>NZ_FOXX01000020.1 GCF_900115845.1 Priestia endophytica DSM 13796 | reverse complement strand
TCCCATTCTTCGGAAGTAAGATCCCTGAGAGACGATCAGGTAGATAGGTTAGAGGTGGAAGCATGGTGACATGTGGAGCTGACTAATACTAATCGATCGAGGACTTAACCTAAGAATTGATCATAATCGGATATGTTTTTCCTTGCGCTTGTTATTTAGTTTTGAGTGAACAACTCTATATAGTCTGGTAACCATAGCCAAGAGGTCACACCTGTTCCCATGCCGAACACAGAAGTTAAGCTCTTGAGCGCCGATGGTAGTTGGGACTTTGTCCCTGTGAGAGTAGGACGTTGCCAGGCATCATAGAAAAAAGGCTGATCTATAATAGATCAGCCTTTTTATGTATTTACAAAGAAAAGATATGTTGTCTTCATTTATGGACCATGCACTAGAAGAATGTACTCTTCATATAATACGCTAATTAGTATTTCAGCCTATAATCTAGTTATCTTAAACTCTCTTAATGTGTATATTCTCTAAAGTGCTGGTTATACTGTATTAGTAAGAGGAGGGAGAAATGAATGAAGACGAATCATCAAAAAGAACAATGTATGGTATGTGAGGAATATAGAGAAGAAGGAATTAGGGTATTATTTTCTTTCCTATGTAGAGACTGTGAGAAAGAAATTGTGGATACAGAAACAAATGAAGTAATGTATGATTACTATGTGAAAAAACTAAAGCGAATGAATACATCTAAAGTTGAATTATAGTCTGCTTCTTATTTTAATAAAGAAGCAGTCTTTTTTTTATCGTTATTCTATTGTTTCGCAAGTTCTTTTTATTTGCTACTATTGGTTAAGAGAGATAAAAAAGGAATTGATGAAAATGACATCTCAATCAAACACTCCATTATATTCTAAATTAGTAGACCATATGAGAACAGAACCTTCTTCTTATCATGTGCCAGGACATAAAAATGGAGAGGTCTTTCCTCTTCTTGGAAAATCACTTTTTCACGATTTATTGAAAATAGATGCAACAGAAATAACGGATCTTGATGATCTTCACGCTCCCGAAGGTGTGATTAAAGAAGCACAGGACTTAGCCAAAGAGCTATATAAAGTAGAGCAAACTTTCTTTTTAGTTAACGGTTCAACAGCTGGTAATCTTGCTTCAATTATGTCAGTATGCAAGGATGGCGAACAGATTCTCGTTCAACGTGATTCTCATAAATCTATTTTAAATGCCTTGAAGTTAACAGGAGCCCACCCTTTATTTTTAACTCCAGAGATTGATTCTCAAACTGGATTGTCACTAGGAATAACAGAAGATGATATAAAGCATGCTATTGAGAATTATCCAAACGTTAAAGCTATAGTACTTACAAATCCAAGCTATTACGGTGTTTCTAATAATCTTTGTTCCATTATTAAGCATGCACATGCTAAGGGGATACCAGTTATTGTAGATGAAGCACACGGAGCTCATTTTATTTTAAATGGCTTTCCGATGTCATCTGTCAGTTTAGGAGCAGATATAGTAATTCAATCAGCTCATAAAACATTACCAGCAATGACAATGGGATCATACTTACATGTTCAAGGTGACCTTATTGATAAGGAAGAACTTTCTTACTTTTTATCAATACTTCAATCAAGTAGTCCTTCATATCCTATTATGGCTTCTTTAGATTTAGCTCGCTTTTATCTATTCTCTTTATTAGGGAAAGAAGATTATATTCTTCATTCATTAAAGAAATTTAGAGAAGAAATAGCTTGTATAGACGGTATAACTGTCCTAAATCCTGATTATGTTAATATTAGTCATGATCCCCTAAAGCTTTCTATAAGTCTTGATGGATTATCAGGTTATGACCTTCAAGCTTTATTAGAACAGCGAGGTATATATTGTGAGTTGGCAAATGAAAAGAGCGTACTACTTATTTTGCCGTTAAAAACAAATTTTTATGATGAAAAATTGATCCATAACCTTAAAGAGATTGCTGTACAACAAGTGTCTCAATGTCGGGAACAGGCAGTTTCTAGCTTCTTCTTACATAACTTTAGAAAAAATGTACATCCTCTAGATGTGACATATCAAGAAGGGAAAATCCTGAAAAGAAGAAGGGTTCATATAGATGAGGCAAAAGGAAAAGTAACAGCTAGAAATATAATCCCTTATCCACCTGGAATTCCTCTTTTCATGGAGGGAGAGAAGTTAGGGGAAGATGGGATTTCTTACTTAAAAAAATTAATAAATGAAAATGTACATATTCAAGGAATACAAAAGCCTGAAAATGTAATTGAGATTTTTGTACGAGAGGACGAGGAAGTATGACAGAACGTTTTATTACCTTTGAAGGACCTGAAGGAGCAGGGAAAACTACTATTATAAATAAGCTACAGGAAGAATTAGAAAGTCGCAGTATTCCAGCTATTTTTACAAGAGAACCTGGGGGAATCGAAATCTCCGAGAAGATTAGAAGCATCATTCTAGACAAAGAGCATACAACAATGGATGGCAGAACAGAGGCTCTTCTCTATGCCGCAGCAAGACGTCAACATTTAGTTGAAAAGGTTATACCTTCTTTAAAAGAGGGAAAGTATGTTATATGTGACAGGTTTATTGATAGTTCTTTAGCTTATCAAGGTTACGCAAGAGAAATTGGCCTAGAAGATATTTTTTCTATTAATTCTTTTGCAGTTGATGGCTATATGCCTGATATTACATTTTACTTAGACCTTGATGTTGAAGCAGGATTAGAAAGAATAAATCAAAATAAAGATCGAGAGGTAAATCGCCTTGATTTAGAAACATTAAGTTTTCATAGGAAAGTTAGAGAAGGTTATCTAACTCTTCAAGAGAAATTTCCAGAAAGAATCATAAAGATTGATGCAGATCGAACAGTTTCTGAAGTTTTTGAAGATGTACTTTATCATTTTCAAAGGAAGTATAAACTCTGAAACATTTCGTCATTAGAGAAAATTTCTTGATATAATAAAGGAAAATATGAGAACTATATAACCTTATGGAAAGGGAGTATGTAAAATGAAACTTGTTATAGTAGTGGTTCAAGATGCAGACAGCACAAAATTTTTAGATGCGCTCGTAGAAAATAATTTTCGTGCTACAAAGCTTTCGAGTTCAGGGGGATTCTTGAAATCTGGAAATACAACGCTTATGATTGGTACAGATGATGATCGTGTTGATGAGCTTTTAGAGGTAATTAAGAATAACTGCCAAAACCGCAAGAAATTCGTTTCTCCACTTTCACCTATGGGTGGTAACGTAGATTCTTATATTCCATACCCTGTAGAAGTAGAAGTTGGTGGTGCAACAGTCTTTGTATTACCAGTTGAAGCCTTCCATCAGTTCTAAAATGAAGGGATAAAAATGAAAATTAATCAAGATGCTCCATTATATATTGAGCAAGGTAGACAACAAAGTCAGAAGGTCACGTCTTCCCCGCTAAAATTTCAGGACCTCGTTGGGAAACAGGCAAATAAACTACAGCTGCAACAGCTACAGCAGCTTATGGCAGGAATTGAAGATCAAGGACAGCGCCTTGCTCACTCTCGAACATTACGGGAAATGGCTAAATATAAGATGCTTATAAGGCGTTTTATTAAGGAAGCTGTAGAATTTGGATTAGATCTTAAGGATTCTAGAAGTTTTAGTTATGATGGACAGACCCAAAAACTAACAACTGTTGAAGAGATTGATGAAAAGTTAATAGAGCTTACTAAGGATATAACAAATCAACAAGCAAACTCGATCTCTTTACTAAAAACGTTGGGTGAAATTAAAGGCCTTTTAATTAATTTATATATGTAATTTGAAGTGAGTGAAAATCGTGAAAACATGGAGAGAACTTGAAGACATTCAACCAAAAGTGATGAAAATGATTGAGAACAGTTTAAACAAGGGACGTGTCTCGCATGCATACTTATTTGAAGGCGGACGAGGCACAGGAAAGAAAGATGTAAGCTTTCAAATGGCTAAAAGTTTGTTTTGTACAAATAGGGATGGAGCCAAACCTTGTTCTACTTGTTCAAATTGTAGACGTATTGAATCACAGAATCATCCTGACGTTCATTTCATTTCTCCTGAAGGTCAGTCTATTAAAAAAGAGCAAATTCAATATTTACAAGCAGAGTTTCAGAGGACAGGTGTAGAGTCAAGAAAGAAGCTCTATATTATCGAGCATGTTAACAAGATGACGCCAAACGCAGCAAACAGTTTATTAAAGTTTTTAGAAGAGCCGCATGCAGACACATATGCTATCTTATTAACTGAGCAGGTTCATCAGTTACTTGATACAATTGTGTCAAGATGCCAAGTACTTTCATTTCAACCACTTACTCCACAGGTTTTAGTTGATACCCTTGTTGAACATAGCGTCTCTCCTTCTACTGCACAGTTATTATCTCACTTAACGAATAGCCTTGAAGAAGCTTTACAGTTAAATGAAGATGAATGGTTTGGACTTGCAGGAAAGTTAGTGATAAAATTAAATGAAACATTAGTAACAAGACCAGAACAAGCTCTGTTTTTTATCCAGGAGCAGTGGATTTCCCATTTCAAGGATAAAGAACAGTATGAGAAAGGCTTGCATCTCCTTTTACTATTGTATAGAGATTTAGTGCAGTTACAGGCTGATAATGAACAGACTATCGCTTTTATAGGTTATAGAGAACAACTTAAGAAGCAGGCTTTGCAAACAACACAAAGAAAAAGTGTTCAACGTTTGGAAGCTGTGCTAAAAGCTAAGCAGAAGCTAAGCTCCAATATGAATCCACAGCTATTAATAGAGGAGCTGGTGTTGGAATTACAGGAGGGATAGGAGCTTGTATGAAGTAGTAGGTGTTCGCTTTAAAAAAGCGGGGAAAATATATTATTTTGATCCAGGAGAGCTTAAGGTTGATAATGGAGAATATGTTATCGTTGAAACTGTTCGAGGGGTCGAGTTCGGAAAAGTAGTCATTGGCAGCAAAAAAGTTGAAGAGGATGATATTGTTCTTCCACTGAAGAAAGTGATCCGAATTGCTAATGTAAAAGATAAATTGAGCGTAGAAGAAAACCGACAAGCAACAAAGAAGGCTTATGAGATATGCGTAGAGAAAATTGCTTATCATAAACTTGAAATGAAACTTGTAGACGTTGAGTATACGTTTGATCGAAATAAAGTAATTTTTTATTTTACTGCGGACGGACGCATTGATTTCCGTGAATTAGTTAAAGACTTAGCTTCTATTTTTAGAACACGGATTGAACTTCGCCAGATTGGTGTAAGGGATGAAGCCAAACTTTTAGGTGGTATCGGACCTTGTGGTCGCATGCTTTGTTGTTCTACATTTTTAGGAGACTTTGAACCTGTGTCTATTAAGATGGCAAAAGACCAAAGTTTATCTTTAAATCCTACAAAGATTTCAGGGTTATGTGGCCGTTTGATGTGCTGCTTAAAATATGAGAATGATGAGTATGAGAGTGCAAAAGAAGAATTACCTGATGTAGGAGAGTCTATTAATACGCCAAATGGAAAAGGGCGCGTTGTTGGGCTGAACTTACTAGAACGTATTTTACAAGTAGAACTCTCTGACCGAGAGCGGGTTGTGGAATATACGTTAGATGAAATTATGCATGAAGGGGCTATTTCCATTCAAGCCACTGATCAATGAGGTGTATAGGTTTGGATAAGAAAGAGATATTAGATTCTGTAATGGGTATGGAAGAGCAGATTGGATATCTGTCAAAACAGCTAGGAAGCTTAAAAGAACATCTTGCTGAACTCATTGAAGAAAACCATCACGTGACGTTAGAGAACAAACATCTACGAGAGAGACTTGAAAGAACGGAAACCAAATTAAAATCCAAAAAACCAAAAGAAAATGTACAAAAACAAATTGATATTGGTGAAGGATATGATAATTTAGCTCGTTTGTATCAAGAAGGTTTTCATATTTGCAATGTTCACTACGGAAGTGTTCGGAAAGAAGATTGTCTTTTTTGCTTATCTTTTCTAAATAAAAAGTAAAAGGGGTGCCTAAGGGCACCCTTTTATACGGCTTTAAAAGCAAGAAAGGGAAATGATAATGGTCAATTTAAAACATGATGAGCGTTTGGATTACTTATTAGGAGAAGAGCGTTTGCGTATTATTCAAAGTCCAACTGTCTTCTCCTTTTCTTTAGATGCCGTTTTGTTGGCTAAATTCACATATGTGCCAATTCAAAAAGGAAATATTATCGATTTATGTACAGGAAATGGGGTTATTCCTTTTCTTTTATCAACACGCTCTAAAGCATCAATTACTGGAGTTGAAATTCAGGAGCGACTCTATGATATGGCTACTAGAAGTAATGAATATAATGAGCTACAAAAGCAAATCTCTTTTATTTTAGGTGACTTAAAAGAGATGCCAGCAACGCTCGGCACAGGAAAATATGATGTTGTAACATGTAATCCTCCATATTTTCCAACTCCTCAAAAGGAGGAAAGAAACAAGAATGAACATTATGCTATTGCAAGACACGAGATTTTATGTAATTTAGAAGATGTTATCAAAGCGAGTAGTGCCCTTGTGAAACAAGGAGGGAAAGTAGCGCTTGTTCATAGACCGGGACGTTTGTTAGATATTATAACCTTAATGAGAGAGTATCGTTTGGAACCGAAAAGAATTCAATTTGTTTATCCGAAGGAAGGGAAAGAAGCGAACACCCTCCTTGTAGAAGGAATAAAAGATGGGAAACCTGATTTAAAAATCTTACCGCCTCTATTCGTGTACAATGAAAAAAATGAATATACAAAGGAATTGAACAAAATTCTTTATGGGTGAGCATTTTTTCTATGTTTTAGAATGTCGGGATAAGAGTTTTTACGGTGGATATACAAATAACATGGAAAGACGATTAACAGTGCATAATGAAGGTAAAGGCGCAAAGTATACTCGTGCCCGCCGTCCTGTCGTTTTATTGTACAAAGAAGAATTTGAAACAAAAAGTGAGGCAATGAAAGCAGAATATGCTTTTAAAAAACTAACGAGAAAAGAAAAAGAGCGGTTTTTAGAAGAAAGGAAGAATGAATGATGTGGCAACAAAAAAGCTATCAGCAAAATAGTGAAAAAGGGTCATTATATTTAGTTCCAACTCCAATTGGAAATCTAGAAGATATGACATTTCGTGCTATTCGTTCATTAAAAGAAGCAGATTACATTGCAGCAGAAGATACGAGACAAACAAGGAAGCTCTGCAACCATTTTGAGATTGAGAAGAGCATTATAAGCTACCATGAACATAATAAACAACAAAAAGGAAAAGAAATCATTCATGATTTGCTGCAAGGTAAAACAATTGCTCTTGTAAGCGATGCAGGTATGCCATGTATCTCAGACCCTGGAGTTGATCTTGTTGAACTAGCTTTACAAGAAGAAATTGCAGTTATTCCATTACCAGGTGCAAATGCAGCTCTAACGTCTCTTATTGCTTCTGGCTTAAATACAGAGCATTTTATGTTTTATGGATTTTTACCTCGGCAAAAGAAACACCGTAAGGAAATTATAGAAGAGCTAAATAAGGAAAGAAGAACCCTTATTTTTTATGAGGCTCCACACCGATTAAAAGAAATGCTTCTAGCTATTCATGATGGAATGGGAAACCGCAAAGCAGTCATTTCACGAGAGCTTACAAAGAAATTTGAAGAGTTTATTAGAGGTTCACTAGATGAATTAATTGATTGGTGTAATGATGGAGAAGTACGCGGTGAATTTTGCATTATAGTCGAAGGGAATCAAGGAGATATAAAAGATGATAAAGAAGTCTGGTGGGTTTCTTTATCGATAATTGAACATGTTGATCATTATATACATAAAGGTCAATCAAATAAGGAAGCACTAAAAAGTGTTGCAAAAGATCGGGGAATATCGAAAAGAGAAGTTTATCAAGATTATCATATAAAATAAAAAAGAGAGGAATTCCTCTCTTTTTTTTATTTTGAAGACTCTAAGTTATCTTGAATTTCTTTAATAATTTGTTCTGCACCTTCACGGCTTAAGATTAGACGACCATTAGCAATTTGCATGTTATCGTCAGAAACTTCACCTGTTACTTGGCAAGTCATGTTTGGTTTGTACTTTTTAAGGATAATGCGGTCCTCATCCACATAAATTTCAAGAGCATCCTTTTCAGCAATACCAAGTGTACGACGTAATTCGATTGGAATTACTACACGACCCAATTCATCAACTTTACGAACAATACCTGTAGATTTCATAATTAGTTTCTCCTCCCATGAATAAGCTTTCTCTATATAATTTCGTCAATATTCGACATTTTCTTCTCTGATTTATCATATCAGGATTTCCAAAAGCAGTCAATAATTTATTTCGAAATTGAGCTATTTTATTTAAAAAAAGCTAATTTCAGTAAAAATAGGATATTTAAAGGGATAAAGTACCTTATAAGGTTTAAAATTGTTTAAAATAAGCCTAATATTTACTTTAATTATATTTTATTGAATTAAGCAAAGTTTGACAAGAAATATGCATATTTCGACACGAAACGACAAAATTGGTTTTTTTTACTACCGTTAAAACAAAATGAAAGGAGAGGTGTATCTTTAAAGAAAGTGGGAGAGGATGATAGGAGACTATCTTTTATAAAGGAAGCTAGCTTAATTCTATTGAAGATACCCCTTTTAAAAAGCATTGAGAAAATAGTAATATAGTATATAGAAGAAATTTATTTCATTCATATAAAAGTGAGAAAACTTTCTCAATGCCGGCAAAGGAAAAAAGCGTAGAGAAAGAGCTTTATGTGTGCGCTTTTACTTTTTCTATGATATAACACTCGTATCTAGACGGCTCATAAATACATTCGACATTATATTGATAAAGAAATTAATGGAGGTTTGGCGACATATGACAGAGCAGAAACAAAGTTTTTACATTACGACCCCTATCTACTATCCAAGCGGTAACCTGCATATTGGACATGCTTATACAACGGTAGCTGGGGATGCAATGGCTCGCTATAAACGTTTAAAGGGGTTTGACGTATATTATCTTACAGGAACAGATGAGCATGGACAAAAAATTCAGCGTAAAGCAGAAGAACAAGGGATTACTCCTATTGAGTATGTAGACAATATCGTATCTGGTATTAAATCTCTTTGGAGTAAATTGGATATTTCATATAATGACTTTATCCGTACAACAGAAGAACGTCATAAAGTTGTTGTTGAAAAGATTTTTGATCAACTTGTAAAACAAGGCGACATCTATCTAGACGAATATGAAGGATGGTACTGTACTCCTTGTGAATCATTCTTTACAGATCGTCAGCTTGAGGATGGAAAATGTCCAGATTGTGGCCGTCCAGTAGAGAAAGTTCGAGAAGAATCTTATTTCTTTAAAATGAGTAAATATGCAGATCGTTTACTACAATTTTATGAAGAAAATCCAACGTTCATTCAACCAGAATCTCGTAAAAATGAAATGATCAATAACTTTATTAAACCAGGTCTTGAAGACTTAGCGGTTTCTCGTACAAGCTTTGAGTGGGGAATTAAAGTTCCAAACAATCCTAAGCATGTTGTGTACGTATGGATTGATGCTCTATCAAACTATATTACAGCACTTGGCTATGGAACAGATGATGATACAAAATACCAAAAATATTGGCCAGCAAACGTTCATCTTGTTGGAAAAGAAATTGTACGTTTCCATACTATTTATTGGCCAATTATGTTAATGGCATTAGATTTGCCATTGCCAAACAAAGTATTTGCACATGGTTGGTTATTAATGAAAGATGGAAAGATGTCAAAATCAAAAGGAAATGTTGTTGATCCTGTTACTCTTATTGATCGCTATGGATTAGATGCATTACGCTATTATCTATTACGTGAAGTTCCATTTGGTTCTGATGGAGTCTTTACACCGGAAGGATTTGTTGAGCGTACAAACTTTGATTTAGCAAACGACTTAGGAAATCTTGTGAACCGTACGATTGCGATGATTAACAAGTATTTTGATGGTGAGATCCCGGCTTACAGTGGACCTGTAACAGAATTTGATGAAACTCTTTCTGTATTCCAAAAACAAACGGTTACAAAATATGAAGAAGCAATGGAAAAAATGGAGTTCTCTGTTGCTCTAACAGCTCTATGGCAATTTGTAAGCCGTACGAATAAGTATATTGATGAAACACAGCCATGGGTTCTTGCAAAAGAAGAGGATAAAACGAATCTTGCATCTGTTATGGCTCATTTGGCAGAATCTATTCGTCATATGGCGATTCTTTTACAACCTTTCTTAACTCAAGCACCAAAAGGCATTTTTGCTCAACTTGGACTTGAAGATGAGAAACTTCAAGCATGGGAAAGCCTTCAACAATTCGGAGCAATCCCAGCAGGTGTAAAAGTAGTGAAAAAAGGGCAGCCTCTTTTCCCACGTTTAGATGTGGAAGCTGAGGTGGCTTATATTAAAGAGCAAATGCAAGGTAGCGCTCCAGCTCCAAAGGAAGAGAAGAAAGAAGAAAAGCAGGAAAGCCCAGAAATCACAATTGATGATTTTATGAAAGTGGACCTTCGTGTTGCTCAAGTTCTAAAAGCAGAACCTGTTAAAAAAGCAGACAAGCTACTAAAAATTCAACTTGATCTTGGTTATGAACAGCGTCAAGTTGTGTCAGGTATTGCCAAGTTCTATAAAACTGAAGATTTGGTGGGGAAAAAAGTTATTTGTGTAACTAACTTAAAACCTGTTAAACTTCGCGGAGAACTTTCACAAGGTATGATTTTAGCAGGGGAAGAAAACGGCGTATTGTCTCTAGCTTCTGTTGATCAAACACTAGAAAATGGTGCCCGTGTGAAGTAAAGATGAATTAGCCTCTTCAATTTTTGAAGAGGCTCCTTTTTTACTTTAAAATAGACGTAGTTTCATGTGAAACGAAAAAGATAGAAGAGGTGTTGATTTTGTTATTTGATACACATGTTCACTTAAATGCAGATCAATTTGATGAAGACTTAGAAGAAGTGATTAATCGAGCTCTTGAAGCAGATGTTAAGCAAATGGTTGTTGTTGGATTTGATCGTCCAACAATTACGAAAGCAATGGAGCTTGTAGAAAAATATGATTTCCTGTATGCAAGTGTTGGTTGGCATCCTGTTGATGCAATTGATATGAAAGATGAAGATTTAGAATGGATTGAAGAGCTATCAGCACATCCAAAAGTTGTAGCAATCGGAGAAATGGGATTAGATTATCATTGGGATAAGTCTCCAAAAGATGTGCAAAAAGAAGTTTTTCGTCGTCAGGTTCGTTTAGCTCGTAAAGTAAATCTTCCTATCATCATTCATAATCGTGAAGCAACAGAAGATGTGGTCGAGATTCTAAAAGAAGAGAAAGTTGAAGAAGTTGGCGGGATTATGCACTGCTTTAGTGGAAGTCTTGAAACAGCTAAAGAATGTATAGATATGAACATGCATATCTCATTTGGTGGACCGGTTACATTTAAAAATGCAAAAAAACCGAAAGAAGTGGCAGCAGAGATTCCACTTGATCGATTATTAATTGAAACAGACTGTCCTTATCTTGCTCCACACCCAAATCGTGGAAAGCGAAATGAACCGAGTTACGTTACACTTGTAGCTGAACAAATTGCTGAATTAAGAGGTATTAGTTACCAAGAGCTAACAGAAAAAACAACTGAGAATGCCCAAAAATTATTCGGCATAAATCGATAAATTTTTTAACATTTCTTAAACAGAGCTGTCCGTAAACTCAATGTTTAAAAAGGGTTCTACTCGTCTCCTTCTTCTCATAGGATAGCCTTGTCGACAAGTTGTTCTTCCATTCCACTAGCCTTTTAGACATAATATACTATATCCCTAGCATGGTTAGCGGAGGGTTGACAAGTTGTAGAGGACTCTATATAATCTTCGCGAGAGAAGGAGGCGTTTTTCATCGTGTTAAGAAGTATGAAAAAGCTGTTACCTAATCCTACTCTAAACAAAAGGTTTTTGACGATTGCAGTGAGTATCGCAGCCTTTTTATGTTTAGTAGGATTCGCCGGTTTTAAGGCGAGCCAAACTTCTGTTTCTTTCAGCGCAGACGGCAAAAAAGAAAAATTAAGGACAAATGCCGATACAGTAGAAGAATTGCTGGAAGAACAACATATCAAAGTCAAGGATCAAGATTATCTATCACATAAATTATCAACAGATCTTAAGGAAGGGATGAATGTATCTTGGATACCATCTCGACCCATACAGTTGACTATTGATGACAAGAAGGAAAAGGTATGGACAACAGCAGATACAGTAGAAGGATTATTAAAACAAGAAGGAATAAAGTTGAACGAACATGACAAAGTAAGTCCTAGCCTTAAGAAAGGGATTGAAAAAAATAATCAAGTTCAAATCAACAAAGCCTTTCAATTCACTTTCCACTATAAAGGAGAAACAAAGAAAGTGTGGTCAACTTCGACTACGGTCGCTGACTTTTTAGCCCATCATAAAATACAAAAGGACGATATGGATCAAGTGAATCCAAGTTTATCTACTAAAGTCGAACCAGGTATGAATGTAACGTATACAGATATTGAAAAAGTCACCGATGTAGTGGAAGAACCAGTGAATCATGCTGTTGTAAAAAAAGAAGACCCAACGCTGCCTAAAGGACAAGAGAAGGTTCTTAAAGAGGGACAAGATGGGGTTGTAAAGAAGGAATATGAGATTACGAAAGAAAACGGTCAAAATGTTTCGAAAGAGCTCTTAACAGAAGAGCCTTTAAAAGAGAAACAGGACCGTGTTATTGCTGTTGGTGCAAAAGTTGATAAACCAGTTTCCCAGACAGCTGGTGTCGTAAATGTGTCTTCAAAAGGACAGTCTGGAGAAGAAATTACTGTTTCAGCAACCGCATATACAGCTTCATGTAATGGGTGTTCAGGTACAACAGCAAATGGCATGAATTTAAAAGCAAACCCAAATGCAAAAGTTATTGCTGTTGATCCAAACGTTATACCACTTGGAAGTAAGGTATATGTAGAAGGTTATGGATATGCAACGGCTGCAGACACAGGTGGAGCTATTAAAGGTAACCGAATTGATGTATTTTTTGCTGATAAATCACAGGCCTATAAATGGGGTCGTCGAAATATAACCGTTCGAGTTGTAAATTAATATATAATAGATGAAAGATGCAGAGGGGATTTTTCTCCTCTGTCTTTTTTAGGTTAAAATAAGGTATGTTCTAATATATAAGACGAAACAGATTGAGGAAAGTTTCACCATATGGAGGAAAAAATGAAAATCAAAGAAATTATTGTTGTTGAAGGAAGAGATGACACTACGGCTGTACAACAAGCTGTTGAAGCAGATACAATTGAGACTAATGGTTCCGCTATTAATAAAGCTACAATTGCAAAAATTCAACTCGCTCAACAAACACGAGGTGTTATTGTATTCACAGATCCTGATTATCCAGGAGAGCGGATACGTAAAATTATTAGTGAACATGTTAAAGGATGTAAGCATGCTTTTTTACCAAAACAGCAAGCAAAGCCGAAGAAAGGGAGAGGTCTTGGTGTTGAGCATGCTTCAAGAAAAGATATTCGTGATGCTCTTCAAAATGTGTATGAAGAATTTATTGATATTGAGGAAGAAATTACACATCAAGATCTTATGATTGCAGGTTTGATTGGCGGTAGTGCAGCAAAAAAAAGAAGAGAAATACTAGGGCAGTTTCTGAAGATTGGTTATGCAAATGGAAAACAGCTGCATAAACGACTTCTCATGTTTCAAATTACAAAAGAACAATTCAAAGAAGCAATGGTACGTGTGCTAGAGGAGGAAAAGTAAGATGAAAGATATTGCAACCCCATCGAGAACAAATGAGATATTAAAAAAATATGGATTCACATTTAAAAAAAGTTTAGGTCAAAATTTCCTTATAGATCCTAATATTTTAACAAGTATTGTTCGTTATGCAGAGCTTGATGATAAAAAAGGTGCGATTGAGATTGGACCGGGAATTGGAGCCTTAACAGAGCATTTGGCAAGGACTGCAAAGAAGGTTGTAGCCTTTGAAATTGATCAACGTTTGCTTCCTATTCTAGATGAAACATTAGCTCCTTATGATAACGTGGAAGTCTTGAACCAAGATGTTCTAAAGGCAGATCTCAAAAGTGTATTAGAAGAACAGTTTGCAGGAATAGAAGATATTATGGTTGTAGCAAACCTTCCTTACTATGTGACAACTCCTATTTTGATGAAACTATTAGAAGAAGAGCTTCCGCTTGAAGGTATTGTTGTTATGCTTCAAAAAGAAGTCGGAGACCGCATTTCGGCTAAACCTGGTACAAAAAGTTATGGATCTCTTTCAGTAGCTATTCAATACTATTCTGAACCTGAAACAGTTATGACAGTGCCAAAAACGGTATTTAACCCACAACCGAACGTTGATTCATCTGTTATTCGCTTAAAAATGCGTAAGACCCCACCTGTTAAACTTGATGATTCAGCTTATTTCTTTACGGTTGTCCGTGCTTGTTTTGGACAACGTCGTAAAACAATATTAAATAATTTAACGAATAATTTAGAAGACGGAAAGAAATATAAAAAAGAAATTGAAGAGGCTCTTCAATCTACAAATATTGATCCAAAGCGTCGAGGAGAAACATTGACAATTGAAGAGTTTGCTCTTTTAAGTAATACGTTAAAACGCACGATTGGATAAAAATAACGAGTAGGCAATCACCTTTTCCACACATATTCATACTCTATGGTTAGATAAGTTTGTTTTAACAAATCGACTTTGAGGCTGTGACGGAGTGAATAACATGAATATTAATGTTGGTGATATCGTTGCAAGATCTTCTTATAACAGAGATGTACTATTCAGAGTAATTGATATTCAGGGGGAAATTGCTGTTTTATATGGAGAAGAAGTGAGGCTAGTGGCGGATGCTCCGCTTGATGACCTAGAAGCAGTTCAGAAGCAAGAGTATATGGATAGAAAGTCCAAAGAAGAGCAGCGCATCCAGCGCTCTTTTTCCCTTATTAAACAAGATTATGAACTAACACGAGAGCAAAGTGAATATGAAGCAACAAATGGGTATGAGGAAGAAAAACGTTTTTTTCAACTGCCAGGCAAAGTGCTTCACGTCGACGGAGATGCTAGCTACTTACAAAAGTGTTTAACTTTTTATGAGAAGCTTAACATTCCTGTTTATGGAGTGCATTGCTTGGAGAAGGAAATGCCTCAAAAAGTCCCTGCTTTAATTGACGAAATACGCCCTGACATCCTTGTTATTACAGGACATGATGCTTATTCTAAATCAAAAGGGAAAAAAGGGGAAATTGAGGCCTATAGACACTCAAAACATTTTGTGGAAACAGTGCATGAAGTGCGTAAAAGAATTCCTAATTTAGATCAGCTTGTTATCTTTGCAGGTGCTTGTCAATCACACTTTGAGTCCCTTATTGGAGTTGGAGCAAATTTTGCAAGTTCTCCCTCTCGAGTGAACATTCATGCTCTAGATCCTGTGTATATTGTGGCTAAAATTAGCTTTACACCCTTTACTGAACGTATTCGGGTATGGGATGTATTACGCAATACGTTGACAGGGGAAAAAGGAATAGGTGGAATAGAAACGAAAGGCCTTCTTCGTACTGGTATGCCTTATAATATCTTAGAAGAATGAGTTCTCTCAGGCTGCATGCCTAGGGGACTTTTTTTGTACATAAATTTCGAAAAATAGAAAATAATAATTTTGATAGGATATAGGCGAAATACATATTGACAATATCTATGTACAATTGTTATAATTTTAAATTTGACTCATTGCATGATTCGTGCTATAATGAAGTCAGCGAGGTGGATAGCATGGGAAAAACTTTGGCAGAGATTAAGCAAACATTGGATTTGCAATTGGGAAAGCGCCTTACTTTAAAAGCAAATGGTGGAAGAAGAAAAACCATTGAACGTTCTGGGGTTTTAACAGAAACATATCCGTCTGTTTTTATCGTAGAGCTAGACCAGGCTGAAAACTCTCTTGAGCGAGTGTCTTATAGCTACACAGATATTTTAACGGATACGGTTCAACTAAAGTTCTTTGAAGATCCAGCTAACGGTTTAGCATAGCATAAGCGGGCAGTAAACTTTTGTTTGCTGCTTTTTATTTTGTTTTTCTTGTACATACTAAAACAAGACATCTTTTTGATGTCTATGAGCGCAGTCTTGAAGGAGGATTAGTATGGCGAGAAGACGAATACTTTCGAATAAAGCAAAAGAGGAAATAGCAAAAGAACTTGGGTTCTATGATACTGTAAAAGAACAAGGGTATGGAGCCATAACTTCGAAGGATGCAGGAAACATTGTGAAAAGAGCAGTCGAGATTGCAAAAGCAGGGCTTAATAAGCAAGTATAAATTGGAAAGAAAGAGAAAAAGCCAAAGCCATGCGCTTTGGCTTTTTTGTATAGGCACGAATTTGTCGAATTAAAGACATTCAAATTGTATAATTTATGATAAAATAGCCTTAAACTTGTAGTACGTGGAGTAGGTGAAGAGAATGAAGCTTTCAATGAAAGCACCAGCAAAAATAAATTTATCATTAGATGTATTAGGCAAACGTCCTGATGGGTTTCACGAAGTAGAAATGATTATGACTACAATTGATCTTTCAGATCGAATTGAGCTTGAAGATAGATATGATGGAAAAATATATGTTTCTTCTCACAATCGATATGTACCAGATGATCAGCGGAATTTAGCTTATCAGGCAGCTCAACTATTAAAAGAGCGCTTCAAAGTTTCAAGAGGGGTAACGATTACAATCACAAAAATTATCCCTGTTGCAGCAGGATTAGCTGGAGGAAGCAGTGATGCAGCCGCTACTTTAAAAGGACTAAACCGTTTATGGAATTTAGGTTTGTCAGTAGATCAGTTAGCTGAAATTGGAGCAGAGATTGGTTCTGATGTTTCATTTTGCGTATACGGAGGAACAGCTCTTGCAACAGGTCGTGGAGAAGTGATTCAACATATCGATCATCCTCCAAAATGTTGGGTAGTATTAGCAAAACCTGAACTAGGGGTTTCAACCGCAGAAGTTTACCGTAACTTGAATTTAAAAAACATCGAGCATCCTGATGTACATGGAATGGTTGATGCATTAAAAGAGAAAGATTACGATAAAATGTGTAATCTTGTTGGAAATGTATTGGAAACTGTAACATTAAATCTGTATCCAGAAGTATCTCAGATTAAAGAACAGATGATTAAGTTTGGCGCAGATGCTGTTTTAATGAGCGGAAGCGGTCCCACTGTTTTTGGTCTTGTTCAATATGATTCTCGTATGCAACGTGTGTACAACGGATTGAAAGGTTTTTGCGATAAAGTGTACGCTGTACGCATCATAGGAGAAAGAGTAGTTGATTAAAACCGTATCATAGTGTTATATTTACTTTAAAACATACGGATTTTAGGAGGAAGAGATGAAGTTTAGACGCAGTGGACGACTTATTGATATGACTCATTATTTTCTTCAGCATCCAAGACGGCTTATTCCATTAACATACTTTGCCGATAAGTATAAATCAGCAAAATCATCTATTAGTGAAGACATGGTTATTGTTAAACAAACTTTTGAACAGCAAGGCATCGGAACATTGATTACGCTTCCAGGAGCTGCGGGAGGCGTGAAATTCATTCCAAAAACATCAAAAGAAGAAGCGAAAGCTTTTGTTGATGATTTGTGCGAAATGATTGAAAGCCCTGAACGTTTACTTCCAGGTGGCTACTTATATTTAACAGATATCTTAGGTAACCCAAAAGTTGTAAACAAAATTGGACGTTTATTTGCTTCGACTTTTGCGAATCGAGATATCGATGTTGTAATGACCGTAGCTACAAAAGGAATTCCGCTTGCATATGCTGTTGCTCAATATTTAAATGTACCTGTTGTAATTGTACGTAAGGATAGTAAAGTAACAGAAGGTTCAACAGTGAGCATTAATTATGTTTCAGGATCTTCTAAGCGCATTCAAACAATGCTGCTTGCTAAAAGAAGCTTAAGCATTGGGTCTCGCGTTCTTATTATTGATGATTTTATGAAAGCAGGCGGGACTGTAAATGGAATGATAAGCTTGCTTGAAGAATTTCAGGCTACAGTTGAAGGCATTGGCGTTCTTGTCGAATCAGAAGACATTGAGGAACGTCTTGTTGATGAATATATCTCTCTTGTGAAACTTTGTGATGTTGATACAAGAGGAAAGCAAGTAAGAGTAACAGAAGGCAATTACTTTCAATATTATTCATAAGAAACCTGAGGGGGAAAACGTATGCGCTACATACAAACAGATCAAGCACCGCAAGCAATTGGACCATATTCACAAGGAATTATTGTAAATAATATGCTTTATAGCTCAGGACAAATCCCATTGAGAGCAGATGGAACCCTTGTTGAAGGAAGTATTGAAGAGCAAACAGAGCAAGTCTTTGCAAATCTTCAAGCAATTCTAGAAGAAGCAGGAGCTTCATTTGATACAGTTGTTAAAACAATGGTCTTTCTAGATGATATCAATGACTTTCAAGCTGTAAATGAAGTGTATGGCTGCTACTTTGCTGAACATAAACCAGCTCGTTCTTGTGTAGAAGTTGCGAATCTTCCTAAAGGAGTAGGAATTGAAATTGAAGTTATTGCTCTTGTAAAGTAAGAAAGTAAAGAAAAACTCCCCACAAATTACAATTTGTGGGGAGTTTTTCTATTTTATCACCTTGAAAAGAAGAAAAATCCATCTATTTTTAAAATAATAAAAGATAATGATCTATTTTTTCTGATTTTTAGGAAAAATTTTTGTAGAAGAGAAGGAGATTAGAAAATTCTGTGGAATTATTATGGTAAAGCTTCATGAAAAGGTGGTGAACAGGATGGAAGTAACTGACGTAAGATTACGCCGTGTTAACACAGACGGACGTATGCGAGCTATCGCTTCAATCACATTGGACAACGAGTTCGTAGTACATGATATTAGAGTCATCGATGGAAATAACGGATTGTTTGTAGCTATGCCAAGCAAACGCACTCCAGATGGAGAGTTCCGTGATATTGCCCATCCAATCAACTCAACTACTCGAGGTAAAATTCAAGATGCTGTTTTAGCAGAATATCACCGATTAGGTGAACTAGAAGTTGAATTTGAAGAAGCAGGAGCTTCATAATGATATTTAAAAAGAGCCTATATTTATAGGCTCTTATTTTTGGTTTTTTTCCTCCAAAATCTTCTTGTAAACCCTTTCTTCATAAAAAACTCTGTAAAAAATATGTACTTTTCATCGTTTTCTTGAAATACCTTCATATTTAAGATATATTTTTAATGGATAAAAAGGACAAACTGGAGGTCCATTATGACAAATAGATATGCGGTTATATTGGCTGCTGGGCAAGGAACAAGGATGAAATCATCTCTTTACAAGGTGTTGCACCCTGTATGTGGGAAACCTATGGTTGAACATGTTGTAGATCAGCTAAGAACCCTAAACCTTGACAGCATTGTAACAATTGTTGGGCATGGTGCAGAAATGGTGAAAACACAGCTTGGTGATCGTAGCCTTTATGCACTACAGGAAGAACAGCTTGGAACGGCTCATGCAGTAATGCAAGCAGATTCAGTTTTGAAAGATAAGAAAGGAACAACAATTGTTGTTTGTGGAGACACACCGCTTATTACAAGCGAAACAATTGAAGCTGTTCTAAATTATCATGATCAAAACGAAGCAAAAGCAACAATTCTAACAGCACACACGGATAATCCAACAGGATATGGTCGTATTGTCCGCAATGAAGAAGGTCATGTTTTAAAGATTGTGGAACACAAAGATGCAACAGAGCAAGAGAGAGAAATTGGTGAAATTAATACTGGGACGTATTGCTTTGATAATGAATTCTTATTTTCTGTGCTTTCTCAAGTATCAAATGATAATGTTCAGGGAGAATATTACTTACCCGATGTTATTGAGATTCTTCAATCAAAAGGTGAAAAAGTGTTAGCATATCAAACAGATGATTTTGCGGAAACACTAGGTGTTAACGATCGCTATGCACTTTCACAAGCAGAAGCTACAATGCGCGCGCGTATTAATAAGAAACATATGTTAAATGGGGTTACAATTCAAGACCCTGCAAACACATATATTTCAGCTGATGCAGAAATTGGCCGTGATACAGTTCTATTACCTGGCGTTGTAATTAATGGTAAAGTATCAATTGGTGAACGCAGCGTTATTGGACCACACTCTGAGTTGAAAGACTGCCAAATTGGTGAAGAAACAACAATTCGTCAATCAGTTGTGCACGATAGTGAAGTAGGTCATAAAGTAAATATTGGTCCTTTTGCTCATATTCGTCCTCAATCTTTAATTGGTGATGAAGTACGTGTAGGCAATTTTGTAGAGATTAAGAAATCTACTTTTGGTAAAGGAAGCAAAGCTTCTCACTTAAGCTATATTGGTGATGCAGAAGTTGGCAAAGATGTGAACCTTGGTTGTGGTTCAATCACTGTAAATTATGATGGAAAAAATAAATTCTTAACCAAGATCGAAGACGGTGCTTTTGTTGGGTGCAACTCTAACTTAATTGCTCCTGTTACAGTAGGAAGTGGAGCGTATGTAGCGGCTGGTTCAACAATCACAGATGATGTACCAGGCGAAGCACTATCTATTGCTCGTGCGAAACAAGTGAATAAAGAAGATTACGCAAATAAAATAAATAACAAAAAGTCCTAACGGAGGGTACTCATTATTATGTCAAGAGATTATACTTCTGAAAAAATTAAAGTTTTTTCCTTAAATTCAAATCCTGCTTTAGCAGAAGAAATTGCTAAAGTAATTGGAGTTGGGCTAGGGAAATGTTCAGTTACTCGTTTTAGTGATGGAGAAGTTCAAGTTAACATTGAAGAAAGTATTCGCGGCTGTGATGTTTTTATTGTTCAGTCTACAAGTGCACCTGTTAACGAACGACTAATGGAACTTCTTATTATGATTGATGCACTTAAGCGTGCAGCAGCTAAAACAATCACAATTGTTATCCCTTACTATGGTTATGCTCGTCAAGATCGTAAAGCTCGTGCTCGTGAGCCAATCACAGCTAAGCTTGTAGCAAACCTTCTTGAAACAGCAGGAGCGCATCGCGTGATTGCACTTGATTTACATGCTCCTCAAATTCAAGGTTTCTTTGACATCTTAATTGATCACCTTATGGCAGTGCCTATCCTAGGAGAGTACTTTAAAGGAAAAGAGTTAGATGATATTGTAATCGTTTCTCCAGATCACGGCGGTGTAACAAGAGCAAGAAAGCTTGCAGATCGCTTAAAAGCTCCGATTGCGATTATTGATAAGCGTCGCCCACGTCCAAACGTAGCAGAAGTTATGAACATTGTTGGACAAGTTGAAGGAAAAACAGCAATCCTAATTGATGATATGATTGATACAGCAGGTACAATCACACTTGCTGCAAATGCACTTGTAGAAGCAGGAGCAACACAAGTTTATGCTTGTTGTACACACCCAGTGCTTTCAGGCCCTGCGATTGATCGTATCCAAAACTCTAAAATCAAAGAGCTTGTTGTTACAAATTCTATTGCACTTACAGATGAAAAGAAAATTGATAAAGTAACACAGCTATCTGTTGCACCTCTAATTGGAGAAGCAATTATTCGCGTTTACGAAGATCAATCTGTTAGTACACTTTTTGATTGATTTGTAATTGTATTTTACCTTTTATGTTTAGCAATCTTTAAAAAAGGGTATTTCTAATACTGTACACAAATAAAGAGAAACTAAAACATGGAAGGTGAAGTAGATTGAGTAATCAATTACAAGCACACGTACGTGAAGATTTAAAACGTTCAGCAACTAGAAAATTACGTGAAGATGGCAGTGTCCCTGCTGTTGTATATGGATATAATCAAAATTCAAAGTCTATTTTTCTTGATTCTATAGACTTCATTAAAACAATGCGTGAAGTAGGTCGAAACGGTGTATTAACACTTGTTGTTGAGAAAGATAAGTTCCCTGTAATGCTACATGATGTTCAAGTTGATCCATTAAAAGATCAAGTTGTACATGCTGACTTTTATGTTGTAAACATGAAAGAAGAAGTAGATGCAGAAGTGACAATCTCTCTTGTGGGAGAGCCAGCAGGAGTTAAAGATGGCGGAGTGTTATCACAAGCATTAAACGAAATTTCAGTTCGGGCTCTTCCAAATGATGTTCCGTCTGTGATTGAAGTAGATGTGTCTCATTTAGGCATCAACGATTCTATCACAATTTCGGACATCCCAAAAGAAGGCAAGTACGAAATTACAAATGAAGACTTAGAAGAAACAATTGCTTCTGTACTTCCTCCTCGACAAGTAGAGGAAGTTGAAGATGAAACAGCGGCAGAAGAGACAGAACAAACTGAAGAAGCAAAAGATGGAGAATAAAAGTACAGGACGTAACCTTTTGATGGTTACGTCTTTTGCTATGAACAAGTAACTGCAGCTAAAAGAGAAATGGTTAGTTACTTGTGTGGAAAGAGCCAATTTGTGCTAAAATAAAAGAAGCACAATAAACTTAATAACAGGTGAAAGGGGTACCAAAAGTTGAAAGTGATTGTAGGTTTAGGGAACCCTGGGAAACAATATGAGCGTACACGCCACAATATTGGATTTATGATTGTTGATGAACTCTCTGATCATTTCAATATTCCTTTGAATCAAACAAAGTTTAATGGAATGTTTGGGATGGGGCATGTTCAAGGCGAAAAAGTATGCTTGTTAAAGCCTCTTACATATATGAATTTATCTGGCGAATCTCTTCGTCCACTTATGGATTACTACGATGTGGAGATTGAAGATATTGTTGTTATCTATGATGATCTAGATTTACCAGCAGGTAAAATTCGTTTAAGGCAGAAGGGCAGCCCAGGAGGTCATAATGGAATTAAGTCCATTATTCAGCACGTACACACTGATCAATTCAAACGAGTTCGTGTTGGAATTGGTCGCCCTCAAACAAATATGAAAGTTGTTGATTATGTTCTTGGCCGATTCACAGATGATGAGATGATAAGCATGAAGGAAGCTATGGAACGTTCTGTCCTAGCTTGTGAGAAATGGCTAAATGAACCGTTTTTAAATGTTATGAACACGTACAATAGCTAATAGAATAAGATATAGAGAACATGTCCATACTAAGGGTAAAATACTTAGGAGGACCTTTTATGTCTATTCACTATGTATGCAGACACTGCGGACATAAAGTAGGTACGTTAGAGGAAAAAGTCGTTGATACAGAGAAATTAGGATTTAATCATTTAACAAATGAGGAACGAACTTCGTTCATTCAATATGCAGAAGACGGAAGTATGTCAGTGAATGTAATTTGTGAAGATTGCCAAGAAGCTTTAGAACGAAATCCAGATTTTCATCAGTATTCAACATTTATACAGTAATACGCTTTGGTTGTAATATACCAAAGCATTTTCTATTTGAGTTACGTTGTTTTAAAGAGGAGGAGACGATGTTGCAAGGATTAAAGAGACACTTCGAGCATCATAAAGAAATCGAAGGAATTTTAAATGGAGTCCAAGAAGGAATTAAAGAGCAGCTTGTTACGGGGATCTCGGGTTCTGCACGCGCAGTATTGATGGCAAGTCTCTATGAAAAAGAGGAAGGGAAACGGCCTCTTTTAGTTGTAACCCATAACTTATATCAAGCACAGAAGGTACATGATGATCTTACAAATCTGTTGCCTGAACAAGACGTATTTCTCTATCCTGTAAACGACGTACTTGCTTCAGAATTTGGTACGGCAAGTCCTGAATTAAGAGCACAGCGCCTAGAAGTGTTAAACTTCTGGAACAGGGAAGAAAAAGGAGTTGTTGTTGCTCCATTGCAGGGGATATTGCAGCTTCTTCCACCTAAGTCAGTTTGGAATAAAAATCAGCTTACATTTCAAGTTGGTGTAGACATTGATGTAGAGTATGCTATTGCAAAGATTAACGGACTTGGTTATGAACGAGCTTCAATGGTTTCAACACCAGGAGAGTTTAGCGTACGCGGAGGCATTATTGATATTTACCCTCTTACAGAAGAAAATCCAGTCAGAATTGAATTGTTTGATACCGAGGTAGATTCAATTCGAACTTTCACAGCTGAAGAGCAACGTTCAGTAGATAAGCTAGAGAGCATTACAATTGGTCCTGCGACAGAATTACTTCTTACAGAAGAACAGCTTATTCAAGGTGCAAAGTCACTAGAAGCAGCTCTTTCGAAAACTTTAAAGAAAGTGAAGGATGAAACTGTAAAAGAGCAGCTTGTTGAAAAAGTTCAATATGAGATTGAACAGCTTAAAAATAAGCAGATTTTTGATGATGTCTCAAAATATTTTCATCTTCTTTATGAAGAAGCAGCTAGTTTACTAGATTACCTACCTGAAAATGGTGCTGTGTTCTTCGATGAAATTACAAGAGTACATGAAGCATCAGAACAGTTAAAGAAAGATGAAGCTGATTGGGTTACAAATCAGCTTATGGTTGGAGAATTTGTACATGACGTCCCGCTTTCTCACAACATGGCAACCCTTCTTCAAAAGCATAAAGCGCCATTTATCTATATGTCATTATTTTTGAAACATGTTCCAAATACAAGTCCGCAAAACATTGTAAATATCTCTTTTAAAGCAATGCAGCAGTTTCACGGGCAGATGAATTTGTTCAAGGGAGAAGTTGAGCGTTGGGTTAAAAACAACTTTACGATTGTTGTACTTGGTCCAACTTTGGAACGAGTAGATAAACTGGAGTCTGTTCTTCGCGACTATGATCTTGACTCTGTTATTTTGAAAGAAGATTCACAGCTCATTCCAGGCACAATTCAAATTGTAGAAGGTGATTTACAGTCTGGATTTGAGCTCCCAATGCAGAAGCTTGTTGTGATTACAGAAGAAGAGTTATTTAAGAAGCGTGTTAAAAAATCAAAGAGACGTCAAAAACTTTCAAATGCAGAGCGAATTAAAAGTTATTCAGAGCTTAATGTTGGTGATTATGTTGTTCACGTAAATCATGGAATTGGTAAATATCTAGGCATTGAAACGTTAGAAATCAACGGTCTTCACAAAGATTATCTGAACATCCGATATGAAGGCACAGATAAACTATACGTACCTGTTGAACAGATTGACCAAGTACAGAAATATGTTGGTTCTGAAGGCAAAGAGCCTAAGCTCTATAAATTGGGCGGTAACGATTGGAAGAAAGTGAAGCGTAAAGTAGAGGCATCTGTTCAAGATATCGCAGATGATCTTATTAAACTTTATGCAGAACGTGAAGCAAGTAAGGGATATCCATTTGCTCCTGATAGTGATATGCAACGTGCGTTTGAGGCATCTTTCCCATATCAAGAAACAGAAGATCAACTGCGCTCAATTGCGGAAGTGAAGAAAGATATGGAACGCATCCGTCCTATGGATCGCCTTCTTTGTGGAGATGTTGGATATGGAAAGACCGAAGTTGCTATAAGAGCAGCATTCAAAGCCATTCATGAGGGAAAACAAGTGGCTTTTCTTGTGCCGACTACAATACTAGCTCAGCAGCACTATGAAACAATCCGTGAACGTTTTCAAGACTATCCAATTAACATTGGCCTTTTAAGCCGTTTTAGAACAAGAAAGCAGCAACAAGAAACAGCAAAAGGACTAAAATCAGGGGTTATAGATATTGTGATTGGAACACATCGCTTGCTTTCTAAAGATATTAAGTATAAAGATTTAGGGCTACTTATTATTGATGAAGAACAGCGTTTTGGCGTTACACATAAGGAAAAAATAAAACAGCTAAAAGCTAATATTGATGTTCTAACATTGACAGCAACGCCAATTCCAAGAACATTGCATATGTCGATGC
The DNA here is from genome assembly GCF_900115845.1 of Priestia endophytica DSM 13796. GTDB lineage: Bacteria > Bacillota > Bacilli > Bacillales > Bacillaceae_H > Bacillus_I > Bacillus_I endophytica. Next base: position 28,525 of record NZ_FOXX01000020.1, on the reverse strand, counting down.
TTGGGGTTCGCGATTTATCTGTTATTGAAACACCTCCTGAAAACCGTTTTCCTGTGCAAACTTATGTACTTGAATATAACCCTCCACTTGTAAGGGAAGCAATTGAACGTGAACTTGCTAGAGATGGGCAAGTGTACTTCCTTTATAACCGTGTAGAAGATATTGAGCGTAAAGCAGAAGAAATCTCAAACCTTGTTCCTGATGCACGTGTTGCTTATGCGCACGGTAAGATGAATGAAACGGAGCTTGAAGCAGCTGTGTTAAGTTTCTTAGAAGGAGAATATGACGTTTTAGTGAGTACAACTATCATTGAAACAGGTGTTGATATTCCAAATGTTAATACATTGATTGTACATGATGCAGATCGTATGGGACTTTCACAGCTTTATCAGCTACGCGGACGTGTTGGTCGTTCAAATCGAGTTGCATATGCTTATTTCACATATCGTAAAGACAAAGCTCTAAGTGAAGTAGCTGAGCAAAGACTGCAAGCAATTAAAGAGTTTACGGAGCTTGGTTCTGGATTTAAGATTGCAATGCGTGATTTATCCATTCGTGGAGCAGGGAACTTACTAGGAGCCCAACAGCATGGCTTTATTGACTCTGTTGGTTTTGATTTATACTCACAAATGCTTAAAGAAGCAATTGAAGAGAGACAAGGCAGCGGGGAAGAAGAGAAAGTGGATGTTGAGATTAATATTAACCTTGATGCCTACATCCCAGATCAATATATTGTAGACGGTAGAATGAAAATTGATATGTACAAACGATTCCGCGGGATTGAAAGTCTCGAAGATCTTGAAGATTTGAAAGAAGAAATGATGGATCGCTTTGGTGATTATCCTGCTGAAGTGGGCTACTTATTTAAAGTTGCTGAAATGAAAGTGTACGCAGCTGAGAATGGAGTAGAATCTGTTATGCAATCTAAGACAGAAATCTCTATTCTCCTAACGGAGAAGGCAAGTGCCGAGATTGATGGACAGAAGCTATTTCAGTTAGGAAATGAGTTTGGACGAATGATGGGGTTTGGTATGGAAGGAAACCGTGTCAAAGTTGTAGCAAATATTAACCGTCTAAAAGAAGCTGAATGGCTTCCGATGATTTTGAAATTCGTAAAAAATCTAAAAGATGTTCGAAAAGAACAAAAGGTGAAATCTGTCTAACTTTTTATGAACAAAGCACACTTTCTAGAATGATACATTAATGACAAATATGACATTAAAATTAAAATATTACAAGTAGCCAATATTATGTTAACAACGATTGTCTTTCTGTTCAAAACACTCCATAATGGGGTAGTAATGACTAAATGTGGCATAAAATCGTATAAAACGTCGCTTTTTATAAAAAAAACCAACTATTTGCGTATAGAAGTTAATATGTGAAGGATACTAACTTCAACATTGGTGATAAATTCAACCATGACCAATTATTCATCATCTTATGAAAGTGAGGCTTTGTTTCATGAAAGCAACAGGTATAGTTCGCAGAATTGATGATTTGGGGCGTGTTGTAATCCCAAAAGAAATTAGAAGAACATTAAGGATTCGCGAAGGAGATCCACTAGAGATTTTCGTTGATCGCGATGGTGAAGTGATTTTAAAGAAATACTCACCAATCAGCGAATTAAGTGACTTCGCGAAAGAATACGCTGAAGCATTATATGACAGTTTAGGTAACCCAATCTTAGTTTGTGACCGAGATTACTTCATTGCAATCGCAGGAGCATCTAAAAAGGATTATCTGAACAAAAGTGTAGGCCAGCTTCTTGAGACAACAATGGAAAATCGTAGTTCTACTATTGTTACAGAAGAGAAGACAATTGAGCTTGCAGATGGTCATGAAGAAAAAGTATCGTCATATACAATTGGACCTATTATTGCCAATGGAGACCCAATTGGAGCTGTCGTTATCTTCTCAAAAGAAGGAACAGTCTCAGAAATTGAGCACAAGGCTGTTCAGACAGCAGCTGGATTCCTTTCTCGTCAAATGGAACAATAATTAGTAAAGGTCTACTTATTTTTATCTATCTTTATAAACCAGATACTTAAGCGTATAAAAGAAAGAAGAGATATCAACAAGCACTCTGCTGCTTGGGTATCTCTTCTTTTTTTAGGTGAAGGGATATAGAGCATAATAGAAAGTAGCGTGATATAATACAGGTGTTGTAAATGGGTTAAAGAAGGTAGACGATATGAAAAGAAAAAACAAAATTCGTTCTTCAATGATTTGGAATGGAGCGATTATCCTTACGATTTCAGGGCTCATTACTAAAGTGTTAAGTGCTGTATATCGTATTCCATATCACTACTTATCAGGTGATATTGGATTTTATATTTATCAACAAATTTATCCGTTTTACGGCATTTCTGTGTTCTTAAGTACATTTGGTTTTCCTGTTGTCATTTCAAAATTGTTAACAGAACAAAATTCAGAGAGAGAACGAAGAGAAGTTGTTAGAGTTTCCTTTGTATTTCTCCTCCTATTTAGTGGGTTTCTTGCTCTTTTTCAATATACAACAGCTGATTATATTGCCGGAGCAATGGAAGACAAAGGGCTTACTCCCCTTATTCAACTTGTATCTCTTTCCTACTTGTTTATTCCATTCATGGCCGTGATTAGAGGATATTATCAAGGTGAGAATAATATGTTTCCAACCGCTCTATCACAAGTGACGGAGCAGTTCGTTCGAGTAGGATGTATCTTGCTTTTTGTGTATCTTTTCATCCAAACAAGACAAAGTATTTACGATGTAGGGGCTGCTGCTATACTAGGTTCATTAATCGGCAGCGGAGCAGCACTAATTGTTTTACTTTCCTTTGTCCTTCGATTAAGGAGAGAGAAAGTAGGATCAGTGCGTCTGTTAGGCTCTTTTCGAATTATAAGGAAATTAGTTTCTCAAGGGTTTTGGGTTTGCTTAAGCGGAATGAGTCTTTTGTTTATGCAACTTATTGATTCATTTACACTATATGGCGAGCTAACCTCAGGAGGAATTGATGAGATTACGGCTAAAGTGTTAAAGGGAGTATATGATAGAGGGTTGCCTCTTATTCAACTTGGAACGGTTGTTGGCACGGCTTTCTCTTTATCCCTTGTTCCTGTTATTTCAACAGCTTTTCTACAAAAGGATCGAAGGCTTCTTCAGTATAAGGCAAGCTTAGCTCTACGTGTAGGAACGGTTGTTGGCTTTGGAGCAGCTGGTGGTTTATGTCTTATTATTAAACCAACAAATGCTATGCTTTATGGAGATTACAGAGGCTCTGATGTTCTTGCTATATTAAGTATTACAGTGGCATTCACAACTCTAGCTGCAACAAGCTCAGCTATTATTCAAGGGATGAATAGAGTCTATATACCAGCTCTCTCAGTGCTCATAGGTATCATTGTTAAGTGGCAATTAAACGAATTGTTAGTTCCTTCTTTCGGAACAAAAGGAGCTGCATTTGCTTCTGTGATGTGCTTTGCTTTCATTACGTTTGGAAATGTAACGTATTTGCGGGTTATTCGTGTGCTTCCACGGCTTTCTTTTTCCTCACTTTATACAGTGTTGAAAGCATTATTGGTTATGGCGGTTGTTCTAATAGTTTATCAACTCTTATGGCCAGTTATAGTGAGAGATGAAGGAAATCAACATGCACTAGTTGCCCTAACAAGTGTTGTACTTGGAGGTCTAGTTTATATGAGTACAATTTTGAAGATGGGGATGTTTACATTAGAGGAGCTTGCAATGCTTCCACTTGGAGGCAAGCTTGCAAAGTTAGGACGGAAGAGATAAGAAAGGTGATAAAATGGCAAAAAAGATTACAGTACTTGGTCTAGGTGCAGGTGACTATGATCAACTTACAATTGGCACATTAAAAATTCTTCAAGGAACAAAAGAAGGATATATTAGAACAAAGCACCATCCACTCGTCTCTCAGTTAGAAGCAGAGGGCATTACTTTCCAATCCTTCGATGATAGTTATGAAGCGTTTAAGACATTTGAAGAAGTATATGAACATATCTCAAATGTCTTAATTGAAAAAGCTGCAAAAGAAGATGTATTATACGTTGTACCAGGCCATCCGATGGTTGCAGAACAGACTGTACAGCTTCTTTTGCAAAAAGGGAAAGAGAAAGAAGTGGAAATTGAAATTAGCGGAGGCCAAAGCTTTTTAGATCCGTTATTTACGGCAGTGGAAATAGATCCTATCGAAGGCTTTCAACTTCTTGATGGAACAAGCCTAAAGAAGGACGAAATTCAAGTTACACAACATGTAATCATTGCTCAAGTCTATGATGGATTTGTTGCTTCAGATGTAAAACTTGTTCTAATGGAGAAACTTCCTAACGAGTATCCCGTTTATATTGTAAGGTCAGCAGGAAGTCAGAACGAAAATGTTCAAAAAGTGCAGTTATACGAACTTGATCATCATATTCGAGAGGTTGATAATCTTTTGACGCTTTACATACCTCCTGTAAAAGATGAAGAAGTGTTGTACAAACAGTTTCCAACACTCCGCTCTATTATTGCAACATTAAGGGGTCCTGACGGCTGTCCGTGGGATCAGAAGCAAACACATGAATCACTACGATCTTATGTGTTAGAGGAAGCGTACGAGCTCATTGAAGCAATTGATAATGGGGATGATGATCATATTGTAGAAGAGCTCGGAGACATCCTTCTTCAAGTAATGCTACATGCTCAAATTGGAGAAGATGAAGGCATGTTCACTGTTGATGATGTGATTGAAGGCATATCTGCCAAAATGGTTCGTCGCCATCCTCACGTTTTTGGCAAGAAAGAAGCAAATAATGTGGAAGATGTGTTAACAAATTGGGAAGAAATAAAAAAACAAGAGAAGCAAGATCGTGAGTCTATTTTAGACGGAATTCCATTATCAATGCCTTCACTATTAAAGGCTTATCATATCCAGAAAAAAGTCTCTAAAGTGGGCTTTGACTGGGATGATGTTGCTCCGATGTACGATAAAGTACAAGAAGAGCTCGAAGAATTTAAACAAGAAGTTAAAAAATCAACAGAAGTGACCGAAGAAATGATGGAAGAGTTCGGTGACATTTTGACGGCCATTGTTAATGTGGCTCGCTATTATAAAATCGATCCTGAAGTAGCCTTGGCTAAAAGCAATGCAAAATTCATAAATAGGTTCAATTATATTGAAGAACGGGTAAAAGAACGAGGGGCGGACTTTAGAGATTTTTCTCTTGAGCAGCTTGATGAGTTCTGGAATGAAGCAAAGAAAAAAGGTTTATAGATAGAAAGGTGAGTAAGATGAGACTTGATAAATTTCTTAAAGTATCAAGATTAATAAAACGTCGTACGTTAGCAAAAGAAGTGGCAGATCAAGGTCGTATCACTGTTAACGACCAAGAAGCAAAAGCTAGTACGAAATTAAAAGAGAATGATGTATTAAAGATTAAATTTGGCACAAAAGAAGTGACAGTAAAAATTAATGCACTTCAAGAAACAGCTAAAAAAGAAGAAGCCTCTTCTCTTTACACAATTGTAAAAGAAGAGTATACATCAGAAAGAAAGTAGGCTTGTTCTAAATAGCTCTTCCACCTCATATACCTAATGTGAAAAGACTCGTGTGAGGATCTCATGAATTCATTAGATGAGGTGAGGGGACAATGAATCAATATCATGATATGACAGGGGGCACAAAGGATACAAGTGCACCCAACCACGATATAGTGATGAAAGGCCGTAGACTTCTTGATATTACAGGTGTAAAGCAAGTGGAGAGTTTTGATACAGAAGAATTCTTGCTTGAGACGGTAATGGGTTTTCTTTCAATAAGAGGACAAAATTTACAAATGAAGAACTTAGATGTAGATAAGGGAATCGTATCGATTAAAGGTAAAATTTTTGATATAGTGTATCTAGAAGCAAACCAGTCGGAGAAAGCTAAAGGATTCTTTAGCAAGCTGTTCCGATGACCCTAAATGTTCAGTTTTATACGATGGTAGCAATGGCGCTCACAGGATCATACCTTGGGGCTGCCATTGATACGTATCGTTTTTTCTTTAATCGACAGTTAGTTTCTCGCTGGATTGTATTTTGCCATGATATTGTATTTTGGCTTTTGCAAGCCGTTCTTATCTTCTATGTATTGTTCGTTGTAAATGAAGGGGAGCTACGGTTCTATATTTTTCTTGCCCTGTTATGTGGGTTTGCCGCATATCAAAGCTTATTTAAGAAACCGTATCAATCGCTGTTAACCTTTCTTGTACGAGCCGTCGTTTCTCTATACTTATTTGTCGTTCGACTTATAAAAGGACTTGTTGTTAAACCAATATGGTTCATTATCCAGACTCTTATTGCCATCGTACTTTATGTAGGTAATCTTCTTTTCACTGTAACACTTACCGTGTTGAAGATTTTCTTATTCCCCTTAGCTTGGCTTCTCAGAATCATTTGGAGAATGTTGCCGACTTCAGTCCAACAATTTTGTTACCGTTTTTTTCAATCTTTAAAAGGATTTTCCGTAAAAATCAAGAATATAACAATTGGGCTTAAACAGTATTTGCTGTTCTGGAAACGGAAAAAGGAGGAGTAGTGAACGTGGGAGTAAGAAAAAGTAAAAATGTAACCTCGCTACCTTCAAGCCATGTGGAAACCCAACAAAAACAACTGGATTCCAAAAGTCGTCGCCGTGTTGGACTTATTAGGCGTCTCACTGTTTTTGGCATCTTTGCTCTCATCTTTAGTATCTTTATTACTGTAAAGCTTTTTTCACAGCAGTCAGCTATTGAAGAGAAGAAAGCAGAACATAAGCAGTTAACAGAAGAATTAACGAAGCTTGAGAAGAAAGAGAAAAGCCTCAATACGGAGATTAAGCAGTTGAACGACGATGATTATATAAAGAAGTTAGCAGGAAAAGATTATTTCTTAACTGAAGATGGACAGATTATTTTCAATGTAAAAGATTAACGGCACTTTATGTGCGTTGACAGCGTGAAATTTAGTTTTGTATAATATATAATAAATTGACTTTTTTACATTTTAAGGAGGAGCATTTTTTTTATGTCAATCGAAGTAGGCAGCAAGTTACAAGGTAAAGTAACAGGTATTACACATTTCGGAGCGTTTGTTGAGCTTTCAGAAGGTACAACTGGACTTGTTCACATTAGTGAAGTAGCTGACAACTATGTAAAAGACATTCGCGAACATCTTCAAGTCGGTGATCAAGTAGAAGTAAAGGTCATCAATATTGAGAAAGATGGAAAGATCGGCTTATCAATTAAGAAAGCAAAAGATTCATATCGTCCACCAAGAAAGCGTCAAGAACGTCCTAGCAATCGTCCAAATACAGAGAACTTTGAGCAAAAAATGTCGCGTTTTTTAAAGGATAGTGAAGATCGTCTTGCTTCCCTAAAACGTAACACAGAGTCAAAACGTGGCGGTCGTGGAGCGAGAAGAGGTTAACTTGCTGCTGATGAAGCGATAAATGAACTACTGTGAGTAATAATGCTCATCTTTTATAGATACGCATAAGAGCAGCCTAATCATTAGGCTGCTCTTTTTTATAGCGCACATTCCTCGATTTCAAATCCCAAATCTTCAATCATTTTATGGTCATATTCTGCCTCTTGTCCATCTGTTGTTAAATAATCTCCAACAAAAATAGAATTAGCTGCATAGAGCCCTAAAGGCTGAAGCGAACGAAGGTTTACTTCACGACCACCTGAAATACGAATTTCTTTGCTTGGATTGATAAATCTCATGAGAGCAAGGATTTTTAAGCATGCTAGTGGTTCTAGTGGTTTTTGGTCCTGCAAAGGAGTACCTTTAATTGCATGAAGAAAATTAACAGGAATTGAATCAACATTAAGATCTCTCAATGAAACAGCAATCTCATAGATTTGTTCATTTGTTTCACCCATCCCAAAAATACAGCCTGAGCAAGGAGAGATTCCTGATTTCTTCACTTCGTTCACTGTACTTACTCTATCTTCATATGTATGAGTAGATACAATGGAAGAATGGTTGTCTCGATGGGTATTGAGATTGTGGTTATAGCGATGAACACCAGCTTGTTGCAGTCTCTGTGCTTTTTCTTCATTAAGGAATCCTAAACATGCACAAATTTTTAGAGAGGTTGTTTTTGTGATTTCTTCCACAGCTCCCGCAACTTCCTCAACGTCCCGTTTTGAAGGGGCTCTACCACTTGCCACAATACAGTAGGTCCCTGCTTGACGTTTTATAGCTTCCTGTGCTCCTGCTATAATTGTTTCTTTGTCTAGCATAGGATATTTCTCAATAGAAGCGTTTGACACAATAGATTGTGAACAGTATCCACAATTCTCAGGACAGAGTCCACTTTTGGCATTAATAATCATATTGAGCTTTACTTTGTTCCCAAAATAATGAGAGCGAATAGTATAAGCTGCATTCATGATTGAGAGAACTTCAACATTATGAGCTTCAAGAATTTCTAGTGCCTCTTTCTTTTCTAGTAGTTCACCTTCTAATACTTTTCTAGCTAAATTAGTCCATTTTGACATAGCTTTCACTCCATTTCTACTAAATGTTAACTTTATAATAATAAAGGTTAACATTTAGTAGGGAGACTGACAATTATCAAAACGTGTCGCTAATCCATGGATTTAATAGATTAATAATCAATTTAATATTTTAGAAAAATTTATTTTATACATATAGCCTTTCCTTAAGGGGGTTTTTAAGAATAAAGGTTTTATTTCAATATAAAAAATAAAGTAGGAATTTTATTTTTGAAAAACAAGAAAATTAAAATGTTAAGAGATATAGTAGTATTAAAGGAATGCAGAAAAAGTGGAAAAACGAAAAAACCCCTTCGTACGACAATGTACGAAGGGGTTTTTGTAGAAATAGCGGCGGAGGGGATCGAACCCCCGACCTCACGGGTATGAACCGTACGCTCTAGCCAGCTGAGCTACACCGCCAATTAAAGACAAATTAAATCATACTATGACTATAGAGAAGTGTCAATACATTTGGTATATAAAGAGAAATAAACAACTTTTATAACGAGTTACGCCATTTATCTTAGAGCTTAATAGAGAAGAGTCTAACATTTTGTATAGTTTTTGAAAGTTCAGTAGAAAAGAGTCGAACGATTTTTTTAAACAACCCCTTCTTTTGACAAAAAAAAGAATTTGTCCTCTGTATAATGAGCACTAAGTATTTCTATACAGGTGGTGAACGAAGTGGAGAAGACAGAAAGAAACTATGCCAGTCCAATCCCGAATTTAGTAGCAGATCGAACAAAGAAGGAGACGTCAAAATTTTTCCTAGGTCTTCAGCTTAAGTTGGAGAATCTGCTGTTTCAAAGTGGTTTACTCATCCTGATTACCGGATTTTTATTAGGACGAGCTCTTATTCTTATGGAGATTATGCCGTTTGCTCTTCCGTTTGTAGCAGCGGTTTATGTTATGAAGAAAGAGAAGCTCGGGGTAAGTGCTTTAGCCGTTCTAGGTGGGGCATTTACCATTTCCGTTGAGAAAGGTGCCTTTGTTCTTTTATGCGTTTTTGCCTTCCTCATTTTATACAAGGTAAGTGGATTTCTCTCAGTTGAACCTGCGCGAAAACTACCGCTTATCGTTTTTGTAACAATGCTTATTGTAAACCTCTCTCTTTCTTACACATCAGCTTGGACGCTTACAGTATATGACGTTACACTTGCAGTTGTAGAGTCAGGCTTAAGCTTTATTTTAACAATGATTTTCCTTCAAAGTATTCCGCTTATCTCACAAAAGATTAATCCACATGCTTTAAAGATAGAAGAAGTCATTTGTTTAATCATCCTTCTTGCTTCTGTTATGACAGGAACAACTGGATGGGAGATTTATGGGCTTTCCATCGAACATATTTTATCTCGTTACTTGGTTATTGTTTTTGCTTTTGTAGCAGGAGCAACTGTTGGCTCAACAGTTGGGGTTGTGACGGGTTTAATTCTAAGTCTTGCAAATGTCTCAAGTTTGTATGAAATGAGTTTGCTTGCTTTTTCAGGCCTTCTTGGTGGGTTATTAAAGGATGGGAAAAAACTTGGCGTATCGTTAGGTCTTATCGTTGGGACATTGCTTATTAGCTTGTACAGCAAGCCAGATGAAATTCTTTCACTCAACTTGTACGAATCACTTGTTGCGGTTGGCTTATTTTTACTAACACCAAAAGGGATAATCGGCAAAATTAGCAAACTTGTTCCTGGAACAGCTGAGCACAGCAATGAGCAACAGCAATATTTGCGAAAAGTGCGTGATGTAACAGCTAATCGTGTTGAACAGTTCTCAAATGTATTTGAAGCCTTGTCTTCTAGCTTCTCCAAAAATACATTTTATGATAATGAACAGAATGAAGAAAAAGAAGTTGACTATTTTTTAAGTAATGTGACAGAAAAAACGTGTCAATTATGTTTTAAGAAAGAGCAGTGCTGGGGGGCACAGCTTGATACAACTTATGATTATATGACAGAGATTATGCAAGAAGTTGAGAATGGAACGATGAAAACAAATCAACGTTTGAATCGTGAATGGGACAAGCATTGTGTGAAATCGAAGAAAATGATTGAAACAATGGAAAAGGAGCTCACCTATTTCTATGCAAATAAGCAGCTCAAGCAACAAATTATTGAAAGTCGCAAAATTGTGGCAGAGCAACTTTCAGGTGTTTCTCAAGTAATGAAAGATTTTGCTGATGAAATTCAAAAAGAGCGTCAGCACCTTTATGTTCAAGAGGAGCAAATTGTTGAGGCTTTAAAAGGGTTTGGGATAGAAGTGAATCAGATTGAAATCTATAACCTTGAACAAGGAAATGTGGATATTGAAATGTGGGTTCCTTATTGTGAAGGACGTGGAGAATGTGAAAAACTTATTGCCCCGCTCCTTTCAGATATTTTAAATGAAACCGTGATTGTAAAAGAAGAAAAATGTGCTCCTTATCCTCAAGGATATTGTCATGCTTCCTTCTGTTCTGCACAAGCTTATGTGGTGGAAACAGGAGTAGCTCATGCGGCAAAAGGCGGTGGATTTATTTCTGGGGATAGTTACTCCATCATTGAACTTAGTCGCAATAAACACGCTATTGCAATTAGTGATGGAATGGGAAATGGAGAGCGTGCACATTGTGAAAGTACAGATACGCTTCAGCTTCTAAAACAAATTCTCAAAACGGGTATTGAAGAAAAGATGGCCATTAAATCTGTGAATTCTATTTTGGCATTAAGAACAAATGAGGAGATGTATTCAACGCTTGATCTTGCTATGGTAGATTTACAAGATGCAAATGCCAAATTCCTTAAGATCGGTTCAATCCCAAGCTTTATCAAGCGAGGGAACAAAATTATTAAAATACAAGCTAACAATCTACCAATTGGGATTATTGATGAATTTGAAGTTGATGTGGTAAGTGAGAAACTAAAAGCAGGAGATTTGCTTATTATGATGAGCGATGGGGTATTTGAAGGGCCTCGCCACGTTGAAAATTACGAAATGTGGATGAAACGCAAGATTAGCGAGATTGAAACAGATCATCCGCAAGAAGTAGCGGACATTATTATGGAAGAAGTTATTAGAACAAAAGCAGGAGTTATTGATGATGATATGACGGTGGTTGTTACAAAGATTCAGCATAACATTCCAAAATGGTCATCAATCCCTGTTCATTCTCAAGCTCAAAAACAAGCATAGACAATGAGATCTCCTTCTCTTATAAGGTATATACCGAGACATTTTCGTCCATGATGGTAATACCGAATTTGAGGAGGAGATCTTGTGCGAAACGGGACAATTAAACAAATTCTATTAATTACAGACGGTTATTCAAATACTGGGGAAGATCCAGTTGCAATGGCTGCTCTTGCAAAAGAACAAGGCATTACTGTAAATGTCATCGGAGTTATGGAAAAGGATTTGATTGATGAACAGAGTACAAATGAGATTGAGAACATCGCAATGTCTGGTGGAGGCGTTAGTCAAGTTGTCTATGCACAAAATTTATCTCAAACAGTCCAGATGGTTACACGCCAAGCGATGACTCAAACTATTCATGGGGTTGTAAACAAAGAACTTCAACAAATTCTAGGATCTGAAACGAAATTGGAAGACCTTCCTCCAGAGAAGCGTGGGGAAGTAATGGAAGTTGTAGATGATTTAGGTGAAACGTCTAATTTAGATATTCTCATTCTGGTAGATATGAGTGCAAGTATGAAAAGTAAACTACCAACGGTTAAAGAGGCGTTGCTTGATTTATCGCTAAGTTTAAATGCACGGATTGGATATAACAATTACTCTATCTTTTTATTTCCTGGGAAAAAGAAAGATGTAGAGAAACTTCTAGACTGGACCCCTAATCTTAATAAAGTTTCTGCAATTTTTCCAAAGCTCACAGCTGGAGGAATCACCCCAACAGGTCCAGCACTTGAGGAAGCAGTAAAACATTTTAAGAAAAAACGCTCAACGAGAGGGCGGCTTGAAGAATATGATGAGAGATCAATTGAGGAATCAGGTTTGTAATTTAAAATCAGGGACAGCTATTTCAGGAAAATGGCATTCTCATAAATATTACATTGTACGTAAATTAGGAGAAGGTGCAACAGGAGTTGTGTATCTTGCTCAAAATGAGAATGACGAACAGGTAGCTTTAAAAATTAGCTTTGCAAATATGTCTGTGACAGCAGAGGTAAATGTGCTAAAACAGCTAAGTAAGGTCCATGGAAAAGTCCTTGGGCCTTCTTTGTTAGATGTAGATGACTGGGCTGTAAAACAAGGAACAGTGATGCTTTCTTTTTATGTGATGGAATATTTAAAAGGAGAAGGTTTTCTTCCCTTTATTTCTCGTAAAGGGGAGGAATGGATAAGCGTTCTTGTTCTTCAGCTTCTCGGAGACTTGGAAGGTTTACATCAAGCAGGATGGACATTCGGGGATCTAAAGCCTGACAATTTAATTGTAACCACAAATCCCTTTAGACTTCGCTTGTTAGATGTTGGAGGAACGACACAGCATGGTAGGGCTATTAAAGAGTTTACCGAATTCTTTGATCGTGGATATTGGGGATTAGGATCAAGGAAAGCAGATGGAGCTTATGATTTATTTGCTGTTGCTATGATTTTTATCAATGGAGCTTATCCAAAGCAATTCCCAAAACAAGAACAGCCACTAAAGCAGCTTGAAAAGTGTATTGATGAAAAAAAGATTCTTCGTCCATATAAAAAGCCGCTTATGAAAGCCTTAAAAGGGGAATATAGTGCAGCAAGTTACATGAAAAATGATATTTTAAACGTTGTTAAAGGAGGAGATAAAAAACCTCAATCTTCATCATCCACGAATAACACTACTTATGCAACGACAGGCCGTAGAAGACGCGTCAAGCGTAAAAAGAAACGAACAGCTGAAACATTCTTTCTTCTTATATCTGTAGCTATTGCTTATTTTGTTTATTTTTTTATACAAGTTTGGTAGTTATTATTTGAACAAAATTCTTTATTCATACTTCCTCATCATTTACTCTAGAGAGAGACGCAAAATATAAGGATGACAAAGATGAAGACAAAAGTTGAAAAGTTTATAAGAAAACATTGTTTACTGAAAGAAAATGATAATGTTATTGTAGGAGTTTCGGGAGGACCTGATTCTCTAGCTCTTTTACACTTGCTTTGGAGCCTAAAAAAAGAGTGGAATATCGAAGTGATAGCGGCTCACCTTGACCATATGTTCCGAGGAGAACAATCTAGAGAGGATCTTCTATATGTGAAAAACTTTTGCTTTAAGCATGATATCCCATGTGAAGCTATAAGTAGAGATGTAGAAGCATATAAGAAAAAACACCATTTGAGCTCTCAAATTGCAGCGAGAGAATGCCGTTATCAGTTTTATGAAGATGTAATGAAAAAGCATAAAGGGACAAAATTGGCTCTTGCTCATCATGGAGATGACCAAGTTGAAACCATTTTAATGAGGTTGACGAGAGGAACGACAATGAAAGGGGCGGCAGGAATGGCTCCTTCACGATCTTTTGCCAATGGAGCTCTCATTCGCCCTTTTTTAGCTCTTACAAAGGATGAGATTGAAGTATATTGTCAACACTATGAATTGCACCCACGTATAGATCCATCAAATAGTGATGATAAATACACAAGAAATCGCTTTCGAAAGCTTCTTCCATTCTTTAAAAAAGAAAATGAGCATGTTCATACACATTTTCAGCAATTTAGTGAAAAATTATTAGAAGATCAAAGCTATTTAGAGGAATTAACTTATGATATGATGAATACAGTAATAGTTGATAAAACGCCTGAATATGTAAAGCTTTTACGGCAGGACTTTTTAAGAATGCGGAAACCTTTACAAAGGAGGGGGATTCAACTAATATTAAACTATCTCTATAAAGAGATTCCTCTAGCTTTATCCTCGGCGCATATCGATCAGCTTTTCGCTTTTTTCAAAGAGGAGCAACCTTCTGGGATGCTTCATTTCCCTAAAGGCTTATATGTTATTCGCTCTTATGAAACATGTTTATTTACTTTTGAAAAGCCAAGAGTCGAGCCGTACTGTTTTTCCTTGCATATACCTGGAAGAGTTACGTTACCAACAGGTCGCGAAATTGTTTGTGAAATACATAAAACTGAAACAGGAAAACTTAAGAAAGGCCACGACTTTTTTCATTTACCTTTAAACGAAAAAGCAAAATTACCAAATTTGATTGTAAGAAGTCGAAAAACAGGTGATAAAATACGTTTAAAAGGTATGAATGGGAGGAAAAAAGTAAAGGATATCTTCATTGATAACAAAATTCCGAAATCTGAACGTGAAGCTTGGCCAATTGTTATGTTGGATAACGAGGAAATCCTTTGGATACCAGGATTGAAAAAATCCCATTATGAGGTAGACAACATACAGGAACAAAAGTATGTTACCTTATACTATAAGTAGCAAACAACTTCTAGGAGGCAAGCAGGTACATGAAGGTAGACATTAAAGAAGTATTAATTAGTGAAGAACAGTTGCAAGAAAAAGTAAAAGAATTAGGGAAAGTACTATCAGAAGAGTACAAAGATCGTTTCCCACTCGCTATTGGCGTCTTAAAAGGTGCTATGCCATTTATGGGTGATTTACTCAAACGAGTAGATACATACTTAGAAATGGACTTTATGGATGTGTCAAGCTATGGGAATTCTACCGTTTCTTCAGGCGAAGTCAAAATTATTAAAGATTTAGACACATCTGTTGAAGGACGCGACATCCTAATTATCGAAGATATTATTGATAGTGGATTAACACTAAGTTACTTAGTTGAGCTTTTCCGTTACCGTAAAGCTAAATCAATCAAAATTGTAACACTTCTTGATAAGCCGTCAGGACGTAAATCTGATATTGAAGCAGACTATATTGGATTTGAAGTACCGAATGCATTCGTTGTTGGTTATGGTCTTGATTATCAAGAGAAATACCGCAACCTGCCTTACATTGGTGTCCTAAAACCAGAAGTATATTCATCATAAGAACATAAGGGTCTATGGCAGGGTGTATTTGTTGTATAGGTTGAAATTTCTATGATACTATTGAGTATGATTTGTTTACTGTGGGAGGAGGTAAGTAATGAATCGGATCTTCCGTAATACCATATTTTATTTACTGATATTTTTGGTAATTATTGGTGTTGTTAGCATTTTTAGTGGTTCAAACAACCAAACAACACAGCTTAATTACAATAAATTTATCGAGCATCTTGATAAAGGTGAAGTAGATCACGTTACTTTAAAACCTGAGCGAGGTGTGCTGGAAGTTCGAGGTCAATTAGATTCATACAGCAAAGACCAAGAATTTGTTACGTTTGTACCAGATACAGGTCAAATTGTTGAAAAACTAGATAATAAACTTCAATCAGCAGATGTTGATTATAAACCAGCTGAGGAAACAAGCGGATGGGTGACTTTCTTTACTTCCATCATTCCGTTTATTATCATCTTTATTCTCTTCTTCTTCTTACTTAACCAAGCTCAAGGCGGCGGCAGTCGTGTAATGAACTTTGGTAAAAGTAAAGCTAAACTTTATAGCGAAGAGAAGAAAAAAGTTAAGTTTAAAGACGTAGCGGGTGCTGACGAAGAGAAGCAAGAACTTGTTGAAGTTGTTGATTTCTTGAAGGATCCTCGCAAATTCTCAGAAGTAGGTGCGCGTATTCCAAAAGGAGTTCTTCTTGTGGGACCTCCAGGGACAGGTAAAACATTACTTGCTCGTGCTGTAGCTGGTGAAGCAGGAACACCATTCTTCTCCATCAGTGGTTCTGATTTTGTTGAAATGTTTGTCGGTGTCGGAGCTTCTCGTGTTCGTGACTTGTTTGAAAACGCGAAGAAAAATGCACCGTGTATTATCTTTATAGATGAGATTGATGCAGTAGGTCGTCAACGTGGCGCTGGATTAGGTGGCGGTCATGACGAGCGTGAACAAACGCTAAACCAATTGCTTGTTGAAATGGATGGTTTCGGAGCGAATGAAGGAATTATCATTATTGCTGCAACAAACCGCCCTGATATTCTAGATCCTGCATTACTACGTCCAGGACGCTTTGACCGTCAAATTACGGTAGATCGTCCAGATGTAAATGGTCGTGAAGCAGTACTTCGTGTACATGCTCGCAACAAGCCGCTTGATGAGTCTGTTGATTTACGTACGATTGCTCTTCGTACACCAGGATTCTCTGGTGCCGATCTTGAAAACTTATTAAACGAAGCTGCTCTCGTAGCTGCCCGCCTTGATAAGAAGAAAATTGATATGACTGATATCGATGAAGCAACAGATCGCGTTATCGCAGGTCCTGCGAAGAAGAGCCGCGTTATTTCGAAGAAAGAGCGTAATATTGTTGCCTTCCATGAATCAGGTCATACAATCATTGGACTTGTTCTTGATGAAGCTGATATGGTTCATAAAGTAACAATCGTGCCTCGTGGCCAAGCTGGTGGTTATGCTGTAATGCTTCCAAAAGAAGACCGTTACTTCATGACGAAGCCAGAGCTTCTTGATAAGATTACAGGTCTACTTGGTGGACGTGTAGCTGAGGAAGTAACATTTGGCGAAGTAAGCACAGGAGCTCACAATGACTTCCAACGTGCAACGAGCATCGCTCGTAAAATGGTTACTGAATATGGAATGAGCGATAAACTTGGACCAATGCAGTTTGGTCAATCACAAGGTGGTCAAGTGTTCCTAGGACGCGATATCAATAGTGAACAAAACTACAGTGATGCAATTGCTCATGAAATTGATTTAGAAGTTCAGCGTATCATTAAAGAATGTTATGCACGTGCAAAAGAGATCATTGTTAACCATCGTGAACAATTTGACTTGATTGCAAACACACTTCTTGAGGTTGAAACATTAGAAGCGAAGCAAATCCGCAGTCTTTTCGAAGATGGTAAGCTTCCAGAAGGAGACCGTAATTTGTCTCTTAAAAAATCTCAGCCTAATGAAAACGGTGAAGATGTGAAGGTAAACATCCAACCGAAAAAAGAAGATGAAGATCAAGAAGATAAGAACGAATAAAAAAAGGCGCTCAACTGAGCGCCTTTTTTATTGTTAACATAGATGATGAACGGGTAAATTATGAAAGAATAGAAACGCCCGACTTTTTTATGTAATATAGAGTGAGATGAGGATAGAAATAAAGATAAAGTGGTGATGGGCGTTGATTTTTGTTATAGATGTGGGAAATACAAACACAGTATTAGGTGTTTATGAAGGAAATGAGTTAAAATATCATTGGCGTATCGAAACGGGCCGTAATAAAACAGAAGATGAATTTGGCATGGTAATTAAAGAGCTTTTTAATCATGTTGGATTAACGTTTGCTTCAATAGAAGGAATTATCATTTCTTCTGTTGTTCCCCCTATAATGTTTTCACTTGAAAGAATGTGTCTAAAGTATTTTCATCTCAAACCTGTTATAGTAGGTCCAGGAGTGAAGACGGGCTTAAACATTAAGTATGACAATCCAAGAGAAGTAGGGGCAGACCGCATTGTTAATGCTGTAGGAGCCATTCATCATTATGGAACTCCTTTAATTATTATTGATTTTGGTACAGCCACTACGTATTGCTATGTTGATGAAAAGAAACATTATAGAGGAGGCGCAATTGCCCCAGGAATTAATATTTCTACAGAAGCTCTTTATTCTAGAACTTCAAAGCTTCCTCGGATTGAGATTGTGCAGCCTGAAAGTGTTATTGGTACAAATACGGTTACAGCAATGCAATCTGGTATCTTATATGGATATGTAGGACAAGTGGAAGGAATTGTTTCCCGTATGAAAGCTCAAGCTCCTCCTGAAACAAAAGTAATTGCTACAGGAGGATTAGCTAATTTAATTGCAACAGAGTCAGATATGATTGATATTGTGGACCCGTTCTTAACGTTAAAGGGACTTCAGTTAATATATGCTCGTAATTTCGAGCTAATTTAAACCAAGGAAGGTGTTTTAAAAGGATGAAAGATTATCTTGTAAAAGCGTTGGCTTATAATGGTCAAATTCGCGCATATGCAGTTCAGACAACTGAAACAGTTGGAGAAGCTCAACGAAGACATAATTCATGGCCAACAGCTTCAGCAGCCCTTGGGCGTGCAATGACAGCGAGCGTTATGATGGGAGCTATGTTAAAAGGTGAAAATAAAATTACGGTAAAGGTAGAAGGAGGAGGTCCGATTGGCGCAATCATTGTTGATAGCGATGCAAAAGGACATGTACGTGGTTATGTTTCAAAACCTCAAACACACTTTCCTTCTAAAGCACCAGGCAAATTAGATGTTTCAAGAGCTGTTGGCTCAACAGGAATGCTTACTGTTGTAAAAGACTTGGGGTTAAGAGACCATTTTACAGGTCAAGTTCCCCTTGCATCTGGAGAGCTTGGAGATGACTTTACGTACTACTTTGCATCATCGGAACAAGTGCCTTCATCTGTTGGATTAGGGGTCCTCGTAAATCCAGATAACAGCATTTTAGCTGCAGGAGGATTCATCATTCAGCTTATGCCTGGTACTGATGAGGAAACAATCACAGCGATTGAAGAAAGTCTAAGTAAAGTGCCGCCAATTTCTAAGCTTATTCAAGAAGGCTTGTCTCCCGAGGAAATTTTAGAAAAGCTTTTAGGAAAAGAAAATGTAGAAGTATTAGAAACAATGCCTGTTGAGTTTTCTTGTCATTGTTCAAGAGAGCGTCTTTCAAATGCTCTTATTAGCCTAGGTGTAGAAGAACTTCAGGCAATGATTGATGAAGATGGTGGAGCAGAAGCTCAATGCCATTTCTGTAATGAAGAGTATCAGTTCACAAAAGAAGAACTTGAAGAATTAAAAGCTCAAGCGAAAGCCTAAAGGAAAGCGCATGGAAGCATGCGCTTTCCTTTTTCTTTAAAAAAATGGGTAAATAGATTGACAATTCATATAATAATTGTTATATTCTCTATAAAACCAATAAAAATACTAGGGATTATAGAGGTGATCTTATGACACGCGTAGGAAATTCAATTACAGACTTAATTGGTCAAACACCAGTTGTTAAATTAAATCGCATTGTTGAAGAAGATATGGCAGATGTGTATTTAAAACTTGAATTCATGAATCCTGGAAGTAGCGTAAAAGACCGTATTGGTCTTGCAATGATTGAAAGTGCTGAGCAAGAGGGAGTTTTAAAAGCTGGTGACACAATCATTGAGCCAACAAGTGGAAACACGGGAATCGGTCTTGCGATGGTTGCTGCTGCAAAAGGCTACAAAGCTATTTTAGTAATGCCAGATACGATGAGTATGGAGCGTCGCAACCTTCTTCGTGCATATGGAGCAGATCTCGTTCTTACTCCTGGTGCAGAAGGAATGAACGGAGCTATTAAGAAAGCAGAGGAGCTTTCTAAAGCACATGGTTACTTTATGCCACAGCAGTTCAAGAATGAAGCAAACCCAAAAGTTCATCGTGAAACAACAGGAAAAGAAATTGTAGAACAAATGGGTGATCAACTAGATGCATTTATCGCTGGTGTTGGTACAGGTGGAACAGTATCGGGTGTTGGAAGCGTATTAAAAGAGAAGTACGAGAACGTGAAAATTTATGCTGTTGAGCCAACAGGTTCACCTGTATTATCAGGAGGTCAGCCTGGTCCTCATAAAATCCAAGGAATTGGAGCTGGATTTATTCCAAATACGTTAGATACGGAAGTGTATGACGGAGTTATTCCAGTAGAGAATGAAGCAGCATTTGAATATGCGCGTAAAGCAGCTAGAAATGAAGGAATCCTAGGCGGTATTTCTTCTGGAGCAGCTATTTATGCAGCGTTAAAAGTAGCAAAAGAATTGGGTAAAGGTAAGAAAGTTCTAGCAATTATCCCAAGTAACGGTGAGCGTTACTTAAGTACACCTCTTTATAAATTTGAGGAAGAAGAACAAAGCGCAAAATAAATCTTAAAAACCTCCCTGCTATTAGGGAGGTTTTTTTATTAGTAGAAACTCCTAGTGAAGAAAAATAAAGAATCATGTACAATGAAAAGTAAAGAGATAAAATAGCAAAAATGGTGTAGGAGCGTGAGGGTGTGCAACAAAGAAAAGCTTGGGGAGAAGCGGTTTCCATCCCAAAAGAACACTGGTTCAAGAAATTTCAGTTTCTGGCAAACGACCATAAAAAACATATGGTATTAGAGAGCGGGCGCAGTGGCCGCTACAGTATGATTGGATTAGATCCAATAGCATCATTAAAAGGTAAGAATAATATGCTTACTATTGAGAAAAATGGGGAGACGATGGTGATAGAAGGAAATCCTCTTCATGCAATGAAGGACTGGTTAGCTCAATATCATATAGAGACAAATAGTGAACTTCCTCCTTTCCAAGGTGGAGCTATTGGGTATATTAGTTATGATTATGTGCGCTATATTGAGAAACTGCCAGAGTTAGCAGCTGATGATTTGAATTTGCCAGAGCTCCATTTCTTCGTTTTTCAAGATGTCTTTGTTTATGACCATTCAACAGAACAGCTTTGGGTGATTGTAACAGATGAGAAAGAAAATATAACCCAAGCTCAATTACGACTTAGTCATTATATGAATATGTGGCTTGAGGCACCTATTCAACCCATTTCATATGAGAATAACTATTTTATGGCAGAACGGAAACAAGATACATTTTCGATGGATGAAGAAAAGTTTTCAAAAGCTGTTCACGATATTCATGAATATATCTCTTCAGGTGATGTATTTCAGGTGAATATTGCAGTTCGTCAAACAAGGCAGCTTAAGTCGCACCCAATGGAAGTGTATGAGCAGCTTCGTTTATTAAATCCTTCTCCTTATATGTCTTACTTACAGTTTGAAGATTTCCAAATTGTGAGTGCTTCACCTGAGCTTTTAGTGAAGAAGCGTAAAAATGAAGTAAGCACAAGGCCGATTGCAGGCACTCGTTCTAGAGGTCGAACAGCTGAAGAAGATGAGCAGCTTGCAGAAGAACTACTCTCAAATGAGAAAGAACGTGCTGAGCATATCATGCTTGTGGATTTAGAGCGAAATGACTTGGGGAGAGTTTGTAAATATGGTACTGTAGAAGTAGATGAATTAATGACAATTGAGCGTTATTCTCATGTTATGCACATCGTCTCTAATGTGAAAGGACAGCTTGCAGAAGGGAATGAGTGGACTGACGTTGTTGATGCAACATTTCCGGGAGGCACAATTACAGGGGCACCTAAAGTGCGTACGATGGAAATCATTGAAGAAATTGAACCGGTGAGAAGAGGAGTTTATACAGGCTCAATTGGTTGGATTGGCTTTGATGAAAATATGGAGTTGAATATTGCTATTCGCTCTATGGTTGTAAAAGGCGGACAAGCACATGTGCAAGCAGGAGCGGGTATTGTAATTGATTCACATCCGCAATATGAGTATAAAGAGTCTTTAAAGAAAGCAGAAGCCTTATGGCGTGCAAAAGAGTTGAGTGAATATGAGCTGAGTGGAGGTAGCAGAGTATGATTTTAATGATTGATAATTATGATTCATTTACATTTAATTTAGTGCAATATCTAGGTGAATTAGGTGAAGAACTAGTTGTAAAGCGTAATGACGAAATTACGCTTGAGGAAATTGAAGCAATGCGTCCTGACTTTTTGATGATTTCTCCAGGTCCTTGTAGTCCAAATGAAGCCGGAATAAGCCTTGAAGCCATTTCTCGATTTGCAGGAGAAATCCCGATTTTTGGAGTTTGTTTAGGTCACCAATCCATCGCCCAAGCTTTTGGAGGGCAGGTGATCCGTGCTGAATATCTTATGCATGGTAAAACATCAGAGATTTCTCATAATGGAGAAACCATTTTTAAGGAGTTAGCTAATCCTTTCACAGCGACACGTTATCATTCTTTAATTGTTGAAAGAGAAACGCTTCCAGACTGCTTTGAAATAACGGCAGAAACTGATAAAGGTGAAATTATGGCTATCCGTCATAAGTCTCTTCCAATTGAAGGTGTCCAATTTCACCCAGAATCCATCATGACTTCTTTTGGGAAAGAGATGCTAAGAAGCTTTATTAATACGTATCAAAGAGAAGTGCAATAATTATGCATATTTTTTTAAATAATAAATTGGTTCAGAAACAAGAAGCTATGATTTCTCCTTATGATCATGGCTTCTTGTATGGTTTAGGGGTGTTTGAAACGCTCAGACTCTATGATGGACATCCTTTTCTCCTTGATGATCATTTAGAACGTCTAGAAAATGGTTTGAAGGAACTGAATATAAAATGGAGATACTCAAAGAAAGATGTTCTTTCTTGGTTTAAAGATCTCTCACATAAAAATAATCTACAGAATGCTTACATTCGTTTGAATATATCAGCGGGAGTTGATGATCTTGGTCTTTCAACAGACATGTATGAAGAACCAACGATCATCGTCTATATGAAGGAGCTTACAAAGAATCCTCTTCTTGTAAAAGAGGGGGTTATCTTAAGAACAAGGCGTAATACTCCTGAAGGAAACTATCGTTTGAAGTCTCATCATTATTTGAATAACGTACTTGCTAAACGAGAGCTTAGCAGTGTGAAGCAAGAAGGAATTTTTCTAACGGAAGACGGAGATATAGCAGAAGGGATTGTTTCTAATCTGTTCTTTGTGAAAAACGGAGCTGTGTATACGCCATCTCTTAAAACAGGAATTTTAGGCGGTGTAACAAGACAATTTGTTATGGCGCTTTTAACGTCACTATCTATCCCTGTTCATGAAGGGTTCTTTTCGTTAGAGGACTTGCTTGAGAGTGATGAAGTTTTTATGACGAATTCTATTCAAGAGATTTTTTCAATTTCTAACATTGGAGATAGAAGATACCAGTATGGGGAAAGTTCGTTAGCTAGTGTTCTTCGGAACCATTATAAGCATATGACACAGACAAGCTGGAGTTATAAGGATATAGGGAGGAAGTAAAAGAAAATGACTGTAAATACGCTACCGAGAAAAGGCGTCATTGATGCACACCCTTTTCAACTAGATTATCATAATAAGACGCTCATTATGGGGATTTTGAATGTAACTCCTGATTCTTTCTCAGATGGTGGAAAGTATAATCACCTTGATCGTGCTATTGAACACGCGCAGCTTATGGTAGATCAGGGAGCAGATATTATCGACCTTGGTGGGGAATCAACAAGACCAGGACATGAACCAGTGGGCTTAGAAGAAGAGCTTCGCCGTGTAGTTCCTGCTGTGGAAGCCCTTAGTAAAAATGTAAAGATTCCAATATCAGTTGATACGTACAAAGCAGAAGTTGCTCGTCAGGCATTGGAAGCTGGGGCACATATTATTAACGATATTTGGGGGGCGAAAGCAGATCCTAAAATGGCAGAAGTTGCAGCTTCGTACAACGTGCCTATTGTAATTATGCACAATAGAGAAAATCGTAATTATACAAACTTGATGGCGGACATTATTGCAGACCTTTATGAGAGCATTAAGATTGTAAAAGCAGCAGGTGTAAAGGATGAGAAAATTATTCTAGATCCTGGAATCGGATTTGCTAAAGGGTTAGAAGAAAATATTGCCGTTATGAGAAACTTAGATCAATTTCAATCGCTTGGCTATCCTGTACTACTTGGAACGTCTCGCAAAGGAATGATCGGAAAAGTACTTAATCTAGAAAATCCTGCAGATCGCATGGAAGGTACTGCTGCAACTGTGGGTCTAGGAATTTCAAAAGGCACAGATATTGTACGTGTACATGATGTATTAGAAATTGCACGTTTTTCTAAGATGATGGATGTGCTTGTTGGTAAAGGAGACATTCCGCGTGGATAAGATTTTTTTAAATAAAATGCAATTTTATGGTTATCATGGAGTTTTTTCAGAAGAGAACAAGCTTGGACAACCTTTTGAAGTGGACTTAACAGTAGAGCGAGATTTAAGAAAAGCTGGGCAAAGTGATGATCTTGAGGCAACGGTCAATTATGCAGAGCTTTTTAATCTTTGCAAAGACGTTATGGAGAACAGGGTTTTTAAGCTTGTTGAGACAGTGGCTGAAACAATTGCCTCTGAAGTCTTTGAAAAATTCTCTTCAGTTGAGGCCTGTACAGTTAAAATATATAAGAAAAGTCCGCCAATTAATGGTCATTATGATTCGGTTGGAGTTGAGATTCAAAGGAGTCGTTCATGAATAATGTAGCATATATTGGAATGGGTTCTAATATGGAAGATAGATTTAATTATTTAAAAGAAGGTATTCTCTTGCTGCATAAAGAGAAAAATATTACACTAACAAACCTTTCTTCCATTTATGAAACAGCTCCTGTTGGGTATACAGAGCAGTCTGCTTTTTTAAACATGGTTGTAGAAGTTGAAACAACGTATAATCCTCAAGAGCTGTTATCTTGTTTGCAAAAAATTGAGGCAGCTTGTCATAGAGAGCGGATTATTCGATGGGGACCACGAACCCTAGACCTTGACATTTTGCTTTATAATAATGAAGATATAAAAGAAGAGAATTTATCTGTTCCACATCCACGGATTCTTGAACGGGCTTTTGTGCTTGCTCCCCTTGTGGAAATCGCTCCTTCAGCTTGCATTTTAGGCGATAACCATTTTCTATCTTCTCTCACTTCTAAACTTTCGGTTGAGCAAGGCATTGAAATATGGAAACTGAGAGATGAGAAAGATATCTTTTCTCTTTTAGAAATAAATTAATATCTTTACAATAGAACTTATACTTTATTTTTAGAGATGACAAGTAATCTTCTGAGAGATTACTTGTCTATATTCATGTAATACAATAGGAGGTACAAGCATGCTTCAAATTGGAGATATTAAATTTGATAATCCAGTTGTTTTAGCACCAATGGCAGGCGTTTGTAATGCAGCATTCCGCCTTACAGTAAAAGAATTTGGTGCAGGATTAGTTTGTGCAGAGATGGTGAGTGATAAGGCCATTCTTTATAAAAATGCTAAGACAATGGGAATGCTTCATATAGATCCACGTGAAAAACCAATGAGTTTACAAATCTTTGGTGGGGAAAAAGAAACACTTGTAGAAGCAGCTCAGTTTGTAGATAAAAATACAACAGCAGACATCATTGACATTAACATGGGGTGTCCGGTACCTAAAATCACTAAATGTGATGCAGGGGCAAAGTGGCTTCTAGATCCAAATAAAATTTATGAAATGGTTTCAGCAGTTGTAGATGCTGTAGATAAACCTGTTACTGTAAAAATGCGTATGGGCTGGGATGAAGACCATATCTTTGCAATTGAAAATGCAAGAGCAGTAGAACGTGCAGGCGGAAAAGCAGTTGCTCTTCATGGGCGTACACGTGTACAAATGTATGAAGGAACAGCAAATTGGGACATCATCCGTGATGTAAAACAAGCAGTCTCTATTCCTGTTATCGGAAACGGAGATGTAAACACACCGCAAGATGCAAAGAGAATGCTTGATGAAACAGGGGTTGACGGCGTAATGATCGGTCGTGCTGCTCTTGGTAACCCATGGATGATTTATCGTACTGTTCAATATCTAAAAACAGGGGAATTAGCTCCAGAACCAACAGTAAGAGAGAAAATGGATATTTGTAAGCTTCACCTTGATCGTTTAATCGACCTAAAAGGCGAAAATGTAGCTGTTCGTGAAATGCGTAAACATGCTGCTTGGTATTTAAAAGGTGTTCGAGGCAATGCAAGAGTGAGAAATGAGATTAATCAATGTGAAACAAGAGAGAGTCTTGTAACACTAGTGAATACTTTTACAGAAGAAGTAGAAGCAAAACAAAAAGACTCTCAGGCTATTTGACACATAAAACAGTGTTCACCTATAATTACGAACAGAAGAATGTGCGCTGATTGCCAGTGATTTGCTGGCCTTTTTTCTGTTTAAGATTTAAAAAATAGATGGAGATGATGAAATGAGTCAGGAAGAATTAAATGACCAACTGATAGTACGTCGTGAAAAAATGAAAGAACTTCAAGAGCAAGGAATTGATCCATTTGGTAAACGCTTTGAGCGTTCACATAGTTCAAATGAACTTCTAGAAGCTTATGATCAGTTTTCAAAAGAAGAGCTAGCAGAAAAAGAAGAAGAAACTTCAATTAGTTTTGCTGGACGTATTATGACAAAGCGTGGTAAAGGAAAAGCTGGATTTGCTCATGTTCAAGATTTGAATGGTCAAATCCAAATCTACGTGCGTAAAGATAGTGTAGGAGAAGAGCAGTATGAGCTTTTCAAAAACGCTGATATTGGGGATATTGTTGGAATTGAGGGAGTTATGTTCAAAACGAAAGTAGGAGAGCTTTCTATTAAAGCTACTTCTTTCACACTTCTTTCAAAAGCATTACGTCCACTTCCGGATAAATATCATGGATTAAAAGATATTGAGCAACGTTACCGTCAACGTTACCTAGATTTGATTACAAATCCAGAAAGTCGTCAAACGTTTGTAACGCGCAGCCGTATTATTCAATCTATGCGTCGCTACCTTGATGGACAAGGGTTCTTAGAAGTTGAAACACCAATGATGCACTCTATCGCTGGTGGAGCATCTGCTCGCCCATTTGTGACTCATCATAATGCTCTTGATATTGAACTTTACATGCGTATTGCCATTGAATTACACCTTAAACGTCTAATTGTAGGTGGGTTAGAGAGAGTATATGAAATTGGCCGTGTATTCCGTAATGAAGGAGTTTCAACACGTCATAACCCTGAATTTACAATGCTTGAGCTTTACGAAGCATATGCAGATTATAAAGACGTAATGAGCTTAACTGAGAACATGATTGCTCATATTGCTCAAGAAGTTCTTGGTACAACAACGGTTCAATATGGAGAAGATGAAATTAACCTTGCTCCAGAGTGGACAAGACTTCATATGGCTGACGCTGTTAAGCAATATACAGGTGTTGATTTCTGGAAAGAGATGACTGATGAGGAAGCTCATGCTCTTGCAAAGGAACACGGTGTAGAAGTAACAGAACATATGCAGTTTGGTCATGTTTTAAATGAATTCTTCGAACAAAAGGTAGAACATGAACTTGTACAACCAACATTCATCTATGGTCATCCTGTTGAGATTTCTCCGTTAGCGAAGAAAAATGACGAAGACCCGCGTTTCACAGATCGTTTTGAGCTATTTATTGTGCGCCGCGAGCATGCAAATGCCTTTACAGAGTTAAATGATCCAATCGATCAACGTGAACGTTTCGAGGCTCAGCTTAAAGAGCGTGAACAAGGAAACGATGAAGCTCATGAGATGGATGACGATTTTATTGAAGCATTAGAGTATGGAATGGCTCCAACTGGAGGACTTGGTATTGGAATCGATCGTCTAGTTATGCTTTTAACAAATTCTCCTTCTATTCGTGACGTTCTTCTGTTCCCTCAAATGCGCCAAAAATAAGTGGTTTTATAACTACCTTAGAAGGGTAGTAAGGTATTCAAGTGAAATAAAACTTCACTTGAATACCTTTTTTTAAAAAATGTTATAAAACTTATTGACGCATTATTTAAATGATGATATATTATTAATTGTCGCTGAAACACAGCACAAAAAAAGAGGTTAATAAAACTTCTGAAAAAGTTGTTGACTTTAAAAAGTTAACATGGTAAGATATAAAAGTTGCTGCTGATAAGCAATGGTGATTGACCTTTGAAAACTGAACAAAATACGTCAACGTTAATTCTATTTTATTTTTAAAACAATGTTTCTTATTAGAAACAAAAAGCTATGGACATCGAAAGATGAAACCAAACTTTCTATGGAGAGTTTGATCCTGGCTCAGGACGAACGCTGGCGGCGTGCCTAATACATGCAAGTCGAGCGGAGTTTTGAAAAGCTTGCTTTTCAAAACTTAGCGGCGGACGGGTGAGTAACACGTGGGCAACCTGCCCTTGAGACGGGGATAACTCCGGGAAACCGGAGCTAATACCGGATAACACATATCTTCGCATGAGGATATGTTAGAAGGTGGCTTTTAGCTACCACTCAAGGATGGGCCCGCGGCGCATTAGCTAGTTGGTGAGGTAACGGCTCACCAAGGCGACGATGCGTAGCCGACC
>NZ_FOXX01000022.1 GCF_900115845.1 Priestia endophytica DSM 13796 | reverse complement strand
ACGCAGTTTTGGACAGGGATAGTTTTTGCGTCTAAACTAGTGGCGTGAGCCACACTATATAAAAGCGACTTCTTGTCGCACCATAATGTTGATTATAAGTAGTTTTCTTATTTAAGGATGATCTCTTGTATCAGAATATAAATCCATTATGCAGTCAGCAGTAAGTTTTTAGTTATACATGCATTAAACTTATAATTGTTGATTGACAAAATGCTTATACTAAATGTTAGTTTTTTGTTATTTATAAAAAATTCATGATATAATCACCTTTAATAGCATACATTAACCTCAACAAGGTATTGGGGTGATTGTATGAAAACCAATAATAAGGGTGATAAACAAATGACAACTATCACTTTAAAAGAAATTGAACGAAGAGTTAATAGTGACAGTCAAAAGAAAGATGCTATAATACGAAAGTTTGAAAGCAAGCTAAGCACAAGAAATCGTATTCAAGGACGAGTACGTCCTAAGCATCCTACAGAGGCGCGTATTTTATCTTCATTTAAAAGGAAGTAAGAATAACAAGATGAATATTGAAATAGCTCGTGAGGAAATTAACTCCCTTGATCCAAACAACAAATACCATGCTATGTTACAGACAGCTGCTATTATTACAAAATTATTAGATGCTGAGAACATTAAACCTATTATTGTAGGTGGTCTTTCTGTTGAGATTTATACCCAAAATGATTATGCAACTCGTGATATTGACTTTGTATCAGATGGGTATGAAAAAATCTCAGAAATTCTCTTAAGGTTAGGTTTTAGTAAGGAAGGCAGACATTTTGTACATGATCAAATAGAAATTGCTGTAGAAATTCCTTCAAGTGATTTAGAAGGGGATTATAATAGGGTATCGAAAGTAGAAATTGAAGAAGATAAGTACGTGTATCTCATTTCTCTGGAAGACATTATAATCGATAGACTCAGAGCCGCAGTGCATTGGAAGTCTGAACAAGATACTTATTGGGGTTTTAAGTTATTGGCAAAGAACTATAATGAAGTAAATATGGAGTATCTATTGTCAAGAGCTGAGACCAAAAAGGAAAAAGATGAGTTAAGTGATTGGATAGATAATATTAAACGAGATATTAATTAAGCACCTTATAATCAAGGTGTTTTTTTGTTTTTCTATATTCTTACCATTCATTGTATTAAAAGTTCAAAGTCACATACTAGCTCAAAACAGAAGCATCCCTAATCAAGAAGGATGCCTTTATTTTTTATCTGTATATAATATTGACTTCAAGTTTACGTAATGTTGCTTAACGGAACCTACATAAATCAATCCTTAAATTCAGTAAAATTTAAGACTCTTCAAAAGATAATTGCAGTAGATTTAGGAAAATCCCTCTAAGTTTCAAAGAATTATCACTAAAGATAAAAGCAAGCAGATTGTTGCAGGAATAACCGTTATGATATTTTGATGGGCTCGAAATATATGAGCATGTATGGCCCCTATCATGAGAATTATAAATAATATGCCGGATCCTAAAACCAAGTATTGATTCCAAATACCAGCAATCATTCCTATTGCTCCAATGAGCTCAATAAGTCCAATTACCGACATGAACCATAATGGATATTGATATTGCCGCCAGTGTTCAACTTGAAACGGTATACGAAAAAGTTTTATAAATCCTCCTATTAAAATAAAAACTGCTAAAATTACTTGCATAAAAGTTATCATTTAGCCTTACTCCTTTTAAAGATCGTGTTTAGAGATATTTTTAAGTAGGATTGAATGGATATATATTCCTTGTTATATTTTATCCTTAATGAAGGAGTATTAGGTTAATATTAGGTATAATATATACAATTTCAGTTTACATAAAATACTTTATTAGAAGTAAAAAAGCGTAAACCCATTGAACGACAAAAGGCTTACGCTTTTTCTTTTCGCTTATTTATACTTCTATGCATTATCTCTTCTATTTGATTATCTTAGGAACCATAATTCTAAGACAGGGTTTTGACAAGGGTTCTTAAAAGAATTGTGTTGCAATAAGGTTTTATAATAATTTTAAAAACCTTTTTCTCCAGTCCTCTGCAAGAGCTTCCACTTTTAATATTTTTTCAATGGATGCTTTATCCTTTTTTTGATGAAAAAGAACTTTTGTAGCAAAAAACACAGATATCTCGTTTTCATCTCTCTCCACAAGCTCTATTTCTGAATTAAATTTAATGGTCCCCTCTCTTAACATCCTAAAAAAGTAACCTGTTAGAGATGTTTCAACCACTTTCTTTAAAAAAGATTTCTCTTCATTATAATTAGAAATAGTAGCACAAGGGCCCCTTCCTTGTGTTACCTGAATAACTGCATCGTCTATTTTATATATATCTCCTATGTAAACCTGTTCTTCTAACATTCCTGTTGCTGTGATATTTTCTCCAAAAGCTGGTGGATTGAGTTTTTTATTGAACATTTCTTCCCAATAGGAGTAATGCTCGAATGGGTATAAACATACTGCACGATCAACACCACCGTGAAACTTATGGTTTGCAACATCATCACCGATGAAACCAGATTTTTTTAACTCAACAGCTTCTACATATGACTTTCCTATTGCAGAAACCTCTTTTTTATTACCCCAGGTATATTCCTTTGGTTTTCCTACGGCTAAATGAATAATTTTTCGATTCAAGATGAATTCTCCTCATTTCTTTTAATTTCATAATCAAGCATTGTGTTTATCCTTAACTTTATAATTAAATTTTAGAATCAAATCTTTTATGTACTGACATTAGGATGATCCCTTGATGGAGGAACTTGTTTTTATTAGATCATTTAAGTTAATTAATAATAGGTTCTATTTCAAGTTTTTACTAACATAACCGGTCAAGAGAACATCTCCTTGCTCTGTTCCAACAATGATTACAATATCTCAACCATCCTATGATAGTTAAAGAAAGATAAAAAGATGCCCATAGGGCACCTAAATAAAGAAATTTAAATAACCTAGTAAGGTAATAAGACTGGAGTAGCATTTTATTATCTTATTAGAGACTGCAGCTAATATAATTTTATTATCGCCAAGCTATATCATTTTCTAAAAGCTCAATTAGGTTTGGTAACTAATAATTTCAACCCAAGAGCTATAAATACAATCCCTGAAACTTTGTCCAGAATGATATTGAACGTTTTGTTGTCTTTAAGCGTTTTGGTTGCCAAAGTTGAAAAGTATGTTACCAATGAGCACCATAGTAGCACGATTAAAGCAAATGTCGAACCTAATAATAGTAATGCTAATGATCCGTTCTCACCATTTGTGGATGCAAATTGAGGTAAGAATGATAAGTAAAACAGAATATTTTTAGGGTTAGCAACATTTGTTATAACGCCTTGGATATAGTGCTTTCTTAAAGGTACATCAGAAGTTCTTTTTAAATCTATTCCTTTGCTCTTCTTAAGAAGAGACTTGATTCCAATGTATATTAAATATACTCTTTCTCTCGTATCCTTTACCCTCTGTCACATCGTTTGACTTTACAGTCATCCTACTGCTTACGCAGATGACATAGGGCTTACCAAGTTTCGCATCTTATAGATACGACGAGGTTAGGTGGGTTCTTTACTCCGGGCAAGATGCGGGACGCGGCACAGTAGCATTATGAATCTACTTTTCCTCTTGCCAATACCCAAGCAAACCTGCGCACTATCTTGAGCTAATCATTACGAAGCTTACAAACCTTCACTTTCGTTCACCATACTTCATCTTCCCCTAGCAGTGTTCCGAGCCGTGCACTGGCTCTCTGTTTCCGCATTTCCGCATGCAACCCACGAATCCGTTGCCAGACACGCAGTTTTGGACAGGGATAGTTTTTGCGTCTAAACTAGTGGCGTGAGCCACACTATATAAAAGCGACTTCTTGTCGCACCATAATATTGATTATAGGTAGAAATAAAAAAGCCCTCTTAAAGGGCTAATCTACTCCAACCACACTGCTTCTTCGTTCCACTAATATAACGTCACGCCATATGTTATTCATTTTTCCAATGCGTTCTCGTCTGCCTACTTCACGGAATCCAAACTTATTATGTAATTTAAGACTTGTTTTATTTTCTGGAAAGATACCTGATTGTAGTAACCAATACCCTTTTTCCTCACTTAACTCAATTAAATCTTTCATAAGTTTGCTTCCAATACCTTTTCCTATATTACTTTTTCCAACATAGACGCTTACTTCTGCCACCCCAGCATAAACACGCCGACCTGAAGTAGGTGTTAAAGCTGCCCATCCTAGAATTTGTCCTTCTGCCCTTGCTACAATTCGGCATTCTGATAAATGATCTTGATCCCATGATTCCCAAGAAGGTGCCTCTGTTTGAAATGTAGCATTTCCAGTCTCAATTCCCTCGAGATAAATTTGACGTACTTGCTCCCAATCACTTGATTTCATCTTATCAATTACTACTATAGGTCCCATTTAATCACCTACTCTTTGTAATAGATGCATAATATCAAAATTCCCTATATTTGATAATAAACAGATTGTATGAAATATACATTATTAGTTAACATAATTTTTGTTCGAGGAAGTAAAAAGACGCAAACTCGTTCGATAACAAGGAGTTTGCGTTTTTTATTTTCATTTATATATACTTTTACGGACTGGTCTTTTTTAACATGCGTATTGTAAAAATAGAAAAGTTCTCTTGTACAGTAATCAATTCATATCCTTAAATAACTGATTGTTAAAATATTCAATTCTTGAAATTAAAAACGCATATATAAATGTAATTTAATCTCTAATTCTCTACAAGATAAATTTCTGTTATTGCAACTTCTGTTGCTTGGCTATTAATATAAATTTTAAGTTCTTTATAGCTTCTGTCTCCTATAAGCGTAAGTGGTGGAATTTCCACTCTAGTCCCTGCCGATACATTACGTTGTGTTGATGTACAAATTAATTCCTATCGACCCGGGACAGCAGATAAACCATAAATCGTATACCATTGCGTTCCAGGTCAGCTAGTAAATGCCCAAATTTTAATAGGATCGATAATTTCTGGTCCATCTTCAAATGTCAAATGAATCTTTGCAGAAAGAGCAAGTGAATTCTATCTTGTTGATGGATTCCTATCAACTGCCTGTTTAGCAGGGAATTGGACATGAGCTGGAACAGCCCATGCTCTCGTGTGATCCGCACATGGAAGCTTACTGAAAATTTAAAAATCCCTCACAATATAAGAAATTAGCTACATAACGTTTCATTAATAATCACCTTCTTTAGCTAAGTTCTGTAGTGAAAATCGAGGTTTTTTATTTGTTGAACAAATGAGGCTTACGATTTGAATGGTGAAGAAAAACAAAAAAAAGCTGCCAACAAAGCTGGGCAGCCCTTCCTTAAACCTTCTCAACTATTCCCTTTATTATAACTGTAGAGGAGCTTTACTTATTTCTTTTTCTTGTTTGTTGAATTCTCATTATTTTTCTCTTTCTCAGAAGTAGTAATATCTTTATCTTTAACTTGACTTTCTGGTTTCTGATTGTTTACTGAGTCTGCAACCTCTTCAAGCTCTTCGATAACAGGGGAAGTTTTCACTTTAAGTTGGGCTTCTCGTTTCTTGTTGTTGGTTGAAAGTGTAACCTTTTCCTCTCTTGGAGCCTTAGGAGCAAGTGCAGCAGCAACTTCTTGATGACTTTGGTCTACGGAATTAGCCATGTTTTTATAGATTTCAGAATCAGCAAGTTTGGGAACCGCGGGAGGTTCTGATTGTTCAACTCGTGCTTCTTCCTTTCTGATAGTATCCTTCATCTCTTTAATCTCTTGAATTTTACGCTTGCCGATGATCACTTCTTCCACAACTACAGGTCTCTTGGTTACTTCAATTCGTTCCTCCATAATAGGAATACGAATGATCTCATTCTCTGTTAATGGGCTGCCATCATACTGACCGTCTATGACTGGGCGACGTTCTACATAGGCTTCCTCACGGACAACCGGGACCTGGATAGTTCGTTCTTCTTCTACAATTTCCTTACGAAGTTGTACTCCCCCAGTCTGAATAAGTTCTTTCCTTACATCGAGTTGTTCTTCGCGAAGTTGCACTGCCTTATGCTCCTCTGTCTCATATGGAGCCTCTCTAACCGTAGTATATAAAGGAATTGTTTGAGTTTCATCCACATCAATTAGGACAAGG
This sequence comes from Priestia endophytica DSM 13796, assembly GCF_900115845.1. Taxonomy (GTDB): domain Bacteria; phylum Bacillota; class Bacilli; order Bacillales; family Bacillaceae_H; genus Bacillus_I; species Bacillus_I endophytica. The sequence continues at coordinate 40,864 of NZ_FOXX01000022.1, read as the reverse complement.
ATTTTCCCTTGATTTACATCCGTTTCACACTGTTTCGCAGTAAAACCTTGAATGCCCAGTCTAACAAGTTTTGAAGTTAGACTACCAGCTTGTGTAGTAGTAGTCATTCCACCTGTCATCATGGTAAGAAAGCTGTCCATCATGACACCTGCCAACGAACTTATAGCTGGTGTGCCGGCCTCTATCATTACATCAGTCTCGGCTCCTAACCGCAGAGTATTACTTCTATCCTTTGCTACTACTATTATATCTGTCTCACGATACCCCTGACGTTTTAACCCCTTAATTGCATGTATCGCTTCTTGCTCCGAATAAAAAGTTCCTACAACTCGTTTTCTTATGCCCATTTTTCCATCCCCTTAAAATTTAATTAAACGCAAACTTCTACTTACATTTAATTCCACCTTCGTTATGTATAATATGTACCCAACAGTTTTCTATTTAAAACGTGGTACAAGTGAATGAGTAAATGATACCTAAATTCTAAAATGTAGAAAAATGAGGGTTTTTGAAAATGTTTTAGATTACGGAAATATCTTTATCGCATATTTATTTTTAAATAAATAAGTTTTTGATATTACATATAAGATTCAAAAACTAATGATTTACTTTCAATAAATTATAACTTTTGCAAAATGATCATGAATTAAATTAGTTTATATAAAACAGGTTAGAGATAGTAAAAAAGCACAAATCTGTTAATTGCCAACGAGTTTGTGCTTTTTCTTTTCACATAGTTATACTTTTACGCACGGGTTTTAAAATCTAACTGCATTCCTTTCGAACATACACAGATTGTCAATAACTATATCTTAAGAAATCCATAAACTGACTTATATAGGCTTATTTCCGTAGTATTTTTAATCTATCGGAATCGTAATATCTATTTAAACGCAAATTATAAATTACATAACAGTATCATTAAGGATACAATTATATTAAGAATAGTGTTACAATATTGAAAAGTTTAAATTTATAATCATCATAGTGAGACTTAGATGGAGGGATTTATTTTGGCAGAACTACGCAGTAATATGATTAAAAAAGGATTTGACCGAGCACCGCATAGAAGCTTGCTTCGCGCTGCTGGCGTAAAAGAAGAGGATTTTAACAAACCGTTCATTGCTGTTGTCAATTCATATATTGATATTGTTCCTGGACATGTACATTTACAAGAGTTTGGGAAAATTGTTAAAGAAGCAATTCGTGAAGCTGGTGGTGTTCCCTTTGAAATGAACACAATCGGTGTAGATGATGGTATTGCAATGGGACATATTGGGATGCGCTACTCACTACCAAGTCGTGAAATTATCGCGGATTCCGTAGAAACGGTTGTATCAGCACACTGGTTTGATGGCATGGTCTGTATTCCAAACTGTGACAAAATCACACCGGGTATGATGATGGCTGCTATGCGCTTAAATATTCCGACGGTTTTTGTTAGTGGTGGTCCAATGGCAGCCGGTCGTACAAGTGATGGCCGGAAAATTTCCCTTTCTTCCGTATTTGAAGGAGTGGGTGCTTATCAGTCAGGGAACCTTGATGAAAAAGGTCTTCTAGAGCTTGAGCAGTTTGGCTGCCCAACATGTGGCTCTTGTTCTGGAATGTTCACTGCTAACTCTATGAACTGCTTGGCAGAGGCACTTGGACTAGCTTTACCAGGAAACGGAACGATTTTAGCAGTAGCACCAGAGCGTAAAGAATTTGTTAAACGCTCAGCTACTCAGTTAATGAATTTAATTGATTTAGATTTAAAGCCGCGTGATATTGTGACAGAGAAAGCAATTGATAACGCATTTGCCCTTGATATGGCACTTGGTGGATCAACGAATACGGTTTTACATACGCTTGCCCTTGCAAACGAAGCAGGTATAGATTATCCGCTTGAACGAATCAATGAAGTAGCAGCGCGTGTGCCGCATCTTTCAAAACTTGCGCCAGCATCAGACGTTCATATTGAAGATTTGCATGAAGCAGGTGGAGTATCTGCTGCATTAAATGAATTATCCAAAAAAGAAGGTACACTTCACCTTGACGTTATGACAGTAACAGGAAAAACACTTGGGGAAAACATCGCTGGTTGTGATGTGAAAGATAACAATGTTATTCATTCAATTGATAATCCGTTCTCAGAAAAGGGTGGACTTGCGGTGTTATTTGGTAACCTTGCTCCAGATGGCGCAATTATCAAAACAGGTGGTGTCCAAGGCGGAATTACTTCCCATGAGGGACCAGCGATTGTCTTTGACTCCCAAGATGAAGCTTTAGCAGGTATTGCCGGGGGACAAGTCAAAGAAGGACATGTGGTTATCATTCGTTATGAGGGTCCAAAAGGCGGACCGGGTATGCCGGAAATGTTAGCACCTACTTCTCAAATTATGGGTATGGGCTTAGGAGCAAAAGTGGCCCTTGTAACAGACGGACGTTTTTCAGGTGCTTCCCGTGGTCTATCTATCGGCCACGCTTCACCAGAAGCAGCAGAAGGCGGACCACTTGCATTTGTTCAAAACGGTGACCATATTGTCATTGACATTGAAAAGCGTACAATGGATGTTCAAGTTCCTGAGGAAGAATGGGAGCAACGAAAAGCAAACTGGAAAGGCTTTGAACCAAAAGTTAAAACAGGCTATTTAGCTCGTTACTCTAAGCTTGTTACATCTGCTAGCACTGGTGGTATTATGAAAATCTAAATTAATCCATTAAGAGACCCGTTAAAAACTCTAGTAAAATTAGAGACTTTTTAACGGGTCTTTTTTATTTAAAGCTTTGTTAATCGTTCAACTAGCGTTAGAGATGAACCAATGCCCTTCTTCTTGGAATAGGAAACATCTACCGGAATAAATTAGTTTTGGCAAGTTCCACCAGCTTATTGCCGTTGCCATTAAGAACTGCTTTAAGCATCCACAGTGTAAATCCATTAGCTTGCTCAAATTTAATTTTAGGAGGAAGGGCCAACTCCTGACGGTTTACAAGAACATCTAATAGAACTGGTCCCTTATGTTGAAATGCTTGTCTTATGGAATCTTCAAGATCAGCTGGATCCTCTACACGGATTCCTTCAATTCCCATAGCTTGTGCTACAGATGCTAAATTAGGGTTTTCTAACCCAGTTCCAGTCTCCAAATAACCAGCAGCTTTCATTTCAAGTTCAACAAAACTTAAAGAGCTATTATTAAATACAATAATCTTAACCGGTAATTTGTGTTGACGCAGTGTCAACAAGTCTCCCATTAACATGGAGAGACCACCATCACCTGATAGAGCAATCACTTGTCTTTCTAGACTTGCACATTGTGCTCCAATAGCTTGCGGCATCGCATTTGCCATTGTTCCATGGTTGAATGAACCCAGTAGCCTCCTTTTCCCATTCATTTCAAGGTAACGGGCAGCCCATAGAGTCGGCGTTCCAACATCACATGTAAATACAGCATCCTCATCAGCAAGGTCACTTACAATTTTTGTGAGGTATTGAGGGTGGATTGGTGTGTGTCCTGGTTTTCCAATTGCCAGTTTATCAAGGTCCTTACGAACGTCTTGATAATGTGATACGAATTTATCTAGATGATGGGAGTCATGCTGCTCAGTTAGATAAGGAAGTAATGCTTCAACTGTATACTTAACATCACCACAAAGACCTAAGGTTAAAGCAGCTCGGCGTCCAAGATGCTCGGGCCGAATATCTACCTGAAGAATAGCAGCTTTCTTAGGGAAAAATTGTCTGTACGGAAAGTCAGTACCAAGCATTAGCAATACATCGCAGTCCATCATAGCATGAAATCCTGATGAATAACCGATGAGACCAGTCAATCCAACGGAGTAAGGATTATCGTACTCAAGGTATTCTTTCCCCCTAAGGGCAATAACCATAGGAGACTTTAGTTTATCACACAGCTGCATCAACTGTTCATGTGCACCTTCACAACCAGCTCCACATAACAGTGTAATTTTCTTTCCATTATTAAGGTATTCAGCAAGCTTCTTTAGTTCAGTATCAGATGGTCGAATGACTGGTTGGGTCACATGAATCACCTGTTCTGGAACAGATTCTTCATCGGGTAATGCCGCAACGTCACCAGGGAGAACGAGAACTGAAACCCCTTGTTTAGAAATAGCATGCTGCAATGCAATTGTTACTAAACGAGGCATCTGTTCCGGTCTTGTTATAATTTCACTGAAATGACTACATTCCTTAAAAAGCTGCTCTGGATGTGTCTGTTGAAAATATTCACTTCCAATTTCGTTACTTGGGATATGTGCAGCAATAGCTAGAACAGGAATCCGGCTGCGATGACAATCGTATAATCCGTTGATCAGATGAAGGTTCCCAGGACCACTACTTCCTGCACAAACGGCAATGCTTTCACCGAGCAGAGAATCAGAACCAGCAGCAAAGGCTGCCACCTCTTCATGACGAACGCCAATCCATTCAATTTTTTCAGAACGCCTTATAGAATCCAAAACAGCATTTAGTGAATCCCCTACGATACCGTAAATTCTTTTAACCCCAGCTTGTAATAATGATTCAATCAATAAGTCTGCAATGGTTTGCTTCATCTTTTCCTCCTGTATTTTGCTAGAAATGTTATTTACAATCTATCCATCACTCTTTTCTTTTTAGTATGACCTAGATCATTAGAAAAATTCTCGATTGCTTTTAGAGGTAAAATGAAAAATTGATATCTTTTCCACATTATTCTTCCTTTTTCTAATTATCTTCTTTGAGCAATTAATTTTGCTGGAGTATTTCTCACATCTTCCACAAACGTCTTTGCCGTACTTTTAGTTCTCTTTAAGGTAGGATGTTAGCATATAAGCTAAGTGTTATTACTCTATATAAATAGGTTTCTTAAAAAATAGTCATGCCCATAGCAAAGACCGCCCAATATCCATTAGTGTATAAAGCGGTCTTAAGTATATTTATGACATATAACTATTCGCTTTTTCACGACAATATTCCAGTTTGTCATGTTAAATATCAAAAAAGTCATCCACTTTAGCATTACGATCCACTTTTCTAAGTGCTTTCATAAGTTTCTTTAGTGTAGGAGTTGTAGGAGTTCTTCTTCCTTTGCAGATATCACTAATGGTATTACGAGCTAGATTGGTCTCCTTCACTAACCATTCCTGCTTAATCCCTCTGTTATCAAGCCATTTCCCTAACTTTCCTCTCTGTTTGCTACTCATTTCGTTCACTCCATTTTATTCTTGGTTATCAAGCATTATGTACGTTTTTTTCCACTCTTATACATGGAATTCGCAACTCTAGTGGAAGAAATTATAGGGACAAGATAAGTTGAACAAGCCATGCAACATACAATCAACTATACCTACTTAGGAGGAGATCCATATGGTTACAGTCTTGGGAACAAGCATGGTGTTATTTACGGTGATTTACGCAGAGAAAAAAGGATGGGTCGACAAAGAAAAAGTAAGAGTGGTCATGCAGGTTGGAATGAACGCTGGTATCTTGGGGAGCTTGCTTTATTTTTTGTATACCTTGTCTTCTTTCCTTCCTTTCTTATGACCAGGATTCTGACTAGGCTAGAAGGAAAAAAGGAATAGGCTAATCACGATAAGGACGGGATTTGGAAGCTTCCTTTTCCAAGGAACTATCTCTAGAAGATAAGAAAGAAGGAGTGAGAACGATGTGGGAGCTTATTACGATTCCTCTTTTAACGGGGGCTGCTGCTTTGTGTTTTGGAAAGACTACATTCAGTGAGGAGCATCGGATCGTCCAACAGCTTTTTGAGCAATACCATATCAGCGTAAAAGACGGAAAAGAACATCGGTATCCCAAGCTTGTACGGGAATGCAAAAGTACGAAAAGGATCAAGCTCATTTATCACACACCTTTAGCTTTAGAAGAAAAAACCTTACGAACCTTACAACAGGTTTTATCCGTCACCTTAAATCAAGAGGTGAACGTATCGTTCAAGAAATGGCTCATCATTGAGATTTCCAAACATAAAATGCCTTCCTATGTGTCTTATCAAGACGTTCCCTATCGAAAAGGATGGATGGTTCCTTTAGGAAAAAACCATCAGGGATGGCAATTTCATCATTTTGACCATACACCACATACCACCATTTCGGGAACGACTCGCTTTGGAAAAACAGTCATGATGAAAGTTATGATGACGTATCTCATTGAACATCATCCTTGGAATGCTCAATTCATCATTATCGACTTAAAGGGCGGATTAGAGTTTGATCGATATAAGAATCTCCAACAAGTGAAATGGGTTGCCAGTAATCCAAAGGAGGCCTTATACGTCTTAGAACAAGTACAGAAGGATATGAAGGAACGAATGGAGCGTTTTAAGCATCAAGGATGGTCTAATATTGTAGACACTCCCCTCTCTCAACGTCTTTTTATTTTGATTGATGAAGCCGCACAACTCATGCCTGAAAAGTTTATGGAAAAAGAAGAAAAGAAACATTTAGCACACTGTCAATCGATACTCAGTGAAATTGCACGCATAGGCGGCGCCTTAGGTGTTCGATTGGTCTATGGAACACAATATCCTACCTCGAATGTTTTGAATGGCTCTATCAAGCAAAATGCGGATTTAAAGATTAGTTTTCGCTTAGGAAGTGATTATGCGTCTAAGGTGGCTATTGATGCTTATGGAGCTGAAACGTTACCTTCGGACATTAAAGGGCGTGCCTTGATTAAAACGCATGAAGTGAAAGAAGTGCAAGTCCCTTACTTGAATCATGAGGAAATCTGGAAACGGATTGGAGGGTATGAAATTGCAAAACAAACAGTTATGCCAAACGAGACAGGAGAAGATTATGTACACCTTGGATAAGTTGGAATGCATGAGTCGGTCTCAATTGCAATCCCTATTTCAGTTGAAAAGTGTCCGCAATGCCAATCGAGTTCTCTATAATATGAGTCCTTTCTTAAACCACAAACGTCTCCATGAAAATGTCTACTATTTATCGAAGAAAGGACGCCAACACATTGGGTCAGAGAAAAACAAACCTTCATTGACCCAGCTTGAACATAAGGTGAGACGGAATGACATTTACTTGTATTATGGATGTCCAAAAGATTGGAAGATAGAAAGACCAAATGAGTGGAGGATCCAGGGAGAAACACACAAATTAATTTGCGATGCTCGATTTTCCCTTCATGGTATCGTTTGTTTTGTCGAAGTGGATCTCAAACAGAAGATGCTCGAAAACAAGAAGAAAATTAGGTTATATCGTTCCCTCTTTCAAGCTCTAGGAGAACAGCAAGCTTTACTCATCTTCTATACGATTACTCAAGTGAGGAAAGAAAGGATATTAAGCTGGTGCAAAGAGTATAAAGTTAATGCGGAAATTCTCACAATTGAAGACCTTGAAAATTATTTTCTATAAACCTTCTAAAAAACATATTGCTAATCATAGACAAAAAGCAAGTCCAACTAGCCCAGAAAACACGCAGTTTATCTTTTAGAACTATGTTCTAAAAGATAATATTAATTAAAAAAATAATTGCGTTTTAAAGGGATTTGACCAAAATTAGGTCGAATTGACATTGTGTTCATTGGGATAGTTTGCTATAATAACAGCAATTAGACAGTTCGGAACAGAAAAAAGGTTCAAGGCAATCGCAGTGATGTTGGAAGCATCCTGCGACGGCTCACCGTGTCTCACCCACGGTAAACACTTACCTCAAACCTTGTTCACATAATTAAAGTTTCTATCTGCATTTTACAGTAAAACTTTAATTATTGCAAGGGTTTATTGTACTCTCTTTTTTAAAGGGTGTGTTTACCGAATTTTTAAACGGTAAACATGTCCTTTTTCTTTTTCCGCAGGAAAAGAGGAGAGAAAAATATGTTAATCTTTAGTAATGATTTTGCCCGTATGCAAAACTATGAATCTTACATAAAAACAAAAGATCAACAGAAACAAATGAAATACAAATTATTAGAAATTGTAGAGTCTGTCTTTGGGGATGCTTTTGCTCGTTTGAAATTAGAAACACGTAATGCTATCGATATGATTTGCTTTTTAGCAACGGATAAAGGATTTGTGTATGCCAAAGATACCTATTTCGCTGAGAAACACAATGTTTCTACTCGTACAATTCGTCGTGTCATGAAAGCCTTAGAAGAAGCTGGGAAGATTGTAAAGGCTCATCGTTCTTCTTCTAAACATAATGGTCGAGGTGCTGCCGTTTATTTCTTTGTAAATCACCCTTATTTTGCACACTGGCAACAATATTTTGACTTTAATGTCCAAACAGATGTCCAAGCAGAAAATGCTGAAAACCCTTGTGAGAGTAAGAATGAAGAGGCCAAAAATGTTTCTACCTATTATTTACCTAATAATTATATTAAAGATCATTTTATGTATAAAACGATTCCTTTTATCAAAGGAGTTCCAAAATTAATTAATCAAACTTTTAAAGATATTTTTAAAGACTCTTTAAGAGAGCTTTATTTACGCATTCGTTTGGCTTCTAAAAAAGTATGTCAATCTTTATCTATAACTCTTTCAAAGAAGGATATTCATTCCGTAGCTTATGAATCTATTCAAATTCTTTTTACATACATAAAAACGCGTTCTATGAGTTTTGAGGAACAATGTAAATTAGTGTATAGTATCGCTTTAAATAAGTTTAATGATTTAGCACAAACAGAAGATCAAAATAAAAACCTAGATCCTGTAACATTACCACGTAAGATTGTTCGTAAAGAAATGTTACCTGATTGGTTCCAGGAGCAACAAAAGAAAGAAGCTTTAGCAGAAAAAGAATCACAAGCGCAAGACATGTATGAAATGTCATCAGAAGATGAAATAGCACAAATGAAAGCCATTTTAGCGTTCTATACTTAACTAAAGCAATAGGTTATCCCCTCTACTACATACCTGCTTTACCTAAGGAGGATTCTGTGAGTACTGATTTAATAAATAGTAAGAGAAAAGTCTGTAAAAAGAGATTGAAAGTATTTTTCTTTGGTTTCCTATTGTTTATTGGCTTTATAGGATATGGAGTATACTGGGCATTTTTTGATATGGATAGATTGCCCACAGGAGATTATCTCACAGAGGAAAAGTCTCCTGATGGAGTGTATACTTTAAAAGCATATGTAACAAATGGGGGCGCCACAACTTCATTTGCTGTACGTGGTGAATTAGTATTTAACAATAAAGGCAAAAAGACAAAAAATATTTACTGGAATTATCGCGAGGAAACTGCGGATATTAAATGGATAGATAACAACATAGTAGCCATTAATGGACATATACTTAATGTTCCTGATGATAAATTTGATTTTATAAATCAATAATTTACTTTGGGTTGAAGATGAAAAAGTGAGTTATAAGGATGCTTAGCTACCTATTCCCTTTTTTGTCTCATACTAATAAAGCAGCGAAAAGGCATAAAAAATCTTAATTGTTTCTTTAAGAATTCTATGCCTTTTATATAAACTATTAAAGTAAGCAATCATATTATTTAGATATCGAGGAAAGACTAAACTATTATATGTAAGTGCGAAAATAGCCTCCTCATACTTTATAAGTTTCCATAAGGAAAAAGTAAATCCTTATTTAGACTTGAATAATTTTTTAAACCATCCAGTATTCTCTTCTTCTCTTCTCTGTTCTAAAGTCTTCTGGATAGATTCTAACAAAACTTGATCCCGTTTCTCTAAACTATTCTCAATATATGTTTGTTGCTGTTTCATCTGTTCTGATAAGTTCATTAATAATTCCTTCATCTCTGTATTTTCATTTTTTAGTTGAATAAAAGCTTCCATAGTTTGTTTATGACGTTCTATAGAACGCTCTAATTCCTCTTGAAGATTCATGACGGCAGGCGTAATAGAATCTCTTTCTGCTACCATAACTCCTTTTGTAACAGTATTTACAGCATCTTCTAGCGTCACACCTTTTGTTTTGCTAAGAGCTTTGATGCGTTTCATAAGCAAAATATCTCTTTCGAAAAAACCACGCTGATCATGCTCGTTTCTATGAAAATTATACCCGTTTTCCTCCATAAGACGAGCGTACTTACGTACTGTTCCCTCTTTTATATCTAATAATTCGGCTACTTCTCTTGTCCAGTAAGCTTTTTCTTGATCAAGTGTACTGTTTTCCATAGTATATTCCTCCATTTTTATAATGTAATTCAATTATCAAAAATAGTTTATTTTTCTTAGTTTTTTAATGTTTGAAATGTGTTCAATGATTCTATTTATAACGCTGTAGGAAACGTTATAAATAAGTGATGAAGGTTGTAACGTGTAGCGTCACAAGGGATTTTTGTGTTGTTAGAAACCCTTTAATATCAATGTTTATAAGCTCTTGTAGCGTCATAAGAAATATAACGCTACTTAAAAATGATCAAAATGACTATTTTATAGATGCTTTTTGAAAAATACACGTTATATATTTTTACATAACGTGTTTTATGATACAACAATACTTTCTATCAGTTTTAATTATGGACGCTCTAAATAACACCTTTGTCTAAGTTTGGAACTATGCTTACAAAAATAATAGATCAGAGATTATAATTATAAACGTTTTAATTAAATTTGAACATAAATACAATGTATGGATAGATAAAAGATAATTAAATTTATATAAGCCTAAACATACTTTACTTGTTTATGTATAACGCTGTAGGAAACGCTATAAATAAGTGGTTAAGACTAGAACGGGTAGCGTCATAAAAGATTTTGTGTTGTAAAAAAACCTTTAGTATCAACGTGTATAAACTTTTATGGCGTCATGAGAGATATAACGCTACTTAAAATTGATTAAAATAGTTATTTCATATAGGCTTTTTTAAAAAACGCGTTATGTAGTTTTGCATAACGCGTTTTATGGTGCAACAATACTTTTTATCAGTTTTAATTATGGAAGTTTTAAATAAATAACACCTTTGTTTAAGTTTGTAGCTATACTTATAAAAATAATAGATCAGAGATTATTTTTATAAATGTTTTAATTAAACTTGAACATAAACACAATGTATGGATAGATGGAAAATAATTAAATTTATATGAGTTAGTATATACTTCACTTATTTATAACGTTGTAGAAAACGTTATAAATAAGTGGTTAAGGTTATAACGGGTAGCGTCACAAAAGAAAATATATTGTAGAAAACTCTTTAGTATCAACGTGTATAAGCTTTTATAACGTTATGAGAAATATAATGCTATTTAAAATTGATTAAAATAGCTATTTCATAGAGGGTTTTGAAAAATATGGGTTGTATAGTTTTGTATAACGTGTTTTGTGATGTAACAAGACTTTCTATTAATTTTAATTCTGGACGATCTGAATAACACCTTTGTCTAAGTTTGTAGCTATAATTACAAAAATGATATATCAGAGCTCGTTTTTATAAATGTTTTAATTAAACTTGAACATAGATACAATGTATGAATAGAAGAAGATAATTAAATTTATATAAATTAGGATATACTTTACTTACTTGTTTATAACGCTGTAGGAAACGTTATAAACAAGTAAGGCAGACTATAACGGGTGGCGTCACAAAAGATTTTTGTATTATGAGAAACCCTTTAGTATCAATGTTTATAAGCTTTTATGGCGTTACGGGAGATATAACGCCACTTAAAATAGCTATTTCATAGAGGGTTTTGAAAAATATGGGTTGTATAGTTTTGTATAACGTGTTTTGTGATGCAACAAGACTTTCTACCAATTTTAATTCTGGATGATCTAAATAGCACCTTTGTCTAAGTTTGGAACTATATTTATAAAAATAATATATCAAAGGTTATTTTTGTAAATGTTTTAATTAAATTTGAATATAAACACAATGTATGGATAGATAAAAGATAATTAAATTTTATAAGCTAGGATATACTTTACTTGCTTATATATAACGCTGTAGGAAACGTTATAAACAAGTAAGGCAGACTATAACGGGTAGCGTCATAAAAGATTTTGTGTTATGAAAAACCCTTTAGTATCAATGTTTATAAGCTCTTATAGCGTTATGAGAGATATAACGCTACTTAAAATTGATTAAAATAGTTATTTCATATAGGCTTCTGGAAAAATACACGTTATGTAGTTTTGTATAACATATTTTGCATTATTTAGATAATAAGTTAGTATTTTAATTTCTCTTTTAGTTAATTTATATAATTATTATATATTGAAGATTTATTTTTATGTAAAAAGAAGTGTTTGATGTATAGATATAACGCATTTTAATTAAATTTATATAATAAAAACATACTTTATTATATAAAACGTATATAAAATGAGTTTGATTTATTTTATCGTTAGTTTTAGATTTCTTTTTGGTTATCAAATTATATAATTATTATTAACTTATTATATAATTCGTGATAAAATCGATATAGGATAACAAAAAGGAGTGGATTTAATAATGAAAATAATCCTTGCGAATGATATTGGAAACGACAAAATGAAGATTCTTGAACCAGGCATGGAAAAAGTCGTCAAGATTCCAAGTGCTTATAAACGAATTAACCGAAAACCTTCCGTTCATGAAAATGATGTAAAGAAAAATATAGTTAATCTTATCGATCAATTACTTGTACATATTTCAAGCTCATCCATTCGTCGTGATGGCCTATATATGATTGGAGAACGAGCAATTCAAACCACAGAAGGCGTAAGTAACATGGATATCGCCGTTCATGAAAAGCATAGTAGTGATTTACCTTTAATTAATACGTTAGGTTATGCTGCAGCAAGAGCCGTACAGAAACAATATGAAGAAGAAGGAGAACTTCCTCAATCATTAAAAGTCGAAGTCGGCATGAGTAGTGCGATTCCAGCGAGTCAACATAATGTGGAGACAGCGAAACAATTAGAAGAACGTTTCATGGGTACTTCTCATGTGGTTATTGTGTATGTTGGTCAAGAGCAAGTAACGGTAGAGCTAAACTTCTCACAAGTAAAGGTGACGAAAGAAGGGATTCCAGCGTTATACGCTATCTTTGAAGCACCAAATGATATGTTTCAAGAGTTTTGTAAAGAATATGGAATGAAGGGTATTGATGGTTCTTATTTTATGAACTCGAAGATTATGCATATTGATATCGGAAGTGGCACAACCGAGTATATTTATTCTGTAGGCGTGAATCCACAACCAGAACAATGTACAGGCGAAAGACGAGGAGTAGGGCATGCGGTCGAAGAAGCGATTCAATTGATGAAAGAAGAACGTAAAGGCCTTAATATTAATCGTCAGCAATTTGCGAAATACATTGAACGACCAGATGAGTATCCAAAAGATCATGACTTAGCTGTTCATTACTTGCGTGAGGCTCGTATCAATCAAGTGGATTTCATCCTAGAAGATGTAGAACGTAAATATACGACAACACTTTCTAGTGAACCGGAATATCTAGCTTGCTATGGTGGAGGATCTATTGAGTTTAAAGAAGATATGTATAAGTACCTGAAAGAATTGGCGGATTCTGTGGATGCAAAAGTCCTTTGGATCCCAGCACAATATGCGGTAGATATGAACGTGAAAGGATTAGATATTTTAAATCGCAACATGCTATTTACAGAAGAATATGAAGAAACTGTGGTGATGTAAAGGTATGACGAACGAAAAAAAGAGAAAAACACAGTACAACTGGAAGTTTAAAAGCAACGAAACCGATGAGTTTTATGAATGGTTTGAAAATCAAGATAACATTGCACTGTCTTTACGTAAAATTGTGTACCATATGATTGAACTATATGGGACGGAGAGCGTCTTAAATCATCATGTCGATAAAGAAATGAGTCGAGATATGTTCATTTTAGAAGCCCTTAGAGGAAAAGAGGCCTTAGTGGTAAAAGAGAGTATCCTTTCAGGAGGATCTCCAGGTGAAAATTCATTTATGCCTGAGAAGCCGTCTGCCTCTGTACAAGATGAACGTCGTGTAAGTGAAGAACCGAATAAACCAGAAGCTAAAAGTAAAGTTAATTATCAAAAGGTTAACCCGAAATCAATTTTTTGATGACTTTTAAGGAATATAGTACAGCCCTCACATCAGGTGAGGGCTATTTTTTGTAAGGAGATAAGATGAAAAAGTTGAATGAATAAAATGAAGAAGAATTGACTTTTAAGTCTAGAAAAAGTCCATTCAAGGGTAGACTTACGGATTAAAGTCTTATATTAGATACGTGGTAAGGGCGAAACAATTATTTTTAAATTAGGAAGCCTTAGCGCTTGTTTTATATCAAAAACTGATGGAAGAAGAAAGCGTGGATGTTGCGGGAAGGGAAGTGAAAACAGAGGAGGAAGAGCCACAAGATAAACTCGTTCAGACGACCTCTTCCGGTCAAACAAAAATGCCTACAAGTACGGAAAATTCATCCTAGAATAGGCAACTTACAGAGTATTAGTGATCGACATTCAGCCAAAAGAAAATGAAATCCTATGAAAATATCATTATAGTTGAGATGAAAAATTAGAGAGCTTTACGAAAAGAAATAGGGGAGTTAAAAGCCGATAGGGAGGATCAAAGTGATACAGAAAAAGCTGAAACAGAAGCTCAAATTTTGCTAAAAGAAGATAAGAAAATGTTGAATGAAATGCTCAAAAAATTTAAAGAAAAAGAGCAAGATTTTCACTAAAATTGAAAAAAGTCAGGTCGACCGTATATCGACACTAAGGATTTTTGATATCGATATTGTATCAACAGTAGGTCGGCACTTCGGGCTTTTCCTTGATATCACTGTTTTACTAGGCTTTGCCTAGTCTATCACCCTATGTGATAGCAAAAACCCCTTATGCTCTGCTATCTTTTTGAATGTAGAGCACTAAATTTTGAGAGAAGATGAATGAAGTGGGGATTAAAGTAAGAAATATAAATCCAGTTGTGGTGAAAAAGATTGAGAAAATGGCAAGAGAAAAAGGAATACAATGACAAGAATTTTTGAAAATACAGATTGAAACTCTGACTTTTTTTCGTAAACAAACGACTCGAAAACATCATCTAGAAAAGCTCATTGATAAGAACATACAGTGAAAAAAATTAATAATGTAGAAATTTAATAAAAACATGGGATAATCACTTTTTTCTGTTGTTTTTTGGACTTTACCCCTACCCAAGTATACATAAGGGTATATATACTAGAAATATAGAGAGAGAAGGAGGGAGAACGATGGCTCAAAAAATTAGTTTAACTGGCCGTCCGACTAGCTCAATTCAAGACTATGGTAAGTACCTAGCTTTTGATATGGAGGAGAAGGGAAGTCCTAATGCGCCCAAAGGCATTCCTTTTCAGAGTAATGCAATTACATACACCATTGTGCTTAGTCTAAAACAATTTAATAAATTAAATATAAACCAAGAGGAATTTTCGCAACGACGTTTCCTTGTCCAAGGAGAGCCTTGTTTGGATATTCCTTTTGAGCAATGTACAGGCGAGATCGGTGTCATCTGTATGCAGATACAAGAAATTGAGGACAAAGGGAAAGAGAAAAAACAAACAAAACAAATACCCAAAAAGGGTTCAAGGGCTAAAAAACAAGAGGAAAGTAAACCTCTAGAAGAAAGTAAACAAGAGCAAGAGGAAAAGCCTCTTCTTGTTCCAAAGGGGACGAAGGATTGGATGTCTTTAGATGATATTAAGGTCCCAGAAACCTTTCTTCAATTTACCCCAGGAATTGCGAAACAAAAGGCAGTAGAAGAAAGTATTGAGAAGAATGGAACGGTGGATAAACCGATTATGATTAATCCAGAAACACATGAACTCGTCGATAGTTATAGTCGTTATTATGTCGCAAAACAGAAGAAATTAGATCGTGTTCCTGTACATTATTAGAAGAAGTTTTTATATTTATTGAGTGCATAAAACATTTGGTTTTTATGCGCTCTTTTTGTGTTGGAGAATGAAGGAAAGATTACGAGATTTTTTGGGGAACAAGAAGTTAGGAAATGTTCAACTTCTCCTAACGAACATCATGTTAACTAAGTTTCTATATAGGGTACAGTAAAAAAACAGAAAAACTTTCTGTGAGGGTAGAGAGTTTTTCTATTATGTATCTTGAGTAGTTCGCTTAGAAGGCCACAGAGTTTCCATTTATATAAATCAAGTTCTTATATTAAAGAGGTTTTTTGTTAGGTGAGTAGAAATAATTTTTAATAGACAAATTATATGAGATTTGAAGGGGGGTGAATACTATGGAAACTGGTGTATTGTGCGAGGTAAATACCTGTAAGAATTGGAAGAATGGAAACAAATGTACTGCTGATTTCATTTATGTTGTCAATTTTGATGGAAAACAAACATCTGAAGCCGAAGAAACAGGCTGTAAAACTTTTGAACCTTCTACTTCATAAAAAAACGATATAAAAGATCAGTATCAACAACCCATAATTTGTTAATCATAACAAAATAGGAGGTGTGATATTATGGCTCAAGATGTTCTTTGTGAAGTAAACAACTGTAAGTACTGGGGACAGGGGAATAAATGTCAGGCTGAAGCTATTTATGTAGTTAGTCATAAAGGCAAACAAGCATCTAACAGTGGAGAAACGGATTGCAAAACATTTGTACCAGAAGCTTAATCAATAAGGGTAACTATCTTCCATATGGTTGCTCTTATTGATTATTTCATTTTTAAAATTAAATCCTCGGCTTCCTAACTTTCTATATTATCTCCTTTTGAATGATGGAAACAGTCACTATAACTATCCCCTGTGTTAGCTGGTTTTATTTTGAATAAACTGTGCTAAGAGTGATTTTTTATTTTAATGTTATAATAAAATCCAGATTTTTAACTCAATATGTTAAAAATCTAATATTGTTTCATTTCATCTTGTAATTCTTAATATAACAATAGGTACTACATCCAATAACAAGGGAGAGAAATTTTTCATGGATACTCAAAATCGATTTAAAAAGTTTCAGAAGTTTAAAGAACTCCATCAGCAATCTTCTACTTTTGTATTACCCAACGCATGGGACGCTATGAGTGCGAGAACTTATCAGGAGGAAGGTTTTCAAGCAGTCGGTACGACTAGTGCAGGAATTTCAATCTCGTTAGGCTATCCGGATGGAGAAAATCTACCTTTTGAAATGATGTTAAGTGCTCTCAAGATAATTGTTAACTCCGTAAGTTTACCTGTAAGTGCAGATATAGAAGGAGGATATGGCATAATTGGTGAAGAATTAACGGAGAAAATTAAACAGATCATTCTAACAGGGGTAGTAGCAATTAATATTGAGGATGGAACGGGAGATCCTCACCACCCTATAACTGATCTTTCCCTACAGTTAGAGAAAATAGCGATAATTAGGGAAATCTCTCAATCTATGGATATGCCATTATTTATTAATGCCCGAACAGATTTATATTGGCTAAATATTGGTAATCTTAATGAACGATTAAAAACCACTATTAATAGGACAAGAGCTTATCAAGAAGCAGGGGCTGATTGCGTATTTATCCCGGGATTGAGATGTATAGATTCTATTAGAACACTTAGACAGGAGATCTCATGTCCTATTAATTTACTAGCTGAATCAGGTTCTCCATCATTAGAAGAGTTATCTAATATTGGTATTGAGAGAGTAAGCTGTGGTTCTGCTCCCTTTAGGGCAACAGTAACCCTGTTAAAAAAGATTAGTCGACACATTATGAAGGACAGTAACCTTGAATATATGAATAAAGGTACAATATCATACAAAGAATTAGCTAGTAGAATGGAATTTAACCGAAATTAAATATAAGTTATCTAATGGTTATGACATAGGAAAATCTCTATAACTAAGGTTATAGAGATTTTCTTGGTCAATCCCAAATTTTAGGTCTAGGAACACCCATTGTTCTGAGGTAATCTAGTAGTTGACCAGTATGAACAGCTTCATGATAAGCAATACGCATTAACATATCGCCTAATGAACGTATGTATCCCTCATCAGAACGGTCAATCTTAATATTCTCTAAATCTTCACTAGAGAAAAATTGAAGACTATTTATAAATTGTCTATGATAAGGTTCTGCAAAATCTAATTCGTCTTTAATCGAAATAAAAGGACGTTTATCAAAAGGGGAATCAAAGTTTTCAATGCTAGCTCTATTTTTAATAGCTAAACAATAATAATGCTCTGCTTCTAGCACATGACGTACCATTTCTATACATGTCATAGCATCTTCATCAGGCTTCCAATTAAGTTTGTCTTCAGGAATTGAGTTCCACACAATTTCACTTCTTCTTCTCGTTTCTTTGAGATTAAACTCTAGAAAATCAATTGTATTCACTATACTTCTCCCTTTCCTAGATAATATGTTCATAATTAATATTACTAGAAATTTTAAATTAATTACAGGAGTGGATTATTACGAAGACACTCTTTATATAAAAAATGAGTAATTATTTATTTATACTATAATAGCAGAGTGGTTAATTACAAATTTTAACACTTTAGTTTTGTGTTTTTTAAAAAAAGTTATTGTAATTTTCTTCTTATCATAATAAAATGTACTTAATTTCAAATATATGGAGGTGTTACATATGTCAGTTAAAGTTAAAAAAACTAGCAAAAAAGCTGCTGTCCTTTATAGCTTCCTAGGCTAATGTCATTTTTAGTCTAAATTTACAGAATAATTAGAATTTTAACCTTTATGTATCTTCTTAATTCGGAGGTGTTCCATATGTCGGTTAAAGTTAAAAAAACTAGCAAAAAAGCTGCTGTCCTTTACAGCTTCCCAGGCTAATAATTACTTAATACTCAAACTTCAAGAATGGGGAACTATCATCAGATAGTTCCTTATTTATTAAGTTTATAATAGAATGGAGGATACCAATAAGATGATTAAACCTAAGTTTAAAGAAACAATTCCAGTCTTTTTTGTAAACAATGAAATACATATTGGTGAAGAAGACGGAGTAGCAGGTGTCATTGAGGATCCAAATGGCAGTATTCAATATCTTATCTCATTAATTGATGGAGAAAATACTATTGAAACTATTATTGAAAAAGTTATTTTAAAGTACCCTGATATCACGGCTGAGGAAGTACAGGGTGCTATTCAATCATTAAATGAAGAAAAGTATTTAGAAGACAATGCTATCACTCCAACTCTAATGGGTGAATATGAAAAAGAGCGATATAAAGCAAATCTTAATTTCTTCTCATTGTTTACATCTCTAGAAGACAGCAAATTTGATATTCAAGAAAAGGTTATGAATACTAAAATTGCTTTACTAGGTGTAGGTGGATTAGGAAGCCAAATTCTTTATCACTTAGCAGCATTAGGGTTCCATAATATAACGGCCCTAGATTTTGATACTTTGGAATTAAGTAATTTTAATCGTCAGTTATTATATTCTGAAGAAAACATCGACGAATTGAAAATTGAGATGGCAAAGAAAAGAATATCTAAATTTAATCCTAATGTGAAATTAGATATTGTAAACAAGCGTATAGAGTGTGCTGAGGATGTTATGAATCATATTCAAGATAGCGAATATGTTATTTGTGTAGCTGACAAACCTACTCTATATATTCAGGATTGGGTAAATGAGGCTGTAGTTAAGTTAGGCAAACCTTTAGTTTCTGGGGGAGTACTAAATACTAGAGGGAGATTTTATTCAATTATTCCAGGGAAAACAGGTTGTGTAGAATGTCATAAACACACAGTTATAGCTAGTGACGAGAAAGTTAATGATCAGCTTAATAATATGAATCAAGTAAACTTCCAAAGAAATAATGCAGCTATTAGTCCTAATGTAGCTATGTTAGCTGGTGCTATGGTCAATGAATTTTTAGGACTTGTCACAGGAATTAAACATCCTACTTCTCTAGGAAAGATGATGGAACTGAATTTCCTCACTTATCAAACCTATTCTATTTCTGAATGGGAAAAACAAGAAGAGTGTTCAGTTTGCAACTCAACATCAGTAACAGCCACTTCGTAATCTGGT
This sequence comes from Priestia endophytica DSM 13796, assembly GCF_900115845.1. Lineage (GTDB taxonomy): Bacteria > Bacillota > Bacilli > Bacillales > Bacillaceae_H > Bacillus_I > Bacillus_I endophytica. The sequence continues at coordinate 20,969 of NZ_FOXX01000022.1, read as the reverse complement.
GTGAGAAGGGAGTACGTATGAAATCTTATCAAGTGTTAAAGAATAGAAATTTCTTATGGTTATTTTTAAGTGCCACAACTAGTAAGTTGGGCACTTCCGTTTTTCAAGTAGCTTTGCCCTTATTAGTTTATGAATTAACTAGATCTCCTAGTTTAATGGCCTTAACATTTGTTCTCGAAATAACCCCTCAAGTTCTCTTTAGTTTGATGGGGGGAGCTTTTGCTGATCGAATAAGTAAGAGAAACATTTTACTTCTAGGGGAGATTATATCTAGTGTTTTAATAGTAATCATACCACTTGCATCACTGGCAAATTCTTTAGAAGTATGGATAGTTTATGTTGTAGCTTTTTGTTTATCATCAGTTAGTGCCTTTTATCATCCAAGTTTTGAATCTGTAGTACCAGAGATTTTAAAAGGGGAAAACTTAATTCAAGGTAATTCACTATTTAAACTATCCGAAACTATCACCACGTTTATAGGCCCTTCTATAGCTGGTGTCTTAATAGCTGTAATTGGAATACATAATTTATTATATTTAAATTTTGTTACCTATCTTCTTTCCGCCATATTTATCGGCTTTATAAATGAGAAGTATAAAAGTAGTTCTTCAAATTCTTCGATCATTTCTTCTATTAAAGAAGGAATTAACTATGTCCTTAAAACGAAGAAGATATTAATAGGTACCATTTTTATTTTTATGGTCAACCTTGGCTATGGTGCAATGGAGTCTTTATTCATGTTTTATTTAAAGGATTCTTTAAAATTATCATCGCAATATGTTGGGTTAATATTCTCATTACAGACACTAGGCTCATTTTTAGCAATTTATCTAGCTAATAAATTAAATAAGATGCCTAGAGGCAATATTATTATTATAGCAGGGCTGATAATAGGAATAGGACAGGTAGCTTTAACTATGTCTCAAGGAATCGTAATTCTCCTTATTACGTGCCGAATAGTTATAATTGGTTCCGTAACCATTTTATCTATTAATTGGTTTACTTTGCGACAAGAGGTAGTCCCACCATCTCTACTTGGGCGCGTTATTAGTTCTACTCGCATGTTGGCTTTCTTAGCCCTTCCTTTCGGAGGAATGGTATCAGGTATAATTGCTGAATACATGGATGTAGCTTTGATATTTACTTTCGCTGGGGTCCTTACCTTTATTTTATCGCTAATAGGACTTAAAACGGCATTATTTCAACGGCAACAACATGTCCCTCGAGAGGTAACTAGTAAAACAGATTGACTATAATATTTAATGCAGAATTTTCACTTATTGATACTTAGTCCAACTTGTTATATTATTAATTAGTATCAATTCTTGAAGTTTGAATATTAAGTAAGCAAACAGCCAGTCATGTCATCTATAACATGATTGGCTGTTTGTCTTTTTGGTGAAGCAAAAAAGGGAAATGTGTATAGAGGAATTTTCATAGTCATGTAGTTGTTGTCATGAAGTCAGAAATATTAAAGGATGTTTATAAGCAATTATATTGGTCTCGACATTTCTCAATAACCACCATTTTTGAAATCTATATATCTTAAATGCCTGTTTGTGGAATAAACCATCCGTAAAAGTATACTTAAGAGGAAAAAGTAAAACTCATGTTATACTAAAAGAAAAGAAGAAATCACGGAGGATATAATGACAAAGCGATTAGATTTACGTGTCGATTTTGCCTTTAAACCTCTTTTTGGGACTCATGGAAATGAATCCATTTTGGCTGCTTTTTTAAATGCAGCTCTACGTTTACAAGAAGAAAAGAAAATTACGACCGTTCACTTATTAGATCCACATTTTAATAAAGAAAACCAGGAAGATAAACGATCCATTCTTGATGTTCATGCTCAACTAGAAGATGGAACTCGTATAAACATTGAAATTCAGCTTAATAATAAACATGATATGGAAAAAAGAACGCTTTACTATTGGTCCAAGATGTATAGCAGTCAGATGAAGGAATGGACTATGGTGAGCTGTGCCAAACCATTACCATTAACATTGTAAACTTCCGTTATTTGTCTCATATCAATCATTATCATTCAATCTTTCAGTTATATGAGCGTGAAGAAAGATTGTTACTAACGGACATGTTAGAAATTCATTTTATGGAACTTCCCAAACTTTTGATTAAGTGACGTAGAAAAGAAGTCGATCCACGAGAAGATCAATTAGTAAGATGGTTATTATTACTTGAAGCATCGGAGGATGAAGAAATCACTCAAGTACTGGAGGAGATTGCGATGCAAGAAGATCAAGTATTAAAGAAAGCAATAGATGAATGGGAACGTGTTAGTCAAGATCCGGAAGTTTTACTAGCTTATGAAGCAAGAAGAAAGGCTTTATTGGATGAAAAATCTGCACTGAAACGATAAGTGACCTTACAGGTCTCACCCAAGAGGAAATTAATAATTTCCGTCATCAATAAGTTTAAATACAAAAAGGCAGCGTCTTGAAGACGCTGCCTTTTTGTATAGAGCCACTTAGAGAGGAAGGCTTATTGAGCTAACCAAGGAGGTTAGTTGAACAAATTATAGAGCATTTCTTTTTAAGGAGAGATGCTTTTTATCTTTATGAAAAATTAATATAAATAATCATTAACAATAAAAATTAAATAATAAGCAATAACTATTTATTGTGAAGCAGTAAAAAATGTTAGAATCACACTAGAAATAAAATGAATGAGGAGTTTTTATGAAATAAAGTTCAACCCTCTTTTTAAAGATAGCTGTTTTTATTATCGGAATTCCAGTTCTTGCTTTGTGTATATTTTGGTTGCCTTGGATAGCCACTAAAGATGCAGCAGCACATCCAGAGACTGCCTACTTGCAGTATCCCTTTTTTATAGGTGCGTATATAATGGTAACACCGTTTTTTATTGCCTTGTATCAGTCCTTAAAACTTTTAAGCTATATTGATCAGAATAAAGTCTTCTCAGAATTATCTGTTAGAGCTTTGAAGTATATAAAATACTGTGCAATCACTATCAGTACCTTAATTGTAGTAGGGATAATCTCCGGATTTATATTGATTGCAGGTAAAGGTGAAGACATAACAGGTTTTATAAGCTTGGGATTAATGCTCACTTTTGCTTCAATGGTGATTGCCGTCTTTGCTGCTGTTCTTCAAAGGCTTTTACAAAGAGTTATCGATATAAAATCCGAGAATGACTTAATAGTCTGAGGTGGCTAACATGGCAATTATAATAAATATAGATGTGATGTTGGCGAAAAGGAAAATGAGCGTAACAGAACTTTCGGAGAGGATTGGGATCACGATGGCTAATCTTTCTATATTGAAAAATGGAAAGGCAAAAGCAGTTCGATTATCCACTTTAGAGGTGGTTTGTAAGGCTTTAGAATGTCAGCCTGGTGATATTTTAGAATACAAAAGTGATGAAGGACACCCAAGAATAAAAATCGTTATGATTTAAATTTCAGAAACTAGATTATTTTATTAAAATAAAAAGGAGAGCATTATAAAACTCTCCTGTACTTCTTACACAAACTCCTTTACAATTTCATCTTGTTTTAATTTAATAGTCTTGATTTTCTTGATAAAATAGTAATGTTTGTAGAGGGCAAGTACCACTAGAAGAATTTGAATCGGTAGGATGTCCACATAAAATACGGAAAATATGATAAAAGCATCGGCAATTAAGTTAATACGAATTTTCTCTTTACGTGTCATACCTGTTTTCTTATAAAATCTTTCAACATATTTTTTATAGAATGAGGTTCCTTGAAACCAATTTTCAATTCGTTTGGAACTTTTAGCAAAACAAAAAGAAGCGAATAGCAAGAATGGCCCACCTGGTAGAACAGGAAGAATAATCCCTGCAATCCCGATTCCTAAGGCTATGAAGCCGAGAAGAAAAAATAGGATACTTTTTATATTTTTGATGATAATCACCTTACTTTTTATTAATCTATAGGTCTCGCCGATAAAAATACACTTAATTTCATATTAGTATCGACACAGGTTCTAATGCAAGTATTATAGTTGAGAAATAGAGAAGTTTAGTTTTATTTAAATGACTAATTTACGAAGCAGTTCCAAACAGTTATTAATATATAAGTAGCGACTAAATTAACCAAAAAGCCATGTTCAGAAAGTGGTGATTTTCGGAACATAGCCTTTTGGGCAAGTATTTGGTTTTGGCATAAAAACTTCAACATATCTATAAGTAATCTCAAAAGGACATGCATGACTAGTATGAAAGAAGAAAACTTACTCAAATGGAAACATTATCAACCTAAGATTATTTTATTAACTGTTATCATAACTTGATGGCTGTGTGACAGTAAGCCTATTTAAACTTCATCTCATACTCAGCCTGAAATGTTTTTCCAACCTCAAGCCTATTTACTCCAAATTTATCCTTCATGTTTCCCGATGTATCATGTGTGTCGGCAATGCCGTACCAAGGCTCAATGCAAACAAATGGAGCCATAGTACCATCTGTCTCGTTATATTTTGACCATATCCCCACAAATGGGAAACCATTAAATGCTACTTCTACTCCATGACTCGATTTATTAGATGACAGTATGATGCTATCAATATTACTATAAATAACAGCGTCATTTTTAAATAGAGAAGCAGTAAGCGAAATTGGTGCAATATCATTAGCAGTTCCCTTCTCATGGATAAGAGACTCTTTTAACTCATAATTAAGTACAGTCTTATTTGTAGCAGGAGTGAGCTCTAATCTGTAGTCCTCAATCGTTTCATTCTCCAACAATGGAATTCTAAACGCAGGATGTGCACCAATAGAAAAATACATCTCTTCCTTACTATCATTTTCTATTTTCCAGCGAACAATAAGGGAATCCTTGTTAAGTATATAATAAATAGTGGCTTTGAATTCGTAAGGATAAACATCTAGGAAACGTCCAGCAGGCTCAAATACAAAAGAAACCTGTTCTGTTGTATGATCATCTATATTGAATTCAACGTCACGCAGGAAGCCATGCTGTGACATCTCGTAAGTCTGACCATCGATTTGATACTGATCTCCCTTTAAACGTCCTACTATTGGAAATAAGACTGGAGAGACGCGTCCCCAGTAGGCACTGTCCCCTGTCCACATATAGTCTAACTCATTTTTCTTATGTTCAACTTTACGTACTTCGGCCCCTTTACTTTCTATACCTACCTTCAACCAATCATTTTCAATTACAATCATCGTCTTATACCCCTCATCTCTCTAGTCTGGAATGTCTTATTCTCATTACACTGAAAGACTCCTCTGTAATAGATAAGAGTCCATAATTTATCTTAAATCGTATTAACCTTAAATGTCTACATATTAACAGATTTCGCAGATGCTTATTAGCAAACTATACAAGAAATTATGGAACAAAGGCCTCTCTGACGAGTTTTTTCCTATTATATATGATTTTTGCTAAAAGTATCCTCATGTTCCTTTACCAATTTATAAAGGATTGTCTTTTTTACATTTGCCTCTTTAATGGCTTAGATAGCTGTAATCTCCTTATTTCTCCATCAATTATAAGCTTCAATAAATTCTCAATTAACTTGTGCCTTAGGACGTCCAAAATATATACCACTCTTTAGTGCAGCATCCATCCCCTCTCGCTGAAGTTTCCAAATACGACCTCGTTCCTCTTTGGCCACCCAAGAAAGGCTTTGGAGAACTAAGTCTGCAATAAAGGTTCCCAAACTATCCTTATATTGAGTGGTATCTAACAACCGCATATCTAAAACTATAATGTCCACCTTTTCTAATAACAGCTAGGGGTATGGGATGAAGAAATCTAGGTAAAAAAAATCTCTACTCAATCTTTATAAAAAGAAGGAGCAAAGTTTTTGCATTTAGCCAATATTAAAGTGAAAATGGCTGCAAAAAAATAAATAAGGGTGATGAGAAAATATCTTCTCTTTATAAAAGGTGCTTTATTGTTACAGAACATTATAGATAATTTGTATAATTTGTGAAATGAATGTAATTATTTCCTGTAATGGTATATAATATAGTTAGAATTTATAGACTATTTTAAAAATAGATACAAAAGGGGAACAGTTGCTATGAAAAGTATACTCATTAAAACCATGACAGTTTTAGCTTTACTCGTATTTCTAATCGGTGGAATGGCGACCGGTAAAACAGAAGCAGCGAGTAACACGGCGAATCAGGATCTCATCATTATTAACAAGTATTATAATAAATTAGCTTATTATCATAATGGATACCTTGAAATGGTGGCGCCCGTAGCAACAGGGAAGACATGGGATAAAACACCGGTTGGATTTTTTAAAGTCGTGAATAAAATTAAGAATCGACCATATTACACAGGAAAGATTCCAGGTGGGGATCCTCGCAATCCATTAGGAAAACGTTGGTTGGGAATTAATGCTAATGGAACCTATGGTGATACGTATGGAATCCATGGAAATAACAATGAAAGCAGTATTGGAAAATATGTAAGTCTAGGATGCGTTCGCATGCATAATGCAGATGTTGAAAAGCTTTATGATAAAGTTCAAGTGGGAACACCCGTTAATATCACTTACTCTTATAAAAGTTTTCAAGATTTAACCAAAATCTATGGTTATGACTTTAAAGGATATAATACGAAGTAATGTTCAAAAAATCCACTCTTCAAGAGTGGATTTTTTTTGTTTATACAGGAGGTATAGGGAACTAAAAAAGACTCCCTTTATCCTTTGTTAGGTGGAAATTAAAGGGAGACTAAAAAATATATTATGTAAACAGAATATGTACTAAAAATACAAAAATTCAAGCTTTGCTTTCCCTGTTTCTATAGCCAGAAAGTCGGATAAGATCTATTGCTTCTTAGGTTATTTACAATAAGAGCTACGATGACAATAAGTATTGATCCTATTAACACAGGAGTGAAAATATAACTCCATGGTGAAGCACCTAAGATAACGACTATTGGGTCTGCTCCTGCTGGTGGATGGGTAGTTTTGGTTAACATCATGGCAGCTATTGCTAAACCTACACCTATCCCCAAAGTCCAAGCGTTATTACCAAAAGAATGGTACATAACTAACCCTACAAATGTGGCTACTGAGTGTCCTCCTATGATATTTCTTGGTTGAGATAAAGGTGCATTCCATATTCCAAATGCTAATACGCAACTCGCCCCAAATGGTGCCATTAACCATAAATTTGATGTCATTGTAGTTAACAGGCTTAAAGCTAGGATACTTAAAAAACCACCAATAAATCCCGTAGCAACATCCTTAATATTAATCTTCAAGGGACTCCTCGCGCAAGTCTTCATTTTTGAAAAGAAATGTGGTGGATTAAAAGGTTTCTTCGTAATATTAGCAGAACTGGTCTCATTTATTTTCTTTCCTCCTTTATTTACCATTTATTCTACATTTGTTAAATTAACCTGTCAAATTAAATTTAGGAGGTTAGTTTATTCGGTCAACAAAAAAGCCTTGAATCCTTTTTAAAGATTTAAGGCTTTTTTATTTCTTCTTTACTCTGAAAACGAGTTACTTTCTTTCTATTTCCACAAATTTTCATTGAACACCATTTTCTTCTTCCCGTCATATCTATAAATAATAATACGCATTCCGGATTACTACACCTTCTAATTTTGTTTAGTTTTCCTTCTGAAATTAGCTTTAAAGCATCTAGTGATACGAGTGATAAAACTTTATTTAACCAATTGCCCCGTGGGATCTGTTTTATTTCTCCAGATACTATTTTATACATATAAGGTGCGTTTTCAATGTTTTCTTCTAAAACAGAAATCCACTTGTTATTTACATTATTTCCATCTGCAATACATTCGAAGTTTTCTCTTAATTGGAGTCGAAACCTATAAATGGTTTCTAGACCATCAGTGAGTTCGCTTTTAGAAACGTTTAGAATACTTTTATCAAGAGAAGGAATGGCTTCGCACATCGTATAAAGCCAATCTAGAAAATCTTGTTCAGAAATCAATAACTCACGTCGATGGCCATAACTTACAACTTCTGTATTCACTAAATCGAGGGAGAGAGAACCAGAAATTAGGGGGAACATTCTCCTAGTAGACATCATTTTCTCCTCCTCATACTAGGATTAATACAAAGAATAATAACATATAGATTATATATTATTAAAACCTTATATAGACAGTCTGAATTTTGCATGTAATGGGGGAATATTCACAAAATAAAAGATACATGCAAAATTTAGGCCTGTCGTCACATCTATACTTATTCATTTATACTTGTGATTCATCCTTTAGATGTAAACGTTGATTTTTCCAACCTCTTTAGAGAGAATCTCCATGCCCTCCCGACTAAGTACTACTTTTCCATTTGCTAGTACCTTATTGTCTTCGGATACCTTTCCTGTAATCATACATGCTTTATGGTATTGATATTTTCTTAAGATAATTTGATTCTTATCTATAAAAATCTCTAACGGATCATTCTTTTCAATAGCAAGGTTTTCTCTTAGCTCCTTTGGTAAGACTACACGTCCCACTTGATCAACTTTCTTTACAATCCCTGTATTTTTCACGTTATCAACACCTCTTTACCGTTAATATCTTTATTGTAGCAAACATAGACAATATTAGTAATATAGTTAATTAATGGAATAATGGAATAATAAAGATTTTCCGTTGTTTTTTGGGCTTGCCCACTGTTCAATCATATAGGAAGGTATATATACTAGGAATACAGAGAGAAGGAGGGAGAACGATGGCTCATAAAATCACTGTAAATGGCTGTCCGGCTAGCCCAATTCAAGACTATGGTAAGTACCTGGCTTTTAATATGGAGGGGAAGGGAAGTCCCAATGCACCAAAAGGGATCCCGTTTAAAAGTAATGCAATTACCTATACGGTTGTACTGAGTCTCAAACAATTTAACAAATTAAATATAGTCCAAGAGGAGTTTTCTCAACGACGTTTCGTGGTTCAAGGGCCTTGTTTGGATATTCCGTTTGAGCAATGTACAGGTGAGATCGGCGTTATTTGCATGCAGATACAAGAAATTGAGGAAAAAGAAAAAGAGAAGAAACAATCAAAACAAACACCTAAAAAGGGTGCAAGAGCTAGGAAACAAGAGGAAACTAACCCTCAAGAAGAAAATAAACAAGGGAAAGAGAAAAAGCAGATTCTTGTTCCAAAAGGGACGAGGGACTGGATGTCTTTAGAGGAAATTAAGGTTCCAGAAACCTTTCTTCAATTTACACTAGGAATAGCGAAACAAAAGGCCGTAGAAGAAAGTATTGAGCAGAATGGAACGGTGGATAAACCCATTATTATCGATCCGGAAACCCATGAGCTCCTAGACAGTTATAGTCGTTATTTTGTGGCCAAGAAAAAGAATTTAAAGCGTGTGCCTGTGCATTATTAAAGGGAATTTCTATATTTATGGAGCGCGTAAACTCATTGGTTTGTATGTATCCTGTTTGTGTATGGGAAGTCGTGAAAGATTGCTAACTCAAGGATGCATAAAAAACTGTATGAATAAGAAAAAAGGAAAAGTCCAGATGCCTTGTAAGATAAAGGTTCTGGACTTTTTTAACTTCTTCTAAGATGGGTTATATAAACTAGTTTTGTATAGTGTAGACAGTATACAAAAACAGAAAAAACTACTGTACATGGGGTCAGTCCCCGGAGTCAGTAGCTTTTTCTACTACACATCATCAACTTTTAGAGCTATGTTTTGCATACCTTGAATAGTTTGCTCGGAAGTATTGATCATTATTCAGAAATAAGAAAAATAAAAAACAAAAGTCAAAAGACGACCACATTCTATAAAGGAACTAAATGACCTGTACACTAGAATCCTGCCATAACGCTTTCTTTTAACGATTAGACCACTTGAAATAAGGAGAAGATAAATACAAAAAAGGAATAGGAAAAATTGATCCTTAATATCTTAATTGCATTCATATTACCTTGGATTGTTGGAGTTTTTCATCTTTATAAGAAAGATAAGAACATTATACCTTTAATTGGATCATTCTTTTGTATTATTGCATTTGTTGTAAATGAATTCGGATCCTACTATGGATTTTGGAGGGTTGCTCCTTTCTATAGTCAAAAAACCTTATCTGTTTTGCCTTTTAATTTGGGACTTTATCCACTTTTGGCACAAGTTATTTGATATTCTTTGTAAAGAAAACCAAAAAACCCTATCTGATGATCTTTCTTATATCCGTACTTACTACTCTTCTAGAAATGACATTAGTCTTAAGTGGAAAGGTTATATATAGTAATGGTTGGAATACACTCTGGATATTCTTCTCCTACCTTACCCCATATATGGATGTGTATTGGTACTATCTTTACTTGAAAAAATTGAAGATAATGAGTTAAGTTTTCCATAAAAAATCTTCATTTCGAAGATCCCTCTTCAAAGCCGATAACATGGATTATGTTAGTTAGCTAATTAATATTAAACTTCCTATGTAAAAAGAGGTCTTTGCTTATCTGCAGCAAAGATCTTTTGCATAGGAGTAATATATTAGTAGTATAACAATTTTTTTGTAGACCTATAAAAATATTGATTATCTAAAACAAAGTTCGATGATTTAAAGTAAGGGTAATTTGTCATCATGTTTGGTTGAAAATCTCGTTTGTCAGGACCCTTTCTCCAATAGGAGCATATTAGAATTAAGAGTATCTTATATATTTGAGTTATAATACCGAATTAGAGAATTATGGTAGGTTATTCTAACTTCCTCAAAATAGTTGTCATATGGTCTACCTTAATTATATTATAAAAATAAAGTCTTATATTATAGTTCATAAGTTGGTTGATTTATGTTGAAAGGAGCACGTTAGATGGGGAATAGCAGTTATGATATTCGCGATATGATTCATTATGTTGAGGATAAAAGAGAAGATTTTCAAGAGAAGTTGTTATCAGAAGCCGTAAATGTGGCAGAGGTTATTCATGATATTCTAAAGCAAGGTAATATTGATCTTTTAAAGAATGCTGAAAAATTAGTGGTTTATATCTTAGAAAACAATGATCAAGATATTGTTGAATTCGCTAAACAGGAAGGGGTTGCTTGGGCTCAGCATTCGCTTACTTTAGCTTTTAAGTTGGAGTGGGTTCAGGCAATCAGAAGATCCTTATGGAAAACCATTTATGAATACCAATCTGAATTCAACTTACCTAGCATTAGGGAAGATTTTTTTGAGTTAGAGAAACAAATTAATAATAACATTGATCAGTTTCTCAATACCTTTTTCCTAAGCTATTCGGATTTTAAAGACCAATTAATCTATAGACAAAGAAAAGACGTAGAACATCTATCTGTACCGATTATCCCTATTAGTCCTACTGTTGCCATTCTTCCTTTGATAGGAAATATTGATTCATATCGAATGGACATCATTGAAGAAAAGGTACTAATGGATATTGCAAGGACCCGTATTCATACCTTAATTATGGATTTATCAGGTATTACCGATATGGATGAGGTTGTTATCGATCATTTCCATAAAGTACTAGAGGGGATTAGTATGATGGGATGTGAAACGGTTATTACCGGGTTGAGACCAGAACTAGTGAGAGAAATGATTCACCTTGGCATTAATTTCAATCAAAAGGCCATCACAAAAGGAACACTACAGCAATCTTTAAAAGACTATTTGCTATAACATGTAATCATTTACTGTGGAGTTTGAATAAAAGTCACGGTGTTTATAAAAAATTGTGTCTTTTGAAAATGTATTATGATGATTTACCTCAAATGAATTTCATAAGAAAAAGCGCAAACTTGTTATCGCTTAACAGGTTTGCGCTTTTATCACTCTGGCGGATAAAGATTATGTTAACTTAAATTTCATCCACTATTAAAATAAAAGGTTGAGCAGGCTATACCATGCATGATCACTGTTTCTGAGGAGAGCAAGAATTTTATTCAAATATATAGAGAAAAGGCTTAAACAAGGTCGTTGTAACTGATATACTTTGGAGTTATGTTTGTTTCCTATAATATGAATAGGGCGGTTTTAAAGCAGGTGATTGTAAACAAAGAGTCGAATCATAAAATGTAAAATCAGGAATTAAAGGAAGGGGAGAAGGCTATTAATAAATCAAATATGTTAGAAAGATATGTAACATTGCGAGAAGAATGTAGTCAGAAACTTAAAAGGCCTTTAAATAATCAGGAAAAGCGATTCATTCTTTGGATTGTAAAAAGGGAGGTACAAGTGCAAGGGATAAAAATAGCAAATTGAACAATAAAAGAACCTACTTATTTAGATAAGTAGTTTTTTTGATTATTATATATAGCTTTATGTATAGCTAAGGCTACCGTTTCAACTTCTTTGCCCTGGAAAAATTCAATATTTTTATTTTTAAAGTAGGTAATCTTATAGGATTTATCCTGTTCTAAATAGCAGATTGATAGAATCGCTCTCCCATTTTGGAAAACGGAATGTGTAATTTCACTGTGCCCATACTCCTGCAAGGTTTCTAGTAACGTTTTTATATCTTCTGAAATCATCCTTTATCTCCTTTCATGTGTTATGGAGAAATTGACTAAGTACAGTCTCATAGTCCATCATAATTCCACTTTATATTTGCTATTAAAACACATAAGAAAATTTTACCCCTCAATAAAAGGCTTATTTCATAATTTTTAGTTTGTAGGTTGTTTACCCGTTTAAAGGGTAATAAAACTATGTAATGTGTTACATCATAATGATTCCAAAGAGGACTACCTCATATTATTTACCGGAAGTAACAATCTAGGGATGCTGGTATTATTACCCTGAAATAAGTTTAATAAAGTCCTAAGAACCATGGTTTTTGAGATAATTAAACTATAATTACCTTTTTTAAAAAGATAAAATGATACGCTTAGAGTTAATGATCTAAGCGTTTTTTATTGTCGGTTTCCGATAACAATCATTATGTTAACTAACTTTGTATATGATATTCATCACGTATTATTCAATAAAGGGTTTATTTAATAAAAAGCGTTGTATATTAATTTAATAGGTGTTTAATGATAAAACTAATGAAAACCATATCATTAAAAAGTTGGTATCTGTATATAAAGGTGATGGAAAATAATTATGTCCCCCTGGTTTCTTACCCCGAATGATGTATTGATAAGATTTTACGCTTTGGTTGTTGAACAAGAACTTGATGATGAACTTAAGAAAATCATTTATGATGAAATTAAAAGAAGAAACTTAAGAACAGATAAACCAACTTATCTTAAGAGAATTAAGTAATGATAAGTGCTATGTCAAGTTACATAACTAAGTGTTCGTTATTTCTATTTTCTTATGACTTGTTTTATTACTATTTAAGAAAAGAGAGATTTGGAGGTATCTTTCTCTTCAAAACGACTCCATTTCGGTGTTGTATGGAATTTGCTTTTACTATATGCTCTCTACCTAGAATTAGCATCGTTTCTATCTATAAATCAAAATATGACAGAAGCCAGGGAAAATTCTTTCCCGGGCTTCTGTCATAATATACAGTTTTTAAACAAAGAATATATTCATCCCATAAAAAATATTCTTTGGAGGTTCATCCACTATGACTGAATATCAAGCAAAATTAACTTCATCTGAAATAGCTTCGATATGGACGAGCTATATGAATGATAGTATGTCCAAATGTGTGTTAGGTTATTTCTTAAAACATGTACAAGATGAAGAAATTAAGTCAATTGTCCAATTTTCTTATGATAGTTCATCTACCCATTTAGAAAAATTAACAACGATTTTTCAAGAGGAACAAATCCCAATACCAACAGGGTTTAGTGATGAGGATGTGAATTTGAATGCCCCTGCTCTCTATACAGACCCTTTTATGCTAACGTATATCAACCATATGGCTAAAGTTGGGTTACTCGGATACGGCGGATTTATTTCTATGAGCGCTAGAGAGGATATGAGAGCTTATTACAGAGAAGGTTTAAACGAAACATCCGAATTATACGAGCGCAGTGCAAAAGTGGCTCTTTCAAAAGGATTATTTGTTCGAGCGCCTTCTATCCCTTATCCCACTCAAACCGATTATGTAGACGCTAGAAAATACCTAAGTGGGTTTTCTATTTTTAGTAAACAGAGACCTTTAAATGCTGTTGAAATATCATATTTATTCATGAATATCCAAACCAACATCATGGGAACAAAGTTAGCCATTAGTTTTGCTCAAACCTCACCAAGAGAAAAAATCCGAAAATGGATGTTAAGAGGACGGGATATTTCGAAAAAGCACGTGGATATCTTTACAAAGGTTCTGCTTGAAAATGATATACAGCCTCCTGTTTCATCAGATGTTGGCATTACCGATTCAACAATACCACCTTTTTCGGATAAATTAACCATGTTCCATATGAGTTTTATGAGTGCCGCAGGATCAGGAAATTATGCTACAGCAGCTGCTGCGAGTCAAAGAAACGACCTTATTGTAAATTATGAACGATTAGCGATGGAGATTGCTCAATATGCTAAAGATGGAGGCGAGCTCATGATTGATCATGCATGGATGGAGCAACCACCTCCGACAATGGATAAGGACCAACTAACCAATAAAAAAGATACGATGAAATAATTTGGTTAAAAGAAACATGGTTTATATGATGATTCCTATGTAAAAAGCCGTTGGATATGAGGTTCCAACGGCTTTTCTTCTTATAACAAAGATTATGTTAACTAACTTTTTATAGAGTATTCATATTATAGTTTGGCCATGACGCCGTTTTCTCATAGGTAGTGTCATTACTACTAAAAAAAGAGAGACCTCTAGCTCTCTCTTTGTGACAATCCAACTTCTGTCTGTTATGACTTTTCCTTTTAGTATATGCTCTATACTCAAAATTATTGTTATTTTTATTTATACGATACATTATGTATATAAACTAAAGATAAATATTTTATACATCATAAAAACAGAGAGAACTACTGCTTGGATTCAGTAGTTCTCTCTGTTATACATCAACTTTTGAGAGCGATATTTTACACATCTTCAGTAGTTTGTTCAAGGTATTAAAAATATATACATTTACACCTTAAAAACGACCTCTTATGGCAAAGGTCGTTTTTGGGTTGTAAAACGTTAAGGAATAGGTTTGTGAAGTTTACATGGCTAGAATACCCATAACATCTCTTATAGTTTGCTCAAAATATGGGAGATGATTCATTTCAACTTTAATTAATTTACATATCTTCTGTAGTCAGGGATAGCAATACAATTGAATTCCTGTACAAGCTTTTGTAAGCTCGTTAGGATTTTATTTATTTTATGTTTTTACTTTATAAAAACTTTTAGGAAAAGGACTTTTACTAACAAAAACAGATGTTGTAGCCATCCTTTATCACGGTTTTATTACAATTTTCATGTTGAATTTTAAGTTGTACAAGCGTTGTTCCCTGAATAGAATGTATGGGAAAGTCTATAGGCTGAAAATTGTATGTAGGGGGATTCGTTAATGAGTGTTTTTTTTAGTTATATATTTTTAGGTTTGTCTTTAGCCGCGCCAATCGGTCCAGTCAATGCAGCTCAACTAGATAAAGGAATAAAAGGTGGTTTCCTCCATGCATGGTTTGTTGGTTTAGGTGCAATGGTAGTAGATGTGTTATATATGATGCTGGTTTATTTAGGCGTTGTTCAGTTTTTAGAAGCACCTTTTATGAAAACCTTCTTATGGTTGTTTGGCTTTTTTGTACTAACCTATACGGGGATTGAAAGTCTGATTGGAGCTGGTAAGCTTGAATTAAATCAAAAACGGGGAAATGAAACACTTACGAAGTCCTTCATGTCTGGCTTCTTTATGTCCTTGTCTAATCCCTTAACCATTTTATTTTGGTTAGGGATTTATGGATCAGTATTAGCAAATGCTGCAACAGCTTATGAGTTTAGTCAACTTTTACTATATAGTGGAGCTATCATTTTGGGTGTTCTCTTGTGGGATATTACGATGGCCGTTATAGCAAGTAGCTTCCGGAACTTTTTGAGCACGAAAATACTTATTATTATCTCAGTCTTATCCGGGCTTTCTTTAATAGGATTTGGATTATACTTTGGGTATCAAGCCTTTTTGCTGTTATTTACTTAAAATTTTTATGCTTTTCATACAAGACGAAGCTGTCTACCAAGTTAACTCTGTAAAAAAACCTCCCTGTAAAACAAGGATCTACATCATATGATCAACTCTTTTCCCCTTCTTATAAAAAACAACTTCATTGAAAATACCACCATTTATGTAAAAGAATTTCGTGTATAGACTTCCCGTTAAAGAGTAATCTACTCTTGAAAAGGAGGTAGAGTTTATGAAACATGTAAAAGCTTTTTTATTTAAATTTATTATAAGCTTTATTCTTTTATATGCGATTTTGAGTGGAATTAATGGTTTTTCTATTGGGGATGTTTTTTGGACGACCATGATTTTGGGAGGAATATCGTATATTTTGGGAGATTTGCTGATTCTTCCTAGAACTAATAATACCCTTGCCACCATCGCTGATTTTGCTTTATCCTTTATCATTATCTGGATCATGACCAGTACTCTAGCTTACGATGACTACCTTGCGAGAACATTCACTTCTGCTCTAGGTGTGACTATTTTTGAGGCCCTTTTTCATCGTTATATGGCTAACCGGGTTCTTCCCAATGACAAATCAAGCCAACGTTCTAATGGACAGTTACAATACCAAATGGAAGCCTCCGAGGAACTGGACCCTAAAAAAACAAAGAAATGATATTTTGGTTTGAAATAAAATAGTTCTTAGTAGAAGGAAATGAGGATATTACATCTGTAAATCAGAATCCTCTCTAGTTTTGTGAAAATTTCTTTGTGGCTTTTTTATGAGTAGGAATCCTTATACTTATGGAAGCTTATCAGTAAGAGTTAAAATTAAAGAGTAAAGAAATATAACACTTGTTATATTTCTTTACTCTTTATAATAATTACCATATAGAACCTGTTTACTTCTAAAAAAGATAGATGTATAATAGTTAACCTCTTCTACCTTTAACTTAATTAAAGGGAGGTTACAATATGGCGAAAAAAGCACTTATTATAAAACAGAATGTTGAGCCGAAATTTAAGGTCCAAGAATATACTCGTTGTGAGCGTTGCGGACGCCCTCATTCAGTATTGCGTAAATTTAAGCTTTGCCGCATTTGTTTCCGGGAACTTGCTTATGCAGGACAGATTCCTGGCGTGAAAAAAGCAAGCTGGTAATTAGAGCAGAGCATATTTGAATTATTGATCTATAAAGGAACATATAAATAGCAACATATAGAGTAAGAAAAAGCACAAACTTGTAGTTACTAAACAGGTTTGTGCTTTTTTTACGTCGTCTAATGTATTTTATATTGACTAGAGTTGATAACATATGCCTAATGACTTTTCACAATTGTTTATAACTAAATGTTGTAGGGCAACTTTCTGCTAAGAGCAACCCATGTTATAATAAGTATTCTTTGTTATTATTATTTTATATAGGGGACTTTCCTTGCAGGGAAAGTGCTCTTTTAGCTTTGCAACAAACAAGAGAACGATAGTCTGGAAAGCAATACATACTACAAAAGTATTCTCCAACCTTGTACTCCGTAATGGAAGTACGATGTAAAAAGATATGTGAGGAAAAAAAGCAGAGAGGCGATTCGTGGGCCTCTCTGCTTTTCATTAAGCCTATAATCTTATTACATCTCTCTCGGTTGTGATGTAGAGATAAAATGGAGAATACTTTCGGAATATATGATATTCCTAAGGTTATTATTCATTTTTACTTGTTTCATACCTTAAGTAAAGGTTTCTGATCATTAAGATTATGTTAATTAGACTTATGGAATATTATTGAAAAAGTTTTTCCTATCTACTATTGTAAACATGCATGGCATATGAAAGGCTACCTATAAAAATAGGTAGCCTAAGCTATGACAGCTATTGAATTGTTGAGGAATTAGCGAAATACATTAGTTGTTCCTGCTTGACCTGCTAATTGTGATTGAGCTGTAGCAACTAAACGCTTAGTAATTTCTCCACCTACAGATCCGTTAGCACGAGAAGTAGTGTCAGCACCAAGTTGTACACCAAACTCGCTTGCGATTTCATATTTCATTTGCTCAAGTGCTTGTTCAGCACCAGCTACAAGAAGTTGATTGCTGTTGTTGTTATTGTTGTTTGCCATGTTTTTTCACCTCCTTAACCTTATATATTCTTAGAATCCCTTTCTATAATTAGCATATACAAGGTAGATTTTGGGTGAATATAAAAGGGAAAGTCCTACATAATAAGATGTGTTGGGAAGAAGAACGTTGCATAGAACCCTTCCCCTCATCTCCTTGTATAGATAATCTTGTATAAACAAAATTAGGTTTGCCGTGTGAAATAAAAAAAGGGATGTGAACCATTTAGTCACAACCCTTTTTTTATTTCACCAAGTTTCTTATTATGATTGATCATACTTAAATGTGTAAGGGAATAGTAGAAATTTTTTTCAAAATAAAATTTCTACTATTCCCTTTATTTTAAACTGAGTAATGTCTCAAAAACTGTGGTTTTTGAGAGAATTTAATAATAAGTCACTTTTCCCTGTTATTATGTATAGATAAAGTAAAAAGAGAAGAAAACTTCACTTTTTATTTGCTCACTATGTTATTCTTCAGTATCTATTGTGATGCAGGTGATTGCTGATAACAAAGGTTATGTTAACTTCAGAGAATAGATAAGCTGTAAAAGGAAATTCTAAGAAAAAACAGCTCAAGGAGATTAGATATGGATACCATTAAACCAACTAAAATAGGAAAAACTTTTAATGATAGACTAACATCTGCAGAGCTCGGAAAACTTTGGGCAACGTATATGGGGAATAGTATGTCCACTTGCATTCTTAGTTACTTTCTTCAACATGTTGAAGACTCAGAAATTAAAAAATTGGTAGAAAATGCTGCATTTTTGAGTGAAGAATTCCAAAGTATGATAAAAGAAATATTCATTAAAGAGCATATTCCTGTTCCTCATGGTTTTACAAAAGAAGATGTGAACCTTAAAGCCCCAAAATTATTTGAAGATGAGTTTTATGTTCACTATTTAAAATATGCTGCCAAAGCAGGAATGAGCATCTATAATGTAGCAGTCCCTTTAATGTATAGGGAGGATGTACGGGATTTCTATCTTTACTGTATGGATGCCACAATGAAATTAATGGAGCAAATCAACAGCATTTTAATGGATAAAAGGCTGATTATTAAACCACCAATCATCCCTATACCAGAAGGCGTAAAAATCGCCCGTTCTGATTATTTAAAGGGATTAATCGAAAAAGCTCGGCCCTTACATGCTTTAGAAATTACTCATTTATACGATAATATTGAAAGTAATGTAACAAGTAAGGCGTTGATTATGGCTTTTCGTCAAGTTGCTAAAATGGAGAAGGTTCGCGAAGTATTTAAGAAAGGGGAAGACCTCACTACCAGAGCAGTAGAACGCTATATGACAAAACTTCATGAGGATCACTTACCTGCTCCTTCCTTTCTAGATCATTTAGTTACAACCTCTACGGTTTCCCCTTTTTCGGATAAATTAATGTTGTTCCATAAAGTAGATATGTTTTCCATGAAAATACGGGCTTTTGGAAATTCCGTAGCTGTCAATGGAAGACATGATTTAGCCCTATTATACGGTAAGTCATTAACTAATATATTTAAGTTTGTAGATGATGCCTCCCAACTTATGATGAAAAATGGATGGATGGAAGTACCACCTGAAGCTGTGGATAGAGAAAATTTAGCTTTAAAAGGGAAACCAAATCAGTGACAAAATTAAAATATTGCCTTTACTGTTGATGTACGTAAAAAAAGAGAGGGAGGAAGATCCTCTCTTTTTTTACTTTGCATGATTATTAAAATGGATGAAAAGAGAATTTTGTTTCCGTAAAGCCTATGTTTAGTATCTACCTTTATTTTAAGTCATTAACCTATCGCCTCGAAAACCATGGTTTTTGAGACGGTTCACGAATAAGTGACTTTTTTTCTTAATTACATCTTATTTCTATATTAAAACACGTCTCAAAATCAATGTATCATTAAGGAATGTTTTTGATACATAGCAGGGTCTGATTTATATAAATAAAAATAAAAAGAAGCATCTTTATCATCAATGAAAGTCACTAAAGAAAAGACAGAAGAAATAGATATAAAGCATGATAAATATTAGGATATGTATAGATATCAGTTCAAGTAACGTAAGTATTATTTAGACATCGTGATGAGATAAAATTCAAGTGTGCTTGAAAAAAAGGTGGATTAAAAATCCCTTTTTTCTTTAGTAAGCTTTAAAGGTCCACGATTAAGAGTAGTAAGCTGTTCATTTGTCTCAAAAATCTTTCCTTTAATACCTATAATGCCAAATCCTTTTAATCTTTTCGTATGCATATCTAAATACTTTTCGGCATCTTCTTTTGTTTCAAACAGATAGATTCCCCCGGCTTCTTTAGCTTCTTTATTTTCTGTCCATATCTTCCATATGAACCCCTTTTCCTTATTAATACTGTTTGCTATGTCCGTAAAAGCATTTGTCAGATCATTACCAAAAGGTCCCTCAAATTTAAAATCAACTTGTAGTAGGTAGGTCATTTTATACACTCCTTAAATTTAATAATCTCATTAACTAGAAAAAATCATGAATGAGCAAGAGTTTTTTTGACGAGTTTCCTCCTATTATATAGGTTCTTCGTTAAAAGTGCTTTCATGTTTTTTCACCAATTTATAAAAGGTTGTCTTTTTAACATTAGCCTCTTTCATCGCTTGTACAGCTGTAATCTCCTTATTTCTCCATCGGTTATAAGCTTCAATGAATTCTTGACTAACCTGAGCTTTAGGCCGCCCAAAAGATACACCACCTTTGAGTGCAGCATCAATGCCTTCACGCTGACGCTTCCGAATACGATCTCGTTCCTCTTCTGCCATCCACGAAAGAATCTGCAAAACTAAATCTGCAATAAAGGTTCCCAAACTATCCTTGTATTGAGT
>NZ_FOXX01000019.1 GCF_900115845.1 Priestia endophytica DSM 13796 | reverse complement strand
ACTGAAACTCCTGCACCGGAGCAACCAGAAACAGAGCAACCAGGTAACGAAAATCAAACACCAGAACAACCAGAGGAATCAACAACAGAAACTCCTAATTTAGAACAATCTGGTCAAGCAATTAATGTCTAACCATATAGAAAGGAAGCATATGTGTATATGCTTCCTTTGATATATTGTAAGTTTTGTATATTTTCATTAATATAAAATTTGATGATATTTGAAGCTATTGGTCGATATTTCATCTCTTATAAGGAGGTTAAAACTTGAAGAAGTTAAATTTTAATGATGGAACTTTGGGGTTTTCTGGAAATATTGTAACTTACGAAGTTCCAATAACAAGCACTAACATAAATTCGATTGATGAGTTACAGGATTTACATCATGCACCCTTTCTTTTCTCAATTAACGAAATGAATTTTAGTGAAAATAGAAGTCATTTCTTTATGTCAGTAGAAGTAGAGAAGAATTATGTTCCATTTAGCTTTTTTAAAATGAAGGCAGAGGACAATATAAAATACCTCTTCATTGAGCAACTTTGTGCTATGGCGGAGGAGTTAAGTGAATATCCTAATTTTGTTACCGTTTTAGATGATAAGAACATATTGATTAATATTTATACAGGTGAAATTAAGCTTGTTTATATGGGAATAAAAAATCTTATGCCAAGTCTAGGGTATGAAGAAGATTTATTGACTCAAATTAAGCGCTTATCTCTTCTTATGGTTACACCCACATCATTTGACGAATTAAAATATAATGGAATTGAAACAGCTTCTCAAAAATCAAGCGCTCAAAAATATGGGGTTGTTTCTAGAATTCTTGCTGCTGAAGCATTTGATGATATTCGAGCTACAATAGAGGCAGAAAAAGAAACTGAAGAAATAAAAGAAGAAGAGGAAACTAAAAAATCTATTTTCCAGCGAATGCCTTCTTTAAAAAAGAATCAAGAAAAAGAAGTGAAAAAACCAGTTGATGAATCGGCTAATAAAGCATTGCAAAACAAACGTAAAATAGAAAAAGCCAAAAATGCTCAGAAGCCAAAAGAGAAGGTAAATAAAGTAGATAAAGAAGCTATTAAAAGTAGAAATCGTGCTAGAGCACTAGAGAGTGATTCTGAAGAATCACAACCTAAATTTAAGGTGAGTTTTGGTAACTCCAAATTGAAAATTGCTGCGGTTTCTTTTGTAGGCGTAATGGTCCTTCTTTGGGCAGTAGCTAGTTTTTCAAATAATGATTCTCCTAGTAAGGCAAAGGATACAGTTGCTAATGCTCAGGAAGAAAACGATTATTTAACAAAGGGATTACAATATGCTTCTATTCAGGACTATGAAAATGCGGTAAAAGAATTTGAACATATGGATACGCCTTTCAAAGAATTAAGTAAATCTAATCAGAAATCTATTTTGTTCTCATATTTAATGACAGATAACTTCCAAAAAGCTATAGACGCAGAGCCACGTTTTGCATCTAGTATAGTCAATTTCCTTGTAGCTAAGGATCGTCTGGATGAGGTTAAGAATCTTAATACGAAGAATCCAATTATTAAATTTGAGAAAAGCTATCTAAATAACGACTTTAAAAATGTTTTAAAATATAAAGATGACGTTGAGTTAGATGGACGTAGAGAATCTATGGTTGTTGAAGCTTATATTGGTCTAGAAAAGTTTGATGAAGGTTACGACTTTGCTAAGAGTAAAGGTAACAAGGATCTAATGATTAAAGTTAGACAAAAACAAATCGAAAAGCTTAAAAAAGGTGATGCTTCAAGTGATGAAGTGAAAAGTAAAATAGACAGCTATACGAATGAAATTAATCAATTATCTCAGTAGAAAGAGCACTCTTCAAAAAAGTGTTCTTTTTTCTTTATTTTTACAATAACACCTGTATGTTTTTAATCATTTATGTTATAATATATTATATAGGGTGATATAAAATTTGGGTTGAATAACAGAATTTATAGATAGAATTCATACATTTTTATAAAATGAATATATAGGAGGAATAAGTTATGTCTAAAAAAGGTTTCGATATTGATAAAGCAATGGAAAATGTAAAAGCGAATTTTGCAGTAGAAGGTATGGAGTTTTCTAAACAAGAAGAAGAATTAATTAAACGTAGAAAACGAGGAGAAATTACGCAAGAGCAATTTGTGGAGGAGGTAAAAAGATTATATGGCCCAAAGTAGGTATTGCTATCCTGGAACAGATGTACTAATAAATAAACTAGATATCCAAGACCAAGAGACGCTAAACAATTTTGAAAGAATGCATACCGGTTTAAGAGCATTAGAATTACAAGAAAACCCCATAAAGGGAGATTTCGATTTAAAACATCTTCAACAAATTCATAAGTATCTATTTCAAGATATTTATGAATTTGCCGGAGAGATTAGACAAGAAGATATTGCGAAGGATAATTTTATGTTTGCCCCTTGTAGATTCATTGAAGGTGCTTCTCAGGATATTTTTAAAAACTTACAACGAGAAGATTTTAAGAAGATGGATGTGGAGAAATTTAGTGATCGGCTAGCTTACCATGTAGCAGAAATAAATATCCTGCATCCATTTAGAGAGGGGAACGGACGTTCGACTAGGATATTTGCAGAGCATCTAGCTCAGGCATCTGGATATAATCTAGAATGGAATCGGGTGGATAAAGAACAGTTACTTGAAGCATCTAAAAGGTCTGTAGCTAATCATAAACCCCTTGCAGAAGCTATTGACCAATGTATTGTAAATAGAGAACGTGACAGATCTCTTATGAGACAATTCGAGGATAGAGGACTAGAGAGGTAAGAAAGGAGGGCGCAATGAAAAATTTATTAAATAACAGCAGCGAACAAATAATTGCTGACATAGCTTGCCGTAAAAGTCTATTATTCTTTTGGCTTCCTACCTATTTTCTTATTTCTAACAAACGGGTTAGTATTCACTCTAGAAATGCTATTCTCGGAATTTTACCTTTGGGTACTAGTGGTGAAGATTTAACTTATCGTAGCATCTCTTCAGTCAAGACATCTACAAAGTTGCATATCTTTAGGTTCTTAATAGGTGCATGGCTTACATTTTGGGGAGCGCTTTCTACTCTACCAGTAGGATTTTCAGCTTTTAGCTCTAATGTTGGTATTGTTATGTTTTTATTACTAGTTTTTGGAGTTTTACTTCTACTACATTCATATACGGCCACTTTGAAAATTAGTAATAGTTCTGGAGGGACTACTAAGGTAGAGGTGCCTTATATTGAAGGAAGAAAATTAAAGAAAGTGGCAAAACATATTAATTCACAGTTAATTAATTATTAGTTTGTTTTCTAGAAAATTTGGAGGTGTATAAGATTGAAAAGTACAGGGATTGTTAGAAAGGTAGATCACCTAGGCCGTATTGTTATTCCAAAGGAATTAAGAATGGCACTTTCCTTAGATAACAGAGATCCAGTAGAAATATTTGTTGATGGAGAACAAATTGTATTAAAAAAATATCATCATTCTCAAGCCTGTGTTATTACAGGAGAAATAACCCCTCAAAACTTTAAAATTGGGAATGAAAATATAGTTATTAGTCCTGAAGGTGCTCAAGTATTGCTGAAAGAATTACTTGAAAATATGGAGAAAGAATCAGATAAAGATTTATTAACTCATAGCCTGTAGGATTGGTATAGGAAGCTAAAGCTTCCTATTTATTTTGGGAATAATAGAAGTGAACCTTATATAAAGGAGAGGAAACTTTGCTATCTGAAACAAAGAAATCTACCGAAAAACAATCACTTAATGAATGGTTTAATTCTTATGTTCAGGAAACAAAGAATGATACTGAAGATATTTTTAAGGCTATAAGCTCTATTCCAACATATAAATTTATTATTCAATTTCTTGTATCCCTATTAGTGACAATTATATATACTGCTGATGTTGATTTTTATCAAAATCTAATCCGTATAGTGACGGAACAAAATTCTATCTCTCGTAATCTCATATCCACTGTATGTTTCACTTTAATACAGGTTCTTTGCTTTTATCTATTATTTAGAAAAAATATTAAATGGTTTTTTAAAAAGATCTCCTGGCGACAAATAAAATGGGCCTTTTACTTTAGTGTTGTTGCCCTTTTAATATCGATGTCAATTGCACTTCTTATAACTAAATCTTCATATGCACTAGACTCAAACCCTAGTATTGAAGATCAGGGTATAGTTCAGGTAATTAAGCTCATTATAGGATTACTTGGAGAAGAAATTCTATTCTTCTCAACTTTCTTTTTAGTTCTAAGCTTGTGTTTAAAAAAGAATTTTAAGAAACGCATGCTTAATCTGTATGTTTCAATATTGTTTTCTTGTTTAGTATTTGGCTTGGCCCACTTATGGACTTACGATTTTAATATCGTTCAATGTTTAATAGTGATAGGGTTACCTTCAGCTATAAAAGTTATTTTATACTTGTGGTCTAAGAATCTATGGTGTACTTATCTCCAACATTTTATGTACGATTTTATAGTTTTTCTGTTAGTAATAATGTATTCATACTCTTAGTTATATCTTTTGCAATGAAAGGAGCACTGATAAAGTGCTCTTTTTTCTTATTTCTTACATTTATATTCACCTATTATTAATCATTTATGTTATAATATATTATGTAGGGAACTATAAAAGAAGAAAAGGGAGGATTTAGGATGACGATTGAAAAACAGATTGATTCATTGGAAAAGTTATTAAAGGAAGAGAAAGTATCAGGAATGGGTTTCCTGAATATATTAGCAGATTTAGCTTATTTTAAAGAAATTCAAAAGAAAGGACAGAGTGTCGTATTGACATTAGATCCTAAAGTAGATTTTTCTGAACATCTTCTTATAACAGGGAAACCAGGAAGAGGGAGAAACTTTAAGTATAGATTAAATGAAGAACTACAGAGTAACTAATAGGGAGGGTCCAGATGTTATTTAAGGATTTTAAAGATATATTAAAAAGAATAACTTTAAGAAAGAATCCTTCTAGTATCAAAAAAAACGGGTAAAAGGGCAGTCGGAAACTTTACATGTAATTCAGTTTGAGGAACCATTGATTAATAGAAATTACATGGTAGAGGTGAAGTCCGGAAACGGGTTGTCCTTAACTCATGAGTTAGACCTAGAAAATAATAGAGTGGAAATTAAATATTATAAGCAAAATGAGGAGGAAAACTAAAGTGAATTTTGAGGTGACTGGAGAAGGAAAGAAGGAAGAAGGATTAGTTGAAGAGCTACAAAGAACATTGAGCGAAGTTAACAAAATGCTAAGCTTAACTAGAAAATATATAGAAGACGATATAAATAAATATCCTACTCTAAAAAATGAGCTACTTCATATTAATGATGAAATAGAAGGAATATTAAATAAGGCTACGATATATGACTTAGAGATTCCATACTTTAGTAAGGAACGATTGGAATGGGATTTGTTGCTTAATAGAATCTGGAAGGATTTCACTAGGGACTACCAAAGTCTATATGAATTGCAAGGTAAATTAACAAATGATTTAGGAAGAGAATATGTAAGGAAGTTAATCCTTGTATATAGAGCTTTAAGTGATTTAGTTAACCATGATGATCAATACGAGGAATTAACCCAAGAGAAATTTGAACTAGATTTAGAGAGATATATGGATATGGTTTTAAACCTAATCACTTTTGAAGATATGGTGTCATATTTAGATTTAGGTGCTGTAAGTGAAGTTAGGGGTGATTTTAAACTCCCTATAACATTTAAAGAACAATACAACGAGGTTAAGAGCAAATATCATGATTATTTAATTAGGTTCAAATGAAGATATTATTTGAAAAGTCTAGAGATATCTTAAGAGGAAATTGTAGGAGGTATTTTCATGTTAAAGAAGAGAGAAGTTTATATCTGTGATGAATGCGGGGGATTCTGTGAGGTAAATCGTTGCCCCATACCTCAATGTATAGGTTCGGCTAAGCTTACCACAATAGAAATTGATAATGAAAAAAACTTAGATATCGTTAAGGAAGCTCTTGATTCTATAGGAGAATCGAAGTTTAAAGTACTATTAAGTCTTTCTTCAGATGGGCCAAGTGATATTGACATTGTTTATATGGAAAAGGAAGCTATTATTTCAGACCTTAGTAATCTTGACTTTATATTTAATGATATTCCAGCAGTAGTGCACAAGAAGATGCTAAAAGAATGTTTAGGTATTGCATTGTTAGACCCTTATAAAGTTATAAAGGGTGAAGATGTTAAAGGTTTATTTATTTACAGTGGGAGACTTTATAGAGATGATCAACAAACGTTGTTTACCAAACGCTACCCGTTAAAAATTGAAAAGGGAGTTAAAGCATGAATTTAGTTAAATTATTAGATCGTATTAAAATAGACCCTGATATTACAACTAACCCTGTAGAATTTTTGTTATTTAAAGAACTACATTTAGAAAAAGAGTATACACCTTTATATTTGGGTGGATATCGAACAGTTTTTAGTAAGGAAACGCTAAATAAATATTTTCAAGACGAGATAACCTATCATGATATTCTACAATCTGTAGACTTACCAGAGATTGAATTACCCTTTCAAGACATATTCATTCCTTTAATCAAAGAGCGTTTAGAGGAAATCGAAACTCTTCCTGAACCTGTATGGGATGAAGAGAAGATGATTATATTTCGTTCTCTACTGGATACTCCAAATGCATTTATTTCTTTACCCTATATTACAAAGTCTATCCATAAACATGAGTTATTAACTTTGTTAGCTTTAACAGAGTGGAATCCTGGTTTCATGACTGCTTTTGGAGGTGGATGGGGTTATGCAGCTATCATTTTTGAATCTATTAGTATCTTTGACATTGATGAATTAGAAGTTTATTTACCTTATGATGAAATGAAAAACCTAATAGATCAACTTCCCCACTATCATTATGAAAAAATTTATGAACACTTAGAATTCACCAAAAAATCTCTTGAAAAAAGAGATAAGGAGATATTAAATTACTTATCAAGCTTTAAAGTATAAGAACAGAGTCATATATAAAGGGGGGATCTCTTTAATGAATAAATTAAAAATTGCGGAAGAATTATTAAAAAACACTACTCCTGACCAGTTAGGAGCATTATTAAAAAACTACATTTTTAATATGAGAAAACTGAAACAAGTAAAATACAAAGGGGAAGATGGAGAATTAGCTCGTTTGTATAATTGTATAGCTTATATTGAAAAAGAAAATTTTGATATTACAGGGTGGGCGCTAGTTGAAATTCCGATATCTTTTTGTTACTGCTTTTACAATAAGTCAACAGATAAAAGCTTTGATTTAAAAGTATGGGATACAGGAAGAGTAGTACCGATATATTTAGATAGTGAACAAGATGATAGAGAAGCTAATTCTATTCAAGAGGCTATTGAAAAGTATGTAACACCAAATTTGAGGGAGTTGTAAAATGAATTTAATTGAGCTGTTAGATTATATTGACATAGATGTTGCCATTAAAGCAGACCCTGTAGAATTCTTATTATTTAAAGAGACATTCTTAGAAAATGGATATTCCCCTTTAAATTGGGGTGGCTATCATAGTGTTTTTAATAAGGAGGCTTTAAATCAATATTTTCAAAATGAACTAACTTATGATGAAATCCTGCAAACTAAAGCTTCATATGATGAATTTCCTTTTCAAGATGAATTTCTCCCTCTGATTAAAAAACGTTTAGAAGAAATAAAAGCTCTTCCTAATCCATCATTTAGTGAAGAACAAATGATGGTATTAAAGGCTATTGCTAATTCTCCAAGTGATTTTATTTCTTTATGCTACATTACAAAGTCTATCCATAAAAATGAATTATTTACTTTACTAGCCTTTACTGAATGGGATTTTTGGTTCCAGTCTGTTTCTGGATTTGGATTGGACTATATATCAATAGGTTTTAAATTTACTACTATTTTTGATATTGATGATTTAGAAGTTTATTTACCTTATGATGAAATGAAAAACCTAATAGATCAGCTCCCTTCACAATATCAATTTAAATCAACTAAAAGAATTACTAATAACAGTAACGAAGAAATGTTAAACAGATTATCAAGTCTCAGAGTATAAGATTAAATTCATAGCTAAGCAGGGGGTTTATGGGAGATGTTTTTACGAAGTAAAAAATATGACAAAATTAAAAGTTTAGAAAGACAAGTAAGAACTTATGAGTATATTCATGAAAAACGTATAGATGTATATAAAGAACAAGAACAGAAACTTGTTGATAAATTTGAGGAAGAAGTCCAACAAGCTTCATTTCGTTCTAAAGAGGATGAAGATACACTTGAAAAGTTGAGGGCCTTATCTAAAGGCGAGTTAGTAGATAAGTGTAATGATATTATAGTAAGTTTCCTTTGCAGTCAAAGAAATATCGGAATGGCTGTAAATGATATACCTCCTTATTGTACTCGATGCATGGGTTTACTTGCAGATGCAATACACAATTTTCCTTCTGCTGGAAGAAAAGATGAGTATATGGAATATTTCTTAAGAGAGGTAGCGAGGTTTTATAAGTTAAGAAAATTGATGATTGATTTTCTCGAAAAAAATGACCATACAACTTATGGGGAAACTAGGCACCACATTCATCACGAAATGATTAGAATGCTTCATGGTATGGATAATTTACATTAATTCTATAAAGTGAGGGAAATAAAAATGGAAAATAACAAGGTGAAGGAAACGGGTTTTTTTGTAGATACAGCTAAAAGCTTATCTGAAAGTGAAATAAATAAACTTCTTGGCCAAAATAGTGTTCTTGGAGAATCCCTTAAGTCTACTAAAAAGAACCTAGCTAAAGAAGGACGTGTTTAAATGAGGCAAGTTTTAAAGAATGTAGGAACTTGGTGGAATGACGAAGATATTTCTTTAGTGGAATTAGAAGGAAACGAGGTTTATGCACTGGTTGGTTGGAATACCGAATGTTACACTGAATGTTGGAAATGCACAGGAGAATATAATACAGAAGCTAGTGCGGAATTATATACGTTAACTCCCATTTATGAAGATGAAGATTGTGATATCTTAGTAGGTTACGAAATAGAAAAGAACTAATTGAATACTGCATATATAATGCAAGGAGTGCTTATAAAGTGCTCTTTTTTCTTGTTTTTCACATCTATCTATTACAATTTATAATCATTTATGTTATAATATATTATATAAAGGTTGATGTTATAAATCTTAAGTTGAAATATGGAGGAGTATTTATATGGAAGCTATTATGTGGTTTATTGATGATTATAAGGTTCCCCTTTCTTTCCTTTCCCTTGTATATCTTATGCTTTTCCTTAAAAAGAAATGGCGTGCAGGATTTATGAGTATAGGCACAATAAATGTTATAACATCTCTAATTTTAGTAAGTCATGTATTCAGTTTTTCCTCAATTGGTGCTAATCCTGAATTAAATTATATGACTGGAGCTGCTATCACAAGTGGTGTTGCCATCTTCTTTTACTTAGCAGCAGCCATTTTTGAAGACGTACCAACAAAGCCAAAGAAAAAACCTGTGACTGGAACATTTCAGAGGAAGGAGATTTAATACATGGATATTCTTAAACCCCTTGAAATAGTCGGAGAATGGATTGGAGTCAGTGTTGCAAAGTTTGAAAAACTTATCTTAAATGATTTGAATGAGGGAATTGCTACCTGTGTCATCCTTGCTTTAAGTTTAGCTATATTTACTTTGATATTTAATAAAAAGGATAGCTATGCTTATTTATTACTGGGCGTAACCTCTGGCTTACTTACAGTTGTTTTCTTTCAAAAATATCGAGATAGTATAGAAAACACAAGCTATTATAATAGAGGATTTTTCATTTTCGCAATCCTAACTTTAATCTTTTTTGAACTTCATGGAAAATATTTTAGAAAGGAAATCATAAGAGCAAATTTGAGAAGAAAAAGAGAAGAAAATGTTTAATATAGAGATAAAGCCTTTTAAGTATACTTAGAAGGCTTTTTATTAATCTTTATGTTATGATGAGTCAGCATGTATTGAATGATGGAGGTTTATAGGTACTATGGAAAACAACGAAGATAAATATGCAAACCTTGATTTAAATAAGGTTTATGAATACTCTGAATTACCTGATCGCATCAGTGGTCGATGCGACCATTGTGGAAATGCAAGATTTAAAACTAAAGTTGGAAATGGACAATATCTACGTAAGTGTACCACTTGTGGGTTGACTAAGAATCTGTAATAGGTTCAATAATATAAATGTATTTATATTTCAGCTACTCTAAAGAGTAGCTTTTATTTTTATATAAAGTAAATGTCAATCAGGTTACTTAGCTTTCCTTTATTATTTTCTTCTTCTCCACTTCCCTTCCCTATGCTTTGTGTCCTCCCATTAAGCCATTTCGATAACGAGCTGTTGAATAATCGAGAGCGCTTGAAGCCCGAAGAAGGCTATTCTTCCCATAGCGAGTACGAATTTCATCAACTGTCTTAGCAAGCGCATAGGCTTTTTCACGCTTATCAATATCTTCAAATAAGCTCATTTGCTCTTCCTCTTGAATCGTTGTATTCGATAAAGAAATTCCTATGGATCGAATCGGCATTCCAGTGTCATACGTATGTAAAATGGTTAAACAGTAAGGGAAAATATCTTGGCTTAAGTTAGAGGCCCGGATCATTTTCTTTTGTCTAGAAAATCCTTTCCCTGTTTGTTTGCTATAGCCAATGGATAAATGAATAGTTTGCGCTACAACTTGATGGAGCCGTAAGCGAAAGCAAACATCATCCAAGAGTTCTAATAGTAGTAATTCAATTTCTTTTCGACTAGTATAATCTCGAAGTAGAATTTGACTCTTTCCGAATGAGCGAGAATGAGGAATGTAGACTTCCGAAATACGACTATAATCAATGCCATTAGCATGTTGATGAAGCTCTGTACCTAGAACACCGAATTCTTTTTGCAATAGTTCTTTAGAAGATAGGGCTAATTCTTTAAGGGATTGTATCCCTAAACCGTTTAATCGTCTTTCTGTAGCTGATGAAATCCCCCAGAAATCTCTCATAGGATAGATAGACCATAACTTATGAGGTACATCTTCATACCGCCAATAAGCTATTCCTCTTGGGTTACGTTTGGCTTCATGATCTAAACTAACTTTAGCTAACAAGAGATTAGGACCGATACCTATTGTAGCTGTCAGTCTTGTTTTTTGATAAATCTCATGGATGATTTTATGAGCTAATGCTTCTGGCGTCCGAGCAAATAAGTGTAAAGAAGCTGTGACATCAATGAACAATTCATCAATACTATAGGCGTGGAAATCTTCTGGAGCAACATATTGTAACACTAGGCTTGAAATATAATTAGAAGCTTTCACATATCGCTCCATAGAAGGGTTTACCACATGAATATCTTTCCTTTTAGGGATCTCGAAAAGTCGACTTCCTGTCTTAATCCCTTCTTTCTTTAATAAAGGTGTAGCAGCCAATACGACAGATCCTGACCGTTTTGTGTCTCCTACAACAGCAAGTCTTGTTTTTAAAGGATCTAATCTTCTTATCACACATGAAACAGAAGCAAAGAATGATTTCATGTCTATACACATGATGATTCGATTTGGAATCTGCTCATAATCCATTGAAATAACCTCTCTAACAAAGAACGTTTGTTCTATTATATACGAACGTAAGTTCTTTATTCAATCTATTAAAAGATGGACGTATTCCATAATATTTGAAAAGGAGTAAATAATTAAGAATAAAAAGAAAGACTATGATGAATGATATGAATGCCCCGATTTACACAAAAAAGCGTTGTCGTATAGACAGCGCTTTTTGTATGAACGTTTATTTTGGTTTTTGTAGTGATTTCTTATCTAACAACTGCATAGAAAGAATGTCTCGTTCTGTGATGCCCAACAGCTTTATTTCTTCTTTATAAGAACGCCCTTCTACCACTTTTATAGACTTTTTGGTTCCATCTCTTAATGTATATTCTTGATACATTATCATAGGATTTACTCCTCTTTTTCAAAAGTTTCTTCCATAGTATCACAAGTTTTAGCAATCAAATAATTATGAATAAACAAGTTCCTTTTCATATATACCTTTTGCAAACTGACGTACCTCTTGGATCGTGTCCAACCGTTGAACTTCTTGTGAGAAATCACCTGTTCCACTTATATGATAAGACTTTTTAAAGAAACGAATAGGGGTTGTATAGTACTTGTTGTTTGTAAATGTAAGGGATTTATAAATGACGACTCCTAACTCATTAGGGAAACGACAGACGATCTTAAAATCCTCTTCTTTTTCTAAATCTGTATCAAATGAACAGATAAAGTCTTCTAAAATAGGTTCATTCATTTTTTATTTCCTCCTTATCCATTCTAACCCAATTATACTCTAATTCTATGCTTGTATCTCTGTGATTTTACTGATTTCTTTATAAGAATATAGAGAAGGGAAATATGGATAAGTTAAAATAATTCATAAAAGTATTGATAATGGAACTATTCAACCATTAACTTTGTTTCATTTTCATTTTTTTCTAATGAATTTTTAGCTTCTGACAACGTTAAAATAACCATTAATAATTTATAACAATCAACCTTATTTACCTTTTCCTCATTAGCCATACCGTGTGATAATTCGTTTCTCGATAATAAAATTCCGGTAGGTTTATCATTATGATTTGCAAACATCTCGGTAAGCAATATTTTTTCGATAGTGGTAAAAATGTTCGTCAGCATTAATAAATCTAATTCATTATTCTCAAATTGATCTAATTCACTTTTAGTGTAATTTATTAATTTCTTGCTCCAACGTGATTTGTCAGAAGAGGATATACTCCTTAATAAATATTCTATAACCGAAAAGCAGTGCAATGCACTTTGAGGATAATAACCATCATCAATCAATTTCAGTGTATTACCAAATACTTTTTGTCTATCCTTTTCGAGCGAACTAATCATATAACCTTTAAAAGGCAGAAAAAACTCTTTATCATTTATTTTACTAACTATATATTCTTCTAAGTTTTCTTTAGGGGCATCATGATAAATGTGAATTAAGAATTGTTGAGGCATTGACCACCCTAAACCTGCGCATCTTTCTATAAAATCTGAAAGCTCACCGTACTGCTCAATTGCTTCCCAATCAATAGTATCTACAAGCTTCTTAATCGTTCTCTGGACTTCACTAGCTTGATCGAAAAATGGCTTTATATTAGATTGAAATGCCAATCTAGCTGTCCCTGCAAATTTCTTGATAGAATTAGCGAGCTCTTTTTTATAATGTAAAAAATTTTCTTTTTCCAATGAACAACATCTCCTTTAGTCATAAATAATTATTTAGCTTTTTGTTCTTTTATCGAACTGCACCATAAACACGAAAATAACGAAATAATAAAAAAGCGCCGTATAAGTATTAAATAACTTTTTATTAGTACACACAAACACACAAAAAATAAGCTCCTCTCATATGAGAAGGGCTTTTGTTGTGTGTTTTGAAAAAAGATATCTCAAAATATTTAATCAACTGCCCAGTATGTTGTTTGTAAAAATATATATAAATGAAAAGAAATAAATGGAACGTTAATCGAACAAACCTGATTCTGGAAACGTTAATTTTCCAAGCATTTTTCCGTAAGATATTATTGCTTGAATTGTGCCCCACGTTTCATTTGCTTTATTCGCTGTATCTACTACATTACCTAAAATGTCATTTGCTTCTTCAGGAGTTTTTGCAGTAATAATGGTGAGCACTTCTTGCAATAATTTAAAAGTTTGCTCGTTTATCTCGTTATTTTCTCTTACCAATGCAATTATTTCATTTATGCCTTTCACATCTGCAGAAATTTCCTTCAAAAAATCTCTTTGTTCAATTTGTATTTGCTCTGCATTTCTTTTATTTTCAACAATCTTGTCTATCGCTTCTTTCTGTCTCCTCACGCTATCATTGACTTGCTGATTAATTCTAGCCATTGGGTCAAAATTCATGTTATCGCCTCCAATGTACCCATTCGACATATGGTTACATTCCCCTCTAATTTTCATTTACTGAATACTTGTATATGAAAGTTGAGAGTATTGAATCGATTACATTACAGCATTGTGACTGTAAATAGGAATTGAGAAAAAGGAATAGGTTAAAATGGTTCATAAAAGTATAATTTCTCAAAGCTCTAGCCATGTATAAAGAAGGATAAAAAGCAAATAAATATATTGAAGACTATTAAGCGTTTGAGGAGGTCACTGTAATGCTGGATCTTGGATTACATGGATCATGGAAACATGATGAAGAGCAATATGTAATTCGGTATGACGCTATTTTATCTGTAATTAGTGGAACAAAATACGATGGTTTGAATAGAACTGAACATCATTGGATTGCGAATGTGAAGGAGAATTCTTCAGGTAAGTGGTCTGGGGAAATATTCTACAGAAAACCTGAGCATTTAACTTTTGAAAAAGTGGAAGTTTCAACTATTAATAGCATGGGTATGAGTAAAAATTTACATGTTTTTCTTTCAAGCTCTAGTTTTTATGACGATAGGAAATGGTTGTTCTTTAACGCTAACCAATTTAAACCGCAATATTTGCGTACTGTAATTGTAGAAATGGCTGCTGAAGAAAATGTAGATTATGTAACGTCCTTTAATACTCATGAGCACCCTAATCGTCCTGGTGAATTAAAAAATTTTAATTTAACAATTCCAGAGGTATTTCGATGGGCAAGTATTGAAGTTTTAATGGTAGAGGGAAACAAGAAGATACCTCTTAGCTTAGCTGGGAGTGATCTAATGTGGGATAATAATGAATTACATCAAGCCATGCTACAGCATTGTATGTTTAAGAAGGATAAGTTTCCGATTGGTTGGACAATTTGGCTTTTAAACGCCTCTAATAATATTAATCCAGATACTTCGGGTATAATGTTTGATGAAATTGAAAATCACAGACAAGGAGCTGCGGTATTTAATAATAGTCGTTATTTTGTACCACCTCCTCATGATCCAAACCCTGATGCTTGGGTAAAAAGAGCAAAATTTTGGACTACTATACATGAAATAGGACATTGTTTCAATTTGACTCACTCTTTTCAAAAAGAAATAGGTACTCCATGGGATTCCTCGCTAAAAAATGATACCAATGCATATAGCTTCATGAACTATTCACATAATGCTCGTAATCTTACAGTACAACAAAATTTTTTCTCTAACTTTTATTATACATTCACAAGAGAAGAGAAACTGTTTATGTGCCACGCTCCAGATGAATTTGTTCAAATGGGTAATTCCAATTTTACAGAGAATCACGGATAGCATTTATAAGTCCAACAAAAAATATAAATAATTTTCTGTAAAAGTATATATAAACGAAAAGAAAAAGCGCAAACTCGTTGTTACTGAACAGGTTTACGCTTTTTTACTTCTTTGCACATGTTTTATGTAAACTAGTTTCGTATTTGGCATACAAAGATAAAATAATTAACAAACGTTACTCAAATGGATATATGTCATCCAATGAATAAGATGCTATTTTTACGACAAAATATAAACTGTTGTTTTAGAAATATATCTTAAAAATCTAAAGTATGGAAGAAAGGGGGAAACTAAAATTGAGAAAAAAGCAGGAACTATCATTCTACCATGGAAGTGAAGGTGGGGGACCTGATTGGAATCCTCCAAGCGAACCTCTAATTAGGACGGCATCAGACTCAACTGTTTACGGGATAAGGTTACTAGCATTTTATTTAAAAGGGGCCACAAGAACCCAAGATAACAAGGATAGATTTTTGGCTGATTTGATTCAGGCAAAAGATGTCTGGAACTTTCCTATGTTTTCAGTAACACCAGAAACATACTCTGTGGGGAGCGATTTTGGCTTACCTAATTGTCTTGATGATGTAGACATAAGTGGTGAATATATGACGGATCTAATGATTTTTAGGGAGACACACCGGAGACTGCATCCAGTAGAGAGAGGCGTAAAAACAATAACTATATGGTATGCTCCATTTACTGAAAGT
Organism: Priestia endophytica DSM 13796; assembly: GCF_900115845.1. Lineage (GTDB taxonomy): Bacteria > Bacillota > Bacilli > Bacillales > Bacillaceae_H > Bacillus_I > Bacillus_I endophytica. The sequence goes on along the minus strand of NZ_FOXX01000019.1, from coordinate 40,198 downwards.
CTAGGTGCCGATGTACTTGGAAGAGCTTTTGAGAGTGTGGGTGGTTATCCTTTTATTTTTATGTCGAATGCGGCTAATAATGGATTTAATAATAGTTTGCTCGCCCACGAAATTGGACATATACTGTATTTCAAACAAAGTGGAAACATAGATGCTAGTGACCCTACGGATCCAAACGGCAGTATACACAGCCCGCAACCTGATAATGTTATGTTTTCAACACCTGACAACAATGTAAATTTAGAACAAAGTCAAATAAACAAAGCCCGTAATAGTTTTTTATTTGTTGAAATAGATGAGTAAAGTCCATGACGATGTATGAAGAATATACCTTAAGAGATGGAACAATAAAAACTATAAAAAAGGTGAGGGGTCGCTCTCTAAAAGAAGAAATGAAATTGTTGGGAATCACAGAGCCTGATATTCTTCTATGCAATTGTTAGTAGTAAAAAGCGCAAACCTGTTTAATAAAAACGAGTTGGCGCTTTTTTTCTATTATGAACGAGCACCATTGTTATATCCATCACTTACTTTTAAATACCTCGTGACTCTATAAAAAATGAACACAAACAGACAGTCCGTAAAGTGAACGTCCATAAAAGTTTACTTTTGCGGACATTTCTTTTTTATTAAAAATCTAGCTTTTTTATCGTTCGTTTAAATCAGAAATTTAATTACGAACGTTTTTTATAATCAATATACTTTTGCGAACGTTTTAATTAACATTCCAATATAAAATGTTAATTGATTTCAATGTATTGAATAAAGAGGAATTTGATGTTTTTTCCTCATCCCTTACAAAATTAAAAAGAGTGCTTTCCCGGTTAGGAAAGCACCCTTGATAATAATAACGAAGAACATTTGTTATAACATGAGTTACCCTTAGTAGGAAGTTGTCCTACAAAGCTAACTTTTAGCTAGATTAAATGTTTTTTCTCTTGCCCTAATTTCCAACCCCAACTTCCTTTAGACTATATTAATAGGTTGATTTCAATCCACACATCCATATAGGATGTGACAATATGAGGTGATGATATAGTCTATTCTTACATATTTCAACCCACACATCTATATAGGATGTGACATATAGAATGCGACAAAATCGTTATAATAATTTCAATCCCCACATCTATATAGAATGCGACTTAAAGAAAAAAAGAGCCCGATTAGACATAACAATTTCAATCCCCATATCCATGTAGGATATGACAACATTTTCAAGTAAGAAAAGCCACCTATAGGTATTTCAATCCCTACATCCTTATAAGAGATTTAAACCGAGGATCATTACAAAATTTCAATCCCCACGTTCATATAATATGTGACGTTAATAATGAAAAAGAAAGGAGTGAAGTATTTATTTCAATCTCTACCTCCCTATAGGATGCGACAGGAGTTACAAAATGCTAACTGTAATCGCTGGTGATTTCAACCCATGTATCTATATAGGATGTGACTTCAATCCGTTCAATTGCATAGACTTCCGTTGAAATTTCAATCCACGCATTTATATAGGGTGTGACTCATGAAAACATTAGAGGATGCAGGTAAAGTCGTATTTCAATCCATGCATCTATATAGGGTGTGACTGCGATTTTTAGTCAAAACAACAGAATAACATATGGTTTTAACTAAAAATCTTAGAGCATGTACTGGAATTTCTTCAGTAAATAACAAGGATTAACAAGAATTGAAAGGTATTTCAAGAAAATCGAGGTGCGAATTCCTAAGTGAATTTATGTTTACTATACGTTTGCACTAAGTATGTATTTTGCGTTACCTCAGCTTCTGGGTTTACGACAAACTTTGTAACGCTTGATGGATTGTCGATACGGTAACATAATGTATCGAGTTGACCCTTTGGTGAGTGCTTTTATGGGTTCTTAATTACACCTCGCCTCACCCTTTGGACGCAAATTCGCCCAAGCCCGTAAACTGACTATTTAATGTATGTGGTTTTCAAAGAACGTTTTAATCCATGTGTCCAAACAAATGGTAACATTGATTTGAAACATTGACCTAATTTAATTCAAGTTCTAGCTGCTTGCGTTCTACTTCGTCATCTGACTGTTGATTTCCTTTAATACTCTTGGTATTTTTCGCAGTATCATTGGTTTTTGCAATCTCAGTACCTCTAATAATGTCCGTACTTTTTGCGATATTTTGAGAAGCATTAAAATCAGCATTAACTTTATGACCGTAGCCCTTGCACTCTTTATTTTTGCAAATAAAAGCATTTTGCAATACTCTTTGTCCCTCTTCACAGTGACCGCATTTGCTACAAGTCTGTGAAGTGTAACTAGCATCTACATATTTTACTTCAATACCTTCACGCTCGGCTTTATATTCAATCATTGTCTGAAGCTGATAATAACTCCAATTTCGTAATAGAGATTTATGTTTCAGTTTGTCAAAATGTAATTCTTCCATGTGAATTACACTAGCATTATTTTTGACAGCAAACTGTATGATATTTTTACTTAAAAAATGATTGTATGTGTTTACAAAGTTCTTTTCCTTTGCTTTCAACCTATCTAAGCCCTTTAATTTTTTACTCCTACCTTTACCGCCAGAAGTACTTTTTAGTGCCTTTTGCAATCTTTTTCTTTGGCTTTGCAATTGAGTGCGAACTTTTAAAAAGTCGTCTATGTTACCAATTCCCCTTTTGATATAGGGAGTATCATTAACCGATACATAAGCTGGGATCTTTAATCCGAGATCAACCCCGACAACACGCCCTGGAACAAATACATTTTCTTTAGATACAGGAATATTCAGCGAAAGATTCAATATTAAATCTCTATTAAGGCTGATACTACTATCACATACCTTATAGTGGCCATCTAAGATATTAATGAGCACTGATTTCAATTCACCTATGTTAGCCTTTTGCTTACTTCCAGCTGAAATAATGATTTTAAAGACAATGCCTTTAATCCATTTAATATAGTAGTCCCCATTTTCTTCATAGAATTTCATACTTCTAGCACGTACTAACAATGGGTGAGTGTTTTTGTAAGTGCGTAAGCTACGATCCCCACGCAGAAGCCCTGTTTTCATATCGTTATTGAAGTGAGATATGACTGTTGATGTTATTCTATCCTCAGTATCATAGTGTAAAGTAAACTGGCTTTTGACTAGTTTCCCTATTCTTGTTTGTTTAGATAAGCCCACTACTTTTTGATACGTTTCTTTGGATTTCTTATTAAATTCTTTTTCTATCTTGTATACTTTTTCCTGCGCCTTGTTATAACCTTCCCTTGCCTTATCCACCCTCTTTTGCAACTTTTCATCGTCTTTGCTAGCTTTAGCCTTTTCTTTTACCTTTAAGTAGTCTTGATATTTATTACTGGCCACTTCTTGGTACTTGGTCAAATGTTGCTGATATTCTTCGTCACTATGTTTTAATTTCTCCGTTGCTATATGTTCAAAGTACAGGTGATTGTAAGCTACATTAAGTGCTTTATTTTGATTCCGTATTTCACTTCGTATGAAATTGTAAGCCTCATTACGATTATCAGATACAATTGCTAATTTAAATTTACGTGTCGTGATCATCTCTATTCCCCCTTATGTACTTGTGATTCATATCTCAATCGTTTTATTTCTTTGAGTACGATTTTACATAGTAGGTAATTAAAATAAATCATTTTCACTTTAGTGGAAGTAATTCTGCGGACTGAAGCAGTCATCCTGTTATTAAGCTTAAAAGGAAATATATACTAAATATTATATAATTAACAAAGCCTGTAGGCTATAGATAAAGGCTGAAGCCTTTTTAATAATAGTAATAGACATGTTGAATATTATTATCTTGTTTATACAGGAAAGTAGGGAGAATTAATTGGATAAACAAGGTATACACTTAAGTTAGAGGGACCATATTTTGCATTTAGTTGGAGGATTACCCACCAAACAAAAAGTAAATGCAAAATTCGTCCCTATATTTTGTGGAATAACTATTAAAATAACTGTTAAAGTAGTGGAGGAAATTGCGGTGAAAGAAGATGAAGTATTAAAAAATACGACAAACAAAATAGATGAATCACAACGCTCAAGTAGAAATCCAGAAGCATTATTGGCATATGAATTAAGAAGAAAGGCTATATTAGATGAAAAGTCTGCACTAAAACGAGCTGAAAGCAGAGGAAGAGAAAAAGGAAGAAAAGAAGTAATCAGAGATATAGCCCTTGGGTTGATTCAAAAAGGTATAGACAAAAAAACCATAAGTGAAATCGTAGGTCTTTCACAGGAAGAAATTGATAAGCTGCGCTAACAGTAAACTAAAAACAAGTTTATAAGAATATGATTATGATGGTGAGCTGATCATGAGCAATAAGTTCTTAGGTAAAACAATTAATGGTTGTGGGAGTATTCCCTACATTTGCCACAAATCCCCTTGTCGCTCCTTTACTTCCCTTCCATACAAGATGAAAACTTTTCATGTTATTTTTACGCTTACTTTTCAAATGGAAAAAGACCCCACACCTACCACACCCTCCCTTGTCGTACTTGAAGAGTTTATCTATAAGTTAATTAATATAGCCTTTAGGCTATAGAGGAAGGCTGAAGCCTAATTTGATAATAGTAATAATGATAAAGGCTACCTATTATTGCTCATTATCCTGGGATGGTTTTTAGTGTATCTATAATCTATGGCTAACAAATTCTTTTTATTAATCAAAAGAAAAAGAGTTGTAATGTAACACAATTTATTATATAATATAATTAAGTTGCAAAGTTGAAGTGAGTAGATAATAAACTAAATATATAAAAGGAACTAAAAATCCACTAACATCTATAAATAATCATTTGAGTTATTATATATTAAATAATCACAGGAGTGAGGAGGTAATTTTCCGTTATGCAAGTAAGAAAACAAATAGAAAAGTCGTTACCTAACTATGAATCTACATATTATTATTTTTGTACAGGTTGTGGACACAAGGAAACGTATTTAAATCCAGTTGTTAAACTATCATGTGGTTGTGGGACGTTTATGGATCATATCGAAATAGAAGGTAAAGAAAAGCCAATTTTTCCAACACTAAAGCAACCGAAGGAGTCAGCTAAGAAGAGAAAGAAAAGAAAGAAGAAGTATGAACAGTTAACACTGATATAAGGAGGTGAAATATAACTAAATGTTGCTTCTTGAAGTGAAAAACAAGTAAAGGGCACTTTCCATGTCAGGAAAGCACCCTCGTATGATAAAAATGAAATGTAGGACTTTCATTATATCATGTGGGTTGCCCTCTATAAAGAGGAGGATTTCTATGGAAGATTTTACTTTAAATCAATTAAATGAGATTTTGGGAACGATAATACATTACATGTGGCCTTTGGTGGTGTTTATGATTTTGCTAAAGATTGTATTTACGATTATAGGAAAGCTATATGAGAAGTTAGAAACATTTCTGGAAGATGTTAAACCTAAAGAAAAAGGAAAGCATTCTTCTACCTATTACCCCAACTTATCACCTAGCACAGAAGAGAAATATGGTACAGGAAAAAGCAATTCTGTTTCACTAAATAAATCTAAAACACATAGTAGCAGACCTAGTAGAAGTTGTGACAGTACTTCTATAATAACTAGCTCAACTTCAGCATCAATGTACAGCAGTTATGGTAATTCTTGCTCCTCAAGTCATTATAATACAGGTTCTTCTGATTCGGGATCCTCAGGTTTTTGTGATTAAATATTATAAAGAAATGGTTTAAATTCTTGTACAAAAGGATTTAAACCATTTTTTATATTGGAATTTATGATAAGTGAAAGTACGCAACTTAATTTATTGTATAATTTAATTAAGTTACATGAATCGCTAAATAAAGGATAGGAGAAAGTATTATGGAATTTGTAGAACCAATACGCGACCGTGATAAGATAGAAAGCATAAAGGAAGTTCTTCGGAAGAATGAACGAGATCTTTTATTGTTTGTATTAGGAATTAATACACCTCTTCGTTTTAATGACTTGTTACATATAAAATACAAGGAATTAATTAACGAGAAACAAGAAGTATTACCTTATATTGAACTAAAAAATACCAAAACAACGGAGAATGATAAGATAACTGTTTCAACAGGATTAGCTGAATCGATTACTAATTTTGTTAAAAAAAATTATAAACGTAATCTTGAAGATTACGTTTTTGTAGGAAGGAAAAATCCTAATAAACCTATTAGCCGAGTTACAGCATGGCGAATTATTTCAGGAGCTGCATATGAAGTTGGATTAGAAGAAATCGGTACTCATACCTTACGAAAGACCTTTGCATATCATATGTACAAAAATGGTGCTGATATGTCTTTGTTAATGGATATGCTAAATCATGCTAGTACAGCTCGTACATTGAAATACATTGGCATCAATCAAGATGAGAAGAAGCGAGATGTTCGCCCTTTAGACTTGTAAAACTTTGAAACTGTTTATTTTATTGTTATATTTTAAAGAAAGTAGAGATAATCTTATGGGGGAGTTTTCTAATGTTAAGAAAAAAAGATTTGGACGATACATTAAGTCCTATCGTGGGCCTTATTAAGGCTCTTCCTGATCTTACAGAGAAGGAAGCTAAAAAGTATCGGGATGAACTTGATGCCATGATAGAAAGTAATGGTGAAGGACTTAAACAAAAAGCCAAACTGGAGAAAATAGCTTCATTTGCATGGTTTACCGTAGCTTTTACAGTTGGTTTTCAACCTTTATATTCCTTATTCATTTCATACCCTTGGAATTACATTATACCTGGGATATTTCTATGTTTTGCTTTGGCCTGTACAGTTGAAGGCTTTAGGAAGGTAAGAGAATTAAACAAGAAACGTATAGAATATATGGTTAGTCGAATACAATGTAGCGAGTCTTTAAGCGAAAATCGAAAACAGAATTTTATTGGACTAGTTCAAGACAAAAAAGAAGATTCTTATATTGAGTTTGGCCGTTTTATTATAGAGGAAATAATAGCAAGAAGATCAGATAATGAAGATAGATGAATTGTTATAGAAATTCATCTATCTTTTTATTTTTGCCCAATTTTTTAAGTCCTTTATTAATTGAGCTAGGGTACTACGTTTAGGGATATGGCCTTCACTGTTGCATAATCGGGAAACTGTACCTCTAGAAAGATTAGAAGCCTCTTCTAATTGAAGTTGATGAATCTCCTCCTTATCCAGCCAATGACCAAATTTAGTTCTCTTTTTCTTCCACACTTTAATCACTCCATTTAATGAATGATTTATAATAAGTTCCTTACATACTCCAAAAATCATCATAATCAATGTTTTTATTCGTCATACGTTTCAAAGCGCTCTTGATTTTAGTAGCGTTTTTAATTGATGGATTAAAGGCATCACCTTGGCATAGACGACTAATGGTTGTCTTATTTACTTTACTTTCCCGAACTAAATCTTGTTGTGAAATTTTATGTTTATCTAAAAAACGCCCAAATTTACTCCTGGGTTTTCCACCAAACATGCTATAACCTCCTTCATTATCCTGGTATTAGCATGGACAAAAGTTTCTTTTTATAAACTTCCCGAAAAAGGGAATAGTGGACAAGCTGTACCACATAAAGTGTATTAAGACGTCAAGGAAAAGACGTCCCTACACTAAAGGAGGTTTTTTAATGAGTATTCAGTTGGCATTAGAATTACTAAAGAGAGAGGACGTCTATTTTACGGAAGAGGGAAAAAAGGAAATTTTAAATGTAGTGGAAAGTTTTTTTGAAGGTGCAGCGTTATGACATACCGCCCTACTATTCGTTGTCATCAAGTGTTTGAGGAATACGTAGATGAATTATTCCATGCTACTTACTTAGATCGTAACCAGATTATCCGGTGTTCTTTATTTACAAGCGCTCATTCTCCTCTTTTCTTATCTAAGTTAGAGTTTTATAAATCAAGTTCCTCTCTCCCCTCCCCTATGTGGGAACCAAAACAAGACCTTTTATGGTTGGAGAGAAGCCCTTTCATATCAAGAGAAGGGAGGGACGTCACTCATGTTGAGCATACAGGAAAAAGAAGTTATCGAAACCCTTTCCCGATTGCTAAACCAGCAGAAAAAACAGAACCTACAGATGAAAAAAGAAAAAGAAGAGAAGGTGAAGATAGCCCGAAAAAGAAACCGGGACCACAGAGGGAGGTTTCTTCCAGAACAATTAAAACCACTGAAAGAGGAGGAATCATATTCAAACTCGGATAGAGGTAGGGACGTCAGGATAGTGAAAATTAAGGGAAGTCATAATTCATATGAAATCAAAGAAAAAGAGGTATCTATTGTAGCGGACGTCTTATTAATGGTCCCGATTGTTTACCTTATATGGGTATGGTTGTTTTGAAACAAAAAAAGACGCTAAAGCGTCAAAAGATTGTTAAATAGTATATGAATCTCATAGAGTAAGGAGGCTATAAAGTTGGATGGCTATAGCCTCCTTATGCAATACATATTCCTGAAAGTTTTAGAATATGACGTCTTATTTCCCTCTTTAAAAAGTGTTTATTCTATACTTGTATCTAGAATATAACATCCTCTTCGAGGTCTCACTACTCGTCTATCTAATTTCTTCATTTTATCATACACCAATTCGAATTTCTGAATATGACATCCTTTTTGCCAAAGGTGTTTCCAAAGATCCTTCATCCCAAAAATTTGATTAGGGTGTTCTTGGAGTAATTCAACTAAATAAAAAGCAGCTTGTGAAGAAAGTGATGAAGAATCTTGAAAAGATTGATTCAAATATTTGTTTTGTTCTTCTATTTCTTGCGTTTCTAAAGTACTTATATTTTGTTCTACATGGGCTCTTCTTTCTTTTAATGCATTCATGCTACCCATAAGTTCTTTTATCTGTTCTTTCCGTTGTTTAATTTGTTCATTTAATTGATCCATTTCTTCAGATAGTTCCTTATGTAAAATCTCTTTGTATAGTTGTTCTTTGTTTTTTTTCATAGTAATCACCTTTTACATTATAACAAAGAACTAAATATAGAGATAACATACTGTAGATACCTTTGATTTATAAAAGGATATACTCATTAAGAGTATATCCTCCACTTTTTTACCAAATATCTTTAAATGGGTCATCATCTAGATCGCTATTATTAAGAATAGTTTCTTTAATTTGCTTGATATACATATCTATTTCTTCTTTATCTTTACAACGACGATAAGTGAAAGCAAAGTCATATAAAGTTGGTCTATCGCTATAAATAGCAAGAGAAGATTTTATTTCACGTAATTTTTTATTAATGATTTCTTTCTTTCTAAACATGTGACGAGACCTTAATTCTGTTAACACATCACTATAATTTTCATAAACATATGAAACTAAGTCAATCTCCTTTTCATTCTTTTTCTTTAGGTATTCTTCCAAGGATTTTTCGCCTTGTTCATTGAGAAAAGAAATATTATAGAAATCGAACGTATAGTTATATTCCTTTATATATTGCACGGTTATATCATCTGTATCTTTGAAACTATCAAACTCTTGAGAATTTTGTTGTACTTTCTTAGCATAGGAATTGTATTTATTAAAGAAGTCTTCAGAGCTTAATGTTCTAATATCATTTTCTAATTTTTCATTATTAGACCTCATAAACTGTTCAAAAACATTTGCTATTTCCCTTTCGAAATTTGACTCAGCAAATTCAATCTTCTCTATATATCGTTCTCGTAACTCTCTCTCCAACCTTTGTGATTCTTCTCCTCTAAGCCAAGGAAGAATTTCTTCATCTAGATGTGTCTTAAGGTCTTCTTTAATAACGTCATATGAAAGGATAGTATGGAGAAATGTATCTTCTGTTATAATTTCTACTTCATCCATAACAATAGAATGATGAATAGGATCGTGATAGAAAAATTGCCTTGGTCTTTCTTTTCCATTTGCTATAGGTCTTTCCCAAGAACTACGGAACTTAAAATCAATTGTTAATAGTTTAGATTTTGGTTCTAGGAAATAGCACATTCTTCTCCTACTAAATATGGCTCTTTCTAATTCTTTTATTAAGCGTGCATCGCTTTTTCCTGGAGACGTTGAAAACTTCATAAACTTTTTATCCAGAAACCAGAAGTCTTGAATGTTCGCAGATTTATAACCTTCATGTCTCTCTTCCCAATTTTCTTTTGAAAGAGGACTATGTTGGAATTCAAAGGCCCAACGTTTCCCTTCTAATTCACCCTCTTTATGAATTATAAAAACATCTGCAATTTGTTTAATTTCAGAAATATGATATTCATATTCAACTTCAGCACTTGGGAATTTTTTTCGAAGCCAATTATATAAGATTTTTTTACCTTTTTTATGCGCTTCAGTCTCAGGTTCAGAGTATACTGAACATTCTGAATCAACATGAGCAAAATACCATGTTCTTTTTGTTCCAGCTCTGAATTGTACATGGCTCTCACAATGAGGACAATATAGTTTCTTTTCCTCATTTAGTCTTTTTGTAGAATTTCTATCACACTTTGTAGCGATTATAGTTTTTCTTTCATCTGTTATACATCTTAGCAAACTGATCGCTTCCCCTTTTAGTAAATATAGTATTAGTTTAGATACAAATGTGGGCTTGAATTTTGCAATTATCTCTCCTTGTGTGTACCATTACTCATTTGTTGCAAAATTCAAGCCCTGTTTTTTAATTATTCTACATGGAAGGTGGCAAACTTACCCTTAAAACCACACTCTAAAATAGCATTTATAAAAGTGCATATTCTTTCCTTTGAATCGTAATCATTTAAGTACCAAGTAATCTTCTTGGTATCTATATGATTACAAATCTCTTTTATATAAGGTAAATCTACTTTTGAAAAAGAAAAACCGTATGAATAAATTCTGTCTATATTTTGTAATGAGTCAAAAAAATCTCTTTCTTTTTCTATGATTGCTTTTGTATCCTTTCGTAAAGCGTCATGTAAATTCATTAAATCATGTTCAGCACCTGTGTAACGATCTAAGGACTCTCTATAGGGTTCTTCATGACCAATAATGATCTCTCCCCCTTGGGACCCATGTATATAAGTAATATCTATCGCTTCATAAACTCTTTCCAGTACATCTGTATAATTGAAAGTTAAAAAAGTATCTTCATCTTCATCAATTAATTTATATAAACAGTCCTTACCCGATACCATACTTGTATCAATAGAGTTAACCCATTCTGAAAATAAACGTTTAACTTCTATCATTGCGAAGTAGAAATTGCTGGAAACACCTTCATTTCTATGAGCATCTCTAAAAAGGGCGTTATCATGATCATCATGTTCAAATAAACTATTCATATCATCAAAATATGTATCAAAATCTAGCAGACCAAGACTTCTCTCAATATCACACCAATTATCTCCATCTTTTTCTGCTATAGAAATTAATTCTAAAATAAAACCTACTAATTCATCATCATCAAATGATATTCCACCATCAGGTAGTGTTGTTGGTTCAATACTAAACGATGCTCCCTTATGAATAGAATTCGGGTATTTGTCTAATAAATATTGGTGAAAATTTTGATAGCTTGTAGGCAAACCATGCGATAAGTCAAAGCCGTTACCAATAATAAATAAATTACTCATTTCTTCACCTCCAATAAGTTCAATTTGAATTTAATTATGTTTTATATATTGATAACAGCCATGTCTTACCTTCTTGATAAGAGGATTAATTTCTTGAATTCTAGCAATAAAATAAGCATCCGCCGGCATTTTGTAATCCACATGGCTTAATACTTGCTTTCGTATATCCTTTAAATTAAAAAACTCTCTGGAATTAGACTTTAAAAAGTCGATGGCCACCATATAAGCTGTTAATTGCTCTTTAGAAGCTTTAATCAGGGGAAGATTTTCAGGAATATTGTCCGTATCTATATTAAGTTGCTCCATTTTCTCTCTAATAGCTTCCGTATCCTTTAAATAATTAAGGATACATTTCATAATGTGCTCGTTTGATTGTGCAAGTTTCTCTTTTAATTTTTCTTCTTCTGTCTTCAAAAAAACACCCCTTACCTTTTCCAATACGTTACAAACAATCTTTTTTCAACCTCTATTATAACGCTTTTTATCTCTTTGAGATATGGTGAGAAACCTTGGATTCAAGGTCTTTTTAGCTCCAAATGCAAAGTAAAAAAATCTGAAAAAAGTAATCAATTAAATTAGGGAATGTTTTACATGCGCTAGCGAATATGGTATTATTTAGTTATGGAATACATGCGCTAGCGCATTTTTGGAGAGTGAAACAATATGAGTGATTTACAAAATATCATTGGAGTAGAAGAGGCTGCTAAGTTATTAGGATTAGCACCTGGTACGGTTAAAAATTACTGTAGAGAAGGAAAACTAGAAACTAAAAAAATCGGAAGAGATTGGGCACTTGATAAAACAAACCTTAAAATTAAAGGTGGGGAAAAAATGAGGGATATTAAGAGTCTAAACAACGTATTTTTTAACGGATTAATGTTACACCAAATAACCGGAATTGAAGGCATTGTAAATAATATATATGAGTGCTTTTATGCTAATGCTGGACAAAATGTAGAAGGGGACTCTCATTATAGAGTATCATGGGATTTAAGTGATTTCTTTGCAACTGAAGAAAGGCAAGAGTTTGATTGGGAAGCTCCTCATAAAGCTTCATTAGTAGCTGATAATCAAAAAGACAGTGTGATTGATTATTTCTCCGGTTTTCCACTTTTAAACAAAGAAATGGTGTTTAAAGAAAGAAAAATCAAAGTAATAAATAGACCACTTCCTTTTGCTCCTGAAGTCTCAGATATTATTTATTGGGCTGGCGCAGTTGATAATAATGGAACTGTCTATAAAGTTTTCTGGAACGTGGTTAACTTACATGAGCCTTTTAAAATTGAGAAGGTAACGGATAAAAGTAGATATTGCAAGAAATGTTTGCAACCTTGGATGTCTGATGAAACAAAGTGTGTAGATGAAGAAGGACATGAATATGTAAAAAATCAATAAAATGATTAATTAAAATGTAATTTATGCTCATGATCTGTTCATGGTAATCTGCTCATGAGCAACAAATTCTCTAGTCAAACAACTAAGGTTTGTGGAGATATTCTCTACATTTTCCACAAATCCCCTTGTCGTTGATTTTTAATGACATAACATTCTTCTTAGTGAATTTACAAAATTTTGAGTTAGTGGCTTTTTAATCAAATTAAGGAGTGCTGTAACTTGTATTATGGGAAACTAGAGCCTACACGACGATTTACCCTATTATATTTGACACTTCTTGCTTGGATTCCTATAGGTATACCTATAGGTTTAGCAGGTCTATTATTAAATAATAACTTTCTAATGTCATTGGCTGTATTTGGCCCTCTAGTTCATGGATTGGTGTTTTTTCTTAATCTTTATTACGAACGCAAAAAAGAAATAAGGAAGAACTATGAATAATGGAAGGTGAAAAAATGATTAATGAGCTTTTTGAAAAGATTCATACAGCTATTACTACCGGAGACTTCACTTTACTAACCATCTCTCTTATATATGTTTTTGGTATCTTAATAGCTATTGTTATTGCAATTTGGGGACTCATAAAAATTCTTGATTTACTTATGCGCCCAATTTATAAAAGAGGATTTAACAAGAAAAGTCCCAAGGAAAAAACAGTAATCATCTTGAAAAGATTAAAAAGAATTAGGAATATTATAGTTGATGAAAATACTCAAAACGCTATTATGCAATTCGCCTTAAAAACGGGTGTGAAAGAATGTACACTAGAACTTTACAAACGTCCTATAAAGCAAAAGGTCGATGTAGATTTAGATGAAATCGAAAAAATATTTAAGGGTACTAATTTTGTCATTAAATCGAAAAATGGTAATAGGTTAACAATTGATAATAGGGGAATCAGAACGGTATCCAGAGTTGGAACTAAGATTATATTTGGTCTTTATTCGCGTTCTGCTAGTTTTAAAGACAATGCTGAAGATGTCAATGAATATATAGTCAAGATGGTTTTAAGATTACCTCCTTATTCAAATGAAGAATTAATACAAAAAGCTGAAATGTATGCAAATACGAATGAAATTGTTCAAGCAAGCAAGACATTCTAATAACTTAAAAAGTTTATAAAGGAGATATAAAATTGAAATCACGTGATAACTATAAATTCAAAAGGGATTGGAGACAGAGCAAGGAGAATAACGAAATAAGTTCTGAAGATATGAAAAATGCTTGCGTATTTCTGTCTATCATTCTTTTGGGTGTACTTAGTGCATTAATAGGTCTGAATTTACCTTATGATCTTTCTCAGCTTCTAGGCTTATTTTTCCTCCTATTGTACGGGTTCACAGTATTCTTCTTTATAGATACAGATAAAAAGAACGGTAGAAGCATTATAAGGTTATCATTCATAGTCTTAGTAGGAGTGCTGTTTACATTTGTTGATGAGTCTAGTACTAATCCAATTTTCAATACATTTCTACCTGCAATAACTCTAGTTTATATGATTGCCTTTCTGCTGGAGGAAAGTAAACAAAAGCCTAACCAACAAAACAAAAAACGGATTAATCTTCAAAAGAAATAATAGATAATAAGAATCTGAAAAGCACGCAAAAGCATAATTAACAAAATCAAAAAGACCTTCCGAAAACCTTTCAAACCCTACGTTCAAAAGATAAAAGAGGAAAGAAGCCTGGTGGCTTCTTTTTTTATTAAATTGATTTTCCCCTTTTGCCTTCCGAATCGTAAAACGCCATAAGGCATCTAACCTTCCAAGTGAGTGAGCCTCGTTGGCTGCGCCCTCCTCTCACCTGGAAGCTAAGATGCCGAGTCTGTCTATCAACGGCCGAAAACTTTTTTAATTAAAAGCGCTACGCAACATTAAAAAACTTTATCGTAAAACCGCCTTATGACAGACAGCCTATATGGGTTTTTCGTTCTCCTTGCAAAAAGGGAAAAATCATCCCTTTTAGGGACAATATCGCTTCTGAAGGCAAGAAGTAAAATCAAAGGAGGAAAAGAGAAAGATGAAAACCTCGAATACCGTAACAGAATGGTGCAGTTTATGCGAGTATGAAGTGGAATTAGCTCCAGTTTTTCAAAAACAGACATGTCCTCATTGCAAAGAAGAAATATTACCATGTGCTCAATGTGAAAATCACGAATGTGATAAGTGTCCACTTGAAAGACATATCAGCTTGAGCTAATAAAATAAGCCTTAAGGCTATTAAAACTTTTTATTTAAAGGAGTAGTTAGAATGACGTTTAAATGGATGAATCCGGATATTATTAAATTCCCAAAGGGAGAACTTCATATATTACGAGACGAAGGGGAAAGGGGAGTATATGGACGTGGTTACGAGATTCAATTAGACCTTTTTAATCGAGAAGAAGATGAATTAGAAGGTGTAGGGTGTTGGTCTTTTGGTTACGAAGATTGGTCTAGGGATATTTGGAATGATTGGGGAGATTATATCCTTAAACGTATGCTAGAAATTGAAGGGGATCAGGAAGCATTAGATGATTTATTAGATGAATTAAACGGAATCGACTGTCACTACTGGAAAGATAGGGACAATCCTTTTGAAGAAGAACACCTTGCAGAGCTTGATGTGATTAAGGTATTAATTACAGAATTAGACAAAGAAACACTTGACTAAATAGTGTCTGGTTGGTATAATATAGTTATACAAGGGACAAGTTACAGCAGTTAGATGCTTATAGTAAAAGTGTCTAACTGTTGTAAAAAGGAAGGAGAATAATAATGAGATATAAGGTTGAAGGATATACTACTTTAGAGAAGCTTCAACAAGATTTAGAGGCCATATTTCAAATGGTGGAAGAGAAAACAGGTCATGAACCATTTATTCGAGGTATGGACATATACCTTAGAATGGAAAATAAAACGGGTAAAGCTCTTGAAATTCTTGATGATCAAGAATATTTGGAAACAAAGAGAGCGGATCGTTTTGCTGGTCAAGTATTATGTGGTCTAAAACTAAAAAAGAAACAGGTAGAGATAGCTAGAGAATTAGGAATAATGCCACAACGTGTTAGTAAAATCAAAAAGTATCTGGTGGAAAAAGGACTTTATTAATTCATTTATAAAATAGTGTCTAAATAGTATAAAATTAAGTTTATTGACTTACATCTGAAACCAATTAGAGGAGGAAGAATAAAATGCAAAGTATTATTATGTTCTTATGGTTCTGCATTTTTTGTCCTATTTTATTTTATCTATTAAGCGAATATAAGGGAGTTCATGATATTGAATCATTACATTATGAACTTTTAGGCATAGTACAGCATCTTCTTTTTACAGCTTATTTAGTAGGAACAATCTTTTTGGCGCTTTGTGATTGGACATACGGAAGGAATTCTGGGCGGTTACTTTTAATGGTCTTAGTCGGAGTGGTATTTTATATACTTAATGTAGATCACATTGCTCTTCTGATACTATTCGGGTTATATCTCCTATGCTATATTTTCCTTGGCGGTATGTTTAAGGAAGAAGAGGAAAAGGTTTTATAATATGGAATTATTAGTGTATTGGTCCATATCCCTTATGGCGTTCATAGTTGTGGTAAGTTCAGCTAATATGTTCTTAGATAAGGAAAGATTTTATAAGATACAAGCTATATGTATTTTGTGATTATCACTATGTTTTACCCATTGATAGTCTTCATTGTATGGTTCAGCTCTAAAATATAAGAGGAAAGAAGGAATAGGAATGAACATGATTAATAATGAAAATGTAAAATTGAGCGGAAATCAAGACTTTGAATTATCTCAAGTGATCCAGAAGCTAACACAAGAATTAGTAATGATGTACGATAGATCAACCTTTAAACGAATTGAATTTTTAGAGTCAGCAGTAAGTGAAAATCGTTATAAAATGGCTTATAAATTGGACGACACATTGATTACATTAGTGTATGATTTACAGAAGCATGTGATTGCTATGCTTTCTAAAAAAATCAGGAAAAATATTGATAAAAAAGTAATTTCAGCTTGATTAAATAGTGTCTAACTGGTATAATAATAGTATAGAAAGGAGGTGGAAATAAGAAGTGGAGACCGAATTGAGAATCATACTAACCGCCCTCGGCATTGTCGCTTCGATTCTCACAATCATCAAGACATGGTTAGACATCCAAGGCATCCGGTCTAAGAAAAAAGCTCAAAATCGTAGGTTCAAACGCATCCAGCCTAGCCAGCGAAAGAAGCGTAACAAACGAAAATGAGCTTGGGGAGAAAAGACATCTTGTCTTTTCTTCCTATTCTTAGTATATAACACTTCTTAAAAATTATGAAGCTAGATGGAAAATGGTTCTTTATTCTCTTCGTGGCGATTTATATATGTATAAGAACATATCCTTTTGGCTCCGTACTTCAAACGATTTTAGATATATTAATTGTAATAGCTTTAGGTTTAATGGTAGTTCGTTATTTTCTGAAGAAGAAATAAATGTAGGGGAGAGGTTCAAATGTCAACGTGCACATGTCCATATTGCGGGAGCAATTTAGAAAGAATAAATGAAAAACAATACTATTGTGAATTCTGTGTAATGAATGTAGCTGCTGAAATTGTTCAAAAAGATGGGGGACGTTTACCAGTACGCAAGGTCACAGAATTTGTATTAGATGCTTATACACATAAAACAACTCCAGAGTTGATGATCCTTTCGACATTTGAACTTCTCTATTTATTGTCTTGTCTCAGAAAGGAAAGAAGTAGTATGTATGGTCTGTTTAATACCTTCCGTAAGGTGGGAGAGGAAACAGGAGAAGATGACTTTAAAGATTCTGAACAAGAATCCATTCAAGAATATGAAAATGTAACTAGAAAGATGTTTGTTGTAGAAAATATCATTCGGCAGCGCCTGGGATATGTTCCGAATAGAATTACAGAAAAAGCTTTAGCTACTTATCAAAGTAATATGTTAAAAGATAAAAAAGGACCAATGGTTATTCGTAAGGAGAGAAAAGAAAAGGTCCAAACAAAATCTTCAGTATCTTTTAAATAACGTTGTAATAAGATATAATGATAATATAATACTCTTGTGCTTGAGTATTAGATGTTACTTTTGCTCCGGTTGATCCCCGGAGCTTCAATTTTATTAAATATAGTGTCTAACTAGTATAAATTTAATCTTCTGGATAGCGGAATTTATATAATATATACGTTTAATTTAAATTTGGAGGTAATCATATGAAATCCTTATTTTTGAATGTAGAGCATGAAGTGAAGTTCTCTAAGATTAGAAGTGAAATGAACGAAGAAAGAAGGTTTAATAGTCATTATTTAGCGGTAGCCTTTTTAATGGCTGGAAATACAAAGTTAGAAGCTTTAATTAAGCCTTATTTTGAAGGTAAGGTCTATGAGGTTCGAGAGTTCGATAAGTGTGTAGAAACAAATTTATTAGCTAAATTAGCTATTCATATCTTAACTAAAAAAGAAGACGTTTCTCCAGTGGATCTCATTGCAAATCTAAATAAGCAGCACCTAAAATTAGCGGTTAATGCTATGATGATGTGTAAAGAGAAAGTGACAAGAAATGAATATAAAATGGAAAATGAAAAATTTTATACGTAGGAGTGTAAGTATGAAGCAAGTATCTTTTTCAGTAAGTCCGAATCAAGTAAAGAAGTTTAAATCCCTTGTAGACCCCACATTGCAATCTAAAGTGCTACGCAATTATATATTAAATGAATATGAATTACCTGAAGACTTAAGTATTATCAACAAAGGTGATAAGCAAGGATTAAAACCGGAGAAATTCCATTTTAATGAATATGCTGATGAACGTGTAAACGAACTGGTTAAACAAGTTCGTTCTAGTGGTTATGTAGCAAATAGATCCTCACTTATGCGTCATGCACTTAATCAACTCATTGAAAAGTTGACTACAGATAATGGTGAATCTGTCTATCCAGCAGACAGAGAAGTTAGGCATTTAAACTTTTATTTTGAAAAAGGTACAAAGGATGTTCTAAGTGAAGTTGTCACTTTAAAAGATCGAAATGCTACTATCGAGCGTTTTATCCTGCAAGAATATAAGCCAAATGATCATACAGGAGAAGCATTGGATAAACCATTGGAAGCGGAACAAATGCGTGTAAGCATAGATTCTGAAGCGATTGAGAAGCTTGATAAATATGTTGATGAAATAAAGAGTAATAGTAAAGAAGAAATCAAAGGTGTAAATAGGACGGCCCTTATGCGTGATGTAGTCAATCAACTAATTAATAAACTCTCTCATGCTGATGCAAGAAAATTAGTAGCGAAGAAACGTTTAGATAGGGCTTTAGATCAGTATGAAGAAGCATTCGGTTATAAGGTATTAAGAGAGCACCTTACTCAATATATAGACAAGAATGACAAGAAATAGATTGATATAAGTACTATCCTTCAATGGTTAGAGGTGAATATATAAAAGTGTCGCTAAAAAACGTCTTAATTGTTATCTTATTGACTGTTTTCTTACTCCTTGTGTTCTTCCAGGAGTTTCAGTACATGCTTCAAATTGTTATAGGAACAGTTATATTATTCTTTATCATTTTTATTGCTAAATACGGCTTTAAAAAAGGGACAACAATAGCAACGCATTGCTCTATGTACGTAGTTTCCGTGTATCTTTTTTATCACTCCCTTAAATATTTATTTGATGCAATGGGAATTCAATTTTAAATCCTATTAGGAAGGTGAAGAGAATATGGAATTTAGCATTGAACAAAAAAATGTTATTCATCGTTTTTATAAAGGTGAGCTTGTAGCTTTTAATAAGAAATCTAAAATTATATCAGATGATAATGAATGGGGATACTTTATGTGGAAGTTAGAATGCGAGTTAGCCCAGAATGATTATTCTAATGATAGTAAGAAATATGAAGAAGAATTATTTTTAATACTTCTTGAAGATAGTAAAAAGCAGCAAGAAAAAGGTATTGATGTCAATTTCAATTATTCAGATGAATTAATAAACTTATTCAAAAATACGTTAAACGAATATGTTTATTCTTAATCAAACTTTGCTTTAAATCTATAGCAAGCTTTAGCTTGCCTTTTTTATCTCTAGATAATGGTCTTCTTCAAAACTAAGTTTTAGTGATGGGAAAAACATAAATAAGTAGGGGGAAAGAGAAAGTGAGCTATGATTTAAAACAAATTAATCCAACTAAATGTCAACTTTCTTTAAATTTCGGTATATCGGACTGTTATGAATTAAGAAAAGGTGTATGTTCTCTATATTTAAGTGAGGAAGACGCGGAACGTATAAAGGAAGAGGAAGACGATATTTTTCATGATGGAAAGGTTATGTTTTGCCGTAATCTAGCAAAAGATTTGCTTGATGTTAATTACTTTGAAGACCCAAATTTTCAAGATGATTTGGATTACTCTATTAAAATGCATCCGAGGGATTGCGGGCATTTTGTATTTTCAAATGGCCAACATCGAACCTGCATTGCAAAACATTTAAATATCAGCTTCATGTATGTTCAAATGGAAAATTACGAAATAGACGACTCTATTTTGAATTGCAGTGCTTGTAATGATAAAGAGAGACAGGAAATAAAAAATAAGAAGATTAAAAATCGTATTATTTCAATGCTAAACTTTATAAAGGAAAAAGAAATACCAGGAGATTTCATCGACCAAGAATACATGAATTTTAAGAAAGAATCTTCGTTTATAAAGTAAAGTCCAAAGTTAAATGACTTTATTATTGTAACTCAATACTAAAGATGATGAGATAGCTCATGAACTGCTCATGAGTAATTTCATCATCTTTATATATATTTAGGTAATTCACTTATACACTATAGCTATAACACAAACTTATCATTTTGAATCATGTTCTATTAGAAATAAGGTCCTATTAAAATAAACTATTTAGGGAATTTCCAAATTTGCCACCATCTCTTGGTTGGCTTACTCTCCTCACTTGTTGCAGCTACTTCTAACATTTGTTGTTCACGAGTCTGCTCACGCTCTTGTAGTTGCTTCATCACCTTTACCATTTCTTCATCTCTTTGTTTTAGATAACTCTTTAATTCCTCAATGTTATTGTCGTTCTTCATGTTCTCAAATTGCTCTTTAATTAGAACTTCTACTTTTCCATATACTTTTTCTGCAATTCTATTTTCAGTCTCTTCTAAAGTAAGATGAGCAGGAGTTTGTTCATGGGGATTAAATTCTATATCCTCCTCTTCAACATCAATAAAAGAAGCTCTATGACTTGCTAGTTTTTCTCTAACTTGCTCAACATTTTTCTTGTCTGCGAAAAGATCACGTATTTCTTTGAGCACTTCTAAAGAGGACGAATTAACAAAATTCTTATTTTTAATCTTCTTGATTTCGAGAAAATCACTAAACTGTGCTAAGTATCGTCTAACAGTAGAACCAGGAACTCCAAGCTCACTTGCAATTTGTGGAACCGAAAAGCGTTTTTCTTCTTTCAAGTATCTAGCCCTCCCCGATACATATTAGCTTACTGTTTTAATAATTCTCTATTGGATAGAATAACCCTTTAAATACTGCTTACTAATGATTTGCTCATGAGCACTTATTTGCTCATGAACTGATTACGTGAGCAATATTGAATGTTTTAATCATGTAAGTTATAATTAATTAAAAATATATTTTGGAGAGTGCAAAGATGCAAAGAGAATTAATGGCTCTTTCTGTGAATGCAGTTAGTATTGATAAGTTTCATGGTCACGTACCAATCAGACATCGTTCTAAAAAGATTCGTGATTACTTAAAAAATATGAAAATAGATGAACAGATTGAGAAGATTAACGAAGAAGTAAATACTATCTTTTATCCTGTACGTTTAACTAAAGGAGAAAGAAACAAACTAGAAAAAATTGTTCATGAGAACTGCTCACGAGGGAATATGATAACCACAAAGGATGTTATGACGCATATTATTAATGCTATCAATTCAAAGCCTATGAACGAGCGAGAAATTGTTCATACATCGTTCCGTCTTGATACTAAACAATATGAGCGTTTGTCTTTTCTTTTAAAGGGAGAGTTTATAAACATATCTATTGAAGAGTTTATCATGAACGAATATAAACAACCGGATGATTCATTTATCTTACATCATTCACCTAATCCAGAGGATGTAAAAACTGTACCACTACATTTAGATAAAAAGGTGGTAGAACGTATAGATGAAATTGGACATAACATTAGCCAGGCTCATAATCGTACTCTTACACGAGTAAAAATAGTAAGAGATATAATAAACCAGATGGTAAATAAACTGGAGTCTGAAGATCCAGAGGTTATGTATCTACAAGAAAGAATAACAGCAGACATACATTCATTAGTTTCATTAGGCGGAGAAGAGGCTTTAACAGAGATTGTACAACAGATTGAAAAACTCAAGAGTTAATATAGTGATCCCAACCAAATAATCCAACCACTTTTCAAGTTATTTTAAGGACTATCTTTATACTGAAGTATAGTAGGGTGAAGTTTTAACTTCACCCTTTTTATTGATTCTTAATATGAATTAATAAAATTTAGTTCAATCAATGTTAAATTCCTTGAAACCGTTATTAATATTGGAAGACTCAATCAAATCTTTATGAGGTGTACCTTTTTCTAAATGTTGTTGAAAAACTTTAGCTTCAATGATAAAAGCATACATAGCCTTATCAATGGTAAATAATAAAATATTATGATTAATGATATCCATAGGATTAATATGAATATAATCTACTTCTCTTTCTCCTTTTTCGAGAAGTTTTGTAAGACGGTGGTTTCCATCAATTACAACAGACATATAGTTTTCTACAGGGAATGTTGCAAGAAGGATTGGATTATTGAGTTCACTTTTGGGATCATCTTGCATTCTACTCCACTTAATATCTTTAGAAAACTGACTAGCTTTCATTTTTTTAGGCTTAGGCTGGGTAGTTTTCACATAGTCTTTAGCGCCATCTATGATGAAGTTGAATTTAAATGTAACTCCTCCAAAATGCATCTCTTGCAAAAAAACTTCAAACATAGGAAACCCGTTTTCCTTTAGACTGTTTACTTGCTTATCAGTGTCTTTTTCACAACTTTTTAAAACTTTCATCCAACCATCTATCCACTGGTCGAAATATTCAAAGTCTAAGTGGAAATGTTTATAAATATAATTACGTAATTCATCAATGTCTAGACTATACTCTTTTAAATTGGGATAATCAAAAGCCAACTAAATTCCTCCTTCTAAATGGTCTGTTGCTATGAAACTCAATTATAATTTTATCACTTTTTCTAAACAATCAGGAATAAATATACATAAGTAGACTTTTATAGAAATACGTTTAGTAACGATTAATTATATTCCATTAGAGTGAGCTGATCATGAGCATAACTATCTTATTTTAATCATCAAAGTTATTATATATTAATTATTAACATTTTGTGTTATAATATAAATAAGGAAGTATAGTATAAATGTAATCAAGAAAATCTAGACATAGTTCTATTAAGTTATAAAAGGTGGTCAGTTGATCATGATAAAAGTAAATGAAAGTAATCCCGAAGAAGAAAAAGAATACAAGCCTCTAGAAAAGTTATTTATGATACTTGCTTGTATAGGAGCACTTACAGCGCTCAATAGAATTGCTCCTATTGACTGGACATGGTTAGATGAGATATGCGTAATAACATTGATTGTCGCTTACAGTTTATTCATGATTTTTGGCAAAAGACCAGTGACTATAATCCTCACGTGTCTCGGAATTGTATTGTTATGCATATATGTTTTTCTTGTATTGTGGGATATTGTTGTAATAGGAAGAGTAGGGTGAAGTTAAAATTTCGCCTTTTTTATTGATTCCTTATATGATTTAACTAAGTTTGTTTCAATCAATGTTAGGTTTTTAAAGCCATTATTAATTTTAGAAAATAAGTAGAAAAAACAAATTAAGTAATTTATTTATAGAAAATATATAGTAACGATTAATTACAAATTTAGGAATGGTAAAATACAGAAAATATATAGTGTTTCTATATAAAGAATAGAGTTCATTTATAAATTTTCTAGAAAGTTTATAAATGAATATTCTATAAGTAAGACTACTGATCATGGTTAATAAGCTGATCATGAACAGAACTTTCATGCTATGTTATAAAAAAGATACAAGAACTATTGAGGGGGAGTGAAAGATAAACATGTTAAAAAAACTTAAAAGTTACCTTATGGAAGAGCAATGGATAACAGCTTTAAAGAAGTTAAGTAAAGAAAGGGAGATAAAAGTTCAACCTATTATCCAAACCTATATCCTAAGATATATAATTTCTCAAGGCGCTAAAGATTGTAAGATAGAACTTTATAGACGCCCAGACACTAAAATCTATCATACGAATTTAGATGATTTAGAAATCACTTCTGATTCTTTTAATGTCCATACAACAGAAGGACATCATATATCTATTGATAATAATGAAAGAACAATTAGAACTATTTCTATTAGTCCTAGTCGATTAAAAGGGAGTAAACTAACATTCAATATGTTCTCTCACTCTTCTTCTTTACGAAAAGAAGTTAATGAGTCTATTACTAAATTTTCTGTTGTACTACCTCATGATTGGGATGTCTTAATATCAAAAGCTCAACAACAAAAATAAGATGAAAAAAGCGCACTTTCATAGTGTGCTTTTTAACATATATCCCTTATTTTATATTCATTTATGTTATAATATATTATATAAATGTGTAAAAGGAGAGATAAAATGTACCCTACGATATTATGTGAAAAGCCGAAACAAGCCCTAACATACGGGCAATGTTATGACTATGTAAAACATAAAGATTATATAGAAATCAAACCTTGTAGTACGTTTCCTAAAGGGGCAAAGATTGTATGGGCAATTGGACACTTAGCTGAATTGGCCCCTCCAGAAAAATACAAGGAAGAATGGAAAACCTGGACTCTTGATACATTACCAATGATTCCAGATAATTTTCAATATGTGATTAGTAAGGATAAAGCTTCACATTTTAAGAGTGTAAAGAAGCACCTTCAAGATAGTGATGAAATCATTATAAGTACTGATCCTGGGCGAGAAGGAGAGGCTATCGCCAGAACATTAATACTCCTTAGTGGATGCAGCAAGAAGCCTTTAAAACGTTTCTGGTGTTCTTCTATGACCCCAAATGCAGTAAGAAAAGCTTTTGATAACTTGAAAGATGCAAGAGACTATACGAGTCTTTTTCAGGAAGCTCAAGCAAGGGCTTATTCCGATTGGTTAATTGGTATGAATACTAGCAGGGCTTACACTCTTTTAATGCAGAAGAAAGGCGTTAAGGAGGTTTTCTCCACTGGAAGATGCCAAACCCCTTTACTATGCCTTATCCACCAGAGAGAAGAAGAGATAAACAATTTCAAGCCAGAGAGGTATTGGGAGATCCAAGGTTCATTTTCTGCTCATGAGCAGAAGTACAATGGAAAGTTACAAAATGACAATCAAAACCGTTTTAAAGATAAAAATAAGGCACAAGAGCTTGTTAATCAACTAAAACAAGGACACCCTTATATTTCTAAAGTTGAAACTAAAACTCAAAAAAACAGACCACCTAAATTGCACAACCTTTCTTCTCTACAAGCTAAGATTAATAGGAAGTACAAAATATCACCAAGTGATGTGCTAAGGACGGTGCAAAGTCTATACGACCAATCTCTGTGCTCGTATCCTAGGACGGAATACCAATTTTTACCAATTGATGAAGCTCGTCAACTTCCAGAAATTCTTGAAAATCTTTCTACTCTAGAACCTTATAAAAAACTGATCATGAGCAAAAACCATGAACAGATTACGGATGATAAACACTTTGTAGATGACAGTAAAGTTGGTGATCACTATGCTTTAATCGTCACAGAAAAGGTACCTGATTTATCTAAGTTATCAAAAGAAGAACAGCTTGTTTACGATGAAATTGCTCGTAGCGTAATCGCTGCTCATTACAATGATCATGTATATAATCAAACAACTCTTATAACTAAAATAGAGGAGCACGAATTTAAATCTACTGGTAAGCAGATTCTTGACAATGGATGGAAAGTTGTTTGGCAGGATGATCACAATCAAGACGATAAAGAGGACAATCAACAGTTGCCAAAAGTAGAAGAAAATCAAAACGTTAGCTTAATAGACTTACTTTTAAAAGAAGGAATCACTAAAGCTCCTAAACCTTACTCTGAAGGCCAACTGATCACTTTAATGAAGACAGCTGGAAGGGTAGGGCAAGACAGTGAAGAATTAGATTCTAAAGACTTGAATAAATATGGCTCATTAGGTACAGAAGCTACTAGAAGTGGAATTATAGAAGGACTAAAAGCGAGAAAGTATATTATCGTTAAAAAGAACATTGTAGAGACTACATTTAAAGGAAAAATGCTTGTTAAAGCTGTTTCTAATACTATTCTTTCAAGTGCGGAGCTAACAGCAAAGTGGGAAATGTACTTACAGAAGATTGGAGAGGGGGAGAAGCCGGCAAAAGCTTTTATTGATAGCTCTAAAAAGCTTTCTCAAAAACTCGTTGAACAGGCAATTAAATCTTCTTATGAATGGAAATTTGATGATATGGTTCAACAAATACAACAAGAGGGTCAAATCGGAAAATGTCCATCATGCGGAAAAGCAGTGCTAGCTCGTAAAAAATTCTATGGTTGCTCAGGTTACAAAGAAGGATGTAAGTTTATTTTTTCTAATGAATATCTAGGTAAAAAGATTAGTGAGACAAATGCCAAGAAGTTACTAGAGAAGGGGAAGACGGGGCTTATTAAAGGATTAAAGGGGAAGAATTCAACATTTGATGCTTATATTATCTTTAGGGATAAAAAGCAAGGTTCATTAACACTTGAATTTCCTGCAAGAAAGAAAACTACCTCAAGGTAAACTAAAAAGAAGGCTTAGAGCCTTCTTTTCGTTTGTCTATATTTAACTAGCAGGAACATATTTGCATGTTCTCTCGTCTTCTTTATCGACCATAGTCATTACATTGTCTTCTTGACTAATTTCATATCTCGTTGTCTTTCCGTCATCGTCAGTAAATTTATAATCGCCGTTTTCTGTTTCTTCGTAAGTACCACTAGTAGTTGTATCTCTTACTGTAGTACGATCATAGTTGCTCTCCTCATAGCTAAATGCTTTTGCACACCAAGTACCGGACTCTTCCTCATCTAACTCCCATTTACCTGATAAAGCATTACTACTTCCACATGCACTTAGAAGTAACATACTGATTAATGAAGCTGTTGCTAACGTCTTTTTCATTATTTCCTCCCTAAAATTCTTTATTTTTAAATTTACCAATTACTATTTTACAGTTTGAAATAAACTTTTTGGGAGTAGATTTTAAACTTTCGAAAGCATTCTTTCTAAGTTCTGGTTGGCCCCTAGTTAAATATGAGATACCAATAAGTATTACTATGATTAAGACAAAAAGAGAAAGTAACATTTTCGCACCATCCTTTCGCCTAGCCTACTTTGCTTTTTCTTCTGATCACTTCTCTAACCATTGCACTACCAGCGTTAGACGCCATTCCTGCTGCTGCTCTTCCACTACCTGAAGAATAAAGCATTTCTTTAATAACTTGTGGTGCTTTAATTACTAAGAACATATATCCTATTGCGTAGATAATACCTTTTGGTGAATAGATACTAGATTCAGTAAAGAATGTAATCATAAATATTATAAGCATGTACTGAACCGCCTGGGTAAATATGATACTTAATAAGTTTCGCCAAAAAGAAGGTAAAAGGTTAAAATTGTCAGTTAAGTTGGTAGCGATACAAATAGGAGCAATTGCTATAGCAAAACCCAATTCTGCAAACCTAATAGCCATTTGGAATACAAGTACTAAATACAGAATTAGCATTACTAGAAGAAGAATAGCTACTAATGTAACACTTAGAGCTGTATTTGCTCCACCAGCCATAAAGTCTTCTGTATAACTCATTTTGAAGTCATTAAAGTTTACTTTTCCGCCTTGAGTAATTGCTTTAACAAAGTAGTTATTAAGAGTTAAAAGCTTTTCAAATATCCATTTAAAACTAGATGCGAAAGCAACTGTGAACACCAGAACTACTAACTTCTCCCTTATTGCATTCCGACTCTCTGGATCAGCTAAGGCTAACATTTCTATTAACTTATAAAGAAATATAACTCCTAGTAATACATAGAAGAAACTGTATGCTTGATTATAAAATGAAGATATAGCATCATTAAACAACACTTCTCCTGGTGTAACAATAAAGTCGTTTAGTCGGTCTATAGCAAAGTTAATTCCACTTTGCGCTAAGTCCAACATAAATTCTCGAATCTTACAAGTAAAATCAAAATTCCCACAATCTAAGTCTACCTCTTCAATTTCTGTTTCTTCTTCTGCATACGTAGTGTTTGTAGCAACATTAAAGCTAAAAGAGAAAACAAGCATAAACATTAGAAGAAAAGTTACTCTCTTTTTCCCTTTAGATTTAGGAAGCTCTAAAAATCTTTTCATTTTTATCCTCCTCTAACTTCCTTGAAATTCCGAAACGTCTTCCAAAGTTTTATATCCAGTCACAATCCATTGACCATCCTGCAACTTAAGGTTAAGTTCTGCAATTATATTAGAGTGAGTTTTTTTCTTGTTTATTGTTATCTCAGAAGTCAGAGTAGCCAATACCTTCGCTTTACTCTCATATTCATCTCTAGCATGATAGATCGTAATATCTTTTGCTTCACTGCTGTAATCAATTTTCTTCGGTCTCTCAAACTCTTTATCTAGAGCTTCATATGTTTGAAAAAGGGTATCCTGCACTTCTTTTGTTGCTAAACCCTCTATATTCTCACGCTTCGGTCTATCTTTATAGTTATAAAATGCCTTTATAAACTTTGTAGCATCTTCTTGTACTTCTTGTTTGCTGTTATGTTTCAAAGCATCATATTTGCTGTCTAAAGCCTGATAATCTGCCTTTACTTCCTGGTGTTGTTTAAATTGATAACCCCCAAAAACAATAACAGCAACTAAAAGGACATAAGGTAAAATTTTTGACCAATT
Organism: Priestia endophytica DSM 13796; assembly: GCF_900115845.1. Classification (GTDB taxonomy): domain Bacteria; phylum Bacillota; class Bacilli; order Bacillales; family Bacillaceae_H; genus Bacillus_I; species Bacillus_I endophytica. Next base: position 11,196 of record NZ_FOXX01000019.1, on the reverse strand, counting down.
CATAATTTCACACCTTTATACTAAATTAACTAAAACGGCCATAACCTACAATTTTAGGCGCCCAGTAGTTGTTTAGTTCTGAAAAACCTATACCACCATTATTAGAATCATACATTCGGTTATCTCCAACATAGATCCCTACATGGGTAACAGCGCTGTAACTTGCTGTTTTGAAAAAGATTAAATCTCCAGGTTTTAAATCACTTTTCTGTATTCGCTGTGAGGCATTGTATTGTAGTTGAGCTGTTCTTGGAATGTTAATTCCTATTTTGGCATATGCCCATTTTGTTAAACCACTACAGTCAAAGCTTGTAGCAGGTGTAGTGCCCCCCCAAGCATAAGGGTAACCTTCATATTTTAATACTTCATTGTAGATGGTTTCGTATTTGTCCTGGCCTAGTGCAGATCCTGTAGCTACTGCACCACCTTCGGTGCCACCAGGAGCAGAAACATAGGCAAAAACCTTTGTAGCATAAGTGAAATCACCATAACAATAAGGGTATCTAAAGTTACTTGTATCTCCTCCACATGTATACATGCCTGGATTCTTAGACATTTGCATAGATGAAAATTGTTTAGCCAATTCCTCTGAATGCGTTCCACCATGAGAAGCTACGAAATTTATATATCCTCCTCCCATGTTATAAGACTGGATAATAGTCTGAACGTCAACGCCTTTGGCCGTTCCTTGCTTATACACATTGGAAAAGTATTTTACACCTACTTGGATAGAATACATAGGATCTGTAATTGAATTAGGTGGTAAACCTAAACTTTCTGAAGCTTGGAAGATGTCCCGACTTAAGTAACCACCTGATTCTTGTTGTAATATAGCTAAAAGTACAGGAGTCATATCTTCTAGACCGTATTTAGCCAACTCATTCTGAATAGGTTCCTGGTAGGCTAATACAGCCTCAGAAAGCTGTTGCGAACCATATTGAGGAACCGTTTTTGGTTCCTCCGTACTGCTTCCTATCCCCATAATAGCTATTACTATAAATGCTATAAAAGCTAGAATACCACCAACAAGCCATTTCCACTCTCTAGCAGCCATTATGGCTACTTTAGTTGATATAACAGCCATAATCTACTTCACCTTAACTAACTCAATTGGTTTTTCTTCTACAACTTCAGATCTTCTAGTAGGGATTAGAATGTCGTCATTATTTCTAACGTGTCGATATTCTGTTTCAAAACGTTCATAATCCCATAATTGCAATTCAGCAGGATGCAATTCAACTTGCAGGGAAATTTTTGTAGAACCTACCGTATACACACCTTTTCCGGCACTTTCATTTCTGTCCGCATTTTTCATTACAAGGATTCTTTCTTCTTCTTCAGAAAAGCTTTGGGAAGTTTGATCAACGATAATATCAAACTCTTTTTGTGACATTGGTAGATAGAGTTTAGAAACAGAGTTTAAAATTACGGCTTCACCATAGTTTCTTTGACCATCTGTAGCAGATAGAAAGTCTCGAACTTGCTGTGTAGCAGAAGTAACACCTCCGTTAAAACTCCGGATAAGCTTATACATATTTGCTAAGAATTTCATCGCTAATGGATTTCGTCTGTCAGCTAAGATATGTGCTTCATCAACATACACTTGCACAACATCCATATCCCTTACAGCATCTTCTTCTAAGAATGTCAAAATGTTGTACATGGCTACTTTTTGTAACTCCGCATCATCTTTTAAGTCCCATAAATCAAAGGCAATAAGGTCTTTTGATAAATCTACATTTGTAGGCCCATTCATAGCTTTTGAATATGAACCTTCTACATATTGATAGAGAACCTGATATAAGTCATTCAATTGTTTAAATTCATCTTGTTTCATTAATTCTGCTATTGTTTCGTACAAATCTTGCATTACTGGATAATCTTTTGAAGTGAAATTTGAAAAGTCTGTATCCCAGTTAATACCTTTATCATTATAAGTCTTGATAATAGCTTTCTCTAAAAGGGACATAGATACTTGGTTTTCCTTTAAGTTATGGTACATAAGAGTAAACATCGTTTTCAAATTTGATATTTTTCTATGCAACAGGGAAGATTCAATAGGATTTCCTGCTTCATCCCTCAAAATTGTGGTGCTTGTGATTTCAAATGGGTTAATCACTTTATCATTTGTTGGTGAAATTTTAACCCATTCACCATCTAGGCGTTTAAATTTCTTCCCGAATTCACCTTTGGGATCGATAACTCTTATCTTTACGCCTTGACCCCATCTACGCATCATATCTCCCCATAGATAAGTAGATTTTCCACTTCCAGACGGACCACATACATATTCATGTCTATTAATTAAAGCATCATGGTCAACCATAACAAGGTTCTTCGTTTTCATATTCCTCCCCTTTATAATGCCTTTATCATGTAATAATTCACTTTCATCAAAAGGGAATAGGGAGGATAGAGCCTCAGCATCAAAATTACGATACGTGAGCTCTTTGAGTTTATTCTGATTTAGAGGTAAACAGCTTTCAAATGCATCACGCATACGATAAGTAGGAGCAAATAACTTGAGGGATTTGTTAACTGCATTTTGTACACTTTGTGTTACTCGATTAAGTTCTTGTAAAGAGCTAGCCTGAACATGAACAAACATATGCTCATTAAAGATTTCAGAATCAGAACTTGTTAAGTTCTCTAATAAAATAGTGGCATCTTTAATGTTATTTTCAATTGTTCTTTGTTCAGAAGTCTTAATACGTGCATCATGTAGCTGACTTTTATATTCCGTAACAGCTTTATCTAATGCCTTAATCATAGCGTCCGAACTCATAGGCTCTATATGATGAACAACAGATACGTTAGCTCCGAGATTATGCAACTTATCTAAAAATCCGATATAAACTTCATTTGAAAAGTGAGCAACAGCTAATGTTCGTACATAGTTACTCCCTAATCTCATATAGTTGTCATTTTCTTCAATACTATCTGGGGATAAGATGTCTAAAAAGTTACTATTATTCTCCACCAGATTCTCAAGTGACACTTCCTCGTTTTTCTTTTTTCCAGAGAATAGTTTAAACACACCATTTCCTCCTATCTCACGTAGTAATCGTTGTTAGCTTTTAAGCGTTCAACTGTATCTAATAAATTACGTCTTCCAATTACATAAGGAGTAGCTGATTCATTTTCTATATTAGTGATTTGAGCATTTTGATAGTCATAGAACATATGGAAATAATTTTCTAGTTCTTTATTTGTTAGCTCTCTAGCTTGAAGCTTAGGAGTCTGTAACATTTCCTCAATTCTAAGTTTATAATCATCACATCTCATTGCTAACTTCCGTATCGCTTCTTGTTTTGATTTCTCACCATTAAATGATTCATCAAGTACAATATAGCGATTCCTTCTAATCATATCCCTGTCTTCCTGGATATTGTTTGCGTACCAGATGTAACTCTTCTGCATAATCTTCTTGTAAGGATTTTGTATTTTATCCAAGTCATTTTGAAGATTTTCAATATATTCTTCCAGGTTAACTGGAGTAGAAACCCTACTAACCTGGATAGGTTTATCAATTGTTTTAAGAAAAGATTCATAATTTTCTAAAACTTCTTGTTGTTCTAGACGAGACATAAGAGAAATATTCACCGATGTAACAGTTAAAATTTTAATTAATCTATTATCCTTCGTCTCAACCATTTCATTATAAATATTTCTAATCGGTATAAGTTCCTGAACCGTTTGTTCGGATGTTTCTTGCTTTTCCTTCTTTTTACCGAACATCCACCTTACCCCCTCTTATTAAAACTGCTTCTTTTTATAGAAAAAAGTTTTTTGTCGTTTATTGTAATCAACCTTCCATTTAATAAAATGAAATAGTCTTACGTTTTTTCGTACCTTTATTGGCTTAACAAAAACAAGGAGTCCCATAAGGGCTGCTGGTAAAACTACAACAAAAACCTTAATTTGTATATCTACATTGGATGGTAAGAAAAAATAGTAAATTAGCCATCCAATTCCTCCCCCAGATCCAAGAAGAAGCGCTTCTTTAAGAGTAATGAAGCGCCATACATGGATTTCTTTGCTTATGTGCCGAGGGATCAAAAAACGTTTGTTTTCCATATTAATTCCCTCCCTTTTTTTCTATTAAAAAGTTTGATTAAGCCACTTAATAATAGATGGTGCAAGGAAGCAGAAAATAGCTACAATTCCTGTAAACCAGATTCCACCTTTGAATCTTGCTTTTGCAGATTCATCCCCTGCAATCCAAGCTCCAAAACAACAAATGATTAAAGCAATAATAGCAATTGGAGTAGCAATTTTCAGGAGACCTGCAACTACATCGTTGGTTAAAAAATCAGCAATCTTCTCGAAAGGATTCAAGAGTAATACCTCCCTTATTGGTTTATATTTATATTGTAGTTCAATAACCAAAACAATTCAACATAATTATGGAAAAAACCAGCCAATTTGTAAAAATAGTTATATTATCCCTGTATTATGTAGGTTAAAAGTCATGGTATTTTTTGAGGGTTTTTTACTGTTTTTTTTTAATTCTTTACCACCTATTGTAAATCGTTTGTGTCTAACCTATAATAGATTTAGAGTTTCCAAAATTGCAGCATCTTATCAATAATTGTTGAAAATAGATACATATGGCAGAAAAATAAAAACATACAAATATATATATAATATACAAAAAAGACATATTAAGAGATTTCTGTAAGTATTTTACAATAAAAAACAATAAAAAAAAGCCCCAGATCCACAACAGTTTCATTTGATTTTACAAGTTTGGCGACTTATCAAATGAAACTCCCAAAGAGATCTAAGGACTCTTGTTTACATATTTAAAAATTTCTAACCAAAGTATATCACGTTAGAATGAATATGTGAAGACATAAGCTTCCTTTTTCTTTAGTGGATTTTGCTGGGAAAATAGGAGGCTATTTTCGTGCAGAAAATTAAGAATTTTTTACTCAGTAGAACTAAGAGTGAGTTAAAATCATCTATTAAACACTTTAAAGGTAAAGAACTAACTAAACTAGTAGATAGTACCCTCAAAGTAATTGAAGAAGAAATTTATGAAACTGAAGGTGTTTCACTCTCCGAACATCTTAACAGCTCCACACAATATCGTTGTGTACGTAAATTAATCTCTTGGTTTGCACAAGAAGGATTTAGTCAGATGAAGCAAACGACTATGGCTTCTAATCTAGAAGTAAGTCGTCCTACACTACAAAAAGCTATTAACTTACTTGTGGAACTTCAAATTGTTCATAGACTTCACCACAGAAGGCAAGGAAGAAACGCACCTTGTGTTTACGTCCTTGTACATCATCCTAATTACCTTAAAGTCGTAGAACATTTTAAAATGAAGCAAGCATATGAACTAGAGATTTCTCCTCTATACACAGAACGTTTTACAAAGGATTTTACACTGGATTTTACAGAGCAAGAATCCGAAATCTCTTGTGAGAGTAAGGTTGAAGAACCGGAAAAATCCCCTAACAGAGTTAACGAAGTTAACTTAAAGAAAAAAGACCTTATAGTATATAAAGAATCGCCTAATAGTGATGTCGTTCAAGAAATTAATAAAGAAACAGAGAAAAATGATCAAGACATAGAATTCAAAGAATACTATGAGCAAACAGAGATCTATGCAGAAAATGCAGGTGTTCCAACTGAACTTGTTGCACGATTAAAAGTTTTAGGTACAAGTGAGCTACTTAAAGTTTGGCAATCTATTAAAAATACATTTAAAAAGTATAATTTAAATCCAACTCAATATTTAGAAGTTATTTCAATGAGTATTACAGATGCAATTAAGGTATATAAATACTACCAAGGAAAAGTATCCGTATCAGGAAAAGAACTCAACTTCAATTTTGCAGGTTGTATTTGCGGGAAAATCAAGCAACGTGTTTATAACGTTCTCATGGAACAGAAAAGAGAAGAAGATAGAGTATTAAGAGTAAATAATAACGCTACAGGTATGGTTGCGGAGCTAACTAAGTTTATGACTAAAAATGTAATAGGATTATCCGATAAAGAAGAAATGGCTCTAGGAATGCTATTTAGAGAGTTCAGACGTGAACCAGAGGTCTATTAAATAGTAAAATGCTTTAGCATTCATACAAAACGTCTACGTTTTGTGTGCACTTAAACTATGAAGGGGGAACCATTATGTCTTCAACTACAGAACAATCTAAACCTAAGTATAAAAGTGTGCCTCTAGATCGTGATTATCCTTTGTTTCCTAAACAGGTTATGAATTTAGAAGATATAGAGAATAGCAGAGAATTTTCTGATGTTGCTCTTCAATTTCAGCAAAGACGTATTGACCAACAATTGGAGCTGTACAAGGACAAAGGAGTATTTAAAGGGGAAATGCTTGTTATGCCCTCTAAAACAGACTCAGGGGTGCAGTATGAGCTTATAGGAGGGTATAGTCTCTATGAAGCTGCTAAGATTCTAGGTTTTAAAGAAATGGAAGTGCGTGTAAAACGAAAAATTAAGACTGAACAGGCTACGGATCTCGTTACAAAGCGTCTTTCTAAACAGAAATCGGCTTTAGAGAAATTTAAAATGCTAGAGGAAAAGCTTTCTACATTACGAGAGCATATTCATAAATGTGATTTTGATCTTTATGATTTGTTAGATTCAGTTGATGAAGAGCTTCAAACAGAAATTAGAGAAGCCCATCAAGAGTCTTTGCATACGCCTCTTGTTTATAAGCAGAATAGAAAAATTCGTATAGATCACTATTATTAAGAAGTGTTTCCTAATGAATTTCGTACATAATTGCAAAATTAGTGAGTTTTAAAAGCTTATATGGGGGAGCCCCAAGGGTCTGCTAACAAGGAGTAAGACAGCCAAGAACGCTGCCTAACTCCCTGTTGCATCTGACTCTTCCCTAAAACTTAAGATAACCACGTTCTGTACGGCTGGCGCCTACAGTTCGTAGGTTCCTATAAGTTTCTTTACGGGCCGATCACTCCGAAAACCCTAAGTTCAAAAGATAAAAGCGCTAAAGAGGAAAGCAGACTAATGTCTGCTATTGTTTCAGTGATTTTTCCTTTTTGCCTTCCGAATCTTAAAACGCCCCAAGGCAACTAAGGTTTCAGCTGTTAGGACACCCGAACCTTTCCAGCTGAAACCTAAGATGCCTAGCCTAGTTGTCAACGGCCAAAAAGTTTTGTGATTAAAAGCGCTGCGCAACATCAAAAAACTTTTTTTAAGATCGCCTTATGACAACTAGTCTATGAGGGTTTTTTCGTTCTTCTTGCAAAAAGGGAAAAATCATCCCTTTTAAGGGACACAAAGCGCTTCGGAAAACAAAGAAGCAAAATCTAAAGAAAGGAAAAACACGTTAAAAATGGTGTCCAATTGGTATAAAGGGAGGTGTTTTGAATGATTAAGGATTTAGAGAAAAGAAAACACGCTGAAAAGCTATTGGAAGAGAAATTTATATTAGAATTCTCTGAAGAAGAGAGAAAAAACATGCGACCATACAGGATAAACATAACAGAGATTAGTTATAGCATTACTTATATTATCCAAGAGGCAACTCAATCTCCCTCCAGTGAGTGGGTTTATTTACAACTTGATTATTCAGCTAGGTTCAATGAAGTATATGCTTATACATTTACAAGAGATAACTATTAAAGGATTAAATAGTAACATTTAAAATCACAAGCACAAGTAAGAGGGGAGTCGTTGGTTGCTGATTACAACTAGCGTTCCCTTATCTGTAAAACTTAGGAGGAAAAAGGTCTATGCAAGCTGTTTTTATTGGATATGACATACCTGAAGCACTAGAGGTTAAATGGGAAATTATAATGCCAGAACTAGATAAAAAATATAAGCGCATTCAGTATGAAGGAGATGAAGTTCATATCATTGCTGGTGACTTTACAGGTGAACCTGATATTAAGTTCATCGAAGATTTAGTTTTTGCATACAACACAGATAGGCAAATTAATTTGACCTTAGATGTTTTTGAATTAGATGAACCCTCCATATTAGATAATGATGTAAAAGTGTTGGTCGAGGATATTCAAGATTCTAGTGATTGTTGGGAAACCACCGTATTAGGCGCGAGGGAATTTTTAATGAATCAGTGGGACTATAATGATTATGAAACGGAAGAAGAAATGTACAGACATATGTATGAAATGGAGACTGCTGATTACGAGGAGCTCTTTGAAAGGTTAGCAGGCATTGATTATACAATGGATAAAATTGAAGAAGCCTAAAATAGAATGTTTGATTAGATACAAAGGGCGATAAGATATTACAGTAACGGAGGGACTTTTATGCAACAGACAATCCTATCTTATAAACAACGTGGCAAGTGGGGGAAAGCCAGTTATAGAGGTAATTGTAGTGGTCACATTATTAAAGACTTACTAGAACTCTTTCAACCGAGAAAGTTTGTAGAAGTCTTCTCTGGTTCGGGAACAGGAAGGGACGTAGCTAAGGACTTAGGATATAAAAATAGCGTTCATCTAGATTTAAATGAGGGCTGGAATGCTTTGGTGGATGAGATACCTACAGGAAGCGATTTTGTTTTTAGTCATCCTCCTTATTGGGACATCATTCAATATTCAAAAGTTAATAATCGAATTCATAAAGATGACCTATCCAATCCCATAAGCTATGAGGAGTTTATCAAAAAATTGGACCAGGTAAATAGCAAGATTTATCAATCCCTGGTTAATGGAGGACGACACGCCTTTCTTGTCGGGGATTTAAGGAAGAAAGGGAAGTACTATTCCATTATTAAGGATATGGCTTGGATAGGAGATTTAGAGGTTCATATGTTGAAAGAACAACATAATACGATTAGTGGGAGAAAGAATTACGGAGGAACATTCGTCCCAATTAATCATGAGCACTTGCTAATTTTTAGAAAGAATCACATATGGAATGTTCCTGTTAAACTAACCCATACTAAAGAGTTTAACTTGAAAAATTTCGACAACATGACATGGAGAGACTTAATCCAGGGAGCACTAGAGCATTTAGGCGGTCATGCTCAATTAAAGGATATTTACTCTATAGTCCAGGACAGTAAAAAAGCAAAGAAGAATCAACACTGGAAAGAAAAAGTAAGACAGACTCTTCAAATCCATGACAATTTCCAATCTAGTTCTAGAGGAAATTGGGAGTTAGCAATTGCTTAATTAATTTTTTGTTGGCTCAGGGTGGAGATAAATCGGGATATAGTTATATCCCGATTTATCTGACATGTCCTGATTTATCCCCCAACTGCGTTGAGGGATAAATCGAACATGTGGGGCTGTTGTAAAGTTGCTGTTTCGTACGCAAAAGGTCAAAGATAAAAGCACGCTCGCCACTAGGCAGGTCCCCGGACGGAGTCCGGGGAACAACTAAAAGCGTTTGGGTAGTTGACGTGTCAAGGTCGTACACGCGAAAAAATGTCCGAAAAGCATGGACATTTTTTACGTTCCCTCTCTTGACACTTACACTTACTGTAAGGTGGGTGTAACTCTAAAAAAGAAAAACGCAAACAATAAGGTGTCACCCTATTGTTTGCGTTTTTTGCTCTTAAGAGTCTAGTAGTTTTTTGGTGAGTGCTTTTACATCATTTGCTGGATGGTCTAGAAAAATTTCTGAACGAATCGCGCCTGCTGGAATGTCCCAACGATCAGACAATTTATTTTGCATTTCCAACAGATTCATTTTGCTTCGCTCAATGTCATATAGTCCCCGACGCAAATTTGTGCCAGAATTGATGACCTCAATTTCTGCTCTTTTGGCTTCCAACTCAGATTTCCTTGTTTCAGCAATCAACTTCCGAAGTTCCAGGTTTCTTTTTTGAAAATGGAAACGCATTTGAACAATTGCCCAAACTGTTCCTCCTATAGTTGCCGATAGGGCAGAGAATGACGATATGATGATTAGGGCGATAGGATACCACTCAGGAAACTTCAATGTATTTCCTTTCTATTCTGCTACCTGGATTCAGATGATTAGTGAGTTTGTGCGTGGGCGTGGCCACACGTGGCGCACCACCTAACACCACAACAGAAAATAAGGGCGTCATTCGTCTTGCACATCTCACACTTCATTGAAACTCCTTGCTTCTCCGTTTTCTTCCCTTGCGAACAACTCCATACTAGAGGGGAGTTAGCTAGAGTGCAAGCCTGTGTGATGTGAGACAGGTCACACCATCTAGGCTTTGACAGGCGGAGTGAGTCTGCTAGAGTAGTTCATGTCAGCAGGGGAAAGCCCCCGGGACAAGAAGGAAAGGAACCCCACATGGGTAAGAAGGACGGCAAGCCGGAGCCCAACGACATCGGCTCGAACATGAAGATTAAGGTCAGCAAGGAGACCCAGAAGAAGATTCAGCAGGACAAGAAGAAGAAGTAACCACAGAAACCAAAAGGGGAGGGACCTAGTCCCTCCCCTTTTGGGAAGCCGGCTCAGATAAATCCAACGGATTTATCCGACATGTCCTGATTTATCCCCCGACTTCGTCAAGGGATAAATCGAACATGCCCCCTCTTGTGGTACTGGATAGGACGCAAGGGAATAAGGTTTTTTGAAAAGAATCTGTTACGCAAGGAAGAAATATCTCCTTACAGTCGAATTTCTTTGATTGAACAAGCAGGCATCGAGCCTGCTCTATGCTGCTGTAGCAGCATAAAAAAAGAGGAAGATTCTCGGCTGACGCCAAGAATCTATTGAAAATTTAGTTATGATGGGCTTGTAGCCCATCATAACTAAATGTCATAAACTATGTTGTTTTGAGATGAAATTTAAAATACACGTTGTTAATAGTATAATATTGGAAAAGAGTAGGTGTGTAAAATTATGAATGTGAAGATGAACTATACAGTATTGTTTATTATGCTTTTTAACTCATGCATTATAGCTGGATTAGGACTTAAAAATACAGTGGATCACTCCATGATATATGCTGTTTGTGTAGGAATGCTTTTTCTTATTGGAGCAGTATTCTCTTCAATAAAGGAAGCAATAAGGAGAGAACAAGCCCAAGGACCTAGGATAGACTAAAGAATAACAATTGACAAAAAAAGAGCTAACAACTAAAAGAACTTCTTTAGGGGAGCCCCAAGGGTCTGCTAACAAGGAGTAAGACAGCCAAAAACGCTGTCTAACTCCCTGTTGCATCTGACTCTTCCCTAAAACTTAAGATAACCACGTTCTGTACGGCTGGCGCCTACAGTTCGTAGGTTCCTATAAGTTTCT
>NZ_FOXX01000018.1 GCF_900115845.1 Priestia endophytica DSM 13796 | reverse complement strand
GAAAGCAGGAAACTGTATAACTGGATGGATACTATCGTCCTTACGGACAAACCCATGATAGGCCCGAAAGGGAGCTGACTTCTCGTTGGTCTCTCGTAGGCACATAAGGTTGTGGCTATCTTTTGACGAAAGAAACGTACTGTTATGTATACCTCCATTTGGAGCGTCGGCGTACGTTTTACTTACCATTATGGTGTGTGACGAAGATACGACAGCAAATGGACCTGCAATGGGAGGCTTGAGCCGTATGAGTTGAAAGGCTCACGTACGGTTCTTAGGGGAGTTAGGGGCAGCGATGCCCCTCGCTTACCCGACTTGACTAAAAATAGGAGAGAACCTTCTTCTCTCCTGTTTCACTCCTACCTTACTATGCCTTTTCAACAACCCAGCCAAAAGAATCAGTTAGATTTTTCCAATCTCCTTTCATCTCTTCTTCTGTCAAAAGACATTCATCTAAGTCTCTAATAATCGCCTCTTTATCTAAATCTACACCAATCAAGACTATTTTTGTGTGACGATCTCCATACTCCTCATCCCACTCAGCCACTAATTTCGGATTATCGGCAAGGATTCTCTTTTGCTGTAAAGATGGCAGTGAAGCTACCCAATAAGAAATAGGTTCAATGCTTACAGAAGGTCCTGCCTGAGACATTAAGAGAGCTAAATCATTTTGACTAGCACACCAAGAGATTCCTTTTGCTCGTACAATTTGTTTTGGCATAGAATGTACCCAGTCTTCAAAACGTTGAGTATGAAATGGAACACGTCTACTATATACAAAAGAGCCAATTCCATATTCTTCGGTTTCAGGAGTATGTTCATGATGACCCCCGTCATTTAATTCCTTAATCCATCCTGCTGAAGCGCTTGCTTTATCAAAATCAAAGCGATTTGTATTTAAAATCTCTTTAGGATCCACTCTTGCTTGAATAGAACGAATAATTTTAGCATCAGGTTGTAAAGTTCTTAGCATACTTTCTAATTTAATTAATTCATCCTCTGATACTAGGTCACATTTGTTTAAAATGAGTACATCACAGAATTCAATCTGGTCTATTAATAAATCTGCAATTTCTCTTGTATCTCCTTCTCCTACAGCTTCCTTTCGATCTAGTAAAGAATCTCCTGACTCAAAATCCTGCCAGAAACGATTTGCATCTACAACCGTAACCATTGTATCAAGGGTACAAAACTTAGTAAGATCTATTCCTAACTCCTCATCAACATATGAAAATGTTTGAGCCACAGGTACAGGTTCACTAATACCTGTTGACTCAATGACAATATAATTAATGTTTCCTCTTTTGGCCAGCTTCTCTACCTCAACAAGGAGGTCTTCTCTTAACGTGCAGCAAATGCATCCATTAGACATTTCTACAAGCTTCTCTTCCGTTCTTGATAAGTCGCCACCTTGTTTTACAAGTTCTGCGTCTATGTTAATTTCACTCATGTCATTTACAATAACAGCTACTTTCAATCCTTGACGATTCTTTAAAATGTAATTTAATAAAGTTGTTTTTCCAGAACCTAAATACCCACTTAAAACTGTAACTGGAATCTTATTCATATGTAAAACTCCTCCTCAAATCGTAATTATTACGATTTAATGGTACTATGTTCCTTTTCATAAAGCAACCATAAGATTTCCTTTTATTTCTGTACGAAAATAGAAGCAAACGTATCATGTAAATATATAAACTCTTTGTTTCTACATTCTACTGTAAAACTCTTAATCCAACTGTTTTCTAAAAGTGAAATGAATAAATATCTACTTTTTCATTCATTTTTAAGGACATATATTGGTCTTTGAAACCTTATAACAATATATAAATAACTGCATAAAGAAGAAAAAACAGAGAAGGCAATTCCAATTTCAAGGTTCTCATCTCCTACCCCTCGTGCCTATTTAATTGCAATTATTGAGGATTAAACGTTCAATCCTAAACAAAACAACAAGTCAAAGATATAATCTATGAAATTATTAATATTGCCAAATCAGAATGATTACGATAAAATGTAAATCGTAATTATTTCGTATTAGGAGGAATATACTTAAAATGGTTAGAAATAGAGACTTTTATAGGATTTATAGTACTTTTCATAGGTACATTAGAAATAATTTTCTAAAAATAGGGTTTTTAGTAATTTTTGCAGGTTTATTGAGTGCCTGTGAGAACTCAGCAACAGAAACGAAAAATAAGGAGGAAGGTAAACACGTTCATTTTCTATATAATTTCTCTACTAATTCTCTTGATCCTCATGTAGATTCAAGTTATGTGCCGTTAAGAGCAGGAATAACAGAAACGCTAGTTCGATTAGATGAAAAAAATTTAACCATTAAACCATGGCTAGCTGAAAGCTGGGAAGGTGAAGATGGTCAACACTGGACAATTAAACTCCGTGAAGATGTTAAATTTCAAAATGGTAAGAAAATGGATGCTAAAGCAGTTAAAGCTTCTCTCGAACGTGCACTTAAAGAAAGTGTTGCTGTGAAAAATGCACTGAAAATTAATAATATTCAAGCAGATGGGTACTCCTTACATATTACAACTACTGCACCATTTCCAGAGTTTGTCTCAGAACTTGTAAACCCTAATGTTTCAATTATTGATGTAACAGAAGGAGATATTATTCATAAACCTATAGGTACAGGGCCTTTTGCATTAGAGAGTTTCACTCCTGGAAGCAAACTGGAACTAAAACGTTATAATGATTATTGGGATGGAGCTTCAAAGCTCGACTCTGTAACCTTCTCATTTAATGAGGATGCAAACGCTCGTTCACTTGCCTTAAAGTCTGGACAGGTAGATATTGTTTATCGTCCAGAAGTAGAGAGCCTTGAAACATTAAAAGCAATGGATGGTATTAAAGTTGAGTCCACAGCGACTTTCCGTGTACATCAAATGACCATGAATATGCAACGTAAAAGTTTAAAAGATGTCAATGTACGACGAGCTGTAGATGCGTTAATTGACCGTCAAAAAATTGTGGATACCATTCTGCTTGGGCATGCTGAAGTTGCTCAAGGTCCATTTCTTCCTTCCCTTCCATTTGCTCCAAAATATGAAAATAGTCAAATGGAGAAAGGTGCAGACGTAGCTATAAAACATTTAGAGAAAGCCGGTTATAAGCTTAAAGACGGAAAAATGAAAAAAAATGGAGAACCACTTAAATTTACCTTACTAACTTATTCAGCAAGAGCTGATTTACCATTAATTGCTCAAGTTTTTCAATCAGATGCTAAAAAAATTGGGATTGATGTTGAGATAAGACAAATCGACATTCCAGAGGAATATATGGCATCAAACCGCGATTGGGACTTGGCTACTTATAGTAATTTGACGGCTCCTCGTGGGGATGCAGGTTATTATTTGAATGCCACTTACCATCCCAATGGTGCTCTAAACTTTAGTGGTGCAAGTGATCCGAAATTGACAGCTATCATTGATAAACTCAATCAAACAGTCAATCAAGAGGAACGAGCTACACTTTCAGAGCAGGCAGCTAATTATATAAATGAGCATGTAATCAATTCGTTTGTTTTACATCCTTCAACAATCGTTGCCTACAATGAAGATAAAGTTAAGAATTGGGTAACTACCCGTAGTGAATATTACATGATTACAAATAAACTGGATGTGAAGTAGATAGATGGTTCAAATTATTGTTCGGAAGTTTCTTGAAGTTTTTATTTTTATGTTGTTTATTACCTTTGTAAGCTTTTTATTTATTAGGCTTGCACCTGGTGATCCTGTGTTGACTATTCTGAATGTTGATGAACTGTCTGTTAGTCAAGAACAGGTGGAAATGTTGAGAGAAGAAATGGGATTCAACAAGCCTTTACTCGTTCAATACGGGTATTGGCTTCTTAATTTTGTTCAACTTGATTTCGGTCAGTCATATGTTACTGGTCAACCTGTAATAGAGATGATTTTAACGGGTCTTCCCGCCACAGTTGAATTAACAATTGGGTCAATGATCGTTATGTTGGCAGTATCCATTCCATTAGGTTCCTTATCAGCCCTGTATCGGGATAGCTGGATTGATCAGATTAGTAGAATACTATCAATTATTGGAGCAGCTATCCCTAGTTTTTGGTTAGGTCTTATTTTTATCGATTTAATTAGTGTACGTTTTAGTTGGCTTCCAACAATGGGGAGAGATGGACTATCCTCATTAATCTTACCATCACTTACACTTGGTTTAGCTATTTCTAGTGTATATGTCCGTTTGCTTCGTTCAAGCTTACTTGATTCTCTTGGTCAAGAATTTATTCGTTCAGCAAGAGCTCGTGGTCTGTCAGATAAACGAATCTTTCTAGTCCATGCATTTCGACATAGTCTCCCTCCGGTTATTACTGTATTTGGGGTAAGTTTGGGAAGCTTAATTGGTGGTGTAGTGGTGATTGAAGTTCTATTTGCATATCCTGGTATAGGAAAACTTGTAGTTGATGCGATACGCCAACGAGATTATCCACTCATACAAGGATATATTTTAATCATGTCTGCTGTGGTTTTTATTGTAAATACATGTGTTGATTTGTCTTATCGATATTTAAACCCAGAAATGAAATTAAAAGAAACGGAGAATAATAGATGAAGGGTCTTTCTATACATTTGTTTAATGAAAAAAAGCCGGTCTGGCAAGGGATAATTGGGCTGCTATCCATCGTCTTTGTAATTTTAGTCTCTATTTATACTTTTTACTATTTAAAGCATGATCCTACATTAACAAATCTTGATGGACGTCTCCAAGAAGTGAGCTTCCATCACCCACTTGGTACAGATCATCTTGGTAGAGATGTTTTGACTAGGCTATTGTTAGGGGGGATTCAAACAATTGGGTATAGTTCTCTAGCACTAATTGTTGCTCTCATTATTGGAATCCCCTTTGGTCTTATTTCAGGATATAAACGTGGGCTAGTTGATCGGATATTTATGAGAATTGCCGATGGATTTTTAGCTTTCCCTGATACAATTGTTGCTATTGTCTTAAGTGGTTTGCTCGGACCTGGAATAGGCAACCTTGTCCTTGCTATTGTGTTAGTTAAATGGGTAAGTTATGCCCGTCTAGTCCGTAGTACAGTTTTATCAGAATCTCAAAAAGATTATGTGTTGGTTGCAAAAATCAACGGACTATCTTCATTTAAAATTATGCGCAAGCATTTATTTCCCCATATTGTAGGAAACGTTCTTGTTTTGGCAAGTCTTGATTTAGGTAAAATTATTCTTCTCATTTCCTCTCTATCGTATATAGGGCTAGGGGCACAACCACCAACTCCTGAATGGGGAGCAATGCTAAACGACTCACGTCCCTATTTTGAGTCAAAACCTGAATTAATGATATACCCTGGTTTAGCAATTGTAGCCGTAGTATTACTGACTAACATGCTGGGAGACTATTTACGTGATCATTTTGATGTAAAAAAGGAGATACGAAAATGATTTTATCGATTGAGCAAGTGTCCATTAGCAGTAGGGAAAAGAAAATTGTTGATAACGTGTCCCTTTCGATTCGCAAAGGAGAATGGTATGCTCTTGTTGGGCAAAGTGGTAGTGGAAAAAGTCTATTATCCCAGTCAATTGGACAACTTCTTCATCCTAATTTACAGATAGAAGGAAAGATTTTTTTTAAAGGGGAGAACTTACTTGAATTCTCACCAAAGCAAATTCAAACAATACGTGGTCAAAAAATTTCTTATATTTTTCAAGATTATCAAGGTTCTTTTACACCATTTCGTACCATTTCTCAACATTTTGAAGAATACCAGAAAGCTCATGGGATTCATGATCCAAAAACCCGCCAGTTAAATGCAAAGGAAGAACTTGAAGCTGTTGGGCTAGACGAAACACTATACAACCGATATCCCTTTCAATTAAGTGGTGGACAACTTCAACGTGTCTCAATTGCATTGGCACTTTTACTATCTCCAGATTTATTAATTGCAGATGAAATAACAACTGCGCTTGATAGTGTCTCAGGACACAAAATTTTAGAACTACTTGCCAAACGGCAAAAAGAAAAAGGATGTACCATATTATTTATCACTCATGATTGGCGACATGTTAAGCGATATGCAACTCGCTTAGCAGTAATGAAGGAAGGGGAATTTGTTGAATCAGGTAATAAACATCGTATACTTGATCACCCAAGGCATGAATATACCAAGCAATTAATTCAAGCAGCGCCTACACTTGGGCGTGGGCTCCCTTCAGGTTTACCGGAGGTTGAAAACAAATGAATTTACTTACTGTACACGAATTAAAAAAATCATATCAAGCTAAGAAAACCATTCTCGATAACATCTCATTTGAACTGAACAAGGGAGAATGTCTAGGTCTTGTCGGTGAAAGTGGCTGTGGTAAGAGCACATTAGCTCGCTGCCTGCTCCGAATTGAACCGATTGATAGCGGATCAATTTATTTTAGGGATCAGGCAATTGAGCAATTTAATGATCGACAGTTATATCCTTATCGAAGAAAGATTCAAATTGTGCTGCAAAACCCTTCAGCCTCTTTAAACCCAAAACTTAAAATAAAAGATTCACTTATTGATCCTTACGCTCAATTTAAGAATGACCTTAATCTTATACATTTTTCCTATACTTCAAAGGATGATTTTATAAAGCAGCTTCTTGAAGTCGTTGAGTTACCATCTAGCTTGGCAGATCGATATCCTCACGAGCTAAGTGGCGGTCAGCGACAACGTGTAACAATTGCTCGTGCTATTAGTATTGAACCTGAATTTATTGTTTTAGATGAGCCTACAGCAAGTCTTGACGTTATCTCTCAAGGGGCAATACTTACTTTATTAACAGACCTTCGTAAAACGTTAAATCTTTCATACTTGTTTATTTCCCATGATCTTGCTGCTGTCAAAGAAATGAGTCAACGGATTATGGTCATGAAAGATGGCAAACTTGTTGATCAATTTAACAACGAACAATTATTTAATGAGGAACGCCATTCATATACAAAAGAGCTCATTTCAATTTTTTGACCAGTTGTATCTATCAGTTATTACAACACTGTTGTATTGTAAAATCTAATTGTTAATAACAAGCCTTATTATTAGCTCGTTTATAGTAACTTGCATTAACAGAAAAGAAAAAGCACAAATTCGTTGAGAACCAACGGTTTTGTGCTTTTTTACTTCCTCGAATAGGTTTTATATTAACTAAAATCTTAGAAATAAAAAAATCCTGTTCGAAGAAACAGAATTTTTTCTAACTGTTAGTTTTGCTGATTACGCAGTGTACGTTTAATGACAATAGCTAATATCTTAGTTGTACGTTCCTCTTCTTTTAATGTATGTTCTACGCCCTCAATATTAATCATTAAAGTACCAGGATGTAAAACTTGATTATATGAGACGAGATTGTAGTAAGGGCGCTCGTCTTCCTTTTATTTGATATCTTTTAAAAAAACTCT
This sequence comes from Priestia endophytica DSM 13796, assembly GCF_900115845.1. Taxonomy (GTDB): domain Bacteria; phylum Bacillota; class Bacilli; order Bacillales; family Bacillaceae_H; genus Bacillus_I; species Bacillus_I endophytica. The sequence goes on along the minus strand of NZ_FOXX01000018.1, from coordinate 61,872 downwards.
ATCCATAAATACGAATTTGTGATGGGAAAATACTACTAATACTCTTTGAAATTAAAAGTAGTGCTAACAAGAAGTATCATCGCCCGCTCTCCAAGTAAATATAGTCTTTTTCACGAAATCTTCAAGTCCACTATCATGCAAATCAACTGACTTTTTTATGCGTATACACCCTTTTCCATAATCCAATCCGGTCAGAAACTTATTGGCATTTTCTATTTTTCCAATGTTGCCCACGTATAGACTCACATAAAATTTTTGAGCATTCAAATGAAATAATTTGGAGGTTTCAGTACCATAACAAAGCATTTTGTATTGGACGCCCTCCTCGAGTTCTGGGGCATTTTCTAAAATAAATTCTCTCACAATTAATAGCTTCTCTTTTCTCCAGTCATCGTCTAGTAGTTCAAAATATTCCGTTGGGGTTTTAGCTTCGTATTGCATTGTCAAACCTCCAGTAAATCTTTTTATATTTTCTTCACATATTTGCACCAGAGCCTTAATGAATATCTAGTCAACATGGAACCCGTTGAATTAGATAATTCAACGGGCTCTCAAAAAAAGATCTATGTCTCTTTTTATTTTTTGTGATTCGCCTTACTTTATTATGACTATATCACAATGAATATTATGGTTATTAATATAATTTTCAGAAATTAGATAGTATGATTAATACGGTGGTATAGGCTATTATTTAAGTTCTTAAATTTCCCATAAGGAGAGTGAAAAAATGAAGTTAGCAATGAAATATGTCATTTTATATGTGAGTAATTTTGAAAAAACAATGGATTTCTACAAAGGTATTTTTGGGCTCTCAGTTAAGATGCAACAAGATACGTATGTTGAATTTGACACAGGTGCCACAACTTTATCAATTAACACTCGTAAGGATGTAAAAGAGTTAACAGGTTTAAATGTTCCTGAAGGTTCTGCTCCTACACAAACATTTGAGGTCGGATTTGTTGTAGAAGATGTTGTAGCAACAATCGAAACCCTACGCCAACAAGGGGTTACAATCTTAAAGGAACCTGTTACAAAGCCGTGGGGACAAACAGTTGCCTATATAGCAGACCCAGATGGACATTATATTGAAATTTGCACTTCTGTTGAATAAATTAGGCTGAAAGAAACCTCAGTATCTTGGTTTCCTTTTGTTTTTGTCTAATTATTATCATTAAAAATTAACACAACCAAAAATTAAAAAGCAGGATCAACCTTGCTCCTACTTTAAAAATCCCTTCTTATAATCAACATTATGGTAAGTAGATTTGTATAGAGTATTCATATAATACTTTGTTTTGAAGGTTAGACTATTTGAAATAAGGAGAAGATAAATACAAAAAAGGAAATGGGAAAAATTGATTTTTAATATCCTAATTGCCTTCATCTTACCTTGGATTGTTGGAATTCTTCATCTTTATAAAAAAGATAGGACGATTATACCTTTAATTGGTACATTTTTTTGTGTTATTGCATTTGTTGTAAATGAATTCGGGTTCTACTATGGATTTTGGAGAATTGCTCCCTTCTTTAATCAAAAAACCTTGTCTGCCTTACCTTTTAATTTAGGACTTTATCCAATTTTAGCAAGTTACTTGATTTTCTTTATAAAGAAAACCAAAAGACCTTACTTGATGATCTTTTCTATATCACTATTTACTACTTTTCTTGAAATGACGTTAGTTTTAAGTGGAAAAGTTGTATATGGGAACGGCTGGAATACTATTTGGACATTTTTCTCCTACATCATCCCGTATATATGGGTATATTGTTATTATCTTCACCTAAAAAAATTACAAATAATGAATTAATTCTCCAAAGTAACACCCTGCCATTGTGTTACTTTGGAACGAATTTTCCTTTAAAAGGATCTTCTATTCGAAGATCATTTTTCAATGCCGATAAGTAACATTAGGTTAATTAAAGATAGATGTGATATACATTCTAAATAAGGAAGAAAGCTACTGGCTTTCCCCAATAACTTTCTTCCTTTACATGTTGTCAACTCGAACAAATGAGAATGTTTGATAGAGGCTTAACAGCATCTTATTTAGTTTGCTCGAAATATAAACGTTATTCTTTTTAGCCAATAAGAATCTTTTCTTCTGCATAACGAATTTTTGATTGTTTATTTGAACGAATAGCAAGCACATAACCAATGGTAAGAGGCCCTACTCGCCCAATAAACATCATAATCGTAATGAGAATGCGTCCTGCGGGGCTCAAGTCTCCTGTAAAGTTTGCACTTAGTCCAACCGTATAATTCCTTCCTTATCCTGTTTTCATTAGCATTTTTTGTTTAGCATTAAAAATACATAAATATCCATTCAACACCAAAAAGACCACAGAGGAGTCCCCCGTGGTCTATTCTTTGATCACAAGTTTCACACCCTCTCCCTAACGCTTACGAAGTTAGCTGTCGGATTCAGGTCACGAAGTAACCCTACCTTTACTTACATAAAGGATTCACCCCAAGTAACAGAAAAGGCTGTTACAAAATTGGTTCCCCCGTTCCATACGGATTCAGCGATCAAGATGTTTTATGAATTTATGAAAGATATATTACTCCTGTTTTTTTTATGTTGTAAAGACTAAATTATCGTCTGTTTCTGCTATTTTATTTTTTTATCCTAACCTTTTTTAGTGGTCTCTCTCCTAGATGAAAGGTGGATAATCTCTGCACATCGTTCTTTATTCAATGGTATAGGGGGATGTTCCATCCATTCCTAACTAATTATGATGTTAGCTCCCGCTTTGATATATTGAGCAATTTCAAGAGAAAAGCGTTCATAGGTCATAGTATTGTAAAAGAACAATATAAAGAAGATTAAAACATTGATGTCTTTATAAGAAAAGTAAGGTCCATAAATTGACCAGAAGAGTATACCTACAGGAAAAGCACAAACTCGTTATCACTCAATGGATTTGCGCTTTTTTCCCTTCTGATAAGCAACATTATGGTAACTAATCATTGTTGAATTTCCTATAATTTTAAAAAAATCTTTGCTCAGCATGGGGTCAGTCCCGTTTGAAACGGTCTTTTAACTTTGTTTATAATAAGGATCTACTTAAAATTGAAAATCATTCGATTTTAACTTTAATATGGTCTATAGCATTGTAACCATAGCCCTTTCTGTTCCATATTGGTTCTAATGGTTGAACATTTCCTTTAGAATCAGCAGCTTTTGATTTTATAGTGTATTCGCCTTTTTTTAATGCATTCCATGTATAATTCCAACGAATCCATGAATGTTTCTCAAATGAAGAAGTTAGTTTACATTTATTCCAAGTTTGACCTCCATCAATACTGATTTCTACCATTGTAATTTGTCCCTCACCTGTCCACGCAATCCCCTTTATTTCATAAACTCCTGAATGCAATAATTGCATATTTAATGGATATTGTATTGTTGAGTTAACATTAATAGTAGTCACAGGAACTTTTCCATTGTCGTTTTCTTGGTTTGGATAGTAAACGTAATCAATATCTTGGAAAGGACCTTTAAATTCCTTATCAATTATAATAATTTTTTTTATCCATTTTACAGAAGCCATTGCATACCAGCCGGGGACAATTAACCTTAGGGGAAATCCATGTTTGAAGGATATGGGATGATTGTTATATTCATAAGCAATAATGGTATCTGGATCAAGAGCTTTTTCTATCGGTAAACTTCTAGAGAAATTATATAATTTGTTGGAATCAGGTCTTCGACCATTATCATAACCTTCAAAAACAATTTCTTTTGCATTATCAAGCAATCCTGTGTACTGCAATAGAGTTTTCAAAGATACTCCTTTCCAAATACCTTGACTTATTGCTCCCTTTCCCCATTGCTCTCCATACACTTTTGGTTTAAATAACTCCCTCTTATCACCAGAACATTCTAAGACCACTTTTATTGTTTTTGCTGGCATAGAGTAAATCTCCTGTAAAGAAAAAACTTTAGAAATATGCACTTGTCCCTCTATTGGAAGAAAATAAAAGGATGATGTAAAGCTTGGATAAGGAAAATGATTTCTTCTATAAAACAGTTTATCACTTATAATATCACCAGAAACAAGATGAATGGGTGTTTCTTGATTTTCAGGAACTAACGTTTTTGGAATTAGGTTAGGTCTTAATTTTTTGGAATCACAATTTCTCATATGAATACCTCCTCTAAAAAGAAGTTGCTATGCAATCCTATGTAAATTATAAGAAACCATTCCACAATCTAATGCTTTTTTAAAGCAAAACATCACTCTTTATTAATATAAGGAAACAGCTGAGCTGAGTTAGTTGTCGCGAACAAATCAGATAGGATTTAATGGGTAGCTTTATTGAAAAAACGGGAGCGTCTCTTCGTGAACCCTCTTCTGTATTTACTATTCCTTCATACCAAGAGGTGACATATTCTGTGATGCCTTAAAACTACATTCCTTTGAACATAAATTAATGTCAAACAACATAATTTTATGTTCAAAGGGAGGCTTACGATATGGATAATTTTGATTCAATTTGTGAACAATTTGCTACAATACTTAAAGGAAAAAGTAAAGTAACTCAAGATAGTTGTTCTGTATCATTACACCGCAATTTTAAGGTGTGGGTTCAAGGGCGCCAAAGCAGTTCTGTTATGCCAGCAGAAGTCTTATTTGAATCATTAGATCAAAGCGGTAATGCGTTAAACTTGGCTGAAATCGCTGTTTTACAAGAAGAGATTCCTCGTTTTATGTATTCAATTGTACAACAGGGTTTGATTGTGAGTGCCCTACATAATCACTGGTTATTTACTAATCCTATAATTATGTATATTCACATTCAATCTATTGAGCCTCCATTAAGTTTTGCCAAAAAGATGGCACACTCATTTTCATTTTTACGTAGTTATCCCGTTGCCTAGGCAAGTTTTAAACAAAATGAAATCGTTAAAAAAAGAAATAATAGTTCTCATTTTTAATTTTCTCTCCATATAATCTTAAAATTTATATATCTTAAGTAATCGTTTGTAAACAATATGTACACAAAAGTATATATAAACGAAAATAAAAAGCGAAAACTCGTTGTTACTGAACGGGCTTTCGCTTTTCTTACTTCCTCTAACATGCTTTATGTAAACTAGGAAAGGAATGCATATAGTATACAACTAAACTTATTGGTGTTAATCTTGTTTTCTCTCGAAAACAAGATCGTCTGAAGGAGTATAATTATTAGTAGGTAAATTCCCTGTTAGAATCATTAGTTGCTGCTCCACACACCAGATAGCAAAATAATTAAGAGAGTGAAGAAAGCTAATCCCTACTCAACAGAGATTAGCTAATAGAATGATTAAAACTTTTAAACCTTTTCTTCCATAATGATTATTGAATTGTTACGTTGTCAACGTATACAGCTGTTTGACCACTGCTTTTCGAAGAGCCCATAAACTGCACGCCAATCTCTTTAATGTCATTTAAATCGGAGATGGATGATAAATCTAAAGTTAAAATAGTTCCATTTTAGGAATTAATTTCCACACTCTCACCATCAAACCATTTCCAATCTGACCCTGTTTTCACATATAACTGTGCATTAATTCCATTCCCTAGATTTCCCCAATCAGCGTGCTTTACAGTTGCCTTTAGTTGAGATTTTCCACTGAAATTTTGGTTTTGAGTTAAAGATAAATAATGCTGGGAATTATTGTTTAATTGAACATCAGCTTTTAAAGAATAGTTGTCTTTTGATGCCCACTCATTCGTTGACCAGGGTCCAGCCATTACATTTCCACCACTCCAGCTTTGTGTTTCGGTTTCGAAATTATACAAAGTATTTTCAGTTCCACCTGAACCACCAGGATGATCTCCTCCATCAAATACTGGACTTATTTTAGAAGTAGCTTTTAAACCATTAGCTCCATTTACAATTGTATTACCCCACGAGGTTAAATTATCTCCAGCCCAATCATTTGATAAGTCTAAATAACTCCACTCGGGGCCATTACCTTTCCAAGACCAAGCTAACCAACCAACATTCTTCTGCTGTGAGTAACTCATAATTGTTTCCTCATCAACATCTCCATTCGTATGTTTATGTCCAAATTCACCAATAATTAATGCAAGATCCTGATTCAGTACTCCGTCAATATTTGATTTAATAGTGGAAGCATCCCCCCCAGCATATTCATACATATGAATAGAAAACATTGTATTTTTTAGTGGATCAGCATTAAATACATCTTTACCATATTGATGGATAGACTCTGGATATTGTCCCCAACCTGCGGAATCTACAATTAATGTATGGCTGAGTCCAGCATCTCTTAACTTTGGAATAGCCTGTTTATAGCCACTTGCCCAACTTGCACCATCCCAAGTACCATACCATTCATTGGCAATATTAATTAAGACCCTATCTTCTTTTCCAATAAGAGCCTCTTTAATACTAATCCAATAGCTAACAGCATCGTTTAACGAGCTAACAGCATCGTTTCCTGTGGCATCATGCACCTCTAAAATAGCAATAAGGTTATTCTTCTCAGCTAAGGATATAAGACTTTTTACTGTATTAATATCATCTTTTGTATACTGGCTTCCATCAGATAGGACGATTCTAATAGTATTAGCCCCTGTCTTCGCTATAGCAGGGATTGCTGTAGAAGAATCATCTTTAAACCAAGAATGAGCATGGTTAATTCCCCTCATAACAAACGGGCTACCTGTTGCATCGTACAGAGTGTTTCCGTTTACATAAAACCCAGTTGCTGCTTTTACCTCAGGCTTAAAAATAAATAGAGAAGTAGCAAACATTAGGAGACATAGAAATATTAATGGAACTTTCTTAATAATTGACATTTCATCACCTCGTAAAAGTTTTTATTTTAAACTCTTCTTCTATAAAAAATATTAAACATTCACTCCTTTCATAGTTCACTGGAAAGAAGTAAAATAAGTAAACGCTAACATTCATGAATTTTTAGTTTTAAAAAGTAAAATGAAATATCTCATTTTAAACTTAACAGAACATTAAAAATATTCAATCTATTCTATATGTGAGAGACTATTACCTCACATGACCCATCTATTTCAAACTTATTAATCTGTTTAGGTAATAAGAAGTGGCTTCCTTTCTCCAAGATGTATTCCTTTTTACCTTGGAGAAGCCTGCTTTCTCCCTTTATTACACTGCAAAGCATAAATGGCTTATCCATAATAAATTGGGTCTTGCCTTTGATGTCCCATTTATATATGGAAAAAAACTTTTCTTTTATGAATGTAGTAATAATTACGTTTTCTTTCATTTCAACAGAAGGTTTAATAATTGCATCTACATGGGGGATTGTTGCTACCTCTATAGCTTTTTTTAAATGTAACTCTCGTTTCTTCCCCTCTGTATCCGTACGATCATAATCATATACGCGATATGTTGTATCAGAGCTTTGCTGTGTCTCTAAGATTAAGGTTCCTTCTCCTAATGCATGAATAGTACCACTAGGAACATAAAAGAAATCTCCTGCTTTTATTTTCAAACGACGGAGTAAGCCATTCCATTCTTTATCTTCTATCATTCTAATAAACTCTTCTTTTGTTTGAGCAGTATGACCATAAATAATCTCTGCATTTTTCTTACAATCTATAACATACCAGCACTCTGTTTTACCTAATTCTCCATGTTCATGTTTTTGGGCATAAGTATCATCCGGGTGAACCTGGACTGATAGATCCTTATTAGCATCTAAAATTTTTGTTAATAGAGGGAATTTCTCTCCTTGCTCATTCCCAAAAAGCTCCCTGTGCTCCTTCCACAGGTCGATTAGTGTTTTACCTGCATAGGGGCCCCTTTTTACGATGGAAGGTCCATTATCGTGTGCGGAAATGGCCCAACATTCCCCTGTATTTGTAGAGGGAATATTATACCCAAATGTTTCTTTTAACGTGGTCCCACCCCAAATTCTCTCCTGAAAGGTGGGTTCTAAAAAAATAGGTTCCATAATAACTAAGCACCTCTTCTGAATACGAATGATTATTAAAATAGTGTTTATGAATGAATTTTTTTATGATAACCCTGTTGGGCAAGGATTAACGCCCCAATAATTCCTGCGCGATCCCCTAATCCAGGCGAGACAATGTATTTGTGAGGATAGGTAGAGAGTTCCGGCAAATCGATGTAACTATTTAATAATTCACTAAGTTTATTATAAATGAGGGAAAAGACTTGTTTTTGCTTCATTACTCCTCCACCTAAAATAATTTTTTTAGGGGAAAGGATCAGAATGTAATGCATTAAGGCTTGAGCTATATAGAAAGCCTGCAATTCCCATACGTCTAATCTACTAGCTAATTGACTTGCTTCTTTTCCCCATCTATCCCCAATAGCAGGTCCAGCTGCTAGTCCTTCAAGACAATCTCCATGATAAGGGCATTTCCCCTCATATACATCATCTGGATGGCGACGAACTATAATATGACCCATTTCAGGATGTGATAATCCTTGAAGAAGTTGACCATTTACTACTGCACCCGCACCGATTCCTGTTCCTACAGTAATGTATAAACAACTATCCAATCCTTTGGCTGCACCTAATTTTGTTTCTGCTAAGGCTGCTACATTTACATCAGTATTAAAGATAATTGGAACCTCGAATTCTCCCTTAAGAGCCCCCAATATAGAGTAATCTCTCCATAATTTTTTTGGGGTAGAGGTAATGCAACCGTAAGTATCGCTTTTTGGATTAATATCACAAGGTCCAAATGAGCCAATCCCTATAGCGCCTAATGTAAATTGCCGAAAGAAGCTGATTACTTCTTGCATTGTTTCTTTCGGGCTAGTTGTAGGGATTTGAATTTGTTCAATAATTTCTCCATCCTCATTACCAATAGCACAAATGAATTTTGTGCCTCCAGCTTCAATTCCCCCATAAATCATAATGATTCCCCCTTTGTAAAATGACCAGGTGAAAATAAAGATGTCCTCTATCGTCTGATATTAACTGTTGTAAAGACAAATTTATCGTAACGGTGTCTTGAAAATGAGTATTCAAAAGGGATACCTGTATTTAGATAAGCAACTTGCTCCACTTCAAGAACCGGATCATCAGTAGCACACCCCAAATAAGTTTGATCTAATTCATTTGGTTTATCCGCCCTTATCTTTCTATGAGATCCCCCTATTGTTAATCCCAACGTATGAGTTATATGGTTATAAATAGAAGAATGTAAAACTTCCTCATTAATCCCTCCAATAATATTTGTAGGCATAAAGGTTTCTTCTATCACGAAAGGTTCATTTTCTACATTACGAAGACGAATGATGTGATAGACCGGTGTATTATGGTCAATAGAAAGGTGTTCAGCTACTTTCTCTGTTGGAAATAATACATTGAACCGAATAATTTCGCTTTCAATGTCTTTATCTTGTAATAAACCCGTCAACCCTAAATTTTCTCTATCTGTTACATTAACTAGATTATGTTGGATAGCCGACTTTACAATAAACGTTCCATGACCACGCTTGCGGTACAGTAATCCTTCAGCAACTAATATATCAAGAGCTTTCTTCATCGTCATACGACTGCAATCAAATTCCTTTGAAAGAGATTTTTCATCAGGAATAGGTTGATCACTAGGATATTCACCCTCTTGTACTCTTTTCCTCATTTCATTTGAAATTTGTTCATATTTGCTCATTTTGTTTCCTCCATTCATAGCTGTATATATAGCAAGCCATTTTACTTTATTTTAGTGTTGAAAAAAATTAAATGTTATAGTCTTTATTTCTATGATAATATTTATAGTTTCTATTATAATCTTCAATAATTTAATAATATATACAAAGCTATTAGAGGAACTACCACAGTGATAAAAAAATATGAACATGTAAAAATCTCTTTCCCTACCTGAAGTTATATGATTTTCTGCCTTTTCAAAAAGTGGTAAAGAGCACCTACTTTTCCTGCATCATTTTTAAAATAACAACTACTTACTTCTGTAATATCTAATGTTTCCTTCCTTATCTTCTCCATTCTTTTTTTAATTTCGTTTATAAACTCAGGTTGTGAACTAATTCCTCCACCAATAAGCAATTTTTCAGGAGCTAGAGCGTGTATAATGTTGGTACATCCTGAAGTAAATGCATTATAAAACTTATTTAAAGATGCGTTAACTGTTATATTGTCCTGTAGTAAGAATATTTCTTCCCCACTGACTTTTTGATCGAGACCATTCGAAACATCTTCAACTAAGGCTCTAGTAGAACCCATATTACTGAATGAAAAACGATCTAGCGCTGTTTCTAACTGTTCATCAAATAACAAGGACATTAGTCCAAACTCTCCAGCCATTCCTTTTCTTCCTCTATAAAGATCACCGTTTATAAAGATTCCTCCACCAATCCCTGTACCAGCTGTGATACAAATAAAACTCTCGCATTCAGTAGCATTTCCTCTCCATTTTTCAGCTAAGGTTGCGCAATTTGCATCATTTTCTAATTCAATAGGAAGGTGTAATGTACTTAATTCCTTTTTTAAGTACCTACCAGTCAAATCAGTCACGGCTCCTGCGAAGTAAACATATCCATTTTCAGGGTTAACTGCACCAGGGACACTTAACGCAACCCCTCGTATCATAAAACTCTTTTGATAACTATTAATGATATCAAGTAAGCTATTAAAAATTTGTTTTTCTCCCTGCTTTGGGGTAGTAATAGATCCTGATTTTAAACATTCTGCTTCATGATTCATAACAGCATGTTTAATAGTAGTACCACCAATATCAATAACCACATACTGAGCCATGCTTTTCCTCCTTTTTTAAAGAAGTGGTCTGTAGAACCATCTCTTTAAAATCCATTGTCCTGGGAGACCTTTTTAAACCAATAGCCACTTTTTTTAACTGTACGTTCAGCATCTTTATCGAGGTTCACTGAAACAAATCCATATCGGTTTTTATAGGCATTTGTCCATGACCAATTATCCATAAATGTCCACAAATGATATCCTTTTACATTTGATCCCTCTTGAATAGCCTTGTGAACCCATTTTAAATGTTCTCTTATAAATTCAATACGATAACTATCTTGAATGACTCCTTCTTTATCGCGAAATCTTTCTTCCCCTTCTACTCCCATACCATTTTCAGAGATAAAGCATTCAATGTTACCGTAGTTTTCCTTAACATTAATTAAAATATCATAGATTCCTTTTTCATAAATTTCCCATCCCCTATGTGGATTCATTTTGCGACCAGTCATTACATAGTTATCAAAGTAGCGCTCGGGTGTGAACGGAGCTTCTGGATTAGGGAGATTTTCTTTAGCTTTTACTCTTCTTGGTTGATAATAGTTAATGCCTAGAAGGTCTACCGTATTCGATTTAATTAAATCTAAATCCCCTTTTTCAATGACTGGCATAAATCCCTCTTCCTTTAGAATAGAGACAAGCTCATCTGGAAATTCACCTTTCACCGATGGGTCGAGGAAAGAACGATTAAAAATGACATCAGCAATGTTAGAAGCTTTCAAATCGGCAGAATGTTGACTTCTTGGGTAAGAAGGAGTTAGGTTAAGAATAATACCTATCTTGCCATCTAGATTCAGCTCTTTATATACTTGAATAGCTTTTGCACTGGATAAAATGGTATGGTAACCTACCTGAACTGCTTTCCTAAAGTCCACTTCATTTGGATAATGGAAATCATAAAGATAGCCACCTTCCACAGGAACAATTGGTTCATTATGGGTAAACCACTTTTTCACTCGATCCCCGAATAAAGTAAAGCAAGTTTTTGCGTATTCCACATAGGCTTCCATAACCTTACGATTAGCCCAACCACCAATATCTTGCATAGCCATCGGCATATCAAAATGATATAGATTTACAAATGGTTCTACCTCATTTGCAATCATCTCATTGATAACATCATTATAGAATTCTACTGCCTTAGCATTTACTTCTCCCACACCATTTGGAAACATTCTAGACCAAGAGATAGATAAACGAAAAGAATTATGACCAATGTATTTCATGAGGGCAATATCCTCTTTATAACGGGAATAAAATTGAGAAGTATCCCCTGGTCCTACGTCATTAAAAAATCGGCTAGGTTCTTGTTCATACCAATAGTCCCATATATTCTGACCCTTTCCATCTTTATCAGCTGCCCCTTCTGTTTGAGTTGCTGACGCAGAAGACCCCCACCAAAAGCCTTTTGGAAATTGAAATTGTATAGTTTCTCTTATTTCTTCCACTGTTTTCATATCTATTTCTCCTTTTTATCCTTAGGATACTTTATTATCTTTTTCCTTTTCTTTACTTTCATTTTCTCTATTGCTTTCTTTTTCTTTTAAAACATTTACTCGATCAATAATTCTCAAGAACGGAAACCAAATAGCTAATACAATGAAGAAATTAACAAGTTGTAAGATTCCTCCTGCTAAAGAATTAGTCGCCATCATACCATTAATAAAAATAGGTACTGTCCAAGGAACAGTAACACCAGTTGGGGGAGGCACAATCCCTGTAGACATAGCAAAATACGAAACCAGTGTTGCAACTATTGGAGCTAAAACCCATGGCACAATAATTAGAGGATTCATAACAATTGGAAGTCCAAAAATAATAGGTTCATTAACATTAAAAATACCTGGACCTAACCCTAACTTTGCGACTTGCTTCATCTGTTTACTTTTCATAAAAAGCAAGATTGCGATGACTACTGCAAGGGTCATTCCTGTGCCCCCCATACCAACCGTATAAATTTCCATAAATGGTTTACTGATGATATGCGGAACTTCCCCCGTTTTCGTATATGAATTCAAATTTTCAATAGCTAAGGTATTCCAGATTGGATCCATTACAGAGTTAATAATAATTTGTCCATGTAACCCGAAGAACCACAATAACTGTATAGCAAAAACAGCAATTAAAGTTGGAATAATTCCACTACCCAAGTTTACTAGTGGTGCTTGCACTAAATGGTATATTACATCATGCATATTTGTTTTAAATAATTGTGTTACTAAGATATTAATTCCGAGAAAAACAGTTAACGTAATAACAGCTGGAATTAAAGCAGAGAATGATTTAGCTACAGCAGGTGGCACACCTGCTGGCATTTTTATCGTAAGATCTTTTTGTACAAGGAATCTGTATATTTCTGTAGAAGTAAAGGCAACAATCATCCCCAGAAACATACCTTTAGCTCCTAACCTGTCAACGGAAATAACATTTTGAATTGCTTCTTTCCCTTCCACCTCTAGAAAAAATGGAGTTAAAATAAGAAAAGATGCTAAAGCAATTGCTCCACCGAATACAGCTTCCACATTGTAACTTTTCGACAGATAGTAACCAATACCAAAGACTACAAAAATAGTCATAATATTCATCGTTGCTTGTGGAGCGATATTAAAGGCTGACCGAAATGTATTTAAGCTACTTTCGCTCATCATCTTATCTAGAAATGGTAAGTTCATTAGAACAACTACTATTGAACCAAAAATCGTAAGAGGAAAAGATAACATAAAAGCATCGCGTAATACGGATAAATAACGGTTGTTATTTAGCCTTCCAGCTATAGGAACCAGATAACTACTTAATTTTTCAAAGAAACCCTGCTTCATAAAAGATCCCCCTATTGTCAGTAACTTAGAGATTTTTTGCTTTAAAAAGTTCAAGCATCTCTCTAACTAACTCTTTCATCGTTAAGGTAGACATTAAATGATCTTCCCCATGTAAAAGCAATAAAGAAAATTCTGTCTTTAATCCATTTGCTTCTCTTTTAATCATTTGAAAATGTACATCATGTGCTATTTGCAAGTCATTTTCTGCTTCTTGTAGCAATCTATTAGAACTTTCAACATTTCCCTCTCTATACTCTCGTAGGGATTGAATAATTTTGCTCCGTGCAGTGCCACTATGAAGGATTAATTGAAAATTAATTTGTTCTTCAGTCAACTTATCTAACTCTAATTTTGTCATCATTTATCACCTATTAAGCTTAATGCCTGTTCATAAGCTTTCTTTCCATCAGCCATTCCATAGGCCATCATGTCGATTACATCTACTTTAATATCATATTTTTGTGCCTCTTTTTGAAACTCACCTTTTAAAAAGCTCATTTGAGGACCAATTAATACAACATCGGCTCTCTCCATCTCTTTTTTTGCTTGGTCTTGTCCAACTGCCCAGATTTCTACTTCTTCTCCAATTGATTTTGCATAATCTTGCATTTTTGTTACTAATAAACTAGTTGACATCCCTGAGCTACAAGCTAATAAAATTTTTTTCATATCTCCTAAACCCCTTTAGTCATTTTTTAAAACGCTTTCAATTTATTATTATAGTCATTTAATTTTAAATGTCTATACTTTTATTTTAAAAAATATAATCTTTTTAATCTAAATTATCTTTAAAACTATTCTTCTTGAGAAAATTAAACTATGTCACTTCTCACAAATTAAGTGATTGTTTACTTAAAAAGCATTTAAGTTTATGGTAAATATCTTTTTACCATTTTACGGAAGACAAAAACGAGATAGGAAAAGAAAAAAGCACAAACTCGTTGAGTAACAACGAGTTTGTGCTTTTTCTTCTCGTTTATATAATACTTTTATGGTTGGTTTTTGTTTCCTGTATGTTGAAGGTACATAACTTAAAAATTGTTATAAAGGTATGTTTAACGTTGTAATTTTACAATTACTCATTCACATTTAATCTATTCCTTACTAAAAAAAGTGCTCTCCACTTTGAAGAACACGTTTAAACTTTGTGGTAGAAATATAGGTTATATACTCTTTAAAACATTGTGTAACTTCTCAGCAAAATCCTTATAATATTCGGTATTATAACCACCATGATCACCAGGGAACTCTACTATCTCTGTTCCTAGTAACCTTGCTAATGCAACAGCACAATGATAAGCAAAAAAGCTCTGTGAATCAACGCCGCCAGCTGGGAGTAGCTTCATCGTTGAATCCTTTAATGCGGACTTTAATGCGCTAATATCTAATGAATAGTTAAGAATCCCCTCAATTTCATGCTCAACAAAATACGTTGAATTATGAAAGAGACGCTCTGCTTTCACATCCGTTGACTGTTTAGAATTGCTAATGTCCTTTTTTGAATTTGATAATAAATTTTCAACTGCACTTTTATGGTTCTTCTTGAGGGCTTCCATAAACTCCCTAGCTTGAACTTGCTCATCGTGGTCTAAAAGTGGCAATAGAACGGGCTCATGAGGAATTAGTACACTGACCTGTTCTGGATGGCGTATACACAAATCAAGTGCAATAACAGCACCGGAGCTACTTCCGAAAACATAAGCCGGCTTATCGGTCAGTTTAGCTAGTAGGCAGTGGACATCGTCACTGTGTGTTTCTACGCTATAATTCTCAATCCTATTGTCGAGTTTACTTCGCGAATGTCCTCTCCTGTCATACGTAATTACTGTATAATGGTCTGTAAGTTGGGAGGAAATCCGTTGAAATTTATCAGCATCACCACCTCCTCCGTGTATCAAAAGGAGGAAAGGACCTTTTCCATTAACCTCATAATATAGACTTGATCCGGGTACTTGTATTGTCGCTCTTTTAAAGTCGTTCATTTCCATTTTCTATCTACCTCTCCCATTTTCAATATCATTTGTTCTATTAGTTTAAGTCCATTCTTTCTTAATTTTATTTTAGCATGGGCTTTAATGATTTATAGGAAATGAAAAAGCTCACTTATAAAAGTGCTCTTTGAAAGAGATATAAGTGTAGTAATTTAAACTTAGTACTTATATATCTACCTCCATCATCAATTAAATCTTGACTTTGTGCCCTTAAGAAATAAAAAATATTTCCATCCGAATCCTCATGAATTACACCATCATTACTAAATACTAGATCGTCATTATCAATGCTTCTTCTGCAAACGAAATCGCTTTTTCTACTGAAAATATGACTTATTGGTGTTCATTAAACAGGGCGGTCCATGTCTCCACACCAACAATCCCATCAACAGCTAATCCATGCTCGGACTGGAGCTGGCGCACTTGTTCATCTGTTTGCGCTCCAAATAGTCCATCCACTACGGTTTCAAAACCAGAATGGTTTAACGTTACTTGAATGAATTCAACCTCTATACCTGCGCTTCCTTGCTGCAAGGTAGGCTGGTGCTCAGGTGCTATATTCAAAATGGGTTCAAGCTCAGGTGGTAACTCTAACATTTGAATCGATCCATCATCCGAGGCAGCTACTGTCTGAAAGGGTAGGGGCGCAACCACAAGCGCAACCGCAGGTATCACTGCTAACCATTTCTTTTTCATTATAATCTCCTCCTAAAGAAAATAATGTAGCCAATGTTGAAAGCTTTTTTAAAGGGCATCTAATCCCTTCTTTGTATCCTTCTAAAAACCTCCCATTCTATTACAAATTCCATTTTTGAAAATTCTTATCGGTATGCTTTATCTACCTTTTTGTTATGTTGATTATCAAAAATAAAAAAGAGTAAAACCATTGATTGACAAAGGTTTTACTCTTTTGCTTTCTCATTAAGTATACTTTTACGGACTATTAAAGGGCAGGATAACTGAACAACAAGATTTAACAAATAAACCTTAGTAAAGGGACACTATGCACTGAGGTGGTCATATAATAAAGCAAACATTATTTTTGATAGTTTTAGTTCTTATATTAACTGTCCCTACAAAATAGTCGAATGCCTCTGATTTAACCGATATTCTAGTGACTACTTAATTAAAAAATACTTCCATCAGGGTGGAAGTATTTTCATGTTTGTTTACTCTTGCCTCATTGCTTTTTGGCGGCATGCTTCAATGGCATCAATCATTAAACGATCCAAATGGTTTGTGTCTAGTATCTCTAAACCAGCAGCTGTTGAACCGCCAGGAGTGGCTACCTCATCTGCAAGTTCAGCAGGGGCCGCATTTGTTTTTAGCATTTCTGCAGAACCAGCAATCATGTTGGCTACTAGCTTTCTTGCTTGGTCTTTATTGACACCTGACTCTAATGTTATTTTTTCAAGTGCTTCTGCTACCCGATAGATAAATGCTGGAGCACTTCCAGTTACAGCAGTTAGCTCATGAATTTGTTGCTCTGTCACTTTTTCAAATTCACCAATATCGTAAATTAATGCCTCAATCCAGCCCTGTTGTTCTTGATTTACATTTTGACCGAGTGCATACAAAGTCATTGACTTACATAATTTGGCTGCTGTATTAGGCATAACCCAAGATACAGGTGTCCCTTTAGGAAGTCTGGACTCGAGGTAAGTTGGACCTATTCCGGCG
Organism: Priestia endophytica DSM 13796; assembly: GCF_900115845.1. Taxonomy (GTDB): domain Bacteria; phylum Bacillota; class Bacilli; order Bacillales; family Bacillaceae_H; genus Bacillus_I; species Bacillus_I endophytica. The sequence continues at coordinate 44,628 of NZ_FOXX01000018.1, read as the reverse complement.
GCTACCGTAATGACTAATTGTCCACTAATGTCTTTAGATAATTTTGCGAGAATGTCGTCATGAGACTCAGGCGGCATGGCAAGAATAATGATATCCATCTTGTGTATCTCTTGTGACCAGTGATTAGTAGTTTCCACCTCAAAGGTTTCTTTTACCTCACGTAGCCGATCTTCATTTCCATTGTTGCCGACAAGAATGGAGAATTCATTTTTGTTTATTCCTTTAATTAAGGCTTGGGCCATGCGCCCTGCCCCTATAAATAATACATGTTTTTTATTGTTACTCATTGTTATTCACCTTTTTCTGTGTTGTATTTTCTGCCTTTATTAGGATAGTTTTCCCGATTAGTGGATAGGTCACTCTAAATCTATAGTCCTTCGCAATCTTGTTTCACTAACAAAGGTGGAGCCTAATAACAGTAAACCACTAATTACTCGTAATTTGTTGAACTGACTCATTGGAAACTTTAACATTTCGCATATTTAAAATCCTCTTTTATTCTTCTCTAAAACAGCTATAAATGTCATTTGTAAGACAACCCAATCTTTATATCTTATGGTAACATATAGACCTAAATTCTAAGGAAGTTTGAGGATGATAAGTTATGACTCAAGAAGAATTTATATATTTCCGCAATGAGAGAGAACTTTATTTAGGTGTCATTATGGAGAAGCCTGTCACAGGAGAAAAAACATGGAGAGAAGAAAGTTTCTTTATAGAAAGTTAGATCAATGGGGTAATATGGCTCTCTTTCTTTACTCTGAAAATGAAAAAATGACTTTAGATAAGCTCAATACAAAAACATTTGAACTAATACACTCTGAAGATATTAGAATTAAGTCTCCTCTCCCTTTTCTAAAAGGCCTTCCATATCTTCTTTATGAGCCTTACAATCATATCTGCTATAAATATAGAAACAAGAAAAATCAGGAATTTAACCTAAAATGAGAATTTTTCAACAAGAGGTACTGCACATGCAAATACAGCGAGATAAGTGGTCATATATAACAAGAAATTACTCATAAATGATGCTCTCCTTAATTATGATTAACTTTCTGAACTTACCTCTATATACGTTTTGCTTGCTTTAACGTGCCATTTATTTCTTTTTCTTTTCATTTATATATACTTTGATGGACAGGTTGAATAGGCTGATGGATAGAGTGAAGGTCGCATGAAAATTGATTCAAAAAGAAACCTGCGCTCGAATGTTCAAGCGCAGGTTCTTTATTATGCACTCTGTTTATGTGTAAGGAATAGACTTGGGATGAAGATTACCGCAAGGACAATGGCGGATACTAAGAATCCGGCATGGTAACCTTTTAAACCATTAGCAATCGTTGGTTGCAATCCTTGTACGGCATTTGCGACAACGGTTGCGATAACAGCTGAACCAAAGCTTGACCCAAGGTTTTCAATAATATTAATACCGATACTTGCTTCTGGAAGTTGTTTGCTGTCAAGTCCTGTATAAGCGTCACTCGTCAATGGAAGATTAATACCTCCGATACTGGTACCACGGATGAACAATACGATGGAAATCCAAATCATACTTGTTTTATCGGTGATAAAGATAAGTGGAATAGATCCGATAAGTGAAAGAACAAGGCTGACCATAACCACGTATTTCGCACCGATCTTATCAATCATTTTTCCAATCAATGGTCGAGTAACAAGCATCCCCACTCCTTGAGGGATTAACGCAAGCGCTGCTTCGATTGCCGTGAAATGACGGAAGTTTTGGAAGAACAATGGAAGTATTAACATTGGTCCTAGAATAGCGATATTGGCCAATAACAAACCGATGCTTGATGCTGTGAAGCTCTTGTGTGCAAACAAATTCATTGGAAGAACGGTTTGATTCTTTCTGATTCGATTATATATGAAGTAAATTACGGCTAAAGAAAGGCCAATGCCCATCCATAGGATTGTTTCGCTATTATTAAATGATGCATGGCGCGCTGCTTTCGTAATTCCGTAAATTACTGTCGCACTCATTAAGGACAAATTGATAACCCCAAAAACATCGAGTTTACTATCTTTGTTGAATGGTTTAAAGTCTGGAATAGTTTTCATCATAAATGGTACAGCAATCAAAACGATGAACACATTGATGAAGAAAATCCAGTGCCATGATGCAACTTGAACGATGAAGCCCCCGATTACAGGGCCTAAGATTGGTCCGAGGATCATAGGTGTGCTGACGATTGCTATAACTTTCCCTAGATTTTCTGGACCTGCTGTTTTAACCAAGAGTGTTGACATAATCGGGGTAATAATCCCAGCGCTAAATCCTTGAAGCAAACGGAAGAAGACGAAGCTAGAAATATTCCAACTGATTCCAGCAAGAACAGAAGTTACACCAAAGGCAATAACTGCACCGATGAAGATTTTCTTTCCGTTAAATTTGTTCATAAGCCAGCCAGATACTGGACCTGCAATTGCAAGGGCCAAAACATAACCTGTAATGGACCATTGAATGGTATCTAATGGCGTGTTGAAATCCTTATTTAGTTTGTCAATGGCGATGTTCACCATAGTTGAGTCAAGCATTGGAGCAATTGCTGCAAGTGCAATAGCCCAAGCAGCTGTGAGGATTTCTTTTGGTAATCCCGGTTCTTTTACTTTGTCTGCCATTTTATTCTCCTCTCAGAAGTTGCGTTTTTGTTTCTTCGGAAACAAAAAAACACTTTATCATGTCTTTGTTTCCTTGTCAACAAAATCACATCAATAAAAAGGCAGCCCGTTCTCAATAGAGTTGGGCTGCCTATGGTTTCATTATTCAAATTTATTACGACTTAATTAATATCTATACCCTGTTTCTTTATTTCTGCATTCAAATGCTTACTATACTTTTCTACGAAGCTAAGCATAATGTCAAATTGTTCCTCGGTTACTTGCTCAAATACGACTTTATCCCGCTCTTGAAACTCTTTGTGCAGTTCCTCATGGGTTTTATAAATTACTTTCCCTTTTTCAGTAAGCTTAAAATAGATTTCTTTCTTGTTATCCGGCTTCTGGTAGCTTTCAATAAGGCCTTTTTTTATAAGCTTCTTAGTTAATTTACTTATGGCACCTCTAGTCATATAAAGGGACTCCGCAAGTTTTGTCACGTTGGGATCTACATTTTTTCCAATGGATTCAATACAATGTACTTCAGAAGGCTTATAACCCTTAAGACGTTCTTCCATCTTAAACTTATTAAGCCAAGCCCCCTTGTTAAATAAGTCCCTGATACTCATTCTGAGCTGTTCTTCTTTGTTCATGGTCTGTCCTCCCACCCGTTGGTGCATCAGCAATAGTGTACAGGATTTTTGTTTCCGTTTCAATAATAAACCAAGAGAGAAGAAGGGATCATTGGACATAGCCATCAAGTTATCAAAGGTTGTTATCCAATTCATCATGTATCTTGTATAAAGAACTAGCTAACATAAGATGTATTATAAGAAGTGTCGTTATTCAATTGTAATATCCGTTCCATTTCACAAGAAGTTCAGCGACTAAGTACCATACAAAAGAACTTATCTATTCTTAAATTTAATAGATTACAAAAATAACGCATCGGGTCAATGGACTCGATGCGTTATTGATTAAATATGACCTACTACCTCGTGGGGTACATATGGTTCTTCTAAAAATGCAATTTCTTCAGGCGTTAACTTAAGAGATAGAGCATCTACAGCATTTTCTAAATGAGATATTTTCGTTGCGCCAATAATAGGAGCTGTTACTTGTTCTTTCTGCAACAACCATGCAAGTGCAACATGAACACGTGGAACCCCATGTTTTTCTGCAATTGATGCCACCCGCTCCACTACTAATCGATCTGCTTCTATAGTTCCATCATATTTAGACTTTTGAATTTCATCTGTTTTAGAACGATATGTTGTTTCTGCCCAATCACGTGTCAATCTTCCGGATGCAAGTGGGCTATATGGAGTTACCCCAATTTTTTCTTCTTTGCAAAGGGGTATCATCTCTCGTTCCTCTTCACGGTATAGAAGGTTTAAGTGGTTCTGCATCGATACAAACTTCGTCCATCCGTTTTTCTCAGCTACATGCAATGCCTTTTGGAACTGCCATGCGTACATGGCAGAAGCACCAATATATCTTGCTTTTCCAGCCTTCACAACGTCATGTAATGCTTCCATTGTCTCTTCAATGGGTGTATCGTAATCCCAACGGTGAGTAATATAAAGGTCTACATAATCCGTTCCAAGACGTTTCAGACTTTTATCGATTTCACTCATGATGGCTTTTCTAGAAAGACCAGCACCATTAGGTCCTTTATGCATGGGTTGGTGTACCTTAGTTGCAATGACAATTTCATCCCGATTAGCATAATCCTTTAGAGGACGTCCGAGAATTTCTTCACTTACTCCATGTGAATATACATTTGCTGTATCAAAGAAGTTAATACCAAGATCAAGAGCTTTTTTAATAATAGGACGACTCTTTTCTTCGTCAAGTACCCATGGATGAACCCAATTAACAGCATCCCCAAAACCCATACAACCAAGACAAAGACGAGATACATCTAATCCGGTATTTCCAAGCTTCACATATTCCATTGATGATTCCTTCCTTTCTCCTATACATACTTTTAATAATTTTCATCCAGCAAATATCCATTTATTTCTCATGTAGTAACTGTTTTTCAGTCTTTTTAGCTTAATTCCTAAACAACTTTTGAAATCAATACGGTTCTTCTTTATAAGTTCCTCCTATCCTTTAGTGTTATAGATCAAGTCATTCCTATTTGTCCCATTTATATGTTTTACTGTTTGTATTGACAAATTGAGTAACTTGATTGGATATAAGTCTATCACCTTCGAGTAACGCGAAGTCAATACTTTTAATTGCTGTTAATATAAACATCAAATAAATTCTTTACACAAAAAGACAGACTAGTTTTATCTAGTCTGTCTTTTCTAATATGTCATTTACATTTAAATCAACATATCGTTTAGAGGTATTAAATGATTTTTATCCGCCGTAAACTGTTATTTACTTCATCCCTTCTGTTGAAAGGTGTTTTTTGAAATCAAACATATATTTTCTTATTAAAATAGATACTAAACTCAATAACAGGAATAGCAATCCTCCCAATACGATGTATTGTGCTCCCATTCCTGATATAAATAACCCACCTACTGCTGTACCAATGGTTATTCCTAAATTACTAAATGATAAAAACAACCCATTTGCAAAATCAGGAGCTTCGGGGGCTGCAGAGGTAATCCAATATTGACTGACGTTATTTCCTATAGCAAATAAGAATCCCCATAACAAAATCGTAAACATCATAGGTCCAGTGGATGTTCCCGTGAGTAATGACAATAGATGAACGATCCCTAATACAATGGGAAAAGTTATGGCGGTTTTTATGGCATTTCTCATAAGTAACCTACCACCTACAAGATTTCCAATTAGACTAGATAATCCTAATATAAATAATGCCAAAGTTAAGATGTTCCCTGATATATTCGTAACGGTTTCAAGATATTCTGTAATGAAAGTATTCACACTCGAAGTTGCGGAACCTATAAAGATGACCGTTGCAATAGCTAACCAAATAAGAGGTCTTTTTAATACGCTCACTTGAGATCCATAAGAAAGTCTTTCTTTAACAGGCATAGATGGAATGAATACCAATGTAGCTATGAACGCTACTGCATTAACGACAGCAAAGAATAACATGGTGATTTCTAGAGAGGTTTCACTAGCGATATAATTAGTAATGGGCACACCAAGTATCATCCCTGCAGTTACTCCCAAAATTACTTTAGAAACAGCCTTTGGAGCTTCTTCTCTGCTAACTGAGGTAGCAGCTACTGTCAAAGCCAATGAACAATAAATGGGATGAAAAAATGCTGGAATAACACGAGCAATTAGTAATATGGTAAAGTTTGATGCAAACATGGAGACAATGTTACCTAATACAAAAATGCCAAGGACAAGCAACATGACCTTCTTGCGATTTATACCTGAAAACAATAATGGCATGATAGGACCAGAAATTGCAACAGCAAGGGCAAAGAGGCTCACTAGCAGACCTGCTTGAGATACACTAATATGATAGTAATCAGCAACTAAAGGTAATACCCCAACAACACCCATTTCAGTCGTTAAGATGCCGAACACTCCGATGGTTAATATAAAGATAAGCAAATTATTTCGTTTAGCCATAAAAATCTATCCCCAACTTTCATTCATCAATAATATAGTGATGTAACTTTTGTGATTTACCTTGAACTACCCTAGATTCTTTCTTTTTATTGATGAATAGCTTAAGTTTTTTATTCCATAAATCATCTCTCCCTTTGTGTAGAGTTTCGCTAAAGGGGCCACTCAATGGGCCGAAATCGTCTATATTCCTTGTATTGGAATGACAACTTCAACACCTTTGTGCTACGATAAGCCTACTACCTTCGTGTAACACGAATTCAAGAGTTTCCGAGTAACTTTAACATAAATTTTTTGAGGAGGACTTACTAATGTATACGGTGAAAGAAGTGGCTAAACTCCTTGATCTCACTGAACATACGGTTCGCTACTATACAGATAAAGGATTAGTTCCAAGTTTGCAGCGTGATAAAAATAATAATCGACTTTTTGATCAGCAATCCATCAATTGGCTTAGGGGTGCAAAACATTTGAAACAAAGTGGTATGTCAGTCGAGGCTATCAAAACCTATGTAGACTTATGTCTGGAAGGCGAATCTACTATTCCGCAACGTTATGAGATACTTTTAGAACAAAGAGACAAGGCTTTGGCTCAGTTAGAAGAAGCGAAACAAAGAGCAGAATTTATGGTAAACAAAGTAGAACACTACCGTGATATTATGAATCATATAGTCCCAGATAACATGAATCCTGGGACTTGGTCAAAAAACGACATACAAGAAAAAGCACATCAAAATTAGTGAGAACCGTGAACAACAACACTGTTTTTTAAGGTTAGTTTAGAGAAAGAGGGATAAAAAAGGAGAAGAACAGTTTATACGACAATCTCTATTCCCTCTTACAATAGTAATAGTTAAAGGAATTTACATGCATTTTAAATAACTTAGTTTTCCAATTAGTATCTCTGTTTAATTCATCGTAGTTTCGCTAGGAAATAAGAAAAGCACAAACCCATTGTTACTTAACAGGTTTGTGCTTTTTCTTTATGTATATTTTTACGGATGTTCGTTGGATTTGAGTAGACTAGTCATTTCTTTTACTGTAAATATGGTAAGTCCTCTATGAAGAAATAAATAAACTTAATTCAAACCTATTGACTTCGTGTTACTCGAAGGTGATAACCTAATAGCACAAAGGTGCTGAACTTATAAATCTTAATCAAAAAAGACTAAATAGGATAAAACATAGGAGGAATTGTGTATGCAAAAAGTAAGGTTAAATAATGGTGTGGAGATGCCAATACTAGGCTTTGGCGTTTATCAAATTGAAGATGCAAAACAATGTGAACAGGCTGTCTATGAGGCCCTTATCTCTGGTTATCGCTTGATTGATACGGCTGCGGCTTATATGAATGAAGAAGCAGTTGGAAAAGCAATCAAACGAAGTGGTATCCCAAGAGAAGAAATCTTTATTACAACAAAACTTTGGATTCAGAATGCTGGTTACGAGAATGCAAAGAAGGCATTTGTGAAGTCATTGGAACGACTACAAGTGGATTATATCGATTTATATTTAATTCATCAGCCATTTGGGGATGTATATGGTTCTTGGCGTGCTATGGAGGAATTGTACCATGAGGGTAAAATTAGAGCAATTGGAGTCAGCAATTTCTATCCAGATCGCCTGGTAGATTTAATTACTCATAACGAAGTAGTCCCAGCAGTAAACCAGGTTGAAACTCATCCTTTCTGCCAACAAATAGAAAGTCATACCCTTATGAAAGACAACAATGTTCAGATAATGTCTTGGGGACCGTTTGCTGAAGGAAGAAACAATATGTTCCAAAATGAAGTATTAGTATCAATAGCCAAAAAGTATAATAAATCCGTTGCTCAGGTGATTCTACGTTGGTTGACACAAAGGGAAATCGTTGCAATTCCAAAGTCCGTTCATAAAGAAAGAATCATCGAAAACTTTAACATCTTTGACTTTGAACTAAGTCAAGAAGATATGGAGACGATTACTACGTTAGATACAAAAGAGAGCGTGTTCTTTTCACATAGAGAACCTGACTTCGTGAAATGGCTTGGTAATGTTAAATTTGATATTTAAGGGTATTCATTATCGAAAAAACCGATTTTCAATTAGGAACTTCGGTTTTTTCCTATATATAATTAATTGAGATTGAAAACCAGCACTATTCATAGTTTAAATGGATAATGCTAGTTTTTCATATATACTTATGCTGCATACCATATTATATCTAGTTTACATAAAACATGTTAGAGGTAGTAAAAAAAGCGTAAACCCGTTCAGTAACAACGAGTTTGCGCTTTTTCTTTTCATTTTAAGAAAGAATGTTTATCTCGGATAAATATTCTTCCGAACTTATTGATGCCCCTAAAAATGAGTACACTAATGATAAGGATAAAATTTGCAAAGAAGCCATCCCCTGCCGTATCATCATTTTTCCAGCGAACTTCAATCAGCCATCCAATTCCGTAATTTGCAACAATCCATACAGTAAACAATTTCCAGAAATTAACCCAACTTTGTCCAAACAAAGCAGAGAAGAAGGCCACAATTGACCCACCTCCGAACCAAATAACAACAAAAGTACATATTATAAAAAACGTAAACCTAAAGATAGATCCAAAACATCCCACTACAAATTCACTCCTGATTTGAACTGCATTAATTAAACTTTAATATTTTCATATTTTGTGTGTCAACTGCAGATTCTAAATACACCCGTAATAGCAACGAGTTTACACTTTTTCTTTTCGTTTATATATACTTTTACGGACGGTTTTTTGTTTAAGAACTTCCTATTTATATGTTTGAAGGTTAGACCTATTAGATAAGTTGATAATATAAACCAGACTGGGAACTCAATATCCAATTCACTCCACCCCCACTTATCCTAACTTTTCTTAACTATAGCCATTCCTTCACATAAGAAAGCAAGCCTAGTACAGCTCCAATTGAAGCTCCAAAAAAAATACTCGGAACGTATTTCCCTTTAGTTTCGTTTGTTTTCCCTTTGATATTATCCATCAATATTCCTCCTTTCCTTTATATCTCTGATTATATCTTTCGTGGAATAAAATTCCTATTATTTCAAATTAATGTAGGATTACACTTATGTAGATGATATACAAAGTTAGTTAACTAGGAAGTAATAAAAGCTCAAACTCATTGAATTACAACGAGTTTGAGCTTTTTCTTGCCCTTTAAGTATACTTTTACAGACGTAGAGTAGAAATATTAGTTAACCTTGAGAAAGCTTATTAATGATATTAGTTACATCATAGAGCCCTCCTTAAGAGTATACTAGCTTGGTCAATCGAACAATCAAAATTAGTAGAGCTGTTGTAATGATTATACTAGGCCTTTTTTATCCGTACGCTCATAGAAGATAATGAAAGAAGGAACTATCTCAAGAATTTCCACTTTCAAGACAGTTCCTTTCATAAAAAGTTATATTTTGTTTAAAACTGTTTTTTCACAAATGATACGACTTCCTCTGTTGTAGACATAGAAAGAATGGCTTCTATGTACTGTTCGATGGCTTCTTTTGATAAATGCCGGATTTGAGAACGTGCTTTCAAAATTGAAGTGGCACTCATTGAGAACTCATCTAGTCCTAATCCTAAAAGAATGGGAATTGCAATTTCATCTCCAGCCATCTCACCACACATACCAGCCCATTTCCCTTCTTTATGGGCGGCATCAATGACCATTTTTACAAGACGTAGAATGGCTGGATTATATGGCTGGTAAAGGTAAGAAACGCGTTCATTCATACGGTCAGCCGCAAGCGTGTATTGAATTAAATCATTTGTTCCAATCGAGAAGAAATCAACTTCTTTAGCAAACAGATCAGCGTTTACTGCTGAAGAAGGAATTTCAACCATCATACCAACTTCGATATTTTCAGCTATGTCTACACCTTCTTCTTGAAGTTTCGTTTTTTCTTCTAAAAGAATGGATTTCGCTTGGCGGAATTCATCAACAGTTGCGATCATTGGGAACATGATTTTTAAGTTACCATATATACTTGCACGTAACAGTGCCCGAAGTTGCGTACGGAACATATCTTGCATTTCTAGACATAAGCGAATCGCACGGAAACCTAAGAATGGGTTCATTTCTTTCGGTAAGTTCAAGTAAGTAAGTTCCTTATCTCCACCGATATCAAGAGTACGAACAACAACAGGTTTACCTTCCATACGCTCAAGTACTGTTTTATAAGATGTGAATTGCTCTTCTTCTGTTGGAAGCTCTTCACGCCCCATGTATAAGAATTCTGTACGATAAAGACCAACGCCTTCACCACCGTTTTCTAACACACCTTTTACATCTTCAGGTGTACCGATGTTAGCAGCAAGTTCAACGTGGTGTTCATCTGCAGAAACCGTTTTTTCGTTTACAAGTTTTGCCCACTCAGCTTTTTGAGTTGCGTACTCAGTGGCTTTTTTTTTATAGGCCTTTACAGTTTCTTCACTTGGATTAACGATAACTTGACCATCTAATCCATCAACAATGACTAATAAACCGTTTTCAATTTCTTCCATAACTTTTTTCGTCCCAACAACAGCTGGAATTTCCATTGAACGAGCCATGATTGCTGAGTGAGAAGTACGACCACCAATATCTGTTGTAAATCCTTTTACAAATTTACGATTCAATTGTGCAGTATCAGAAGGTGTTAAGTCTTCCGCAATGATGACAACTTCTTCAGAAATCATACTTGGGTTTGATACGTTTATACCTAAAAGATGTGCTAATACACGTTTTGTTACGTCGCGAATATCAGCTGCACGCTCTTTCATATACTCATTATCCATTGATTCAAACACGTTAATAAATATAGCAGCTACTTCGTCTAATGCGTATTCAGCGTTTACCTTCTCACCTGTAATTTTATCTTTAATTGGATTAATAAGTTCAGGATCGCTTAGAACAAGTAAATGAGCCTCAAAGATCTCAGCTTTATCATCACCTAATTCTTTACGAGCATGTTCTTTAATTGTTTCAAGCTCTGATTTCGATTTCTCAAGAGCAGCTTCCAGACGAGCTACTTCTTGTACAACATCAGTTACTGATTTTTTTTCAATGATTAACTCAGGATTCTCTAAACGAAATGCTTTGGCAATAGCAATGCCCTCTGAGGCACCAATTCCAGTAATTATTTTTGTTATATCCATTGTTTTTATACTCATACCCCAAGACCTTCCTTTTCCATTACCTTATCAATACTTTTAATCACTTGGTCCTCATCAGCACCCTCAGCTATGACTTTTACTGTTGCACCTTCTGGGATTCCAAGTGACATAACACCCATAATTGACTTTAAGTTAATTTGCTTATCTTTATACTCAATCGATACTTTTGATGTAAATGGTGTCACTACACTCACTAGTGTTGTTGCAGGTCTAGCGTGAATTCCAGAATGGCTTGTAATTGTATAAATTCTTTCAATCATATATAATCCTCCATTTTTATAACAAACTTTTCATTAACATAAAGTGAAACTTCCATCAGTGGGGGGGTTCGCATTTTCCTCACTGACGGATTCACATTTAACTATTTGTTCACAAAATGTAATTATAAGCTCTAGCTTTTCATGAAAATATTCTAACACTATCTCTTCGATTTGAATTTTATATCATTAAATACACTTGTAGAGTTCCAGACATTTAATCCAGCAAATCCCTCTGTAAATGAGTTATCTGTTTCATCAATGACAAGCTTGTCATCCAGGTAAACTTTAATATTTTTACCTTTTGCAATGACCCTTAAATTGTAATCTGTATTTCCCTTTAATTTTAGTTTTCCATTGTCATTGTAAACAGTAAGATCCTTGCCTACCCCATCAGTGAATTTGACCAGTTTTACCTTGTTGTTCAAAACATCCACATTTGCAGCATAGGCATTTTTCGCATTAACATCAGAACGGAATACTAAAGCCCCTGCACCGGTTGGATTTGAAACTGTATTATTAAGTACTTTTATATTCGCTTCATACGTAAAGTCTCTGCCTTTTTCACTTGAAAGAGTAAACGCATTTTCCTGACTTTGACCTTGCTTTCCATCAATAGTATCGGCCCAGAGTCCACTACTAGTTTTCCATCCAGACATCTTTGTATGAACAGGGCTTTTTCCCCAAGTTGACTTTAACGGGTAAACATCAAGCGATTTTAATTTAACGGCCCCACCCTTACTATAAAGCTGCAAACCATTGCTTGATGAATTCGGAAACAATTGATCAGTAATGACACTAGTACCATCATTTCCAAATACTTCAGCAGAGGATCGATCTATGAAAATATGCAATTTTATGGTTCCATCTTTTGACCTTAGTGGAGCAGAATGCTTGCCTTTAACATTTTGTCCAAAATTAAAGCTTCCAGAATTCGTTCGGTCAACAAATAGCTTTTGATTATTTACATCATAACCAATTGTTGTATGCTCATTCTTTCCTTTTCGAACCTGAAATCCAAACTCTGTTGCTTTTGTATTTGAAACATCGAATTCTGCAATCATTTCATAAGTGTCTCCCTTTATTCCCGAGAGAAGGTTACTGTTATCAGAGATAACTCTATTCTTAAAGTATGTTTTTTCTTGTTGGTTACGAATTGATTTCAAGGAAACAGGAGTTTGTTTTAAACGTAACCCCTCAGTTGTTTTCGTTAACTCTAATTCCCTAGGCAGCGACGTAGAACTTCTCCATGTAGTAGTTGGTGTGTTATTCGCATACTGCCAATTACTCATCCAGCCAAGCCAGTATTTCTCTCCATTTTCCCCCTCAATATTGCTCCAATCTACCGCAGCATAAAAGTCTGCACCATAGTCAGACCATAAGACCTGATCAGGTCGATTTTCACTTTTAAATGTTTTTCCATCGAAATTACCAACAAAATATTGCATACCTGAACCGCCAGCCGCAGCCCCATCATTTATACTTACTTGTAAAACCCACTTTTTATTTTTAGGATTTCCGTCAACTGGAAGTTGAATTAATGTAGGACATTCCCAAATGCCGCCATTACTCCCATAAGTGGATTCCACCCAATCACCTTCCACTATATTCCAATCAGATAACATTCCGCTTTCTCTTTGTTTCACTACCTGAGGTTCCTTTGCTACATTGTCAACTTTTGTAGGTATTTTACCTGTATTAAATACGTTAACATCATCAAGATTAATATGGCCCCAGCCACCCGTAGCATTATCGACTGCTTTGATATATAATACTTCTCCTAAATACTTTGACGCGTCCCATACATAACGTTGATATTTCTCATCAGCAAACTTCGTGTTCGCCTGGCGAAGTAATTCTTTGTCATCAGAGGCTCTTACTAAGGAGACATAACGGTTTTTTATATCATTTCCTCCACCCATTAATAAATTTATTTCACCAGATCCACTTAACTTAAAGGATGAAGAATGTAATTCTCCTGTCGCATCGTCTCCATTATGCTTATCAGAGAATCCCCATAGATGATATTTCCCATTTTGATCGAAGAGTCCACTCCAATTTGTTGTTGCGTTAGTCACGTGATCATTTGTAAATGCATCGCCACCTACCGTTTTCCATCCGCTTAAATCTCCTGTTTCAAAATCAGGGTTTTCAATTTCTTTGACATCTGTCACAATAAAATTGCCCTTAGTAACATTCTGGAACTTCACAGAAGAGTTCCCAACATACAACCCAAACAATCCTTTTGAAAAAGTTGAATCATTTTCAGTAAGTATCAGATCATTATTTAAATATACGCCAATCTGATTTCCTGCTGCAGTTACTTTGAGTTTATACACTTTATCTGTGTCAATCTTTGTATTTTTTTCAGCAATCACAGTGGAAACCCCATTTTTGAGCTTCGACAGTTTGATTTTATCTGTTGAGGCATCAATGCTAGCAACATATCCGTTTTTCGCATGTGCATCAGCCCGGAATACAAGAGCACCTGAACCACCCTTGTCACCTGAAACGGTCATATCTGATTCATAACTAAATTGCTGTCCCTGTTCCTCACTCATAATAAATCCATCATCTTCTGATTTACCGGATTTACCATCATTTGTATCGTTCCATGTCCCACTAACTGTTTTCCATCCAGACAAGTTTGTTATAAAATTTGTTTTGTTCACGAATTTCACATTGCGAAACACAGATGTGGAATTCCATGCAGTCAATCCAAACTGTCCACTTTCAAAAGATGAGTCTGTTCCTTCAACAGCTTGTTTACCATTTAGAGAAATCTTAAAATGATTTGTATCCGCTTTCACCTTTACGTGATAAGTCTGTGAAGTATCAAGCTTTATTGACTTTGAAGCAATATCGATCACTTTGCCTTTATCGATCTTATTTAATGTTAAAAGATCCTTTTGGGCGTCTAAATTTACCATATATGCATTTGTAGCATCTTTATTTGAACGAAAAACAAGCCCTCCTGCGCCTTCACGTCCATTTTTCTCTATAAGGGAAATATCTCCCTCTAAGGTAAAAGATTGACCTTTCTGTTCAGACAGCGTATACGAGTGGGCATCTCTTTGTCCGTTTGCTTGAATACCTCCGTCGGGACCAAATTCACTTGCATATTTCCATTTTTTTAAATCCGGTGAAGTATAGAACATTATTTTGTTTTTAGCAGCTAAAGACATCACCCATTGATGTGTTTCATCATGCCAAAACACTTTTGGATCACGCCAATCAGGAATCGGGGGGTTTGGCATCACAGGATTCCCCTTATATTTTTTCCACGTTCTTCCCTTATCGTTACTGTATGCAATACTTTGAACTTGTCCCTTACTTCCGGATTGAGTATAGACTGCAATCATTGCTTCTTTACCAAATCCCGCTGTATTGTGCCAATCAATGACTGCACTTCCTGAAAAAATCTCTCCATTTTCATCAGGAGATAAGGCTATTGGGAGTTGCTTCCAACGAACTAAGTCTTTGCTGACAGCATGCCCCCAATGCATGGGTCCCCACGTTGTTCCGTAAGGATGATACTGATAAAAAAGATGATACTCTCCTTTATAATAAATCATTCCATTTGGGTCGTTCATCCAATTGGCTTCTGGAGAAAAATGAAATTGGTTGCGATACTCTTCTTGGTAATATCCAGAATCCTGCGCAAACACTGGAATAGCTGATAATAATGTTAAAGAACACGCCATTCCTACTGTCAATAGCTTCTTTACTACTCTTTTCAAATTACCTTCCTCCTTTACTATTATTCATATTAACTCGGCATGTATGTTCAGATTGGTTTTATACTTTCTACCACTAACTACTTACAACACGCATTTATCTCATAATAGATTAATAATTTATTATCCTAAGAACCCAACCCAATAACCTAAAATACCTATTAAAAATATTGCCATAATGATAAGAAGAGGATTTGCACCTTTTCGAAGCATCCGTGCTACTAATAAAGTCAGCGCTAAAGGAAGTAAACCTGGTAAAATACTATCCAGCACGTCTTGCACGGTTTTTACAACAACTTTACCAGAATCATCTTTGATTCTAGAAACAACTACCGGTATATTGATAGTGGTCCACTTGGAGACGAGAGCCCCCATAACAAACAACCCTAGAATAGAGGCACCTTCTGTTAGCTTTTGAATTCGATTGCCAACTAAATCTTTTAAAATTTCCGTCCCTTTGATGTATCCATATTTTAATCCATAATATTTCAAGCTTAATCTTATAACATTAATTAATACAAAGAATAATAGTGGGCCCGCGATATTTCCACCTAATGCCAGTGACGCTCCTAAGGCTGCTAACACTGGACGTAATGTTCCCCAGAAAATAGGGTCACCCACACCAGCTAATGGTCCCATTAAACCGATTTTCATTCCACTAATCGCTTTTTCATCCAAGTCTTTTTTATTAGCCATTTCTTCCTCCATGGCCGCAGTTACACCAAAAATAGGCGCCGAAATCCAAGGATGTGTATTGAACCATTCTAAATGCCGTTTCAATGCTTGGTTTCTTTGCGCTCCCGGACCATACAATCGTTTAATAGCTGGAATCATCACGTAACAATAGCCCATTGCCTGCACACGCTCAAAGTTAAAAGATCCAAGTAAAAAATTTGAGCGTATGAACATACTAAAAATATCCTTTTTCGTTAATCTTTTTTCATTTTCCATTTCTATTCTTCCCTCCCCTTGAGTTCGCCGTTTAGGTATCTAAATCATCATCATCATCATCGTATACCCTTTCATTGCTCGTAGCTGCTGGTACACCCGCGGGCTGCATTTGATTTCGCTGCTGCATCACTTGCTGATACAGAAGTGCTAAACAAAGACCTAACGCTCCAAATCCTACTAAGTTAAATCCTGTGAATGCTGCTAATAAGAAACCGATATAGAAGAAAGGCTTTAAATGAGGAATATTCATCATATTGATAACCATGGCATATCCTACAACCACGATAATGCCTCCTCCGATTTGCAAGCCTTTTGTAATAACTTCTGGTATATTTCCCAAAAAAGTTTGCACAGCGCTTACACTGATTAATGTAACGATTAAAGTGGGAATCATCACGCGAAGAGCCTGGAAACCCATTGCTGTAATATGCATAATTTCAATTCCTTTAAAGTTTCCTTCTTCCGCATACTTATCTGCTCGGTGAATTAAAAATACTGTGATTGTACGCACAAAAATGGTGAGCACTTGCCCTGCAGCTGCTAAAGCTATAGCCACCGCAATACCTTCACCGATACCTTGACCAGCTGTGATAACTAAAATTGTTGAAATAACAGAAGCAATAGCCGTATCAGGTGCCATCGCTAATCCGACATTCATCCATCCAAGAGCCATTAATTCAAGTGTTCCTCCTAAAATAATGCCCGTTTTTAAATCTCCAAGCACTAAACCTACTAACGTGCAGGCTATGAGAGGACGATGGGATTGCCCTTCGTCCAACACACTTGCGATACCTGTCACAGCTGCGATGACTAACAATAAAATAATTTGTATGGAAGACATAACCCCATCCCCTTATTTGATTTTTGTTTCGTTTCTCAGTAGTTGAATAAAGTTTTCACTAGAATCCGAAGGTAATTGGCGCAGCTCAAGCTTCACACCTAATTCATGTAATTTCTCAAAAGCATCAATATCTTTTTCGGTAACGCTTACAGATTTAGTGATTTGTTTTCGATCATTAGCGAAACGCATGCCGCCTACGTTTACTGTTTCAATAGGCACCCCCGATTGAACAAGAGCAACAATATCGGCTGGACTTTCAAACAGAAGCATCGCGGTTGTATCTTGGTAGCGCGGGCTATGGAAGGCTTTTGTTATTTTAGAGATTGAAACAGCACTCGCTTTTACATTCGAAGGAGCTACCGAGAGAATTAGAGTTTTTCTCATTTCATCCGCTGCCACCTCATCTGAGACAACGATAATTCGATCTGCTGCATTTGTCTTGATCCATCTTGTTAATACCTGTCCATGAATAAAACGATCATCAATTCTTGCTAAAACGATTTTCATAATAATCCATCCTCTCCTATTTGATTTGTTTGTTGGATTTTTTCTAAATGTTCACTGCATACTTGAAAACTTTCTTCATTCACTTGCTTTAATCTTCCTAGCATTTCTTTCAACGTGACATGTTCTCGCATAGCTAATACTTCTAATAACATAGGCAAGTTGACGCCAGATACCATATCCGCTGTTTTGTTTTTTAGGATATATGGAGTAGCCGCATTATAGGGCGTTCCCCCGAAAATATCGACTAAAAACAGCACTTCGTTTTCTAGAGGAATTTCCCCTAGCACCTCTTTGTACTTTTCTTGAAGTGTTTGTGTGCCTTCTCCTTTTAAAAAGGGCACTGCAATTAGGTTATCTTTCTCCCCAAATATCATTCTTGAAGACCCTTCTAATGCTGTAGCAAAATCTCCATGTCCACTAATAATGACTGAAATCATATATTTCTTCTCCCCTCTTTTCAAGTTTCTCACTAATTATTAATGCAATTTCCGTGCCAAAAAAGTGTATTGAGCGTTTTCACTTGTTTTTCAGCTACTTATTTTTATCTTTTAATACACATTTATCTAAACAAACAAACCTGTATTAAAATAGACATCATTTTAATACAGGTTTGTTTTTATACTTGTGAACTATTAAAAATAAGGTTCTAGTGCAAAAGCTTCAAGGTATTTCATGTTTCTAATCCCCATGTCATAACAGTTGATAAGAATTCTGCCTATCCTGTAGTGATTGAAGAGTTGAAGAAAGAAAAAAAGATGCCAGAAGGCATCCAAATAAGGCAAGTGAAATATCTGAACAACATCGTGGAACAGGATCACCGTTTCATTAAGAAACGTGTACGTTCTATGTTGGGATTCAAGTCGTATGAAACAGCCACTTCTATATTGAATGGCGTTGAAGCCATGTATATGATGAAAAAAGGACAACTTCATCCACAGGTGAAGTCTATCCAAAATGAGGTTGAATTCATTCATAAGTTATTCGGAATAGCTGCTTAATCTCAAAGTTAACAGGATATTATCCTCCTATGTTTCTATTGCATTATTTTCGCACCAGAACCCTTTTTTCTGTATGTGTAAGGATCAGTTGATATTTCAAAATTATTATACTTTTAATACCGTTACATTTCTTCAGCAAAAATAGTTGTGATAAATAGTTTTTCATCTCTAGTTATCTTGCATCCAAGTTTTTTTTCAATAGATTTTAACGTTTTCTCCGTTTTTTCATAGATTTTTTCTAGTTTATCATCGATCTCTTCATCCTCCGGAAAAGCGATTGGTTCATTTTTAATCGTTCTTTCAAAAGCAAAAGCTGTATGCATAATGATTCTAATAATGACTGTATTACTTAATATGATGCCTAGTTCATCTTGCATATTTTGTACCCACTCTAATAATATTGTGGTTATATGGTAGGGGTTTAAAAAAACAAGATGCTGCCTTAAGTTCTCCTCACAAAGTTCAGGTACAACAATATTGGATCTAATTGGTCCATTGCTACTGTGTATTTTTCCATTTGTAATCGCCTGTTGAATGATTCGTTCTCCATCACCTTCAATAAGGACTTCTAAGGGGATGTGAGGAGCATTAATTTTAGGATTTTTAGTTCCTGCCGTTGCTATAACCTCGTACTCTTTTTGGATTTCTTTAATATTGCTTGCTAACTTAATAGAAGAAACAGTTAGTACTCTAATAGGCTCAGAAGAAACTTTATTTATGATTGCCGTTAGGATTTTCTCCAACTTTTTGGCAGTTCCATCACCTGTTGTGCAAATAGAAACCAATACTTTCTTTTTTTCAGAGATATCTGCTTGTTTGTCTAAAAACTCCATAAAGTCCTTTTGGACTGAATCATAAATAGCATATAAATTTAGATCTAAATAGTTTACCTTTCTAACAGTATCCAGCACCATAGAAGTAGTGACATTACTCATAGTTTTTATTTTAATACCCGTTTTTTCTTCTAACTGATTTTCTAGCATAACAAGCGAACCCATGTCCACAAGCATTAATACTCCTTCTCCTTCATCAACTTTCTTAATTCCCTCAGTTAAGTTAGCGAGAATTTCTGATGGGGACAGATTTAACGGCACATCGATGGCTACGATAGGAGTTCTCCCCAAAAGTTCAGTTGCTACTTCAACCATGGAACTTGCCGTACTGTTCCCATGTGCAGCTACCACGATACCCACTCTTTTATTCTCTTCTAATGACTTGATAGATTGAATGACCATTGTTAAATATATAACTTCTATTTCTGGAACAACTACGTTAAAAAACTCCTGAATCTTCTTTTTGAAAATTAATGCTACCTGATATTCTTTCAAATATGTGTCACGGATTTCATCTGTTTCCTGTGCACTTAATACGTCAATCTGTTTTCCCCGTTTCAAAAATGCATCAATATGCATACTTAAAAAATGAATAAATTTACGATCAAACTTGCAGTTTAATTCTTTTTCAGCCACCTGTTTTAAATCTCTCGTAATTTGAATAACGTCATCTCCAACGAATTTCATTAAATTAGAGTTTTGAAATGTCTTTTGATTAAAAAAACTTTTAATGTTCAATTGAATATCTGTTAAAATATACCGATTTATCTCTGTTTCTGATAAACCCTCATTTTTTAAAATCTCGACTTTTTCTTCTATTAAATGATATAAATTAAAAGAAAGGTCATCATCTATTTTTGTCATTTCGTCTTCTACAACAGGAGAAATTATGGTTTTGATATTTACATATTCAGATATCATTTTACTTCTTTCAATATTGTTACTGCTTGAGATCCAATCTTGTTTTATTTCATCTGGTAAATCCCTAACAGTTAGTTCCACTACATTTTTATTGTTTAAATTGTTTAAGAATCCATGAGCACAGGCTAACTGAACATTGGACTTCAATTGTCCCACATTTCCGAATTTTTCTGTATGTATAAGGGCATTTAATACATCCATGTGCACACTTAGATTTTTATTAATCCGTTCTGCCTCTTTTCCTAATAAAAAAGTAGTTAATCGTATCTTTTCTTTAAGAGATCGTTCTTCTAGTGAAGGAATATGAATAGTCATCGGAATTCTTCTTAAAAAAGTTTTTAGTAAGGATGAACCGGGATTTTCAGTTGTTGCACAAATAATTAATACCTTGGATGTTCGTTTATGATCAGTTTCTCCTAAACGATTATAAGTACCCTGATCAATAAGATAGAAAAGCATTTCTTGGCCTTCAGGAGGGAGTCGATGTATTTCATCCATAAACAGAACGCCCCCGTTAGCTTGCTCTACTAAACCAATCTTATCTCCGTTCGCCCCAGTAAAGCTTCCTTGTTTATGACCAAATAATTGAGAAAGAAGTAATTGGGGGTTGTTATAGTAATCAGCGCAGTTAAATGTAATAAAAGGGGCGCCTGGTTTTAACCTTTCCGAATATAAAGCAAACTGGTATATCCGATTCGCAAAAAGAGATTTACCTGAACCCGTTGGCCCCAACAGTAGCATATGCAAACCATTTGGTGGATACAAGACAGCTGCTTTTGCTTGGGAGATTGATTTCTTTAAGCTACCTTTTGCACCAATCATTAGTTCAAAAGGGTTGGTTGAAATAGTTTGTTTTTTTTGATGATCAACTGGCTGTTCAAGCAGTTCCACTTCCATATCCTCGAGATTCCATTTTTCACGAAAGATATCCTCCACAACCTCTACTGGCACATAACGTACAGGGAATGTCTTAATTTTGATTACCTTTTGAGCTCGTACGAGATTGTTCAATTCAAAGCTTATATTTGATCTCTCCATTTCCAATTGTTCGGCAATTTCCTGTGCTGAGGATCCTTGTTTACTTAATAATTCATCTAACGTAAATTCATGAAAATTATTCAGTAACTGGTGGTATACTTTATCAATTCTTCTCATGCATATCATCCTTTTTATTCTTGATTAGAAGTCCATATATTTTTATACTAGAAAAAATCAATCAAGATAGGACAAAGGTTTCCAGTGCCAATTTCATTCCTTCTTGATTATTACTTTTTGTCACAAAACCTGAAACCCCTTTCACTTGTTGGGGTGCATTTCCCATTGCTATCCCTGTGCCAGCATATTCTATCATGGCCATGTCATTAAAATTATCGCCAATTACCAACACTTCTTCAGGCCTTATTGCAAAATAAGTCTCGAGCGCTTTTATACCTAACACTTTTGATACCTTATTAGAGGTAATTTTGGTTCTGGTGCAAGAAATCTAGTAAACTTGGACATACTAATACTAGT
This sequence comes from Priestia endophytica DSM 13796, assembly GCF_900115845.1. Taxonomy (GTDB): domain Bacteria; phylum Bacillota; class Bacilli; order Bacillales; family Bacillaceae_H; genus Bacillus_I; species Bacillus_I endophytica. Next base: position 22,717 of record NZ_FOXX01000018.1, on the reverse strand, counting down.
ACTCTAAAAAAGGGTCATGATCAGTATGGAAAACCAAAATTTGTTCAAATGGAAACATTATCATCCTGACATGATTTTGCTAACTGTAAGATGGTACCTACGGTACAACCTGAATTTTCGTGATTTGGTGGAAATGATGGAGGAACGAAGCCTGTCGATAGCTCATACAACGATTATGCGTTGGGTTCATCAATATGGACCTGAATTAGATAAAAGAGTACGGCGTCATCTTAAGCAAACAAACGACTCGTCGAGAGTCGATGAAACCTATATAAAAGTAAAAGGACAATGGATGTACTTATATCGTGCAGTCGATTCGGAAGGAAATACGATTGACTTTTATTTAAGTAAATCCAGAGATACCAAAGCAGCCAAGCGATTTTTCAAAAAAGCCTTGGTTGTTCGTCATTCTACAACACCACGTGTCGTTACGGTTGATAAAAATCCAGCGTATCCTTTAGCCATTGAACAGTTAAAAGAGGATACCTGAAGGCATCCAAATAAGGCAAGTGAAATATCTGAACAACATCGTGGAACAAGATCATCGTTTCATTAAGAAACGTGTACATTCTATGTTAGGGTTCAAGTCTTTTGACACAGCTACATCCATTCTTTCGGAGTAGAAGCCATGCATATGATCAAAAAAGAACAGATTGATTTACGGAATCAGTCTGTCCAAAATCAAAAAGAATTTATCTATCAATTGTTTGGGATTGCAGCATAAGGTACGATTCCGCTAGGAATTTATGCGCTTTATTCTCTTTTATTTTATCTTTACACCAGAACCACAAAAACTCTCTTTAATATCTTCACCCCAAAACAATGAACAAGTGTCTGGGTACTTGTTCATTCATAATTTATTTCCAGATATCTTTTAGTTTCCAATATGTTAATTCCTTAATTTTTGCATCACCACTATCAGCAAATAGCTCAATACCTAATCTATTTTCAGTTGGATAAATACGACTTGTCATAGTTGTTTGTCCCTCATTTGCAAATACTTCAATAGAAGATCGGTCAATAAATATGCGTAAGGAAAGCTCTTGATTCTTTCTAAGTATGGTATTCCTCGCATCATCTTCCACCTTTCCAGACTTAGAACAATTGAGTGTTAGTGTTTGTTTGTCTAAGTAGTATGTTAATACAGTCTCTTCCTGGTTAACTCCACGAATTCTTAATCCTACAGATTGAGAGTTACAATTGGTTAAATCAAACACGGCTTTTATTTCAAGTAAATCCTCTTTTGTTTCTATCAAATAATCACTTTATGTGTAAGTATATTATGTTCAATTTCACGTAATAAATTTAATTCTTCAACAGGATTCATTAGAATTTTATCATTTTCTCCTAAGGTAACTTCACATGGCAATGTAAGCGCCCCACACCATTCATCTGCTTTTGTTGGCATATCAGACTCCCACATGTCCATCCACCCAATAGCAATTCGGCGACCTTTTTCATTTTTCAAAGTTTGAACAGCATAAAAGTCATGTCCGTAATCTAATTCGGTAAATGAACCGTGTGTAAAGTTATTTGTCTCATAATCATATTCCCCTACTAAATAACCAGTTTGGAAGATATTATTATATAAATCTCCTTCTGCTTTAATTCCTTGAGGAGAAATCATTAAAACAAATTTTCCATCTAATTCGAAGAAATCGGGACATTCCCACATGAAACCAAGCTTCTCATCCCCTTGTGCTAATACACCAACGTATGACCATTCACGTAAATCTGAGGAACGATATAAGATTACTCTACCTACATTTTCTTTAGTCGAATTTCCTACTACCATATACCAATTATCTTTGTTTTTCCAAACTTTTGGGTCACGGAAATGATGATTACTATCTGTAGGAGGTTTAGAAATCACTGGATTTTCTACAACTTTTTGAAATGTGACACCATCGACACTAACAGCAATATTTTGATTTTGATAAAATAGATCCTTTTCTTTGTCTATATAATGATGACCTGTATAAATCAACGTTAATTCACCATTGTTATCTACCGCACTTCCAGAAAAACATCCACCTGTATCACAAGTATCTCCAGGTGCAAGGGCAATAGGTAAGTGTTCCCAATGAACAAGGTTTTTACTTTTCACATGTCCCCAGTGCATAGGTCCTCAATTTTCATCATAGGGATGATGTTGGTAAAATACATGGTATTCTCCTTTATACTGTATCAAACCATTTGGATCATTAATCCAGTTGGCGGGCGCCATAATATGATAACCTAAACGATATCGTTTATTAACATTTCCTTTTGTATTATTTAATGCTTCTTGCGCTTATTGAAGTTTTTTTATTGTAAATATTCTAACATCTACTTATGTAACTTGTTTAATGTCTTTTATATTTCCTTCTAAACCTTTACTTTTATTAGGACTTAATAAAGTGAACATTGAAATAATGGTAAAACAAAGGACTATCATTCCTAAAATAAGGTAAGTATGACGAAACCCTATCATATCGTATAATTTACCTGCAAAAGGGGATAACAGAGATGCACCAACTTGAGAGGCAGCCTGAAATCCAACTAAATATAAAACAGAAGATAGTCGCGTATCGAAGTTAGCCGCAAAATATTTAAAAATAGCAATCAACATAATTGGTAATTCTAATGCATGTATTAATTTCATTGAGGAAATACCAATTGGACCCACTACAAGTCCTGATCCAATAATACGAAGTGCCATTAGAATACCGGGCAATAATAATCCGTTTTTGGCTCCAATTTTATTTACAATAAAAGGGGCAATAAACATCATTCCAGCCTCTAAAAACACTTGAAAAGAACTTAAATATCCAAATACTTGATTTCCCATGGATTCAGCAGGGAATAAAGATGTATAATAAATTGGAAATTGTTGATCGTACAAACTATAAACACATGTAACTCCAATTACATACATCATTAAAAACCAAAATTTCCTTAAGAGAAGAAGTTGTCCAACATCTTTTAATTTAATGGATTCAGCTTTTGCCAATTCATAGTTTGTAACTTCTATTTTCACCGATATAATAATTGCAACTAAGATAATTGCTGAAACAGATGCCACCCAAAAGTTGATATTTGGATTAATATTAAACAGCTGGCCTGCAAAAAAAGTAGCCGACGCCCACCCTAGCGAACCCCACATTCTAGACTTTCCGTATTCAAAACTGTATTTACGGCTAACTTTTTCAACATAGGTTTCAATGACGCCAATACTTGCAGAAATACTAACTCCTAAATAAATAGCTCCAACAGCCGCGCCTAAAATTACATTATATTTTAATAGTGGTCCATATATATAAATATAGAATGGTCCTACAAATACAAGCAGTAAACTAATAAAAGATAATATATTTTTCTTTAAACCCATCTTGTCAGAGATATAACCATATACAGGTTGTATACACAATACGAAGATAGCGTTTACAGAGAAAATTAAACCTGTAGCTGATCCACTTAAATTTAACTCTTGCTTTAACCAAATAGGAAATAAAGAGACGCTAGAAGACCAAGTAAAAAATAAGCACTTAACTTCCAATAGAGAACTTTTGAACTTTTCATGTTTATTGCTCTCATTTAAATAGATATATAGAATCTTTGAAACAAAAAACGAAAGCACTTTCATATTCATTTTATGTCAACCGTTTGCACATGTCAATCGGTTGACATATTTTCTTGAAAAATCAAACGTTTTATCCCTCTAATCAAAAGAGAGTTATAATACGTCAGAAAATAAGTATTATCAACATATATTTCAAAATAAATGTTGATGTTTATTTGATATAAGCTAATAGCAATTAATCTCTAACTCTTGCACGTGTTAAAAATATTCTCTACAATAAACCCGTAACAAATAAACTTTAACTAGTTAAAGTTTCCTCAATTAGAAACTATTTCACCATATGTTTTTTTAATTGAGAAATTGTAAAGTTACAAAATTATTGATCAACTTTATTTTCTATAAATTATCAATAATAATGTTTACCGAACTATTTTCCCTAACCTAGATAAAGAATTTATTATGTAATCAATAAGTGTGAAAAATATAAAAAGGTTATCTAAATAAAGAAGAACAAAAATCTTAATATAATATTAATAGATGGTATTAAACGAGCCAGGAGGAATATAATGAAACCCAATATTCACGATGTAGCAAAAGTAGCAGGAGTTTCATCAACAACAGTTTCACGTGTTTTAAATGACCGGGGTTACATAAGTGAGAAAACAAAGGAAAAGGTTTATAAAGCGATGGAAGAAATTAATTATTTTCCAAACGATTTAGCTCGTTCCCTATTTCATAAAAAAACAAATTTAATAGGATTAATCATACCAGATTCGAGTAACCCCTTTTTCGGTGAACTTGCCTTTCATATTGAAAGAGTCTGTACCTCACTAGGGTATAAATTGTTACTTTGTAACAGTTTAAACCGTATGGACAAAGAAGAAAAATACTTAGAAATGCTTATACGAAATCAGGTAGATGGAGTCATTGTGGTAACATATAATCGAGGGATACTGAATTATCATAAGCCAAACCTTCCTATCGTAGCGATTGATCATTATTTATCTAAAAAGATTCCTGTTGTGGGATCTGATAATTATGAGGGGGGAAAAAAAGCTACGGAATTGTTAATAAAGAAACAGTGTGAACATATTATCCATATTAATGGCCCTCTTGAGCTGGAAACACCAGCAAACTTTAGAAGAAAAGCGTATGAGGATGTTATGAAGGAATACGAAAGGTTACCAATTACATATGAAGTCTCTCCTCAAAAGAGTCGTCAGGAGGTAATCTCTAAGCTTTTTGATGAACACCCAGAGGTAGACGGGATTTTTGCAAGTGATGATTTAATTGCAGCTGCTGTCATAACTGAATCTAGAATACGAGGAAAAAGTATACCGACTCAATTAAAAGTGGTCGGTTATGATGGAACAGACACAGTGAAGACCATACTACCAGAGTTGACAACCATACAGCAACCTATTGATTCAATTGCCGAGGTAGCAATTGACATTTTATCCAAAGAGATCGAAGGCGAATTTGATAATATACAACTTGAAACATATCTACCTGTTAAGCTTTTAGAAGGTAGAACTACTTAAATAAACCCACAATATTTACATAAGAACAGTATGTCTGAGATTTAGAAAGGACATGTAAGTATCTTAGATATTTTACACAAAAGGGAATCATTTTGCACAAAAGCATACTTAAAGGAAAAGAAAGAGCGCAAACCCTTTGTGAAGTGACCCCTGTCAAGTAGACAGTAGTAAAAAGCAACCCTAAGCGACCTGAGTTCTATATTCATATGGACTCAGGTTATTTAATTTCTTCTGAAAGCGTTCGTGATTGTAAAAATGAATGTATTTCGCTACAGCGATCTTTACCTCATCTGTTGTATGGAAGGAACGAAGACGGAAACACTCTGATTTAAAATGGCTAAAGAAGTTTTCCATACTTGCATTATCCCAACCGTTTCCTTTTCGAGACATACTGGCTTTCATCTTGTATTTTTTAAGGGCATTGTTATATGGATGGGATGTGTACTGAAATCCTTGATCACTGTGTAGAAGAACGCCTTGTACATTCCGGTTCTTGCGAGCTTTCTTAAGAGTATCCATGACAAGCTGCAGATCATTTCTGTGACTCATCTGATAAGCCACAACCTCGTGGTTGTATAAGTCCTTAATGACAGAGAGGTATAACTTTCTTCCTTGAAATAGAAGATACGTGATATCCGTTACCCATTTTTCATTTGGCTGTGACGCTTTGAACTGTCTGTTCAAATGATTTTGTGAAACGACATACTTCTCCTTTTGACCATAATAAGGACGCTTTCTCCGAATAACTGCACGAATCCCCATTTCACGCATGAGACGCTGTACACGTTTATGATTTATATGTAAGCTGTACACACGCCTTAGCCAGATTAAGACCCTTCGATACCCATAAATCCCCTTCATTCTTGTATGACATTCTCTGATCTTTTCCTGGATATTTTGATCTCTAACTGTTTGGGAGAAGAGCTTGTTTGTCGTTTGATCCATTTATAATACCCACTCCGAGAGACACAGGCTAGGTCACACAAGAGTTGAACAGGATATTGATGTGCGAGCTCTTGAATTCCCTTATATTTCTCCCATGCTGGTCGTTCTTCCATTCCTCCTTTCATTTATCCTAAGAACTTTTTTAAGAGTGCATTTTCTGCTTCCAATCGTTTCAGTTTGGTCTCTGTTGTTTCAGGTTGAGTAGTGGGTCTTCCCTTACCAACCCCTTTTGCTTTTCCACGTTTTTCTTCGAGCCCTTTTAGTCCCTCAGCTTGAAAGTGCTTCACCCATCGATAGATGATGGCAACATCAATTTCTAACTCCTTCGCAATCGTTTTATACCCCATTTCTTCTTTCAGATATAAGTCTACTGCTTTTCTCTTCGTTTTTAGGTCATACGTTCTATTAGTTTTACCCATAAAAACCCCCCCTCCGTAGTAGATAGAATAAAGGGCTCTCTTTTTTCTGTCTACTATAAGGGGATCATATCAGAGCAGGTTTGCGCTTTTATTACTTCCTCGAACATGTTTTATGTAAACTAAAAACGTATAGAATATACACTTCATTCCTTAATGTATGGATCCCAACACGATAAAAATAACAAGTATTGATATAACCAATAGTGTGGTTATTTGATAAGGTTTTTGATTTTCTTTTGTCTCTTTTTCTTTCATAATTCTTCTATATTAACCTTGGATTTTATTTTTATTTGAATTCATCATTAAATTCATTCCTTTACACTAAAATGTCAGAGTGCAAAATTGTATAATCCTGCTAGAATAAGGTGGAATGAAACTAATGAGTATCCCTAAAAAAGCGACTTCGCTTGCCAACGCCGAGGTCGCTTTTTATTTTTATTTCTTTCTTGCTAAAAGCCTGTCCTCTAGCTTACATACTGCCTTATAATAGCCTAGTAAGATAAGTAAAAGGACAGGATTGAGAATAGCTGAGTGCCATAAATTCCACCAACCATAATAGAAATAACCCCAAGGCTCAGGTAATAATGTCAACATTTCATAAAGCAAAATGGCTATCAACCAAAAAATAAAATACCGAACTTGCCTAATATAATTCCTTTTAAAGGGATACCAATTAAGGAACATCATATTAACAGGCGGGATTAACACAGTATGAACAAGAATTCCTGTCCAATCTGCACCGTCTGTAAAATACCAGTATCCATGATATTTTAAATCTATATACACGTCAAAATTACTTTGAAAAGCGATTGTAAACAACCAAAGATGAACAATTTGATTTGCTGTTAACCTTTTATTTGTTTTAAAGGCAATAAAATTAAAAAGAATAATGGCAATAATAAGTCCTATCATAAAATTAATTTTCCTTTTTAATCTAATGTACCATATATTGTTAAAAAAGCATAACCAATTAACTACATGGAGTCCTGATGACCAAATGACATAAAACCTACAGTGAAAATTTTTACGGAAAATAAAAAACTAGAATTACACATTTAACAACAAAAAGACCACCTTCATTTCTAAGTATATAAGGCGGTCTTTTATGTTTTGCAAGGGGATAATAATTGTCGATAATCAACATTAAGTGAACTAGAATTGAACAAGGTCTCTATTCTTTTAGAAGTGAAAAAAGAATAAATGGGGAAAATAAATGAAATACTCAAGATAAATACATGTAATTAGGAGGCATTAATGGTTAAACGAAATATAAGGTTATCAAGCCCCGAGATTGGTGGTTTATGGGGAGTTTATATACAAGAAACAATGTCAATTTGTTTGTTAAAATATTTTCTTCATCACCTTCAAGATAACGAAATAAAGCCTATTTTACAAAAGTCTTTACATCTCTCTCAAACCCATATAAACCAAATTGAGGATATTTTTTCAAAAGAAAATATTCCTTTACCTGATGGATTTACACATAAAGATATTAATTTATCAGCTCCTCCCCTTTTCTATGATCTCTTTGCTCTGAGTTTTGTCTATTCGATGAACCGTATGGGAATGGTTAACTTAGGATTTGCTACCTCTACTGTTGCTCGAGCAGATGTTCTTGATTTTTTTACACACGCTTTGAATCAAACTACGGAGCTCTATGCAGAGTCCACTAATTTAATGTTATCTAAAGGTATTTACGATAGACCTCCTATGATTACCTATCCTGAGAAGGTCGAATATGTAAAAAAGCAATCTTATATCGTAGCAGCCGTAGGGAAAAAAAGACCTTTAAATGCTGTCGAGCTTACTGAAATATTCTTTAACATTGAGCGTAACTATTTTGCAGTTCTACTCTGTATGGGCTTATTACAAGTAGTGAAGGATAAAGAAATTAAAAATTATATAAAAAATGGGATGAATTTATCAGAGAAGCAGATTAATTTTTTTAATGACCTTCTAAAAAAAGAGGATCTTCTTGGTACTGTCCCTGTTAGTATGGAGGTGACAAATTCAACCGTCTCCCCTTTTTCTGATAAGCTTATTGTTGCACTTTTCCATTTTTTAAATTCTATTGATGTTACACTTATTGGCCATGCTTTGTCTTTATCCATGAGGTTGGATTTAGCTACTTATTATAGTAAATTAATCGGAGAAATATTAGCATATGCTGAAAAAGGGTTCAATATTATGGTGAATCGACAATGGCTAGAACAGCCACCCCAGGCACCAGATAGAAAATCCTTAAAAGAAATGTAACTTACTTAATAAAAAAGATGCTACTTGATGAAATGAAAAAGCCCTTAATAAAAGGGCTTTTTAACATGCTACTGATAATAATATGTTTTATGTAAACCAGAATTGTATAACCCATGCATAACCTTTTTATATTAAAATGTAATAATATAGGAGGGTTTATTTTGAAAAAGAGGTTACTAAAGGTAGGGGTTATATTCCTTATTCTAATGAGTAGTTTAACAGGCTGTATATATTATAAATTTTTTAGTCTACAGGGCGTCCCCAAAGGGGAATTAATCCGAAAAATAGAATCCCCTAATGGCGAATATGTGTAAAAACTTATTTTCATTATGGCGGTTCATTAAGTTTGGATACGGCTAGGGGAGAATTAATTAATGTTCAAACAAACAGAAAAAGAAATATATATTGGAATTACCCTGATGCAGATCCGTATATAGTCTGGATAGATAATGATACGATTAAGATCGGAAATCAAACTTTAAATGTTAACAAGGGGGAAACTTACGATTGGCGCGATGATGATGAGTGGGAAAGAGAGTTACCAAGACAATTATCTGACCAATATCCGCCAAAAGTAATCGAGTAACTTCCCCTAATCCGTGTTATGTGAACTAAACGTAGATTTAAAATAAAATCGCTATGCTTTCTTTTCTTAGATAATTGTGGATTTCATTTAACTATTGGAGCTGTTTAATCGAGGAAGAAATGATGGATAAGAGCACTCTCTTTTTTAGAGAGTGCCTAATTGTGGGTTAAATAATAGATATTATTTTTTTTGTTCTGAAGCAAAATGAAAACGACAATATCCAATTTCAGAAGCATTTTTCATAAGTTCAAGATTCAACCAGGAAGCCATTTTATGAAATTCTACGTCAGCTAATGGCCATTTCGAGTATTTTGTAGATAAAAAATCGTTATCTGGTAAATCTGTCAGAACTTTTTCCCATTTAGTAATTAATGATACTAGCTTTTCTTTTGTAGATTCAACATCTCCATAACAGACTATATCTTGTCGTTGAAGTGTACCTTTTCCAAAAGCATAGTCGAAAACCATTTCCCACCAATAACTGATATGCCACATAGTCCAGGCTATACTTGCTGTACCTATATCATAATCTTCAGATTCCGGCCAGTCAGCGTACCAGATCCCATTTTGATTATGAATATGGAGTCCATTTTTATAGGGGCGCCATAAATACTCTTCTGAACCGAGGGAAGTAAGGTGATATTCAAGGAGCTGTTTTGATATGCTGAATTGAAATTTTATATTTTCTCTTAATTCATTAATAGTTGTATCCATTAATAATCTCCTCTCTGATAGATGTAGTTTCTTCCTATTATATATTATCCTTATTTACAGTACTTTCATATTCCTTCACCCATTTTATAAAACGTTGTCTTCTTAACAGTAGCTTCTTTCATCTAACCAACATAATCAGTCCGTAAAAGTTGACTTTTACAGACGTCATCATCTATTGAAAGGTCAAGCAATTTATATCATTTTGTTTGCGATATAGATAAAGTAAATTAAGTATGTGCTTTACTATCCTTCATTAATCCGGCATATTATTGTTTTAGGATCGTCTTCCATAACAAATGGACCTGCATTTTGAATTAGATTGAGCTGTGCCTCAGTTTAGTAATCTTTAGCCTCGTTTTCACTTAAATAATACCATCCAATTTTATAAGCATTTCCCCACTGAGATACAAAAGTTGACTTGTAGAGATAAATATTATAAATTTATTTGTGTGCGCAAGCAAATAAATCCGTGCATAAGGATATACGTGCAAGTAAATAAATAATGTATAAGGAGTGAATATCATTGGCAACAATTTCTACACCCTACAAAATTAAAAATCTTGAACTAATGAATAGAATCGTCATGGCTCCAATGTGCCAATACTCGGTCGAGAAAGAAGACGGTATTCCTAACGATTGGCACTTTGTTCACTATGTCTCAAGAGCAATCGGAGGAACAGGTCTAATTATTATGGAAATGACTAGTGTTACCCCTGAGGGGCGTATTACGAATGGTGATCTTGGTCTTTGGTCAGATGACCATGTACCACATTACCAACGACTTGTTAATGAAATAAAAAAGTATGACACCAAGGTTGGAATTCAAATAGCTCATGCAGGAAGAAAAGCAGAAGATGCCGATCAACCTGTAGGGGCTTCTGATATACCTGTAGAAGTATTACCAGAGGAAACAAAGAATGGTGAACTTAAACCTCCAAGAGCTTTAACAAACCAAGAAGTGAAAGAAACTGTTCAGCAATTTAAACAATCTGCTGAGAGAGCAATAAAAGCAGGTTTCGATACAATCGAATTGCATGGTGCTCATGGTTATTTGTTGCATCAATTTATGTCACCAAGCATCAATAATCGTACAGATGAGTATGGAGAAGATGTAGCACTCTTTGGGGAAGAAGTTATAAAGGCAGTCAAAAGTGTAATGCCAGCAGATATGCCACTTATCATGAGAATATCAGCTATCGAATATATTGATGGCGGTTATGATATTGAACATGCTATAAAAATGGCTAAACGGTTCAAAAATGCAGGAGTAGACGTGTTTCATGTATCAAGTGGAGGAGAAGGTCTTCCAGGAAAGAGAAAGCCAGCAAATCATCCTGCATATCAAGTTCCTTTTGCCCGTGCATTTAAGGAAGCTTTGCAAACACCAGTTATAGCAGTGGGTAAATTGAGTGACCCACAAGTTGCAGAAGCAACATTAGCAAATGGAGATGCAGATTTAGTTGCAATTGCTAGGGGTATGTTAAATGATCCTTACTGGGGATTACATGCTATAAAAGCTATTTCAAAGAAAGTTACGCCGCCAGTACAATATAGCAGAGGTATACGCTAGTTTTATTTTAATGTATCTATTTTTCTCTGGGTGAACATAAAAAAACAACCCATTCTAATAGGATGGGTTGTTTTTTTATCGGGTTTGTTCTATATTACAGTTTTTTCTCTTTGGAGGAGTAAACCTTTTAGCTTTACTATTATTCGGATAGTCTATTCCGTGTGGATAAGTTATTAGCTCTATTACCAATCCCCATGGAGTTGATGCATAGACAAATTGATTCGTCTCATCATTTCCTTCTATTTCATTTAGGATTTTTGTAGGTTTAGTAAATAAATAGCCACCAGCTTGGTCAAATTTTTTTACAGCTTCCTCCATATTATCCACATATACAGCAAAATGTTGAACACCCAAATCATCTGGATTAGCCGGTCTTCTTTGATTTATACCTTGGTATTTGAATAGTTCAATACTAATACTTTCTCCTATAGATACTAATCTCATGTGAACTACTTCTGATCCCTTTTTTAAACCGAGAATCTTTTCAATTTCTTCCCCGCCCATTGCTCCCTCTTCGGGCCTCTTTGAGTCATAAACTACTTTAGCGTCGAATGCTTTTCTAAAGAATTCAGTTGCTTCTTCCATGTCTGGAACGGTTACGCCAATATGATCAATGCCTCTAATGATGTTACTCATAATAATCACTCTACCTTTCTAATACTTAAAAATTTAAAACAATAAATGATCTAAAGAATATATTCCTGGTCCAATAATAATGATGGCGATTGATACGGTAATTATAAGGATGTTATATTCGGCACCATTATTGTTAATCCAATATCCATTTCTTCCTGTTACCGTAATTACAGCTGCTACCATGGTAACTATAATAAAAAGAGAAGCAAGAGGTGTAAAAAGACCAACGGTTAGCAACAATCCCCCTACAATTTCAGAAGATGCTGCAAAAAAAGCCATTAGCTTTGGTGGTTTTAATTTCATATTGGCAAAACTCTCTACAGTCTTATTCCATCCATTGCCTCCAAACCAACCTGTGTTTTTTTGTAATCCATGTCCAATGAAAGTTAATCCTAATAGAATACGAACTAACAAGATTGCTGTACTCAATATCCCACCTCTTTTTTGTCTATATTAATGAAACGCCAGTATTCCATGTTTTAATAGTTTCATTAGGAGTTTTAATTTTCCCTACGCTAATAAGAGGCATGTCATTCCCTAGATGCCCCATTATGTTCCTTTAAAGTTACCATTCTATTTTTTAAGGACGATTGTATTGTCATAAGAACCATTCCAATTCTATTATTGACTGACGTTCCATTTAGAAGAGTAAAAGGTTTAAACAACTTATTGTAGTTTTTATTTCCATTTTTACACCTCATTATAAATTGCTTGCGCAAGCAAATTTATAATTATATATTATCCTTTTTTAAGTTGAGTAAACCTATTTTATATTTGCAGCCTTAAATTCATTGTTGTATTCTAATAGTAAGATAATTATCGTTAGGAGCGCACTATGAAAAACGAGGAATTAATTGAAACATGGTTCAATTTTTCTAAGTACCACAACCGAATTTCAAACGCAATTGATCATATTTTGAAAAAACATTATGAGTTGGATATAAAAGAATTTTCTTTGCTCTATTTTCTCTCGGACGCTGATGAAAAAAAACTTCGTTTGCAAGAACTTCATTCTAGGATGGATTTAAGTTTAAGTGCAGTGTCGAGAATGGTTTCGAGATTGGAAAATTATGAAGATGGCGAACTCGTCTCACGAGTAACTTATCCAGAGGATAAAAGAAGTGCATATATAGTATTATCAGCAATGGGAAATGATTTATTAGAATCCATGATAAAGACTATAAATGAAGCATTAAATAAATTCTTACTACCAAAAGATATATCAAATATAGTGGCATTGTTGGAATAGAGGAGGGGGATTAATTCCCCTTCCTTTTTCAATTTAATTATGGCATGGATGGAATTATTCCAATTCCACCCATGATATAATTCCAGCTACTTTTGTATAATACGTCTCCTTATAGTTAACATAACACCGATTATCAGAAGTAAAAAAGCTTAAAACCATTGTAAGACAAAGGTTTTAAGCTTTTTATTTTCTCTTTAGTTATACTTTTACGTAGGGGGGAGTTAATTTATAGAAGAGTAAAAAGCCTATTTTTATTGTTTTATGTTTTAGTATCACCCTTGTCTTGATTGGGATCGTTATTGGACTTCTTCACTATTTTATCTAATTCCCCTGTATCTCCTTTTGCATTAATGATTTCAAATATTTGATTTAACCCCTCGTTCGTTTGATTATCATGATCTCTCATCATCTAACCTCCTTATAAGATTACTACTATCATTTTCCACTTTATTGTAAATTATGTTTCCGATGGAATAATATCAAGGCAAAATTCATTTTACATATTTAAAATCCTCTTTTAGTCTTCTCTAAAACATCTATAAATGTCATTTATAAGACAACCTAATTTTCGAATTTTATGGTAACATATAGACCTAAATTCTAAGGAAAGTTGAGGATGATAGGTTATGACTCAAGAAGAATTTATATATTTCCGTAATGAGAGAGAACTTTATCTAGATGCCATTATAGAGAAGCCTGTCACAGGAAAACAAAACATTGAGAGAAAAAAGTTTCTTTACAGAAAGTTAGATCAATGGCGTGATAGGGCTCTCCTTCTTTATCCTGAACATAAAAAAATGAAGCACTAGTGGCTTACTCATCACTAGTGCTTCATTTTTATTTAGAATCTTTGTAGGCGTTCTTTATATATTCCTCAAAGATTGATGTACGTTTCATTTAATATAAAGTTATAAAGCAGTTTATTTAAATCAGTCTCAAAAATCCTTATACTTACAAGGCTTTCTAAGAACAATTTATCTTCCCCTAACTACTTTTAAGGAAAATATTTTCTTATCATTCAACTCCTTATTACACTGTGATTTCTGTAATCTTGAATATATTGAGCTACAGATTTACCAGCTATTTTCCCAAAAATTGAACCTGCCATTAATCCTGTTCCACCAGGGTAATTTTCATAGAAAATACCGCCCATTATTTCTCCTGCTGCAAATAATCCATTCAGAGGTTTATCATTCTCATTTAATACTTCGGCATGAGCATTAACTTTTAATCCTCCAAACGTAAAAGTAATGCCACAAGTGACCGGAAAAGCATAGAATGGTCCTTTTTCTATAGGTAACGCCCAGTTTGTCTTAGGAGGAATGATATCTTTGGTTCCTTTTCCATCTTTCACTGTAGGGTTATATTCTCCATCGAGTACAGAAGCATTATAATCTTGGACGGTTAGTAAGAACTGTTCTTTATTTACCGGAAGAAGATTTATTAATTCTTCAAGAGTATTAGCTTGATAACAAGTTGCCTCATTGATATTATATTCTTTACGGAGTAAAGACCTCACTTGTGCATCATAAACCTGATAAGCTATGTGGTCAGGTTGTTTCAGAATCTCCCGTCCATATTTGGCGTAGGTATAATTACGGAAATCTGCTCCTTCATCTATAAATCGTTTTCCTTCTTTATTCAACATAATGCCATACGGATAGGAATGCTTTTTAAAAATATCTCCAGGTTTAGTGAAATCCCCCACTTTTGGAGCGTTATAATCTGTACCGATAGAATGACAGTCTTTCCATTGGCCATATCTTTGAGCTCCAATAGCAATAGCCATAGAAATACCATCCCCTGTGTTATGTTCCGTTCCTCTAACAATAGCCTTTCCCCATTCTGCTCCCATGTATTGCTGACGCATTTTCTCATTGGCTTCAAAACTTCCACAAGCTAAAATTACACTGGAAGTATTTATTCTTATTTTCTTTCCTTCTTGTTTTACTATGATGCCAGCTATTTTTTCGTTTTCATTCACTAGTTCCAAAGCACGAGTATTGTACCAAATTTCTATCCCTACTTCTTCTATGCGGGAAAATAATTTCTCCATAAGGCCAACACCTTTACCCTCAACTCTTACAGGAGATCCTCCCCAAAATAAATAGTTTCCATCTTGTTTAAATGATTGATTTTCATAATTAAGTGTAAATTGGACTCCTTGATCTTTTATCCATTTAATCGTCTCATATGACTGTGCCACTAATTGCTTCGCTAATGAGGGGTCACTCTTTCCAGGGGTAACTCTCATTAAATCGCGTATGTAATCTATTTCGTGATAAGGTGGCATTTTAATTAGGTTTGCTTCTTCATCCGTTATACTTGTAACCACTTCTCGAATATCATTTAAGTTGCTGTATGCAAAACGAATTGAACCATCCGAAAAAAATGAATTTCCACCTCTTTTATTTATAGTTCCTTTCTCAAGCACAAGAACTTTACATCCTTCCTCTTGAGCTGATAGTGCTGCACATAGAGCAGCATTTCCGGCGCCAACCACAACTACATCATAAGTAGAATTATATTTTTTTTTAGAAGACATCATAATTCCTCCCCAATGTTACATATATAAAACAAATCATTTCATATGTTACTGTTGTAAGGGAAAGCTCTTGCTGGTGGTAGTAACAACATCATTAATAGTAAAAAAATCAAGGGAGTTAACAGGAACTGTTCTATGTTTAAAAGAAAACCTATGTTATAAACGTGTTTCTCATAATAGTGTATCTTTTATAAAGACCACAAGGAAAATAAATTCCAATATCTAAAGTAAGGTAATATCTTATAAACATGAAAAATTCTCTTGAACTCTCCAATTTTATAAATCACAAGTTACTGTTTATGACAATTACTCGTTTTATTCTATTTCACTCTAAATATGATTACGTTTTAAGAAATCTAAAATCAAATTTCCGATTTCTTCCGCATGTGTTTCTAACGCAAAGTGTCCAGTGTCTAATAAGTGAATTTCAGCATTAGGTAAATCCTTTTTGAAAGCTTTAGCTCCTTCTGGAATAAAGGAAACGTCATTTTTACCCCAAACTGCTAATAAAGGTGGCTGATGCTTACGGATATATTGTTGAAATTGCGGATACATCTTCACATTAGTTTGATAATCAAATATTAAATCTAACTGTTTTTCATCATTTTTTGGTCGTGCCATATAAGTAATGTCAAGAGTATAACCGTCTGGTGAAACTTTATTTTCTTGCGTTCCATCAATGTACTGATGTTTAATAGTTTCTGGTGCAAAAGCTGTACGATAACTTTGCCTCTTTTCGGGAGTTGGATTTTTCCAATATTCTTCTCGATCTGCCCATTTTGATCCTAGACCTTCTCTGTAAATGTTGCCGTTTTGACTAATGATTGCTGTCACACGCTCTGGGTTGTGCATTGCTAAACGAAAGCCAATGGGTGCTCCATAATCGAAAACATATAGAGCGTACTTCTCGAGCCCCAATTTATTAACAAAAGCTTCAATAATTTCTGTGATATGATCAAATGTATAGTCGAATTCCTCTCGATCAGGCGAAGTTGAGTTCCCAAAGCCAGGATAATCTGGGGCAATTACATGATAATCTTTTTCTAGAACCGGGATAAGATTGCGGAACATATGACTTGCAGATGGAAAACCATGTAGTAACAAGATAACGGGTTTATCTGGATTCCCTGCCTTACGATAAAATATATTTATACCTTTCACTTCTAAAACATGATATGTTGTCATATTGCATTCTCCTGTCTTAATTTCTATCAATATTAAAGTGGTCAACTCTTCTTTCGTTTAGTCATAATCAACAAGAATTTATCCTCAATTAGACTTTTCTATTGTTACTTTTATCTGAGGAGTTTTTTGATTGGCAACTATAGTTTATAATAGGTTTACCTATCATGTATAATTCAATATTCAGATGGTGGATATCTCTAAAAAAGATATCAAATCAACTTAGGAGGCAACATGGACATTCAATTACTTCGCGTTTTTTTAACGACTGCTCAAGAAGGAAGTATTTCTAAAGCAGCTAAAAAGCTAAATTATGCTCAATCCAATGTGACAAATAAAATACAGCAATTAGAAAAAGATTTAAAAACTCAGCTATTTTACCGTCATAACCGAGGGATCACAATTACACCTTCTGGTCAGGTTTTTGTCTCTTATACAGAAAAGATTTTAAATACAATTCAAGAGGCTAGGGCTGTATTGAGTGAATCTGCTGTTCCCTCCGGTCCTCTTCGTATTGGTTCTATGGAAACCACAGCAGCTATTTGGTTACCTAAAATTTTGCCAGATTATCATGCTGATTATCCAAATGTAGATTTATCGTTAGTAACAGGTCCTACCGAACAACATATACATGCCATTCTACACTATGAATTAGACGGGGCCTTCGTTTCAGGACCGATTGATCATCCTGAACTAATTCAGGATGAAATTATAGAAGAAGAACTGGTACTTATAACAGCTACCTCACACCCCCCCATCGCTTCTATTCAAGATATTGATACGTATACAATGCTTGTATTTCGAAAAGGGTGTTCCTATCGAGCAAAATTTAACTCTATTCTCCAAGAAGAAGGGATATTCCCGACAAAATTAATGGAATTTGGGGTTATGGAAGCGATAATTGGTTGTGTTAGTGCTGGATTAGGGGTTTCATTACTCCCACGTTCTATTGTTAATCTATATGAACAGCAAGGACGCGTTCGCGTTCATTATCTTCCAGGCAAACAGTCTCTAGTTAAAACATTGTTTATTCGACGAAAAGACACATTGGTCACTCCTGCTTTATCAGCGTTCATGGAGAAAATGAGATCAAAATTAGGTTGACATAAAAAAAATTTTTTTAGAAAATCATTAAAGTTTGTTTTCCAAACCAAAGAGAAGCATTCTAAGGAACTTTAGAATGCTTCTCTTTTTTGTTCAAAATGCTTTTATATCAACGATATTGCCTTGGTACACCTAACGTAAATATCTTTTATATATTTACGTTAGGTTAGTCAAAAAAGTAAAATAAAAAGCTCATAAACTCCAATCATATTTTCGAGAAAAGGTCAAATATTTTTTATGAGAAAATTTCCATTATTCAAAAAACGTGCTAAACTATCTCTTGCATCCTGAAAGTTGTTCATATTTGGCAATTTTCGAATAGGGAATGGATGTCTGGGAGTACAATTTATATCTTAAGGAGAGGGGATTATGTATGAATGATTTTATGAAAATGTTTTCGTTGACAAAGCCTATTATTCAGGCTCCAATGGCTGGGGGAATTATTAAACCACGTCTCGCAGCAGCCGTTTCTGAGTATGGTGCATTAGGAAGTTTAGCTTCAGGATATCTTACACCACAAGTATTAGAGGACCAGATTAAAGAAATGTTTGAACTAACAGAGGGATCTTTTCAAGTCAATTTGTTTGTGCCAGCTGATAATGGAACTCCTAATGATGAGGATGTTCAGCATTGGAAACAGAATCTTCCCCTATGCGATAAAGCAAGCCCATTTACCGTGATTAAAGAGGAGTGGGATGATTTTTATGCGAAAATTGAATTAATTTTACAGTGCGGAGTCAAATATTGTTCATTTACTTTTGACCTCCCACCTGAAGATGCTGTTAAAGAGCTAAAAAAAGCTGGATGTGGCTTAATTGGGACGGCTTCATCGGTAGAAGAAGCTATCTTGATGGAGGAACGTGGCATGGATGCCGTTGTACTTCAAGGTAGTGAAGCTGGTGGGCATCGTGGTTCATTCTTAAAATCGAAAGGCGAATCTAGTATAGGTTTAATGGCCTTGATCCCTCAGACAACAGATGTAATCAATATTCCAGTTATTGCAGCTGGTGGGATTATGGACTATAGAGGTGTAAAAGCAGCATTGACATTGGGTGCTCAAGGTGTTCAAGTAGGAACAGCTTTCTTAATTTGTCATGAAAGTTATGCTCACCCAGCATATAAACAAAAAATTATTTCAGAAAATGAAACAACAACAAGATTGACTAAACTTTTTTCAGGAAAAGAAGCAAGAGGGATTGTGAATAAATGGATGGAAGATAAGAAACTTGATGAAGTGAGATCTTTACCTTATCCGTATCAAAATACATTAACGAAGCCAATGCGACAGCAAGCTGCTCTTCAGAATGATCCTGAACAAATGTCATTATGGGCTGGACAGGGTATTCGGTCTCTAAATAAAGAAACTTCCGTAAAAGAACTTCTAGATAAACTTTGCCAAGAGAATATAACCGTATAAAAAATGGTACTCATAATTCCCGAAATTAATTTTTCCAGAATAATGATTATTCATTCCATTAAGCAGTAATAATTAAAGATTAGAATTATAAAAAGACCAAACAATCTATAATTAATAGTTTGTTTGGTCTTGAAAAAATCATTCTTTAAAGCCTTACAATAACTCTTCCTCGAATCTTTCCCTTTAAAATAGTAGGTAAATATTTTGGCAGTTCGTCAATTGAGATTTCATTCTGTATAAAATCTAAAAGGTTATCTGGTTTTAAATATGTTGCTAATCGTTCCCAAACTTTCTGTCTCATTGCCATCGGGCAGTAAACGGAATCGATACCAAGCAGGTTAACTCCACGTAGGATAAATGGAAATACACTGGTTGGTACCTTATTACCACCTGTTAATCCACTGACGGCTACAGAGCCTCCGTATTGAATGTGGATTAAAATAGAAGCAAGTGTGTTCCCACCAACTGGGTCAATGGCTCCTTGCCATTTTTGTTTACTTAATGCTTTTATTTCTCCGTTATATACGTCATCTCTTGAAATAATCTCATTGGCACCAACTTTATACAAATACTCATGTTCTTCACCTTTTCCCGTGCTAGCTACAACATGATAGGAGCGTTTAGCTAACATAGAAACAGCGAGACTTCCTACTCCTCCTGTAGCTCCCGTCACAAGTACGGCTCCTTTTTCAGGAGATACTCTATTTTCCTCTAGTCTTTGTATGGATAATGCAGCTGTAAATCCAGCCGTTCCTAATACAATTGCTTCTTTAGGGGTTAAGTTTTTGGGTAAAGGAACAATCCAATCTCCTGGAATACTTGCATATTCACTGTACCCTCCAAAACGAGAAACCCCAATTTCATAGCTTGTAGCAATGACTTCCTCCCCCTCTTGAAAGCGAGGATCTTTAGAAGACACCACTTTACCCACTAAATCAATCCCTGGTATGAACGGATAATTTTTTACGATTTTCCCATCTGGAATACTTGCCAAACCATCTTTATAATTAATGCCAGAGTAATATACTTTAATTAACACATCACTTTGAGGTAATGACTCTAAAGAAAGTTTTTTTACCTTGACCGAAAATTCATCATCCACTTTATCTACAACTAAAGCTTTAAATTGTTCTTTCATTTTTCTACTACTTCCTCCTTGAGCATGCCCTATTCATATTTACTGGCCACATAAAAATTAATTTTTCTTATTTTGCATATTCTCATTTGAACTTTCTACAATAACAATCTTAACTGGTTTATTATCAAATTGAATTCCAGTTAATAGAAAGAGTGCCCCAATTAATACGACAATTGCAGCCCCGATTAAAGCCGAATTATAATTATGGCTAGCAGAAGCAAGACTTCCGGCAATCATTGGTCCTATCATTTGGCCAGCAGCATAAATAGCTGTAAGATAACCAATAATACGACTACTATTCTGTGGATTAATTCGACTTGCTAATGTTGTAGCGAGCGTTGTGATTCCCATAAATGTCGCTCCAAACAATATGGCACTGACAACTAATCCTGTTTTAGTTATTAATAATACTGGAATAACAATACCGAACGATTGCAATATCATGGCAACAATTAAGGATTTAACAAATCCCCATTTCTTCGCAAGCGAGGACCATATAATACAAGACGGAATGGCAGCTAACCCGACTATCATCCAAATAAAGGTTGCATCTCCATTGAAATTTGGTGTTTCCTCCGCAATAGATACAATGAAGGTACCTGTTACAATATACCCCAATCCTTCTAACCCATAGGCTATAATCAGCCAAGGCAACCATTTCATTGGAGGACCATGAGTAGGTGACTCCTTCTCCGTATTCTGAGTAGGATTAGAAGTTGTATCTTTCAACCAAATCCATACTAGAAAAGTGAATATGAGACTAGTAACAGACAGTCCAATCCATGCGCCTTCCCATTTAAAATAACGATTTAAAATAGGGATGATTAATCCTGTAAGGAAAATTCCGATTCCAACTCCTCCGTAAAAGATTCCAGACCAATTTGTTTTGCTCTTTTCAGCAAGTTTGTCTAATACAATACTTGAAGCTAGCACAAGTACAAACGCACTGGAAAATCCAGATACAAAGCGAAATACGTACCAAACTGTATACAAGTGAAAGAATCCCATACCTGCAGTCGTAATTACACTGAGGATTAGACTTAATCTTAAAAAGGCTTTTCTCCATTGCCTTAAAGGGAGGATTCCTGCTAAAACAGCTGCCACTAAGTATCCTGCATAGTTACTTGTAGCAAGATAACCTGCCACTCCATTTGAAAATGACATGTCATTTTGCATAAGTGGAAGAATAGGCGTATAGGAAAATCTTGCAATCCCCATTGCAATAACTAACGATAATATTCCACCCATTAAAATTTTAATCAAGTTCTCATCCCCTTAAAAAAATGATGCTATTTTAGCATATCGCTATTTTGATATATAATAAAATACGTAAAATAGATGTTTGGCATCTCATAATTAGATATCAAGATACAAAGGAGAAAATTTAGTAATTCAAATTTCCATCAAGTATGAGGCATTTTAATAATGAATAATATGTATATATAAATATATAAAACTGACCATGGTATTACCGTATCCCCCATATGTAAAAACCCTTTGTTAATATTGTGGACTGACCCCATGAAGTGAGACAAATAAAAAACACCTTTTCGTTAAAGATCGGATACAAATGACCGAACTATAACGTGGAGGTGTTTTTTCTATGGGAACAAGAGTAAGTTATCCAGTAGAAGTGAAAATGAAGGCGATTGAAATGAGGTTAGCAGGCGTGCCTGTAAAAGAAGTCATGGAAACCTTACAGATTCGGAATCGTACCCAACTGAAAACCTGGATGAGATGGTATAAGAATGGAGAGATGAAGCGACTAGAACAGCCTGTTGGAAAACAATATACTTATGGGAAAGGACCGCATTCTCAAGATGCATTCGCTAAATTAGAAGCTGAAAATCGAT
>NZ_FOXX01000015.1:54083-90326 GCF_900115845.1 Priestia endophytica DSM 13796 | reverse complement strand
CCTCATGCGAAGATATGTGTTATCCGGTATTAGCTCCGGTTTCCCGGAGTTATCCCCGTCTCAAGGGCAGGTTGCCCACGTGTTACTCACCCGTCCGCCGCTAAGTTTTGAAAAGCAAGCTTTTCAAAACTCCGCTCGACTTGCATGTATTAGGCACGCCGCCAGCGTTCGTCCTGAGCCAGGATCAAACTCTCCATAGAAAGTTTGGTTTCATCTTTCGATGCCCATAGCTTTTTGTTTCTAATAAGAAACGTTGTTTTAAAAATAAAATAGAATTAACGTTGACGTATTTTGTTCAGTTTTCAAAGGTCAATATAATTGGAGCGGGTGATGAGAATCGAACTCACGACATCAGCTTGGAAGGCTGAGGTTTTACCACTAAACTACACCCGCATCTTTTTTTGAAGTTGCTCCTGGTCGGGAAGACAGGATTCGAACCTGCGACCCCATGGTCCCAAACCATGTGCTCTACCAAGCTGAGCTACTTCCCGTCAGATGACTTTATTTTGTAATTGGCGCGCCCGATAGGAGTCGAACCCATAACCTTCTGATCCGTAGTCAGACGCTCTATCCAATTGAGCTACGGGCGCATTTCTTAAATAAGCGACTTAATCATCTTATCATCTTTCGGTTTTGCTGTCAACAACTTTTTTGTTGTTTTGATTATTTCATATCACTTCCTCAGAAGCGACATTAATTATCTTACCAAAACCATTTCATTATGTCAATACTTTTTTTAAAAAGTATTTTTAGTTTGTTTCTTCTTTAAATTGTTTCCTTTCGTTTTCCGGAAAGCTTTTTAAAGAAGCAACGTCATTAATAATACCAACTCTTCTTTTATGTGTCAACACTTTCTGAAAGTATTTTAAAAAAATATTGTATTTTAAATCACCCTCCCTTCTACTAGAAAGAAGGCTGCTTGAAACTTTAATATACTCTGCTGGTATTATATATACATTTTATAGATATTTTTAATAGAACTAGGAGAACTGTATAATTATTTTATACCACGTTATCATGTAAAGAAAGGAGTCAGAACATGAAATTAATTATTGGTATAACAGGAGCAACAGGGGCAATCTTTGGCATACGCCTTCTTGAGCTTTTAAAAAATACAGACATTGAAACACATCTTGTTATGTCCCAGTGGGCTTCAGCTACAGTTCATGTAGAGACTACTTATACTACAAAAGAAGTTGAAGCACTTGCAGACTATACGTATTCCCCAAAAGACTTAGGTGCTAAAATATCGAGTGGCTCTTTTCAAGTTGATGGAATGATCATTGCTCCTTGCAGTATGAAATCTTTAGCCTCCATCCGAATGGGCCTAGCAGATAATCTTGTGACGCGAGCAGCAGATGTAATATTAAAAGAACGAAAAAAATTACTGTTAATGACTCGTGAAACGCCACTAAATGATATTCACCTTGAAAATATGCTAGCGTTATCACGTATGGGAACCATTATATTCCCTCCAATGCCTGCTTTCTATAATCACCCTCAAAGCATTGATGATATTATTAACCATATCGTATTTAGAGCTCTTGACCAGTTTAATATTTGTCTTTCCGCTGCTAAGAGATGGGAAGGAATTAAAAACAACTAACCCTTTGAGAATGGAGGTTTCTACTTATGAAGAGGGAATTGACATTAGAATTCTTAGAATTATTAAACGGAAAAAACCTTGATAATAAACAACATGAAGCATTCATGCTCCTCACAATAGATGAAGAGAACTGGCCACATACAGCAATGATTAGCGTTGGTGAAATTGTAGCAAAAAATGCACAGGAAGTTTACCTTGGACTTTGGCCAGAAACGACTACAACAAAGAACATCATGCGTTCAAAGAAAGCAACTCTTGTTTTTTTCTTTCAAGGAAAAGCCTACTATATTAAACTCTCCCTCAAACAGCTTCCGCTACTCCATCTCACTAAGTACAAACGAGAACGCTTTATTGGAAAAGTTGAAAACATACGTGAAGATAGAGCTAAATATGCTTCTATTACTTCTGGAGTACAAATAAATTTAAATAATCCAGAAGAAGTCATCCAACGATGGGAAGAGACAATCAACGAAATATCAAGATAAAAAAGAGCCGTTTATTTCAAATAAGCGGCTCTTTTTTATAGCTACATAGAGACTGTATTACGTCGTTGACGCTGTTTTGGTTTATAGATTTTTCCAACAAACATATATCCATATTTAAAATGGTTAAAAATCCAGGATAGCATCATGGGGCCAACAATTGAAAAGCTATAAATAATCATAAGGCTTAGCGAACTTTGTACTTCTGTAAAACTATTTAAAATCGTAAGCCCTATCCCTAAGAAATACACATGAAATAAATAAATGGAGAAAGAGTAATTACTAATTGTCATGATAATAGACGGTACTTTTGAGACTTTTGAGAACAGATGGAAAAATAAAAAGATTATACTTGTTGTGTATAGAAGAATATCAGGCCTTTTTGATGATACTTCAAAGAAACCAAAATACGTATTATTTAAAATCATAAAAGCTGATAAGGCTACAAGACCATACACGATATAACGGTATTGATCTAATAAAGAAATAAATCCCTTATAGTTTTGTCCACAATAGTAGGCAAGACAAAAATAGAAAACCCATCCTACGAAAGGAATCCAAGAAATCGGAAAGATTGGATTAGGTCCAAAGGAAGGAATATCTATGAACGTTACAAAAGTAAGGTATCCTCCATTAATAAGAAACGCTATAGAAAGAACAAACTTAGCAGAAATCCGCTGTAGTATTTGATGAAAGAAAATATGCAATAAGTAAAATTGGAAGATGATGAGGATGAAGTACCCGATAAAATTACCAAGAAAGATATTAGCACTTATTCTTTGTAGAAATGATAGTAGTGTCGTATTATCACCTAAACTAGACATCATAACAGCATCAACAAAGGCTACAAAAAGGAATGGCAAAAAAATAAACTGTATTCTCTTTAGTAAAAAACCTTTTGGTGTCCCATTTGGATATGAGTAGGAAAGTAAAAACTCAGAAATAAAGATGAATGCTGGGGTACTAAACATTAATAACGTCATTAACATAGATGATGTACTATCCATTGTAATTCCTAACACATGAATCATAACAACACTTAAACACGAAATGCATCTAATAAAAAATATCTCTTTTACTTGCATTTTCACATCTCCTCCTGTATCGTTTTCAACTCCACAGAAATTTACCATATTATAGTTAATTACAGAAAGAGGCTTTATTCTTAGATTGTGCAAATTTTAACAACTCCATATTTAGAAAGAGCTCTTCAAATTAGCTTTAGTTTCTCTTATCTCTACTGTAGCACTCTACCTCTTTTCTCCATAGAAAGATAAAGAGGTTTACCTCCTTTATTTTATAGTAATTTTTAAGGAAGTGACGATCATGACCAAAAAACGTGCAGATGTGGAGGTAAGATCCGGTGCAGATTGTAAGTGAATTTCCTGATATTACTCTACAAATTTCTGAGACAGAAGATACACAATTAAAAATTGTCGGCAGAGTTTCTTACAATAAAATCCCCTAAAAAAATGTGAGAGTAGCGTTAGGGGAGTCCTCCGACTTGATTAACTTTGATTCTGATTCTTTATTAACAAATGATAGTGGTATTTTCACCACAACAGCTTCTGTTCTCCCTTATGCAGCAGATGACATTCAAGTTTTTGCAACTATTCAATACAATGGAGCTCCTCTCTCTACCTCTTCACGGTTAAGCACATAAGCTTATACTCTAGCATGAAGTAGAGATAAATGATTTTGATAAAGAATCTTCACCATCTTATTTCAATTGTAAACAATATCGAAAAAACAGTAGGGTTTTATATAAATGTGTTAGGAATACAGGAAGAAACATTTTAAGCTGTGAGGAAAGCTGTGGGTTTTGTTACGGAGAAAAATATAAAAGAAGTTCCTGTAACAAGAACAAGAACAGGAACTCTTGGAGCCCTTACATTTGTATATATTAGGGATCTTGATCAAAATCTAATTGAAGTTTCACAATTTGTTAAACAAAAAAGACCATAAAAAAATACCAAAGGTTTAAACCTTTGGTATTTTTGATGCGGCCGAGAGGACTTGAACCTCCACGGGTTATACACCCACTAGGCCCTCAACCTAGCGCGTCTGCCATTCCGCCACGACCGCGAGTGTTGAAAAATGAATGCGGGTGAAGGGACTTGAACCCCCACGTCATAAAGACACTAGATCCTAAGTCTAGCGCGTCTGCCAATTCCGCCACACCCGCATATTAAACTTTCTTAAATGGTGAGCCATGAAGGACTCGAACCTTCGACCCTCTGATTAAAAGTCAGATGCTCTACCAACTGAGCTAATGGCTCAATGGCTGGGCTAGCTGGATTCGAACCAACGCATGACGGAGTCAAAGTCCGTTGCCTTACCGCTTGGCTATAGCCCAAAAGATGATATAACTTGATGAGATGACCTTTACTTCTTCAAAAGGTGAATGATCGACATCAAATATTATAAAAGTGACCCGTACGGGATTCGAACCCGTGTTACCGCCGTGAAAGGGCGGTGTCTTAACCGCTTGACCAACGGGCCATATAAGAAATATGGCGGAGAAGGAGGGATTTGAACCCTCGCGCCGCTTGCGCGACCTACACCCTTAGCAGGGGCGCCTCTTCAGCCACTTGAGTACTTCCCCGTTTGGCTCCACAGGTAGGACTCGAACCTACGACCGATCGGTTAACAGCCGATAGCTCTACCACTGAGCTACTGTGGAATATTAAGATGAGACGCTATTTATTATATACCAGCTAACTTAGCTTGTCAACATCTTTCTTACAAACTAAAAGTTTATCCTAGAAATAGCGACTCCATAAATTTAGCATAGTTTATTTTAAGAGTCAATACCTTTTTCAAGAAGAAGAAGGCTACCTTTGCATCTTCCACACCTGTATTTTGTAATATCTACTTTACGCTTTCTTTCATAGAGATAATTGCAATCTTTACAACGGTAAAAAACATTCTTGTTTTTCTGTTGAATAGAAGAAAGTGAGCTACAATACCTTGGAGCTCCAACTTGTTTTAGCAACGCTTTGAATTCTTGGTCTCCATGCTTATATCCTTTGCCTGTAAGATGAAGATGATAATGACATAGCTCATGTTTAATAATCCCAATAAGCTCTTCTTCTCCAAACGCTTCATAATACTTAAAATTCACTTCAATATGATGTGTATTAAGCATATAGCGGCCACCTGTTGTCCGAAGTCGTTTGTTGAAATATGCCTGATGTTCAAATGCTCTGTCAAAGGATTCTATAGAGACTTTTTCTACTAGCTCTTGCAAACTGTCATTATTCATTACTCCATCTCCTTTCATAAGCACGTGACTAGCCCTAGGCGCATATACTTACTATTACTTCCCTTTTAAACAGAAAGGACGTGGCAATATGCCTTCATGGCTAATCAATCAAATGCAGCGTGCTTATTATACGAAAGATCGTTATCAAATTAAACTATTGAATCAGTGTTGGTTCTTTTATCAAAAGAAGCACTGCTCTTAGCAGTGCCCCTTGTTTTAAGAAGGTGCAATCATAGACAAAGCAATACGTCCTTTTGAAGCATCAACACTTTCCACCCATACTGTTACTAGATCACCAACAGCGACAACGTCTAATGGGTGCTTGACATATGAATTTCTTAGCTTTGAAATATGCACAAGACCATCTTGCTTTACCCCGATATCTACAAATGCGCCAAAGTCCACAACATTTCTTACTGTGCCTTCAAGCTCCATCCCTTGTGTTAAATCTTCTAGCTTTAGAATATCTTGTTTGAGAAGAGGCTTTGGTAATTCATCCCGTGGGTCACGCTCTGGTCTTTGAAGAGAGTCAATAATATCATTTAAAGTTAATTCTCCAATTTCCAGTTCTTGCAAGGCTTCCTCTTTGCTTAGTTCCTTTATTTTTTCGGCTAACAAAGGGCTCCCAAGATCTTTAGTTGTCATCCCTATCATTTGTAATAATTTTTTAGTTGCCTCATAATTCTCAGGATGAATCCCTGTTCTATCAAGAGGCTGCTTTCCATCTAGAATACGCAAGAAACCAACGCACTGCTCATATGTTTTGGTGCCTAATCGAGGAACCTTCTTGAGCTGGCTACGATTTGTAAGTTTCCCCTCTTCTTCTCTATATTGCACAATATTGTTTGCCACTGTTTTGTTAAGCCCCGCCACATATTGTAAAAGAGAAGATGAAGCTGTATTTAAATTTACACCAACTTGGTTTACAACCGTTTCAACAACAAATTTTAATGACTCGTTTAATTTTTTTTGAGACACATCATGCTGATATTGACCAACTCCAACGGATTTTGGATCAATCTTAACAAGCTCTGCTAATGGATCTTGCAAACGGCGAGCAATCGAAATTGCGCTTCGCTCCTCAACTTGAAGAGTTGGAAACTCTTCACGTGCCAGCGCAGAGGCTGAATAAACACTTGCTCCTGCTTCATTGACAATAAGATAAAAAATATTTCGTTTCATATCTTTTAGCAAATCAGCAATAAACTGTTCGGTCTCCCGTGAAGCTGTTCCATTCCCAATTGCTACTACTTCAACATTATATTTTTGTAGCAGTTCAACAACTTTGTCATATGCTTCTTGCTTCTTAGCTTTTGGCGGGTGAGGATAGATTACATCAATTTCTAATGTTTTACCTGTTTCATCTACAACAGCTAGCTTACAACCCGTTCGATATGCAGGATCTACTCCTAGCACCATTTTCCCTTTAAGAGGAGGCTGTAAAAGTAAATTACGCAAGTTCTCAGAGAAAATTTTGATAGCCTGGTTCTCTCCTACTTCTGTAAGTTCACTTCGGATTTCTCTTTCAATAGAAGGAGCTAAAAGGCGTTTGAATCCATCTGCAATTGCTTTTTTTACATAAGAAACAGAAGGAGCATGAACATTTTTAATAATTTCGCGCTCTAAATATTGAATAATACGATCTTCTGGAAAACCCATTGAAATACGAAGCACATTTTCACTTTCTCCTCGATTCAACGCCAATACTCTGTGAGGTACAATTCTATTAATGTTCTCTTCATATTCGTAATACATGCTGTAAACTTCTTTTTCATCTATTGCGTCCTTTTTCTTAGCTGATGCGATTTTACCTTCTTTTCGAGTTTGCACACGAATCCATTCTCGGTACTTAGGATGATCTGAAATTTCTTCAGCAATAATATCTTCTGCTCCTTCTAGGGCTTCTTCTATTGTACGTACTTCTTTATCTTGAGAGATAAACTTTTGTGCATAGTTCTCGACTTCTTCTTTTGTTGAGAATGTTAGCAACCAGTCAGCAAGTGGCTGTAGTCCCCGCTCTTTAGCAATTGTTGCTTTCGTTCTTCTTTTTTGCTTATATGGTCTATATAAATCTTCTACTTCCTGAAGCTTTAAAGCTTTTTCAATTTGCTTTTTAAGGTCATCTGATAATTTCCCTTGTTCTTCAATAAGTCTTAAAACTTCTTCTTTTCGGTTCTCAAGATTTTGAAGGTATGTCCATCGATCTAGCACAGACTGTATTTCAACTTCATCAAGAGCCCCTGTCATTTCCTTTCGATAGCGGGCAATAAATGGTACTGTATTTCCTTCTTCAGTGAGTTCAATTACGCTTTTAATCTTTTTTAAAGGTATATGTAATGAAGCTTCAATTTGCTTCAACTGCTGTTCTTTTGTTAATGACATACGCGTTCCTCCTTCGCTGGACCTTTCTTTATTATAGCAATTTCTTCCTCCCTTACAAAAGAAACAAAAAAAAACAGATTACCCCCTGATAATCTGTTGCTGCACTTTATTCTTTTAGTGACCAACACAACCTAAAACATATGTTGCGTCATCATTTGAAGGAGGAATACTCATTTGCATATAGGAAGAAATATCAGAAAGCGATCTTGAACGCGAAAAGATATTTTTAATTCCACTGATTGAAATGCCATCTGTATGAATTAAAAAGTGACTTCCTAGCTGATAAGAAAACGTACCTGTTTTAAAGGGCTGAGGTTTTCCAGAAAGAAAGCCATTTACTGGGATGGGATATGTTAGATTTCCATCAGGCGAATATAGATAAAAACGAATATTGCCTACTCCACTATATATAAATTGCAGTTTCTTTTTGTAAATCTTCAAAACTGAAACAGCTGCGCCTCGTGTACTTTTTAGAGCGTTGTTGCACTGTGACATAATCTCTTCTACTTCTTGGTTTTGGAAGCGTTCAGCAGCTTCTTTAACAGCAACAGCTGCATACATAGCGTACTCTCCGCTTCCAAGACCATCTGCTACAACACAGAGGAAGTAATCCTCTGTGTCTGCTATGAAATAGCTATCTCCGCAGTAATGACTTCCATTTTTAGAAACCTGATATGTTTCTACTTTTACTTGCGGAATGGATTCGTTCATCATTGAAATGAATTCTCCACTTTTTCAGCATCCGTCCTAACTGCATTACGCAGTTTTTCTAACGCTCTTCGCTGAAGTCTTGATACATGCATTTGAGAAATACCTAACTTCTCTCCTGTATCTTTTTGACTTAAGTTTTCCATAAAAGTACACTGAATGATTTCTCGCTCGCGCTCTGTTAAAACATGGAGTACTCTCTCTAATACTAACCGTTGATCAACAGTCTCATATCCGTTTTCTCT
This sequence comes from Priestia endophytica DSM 13796, assembly GCF_900115845.1. Taxonomy (GTDB): domain Bacteria; phylum Bacillota; class Bacilli; order Bacillales; family Bacillaceae_H; genus Bacillus_I; species Bacillus_I endophytica. Next base: position 81,638 of record NZ_FOXX01000015.1, on the reverse strand, counting down.
TTGCCCCACTAAATCTAGAATTGTTACTGTACTTCCATCTGAATCTGCTTCAATGGAGTGATCAACAGAAAGTGCTTGATAACTTTGGCCCATCTCCATTGTTTCAAGTACTTCCTCTTCAGATACTTCAAGATGTTCAGCAATCTCATGTACTTTAGGTGATCGCTGAAGTTTTGTCGTAAGCTCTTCAACTGTCGCTTTAATACGCGGACCAAGCTCCTTAATCCGACGCGGAACATGTACACTCCATGTTTTATCACGAAGAAATCTTTTAATTTCTCCAACGATAGTCGGGACTGCAAATGATTCAAAACTGCGCTCATAGCTTGGGTCAAATCGACGAATAGCTCCTAATAACCCAAGCATCCCAACTTGAGAAATATCTTCATGAATGTTGCCACCTTTTGAATATCTTCTGGCAATGGATTCTACAAGACCTTTATATTGAATAACAAGTCTATCTTGAGCATCTTCATCGTTATTTTTTTGATATTGATCAATAAGCTGGATAACTTCTTCTTTACTTAGCTTCGTAGGTTGAGATTGTGCTGCCATCACTCTCCACCTGCTCTCTTTGTAAGTTCTTCGCCATCATTAAAGTAAGACCTTTATTATGAGTGATTTTTGTTTGGTCCATAAGAGTATCGATCAAATATAAGCCAAGACCACCTTCTGGTAATTCATCAACATCTTGAGATGTTTCATATGGACCTGCTTCTTTTTGCAAGTCACCGTAATCAAATGATTCACCTTTATCAGCTACAACGATCTCTAAATATTCTTCGTAAAGACCAAAAGCAACTGTAATTTCCCCAATTTCTTCTTTATAGGCATGCTGTACAGCGTTCGTACATGCTTCACTAATCGCAATTTTCATATCTTCAATATCGTCATAGGAAAAGCCCATTCTGTTAGCAATTCCCGATAACGTTAAACGAGCAATGGCCACATAATCTGGTTTAGCAGGGATTTTCATCTCTACGATATCATATGGTTGTTTCATTTTACGCCACCCTCTACGTGAGAATTTACATTTAAAATTTCCGTTAGACCCGTGATGTCAAACAAACGTTTAATTCGTTCTGATACACCAACAAATTTCAATTTACCTTCGCTACTCTTAATTGCTTTTAGTAGCGCAATAAATACGCCCAAACCTGTACTATCCATATAAGAAACATTTGTCAAATCCACAACAATGTATGGTTCTGACAACTGTGCTAATTCCATAAATTTGTTTTTTAATTCTGGCGCTGTATATGCGTCAATTTCACCAGCTAAGGTGATGTAATGTTTTTCATCCTTCATTTGTACATCTATTGATAAGTTCACAGGATTTACCTCCTTCAATTATACTGCTATCAATTTAGTTACCCTTATTTTAATAAGTTAAACCAATCTTTTTAAAATAATAAGGGTAAAATCATCACGAAGTTGGAAATCTTGTAATTTTTCCAATTCCTTGTAAATAGAGTGTACAACTTCTTGAGCCGGAAGATGCATATACTTCCGAATAAGATCAATAATTTGTTCTCGCTCAATAAACCCTTCTTCTGTTCGACATTCTGTTACTCCATCTGTTAACAGAACAACAAGATCCCCTATCTCAAGATGCTTTTCATACTGTTTGTATTTACGATGTCGATCAACCCCTAGGACAAGGCCTTTACCGTCTATATCTGAAAATTTGTCTTCTTTCGCATTGTAATAGAATCCTGGCTCATGACCTGCTGAGGAGTAGCAGAAACTTCCGTCAGCAGAGTCATAGATACCGAAAAACATGGTAATAAACATGCTTGGATCAACATTTTGTTCTACTACATTGTTTAAATTCTCCAATACATAGTCAGGAGTCTTCCTTGATTCAGGTAAACTATCCATGGCATATTTGATCATTGACATACACATTGCAGCTGGAATACCTTTCCCAATAACATCAGCAACAGCAATGCTAATACGATCATTCTCGTCTTGTACAAAATGATAATAATCCCCGCTCATCTTTTTAGCGGGAATACTAATAGCACCAATATCTAGCGACTTTAAGGAAGGCACTGCTGTACCAAGCAAATTTTGTTGAACATTTGAGGCGATCTCAATTTCAGAGTTCAGCTCAATTTGCTTGCTCTTGAGCATTTGATGTTCACCTAGCGCGAGTCCATAGCTAATCATCATTTCAAGTAGAAAATCTAGTGATTGAAGAACTTCTTTTGGAATATCTTGATGAATTTCTTCAATCACTTCTTTATGGATACTAACAATATCTTCAGGGGAGATATTATTCTCAAGAGACTTACGGCTTAGCTTTTGCCCTTCATACAACACCGTTTCATTTGGCGTTTGCAAATAGCTGCTCAGTATGTCCCGGTATAGTGCCTTCATTTCATTTTGAAAATCCATTCTCCTCCCCCTTACCGGAGCCACTTAACTGCTCGAATTTCTGTTCCTTCATCAACAACTGAATTAATATCAAATTGATCAACGAGCCTTTTTACACCAGGAAGACCAGCTCCTAATCCCCCTGAAGTTGTATAACCGTCTTCCATTACTTTTCGTATGTCCGCAATTCCCGGACCTTGGTCTTTTGCTATGATTAAAAGGCCCGATTTTCCTCTTTCAAATATCTTCTCGATGCATATTTGGCCTTTATCTGTATATAAATATATATTCCGAGCTAGTTCAGAGATTGCGGTTGTAATCCGAGCTTGGTCGACCGTTCCGAACCCTAACTCTTTAGAGACATTGCGACCTAATTGACGGGCAGCCACAATATCCCACTCCGTAACAATTTTGACGCAGGATTGGAATTCCATTGTTATTCCCCCAATTCATACTGGAGCTTCTCAAGTCCTTTTTCCAAATCTAAGGCTGTCCATACATCGCTTAATCCAATCCCAAGTTCAATAAGAGTAATGGCTACTGCTGGCTGAATGCCAGTTAAGACGACTTTTGCTCCCATCAGTCCGGACATGTTAACAACATCACCTAACACTTTTGCTATAAATGAATCAATCATATCGATTGATGTTAAGTCAATTACGACTCCTTTTGCACCTGTTTGGTGAATTTTATTTAATAGATCTTCTTGAAATTGGATTGCGGTTTGATCGTCAAGCTCCCACTGAATGGAAACTAATAAGTAGTCATATAGCTTCAATATAGGAATCCGCATAGCTATTCCTCCATACTTATAATTTGTCTGTTTGTGATTTCAAGGGCGCGTTCAACGCCTACTCTTAGAGAGTTTTTCGTAATAACTTGATCCAAACGAATGCCAAGATTAACAATTGTTTGGGCAATTTCAGGACGAATACCGACAATAAGACATTTAGCCCCAACTAGTCGTACTGCTTCCGAAGCTTGGATAATATGATGTGCCACCATTGTATCAACAACAGGAACTCCTGTTATGTCAATAAGCACAACTTCTGACCGATGTTTTACAACACCCTCTAAAAGATTTTCCATAATAATGCTTGCCCGTTCCGTGTCAATCGTTCCTACAAGAGGCATCACTGTGATGTTATCAAAGATTGGAATAAGCGGTGCTGATAGTTCTTGAAGAGCCACTTTTTGGAGATTAATTGTGTTTTCCCAAGATGTCGCGTAGATGTCTTCTAACTCATGATAGATAGGTTCTACCCAAAGCTCTAATTCTTGTACAGTTTCCATGGGCACATAGTTATCATCACGTGCGAACTCATCTTCCATAAGCAACTCTAGGATTACTTTACGAAGCAAACGAATGGCTCGCGTCAAATATGTGAGTGGCCATCCGAGTTTTACAACACGCTCAATGAACTCTTCTAACTTTGTTCTAAAGTGCTCAGGTGACTCTGTTTGGTGACTAAAGATAATATCAAGAAATTCAGAGTTCATGCTAACATAAACGTTCTCAGAGACTACATTTGTAAGAGGTTCTGCTGATACATCCTTCATCGTATCAAGCCAACCTTTTGCGATTTCTTGTCTATGTTCAATTATATATTGTTGAATACTCCGTTCCATCTTGTCCTCCTTAATACAGTACACATATCTATATAACAAAATATTATTTTTAAACTGTCTCTTCTATTATAACAGTAATGAAAAAAAGCAGGAGTGAAAAATCCCCTACTTTTAATCATACGTGTATTTAGTTTTTCCAGTCAAGAATAAGGGTACTTTCCTATATAAAGGATGGAGTACCCTCATCATTGCTGTTAATCTGGTAGTTGTGTGCGATCGCTTCGCTTAATTTTTCTTCTTATAACCTAAAAAATGATACATAAAGATAATATTAATTCCATTATTTACAAGTCTAAAAATCAATAAGCCCAAGGCTAATTTGTAACGCTTTATCGACTTTACTCATCATTTCTTCATCAAGATGCGTAATCTTGTCTGTTAAACGCTGCTTATCAATTGTTCGAACCTGCTCTAACAGAATAACGGAGTCTCGTTCAAACCCGTATTTCTTAGCATTAATTTCTACATGCGTAGGTAGCTTTGCCTTTTGAATTTGAGCGGTAATGGCTGCGACAATAACCGTGGGACTAAAACGGTTACCAATGTTGTTTTGAATAACAAGGACAGGTCGAACCCCTCCTTGTTCAGAACCAACAACGGGAGATAAATCAGCGAAATAAACGTCGCCACGTTTTACTACCAACCGTTTTATCCTCCACTTACAAGACGTTCGACTGTGTTGTCCGCTTCATGTTCAGCCAAGAAAGCTTCAGACGCAATATTTAGGTTAATTTTCGCCATTTCCATATAACCCCGTCGCATATTATTGCGGATGCTACTATTTCTTTTCTCATCAACGAACTTCTTTACAGCTTGATTAATCAAATCATTTCGGTTACTGTTTTCTTGCTTCGCGATAGCATCTAGTTCAGATACTAAATGTTGTGGTAAACGAACTAAAAGCTCCATCGTTGCGCTCGCTTCAGACACCAACATACACCTCCACCATCAGTACAAAACAAATAAGAATAGTTATTTTTTTATTATGAGAGCACATTGTAAACAGTAGAACCTAATTAAGGCACTACTTGTTTCCTCTTACAGACGAGTAAGATATTAAATATAAATTATTTTTATCTTTTTTCATCATACCATCTATACAGTTTTATGCAAAGCGAATTCTGTCATTTCTTCAACTATTATCGTCATCAATACTATTATTTTATGCATGAAATTGTAAAAAATCACGCCTTGCTACTCTAAGCTAGCACATTATTTATAACTTTTACAACTTTATCTGCTCTCTTATATACTCGAGGAACGCGATCGCTAATCATACAAGTAACTTCATAGTTAATTGTATTAAGATAGCTTGCGATATCATCTGCGCTAATGGACTTCCCGCCATCATGACCTATTAACGTGACTTTTGTCCCGACTGCTGCATCTCTTGGAAGTCTAAACATAAGTTGATCCATACAAATGCGCCCAACATTTTGCACTTCCTCTCCGTTCATCAATGCTGTAAAACCTTGAAGACCTCGAAGCCAACCGTCTGCATAACCAATTGGCACAGTTCCAATCCATTCTTCTTTCTTTGTTGTATATGTCGCTCCATAACTGATGCTTTCACCCTCTTCTAGGCTCTTAACATGTGTCAAAGAAGTATAGAGAGACAGAACTGGCTTTAATGTAAATGGCAATACTTTCTTCATTTCAGGTGACGGGCTTAAACCGTACATTGAAATCCCGAAGCGCACCATGGTAAAACAATCATGTGGTAAACGTAAAGTCGAAGCACTGTTTGCACAGTGAACGTTAGGAGGACAAACCCCTTTTGATTTCAGATAGTACACAGTTTCAACGAAACACTTATTTTGCTCTTCGTAATACTCACTATGAAGCTCATCTGCTGTTGCAAAATGTGTAAAAATTCCCTCGAGCACAAAATGAGAAGATTGCTTAACTTTTGAGACAACACGCTCCATTACGTCTTTCTCTTTAAACCCAATACGATTCATGCCTGTATCAATTTTCATATGAAGAGAAAGAGGCTTCTTTAGATCATACTTTGATGCTTCACGTAACCAACTTTCATTATGAAGGGTAAGTGAGATATCATACTCTGCTGCAATATCAACATATGAAGGAGGCACGTCTCCTAATACTAAAATCGGAACTTTAATCCCATTTGCTCTTAGTTTAATTCCTTCATCAAGCAATGCTACTCCTAAAAACGTAGCTCCTGCTTGAATTGCTTCTTTCGCTACTTCAATATCACCGTGCCCATATCCGTTTGCTTTTACAACAGCCATAATCTGTTTCCCCTTTGGCAGCCATTCTTTTAAGCAATTTACGTTATGAGAAACAGCTTCTAAATCAATTTCAGCCCATGTGTTGCGGTAAAACGAATTCACTGGTGTCACTTCCTTTAAGAACTATGGCTTGTAGAAGCCACTATACTACAATTGCACGGTTTGTTTACATTTATTCTTATCAAAAACAATTCATGCATTTATCGTGCTTTTATTATACAAAAATAAACTAGGGTTCGTAAAAGTTTATCTAAAAAAGGAAGTTCGTTCTCTTTTTAGAGAACGAACTTCCTTTTTTTATTTTCCTTGTTCTTTTTCCATTGAGCTTGCAACCATCATAAATTCCTCTGGAGAAAGATCATCAGACGCAATAATGTATTCCACTCCATCTGATGTCCATTGAATACTTTGTTTTGAAAGAGCTCCAATTGAGAAACCTAGGTCAACAACGTCTCCATTCACAGGAGTTGTAGTAGAGGCTTCCGCAACTGTTGCCTGCTCCTGAATTACAGTAAAGGACTTCTCACCACCATATGTGAGCACAACACGTTTTCCATCCATTGTTTTAACCGTTTTTTCTTCTTCTTGCTCTGTACCTTCAGGTGTATATGAAGGATACTTAACTGAAAAAGGCTCTTCTTCACTTGTCATTGTGGGCACATCTGACTTTTTAGCCGTCATATTCCGCTTAGTATCAAATGCATCTTTATCAAACTTAACATTCATCTCTACTTTCTTAAAGTCAACCGTAATAATAGGCTCATTGTCCGTATCCATAATTTCCACTTTTTTAGGGGTAAGCTCTTTTTTATCTAAAATAATTTTTTGCTTTGGAAGAACAGACTGGTGCTGATAGTTGGTTTTTGTTGTAAAGATATAACCGTCTTTAGCTACTTGAAATTTCGCTTCATCGTCTCCTTTAATGTCTTTAATTAACGACTCATAAAGGTATGCTTGGCTGCTATTTTGTGGCCAACCGCTTTGAAATTTAAAGCTTTTATTAAGCGCAGGGGTTAGTACAAAAACTCCTTCATTATTACGCAAAATCATCTGAGATTGATCTTTTTTGGCATTTTTAAGCTCTACCCTGTAATAATCTGGTTTGCTATGCCAAATCTCCACATCATATTTCTGTGGTTTTTCTCCTGTATTTAACATCATCTCAGCTGTTGCTTTATAACCTGTTGACTTTTCCATCTTTTCATTCAAATCTTTTTTTACATCATCTGCACTTTTATCTCCACAAGCTGCTAGTACAAATAAAACACTTAAAAAGACAATGGCTTTAACAATCCATCTTTTCATTCCTACACCCCTTATTCTTTTGCAAGATTTGCAAAAATGTATTGTCGTATCTTTTAATTGGACAATATGAATATATGAGGTGAAAACAACGAATATGCAGACTAGCGTGACAGGCTTTCAATTATCACATTTGCAATCGCATACTGCTCACTATGCGATATAGCCAAGTGTGTAATTTCGTGTTCATTTTTAATATAAGGTTTTCCAGACAATTCATATTCAATCTCAATATCTTGAAAAGAAAGCAATGAACCAATGCCTGTTCCTTTTGCTTTTGCATAAGCTTCTTTAGCAGCAAATCGCCCTGCTAAAAACTCTATTTTCCGTTTGTTTGAAAGCGTATAAAACTTCTCTTGTTCACGAGGTGTTAAGATCCGCTTTACAAGCTTGTCATTACGCTCTAACGCCCTTTTTATTCGGACAAGCTCAACAATATCATTTCCAATTCCGATAATCATAAAGAGTACTCCTTTTATAATAGACTTACATGACGTGATTTTTATTGACTTGGTTTTATGTAAAGAAAGGGACTTTATTAGAACTTCTTTTCCCTTTATGAAATAATGAAGAAGATTTGTAATCCTTCCTAAATTAAACACATTAGATATATTGATTAGAGGAGATGATTTTTTGTTTGTTCGTACTGAGAATTTTAGAGAGTTTATAAAGCTCTATCCAGTCGTATTTCTACTTATTTTGATTCACATTGTTGTTTGGCTTCTTGCCAAAATCCCTTTAGAAAGCATGCAATCGCTAATCTATTATTTTGTTGGGATTAACGGGAACATTTCTCAAGGAGAATGGTGGAGACTTATTACTCCTATTATTACACATATAAGTTTTTCCCATCTTCTTTTCAATACGTTTTCTCTCCTAATTTTTGCTCCTGCCCTTGAAAGGATATTAGGAAAAGGGAAATTTATTTTAATGTATTTCACAACAGGTATCATTGCTAACGTCGCAACGTACTTACTTGAAAATATTTACTATACACACGTAGGTGCTTCTGGCTCTATTTTTGGTTTGTTCGGAATCTATCTTTTCTTTTTACTCTATCGAAAAGATATTCTTGGGCGAGACAATGCTCAAGTGCTAATGACAATGGTCATTATTGCACTTGTTATGACATTTGTAAATTCAAATATTAACGTTATTGCCCACCTCGCCGGTATTATAAGTGGCTTCGTTCTCTCTCTTTTCACACTTCAACGTAAATAGCACGAACAAAAAAGGAACCTTTTTAGGTTCCTTTTTTAATGATTTCAAAGCTTCCTTTTGATAAAACTTGAACATCATCATATTTACTTAAATCTCTCATGAGCTTCTCTAATGCTTTATCCTTTTGTTTTGCCTCAATCATGCAATCTAACATATCGATCGTTCCATTTATCGTACGAAGAAATCCAATAAACATCTCAGGATCCACATATGGAGCATGCGCCCGAAATTGTTCCTCACTCCTTGGACTAGAAATATGCATTTTCATAGGAAGAGGAGAATGAGCCCATGTCCCAACCATCCTCTCCCAATGATCTTCCCATCTTTCCCCCTCATTGTTTGCTAAGTGATGGTGAAGGTCAAAAATAAAAGGAATATCAATCTTTTCGCATAGATATAAAACATCCTCTATATTGAACGTTGTATCATCATTCTCAAGCATAACCATTTTAGCAATAGATTTTGGCACAAGAGCCCAATTATGAATAAATTGTTCAAGAGCCCTCTCTTTGTTTTTGTGTGCGCCTCCAACATGGAGTACACAGCGATATTGAGTTGGAATACCCATCCCTTTCAGAAGGCGAGCATGCATTGTTAGTGTTTGAACAGCGTTTTTCAAAATCTCAGGCTTTGTGGAATTTAGAAGAACAAAGTGATCAGGATGAAAATCAATCCTCATTGGATGTTCTTCTAAAAATGATTTAATTTCTGATAAGACTGGTTTCAATGGCTTCATATAGTCCCAATCAGAAAGATCTTCATGTCCTGCAAGAGGAATAAGACGAGAGCTCAACCTAAAAAATTCTACTTCATTCCATAAGTTATGTTTTAAAAGACGAAGGCAGTTTTCAAGATTTGAAATCGCAATACGCTCAAGTTTCCGAATAGCAGCTTCTCTATTACCAATTTTTTTAAAGTTTGCATATGTCATTGTTTGAGAAGGAGAACTATTAACAAGTTCCATACTCATAGCAACATATCCAAGACGTATTTTTGTCATCTTTTACACGCTCCCTGCTTCTTAGCATGCCCCTCTAAGAAGCTCGTTATCATAAAAATAAAAAAGCTCTAGCAGCATGTGCTAGAGCTTTTTATTATGAAGACTTACGTGTTTTGTTTGTACGTGAACGACGTTGCTTCATATCGTATGAACGTGAAGATTGCTGACGTCCATCTTTATTTCTATAGTTGCGTTTATTTTTAGAGTAGTTACCTTTACCATATGATTTTTTACGATCTTTTTTCACTTGTAAAGGCGGCTCAGATGTTAATTTAACAGGAGTTGTATCCGGCTCTTTTGTCATTAACTTAAGCGCTGCTGCTACTACTTTTGCTGCATCATTCTTCTCTAAAAGATTCTCAGCCATTTGCTCATAAGAAGAAAGGTTTTCTTCGTTAATTGCACTTGTAATTTGGTCAAAAATTAGACGTTGTTGACCTTCAAGAGCATCGTCTAGGCTTGGAACTTTCATTGGCTCCATACGACGTTTTGTTGTTGCTTCCACGTTTTTAAGATGTGGAATTTCACGAGGTGTCACAAATGTCATTGCTTTACCTTGTTTCCCTGCACGACCAGTACGTCCGATGCGGTGTACGTAGCTTTCTGGATCTTGTGGAAGGTCAAAGTTATAAACATGACTAACACCTGAAATATCTAATCCACGTGCAGCAACATCTGTTGCAACAAGGATATCGATTGAACGCTCTTTGAACTGACGCAATACTTTCATACGTTTACCTTGTGTAAGGTCACCGTGAATACCTTGCGCTGCATAACCACGCGTTTGAAGAGCTTCTGATAACTCATCAACACGACGTTTCGTACGACCGAAGACAATTGCAAGCTCTGGTGCTTGAATATCTAGAAGACGAGTTAATGCGTCAAATTTCTTTTGCTCTTGTGTTTCAATATAGTATTGCTCAATATTTGAAACTGTCACTTCTTTAGACTTTGTTTTGATTACTTTTGGCTCATGCATGAAGCGCTCTGCAATTGCTTGAATTGGTTTTGGCATTGTTGCTGAGAAAAGTAATGTTTGGTGTTCACTTGGTACTTCTTTTAAGATGCTTTCAATATCTTCAATGAAGCCCATGTTTAACATTTCGTCTGCTTCGTCAAGTACAACTGTTTGTACGTCTTGAAGACGAATTGTTTTACGGTTGATATGATCTAGCATTCTTCCTGGTGTACCAACAATGATTTGTGGTCCTTTTTTCAACGCACGGATTTGGCGACCAATCTCTTGTCCTCCGTAAACAGATAAAACTTGAACACGTTTATAATATCCAATTTTATATAGTTCTTCGGAAACCTGAATAGCTAATTCGCGTGTTGGGGCAATAACAATCGCTTGAATACGAGGACTATTTACATCAATTTTCTCAATAAGAGGAATACCGAATGCTGCTGTTTTCCCTGTACCTGTTTGTGCTTGACCGATTACATCGTTACCTTCAAGTGTAACTGGAATCGTTTGGGCTTGAATTGGTGTTGCCTCTTCAAATCCCATTTTACTAATTGCTTTTTTCAGTGGTTGACTAATTTCAAAATCTTGGAATAACGTCAATTGTTTCAAACTCCTTTTAATCTAAATTCCCATAAGCATTATATCTATTATAAAAGAACTGCTTTAACGTGAGGAAGTGGTGCTAACATAGCACCACTTCTTCTTTTACGTTCATAACAATGATCACAAGCAGAAATGTTCTTACTGCATGGAAGAGTAAGACTTATATATCATCAATTAAGAGCGAGAAAAACTCTACCTTTTTCTTCGCAGAATCCTTCTTTATCCTAAAGGTCGTTATCAAATGTTATTTTAGATGTTATCATATCACTAATATGAGTAATATTCAAGTAACCTAAAAATTACATTCCTTGTCTTTCACGTAAGTGAAGGGGCTTTATAACTTATATTCCTTTTTCTAAGAGCGTTGTAATAACTTGTTCTAATTTCATACCACGTGAAGCTTTAAAAAGAATAACATCTTGCTCTTTTATAATACAGCTCAGTTGCTCACTTAGTGTGTCCTTATCCTCGAAATGATAAACATGTTCAACCCCAGCATCTGATGCTCCTTTAGCGACTTCCTTACTTAAAGGTCCATATGCAAAGACGTATGATACTTCATTTTTATCAATAGATTTCCCAACTTCATAATGATACTCTTGTTCATCCTCACCAAGCTCAAGCATATCTCCTAGTACCGCTATTTTTCGGTTGTATCCCGAAAGCTCATGTAAGAGGTGAAGAGCAGCTCTCATTGCTGTTGGACTCGCATTATAAGCATCATTAATTAAGCGAGCACCACTACTTGTTTCAATCACTTCCATGCGCATTTTTGTTAGCTGCAATTGAGATAAACCTTTCACAGCTTCCTCTGCTGAAATGCCAAGTGCTTTTCCAACAAGAATGCTTGCTAACGCATTTTTCACATTATGTTTTCCAAGCACAGGTAAATGACATGTTACGTTTTCATCTGTTGATAATGAAAAAACGGTGCCGCTTTCTGTTTGTGTAACATTTAGTGGTCTTAGGTCACAGTTTTTATTATAGCCAAATGTATGCTTTTCAAATGATACCCCTTCACTTAATTTAGCAAGAAGCGGTTCTTCCCCTTCATAAATAAATACGCCGTTACTATTCAAACCATTCACGATTTCGAATTTCGCTTTTGCAATTCCTTCTCTGCTTCCTAAATTCTGAATGTGAGCTTCTCCAATGTTCGTAATAACCGCGATGTCTGGTTCGCCAAGTTTTGAAAGAAGGTCAATTTCACCAAAATCACTCATGCCCATTTCAAGGATGGCCACCTCAATTGTTTCGTCAAGCTCAAGCATTGTAAGAGGAAGACCAATATGGTTGTTTAAATTCCCTCTTGTTTTTAATACTTTATATTTAGTACTTGCCACAGCTGCAATCATATCTTTTGTTGTTGTTTTCCCATTGCTTCCTGTAATACCAACAACTTGTATAGAAAGGGATTTACGGTAGTTATGTGATAGAGCTTGCAAAGCCTGAAGCGTATCATCAACAAGAACAAGCGGAACTCCTTCAGGCTGAGGTGTTTGATCTCGTTGCCATAATGCTGCTACTGCTCCTTCTTCATATGCTTGTTCAACAAATTTATGGCCATTAAAATTGTCCCCGATTAATGGAATAAATAAGTTTCCTTTTTGAATTGTTCTCGTATCTGTAGAAACCCCGAGAATCTCAGTTTTTTCTTCTTTTGTTACATTACTGTTCGGAATCCATTCATTTATCTTTGCTAATGTTGCTTTAATCATTTTTTCACTTGACTCCTTTCACTTCACAATAAGCGCACAAGAAACACTATTCATAAATGAATAGTGCTTCTTTCTGCTCTTTCTTTTTACATCGTATGTTTAATTTGCTGCTTCTCTGCGTGACGCTCCATACCTAGCTCAACTAATTTTTCAATTAGCTCACTGTAAGGCACACCTTTATGCTCCCATAAAAGCGGGAACATACTGAAAGGTGTAAAACCAGGCATTGTATTTACTTCATTAATAACTAAAGAGCCGTCTTCTGTTAAAAAGAAGTCTGCACGTACTAAACCTGAGCCATCAATCGCTTTGAATGCCTTAATTGCTTCCTCCTGCATACGTGCGTATGTTTCTTCACTAACTTCAGCAGGGATAATAAGAGCTGTATCACCGTCTTGATATTTTGACTTGTAATCATAGAAATCTGTTTTGGCAACGATTTCTCCCACAACAGAACAAGAAGGATCATCATTTCCTAAAACACCAATCTCAACTTCACGAGCCGTAATACCCTCTTCAACAATGATTTTACGATCGAACTGAAATGCTTCTTTAAATGCATTTACAAGTTCTTCTCTATTTGTACATTTGTTAATCCCAACACTAGAACCTAGGTTAGCTGGCTTAACAAAACAAGGATAACCAAGTTCTTGTTCTACTTCTTTATACGCAGCATCTTCGTTATTTTTCCAATCCACTTTTAAAAAGTGAACGTATTTCACTTGTTTGAGGCCTGCTTGAGCAAACAAGTTTTTCATAATTACTTTATCCATTCCAGCTGCTGAACCAAGCACTCCATTTCCTACATAAGGAACATTCAATAATTCTAACATTCCTTGTACAGTACCATCTTCTCCATTTGGGCCATGAAGTAATGGGAAAACAACATCAACTGCTTCTCCTTCTTGAGACAACGTGCTTAGTGACGTTGGTGAGATTGCTTTTGCTGTTGCTTTTTCTGTCAATGTTAATTCTTCAACACCTTGTACTTTTCCTTCAATTATTTCACCGCGAATCCATTCGCCGTTTTCCGTTATATAGACAGGGTGAACTTCAAATTTCTCCCCGTTCAATGCATTAATAACCGCTAGAGCCGTCTGTAAAGAAACCTGATGCTCTGCTGATTTTCCACCATATAAAAGTCCGAGTTTAATTCTCACAATTGTTCCTCCTTCGACATTCCTAATGTCCTCGTCTATTGTATCACTTTCCCTTCATTTTGCGAAAAAAAGATTGTATATTTTTGAAAACAGAATCCATTTTCCTATTTCTTTTCCCGCTTTACTTTTTACCTATGAAAAAGCAAGGTTGGCTTATGCTTTTTTAGATATCCTCAAAAAAAGTCAGGCTTCCTGAGCCTGACTTTCTTGTCTATCTTATAAAGTAGTTTTTTCTGTTTTTCTTACTGGAATCATAATTAAAAGGAATGCTACAAATCCTAAAATCGCTGCAACTAAGAACGGGCTTTGAGGAGAAAGTGATTCTCCTAACACACCTGATAAAAGAGGAGCAATTGCGGCTCCAAGCCAACGAATAAAGTTGTAACCTCCAGACGTAATGGCACGCTCATATGGTGAATTCCCCATCACATGCGTTGTAAAGAGCGCATTGTTTAATCCAGACGCTAGTCCAGATAAGATGATAATTACGATTTTTAACCATAAAGGCTGAACAACAAATAGTAAAACAAGCATAATTGCAAATACAATTAATGATACTTTAAGAAGTGTCTTTGGTGTCCATTTTTTCTCAAGCTTATGAGAAAGAACAGCAGAGCCATAGGCTAAGCACAGTCCCCATCCAAAGAAAACAAACCCAATTTGAATAGCTGATAACCCTAAAACAAGTGGAGAGTATGCTAAAACTGTAAAGAAACCGTAGTAATAAAGCATGCCTGAGAAAGCACCTTGTAAAAATGGTTTATATGCAAAAAGCTTAACCATTTCTTTTACCCCTGGTGCCTGTCTTTTTTGTTTTAGTGGTGGTTGTTTTACAAAGAAACTTACAAGAATAAAAGCTAAAAGAATAAGAATGCTTGTTACAAAGAATGGATAGCGCCATGAGATGCCACCTAGAATACCTCCAACTAATGGACCTGCTGCCATTCCAAGACCAATTGCAGCTTCATACATTCCAATTGCTCCACTTGCATCGCTTGAAAGAGCAATAAGCAGCGTCATTGCTGTTGCAAAGAATAAAGCGTTCCCTAATCCCCAACCAGCTCTAAATCCGGAAAGTGCACCAATTGAATTAGAAATTGCACAAAGAAATGAAAAGACGGTAACAATAGCTAAGCCTGTTACCATAAGCTTTTTATCACCAAGTTTTGCTGCAAATAGCCCTGCTGGAATCATCATAATGGCCATTGTAAAAATATAAGCCGTAAAAAGCATTTCAACTTGCCAGTGACTTGCACCAATTTGCTTTGCAATCTCTGGGAGAATAGGATCAACAACCCCTATTCCCATGAATGCCAGGAAAGTTGCAAAAACGGTAATAATGCGTCCTCTTTTTGCATTTTCCATTTTCATCACTCCTCTAATGTTGTTTTTAGATATTCTGTTCTATCCATCAGTTCATGAAGCTCTTGTTCAAATCGCTGCATACGTTGGATTTTGCGGGCGAGTTCATTGATTTGAACCGACAGTCTTTCTTGGAAATCCTCCAACCCTTCTTTAGTCAATTCTCCACCTGCTTTTCTTCGCTCAATCCGCTTTTTTAAGTGAACGAACTGCTGAAGTTCTTGAAGAGAAAAGCCAAGCACTTCTTTAGCTTCAATGATCTTTTTTAGTTCATTAATATTTTCCTCAACGTATAGTCTTGTGTTTCCTTTTGTACGCTGTGGAGGTGTAATAAGTCCAATTTCTTCATAATACCGAATCGTTCGTTTAGTAAGACCTGTCATCTTCATTACATCATCTATTTTATACAAGAAACGCTCTCCTTTACATTTAACGTTAACGTAATATTATATATTTATCGTACTCCTCATTAATATAATTGTCAACTAAGTGAAATATGTTCTATGTTAAATAATTCTTTTTAGATTGGCGAATATCAGGGAAAAAGAGAAAAATATTTTGCCCTATTTTCCTCTTTTAGTGGTACCATCAAAAAGAATAGCTGTGAATATTTTATGCATCTTTTTCCTACTTTCTAACAAGACTAATTAAGTAGATGAAAAAGACAGAAAAAATGTAAACACTATTGAAATGAAAGAATCATACACCTAAACAACGAAGATTGTAATGGAGGTTCGAAAATGAGAGAAGAGAATGTTCGAGTAGAGAAAGATTTCTTAGGAGAAAAGCCTGTTCCAGACGAAGCCTATTACGGCATTCAAACACTGCGTGCAGTAGAAAATTTTCCGATTACAGGCTATCGAATTGACAAAGAACTTATAAGAGCTCTTGCTATTGTAAAAAAAGCTGCAGCTCTTGCTAATATGGATGTAAAACGCCTTTATGAAGGGCTCGGAGAAGCAATTGTTAAGGCTGCAGACGAAATCATTGATGGAGAATATCACGATCAATTCATCGTCGATCCTATTCAGGGCGGAGCAGGAACATCGATTAATATGAATACAAATGAAGTCATCGCAAACAGAGCACTTGAGATTTTAGGTAAGAAACGTGGAGATTATTTCACGCTCAGTCCAAACTCACATGTAAATATGTCTCAATCAACAAATGATGTATTTCCAACTGCTATTCATATTTCAACATTAAATCATCTAGAAGGTTTACTTATTACAATGGATAAAATGCTCCAAACCTTTCGCCAAAAAGCAAAAGAATTTGACTCGGTCATCAAAATGGGACGTACCCATTTACAAGATGCCGTGCCAATCCGACTTGGACAAGAGTTTGAAGCATATAGTCGTGTTTTAGAGCGCGATATTAAACGAATTAAACAATCTCGCCAGCATCTCTATGAAGTAAATATGGGAGCAACAGCTGTAGGAACTGGACTAAATGCAAATCCTAAATATATTAAACAAGTTGTTTCACATCTTGCAGAGATTAGTGGCTTCCCACTTGTAGGAGCCGAACATCTTGTTGATGCGACTCAAAATACAGATGCTTATACAGAAGTATCTGCTGCTTTGAAGGTTTGCATGATGAATATGTCTAAAATCGCAAATGACCTTCGCTTGATGGCTTCTGGACCTCGAGCAGGTTTGAATGAAATCAACCTTCCTGCTCGTCAACCTGGCTCATCTATCATGCCAGGAAAAGTAAACCCTGTTATGGCGGAATTAATTAACCAAGTTGCCTTCCAAGTTATCGGAAATGATAATACAATCTGCCTTGCTTCTGAAGCTGGACAACTTGAACTAAACGTAATGGAACCTGTTTTAATCTTCAACTTGCTTCAGTCTATCAATATTATGAACAATGCATTCCGTAGTTTTACAGATCATTGCTTAACAGGAATCGAAGCGAACAAAGAACGATTAACAAAATATGTGGAAGAAAGCGTTGGATTAATTACAGCTGTTAACCCTCATCTTGGCTATGAGCCTGCTGCCCGCATTGCTCGCGAAGCCATTCTAACAGGAAAATCCATCCGGGAGCTTTGTCTAAAATATGATGTTCTTTCAGAAGAAGCGCTAGATCGTATTCTCGATCCATATGAGATGACACACCCTGGGATTGCAGCTGAAGAACTTTTAGAAGACTAATAAAAAGGCTAGCAATATGCTAGCCTTTTGTTGTTTATTTTTTAATTTGTCCGTTTCCTCTAATCACAAACTTAGTGGAGGTTAGAGCTTTTAAACCCATTGGTCCTCGCGCATGAAGCTTTTGTGTACTAATGCCAATTTCCGCTCCAAACCCGAATTCAAATCCATCCGTAAAACGAGTTGAGGCATTATGGTAAAGAGCTGCTGCATCTACAGAAGTAAAAAATTCCTTTACATGACTTTCATCATTCGTAATGATAGCCTCTGAATGCTTTGTTCCATATTTATTAATATGTGAAACAGCTTCCCCAACAGACAACACACGCTTCATTGCTACAGTTTTATTTAAATACTCTTGTTCCCAATCATCTTCAGTTGCTCTTTGTACCTGACTGTGAAGCTGACAAACAGCTTCATCGCCATGCACTTCCACTCCATGGTCCATTAGCAGGGAAAGAAGATCTTTCCCGTGGAGGGCAAGCCATGTGTCATGAACAAGAACTGTCTCAATTGCATTACAAACAGATGGACGCTGTGTTTTGGCATTAATAACAATTTCGAATGCCATTTTTACATCTGCAGATTCATCAATGAAGATATGGCAATTACCTGCACCTGTCTCTAATACAGGAACAGAAGCCTCTCTTACAACGGTCTGAATAAGATTTTTACCCCCTCTTGGGATGAGAACATCTAAATACTCATTAAGTGTGAAAAGGTCTTTAGCTGTTTGGCGACTTGTATCTTCAATAAGTTGGACAGCCTCTTTTGGAAAACCAGCTTTTTTTAACCCATCATGGATAACATTTACGATTGCTTTATTAGAATAATAAGCAGAAGAGCTTCCTCTTAAAATAACAGCATTACCTGTTTTTAAACAAAGAGTTGAAGCATCTACTGTCACGTTTGGTCTTGCTTCGTAAATCATTCCTACAACGCCGAGAGGCACACGCATTTCAGTAATTTTCAGTCCATCATTTCTCTCAATTGTTTGTAGTACTTCACCTGTTGGATCTTCTAATTTGACAAGTTGCTCGATTCCATGAGCCATTCCTTCTAGTCTTTCAGTTGTTAGAAGAAGCCGGTCTAATAAGGAATCTTCTACACCTTTTGCTCGATTTTCTTCAATATCCTTGCTGTTCTCTTCTAATATATAGCTACTTTGAGCCAAAATTTGTGCTGCAATGCTTGTTAATGCACTATTTTTTTCATCCGTTGTTTTATGAACAAGAACAGATGCTGCTTCTTTTGCTCTTTGACCTTTTTCAATTACTTCACTCATCTTTTTTCCCCCTCTATCTTAATAAGAGATTATGCTGTCCAACCCATTGATCGCGATGGATCACTTCATAAGAAGAACGTTCAATGCTATGTGCAATTTCATCACTTCGCTTACCTTTTAAACGATTTAACTCTTCTGATGAATAACACACCTCTCCTTTACCAATTATCCCGTTTGTTCCTTCTACTTCAATGACGTCTCCTTCTTTAAAAACACCTTCTATCTCAACAACTCCTGCAAGAAGAAGACTTCTCCCGTCCTTCACTAACGCTCTTTCTGCCCCTTCATCAATCATCACTTTTCCTTTCAAAGATGAATGAAAAGCAATCCACTGTTTCCGGGTATTAAGGCCCGTTACGTTGGCTCCTACGTACGTACCATCTCCATTTCCTCCCAAAACCTCAAGCAACTTCCCAGGTCCTTGACCACTTCCAATAAAGGTTGGTACACCAAGAGATAATGCCATTTCTGCAGCAAGAAGTTTTGATTTCATTCCCCCTGTCCCAACCTTTGAACCTTCAGTGCTTGCTACTGACAAAAACTCTTCTGTGATCTGTTCAAGATAGTCAATCCGTTTGGCACCTGGATTTTTATTTGGGTTATCATCATAGAGGCCGTTTATATCTGTAAGGATAATGAGACGATCAGCGTGAATTAAGCCACTTAAAAGAGCTGAAAGCATATCATTGTCACCAAATGTAAGCTCTTCAATTGAAACTGAATCGTTTTCATTTACAATAGGTAAAACAGAGCGCTCTAAAAGTTCGGAGAGCGTATCATATGCATTGCTATAACGTTCACGATGAGCAAAATCTTGGCGAGTCAACAAAATTTGAGCTGGTTTTATTCCATAAGTACTGAAAGCTTCAATATAAGCACTCATTAAAAAACTTTGCCCCAGAGCTGCTGATGCTTGCTTTCCTTTGATCGTGACAGGTCTTGAAGAATATCCAAGCTCTGTAAACCCTGCTGCGATCGCACCTGAAGAAATTAATACAACTTCATGCCCCTCAGCACGTAAAGCAGCGATAGATTCTGCATGTTCACGCAATTTTGTATTATCAATTCCGCCACTTGTATTTGTTAATGAACTGCTTCCAATCTTTACAACAACACGCTGTTTCTTCATTTTTTCCCCTCCACGTATACAAAAAAGCCCTCTCGCATCCTAACAAAAGGACGGAGAGGGCTTTTTCCGCGGTACCACCTTATTTGAGCACAAGTTATTATGCTCCACTTTTTCCGTTAACGCCGGTACACACGCTTAGATTTTCCCTCTAAGACTCTGAGGTAGGTTCATTAGCTCCTCCATGACAAGGTTTTGCAGCCGATGAACCTCGCTCTCTTACATGGGAAATCTAATTACTATTCCTCTTCAACGTTCTAATTTTTCTTTATTATGCCGAGAAAAAAGGACGGTGTCAAGAAGATCTTTTCTACAATTTTCAACCTTCCGTTTTTTCAATTTCTTCTGCCATATTTCCATGCATTAAATCTGCTTCTAAAAACTCTTTTGTTTTTGGTAGTACAAACTGAAGATTAGCATGCTCTCCTATTTCAACCGTTCCACTCTCTATTTCGAAATCAAAGATGTGGCCTCCTCCTTGTTTATCTTCACTAATAAAATGAAGGTGATAACCAGCAACAGCCAGCCCTTGAACATACTGGGGCGTGTAAAACCCAACAATTGTTCCTTTGCAATCTTTAAATGTAGAAACATTCTGTTCTTCAACAACGTCTGTCATTGAAGAATATGGGGGCTCCTGTTTGGAAACGGTTCGCGTCTTCATACTACGGAATGAACCTGTAATACGAATAGAATAAAACAAATTTTCGCTAGGTAATATACTAGAGATAAATTGTTCAATATGCTCCATTGTTCCATTCTCTTGAATTCGATATGTTAAAGAAGGATTAAAGAAAGTAACGGCAGCAAAAGGGGTTTTCTCACCTTCTTTTACTTCTTTAATCGTGCCATCTCCTTGTAGATGATAAAATTCTCCATCAACTGCTAACATTTCACCATCTAGTTTGTTGAATGTACCGATTCCAAAATCTCCGTGCTTTTTCACTACACTAAAAGGAACTTCCCCTTCAAACACGCCATCTAGTAAAGCACTGAAGGTTGATACTTGATAGATATTATCACCTTGTCGTTGGCCTTCTGTCACGTTACTTTCATCCTTTCTCTTCTACGTTCTTACTCTCGTCAATATCATTTTTTACCCTGCATATTGGTTGATTAAACTTTGGAGCTTTGTTTCAACATGCTTTTGTCCCGATTCAAGCTCTGTCTTATCAAAATACACACGAAGGAGACGCTCCCCGTCATTGTACATTTCCTCAAGCCACCCAAACATGCCTCTCGCTTTTCGATCTACCTCAACGATTACTTCTAAGCCATGGTCTTCGAGTTGGAAAACGAGTTCAAGCTCATCAAGTTTTCCTCTATATTGCGAAGAAACCGGGCGAAATTCAAATTCTTGAACAAAAGGTAAACGTCGTCGAAAATACGGAGCATGTTCACAATCTGCTTCGTGGAGTCGAAAACCAATTTGTTCAACAGCTTGAATCACATTGTTAATCCACTTATGTGGCACAACTTTGATAGAATCGTTATCTTTGCTATCAACGCCTTTTTCAATATCAACGTCTGTATGAATCCAGACACTCACGTTTCGTACGCTAACAGGTGTATCTAAAGGAAGCTGGAAGGAGAAATAAAAATCTTTTTGCTCTCCCGCTTTAATAATGAAAGAATTTGTTACGCGATGAGATAACAACTTCACTTCACGATAGTGTTTCTTATCATCCTCTTCAATAAGATACTTTGTCATAACTTCAATATCAATGTCACTCATCGATTGCTCAACATTACCTCCTGTAACATGGACAACACCTGTAACTTCATCCCCTTGAGAATATGATGTTGAATGTAATACAGTATCAACTTTAGCAGAACCAATTCCTATACTTGCAGCGGCTTTCTTAAAAAATGACATACGAATCATCTCCTTATATAGACTACATTGATGTGAAGCCTCATAATTTTCTCCGTATCACCTTATACGCTTCATATGTCTTTTTGGTTGCATTTTTTAAAAAAGTTATATTCTACTTAGCTGCCTTTTGAAGTTCGTTTTTTTTAATTAAATCAGCGGTAAGTTGTCCAGCTAAAACAACCATGGGAGCTCCTCCACCTGGGTGTGTAGAGCCTCCTACAACGTAAAACCCTTCGTATAGGGAGCTTTTAGAAGGGATTTTAAACCCTCTATTCTTATCTAAGGCAAAACTCCCTAAATGGAACCTCCATTTGGTCCATAAAGAGACTGCAAATCTTCCGAAGTGCAACAGTATTCCCACTCAATAAACATTAAACTAAACAGAAAATACAGACTATTATGATCATATCTTTTTTCTCTTTACAAACCAACTTAAACTCTGCTCTATAAAGAATTCAAAAAAGGCTACAGAATATGCAGCCTCTTTTGGTAAGTTATTATATGTTCATTCTATCTATAAACTATCTATTTACCACTGAAGATTTGCGTTCATAAAGGAACACTGCTTTTTTCGGAAGCTTTCCAAAAACAAGGTTGGCAAAAGGAGTATACCTGTGAACAGCCCAGATAATAATATAACAAAGCAGGACTACTAGAATATATCTTGTGACTATACTGAAATGGAAAGTCATATTTGCTTCTATTGGAATAATTTTCGATACTACTCCAAGGACAAGTGGATGGAGTAAATAAAATCCAAATGAGTAAACAGCAATATTTTTAACTATATCCATATATTTTTGTGAAAACTTTTTAGCTAACATCTCAGCTACAAGGAATGCTGTATAACTTCCTACTACCATAAATGTCAAATTAGAAAGTTTATACGTAATATCCGGTAAATCTAGCGTTCGCGCTGTATACATGTAGTAGCTAAGTAAAACCGTTATTGTGCCAATTCCAAATGTACAAATCATCCATACCACATTGGACTTTCGAAATGCTTTTCCTTGTTGATCTTGATAATAAACTCCAAGCCAAGCTCCTAGTAAAAACGTAGCTAAACTGTCTACAAAAATAGTAAATGTTGTTAATTGAAAAGCGGTATTTAATAAGGAATACCCTACTTCTACTGCAATCCCGAAGACCCACATATATTTGCGGAAAAATGTCCATTTTTGAGCAATATAAACAAAAACAGGCAAAATAAGGTAGAATTGCACGATTAGAAAAATAAAATGGAGTTGATAATATGATTCCCCTGTTGCAATACGAACAAGGACTTCTTTTGGATTAAAGGTTGTCGCACCACTCCAATAGGAACAAAGTTCATAAATAATTGCCCATACAAGATAAGGAATTAAAATATACGACACTCTCTTAATATAATAATTCTTCAACACCGATAAGGTAAGCGGGCGTTTAATATAATTGTAGAAAAAAACCATCCCTGTGATAACAATGAAAATCCCTGCTTCAATTCTTATGATCCGATTAATGAAGTGGTATTTTTCATAAGCATCTGTTCCTGATGGGAGTGTATAAGCATAGGCTCCTGTAACATGCACAAGAATAACCATTAACATTGCAAATATCCTCAGAAAATAAATAGAATGTATATTTTGCTTTTTCATTTTGTACATTTTCCTCCTTATCGTATCTTCTAAAGATAATAAGTAAGGTGACCCCCTGTACGATTACAACCATAACATATTCGAAAGCATAAATAACCGGAAAATAAATCCACCAAAAATAAGCATATATTCCGTGCATCTTGATTCTCTATCAAACAAGCGAACAACAAAGAATAAAAGTAAGACTAGGATAACAAATTGAGGAAATTGTCCTCCCTATCCCAAAAAGAATAGAAACCTCTATATAATAAGTTGTTACAATGAGAATAAGTGTACGTTAGCTATGTATATTGTGTTTAATAGGATCTTCTTCGTAATTCTCCCTGTCATTCCTTCTAAAAATATCATTTTCTATATTTAGCTAATTCGATCAAGATGGTTTTCATTAAACTATATATTTATTCACCTTTCAAAATCTACACTCAAGCTAAATTAACTTAATTACTTAATCTTTGATCATCAATCAAAATTCCTCCACAGTAAAAACATATATTGACAATTTTTTTGAAAATATTAAAATATATTTATCTATATTTTCTGAAAATTTTGTTTTTAAGGGAGATGAAGTTTTGAAAAAGAAAAAAATATTCACTAAAGTATTGCTTGGAATGTGCCTAATCGGAACATTGTCCTTTGCTCCTCTCAATGGACAAACTTTTGCCCAAACAAATGTGGAAGCAAACCCTTCCCCTCCTATTGATCCAGGACTTATTCCCGAAGAAAGGCTAGCAAAAGAACTCCAAGAGAAAGGCATAATAAGTAAATCCCTCACAAATTCTTCATTAGACCGCGCTGTTGAAAATTATATTAACCAAAAAAGAGTAGAAAAAAATACGGAACACCCTCAGAAAGCTGCTTTTAATCAAAAAGCTGAAAAACTAGTTGAAAAACAACAAAAAAAGCTAGCCAAACAACTTGAGAAAGCAAACAAACAAATTAATAAAGGAAAAAATGGAGTAAACGTAAAAAAAGCAAAGCAAACAAAATATAATGGTGATGTACGTACAGACAAAGTTCTTGTCCTTCTTGTTGAATATAATGACTTTAAACATAACAATGTTGAGCAAGAAGAAGGATATATGTATGATGATGACTTTAATAAAAAACATTATGAGGACTTGATGTTTGGAGATAAGGAATTCAAGCTCTTTAATGGAGATAAAGTTAAAACATTTAAGCAGTATTATGAAGAACAATCTGGTGGAAGCTATACTGTTGATGGGACTGTATCAGATTGGTTGACTGTGCAAGGTAATGCTGCTGATTATGGGGCAGATGGAACAAGCGGACACGATAACGCAAGTGGTACAAAAGGTCCCCGTGGACTAGTAAAAGATGCTTTAGATGCTGCCGTTAAATCTGGAATTGAGTTATCAGATTTTGATAACTATGATTTGTACGATTATGATGGTGACGGAAATGCCAATGAACCAGACGGGCTTGTTGATCACTTGATGATTATTCACGCTGGAACTGGACAGGAAGCAGGCGGTGGCTCCCTTGGAGATGACGCGATTTGGTCACACCGCTGGACACTAGACGGAGTCCACCCTGTTGATGGGACAAAAGCAGATGTTGATTATTGGGGAGGCGAAATGGCTGCTTTTGATTATACCATTCAACCTGAAGATGGAGCAGTTGGCGTTTTTGCCCATGAATATGGACACGATTTAGGATTACCAGATGAATATGATACACAATATAGCGGAGAAGGAGAACCTGTTGCTTCATGGTCTATTATGAGCGGTGGTAGTTGGAATGGAAAGATTGCAGGTACAGAACCAACGAGTTTCTCTCCTCAAAACAAAGAGTTTTTCCAAACAACAATGGGAGGAAACTGGGCTAACATTGCAACAGTAGACTATGAAGATATTAATAAGTATGGAGTTGGAGCTATTTTAGATCAAAGTGTGACAAAATCTAACAACCCAGGCATTGTAAAAGTCAATTTACCTCCTAAAAAAGTAAAAGGAATCTCCCCTGCTTTTGGCAAACAATATTACTATAGTACAAAGGGAGATAATTTAAATCATACGTTAAAGACGCCACAATTTGATTTAGCAAATGCAAAAACGGCAAGCTTCCAATACAAAGCCTTCTATGATATTGAATATGATTATGACTTTCTTCATGTTTATGCTGTAACAGATGATGGAACTAAAACAGAAATTGATACAATTGGAGACGAAGACACAGATGGAGATGGGCGTGCAGAATCTACAAAAGGAAAATGGATTGATAAAAATTACAACCTAACTCCCTTTATAGGAAAGAAAGTACATCTTGAATTTAATTATGTAACAGATGGTGGTTTATCATTAGATGGTTTCGCATTAGATGAAGCAAATGTACTTGTGGACGACAAAAGTATATTTAAAGATGATAGTGAAGGAACTCCTAAATTAGAAATGGATGGGTTTATCCAATCAGACGGAACATTTTCAAAAGATCATTACTACTATCTAGAATGGAGAAACTATGCTGGAAGTGACAAAGCTCTAGAGCATTCAAGAAATGCGAAGTACAATACAGGGCTTGTCGTTTGGTATGGCGATGAAAGCTTCACAGATAACTGGGTAGGAGAACATCCTGGTGAAGGGTTCTTAGGGGTAATTGATGCCCATCCAAAAGCTATTGCAGGCAAAAAGGATGGGAAGATAACGTATAGCCAAAGCACTCGTTATCAAGTCGCAGATGCAGCTTTTTCATTTGATCGTACGAAACCATTCTCTTTAAATGATTTAACGCGTGGAAACTATAACTTCTATTCCTTAAAAGGAAATAGGGCTTTTGATGATTCCCAAACATACATTGATCAAAATATTCCTGATGCAGGTAAAATTTTACCTCAACTTGGTCTAAAATTCGAAGTCATGGGTGAAGCAAAAGATAATTCAGCAGGACTTGTATGGATTCATAAGTAAAGAAAAAGGCAGCCTTTTTTAAGGTTGCCTTTTTCTTTACTTGTTCTCCTCACTCTAGTTTATAGGAATCATTCTTATTTAAATTGTATAATTCTGTAACA
The DNA here is from genome assembly GCF_900115845.1 of Priestia endophytica DSM 13796. Classification (GTDB taxonomy): domain Bacteria; phylum Bacillota; class Bacilli; order Bacillales; family Bacillaceae_H; genus Bacillus_I; species Bacillus_I endophytica. The sequence goes on along the minus strand of NZ_FOXX01000015.1, from coordinate 54,937 downwards.
AAAGTAGGTATTCGTTGCAACTATTTTAACATTATTACAATAAATCCTTTATTTTCCTAGAATCTTTTATTCTCTAATTTTTTCTTTTTTTTCCTCTCAGACCTTCTCCCAATTGGCCTCACTCTATTTTCCTATGGAAAAGTAGCTCTATTCATTTTAAAAAAACAAATTTCTTTTCTAAGTCTCTCTATCTAGGGAAAAAGCAGTATAACCCTTGATGTGAGCGCTAAATAGTAACAAAGTTACCTTCCTTTTTTTCCAACACATACCCTTGTAGTTAAATTGTAACACTGAGCTAATTACTCTGTAATACTTTTGAAACATATCTATGTTAATATGACTCTCGTTAGCTTATAAATCCAGAGTTAACAAAGGAGAGATATGTTTATGAAGAAGAAGATGGTTTCACTTTTAACAGCAACGGCTCTATCTGTAACAATCGGATCACAGGTATCTGCGAAAGAGGTCGACGTACAAAAAGGGGACACGCTTTGGGGAATTTCTCAAAAACATAACGTTTCAGTAAAAGATATTAAAAATTGGAATCACCTTACATCAAATATAATTTTACCTGGAGACAAATTAACTGTTTCTGAGGAGAAAACATATACAATTCAAAAAGGTGATACTCTTTGGGGAATCGCCAAAAAATTTAACGTAACTGTTCAAGACTTAAAAAACGCAAATAACTTAACATCAGATATAATTCATCCAGGAGTTCAATTAACGATCACAGCTAACGCTCCGGCAGCTACACAACAAGCTCCGGTTCAGCAGCAAGCTCCTACTCAACAAGAGGCTCAAGCTCAGCAACAAGCTCAAGCTCAGCAAGAGGCTCAAGCTCAGCAACAAGC
>NZ_FOXX01000015.1:0-53908 GCF_900115845.1 Priestia endophytica DSM 13796 | reverse complement strand
AGGCTCAAGCTCAGCAACAAGCCCAAGCTCAGCAACAAGCCCAAGCTCAGCAAGAGGCTCAAGCTCAGCAACAACAACAGCAACAACAACAGCAACAACAGCAGCAACAACAACAGCAACAACAGCAGCAACAACAACAGCAACAACAACAGCAACAACAGCAACAACAACAACAACAAGCAACTGCATCTAAAACAATTACAGCTACAGCTACAGCTTATACAGCTGACTGTTCTGGATGTTCAGGTGTAACAGCAACAGGAATTGATCTAAAAAGCAATCCTAATCAAAAAGTAATTGCTGTTGACCCAAGCATTATTCCATTAGGGTCTAGAGTATGGGTTCAAGGCTATGGTGAAGCAATCGCTGGAGATACAGGTGGCGCTATTAAAGGTAACCGTATTGATCTCTTTATGGCTGATCAACATCAAGCTAAAAACTGGGGTTCAAGAACTGTTCAAGTTAAAGTTTTAAACTAATAGAATAATAGAAAAAGAGAATATGAATATCATATTCTCTTTTTCATGTTTTATTTCCTTTGCATTCCAAAAATTCTCTTGAAAAATCCTTCTTTCCGGTTATCCTCTTGCACGGTTTTTATTACACCCTTTTTTTTGGCTGCTTTTAGCCACAAAGGAAACTCGTTTAATAATTGATCATAAAGTTCACGGTCTGAGGTGCTTTCAATATCTTCAATGTGTATGAAATTTGCATTATCTACAATGCGATCCTCTAGCTCATCTAGTTTTTTTAAGAAGTCAAAGTTTCCATTACCAATACCAACAAATTGCCAAAAAATTGGCTTTACTGCGCTTTTTTCAATAAGAGATTTAATATTTTTCTTACACCCTCCATCATTAATAAAGACAAGGAAAGTTGGATAATCACTTTTTTCCTCTTCTATGTATTTTTTAATAACATCTTCCATAACAGGTAATTCATTGTTTCGGCCAAATTTATGAATGAGGTCGTCTTCTAAAATCACTCGATTTACGTAATCTTCAAAGTCTAGTTCAGTAACAGACTTGAGTCTTGAGAATTCGTTATCATACACCCATACATCTAAAACCCCATCATCATCAAACTCGTGTGCTACAGCTAAGATACGTTCTACAACTTTCTGCACTGTTCCATTTTTATAAAGTGCTCTCATTGATCCTGTAATGTCTAATACAAGACCTACACGAGCTTTGACGCCTCTTATATTCTTTTTCTCTAAAACTTGTTTTACATTTTCTTTCTATAAATCAATTGTTACCATTTATACTCCCCTCTCCCTTTCCTTTTTTTTCATTATATCAAAACTTTATTTTTATTCATGTAAAAAAGCTGTTCTCCTAGGAGAACAGCTTTTGATAGATAGCTTATTTACTTAAAGCACTTTTTCTTGAGCCTTTTACAAAGATAGACATTAATAATGCTACGAAAGCAAGAACTGCGGTAACAAGGAATGCCATGTTGACCCCATGAATTTGAGCCATCATCTGATCAGCTGTCTCCGCATTTTTACTTGCACTACTCATCACTGTAATTAAGACAGCTGTTCCAATTGCTCCTGCAACTTGACGCATTGTGTTATTCATAGCTGTACCATGCGTGATAAGCTCTCTTGGCAGCTGATTTAAGCCAGCCGTTGTTAGAGGCATCATAACCATTGCCATCCCAAGCATTCTGACTGCATACATAATTGTAATAAGTGTAATTGATGTATGATCATCTAATATTACAAATGGGAGTGTACCAATCGTTAGAAGCGCTGTTCCCACAAGAGACAATCCTCTCGCTCCTACTTTATCAAAGATTCGTCCTGTAATTGGTGACATAATTCCCATTAGAATAGCTCCCGGGAGAAGGATAAGCCCTGATCTTAAAGCACTATAGTGCAGCATTCCTTGGATGTAAAGCGGTAAAATTGTTGCGCCACCAATCATCGCTGTGAAAACGATCATTGCAATAATTGTTGTAAGCGTGAAAATCGGATTTTTGAACACTCTAAATTCTAAAATTGGTTCTTTTAATTTAAACTGACGAACAATAAATAAAACAAGTGTTACGATTCCAACAATGAGCGGGGCTAAAACAGATAAACTTCCCCATCCATTTGATCCTGCATTACTAAATCCAAACAGCAAGCCTCCGAAACCAAGCGTAGATAAAATAATGGACAGAACATCAAGCGTTGGATTTTTACGCTCTGTCACATTTTTAAGCGCAAAGTACGCGAAAATAATATCTATAATTGCAATTGGGAAAATGAGATAAAATAAATAGCGCCATGAGTAGCTATCAACAATCCATCCAGATAGTGTTGGTCCAATAGCTGGCGCAAAGGCAATAACAAGTCCAACCATTCCCATTGCACTTCCGCGTTTTTCAATTGGAAACATTAAAAGTAAAATTGTTTGCATGAGTGGTAACATAATACCAGCTCCTGCGGCTTGTAATACACGTCCTACAAGCAATAAAGAAAATGTCGGGGAAATAGCAGCAACTCCCGTACCTATAGCAAATAGGCCCATTGCTGTTAAGAATAATCCTCTTGTTGAAAATTTCCCGATTAAAAATGCTGTAACAGGAATCATAATCCCGTTAACTAACATAAAAACTGTTGTTAGCCATTGTGCTTTTGTTGCATCAATTTTCAAATCAGCCATAATATGCGGCAATGCTGTTGCCAACAGCGTTTGATTCAAAATAGCGACAAAGGCGCCCGCAAGCAATACTGTCATAATCACTTTTACACTATATTCGTGATGTTTATGTGTTGAAGTTTGCTCCATGAATGTCTCCCTTTCTTTTTAAATTGTTAACATATTAGTTTTGCAAAGCTCTTTACCATTTATAAACTTTTCTATTTACTAAAATTTCATAAAGTGAAATTATGTACGTATGCGTACACTTATCCTCTTCCCGTTTCTTAACCTAATTATGCTAGGGAAAGACTTTCTATTTGTAATAGATAAATGTATGGTGCACTAATATATTCCGTCTTTTATCATAACATATATTGCTATGAATTTTATTATAATACGCTTAGAACTATGTATTTCATTTCTAAAATCTTTCTTATCATATGTGGTTAGAATCTTCCCTATGCAAGGAAGAAAACTTATATAAAAGAAGCCGGGGATTTAATTCCCCAGCTTCTTTTATTCACCCTTCAAATTTTCATAATGCTGTACAATTTCTTTCATAATAGGGCCATCTTCATTAAGTTCACTAATTTGTTCTAGTACTGCTACAATCCCTTGTTCCTTAAGCAGATTTTGCAACTTCATTGCTTCTTCATCTTCTTTTGGAGCAAAGAGTAATGCAGCTGCGATAGCCTTAGCAAGATGGGTATAAGAAAGACCCGCTTTCTTTGCTTCAACTGCAGGTCGCACTAACCGATCTTGAGGACCTAATTTACGAATTGGAGAACGTCCTACTCTTGTTACACTATCATTAAGGTATGGATTTTCAAAGCGACCAATAATCTTCTCGATGTATGCACTATGATCTTCTTTATCTAATCCATATGCTTTCACTAGATAAGCCCCTGTTTCTTGTAACGTTGCCTTCACTTCTTCATGTATAGTGCTGTCTTGTAATGTCTCATGAATCGTTTCTTTTCCTTTTAGATATCCTAGATAGGCAATGACAGCATGTCCTGTATTAACAGTAAACAGCTTTCTTTCAATGAAAGGAGCAAGCTCTGGGACAATTTTCATTCCTTCTACAGGAGGGATCTCTTCGCTTGTTTCTACAACCCACTCATAGTACGGTTCAACTAAAACATCTAAAGAACCTTGCTCTGTTTGGATAGGTACAATACGATCAACAGCTGAATTAAAGAAACTTACTTTTTGAATAACAGCTTCTTTTTCCTCATTTTCTAGTGCATTTAAAATATGCTCCTTCAGAATATCTGTTGCTGAAATTTGATTTTCACATGCAATAACATACACTTTTTCCTCATTAGACTTTACTCGCTCAGCAAGAGCTTTTGCAATAAGTGGAGCAATTCGTGGCAAGATATTTGGCCCTATTGCTGTTGTAATATATGTTGCTTCTTTAATTTCTTCTATAACTTCCTGTTCTTGCTGAAGATTATTTAAACCTGAAACATTCTCTACTGTGATAACTTCCTGCGGTTGTGCAGCCGTTTTTACTTGATAACTTTTATCCCTATTAAGTTGTTCAATAATTTGCTCGGCAATATCAACAAACGTAACATGGTATCCTGATTGAGCAAATAAAGCACCTATAAATCCTCTTCCAATATTTCCTGCACCAAAGTGAACTGCCTTTTTCATCTTTATCATTCCTTTATTAAATTATTTTGGAGATATTCATAAAATGTTTCTTCTAACTTTTGACGAATAATGTTTTCATTCGATGAAGAAAAAATCATCATTGCTTCTTTATCCTCAATAAGTGTTGTGCTAATAAGACTTAAGATTTCTTGCTGACGCGTACTTAAATTCTCTGGAGCTAACATGAATAACATGTTCCATACCTCCATGTCTTTACCATCCATCCCTTTAACAGTACATGCCTCTTCAAGATGAGCAATTTGAAAGCTTAGAGTAGCAATAGAAGAATGTTTAGTATGGAAAAGAGCCATTCCTGTTTCAGGAATACCAAGCCCACCTTTTTCTTCTCTCTCTTTTAGCTTTTTTACAACTTCATTCTTCTGAGATAGCAGGCCTTTATCTTCTTGCTGTTGAACAACCTTTTTTATAATTTCCTTATGATTAGAGAAGGGTGATTTAAAATGGAGTACTGTAAAATGATTAAGAATAGCTTCCATACTCCTATAAACATCTTCTAACTCTTTTAATACGTTACGAAAAGGTTTTTTCAAACGAGATGAAAAGTTTGCTTCATCATAATGAATAGTGGCATAGCTTTTATTTTTGGTTAAGTCCCCGATATGATTTTGCAAAAACTGATGAATTGATGAAACATCATCATCATTTAGAAGAGGGGTGACTAAAATATAATCAAGATTTGTGAACGGAAGTCGCACAGTTGAAATAATCACATCATACTGAGATAAATCTCGATTCTGAATCTCCATTAAAGATGAGATTTCAACAGACTGAATTTCAATGACTTCTTTCTTCACTCGACTTGCAAGCATCTTAGATGTACCTATCCCTGTTGGGCAAACAATTAAAGCTTTCAAAGCTATTGCTTCTTCACGCAGAACAAGTGCTGAGCCAAAATGGAGAACTAAGTACGCTACTTCGTCATCAGGAAATGATACTTCTTTAAAATGTTTTTCAAGGCTATTCCTTACAGCCATAAATAAAACGGGATATTTCCTGCGAATATCTTCTGTAAGAGGATTAAACAAAGCCATCTTTTGTTGAATTCTGAATAGTGATGGTTCCATATGAGCAAGCAAACCTTGAAAAAGTGAAAAATCATCTTCAAGATTTACATGAAGCTGATCCGAAACCTCTTCAATCATTTTTTTAATTAAGCTACTAAGGATAATACTGTCATTGTAAATATAATAGCCTTCTTGAAGTTTGGAGCCTTTAAAAATAATAGTTAAAAAGCAAAGATCCTTTTCAGTTAATGCTTCTTGATGATTATGAATGAAATCTGAGCAAATCTCCTCAATCAGTTTATATTCATGTGAAAATCGGATTGAATTGTCATATTCCTCTTCTAATAAAAAACCGTCACTTGTCCTTTGTATCGCAATACAAATATGAACGATTAGTCCAATATAATCACTATCTGCAAGTTTTGAAATGCTAAGCTGCATTGTTCTATTAACAGCTTCTTTTATTTTAATCAGATGTGGAACCTTAAGGTAGTGCAATACTTCTTTTTTATCATTTCCAAGGTTCTCAGTATGAAATAAATCTTGAATCAATTCTTCAGCAAAGTATATAAGCAAATAAGCGGCTAACATTTTACGCTTACTTTCTTCACTTCCATGGAGACTAACTCCTACACCTCGTTTTCTTAACAATGTAACTTTAAAATCTTTAAGCCATTCTGCTAATTCATCTAGATAAGAAGATAAAGTTGTCGTACTTACCCCTAGCTCTCGCGAAAGCACTTGAAGCTTAAGAGATTCTTCACCTCTTATTAAAGATAAAAGCAAAATTAACTTGCGCTGTTGTGGTGATTGATCAACAGGTTCAATGTGCATTAACGCTTGAACTAATTTAAAAACACGTTCATTCTTTCCAATAATCATTAGCCCATTATCGCTTGTTCGTTCAAGTGTTAAATCAAAGTTTTTCAGAACTCTCTCAATAGCTCTCAAATCTCTATGAACTGTTCTTACACTAACATTTAGAAATGTTGCAATTGAAAATGGCGTATGTTTACCTGATGTTTTAATAATCAGCTCAATAATTTCCTTTTCTCTTGAGGTTATAAACAAAATATCAGCTCATTTCTTATAACGTGAAATGTAGTACAGAAATGCATAAATAGAAAGGCACCTAGATGCCTTTCTATTTTATACATTAGCTTGAAGTCCCTTCACCGTTTAAAAGCTCCATTAGTTCTTCAGCTGTTTCAGCTTTTACCATTTTCTCGATGTTTGCCATATCAGAGCAAGTAATTGCTATCCCTGATAAAATTTCAAGGTGAGTTCCATCTTTCCCAGCAATACCAAAGATTAAGCGAACCTTTTCGCCATCAAAGTCCACTCCTTGTGGAACTTGAAGAACGGTGAAACCAGATTTTAATACTGCTTTCTTCGCTTCCTCTGTACCATGTGGAATAGCAACATCATTACCCATAAAAGTAGATGTCATATTGTCACGCTCAATCATAGCTTCAATGTAACTTTCTTCAACATATCCGCTATCAACTAAAACACGTCCTGCAAATCGAATAGCCTCTTCCTTATTAGCAAATTCCTGATTCAAGAACACATTTTCTTTTCTTAATAAGCTATCATCCTGCTCAACTGGAGCAGCTTCTTTTTCTACTTCTTCCACTAACTCTTCAGTTGGTGTATCATGATCATTTTTCAACTTATCAATGAGCTTATCATATTCTGGACTTGATAAGAAATTATCAACAGAGATGTGATAAGCATCTGGTAGTTTATTTTGAGCACGCGGTGTTAGTTCTTCTTGTGTAATAACAATTTGGGCATCATTCGGTAGATTGCTAATAGCTGTGTTTGTAACTGAAATAGACAATCCTGCTTCTTTTACTTTCTTGCGAAGTAGTGAAGCACCCATTGCGCTAGAACCCATACCAGCATCACATGCGAAAACAATCTTTTGAACGTTGTTTGGCATAGCTCCTTGGTTGGTTGTAAGGGTATTTGCTACAGAGCTCTTTTTCCCTTTCATCTCCTGCATTTTTTTAGATGCTTCTTCAATGTCTTCTGCTTTCTCTTTTCCAGTTTTTAAAATTAGTGATGCAACTGCAAATGAAACGATAGTAGCAACAAGGACACCTGCAATGTTTGCCATATAGGCGCCACCTGGTGTTGCTGCAAGAATTGCTAAAATGCTTCCTGGAGATGCAATAGCTTGTAACCCTCCACCAAGTAATACAAAGGTGAATACTCCACTCATGCCTCCTAAAATAGCTGCAACGATTAATAATGGACGCATTAAGATGTAAGGAAAATAGATTTCATGAATCCCACCAAAGAAATGAATAATAGCTGCCCCTGGTGCAGATTGTTTTGCTAATCCTCTGCTAAAGAATGCATAAGCAAGGAGAATTCCTAAACCAGGCCCTGGATTTGCTTCGAGAAGCAGTAGAATAGACTGGCCATCTGTACGAATTTGCTCAGCTCCAATTGGAGAGAGAATTCCATGGTTAATTGCATTATTCAAGAACAATACTTTTGCAGGTTCAATAAGAATACTTGTTAATGGTAAAAGACCGTGAGCAACCATCCAGTCTACACCAGCCATTAACCAGCCTGTAAAAGTATCAACAGCAGGTCCAACTCCTAGAAATGCTAAGATAGCTAAGATACCACCAAGAATCCCCGCTGAAAAGTTATTAACAAGCATTTCAAAACCAGTTTTAACTTTCCCTTCAATTGCACGGTCAAACTTTTTAATAACATAACCGCCAAGCGGTCCCATAATCATAGCACCGAGAAACATTGGGATACCAGAACCAACAATAACCCCCATTGTTGCAATAGCTCCCACAACTCCTCCACGCTGCTCGTGAACAAGCTTACCTCCTGTGTATCCAATTAATAAAGGAAGTAAATACGTGACCATTGGATCAACTAACTTGGCAAGGCTTTCATTCGGAAAGAAACCCTTTTCAATAAATAGTGCTGTAATAAGCCCCCAAGCAATAAATGCACCAATATTCGGCATTACCATTGAGCTTAGAAAGTTACCGAACTTCTGTACAGCAACTTTTATATTTGATTGAGCCATGTGCTCTCTTCCTTTCTTTGTGTATTAAGACTTATAATAACTACAGCTATAATGTTAGGATATGAATCGCTTTCATTCAACAAAGAAGAAAACTAACTTTGTCGCAGAGAAGAAGACAAAGCTTTTGTAATGGCTCTCAACTACATAATCTTCTTCAAATTCTATCTTTTAGGAGGAAAATTATGTTTAAATTAACAAAGTTAGATTTCTTAAAAATAATTCCCTTTTTAAATAAGAATCCTCTCTCACCAACATTTGCTTATGCTGTTGCACACGGTGTCATAGAAGGAGACATTTTTGTTAGTAGTTGTTCCACAATTGATATGTTCTTACTCAAAACTCGTTCAGGGCTTTATTTTGCGGATGGGGATTTAAATCATTCACTTTTTTGTTCGTGGTTTAAAGATTATCTCTCTCAAAAAGCCAAGGATAAAGTAAATCGGCTTACTTTCTTTTCTCCCAACAAAATTTCAGATCAAAAAATACGCGATACAATCGGAGGTCATTGTAAAGAAATACAGCGATGCTCTTTTGACTTTGACCCTTGTGCGTATAGTTTGGATTTTCCTTTTTGCCCTTCCTCTTCTTCCATTAAAGAAATAAATTACTACTACATCAGAGAGCACAAGGAGTTCCATGAAGCCTACTATAAGGAGTATTGGGGATCTGTTCATAACTTCTTGCATAACGGTTTTGGATATTGTGTAGTTGATCATCATCAAAATATTTTAAGCACTTGTACGACTATTTTTCGTGGAGGAAAATTTGCTGAAATAGATATTTCAACATCTCCGCAACATCAAGGAAAAGGGCTAGCAACTAAAGTGGCTCATTCCTTCATTAAGCACTGTTTAAAACAGAAACTCACGCCTCGTTGGGATTGTGATCTTAACAATGAAAACTCTAACCACCTCGCTAAAAAGCTTGGGTTTCACACGCCTAAAACTTATACGGTTTTTGCGAGAAAATAAAAACATGCTCAAATGTTTGAGCATGTTTCTATTTCTATGCTTGAACTTCAAACGGTAGTTTCTCCCCTTGTATTCCAGCAACTAAATTTTCTGCAGCCATCATAGCCATTTTCTTGCGAGTTGCAATACTCGCACTGCCAATGTGAGGCACTGCTGTTACATTAGGAAGAGAAAGAAGCGGATGAGAAGCAGAAATAGGCTCCTCTTCAAATACGTCGAGGCCAGCAGCCCAAATTCCCCCTTCTTTTAATGCCTTATACAAGGCTTGTTCATCTACGTTCGTTCCACGCGAAACATTAATAAACACAGCACTTTTTTTCATTAACTGAAACTGCTCTGTACCTATCATATGTCTTGTTTCTTCAGAGCCTGGAGCTAGCAATACAATGAAGTCGGACGTTTGAAGAAGATCTGTAAGCTCGCAGTATGTAATACCTATTTCCTCTTCAATATGAGGCTTTTGATTTCGGTTATAATACACAACATCCATATTAAATCCAAGAGCTCGACGGGCAACACCTTCACCAATTCTTCCCATACCAATGATACCAAGTCTCGCTCCATAAATGTCTTGTCCTGTTAACAGCATCGGTCCCCAGCTTTTCCACTTTTCTTCTTTTATATAGTCTGCTCCCTCAACAATGCGCCGACCTGCTGCCATAAGTAATGTAAAGGCTAAGTCTGCGGTTGTTTCATTCAAAACAGAAGGCGTATGACCAACAGCAATTCCTCGTTCTCTAGCATATTCCATATCAATGTTATCAAAACCAACAGCCATTGTGCTTATCACTTTCAAATGCGGCGCACTTTCTAAAAGCTCGCGATCAATCTTATCTCCTACATTTGTATAAAGAGCATGAGCATTACAGACTTCTTCTTTTAATCGTTCGTAAGGCATTGCTATTTCTTCTTCAGGCCATATATATAATTCTCCATACTTTTTCATAATGTCTAACGATTCATCAGGAATTTTTCGTGTGACAACAATTTTATATTCCCCCATATTTTCTCCTCCCCTATTCCCATTATTGTTTCTTCTTTTACTATACAGTGCCCTTTAAAAGTGATTCAACAAAATAGCGTCTTGAACCTTCCCTTACGTCACCCTTTACACTCAATAATAAAAGAGAAGAAAGGATGAAAAACAATGAACGTAAGAAGAAAAGAAAAAGTCATGGTACAATTAATGCTTGGAACTTCCCTTATTTTAGGGTTTATTCCACCACTTATTATGTTTCTTGCCTCTAGAAAAAAGAAGGCTTTTTATAGAGAAACAAGTCGTAAAGCTTTAAACTTCCACCTAACTATTTTCCCATTATTTTTAGTTAGCTATATTCTTCCCTCTTCATTTAAGTCATTTTCATATATCATTCTCATAATTGAATCATTTTTTATTTTAAATGCCATGATTTCCATATTAATTCATAAACCTTACAAGTATTGGGCTCTTCCATATTTAAAGTAAAGAAGGTGATAAAGATGTTAACAATTGGGGAACTTGCAGCTAAAACAGAGGTAACTATTCGAACATTACGCTACTATGATAAGATTGGTCTTCTTAATCCACGCCATTATAAGGAAGGCGGACATCGGCTCTATCAAAAAGAAGATGTCATGCGTTTACAGCAGATTCAATCTTTAAAATTAATAGGCTTTTCCTTAAAAGAAATTAAAAGTCTATTAGATAAGAGCTCTGTTGAACAAGAAACCTTGCATATAGCAATTGATTCTAAACTAGCTCACCTTAAAGAGGAACGAAATTCAATTGAGAAAACAATTTCTGCCTTGTATCATATTAAAACAGTAACATCCAATCATCAGAATATTGATCTTCGCTTATTTTGTTTTGTTCTATATTCTTTACTTTGGAATGAAAGAGAGAAACATAGTCAGAGTGAGCTTTTCATCCAAAGCTTTACAGAAGAAGAAAGAAAAAAGCTTGATCAGCAGTACTTTACTCTTTATACAGAACTAAAATACCTAGCAGCAAAAGATCTTTCTCCTTCTTCCTCACAAGCCAGACAGCTGTATTCTAATATACAAGACCTTATAAGTAGAACAATTATAGAAGATAAATTCTCTCCAACTTCTCTTGCCATTTCTAATGAAATTTTTAACCCTTTTACTGAAAAGGAGCTGAGATTTTTGAAGTCTTTGCCAGAACATCAAACAGACCAGTCTTAAAAGACTGGTCTTCTAAGCTTTCCTTATTAATAAATAAAGAAAATACGGTGCCCCAATTACCGCTACAACAAGGCCAACAGGGATTTCCGAAGGGGCCAAAATATTTCTTGCTAATGTATCTGAAACAAGCAGAAGTAATGCTCCTATCAAGGCTTTCACTGGTAAAAAACGCTCATGACGTGGACCTACTAATCTTCTTCCTAAATGAGGAGCTACAAGCCCAAGAAAAGCAATTCCTCCCCCAACTGAAACAGAACTTTCTCCTTGGGCAACCGCAACAATAAGCAAAGTTCTACGCTCTTTTTCAACTTTTGTACCAAGCCCTGTGGCTACTTGATCCCCTAAATTCAACACGTTTAAATAGCGTGATTTGTACAATGCGAAAGGTATGAGAAGAACAATACATGGCAAAATGGCCAATACAAATGTCCAACTTGTTCCCCAAATACTTCCTGATAGCCAAATATGAAAACCTATCAACAAATACAGAAAATTAAAAAAAGATGATATAATAGTGAAAACTTAGCGAAAAGGTCGTGATATCACACATCTATGATTTTCTACTCACCAAGATTTAGCTTTTTTTGCGTTTAATTTTCAAATGATATTGAAAGGTGCTAATTTTATGAACAATTTAAATCGCAATATGGGTACTTTTTCGCTTATCATGGTTGGGCTTGGCTCAATCATTGGTTCAGGTTGGCTTTTCGGAGCTTGGAGAGCTGCTCAAATAGCAGGCCCAGCCGCTATTTTCTCATGGATTATTGGTATGATTGTTATTGGTATGATTGCTCTTTCTTATAGTGAACTTGGTGCAATGTTTCCTGAAGCTGGGGGGATGGTCAAATATACACAATACTCACATGGCTCTTTCCTAGGATTTATCGCTGCTTGGGCAAACTGGATTGCTATTGTTTCTGTTATTCCTGTTGAAGCAGTTGCTTCAGTTCAATATATGAGTTCATGGCCTTGGGAATGGGCACAGTGGACAAGCGCTCTAGTAAAAGAAGGAACACTTACAGGTAAAGGATTACTTGTTGCAACAGCCCTTTTACTTGTGTACTTCTTCCTAAACTATTGGACAGTTGGTTTGTTCTCTAAAGCAAACTCAATTATTACCATTTTTAAAATTGTAATCCCAGGGCTAACAATTGGTGCTCTGTTGTTTGTTGGATTTAATAGTGGAAATTTCACAGCGGGAGACAGCATTGCACCTAGTGGATGGGCTAGTGTTCTAACGGCTGTTGCGACATCTGGAATTGTATTTGCTTTTAATGGTTTCCAAAGCCCTATTAATATGGCTGGCGAAGCTAAAAATCCAGGTAAATCTATTCCGATTGCTGTTATTAGCTCTATCTTAATTGCTACTGTAATTTATGTACTTCTTCAAGTAGCCTTTATCGGCGCTGTTGATCCTTCAGCAATTGTAAACGGATGGAGTCACTTGAACTTCAATTCACCGTTCGCCGATTTAGCAATTGCGCTGGGAATTAACTGGCTTGTTATTGTACTATATGCTGACGCTTTTGTGTCTCCTTCAGGTACAGGAATTACGTATACGGCGACAACAGCTCGTATGCTTTATGGAATGGAAAAGAACAAATACTTGCCAAGCTTCATTGGTAGATTACATCCCCTTTATGGAATTCCTCGTCAAGCGATGTTTGTGAACTTAGGCATATCTTTAATTTTCTTATTCTTATTCAGAGGATGGGGAGTGTTAGCTGAAATTATCTCAGTTGCAACCCTTATTTCATATCTGACAGGTCCAATTACTGTTATGACGTTGCGAAAAATCGGTAAAGATTTATACCGTCCCTTGCGTTTAAAAGGATTAAGCATTATTGCACCACTTGGTTTCATTTTTGCTTCCTTAACTCTTTATTGGGCACGTTGGCCGTTAACAGGACAAGTTTTGTTTATTATCTTAATCGGCTTTCCAATTTATTTTTATTATCAAGCCAAAAATAACTGGAAAGACTTTAAGAAGAATTTCAAAGCTGGAGCTTGGATGGTTGTTTATCTTCTCTCAATGGTAGTCATCTCTTGGCTGGGAAGCGAGAAGTTTGGTGGACTAAATGTTATTAAGTACGGATGGGACATGCTTCTAATTACTGTACTTTCTCTTTTCTTCTACGCTTGGGCACTTAAGAGCGGAATTGAAAGTGAATCTTTAGATGAAGGGCGCAAAGTGAATGACGCCTTACGTGCAGCTCAAAAAGAGCGTGTGAATGAAAAATAAATAGATAGTTCATCTTATTGATTATTATACTATTGAACTGTCAGGAGATTCGTTTTCTTCTTACCTTCTTTTCTCTAAGGGAGAAAAGAAGGTTTTTTATTAGGTTAATATTATTCTTCTCCTCTATATTTGTTATCACCAGAAAGACTTTTAATATGCTTCCAAGCTAAGATAGCGTCTTCTCTTCCCCTACCCTTATTTTTTGGATCGGCAAAATAGTCTCTAATAAACTGATTGTACTGAAACTGAGATCCAATCTTTGGTCGATAAGTTGGCTCTTTTTTACGCTTCTCCTCTTCCAACCAAGCTTCTATTACATCTTGATATGTCTTTCCTACATTATTTTTAAAGTAATTTTGTATGTAAGTAGAAAAGTGGAAGTTCGAAATGTGAAGCTTAAAAAATGCCCTCACTTTCTGACTACACCTATGATGTTCAGTAATGACCGTTTCAAGATATAACTCTTCATCTAATGAATGTATTGTTCTTCTCTTTCTTGGCTTTATAATTCTCCCTTCCCTCAGAAATATGCCTATACGCTCTGTTATCTCGTCTTTCGATCCTGATGTACTTAATCCATTATCACGGCAAAATGACTGTAGTTCTTTTTTAAGCCAATAAAAATCTCTAAATTTATGTTCTGGTAAACCTTTTACTAAAGGTGGCCTTTCCATGCTATCTCTCCTCTCTCTCTACCATTATAGAACAAATGTTCCCTTATGTCGGTTTTAATATGGAAAATTTATCTTTTCAAATCTATAATTTGTCTTATACACTATACTTTTTTAAATGGAGGGAAAATATGAAAATCACAAAAGAGAAACAAAAACTTTGGCAGCTTCTTGGTGATCTGCCTGAGAAAAGCAAAATCTCTGTTACAACCCTTTTTGAGCGAGAGATGGAGACCTATATTGTAGAGGAACTTTTACTCTCTATAAATAGCAGAGAAGACGTTCCTGCTTATTTTGTTAAACCCAAAAACAAGACCAAGAAAAGACCAACTGTGCTGTTTAATCATTCACACGGAGGCCTGTATGACATGGGAAAGAAAGAACTCCTGAAAAGTAGTCCATATTTATATGAAGAAGCATTTGCCAAAACATTAACAGACTTAGGCTACAATGTGCTTTGCCTTGATATGTGGGGATTTGGAGAAAGAGCGGGAAAAGCTCAAACTGAGATTTTTAAGGAGATGCTTTGGAATGGTGAATTCTTATGGGGAATGATGATCTATGACAGCATAAGAGGGATTGACTACTTATTCGAACGAGAGGATGTTGATTCTACTCGCATTGCAACAATGGGTATGTCAATGGGTGGATTAATGGCATGGTGGGTTGCTGCCTTAGATGAGCGTATTTCAGTTTGTATAGATATTACAGCACAAGTTGAGGCTAGAACACTAGTAAAACAGAGACGGCTTGATTCCCATGGCTTCTACTCCTATGTTCCTGGCCTTCTTAAACATTTTGAAACAGCTGAGATTCAATCTTTCATTGCACCTCGACCACACTTAAGTCTTGTAGGAGAACATGATCTGTTAACTCCTTATGATGGACTTTCTATTATTGACGAAGAGTTAAAAAAAATTTATGAAGAGATGGGGATAGCTCACCATTGGAAAATGAGTTGTTATCCCTGTGGTCACATTGAGACAGCTGGAATGCGTGCTGAAGCTTGCGACTTTTTAAAGACGTATTTGTAACAAAACGAAAGCAGCCTTATATAAGGCTGCTTTCGTTAAGCAAAGTCTTTATAAAGAGCAATAAAGGCCTCTCTCGAACGTTCAATCTGGTCAAGAGATACACTAAAAGATAAGCGGAAATACCCTTTTACCCCGAATCCGCTGCTTGGGACAACTAAGATTTTGTATTTTTCAGCTGCATGCTGACAAAATGCTACTTCATCTTCAATTGGCGATTTGGGGAAAACGAAGAAACCACCTTTTGGCATCATAAAGTCAAAGCCTGCTTCTTGCAGAATATCTACAATTAAATCACGACGTTTCTTATATTCGCTTGCATCTACTGTTAAGTTATCCATGCTTGCAATTGCCCGCTGCATTAAGACTGGAGCATTTACAAACCCAAGTGTACGGTTGCAGTATACAAATGCAGCAGTAAGAAGGTCTACATCAGGTGTATTGTTATCTAGAACAAGATAACCTAAACGTTCACCAGCAATTCCTAAATCTTTACTGAAAGAGCTGGCTAAAATGATATTGTGATATGCTTTAAATGGATCTGCAAGCTCTTCATCATAAATAAGCTGGCTATAAGGTTCGTCAAATAAAACGTAAATGCTTTGACTGTTTTCTTTTTCACACGACTTTAAAAGCTTGCCTAGCTCATTAACATTTTCTTGTGTCAGAGCTGTTCCTGTTGGATTATGCGGGGTATTTAAAATAAGCCCTTTTGTTTTTGGAGTAATGGCTTTTTGAACAGCTTCAATATCAATCTCAAATTTCTCTGTTAATGGACAGCTAACTACCTTTCCACCGTTGTTTTCAATGTATGCTTTGTACTCAGCAAAATAAGGAGCAAGAACAATGACTTCTTCACCTTCATTTAAAATACTTCGTAAAGCAACATTTAAAGCGCCTCCTGCTCCCACGGTCATCACAACGTGCTTTGATGAGAAGCTACCAGAGAAACGTGAACTGATAAACTCAGCTACTTTTGCTCTTGCTTCTACAAGTCCTTGGTTTGGTATGTATCCGTGTCCTCCTTTTTTCACTTCTTCACGTAGCGCTTCTGTAAATGATTTTGGTGGTTCAACAACTGGATTACCTAATGAGAAATCAAAAACTTGGTCTTCCCCAAACTCTTTCTTTAAACGATTTCCCTCATCAAAAAGCTTACGAATCCATGAGGAGTTTTCTAGATTTGCCACAATTCGTTTTGATAAATCTGCCACTCTAATCTTTCCCTTCTGCTTAAAATCGTTCTTACTTAAAAATAGCTTAAATTTCCTTTTTCCACAACAGACCCTGTAACTTTTTTGTAAAGCTAGCATCCCTCTATACTTCATTACGTTGAAAGGAAATAAGCCTACTTTGTCGATTAATAGACAAACAGAATGAGTACGTTAATAAATATTAAATAAGAAAGGAGCTGTCCACTTTGTTTACCCTTATTCTAAAGTTAACCATTTCCTTTTTTGCCGTTATGAATCCATTAGGAAACATGCCTATCTTTATCTCACTTACAAACGGCTATTCTCTTGAAGAAAAGCATCGTAATGCACGAAAAGCTGCTATTATTTCTTTCATCATTCTCACTGTATTTTTACTTCTTGGAAACTTTATTTTTTCAATGTTCGGCATCACAATCCATGCATTCCGTATCGCTGGAGGCATTTTGATTTTTGGAATTGCTTACAACCTTCTTCATGCTAAAACTTCTAATGCTCAAAGCCCTCACCAAACAGAGCAAAGGGAAGCTGAAGCTAAAAATGATATCTCAGTGACCCCTCTCGCGCTGCCAATTATGGCTGGTCCAGGGACAATTGCAACTGTGATGTCACAAAATTCACATTCACTCAAACAAATAGTGAGCGTCTTTATTAGCTACACATTAATTCTAGCTGTTACATTTTTCTTATTTTATTATTCTTCATCCACCATCAAGAAACTTGGACAAAATGGCGTCAATGTGATTTCAAGACTTATGGGGATTATTTTAGCTGTAATGGCTATTCAAATGATTGCAGAAGGAATCAAAGGACTTTTTCCTTCTCTTTAAAAAATAGAAAATTTATGATCTACTTCTTGAAATTTACTTAAATTTCAAGTAAGATAAAATAAAGTTTTCCTTAGGGCAACTTTTTAAAATGAAGCAAACATACTTTCCATTGTCAAAGTAATATATATGATCTATTTCCCCATAGCAATAAAAAAGGAGAAGCAGCCGGGAACTGCTTCTCCTTCTTTTTTATTTTACTTGAAGCTCAGCTATCATATCTTCCAACCGTTCTTTCTGAGCCTGAAGCTCTTCTACTGATGGTTGATAAGAGAGCTGTTGACTGCCGCCAAATGAATTCTTTGGCTGAACAAGGCGCTGCAATTGCCCGCCATTTTGCTCATAAAGACGGTATCCTACAGCTCCCACAACAGTTCCTGATACAAAACCCATTAGAAAATCACGGTTAATCATATGTTTATTCCCCCATTAATTTTTTATATATGAATTCATACAAAGAGTATGAATAAATATCTAACTTACGGTATACAACGGTCTTGTTTGCTTTTTCTGTTTTTCATGAAGAAGTTCAAGAACATTTACAATCCACGTAATCATGGCAACATAAAGCATGTTAGACGGACCTAGTGATAGCAGAGTGATGATTCCTGTTAAAATATCAGGGTGTCTAATCTTATTGCTTGTGCCATGTGATAAAACGGTATACCCTGTTGCTGCAACTGCCCCATACACAAGAGCATCAGGCTTATAAAAAGAAGATTTACGAATCCCTGCAAGCAGGAGCAATCCTCCTGAGAAAAGAGTGCGAAGCCAGTCATTTCGCATAGCAGGATCCATTTGAATCATAATATCGTCAAGTGGATCTAATCTTGTTTGTTGAAAGAAAACAGAGATATAGCGTAATAAGGTACTGCGAGATAGATAAGCAACTTCGTAATGAATAAGCATTGTTTGAATAGAAGGCTCAATCCTAACTGACGACACCCCTTTTAAGGAACAAAACATATGCTCAATTTCCTTGTAGTTTGTTTTATCTCGCAACGAGGGAATTTGCAGTCTCATTCTTCCTGGAATATCATGCAGCACGTAAAACTTTGCATTCATTCCACTCTCCTCCAATCCATAGAATGCGCGCACTGTTCATCACTACGCCAATTGTAGCTGCATTATGAATAGCTGCCCCTATAATTGGCGAAAAGATGCCACAGGCACCAAGCACAATAGCAAGCCCATTGATAAGGAACGTTGCTGCGAAGTTTTGTTTAATAATCCTCATTGTTCTTTTGGAAAGTCCAATGAGCTCTGATAACATTTCAGGATTATCTGAAGTAATGACAATATCACTTGCTTCTGAAGCAATATCCGTTCGTTTTGCTCCCATTGTTACTCCTACATTCGCATAGGCAAGAGCAGGCGCATCATTGATTCCATCTCCGACCATCATGACAGCTCCCCGCTTGCCATACCGCTCTACATAGCTTGCCTTCTCTTCTGGTAAGGCTTCTGCATGATACCAATTTAGCCTTAGTCTTTTAGCCATTTCTTTTGCTACATGACGTTTATCTCCTGTAAGCATAATAATGTCATCAATACCGTGCTCTCGAATGCTGTGAATGGCTCTATGCATACCTGCGCGAATCTTATCAAAGATGCTTACTACTCCAATAAGTGCTTGGTCATAGGCAACGTAAATCACGTTTTCGTCACTTTCTATATTCTTAAAGAATCCTTCTCCTTTTATCTTTAGTTCATTCATAAAGCGTAGACTTCCAACAACAACGCGTTTACCGTTCAAAACAGTGCTAATGCCTTTCCCTACCACTGTCTGTACTTCAGCTCCTTCATCACGTGAAGGAATTCTAATATTCCAGCGTTTTGCTTGATTCATAATGGCATCTGCAATTGGGTGTGAAGAACTTTTTTCTACCGCTGCAGCAAAGGTAATTACGTCTTCCTTGCTATAGCCATCACACGGTAAAACATGCTGAACAAGTGGTGCCCCTTCTGTAATTGTGCCTGTTTTATCAAGAATCAACGTACTGATGTTTGCCATCTCTTCAATATGATGACTTCCTTTTACAATAGCTCCCTCTCTTGCTGCTCTGCCAATTGCCGCATACAAAGCAGTAGCAGTAGAAAGCTTAATGCCACATATAAAATCAATAACAAGCATGTTCATTGCCCTATTTATACTTTTGGTAAGGAGAAAGGTTATAAAGGAGAGCGCAAATGACAGAGGTACCATTTTCTCAGCTAGCGCATCTGCCATATTTTGAATAGGAGCCTTCGTTTCTTGTGCCTTTTCAAGTAATTTCACAATTTTTGAGAGGGCTGTTTCACTCCCAACTTTGTCAACTTTCATAGCAAGATGACCATTTTGCAGGATGCTCCCAGCATAAACGATCTCTTTTTTACTTTTTTCTTTTGGCATATATTCTCCTGTAATAGAAGACTCATCAACAGTTCCATATCCTCTCATAACTGTTCCATCTACCGGAATTTTCTCTCCCGTAAAAACAAGTACCGTATCTCCTTTTTTAATTTCTTCTAAGGGTACTTTTACTTCTTCTCCCTTTTCGTTTACTCTCCATGCATAAGAAGTATCTAGCTCTAAAAGAGAATGAATGTATTCTTTTGTTTGCTCTGACGTATGGTCAGTTAACATCTCACTTATCGTAGACATCATTGTAATAACAAGAGCTGAGCCTGGATTTCTGATATATAGGGAAGCTAATATAGAAGCAGCTGTTAATGTATTTGCGTTTCCTTTTCGTTTCCGTACAATGTGTGAGATTCCATCTCTTATCACATCGAAAGATGTCGCAACAGCTGTTACCACTGCACCAAAGTGAAAGAGTTTCTTCCACAGTAAAGTAAAAGGAGACCTTTGCACATAAAAATTGGCTGTAAACATTGCAAGGCAGCCTGCAACAGGGACAAGCTCTTTCCATAATGTTTTTTTCTCTTGTTCTTCCTTCTTTAAGAAAGAAACAATAAAATGTTTTAATTGTGGAGCCGACATCTTTTGTTGATGATATACTAGCAAACTCCCTGTTGTTGATGTATAAAGAGCTGAAATCACACCTGGCAATGTTCGCACAAAAGTCTCAATTTTACAGGCATTCACTTTAGTTAATAGATATAAACGAGTTCGTCCAGGTAACTCATGTGCAACATGAACGATGTTCATCCATTTTATTCCCCCTTCCGTTTAATAATGCTGTATGACCAATAAAGTAAACTAGCTGAAAAAGCAGGTGCACTACTAAATGACTGCACGCCTTTCCCAAGCAAAAATAGGACAAATAAACTATCAAAATCAGCAAGACCATTTGTTTGTTTCTTAATACCTCTATCAACAAACCCAAGCGTATTTTTCATTCCATTCATTAATTGTGATTCCTTCTGTAGAATGGCCTCTGAAGCAATATTAACAATTGTAGTTATAATCTCATCAAGCTCTTCTTGACTAATATGGGATACAACAAATTGAAGGAGAAGACTTCCTGTAATTTCAGAAGCTTTTGCGGTCAAAATAAGAGGATGCTGTTTAACTTGAGCATTTAACATATCTGCTACAACTTTATGTTTCCAACTGCTGCATTGCAGGCGCAAGCGTCCAGGCAATGCATGAACAACTTTTACTTTTTGATCTCGAAACTGTCCCATTATTTTAGGTGCCAGGAACGAAGCTCCAAGCCCAACGAGAGTAGGTATCACTATTCATCGCTCCTTAGATGTAGAATCTCTGTTTATATAAAGCGTCCATTATATCAAACCATGACTGAAGTTCCTTCATATCCCCAACATGTGAAGCATCGTATGTAATAAGCAAACTGCCGGTTCCTTTTGTAAATTGAGCATCATAAACTAACACTTGCTCTTTTAATTCACAAACTAGTATATGAATTAGATCATCATCTTCCTTCCATAGAGAAGATTTAAGTCGGAGTCGTCCTGGAACAAAGTGCACAAGCTGAATGTTATACTTTCTAAGCCTCTTTTCAACATGACTTAGCATCACTTTTTCTGTTATCTTTCCAATCATAAAGCTCCCTCCTTTTTAAAAGCCAATATGTTACAGGCTTGTAAATAGCACACCTTGATTATTTACAGACCTATCATTTTCTTCACATGTACTTAATAATTCTCCTAATATATGCAAATACCTTCCAAACTAGAAGGTAATTTTTCTCAATTAAACAAGTATCTTTTTTCTTTCTCAGTTCATGAAAAAATGCTCATAACAAAATGTTATGAGCACCTTTTATACCTAAAGACAATCGCATGGTAAAGAAAAATGTATGAAAGGACATCCAACTTATACCTTATATTGTCTATTTTTTCTTTTAATATTTTCTCATGTTTTACATTACTTCCAGCATACTATGAATAAGGAATTTTTTTACGCGACTAATTGATAATGGATTGAGAAAGTGGACAAATTAGCACAATTTTATAGAAAGCGTTTTTATAAGCTATATAAGCGCTTTTTTCGCCCTTTTTTCAAACTCCTTTTCTTGACAATACTTGAATATAACATTAATATACCCGAGTAGTCTATAAAATTTTTTCAGCAAAAAACAGGGCTGTTTTTTTAGCTATTAGAACAATACAAGCACTATTTTTAGGTTACTTACTATTATAAAAAGGAGCGAGGAAATATGATAGCAAGGGAAGAAAATCTCGTTACAACAGAACAACGAACTTCTTGGACGATCCTAAAGCAGACAGTGAAAACTGGAATTATTAAATCAAATTTAATTACAATGCTTGCTGGACTTACATTAGCTCTCTCTACGTACAATCTCACGTTAATTGATAAGTTACCAGAGCTTTTGTTTGCTTTGATAGGATCCATCTTTGTTATGGGTGCTGCGGGGGCTTTAAACAACCTCTATGACCGCGATATTGACTCTTTAATGAAACGTACTCAAGATAGACCAACTGTAACAGGTGAAATTAAGACAGGCACAGTATTATGGCTCGGCATTTCTTTAGCTGTACTTGGATTAATAGCTTTAGCGTTAGCAACACCAATGGCTGCTCTTTTCGGCTTTCTTGGACTGTTTTTCTATCTTGTACCTTATACAATGTGGAGCAAGCGCAGAACAATTTACAACACAGAGATCGGTAGTATTTCAGGTGCAACTCCTCCATTAATTGGTTGGGCTGCAATTAGTCAGGACGTAACAAATCCAGCCATTATTGGACTTTTTGTGATTACACTTATTTGGCAAATGCCTCACTTCTATGCGATTGCGATACGTAAGCATGATGATTATAAAGCAGCAAATGTTCCAATGCTTCCAGTTGTAAAAGGATTCAAAAGAACATATGTGCAAACAAACGTATATCTTGTTGTCCTTATAGCAACAAGCTTTCTCTTCCTGCCATTAAGCTTAGGGCTTACAATTGTCTCTCTCATTTTAGGACTTTTATGGCTAGGACTAAGCTTGTTTGGTTATAAGAAAATGAACGGAGAAAAATGGGCAACATCAATGTTTATTTTCTCTCTTGTTCATATGACATTGTTATTCTCAACAGTTATTGTTTACTCATTAATTGGAATGTTTGTCTAATACATCTTCCTACCTTTAGATATGTTTTCTAACAAGTAAGCTCCTCCTTATCTTCCTAGGAAGATAAGGAGGAGCTTACTTGTTTTTTCATATACAGGAACTTCCATATCGTGTAAAAACAGAGCGCCCAGACCCACTTTTTGTGAAACAGCTTCAAGAAGTTTTAGGGAGATTCCATTGCCCTTCAGTATTTGTTTCAAGGTTGGAGTATACGAAGAAATGGAAAATATAAAGATTTACGACCAAATACTGTGTAAATAAAAAAGCGTGGAAAACATTGTTGTTTTCCACGCTTTTTTACTTTCCTATTATGTCTAATGCAACTTCTTCCCCAACATTAATGACCGAGTAATCGGTTTGAAACTTGTTTATTGTTACTGAGTATGATGAATTTCCTTTTTGAACAAGAAGTGCTTCGCCTTTGACAATAGAATAGCCATGCTCTTCTAAGAGAGTAAAGAAAGGAGTAAGATTATCTCCTTCTACAAGAAATTCTGTATCGTTATTAATATTTTTCATAGCACTAATTTCCTTTCCCTTTAACTCTAGTTCATACAGGGAATAAAGAGCTTCAAGCGGCCTTTTATTGCCAAAAACCTCATTCCAGTTGAACCAAACTAGAAGAGTAAACACAGGGATAAGGATGATAAGTAATGTTGTTGCTAAAATGCTTAGCTTAGCTATTCTTTTCACTTATATTCTCCTTTAACATTTCTTTGAATTCTATAATATTGTCTACTTTAATAGCTACTCTTTTATAGTTTTTTTTCATTCCTAAAAATAATGTTGCTTGAACTGGCACAGCCAACTCTAACACAAGGTTTGGATAAACTTTTTCAAAATCATTCGCAATAAATTCAATGGTGTCTTTGGTCACTTTCTTCTCTAACTGTTCTCTTTCTTCTATTACACGAACAATAGTGTGAAGAGGAACCTTCATTCTTCTCATAAGACCAAGTGAAAGGTAGATGTTATCTTTTCCAATGTGTACAGGGTTAAATCTTATAGCTTGCAAATCACCTATAAAAAAGACGAGGGAGTAAATATTTAAAAGCAGAAGAATAACAGAGAGCATAACGGACTTTTCATGAAGCCACCAATGAATACCAAGGGTCTCAATTACAATTGCGTGAATCATCATAATTCGAAAAGGAATCAAACTGGACTTTCTATAGATCGTAAATTGATTTTCTGTATATGTGGGTGTTTTTCTCCAAAAGAAGAAGGCATAATAAAACATAAGCAATTCAGAGAAAAGGATGTGAACAATTGGATTTCTTCCTCCACTTCTCTTTATTTCATAATCAAAGGAAGCAAGAAATGGAAGTACATGTTTAGACGCTGATGAGAAAATTCTAGGGGTGTTTTTTAAAAGTTTTGCAATCAAAAAGAATTCAAAGAGAATCAAAAGAATTTCTATTCCTAAACCTATTTCAGTTACTCGCCCGAAGGAACCTAAGTACTGAACTGGAATCAGGAGACGGGCTACAATTAATCCTAGTGGAATAACAATTAAAAGATGTTTAATATGTCTTTTCTTGATTAAGAAGAAAACTAACAATGGAGCGATAATGGTGAGATCAATTAGAGAGCCAAGAACTGCTCCATTAATATTATGCTGTAACACAGACAAACCGAATTGTGACTGATATAACAAAAGATTTGATGTGATAACAAGCAGTAATAAGCTAAGTAAAGCTTTACGCCTCAATGGCGATTGAATAACCATAAAGCATGCCTCTTTTCTACATGTAAAGTTAGGGGATTAACGGTTTCTTACTACTATGCCATACGTCATTTGAACAGCAATAAGGATAATGGTCATTAAGACGATAGAAAAAATTTGTGAGTGCCCTGAGACAGCGGTATAAAACACAGAAGCCATAATGCACATATACAAAAAAGGAATAAGTAGTTGATATACCTTATGCAACCCTTCCAATACAACAAATTTCTCTCCATCATCTAACACATCCAACATGTCTTCAGAAGTACTTGGGGGCTCACGATCAGGATATACTTTTCTTCCGCTCGAAAAAGCTAAGTTAGCTACAACAAAACTTCCAATAAGTAAGAAAAATGCGTTTAAAGCTAACCACGGATCTGAATCTCTAAACCATATAAATCCTAATCCAAAAGCAAGAACAGATAAAGATATGGAAACATTAGAGCACACTATCATATCAGAGAAAACACGATATTTCTTCACTTCTCTTTCATCCTCTTGCTCTTCATTTAGTGAAACTACAGGTAAGTTCTTCATTTTTATAAACTGAAAAATAACCACACCAATAAGAACTAGATTTAGTGCTAGAAGGGTATACATTACATTTTCTTCAGAGCTCCATAGCCTTTCTACAATATGTTCGTTATCCGTAAAGTATAGAACAAAAAAAGCAACAAGCCCAATAGGAAAAATGCTAGATGCAATCATACTGATTCCTTTCACAACTCATCCTCCTCAAATATAAAAATATTTTCAATTGGCTCTCTAAAAAGACGAGATAATCGAACGGCAATAAGCAAAGACGGCATATATTCTTCACGTTCAATAAGACTTACAGTTTGGCGTGAAATTTTAGCTCTCTTTGCAAGCTCCGTTTGATTCCACCCTTCTCGTGCCCGAAGTTCCTTTAAACGACTTTTCAATTGTATCTTCCTCCTCAAACTCAATATATAACATATTTTTCCTTTTGACAAGTATAATAGTCAAAATTATAAATATCATAGTCAAAATTCATAATAAAAAATCCTGTATAAAACTTTATACAGGATTGACTATGGTATTAATTTTTCCAATATCCCTGAACTCTTCTTTATTTTCAATCACATGTGTTAGCTCATGACACTTTATAATTTTTCCATTAATTAGTGTAAAGATAGCAATAACTTCTACCTTTCCTTTTTCACCCGTTTTCTTCTCTACGTTAACGTCGTATCTTAATGTTGCAGCTTCTTCTTCTTCATCATATAAAAAGTGATAAAAAGGTGATTGAGAAAGAGATTTCACAATGCTTTTTAACGTAAGTAAGTGGTTTAAAAACTCATTTAAGTTGGACTGTAATCCATCTGTTACTTGGATATAATCTGGTGAGAAATACTGGGAAACTTTATTAACATTTAAATCTAACAAGACGTCTTTATACATGTTCGACAAAAACGTATATACTTCATTTTTATTCATTTTCTATTCTCCTCACTAATTGTTTCTGTCCACCTTTTTAAGAACTTTGTAATCACAGTAAGCTCTTCTTTATTGAATTCCTCAAACAAATCATAATATCTTTGTTTTGCTTTCATATGTAGCTCTTCATGTAAAAGAGCTAGCTTTTTTCCTTCATCTGTTAAATAATAATAAACAGATTTCCGATCGCCTTCTTTATGCTCTCGAATAATCATCTTTTTATCTAGTAACGGTTTTACTGCTTTTGTGACTGCAGGCTTTGTAATATGAAGATTTTTAGAAAGAAAGGTGTTGTTTGCTTCTGTTGGATAAGATGAAATAAGTGCTAAAATATGAAGCTGAGTGAGTGTCCATTTTCCTTTTAATTCATCTATTCCAGTTGAAGACTTCGCTGCTTTTTCTTTCTGGATAATAAATTGTTCAATGGCTTTTAATGATTCTTGTTTTTCTGTAGAATTCATTTTTCTCCCCCTAAAATAATTAACTGGTTAATAATTTTAGTTTACTGGTTAACTTTAATGAAGTCAATTTTAATATGAAAAACCAACTCCTTATTTGGGGATTGGCCGTTTGTCTCATATTACTTATAATTATATTATTGTTATTTCTTCTAATAAAAAAAGACGCCTACTGTAAAAGTAGACGTCTTTTCTCTCTAATTATGAAGTAAATGCAGACAAAAATCTAAGTCCTTTTGCAAGTGACTCCTCATCAGTTCTGCTGCTTTATCCATTTCTCGATTCCTAATTGCTTGATAAATCTCTTCATGTTCCTCAATAAGGAACGGTCTGTCATAAGAAACAACCGTTCGGCGGAAAAGATAGATGATAGACTGCATCCGATCAATTGTATCAATTATGACCTCATTTCCACTTTTTTGAACGATAATTTGATGGAAACGTTCATTTGCTTCCATAATTTCTTCATATGAACCGTTCTTTCCTGTTTCGACGCATCGAAGCAAAGCATCTAGGTCTTCTTGTGAGGCATATGTTGCTGCATTTTTAGCTGCATGACTCTCTAGGAGCATGCGTACCTGAAAAATATCGCGTAAGTTCTTTTCCGTCGGTTTTAGAACTTTTTTCTTCACAATAAGCCCTTCATATTCTAATCTTCTAATGGATTCTCGAATGGGGGTACGGCTAAATCCTAAATCATTAGCCAGTTTTTCTTCGGTGATCTTTGTACCGCTCGCTAATTCACCACTCAATATCTTATCTCGAATAAGTTCATATGATTGATGATTTGCTTTCTTCTTTTCATTCATCAATGTTAATCCACCTTTTGTTTATAAGAAATTCCCTTCACTCATGGAATGGCTAGTTTCCTTAATCATACCAAAAATAAAGTAAAAGACAATCATATCCCTTCCTTCAACACCAAAAAAGAATACGAAATAAAAATAAATGTATACATTTTTAATAAAATTGTATACGAAAACAAAGTTTTATGATTAAATAATTATTGAAAACGGATACAACAAAATGAACTAAGTTCGGAGGTTGTTAAAATGAAAAAGCAAATTGGGTTTATCGGTTTAGGCATCATGGGAAAACCGATGGCACTTAACTTATTAAAAGCAGGACAAACGGTTATTGCCTACGATATAAATAAAGAAGCAGTCCAAGAAGTTGTTAGCTTAGGCGGAGTAGACGCTACATCTCTTGAGGAAGTGGCAAAACAAAGTGATGTAATTATTACAATGCTTCCAAGTGCCAAACACGTTAAGGAAGTTGTACTCGGGGAAGCGGGACTTATTCATTATGCAAAAGCAGGAACAATTGTGATTGATATGAGCTCTCTATCTCCCGTAGACAGTCTTGAAATTGCGACAGCTCTTGAGCAGAAAGAGATGGCTATGCTTGATGCACCTGTTAGCGGTGGAGAACCAAAAGCAATTGATGGAACACTTTCTATCATGATCGGTGGAAAGCCAGAGCATTTTGAAAGCGTTAAACCTATTTTTGATGCACTAGGTGAAAATACAATCCTAGTTGGAGACAATGGAAGCGGTGCTACAGCAAAGCTTGCAAATCAGGTTATCGTAAACTTGAACATTGCTGCTATGTCTGAAGCACTTGTGCTAGCTACAAAAGCAGGAATTGACGTTAGAAAAATGTATGAAGCTATTCGCGGCGGTCTTGCAGGAAGTGCTGTTCTTGATGCTAAAGTTCCGC
The DNA here is from genome assembly GCF_900115845.1 of Priestia endophytica DSM 13796. Lineage (GTDB taxonomy): Bacteria > Bacillota > Bacilli > Bacillales > Bacillaceae_H > Bacillus_I > Bacillus_I endophytica. Next base: position 25,486 of record NZ_FOXX01000015.1, on the reverse strand, counting down.
TTATTTTAGAACGAAATTTCGTACCAGGTGGACGAATTGATATCAACATGAAAGACATTACAAATGTAATGGATACTGCTCATAGTATTGGTGTCCCCCTCCCACTTACAAGTCAGCTTCTTGAGATTTTCCATGCCTTAAAAGTAGATGGAAAATCAAGAGATGATCATGGGGGCATTGTTCAATATTATGAAAAGCTAGCAAATGTAGAAGTTGGAGGGAAGAACGTTGAAAGTACAAAACTCTAAACAATTAAGAGAAGTAAAATCTACTTTGAACAATATTCCATCTCTTGAAACATCCAAAGTACAAGAATGGCTTCAAGACGAGCTTTCTACATTAAACAAGAAAATCATTGTCCTTGATGATGACCCAACAGGTGTTCAAACAGTAAACAATATTTCTGTCTACACAGATTGGTCAGTAGAAAGCATTAAAAAAGGTTTTTTAGAAAAAAACAGCATGTTTTTTATCCTTACAAATTCACGAGCTTTTTCCGCTTCTAAAACAGAAGAGGAACATCAAAAGATTGCTGAACATATCGCAACAGTTGCGCAGGAATTAAATAAGGAGTTCATCATTATAAGCCGTGGTGATTCAACCCTTCGTGGTCATTACCCACTTGAAACTGAAATATTAAAAGAAACAGTTGAAAACAAAACAAACCTGACGTTTGATGGTGAAGTTATTTTCCCTTTCTTTAAGGAAGGCGGCCGCTACACTATCGACAATATTCACTATGTTCAAGATGGAGAAACTCTTGTACCTGCTGGTGAAACTGAATTTGCTAAAGACCGCACATTTGGCTATAAAAGCTCTCATCTAGGAGAGTGGATTGAAGAAAAAACGGAGGGCAGATTTATGGCAGAAAACGCAACATATTTAACATTAGAACATATTCGAGCATTGGACATTGACTATCTTACAGAACAGCTCCTCGAAGTAAAAGACTTCAATAAAGTTATTGTAAATGCTGTAGATTATGTTGATGTAATGGTCGTAACAATTGCCCTTATTAAAGCTATGAAAAACAGCAAAAATTATATGTTCCGCACTGCTGCTGCCATTACAAAAATTATTGGTGGTGTAGCTGACCGTGGTTTACTGACGAAAAGTGAACTTGTTGAATCATCTGAACATGGTGGCCTTATTTTAATCGGTTCTCATGTACAAAAAACAACTCAGCAACTTGAGCAGTTAAAACAATGTGAGTTCATCGACTTCATCCAATTTGATACACATCTTGTCTTACATCCTGAAGAATTTGAAAAAGAACGAGACCGTGTTTTACATCAATGTGAACAGCTCATTGCTGATGGAAAGACAGTAGCTGTTTATACACGAAGAGAACGACTTGATCTTGGAGAGAACAAAAAAGAAGAGGAGCTTGAGCTTTCTGTTAAAATTTCAGAAGCTGTCACAAGCATTGTCAAACTCTTGAAAGTGAAGCCTCGATTTATCATTGCTAAAGGTGGAATAACGTCTAGTGACATTGGAGTTAATGGTCTTTCTGTACAGCGTGCTACTGTTGCAGGTCAAATTAAACCAGGTATCCCTGTTTGGTTAACAGGTGAAGAAAGTAAATTCCCACACATGGCTTATATTATCTTCCCTGGAAATGTTGGAGAAGTTTCTACATTAAGGGAAGTTGTCGAAATGCTTTCATAATGATAAAAGGCGTCTATTAGGCTGCTAGTTTAATTGATGCCATATCTTACAACTTAGGAGGTACAACATGCCTATTGTTATCATCTGTATTGGAGTAGCTTTACTTCTACTTCTTATCACAGTTTTCAGATTAAATGCGTTTATCTCCCTTATCATTGTTTCCATTCTGGTTGGAATCATGGAGGGAATGGCTCCTCTTGAAGCACTAGAATCTGTAAAAGATGGATTAGGGGCAACGCTTGGGGATTTAGCCCTTGTGCTCGGCTTTGGAACAATGCTTGGGAAGTTAATGGCTGATTCTGGTGGGGCTCAGTGTATTGCAGATACGTTGATCGCTAAGTTTGGGGAAAATAGAGTTCAGCTTGCGACCGTTATTACTGCATTTGTTGTTGGTATCGCTTTATTTTATGAAACCGGATTCATCGTGCTCATTCCACTTGTTTTTACAGTTGCTATTAGCGCTGGATTACCTGTTTTATATATTGGGATGCCAGTTGTAGCTGCTCTCATTACGGTGCACGGATTTGTTCCTCCACACCCAGGACCGACAGCTATTGCAGTCATTTTCCACGCAAACATTGGCAAAATGTTGCTCGTTGGCATTCTGACAGCCATTCCTGCTGTGTTAATTGGTGGCGTTTTATATACAAAAATGTTCAAAAAGGAAAATCTACACTGTAATATTCCAAAAGAGCTTTTCAATCCCAAAAAGCTTACTGATAAAGAAATGCCTGGATTTGGAGTTAGCGTTTTCACCTCTCTAATCCCTGTTATTTTAATGTTTATCCATGCATTTGTTGAGATCTTTTTCCCAAAATCTCCTTTATTACACTATGTCGGTTTTATCGGAGATCCAGCTATTGCTTTATTAATTGCTGTTCTTCTTGGAATCTTTACCTTTGGACTTCATAAAGGGAAAACAATGGACTCTGTCATGAAAACGGTAACAGAATCTATCACATCCATTGCCATGATTCTGCTTATTATCGGTGGAGGTGGAGCCTTTAAACAAATTTTAATTGATAGTAAAGTTGATCAATATATTGCTCATCTTATGGAAGGAACGAACCTTTCTCCTCTCCTGCTTACATGGTTAATCGCAGCCATTCTTCGTGTTTCTCTTGGTTCCGCGACGGTAGCAGGCCTAACTGCAGCAGGAATTGCGGCTCCACTTGTAAATGTTTCAGGAGTTAGCCCTGAACTTATGGCATTAGCTGCTGGAGCCGGTAGCATTACTTTTTCACATGTAAATGATGCAGGCTTTTGGATTTATAAAGAGTACTTTAACTTATCCATTGGACAAACGATTAAAACATGGTCTGTTATGGTTACGATCATTTCACTCGTTGGATTAGGGTGTGTGCTCCTGCTAAATATATTTATGTAACTTCATAATAAAAAGGCAGCTATCAAGCTGCCTTTTTATTTTATCCAATAAACCAGACTCCTCCTGCTCCTAATATAAGGAGCAGACCAAATAGAAAGGCCACTGACCTAAAAACCATCTGGTAGCTTCTTGATTTAAAGACTTTTTTACAACACCAGAGGAGAGCAACGGATGGTAAAGTTAAAAGAGTTAATGCTCCCCCCTCCCATAATAGAGTATTGAAAAACTTATCATCAAATCGTTTGGAAAGAGCATCCGAAAAAGCTGGGTAACTTAAAGCAAGCAGTAAAAGGCAAATGACTAATTTTACAAACATCAACAAATCTTTCTCTTCTCAATTAACGTTCTATTTGTGAATCAAAAGACACTTCCGCTGCTTCTTTTGGCGTGCGAAAGGCGATGAAAAACCACATAAAGTTAACCATAAAAGATAAGATACATGTTGCAATAATTTCAATTAAATACGGAAAAGGAGAAGTTCCTAAGCTCATCACAAGTACAGAGGCAATAACGACAATATGAATTAGGATTCCAATGCTACAGAGAATAGCCATAACAATGGTCATTCCTTTAATATTTATGATATATAACAAAAGAGGAACAAGATATAAAGCAAGAATCATACCAATAGCTGACCACATTCCTGCTGTTCCGAATTCATTAGCATGCTCTCCAGTATCAGATAAAGGTGACAGTGAAGTAAAAACGATGAGGAGACAATACAAAACGGCAGAAAGGATTGTTGTAATAATAACTCCATTTTTTGAAGACTTTTCGATCATTAAAAGCTTCTCCTTTTCTATTATTAATTTTAAATATCGACTTATTTTCTTCTTACTATTACTTACGAATGAAAGGCAAAGTTGTTTCAATAAATATCCTTTTTATCCAAACAACTGTAAATAAGTTGAATTTTTAAAAGAAGATAGAAAAAGAGCTGTCTTTTTACAAAAAGACAGCTTAACTTACGACAGTGCTACAATGACCTGCAACAACTTGAAGTGACCCATTTTGCTCTTTCCAAATTCTTGAATAACTCATCTCGTGATTGATTTCTTCCTCTCCTACTGTTACTTGAAGGAATGCTTTGGTAGAGGTAACAGCGACATCTCCTAAAAGCTTGATCACTTGCTCTCCAATCTCAATATTTGAGAATTTTAGGATTTTAGAACGGTGAGCAGTCAGGTCATCTTATTTTGTTAAAAATTGTCTAAAATGATTTACAAATACTAATTCGTCAGCAAGAAGAGCCTCAAGACTTCCTACATCCCCTTCAACCATAGCTACTCGTAGTTTTCTTCATACTGCCCAGCTCTAGCCTTGTTCATTATTTCTTTCGTCATAAACATACTATAGGGATCTTCTGTATACTGTGCAAAAGGAGCACAGTAACGAAACCCAAAGTTTTCATAAAGCTTTCTGGCTGGAGTAAAGGCCTCCATTGCTCCTGTTTCCAAACTGACTCTACTATAGCCTCTTTTACTTGCTTCCGCTAGAATATGCTGAAGCATTCTCTTTCCTGCACCTTTTCTTCGATGAACAGCTGCTGTTCGCATTGATTTAATCTCTCCATGAGTCTCATCAAGCTCTTTTAATGCTCCACACCCAAGCAACTCCCCATTTTCCCAGATGCTCCAGAATGTAATATCGTTTGTTTTTAATTTCGCGACATCTAAAGCATGGATACTTTCGGGTGGAGAATGCTCTGTCATATTGTTCAGATGTTCTGAAATAAGCTCTTTGACCCTAACATCTTCTAAATCATCTTTCTTGATATCCAATTCCTCACTCCTTACCGCACAGAAGGACTCGTTAAAAGTAGATTATATAACTCATCAAGCTTTGCGATTTCGTATGTTGGAACAATTCCTTTATTATGTTTTCCATCCCGATTAAACCAACATGTATCAATCCCGGCTGCAAGCCCGCCTTTAATATCTGCACTCAGTGAATCACCAATAATTAACGTCTGCGCTAAATTATGTCCTTGTATTCTTTTAAATACATAGTTAAAGTATTCTTTCATTGGCTTCTGAAATCCTGTATCTTCAGAAACAAAAATATCTTTAAAAAATGGATAAAGCTTCGAGTCCTTGAGCCGTTTATACTGGGTTGAAGAAATGCCATTCGTAACAACGTACAAATCGTAGTAATTGGAGAGTTTTTCAATTAAAGAAAAAGCTCCATCAATCAGGTCGTGTCCTTGTTCTAAATAACTTTTGTAACTCTCTTGTAGACGTGCTCCATCAGCTTCTTTTCCGTACTCCTTTAACAAAAGTGAGAACCTTGTGTTGACAACTTCATCACGTGCTAATTCTCCGCTCTCATATGCTTGCCAAAGGCGGTCATTAATCTCCTTATAGCGAACTTTTACGTCTTCTGTTAAAGGAAAGCCTTGTTCTTTGAAAAGAAGAGATAGCGCCTGTTTTTCAGCTGCTTTAAAGTCTAACAGTGTTTCATCTACATCAAATAAAAGTGTTTTATATGCCTTCATGTTCCCATCTCCAGTTTGTTTATTATGTACTCTCTTATTAGAACAGAAGATAAAAGTTTTGAAAACTATAATACCCCTCCCTTTAGAAAAGAGGGGTATTATAGTTTCTTATTAATATGGAAAATAAGCTGGAATAGGTGTATTTAACATCGGAATTGGGGTTTTAAGTAAATCCCTATACCCAATATGATCATTCTCTTTTAATTCATTTACTTTTAATAAATCTTCTCTTAAGATGCCACTCGATGAACTTCTCTCAATTTTAAAGGCTGACTATTTAAATGTGGATTATGTTGAGAGAAGGCCTGTAAAAAAACAGACTAGACGCTTTTGTCTAGTCTGTTTTTCCCTTATTCAAATCCCTTTGTTAATGTGTCTGGATGTGATCCAGCACGACTGTCTTGGTTTAAGCGATCAATCTTCTCTACTTCCTCTTGAGAAAGCTCAAAATCAAAAACATCAGCGTTCTCAATAATTCGATGCTCTTTTGTGGACTTTGGAATAGTAATAACTCCATGTTGAAGATCCCAGCGCAAAATAACTTGTGCAACAGACTTGTTGTACTTCTCTGCAATTTCTTTTAATAAAGGCTCATCAAGAAGCTGTCCCTGTTTTAAAGGTGACCATGCTTCAAGGGCAATTCCTTGTTCTTTACAAAAAGATAGAAGCTCTTTTTGAGTCAAATGTGGATGAAATTCAACTTGATTAACCATTGGTTTCACTTCTGCTTCACTCATTAAATCTTCTAAATGGTGAACTTGAAAGTTACTTACACCAATAGCGCGAATTTTTCCGTCTTTATAAAGTTTCTCAAAAGCTTTCCATGTGTCTTTATATTTATCTTTTCCAGGCCAGTGAATCAAATAAAGATCAAGATAATCAAGACCAAGTTTTTTCATACTTGTCTCAAAAGCTTTTAATGTCTTCTCATACCCTTGCTCACTGTTCCAGAGCTTTGTTGTTATAAAAAGATCTTCACGAGGAATTCCAGATTCCTTAATGGCTTTTCCGACTCCTTCTTCGTTTCCATAGATAGCTGCTGTATCAATGCTAATATATCCATTCTTTAGCGCCGCTTTTACAGATTCTACAACTTCTTCTCCTTCTTCTACTTTGAAAACTCCAAGTCCCATCCACGGCATTTTCACACCGTTATGTAGTGTTGTTGTGTCTTTTAAGCTATTTGGCATCTTTTATTCCTCCTAGATTTTTATATTTTTCTTTACCCCAAATTCTTACAAGTTAACATATTCCACACTTCTGAATCTCCTCACCTCCTATAATAAAATTTACAAAGTTATTTCCATACTTTATCATAAAGGAAAGAATAGCTTGAAACATCATAAGACTAGAACTAGCAAGTACAATACCAACTATAAAAGAGGTAGAATACAATGCCAAATGTTCAATCCGTTGAACGAGCTCTGACTATTTTAAATAAACTTTCTGAATATCCAGAAGGAATTCAAATCACTCGCCTAGCTGAACAAGTGGGATTAACTAAAAGTACGCTTCACCGCCTTCTGGCAACCTTATCTAACTTGAACTACGTTGTGAAAGATGAAGAAACAGATAAGTATAAGCTTGGACTTCAAGTACTCTTTCTTTCTCGAAATTTACTGAACGATTCAAGCATTGTGAACGTTGCAAGACCTTATCTAAGAAAACTCGGTCAGGAAGTAAATGAGACCATTCATTTATGTATAGAAGATAACGGAGAAGTTCTTTATATTGATAAAATTGAAAGCAATCAGGCTGTGCAAATGTATTCTCGTATTGGCAGTAGAGCACCTGTTTACTGCACAGGTGTTGGAAAAGTACTCTTATCTGATATGAATGAAGAGCGCATAAATGAGATTCTTGCTCATACTGAATTCATCCCCAAAACGCCTACAACTATCACTTCAAAAGAAGCTTTGCTAGCTGAAATTAAACAAGTGAACAAGCAAGGTTATGCGTTAGACAATGCTGAAAATGAAGCTGTTATAAGATGTATTGCAGCTCCCATCTATGATCATACAGGACATATTGTTGCAAGCTTCAGCATCTCAGGCCCAAGCAATAGAGTGACAGAGGAAGCTATCCAAAGCAACCTTATTGATAAAGTGAAACAATATACAAAGGACATTTCAAAAAGTTTAGGTTATCAAGGCACTTATAAATAAAAAGGCATTCTCAAAAGGCGAGAATGCCTTTTTATCTAGGAAGCTATGACTGAGCTAGCGAATCTTTCATTACTTTATCAAGCTCTCCCCTATAAGGAAGCCCTTCATTATCTCCCGACGACATAACAGCAAGCGCTCCTGTTACGGTTCCTCGCTTTATAGCTTCATCTAAAGGTTGCTCTTCTAACAAAGCACTTACAACTCCTACAGCAAAAGCATCTCCTGCTCCTACTGTATCTACCACTTCTTTAACAGGAAAACCATCTATATAAAAAGATTTACCTTGAGAACTTGTAAAAGCTCCCTTCGGTCCAAGCTTAATAACAACTGTTTGTACTCCTTCCTGGTGATAGAAGTTAGCAATATCTTGTTCATTTTCTTTTCCTGTCAAAATTCTTCCTTCCTCAATTCCCGGGAAGATAATATCAGCCTGAAAAGCAAGCTCGTTAATGATTTTAATCATTTCATCCTGACTGTCCCAAAGACCATAACGCAAATTTGTGTCATATGAAATTTGAACTCCTTTTGCCTTAGCTGATTTAATAAGCTCAAAAACCATCTCTCGACATCCTAAAGATAAAGCAGGAGGAATCCCTGTTAAATGAAGATGATCAAAACTTGCTAAGTCTAAATTTTTAAGAGTATCAGTATCCATATGAGAAGCAGCAGAATTTTTTCGAGCTGAGAAAACATCAGGATCGCCACTTTTTACTTTCTGCTTCCACTGCATGCCTGTTGAATACTGTTGTTCATATTGAATAAGTGATGTATTAATTCCATTATGTTTAAGAAACTTCTCGATATATGTTCCAAATGGATCTTTCCCTAGCTTCGTAATATATGTCACACTGTGATCTAAACGAGCCATCCCAATTGAGAAGTTTACTTCAGCACCTGCTACATGCCGACTAAAATACTCAACATCTTCTAGTGGCCCTTCCTTCTCTGCAACAAATAAAGCCATTGGCTCTCCTACTGTTAAGATTCTACTCATCTTCATTAAAACCTCCCTTTAACTGAAAGACCTAATATTGCTTATAGAGCGCTTGTATTGTTTGTTTGCTCTCCAACAGATGCTCCTTTTTTCTTATTCATATATTTCGCCCAATATGCGGTGATAATAGGAACTAGAATGGATGTAACAATAACGGAAGCGGCAACAAGAGCTGTAGCAGATTGAGCTACGGGCATAAATTCTGGTTTAATACTTGCGATAATCATCGGATTTGCAACAGCTGCTCCTGCCGTACTTGATGCCGCAACTCCTGCTGTACCGTTTCCTCCTCCGATAAACTTGTCTGCCAGCATGAGTGGAACTCCTGTCACAACAATAACAAGCAGTCCCATCACAATCCCAAGAAGTCCTGTTTCTACAATTACGCCAAGATCTATCGTATTTCCTAGGGCAAAACCGAAGAATGGAATCATTGTATGTGTCGCTTTACTAAAAAAGGTTCGAAAATCATTGTCTATATTTCCAAGCACAAAACCAATTAAGAAAGGTAAAACAGCTCCAACAAACGTCTGTGGTTCAAATGCAGCCAGTCCTGTTGTACCAAGAATAAGCATTGTAACAAGAGGACCTGACTCAAGCGACATTAATACAAATGCACCTGCTTCTTCTTTCGTCCCGTATTGTTGCATAATTGATGCATAAAGCCCCCCGTTTGTCATATCCATCATCGAAACTAAAGCAAGCACGGAAAGCCCTGTAAAGAAGCCTGATTGAACTCCTCCATCTGGAATAAGCAAAGCGGCAATCACCGCTACAACCCAAGCAACAGCAATTTTTGTGAGAACGAGTGTACCAGATTTTCTAAGAACTATCCCTGTAGCCTTTATATTGATTCCCGCTCCCATGCAGAAGAACCAAACAGCTAAGATTGGAACAGTACCTGTCATTAATCCATTTGTAAAGGACCCAAAATATTCACCAGATTTCGGTGCAAATGTGTGGATAACAGCTCCAAGAAAAAGCGGCACAAGCATAAGACCACCAGGAATCTTTTCAATCGTCTTCATCATTTTCATCATCATTTACCTCACTCTTCTTTTTAATAGGGGTAAACATTAGGAAATTAAGATTTTAGACGTGATGCTTTTCTAGGGAGAATGTTCGTATAAGGTTTCTTTTAGATAAATGACGGTTTCTACAACTTCGGATGAACGAATCTTTAATTTCCTTGTTATAACAACATATGATTATGATTGCCCGTAACAAATGTAGGGTCATCACTCTTTTCTACTAGCAAAACATCTATTAAGGCTCTATCATTTTTCTCCTCTCCTTACTTCTAGTGATTTCTTGAATATAGAAGTGAATTGCAAGATACATTTTATAAAGCGCTTTCAAAAAAATAATATCCAAACACAATTTTTGTTCCGCATTATGATACGTCGTTCCATAATACAATTATAGCGCTTTCATTTTTAAATATCTAGCTTATAGTTAAAATTATTAGAAGATTCAATATAAAAAAAGCCAGGGCTTTTTTGCACTGACTTTTTTTTATATTCAACGTTTACCAAGATGAATTATCTTCAATCCATGTTTCATAATCATATGCATCGTCTTGATTTAGTTTCTTCCCATCAATATAAATATCCTTCCATTCATATAACTGTTTATCTAAGTAAACGTTAAATGTAATAAGGACATTTTCTTTTTCAGCATAATCATACCCCGAGAATTCAACAACATAATGACGTCCTCTTTTTTCTACATACGTCCACTTTGAATCATCATTATAAGCTTCAAGCGTTATCCCTTCGTCACTAGAACTGACAATTGATTTTACATTCGCTTTTGTTGGTACATAAGACAGACAAGTACCTGTCCCTAGAAACATAGCAATAGCCAGAGCTGTTAGCCCAAGAGCAACTCCAATATGTGTACCACCTTTTGTTTGAAAATAAGCTTCTCTTCTTATTTCAGGCAGTTCTTCTGCTTTTGATAAAATGTTCATCACTTGTTTGTAATACCAACCATTAGCACACATGCCAATAACAAGTGAGCAAATCAGATAAAATACAACATCTGACCATAGTGGGATTTCAACTAAAAAAGATAAAGAAAACCAAATAAGTTCAAGGCCACAAAAGATGTAGAATTGTTTGTACATTTTTCGATATGCAAACCATAATGTATTTAGAAAAAAAGCCGCCCAGTTCCATGAAAAACCGCTTGCTGGGTCAAACTTTTTAGCCCATTTCAAGTCGTAGAATCCTGTGTTTCTACGAACCACTTGATGCTGCTCTTCAAATGACACAGGCTCTTTTATGATATCTTCATCCAACATTATTTCCATTTCTCCTCTTCCATCTAATAGAAAATCATAGCCCTATCATTATACATGAATATTACTGTTTTGATAGCATTTCCTCCTAAAGAAACCCTCCTTATTTTCAGGTGGAATAACGGGGTCAAACGCCTGGACTAAAGAATAACTTATAAAGTTTTTTCCCTATGTCTGGGTTTTTTGTTATCAAAGACGTTTCTCTTTGAAGATGAAAATCCTCAATTGGAAGAGCCTTAATATTTGAACGTCCAATATCTTTCGTGAAAATTTCCGGGAGGATAGAAATGCCTAAGTTTGCAGAAATAAAACCGATAATGCTCTGAGCAAACTCGATTTCACTGCTAATTCTAAGATTGATGCCATGATGCTCATATTCTTTCTCCACAAGCGTTCTTACATCACATCCTGAAGGGAGAACAACAATCTTCTCTTGCTGAAATTCGGAAAAAGACACGCTCTTTTTCCCAGCAAGCGGATGTTGTTCATTCACAAAAAGATAAAAGGGCTCCTTTAGTAATCCCTTACTCCAATGCGAATGTTGAATTGCTCGGTCATCAAAAAGAGCAGCATCAATTTCATTATGGTCTAGCTGCGTTAGCAGATCTTTATAGTGATGCCCAATCTTAATATCAATGTGAGACTTTTCATCGTTAGCTAGTGCTAGCTTATATGGTAAATAAAAAGCCGCCATGCTTTGCCATGTTCCAATAGTAATGTTCCTTTGCTCTTCAGAAGCTCTAATGCTTCTTTCAACGGCATGCACTTTAGACAAGATGTCCTCACTTTCCCGAAACAAAATTTCTCCTGCTTTCGTGAGCTCAACTCCTGAAGCTGAGCGAATAAATAAGGTTGCACCTAAATCATTTTCTAGTTTTTTCATTTGCTTGCTAAGTGCAGGCTGTGTCATATGCAAAGCCTCGCTTGCTTTGCTTAAGCTTTTTTTTTTAGCTGTTTCTATAAAAGATTGAAGCCATTCTGTTCTCATTTTTATCACCTATAACATTTGGTTATACCCTTAGTATATAAGGGAAGTTCCCCCAAAGCAAAAATGGTGCTAGTGTAGATAATGTAGATAACAACAAGACTTATTCATACTTAGGAGGATGTACAATGTATCCAAATAAATTATATATTGATGGAAAATGGTCAACAGTAGAAAAAACAATAGATGTTATTAACCCTGCTACAAATGAAGTTATTGGGAATATTCCAAATGCAGGAGCGCAGGAGGCAAAAGCTGCTGCTGATGCTGCTCATAAAGCTTTTAAAACATGGTCTAAAAAAACAGCAAAAGAACGTAGTGCAATTTTAATGAAATGGCATGAATTAATTGAGAAAGATACGGACAACCTTGCTAAAATTATGACAACAGAACAAGGGAAACCATTAGCTCAAGCAAAAGGTGAAATTGCCTATGGAAATGATTATATCGCTTGGTTTGCTGCTGAGGGTCAACGTCTTTACGGTGAAACAATTCCAGCAAGTCATCCTAACAAACGTATTACGGTAAAAAGACAACCTGTTGGTGTTGTTGCAGCGATTACTCCTTGGAACTTCCCAGCTGCTATGATTACACGCAAAATTGCTCCAGCTCTTGCAGCAGGATGCACAATTGTTGTAAAACCGTCTGAAGAAACACCATTTACAGCGTTCCGTCTCGCAGAACTTGCAGAAGAAGCTGGTGTTCCAAACGGCGTTATTAACGTTGTAACAGGTGATGCAGCTGCGATCGGTGATACATGGCAAAAAGATGGCCGTATTCGCAAGTTAACATTCACAGGTTCAACAGCTGTTGGTAAACATTTAATGCGTGGTGCTGCTGATACAGTGAAAAAACTTTCTCTTGAACTTGGTGGACATGCTCCATTTATCGTAACGGAGAATGCTGATATTGATGCTGCTGTACAAGGATTAGCTACTGCTAAATTCTCTAATGCAGGTCAAATTTGCATTTGTCCAAACCGTATTTTTGTGCACGAAAACATTGCAGAAGAATTCATAGAGAAATTCGTTGCAAAAGTGAAAGAAATTAAAGTTGGAAACGGCCTTGAAAAAGATACAAATGTGGGGCCACTTATTAATCAAAAAGCTGTTGATAAAGTAATTGCTCAAATTAAAGACGCAACTGAAAAAGGAGCTAAGGTGCTTGTAGGTGGAAATGCTATTACAGATAAAGGCGGCTCTTTTATGGAACCGACTGTTATCACAAACGTAACAGAAGATATGAAATGTATGTTTGAAGAAACTTTTGGGCCACTTGCACCAATCGTAACATTTAAAACAGCAGAAGAAGCTGTTGAACGTGCAAATAACAGCCCATATGGCTTAGCAGGCTATGTGTTTACTCAAGATTTAAAAGAAGCAACATATATTTCTGAAGAACTTGAATATGGAATTGTTGGTGTAAATGATGGTTCACCGTCTACTGCACAAGCTCCATTCGGAGGCTTTAAAGAAAGTGGACTTGGACGTGAAGGAAGTCATTACGGTATTGAAGACTATCTTGAAGTAAAATATATTTCAACAGGTCTTTAATTCATATAAAAGGGTAAGAAGCAGCTAGCTTCTTACCCTTTTTCTTATTCTTTGATTATATTGTACTTCTTCAATACTTCTTCTGTAATCTGCTTAGCTTCTGCAGATGTACCGTTAAGATTAACGGCAAATGCATAGTCATGTCCTTCTCTTTCAACATACCCAACATACCATCCTAGTTCATTTCCTTGACCTGTTTTCGCATGGATGGTGTAATTTCTTCCTTCTTTTTGAACCATCATTCGTTTTACAGTTCTCATTACATCTAAATCAAATGGAAGCTCTTCTTTGTACAGTTTTTCTATAAAATTCACTTGCTCTAGTGGTGAGATTCTAAGGGAGCTACTTAACCAAAACTGATCAATTCCGCCGCTAATATCCTTATTCCCATAAGATATTTTCTCTATCCACTCTTTCATTCGGTCGTTTCCAATATCACGAGCCATCTCTTGATAATACCAAACAACTGAATAACGCAAAGCAGATCCAAGCGTATGGTCTCGGTTCCACTCTTCAATCTCACGCTTTTCTCCATCCCAATATTTAATATCATATTCATCCCTTACAGCTCCAACTTGCAGGCCGATAAGTGAATTTGGAATTTTGAATGTAGATTGCGGGGCAAATCTTGTTTGAGCTCTCTCTTTGTTATAAAAAAGTGTTTTTCCAGTTTTCATATCTCGGAGTACAAATGTACCGTTTTTATCATTAAAAAACTCTTCAACATTAAACTCTTTTACATTTGAATTCTTTGCCGCATGTACCCTTTGAGAAGGTTGTCCAAGAAAAACTGTCACAGTACTACAAACAAGCAAGAAAACAGTAACATAACTAATTAGTTTCTTCATCTCCACTCCACCTCACTAAAATTAATTCCACACTCATCTTACCAATTTTTCTCTATTATGAAGATGACAAAACCCTATTAAGTTCATAACATTACCATAATAAATCTTTGAAATTGTTTCAATTGTCCAAAAAGTGTTAAAGTAAATGTAAAAGGAGTGATTCATAATGAGGAAATCCATTCCAGAAGTTACGCTTAATGATGGTACAACAATCCCTGCTATTGGTTTTGGTACATACGCTCTTAATGGAAATGTGGGATCTAATGCGATTAAGGGTGCTATTGACATTGGATACCGCCTAATTGATACTGCTTATAACTATGAGAATGAAGGAACTGTTGGGGAAGCAATTCGCCGTAGCTCCATTCCAAGAGAACAGTTAAGAATTACATCCAAACTTCCTGGTCGTTATCATGAATATGATAAAGCTGTTACAACAATTCAAGAGTCCCTATACAGAGCTAACTTGGATTACTATGATTTATATCTTATTCACTGGCCAAATCCAAAACAAGATCACTATGTAGAAGCATGGCAAGCACTAATTGAAGCTAAAAAATGGGGCCTTATCCGCTCAATCGGGGTTTGCAATTTCTTACCTGAACATATTGAACGACTTGAACGTGAAACAGGTGTGAAGCCAAGTATAAATCAAATTGAACTTCATCCTGCTTTTAATCAGGAATACCAACATAAATGGCATGAAGAACAGAATATAAAAACAGAATCATGGAGTCCTTTATCTCGTGCGAGTGATGTGCTTCATAACGATCAACTTGCCCACATTGCCGAGAAGCACAACAAAACGATCTCTCAAGTTATTTTGCGCTGGCACTATCAGCTAGGAGCAATTCCTATTCCGAAGTCAGCCTCTCCCGAGCGCCAGCTTGAGAATATTTCTATCTTTGACTTTTCTCTTGATGAAAAAGATATGAAACAAATTGCTTCCCTTTCTCGTCCAGATGGAAGAATTAACGATCAAGATCCTGCTGTATATGAGGAATTTTAATATCGAAAAACCTTGCTTTGTGAGAAGCAAGGTTTTTTAATGAAAACTGACGATGTTTCTTATAATAAGCAGCCCAAACAAACAGTATCAATAAAAGCAAAGCACCCTATACACCCATAAAAGCTGAAAAACTAAGTCCAACAATAACAGATAAGGTCCTATAATATATAAGTTCTCTAAATGAAAATATATAAGATGAAACAGTGTAAAAGATAAAGAAGAATCCAAGCAACTGCACGATGCTAATAAGTGTATACATACTATTTCCTTAACTACTAACTTTAGAGTCAGCTAAAAACCTCTCACAACTTACCCTCTATAGTAAATAAAAAGAATCCACTTTAAAAAAGATTTTTCAAAATGGATTCTGATTAAATAGCCCTAAATTTATAAATGTGTCTGCTCTTTTTCTATTTATTGGACTAGATATTCGTGCTTTCTTGAATACCTAATATATTTAGGAGAACGTTTTGTAATCTTCAAATGCATATGAATCTTAAATAAACAATCATTACTATTTTCTAATGTAAAATTGTATTATTTCCACTGTGTAATTTTATCAATAGGGAAACGATATGAAGCGTATCCTTCATCAACTGACTTTCCAATTGATAAAAGCATAACAGGTACATAGCGCTCTTTTTCTATTCCAAAAACTTCAGCAATATTTTCTTTTTCATAGCCTCCAATTGGATTTGTATCGTATCCATGGGCACGAGCTGTTAGCATTAACTGCATTGAAACAAGTCCTGCGTCAATTAGAATTGTTTCACGGTTGTCTTGTGCTGGCAGCTTCTCAAAATGCGCAGTTAAAGCTTGTACCTGTCTTTCTTTAACTTCTTGTGGCATATATCCAAGCTCAACGGCTTTTGAGTAAATCTCTTCGATATAGTCAGCATTTTGCATGTCTGCAAATACTGCGATAACTGCAGATGAAGTAGTAACTTGTGATTGATTAAATTTGGCTAGCTTCGCAAGCTTTTCTTTTCCTTCTTCACTTTCAATAACAAGAAAACGCCATGGCTGCGCGTTAACTGAAGAAGGTGCTGTAGTTGCTTCTTCTAATATTTCAGTCATTTCTTCTTTGCTGATTTTAACTGTTGGATCATAGTTACGTATAGATCGGCGTTCTTTCATAATTTTCATAAAATTGTTCGTTTTTACTGTAGTTCCCATCTGTAAAACTCCTCTATGCTTTAATATTTTCTATATTTTTTTTCATTTGTGATAGTAAATGAAGAAGCACATTACGTTCTTCTGTGCTAATATTAACAAGCATTTCCTCCATGAAACGCTCTTTCTCTTTCTTGTAAGACTCGATTCGTTCTCGTCCTTGGTTCGATAACTTAACAAGCGTTATCCGGTTATCTTCAGGTTTTCTTCTTCTTGATACCATTCCTTTGGTCTCAAGCTGTTTGACGTGTCTTGTAATAGCAGCCCCATCAATATTCACCTTTTTTTGAAGGTCACTTTGACTGATTTCATCCACTTGATAAAGCAATGTTAGCAATTCTAATCGAGATTGGCTAACACCAGTACACTCTTCAAACTTCAGGCCAATCACTTTGCTCAAATAGTGTAGTTGATATAAAATTTCCCCTTCTTGTGAACACCTTGTTGTCAAAAATTATCCCTTCTTTCTTCCAAATGAATTTATTGATACATCAATTATTGATGCATCAATAATATACACCTTACTTTTCTTTTTGGCAAGTGTTTTGTTTATGGTAGTTTTTATTTTGTTCTATCTCCTTTATCTCAATTCGTAAAAAACTGAATCATGAGATCAGAGACCGCAGATATAGTGGGCTTAGTTGATAATAGTATAATTTTAAATATCTTCGGCAATAAAAAAAGCCGAGACTGAATTCAGCCTCGGCTTTTATGTTTTTATTTATAAAACTGTCTTACTCAACTGTAACAGATTTTGCTAAGTTACGTGGCTTATCAACATCACAATCGCGGTGTAATGCTGCATAGTACGCAATAAGCTGAAGAGGAATAACTGCTACAAGCGGTGCAAGTGTTTCATGTACAGCAGGAAGAACATAACGGTCTTCTTCTGTTTGCAAGCCTTCCATAGAAATGATACAAGGATTAGCACCACGAGCTGCTACTTCTTGCACGTTACCACGGATACTTAAATTTACATGTGCTTGCGTTGCTAGAGCAATAACAGGTGTACCGTTCTCAATAAGAGCGATTGTACCATGTTTAAGTTCTCCACCAGCAAAACCTTCTGCTTGAATATAAGAAATTTCTTTAAGTTTTAGTGATCCTTCAAGACCTACATAGTAGTCAACTGCACGGCCGATAAAGAAAGCATTACGAGTTGTTGATAGGAATTCACGTGCGATTTTTTCCATTTCTTCTTTATCATCGCAAAGTGTTTCGATTGCGTTTGCTGCAATAGCAAGTTCTTGTAAGAAATCAAAACCAAGCTCAATTCCTTTTGATTTAGCTGTAACAGCTGAAAGAATAGATAGAACAGCTAGTTGTGCTGTGTATGCTTTTGTAGAAGCTACAGCAATCTCAGGACCTGCATGAAGAAGAAGCGTGTAATCTGCCTCACGAGAAAGTGTTGAACCTTGTACGTTTGTAATAGTAAGAGCTTTATGGCCCATTTCTTTTACTTGAACAAGTACTGAACGGCTGTCTGCTGTTTCTCCACTTTGAGAGATAAAGACAAATAACGGCTTTTCAGAAAGAAGCGGCATATTGTATGAGAACTCACTTGCCACGTGAACTTCTACAGGAACTTTGGCCCATTGCTCAATGAACTGCTTACCAACAAGACCTGCATGGTAGCTTGTTCCGCATGCAACGATGTAAAGACGATCTGCTTCGTTCATTGCTTTTAAGATATCTTCATCAATTTTAAGCTCGTTGTTAGCATCTTGGTATTCGCTAATAATTTTACGAATAACACCAGGCTGCTCATCAACTTCTTTTAGCATATAGTGAGGATATGTTCCTTTTTCAATGTCACTTGCGTCAATTAGAGCTGTGTAAGGCTTACGTTCCATGATTTCGCCTTCTAACGTTTCAATTGTTACATTATCACGACGAACAATAACAACTTCCTTATCCATAAGCTCTAAATATTGGTCTGTTACTTGTAACATTGCCATTGCATCACTTGCTACAACATTAAATCCATCACCAAGACCAACAAGAAGTGGGCTTTTGTTTTTTGCTACAAAAATAGTATCAGGGTCTTTTTCATCGATAAGAGCTAAACCATATGAACCATGTAAAAGACCTACTGTCTTACGGAAAGCTGCATCAACATCTAATCCTTCGTTTGCAAATTTTTCAACAAGTTGCACGATAACTTCTGTATCTGTATCACTTACAAATGTTACATCTTGTAAGTATTCATTTTTTAATAGTGAATAGTTCTCGATAACGCCGTTATGCACTAATGTAAAACGACCTGAAGTACTTTTATGAGGGTGAGCATTTAATTTACTTGGCTCTCCGTGTGTTGCCCAACGTGTATGACCAATTCCAGCTGGTGCTACTACGTCATAATCAACTGCGTCACGTAATTTCGCAATACGTCCTTTTTCTTTAAAAAGTTGAACACCGTTGTCTCCGATTACAGCAATACCTGCTGAATCATAGCCACGATATTCAAGTTTTTCTAATCCACGTAATAAAATTTCTTTTGAATCTTGAGTTCCAATATAGCCGACAATTCCACACATAAACTTTTTCCTCCTTAAGTTAAACCGAACAAGTTTAAATACAAAAGAAACCACTTTTCTGTCGTTGTCCAACGAGTCACCTCGCTGATTTAGACAAGAAAATTACGGCTGTGGTCACATTCAGCCGGGAGGCATCCGCCGAAATATCGATAAACCTCCTCCTCGTCAACTAAGCAACAGTTCCGTCTCTTTGCTTAGTTCAGGCGCTTTTATAAATACGTTAAATGTAGCGTTGCCTCTTTTTCCATATTTAAGAGACGAACAGCTTTATATTACAATAGTCCAAAAAAACCGTCAATTAAAATTTTGTGAACAATTTTTCAAAATTGTTTTTTTACAGGTTAAAACCCTTTACTCATCCCTCCTGTTAAGCATTTTATGACGATATTTACAACTGTATAACAGGCTTGTCATCTACCATAAAGTATCAGACATTAATAAAAATATGCATAAGAAGTGAAAACGTTCCACTTCCTATGCATAAAGGATTAAGCGTCTAGACCCATTTCGTCTACAACAACTTTTACAATGCGATCTACGTATTCTTTACATTCTTTATCTGTAGGAGCTTCTACCATTACGCGCACTAATGGTTCTGTACCAGAAGGTCTTACAAGTACACGGCCATTGTCTCCCATTTCTTGCTCTACTTCTTCAATAATATTTTTTACTTTTTCATTAGATGTTACATTATGCTTATCTGTTACACGAACATTTTGTAGGATTTGCGGGAATTTCTTCATTTCACTAGCAAGCTCTGAAAGTGACTTTTTGGTTACCTTCATAATATTCACAAGCTGGATAGCAGAAAGCATTCCATCTCCTGTTGAAATGTAGTCAAGGAAAATAATATGTCCTGACTGCTCTCCTCCTAAGTTGTATCCATTCTTCTTCATCTCTTCGACAACATAGCGATCTCCTACCGCAGTTTTTACACTTTTTACGCTATGCTCTTCAAGTGCTTTATAGAAGCCAAGGTTACTCATTACTGTGGATACAACAGTACCTTCGTTCAGCATGCCTTGCTCATTTAAATATTTTGCACAGATATACATGATTTGGTCTCCATCAACAATCTGCCCTTTTTCGTCAACAGCAATTAAACGATCTCCGTCTCCATCAAAAGCAAGTCCCACGTCAGCACCTTTTTCTTTTACGAATTCAGCAAGCACTTCAGGATGTGTAGATCCAACTCCATCATTAATGTTCGTACCGTTCGGAGAAGCTCCCATTGTTGAAATTTCTGCTTCTAGATCTGCGAAAAGATGAGCAGCTAGAGAAGACGTTGCTCCATGTGCACAGTCAAGTGCAACATGAATATCAGAGAAGTCCTCATCAACACTCTGCTTCAAGTATTGAAGATATTTTTGACCACCTTCAAAGTAATCATTCACTTGACCAAGGTCCGCTCCTGTTGGACGTGGTAATGTATCTTCAGTACTATTTAAAAGGGCTTCAATTTCCTCTTCCTGCTCATCTGAAAGTTTAAAACCATCAGAACCAAAGAACTTGATGCCATTATCCTGAACAGGGTTATGTGAAGCAGAAATCATCACTCCTGCTTGTGCACCTGTTGCTTTTGTTAAATATGCTACTCCTGGTGTTGAGATAACGCCTAAACGCATAACCTCCGCTCCAATTGAAAGAAGACCTGCTACAAGGGCCCCTTCTAACATATGACCAGAAACACGTGTATCACGGCCAATTAGGACTTTTGGTCGCTCCATATCTTTTGTTAGGACATATCCCCCAAAGCGTCCTACCCGAAAGGCTAATTCAGGTGTTAATTCACTGTTCGCTACCCCACGAACTCCATCTGTACCAAAATATTTACCCATTTCATATTCTCTCCTTTATTCACTGTTTGCTGGATTTTGTTCTTGTTGCTGTTCGTAATTTGTTGTTTGTTCACCTTGCTGCTCTTCTTCTTCTGGTGTTGGTTCTTCTTCTTCTTCTTGTTCTTTAGCTGTTATCTCTACTTTGGCAGTGCTCGTGTTCGGGGTGATTTGCACTCCACTTGGCCCGCTTACGCTAATAGGCAATGTATATGTACCTGCTTCGTACCCGCTTGCACTCACACTTGCGCTAATATCTCCTGCACTTAGAGATTGAATTGTATCTTTAGGTCCTGTTGCACTTATGCTAATTGTCCCATTTGATGGAGTTAACATTTGATAAAGAAAAGAGTCCGATTGACCTCCAATTGAGAGACTGACACCACTAATAGTTCTCGTTGAATTCGTCTCTTCTTCATCTTCCTTCTCCTGTTCTTTCTCTTCCTCTTCTGTTGTAGTCTCTTCTGGTTTCGTTGTTTCTTTTTCTGCTGTTTCTTTTTCGTCTTCCTTAACTTCTTCTTCCTTTGTACTACCTTCAGAAGTGTTAACTTTGACTTTTACACTTTCAGGACTTACTCGCTTGATGCCTTCTGGTAAAGGAACGTTCACCTCTATGGTCTCCGTACCTCTAATATCGCTAACATCAACAGGAATTTCTGAAATTTCACTCACACTCTTTAAAGCATCTTCATCTCCATAAATAACAGCTTCTTTTGTCTGTGGTTCGATGCTTGTTACCTCCACTCCCTCACTGGGAGTTCCAGATGCTTCAAACTTCAATGGGACACTTTTGCTTTCCCTTTTGATTGGTATATTAACTTGTACAAACTCTGGATTTATATCAACGTTAAGTTTATTTAAGTTGCGATCAAAAGCTACAACTTTGGCTTGTTGCTTTATTGTGCTATCTGCATCATCTTCTTCAACTAATGCCTTCACAGAAGAAATAGATTCAATCTGTGACTTTCCACCTGTTACAACAACGCTTTTAGGTGAAACAGAAGGAGTGCCTGCCACATATCCAGATTTAATCTGGTCTGAGGCTAAGCTAACCTCAAGTGGGAACTTTTTTGACACTTTTCCCTCTATTGTAACTTGCACAGTTTTTGGATCAATTTCAACACTTAATCCATCGTCAATATTATGATGAAGTTTAACTTGATGATTACCTGGCTTTAAGTTTTCTAAGTTAGCATATACTTTCACATCTCGCTGAAGTTTAATGTTACTCTTTGATCCTTTCAAGGTAATATCTACTGTTTCAGGCAGTCCTGATACAATGTATTTATCATCATCAAAATAAGCTGTAACAGGAACATCTTGAATGGTTTGGGTTTCTTCATTGCTTGTACTTCCACTTCTACTTGAAGAGTTAAAAGGAGAGCTGCTGCTTCCTGTTTCTTCTAATGTGACGGATAGATACAGCATAAAAGCTAATAGTAAAGCGATGATTTTCATAAACCAATGATTATTCATAAGTTTATCCATCTCTTTTCCCCCTCCACTGCCAGCGAGCTCCAGAGGATGATCTCGTTTGGCCAATAAGTGTGCTTGTCAGCATTTCACCAAGAGAATCTGGAGTTAATTCACGATGAAGCTCACCGTTCTTAGTCACAGAAATACCGCCTGTTTCCTCAGAAACAATTACCGTAATACTATCTGTCACTTCACTTATTCCAACAGCTGCACGATGTCGTGTTCCTAGTTCTTTAGAAATAAAAGGACTTTCTGAAAGTGGAAGATAACAAGCTGCTGCTGCTACTTCATTGCGCTGTAAAATAACCGCACCATCGTGCAGCGGGGTATTCGGAATGAATAAGTTAATTAGTAATTCAGATGATACCTTTGCTTTTAGATCTATTCCTGTTTCAATATAATCTCCCATTCCTGTTTCACGTTCAATAGAAATAAGAGCACCAATACGTCTTTTCGCCATATAACTTGTTGCTTTTACAACTGCTTCAATTACTTTTGTTTGTTCATCTTCTTCAGGAACCGAGCCTCGAGAAAAGAGCTTCCCGCGTCCCAATTGTTCTAAAGCACGTCTTAGCTCTGGTTGGAAGATGATAATAATTGCTAAGAATCCCCATGTAAGTGCCTGGTCCATAATCCATTCGAGCGTTCTCAATCCTAAAAATTTACTTAAGAACTGGACAACAATAATTACCGTAATCCCTTTCAAAAGTTGAACGGCTTTTGTACCTCGAATTACCATAATGATTTTATAAATAACGAACCAGACTAGGAGAACATCGATAACATTTCCTACATAATTCAAAACCGGTAGCTCTCCAAAGAGCATGATCTCACTTCCTCTTTACATAATCATTACCCTATTTTTTATACCGTCTAATTATTATTCGTTTATTTAGTTTTGTGAATACTTTAATATGCTTTACCATAGTGATTTCAAAAGCTTCATAACTTTTTTATTATATCATAAAACGTATTAATATGAGCGTTGTTAACAAGTTGAAAAAAAGATGATATAAAAAAGGCAAAGTAGTAAAATAACTGCCTTTTTATATCATCTTCCCTAATTTCTAAAAAGCATGCACAATGTTATCTGTTGTCGACTTCATTTTGTACCATAACCATTCAAACATTTGATCTAACTCTCTAATCTCGCCAGTTACTTCCCCTGCTGATGCAAGATAATTAGAACCGTTAATGACGGTCACACTTCCATTTACTTTACCTTCTATACGAGTATTACCGTTCCTCACAACAAGATCTCCTTGGACAGTCTTTCCTTCTGGGACAATTGCCGTATGTCCTTTCACTTCAACGTTGTCCTGTTTTGACACAGAGAACTCACTGTTATTCGACCAGCTAGAAAGTGCTCCTCCAAGCATGAGAACGAAAAAAACAGCTGCTGCGGTTAGAAGGGGATGGCCTTGTAACCATCTTCTTGCTTTTGCTCGTTTACGCTCTACAGGTAAACGTTTCATGACTCCTTCCGTGAAGTTTGCTGGAGCACTACCATGTGAAGTACTTTGAATAAAAGCAATTGTTCGTTTCAGCTCACGAAAATGCTCACTACACTCCTCACACTCTTGGAGATGTTTTCTTAGCTTCTGTTCATCAGCTGCCTCTATATCTCCATCAAGATATTCATGCATAAATAGTGAAACATTTTTACATTCCATAGCAATCACCCCTTACATATGACGGAGCTTCTTTCTTAAAGCCTCTCGTCCACGATGAATCCTTGTTTTCACTGTCCCAATTGGTAACTCCATAATATCGCTAATCTCTTTTAAAGGAAGTTCATCTACATACTTTAAAATAATAACTGTTCGATATTTTTCAGGCAACTGGGCAATTTGTTGCTGCACATATTCGTGAAGCTCAAGTTTTTCTACACTTTCTTCTGGGAGCTCTCCATCTGCAGCAATTTGAGAGTACATGTTCAGTCCTTCAGTCCCAGCAACCTCAGCATCAAGAAAGTAATCAGGTTTCTTTTTTCGAATGCGGTCAATGCAGAGGTTTGTAGCAATTCGATAAAGCCATGTTGAGAACTTACGCTTAATATCATAGCTATCAATATTAACATATGCGCGTAAGAAGGCTTCCTGTGCCATATCTTCTGCTTCATGAGCATTTCCTAACATCCTGTAGCAAAGCTGATAGATTTTATCTTTATAATACTCTACAACCTCAGCAAAAGCGTTCTGATCCCCTTTTTTCACTTTCTTTATCTTGCTTTTTATAAACAAATCCATCTCCTGAGTACCTCCGCCCATTGCGGGATAATTGTAGTACGATTCTTTTTCTAAAAGGTTTCATTTCTCCGCAAATATTTTTCATTCTAATGATACATTTTAACATTTTTTATATTACAAAAGAGACAAAATTTAATTTTTTCCCATTTCTACTTTTATATGTATAAAAAAAGGAAACCAAAGAAAGAACAAAAGAATATCCACCTTTAAATAAGAGGGAAAATAGAATCAAGAAGATATGATTAGTTAATATAGAAAGCCTTCGTTTTCAATATATAAAAAACCGTGAAGATTTTCACAAAATATGAAAATCTTCACGGTTTTAAGTTCCAATGAATCAAGATGAGCCATGAAGGACTCGAACCTTCGACCCTCTGATTAAAAGTCAGATGCTCTACCAACTGAGCTAATGGCTCATTGGCTGGGCTAGCTGGATTCGAACCAACGCATGACGGAGTCAAAGTCCGTTGCCTTACCGCTTGGCTATAGCCCAATATTATTCTATATGTAGTTTACCCAATTTCTTTTGTTTTAAACAAAAATGGTGGAGGGGGACGGATTCGAACCGCCGAACCCAGAGGGAGCAGATTTACAGTCTGCCGCGTTTAGCCACTTCGCTACCCCTCCAAGAAATAAGGATGCCGGCAAGAGGACTTGAACCCCCAACCTACTGATTACAAGTCAGTTGCTCTACCAATTGAGCTACACCGGCATAGGTTACTATATTCTTTTAAATGGTGGAGGATGACGGGCTCGAACCGCCGACCCTCTGCTTGTAAGGCAGATGCTCTCCCAGCTGAGCTAATCCTCC
>NZ_FOXX01000023.1 GCF_900115845.1 Priestia endophytica DSM 13796 | reverse complement strand
CGGGATAAGTGCTGAAAGCATCTAAGCATGAAGCCCCCCTCAAGATGAGACTTCCCATTCTTCGGAAGTAAGATCCCTGAGAGACGATCAGGTAGATAGGTTAGAGGTGGAAGCATGGCGACATGTGGAGCTGACTAATACTAATCGATCGAGGACTTAACCTAAGAATTTGATCATAATCGGATATGTTTTTCCTTGCCTTGTTATTTAGTTTTGAGTGAACAACTCTATATAGTCTGGTAACCATAGCCAAGAGGTCACACCTGTTCCCATGCCGAACACAGAAGTTAAGCTCTTGAACGCCGATGGTAGTTGGGACTTTGTCCCTGTGAGAGTAGGACGTTGCCAGGCACCATAGAAAAAGGCTAATCTTTAAAAGATTAGCCTTTTTTGTTTATCTTGTATTTAAGGGATGATTTTACAGAAAGTTTACAAACGAGCTTCCTTCACCTTGATATAATAATAGTGTGAAAAATCATATAATATAAGGGGGAAAAGAAATGAAATTAAAGAAATTTAGAATATTAGGGACCTATTCTCTTTTATCTGCCCTAGCAGTAAGTACATACCTTATCCCATTTAGTTCAACATATGTGAAAGCTGAGACAGAAAATATTAAAGTTCAACTTTTAAGTATTAATGATCTTCACGGGCAAATTGACTATTCTTCAAAGGCTGATGTAAACGGGGACGGAAAAAAAGAAGAGATTGTGGGAGGAGCTGAATACTTATCAGCTCATATGAAGGAACATGAAGCTGATAATGAAAACACGTTCTATGTACATGCAGGTGATATTATTGGAGGAAGCCCACTTGTTTCAGGCGCATTTCAAGACGAGCCAGTTGTAGAGATTATGAAAGAGATGGGCTTTGATGTTGGTACGGTTGGAAATCATGAATTTGATGAAGGAATTGAGGAGCTTCGTCGCATGGTTAAAGGGGGAGATCATCCTGAAGGGAAAGGCACAAAAGGTTATGATGGAATGAACTTTCCCGTTGTAGCAGCTAATGCGTACGATAAAAGCGATGGTAAACTTATTCTTCCTCCATATGCTGTAAAAGAAGTGGACGGAGCAAAAATAGGATTCATTGGTGTTGTTACAACGGAAACTCCAGGCATGGTTATTAAAAAAGGAAATGAAAATCTTCAAATTACAGATGAAGTAAAAGCAATTAATAAGTATGCGAAAGAATTAAAAGAACAAGGAGTAAAATCAATTGTTGTGCTTGCTCATAATCCTTCGATTCAAGAAGCTAATGGAGCTGTCTCAGGACAAACAGCTGAATTTGCTAAGAAGATTGACGACGAGGTAGATATTATTTTCGCTGGTCATAATCATCAATTTACAAATGGTGTTGTAGATAATAAACTCATTGTGCAATCTTTTGAATATGGACAAGCTTTCGGGGATGTTGATATTGAGATAGATCCATCTACAGGTGATATTGTAAAAAAGAGTGCTACAACAGAGTGGGTAACTCAAGAGGGCATCAAGCCTGATGAAAAAGTAAAATCTATCTTGGAAAAGTACAATGAAAAAGTGAAGCCTGTAAAAGAAGAGGTTATTAGCAAGAGTGCTGTAGATTATCCTTCTCAACGCTATCCAGGATTTGGGCCAGTTGGAGATCATCCTGTTGGAAATATGATTGCAGATGGTATGAGAGAGACAATGGATGCTGATATTGCTCTTATGAACGGTGGAGGAGTCCGGGCTGGAATCGATAAAGGCGATATCACGTTTGGTGAATTGTACACTATTCAACCGTTTGGGAATGTCCTAAACAAGTTTACTGTAACAGGCGCAGGTCTTCGAGAAATATTAGATGGTCAAATCACAAGTTATGGACTTGATTATTCTATCTCAGGTCTTCGTTATACGTACACGTATGATCATAATGCTAAGCGAGGGAAGGTAGTAGATATCTTCTTACCAAACGGCAAGAAAATCAATCCTAGTGAGAAGTATACTGTTGTTGTGAATAACTATATGTTTGGAGCAGATCAAGCTATTATAGATAATGCACTAGATCAACCTGAAACAGGCCCTGTTGATATTGATGCGACATCTAATTATGTACGCTCATTAGAAAGTCCTGTTCATTTTAAAGCAGAAGGACGTATTCAAGAAGTATCTTCTATTTTTAAAGATGTTCCTTTAAACAGTTGGTCAAATCCTTATGTTTCATATTTAGCAAATGAAGGTGTTGTAAAGGGGAAAAGTCCTGAAGTCTTTGCTCCGTTTAGTCCATTAAATCGTGCTCAGTTTGCCTCAATGCTTGTACGTGCTCTTGATTTAAAAGCAGAAGGCACATCTCCGTTTAAAGATTTAGATAAAATGGATAAAGAAACAAAAGATGAAATTACAGCAGCTTATAAAGCGGGATTAATTAAAGGAACAAGTGATACGACATTTGAACCATGGGAACCTATTTCACGTTCTCAAATGGTTACAATGATGATGAGAGCCTATGAAGTGAAACATGGAGCACCTTATGAAGGAGAAACGTCTACGAAATTTACGGATCTTAAAACATTAGATAGTGAAATGAAGAAAGCTGTGGCGGCAGCTGAAGAACTTGGGTATATAGAGGGATATGGTGATAAATTTAAACCATATAATGGAGCAACACGTGAACAAATGGCTAAAGTTGTATCGCTGTTTTTATTAGATAAGTAAGAAAAAACGAGAGAAATTTTATTTCTCTCGTTTTTTCTTTGCTCAATTCCGTTTATAATAAGAACCATGAAAATTCCTAAGGAGGATTTATATTGGCTAGTAAGAATAAGAAAACATTTGAAGTCCAACAAGGCGAGACGATTTCTGATTGTCTTGATCGTATGAAAAAGGAAGGATATACTCCTGTACGTCGCTTTGAGAAACCAGTGTTCACTGAGAAAGTAGTAAACGGAAAAAAAGAGTACATTCCAACAGAACGAAAAATCACTTTCGAAGGAAAGAAACTGTAAAACACGAACAATAGATAAAAAACAATATAAAATATTCGATTTTTGATTGACATAAGGTTTGTTAAGCTGTTACTATGATTATAGAAATTTTAAGAAGCGAACTCTCGTATAATAGTGGGGATATGGCCCACAAGTTTCTACCCGACGACCGTAAATTGTCGGACTATGAGAGAAAGTATCTTACACTAGGTTATGTATTCGAAGAATGCCTAGAGTAGGTGGTGACTTTCTCTTGTCTCCAACTACTCTAGGCATTTTTATTTTCAAAAGGAGAGCTTATACATGAATGCAAAAGTAGCTGTAATTATGGGAAGTACTTCTGATTGGGAAACGATGAAGCATGCTTGTGATATTTTAGATGAACTGCATGTAGCATATGAAAAAAAAGTTGTTTCAGCACATCGTACTCCTGATTTAATGTTTCAATATGCAGAAGAAGCAAAAGAACGAGGAATTGAAGTAATTATTGCAGGCGCTGGGGGTGCAGCACATTTGCCAGGTATGGTAGCAGCTAAAACGTTACTTCCAGTTATCGGAGTTCCGGTTCGCTCTAGTCATTTGCAAGGATTAGACTCACTTCTTTCTATCGTACAAATGCCAGGTGGTGTACCTGTGGCGACCGTTGCAATTGGAAAAGCAGGGGCTACAAATGCAGGATTGTTAGCAGCCCAAATATTAGCGACTCGGGACGATCAGCTTGAAGCTCGTTTACATGAGCGCCGTGAGTCTACAAAACAAAAAGCGATGCAAAGTAGTGATGAACTTGAATAGAATTTTACCAGGACAAACAATTGGAATCATCGGTGGTGGCCAGCTTGGACGAATGATGGCCATGTCAGCAAAAGAAATGGGGTACAATATAGCGGTTTTAGAACCTGCTGAGGATTCTCCATGTGGGCAAGTAGCTGATATCAAGATTGTAGCAGGTTATGATGACTTTGAAGGAATTAAAAAGCTTGCTCAATGTTCAGATGTCATTACGTATGAGTTTGAAAATGTGAATGTAGAGATGGTCAAGTGGCTTGAGGAACATTCTTATGTACCACAAGGAAGTCACTTACTCAAAATCACACAAAATCGTCAGTTCGAAAAAGAAGAAATTACAAAAGCAGAACTTCCAATTGCTCCTTATCGCATTATTGAAAAAGCTGAGGAAATGGAAGAGGCAGTTGAAAGTATCGGATATCCATGCGTCTTAAAAACATGTCAAGGTGGCTATGATGGGAAAGGTCAACATCTAATTGAACGCAAAGGAGATATTGATGAAGCCGTAAAGCTTCTAAATGCGGGAACTTGCGTACTGGAAAGCTGGATCGATCTTCAAAAGGAAGTGTCTGTCATTGTTCATCGTAACGAAAATGGTGATGTAACATGCTTGCCAATTGGTGAAAACATTCATAAACATCACATTTTATATCAAACAATCGTACCAGCACGCGTGAGTGAAGAAACAAAAGAAAAAGCAACCCAGATTGCTTTGAAAATCGCGAATCATTTAAATCTTGTGGGCACACTAGCTGTAGAGATGTTTATAACAAGAGACGGAGAGCTATTTGTTAATGAACTCGCTCCTCGTCCGCATAACTCTGGCCATTATTCTATGAATGCCTGTGCTGTTTCACAATTTGGTCAGCATATCCGAGCTATCTGTAACTGGCCATTAGGAGATTCTTCGCTGCTAAAGCCAGCAGTAATGGCAAACCTTTTAGGAGACGAAATGAACAAGGCACTTGATAAAGTCGAACAATTTTCAGACTGCCACCTTCATTTGTACGGAAAAAAGGAAGTAAAAGATGGACGAAAAATGGGACATATGACGGTTATTGCTGATAACATAGAGATGGCGCTAGAAAAAATCAACGCCTTAAAAATTTGGAGTTAAACGGAGGAACTAAAATGATTGAACGTTATACACGTGAAGAAATGGGAGCAATTTGGACAGAGGAAAATCGCTTTAAAGCATGGCTAGAAGTTGAAATTTTAGCTTGTGAAGCATGGTCAGAGCTTGGCGTTATTCCAAAGGAAGATGTAAAAAAACTGCGTGAGAATGCTTCTTTTGATATCAATCGTATTAAAGAGATTGAAGAAGAAACACGTCACGACGTTGTTGCTTTCACACGTGCCGTATCAGAAACACTTGGTGAAGAACGTAAATGGGTACACTATGGCTTAACATCAACAGACGTTGTGGACACAGCTCTTTCTTACCTTTTAAAACAAGCAAACGACATCTTAATTGGAGACCTTGAGCGTTTTGTTGACATTTTAAAAGAGAAAGCACAAGAACATAAATATACAGTAATGATGGGGCGTACACATGGTGTTCATGCTGAGCCAACAACATTCGGATTAAAGATGGCTCTTTGGCACGAAGAAATGAAGCGCAATGTTGAGCGTTTCAAAAATGCAGCAGAGAACATTGCAGTTGGTAAAATGTCTGGAGCAGTTGGAACGTTCGCAAATATTGATCCATTTGTTGAGAAATTTGTATGTGAGAAGCTTGGTTTAAAACCGGCACCAATTTCCACACAAACGCTTCAGCGTGATCGTCATGCTCACTATATGTCAGCACTTGCACTTGTAGCAGCGTCTATTGAAAAATTTGCAGTAGAAGTACGCGGCTTACAAAAAACAGAAACTCGTGAAGTTGAAGAGTTTTTCGCAAAAGGTCAAAAAGGTTCATCTGCAATGCCTCATAAACGTAACCCAATCGGTTCTGAAAATATGACAGGCTTAGCTCGTTTAATTCGTGGCTATATGGTAACAGCTTACGAAAACGTTGCTTTATGGCATGAGCGTGATATTTCTCACTCTTCAGCAGAACGCGTTATCTTACCAGATGCAACAATTGCTTTAAACTACATGTTAAACAGATTTGGCAATATCGTAAAAAATCTAACAGTCTTCCCAGAAAACATGCAGCGTAACATGGAGAAAACATTTGGTCTTATTTTCTCTCAGCGTGTCCTTCTTACACTTATTGATACAGGCATGGTTCGTGAGGAAGCATATGACCTTGTTCAACCAAAAGCAATGCAAGCATGGGAAGAGCAAGTTCCGTTCCGCTCACTAATTGAAAGTGATGAGCGCATTACAAGTCGCTTAACAGCAGAGCAGATTGAAGAATGCTTTGACTACAAGCACCATTTGAAAAATGTAGACATGATCTTTAATCGTCTAGGACTTTAATTTCATAGAAAGAAGGCATTGCGCCTTCTTTCTAAAATAGTGCTGATACTTCAGATGAGGTGAGGAACAGATGGAAAAACAAGAATTGTTGTACGAAGGAAAAGCAAAGAAAATATATGCTACAGATCAAGAAAATATTTTATGGCTTGAATATAAAGATGATGCAACAGCATTTAACGGTGAGAAGAAGTCATCTATCGCTGGTAAAAAAGTATTAAATAACGAGATTAGTAGCTTACTATTTGAAGTGCTTCATAAAGAGAATATACCAACACACTTTGTTGAAAGACTTTCAAACTATGAGCAACTTGTAAAGAAAGTAAGCATTATTCCTCTAGAAGTTGTGGTTCGCAATGTTATCGCAGGAAGTCTTGCAAAACGCCTTGGCGTTGAGGAAGGCACGAAAACTGAGCAGCCAATTGTTGAACTTTATTATAAAGATGATGCACTTGGAGATCCGCTTATTACAGATGAGCATGCGCTATTCCTAAAAGCGGCAGGCTGGGATGAACTTGCTTACATTAAGTTCTTAGCACGTCGAGTAAATGAAATTCTTTTACCATACTTCCTTGAGCGTGACATTACGCTTGTTGATTTTAAGTTGGAATTTGGAAAAACAGAAGATGGCACAATTATTTTAGCTGATGAAGTGTCACCAGACACATGTCGTTTCTGGGATGTTCATACGAATGAAAAGCTTGATAAAGACGTATTTCGTCGTGATCTTGGCGGTCTTACAGATGCATATGAAGAAATTTTAAAACGAATCGGGGGAAAATCACATGTATAAAGTAAAGGTATTTGTTACATTACGTGAAAGTGTTTTAGATCCACAAGGAACAGCAGTTGAGCAATCTCTTCATCATTTAGGTTACAAAGAAGCAAGCGAAGTACGTATCGGAAAATTTATCGAACTTACGGTAGAAGAAACAGAAAACGTTGAAACACGTGTGAAAGAGATGTGTGAAAAACTTTTAGCTAACACAGTTATTGAAGACTACCGTTTCGAAATTGAAGAGGTGGCAAAAGTATGAAATTCGCAGTAATTGTATTCCCAGGGTCAAACTGTGATGTTGATATGTATCATGCAATTAAAGATGAACTTGGCGAAGAAGTAGAATATGTTCGTCATACTGAAAAAGATTTAAGTCGCTTTGATGGAATCTTACTTCCTGGTGGATTCTCATACGGTGACTACTTACGATGTGGAGCAATTTCAAGGTTTGCAAATGTAATGGAAGAAGTTCAAAAAGCAGCAAAAGCTGGAAAACCAGTGCTTGGTGTTTGTAATGGATTTCAAATTCTTCTAGAATCTGGTTTGCTTCCAGGTGCAATGCAGCGTAATGAAAACTTGAAATTCATTTGTGAGCCATTAACGCTCGTTGTAGAAAACAATAAAACAATGTTTACAAATGCATATAAAGAAAAACAAGAAATCACTATTCCAGTTGCACATGGTGAAGGAAACTACTATTGCAGTGAAGAGCTTTTAGAAGAGCTTGAAGAGAATAATCAAATTGCTTTCCGTTATAAAGATAATCCAAACGGAAGTGTATCAGATATTGCTGGAATCACAAACAAGGAAGGAAATGTCCTTGGAATGATGCCACACCCAGAACGTGCTGTATCAGAGCTTTTAGGTAGCGCTGATGGATTACAACTTTTTCAATCAATTGTTCGCCAATGGAGGGAAAATCATGTCATTACTTCTTGAGCCAAGTACCGAAGAAATTAAAGCGCAAAAGATTTATCAAGAAATGGGTTTAACAGATGAGGAGTTTCAAAAAGTTGAAGAATTATTAGGTCGTTTGCCGAACTACACGGAAACAGGTCTTTTCGCTGTTATGTGGTCAGAGCATTGTAGCTATAAAAATTCTAAACCAATTCTAAAGAAATTCCCAGTAACAGGTGAGAGAGTCTTACAAGGTCCTGGAGAAGGAGCTGGAATTGTCGATATTGGCGATGATCAAGCGGTTGTATTTAAAATCGAAAGTCATAACCACCCATCAGCAATTGAGCCTTATCAAGGAGCTGCAACAGGAGTAGGTGGAATTATTCGTGACGTTTTCTCAATGGGAGCTCGTCCTGTCGCAATCTTAAACTCTTTACGCTTTGGTGAGCTGTTAAGTCCGCGCGTCCGCTACTTGTTTGAAGAAGTAGTTGCAGGGATTGCTGGATATGGTAACTGTATCGGTATCCCAACCGTTGGAGGAGAAATTGCGTTTGATCCTTGCTATGAAGGAAACCCACTTGTAAATGCAATGTGCGTTGGATTAATTGATCATAAAGATATTCAAAAAGGCGTTGCATCTGGCGTTGGAAACACAGTAATGTACGTTGGCGCGAAAACAGGTCGCGACGGTATTCACGGAGCAACGTTTGCTTCTGAAGAACTTTCCGATTCATCAGATGAGAAACGCCCAGCAGTTCAAGTTGGCGATCCATTTATGGAAAAACTATTACTTGAAGCTTGTATTGAGCTTGTTCAATGTGAAGCACTTGTTGGAATTCAAGATATGGGGGCTGCAGGTCTTACAAGTTCTTCAGCAGAAATGGCAAGTAAAGCAGGTATGGGACTTGAAATGAACCTTGACCTTGTACCACAACGTGAAACAGGAATGACAGCATATGAAATGATGCTTTCTGAATCTCAAGAGCGCATGCTTGTTGTTGTGAAAAAAGGCCAAGAGCAAGAGATCATTGATCTTTTCACAAAGTATGGTCTTGAAGGCGTTGCAATTGGTAAAGTAACAGAAGACAAAAAGCTTCGTCTTCTTCATAAAGGGGAAGTAGTGGCAGACGTACCTGTTGATGCACTTGCAGAAGATGCACCAGTATACCATAAGCCTTCTAAGAAACCTGAATATATTGAAGAGTTTGAAGAAATGGAAAATTATGTTCCACGTGTAACTGATTACAAAGAAACGCTTCTTTCCCTTTTAAAGCAGCCGACAGTGGCAAGCAAAGAATGGGTTTATCGTCAATATGATTACATGGTACGTACAAACACAGTTGTTGCACCTGGATCAGATGCTGCAGTTATCCGTATTCGTGAAACAAACAAAGCTCTTGCAATGACAACGGACTGTAACTCTCGCTATCTTTATTTAAATCCTGAAGTTGGCGGTCAAATTGCGGTAGCAGAGGCTGCACGTAATATCGTTTGCTCAGGTGGAGAGCCACTTGCTATTACAGATTGCTTGAACTTCGGTAACCCAGAGAAGCCTGAAATCTTCTGGCAAATCGAAAAAGCAGCAGACGGAATGAGTGAAGCATGTCGTACACTATCAACTCCTGTTATCGGCGGGAACGTTTCATTATACAACGAGACAAATGGTGAAGCAGTTTATCCAACACCAGTTGTTGGTATGGTTGGTTTGATTCATGAACTTGAACATATTACAACACAGAGTGCGAAAAAAGAAGGAGACTTCATCTATGTGATGGGAGAAGCAGATGTGGAGTTTGGTGGAAGTGAGCTTCAAAAACTTCTTGAAGGAAAAATCTTTGGAGCAGCACCTACTTTAGATTTAGCGACAGAGAAAGAACGTCAAGCACAGCTTTTAAAAGCAATTCAAAGCGGTGTTGTTGCGTCTGCTCATGACATTGCTGAAGGTGGATTAGCAGTAGCTGTAGCAGAAAAATTAATGAACAGTGAGAAGCTTGGTGCTGAAATGACAGTTGGTGAAGATGTAGTAGCTGAACTATTTAGTGAAACACAATCTCGCTTTGTTGTAACAGTAAGCCCTGAAAACCAAGAAGCATTCGAAAATATCGTAAATGCGAAGAAAATTGGTACTGTGACAGATAACCAACGTTTTGTTGTGAAGAATGAGCAAGGAAACGTAATTATTGATGAAACAACAGCACAATTACAAGAAGCTTGGAAAGGGGCTATCTCATGCTTGCTGAAATCAAAGGCTTAAACGAAGAATGCGGCGTGTTTGGGGTTTGGGGTCATGAAAAAGCAGCAGAGTTAACATACTACGGGCTACACAGTTTACAGCATCGCGGTCAAGAAGGAGCGGGAATTGCAGTAAGTGATCAAGAGACAGTGAACATTCATAAAGACACAGGTCTTGTTTCTGAAGTGTTTCAAAACGGTCAGCTTAAGGATTTAAAAGGAACCGCTGCAATTGGGCATGTTCGTTATGCAACAGCAGGAGGTGGAGGCTACGAGAACGTTCAGCCTCTTCACTTCCGTTCTCAAACTGGAAGCATGGCACTTGCTCATAACGGAAACTTAGTAAATGCTACGGCTCTTAAACATCAGCTTGAAAATCAAGGAAGTATTTTTCAAACAACATCAGATACAGAAGTATTAGCACATCTTATTAAAAGAAGCGGTTTTTCGACATTAAAAGATCAGCTAAAAAATGCTCTTTCAATGGTAAAAGGAGCATACGCTTTTCTTCTTTTAACAGAAGATGCTCTAATGGTTGCTCTTGATCCACACGGTCTTCGTCCGCTTTCTATTGGTCTCCTAGGTGATGCGTATGTAATTGCAAGTGAAACATGTGCTCTAGACATTGTTGGAGCAAAACATGAGCGAGATGTACAGCCTGGTGAACTTCTTGTAATCAACAATGATGGCATAACGTCAGAGCGCTTTGCTTATAACGCAAATCGTGCTATGTGCAGTATGGAATATATCTATTTCTCTCGTCCTGACAGCAACATTGACGGCATTAATGTTCACTCTGCACGTAAAAGTATGGGGAAACAGCTTGCATCAGAAGCTCCTATTGAGGCAGACGTTGTAACAGGTGTACCTGATTCAAGTATTTCAGCAGCTATCGGGTATGCAGAACAGTCACAAATTCCATATGAGCTTGGTTTAATTAAGAACCGATACGTTGGTAGAACATTTATCCAACCTTCTCAAGAACTGCGTGAGCAAGGGGTCAAAATGAAACTTTCTGCTGTTCGAAAAATTGTAGAAGGAAAACGTGTTGTCATGGTTGATGACTCAATTGTTCGTGGAACAACAAGTCGTCGTATCGTAAATATGCTTCGGGAAGCAGGCGCGACAGAAGTTCATGTTCGTATTAGTGCGCCACCAATTAAAAATCCATGTTTCTATGGAATTGATACGTCAACAACAGAAGAGCTTATGGCATCTAAACATTCAATAGAAGAAATGCGTGAAATTATCGGTGCTGACTCACTTTACTTTATAAGTGAAGAAGGTCTTGTAAATGCAATTGGTAGACCTTTTGAAAATGGTGGGCAGTGTATGGCATGTTTCACAGGTAAATATCCAACAGAAATTTATCCAGATACAGCACATCCTCACGAAAAAGTGACGTGCTAAAGAAAGAGGAGGATTTATATGTCGAACACATATAAAGAAGCAGGGGTCGATATCCATGCTGGGTACGAAGCAGTTGAACGGATGAAAAAACACGTAAAACGTACTGAGCGTCGAGAAGTAATGGGTGGCATCGGATCATTTGGTGCGATGTTTGATTTATCTCAGCTCAATTTAAAAGAACCTGTTTTAGTATCTGGAACAGACGGAGTCGGAACAAAGCTAAAGCTTGCGTTTACGATGAATTACCATGAAACAATTGGTCAAGATGCTGTTGCAATGTGTGTAAATGACATTGTTACACAAGGAGCTGAGCCTCTTTATTTCTTAGATTATATTGCGTGTGGAAAAAACGAGCCAGAAAAAATTGAAGCCATTGTAAAAGGAATTGCAGACGGCTGTGAGCAATCAGAGTGTGCCCTCATCGGAGGAGAAACAGCTGAAATGCCTGGTATGTATGATCCAGAAGAATATGACCTTGCAGGATTTGCTGTTGGAGCCGTTGAAAAATCAAAACTTATTACAGGTGAAAACATCAAAGCTGGCAATGTTTTAATTGGAATTTCATCAAGCGGAATTCATAGCAATGGTTATTCACTTGTTCGTCATATTGTAGATGAAGCAGGTCTTGATCTTCAAACAACATATGAGGAATTCGATAAGTCTCTTGGTATGGAACTTTTAACACCAACAAAGCTTTATGTAAAAGCAGTGAAAAAAGCAGCAGAGAATGTGAATATTCTTGGTATGGCTCATGTAACAGGCGGGGGATTTGTTGAGAATATTCCACGTATGCTTCCAGCAGGATGTGGAGCTGAAATTGATTATGGTTCATGGCCGATTCCGACTATTTTTGAGTTTTTAAAGGAAAAAGGTAACTTAGATCGTCGTGAAATGTTCGAAGTATTTAATATGGGAATTGGATTTGTATTAGTTGTTGCTGAAGAAGACCTTCATAAGACAATTGAAGCAGTTGAAGGCGAGAACGAGAAAGCATACATCATCGGACGTGTTACAAATAAAGAAGGTATCGAGTTCGGTGGAGGCGCTCTTTCATGATTAATATTGCTGTTTTTGCTTCTGGAAATGGCAGCAATTTTCAAGCGATTTATGAAGCTGTAAAACATCAGCGCTTGGATGCAAACATTTCACTTGTTGTCTGTGACCGCCCTGGAGCACAAGTAATTGCTCGAGCGGAAAAAGTAGGAATTCCCGTTTTTTCATTTTCAGCAAAAGACTACGAATCAAAATCCGCATATGAAGAAGATCTTCTTATAAAGCTTCGCGAGCATCGCGTACAGCTTGTAGTCCTTGCAGGTTATATGCGTATTGTAGGAGAGACGCTTTTAGAAGCTTTTCCTGGTGGTATCGTGAACATTCATCCTTCACTTCTTCCTTCATTCCCTGGAAAAGATGCGGTTGAACAAGCCGTAGCAGCAGGAGTGAAAGTTACAGGAGTTACTGTTCACTATGTTGATGAAGGTGTTGATACAGGGCCAATTATTGCTCAACAAAGCGTTTCAATTCGTGAGGGAGAAAGCATTGAAGCTGTTACAAAACGGATTCATGAAGTTGAGCATGCTATATACCCGAAAATCTTGCAAAAGGTTATTCATCGTCATCTGTCAATTTTGAATTAATAAAAAATTATCGTATAATTCATTATAGAAACTTCATCAGGGGGAGAAACAATGGCAAAGAAACGTGCACTTATTAGTGTGTCAGATAAAAACAACGTTGTAGAACTAGCACAAAATTTAGTAGAGCTTGATTTTGAAATTATCTCAACAGGTGGTACAAAACGTACGTTAGAAGAAAATGGTGTTGATGTTATGAGCGTATCGGATGTAACAGGGTTTCCAGAAATTTTAGACGGACGTGTAAAAACGTTAAACCCTTACGTTCATGGTGGTTTACTTGCTCGTCGTAATGATGAAAATCACATTGCTCAATTAAAAGAGCATAACATTACTCCAATCGATCTTGTGATTGTTAACTTATATCCTTTCCAAGAAACAATTGCAAAAGAGAATGTAACTCTTCAAGATGCAATTGAAAATATTGATATTGGTGGACCAACAATGCTTCGTTCAGCAGCGAAAAACTATGAATCTATTTCTGTTCTTGTTGATCCTACGGACTATAGCAAAGTTGTAGAAGAGCTAAAAGAAAACGGCAACGTATCTCTTGAAACAAACGAATATCTTGCAGCGAAAGTGTTCCGTCATACAGCTTCATATGATGCTTTGATTGCTGAATACTTAACAAAGCGTACAGGTGAAGAAGCACCGGAAAAATTAACGGTAACATTTGAGAAAGTACAAGGGTTACGATACGGAGAAAATCCTCATCAAAAAGCAGCTTTCTATAAAAAACCACTAGCATCAAATGCTTCAATTGCAACAGCAACACAGCTGCATGGAAAAGAACTTTCTTATAACAATATCAATGATGCTAACGCTGCTTTTGAAATTGTTCAAGAATTCACAGAACCGGCTGTTGTAGCTGTTAAACATATGAACCCATGTGGTGTTGGCGTTGGCGAAAACATTGAAGTAGCATATGATCGTGCTTATGAAGCTGATTCAACATCAATCTTTGGTGGTATCATTGCGGCAAACCGCCCAGTTGATGTGCACACAGCACGTAAAATGAAAGAAATTTTCCTTGAAATCATTATTGCCCCTTCATTTGATGAGGACGCATTAGAAGTGTTAAAACAGAAGAAAAACCTTCGGTTATTAACAGTTGATTTCAATACAAATGATGCACAAGGTGTAAAGCTTACATCTGTAAAAGGTGGTTTACTTCTTCAAGATGAAGATCTACTTAGCCTTGATGATGTAGAAGTAAAAGTAGCTACTAAACGCGAGCCAACAGAAGATGAGTGGAAGAACTTGAAGCTTGCTTGGAAAGTTGTAAAACATGTTAAATCAAACGCTATTGTTCTAGCAAAAGATGAAATGACAGTTGGTGTTGGGGCAGGTCAAATGAATCGTGTTGGTTCTGCTAACATTGCGATTAACCAAGCTGGTGAGAAAGCAAAAGGTTCTGCACTTGGCTCAGATGCCTTTTTCCCAATGGGAGATACGGTTGAAGCAGCAGCCAAAGCAGGAATTACTGCAATTATTCAACCAGGTGGCTCTGTACGTGATGAAGAGTCCATTCAAAAAGCAGATGAGTACGGAATTGCGATGGTCTTTACAGGTGTAAGACATTTCAAACATTAAAAAACGGAGAAACAACAGGGAGGAAAAGCTGTGAAGGTTTTGATCATTGGCCGAGGCGGTCGTGAACATGTTTTAGCATGGAAAGTTGCACAAAGTTCGAAGGTAGAAGAAGTATTTGTGGCACCAGGAAATGCTGGCATGAAAGATGTAGCAACGCTTGTTTCAATTGAAGAGGGAAATCATGAGGAGCTTGCAGCATTCGCTAAGAAAGAAAATGTAGAGCTCACAATCGTAGGGCCTGAAGCACCTCTTACAGAAGGAATTGTCGATTACTTCAAAGCACAGGACCTCCTTGTTTTCGGTCCAAATCAGAAAGCGGCTCAAATTGAAGGAAGCAAACAGTTCGCAAAAGATTTAATGAAAAAGTACAGTATTCCAACAGCTGAGTATGAAGCATTTACAACACTTCAGGATGCAAAAGCATACGTAGAGAAGCAAGGGGC
This sequence comes from Priestia endophytica DSM 13796, assembly GCF_900115845.1. GTDB lineage: Bacteria > Bacillota > Bacilli > Bacillales > Bacillaceae_H > Bacillus_I > Bacillus_I endophytica. Next base: position 29,989 of record NZ_FOXX01000023.1, on the reverse strand, counting down.
GCCAATTGTTGTAAAAGCAGACGGATTAGCAGCTGGCAAAGGGGTTACTGTTGCGATGACGCTTCAAGAAGCAAATGAAGCATTGGATTCATTATTCCAACAAGAAGGCGCAAGCGTTGTAATTGAAGAATATCTTGAGGGAGAAGAATTTTCTCTATTAGCTTTTGTTAATGAGGAGAAAGTGTATCCAATGGTTATTGCTCAAGACCACAAGCGTGCGTTTGACGGTGATAAAGGTCCAAACACAGGCGGAATGGGCGCCTATTCACCTGTTCCACAAATTTCAGATGAAATTGTGGCTGAAACGGTAAGAAAAGTTATGGAGCCAACTGCAAAAGCAATGGTTGAAGAAGGGTGCGCCTTTACTGGAGTATTGTACGGTGGCCTTATGACAACAGCTTCAGGAGTGAAAGTTATTGAGTTTAATGCTCGATTTGGTGATCCTGAAGCACAAGTTGTGTTACCACGCTTAAAGACAGATATTGTAGAAGTTATTATTGCTTTATTGAAAGACGAGCCTGTTGAACTTCAGTGGTCTGAAAAAGCGGCCGTTGGTGTTGTTATCGCTTCTGAAGGATATCCAGGTTCATATGAAAAAGGACATGCACTTCCTGGTTTTCACCATCTTGGAGACAACACTGTTTTTCATGCAGGAGTAAAAGAAGAGGATGGGAAGTTTCTTTCAGATGGCGGACGTGTAAGTCTTGTGATGGCTCTTGGAGAAGATATAGAGGCAGCTCAGAAGTCAGTCTATGAAAGTCTTGAAAAAGAAACGTTTAATGGACTTTTCTACCGTCGAGATATCGGTCACAAGGCGTTAAGTGCTAAAAAATAATAAAAAGCGAGAACTCTTTATGAGCTCTCGCTTTTTTGTTAAAAAATCTTACACATTAGTAGAAAAAAGAAGGAAAGACAGGATAATAAAGAGGAATCTTCCTCATTTAGAAACTTTTTCAGAAAATTTAAGCGTTTTCCTTCACATTCTCAATGTTTCGCGTTAAGATTGATTCAACATTGTAAGCTCTTTCTTTTCATCCTGAGAATCTAATTCATCACCTGTATAGTTCTGCATAAGTAATGTAAGAGGACAAAAACGGGTAATACCTTCTGCTACTTTGAGGGCACCCATCATTGTCATAAAGAGATAAGAGCTATGATGTGGTCTTCGAGCTAGTCGTGCTGTGGACCATGAGATTAAAGTTAGACCACATGCAATACGGATTAAAGCATTTACTAAACTAATATTAGGTTTCATATACTATCACCTTTCACGTTTTTGTACAAAATTCACAATTTCTTTACGTTTCTCGCACAGAAGGTATGATACGATGAAAGTAACGATGAAAGTAACGATGAAAGTAACGATGAAAGTAACGATGAATTGGAGGGATTTCCATGCTTGAACAGCGCTATCGATGGAAAAACAAGCAGTTGCGGGAACACGTCGCTGTTATTGATGGAGCAAAAGCACCAACTATGTTATTAAAAAATGCAACTTATTTAAATCAAACATTTCGCAAGTGGATGAAGGCTAATATATGGATTTATGGTGACCGCATTGTATATGTTGGTGAAGCCTTACCTTCCAATTTGAAAGAAACAGAAGTTGTGAACTGTGAGGACTACTTCCTTGTTCCAGGCTATATTGAGCCACATGTTCACCCTTTTCAGTTATATAATCCCCACAGCTTTGCAAAGTATGCGGGAGAACGTGGAACAACAACACTTGTAAATGACAATATGCTACTTGCTTTACAACTTGATAAAAAGAAAGCGTTTTCTTTACTTCGAGAGATGCGAACGATTCCATCGACAATGTACTGGTGGTGTCGATTAGATCCACAAACAGAAATTATCAATGAAGAAGTTGCTTTTTCACATGGCAATGTAAAAGCATGGCTTGAACATGATGCAGTTTTACAAGCAGGAGAGCTCACAGGCTGGCCAAAGCTTCTTGATGGAGATGACTTAATGCTTCACTGGATTCAAGAAGCTAAACGGATGCGAAAACAAGTTGAAGGGCATTTTCCTGGAGCTTCCCCAAAAACACTTGCAAAGCTCATGCTGCTTGGTGCAGATAGTGATCATGAATCAATGTCAGGAAGGGACGTATATGAACGTCTTCTTCATGGTTATACGGTGACGCTTCGCTATTCTTCAATAAGACCTGATTTGCCACGTATTGTTAGAGAATTAGCGGAAATGGACATTACTTGTTTTGATAAAATGATGATGACAACAGACGGTTCTCCACCTGCCTTTTATGAAGATGGAGTAAGTGATAAATTAATTAAACTTGCGATTGAGAGTGGTGTCCCACTTGTTGATGCTTATAATATGGTGACTGTAAACGTTGCTCGCTTTTATAATATTGAATATCTTCACGGTAACATTATGACAGGTAGAGTAGCGAATATTAATTTCTTAAAAGCAAAAGATGAACCAACCCCAGTTTCTGTTCTTGCTAAAGGAAAATGGATTTTAAGAGATGAAGAGCAAACATCAAACTTTAAAGATATTGAATGGTCAGACTATGGATTTCAGCCTCTCTCTCTTGATTGGAATCTTACAATGGATGATTTGCAGTTTTCGATGCCGCTTGGTTTAAAACTTGAAAATGCCGTTATTATGAAGCCGTATTCGATTACGTTTGATGTATCACGTGATGAAATTTCAACAGAAAATGATGAAAGCTTCCTTATGCTTATGGACCGTGAAGGAAAATGGCGAATCAATACACTTATAAAAGGATTCTCAACTCACGTTTCCGGGTTTGCAAGCTCATTTTCGAGTACTGGAGATATTGTACTTCTTGGTAAAAATAAGCTTGATATGATTGCCGCATTTAACAGAATGAAAGAAATCGGTGGTGGAATTGTTCTTGCAGAAGATGGAGAGATCGTGACAGAAATTCCGCTTAAGCTGAATGGTCTTATGTCAGAGAAGCCTCTTAGCGCTCTACAAGAAGAGGAAAAAAAGATGAGAGAAGCTTTAGTAGAGCGTGGCTACGAACACTGTGATCCTATTTATACGCTTCTTTTCTTATCATCAACACATCTACCATACATCCGTCTTACACCAAGAGGACTTTACGATGTGATGAATAAAAATATTCTTTTTCCGACAGTTATGAGATAATATGAGCTGATAACGTTCTATAAGTTATCAGCTTCTTTTGTACAGATTTAGTATATGGGAATATTCTACTTTAACGCAGTAGGACATTGAAGCGTTTTGTGTGTATAATAATCAAAAGAGTAGCTTTACGATATATGGTAAAGAATTGATATTTAAGCTTAAAGGAGTGCTGTTGCAGTGCAAATTGATAAATTAAGAGGAAAAGAGCTTGATCAGCTTTGTGAAGCTGTTCTTTCACTACAAAATATTGAAGAATGTTATCAATTTTTTGATGACCTTTGCACAATTAATGAAATTCAATCATTAGCTCAACGTCTAGAGGTAGCTAGAATGCTTCGCAAAGGGTTTACCTATCATAAAATTGAAACTGAAACAGGAGCAAGTACAGCAACGATTTCACGTGTGAAGCGTTGTTTAAATTATGGAAGTGACGCTTATCAAATGGTGTTAGACAGAGTTGATAAAGAGGAAGAATAAAAAAGCTGGAGATGCAATGTCTCCAGCTTTTTTATATTAAAATTTAACTTTTTCAGCTAAGAATGATTTAAGTTCGCTAATTGGCATACGATGTTGCTCCATTGTATCACGGTCACGAACTGTTACTTGTTTGTCTTCTACAGAATCAAAGTCATATGTGATGCAGAATGGTGTACCAATTTCATCATGACGACGGTAACGTTTACCAATTGAACCTGCTTCATCATAGTCGACCATAAAGTCTTCAGCTAGATCTGCAAACACTTCTTGTGCTTCTTTAGAAAGCTTTTTAGAAAGTGGGAAAATTGCTGCTTTATATGGTGCAAGAGCAGGATGGAAACGCATCACTGTACGGCTTGATCCATCTTCAAGTTCTTCTTCTTGGTATGCATCAACTAAGAATGCAAGTGTTACACGATCAGCACCAAGAGATGGCTCAATGCAGTAAGGGATGTAGCGTTCATTTGTTTCTTGGTCAATATATTGGAAATCTTCACCAGAGTGCTCTGCATGTTGTTTTAAATCATAGTCTGTACGAGAAGCAACGCCCCATAGTTCGCCCCAGCCGAATGGGAATTTATATTCAAAGTCCGTTGTTGCATTACTATAGTGTGAAAGCTCATCGTCAGAGTGATCGCGAAGACGGATGTTTTCATCTGTTAAGTTTAGAGCTTTTAGCCATGTGTGACACTGTTCTTTCCAGTAGTCAAACCATTCTAATTCTTCACCAGGTTTGCAGAAGAATTCAAGTTCCATTTGTTCAAACTCACGCGTACGGAATGTGAAGTTTCCTGGTGTAATTTCATTACGGAAGCTTTTTCCGATTTGCGCAATTCCGAATGGAAGCTTTTTACGCATTGAACGTTGAACATTTTTAAAGTTTACGAAAATTCCTTGTGCTGTTTCAGGGCGAAGGTGAATTTCATTTGTTGATGATTCTGTCACACCTTGGTGTGTTTTGAACATTAAGTTGAACTGACGAATTTCTGTAAAGTTGCTTGAACCACAGTCAGGGCAAACGATGTTATGGTCTTTAATTAAACGTTCCATTTCAGAGAATGGAAGACCGTCTACAACCATTTCGTTTCCTTCTTCTTCAAGCTTTTGTTCGATAAGCTTATCAGCACGATGACGAGATTTACAATCTTTACAGTCAATCATAGGGTCGTTGAAGTTGCCAAGGTGGCCTGATGCTTCCCATGTTTTTGGGTTCATTAAGATAGCAGCATCAAGTCCAACATTGTACGGAGATTGTTGAACGAATTTTTTCCACCATGCACGTTTTACGTTGTTTTTAAGCTCAACACCTAATGGGCCATAATCCCAAGTGTTTGCAAGACCTCCGTAAATTTCAGATCCTTGAAAGATAAAGCCACGATGTTTACCGTGTGAAACGAGCTGATCCATAGTTACAGCCATGTTTGTTCCTCCTTATAATTAAGGTTCAATCCATAAAAAAACTCTCGTCCCTGAGCTTATATAAGCTCAGGGACGAGAGTTTGACTCCCGCGGTTCCACCCTGATTGATGCTAATGTTAGCATCCTCTTTGGAAAGATGTACTCCAGATTGCCGTTTCTCTTACTTCATTCACTAGGCTTTCACCATTCCTAGCTCGCTTGTGGAAGAGGAAGATAAGATACTATAAATCCTTCATCGTACTTTTATATGATTGAACATTTTTTAAAATATAGTAGTGTAAAACTGTTTTTATCTTAGCACATTCATACAGGCAAAACAAGATAAGGGCATGTTCCTTTTTTATATTTTTCCACTTTCGGTAGTTTGTATTCTCTATCAAAAATGAAGGCTTTTTCTGCTATAATGATTAGATGGAAAATAGACTGGAGGAACAGAAATATGTATGATATAAATGGGTGGAAACATGTGTTTAAACTTGACCCAAATAAAGACATTTCAGATGAACATTTAGAACAGGTTTGCGAATCTGGAACAGATGCGATTATTGTAGGCGGGACAGATGGCGTAACGCTTGATAATGTCCTTCAGCTTTTAGCTCGTATTCGCCGCTATACTGTTCCATGCGCACTGGAAGTTTCCTCAATTGATTCTGTAACGCCTGGGTTTGATTTTTATTTTATCCCAACGGTTTTGAACAGTTCCAATACAGATTTCATTACAGGACTTCATCATCAAGCAATGAAAGAGTTTGGCGAGATTATGGATTGGAATGAAATCTTTGTTGAAGGATATTGTATAGTAAACAGTGACTGTAAAGCGGCTCACGTAACAGAGGCGAAAACAGAATTAGACGAAGAGGATGTTATTGCGTATGCCCAAATGGCAGAACGCATGTTTCGTTTACCGATTTTTTATTTAGAATATAGCGGAGTTTATGGTGACGTTTCACTCGTTAAAAACGTAAAAAACGCACTGTCTACAACAAAGCTATTTTACGGTGGCGGCATTGCTTCCTCAGAGCAAGCAGTAGAGATGGCACATGCAGCTGATACAGTTGTGGTTGGCAACGTAATTTATGAAGACTTGAAAGCAGCTCTTCAAACGGTAGGTGCTGTAAAAGGTTAATTACAATAGGGCGGTGAAAGTGTGCAATACTTAAGTGAGAAATTACTAACAGGATTAAACCCGGAGCAAAAAAAAGCAGTCCAAACAACGGACGGAGCGCTTTTAATTATGGCAGGAGCGGGAAGTGGAAAGACGCGTGTTTTAACACACCGCATTGCGTATCTTATGGTTGAAAAAGAAGTAGCGCCATGGAACATTTTAGCGATTACGTTCACAAATAAAGCAGCGCGAGAGATGAAAGAGCGTATTATGAACATTTTAGGAGGATCTGGGGAAGATATCTGGATCTCAACCTTCCACTCCATGTGTGTGCGTATTTTGCGACGTGATATTGATCGTATTGGCTATAATCGTAACTTTACGATTTTAGATTCAACAGATCAGCTTTCGGTGATTAAGCAAATTTTAAAAGAGAAAAACTTAGATCCGAAAAAGTTTGACCCCCGCGGTTTGCTTGGCAAAATTAGCTCAGCGAAAAATGAGCTGTTAACACCAAAACAATATGCGGCAAAAGGCGGTTCTCTTCTAGAGGAAGTAGCAGCAGAAGTTTATACAGAATACCAAAAACGTTTGCGTAAAAACCAAGCACTTGATTTTGATGATCTCATCATGATAACAATTCAGCTGTTTCAGCAAGTGCCTGAAGTGCTTGAGTTTTATCAGCGTAAGTTTCAATACATCCATGTTGATGAGTACCAAGATACAAACCATGCGCAGTATATGCTCGTTAAACTGCTTGGAGAACGTTTTAAAAATGTCTGTGTTGTAGGGGATTCCGATCAGTCAATTTATCGCTGGCGCGGAGCGGATATTACAAATATTCTTTCCTTTGAGCAAGATTATCCAAATGCTAACGTTATTTTGCTTGAGCAAAACTATCGCTCAACAAAAAACATTTTAGAAGCGGCTAATAGAGTGATTCAGCATAATACAGGGCGCAAACCAAAAAATTTATGGACAGACAATAATGAAGGCCCGAAAGTCTCGCATTATCAAGCATCAAGTGAACATGAAGAAGCCCAGTTTGTCGCTGGTAAAATCCGTGAGCTTGTTAATGAAGGAAAGCGTAAGTATAGTGACTTTGCCATTCTTTATCGTACAAATGCTCAATCTCGTGTGATGGAGGAAGTGCTGTTAAAATCCAATATTAATTACAGTATCGTTGGCGGTATTAAGTTCTACGATCGCAAAGAAATTAAAGATTTGCTTGCTTATCTTCGTTTAATTGCGAATCCTGATGATGATATTAGCTTAACGCGTATTGTAAATGTACCAAAACGTGGCGTTGGAGCAACATCTGTCGATAAAATTGCAAACTATGCTGTTTCACAAGACATCTCTATGTTTAGAGCAATTGCCGAAGTAGAGCAAATTGGGGTAAGCGCCCGCGTGCAAAAAAGTTTGTTAGAATTCCGCGAGATGATTGATCATTTAACAAATATGCAAGACTACTTATCCATTACAGAACTTGTAGAAGAAATCTTAGATCGAAGCGGCTACCGCGATATGTTGAAAACAGAGAAAACGATTGAATCTCAAAGCCGTCTTGAAAACATTGACGAGTTTTTATCTGTTACACAAGAATTCGAAAAAGGGAGCGAAGATAAAAGTCTTGTAGCCTTTTTAACTGACTTAGCTCTTGTAGCAGACATCGATCGTCTTGATGATGAAGAAGAAGATACAAACGATCAAGTTGTCCTTATGACGCTTCACTCAGCAAAAGGTCTTGAGTTTCCTGTTGTATTCTTAATCGGAATGGAAGAAGGCGTGTTCCCGCATAGCCGTTCTCTTTTTGAAGATGATGAGATGGAAGAAGAGCGCCGTCTTGCATATGTTGGAATTACGAGAGCAGAAGAAGAGCTTTACTTACTGAATGCCATTATGCGTACGCTGTTTGGGAAAACAAATGTGAATCCTGCTTCACGATTCATTGGTGAAATTCCGAGTGAATTAATTGAAAGCATTGGGCAATCTAAAGAGAAAAGCCCATTCTCAAGACCAGGGCCGCGCCGTCCATCTGTGAAACGAACAGTCCTTCAGAGTACAGGTGGAGGAGATATTGATTGGAACGTCGGAGATAAAGCTTCACATAAAAAATGGGGAGTTGGAACCGTTGTAAGCGTAAAAGGCGAAGGAGATAACAAAGAGCTTGATATTGCTTTCCCAAGCCCAATAGGAATTAAGCGTTTGTTAGCCAAATTTGCGCCTGTAACGAAAGAATCATAAAAAGGAGCGGATGAGATGGAGTTTTCACAAGCGAAAGAACGCGTTAAAGAGCTTCATAATCTTTTACATCAGTACAGCTATGAATATCATGTGTTAGATAAGCCGAGCGTTCCAGATAGCGAGTATGATCGTTTGCTTCATGAACTCATTAGGCTTGAAGAAGAATATGAAGAGTTAAAAACACCGGATTCGCCAACCGTTCGCGTTGGCGGAGATCCGCTCTCTTCCTTTGAAAAAGTTGAGCATAAAACACCAATGTTAAGCTTAGGAAATGCTTTTAACGAAGAAGATTTGGCTGATTTCGACCGCCGTGTTCGCCAAGGTGTTGGAGATAATGTTTCATACGTCTGTGAATTAAAGATTGATGGACTTGCTGTTTCACTTCGTTATGAAGACGGAGCATTTGCTCAAGGAGCAACGCGCGGGGACGGAACAATTGGAGAAGATATTAGCAATAACTTAAAAACGATTCGTTCAATCCCATTAAGAGCAAATGAGCCTCTTTCAATGGAAGTACGCGGTGAGGCTTATATGCCGAAGAAGTCATTTGAGAAACTTAATGAAGAAAAGCTTGAGCGAGGTGAAGAGCCTTTTGCAAACCCAAGAAATGCAGCTGCAGGCTCTCTTCGTCAGCTTGATTCTAAATTAGCAGCGAAACGAAACCTCGATATATTCGTCTATTCTATAGCGGACGTTGGAAATACAGGTATAACGTCCCATAGTGAGGCGTTAGACAAGCTAGAACAATTGGGCTTTAAGACGAATCCAAATCGACAGAAATGTGATACGATAGAAGAAGTTTACAGCTATATTAAACATTGGACAGAACAACGGACAGAGCTTCCATATGATATCGATGGAATCGTCATAAAAGTAGACGAATTCTTTCAGCAAGAAGAGCTTGGCACAACAGCTAAAAGTCCACGCTGGGCTATCGCTTATAAGTTTCCGGCTGAGGAAGTTGTGACAAAGCTGCTCGATATTGAGCTAAATGTGGGGCGCACAGGAGTTATTACACCAACTGCGCTGTTAGAACCTGTTCAAGTAGCAGGGACAACGGTAAGCCGTGCTTCATTACATAACGAAGACTTAATTCGTGAGAAAGATATCCGAATTGGAGACAATGTTGTAGTGAAAAAAGCGGGAGATATTATCCCTGAAGTTGTAAACGTGCTTGAAGAACGGCGCACAGGAGAGGAAAAAGAGTTTACAATGCCAACTCATTGTCCTGAATGTGAAAGTGAGCTTGTTCGTTTAGAAGGAGAAGTTGCGTTAAGATGCTTAAATCCGAAATGTCCTGCACAAATTCGTGAAGGATTTATCCACTTTGTATCAAGAAATGCAATGAATATTGATGGTCTTGGAGAAAAAGTCGTGACACAGCTCTTTAAAGAGAAGCTTATTGAGGACGTAGCAGATTTATATCAGCTGCAAAAAGAACAGCTTCTAGAGCTTGAGCGTATGGGAGAGAGATCGGTCACAAAGCTTCTTCAAGCAATTGAAGCTTCAAAGGAGAATTCACTTGAGCGCCTCCTTTTTGGACTTGGTATTCGTCATGTTGGAGCCAAAGCAGCTAAAACATTAGCAAGCGTTTTTCATTCAATGGAAGGCTTACAAAAAGCAACAAAAGAAGAGCTATTGGCTATTGATGAAGTAGGAGAGAGAATGTCTGACGCCGTTATGACGTACTTTGAGCAGCCTGAAGTAGTTGAGCTTTTAGAAGAGCTGCGTTCATACGGAGTGAATATGGAATACAAAGGACCAAAACTTGTACAAGCTGCTGATAGTGATTCAACTTTTGCAGGCAAAACGGTTGTGCTTACAGGAAAGCTTGAAGTATTGTCACGCAATGAAGCAAAAGAAAAGCTTGAAGCACTTGGTGCAAAGGTAACAGGGAGCGTAAGTAAGAAGACGGACTTGCTTATAGCTGGAGAAGATGCAGGATCTAAGCTTACAAAAGCTGAAGATTTAGGCATCGAAGTATGGAGTGAACAACAGTTTATTAAAGAGCTTAAAAAGCAGTAAAGTTAGGAAAAAGGAAGAAGGATAGGCATTATGCTTATTCTTCTTTCCATGGATAAAAAGCGTACAGGATACGACTTGTGAGGTGTATAAGGTTTGAAGAAAATTGTTTTCCTTGCTCTTTCTGTCATGCTTGTGACAACAGCGTGTGCACCTGATTTTTCGAAAGAAGAAGAAGTGGTTCAGAAAACAGACGATAACAAACAAAAAGCGGTCATTTCGAAATATAGTATTTCAGATGACACATATCAAAGTGTTCTACCATTCAAAGAAAGTAAATCAAGAGGATTAACCGTATCGAACTTAAACACACGTCTTGACGTGAAAGAGTTTGAATCAGGTTTGACTCGTCTTTCTAAAGATGAGTTTTCAACAGACGATTACTATTATCAAGAAGGGCAGTATCTTGATGAAGATACAATCAGCTCTTGGCTTCGTCGTAAATGGACAGAAAATCAGTACAAAGATGTTCTGAAAGATTACGATAAAGAAGAGCGAGATAAAGTGAAAAATGTTGGTTTAAACCCAATTAATACGGGAGAAGGAACTGCAGCAGAACAAAGTGAAAAAAGTCCAATCTATCTAGCTCATATTCTAGAGCAAGATTATCTGGTGAAAGATGGAGATGAATTAAAGCTTGGCGGCGTTTCAATTGGCCTTGCGATGAACTCTGTTTATTACTATACACAAGAAAAAGGCTATCCGCGTGAAAAGAAAATTAGCCGTGAGAAACTTCAGGAAGAAGGAGAAAAAATGGCGGCTGAGATCGTTCAGCGGATGAGAAAAATCAAAGGATTAGAAAATGTTCCAATTACAGTTGGACTTTTTGAACAGGAAGAAAAATCATCACTTGTGCCTGGAAGCTACTTTGCGAAAGCAACAGCGAAAAAAGGCAGCAGTGAACTTGGCAGTTGGGATAAAGTTGATGAAGGATATTATCTTTTCCCATCAAATGCAGTAGCAGCAGATGAGCGAAGCGATAGCGACATGTTTGGAAACTTTAAAGCGGAAATTCAAGACTATTTCCCGAATTACACAAACATTATTGGACGAGGATTCTACCAAAATGGTGAGCTTCAAGAAATGACAATTGATATTCCAATTCAATTTTTCGGTGAACAAGAGATTACAGGCTTTACACAGTATATAGCAGGGCTTGTTATGGAACATTTCCCTTCATATTTGAAAGTAAATGTTAACATTAGTACTGTTCAAGGACCTGAAGCTCTTATTTCTCGCGAGCCAGATGAGAAGAAACCATTCGTTCACATTTACAAGTAATAGAAAGGCATCCACTGTGTGGATGCTTTTTTATATGTTTAAAAGCTTTATATTTTGCCATCATGATGGAATAAAAGGCGTTCTCTTAAAATAAGAAGAGCTTGATGTTTTTTTTCTCAAAACGAGAAATATTCCTTCCCTTTTGGTAAAATGGAAAATGGATTATAACGTTAGTTGCTTAAGAACAATAAAATCTGATATTATCAGTATATTGTTACGGTTCGAATATGTGGAGGTGAAAGGTATGTCACGAATTTCAAAAGAACAAGTAGAGCACGTTGCACATCTTGCACGTTTAGCGATTACTGAAGAGGAAACAGAAATGTTTACAAAGCAATTGGATGCAATTATTACATATGCAGAACAGTTAAATGAGTTAGATACAACAGGTGTTAAACCAACAACACACGTTCTTGAAGTGAAGAATGTAATGCGTGAAGATAAACCAACAAAAGGATTACCACGTGAAGAAGTGTTAAAAAATGCACCAGATTATCAAGATGGACAAGTTCGCGTTCCATCAATTTTAGAATAGGGAAGGAGGCTTTTTTTATGTCATTGTTTGACCATAAAATGTCTGAATTACACGGCTTACTACATAAGAAAGAAGTTCGCGTTGAAGAGCTTGTTAATGAGTCTTACAAGCGAATTGGCGAAGTAGATGAAAAAGTTGGGGCATTTCTAACATTAGATAAAGAAAAAGCACATGCATATGCAAAAGAATTAGATGAAGCAATTGGCACAAAAAACGAGTTTGGTCTTTTATTTGGTATGCCAATTGGAGTAAAGGATAATATCGTAACAAAAGGCTTGCGCACAACTTGCGGAAGTAAAATGCTTGATAACTTTGATCCGATTTATGACGCAACAGTTGTGGAGCGTCTGCGCGCAGCTGAGTCTGTTACAATCGGGAAAATTAATATGGATGAGTTTGCAATGGGGTCTTCAAACGAAAACTCTGCATTAAAAGTTACGCGTAACCCTTGGGATTTAGATCGCGTACCTGGTGGATCAAGCGGTGGTTCAGCAGCGGCTGTTGCAGCTGGTGAAGTTCCATTTGCACTTGGTTCTGACACAGGTGGTTCTATCCGTCAACCAGCTGCATTTTGTGGTGTTGTAGGATTAAAACCAACATATGGTCGCGTTTCTCGTTATGGTCTTGTTGCGTTTGCATCATCTCTTGACCAAATTGGACCAATTACACGTAATGTAGAAGATAATGCCTTCCTTCTTCAAGCCATTTCCGGCGTTGATAAGATGGACGCAACATCTGCAAATGTTGAAGTACCTGATTTCCTTTCTTCTCTAACAGGAGATGTAAAAGGTCTTAAAATCGCGGTACCAAAAGAATACCTTGCAGAAGGTGTAAATGAAGAAGTACGTCAATCTGTACTTGATGCTCTAAAAGTATTAGAAGCACAAGGCGCAACATGGGAAGAAGTATCTCTTCCACATTCTAAATATGCTCTTGCAACATACTACCTGCTTTCGTCTTCTGAAGCGTCTGCAAACCTTGCACGCTTTGATGGTGTTCGCTATGGTCACCGTACAGACAATGCAGAGAACTTAATTGAAATGTACAAGCAAACGCGTAGCGAAGGCTTCGGAGATGAAGTGAAACGCCGTATTATGCTTGGAACATTTGCCTTAAGCTCTGGTTATTATGATGCATATTACAAAAAAGCACAGCAAGTTCGTACATTAATTAAAAAAGACTTTGAAGATGTTTTTGAAAAGTACGATGTTATTGTTGGACCAACAACGCCAACACCAGCATTCAAAATTGGTGAAAACGTAAATGATCCATTAACAATGTACGCAAACGATATTTTAACAATTCCGGTGAACCTTGCAGGTGTACCAGGAATCTCTGTTCCATGCGGATTTTCTAACGGTCTTCCACTAGGATTACAAATTATTGGAAAACACTTTGATGAAAGCACTGTTTATCGTGTTGCCCATGCGTTTGAGCAAGCAACAGATCATCATAAACAAAAACCAGCATTGTAAGGGGTGAAAAAGAGATGAATTTTGAAACGATTATCGGTCTTGAAGTACACGTTGAGTTAAAAACAGATTCTAAAATCTTTTCCGCAAGCCCGAATGCATTCGGCTCTGAGCCAAATGCAAACACGAGCGTAATTGATTTAGGATATCCAGGTGTTTTACCTGTTTTAAATAAAAGAGCGGTAGAATTTGCGATGAAAGCAGCAATGGCACTAAACTGTGAAATTGCTACTGACACAAAGTTTGATCGTAAAAACTACTTTTATCCAGATAACCCAAAAGCATACCAAATTTCACAATTTGATAAGCCAATCGGTGAGAACGGCTGGATTGATATTGAAGTAAAAGGTGAGAAGAAACGTATCCGCATCAACCGTCTTCACCTTGAAGAAGATGCTGGTAAGTTAACTCACTCAGGCAACGGTTATTCTTTAGTTGACTTTAACCGTCAAGGTACACCACTTGTTGAAATTGTATCTGAAGCAGATATGCGTTCACCAGAAGAAGCATACGCATACCTTGAAAAGTTAAAATCGATTATCCAATATACAGGCGTTTCAGACTGTAAAATGGAAGAAGGTTCTCTTCGCTGTGATGCGAACATTTCCCTTCGTCCGTACGGTCAAGAGAAGTTCGGAACAAAGTCAGAGCTTAAAAACTTAAACTCTTTCACGTATGTGCAAAAAGGACTTGAATACGAAGAAAAGCGTCAAGCGCAAGTACTTCTTTCAGGTGGCTTAATTGAACAAGAAACACGCCGCTATGATGAAGCAACAAAGAAAACAATTCTTATGCGTGTAAAAGAAGGATCTGACGACTATCGCTACTTCCCAGAACCAGACCTTGTTGAGCTTTATATCGATGATGAGTGGAAAGAGAGCATTCGCGCAAGCATTCCAGAGCTTCCAGACGCACGCCAAGAGCGCTATGTCAAAGAGCTTGGTCTTCCATCATATGATGCTCACGTGTTAACTCTTACAAAAGAAATGTCCGATTTCTTTGAAGAGACAATCGCACAAGAAGCAGATGCAAAACAAGTGTCAAACTGGCTAATGGGTGAAGTATCAGCATACCTTAACAAAAACAACCAAGAGCTTGGTGAAACGGCTCTAACACCAAAGAATCTAGCTGGTATGATCAAACTTATTGAAGAAGGAACTATTTCCTCTAAAATTGCGAAAAAAGTATTCCAGCACATTATCAAAGACGGTGGAGATCCACACGAGTTTGTGAAAAAGCAAGGTCTTGTTCAGATTTCAGACGAAGAAACACTTCGTAAATTTGTAACAGACGCGCTTGATAGCAATCCGCAATCCATCGATGACTTCAAAAATGGGAAAGATCGTGCAATCGGCTTCCTTGTTGGTCAAATTATGAAAGCATCAAAAGGGCAAGCAAACCCTCCGATGGTTAACAAAATTTTACTTGAAGAAATTAAAAAACGTTAGTCAAACGTTTGTTTAAATGAAAGCAACGGTCACGACCATCTCGTGGCCGTTGTGTTTCTTTTTTTGGGAAACATTCTATCCTTTACTATGTCTTGTGAGTTGAAGGGTTCAGTTTTTCGCGATATACTAACGTTTGGAAACTAAACAGGCGAGCATCCCCATCTTACTGCCGGTTGAGGCTTATATTGTAAGGTCAACGGGCAGTAAGAGCTTAAACTAAGCTTTTGGGGATTTAGGGCGCTTTTAGAAGAGAAGTTTTACTTACGATATATTGGAGACAATAGTAGTAACACGATCATAAACAGATCTCTTTGTATATAGAAGAACGAAAAATCTAATTAGTGGGATGATGTATGATGAAACGTGCAAGAATTATTTATAACCCAACATCTGGGCGTGAATTAATTAAAAAAAATCTAGCAGAAGTGCTTCAGCATTTCGAACAAGCCGGGTATGAGACATCTTGTCATGCAACAACATGTGCAGGAGATGCAACTGTTGCAGCTGAGGTTGCGGTTGAACGCGGCTATGATCTCATCGTTGCAGCTGGTGGAGATGGAACAATTAATGAAGTTGTAAACGGTATGGCTGGAAAAGAGAACCGTCCAAACCTTGGCGTAATTCCTGTTGGCACAACAAATGACTTTGCTCGTGCTTTAAATATCCCAAGAACAATTATGGGCGCATGCCAAGCCATTACAGATGGTGAAGCAATGCCAATTGACCTTGGCTGTGTAACAAATGAAGGAAACACCCATTATTTTATTAACATTGCAGGCGGAGGTAAGCTAACAGAGCTAACATATGAAGTACCAAGCAAAACAAAAACAATGCTTGGTCAGCTTGCTTATTACTTAAAAGGAATGGAGATGCTTCCGTTCATCAAACCAACAAATGTAAGAATTGAATATGATGGACGTGTTTACGATGGAGAAGTTATGCTTTTTCTCGTATCACTTACAAACTCGGTTGGTGGATTTGAAAAATTAGCACCAGATTCCTCTTTAAATGATGGCTTATTTGACTTGCTTATTTTAAAGAAAGCAAACTTAGCGGAGTTCATTCGCGTTGCGACCCTTGCACTACGAGGTGAGCATATGCATGATTCCCACGTGATTTATACAAAAGCGAACAGAGTAAAAATTAGTACAGAAGAGAAAATGCAGCTTAACTTAGACGGCGAATTTGGCGGACTGCTTCCAGGAGAGTTTGTGAATATGTATCGTCATATTAATGTGTATATGCCAAAAGAGAAAGCGCAGGAAATTCGAGATAAAGAAAAAGAATTGAACATGGAAAATGAACTGAAGGATGTTTAATAAATGGCTAAGCTAACACCACCTGTTGAGAAAAATCAATATGTTACGGTTAAGTTTGAAGACTTAACACATGAAGGAGCAGGCGTCGCAAAAGTGGACGGCTTCCCTATTTTTGTTCAAAATGCGCTTCCAGAAGAAGAAGGAAACGTGAAGATTATCAAAGTGAAAAAAGGCTTTGCAATCGGCAGAATGATGGAAACAACAAAAGAAAGCCGCTTCCGTACAGAGCCGCCTTGCCCAGTATACAAACAGTGTGGCGGCTGTCAGCTTCAGCATTTGAAATATGAAGCACAGCTTGACTACAAAACAAAGCAAGTAAAAGAAGTGCTTGCTCGCCTTGGCAATATTAAAGACGTTACGGTACATCCAACACTTGGAATGGAAGATCCATGGAATTACCGAAATAAAGCACAAGTACCTGTAGGTGAAAGTGAAGGCGGACTTGTTGCAGGGTTTTACAAACAGCGCAGTCACGACATTATTGATATTGAACGATGTATGATCCAGCAAGAACAAAATGATGACGTTGTTCAAGCTGTCCGTGAAATCTGCTCAAAGTACGGTATTCGTGCTTATGACGAAACAAAGCATAAAGGGACACTTCGCCATGTTATGGTCCGCTACGGGGCGACTACTGGGGAACAAATGGTTGTGCTTGTCACTCGTACAAAAGAGCTTCCAAACAAAAATAAAGTCATCGAAGAACTAAGAGCGCGTCTGCCGCAGCTAAAATCAATTGTTCAAAACGTGAACTCGAAGAAAACAAACGTCATTATGGGTGACGAAACAACTGTGCTATGGGGCGAAGAATATATTTACGACAACATTGGCGACATTAAGTTTGCCATCTCAGCTCGTTCATTTTATCAAGTGAACCCAACACAAACGAAAGTGCTCTATGACAAAGCATTAGAGTACGCTGACCTACAAGGAGAAGAAGAAGTTATTGATGCTTACTGTGGTATCGGAACAATCTCTCTATTCCTTGCACAAAAGGCAAAGAAAGTGTATGGTGTTGAAATCATTCCAGAAGCAATTGAAGATGCGAAGCGCAATGCTGAATTAAATGACATTACAAACGCAGAATTTGAAGCAGGAAAAGCAGAAGAAGTTATTCCTGCATGGTACAAAAAAGGAATTAGCGCTGACACACTTGTTGTGGATCCACCGCGTAAAGGCTGTGATGAGGCGTTATTAAACACAATCATCGACATGAAGCCAAACCGCGTTGTCTATGTATCTTGTAACCCTGGAACGCTTGCGAGAGACTTGCAGGTGCTAGAGGAAGGCGGATACAAGACAGTTGAGGTTCAACCTGTTGATATGTTCCCGCATACGACGCATGTGGAGTGCTGTGCACTACTTGTAAGGAAAGATTAGATTAAAGGATATAACAGTGAATAGAGAGCCTTTCCTGAGTCGGAAGGCTCTTTTTAAATAGAGATTTTGTTGTCAGCTCCCAAGGCAATAGAACCTTGGGTAATAAACCGAAAGGATAAAAATTCATCTAGTCGCATCGGCATATGCTTGTCGCCCAAAGACTAGCACCTTGAGCTTTTCATTGTTAAGAAGGCCTTACTATAAATCTTAATAATAAATCGACTTTTGGTATCTGATAATTTTCATCTCCCTGAATATTCAACGTCATTAGTCCGGAAAGAAGCGATAAATAGCATGATATCAGTTCACTAGGATTATCTTCTGCAATTTCCCCTTTCTCCTGACCTTCAATGAATAGGGGTTCCAATATGTCGATGTAAGTCTTCATTGTATTTTCCTCAATAAGCTTTTGGGCAGTTATGGGTACTTCATCTGACGTACGAGCGTGATGCATCAACATGAAATAAAGTTGAGAACCTTCATTGAGTATCTCAGCGGTTAAATTTTTTATTTTATCTAATGGAGTTCCAGGTAGTTGATAGATGCTCTTGATTCCGGCAATAGATTCGTCTATTGCTTGCTGAACGAGTGTAGTAAATAGTTCGTCTTTGGAATTAAAATAGCGGTAGAGAAGCCCAGCACTTATTCCAGCTTCACTAGCGATCATGCTCATTTTCGTGCCAATAATTCCTCGTCGAGCAAAGACCTTAAGGGCTGCTTCTATAATTTGTTCTTTTCTTTCATCACGAATTTGCTGCAATTGTTCTTCGTTTAAAGGTGCAATGATGTTTCACTCCTAGATTATTTTCATTATTATTAAGCATTCAAATGTTCATAAGCTGTTGAGGGAAAGGGGGATATAAGCTGAGACAATTGTTCATCAAGTGTCTGACCAGATGCCTTTGAGAGTTCACAGAGCAATTCTTTACTTTCAGAAGATGTTTCTTCAGAAGCAAGAATGGCTGCTAGCATTTGCGAATTTATTATTTTATCTAGCGGTAAAAGTAAAGTATTCACCGCCCAATACAAACCATATAGTTCAAAATTACGTTTGGTAGTGGCATGTTTAATATATAATTCAAAGTATTTTTGGGCAAATTCAATCCCCTTCAGCGGTGTTCCTACATATGATACTCCTTTCCATGGTAGATCAGCAACACAATTCAACCACCAGGCAGGTTCAACAATTTCATTCATTTTTTGAAGCAGGTTACGTTCAAAATAAGGCAAGGGATAATTTCGTTGTTCACGCAAGCACGATTCTAACATTTCTACTTCTATTGCAGCCATTGTAATTCCTTGACCGAAAATCGGATCAAAATTGCAGAAAGCATCTCCTAAAACCAATAATCCTGATGGCCATTGCTCCATTTCTTCAAAGTGTTGACGGAATAATTCAGTAACTCTATAACCTCTAGGAACTGTAATTGGTTCAAGCTCTTGCAACACTTCTGCTATTAATGGATCAGCCAGCTTTGCAATCTCTTGTTCATACTCATCGACATTCGTGGTTGGATAATGCCCGCCAGGACTATAAAGTACTGTTTCAGCTATATTATTCTCAATTGTGGAAAATACCCCAGTTAAAGTCCTATTGGAAGGATCTCCTGCAATTCGAATGACATCCCATTTTACTGACAAATGAGAGGGAATCTTGTAATGGCGAGTGCTGTAACCAAGCGAGACTTTGAGGATATCAGGATTTGGTACATCAAATCCGAGGTGTTGTAGCCATTTTCCCAATTTAGAGGAACGGCCACTAGTATCAATTACTAGGTCAGCACCAAGTGTTTTCTGCTGCCCTAGTTGTTCTCGCTCTCGTATATGGACACCTGTTACAACTGTTTGATCTGATGTCATTAGTAAGCCGATTACGTCAACCTTTGTAAGAAACTGAACATTTGAAATCTTTTTCACACGCTGACGACATACCCACTCAAGCAGAGCTCTGCTGAATGTTGCATCATTTTCTGTATTGGACATTACAAGGGATCCATATTGATTAGTCTGGTGAATCATTTTATTCTGTGTAGATGGAGCGCCGCAAGTTAATAATTCATCATTAAATCCAGGGAAGAGTCGTTCTATTATCATTTTACCTCGAGGTGTAAATCGATGTGGGTGAAAAGCTTGAGGAGTACCTGCACGAATTTCCGGTTTCACAGGTAGATCATCTTTTTCTATGATAAGGACTTCTGCATAATAATCAGAAAGTACTCTTGCAGAGAGTAATCCAGCCATTCCTCCACCAATTACAATTGCTTTTTCCCAATTGCCTTTTTTAAATGATACCCCTGTTTTGATCATCATTATAGCCCCCAATATACTCATTTGTAAAACTGTTAATAATAAATTAGATTGTAATGAAAAAACAATTTTAGAATGAATGATTCATTCAATAAAAGAATAAATGGCACTATATAAAATGTCAACAAAAACTTAATTAGATTGTGGTACTTCTCTTTGGTATAAGCATCCTTTACTGGTCAAGTCGTAGTTGCTGCTCTTGATAAAAAACAAGAGTTATTCTCTATCCTCTTCTTCAGTGATTTCAGAATCACATTTATCCTTACTTCTATTCTATTTTTCCTCCTAACTAAACTCACGAATAGAAAAAATAAAGAGTAAGGAAAATGAGGAAAAGGCGTGAACTCTTTTAAAAAAGAGTCCATGCCTTTTACATGTTTATTATGTAAATTTAAGGCTTAAATATAACAGCTACTGTACCTATAAAATTGTTGAACATATGAGCAATAATAGAGGTTTCTATTCGTTTATTTCTAATATATAACCACCCTAATATAAAACCTAATGAAATATATAGAATCAAGCCTGGTAAAGTGAATCCTGCCATTAAATGCAGGGATCCGAACAGTACAGAACTAACGATTAAACCGCTATATTCCTTATCTTTAAATAGTTTTCCAATTAAAAGCTTCCGGAAGATAAATTCTTCAGTGAGAGGAGCTATGATAACTGAAAATAGGATGCCTACCCAAATATAGTTTTGTATTAGATGTTCTACTTTGTCTTGGTTAGGTGAACCTGAATTGAAATACACACCTATTTTAGGGATAGAGGCTAAGATACCGAGTATAATACTTATGAATGCTTTGATGAAAAAAGCATAGATTGCATAACGAAAATCTTTCTTCTTTAATATAAGTTTGCGATGAGTAAACCATTTTGTCTTATAAACAATAAATAAGATGACGACAAATCGTAAAATATTTATTATAAACGAAAGATAAATTAAAAGTGTTTCCTCATTTGCTCGAAATTGCGAATAACTGTTGTAAGTCTGTCCGTGTAAACTAACTCCTAGATAAAATAATAGATATCCTACCCATTTTCCTAAAACTAAATAGCTTAGTAAAAACCCTATGAACATCCAAATATAGGGGTTACGAATTATATTTCTTAACGTCACTTCCTTCTCTCCAATCAAACATTAATTGTGTCTTCTATATAGAAGTTATAAGCCGAATACTGAAACATTATATACCTTTTCATTTCTAAATTGGGTTATTATAGGTGGAATTAAACGTTTGTTAAGGTGTCTGTTACCTTTTAATTTCCTGTATACGTTTGTAGAAGGGAGTGTTAAGCAAAACATAAAGAGAGTATATGATTTTATGACAGTAGTAGAGGAGTTAAATATTTAAAATTTATATACTTCATCAGGAAACATTCATATCAAAACAAAAAAGCATTGAGTTACACTCAATGCTTTTTATCTATTATTTTACTAAACTAAGCCCTCTCTCAACCTTCACAAAAGCAATAATTCCTTCACCTTCTGCAAACGTAACTTCTGTTTTTAACATATTGTGGTCAAAGTTATGTTTATCAACAAGGTTCAAGTGAATGGCTTCAATTAATTCTTTTGTATAAATTGTTTTTTCATATCCTCCAAATTCTACACGAGCATAGAATTCTTCAAAGTCGTCTGTACATAATTCAACAGACACTTCGTAAGGAGAAACATTTTTTTCATGATACGCTATATATTCGCAAACACTGTCGTGTACGTTTTGTTCGTTAAATTTAATCTCCATCATTTAACCTCTTTCTAGGATGACTTCCTTCTTGTGAAGATTTTTTTAATGAGCCATACGATAACAAGGATGACTACGATATCTAATAGCAGACCGAACATCGAGAATCCAGCTCCTGCTCCGCCAAATGGATGGAACATACTTCCTAATAAAGCACCGATCCCAAATGCACCGGCATAAGAAGCAATTTTCTTAGCTGTTGAAGGTTTTTTGTTGTTAGCTGTTGTGTTTGAATTTTTTTGAGTTGAGTTTGTAGATGTTTGTGAGTTGTCTTTCCTCGTAGATGTTCCGCCAGAATAGCTTTTATTAGAAGAGTAGCCGCTCGTACTCTTAGATGAATAGCTAGAGCTTGGTGTGCTATATGAATGGCTTCGTGCCCCACTGCTGTAACCTCTTGCTTCTGCTGCATGTGGAAGCACCATAGCAGCTACCACCATCATAAGCGTAAAGATTGATAAAACTTTTTTCAAAATGCTTTGCACCTCTTTGTTAGTAATATATATATTTTACTATATGAAATAATAAAATGCTCGTCTAATGCTTTTAAGAGGAAACTCATTTGTTACACAAATGAAACTTTTTAAAATTCAAAAAACGGGTACAACAAATAATAAGAGAGAAAATATCAAAACTGGAGGGAATAAATATGATGACGAAATCGAAGAAAAAGAAAGTGGTACTTGGTACACTCATTTCAACAGGTGGTGCAGCACTAGCGGTTGCTGCATATAAAAAGAAAAGAAAAGCATCTTTTAAAGTACGTCCAGATACAGATATGAGAAACAGTAAAAAAATCGATCAAGTAGAGAGCGTTGATGCGGATAAAGCAAGAGATGAAGAAGGGCTTACTCAATATGATTCAGTTTTAAAATCAGATTGGGTAGCAAACGGGTTCCCGCAAACACATATGGAATTGGAAGAGCTAGAAAGTCAGAAAAAGTAAGATAAAAAGTGTAAAGGAAAGCAAGGTAGCATGTCTATCTTGCTTTTTTGTTGTTTGCATATAAAAATAAACAAGAAACATATTATCAAAAAATAATCATAAATTAACCAAAAGATGCTATAATACTTTATATTATTTTATTGGTCATTTTCCGATAAAAGGAAGAAAAGAGAATATAAATGAAAGCGCATTCATTTATATTCTTATCTAGAAGGGAGGTGATTTCAAATTTCTGAGGTTTTATAAAACATAATAATAATTAGGGGGAGAAGAAGATGCCGATTTTGATTGTAGCAATAGGAGTTCTTATTCTTTTATTTTTAATTATGAAAGTAAAGCTAAATACTTTTGTTTCACTTGTTGTTGTTTCCTTTTTAGTTGCGATTGGTCTTGGAATGGAACTCAATAAGATTGTGCTTTCAATTGAAGCGGGAATTGGCGGTCAGCTAGGGCATTTAGCATTAGTATTTGGATTAGGGGCAATGCTTGGTAAGCTTGTGTCAGACGCAGGTGGTGGTTATCGTATTGCGATTACACTTATCAATACGTGTGGGCGAAAGAGAATTCAGTTTGCAGTTGTAGTCTCTTCTTTCATTATTGGAATTGCTCTATTTTTTGAAGTTGGTCTTGTTTTGTTGATTCCCATCATTTATGCGATTGCAAAAGAGTTGAAGGTTCCTTTCTTATACCTTGGGATTCCAATGGCAGCGGCATTGAACGTGACACATGGATTTTTACCTCCACATCCAGCTCCAACAGCTATCTCACTCGCATATGAAGCAAACATTGGGCAAGTTCTTTTGTTAGGTATCATTATTGGTATCCCAACCACGATTGTAGCAGGCCCATTGTTTAATAAATTTGCGATGAAGGTATTTCCAAATGCTTATAAAAGAAGCGGAAATTTAACAGCATTAGGCCCTCGTAAAGAGTTTAAGCTTGGGGATACTCCTGGATTTGGCATTAGTGTTTTAACTTCTTTATTTCCGGTTATTTTTATGGCAATTGCGACCGTTATGTCTCTATTGTTTCGCGAAGAATCCAAAATAAAAGAGATGGTTGAATTTATTGGGATGCCTGGAACAGCCATGTTGATCTCTCTATTACTTGCAATTTATACAATGGGATATGCAAGGAAAATCCCGATGGCAGATATCGGAGATTCTTTATCAAAATCTATTGCTCAAATTGCGATGATGCTTCTCATTATTGGGGGAGGAGGGGCATTCAAGCAAGTTCTAGTAGACGGGGGAGTCGGAGACTATGTAGCTTCTTTATTTCAAGATACAAACCTGTCTCCTCTTTTAGTTGCTTGGATGATTGCAGCTCTTTTGAGGCTATGTTTAGGATCTGCAACAGTAGCAGCTTTAACAACAGCAGGATTAGTAGCTCCTCTTATGGTAGCAAGCACGGTCAATCCCGCTTTAATTGTATTAGCAACAGGAGCGGGAAGCGTTATTTTTTGTCATGTGAACGATGCAGGGTTTTGGATGGTAAAAGAGTACTTTGGCTTAAGCATGAAAGAGACATTTCAAACATGGAGTTTACTCACAACCGTTCTTTCTGTAACAGGTCTAGCCTGTGTTCTATTGCTTGGGATGTTTCTTTAATAAATCCCCAAACAAAAAAGCTTGCTTTATCACTCGATAAAGCAAACTTTTCTTATTAAACACCATTACCCAGTAACAACGGTCTCTTTTTTTACAGGAGTTTGTTTCTTACGATTAATCTTCCCGATCATATATTTACCAAATGGAAAACGATTTAGGATATTAATCGTAATAATACAGCTTAGAAGAGCTGAAATGAACAAGACGGGAATTTGCATGTAACCGAGCTTCCACCCTTGTGAAGCAATGAAGTCTCGAATAATTGTAAGATAGAACCAATGAGCAAGATAGATACCGAACGAATATTGGCTGACAATCGTTAGGATCTTCGGCGTCTTCTTAAGGCTTTGGCATACAAGGAGTAGGAACAGAATCATCATAACGGTAAAGAAAATAATATCAATCCGCTTTGATCCTACTGCTAAATATTCATTCACATTATTATATATAAGCACACCTAATGAAACGATTAAGAAAAAGAAAATCAGCGCTTTGAATCTTTTTAAGCTTTCTACAAAAGTCATGAAGTTTTTTCCACAATAATATGACAAAGAGAAATAAAATAACCAAGCTACAAACGGGATATAGTATCCGCCGCTCCACAGATAACTTGTAAAAGGTGTGTAAGAAGTAGGTTGTATAAAGTTGAAGATGGACAAATAAGCTACGTTAATAATTAACGAAATGCTTAAAACAAGCGCAGCTGGTAGTTTGTAAAAGAATTTTGTAAATAAATGATGTAAAACATAAAACTGAAAGATAACTAATACAAACCAGCCGTGATATCCACCTGTGAGGTTGTTCCAAATCAAGCTTGGAATTTGTTCAGGTACAGCACGTCCTGAGAATACAGCATAGAAGATTGCCATAAAAATGAATGGAAATAAAATTAATTTAATTCTTTTCCAATAGAATCCTTTCGGAAGCTTGTTAGGATATGAATAAGCTAAAATTAATCCAGATATGAAAACGAAAGTTGGAGTACCAAAACAAAGTATTGTTGCTAATGTTGTAACAAGTATTCCTTCTTGCGCATAGTTGACTGTAAATGTTGTTGAATGGAGCATTACAATGCTTAGACATGCTAAGGCTCTTATAATCGTAATTTCATTTAAAACTTTCTTTTTCTTTTTAGAGCTTGGCTCTATTTTTGATACTGATGTATTTGATGCCAGGGCTAAATCCCTATCGTTTTTATTCATAGTGCCCTCCTTTGCGATTCTGTTATAAAACACTTAGAATTATAAACATTGTCTGATTTCTTCGCAATGGATATATATGGATAGGGTGTTGGAGAGAGATTAGCTTATACTACTTGATTAAAATAAGCTTTAGATATGATAGAAACTATAACAGAAAATAGAACAGCAATATGTTACTACGATAACATAGCTCTCGAGAGAACAATATCCCTTCTACGGTAATTCAAATATTTGCTTTTTGATCCTTCTTCTTGAAAGTTACCCGTATAGTAAGAACTTTTTTTAGAAAAGTATTAATCAGAAACATAGAACTAAATTCTTAAAAAAGATGGAAATTATGGGATAGAAAATATAATATAGGAAAAAGAGGAGGGATTAGAGTGTTAAAAGACGTATCAGTACAAGAGAGACCTCTATTTCAAAAGGTCTTATCTACATTTGTATTAACACTGCTCATTGCAACAGTTGGATTATACATAGGGCAATTCGTGCCTACTGCATTAATGCTGCCGCTTGCAGTTGCTGAAGTTGTTATGCTGATTGCAGCTTTTTGGTTAAGACGAAAAAGCCGTGTTGGCTATGCCTTTGTGTATGCTTTTGCAGCTATTTCAGGGATTACAACATATCCAATTGTAAGCTATTATGTATCAATGAGTGGAGCAAACGTTGTTTTGCAGGCGTTTGGTTCTACGTTCGGTATTTTCTTAGTAATGGCTGTGATTGGATCAAAAATGAAAAAAGATTTATCATTTTTATCTTCATTCTTATTAGTTGCTGTTCTATCAATGCTTTTTGTAAGTCTATTTGGTTTATTTACAGGAGGACTTACATCAGGTTCTTTAATGGCTTTATCTGTTATTGGAACAATCGTATTTTCTCTTTACGTTCTATATGATTTTAACCAAATGAAGAGAATGCAGATTACAGAAGCAGACGTACCATTACTTGCTTTATCTCTATACTTAGATTTCATTAACTTGTTTATTAATTTACTTCGCTTCTTCGGTATTCTTGGTAGCGATGATTAAGAAAAAAGAGCGAGACTGTTTGAACAGTCTCGCTCTTTTTTATAATTTAAGATTAGAATTGTTTTCCTAACTCTTTTGCACGTTTAATGCCATCTGCTTTAATCTCTTCAGCTTTGCTTGGCTCTGCATTATGGCCTTCAATAAATAGACCTTCAAATGACGGAACACCGAAGAAGTTCATCATAATGCCAATATAACGATGACCCATTTCTAAGTCTGCTGCAGGACCTTCTGAATAGTAGCCGCCACGCGCTTGGATATGAAGGGCTTTTTTGTCTGTTAGTAAGCCAACAGGACCTTGCTCTGTATATTTGAATGATTTCCCTGCCACAGCTACAGAATCTAAGTATGCTTTCATTACTGGTGGGAATGAGAAGTTCCATAGTGGTGTAACAAATACATATTTATCAGCTGAAATGAACTGTTCGTTCAGTTCTGCAAGACGACTTACTTTTTGTTGTTCTACTTCAGAAAGCTCAGTGAATTCACTTCCTGAACGAAGTTTGCCCCATCCGCTGAAAATGTCAGCATCAATGTGTGGAATGTTTTCTTTGTACAAGTCAATATGAACAATTTCATCACTTGGGTTATTTTCTTTATAGCTCTCAAGAAATGCTTGACCTGCTGCCATGCTGTAAGAGGTTTGCTCATCATGTGGATGTGCAGTAATATATAATACTTTTGTCATTATGAATCGACACCTTTCTATTTTTAAAATGTATACTCGCGAAAGTATTGTTAGTTTCAAAAAGTTAACCTTGTTACTAATAGTAACCTGTGTACTTATTTTAGTCAACTATTTTGATTTACAGTAACATAATTCTATATATAGAAAGAATAAGGAAGGTTATGAAAGAAAATGAAAACTTTAATTTGTGAAACATTTCACTTTTGTAAATAAGGAATAGTTTTGAAAGTGAAGTGAAAGAATGGAATTTTCTTAACATTGCAATATATCCACTGGTAGCGCTATATTAGTTGATTCTAAGGTCATAAAATAAAAAAAATTTACACTGAAAATGACCATTTATACGTAATCGCTACCAATACTTATTTCTAAAGGTTTAAGATGAAGGGAGAAGAAGAAAGAAAAGGTTTCCAAACTAAGTTAATAATTAAGTAAGTTAAACAAAATGATTGACTCCTTTATTTAATTTAAGTTACTATTAGTAACGTGATGTTGCTTACAAAAGTTAAGCACTTAAATCTTTTTATTTAAGAAAGAAGGTTAGGATCAATGGATATCCTCTTGGCTATTCTGCCAGCAATCTTTTGGGGGAGTATCGTCTTATTTAATGTTAAATTAGGCGGAGGTCCATATAGTCAGACACTAGGAACAACAATCGGTGCACTTTTATTTTCTGTTGTTATCTATCTCGTTGTTCATCCAGTGTTGACCCCAACGATTTTCATAGTTGGAATCGTTTCAGGATTGTTTTGGGCACTTGGACAAAGCAACCAGTTGAAAACTATTGACTATATTGGTGTTTCAAAAACAATGCCAATTTCAACAGGTATGCAGCTTGTATCAACTGCTTTGTTTGGCGTTATTGTATTTCACGAGTGGTCAACAACAACGACCGTTATTTTAGGTGTGTTAGCATTAATTTTCATCGTTATTGGGATTGTGCTTACATCAGTGGAAGATAAGAAAGATGACAATCAAAATGCTCAGTTCAAAAAAGGGATTGTTACACTTATTATTTCTACCATCGGGTATTTAATTTATGTTGTTGTGGCACGTTTGTTTAATGTTGATGGATGGGTAGCTCTATTTCCACAAGCAATTGGGATGTTTATTGGTGGACTCATTTTAACGTATAAACATAAACCATTTAATAAATATGCGATTCGCAACATTATTCCAGGGCTCATTTGGGCTGCAGGAAATATGTTCTTGTTTATCTCACAGCCAAAAGTAGGAGTTGCTACAAGCTTCTCATTATCACAAATGGGAATTGTAATCTCAACACTAGGCGGTATTTTCCTCTTAGGAGAAAAGAAATCAAAACGCCAGCTTGTATTCATTACAATCGGTATTATTCTCATTATTTTAGGTGGCGTATTCTTAGGAATGGCTAAGAGTTAACGTTAACGTGAAAGTTAATTTTTAAATTCAACAATTTCAAGGAGGAAGTATAATGTATACAGATTTAAAAGATAAAGTTGTCGTTATTACAGGTGGTTCTACTGGATTAGGACGAGCAATGGCTGTTCGTTTCGGAGAAGAAGAAGCTCGCGTTGTTATCAACTATTGGAATAATGAAGAAGAAGCGTTAGAAGCAAAAAAAGAAGTTGAAGAAGCAGGCGGAAAAGCAATCATTGTTCAAGGTGACGTAACAAAAGAAGAAGATGTTATTAATCTTGTTCAAACAGCTGTAAAAGAATTCGGTACACTTGATGTAATGATTAACAACGCAGGTGTTGAAAACCCTGTTCCATCTCATGAGCTTACATTAGATAACTGGAATAAAGTTATTGATACAAACTTAACAGGAGCATTCCTTGGTAGCCGTGAAGCTCTTAAATACTTTGTAGAAAACGATATTAAAGGAAACGTAATCAACATGTCTAGCGTTCATGAAATGATTCCTTGGCCACTATTTGTTCATTATGCAGCAAGTAAAGGTGGTATGAAGCTAATGACTGAAACCCTAGCACTTGAATATGCTCCAAAAGGCATTCGTGTCAACAACATTGGACCAGGTGCAATGAACACACCAATTAATGCTGAGAAGTTTGCAGATCCTGAGCAGCGTGCAGACGTTGAAAGCATGATTCCAATGGGATACATTGGTGATCCTAAAGAAGTAGCAAATGTTGCAGCATTCTTAGCTTCTTCTCAAGCAAGCTACGTAACAGGGATTACGCTATTTGCTGACGGTGGTATGACAAAATATCCTTCTTTCCAAGCTGGTAGAGGTTAATAAATAAAAAATCCCCTTTAGGTGAAAGGAACTGCCCCCCGTTTTTGAGACAGGGATCAAAACACCATCTAAATAGCCAGTTTTCGGTATTGGACCGGAGACTGGTTATTTAGTTTCGTTTGGATACGGATATTGTTATAATAAGTGATGTAGTCTTCGACAATCTGTTTTACGATGGCGGTCGTAGTACAGGTTAAGTTGTCGAGGTAGAAGGTTTCAGTCTTTAGAGAAGAGTGAAACGATTCAATGGAGGCATTGTCTGCGGGCGTCCCTTTTCGGGACATACTCATAGTCATGCCTCTTTCTTTGACTTGTTTTTGATAAGCATAAGAAGTATACACAGATCCTTGGTCACTATGCAGCGTACAACTGGACGAT
>NZ_FOXX01000017.1 GCF_900115845.1 Priestia endophytica DSM 13796 | reverse complement strand
ATCGTCCAGTTGTACGCTGCATAGTGACCAAGGATCTGTGTATACTTCTTATGCTTATCAAAAACAAGTCAAAGAAAGAGGCATGACTATGAGTATGTCCCGAAAAGGGACGCCCGCAGACAATGCCTCCATTGAATCGTTTCACTCTTCTCTAAAGACTGAAACCTTCTACCTCGACAACTTAACCTGTACTACGACCGCCATCGTAAAACAGATTGTCGAAGACTACATCACTTATTATAACAATATCCGTATCCAAACGAAACTAAATAACCAGTCTCCGGTCCAATACCGAAAACTGGCTATTTAGATGGTGTTTTGATCCCTGTCTCAAAAACGGGGGGCAGTTCCTTTCCCTGCTGGTTTTTTTACGAGAGTTTGATATTTTGAGAGTTTGAGTATGGAAGAAACGGTTCATTTGGTGAACTATAGTGGTCGATGACATCCGTAATTTTGGTCATCCAGCCATATGTGCCATTTGCAACGCCACCAATATGAATTCCGTAGAGCTTATGTGTAATAGGGTCATATGTAATAGCTCCGCTGTCTCCCCCTCTAGAATAAAAAGAACCTTTTTCACCGCGAATAAAGGCTGCTTTTAGCTCTCCATATCTGTCATTTGCAAAATCTACAGTCGTGCTGCTCTTCGTTACATAACCGCACGTAACGCCCGTTGAGATACCGGATTTGCAAACATAGGCATTTTGATAAACAGGAGCATAGCCTGTAATAAATGAATCATAGTCACTTTTATCTTCAGCGCGTTCATAGAAGAGACGTGTTGCGTAGCGTCCGCTTGCAAGAGTATTAGCATCAAGTGAAATAAGACCAACATCAATGCCTGTATAGTTAGCTGTTGAATGATCATGGCCAACAACAGTTGATCCTTGGTAGACGACGCTTTTATCCCCATTTAGACAATGACCTGCTGTAAGCAAGAAATAGCGACTTCCCTTTTGAGCTACTCCAGCTGTTGTACAATAGTTTCCTTCGCTATCATGTACGCGAATCCCTCCACCAAGCTTCGTCCAGTCTCTTTCTCGAGAAAGCTGGATCCGTGGGGAAGAAAGGTTCGCATTTTCTTGAATTTCTACGATCGAAGGAAATGCTTCTGTTAACTTTTCTTTATCAATAGATGACATGTTATGTACCTCAAGAATAACTTTTTCATGTTCTGTATCGATAGAAGTCATCATTGTTTTGTTTTGTTCAGCTACTCCTAGCTGTCTCATTTTGTTCCAAAGTTGTTTTTCTACATGTTCTAAATCGCTTGTGCTGTAAGAAGCGCGTTTATAATGTACGATAGGAGCCGTTTCTTTCATAAGAGATGGTCGATAAGCAAGAGTTGTTTCACGTAAAAGGTCATTTACTTTATTTTCGAATGTTTTTACTTTTTCATTTCTCTCTGTAAAGCCGAGCATAATTGTTCCATCATCAGCAAAATAAACAGTTCCATATTTTTTAAAAGCATCATAACTTCCAAATACTTCCTGTATCAACTGTTCTACACTATTTTGATTTTGAGACCGAAAAAAAAGTTCGTCTTTTGTTGGAGGAGATGATTCCGCCTGTACTGCCAGTGGCATTAGTAAAATACCTAGAAAAAATAGTAAAGCTGTTAACGTGTGTTTCTTCATTTTTTTGTCCTTTCTATATACAAAATGAATCATAAATCATATATGCCTTTCTTATTATATACGAAAAAAACGTGAAAAGGGGCAAGAAATACCGATTCTTCTTCCAAAGGAACGAAAAGGTTTTGTTTCTCTTGCTTACAAAGTATAATGAGAAGTGGATATTGGAGGTTATAAAAATGAAAACACTTGTACTTGCAGAAAAGCCAAGCGTTGCTCGTGAAATTGCGCGCGTTCTTGGCTGCACTAAAAAAGGAAAAGGAAGCATTGAAGGTGCTAAATATATCGTCACATGGGCATTAGGGCATTTAGTTGAGCTGAAAACGCCTGAAGACTACGATAATCGGTATAAAACGTGGAAATTAGAAGATTTGCCAATCATGCCAAAAGAAATGAAGTTAAAAGTAATGAAAAAAACAGGGGCTCAATTTCATCACGTATCACAACTTGCCAAACGAAAAGATGTAGGAGAACTTGTGATTGCAACAGATGCTGGTCGTGAAGGTGAGCTTGTTGCACGATGGATTATGGAGAAAATTCATTTTAATAAACCGTTTAAACGTCTGTGGATTTCTTCACAAACAGATAAAGCTATTCGGGATGGATTTAAAAATCTTCAGCCTGGGCAAGCATTTAACCGTCTATATGAATCTGCTCTATGCAGAGCTGAAGCAGATTGGCTTATTGGACTTAATATTTCAAGAGCGCTTACAACAAAATTTGAAGAGCCGCTTTCAGCCGGTCGTGTTCAAACGCCAACACTTGCAATGGTATTCGAACGAGAGAAGACGATTCAATCATTTAAACCTCAGACATTTTGGACAATTGAAGCAGAATTTTCTCAATTTAAAGCACAATGGCAAGGAAGTAAAGACAAGCGTATTTTTAAGGAAGAAGAAGCGAACATAAGATATAAAAATCTTCAGGGAAATAAAGCGGTTGTCAAAAGTATTCGAAAGAAAAAAGGTACGGAAGTTCAGCCATTACCATATGATCTAAATGAATTGCAGCGTGAAGCGAACAAGCGATTCCAGTTTTCCGCGAAAAAGACGCTTAATGTATTGCAGAAGCTGTATGAACAACACAAGCTTGTTACATATCCTAGAACAGATTCTCGCTATTTAACAACAGATATGGTTGCAACAATGCGCGATCGTTTAGAAAGTATTGCAGGTACGTATAAAGAAGAAGTTCGTCCGCTCTTAAAGGGAAATCCAACATTGCCAAAGCGAGTTGTAAACAATGAGAAAGTAAGCGACCACCATGCAATTATTATTACAGATCAGCCACTATTTTTAAGCGATTTATCAGCTGATGAGCGAAAGCTTTACGAGCTTATTGTAAAACGTTTTATTGAGCTTTTTTACCCAGCATATGAATATGAGAAAATGACAATTGAGCTTGATATTAATGGAGAACGATTTGTTGCATATGGAAAACGAACAGTTGAACAAGGATTCAAAGGTTTATTTGGTGGAGGGGAGAATGATCAAGCTCTTCCGCTTTTAAAAGAAAACCAAGAGCTTACTGTACAAAACATAGATCTTAAAACAGGTCTAACAGAACCACCACAACGTTTTTCAGAAGCAGACTTATTAGCTCAAATGGAAAAACATAATCTTGGAACACCAGCAACTCGAGCTGATATTATTGAAAAGCTGCTTAGCGCAGAATCTATTGAAAGAACAAATCACCGCCTTTACCCAACAAAAAAAGGAAAGCAGCTTATTGACCTAGTCGCAGAAGAATTAAAGTCACCAGAACTTACGGCGAAATGGGAACAAGAACTTGAAAATATTGCAAGAGGAAAAGGAAACGCCAAAACGTTTATGGCCAATATTAGAAAGCAAACGGAAAAAATCGTAAGTGACGTGAAAAAAAGCGAAAAAACGTACAGACCTCATAATTTAACAGGTTCAAAGTGCCCAGAGTGTGGAGAGTTACTCCGTGAACGCAAGGGGAAAAATGGACGGATGCTCGTTTGTTCAAGTCATGATTGTTCTTACCGCAGAGCAAAAGATCCTAAGCTCTCAAATCGTCGCTGCCCACAGTGCCATAAAAAAATGGAGATTCATAATGGCAAAGCAGGAACGTATTTTCAATGTCGTCGCTGTCAAATTACTGAAAAAGCAGAGGACAAAAAGAAGAAAGTATCAAAACGAGAAGAAAGAAACTTACTTAAAAAATATAGTGATGATGGTTCATTCGGTTCAAGCTTAGGAGATGCATTAAAACAAGCGTTACAGAAGAAAGATTAACAATATCCCGCAGAAAAATTTCTGCGGGATATTCATATTTTTAAAAACAATGGTACAAAATAGAAAGAACTTCTAAAAAAGAAAAAGAGCATATAAAAATGTTGACAATTTTTCCAACGCACTTTACCCTAAGAAAGATATAGTTATTCCGTAAAGTTTAGAGGAATAATATTTTACAAAGAGAAGGAAATTAAACATGATTTTATTTCCTTAACAGCAACAAGACATTAAACGAGTTAGGTGAGAGGTATATGAAGCATATTTTTCAAATTTATCGAAATGACTGGATTCGCATTTTTAAAGTTCCAATGGCTCTTTTTCTAGTTGTAGGGCTTATGATTCTTCCATCCCTTTATGCATGGTTTAATATTAAAGCATCATGGGATCCCTATTCCAATACAAAAGATATTGAGATTGCTGTTGTGAACAAAGATGAAGGAACATTCATTCAGAAGGGAAAAATTAACAAAAAGATAGACGTTGGAAAAGAAGTAGTAAAGTCTCTTAAAGAGAATAAAGACTTAGGTTGGACGTTTGTAAGTGAGAAGGAAGCAAAACGTGGCGTGAGACATGGGGATTACTACGCAAGCCTTGTTATTCCAAAAGACTTTTCCAAAAAAATTGGAACAGTTCTTGAAGAAAATCCTCAGAAACCACAAATTTATTATAGTGTAAACGAAAAAATTAATGCTGTGGCTCCAAAGATTACATCAAAGGGTGCCTCAAACGTCACAGAACAAGTAAGTGAAAAGTTTGTTAAGACAGCAACGAAATCTATGTTTGAAGAGTTTAATCGAATAGGAATTGAGCTTGAGAAAGAGCTTCCCACAATTCGAAACTTTGAAAATCGTGTATTTACACTAGAGGAAAAGCTTCCTGAAATTGAAGATATGGGGAATAAAGCGCTTGAGATTGAGCAAAAGCTTCCTGAAATTCGTGAACAAGGCCAAAAAGTTGTAGAACTTGAAGAAAAACTTCCTGAAATTCAAGCAGCAGGGCAAAGTGTTTTAAAAATTGAAAAAGAACTTCCAAAAGTTAAGGAAGCAGGAAATGAGATTATAGAGCTTCAAAAGAAGCTTCCTGAAATTAAAAGTGCGGGAGATCGAGTTGTAGAGATTGACCAAAACTTTTATAAAATTGAAGAAGGGTTAAATAAAGCATTAGAAGATGCTAAAAAAGCAAATGAAATTGTTATGAAAGCACAGTCTACCCTTCCAACCCTTGAGAACATCGCTAATAAAGGAAGCGAATTTTCACAAGGACTAAATGACTTTTTAGAGAAAAATGAAGGAGCATTTAACGAAGTAGCTCCTGTTATCAAACAAAATCTTGTGCTGCTTAATCAAACAGCAAAAGATGTTGCAGGTGTCACAGAGGAATTGAAAAACGTTAATGATGAAAATAGAGCAACATATATTGAAACGCTAAGTGCTTTAGAAACGCGTTTGTCTTCAGGCATTGATGCTGCAGATCGTACAGCTGATTTACTTACAAAGCTAAATGAATACACGGGAAATAATGCTCTAGCAGGAGTCATTAACAAGGTAAATAACGTAAAAGATAGTTTTACTAATCAGCGTGAAGCAGTTGTAAACATTGAAAATGCTTTAAAAAGAGGTGAGCAGCCTTCAAGTGAAGCGCTAGATCGTTTAAATACGCTTGCAACAGAGGCAAACAGCACACTCTCTAATGTGTTGGCAAACTATGACTCTTCTATCGTTCCAGCTGTTAATAGTGGATTAGATAAGCTTACAGAAAACGCAAAGAATGCAAATAACGCTGTCCAAACAGCAAAAGAAAAGCTACCAGATATTAAAGGTGTGTTAAATGATGCTTCAAGTGGTCTCCAATATGGACAACAAGAACTCACAAGTTTACAGGAGAGGTTACCAACTATCCGCGCCCGTATTCATGAAGCTGCAACAACTATTTCTAGTAAAATGAATGACTTTACAAACGCTGTAAACAGCGGAGCTGCATTTGTACAAAATGACCTTCCAGCTGTTGAGGCTCAAATTCATAAAGCAGCAGATTTTGTGAACAATGATTTGCCTCAAGCAGAGAAAGAAATCCAAAAGGCGGCAGATCTTGTTCAAACAAAACTTCCAGAAGTAGAAGAAACAGTTCATAAAATAGCAAATCTTGTTCGTGAAGACTTGCCAGACCTTGAAGACTCTGTTAAAAATGCTGCAGACAAAATTCGAGAGTTTGAAGGGGAAAATGATCTAGGAGATATCATTGAGCTCTTAAAAAATGATGTTCAAAAAGAAAGTGACTTTTTCACAAGTCCTGTTCAATTAAAAGAAGATAAACAATTTCCAATTCCAAACTACGGATCAGCTATGACACCATTTTATACAGCTCTTTGCTTATGGGTAGGGGGACTGCTCCTTATTTCATTACTCCGAGTTGATGTAGAAGATGTTCAAGAAGGAACAAAAGGAATGCATATTTACTTTGGCCGTCTTCTCACCTTTTTAACAATTGGATTCTTTCAAGCGCTTATTGTTACGCTTGGGGACTTGTTTATATTAGGTTCATATGTAGCAGAACCAACGGCTTTTGTCTTATCAGCAATTTTTATAAGCATAGTTTTCCTAACCATTATTTACACATTCGTTTCTGTATTTGGAAATATCGGCAAAGCGTTTGCTATTATTTTGCTTGTGCTACAAATTTCAGGCTCTGGGGGAACGTTCCCTATTCAAACAACGCCGCCATTTTTCCAAGCCATTAATCCATTTTTGCCTTTTACGTATGCTATTGGTTTGCTGCGTGAAACAACAGGTGGAATTGTGCGAGATATAATGATTCATGATATTCTATTCCTTGCTTTATTCCTTCTTATAGCTATTTTACTTGCCTTCCTTCTAAAAAAACCGTTATCAGGTTGGGCTGTAAATGTAGCGAAGAAAGCGAAAGAAAGCAAAATCATTCATTAAAAAAGGGGAGCATTATGTTCCCCTTTTTGTTTATTACTAAAGTATGTTAAAGTAGTAAAGGATATTTAAAAACAAAGAGGGTTTAGCACATGAGAAAATTTGTGATAAGCGATATACACGGAAATTATGATGGGATGATGAAACTATTTCAATTTGCTAAGTTTGATCCACTGAAAGATCAGCTTGTTGTGATGGGCGACATGATTAACAGAGGATCACAGAGCGGTGAGGTGTTAAGAGAAATCAAACGGCTTCACGAAACATATGAAAATGTTTATGCTACAATTGGCAATCATGAAGAAATGATGCTGTGGTATTTAGATCAAAAAAGCGACATGTGGGCCCATTTTGGGGGAAAAGAGTGTGCAGCAAGCATTAATGACGTGTTCAAAAAAGAAGGTGTCTCACAAGCGGTAGAATGGGTGAAGTCGTTGCCGCTTTATATGGAAGATAACCAATTTATCTATGCACACGCTGGGATGTTATCTTTAAAAGATCGAAACAAGCGCAGCAACCTTTGGCTTAAAAAGAAAGAGCTTTACACATTGAATCCTCAGCTTTTTTTGGCCCATTTTAATGGGAAAGTTCTTATCCATGGTCATACACCAACATGTTTTGCTATTTATGATGGTGCAAGGTTAAATATTGATCTTGGAGCAAGCGTTATGAAAAATGGGCGACTCGGTCTTATTGAGCTAGAACAAAAGGTAGTCTACAGTTATCACTTTGCAGAAGATAGAGTTGCAATGGAGAACATTAAAGATCTTGCACATCAGATGAATTGAAGCTAAAAGCCTGCTTTAGATAGCAGGCTTTTTTTATTTACACAAAACTAGTATTTCTGTCTAATCATGAAAGTATAAATGTACATATACTTTCAGTAACAAGGAGATAGGAGATGATAGAAATGCCAAGAAGGTTCCGGGGGAGAATTAGAGCAGTAGAAGGCTGTGACAGGGATCGAGACCAAGTAGGCGGAGTTGACGATATTAACGATATTAACGATTTTGATGATATTGGAGGAAGAAATCGAAATGGAAACAGGGCAACAGCCAATGTATATGACAGTGGAAACTCTAACGTTGAGCTAACGTTAGATATCGATGTAGATGGCGAATCAAGAGCACGGGTGCGCTCAAGAGCGAATTCAAACAACAATGATGAAGAATAAAAAACATAAAAAGGAAGCGGGAAACCCTCGCTTTCTTTTACGTTTTTTAAAAGAGCTAGTGATTTTGTCTAAGCAAAACAAGACAAACGTACATAACCTAGTACAAAGTGGAAAAGAAGGAGAGAAAAGTTATGGAGCAGTCGTCAGGTGCATCAATACACTCTAGTGGTAATGCAGATGTTGATGTAACAGTGCAATTTGATACATCTCCGCTTGCGTATGCACTAGCCTGTTTCTTACATGCCACAGATCGAATTAACAGCGAACAGTTTTCAAGAATGGTGAAAGATTTAGATTCGTTAGGTCTTCGCGGAAAGATAGAGGAAAATAAGCAAGAGGCAATGAGAAAACAACGTCAAAGTGTAAAAAATGAAGTTAAGTTTGCTCGAACATTCGTAGGGAAATTTAAGGAAAAAAAACGATAAAAAAAGCAGGCAGCTGTAGCACTGCTTGCTTTTATATTACAAGTTCAGAAAGCGTTTTTTGAATGTCAAAAATGCTATCGTCTTTTCTAAATTGTTTAGCGATAGGTGTTGATCTTCCTGATACATAAATTTTCAGCTCAGCATCTAAATCAAACGTTCCTGCTGTTTCAACGCTAAAATGTGTAATGCTTTTATAAGGAAGGGAAAGATATTCTATTTTCTTTCCTGTAACACCTTGTTTATCAACAAGAACCAGTCGTTTGTTTGTAAAAACAATCAGATCTCGAACTAATTTGTAAGAAGCACCGATTTCTTCTCCAGTCATTAAAAGTCGACTAAGTTCTTTCTTTACTTCCTCTTTGTTTGTTTCTGTTGCATTTCCCATAAATCCATTAAAAAGACTCAACCCAATCACTCCTTTTCTAATATATACGGTTGAAAGGAGTGATTGGTTTCAAATTTCTAAACGAACTTTAAAAATTTCTATTGCAAATTTCTTACCGTATTTATATAATACTAACTGTAATACAACTGTTAATACAGTTAATACATAAAAGGGCAGCGGAAGGAGGAACGAGATGATCTCATTAGATCTACGAAGCCGTAAGCCTATTTACGAACAGCTTGTTGAGAAATTAAAAGAGCTAATTATTCATGAAGTATTCAAAGCGGATGAAAAACTTCCGTCTGTTCGTTTTTTATCAAAAGAACTAACGGTAAATCCGAATACAATTCAAAAAGCATATCGTGAGCTTGAACATCAAGGATATATTTATTCTATTCCAGGTAAAGGGAGTTTTGTTGTTCCACAAGCTATTACAACAAACAATGAGAAGGTGGAAAAAGTGAAAAGTGATTTAGTGAAAATACTTTCAGAAGCCTTGTATCTGGGGCTTGATAAAGAAGAAATTGTGCTGTTAATTGAAGAAGCAGAGAAAACGGTGAAGGGAGGAGAGATACGTGATTAAGTTTGAGAACGTTAAAAAGGAATTTGAGAGCGTTGAAGCAGTTCAAGGTGTAAGTGGAACGATTGAAAAAGGTTCTATTTATGGTTTGCTTGGTTCGAACGGCGCGGGAAAAACAACACTTATGAAGATTTTAGCAGGAATTTATAAAGAAGACAGCGGCAGTGTTACAGTTGATAACCAACCTGTATTTGAAAACGTAGAACTAAAGCAAAAGCTTATTTTCATTCCGGACGTTCTTTATTTCTTTCCGCAAACAACGATTCGTCAAGCTGCTAACTTTTATAGGGATACGTATACAGCATGGAACGAAGAACGATTTCAAAAACTCTATCACGTATTTAATATGTCACCTAAGAAAAAAATCCAACGGTTATCAAAAGGAATGCAGCGTCAAGTTGCGTTCTGGCTCACGCTTTCTGCAATGCCTGACATTTTGCTTATGGATGAACCGCTAGATGGGTTAGATGCAGTGATGAGACAGAAAGTAAAGAATCTTCTTATTGAAGATGTTGCGGAAAGAGACATGACAATTTTGATTTCCTCTCATAATTTACAGGAAGTTGAGGACCTTTGTGATCATATTGGAATTTTACATAAAGGAGAACTTTTGTTTGAAAAAGACCTAGATGATTTAAAATCAGACGTTCACAAAGTACAGCTTGCTTTTAAAGGTGATATTCCACAAGCACTATTAGAAAAGCTTGACCTTTTATATGAAGAAAAACGAGGAAGCGTTCTGCTTTGTATTGTGAAAGGAAAAGAAGAACGTATTTCTTCATTAGTCAAACAATATAGTCCTGTTATTTTTGATATGCTACCGTTGACACTTGAAGAAATCTTTATTTATGAAATGGGAGGTGTTGGATATGCGGCAGAAAACCTCCTTGTTTAATAAAGGGATTTTTGTTCAAGATTTACGAAGTGTTGGATGGATTGGGATTGTATATTTTCTGTTGCTTGTAGCGGTTGGGCCGTTGCAAATCTTGCTTAATGTTGAACATTACCACAAAACCATCATGCAATCTAAAATAAGCAATGAGGTAAGTTTACCAGAGTTCTTAGGATCAGCTGAAGCTTATACTATTTTAACGTGTATTTTACCAGTTGCTTTAGCAATACTATTATTTCGCTATCTTCATACTAAACTCGCAGGCGACTATATTCATAGTTTACCTATAAAGAGAAACGCTTTATTTCACCAACGTATGTTAACAGGAATAGGAATTCTTGTTCTTCCTTTGTTCCTAAATGCTCTTATTATGTTAGGAGTCGGTCAAGGTTATCATCTTGGTGAAGCATATTCGATGAAAAGTGTAGGCCTTTGGCTTATAACTGTTCTTTTATTTAATTTATTAGTTTTTACAGGAAGTATTTTTGTGGCAATGTTTACAGGAATGTCACTTCTGCAAGGTGTATTCACATACATTATGTTTGTTTTTCCAGTTGGAATTTTAATGCTTTCTTTACAATATGCAGATTTATTTTTATTTGGATTTTCATCTTTTCTTGTAAGAGATAGCTATACGTCAACCCTCTTTCCAGGCTTGAGAATGGCTCACTCGTCAGCTGCACCACTTTCGATAATAGAATGGAGTGTTTATATCGTTCTTATTATCACCTTTTATGTTGTGGCACTTTTCTTATACAAGCGTCGTAAAACAGAAACAGCGACACAAGCTATTGTCGTTAAGCCACTACGTCCTGTATTTAAATATGGAGTAACGGCGTGCTTTATGCTCACAGGAGGCATATATTTCGGGGACTTTCAGAAAATGGGTTGGATCATTTTTGGTTTTATTGTTGGCTCTCTAATTGGATACAGTATTGCAACGATGATTTTAGAGAAAACATGGCGAATTCTATATAAATGGAAAGGATATATTGGTTTTGCTATTGTGGCATCTATTAGTCTCTTGCTTCTTAATATGGACATATTCGGATATGAAAACAACGTACCTCAAGATAGTGAGGTAAAACGTGTCTACGTGAGTTCTGAAATTCCTGAAATAGACCGGATTTTAGCGACAGATGAGGAGCTTGAGGAACAGGTGAAGAGAGGAGAGATCTCACCAGGAGAAGTAGAGATGTACTATCGTAAAAACTTCTTTACAGACAGAACTAACATTCACAATGTTACAACTTTCCAAAAAGAGATTGTAAAGGACAAAAATGAACTAGAGCTTATTCCTGAAAAGGAAAATAATATGGTTGTTTTTGTCTATGAATTAAAAAATGGAGATAAAGAGGTAAGGAAATATAACTTGCCACCGCATAAATACGATAATCTATATAAACCTATTGTAGAGTCTGATGAATACAAAAAGAATTTGTATAATGCACTAAGGATAAATGAAAATCAAATTGATAGAATTGTTCTTAGCAGTGGCATTGGATTCGATGATAAACAGGAAGTGTTAACAGATCAAAGTCAGATGAAAGATCTTTTAAGAGCGGTAAAACAAGATATAAAAGATCAAAAATATAAAGAAATTCAAAAAGGTACGAATACGTTTGTGGATATAGAGCTTATTCAAGGAAAAAATGAACCATTAATTGATAGTGTTCCATCTACGTTTAATCAAACAATGAAATGGTTGAAAGATCACCAAATTTATAAAGAAATAGTCCCAATGGCATCTGATTTTGATTATGTAGTTGTCCAGAAATGGGATCCTACTGTATCAGAAGGAGAAGTAGCTTCTACAGACAAAATTACGGACAAAGACAAAATAAATCAATTAATTAAATTAGCATCAAATGCAGGTTACGAATATAGGATGGAATTTCATTCAAAATCGGGTCATTCTATTTATGAAACAGGTGTGCATTACGAAGACTTACCAAATGACATTAAAAAGCAACTAAACTAGAAAAAGAGAATAAGAGAGGAGAGGAGTCGTGACACATTCTACACCGACACAGCTGATGACAGCTTGGTATGAGCAATATCGACATGATTTATGCCGATATGTACGCACGATTGTAAAAGATGCTTACCAAGCAGAAGATATTATTCAAGAGACGTTTGTCAAAGCGTTTCAGCATATTGAATCACTTGAGGCTGTTACAAAACCACAGAACTGGCTCTATAGAGTTGCCCATAATTTAGCCATTGACTTTTTAAGAAGAGAAACAACAAAAGATAAAACAGAAGCAAACATGAAGTTTAGCTACTTTCCAGCTCCTTCAACGGAAGAAGTTGTTTCAATAAGAGAAGCATCAAAAGAACTGGTTCAAGCGGTAAATAGGCTAAAACCTTCATATAAATCGGTCGTTACGATGCGCAAGATTCAAGGGCTTTCCCTTGATGAAACTTCTGCGTTGCTTTCATGGCCGAAAAGCAAAGTGAAAGTAACGTTATGCAGAGCATTAAAGAAGTTGCGAAGTACAACAGAATACAGTAAAAAAGCTCTCCAGTAAAAAGGAGAGCTTTTTTACTGTATTCTGTTGTAGAAAAGAAGAAATGCATGTTACGATGGTTATGGTTAAATATGTAAAAAAGGTTTTTTTAGAAGGAGTTGGTCCCTATTGAGTGAATTTGCATTAGAGGTTCAAAATCTACAGAAGAAGTATGGGAAATTCGAAGCTTTGAAACCGTTAAATTTAGCTGTGAAAAAAGGAGAGTTATTTGGTTTTCTTGGTCCGAATGGAGCAGGGAAAACGACAACGATTAAGATGATGACAGGTCTGCTAGAACCGTCAAGCGGCAAGGCTGTAATTGGAGGAACAAATATATGGACATCACCAATTGAGGCAAAGAAAAAGATTGCTTACGTTCCAGATCAGCCTAACCTTTATCCGAAGTTAACAGGATGGGAGTTTTTAGAGTTTGTTGCTTCTGTTTATCAAGTTCCCGCAGAGGAGTTTAGACAGCGAGCTGAAAAACTATGGAACTTGTTTGATTTAAAACATCGTGCAGATGAGCTTACAGAAGGATATTCACATGGAATGAAGCAAAAGATTGCCTTATGCGGCGCCCTTCTTCATAAGCCAGATGTTTTATTTTTAGATGAACCTACAGTTGGTCTTGATCCTAAAAGTGCAAAAGTGTTAAAAAACTACTTGCGAAAAATATGTGATGAAGGAACAACGGTTTTTGTATCAACGCATATTTTAGAAATTGCAGAAGTGATGTGTGACAGAGTCGGAATTATCTTAGGAGGAGAGCTTATTGCACTTGGAACAATGAAGGAGCTCCGCGAGCAAGGAGGCAGAGAAGGAGCAACGCTTGAAGATATTTTCTTAGAGCTAACAGGTGGTGAAGAAGGGGAAGCGCTTATGGCCGAAATTTCAAAAGATGAGGATGATGCTTCATGATGAAAGAGATGCTTAAAGTTCAGCAGCGTACGCTTTTTAATAGCATACGATCTCAAGGAGCAAAAGGCGCTTTTACATACGGAATATCCGCTTTATTCATTCTCGTATTAATGCTCATTTTAGCGCGGCTTACGTGGAGCCTTGCTTCGAACCTACCAGATGGGTTGTTCGAAAGTTTTTTACCGTATATTTTATTAGCGATGTTTTCATTCATTTTATTAATGGGAATTCCTCAAGTGTTTAAAAACCTTTATTCAGCAAATGACCTTCAATTCCTATTTACAATGCCAATTCCTACAAAAACGATTTTTTGGGTCAAGTATATTCAAAGCA
Source organism: Priestia endophytica DSM 13796 (assembly GCF_900115845.1). Lineage (GTDB taxonomy): Bacteria > Bacillota > Bacilli > Bacillales > Bacillaceae_H > Bacillus_I > Bacillus_I endophytica. The sequence goes on along the minus strand of NZ_FOXX01000017.1, from coordinate 62,361 downwards.
TTGTAGGGGTTCCACTACTTGTTTTCCTGTTGTTTTTTATTCCAGCTTTAACATTTGGAATTCACGGAAATGTATCCATTTTATTTTATTTCGTTGCATTTGTTGTTGGAGCAGGCATTGTGTTGATTGGATTATCAATTGCTTATTTATTTAATCTTGGACTTATTCAGATTGTGCCTCCTTCTCGTGCAAACGAACTTATGACTGTTATGAGTGCTTTATCTGGATTGCTTGTTTATGCCTTGTTTCAACTTCCAAATCTTTTGAACGATTCTTCAAGAGGTGCCAATATGATCGAGAGTTATCAGTTTCCAAATTGGACACCAATGAGTCTTGGAGGAGAAGCGCTTTTTCAGGCTCGAGTCGGCAGTATTGATTTTCTTCTTCCGCTTTTCTTCCTTCTCCTTCAGGCTATTATTTTCTTTTTTCTCTCCTCACTTCTTGTTGAAAAAGGATTTAGAACAGGATGGATTCGACTTAGTGAAGGTCCAAGGAAAAAGAAAAAAAGCAAGAAAGCCAAAACTTCTGGTGCTGTGCGACATCCTGTTATGGCCCTAGGATTAAAGGAATGGAAGGCCATTTCAAGAGATTTAAGAGAATGGATGATATTTATGCCTCTTGGGTTCTTTTTAATCTTTCCTGTAATTGCTTTTATGAATAATGGAGAGGGGCTAAAAATTCTTATCCAAAATACAGAGCTTACATTAGTGATTGTTCAAGGTGCGTTTTTATTTATTTATGCTGTGTTTACAGGGAGTCTAGCAGCTGCCTCTATCGGAAGAGAAGGACCTGCAGCTTGGATGCTTAGTGTTCTACCTGTTACAGGGGTTCAAGTGGCTCTCGGAAAGCTTTGGATTAGCTGGCTTTTACCGTTTGGAATTTTATCATTCCTTGAAGTAGTTGCTGGAATTTTCTTAAGCTGGCCGATTCATTATCACCTTATTGTACTGATTATGAATGCGTTTGTAGCGCTTGGCATTAGTTCCATTGGAATTTGGATCGGCACAATAGGAGCGAGGTACAATCCAAACAGTCCTCAGCAGCGTAACAGTGTAGTTTCAAGTCTTTTTCTTTTACTCCTGTCTTATGCTTATCTTTTGTTAATGTTTGTGCCGTTTGTTTTATTAATCGTTCCCACAGAAGCGATAGAGCTTGTTGAAAGTTTAAAAGGCGAAACAAAGGGCTTTTTCTCTTTTATTGTCGATAACTCCGCTTTTTTATTGGACTTAAAGCGCCAATCAACTTCACTTGGCACTTCAATAGGGTTTATTAGTTTGATTGTCATTTCGTGCCTTGTTACGTATTTTATGATTACGATTGCAGGAAAACGGATGGATGGAGGAGTCGATATTAAGTTTGTTGAAAACAAAGGAAATGTTCGTTTTAAGAAAAACTCCATGAGCCGAAAACTATAAAAAAACCAGCCGTTAGGCTGGCTTTTTTATATCTTAACATCTACTTTTCCGTCTTTTTTCAGTTCATTTACTTTGTTCATCAAGTTTTCTTGCTGATTTTGCTCTTCAAGGCTTTGTTTAATTTGTGGTTTTACATCCTCTAGTTTTGGAACTTCTTGCTGTTGCTTACTGTCGCTTTGCTTCAGCTGTTGTACTTGTTGATCATAAGTATCTTGAATCTGTTTGTCTGTTACTGTTCCTTTAGGGATTTCTTTCTCCACATATTTGTTCGTTTGAACAACGTCACTAATTTGAGCCTTCAAGTCATCTAAGCTTAAATCAGCTTCTTTTAATGCTTTATTGAATTCTTTATCTGTTTTATAAGGTTTTTTAACTTCATCAAGCTCTTTTTGAATTTCTTCGTCTGTTGCTTTATAGCCTTTTTTAGCAGCATCTTGAGAAATCAATTCTTGGTTGACTAGACCATCTAACGTTTGTTTCTTTATTTGTTTCGTAGCTTCTTTTGAAGTTGGATCTTGTCCAAACTGTTGCATTTGACTTTGAGAAGTAGAGAGAGCCATATTATAGTCGCTTCCAAGTATTTTTTGTCCGTTAACTGTTGCAACTATTTTTTTCTCATCCACTTTTTGTTTAGCAAGCTTTTCTTGCATTTCTTTCATTTGTTTTTCTTGATCTTGTTTACTTGTTTGCTGTTCAGTTTGAGTATCTTTTGACTTATCGCTTGCATTATCGTCATTCGAACCACATGCAGTGAGCGCAACGGCTAATAATCCTGCAATAAGAGGATACGTGAATTTCTTCATGACTTTCTCCTTTCTGAAACAAAAATAGATATCTTTTCTAAAAAAGTATCTAGTGGGCATTGTAAAGCATATCGATAGAAAAAGAAACCTTTGAGCTTTATTTTTGCACTTTGTAATCAAAATGAAAAACTTTGTAATAGCTAATGCAATGGAAAACAACTTTATAATGATGAGGTTTTACTTCTAATATGTACGAATAATCTTTAAAAAATAACAAGACTTTGTAAAATGAATAATAAAGCATCGTGTTATAATATACAAAAAAATACTTAAATTCATAAAAGTGGGGAAATAAATGGGGAAAATTAACGTGATTATTGCAGATGATAATTCATTCGTCCGCGAAGGAATGAAAATTATTTTGAGTACATATGAAGAATTTGATGTAGTAGGTCTTTTTGTAGATGGAGAAGAAGCTGTAGCGTATTGTGAACATCACTCTCCAGATGTAGCCCTGTTAGATATTCGTATGCCTAATATGAATGGAGTTGAAGCAACAAAGATTTTGAGCGAGAAAACGAACGTAAAACCGCTTATTCTGACAACGTTTGATGATGATGAATACGTATTGGATGCAATAAGGAACGGAGCGCGTGGTTACTTACTAAAAAACAATGATCCCGAGCGAATCCGGGATGCTATCAAAAGTGTTTATATGGGACACACTGTTATGCAAGATGTGGTACTTGATAAAATTAAATCAAACTTGCAGCCTGCTAAAGAAAAGGTAAAAATTGATCAAAATCTTTTTACAGAAAGAGAAATTATGGTTATGTCTCTTATTGCGAAAGGACTTTCTAATAAAGAAATTGCGGCAAAGCTGTTTATGTCAGAGGGAACGATTGCAAATTATGTGAGTACAATCTTATCAAAAGGTAATTTAGGACATCGAACAAAAATTGCAATCTATTATTTAACAGGGAAAGTAGATTAATGGTTAGAAAAGAACAGCTAATGGAAGAATGGGTTTTATACAGCAAAGCGGTATTGCTATTGTACTTTATCCTCCAGTATGTAAATGAGGGTGGAGAGAAAGTTCCATGGATAGTATGTTCACTTTTACTTTATGTTTGTTTCAATGTTTTACTTTATATTATGAAGAAAAGAAACGTGAAGCTTGTTGTATTGCTTTTATCTCTTGCAGTGCTTGCTACGAGTGCTACATTGCTTCATATCCTCTACTTTTTACTTTTTCCGTTAAACATATACGAACTTCTTTTTTATCAGGGGAAAAGACTAGAATGGGGTATGCCTGTTGCTCTTATTGTTCTCTTTTTTCTTCCTTATCATGTGCAAGTTTTATACGGATTTGTGACTGTCTTTACGTTTTTAACGTTTACAATGCTAGCTCGCTATACGAGTAGAATTGTTTTCTTAGAACAAAAAGAATTAAATCTTCGCAAGGACCTTCATGATACAAAGCGAAATCTTCATAAAAAAGAGGTATGGAAAAAGCAATCTCAGTATATGTTTAAGCTTGAAGAACGAAATCGTCTTTCTCAAGAAATTCATGATCAGATTGGGCATGCAATGACAGGCGCTTTAATTCAGATGGAAGCCTCAAAACAGCTTCTTGGGCGTGACGAAAAAAAAGCAAAAGAGCTTTTGCAAAATGCCATTAATATTTCCAGTGAAGGAATTGAAAGTATCAGGTTGACGTTAAAAAAAATTAAACCTCCCTCAGAACAAATGGGCGTAAATCAACTTAAAACGCTTATTAACGAGTTTGTCGTTCGAACGAACGTTTCTACCTCTTTTTTGTATAGCGGAGATTTAGATAAGATGGAACCAATCTATTGGAAAATTGTGTATGGAAATATTGCGGAAGGACTTACAAATTCTCTAAAGCATAGCAACGCAAGTGAGATTACGGTCGATGTAGCTGTATTAAATAAAGTGGTTAAGGCCCAAATAAAAGACAATGGAACAGGAGCAGAGAAAGTGATAAAAGGAATGGGAATTATGGGAATGGAAGAACGTGCTGCATCTTTAAACGGACAGATTATCGTAGATGGATCAAACGGCTTTTCTGTTACAACGCTGCTCCCTTTATCCTCTTAAATGTGTTTCTTCCTAAAAAATAGTGAATATTCTCATCTAAAAAACATGAACTTCTGCACTACGGAAGTTCATGTTTTTTATTTACAATGAGAAAAGATAAGGAACAGAAAGGGTGACGGTATGAACGTTTTAGAATTGAGAAATGTCACAAGAAAATTTAATGACTTTATCGCGGTTGATAATATGTCTTTATCGATCCAAAAAGGTGAGATTTTTGGTTTGCTTGGAGCGAATGGAGCAGGAAAAAGTACAACAATTAATATGATAGCAAGCTTGTTGCAAATTACAGAAGGTGAAATTGAGATTTTAGGAAAAAGCATTACTAAACACCGGAAGTTTGCCAAAATGAATGTTGGAATTGTTCCGCAAGATATTGCCATTTATGAAAATCTAACAGCAAGTGAAAATATTAAATTCTTCGCTGGACTTTATGGACTAAGAGGAAGTTTGTTAAAACAGCGCGTTGAAGAAGCTTTAGAGTTTGTAGGGCTTGCGGATAAAGCAAAAAGTTTTCCAAAAAGTTTCTCAGGAGGAATGAAACGCCGTCTGAATATTGCATGTGCTATTGCACATCGACCAAAGCTATTAATTATGGATGAACCAACGGTTGGTATTGATCCTCAGTCTCGTAAACACATTTTGGAATCAGTCAAAAAGCTTAATGAAATAGGTTCTACCATCATTTACACAAGTCATTATATGGAAGAAGTAGAAGCGCTATGTACGAACATTGCGATTGTTGATCATGGCAAAATTATTGCAAAAGGATCAAAAGAAAATCTTAAGTCGCTGATTACAGATGTAAAAGAGCTATGGGTTGAAGTGAAAGATCCCTTGTATGTTAATTGTGAATCGATAGAAGAAATTGGTGGAGTAAAGCGTGCAAGCATTGAAGGAAATATAATTAAAATTTATTCAGACGTAGAAATTCAAAACTTGAATAAAATTATCCAAACTTTACTGAAAGCAGAAGTGGAAATAAGTTCGTTGGAAGAAAAAGCGCCTAATTTAGAAACGGTGTTTTTAACATTAACAGGACGTAATCTAAGAGACTAGGAAAGGAGGGAGGAATTATGAGGATAATTAATCTGATGGTAAAAGAAATAAAAAGCTATTGTCGAGATAAACAAATGTTTCTGTTTTATCTCGCTCTTCCGATTGGCCTCATGTTTATTTTAGGAACAGCCCTTTCCGGAGCGTTTGCAAAAGATGTGTCTATTAATGACGTGAACATTCTGTATAAAAGTAAAGGAGACAGTGAATTTACTGAAAGTTTTAAAAGCTTTATAAAAAAAATGGAGAAAGAAAGTGATCTATCTTTTAAGGAAGCAAAGGGAACATTAGAGGGAAAAGAAGCGATAAGGAAGGGAGAATATACGGCTTATATTGAACTTCACTCAAAAGAGGTAAAAATTTACAAAAATAGCACTACCTCTGTTGAACAAAGCGTTGTTCAAGCTATTATGCAAAATTTCGTAGATCGATATAATGCCGTATATGAAATAGCTAAAATAAATCCTAAAGGAATAGAAGAAGCTACAACAGCAAGTAACAGTGACTACATGAAAGAAAGAGCGCTAAACTCACCTAATAAGCCAAATGCAATGGATTACTACGCTGTTGTAATGACAACAATGACCGCGTTTTTTAGCTTGTTTCATAGTTTTCAGCTTTTAAGAGGAGAAACAGTGCTTCATACGAGTGACAGACTTCTATCTTCACCAATTAGCAAGTTTGAAATTTTTGTTGGAAAGGTTTTAGGGATATTAGTGGTGAATATGATGTTTCTCTTAGCTGTTATCTTATTTAGTAAATATGTTTTTAAAGCGAATTGGGGGGATCATCTTTTCCTTATTTTCCTCCTTTTAGCTACGGAAGTATTTCTAGCCGTCAGCTTAGGAATTTGTATTAGTTATATTGCTAAAACCCCTCAAACAACAAGCGTTATTTCCGTTGTCTTTGTACAGCTTGCTAACTTTTTTGGAGGAGCATATTTTCCTTTCACAGCAGAAGAAGGCACATTTTTGCATCTGATCGTAAATCTTTCTCCGCTTCATTGGGCAAATGAAGGAATTTTAGATGTTATATATACCGGAAGTTTTGACACAGCCTTCTCTGTTCTCTTTAGTAACATTGGGATAGCTTTACTGTTTATTTTAATCACTACTTTTGCTCTGCGGAGACGGGAGGGACTATAAGTGAAAGAAACAGGATGGATTATAAAAAATATTATAAAAAGCTTGCTAAATATGAAAGGAGGCCTTCTTTTATATTTATTCATTCCCCTTGCAGGAATTATTTTATCAACGGTTATACATGGAAGTGACAACCCGAATATCCGAATTGGCGTTGTTGATAAAGATAAAAGCGGCCTTACAGAAGACACTTTCTCCTTTTTAAAAGGGCTGGAAAATACGAGCGTTGAAAAAATTTCAATTAAACAACAAGAGGAATCCCTAACAGCGGGAGAAAAAGATCTTATTGTTATTTTTAAGAGCGGATTTGAAGAAAGTGTTAAAAGAGGAAAACCAGAAGGGATTGAGCTTGTATCTCTTAAAGGAGAAGAAGCAACGGCTTTTGTGAAAAGCTATCTTGCTAGTTATATTGATAATGTGGCTTCAATTGCGCGTGGAACAGAGGGGAATGAAGAGTTTCAGCTTGTTTATAACCGCTATCAGAACTCTGAAGTTAGGGTGACAGCTGCAGCACTTGAAAACACATCTCAGTATAAGCAAATGACGTACAGTTCCATTGGTTTTCTAATTGTAATCATGTTGTCCTTTGCTATGTCACTATCACTGCTTATTTTAAAAGAGAAAGAGACGAGAACTTATTACAGAATTACAGCGGCTCCTATTACAGCAAGACAGTATGTAGCAGCAAACATTATTGTAAATATGATTGTGATGAGCGTACAGGCTATTTTAACGTTAACCATTATGAAAGCTGTTTTTCACATTGATTACGGGATACCGTCTTGGCAACTTTTTTCTCTTATGTTCTTATTCTCTTTTGTTTCCGTTGGACTTTCATTAGCGCTCATTTCCTTTGTGAATTCAACTTCTGCAGCACCTGCTTTACAAAATGCCGTACTTATTCCTACATGCATGCTATCAGGCTGCTTTTGGCCTATTGAAGTTATGCCAGATTCCATCCGGAAAATTGCTGACTTCCTGCCACAAAAATGGGTATTAGAAACTATTACGGAATTTCAAGAAGGAAAAGGATTAGAAGATTTGTATATGAATTTTATTGTGCTGTTTTCATTTGGGATTGCTTTCTTTTTGATTGCTATCTATAAATTTAGTCGAAATAAAAGTGTAAGAACGTTTGTTTAACAAAACTTGTCTTACCTAGAATCAAAGAAGTTAAAATAATAAAAAGAGCTAATTTCTTATATAGAGCTGGGAAATTAGCTCTTTTTATAAGTTGCTGACGCTCTTATTGTAACTAGTAAATAACAGCAACCTAAAGCATGAGATGCGAAAATTAACAAATAAGAATTTATATTTTAATAGGATATGGTAAAATTTATAAAAAGGAGGACGTGTAATGACCATTAAATTTCATATTGTTGATGTGTTTTCAAAAGGGCGCTACAGCGGAAATCAGCTTGCTGTTTTTGAAAATGCTCGTCATTTATCAACGGAAGAGATGCAGAAGATTGCAAAAGAAGTGAATTTCTCTGAAACAACCTTTATTTTGGATTATAAAGAAAGGGACGGAGCGTGGGACGTAAGGATTTTTACGCCAACAGAAGAGGTTCCATTTGCAGGTCATCCCACATTAGGAACAGCACATATTATTAGGCAACATTTATTAGAAGAAAATGTGAAAAATATGACCTTACGTTATAAAATTGGCTCAATTTCAGTTTCATTTGAAGAAGATGGAAAAGTTTTGATGCTCCAAAACGAACCAACATTTGGGGCAACGATTGAAAAAGAAGAAGCGGCTGCTGTTCTAAATATAGGGACAGAAGAGCTTTGTGATACATATCCTGTTCAAGAAGTTTCAACAGGACTGCCTGTCATTATTGCTCCTATTAAAACACTACAAACCGTTAAAAACATTGTTGTGAACGAAAGAGCTTATTGTGAAATGATAAAAGATAGAGAAGCAAAAGCAATCATGGTATTTTGTCCGGAAACAGTAGAAGGGAATACGCTGCATGCTCGTGATTTTTGCTCTTACTATGGAGTCCCAGAAGATCCAGCGACAGGAAGTGCTAATGGATGTCTTGGTGCCTACTGCGTCTACCACAACTATTTTGGGGAAAGTTCTATATCTATGACGGTCGAACAAGGGTATGAGATAGGGAGACCTTCTCTTTTGTTTGTAAAAGTAAAAAAGGATGAGAATTTTCATATCGAAGTTGGTGGATATGTTGAACATATTGCTTCTGGTGCATGGAACGTATAGGTTAGGTATGAAAAAAGTCGCCTTCTCAATGAGAAGACGACTTCTTTGTAGTGGCATTTTTTTTACTTAACAGCTTCTTTTAACTCTTTCCCAGCTTTAAAGGCAGGCACTTTTGAAGCTGGGATTTGAATTTCTTCTCCTGTTTGTGGGTTACGGCCTGTACGAGCTGAGCGCTCACGTACTTCAAATGTACCGAAGCCAATAAGCTGGATTTTTTCTTCTTTTGATAATGTTGATGAGATTGTGTCAAACAAAGCATCAAGAGCTTTTGTTGCATCTTTTTTGCTTAGTTCCGCTTTTTCAGCTACTGCATTAATTAAATCTGTTTTATTCACACTAAACACCTCTTCATTTTAGCTTTTGTGTAGAAATATCCTTTATATGAAACATTTTACAAGCATCATCTCTTCTACACAAGAAAAATTGTTTGAAATAAAAAATTAGTTTGGTTATACATGAAGCATGATATGTTTTTATGATAACCTGTTATCAGTAATAACCGAATCTTTCATAGAATAAACCTTTTCTATTAAAAAAATTTATTTTGCTCTCCTAAGATGACATTTGTACAATAGAAAAGATGGGAAAAAAGCGCTTCATAAGCGGGAAAGAACCGTCTATCGGAAGAGGATCTAGAAAGAAAAGTTTGCTATAAAGAGAGAAAAACAATCTATTTTCAAAGGGAAAGATAACAGGAGGGATACAGTGGCAGATTGGACGATGCTAACAGAACAAGAACGAGAGCAGCTTTCAAATATGATAGAGGAAATGACGTCTTCAGAAAAAGAAAGCGATGTAAAACAAACAAGCGAGAAGATTCATCGCTTTATTAATTTATTGGAAGAAAAGCAGCAATCTAAAAAAAGATAGTATTGTAAAAAGGCAGAAGAATTTCTTCTGCCTTTTGTTTTTATTGTTCTTCTTTTTGCATTTCCGCAAGCTTTGCAAGTAGAATATGCTGTGGCATATGCATAATTTGCTCAAGCGGCATATTTAGCGACTGTGCTAGTTTTTGAGCTGTTTCAGCCGATATTTGTAAAGGTCTCATACAAGTTTCTCCTTAGCTTTTTTTTAATCATATCATAAATTAAAGCTGTACGTGATGCTTATTTATACCACTCTTGGATCCGTTCATCTTTTGGAAGAAGAAACGTTAAAAGTCCAAAGATAGGGAGGAAACCTACGCTAATAATCGTTGGATTGAGACCTATTTTATCAATAAAAAATCCTAAAGCAACGCCGCCAATGGCTCCCATTCCAAATGCCAATCCAACGGTTAATCCAGACATTGTACCAATTTTCCCTGGCACAAGCTCTTGTGCATATACAACGGTTACAGAAAAACTAGACATTAAAACGAGCCCAATGAGAGCTAGAAAAACGTAAGCTAAGAGCGGACTGACGTAGGGAAGGGCAAGTGAGAATGGAACGGTTCCAAGCATTGAAAATAAAATAACGTTTCTTTTGCCAAAACGATCTGCAAGAGGTCCACCTAAAAATGTTCCAACAGCTCCCATGAGAAGAAAAAGAAAAATATAGCTTTGAGATTGAGAGATGCTTGCTTCATAGTTTTGAATCGTATAAAAAGCATAAAAATTAGAAATAGCACTAATATACCAAGAACGGGCAAAGATGAGAAAAATAATAATAAGTAATGCGCCTTTAATTGCCTTTTTGGATTCTACATTCATCTGTCGCTGTGCTTTTCTTTTCTTCGGCGTATACATAACAAGGCGTGAACTATACCATCTAGCAATATAAAAAAGTAGGGCAACGGCAACCCCGCCGAAGATTGTAAACCAAGCAGCTCCAGCTTGCCCAAGCTTTGCTAGCACAAGCGCTGTCATTAAAGGAGCAAGCGCTTGCCCTGAGTTTCCTCCAACTTGATAAATAGATTGAGCAAGCCCGCGTCTATTTCCAGCTGCCATGTAGGCCACACGCGAACCTTCTGGATGAAAAACTGCAGACCCAAGCCCGATAAAAAATACACAAAGTAAAATAGTTTCAAATGAAGGAGCAAAAGCAAGAAAAAACATGCCAAGCATGCTGCTTGTAAGCCCAAGTGGCAGAGCATAAGGGATCGGCTTCTTGTCTGTATAAAACCCTACAACAGGCTGCATGACAGAAGAAACCATATTAAGGGTAAAAGAAATAAGTCCAAGTTGTGTGAATGTCAATCCCATTGATCTTTCTAAAATTGGAAACATAGCAGGGATAACAGCTTGTAAGGCATCATTTAATAAATGACAAAGTCCAATAATGAATAAAATGTTGTACACTGTTATTTTTTCTATGTTATCCGGTTTTGGTGCAGCAACAGTGGTTCCCATTAAAGAAAGTCCTCCTTTCAAAATATGTAAAATAGAAAAGCTACTCTTTATGATAGGCACAAATGAAAAGGAATTCAAGATAAGCAAGAGAAAAGAGGTAAAAAAAGCTTGTAAAACACAATGATAATCATTATCATTGTATGGAGTTATACTATAATGATAAGGGAGGAAAAAGGTGTTAAAACGTTTTTTTTCATACTATAAACCATATAAAAAACTTTTCATACTTGATTTTTCATGTGCTGTTTTTGTTGGGATTTTAGAGCTTGCTTTTCCGATTGCTGTAAATGAAGTGATTGATCGTTTACTTCCTATGGAAAACTGGACTGTTATCTCATTGGCATGTTTAGGTCTTTTAGCTATTTATCTTCTTAATACAGGTCTTCAGTACATTGTAACTTTTTGGGGACATAAACTTGGTATTAATATCGAAACAGATGTGAGAAGAAAGCTTTTTGGTCACATGCAAAAGCTCTCTTTTAGCTACTATGACGAAAATAAAACAGGACATTCGATTTCAAGGCTGACCAAAGATTTAGAAGAAATCGGGGAAGTTGCCCATCATGGACCTGAGGATGTATTTGTCGCTATTATGACGCTTCTAGGCGCATTTGGAATTATGCTTACGATTAATTGGAAACTTGCTGTGCTTTCTTTTATCGTTATCCCATTTTTAATGATTTGTGCTATTCACTTTAACAAAAAGATGACAAAAACGTTCCGTAAAATGTTTAGTGATGTAGGGGATATTAATGCCCGCGTAGAGGATAGCATTGGAGGCATTCGCGTTGTAAAAGCATTTGCAAATGAAGAACATGAACAAAAACGCTTTGAAGTAAACAATGAACGCTATCGCCAAACAAAGCTTCAATCTTATAAAATTATGGCTCAAAATATTATGGCCAACTACATGCTTATGCGCATTGTAACACTCTTTACACTTTTGTTTGGAACGCTTTTCGTTATTAAAGGTCAGCTTACATATGGAGAGTTTGTTGCGTTTCTTCTCCTTTCTAACATTTTAATAGGACCAATTCAAAAAATTAATGCGGTGATTGAAAGTTATCCAAAAGGAATCGCCGGGTTCAAGCGCTATACTGAAATCATGGATACACATCCTGATATCGTTGATTCAGAGCACGCTAAAGATATGACGGTAAAAGGAGAAATCCGTTACGAAAAAGTTGCATTTCGCTACAAAAATATGGAAAGAGTCTTAAATGGACTAACCCTTTCTATCAAAGAAGGTGAGACAGTTGCGTTTGTAGGTCCATCAGGAGCAGGAAAAACAACTTTGTGCAGCTTGCTTCCTCGTTTTTATGAGATTGAAGAAGGGAAAATTACAATTGATGGCGTAGACATTCGGGACTTTACTCTTCAATCACTGCGTAGCCAAATTGGTATTGTGCAGCAAGATGTTTTCCTTTTCTCAGGCACGATTCGGGAGAATTTGAGCTATGGTAAGCTAGATGCAACAGATGAAGAGATAGAGGAAGCAGCTCGTAAAGCTCAGCTGTCTGACTTTATTTCAACTCAGCCTGACGGACTTGACACCATCATTGGAGAGCGAGGAGTAAAACTTTCTGGTGGTCAAAAACAACGCCTTGCTATCGCACGAATTTTTCTTAAAAACCCACCAATTTTAATTTTAGATGAAGCAACCTCTGCTCTTGATACTGAAACAGAAGTTGCCATCCAACAAGCGTTAAATGAGCTTTCAAAAGGGCGCACAACTCTTGTTATTGCTCATCGCCTTGCTACAATTAAAAACGCAGATCGCATTATGGTTGTCACAAAAAATGGTATAACAGAACAAGGAACACACGATAGATTGCTAGGAGAGAAGGGAATATATAGCCGTCTTCACCAAGCACAGTTTGGATAATAAAAAAAGATTCAGCAGTTATGCTGAATCTTTTTTATTTAAAAATTTCTTGAAACTTTTCTAATGTTATGTCTGGTCCGATGCCGAACCGGTTAAGCAGCAGTGGGTTATCCCCAGGAAAGACGTAGCCTTTTTGTGTTGTAAAGGCTAGGGTAAATCCTGCATCTTTGACAGCTTGAACAGATGTCTCATTTAAGTGTCCAAAAGGATAAGCAAAGTATGCAGAGTGAGATGGAAGTACTTGTCTACTTTGTTTGAAGTCTGCTAACACTTGATCATAAGGAAGTTGGGTAATCATACCGCGTTTCTTCTCCTCATTCATTGAATGAAGCGCATTCGTATGAGAACCAAACGAGAACACATCCTTCATTTTTTCCATATCTTGATAGCTTAAAAAGTCTAATCGATCTGGATTGAATGGTTTGCTTTCCTGTGAAATTCTACTTGTAATAATGAAGTTTTCTGCTTTAAATCCATATTTTTTAAGAATAGGATAAGCATATTCTCTCGAAGAAATAATCCCATCATCAAATGTAATGACAACAGATTTTTCAGGTAATGCTTTTTTTCCTTGTATGTAAGGCTCTAATTCTTTGAGCGTAATAGCAGTATAGCCGTTGTCATGAAGCCACTTCATTTGTTCCTCAAAGGCTTCAGGAGTGATAGTTGTGGAAACATCTCTGAAGTTATGATTCTCCTCATCTTTTAAAAGGTGATGATACATAAGAACAGGAACGCCATTTTGTTTTTCAACACTATCTTTTGGAATGTAACCGATAAGACCGCCAACGTTTACTTCCATCCAGTCTTGGCCTGTATCCTTTGCTTCAATTTGAGTATGCTGATCAAATTCTCCAATTTTTTTAGACTTTTTAGACATTGAGCGATAAATTGGAGTTGCTTTTTTCACTAAAAGCGTTTCTCCTTCAAAAGCGCTCGTTAGCGACTGATCTTTGACAGCTGTTGCACTCGCTGTTTTCGTTTCCTTGCGTGGAACATAGCCAACGTCGTTTCCAACAGCAACTCGCCACCAGTCTTGGTTAAACGCCATATAGTTGCGATACTCAGTATCTTTAGTTAAATACCCTTTAACTTCTCTTTCTGTGTAAGGAGAAGGAACAGAATAGATTGGCGTGTATTCCTTTTCTGTTACAAGAGCTTGAGGAGCTTCTTTTGCAACTTCTTTCTTATAGAAGAGATATGAAGCAAATCCGACAATAAACACTAAAAACAAACAAGATAAAACAATAACCCCTTTTTTCTTCATCTCAAAAACTCCTAAATTTTTTTCTCTATTTGTGAGTATAATAGACTTTATTAACATTTGCAATAAAAATGTAACGAAATCGTAATATATAAGGTAAAAAATGATAATTAACGGAAAAGATTAACTAATCTAAATTCATTGAATATTTTTTCTATACTTTTTGTAAATCTTTACTATATGTTAAAATAAGGGTAAGACATACATTTCGTGAACTTTTTTGAAAAAAGAAGAAAAGGGGAAGTTTTGAGAAAGGGATGGAAAGATGGATCGCTTATGTAAAGCAGGTGGTATAGTTTTTTCTATTTTCACCATCATATTGGCTTTAACTATACTCATTATGGAAAAGGAAGGGAATATCGAGAATTTTAATGTTGTTTCTTGGATGCTAGTAGCGATGTCTTTGTCGCTTATTTTTAATAACATAACAGAGTTTAAAAAAGAAAAAAGTGAAGGGCATGTATCATGTGTCGTTTTAGGAGGGGCTGTGCTTCTTCTGCTTCTTACAAATGTGTTGTAATACATAGTGAAGAAAAAGTAAAAAACGGTGCCGGAATAATAAATATACATAGAAGTTAATATATGCTAAAATATAAGCTAATAAAAAGGGGGTGAAGACGTTGGGAAGGCGCTATGGAGAACGATTAGTCAGAAGAATGTAACCGCGTTAATTGAAAACAAAGGATCATTTTGGCTTGAGTACCTATCTCATGGTCATCACTCTACGGGTGGATATAAATAATTTTTATAGCGGAGGTGATTCCCTCTTTTTAGAGGGGATAAGTTGGACACGACCATTATCATTAATTTAATATTAGTAGCTCTTTTAATTGTATTGACAGCCTTTTTTGTAGGGGCCGAATTTGCTGTTGTAAAAGTAAGAATGTCGCGAATTGAGCAGCTTATCTCAGAAGGAAATAAAAAAGCGGTTGCTGTAAAGAAACTAGTAACCAATTTGGATTATTACCTTTCAGCTTGTCAGCTCGGAATCACAGTGACAGCTTTAGGTCTTGGGACGCTCGGAGAACCTACTGTAGAACGACTTTTGCACCCTGTATTCCATGAATTGGGCATTCCTACAGCTTGGACAACAGTTGTTTCTTACGCGCTTGCATTAGGTATTATGACGTTTTTACATGTTGTCTTAGGAGAACTTGCTCCGAAAACATTGGCTATTCAGTATACTGAAAGAGTTACGCTTTTGTTAGCTCAGCCGCTTGTGCTATTTGGGAAAATTTTATTTCCCCTCATTTGGCTTTTAAACGGCTCAGCGCGCATTATCCTTCGCATATTTGGGGTAAAGCCTGCTGGTCATGAACAAGCACACTCAGAAGAAGAGCTTAAAATTATTATGACGCAGAGTTACCAAAGTGGAGAAATTAATCAAACAGAGCTTTCATATATGCAAAACATCCTTTCATTTGATGAAAGGGTTGCAAAAGATATTATGGTACCAAGAACAAGAATGATTGTTTTTGATCAGGAGATGGAAAAGGAAGAGCTCTTACAAATTATTGATGAAAACCACTTTACACGTTACCCTGTAACAGAAGAAGGAGATAAAGACAAAATTATCGGTGTTGTAAATGCTAAGGAAATGGTCACAAACCTTGTTCTTGGGCGATCATTAAATATGAAAAAGCATATTCATCCAATTCCTTTTATTCATGAATCAACACGCTTGCAAGATGTGTTAGTGAAGATGAAAAAAGAACACATTCATATTGCAGTTGTTATGGATGAATACGGAGGAACGTCAGGGATTATTTCGATGGAGGATATATTAGAAGAAATTGTTGGTGACATCCAAGACGAATTTGATACTGATGAAATTCCAGACGTAGTAGAACAAGAACAGGGCTACTACCTTTTAAATGGACGCGTTCTTTTAGATGATTTAGAAGAGCGGTTCGGAATGACGTTTGATCAGCGAGAGAACGTTGATACAATAGGGGGATGGATGCAAGTGAAGATGGCTTCAACCCCAGATGAGAATCCTGTTGTTGAAGATGATCAGTACCGGTTTGAAGTAGTAGAAATTGAAAATCATCAAATTCTTCAAGTCTCTTTCTTAATTAAACAATTAAATGAAGAAACAGAAGACAATACGGAACGAAAGCACGGATAGTGAAGAAAGCTTAGAAGCTCCTGCAAAATAGCAGGAGTTTTTTTATGGAGAAATGCACTTAAACTTGTCCACTTTTTATCAATGAAGGACTCCTTTAAGAGGAAGACCTTCTACTCTAGCGTTTACATCCGGACAATAATAGATCCGCCTCCACCTGGCGCTGTGACCGTTTGACTTTGTTCAGGAGCTTTTCGATCTAAACGCTCAAGGAGCTGTTTGTTTTGCTCAATAAGTTGCTGAACTTGGTAAGAAAGATAATTCAAACGATATTCTAAACTACCTTCTCCATGTGAAAATGGGGGAGCAGTAGAGTGGGCAAAATTTTCATGATGTGGTGAAGAATAATTTTGTTCTAAACTACCTTCTCCATATGGAAATGGGGGAGCAGTAGGGTGGGCAAAATTTTCATGATGTGATGAAGAATAATTTTGTTCATAATTTCCTTCTCCATATGGAAATGGAGGAGCAGTAGGGTGGACAAAATTTTCATGATGTGATGAAGAATAGTTTTGTTCGTTTTGGTCGTTCGGCTTATAGTTTCTTTGATAATAACGAGGAAAGTAAGAGTGATGATGCACATGGATTACCTCCTTTTACAAGTCTCTTATAATATATACGAAAGATAAAATTCGGGGATTTGTCCTAAAAAAAATAGACAATTGCCTAATAAAAAAAGCCGCATTAAGCGGCTTTTTTTATTAGTATTGACGATAAACATAAGCATCTTCTGGTTCGCTTATTTTCTCGTACTTTTTCACTTTTAAAACAGGAATTGTTTTTTTGAACGGTTGATAATACATTGTGTCTAGTTCTCCACTTACGCGTAGCCATTCATCATTTTTTAAGTTCATATCGTCTGGGAATTGAATGAGCATCCCATAGACACCCGAATCTGCTACACAGTGAATAATTCCGAATCTAAATAGAAAAATTTCATTCTTCTTCAAGTCATCACTATTATAGGAAAAACCGGTTAGTGATACCGTTTTTCCGGTGAACTCTCCAGGGAAATTATAGATGGTTTCCATTCCCTTTAAATAATTGTTGTCATTTAGAATAATGGAGTTCTTCTTTTCATACTGTTTCTTTGATTTATCCATTAATTTTTCGTAATCTTCGGCTCCGTAATACGTGCTTGTATCAGGTTGCAAAATTTGATGGTTACTTGACGCATCATCACCTTCTAGAATAGGAAAGTGAAATCCTTTTGCTTCAACCATTTTTGAATCAAGCGTTGCAATTGGAAAGCACATAACAGCAACGAGAGGAAAAATCATAATAGGGTACACAACGAGCTTTTTGTACCATTTATCTTCATCATGGCTGTGATCATGGCCACAGCTGCATGAATGATCATGTTTATGATCATCGTGATTTTTCTTATCACCATCTTTTACGTAAAAATAAACTTGAGCAATGGTTAGTAAAATAAAGATAAATATCGTACTAAATGAGATATAGCTATATTTCATATTAATATATTTATTAATTGTTCCTGTAGCGTGCAGGTGCATAAAAATAAAACTAAAACCAATTAAGATTAAAATGCGTACCACTTTGTCTCCTCCTTTACAAATAAGAAATAATAAGTGCTCCTAAAAAGACAAAAATCGTAACGTAAAAGAGTAGGAAAAATACGAGTTTAGACTTAAAAGTTCCGAGCATAACAAGCATATTTTTAATATCAAACATTGGACCAAATACTAAGAATGCAACAAGTGAACCATTACTGAACGTGCTTCGGAAAGATGAAGCAACAAAAGCATCAGCTGATGAGCAAAGAGAAAGAACGAAAGCGAGTCCCATCATGATAATGATGGATATAATAGGTCCATCTCCTAAAGAAAGAAGTGTGGATGTTTTAACAAATGTTTGCATCGCTGCCGCAATTAAAGCTCCAATAATAAAAAACTTACCAACTGAGAAAAATTCATCTAATGTGTGACGTACCATATCGCCAAACTTCTTCGAAAAAGCAAGAGAATGGTCATGATGATGGTGTGTAGCCTCGTTGCGTAGCTGTCCGTCTTTAAACTGAAGGGAGATAATCCAACCAGCAAAAAGAGCTACAATAAAGGATAAAATGCACCGATAGCCAACCATCGTCCAATTGTTCCCAAATGCTACATATGTAGAGAAGATCACAACCGGGTTGATAACAGGTCCTGTTAGCATAAAACTTGTAGCTCCATGAAGAGGAACTCCTTTTCCGATCAGTCTTCTTGTAATAGGGACAATGCCGCACTCGCAAGCAGGAAAAAGGCTCCCAAGCACAGAGGTCACTATAACAGAGAGAAAACGATTTTTAGGAATAATTTTAGCTAGCATACTTTCTGTAATGAACATTTGAATCACGCCTGAAATAATGACGCCAAGAACGACGAATGGTAAGGCCTCTACTAATATACTAATAAAAACCGTATTCATTTGTAAAAAAGATTCTTTTGACATAAGTCTTCCATCTCCTTGTAAAGTAATCGTAATCCACGTTGATGAAAGAGGACAACAAAGACACATAGTTACAAACGAATGGAGAAATAAAAAGTTTCACTATATGAAGCTTTTTTATTTAATAATGTTTAAACTTTAAACAACGTGGAATATTTACCTAAAAAAGGAGGAACTACATTATGGCTAAAACAACGGCTGGTCAAGCATTAATTCGTTCACTACAAGAATGGAATATTAACCATATATATGGTCTTCCAGGAGATTCCATTAACAATGTAATGGAAGAGTTAAGAAAAGCAAAAGAGCAAATTAAATTTATTGGAGTACGCCACGAGGAAGCAGCGTCTCTCGCCGCTTCAAGCTACGCTAAAATTACAGGGAAAATAGGGGTATGTTTATCAATTGCAGGTCCTGGAGCAGTTCATCTTTTAAATGGGATGTATGATGCAGCATCAGATGGCGTACCAATGCTCGTTCTTGCTGGACAAGTATCAACTGAAAAACTTGGGAGAGATGATTTTCAGGAAATTAATTTGCAGCGCATGTTTGATGACGTAGCCGTGTTCAATAAAACGGTGCAAAGAGCAGACACGCTCCCAGATCTTTTAAATCAAGCAATTAAAACGGCATATGCTAAAAAGGGGGTCGCTGTTTTAACCATTCCAGACGATATCCCTGTTCAAGAAATTGACGAGAGTTTAATGTATACCTCATCAGTTTTTAGAGAAGCTCAGATTGTTCCAAATGGAGAGGATCTAAAGAAAGCTGTTACATATTTAAATGAAGCAAAACGTCCTGTTATCCTAGCTGGAAAAGGAGCACTGCATGCTAGAAAAGAAGTGGAGGCCTTCTCAGAAAGATTTGGCGCTCCAGTTGTTGTGACACTACCAGGAAAAGGAGTAATTCCAGACGATCATCCTTCAAATCTTGGAAACCTTGGTCAAATTGGAACAAAGCCAGCATATGAGGCAATGGAGGAAACGGATTTACTTATCATGATAGGTACATCTTTCCCATACCGAGATTATCTTCCTGAAAAAGCAAAAGCTATTCAAATTGATATGGAACCTACTCAAATTGGAAAACGCTATCCTGTTTCAGTAGGAATTGTAGGAGATGCAAAGGAAGTACTTCCATGGCTTACTGCACACGGAGCTTTTCAAGAAGATCGACATTTTCTTGAGAAATGTCAAGAAAATATGGAAAATTGGTGGAGACATATTGGAAAAGATGAGCAAAAAGAAGAAACCCCTATTACAGCTCATCAAGTCATTCCACAGCTTCAAAAAATCGTAGAAGATGATGCTATTTTATCTGTTGATGTTGGGAACGTTACCGTTTGGATGGCACGACATTTCCGCATAACAAACCAACAATTTATCATTTCAAGTTGGCTTGCTACAATGGGTTGTGGGCTACCAGGAGCAATTGCTGCAAAAATGGCTTATCCTGAGCGCCAAGCAGTCGCTGTATGTGGGGATGGTGGATTTTCAATGGTGATGCAGGATTTCTTAACCGCTGTAAAATACAAGCTTCCTATTATTGTTGTTGTATTGAACAATGAAAAAATTGGGATGATTAAATACGAACAGGAAGTGGGAGGTCACCTTGATTATGCCGTTGATCTTCAACCATTTAATTTTGCTCGATTTGCGGACGTATCAGGAGGCATTGGCTATAGAGTAGAAGAATTTGAAGAGCTTGCTCCTGCCTTTGAAAAAGCGGCTCTTGCCACAAAACCTGTTATTCTAGATATTCACATTAAAGAGCAGCCGCCTCTTCCAGGTAAAATTGGATACAGCCAGGCTTTCTCTTATTCCAAATATTTGTTGAAGAATTTCTTCAAAAATCATGAAGTAGAAATGCCGCCGCTTAAAAAAAGCTTAAAGCGTTTCTTTTAATAAAAGAAGAGGCATGAGAATTCTCATGCTTCTTTTTTATAAAGTAAAGAGGGGGATAAAGAAATGGGATGGACAATTACAATTCTAGTTGGGGTACTGCTTTTATTATTATTAATCCCAGGAGCCATATTTTTATGGATTTACATAAGAGATGAAAAGCAGAAGGAACATTCCGTGCTAAGAAATTTTCCTGTTTTAGGGAAAGTACGCTACATCTTAGAGAAAATTGGACCTGAAATGAGACAGTATTTATTTCATAATGATAATGAAAGTAAGCCATTTTCACGGATAGAATATGAGCAAACAATGAAATCTGCTAAATATAAAAGCAGGTTAATTGGTTTTGGCTCGGAACGTGAATTTGAGCGTCCTGGTTACTATATTGCAAATTCTCTATTTCCAGCTCAGCGTGAGGAGCTTAAGGTTGATAATAATCAAAAAGTAAAAACAAAAGTTTATAAAATAGACGAAGATAACTTGTTGAGACGAAAAGAATATCAAAAAGAGGTAGAGGCTTCCCCATATCTTCTTCATGAAGATGATGTGCAAATTATCGGCGAGCATACATGTGAAAAGCCTTTCTATGTAAAGGGAAACGTTGGGCAATCTGCAATGAGTTATGGATCGCTTGGGGACCGGGCTATTACAGCTCTTTCTAAAGGGTTGAAACTTGCTGGAGGAACGTGGATGAATACAGGAGAAGGTGGATTGTCTCCTCACCATTTGAAAGGAGGCGCAGATATTATTTGTCAAATTGGTCCGGGTCTCTTTGGAGTGCGAACGAAAGATGGAGAGTTTTCATGGGAGGAATTTAAAAAGAAAAGTGAAATAAAAGAACTGAAAGCATTTGAACTTAAGCTTGCCCAAGGCGCAAAAACAAGAGGAGGACATGTTGATGGCAGAAAAGTAACAGATGAAATTGCTGAAATCCGCCAAGTTGAGGCTGGAGAATCGATTGATAGCCCAAATCGTTTCAAACAGTTTAGTAGCAGAGAAGGAATGCTTGATTTTATTGAAAAGCTCCGTAGTATTGGAGGAAAGCCGGTCGGTGTGAAGCTTGTTGTAGGAAATGTAAAAGAACTTGAAGAGCTTATCGCATATATCGCCAAAAGTGGGCGAAGTCCAGATTTTTTCACAATTGATGGAGGGGAAGGAGGTACTGGAGCATCATATTCAGAACTTGCTGATGCTGCTGGGTTGCCGATTTATACGGCTCTGCCTATTGTAGATGATTTACTACGAAAATACGGAGTTCGAGATAAAGTAAAAGTATTTGCTTCTGGAAAGTTGCTTACGCCTGACAAGATTGCAGTAGCGCTTGCAATGGGCGCTGATTTTGTGAATGTTGCTCGCGGCATGATGTTTTCGGTTGGATGTATAAGAGCACAAGTCTGTCATACAAACAATTGTCCTGTTGGGGTTGCAACAACAGATCCTAAACTGCAGCAAGCCCTTATAGTAGAAGAAAAATTATTCCGTGTATGCAATTATATCTTGTCTCTTCGAGAAGGATTATATAATTTAGCTTCAGCAGCGGGCATCACTTCTCCTGTGCACTTTTCAAGAGAACATATTGTTTTTAAAGATGAAAAAGGCAACATTGAAAAACAAGAAAAAAGGGCAAAAGTATCAAGTTGAAGAATAAAAGTAGGAGAAACTAGCGCAATCTAAAACGAGTCTTTCTTGAAATAATCTATACATCTATACTAAATCATGGTAGATTTAGTAGGAGCAACAAATGCACCATTGAGGAGGAAGAGAAAGAGCATGAGTAAGATTGAAGCAGGAATGATTGTGACGCTAGAAGTGGAGCGCGAAGCACCGTTCGGCGTATTTTTAACAAATGGCAGTGAAGATGTATTGCTACATGAATCAGAAATTATTGGTGAAATTGAAGTTGGCGAAGACGTAGAAGTCTTCCTTTATCATGATAAACAAGAACGTATTACAGCTACAATGAAGAAACCAAACATTCAAAAAGGACGCTATGGATGGGCACAAGTTGTTGGCGTTCAACGTCATTTAGGGGTTTTTGTTGATATTGGCATAAGCACAGATTTGCTTGTTTCCCTTGATGATTTATCAGCGCTTGAACATTTATGGCCTGAAGTTGGTGATTGGTTATATGTAAGCATTAAAACGGATCGTAAAGGTCGTCTTCTTGGTCGCCTTGCGACAGAAAATATTATGGAACAAGTAGCACGTAAAGCTCCCAAAACTGCATACAACAGCGACATCACAGGAAACGTGTATCGTTTGTTGAAAATTGGCAGTTTCATGATTTCAGAAGAGGGATATCGCTGTTTTATCCATGAAAGCGAACGTAAACGTGAACCACGTTTAGGAGAAAGAGTAAGCGGTCGCGTTATTGATGTAAAAGAAGATGGCACTTTAAATGTATCTCTTTTTCCACGTAAGCAAGAAAAAATGAGTGATGACGCAGAAGAAATTTTAGCTTATATGGAAGGTCGAAATGGTGCGATGCCATATAGTGATAAAAGTCATCCAGATGATATTTTAGAACAGTTCGGAATGAGCAAGGGGGCTTTCAAGCGTGCGCTTGGAGGTTTAATGAAGCAAAAGAAAGTATATCAAGAAGATGGTTGGACATATATAACGAAATCTTAACACAAAAAGCCCTTTTAAAAAGGGCTTTTTGTTAAAATAATTGAAAATTCATATATTTTTTACATTTTAAAGCAGGATATTTCCTCTTCGTAGCGAATATTAAACTAAATACCGCAAACTAGAGGAGGTTTCTACTTATGATTATAGTAGCAGAAAAACACGCTTTACATAAAGCCGTATCTCATGGTGAACAAACGATTATGGTGAAAGGAATGATCGGAAAGCTTCTATCACCGCTCGCAAACGTACAGCAAAAACCGAAAGATCTTTGTATTACGATGACACCAGCCGTTGCGGCTGCTATTATTGCACCTCTTGCTGATATAACAACAGCCCTTGCTATTACGCTTATTCTTGTAATTGGCCTTGTCACAATCGTATCTATTTTCAAAGATTATCATATGGAAAATACGTATGACGGACTTGTACTACAGAAGAAAGCGTAGTATATTTTGTATTTATTAGATGACTTGATAACTCATATTTTGCTGTAGAAAGATAATAGAGATCAAAATGATTTCTGTTATCTTTTTATCCCATCTAAATTTCTTTCAATTCCGTTTTCGATCTTTTCAAGAATACGGAAATATTCCTTTGTTTCCTCCTCTGTTAAAACCGCGAGCATTTTACCCCAAAACTCATCACGCTTTTTTAGAGCGTTGCGAACAAGTTCTTTTCCTTGCTCTGACAATGTTAGCCAAACAATGCGACGATCCCGGCTATCACGACGTCTTTCAATTAAATTATATTCTTCAAGCTGATTAAGAGTAATGGTTGTTGCCCCAGATGATAACTCCAGTTTTTTGGATACATCAACAACCATGCATTTTTCTTTTTCGTAAATAAATTTAAGCATATAATATTTTGTTGGAGTAATGTTGTAAGGAAGTTTACTACATAATTCTTCAACAAGCTTTTTTTTGTGGCGAAAAAACGTATCCTTCATACGATCCATATGTTCCAACTGTTCTTTTATCTCTTTTGGATATTCACTCATTTTTGGTAATGCCCCCTTTATAATAAAACCAAAACGCTTTTTATTCTCCTTCTATTATAATAATAAAAAAAACGTTTTCAAATAAACCTTTCTAGAAATTGTTCTTTTCTCCTTCTAATGAACTAAGTAAAAAGACTTTCATTTTGAAGTTTTACGCTTGAAAAAATAATATTTGTAAACGTTGTTGTATAAGAGGTCACATCGTTAATAAAATCTTCAATCTGTTCAAGCTTTTTCACAGTTAGCATGACCATAAAGCAGGACTTTCCTGTAATACGATAGCAGAATAAAGCATTAGGATGCTGCTCAATAAACGTTTTAAATGCTTCATGTTTTCCATTTTTAACGGTAACTTCAATAATACAGTCAATAGAATAACCAAGCTTCGTTCTATTGACATCAATGGTATAGCGTTCAATGACCTCTTCATCCTCAAGTCTTCTAACTCTTTCAGCTACAGACGGCGGAGATAAATTGACTTTTTGACTAAGTTGTCGTATTGAAAGCCTCGCATTTTTCTTTAGTTCTTTCATAATTTTAATATCTAACTCGTCAATTTTCATACGCAACCTTCTTCTTCAAAATTTATATCAAATAAAAGTTCTCTATTGTTTTTTAGTTTCATTTGAAATGTGAAAAAGTTCTTTTTCTTTCTATAATTGTAACATAATTTACTTAAAAACAGGAAGGAAGAGGAACGATGACAACAATATCCTTATCATTAAATGGAGAAACTTCATTTCAAAAGCTTCTAGGACATAATAAAGAAGTAATGAAAAAGTGGAGTGAATTAGGGGAAGTACTTGAAAACACTATGTCGCTTTCAAAAGATTTAAAGGAACATGTGCGAACAGCACTTGCCCATGGAAACGGCTGTCTTTATTGCAAAGCTAAAAGAGAACCTGAGAAAAATATCCAGGATGAAAAAACAATAAAGGCTCTTGGATTTGTGAGTGTTTTTTTAAGAGTAGGGAGCGCTATACCACAAGGAACTTTTGAAGTATTAAAAGAAACGTTTAATGAAAAAGAAATAAGCGAACTTTGTGCTTTTGTTTGTTTTACAACCGCTTCTCAGTATTTTGGTGAAATGATGGATTTGCGTCCATAATATAAAAGCTCCCCTTATACAGGGGAGCTTTTTAAAAAGAAGCGAAAATACCTACCTTATTCATTTCTTTATATACAAGTGTTTCAGTAAGATCAAGAGAAAGAGTATTAAAATCAAACGCTTGAAATTCAGGAATAGAACAGAGAATTTGAGCTAGTTCTTTACTCACAAGGGTTGTTTCCCTTCCTTCTAAAAGCTTCTTCTTATATCGATTAAACTTCTTATCGAGCGTTTCCACATTCTCATAAAGGCCGTCAATAGACCCATAAAGTTGAATAAGAGGAAGAGCCGCCTTTTCGCCAACACCACGGCAACCTGGAATATTATCACTTTTATCGCCAAGTAGTGCTTTAACATCTACCCACTGAGAAGGTGAAATACCGTATTCAGTTTGAAAATCTTCCATTGTAAAAACGCTATCGCCACGTTTTCCTGCGACAATTTGAGCTACATCTTCATTTAATAGCTGAAATAAATCCTTATCATTACTATAAATGTAACACTTTCCTTCCTCTTGAACAGTCCATGAAAGAGAGAGAGAGCCGATAAGGTCATCTGCCTCATACGGGGCAAGAGACATCTGTTTAATTGAGAGAGCATCTAATATTTTTTGACATGTTTCATATTGCTCAATAAGAGGAGGAGGAAGTTCATTACGAGTTGCTTTGTAAAAATCATATTTTACTCGGCGATCTGTCTCATTTCTTTTTACATCCCAAGCAACTAGTGCATGTGTTACGTCATATTGTCTGAAAAGCTGAAATAGCTTTCGGAAAAATACATTTAAAGCATTAATATAGGTTCCGTCGATATTTTTTGTAAGATCTTCTTCATCTCGTCCATATGCTGTAGCAAAGTAACCGCGACTAAGCAAATTGAAGCCGTCAATTAACAGCAGCGTATTTTTCTTCATTATAGTAAGCTCCTTTTGAGTTATTCCTGCTCTATTATAGAAGAAAAAGAAGAGGAAAGAAAAGGGAGATTTAATTGAAAAAATAACCAAAAAAATTATGAGGAAAAATTGTTGCTTTTATATATATTCGTGTGGTAAGATTCCATATGTAAATTAACTTTATAGGAAAGTAATTACCGTAATGAATATACAATTTTATGTAGTAAAATAGTAGCTCTCTTAAAACAAGAGCTTATTCTACGGTTTTTATTTAATAAAGTTAAATATAAATTAAATTAATTATTTTAAGGGAAGAAAGGAGCAAGATTATGTCAAGAGGTCGTTTAGTTTTAATCAACATCATTGGTATCATCGTTATTTTAGCATTAGTTGGAGGCGGCGGGTATTACTACTACCAAAACGCTAACTACATTAAAACAGAAAATGCACAAGTTATGGGAGATGTGAAAAGCATCACTGCTCCACAGTCAGGAAAATTAGCAGAGTGGTCTGTTGAAGAAGGCGAAGATGTTTCAAAAGACAACGCTGTTGCTAATGTAAATACAGGAGAGGGCAGCGTAGATGTAACAGCTCCTGAAGATGGAAAAATCGTTAAAAAAGATGTTCTAAATAATGAAACAGTACAACAAGGTCAAGCAGTTGCTGAAGTAGTGGATATGACTCAACTTTATGTAATAGCTAACATTGAAGAAGATAAGCTAAAAGATATTGAAAAGGGTGACGATGTAGAAGTTACTGTTGATGGTGACGAAGGTACAATAATTGATGGGAAAATAGAAGAAGTAGGTTCTGCAACAAACTCTCTTTTCTCTTTAATGCCAAGCACAAATACAGATGGTAACTATACAAAAGTAACACACACAATTCCAGTTAAAATTTCAATCTCTAACTATTCTGAGAATGTTTTACCAGGAATGAATGCACAAGTAAAAATCAATAAAAACTAATTGAAATAAGTAATTCTTTTAAAAAGGGAAAGGAGGAAATTTAATGGCTTCATCTGTTAACGAAAATTCAGGTTCAAAAGGCTCTGGCCAGGGCGCTCTTCTCGGTATCGTTATGCTCGGTTTGTTCTTGGCTATTTTGAACCAAACGCTATTAAATGTAGCCTTGCCCCATTTAATCAATGAATTTGGCGTAACAGCAAGCAGTGCACAGTGGCTTTTAACAGGTTATATGCTCGTCAACGGAGCTCTTATTCCACTGTCTGCTTTCTTAATTGAACGTTTTGGAGTTCGTAAACTGTTCCTATTTGCGATGTTTGTATTTACAATCGGATCGCTTATTTGCGGAATTGCGACAACGTTCCCAGTTATGCTTGTTGGTCGTTTAGTTCAAGCCATTGGTGGTGGTGTCCTTGCCCCACTTGTTATGGCAATTATTGTTCAGATTTTCCCGCCGGAAATGCGCGGGAAAGGAATGGGGATTTTTGGTCTTGCGATGATGTTCGCACCTGCTGTTGGTCCAACTTTATCAGGTTGGATTGTAGAAAATTATGATTGGCATCTTTTATTTGAAGGAATGGTTCCACTAGGTGTAATCGTATTTGTTTTTGCTTACTTCAAATTAAAAGATATCCAAGAAGGCAAGAAAATCAAGGTTGACGTTTTTGGAGCAACAACTTCTTTACTAGGTATGGGATTTCTTCTTTACGGATTTAGTGAAGCAGGTCAAGATGGATGGACAGATCCTGTTGTTCTTTCAACAATGATTATCGGAGTTATTCTACTTGCGATGTTTGTAATTCAACAACTGCGTTCACCACATCCAATGCTAGACATGCGCGTATTTAAATTTAATATTTTCACACTATCAAGTGTTATTAATATCGCACTTACAATTAGCATGTATGCTGGTATGTACTTAGTGCCAATTTACTTACAAAATATTCGTGGGTATACGCCACTTGATTCTGGTTTATTACTACTACCAGGGGCGATTGTAATGCTTATTATGTCGCCGATTTCTGGGATTTTATTTGATAAGATTGGTCCAAGACCGCTTGGTATCGTTGGGATGATTATCACTGTAATTACAACATACCAATTCACACAGCTTACGTTAACAACATCATATGCTCATTTGTTGATTGTATATATGTGCCGTATGTTCGGAATGTCACTTCTTATGATGCCGATCATGACAGCAGGTTTAAACCAGTTGCCATCTCGTCTGAACAACCATGGTTCATCAATGTCAAATACGCTACGTCAAGTTAGTGGATCAATTGGAATTAGTCTTGTTACAACGATTTTTACCAATCGTACAACGTTCCATTTAGGCGCTTTAACTGAGAATATGAATACATCAAACACTGGTTTTATGCAAAGCTTTCATGAGCTAACAGTCAAAATTGCTTCAGCTATGCATGTGCCAATGGAGCAAGCACAGCAAACAGCTGTGAAGCAAGTGTATGCTAACGCAAGTGAGCACGCTACTGTAATGGGTATTAACGATGCTTTCTTCTGGGCAACAGGAATTGCTTTTATTGGTTTGATTTTGAGCTTTTTCTTACGTGACGTTCGTAAAGGTCCACAGCCAAAACAAGCAATTGAACCTGTACAAGAAGAAACAAAAATGCTTCCAGCTCCGAAAACTTCTTAATAATTTAAAGGGAAAAAGGGGGAGAAATGGTTATGAAGATTTGTATTGTTTATGATAGCGAAGGCGGACATACTGAAGAACTTGCACAAGCAATTGCTGAGGGAGCTCGTATGGTACAAGGTGGAGAAGTTTTTCTCCGCTCTGTTCATGAAGCAAATGTAAGAGAGCTTCCAGAAATGGACGCCATTATCTGGGGATGTCCAGGGCATTTTGGAACAATCAGTTCAGGCTTAAAAGCTTGGATCGATAAGCTTGGGTATCTTTGGGCGGAAGGGAAATTGATTAATAAAGTTGGGGCTGTATTTTGTACAACAGCTACAACACACGGTGGACTTGAAGCTACAATGCTTAATTTAATTACGCCAATGCTTCATCAAGGTATGATTATTACAGGTCTTACTGGAAATATCCCAGAAAATGCCCTTTACGGTTCTTACTACGGCGTAGGCATTACTTGTCCTGTTGAAAGCAATGGTCTTCTTTCTGAAAATGATAAACAGCTAGGAATGGCACTAGGAAAACGCGTTGCAGGAGTAACAGCTAAATTCAAAGGTCAGCAACTGTAGGTGATTATATGTTAACAATTATAATCATTGCGGTTATTGCTGTTGTACTTATTGCGCTTATTGTTTCTGTGAATATTAGAAGTCTTTCTCGTTCAAATGAGAAAAAAGCAGTGAAAACACAGCCTTCCGAAGAAAAGACACAACAACCAACAGAAACGAAGAAACGTGAAGAGCCTGCTGTTGAAAAACATGAAGAGCCAAGAGCTGTAAAAAGAGATTCAAACGAAATGAATGATAATGCGTACCGCCAAGCTTTAAAGAACATGAGCGATAAAGAAAAGAAACCAGAGTCTTCACCATCGCCGTCTAATAAAATGAACGACGATGCTTTTCGAAAAGCACTCAAATCTATGAACAAAAAAGATAATGAATAGCGGTAGGGAAGGGAAGAGACAGGATGGCTAACGGAGAAACGATTAATAAAGCCCATAGAACGATGATGAGTATTACAAAGAAAATCAGGTTAGCGGCTAAGCATAATCTTCATCCTCATAACATCACGCCCCTTCAGTTTCAAACGTTGTTTTTACTTGACTGTGAGCGTTCTCTCTACGTGAAAGAACTTGTTACAGAGCTTAATATTAAGCCGAGCGCTGCAACTCTTATTGTAGATCGCCTTAGTGAACAAGAACTTGTGCATCGCTATCATGATAAGAAAGATCGCCGCATGGTTAAAGTAGAACTTGCTCCAAAAGGACGTGCGCTTGTACGAGAAGTAAAAGGAAAGCATTTAGAAATGCTAACGAACTATTTCTCTATCCTAGGGCCAAAAGAGCAAGAAACGTTGGTGGATTTGCTCGGCAAATTAGAGAAGAATATCCCTGTCGCATAAAAAAACGCGTGCCTGTTGGCGCGCGTTTTTTTATATAGATACTTCCTTTATAGGTTCTGTGCTTTTTTCTTCCTCATGTTTTTCTATTCTTCTTAGAATTTCACCTTTTATAAAGGGAAGAGAACTACCTATTAGAAGGAGGATAGCGGGAAGAAAGGTCAAGCTGAATGAGAATATAAAAGCGATCAGCGCACAAGAGGCGATTGAAATAGAATATGCTTTAATATGCATAGGAGACAGAATCAACAAAACCATCGTGATGCTTGCAATAAGACAAAGGTAGCTCCCAGAAAGGCCACTATACTGCCCTGTTGCTTGAAGATTGACTAGTAAAAGACCGATATAAAAAAGGAGAAAACTACCTGCGCTGTTTAAAATAAAGCTTTCTTTCTTTATATTATATTCACGTTTCTTTTGAAGAAAGACTCCGACTGAGAGTAAAAGAGAAAGACAGAAGGCAAAAGGAATAAAGGTAAGGAAACTATATAGAGCGCTAATAACCTCAAGCAATAAAAAAACTCCTTTCTTGCATTGTTTATTAAATATATGTGAAAGACAAAAAGAAAAGTACCTTGTTTTTTACTAGTTTCTTGTCTTGTTCTTTTTCCCTTTTTTTCGTTTTTTAAGCTTTTTTTCATAGGACAAAAAGAGCAGGACTTTACCGAAAGAACAAGAATATAAAAGGTACGTAAGTTGGTAGAAAGCGTTTTCTCAAAAAGGGGGAGTATAGTGAAAAAAAAGCTGTTAAAATGGGGAATAGCTCTTTTAGCTTTAAGCTTTGTCACAGTAGGAGGAGAAAAGAAAACAGAGGGAGCATTCTCGCCTGTTGTGAAAGGGGCTCATGGTGTAGAAGTTACTGTATTTGATGGGAAAGAAGGAAGGTTTCTTACAACAGTAAATAGTGAGCAGTATCAAAAAGCCGCACTTTTTGGAAACGAAAGCTTAATTCCTTATAAATGGGGAAGCAAAGAAAACCATACAGGATGGTATGACTACTATAAGCCCCAAAAGGTAACGGGAAGGGAAATAAGGGGAAACTTTGACGATTCAAAATTTATCATTCGGGTGCCAGACAAATGGAATGGAAAACTGGTTGTTTCCGCTTCACCAGCTACACGAAATGAAACAAGTACAGATTTGTTGTTTAGCGACTATATGTTAGGAAAAGGCTACGCTTATGCAGTAACAGACAAAGGAACACAGGGGGAAATTGATCCTAATGATGCTCTTGCCAAAGTAAAAAATGCGCTTGTTTCAGAGGAAGACAGCATAAAAGAATGGAACGAGCGATTTCGGCAGTTAACAAAAGCTGCACAAACCTATTTAGTGAACAATCATGCTTCATCTCTGATTAAAAAAGGAGATAAATCAAATAGCGCGAGTAAGCTTATTACAAAAGACCATAAAGTTCCAACATATGCTATTGGAATTTCTAACAGTGGTTATGTTGTTCGCTATGCCCTTGAGCATGATGGAGCAAAATACAGCGGAGAGCCGCCTTTATATGATGGTGGGGTAGATTGGGAAGGTGTTCTTTGGCAAAGTAACAACGATAATTTAATTACTTCTCTTACAGACATTGTAAACAATGCTGAGCCTGCTCTGTATGGAGAAGGAAAGGAAAAGAAGAAAGCAATAAAAAAAATGTATAGAGCAGGATTACCAAAAGGATCTGAAGAACTCTGGCCTTACCATGATTTAGCGTACTGGTTTGTTACGCTAAATATATACCGAGATGAATTTGATCCTAACGCTCCAAAAAAATTAGCGTGGGAAGATTATTTAACGATCATAAACGGAGTACGTGATCGCTCAAATGACCATATTTTTAAAAACTATAACTACTTCAAGCGTCCTAAACAAGTAAGAGAGAACGTGGCTCAGATTGAGAATACAGGAAACATCCAGGCGCCTCTTATTAGCATAGCTGGATCACTTGATGCTCTCATTCCACCAAGCATTCATGCAGATCCGTATGAAAAGCTCGTAAAGAAAAATAAAAAGGGCCATATGCACCGCCTTTATACGATTGAAAATGGCAATCACGTTGATAGTCTGGTTTGGGATCCAAATGCTGATTCAAAAAAGAAGCTTCAGCCACTCCTTCCTTATGCCCATCAGTCATTTGATCTATTAGTTAATTGGGTAGAGAAAGGGACGCCGCCACCATCAAGCCGTACAATTCAAGCACCTACAAACCCTCTTCATGTAAGAGATATTGTAACAGGTAAAGAAAAAGATCCTTCTATGTAAATAAAGCTGAGAGCAAACAGTCTTGTTTTTATAAAAGCAAGGCTGTTTGTGTTTTGTGGTAAATCGATGAAAGTGTATTCCCTTAATAAGACAAGATGAGGGCTGAAACTTT
The DNA here is from genome assembly GCF_900115845.1 of Priestia endophytica DSM 13796. GTDB lineage: Bacteria > Bacillota > Bacilli > Bacillales > Bacillaceae_H > Bacillus_I > Bacillus_I endophytica. The sequence goes on along the minus strand of NZ_FOXX01000017.1, from coordinate 29,688 downwards.
CAAAAAAGTTTGAAATACGATACAATAAAAGTAAGCCTTATTACAGAGGGTTTCAAAAATACTCCAGCATATGCTAGGAGATTTATTTTTACACAATTATAGTGTTCAAGTGGTATAAAAATGATTCAGCAACTAAATATTATGATGAGAAAGGAGAGGTGTTTATGAAACAAGTATCCTTTTCGCTGTTGCCTAGACAAGCAGGAACGTATAAATCCCTTGTTGATTCGTCTATGCAGTCTAAAATTTTGCGGAATTATATTTTACATGAATATCAATTGCCAGAGCAGCTTAGCATTATTAATGAAGGAGATAAGAAAGGATTAAAACTTGAGAAATTTTTATTTGATGAACCTACAAATATAAGACTAAATGAACTTGTAAAATATGTTCGAAAAAACGGTTATATTGCGAATAGATCTTCTCTTATGAGACATATTTTATCCCAGCTTATCACAAACTTAAAGAAAAACAGCACCATTCCTCCAAAGGAAAGAGCTGTGCGCCCACTCAACTTTTATTTTAAAAAAGGAACAAAAGAAGTACTGGAGCAGTTCGTGTCTTTTCGCAATCGGAATGCCGTTATTGAGCGATTTATCCTTGAGGACTACAAGCCAAGTGATGTGCAACACCTTCTCGATAAACCAAAAGAACTAGAACAAATGAGAATAGGCGTTGATAGGACAGCGATTGAAAAGCTTGATGAATTTGTTGAAAACATCGCGCAAAAAGGTGTTACAAGAACAGCTCTTATGCGTGACGTTGTTGAAAAGATTATTGCTAAATTGTCAAACACAGATACACGGAAGCTTATTGCAGAAACACGTTTGCAAAATGCTCTTTTTGAATATGAGCAAGCATTTGGGAAAGATGTGCTAAGAGAACAACTCTACAAATATGTCACATATGACGAATCAGACCCTGTACATTAAAAGCTAACAAAAAGGACTTATAAAGAAGAAGTAAAAGGAATGATTTTAAAATCATTCCTTTTTTTGTATAAAAGGATTGACTATCATATTAACAATGTTAATATTAACATTGTTAATATGAAAGGGGAACTGTTGATGAATATTAAACACGTTATACTCGGATTTTTACTGGAGGAGTCAATGAGCGGATATGATTTAAAAGGGAAGATAGAAAACTCTGTTTCCTATTTTTTTGATGCTTCCTTTGGAGCTATCTATCCAGCACTCAAGCGTCTTGAGAAAGAAAAGCTTATTTACAAACAAATTATTCAACAAGATGGAAAGCCTAATAAAAATCTATTTGCGATAACTGAACAAGGAAGAGAAGAGTTTTTACGTTATATAGAAAGTCCGCTTCATCCAACCCTTATTCGTTCAGATTTACTTATTCGCATCTTTTTTGGAAGGCATACGAGCAGGGAAAAGCTAATAGAGTGGCTATTAGTAGAAAAACAGAGAGCGAGCAGACAAGCTGAACATCTAAAAAGTTTGAATGAAAAATATCCTGAAATGGATCGTTATCGAAAAATTACGCTTCTCTACGGAATTGATGAAGCACTATTTACATTAGAATGGATTAATAAGGAGCTAGCTTCTTTAGAAAAAGAGGAAGAGAGATGAAAGAAAAACGAATTGTATTCATCATGTGTATTGGAATGTTTCTATGCATGTTAGATTCCACCATTATGAATATTACGCTGCCAGCCATCCAAAATGATTTAGGCACAACGCTTGAACAAAGCTCATGGATGTTGAATATCTATACGATGACAATTGCTGTATTAGCTATTCCGCTTACTCGCTATGCCACAATGGTGGGGAAGAACAAAGTATATATAGGAGGGCTACTTTTATTTGGACTCGGTTCCTTACTATGTGGACTTTCCTCAAGCGGTACATTTTTAATTTTCTCTCGCTTTGTTCAAAGCTTAGGAGCCGCTGCTCTTATTCCTTTAAGTCTTGTTATTAGTATAAGCGCTCTTCCTAATACAAAACGTGCTTTTGCGTTAACGCTGCTAGGAGCTACGCAAGGCCTTTCCACAGCTCTTGGCCCCTCAATAGGAGGAGCTATCACAGAATTACTAAGCTGGCACTGGGTTTTTTACATAAATATTCCTCTTTGTTTAATAGGAGTGCTCGCATGTCTACGTTTTCTAAATATGAAGAATGAAGAGAAAGTAAAAGCAAAAATGGATGGTGGTGGCCTTCTTTTTTCGACTGTTTTTTTATTTTCTGTGACACTCGTGCTCATTAAAGGAAATGAGTGGGGCTGGAACAGTGGATATGCATGGATCTGTTATATCTTAAGTTTTCTATCTTTCATTTTCTTTATTTTCATAGAAAAGAGAGCGAAAAGCCCAATGATTGATTTCTCTCTTTTTAAAGATCGACTTTTTCTTGGTTCTATTTTTACAGCTTCAATAGGTTACCTTTTTTTAATAGGTGTTATGGTTCTTTTACCTCAGTTTCTGGCACGCTTTCAAGGGAAAAGCGAGCTTGAAGCAGCTTTTCTTGTAACACCTGTTTCAGCAGCTATCTTTCTTTTTTCTCAATTTGCAGCTCTTATGGTGAAAAAAATAGGATTTATTATTCCTGTTGTCATTGGTTTTTGTATGATGGGGGTTGCGTATTATTTACTATCAAAACTGACTGTTGAAAGTACATCACAACAAATTGTAACGTTGTGTATTCTACTTGGAGTAGGATTTAGTTTTCTTATTGCTACTTCTACAATTGCAAGTACTTCTAACTTTGAAGGAGAGCTGTTAGCTTCTTCGCAAAGTGTCTTCTCGATGCTTCGCAGTGTTGGGACTGTTCTTGCTGTAGCTATCTTTGTTGGTTCTTTAACAGCACAAATGAACACCGAGAAACAGGAAGTTGTAAATTATGCACAAGGGGTACTTGAAAAATCACACTTTATTCAAAATAAAGAAGAACTGCTAAAGTTAACAAGCAACGTAATCGATGAAAACAACGAGATGACGCAAGAAGAACTTATTAAAAGTTCCATACATAGTAAGCTTGTGAATCAAAATGAAGAAGAAAGTGTTCAAGAAGCTCTTGCTGTTAAAAAGGAGCTACAAAATTACGTTGCTGATGTTTCTAAAGAAGCAAAATATAAAATGGGAGAAAGCTTCGGCAATTTATATAGAACGGCATTTCCTTTTCTTTTCCTCTGCGCTTTTCTTGGCCTTTCTTTACGCTTTCCCTTTATCAAAAGAAGAATCCGATAATAGAAACCTCCTTTGGGAAACAGAGGAGGTTTTTTCTTTCTCTTTTTTCTTCCTCCTTTAACAAAATCTACAAAATCTATTAAAACTAGCTTAATATATCAGCGATATAGTAAAGACCATAGAAGGACTCTGGTAGAAGTTAGCTAAAAATGCCTCTTTTTACTAATTGTATTTTTTTATTTAAGTAAAATATTGTGACAAGCACTGTTCGGCTAGTGTTGGAACGGTTGGAATAGAAGTTAGAGGAGGATGTAAGTTGATTACATTAAATGAAATTTCAAAAGTGTATGCTAACTCACAGAAGAGGGCAGTAAATACTGTTTCTGCAACAATTGAAAAAGGAGAATTTTTTGTTCTTGTCGGTCCATCAGGTTGTGGGAAGAGTACGCTTCTCCGCATGTTAGCGGGGCTTGAAGACATTACAGATGGAAGCATGTATATAAAAGGAGAGTATGCGAACTCTTTGCCACCTAAAGATCGTCATCTTGCAATGGTATTTCAGAATTATGCTCTTTATCCTCATTTAACTGTAGAAGAAAATATTGTTTTTGGTCTCAAAGTCCGAAAAGTTAAAAAGGATGAGCGAGAAAAAAGACTGAAAGAGGCTGCAGAGATGGTTGGATTAACAGAATACTTAAAGGTAAAGCCAGGGCAGCTTTCAGGTGGACAGCGTCAGCGTGTTGCCTTAGCTCGCGCTATCGTAAGCCAAACGCCTATTTGCCTTATGGATGAACCACTTTCTAACCTTGATGCTAAGCTTAGGGGGCAAATGAGAATTGAAATTAGAGAAATCCAGCAGCGGCTTGGTATTACAATGATTTACGTTACACATGATCAAATTGAAGCAATGACAATGGGAGATAGAATTATGGTTCTAAATAATGGGGAAGTTCAGCAAATTGGAACTCCACTTGGTATTTATAATGAACCTGAAAATGAATTTGTTGCTTCTTTCATTGGATCACCCTCCATGAATATCGGAAAAGGAACTTTCATAGATAAAGGAGTGGAAATAGGAGATTTCCACATTCCTTTTTATAGTAATAAGAGAGGAGAAGTAAAAGTAGGAATCCGCCCTGAACATATTCAACTAGATGAAAATGGGCAAGAAGTTACCATTCATTCTGTTGAAGTATTAGGCTATGAATCCATTATTAATTTCTATATAGGAGAGTCCGTTTGGAAAGCAAAAGTTTCTTCCCAAGTGATGTTAGGAAAAGGGGATAAGATAAAACTTGCTTTCCCTTTAGATAAACTTTATTACTTTAATGCAGAAACTTCAGAACGCATCCTTATTCAAGAAATGAAGGAAATGGTGGGCGTGTAATGGGACTTGCTAGAAATATAAATCAAGAACCAAAGTCTAACAAGACGTCAGTGAGAAAATCTGATTTAAAAGTAGGGCTCCTTTTTCTTGCTCCCTCTATTTTACTGTTTTCTGTTTTTCTTTTTTATCCGCTTGTAAGAACTGTTTACTATAGCTTTCATATTACAGATATAACAGGAGAACAAAGCGTTTTTGTAGGAATGGAAAATTATCTGTTTTTATTCCAAGACCCCGTCTTCTATGAGAGTTTAAAAGCTACTTTCTTATTTGTACTCTATACTGTGCCAACAAGTATTGGAGTAGCTCTTTTTCTTGCGCTTCTTTCAAATGAAAAATTAAAGGGGATTGGTTTTTTTAGAGTGATTTTCTCATCTACAATGGGCATATCAGCAGCGGCAAGTGCTGTTATTTGGCTGTTTTTATTTCATCCAAGCGTTGGATTTTTTAACAACGTATTAAATTCACTAAACTTACCTGTTGTTCAGTGGCTTATTAATCCAGACTGGGCGCTTTTGTCTGTGTCTATTACAACAATATGGATGAATCTTGGGTTTTCATTTTTGATTTTACTAGGTGGTCTGCAAAATATTGATCAAACACTATATGAAAGTGCAGCTATTGATGGAGCTGGGTATTTTAGTAGACTATGGCGTATTACTCTTCCATCCCTTTCCCCGACGCTCTTTTTCATTACAACCGTTACACTTATTAACGCATTTCAAAGCTTTGGGCAAATTGATATTTTAACAGGAGGAGGGCCAAATGATGCGACAAACTTACTTGTCTACTCCATTTATAAGGAAGCTTTTGTTAACTATCACTTTGGAACAGCAAGTGCACAGGCCATCATACTTTTTGTCTTCATCTTCATTCTTACCATTTTGCAGTTCAAATTTGCTGAACGAAAGGTGCATTATCAATGAAAGAGATAAGGAGCAAGAAATTTATTTTTTATACACTATTAATTATTAGCGCTCTCGTTATCTTCTTTCCAATCTTCTATGCTATTTCTGTGAGCTTTATGAGTGAGGGAGATGTAAGAGCAAGAAAATTGTGGCCGTCAGATTTTACATTTTCTAACTATGGAAGTGCTCTTGAACAAATGCCTCTTCTTCATTACTTAAAAAATAGTTTTATTGTCTCATCAGTTGTGATGATTGGTCAGCTTATTTTATCAAGTCTAGCAGCTTATACCTTTGCTTTTTTGCAGTTTAAAGGAAGAAATGTACTCTTCTTTATTTTTATTTCTACAATGCTCATTCCTTGGGAAGCTACAATGATTCCGAACTTCCTTATGGTTCAAGGTCTTGGTTGGACGAATTCTTATGCCGGCTTAACTATTCCTTTTTTCGCAACAGCTTTCGGCATCTTCTTATTAAGACAGCATTTTCTTACTGTTCCGTATGAACTTCGTGAGGCATCTTTGATTGAAGGATTAGGACACTTTGGTTTTTTAACGAGAGTTGTTGTGCCTTACTGTAAAACAAGTTTTATTACGCTTGGTGTATATAGTTTTCTTACAACATGGAACATGTACCTTTGGCCGCTTCTTGTCACAAGCGATGATAGTGCAAGAACGGTTCAAATTGGAATGAAGCAGCTTCGTTCTCAAGAAGTGGCAACAGATTGGAGAGGTGTTATGGCAGGGGCTACGATTATTGTAATTCCAACGTTAATACTTTTGTTTTTAGGACAAAAACAGCTACAGCAAGGGTTAACAAAAGGAGCCATTAAATAAGGGAAGGAAAGGTGAAAAATATGACGCTTTTGAAAAAAGGTACGGCCGTGTTGGCGGCTGGGTTTATGGCCATGAGCTTAGCGGCTTGTTCTTCTAATAGTAGCAGTGGAAATGCAAGTGAAAAAAAAGAGGTAGCTCCTGTTGAAAAAGAAGGAGATAAAACGGTTGTTAGGTTTTGGCATGCTATGGGTGGGGATACGCAAAAAGTATTAGATGATATTGTACAAGATTATAATGAATCACAAGAGAAATATGAGATTAAAGCAGAATTTCAAGGCACATATGAAGAATCTTTAACAAAGTTTAGAAGTACAAAAACATCGAAGACAGCTCCTGCTCTTGTCCAATCAAGTGAAATTACAACGAAATATATGATTGACAGCGGGAAGATTACCCCTGTGCAAGAGTGGATGGACAAAGATAATTACGACACGTCTCAGCTAGAAGAAGCCATCACAAACTATTACACAGTGGACGATAAAATGTATTCAATGCCTTTTAACTCGTCTACACCTGTTTTAATTTATAACAAAGATGCATTCAAAGAAGCTGGATTAGATCCCGAGAAAGCCCCGCGTACATATTCAGAATTGCAAAAAGCAGCAAAAGCTTTAACAAAGAAAGAAGGAAATTCCACAAAGCAATATGGATTTTCAATGCTTAACTATGGGTGGTTCTTCGAGGAACTTCTCGCAACGCAAGGCGGTCTGTACGTTGATCAAGAAAACGGTCGTAAGGGTACAGCAGAAAAAGCAAAATTCCAAGGAAAAGAAGGGGAGCGCGTTTTTAATTTATTAAATGATATGAATAAAGAAGGCTCTCTTGGAAACTATGGTGCAAACTGGGATGATATTCGAGCAGCCTTTCAGTCAAAGCAGGTTGCGATGTATTTAGATTCTTCAGCAGGCGTGCGGAATACGATTGATACAGCGGACTTTAACGTTGGTGTTGCTTATATTCCCCATCCTGATGAAGTAGATTCAGAAGGTGTGATTATTGGAGGAGCATCTCTATGGATGACAAATATGGTAAGTGATGAAACACAGCAAGGAGCTTGGGACTTTATGAAGTATCTTGCTACAAAAGAAGTACAAGCAAAATGGCATACAGGAACAGGATATTCATCAATCAATCCTGATGCTTATGAAGAAGAGCTTGTGAAAGAGCAGTATAAAAAATATCCACAGCTTCAAGTAACCGTTGAACAACTTCAATCAACAAAGAAATCTCCTGCAACGCAAGGAGCTCTTATTACAGTATTACCAGAGTCTCGTGAAGCCATTGTTAAAGCTTTAGAATCGATGTATGAAGGAAAAGATCCGAAACAAGCTCTTAAAGAAGCAGCAAAAGCAACCGAGAGAGCAATGAAGCTTTCAAATCGTACAGCCCAAAAATAAAGGATAAAATGCTTCGTCTTGCTATTTTTGATACTGAATCATCTAAAAAGGAGGGGGTTAAAGTGGAAATAAGTAAATTGTCTGTATCAGAACATTTTCAACGAAAAGTAAAGATTACAAACGGGTCTCGTCCTCAAGGCAAGGCAAAAAGAGTTATGGTCGTTCGCGCCTTTGAAGTGCTTCATGGCGAATTTGAGCTGGAAGATTACCAAAAGAAAGAAGTTCTTAAAACTTTCTTAGAAGTTAAAGATAAGATGCCTCTTAACAAAACTGAAGAAGAGGAGATAGACTAACCGACGGACAATTCAAAACCTATGGTTTGATTTATTTCATTACACCACTTTTGTTTTGTTCTTTTAAATAATCTGAAGATAGAGAAAAGAACAGTGTACGATAACAAGGAGAAGCTTTCCTACTAACGGGATTTTTTGACTGATTCTACGTATCTATGCCAAAGCCACTCTTCTAATCAAGAGCAGCTTTTTTATTTCTTCTTCATCATTTCACCGAAAATGTTCGTTAAAGTGTATATATTTTAGAGAACGTTCGTAATTGATTATAAATTTAAACAGACATTAAAAAGAAGGTATTTCTCTGAAAATTATCAGTTTGTAAAAGTGCACTTTTATGGACGTTCACTTTACGAACTTTCTGCTTGTGCTCACTTTTTATGGTGTGGAAAGGTAATTAATGGATAGGGAAGTTATTATTAAAATGAAAATAATGGTATTATTCGAATGTATGGTAAGGAGTGATAGAGTTGAATACAGCATCTGTTATTAAAGGCTTCAAAGTTTTATTACGACAACCCAGAGAGAGTACAAAGGTTCACTAATGCGATCTTAAAAAATAAACTTGAATGGTGTGAGGTATCGCCAACATTTAAAAATCCTACGCTAAGAAAAAGTCAATTTCCTCTTTTAGAGAATATGGTGGCAGAGGGAACATTTAGATCTGATCTATTTTATCGTCTAAACGTAATCTCTACTCGAGTTCCTCCTCTCCGAGAACGTATGGAGGATATTCCTATTTTGGTCTATGATTTCTTAAAAGAATTCTCTTCTATATACAACAAATCAATTCCAACCATTCATCAAGAGGTCTTTAATCGATTGTGTGAATACAACTGGCCAGGTAATATAAGAGAACTACGCAATTTAATTGAGAGAATGGTTGTTCTCCATGAGGGTAATGAAATTTTTGAACAGGACATTAACCAGCTATTGCCAAACAAAATGGTATCTTCAAAATCATTTAATTCGATTACTCCTTCACTTACCGAAGAAAAAGAAAGTTTAGAAAGAGAACGTATTCTCCAAACTCTTGAAAAAACATATAGAAATAAAAGCATCACTGCAAAAGAATTAGGAATGTCTCGAGCTACTCTTTATAAGAAAATGAAGAAATATGGGATTAGTTTTACAAAATAAAGTGTCTTACGATAGAACACATAGACGGAGGATTTTCTACTTTAGAGAGATTTACGTTTAAACGAAACCTTTGTATAATAGCTCTATTAGATTGAAATTGAGGTGAAGCGAAATGTTTTTAGCTCCGTTATTTGAAAATGATGTACCAGTAGCACTTCTCCGTCCTTAATGGAGTAAAGTGACTACTTCTCTCCGTTAGGGCATTCATTGACCTAATTTTTAAAAACGGAGGGTACAAAAAATGAAAAACACCTTATTAGGTTCGATATATTTAGCGTTAGCTGCCAGCATTTGGGGTGGCATGTATGTTGTAGTGAAAGTAGTTGTAGACGTAATTCCGCCATTAGAATTAGTGTGGATGAGATATTTAGTGGCAATTATTGCTCTTTTTATCATTGGTCTCATAAAAAGACAATCCTGGAAGGTTCATAAACGCCATTTCTGGTTAATTGTCTCTATTGGAATCATTGGAAATACAATCTCTATTGTGACGCAAGAATATGGCACTATGCTATCTTCAGCTCAAATGGGAGCCATCATTACATCATCTACACCCGCCTTTATGGTGATTTTTGCTCGATTCATTCTGAAAGAACGGTTAAATATAAAAAAAGGGATATCGGTTTGCTTAGCTACAATTGGAGTATTTCTCATTGTAGGGAACGGTAATATTGATATGTCTAGCCAACTTGGCGGAATTTCTCTTTTGGTTGCAGCCTTAACATGGGCTCTTATGTCGGTTCTTATCAAGCGTGTTCCAAGCAGCTATTCTTCTCTACTGGTGACAACGTATTCCACTTTAGTTGCTCTTATCATCCTAACCCCTTTTGTTCTTAAAGGGTTAAGTGAGATTTCGATTGCTCAATTAAGTCATCCAACAATTTGGAGTGGACTTTTATACTTGGGTATTGTCTCGACAGCTTGTGCCTTTATCCTTTGGAATCATGGGTTACAATTATTAAATGCTTCGAGTGGAGGGTTATTTTTCTTTTTTCAACCTCTAGTTGGAACATTCCTTGGATGGCTCCTGTTAGGAGAAAACATTGGTGGAACGTTTTGGATCGGTTCGTTCTTAATTTTAATCGGTGTTTTGTTAGTTATTCGAGAAAAAGAGTAGAATGATAAAAAGAAAAAGCACAAACTTGTTAGCAATCAACAGGTTTGTGCTTTTCTAACTTCCTAGAATACATTTTATGTAAACTAAACTTGCATAGAATATCGAACAGATATAAGGAAGAATAATTTACTTTATATGGTATTATATATACAAAAAGGGGAGGTGAAAATATCAATAAAAATGTTAGGATTGTACTTGGTTTAATCGGTAATATTATATTGTGCTTTTATGGCATAAGGGGGTTATTAATAAATGAACCAATACCATTTGCTTCTTACCTCTTCGCCATAGGAGGGCTTATCGGAATTGTTGCCCTCATACTGGAATTAAAAAGGAAAAATGCTACTTAAATTAGGATTCTTAAATGAATTATAGATTGCTACGTTTAGAGTTAATGCTCTAAGCGTTTTTATCGTGAATTTCCGATAATCAACATTATGTGAACTAACTTTGCATATTATACATAACCTGAAGAATAAAGTAGTCGTTCAATCATTAGCATTCTATATGCTAATTTGGTGCTCTAATTATATATATTGGATAATCATCTGAACAAACTTTAACAACATAAGAACAAGTAAATGGGAAAATGTGTTTTATTGAATAAAAGAGCTATAAAAAAGCTAATTAAAGGTATTATTACATAAAATTCCACATTCGGAATTCCTCTTGCGAATCAAAAAAGCACATTAGCTAATCCATTAATTAACCAATGTGCTTTTTCGTTAAGAATCTTTATTTTCGTTTTTTCAACTTTCCAATTCCAAATTCTTTCGCTTCTTTGTTAAGAGCTTTAAGTAGACTAAATGTCATTAAGGCCATAACTATGGAAAAGGGAAGGGCTGCAATAATCATGGTGTTTTGCAGAGCCTGCAGTCCCCCCGAATAGAGAAGAACAAGAGCTATAGTTGTAAGTAATATCCCCCAAAGGATCTTTACACTGTTACTAGGGTTTTGAGAACCATTCGTTGTCATCATCCCTAAAACAAAAGTTCCTGAATCAGCTGAAGTGATGAAGAAAGTTCCAATAAGAATAATCGCTAAGATGGATAAGATTGTTCCCATTGGATAGTTTGCAAATACACCAAAGAGTGATTCTTCAGTTGCTAATTTTGAAATAGAAGCAATCCCCTTATGTTCAAGAAACATACTCGCACTACCGAATGTAGTGAACCAGATAAAGCCGATAAGAGAAGGAACCAGTAAAACATATATGACAAATTCTCGAATCGTTCTTCCTTTAGATACTCGAGCGATAAAGATTCCTACAAATGGAGACCATGCAATCCACCATGCCCAATAAAAGATGGTCCAACCATTGATCCAGTTACGATTTTCTTCATTAAGGGGAGCTATACGAAAGCTCATATTAATCAAATTCTGTAGATAAGTGCCAATTGTATCCGTAAATAAATTCAACGTAAATAGAGTGGGTCCCAATATAAACGTTAATAGAAATAATACAAATGCAATGGCCATATTAGCATTACTAAGAATTTTAATTCCTTTACCCAAACCTGTTAAGGCTGAAATGATAAATAAAATAGTAACAACTAGCACAATAAGAAATTGACTCACAAGATTGGAAGGAACGCCAAATAAATAAGTTAAACCACCATTAATTTGGACAGCACCAAAACCAAGAGTCGTAGCGACACCTATAACCGTTGCAATAACGGCAATAATATCAATGATCTTCCCTAAAGTCCCATCTGCATATTTCCCGATAACCGGCTTTAATGTCGCACTAATTAAGCTACGCTCTCCTTTTCTAAAGGTAAAGTAAGCTAATGAGAGAGCAATAATTCCATATATTGCCCACGCATGGATACCCCAATGGAAGAAGGTAAACCTCATTGCATCTTTCATTGCTTGATTTGTCCCTGTTTCACCTGTTGGAGAGCTGATTGCATAATGACTAATGGGTTCAGCTGTACCATAGAACACTAACCCAATTCCCATTCCTGCACTAAAGAGCATAGCAAGCCAGGTTGGACGTGAAAACTCAGGCTTATCCTCCTGTTTCCCGAGCTTAATTCGACCAATCGGACTTACTAACAAATACAGACAAACGATAACAAAGAACGTTACAACAATTAAATAGTACCAGCCAAATGTATTGGTAATAAAATCTTGCAAATTACTTGTTACAGTTTCAAGTTGTGCAGGCATTGTAATTCCTACAAGAACAAGAAGAGCCAGTATGACTACTGAAATATAAAAAACTATTGAGACCTTTTTCATGTTAGATTAAAAACTCCCGTCTTTGATTGATTCGCAGAGGGTTTTACTTCAATTGGAGAATATTAAAAGATGTACACGTAATTTAGACACTGTACTTTTTATGAAGCAAGAATAACTACCCCTTAAAGATTGCGTTAATAAAATACTTTAATTAAATGATTTACTTTTTACTTCACTCCTATTCTAGATTTGAACCAACTTAGCTAACCAAAACACTTACATGGTTAATTAGGTAAGAAACCTCTATAAGACGTTGTCTTTTGATTCATTTAATCAATATCCTTCATTACCTTTTGAACGGTTACTTATTTACCTATTTTTTGTTTAGTGGGGATGCTACTCCATTATAATTATTTCAGGGGGGATTAGAGGACATATTAGCATTATAACATTAATCTTACAGGAAGGTCTTGTCATCTGGATATACTGTAGGAAGGTTGTAAGATTAGAGGGTAAAGGATATACAATAGAAAGCGAATGCCGTTATGTCGAAAGAGAATAGGAAAGCAGAAAGCTATATAACTGAATGAATACGATCAACCTTATGGAAAAACTTGTGATAGGATTGAAAGGGAGCTGACTTCTCGTTAGTCTTTTATAGACAACATAAGGTTATGGATATAAAAACGTCCTATTATGTAAACCTTCATTTGGAGCGTCGGTGTACGTGTGACTTGCTGTTATGGCAGGTACGACAGCAAATGAACCTGCAATGGGAAATTTGAGCCGGGTGTGTCTTGAAAGAGACTCGCATGGTTCTTAAAAGAAACGGGGCAATGATGCACCTAACTTATTTAATGTAACTAAAGTTGTATATCCTATACGTTCTAAAGAGTAGAAATCTATGTAGAGTATCAATATTTGCACTTCATTCCCTTTTATTTTACCTTTGTACCAGAACACTAAATGTTGGAGATTTAAAACGGAGGTTTTATAAAACTCAATCATAATGTGAATTCTAAAATGGATACTAATAAAAAAGGGTAGTACCAATATTTCTGCAATCAGGGGAAAGGATACTACCATAAAAGAATTCCTTCATTAAGGAGTGCCTTCCTCGTATATCTGTATTGAATTTATAAATCAAAGAAAAAAAGATTTTTGGGGAGTAGTAATAGAACTGGTAATATTCACATAACTTCAGGGGAAAGTTAACCGATGTCAGGTATTATTCAATGAATTTTCTTAGCTTTTTAAAAGTTGAACAATTTGAAGGGAGAGTTATACATGAAACTATATCAAGTAAGAAAAGGACAATTTGTCTATTTTAACAATGAGTTGCACAGGGTATATTCAGTAAAGCCTGTATACAAACAGTCGGTCCATCTTGTCAAGCTGAAAGATTTAACACAGCATTTAACCAATGCCTCGAAAGTTGAAAAATATAAACCCAAACCCCTTGACAGCTTTATTTTCAATCACAAGACTTATACACTTCACAAGGATCAAAAAGCTGAAGAAGGGGACTATATCTTAATTACGAATCCAAGTCCCGATTACCTGGATCACTATTCATTACACGAAATTGAAATTGTATCGTCTGTTGAAACCAAAGGAGTGATTACAACTAAGTCTAATGGAGTCAAACATAACGAATATTTACTAATGGTTCCGGGCCGTGATCATGATAGTCATCCTATAGATTATTTAGATAAAAATATGGCAGATAGTGATTTAATGAGCAACGATTCTGTTCAACCTGCAAATATTACCCAAGGTGAAATGCCGAATGTTGGTGATGTATATAAAAAACGAGATGGCGATCGTTCTATTGAGGCAATGGTGGTTGCCATCGACGGTGACAAGATCATTTTGGGAAACAATTTAGAACTCTCATTGAAGGAGTTAAACGATAGTGAAATATGGGAGTTTCAATATAGCCTCCTAGAGGACTGATCATAGGGGAGGGATGTTATGAATAGTAAGGGCCTTATAGGATTATTTATCTATATCTAATAATTCTGTGAAATTTCTCTATTAATTTTCAATGATCCCTTTTCCTGTTCATATTGGGAAAATGAATTAAATATAATTTCCTTCTTCTAAAGTCTCCTTACTATAATCTTCTATTCTATATACTTAGTTATATATCAAGAAGATTGATCTTTATAAACGTAAATTTCTTCTTTTGATTGATGATTGAGATCTTATTAAAACCTGGATAAATGAGGGGAAATCATAGTATTTTCTTAATAAATGGCTACATAAGAATGGATTAAAAAAGCCGTTGAACTTAACGGGAGTCAGCCCCACGATTCAACGGCTTCTTTTACACATATTAAGGTTTGTTATGTAAATACCTTTCACTTCTTCCTAAGGATTATGAACAACAGTAGATAACTTTGCCAAAGGCATCTTCAGGAATATACAATTCTCATTCTTAACTTTATAAGGAATGTTATTGTCTTCAAGGAGTTTTAGGATACTCGGGATATATTGAGTTGTTATTTCCAATCAATTTTACATATTCTCCACTATATCCTTGTGCAGTAAAGTATGTAAATATAGCTGTGGTTAAAGCCGTTATATATAATAGAGAGAGTATAAATTTTTTCACCTTTTCCTCCTTCAGTAAATAAATTCTTAGGGTTCTGGTGCAAAGATTGCATTTATTTGAAAGAGGTATATAAATTTCTAATGAAATCTGTTCTTATGCAGCCATTCCAAATAGTTGATGAATGAACTTCACTTGATTTTGGACAGACTTGTCCGGTAAAGCAAGCTGTCCTTTTTTAATGATATGCATCGCTTCTATTCCCGAAAGAATAGATTTAGCTGTACGAAAAGATTTCAATCCTAACATCGAACGAACTCTCTTTTTAATAAAACGATGATCTTGTTCCACAATGTTATTAAGATATTTTACCTGCCTTATTTGGATGCCTACGGGCATCTTTTTCTCTTTCTTCAACTCTTCAATCGCCATAGGATAGGCTGGGCTCTTGTCTACTGTGATAACACGGGGCTTTGAAACATGAAAAGACCGTAAAGCTTTCTTGGAAAAGCGCTTTGCAGCTTTATGATCTCTTGTTTTGCTTAAATAAAAATCAATCGTATTTCCTTCTGAATCAACGGCACGATATAGGTACATCCATTGACCTTTGACTTTTACATATGTCTCATCGACTCGCCAATAATCATTGGTTGGCTTAAGATGACGCCGTACTCGCTCATCTAATTTGGGACCATACTGATGAACCCAGCGCATGATGGTTGTATGAGCAATAGATAGTCCACGCTCTTCCATCATTTCGACTAAATCACGAAAACTGAGGTTGTACCGTAGGTACCATCTCACGGTTAATAAAATAATATCAGGTTGATAATGTTTCCACTTGCATAGATTTTTCTTTTCTATACTGATCACGTCCTTTTTTAGAGTAATAGTATCAGTATGTCCAAGTTTGAGAGAATACTTGCAGATATTTTGAAGTTTTTGCACCAGAACCCCTTATAATACGAAATGGCCAGTTTGTGCCCTTTTCTTATTCAAGGAATTGTCTTTAGTTCAAAAAGGAAAACAATGAAAGAGCCTAAAATATGCAAACTTGTATGCAATAGTTGTATAGTTTGGCTCATTTTAGTTATAGAAACAATGCATCAAAACGAAAACAGCCCCAAGTGATGACTCATCACTTGGGGCGTGTTGTTAATAACGTTAATATTTTTTTCTTCTTACATGTCAACTGTCCAATTGACTTAAATAACGTACGTATCCCCATTATAGCCTAGAACCTTGTTCAGCATCATTGGACCCCTGCATCCTAACCGAACGCTTTCGAACTAAAACAAAATAGGAAAGAAACGCCAACAAGCTAGCGCCAAAGATCGTAACCCCCATTGGAACACCGGTATACGATCCCGCTATTCCAACAAGAGGGGCTGATAGCGAGCCGAGTACAAATGGCAACAAGCCTAATAATGCAGAGGCGCTGCCCGCAATATGTCCTTGTGATTCAATGGCTAATGCAAAGGACGTCGTACCAATAATACTGATTGATGAGACAAAAAAGAAAATCGGGATCGCCACGGCAATTAGTGGAGCTTTTAAAAGAAGAGCGATGAGTAGGATTGCTCCTGCTGCAATAGAAATTCCTAGTCCTATCTTTAAAAATGTCCGCTCCGAAATGCGATCAGCCAAGCGTCCAACCAACTGACTTCCAATAATCAAGCCTAAACCATTAACTCCAAAGAGTAGACTGAACTGTTGCGGAGAAACATGGTAAATATTTTGATAGACAAATGGAACACCAGATACATAGGCAAATATTCCAGCTGTCGTAAATCCTTGTGTGAATGCGTATCCCATGAATTCTCGATCCTTGAATAAGGTTCCAAAATTGCTCATGAGCTGTGGCAAATTACTAGGTACACGTTTTTCAGGTGGTAACGTTTCTGGTAGTTTTAGAGAAACCATGAAGATTAATATAGCTCCAATACAAGCTAAAACAATAAAAACTCCATTCCACTTGGTAAACGAAAGAATGGCTCCTCCAGCAATCGGTGCAACGATTGGTCCGAGGTTACCGACTAATACAATTAAAGTGAAAAATTTGGTCAGTTCCTTTCCACTAAAAAGGTCCCTGACGACAGCTCTTGAAACCACAAGTCCGCCTGCTGCGGAAAAGCCCTGGACAAAACGAGCCACAATAAGGAAATAGATATTTGGTGAAAACGAGCAAGTTAAAGAAGCTAATAAGTATAAGCAAAGAAACAATAGTAAAGGTTTACGACGGCCGTTCACATCACTCAATGGGCCAATAAATAATTGTCCTGCTCCCAATCCTAATAAGCATGCTGTCAAACTAATTTGTACGAGTGATGCCGTAGTATGAAAATCTTTTACGATTGTAGGGAAGGAAGGTAAATACGTATCAATTGTAAAAGGGCCTAAGAGTCCAAGTGATCCCAAAAGTATCGCAAGTTGAATTCTTTTTTTTCCACTAAGTGTATTCAATTTTTCCTCGCCTTTCTATATAGTTTGTATTTCATTTCACTACAGAAATGTAAGCTACAAGTTCCCATCCTACATTAAGCACAAAGGGACCAAAATGTAGATTTAATTCGATACCCGAAAATACATAGTTCTGATTATAACCTGTTATCATTTCCGGGTAAACAATTAAAAACTCAGCTTGCAGATGAAGGTTAAATATTTTGGTTCTGGGGCAAAATTTCAGCCGACTTGAAACTAATCTCTAAATCTTGGACATACTGATACTAGTATTCTAAAAGAAGGGCGTGATCAGTGGGGAAAAGCAAAACTTATTTAAGTGGAAACACTATCAACCTGATATCATTTTGTTAACTGTCAGATGGTACCTACGGTACAATTTAAGTTTTCGTGACTTGGTAGAAATGATGGAGGAAGGTGGATTATATATTGCTCATACAACGATTATGCGTTGGGTACATCAATATGGACCTCAATTAGAAGAAAGAGTACGGCATCATCTTACGTCAGCAAACGACTCATGGAGAGTCGATGAAACTTATATCAAAGTAACAGGGAAATGGATGTACTTATATCGTGCAGTGGATTCAGAGGGGAATACGATTGATTTTTATCTAAGTGAATTAAGAGATAAACAAGCAGCCAAGCGCTTTTTCAAGAAAGCCTTGGCTTTTCCGTATGTGTCTAAACCTCGCGTGATAACCGTAGATAAGAACCCAGCCTATCCTATAGCAATCCAAGAGTTAAAAGAAGAGAAACATATGCCTGAAGGCATACAATTAAGGCAAGTTAGATATCTCAATAATATCGTGGAACAGGATCATCGTTTTATCAAGAAGCGTGTTCGTTCCACGTTAGGATTGAAGTCGTTTCGAACAGTCACCTATATTTGAGTGGTATCGAAGCCATGCATACGGTTAAAAAGGATCAACCTCATCACCGGGAAAAGTCTGTCCAAAATGAGGTTGAATTCATTCATAAATTATTTGGAGTAGCTGCATAATCTCAAAGTTAACAGGATATTATCCTCCTATGTTTCTATTGCATTATTTTCGCACCAGAACCATAAATGGTATAGACGACTATAGTTATAATTGATAAGATTACAATGTAAGCGGATTTATAATTATTTGAAGTAAATTGATTGGTTGTTACATAAGCTATCAAAATACGATTTCGAAGGGGAAACGAAACATGATGAAAAAATGGACAAGCTGTGTGCTAACTTCTGTTTTGGCTATCTCATTACTTGTACCTTCCGCTTCTTTTGCAGAATCAAATGAAAAAACATCTCCTCAAGCACACGTTGAGTATCCTGTTTTAACAAAAGCAAAAAAGCCGGAGGAAGTCGGGTTTTCGTCTGAAAAACTTGAAAAAGTGGATCAGTTGATTGAAAAGGAAGTGGCCGCCGGTTTTCCTGGAGCAGCACTGATTGTCATAAAAGACGGTAAAATCGTGAAGAATGAAAGCTACGGCTATAAACAAAAGTTTGAGGGACATACACCGCTTAATAAGTTTTTGAAAATGAAAAAGGACACCATGTTTGATATTGCATCAAATACTAAGATGTATGCAGCGAATTTTGCCCTTCAGAAACTTGTCAGCGAAGGAAAAATTGATTTAAATTCACGGGTACAAGAATATATTCCTGAATTTAAAGATGAACCGACAGACAAGATCAAAGGAAAGAATACTATGCGTTTGGTCGACATTCTGCATCACAGTGCTGGTTTTCCGGCCGATCCCGCATATCATAATCCTGAAGTAGCCGGCGATCTATATTCGCAAGATCGTGAAACGACATTGAAAATGCTGACTAAAACACCGCTGGAATATAAACCGGGCACCAAAAACATATATAGCGATGTAGATTATATGCTTTTAGGGTATATAGTTGAAAAGGTCACCGGACAAAAACTTGATGATTATGTTGAAAATGCTATTTACAAACCTTTAGGTCTTAAGCACACTATGTTCAATCCTCTCCAAAAAGGTTTTAAACCAAAAGATTTTGCTGCAACTGAATTAATGGGTAATACACGTGATGGTGTCATCAGCTTCCCGAATGTTCGGACATATACATTACAAGGTGAAGTACATGATGAAAAAGCATTTTATTCAATGGAAGGTGTTTCAGGACATGCCGGCTTATTCTCGACAACTAGTGACCTCGCTGTTCTCCTGCAAGTCATGCTGAATGGCGGCAGTTACGGTAATAAATCATTCTTTGAAAAAGAAACGATAGAAGAATTCGTAGCACCTTCCAAGATGAACTCAACATACGGTCTCGGATGGAGATTAAACGGCGATGACAGCATGGACTGGATGTTCAGCAAATATGCAAGCGACAGTGCATACGGTCATACAGGCTGGACGGGAACAGTGACAATTATTGACCCTGAGCAGAACTTAGGAATCGTCCTGCTCACTAATAAAAAGCATTCGCCGCTTGTAGATCCTGCTGTAAACTCTAATCAATTTTTCGGTGATCTTTTCACAACAGGAAGATATGGAAGTGTGGTCACAGCTGTTTATGAAGCTTTAGAATCAAATAAATAATAAGTGGATGTAATTGAAGAAACAAATCTAACAGAATGGCGAGGAACAACCAAACTGTTATAATAAAGCGATTCTTTCGGAACCTCTGAAAGAGATTTCGAAAGTAGTTGGCGAAGCTAGGTACAGTCGAGAAAACCACGGATTTGTAGTCAGGCTGTTAATAAAACAGAGATAATTTAATTTATATTAAATGTTCAAGATTGAAATTCTATTATTGGCTTGCTTTGCTGTAATAATGTTGTCTCCAGAAGATTAGTTGGCAAAAAAACTTTAATTTTAAAATTAAGGTTTTTTTGTTTTAATGTGAAAAAAGGAACTTCTTTCAATCGAGGAAGTTCCTTTCAGATTGACGACAATCAGCCCAGTATTCGAGTTTTATTTAAAATGAGTTATATATGTTAATATACCATTTCGTTATTTAGATAACATCTTCATTCCTATCTAATGGAACAGGGGGGCGTCCTCCTAAAGGAATCTTCCAGTACCACCATTTGAAGATTCTAGCTATTACGAAACATCCGATAGAGATTGCTAAAAAAATTCCAACAAACGTCCAGTGTTGTCCGCTTAACAGCATAACAGGACCTGCCGACCATGCAAATAATTCTAAAGGCGTATTAAGAGGTCCAACTACCGCTGTATCTGTAAGTGTCTTTGACTTATTATTAGGATCAATAACTCTTAATAATGTAAGTCCAATAGCAAATACACCTGTTGAATAGCCATAAACAAATATGGAACGCTCAAACCAGCTTTCATAGTTCATAGCTGGTCCAATCACTATCAGCATTACCACAACTACTGCTACACCTGAAAGCATTAACAAACCAAGTGGAAGTGCATATTCAACAACAATAGGTAATTTAATTGAAGCTACACCGTAAAATACAAGGAAATCGGTTGCTGCACTGCCTAAACGATCAACTATCTTACTATCAACATATTTATAAACACCTTTTTCTCCTTTGCCCAGCAATATGTATATAAGTAACGCTAACAAAAATGCTATTGTAAATGTTGGGAATTCTAGACCCCAAGTAGTAGCAATATAATTATTTAGGAGGTAGCCCAAACCTGATGGCACAATTAATAATGCTAAATGAAATGCTAATGGGTCCAGTGCAATTGGTGAAACAGTATCGTTCCCCATTGCAGTTCTATTTTGAGGTTGAACTAATCCTGTTTTTAAATCTTCTGAAATTTCCGAGAAATTTTTTACATAGTGAGTGTAGCCCTTTCGAGTTGCCCATTTTATAAATATAAGTCCACCAAAAATACCTGCTAAAATACCACCAGTAGCTGCTGTCATTCCTAAGTCAGTTGCAGTCTCCCAGCCTAAATTTTCGAAGGTTGTACCTACCGCTGCCGCAGTTCCATGACCTCCATAAAATCCGGCTGCTAACAGTAAACCAAATCCGTTATTAATCTCTGGGGCAAACTTTGAAATAACTAAAATAGAAAAGATAATCGGAATAGACATTTGAAGACCTATACAGAGAATTTTATAAGTGGCATATGCGCCCATTCGATTAATATCCTTTTTCATATTGCCGGGTGAAAAGGAAAACCCGTTTATCCCAACTGCAGCAAATACAAAAATTGTAATTATCCCTGCATAGGAGCCAATATCTTCGGAAAAAGGTAGGATATTTAGAAAGTTAGGTCCTAATGCTAAACCTAAAAACCCTGCCAATAAGCTCGCTGGAATAAAGCTTCTTTGTATAAATTTAAATTTTGCGCGAAGCAGCATACCTATTAAAATCAGGATACTGGCACAAGCAAAATCTACTAGTATCGTATATACAGTCATTAATATCCTCCTTCAATAGCTTTAAATGCTTAAAAAGTTATCTGATCTAGTTGATGTAGCTGGTGGTGCTAGGTCAAGTTTTTCATTTTTTATATTTAATACATCTTCTGGTCTTATCCAAGGTCTATTTTGAATAGCACTTGTTTCCTCATGTGTAAGGTATCCTTTATAAGCTGTTAAACTGCGTCTTAAAAAGCCGTCTTTGATACAAGCTGCTTTCACACCTAAGTTTAAAATTGATTGAATATGTGGCAGTACAGATGCTGCATAAGCTACAGAGGTAGAATTAGCAATAGCTCCAGGAATATTGCTGACACAATAATGCACGACTCCATTTTCGATATATGTTGGATTTTCATGAGTTGTTTCACGGAAGGATTCAATCGCACCATCAGTATCATTACTAATATCCACAATAACTGCTCCATTTTCCATTAAATGGAGCATATCACAATCTATTAAATAGTCTTTGCGTTCCTTTGGCCATTTTACACAGTTAATCACCATATCAATTTCAGGAAGTAATTTTTTAATATTTTGCTTAGTTGATAACTGCGTATTTACTTTTTCATTATATGTTTTTCCAATCTCTCTCAACACCCCGTAATTCACATCCATTACAGTACACCATGCTCCCAATGAATGTAAAACCTGCAGCGCAGACCTTCCTACTAATCCTCCTCCAAGGATAAGTACCTTCATACCAGGGGCTCCAGCTAAACCACTAACAAATTTCCCCTTCCCGCCATTAATAGTCAGCATTGCTTGTAGACCCATTAATGCACCTTGTTTACCTGCTGCTTCACAGTTTACTGAACCGAATCTATGTGAATCCTCTGCTGTGAATGCAATACATTTGCTATCGAGTATAGCTTGTACTTGTTCTTTATGTGCAGCTGGATGTATGCAAGTATAAATAATTTGATTTTCCTTGAGTAATTTATATTCATTTTCTTCAAGTTCTTTAACTTTTGCTATAAAGTTACATCTTTCATACATCTCTTCAGTTGTTTCTACTATTTCAGCCCCCCCTTTCTGATATTGTTCATTGCTAAATCCTGCTAATAAACCCGCATCTTTTTGAACAAGTATCGTATGGCCATCATCCCTAATAGTAGCAACTTCTAAAGGTGTCATTATAACTCGGTACTCCCCTACTTTATTATCTCTTAGTACACCAAATATCATTTTAATCCTCCTAAATTAGTTTTTTTGAAAATGCAGCTCCTTTAACATCTATGCATCATATTCTATTAAGGTCTTAATCTACATTCACTTATCAAATTATAAATTAAGCTTAATGAAAATTCAAAAAATGGTGATAATTTGATCTTTTATAACAACAATTTAGTCATGAGGATATCTTTCAATTTCTCGTCCATTTTATAGAAGTAAAGACTAGAGGTCCAAAAAAGTGGATATCTGGACCTATGCTTATCCTTTTATTGATTTACACTTTTCTTAAGCTATAGTTATTTGCAATCGGTGTATATTATAGATATAAAATAACCGTCCATAAAAGTATACTTAAAGGGCAAGAAAAAGCTCAAACTCGTGGTAATTCAATGAGTTTGAGCTTTTATTACTTCCTAGAAGATCTATTATGTTAACTAAAAACCTATACGGTAGAAATGATAAAAGGGGGCGGGCATCTCATGTATATGGAGAAACCTAAAGAGATAAATAAGTTAGTCTGATGCTCTTTAGATAAATGGCAGGAGATTAAAAGCCTTTATTAATAGTAATAAGGGATTTTTAGTCTGAATGATTTATTTTATGACCACTAAATTTTTGTGTAATGTACACCTTTTAATGATCATCAAAGACAACTTTAATCTTAACATCATAATCAGGGTTTATAGTGACATTATAATAAGTAAATTTCATATAAAAATATTGTTCTCATTTTTAGTTTCATTTGTAAAATATATACTTAAATTCTATTTCATACGAAATAGATATCTATTATTTGGAAATTTATAATAAAAGGGAAAGGTTGGTGATAGCATGCCAAATATTTCTTTTTCTATGACTGGAAATACACCATTCCAACAATTATTAGGTCATAATCCATCTATTATGGGGACGTGGAATAACCTAGCAACTACGTTAGAAGGTGATGGTAGTCTCCATTCTAGTGTAAAAGAACAAGTAAGAAGAACATTAGCGCAAAATAATGATTGTGACTATTGTAAGGCAAAGGGAAAACCAGAATATCAGCTTTTTGATAAAAAAACAGCTATCGCTGTAGGATTTACAGAAGTTTTTTTGAAACAAGGTGGAAAGATAGAAGATGCAATTTTTAACGTGTTAAAAGAAACATTTAATGAACGCGAAATTAGTGAATTATGTGCTTTTATTTGTTTTACTATGGCATCGCAATACTTTGGCTCTATATTATCTTTAGAGGCTGATAATAAGGTGGAATAAATGAAAAAATCCAATGAATTTTTAACATGGAAACATTATTTTTATCAAATCATTAAGGCCTTAATTGTTTATAAATAGATCCTCCTCTACTATTTCTAGTTATATTCTATCACCTGAATAAACTGAGAAGAATATCTCTTAAAATAAGAAGGTTCTATATGACTCAGATTCTAACAGTACTATAAAAACACACTTGGGGAATCCTAATTGATTTCAGAATTATACACAAAAAGATTGTATTTAAGAAGGTTAAAGGAATCTGATTCCTCTACTTTATTTAAAATTTGGTCTGATCCCGTTGTCACTAAACATATGAATATTAGTCACTTTACGGAAGAACAACAAGCCAAAGATATGATTACATTTCTAAATAATCTTGATTATGAAAATAATGCTGCCCGTTTCACTATAATTGAGTTAGCTTCCAATAAAATTATTGGATCATGTGGTTATAACACATTAGACTTTGCACATTCAAAATCAGAAATTGGATATGAGCTTTCAAAAGCATTTTGGGGTAAAGGGTATGCCTCTGAAGCCATCTCAGGTTTACTGAAATATGCATTTGAAGATTTAGGTCTAAACAGAATTGAAGCAAAAGTAGAACCCCAAAATACGAATTCAATTAAAACCTTACAGAGATTAAATTTTACATTGGAGGGGACACTTAGACAGGCGGAAAAGTCTAAAGGAAAGTTTGTAGACCTTAATCTGTATTCAAGATTAAAAACAGATTCATAGTGAATTCCTTAACGGAATTATTGGACTTAAAACCAGTTATCTAAGTTGTGAAAACATGCAGTAGATAAAGTTAAGATATACATAAAAGTAAAGGATAGCTCTAAAATTGTCCTTTTTATCATCTGTATGTCTGGGATATACATCATGTGAATTTTAAAAAATAATGGAGAATGACAATGAGAACTGGAGAAAATAGATATCCATTTGAAAAGTTACATAATTTCCGGGATATTGGAGGACTTAAGACCAAAGATGGACGTAAAATGAAGATTGGTTTACTATTCCGATCGGAAGAACTATCTCGATTATCCACAAATGATATAGAGCATTTCCATCAGTTAAAAATAAAATCAATTTGTGATTTGAGAACCCCTACTGAACAGAAGTCTAAAGTTAGTCGGATTCAGTGTAATGAAAACGTTCAAGTATTAAAGGTATCTATCCATGACAAGAGCAGAGAATTCACACGTTTTGAGTTTTTTAAATTTCTAGTTACGAAGTCTAACACGATTAACTTTGAAGATGTAATGAAAGATATGTATGATTATATGGCTTGTGGAATATATAAAGAAATTAACCAAATTATTATGTTCCTTTCAGAACAAAGCCACTTGCCTGCTCTTATTCACTGTACAGGAGGGAAGGACCGTACTGGTTTTGTCTCAGCTCTTATTCAATTACTTGCAGGTGTTCCTTATGAGACGGTGATAGACGACTATCTTTTTTCTAATCAGCTAATTGCTGTTTCGATGAAGAAAAAAGGAAGATTAATTCAATGGATGAGCTTATTTCATGTCTCACCAGAACGTATAAAACCTATTCTAGAGGTTAGGCGAGAATATTTAGAAGAGGCTTATACCAAGATTATAAATCAATATGGAGATGTGGAAAGTTATCTTTGCTTAGCTTGTAAGATACCTAGACACAACCTGGATAGCTTTAAACAATTATTAATTGAAGGAGAAAAAATAGGATGCTAATCATTTTCCCTTCTCAGCCTTTTACTTTAAGAAGAATATCTGTTTTAAATCTATCGATAAAGAGCTATATAAACCCTTTTTTGAAGATAGAATTTTCGTGTAAACAATAGCTCTACATTGGGAAAAGAGGGAGATTACCATGAGTCAAATAAAGAGAAGTTTTCTAATTGCAATATTGATTTTAGTCGCATTAGTTATAGGGGTGGTTGCTACCTTTATTGATTCTCATGTTATAAATGTAACGTTGAAAATGATTGTAATCGTTATCGCCTTTGTAGTGATCGTTTTAGCCTTTCAGTCTCGAGCAGACCGAAGAAAATAGATTTAAAATTTGTTTCTTGTCTTGGTTAACTTTACTCCTAAAACCGGAAGAGATATAAAAGCATTGAATGCATCGCTAGAAATCAAAAAGACATTTGAAATGGCCTTTTTAACAATATGGGGGAAATTAAATGCATACTTCAAAGTTAAATGATCAAGAAAATAGTTATCTGCAATCTTATGATAAAGCCTTACAAAAACTATGGCCAATAGCCTTTTCTTCTTACTTTGTAGATACTTCTTACGGACATACCTATATTATTGAAAGTGGAGATAAGTTATCTCCTCCTCTAATCCTCTTACATGGGGCAAGAATGAGTTCAACGATGTGGTATCCGAATGTAGCAGAGTGGAGTAAACAGTATAGAGTCATTTGTATTGATATTATAGGAGACAAGAATAGAAGCGTGTTAGAAAAGAAGTTTACAAATCGATCAAGTTATGCCTCCTGGTTAAATGAAGTATTAGATCATTTACAAATTGATAAAACATATATTGTAGGATTATCCTATGGAGCTTTACATACAGTGAATTTCCTGTCCCTTTTCCCTCAAATAGTGAATAAAGCTGTCATTATAAGCCCAGCTGCCACTTACATTCCTTTCGATCCCGTATTCTACTCTTATGCTATGGGAATGGTTAGTAATAAAGAAGGCGTTAAGAGCTTTCTCGAATGGATTTTTGATCATCGTTATACAGTAGATCCTCTTATAGAACAACAATTAATAGCTGGAACATTTGGGAGCGCTCCGCCTCCTAATCAAGAAGAAACTCAAACAGAACAGGGATTTCCCTATGTGTTTAAGGATGAGGAGTTAGCCCAAATTCAAACTCAACTTCTCCTGTTATTGGGGGAAAAGGAAGTCATGTATAATCCCGAGGAAGCATTTTGTCGTGCTAAGGACTCATCTCCTCATATTACGTTAGAAATGGTAAGGGGAGTGGGTCACCTTATGTCTATGGAGAACCCTAAACAGATAAATAAGCGAGTCCTACGCTTTTTAGATAAATAGAAGGAATTTAGAAGCCCTTACTAATATGGATAAGGGCTTTTTAG
This sequence comes from Priestia endophytica DSM 13796, assembly GCF_900115845.1. GTDB lineage: Bacteria > Bacillota > Bacilli > Bacillales > Bacillaceae_H > Bacillus_I > Bacillus_I endophytica. Next base: position 2,378 of record NZ_FOXX01000017.1, on the reverse strand, counting down.
TACCAATAACTTGTTTTATGTTAACTAGCTCTATATACGATATTTATAAAACTATACATCTTCAGAAGTATAGTTTTAACAAAAGCGAAGTGTTGAAATTTTCTAGGTTAATTAATGGATTTAATTTGAGGTGAAGTATATCTATTACTAGATTAAGAATCTGAAAAATGGAAGAAGTGATAATGTGAAAAAACGATGGATTTTTTGGTGGATAGCCAATATTATTTGGATTATGCTTTTTGCAGTAGGAACATTTGTCGTCTGGACAAGGAAAATTGATGGAGCAGGTGTTACTCAAACACCTGCTCTAAAGTTGTTGGCATTTATAATTTTATTAATGGCATTTATCTTTCCTCTGATTATTCAAGTTATATGGTTAATTGTTAATTTTAAAATTAACAGCAACAAATAATTTACTAGGTATTCTAGAAGATCCTGAAAAGTTAACATGATAAGGATTTTCAGGATCTTTATTTCCGATAATACCTTTTATGTAAACTAAGTTCACCTGAAAATTTAAAAAATGGTAAATTTTTATATATTTTAAATTTACAAATGGTAAAAATAGGTTTATTATTTAGAGAAGGAAAATAACCCTCTTTCTTTAATACCTTACACTATATAACCCTCCTTCCCTGATAGAAGGAGGGGCTTTTTTATTAAATTAATTAGGGGAGGTTGATATTTATCTTCTTCTCCGTTCTCCATCTAAACATAGCGCGGACCCAAATACTTTTTATGCGATACAAGATGATATAATTTTCAAAAAACTGTAAAGGGGGGATTTTATGGTTAAATTATTTTTATCGGGTGGTGGAGATGCGAAACAAACGAAAGAAATTGATAAAGAGTTTATTAGTCAGGTTAATTTAAATAAACCGTTATTATATATCCCTATTGCACTAAAAGGAGCTATTTCGTATGAGTTATGCTTTGAATGGATAAATAGCACATTAAATCCTCTAGGAGTTCAAAACATTGTTATGTGGACAGATTTATCAAATAAATCAATTAAGGATTTAAATCCATTCTCTGCTGTATATATTGGCGGAGGCAATACATTTAGTTTGTTACATGATATAAGGGTATCTGGGTTTGACTTAATTCTAAGGGAATATATAAAGAATGGTTTGGTTTATGGAGGAAGTGCAGGCGCTATCATATTTGGAAAAGACATTAATACTGCTTCTTATATAGATATAAATAACGTAAATATGCAGGATTATAGTGGGTTGAATCTTACACAAGGCTATTCGATATGGTGTCATTATCAAGAAAAACATGATGAGTTAATAAAAAGTCATGTAAAAAAAACGAGCAATCCTATAATGGCCTTGTCTGAAGAAGTTGGAGTTTACATCAGTCATAATAAACTACAAGCTCTAGGTGATTGTCCCCTATATGTCTTTAAAAAGGATAGATTAAAAGTAGTGAAAACGAAGATTATATCAGGGGACATGTTGTTATCCTAACCAGATAGGAAATAAAGAAAGTTAGTTTGCCGATAATTAACATTATATTATCTAAAATGTATAGAGTATAGAGTACTTATGAATTATTCTGGATCATCTTGAACTAAAAAGGAGTAGAGGTTGAGTATGAATCAATTATATTCGTCCTTAAATGAAGCAGGTTTGATATTTAAGGGAGATACAGATCAGGACGAGGCTGATTTCATTCTTCTTGAAACCTATGGGGATGGAACAACACACTCAGTGGATGTAGATGCATTCGAAACGCTTTTCGGGGATGTAGAAGAGAATCCGACCTATGAAGCCTTGTCGGGATTCCATACTTTTAAATTGGGAGATACGCAATACACCATGACTGCTGATGAAATGGGTTATCAAAAGTATTTCGACCAATGGAAAATGCAAGGGATTATTTAACTTAAAGGATTTCTTAAATTGAACAAGTAGCTAAAAGGATCTTTTACTCAAAGATCCTTTTACAATGCTGATAATCTGTGTTATGTTAACTAATTATTTTTGGATTTCCTGTAATAAAAAGAAACCCTTTGTCCAATGGAACTGCCCCCCGTTTTTGAGACAGGGATCAAAACACCATCTAAATAGCCAGTTTTCGGTATTGGACCGGAGACTGGTTATTTAGTTTCGTTTGGATACGGATATTGTTATAATAAGTGATGTAGTCTTCGACAATCTGTTTTACGATGGCGGTCGTAGTACAGGTTAAGTTGTCGAGGTAGAAGGTTTCAGTCTTTAGAGAAGAGTGAAACGATTCAATGGAGGCATTGTCTGCGGGCGTCCCTTTTCGGGACATACTCATAGTCATGCCTCTTTCTTTGACTTGTTTTTGATAAGCATAAGAAGTATACACAGATCCTTGGTCACTATGCAGCGTACAACTGGACGATA
>NZ_FOXX01000016.1:14151-79863 GCF_900115845.1 Priestia endophytica DSM 13796 | reverse complement strand
ATGGAGGAAGCTGGAATTTCTCCTCGGGATATTTTCATCGATAAGCAAAGTGGAAAAAACTTCAATCGAGAACAGTATCAACTGATGAAACGAATGATGCGTAAAGGGGATATTCTTTATATTCATTCTCTAGATCGCTTTGGTCGTAATAAGGAAGAAATTTTACAAGAATGGAATGCCATTACAAAAGAGATTGAGGCAGACATTGTGGTCTTGGATATGCCGTTGTTGGATACCACTCAATACAAGGATAGTTTGGGAACCTTTATTGCAGATTTAGTTTTGCAGATTCTTTCGTGGATGGCAGAAGAGGAACGAGATCGTATTCGGAAGCGTCAGCGTGAAGGCATTGATGCTGCAATCAAAGATGGTGTATCTTTTGGACGGCCTAAAGCTCAGGTTAGCCAAGAATTTATTGAAGCTTATAACCGGTGGAGAAATAAGGAGATTACAGCTGTACAAGCCATGAAAGAGGCTAATGTTAAAAAGACAACCTTTTATAAATTGGTGAAGGAATATGAGGGTACTTTTAATAAGGATCATATATAATAGGAAGAAACTCGTCAAAAAAGCCTTTGCTTTTGTTAGAATAGAATTCCGTTTTTTATGAATTCAATGTACACGTAAAAAAGTATCGTGGAATCAGAGGAAAGCAAAATTTCAGAGAATCTGATTGAAATTTTATAGAGAGGACTTAAAAAATGGACCTGAGACAAATACGTTATTTTATCATGGTTGCTGAAGAACTAAGTTTTAGTCGGGCAGCTGAACGTCTTAACATGGCACAGCCTCCATTAAGTCAAGAAATTCGTAAATTAGAAGAAGAGTTAGGCGTCACGCTTTTTCATAGAACTAAAAGACAGGTTGAACTTTCAGATTCGGGGAGAGTATTTTTAGAAGAAGCCCGTCGTACGCTTCTTCAAGTAGATAGAACGATTAAAGCAACACAACTTGCAGATGACGGAAGAATAGGTCATTTAACGATTGGTTTCGTTGATTCTACTGATATTGTTATTGATATCATTAAAAAGTTTCGGGAAGGTTTCCCTAAAATTCATCTTGACCTGCGTGAAATGACAACAGAACAGCAGGTAAAAGCACTATACAAGAAAGAAATTCACGTAGGGTTTATTCGTTCCAAACAACATAATGAGATACTAACCTCAGAAATTTGTTGTGATGAATCATTAAGCTTGGTTTTGCCTGAAAATCATCATTTAGCCTCGCTTTCCAAAGTTCCCATTCATTTATTAGCCAATGAACCATTTATTATGTTTCCACGTCATCTAGGTACAAAATTTTATGATTTAATTATCAGCTACTTTTGGGGTCATAATATAAGTTTAAACGTGGTTCAGGAAGCTATTCAAATGCATACAATTGTTAATTTAGTCGCAACAGGAATGGGGATTTCTGTGGTTCCATCCTCAGTAGAAAGCATAAAACGATCAGGAATTGTTTATAAAAAAATCCAAGAAACTACACCAAAAGTAAATTTATATATTTCATGGAGACAAGATGAAAAGTCAACCATCGTCGATCACTTTTTAACAGTTGCAAGAGAGGCTTATTTAAGTTCTCAGTCTAAATCATAAAAATCCAGCCAGGTTCGGCTGGATTAAAAAATAATTATCTAAAAGACAGACTTAAAAACTTTAACCTGTTTTACTCTGATCGTACTCAACCAAATCACCTAGAATTTCGTCAATCTGATTCATAACCTCCGTTTCAAGTTTCACCTCAGATGCTAAAGCATTTTCCCTCACCTGTTCTGGACTAGAAGCGCCGATAATTGCTGCAGAAACGTTCTGGTTTTGCAGTACCCATGCTATCGCAAGCTGAGCTAGAGTAAGATCAACCTCTTGTGCCACGGGTTTAAGCTTTTGGATCGCCTCTAAGATATTATTACTCATCCAGCGTTGCACAAGATTTTTAAAGAAAGGCTTTCCAGCAGGTGAGTTAGCACGTGAATCCATTGGAAGTGATTTACCCGGAAGATACTTTCCAGTAAGGATTCCCTGGGCCAAAGGTGACCATACTACCTGTCCAAGTCCTTCACGCTGGCAAGTTGGTATTACATCACGTTCAATTATTCTCCATAACATGGAGTATTGAGGTTGGCTGGCGATGAGAGGGACATTTAACTCTCGCGCAAGCGCTGCCCCTCGAGTGATTTGTTCTGCTGTCCACTCACTTACACCAATATAGTGCACTTTACCCTGTCTTACTAAATCTGCGAAAGCTAACATCGTTTCTTCCAGAGGTGTAGTTGGATCAAACCTGTGTGCATAGTAAATATCAATGTAATCTGTTTGTAAACGTCGCAAAGAGGCATTGCAGTTTTCCAAAATATGTTTACGTGATAATCCTCTATCGTTTTGCCCAGTACCGGTCGGATGACATACTTTCGTACATAGTTCGATGCTCTCCCGTCGAATCCCTTTTAAAGATTTGCCTAGTATTTCTTCAGCTTTAGTGTCTGAATAAACATCAGCAGTATCAAACGTCGTAATCCCAACATCAAGAGCAGCTTTCACACAATCATGAGCAGTCTCTTCATTTATCTTACCGCCATGATTAATCCAGTTTCCGTATGCAATTTTACTAATTGTTAATCCACTATGACCAAGTTTACTAAATTCCATAACAATATCCTCCTTTTGAAATGATACCTTCATTATAAAAAGAGGTCATTGATATGTATAATATATATATTTAGATAAACATATATTTATTTTATATATCTAAAATTTTTCACATTAATAAGGCCTGATTCTAGTTCAATGTACCTCTAAAGCCTAGTCATCAGCGTGGAAGAACAAAATTCGTTCAAATGAAAACATCTCTTTTCTTAGAACATTTCAACACAATCATATTTTGTTAAATTATCCAACTGTGGATTTAATAAATAGCAAATAATACAGAACCCGCCCTAGTATAACCCATAATTACTAATTGATCCTCATACACAAATTCGAATCCTTTCTTATATCAAAAATATTCCTTTATGATACATAGATTTTGAGATGAATTTTGATACATAAATATCAATGAATTGGTGAGAGAAGTGACTTATTCACATATCGTCTCAAAAACCATTGTTTTTGTTACTGTTGAAAATTTAAAATTTAGTTCTTCCGTTCTTGCTTCTGGTCTTAACACAATACCTTATCCCAACTTCAACATTGGGTTATCATCTCTTGGAGTTTTTTTACATAGATTCAGCTATACATAATAAAAACCTCCATGCTGATAAATTCATGGAGTAAGGAACATATGATCATTTTAGATTTATGTATCTTGGAAAGATTAAGAAAAGGACTAAACATAATTCATTTTTATCAATCAGCATTTTGTAAAATCATCACCTAAAGAAATACTCAAAAGTCTAAAAGAAGAAGGAAATCGCTTATATATATGGTGTCCCGTACTCCTCCTGCTTTTTTGTATAGAACATGTACTTATGTGTGAAAATTATATTATGTTGACTCTCGAACGATAAGATTAGTAGGTAGTCTAATAACTTCCCTCCTTAAACTAACATTTCCTAATAAGCAGTCAATTAATTTTAAAAATGCCTTTTGACCCAATTCAATTATTGGGATATCAATACTTGTTATAGTTGGAGTAACTACTTGGCAAATCAATTGATTGTCAAACCCTATAACAGCTAAGTCTTTGGGAACATTAAAACCTGATATAGTTGCTCTTTTTATAAGTCCGGCTGCAACTTGATCATTACCTGTAAAGATAGCAGTTGGACTATCTTTTAAGTTATTAATCTGTTCGAAGATATGGAAACCATCCTCAATATTAAATACACCGCCAAATATCCAATCTTTGTTATGAGGGAGATTATAATCATCTAAAGCTTTTAAGTATCCATCTTTTCTTTGGCATTGGGCTTCGCTGTAAGGTGTGTCGTAGCAAAAACCAATCTTATTATGCCCCATTTCAATTAAATGTACTATAGCTTTATAAGTTGCTTCAAACTCATTATATCCAATTATGGGTATATTAGCCGAATGGTGATACTCATTGCATAACAAGATAGGTCCATACTTTAGAAATGGTTCTATTTTACACCAATTGTTTTCTAAAGCTCCGAGAATAACCCCGTCTACTTCTTTATGCTTCAATAATTCTAGCAATTCCAGTTCTATAGTCTGGTTATAAAATGTTTGAAAAACAACTACTTTATATTTATTAGATAATGCTTGCAGGGAAACACCTTTTATTAATTGTGCAAAAAATGGATGGTCGATACTGGGAACCGATAATGCTATTGTCCGAGTTTCGTTTTTCCTGAATTGTCGAGCTATAGAATTAGGAGTGTAGTCAATTTCGTTGATAACTTTTAAAATCATTTCTCTTTTTTCTTTAGACACATAGGGGTGATTATTCAAAACGCGAGATACAGTGGTTTTTGATACATTACATAACCTAGCTATTTCATCAATTGTAGTCATATATTACCTTCCTTTAAAAAATTATTGACATGTTATCGATTTCAGAAATTAGGATGAAATTGCGATCGATTTTCCACATAATAAATTAGCGGAGGTACTGCTTGTGAAAAAAAAGATTACGATTTTGGGTAAAAGTAAAGAAAACATGTTACTGTTAAATCATTTTAAAGGTAACGTACATGAACTTGTTATAGAAGACAGTATTGTTAATGAGCAGTGGAAACAATTATAAAAAGAACAATAAAGTAAATGAAGTACCTTTTATGCCAGTCAATAGGCTAATAACAAATAATGAAGTAGAAGATATTCTAAAATCCTTAGCTAAAGTTTTGCCTACTGGAAAATTCACCAGCGGTTCATATCTGGAGAAATTTGAAGATGCTTTATCTATATATTTACAGAAAAGGTACGTAATTTCAACTAGTAACGGGACTGATACACTTATGATAAGCTTATTGGCTTTGGGTCTAGAGCGGGGGGATGAAGTTATTATGCCTGCCAATAGCTTTTCTGTAACAGAAAATGCAGTTTTAGCTTGGGGTGGTATTCCTGTATATGTAGATATTAATCCAAACACATTTTGCATAGATCAAAACAAGATTGAAGAAGTGATAACCACTAAAACAAAATTTATTTTGCCAGTTCATTTATATGGAAAGCATTCAGAAATGAAGGAATATGTGATATAGCCAACTAATACAACCTGAAAGTAATCGAAGATGCATGTCAAGGAATTAGACTGACAGACTTAGGCAAGTATGCTGACATAACTGCATTAAGCTTTAATCCATATAAAATTTTTGGTATGTGTGGAAAATTTAATTGATTAACACAGAAATGGCCCATAGCCAGGTATTACATTTACCTTTGTATCCATCATTTACTTTAGAAGAACAAGACAGAGTTATGGAGGGATTGTTTAGTGTTATTAAACAAGAAGTTGGAGTATAAAACTCTTTCACATGTTGAACAACCAAAATATATTATATTTTGTGATTTTGATGAAACTTACTTTCCTCATAAGATTGATAATCAGAAGCAACAGGATATTTATGAGCTAGAAGATTATTTAGAACAAAAAAGTAAAAGCGGGGACATACTAATCGGCTGGGTTACTGGGAGTAGTATAGAATCTATACTCGATAAGATGAAAAGAGGTAGATTTAGATTTTTCCCTCATTTTATAGCAAGTGATCTTGGGACAGAAATAACTTATTTTTCAGAACATAACTTTGGTGAGCAAGATACTAACTGGAATAACCGTATAAATCAAGATTTTAACAAAGAGAAGATTGAAAGAATGGTTAAACATCTACAAGAGAATAATAATATTCCTTTAAACCCACAAACTCAATTAGGTATTTCTCGTTATAAGCATAATTATTATTACCAAGAGCAAGATGAAATAAATGACAAAAATAACCTGTTAACAATTGAATCAATTTGTAAGGAACATGGGGTTTCTGTAAATATAAATCGTTGTAACCCTCTAGCTGGTGATCCCGAGGATAGCTATGACGTAGATTTTATACCAATAGGTACTGGAAAAGATGAAATTGTGAGATTTATGTTGGAAAAATACAATATAAGTCCTGAAAATGCTATTGCATTTGGAGATAGCGGTAATGATATTAGAATGTTACAAGCAGTGGAGAATGGATATTTACTTAAAAATGCAACGCAAGAAGCTAAAAATGCTTTCCCCAATGTATCAGAAGATGAATACTCTAAAGGGATCAAAATTACTTTAAATAAAATTATCGGATAAAGAGAGAGGGATAATAAAATGAAAAAAGTAGGAATTATCGGTACAGGTGGTATTGCTAAAGCTCATGCTACTGCTTTATCAACTATAAAAAATGTAGAATTGGTAGGGGTATATGACATAAATCAGTAGAATGCAGAAAACTTCGTTAAGGAATACGGTGGAATAACATTTAATAACGTTGACAAATTAATTGATGCATCGGAGGGTTAAAAGTTCTGTATCGGAAGATTGTGGTTTTAGCATTGAAGTTGTTGGACATAAAAAAGAATTCAAATATCATACACGAAACCCACATGTTTATAGCTTAATTAATGGTTTAAATGTAGGGGAATATCAAGTACCACAAAGTTTACTCAACGATCCACCAAATGAATTTTATGGTTGGGCTGACTCTTTTAGAAGTGGATTAATTAATTAATTGGAGTGAATCATCAAAGAAGAATGGATTGAAGTTCCAACTTTTATTGATAGCTACAGATCTCAGGAAGTATTAGAGATGTTCTTTGAGAAGGATAGCAATTATCAAGATATATCTGTAATGCTTGTTAATTAATTGAAAGTAATGAATAAGGTAAGTTATTAAAAAAGCAGGAAATTATCTTCCTGCTTTTTAAAATGGGAGTGTAATTAATGCGAAGAGGAACATATTTATTTGGATTTGTCTTCTTTTTCTTAGTAGGAGTAATTCATATTTCAACAGGTAGTTTAACACCATTTCTCATGGAATTTTTCGATAAAACAACTGATGATATTTCTATCATTATTTTTTTGCAATTTACAGGATTCCTTACGGGTGTAGTAATATCTCCACTAATTGTTAAAAAATACAGTCACCACAAAACACTTACTTTAGCTTTGACAATCATGATTTTAGCTATTGGAACCTTTTTCTTTACAAAAGATTGGAAGTACATCGTGTTTATGGCATTTTTATTAGGCTATGGTGCAGGAACATTAGAAACTACAGTCGGTTTTTTTGTAATTGCTAATTTTAAAAGTAATGTAGAAAAGATGAGTAAGTTAGAAGTACTTTTTGGAATGGGAGCATTATCCTTCCCAATATTAATTAATTTGTTCATCAGTACTGAAAACTGGTACTTTTCCTATTACTATCTATTCTATTTTCTGTTTATTATATTAATAGGGTGGTTAATTTTCATAAGTAAATTTCGAAAAGATTCCAATCTAAATGAGGGGAAAATGAATTCACCTGAGGTAGGAGCAGTTCAATTTTTTATTGGGGATAAGAAGAAATCAAAGCAGTTGTTATTATTTATTTTCTTTGCTTTCCTTTACGCTGGAATTGAAACTAATTTCGCCAATTTTTTACCATCAATTATGATTAACCAAAATCAAGAACAAGTTAGTTTAATAAGTGTGTCCTTTTTTTGGGTAGGTATAATAATCGGGCGTATAGTAATCGGATTATTGAGTAGAAAATTAAATTTCTCAAGATATTTATTATTTAGCTGTAGTTTTCTAATTGTATTTTTGGTTGTATTTTCTTATATGCATCATCCAATACTACAATTGATTTGCATCTTTTTAATTGGGTTGAGTATATCGGGTATATTTCCAATTGCATTAACCTTAGCATCAATTGTTATTCAGAGATATATTGATGAAGTAACTAGTTTATTTATTGCATCCGCAAGCTTTGGGGGTGCATTAATCTCTTTCTTAATTGGATGGAGTTTAAATCAAAATACACTACTTTTAACTATGGGTATATTTACAGCAATGGCAGTAATCTTGGTTGGGATATCGATGAAAATTAAAAATACAAAGATAGAACATATTTCAATCGATAGTCAAACAGCATCATTAAAAACTCAGTAAGAAATCAAAAATTACATTGTTATATTTTTGTTGCATTTTAGAGAAAATATAAGTAAAACAAGTAAATTAATGTTTGTTGATGTATAATACTTGAATGATTATTTATAAAATGACAGGCATTTATCCAGTAAGGATTAATGCCCTTTTTAGCTTTCATTTTGACTGATAAACTCATTTGTGAAAGGTAACGGTGGCTTTCTTTAAATCATTGCAGGGAATTTTCTTATAATAAATGTGGCATATTCCTGTCATAAGTTAAGTGAAAAATAGATTAGAGAAATTTGTGAAGGAATACACTTAAACATTAGGCGGCGTTAGTAAAATAAGACATTCCAATATAAAAAGCATGTTTTGATATCAAAACATGTTTTTTATATTATATTTTTAGTGCAAATTATCTCCTAAACATATGAAAAATAACTCCTAAAGTAATAGAAAAAACCGACTGTTCTTCATAATATCCCAAAAACCATGTTTTTTGGGATACCATTAAACCTAAAACCCTAGACAATAAAAATATTCCTTTTTTCTTAGGAAAGCATTATAATAGGAAAATCTGAAAGAAAAGGAAATAAGTTATGGTAGAAATATTTTGGTACATTTATTTAGGTTTATTAGGGACTGCAGCAATCGGATTTTTAATTAAGGGAGAGAAAACTCTCTTTTATATGTTAGATTTCATTATCTCTATCTTCACTTGGCTTGGACTTTTTGGATATGTAACGCATACAACCATGTTTACACCAGTTATATGGAAGATTGTATTTGTTGGAGGTCTCCTTTGGGATATTGTATTTAGCCTTATTAAAGGGGTAAAGAGTGAAGAGTTTGAAGAAATGCCTATATCCATTCGGATTATTTTTATGTTAGGAACTACTCTTATCTTGCTTGGTCCATTATATTACGGGCTGTTTAAATATGCCTTTTAGGAAGAGGTAATATATACGTACTAAAGTCCAAGAAATTAAATAAAGTAGAAGGCTAATTTAATTAATAAATAGCCTTCTACTTATGCTTTATTAGGTACTGTCTCCTTTCTGCTTAATAGAAAGAATGACCACCAACTCTTTTATTTGATTTATCTCTAGCATGGTAATGCGAGAAGTAATTACTTCCCGTTCCATGTTTCTCAGCTTTGGTAGGGCTGTATTTACCTGCACTGTTAGCTACACTCCATGCATACCCACTACTTCTTGACCAAGTATCTCCACCTGCTCGTAAATTCTTTGCAGCTGTAGAAAGAGTAACGCTATTTCCAATATATAATTTCCCTTTTACTAGTTTTGCTAGATAATACTTTGGATCTTTACGTTTTAGTTTACTTGTTACCTTAGTAGCTGCATAATATGTTGCACCAGCTATAACTACAGCAGCAGAAGCAGCGATAAGATGTGCTGCTAGGGACTCACCAATTACCACTCCTATAGGAACTAAAAATGCAAAAGAAGCCTGCAATTCTCCATTGTTAACCGATATTGTCTCATTTGTTTCAGTGTCAGTAAAGTCTGCTACAAAGACATCGTCATATGCTTCTTTAACATCTACTTCATATGTTTTCTCTTTTTCCCCATCAACTACAGTAGAGATAGTAAGTTGACTTAAATCCTTATCTACTTCAGCAACAACAGAGTCTACTTCTTCACCTTCCCCTAAATCAGAGTAACTTTCTTCTGATTCCTCTTCTGTCACAGCTGTCTCATCATAATCCTCTGAATCTACTTCCATAGAAACGATTAAACTTTTATCTGTATCTTCTAAAATCTCAATATCTTCATTAGCTAACATACTTTCATTTACATCTGGAGTTATGGTATCTATACTTTCTTCTGCGGAAGTATTCTTTGCTGGAACTAATCCAATACCCATTGTTAAAATAATTAATAGAGAAACAACTTTTGCTATACCTTTTTTCATCTTAATTCTCCTTTTGGTTGAATTGAACAAACCCATTTCCATATAATTCTCTTTCTTCAGAAGGGACAACTTTATTTACCTTTTGATTTAGTATATTTTTTACTTCCTCTGTTAGATTGGTATCAGGAGATCTCCTATCTAATAAACCCCCTTCTTGAATAATTAAAGAAATTGCTCCTGTTATATACGGAGCAGCGAAGGAGGTCCCATCTACTGTAGAGTAAGCTCCATACTTACTGGTTGTAAGAATATTTCTCCCTGGAGCTGAATAGTCTATTTTACCCTTTGACGAGAAACGTGATCTTACTAAGTTTTTATCTACTGCCGTTACAGAGAGGGTCTCCTTATAACGTGCAGGATAGTCAACCTCCCACCCGTAATTATTTCCTGCGGCTGCTACAATAACAATGTTTTTCTCATAGGCTTCATGAATTATGGTGCGAAGCTTCGGATTATCAGTTTTGAATCCAAAGCTTATATTAATAACGTTAACATCGTTATCAATACACCATTTAATAGCTTTGACGAGATTGTCAATACTCCCTTTTCCTTTGCTATCTAATACTTTGACTGAATAGATATTTGAATCAGGAGCAACCCCAACTACTCCAAATTTATTATTTTGGGCAGCAATAATTCCAGCAACAGAGGTTCCGTGTCCGAAATCATCTTTAGTTTTCTTATTTGGATTAATAGCATTGTATTCCTTTTTCACTATGCCCCTTAAATCCGGATGGTTCTTATCAACACCACTATCAATGATAGCAATGTTAACAGGCCGTTTACTAAGACTTGTCTCTGTATACGTGCTTTTATCTAATAAAATCTTATGTAGCCCCCAGGGGACAACCTGTTTTTCTGTTAATGTATTGAATTCTTGGTTAGGCTCTTCTTTATAAGAAGAATTATTTGGGATATTCTCTTCACTCCTATCCTTAACGGAGCTACTTTTATTTAAATAAAAGAATAAAGATATACAAATGATAGATATAGCCATCAAAATAATAGAAATGTAAACAAATAATTTCCTTTCCTTAATAAAATAGTCCTCCCTAACTTCATATTCCAAAAATACAATAATAAACATATTATACATATTTCAACATTAATTGCATATATTTTTTTGGGATTTAGTGCATTAATTGGATTTTTTGTTAAAATAGAGCTTTATTGATGTGTTATATGGAGGGATAATATTGGAATTTAAAAATAAATTAGAGGAAAAAGGTTTAATTTTTAATGAGTTAGAGGGGAAAGCAGGGGACTTTAAGAAAAAATGGGAAGAGGTATTTTTAAATAATATTAGTAAATCACAGAAAAAGAAGATCAAAATTGATTCTTTTCTATGGCATATTTTTAGTTATGAAAAGTTACCTTGTTTAAAAGGGGAAGAAGCTATCGAAGCTTTTGATAAACAAACTAAGAAAGAATGCTATATTTTTGAACAACATGAGGATAATGCTTTTAAAGTTATGAATACTCATAAACTAAAAGCAAAAGATATTACAACAGAATTAGGTGAATACCTATCTGATATATATATTGTAAGCTCTTGCTTTACGTGGACTTACATAGTAACACACGAAAAAGAATGTGGCCCCTATTTTTACAAAAAAGAGGATTAAACTTATTAGTTAAATAAGGCCTTCAAAGGAAGGCTTTATTTATCTATCCCATCACAAATAATACATTTTTAGTTAACATAATGATTGTTATTAACAGTAAAAAGCAAACTAGTGGATAGACAATAGGTTTATTTATTTTATGTAGAAACCCTTTTATAACTTCATTATGTACTAACAAGACTATGTGAGACTCTTTTTTCCTTATCTCCTATTAGTGTGGATCTAGAATAAAGCTGTACTGTTTTGAAATAAAGATGGATAAAACAGTTTGCTAATCATTAAAATAGTGTAAGCTGTTTTTACTTAATAGTTAGTGTAAAATTGAGATAAGGAATATAGAACGACGCATAGAGGTGAAATTAGATGTTTGAACAAATAAATATGAAAAAGGGCAAGCTAGATACCTTACGTCCATTGCCGAAATATACATTAAAGAGTTTGCGTGAAAAGCTATTGCTTGAATGGACATATAATACCAACGCTATTGAAGGTAACACCTTAACAATAAATGAAACAAAGGTCGTGTTAGAAGGAATTACTGTTGGCGGTAAAACGATGCGAGAGCATTTGGAAGTCATCAATCATCGAGATGCAATTGCATACGTTGAAGAAATTGTGCAAAAAGGAGAGCCATTAACAGAATGGCAAATAAAAAATCTCCATCGACTAGTTTTAAAAGGAATTGATGATGAGTACGCAGGTGTATATCGTGATCAACAAGTGTTTATTGCTGGCGCAAAACATACACCACCAGCGCCTTATTTAATTAAAGAACAAATGGAACAGCTAATTAAGTGGTATGAGAGTGAGGCACAAACGTTACATCCAGTGGAGCGAGGAGCTATGCTACATGCAATATTCGTTGGAATTCATCCGTTCATTGATGGTAATGGGCGTACATCTCGCCTTCTTTTAAATTTAGAATTGATGAAAGCTGGTTTTCCTGCAGTTGTTATTAAAGTAGAAAACCGATTAGCTTATTATGAAGCATTAGATAAATCTCATACAACAAAAAATTATCATGATTTCATTCAGTTAATTGTAAAAGAAGTAGAAGATTCATTAAATCTTTATTTAAGTGCTCTTTCTTAAGATCATTAAGAGCTTCAGGAAAAAAGCACCACTAAAAAGTGGTCTTTTTTCTTCTTATAACTGTATAACTCTATACATACTTAGTTCACATAATGAATTTTATAGGCAGTAATGGGTGTAATAATATTTCCAATTAGTGTATAGTAAAGAATAATTTTTCATTATATATCTAAGAGGTGGGATTGTTATGGAAAAACTAGAATATGAATGGGTAAAACAAGCACGACAGATTTTATTAAATCAGTGTAAAGAATTGAATGAAGATGACTTTACTAAGGAATTTGAATTTGGTTTTCAGAGTATTAGAGATTCTTTAGTTCATGTGGCAGGTTGCTATCATGCTTGGCTAGGTTCTTTTATACTTTCGGAAACATCATCACCACTATTTACAAAAGAAGTAATTAATAATATGCAGGTAGACGATATTCAACGTTATTTTCAACAGGCTGATAGACATGTAGAGAAAGTATTTGAACAATTTACAGACAAATTTGATGAAGTTATTGAAAAAGAGCCTTCTTGGAAAGCAAATAGTGGTTTTATCAAAAAAACACCTCGCCAATTGCTCATCCATTCAATTACTCATGAATCACATCATAAAGGACAAATTATAGCTATGCTACGTCTACTCGGCCATATACCTAAAAGTACAGACATAGTGGGATTACCTGCAAAAGAACTTGCCAAATAATAAATAAAGAAAACTTTCTTAATAGAGCACATTGTTAAAGCAACAGATGTGCTCTTCTTCATGTATACCATATACCAAATTAGTTTACATAATCTTCAGGGAAGTTGCGAAAGTGCAGATCCTTGTCCCCGAATGATTCTACGCCTTCCTTTTTTCTTCTTTATGCGGGAGTTTTATACATCCTTGACCTGACAAGCTTTATCCACTTCTCCAACACAAAAAACGCGCATTAAAACCAGCCGGTTTATGCACGCTTTTTATGACTTAATAAGAAACTAATAATCTTCGCTTCCCTTAATTATTTTTATTTTATTGTATCTTTCCATGATACTTAAAGCAATTATGGTAGCTAAAAATTCAACACAAAGTAGCCCCAGTACAATAACAATAAATTGAAAATCAAATATTCCCTCAATTAATGCTTTTTCCATCGGATCAGGTTGATCTTGACTTAGAATAAAGCTAATTAAAACATAGGTACCAAAAGTAAGCATAATCCAAATTAAAATGGGTTGATATGTCTTAATAAAACCGACTCCAAATAGTCTTTTTATTACTAGTCTCTTTTGATGCTTATGAAATAAAATAATTAAGTTTTGAACAATGAGAAAGATAAAAATGCCCATCATTCCTATCATTGTCAGGACAGTAGCTCTAATGTCCTTGTGTAAGTTTTCAAGTTCTTCAGATACGTATTGTTTAAATGAAACTATATTAATTATACTGTCTAGCTTATGTTGTCTAAGAAACGGCTTTATCTTGTCATAAGTAAGTATTGGATTTTGATTAATTAATTTTACCTTTAATGGGTCATTTAATCCGAATCCTTTAATACCACTTCTATATGTGAACAAATGATTTTTATCTGTTTTAATGTGAATGATTGGATCAATAATATTATTTTCCTCTTGTGGAAAAACATCAGGATTTAAAGTAAATATATGTTGATTTGACTTAGTCCAAATTATTTTCATTTTTTGACCAGTATCTTCTCTAAGGAAGAAACCTCTTGTTTCTTTATCTTCATCAAAGTATGAACGAATTTCTTTTTCACGCTTTTTATATTGTTCAGGGACTAATACCGTCCAATCCTCACTTGATTCCGATATTTGAATAGGTTTTCCTTGAGAATCATATATTGGATATTCTTTCAAATAATTAGGGTTTAAAGTAATCGATAGAATACCACTGAAACCTTCATTTAATTGTAAAGAGGACTGCTCATAATCCCTTGCATCGACATATAAAGCTCCTAATTCATTAAAGATTGGATATACTTTGTAAAGAGCTTGATCTATTTTGGACATTTCTTCTTCAAATTCTCGATTATTATAGGCTGTTGTATATCCCGCATAAGCTTTTGCAATTCCATAATTCTGTGCATCATTCCAATTACTAACCTGTTTTTCTTGCATGTGAAACTGTCGTTCTTTCTCACGTAAGTCGGTATACGAAGTATAAGTTTGTAAAAAGAGCTGGATTAAAATAACCGCACAGATAACTTTAAGAAGCATATTAAGGACAAAGATAGGGTTTGTCTTTTTCTTATTTTTAATTGCCTCATATACTTTAATACTTGCTATATATACGTAACAAACTATCGATAAAACCATGAAAATGATATAACTTGTTACTAATTGAAAAGAGATATTATATATAAAGGACATAGGCATTTTTAATGCTAAAGACCATATAAGCACACCAATAACTATTATTATAGTAGTTACTGTAACCATTTTACCTGCAATTAACCACCATAAACGAAAATTGGATACTCCATGCAATTTTAGGATTCCAATACGTCTTACAGAATTAAAAATGTAGTAAATTAATAAAAGTAATGTAACTAAGAGTAAAATAGATTGTTCAAGTTGTTTGCCTGAATCAGTAGTTAGTGTAAAGAAGCCTTCTTGTGGTTCTACAAATGCTTTGGAAGGTTGTAGATCTTTTGGACTATAAGAAAAATTATCTGTTTTATCTTTTTGACTTAAGAATGAATTAATCTCTTTGGAAAATTCATTTAAAAATATTTGAAATTCTTTATCACTAGTTGCCTCTACGAAGTATCGTCCTGAAACCGGAATATGCTTATAAGAAGATTTTAATGAATGAATAGATATTATTTGTTTCTGATCAAAATAATGGATTTTCCCAATTTGTTTTCTATTAGTTGTTTTAACCGATGACAAGAACAATTGACTATCTTGAGTTTCATTCATTTTGAGCCTACGGCCGTTATCCAATTCTATATAATCATAAAAATCTGTTTTATCTGTCAACAAAATATACTTAATAATCTCTATTTGCTCATCATTCCTATAATGGCGCGCTCCTCTAAAAATATTAACGCCGGATTTCTTTGCAGACTTTAACAAGAGTGGATATATATTGTCGGAGTTAGACAATAATTTATTATCAGGAATGACAAATGGATGCGTAAACCCTCGTTCAAACGTAGCCAGGTTCTCTATTTTCTCATTTTTTGTTTGTTCATAGGCAATGTAAATTGAATATAAAAAACTAGCAATTATAGCAACCAAAACCACTTTTCTCAAAATTATAAACTCCTTCATGGTAACTTTTAGGTCGTAAGTAGAGAATAAATTGGAAAAAAGAAATCATAGTGAATTACTATAATCCACTATGATTCTCTAAATTTAAAATATTAAGAAAACTAAGACTCTACTTTAGGGAACAACTTGTGTTCCAGTTAACGTACGCTGTTGCGTTTGTCTTCTTTGTCATTTTAGCATAGGATGACTTGTCTTTTCCAACACAATCACGCACAGGGGTACTAGCACCAAGTGCAGCAGAAGATCCATGAACTTTAGTTTTGTGCCAATATTTGGAGGAAGCTGATTTATATTTATTTAAAAAACCATGTGTCCAAACATTATGTTCCCAAGTACCTCCACCTACTTTTCCACCACCAAATGGTGTTACTGTACTATTCGAAATTGCCAAACCTCCACTAGTTGCCTCCTCTGCTGATGATACTGTAGTAAACGATACTGCTACACCTATGCTTAAAACAACAGCAGTAATACCTCTCATAACCTTTTTCTTCATACTAAATACCTCCCATTTTTAGAATTAGTTACAAATTAACTTTAACAAATTATTACATAAAATTACATAAAAAGTATTAATTTTCATTATTTTCTATATAACTCATTTTATGTAGTGTTATAATCGTCTTATAATTTCTAACACGTCTCTCTATTGATACTAAATTTAAGCTCTTTCATTAATCAAGTTCATCATCTGACACTAAAGGAGTAATAAAAAAATGGAGAAAATATGTGAATTAATAGAAGTAAATAAACGTTACGGAGAAAAATATATTTTAGAGGACTTTAGCCTTTCAATACATAAAAGTGAAATGATGGCTATTACAGGTAGAAGTGGATCTGGCAAAACAACAATATTAAATATTATAGGAGTCCTTGAAAAACCAGATTCAGGAATAGTCCAGCTATTTGGAACAGAGAATCCCCGTCTTAGTTCCTCTAAAACTAATCAACTCCTAAGAACAAAAATAGGTTACCTATTTCAAAACTTTGCATTAATTGAGGATTCAACTATAAATGAAAATTTAGAAATTCCCTTAATTTATTCAAAAATGTCGAAAAAAGAAAAGGAAAAAAGGAAAAAACAAGTTTTAGAGCAAGTAGGTTTACATGTATCATTACAGCAGAAAGTTCATCAGCTATCTGGAGGAGAGCAACAACGAGTTGCTATTGCTAGAATTCTTCTGAAGCAATGTGAACTCATTTTAGCAGATGAGCCAACTGGATCATTGGATCTTAAAAACCGTAATGAAATTATGGAGCTTTTAACACAGCTGAATCAAGCTGGAAAGACAATTGTTATAGTCACTCACGATCCTTATATAGCAGATAAATGTGATAGGGTTGTAACGTTAAACTAACTCATTTTAAATATTAAACTTAGTTCAGATTCTAATTATAAGACTTCACAAATTGTCATTTTATGTAAATAAATAGAAAAAGGACTCCGGAATGTGGAGCCCTTTTTATTATCTCGTTATTTTCAACTTTAATATTGACTAAGGGAAAATTTCTAATAATGAACTGGAACACGCTCTAACTTTCTCTGTTTTGCTACATAATAGCGACTGTAACTATCCAAAAGTTCATGCGTTTCAGGATCAATAATAATCGGTTTATCTACCGTTCCATTCTTCTCAATACTCTCTTCCACTGCCTTTTGTTTAGCAATTCCTGGTGTAAATTGAAGAAAGGTTTCTGGAACCTTAATTTCTTCTAAAGACATCCAATCCTTTGTTCCCTTTGGAACAAGAATCTGCTTTTTCTCTTTCCCTTGTTTACTTTCTCCTTGAGGTTTGGCTTCCTCTTGTTTTTTAGCCCTTGAACCCTTTTTTGGTGTTTGTTTCGGTTGTTTCTTCTCTTTTCCTCTGTCCTCAATTTCTTGTATCTGCATACAGATAACGCCAATCTCACCTGTACATTGCTCAAACGGAATATCCAAACAAGGCTCTCCTTGCACAAGGAAGCGTCGTTGAGAAAATTCCTCTTGGCTTATATTTAATTTGTTAAATTGTTTTAGACTTACTACAACGGTATAGGTAATCAGATTACTTTTAAACGGAATCCCTTTTGGTGCATTGGGACTTCCCTTTTCCTCCATATCAAAAGCCAAGTACTTCCCATAGTCTTGAATTGAGCTAGTCGGACAGCCAGTTACACTAATTTTATGAGCCATCGTTCTCCTCCTTCTCTCTCTATATGTCTAGTATATATACCCTCATATACGATTGAACAGAGCTAAAATCCAAAAAGCAACAGAAAAAAATGATTTTCCCATAATTTTATGAATTTACTACATTATCAATTTCCTATATTTGCTACAATAAAGAAAACAAAGGGAAAGTGGTGTTGATAAAGTGAAAAGTACGGGGATTGTAAGGAAAGTCGATCAATTAGGACGTGTGGTCTTACCAAATGAGCTAAGAAAAAACCTTGCTATCGAAAAGAATGATCCTTTAGAAATTTTTGTAGACGAGAATCAAATCATCTTAAGAAAATATCAGTATCATAAAGCATGTATGATTACGGGAAAAATATCCGAAGACAATATGGTATTAGCAAATGGAAAAGTAGTACTAAGTCGGGAAGGAATAGAGATTTTATCTAAAGAGGTAGGGGAAATCGACGTTTACGTCTAAAAGATAAATGATAAGTATGAATGAGTAAGTATGGATGTGATGATAGGCCCGAATTTTGCATTTACCTTTTGTTTCGTGGGGAATCCACTAAATGCAAAATTCAGGCCTCTTTTAATATGTGCTTTTTTGCTTATATCCTTTTATTAACAGCATAAAAAAACAAACCGTCATTAAAAGGTTTGTCTCTTTAAGGCTATTAGTTGTTAATGCACTGCAACGAAGCCGTACATTAGTGAAAATAGGAAAACAAATGTAAAAACAGCCTATTTTTTTCTTAAAATTAGTCGCCATTTATTATTGAATTTCTCAAATTGAATAATATAATTTTCTTTTTCATAAATAAAAATATCCCCAGGTTTTGTTGGTTTCCCCATTATCTCCAAAATTTCATCTTTTGAATAATCAAGTTCAACTTGAATTGTATAAATCTCTTTCATTTCATCTTCGTCGATAATAAAATTTTGATTTTCAATTGTATATCCATATGTTTGAATGTCTTCATGGTCAAAATGTTCGTTTGGTTTACCCCAAATTCTCTCTACATCGCTCATTTTAATATCATTATCAAGCCTTAAAGGTGTTCCTTTTATGATTCCTTTTTCTAAGTTTTTAATCGTTTCAGCATCTAAATTAAATACGCTATGCCTTGAAGTATCTCCTACTTTATTTTTCTCTTTTGATACTTGCGTACTGCAACCAGATATAAAAAGTAAAACAGCAATCAATGTTATTAATAAATTCACTATTTTCAAATTCATCACCTATTCTAACAACACTTACTTTTCTTAAATGCACATAATGTTAAGTTCACTTTTCGTTCCTCTTAAGTAATATATTCTTTTTAATTTTCCGTAACAAAAAAGCACCTTCTAAGATAGAAGATACTTTCTAATCACCTTTATTTATTTTTTGGTAACCACTTTCACCTTTTACTTGGGAAGTTGACGAATAAACAATCAGGGTGAAAAAAACAGAGTTTAATCGACTTTTAAAATTATTTATTGTTTAAAATAATATCTGACTGTTATATGCTTATATTTCATTATGTTTGGTTTTTACCAAAGTAAAAGGATAAGACTAACTAATGATAGTTACCTTAACGTACAAGAATAATGGAGTTGATTTTATGAGTAAAGCTAAGGGTAAAGGCGGAACAGGCAGAGGAACAGGTAAGAAGGGCTGGAATCGTTGGCAAGCTAGTTCAAAAAAAGCAAAGAGTGCCAAACCCTACAAAAGTAAAGATGTTAAAAATCGCGATGATACAGAGACAACTATTAATGGTGATACATTCGAAAAATAGTGACTACTTCTAAAAAATACCATTCCTTAATGAACTAACGGGTGCATTAGCTGAAAATCAGCGCTGTCGGATTGATTTCATAAAATAAAAAATAACCTCGAAAGATCGAGGTTATTTTTTATTTACTTGACGTCCACTTTTTTTGGAACTCTGTGAACTTGTGTTTCCAATTTGAAATTCATTACCTAGTTCAACATCATTTCTTTTATCCTGTTTCTCGATTTGCTTTCTCGTTTGATCCTTGTTTTGCATCCCTTGTTTAGACAATACATATCCATCTCGCTTTCAATGTTATTGTTTTTAATATGCGCAAGTATAAGGAAAATACGTATTATTTATTTAAAAAATAATTCTTGTCTTTAGTAACTTATTATTTAGACCTTGTTGAAATATCAGGTACGTTAGCTTAAAAATTACTGTCTTTAAGGCAGTTTTTTTCTTTATGCAACTAAAAAAAGGGCAACCAGAAATATTTTCTTATCTGGCTGACCTTATAATACGAACGGGCAGCTTAGTTTAAGGAAGTTTTTTAACTTGTATTCACCAATCGGGCCAATTTTTTGAATAAAACTTAGATTTTTAAAACACTACACTACGCTACATTAAATAACTTTATTGTCATCTTACACTTAGTGCAAAATGCTTTTATTTTATGAAGAAAACAGGGTTTAAATGAACGAAAGTATGACATATTAAGGGAAAGAACCATTTGGAAGGGAGAATTTTAGTGGATTATCTATCTCGCGAACAAATTATGAATGAATTACAGCAATCCTTTCAACCCTATTTAAATATGTATGGAATTGAAAATATCGGTATTTTTGAAGAAGAAGGACAAGATGATCGCTATTATCTTGGATATACAACTCGAAAAGATGGCCAAACCCATCATATTCATCTGCCTTTTCAAAAAAATAATAATGGCGGGTTATCCCCAATTGATAGTAAGTGGACGGTAGAATCAGACAATCCACTGGAAAAAGATCTTAAAGAATTTGAAGATCTAGATCATGTATTCCGCGAAATATACTAACGATTACTTAGATTACTTAGGTGAAGGGCAGAGGAAAACCACTTCACCTACAAATTTTTAAAAGTGTAAAGTTGTACAATCCCAATGTTTGCTGCTCGTCGTTCGCTGACCTTGTCATCCTATTTGTTGCAACTCTTTTGCAATAAATTTATTAAACCATCAGTGTCCAACTTAGTTAAAGATAATATGTGTCTTTGAAATAAAGTTGAACTGTTAATAAAAAAAGAGGAACATTCAAAAAAGCGATTTGGCTTTCCTTGGCATACCACTAATGACTTTCCACACGTTGGACATTTATGAGGCTCTGCTTCCACCTCTTGATACACCTCTTTGGCTGTGTCGGTAGGATTTACTTCTAAAATCAACTCTTGAAGGGCTTTACGGTCAAATAGTTGTACACTACACGCTTCGGCTAATGCACTTGCTGATTTCGTAAAGAAACTATTTTTGATGACCCATGCTTCATCGGCTTTATAATAAGCTTGTACTTCATATATCTCTTGCACAGCTGATAAACTGACTCTATTTTTAGATCCATATCGCTTCGCTTGAATGACAATTTTTTATTATCCCTTCATGATTAAATTGGCCACAAAATTTATCAAGACTTAAATCATAAAAGGTCATAAAAAATAAAGGATGATACATATTGTACATGTACAATATGTATCACCCTTTTACTGTTGGTTTATAAAAAATTTAATTATTATTCTACCTGTGTTGCTCAACAATCGCGCCCTATTGTGGTATTAGTGCTCTGACAATGTAGTAATAATAGGCCCTTCCTTCGTAAGAATAATCGTATGTTCGTATTGAGCCACAAAGCTTTCATCGGTTAGGAGGGTCCATCCATCTTCGGATTGGAAAACCTCCTCTTCAAATGTAGAGATAAAAGGTTCAAAGGCAATTACCATACCATCTTTTAAAATTTCATCATCCTCGTGAGAGTAGTAATTGAAAATATGTTCTGGTTCTTCATGAATGGAGCGCCCAATACCGTGTCCAGTAAGATTTTTTATGACGGTTAAGCCATGCCTTTTCGCTACATTATGTGCAGCTTTTCCGAGCGCGCTTTTTTTCGAACCTGGTTTTGCTTTCTTAAGTCCAGCGTCGAATGCTTCTTTAGCAACGTCACATATTTTCTGTAGAATGCTCTCTCCTTTTCCCACTACAATGGAAATTCCGGTATCTGCGAAATAACCGTTTTTCGAACCTGAAATATCAATATTAACAAGATCCCCTTCTTGAATGGTCTGTTCCCTCGGAATCCCGTGTGCTACTTCTTCATTTATGCTGATACACGTATATCCAGGAAAATCATATTCACCTTTTGGTGCAGATTGAGCTCCTGCTTTTTTAAACATCTCTCCCGCAATTTCATCGAGTTCTTTTGTAGTCATTCCAGGTTTAGCGCAATGGACTAATTCATCTCGAATCGATCCGCAAATCTTACCAATTTCTTTTAATCCATTAAAATCCTCTTCAGTTTTTGCAATCATTGTATATCCTCACTTTTTAAAGTATTCTATGATCAGTATTCCATTTAAATTCTAGTATAAACGAACAGGCTTTTTCTTCAACAAAAGGTTCATTAAAAGAATAAGCAATCAGAAGAATACCATTCCCCATTCCTAAAATTTTTTCTATACCTCTCCATAAAATTTAAACACTTTCACATCATGTTAATATTTTATTAATAAGGTTTTCTAGGTGACATTCTCGTTTAGTCTGTTCTCAAAAAAAGGCCTGCATTCCAAACTGACCTTTCAAAAATTCTTGTCGTGAAATTCCTTTTTCTTTTGCCAGTTCATCAATCTTTTTCACTGCAACTGGATCTACATTTCTCACTTTAATCTCCATTTCATTCATCCTCTCTCAACATTCAGTGCTCTACATTTTAAAAGCTAGAAGAGCATAAGGGGTTTTTGCCCCCACTAAGGTGTGGGGTTAGGCAGAGCCTAACAAAACCGTGGGTACAAAGAAAAGTGCCAAACGTCCCCTCAACGTCCCCTCAAATCAGGGTGGGGTCCCCTCAACGCCACCTCATTTTTTCGTGAAGTCCCCTCAACATCCCCCTAGGTTTCACAAGTTCAAGCTAAATCTTGCTCTTTTTCGTTCAACCTTTTTACCTTTTCCTTCAACATTTTCTTCTCATCTTTATAGAGACTAATGCTCTCTTCTTTCATTCGAATGTCATTTTCTTTACCTGAAATTTGAGCTTCCATTTCAGCTTTTCTGTCTCAATTTGATACTACATATTGGCTTTTAATTCCCCCATTTCTTTTCGGAAAGTTCCTTGGATTTCCACCTCAACTACAACGGCTTTTTTAGGGAATTTCATTTTCTTTTTGATCTATTTTTACCGGATGTCGATCACTAATAACCTGTAAACTTTCCTATTCTTATATGACCTTTTTGCACTCGTAGGTATTTTTGCTTAATCCCTGAACAAGTTCATCTTCTGATTATTCCTTCTCTGTTTTTTCTTTATTTCTCTCGCTATCTACACTTTCTGCTGTCGTCGACTTTTGATACACATCAAGATCTAAGACTCCCTAATCTAAAGATAATTGTTTCACCCTTACCACGTCCCTGATATAAAACTTTAATCTGTAAGTCTATCCTTGAATGGACTTTTTCTAGATTTTAAAAGGAAATGACTCTCCATTTTATTTATTCAACTTTTTATCTTATCCCCCTACAAAAAATAGCCCTCGCATCATGTGAGGGCTATACTCTCTTCCTTAAAAGTTATCAAAAAATTGATTTCGGGTTAACCTCTTGATAATTGACTTTACTTTTGGCTTCTGATTTATTCGGTTCTTCATTTACACGACGTTCATTTTGTACAGAGGGAGACGTTTTCTCAAGGATAGATAAATCTTTTCGTGGAGATCCCCCTGAAAGGATACTCTCTTTTACCGTTAAAGTATCTTTTCCTCTAAGAGCCTCTAAAATGAACATATCTCGACTCATTTCTTTATCGACATGATGATTTAAAACGCTCTCCGTTCCATACAGCTCAATCATATGGTACACAATTTTACGTAGAGATAGCGCAATGTTATCTTGATTTTCAAACCATTTATAAAACTCATCGGTTTCGTTGCTTTTAAACTTCCAGTTGTACTGTGTTTTTCTCTTTTTTTCGTTCGTCATACCTTTACATCACCACAGTTTCTTTGTATTCTTCTGTAAATAGCATGTTGCGATTTAAGATATCTAATCCTTTCACGTTCATATCAACCGCATATTGTTCTGGAATCCAAAGGACTTTCGCATCTACAGAATCTGCAAATTCTTTTAAATACTTATACATGTCTTCTTTAAACTCAATGGATCCCCCACCATAGCAAGCCAGATATTCCGGTTCACTAGATAAAGTCGTTGTATACTTACGTTCTACATCTTCTAAGATAAAATCAACTTGATTAATACGAGCTTCACGTAGGAAATGAACAGCTAGATTATGATCTTTTGGATACTCGTCTGGTCGCTCAATATATTTGGCAAACTGTTGACGGTTAATATTTAGGCCTTTACGTTCTTCCTTCATTAATTGAATAGCTTCTTCTACTGCATGACCTACCCCACGTCTTTCTCCTGTACATTGCTCTGGTTGTGGGTTCACCCCTACAGAATAAATGTACTCGGTTGTTCCACTTCCAATATCAATATGCATAATCTTCGAATTCATAAAGTATGAACCATCTACCTTTTTCAATCCATATTCTTTAGAAAACTCTTTAAACATATCATTTGGGGCTTCAAAGATGGCATATAATGCCGGAATACCTTCTTTTGTGACTTTTAATTGTGAGAAGTTTAATTCTACGGTTACTTGCTCTTGGCCAACATACACAATCACCACATGAGAAGTCTCCATGAAACGTTCCTCTAACTGTTTTGCTGTCTCTACATTGTGTTGGCTTGCTGGGATTGCACTACTCATGCCTACTTCTGCTTTTAGAGATTGAGGAAGTTCTCCTTTTTCCTCATAGTGTTTTTGCACCACTCTCGCAGCAGCATAACCTAATGTATTAATTAAAGGTAAATCGCTGCTATGTTTCTCATGAACCGCAATATCCATATTGCTTACGCCTTCTGTGGTTTGAATTGCTCGTTCTCCAATCATATATAAACCATCACGACGAATCGATGAGCTTGAAATATGTACAAGTAATTGGTCAATAAGATTTGTTACGTTCTTTTTTACATCATTTTCGTGAACCGAAGGTTTTCGATTAATTCGTTTATAAGCACTTGGAACTTTCACTACCTCTTTCATGCCTGGTTCAAGAATCTTCATTTTGTCATTTCCAATATCATTAGCAAGGATTAATTTCATTAACAAATCCCACTCCTTATATATAATATATGTATATTATATCATTTATTATACTTTTATAACATTTATTATATAAATAATAAATAAAAAAGATGTATTAACTGTAATCCATACAATTAATACATCTATATTGATATAAAATATATATATAATGAGTATCTGGTTTGTTAATAAGTTTAATTTTATATATACTTTATATAATTAATATACTTATTATCTCCAAAATTCCCACCACTTCTTTTGAAGTGCCTTCCTATTTTCCTCTAAAGATGTAGCAATCACCTTTTTAGTTTCTTTTATTTCTTTCATTGCATCAAGGAGTAGCTTATCTCTGTTTTCAATTTTCTCTTTTTCTAACGAACTGGTATCTTCTAATCGTTCAACCTTTCTTATGAGTTCTTGATTTTGCAGAAGAACTTTTTCATTCTGATCTAAGACAGCTTTCATTTGAGCTTGCATAGCAGCTATAGCTTTAGACATATCTTGCACATCAGACATACCAGACATATCATCATATGGTCCTCTAGATATATCTGCGATATCTACCATATCTGACATGTTAGAAAGAGCTCGTTGTACAGCTTTTTCTAGAGTCATATTCTTTTGTTTTTTAATTTGGATTATCTCTTTAAATATAGATACTTCATCTTTATCATACATTAAAGCTCCTTGGTTACTTCTTGAAAATGTATAACCTTGTTTTTCAATTAAAAAACTGTATTTACGAATTGTAGATGCAGCAACACCTACAGCATGGGAAACATCTTCGACCTTTAATAATATATCAGACATATCAGTTACACCTCCTATATCTTACTGATATGTCTAGTATATCTTGTTGCTATATTTGTTGCTACTACTGATATATAAATCTCTAATAAGTTTCGTTTTAAACTAACATGTAATTAGATAAGGTTAAATGTTGGTTTAATTCCTATATACTAAAATGTTAAAGTAGAAAAAAATAACAATTATTCAATTAAATCGAAGAAGGGGACTAAAACAAATGGAGGAAAGAATCGACGAATTTTAAAATTAAATATAAATGATAATGAAATTAATCAAATGGATAGTGAATACTCGTTATCAGTTCCAGCTCAGGATTTATATGATTTTAAAGATGGGGGACGGATTAAACATAATCTATCATGGTAGTGGATTTTAAAAATATGGGGGGGAGAATTGATAATTTATTACATAGGATCGAAAAACGAGGACTTGAATACTATATAAAATCTTTCTAAATTGATCAGGAAGGCGAAAAAAACTAAGAAAAAGGATTGAATATCTTGGTCTTACATCTTCATGGATTAATAAGGGAACAAAGAATGAATTAAATATTTTTTATAATGATAAATTAATTTATAGTTTTGATAACCCTACTTCATTTAATTTTTCAAATGAAAATTTAAATGAAGCTCATAGCATGTTAGATAACCTAGAGAAAACAATTGAAATTAAAATCTTGTCAAAGGAAGGCTATTTAAAAGTAGAGGTAACACCTAAGGATTTTACCGTCATTATGTAGATTAAAAATATACTACCCTATATAAATTTCTGCTTCATTTAAGTCACCAAAATACAACTTAAGTTCACCCTCGTTTTTCAATTAAGATGCTGTATTTACGAATTGTAGATGTAGCAATACCTACAACTTGGGAGACATCTTCGACTTTTAATAATATATCAGACATATCAGTTACACCTTATATATCTTACTGATATGTCTAGTATAGCCGTGTTTGGTTCTACTACTGATATATAAATTTCTAATTAATTAACTTTGTTTTAAACTAATCTGTAATTAGATATAGGGAAATGTCGGTTTTATTCATATGTATTAAAATGTTAAAGTAAAAAAACAACCATTCAATTAAACAAAAGAAAGAGGCTTAATTAAATGTGTAGAAGAACTAAGCGAAGCAGTTTGCGAAACTACAAGAATATATTAATTCCAACTTAGAGGCACAAGCTCAACAAATAATCAGTACAGCTCGCGACATTCAAAAAATTAGGAAGGTACTCTCGAAAAAGCCCTGGTAGAAGTTTTAGTGATATATCTGATATGTCTTGTTAATAGCGATCAAAATATTATAGGGAGGGATTTAGATGTCTAAGTATAAAATGGGAGATGAATTTTCATTAGATGAGATTATGGAGTCTGGAAAGGATTTTTCCACTTTTGAACTAAAGGGTTATCAAGTTGAAGGGAATACAGCGATACACCCTGAAACACAAGAAGCTATTCTTCTGCAAGATATGTTAGATGAAGTTAGAAATGTACGAAATGAACAAGAAAAAATTATAGCAAAGAGAAAGAACCCGTCCGATCCATTAAGAGCTGTTCTAGCTATTAATAAAAAAGGATAAGGCTCATCACATAATAATTCAAATGATTACGATACCTTTACATAAACACCTCTTACAAAATCGTTATATAGGAATCTAAAGGAGCTATAAAACGGCTCCTTTTTTATTTTGCTGCCGTTGTTTAAGATCGATTTAAAATACATCACAAGCACGCATTTTAAATAAATGAAAAGGAGTATGAAACAATCTGGTCCGTTTCTTGATAACAAAACATCACTTGAAATAATTAGATTTAGCTAACTTATCTAGAATGTCATTTATATACCAAGGACTTCTTCTCCTCAGTTTAAAATAACGTATATTAAGTAATAAGAGAGAATCTGTAAGTAATCTTCGAGCATCAATCAATGATTCTAATACCTCTAGTTCATCAAATACCTTTTCGAGATCATTTAGACATGTAATATTAAAGTAGTCAATTGACTTCCCTTTATAGGTAACATAAATCTCTTTGCTTTTTCCTCGAGAATCTTTTTTTGTAGTCGAATCCAATCCTAAGTTTGAAATCCGTTTTCTCAATAAGGGAAATTCTTTCTCCAAACGTTCTTCTTCTTCTTTTTTCTCTATTTCCAATTGTTCACGTCTTTTTTTCTTTTCAAGCAGCTCTGGTTTGAATTCATAAGGTCTTACACTAGCTTTTATGGTTTCTATACCCATAACCTTTGCTAAGGTTGTACGGTGACTCCCGTTATCCATAACATAAAACTCATCTAAATTATTATAGTAATCTACAACAATTATTTCATCCTTCTGATCTGCTTGAAGGAAAGCAATAAGTTTACTTAACCCTTCTTTTTCTAAGCGATCTAATTGTCGATCCATCCTAGGAATAACCTCAAAGTTTTCCAACCAAGTTTTTTCTGTATCAATACGAAGGGGATTGCCACCCATTATCTTTTTAACTGGAATAAGTTCTTGAATCTCTTTTATCTTTTTACATTCATATTCGCTAGAATCAGGGATTGGTTTAGGATGGGAATCGCTGGTTCGAGAAATATCCTGATTGTATAATCGACGCAACCTAGCTTCTCGGTTACTTTTTTCCATATCAAATACACTACCTTTCTGTAATTGAAACCACGATAAACATTAAATGAAGTGTCACTCTTGTGCAGGAGCTACTTGTTAGATAAACACACCTGATAATGGAATAAATTAAATACAGAATTCTAACCAATCATTTTTATAATTTATTAAACTTTGTTTTACATCCACAGTAACTTAGAAAATTTAAGTTACTAACTATTATGTATAATGGGCCAAAATAGCCTTCATTTTCACCATTTCTTCTTCAGTTGCTACAGATACAGACTCTTGGCTTTCTGTTGTTTCTTCTTTCTCTTGTTGTGCCTGGAACCAATCCGGGAGCATTTCTTTACGCACAATTTTACGTGGTGACATCATTACAGACTCTTCCTCGTCCTTTTTGTCTTCTGGTTGTACAAGTTCATTAAATTTGTTTAAAGCAATATGATATACCAATTTACATTGCTCTTCAAAGCTCATGGAACGCGTTTTTATGTATGTAAATAAAACATGAATAGATTCATAAGCAATAGAGTGAATATCCTTCTTAGAAAGAGTCATAGATACAGATTGACATACTTTTTGAGAAGCCATACGTACACGCAAATAAAGGTCTCTTAAAGACTCTTTGAATATATCTTTAAAGGTTTGATTAATTAATTTTGGGACTCCCTTGATAAAAGGAATCGTTTTGTACATAAAATGATTTTTAATATAATGATTTTTAGGTAAAGAATAGGTAGAAACTTTTTTCGCCTCTTCGTCCCTACTCCCACAAGGGATTTCAGCGTTTTCTGCTTGGACATCAGCTTGGACATCAAAGCCGAAATATTGTTGCCAGTGTGTAAAACACGGATGATCCACAAAGAAATAAACGGCTGCACCACGGCCATTATGTTTAGAAGAAGAGCGATGAGCCTTCACAATCTTGCTCGCATCTTCTAAGGTTTTCATGACACGACGAATTGTACGAGTAGAAATGTTATGCTCTTTAGCAAAATAGGAGTCTTTCGCATAAACAAAGCCTTTTTCTGTAGCTAAAAAACAAATCATATCAATAGCGTTTCTTGTTTCGGGTTTTAATCGAGCATATGAATCTCCAAATGCAGACTCCACGATGCTTAATAATTTATACTTCATTTGTTTTTGTTGATCTTTATCTTTTATGTAAGATTCATAGTTTTGCATACGGGCAAAATCATCACTAAAGATTAACATATTTTCTCTCCTCTTTTCCTGCGGAAAAAGAAAAAGGGTGTGTTTACCGTTTAAAAATTCGGTAAACACACCCTTTACAAAAGAGAGTACAATAAACCCTTGCAATAGTTAAAGTTTTGCTGTAAAATGCAGATAGAAACTTTAACTATTGTGAACAAGGTTTGAGGTAAGTGTTTACCGTGGTTTCGCACGGTGAGCCGTCGTAGGATGCTTCCAACATCGCTATGATTGCCTTGAACCTTTTTTCTGTTCCGAACTGTCTAATTGCTGTTATTATAGCAAACTCTACCAATGTGCACAATGTATATTCGACCTATTTTTATAGATTTCCCTTAAATGAGTCATTATTCTTTTGTTTAAATATTATCTTTTAGAACATAGTTTTAAAAGATAAATAGTCTCTCATAAGGGCTGCCTGGTTGCACTTTGTCCATATTAAAATCTATACTGTTTATAAATTTATTAAAAATAATTTTCAAGATCATCCGTTGTTAGAATTTCCGCATTGACTTTATATTCCTGACACCAGCTTAGAATTCTTTCTTTTCTCACTGGAGTGGTCGTATAAAAGATGAGTAAAGCTTGTTGGTTGCCCAAAGCTTGAAAGAGGGATTGATACAGTTTAATTTTCTTTTTATTTTCGAGCATCTTTTGTTTGAGATCCACTTCCACAAAGCAAATGACACCGTGAAGGGAAAAGCGAGCATCACTAATGAGCTTATAGGTTTCTCCTTGGATCCTCCATTCATTCGGTCGTTCCACTTTCCACTCTTTCGGACACCCATAATACAAGTAAATATCATTCCGTCGTACTTTATGTTCGAGCTGTGTTAAGTGAGGCTTGTTTTTCTCTGATCCAATGTGTTGGCGTCCTTTCTTCGATAAATAGTAGACATTTTCATGGAGACGCTTGTAATTTAAAAAGGAACTCATATTATAAAGAACACGATTAGCATTGCGGACACTCTTCAACTGAAAGAGATACTGCAATTGAGATCGACTCATACATTCCAACTTATCCAAGGCGTACATAATCTTCTCCTGTCTCGTCTCGCACAACTGTTTGTTTTGCAATTTCATAGCCTCCAATCCGTTTCCAGATTTCCTCATGATTGAGGTAGGGGACTTGCACTTCTTTCACTTCATGCGTTTTAATCAACGCACGCCCTTTGATATCTGAAGGTAAGGTTTCGGCTCCATAAGCATCAATAGCCACCTTGGACGCATAATCACTTCCTAGACGAAAACTCACCTTTAAATCCGCATTTTGCTTGATAGAGCCATTTAATACATTCGAGGTAGGGTATTGGGTTCCATAGACCAATCGAACGCCCAGAGCGCCTCCTAGGCGTGCAATTTCACTGAGGATAGATTGACACTGTGCTAACGTCTTCTTTTCTTCTTTCTCCATGAATTTTTCGGGTGTAAGTTGGGCGGCTTCATCAATCAAAACAAACAGACGTTGAGAGAGGGGAGTGTCTACAATGTTGGACCAGCCTTCACGTTTAAAACGGTCCATTCGTTCCTTCATATCCTTTTGGACTTGTTCTAAGATGTATAAGGCCTCCTTTGGATTACTAGCAACCCATTTCACTTGTTGAAGGTTCTTATACCGATCAAACTCTAATCCACCCTTTAAATCGATAATCATGAATTGAGCATCCCACGGATGATGTTCAATGAGATAGGTCATCATGACTTTTATCATGACTGTTTTTCCAAAGCGAGTTGTCCCGGAAACGGTGGTGTGTGGGGTATGGTCGAAATGGTGAAAGTGCCACCCCTGATGGTTTTTCCCTAAGGGAACCACCCAACCTTTACGATAAGGAACGTCTTGATACGACACATACGAAGGCATTTTACCGTTGGAAATCTCAATGATGAGCCATTTTTTGAACGATACGTTCACTTCTTGATCTAAGGTGACGGATAAAATCTGTTGTAACGTTCGTAAGGTTTTTTCTTCTAAAGCTAAAGGGGTGCGATAAATCAGCTTGATTTGTTTTGTGCTTTTATACTCTCGAACGAGCTGAGGATATCGGTTGTTTTTTCCGTCTTTCACGTGGATATGGTAGTGCTCAAAAACCTGTTGGATGACACGATGTTCCTCACTCGATGTATTCGTTCCAAACCATAAGGCTGCGGCACTTGTTAAAACCGGAATCGCCATGAGCTCCCACATGATTTTTCCTCCTCCTTATTTATCTTCTATAGATAGTTCCTTAAGAAAGGAAGCTTCCAAATGTTGTTCTAATCATCATGAACCTATTCCTTTTTCTCTTCTAGCCTGGTTGGAACCCTGGTCATAAGAAGGGAAGAAAAGAAGACAGGGTATACAAAAAATAGAGCAAGCTTCCCAAGATACCCACATTCATTCCAACCTGCATGACCACTCTTACTTTTTCTTTATCGACCCATCCTTTTCTCTCTGCATAAATCACCGTGAATAACACCATGCTTGTTCCCAGGACTGTAACCATGTGAACGCCTCCTAAATTGGTATAGTCGATTGTATGTTGCATGGCTTGTTCGACTTATCTTGTCTTATAAAAAAAATCAAGTTAACTTGATTTTTTTTGAATATAAACTTGAAAAAATGGACATTAATGAAGACATAAAACCATAATATAGAGGTGTAAAGGATGGGAGTAAAAAGAACAAAGTTGAAGAAATGGCTAGCGAGTGAAGGAAGGACTCAACAATGGTTGGCGAGAAATTCAAAACTCTCAAATACAGCAATGAGTGACATTTGCACAGGTAAACGAGATCCCAATATATCCACAGTTAAAAGAATTATGGCAGCTATTAGAAAAGTAAATAAAGATGCAAAGGTTGAAGATTTCTTTGATATCTAGAATTATAGGTTGGAATATTGTCGTGAAAAAGCGAATAGTTATATATCATAAATATACTTAAGACCGCCTTATACACTGATGGATATTGGGCGGTCTTTGTTATGGGTATGCTTATGATTTCAAAAAAGCTCAAGCCTTTGGCTATAGCCTTAAGGCTATATAATATTAAAAATTTTATCTATCAATCTCGTATTGAAAAAGTATAAAAGGGGAATACTTTTTACCAAAGAGAAAAGATAAAGGGGTTGACGTTGGATGGAAAATAACGTGTCTAATGAAATGAACCAAGTTGAAATAAATATACATGACGAGGTAGTGGCTGAATTATTTTTGAATCAAGTGGTGAAGGATTTCAAAAAAGGGAAGATCCTTGAGGAAATTGACCAATCCTTAAAAAATAGAGATAAAGAAACTTTTTTACGCTTAACGGAAGAACTTCAATCCGTTTCTTGATAAGAGCTTATTAGTATACAAAAGACTCTTTAAATAAAATATGACTTCATATCTAAAAAATAAGGAATTCGATCATGAATCAGTATTTATCGTCATTATCTAAAGGCTAGAGTAAGCATAGGTAAAACTTCCTTAACCTTCATATAGCAAATAAAAAAGAAACCCTTTGCTTAGCACTAGCAAAGGGTTTCTACATATGGAGAAATATATTAGAATAAATTAAAAGTTACTAATAGGGAAAACCTGCACGAAATCAAGTAAGATTTATATCAAGATTATTTGATCTTAGATATATCATCCTCAACGATATTAGAATTGATAGCTTTTTTTCGTGTAACGTTTGTTTTAATTATATAGAGAATGACCACAACAATCACACTAAATATACTTAATACTAACTGGGATTGGGTCTCAGAGTTAAAGCCCATACTTCCAATAATCATAGTGATTGCAATAATTGATGCAATGGTCACATAAGGATAACCCCACATACGAAATTTAAGACGATGAGGCATTTCATTCTCAATCTTTTTACGAAGAATTAACTGGGAAATGGCGATCAGTAAGTATACAAAGAGAGCAATTGCTCCTGAAGAATTTAATAAGAATTGAAATACTGTATCTGGGGATATAAAAGACATAATTACAGATAAAAAGCCAAATATGGTACATGTAAGAATTGCCTTTAAGGGAACTCCTCGTTTCGTAACATTAAGCATCCATTTTGGGGCATCTCCCTTATTACCTAAAGCGAACAACATTCGAGATGCAGTATACAGCCCTGAGTTTAAACAAGAGAGAACTGCTGTAACAACAACTAGATTCATAATTACGTCAGCACCAGGTATACCAATGACTTTAAGGGCGTTAACGTAGGGGTTTTTAAGTGCTACGTCATCATTCCATGGAATAATAGTTACAATTAAAAAGACGGATCCTACATAAAACATTAAAATACGGATGATAACAGAATTTACAGCCTTCACCACAGCCTTTTCTGATTCATCGGATTCTGCTGCCGCAATAGTTACAATTTCAGAACCAACAAAAGAAAAAATAATAGTCGCTATAGCGACAAATACCGCACCTGTACCAACTGGTGCAAACCCACCATGCGTCGTCAAATTAGAGAAATTCATTGTAGTACCAGGTAATAGGCCTAAAACATACGCCCCACCAACTAAGAGAAATAAAGTAATTGTAACAACTTTAATCAATGAAAACCAATATTCAAATTCACCGTAAGCTTTAACCGAGAAGAGATTAGTTAACGTTAATGCTAATAAAAGGATTAAATTTAATATCCAAAGTGGAGTATTAGGGAATATCCAATCTTGTAATATTGTAGCACCTGCAATCGCTTCTACAGCAATAACAATAACCCAGAAGTACCAGTATAACCAACCAACTGTAAAACCTGCCCAATTTCCAAGAGCCTCTCGGGCGTAATCTGAAAACGAACCTAGGCTAGGCTTTGCTACAACCATTTCTCCTAGCATCCTCATAATAAGAATAACTAAGATTCCAGCCATTAAGGCTGTAAGGACTGCTGATGGTCCAGTATCCTGGATGATAGCACCACTGCCTACGAACAGGCCTGCACCGATAGAACCTCCAAACGCAATCATCATCATGTGACGCATACGAAGAGTCTTCTGTAATTTTTCTTTTTGATTCATATGAAATAGCTCCTTTATATAAATTATTAATAACTTGGATGCTAAATTCCTTTGTCGATATCCTTGAATAATTAAGCCCTACCATGTCCAACTACACTAGCTCCGATAATAACAACTTTCTTGCCTTTCATAACTCCAATTCCAACTCCTTCTTGTTAACTAAATGTTAAATCTTGTCGATGGACTTATTATATTTTTAATATTTTGTATTTTTAAAATGTTTTGTGAAGTTTCTTGACACTTTTTTTTAGCGTTTTGATATTAGGGAGCTCCTTTACTTAAAGCACATCTTAACTGAGCAAGGATAAACAAATGATCCTTATTTTCCCTTACAGTATACTTTTGATCACTATGTGTTATAAAAGTGCTTACTTTTTTTTGTTTAAATTCTAATTCATAATAAATTTTAATATTACAAATTATAAATTCACTTTATACAAGCGGATGATAATTGTGGGAGAGACCGAAAAAGATTAATTCGGCACCGAAGGAGCAAACCTCAAAAAATCCTTGGGGTATAAACTCTCAGGTAAAAAGACTGCAATTGGACGCACCTCTGGAGAGAGCTGAAGAGCCACCAAAGGGGAACTCTTCTGTCTAAAACATTTTTAAAAAAGTTATTCTTCTTAAAATGTTTTAAACAGGAGGTAATCTCTCAGGTAAAAAGGACAGAGGAAGGGTAAGATTGATATCTTGCCCTTCCTCTGTCTTTTTATTAGGGAAGGTAAACAGATATAAAGTTTTAGAAAAATTAAAGGAGGTCTGTATATGAGTCTACAAAACTATGACCATGAAATTTTTACTGCTATTAAAGACGAAAGAACCAGACAATTAAACACCTTGGAGTTAATTGCATCGGAAAATTTTGTGAGCAATGAAGTTATGGAAGCAATGGGGTCCGTTTTTACCAATAAATATGCAGAAGGTTATCCAGGAAAGCGTTACTACGGGGGCTGCGACTTTGTGGACATAGCAGAACAAAAAGCGATTGAACGTTTAACGAGTTTGTTTGAAGTGAAGTTTGCAAATGTACAACCGCATTCTGGAGCTCAAGCAAACCTAGCAGTTCTTTATGCTCTACTCCAACCTGGAGATAAAGTGATGGGAATGAACCTTTCTCACGGAGGGCATCTCACTCATGGTAGTCCAGTGAGTATCTCAGGAAAATGGTTTGAAGTAGTGTCCTATGGAGTTAGAGAAGATACTCATCTAATTGATTATGATGAATTAGAAACAATTGCGAAGAAAGAAAAACCAAAATTAATTATTGCAGGAACCAGCGCTTATCCACGAACGATTGATTTTGCTCGATTTAAATCCATTGCCGACCAAATTGGTGCAAAATTGATGGTGGATATGGCTCATATTGCTGGACTTGTAGCAGCTGGTTTTCACCCATCGCCTATTCCATATGCAGATGTTGTGACCAGTACCACCCATAAAACATTACGCGGACCGCGCGGTGGCATTATTTTAACCAATGATGAAGAAATGATTAAAAAGATCAATAAAGCTGTGTTTCCTGGAATTCAAGGTGGCCCCCTCATGCATATTATTGCAGCAAAGGCAGTGTCTTTCAAAGAAGCCTTACAACCTGATTTTAAACATTATGCTAGGCAGATTATTAAAAATGCGGAAATGCTAGGTGAAATATTAAAAAAAGAAGGAGCAACACTTATCTCTGATGGAACAGATAATCATATTGTCCTTTTAGATGTGCGGCCATGGAACTTAACGGGAAAAGAGGCGGAGAAATCACTAGAGAAAGCGGGAATTACTGTTAATAAAAACACTATTCCCTACGATCCTGAAAGCCCATTTGTGACAAGTGGGATACGTATGGGAACAGCTGCATTAACAACACGTGGCATGAAGCAGGAAGAAATGATTAAAATTGGTGAAACAATTGCGTCTGTTCTTAGAAGTAAAGGAGATCCATTAATTTTAAAACAAGCAAAAGAAACAACAAGAAAAATTTGTGAGGGATATCCATTATTTCAACAGTCCGTGACTGTTTAAAAAAGGAGTATCATTATTATGGAATTTCAAAGTTGTTTTGACATTATCGGTCCAATCATGGTAGGTCCGTCTAGTTCTCATACAGCAGGCGTTGTGTCAATTGGGAAATTCACTCATCAACTATTAGGCTGTTGTCCAGAAAAGGCAATAATTATTTTCTATGACTCCTTTGCTGAAACCTACCAAGGCCATGGAACAGATAAGGCATTACTTGGTGGACTACTAGGAATGGATACAGATGATTCTAGGATTAAATATGCTATCGATCTAACTAAACAATATGGAATGTCTTATGA
Source organism: Priestia endophytica DSM 13796 (assembly GCF_900115845.1). Classification (GTDB taxonomy): domain Bacteria; phylum Bacillota; class Bacilli; order Bacillales; family Bacillaceae_H; genus Bacillus_I; species Bacillus_I endophytica. Next base: position 42,659 of record NZ_FOXX01000016.1, on the reverse strand, counting down.
AATTCGGCTTGAAGATCGTTGTCCATATTTTGAACACCCAAACACAACAGTTATTACGGTAAAGCAAGGGGATTGCGTAGTAAAAATAGGTGGTGCATCACTTGGTGGCGGTTTATCTAAAATCTTTATGATCAACGAAGAGACCGTAGATATTCGTCTAAGCGCTGGGGATGACTTTGCAGCCCTTGCGAATCATTGTCAGTCAAGAAGCGATTTAATGGTGAAGGCACTATGATGAAAATTCAGTCCATGGCAGATCTTGTTCAGGCTTGTGAGAGTGAAGAAAAAACAATTGGTGAAATGATGCTGATGATGGAAGCGAAAAAGACAGGAAAAGGCAAAGAAACCATTATCAGCATGATGGAAGAGCGATTAATTAAAATGAAGGAGGCAATTGATGACGGGATAAAAGATGATTCAACTGCACCAAGTGGTCTCTCTGGTGGTGATGCTGTAAGAATGAATGGCTACATGAATCAGGGGAAACCTCTGTCAGGACAATATATAAGCCATGCGATGACTTTTTCATTAGCGACATCTGAAAGCAATGCGCGAATGGGGGTCATTGTGGCTACCCCAACAGCTGGAGCAGCCGGCGTTTTACCAGGAGTATTGTTTTCCCTTCATAAAAATGATGGCACTTCCTATAAAGATTTAGTCATGGGCTTGTTTACGGCCAGTATGCTTGGTTATGTAATTGCTAACCGTTCCTTTATTTCAGGAGCCGCGGGAGGTTGCCAGGCAGAGGTCGGTTCGGCCACAGCCATGGCAGCCGGCACAATCGTTGAATTAAAAGGCGGAACACCCAAACAAGCCGTAAATGCAACAGCTATTGCCATGAAATCACTATTAGGCTTAGTATGCGATCCAGTCGCAGGACTTGTTGAAGTGCCTTGCATTAAGCGAAATGTCATGGGCACCTCGATTGCTTTCTCGGCTGCTGATTTAGCCCTTGCTGGTATTGAAAGCCGCATACCATGCGATGAAGTCATTGAAGCTATGTATAAGATCGGAAAAGATATGCCTAGAACTCTTCGAGAAACTGCACTTGGGGGTCTTGCGATGACCGAGACAGGTAAAAAGGCAAAAGAAAGATTATTTCGTAAAAAAACTTAAAGCGAGGTGTAATCATGATTATAGAAACAGCATTAAAGAGAACACCACTTTTTCCTATATATAAAAAGCATGGCGCAAAGGTTATTAATTTTGGGGGTTGGGAGCTTCCTGTACATTTTTCAAGTATCTTAGAAGAACATGAAGCTGTCCGAAAGGAAGCAGGACTCTTTGATGTCTCCCATATGGGAGAAGTGCTCGTTACAGGAAAAAATGCAGAAAGTTATATTAATTACCTTGTAACAAACGATGTAACAAAACTTAGTATCAATCAAGCTCTATATACAGCTATGTGTTATCCAGACAGTGGTACGGTCGATGACTTGCTTGTTTACAAGTTGGCGAATGAAAAATATTTACTCGTTATCAATGCAGCAAATATAAAAAAAGATGTCGAGTGGATGGAGCAACATGTAAGAGGAGAAGTGACTCTTCAAAATATGTCAGGTGATATTGCGCAGCTCGCTATCCAGGGACCAAAGGCCGAAGTCATCTTACAAAAGTTAACGGAAACAGACCTAAAGAAAATTAGTTTTTTCCATTTTGCTCAACATGTCAATCTGAATGGGATTGCAGACGTCCTCGTATCCCGTACAGGTTACACAGGGGAGGACGGATTTGAACTTTATTTACCAGCAGATAAGGTAGAAGCTTTGTGGGAGAAGCTTCTGAAAGAAGGAAAAGAAAATGGATTAAAACCATGTGGACTTGGTGCGCGTGACACTCTTCGTTTTGAAGCGAGGCTTGCGTTATACGGGCAAGAGCTCACAAGTGATATCAGTCCCCTTGAAGCAGGAATTGGTTTTGCCGTCAAAACGAACAAAGAAAGTCATTTTATCGGCAAAGATATCCTTATAGCTCAAAAAGAAGGAGGAATAAAACGAAAATTAGTAGGAGTTGAAATAACAGGTAGAGGTATTCCTCGTAATGGTTACAAAGTATTCACAAATGATGGAAAAGAAATTGGTTTTATTACATCTGGAACTCATTCTCCTTCTTTAAAGAAAAACTTAGGACTTGCGCTAATATCGGCAGAACATACAGAAATAGGAACGAAATTAAAAGTTGACATTCGCAATAAAATGGTTGATGGCATTATAGTAAAAGCACCTTTTTACACAAAAAAACTATGAGATTTTTCTTAGACTATTAGAAGAATATAATGTACTTAGAAATAGATAATATTAAATCAATTCTATCTAGAGGGAGGATCATAAAGAAGTTTACACCTAATTATCTAAATATTCCGTTAAATTAAAAGGAGAAAAAAATGACAAAATCGATATTAAACTTGCTATATAGCAGGGAACATGAGTGGATTCTACAATTAGATAAAGATCGAGTACGTATTGGTATTTCTGATTATGCTCAAAGACAATTAGGGGACATCGTCTTTGTTGAAAACCCAGAAGTGAACGAGAAGGTAACAGCCAATGAATCAATAGGAACAATCGAGTCTGTTAAAACAGCTTCTGAAATTTATGCACCTGTTTCTGGGACGATTATTCGTGTAAATGAGGAGCTACAAGACGCACCTGAAATAATGAACGAACAACCATATGAAGCAGGATGGTTAGTAGAAATAGAATTATCAAGTTCAGGGGAATTACAAACACTTTTAAATGAAGAAGAATATCAAATATTTATAAATGAAGGAGGAGAGTGAAATGACAGCAAGTTATCGTTACCTTCCTGATACAAAACAAGATCAAAAAGAAATGTTTTCACTTTTAAATATTTCTTCTGTAAATGAGCTATTTGAGGATCTTCCCACTGAAATTCGACTAGAAAAGGAGTTAAATATACAACCAGCTACTTCTGAATCTCTTTTGATGAAAAAAATGCAAAATCTTGCTTTACAAAATAGGAATGCTAACCAATACCCAAATTTTCTGGGGGCAGGCACCTACGATCATTACATTCCAAGTGTAGTGAATCATATAACTTCTCGTTCAGAATTTTATACTGCTTATACACCGTATCAACCAGAAATCAGCCAAGGGGAGTTACAAGCAATTTTTGAATTTCAGACGATGGTTTGTGAGCTAACAGGAATGGAGGTCGCTAACTCATCCATGTACGATGGGTTTACATCTCTTGCAGAAGCAGCGTCGCTTGCTGTTACATCAACAAGACGTTCGCAAATACTTGTATCTAAGGCTGTTCATCCTGAATCTCGTGCAATCTTAGATACAGTAGCATATGGTCAAGAGTATATGGTAAAAGAAGTTGATCTTACTGTTGATTGCACGAACTTAGAGAAACTTAATGAATATGCAAATGAAGATACGGCAGCAATTATTGTGCAATATCCAAATTTCTTTGGTTCTATTGAAGATTTAATAGAAATAAAGAAAGTTGCAGAAATAAATGGAGCAGCTTTAATTGTCAGCGCCAACCCTTTGGCATTAGGACTGCTTCAAACACCGGGAAAGCTAGGCGCAGATATTGTAGTTGGTGATATGCAACCTTTAGGGATTCCAATGTCCTTTGGCGGACCACATTGTGGGTATTTTGCAGTAAATAAAAAACTAATGAGAAAGATACCGGGACGTATTGTTGGACAAACAACAGATGAACAAGGTAAGCGCGGATTTGTATTGACACTCCAAGCACGCGAACAGCATATTCGCCGTGATAAGGCATCATCAAATATTTGTTCTAACCAAGCTTTGAATGCTCTTGCTTCTTCTATTTGTATGACTGCTCTAGGAAAACAAGGAATTCGTCATATGGCACAGCTGAATTTTGAGAAGGCTGGTTACATGGTAAAGCGTCTTAAAGAAAAGGGGATGATCATTATTAATCAAGCTCCTTTCTTTAATGAATTTGTAGTAGAACTTCCGATTCCAGCTAAAGAAGTCAACGCTAAACTTTTAGAAGCAGGGATTATTGGAGGATTTGATTTAGGACATGATTATGGCCTTGAACATCAAATGCTTATTGCCGTGACAGAACAAAGAACAAAAGAAGAGATTGATCAATTTGTAGAAGTGCTGGAGGGGATTTTAAATGGTTGAATATAATAAATTAATCTTTGAGATTAGTCGCCCAGGGCGTGTTGGATCGAGCTTACCAGAAAGCGATGTAGATGCAATTGATTTAAAAGAAAAGATTCCTCAACATTTAATTCGTGATGTATCAGCTGAGCTTCCAGAGGTATCAGAGTTACAGCTTATTCGCCATTATACTGCCCTTTCAAATAAAAACCATGGAATTGATAACGGTTTTTATCCACTTGGTTCTTGTACAATGAAGTACAATCCGAAAATTAATGAAGATGTTGCACATTTACAAGGTTTCACCCATATTCATCCTTATCAGCCAGTTGAAAGTGTTCAGGGAGCATTAAAGCTTTTATACGAATTACAAGAAGATTTAGCTGAAATCACAGGTATGGATGCAGTGACCCTACAACCATCAGCAGGCGCTCAAGGAGAATGGACTGGGTTAATGATGGTTAAAGCGTATCTTGAACACAATGGGGAAAAGAGAACAAAAGTATTGGTACCTGACTCAGCTCACGGTACTAATCCAGCAAGTGCTACAGTTGCTGGATTTAAAACAGTTACGATTCCTTCAAATGAACAGGGTCTTGTTGATTTAAATGAATTAAGAAAGCATATGAATAGTGATGTCGCAGCACTTATGCTAACTAATCCTAATACACTTGGACTATTTGAAAAAGAAATTATTGAAATTGCCAAAATTGTGCATGATTCAGGTGGTTTACTGTATTATGATGGAGCAAATGCGAATGCAATTTTAGGAAAAACCACACCTGGACAAATGGGATTTGACATTGTTCATTTAAATCTTCATAAAACATTTACAACCCCTCATGGAGGCGGAGGGCCAGGAGCTGGTCCAGTCGGTGTAAAATCCAAACTTTTACCGTATTTACCCGTTCCACGAATCGAAAAACAAAAAGATAACTATGTAATAGATTATAATCACCCCTTATCAATTGGTCGTGTTAAAGGGTACTATGGAAACTTCGGTATTCTTGTTCGTGCATACACCTACATTCGAACTATGGGTCCCGAAGGCTTACGCCAAGTATCTGAAAGTGCAGTACTTCATGCTAACTATCTTCGAAAAAAGTTGGAGCCTTACTTTGATGCACCATATTCGCAAATTTGTAAGCATGAGTTTGTTTTATCTGGATCTAGGCAGAAAAAACAGGGTGTAAGGACTCTTGATATGGCCAAACGTCTACTTGATTTTGGGTATCATCCACCTACTATCTATTTTCCATTAAATGTAGAGGAATGTTTGATGATTGAACCTACAGAAACCGAATCAAAAGAAACACTCGATGCTTTTGCAGATGTAATGATTCAAATTGCGAGAGAAGTAGAAGAAAATCCAGATATCGTTTTAAACGCGCCTCATACAACGATAATTGGTCGACTAGATGAAGTACAAGCAGCAAGACAACCAATATTACGATACACAAAAGAGGTAGAGTTAGAAAAAGAAACCATAAAATTATAAAATATCTCATTACTAAATATTCGATACCAGAAATAGAGATGAGAGAAAGCCTCCTTTCATTTCTGGTAGTTTAAATAAATTAGAATCAATACTAGATATAACTATCTTAAATATGATGGCTTTAATTTTATATCACATTTATAGAAGCAAAAGTGATGAAACATTCAATTGATTATATATGTAAATTAGAGTAAATCCAATTTAAATATAAAAAAAGGAGAAAAATCAATGCTTCTCACACTAACAGAGGCAGCTTCCAAGCAATTAAAAACAATGAAGCTACAAAAAGAGCAAACTCCTCGTATTGATACTGATATAACTGGAGGATGCGGGATGTCCATCAAGTTCACGCTTATAATTGATGGACCACGCCGAAACGATATGCTTTTAAAATATGATGGCTTTCAAATTCGTGTAGATCAGTTTACAAAAAGGTATTTAAACGAAGAAATCCAGATTGATTATAAAGATAAAGAAGGTTTTCTTGTTGGAGAAAGTTTTGCCTCAAGTGCATGTGCTTTTGAGTTTGATTAATCAAGAATATAGAACTTAACTTTGACCAATTATGACTCTAAAGAATAGGAGAAGATTATGACAGGGACAAATCTTGTATCCCATATTAATAATAATATATTGGCTATTCTGTGGATATTGCTTTTTTTAAAAAGTAAAAAGGAGAATAGTTTAAGAGCTGGACATATTATATTGCTCATTTTTTCCTTTATTATATTATCCAATTCAATATATAAAACTTTTATAATGTTGACTGGTTTCCTTTAATTAAATCTTATTTAATCTTTTAATTTTAAAAGAGAACAATTAGAAGAAATTTATAACAAGTTTGAATAACTGAACAATGTACAGGGAGTGTTATAGGCGAAAGGGAGATAAAGATACCGTACATATAAAGTACATGGAGAGGTGATAAACATGACAAATGATAAGGATATTTATGATATTACGATCATTGGGGGAGGTCCAACAGGTTTATTTACAGCTTTTTATGGAGAAATGAGGCAGGCAAAAGTTAAAATTATTGAAAGCCTGCCTCAACTAGGTGGACAGCTCACAGCTCTATATCCAGAGAAATATATTTATGATGTTGCTGGATTCCCTAAAATTCGAGCACAAGAATTGATTTCTAACTTAAAAACACAGATGAAACCATTTAATCCTACAATTTGTTTAGGAGAATCTGTAGAACAACTTGAAAAACAAATGGACGGAACTTTTAAATTAACAACCAATTATAGTGTTCATTATTCTAAAACTATTATTATTACGGCCGGGAATGGGGCCTTTCAACCACGTAAATTAGACTTGGAGAATTCTGAAGTATTTGAATCATCTAACCTTCACTACTTTGTTGAAGATATGAATCAATTTGCAGGAAAGAAAGTTGTCCTGTTTGGAGGAGGAGATTCAGCTGTGGATTGGGCACTTATGTTAGAACCAATCGCTGAGAAAGTGATATTGGTACATCGTCGTGATAAGTTTCGTGCCCATGAACATAGTGTAGAAAACTTGCTAAAATCTTCGGTTGGGATTAAAACACCTTATTTTCCTTCTCAACTTATAGGGGATCAATCCATTACTGAAGTAGTACTAGAACATGCAAAAAATGGCCGAAAAGAAGTATGGGAAGTAGACGATGTTATTGTAAACTACGGATTTATCTCTTCTCTAGGTCCTATTAAAGAATGGGGCCTTAAAATTGAGAAAAATTCGATTGTAGTCAACTCTAAACAAGAGACCAATATTCCAGGTATTTATGCAGCTGGAGATATTTGTACTTATGAGGGCAAAGTGAAATTAATTGTGGCAGGGTTTGGAGAAGGTCCAACAGCTGTTAATAATGCGAAAACGTATATAAATCCAAAAGAAAGAGTCCAACCTCTTCATAGTACCTCCTTATTCACTCAATAGATGAAGATAATATAAATAGTTGATTGATAAATTCTTTTTGGTTTGGCAGATGTCACCCTTTGGTGAGTTTGCCTATTTTTTATTATGGACATAACTTTTATGACATAGATAATGTAAATCTCTACATTGTAGTCAAGATTCTTATCTATAGTTATAAGATAAAGGTTAAAAACATACGAAAGAGCCAAGTCTTTCTAAAAAAAGCGCTTGGCTGCCAAGAACAACTTGTCTATAGTGATACTCTTTTTTCTTTGCTACTATCAATCTTTAAATTATCTTCATGAACTTGATTACTTCTAATTTCGTCAGCTTCAATCTTTAATTCCTTTAATAATGACCAGCATACAAATATTAAAATAATGGCCAAGGGGAATGCAACTATAAGAGAAGCAGTTTGAAGTATATTCAATCCACCAATTAAAAGTAGAACAGCTGCAGTTATTGATTGAATGAGACCCCAAGTAATTTTAATTTTAGTAGAGGGATTTAACTTTCCTCTTTCACTAAGCATGCCTAATACAAAAGTTGATGTATCAGCAACTGTTATATAATAAATGATAACGACTGTAAATCCTATGAAGCTTAACATAGAACTTGCAGGCAAATAATCAAAGAAATTAAAAATAGATAAATCTATATTAGAAGTGATTTGTTTTGCTAATTCACGATGACCTAGATTTTGAATAATATGAAGAGCTGATCCACCAAAAATAGAAAACCATGCATAGGTACCAATTGCAGGGACAAGTAGAACCCCAATTACAAATTCACGAATAGTTCTCCCTTTAGAAATTCTCGCGATAAACATACCTACGAAAGGACACCAAGCAATCCACCAAGCCCAATAAAACAAAGTCCAATTTCCAATCCATTTACTGTCACTGAAAGGTGCCATTTGCAAACTCATATTAATATAATCATTTAAATAACTTCCTACTGAATCAGAGAAAATTTTAAAGATTGGGAAAGTAGGACCGAGTAGTAAAACTAATAACATAATAAAAAAAGATAGGAGGATGGCAGCATTCGATAGATACTGAATTCCTTTTTCTAACCCAGTACTTATAGAAATGATAAATAGAACAGTTCCTATTCCAATGACGGAGAGTTGTAAGGGGACAGTATTTGGAATATTAAATAAGGCTTGAAAAGCTGCTGAAATTTGCAAAGCCCCTAGACCCAAAGATGTTGCGATTCCAAATACAGTGGCAACGACTGAAAAAATATCAATGGCTTTTCCTATTGGACCATGGATTTTATTCTTAAGTATAGGATAAAAAACAGAGCTAATTGTGGCTGGTAGACCTTTTTTAATTTGAAAATAAGCAAGAGCTAAGCCAAGAACGGTGTAAATAGCCCAAGGCTGTAATCCCCAATGGAAAAAGGAGTATTTCATCGCCGTGTTAGCTGAATCGGCTGTATACCCCTTACCATAAGGAGGATTCACGTAATGGGTAACTGGTTCAGCCACTCCCCAGTAAATGATACCTACACCCATCCCAGCACCAAATAGCATGGCAAGCCAAGAACCTGTTTTGAATTCAGGTTTCTCATTTTCTTTTCCTAACCTAATCTTTCCATACTTTGAAAATAACAAATAGACTGAAAAGACTACTAGAAAAAAGGTTATATCCATGTATACCCAACCCAAATCATTGATAATTAAATTATAAATCAATGTTGTAATTTTCTTGAAATTTTTTGTGAAAATTCCTCCCCAAATGATAAAGGTAACAGTCAAAAAAACTGATATATAAAACACACTATGCCTATTTAAAATTTTATTTAGCATGGCTACTAAATTCTCCTTCCCTGTTTTGGCTCAATATTATTCCTAATATCATAACTGCTCTTACTTGATTAAAAAGGTAAGAATGGATGGTACCTAAATTAGTATTACCACATAGAAAAGAGCTGATTTCGGAAACTAGAAAAAGAGATAGTATAACCATCCAAACTAATAATAAAAATTTTCAGAAATCTAAATTGAAATAAGGATATATATCTGATATAATAGGTAACGATTGTTAATGAGTAATATATTTTTTCCTAAATATATTAAGTTTAATGCTCTTTTACTAATTAAATACTTTTCATACATTGTTAATATCAATAATAGTCTTTACTAATTGGGCTTTCATATCTAAAATTTTCCCTTCCTTCCCTTTATGAAAATAAAGGAAGAGAAAATTCTGATATGTAAAGACTGCCAAGCCAAATTTATTTATTACTCATTTCCATTTTCATACCAATTGCTTCTAGTACGTAATCATAAAAGTGAGAAACATGCTGTTCAATTGGTACTAAGATACCACCATCTTTATATGCTTTTGATCCCATATTTTCTTGACACCATTCACAAGCCTCAAAATCTTGGAGGTTTACACGATGAAATAATTCTACAGCGTCCTTTGGATCAAAGTCTGGCTTAGCTATCTCTTCTGGATCAAATAACCATTCACAAATAACTTTTGATTTCTCAGCGCTAATTGGAATAATGCGATGAATAATGACATGATCCGGCGTTAAATTAATAAATACAAGTGGAAGAATAGTTATCCCAAAATATGTGCGATCATCCTCTGGAAGTAGCCCTTTTAACATCGGACGACTTTCTTTACCGTTGATTGAAAAAGCATTTACGTTATCATCAAATTTAGCTCCGCCACCAACTGAGTTTTGTGTCCCAACTCCTGAACGAAATTCTGGCAGAGCAGCTGTAAGTTCAGGGTGAATAGAAGAACAATGGTAGCATTCTTGGAAATTCTCTACAATAAGCTTCCAGTTTGCTTCTACCTCATACTCTTTACGATGCGCTACCTGTAAATTATGAATTTGATATCTAGAAAAGGTATCAAGCTCACCAAAACGTTCAAGAATTTGTGCATCTAAGCTTTTTTCAATTGATTCAGGATTTTCAGATAAATTCACCCAAATCATCCCATGCCATACTTCAAGATGGACTGATTCTAAACCATAGTTTTCATTATTAACTAGTTCTTCTCGACAATGACTTGTATTAGGGACTCCAATTAAGGAACCATCAAGACTATAAGTCCATGAATGATAAGGACAACGAATAGCGCCTGTTTTTCCAGATGAATCACTACAAAGCTTTGCTCCTCGATGGCGACATGCGTTTAAAAAAGCTCGTAGCACAGAATCCTTTCCTCTAACAATCAAGACATTTTCATTTTCCACTTTTGTTGCGATATATTGACCTGGCTTTTCTACCTCATATGCAAATCCAACCAAAATCCATGATTTAGAAATAATATTTTCTTTTTCTAGTTTAAAAATTGTTGGAGAGGTATATAATTCACCCTTCAATGTAGACTTAATTCTACCTTTATCGTTTATAATATTGTGTTCCATTACCATCTATTATTCCCCCATTATCCTCTTAAAAAGTTTAAATAAAATATTTTCAAAAATAGATAAGCTAACTTATATATTTAAAAGATTTATTGATAGATAAAACGCTTTGGGCTAAATAAATCAATTGGATGATCCGTTTCTCCTTTTATCACCAAATCTGATAAAATCTCCCCTACTACACTTGCAAATTTAAATCCGTGTCCTGAGAATCCAGCTGCAACAGCCACTTGTGGATGATTTGGATGAAGTGAAACAACAAAATGTTCATCTGGTGTATTTGTATACATGCAGGTTTTCCCTTGTAAAAATCGACCATTTAGCTGTGGAATACCTTGAGCTAGATATTCTCGCATCATTTCTACTTCTTCTTCGTATATGTTTCGATCAATGCTTTCTGGAGTACATAATTTCCCTTTACGGAAAAAAGCGATTTTTGCTCCTTCAGCATGTAACCCATGAGAAGGAAAACCATATAATTGCACATTATCGTCTGCTTCCCATATATAAATAGGATGTTTTCCTACACGGAAAGAATCAATACCCTGTGTTGGCTCAAAGAACATCTGTATATGGCGTTCTACTTGCAAGTTTACTCCTAATTCTTTTAATAACTGCGGTGCCCAAGCTCCTGCAGAAATGATTATTTTTCCAGCTTCATACGTTCCATTAGTTGTCACAACACGTACCCCTTCACCAGAAGGATGTGCCTCCCACGATTGAACCTCTTCAAAGAAACGAAGTTCAGCCCCATACTTTTCTGCTTGAAGGAGATGGCTATATACACTTAATTCAGGTCTAACAAATCCAGCTTTTTCTTCGTATAATGCTATTGTTTGAGGTGATGGACTAAACATTGGGAAACGTTTAAGGATGTCGTTTGCTTCCAAAATCTCATAAGGTAGGTTCCATCTTTTTGCACTATCGATACTACCAGATACCGTTAAGCTTTCTAGCGGGCCTAACATTAAGCCCCCTGTAATCGTGAGAATCTCATTTCCACTTTCTCGCTCAATTTCATCCCATAACTCATATGCACGAAGCAGTAATGGTACATATGCAGGATCTTCAAAATAAGATTGTCGAATAATACGTGAACCGCCGTGACTAGACCCTTGGTCGTGAGCTGGACCAAATTGTTCAATCCCAAGTACCCGTTGACCTTTCTTTGCTAATTGATACGCAGCTGTGCTCCCCATTGCTCCTAAACCAATGATAATAACATCATAGTGTGTTGACATAGTCATTCCCCCTAAAATTTTTCACTTAATAGTTAAATAACAACAGTTGAATCTTTCATAACTTGTGCTGTATATGTTTTTCCGAAATATTCAACATCTAAAGTAGCCTCTTCATTTACATTTTCAGGAAATAGCAACGCATATACAATTCCTTTCCCTAAGCTGTATGAATATCCAGCACTTGTCACAAAACCAACTACTTTTTCTTTAGAAAATACCGGTTCATATCCCATTACAACCACGGTTGGATTATCCAGTATTAATGTCACCAATATTAATTTAGGGCCTTTTTCTTTACGGTCTATCAGTGCCTTTCTTCCGATGAAAGTGGGTTTATTAAGATCAATCATATGATCAAGTCCAATTTCATATGGATCATGTTCACTCCAGAAATCTTTACTACTTCTTAACGTAAATGACTCAATTCGAAGAGCTTCAAGGGCACGATCACCTGCAGCGATAAGCTTATAAGGACGCCCTGTTTCAAATAGTAAATCCCATAATTGCAACCCTTGGTCATTAGTCGTTGATAATTCCCAACTATCCATTCCAGCATAGGAATTGTATACAGCTAGAACTGGAATATTACCGATTAATAATTCTTTAGCGCTTTGACTTGTCCATTTATTTTCTACAAAAACGTCAGAATCAAGAGATTGGAGCATTTCCTTCGCTTTAAGGCCTATAACACATAAACTACACGTTTCTGCTGTTACATCTTGAATAACAACCTGACTAGATGCTGACAATTGTTTTTGTATCCAGCTAGCTTCTACCGGTCCTGTACAAAGAACATGAAAAGCAGAAGTCGCTTTACGGATGACCTTTATCTCATCTTTTATTCCAGCTAATTCATGTAACATTAATGTATTTATTGCATGCCCAATTGGGATATCAATATTACTTGTCGTTAATTGTTGTAAAAACTCGACTACTCCATCTCCTTTAATTTCTAAACGTTTTTTTGTTGCCGTTACATCATAAAGTCCAATATGTTGGCGTGTGTGCAATTGTTCAGCTTCAATAATTGGTGACCAATATTTGGCTGCCCAACCCTTTCGTTTTAAGATTGTTTTTTCATATACGCTCACTAACGAATCATTAGCTTCATACCATTGCGGCTGCTCCCATCCGTTTTTTTCGTTAAAATAAGCTCCCAGTGTTTTTTGTCGCATATAATATGGACTTACACGTATATTGCGTGATGTCTCTGGTGGCATGGACGGATGATGAATATCGTATACTTTTTCGTAATTTTCAATGGATCGCGGTTTATAATAATCTGGACTTTGTGCATACGTATCAAAACGATTAATATCGCATAATTCTAAATCAACGGTTGGAGCACCATTAACAATCCATTCAGCCATTTGCCTAGCTACACCTGCAGAATGAGTAACCCATATTGCTTCTGCTACCCAGAAACCACGAACTTTTTGTGACTCTCCAAGCAATGGCATTCCATCAGGTGTGAATGAAAAAATCCCATTTATTCCTTTTTTTATTCCTGCTTGTTTTAATGATGGAATAAATTCAGTAGCATCCTGCCACGGTTTTTCAAAATCTTCTGGTGTGAACGCCTTTACAGATGGCATTTCTTTTGCTTCCCCATATTTCGTAATTTCATTAAGCTCAACAGGAAGCGGTCGATGTTGATATGAGCCAATACCTAAACCATTGAATACTTGACGAAAATATATAGAACTATCTTGTTGACGAATAAGTGGCATAGTTACTTCTTCTTCTTCTTCAGCTAATTCTTCTAATTCATTCGTAAACACGTATTGATGGGCCATTGGCTGAAGGGGTATAGTTACACCTACCATCTCTCCAATATGTGGTCCCCAGAACCCTGCACAGCAAATAATCAAATCGGCTTCAAATTTTCCAGCACTTGTTTCTACTGCTTTTACTTGACCATCCACTACTTCTATATTTGTGACTTCTGTATTTCCGTAAAATTTAGTATCACAAGACTTCGAGAAACTAGTCATTTGATCAACAGCATTAAGTGGTTTAGCAATTCCATCTGATGGAACATAAAGTCCTCCATAAATGTTATCTCTGTTGATTAACGGACTCTTTTCACAACATTCCTCTGGTGAGAGAACAAATGCATCTATTCCCCACGAACTAGCTACTCCAGCTTTTCTTTTTAAATCTTCTAAACGATCTGATGTATGTGCAACTTCAAGACTTCCAACCGAATAGAAAGAGCGTTGTGCATCTGTACTTAATGATTTAAAGGTCTCAACCGTTTGAGAGGCTAAGGTTGTAAGTACTTTAGAAAAACTAACTTGAAATACAAGACCTGGGGCATGAGAGGTTGATCCTCCTGTTTCAAACAGTGGTCCCTGTTCAATGACCGTAACGTCTCGTTGTCCCATTTTGTTTAAATAATAAGCCGTACTACATCCAACTACACCAGCTCCGATAATGACAATTTTCTTTTGTTTCATAACTCCAAGTACCACTCCTTCTTGTCAAATAAATGTTAAATCTTGTCGGTGGATTCATTATATTTCTAATGTTCATATTTTTTGCAACATTTTGTAATAAAAGTTGACATGGATTTTTTTATTACATAACTATCCACAATGTTCGAAAAACAAGATTCTTATTTTCTTATTCGCATAAAATCAAAGAGCGATTAAACGAAATCACGAACTTTTAGAAGAAAAGCTATCTAAAAAAGATGAATATTATAGTTGGCATTTACTCAAATTTAATCCTACCTTTAGTAGATTAATTGAAAAAATACATTTTAATAAATGTTTAAAGAAGTAAACTACAATAAACTGCTTCCCTTATACAGAATAGTCCTTATTTTTCGACAGTATACTTTTATTCACTATATGTTTTGAAAGTGCGTACTTTTTTTTCTGTAAATTCTAACTCATAATGACTTTATATTATCCAAACTAACTTTATTTAAAGAATGAGAAGCCATTAAACTTTGCATACATTCCAAAAGTAAAAGAGATTTCAAAATAAAACACACAAGTATTAGAAAATAGTCACTTCAGTTGGTCTTAATGAAGGACTTAAAGCAGTAAAAGAAAGGAGAATGAATCCTATGAAACTAAGAGTCTCAGCAGTTCAATATCATCTTCATACCATACAATCTTTTGAAGAATTTGCTTATCAAGTGGACCATTATGTAAAAACAGCAGGGGAATTTGGAGCAGAATTTATTATGTTTCCTGAATTCTTCACTACGCAACTTATGTCTATTGGCGACGATCAAGGAAAGGCTTTAGCAATTCACGAATTGCCTAATTTTACTGAGCAATATCGCTCATTATTTATAAATCTAGCTATTAAATCAAACACACACATTATTGCAGGTACTCATGTTCTTCGAAAAGATAACAAGCTATATAATGTAGCTCACTTATTCTATCCAGATGGAAGAGTAGCGGAACAGGCAAAGCTTCATATGACGCCAACAGAGTTACAGGAATGGAATATGACACCTGGTGAAGATTTACACGTATTTAAGACAAACAAAGGCACGATTGCAATGTTAACGTGTTACGATATTGAATTCCCTGAGATTGTTCGCATTGCAAAGGCGAAAGGTGCAGATGTTATTTTCTGTCCTTCCTGCACAGACGACCGACACGGATTTCATCGAGTTCGATATACAAGCCATGCAAGAGCTATTGAAAATCAAGTATACGTAGTAAGCTCTGGTACAGTTGGTTCTTTACCTACTGTTGATTTCATGCGAGCTAATTTTGGTCAAGCTGCAGTTATAACACCAAACGATATACCATTTCCTCCTAAAGGTCTTTTGGTAGAAGGAGAAATTAATCAAGATATGATTGTCACAACTGATTTAAATTTAGAACTGTTATATCAGGTTCGTGAAAGTGGATCTGTTACTACATGGAGAGATCGCAGAACAGACCTTTATCCAGATTGGAAAGCTAAAGAAGAGGTTCCTACACGTCTATAAGGAGGCATGACTGTGTACCATAAGGAGTTTTTTGTCTTTGATCAGGGCCGACCCATTCCGGCGTTAATTAGAAATTATGAACAAAAAGACTTTCTGGATTTAATTCGTATCCAGCAAGAATGTTTCCCTCCGCCATTCCCCTCTGAATTGTGGTGGAATACACAGCAACTATATAACCATGTTTCTCTCTTTCCTGAAGGAGCTTTATGTGTAGAAGTAAATAATGAAATTGTTGGATCAATGACTGGACTGCTTATTGATTTCCATTTATCTAGTCCTGGTCATACTTGGAAGGAAGTTACTAGTAATGGATACATTACAAATCATAATCCTAATGGAAATACATTGTATGTTGTAGATATTAGTATAAGCCCTTACTTTCGAAAACTAGGATTAGGAAAATGGCTCATGTCTTCTATGTATGATGTGGTTATTCACAAGGGACTGGAGCGTTTACTGGGTGGCGGAAGAATGCCTGGATACCATAAATACGCGCATAGAATGACACCAGAAGTATATATAGAATTACTTTTAAATGGTGAGTTAAAGGATCCAGTTATTACATTTCTTCTCCATTGCGGTCGAACTCCAATTAAAGTAATAGCAAACTATTTAGAGGATAAAGAATCCTGTAATCACGCTATACTAATGGAATGGAACAATCCATTTATTCACAATAACTCAAGTAGGGAGAAGAAGAAAAATGGAATATCGTAGAATAACAGGCATAGAAGACCCTTTATTTAAACAAATGCACCAATTAATGCAACAAGTATTTCCCACAGAAGAGGTATTAGAATTTAATCTTTGGAAAGAACCATTAGAAGATATAGGGATTCGTGTTTTTATTGCTGTTAAAGATAACAAGGTAGTAGGGGCGACAGAATATCGATATTATGAAGACTTTAATGTGGCAATGACAGACTTTACGATTATTGGTAAAGATGGGCTTGGCGTTGGTGCATTTTTAGCACAAAAGAGATTAGTCGACTTAAATATGTTAGCCTCTGCTAACGGAAAGAAACTGCGTGGTATGTTTGCTGAAATCTATGACCCTTGTAAAGTAGAACAATATGAATTTGGTAGTATTAAATCAATGAATCCATATGTTCGTCGAGAAGTTTTATCTCATCTAGGTTATAAACGGCTTAATTTTTCTTATGTTCATCCATCTTGGAAAAATGACGGAGAAGCTGTATCTGGTCTTGACTTGTGTTTTCTTCCTATTGACCATAAGGAGGATGAGTTAAATAGCAGTCTTATTGTACAATTTTTGAGACGTTACTATTCTGTCCTACCAAATAAACCAAGGTATTGGGAAGAAATGATTAAGGATTTAGAAGAGAAAAAATCCATAGAATTATTATCTATGTAATTTATATAAGGGGAGCTATAAAAATATAGAATGCATCTGTAGACTGTTTATATTACTCTTTCTTTAACATCTTAAGGCATAAAAAATAAAAGACAGGAATGAAACTAACTTTTATATCCATGCTAAAGCTCGTATTCAAATAAGAGACTCGTCAAAAGAAAGGCTTCTATTGTAGAAGTATCCCTTTCCTTTTTGACGAGTTCCTTCTATTAAAATACATTTTCGTTTTTCATACTAATCAATTCCTTTTTAGATCCAAAATCGATACGTTCAACATTTAGAGATTCCTCGCAATCACTTGAATTTTTTGCTCAAGAAATCAATTTTTAGCTACGTTGTTTATGAACTGTATTAAAGCTTTATTATTTTTAAAGTATATTAGATTTAAGGAAGATATACTTATTTTTGTAAGGCAAATGAGTAATTAACCTTTTTAAACGCTAGTTATGATATTTTGAATCTAGAGTATATCAATTTACACGTAAGATAAATTATTCCCCATTTCCTGTAAACTATCTACATAACGCTGGGCCTCAATTGCTGCTCTTGCACCTAAATAAGAACCCCCAATACCAATTACAATAAGAGCATCTGACTGACCTTAAATTCTCTCGGCAGCCTGTTTTATTTGTAAAAACTCATCTTTATCATAATTAATCGGGAGGTCCAACCAACCAAGAATGTCAGATCCAGGACCTTTTCTTTCATGAAGACTGTTATGAGCTACTTTTATAAATTCACTTAAATAATCCACTTCACTTTGTCCGAAAAATGATGATGCACTGGAGTAATCAAAAGAGATAGCCATCCTATTTTTCTCCTTCCCATTCACACATTCTTTACTTTTATACACTTGTAACTTTCTCATTTTTTTCGAAAGCATGACCACCAAATTCGTTGCGCAGTGCTGCTACTACCTTTCCTGTGAAGGTATCATCCTCTAATGAGCGATAGCGCATCAATAAAGACATCGCTATAACTGGAGTGGCTGCTTGGAGATCTAAAGCTGTATCAACAGTCCACTTTCCTTCTCCAGAAGAATGCATAATTCCCTTAACCCCTTGTAAGTTTGAATCCTTTGAAAATGCATTTTCAGTCAAATCCATAAGCCAGGATCGAATAACTGAACCATTATTCCATACTCTCGCTACACTTTCATAGTCAAAATTAAATTCACTCTTTTCTAATATTTCAAATCCTTCTCCGATTGCAGCCATCATTCCATATTCAATTCCATTGTGAATCATTTTCAAAAAATGGCCACTTCCTGCTTTCCCTGCATACAAATATCCTTTTTCTACAGCTGTATCTTGAAAAATCGGTTCAACAATTTTCCAAGTTTCAGGATCTCCTCCAACCATATAACAAGCTCCTTTACGAGCACCTTCCGTTCCACCGGAAGTCCCAACATCCATAAAACTTACTCCGACTTTTTTCAAATAATTGTATCGACGAATAGAATCCTTGTAATGGGAGTTCCCTGCCTCAATTATAATATCACCACTATTTAAAGATGGTATTAATTCGTTAATTACTGAATCAACAACTGGGTGTGGAACCATAATCCAAAGAATCCTGGGCTGATCTAATGATTTTACAAGGTCTACTAAATTATATACACCTGTACAACCGTATTTTTTAATTTCGTTGACAGCATTGGTACTTAAATCAAATCCAACTACTTCATGATTATGATCAGTAAGATTTCGGGCTAAATTCAAGCCCATTTTCCCTAATCCAATTAATCCGATTTGCATCTTGAATACCCCCTAAAAATAGCTTTATAAGATATTGGTTGGATAATTTATGACAAACATAGGATTATCAAAAGTCCATTGAATGGTTAACAAACAATTATAGATTTTACTCCTCAGTTTTTATCTACCACCATATGAAACCATCTTCTTTCAACAACTGGTCAGAAGCATCTGGTCCCATAGAACCTGCACTATATGAATGAAGAGGAAGGTCATTATTCTTAAAAGCTTCTAAAATTGGTTGCACCCAACGCCAAGATAACTCCACTTCCTTCCAGCTAGCAAAAAAAGTAGCATCACCTCTTAAAGCATCGAATAATAACAGTTCATAAGCTTCAGGTACATCTTTTTGATCAGATGAAAATTGTGTAAGAATAGGTTCAATTTTATTGTAATTTAAAGCGTTTTTGCTATTTAGTTGCAATGAAATACCTTCGTTTGGACCAATCTCAATCACCAGAATATTAGGGTTTATTTCCCTATTTTCAACAGCATATAAATCATTAAAAGAATTTTTGAACTCTATTACAATACGCGTGCTTTTTTCCTTCATTCTTTTTCCTGTACGAATATAGAATGGTACACCGTTCCAAAAATAATCATCAATCCATAAACGAGCTGCAACAAAAGTATCATTAACCGTGCAGGGTGTAATTCCAGGCTCCTCTTTGTATCCAACAACTGATTCCCCATGAATTTCTCCTGATTCATATTGTCCTCGTACTACATGTAAATCTATTGTTTTTTTTCCTAATGGACGAAGGTTCTCCATAACTTTTATCTTCTGCTCTCGAATATGCTTTGCATTTCTTGATTTTGGAAGATGCATAGCTGTCATCATAAGCAGTTGTAACATATGGTTTTGAACCATGTCTCTAAGTGCGCCTGATTGATCATAATAACTCGCTCGTTCTTCAACTCCAACAGTTTCACTAGCAGTGATCTGAATATTCGAAATACATTGGTTATTCCGTAACACTTGCAGAATAGGATTAGCAAATATTATGGCCTCTAAGTTTTGGACCATCGTTTTTCCAAGGTAATGATCAATACGGTAAATTTCTTCTTCTTTAAAGGTTTGTAATAGTTTTTGATTTAACTCTTGGGCTGATAGTAAGTCATGCCCAAAAGGTTTTTCAATTATAAGACGCTTCCAACCTGTAGTAGAACCTAATCCACTTTGGTTTATATTCGATGTAATCACATCAACAAATTCAGGAGAAACAGATAAGTAGAATAGACGATTTTCAGGAATACTCAATTCTCTTTCTCTTTGTTGAATCATATCAAGTAACTTTTCATATGTTTCCCCATTTGTTACATCCAAGGCGACGTAGCGGAATGCACGAAGAAATTTTTCTATTGATGCAGTGTTACTTTCCAGACGGCGAGAAAATGTCTTTAATGATTCTTCTATATGTGCTTGAAATGTATTATCAGACCAGCTCCTTCTCCCTAAACCAATAATTGAAAAGGAGTGAGGGAATTTTCCATCTAAAAATAAATTATATAAAGCAGGAAAAATTTTTCTTTTAGCTAGATCACCTGTTGCTCCAAACAAGACGAAGGTCATGGAATCTAGTTTCATCTTATTTAGTTCATTGTGATTTCTTTCTTCTAAACGAATGCTACTCGGCATGATTAAGCTTCTCCTCCTTTACTTTTAATCACTTGTTCTAGTATCTTTAAATTATCGCCTTTATGGATTTGAGTATAATGAGTATAACAGGTACAATTTTTGGTTAAAAGTACACACTTTATTTTCATATAGTGTGTAAAAGTATACTGATAGTTGTATAAAATTAGGAGGGAAAAGAAATGGGCCATCTTTGTAACAAAACATTTAACTGTGAAAAGGAATTGACGCTCTCTATTATTGGGGGGAAATGGAAAATGCTTATTTTATGGCATTTAGGAAAAGAGGGAACTAAACGCTTTGGTGAGCTAAAGTCTCTTATGCCAGGTATCACTCAGAGAATGTTAGTTAGCCAATTGAGAGAATTAGAAGAGGATCTTATTGTAAATCGAAAAGTATATCCTGTTGTTCCGCCAAAAGTAGAGTATTCATTAACTGAACAGGGAAGAAGCTTGATGCCAATCCTTGAGTCTATGTATGAATGGGGGAAGACTTATATGAAGACTGTACAAATCAATACGAAAACGACTATTTCTAAAAATTAGAAGGTTATTTACGTCTACTTTATAGACAAATAGTAACTTTTATTGTGTGAAAATTCATAAAATTAAAAATGAGTTAGTTATATAAGCACATGCAGTAATTCTAAGACATTACTGTATGTGCTTTTACATTTTCAAACATTAAAATTGAACCTAGCAGAACTAATAGATTTATAGAACGAGATATTGTAATTTGTAATATCTTGATCCTTTCCTTCCGTTAAAATTACGTATTTTCAGCATTATTTCGTTCGACAATATCAAGTATACATTTTCTCACTATGTGTTTTGGAACTTACTATATGGGTTAAAAGTGCGTACTTTTTTTAAAAGAAATTAGATTTTATAATAAGCGTATCTTCAAAAAATCTAATTAGGGAGTGAAGTATTCATGGAACTTCAATTAGCATTAGATCTTGTGAACATTCCAGAAGCAAAGGGAGTAGTAAGAGAGGTTCAGGAACACATAGATATCGTAGAAATCGGTACTCCAGTTGTTATTAACGAAGGACTTAAAGCAGTAAAAGAAATAAAAGAAGAATTCCCATCTTTAAAAGTTTTAGCTGATTTAAAAATCATGGATGCCGGAGCATATGAGGTAATGAAAGCTTCTGAAGCTGGAGCTAGCATTATTACAATTCTTGGGGCTACTGATGATTCTACTATAAAGGGTGCAGTGGAAGAAGCTAAAAAACAAGGAACACAAATCCTTGTAGATATGATTAATGTAAAGAATCTTGAACAGCGTGCTAAAGAAGTAGATGCACTTGGAGTTGACTATATCTGTGTACATACAGGATATGATCTTCAAGCAG
This sequence comes from Priestia endophytica DSM 13796, assembly GCF_900115845.1. GTDB lineage: Bacteria > Bacillota > Bacilli > Bacillales > Bacillaceae_H > Bacillus_I > Bacillus_I endophytica. Next base: position 20,421 of record NZ_FOXX01000016.1, on the reverse strand, counting down.
AGGGGGAAACACCTTTCGAACAACTTCAAACAATTAAACGTGTTGTTAAAAACGCGAAAACAGCAGTAGCAGGAGGTATAAAATTAAATACACTCCCAGAAGTAGTCGAATCAAAACCTGACCTGGTAATTGTAGGTGGCGGTATTACAGGTGTAGATGATAAAAATAGTGTTGCAGGTGAAATGAAAAAATTAGTTAAGAAAGCAACACTTGTATAAAGAAATGATTAAAACAATGCAAACTACTGAATACTTAGCTGAAATTATAAAAGAATTAAATCAGACTACTGGCCTAATAGTAGATCATGAAGCTGAAAAATTAGTAGATAGTATTATTAATTCAAAGAAAATCTTTCTAGCTGGTGCTGGAAGATCAGGATTTATGGCCAAATCTTTTACAATGCGAATGATGCACATGGGTTTAGACGCTTATGTAGTAGGTGAAACTGTAACACCTAATCTCAAAGAAGAAGACCTTTTAATTATTGCATCTGGTTCAGGTGAAACAAAGAGTTTGGTCTCTATGGTTCAAAAAGCTAAAGATATAGGTGCAACAGTAGCTAGTGTCACAATTTTTCCTGAATCGACCATTGGAAAGGCATCTGATATTATAGTGAAATTACCTGGTTCCCCTAAAGATAAGGAACAAAGTCAATATAAAACTATTCAGCCTATGGCATCGTTATTTGAGCAAACCCTCTTATTGTTTTTCGATGCTATTATATTGAGGTATATGGAAAAGAAAGAATTAAGCTCGAGTAAAATGTTTACTAGACACGCTAATCTTGAGTAAAAGAATATACGGTAGGGATCTTGAATTTTTTCTAGGTAGACTTATCTTGTGAGATAAATCATACCATTGGATGAATACCCCTTTTGATAAAACGATAATTCTGTTCACATACCGACAGGTTTGAAAGTTAAACTAATGCTTGAATAAAACTAAGAAGCCTTTGCTTACTAAAGCAAAGGCTTCTTTTTGACTAGTTTCTTCTATGACACTATAGAAATTCTAAGTCACGAATACCCAGTTTTACTAAAGGGAATCAGATTCTCCGGTTCCTGTAACATGTTTTATGTAAACTAAGATTGTATATTGTATATATTCATTAACAATAATTATTATTGAAACGAAAATGATAAAGAAACGTATAAAGAGAAGAAAAGAGAAAAGGGGGAAATATACATATGCCTTGTTGTAACCATTGTAACTATAAATGGAAAGCAAAAGATATATGGATACTTAGTCTTTCTAAAAAGGGGAAAGAATGTCCTAACTGTAAAACAAGGCAATTTATCTTACTTAAAGGAAAGGAGCCCTTAATTGGGCTAGGATATTTAAGTGGAATTGTTGCAATACTTTTCATTGTCTTTTTTCCGTTTTTAGCAAGATTATCGGATAATGATGAAACAATGTTATAAAGGTGGGGATAATATGTTTACAGCAGGTATTAAGGTTATAAAAACAGAGGATGAATTAATTATCAAATGGCAACTATCTGAAGTTAAAATTCCTTTAGAAGATATTATCGAAGTTATTGAGGATGAAACTTATGGCGGTCAATCACCAGATAGCATACGTATAGGAACTCCCTATGGAACAACTGATCGAATTATAATTAGGACTAAGCAACATAATTATTTACTGTTTACTACCAATAAATTTACGATATTAAAAGAGATTAATTCCTAAATAAATTCTCTTAACTTTTACTAACGTCTCCTACTATGAAAAAACAGATGTTACAGAACATCTGTTTTTTTAAGTCCGGTAAAATGCGTTATGTTAACTAAAATTTATTTGATATTTATTATTCACTAACTAGCTTTTCTTCCTCGATGTCTGGCAGCAAAGGACGATGGGATACAGAAGATGAAAATATAATAGATGTCGTTACTTGACCATAAGGAATAAGTTTATCTACTAGGGCTTCTAATTGATGCATAGACGCCACTGCGGTTTTCATAAAATAACTATCTGTTCCTGTAACCCGATGACACTCTAAGATATCTTTTTCATTTCTTATTTTATCTTCAAAATTGCGACACTTACATTTTAAACTTCCAATCTGAATAATAGCCTGTACACCTTTTCCGATGGCTTCTGGAGATATACGAGTAGTAAATCCCTCGATTACTCCACTTTCCTGGAGTCGTCTTAAGCGTTCTTTTATGCTAGGACGACTAAGATGTAGTTCTTTAGACAATTGAATAATGGTCATTCTACTATCTTCTTGAAGAAGTTTAAGGATTTTATAATCAATATAGTCCACTCTTTTCACCCTTTTTCACTTTTGTTTATAATTCAGATGATTTTTATCCAAAACTAAAATCTTAAATCCATTATTTGTACATTTCTGCATATAAATATACCTTATTGTTTTCTATAATGCTAGTAAACCTATAGATTAAGGAGGAAGTGGATTGGATAAGTCATCAAAACAAAGTATTTCAGCTTCTCAAGGAGTAGCCCTATATGCTGGTGCTGTATTAGGTTCAGGAATCTTAATATTACCAGGCATAACAGCCGGAATAGCTGGAAGCTATTCACTGATAGCATGGATAGGGATGGTGTTATTAAGTATTCTACTTGCCTGCACGTTTGCCTATCTCTCCATTGAGTACCCTAGTTCAGGAGGAATCGCTACATTTGCTAATAAAGCATTTGGGTATTATACAGGAGCTTTATCTGGATGGTTATTCTTCATAGCTGGAAGCTTTGGGCAAATAATCGTGTCACTAACAGGAGGAATGTACATAGCCTTTGCGTTCGATTTACCAGATTTCTTTGCATACATAATCGCTGTTTTATTACTCATAATCGCTACCGTTGGGAATTATTTTGGGTTAAAGACTAGTGGTAAAGTTCAACTTGTTATCGCTGCTCTCACATTTCTCATCTTACTTTCCACTATTTTGTTATCTCTGCCACACATTCAATACCATCAGTTATCTTTACGTATTAATCAAGACAATATCATGTCAGTGGGACAGTCTGCTATGTTAATATTTTGGTCTTTTTTTGGATGGGAAGCGATATCAAGCTTAGCTCCTGAATTTAAACAACCTAGAAAGAGAAACATTATGTTCTCAACATGGGGGGCTATATGTATAGTGGGTATTTTGTATATCGGAATTGCCTTAGCTGTAGTGGGAACGCAATCCTATACACTAGGAGGGACATCCACTGAACAAGCACTAAATAATGCCTCCTTAGCCGAAGTAGTGAGGAAAGTTGTCGGTTTGAATGGTGCATGGATAACTGGAATAGTGGCTCTTACTATATGTTTAGGTACAACGAATGCATTTATTGCTGGTATTAGCCGTCTAGGCTATTCCTTAGCTCATGATAAATTAGCACCAAAATGGCTAGATAAATATGATAGTAAAAATGCTGTACCTCATAGATCTGTACTTCTAGTTGGTCTATTCTCCGTAGCCGGTGTAGTGATTAGTTTCATTTTAAATATTAGGTTAGATCAACTAGTATTAGTGCCTAATTCATTAGCTATTGCGACATATGTTATTGGTACAGCTGCAGGGGTAAAATTGATTAAGCATAAACTAGGAAAGATATTAGCTTTCTTATCGTGCATCTTATGCTTAGCTGCTTACCCCTTTATAGGAACTTCTGTTGTTATACCTATCAGTGTAGTGATTATTTGTCTTTCCTATATAACATGGAGAAAGAGGAAAGAAAAAAATCGTAATGCATCATCCAATTATAGGGGTGAAACACATGACTAGTGGTCTTTTTAGTTACTTTCTTTTAGGCATTTCCCTATCTGCACCAGTAGGACCTATCAATGTAGCTCAAATCAATAAGGGAATAAAAAATGGATTTTGGAATGCATGGCTTGTAGGAATGGGGGCCATGATTGCTGACGTATGTATGATGCTACTCATTTATCTTGGAATAACACGTATTTTTGAGTATGAAGGTGTCAAACTTGCCATGTGGACTTTGGGATTTATTACATTAGGCTATCTAGGATACGATAGCATTAGAAATGCTTCAGTGAATATTTCTGCAGATATAAATGCTCAAAGCAAAGAATCTTTGAGCCAATCATTTTTATCAGGCTTCTTAATTGCTATATCGAACCCGTTAAATATCGTTTTTTGGGTTGGGATTTATGGATCTATGTTAACAAGCGTTATCAATAAATTAGGAAAACAAGAAGCTATATTGTATAGTACGGCCATATTCGTAGGCATTACATGTTGGGACTTATTCATGGCTACGATTGTTCACTTCGGACGTAAACGATTAAACCTAAATATGTTAAAGTGGGTCTCCATTATAGCCGGTGTGGTCTTAATAGGTTTTGGTCTTACATTTGGATACCAAGCTATAAAGAGTATACTTTCACTTCTAAGCTAAGTCTTTAATAATAGAAAATAGAAATGCACTTGTATCTGGTAACCAGCCCGTAAAAGTATATATAGAGGAAAATAAAAAGCACAAATCCGTTGTTACTGAACAGGTTTGTGCTTTTTTACTTCCTGTAATCAACATTATGGTGCGACAAGAAGTCGCTTTTATATAGTGTGGCTCACGCCACTAGTGCTCATAGGATAAAAGTATATGTTTTTCTAAGAACGTTCGTAATTTAATTTATAACTTAAATGAACACAAAAAAGACTAGATTTCTAATCAAAAAGAAATGACCGTAAAAGTAAACTTTTACGGACGTACACTTTGCGAACGATATGATTGTATTCACTTTTTGTGGAGTGGAAAGGTAATTGTTGGGAAATAATCCATTTCGATCAAAATGGATTCTTTTCATTTGTATAAAGAGGTTTAAAAACCGTTTAGATAATCTTCACCTAAATGGTTTTTTTGTTTGAATTATTTGTACGACTGTACTAAAATAAGAACATGAATAAAAAAAATAAACCGACTAGCAAAAAACAACTGTCATTCATCGAAAAAGCCCGTAGAGCTCAAATTGTGGAATGTGCAATTGAAACAATCGCAGAAGTAGGTTACGCTCAAGCTTCTTTAGGACGGATTGCAAAACGTGCAAATATCAGTAAGGGGGTTATTTCTTATCACTTTGCAAATAAAGAGGAATTATTGGAGCAAATACCTATCGAATACTATATGGCTTGGCAATCATATATTGCTCCACGAATAGAAGCTCAAAAATCTCCTAAAGAAATGCTTCGGGTGTATATTGAATCCAACCTTACATTCGTAGATGAAAACCGGAAGCATGTTTTCGCTGTTATAGAAACGGTTTCTAATCAGAGAACTGCTGATGGTAAACTTCGGTTTGCAGCAGACCATGATGAAGCTATTATACTTCCCATTGAAAATATTCTCACCTTAGGGGTGAAAGAAGGAATTTTCCGGGAATTTACCAGACCATCAGCAAGGGTGATGGCGTTAACAATAAGAAATGCCATTGACGGGTTCACCCTTGAATTAATGAGAAAGCCTCATTTAGATGTTCAGGAATATACTAGAGAACTGGTTACAATCTTCGATAAATCAACTAAAAAGTAATGTGTCATTTAGGGGGGGACCAATGTTTTACTATGAGGTACTTTGTTATAGTTGTAAAAAAACATTCAGAGTATACGAAGGTTCACTAAAATATAAACAATTTAAGGAAAGAAAGAGTAAGATTTTTTGTTGCGAAGATTGTAGTCATAAAATACGCATTGATGCAATTAAAAATTTCTTTAGATAGTTTTTTGGGGAGAGTCCAATTAATAGATTGTGAAATAATGTACTTCAACTTACGGATGCGTTAGCATAACAAGCCAAATCAAAAAAATCGGTTCCTAAACGTTATAAGGAACCGATTTTTCTATGTTGTAATTTTCCTAATGTTGTAAACCTGCATTTTCCTGATGATACCCCTAGTAGAAATTGTACCTAATCCAATTTACACGTAAAGAACCTTGAAATGGTAATAAAACCCTCAAACTCATTGTAATTCAAAGAGTTTGAGCTTTTATTACTTCCTGTAATCAACATTATGGTGCGACAAGAAGTCGCTTTTATATAGTGTGGCTCACGCCACTAGTTTAGACGCAAAAACTATCCCTGTCCAAAACTGCGTGTCTGGCAACGGATTCGTGGGTTGCATGCGGAAATGCGGAAACAGAGAGCCAGTGCACGGCTCGGAACACTGCTAGGGGAAGATGAGTATGGTGAACGCAAGTGAAGGTTTGTAAGCTTCGTAATGATTAGCTCAAGATAGTGCACAGGTTTGCTTGGGTATTGGCAAGAGGAAAAGTAGATTCATAATGCTAC
>NZ_FOXX01000016.1:0-14141 GCF_900115845.1 Priestia endophytica DSM 13796 | reverse complement strand
CTTACTCGTATGTATCCAAATTTTCTATTTTCCATTTTTATACTCCTTTTGTGTTTCTCTCCCTATTATTCTATCAAAAACGTTCGCAAAAGTGTATGTTTTTCTAAGGACGTTCGTAATTTAAATTAAAACTTAAATGAACATGAAAAAGTCTAGATTTCTAATCAAAAAGAAATGATCGTAAAAGTAAACTTTTATGGACGTTCACTTTACGAACTTTCTATTGGTGTTCATTCTTTATAGAGTCATATGGTAATTAAAAGTAAGTGAAGGGTATGACCGTTATGCTCATTCGTAATGGAAAAAAGCGCCAACTCGTTGTTATTAAACGGGTTGGTGCTTTTTTACTTCCGTGAACAAAAATTATATAAACTAACGTTGTATAGGAAATTCAGTTACTTTCTATTTTTATTTTTTCCATTTTATGAAATAATTGTTTAGTTCCTTCACAATTAAATCATTACATATGTAAGGAGGGAAAATGATGAAACGTGCAGTAGGAATGTTTTTTATTATTCAATCTTTATTAACTTACTTTATTATGGATGCACTTTATGCTCCTTTCAAAGTGACGGATGAAATAATCGATACTGATTTGAAAACTGGCGTCACTACAGTATCATATGAATCACCTAGTGGGATCCATTTAATTTATGTCATTCCAATACTTACTTTTATTCTTGGAATATATTTTGTTCTAACCGAAAAAAAGAAAAGAGAATTGAAAATCCAACATTTTTATAACTAAAGGGTGCTTAAAGTAGATGATGTAGGAGGATAGATATGCTAAAAAGACTAAGAATTTTTTTATCAGTAATTGTACTCATTTTATCTGTGTATAGCCTAATTACTCAAAGTTTTAAGTTGATGCCTTATTCCATGTTCCTACTAGGCGCAATGATCTTAGTAACAGGATTAATGGAACTTAAAAAAGATAAAAAAGAATTTTGGGGTTATGTATGTATTATTGTATCTCTGTTCGCCGTGTATGTATCTATACAAGGGTTCTTATTAAATTGGGTTTAGTATCTGTAACTCTAAAAAAAGAAAGGAATGGTTATCTAAAAGATTTCCATTCCTTTTTACTGCTTATAAAATCTATTATGTTAACTAAGTTTATATGTGATATACAGTCTAAAAAGAGAAAAAACTACCTCATTCTAAGGATTTTCTGTATGTCGATTTGTTAATGTGTCATATTGTGCATAAAGGCGGATAGAAACGATTCAAAGAATAAGAGGGCACTATAGGAATAGTACTATTTAAATGACTTTGATAAGTGTATTTTGGGTGCTTTAAAACCTGGAGGAAAAGCAATAAATCACTACCTTCTCAATAGGGTGTACTCTATTGAGAACGAAATTGACACAGGAATATGATTGAAATGTATGTTGTCGGTGTTCATAAAATATAATGATCTTTAAGTTGGAACTTCATTCCAATTTTAGATTATTATCATTAATCCATTATAAAAATGTTAAAATAGGAGCCGAAATAGATAGGGAGGGTAGATAAATGAAGAGTACAGGGATTGTCAGAAAGATTGATGCGTTGTGCTTCCGAAGGAATTAAGACGCACATTAGAGATTGAAAAGAGTGATCCTATAGAAATCTTTGTAGACGGGGAGAGTGTCATCTTAAGAAAGTATCAACCTGGAAATGCATGTATGATAACTGGTAAGGTATCCGATGATAATATGATGTTGGCAAACGGAAAATTAATCGTAAGCCCTAAAGGCTTGGAGATTATTTCAAGAGATATTCAAAGAGTTATTGAAAAATCATAAATCAAATAATACATAGAAAACAGCAGCCATAACATTGCGGCTGCTGTTTTAAGGGAATTCGTAAAAGTATACCTAAGCAGAAAAGAAAAAGCACAAATTCGTTGGGAATCAACGGGTTTGTGCTTTTTTACTTCCGCGAACATATTTTATGTTAACTAAATTCCCCTTTATTAAGGTTAATATCTAAAAATATTTTAGCTCTCCATATATTCTTTAAGGCTTATTAGATTAGGGAAATTAAAAATATTTCTCTTCAATGTATCTACAATATTCTGATTATCGGTTGTCACAATAATTAATTCCCCATCAAAAAATCCAACTTCCATAACTGCATTTTTAATAGGTGACATATAATCTTCTTCCCAATAATGTTTGTTATATTCAATTACTGGAAGGCGCTCAATGTCTTTGATATTTAGATTTTCTTTGACAGCTACCATAACACCGAATACCACTACTACTTCCTCATGTTTTAGCAATTCCTCTAATTCTTGTCCTGTTAATGTGAAATTTACTTGGCGAAAAATGGAATCCTCTAACTCTTGCCTTCCTTTAGATGCATAGGCCGTTAAGTCGCTAAATATCCAGTTATAATCTGTAATGCTTATTTGGGTATGTGAAAAGAATGTACGAAGCAGATGTGGATCTATGCTCGTTCGATAGTCCTTTATACAATATCTCATACTCATTTTATTTTCCCCTTTTTATCGCCAAATAGGTTAGGTATTTATCTTAAATTCTATTTTTTATCATGTTTTCCTTCACTTTGTCCATTAACCTATGCAAATAGTCCGCAAAAGTACACTTTTATGGACGTTCACTTTACGAACTTTCTGTTTGTGTTCACTTTTTATAGAGCAAAAAGGGAATTAATGGATATGACCATTATGTCTGTTCATAATAGAAATAAATGTAAAAATGTTATTGTTAAACATTTTTGCACTTTTTTACTACATGGAACATGTTTTATATAAACTAGAATTGAATCAAAAATTCAGTAATGTTAATTTTAGAATAACAAAGTTATAGAAATACTTTAACTAGTCATATTTCCTTGACATAAATTTCTTAAAACTATAACATTGAATTTAACTTAAATATATGCACTAGGGGTGTTATTTAACTGAGATGAGTATTAACTCAAACCCTTTGAACCTGAACTAGTTGAAACTAGCGTAGGAAAGTGTAAACTCTAATACATACTTAAAGGGCAATCGTGCCTTATTCTTAATATGTAGTTATTTGTTTTTACGCAACTTTCCTATGGGAAGGTTGCGTATTTTTTATTTTATCTATCATTTTATGATTTAAGTTTCATCAAGATTAAAAATATAGGAGTTGTTATGATGACTAGAACAGTATTAGTAACAGGTAGTAGTAGAGGTTTAGGAGCAACTATTGTAAAGACATTGGCACAACAAGGATTTCAAGTGGTTATCAATTACTATAAAAGCAAAGATGCTGCTGAGAAGCTCGTTTCTGAGATTGGTGAAGAGAATGCTATTGCAATTAGGGCTGATGTAACCAATCGTAAAGAAGTAGATAAATTGATAAAAAAGGCAACGGAATATTTTGGTCAAATAGATGTTGTAGTCAACAATGCATTAGTAGACTTCAAATTTGATCCAAACAAACAGAAAACCTTCACAGAACTCACGTGGGATGATTATCAAAAACAACTAGATGGTACTTTAAAAGCAGCATTTAATGTAGTTCAAAGCGTCATACCTCAATTTATTGAACGACAAAATGGAAGTATTATAAGTATAGGTACTAATTTATATCAAAATCCTGTTGTACCCTACCACGAATATACAACAGCTAAAGCTGGATTAATAGGTTTTACACGTAATATCGCTTCTGAATTGGGGCTATATGGTATAAAAGCGAATGTAGTTTCAGGTGGATTATTAAAAACGACTGAAGCCAGTGCTGTTACAACGCCAGAAGTATTCGATTTAATTGCTCAATCAACGCCATTGAAGAAGGTGACCACACCTCAAGATGTAGCCAATATGGTCGCTTATTTATCTTCGGAAAATGCGAACGGTATTACAGGTCAAAATTTCACAGTAGATGGTGGTTTGACCATGAACTAATAGCTTAAATTGCCATAGATAATCCTTCAAAAAAGGAGTATACAAGACAATTAATAATGATGTATTTTGAGGTGTGAACAAATGACAAAAACTAAAGAAAAACAACTACACTTAGGTGTTTTGCTGTATGGTTGTGGGCACCATCAAGCTGCTTGGTTAATGCCTGACTCAAGCGTTGAACGTATTGGAGACATTTCCTATTACCAAGATTTAGCTAAATTATCGGAAAAAGGTTACTTTGATGCAGTATTCTTTGCTGATAATCAATCATTTCCAGGTAAACATTCTAGTGATATGCCAGCATTTTGGTTTGATCCAATAGTCAATTTAACTGCTATTTCTCAAGTGACAAATCATGTGGGATTAGTTTCAACCATTTCAAGTACTTTTTCTAATCCTTTCACAGCTTCACGACAACTATTAAGTTTAGACCATATTACAAAAGGACGTGTTGGTTGGAATCTCGTTACGTCAATGACTGATTTAGAGGCGTTAAATCATAGTATGGAAGAACTACCTTCTCATGACAAACGCTATGAGAAGGCAGATGAATTCGCTGCTTTAATGAATAAGTTATTTCTTTCATGGGACAGTAATGAGTTTCTACATCGTCGAGAAGAAAGAAAATTGATAAATCCTTCAAACATTCAGCCTTTTAATCACGATGGTACCTATTTTAAAGTGTCTGGCCCATCCACTACGCCAAAAAGTCCGCAAGGCAAACCAGTATCAATGCAAGCAGGGGCATCTAAACAAGGCATTGCATTAGCCGCAAAATATGCCGATGCAGTCTATTCAGTGTCGTGGAACTTAAAGCAAGCAAAAAAATTTCGTAAAAAATTAGATGAACAAGTTAAACAAAGCGAAGACAGCAATAGACATATTAAAGTATTTCCAGGCTTAGTAACCTATGTAGGTCATACTCATGAAGAAGCCTTAGCCAAAAAAGCAGCATTAGATGAACAATTACCTCTTGAAACAGCTTTAAAACAGTTGAGTTTCTTTATTCAACAAGACTGTTCTAATTGGGAAATTGATAAAGAAGTACCTCAATTACCCCCAGTAGAAGAATTTACTGGTCCAGTTGGACGTTACGAAACGATACTAGAAATTATTAATGATACACAACCTACAGTAAGAGAATTATTAGGATATCTTAATGCAGGCGGTGGACATCACACGCTGATAGGTACACCAGACGAAATTGTGGATCAGATGGAAGTCTGGTTTGAAGCTGGTGTGGCTGACGGATTTAATCTTATGCCGCCTACATTACCCGGTAGTTTAGAAGACTTTGTTGAACTAATTGTTCCTGAAATGCAAAAAAGAGATATTTTCAGAAAGAAATATGAAGGTCATACCTTCCGTGAACATTTAGGGTTAATATAATAGACTATTATAAAATGACTGTACTAGTTGAAGAAGTAAGATGCTGGTATTAATATAAAAACTTGAGAATCTTCTCGTAAGAGTAAATTATAAGTGGACTTACTGATTCAGACAATGTTTATGTAATAGGGTATAATAATAAAAAATGTGAAGAAATAACAAATAAAAAAGATGGAAAATACATTGATGATTAGGTCTGCAATCGGGCGCCATCGTGGAACAACCCATTAATTTAAACGACTTTATTGTAACATCTATGGGATGTTATTCAGCAATTGCACCAAAAATTAAGTAACTTTATTTTTACACCGTTCGCATTTTCGGACGGTGTAATGTGTGTGTTTAGCTTACAAAAGTAAACAACTTTATTGTCCTTACACATTTAAAGTGTTAACAGTTACAAAACAAAAAGGGTCTTTGCTTAAAGATCCTTTTATTTCTTATAATGTATTTTATGTTAACTAATTCTTCCTAAATGACTTTTAATAATAAAATCCTTTTATTACCAGTATTAAAGAATTTTCTTATTTATATGGATAGGGAATATATTAGTAGTCTGTCTAATTTTATGGACTACTGTACATATATTTTAATTTGAATTCATCTCCATTTCTTGATAGGGTAAGGCATACAAAGGATATCAAGTAGAAATATAGGAAATTATCCACATACCTATAACGAACTTCATTTACTTTGGCAAATAAGATAGGAGAATTTACGATGAATAAGAAGTCAAAAAGGATTAGTTTAGTTTTTCTAGGTGTCATTGTACTTTTTATATTGGCAATGACATGGTCCTATTCCTATTCATTCTTTAGTATATATAAAACATATTCTTATCAACCTGATTCTGTTATGACTAAAGAGTATAAACAAGACGTGGACAACTTTAAACAAACATCTCAAATACATTCTAAAAATGATCTAACAAGTAAAAGAACCAAGGATATACTCAAGATATTTGAACAGGATTGGTTAACACATGAAAAAAAGTCGAAAATGAGCACACAAGAATTAGATACCATGTTACTTGAGGTAAAGGAAGCAAGAGTCACATTGTTAGACCTCAGTATCCAAGAAAACTACTCCAAAAAGGAGAGAGAGTACTTCATTGATAGTGTTAAAAGTTTAGTAGAGCTTGAAGAAAAAATTAATGACATAAGGAACGGTGAGTCCACATCTAGGAGAACGCTTAATACGCAATTCCATAATCTTCATACAAGTTTTATTAGTAACTTTAAATCCTTTACTACTTTCTATCAAGTAACTCAAGAACAATAGCATCTTTGTTAAGAGGAAAGCAAAATAGAGATTTAAATATCTTAAAAACAAACAGTCTGGTAAGATAAAATGATGTGAAAGGAAAAAGCACAAACTCGTTGTTATTGAAAGGGTTTGTGCTTTTTTTAATCCCTCGAATTTCTGTTATATGAACTAACCTTGAATTAAATGGGTTTATCTGTTTTCAAAATAAATGAACTTAAGGCAGGAACCGTAACTTTATTATCATGTATAGTGTAAAGAACCTTATCCCCTGCACGTTCCCCATCTACTAGTACTTTCCAAGGTCCTTTTGATGGAAGGGTAATTTCCACAGGTTCTCTATTAGCATTGTGAGCAACCATAAGATATTTGGCTTTATCCATATTCCCTTTGCCATCTATTATATAAGCTATAGTATTTTTTGGACTGTCAATAAACGTTAGGTATTTTTTGATTTGTTCAGCTGTAGTCATACGAAAAGCTAGGTGATTTTTACGTAATTCTATTAATCCTTTCATATAGTCTACTTCCTTATCAAATGTTGCACGGCGTTTCCAATCCATTTGGTTGACCGAATCAGGAGATTTGTAACTATTATGGTCCCCGCCCTTTGTCCGCATGAACTCTTGACCCGCATGTAAGAATGAGGTTCCCTGTGATGTTAATACAACGGAAGAAGACAACTTGTGCATTTGTTTACGTATTTTTTCGCTGTCATTTGGGTTAGTTAACTGTAGCTTATCCCATAATGTATGATTGTCATGAGCTTCAACATAGGTTAAAACTTGTTCAGGATCTTGGTAGGTAGCAATGTTCTTGTTATAATCAATTCCGCCCATGATTCCTTTCTTCATTCGTTCCTCTAAATTTTGTTTCCCATTTACAAACCCCTTATCATAATCGTAAAATACCCGGCCCTTTAAACCATCACGAATATCATCATTAAAATGAGCGATTCCTTTCATTTTCTCAGCGTTTTTTTGGTTAGCCTTTAATTCAGGAGAAAGAGGAGTGTTTAAATCCCATCCTTCTCCATGAAGAATAATAGAAGGATTAATTTTATCGACAGATTTACGTATATGATTCATGGTTTCAACATCGTGAATTCCCATCAAATCAAAACGAAACCCATCTAAATTATACTCGTCCGCCCAATAGGTTACAGAATCTACCATGAATTTCCTCGTCATCTTCCGTTCAGAAGCTGTATCATTCCCTACATCAGTCCCGTTTGCGAGTGAGCCATCGTCATTGTAACGATAGTAATAACCTGGGACTAATTTCTGAAAATTAGACCCAGCAACTTCATACGTATGGTTATAAACTACATCCATTACTACACGAAGGTCATTATCATGAAGGGTTTGGATCATTTGCTTTAGTTCTGTAATTCGAATAGTCGGGTCATAAGGATTCGTAGAATATGATCCTTCTGGTACGTTGAAATTTTTTGGATCATAGCCCCAATTATATTGGGGTTCATTTAACCTTGTTTCATCTACTGAAGCATAATCAAATATGGGTAAAAATTGAACATGAGTAACCCCTAAGTCTTTAATATGATCGAGCCCCGTCTTCACGCCTTGAGGACCAGTTGTTCCTTTCTCCGTTACGCCAAGATACTTTCCTTTATGCTTGATGCCACTTTCCTTCTGAATAGAAAGGTCACGTACATGTAACTCATAAATAATAGCATCTTCTGGATTTTTAAACTTTGGTTTTTTATCTTCCTTCCATCCCTTTGGATTTGTTTCGTTTAAGTCAACGACCGCACCTTTGTCCCCATTAACAGACGCAGCACGTACATAAGGATCAACAGCTTGAGTCCACTTACCACCAATCTTGACCTTATACGTATAAAAAACACCTTTGTGATTCCCTTTCAGTTTTGCGGTCCAAGTTCCTTTTTCGCCTTGTTTCATCGGGATCTCCTTACCTTTATGATCATCCCATTTTGTATATGTAACTAATCGTGCCTCACTTGCAGTAGGAGCCCAAAGACGGAATTTGGTCCCAGATGGAGTGTACACATTGCCCAAATCATTGTCATCATAATAAAATAATTCATTAAATTTCTTGCTACTAAATACTTTATCGGGTTCAGCTGTTACTGTACCGTAATTTTTCATTTTGACTGTATATGTCTTTTTTAAATCAAATTCTTGTTCGGTAATCACTTTAATCTTATTTGTAAGATTCCCATCAGTCGTGCCGAAAGGGCTAACTTCCTTAATTTTAACATCGTTAATTTCAATTTTTTGTGTGTCAATATCAAATGGAGCATTAGTAGTTATCGTCATTTCATTAAAATTATCGATTGTAGCTCTTTTAATGGATGGGTCAAGCTGAGTACTATCAGCAATGGCATGGGTATTGTCGTTAAAAGTGAAGGTAACTACTCTTTCTTCGGTTAAATTTAGTTTAATGTTTCCCCCACCTAGAACCCCCTTATCACCATAATTTTCATCCCAAGTTCCTCCAATGGCAATTTTATATTCATATTTCCCAGGGGGAAGTGTGCCTGTAAAGCTATATAATCCATTTCCTTGGTAGTCCATTTGTGTTATTTTAGAAGCTGTATCCCAATCCTTATCATTCCCTAATTCTGTTTGCAAGGTGCCAACAAGGACGACCTGTTTTGGGACGGATTCTGCCTCTACATGACTTGTTAATATTCCTGAGAATAATGGAATAATTAGTCCCAGTATAGTAACCAGTATCCATGCTGTTTTCTGCTTACCTTTCATAAAAAATCTCCTCCTTTGTTTTCTTATTAATTTAGGCAAACGTTTGCACAAATCCTGAAATTCAATCCATCATGTAGGAATCAATAAAGCTGTAGTTAATGAATCCGTTTTCAAAACTTGCGCTCAGTAGTCTATTATACTTTTTTTTACATACAAATCAATAGAATAATAGACAATTTTCATAATATTTAAATAAATAGATCTAATATTTGAGGAGAGATTGGTGAAATAACATCAAAAAATAACTTTCTCTAATTAAATATTACTCTTAAAGATTGTTTAAATAATGATTTTGAATTAATTCATTTTGAAAAGTAAAAACTTTAAGTATAAAATCGTGTCTAAAAGTATATATAAATAAAAAGCGCAAACTCGTTGTTACTGAACGGTTTTGCGCTTTTTGTGCTTCCTGGAACATGTTTTATGTAAACTAAGTTTATACATTTTATACAATAAAAAAGAAACAGTCTATAACAGATCTGTTTCTTAGGGAATTCCAATCCTACTAATCTCATACCCGGCATATTTAAAATGAAACATGTGACGTAGTATTTTTGAGATATATTTCTCTTCCTATAATCAACCTTAAGTTCACTAAATGTGTATAGGATGTTAGAAATCACAAAACTCCCTTTAATATTCGGGGTGGAGTTATGCTCTAAAAAATTATGAACCTATTAACTAATGCAAAAGTTTATCTATCGCATCTTTTAGCTTTCCGTAAGTTCTCAATCTGCTCATATCTATCCCTAATTGAACAGCTGTTAAGGAAATCTCTGGGCGAATACCTGTAATGGTTGTCTCAATTCCAAGTAAGTCCAACATCTTTATAACTTGGAACAAGTCATTGGTCATCATGGTATCAATGGAAGATACACCTGATAAGTCAATGATTAAGCAAGATAGATTGAGCTCTTTTGCTTGCAACAGAACTTTCTCCGCAAAGTTACTGTTCTTATAATCATTAATCTGACCAATGAGTGGTAGCACTCCTACTGTATCGGAAATACTAATGACAGGGGTACTAAGCTCAGAAATTAGCATTTGTTGAGCATGAGATTGTGCATCTGAAACTTGTTCATAATAAACTGTAAATAGTTCTATCGTCTGGTCAAATGCTTCATTTACTAACTTATTCCATAAAAAAAGATCTTCGTATGTGATGCTAGACGGATGAAGGTAGAAAAATGATTCAATTTGTTTTAAAAAAATTAAACGAAACTTTTTAAAATGTTTGATACTCTGATAAAGAGGTTCACCTCTCTGAGCCCTTCCTTTTGCAACTTTCTGTGCCCAATCACTAAGAGTTTCTAGTGATTTTCCAGTAAGAACTTTTACAATTGTACGGGTAAAATATTGATTTTGTTCTCGAAGATATTCGGTTGTCTCTGAAGAAGCATCAGCTGTATAAATAGAATTCTCTTCTACTTCTCGCGAATCTAGCCATTCTTGAGACATTTCATCGATATGTTGTAGTAAAAAGTCATGTAGTTTTTCTGTCATTTCACGCATAGAACGTTCTCCTTTATTGATATCTAACGTTTCCTTTCCCCTTTTGTGTAAAAGAGAAACTTCTACTAGTATGATGAACAATGGTTTCCGTTCATTTACCGACCATTTCTTAAAGGGTATCCAAGCAAGTGAAAATCACATGACGGAATATGTGGAGAAAAGTGTGGGAATTATTACAGCTATTAACCCACATCTTGGTGATGAAACAGCAGCAGAAATTGCAAGAGAAACCACTTTAGCAGGTAAATCTGTTAGAGAGCTTTGTTTGCAACCTGATGTGTTAACAGAAGAAGAAATGGATGTCCTCTTAAATTCATTTAAAATTCCAAAACCAGGAATTTATGGGGAGTATTTGATATAGTAAAAAAAAACCCACTTGATGGAGTGGGGTTTTTACTATCTCTAACATGTTTTATGTAAACAAGCGAATAGTTATATGTCATAAATATACTTAAGACCGCCTTATACACTATGTATTGGGTATGATTATTATTTCAAGAAGGCTAAAACCTTCACCTTCACCTATAGCCTAAAGGCTATTTGTTTTTTATATGAATAATACCTGTTCTCCTGAGCAAACTATAAGGGAAGCCGTGAGAGATCACGCTACTACTCATGTTTCGCCTAGAAAGAAAAAAACGACCTTGCTCCAAGGAGGTCGTTTTTTTCTATTTGTATTGACTTAGAAGGAAAAAGGCGTCTAAACCTTTATAAATGGGAATTTTAGAAATAAAAGCAACGATATAAATAGCCCAAATTTTACATTTATCTTCTGTTTTGTGAAGCCATATCCACTAAATGCAAAATTTGAGTCCTATAGTCAACATTATGGTGCGACAAGAAGTCGCTTTTATATAGTGTGGCTCACGCCACTAGTTTAGACGCAAAAGCTATCCCTGTCCAAAACTGCGGGCCTGGTAACGGGCTCGTGGATTGCATGCGGAAATGCGGAAACAGAGAGTCAGTGCACGGCTCGGAACACTGCTAGGGGAAGATGAGTATGGTGAACGAAAGTGAAGGTTTGTAAGCTTCGTAATGATTAGCTCAGGATAGTGCATAGATTTGCCTGGGTATTGGTAAGAGGAAAAGTAGATTCATAATGCTACTGTGCCGCGTCCCGCATCTTGCCCGGAGTAAAGAACCCACCTAACCTCGTCGTATCTATAAGATGCGAAACTTGGTAAGCCCTTTGTCATCTGTATAAACAGTAGGGAGATCGTAAGATCAAACGATGTGACAGAGGGTAAAGGATACGAGAGAAAGCAAATGCCATTATCTCGAAAGAGAACAGGAAAGCAGGAAACTGTATAACTGGATGGATACTATCGTCCTTACGGACAAACTTATGATAGGCCCGAAAGGGAGCTGACTTCTCGTTGGTCTCTCGTAGGTACATAAGGTTGTGGCTATCTTTTGACGAAAGAAACGTACTGTTATGTATACCTCCATTTGGAGCGTCGGCGTACGTTTTACTTACCATTATGGTGTGTGACGAAGATACGACAGCAAATGGACCTGCAATGGGAGGCTTGAGCCGTATGAGTTGAAAGGCTCACGTACGGTTCTTAGGGGAGTTAGGGGCAGCGATGCCCCTCGCTTACCCGACTGAACTGTCTCTAGAACCATGAATAATACTTAACGCTGTGAGCAAACTATTCAAAAGACAATGGGATGTCTTCTCGTAAATCTTTATTAGGCACTAGAAAAACTACTGATTTAATAATCAGTAGTTTTTCTATCTTAAAGACGTATATTACGTAAAAACCTTAAGTGTGTATATTTACATTAGTTAGTTGGATGTATGGTGTCATACAAAAGCACATGATTTCCTACAGGTAATGAAATATAAATAATTTCTTAGGAGATTAAGTGAAGTTGCTACGAAAAGCCCCCCTCATGACGAGTAGGAGCTCTTTACTCTCCTTCACCAGGGAAGAGAGAAGGAGGATTCCAATCTCTAGAAAGATGGAAAAGGAAAGGGCTATTGGTTTTGCTGTTGATCAGCTTGTTGATTCATCATTTGATTGCTTCCTTGTTGATTCATATTAGACAGTTGGGGTATCATATTTTGAAGCTGTCCACCACGTCCTGTCATCACGCTATAAGCAGCAGCTCCTATGCCAATAGAAGCGACAATAGGTAGTACTTGGATGTTGTTTTTCATGATTGATCATCTCCTTCCTTATCCTATTTGAAAATCTCCCTCCTATCTTCTGTGTTTTTCTCTTTTTTATTTCAATTAGATTCTTCCAAGGATGGAGAATTAAGATCAGTTTACCCTTATTTATCATATGGCTTAGAAGAATTGAATTTTTGTTCCTTTCGTAAAAGTTCTTCCAGTTTATCCTCAATATTTTTAAGCTTTCGATTATAATGTTTAAACGTTAAGTAACCTATCAAGGCTTTAGCCAAAAAAAATAAAATAACGGCCGAAATGATAATCCAATAGTTGTCTGTAAACTTATTTAAAATCTGACCAATTTTCATCTATAACATGCCTCCAACTTTTTGGTTATTTTTTATCAGCTCCAACATTATTATGCTGAAGTTTTGACAGCAATCCTGTATAAAGACTGGAGGATATTTGTTTTATTTTCTTTAAAAAAGATGATACAGGATTACAAGTTATTCAAAAAAACAATGATAGACGAGTCATAGTCAATGGTATTTTCTTAGTGAAAAGTAAAAGAGGCCGGTTCCTTTGAAGAGAACCAACCCCTTTGATTAATCATCTCTATTATCTTTATCACGCATATCTTCTGGATCTTCAATTGGATCTTCTTGATCTCGGTTTTGGTCTTTTTCATCATCTTTATTTATTGTATCATTTTCATCAACACCAGGGGCATTCTCATTTTGATCCTGATTATTTCCAAAGTTCATATCGTCCGCGTCCTGGTTATTTTCATTGTTTGTGTCATTTTCACCTTCGTTATTTGGAGCTTGTTCTTCATTCTGTTGCTGATCTTCTTGAGGGGAATCTTGATTATCATTTGCTGTACACCCTGTAATAAGCGTAATAGCAAATAGTCCCCCTAATGATTTCAATAACCATTCCTTCATTTTTATCTTACTCCTTCCCTATTAAATTCTATAATGCTTTTATATCTTCTCTGTTTTACCCCTTTTTATTCAATTAGTTCTTTATTGGCTCTGTAAATTAAATGGATCAAAAAATTGTAATATTCATAACGAGCAAAAGGACTTTAGTTGAAACAAACTAAAGCCTTTTACTTCTGATAATCTGTGTTATGGTGCGACAAGAAGTCGCTTTTATATAGTGTGGCTCACGCCACTAGTTTAGACGCAAAAGCTATCCCTGTCCAAAACTGCGGGCCTGGTAA
>NZ_FOXX01000013.1 GCF_900115845.1 Priestia endophytica DSM 13796 | reverse complement strand
CTGCATAGTGACCAAGGATCTGTGTATACTTCTTATGCTTATCAAAAACAAGTCAAAGAAAGAGGCATGACTATGAGTATGTCCCGAAAAGGGACGCCCGCAGACAATGCCTCCATTGAATCGTTTCACTCTTCTCTAAAGACTGAAACCTTCTACCTCGACAACTTAACCTGTACTACGACCGCCATCGTAAAACAGATTGTCGAAGACTACATCACTTATTATAACAATATCCGTATCCAAACGAAACTAAATAACCAGTCTCCGGTCCAATACCGAAAACTGGCTATTTAGATGGTGTTTTGATCCCTGTCTCAAAAACGGGGGGCAGTTCCTGCCCATTGGTGGTTTTTTTGTTTTTAAGATATATGTAGTATACAAAATTAGTTTACATACTACTCTTTATCGGAAATAAAAAATCCACGGATTCTTATACTTCCTTAGATTTTTTGTTTGTATAGAGTTCGACAGTAGCTATACCTAATGAAACTCCAAAGGCTGTTGAAAATGCTGTTAGGAAATCGATGTGAGGCTTGAACAGTATATTGATGATTAAATTACCGATTAAAAAGGTTGAAAAATATATGACGAATTTTAAAATAGCTTTTTTCAAAAATGCACCTTCTCTAATCTAATATCTATAAACTTTATACTTTGTAATTTTTTTAGAAAGACCAAGTATCCGTAGATTCTCATCCTGCCCTTTGCTACTTCCTTATACGTTGCTGCATTATCTCGGTTTCATTTTTAGTTAACATAAAATATGAAGAAAGTAATAAAAGTGCAAACCTACTTAGTAACAACAAGCTTGCGCTTTTTATTTTTGTTTATATACTTTTGTGGATGATATTTAATTCATTTATTTACAATTTATGATATATAAACGTAAAATAAGTCATTGCAAGTCCAATCATAAAAATTGGATTTACAACGACTATTAATAACTTGATCTTATTAATGGTTTCACGTTTTCCATCGCCTCTTACGATGTACTTAGTTTTTTTTATAACTGTCGACTTGCCAGGAGTAACATCATTATCAAAGACTTCTTGTAGCTTATCAACTTTACTTTCTCAATCTTTCTCGTAAGATAGTTTTTTTCCTCTTTATATCTTCTTCAAGTGCTTGCACCAGACCCTATATTCTTGTTCTCATCTAACTGTTTGTTCCATTTTTCTTCTACTGAAGGTTGAACTTTTTTTATAAAAAACGCTAAGATCACTCCAATAAAGGAAAGAATAGTAATAACGATGAAGGCAACATTTATACCATGAATCAAAGGATTTAGGGCCTTAGCCTGTTGTGAAGCATGTTGTGCCGTTGTTGTCATTACCGTCACGATAAGAGCCGTTCCAATGGATGCGGCAATCTGACGCATTGTATTGCTCATCGCTGCACCATGTGCAAGCAAGCGTTTCGGAAGTTGATTTAAACCTGCTGTTGTAGCTGGCATCATCACCATAGATAACCCAAACATTCGAACTGAATACATAATTGTTATGTATGCAAACGATGTAGTCGGGTTCAAATTCGAAAAGGCCAAGGTTGAGAAAGTAATAATAACTAATCCCGTAATGACTAACCATCTAGCCCCAATTCTATCAAAAATACGGCCAGTAATAGGGGACATAAAGCCCATTACAAGAGCCCCCGGTAATAAGGCTAATCCGGCTTCCATTGCAGTAAAATCACGCATATTTTGCATATAAAGCGGGATTAGTGTTTCCACGCCGATCAACCCCATAAAACCAATCATCCCAAGGATAGTCGTCAGTGTAAAGATAAAAGATTTAAATACTCGGAACTCAAGCATAGGGTGGTTCATTCTCATTTGTCGGAGAACAAATAAACAGAGACTGATTATTCCTATTCCTAAAGTGATAATAGTCAATACGTCTGTCCAACCGTTATTACCTGCACTGGTAAATCCATAAAGTAATCCTCCAAAACCAAACGAGGATAATATAATAGATAATATATCAATTTTTGGATAGGTCAATTCTGTAACATTTTTCATGGCTATAATGGCTATGATTACATCTAATAAGGCAATAGGTAAAATGATAAAAAATAAAATGCGCCAAGAATAGTTAGCAATTATCCATCCGGAAAGTGCTGGCCCAATGGCAGGGGCAAAAGATATCACTAGGCCAACCAATCCCATGGCTGTTCCTCGCTTATTAACAGGGAAAATTAATAAAAATACTGTTTGCATTAACGGCAACAGAATACCAGCACCAATCGACTGAATGACCCTGCCTAGTAATAAGATTTCAAAATTTGGAGCAATCCCTCCAATCACAGTCCCCAAAATAAAGGTACTCATAGCAGAAATAAAAAGTTGCCTTGTTGAAAAACGCTCAAGTAGAAAGGCACTAACTGGAATCATTACACCGCTGACGAGCATAAAGACCGTTGTTAGCCACTGTGCTGTATTCGCACTAATATTCATTTCCTCCATAATAGGAGGAATGGCCGTAATCATAAGCGTCTGATTTAAAATGGCGATAAATGTACCTGTCATAAGCAGGATAACAATTGATTTTTTATTATAATGTCGAGACGTCATTCTTTTTCTATTCTCCATTTCTTCCCTGATAAAATTCAAGGAGCTTTAAATATTTTACACTTTCTAACATTATCACGATACCACTATTTCTATCTATATAAATGAGCAAAATTTATTTGAAGCCTCGACCTTAATATATTAAATACAGTTCTGTTGTAAAAATTGTTACCTAGAAACGTAGAGAATCAGTTTTCTTTAATTTGTTGGATTATGGAATTAACTCAAACAGCTGATGGATGAATTCTTTTTAATCTTAAATAAATGTTGCTTTTTGGAAAGTCGGTTTCTTTAAATTTATATGTATGGTTCCAATGTTATACAGTGTATAAGTGATTGCACAAAATGATTTCAAAGAAATAAAAAAGCACATACACATTGAGTAACAACGAGTTTGCGCTTTATCTTTTTCCTTAAGTATCTTTTTTATAGAACATTAAAAAGGTTGGATTTTTAAAATAGAGCATAAAAAATTAAGTGTTTTAAAATAATAAATACAGGATAATTAATTAAAAATATTTGATTAAATTAATTAATTACGTTACTATTAGTAACGTAGTGAAAAAAACTAATCATACTGATATTTTTATATTATAATATTAGACCCTTTTTTATGTTTACGTCAATGCTATAAATGGATTAGGTTTTTGAGGTGGAATTAGTAAAGTATCTGATGAACCCTAAATTAAAACGTTTTGTCACAGACTTGACACATTTCATTTTCAGGAGTATAGTGATTTTGTTGTTTTTTATATTAAGTATATCGTTATACTAAATTTATTCCTATTATGGAATGCCAAACTTAGAATGCTTAGATATCTGTAAAGATATATCGTTCTACTTATCTTGTATAATGCTGATATATTTAGTCACATAAAGGGGCGTTAATAAAGATTAAATAATCGTTTTAGTAGAACGATATACTAAAATTATATTAAGTACATCGTTGTACTAAATTTATCCCTATATATAATGATAAACTTAACGTACTTAAGTATCTGCAAAGGTATATCGTTCTACTTAATCTTATATAAGGCCGGTATACTCAGTCACCTATAGGGCGCTAATAAGAATGAAATAGCTTTTTAGTAGAACGATATACCTATAGTTTGAATGTAAGTTGTATCATACAATTTTTAGTGCAGATACATTTTTAAAGCTTGTTAATTATAAGAGAAAGATATTAAAGAAAGCGCTTTAGATGATGGTATCACTAACTTTGAAAGGGGTGAGAGTATAAAAAAGAGGTTGATACCAAAGTGACTTAGGATGTGTAAAAAAATGAAAAACCCTTATATCAAATCATCTTTAGGAATGTATATAAACTACTTCATGCTCGGCATGATCAACATTATTATTGCGGCAAATATGGAAAACTTATCAGGGCGTTACGGTGTAACGGTTGCAAAAATCAGTTTACTTGTAACAGCTATAGGAATTGGTAAATTACTTGCCTTATTTTTTGTTGGTTATCTTGCAGATAGATGGGGTCGCAAACCAGTAATTATTATAGCCAATTTTCTTTATTTATTATTCCTGGTAGGGATACCGACGACAACAAGTTATGTCCTTGCTTTTATCTTTGCCGTTTCAGCTGGTATTGCTAACTCATTACTTGACTCTGGAACATATCCGGCATTAACAGAAGCTTTTCCAAAAACAGCGAGTTCTGCTTCTGTATTAGTAAAAGCATCTGTAGCGATTGGAGCAACATTACTGCCATTTATAATGGCTTTTTTAGTCGCAAACCATATCTTTTGGGGATGGGCATTCTTTGGAATGGGATTATTATATCTATTAAATGGTATCTATTTGATTTTTATGCCATTCCCAAATCATAAATTGGTATCAACGAAAGGAGGAGATGCCATTCAAACAGACTTTAAAGAACAGCCCAAATTGCTAAGTGAAGGATTAGCCGTCATCCTAATAGGCTTTACTTCAACAGCATTAATTGTTGTGTGGGAAACATGGTTACCGCAATTAGGGATACAACTTATAGGACTTGAATCCAATCAAGCGGTACAATTACTATCTTATTTCAGTATCGGTGCTCTTGTCTCCGTATTGTTATTAGCGATTATGTTGGATAAATTTATCTCACCAATTATGGTCGCAATCATTTATCCACTGGGTGCTCTTGTATCCATGCTTATACTGCTCATAGTGGAATCATCCGGCATTGCGTTAGTGAGTACATTCTTGATGGGATTATTCACATCAGGTATTTTACAACTAGCTCTAAGCATTATGATGAAGCTTTTCCCTGCAAATAAAGCAATAACATCTTCGTATGTAAATATCGCTTCGAGCTTAGCTTTCATCCTTGTACCTCTTATTATAAGTGGTTTAGTAAGTTCAATGGGAATTTCAGTGACATTAATATTCAGTATAGTTATCGCGGTTGTTAGCGTCGCGCTTGCAGTGTTTGTATTGGGTAGAATCAAAAAGATTTTTGCCTAGTTTAATTAATTTTAAAAAGCAAGTTTATAAAATATTTAAAGGAGATTTTCAACATGACAACAAAAGTACACGAAAAAAACATTGATGGAAAAACAAAATTAGTAGGGTTACTAGCAACACCAATCGGGCATAGTCTTTCACCACGTATGCACAATCTTGGTTATACATTAACTGGTTTAAACTACGCTTATCTTGCATTTGAAGTAGGTAATGATGAATTAGAAGCAACAGTTAACGGTTTTAAATCTGCAGGTGTGGCGGGATTTAACGTATCAATGCCAAACAAAATGAAGGTATTAGATTATCTTGATGAGCTGGATGATTCAGCTAAATACGCGCGTGCAAGTAATACGGTAGTTAATCGTGACGGTAAATTAATTGGTTATAACACAGATGGTCTTGGCTATGTGAAAAACTTAACCGAACACGGTGTAAAACTGGAAGGTCAAAAAGTAACACTTGTTGGTTCAGGTGGTGCTGCAACACCAATCGCTATTCAATTAGCACAATCTGGTATCCGTGAAATCAGTATTTTTGCTCGTAATGATGCGTTCTTCGTTCAAGCGGAAGAAAACGTAAATTATATTAACAATGAAATGAAAGAATTCGGTGTAAAAGCTACGGTCTTTCCATTAGAAGATAAAGAAGCATTTCGCCGTGAAATTGCAGAAAGTGCTATCTTGGCAAATGGTACAAGCCTTGGAATGAAACCATTAGATCATTTAAGTATTATAGATGACACTTTAGATGTACTACGCAAAGACTTAGTCGTAACAGATGTAGTCTATAATCCCCAAAAATCAAAACTTCTATCTCAAGCAGAAGAAGCTGGTGCGAAAGCAATTAACGGTTTAGGTATGATGTTATGGCAAGGTGCTTTAGCATTTAAATTGTTTACAGGTGTTGATATGCCGATCGGACAAGTAAAAGAAATCTTATTTGGAAACGACTAAAAATAAAAAACTACTTCAACAATGTGGGGACTTTGGAAAAAACAAAAGGAGAGATATCCATGACTAAAATTTTAATGTTACACGGTGTAAACCATAATATGTTTGGTAAACGTGATCCTAAACAATACGGCACAATTACATTAGGTGAAATTAATGACAATATTGCACAGTTAGCAGAAGAGTTAAAGATTGAAGTAGAAATATTCCAAACAAATCATGAAGGTGAAATGGTTGAAAAAATTCATGAAGCTTTTTTAACAGGTGTAGACGGAGTCGTGCTAAATGCAGGTGCTTGGACACACTACAGCTATGCAATTCGTGATGCTTTAGCCATTTTAACAGTACCAGTAATAGAAATTCATATGTCAAACATCCATTCACGCGAGGCATTCCGTCACGAATCAGTTTTTGCAGAAATTGCAACAGGCCAAATTTCAGGATTTGGTGAAGAAAGTTATTTACTAGGTATTCGTGCAGCAGTAGCAGCTAGTTCTAATAAATAAATATATGATACGGAAATCATGATAAAAGTATGAGAGGAGAGTTGAAGAAAATGAAAAACCCTTATTTGAAAACATCAATAGGGCTTTACCTAAATTATTTTATGCTGGGCATGATTAATATCATCATCGCTTCAAATATGGGTAATTTATCAAGACTATACGATGTCTCCGTTTCCCAAGTTAGTTTGCTTGTATCTGCAATTGGGATAGGGAAGCTTGTGGCGCTCTTTTTCGCCGGAAGGCTTTCAGATAAACTTGGGCGTAAGCCAATCATTATTGCAGGAGGTTTTCTATACTTACTCTTTTTAATTGGCATGCCGATAACAACTAACTATTATTTAGCATTTGCTTTTGCCATTACAGCAGGACTAGCGAATTCCTTTCTTGATTCTGGCACATACCCAGCGCTCATTGAGGCATTTCCGAAAAACGCAAGCTCGGCATCGGTATTTGTAAAAGCGTTTGTATCAATTGGCGCGACTATCTTGCCATTTCTGATTTCTTTCCTTGCGGCAAACGGCATCTTCTGGGGATGGTCGTTCTTTATCCTTAGTATTCTTTATGCAGTAAGTGCTATTTATCTTATATTTATGCCATTTCCTAAAGTGGATAATGGGGGAGATGATAAATTAGAAGAAAAAGCAGAACTTACTTCTGAAAAGCAATTAATGAGGGGGAAACCATCCATGTGGCGGGAAGGTTTAGTCATTATCGTCATTGGTTTTACCTCAACTGCACTATTTGTCGTTTGGCAAACATGGCTACCGGAACTAGGAGAAGGTTTTATTGGATTAAGCGAAAAAACAGCTGTACAGTTGCTCAGCTACTTCAGCATAGGTGCGCTTGTCTCTGTTCTTTTGCTGACTGTCCTTTTAGACAAGTTTATCAAACCGATTACGGTATTAGTTGTGTACCCAATTATTGCCTTTGTAGCAATGCTGGCCCTTTTCTTTGTTAAGTCACACCCTATTGTGATGGTTTGCACATTTTTACTAGGTCTATTTACAGCAGGACTATTTCAGTTGGCCTTAACAGTTATGACTGACTTTTTTAGAAAAAACAAAGGGACAACAACGTCTTACGTCAACATTGCGGGAAGTGCAGCATTTATCCTTGTTCCAATTATAACAAGTTCTCTTGTAGACTCTATTGGCATCAGCATGACGCTTGTTTTTGATATGGTGATTGCTGTACTAAGCGTTGTGTTAGCACTATATATTTCTTATCGCAGGAAAAAGATTTTTTCTTAAGCGATAAAACCAACTTATTTTAAGAAGATGTATGATTTTGTTGGTGAATTTTTAGGGAAATTAGGGAAATAGGTGTTTATTGAACTAATGCTCCATTTATTCCATAAGATTTATATCAAGTACTACAATATACGAACTTCAACAACTGAAAGTTTATAGAGTTACGAAAAAAGCCCAATTTCTCAATTTTAATGGTGAGAAATTGGGCTTTTTAGTTTTTTCTAAGAGGCTTCTCTTTAGCTTTATTTTTTTGAAGTTTCTCGAATGATAAGTTCAGGCTTTAGTATAAGACGCTGAAGTTCGCTACTTTCATTATTCATCCTATTGTACAAAAGGTTTGCAGCCTTAATCCCAATAGATCTTGGAAATGAAGAAACAGTTGTTAAGGGAGGATGATAAAGTTCTGATTCAGGGATATTATCGAATCCGACGACGTCAATATCTTGTCCCAGTATGACACCATTCATTGCTAACCCTTTTATGACACCAAATGCAACTAAGTCATTAAAGCAAAACACAGCTGTAGGGGGATGGTCATTCTCTAGAACTTTTAATATCGCCTCTAACCCGCCTTTCCGATTAGGCTCAATATCTATTATAAGGGATTCATCAACTTTCAAGCCTGCTATATCATGGGCTATATGAAACCCTCTTATTCTCTCCGTCCAAGTAGAAGATTGCTTGATTCCTCCTAAAAAGGCAATTCTTTTATGCCCCTTTTCTATCAGATGATTAACTGCCATAAGTGCTCCTGTTGTATAATCGATTCCTACATAATCAGAGTTGACATTAGCAAGTTCTCTGTTAGCAAGGACCTTTGGTATTTCAATTTTATTCAATTGACTAACCGTTTTTTCTGAACTTTTAGAGACTGGGTTAAGAATTAAGCCGTCTACTCTATGTTCTATCATGGTTGAAAGTAAATGGTCTTGCTTTGAAACGGAATCAAAGGTAGTCCCTAACAAAACTGTATATCCGAGCGCTTCTAATGTAGATTGTACACCGATTAAAAATTCCGAAATAAAACTATTAGAAATATCCGTTACAATCACTCCGACAATATCAGAACTCCTGGATCTCATATTTGCGGCAACTCTATCATAAACGTAACCCAATTCATTTATAGAATTTAAAACCTTTTTTCGTGTGGCTTCCGAAATCCGAGGATTATTGCGAACAACTAGGGAAGCAGTTGAAGTAGAAACACCAGCATGTAATGCTACTTCTTGTAACGTGACCCGTTGTTTTTTTGATTGTTTCATACTTGTATCACCATCTTTAAAGTAATTAAAAGTTCAGTTATCTTATATAATTACACACATGATAAGGGTATAGTAAGTCAAAATTGTCTTTAAAAGATATCTTTTAAACAACAATCAAGCTGTTTTTAGGTTTTAATCATGAGTCATTATGTACATTAACTGATCTTACATTTTTTATAATTAAACTTATTATACCTTTAATTCGTCAAACCTGCCCTGAGACCGTCCATAATTTTGTGAAAATCAGAATTTCCTCTTCATTCTAATTTTGTTTCATAATTGAGCTTAGTCCATTTATCAGGGGAAGAGTCAAGTTATTTTCCTATTGGTAACCTTATATTAGAAAATGGCAAGCAAAAACAGATCAGATATTTCATCATCTGATTCCTTAGCTTTCAAAATTATAGTATCTGTCTTAGGGACTAAAACACACAGGCGTCGAAATAGTTCTATTTTAAACTCTTCATTTGCTCAAACCGATGTAGCACCTTGTTCACCATTAATACGATAATAAGAACCAGATTGTTATGTAATAAAATATAGAATGTTTATATTCCGTTACATAAGGGTATTTATTATATGTTGAAAAGAAGAGGTAATACAAGGTATCATCATTGCCCTTATTATAGCCATAGCTGTGTATTTTTTAAATGAATGGAAATTTGTATATTAAATTTGTGAAAGGAGTGGTTGAATACACCTATTCTTATTTGTAGCTTATTACCCTGATGATGTCATATTAGGAAACCGGAAATCCATTCGTTACATGAAGATAAAAAATTTCTCTCTATGTTCATGCCGGATTTAATAGAAGTATTTATCTATATAAGGATGAAATAAAAAATATACACTCTATGCTTTACTTGCTGATTTAGGTTGATATAACATACCTTACTAGGTTAAAAAAAGCCTTTCAAATCAAATTTGAAAAGCTTTTTTAGTAAATTTCATATGTTTAATCCTATTTATGCTCCGTTTTCTTTTTCTTCCTTCCTTCCTACTTTCTAAAACTTTATCAGTATTATTAAGAACTTTTTGTCACACAATAATCATAAATATAAGAAGAACCATTCCTAAAACAACAAATCGAAAAGTTTCGGTGCGTACCGTTATAGGAACTTTTATAACCTGTAATACCATTCAATACATCTGTTTGCTTCATATGACATCTATCTCTAGTTCTAAAGGAAAAAATGCAGTCTCTTTAAGATATAATTGGAAAAAACATCTAAAATCGTTTTGTCCCCAGTTTGACTGTAGTTCTTATTTTTGCATAATTGTATACCATGGAGTTGACATAATGAAATGAAATTTAACAAGAAAAAAATTAACGTTGTAGATATTCAAAAAGCAAAGAAAAGTGTGTTTGCTACAGGAGTAGGAAACGCGATGGAATGGTTTGATTTTGGCTTATATTCTTATTTAGCTGTTATTATTAGTCAAAACTTTTTTAGTGCTGTGGAAAATGATGAGCTAAAATTAGTGTTCACCTTTGCTACCTTTGCGATTGCCTTTTTAATGCGCCCATTAGGCGGTATTATATTTGGTAAAATCGGAGATAAATTAGGAAGAAAAGTCGTTTTAACAACTACAATTATTTTAATGGCTTTTTCAACATTACTCATTGGTTTATTGCCTACATATGATCAAATTGGGATATGGGCACCTATCCTCTTATTAATCGCTAGAATTATTCAAGGTTTTTCAACTGGTGGCGAATACGCTGGGGCAATGGTCTATATTGCCGAATCTTCTCCAGACAATAAACGTAATATGCTTGGAAGTGGATTAGAAATTGGTACGCTCACTGGTTATATATTAGCTTCACTACTTGCGAGTACACTTTTTATCATTCTATCGGATGAACAGATGGCCTCATGGGGTTGGAGAATACCGTTTCTACTCGGCTTACCTTTAGGGCTTATTGGGTTGTACTTAAGAAAAAGTTTGGAAGAATCACCGATTTTTGAAAATGAACTTTCTGATGATGATGTCCAAGAAGAAAGCTTCCTGTCTATTTTAAAAAATCACAAAAAAGATATTTTGGTTTGTTTTGTAGTTGTTGCCTTCTTTAATATTACAAACTATATGCTCTTATCCTACATGCCTTCTTATTTAGATGAAATTATTGGATTATCGAGTACAGTAGGAACCGTATTAATTACGGTGATCATGATTATTATGGTGCCACTTACTTTAATGTTTGGAAAGCTCAGTGATAAAATTGGGAATAAGACGGTGTTCTTAATTGGTTTAGGCGGATTAACCCTATTATCTGTCCTTGCTTTTTATTTAATAAACTTGAATGCTTTAGTCTTTATTTCGTTAGGTATTCTCATTCTAGGTGTTCTGCTTTCAACTTATGAAGGTACTGTTCCTGGATCGTTACCAACGATGTTTTATACGGATATTCGATATCGGACATTATCCGTCACCTTTAATGTCTCGGTTTCCATATTTGGCGGAACTACGCCATTAGTTTCAACATGGCTCGTTCACCAAACAGGGAATAACTTAGCACCTGCTTTCTATCTAACAGCCGTGAGTATTATCGGATTTTTAGTAATAGCATTCTTGTTCAAAAGTACTTCAGGAAAATCTCTAAAAGGTTCTTACCCAACAGTTGCCTCTAAATCTGACTATCAAGAAGCTGTTGAAAATCCGAAAGATTCACTATGGTGGCAAGCAGAAAAAAGAGAAGAATAAAGGGAACGAAAAAGCACCCACTCAATTGAACGACTACTCGAACTACAGGCACTCAAACAAGAGTGTCTGTAGTTCGTTTTTTTATTTTACCTATTTAAATGACCTGCTTTCTTACAAACACTAAAAAACTTGCCGCCTATAAAACCTTTTAATAATATCCGATTCTGTTTAAAAGGGTCAATTTCATAGGCTAAGGCAAGTTCACTTCACAAAAGATGATTAATGTAGTAAAGAGTGTTGTTATAAAGCTATTTCTACTCATAGCATAGGGTTTTTAAAATGTCGGTAAGACTTCTAATTGGGAGAGAGAACTACCTTTTTTCGCTAAAAGGTAGTTTTTCTCGTTTTCACGCCCGTATATTCTATTTATTACTAGTTCCATTAATAATCGTTATTGATCATTACAAAGAGTCTAATTAGTTTAAGTTCAGAAAGATTTATTTATTCCATTGTGTTGTGACCTAGGTATTTATAAATGCTTTGTCGAAATAGTTAACCAATATTAAAAAATAACTACAATACTAAGAAGATAAATGGAGGGATCATATTGCAAACTATGTTTCGTTATAATTGGTTGATCAGAGAAAAGTGGTATCAATGGTGTGAAGATGTTCCAGTAGAAGAATTACTTCGAAAACGCACAGGGGGAGTTGGGGGAATCTTACATACTCTCTTCCACATCGTTGATGTAGAATGGAGTTGGATTCGGGTACTTCAAGGTAAGACTGATTTCCAGGAAAGTTTTGAAGGGTATCAAAGCTTAGAAAAAGTTCGCCAGCTAGATCGAGGGTTTCAACCTGAGGTAAGGGAATTTATAAGCTCTTGGAACATTGAAAAAGAAAATCGGATTCTTTATGATCTACAACCAGATGGAAGTGTAGCTACTGATGCTTGGGGAGAAGTTATCCGTCATATGATTGCACATGAAATTCATCACATTGGACAATTATCAATATGGGCTCGAGAAATAGGAAAAGAGCCTGTTTCCGCTAACCTTATTGGTAAAGGGCTTAATCATACATTGCCAAGTAGTTAACTTTATAAAATCCATTATTAAAGCCTATATCTTCAAATAACTAAGGAGATAGGGACTTTTATATTTTTATCATATGTTATATTCATAACACCAATTCTAGGAATCAAAGGATTGTTTATCGCTATTCAATTAATTAGACTCTATGTTCTTCGGGAATATAGGTATTGTTTGATTTTAAAGATCCTTATAATAGACATTTATGTTATAATAATTGATGTTTTAGGAGGTGATATAAGTTGGTGAATATGATTATTTATCCACCAGCGGTTGCAGCGTCTCATGCAAAGCCTGTTATTGGAAAGGCGATACTTTGCATGGGGTGGACTTTAAACTAATCGCCCAATGACAATAAGCTTATCTCATTTCTGATAAATCGGCTTTGCCCCTTATTCAAGTTCAATTTTTTACTAAAATAAGGAGCTGGCAGAAATGAAAAATAAAAAAACTATTATGATAAACATGGAACCTTTTATAAGATGTGACCAATATAACTTTATTAAGGTACAAACAAAAAACCTCGTTCAAGCCCATTCAACGGTTAAAGATAAAGATGTTCTTAATGCGTTAAAATTCCGTTCCCTTGATAAAGTATTAACCTTGTTTCCTGATATTTCTGAGGACCAAATGACTATCCTAGAGAAGCTGACTGAAATAGAAGAAACAACTCAAGCAGAAAAGTTTCTATCGAATCTAAAAGCTTATGTTATTCCGTTTAAACAAATAACGGAAAAAACAGTAAAAAAACTATTTCCTAAAGCTAAAAAAATACAAATTCCTCCTCTTAAAGATATTGATTTGAAAGAGATTTCTTATTTGGGTTGGTACGATATTCGCTCAGAGAGAAAACATCTGATTGTTGATTACAATGGAAAGTTAATGGGAATACAAGGAACATTTAAGAGCAGTGTAGAAGGAATATGTGCTTTATGTAATGGATTTGAAGAAATTGGATTGTTTATGTCAAAAGTGAAAAGCGGGAAAGAGACGTATACAACTAAAGGGAATTACATTTGCAAAGACAGTCAAAAATGTAATCACAATTTAATCACATTAGATAAGTTAAATGATTTCATTGTACAGTTGAAAAAAAACTGAGGGACTTTCCCTCAGTTTTTTGATTTCTTTACTATTTAAATTTTGTGACTTGTATATTATAGGCAAAACTAGTTCTCATAATGGCCGTTAGAGAAAGTAAAAAAGCATAAATCCGTTGAGTGACAAAGAGTTTATTCTTTTTCTTAAGTTATAATTTAGTTTGAATTTTTGTATATAGTTCCATAATGTATAAAGTTAAGTGTAGGATAGTTCAAGGTATATTCCGTTTTTAAATTTAAAAATATTAATGTAATTTGTCAGGTGAAGTAGATCTGTTTTATTTCATTAATTTAAATTATAAAGGGCGAATTTATGTGGTAAGCCCTGAATCTGTTAGGTTACTTGGAAAGGGAGAGTTTTGGTTGGATTTAAATAAATATTTGTCAGGAAAAACTGCTCTTAATAATTACATTCAACACATAAAGCAAAATGGTGCTTCTTTTCAAACTCATTATTGGGGCGTCATGCCAAAACATTATAATAATGACCTACACAAACATTCTTTTTTTGAAGTATGTTATGTAACGGAAGGTGAAGGGACTTATATAGATAATAATTGTACTTATTCGCTTCAAAAGAATACACTTTTTTTATCTAGACCAGAAGTGATACATCAAATAAAAAGTGAGAAGGGGTTATCTCTATTATATGTTGCATTTCAACTAATTGAATCAGAATCGAGTGAGAGTTGGATAAGAATCATGGAGATAGCAAAACAATGTACTGAGATTATTTTATATGATAAATCTGAAACCGAAACCGTATTATTATGGAAAGCGCTTCTTATCCAAGCGACCAAGCACGAAAATGTATTTTTTGAAGAGATGCTTTCGAATATTGCATATTCGCTTATTGTTTCAATCCTTCAAGATTTTGTTGCTGATTTAAATAAGAGTGACCATAAAAATGTTCCTGAACAGTATTCTGTACTCCTTACTCAGGCGCAATTATATATTAATGATAACTTATCAAACTCGTTAAAACTTACAGAGATTGCGAAACACCTCCATATATCTTCTAGGCATTTATCTCGTATTTTTGTATCTGAATTAGGAGTAAGTTTTTCAAAATATGTTCAAGACGAACGAATAAAAAAGGCAACTATATTACTAAAAAAAACAGATCTATCGTTAAAAGAAATTTCTGAAGAAACGGGTTTTATGAGTGTTCACTATTTCACCCGTGTTTTTACTTCTACGATGCAAACGTCACCTGGGCGGTTTCGCTCTCTATTTGTAGACAGAAAGACAACTACGTATGCTAGTAAATAATCTCCACTTATTTCATGCATAAGGGTTCAAAAAAATTGTTTTTCAGTTTAGTCATTAATGAAAGATGTCTCCAAAGTACAAAAAAGTGTCCCCAAAATGTAATTACTATTATTAAAATGTTCTATATAATGGACTATACAAAGAGGATACTTACTGTATCAAGAAGGCGCTTCTTTTCACAAAGGACAACCCCATAGAAATGGAAGCGCATTCTTTATACAAACCGAACTTATGAAATGTCTTTAAAAGTAAAAGGCAAACTCTTCTTTACTATTATCGATAATTAGAACATACCAATGACGTTGTATATGGATATGCCTTTTCCATACAATAAACAGAAAGGGGAAATTTATAATGCGTTTAGCTTATGACCCATCGCATTATCGCGATAATACAAATTTAAAAGATACGATTGATACAGTTGCAAGATTAGGATATGAGTATGTGGAGTTATCACCACGTAAAGATTTTATTTGGTTTTATGAATATCCAAAAGTAGACAAACAGCTGATTAAAGATTTAAAACGCTATTGTACAGATGCGGGAGTAAAAATTTCTTCGGTCCTACCTGTTCAGCAGTGGTCTTCTCCGAATGAGGAGGAACGACAAGCTGCGGTGAGAAACTGGAAACGATCCATCGAAATTACATCTGAATTAGGTGTAGACTTAATGAACAGTGAATTCAGTGGGGATATAAGTCGCCCTGTGGAAAGTGAAGCCTCTTTTGTGAAATCAATGGAAGAACTTATGCCGATCTTTGAAAGAGAAGAAATTAAATTAAACCTTCAATCCCATCCAAATGATTTTATCGAATTAAATACGGAAGCGATTCGCATGATTCGTGCTTTGGACAAAGACTGGATTAAACTTGTGTATTCTGTTCCACACGCTTTCTTCTATGATGATGGCATTGGCGATGTTGCGCAACATCTAGAGGAAGCCGGCAATTTATTAGCGCACGTTCTCATTGCCGATACCCTAAATCATAAAGCAGCCTTTGGCTTACGCTACATTGTTAATCCGCCAGATGCAAAGGTCACGATTCACCAACATTTAAACCCTGGTGAAGGAGAAATCAACTTTGAGGCCCTTTATCAAAAACTAAGAGAAATGAAGTTTGATGGCATTGTCACAAAC
Source organism: Priestia endophytica DSM 13796 (assembly GCF_900115845.1). GTDB lineage: Bacteria > Bacillota > Bacilli > Bacillales > Bacillaceae_H > Bacillus_I > Bacillus_I endophytica. The sequence continues at coordinate 122,207 of NZ_FOXX01000013.1, read as the reverse complement.
GCTGTCTTTGCTTATCCGGATCGTCCAGAGTGGTCGAATGAAGTAACATTAAAATCTATTAGAGAAGGATTAAACATCTAATACTGGTATATAAGTTTCAGTTCAACCTGAAAAATTACTAGAAAGTTGTTTCCTTTTCCTTTAAAAAATAGCTAATAATACTTAATCTCTTAAAAATCTGGGGCAGTTATTAAAACTGTCCCAGATTTTTAGATTGAGAAAGTTACTCTTTATTGTGAATAAAATATTATTTCTCCATTTACCTTTACTAACTAATTAATGTTCAAGCAATAATTATTAAGAGAAGATTAGAACTAGAATTTTTAAAAATCAAGGGAGTTGGGATGAATGACTAAACATGTTCGCTGGGGAATCTTAAGTACCGCACAAATTGCTCAAGATGAATTACTACCAGCTTTTAGGGATGCTACTAATGCGAAAGTAGTTGCCATTGCTAGTACTAATGATAAAGTAAAACATATTGCTTCTAAGTTTGACATCCCCAAAATTTACGGATCATATGATGAATTACTAGAAGATTCAGGTATTGATGCAGTTTATATTCCCTTACCTAATTCCCTTCATTCTCAATGGGTAAAAAGAGCTGCAGAAAAAGGAAAACATATATTATGTGAGAAACCAGCGGTATTAAATACAAGAGAAGCTGAAGAAGTGATAGAAACATGCAAGAAAAATAATGTTATGTTTATGGAAGCCTTTATGTATCAATTTCACCCTCAACACCAAAGAGTAAAGGAAATTTTGATATCTGGAGAAATTGGTGAGGTAAATATAATGAAAGTCAGTCTATCATTTTACCTTGAAAATCAAAATGAAAACATACGTATGCGACAGGAATTAGGTGGGGGAAGCCTTTATGATGTTGGATGTTATTGCATCCACTCCATTAGAAACATTTTAAATACCGAGCCTAATCGAATTTTTGCATCACAACAAAAGGACGTTAAAGGCCAAGTAGATATGTCTGTAGTATGTTTCATGGAACTTGATAATGGAATGACAGCCGTATTTGATGCTGCAATGGATCGAGCACAAATAGATTATTATGAAATCATTGGAACAAAAGGTAGTATTCGAGTGCCAAAAGCCTTTATACCTCAAATGTATAATGGTGAAGCTCAGATAATAGTTAATACAACAGATGGAGCTTATAGAGAGGAAAAAGTGTTGGGACACCAATATATCCTTGAAGTCGAATACTTTTCTCAATGTGTATTGAATGGAGAAATATCTAGATCTATGATGGAAGATACAATTGAAAATGTGAAAGTTATTGAAGCTTGTTTTAAATCGATTGAAAAAGAAACCTTTATAGACATTTAATTGAACTATTTGAATGAATTCTTTGAATCGTATAATTAAAGGGTCTAAAATATTTAAGACCACAAAAAAGGAGATAAAACGAAAATAAGATTAAGAAAAATACCAAGGAATATAATGGCCATACCTAGGTAAAATCCAATAGGTGAAACATCATTTTTCTCCTCATCAATATGTCTCTCCATTTAAGAAGTGTACGCATAACCCTTAAATAGATAAGAAGTATAGATAAATCTTGTCCAATCTTTATTTAAAGCTACTTTAATATTTTTCGGTTTAAAATATTTTCTAATAGGGACCAAGCCTCATAACAGTTTGGTCCTGTGATTAAAGGTTCAAACCCATAGTTTAAGTACATATTGATAGCTTGATAACTTGTAGTTTGAGATGTAAGATAGGCTTTTGAATGATGATTGGCCAAAATATTCATAGCTGCACTAAGTAAAGGTTTTGAAAGTTGCGCCCCCTGATATTCAGGAACAACACCTACCCAATGTATTCTACCCCATATTTCCCCATTACCATTTAAGTCGCCATACCACCCTGTTGTTGTTCCAATCACTTCTCCATTTTTATTCTCAATGAAAACACACCGCATGGCCATTTCATCAATATATGGTCCAAATTCTTTACTAAAGTGTTCTAGTGCAGCTTTCTCATTTTTAAATTCATCTACACTTGCTTCAACCCTAGCCCAATTATGCTCGTCACCTTTTTCAAATAACCTAATTTGAAATCCAGTTGGAAGCGAATATTCAGGAATATCCACTAACTCCTTTCTTACCATTTTAAGTGGAATTCTTTTCATTAAAATCATCTCCTTATAGAGGTTAATTGGAAGCTGTGTCAAAGTCACCAAGTACTTTTTATTTCCAAAAATCTTTGCAACAGAACCTTTTAAGTTGCTCTAGAAATGTAATTGTAAGTTTTCATTAAATCGCTACAAACTAACATTAGAAATGGACTAAATAGATCAAGAATCAGAGCCATTCTTAATTATGCATATGTCAAATGAATAATAAAAAACTTATTGATTAAAAAAATCCAGCTTTCTATGTAAAGAGCTGGATTTTTCTATCCTACTGCTCTGATTCCTCTTTTTCAAATCGAACCAGTGCTGCTTTTGCACGATCTCTAAGGGAGACTAAATTTTTCTCAACTTTTAAGAGATTTTCCTTTTTTTGAACGAGTAACTCAAGCTGTTCTTCGACAGTGTTTACTACTTTTCTTAACTTTTCTTTTTGTTCACTGGTACCTTTTACCTGCCTATAATCAGCTTTGCGAAGTTCCAATATATCGCTGAGTTTGATGAACTGCTGAAGTTCTTGAAGGGAAAAGCCCATTACTTCTTTTGCATTTGTGATTTTTTCTAGAAAATCGATATGTTCTTGAGAATATAGCCTTATACCACCTTTGCTTCGCGGAGGAGAGGGAAGAAGTCCAATTTGTTCATAATACCTGATCGTTCGTTTTGTTAAACCACTTTGTTTTGCCACATCATCTATTTTAAATTCGCTCATAATTTCGCTCCTACATTTATTCATTTCTCTTCTTACATTAACAGAGGAAAGGTTTTAGTTCAAAAAATATTATACTACAATCTAAGATTTTCTCAGAAAAAGGAGTTTTTCAAAAATGAATTCAGAGCCAGGACGATCACTGAATGCCCAATACCAATCGGCTAAACAGCCAGTAGTTGTTTGGGTTATCTTTTTTGCAACTATTATTTCTTTCATGGGCTTAGGTTTAGTTGACCCAATTTCACCTGCCATTGCACAACAACTTGATGCAACTCCAAGTCAGGTTTCTTTACTATTTTCAAGCTATAACTTGATTACAGGGATAGCACTGTTGATCACGGGGGTCGTTTCTAGTAGGATTGGCATTAAATGGACTTTATTAACTGGTATTTTATTTATTATTGTTTTCTCAGCTTTAGCCGGTTCTTCAAATGGAATATGGCAAATTGTTAGTTTCCGAGGTGGATCGGGACTTGGCAATTCATTGTTTATTGCCACAGCATTATCTGCTATCGTAGGATTGGCGATTGGAAGTACTGCAAAAGCCATCATTTTATACGAAGCTGCTATTGGACTTGGTATTTCTGTAGGTCCGCTGCTTGGCGGAGAACTAGGATCAATCTCTTGGCGCGGCCCGTTTTACGGAGTAAGTGTGCTCATGATTATTGCCTTTCTTGTCCTTTTATTGAAAATGCCTCGTGTGGAAAAACCGAAAGTTAAAAGCTCTATTCTAGATCCAATTAAAGCTTTAAAATTTCCTGGATTGTTTAGACTTGGTCTTACAGCTTTTTTATATAACATAGGATTTTTTACGTTAATGGCATATGCTCCATTTGTTATGGATTTAGATGAGCATGGCCTAGGCTATGTGTTTCTTGGTTGGGGACTTTATCTTGCCTTGACTTCCGTCTTTATTGCTCCAAAACTTCAAGTTAGATTTGGAACGGTCAAATCTATGTGTGCCATGTTAACTTTGTTTGCTTTCACTCTTTTAGCCATGGGAATTTGGACAGATTCAAAAACAGTCATTATTGTTTCCGTTATTATTGCAGGACTATTCCTAGGAACTAATAATACATTAATCACTACAGTCGTTATGCAGGTTGCGCCAGTAGAACGTGCTACAGCCTCTGCAGCATATAGTTTTGTACGTTTTATTGGTAGTGCTGTTGGACCTTTGCTCGCAACTAAGCTTGCTGAAGCTTATTCCTCAGCTGTTCCTTTCTATACAGGTGCTGTATTTGTATTTTTAGGCGTATTGGTTGTTGCATTTGGGCGAAAACACATTGCGCATGTAGACCAAATCAGTGGTCATTCATAAAAACGTTCCTTTGAAAAAAGCGTAAACCTATTGAGTGACAACGGATTTACGCTTTTTCTTTTCCTAAATGTATCTATTATAATCTTATTTATAGGATTATTTGTTTTATTACTAAGTATTGGCCACTCCGTTCTTTATACTTCAGTTGCCTTTTTATTTATTTACGTTGGTTTTGCTGCCGTGCAATCTGAATTAAGTAATTTCATTTCTGTACGTTTATCCCCAAATTTAATGTCGGAGGGTATAGGCATGTCCAACTTATTCTTCTTTATGGGAGCTACGTTTGGTCCTGCTTTAACAGGTATTTTTCTAGATGAAAAGTTTACAATTTCAAATAAGATCATAACATTTTCAACCTATCATATCGGTATCATAGGAATGGGGTTAATGGTACTTGTCATGTTCTTCATCGTTATGTTAGTTATGAGAAGAAAAGAGGATAAAAGACAAAATAACATACATTATCATATCTAATCATTAATATGGTTAAACAACAATTGTAGTAGAATACTAGTTTTTTAGCCTTAGATATATTTTTAGTAGAAAAAATAAAGAACCGATTTCTATAAAAGAAATGGGTTCTTTTTTGAATTCAATTTTAAGTTTTTTGTGCTAAATTACATTCAAAAAGTTTAATAAGGGTGGGTGTATACCCTTACTGAACGAAAAAGCTAGATGATACCTTTAATTCAGCTGTTGTCTGGCTCCTTGTTAGTGCGAGAGTATGAAGAATCGTAATGGAAGTCTAATCTTATTCCGGAATTTTTTCGTATGCTAACTTCATAATAATATCTTTGTATTGAGGATACTTTGATAAAAGATCAGCTTGTGTGAACAGTTCAAAGTCTTGGAATTCAAATCCTGGTGAAACCATACAACCTACTAGAGAGCAAGTATCTTCCTCCATCACAGACGATCCAAAGATTGAGTACTTTGGAACTAAAGCTTGAGGGACCTCTCCATTGTCCAAGTTCATGCCTAATTTAATTTCTTCATATTCCCCATTTTCATGAATGATATGAATTGTTAAAGAACTTCCAGCGTGATAATACCATAATTCATCCGATTTTAAACGATGAAAATGAGAGACATCATTTGACGTTAAAAGAAAGTAAATACTCGTATAGAGCTTTCGGTTACCTTCGAAATCAACAGTTAATTCTTGAGAGGACGTACGTTCTTCCGATTCAAAGATTCTTTTATAATATCCACCTTCTGGATGGGGGAGTAGTCCAAGTTTTGATACCCAATATTGTGCATTATTTTTCTTCATGGCAATCTTCCTTCCGCTTTCTCTATATCAAGCATTTTTATTCGTGCACTATTAATATAGCACGTATTGAAGAACTTAAATTTTATATTTAATAGAGGATTTTACCCTAAAATTTTATTCGTTTGTAAGATGTTGTATATAAATTACTTATATAGGAAATAAGATGTGTGAATTTACAAAAAATCAATAAGAAATTAAAATCTGGCTTACATAAAAATGATAGTTTTATATCAGTTATAAAAAATTTGTGGGGGGAAGAACAATGGTCAAGCTTCGTAAAAAGGTGATTGGACTAACAATAGCAGGAACAGTAGCAGTAGGTTCATTAGTTATAGGTAATAGCATAATGGATCCTGTACAGGCAAAAAGTGGATTAAAGAAAAAGGGGAAGCAGCCTGAAAACGTAATTATGATGGTGATGGACGGGACAAGCTCTACAGCCACAACGTTAGCACGTTGGTACAAAGGTGAGCCTCTTGCAATGGATGAAATCATGACAGGGGGAGTCCGTACATATTCTGCTGAATCTGCAATTACAGACTCGGCTCCTGCTGGAACAGCACTAGCAACAGGAAACAAATCCAATTCTGGCTATGTTGGGGTGTTGCCTTCACTCGTTACATCACCTGGTTTAGAGCAAATCAGTGAAGAAGACAAATTCCGTCCGGTAGCAAATATAATGGAAGGGGCGGAGCGCACTGGACGTGCAACTGGTATTATTGCGACTTCTGAAATTCAACATGCTACACCAGCTGCTTTCTCAGCTCATCACGCTGATCGTGATAACTTTGAGGTGCTTGGTGAACAACAGGTTTACCAAGATATGGAGGTTGTTCTTGGAGGCGGAAAGGAAGCTCTTCAGCCTGGTACAGGTAAAAAGAGCCGTAAGGACAATGAGGACTTAATAAAAATTATTCAAGAGAAAGACTATGATTTTGTTGAAACAAAAGATGAACTATTAAATTCAAAATCAAATAAAATTTGGGGTTCATTTTCTAATAGTGCTCTAGCTTATGATATGGATCGTGAGGAAACAAATCCTGAACAGCCAACACTTGCTGAAATGACAAGTAAATCGATTGAAACGCTTTCGAAAGATAAAGATGGTTTCTCTTTATTTGTAGAGGGAAGTAAGCCGGACTGGGCAGCCCATGCGAACGATCCAATTGGAATGATTAGTGACGTGTTAGCCTTTGATGCAGCTGTTGCAGAAGCAGTAGAGTTTGCTAAAAAAGATGGAAACACAATGGTGATTGCTGTAACTGACCACGGGAACAGTGGTATTTCAATTGGTAATAGCAATACTACAAAAGGGTATGATACAACACCTGTTGCTAAATATATTGAGCCACTGAAAAAAGCGAAATTGACGATTGAAGGGGCAACAAGCAAGCTAGAAGATGACTTATCTAATCTAGAAGAAGTAGCAGCACTTTATGGCTTAGAGAATTTAACAACTGATGAAAAAGAAAAACTAAAAGCGGCAAAAACAAAAGAAGAGGTAGGACCAATCTTATCTAAACTATTAGCAAATCGCGCGAACCTCGGCTTTACAACTGGAGGCCATACAGGTGAAGATGTTTTCTTATATGCTTATGGTCCACAAAAACCATCTGGTTTAATTGATAATACAGACATTGCTAAAACAGTGTCAAAAGCGATGGGCTTTGATTTAGAAGAGTTAACAGATGAGTTATTTCTAGATGCTGAATCAGCCTTTAAAAAAGTTAAGGCGACTGTAAAGGTCGATAAGACAGATGAAGCCAATCCAGTCCTTGTAGTTACACGTAAAAACGTAAAAGCTGAACTACCTGTTAACAAAGATATTATCCGTATAAAAGGGAAAGAATATGATTTAGACAGCGTTATTGTAGAGAGCAACGGTAAATTCTATGTACCTGAAGAAGCAGTGAATGTATTTAAAAAATATGCTCGCTAAGTTAAATGAAGAAACCGCGTCCCAACTTTAATTAAAGTTGGGACGCGGTTTCTTTTTATTTCTTAATACTCTATACATATTTAGTTCACGTAATGTGATGTCTAGGAAATAATAAAAGCTTAAACCTGTTGAATAACGGTGAGTTTGGGATTTTTATTTTCCTTGAGGTCTACTTTTACGGTGATTTTTATTGTATGGAAGAAAAAAACTAACTCATACATGGGCAGAAACAGGTCAAAAGTTAAAGAGACATATTTCAAACTTCCCTAATCTAATTATCCGTAAAGAATATATGAAGAGATAGAGGATGCTTAGATCCTACCTTAATAAAGAATTCACATTATTTATCAGTATTATTAAAAACTCTGAATATACAGTTGATTTACGACTTAAGTCTTACTATTTTATAAGTCTAGGAATGCTTATTTTTCCATTATGAACCATATATAATAAATGTACATCATCTAATAAACGCTTGTTTATTTGAAACGTAAGTTATTTCGTATGTTAGATCATGCAATATTCTTTCACGATATATCATTGTTAGTTAGTAACCATTTATATATAAGTAGCTAAATGGAAGGAGAGAAATAAAACTTATAATACAAATTTTAAATTGTTGCCTATCCGAATGATATTAAACAGAGAGGAATTAAAATAATAAGATGAAAAAGATAAAAAAATTACTAAAATGGACATGGTTAAGTCTTGTATTATTACTCCTTATCGCTCTCTTTTTTCCCACCTGGACGGCCCATGTAAAAGGAAATAATAGTATAAATGAATTAGAAGAAGTAGAGATAAATGGAAGTAGCCATGAACTTATGATACGTGGTCACGATAAGAACAATCCTGTTATTATTTTTGTTCATGGAGGACCTGGAAGTTCGGAAATCCCGTATGCGAAGAAATATCAAGACTTATTAGAAAAGAACTTTACAGTTGTAAATTATGATCAAAGAGCCAGTGGGAAATCCTATCATTTTTTTGAGGACTATTCTAATCTTTCATCAGACTTACTAGTCGATGACTTATTGGCGATGACCGATTATATATCAGAACGTCTTGGCAAAGAAAAGGTGATACTTATTGGTCATTCTTATGGTACATATATCGGCATGCAGGCTGCCTATAAAGCACCTCAAAAGTACGAAGCATATGTTGGGATCGGACAAATGAGTGATACGGTCCAAAGTGAACTCGACAGCTTAAACTACGTTATGAATAAGGCGAAAGAGGCTGGAAATACAGATGATATTTCAGCTTTACAAGGGGTAAGGGGAAAAATTATAAAGGGTGAGACATTTACCCCAAGGAATTTTGTACTCAAATATGGTGGAGGAGCAAGAGGGATTGATAGTCCAGATGGTGATAATCTAGGTATGTTGTTGAGCGGTGAGTATAACTTATTAGACGTGATCGGCTACAACTATGGGATATCCTATTCTCAAGAAACTTTATTGAAAGAAGTCTTAAAAGAGCCATTGCCTACTAAGATAACAGAACTTAAACTACCGTGCTATTTCGTGATGGGGAAATATGACTATATGACTTCGTCTCATGCTGCAAAAGATTATTTTGATAAACTTAAAGCTGATAACAAAGAATTTATTGCTTTTAATCACTCCGCACACTATCCGCAATTTGAAGAGAAGGAAAAATTTTATAAGTGGATGTGCGATACATTTCTAAAACAAGAATAAAATGAAAAACCAAAAGACCATTATTCAAATTGGATATGGTCTTTTTAAACCTTATACTTTTACGAACTTATTTTAAATCATTTTTTCATTTACACATGGAAAACCTAGTTTACATGTTATCTATATAAGGAGATAAGAGGAAGAGTTCTATGTAACGTTCTTCCCAACACATCTTATTATGTATACTTTCTTGGTTATATCTACCTAAAATTTACCTAGTATGTCTTACATAAAGAAAGGGATTCTAAGGTTATACAAGGGCAAGGAGGTGGCAAGCATGTCAAATCGTAGTGGTGGTCGTAATCAACTATTAGTACAAGGTGCTGAATTAGCACTTGAGCAAATGAAGTATGAAATCGCTTCTAAATTTGGTGTTCAACTAGGAGCTGACCAAACAGCTCGTGCTAACGGTTCAGTAGGAGGAGAAATTACGAAACGTCTTGTTGCTACAGCTCAATCGCAATTATCAGGCCAAGTTGGAACAATTAACGTATCTCGTTAATTGATCAAAAAACTCCATAGCTATCATGGCTTAGGCTAACTACATCTGTAGGTAGCCTTCAATCTTATGTTTTTATTTATTATTTAAAAGAGGGGTGAAAATGAAAAACTTCTCCTTTATAAACTTAATCTTTATATTGTTACTTATAGCTTGTTCAGGGAATAACAAAGTAAAAGAGAAACCTACAGAAATTATCATATCGTTTATAGGAATTGAACTTTTGTTACCTTCGTAAAAGTTTTTCAAGTTTCTCCTCGATATGTTTAAACTTTCGATTGTAATGTTTAAATGTTAAGTAACATATAAGAACTTTAGCTGAAAAATAAAATAACAACGGAAATTATAATCTAAGCGTTATTCGTACATTTATTCAAAATCTGACCAAATTCATTTATGACAGGCCGCCCCCTTTTTATTTATTTTTTATCAGCCCCAATGTTATTATGCTGAGATTTCAAGTCTATCTTATCTAAAGATTGAAAGTTGTTTTCTTTGAGAGGTACGGAGAGTAATTGGGTTTTTCTAAAAAAAACGATAAAAGGGGAATAGTAGATTATTGATAGAAGAGCTTCTTGCTTAGCGAAAAGTAAAAGAGGAGGGTTCTGTTGAAGAGAACCGCCCCCTTTAGTTAATCATCTCTATTATCTTTATCTCGTCTATCTTCTTGATCTTCTATTTGATCTTCTGGATCTGGATTTTGGTCTTTTTCATCATCTTTATTTAGGGTATCATTTTCATCGACACCAGGTGCATTCCTATTTCTATCCAGATTATTTTCATAGTTCACATCGTCTGCATCCTGATTATTTTCATTGTTTGTGTTATTTCCACCTTCATCATTTGGAGCTTGTTCTTCATTTTGTTGCTCATCTTCTTGAGGAGAATCTTGATTATCATTTGCTGTACAACCTGTAATAAGTGTAATAGCAAATAAGCCTCCTAGTGATTTTAATAACCATTCCTTCATTTGGGCACTACTCCTTTCTTAACTATGACTTAAATTTCTTTTATATTTTCTGTATTTTATTTTTTTTTATTCAATTAACTCTTTCTTTTCAGAGGAGAATTTATCAATTTTTTATTCGCATTTTTCGTAAATAGGACTTCTTTTATTAGATTTTTATACTATGAATTAGTCAGCATGCAGTTAGAGATGGAGGTTTCAGAACGATTATGAATAACGTAGAACATAAATATGCAAATTTAGACTTAAATACGGTTTCAGAGTATGCACTTAGCTATACTATAATTTAAAGAGGCTACTATATATAAAATAATAAAAGGTACCTCTTTTTTAATACATATTATATTTATAAACTAGATTAAATTTAGTTAGTACAATATGTATATTTGATGTTCCACAATCGCACCCTTTTCATGAAGGTTTGGTTTCAAGGTAATATTAATAACGATCTTCCGCATTATTCCCTTTACCTTAATTAAAATTCGTTGAAATCCTCGGAATATACCGAGTGTTTTTTGGTAAATAATAAGATCGTTCAACAATAAATTGAGGAGGACTTGTATGCAACAGGATCAACAAGCTAAAGAGAATTTGAATTCTATTATTAAACCAGAATTTGCTAGAACTGATGCGCAAAAAGTAAAACAAGAAATTCAAAAAGATGTAAGCGAAGGACAAGGAGCAATGACTTCCCGAGAAGCAGGAGCAATACGTGATTAAAAAACCACTCTGGGTGGTTTTTTTCTCTTTCAAGATTAAACACTTTATATCTCTCATTTGGATTTGATCAAGATGCTGCAAATTTAATAATTAAGCACGGTTGGTTTGAAAGACCACCTCAAGCAATCAGGTGTAAATATCTAGATAAAGAAAAACCAATCTGTACCATTTTTATAAATGGGTTACTCCACACTCTGGCCCGATTGTTGAACAAAAAATGAAAGGTTGATACATATTAGTTATGTATCAACCTTTCATTTTTTAAGAACTTTTACGATTTAGATCTTGATAAGATTTTATCAGGTCGTTGCGATAACTGGGATAATGCATGTTTTAGACTGAAAATTAGCTAGGCCTTTTTGTTCTTTTCTTTGTGATACCTTGCATATAGTATGACAGCTGTAAGCCAAAATCCACTAATAAGGTATCCACCAAAAATGTCACTTGGATAATGTACACCTAGATAAATACGGCTTACTCCCATTGCTAAGATTATAGTTATGATTAGTAAAGATAATAGAACCTTTATTTTATAATGATTTAAATGAGTCCATAATAAAAATAAAAGTATACCGTAAAGAACAAAGGCATTCATAGCGTGTTGACTTGGAAAGCTATGGCCATCAATCTCTACTAAATGTGGTCCATCTGGTCGTGAACGGATAAGTAAATATTTTAGTCCTTCCCCAAGTAGTCGCTCTCCTAGCATTGTAATAATAAACAAAATAGAAGCAAAACGACGCTTAATTATAAAATAAAGGTAAAATAGAATGACAAGGGAAATTCCAATGACAAAATAGCTTGAGCCGATGAAGTCAAGACATTTCATTATATTGGTTAAAAAAGAAGCTCGATTATTATGAATGATTGAGGATAACCATTTGTCAAATTCACTAAACTTCCCAGTTTTAACTAAAACAGTAGTGAAAACAAAGCTAATGATCAATAATAAACCAGTAATAATGTATGCTCTTAATTTAACTAAAATCTCCATATTAGAATCCTCAAATCTATGTAAGTAATAATATTCTTCCCGAAGGATCAGTTGTTTATTTATTAGAGGAATCTAGAGAGTTTTGTGAATGAATGATGTATAAAATCTTGCATAATGAAAAGACACAAATCCCTTATCGTTCAACGGATCTGCGCCTTCTCTACTTCCCCGAATTAAGATCATAGTGATTAGGTTAGTCACTAGAGATTCACCTTAGGAAAAGGAGAATATCATGAGTTATTTAAACCAACCTTTTCTTTTAAACCAAAGATACATTAATACTCCAATAATCCCCATGAATCCAAGAGAAAGAAAATATCCATATTTCCAAGTTAATTCAGGCATATTTTCAAAATTCATTCCATATATTCCTGCAATAAACGTCAAAGGGGCAAAAATAGAGGTGATAATTGTAAGGACCTTCATTACATTATTTGTTTGATGTGAATTTAATGAAAGATAGCTATCCCTTATATCAGCTGTTACTTCCCTATTGGACATTACCATTTCCGATAGTTTCAAAAGGTGGTCATATATATCAGAGAAATATTCTCTTTTTTCTCTAATCCCACTCAAATGATGAGAGTTTAACATACGATAAAGTAAGTCTCGCATAGGATTAACCGTATGTCTTAGATTTAATAGCATAGATCTTGTATCGAATAACTCATTCATCAAATCGGTCATTGATTTCTTTGTTGTGTTATGTTCAATTTTATTTAATTCATCTTCAATTTTATAGATTAGGGGAAAGTAGTTGTCTACAATTTTGTCCAAAATTTGATAAAACACATAAAAGGTATCCCACTTTTCAGTATTTTTTTGTACTGAAAGCCTATCCCATACTTGAGTAACTTCCTTTGATGGCATACGATGAAAGGTCACTATAAATTTTTCACCGACAAAGAAATCCAATTCTTCTTTATAAATTTCTTTTTCTATTTCTCGAATAATATGTGTAACATAAAAAGTATAGTTATCGTAGTAGTCCAATTTAGGACGTTGAAGTCTCTGCACACAATCTTCAATAGCAAGTGGATGGAATTGAAAAGTGTACGCTAAATGTTTTATCTCTTCATCGGTAGGTTCATCAAAATCTACCCAGAACCATTTATACTTTGATAAATCTGCATGATGCAAATTAATATTTGTTTCTAAATTATTCTCATTAGTAATAGCAATAAAATTTATCATAGATAATTCTCCCTAACAACTATGATGATAACTAGATTTTTGTGGCGTAATAATGTCTAAACAGAAAAGGATAGGGAAGAGGTCCAATATCCTTTTCTATTTAGAACGAACTAAGGCTTAAGGTAACTGGAAATCTCATATCACCTTAAGTAGTTTGCTCCAAATATTGGATGTTATTCCTTTCCTTAAAATGAGCATAATAATGCTTCCTTTTCCTTGTTGAAAAACTAGAGAGATTAAAGAAGGCTTATAATTAAGTACATAGTTATCAAATAACCCTAAAAACCATGGATTCTGAGAGGATTTCTGTTCAAAATAAAGAATAATAGGGGTATTTTATATGAAACAAAATGTAGAGAAGCAGGGTTCATGATTACGAAAGGGATTCGGGGCAGAGTAAAAGAAAATTGGTGAAATGAAAAAAGGGGTGTGACTAAACGGTCAACATCTCTTTTCTCTTTTGCACATGGAAAACCTAATGTCGGATATGAGTCTTACATATACAAGGAGATGAGGGGAAGAGTTCTATGTAAGGTTCTTCTTCCCAACATAACTTATTCTGTATGAATTTCCTGATTATATTAACCTAAAAATTACCTAGTATGTATTAATTAAAGTAAGGAACCTTAAGAGTATACAAGGGCAAGGAGGTGACACTTATGTCAAATCGTAATAGCGGTCGTAACCAACTATTAGTACAAGGTGCTTCATCTGCAATTGAACAAATGAAATATGAAATCGCTTCTGAATTTGGCGTTCAATTAGGAGCTGATCAAACAGCGCGCGCTAACGGTTCTGTTGGAGGAGAAATTACGAAACGTCTTGTTGCTACAGCTCAATCTCAATTATCAGGTCAAGCTGGAACAACTAACGCACTTCACTAATCTCTTGAAAATTCAATAGCTATCATGACTTGGGCTACCTATCTATATAGGTAGCCTTCAATTATATGAAGTTTTCTAAATCGTATATACAAAACTATGACATGGATTATAAGAAGTAAATCCTTAAACTAGTAACAGGATTGAGCCTTCTTTTTCTGATAGGAACTCGATATAAACAAAGAAAAATATCTAAGAGAGAAACAAAACTCCAAATTCTACAATTTAATTTTTAAATTAAATTGAAAGATTATGAAAAAGAGAGAAAAGACGTGTAATATTAAGAAAATTCTATATACTACATGTTTTCAAAGCTATTGTTTCCGTTTTCATGGAGAATGTTTCCGTTTTCAGTGACTTTGCCTAAATAAGCCCACGCATGACATAATGAGAACAACAAATCATAAGGGAGGAAAATAAAATGAAAAAAATAGTTAAATTAGTTTCTAACGTAAGAGAAGTATATGGTAAATCAATGGATAATTACGGAAATGCGATTTTAAAAACAAAAGTCAAGTAAGGAGGATTTTAATTGAAAATCTATATTGAATATCAAACTGATCCACAAACCGATTCCAAAAGATAAAAACGAGAATCGGTTTTTTTTATGAAAAAAATTCCTCAATCCCTGCTTTTCCATTTAGTTATCTCTCCCCTAAATTAACATCATCATAAAAAGTTATGTATCTACTTTTGCCTTAACATAATCTGTTCTATAAGAAATAAAAGGCTAGAGGATTCAAAATATAGCAGCAATATTTACAGCCAGGATAACAAGTGAAACTGAAGTATATATTATAATTTGGTGGGGTCTAGATTTTCTATTAAATCATCTCCATCTCGTTTTCTCTTAAACAAATATAAACTAATTGAGAAGGTAATCTTTTTATACATGGAAAGTCAAACCTCTATCCGCAGGAAGTTCGAAGATAATTAATTTTTATCTAGCCGACAATTAATATATTATAATGAACATAAAAGTTAACTAATAATGTTTTTGTGTTAACATAATGGAAATGGATTCTGGTGAATTGAGGTGAAATATGTATAAACTGCGAGGCCATCATCTTTTTTGCCTTCTTGGCTATCGGGGAATGGGGTATTCCCCAGAATACGTAGAAAATATGACAAAGTTGCATCAAACCTTAAGAGATCAACCCCAGACAAGGATTAAGCTTGTAATGGGTCCTGATCACTTGTGTGAGAAATATCCTAACTCAGGTGAATACCATTGCCAAAATGAAAGCATCTACAAAAGAGATGCTGAAGTTTTAAAGAAGATGAAGCTTGAAATCGGACAAATTTTGAAATGGGAGGACATTGAATTCCGTATCCGAAAGCATGTCAACCCCTTCGATATTCAAGACATCTGTAAAAACTGTTCTTGGCGTTCATATGGGGTTTGTGAAGAAGGTATTCAAGAAATGCTTGAAGGGAAGGGCTTAAGGGAAATTAAATAAGCCCTTCTTTTATACAGGTTTTTTTGTTTCTGGGGGGAGGAACATTTATTAAAATCTTGCAATGGCATTTTATATTCAGCAAAACAAATCATTAAGTACATTTCTCATCATCTTTTTTTCCTAATTCAAAAAGAGCTACCGTAGTAGCCCTGAATAATAAAATCAACTGATATTTATAGCTTGTCCCCATTAGTTGTAATAACGTCTTTATACCAGAAAAAGGATTTTTTCTTTTTCCGTTCTAATGTTCCGCTACCGTCGTCATGTTTATCAACATAAATAAAACCATAGCGTTTTGAGAACTCACCTGTGGACATGCTGACCATATCAATACAGCCCCAGCTTGTATAACCCATTAACTCAACCCCATCTTCGATAGCTTCTCCCATTGCTTTTATATGTTCACGAAGATAGTCAATTCGATAATGATCATTTATCGTACCGTCTTCTTCTATATTGTCATAGGCTCCTAATCCATTTTCTACAACAAACAGTGGCTTTTTATAGCGATCATATAATTTGTTTAAACTAATGCGTAATCCTTCCGGGTCGATTTCCCAGCCCCAGTCACTGGCTTTTAAGAACGGATTTCTTATTCCGCCAATAATATTCCCTTGTGAAGCTTCCTCATCTGTTTTCACTTTCTTCTCAGTACGTGACATATAGTAGCTGAAGCCAATATAATCCACAGTGCCTTCCTTTATTATATCTAAATCACCATCGTGCATTTCCAATTCAATATTATGTTCCTTGAAGTATCTCTTCATGAAAGATGGATATTCTCCCTGTACTTGAACATCTGCACAATAGTAATTGAAAAGTTGTTCCTCTTGAAGGGCATACATCACATTTTCTGGATTGCAATCAAAGGCATATACAGGTGCAAAGAGAATCATACAGCCTATTTTGGAGTTAGGAATAATCTCATGGCATGCTTTGACCGCAAGAGCACTTGAAACAAATTGATGATGATAGGCTTGGAAGGTAGGTTGGTATTTATCCTCTTCTTTTTCAATTGAAAAGCCAAGACCTTGAATTGGCATAACCAAACCACTATTGATTTCATTAAACGTCATCCAATACTTTACTTTATCTTTATAACGATTGAAAATCACTTTTACATATCTTTCGAAAAATGTTACCACTTGACGGTTTCTCCAACCTCCATATTCTTTTACTAAATGAAGTGGCATTTCATAATGAGAAATTGTTACGAGTGGTTCAATTCCATGTTTATGTAACTCGTCAAAAACACGATCATAAAAAGCTAATCCTTCTTCATTAGCCTCTAATTCATCACCATGCGAAAAAATTCGCGTCCAAGCAATTGACATACGGAATGACTTGAAACCCATTTCCGCAAACACGCAATATCTTCTTTATATCGATGGTAAAAATCAATTGCTTCATGATTTGGGTAGTAATACTGATCGGGATGGATTTCAAAATCGAAACCTGGATTCATTAATATTTTGTAGCGTTCTTTTCCACCTGGAAGGAGATCAGCAATATTGAGTCCTTTATTTCCTTCATTATATCCGCCTTCTATTTGATTAGCTGCAGTTGCTCCGCCCCATAAAAATCCTTCAGGGAACCGATATTTTTTCATATTAAATTACCTCCGCAAGTATATTCCATCCTTATTATTTGGTTTTTGTGTAAATTTGTTAAATTCATTACTTCAAAATCAAGATAAAAACTATAAAAAATCAGATTCGAAAGTTAACTTTAGTTCTATTGTAGGGAAAAAGAGAAAAAATATAGGGAACATTTCTTTTCCTATAAATAAAATATTCATAAAATTTATAAAAAACTTATATACTTAGTAGACAAGTTAAAACAAGGAGTGTATACTAGGATCATGGAATAACTTAGTAGACAAGTATATAAGTATACAAATTATTTGCTTTTTATAAGTCTTAATTGAGGTGACAGAAATGAAAAACATAAGTATTGAGGAATTAAAAGAAAAAGCAATTGAAATGAGACAAACTGCTGTAACAATGATTCACAAAGCACAATCTGGTCATCCAGGAGGTTCACTCTCTGCAGCTGATATTATGACAGCGCTATATTTTAAAGAGATGAACATTGATCCTAAAAATCCTAACTATGAAGATCGAGATAGATTTGTCCTTTCAAAAGGTCATGTTTGTCCAATCCAATATTCTGCATTAGCCCTATTAGGATATGTCCCATATGAAACGATTTATACACTAAGAGAATATGGTTCTCCTTTCCAAGGACATCCAGATATGAAAAAATGTCCGGGAATTGATATTTCAACAGGTTCTCTAGGACAAGGATTATCATGCGGCGTAGGTATGGCAATCGCAGGTAAAAGAGATAAGAAGGATTACCGAGTGTTCTCATTAGTAGGGGATGGGGAATGTCAAGAAGGACAAATTTGGGAAGCTGCTCAGACTGCAGTAAAGTATCAATTGGATAATTTAGTTGTCTTTGTAGATAATAACCGTCTTCAAATTGATGGCTTCTGTGACGAGATTATGCCACTTCAAGACGTAGAGAAGAAATTTGAAGCCTTCGGTTTTGAAACCAAGAGAATTAATGGACATTCAATGGAGGACATTGTTGAAACATTAGATGAAATTAGAGAATTAAAAAACGGAAAACCGAAATGTATTGTACTTGATACTGTGAAAGGAAAAGGCGTTTCTTATATGGAGGATATCGCTGATTGGCATGGGGTTGCTCCTAATGATGAGGAGTATCAACAAGCTATGGAAGAACTTGCAGGAGGTTTAAAATAATGAGTATCTTAGAAAAAACTCTAACAACAAAAAAAGCTACAAGAGAAGCCTTTGGTGATGAAATCGTAAAATTAGGTAAAGAGAATAAAGATATTTATGTAATTGATGTTGATATTGCAAAATCATGTAAAACGAGCACTTTTATAAAGGAATTACCCCATCAACATATTAATGTTGGAATTGCCGAACAAAATGCTGCAGGTTTAGCTGCAGGGCTTGCAACAACTGGTAAGATTCCTTTTGTAAGCACTTACGCTGTATTTGGTTCGTTAAGAATGGCTGAACAAATTAGACAAGAAGTTTGTTATCCAAACTTGAACGTTAAGATTGCTTGTTCTCATGGAGGGTTAACTCCTGCTAATGATGGAGGAAGTCACCAAGCCATTGAAGATATGGGCGTTTTAAGAAGTTTCCCAAATATGACAGTTATTATGGGAGCTGACTATCAATCTACTCGAAAATTAGTAGAGCAAGCTGCGAAGATAAACGGACCTGTATATTTACGATTCACACGGGATAAAGTTCCAATGCTTTACGATGAAACGGAGGAGTTTACAATTGGTAAAGCAAAAAAATTAAAGGATGGAAAAGATATAGCCATTATTGCAAATGGGGATACGGTGCATCTCGCTTTAGAAGCAACAAAGGAATTAGAAAAACAAGGTGTTTCTGTAAAACTACTAGATATGCATACAATTAAGCCAATTGATAGAGAAGCTGTAGTAGAATGTTTAGAGTTAGGAAGAATTATTACAGTGGAAGACCACAATATTTTAAATGGACTTGGAAGCGCTGTATCTGAGGTAGTTGCTGAGGAAGGCAAAGGTAAGGTAAAGAGAATTGGCGTTCAAGATCAGTTCGGTCAATCTGCTCCATATGAAAAATTGTTGGAGCTTAACGGAATTACTGTTGAAAATATTGTTCGTACTGCAAATGCAATGCTTTAAAAAACGAAAATAATCTTAGAAATTTTAACCTGAGGAGCGAATAAAGATATGTTTGAATTAAAAGATAGAGTAGCAATCGTTACAGGAAGTGGATCAAAAAAAGGGATTGGACGTACAATTGCCTTAACACTAGCAAAACAAGGAGCATCTGTTGTAGTGGCTGATTTAAACGCCGACGGAATTCAAGATACTGTTCAAACAATTCAAAATGAGGGTGGAAAAGCATTAGGTGTAGAACTAAATGTAACAAACAAAGAATCAGTTGACGCTATGGTTGAAACCGTTTTAAATGAATATGGACGTATTGATATCCTTGTTAATAATGCAGGAATTTCACAAAAAGTGACAGTTGAAGATATGACAGTTGAAGATATGGCTAAAGTCTTTAACGTAAATATGTTTGGGTTATTCTTATGTACTCAAGCCGTATTAGAACCAATGAAAAAACAAAAATTCGGTAGGGTTGTAAGCCTTTCCTCTGTATCTGCAAAAAGAGGAGGAGGAGTCTTTGGTGGAGCACACTATTCTGCATCTAAGGCTGCTGTTTTAGGATTCTCTAAGAACCTAGCTCGTGAAGTTGCAGTAGAAGGAATTACAGTGAATTGTGTGGCCCCAGGCCTTGTAAATACCGAGATTTGGAAGTCGCTTCCTAAAGAAGATGCTGATAATGTGATTGCTGGAATACCAATGGGGAGACCGGGGGAAACGGAAGAGATTGCATCAACTATTGCTTTCCTAGCTTCAGAAGAAGCTTCTTACATTACAGGTGAAGAAATTGATATCAACGGTGGATCACATATGGATTAATACCTAGGATAGATGGATTGAGTCTGACTCAAAACCAAAGGGTCAGGCTCATCTTATTGTGTAAATAAAATATACTGTGCATTGTTCTATAGAATTAAAATTATTATGTTGGAGGACTACTATGCCATTATTGTTTACAGCTATTGGGGTAATATTACTACTTATTTTGATAATGGTGTTGAGATTAAACACATTTGTTTCATTAATTATTGTATCGTTTGTTGTAGCTTTAATGTTGGGAATACCAGTAGAAGAAATCGCAACTTCTATTGAAAGCGGTTTAGGAGATACGCTTGGCCATATAGGTCTCATTTTTGGACTTGGTGCCATGCTTGGAAGATTAATTGCAGACGCAGGCGGATCCCACCGCATAGCCATGACGTTACTTAACAAATTTGGTGAAAAAAAGATACAGTGGGCAGTCGTATTTGCTTCATTTATTATCGGTATCACATTATTTTATGAAGTAGCTTTTGTCCTCTTAATTCCTATTATATTTACCATTGCAAAAGAATTGAACATATCAATTATCAAATTAGGCCTTCCTACGAGTGCGACTTTATTAGTAACGCATTCTTTTCTTCCCCCACACCCAGGTGCAACAGCAGTCGCTTCTGAATATGGAGCAGATATTGGGACTGTTCTAATTGTAGGTATTATTATTGCCATTCCAACAGTTATTATAGCTGGTATTTGGTATCCAAGAATTATCGAAAAATTATCTCCCGGTATGTTCCATACAAACCGAGAAGTTGTATCAATAGGTGTACAAAAAACGTTTGCATTGGATAAAACCCCGGGTTTTGGGATCAGTATATTCACAGCAACTTTTCCTGTTATTTTAATCACACTAGGTTCTGTTGTTGATATGATTCAAGAAACTGTAGGATTTGCAGATAATAGTTTAATCATTTTTATTCGTTTTATTGGAAGCGCTTCAGTTTCTATTTTGATTTCACTATTATTAGCTGTTTATACTATGGGTATCGCAAGAAAAATTCCGATAAAATCTATGATGAATTCTTGTTCTGCATCTATAAATGCATTAGGTATGTTACTTCTTATTATTGGCGGGGGTGGAGCGTTTAAAGAAATTCTTATTGATGGAGGGGTAGGAACCTATATCGCTAAGCTATTTGAGGGATCTTCAATTTCACCCGTCTTACTTGCTTGGACCGTAGCAGCGCTATTACGTATTGCTTTAGGGTCTGGTACTGTTGCAACCTTATCAACAGCAGGGTTAATTATTCCCATTCTTAGTCAAACATCTGATGTCAACTTAGTTCTAGTGACACTTGCAACTGGAGCTGGTAGTTGTATGGCATCACATGTAAATGACGCTGCATTCTGGATCGTTAAAGAGTATATGGGAATGAACATGAAAGAAACATTTGCAACTTACAGTGTTATTTCGAGTATTATATCTGTAGTTGGATTAGGGTTCATTATGTTACTAGACTTATTTTTCTAAATATAAAAGAATGAATAAAATTCAATAGGTTTCTTTTCTTTTAATACAAGGAGTATTGTTATTGACTCATCCCTCTGTCATTCAATAATTAATACTCCAAGAGGTGGTGTATATACTTACTCCTTTGTGTTAAAAACGGAAAGAAAACAATTTGAATGCAAAAAAATGTTATAACCCTAGTTTACAATCACTAAAAATCTGTATACTATACATATAGTTGACTAAGTAGACAAGAAGTCAAGTTTGATAAGATAGTTGATTGTCGATTTAATGTATTTATTTTTTTCCTTTTTAAAGCAAGAGAGTTTGATATGGTCATTGCTTGTAGATTGTAATGAATAAAAAATAATGGAGAGAAGGGGTTAATATTAGATTTAATCGAGTTTCTAGTAATAAATTATATATTCAAATTTATCATCAAATTCTTTCAGAGATTCAGTCAGGTGCATTTAAAATAGGAGATAAGCTTCCTGCTGAAAGAGAACTTTGTGAGCAATTTGGTGTTAGTCGTGCTCCAGTTAGACAGGCTTTAAGTGCCTTAGAATTAAATGGCTATATTTATTCACGGCAAGGGGAAGGTGTTTATGTAAAAAGTCATCAATCGGCTTCCGGAGACCAGAATTCAGTTATTATATTAGAAGCGGTATCGCCAGAAGATATTGTGGAGGCAAGAATGAATATTGAGCCTCTTATTGTAAAGTTTGCAGCATTAAGAGCTACTGATGCCGATATTAAAGCACTGCAAGAGACTATAAATAAGATGGAAGTTGAAACAAAATCTGGGGTATATGTACCTGAAACAGATGAAAAATTACACAATCAAATCGCCATTGCTTCTCATAATGATTTATTTATCAAGTTTATGTCAGCTATTAGCACAGCAATGAAACAGCAAGAGATGTGGCACTTCATTCGAGACCGAACTGTTACTCGACCAGACTATAGAGATGTGAATTTCAAAGAACATCAATTATTAATTAAAGCTATAGGGGATCATAATGAAAAAGAGGCAATAGAGCTAATGACTAACCATATGGAAAATTTGTATGAGAGATATTGGAAAGCTTAACATTCTAAGATTCTTCTGATTGTTTTATGAACCTTTAACATGTGTCTAATTATTTTAGTATACATTAACTACCTTAGAGTTGAGATACTTTACTAATTCCAATGCGGAGACCTTGTTCTGATCAAAGCATTGTTATAAAGTTTAAAGGCTGGCGATGCTTATCGGCAGTCCTAATATCGTGTAATTTTTATGATTTATAGCAAAAGTCATAGGAAGGTCAATATAACAGAGACTTCATACTCTAAACAGTAGAGGAGTCTAGCTCATGATTGATAGTTGAGTTCAGAGTTTTTTATTTAGAATGAAGGAGTGATACGTGCATCCATGCACATGACTTCTTGAGGAGAGGTTGCCTAATGGGCAACCTCTTTTTACATATTTGGAGGGAAGTATGACTTCCTATGTGAGAGGAAGGAAACTTTTCATTTTACTTTTTATTGCGCTGCTTTTACAGCTTCAATCGCTGCTTCATAGTTAGGGTGATTTGTTGCTTCATTTACATATTCAACATATGTAACTTTATTATTAGAATCAATTACAAATACAGCACGTGCTAATAAACGCAATTCTTTAATATGGACGCCATACGCTTCACCGAATGAGAGGGTACGATGGTCGGAAAATGTATGTACATTTTCAAGTCCATTTGAAGCGCACCATCTTCCTTGCGCAAATGGTAGATCAACGCTAATTGTTAAAACGTCCACGTTGCTTATAGTTGAAGCCTCTTCGTTAAAACGGCGTGTTTGAGCGTCACAAACTCCTGTGTCGATAGAAGGCACTACTGAAATTAAGCGAACCTTACCTTTGGAATCCTCAAGTGTTACTGGAGTTAATTCATTATTGAGAACTGTAAAATCAGGTGCTGTATCCCCAACTTTTACTTCGTTCCCTAATAACGTAACAGGTTTGTTTAAAAATGTAATTGATGCCATTTCAAATTCCTCCTTAGTATTTATATAGATTATAAATATAGTAATCTAATAAATTTAACAATGAACAATAAAGATAATAAATTTAAATAGAATAAATAAATTATAATTATTGACATCTACACATATTGTAAGTAATCTATGTATATAAGTCAACTTAGTAGACAAGTATACAAATCGCTAATAACCATCAATTGCATTTTCTACTCAAAAGTTGCAATCGCTATCATTAAGTAGAGTGAAACAAATTTAGTATGGATTCGCACCTAACAGACAAAGGTATCAATTATTAGAAACGTGAAAGTGAGGGAACATCTATGAATAAACTTGGCATATTAACAAGTGGAGGAGATGCTCCAGGAATGAATGCTGCTATACGAGCTGTTGTTATAGCTGCACAACAAAAGAATATAGAGACAATGGGAATAAAAGGTGGGTACCAAGGCTTGATCGATAGAAATATTGATAGATTAACTCCTTTTAATGTTGAGGGAATTGCAGATAAGGGGGGAACAATATTAAAAACTTCTAGATGCCTAGAGTTTATGAAAGAGGAAGGAAGAAAAAAGGCTGTAAGAGTACTAAAGGAATTCGGTATAACCCTTCTAGTGGTTATAGGTGGCGACGGTTCCTTTAAAGGAGCAGAAAAATTACATCATCTAGGCATCAATGTGATAAGTATACCCGGAACGATCGATAACGACTTTGCTTATACAGATTACTCAATAGGATTTGATACAGCTTTAAATACCATATTGGATTCTATTAGTAAAATTAAAGATACGGATTTTTCACATGATAAAACAACAATTATCGAAGTTATGGGAAGATATTGTGGGGATTTAGCTACTTATTCAGCGCTGGCTGGGGAAGGGGAAATTATCTCTATCCCAGAAAGAAAATTAGATTTTACTACGATTTGTTCACAAGTACATTCAAAGATAGCCAGTGGCAAACAGGACAACTTAATTATTATTACGGAAAAGATGTATGATATCGAAGAACTAAAAAAGTATATTGAGGAAAGGCTACAGATTAGTGTAAGAACTTCTGTATTAGGTTTCATACAAAGAGGAGGAAGTCCATCAGCTTTTGATAGGATATTAGCAAGTAAGATGGGCGTTAAAGCAGTAGAACTGTTGACTGAAGGACATTCCGGTCTTGCTGTTGGTATTAAAGAAAATAAATTAATAAGCATAGAATTTGGAAATGTAAACAATATACTATCTGATAGTTATGAAAAATTTAGATTGTTAGATACATTTAGCACTTTTAACAAAGGTGACCAAGTTTTAAGCTAAGTAAATAACTAACTAAAGTCCATCGTATTATCTTAATTCCAACCTTATTGTCTTACTAAACGAATTCCTAATAAAAGCAGAATCCATTCACCATAACATAGCAGATAAGTATACAAATTATTTAATATATATAAAGGAGAATGAGAAATGGGTACACTAATTTGTCAGGAATGTAATTCAACAGTTGATTATTTTGAAGACAAAAAGGTAAGTGTTTATTATACTACGTGTCAGTGTTGTAAAACAAAGAATGCTAGTACTTTAGAAAAGTAATTTTAAATGAACTTTTATAACAGTCATATAAGAATAGGAGTGGAAGAAGATGAAGGTAGCTATTGCATCAGACCATGGTGGTATTACCATTCGGAACGAAATTATCTCGTTAATGAAAGAGATGAATATTGACTATGAGGATTTAGGATGTGAATGTAACACGTCAGTTGATTATCCGGATTATGCAATTCCAGTAGCAGAAAAAGTGACTAGAGGAGAAGTAGATCGCGGAATTTTAATTTGCGGTACTGGAATTGGCATGAGTATTGCAGCAAATAAAGTAATGGGGGTTCGTTGTGCCCTTGTACATGATCTATTTAGTGCGAAAGCGACAAGAGAACACAATGATTCAAATATATTATCAATGGGAGAACGTGTTATCGGTCCAGGACTTGCCCGTGAAATTGCAAAAGTATGGTTAACAACGCCTTTTGAGGGTGGTAGACATGAGAAACGTATCAATAAAGTAAAGATATACGAAGAAAAGGAATTATACGCATAATTGTTTCATGGATAAAAAGCGACAAACAAATAATTTTGAAACCAGAAAATGAATCTACATTTTTCTGGTTTTTTATTGTATACGAAGGACAAACTTAGTTAACATAAAATCTGTTTGAGGAAGTGAAAAAAGTACAAACTTGTACAGTGACAATAATTTTAGTCTTACTGCATTAAATGGCTCTATACAAAAAGACACGTTACTCGATAAACGCGCCCAATTGTGGAAGAGCTTTAGGGTGTATTTTTTATTACTATCTTGTATTTCTTCGAGAAAGGGGCAAGCAAATCAAACTATATCATCATAAGAATGAATCATTTTCAAACCCTTTTGAATTGAAAAATATACCTCACACGATAGAGTTCTTCAGCATTTGAAGGCTCAAGAGGAAAGGCATCAAAGTGAATGGAATAGGATCCTTTTGGTACGTCAAAAAATAATCCCTTTTGGCCTACGCTTGAAATTATAACTCCATCTTCCAGCACTTCAAAAGGAAGTAAAAAGGAACGGACCGATTCTTTGATCGTTTTATACTCATCAATAACTCCAACACGCACTTCACACGTTGTATTAGACAACGTTTCAATTGAAAGTATTCCGTTTTGGCTGATATAGCCCCGTTTAAGGTCTACTTCTTTCCATTCCAGATAAGGTTCTTTTATTCCATTTTGATATAGCACGAGCTGTGAATAAGAAACCGTTAATTCCTCTATAGGCCATGAATTCCTCAATGTATAATACTCCCTCTCAATATCGTAAAATCTTAGTTTAAGATAAATTTAACACGAGTCCCATCTGGAAAATCTTCAATGGCATTACCGACCCATGCTCCTGAACCACGATTATCAGAGGAGGGAACATATCTTACACTTGCACCAGCACCTCCTTCTTCACATACGGCCATTGGCCATTCATCACGATCATAACCTGATTTTGTTGGGATTCCTGCTAAAGATTCTCTCCGATTAGCATCTGCACCATCACGATCAATTGTACAAACTGAAGGGTGACCAGCAGCTATAGCATCACTGATATGATCGGCAGTTAACGGATAGCGTTCAGTAGGGAAATGTAAAACTTCATCATACGAACTGTAGGCTACAACCTTAGGTTCATTCTCTGAAATTGAGATTCCAAACGATCCAACAACAAGAGATCCAAGAGCTAAAGTACTTAATGTCATTTTTTTTAAGGTGCTTTTCATAAAATAACCCTCCATTTGATTGTTTTAGTAATATTATCAATTATTAATATAATGGAAGGATATTAAATTCCAGTTACAAGGTTGTAAAAAATGAATTTGATTAAAGTCCTTAATATTCATAAATGAAGTTCAGTTATGATATCTCCTAAAGATAAATAGGAGAAAAATAAAACCAGTTACTTATCTAATTTTTACATTGTCGGAAGGTATTCTAGTTATAATTTTGAATAATATTAAAGAGGTATTTTAAAAAATGGAGGGATAAACATGATAAGAAAAATGGTGAAAACGGGATCCATCACAGCGTTGGCTTTATCTCTATTGTTAGTACCGTCATTCTCTGATTCTGTTAAAGCTGATGATAACAGGACCAATGTAAATCAACATCCTGAACTTTTAAGAATCGAGAGTTTAACAAATTACGACGAGATGTCTAGATTTCTAGAGAACGTTGATCGAAAATCAGAATACGTTAATGTAGAAGTAATTGGTGAATCCGTAAAAGGACGTAAACTTCATCTTGTGAAAATAGGGGATAATCTAGATGACCCAAATAAACCAACCATATTATTTTTAACCCAACAGCATGGTAATGAACCATTAGTGACGGAATCTGCGATTAGAGTGATTCGTCAGTTATCAACTGATAGCAAGAAAGTGAGAGGCTTGATTGATAAGGTAAATATTCTCATTGTACCACGTTTAAACCTTGATGGCGCAGAAGGGGATGTGGATTGGGATAGTTCTCATTTGTATAGAGGGGGGCTGCAGACTCGTAATAACGCGAATGGTATTAATTTAAACCGGACCCATAATTCATTATCCCAACCGGAAACAAAGGCATTGCATGAAAATGTACTTCAACAGTATGACGTTGATTATGCCATTGATTTTCACCATCAAATTGCGAATCGGGCTACTGATGATGGAGAGCTTGTTTCCGGTGCGATGCTTTACCCGACAAATGACGGCGTAAAGGATGAAGTTCTCGAAAGTTCAAAAAAACTAGGAGCTGTTGTGTATAAAGCAATAGAACCAAAGAAGTACAGTAATTTAGCACGCTATCATAGTGATAGCACGTCGACCTCCATTGCCAGAAATAACTTTGCAGCGCATTACGACATTCCAACCCTTCTTTTTGAAAATAGAGGACTTTCTGATTCGCCAAATAGATCTGCTATCTTAGAACAAAAAGATAGGGAGTATTTAATTAAACAAGGGGAAGTAGCTATGTTGGCTGCCATAGAAGCGGTAGCTAACCGTTCTATTGAAACGGCGGATACAAGCATCTGGGATTCCCTGCCGGAACAACATACTGTAGAGACGGAGCTTCAAGAAAGTAAATAACTGCAGCGATAAGTGGATAACCCAAGAATCCCCAAGACTGCAGTAGTGGGGAGCTCAAAAGAAAGAGAAAATAAAAGAGGTTGGTCGTCTTTTAGGCACCCAACCTCTTTCATTTTTAAAGGTGGGATGAACTCCAAGGAACTTCACATCTTGAATAAATACGCTTCTGTGTCTATTAGTACCCCCTAAAATACTACTCTTTAATTACTTGTAGCTTTTAAAACGTTCAGTATCATCACTTCGCTTTTTCTTTTCCTTTAGCTATACTTTTACGGACAGATTATTAATTTGTAGAAAAATAAAAAGTACTTTTCTTATTACTTATCGTTAATTGAACACATTCCTCTATCATCCTCTTTTGTATAAAAGAGAGAAAATCGAACATTCTAATTACTATTAATAGAGGTAGGTGTAAAAAATGGATACGATGAGAATTATTCAATATATTTGCAGCATTTCGGGTGTTATTCTTTTAGGATTCACGTATTATCACATTCTAAAAAAAGAAAGTAAGACAAAAAATAAAAATAAAACATAATCGTAAAAAAAGCCATGATGAGAATCATGGCTTTTTTGAAATTAATCTGTATGAAGAGGGAGTGTGATTGTAAACGATGTTCCTTCATTAGAGGAAGATTGTAAAAATAAGTCTCCGTTCATAGCTCGTGCTAACATTTGACTAAAGGGAAGACCAAGCCCTAATCCACGGACTTCATATTTTTTCTTTTCACCTCTAAAAAATCGATCAAATATAAAAGGTTGTTCTTCTTCAGAAATAGGAGGTCCGTTATTTGTAACCGTAATAAGCAGTTGTGTTAAGCTTTCTGAACACTCTATTGTAATATGACCGCTTTCCTTCATCGCATGTTTAGCATTGTTTAAAAGATTGGTCATAATTTGTTGAAAGCGCATCGGATCTACATCAACAAGTATAGATTTGTTGGTTGCATTGATATCATATGAAAGAGCTTCATTTCCTTGCGCAAGATGCCATTGATACGTGATTTCTTTAACTAAGTCAAGCGCATCGTGAGTTTCAATGTTAATAGGAATAGCCTGAGCTGTAAAAGCATTAAAGTCTAACAAATCTCCAATCATGTTTTGAAGTTTGCTTGTTTCCTTTACAGAAATGTCTAGAAACTCTTTTGCTTCTTCTCCTGTTACAACATCATCTTTAACAGCTTGAAGAAGACCGCTTATCGAAGTGACGGGCGTTTTTAATTCATGAGTTACACCTGCAAGAAGTTCAGCACGCAAAGACTCAAGACGTTCAAGCTTTTGTGCCATTTCTTTAAAAGAATGAATAAGCTCATACATTTCCTGCTGTGGTACGTTTTCAGATAAATTTACGTCATAAAGTCCTGCTTCAATACGTTTGGCTGCCTTTGAAACGTCTTGAATAGGGGAGGTTAACTTTCGTGATAAAAAGTAAATAGCCCCCCAGCCTAGAAGTCCAAGGCTAATAATCATAATAAGTAAAAGACTATATTCTTGGTGAACTTCGGTTAATTCTTTTTCAGGCTGAACAACAAGAACCCATCCTTTTTCTCCATTTTCCATTTCAATAGCTGATTTTACAACATAGATATCGTATGGAGGAGAATCAAGACGAAACTTTTTTACCGTATCTTTGCTGCTAAAAAAAGACGATGACACAAAGCTATTTATAACCCCAGGTGAACGAACGTTTGAGAAAATAACTTTTCCATTTTCATTGACAATGTAAAGAGAAGGTTCTTTTTTGGAATTAAGAATTTTGCTGCGATCCTCCAAAATATTAGGAAAG
This sequence comes from Priestia endophytica DSM 13796, assembly GCF_900115845.1. Lineage (GTDB taxonomy): Bacteria > Bacillota > Bacilli > Bacillales > Bacillaceae_H > Bacillus_I > Bacillus_I endophytica. The sequence goes on along the minus strand of NZ_FOXX01000013.1, from coordinate 91,985 downwards.
ATTTTCAGAGGGCCACCGCTATCATTTGCAATGCTATTTTCCATCCGATCGGCAATTTCTTCTGCCATATATTTGTTTAGATTTAAATTATTTTCAAGTGTTGAATGACGAATCCACAGAACGCTCACAATGAGGATAATAGCAAGACCAATAACAAGTGTTAAAGCATAACGAGTTGTCCAATAGCGAAGAAGCGATGAGCGTTTAGCTTGTTGTGTATACACAAAATTGATACCCCAATCCTCGTAGTGTCTTAATTTCTCCTTCATCAGTGTTCCAGTTTTCTAATGCCCGGCGAAGCCGCTTAACAGATAAATCAACGGCTCTGTCACTTCCTTCATAATCTATCCCCCATACTTGATCAATAAGCTGATCTCTTGTGAATGTTTGGTTCGGATGTTGAGCAAGGAAAAAAAGTAAAGATAAATCTCTTCTCGTTAGTTCAACAGAGACTCCATTTAAAGTTACCGTATGTGATTTAAAGTCTAGTTTTAAATTACCAAAGTATTGGCTGTCTTCGCTATTAAGCGTACCAACAGAGCGACGTAAAACGGCTTGAACTCTTGCAACCACTTCATCAGCTACGAAAGGTTTTGAAATATAATCGTCTGCACCGCCTTTAAGACCTGATAGACGATATTGAACATCGCTTAGCGCTGTTAACATAATGACAGGTGTAGCACTTTTGGCGCGTATTTCTTTTAAAATGTGCCATCCATCATAATCAGGGAGCATAACGTCTAGTAAAACGAGCTGAAAGATTTGCTCGTCAAATTTATCAAAAGCTTCTTGCCCTGTGAAGGCTTGTTCAATACTGTAGCCGGATTTCTTTAAATAAACGGAAAGAATTCGGCTTATTGTTTGTTCATCTTCTACAATTAAAATTTTTTGCATGTTTCTCACTTCCTTGAAAGTCTACTTCTATTATAGCGAATAAGTAAAGATTGAGAATAGCTTTACTTATTCATGATATGGAAAAAAGACTCGCGCACAACTTCTAGGAAATAAATCAAGCTCTTTTAATTTATGTGGATGCTTTCTTACAATTTCTTTTAAAAGCTCACGTTCGTTTTTATTTTCAACATTTATATCAAGGAGAGTAGCTGCACGCTTTATTTTTTGACATCGAATTTCTTCTTCTAGCGTTTCTAATGGTTTTTCTTCTACTGAAATACGAAGTTCACTCGCTTCTTGTAGGATCATTTGTTGACGTACTAATTTTGAAAGAGTTAGAAAATCTAGATTTTCAGGCGAGATTCCTAATTTTTGTGCTTCCGTTTCTAAATGAAGAGCATAAAGACGATGAGAAATTCCATTTTTGCTTTTTCCGGTTGTTTCAATACCGGCTTTTTGTGCTTTTTGATATAGATGTTTGTGACGAATCTGATTGCGGATTTGGGTAAATGTTCGCTTTTCTGTTGATATACCAAGTTTTTTAGCCTGTCTCATTAGTCTTTTAACTCGTGCATGCTGTAAAAGAGCTTGATCTTTTTTAGCTCTGTTTCTTTTCCATCTTTCTAAAAAAGCTTGTATATGAGAATGGACAGGGTCCTGAATTAGCGTTTCTTGATCATAACGATGTTTGTTTGAATGCTTTTCAAGTGATTCGTTCCATACTGATGTCATGTTAATTCCTCCTTATTTCTCGTAAGCGTTTCTTTTACTTTATCTTAGAAATATGTCAGGAAGATGTCCTAAGCTAAAAAGTCATATTCTCTCAGTTTGAAAAAGTGCAGATTAGGCTATGGTAACAGTACGAAGTGGCGTTTATAGAGAGGAAGAAAAATATGAAAAAAATTCGACAGTTTTTATTTTTTCTAGGCATGATCATTTCTTTTATAGTTGTAGTGGTAACAAACTATTCGTTAAATACAAAAATTGTATTTGGTCTCCTCTACATAATTATTGTGCTTTCCATTTGTGGAGGGATCATGCTTGAAAATCGTTCTCCTTACAAAACGCTCCTTTGGATGTATGCTATTATCTTTTTCCCTCTTGTAGGATATGTTTTTTTCATTTATTCTGGACAGCTTGAAGTAAAAGGGCATTTGTTTAAAAGAAAGCGAGAAAAACATATTGAGATGATGAAGAAAATGATTCACTGCAGACCGTCTGAGCTGTCACAAGGATTCAATGAAAAAGAAAAATCGTTTGCAGATTTAGTGGAAACGCTAAGTCAACACCCTCTAAGCTGCTACTCTCAAACAGAAGTATTGAAAAATGGAGATGAGACTTTTCCAGCTATTCGAGAAGAGCTAAGAAAAGCTCAGGAGTATATTCACCTTGGATACTATACGTTGAGAGATGACAAAGTTGGGATGAGTATTATCGACATTCTTTGTGAAAAAGCTAAAAACGGGTGTGAAGTACTTGTTTATCACGACTTTATCGGCAGTTCTCTTTCAAAGAGGACGATTAAAAGAATGAGAGAATTTGGTGTGCGTGTACATCGCTTCTTACCGCTTCGTCGAAGTTTTTTTAACCAAAAGCTTAATTTTCGAAATCATCGTAAAATCATTGTAATTGACGGGAAAGTAGGATTTGTAGGCGGAATGAATATTGGAGATGAGTATATAGGAGAAGGAAAGAGATTTTCCTTTTGGCGTGATACCCATCTGAAAGTAAAAGGAGAGATTGTGCAAACTCTTCAAGCTGCTTTTTTATCAGATTGGTTTTATATAACAGGGGAAGAGCTTCCATTTTCTAAGTATAAAGCAAAAGAATTACAAAACGGGGATGGTGGCATACAAGTTGTAACAAGCGGTCCTGATTCAAGTCAAAGTGTAATGAGTGATTTGTATCATGCAATGGTAACATCAGCAAAGGAGTCTATTATTATTGCAACTCCATATTTTGTCCCAAACAAGGATATTCGTACGGCCCTGAAAATTGCGGCTGCTCGTGGAGTAGATATTAAAATTATGGTGCCGCGTAAAAATGATGGTTTTTTAACTCAGTATGGAACAAACTCTTATTTTGGAGAGATGTTAAACGAAAATATAAATATATATCAATATGAAAAAGGATTTATGCATCATAAAATTCTTATTGTTGATGATAAAATTGCCTCTGTTGGAACAGCAAATGTAGATATTAGAAGTCTTCAGCTTAATTTTGAAATCAACGTCTTTTTACTTCATAGTAAAACAATTCAACAGCTTATTCACAATTTTTATGAAGATATCAAGGATAGCCATAAAGCAGAAAAACAAGAGTATAGACATCGCTCTTTTTTAGAACGATTGAAGGAATCATTTGCGCGTTTGTTTTCTCCGGTATTATAAAAAAAGAAAGAGGAGCTCCTCTTTCTTTTTTTATATTCTTTGCCTTTTTTTCTTGATAGCGTAGTATATCGGAAGCCCAATAATAGTGACACCAATAGAAAGCAGACATGATAAAGGTTTTGTCATAAGAGTACTAATTAATACAAAAAGCGAACCTATAATTGCAATGATTGGTAATATAGGATAAAGAGGTACGCTATATTCCCGTTTCTTCTTATTCTTTTTCCGCAGTATAAAAACAGCGAAGAAAGCGAGCATATAAAACATATAAATAGTAAAAACAGCAAGATCTGATAGCTTATCTGGATTGCTAGCAAACATGACGATAGAAGCTAAAATCATCTGCAATAGAACGGAAATCCAAGGAGTTTGAAAGGAAGGATGAATTTTAGCTATACTTTTCGAAAATGGAAGCTGTCCACGTTCTGCCATTGCAAATGTTACACGCGGGAACGTTAAAATTTTTCCATTCAAACATCCAAAAATCGAAACGATAATGCCGATACTAATGATTTTTCCTCCGATATCTCCAAAAAGCATCGTAGCTGCCGTGCCTGTTGCATTTTCACCAAGCTTTACAATCTCTGTAGCTGGTAACACATGAAGAAGTGCAATGTTCACAAAAAGGTAACACGCGGTCACAATAAGAAGGCCAGCCGTCATTGCTCGTGGTAGAAGTTTTGCGGGGTTTTTCATTTCTCCTCCCATTGAAGCAAGGAGAATCCACCCATCATAAGCAAAAAGCGTAGCTAAAATGGCAGCTCCTAAGTTCATATCCGTAAGCGCGCTGTCAACAGTTGAACCAATATTTTCGTTGCCTTTCCATAGTCCAAAAACGATAATAAATACGATAGGAACTAATTTTCCGACTGTTGTGAGCGTTTGAACAAAGCCGCCATATTTTGTACCAACAATATTTATAATACATAAAAAAATAACTGTTATAACTCCAACAACACTTTCTAATGCTGAATTCCATGAAAAAAGATTTGTAAGCAAGGAACCAAAATACAATCCAAGCGCTCCGATAACAGCAGGACCATAAACAACAGTTTGAACCCATCCACATAAAAAGCCCCAAAGTTCACCGTATACTTCTTCAATATATGTATATAAACCACCTGTCTTTGGGATTTGTGAGCCAATTTCAGCAACGGTTAAGCCGCCCGCAAGTGTTAAAATTCCGCCAAGAAACCAGGCGAGTAGAGCCATATTTGCACTGCCTGAATATGTTAAAACAGTGCCTGGCTTCATAAATACACCAGAGCCAATAATCGTACCAACAACAATAGATAATGCGAAAAATAAACCAACTTCTTTTTTTAATTCTTGATTTTGTGAATTCATAGATGCACTCCTAAGGAAGAGAACGCTTTTCGAAAGAAAAAGCGTTCTCCAGTTTGAAAATTATGATTTGACGTTTAAATTGCTATGTTGTTTTCCGTATAAGAAGTAAACAACAGCTCCAACAGCAATCCAAATGATAAATGAAATCCAAGTAATTCCCGGTAAGCTTAGTGATAAATAAATACAAAATAGGGCGCTTAATAGAGGAACAACTGGAACGAATGGAACGCGAAACGTAGACTTAACATCTGGAAATTTCTTGCGCAAAATGATAATAGCAATAGAAACAAGCGTAAATGCAGCGAGTGTTCCCATATTAACAAGATGGGCAAGCGTTGTTAAATCAAGAAAACCAGCAATTCCTGCACCAATAAATCCTGTAATCCACGTATTTAAAAATGGGGTTTGACGTTTTTTATTTAAGCGTGATAAAGACTTCGGCAGAAGACCATCACGACTCATTACAAATGACAAACGAACTTGTGCATAAATAAGAGCTAAAATAACGGTAACCATTCCAATAACAGCGCCAACGGAAATAAAACCGGCAATCTTGTCTTGTCCAACAAAGGAAAGAGCAAATGAGACAGGAGCATCTACATTAAGCTTTGTGTATGGAACAATTCCTGTTAAGACTGCAGATACAGCAATATATAACACTGTACATACAATAAGAGATCCAATAATACCAATTGGCATATCACGCTGTGGACGCTTTACTTCTTCAGATGCTGTTGCAATTGCATCAAATCCGAGGTAAGCAAAAAAGACGGTTGCAGCACTTGTGATGACTCCGCTAATTCCAAAAGGCATAAAGGGAGACCAGTTTTCAGGTTTAACATACCCAATTCCAGTCACAATAAAAGCTAAAATCACAACGATTTTTAAAATTACCATTACGTTGTTAAATCGAACGCTTTCCTTTACTCCATAGCTAACAAGAGCTGTAATTAAAAGAATAATGATCACAGCAGGTAAGTTTACAATTCCTCCTTGCCCGCTTAAAGGAGCAGATCCAAGCGCTGTCGGAAAATGGAGACCAAAGCCTGTTAGGAAAGATTGAAAATAAGAGGACCATCCCGTAGAAACAGCCGCCATTGCAAGTACATACTCGAGCATCAAGTCCCATCCAATTAAGAAAGCGAAAAACTCGCCAAGTGTAGCGTATGTATAAGTATACACACTCCCTGAGACAGGAACGGAAGAAGAAAACTCTGCGTAGCAGAAGGCTGCAAGAGCACAAGCGATTCCAGCAATAACAAAAGATAAAATAAGAGCAGGACCAGCGCTTGTTGCTGCCACAACACCTGTAATAACAAAGATGCCTGTGCCAATTACACAGCCAACGCCAAGGAAGATAAGGTCTAACACGCTAAGTGTTCTTTTTAAATCTTTTTGTGTGCTTTGAGCTAAAAGAGCTTCTATCGTTTTCTTCCGAAAGATACTATTCATAAATAAAAATCACCCTTTCTTCGATATGAAATTGTCTTTTTGAAACATGAATTGCTTTATGTAGTATATTGTCGTTTTGTATTAGCGTCAAGAGAAGGTTTTAGAACAGAGTATGAAAGGTTTTGGGCGGTAAAAAGAAACAATAAACGGATCTTATAATGAAAGAATCTTTTCTTATATAATTTTCTGGGATGTGTTCTTTTTTCTATATGAAAGAATCGGTTTTGAAAATCCACGAGACAGCTACAAATTTGTATCTATTTTTCAACATTACCTAACATGGATGAATATATGCATTAAACGATTTCGAGAGGAGAAAAGAGAAAAGATCCTTTTTTTGATTTACAACAAATTTTATTTTTATACTAGAAAAAGAACTGAAAATGAATCTGGTGTGGAAAATCTCTATTTTAGAATAGGGAATTTGTCATGTTTTTCATCAATAAATGTTTCTATATAATAGAACGACTGTTTGTTAAAAAGAGAATAGTTTCCATTTTAAAAAAAACATAAAAATGCTTACAATCCGCATTCTAAAAGAGGCGGATTATTTTTCTGGAATTTTCCGTTCCTAAGTCCTTTGTCCTTTTTTGATCTACAACACTTTATAAAGAATTTACTTTATGATAAAGTTAATAAGGTGAACAAAAGATAAAAAACAAAATCATTAGCTTAGGAGTGTGTAAAGCTATGAAGACTATTCATTCTTACTTAGTAGAAAGATCTATTGAAACACCAAACTTTGAAGGTTTAGTAGACCGAAAACATCGTTATACATTTAAACAATACAATGAAGAAGTAAACAGACTTGCTCATTATATGAAAGAAAAAGGGGTACAAAAAGGAGACAGAGTTGCTCTACTTCTTGAAAATACCCTATTTTATCCTGTAGCCCTTTTTGCATCATTTAAAGTAGGAGCTATTGCTATTCCAACAAACAGTGAGTCCACAACCTCAGAAATGGAAAATGTAATTGATTCTGCCCAAGCTAAACTTGTGCTTTATGATGAGAAATTTGCAAGTGTGATGGCCCCTCTTATTGAAGAAAAGGGAAATGTTATTTTTAAATCTGTAATGGCTCAAGATGAAAGCTTAGAAGGATTCCAACAATTTTTAAAAAATTATTCAACTGATGAACCAAATATTGTGGTGAATCCAGAAGATCCAGCTCTTTTCTTATTCACCTCAGGAACAACAGGAAAACCTAAAATTTGTGAAATTGTTCATAAAACATATACAAGTTATTTCGAAAGTGGCGATGTGTCAAAATGGAAAAATACAGGTGAAGGAGCTCGTTTTCTTGCAGTTCATCCACTTTTCCATATGAGCTCTCTTATCAGCGTATTTGGAGCCGTCTTTATGGGGATGACAGTTGTTTGCTCTATGAAATCTGAGCCAAAACAAATTTGGGAAGTTATTCAAGATCAAAAAATCAATTCAATGATGGCTTTTCCATATGTTTATAATCATATGATTGAAGAGTATCATAAAGGAAATTATGATGCGTCATCTCTTAAACAGCTTCAAACAGGAGGAACAAAGGTACCATCTTCTTTATTTGATAAATATAAAGAAATCGATGTACCGCTTCTTTCTGGTTATGGAAGTACAGAAGCATTTGTGTTAACAAGATATGTACCAAGTATGGGACGAGAAAAAGCAGATTCTGCTGGTCTTCCAGTAGACGACATTGAGATTAAAATTGTTGATAAGGATACACATGAACCTCTAGAGAAGGGGCAAGTTGGAGAAATTTTAATTCGAAGCCCTTATGTTTTCGAAGGCTACTGGGGAAATGAAGAAGCAACTGAAAAAGCATTTGAAGACGGCTGGTTCCTAATGGGAGACGCTGGAATGATTGATGAAGATGGGTTCTTATATATTATGGGACGCTATAAAGATGTGATTGTATACGGAGGCGAAAACATCTATCCAGATGGAGTTGAGGAAGTATTAACATCAATTAAAGGAGTTCGAGAAGCGGCCGTTGTTGGGATGAAAGATGAAACATTTGGTGAAGTGCCAAAAGCTTTCATTGTTAAACAACCAGGTTCACCACTTAGCGAAGAAGACGTTCTTTCTTATTGTAAAGGACGCTTGTCTGACTACAAAATTCCAGCGGTTGAGTTTGTAGAGAGCCTTCCGAAAAACCCTGTAGGGAAAGTATTGAAAAACGTACTGCGTGACCGCAAACAATATGCTTAACAAAAAAATCGAGCAGAAATGCTCGTTTTTTTGTTGACTTAATTGATTTATAGGTGTATATTTATATATTACTGACTCTTTTTTAAGCAGTTTAATACATGTTTATTTCTCTTTTTAATAAGAGAAACGGAGCTTAAACACACTATTAAATATTCGAGGGTAAATAATCGTATGACTACGTTAAATATAACTGGAACATTATATCTAAAAAGTGAGAAGAAACAAAGCTATAAGAAATCTTTTTCTAATAGCGAGAATATGAACATCTCACATGCGACGAGTAATTTAATCCGACTAAAAAGAAACTCAAGACTTTGTTCGTAGCAGGCACGGCCTAGGAGCCGTAAGCATGAAAGAGAGGTAGGGCTTTCATTGTTTCTAGTTTTGGGAAGTTACTCTCGATCATAAGTTGAATGAAAAGAAAATTCATCGCATATAATAAAGGGTTAGTATCCACAATTTTCTTTGTGAAATCTTTCTTTAATACATTTTGAGGGCTTAACTTCGCCTTTTTTGGAAAGGCTATGAAAAGGAAAAGAATCCATTTCAAGACCAAGGAGTGAGCGCATGTATAATAAAAAGGAAGTCCCTGAAATTGTGACAGCAGAAACGAAAGTTTGGAACTGTGTTTCCGAAGATTGTAACTGCTGGGTGCGAGATAATTTTAAAAGCAGTGAGACGCCGACATGCCCGCTTTGTGAAAGTGAAATGAAGTCGGGAGTAGAAATCCTTCAAGTTGTCGATAATCCAACGCTTTCATAATAAAAAACCAGCCAAATTGGCTGGTTTTTTATTGTTTCTGATAAAAGAGCAACTTTCTACCAGATATTAACGTCTATTTTAAAAATATGGTAAAAAGGTTGGTCAATTATGATAGTAGTCCTCATCATGGTTTTAACAGGAGTTATTCACTTTGTAGAAACATCGTGCTATAGCATTCGATTTGGAGGAGTCAAGTTAAAAAAAATTGCCGTATCTCTTTCCATTGCAAGTGCTGTTTTACTTATCGCAAGAACATCGAATTTGTCTCAGTCTATGCTTTTAGGGAATATGGTAGATAGCGTTGATGAAGGCATGGAAGGAAGTATTGTTCTTTCCTTTCGTCTTATCTTATTGAGTGCTTCCATTGGAACACTCATTAGTATAGTTGCTTATCCAACAATGGCGAAACTTTCTCCTCTGCTTATTAAGCGTTTTGAGATAGAGGGATCACTAATGAATTTAATGACGCTCACAAATATTAAAAAATTACGTTATGTTCCTTCATACATAAGAAAGCCAAGAATAACGGTTATGCAAAGACTTCGCATTGGAGGGATTCCAAAGCGAATGATGCTCACAAATATTTTCGTAACCTCTGTTTATACAACCGGAGTTCTTTCAGCTTTATATGCTTCAATTCTCGATCCTGCTCATAGTGCAACATCTATTATGTCAGCTGGAATTATTAACGGAGTAGCCACAATTTTATTTACGCTATGTCTCGATCTACACATAGCACTTTTGACAGAGCGTGCACTCATTGAGGACACGGGATCTTCTGCAATGACAAGAACATATATATTTCTTATGATTTCACGTTTAATAGGGACGCTAGTGTCTCAAATCTTCTTTCTTCCAGCAGCTGTTCTTATTACTTATATAAGTAAACTTATTGGCGTCTTATAATTTTGGAAGATAGCTTCTACTTTTTACAAAAGAGCAATGGCCAAGTTGCTCTTTTTGTAAAAAAACGACAGAAAAAATATTTATTTGTCAAAAAGCTATTGACAAATGAGGAAAAGATAATTTTTTTATTATTTTTAAAAGTTTCTTGGATTTACCAAGGTAGTTTCCTCATCTATCCCACGAATGACAAGTGTTACAGCGTGTTCTAAAATCTGTTTTGTATGCGCTTCCAAAATACTAAAAAGCTTGTCTTATAGGCGTTTCAACCTTGACATAGAATATGACCATGTTACGATTAATTACGTTGTTGGCACAAACAACAGCAGTACATTTTAAAGGAGAGGATATTTTGATTAGTAATCAAAAAGTTGCTTTTTTAGGAGCAGGTTCAATGGCAGAAGCAATGATTTCTGGCATTGTAGAAGCAGAGTTAATTCCTGCTGAACAAATTATTGCGACAAATAAAAGCAATGAAGAGAGATTACAACAGCTAAGAAATAAATATGGAATTCGTGCAATGAAACGTGAAGAATTGGATTTTAGCTCGGTAGATTTTTTTATCTTAGCAATGAAACCAAAAGATATCGATGAGGCTCTTTCATCTATTAAAGATAAAGTAACAAAAGAGCAGGTTATCTTATCTGTATTAGCGGGTATACCAACTTCATATATGGAAGAAAATTTAAATGAAGACCAACAAGTTATTCGCGTTATGCCGAATACATCAAGCATGTTAAGAGAATCGGCAACAGCACTTTCACCAGGAAAGCACACGTCGATGGATAAAGTAATATTAGCGAAAAAGCTTCTAGCTTGCATTGGCGAAGTTTATGTAATTGAAGAAGATAAAATGGACATCTTTACAGGAATTGCTGGAAGTGGTCCTGCGTACTTCTACTATTTGATGGAGCATATTGAGAAAACAGCGAAAGAAGCTGGTCTTGATGAAGAAATAGCACGTCAAATTGGCTCTCAAACAATTCTTGGCGCAGCAAAAATGATGATGGAGCAAGAGGATACACCTGCTGATTTACGCAAGAAAGTAACGTCACCAAACGGAACGACAGCAGCTGGACTTGCAGCGCTTGAAAAACACGGTGGCGGAGAAGCAATTTCAGAAGCCATTAAAGGTGCAGCACAGCGTTCAGAAGAAATCAGTGCTAATTTAAATAAAAAAATAGTCACTCAGTAAAAGTAAATTAAAAATAAAAATTGAAACCAGCTATAAAACAGGAGTGAGATGATGTCATTAGACACCGTAAAACGGGTTGTCATAAAAATTGGAAGCAGTTCACTAACAAGTAGACATGGAGAAATAAGCAGAAGAAAATTAGAAAAATTAGTTGACCAAGTTGTGCAATTAAAAGATCAGGGACATGAAGTATTGCTTGTTTCATCTGGAGCAGTTGCGGCGGGTTATCGCAAGCTCGGATGTCTTGAACGTCCAAGTTCTTTACCTGAAAAACAAGCAGCCGCATCAATAGGGCAAGGATTATTGATGGAAGCTTATTCAGAGCTTTTTCTATCACACGGTTATGTTACGTCACAAATTTTAATTACGAGAAACGATTTCTCAGACGAAGCTCGCTATAATAACGTGCGTAACACAACAAGTATCTTGCTTGAGCGTGGAATTGTACCAATCGTAAACGAAAACGATACGGTAACAGTTGATCGCTTAAAATTCGGTGACAACGATACGCTATCAGCTAAAGTAGCAGGTCTTGTTAATGCAGATTTACTCATCATTCTTTCCGACATTGACGGACTTTATGACGACAATCCACATAACAACCAAGATGCTAAGCTTTTACGCACCGTTGATAAAATCACACCAGAAATTGAAGCAGCTGCTGGTGGTTCAGGTAGCAGTGTTGGAACCGGAGGTATGAAATCTAAAATTGAGGCAGTTAAGATTGCAAATGCTTCCGGTATTCCAACTTTCCTTGGCAAGGCAGGAGTTTCAAACATTTTGGACGATGCTGTACAAAATAAAGCAAAAGGAACGTATTTTACATGTGCAGAAGGAGCACCAAACTTAAATCATAAGGAACAATGGATTGCTTTTAATTCAGGTCCTGAAGGAGAAATTACCGTTGATGAACAAGGGAAGAAAGAGATTTTGGAAAACTCTGAAAGCTTACTTCCTACACATGTTTATAGCGTTGAAGGTACATTTCAAAGCAAAAGTGTTGTACGCATTAATGATTTGAGTGGAGAAGCGATTGGTCTTGGCATTGTAAACTACTCTTCTGAGGATTTAACGCTTTGTCGAGATCTTGAAGCTCTTGAAGCAAAAGAAGCGGCTGTAAAGTTTGAAGACTTAGTTTGTCATAAAGAAGTAATAACGCCAATTAAAATATAGCTTAGCTGTAAATATAGTTCGATTATTCTATGAAATAAAAAACTAGGAGGCATTACTTTACACATGACGTTAACAAAAGAAGTATCAAACGTAAAAGAACAAGGGAAAAAAGCAAAAAAGGCAGCAAAAACGCTCTGTTTATTGACAACAGATGAAAAGAACAGAGCATTGCTAACGTTAGCTCAACATCTTGAAGAAAATTATGAAAAGATTTTAGAGGCAAATGAGCGTGACTTACAGAAAGGACGCGAGCAAAACTTTGAGGAAGCTTTTATGGATCGTTTAGCTCTTTCAAAAGAAAGAGTTCATGAGTTTGCGGAGGGACTTAGAAATGTCGCCAAGCTCGACGATCCTGTTGGAGAAGAACTCTCAAGCTGGACACTTGATAACGGTCTCGGTGTTAAAACAGTTCGTGTACCACTTGGTGTTATTGGGATGATTTATGAAGCAAGACCAAACGTAACGGTTGATGCAACAGGTCTTGCTTTAAAATCAGGAAATGCCATTATTTTAAAAGGGGGCTCATCAGCTCTTCATTCTAATGGAGCTATTGTAGATGTAATTCATGAGGCTCTAGATCAAACAAAAATTCCACGTGATGCTGTACAATTTATTTCAACCGCAAACCGAGAAGCAACGAGCGAACTTTTTACGATGAAAGATGAAATTGATGTACTTATTCCACGTGGAGGAGCTTCACTTATTAATACTGTTGTGAACAATGCAAGCGTTCCGGTGCTAGAGACAGGAATAGGAAATTGTCATCTCTACGTTGATCATGATGCAGACGTTAAAAAAGCTTTAAATATTATCATTAATGCTAAAACAGATCGTCCTGCTGTATGTAACGCAGCAGAAACACTCATCCTCCATGAAGAATGGTTGCAAAGTTATCAAGAGGAGCTGAAAAAAGCTCTTTCTGACGCAGGGATTACGGTTCATGGAGATGACAAAGCGCTTGCTGTTTTTAACGATGGATATAAAGCAGAGGAGAAAGACTGGAAAGAAGAATATTTAAGTTTAGATCTTGCTATTAAAGTCGTAAGTAACATTGATGAAGCGATTGAGCATATTGAAAAATACGGTACAAAACATTCGGAAGCGATTATTACTGAAAATGCAGAAGCAGCGAACAAATTTACAACGCTCGTAGATGCTGCAGCTCTTTACCATAATGCTTCAACAAGATTTACAGACGGTGGAGCGCTCGGATTTGGAGCAGAAATTGGGATTTCGACGCAGAAGTTACATGCGCGCGGTCCAATGGGTCTTCCGGCTCTTACAACCGTAAAATATGTGATGAACGGTACAGGACAAATTCGTTAATGTTAATAAAGGAAAAACCACCCTCCAGATAGGGTGGTTTTTCTTATATTTTAAAATGTGTAACAAGTTTTTGAAGATTTGTCGCTACTTTTGAAAGAGAATGAGCAGAAGCGTTAATTTCATCCATTGAAGCAAGCTGTTCCTCTGTTAGAGCTGCAACACTTTGAACATGATCTGCATTTTCCTTTGCAACCTCTGTGATTGAGGAAGCCGTTGCCGTTACTTCCTGCGTATGAGATGTCATATGTTCTGTAATAGAGACAGATTTGGTGATTGTTTGCTCAAGCTTTGTTGTGAAAGACGTAATTTCTCGGAATGTATCTTCTGTTTTTCTAACAAGCGTTAATCCATTTTGGACATCTTCTTTTACATGATGAATGGATTGAGCGGTAGCCACAATTTCTTTTTGAATTTCTTTAATAAAATTTGAAATTTGAGCAGCAGACTGCTGAGATTGTTCTGCTAATTTGCGAACCTCCTCAGCAACAACTGCAAAACCTCTACCATGCTCTCCAGCCCTTGCCGCTTCAATAGAAGCATTTAAAGCAAGCAGGTTCGTTTGGTTCGCAACATCTGTAATAAAGGCAGAAATTTCTTCAATCTCTTTTGATCGTCTATTTAAAAGCTGAATAGCCTGTTTGCTTTGTAAAACCGATTCTTCAATTGTCTTCATTTGAAAGGAAGAAGACTCAATTAGGTTGCGTCCTTCTGAAACAAGTTCATTTGTTAGTTTTCCTTTCGTTGCCATCATTTTAGAACCCTCTGCAATTTTCTGAATTCCTACTGTAACGTTTTCAAGAGCTTGTTCACTTTCCATCATGCTTGCCATTTGGTTTTCAGAAGCATGAGCAACAAGTTGAATAGATTCAGTAATTTTAACAGTTGCTTCATTTGCTTCCTGTGCTCCATTTTTTAGCTGTTCAGAAGAGGAAGCGACTTGCTCAGACGTGCGCGAAATCTTTCTAATCATTGTATGTAAATTTTCTTTCATTTTATTAAAACTATCAGCAAGCACTGTTAGCTCATCATGTGCTGTATCTTGTAATTCTACTGTTAAATCTCCATCTCCAGCTTTTTCAAAAGCAGCAGAAAGTTTATTCAGACGCTTTTTCATTTTATTAGTAAAAAGGTAAGTGGCAATACCTGATAAGATTAAAATAATGAGAACAGTACATGTGAAAAGAAGAAAAAATGATCGAGTTGTTTCTTTGATCATATCTTGATTTGCTCCAACGTAAAAAATACCAATAATATCTCCATTCTTAGCTCGAATAGGCATATATGCAGTCTGATAAGGAACGCCAACAATGTCTGCTTCTCCATAAAAACGTCTTTTGTCTTCGAAAATCGTTTTCGCTACTTTAGGATCAAGCTTCGTACCAATTGCCCGCTTTCCGTTAGTCATAACGTTAGATGTAACAGGAACCTCTTTTTCGAAAAGTGTTACAGTATCTCCTGTTAGATTTCCAATTTGATCAACAATGGCGTAATTTCCATTCATTCGAGTTTTTCCTTTATATAACCCATCTTTCTTTAGAGTCCATTCACCTTTATAACGACTGCTTATATAAGAATAGCTAATTTTTAAATCTGCTTGGGCTTTTTGTGTAGCAATTTCTTTTATATCATCGGTAATAATGTGGAAAAATACAGTGCCAATCAAACTACAAAGTATAAATACAATACAAAAAACTAAAAGATTAATTTTCGTCCCCAGCTTTAACTTTAACACTTTTAAAACCCCTTTTCTTTTTTTATCGTACAAAAGTAGGTGTTTTTGAAGGTTAAAGAGTATTTAAGGGGGTATATTTTTAAAAAAATAAGGTTGTTTATTACTATTTTTCAGATGATTTATATATATATCTATAACCAATCTTTTCCTTGCTTGTTGCATGAAGCGTTGTTAAGCGTTAAAATAGATGTTAAGGCAAAATAAAAAGGAGAGATTATTTGTTATCTCTTTCAATGATTAACAAACAGTATGAAGAAGTGCTTCTTTTAAAGACAACACATGCTATCAAGTTTTTAAAACTATCACATCTGCTCACATACATGAGAAAAAATTACTTTGTTCCACCAATAGAGAATGAGAAGTGGGAAGCAGAAAATCGAAAAGTAATCGCGCTTTATCGGAAGATTATTATAAGTCGCAACAGTTATAAATCGCAAAAGCTTATGGCTTATTCTTAAGTCATAAGCTTTTTCTATGAAAAGAGAAAAAGTGTATAGAATAAAGAGGAGAAAGGGAGAGAAAAGGAAAAATTGTGAAGGATTTTAAAACGTTCAAGGCTATTTGTTGACACTTGTCATTTTATTCAATACGATATTTGAGAAGCACACTATTTTAAAGGAGTTACAGGAATGAAACCCACACAGAGTCAAAAAAATTATACTGGGATTGTTGTGACGCTGACAATCGTCATTAACGGACTTATTGCTCTTCTTTTCTTTATGCCAAAGCTTGAGCAGTTTAGTCATCTCGATGTTACCTTCTTACCATTGTTAAATGCTGTGTTAAATAGTTTTACATTTATCTTTTTGCTTTCAGCTCTTTTTATGATTAAGCAGCGAAACATTACGGCGCACAAACGCTTTATTTTTGCGGCCTTTACAACAACGTTTCTGTTCTTAATTTCATATGTTACGTATCACGCTATTGCTCCAAACACGCACTTTCCAGCAGAAGGATTTATTAAGTACGTCTATTTCTTTATTCTTATTACTCATATTACGCTTTCAGCCGCTATCGTCCCGCTTGCTCTTATTACACTTCTACGTGGATTGAGCAGACAAGATGAGCGTCATAAGAAAATTGCAAGATGGACAATGCCACTTTGGCTTTATGTAAGTCTTACAGGAGTTATTGTATATTTAATGATTTCTCCTTATTATTAAGATGAAAACACGAAAAACGAAGGTTTTTCGTGTTTTTTTATCTTTCTTTAAGGATATGGTAAAGGAAGTAATGCATAAACTAAGAAGCAGTATTCTTTTTTTCTTTTCCAAAAAAACGTAAAATAGAAGAATACATACATAAGGAGAGTGTTGTTATGGTAGAAACAAAAAGCATTCCAGAAAGCGAGAAATGGAAAAAAGAACATATTTTTTCTTCTGAAGAAGCATGGAAAAAGAGCTATGAAGAAGTTTCCACTCGTATTGATGATATCAAACGCTATCAAGGAAATATTACAAATGCAAAAGAACT
The DNA here is from genome assembly GCF_900115845.1 of Priestia endophytica DSM 13796. Taxonomy (GTDB): domain Bacteria; phylum Bacillota; class Bacilli; order Bacillales; family Bacillaceae_H; genus Bacillus_I; species Bacillus_I endophytica. The sequence goes on along the minus strand of NZ_FOXX01000013.1, from coordinate 75,133 downwards.
TTTAACATACTTAACAAAAGGAGAAGAAATCTCTCAAAAATATAGTAAGCTTTATGTTTATGCAATGCTTTCTCATGATGAAGATACAAGAGTTGCCGATTCACAAGCAAGGCTTTCAAAAGTGCAGCAGCTTGGCGTAAAATTAAGCAGCGCTACATCTTTCTTTACGCCTTTTCTTCTTAGTTTAGATGAGCAAACACTTTCTACTTATATTAAGCAAGAAGAAGGACTTCAATATTTTGAAGAAGATTTATTTGATACGTATCGATATAAAGAACACGTGTTATCTGCAGAGCAAGAGGCGCTTCTTTCTGAAATGGGAGAGGCACTGCAAGCTCCTCGCAATACGTATGGGATGATCAATAATGCAGACATTACGTTCGGATATATTACAAATGATCAAGGAGAAAAAGAGCGTCTAACACGCGGAAAATATGCATTGTTAAGCAAAAGTTCCGATCGAGAAAAAAGAAAAGAAGCGTATGAAGCTTATTATGAACCATATATAGGTCTTCATAATACTATTGGTTCAACACTTTCAGCTGCGGTGAAAAACAACGTCAAATTGACAAAGCTAAGAAACTATCCATCTGCTTTAGAAAAAGCGCTCTTTGGCGACAAAGTACCAAAAGAAGTATATGAGACGCTCATTCAAGCAGCACATGAAGGAAAAGAAGCCTTGCATGCTTACACAAAAGAGCGGAAAAAGATTTTGAACGTAAACGAGCTTCGTCCGTATGATTTAGGAGTGCCACTTGTAGAAGGAGTAAAGTACGATATTTCATATGACGAAGCATACGAAATGATGTTAAAAGCGTTAAGTCCGCTTGGAGAAGACTATGTAAGTCAATTAAAAGAAATGAAGGTTGCAGGTGTTATTGACGTTCATGAAACACCAGGGAAACGGTCTGGAGCTTACAATATTGGAGTATATGGAGTTCATCCTTACGTTCTTCTAAACCACCGCAATGACTTAGATAGTTTGTTTACATTAACGCATGAAATGGGCCATGCTATGCACAGCTATTATTCAAATAAACATCAGCCACATATAACAGCAGGATATTCTATTTTTGTAGCGGAAGTAGCTTCAACTGTGAATGAAGTCTTGCTTATGCACCACCTTATTGATCATGAAAAAGATGATAAGAAGCGACGTTACTTACTTCACCATTTTATTGATCAGTTTAAAGGAACATTTTTTACTCAAGTTATGTTTGCTGAATTCGAGAAAATTGTGCACGAGAAAGCAGAAAAAGAAGAACCTCTTAATGCTTCAGCTTTTAATGAAGTATATGAAGAGCTTTTTGGAAGCTATCACGGAGAAAGTTTAGAGCTTGGAGATGAAGTGAAATACGGATGGAGCCGTATTCCTCACTTTTACCGTCCATTCTATGTTTACAAGTATGCAACAGGCTACGCATCAGCCATTCATATTGCAGACCGTCTTCTTAAAGGCGATGAAGAAACGAAAAACAACTACCTAGAGTTTTTAAAAAGCGGGAGCTCTGATTATCCGCTTAACTTGCTAAAAAGAACAGGCGTTGATTTAGAAGAGGGAGAGCCAATTCGCAATGCGCTAAATGTATTTAGTGGTCTTGTAAAAGAGTTTTCAAAGGAATAAAAAAACAGAGGTCTGTAGACCTCTGTTTTTTTGAGCGAAGAATTAGTGATGAAGAAAAATCGGAGGTTGTAGGGGGTAGAACGTATAGCAGAAAGAAAGAGAGGACTATATTTCCTCTCTTTCTTTCATGAGCAAAAGAGACGGTGTTTATACATGTTTGTTATGTAAGAATATGTATACGAGCTACTACCAAGTGCTTTTTTCAGATTTATAGCCGTAGCACCCACGTCGAATCCGCGTAATATTTGGATCAATTTCTTGCAACTTTTTATAAAAGTAAGCAAATTGTGAAATTTTATATCCTGTTTCTTGTTCAACATGTGCCGTAATTTCTTTAGCTAAAAATACTTTTTCAGGGTTGTTCTTTAATAATTGTGTAGCCTCGTAATAAGCCTCCATTTTTTTATGAGAGGTTCTGTTAATGGTTACGTGTGAAGGCACAAAATGGCGGCCTTCAATGTAGTCTAAATCTTTTAGTCTCTTTTTTAATGCGTTTCGCTCTTCTTGAATTTCTTCCAACACATTTTGCTCATACTGGTTTAGCTTTTCAAGTTTTTTTAACAATATAGTCCTTTCGCGAGTCATGTTAAAATCCCTCCGTTTCATCATTGTAACATTTATGAGAAAAATTGTGTATAAAATAAATGTATTTTATGTACAATTTCATAACAGAGAGTTTGAAGGGGAGTCTTTTTATATAAAAAAGCAAAAACGCTCTCTTTTTATAAGAAAGCGTTCTTACTTTTATTGAGTATTATCAACAAAAAGTTAAAAAGTAAGTTGAATAATAAAGTATAAAAGAGATGGACACAATAAGCAGCCTAGTCCTGTATAAAATGTAGCGGTCATTGCTCCATAAGGAACAAGTTTTGGATCTGTTGCTGCAAGCCCTGCTGCTGTACCACTTGTTGTTCCCATAAGTCCACCAAAAATCATCGCAGAACGAGGATTATTAAGTCCTATAAATTTAGCTGCAAATGGAGTGAAAATCATTGTTAGCATAGATTTTATAAGCCCTGCTGCAATGCTGAGTGTAATAACTTCAGAGCTTGCTCCAAGTGCTGATCCTGTTACAGGACCAACGATATAAGTAGCTGTTCCAGCGCCAATTGTTGTAATGTCTACGGCATTTGAATACCCAAATGAAAGAGCAACAATGACACCAATAAAGAAGGAAAGGAAAATGCCAATAAATAAAGAAAGGAACCCAATAGCACCTGCGCTTTTAACTTGATTAAAATTCACGCCAAAAGCTGTCGAAATAATAGCAAGATCGCGCAGCATGCCACCACCCATTATGCCAATCCCAGCAAAAATACTTATATCAGCAAGTCCTTTTTCTCCTCCTGTTACAGTTCCTCCATAATAGGCAAGAAGAAGACCAAGCATAATGGCAATAGCAGAGCCATGAAGTTTCCCACGTGTGAGCTTTGTGGATATGAAGTAAGATAAGTACATTGTAAGGCCAATGAGGGCGAAAGCTGTAACAAGGCTGTTTTCAATTAATACATTTTTAATACTATCCATCCATAGTTCAGCTCCTTATCTTAGAACGCCCCTATTTGGAAGCGTTTTCTTTTTTAGGTTTATTACTTTTACTTAGGATTGGAACAGCGGCAAAACTAATCAAAACAGCGAGCACTCCTGCTAAAACAGCCAATGGACCTCCTTTAATAGCTGCTACAACATTTTGCTGAGCTGCCATTGCTACCACAATAGGAATATAAATAGCACTCCAAAATGCGATTCCATCTTGAGAGGGCTTTTTCAACCTTCCTTTTTTTGATAGGGAGTTAACCGCAACAATTAAAATTATCATAGAAAGCCCGACTCCACCAATGTTAGAATCAATTCCGATAAGAGTTCCAATAAGCTCTCCGGCTGAAACACCAATAAGCATACTAATCGCAAGAATGGCAACACCGTAAATGACCATTTTTCTCCCCCTTGTTATTAATATGAAAGCGCTTTTAAAAAAGTTTGGCAAAAGAAGCAACTTCTCAATTTATGATATGACATTGTAAGAGAAAACACATAACTATAAATTAATTGAAAATTAAGTCAACTTCAAGGGGATTGAGAAAAATATTTTAATTATATTTCGACAGAGGATGTCCTAAGAGAAGATAAAGTATCTTTTATAAGAGGATATTTGGAACATGAAAGGGTTCTAAAAAGCTTTGCTTAATTCTGTAACATCTTCTTTATTTATGTAAAGAAGAATGTTATCATGTTAAAAACCTGCCATAATGGGCAGATTCTTAACATTGATAATCATTCTTTAAACTATCTTCACCCATACTTATTCTATACGTTACAGCTTTAAAATGTGCGTTGTTTTTAGAATAATAGAAGTTAATTTTATAAAGGAGGTTTATTTTTTTGTACATTTATTAATTTAGGGGAGTGTACTATGAAAAAAAGTTATATGAATGCAGCTTTTGGAATGTATGTGAACTACTTTTTGCTTGGAATGGTTAACATTATGTTAGCTTCCAATATGACTTTTCTAACGCGTCAGCTTAATACAGATGGCGCAGGAATTAGTTATATTATCTCAGCTATTGGAATAGGAAAGCTTTTATCTTACTGGATATCAGGCGTTTTATCTGATAAATTTGGAAGAAAACCGCTTATTATTACATCAAGCTTATTAATGGCTGTCTTTTTAGTTGCGATTCCACTTTCGCCTACATATCAAATAGCTTTTATATTTGCTATTTTAGCAGGGATTGCAAATTCTGCTATGGATGCAGGTACGTATCCTGCTCTTATTGAAGTGTTTCCAAAATCTCCTGGTTCAGCAAGCGTTCTTGTAAAAGCCTTTATTTCCATTGGAGCAGCTCTTCTTCCATATATGATTGCTTTTTTTGTCAATCGGGATCTTTTTTACGGATATGCATTTTTTATTCCAGCTCTCATTTATTTTGTTAATATGCTCTTTTTATTTTTTGTTCCGTTTCCAAATCATCATAAAATGGTTGTGGAAGGGAAGAGGGGTTCTAACGAAGAAGAAGTTTTTAAAGAAGAACCGAATATGTGGAAAGAGGGAGCAGCTCTTGTTGTGATTGGGTTTACATCAACCGCTCTTTTCACAGTTGCTCAAATTTGGTTGCCAACTTTTGGACAAAATGTGCTTGGAATGCAAGATACAGCTTCTGTTAAGCTTCTAAGTTACTATAGCATCGGAGCTCTCATTTCAGTCCTTATTCTTGCTTTTCTTTTGAAAAATGTAGTAAAACCTGTTCGTGTTTTACTAGTATATCCACTTATTACGCTAGCAGCGGTTGTCACTCTTTTAACCGTTCATATTGTTCCTGTCGTTATTGTAGCTTCTTTCTTTTTAGGTTTCTCAACTGCTGGTGTTTTTCAGCTCACAATTACAGTAATGACGCAGTTTTTCTATAAAAACAAAGGAACTGTTACAGGTATTGTCGCAACAGCTGCAGGCTTAGCATCAATTCTTTTACCTCTTGCAACAGGCAAAATGTCGCAAACTGGTCATATCTCCATTATCTTTATATTTGATGCTTGCCTGTCGGTTGTAGGTATTTGTGCTGCAGGTTTTGTAAACTATCGCTATAATAAAGTTATGCCTAGCTTACCAGCTAAAAAAGAAAAGACGCCTGCATAAACCTGCTTTATGCAGGTTTTTTGTGTTGTTTTCTATGATAAGATAGAAAAAAAGAGAAGAGAGGGATATGATGGGAAAAGGATTAGAAGGGAAAAAAATTGTAATCGCAGGGTCTAGAAAAACAGAAGAAATGAGCACTATTATTGAAAAACAAGGAGGGATTCCTCTTGTTCGATCTCTTCAAGGTACCGTTTTTTTAGCAGAAGAAAGTATAGAAAAACCGCTGCGTACCGTTATAGAAGAAGGAGCAGATTGGTTTCTTTTCACAACGGGTATGGGAACGGAAACGCTTGTTGGAATGGCAGAGAAATTAGGAATAAAAGAAGAGTTTCTAAATAGAGTAAAAGAAGCAAAGATTGGAACAAGAGGGTATAAAACATTTTCAGCGTTAAAAAAATTACATATCAAAGTAAAGGCTGTTGATGAAGATGGCACAACTGCAGGGCTTATTCGTGCTCTAGAAGGATATAGCTTTAAGGGGGAAAAAGTAGTTGTACAGCTTCATGGCGAAAAAGCGCCTCGCCTTATCCAATCACTGGAATCACAGGGAGCTACTGTTCTCGAACTTCTTCCATATGAACATATAGCACAAGAGAAAAGCGTTGTGGAAATGCTTTGTAGAGAGATTATCGAAGGTAAAATTGATGCAGTATGTTTTACAACGGCAATCCAAGTTCGTGCTCTCTTTGATGTGGCAAAAGAAATAGGAATGAATGATAGGTTACGAGCATGCTTTGGCAAAGAGATCGTTGCTGGGGCAGTTGGGAAAATTACCGCTGAAGCCTGTCGAGAAGAGGGAATTGAGAATATTGTTGTACCTGAAAAAGAAAGAATGGGTGCTCTCATTATCGCACTTGGTGAACATTACAAAAAATAAAAAAAGGTGGCATCTTAGGATGTCACCTTTTTAGCTTTGATTAGCATCTGCTGTTGCAGAATTCCCAATCCATTCTTTTACTGTTAATGTTCGTTCATTTACTTTTTCAGAATATGTGTAGTCTCCATAGCAGTAAGGATAGCGAAAATTGTTTTTATCGCCTCCGCATTTATACACGTCAGGATTTTTTTCTACTTGAATTTTAGAGAACTCTTTAGCAAGCTCTTCTGTATGTTTTTGCCCGTTTGATGCTACATAGTCAATATATCCTGGTCCCATATTGTAGCTTTGAATAACTGTGTCCAAATCAACGCCTTTTTTCTGTGCATAGCTGTACATGTCATAAAAATGGGCAACCCCTTGTTCAATGCTTTGTTCGGGTTCTTCAATTTCATTGCGAGAAAGACCGTTTGACTCTGAAGACTGCATTGGGTCATTCCCACGTCCGTTCGACTCCTGATACATAATTCCGAGTAGAAGAGGTGTGTAGTCTTTTAAACCGTACTTTTCTAGTTCACTTTCAACAAGAGGCTGATATTCCGTTAGTCGCTTTTCAACAAGTTTTGACATTAATTTATCTGTACCGCCATCGCGCGTTACTAAAAAAACAAGCGCAATTAAAAAAATAATGCCGAAGCTTAAGAGAAACCCTAAGCAACCTAAACAGCCTTTTTTCTTCATTCCCTTTTCCACCTTTAAACTTTTCTCTCTCTATTTCTATTATAAAGAGTTTCAAAGATTTTAAAAACAAAAACATTCAAAAATAGATTACAATTTTATTACTTTAGCGAAGAAATGATGAAAAATTTGTCATACTCTCTTTCTTTGTAAGAAATAGTATAGTTCTTTTTCATTTCTTCTTTTGTTATAGTAGAGAAAGAATGTTATTAAAAGGAGAATATACGAATGGCAAAGAAAAAATATTACGTTGTTTGGGCGGGAAGAAAGACAGGCATTTATACAACGTGGGATGAATGTAAAGCACAAGTTCACGGCTTTCAAGGAGCAAGATATAAATCATTTCCAACGCTAGAGGAAGCCGAATCTGCATTTAAAGCTGGAGGAGGAGCACCTGCAAAAAATATACCTAAACGTGCATCTAAATCTACCTCCTCTTCTTACATAGAAGAAAGCATATGTGTTGATGCTGCTTGCAGCGGAAACCCTGGGATTATGGAGTATCAAGGAGTGAATACAAAAACGGAGGAGAGAATCTTCCATTATGGGCCTGTTAAAAATGGAACAAACAATATTGGAGAGTTTTTAGCTATTGTTCATGCTCTCTCTCTTTTTCAAAAGGAAGGAAAAAGCACGCCAATTTATACAGACTCTATTACAGCTCTTGCTTGGGTTAGAAATAAGAAAGTGAATACGAATTTGCCACGAAACGAAGAAACACAGCATATATGGGATCGTATTGATAAGAGCATTGAATGGCTAACTCACTACTCATATGAAAATCCAATCATGAAATGGGAAACTAGAAAATGGGGCGAAATTAAAGCGGATTTTGGTCGGAAATAAAGGAGTCTATGGAATTGTCCATAGGCTTTTTAGCATAACAAAAAGGTGTGGAACTTAAAAAATAAAAGATGCGAAAGCTTAATTTGGGCTTATTTTGAATTTTTATGATACAATTACTCATTGTATGGCAAAAAATTAGTAGCAGGTGTTAATATTTAGTTATATAATAAAGTTACATTAAATAAAAATGAGAACTGAATCCAAGAGAACGTGGATGAAGGAGGAAGAGAAATGTTGAAATTAGAAGAACTTATTCCAGCAGAACAGTATAACTTAACAGAAGAAATGGAAAAGTATGCTTCAGAAAGAACAGCATTAAAATGGAGAGACGATGAAGGCCATCGTGAAGAAGTATCATATAACGAACTTATTGAGCGAGGAAACAAGCTAGCAAACTCGTTTAAAAAATTGGGTTTACAAAAAGGAGATCGTGTATTAGTGATGGTGCCACGTCTTGTGGAAGCATATGTCACATATTTTGCTTGTTTAAAATCAGGTCTTGTTATTATCCCATCATCTGAAATGCTTCGTGCTAAAGATTTACAGTACCGGATAAAACACGCAGAAGCAAAGGCCATTATTGCATATAAACCATATTGTAAAGAAATTGATATGGTAGAAGATGTGGGAACGTTAGAACACAAGCTTGTAATTGGTGGAGAATATGGCGAATGGACAGATATGGTAGCGCTTACAAAAGAAATGTCAAGCTCATTTGATGCTGTGAAAACTTCAAAAAATGACATTGCTTTTCTTTCATACACATCTGGTACAACTGGACAGCCAAAAGGGGTTGTTCACAGTCACGGCTGGGCATATGCACATTTACGCATTGCAGGCGGTGAGTGGCTAGATATTAGTGAAAAAGATATTGTATGGGCAACTGCAGGTCCTGGATGGCAAAAATGGGTATGGAGCCCGTTTTTATCTGTACTTGGAAGAGGTGCAACAGGATTTGTTTATCATGGACGATTTGAGCCTAAACAATATTTGCAGCTTTTACAAGACGAGAAAATCAATGTGCTTTGTTGTACACCAACTGAGTATCGTCTGATGGCTAAAATTGATGAATTAGAATCCTATAATTTATCTTCTTTACATAGCGCTGTTTCAGCAGGAGAAGCGTTAAATGAAGAAGTTATTAATACATTTAAAAAGTATTTTAATCTTCAAGTTCGTGATGGATATGGTCAAACGGAAAGTACGCTTTTGATTGGTACATTAAAAGGAGTTCCACATAAAGCAGGGTCAATGGGAAAACCAATGATTCCTCAGTTCATTGAGATTGTAGATGATAACGGTGAGGCGTGCGAACCAGGAGAAGTCGGAAATATTGCGGTTCACAAAGACCTTCCATCGCTTTTTAAAACATACTACAAAGATCCTGAAAGAACGGCATCTGCCTATAAAGGAGACTATTTCTTAACAGGAGATCGTGCATCAAAAGATGAAGAAAACTATTATTGGTTTGAAGGAAGAAGCGATGATATTATCATTAGCTCAGGTTATACAATAGGACCATTTGAAGTAGAAGATGCACTTATGAAACATCCCGCTGTGAAAGAATGTGCGGTTGTAGCAAGCCCTGATGAAATTCGAGGAAATGTTGTAAAAGCGTTTATTGTGCCAAGAACGAGCGTAGACAATGAAGAGGAGCTCATAAAAGAGCTTCAGAACCATGTTAAACATCTAACAGCACCATACAAATACCCACGTCGTATTCAATTTGTAGATGATTTGCCAAAAACGAATTCAGGTAAAATTCGTCGCGTAGAGTTACGTCAACAAGAAGTAGGAAAGTAAGAAAAAGCATCCATCTGGATGCTTTTTCTTTATGCTAACTCATCATCTCCCTTTCTAATGAAAAACGGGCACACCTTCTTTTCCTTTGCATATTATAAATGGGGAGCTTTTTTATCAATTGAGCGAGGTGAACTTCATGAAAAAAATCGTTTTAAATGTAAGCGAGAAATGGGTTAGCATGTTAAAAGAACAAAAAGAGAAAAATTATATGTCAAAAACAAAAGAATACTTAAAAAAGAGTGGGGTGTGGGTTCCAATTACTCCTGAAGTCCTTCTATGGTGCTTGGAGAAAAAAGGGAATCTTCCTATTATTGAACCACATTTATCGTTTTTGGAAGAAGGAATTGCTTTTAGTGGTAAGGTCAAAAAACTCGGCATCTCCCTTCCATTTGAAATAAGACTGTCCCCTTTCAAAGCCAGCAACCGCTCGCTTACGTTTCAAGTTCTTTATGTAAAGCCGTTAAATAGCAGCTGGCTCAAGAGAAAAATATTTCATAATGAACCTCTATCTCACTATAGTCAAAATTTATTAACGATTAATCTTAACGAAATAAGCAAGATTCGCTATGTGCCAGTCGGAAATATAAAAGACTTTGAAATTAAGGATGGAAAAGTATTTGTAAAACTAGGCGTTTAAAAGAAAAAGCTACCTTTGATTCAAAGGTAGCTTTTCCTTTTATTTTATAAAACTATGTTCTAAAAGAATGGATTAACATTATTTTAATAATTGTAAATTTTTTAAAATAAAAAAGCTCTTAACCTTGTCATTAAGGGGGTGAAAAGTAATTATAATTAAAAAATCGAACAAATTATAAAAATAATTAGAATTTTTTGTTTATGTTTCTATTTATCGGGTACAGCTCCTATGTATTACCAAAAATAAGGAGGAGAACATATGAAGAAAGCAAAAAGAGTTTTAGCAGGATCTGCCTTAAGCGTCACTCTATTAGCCGCACCATTAGCTCTACCTTTTGGAGGTAACACAGCGTCTGCTGCAACGCCTGAAGTAGGAGGAAGTGTTACAATCGATCCTGTTGCAATTGGACAAGCTATTGAAGATGCAAAAGTTTCAGCAGATAACAGAAGTGGATTTGTAAAAGGAGCAATGGAGAAAGCGTTCTTTGAATCAGGACAGCAATATAACGTTGTTGTGATGAATTTAAGTCAAGGATACAACTCAGATGGACTTCAAGGTGTACAATATTTTGATACAACAGACTATGATGGAGTAACATATGGAATTTGGGTATTTGAACAAGGAACATTTGTTAATGAAGGTGATGGAGGTTATATTAACTGGGCAATGCGAGGATGGTTTGAACGAACAGGAGATGATGGAAAAACGGTCAACTTTCATCGTCCATAATATAAAAAAGCTTGAAGTGAAGCCACACTTCAAGCTTTTTTTTATATGAGTAAACAGGATTTACATTGAAGAAGACGAATAAAAGGGGTAAAAGATGCTTTAGGGGGAATAAAGCAATGAAAACGCGTGTAACAGAGTTATTAAATATTCAATATCCAATCGTTCAAGGAGGGCTTGCTCATTTAGCGTATGCAGAGCTTGCTTCCGCTGTTTCTAATGCAGGCGGACTTGGGCAAATTACAGCAATGACGCTAGGAGAAAGTGAAAAACTTAGGAAAGAAATTCGAAAAACAAAAGAGTTAACTAAAAATCCGTTTGGTGTAAATTTTGCGATTGGCCAGCATGCTACTTCTTATGAAGAATTATTAGAGGTTGTTATAGAAGAGGAAGTTCCTGTTATCTCCATTACAGGAGCAAATCCTAAGCCGATTTTTGAGCGCTTACAAGGAGAAAAAGTGAAAAAGCTTGTGCTTGTTGCAAACGTAAGACAAGCACAAAAAGCGGAGAGTCTTGGAGCAGATGCTGTGATGGCCGTTGGAAACGAAGGTGGAGGTCATTTGGGAAGAGATGAAGTAGGTACGGTAGTTCTTATTCCTCGTGTTGTTCAGTCTGTATCCATCCCAGTTTTAGCGAGTGGAGGAATTGGCACAGGAAGAGGTTTGCTTGCTGCATTATCGCTTGGTGCTGACGGGATTGAGATGGGTACACGCTTTATCGCGACAAAAGAGTGTGTACATGCGCACCAAACGTATAAAAAAGCGCTTCTTACTAGTAGCGAGCAAGATACAGTTATCATTAAAAAAACGTGGGGAGCTCCTGGACGTGTTTTAAAATCAGCGTATACAAATCATATTATTCAGCGTGAAAGAGAAGGAGCAACATATGAAGATTTAAAAGAATCAGTAAGCGGAGAGGCGAATAAAAGATATATTTATGAAGGAGAAGATGATAAAGGATTTGGCTGGGCAGGACAAGTAGTCGGGCTTATTGATTCAGTCCCCTCTGTTCAAGAACTTATCGGAAATATGGTAGAAGAGGCACGTCATGGAGCAGGGGATATTTATAAAATGTTTAAAAATTGAGTATCTTCCTCATAAAAAGCTTGTTTTCTTGCATAAGGTAGAAAAAAGCTTTTGAAGGGAGAAGATAAGTTTGAAAGGAGAAGGAACAATTGACCTTCATACAACACAAGAACGTGCTTTTAAAATGCTCTTGGATCCAAACGTATTGAAAGAATGTATGGTTGGATGTAAACGCTTTGAAAAAGTGGAAGAGGGAATATATAAAGCAAACATTTCGCTTGGTTTTCTGCCTGTAAAAGGAGATTACGACATAACCATTAAGCTAACGGATTTAAAGGAGCCAGAGCAATATAAAATGAAGATGAGTGGAAAAGGGGGACCAGGAGAAATTAAGATGCTGAATCATATTTATCTCGATGAAAAAGGTAATACAACGGTGCTTTCCTATACATACGAAGCAGAAATTCATGGGAAAGTAACAAAAGCAGGAAAGCCTGTGCTAAAGAAAGTAGCTGGATTCATTGTGAAAGACTTTTTCAAACGATTTGAAAAAGAGATCAAGCGTAGCAAAGTATGAATAGAAAGAAGTCAGTAGATCTCTACTGGCTTTTTTCTATTGAAAACAGTGTTGAAAAGTCAAAAAGTCGGGTATGCAATAGATATAAGACAACACAAAAAAGATAGAAAGGAGAAAGTGTATGTCTTCGGCAAAAGGGTTTTTGAAAAATTTGGGAGAGGAGATGCAAAAAGATCGAGCAACAGGGTTAGCAGCAGAGCAAGCTTACTACTATATGCTATCCATTTTTCCTGTTCTCATCCTTTTGCTATCTATCATTCCATACCTATCAATTGAGCCTCAAACAGCAGTTTCATTTATTAAAAGTATTCTTCCATCAGAAACAGCTAATTTACTAGAAGAAAATGTGATTGATCTTGTAACAACTCCAAATGGGGGATTGTTAACAGTCGGGATTCTTGGGACACTTTGGTCTGCATCAAATGGAATTCAAGCGTTTATTCACGCGATGAATATTGCATACGATGTGGAAGATAATCGTTCATTTATAAAAGTACGCTTGCTCGCTATTGTGTTAACAATTGGCCTTCTTGTAGCTTTTATTATCTCATTAGCTCTCCCTATATTTGGAAACGTACTTATTGAGTGGATTAAAAGCTTTGTTCCTATATCCTCTCAGTTTGAAATTTTATTTACTGTTTTAAGATGGGTTGTAGCAGTTGTTGTCATTTCTATCGTCCTTTCAGGTCTTTATCGTTTTGCGCCGAATAAAAGTTTTGCTTTTAAACACGTTATTCCAGGAGCTGCTATTGCAACAGTGCTTTGGCAAGTGATCTCATTTGGGTTTTCTTTTTACGTTAGTAATTTTGGCAATTACTCCGCTACTTATGGAAGCTTAGGAGGCGTAATTGTACTTATGATTTGGCTCTACTTAACAGGCCTCATTCTTGTTATTGGAGGAGAGATTAACGCTCTTTTTCATAAACGAAATATTAAAACAGAAGCAATTGTGAAACACCCTAAAAGAGTTGTTAAACAATAAAAAAAGCGAGGGATTCCTCGCTTTTTCACTATACTTTTCCGTTTTCCCATACTCTCTTTAATAAAGTTGGGGTTTCTTTGGCACCGCCTATTACTTTGTTAACGGATTCTTTTTTATACTGAATGTCTTCTGAAATTTTATCTTTCGTGTCATTCAATACAGCGGTTTCTGTTTTTATACCATTCATACGGTCGTTTACCCGCTCTGCTGTAGCATTTAATTCATTTACTTTTGGCTTAATGTTTTTCATTGCTTTTACAGCTGTATAGCCAAGATAAATAATGGATACAACGAGTAAAGCAATGCTGGCATATAAAATAATAATCACCGTTATCAACCTCCTTATGTGATACATACCCAATTTAAGCTGTTTATAATCGGTGCAAAAGGAAAAACAGTATGGTACGATAGGGAAAATTAGAGGGAAAGGAAGAAATATATGGACTTAGAAAAACTACAGCAAAAGTTGGAGCATCGCCGTCCTTCTATTTTAGGAAGCGAACATTTTTTAAAATATGCTATTTTAATTCCTATAGTTCAAAAAGAAGATGAACTTCATCTTCTTTTTGAAGTGCGAGCTTCAACGATGCGAAGACAACCTGGAGAAGTTTGTTTTCCAGGAGGAAGAATTGAAGAAGGAGATAAAAATGAGCAAGAGGCAGCTATAAGGGAAACGGCAGAGGAACTTGGCATTTCCTCTAATAAAATCACAAACGTACAGCCCCTCGATTATTTTGTATCTCCTTTTGGGATGATCATTTATCCGTATGTAGGCTTTATTGAAGAAGCTGAGATTTTTCCAAATCAAGAAGAAGTAGAGCGTGTATTCACGGTGCCTCTTTCTTATCTCCTACATAATCCTCCGAAGACATTTGAGATGAATTATGAAGTGAAACCTGCTGATGATTTTCCATATCATTTAATTCCAGGAGGAGAGAACTATAATTTTCGTCAGCGCCCACTCTCTGAATATTTTTATGAATACAATAGCGATGTGATATGGGGATTAACAGGACGCGTGTTAAAACACTTTATAGACGTCATTCAAAAAGATTAGTTTCCACCGCCCTCACTAGAGGAAGCATTTGCTGCAGCACTTGCCATCACAGCTACCATTGCTGCCTGCTGAGCTTGAATGACCATATCTAGCGTTGTATAGAGACTTGTTTTTAAAATGTCTTCATGCTCCATACTATAGTTCATCACAATGTTAACGGCTGTTGCAAAATTTGTTTGCTGCTTCCATTTGAAAGCTTTATGTTTATTGAAATAAGCAGCAATATCGTGAATTTGAGCAAGCTTTCTTTCGTCAGCTTCTAATAAAGAAAGGATTGCAAATTGTGTATAGTGAGCAGGTTTTATTTTCATGCCATTTTTAGAAAAGTAGTTTTCGATTCTAGCATACGTTTCATAAAGGTCTTCAAGCGGTTGCGTATCTTGAAGCGAGAGAATATGGCTTAAAAACTGCAAATCGTTTCCTTTTCGGTATCCTTTACTTGCCCACATTCCATACACGTTTTCAACACGGTCGATAATTTGAATAGGAGATCCATTCTCTTTTGAAAGCAGCATTGCAAGAGGATAGTCGCTTTTAGACGTTATAAACGGATGAGATTCTTTCATTAAGGTGTAAAGAGAAAGGGCTCGGTCAGCATAGTCTTTAACAGAAAACGTTGGCGTTTCTTCATTGAGAACAATAAGAGCGCATAGGTATGTGAATACATCTTTTTTAAAGCCTGAATCTACTAGCTTATTATAAATGGTGTCAAGCTCCTGAAATTTAGCTTCTGGGTCGTTATATTGAGCATCAAGAAGGGCAGCAATCATAAAAGAGTAGCTAGAGTTAAGGGGTGAAAAAAATCCAACTTGCTTTTTGAATGTTTTTCCAAGAGAAAGAAGCGAAACTTGCGCTTCTTTTTTATTGCTTTCCCCATATATAGAAGAGAGAATCATTAAATAGTTTTTATCAACAGCTTGCCATTTTAATTCATTCTTTAAGTGAAAATACATTTTTTCAAAACATTCCACTTTTTCTTGCAGTGTTGTCATCTATATCACTTCCTTTTTTCTTTCTTCTTTTTTATACGAAGAAAGAAGCGAAAAGTTTCAAGATTGTACATCTTGAAACTCTTCAAACCACTGTATAAATTCCTGTGCAGCTTTTGATACATATCCTTTTCGGTAAATAAGTGATGTTGTAAGAATAAAAGGATTGTTTTCAATTGAGAGCGTTTTTAAGTCGTTTAATCCGTGTAAGGAAAGCATTGAGCAAGGCAGTATTGTTGCCCCAAATCCCGCTGAAACGAGATTTAAAAGGGTGGCAGAGTCGTGACATTCACAAAAAAGCGTTGGATGTAAATTCAATCGTTCAAACTCCGCTAAAATACTGTCATAAATTCCTTTTCCATAGTGGGTTCGTAGCAAAACAAGCGGAAGGGAAGAAAGAGTTTCCATACTTACGGGTTCTGTGCTTGGATGATTTTTCGGTACAACAACAACGCAAGGATCTTCAGAAAGCTGTTTTGTAATGACGTTTTCATTTGAAAATAGGGTTGTGGTTAGTGCTACATCAATTTTCCTGTTTTCTAAAAGTTCTTCTAACCGTGTTGGTTCATCTTCCCACACTTGAAATGTAAAGTTAGGATGTTTTTCTTTATAAGACACAACGCTTTTTACGAGCAAGGCAGCCGAATAAATGGTTGCCCCAACAGATAATTTACGTTCCCCACTGTTTTGAAATTCTTTTACTTCTTCAACTGTATCTTCCATCTTATTCACAACTTCTCGCGCTCGCTGGAGGAACAGCTCTCCCTCTGGCGTGAGCGTCATTCGCTTCTTTTTATTACGCTCAAACAGCGTAACACCAAGCTCTTCTTCCATTCCTTGAACTTGTCGGCTTAAAGGTGGTTGTGCCATATGTAGTCGTTCTGCAGCTTTTGTAATGGTTCCTTCTTCAGCAATAGCAATAAAATAAGTCATTTGGCGAATATCCATAAGTCTTTCTCCTTTCTTTATACCTTAAGAGTATTTTATAAATATTTAATACATATTTCAAATATGTAAAAAGTTCATGTACGATTAATTTGTAGAACAAATTATTTGAATTGTAAGGCAAGAAGAGAAACAAGGAGGAGAAAAGATGGCTTACAAAGATTTTCGAGATTTTTTAAACACTTTACAAAAAGAAAATCAACTTTTGACAATTGATGAAGAAGTGAAACCAGAACCTGATTTAGGGGCGGCTGCTCGAGCTATTAATAACTTAGGAGATAACACGCCAGGCCTTCTTTTTAACAACGTTTATGGGTATAACAATGCTCAAATTGCCCTAAATGTAATTGGCTCATGGTCCAACCATGCACTTATGCTAGGAATGCCTAAAAACACGCCTGTTAAAGAGCAGTTTTTTGAATTTGCTAAACGGTATAGTGAGGCTCCTGTTCCTGTACAACGTGAAGAAAGTGCGCCATTTCATGAATGTGAGATAACAGAGGACATCAATCTTTTTGATATTTTACCACTTTTCAGAATTAACCAAGGAGACGGAGGGTTTTATCTTGATAAAGCATGTGTTATTTCAAGAGATGTAACAGATCCTGATCATTTTGGAAAACAAAATGTTGGAATTTACCGCATGCAAGTAAAAGGAAAAGATCGCTTAGGGATTCAGCCTGTGCCACAACATGATATTGCTATTCACTTAAAACAAGCGGAAGAGCGCGGTGAAAATTTAAAAGTAGCCATTGCATTAGGATGTGAGCCTGTTATTACAACAGCAGCTTCAACACCGCTTTTATATGATCAATCAGAATATGAGATGGCAGGAGCGCTTCAGCAAGAGCCATACAAAATTGTAAAAGCAAAACTCTCTAATCTTGATATCCCATGGGGAGCAGAAGTTGTCCTTGAAGGTGAAATTTTAGCAGGAGAACGTGAATACGAAGGACCTTTTGGAGAATTTACAGGTCACTATTCAGGTGGGCGCAGCATGCCAATTATCCAAATTAAACGTGTTTATCATCGTAAAAACCCAATTTTTGAACATCTTTATCTAGGCATGCCATGGACAGAATGTGATTATATGATTGGGATTAACACATGTGTACCCCTTTATCAGCAGTTAAAAGAAGCATTCCCAGAAGAAATTGTTGCTGTAAATGCTATGTATACTCATGGACTTATTGCCATTGTTTCTACAAAAAGCCGCTATGGAGGATTTGCTAAAGCTGTTGGCATGCGGGCTTTAACAACACCACATGGACTTGGCTATTGTAAAATGGTTATTGTTGTTGATGAAGATGTGGATCCGTTCAATTTGCCTCAAGTGATGTGGGCGCTATCCACAAAAATGCATCCAAAACATGATGCTGTTCAAATTCCTGATTTATCTGTTCTACCGCTTGATCCTGGTTCAAATCCAGCAGGCATTACCCATAAGATGATTTTAGACGCTACAACACCAAAAGCACCTGAAACAAGAGGGCACTACTCGCAGCCGCTTGACGAACCACTTACAACAAAAGAGTGGGAGAAAAAACTTCAGGATATGCTGTCAAAATAAAAAGGAGTGATAAAGATGAAATGTCCGCGCTGTGATCAACATAAAGCCGAAACTGTAGCAAAATCTCCTGTTGAAGGAGCTTGGGAAGTGTATCAGTGTAATCTTTGTTTTTTTACATGGAGATCTTGTGAACCTGAAAGCATTGTAAACGGTGAAAAATATAAAAAGTCGTTTAAAGTGAACCCAGCAGATGTTCCTTTAGCGACAAAAGTACCTGAGGTTCCGCCTCGTTTGGAAGAATAGTTGCAAAAACAAGACGGCTTATGAAGCCGTCTTGTTTTGTTTTCCTTTCTTTTGAATGAAAAAAGCAACAATCGCAATAATGACGACAAAAAGTAAACTTATATAGAGACCAGGTCGTACTGTTTTTTCAAAAAGGGTACCAATAACCGCTGCTAAAATGAGAAGAAGTCCTAACCAAGATAGTATCTTCTGAAAAAGCGAAGACGAAATAAGTCGTAAGGAAGAGGTAATAATAAAAAACCAGTTATACAAAATCATAAGTCCAGCAGCAGTCGTAATGTATTCGTAAATTCTTCCTGGTACAGCAAAAGAAGCAATAATAGAAGCAATTAACCCAACTGTAGCCAATCCTAGAGATGGAAGAGGAAGATCTTTTAGTTTTTTTATTTTTTTTTCAAAAAAAGCTGGTGCATCTTTGTCTTTAGCGAGAGTCACAAGTAAATTGGTCACCCCAAAAAGAGAGGCTGTCATAGCAGAAAAGCCCGCGATAATAACTGCAGCGTTAAATACGTGAGGGAAAAAGGCCAAGCCGTCGTCATTAAGAGCAGTAACAAAGGGACTTTCATCTTCTGTAAAGTTTTGAAGAGACGTCATCATGACCGCTAATCCAATAGACACAGCGTAAATAATAGCAAGCACAAGAAGCATCATCGTTCCTGCTTTTGGCGCGTCTTCTTTCTTCTTTAATTGCATAGCCATCAGGCCAATAACTTCAATGCCTCCAAAGGCGTAGAATGCATAAATAAGAGAAGCCCAAAATCCCTTAAGTCCAGAAGTGAAAAAAGCATCATGTTCCTGAAAACCACCCGTATGTTTTCCAATCCATCCAAATATTACAGCAACTGCTAAAATAATAAACATCACAATTGCAGCTACTTTAATAACGGCGAAAAGGTTCTCAAGCTTGTTAAATCCACTTGTGCCTGTTAAGACAACAATAATAGAGAGAACTGCATAAATAGAAGTAAAGACCCAAAGAGGCACATCAGGAAACCAAAATCGTGTAAGAATGGAGAGAGCCGTAAGCTGACTTCCCATAATTAAGATGTTAGAACACCAATAGTTCCAGCCACACCCAAATCCGACCCCATGACCGTGTGCTTTTCGCGCATAGTAGCAAAAAGACCCTTCTTGTGGATCTTTAGCTGTCATTTTTGCCAATCGATTGTAGACCATATATGTGCTAAACGCAGCAATTAAAAATGATAAAATAATAGCGGGACCTGTCAAGCGAATGCCAATGCTTGATCCAAGAAAATAGCCCGTTCCAATTGTACAGCCAATTCCCACTAAAGAAAGCTGCCACCATTTCATATTTCCTTCTTTTTTTGCATCCTTGGCGCTACAGCTGCTCATTCTGTTCCTCCTCCTCTTAACTTGTATAAGCTTATTTTGAGGCTAGGAGGAGACTTTTATGTATAGAAAGAAGAGGAAGGTTAAAAGCTGTAGGGGAAAACGCAGCTTTTATTCTTCCTCTTTCATATATTCAAGGGAGTTACAAGTGCTTGACAGTCAAGTGTTTTACATAGTGAATCAAGTGATGTAAATCCAACTTTACCGCTATGTTGTTTGATTTTGATGAGAGTTAGTGAGAGAAGTAATTTTTCTCATCTACGCTTAATAGGGCAAAGCGGATGCAAAAAGGAAAGGTGAAAGCTGCCGCAATTTTATTCAACATCGAGTTTTATACATGGTCCAGAGAAAGAAAATAAGCTGCAAAATAAAAGGATGTATTTTTGATTAATATTACTGAATTATTGAATATGATATTAATATTGTAAAGTGGAATTTAAGAATAAGTTAATTTGGTTTGAAAATTAAGAATATTACTAAAATTTGTACTATGATAGAAGAGAATTTAAAAAAGGAGTGGTAAAATGAAAAACACAGTAGGAAAAGGAATGAAAAAAGTTGTTCAGTTTAGTGCAGTTCTGTTGGCAGCTCTTTTATTTTTCACCTTTGCTCCGTTTCAAAGTCCTCTATCAAATAGTGCAGACCAGCGCGTAGAAGCAGCCTCTTATACATCATTTGAAGATGTTGCAAATTATATTGATAGATACGGTGAACTTCCAGACAATTATATAACAAAAAGTGAAGCATATAATTTAGGATGGGAGCCAAGTGAAGGAAATTTAGCTGAAGTAGCTCCTGGAAAAAGTATTGGCGGAGATATTTTCTCTAACCGTGAAGGATCCCTCCCGGAGAAATCAGGAAGAGTATGGCGTGAAGCAGATATAGATTATGTGTCAGGTTACCGTAATGCAAAGCGTATTGTATACTCAAATGATGGTCTTATTTATAAAACAACCGATCATTATAAAACATTTGAAAGAATGAGATAGAAAGGATACTGATGGATGAAGATAGTAGAAATTCCTGGAGAACGTATCGGAACTGAACAAGAACTTCATGATTTTTTAAAAAGCGAGTTAGATTTCCCAAGTTATTATGGAGGAAACTTAGATGCGCTTTGGGACACTTTAATGGCTTATTCTTCAAAGCCTCTTACTATCTCATGGAGAAATTATCAAGAAAGTGAGAAAGAGTTAGGGAAGAGAGCAGAAAAATTTAAAAATCTTTTTGAAGATGTGGAGAAAGAGATGAAGGAGTTTTCTTTTGTTTTAAACTAAGAAAGAGGGAGGAGCTTAATACTTCTCCCTTTTTCTTAGTTTGAGTTAATAAATAGAAGTAGTGAAAAAGTTGATCATGTTTTATTTTTCAAGTTTCTCTTGTACATGAGGTTTGTCATGGAGTTGGGAGAAAGGTCCGGCTTGTAGGATATAACTTCCACCGTCATGACCGATCAATTCACGTATGTTTCTAGCTGCTACAGTCAGTTTATCAAGATTGATTCCTGTTTCAATCCCCATTTCAGCTAATCCATGAGCAAGATCTTCTGTTGCAATGTTTCCGCTTGCTCCAGGAGCATACGGACATCCTCCTAAACCAATGATCGAGCTATCAAAGTGAATAATACCTTGCTGCAGGGCTGCTAAAACATTAGAAAAAGCAAGTCCACGTGTATTGTGTAGATGCATGGAAAATGTCATTTGTGGAAAACTTCTCTTAAGTACCCCGAGCGTCGTATATATTTGTTTAGGATTCGCCATGCCTGTTGTATCAGCTAATGAAACTTCGTTAACTCCCATTTCAGTGTAGCGTTCTACGATGGTGGCAATTCTTTCTAAGGGAACTTTTCCTTCGTAAGGGCATCCAAAAGCTACGGAAATAGAACCTCCAACTTTAACGCCGCTTTTAGCCGCTAGTTCAATGATAGGAGCAAAGCCTAGTTGTGCCTCTTCGACAGAGCAGTTCGCATTTGATAGACTGTGAGAGTCTGTTGCAGAAAGCATAAGTTTTAGTTTTGTAATTCCTGCATCAATCGCTCTTTGTGCCCCTTTTACATTCGGTACTAAAGCACGGAATTTGATATTTGTTAAATCTTGAACGCTTTTTACAACTTGTTCGGCATCTTTTAGTTGAGGAATTGCTTTTGGATGTACAAAAGATGTAATTTCTATCGATTGGATTCCTGTATTCGCTAACTCTCGAACAATGTGGATTTTTCGTTCAGTTGGAATCCAGGTCTCTTCAGCTTGAAACCCATCTCGCGGTGCTACTTCACAAATTACAACTTTTTCGGGTAACTTTATTTCTTCAGCTCTATTCATTAAATAACTCCTTTCTCTTTTAAGAGAGTTAATTCTTCAGAAGATAGACCAAGCTTTCCGCCTAAAATCTCTTCATTATGTTCACCTAGTTCAGGAGCGCGATGCCTGATAGATCCGGGCGTGTGTGAAAATTTTGGAACAACTCCTGGCACCTTAATTTTTCCTAAGCGGGGATGCTCAACTTCTACGATATTTTCTCTTTCCTTATACTGTGGGTCATTAAAGATATCTTCAATACTGTAAATGGGGCTAACAGGTACACCGAATGAGTCTAATTTCGCTTGTAGTTCCTCTTGTGTAAAAAGACGAATCCAACTCGAAACAATCTCCTGAACTTCATGATCATGTTTTAAACGTTCCGAATTTGTGTAGTAATGAGGATGCTCTAACATATCGGTTCTTTCCATAGCTTCTGCTAGGCGATTGAATGTTGAGTCTGTACTACATACAAGTACAACAAACTTTCCATCTTTTGTTTCATACGTACCTGCAGGGCTCGAATGCCCAGCAAGTCCAGGACTTCTTCCTCTAACTTTTCCATTTTGATCATATTCAGCGATTAAAAACTCCATCATACGGAAGATAGATTCATATAATCCCATTTCCACAACTTGCCCTTCAGGTTGATTTTGTACGTCTCTATGATAGATAGCGCTTACACAGGCGAACGCTGTATAAATGCCTGTCACATAATCAAGTAAAGAGTAGGAAGGGCTAACTGGTGGTCTGTCTGGATAACCTTGCAAGAAAGTATGCCCACTAAATGCTGTACCAGGAGTGCCAAATCCGGCTTTTTCTCGGTAAGGACCTGTTTGTCCATAACCAGATACACGCATCATAACGAGTTTAGGGTTTGCTTTTTTCAGTTCCTCATAGCCTAATCCCCATTTCTCCAATGTGCCTGGGCGGAAATTCTCTATCAAAATATCCGACTGACTTATTAATTTTTTAAAAATATCTTTGCCATCATCTGAGCGAATGTCTAAAGTGACCGATTTTTTGTTACGAGCAAGTCCTGGCCACCTTAAAGGTTCTGTGTCTTTCCAGGGACCAACCGTTCTTAGTGTATCCCCTTTGTTAGGTAGCTCAATCTTTGTTACTTCCGCCCCTAAGTCCGCTAACAAAGTAGCGCCAAAGGGAGCGGCAATCATGGTGGAAATATCTAAAATCTTTACTCCTGTTAAAGGTCCGTAATTAGTTGTTAGCATAGAAGCATTCCTCCGTTATGTTGGGTAGTTTTTAAGAACGTTTTCTTTAATATTTTGAAGGTGAAGACAAGTAGCTTTTATAGCTTCTTTGCCATCTTTATTTTTTACAGCCTTCAGAATAGCGCGGTGTTCTTCTAAAGATAGAAGGTACCTTTCTTCTGAACTTAGTGTTTGTTTGCGAACTTGTCGGCTCATACTTAAATTTGCTTTCATCATTGAAACAAATACAAAATTTTGAGTTGCTTCAGCAATAGCGAGATGGAAGCTGCTATCAATCTCTACATTTTCATCTGGATACTTTAATTTCTCTTCCATCTTAAGCAAAACAGCTTCCATTTTTTTTATATCTTCAGATGTTGCCCTTTGGCTTGCTAACTCAGCTATTTTAGGTTCAATTGCTTCTCTTGCTTCTAAAAAATAGAGGACAGCCGATTTCTCAAGCATATCAATAGGATCAAGAGAGAAGAGGGAATCTGTATCTAATTCTACATGTTGAACAAACCTGCCTCCTCCAGGTTTTGAAATGATAAGTCCTTCCGCTTCTAATACTCGACATGCTTCTCGTAATGAAGTACGGCTGCATCCCAATGTTTGAGAAAGGACACGTTCACCTGGTAAGCGATCACCAGGTTTTAATTTTCCATCGGCTATTAATTGTCTTAGTTGTACAACAATTTTTTCATACATTCTTTCATTACGTACACTTGAAAATAATTCATTACTCATGAGTAAACCTCCTTGATTGGATTAGAAACCGGGCCACTGGTTAGTCCAATTAATTCAGATTATATTCAGAAAATTTAAAACTGTCAACACATTTATGTTTCAAGATATATTAAATTTATTTCCTTGTTTCAAAGCTGTTTTTTAAAAAATAAAATATCCTTTGCATGTTATTAAATTTTCTGATAATATCGAAAGTAATCAAACTGGACTGACCAGTAGCCCATTTTAAAGTTTGATAAATAGTCGAATAATGAAAAATAGCCTAACTTTGTTCTCTGATTCACTTGTATACTAGTATTTGGTTAAGCGTATTTGATATTTGGGGTGATAAAAGATGACGTTATTTAAGATTTCTCATCAAAGAAAAACGTTAGGAGACAGCATATATGCTCATCTTCGCAACGAAATTATTTCCCTTCGGTTGAAGCCAGGGGAAATGATCTATGAAAATGAAGTTGCTTCTGATTTCGGAGTTAGCCGTACTCCAGTAAGAGAAGCCTTCCGATTACTTGTTAACGAAGAGTTTATTGAAATCTTGCCGCAAAAAGGGGCTCGCATTTCTTATATTTCAACCAAAAAAGTAAAAGAGGCATGGTTTGTAAGAGAAAGTCTTGAAATAAGCGCTTTTAAGAAAGTGGCCATAGATTGGAATAATGAAGAAGAGCGATTTCAGAAAATGTATAAGAGTATTGTAGAAAATTTAGAAGAACAAAGACAAGCATCACGTAAGCAAGATTACGTTGAATTTTTTCGATTGGACGAAGTTTATCATAAAATTGTAATGGAGGAAGTAGACAATGCAACACTCCTTTCTTTTATAAACCGACTTCGTGGACATGTAAATAGATTAAGATATCTGGAATTCTATGATCGAAAGGATACTAACAGGATTACGGACGATCATCAAGCAATATTCGATGCTCTCATAAATAAAAATCCTGCTAGAGTAGAAGATCTGTTAACTAAACATCTTAGACAATCTCCTAATTATTTGCAAAATGTGATTGATAAACATCCTGATTATTTTCAACTAGACTAAGAGATGTTTAAATCCATAATACGCGGAAATTATGGATTTAAGCACGCTCTTCAGTCTCCGGATTTAATAAAATAAGTATGTTTAATCATCTTGTATACTAGTATAAAGTTAAAATGTAAGCGTTTAATAATAGAGATTTAATAAAAGGCACTTTTAAGGGGGTGAGGACAAACATACTTAATATAAGGTTTGCCTTGCGAAAGATTGGTTACGTTATGAAGCAGTCTGCGCACTAAGAGATACTGTTGAAACCGCTAGTAGTATAGAAAATGCGTAGTTCCTTTTATAATCATGATAAAAGAGCTGAAAATGAATAGGCTACAGCGAAGTAAAGGCAGTATTGAAGAACGAAAAGAAAAAATATTCAGAAAGATGGGTGGTTTATATGTTAAAAACAAACTTTAGAAAATCTCAGCCTTATATTCAGGGAGAGTGGATTTCAGTAGAACGTGAAACGGTTACTATTACAAGTCCATACACAAATGAGGTAATAGGAGAGCAACTATTAGCAACTGAAGAAGATGTGGAAAAAGCATTAGTCTCTGTTTATGAAGCGAAAAAAGAGATAGCAGCTATCCCTTCTCATAAGAGAGCTAAAATTTTGAAGAGAGCAGCCTATTTATTAGAGGAAAGAAAAGAGGAGTTTGCCAAACTTATCTCTCTTGAGTTAGGAAAGCCTCTAAAAAATACATTAGATGAAGTGAGTCGTTCTATTGAAACATTTGAATTATCAGGTGAGGAAGCTAAAAGGCTAATAGGAGAAACGTTGCCAGGTGATGCTTCTGAACGAGGAACAAAAGCTATTGCTTCCACTTTTCGAGTGCCTGTAGGAGTGGTAGCAGCAATCACTCCATTTAATGCTCCTTTAAATCTTGTTTGTCACAAAATTGGACCAGCCTTTGCTGCAGGAAATACCGTCATTTTAAAGCCTTCTTCTCAAACAACTTTAGTTGCTACAGAACTCATCAAGTTGCTACTTGAAGCAGGTTTTCCTGAAAATGCGATTAGTATGGTGCTTGGCAGAAGAGAAGTTGTTCAGCAAATTGTAAAAGACGACCGTGTGAACGTGATATCTTTTACAGGAGGAACAGTAGCGAGCAGAAACATATGTAAACTAGCTGGAATGAAAAAAGTTTTACTTGAGCTTGGCGGAAATGCGGCTACCATTATTCACGATGATTCAGATATTACACGAGCAGCTAAAATGTGCGCTAAAACTGGTTTTAGTAACTCTGGGCAAAGTTGTATTTCTGTTCAACGAATTTATGTTCATCAATCAATAGTAGATAAGTTTACAAATCTGTTAAAGGAAGAAGTACTCAAGCTTAAGATAGGCGACCCACTCTTACCTGATACAGATGTTGGATGTGTTGTTGATCAAAATGCAGCTATGCGTGTGAAAGAGTGGATTGAAGAAGCAGTCGAATTAGGAGCAAAAGTCATTTGTGGAGGAAATCGCTCTGGAGCAACGGTAGAGCCTACTATACTATTGAATCCCCCTAAAAAGAGTAAGGTCATTTGTGAAGAAGTGTTTGGTCCAATTGTTAGTATTGTTCCATACGAAACAATTGAAGAAGCAATTGAAGAAGCAAACGATTCTTCATTTGGTCTACAAGCGGGAATTTTTACAAATCAAATTGATTTAGCTTACAAAGTAGCAAACAAGCTAGATATGGGGGGAGTTGTTATTAACGGTACATCAAATTTCAGACTTGATCATTGGCCATATGGGGGCGTCAAGGACAGCGGAATTGGACGTGAAGGCCCTCGATATGCGATAGAGGATATGACAGAAACAAAAATGATCGTGTTGCAGCTTTCTGATAATGATTAAAAATGGATGCGTGATTAGCTTATGCTTAATTATCCATAAAAAGGAGTAGACATATGAAAAGATTAATTTCTCATCAGCTAGTAGAGTATCTTGAGAACCGTGGCATAGAGCATATTTTTGGACTTTGTGGACATACGAATATTGCCGTTTTAACAGCTTTGGAAGAAAGTAATATTAAATTTATTAACGTTAGACATGAGCAAATTTCAGCACATGCAGCAGATGGATATGCTCGGGTTACAAAAAAAGCTTCCGTTGTTTTGAGTCACTTAGGTCCAGGATTGACAAATGCAGCTACAGGCGTTGCGAATGCTGCCCTTGATTCAGTTCCAATGGTTGTTATTGCTGGAGACGTTCCAACTCATTATTACGGAAAGCATCCACATCAAGAAGTGAACTTACATGCGGATGCTTCCCAGTATGAAATTTATCGTCCGTTTGTCAAAAGAGCGTGGAGAGTAGACAGCCCCGAATTATTTCCGGAAATTATTGAAAAGGCTTTCGCTATAGCTGAAAATGGAAACCCTGGTCCTGTCCTTGTATCTGTTCCAATGGATATTTTTTCTAAGGAAGTAGATGTTTCGTTATTCCAGCGCTTAACACACAATACGAAAAACTTTCAGAAACCATCTATTGATGACATAACCGCTAAAAAGATTATTGAAACGCTTATTAAAGCTAAAAATCCGCTTCTTTACGTAGGAGGTGGGATTATGTTAGCGCATGCAGCAGAAGAATTGAAAGAGCTTGTTGACCATTTAAGTATTCCAGTAGCTCATTCTTTAATGGGGAAATCAGCTTTACCTGATGACCATGCTTTAACATTAGGGATGACAGGCTTTTGGGGCACGGAGTTTATCAATAATAAATGTAAAGAGGCTGATTACATTTTAGCACTTGGAACACGTTTTGCAGAAGCTGATTCTAGCTCTTGGGAATCAGAATATACGTTTAATTTCCCACCAACAAAACTCATTCAAATTGATATCGATCCAACGGAGATTGGTCGAAACTATCCTGTTGAAATGGGTGTTGTTGCTGACCTTAAACAAGCTTTAACAGTGTTAAATAGGGTGGCAAGAGAACTTGTGCCACAAGAGCTAACTAATAAAGAACTAGAGAAAGAAATCTCAGAATATCGCAAAGAGTTTAAAGAGAACAATATGAAATTTATTCAAGACGATGTCTTTCCAATGCAGCCTCAGCGAATTTTAGAAGAAGTACGTCAAGTACTTCCAAGAGATGCTTATATTACAACAGACGTAGGTTGGAATAAGAATGGTGTTGGCCAACAGTTTTCAATCTATGAACCTGGCAGTATTTTAACACCTGGAGGATTTGCAACAATGGGCTTTGGAGCTCCTGCTGCTCTCGGCGCTAAAATTGCTTTACAAGATAAAGTTGTAGTTTCTCTGGTAGGTGATGGAGGATTTGGCCAAAATCCAGCCGTACTTGCTACAGCAGCTGAAGAAAATATTCCGGTTATATGGATTATTATGAATAACTATGCGTTTGGTACAATTGCTGGTTTGCAAAAGGCGCACTTTGGTACAACGCTCGGTACAGTCTTTAAAAAAGATGGTAAAGACTATTCACCAGATTATGCAGCGATTGCTAAAGCCTATGGAGTAGAAGGAGTGAAAATTCAATCTGCAGAAGAATTTAAGCCAACTCTAGAAAGAGCTATTGCAGCCAATAAACCATTTGTTATTGATGTAGCTATGTTAAACAATCCAGTTCCGACAGCAGGTCATTGGAACATTATGGATATATATTCGCCGAATAAAACTATTCATCATGTCTCGGTCTAAAAAACAGTGTTAAGAAGGGATCAAAGAAAAGGAAAAGACAATTTTCTTTAGCTCATCTCATTGTATTAGAGTGTGCACTACCCAAAATGGTATATATAGTGAAATGCTCAGGATATGATTTCGTTAGTCTTCACCCTATTTATATGGTTTTATCTAATGAGCCTAATTACGCTTTTCATAAAAATAAAAAATGATATGAATAGATAATAGGTGTTGAAAGGAAGAAATCACATATAGAGTAGAGGAAACCTTTTATATGAAACAATCTGTCTTGTTCTAGAAAGTAAGATAGACTCATCTCTGTCTTGCTTTCTAGTATCTTTGATTTAAAGTGTTTATGATTAGAAGTCTCGTTCTCATAAGAAAGGGAGATTGAGGTGTGAAGAAGACATAAAGATAAAGAAATTAAAACGGCATGTATCATTCACCAATTTGCGCTAACATACCTTCTTTTCTTAACAGACTTATTTAAAGGAGGAATATCGATGAGCTATCAATTGGAGACACAAAAGGAGAGGCCCATTCAACAAGTTAAAAGAAAAAAACGATCTCGAGCACGTTTTACAATTCTTGCTCTCCTATTTGTAGGAACAGCTATTAACTATTTAGATCGTACAAACATGGCTGTCGCTGCTTCTAGTATCCAAGATGATTTAGAATTAAATGCTGCAACAATGGGGCTCATACTTTCAGCATTCGGATGGACCTATGCTTTTATGCAAATTCCTGGGGGATGGTTTATAGACCGATTTGGTCCTCGACTCATCTATGGATTATCTCTCATCTTATTCTCTTGTTTCACTCTTGCTCAAGGATTTGCTAAAAACTTTGGTACGCTTTTTGGCCTTCGACTTGGACTAGGTTTATCAGAATCACCTGCTTTTCCCGCTAATAGTCGTGTTGTTGCTTCCTGGTTTCCTCAGCGAGAAAGAGCGTTGGCAACAGGAGTTTATACGGCTGGTGAATATGTAGGATTAGCCTTAGCCACTCCATTTTTGTTTTGGCTTTTATCATCTTTTGGATGGCACTCCATTTTTATTGTAACAGGAGTCATTGGACTATTGTTTGCGATTGTTTGGTTTAAAGTTTATCGTGAACCATCGCAAAGCAGGCGTATTAATGAAGAAGAGATGAAGTATATAGAAGAGGGAGGGGCACTTGTTAAAATAGAAAAGGACAAAGAGAGTCATAAAATGAAATGGTCAGACATACAGCATCTGTTCAAATATCGCCAGTTTATTGGGATGTATCTGGGACAGTTCTCAATTGCCTCCACTCTTTATTTCTTTTTAACATGGTTTCCAACTTATCTCACTCAAGAAAAAGGAATGACATTTTTAAAAGCGGGATTTATGGGATCATTCCCATATATTGCAGCAGGAATTGGAGTACTTTTAGGAGGATACTGGTCAGATAAAATGGTGAAGCGTGGTTTGTCTTTAAACATTGCAAGGAAAACGCCTGTTATTATTGGGCTTCTAGGTTCTTGCTCAATTGTATTAGCAAACTATACAGAATCCATAGGATTAGTTATTACGATTATGTCCATTGCTTTTTTTGCTCAAGGTATGTCTAATATTACATGGACACTTGTTTCAGATATGGCCCCAAAGGAGCTGGTTGGACTAGCAGGCGGAGTATTCAACTTTGCAGCGAACTTAGCTGCTATCGTTACTCCTATTGTTATCGGAGTGATTGTAAGCAAGACCGCTTCTTTTAATGGAGCATTAATTTTTGTTAGTGCAGTTGCTTTAGTCGGAGCTTTATCCTACATATTCATTATAGGAGATGTAAAACGAGTTGAAATAGTTGATAATAAAAAGTGAAATATGATGAAGGATTTAGAAGGTGCAAATCATAAAGTGATGGCAAAAAGAATCATTGAATGGAAGGGCTTACAAGAAGCGATAAATTCTATAGTTTAGGAAAGTATAGAATTAAATGGATACCTTAAGAGAAATGAGCCTTATTTACGAGGTGTAACAAGGTACTATTGTTATCTAAGAAGAGTTAAAAAATAGAGATAATCTGTAAATGGTGTGTATAGATGAAAAAGAAGGCGTTTCTTATGAATAACTCAGGAAGAATAAATGAAAAAACGAAATTAATAGGGCTTTTAGCAACTTTAAACACTTATACATTTAGATAGGAAGATAAAAACGAGGGAAGAATATTCTTTCCTCGTTTTTATTTTAAAATAAATGAGTTTTCTTTTAGCTAATATTTTGTACCTTTTTCGTGTGAACAGCTAATGATTCTTGCCTTACCTTCTGAAAAATTCCTCTCTCAACAAAGGAAAGAAGGTCTTCAGCAATATTCCACGCATTTTCTTCAATCTTATATAAGTAATAAGCATCAGCTGTTTCCTCTAGCTTCTTACTCAGAAAAGAAAGCTCTGGATCAAGTGCATGTCCTAATTCATGACCAAAAACAATCCATCGATAGGAGTCTAAATGTTCAAGTGAGCCAAACATATGGCGACACTGAATTTCAATATCATGTTCAAATAGAAAAATTGAATTTGTAGAAGGAACATATTTTCCCCCTACACATCTTTTGTCCGGAAATTCATACTCAATGACAAGTTTTATTGTTGCATCATTTTGATTTATTAACGTCTCAAAATTCATTTCAACACTCGTTTCTTTCTTATAATAAAAGGAGGATTTTAATTAGTCCCTAACAATATATATCATATTGACTTCAAGCTCGCAATGTCCCTGTTCACACTAAATAGTTTGTTCTCTACACTATATGGCCCAAGAGGAGAGGTTATACAGGGCATTAGAAATTTATAAAGAAGTTAAGAAAAGATGCTTTTCTCCTTTATCGATTTTCTGAGTTGTTTCTATGTGGGCTAGTACGATATGATAAGAATTAAAACAATTTTTAAAGGAGTTTTTGTATGGAAAAAGTGGCAGATTACCTTAAAGAAGATCTTGATATTTTGTTTGTAGGTTTTAATCCTAGCATCCGTTCAGGGAACATAGGTCATCATTTTGCACATCCGAGCAATCGTTTTTGGACTATTTTAGAAAAAACTAAATTAACGCCAAGGAAACTTCACCCTACAGAGGATTATAAGCTTTTGGATTTTAACTATGGACTTACAAATATTGTTTCACGTCCAACAAAAGGAGCAGAAGATATTGCAAAAGAAGAATATAAAGAAGGAAGAGAAGAACTAAGAAGAAAGATTAAGAAATTCAAACCAAAGATTGCATGCTTCGTAGGAAAAGGTGTATATCAAGAATATCGGAATGAACGTAAAATACCTTGGGGAATTCAAGGAAAGGGAGTTGTTGAAGGAACGATCGATTTTGTTGCTCCTTCTTCAAGTGGTCTTGTAAGAATGAGCCTTGAAGATATTGTAGCAATATATGGAGAACTAAATCATATCTTAAAACATCTGCATTCGTGAAAACTATCACAAATATTGAAAGCAAAGTTTGCAAAAGTCTAATTTTTGCAAACTTTTGTCGCTTTCATTCGGTCTGTTTTCTTTAGTTAATATCTCATATAGTAAAAGCATAGGAGATAGCAGTAAAACAAAATGCATCAAGATAAAAGGAGTTGATTGCTATGTCCTTAGATCAACGAAGCTCAGCAATTCTGAGAGCGTTAACAAAATCAAGCTCTTGTATCTCTGTAGAAGAATTAATGAAGTTTGCCCACGTATCCAAGAGAACGATTTACTACGATGTTAAAAAAATCAACAGCTGGCTGCAAGAAACTGGCCTTTATCCTCTGCAATATGTAAGAGGAGCAGGATACTTTCTTGATGAAGAAACAAAGCGAAGTGTTGAAAAGGAGGAGATCATAAGAAGTTACGACTACTCTCCAAGAGAGAGAGTGGCCTGGACAGCTATTATTATCTTTATTAGAGAAAAAGAAATATATCTTCATGATTTAATGACGTATTTAAAAGTTAGTCGAAACACAATGCTTGACGATGTAAAAAAACTAAAAAAAATACTTTCATCGTCTCAATTAGAGTTACGCTCTTCAAAGATGACAGGTTATATCATACGTGGGGAAGAAGAACAGAAGCGAAAATCTCTTTCTTGTTTTTTACAAGAAATCATTGTGAAAGAAGGAAGAGAAGGATTTGAAGAAAAGTTAGCACACTATGCGCCATCTTTCTTAGAAGAGCTTACAACTATGTTCGCTCTTTTTATAGAAAGTGAACAAGAGCTCTCCTTAAAATTTACGGATGATGTTCTTTATATGCTTAGTGTTAACACGTTGCTTTTTTTAAAAAGAATGAAGCAAGGAAAATGGATAAAAATAGACTCTGTTGAGAAAAACGTGCTGCAAGAAACAAAGGAATTTCAAAGCGCAAAGACCATTGCTGAAAAACTTAGCAAAAAGTGGGGCATTCTTTTTCAAGAAGATGAAGTATATTACTTAACGACACACTTGCTTGGTTCAAAAGTTAATAATTACACAACTCATAATCTAGAAGAAAAAGATTTTTCTTTCTTTAGAACGATTGTAAGAAATATGGTAACAGATTTTCAAAAATATGCATGTGTAATGTTTCGAAATGAAAAGGAAGTAGAACATAACTTACTTATTCATCTTCGTCCAGCTTTTTATAGAGTGAAGTACGGGCTTCCAGTAGATAACCCGCTTTCACATACGATTCAATCTACCTATAAAGATGTTTATAACATTACGAAAAAAGTTGTCCATCATGTTGAAAAAGCAGCTCACAATAAAATGAGTGAAGACGAAATTGCCTATATTGCCATTCATTTCGGAGGATGGATGAGAAAAGAGGGAACAGTACCAGCCAAAAGAAAAAAAGCGCTCATTGTTTGTGCGAGTGGCGTTGGTACATCAAGGATGCTAGAAACACAGCTTTATAGTCTTTTTTCAACTGTAGATTTTCAAACAACGGTTTCTCTTAGAGAATATGAAACAATGCCATTCCATGTAGATTTTGTTGTCTCCACCGTCTCCATTCCAAACCGAGGTCGTCCAGTATTTCTCGTTAATCCGATTTTAACGGAAGGAGAAAAAGCAAGCTTACTAAAGAAAGTGAGTACAATCATTGAAGATGGTCATGTTCTATCTCATTCTGTCGAAGGAATTATGGATCTTATCCGCGAGCACGCTAAGATTCAAGATGAGAAGCTTTTATATCAAAAGTTAAAAGAACATCTATATCAACCTACTCTACATGGAAAAGGAGAAAGGAGTAAGCCTGTGCTGAGTGACTTATTAATCAAAGAAAATATTAATCTAAAAGAATCTCTTTCAAGTTGGCAAGAAGCAATTCGCCATGCTTCTATTCCACTACTAGAAAAGGGAGATATACAAGAAGAGTATATAAAAGCAATGATAAAAAATATTGAAGAGTTGGGACCGTATATTGTAATTACAACAGATGTGGCTATTCCACATGCAAGGCCCGAGCAAGGCGTCAACAAGCTGAGCATGAGCTTAATGACATTATCACAACCCGTTTCTTTCTCAGACAAAGACAGACATCGGGTTCGGCTTGTAATTGTTCTAGCAGCGATTGATAATGAAACCCATCTCAAAGCATTATCACAGCTCACCACACTACTTAGCGAGCGAGCAAATGTTGAAAAAATAATTAATACAGATTCAAAGGAAGAAGTCACCGATCTAATTACTAAATACTCAAAATAAAGGGAGAGATAAAAATGAAAAAAGTATTAGTTGTATGTGGAAACGGATTAGGAAGCAGTTTTATTGTAGAAATGAATGTCAAAAAAGCGCTAGAAGAACTTGGACTACAAGCGGAAGTTTCACATACCGATTTAGCATCAAGTAAAAGTGAAGAAGCAGATCTTTACCTTGGAGCTCAAGATATTGTTGAAAACTTAGAAGATGGAAACCGAAATGTTGTAGGTTTAGTTAATTTACTGGATCAAGAAGCCATTAAAAAGGCTCTTTCTGAAAACCTTTAAAAGTTAAAGAGGTAATAGAAGAAAGAAGTGGAGGGAAGCAGCATGGTTGATTTTATTATGAAAGACATTTTAGGAACCCCATCAATTTTAATTGGTTTGTTTGCCCTAGTTGGTTTGCTTTTGCAGAAGAAAAGTGCTGCAGATACGGTTTCGGGAACATTAAAAACGGTAATGGGTTTTGTCATACTAGGAGCAGGTGCGGCCGTTATCGAAGGTTCCCTTGGCGTTTTCAGGGGAATGTTTGAAAAAGCGTTTGCAATAGCGGGAGTTGTGCCAAACACAGATGCAATGGCTGCCATTGCTCAAAAGTCATTCGGAACAGAAACAGCTCTTATTATGGTATTTGGAATGATTGCTAATATTTTGATTGCAAAATTTACACCTTTTAAATACATTTTCCTAACAGGTCATCATACTCTCTATATGGCTGCAATGCTTGCTGTTGTCTTAGTAACAGGGGGCGTAACAGGTGTTCCGCTTGTTATTATTGGATCTCTTTTATTAGGAGCCATGATGGTTTTTTCACCAGCGATCTTACAACGTTATACAAGACAAATTACAGGCAGTGATGACTTCGCTCTTGGGCATTTCGGTTCATTTGGATACTTCATGGCTGGATTTATCGGAAAGCTTGTTGGAGATAAGACAAAAACAACCGAAGATATCAAAGTCCCAAAGTCGCTCGGCTTTTTACGTGATACTTCTGTAGCAATCTCCTTAACAATGGCTATTTTATTTTTAGTTGTAGCACCTTTTGCAGGTCCGTCTTTTATTGAAAGCGAGCTTAGTGGAGGAACGAATTTTATCGTCTTTATCTTCATTCAAGCCGTTACTTTCGCAGCAGGAGTATACATCGTATTAGCTGGTGTGCGAATGGCAATTGGAGAAATTGTTCCTGCCTTCAAAGGAATCGCAGAAAAAGTCGTTAAAGGAGCGAAGCCTGCTCTTGATTGTCCAACAGTGTTTCCGTTTGCTCCAAATGCGGTTATCATTGGATTTTTAAGCAGCTTTGCGGGTGGAATTCTTTCCGTTTTTCTTCTTCCGCTTGTCGGTTTAACTGTTATTGTTCCTGGGCTTGTTCCTCACTTTTTTTGCGGAGCAACAGCTGGGGTATTCGGAAACGCTACTGGAGGAAGAAGAGGGGCGATCATTGGGGCTTTTGTAAACGGTATCATCATTTCGTTTTTGCCAGCACTTCTCCTTCCAGTTCTTGGATCGCTTGGGTTAGAAGGAACAACATTTGGAGATACAGACTTTGGTATTATCGGTATTCTACTAGGCAAACTTCTTAGCTTCTTCGGATAAACGTGAAAGAAAGGATGAGAAAAGTGGCATACAAATTTTCTCCATCACTAATGTGTATGGACTTAACAAAATTTAAAGAGCAAATTCAGTGCCTAAACAAGAGAGCAGATTTTTATCATGTTGATATTATGGATGGTCATTACGTGAAAAACATCACACTCTCCCCATTTTTTATTGAACAATTAAAGAAAATTAGCACAATACCTATTGATGCTCATCTTATGGTAGAAAATCCAGCAGATTTTGTTGAATCAACAATTAATGCAGGAGCGGACTATATTAGCCTTCATGCTGAAACCATTACTAAGGATGCTTTTAGACTTATCTATCATATTAAAGACAGAGGAGCGAAATTTGGAGTTGTTCTAAACCCAGCGACTCCGCTTAGTAGCATAAATGAATATATTCATCTTATAGATAAATTAACGATTATGACAGTTGACCCAGGATTTGCAGGGCAAAAGTTCATTGCTGAAATGAAAGAAAAGATTAAGCTTGCTAGAGAGTTGAAAGAAACGAGAGAATATAACTATTTAATTGAAGTTGATGGATCTTGTAATGAACGGACGTTTAAAGAGCTTGCACAAGCAGGAAATGAAGTGTTTATTATTGGAACGTCGGGACTTTTTAGCCTAGATGAACAAATAGACAAAGCGTGGGATAAGATGTTGGAGATTTTTCAACAGGAAACAGCTTGTGTAAACAATAAAGGATAGATAGAAAAAATAGTATAAGAGCACGCTTTTTTCAAATACTAAAATAAAGTCATTTGAAAAGGAGCGTGTTTTATGCGTAAATATGTATTTATTTTTACTCTCTGTTCTTTTCTATTCATGTTTCTGACTCCTGTAACCTCATTTGGAGCTCCTGAAAATACGAATAATGAGGTGAAGCTAACAGAAGAGCAGCAAAAAGAGATTTCAGTGCTACAAAAAGAGCTGTTCACAAAGAAAAAGGAAATCATTACAAAATATATGGAATATGGAGTGATTTCAGAGAAACAAGGAAAAGAGATGCTTGCTCATATTGAGCGTCATTATGAAAAGAAAAAAGAACATAACTTCATGCCACCTAAACATAGACAACATTGCGAGCATGATAAAAAAGGAAGCTAAAAGCTTCCTTTTTTAAATATGTTGTCCTTTATACATATCATCTAACTGTTTTTCAAACTCTTCCGTAATTGGCTCATTTGAGTCATACTCTGGACCGCTCTTGATTCTGTCTTTTGAAAGGTTTATATACACTTTTCGAGTTTCCCAATTCACGTTTGTAATCCAGTTGGGGGATATAAGCACTTTTTTGCCAAACCAAAAGCTTTTTGTGTTAACAACAATATAACGAATTCTCCACGTATCTTCTTCCAAAATAAAGTCTTCTACATATCCAAATTCGCTGTCTGTTGCTTGGATAGAATAGCCAATGACTTCTACTGCACTGCGAAGGTGAGCTTCCTCATTAGCAACAGAAGTTTCAATTTCTTCAGTCTCGTTCTCTCTTTTTGAAATATCTTTTGGATACGAACCTTCTCCCCACAAACCTGTCATTCCCCAATAAGGAACAAATCCATAATAAGTAAGAAGCTCTCTTTCATGCTGACGAGAAATCGGCTTATGAGCATCAATATCAGGGCTGTCTTTTACCTGTTGCTTCGTTAAATTTACGTTAAAATATTTGTCATTCATATTAATAGCGTTCAAAGCAGCGGGAGGAATAAGTACGCTTTTACCTGGTAGCCATTTTTTTGTATTTGCTACAAGATAGCGTAGCGTCCATTTTTCATCATCAAAATAAATATCTTCTACTCTACCAAGTTCATCGTCTTTTGCTGAAAGGGTAAATCCGTGAATATGATCTGTGCTGTATAACATCCATATCACTCTCCTTACTTATCACTACCCTTAATATAAAAAATGAAACAAGTTGTAGAGAAAATTCGGAGAATAGTAGTTATAAATTCAAAAAAGATTCACCCTTCTTATTTTGTTTTTATTGTGGGAAAATTCACACCTAGTAGTGGCTAATGAATATCCTACTTTTGGAGGTGAATTTATGGGGTTTCGTTGTAACAACTGCAGAAGAAGAAGGGAATTTTGCTGTTGTCATTATAGATTCAGAGACTGGGAAGAGTTTGATTGTGGCTGCAATTATGATGATGGAGAGGAGTGTGGAACTTCAACACTTAGAGGCCCCCAAGGTCCACAAGGTCCCCAAGGAATAGGTCTACAAGATGTTGTTCCTTTTAATCCAAATCAAGCTCCTTTTTATCCTGAAGGTCAGCTTGTTACTTATATGGGAAGTCTTTATATTACAAACACACCTTCTCCAAATGGGTTACCAAGTACATCGCCAGATTATACATTAATTGCTGCAGCAGGAGTGCGTGGAGCAACAGGTGCGACAGGGGCAACAGGAGTAACAGGGATCGGTTTAGAGGGCGTTGTTCCATTTAATGCATCCGCTGCCTCAGGTTATTTAGCAGGTCAGCTTGTGACCTATAATGGAAGTTTGTATATAGCAGATATAGCTTCCCCAAGAGGGATACCGGGAAGTTCACCAGATTATACATTGTTGGCATCAAGGGGAGCGACAGGGCCAGCAGGACCAACAGGAGTTTCAGGAGCAACCGGGATTGTCCCTCTAAATGCTTCAAGCCCTGTCAACTAAACAGGTGACTTTACGTTAAATGCTAATGGAACGGTAACAGTAAACGAAACAGGGATTTATACTATTGATTACAGGGTCCAACTTGCTCAAGGATCTAGTGCAGCATTTATTGTGACAAGGAATGGAGCTACTGTTGCAGGAACAGGAGGGCAAGGTCTTAGTCCTAATACTTCAGCAGCAACTACAATAGCCCTTAATGCTAACCTGATTCAATTAAATGCAGGTGATATTGTAGGAGTTCAGCGACAGATAACAGGAACTACAGCCCCCGTAATTACAATCGAAAGTACGGTTGATGGAGTAACTTCTAATAGTAGTTATATTAGGCTTGTTAGAATTTTCTAAATGAAAATAGCGGACCCCACCTTCTATTTTTAACGAAGGAGGGGTTTATTTATATAAGGATATTTAAATTGTTTTTTTAGGAAGTTCTCACACTCCTCATTTTTTATTCATACATATATATAGGTAAATGCCCAGAAAGGAAAGGGAGGTAAAGTAATGGTTACAGTAAGTCTTTGTTTAATCGTGAAAAACGAGGAAAGTACGCTGCAACGCTGTTTAAATAGCGTGAAGGAAATTGTTGATGAAATTGTTATTGTTGATACAGGTTCAACAGATAGGACTATTGAGATAGCGGCACAGTTTACAAATAAAGTATTAGAGTTTCCATGGGAAGACGACTTTTCAAAAGCGAGAAACTTCTCTTTTCAGCAGGCAACAAAAGATTATATTTTATGGCTTGATGCAGATGATGTACTAAACGAAAAAGATGTAGAAAAATTTTTAGAATTAAAAAAGACGCTTTCATCTCAAGTTGATGCAGTAGTAATGGATTATTATCTTGATTTTGACGAATATGGAAATGTGGCAGGGAAAATAAAAAAATATAGACTTGTAAGAAGAATGGCAGGATTTAAATGGATTGGATCAGTTCATGAATATTTAGATGTTGAAGGTAAAGTAGAGAGTAGTAATATTTCGATTATTCATAAGAGTGAACGTCATAGTAAAGAGCGTAACTTGCGTATTTACAAGAATAAGCTTGCAAAGGGAGAAACATTTGAAGCGAGAGATTTGTACTACTTTGCAAATGAGTTAAGAGAAAATGGACTGTATGACAGGGCTATTTTCTACTATAATAAGTTTCTTAATACAGGAGAAGGATGGATAGAAGACAACATTTCAGCGTGCAGTAAATTAGCAGATTGTTATTTTGAGAAAGGTGAACATGATAAAGAGTATATAGCTATTTTAACATCCTTTATTTACGATATCCCTCGTCCTGAATTTTGCTGTAGATTAGGTTATTATTTTCTTGAACGTAATGAACTTAGAAATGCTATTTATTGGTACTATGTCGCAATTCAGCTTGAACTGTCAAATGAATGTAGCGGGTTTGTTAATCCAGCTTTTTCAACATGGTTGCCACATCTTCAACTTTGTGTCTGTTACGACCGATTACAGCAATATGATTTAGCCTATCAGCATAATGAATTAGCAAGGAAATTTCGTCCTGAAGATCCTCAAATTCTTCATAATAAACAATACTTAGAGGTAATGAAAGATAGAAATCTAACTTCATTAGGTGAGACATATGTCGGAATTTAAAAAAAGAGTATTAGTAGGAAGTCCTGTTCACCAAAAGCCTTCTATTTTGGAACCTTTCCTTCGTTCGCTCCAAAGACTTGCTTGCAATACGATTGATATCCATTTTTTCTTTATTGATGATAATGAGAATAATGAATCAAGCGCTATGTTAACGTCTTTTCAAGAAAAAAACCAAAATGTGAAAATTGAGTCATCACAACTTGCGGATGTGTACTTGCGCGACGAACATACACATTATTGGAACGATCGTCTCGTTTGGAAAGTTGCAGGTTTCAAGAATCATATTATTAATCATTGCTTAGAAGAAAAGTATGATTATTTATTTTTAATAGACTCAGATCTTCTACTTGAGCCAGAAACAGTGGAGCATTTGATTCAAACAGAAAAGGATATTATTTCAGAAGTGTTTTGGACTCGGTGGCAACCAAACACAGAACTCTCACCACAAGTGTGGCTTATGGATGAATATACTCAATGGGAGCAGAGACGTGGAGAAGTACTGACAGAGGATGAGAAATATAAACGCCACATGGAATTTATTAATAAATTGAAAGAAAAAGGCGTATATGAAGTTGGTGGGCTAGGAGCTTGTACATTATTAAGTCAAAAGGCGTTAGAAAAAGGGGTAAACTTCAAACAAATTAAAAACCTTTCTTTTTGGGGAGAAGACCGACATTTTTGTATTCGGGCAGCAGCTCTCGGTATTCCATTATATGTAGACACTCATATGCCAGCTTTTCATATTTATCGAGATTCTGATTTAGCATATGTTGATGAGTTCATGACGAAAGAAAAAACGCAGGTTTCAGCAAAAGAAGAAAAGAAAAATAAACTTACCCTTTCCATGATTGTAAAAAACGAAGGAAATCGTTATTTAAAAGAAGCATTAGAGAAGCATAAACAATATATCGATGAAGCCGTTATTATTGACGATGGCAGTACAGATAACACCGTTGATATTTGTTTAGAAACCCTTAAAGGAATTCCGATTCATCTTGTAAGGAACGAACACTCTAAGTTTTCAAACGAGATCGAGCTACGCAAACAACAGTGGGAAGAAACAATCAAGAGAAACCCAGAATGGATTTTAAACTTGGACGCTGATGAAATATTTGAAAGTGGATTTGCTACAGGAGTTAAAGAAATTTTAGACCAAGAAGAATTTGATGTAGTGTGTTTTCGTCTCTATGACTTTTGGAATAAGACCCACTATCGCGAAGATGAGTACTGGAGAGCTCACTTCGTATATCGTCCATTCTTAATACGGTATAAGAAAGATTTTAAATATATATGGAAAGAAACACCTCAACATTGTGGGAGGTTACCTGAGAACGTTTTTGAACTGAAAAGTATGTTGTCACAGTGGAGGATTAAACACTTTGGTTGGGCGGATAAGGAAGCAAGAGTTGCTAAGTATAAACGTTATGCAGAACTAGATCCTGAAAGTAGATATGGTTGGCATGAACAATATGTCTCTATTCTAGATGAGAGCCCTAATCTTGTAAGATGGACGGAATAACAACATGAGGTAATCAAAACGGTCATTTCCCATGAAATATGGTTACTTCTTTTTAAGATAGAAGGAACAAATTAAAAAGGCCCTATAGTATCTCGATAGGGCTTTTAAAATAAACAATAGTATATTTAGAATGAAGGTTCAGGTAAATTAATGACTTTACTGAACATCTTTTCTCTGAAAATAAAAGAGAGCCAAAATTAAGCAAAGGATAGAGGTTGCAAATATGCTCATATAGGATAAAAAAGCAGCGTATTGTTTGAAAAAGTGACCTGTTGTAATCACTTCAACAGCTGACCATGGGTAAAGAGCGCTATATTCACTTCCATAAATCATAACATTAACCATTGTAATCATAATCGTCATGATGATAGGCGCTACGTAATTTCGAATAAGAAGCGTCACTAAAATAATGGGCGTACTTAAAGAGAAGAGGAGAAGACCTCCGGTTATAAATTCTATTAAAGAACGCAGCCAAACAGCAATACTGAAATCGTCTAAATTTGCGATAAAGCCAAAAATAGTAGCTGTAAGAAAGGACACAAGGGTAAGCGTTAAAATCCATAAAAGTAGTAGGAGCAGTTTGCTGAAAACAAGATTAACTTTTGAAACCGGAATGGTTAGTAAGTTTTTTAAAGTTCTTTCTGCATATTCACGATTAAAAAGGTACGTTGTAATGACACCATAAATGGGCACACCAATGAGCATTAAAATATAGAAATTAACATCTGTAAAAAAAGCTTTGAACAAAAACGTCTGATCAGAAAATTTGTGTTGTTTTACAAGCGTTGACACAAATGTAATAAAGGGAGCGGCAACAGCGCCAAGAAGACTAATAAAAAACATATAGGAACGCTTAAGTTTCAAAACTTCTGTATAAAGAAGATTAACCAATTGTCCCACCTCCTACAAGATTAATAAAATAATCTTCAAGATGGTCTTCACTAAGCTTCATCTGAAATACATCAACATTGCCTAAAACCAATTCCTTATTAATAAGATGCTGTTCATAAAGATGTGAATAAACGCGAATTATTCCGTCTTCATGAACTTGATAGCGAGAAATCCCTAGCTTTTCTTCTAAAATATAAGCTGCTTTACTTTCGTCTGAGACATAAAATTCTATATGTTTCTTGTTTAAGGTATGAAGCTTATCCATATCAAGTTCCTCTAGCAATTCACCTTTATGAATAATTCCAATCCGGTGTGCAAGTTGCTCAACTTCAAATAAAATATGACTTGAAATTAAAATTGTAATATTCCGTTCCTGGGCTAGGGATATAATAAGTTTCCTCATTTCTTTAATACCTATAGGATCAAGTCCATTTGTTGGCTCATCTAAAATAAGAAGTTCAGGTTCATGAAGAAGGGCACGAGCAATGCCTAAACGTTGTTTCATACCAAGCGAATATTTCCCAACAAGCTTCTTTGTTTCTTTTTCTAATCCAACTGTTTCTAGGGCCTCTTCAACTGCTCTTTTTTTATGAATTCCTATAATTCGGGCGTTAATAAGGAGATTTTCTCTTGCTGTAAGATTTTCATAAAAGCCAGGTGTTTCGACAATAGCGCCAATCCTTGTAAGCAGTCGCTTTTTATTTCGAAGAAGTGTTTCCCCGAAAAGTTCAATTTCACCTTCAGTTGGTTTTGTTAACCCCAAAAGCATTTTAATTGTTGTTGTTTTGCCAGCTCCGTTTCGTCCTAGAAAGCCGTATATTTCGCCTTTTTTAACGGTCATATTAAGGCGATGAACGGAAACTTGCTCTCCATATTTTTTCGTTAAATTTGTAGTTTGAATAATTGTACTCATACGTAAGCCTCCCTTTTTTATAGCAGATCTTTATTGTAGAAAGAAAACGTGAACTCCTTCTTAAGCAGTTCTTAACTTTTTCTTAAATGTGCAGTTTAGGGAGAGAAAGACGAAAAGCTGTGTTTTGCCAGGGAATGCTTTCTACTTCTAATGCTCCTTTATGTTTCTCTGTTAGCTCCTTGGCAATAAAGAGTCCAAGTCCGCTGCCATTTGAACTTTTTCTCGCATAATCACCTTTATAAAGTCGATCAAAAACATATGGAAGCTCTCTAGCTTCAATCCCTTTTCCTTGATCCTGAAATGCTAGCTCATATATTTCTCCTTTATCAGAAAGCGAGATTTTTAGACTCTTACCGTCTCTACCATGATAAAGACTATTTTTAAGTAAATTCGTCATAATACGAGCTATACTAGTTGCGTCAGCATAGACAAAACAAGGTGAGGGAGGAAGCTCAACCGAAAGAGAGACTTTTTCTTTCTCTATTAGAGGAAGAAATTCAATTAGAACTTCTCTTGTCGCTTCGGCTAAATCAAGTTTCTGAAAGGTAAAAGATACTTCATCAGCATCAAGCTTTGCCATATGAAATAAGTCTTCAATAATCTCTTTTAAACGAGAAGACTTGCTTGATAAGATATGTAAATATTTCTGTTTTTCATCTTCTGAACGAAACATATTGTCTTTTAACGCATCAATATAGCCTATAATCGAAGTGAGCGGAGTTCGGATGTCGTGTGAAATACTAGAGAGAAAACGTTTGCGAGCAAGTTGAGAACGAACGCTTTCAGCTTCCATTTCTTCATATTCT
The DNA here is from genome assembly GCF_900115845.1 of Priestia endophytica DSM 13796. Classification (GTDB taxonomy): domain Bacteria; phylum Bacillota; class Bacilli; order Bacillales; family Bacillaceae_H; genus Bacillus_I; species Bacillus_I endophytica. Next base: position 30,977 of record NZ_FOXX01000013.1, on the reverse strand, counting down.
TCAATAAGTTTATTAATTAAAAAAGTGGTTTCGTGAAATATAGCATCAGAACCTGTGCGTAGTCGTATTCTTTTATTTCCTTGAACAGCACCTCTTAAAAGTTCTTCTGTTTCTCTTATCTTCTTGATTACATTGAATCGTTGCATAATGAGGAGAAGAGGAAATAGGAACAAAATACTTTTTAGAATGACAGCTAACAAGGAAGCATTTTCGAGAAAAAACAAAGGGAAAACGAGAAAAAGTTGTAATAGTAAGAGAAGGAACGTTTTATCATATCTCATCTTTTTCACCTTGAAATCTGTAGCCAATGCCCCATACTGTTTGAATAAATAGCGGATCAGAAGGGTCTTTTTCAATTTTTTTACGAAGCTTTCGGATGTGAACCATTACTGTATTATCATCCTCGATATATTCCTCTCCCCATCCTTCTTTAAAGAGCTGTGCTTTTGTAAATACACGTTCAGGATGCGATAAAAAGAGTTTTAAAAGTTTCAATTCTTTAGCGGCAAGGGTCACCTCTTTGCCAAATACTCGCACTTTGTACGTTGTAAGATCCATTTCTATATTTTTATATTTCATAACACTACGCTGCTTTATCGTATTATTTCCTAACACAATAAAGCGTCGTAATAAAGCTTTCACACAAGCAACAACTTCATAAATGCTAAACGGTTTTGTAATATAATAATCCGCTCCAAAACTTAATCCCAAGATCTTGTCACTTTCGTGATCTTTGGCTGTAAGCATTAAAATAGGGACATTTGTTTCTTTTCTTAATACTTGGCATACTTCTATTCCATCTTTCTGTGGCATCATAATATCTAGAATTACAAGATGATACGTATGTTGATGGAAAAGAGTTAGCGCTTCTTCTCCATCTCTAGCAATGTCTACCTTATAGCGTTCTCGTTCTAAGTAAGCTTTGATAAGATGACAAATCTCTTCTTCATCATCAGCTACTAAAATACGTATATTCTCCATAAGAGGGCCTCACTTTCATTTATCACAAAATCCTTTTTCTTACATATTATAAAGTTGATTGTGTAGATTAGTAAATAATATAAAAGTTTAGGTGTTTAATAAATTGGGTACATAGTATTTTATACTTATATTAGTTTAAATTAGTTTCAAAAGTAGAATATTTTGTATACAGGATTAAACGAAAATAAGACAATTTTTATCAGTGCGAAAAAAAATAATACTTTTCATTTTCAGATAATTGATTTAAGATAGGTTAAAGAGGAAAGGAGGGAGAAGATGATTCGTAAAAAGCCGTATATATCACTTTGCTTTATTTTTGTTTTCTCCCTATTTATATTTTCTCATCATGCAGTACCTCATCATAGTGGAGATCATTCAGCTACAGCTGTTGTAGATGAAGCACACGTGCATTCTTTAAAAGATATATCGAAAGACGATAAAAAAGCGGTATTGTGGAGCACTGTAGCAGTTACGCTTTTGCTTGCATTTTTATGGCTAACTCAAGCTGTCAAAAATCCGAGCCTTCACAAAGACCGACATTTTCTTTTATCTGTCTTTTATCAATCCTCGTACTTTGACAAAACATCGTTCGCCTCAGAAAAATAAACAAGATTTAAAGGAGGAATTTACGATGATGTTTTGGATTCGTGCACTAATGATTGGATCTTTTTCACTTACAGCACTAAGCTTATTTGCATTTCAAGGGGTAGAGATCTTTCACGCTTTTGTTAACATGTTCGGAAAAGATACAAACATTTAAAAAATAAAAAAGAAGGATTGCTCCTTCTTTTTTTTACTAAGAGCTGAGCTCCATTTCTTGGAGTTCAGTTTCTTTTTGAAGTTTTTTACGATAAACAAAAGCAGAGACATTGATACTAATCTCATATATGAAAAGAAGTGGAATGAGAACAAGAATATCAGAAATAAAATCTGGTGGGGTAAGTAAAATAGATGTAACCGCTATAATGAAATAAGCTCCTTTTCGTGACTTTTTTAAAATGTGTGGTTTTAATAGACCAAAAGATGTTAAAAACAAAACAATAGCCGGAAGCTCAAATAAAATTCCAAATGGAAGAGTTAAACGAATTAAGAAACTAAAATAATTTTGAGAGGTATAAAACTGTATAAAATGAGCCCCTGCTAAATCTTGCATAAATGAAAGAACAATTGGAAACACAACAAAATATCCAAAAGAAATTCCCCCAATGAACAGAAAGAAAAGGGAAGGAATGAAAAGAAGAGCCCCTCGTCGTTCATGAGGTTTTAAAGCAGGGAGTACAAATTTCCATATGTGATAGCCTGCAATCGGAATTGTGAATGCTATCGCACATACAGCTCCAATTTTAAAGTAAATCCACAACACATCAGATGGGCCTAACAAAGCAAGCTTTACGTCCAATCCTTTGACAAGCAAACTATAAATCTGTTCCACAAAAAAAAGCGATAGGGCAAGTAGCGTTAAAAAGCTCCCAATAACATAAAGAAGGCGCTTCCTCACCTCTTCTAGATGCTCAATAATATTTAATTCTTTAGAATCCATACTCCTCTTCCACTCCTTCTCTAAAACTAGGGTTCATTTCTTAATGATAATAAAAGATTATAAAGCTAGTTTTAATACTTTGTGAAAATAAGGAAGGAGAGAAATTTAAGGAAAAAGGCTTGTTTTTTTCTTTATTTTCACATGATTTCTCTTTTTTCTTTGTTTTTATAGAGGAAGATAGGGCTATCTTTCTTTTAAAACTCTCTTCTTTTTTAGAAAATGTTTGTAAATTTGTAAAGAAGAACTCTTAAACAAATCCAAAAAAGCGCAAATTTTCTTATTTATTGTCAAAATCCCTTATTTATATGTAAAAGTTTTTAAAAGACTACATAAGAAAAAAGAAGTTTCTAACAATAAAAATAAAGTACATATGAATAAAAAAAAGAGGTTATTGTACATTTTTGATTTGATAGTCCTATGACAAAAGTTTGAGAATAGTTATTGTTCTTTACATCACTTCATAATCAATTTACAGAAAGTTCTTATAATGAGGGGGCACCCTAATTTAGAAAGGAGAACTTTCGTGGATAAACAAAAGTTAGAAGGAATGATTCAAGAGTTTAGTGAGGAAACAATACAACAAAAAAAAGTAGATCGACGAGCATTTATAGAAGGCGCAGGGAAAATTGCCGGTCTTTCGCTTGGCTTTGTTATTGCCCAGTCTATCGGTGGATTGGATGTTCAAGCGAAAGCAAAAACGATAAAATTTAGTAGCTATCCTTTTACTCTTGGTGTTTGTTCTGGTGATCCTTCTCCACAAGGAATTGTTCTTTGGACAAGGTTAGCTCCTGATCCGTTAAATGGTGGTGGGATGCCAAATGAAGTAGTGAAAGTAGAGTGGGAACTGGCCAAAGATGAACACTTCCAACACATCGTAAAGAAAGGAAGTGCTACAGCTTCTCCAAATCTCGCTCACTCTGTTCATGTAGAAGTAGAAGGATTAAGGTCTAATGCGATTTATTATTATCGATTTAAAAGCGGGAACGAGCTTAGTCCTGTTGGTAAAACAAAAACGTTGCCAAAGAAAAATGAAGAGGTACAAAAGCTTACGTTTGCTTTTGCTTCCTGTCAACAATATGAGCATGGGTATTACACAGCTTATAAACATTTAGCTGAAGAGGAGCTAGACGTTGTTTTTCATTTAGGTGACTACATATATGAATATGGTCCAAACGAGTATGTCTCTGCTTCTGGAAACGTAAGAACTCATAGTGGACCGGAAATTATAACGTTAGCAGATTACCGAAATCGCTATGCTCAGTATCGCTCCGATGCAAACTTAAAAGCTGCACACGCCGCTTTTCCATGGATTGTAACATGGGATGACCATGAAGTTGAAAATAACTATGCAAATAATATTCCTGAAAAAGGACAATCTGTTCAGGATTTCATAAAAAGGCGTGCAGCTGCTTATCAAGCATATTATGAGCATATGCCATTGCGAAAAACATCGCTTCCAAATGGAGGAGATATGAGTTTATACCGGGATTTTTCTTATGGTCAACTTGCTTCATTCAATGTTCTTGATTCAAGACAGTATCGTGATGACCAAGCAAATGGAGATGGGAGCAAGCCACATTCGGAAGAGTCATTGAATCCTAATCGAACAATGCTTGGTAAACAACAAGAGAACTGGCTTTACAAAAACTTAAATAAGTCAAAAGCTCACTGGAACATTCTTGCTCAGCAAGTTTTCTTTGCACAACGGAATTTTGGGGCAAATGGGGCACAACTTTATAGTATGGACTCATGGGACGGCTATCCTGAAGCTCGCAACCGTATTATTGATTTTGTGAAAAAGAAAGGAATGAATAATTTAGTCGTTTTAACAGGAGATGTTCACGCAAGCTGGGCTTCTAATATTAACACAGACTTTAATGATGCATCTTCTTCTCTTGTTGGGGTTGAATTTGTTGGTACATCTATTACTTCAGGTGGAAATGGTGCAGATAAACGAGCAGACACAGACCGCATCTTAGCTCAAAATCCACACATTAAATTTTTTAATGATTATAGAGGCTATGTAAGGTGTACCGTAACTCCTGAAAGTTTTCAAGCTGATTACCGGGTTCTTCCTTTTGTAACAGAACCAAATGCCGATATTTCTACAAGAGCATCTTTTGTGTACCATAAAGATCAAACAGGTTTAAAACAGATCGTAACAAATGCTGTTCCATATGGTTTGAAAAAATCTACTGAAGTAGAGGAAGATCGGACTATAGCACATAGTAAGGCACATACAAAACAGGTAAACAAACTGAAGAAAAAGGTTGAAAATTAACCAAAGGAGGATGGAAAGCTAATGTTAGCTAATATCGGAATTCCGGGACTTGTTTTAATTGTTATTATCGCTCTTATAGTATTTGGACCGTCTAAACTTCCAGAAGTAGGACGAGCCTTTGGAAGAACATTAACAGAATTCAAAAGTGCAACAAAAGGACTTGTTTCAGATGATGAAGAGACAAAGAGTCAGACAACATTAGAAAAAAAGGAAATTAACTAACAATGCTTTATTGAAAAGGTTATCGAAAAAGCGAAAGAAATGATCCATTTCTTTCGCTTTTTTATTCATATTTTTGGAAGAAGAAAGGTTTTCCTTTTCTCCATTCTGCAAATATAACATCTTTATAATCAAAAATGTTATGTTTGGCAAGTTGCTGTTGCAGCCATTCTTCATTAAAACCTGCTTTTGTTAAATTATCGTAAAGGACTTCTCCATCAATAATGAGTGTAACAGGTAAATAAACCGGTTTAAGTTCTAAATGAAGATCTTCAGTGTTTGGAGGAGCATACTGTGATTTTGGAAGTACACTGATTACACCGTTTGTTTCTAAAATAGCAAATTCGACTTCTTCAATAGAGAAAAAACCTTGTTGACGGAGAAGATTCTGAAGCTGATTAATATCAAGCTTACTTTTAGCGAGTGATTTATATTGCAATTGTCCATGATGAATCACAATAACAGGTTCACCTTCAAGAAGCTTTCGCAATTTCTTAACTTTTTGAGTAAGCATTTCTGTTGTAAAAATAAGTATCCCCCACAAAACAAAAGCAAATACAACTTCTTTTATATTTATCTCAGGATCATATACAGCATTTCCGAGCAATTCTCCTAAAATAAGCGATGAAATAAAATCAAAAGGGGTAATTTGTGAAAATTGATTTCTGCCAAGAACTTTCGTAATCGTAAAAAGAACGATAAATCCAAAGAAAATATCGATTGCAATTGCTAGATAGTGATTCATATTATATACCTACACCTACTTTTAATGTGCTTTTCTTATTGTCTTCTAGGAAGTGTTAATCTAAACAAAAAACCTTTTTCTTCTTCTTTGTATGAAGTACATAAAAAGCAGAAGTGTCGCCCATATTAACAAGGAGAAGGGAGGGAGAACAGTGAAAGTGTTGCTTATCATAGGTATGGTATTTTTTGCGCAGCCTGTTTCATCAAATGTGACCCTACAGTATAAAGGTGAACAGATTAAGAATATCGAATGGAAAGAATTTACGGAAGGTGTTCCAGGTTTTCCACTTCTTAATGAAGAAAAATACGAAGAACTTGTAGAAAACATAAAAAATGAAACATATAAACCAGCCATAGACGCCCACATTAACAAATATGGGGAAGTAGTAAAAGAGAAAACAGGTGAGATTTTAAATAAGGAAAAATTCAGGGATCGTTTTCTTACCCAATTTTATGGAAATGATGGAGACACAATTGAAATACCCATGCATACGACATATCCTAAAGTAGATAGTGAACTTTTAGTAAATATTAAGACAAGGTTAATCGGTCAATATGTTACTTATTTTAATACACGAAATGAAGCAAGATCTCATAATATTGATTTAGCAACAGAAGAGCTTAACAATACGGTTGTTTTCCCAAATGAAACCTTTTCTTTCAATAAAACAGTAGGAAAGAGAACAGCAGATAGGGGATATTTGAAAGCACCTGTTATTGTAAAAGGTGAACTAGCCGAGGATATCGGAGGAGGAATTTGTCAAGTTTCTTCAACCCTATTTAATGCAGTGGAGAAAGCGGGAACTGAAATTGTCGAACGCTATTCCCACAGCAAGCGTGTCACATATGTACCTGAAGGAAGAGATGCAACGGTTAGTTGGTATGGTCCCGATTTCCGATTCAAAAATCAGTATAACCAACCTATTCTCATTCGAGCTCATACATATGGATCACAAATGATTGTGAGAATTTACTCCTCAGAAGAGATTAATTATAACCCCAATAAGGTACCTAACCCTTCAAAAGAGCTCCCAAAAGAAAAAAGAACGATAAAACCTCTCTCTTATTAAGATGGGAGGTTTTATCGTTCTTTCACAATTAGAAGTGAAATTCGATATAAAAGATAGACACCAATATAAGCCCCTGAAATAAGTAGAAAGGGATTTAACAAAATGGCATGAATAGTGGTCATAAATACCCGATCTTCTTGAAGAACGTCATGAATTGCTAATGATACAATGTCTCCAAACAGGAGAAGAGCAAGAAAAGCGAACACATTAAAGACAAAATTAAGCATCGTATATTTCTTCTGTAAAATTAGCATGATGAACGGAAAAATCAGGCTTCCTAGAATTAAAATGATTTTCATTTTATTTCCCCTTTTTATAATAAGTTCGTTTTTAGTATAGCCATTTACGTGAAACCTCTATCCTTACTTTTACTAGTTGGAAAACCAACCTTTTATTAGTTTAATTAAACTATGTTCTAAAAGATAAATATAAGACACCTTAGAAAGTCCAAACTTTTTAAAAATAAAGGAATAGAATAAGTAGAAAGCATACCGGAAAAGGAGAAATGTGAATGCTTGATAAATATAGAAAAATACAAATAGACTTTACGGAATTTGATTCTCTTTACATTCCTCTTGATGTTCCAGTTATTTTGGAGATTGATTGGAGAGGAGTCAGCTACGAGTTTCTTATTAAGTTAAAAAGCGGAGAAAAAAATATGCTTGTTTTAGGCTCAGGTGGAGGAGCAAACATGGAAATGCCAAATGGCCCTCCATATTTCCAGCGTCACTCTTGGATGGGTGATTTTAAAGACTCTGTTATTTACTATAATGATCCAACGCTTTATTTAGGAGAACTTCCACTAGGATGGGGACAAGGCACAGCAGAGCGCTTCTATTTAGAAGAAATTGCGCTTATTTTACTTAAACTCTTTAAAAAGCTCCAATATGAAGCAAAAGATGTTGTTTTTTACGGTTCTTCTGGCGGAGGATTTATGTCTATGATTTTAGCAGGGTATATACGAGGATCTAAAGCGCTTGTTAACAATCCTCAAACCTGTTTAACAAGGTGGTTAAAGACTCCTGTGCAGAGCGTATTTAACTTATCATATCAAGGACTGACAAATGAAGAAATTGTCAATAGATTTGGCAATCGAATTAATGTTGTCCAATTTTTTAAATCTAGAAAGTACGTTCCTGAAATTTACTATCTACAAAATGGAGCATGCGAATTTGATGTTACAAATCATCTTATTCCATTTCTTGATGAGCTTCAACATATGGATGAAAAATATGAAGTGAAAAACGTGAAAATTGATTTGTATTATAATAAAAAAATGGGGCATGCAGCTCTTGGAAAACCAGAAACCGTTTTGTATACCCAAAAAATTAGAAAAAACTAAAGCGCTCTTTACTATAAAGAGCGCTTTCTACTATTGAATGATGGTAACCTCGAATCCTGCATTTTTAGCTCTTACAGATAAAGCTTCAGCATTTTCTCGTGAAGAGAAAGCCCCAATTTGAACTTTAAAAAGATTGTCTTCAGAAGCAATAAAACTCGTAAATCCTTTTTCCTTTGCTTCAGAGGATAACAGTTCTGCATTCTCTCGTGAAGAGAAAGCCCCAATTTGGACTTTAAAAAGTGATGCTTGCTGTTTTCGCTGAAGATTAAAAGCACGAGCCAATCCATTTACATGTCCACGGGCGATAGAGGTAATAAAGTTTGCATTTCTCAACTTAGCAGCATCATTGGCATTATCAATAAATCCATTCTCCGTTAAAATAGCAGGCATATTTGTTTCACGCAAAACATGAAAATTTGCTGTTTTCTTACCTCGATTGGCAAAATCCACAGATTTTAAAATCTCTTCATGAATAAGGTTTTGATATGTTGTAGTAGGAGCGCCGATCCCTGGAAAAACATAATCCTCGTATCCTGTTCCGCCTCCTGCATTAACATGGATTGACAAATAGTAATCTGCATTCCAAGCATTCGCAGCATTTGTTCTTGACGTTAAAGAAACGGTTTGATCTCCTGTACGGCTCATAAGAACGTAAACGTCTTCATATTCATTTAGCAGCATATTTCGAACGGAAGAAGCAATTTGCCATGTTAAGTTTTTTTCTAGTAAGCCATTGCTAGCAGCCCCGCTGTCTGTCCCTCCATGGCCAGGATCAATGAAAATTTTCATTATATCATCACCTCTCTCTATTGTATGAAAGAATAAAAGAAAAAGCTTGTATGAATGTCTTAATAATAGGAAAAATATTCATCATATAAAGGGAGAAGGGACATGATAAGAAAAGTTGTGAAGAGAAAAAAGGATAAAAAGAGTACAAAACTTTCTTTTGTTTAGTAATAGAAAAGATATAAAAGCGCTCTAATAGGAATCGAAACTTTTGGTTAAAAAGAATAAAAGTAAGTTTGAAAGAAGAAGAAAAAGGGAAAAGGAAAAGTGAACAAAAGCGAGAAATAGGATTCTCGCTTTTCTCCTTATGTAAAAAACGGCTTACAAGAAGAGTCAATGTTGCTTGCTAGCTTCTCTTTTACAGCTGGCCACTCTTTATCAATAATACTGTAAAATACAGAATTACGATAAGAACCATCTTTACGAATCATATGATTACGCAAAATCCCTTCTTTGACGCCGCCAATTTTTTCAATTGCCTTTTGAGAACGGATATTACGTTCATCTGTTTTAAATTGAACACGACCAATATCCAATGTTTCAAAACAGTACTTTAAGAGCAAATATTTTGTTTCTTTGTTGCAGTTTGTGCCCCATACAGAGGGAGAGAACCATGTCCAGCCGATTTCTAGGCTTCGGTTTTTCTCTGATATATTTAGAAATCGAGTTGTGCCCACTACTTTATTTGTTTCCCTTTCTAAAATAACAAAAGGAAACTCTATCTTCTTTTGTTTTTGAGATAATGCTTCTTGCACAAAATTTTGCATACTCTCTGCCTTTTCAAGATTATTTGGAAGATGCGTCCAAATTTTATTTTCTTGTGCAATACAGTGTAATTCCTTCCAATGTTCTAAAACCATTGGCAACTAGTGTAATATACGTTCCTTTCCATTTCTCCTGTAAAATATTCATACCATTCGTCTCCTTTTTCTTCAGTATAATAAGAAATAAAAAGGAGAGAGGGAATATTTGTAAGAAAGGATAAAAAAATTACTTTTAGACAGCTGCTTTCATAATCGCATAAATATGATTTGCCGCTTGATCAAGGTTTCGGTACTCTCTAGGAGGTCCTGTTGTTATATACGCAACTTGAAAAACGTCTTTTCGTTTAGAATAACAAACTGACAAAATTTGCATATTTGACAAAGATAGTGTTTTAGTGACATAAGCTTCAGAGAAGGGGGGGACTGTTAATTCAAAAAGCATTTTTTTAATTTCTAACAATGTCATGTTCTCCACGTGCCCCTTTCAAATTATGAGGGGATAGAACAGATTTGTCCCTAATAATTTAGTTTTAAAGATAGTACTTATAAAGCTAGATGGCTTCCTTAATCACAAGTTCATCTCTCATAAACGTAAGGGTATGTATCTTTCCTACAGTATACAGGATATATCAGGTAACTAAAAGGGGATTAGTAATTTCTTTACAATAAAGAAAGACTACCCGAATGACGGGTAGTCTATAGCCAAAACTATTCAATTGCTAATGGAGATTAGCGTTGTGATCCTGATAATTGTTGTTGAGCAGAAGCAACAAGACGTTTTGTGATCTCGCCTCCTACTGAACCATTAGAACGAGCTGTAGTATCAGCGCCTAATTGAACGCCAAACTCAGAAGCGATTTCGTATTTCATTTGGTCGATAGCTTGTTCAGCACCTGAAACGACTAATTTATTACGGTTTGCCATGTGTATCACCTCCTTGTAAGTGTAGAATGTGTTTTTTTTATAGCTCTCATACAATGTAATTTTTTCCAATAAAAGTGCCTTTCACAGAATGTGAAAGGCTCCTGTTATATTATGACCAAGGTTGGTCTGTTCCAATAGCTTGAGCAAGTGCTTGGCTATGCTTGCGTCGGTTTTTTCGTTCCTCTGCTCGTTGTTTTGCTGTATTGTGAAGCATAATTTCCTCATCTGATTGAGGAATAACGCGTGGCACTCTTTTCGGTTTTCTGTTTTCGTCCAGAGCTACAAATGTTAAGAAAGAAGTAGCCGCAAGACGACGTTCACCTGTTTTTAATGTTTCAGCAATAATTTTTACGAACACTTCCATAGAAGATGTTCCAACCCATGTTACGTAAGATTCTAAGCAGACGGAATGCTCAGGTCTTATAGGTGACAAGAAATCAACGGAATCTGTTGAAGCTGTCACAGTTTCGCCTCGTGAATGGCGAGCAGCTGAAATCGAGGCAACATCATCAATATAGCTCATCAATTTTCCCCCGAAAAGCGTGTTATGGTTGTTCGTGTCTAAAGGAAATACGCGACTAGTTCGAACCACTAAAGATTCTTTACAATATTTTTCTGTTTGTTCATTCATGTTAGTTTTCTCCTCGTTTAAAAATGCATCTTTTATAAGTTTTCCACCTTATTTTTTTATTTAAACAAAAACAAGGTAGTTTGTCTTGTTGTTTGTCATGAGATAGACCATAAAAAAACCTCTCATAAGAGGAGAGGTTTTTTAAGAAGTTACTTTGTTCTTTTTGATTTGCTTGCTTCGAAGCTGACCACACGCTGCATCAATATCTGTTCCTTGCTCAGCGCGCACACCACAGTTAATGCCATGTTCCATGAGCGTTCCATAAAATTCAACAATAGCTTCTTTTGTGCTTCGTTGATATTGGTTATGCTCATCAACTGGGTTATAAGGAATAAGGTTAACGTAAGAAAGGTGACGTTTATTTTTTAATAGCTTTGCAAGCTGAATAGCTTCTTCCTTATGATCATTCACATCGTGCAATAGGATGTATTCAAATGTGATGCGTCGATTTGTTTTTTCTAAATAGTAGTCAATGGCAGGCATTAACTTTTCAAGCGGGTATGCTTTGTTAATCTTCATAATGCGTGTACGAAGATCGTTGTTTGGTGCATGCAGTGAAACAGCTAAGTTAATCTGAATATTTTCATCTGCAAACTCACGAATTTTATGAGCAAGACCACTTGTTGATACAGTAATATGACGTGCACCAATAGAAAGTCCCTTTTGATCATTAATAACGCGGAAGAAATCCATCATATTGTCATAGTTATCAAATGGTTCTCCAATTCCCATAACAACGATATGACTAACGCGCTCATCTTTGCCTTGTGCATCAAGATGGTGCTGAACGTTCATAATTTGCTCGACGATTTCACCGCTTGAAAGGTCACGGTTTTTCTTAAGAAGTCCGCTTGCACAGAACGTACAGCCGATGTTACAGCCAACTTGTGTTGTTACACAGACAGAAAGGCCGTAGTTGAATCGCATCAGTACTGTTTCGATTAAGTTTCCATCTTGTAATTTAAAGAGGAACTTAATTGTACCGTCTTTTGACTCCTGTTTTACGGCTTGTTCAAGTGTTTGAATAACAAAATGTTGATCAAGTAAGTCAATACAGTCTTTATTTAAATTTTTCATCTCTGAAAAATCTGTGACACGCTTTTTATAAAGCCAATCCCAAATTTGCGCAGCTCGGAACTTTTTTTGACCGTTCTCTACAAGCCACGAAGTTAATCCATCTAATGTTAATCCATATATGGAAGTTTTATTCATTTCCAACCCTCATTTCGAAACTTTACCTTTACTCACTTTAATATCTTACTGAAAAGTAGGGGGCAGAAGCAACCTATTTATTCATAAAAAGAAAAGGTTTATATAAATAGTGTACCAAAAAGAGAAGATGGAATGCTAGTTATGAATGATTTCCTAGAATTATCAAGACAATAAATCATCTATCATCTCTACGTTTAGCAGGCTCTTCAGGGATTAAAATAAGACCGATAATAAGCAACAGACCACCAATAATGCCAAAGTAACTTCCGTATTCTGTAATATGACGAATAAAATAAGACATAAAAATAAGAACAAGACCTAAAATAGCAAGAAAGACACCGTGAATATTTTGAATAAACATATGCAACCTCCATTTTTTACCTTATTTTCATTTTACCGCTTTTGTTAAGTACCTGAAAGAGGTAAGGCTTGTAGTTAAGGTAAAGTTAAGGATAGGAGGCTTTAAAAATAATATTGAAGAAATTCTGGAACGTTTTGAAACCATTTATTCCAAAAAGGAAGTGATTCAAAATAAGACGGATCAACGTGTTTGGATTTTTCTATATCTTTTTTTAAGCTGTTTTTCATTTTTTGTATAAATTGTTTATCATAAATAATACAATTTGATTCATCATTTAAAAAGAAACTGCGTGAGTCTCCGTTTGCTGTTCCGATATCCATAAATTCTTCATCTTTTATAAGTACTTTCCCATGAAAGAAGCCGTGATTATAAACATAAACATCAGCACCTTTATCTACAAGCATTTTTAATTTTTGATAAGAGGGAGGGCGTGCGAAAAGGCGTGTATCCGTTTTCTCCGGACCGAGAATTGTGACGTGAACTCCTCGTTTTAGTGCTTGTTCAAGCTCATCCATAATAGAACGAGGAGGGAGAAAATAAGGTGTAGCAACGAAAAGGAATGAATTCGCTTCTTTTATCCATTTTTTCATCCAATTTTCTAGCACTGAACCAGAAGTAAATAAAAAACGATAAGAAAACTCTCCACCTGTTACGATGTTGTACGAAGATAAGGAAGGAATGCTCTCTTTACTATCTTACCTCCAATCAAGAAGAAACTGTTTTTCTAGTGTATTTATGCCTTCTCCTGTTATTCTGATATGATAATCATGCCATTTTCCGAGTTTTTTCTCGTATCCAAGGTATTCTTCACCAACGTTGAATCCACCAATATAACCAATAGATGAATCAATTACAGCTATGCGTCGATGGTTGCGATGATGAGCGCTATAAAAAGGGTGTGCGGCTGAGATTTTTCGGCTGAATGAAATTTTTACATCAGACTTTTTTAATTGTTCAATGCTTTCTCTTGTAAGTTCATGACCGCCGATTAAGTCTACAGAAAGATATACGTTAAGTCCCTGACCTGCTTTTTCTTTTAAAAGGGAAAAGAGGCGCTTTGTAAGTGCATCATTGCGAAGAATATAAAAGTAAAGATAAATAGAGCTTTTTGCTTCCTTTATATCTTGAAAGAGAGCCGAAAATAAAGTTTGCCCCTTTTTATAGAGCGAAATATTTCCGTTATAAACAGGAGTTTCCCACGCTGGATGTGTTTCGGTATAGTGTTTTTGCCCTTGTTGAACGTCTTTTATCATAATAAACAGCAGTAATAATAAAATTAAAAGGGCTATTGCACTTCTTTTGATTAGCTTCACTATTATAATCGGCTCCTTCTAAAAAAGCTCATTTTCATACAATGCCCAAAAACGGTAAAAGAATGTATGGCTCCTTCATTCGCTATATATAGAACTAACAATAGAACATAAAAAAAACCTCTCGTTGAAAAGAGAGGGACCCTAATTTAGGTAATGCTTGAAGAAGCTATAATTACGTACTTTCCTTCTTCCAAGTCTTCTATGTACTTTTCTACATCTTGAGAGGAAAGCTGTTCAAACGCTAATACTTTAGCGAGCTGTTCTATCTTTGACGGAAGTATACTATTTACTGTATTTAGTAAAGATTGCGAGCCATAAGGTGAATCTATTAGCAAATTTTTAACACTTTCCTTTGAATGCTTATCTTTATTAACAAGTATTTTTATATCTTTTTCATAGCCTTCTTTGTTCAAATCTTGTAAAGTTTGCTGAAGCTCTTCTTTAATATGAGCAACCTTTATCTTCATAGTAGTCTCTCCTTTCTTATTTAACAATGAACATCCTTATCGTATAGAGAACTCATTCCCTTTTTCTCTTTTTTAAAACTTTTTTGTAAAAGAGGTTTTACCATCTAAAAAAGGGGGTAATTAAAAGCTCGTGTGTAGAAATTTAGGGAGGTAAAGTAGAAAAAGAAAATTTACATATAAAATTAGAACTAAAAGAGATATAAAAACCCTAACATTTCGATGCTATGAGGTTATACTTTGTTATTGTTTTATCGCCATACATCGCATATAGAACGGTAGCAATTTATAGTAAAAACAAAACATATTTAGGGGAAGGGTCAGGAGATTACGATGTATAGAAATGATGATCTTTATAACTTTCTATTAGAAAGAACGTGGGACTTAACTGAAAATTGGTATGCGGACCTGGATAAAGTTGAGCTAGGTGGTGTGTATGCTTCAACAGATCCAGTTGTAGTAGAAACATTGAAAAAGCAAAACCATGAATTTCATAAACGTTTTTGTAAGCTGTTCTCAGAAGAAAGTGATGTTTTTTATGAAGGATTTGAAGAATGGGTTATAGAGATTGCCAAAGATGAAGAACATGCACGAACACCAATTCATCTTATTTTACAAGAATTTTTTAATGTACAAACCCAATATATACAGCTGATTAATGAATTTGCTTCTCAATATAAAGATAAGTATTCATTAGAAGAGATTAATCAGTGGAAAGACATTACAACCAAAGCGTTTAATAAAGTAATTATGTGGTTTACAGAAGAAAGTCATAAGTACTCTGAATCTCGTTTAAAAGCTCAGCAAGAGATGATTAATGAGCTAAGTTCTCCTATCATTTCTTTAACAAAACATGTAGCGCTACTTCCTCTTGTAGGAGATATTGATACAGCTCGTGCTAAGTTTATTTTAGATAGCACATTAACACAGTGTACAGAGCGTGAGATTCATCACTTGCTTGTTGATCTATCAGGTGTTGTAATGATCGACACAATGGTGGCTCAACAGCTCTTTCAACTTATTGAAACATTACATCTAATTGGTGTGACAAGCACGTTTTCTGGTATTCGCCCTGAGATTGCACAAACAGCCGTACAGCTTGGAATTAACTTTAATCGAGTTTCTATTGTTTCAACATTAGAACAAGCTGTAAAATTAAAAGATCTAGAAACCCTTACAAAATAAAAAAGCAGAGACCTTTCTGCTTTTTTATTTTGTTTAAAAGTACATATGGTAAAATATTGATGAGGAGGGGAAAGAAGTGAATGAAAAAGCTCTACATTATTGGAATACATATTGGGGAGAGAACAAACAACCAAAAGAGGTAAGTGCATGGAGCTTTGGGGGAGATCCAGACGGATTAGCAGACCTTGTCATAAAAGGCGTAAAAACAGCGACATGTTCAGGTTATTTGTTCTATGAATTAGAGCAAGAACCGCTTCCTGCTCAGGGGCAATACAGCATTGTGTTAAATAGCAAAGAAGAACCTGTTGCTATTATTCGAATCTCTAAAGTCGAAGTAATGGCAATGAATGAAGTATCAGAAGAATTTGCTTTTGCAGAAGGAGAAGGAGATCGATCATATCAGCATTGGTATTCGGTACACAAACAGTTTTTTACAAAAGAACTTCAAAAAATAGGAAAAGAATTTTCCGATGATATGCTTTTAGTACTTGAGCAATTTGAGCTATTACATATAAAAAGATAGAAAAAAGCCGCAGAAAAAAGATTTTCCACGGCTTTTGTTAACGAATTCCTTTCATTGCACGTTGAATAACCGGAGCAATAAGGAAAAGGAGAATACCAAGGACAATAGAAGCGCCTCCGATAATTCCGAAATATAAGGTTTCTGTTTCAGGTGTGTAAAGATCTACGATTGAAGCGTTTAGAGCCTGAGCTGCTGCGTTTGTTAAAAACCATAAACTCATCGTTTGAGCTGAAAAGGCAGTGGGTGCTAGTTTTGTTGTTGCTGAAAGACCGACAGGAGAGATACAAAGTTCTCCTAGTACCACAACAAAGTAGCTCAGTACAAGCCATAGAGGGTTAACAAGCGCATTCTCTCCAGCGAGCGTGCCCGGAATAAGAATAACCACAAACGAAAGACCAGCAAAAACTAAACCAATAGAGAATTTTTTCGGTATTGTTGGTTGACGATTACCAAGCTTTGTCCATAAAAGGGCAAAAAGAGGTGAGAGGGTGATAATAAACAACGGGTTTAGAGATTGAAACCAAGCAGGTGAAATCGAAAATCCACCAATACTTAAGTCTGTACGATTGTCCGCATATGCTGCTAAAATAGTGGCTCCTTGTTCTTGGATTGCCCAGAACATCACTCCTGCCACAAATAGTGGAATGTACGCTAAAAGTCTAGAACGCTCTACTGTTGATGTTTTAGAACTAAAGTACATTGTCACGAAGTAACAAATTGGGATCAGTATACCTAGTATTCCAATAAACGTAACGAAGGAGTCAATTGTAACCCATCCGCGTGGAATCATAAAAATAAGCGCTGCTCCAATAACGATAAGAGCTATAATCACCACAAGTGCGGTTCTTTTTCGCTCAGCAGGCGATAAGGGATTAGGCACAATAGTACCTGCAAGGCCGAGATTTTTTTTCTTTGTGAGGACAAATAAAAGTAATCCAAAGAACATCCCAACTGCTGCAATCGCAAATCCTAAGTGGAAATTATGCTTCATTCCAACTTCCCCAACAATTAAGGGAGCAATAAAGGCTCCAAAGTTAATTCCCATATAGAAAATACTAAAGCCAGAGTCTCGTCTTGCATCAGTTTCACTATACATATCTCCGACAATACTAGAGACGTTTGGTTTCAACATTCCTGTTCCAATTACGATAAGAACCATGGAAACAAAAAACATTGGAATATTTCCAGGCACAGCAAGAGCAATATGACCAAGCATAATGAAAATACCGCCATAAAATACAGATCGAGATGGTCCAAGTATACGGTCTGCAATCCAGCCACCTATCACTCCAGACATGTACACAAGTGATCCATAAATAGACATAATAGCTAAAGCTGTAGATTGATCAAATCCTAGTCCACCTTTTGACACTTCATAATACATGTAATAAACAAGAATAGCTCTCATTCCATAGTAAGAAAAACGTTCCCAAAATTCAGTGAAAAAAAGTGTAAACAATCCCTTTGGATGGCCAAAGAAGCCAGTCTGAGGAACGCTTGACACAATTTTCTGTTTATTCATTTCTGACATCATGTAACCTCCTTTGTTACTTTACTATAATATATTTGTTTGGTTGGTGATGTCAAAAATAATGGTCTTAACAACTCCTTTATCTAGTTATATTATCTGAAAATAGGAATATATCCTTATTTCAACATAATTAAGCGATAGGGACTTTGGTCATTTTTTTAGCTTTCCTTGCCGAGCTTCTATTAAAATTTCTTGTTTTTTCTATAATAGGAATGAAGAGGAAGATATTTGTGATTAAAAATCTGTACGAAACACATTTAAAAGTAAAAAATCTAGAAGAATCCATTAGCTTCTACAAAAAGTTAGGACTTCAGCTTGCTTTTCAAATTGAGGAAAGAAGACGGGCTTTTTTCTTTATTGGAGAAACGAAACAAATGCTTGGTTTGCAAGAGGTTAAAGAAGGTGAGGAAGTGATTAGAGATCATTTTGCTTTTAGTGTAGAAATGAAAGATCTTGAAGCTAGTTTACAATGGCTACGGGAGAAAGAGATTGAAATTCCAAAAGATTTCTTTGGTAAAGCACCTATAGAGCCAATTGTTCATATGTGGATGCCAGCTGCAAGCGTTTATTTTATTGATCCGAATGGACATAGCTTAGAGTTTTTAACACTTTTAAGTGATGAACCAGTATATAAAGAAGACATTGTTTATTTAAGCGAATGGCGCACATGTTATAAAAGTAGAGGAAATCAAGAGAAAAGCTAGCTCTAGAGCTTCTGTTAAAGGATATCGTTTACAAGAAGCTAGTTTTTCCTTATACTCGTTTTATAAAAATATGAGAGAGGAATGAAGGAAATGGAGGCAGCAAGAATTACAACAGAAGATGAATTAAACCAGGCATTTTCTATAAGAGTGGCGGTATTTGTAGAAGAGCAAGGAGTTTCGGTGGAAGAAGAGCTTGATGAGTTTGATACACTTGATGGCGAATGTGCACATATTTTAGTTTATTACGATGAAACCCCTGTAGGAACAGGAAGAGTGCGAGTTGTTGAGAACATTGGCAAGCTTGAACGGATATGTATTTTAAAAGAGTACAGAAAATACGGTCTTGGTAAAGTTATTCTTGCCAAGCTAGAAGAAATAGCAGCTGAAAACGGCTTGAAGAAAACAAAGCTTCATGCACAAACGAGAGCGCAAGGCTTTTATGAAAAGCTTGGGTATAAAGTGGAATCAGACGTATTTATGGAAGCCGATATTCCGCATGTTTTAATGACGAAAAAGCTTTTTTAACCTTTCCAAACGCGTATATAAGTTCCTGTTTTTCTTGTGAATACCATAAGTTTCTATTGAAGTGTTAGCAATTGAAAGAAGGATAATAAATTAATATATATAAGAGAAAGCCCTCTTCTTTTAGAAGAGGGCTTTCTCTTTTTCGAAAATCTGTAATAAATGTAGACCTAAAAGTGTTTTTCCAACATATGATAAAAAAGAGAATTTCTTTGTATAGAAAGGAAGAGAACGTTGATTCATATCGTAAAGCCGAAAGAAACGTTAACAAGCCTTTCCTTTGATTATCGCTTACCGCTTTCACGTCTTATTGCAGCAAACCCAACTATTGTAAACCCAAATATTCTTTATGTTGGTCAACCTATTACAATTCCTAATTTAAGAGACCCAAGTGAAATTCCTTATCATATCGAAATTTCTATTACAAAGCGAACATTAACGCTAAAAAATAATGAAGCTGTTGTAAAAGTATATCCAATTGCCGTTGGCAAAATGTTAACGGCTACGCCACAAGGTGAATTTGTAATTGTGAATAGAGAGCCAAATCCAGGTGGCCCTTTCGGAGCTATGTGGCTTAGTTTATCAAAGATTCATTATGGAATTCATGGGACAAACGATCCAAGTTCAATAGGCAAATCGGTTTCTCTTGGATGCGTGCGTATGCACAACAAAGATGTGTTAGAACTTGCCAGGATAGTACCAAATGGAACGGCCGTCTCTATTTCCCTTTAGTGAGCAAAAAACATTTCATTTCTCATCTTCTGTTTTTGAAGGAAATACAGGATGAGAAATGAAGTGTTACTAGATCGCTTTTTAAAAGGAAAAATAGATGATGGAATTCAGAAATCTGAAAGAGATGATTTTTTTGAAAACGCTTTCTTTAGGAGGGGTTATTTGAAAAAGGTATGGCGAGTTATTGTGCTTTGTATAGCTATTTTTGGAACATTGTCTTTTTTTAATGAACCTGTTTTTGCTCAATCCTCTTTTATAAATGGAACATACGGAGGGAAAACATACAAGCTTTTCATTCCATCTTCTTATGATGGAAGCAAAGACTATCCCCTCGTTGTGATGCTACACGGCTGCAGTCAAAATGCGGATGATTTTGCAAAAGGAACAAGAATGAACAAGCTTGGGGAAGAAAAAGGGTTTCTTGTCTTGTATCCTGAACAATCTTCATTTGCGAACATCAATAAATGCTGGAACTGGTTTAGTGTCTCTAATCAAAAAAGAGGAGGGGGAGAACCTGCTACTATTGTAGGGATGATCAATAAGGTTAAAGGAACATATAGTATTCAAAATCAAAGCGTTTTCGTTGCAGGACTTTCAGCAGGTGGGGGGATGAGCGTTATTTTAGGTGCCACATATCCTGAGCAGTTTGCAAGTATTGGAGTAGGCGCAGGTCTTGAGTACGGGGCGTCAAGTAGTGCTTTTTCTGCATTTTACGCTATGCAAAATGGAGGTCCTAATCCTAATCTTCAAGGAAAGTATGCATACGAACAAATGGGGAAAAATGCGCGCGTTATGCCTGTTATTGTGTTTCATGGAAATGCGGATAGCACAGTCGTACTGAAAAATGGAAACCAAGTTATTAGTCAATGGGCAACAACAAATGATTGGGCTGATGACGGAATTCTAAACGGAACGATTGACAACCAAGCGGATAGCGTAGTAGAAAAAACAAAACAAGGAGGTAAAGCATATACACAATATAGCTATACAAATGAGAACGGACAGATAGTATTAGAAAAATATATTGTAAACAATATGAAGCATGCTTGGTCTGGCGGATCCCCGTTAGGAAGCTACACAGATGAAGAAGGTCCAAATGCAAGTGAAATCATATGGAGTTTTTTTGAAAAGAGGCTACCTTAAAAATACGCGTTTCTCTTAGAGAGAAACGCGTATTTTTTATAGAAAGTTGTCATATATTTGAAAGAATAAAAGTTATGTATTTTAGGAATAAGGTAGGGAAAAATTCTTTTTTATGTTATGA
The DNA here is from genome assembly GCF_900115845.1 of Priestia endophytica DSM 13796. Taxonomy (GTDB): domain Bacteria; phylum Bacillota; class Bacilli; order Bacillales; family Bacillaceae_H; genus Bacillus_I; species Bacillus_I endophytica. Next base: position 9,884 of record NZ_FOXX01000013.1, on the reverse strand, counting down.
TCTGTAATATTTGGAAAGGAGGAGAAAGGATGGAACAACCAAAAAATCCTGGTTTAGCTGCGGTGCTAAGCTTTTTAATTGCTGGATTAGGACAAATTTATAACGGTCAGCTTGCAAAAGGCATCATTTTTATCATTGTATATTTTTTCAGCTGGTTATTAATGTTTGTTCTTATCGGCTTGATTACAACACCTATCCTTTGGATATGGGGCATGTACGACGCTTATAAAGTGGCAGAGCGTCATAATCAAAGAATTTCAAATGGTATGTAATAGGCGTTATACATAGTTGGGAAAACCTATTAGTGAAAAACTAATAGGTTTTTTTATTTTGATCGTAAAAGAATATCATAAATATGAGGTGAATAATAGACGGTGTAAGCTGATTATTAGACAATTTCTTTCGGTTCTCGTAATATTTATTTTTGAATAAACGACTGGAAAATACCTTAACATAAAGAGAAATTTTTGCCTTATTCAAAATTTTAAAGAAGTCAATTTCTTTCTGAAGTCTTTTATATTAAGAGGAGGATTAGAATGTCAGGAACAATTGAATCAAAAACACTTCATGATATTAAATTTTCTGTGCTTGACCTTGCACCAGTGAATGAGGGCAGCACACCAGCTGATGCTTTCCGTAACAGCTTGGATCTTGCTCAGCATGCGGAGAAATGGGGATTTAACAGGTACTGGGTTGCTGAACATCATAACATGCCTGGAATAGCCAGTTCTGCAACATCTGTTGTTATTGGATATCTAGCAGGGGGAACGAAAACGATTCGTCTTGGTTCTGGGGGAATTATGTTACCGAATCACGCATCTCTAGTCATCGCTGAACAGTTTGGAACATTGGAGTCCATGTATCCTGGTCGCATAGACCTAGGTCTTGGGCGCGCCCCTGGAAGCGACCAAAATACAGCAAGAGCATTAAGACGAACGCTCGGTACAACTGGCGATGAATTTCCACAACAGCTAGAAGAATTGCGCGCTTATTTTTCTGAAAATAGCAGTTTTGTGAAAGCTGTTCCAGGTCAAGGATTGAATATTCCAATTTGGCTTCTTGGGTCAAGCGGATTTAGCGCGCGTCTATCAGGGCGTCTTGGTCTTCCGTTTGCTTTTGCAAGCCATTTTGCACCAAATTATACGATTCCAGCTTTAAAAACGTATCGGGATCATTTCACGCCATCAGAACATTTACAAACTCCATATGCGATGGTAGGTGTAAACGTTGTTGCAGCAGATACAGAAGAGGAAGCAAAGCGTCTTGCAACATCTCAGCAACAGCAGTTTTTAAGCTTAATTCGTGGTACACCAACACAGCTTAAGCCGCCAGTTGATGATATGGAACAAGTTTGGACTCCTTATGAAAAGTCGATTATTGCAGAAAAATTAGACTCTACAATTGTCGGAACAAAAGAAACGGTGAAAGCAAGACTAGAGCAATTTCTAGCTGATACAAATGCAGACGAAATGATTATTAACTCCCAAATTTTTGATCACAAAGCCCGTCTTCGTTCTTACGAAATTATTGCTGAATTAATGAGCTGAAAGAAACCAGCATAGAAGTCTTTTTCTGTGCTGGTTTTTTATTGTTTTTACCAAACTCAGTACCATTTCACTAATATTACATTATTGAAATGAAATTGTAATATAATTAATCTCCTTTTCATCATTTCTCATGATATACTTTTTAAAGAAAAAAATGTTGGTTTTAGTCGTTTCTTGCCAGTCTTGCCAGTATTGGCTTTTATAAATAAACAATGATCGATAATATAAATAACCTGAAGATTCTCTTCTTCCTCATACATATTAACAATACATACTGACACGTGAACTATAAAGAAGGTAATGGAATCATCGAACGGGAAAGAAAGCGGAGGAAAATGTTTTGAAAAAGAAAATGATCGCATTCAATGCAACGGTAATGTTAGGGCTAAGTGCTGTACTCTCAACACCGACATATGCCCAAACAATGAGCGAAATGCAAGCTCAAAAACAAGAAGTTCAGAAAAAACAAGCTGATGTTCAAAGCAATTTGAAAGAAGCAGAAGACAAGCTTAGCAGTCTGAAGGGTGAACAAAAAGAATTAATTGCTCAGCTTAATCGTTTAAATCTAGCAACAGAGAAAAATAACGAAAAAGTAGAAGAAACAGAAAAGCAAATTACAGAAACAAATAAAAAAGTAAAATCACTAGAAAAAGAGATTGATGAATTAAAAGAAAAGTTAGCACAACGCGAAGAAGTCATTAAAGAGCGTGCTCGTTCTCTACAAAAAAGTGGTGGAAACGTAGACTATGTTTCTGTTATTCTTGGATCTGCGGATATCGGTGACCTTATTGGTCGTGCTTTTGCAGTAAATACAGTAGCTGAAGCTGACCGTGATCTTTTACAAGAAACAAAAGATATGCAAGATAGCTTAGAAAAGAAACAAAAAGAAGTAAAAGATAAACTTTCTAGCTTAAAAGATATGAAAGCAGAGCTTGAGGAAATGCAAGCACAGCTTGATACACAAAAAGCACAAAAAGACAAAGTAATGGAAGATCTAAAAGCGCAAGAGATGGACAGCGCAGATATTAAAGCAGCCTTAGAACAGCAATCAAGTAGCTTAAAAGATCAAGAGTCCAACCTTGATGAAAGCATCTCAGCTGAACAAAAGCGTCAAGAAGAAATAAAGGCGCAGGAGGCAGCGAAAAAAGCAGCCGAAGAGGCAGCGGCAAAAGCAGCAGCTGAAGCGAAGCAAAATACAGAAAGCAGCAGTACTGAGGTAGCACAAGCACCTCAAGCGAAATCTGCTCCTGCAGCATCATCAAAATCAACAACTACATCTGAAGAACGTTCTTCTGTGAAAGCAGAGACTACATCTACACCATCTTCAAATGTCAGTTCAACGCCAACATCTGGAAATGTCGTAACAGTAGGAAACAAATGGATCGGTAACTCTGCTTATGTATTTGGTGGAGGACGTACACAGTCAGATATTGATAATGGACTTTTCGATTGCTCTAGTTTTGTTCGATGGGCATATGCTCAAGTTGGCGTAGACTTAGGACCAATGGGGGCTGTTAGCACAGATACGCTCAAACATAAAGGAACAAAAGTATCAGCAAGCAGCATGAAACCAGGAGATCTTGTTTTCTTTGACACATATAAAAAAGATGGACATGTTGGTATTTACGTTGGTGGAGGCCAATTCATCGGTGCACAAAGCTCAACAGGCGTTGCTATTGCTAATATGTCTAGTGGATACTGGGCTGATCACTTCTCAGGTCACGTTGTGAGAATCTAACTATTCTTTGAAAAGCGCTCTTAGTGAAAACTAAGGGGGCTTTTTTTATCAGTTTGAAAAGCGCTGCTTAATGCACTATTATAATGAAGAAAGAGATTTAGGAGGAGTATGGATGTTAAAAGAGAATGTAATGAAAATGCTAGAAGAAAAGCAAACTGCTCAGGATTCAATAGAGCTTTACAAAGACGAAATAGCATACATAAATGAAAAAGAGCTTATTTCTGAGATATCAGTGACAGAAACTGATTCGTACACTCGTTTTTTTGATGCGTATATCGAGCGAGTGAATAAAGAAACAGAGGAAATGATAGCAGAAGAAACACCTTCAAATTTTCTAGACAAGCCGCTCTCTTTTTTAAAAGAGAACATAGAGGAGTTTGCATACACTGAATCGCCTCTATTTGAGATGATTGGAGTTGAAGGGGTAACACTTGAGCTTGATGATGTTTTTCGTTACTATAATGTTCTTCTTGGACTAAAAGTACAGAAGAAATGGCATGATGTGATTAAAACGTATCTTTCAGAAAAAATAAGTGGAGGGAAATTCGAGCTTAGCTTTAATGGGAATGATGGCCTCTGGGATGTAAACTTTGCTCTTGATGGAGTGCAAGGTTTTCACGAAGGAATGAGTATTGGAGAAGCATATAAGCTTATTTATACCTTTCTATTTAATCTTGTTGCTGAAACAGAAAAATAAAAAAGCAGGTTTTTACCTGCTTTTTTATTTTGTGAAAAAGTTTTCTGTATAATATGGCTGTGCTTCTTCATTAAAAGCAACGCCAACGCCTAACTGTCTAAAGTCAGGTTGTAAAATGTTTTTACGATGACCGAGCGAGTTCATTAGTCCTTCATGTGCAAATATACTGCTGAATTGCCCGTATGCAAGGTTTTCTCCTGCTACCGTAAAGCGAATATTATCCTCTTTCATACGATCAAATGGAGATTGACCTTGAAGATTTTGGTGATCAAAATAATTATGTTCAGCCATATCTTCACTGTGAGCGAGAGCCGTTTCTTTCACTTGATCGTCCCATGTTAAAATAGGAAGGCCATGATTTACTCTGGCGGCATTTGTGAGATCAAAAAGTTGATATTCAAACCCTTTTTGAAGAGCTTTACTGCCTTTTGTATAAAAGTCTTGTTTATCTTCTTCAAGGTTTTCGTTCATAATCTGGATCGATGTAACTGTATTGTTTTCATGCTTGTCATAGAAGATTGTAACGAAACTATGATCAAGTTTGTACATATCATAATCTCGGTCTTTTTCTAATTTATAGTACACAAACCCTTTGCGTATTTCTGTAAGGGGCTCACCAAGCGTGTTCTCAACCGTTTCTTTTGTTGAACCACGTTTGATGCCTTTTGTAGAAGAAATTAAATCTTGGTTCGTATACAGTCCAACAACTTGATTTTCTTGATTGTACGCTACCATCATAAAGTGCTCATAGTTTTGGTGATAAGCTACCCATTCTACTCCATATTCATTAAGCGTTGAACGCTGTGGTTGTCCAAGGGTTTTCTCAACACTTGTTCGATCATCTCCAATCTCAACATTATAAACAGAAAAAGTTTGATTTTCTGGCACGTCTAGATTAGGCGTCTTCACTTCTTTTGGTTTCTGTTCTTCCGAAGTAAAGGGAAGGGCAGCAATTGCCTCATCAACTTTACCTGAAAGTTCTGTGAGGCCTGTGGAAAGTTTAGCGAATGTATCTTGGACATCAGGATTATCTTCAATTGTTTGAATTTTAGATGTTATATGGTCAATGGCAGACTGTGGAGAAGGATTTTCCGCAATCTTTTGTAAAGTGGGCCAAGAAAAGTACAGCACAGCGATGAGAATAATCAAAGAGAATAGTTTCCTCAATATGTCACCTCCTATGTTCTATTGTACCTAAAAAGAGGATAAAAGGAAAAGAGAAAGGAAAGAAAAGAAATTCTGTTAAAAGTTGAATATTTAGAAAATTATTGAAATAAAAAAGCGTTCATGCTATATTTTTAATAAAATAGAGAAGCTGTGCTATTTATTCTCTTATGCCCTTTGCCCCAAATTCGCCTAAGACCTAAAGGAGGAGAGTTATCATGGAATCATACGTTAAAGTTGGGAACCTTCGTGTGTCCCCTATTTTATATGACTTTGTAAATGAAGAAGCTCTAAAGGGAAGCGATGTTAAGAAAGAAGAATTTTGGAAAGGGTTTCAATCTATTGTCGAAGAACTAGCACCTAAAAACAAAGCGTTGCTAAAGAAGCGTGAAGACCTCCAAAAGAGCATAGATAAATGGCATAAAGAACATAAAGAAGGAACTTCAATTTCTGATTATAAAGCTTTTTTAGAACGTATTGGTTATTTACAAGACGAAGGAGACGATTTTAAAGTCACAACAGAAAACGTTGATGAAGAGATTGCTACAATGGCAGGTCCACAGCTTGTTGTTCCTGTTAACAATGCACGCTATGCTCTTAATGCAGCGAATGCCCGATGGGGAAGTTTATATGATGCGCTTTACGGTACAGACGTTATTCCAACAGAAGGTGGAAGTGAGCGGGGAAAAACATTTAATCCGTTAAGAGGAGATAAAGTTGTTTCATATGCTAAAAAGTTCCTTGATGATATTTGCCCTCTCGCAATTGGGTCTCATGAGGAAGTAACCAAATATACGGTTGACCGCGGCATTCTTGCAGCAGTACTTCAAGGGGGAGGCCGCACATCTCTCAAAACGGAAAAGCAGTTTGCTGGCTATCTAGGAAGCCCCGAAAGCCCCACATCTCTTCTGTTAAAAAACAATGGTCTTCATTTAGAAATCCAAATTGATCGTTCCTCTCCAATTGGGAGTAGTGACCGAGCGGGTATTAAAGATATTGTCATGGAATCAGCATTAACTACAATTATGGACTGCGAGGACTCTGTTGCAGCTGTTGATGCAGAGGATAAAGTTGATGTTTATCGCAACTGGTTAGGACTTATGAATGGCACTTTATCTGCTACCTTCCAAAAAGGAAATGAAACGGTTACAAGAACATTAAATAAAGACCGCACGTACACGTCTCCAGAAGGAGGAAGCGTTACGTTGCCAGGTCGATCTCTTCTTTTTGTTCGCAATGTTGGTCATTTAATGACAACAAATGCTGTTTTGAACGAAAAAGGAGAAGAGGTACCTGAAGGAATTGTTGATACAGTGATTACATCCTTAATTGCAAAACACGATTTTTTGCAAAGTGAATCTTTTCGCAATTCCAAGAAAGGTTCGATTTATATTGTAAAACCTAAAATGCACGGCCCTGAAGAAGTAGCGTTTGCTAATACGCTTTTTAATCGAACAGAAGATATACTTGGTTTAGCTCGAAATACAGTGAAGATTGGTGTAATGGATGAGGAGCGCCGCACAACGCTAAACTTAAAAGCGTGCATTCGTGAAGTAAAAGAGCGGATTGTTTTTATTAATACAGGGTTTTTAGATCGAACAGGCGATGAAATTCATACTTCAATGGAAGCAGGCCCAATGATTCGAAAGCAGGATATGAAATCTTCTCTTTGGCTTGGAGCTTATGAAAAGTCAAACGTAAGTGTTGGTCTTTCTACCGGCTTAAAGGGAAAGGCGCAAATTGGTAAAGGAATGTGGGCAATGCCTGATAAAATGAAAGATATGCTCCAGCAAAAGAGTGCACATTTAGAGGCGGGAGCAAGCACAGCATGGGTTCCTTCGCCGACGGCCGCAACGCTTCATGCTATCCATTATCACCGTATAAACGTAGCAAGTATTCAACACACTTTAATGCGCCAAAATCAACATGTACGAGATGATATTTTACACATTCCTGTAAGTAAGAATAAAGCTTGGACAGACGAGGAAATTCAAGCAGAACTTGATAACAATGCTCAAGGAATTTTAGGATATGTTGTGCGTTGGATAGATCAAGGCATTGGATGTTCCAAAGTGCCGGATATTAATGACGTTGGATTGATGGAAGATCGAGCAACGCTGCGTATTTCGAGCCAGCATGTTGCAAATTGGCTTCATCATGGGGTTTGTACAAAAGATAGGGTAGAAGAAACGTTAAAAAGAATGGCAAAAGTTGTGGATGAACAAAACAAAACAGATCAAAACTACAAACCAATGTCTGCTGATTTTGAAGGGTCTATTGCTTTCCAAGCAGCTCGTGACTTGATTTTTAAAGGATATGAACAACCAAGCGGTTACACTGAACCTATTTTACACAAGCGTCGTCAAGAAGCAAAAAAGAAGGAAGTAGCTCAAAAGACAAACTAAAAGGAGAAAAATAATGAATGTGTTTGAAGCAATTAAAACAAGAAGAACAGTTGGAGTTGTGAAACAAGATCCTGTTCCTCGAGATGTAACAGAGCGGATTCTTCAGTCTGCTGTATGGGCTCCAAATCATTTTCGAACAGAGCCATGGCGCTTCTTTGTGTTAGAAGGAGATGGACGTAACAAGCTAGCAACCGCTTTAGTAGAAGCCATTAAAGAGGATATGGAAGATGTAACAACAGAGGAAAATCAAAAAAGAATTGAAAAACAACAAAATAATCCATTTCGCGCTCCTCTTGTTATTGTAGTAGGGGTAGAGCCAAGTAATGAACCAAAAGTTCCGTTAAAAGAGGAGTACGCAGCTGTAAGTGCAGCGATCCAAAATATGTTGTTAACGGCACATGCGAGTGGTCTTGGTGCGATTTGGCGTACAGGGGATATTTGTTATCATCCTAAAATTGCTCAGTCTTTTGGTTTATCAGAAAGAGGAGAAGTAGTTGGATTTCTCTATATTGGGTATCCTGTCAAAGAACCAAAAGCCGTTAAAAAGACTGATGTATCAACATATACAAAGTGGTTTTCGTAATGACAAGAAGGCTTCCTTATCAAAGGGAAGTCTTTTTTAATGAACAAAAATCAACAAGGGTTTCAAATAAATAGGGTATACTAAGGGATGGCATTGGTCTGTATCAGCCAGTGTTATACTCACAGAAAAAAGCCTCCTACTCATTGTGAGTAAGGGGCTTTTTGATTGAATACCTTGGAGAGGAAAAACACTTGTTACTGGAGGTCCTTGTTTATAATATGGAATGAAAATCGAGTTTTTATTCACCCTTTGTCTAATTCCCTAAATAGTGGTTTATAATTTGAATAATAAGGAGTTCTATCTTACTCTTTCTGGATCTAATGATTATTGTTATGTAAGGGACTTTACCATTAGTAAAAAAGCCCCCTACTCTTAATGAATAGGGTTTTTGGGTATTTGAGTATAACCCTAATAGGCAGACGTGTTTGAGAAAACATTTATAGTATAATCGAAAGAGAAAATTGTATTACTTTCGCAAAAGCTCTTCAAGTTTCTTCTCTATATTTTTAAACTTTCGATTGTAATGTTTAAATGTTAAGTAACCTGTAAAAGCTTTAGCCAAAAAAAATAAGATAACAGCCGAAATGATAATCCAAGAGTTGTTTGTAAACTTATTTAAAATCTGACCAAATTCCATTTGTAACATACCACCGCCTTTTTTTGTATTTTTTATCAGCTTCAACGTGATTATGCTGAGATTTTAAGAGCCATCCATATAAAGATTGGAAGGTATTAGTTTCATTTTCTTTAAGAAAGGTGGCGGGGGAGCACAAGTTATTCAAAAGAAACCAACGAGAAAAGGGGAATAGTGAAACATTTATCGAGAAGGTGTTTTCTCAGAGAAAAGTAAAAGAGGGCGGTTCCTTTGAATAGAACCAACCTCTTTGCTTACTGATCTTTACTATCTTTATCACGCATATCTTCTTGATCTTCTACTGGATCTTCCTGATCTTGATTTCTATCCTTTTCATCATCTTTATTTATGGAATCATTTTCATCAACACCAGGAGCATTCCCATTTCTATCCTGATTATTTTCAAAGTTTATATCGTCTGCATCCTGATTATTTTCATTGTTTGTGTCATTTCCACCTTCGTCATTTGGAGCTTGTTCTTCATTTTGTTGCTCATCTTCTTGAGGCGAATCTTGATTATCATTTGCTGTACAACCTGTAATCAGCGTAATAGCAAATAGCCCCCCTAATGATTTTAATAACCATTCCTTCATTTTTGTCTTACTCCTTCCTTATTAAATTCTTAAAATGCTTTTATATCTTTTCTATTTTATCTCTTTTTATTCAATTAAATATTTCCTTTTTTGTTGAAGGGAATAATCTCCAATGTTTTGAACCATATACAAATTTATGTATTTTATATAAATAAAAAAGCCCCTGCTGTCACGGGACTGACCCCATAGAGTGAGACAAATAAAAAACACCTTTAAGTTAAAAAACGGGTATGTAGTACCTAACAATAACTTGGAGGTGTTTTTTCTATGGGAAAAAGAGTGAGCAATCCAGTAGAAGTGAAATTAAAAGCAATTGAAATGAGATTGGCAGGAGTACCGGTCAAAGAAGTTATGGAAGCTTTACAAATCCGCAACCATACACAACTCAAAACATGGATGAGGTGGCATAGAAATGGAGCTTGGCACAGCCCGTTGGGCAAACATACACCCATCAAAAAGGGCCTCATTCTCAAGATACTCCATCAAAGTTACAAGCTGAAAATCGATATTTAAAACCACAGAT
>NZ_FOXX01000037.1 GCF_900115845.1 Priestia endophytica DSM 13796 | reverse complement strand
CAGAAGAAATTAAATAACCTGAGTCCATATGAATATAGAACTCAGGTCGCTTAGGGTTGCTTTTTACTACTGTCTACTTGACAGGGGTCACTTCAGAATGGGTTTGCGCTTTTTCACTACCTGTAACATATAACATGTAACATGAATACTGCTCTAAAAGAAGTCAATTATAAAATTGCTTCCCTGTTTAAACTTTATTTGTATCTACATGTGTATTACTTCTTCTTTATCCAAACTATATGAATGTCATTATTTTTCTAGTTACTTATAATGTTAAAGCATTTTTTTTGGATCCATTAGAGTATCCGGTTCATATTCGCCAGCATATGCACGTTCATGAATTTCATTGGCAGACAAACCTTGTTCACGTGCTACTAAAACCTTCTCAACATCAATATATTTCCCCATAGGTTTTTTCGCAAAAGTTGGTGATTTTTTCATAAATTCTTTTGATTTGCTCCAATCTCCGAAAGTGTCCATTGTTAATTCAACCGTGTTACCATCAGGGTCATCATAGTAAAAAGCAATACTAACACCTTGATCTGCTGTGACATATGGTGTAATACCAAGATTCTTTAAACGTAAATACGTATCTAATAAATCATCTAATGTGTCATACTCAAAGGCAATATGTTAAATTCTAGAATGCTTACTTCTGTTCATGTCCGATGTTAATCCTGGAATTCCAATCATTGCTATACGATGGTTAGCTTCATCATTCGTCACCCAAAGAGCCTTTACTTCCATACCAATATCGCCAGCTGGATTTTCTGAATAATGAACTGGTTCCATTCCTAGTACATTATTATACCAACTTACCATTTCTTCAAAACGTCCTGTAGTTAAACCAATATGATGAAGTATTGGAGTAATTTTTTTGTTTTCTTGATTACTCATTTTTTAGACCTCCTGTGTATTAATAATATAAGTACTTAATGAACGCTTGTGACAAAATCCAGCTGGGGATGCTCTCCTACACCAAACACATCAAGCCCAGCTTCATCTGCCCACTTGTCCATTTGTAGAATATCTTCGACACGCTCTTTCGCGGTTTTCACATATCCTTGTATATCAGGAATGCGTTCACCTAACGAATACACTCCAAATTCAAATTCCTCCATTCCTTTGCCCTCCTAGTTGTTAAATACGATTGGCATTTTATGAATCCATTCATCTTTTTGGGTAGCTTCCAGCATACATTTCGCTACATTATAACGAGACACATTCATCTTACCTTTCGTATCTCCAGGCGATACAGAATATCCATTCCCATTTGTTTTCACATTCGGATTAATGATTCGTACAACAGTCCAATCCAGCTTAGAATTTTTAATTAAATTTTCTATTTCTTTCATCTCAGCGTATCCAGTGGGATATAATAGTTTTGCCATTATACTCGGTAACTGAGTAACAAGCTGCTTAACATCTTCCTTTGCAGAAATAGTAGGTGTTGCAAGCGTAAGAAACCTTTTCGGTCCATACTCCTCCATAATAGAAATAATGGCTTTATGTGCTTCTGCAATAGGGAGATCCAAAACTTGTCGTTTCATTGACAGTACAGGTCCAAGGGTACTTACTATAACATCTCTTTCTACAATTGCTTCTCTTAATTTTCCTCGGTCTGTTAAATCTCCCACTATAATTTGCAGTTTTTCGTGTTCTATATTCAAAGCATTAGATCTTCTTGAATAGGCTGTTACCTTATAACCAGCCTGAAGTGCTTGTGTTACAAGAAGCTGACCAATTTGACCCGTTGCTCCAAAAAGGGTTACTTTCACTTTTTTTATTCCGACTCCTTTCGTATATCCAACACTTGTTGTAAAGTTAATATAACAAGGTAGAAAACCTTGTTCAACCAACAAAATCACGCATATGTCGTATATCCAACACATTGATAAAAAATGACTAAAAGATAGGAGAAAGTTTTATGGATAAACAAATGGACCCCCGTGTACTTCGAACTCGTAAGCTCATCATGGATGCATTAATCGAGTTATCCATGAAAAAAGAGTTTAAAGACATAACCATTAAAGATATTACAACGGCTGCAACGGTTAATCGTGCCACCTTTTATTATCATTTCATGGACAAATATGACTTGGTTGAAAAAGTATTAAGCGAAAGCATTATGAGAGAGGTCCTTCAAGAAGTAAGTACACATGAGGTAATTAACGAAGAGACCATTGAGGCTATTTTTTTATCCATAATTAAGTTCCAAACATCTCTCAGTAACCAATGTCAGCGAAGTTACGAGGCATTTAAGCCCCAAATAGAAACGATTTTTAAAAAGGAACTTCAAGTATTTTTTTCGGAGTGGGGGCAAAAACAATGGGCTAATCCAAACAAAATGGAGGTAGAGGCTGGTGCAGTGATGTTAAGCTGGGCACTTTATGGAGCTGCGGTGTATTGGATGCAAAATCAAACGATACAACCAGAAGATTACTTAAAACAATTAATGCCTTTCATAAAGAATTGGAATGAACACGGAGAATGAAAATATTAATCTAATATATTTAGCTCCTCCAGTATATATTCAAAAACATAAGGTTACCCAACATTTTGACATAATACATGTCATAGGTAGTAAAAAAGCGTAAACTCGTTTAGTAACAACGGGTTTGCGCTTTTTTTACTTCCTGGAACATATTTTATGTAAACTAGTTTCAATAGATTATACATTTTGTAATTTGTTGACTCTTATTGAAGAAAAGCTCCCTTTATTTTAATAACTTTGGCTATCTACCATTCCGTTTATCCTAGCTCAAACCAATTTTTAAATTCCTGGAGTGCCCGATCAATAAAACATCCTTTCTATACTTACGTAAAGTTCTTTCTATGACCTCTAAGGAATATACATGTGAAAATAATTTTATATAGAGGAGGTTTAGAGTTGCGAGAGAGAGTAAGTTTAAGTGTTGGTTGGATAACTCTGTTTCTAATGGGTACTGACTTATTTGTGGTATCTCCGTTATTACCGTTCATTTCTAAAGCATATGAAATTAGTCCAGCAACAGCTGGATGGATGGTAACTGTTTTTGCGGTTACATATGCTTGTTCAGCTCCTTTATTTGGGTGGCTTTCAGATAAAAAGGGACGAAGAAGGTTTATTACGTTTGGTTTATTACTTTTTGCTATTTCTAATGCACTAACTGCTTTTGCTTCTTCATTTTTATGGTTGATTGTTAGTCGTATTTTAGCTGGTTTGTCCGTTGCCTCAGTCACTCCTTTGATTTATGCAATCATTGGAGATATTGCCCCACCAAATCGAAGGGGAACATGGCTTTCGATTGTTGTCTCAGGGCACTTAACAGCTCTTTGGGCAGGAGCGCCATTTGGTGCATTATTAGAGCATTTTCTTGGTTGGCGTTCAGTATTTGTGGTAATGGTGATTATAGGAGCTATATTGCTAGTAGTCAATTTTAAAACATGGGAATCTATATTTAGAAGTGATTTAACAAGAAATTCATTAAAAGGAAATACTCTAAGAATACTTGGTTCTGTAAGTGTTACCACCATTTGGGCAATTTCAATATATGCTCTTTACGTTTATTTAGGCGCAGCTCTTTACTCCGAAAATAGATTCTCATCATCAGAAATCGCACTAGCTATTACTTTTTATGGTGTCGGTGCTGTTCTAGGAAGCCTTACAAGTGGACAATTAACAGATAAATTTGGAGAAAGGAAAATTTCGAGGGCTACACTCATTTTCTTGGCTCTTATACTCATTGGTTTAGGGGTATTCTTCTCGTCTGGGTATTGGGTTTATTTCCTTTTGTTTATATGGGCTTTGGTTGGATATGCAGGATTTACATCATACCAAGCACGATTAACGATGGAATATCCGAAAGAACGAGGAATTGTTATGGCGTGGAATAATACAGCCCTGTATATTGGTATTACCATTGGTTCACTCATTGGAGGTTATGTCATATCTAATTGGGGATATACTCCACTCCCATATGTTTGTAGCATTGCAGCAATCATGAGTTTTGTGCTCAGTATTCAAAAAGTGCAAGAATCCAAGAAAGAATCAGATTTTCCAGTAGATACGTGACTTTAGACGATATCTTTTTGTTTTACTATTAGGTGCTTTTATTCGAAGAGTTGCAAGTAATTTATAGCATATTAATATAGATATGACCTACTGCAATCGAGCGAGTTTGTCCAATAAATATAAAAGGATCATGCATATTAGCAAGACTAATATGCATGATCCTTTTTTCTATTCACACAAAATAAGTATTAAAAAGAGACAAAATAAGTCCAGAATTCACACTTAACTTATCAACATTTGAGGAAACTTTTTACTTATATCTTTCGTGCCGTTTTTGGACTTAACTTGGACTGCCCCCATTATAAGAATAAGATAACGACCGACTCCGGGCTCCTTTTTTATGACCATGCCTTTTTTAAAAGCTTCACTCCTAACTGAATTTCATCATATGTAAGATTACTAAAACCAAGTTTAATAATTGGTTCATCAGAATAATTTTTTATGAAATAGATGGAGGTAGGATACACTTTGACTCCATAAATGGAAGCACGCTCAATTAACCATTCTTCAGAATAATTTAGGTGTACCTTAACTAATAGATACAAACCAGACTGTTCCCCAATAATGGATACATTCTTGTTAAAGTGTTTTTTTAACTCTGAAACTAAGCATTGCATTTTTCGCTTATACACAAGGCGCATCCGTTTAATATGGCGATTCCATTCCCCCTCCTCCATAAATTTAGCCATTGTAAGCTGATTAAGAAGGGAAGTGGTACTCTCGAAATGAAGAAATTGCTGTTTATAACGGTTTAAAAGTAACTGTGGTAGCACCATATAACTTAGACGGATTCCTGGGATAAATGACTTTGAGAAATTCCCTAGGTAAATAACTCTTGTAGAATCAATAGAAGCAAGGGCTGGAAAAGGCTGCTGCGTATAGCGAAATTCACTATCATAATCGTCTTCAATAATAAATCCATGTTTCTTGTTAGCCCAATGAATAAGCATTTGCCTTTGTTGAATGGACATGCTTATCCCTAGTGGACATTGATGAGAGGGTGTTACATAGATAATCCTTGAAGTTATTTGTTCTAATTTTGAAAAGTCGGCACCCGTCTCATAAACTGGTAAAGTTTCAAGCATGAAACGATGAAATTGAAAAGATTCCCTTGCCCCCCCATAACCAGGGTCCTCTACAACAATGCTAGGGAAATCATCCTTCAGAATTTGTCCTAGATAAATCAACATTTGTTGAGTACTACTGCCGATTATAATCGCATTTGGATCTGTATTTACTCCACGAGATTGGAGTAAATATGTGGCGATTTGTTCACGCAAGCACAGTTCGCCAAAGGGTTCTCCGTATTGAAAGCTTTCCTGTAATGTTAAAGCTCGATTGGCTATTCTCCTCCAAATTTTCAATGGAAAATGGGTTTGATCTACAACTCCTGGTCGGAAGTTAATTAGGATTGGTATTTCCGACGTTGTTTGCTCTTTAGTAGGAATAACTAAGGCATCTTGAAATAAAAGTGGTTCTACTTCATTTACAAAATAACCTTTCCGCCCTTCTCCTCGTATATAGCCCTCAGCTACAAGCTGCTCATATGCCATCAATGTAGTATTGCGGCTAACTTGAAGAGAATCTGCAAGTTGGCGAATAGATGGCAGTGGATCATTAGGTGGTATGTCGCCACGCTCAATAAAAGATTTAAACTGCTCGTAGATTTGCTTATATTTGGGGGAGTTCTCTTCCAGAACAAAAATAGTATTTTTCATTTATATCCGCCTTTGACATATTCATTTGTTTATAATTGTACCTTTTTAAATGTCAGTTTACATTATAAAATATCTTACATTGATACAACCAATTTCAAAGGCTTAATTAAGGAGGAAAGGCAATGAAACCAATTGTAAAAATAATGAGATCAGATTCAGAAATACTGTCTACTTTTAGCACTTTTAAACAACTGCGACCACATTTAACTGAAGATAAATTTATAAGAAAAATCAGACGATTGCAGGATAATTATGGTTTTAACTTAGTTGCTGTTATTGAAAATGATGAAGTTAACGCAGCTGCTGGATATAGGATTGCTGAATCTTTAGCTTGGGGAAATTATTTTTATGTAGATGATTTGATTACAGATGAAAAAAGTCGTCGAAAAGGATATGCAAAAGTCTTATGGGATTGGCTAATAAGTCAAGCAAAGGAAAATGATTGTGAGCAATTCCATTTAGATTCTGGTGTTCATAGACATGATGCACATAGATTTTACCTCAAAGGTGGATTAGACATTACTTGTCATCATTTTCAAATGTCTCTTTAACAAACGAAGTGCTTTACTAGAAGAAGTCAAAGAAAAAAGTCAGTTTCCTTTGAAAACGTACAAGGAATTTGCCTCGTTTAGATATATTAAAGAACTTCTTCTAATATCATTTGCATTTGAGATGACGAATACTTATGATAGCTTGCGCTTATCTAAATTCAAGATGTAGTTTTGTGTACCTAAGGAACAGGAGTTTATCAATATTTTATTCTATGGGGATATTTGGATATAAAGTTAGGTGAGAATGGAGGAACTAACAGTATGTTTGATGAATTGATAGGCGAGAAAATTCGAATCATTCCTATGGAAAGGGATCATATACAAGGTTTATATGAGGCCGGAAGTGAAAGGTCCATTTGGAATCATTTACCGAAAAAGATTTGCACTTTAGATGATATGAAGTCTTTTGTCGAGGAAGCATTATACAAAAAAGAAACTAGGAATGAATTTCCATTCGTTGTTCTACATTGTAATAATAGTAAAATTATTGGTTCAACAAGATTTCTAGATATTTCAAATGAAAATAAGGGTTTAGAAATCGGATATACTTGGTATAACCCATCTGTATGGGGAACACATATTAATACAGAATGTAAATACCTATTATTAAAATATTGCTTTGAAACCTTGCAATTTATAAGAGTTCAATTTAAAACTGATGAACGAAATTATAGGTCACAAAAAGCAATAGAAAAAATAGGTGGAGTCAAAGAAGGAATTTTAAGAAATCATATGATTCGAAAAGATGAAACTTTTCGTAATTCTGTATTTTACAGTATAATTGAGAGTGATTGGGTTTCTGTAAAGAATAAATTGGAACATATATTGAAAAATTCCAAAAAACAGAGAAAATTTGAGTGATTTTTATTATATTTAACTATCAGGCTGCTTTTGTTAATTAGGTAAGGATAAGGAATTCCAATACATTGGAGTCCTTTTAATTTTATTGAATTACCAACACTAAAATTTAACAGAGCTTATAAAAATGGTTAACTAAAAGACTGTTATAAAATGAAAAGACTGTTACTCAGTTTTGATAACAATCTCTTATTACTTCCTGTAATTGGTGTTATGTAAAGTTTACTTTCCTTTTTACAGCTTGAAGGTTAAATGAACGAACAGCCCACTATGTTACAATAATGGGCTGTTTCTCTCTTAGCTAATACAATTATAAATAATGAGGAAGAAATCATAAATGATTTACAATTAATTGGATCAATCCATATGCTGATCCTAATATAGGAAACACCATCCACCAAAGCTTACTATTGTACTTTCCTTCAGTTTCCTTAATGACAATCTTCTTTTGAAAATCTTCATCTCCTTTAATCAACTCATCTAGCGAGACATTATATAAATTACTTAGTTTAATTAAGTTGTCCAAATCGGGATAGCAGTTTCCGTTTTCCCATTTAGAAATAGATTGCCTTGAGATATGTAACTCTTGAGCTATATGTTCTTGAGAAAATCCTTTTTCTTCTCTTTTTTTCTTTAAGTTGTAAGATAAATTCATTAAATGGATTCCACCTATCGAGTTAATTTATGTTTACTATAAGTTATAAGGAGAAAATAAACGAGCAGACATTAGTTAATTTTAGCGCAACCTATGGTTGCATGGAGGTTTTCTAAGTATTGGATTTGAGTCAATAATTTGGACACAAAAAAGTTAAGTCTTAAGCTGTTTTTCTAATTTGATCCTCAATAGCTTGAGGAGTTTGATAGCCGAGGCTACTATGGATTCGATTACGGTTATACCAGCCTTCTATAAACTGAAACATGGCTAACTTTGCAGCTGAATAGTTTGTGTATTGTGTATGATATACTTCTTCTTTCTTTAATATGGCATGAAACGACTCCATACAGGCATTGTCATAAGGGCAGCCTTTCTGGCTAAAAGACTGCTTGATTTTGTGTTCTTGGACATACTGAGTAAACTCACTGCTGGTGTATTGTGAGCCAAGATCGGTATGAAGAATTAAGCCCTGACGGGGCTTTTGGGAAAAGCAAGCGTTTTGAAGGGCTTCTATCACAAGCTCCGACGTCATGGAATGTGAAAAAGAATAACCAACGATTTTTTTGGAGTGTAAATCTAATACGGATGCTAAATAGCACCAGCCATCTTTTACGGTAGGAATATACGTAATATCTGCCACCCATTTCTCATTAATTGTCTGGGTAGAGAAATCTCGCTTTAAAAGATTATTCAGCTGAACAACCTTTTCTTTTGACGGATAGGGACGATACTTTTTCTTCGTAATGGAACGGATGCCAGCCTTTCTCATTAAGCGTTGAACACGTTTTAGACTAAGATAAAACCCATTGCTTAATAAGGTCTTATGAATTTTCGGAGCACCATAACGCGCTTTACTTTTCAGATAAATCCGTTGGATTTCTTTCGTCAGTTCCTGATTTTCCTGTTCACGCTTTGACACTGTCTTTTTAAAGAAGCTATAGTAGCTACTTCTTGGAATCGTTAGTACTTCGCACATTTTTTGGACAGAGTATTGACCTTTGTGTTTTTCAATAAAATGGTTTAACTCTGTTTCTGTTACTTTTTCGCGAATATGGCCATAGCCTTTTTTAGAATGTCTAGTTCTTGTTTTAACCGAAGGTTTTCTTTCTGAATCTCAGCTAACTCTTTCGATGTCAGAGAGCCTTTTTCTGAACTGATAGGTGTAAATTCTTTCACCCATTTATAGATTGTTACTTCTGATACGCCATATTCGCTACTTAATTCTTTTACCGAGTTTCCAGCATGATATAAATCCACAATGATTTTCTTAAAATCGTCATTATACTTTTTACCTGTAGGTTTACGTTTCAATTCGGACACATCCTCTCAAAAATAATTGTAAGGACTTAATAAAATTGTGTCCATGAAACTATACTAACTCCA
>NZ_FOXX01000012.1 GCF_900115845.1 Priestia endophytica DSM 13796 | reverse complement strand
TCTTCCATTTCCTTGAATCCTAAGTTTGGCTCCCCTTTGTAAGGACCATGAACAGAACCAAGTGCTGGAGCTAGGCAGTCGATACCTGTACGCTCTACAAGCTCTTTACATTCTTGTGCATCTGCGTAAATTACGCCTTCAGCAATCACGTCATCTTCTTGTCCACCAACAGTTCCAAGCTCAGCTTCAACAGATACACCGTGGATGTGAGCAAGCTCAACAACTTTAGATGTTACCGCTATGTTTTCTTCGAAAGGACCGTGAGAAGCGTCGATCATAACAGATGTGAAGCCAGCATGAATAGCTTTTGCACAAGACTCAAAGCTTGAACCATGGTCAAGGTGAATCGCAACAGGTACTGTTACGTTGTACTCTTCCATAAGTGCTTCAACAAGTTTCACGATTGTTTTGAATCCGCCCATGTAACGGCCTGCACCTTCAGAAACACCAAGGATAACTGGAGATTTTTCTTCTTGTGCTGCTTGTAAAATCGCTTGCGTGAACTCTAAGTTGTTCAAGTTGAATTGACCTACTGCATAACCGTTATCTTTAGCAGTATTCAACATTTCTTTCATTGATACTAATGGCATTAGTAAATCCTCCTCTAAACTGTTGAAAGCTCGTTTCTTTAATAAAAGGAATAAAGCTTTAAAATAATGTAAGTACATCTTTAGGATACCAATTTACGAACTTGACGGCAATATAAAAGCTAGCAGAGTTCGACAAAAATAGGCAACCTCTCTTAAAAAACTGCCATATTTTTATACATTTTATGCAGTTAATACAAGAAAAAAACGCGCATAGCAAAGCCCGTGAGATTGAATAGTGATATGTAGAATTTCACAGCAACGAGGAGATTATAGTACTAGTTAGTATTAACTGGAATATATTTTTTTACAGCTTGACGAATTTCATCAATATCAAATGGTTTTGCAAAGTGTGTCAACGCTCCTAAATCCTTTGCTTCTTGAATCATATCAAGCTCACCATAGGCTGTCATAATGATGACTTTCACTGTTTCATCTAACTCTTTTAGACGCTTTAAAATTTCAATTCCATCCATTCCGGGAATTTTCATATCTAATAAAACTAAATCTGGCGTACGTTCTTTTGCAATATCAATAGCTTCAAAGCCGTTGGAAGCTTGAAGTGTTTTATATCCTTCTTTTTGCAACACTTCTGTTAAAAGAATGCGTATCCCGTACTGATCATCTACAATTAAAATTCGTTCTTCCACTTCTATCCCACCTTAAAATAAATTTTCGTACCGAGGACTACTTTACTCTATTCTACTTAAAAAAAGAAATCCCTTCTTTCACAAAAAATAACTTTTTGTACATTCTTAGCGGAGAAAGCGCTCGAACTTCTTAATTATAATCAAAAATAACATTTCACAGAATAAAATACTTAATTTTTTATAGTTTGGCTTTTTAAATCCTTCTTGTTGTAAGCTATAATAGCTAGCAGAGGTGAATAATATATGATGAAGATTTTTACAACCCAATTGAACGGATACTTCAATCGAATAAGCGAGAAAGAAGAGCTAAATATAGAAGATGGAGCACGCATACTTGCTCAAGGACTCATAGGTGATGGTAAACTTTTTGTCCATGGTTTTCAAGAGATGGAAGCTATTGCCATTGAAGCAACACAAGGAGCAGATGCTTTAAATGCTGAACTTCTTCTTTCTAACGGAAACCTTGAAAATATAACAAGCGTTGACCGAGTTTTAGTTTGCAGTCGATATGCTCATGATCAAGAAACTATAGAGTTAGCTAAAGCTATTGCTGAGAAAAATATTCCTTTTGTTACTCTTGGGGCTCTTGACCCTAAACAAGAGGGAGAAACTGCAGCTGACTATTCAGATGTACATATTGATACAAAACTTCTCAAACCGCTTATCCCTGGTGATGATGGAGAACGCTTTGGTTTTCCTTCTACAATGGTTGGTCTCTATGCTTACTATGCCGTGCTATTCACAATAAAAGAAATGATGGAAGAATACGAATAAAAAAAATCAGCTGATAGTTATCAGCTGATTTTTTTATTATTGTTTTTTACCTAACTCAATTGAAGCACGAACAAACTCTCTAAATAGAGGTTGTGAACGCGTTGGGCGTGATGTGAATTCTGGGTGGAATTGACAAGCTAAGAACCAAGGATGGTCTTTTAACTCTACAATTTCCACTAGGCGACCGTCTGGGCTTGTACCAGAGAAAACAAAACCTTCATCTTCCATTGCTTGACGGAATTCATTATTGAACTCATAGCGATGACGATGACGTTCATATACTACTTCATCTTTGTATGCTTGCTGTGCTAACGTACCATCAACAAGTTTACATGGATATAAACCAAGGCGAAGCGTTCCACCTAAATCTTCTACGTCTTTTTGTTCTGGTAGAAGGTCAATAATTGGGCTTGTTGTCTCAGGTGCAATCTCTGCTGAATGGGCATCAGTAAGACCTAAAACGTGACGAGCAAACTCTACAGATGCAAGCTGCATACCTAAGCAAATACCAAAGAATGGAACTTTATTTTCACGAGCATATTTGATCGTTGTAATCTTACCTTCGATTCCACGATCTCCAAATCCTCCTGGTACAATAATCCCATCAACATTTGCAAGTTCTTCTTTTACATTTTCTTCTGTAATGTTTTCAGAATTTAACCATTTGATTTTTACATCTGTATCAAAATCATAACCTGCATGGCGAAGTGACTCAACAACAGAAATGTAAGCATCTTGTAGCTCTACATATTTACCAACAAGAGCAATTGTTGCTTTACCAGAAAGGTTTTTCACTTTATTAACAAGGCCTTTCCACTCTGTCATATCTGCTTCACGACAAGGAAGTTTTAAATGTTCACAAGTTAGCTGATCAAGGTTTTGAGCTTGTAGTGCTAAAGGAATTTCATAAAGTGTTTCTGCATCTCCAGCTTCAATAACAGCTTTTGTATCGATGTCGCAGAATAAAGCAATTTTATCCTTCATGTCTTGAGAAATTGGCATTTCTGTACGTACAACAATGACGTTTGGTTGAATACCTAAGCTGCGAAGTTCTTTTACACTATGCTGTGTTGGTTTTGTCTTCATTTCTCCTGCAGCTTTTAAATATGGAACAAGCGTACAATGAATATACATTACATTGTCACGGCCAATGTCGCTTTTGATTTGACGAATAGCTTCAAGGAATGGAAGAGATTCGATATCTCCTACTGTTCCTCCAATTTCTGTAATAACTACATCCGCATTTGTTTCTTTTCCAGCACGGAATACACGATCTTTAATTTCATTTGTAATGTGTGGGATAACTTGCACAGTACCACCAAGATAGTCTCCTCGACGCTCTTTTCTTAATACTGTTGAATAAATTTTCCCTGTTGTTACGTTGCTATACTTGTTCAAGTTGATATCAATGAAACGCTCATAGTGACCTAAGTCTAAGTCTGTTTCTGCACCATCATCAGTTACAAACACTTCACCGTGTTGATATGGACTCATTGTTCCTGGGTCAACGTTAATGTATGGATCAAACTTTTGGATTGTTACGCTTAACCCACGGTTTTTTAATAAACGGCCTAGAGAGGCTGCTGTAATTCCTTTTCCAAGTGATGATACTACTCCACCAGTTACAAAGATATATTTTGTCATCTGTACTTCCCCCTCTAAATTTAGGTTATCTTATTTAAAAAATTCTATGAAAAAGCAAAAAGAAGGCATATGTATCCTTCTTAAAAGTTTGCACGAGCTTATAAGTCATCATTCATGTAAAAATAATGATCAACACTTTAGCAAAACTTCCCTTCAAAAATGGGAGCTTCCAATTTATATAAAAAAATCAAAAAATTGCTCTTTATCTTATATACAACTCTATAAAAACAAAATTGCTCCCATCCTGCACATGCAGTAATGGGAGCAATATATATCTTATAAAAAATTGCTTTAATTTTTAAGAGCCCAAAAAGAATTCTACAAAGTTCTTTCTTAAAAGTCAAGGCTCTTTATAATTTTTCATCCTCATCAAGCTCTTCATACTCTAATTCTTCATCTTCTAGATCTTCATCATCTAAATCTTCATCATCTAGATCATAATCTTCTTCTTCAAGCATATCATCATAATCTTCTTCATCTAGTTCTTCATAATCTTCATCATCAAGACTATCTACATCATTGTACTCTTCGTAGTCATCATCAGCATCTTCAAATTCATCAAGATCGTCTTTAGCATATCTTTTTGCTTTTCTTTTCTTTGTTTTTACTGTTGCAACAAGATCTTCTTCTGACTGATCAACAGGATACCAGCTGCGTAGTCCCCAGTGGTTGTCCCCAAGCGTAACAAAACGACCATCAATGTTTAAATCTGTATAAAATTGAGCAATACGCTGACGCACTTCTGCTTCTGAAAGACCCACTTTTTTTTGAATTTCTTCCACTAAATCGTGAAAAGAAAATGCTTTTGGTTCTTTGCTATCTGACATAATTTCAAACGCTAACTCGATCATTGCCGTTTCGCGTAGTTCTTCTTGAGTATATTGGTTTAGACCCAAAATAGACACACCCTTCCTATGTATCAAACTTATCTATAAAGTTTTCATAACTGTACTATTATAGCCTGTCAATGTTGTGTAAACACACCAAGTATTATTTTATCACGTGTAACATGAAATACATACCATTCATTATAAACAAATTTTATCCATTTATGCTAGTCTTGATAAGCAAAAAGTTCATTAAGCAAACTTCTTTGCTAAAAAAGGGAAAACCTTATGAAAGTCTCATTTCACTAAGGTTTTCCTCTCTATTACATATTCCGTCTATATTGCCCTCCTACTTCATATAAAGCATGAGTAATTTGACCAAGGCTAGCTGTCTTTACAGTATTCATTAACTCTGCAAAAATATTACCACCATTTCTAGCTACTTCTTTTAATTTTTCTAAGTCCCTTTCTGCTTTTCCTCTATATTTTTCTTGGAAATTTTGCAGATCAACAATTCTTTTTTGCTTTTCTTCTTTTGTTGAGCGAGCAAGCTCCATACTGTCAATGCTTTCCTCACTTAAGGGTTCAGGATTTTGGTACGTATTTACTCCAATGATAGGCAGTTCTCCTGTGTGTTTCTTCATTTCATAAAACATTGATTCATCTTGAATTTTGCTACGCTGATATTGCATTTCCATGGCTCCCAGCACGCCGCCTCTATCGCTGATCCTTTCAAATTCTTTTAACACTTCTTCCTCTACAAGATCTGTTAATTCTTCCACAATAAAAGAGCCTTGAAGCGGGTTTTCATTTTTGGTTAGTCCATGCTCTTTTGTTACGATAAGTTGGATTGCCATTGCTCGTCGAACAGATTCTTCTGTTGGAGTCGTAATGGCCTCATCATAAGCATTTGTATGAAGAGAGTTACAGTTATCATGAAGAGCCATAAGTGCTTGAAGGGTTGTGCGAATATCATTAAACGAAATTTCCTGTGCATGCAAAGATCGACCTGATGTCTGCACGTGATATTTCAGCTTCTGACTGCGTTCGTTCCCACCGTATTTCTCTCGCATTACAATTGACCAAATGCGCCTTGCTACCCTTCCAATAACTGTATACTCTGCGTCCAAGCCATTGCTGAAGAAAAAAGAAAGATTCGGAGCAAATTCATCAATTTTCATCCCTCTGCTCAAATAATATTCAACATACGTAAACCCATTAGCAAGCGTAAAAGCAAGCTGAGAAATCGGATTTGCTCCTGCTTCTGCAATATGATAGCCAGAGATAGACACAGAATAATAATTTCTGACCTTCTGATCAATAAAATATTGCTGAATATCTCCCATCATCCGGAGAGCAAATTCTGTTGAGAAAATGCATGTATTTTGGCCTTGGTCTTCTTTTAGAATATCAGCCTGAACCGTTCCTCTCACAACATTTAATGTTTGCGCTTTCAATTCTTCGATCTCTTCTTGTTCAAGCTTTCGTGAAAGCTCCCTCTCCCTCATATCTATCGCTTGGTCGATAGCAGTATTGAGAAACATCGCAAGTAAGATAGGAGCAGGGCCATTGATTGTCATTGATACAGATGTTGTTGGTGCACATAAATCAAATCCCTTATAAAGCTCTTTCATATCGTCTAATGTGCAGATGCTTACACCGCTCTCCCCTATTTTCCCGAAAATATCAGGACGAATATTTGGATCTTCGCCATACAGTGTTACAGAATCAAAAGCGGTGCTTAATCTATGTGCATTCTCCCCTTTAGAAAGATAATGAAAACGGCGGTTAGTTCGTTCAGGCGGCCCTTCGCCTGCGAACTGCCTTTTAGGATCTTCTCCTTTTCGCTTAAAGGGAAAAACACCTGCTGTAAATGGAAAGAATCCAGGTGTATTTTCTTTATAAACCCATTTTAAAATATCGCCATAATCACGATAAGAAGGCAGCATAATTTTAGGTACTTTAAGACCCGATAACGTTGTCGTAACAAGCTCTGTTGTGATTGTTTTCCCTCTCACTTCTGTAGAAAAAGTATCACCTTTGTAAGATGCTGCTTTTTCTTCCCACGTCTCTAAAATTTTAAGTGATTCTTTTGAAAGTTTTTCTTTTTCTTTTTCTTGTAGCTCCCTCATATGCTCTTTCACGTTTTCATCAAAAGTAAGTTCTTCTGCTCCCTGAAGTCTGTAAAGGTTTGTAGCATATTCTGCTTGCTGAAGTTTATCTTGATGATACCTTCGAACTGTATCAGAAATTTCCCGCATATAGTGCTGACGGCTCGGTGGGATGATCGTATGCTGCTCTTTTTTTTGGCAAATATCTATCTCGCTATCTCCAAATTTTTTATTGTATTGATTATTAAGCTTCTTAACCAAATCATTAAATAGAATATTAGTCCCACTGTCATTGAACTGATTTGCCATCGTTCCATAGACTGGAAATGAATCGAAGTCTTTATCAAATAGAGCGTGGTTTCGCTGATATTGTTTTTGAACTTGTCGTTTTGCATCTTCTGAGCCTCGTTTATCAAACTTGTTGATTACAATAAAATCTGCGTAATCAATCATTTCAATTTTCTCCAGCTGTGACGGTGCTCCAAACTCACTTGTCATAACGTAGAGAGAAAGATCACAAATGTTCGTAATTGACGCATCCCCTTGCCCAATACCACTCGTTTCAACAATAACAATGTCATAACCAGCTTCCTTCACAATGGTAACAGCGTCGTCAATTGCAAAAGACAATTCATGATTCGATTTTCTTGTTGCTAGACTTCTCATAAAAACGCGAGGGGAATTAACGGCATTCATTCGAATTCGGTCACCAAGTAGCGCTCCACCTGTTTTTTGTTTTGTAGGATCGATAGATAAAACAGCAATTGTAAGCGATGGAAACTGCATTAAAAAACGGCGAATAAGTTCATCTGTAAGAGAGCTCTTCCCAGCTCCGCCTGTTCCTGTTATTCCGATTACCGGAATATCGTTACGAGGTGTCCCTTTAGTGATCTCTCCTCCATTCTCAATATGTGTAATAAGGCGAGACACCTCTTGGTCGTTGCTTGAATTTAGAGGGAATCTTACCTCTTTTGCTTCAAGTGGAACATCACACTCTTCAATAATTTTATCAATCATTCCCTGCAGGCCATAGTTTCGCCCATCTTCAGGAGAGAAGATATGAGAAATACCGTACTCATGAAGCATTCTAATTTCTTTTGGAAGGATTACTCCTCCACCACCACCATAAATTTTAATATGACCTGCATTCTTCTCTTGTAGGAGATCATACATATACATAAAGTATTCCATATGCCCTCCTTGGTAGGAAGAAACTGCAATACCTTGGACATCTTCTTGGAGGGCTGCTTGAACAATCTCATCAACAGACCGATTGTGCCCAAGATGAATGACTTCAACACCACTTCCTTGGAGAAGGCGACGCATAATATTAATGGAGGCATCATGGCCGTCAAATAAGCTTGAAGCTGTAATAAAACGTATATGGTGTTTTCTTTTATATCCCACATTCTCACCACCTTTTCGACTTATAAATACCGTGAAATCACAAGCCGCTGAATTTCCTGAGTTCCTTCATAAATTTGCGTAATTTTCGCATCACGCATAAACCGTTCAACAGGATAATCCTTTGTGTAGCCATAACCACCAAAAACTTGAACAGCCTCTGTTGTCACTTTCATCGCTGTATCTCCGGCGAGAAGCTTGGACATGGCAGAGGCTTTTGCATAAGGCTCTCCTTGTGATTCTAGCCATGCTGCTTGATATGTTAAGAGTCTTGATGCCTCAACACTTGTTGCCATATCTGCCAGCTTAAAAGCAATCCCTTGTTGAGCAATAATTGGTTTTTTGAACTGATGACGCTCTTTTGCATAGGAAACAGCTGCATCAAGGGCTCCTTGAGCAATCCCAAGAGCTTGAGCTGCAATGCCGTTCCTGCCTCCATCTAATGTCATCATCGCAATTTTGAAGCCTTCTCCTTCTTCTCCAAGAAGATGTTCTTTACTTACTCGACAATCTTCAAAAATAATCTCCGTTGTGGGAGAAGCACGAATACCGAGCTTTCTTTCCTTCTTTCCAATTGAGAAGCCTTTCATATTTTTTTCAATAATAAAAGCGCTTGTTTCGCCTTTTCCATCACTATTTGTTTTTGCAAAAACAATGTAGATATCTGCTTCTCCTCCATTTGTAATGAAAATCTTTGAACCATTTAAAATATAGTCATTCCCTTCTTTTCGGGCAGTTGTTTTCATCCCTCCAGCATCTGATCCTGACTGTGATTCTGTTAAAGCATATGCGCCTAAAAAATTCCCTTCTGCAAGGGGTTTTAAATACTTTCTCTTCTGTTCCTCATTTCCAAATGTATAAAGAGGCCAACACGCTAGTGAAGTATGAGCTGAGAGCATAACGCCTGTTGAAGCACATACGCGAGAAAGCTCTTCAACAGCAATGCAGTACATTACATAATCACCACCAATACCTCCGTACTCTTCAGGCCAAGGAATCCCCGTCAAACCTATTTCAGCCATTTTTTCAAAGATGGTTCGATCAAATTGTTCCTGCTCGTCTCGTTCTTCCGCTGTTGGACCTACTTCTTTGTCTGCAAAGTCACGTACTGTCTTCCTAATCATTTCATGTTCTGGTGATAGCTCAAAATTCATCTCTTCTCCCCCTTTAGTTTAGAGACTGCGACTGATTACTATCTTCTGAATCTCACTTGTTCCTTCATAAATCTCACAAACTTTTGCATCTCTGAAAAAACGCTCAGCATGATGATTTGGAAGCCCTCTGTATTCTGCTAAACAATCGAGCACACCACTTGTAACATAAACTGCTGTCCTAGCAGCAAAAAGCTTGGCCATTGAAGCTTCTTTCCTACATGGTTTTCTTTTTTGCTTTAAGAATGCAGCTTGATATGTTAAAAGCTTTGCACCTTCAATACGGGTAGCCATGTTCGCTAAAGGAAGCAGACTTTTTTTGCCCCTTTTCATAAAAAGAAGTGCCTCTTCTAGGGAAGCTTCCGCAATTCCTAAAGCTTGGGCCGCAATTCCAATTCTTCCGATATTCAAATTACTCATTGCAATTTTAAATCCTTCACCTTCATCCCCTAAGCGGTTGTCTTTATGAACTTTCATATTTTCAAAGTAGAGAGATGTTGTGCGTGAACCATGCAGACCCATCTTTTTTTCATCTTTTCCGACCTTCAAACCCACCGTTTTTTTATCTACAATAAAAGCCGTAATACCTTTATTTGTGCGCGCAAAAACAAGGTAAATATCTGCCTCTCCCCCATTTGTAATAAACTGTTTTGCTCCGTTTAGGATATACACATCTCCATCCTTCTCTGCTTTTGTTTTTAAGCTCCCTGCATCTGACCCTGCTCCTGTTTCTGTTAATGCAAAGGCACCCAAAATATCACCACTTGCTAATCTTTTACCATATAGTTCCCGCTGCTTTTCTGTGCCGAATGTTAAAATAGGATTTGTACAAACAGATGTATGAACAGATAAAATAACCCCTAATGCTGCACTTTTTTTAGAGATCTCATGAATGGCCAAGATATAAGAAATAAAATCTAACCCGAGACCTCCATACCTTTTGTTGAAGGGGATTCCCATAAACCCTTGCTTACTCATTTTTTCAATAAGAGGCCTTGGAAAAACACCTTCCTCCATCTTCTCTACAAAAGGAGCAACTTCTTCCCTTGCAAACCTTTCCATCTCTTGTTGTATCTTGGCATGCTTTTTTGTAAAAACGAGCATAGAATCACTCCTCTTATTCATACTCGTAAAAACCACGCTTTACTTTATGACCAAGGTACCCTCCTTTTACATATTGCTTTAGAAGTGGACAAGGCCGATATTTATCATCACCGAATCCTTCATGCAGTACTTCCATAATGAACAAGCATGTATCAAGACCAATAAAATCAGCAAGCTGGAGAGGGCCCATTGGATGGTTCATTCCAAGTTTCATCACTTCATCAATTGCTTCTTTTGAAGCTATTCCCTCGTATAAAGCATATATTGCCTCATTGATCATTGGCATTAAAATACGGTTAGATACAAAACCAGGAAAATCTTTTACTAGCACAGGAACTTTTCCTAGGGACTCTGTTATACTCTTAATCTCTTTATATGTTTCCTCAGATGTGGAGAGCCCACGAATTACTTCAACCAGCTTCATAACAGGAACAGGATTCATAAAATGCATTCCAATGACTTTCTCAGGCCTTTTTGTTACAGACCCAAGCTCTGTAATTGAAAGAGCAGATGTATTAGAAGCTAATATAGCTTCTTTTTTTACTATTTGATCAAGCTTTTTAAAAACTTCTTTCTTTACCTCTAAATTTTCGACGATTGCTTCAATTACAATATCAGCATCATCACCATTACTAAGACTTGTTGTGTCCTGAATTCTTGCTAGCGTTTCATTCATCTCACATTCTTTTATCTTTTCCTTCTGAACGGCTTTTTTAAGAGATGTTTCAATTTTGCTTATCCCTTTTTGCAGTGCTTGTGTATCAAGGTCATAAAGAACCACATTATAAGAAGCGGAAGCGAGAACTTGAGCAATCCCTGCTCCCATCTGTCCTGTACCAATCACCATTGCCTTTCGGTTTTCCATCCCATTTACTCCTTTCAAACTTTAATCATAATTGCGTCACCTTGCCCTCCACCGCTACATATTGAGGCAATTCCGAATCCGCCTCCTACCCGCTGTAATTCATGAATAAGCGTAACTAAAATACGGGCTCCGCTCGCTCCGATAGGATGACCAAATGCAAGGGAACCACCATTTACATTTACTTTTGAAGCTTGAAGGCCTTCTGTTTTCATATTTATTAAAGCAACTGCTGCAAAAGCTTCATTGATTTCAAATAGAGAAATATCTTCAACCTTCTTGCCTGTTTTGGCTAATAGTTTGCGAATTGCTAAGCCTGGTGTTTTAGGAAAATCTTTTGGTTGCAGGGCTAATGAAGTGTAATCAACAATTGTAGCTAATGGACGATATCCTAATTCATATGCTTTTCTTTGGCTCATCAACATCAAGGAAGCGCTTCCATCATTAACTCCAGGGGCATTTCCAGCTGTTATTGTCCCCTCCTCATTAAAAGCTGGTTTTAGTTTTTTTAGTTTTTCAGCTGTTGTGTTTCGTCTTATTGACTCATCCTCCTCTATAAAAAGGGAACCTTTACTATTCTTCACCTGAACAGGGACAATTTCCTCCTTAGCATACCCCTTCTCATAAAAGAGAGCAGCCCGTTCATGACTTCTTACAGCCCACTCATCTTGTTCTTCTCTTGTAAGTTGAAATTCTTCCGCTGCTGCATCGCCATAACTCCCCATTGCAGCTCCTGTAAACGTACATGTTAACCCATCATGCATCATAAGATCTTTCAAACTTTGATTTCCCATTTTATGTCCAAATCGAGCATGCTCCAAAAAATACGGAGCATTGCTCATTGACTCCATTCCTCCTGCAATAACCGCTTCACTTTCTTCAAGCCGAATTAAAAAGTCCCCTTCTATTACAGCTCTCATTCCTGAGGCACATACTTTATTAATGGTCTCTGTTTTAACGTTCCAGTCTAATCCACCTTTAAAAGAAGCCTGCCTTGATGGAAGCTGACCTTGCCCTCCCTGTAGAACGTTTCCAAGTAATACTGTATCAATCACCTCTTTCGCCTCTTTTTTCTCTTCTAACAAAGCTCTAATTGTCTCTCCACCTAAATCGCTTGCTGTCATATTTCTAAAATGTCCCCCAAGTCTACCAAAAGGAGTGCGCTTCGCTGCAACAATAACTGATTTCATTATTCCCCCTCCTTTTTATGCTTTTTCACCAGAGCCAAAGACAGCCTTCTCAAGAAGCTCTGCAACGTCGTATGTTCCGATTTTATCTTCTACTTCTTTTGCTTTTGTACCATCGCTTAACATTGTTAAACAATAAGGACACCCCGAACTAATGACAGTTGGTTTCACTTCTAATGCCTGTTCTGTTCGAGTTACATTAATTCGAGACCCTGCCGTCTCTTCCATCCACATTAAGCCACCACCAGCTCCACAGCACATCCCTTTCTCTCGATTTCGTTCCATTTCCAGAACATTCACCCCTGGAATGGCTTTTAAAATCTCTCTTGGAGGTTCATATACTTCGTTGTAGCGTCCAAGATAGCAAGAATCATGGAATGTAATGCTTTCATTTACTTCATACTTTGGCACAAGCTTCTTTTTTTTAAGAAGAGAGGCGAGTATTTCAGTATGATGATATACATTGCCTTTGAACCCAAAGTCAGGATACTCGTTCTTAAACGTATTGTATGCGTGAGGATCAATTGTAATAATGTTCTTAACTTCATTTTTCTCAAATTCCTGAATGTTCGCTGCCACAAGTTCTTGGAAAAGAAACTCATTTCCTAATCTTCTTGGTGTATCTCCAGAGTTTTTTTCTTTATTGCCAAGGATTGCAAATTCTACTCCCGCTTCATGCAACAACCTCACAAGAGAAAAGGTAATTTTCTGACTTCGGTTATCAAGCGCACCCATTGACCCTACCCAAAGCAAATATTGAAACGTCTTTCCTTCTTTTTTAAGCTCTTTCACCGTTGGAACGTTAATATCTTGAAGCGTACGCCACTTTTCCTTTTCCTTTCTGTTAATTCCCCATGGATTACCTTGACGCTCGATATTTGTCATCGCTCTTTTCCCGTCTCCATCCATCTTTCCTTCTGTTAAAACAAGATAGCGGCGTAAATCAATAATTTTATCAACATGCTCATTCATTACTGGACACTGATCTTCACAGTTTCGACATGTTGTACAGGCCCAAATCTCTTCTTCTGTAATCACATCGCCAATTAATGATGGGTTATAGCTGAGAGTTGCTGCTGATTCCTCAATCCCCTGCTGTTTACTTTTTAGGGCAAGCTGATTGCCGTGTGTATTATTAAAAGCAAACGCAGGGACCCATGGTGTTCTGGATGTTACAGCAGCTCCTTTATTTGTGAGATGATCACGAAGCTTTAAAATTAAATCCATTGGAGAAAGCATTTTTCCTGTTCCAGTTGCTGGACATACATTTGTACATCGCCCACACTCTACACACGCGTAAAGATCAAGAAGCTGACCTTGAGTAAACTCCTCAATCGTTCCAACCCCAAATGTTTCTCTGCTTTCATCTTCAAAATCAATTTTTTCAAGTTTGCCAGGAGGGGTAAGGCGATTTAAATAAACGTTAGCAGGACCTGCAATTAAATGAGCGTGCTTTGATTGTGGGACATACACTAAAAAAGCGAGGAGTAATAAAAGGTGTACCCACCATGCTACATAAAAAAGAATAGTGGCTCCTGTTTCTGGCAGAAAGCTAAACAAACTTGCGATAAGAGAAGCAACGGGCTCTGACCAACCTAGTTGTTCGTTATGCCAAATAAGACTCATTCCGTTTCCTGCGAGAACTGAGATCATGAGTCCACCAATAAAAAGAAGAACAAGACCTGATTTGAACCCTCTTTTCAAACGTACTAGTTTTTCAATATATCTACGATGAAAAGCCCATAAAACTGCAACTAGAATTAGAAGCGTCACAATTTCTTGAAAAAAGGTGAACCCTCCATAGAAAGGACCAAAAGGTAAATGATGTCCTGGAAAAAGTCCTTTTATAATAAAATCAAGAGCTCCAAATTGCACAAGAATAAAACCATAAAAAAAGAGAACGTGAATAATACCGCTCTTTCTATCTTTCAACAGCTTCTTCTGTCCAAAAACGTTTTCGATAACCTTACGATAGCGTTCTTTCACTTCTCCATCAAATTCTATCTTCCTTCCTAACCTAATGTAGGCTAGCCTTGTTCTAATTAGGTATGAGAACAAGAAAATAGCGTAAGCGGTTACCAATAAAAAAGCTAACATATTAATCAATAAGAGCATTGTCACTTTTTCCCCTCCTTTTAACATGAAAACATCAAGAATCTTTTTGTAGGATAGTACTTTCATTGTATAAATTGAATGAACATTCAGTCAACCCTTTCCTTTCTTAAATTTAGAAATAATCTTAGTCAAAAAAGGGCAAGGTATAACAAAGCGAGGAGGCGGATTATGATTGCATTAATAATTATCGGTCTTATATTTTTATTGATTGTTCTTCTCATTATTGACTTTACCTGCGGTTCTGCTCTTCATAGAAAAACAGCTAAGGAAAGACTCTATCCAAAGCGAAATGGAGACGTTACTTTTTATACAGAAGGATATGATCTTTTTGAACAACTCTTCTCTGATGTACGAAATGCTACAAAAAGTATTCATGTACTTTTTTATATTATCCGCTCAGATGAAGTTGGACAGGAATTTCTGACTATTTTGAAAGAAAAAAGACAGCAAGGTGTTGAAGTATGTCTTCTTCTTGACTGGGTTGGAAGCTCTCTTACTAAAAAAGATATTCAACTCTTAAGAGAAAAAGGCATAAAATTTTCATTTACGCACAAACCTACTTTTCCTTTTCTTTTCTATAAACTAAACACAAGAAACCACCGAAAAATCACAGTTATTGATAATTCAATTGGCTATATTGGCGGTTTTAATATTGGCAAAGAGTATTTAGGCTTTAACCCAAAGCTTGGAGCATGGAAAGATTTTCACATCCGAATAACAGGAGAAGGAGTTGCAGATCTTCAAAGTCAGTTTTGTGAGGATTGGAAACGGGAAACAGAAGAAGTACTATATCCGCCCGAGCCTTCATACAATGGGACGTTTCCTTGTTCTTTCCAATTTAAAGCAACAGATGGTAACACACTTGAACAAGATTTTATGACAATGATTGAGAAAGCCAAAAAAGACATTTATATTGGTACACCTTATTTTGTTCCGAGTCAAAAATTGTTTCAAACCCTTCTTGATGCAATAGATCGAGGGGTAAACGTAAACATTCTCACACCACTTAAAGCTGATCACCCTCTTATTCCTGATTCTGCTTTTCCCTATTATAAGCCTCTTCTGAAAAAAGGAGGCCGTGTTTTTCGTCATTATTATGGCTTTTATCATTCCAAAGTCATTGTGATTGATAATGTGATGTGTGATATTGGAACAGCAAATTTTGATAAGCGAAGTCTTTTTCTTAATAAGGAAATTAACTGTTATATGTACTCTCCTTCATTTATCTTGCAGGTTAAAAAAATTGTATGTGACAACATAAATGATGCAGAAGAGTTAATGTTAGAGGATATCAAAAAAAGAACGTTGTTTCAGAAAACAAAAGAGCAAATTTCAAAATTGGTATCGCCACTTCTATGAGAGGAGTTTCACTATGTTCATTCGGTTTGGCTATGTGTCACATGCTTTGAACCTTTGGGAAGGGTCTCCTGCTAAAACAATGACATTTACGCGTTTTAAACAGCTCAACAAAGAACAACGGCTTGAGCAATTAAAAAATGTGACAGAACAAAACCTTCAAACAACATGGCGCATCCTTCACTATAATGTTGGCCATGAAATTGAACTTTATCGCCTTTCTTCTTCCCTTGTTCCACTTGCGACACATCCTGAAGTAAACTGGGACTACCTCGGGATTTTCGGTTCAAAATTAAAAGAGATTGGTGCTTTTATTAAAAAACATAATTTACGGGTTAGCTTTCACCCTAATCAATATACGCTTTTTACGAGTGGTAAACCTCATATCACAAAAAATGCTGTTCGTGATATGGAATATCATTACAATATTTTAGAAGCACTGGGCGTTGAGAAAACGTCACTTATCAATATCCATGTTGGCGGAACTTATGGAGACAAACCTTCTGCTATTGAACGTTTTCATAAAAATTTAAAAGAGCTCCCAACTCCTATCAAACAAAAAATGACACTTGAAAATGATGATAAAACATATACAGCAGAAGAAACACTAAAAATATGTCAGCATCAAGGAATCCCTCTTTTATTTGATTATCACCATCATCAAGCAAATTTGAGTGAAACGCCGCTTGAAGAGTTGCTTGAACCTATTTTTGAGACATGGAAAGAAAGGAACTTAAAACCCAAAGTACATCTCTCCTCTCCAAAATCAGAAAGCAGTTTTAGAAGTCATAGTGATTACTTGTCACTTGATTTTGTGAAACCATTTTTCAAAACAGCTCGTGAGTTAAATAGAGATTTTGATGTCATGATTGAAGCAAAAGGCAAAGATAAAGCACTACTTCAATTTGTAGAAGAGGTAAGTAAACTACGCGGCATAAAACGAGCAAGCGGCGGAAGCATTGTTTGGCCATAAAAAAAATCTCCCACCACATTGAGGGAGATTTTTTTATTTACATTTTTTCTGGAGCTGATACACCAATTAATGCGAGAGCATTTTTAAGTGTGATGCTCACTGTTTGAATGAGAGCTAAACGAGCTTTTGTTGTTTCGATATTTTCTTTATCTAATACTTTCTCAGCATTGTAGAAGCTGTGAAGTGTAGAAGCTAGATCAAAGATATAGTTCGAAATGCGGTGTGGAATACGTTTTAACGCTGCTTCTCCAACAACCTGCGGGAATTCTCCTACTTTCTTAAGCAAATCAATTTCTTTCTCTGCTTTAATTAAGGAGAAGTCTACATCCTTATCAAACGAGATGTTCAGTTCCTCTGCTTGACGAAGCATACTGCAAATACGCGCATGTGCATACTGAGCATAGTAAACAGGGTTGTCATTTGATTTTGATACAGCAAGATCCAAATCAAAGTCCATATGAGTATCAGCACTGCGCATTGCGAAGAAATAGCGAGTCGCATCAAGACCAACTTCTTCGACAAGATCGCGCATTGTAACAGCTTTTCCTGTACGCTTACTCATCTTCATTTTCTCGCCGTCTTTGTAAAGATGTACAAGCTGAATAATTTCAACTTCAAGCGTATCTTTATCGTATCCTAATGCTTGGATCGCAGCTTTCATACGTGGGATATAACCATGGTGATCTGCTCCCCACACATTGATAAGTTTATTGAATCCGCGTTTAAGTTTATCTTGGTGATATGCAATATCAGGTGCTAAGTATGTGTAAGAACCATCGTTTTTAATAAGTACACGGTCTTTATCATCCCCAAATGTTGTTGAACGGAACCATGTTGCTCCTTCTTCTTCATATACATGATCTTGTTCTTTTAATGTTTCTAGGGCATCATCAATTTTGCCGTTTTGATAAAGGGATGTTTCAGAATACCATACATCAAAAGGCACACGGAAGTTCTCTAAATCTGTTTTTAATTTTTCTAGTTCATATTTTAAGCCGTATTCACGGAAAAATGCCAAACGTTCTTGTTCTTCCATATTAACGTATTTGTCGCCTTCTTGTTCTGCAAGTTTTTTTCCGATTTCAATGATATCTTGACCATGATAACCATCTTCAGGCATTTCTTTTTCTTGACCAAGAGCCTGCATATAACGAGCTTCAACAGATGACGCAAGGTTATTAATTTGATTACCAGCATCGTTAATATAATACTCACGCGAAACTTCATAACCTGCTTTATCTAAAATGTTGCAAAGAGAATCCCCAACAGCTGCACCACGTGCATGCCCTAAATGTAGACTTCCAGTTGGGTTTGCTGAAACAAATTCAACCTGAACTTTTTCGCCTTCTCCAACATTTGTTTCCCCATATGCATCGCCAGCTTTCATCACAACTGGGATTAAGTCTGTTAAGTAGCTATTATTCATATAAAAGTTAATAAACCCAGGACCTGCAATTTCTAATTTTTCAATAGATGCTTTTGTTTTATCAAAATTTGCTACGATATCTTCTGCAATTGCACGAGGAGCTTTACGTGCAACACGAGCAAGCTGCATTGCCATATTTGTGGCATAGTCACCGTGCGTTTTGTCTTTTGGTGTTTCTAACACAACATCTGGAAGTTGTTCTTCAGTTGCTAATCCAGCTTTTAAAACAGCTTGTTTTACTTCTGCTTTCAAATTCTCCTGCACTTGTTCTACTATATTCATTGCTCTTCTTCCTCCTTGACTGTCACAGTGAGCGCATACTTTCCTGCCTTTTCTCCCTGTAGATATAAATCGTATGATAAAAAAAGACGGACTTTCGTCTTGAACTGCTGATATTCAATGTTATGTGTTTCTGTTAAAACATGAAAAATACCGTATGGGCTTTTATAAGAACCTTCTGTTTTTTGCTGTTTCTTAAATGTTTGCTTCATTGTTACAGCACCAGAACGGTTCAGAAGTACTTCTACTTTACCAATTTTTAAAAGAGTACGAATTTCTTCGCCATCTTGTTCTTCGTCATACTTAATATAGATGCTGTCTCCCTTTTCATAAAGAAGCCCTCTTGAATTTGTTTTTACAATTTCTTTGCGTGCTCCGTCACGAATATCTGAGACAACTTCTACGCTTACTTTTTTACCTGTTGATGATACGCTCATCTCAACACTTCCTTACAATTCTAGCATAACTATTAACCTTTATAGTATAAG
The DNA here is from genome assembly GCF_900115845.1 of Priestia endophytica DSM 13796. GTDB lineage: Bacteria > Bacillota > Bacilli > Bacillales > Bacillaceae_H > Bacillus_I > Bacillus_I endophytica. The sequence goes on along the minus strand of NZ_FOXX01000012.1, from coordinate 128,060 downwards.
GATTGTTTTCATAAAATTCAACGTGAGGACGCCTTTAATTTCATTTTTTACATTCTCTCTTATTCTAATCAATAAAAGAATATTTATTGTTCACTACCCTGCTTTGCGCTCACTTTTTAACAAGTAGAGGAAATAAGGAGCACCAATAACAGCCGTAATAATCCCCGCTGGAATTTCAGTTGGTGGAACAAGTCCTCTTCCTAGGCTATCAGATACAAGAAGAATAACAGCCCCACAGAGAGCTGAAGCAGGAAGCAATACACCTGCTCGATTTCCAACAAGTCTTCTTGAAATATGCGGAGCAATTAAACCAATAAATCCAATTGATCCAACAACAGCTACGCTTAACCCTGTTAAAACGACAGCTAACGCTAAAAGAATATATCGAGTTTTTTTCGCCTTCTCCCCTAATCCAACTGCAACATCGTCCCCTAGAGCTAGAATATTCAGTTTTGAGGAAAGTAGGAAACAGAGTGGAATAATAAGGAGGCATGGAAGAAGGAGAACAAGTTCATCCCATCCACGACTCCAAAGGCTTCCTGTTAACCATACTAGTGTTGTATTTACATCGTCTGGAAACTTAATCATTGTATATTGAATACCTGCCTGACAAATAGCGCCTAATGCCACCCCAACAAGCGCAAGGGTGCTCGGTCTCATATTTGTTCGATGTGAGAAAATCATAAGCAAAATAGCAATAATAGCCGCCCCCATAAATGCAGAAATAGGCAATGCTATAAGAGGTGAACTTGGCAGTAAGATGATTACAATCGCAGCAGCTAAACCTGCTCCTTTTGTGACGCCAATCACATCAGGGGAAGCAAGTGGATTACGTAAAATCCCCTGCAATATTGCTCCTGAAATTCCTAAACAGGCTCCTACAATTAAAGCAATAAGGACGCGTGGAAGTCGATAGTTATAGAGAATAAAGAAATTATCTTGAACACCGAAAAAGAAGGTTTGTAAAACGCTCCAAGGTGAAATATAAATGGAACCAATGCCTAGACTCATAACGCTAAGTGCTAAAACAATAATGAGTAGGATGAGAATCATTGAAACTGGATGTTTCTTCTTTATAACAGGGGCTTTCTTCATGATTTAGCCCCCTTTCTTTTAGTAGCCAGATAGAGAAAGAAAGGTGCCCCAATTAGTGCTGTAACAATGCCAACCGGAGACTCAAATGGATATGCAATAAATCTTGAGAGTACATCAGCATATACCATTAAAACAGCCCCAAATAAAGCTGAGAATGGAAGAATAATAGTATAATTTCCACTTCCAAAAATCTTTCTTACAATATGAGGAACAATAAGGCCAACAAACCCAATTGGACCTGCCACAGCAACGGAAGAGCCTGCTAAGATAACAACAATCAAGGAAACAAGAATTCGAATTCCCTTCACTTTTAGTCCAAGTCCTTGTGCAACACTTTCTCCTAGTACAAAAATAGAAATGGACTTTGCACAAAGTATTGCAGCTATTAATCCGACAATAGCCCAAGGTAAAATAATTTGTACATGACTCCAATCTTTCCCATCAATTGCTCCAACTAACCAATATAGAACATCTTTTGCCTGCTCGCTCATTACAATAAATGCCTGTGTTAAAGACGAAAGAAATAGATGAACAGCCATACCTGCTAAGGCAAGCTTCACATCTGTTATTCCTCCTCCAGAGGCAAATGAATAAACAACAATGCCTCCTAATAGAGCTCCTAACAGGGCAAAATAGACGGTTGTAGAAGCAGACATTGCTGGGAATAAAACAAGAGAGCTTACCACAATAAGCGATGCTCCTGCATTCACACCGAATACTTGCGGAGATGCGAGAGGATTTCTTGTTAAAGCCTGCATAAGCGCTCCCGCTACAGCTAGATTAGCTCCTACAATAATAGCTAATACAGCTCTAGGGAGACGCAATGTTCGAATTACAACCTGCTCTTTCGAACCATCTGGATTGAATAAAGCACTTATAAATGTACCTACACCTGTATGTGTAGCTCCAATTAGAACACTTGCCATCGTACCAATCACAAGAAGGAAAAGAGCAAAAAGGAAAACACCATAAATTTTTATTTTTGAACGCTCCACTTCAAACACACCACACTTTTACGACTATTTCTTTCTACAAAAAAAGAAGTAAGAAAAGAGTTTTCTTACTTCTTTTTTCATAACTTAATCTTATTTCTTTTCATCTAGCAACTTATTCATGTCTTTTCCGATATTTTCGGCTGAAATAATACCACGGAAACGAGTCCATAAATCACGGTCAACGTTATAAACCTGATTATTTTTCACAGCTTTTAAGTCTTTCCAAAGTGGATTATCTTTCCACTCATCCGTTAAAAGCTTTCCTTCATTGTTTGCTAAAATCAAGATGTCTGGATCAATTTTTGAAAGCTGCTCTAAGTTCATTTGAGCATAAGCATCTTTTGTATCGATTGGATTTTTAAATCCAAGCTGTTCTAAAAGCTGTCCATCATATGATGAAGAAGTATGAGCCTGGAACGAAGTATCACGTACAACAGCAGGTAGAACAGTTGCTTTTTCATTATCAGCAAGCTTTTCTTTTAAATCTTTCATCGTTTGTTTATGTTCTTCAAGACGTTTTTTGCCTTGTCCTTCTTTATTCATTGCTTTTGCAATTGTTGTAAACGCATCTAAGTTTTCTTCATATGTAGATTCACGGCTTTTTAATACAACTGTTGGCGCAATTTGCTGTAACTCTTTATAAATAGCTTTATGACGCTGTGCATCTGCAATAATTAAATCTGGTTGTAAAGAGCTAATAACTTCTAAGTTTGGCTGCTCGCGTGTTCCAACTGAAGTATAGTCCATTTTCTTGTCAACTAACTTTTCAATCATATCTTTTTTATTATCATCTGCAATTCCAACAGGCTCTACGCCAAGAGCATTAAGAGAATCAACAAATGATAGTTCCAATGTAACTACGCGCTTCGGTGTACCCGTAATTTCTGTTTTGCCTAGCTCATGCTGAACAGTTCTGGTTTCCTCTTTACTTGAGCTTTTCTTCTCTTTTTCTTCACTATTTTGTGAAGAGCTACATCCTGCTAAGGCAACTATAAAAGTTAGCAAAATGGCTACAAGAGAAAAAGTCCATTTCTTAGTGTTACGAACCATTGTGAATTCCTTCTTTCTACATTAATACTTGATAGTGATAACAATTATCAGTGTTATTATCTTACAACCCTTTCACATTGTGGGTCAATCCCTTATAAGTTGTTTATTCGACATAATAACGTATTATTCACTAAATTCTTTCAGAAAATGTGAGCTATTTTGATTTATTTCCCAAGAAATCTTCCTTTAGGGCCAACTATTTTGCACTCTATCTCGTCTTACATCATAGGAGGGATTATTGTGGAAGAAACACAACTAGTCAAAAGAGCTCAACAAAGGGAGAAAGGGGCTTTTGAACATCTGATGGAAGTCTACGCACCTAGACTTCAAAGGATTATTAATGCCTATGCCCTTAATAAATACGATTTAGAAGATATTAAACAAGAAACAATCATTCGTATGTTTGTTTCTCTTCCAACCTTATTACACCATCGCTCCTTCACTTCCTGGATGAAGAAAATTGCCATTCATACTTCTATTGATTTTTATCGCAAAAAAGACCGAGAAATTCCAATTGAAAATGTACAAGAAATAAAACATTCCTATAAGGAGGAAAGTGAACATTTACTTTGGATTGGACAAATTCTTGATGAACTAAATAAGAGAAAAAGCCAAATCCTCTTTCTGAAGATTATCGATGATTATACATTCAAACAAATTAGTCATATTGTAGGTCTTACAGAAAGTACAGTGAAAAGTCATTATTATGGTGGCATAAAAAAGTTAAAAATGATTCTCGCAGCAGAAACGATTGGGGAGGTTCAGAATATGTTAGAAACATTAAAAGAAAAAGCAGTTAGTATGTTCTCTATCCCTTCTAGTTATGACCTTTTAATTGAACAGGACTATTCAGAAGAAATATTATTTGCATGGGAAGATAAAGGTGAAGAAACTGGTTTTATTGTCTCTTTTCACCCTAACGGAGAGCTACTCTCCTATTCAAGAGACATGAATCATACTCACATTCACTATGCTGAGGAAGTGTTATACGAAAAAGCCCTAACATTTCTCCATGATCAAACAAATTTATGCCCTTCCTCCTTTTCAAATGCTTCGCCTACTTTTTTAACGAAAAGTATACGCTTTGAATGGATAATGAAACATAACGGCTATAAAATTGATAATAGCAGCTTCTTTATCGACGTTTCATATGATGGATATGTAATTAATTTTAAAAGGTATTGTACAACTCTCCCCCGTCATTTCCAACAGCCGCAAAAAGAAGTACATGTAGAAGCTGTAAAAGATTATCTTATGAAAGAAACCTCATGCAATTTATTTCTTTCAACATCCAATAACAAAGGGCAACTTGTTTACAAAATAGAGCCTCCGTTTTATAGCGTTGAGGTTGATGAATTCTCTCTATATCCTGTAAAAGAAGATGACCTAGTCCTATCCAAACCACTGATGTCTGTAAACCCAAGTACAGAAACTATTGAAGATATGATTGGACTAACAGATAAACATGAATGTATTCGAGAAAGTAAAGATCCCGAGTTAAGAGGAAAAGTGTTTCGAAAGAAAAATCTTACTCTTGTCTCATCAGATAAAAGTGTTGATAGCTATATGAGAGAAAGAAACGAGGAGACCATTAAAATCCAATATAAAGAGAATGGAAAAATAAAAGGAATCTTCTCGTTTGAGACCCCTCCTGCCAACTTAAGAAAGAAATGCAATCGAAAACAAGGATACGAGCGTGCACTGCAATTTTTGGAGAAGGTGCTTCCTTCTTATCAAACGATTCTTCGTTTTGGTGGAGTCAGTTATAATACTGATGAATCTTGGGTGCTTGTAACCTTTTATCTTACCTCTAATATTCCTTTTGAATATGGGGGAATGATTAATGTTAGTGTTTGTCGAAAAACTTTACGAATTGTCTATTATATGGGCCCTGAGATTGAAGTTGATAAGCTTCTTTCTCTACAAGAAGAAAGACCACTTATCTCTGCTACAAAAGCCAAAGAAACCCTTCTATCCCTACTTGAGGTAGAGGCTGTTTGGAAAGAGGATGAAGAAAAAGATTGCTTTATATTTCATTATCAAACAAACCTATTAGAACCTAACTTTCATTCACGTATGAATGCAAAAACAGGAGATCTTTTGGATTAAAAAAGGGCAGCTTTTTATAAGCTGCCTTTTCTAATTATTTTACCCAACCAAGCATCATTTCACGAATAAGTTTGCTTGCTGTATTTGCTGTTTGTTCTGAATTATCATAGATTGGAGCAACTTCTACTAGATCTCCTCCAACAACATTGACGTTAGAATGTGCAATTTCATGAATTGAAGCAAGGAGCTCTTTTGAAGTGATTCCGCCTGCGTCAACTGTTCCCGTTCCAGGAGCATGTGCTGGATCTAATACATCAATATCAATTGTCACGTAAACAGGACGTCCTGCAAGCTTTGGCAGGATTTCCTTTAACGGCTCTAAAACTTCAAATTTCGAAATATGCATCCCATTTTCTTTAGCCCACTGAAATTCTTCTTTCATACCTGAACGAATTCCAAATGAATAGACATTTTCAGGTCCAATGTGCTCAGCAATTTTACGAATTGGAGTTGAATGTGATAAAGGCTCTCCTTCATATTCAACACGCAGATCTGTATGTGCATCCATATGGATGATTGCAAGATTTGGATATTTCTTTGCCATTGCTTTCATAACAGGCCATGATACAAGATGTTCTCCTCCCATACCAAGTGGGAATTTGTCATCTTTAAGAAGATCATCTACATATTCTTCAATCATATCAATGCTGCGCTGTGGATTTCCGAACGGGAGCGGAATATCTCCTGCATCAAAATACGCTACATCTTCTAATTCACGATCAAGGTATGGGCTATATTCTTCAAGTCCGATTGAAACTTCACGGATACGTGTTGGACCAAAACGAGAACCTGGGCGGTAGCTTACTGTCCAATCCATTGGCATTCCGTAAAGAACAACTTTACTTTCTTCATAACTTTTATGACTTCCGATAAACACGTTACCAGAATAAGCTTCATCAAAACGCATTATACTGACTCCCTTCAAACAATAGGAAGCCATGAGAGTCCCCATGGCTGTTTCTTATTTTAGTAGATCTGCTACAAATTTAGGTAGAGCGAACGCTGCTTTATGCAGTTCTTTTGTGTAATATTTCGTTTCAATCTCATGGAAGCGTTCTTCACTCACTTCTAAAGGATCATACTTTTTAGAACCGAGTGTGAATGTCCAAAGACCGCTTGGATATGTTGGAATGTTAGCTGTATAAAGACGTGTGATTGAGAAAATTTCTGCTACGTCACGTTGCGCATTTGCAATAAGATCTGCTTTAAACCAAGGGTTGTCTGTTTGGGCAACAAAGATACCATCTTCTTTTAGCGCTTTGTAAATCCCTGCATAGAAACCTTTCGTAAATAAGTTTACAGCAGGACCAACTGGCTCTGTTGAATCAACCATAATAACGTCATATGCATTTTCACTTTTTGCAATATGCATGAAACCGTCACCAACTTGCACATCTACACGAGGGTCTTCTAATTGACCTGCGATTGTTGGTAAATATTTTTTAGAGTACTCAATTACTTTTCCATCAATATCAACAAGTGTTGCTTTTTTCACGCTCGGATGTTTTAAAATTTCGCGGATAACGCCACCGTCTCCTCCACCAACAACAAGTACATGCTCTGGGTTTGGATGTGTGAAAAGTGGTACATGTGCTACCATTTCATGATATACAAACTCGTCTTTCTCTGTTGTCATAACCATATCATCAAGAAGAAGCATGTTACCAAACTCTTCTGTTTCTACCATGTCTAACTTTTGAAATTCTGTTTGTTCTGTGTGAAGCGTTTTATTAATTTTTGCTGTAATACCAAAGTTCTCTGTTTGTTTCTCTGTAAACCAAAGACTCATTATACTTCATCCCTTCTATATCAAATATCCTCTTGTCCACATTAACATTTAGTAGTGTATTCGCAAAATCGAAAAGTACACGTAAAATATGTACGAATTGTTCTTCAGATAAGGAGCTTGTTGACCTTATGTTAAGGCATACTCGCAAGTTTCCCACCTTAGTATAGATTAATCTCGTAAAAAAGCAAGCGTTTTTTGCATGATCTTATTCTATGAAAATTCTTCTAAAATTCAAGGCTATCTTGATGTTTAAAACTCCGCTTTTTTTTCAATACTGGTTTATGTATGAAGAAAACGGAGGTGAATACTTTGGAGCTAAATGCAAGCAAGTACCAGCAGAAGCTTAAAAAAATGGGGCGTCGAGCTATTGCCTTAAGCATTATCCTATTAATCTTATTTTGTATCTCTCTCGGCGTAATGTGGATGATAGCAAAAATTCAAGGAGCTCCTCCTCTATCTGTACCTCAAACGACTATTCTTTATAATGCTGATAAATCTCTATTAGAAGAAATGCATCATGGCCAAAAAAGATATTGGGTTCCAATTGAAAACATTTCTCCTCATGTTATTCAAGCAACTATATCTGTTGAAGATCAGAATTTTTATAATCATCATGGATTTGACCCTAAACGGATTGCAGGTGCTGCTGTTGCCGACTTAAAAGCAATGGCAAAAGTTCAGGGGGCAAGTACTATTACACAGCAATATGCGCGTAATTTGTTTCTTGAGCATGATAAAACATGGATTCGGAAATTGCGGGAAGCATGGTATACAGTCCGGTTAGAAACGAACTATGACAAAGACCGCATTTTAGAAGGATATTTAAACACGATCTACTACGGACATGGGGTATATGGTATAGAAGCAGCTTCTCGATACTATTTTAATAAGAATGCTTCAAAACTCACGCGTAGTGAAGCTTCTATTCTTGCAGGAATCCCAAAGGGACCAAGCTACTACTCGCCTTTCAATAACCTAGAGAATGCCAAAGAAAGACAGGAAATTATCTTAGCCGCTATGCAAAAAGAAGGTTTTATTACACAAGAAGAAGAGAAGAAGGCTTTTGCTGCTAAGCTTTCCTTTCATGAAATAAAGGAGGAAGAAAAGCAAGATATTGCTCCTTATTTTGTTGATGAAGTAAAAAAACAAGTAAAGGAAAAGCTTCATTTAACAAATGACCGTGAACTTCATGGGCTTCGAATTTATACTACTTTAAATCCAAAGCTTCAAAAGCTAGCTGAGAAGAAAGTGGAAAAAACAATTGATCCTGACTCTTCCATTCAAACAGGATTTATGGCTATGGATCCTAAAACAGGTGCTGTAAAAGCATTAATTGGTGGAAAAGATTATGAAGAAAGCCCTTTTAACCGTGCAACTCAAGCAGTGAGACAGCCTGGCTCAACTATGAAAGTACCGCTCTATTATGCAGCTATTGAACATGGACTCACTCCTTCTACATTATTTAAAAGTGAGCCGACCGTTTTTACATTTGGAAAAGGAAAAAAAGAAAGTAAATACAAACCAAGCAATTACCATGATTACTATGCAAATGATAATATTACACTTTCACAAGCCATCGCTCTTTCTGATAACATTTATGCGGTAAAGACAATGCAGTATATCGGAGCGGATCAGCTTGTTCAAACTTCTAGGGAAATGGGCATTAAAAGCAACATTAAACCTGTTCCTTCCCTCGCCCTTGGCACCTCTCCTGTTCGTCTAAGTGAGATGGTAAATGCATATGGAATGATTGAAAATGGAGGGCGTGAAATTGAACCAACCTTTGTAACTAAAGTGGAATCTTATGATGGAAAAGTACTTTATGAAGCACCAAAAGAGCACAAACAAGTGCTTGATGAAGATGCTGCATATGTGACCACACATCTTATGACAGGTATGTTTGATGAACGTTTAAATGATTATACGACTGTGACAGGGAATTCCATTAACGAAAAAACAACGCACATTTATGGCGGGAAATCCGGAACAACACAAACAGATAGCTGGATGATTGGATTTTCTCCAAGCCTTGTAGCAGGTGTATGGACTGGCTATGACAAAGACCAAACAATGGACAAAGTGACAGAAAGAAGCTATGCCAAGAACATATGGGTTTCGTTTATGGAAGAAGCCCATAAAGGAAAAACAGTTCAAGCCTTTTCACCATCTAAAGGAGTTGTAGGCGTTCTTGTGAATCCAGACAATGGGAAGCTTGCTACTAAAGACTGTCCAAATACGAGGCTTACTTATTATGTTAAAGGCACAGAGCCAACGGAGTACTGTGATGAACATATGGAACATACCGAAGAGAAGAAACAAGAGAAAAAAGAAAAGAAAGAGGAAGATGGATTTTGGCAGAAAGTCCTTCCTTGGGCATAAAAAAGACGTGGAGCTTAGGCTCCACGTCTTTTTTATGCTTCTAGCAGCGCTTTTTTCAGTTCTGGTTCTGAAGCATTCCAAAGTGCTTCATTATGCCCTTTTAAAAATTCACGCAGTAAGTGTTTTGATTTTTCGTCCATATGATCGACAATAATATGGTGTTTCATTGATTTGTCCATACGATTCACATGTTCTGGAAGAGATTTATATCCACGACGTGCTTCACGGTTAACCGTCATCTCACAAGCTGTTACTCCTGCATAATAAGGAGACTCTGGTTTTCTTCCAATCGTTACCCAAACAAGCCAATAAAACTTATCTCCTGCTGGCACTTCTTCACGATTTGGTAAAAACTTAATTCCTTTTTCAACGACACTACGAGCATGCATTGCACCGATGTCTACAAAAACCTCTTCATCTTCCAAGTCAATGAAAACAGGTGAAACATTATCTAAACTAAGAGCCCCAACACCAAATCCTCCATGACCATCTGTTGGGTCACTTTTAATGATATTAAATGCTGCTTTTTTCTTTTTCGGTTGTTGATCCATAAAAAACTCCTCCTAGCTTGCTTAATTACATTTCCTAAAGAAAGAACGGACCTAATATACGTTCAAATAACCCCATTACACTCGGTATCCCCTGATTATAGATTGGTGAGATTACATATTGATCAAGGGGTGTAATTACAATGATTAGAAATAACAAAATTCCGTATGATTCATACTGTTTCATCTTTATCCGAATATTTGTTGGTGCTAAATCTTCTAATATTCTATACCCATCAAGGGGAGGAAAAGGCAATAAATTAAAGATGAAAAGAAGAATATTAATCATAATAAATAGGTTAAAGAACTGATAAAGGTACACATTGTTTGGAGCCACTTGTGCATAAATAAGAACATAAAAGCACAGTGTCCCAATAAAAGCTAATATAAGATTGCTTAGCGGTCCTGCAATAGATACAAGAACACCCGCGAGTCTCGGACGCTTAAAGTTCCGAGGGTTAACAGGAACAGGCCTCGCCCATCCAAACCCTGCAATAATAAGCAGAAGTGTCCCGAATGGATCTAGATGGGAAATGGGTGATAGCGTTAATCTTCCTTCATTCTTCGCTGTTGGATCACCAAATAGATTGGCTACAAAGGCATGCGAGAACTCATGAATTGTAAAAGCTATAATAAGAGTGATTACAACAAAAGGCATTTGTTGTAATGGAAATGCTAAAAACTGTTCCACATCATTTCTCCTCTACACCATATTTAAAATTTCAACTTCTTGCCCTTAGTATACTATATTAGAGTCTCCTCTTCATGCAAATGGAAGGTATGATTTTTCTTTCTAATTATAAAAGAAAGAGCTACACTAAAGAAGGATATCTATTTTAAGGAGGAACTAATATGCCATATGTAACAGTAAAAATGTTAGAAGGTCGCACAGATGACCAAAAACGTGCTCTTGTTGAAAAAGTAACGGAGGCTGTTGTAGAAACAACAGGTGCTTCTAAAGAGAAAGTAGCCGTTATTATTGAAGAAATGAGTAAAAACAACTATGGTGTTGCAGGAAAGCGTATAAGTGATCAATAAAAAAAGAGGCTCTATTCGAGAGCCTCTTTTATAGTGGAGAATGAATCGTCTCACGAAGAGACGAAATGTAGCTATATGCATCATTGACTTCTTCTTGTGTATAACGCTGTTTACTTTTTAATGTGAATACTTTTTCCGCTACTTCTTCAGGTGGTAACGTTTCAAAGTATAGAACGGTTGAGACAAGTTCAAGAAACCTTGAGCTTTGTTCATTCATGCTTTTCACACAATCATTCAAGAAAGGAAAATCTAAATCCTGGTGATGCTCTAGGAATATCTCCCCCTCTTGAGTTAGCTCATAGCGATACTGCATATAACCACCTTTATTCTCTTTTACTTCTGTCAAAAATCCTAAATTACAAAGCTCTTCAACTCGAAGTGTCAATTCTTCTGAATATGGTCCAAAAAAATGAAAGTTGTATTTCTCATAAAACGGATAGTCTAGCTTCTTTGCAATAAAAATCATTTTCTGCAGCTTTTTTCGCCCAATAATTTCTCCTGCAGATAAAAACACTTTAATAATTTTAGCATGATCCTTCAACAAGGCCCCTTCAACTCCTATACTTCAAAAAATTTCACTGGAAGCTTGTCTCTCGTAGCTTTAACGCTCTCTATTTTTAGTCTATTTAATAGAGTATCACGTTCATTTTTGCTCGTCACCCTAGCAAAATCTTAGAAATGTAATGTAAAACTTAAGATTTTGCCCTTTTATCTCATTTCTTCAAACAAGAGCTTACGAATTTGCTCCTTGACTTTTCGTTTTGAGGATAGTTGGTCAATTGCATCCTGAGGGAAATAGAGCTTATGGTCTGTTCTCTTCTTCCCCGAAATAGCTTCAACAATTTCAGACTGACGAGAAAGCTCACGTAATTCCCCACTTGGCATTAATAAATGGATTGGTAGACGCTCTTCTTCTTCACCTGGACGGTAAAAATCATATGGAAGATCACTGGATGAATCAATCACTAAATAATAATCTGGATCTATCCCTGCTTTTTTGAAAAGCTGTGTCAGTTCCATCCACATCTTCATCTTCACCTGTGAATTTGGATTGAATTCAATGTATTTGAATAAGTTGCGGTTAAGAAAACGACGGCAAAGATCTGACAAAATAGCATCTTCTTCTTCTTGCCATGTTTGAAAATAAAACATAATAATGGATTCATCTAACTTTACATAATCCTCAACAGTGACTTTTCCTTCAAAAATAGAATAAAAGTGACGTGGAGGCTGCTTGAATTCATAATTCTTTTCATGTAAATGTTTAGCTCGGTGGAGAATTTTCGTTAAAATTACTTCAGCACTTCTTGTTACAGGGTGGAAATAGATTTGCCAATACATTTGATAACGGCTCATAATATAGTCCTCGACGGCATGCATTCCACTATGTTTAATAACAACCTGATCTTCCCTTGGACGCATAACACGAAGGATTCGTTCCATATCAAAGTGACCATAACTAACTCCTGTAAAATAGGCATCACGCTGCAAATAATCCATCCGGTCTGCATCAATTTGGCTTGAAATTAAACTAACAACAAGTTTATTTCGATATGTCTTAGCAATTACCTCTGCTACATCTTTTGGGAATCTATTTCCCATTCGGCGTAGAACCGCGTTAACTTCTGTATCTCCTAGAATAATTGCTTGAGTAAAATCCTCATGATCGAGATGAAAAACTTTTTCAAAAGAATGTGAGAAAGGACCATGACCTAAATCGTGCAAAAGAGCAGCACAAAGACTTACTAGGCGTTCATTGTTATCCCACTCTTCCCTGTCTTGAAAAACATCATCTACAATTCGGCGAATAATTTCATATACTCCTAGAGAGTGATTAAAACGGCTGTGCTCGGCTCCGTGAAACGTCATATAAGTAGTTCCAAGCTGGCGAATCCGCCGAAGTCGCTGAAACTCTGCCGTACCAATTAAATCCCAGATCAGTTTATCTCGAACATGAACATAACGATGAACTGGATCTTTAAATACTTTTTCTTCACTTAGTTTTCCACTTGGATATGTCGTCATCTAGTTACCTCTCTATTTTTAAGCTTCTGTTATGTTAATCCCATTCGACAAAAGGTTGTTAATTCCTATATTGACTCTAAAACTTTCGATTTTAAGATGAGAGAGGAAAAAGAATGAACCTAAACGTGAAAAATCACCCTTGTGAAACAAACAAAGGCGATTTTTATTTCTTCATCTTCTTTTCAACTTTATGAATCAGCTCATCTTCACTCAAAGCTGCAACAGGACGATTATTTACAAATGCAAAAGATTTCTTTCGACCTGGGCCGCAGTAAGACTGGCACCCTATTTTAATCTCTGCATTAGGATCTACTTTTTTAAGCTTTGGTACTAACGTTTTTATATCTGTTGCTTGGCAATCATCACAAATGCGAAATTCATTTGCCATTGTTATACCTTCCCTTCTTCCCCATACCATTAAACCTAAAGGGTATTTTACCGCTAAATATAGCCTATTGCAAGTCCTACTTATGCTTAACAAATGTCGGAAAAATCCCTTCTCTACTCCTATAAAAATCCTATTATCTTTCTGCAAGTTTGGTATAAAGTACATTCTTTCTGTCAAACATATAACTAACAACATAATTCTTACAGCAAATAAAAGAAAGAAACTAAGGGAGTTGGTTTTACAATGAAAGAGCGTCAAGATGCATGGACAGAAGAAAATGATTTATTGCTAGCAGAAACAGTGCTTCGTCATGTTCGCGAAGGAAGTACACAGTTGAATGCTTTTGAAGAAGTAGGAGATGAATTAAATCGTACATCAGCAGCGTGTGGTTTCCGCTGGAATGCCGTTGTACGTCATCGTTATGAGAAAGCTCTATCACTAGCTAAAAAACAGCGCAAACAGCGCCAGCGTGTTCTTGGACAAGAACAGGGTAAAAAGAGATTACTTTATAACCCGCCTGTACCAACATTGGAAGATATTAGTGAAACAGTATCTACTGATACTTACCAAGAATATGAGTTAATGCCATATGAACAAGAAGATCAGCTGCATGAAGTGGAAAGAGAAATGGAAACTAAAAATGTTCAGCACCCTATCAGTTCTCCTCGTGAGGAAGGTAGCGAGATTCATGAAGTTATCCAATTTTTGAGAAACCTAGAAGGTCGCCAAAGCAACTCACAAGCTTACCGAGCAGAAAATGAGCGCTTAAAACGTGAAAACGAGCAGCTTACACAAGAAAATCTTATGCTAAAATCAAAAGTTGCAAAGCTTGAACAAGATACAACTACTATTCAAGAAGACTACGAAACATTAATGAAAATTATGAATCGTGCTCGTCAGTTTGTTCTTTTTGAAGATGATGACCGTCAAGCTACAAAATTTAAAATGGATCGCAATGGTAATCTTGAGAAAATGGCTGAATAATGAATCTCTTTATCATATTCCCAAGGAGAGTGAACGTATCTTATTTCAAAGACGTTCATTCTCTTTTTGGTTTGAGAAAGAAGCGAATAAAACTGTGCTATAATAACGATGTTAAAGCTAGTTAAAGGAGTACATATTATGAATCAAGCCGTAGAGTTATTATCACAGCCAACATGGCGTATTATTGATCAGACAAGTTTAGGTCCTGCTTTTGATGCTCGCCAATCGTTTGCGATGGACGACATGCTTTGCACAGTTGTTGGTTCATTCTCATCCCCACCTACAATGAGATCATGGGTTCATCATCAAACAATCGTTCTTGGTATTCAAGATACACGCCTGCCACATTTGAAAGATGGACTTTCTTATCTCCATGACCAAGGGTTCAAAACCATTGTCCGTAATTCTGGTGGCCTTGCGGTCGTGTTAGATGAAGAAGTACTAAACATCTCTCTCCTTTTCCCAGAAGCAAAAATTGATATTGATCGTGGATATGATGCAATGTGGGAACTTATTAAATATATTTTTAAAGATTATAACGTTGAGATTGATGCAAAAGAAATTGTTGGCTCATACTGCCCTGGCAGCTATGATCTAAGCATTAACGGAAAAAAGTTTGCAGGAATTTCACAGCGTCGGATTCGAAAAGGAATTGCTGTTCAAATCTATCTTTGCGTTGATGGAAGTGGTTCAGAGCGTGCCAAACTTATTCAGCAGTTTTACGACAGAGCGCTGAAAAAAGAAGAAACCAAATTTACGTATCCAACGATTAAACCAGAAACAATGGCTTCTCTTACAGAATTATTGGGAGAAAAAATGACAGTGAACGATGTAATGTATAAAGTTCTAAGTACGTTGAAATCTCTCGGTGGCACACTAACAACAAGGGAACTTTCAGAAGAAGAACAGTCTCTGTTCCAACAAAATCTACAGCGTATTTATGATCGTAACGAAAAAGCATTTCAATAAAAAAGAAGCTCCTTTATGAAAAGGAGCTTCTTTGCTTTTACTACAGTGCTTGAGCTGAAGTAATAATAGCTAATTTGTATACATCTTCTTCACTGCATCCGCGTGAAAGATCGTTTACTGGTTTATTTAACCCTTGAAGAATTGGTCCAACAGCTTCAAAGTTACCTAAACGTTGAGCAATTTTGTACCCGATGTTTCCTGCTTCAAGACTTGGGAATACAAATACATTTGCATCACCTTTTAAAACAGAATCTGGAGCTTTTTTCGCCGCTACTTCTGGAACGAAAGCAGCATCAAATTGGAATTCTCCATCTAGCACAAGTGTTGGATTTTTTTCTTTCGCAATTGTTACAGCATCTGCTACTTTCTCTGTTTCAGGAGATTTTGCTGATCCTTTCGTTGAGAAGCTTAACATTGCTACTTGTGGTGCAATACCAAACATGTCTGCAGTGTTTGCACTTTCGATTGCAATCTCAGCTAAATCTTGGCTGTCTGGAGCAATGTTGATTGCGCAGTCAGCAAATACGTAGCGCTCTTCACCACGAACCATGATAAATACGCCAGATGTCTTTTTCACACCTTGTTTTGTTTTGATGATTTGAAGCGCTGGACGAACTGTATCTGCTGTTGAGTGCGCAGCACCGCTTACAAGACCATCTGCTTTGTCCATATGAACAAGCATTGTCCCAAAGTAGTTTTCATCTAGAAGAATTTTACGTGCATCTTCTTCTGTTGCTTTTCCATTACGACGCTCTACGAATGAAGCAACCATTTCTTCAAATCCTTCATAGTTTTGAGGATCATAGACTGTTACTCCTTCTAAAGATGCGTTGATCTCGCCTGCTTTCTTTGCAACCTCTTCTTGGCTTCCAATCACAATTGGAGTTACAAGACCATCTGCAGCAAGACGGCTTACCGCTCCTAGTACACGCTCATCTAGCCCTTCTGGAAATACGATACGAATATTTTGACCTTTTACTTTGTCTTTTAATGATGAGAATAAATCACTCACACTAACGTCCTCCTTTAATAGAAATCATTTTTATTTATGTAACATTCCCTCTTTTACTAGGATAGCTCTTTTAAAGTTAAATGCAAAGGAATCTGACAAAACAATGTCGAATTAGTAAAGTTGTTTAAATTTTGAATATTCAAAATTAACGTTTCTCCTTATTATCATAGACCAATCTGAATGCTTGTATGTTTCCCCCTGTTTCCTTTTTTTAACCCTCATTTCACAAAATATTCACCGAATTTATAGGTGTTCAATTCAGAAATATCGGTTAGACTGTGCTATAGTTGGAATAGATGCTAAAAACCCATATATAGGAGTGAGAACATTATGGTAGAACCAGCTCAAACACTAGATGGTTGGTATAGTCTTCATGACTTACGCGCAATGGACTGGGCAGCTTGGAAGATGCTAACGAGCGACGAACGTCAAGCAGCTCTTCATGAATTTCAGGGCCTCATGGAAAAATGGAACAACGTACAAAAAGCAGAGCAAGGAAGCCACGTTGTATACAAAGTAATCGGGCAAAAAGCAGACATTATGTTTATGTTCCTTCGCCCTACAATGGCTGAACTAAATGATATTGAAACAGAGTTTAATAAAACGAAATTAGCTGAGTTTCTAATT
The DNA here is from genome assembly GCF_900115845.1 of Priestia endophytica DSM 13796. Lineage (GTDB taxonomy): Bacteria > Bacillota > Bacilli > Bacillales > Bacillaceae_H > Bacillus_I > Bacillus_I endophytica. The sequence continues at coordinate 111,052 of NZ_FOXX01000012.1, read as the reverse complement.
CCAACATATTCTTACGTTTCAGTTGTTGAACTTGGTTCATATATGGCTAAAGAAGGAGAAGATCCTTATGAGAACCCACATATTCGTTCTCGTCTATATCCTATCCTTCCTCAAACAGATTATATTTGCTTCTATCCAATGGACAAGCGCCGTCAAGGTGATGACAATTGGTATCGTCTTGAAATGGATGAGCGTAGCAAATTAATGTATAGCCACGGTATGATTGGCCGTCAATATGCTGGAAAAGTAAAACAGATTATCACAGGTTCTGTTGGATTTGATGATTACGAATGGGGAGTTACTCTATTCGCTGATGATGTTTTACAATTTAAAAAGTTAATTTATGAAATGCGTTTTGATGAAGTAAGTTCTCGTTACGGAGAGTTCGGTAGCTTCTTTGTTGGGCATCGTCTAACAGAAGAAGGAGTTTCTCCATTTTTCCACGTATAAAATATATGCATAAAAAGCTGAAGAAGGGGCCTTCCTTTCTTCAGCTTTTTCTCGTTGCCATTCTTTAAAATTCATCATATCCCCCCGCTCGCCTACATAATAATGAAATAGCGGCTAAAGAGAATGATATTTAGCTCTGTAAAACCAGCATATATTCGGGCTTGTAAGCCTTCTGAAAGGCTTGAAACCTAAAAGCTTATACATTTTCTTTAAGGAGGAATTGGATAATGGCTAAATCAAAATCTTCGAATCAACCTGAGCAAGGAGGGCAAGGATATGGTGCATATCCACCATACTATGCTCCTTACTATGGATTTCCCTATGACCAGTATGGCTTTGCTCCACCTTCTATAAGGCAGGCTTCTGGGCAAATGTCTAGCAATGGAGGGCAAAGTCAACAGGGGCAACAAAGTCAACAAGGACAACAAGGGCAAGGCCAAATGGGGCAAGGAATGGGGATACCGATGATGCCACAAGGCCAAATGGGGCAAGGAATGCAAGGTGCACCAGGTCAAAACGTTCCAGGTATGCTACCTCTTCAAGAATCTTATATTGAAAATATATTACGCCTTAACAGAGGAAAAGTAGCTACTGTTTATATGACTTTCGAAAATAATAGAGATAAAGTATTTAAAGGTGTAGTTGAAGCTGCAGGACGTGACCACATTATTCTAAGCGATCCTCGTACAGGGATGCGCTATATTCTTCTTATGGTTTATCTTGATTACGTTACATTTGATGAAGAGATTGAATACCAATATCCATATGGAAATTCCACTTCACTTAGCAATTATTCTTCACGCTAAAAAAAACCCTGCTTCTTAAGCAGGGTTTTTTTTATAAAAGTTTAGCAGCTGCAATTACGATTAGAAGCCACGCAACAATGAACGCCACTCCTCCAATTGGTGTAATGGCTCCAAGGATACCGATACCGCTTAATGTTAAGATGTATAAGCTTCCTGAGAAGAAAATAATCCCAACTAACATTACCCAACCTGAGGAAGAAATTAAGCTGGACTGTGGAAATAAGTTTGCTAGAAAAGCTACAACGAAAAGACCAAAAGCATGGAACATATGGTACTGTACCCCTGTTTTCCACACTTCTAGATATTTTTCTGAAACGCGGCCTTCCAACCCATGCGCTCCAAACGCACCTAATCCAACAGCAAGCATCGCATTAATAGCTCCCAATATTAAAAATACCTTCATTTTTCTCGCCCCTATGTAGTAAAAAGTATTTGATTGTTGCAGTTCTTAAAAGTCAAAAAGACTGTCTCCATTAGATCCATCATTCTCTTCCACTTTGTTTGGTGGATTTGTTGGAGAACCTTGTTGATAATTAGAAAATGTTTGGATACTTGAAACAGGAGAAGCCTCTACTTTCTTAGAGATAGACGGAGAAGAAGACTGTTCACCTATAGCAAGTTCACAAAGCGTTTTTATCGCAATTAAATGATCTCGAACTTTGCCACCCTCTCCTGCCGAGTTTTTCTCTTTTGCTTCCGTTACTTCTGTCTGTAATTTATTTAACACATGCTGTATGGAAATATCGGCCATTGTTACACCTCATTTTTAGTTTGCTTATCCTTCTCTATTGTATCAAAACATTCTTTTCTCCTCTATACTCTTCCTTATTCTCTATTCTCAATTTGCCAATCAATCGGTTCTTGGTTTGTTTCCTTTAAGAACTCATTTGTTTTTGAGAAATGATGGCTCCCAAAGAACCCTCTGTTTGCAGAAAGTGGGCTTGGGTGAGGTCCTTCTAGAATTAGATGATGATCTTTTATAAGGTTTTTTTTCTGTCTTGCATTGTTTCCCCATAATAAGAAAACCATTGGTTTCTCACGCTCAGAGAGCTTTTCGATAATCTTGTTTGTGAAGGTCTCCCATCCTTTTCCTTTGTGAGAGTTTGGCTTTCCTTCTCTTACCGTTAAGACCGTGTTTAGCATAAGGACTCCTTGTTCAGCCCATTTTACTAAGTAACCGTTGTTTGGAATATAGCAGCCAACATCCTGCTTTAGTTCTTTGTAAATATTCACAAGGGATGGTGGTGTTTTCACTCCAGGTTGAACAGAGAAGCTTAATCCATGAGCTTGGCCAGGCCCGTGATAAGGATCTTGACCTAATATCACAACCTTCGTATCTTTATAAGCTGTATAGTGAAGAGCATTGTAGATATCATACATATCTGGATATATCGTTTGTGTTTTGTATTCCTCAACTAGAAACTCTCGAAGCTCCTTATAATAAGTTTTTTCAAATTCCTCTGCTAATATCTCTTGCCAATCATTTTTTAAAATGGTCATTTTAACACCTCTTAATAAATTTTTTAAAAATAAAGACAACTGATAACTTATTGATCTTGACTTTAAGCTCTCTTCGCTACCATATCTCTATCTTTTTACACGTAAACTTTACTTTGTCTTATCAAGATTAAGTACAAAATACTTTTAAAGTAAAAGAAAACATGGAATAATAGGTACAAGCCATTAATGAAAGAATACTGTTTTTATAACTCTATTCTTTTTAAAATTATTACATATTTCATACGTAATTCAAAATAAAGTGAGGTTAGAGATGCGATGACAACGAGTTCAAATCCGAAATCAATTATTGTAATCTTTGGAGCTACTGGTGATTTAGCAAAACGCAAGCTATTCCCTTCTATTTACCGCTTATATCGCAACGGGAAAATATCTGAAGACTTTGCTGTTGTAGGCGTGGCAAGAAGACCATGGTCAAATGATACATTTCGTGACAATGTAAAAGAATCTGTTAAAGGGTTAAATGGCAAAGACATTGAGGAGTTTTCTTCTCACTTTTATTATCAACCATTTGATGTAACAGACCTAGAATCCTATCAGAAGTTAAATAGCTTATTAACAGACCTTGATGAGCAATATCATACTGAAGGCAACCGAATTTTCTATTTAGCAATGGCACCGGAGTTTTTCGGCCCAATTGCAGAAAATTTAAAATCTGAAGGTGTTACAAATACAAATGGATGGTCAAGACTTGTTATTGAAAAACCTTTTGGTCATGATTATCAGTCAGCTGAAGTATTAAATAATCAAATTCGTCATGCTTTTAGCGAAGATCAAATCTATCGTATTGATCACTACCTTGGAAAAGATATGGTTCAAAATATTGAGGTTATTCGTTTTGCTAATGCTTTATTTGAACCGATGTGGAATAACCAATATATTTCAAATATTCAAATTACATCGAGTGAGACACTTGGTGTTGAAGATCGTGGACGCTATTACGAAACTTCTGGTGCCCTTCGTGACATGGTTCAGAACCATATGCTGCAAATGGTGGCATTACTTGCGATGGAACCACCAATTAATTTAACAACAGAAGAAATTCGTAGTGAAAAAGTCAAAGTACTGCGCGGACTTCGCCAAATTTCTGCGGAGAATTTAAATGACTATGTTGTACGCGGACAATATGGCGCTGGTGTTATTGAAGAGGATAACGTAAAAGGCTATCGAGAAGAAAATGCAGTTGATGAACAATCAAATACAGAAACATTTGTCGCAGCTAAGCTCATGATTGATAACTTCCGCTGGGCTGGAGTGCCATTCTATATTCGTACAGGTAAACGCATGAGAGAAAAATCAACAAAAATTGTTGTTCAATTTAAAGATCTACCAATGAATCTTTATAAGAATAAAGGCAAAAGCATTCATCCAAACTTACTTGTTATTCATATTCAACCAGATGAAGGTATTACGCTTCATTTAAATGCACGTAAAGAAAGTGGCGCTGATCCTTCAACTTCTACACCAATTGAGCTTGATTACTGCAATAACTGCGGAGACAAAATCAATACGCCTGAAGCTTATGAGCGTCTTTTATATGATTGCATGAATGGAGATGCAACAAACTTCACGCATTGGGAAGAAGTGGCCCTTTCTTGGAAATTTGTTGACAATATTTCAGCAGCGTGGGCGAATGAAAAAGCAACAAACTTCCCAAACTATGAATCAGGATCGATGGGACCAAAAGAAGCAGACGCTCTTTTAGCAGAGAATGGTTTCCACTGGTGGGATATTAACTCACACAAAGGTTTTTAATTACTAGCATAGAAAGTGAGAGGAGTTTCTCAATGAAGTTTTATGATGTGACAATGTCGATTCATGAAAGTATGATGGTTTATAAGGATAAAGCAGAAAAAAAGCCAGTTTTTAATACAAGTACGAACGGTCATGTAACAGAAACGAAAATAACAATGGATGCCCATACAGGTACCCATATAGACTCTCCTCTCCATATGATTAATGAGGGAGACACGTTTGAAACAATCCCTCTTGATCGTTTTATCACAAAATGCAAAGTCCTTGATTTAACAACTGTTGAAGATGGAATTACGGCACGCCATCTCAAGCCTTTTGAGATTGAACAAAATGACTTTCTTGTTTTAAAAACAACTAATTCTTTTCATGAGAAAAATGAATTTGATCATGAATTTGTCTACTTAAAAGAAGATGGTGCAAAGTATCTGATTGACAAAGGTATTAAAGGTGTTGCTACAGATGGCCTTGGCATTGAACGTAGCCAGCCAGACCATGGCACACACCGCTCTCTCTTTAAAGAGAAAATCGTTATTATGGAAGGCTTCTCTTTAAAAGATGTACCACAAGGAGAATACTTGATGATTGCTGCGCCTATTAAAGTAACCGGTATTGAAGCAGCTCCTGCCCGTGTTTTCCTTGTTGAAGGAATGGAAGATATCGATGTCCAATTTGCATAAAAAAGACGCTCAAGCTTGAGCGTCTTTTTTATGTTTATTTTTCTAACCATTCTGTATGGAAAATACCGTCTTTATCAATACGTTGATACGTATGTGCACCGAAATAATCACGCTGTGCTTGAAGTAAGTTTGCTGGTAATGTTTCTGTGCGGTAGCTATCATAGTAAGCTAGTGCACTAGAGAATCCTGGTACAGGAATTCCATGTTTTACAGCAAGAGAAATTACTTCACGTAACGCTGATTGGTAGCCTTCAACAATCTCTTTGAAATATGGATCAAGAAGTAAGTTTGTTAGAGCTGATTCACGATCATATGCATCTTTAATTTTTTGTAGGAATTGTGCACGAATGATACAACCACCACGGAAGATCATAGCGATATCTCCGTAGCTTAAGTTCCAATCATACTCTTCAGATGCTGAACGCATTTGCGCGAATCCTTGAGCATATGAACAAATCTTACTCATATAAAGAGCCTTACGGATAGCTTCTACAAATTCAGCTTTATCGCCTTCAAATGCTGAAGCTTCTGGTCCGCTTAGTACTTTACTTGCTTTCACACGCTCTTCCTTCATTGCAGAAAGGAAACGTGAAAATACAGATTCTGTGATGATTGGAAGTGGTACACCTAAGTCAAGAGAGCTTTGGCTTGTCCATTTTCCTGTTCCTTTTTGACCTGCTGTATCTAAAATCACGTCAACAAGTGGTTTACCTGTTTCTTCATCAACTTTTGTGAAGATATCAGCAGTAATTTCGATAAGGTAGCTGTCAAGCTCACCTTTATTCCATTCAGAGAATACTTCATGAAGCTCTTGTGCTTCTAGACCTAAAAGGTTTTTCATAATGAAATATGCTTCACAAATCAGCTGCATGTCGCCATACTCAATTCCATTGTGAACCATTTTCACATAGTGACCTGCTCCATTTGGTCCAATATATGTGCAGCAAGAATCGCCATCAACTTTTGCTGAAATAGCTTCTAGAATAGGCTCTACAAGCTCGTACGCTTCTTTTTGTCCACCAGGCATGATAGATGGTCCTTTAAGCGCTCCTTCTTCCCCACCTGAAACTCCTGTTCCAATAAAGTGGATGCCTTCTTTTTCAAGCTCTTCATTACGACGAATTGTATCTTTAAAGAATGTATTCCCGCCGTCGATTAAAATATCTTCTTTATCTAAATAAGGTTTTAATGATTCAATTGTTGCATCTGTTGCTGGTCCTGCTTTAACCATTAACAAGATTTTACGTGGCTTTTCAAGAGAGTTAACAAACTCTTCTACGCTATATGTACCAACGAAATTTTTACCTTCTGCTTCATTTTTTAAAAACTCTTCTGTTTTCTCTGGAGAACGGTTAAAAACAGAAACTGAATACCCGCGACTTTCAATGTTAAGAGCAAGGTTTTTACCCATAACAGCCAAGCCAATAACACCGATTTGTTGTTTTGACATACTTTCTCTTCCCTTCTGTAATTAAAATATAGAGTGAATTTTCCCTAGCACATTTTGCATATGCAAAACGCTATTTTAAAAGCACCCATCCTGAAGCTTTTAAAACATTTTCGTTTTGTTGAACATACCACAATAAAAGTTCACTTTTCAAGCAGGACAAACTAGCTTGTAAAGATTGCCTATTATAACATGTGCCATGATACCTCTATTGTACACATTTTTCAGAAAAATTTCTTCTTTTCTTCCTCTATATGAAAGATTATTTTATTTTTTGAACACAAATAGAGCTTAAAAACATAGTTTTGATTTCTCTTTACACAGAACCTTTTATTTTCTTGTATACTGTTTGTAAAAGCTTCGATAAATGAGGGGAAATTTATGAGTATAAAACAACATGATCCATTCCAATCCAATTTTGACTCACTAGATGAATTTGCTGACCATATTAGTGATGTATTAAAGTGTCCTATTACAATTGAAGATGCGAACCATCGACTTTTAGCTTACAGCACACATCAAGATGAGATTGATCCTGCTCGTATTTCTACAATCATCGGTCGACGCGTTCCTGAAAAAGTGATTAATAACCTTTGGAAACAAGGAGCTATTCCTGCCCTATTACAATCAAGAGAGCCCATTCGAGTAGAAAATATTAACGAGATTGGTCTCGGCAATCGTGTAGCAATCTCCATTTGGAAAAATGACGAAGTTCTTGGTTTCATTTGGGCCCTTGAAGTTTACCATAAACTCCAAGACTCAGAACTTATTCTGTTAAAGAGTGCTGCAAAAGCGGCAAAAAACAAACTGTTGCAACTACAAATCCGCAAAAATAAGAAGGAAGAGAGATCTCAAGAGCTTTTTTGGAAGATACTCACAAACCATGTGAAAGAATCAGATGATGTTCACATGCAATTTCAGCAAGTGCAACTTACACCCCCAACTTTATTTTCTGTGCTTGTTTTTCGTTTTCATCAAGAAATCACAGATGATATGGAAAGGAAGCTTTCTTACCTTCTTCAAACAACACAGCAAGTTCAAGTTTCTTTATATACAACAGATTTTAATAAATTAATTTTGCTTATCTCATTAAAAGACCGTTCACAGCCTCTTCAGCAATGTGAAAACTTCATTGAACATTTCACAAAGCAAACAGTAGAACGATTCAATCTTTCATTAGCTGATGCAAGCAGTGGAAACATATATGAATCTCTTGACTGTATTTCAAAAAGTTACAAAGAGGCGCTTACTGTTCTTTCTATAAAGAAACGATTTCCGAAAGAAACTCAGTCCATTTACACTTATCAATCATTGGGAATCTATCAGTTTTTGGATGTCTTATTAGAAAAAAGACAAAGAGATGGGTTTACAAACCAGACAGTAGAAAAACTTGTCTCCTATGATCGAAAACACCAAAGCAACTTAGTTGAAACGATTGAGATTTTTCTTGACCGGGATCAAAACCTTCATGAAGCAGCAAAAGCATTAAACATTCATATTAATACACTTAATTATCGTCTAAAACGAATTCAAGAAATTGGAGAACTCAATTTAAAAAACCCTAACCAAAAGATCACCCTATACCTTGATATCAAACTTGCACGTTATGCTGAAAGTCTTCATTTGTGATTTTACACAAATGAACAGAAAATCTTTCTCTAAATACCACAAAGATGATTCCGATAATTCTGCTTATACTATAAATATAGTAATTCATTTTACTACATTATCAGAGGAACGCTTGTTTCTCTAATATGAATATAGAAAACGCTTACATTGAAAGGGGTATAATAATTATGATTATCGGAGTACCAACAGAAATTAAAAACAATGAAAACCGCGTAGCACTTACACCTTCTGGAGTTGTTCAACTTGTAGCACATGGACATCGTGTCTTAGTTGAAGAAAATGCTGGCGTTGGCAGTGGATTTGTAAATGAGGATTACCTACAAGCAGGTGCTGAGATTATTGCAAAAGCAAAAGATGTCTGGGCTACTTCTGATATGATTATGAAAGTGAAAGAACCTCTTCCAAGTGAATACGAATACTTTAAAAAAGGACTTATTCTATTTACTTACCTTCATCTAGCAGCTGAACCAAGCCTTGCTGAGGCATTGAAGAATAAAGGCGTTACGGCTATTGCATATGAGACTGTTGCAAGTAATGGAAAGCTTCCTCTTTTAACACCTATGAGTGAAGTTGCAGGACGAATGGCTGCTCAGATTGGTGCTCAATTTTTAGAAAAGCCTAAAGGCGGAAAAGGAATCCTACTATCAGGCGTTCCTGGCGTAAATCGTGGAAAAGTAACCGTTATTGGCGGTGGTGTTGTTGGAACAAACGCAGCTAAAATTGCAGTTGGTCTAGGAGCAGATGTTACAATTATCGATCTTAATCCTGAACGTTTACGCGAGCTTGATGACCTTTTTGGAAGTAGCATTCAAACATTAATTTCAAACCCTGTCAATATTGCTAGCGCTGTTGCACAGGCTGATCTACTTATTTGTGCTGTTCTAATCCCAGGTGCTAAAGCTCCGACTCTTGTGACAGAAGACATGGTAAAATCAATGTCAAAAGGATCTGTGATTGTAGACGTTGCCATTGACCAAGGCGGGATTGTAGAAACAGTTGACCATATTACAACACACGATAATCCAACATATGAAAAACACGGCGTTGTTCACTATGCTGTAGCAAACATGCCTGGTGCTGTTGCACGAACTTCAACAATTGCCTTAACAAATGTAACTGTACCATATGCGTTGCAAATTGCTGACAAAGGAGTTCAAAAAGCAGTTGCGGAAAATGAAGCATTAAAACTTGGTGTCAATGTAGCAAACGGTGAAATTACATTTAAAGCTGTTGCTCATGATCTTGGTTACACATATGTACCTGTTGAAACCGCTCTTTTAAACGGATTTGCTTCTGTATAATTTCAGCATGAGAGAAACTTCTCTCATGCTTTTTTGTTTCTCGGAAGATTAATCCTGTTCTATGAAAAATCACCTATTTATTGATATAATAGAATACAGAAGCACACTATAAAGATAACTTTTGCTTGGATGCAAGGAGGCTTTTTATCATTATGAAAAAAGTATTAACAATTGCTGGTTCTGACACGAGTGGAGGCGCAGGTATACAAGCCGATTTAAAAACCTTCCAAGAGCGTGAAGTATACGGCATGACAGCTCTAACAACTATCGTTACGATGGATCCAAAAAACAAATGGTCTCATAACGTATTTCCTATAGATATTAATACGCTAAAAGCCCAGCTTTCTACAACTGTTGAAGGCATTGGAATTGATGCAATGAAAACAGGCATGCTTGGTTCTGTTGAAATTATCAACCTTGTGGCAGAAACAATCGATAAATATAATTTAAAAAACATTGTTATCGATCCTGTAATGGTTTGTAAAGGAGAAGATGAAGTCCTGCACCCTGAAACAGCAGAAAGTCTTCGGGACACGCTTACTCCACGCGCAACAGTTGTGACGCCAAATTTATTTGAAGCAGGTCAAATTAGCGGTCTTGGAACTCCTACAACAGTGGAAGAAATGAAAGCTGCAGCTGAAAAAATTCATGCTCTTGGTCCACAGTATGTATTAATTAAAGGTGGCGGAAAGCTACAGCATGGTAAAGCAGTTGACGTTTTATATGATGGCAAAACGTTCGATGTGCTTGAAGGTGAGCGTATTGACACACCGTATACACATGGAGCAGGCTGTACGTACTCAGCTGCTATCACAGCTGAACTTGCTAAAGGTAAAGACGTGAAAGAAGCTATTTTAACAGCGAAAGAGTTTATTACAGAAGCAATTCGTGAGTCTTTCAAATTGAATGAATATATTGGACCTACAAAGCACAGTGCATATCGCAGCAAAGAAAATCAGCACGTTTAAAAAGGATGAGGGAAATTCCCCTCATCCTTTTCTTATATACAAAAAAACCTCAGCTCAATTGAGCTGAGGTTTTTTGTATTAATGATTGTGCATTCCGAATGACATAACCCAAACAGAACCTGCAACAATTACAATAGCGATAAAGAATGCATACACCATATTCCCAACCTGTACAGCACCTTCTCCTTCTCTTAAGTGCATGAACAGCACGAGCTGCATGCCAGCCTGTAAGAAAGCAAGAATAAGCATAACAGTAAGAATAGCAGTGTTTGAGAAACCTGAACTAAAGGCTACCCATACGGTGATCAGTGTAATAACGATCGACAGGATAAAGCCGATAACAAGCTTCCAAGGAAAACCATCATGATGCTCTTGTGCATATCCTTTTCCAGCCATGATTATAACACCATCCCTGATAAATAGACTAACGTAAAGATAAACAACCAAACGATATCTAAGAAGTGCCAGTAAAGACCGATAATGAATACTTTACGAGCAGTTTTTGGTGTAAATCCACGCTGTTTTAATTGAATCAAGATACACGTTAACCAACCGACACCGATTGTTACGTGAAGTCCGTGAGTTCCAACAAGAACAAAGAATGCTGATAAGAAAGCACTTGTTTTGATTGAAACACCTTCGTGTCCAATATACTCATAGAACTCAAAAATCTCACAGCCTAGGAATCCAAGACCAAGAGCCATTGTAATTAAAAGCCACGTTACCATTGCTTTCATCTTTTGAGCTCTTAAATAATGGATAGCCATACTTCCTGTAAAACTACTTGTTAAAAGTAAGAACGTCATAATTAAAACGATCTCTGGTTTAAACAAGTCAGCTGAAGTTGGTCCATTTGCTGGACGAGAATGTAAAACCATATATGTTGCGAATAGTGTTGAGAACAGGGCGATCTCGGCTCCAAGGAAGATCCAGAAGCCAAGAATGGTCATTCTGTCCTCGCCTTTGGAATATTCAAGCGGCGTATTAGCATCATGTGCGTGTGTAGATTCTGCTGCCATGCGTTACGCCCCCTTTCCGATTCGTTGTGTTCGTTTAATTTCTTCAACGCTGACATAGTAGCCATCGTCATAATCGAAGGAACGAATAACCATACAGATTAGCATACCTGCTAGACCTGGAATAGCCATCCAGTACCATTCAAATACAAGACCGAAACCAGCAATGAACAAGAGGACTGACATGATAACACCTAAGCCAGAGTTGCTTGGCATATGGATTGGTTTTAAGTCTTCCTCTTTTACTTCACGAGCAGCTTCAAAGCCTTTTTCTTTCTTCTGATACCAATACTCATCTAAACGAGTCATTTTTGGTGTTGTAGCAAAGTTGTAGAATGGTGGTGGTGAAGAAACCATCCACTCAAGCGTACGACCATCCCATGGGTCACCAGTAAGATCGCGTTCACCATGACGAGCACTGTAGTAAATGCTATATACAAGTACAATGAATCCTAGACCCATTCCAACAGCACCAATAGATGCAATAACGTTTAATGGTGTCCATCCAAGACCTGCTGAGTAAGTGTACATACGACGTGCCATTCCCATTAGACCTAAGAAGTACATTGGGAAGAAACATACGTTAAATCCAATCATAAATAACCAGAAACTAATTTTTCCTAAACGTTCGTTAAGCATATGACCGAACATTTTTGGATACCAATAATATAGACCTGCGAAACAAGCGAAAACTGTACCAGCGATTAATACGTAGTGGAAGTGGGCAATAAGGAAATACGTATTGTGATACTGATAGTCAGCTGCAGCCATTGCAAGCATAACCCCTGTTACCCCACCGATAACAAAGTTCGGGATAAATGCTAGTGACCACATCATCGCAACGGTCATCTTAATGCGCCCTTTGTAGAGCGTAAATAACCAGTTAAATATCTTAACCCCTGTTGGGATTGCAATTGCCATCGTTGAAACAGAGAAGAATGAGTTAACTGCTCCGCCTGCTCCCATCGTAAAGAAGTGATGGACCCATACAAGGAAACTTAAACCTGCAATAGCAATCATTGAGAATACCATTGCTTTGTAACCAAATAATGTTTTACGTGCAAACGTACAAACGATTTCCGAGAAAATACCGAATGCAGGTAAAATAACAATATATACTTCAGGATGTCCCCAAACCCAGAACAAGTTAGCCCAAAGCATAGGCATACCGCCATCTCCCAAGTTAAAGAAGTTGGCATCAAATAGTCTATCAAATGTCATAAGTGCTAATGCCACTGTTAAAACAGGGAAAGCAAAGATAATAATGATAGCTGTAATAAGTGTTGACCAAGTGAACATTGGCATTTTCATTAATGTCATACCTGGTGCGCGCATTTTTAGGATTGTAACTAAGAAGTTAATACCTGTTGCAAGTGTACCGATACCGGCAATTTGAAGTCCTAACAGGTAAAAGTTTTGTCCAGGCCCTGGGCTTAACTCATTGCCAGCTAGAGGCATGTAAGCTGTCCACCCTGCATCTGGTGACCCCCCGATAACGAAGGAGATATTGAAAAGCATTGCCCCCATAAAAAATGACCAGAAACTAAGTGAGTTTAAAAATGGGAATGCTACGTCACGTGCACCAATTTGTAGTGGTACAGCAACGTTAATTAAACCAATTAAAAATGGCATAGCCATAAACAGGATCATAATTGTCCCGTGTGTTGTAAAAATTTCATTGTAATGTGAAGAGCTTAAGAACTCTGTCTCTGGAAGTGTGAGTTGAGCACGCATTAAAAGGGCATCCACTCCACCGCGGAAAAGCATTAGCACCGCAGCAATGATATACATGATACCAATTTTCTTATGATCTACGGATGTAAGCCATTCTGTCCAAAGCCATTTCCACTTCTTGAAGTAAGTTAAAACAAAGATGATACCTAAAGTGGCTAATACGATGGAAACATCCGCGCCATAAATTAGCGGATCACCTGTGACGAAAAATTCATCGAGCTTCATCTCTTAGCTTCCTCCTTCCGCTGTATTAGCAAAAATTAATATGTTGCGTTATAAAACTGTACATGATGAAAACATGCTGAAAAGCTTAGAGATTAATGACTGCTATGGTCCATGCCTTCCATATCCATGCCCTCTTCATGACCTTCATGATCTTCTTCAGATTTGTTATAAGTATCTTGCTTTGCATGGTCAACAAAGTCTAAGTGTGTGTTTGAGAAAGACTTACGACCAATAACGCTCTGTTTTAAGATCTCTTTGTTGTACTCTTTTTCTGTAAGCTTAGGAGCCGTATCTTTTACTTCATCAGCCCACTCTTGGAATTCTTCTGGTTTTTGAGATTCTACTTCAAATTCCATTTGTGCGAAACCTTCACCATTGAAGTTAGCGTTACGTCCCATGTAAGTGCCTTCGTGATCTGCTTGTAAATAAAGCGTTGTTTCCATACCTGCCATTGCATATTTTTGTCCACCAAGCTCTGGAATCCATAGAGCCGTCATTGAATCCGCTGATGTTAACTTAAATTCAACTGGTCTATCTTCTGGAATGTTTACATAGTTAACCGTCTCAATTCCTTGTTCAGGATAACTAAAAATCCATTTCCAGTCAGCTGATGTTGCATAGATAACAAGCGGTTCTTGTTGTTCTTCTGCATTTGCAGCTTGTGGTGGTTTCTCTAAGTCAAAGATAGCTTTGACTGTTGGGATAGATAGTGCAATAACAATGATAATAGGAATACCAGTCCAGACGATTTCAAGGAATGTATTTCCGTGTACCTCTGGTGGCTCGTAATTCATATTATCTGGTCTTTCACGATACTTAATAAGAACTACAGCAAATAAAACGAAAACAACCACAATGATAATAAGCATAAAACCAATCGACCACATAATTAGGTCATATTGAGTTTGAGCCACTGGTCCTTGTGGGTTTAACACACCCATCTTTAGATCACAGCCGCTCAATAAAAAGAGAATAGCTAGAGCAGACAATGAGATCCACTTGCGACTCACTTTTTGAAGCTTTTTCATGGATGTTCCTCCTTTCCTTTGTTTTAAAAAAGGATATTATAAAATTTTAAACCTCAACTACCCCACTTACTATTTATGGAAGTCGAGTAGAGAAATATAGTAGAAGACAAAAAAAACACAACGTTTTATTTACCTATCCACAATACCACATATTTTACGACATTAACTTTCTTTTGACTAGTCGTCAAAAAATGATAATTAATTTGTCACAAATAAGTCACAAAATGTTCATCATTTATCCTTTTTTGTCCAAATAATGTAATATCATGTCTGTTATTGTCGCCTTTTTTTCTTGTTTTGGCAAGAAAAAACTGCTCATTTCCTGAGCAGTTTTTCAACTATTTTGTTTGAAAGAACTCATCATAGCTCTTTGCTAACTTTTCAAAAGTTAAATCCTCTGTTTTTTCGACATAAAGGTCGGCATTTTTCATCATTTCGTCCTCCCCTACCCCAACTGAAAACATATTTGCTTTTTGAATTCCTTCAAGTCCTGCTCGTCCATCTTCTATTGCTATACAATCTTGTGGAGGAATTTGTAATTGACGTGCAGCAGTCAAAAAAATCTCAGGATTTGGCTTTCCTTTCTTAATCTTTGTCACATCTACAATGTGATCAAAATATGATGAAAGCCCAATCTTCTCTATTAAATATGGGGCATTGGAGCTTGAGGACGCAACTGCTGTTGGAATTCCCCTCTTTTTCAACTCTCCTAGGAATGATTGAATTCCAGGAAGCACAACTTTTTCATCAAGGTTTTGAATGAGCTTTTTATATTCTTCATTTTTCTGTTCCCCTAGCTCATAGACTTCTTGTTCACTATAGGTTCTAGTACTGTCTTTTATGAGCGTCATAATGGTTTGCTTCCGATTTACTCCTTGAAGCTGCTGATTCATTTCTGACGTAAAAGTAACACCTAACATATCCGCGATTACTTTTGTTGCTTTATAATAAAGTGGTACAGTATCCACAATAACGCCATCAAAGTCAAAAATAACAGCCTGTATTTTCTTCATCACTCTCCCCTCCCCTCTTCTTCATTTTTAAATATATTATTTTTCTTCTTTTGGAATAAACTCATAGATTTTACCGCTCCTGATGCTCTCCACAAGCTTATGCAGCCAAGCATAGTAAGGTTTTGAATCTTCAAGTTGATGATATAAATCCCTTGCTTCTGCCTGAAGATCTTCTCCAAGCTCCTTCATAATTAAGACATTTTTAATTTCCTCTTGAGCTTGTTCAATGGCTTCTAAATTTAGTTTTACTTCCCTCTCCCATTTATGAGTAAAGAAGTTAGCAAAAAAGTGAAAGAAATCTTTTTCAGCAACATACGTATGCTTTCTACTTCCTTTTATAAATGTTTTCTTCACAATATCAAGCTCTTGTAGTCTTCTCACTCCTGTACTCATACTCGGCTTGCTCATCCCAAGCTTTTCTCTCATCTCATCAAGCGTCATATCATTCTCAAAATACATTGTTCCAAACAAATTTCCAACACTTCCAGTTACCCCATACAAGTCCATTGTTTCAGCAATTGACTCTGTTACAAGACCCTTCGCATGTTCAATGGAAGCTCTTGCTTTTTCAGTTATCTTTCCTGCATCACCTTGTTCCATTGTGTCTCCTCCTCTATATGATCGATTTAGAATTTATATTTAGAATTTTCAAGTCAGCCCTATATTAGGTGCACTTCTATGGTTATAGACATTTATCAATTAGTTTACTTCCCTCTGTTAAAAAAGAAAACTCTTTATCATTATAAGTTCATTTATAAAAAGTGAAAAATAACATTAACTTCGTTAAATTTTTTCTTAACAAATTTATATTATTATTTTCTCCAAAACAGATTTCCATTTCAACTTAAAGTTTTATTTATAAAGGATAATAGGTTAAACAGTTCTTCTTTGACAAGAAATCATTGCCATGTTAAGTTGTTAAATATAAACATTGTTAAAAATATTCTTAACAAACTTTACGATTCATTAGGAGGAGTGAAGAGATTGGAAACAAAGAAAATGTTTATCAATGGTCAATGGGTTGAGGCCAAAAATGGAGAAATAAGAGACATTATTAATCCGTTCAATCAAGAAATTATTGCTAAGGTTTCAGAAGGCAATGAAGAAGATACAAAAGAGGCGATAAAAGCAGCAAGAACTGCTTTTGACGAAAGTGAATGGGCTTTTACACCTGCCAATGAGCGCGGTTTGATTATTCAGAAGATTGCATCCCTTATTCGTCGTGATCATGAAGAACTAGCAAAACTTGAAACATTAGATACAGGAAAAACACTCGAGGAAAGTCGAGCAGATATGGAAGACATTGCAAATGTCTTTTTTTACTATGGAGGACTTACGGACAAAAATGGCGGTGAAGTCATCTCCTCCCCTCTTCCACATTCACAAAGTAGAGTAGTTCGTGAACCTGTTGGAGTTTGTGGCCAAATTACACCGTGGAACTATCCTTTACTCCAAGCATCTTGGAAACTTGCTCCTGCTCTTGCGGCAGGAAACACACTTATTATGAAACCTAGTGAAATCACTCCACTCACCACAATTAAAGTATTTGAACTTATGGAAGAAGCAGGAGTACCTAAAGGTGTAGTAAATCTTGTGCTCGGAAAAGGAAATACAGTTGGGGCTGAACTTTCTTCAAGTACAGAAGTAGATCTTCTTTCTTTTACAGGTGGAATTGAAACGGGGAAAGAAATTATGCGAGCGGCAAGCTCTAACGTAAAGAACATTGCTCTAGAGCTTGGCGGAAAAAATCCAAATATCGTTTTTGCTGATGCAGATTTTGATACAGCCGTTGATCAAGCTTTAAATGCAGTCTTCTTCCATGGAGGGCAAGTATGCTCAGCAGGTGCCCGCCTGCTTGTTGAAGAAAGCCTCCATGACAAATTTATTGAAGCACTAGTTGAAAAAGCTAAACGCATTAAGCTTGGAAATGGATTTGATGAAGGAACGCAAAGTGGTCCTCTTATCTCAGCTGAGCATCGTGAAAAAGTTGAAAGCTATGTAGAGATCGGTAAAGAAGAAGGAGCTACATTAGCGCTAGGAGGAGAACGTCCAAAAGCTGAAGAGCTACAAAATGGTTTCTTCTACTCTCCTACTATTTTTATAGACTGCACATCGAACATGCGCATTGTGCAAGAGGAAGTCTTTGGTCCTGTTCTTACTGTAGAGAAATTCAGTTCAAAAGAAGAGGCAGTAAAATTAGCAAATGATACAATCTACGGCCTTGCAGGTGCTGTTTGGTCTAATGACATTACAAAAGCTGAGTATGTAGCAAACCGCCTTCGCATGGGTACGGTTTGGATTAATGACTTCCACCCATACTTTGCTCAAGCTCCTTGGGGTGGCTACAAACAATCCGGAATCGGTCGTGAGCTCGGTCATACCGGATTAGAAGAATATACAGAACTTAAGCATATTTATCGAAATACAAAACCAGAGCCTGTTGGCTGGTTTAAATAATTTTTTACTATTCTAAGGAGGTTTTTTAGTATGGCACTAAATATGAAAATTGAACATATGACAAAATTTCATCAGTTTGAGATCCCTACAGCAATCAAACACGGTATCGGAGCAATTAACCACCTAGGTGAAGAAGTAAAAAAATTAGGCGTATCAAAGGCTCTTTTAGTAACAGACCCTGGCATCTACAATGCAGGTGTTGTTGATCCTGTAATCAAGAACTTAAAAGAAGAAGGAATTGAAGTTGTTTTATTTAACAAAGTAGAACCAAATCCACCCGTTCGACTTGTTGCAGAAGGTTCTTCTCTTTATGAAAAAGAAGGATGCAACGGCCTTGTAGCAGTTGGTGGTGGAAGCTCTATGGATACTGCAAAAGCAATTGGAGTAGAGGCAACACATCAAGGCTCTGTATTAGATTACGAAGCTGCTGAAGGTAAAAAACCACTCGAAAATCGTATCCCACCATTAACAACAATTCCAACAACAGCTGGAACAGGGTCTGAAGTAACACAGTGGGCTGTTATTACAGATGAAGAGCGTGAGTTTAAATTTAATACTGGTGGGCCGCTTATTGCTGCTCACCTTACAATTATTGATCCAAAACTTCATGTCTCAATGCCTCCACGTGTTACAGCAATGACAGGCGTTGATGCACTAGCACATGCTATTGAATGTTATACAATGAAATTTGCTCAACCGATTACAGATGCTGTTGCATTAATGGCAATGGAGTATGCTGCACATTATATCCGTCGTGCTTATGCAGATGGGGAAGACCTTGAAGCAAGATACGGAATGGCCCAAGCAGCTATGCTTGCTGGTCTTTCATACGGCAGTGAATCAGCAGGAGCAGCTCATGCTATGAGTCAAACATTAGGCGGCATTATTCCAGTTGCTCATGGAGAATGCGTAGCAGCTATGATGGGCCCTGTGATGGAGTTTAACTGGAAAGGAAACCCTGCTAAATTTGCTCGTATTGCTAAAGCATTTGGAATTGATACAAGTAACATGACAACAGAAGAGGCAGCAAAAGCTTCTGTAAACTGGATGTATGAACTTGTTGAAGATCTAGGTATTCCTTCTCTTGAAGATCAAGGGGTTCCAAAAGATATGATTGAACGTCTTTCAAAAGAAGCAATGAAAGACCCTCAAACAGTAGGAAACCCTCATGATCTTACTCAAGAGAAATATGAATGGATCTATAACCGCTGCTTTAACCTAACGCCAAAAACAGTTTAAAAATCATAAAAAGCCGGTCCCACTTATGGTGAGACCGGTCCTTTTTTATGAATAAAGGTGTGAGCCTTCCTTTTTAAATGTTTCAGATTTCTCTTTCATACCTTCTTCTCTAATTTCTTCTATACTCTTGTCTTTTAATTCTGCCATTGAGCGAATATCGTGAGAAATTCTCATGGAGCAAAACTTCGGGCCACACATTGAACAAAAGTGTGCTGTTTTTGCACCTTCTGCTGGTAGAGTTTCATCATGAAATTCCCTTGCACGTTCAGGATCAAGTGAAAGGTTAAATTGATCATCCCATCGAAATTCAAAGCGCGCTTTAGAAAGAGCATCATCTCTGTCTTGAGCTCCTTTATGACCTTTAGCAAGATCTGCCGCATGTGCTGCAATTTTGTAAGAGATAACTCCTTCTCTTACATCATCTTTGTTTGGCAATCCAAGGTGTTCCTTTGGGGTAACATAACAAAGCATAGCAGTGCCAAACCAACCAATCATTGCTGCTCCAATAGCAGATGTAATATGGTCATAACCTGGTGCAATATCAGTTGTTAATGGTCCTAATGTATAAAAAGGAGCTTCATGACAGATATCCATTTGTTTATCAACATTCTCTTTTATTTTATGCATTGGTACATGTCCAGGCCCTTCAATCATTACTTGAACATCATGCTTCCATGCAATCTTTGTAAGCTCCCCTAGCGTCTCTAATTCAGCAAACTGTGCTTCATCATTCGCATCCTTAATGGAGCCTGGACGAAGGCCATCACCAAGTGAAACAGCAATATCATAACGTTTTAAAATTTCACAAATCTCTTCGAAATGCGTATAGAGAAAATTCTCTTCATGATAAGCAAGACACCACTGAGCTAAAATAGATCCCCCTCTTGATACAATCCCTGTTGTTCGTTTAACCGTAAGTGGGATGTAACGTAGTAGAACACCAGCATGAATTGTAAAGTAGTCAACGCCCTGTTCTGCTTGTTCGATAAGTGTATCGCGATAGATTTCCCACGTTAAATTTTCTGCAATTCCTTGTACTTTCTCAAGTGCTTGATAAATTGGAACAGTGCCAACTGGAACTGGTGAATTTCTTATAATCCACTCCCGCGTTGTATGAATGTCTTTCCCTGTAGAAAGATCCATGATCGTATCTGCGCCCCATTTTGTTGCCCACGTCATCTTCTCTACCTCTTCTTCTATAGAAGAACTAACAGCAGAGTTGCCGATGTTCGCATTAATCTTCGTATAAAAGTTCCGCCCAATAATCATTGGTTCACTTTCAGGATGATTAATATTCGATGGGATAATTGCTCGTCCTTCCGCAACTTCTTTCCGTACAAATTCTGCCTCTACTCCCTCTCGAATTGCAATAAACTCCATTTCCCGGGTAATAATCCCTTTTTTGGCATAGTGCATTTGTGTAACATTCTTTTCTTTACACGCTCTGAACGGGTGCTTGATTACATTTGGGTAACAGGCAATATTTTGTTTTTGATTTTCACTTCGGTATCCGTTATCTTCTGGTTTGATCTCTCGTTTTTCATATTTTTCTACATCTCCTCTGTCCATAATCCATGCCTCTCGAACACGAGGTAACCCTTTCGTAATATCCACTTCAAAATCTTCATCACTATAAATCCCGCTTGTATCATAAACACGAATTGGTTCATTTTTTTCATGTTTGCTATCTGTTTTTGTATCACTTTGTTTAATCTCTCTCATTGGTACTTGAATACTATGATGTTCACCTTCTACATAAACTTTCTTACTGTTTGGAAATGTTGATTGCAATGGAATGTTTACTTTTTTCGACATATAAATCTTCCTCCTTAGTATTGTTGTTTGGTTACACCTTTGGAGGAGATGAAATAGCAGAAGTTTTTTCTTAAAATAAAAATTGGGTTCTCTAATATAGAGAACCCAATTGGATATGTAGAAAAAAACGCAATTCACTTTCTTACGTTATCTCTCCTACTTCCCTCCGCTGGTATAACCCAGATCAGGTTCGAAGAGTCAGAAAGATTTTGTCTTTCCTCTCAGCCCACAAAATTAGGGCTCCCCTAGTAGTAAAATATTGAATATTCAGTTTACATTTCGAACTATAGCATATCTAGTAAATGATGTAAACTACTCTTTTTTCTTTTTCACCCTACATAATAGCGCCAAACTCGGTCTACAGACCTTCCGTAAGCTTCTCCAAAAAGATTTAGATGAACAAGTAAATAAAAAAGTTGATAGAGTGGTTTTCTTTCCTCATACTCTGGAGAAAGTGGTCGAACTTCTTGATAAGCTTGATAAAATTCTGAAGAAAATCCACCAAAAAGTTCAGTAAAAGAAAGTTCAAATTCAGAATGACCATAAAATACTGAGGGATCAATCAAATAAGGATCTCCTGTTTTACCAACAATCCAATTTCCTCCCCAAAGATCCCCATGAAGTAAAGAAGCCTCACAAGAATGAGGAAGCCATTTCTCCATTCTCTCAAGAAGTTCATAAAGCCCTGCTTCTCGTTCCTGATAAAGGTACCCCTTTTTCTTTGCAAGTTCTACTTGAGGGAGAAGACGATTTTTCGTATAATATTCTGCCCATTTATCATAGTATTGATTTGGCTGTTCAATCATGCCAATGTACGAAGGATGATGAAAACCAAACTTATCTTTACTTACACTATGCATAAGTGCGAGCTGTCTGCCGAGAAGCTCTTCTGTTTTTTCATTTTTCTCTCCTTGGATCCATTCTAAAATAAGCCATCCTTCTCCGCTTTCTGTTGATTCATGAAAGTCATACACATTTGGAACCTGAATAACACCCGTTTCTTTGATTTTCTTTAGACCTTGAGCTTCTTGTTGAAAAAAACCAGGAGGTGTAGAATTGTTATACTTAATAAAATATTCTTCTTTCTCTGTTTTCACATAAGAAGCCTGATTGATATCACCACCAGAAACAGGCCGGATTAATTGAACTGTTGAAGTGTCACCTCTATTATAAATAGCTTGCTTAATGAGCTTTTCCAATCCTTCTAACTCCCCTTCCCTCTTAAAACCTTAAAAGAAAATGGTGCACATTTCAGTATCCAGTAGAATACTCCTTTTCTCTATATAATTCATGAAGCAGTGGAGAAATTCCTTCAATAATGTCTGTAGCTAGTACATCTAATGGGGAATGTGTAGATGCTACTAGTTGATCTGCTATGGCACCATGAATAAATACAGCATTGCTCAGCGCTTTTTGTACATTTTCATACTGAAGAACAGATCCTAAAATCATTCCTGTTAATACATCTCCACTACCTCCTTTTGCAAGAGCAGGATTTCCCGAGGAATTTACAAATTGCTCTCCAGAGGGAGTCGTCACGATGGTAAAAGGTCCTTTTAAAACAAGATATATGCCATACGTTTGAGCAAACTCGCGCGACTTTCCAAATCGGTCACTCTCCACTTCTTTAATAGACAAACTAAGAAGTGAGGCCATTTCACCTGGATGAGGAGTTAAAATTGTTGGAAAACGTCTTTCCTTCACTTTCTGTAAATGAGGTTTCACATGGAACAATGCATCTGCATCAAGCACAAGTGTAACCTGCTGTTTCAATATTTCCTCAACCATCTTCTCCGTCTCCTTGTTCCTTCCAATCCCTGGACCAATGCCAATAGCATTCAGTTGCAAAGAGCTGTAATCTTTCACTTCAGAAAGCATGCCTTGGTGGCTTTGATGAAGATTGTACATTGCTTCAGGAAGATGAGAGCCAATAATTGATTTAATGTTCTCGATAATGCCAATTGTGAGAAGTCCTACCCCACTTCGGGAGGCAGCCTTCGAAGAAAGAACAGCAGCCCCAGGCATATTTTCAGATCCTGCTATCATAAGAGCTCGACCATATGTTCCTTTATGTGAAGAGATGTCCCGATGTGGAAGAGATGAAAGCACTTCATCTTTACTCCACCTTCTTTTCACATACGAATTCTGTTCTATAACAGAAGAAGGAATGCCGATATCAACAGTTTTAATCTCCCCATAAAAGCTCGCACTAGGAAACAAAAAAGCCCCTTGCTTAGCACCTTGAATAACAAATGTAGTATGAGCTTTAATCGCTACATCTACTTCTCCTTCATCCGCATTGAGTCCACTTGGAATATCCACGGCATATATGATTTTGTTTACCTCATTAACCTCTTCAATGATGCTTCGATACGGATCTCTCACCTTTCCTTTTGTGCCAATTCCTAAGAGAGCATCTACAATAATCGTACTTTTCCTTAGAGAAGTTTGAAACGCTCCTTCATTTTCTTCATAGATTTTATACGAATGCCCGCAGTTCTCATAAATCTCTAACGCTCGTTGGGCATCTTCTGCAACACTTCCTCCTTTATGACTCATCCAAAGCTCAATAGAAAAACCTCTCTCCTTTAAAACACGTGCAATCACAACTCCATCCCCACCATTATTACCCTTTCCAGTAATGACGATAATCTTATCATTTTTTTTGATTCGACTTTCAATCTCTCGAGCTACTGCTTGTCCTGCATTCTCCATTAACATACCGTTATTTAATCCAATCTTCTCTATTGTTTCTTGATCAATGTTATACATTTCATCTTTTGAAAAAATTCTCACCCTATATTCCTCCTTACCTTCTTCTTTCTTTTTATTTTCCCGTTCTAAGAAAATCAATACCTAAAAATAAGAATGGCTTTATATCAAACGTTCCACGGATTTTTATAGGCACTATTACCTAACATCGTTAAATTTAAAATTTTGAAGTTATGGGAAATAATTCGACATTTCGACAAATTATCTATTTTTTATATTATTTTAGAAAAACAATAGTGTTTTTTGGTATTTTTTTATAATAATTTCTATATAAATACAGAATGACAGCTAAATTAGTACAGGAATAACAGAAGGCCAAATCTATATTTTCCGAAAATAATTTTTTTCTACCAAGAAAGAAGATCAAGAATAGGTTGAAAATAATAAGAGACGACGGAAAAAGTTGATAAGAGATATGAAGAAGCTAGCAGATCAAGAAACTGGTGGATAAGAGATTGAAGAGAATGATTATAGGAGAGAATTTTCAAAAAGTACGAAATTAGCCTAAGATAATTTGCTCCTATAAATACTGTTTTCTACTTGTTTTAGCCAGAAAAGAAACAAAAGATACGTATGAAGGGGAATCATAGTAATGATATGCAGCACTAAACTAAGAATGGGAGAGTAAAAAAAGAGGATGAAGACATGTCATTAGGGAGAGAAAAGGCGAATATTGTAGAAGAACAGCTTTTTTTGCTGTAAAAAGAAGTTAGAAAAGGTCGTAGATAGGAGAATGAGGAAGCGATTAATTTTGTGGAAGAAGAATATAGAAAAAAAGAAGCTTTTAAGTGTTTAAAACTGTGGATAATCTTTTCCCTCTGAGTTATCCACAGTTTGGAGAAATAAAACAAAAAAAGCCTAAAACAGAGTGTTTAGGCTTTTTGAATGAAGACAACTTTTAAGTAGTTTCCTTCTTTAAAATGAGGATTCGTTTTAAAATCTTTTGGTAACTTATATTCTTCGAGAATTTTATAGCGTTCTCCTTTAGCTTTGAAAGCTCCATCGATAAAGGTTTTAAATTTTTTCATATCAAAACCACTATAGTTTGTAGAAGCAACAATTACTCCATTGTCGTTTGTTAGATCAATTGTGTCTTCTAAGAGCTTTTGATAGTCTTTTGCAACACTAAATCTAAACTTTTTAGAGCGGGCAAAGCTTGGAGGATCTAATATAACTAAGTCATATGTGAACTCTTTTCGTTTTGCGTATTTAAAGTAGTGAAAAACGTCTTCTACGATGATATCATGGGCTTCATGATCAAGTTGATTGATGTTAAACTGCTCAATCGTTTTACTTAAACTTCGATTAGCAACATCCACGCTTGTTGTTTTAGAAGCACCACCAACTGCGGCACTAACAGAAAAGGCACCTGTATATGAAAACAAGTTAAGGACCGTTTTATTTTTAGCATAATGTTCTTTAATACATTCTCGAACGTTGCGCTGATCTAAGAAAATCCCGACCATAGCTCCGTCATTGAGGTATGTGGCAAAATTTACATCATTTTCTTTGATAATTAACGGGAATTGAGCACGCTCTCCATCTACAAAATCATCATCTTCAATATATTGACCTTGCTGATCAAAACGCTTCTTCTCATATAAGCCTTTATATTGAACAACCTTTTTTAAAGCACTTAGGATTAAATCCTTGAAAGCATAAATTCCTTCACTGTACCAATTAATAACATAGTATCCTTCAAAATATTCAATCGTTAAACCGCCAATACCGTCTCCTTCACCATTGAATACTCGAAAAGCAGTTGTGGATAAGTTTTGAAAGAAGGAAGAACGATAAGCAAGAGCTTGAGAAAGCTTGTTGATAAAAAAAGATTCATCAATCTTCTCGCGCTCGTTTGTTGTAAGAACCCAACCATACCCTTTATTTTGTTTTCCATAGTATCCTGTCCCTAAGAATTCGCCACTTTCTGTTACTAACCGAAGTAGCTGGCCTTCTTTTTTAAGCACATGTGGATTCACAATGGCCTCTTTCCTTAATAGAGGAAAACCATTTTTAATTTTTCCTGCATCTTTACGTTTAATTTGCAGGGAAATCATTTCACTCATTTTTTCATCTCATTTCTTCTATCATTAAAATTACACTTGTTCATTATCGTAGCACTTTTTCTTTTAAAGCGAAACAACACATATGTTTCATGTGAAACAGCTAAAAAAGCCGATACTTTGAAAGTATCGGCTTTTTCTCTCTTTTTTAAGACTGTTTTTCTTGAAAAGCAGCAATGTTTGCATACTCTTCTTTAAAAAGGCGCGCAAGGCGAATGTAAATAGAGGAAATCTCTTGGTATGTTTGAGCATTCTCTTCATTCGGTGTATGTTGATAAGTTTCTCCAACCATTGAAGATACAGCATTTAAGGAGTCAATCTCTCCAATGCTGTAAAGGCCAAGCAGAGCTGCCCCTAAGCATGAGCTTTCGAAGCTTTCCGGAACAGTTACTTCCTGTCCAAAGATATCGGCCATCATTTGACGCCAAACCTCTGATCGAGCGAATCCACCTGTAGCTTTAATCTTCTTTGGTTCCCCAATTAACTCACTTAAAGCAAGAAGTACAGTATAAAGGTTGAATAAAATGCCTTCTAAAACAGCTCGCACCATATGTTCGCGCTTATGATGAAGTCCTAATCCAAAGAATGAACCTCGTGCATTAGCATCCCATAATGGAGCACGTTCTCCTGCTAGATATGGATGAAAAATTAACCCTTCAGCTCCTGCTTTAACGTTAGAAGCCATTTCAGTTAATAGATCATATGAATTCTTACCAAGATCTTTTGCCTTTTGAATTTCTTGCTCTCCAAGCTGGTCGCGAACCCATCTGAAAATCATTCCTCCGTTATTCACAGGTCCCCCGATTACCCAGTGATCATCTGTTAGCGCATAGCAAAAAATACGGCCTTTCGGATCTGTTACAGGCTTATTTGTTACAGCACGAATGGCTCCGCTTGTCCCAATTGTAACAGCTACAACACCTGGGTCGATTGCATCTACCCCTAAGTTTGATAAAACGCCGTCACTTGCACCAACAACAAATGGAGTTGAAGCAAGAAGACCTGTTTCCTGTGCAAACTTTTCATCCAAACCTGTTAAAGAATGCGTGGTTGAAACAGGTTTGGAAAGATGATCTTTTGTCACTCCTGCAACTTCAAGAGCCTCCTCATCCCAATCAAGATTTCGCAAGTTAAACATTCCCGTTGCAGAAGCAATAGAATAGTCCACAACATATTCATGGAAAAGCTTGTAGAAAACATATTCTTTAATTGATACAAACTTATGCACAGCAGAAAATAGCTCGTTATGCTCTTCTTTTAGCCACAGCAATTTTGACAGTGGAGCCATTGGATGAACAGGTGTCCCTGTGCGCAAATAAATTTCGTGGCCATTATATTCATCCATGATTTTTTGAGCCCAATGTGCACTTCTGTTATCTGCCCATGTGATACATTTAGTAAGGGGTTCTCCCTTTTTATCCACAGCTACAATACTGTGCATAGCGGAACTAAATGACACGCATACAATATCTTCAGCATTAACGTTGCTTTTCGCTACTGTTTCTTTAATGCTTTCAATAACAGCTGCAAAAATCACTTCTGGATCTTGCTCTGCTGTTGCTGGAGTTGGAGAAAACAGTGGATACTCAACCCCATGCTTTTCAATGACTTTGCCTACCGGTGAAAACAAAACAGCTTTCGTACTTGTTGTACCAATATCGACCCCTAGTACATATTTTTCTCCCATGTTTCTTCCTCCTTTATGTTTCTCCTCTACGCTTGTTTATTTATTAACAACACTGTGCCCACCAAATTCATTACGAAGTGCAGCTACGACTTTACCAGAGAATGTGTCGTCTTCTAATGAACGGTAGCGCATCATAAGAGAAAGAGCAATAACAGGTGTCGCTACTTGATAATCAAGAGCTGTTTCTACAGTCCATTTTCCTTCTCCTGAAGAGTGCATAATTCCTTTTAAGCCTTCTAACTTTGGATCTTTCGAAAATGCATTTTCGATAAGTTCCATAAGCCATGAGCGAATAACAGAGCCGTTATTCCAAACGCGAGCAACCTCTTTATAATCGTAGTCATATGGACTTTTTTCTAATACATCGAATCCTTCTGCCATTGCCTGCATCATACCATATTCAATTCCGTTATGAACCATTTTCAAGAAGTGACCACTTCCGCTTTCACCTGTGTATAAGTATCCTTTTTCAACACAAATATCTTTGAAAATCTCTTCTACATAACTAAATGCCTCTTTATTTCCACCAACCATTGTACAAGCACCGTTACGAGCTCCATCTGTTCCTCCACTTGTACCAACATCTAAGAAATGGATGCCTTTCTCAGCAAGACGAGCTGAACGCGCTAATGATTCTTTATAGTTTGCATTTCCACCGTCAATAATAATGTCATCTTTCCCTAGCAGGCTCTCAAGCTCGGTAATTACACCTTCCGTAATTTCTCCTGCTGGAACCATTACCCATACAACTTTGCGTTCAGGAAGTTTTGAAACAAGTTCTTCTATTGAGTAAGCTCCTTTAGCTCCTTCTTTCTCAATGTTTTGAACAGACTCTTTTGCAACATCAAAAGCTACCACTTCATGTTTATGATCTAATAAATTTAGAGCTAAATTAAAGCCCATTTTCCCTAGTCCAACGATGCCGATTTCCATTGTAAAACCTCTCTTTTGAAAAAAATTTTTATGTCCTTATCTATTATACGAAAAAAAATTTCTTGTTGCAATCGTTTACAAGTTTTGTTTTCTCGTTGTAAAATAAATATTAAACGCTAGTGAACGTAGAGGAAGTGATTTATGATATGGTACAAAACTGTTTAGGTAAAATACGCTCCCATTTTGCTCGATTTAGTGAAAAAGAAAAGAAAATTGCTAATTATATCTTAAATCATCCTGAGAAAATTATTCATGGGACGATTAATGAGGTTGCAGAAGATTTGCGTGTAGCAGATGCAACAGTATTTCGGTTTTGCAAACGAATTGGTTTCAAAGGCTATCAAGCAATGAAAATTTCACTTGCTTCTGAAACAATGAGTCCTGTTCAACAAATTAATGAAAAAATTTTAGAGGACGATAATGAAAAAACAGTCTCTCAAAAAATTTTTCATTCAAACATCCGAACACTTGAAAATACACTTGAAATATTAGAGCAATCATCTATTCAAAAAGCGGTACAATTTCTGCTTCAAGCACGCCGCATTCATTTCTTTGGAATAGGAGGATCCAGCGTCATTGCAATGGATGCTTATCACAAATTCATCCGTTCAGGTATCGATTCATTTGCTTTTATTGATTCACACTTTCAACGCATGTCTGCTTCACAGCTCACTGAAAAAGATGCGGCTGTCTTCATCTCCCACTCAGGCTCTAATAAAGAGATCATGGAAATTTTAGATGTTGCTAAAAAGAATGGAGTTAAAACCATTGGTATTACAAGCTTTCCAAAATCTCCTTTAAGTCAAGGCGTAAATGTAGCGCTTTATACAAGTTCTGAAGAAACAGAATATCGTTCTGAAGCACTTGCTTCTAGGATTGGTCAATTGAGCCTTATTGATGCTCTTTATGCGAATATTATGATGCTAAATAAACAGAAAGCGGAGGTGTCCTTAGAGAAAGTAAGGGATGCTATTTCAAATACAAGAATGTAAAGTCTGATAAGAAAATAAGGATAAAGAAACGATATCGGAGGGATAAAGGTTATGAAAGAACAGTTAGCCCGTTTAGAAGATATTTACCCTGAAATAGTAGAATTGCGCCGCTATTTTCATCAATATCCTGAACTCTCATTTCAGGAAATACAAACTCCTGCTAAAATCGCAGATTATTTAAAGTCATTAGGGTTAGATGTGAAAACAGGGGTTGGAGGAAATGGAGTTGTTGGCCTTCTAAAAGGCTGTACTCAAGGAAAAACAGTTGCTTTACGTGCTGATTTTGATGCTCTTCCGATCCAAGATGAAAAAGATGTGCCATATAAATCTAAAAATCCAGGAGTTATGCATGCATGTGGACA
Source organism: Priestia endophytica DSM 13796 (assembly GCF_900115845.1). Taxonomy (GTDB): domain Bacteria; phylum Bacillota; class Bacilli; order Bacillales; family Bacillaceae_H; genus Bacillus_I; species Bacillus_I endophytica. Next base: position 81,165 of record NZ_FOXX01000012.1, on the reverse strand, counting down.
TGATGCTCATACCGCAACACTCCTTGGCGTTGCTAAGGTTCTCTCCGAAATGAGGGATAAGCTCTGTGGAAACGTCGTATTTATCCATCAATTCGCGGAGGAAATAACGCCTGGTGGAGCAAAGCCAATGATTGAAGATGGATGTCTTGATGGTGTAGATGTTATTTTTGGCACACACCTTTGGACGCCTATCCCAATTGGGGAGATTGGATACCGTAGTGGAGAATTTATGGCAGCTGCGGACCGATTTGATATTACAATTAATGGGAGGGGGGGCCATGGGGCTTCACCTCATGATACAGTTGATCCAATTGCAATCGGAACTTCGCTCGTTCAAGCCCTCCAGCACATTGTAAGCAGACGCGTTGATCCTTTAAAGCCCGCTGTCTTAACTGTATCCTCTTTCCAAGCTGGTGATGCTTTTAATGTTATTCCGCAAAAAGCCACCATCAGAGGAACGGTTCGAACCTTTGATGGAGAAGTACAACGTTTTATTCAACAAGAGATGGAAAAAATCACAGAAGGTATTTGCCAACAAGGTGGAGCTTCCTACGATTTTACATATCAAAAAGGGTATCCTGCTGTAATCAATCATTCTTATGAAGCAAATTTAGTTGCAGAACATGCCTCACTTATCGTTGGGCCTTCCAACACTAAAGAGGTTTTACCAAATATGGGTGGAGAAGATTTCGCTTATTATCTTCAAAAGGTACCAGGTGCATACTTTTTTACTGGTGCAGGCAATGAGAAGAAAAAAGCAAATTACCCTCACCATCATCCTAAATTTGATATTGATGAGAAATCAATGCTTATTGCGGCAAAAATGCTGACTTCCCTTACTCTTTCTTATTTACAGCCTTAATCAAAGGAGCCATATCAAGAGATTGATATGGCTCTAAGCTATTGATCTTGGACGGACAAGTCAATAATATTATAGGCAATAAGGTACGTAACAAGAGAGTAAAAGGCTTCTCTCATTCCAAATACAAAAACAGAACTTCCAAAGATAATAAAGTTAAAGATCATCACATATTGACCGATAGAGAATCTTGTTCTCTTACTTAATAAAATAGCTAAAATCTCCGTCCCATCTAAAGCTCCTCCATAGCGAATAATCAACCCTATTCCAAGTCCTAAAATTGTCCCTCCTACGCCAATTACAATAAAAGGGTTTGTTGTAAGAACTGGGTATGGTTTCAACAAAAACATTCCGCTCCATAACGCAAAAATGGCAAGCATACTCAGAAATACAAATCGCCTTCCCATATATTGATACCCCACAAGAAGAAAAGGACTGTTTAATAAAAGGAGAAGAGGGCCTGTTTCAAAAGATGAAAGATGAGAGAGAATAAGACTTACTCCAACAATTCCCCCATCAATGACGCTGTTTCTCACGAGGAAAAGCTCTAAAGAAACGGCAACAAGCATCGCTCCACAAAGAACAAAAAAAATCCTCCGATATAAAGATGTTTTTCGAACACTGCTTTGAATTACATATTTTAATCGTTCAACGTACATATACGCCCCCTATCTAAACCTCTTCCGTACTTGTCCATAATTCAATATATTCTTCAACCAAAAGAACATGACGATTTTCTAGAGGAGGCGCGTAAAACTATTCATCTTGCTTATAAAAAAGACTTAATAATATTCCAAATACTAAATGGCCGAGAAGCCAAAACCCTAGAGAAGAGAAAGAAGAAAGGGAGGGGGTTCTTTCTGACATAATTGTAGAAGGATATAAAAGAAGACCAATACACATTGCCATCATAATTGTCGCTATTCTGCCCTTTTGCTTTGTTAGATTGATCTTTTGAAGCATAACAAACCAACCAACAGAAACAATAATAGCTACTATAAGGTGAGGAATAAGCTCCAAGGGCTCATTTGATGTTACTCGTTTTAACAATGGAATATAATCTACATTTAGTAACAATGTATAAACACGAAGGTGAGTTAATTCTTCCACTACTTTTAAGAAAACACTCATTATGGTACCTGAAACAATCCCACCTATAAAAGCTCTCCATTTCATATTTTATCCTCCTTTTTTCTTATGGCAGTTCTTTCACTCTTTTACGCTCCTATTTAATAAGCTTTTCCCATCTATTGACGTTAAACCTGACTATTATGTTGGTACTTTCTACTGAGGGATAAACGATGGATTACCGATGATTGGACAGTATGATGATTTTCCAAACTGCCTCTTTCTTTATGCATATGGAGACAATGGTCTTGTCTATAATGGAGCACTTGCAAAGGTCCTACGAGATGTAATTACAAAAGGAACTCATCCTCTTATGAATCTCTACAGTCAAAGGCAGATCAATTTATAGAAAAAGCGTTTCTAAGCTAGCTTAGAAACGCTCTTTTTCAAGTTCTAAATGTATGAGCAAGCTCTTTAATATGCTGTGGAGAAGTACGACAGCATCCTCCAATCAAACGAGCTCCTGCTTCATACCAGTCTTTAGCTTCTTCATGAAATCCTTTTCCTGTTGAAGAGCCATGCCACGTTTTTGTCTCAGCATCATACGTCTCTCCTGAGTTTGGATAAACAATAACAGGCTTACCACTGTAGTGATGAAGAGTGCGAATAGCCTCTGTAACAAGATTTGTAGCGGCACAGTTCACGCCAACTGCAGCAATCTGAGGATGTTTCTTAAAGGCTTCTGCACATCCCTTAAGCGCACTTCCATCACTAATCTCCTTTTCATTTTTCAGGGAGAAAGAGAGCCAAGCATAAGCAGATTGAAACTTTTCTAAAAGACTAGACAGGACTTTTGCTTCCTGCAAAGAAGGAATGGTTTCAAATGCAAGAACATCTGCTCCTGCTTCAATCAGCGCTTTAATTCTTGGTTCATGAAAAGCTCGAAGGGTCTCTTCATCAACCCCATAGTTTCCAACGTATTCAGAACCATCTGCAAGGTATGCTCCATATGGTCCAACAGATGCTGCGACAATAGGTTTTGGTCTCCCATCGCTCTTGTGTTCATCCCAGAAATCATCACGTGCCTGCTTAGCAAGCTCTACCGTTTTTTTAATAAGCTTAATTCCCTCTTCTTCTTGAATTCCTCGCTGTTTAAAGCCATCAATTGTTGCTTGATAGCTTGCTGTAATGGCACAATCTGCTCCAGCAAGAAAGTATTCCTTATGAACTTTATATATAAGTTCCGGATTTTCGATAAGAACACGTGCAGACCAGAGAGGATCATTAAGGTCACAACCATATCCTTCTAGTTCTGTTGCAAGTGCTCCGTCTACAATTAAAGTTTGATATTCTTCTAGAATATTTTTAACTGGATCTTTTCTCTCCACTAGCATATTCAATAGGCTCCTTTTTCATCTTAAAATGTTGAGTTGTGTAATATACGATGTAACATAAAATAATAAATGGAAGTCCGCAATACAAGGCTATACGCTGTGTTGGATCAAAAGCAATCCCAATACATGATGCTAAACAAAGTAAAAATGATGCGATAGGGACAAATGGATAAAGTGGTGTTTTGTAGGCTAAATCTTCAACAGAGTTTCCTTCTCGAATATAACGACGGCGGAAGAAAAGCTGTGAAAGACTAATGCTCATCCAAACCACAACAACGGCAAGTCCTGAGATAGAGACGAGAACAATATATACTGTATCAGGAGCAATAATGCTTGAAAATAAAGCAAGTACCCCTCCAACCATACTCAAAATTACAGCATAGATTGGAACACCTCTCTTTGTTAACTTTGCAAAGATGGGTGAAATTGTTTTTTGATTAGCAAGTGACCAGAGCATTCTAGATGAAGCATATAGCCCTGAGTTTGCTGCTGATAGAATAGCTGTTAGAATAACGAAGTTCATAATATCTGCTGCGTATGGGATACCTATTTTCGCAAGAATGGCAACAAATGGACTTTCTACAACTCCTGCTTCTGAACTTGGCAAGAGAGCTGCCAAAATAACAATTGTTCCAACAAAGAAAATAATAAGTCGGAACAATGTTGTACGAATAGCCTTTGGGATACTTTTCTCTGGATCAACTGTTTCCCCAGCTGCAACCCCAATAAGCTCTGTTCCTGAAAAGGCAAAGTTAACTGCAAGCATTGTCATTACAATAGCTAATGCTCCATTTGGAAAAAGACCTTCACTCGTTATATTAGAGAAAAATGGAGCAGCTTCTGAATGCTCAAGCGGAATGATACCAAACATCGCTCCCGCTCCTAGGATAATAAAAAATACAATGGCTAAAACTTTGATAGATGAAAACCAAAACTCTGATTCTGCAAAAAATTTGACTGTTAAAGCATTAAGAACAAAAATTAAGATAGCAAATAATGCACTCCATATCCACACATTAATAGACGGAAACCAACGCTGCATAAGCAGCCCTGCTGCTGTAAACTCTGATCCGAGTGCAACCGTCCACGTTAACCAATAAAGCCATGCAACAGCATATCCTGTTCCTGGACCGATGTATTTGGCTGCATATGCATGGAATGCTCCTGTTTCAGGCATGTGGACAGAAAGTTCTCCTAAACATAGCATTACAAGATAGACAACAACGGCACCAACGAGATAAGAAAGAATAGTACCAAAAGGGCCTGCCTGTTGAATTGTATAACCAGAGCTTAGGAAAAGACCTGTTCCAATAACTCCGCCAAGTGAAAGCATTACAAGATGTCTTTCTTTCATTTTCCTTTGAAATTCCTGTTTTGGTTGAGCTCCCATGCTGATTCTCCTTCATATTTCAATTAAAAATCCAATAAAAAAACGCACCCAATTTTTTGGATGCGTTACTGACAAATAAAAACGTACGGTCCTATCTATCAGGCTAAATCACCCGCTGGAATTAGCACAGTGTCTATAATTGACCTGTTGCTGAGGCTTCAAAGGGCCAGTCCCTCCACCTCTCTGGATAAGAATTCAATTTTCATAACTATATCGTTCTCTTTATTAATTGTCAATACCATTCTAATAGTTCAGAATAATCAAATATAAAGCATTAAAAAAAGAACAGCCACACCTGCTCTTTTCAATCAACTCCCATTATTTTCTTCATTACTAGCACTAAAACATTCTGCTCATTAATTTTCCTACTCTTGTTTCCAACTCTAATAAGTTGAACGGTTTTGTCATATAATCATCTGCCCCAAGTTGAAGTGCTCTTGCCACATCTTCCTTACTGTTTCGTGAAGTAAGCATAATTACTTTATAAAGGCCTTGCTGTTCTTGACTATACAGCCATTTTAGCACTTCTAATCCATCTACGTTTGGCATAATTCCATCTAAAATTACAAGACACGGATCCTCCTCTGTTATATGCCATTTAGAATTCATAAAGTCTTTTCCATCTTTAAATGTTTTAACTTCAAGAACCGTCTGCTGGTGAGGAAGCTTTGTTAAAATACCTTTGATAATAGTTCTAATAATTGGATCATCATCAACTACTGCTACTTTCAATGTTTTTTGAGGCCAAAAACTATATAAGGACTCTGCCTTCTGTACCCGATTACGACCTTTTTTCTTTACCTCATAAAGAGCATTATCTGCTAGTTGTAACCAGTATTCGAGTGTATTTACATTGTTTACCTCTACAATCCCTGAGGAAAATGTGCAGAAAAATGTCCTTTTTCCTTCAAATGATAACTCTTTAAATTTCCCCCGTAAGCGATCAATCACCTCATACCCTTCCTGAATATTTGTTTTCGGAAAAAGAATGATGAATTCTTCTCCCCCAAACCGAACCACAATGTCATTCATACGTGTTTCCTCTTTTAAAAAGCGAGCAAACGCTTTTAAGATTTCATCTCCGACAAGATGACCATGTGTATCATTAATTTTCTTGAAATGATCAATATCTAAAACAGCTAAACAGTATGGTTCTCTAGAACGATTCCTTTCATTTTGCAGATGTTCATAAGCTTGATTTAAATATTTGCGATTATATACATGTGTCAACTCATCAAGAAGTAACAGATCATGAATTTGCTTTTTTCTGTCTAATTGCCTTTGAATACGAACAATAAACTCTGTTATATCAAACGGTTTCTGAATAAAGTCATCTGCACCTTTTTGGTAACTATTAATGCGTGTTTCTTTTCCCCCATCAACACTTACTATCACAGTTGGAATGAATTGTTGTTTAAGCTTTCCATTTAGAAACTCAAGCAACTCAAGTCCATTTTTCTCCTTCATATGAATATCAATAATCACGCAATCTGGTTTCATATCGTAAAGAGCAGAGGCAGCTTTTTGAGGATTTGCTACTACAATGACATACCAATCAGCTTCCTCTTCTAATTTTTCTTTCATATACATTAAAAAAGATGTGTCATCATCAATTAATAAGATGACAGCACTCTCTTTTTGTTGTTCATTAATCCTTTTCGGAAAGCCGAGTACTTCTTGATGATCATATACGTAGCAAAGCTGGATTACATCAAATATATAGCGCTCTACACTCTCCAGTCTCCACTCTTCTTTATCTATATCTTCTAGCCCATTCATTAGCTCTGTTGCCTTTGTTCCGATTTCCTCCCCACCTATTGTTGCAGCTGTTTCTGCCATAGAATGAAGAAATCTGTAAAGCTCTTCATGAGAAATGAAAGAAACAACTTCCCAATCTTTTAGCTGTTTCCGTATATTTTTCAAAAAGTGCTGCTTATATTTTTCCATTTCTGATCTCCTTGTTGAAAGAAATTGATATAGAAAGAAGAAAACTCTCTATCTTTACATAAAGAGATTTCTTGCTGTTATTATAAAATATTTTCCATTAGTATAGTATTTTCCCCAAATAACCTTCCTTTTACTGAAATTAAAAAAATTGAAAGTAGCTTCATATTTCCTCTTGTAATCGTATGAATACACTCTTTGTTTCTCCTGTTTTAGTGTTAATTTCAAAAACAGTCAAAGCGTATGCTGTAAACGATTTAAATATAGATTGACAACTACATAAATCGACATTATATTAAAAATATAGTTAGTAATGATAATCATTATCGTTTAATTGTTTTTGTGTACATAGGCGGATAATTACGATAATCGTTCATAAACTAACCTCTATATTCTTTTAAAGGAGAAATTAATATGAAAAAATGGTTAGTTCCACTTTCCCTTGTTTTTGTGTTACTAATAAGTGCATGCAGCAGCGGAAACACTGATAAAGATAAGAATTCAACTTCAAGCGATAATAAAGAAGAAATGGTTACATACCAGTCAGAAAGCGGATCTGTAAAAGTACCGAAAAACCCGAAACGCGTTGTGGTTCTTTCTAGTTTTGCAGGTAACCTAGCTAGCCTTGATGTTAACATTGTTGGAGTGGATAGCTGGGCTAAAGATAATCCTCGCTATAATAAGTATTTAAAAGATGCAGAGGTCGTTTCTGAAGATGATTTAGAAAAAATTATTGAACTTAACCCTGATCTTATTGTTGGTTTATCTACTACAAAAAATATCGATAAACTAAAAGATATTGCTCCTACTGTTACATATACATGGGGTAAACTTGATTACTTGGAACAACAGATTGAGATTGGAAAACTTGTTGGAAAAGAAGACGAAGCCCAAAAATGGGTGGATGACTTCAAGAACAGAGCACAGCAAGCAGGTAAAGATGTGAAAGCAAAAATCGGTGAAGATGCAACCGTTTCTGTAATTGAATCAGCAAATAAAGAGCTTTATGTTTTTGGTGATAATTGGGCACGTGGTACAGAGGTCCTTTATCAAGGAATGGGGCTAAAGATGCCTGAAAAAGTGAAACAAGATGCATTGAAGGAAGGGTACCGTTCAGTTTCAGCTGAAGTTCTTCCACAATATGCGGGTGACTATATTATCTTTAGTAAGAGTTCAGAAGCCGATAACTCATTCCAACAAACGGAAACATACAAAAACATTCCAGCAGTAAAGAATGGGCATGTATTTGAAATGGATGCAAAAGAAGCATATTTTAGTGATCCAATTACATTGGATTATCAGCTAGATTTCTTCAAAAAGTCTTTCTTAGGAAAATAAACATAAAATTAACCCCCTGTCTCTTTCTAAATAAAGAGACAGGGGATTTTTATTTATGGTAAATGACTTTTAGTTAATAACTATCAGAGAGGTATGGATGCCATTAATTCTTCCTTTTCGTATCTTAATTTTTTTATTTTTAGCGTAATTATGAGTTATGCTGAAATGTTTAGCAAGAATAAAGGTATATGTCTTTCCCCTCAAATTAGAGCATTATATATAGGCTTTTACATGATCAAAAGATAATATTTTATATATAACATCAGAGGAGGTACTGCCCTTGACATTAGCGTCTTTAACCACTGTTAGCTTTCTTTTATTCTTAGTTAGTTACCTAACGGATAAGAGACGAATCTTAAACGGATTTCTACTCACGATAAGCATGCTGCTTCTTATGATGAGTATTACAGTGGTTGTTTTAAAAGTGGAGTACCTTGAACCACTTAAATGGGTTTTAGTTTTATTTGCTATTTTGTTTATCTTTCTTCTCCCTTTTATCATTGTATTTATTGCTATTTATCTAATCCGTAACGGTCGTGAACTTATTAGAAAAGAAGGAAGAAAGCCCACAAACCTTTTTTCCCTTGCATTAGGATTGGCTATTATTTTATTTATTGTCTCTTACCCAATTTTCTCGCAATATCTTTTTCCTTCAATTATTTCTATAATTTTAGTTATCGCTATATTTTATGGGTTTTGGTTTTTCTGCTATTTGGTCTCTACTTATCTTTATTTCCTACATCAACCACATCTGAATAAAGACTTTATTATCGTACTAGGAAGTGGAATTATCGGTGAAAAAGTCCCCCCGTTACTTGCAAGCCGACTTGATAAAGGGATTTCTTTCTACTATAAACAGATGAAAAGGAAAGAAAAACGCGCTAAATTTGTTGTAACAGGTGGACAAGGACCAAATGAATCGATTCCTGAAGGAGAGGCAATGGCTCGTTATCTAAGAAATGCGGGAATACCTTCTGGTGACATTCTAATTGAAGACAAAGCAGTTGATACAGATCAAAATATGAGATTTTCAAAAGAAATAATGGAGAAAGAAAAACAGGATTATAAAGCCATCTTTGTTACAAATCGCTTTCATCTATTTCGAGCTGGACTCTATGCTAAACGGGCTGGGCTTTCTATAGATGGAATTGGTTCAAAAACTGCTTCTTACTTTGTTCCAAATGCTTTTATCCGAGAGTTTATTGCTATTTTATTTATGTATAAGAGGGTACATCTCCTTTTGTTTATTCCCCTAGCATTATTAGCAGCGGCTTTCTTACTCTATCAATAAACGAGAAGAGAAGAGAAGAATGTTTTCAATGGAGATTAACAGACCATTGACTTCCATTTCGAATACAAAGATCAATTAATCAAGAAAATTGACGTAATGCCGACTAAATATAGAAAAAAGCTAGATGAAAGGATGCTCATCTAGCTTTTCTATTGCTACTCTTCTGTTCATCAGTGTAGCTTCTTAAAGCTGTAAGTTTAAACCTACAGTTTTACTTATTAAAAAGTTCCTTCGCATCATCTAAAGCAAGCTTATTACCTAGTGCAGAATAGTCAAGCCAAGGCTGTTCTGGTACAACGTAAACATGTTCATTTTTCACAGCTTTTAATCCTTTCCAAATCGGTGACTTTTCAAGTTCTTTGAACGCTGTTTGTGATTGATCATCTTCGTTTACAACAACAAAAATAGCATCAGCGTCAAAGTCTGGTAGTACTTCTTGGGAGATCACTTCATATGGTTGTGTTTGATCAAGCTCTTTTACTTTTGAAGCAGGAGTTAATCCTAAATCTTCAAATAAGATAGGGCCCATTGGACGTTTTGTTGTGAAAACGCGAAGTTCTTTTGCTGTCACCCTTATAGCCATTGTGCTGTTATGTTCACCAAGCTCTTTTTGGATTAAACTCTTAACTTCTTTCGCTTCTTCTTCATAATCCTTAATGAACTGGTTTGCTTCTTTTTCACGATCCACGATCTTAGCAATTTCTTTTAAATGATCTCTCCACGTTCCTTTATCCAAATCAAATACATGAGTTTCTGCAATTTTTTCGAACTGATTTACATCACTTCCTGAGTATTCCTTGTCAAGATAAATAGCATCTGGTTTTAGAGCAAGTAAAGCTTCCATATTTGGATCTTTGACAGAACCTAACTTTTCTGTATTTTTCAAGTCTTCTTTAACATGCGGCAGAAAATCTTTTAATGCTCCACCAACAACTGATCCAGCTGGTGTTATGCCTAGAGCAAGAAGGTCATTTGTTAAATGAATAGAAAGTGAGGCAATTTTCTCTTCATCACCACTCTTTGTATCTTCTGATTTTTTATGATTTTCACTTGAATTGTTTTGACCACATCCAGTAAGAATACTTATCATCATAACAATGCTTAGCATAGTGATTAAATATTTTTTCATCTTGTACTCCTTTTTTGTTATATATTTATTTTGTTTTCATTAATAAGTAAAGAAAATAAGGGGCTCCAACAGCAGCAACAACAACTCCTGCTGGAATAGAATTAGGCTCAAATATATTTCTCCCAATCGTATCAGCTACAACTAAAATCAGTAGACCAATAAGAGCTGAAAGAGGTAAGAAATGACGATATAATGGCCCTACAAGTCTCCTAGCAAGATGAGGTGCTACTAGACCAATGAAACCAATTCCACCTGCCATAGCTACGCTAGCGCTTGATAAACCAACAGCTATAGCTAATAGCAATAAACGATTCTTTTGAACGGACGCTCCTAGACTTGAAGCAACTTGGTCTCCTAAAGAAAGAGCATCTAAAGTTCTTGATTGAAACCATGAGAGCGGAACTAATACAAGAATCCAAGGCAAAAGAGTAATTACATGAACCCAATCTCTAGCCCACACATTTCCAACTAACCATCTAGAAGCAAACGTATATGTTTCTTCATCTAGACGTAAGGATAAGAAAAGAGTAGCAGCGCTAAACCCTGCTGAAACAGCTATTCCAACTAGAATCAGTCTAATTGGGATAATGCCTTGCCGCTTATTGTATGTTAATAGAATAATGACAAGGGCTGCTAATACCCCCCCAATAAAAGTGAAAAGGGGGATATAAAGAGAGGCATGTTCATTTAATGAGTGAAAATATGTAATGAAAATCATCAATCCAAAAGCTGAACCTGTATTAAGTCCAATAATTCCGGGGTCTGCTAAAGGGTTACGAGATAATCCTTGTAGAATAGCTCCTGAGATTCCTAATCCAATCCCAGCTAAAATTGTGATTAGTATACGAGGTAAGCGATAATCAAAAAGCACCGTCTCACTGTAAAAATCACCTTTCCCTAAAAATGTATTAATCACCTCTAAAGGAGATAGTGGAATTGTACCTGTATCTAGACTAATAAGAATCGAGACTAAGCTTAAAATGATGAAAAGAATTGTTACAGTATACGTTCTTCTTATACCCTTGTTGTTCCATAAAGTTCTCACCTATAATTCCCTCCCTATTTTACGGGCAATATAAAGGAAAAATGGAACACCAACAAAGGCTACCATAATACCAATAGCAAGTTCTCGTGGAGGGTCAACAGTGCGGGCCCCCAAATCAGCGATAACTAATAGGATAGCTCCTAATAAAGCTGACATTGGAATAATAGCATAATAATTTGTTCCAACAATTTTCCTTGCAATGTGGGGAATTACGAGGCCAATAAACCCAATTGAACCAGCAACTGATACTGAAACTCCTGCTAAGATAACCGCGAGAATGATTCCTATAACCTTAACTCTTAATGTTTTAACCCCAAGGTTAGCAGCCATATCATCCCCCATTGCAATAAGAGAAAGAGATTTACCTAAGCAAGTACTAATTCCAATAACGACGAGGATAATAGGAACTAATATGGATAAATGAGGCCATTTTACTCCTGATACTCCACCTGCATACCAAAATGCTAGATCTTGACTCAAATCATAATAGATAGCAACTCCAGTTGTTAAAGAATGTAGCAGAGCTGCTATAACTGCGCCTGCTACTGTAAGCTTCATTGGGGTAAACCCACCCCGAGAGGCTACACTAATAGCAAAGATTAAAAGTGTACTCAATATAGCTCCAATAAAGGAAAACACCATGAGAGTAGGGTAAGAGAGATTTGGTAAAAAAGCAAAACATAGAGCAACAATAAGCATAGATCCTCCATTAATCCCCAATACTCCCGTATCACCTAAAGGATTGCGTGTAATGCCTTGAATAAGTGCCCCTGCTACAGCAAAAGCAGCTCCAACAACAGCAGCTCCAATAACCCTTGGAAGGCGTAGCTCATGAATGATTTGCTGAGCAGTAATTTGATTATTATAATGAAAAGTTGCCTTCCATACAGTTTGAAAATCTAGATTCTTCGCTCCAAAAGTAATCCCTACAAATACACAAAGGCAGAGAATGATAAGAGCTAGTAAAAAAGAGAGGAAGATGACAGAACTTGTTCTCTTCCTAATAAATTTATTTGAAAGACTATTTCCCATACGCTCACTCCTCTAGTAGAACCCTTTCTTATAAGAACCCCTTTTCTCAATTGATAATCATTTTCATAATATCCCTATTATAGCGAGTGAAAATATGAATGACAATCCTTTCTTAATAGCAAACAAAAAGCCTAATCAATATTGATTAGGCTTAGAGTAGATAAAACAGAACAAGAACACTAATGTTGAGCGGCAAGCTTCACAAGAGAAAAATCCTAATATACATCTGAGGTTCATTTCCTATCCTTTTTATGATAATCCCCTCAATTAGACATTAATAAAAGTAATCAGAAAGAGGAGAAAAATATATAAGAGCACCTTCTCTTGATATCTCTTTGTAAAAAGAGGAGAAATTGTTGAAACGTTCCACGTGTAAATAAACTTGTTTTCCAAATGAATACCCTCTGCAGCTGCCATTTTTGAAACAAGTTTTACCTCCTTTAAGATTGGTTTGTTTCATGTTTCTCTCTGTTTTCTAATACTTTTTCCATATTCTCTAATCCCCAATTTCTCATAAATAAAATAAGCGGTTCTAGAGATCTTCCAAACTCGGTTAAGGAATATTCCACTTTAGGAGGAATTTGGCGATAAATCTCTCTGTGGACAATCCCTGAAGCTTCTAGTTCCCGAAGTTGAAGTGTAAGCATTCGTTGTGTAATTCCTTTGTTGAGTCTTTTTAATTCATTAAATCGTTTCGTTCCATCAAGTAAGTGATAAACGATGACACTCTTCCATTTCCCACCAATAACATCAACTGTTGCTTCAACAGGACATGAATATCTTCCAAGAAAGGCTAAGTTTGATTCCTTTTCATTCATACAAATCCCTTCTTTCTACAGGACCTTTTTTGATACTATATCACAAAAATGCGCGTACTTATATTTATTGTTTATGTGTACTATACTCTACCTACAAAACAAAAAAGGAAAGGATCATTATGGTTAAAAAACCAACCTTTAATAAAGAAGAAATCTTAAAATGCTTATCAATATAGGCATGCGAGTAAAGAGTTTGATAAAACAAAAAAAATTTCAGAAAATGACTTTAATTTTATTCTAGAAACAGGGCGATTTTCTCCTACTCCTTCATTTTCATTCATACCATGTTACAATAAAAACAGTAAAGCTTACACATATTTCAAATGATGGTGAGGATCTATGCTATATTTTATTTTACTAATCATTCTTTCTGCTCTTATGACTTCTTTTATAATGATGAAAGAAGTTTATATTAAAACATCAACAATGGCAATTGTTATGGCATTAGGAATTATTACAGAAGGAGCCCTATCAAACTATTTTGGTTCTAAATTTTTTACATTAGGCTATGGAAAAGTTCTTAGTATCATTATTTTCTCTCTTTGGATTTCTTTTTTCATTTCTATTTTAACTTCGCTTTTTCATCATAAATTTATTGAAAACCATTATAATGATCCTTTAAATCGATTTGGAATGGGAACGTGGATTGCTGGCACTTCAATTTCTGGAATTTTGCTTGCAAAACATTTTACTGATTTGCTTTTCATTGCGAAGATACTTTCCCTTTTCAATGTTGGTTTGTGGACTATGTATATTCTCATTTGCATAAAAACACTCATAATCGTCCAAAGCGCTCAACTCCTGAAAAAAGCTCACGGAATTTTACTTCTTACAACAGTGAGTACCCAATCAATTGTATTATTATTAAATACCGTCTGGAATGATCTACCGCAAATACTCAATGTTTGCTTAGTCACAACAGGAATTCTACTTTACTGTATTAGCCTCTTTTTTATAGCTAAACGCTATGTCAGCCGATCCTCTACTGGAAGAGTTGCTACACACTGGAATAATACTAATTGTATTCTGCACGGAGCTTTATCTATTACAGGGCTTGCCTGTATAACATCTCAAGCCATCAATCACGAAATGATTTTATTCATTTGGGCACTTGCTTGTCTCATGTTTTTTCTTGTTGAAGGAATTGAAATTTATCGCATGTATGAGCGCATTAAATTATATGGAATTCGAGAAGGTATTCTAACGTACGATGTATCACAATGGAGCCGATTGTTTACGTTTGCTATGTTTTATACTTTCACTTCTTATATTGAGCCTTCGTCAAAACTTCAAGCAATTGTTCATCATACTACATTATTAACGGGCATTTGGGTTATTCTGTCCTTATGTCTTGCTGAACTTTTCATGCTCTTTTTTAGCTCTATTGCACATCCCAAAACAAGACAGATACAACGTAGTGACCAACCTTTATAAAAAACAAAAATCCTGCGGTCCATAAAAAACCGCAGGATTTTTGTTTATATAACAAGCTTAAATATGGATAAAACAAGACCAATTAAAAACCCACAGAGAGCTCCATTTACGCGAATCCACTGTAGATCTTTACCAACATTTGTTTCTACCATATGGATGAGCGTCTCATTGTCTAATTTCTCAAGATTTTCTTTCACAAGGCTACCAATTTTAGAATGATTATTTTCAATAAAAGAGGCAGCCTGTCCGTGAATCCATTTTTCAATTGCGTTTACTTTTTCTTCATCATTCTTCGTTTTCTCAATAAGTTCTCTTACAGCTGAGAGCACATGTTTTTCAACAAACGCTCGATCCTCTAGCATTTTATGAAGTTTATCCTTATATCGCTCTAGAACAGCTTTTATTTTATCCGAAGCTTCAATATTTTGAACTGTTTTATCTTTCCATTGATTAATTTCAACCATAAGCTCTTCCCGATCTGAAACACCGTTAATTTCCTGGCGAATACGATTTAAAATAAGTCCACGGTAAGGATTATCCTTATCTTGGAGGAGAACGATTTTTTCAAGAAGAAAAGGCTGAAGGATTTTTCCGAGCTTATCCTCATTGATAAAACTACTAAAAGAGCTCATTGCCATTTTTAAGAATCCGTCTGATTCTGTGTTATCAAGAAATTGTTTGGCCATAACGCCAATTTTATGTCTTGTATCTTCTTTAGAAATCCATTTTTCTACTTCAGCTAAAATATAGTCTATTGCTTTTTCATCTAGATTTCTTTTTACAACTTGATCTGTTAGAGATTTTACAAAAACAGTAACATCTACAGATGAGATGTATTTTTTTAACTCTTTTTCAATGAAAATAGAAACTTGGTCTAGATCCACTTTATCAATAGCATGTTTAAGTCCTGATTGAGTTGCTTTATAAACACCTTCTGATGCCAATTCTCGCTCTAGGAGTGGAAAAAGCTTGTCTGTAAACGTGATCTGTCCAATCTTCCCTTTAATACTCTCTTTCGTCAGCCAATTGTTCTCAACCATTGCAATGGCTCCACGCACCATCTTATCACGGTTTTTAGGAAGAAGTGCAGTATGCGGGATAGGAATACCAAGCGGATGACGGAAAAGAGCTGTGACAGCAAACCAGTCCGCAAGTCCCCCAACAAGACCCGCTTCAAATCCTCCTTGTAGAAGTTTGCCAATAATAGAATCTTGAAAAGGAAGGGTTGCCAGAAACCCTACACCCATAATTCCTAGTGAAATACCTGCAAAGTATCTGGATTTTTGTTGTTTTTTTGCCATTATAACTTCCCTCAAATATAGTTTTTTATCGCTTTCTATCATGATTATTCTCAATATAAGAACCAATATACTATGAAAAAGCCACACTTTAAAATGTAGAAAAGTGACAGCTTGCTCGTTTATTTTATCAAAGAACGTTACCATTAGCCACTTCTTACCATACTTAAGAATAAAAAAAGAGGACCCTTAAACTCAAAAGGTCCTCTACTAATAGCTATTGTATCTAGCTTCCAAATACGTTTCAATAGACTTTATTTTTAATTTTGTATAGATAGATTTTCGGAAACTCAGCACGTCTAGTACTTTGTAAAAATATAGATCTGCTTTCGAGTAACGTCCAATTGGATCTTTAGTTGCTAAAAAGTTCACCTATCTCACATCCTTTAAAAGAAGTGATATTGCATATACCAAATTATAACATATCACTGATAAAAGATTAATTGAGAGGTCTTATTTTGAAAATCTTTCTCTACTCTTCACTTTTGTTGTGTTCAATGATTCACCTTCAACGTCTACATTCGGAATAATACGATCAAGCCACTTAGGGAAATACCAAGAAGCTTTTTTCAAGAGAATCATAAGGGCTGGGATAAGTGTCATTCTTATAACAAAAGCGTCAAACAAGACACCAAAAGCCATTGCAAGTCCCATTGATTTAATAGTCGTTTCCCCTGAGAAGATGAAGCTTGCGAAGACAGCAATCATAATTAGACCTGCTGCTGTAACAACTGGTCCACTATGTTTTAATCCTGAAAGAACAGATTTTCTAGCATTTCCTGTATGCATAAACTCTTCTCTTATACGGCTCACCAGAAAAACTTCATAATCCATAGCCAAGCCAAATAGAATTCCTGTTACTAAAACAGGCATAAAGTTCAATAATGGACCTGCTTCAGGAACACCAAATAATCCAGCAAAATGGCCATCTTGTAAAACAAACACAGCAAACCCTAGTGTTGCGGTAAGAGTCATAATAAACCCTAAAACAGCTTTCAATGGAACAATAATAGAACGGAATACTAGAACAAGTAAGAGAAGTGCAAAGGCAACGATGACACCTGCGAACTGTGGCAGTGCTTCTGTTAATTTCTCAGAAATATCAATGTTTACCGCTGTACTTCCAGTTACCATCAATTCTAGGTTATGCTGCTTTTTCAGCTCATCTGATTTATCACGTAAAGCATGTACTAAATCTTTTGTTTTAGTGTCATTTGGTCCTGTTTTCGGTGTTATATTAAGTAATGCATAGTCACCAGATTTATTTGGCATTGGCGGAGTAATGGTTGCAATATTTTTTAACTCCCCAAGTTCTTTTATACCTTCACTAAAAGCTTGGTTGGCCTGATTACTTTTAGAAGCATCCATAATTACGACAAGCGGACCGTTCACGCCTGCGCCAAAACCTTCTGCCATTAAATCATAGCCGCGTCGCTCTGTTGTATCTTCAGATTTCATTCCATTATCAGGGAGACCAAGTTCCATATGAAGAGCAGGGTAACTTATAATCCCTGTAAGAACAACACATACTAGAGCAATCTGGATAGGGAATCTAGCAATAAATCTCCCCCATCTATTCGCTTCTTTATTCTGTTTATCCCCATTGTTCCATTTCGAGAATAGTCGATTTCTCCGAGCGGGACTAATCCGGTTTCCTGCTATACTAATTACTGCTGGAACAAGTGTAATAGCAATAAGCAAAACAGCAAATACAGTGATAGCCGCTGCTATTCCCATCGTTGTTAAAAACGGCACTCCTACAATCGATAAGCCACACAGAGCAATAATAACGGTCACTCCTGCAAAAACGACTGCACTTCCTGCTGTAGCTGTAGCACGAGCAATGGATTCTCTAATACTAAATCCTTCCGCTAAATACTGTCGGTGCCTTGACATAATGAATAAGGCATAATCAATTCCAACAGCCAATCCAATCATAACAGCTAAAGATAAGCTAACTGACTGTACATTCATAAAATTTGTTGTAAAGAGGACTGTTAAAATTCCAGCACCAAGCCCAACTATAGAGGTAATGATCGGTAAGCCTGCTGCAAGAAATGAAGCAAACGTGAAGGCTAAAACACCATATGCAATCATAATTCCAATACCTTCAGAAGCTCCTCCTACTTCAATCTCTGAAAAAGCAACAGAACCAGCTAATTCTGTTTGAAGACCTTTGTCACGAGCTGTTTCTGCAATTTCTTTAACCTTCTCTTTCGAATTCTCTGTTACTTTATTAGCTTCTACTTTATACGTAATATCAGCATAGCCAATTTTTTCATTTTCACTAATTGTACCAGTTTGATAAGGTCTTGCTATCTCTTTTACGGCTGAGTCCTTCGTAGCCTGTTTAAGAGTAGATTCAATAATTCTTTTTGTTGAGGGTGAAGCTAATGTTTCACCATCTTTTGCTTTAAAAATGAGTCTTACCTGACCACCTTTTTCTCCACTTTGAGAGAACTCTTTATTTAAAACATTCATCGCTTCTTCAGAAGGTGTACCTGGAATAGACATATCGTCATTAAACTTCATTCCTAAACTCACTACTGCTAGGGCAATCACTATTAAAATAGCGAGCCATCCTACAACAACTCTCTTACGCTTTCGGTAAGTCCAATCACCAAGCTTATAAAGATAATTTGCCATGTAAATCTCCTTTCATCCTTTAGAAACTAATCTCTTTTTACAACCTTTTTCCTCATACTTTCTTATCCTAATGTAGAATGAGAAAACAAAAAACGTACATAAGGGCATCCCCCTATGTACGTTTGGGCAAATTTCTTATTTAACGATGAAGAAGACCTTTCTCAATCGC
Source organism: Priestia endophytica DSM 13796 (assembly GCF_900115845.1). GTDB lineage: Bacteria > Bacillota > Bacilli > Bacillales > Bacillaceae_H > Bacillus_I > Bacillus_I endophytica. The sequence continues at coordinate 62,310 of NZ_FOXX01000012.1, read as the reverse complement.
AACAGCTACAGCTTGTGACCTTGAAGTAACATCGAGTTTTGTATAGATATTTGTAAGATAGGACTTTACTGTTCGTTCTGAAATATTAAGATATAAAGCAATTGCTTTACTTGTTTTACCATCAGCTACACGTTTGAGAACGTCTAGCTCTCTTTGTGTTAAGATAGACTGCTCAGAAAAAGACGGAGTATGGTTAGAAGAGAATATTCTTGTTGTAATCTCTGGTTGTAGTAGCGTCTCTCCTCCTAAAGCAGACTCAATTGTTCGAAACAGATTTTCACGCGTTGTATCCTTAAGCAAGTAACCCTTCGCACCTAATGATAATCCTTGCATCATTAACTCATCTTCATTATAGGTAGTTAAAATGATAATAGGGACTGTTGATTGTCGCTTATTTAGCTCTCGAATAGCTTCTAGTCCACTCACCTTTGGCATGTTTAAATCCATCAAGATTACATCTGGATTCACTTCATCCACAAGTTCAAGAGCTTTGCTTCCGTCTTCAGCTTCACCAATCACTTCATACTCTTCATTTGTTTCAAGGATGAGTTTCAATCCTTCTCTTACAACAAAGTGATCATCAACAATTAATATTTTATGTTTCACCGTAATTCTCCTGTTCCTATCGGTATCTCTATTTTAATAACAGTTCCTTTTTGTGGTTGACTTTGAATGATAAGCTCCCCTTTCAATATGCGAACTCTCTCTCTCATACCAAGTAAACCATAGTGACCTGTTTTGTTATTGATTTCCTCTTGCATAAATCCTGTACCATCATCTCTTATTTCTAAGTATAGAATATTGTCTGCTCCTTTTTCCACTTTCACTGAAACACACTCTGCTCTCGCGTGACGAGCAATATTTATCAATGACTCACTAACTATATGATGACAGTGCTCTGTCAAAAGAGTTGGAAGAGAAAGAATAGATGGTATTTGAAGCTCACAAGGAACGCCTGTTGCTTCTCTAAAGCGATTGACTTCATCACAGATGCTTTCTGTTAAATTTCTTTTTTCACTACCATGTGAACGAAGGTCATCAATTGCACTTCTTGCATCTGCCAAAGCCTCTCTTACTCGTCCCATTGCTTGGTGAACAACTTCTTGACCTCGCTTAATATTACCGCTATTAAGGTGAGCATTGATTGCCTCGAGCTGCATAATAAGTCCTGCTAATCCTTGCGCTAATGTGTCATGAAGATCCCGGGCCATGCGCTGACGTTCATTTGCAATTGTAAGCTGTTCCACTTCTTCGTGAGCCATTTCTAATTCTCTTAGAGATGCTTCAAGTTCTCTTTTTGCATAAACTTGTCTAAAAAGCATAACAGAATATCCAACAACACTAACAGTCATAGGAATCATAATAATTAAATATGTAAATAAGGCATGGCTCTGTTCCAACAAGACGGTCATGAAAGACATGGATAAAATAGAAAATATCGAAACCATGAATACTTTGCTTGCTCGATAATAAAGCCCTACACTCTGTCCTATCAAAAGAGTATACAAACCAACAAAGGTAGCTGGAAATCCATGAGGCATTGTAAAACCGCAAAGTAAAATGATTCCCCCTTGAATAACAATATATATCCATGGTTTCATCCATTTCACTTTTCCAATAAAAGAATATAACAAGAAATGAATGATAATTAAAACTGTAAATATTAAGCTATTTAATAGTAATGGTTCACTTACAGTCTGAAGAGTAATTGTCGCTATGTGAGTTAATATGATCCAAATAAAAACAGGGGTTCTAGCCTCTGGTAATTGATCCCACTCATAGGGGATTTTTGATTCTTGATTTCCCTTTTTCAATATTTACACCTTTTTCTTTCCTCTATAATTCTTACCATTTGCTTACTTTATTTTAAATGAACCTTTTCTTAATCATACTGTACACAAACTAGCACTTAAAGTTCTATCCTTCACTAAAAAACTTAGAATACGTTAAAGTATTGTACTTCTGCTTAAGATTCCTCAAAATCCTTTTTAAGAGTCATAAAAAGGAATGGAGGCTATATCTGTTTGTAACTGATTAGTTCATCTCACCCTACAAAAAGGTAAACTTATATAAAGAAGCCAAACAAGTTCATTGTTTGGCTTTAATCAACGGTTTTTATTGTTAAAGAGTTCATAATATTAATTGAAGCGGCAACATTTCTCGCTGCTCTCTTCATATATCCTTCTGCATTTTCAATGGCATCAGAAAGGGATGTTACACATGGAACAATTGTAAATAATGCACCGATCCCATGTTCATGCACAACCTCACTATCTTCAGAGAGCGAACCCGCGAATCCGATGACAGGAACCCCATATTTTTTAGCAGCTTTTGCTACTCCAATCGGCGTTTTGCCATAAATCGTTTGACTATCAATTCTTCCTTCTCCTGTAATAATAAGGTCTGCATTCTTTGCATGCTCTTCAAAGTCTACGGCATCTAAAACAATATCAATCCCTCTTTTTAATTGTGCGTTCAGGAAAGCAAACAAACTCCCCCCAATTCCTCCTGCTGCCCCACTTCCTTTAACTTCTCGAAATGGTATTCCCAACATTTCTTCGGCAATATCGGCAAAATGCGCAAGGTTATTGTCCAGAATATCAATCATTTCAGGAGTAGCACCTTTTTGAGGACCAAAGACAGCCGATGCTCCTCTCTTTCCTGTTAAAGGACTATCTACATCACACGCTACTTCAATCTGAACATCTTTAATTCGTGCATCTAAGTGTTTTAGATCTATTGTCGAAAGCTTTGAAAGTGCCCCACCGCCAAGACCAATTTCTTTTCCTTCTTGATCTAATAGCTTAGCACCTAAGGCTTGCAGCATACCTGCTCCACCGTCATTTGTTGCACTTCCACCAATGCCAATAATAATGTGTTTGACACCTAAATCAAAGGCAGCTTCTATTAATTCTCCTGTTCCTCTTGTTGAAGTAATAAGTGGGTTTCGTCTTTCATTTGGAACAAGATGTAGACCAGATGCAGCCGCCATTTCAATGATGGCTGTCTCTCTATCTCCTGTTAAACCAAAGAAAGCTTCTACTTCCTCTCCTAAAGGACCTGTCACCGTTCTTTTCTCAATTGTTCCCCCTGTTGCATCAACTAACGATTGCACTGTTCCTTCCCCACCGTCAGCCATTGGAAGCTTTACATAAGAAGCTTGTGGAAATATTTCCCTAAATCCTTTTTCAATTGCATTAGCAGCCTCTAATGCAGATAAACTTTCCTTAAAAGAGTCAGGAGCAATGATAATTTTCATTTTATTCATCTCCTTTTCATATCTATTTTTCGCAATACGTAACTATCCAAACAATTTAAACACGCCAAAGATAAGGGTAGAAACAATGGCAAGCGTGAGACCAATTAGAGATTCATAAGGCATTAGCTTTAGCCTTTCTTTCATATTCATATTGACACTTCCCGCTGTAGAGTGAAAGAAACTTCCATGTGGCAAGTGGTCAAGAACAGTCGCTCCTGCATGCACCATAGCTGCTCCTGCTAGTGCCGATACACCCAATCCAAGAATTGTGCTACTAAAAACAGTACTTGCTACAGCTGTTCCTGCTGTTGTGGAAGCAGTTGCTGCTGACATGAAAATCCCAGAGGCTGGTGCTAGTAAATAAGGAGGCAGTCCTGAAGCACTTAAAGCTTGTGTTACAACATCTTTCAACTCTGAATTTGCAATAATACCTGCTAATGTTCCTGTTCCTAATAGCATGATAGCTACGCCTGACATTTTATTTAAGCCAGAGATAGCATATGCATTAATATATTTAGATTTTCTCATCGCAATTGCGCCCACAATCCCTCCAATTGGTAAAGCAATCATTGGATCAATATTAATCCCAAAAAGTGGGCGAAGTGCTAACAAAATAATCGTAACAATTGGTGCAACTAAAGCTGTGATAAAGATCGGAGCTTTTGCGTTGTCTTTCATTTCAATTTCTTTACTTTCAACAAATGATCCTTTATTTGCCAACTTTTTAGCTAAAATGTAAGTTATAACTAGACCAAAAACAGCTGGAATAACGCCTGCTACCATAACAGATGTAAGAGGCACCTTGAAGGCATCTGCAGCTGCAATCGCGTTTGGGTTTGGTGACATAATGTTTCCTGCCTTCCCGCCTCCAATCATTGCGAGCAAGATTGCTGTTTTCGATAAATTTGCTCTTTTTGCAATGGCTAGAGCAATGGGAGAAACGGTAATAACTGCTACATCAACAAAAACCCCAACAGCTGTCAAAATGGTTGTTGCTAATGCTAAAGCAAGCAGTGCCCGTTTTTCACCTAGCTTTTTAACAATGGTTTTAGCAATCGAAGATGCAGCACCTGATTCAATTAACACTCCTGCTAAAACCCCTGCTGCCATAATCCTCAGCACTGCTGAGATAATATCTTGTGCTCCTTCCATCATCAATGTAACTGTATTTGTAATATTTACTCCACCAATTAGTCCGCCAATTAATGCACCAGCTACCATTCCATATGCTGGAGGTACTCTCTTTAAGATTAAAACAATTGCAATAATTAAGGCACTAATTGCTCCCCATACGCTTACTGTCATATCCATTAAAACTCCCTTCCCCTTCTTTCTAACGGATGTTATTTACATTGTAAGCGTTTACTAAATGAGTATCATTGTGAAGAGTGATGAAATACGAACAAAATCTCACCTTAATTATTGTGCATTTGCACAGTTATGTAAGATCATTTAAAAGTTTTGCTATATACAGTTCCATAACATCTTTCATGTTTTTTGGATCTTTTCCTGTTATGGTTAAAATCCGTTCAAGTCGGTACCTTAATGTATTGCGGTGAATAAATAGGCGCTGGGCTACTTTATTTAGTTCTCCACTCTCTTCTATGTATATCTCTAGTGTTTTAATCAGCTCTCCATTTTTATCATGTTCAATCAGTCTATGATAAAAATGGAACATTTCCTTACTACTTGTAAGCTGTGATAATGAAATTTCAAGCTGGTACTCTTCATAGTGATAAAAGCACTTTTCCGGCTGGAGCTTCTGACCAATTTCAATTGCCTTTTTTGCATAATAAAAGGAAGATTTCATATCCAGCAAATCATCCACAACAAATCCTGTCCCTATTACAAGTCTATTGTCATATTTCTTTATCCACTTTTCAAATAGAGAGAGCCAGCTCCTAAAATCTGTCTCGTTAATGACATTCTTCAGTATAATAATGTCATCATTAATCGCAACTCCAATTAGGTCTTCTTGGGACAATTCATAGCGAAGTGCGCGAATGATTTTATGATTAGAAAAGTCTATTCTAGTTGATTGTTTAAGTACCACTGCTACTCTTGATTTACTAAGGGTTACGCCGAGGAATTCTAAACGCTCTCTTATTCCTTTTTCATTCATTTGCATTCCTGAGATAAGTTGGTTCACAATTTCACTTTGCAACCTTTCCTTCCACTGCACTCGGTCTAATAAAACAGACTGCTCCAATACAAGTTCAGCTGCCATTTTAACAAGCTGAGCATAGTTTTGAATTTCATGGGGTTCCCCTGTAATCCCAATCACTCCAACAGGCTGATTATTAAAATAGATGGGGAGGTTAATGCCTGGCTTTGATCCTTTCATTTCTGATGCTTTCACTTGATCTAACTCAATGCTTTCTTCATTCTTTAGAACAAGTAAAGCTCCAGCATGAAGCTGATTAATTCGGGTTTGATCACCAGAACCAATAATAATTCCATCACTGTTCATCACGTTAATATTTTGATTTAAAATTTTCATTGTTCGCTCTACAATCTCTTGTGCTAATTCATGGGTTAGAAACAGCATCGATTTCCCTCCCTTCATTTTTTCTTCAATCTACCATATAGAGGAGAAACAATAAATAAAAAGAACATAGAAGTTTAGAGAGATGTTTAATCCCTATTTCTTTAGCACATCCTATAAAACGGCACAGAGGCAAGGCGCAAAAGTTGTAAAAAGCACAGCAGTCTTTTATAATCGATGTCTCAAATGAATAAGAAGGAATGATACCATGATCTCATTAAAAGGAAAAACAGCCATTATCACAGGCGGAGGTAGAGGCATTGGACGCTCTACTGCTATTGCTTTAGCTAAAGAAGGCGTAAATATAGGTTTAATCGGACGCTCAATTGAAAACCTTGAAAAAGTGAGTGCTGAACTTGCAGAGTATGATATTAAAGTTTCAGCAGCAACAGCAGACGTTGTTGAGCTTGAAGCTGTAGAACATGCTGTTGAGCATATTAAATCAGACCTAGGCGCAATTGATATCCTTGTAAACAACGCAGGAATCTCAAAATTCGGTGGATTCCTTGACCTAGATCCACAAGAATGGGAAAACATTATCCGCGTCAACTTAATGGGCGTTTACAATGTAACGCGCGCAGTGCTCCCTGAAATGATTGAACGAAAAACGGGAGACATTGTAAATATTGCTTCAACAGCTGGCCAAAAAGGTGCGCCTGCTACAAGTGCTTATAGCGCTTCTAAATTTGGTGTTCTAGGTTTAACAGAATCTCTTATGCTTGAAGTAAGAAAACATAATATTCGTGTTACAGCTCTTACACCAAGTACTGTTGCAACAGATATGGCAAAGGAGATTGGCCTTATTAATAATGATCCTGAGACAATGATCAAACCAGAAGATTTAGCTGATATTCTAGTTGCAGGATTGAAACTTCATCCAAGAGTTGTTATGAAAACAGCTGGTTTATGGTCTACAAACCCATCTTAATATGTGAAACAAAAAAAGCAGAAGGAACATTAGATTCCTGCTGCTTTTTTTATTATGGAATATACCTTCTAGGAGTCTAACAACGTTTAAAACTCCCCGTGAGCGAGAAGTATATAAAGAAGAAAGCTCATTTTATAAACTGTAATTCATGTACAAAACCATAAATCTCACATATTTATCGAGGAGGAATTGAGAATGGCAAAAGTTACGGTAGGAGAAGAGAATGGAAGTCCAATTGAACTGTATTATGAAGATTATGGGAGTGGAAAACCTGTAGTTCTTATTCACGGCTGGCCTTTAAGTGGACGTTCGTGGGAATTTCAAGTTCCTGCTTTAATTGAAGCCGGTTATCGTGTGATTACATATGACCGTAGAGGTTTCGGAAATTCCTCTCAACCATATGAAGGTTATGAATATGATACACTAGCTGCTGACCTTAACAAACTTCTTGAGCGCCTTGACCTTTACGATGTTACGCTTGTTGGATTCTCAATGGGTGGTGGTGAAGTAGCTCGCTATATTGGAACCTACGGAGCAGAGCGAATCGAAAAGGCTGTTCTAGCAGGAGCTGTTCCTCCTTACCTTTACAAAACTGACGATCATCCTGAAGGTGGGCTTGATGATGCAACAATCGAAGAATTTGAAAATGGAGTGAAACAAGATCGCCTTGCATTCCTTGAAGACTTTACAAAAAATTTCTTCTCTGCAGGAGATCAAAAAGACCTTGTAAGTGAATCATTCCGTCTATACAGCAAAGATATTGCTGCTTTCGCTTCACCAAAAGGCACATTAGATTGCATCTCTGCTTTTGGAAAAACAGACTTCCGAAATGATTTAAAGAAAATGAACATTCCCACGTTGATTATTCATGGTGATGCAGATTCTATCGTTCCATTTGAAGTAAGCGGAAAACTTTCTCATGAATCAATCGAAAACAGTGAACTAGCTCTTATTAAAGGTGGACCACATGGATTGAATGCAACACATGCCGAGGAGTTTAATAAGGTACTTGTAAACTTTCTAAATAAAGAAAAGTAAAATATATGAAGAACAGAAGAGAGAAAGCCATAAATCATGGCTTTCTCTCTTTCGTTTAAAGTTATTAAAAATTTGGATGTTAAACTAAAACGTAAGTTCTTATCTAAAAAACTCATTCCATCTACGTTTTGTGCTAATATTCATTTGTTTTCTTCTATTAGGATCATCATTTTGCATGCTATATTGTAAGCGCAAACAAAAATTGAACTTAAGGAGAAAATGATATGAGCAAAAAAGTACGAATCGGATTGATTGGAGCAGGACGAATTGGTCAACTACATGGTAAAAACCTAGTAAGATCTGTGCCAAACGCAGAACTAGTTTCTATTGCTGACCCATTCCTTAATGACACAACATACGCTTGGGCAAAAAACCTTGGAGTAGAAAATTGTTACAAGAATGCTGATGCCATTTTTGAAGACTTATCAATTGATGCAGTATTTATTTGCTCTGCTACAGATACTCATGCAGATTATATTATCCAAGCAGCCCAAGCAGGCAAGCATATCTTTTGTGAAAAACCTATTCATTATGATGTTGCTACTATTCAAAGAGCCCTAGACGCTGTTGAAAAAGCAGGGGTAAAACTACAAGTTGGCTTTGTACGTCGCTTTGATCATAACCATAAGGTAGTACATGATACGGTTGCTTCTGGAAAACTTGGTGATCCTCATATTGTCAAAGTAACCTCTCGTGATCCAGTGCCGCCTACAATGGATTATGTAAAAGGATCAGGTGGTCTTTTTATGGATATGATGATTCATGATTTTGATATGGTCCGTTATCTATCAGGCAGTGAAGTTACTGAAGTTACAGCTTATGGAGATGTACTTATTGATGAAAAATTTAAAGAATATAACGATATAGATACTGCTATTGTTATGCTGAAGTTCACAAATGGCGCTCTCGGCGTAATTGATAATAGCCGCAAAGCTGGTTATGGCTATGACCAACGCACTGAAGTACATTGTGCAGGTGGTTGTGTCCAAGTCTACAACGACTTAGATAATACGGCGACAATTAGCACGCCTGAAGGGGTAACAAGCGCTAAGCCAATGTGGTTCTTTCTAGAACGCTATAATAATGCTTTTATTTCAGAAGAGCAAGCCTTTATCCAATCAATTCTTAATGACGAAGAAACACTTGTGAAAGGCATGGATGGCCTGATGCCAGTTTTAATTGCAAAGGCTACTGAACTTTCTCTTACAGAAGGACGTTGTGTCAAATTATCCGAGATTGAAGAAAAATTTCTTACAGTTCCTCTTTAACTCTGTTTCGAAACTCTCTTGGAGAATAGCCTATAAATTTGCGAAAAAGACGTGAAAAATAATTTGCATCATAAATTCCTACAGCAGCGGCTACATCACTTATCGGCATCGTTTGATCTTTCAGATATTCAATAGCACGCACAATACGCAATCGATTTAGATATTCTACAGGCGGAAGCCCTGTTGCAGCTTTAAAAATTGCTCGAAAATAACCGGGGCTAACACTATTTGTGCATGCATAATCAGAAAAATTGATTTGTTCAGCTAGATTTTCTTCAATAAATTGTTGAGAGGCTATCACAATATCTTGAGATAAATGTTCTTTTTTTGGGTTGCTAGCATACTGCTGGAGACGTGCACGAGAAATGATAATAAGAATGATATTTAAGTAATCTTGCTTCACTTGCTGAAAAGCAAAACCTTGTTCTATTTGCTCTTTCAGCATGATATCCATCATCATCTCAACACGTTTGGCATCCTGCACAGAGAGATGAATAATATGTTGACGATTTAAATCTGCTGGATAGATTGGACTATCATCTTCAGGCATAGATAAGTTGCTGAGCATACTACCAAACTGCTCATTCCACCAATCTGCAATTTGATCAGGATAGAACTGACAGTTATACATACTGACTGGTGTCTCAATGTTATAAGCATGTTTCTCATGTGGAGGAACAAGAAATACATCTCCTGGAATTAAAGGCATTGAAAAATCTTTGAACTGATGAATACAAGATCCTTTTGTAATAAGAACAAATTCTTGAAAGTCATGACGATGAAGGGACACAGATTTCATGGTGTGAAAAACTTCTAAAGCAATGGCACTCTTATCATTAGATTTGAAGGAAACGTATGGAATGATGATACTCCCCCCTGTCTGTCCATTAATAAAACCATTATAGGTGATTTATAGGAGGAAAACGAGATGAAAATTGGCTTTAATGAAGGATGCAATCGCTTTTGTAAAAACCATTCTGTTTTAGAAGATCTAGAATTATGTGAGAAGTATGGTTTTGATTACATTGATATTCAATCTGAATGTCTAGACCGTGATCTTGAAGCTGGAAAAGTGACAATTGAGCAATTAGGGGAATGGTTTAAGTCTCATCGTCTAAGCATGCTTTCTTACAATGCATTAAAACCGTTTAATATGAGCCAAACTCAAGAGGAAAAAGATGAAGTTATGGCTCAGTTAGATGAAATTATTCGTCGATGCCTAGTCTTAGACTGTAAAATGATTGTTGCCGTACCTAATGAAAACATCTCTGTACATGCTACAAGAGCAGAGATTCGGGAAGATGCAGTTGCCACCTTAAAAGAAATGGTGAAAAAGGTGGAGCCTTATGGCATAAAACTATCTATTGAATTCTGTGGTAGCCCAGGCATGACCATCAATCGTTTTGATGATGCATATACCATTGTACAAGAAGTAGACTCTCCTCTTGTTGGCGTCACGCTAGATCAATACCATTTCCATGCAATGGCCTCTGATTGGTCTACCCTAGAAAAAGCAGATGGAAAGAAAATTTTTGTATGGCATGTGAATGATACAGAAGACCTTCCTTGTGGTGCACCATACAACACTGATGAAAAGCGACTTTGGCCTGGAGATTCTCAAGGTTGTTTAGATCATCAACGTTTTGCAGATACTCTCAAGAAAATTGGATTTAAAGGTAATTGCTGCACTGTTGAAGTTTTTCGCCCAGAGTATTATGAGTTAACTCAGGAAGAGAACGTAAAGACAGCAGCAAAGGTTACTCGTGCTCATGTAGAAAAGTATTGGGAATTATCTAGGGTTTCTTATTAACACCTTTGGAGCCCAAAGAACATATAAAAAAGCTCCTTGCTAAACAAGGAGCTTTCTCCATTCCTAAAGTTTAATCACCTGAAAAAAATCATAAATAATACAGTATTATAACAAATGTATATCTATATTTTTTTAATAAATTCAGACTTTAATTTCATAGCACCAAAACCACTAATTTTGCAATCAATATCATGATCACCATTAATCAAACGAATATTTTTTACTTTAGTACCTTGTTTAAGAACAGATGAACTTCCTTTTACTTTAAGATCTTTAATGACTGTAATCGTATCTCCATCGTTCAGAACATTTCCATTCACATCTTTGATAATCCTCTGTTCCTCATCATATTCTGTCTCCTGATTTAATGCCCATTCATGTCCACATTCTGGGCAAACTAAAAGTGTCCCATCTTCATATGTGTATACAGAGTTGCATCGTGGGCAATTAGGTTAATTACTCAGCGTTCTCATTTCATCCTTTTAAAATTGACAGATGAAAAATTATATTTTATAAATACATCTTTCTTCTAAGAAGAAAGATGTATTTATAAATCCCTATCCATTTTTGATGCAGTTTGTCCTAACAGATGTACGAGAGGTTTGTTAATACTTATTACAACGACGGTCTAACAGTTACCATTGTTAATTCTATACTCATATTTAGCTATTTTTCTCCCTTTTCCTTCTAGCCCAATATAAAATAAATAATAGAATAAACCATACCGGTGTCAACAATAAGGCTGGACGTGTTTCTTTAGAGAACAGCATAATAATAAGAATTATAGCAAACAACGTTAGGACAACATAATTTATAAATGGGGTTAATGGCGCTTTGAATGTTGACTTTGAATGTAATTGTAGACGTGTTTTCTTATATCTTAAATGACAAATAAGAATAACACTCCAAACCCACATAAAACAAATGGCACTAATAGTTGTCACAATTCCAAAAGCTTGTTCCGGTATAAGTTTGCTTAAAAGAGCTCCCACCGAGATGACAAGCGTAGATATTAATAACGCGTTACCTGGTACATGGTTTTTATTCAATTTTGTAAGATTCGATGGACCTTGGCCATTAGTACTTAAACTATATAACGTCCGGCTCGTTGAAAACATTCCACTATTACAAGCCGAAGCGGCTGAAGTTAATACAACAAAATTAATGATTCCTGCGGCAATCGGAATACCAATCAAACTAAACGTCTTAACAAAAGGACTTTCTGCTGCATTTAGTTCCATCCATGGATTAATACATAATAAGACAATAAGTGCACCAACATAGAAGAATAAAATTCTTAGAGGAATTTTATTAATTGCTGATGGGATATTTTTCTGTGGATTAGATGTTTCTGCTGCCGATACACCTACTAATTCCACACCAACATATGCGAATATAACCATTTGAAATGAAAGTAGGAAACCTGAAATTCCATTCGGAAAAACCCCTCCATGTTCCCAAAGATTTTTAATCGTAACTGGTCCTGTATCTGTCTTGAATCCCATCACTAGCAAAATAATTCCAACGCTAATTAATACAAGAATAGTAATTACTTTGATTAAAGCAAACCAAAACTCCAATTCTCCAAAAAGTTTCACAGTTAATAGATTGAGTCCTAACAAAATGATTACGCAGATGAGTGCAGGTATCCATTGCGGGATATCAAACCAATATTGCACGTATACACCAACAGCAATAACATCAGCCATTGCTGTCATAATCCAACAAAACCAATATGTCCATCCAGTCACAAACGATGCCGAAGGTCCAAGATATTCTTCTGCAATATCTGTTAAAGATTGATAACCTGCTTTAGATAATAACAGTTCCCCTAGCGCCCTCATAACAAAAAAGAGGGCAATACCTACGATTAAATAGGCAAAGATAATAGAGGGTCCTGCCAATTGTATGGCTTTACCAGATCCTAAGAATAGTCCAGTACCAATGGTGCCTCCAATTGCGATGAGTTGAACATGACGATTCGATAAATCTCTCTTCAATCCTTGTTGTGCCAAACCTAACTCCTCCTTAAAATTAATGAAATTCCATGTGAAACTGTGAATAATAAATTAACCCAATAAAAAAAGAGATTGGATGGCCTCCAATCTCTTGATCATAAGAATAACAAATAATATCTATTATGCTAACTATTATCAGCATAACAAATAAATATCCGGTACTCTTCTGTCCTTTTGCCTGAGATTGTGAACCCTTCGGCGCCGCAAAATTTCTGCGGTCTCTCCAGAAGCTGCTCCTGCTATAGTGTGACCCATAGCAATCATAGCTTTCTATTTATTAAATTTTTGGATAGGTATAATTACTGTCGAATAGTTTTTTATTCTAATGTTAGTTATATGTTTTGTCAATAACAAGGCTGAATCTCATTTATTTAATCTCCCCGAAATAAGAAGATAGAAATCATTCAATAAAAAACAAATGTTACTTTATAGTATGACTCAACATACCTATTTAATCAGCAGTTTATAGATTTCTACTTCTTATAAAGCATATAACTCCCGTTTCTCCTCATATGTTCTCTATTTATTTTATGTTATAAAGAATGACTAGTAGAATACGAATATATCAATCTCCAAATCGTACAAAATATTTATTTAAAATAATCACAGCATTTTAATTGACAATAGTATTCAATTCTATATAATAATTAGTATAAATTAATAATTATTATATGAGGTTTACAAAGTCACTGAACAAACTCTCTATAATAATTAAATAGTAAATCTAGGAGGAATTTTAATTATGTCTCTAATCGGAAAAGAAGTACAACCATTTACAGCACAAGCTTATAAAAACGGTGAATTTATCGAAGTTACAGAAGAAAATCTAAAAGGTCAGTGGAGTGTTGTTTGTTTTTACCCAGCAGATTTCACTTTCGTTTGCCCAACTGAGCTTGAAGATCTTCAAGAACAATACCCTGCCCTTCAAGAATTAGGAGTTGAAGTATTCTCTGTTTCAAGAGATTCTCATTTTACACATAAAGCATGGCACGATTCATCAGAAGCAATTGGTAAAATTACTTATACTATGATTGGTGATCCTGCACATATCCTTTCTCGCCAATTTGACGTATTTATTGAAGAACTAGGTCAAGCTGACCGTGGTACTTTCATCCTTGATCCTGACGGTGTTATCCAAGCTGTTGAGATCAACGCAGATGGCATTGGTCGTGATGCAAGCACGCTTATCAATAAAATTAAAGCAGCACAATATGTTCGCAACAACCCAGGTGAAGTTTGTCCTGCTAAATGGCAAGAAGGCGGAGAAACACTTAAGCCAAGCCTTGACCTTGTAGGCAAAATTTAAGGAGAGCGATTATAAATGGCACTTGATGCAGAAATTAAATCACAATTAAATCAGTATCTTCAACTATTAGAAGAGAATATTCTGCTTAAGGTCAGTGTAGGTTCAGATGACGTATCAAAGGAAATGCTAGCTCTTGTTGATGAGCTAGCTTCCATGTCATCTAAAATCACTGTCGAAAAAGTAGAATTAAATAGAACACCAAGCTTTAGTATCAACCGTGTTGGCGAAGAGACTGGCATCACTTTTGCTGGTGTACCTTTAGGACACGAATTCACTTCTTTAGTATTGGCTCTACTACAAGTTAGTGGACGAGCTCCAAAAATTGATCAAAGTGTAATTGATCAAATTAAAAAGATTGATGGTGAATATCACTTTGAAACTTATGTCAGCCTAACTTGCCATAACTGCCCTGACGTTGTGCAAGCACTAAACATTATGAGTGTGCTTAACCCTAACATTACGCACACAATGATTGATGGAGCTGCATTTAAAGAAGAAGTGGAAAGTAAAAATGTTATGGCCGTACCAGCCGTCTTCCTAAATGGGGAATTCTGGAACGGAGGGCGTATTTCACTTCAAGAAATTATTGCTAAATTAGGTGAAGGTTTAAGTGCAGAGGATTTAGCAGACAAAGATCCATATGATGTCCTTGTCGTTGGTGGTGGACCAGCTGGAGCAAGTGCAGCCATCTATGCAGCACGTAAAGGTATCCGTACAGGAATCGTTGCTGAACGCTTTGGTGGACAGATCCTTGACACACTAAGTATTGAGAACTTTATCAGTGTAAAAGCTACTGAAGGACCTAAACTTGCACAGGCTCTTGAAGAACATGTAAAAGAGTATAATATTGACGTGATAGATCTACAGCGTGCTAAACGTTTAGAAAAGAAAGATCTTTTTGAAATTGAACTTGAAAACGGTGCTGTTCTTAAGAGTAAATCTGTCATTATTTCAACAGGTGCTCGTTGGCGAAATGTTAACGTTCCTGGCGAACAAGAACTTAAAAACAAAGGAGTTGCGTACTGCCCTCATTGTGATGGTCCATTGTTTGCAGGAAAAGACGTAGCGGTTATCGGTGGCGGTAACTCTGGTGTTGAAGCAGCAATTGATCTCGCAGGAATTGTGAAACATGTTACAGTTCTTGAATTTGCATCAGAGTTAAAAGCAGACCAAGTTCTTCAAGAGCGTCTTAACAGCCTGCCAAACGTAACAGTCGTAACAAACGCTGCTACTCAAGAAATTACGGGTACTGACAATGTAACTGGTATTACGTACACTGATCGTGAGACAAATGAAGAACATCATGTTGAATTACAAGGTGTGTTTGTCCAAATCGGGCTTGTGCCAAATACTGAATGGTTAGAGGGTACAATTGAGCGTAATCGCATCGGGGAAATCGTTGTTGATAAGCGTGGAGCTACTACAATTCCTGGAGTGTTTGCAGCAGGAGATTGTACAGATAGCGCCTATAACCAAATCATTATTTCCATGGGGTCAGGTTCAACGGCAGCCTTGGGTGCATTTGATTATCTCATTCGAAATTAATTTAGAACTTAACTAGTGAGATCCTAGTCTAACGGTTCTTTTGATATTTATAAATGCCTCCAACATTTATAAATGCCGTAAAAAACCTGTTAGACTGAGATACATCAACTTACCATAAACAATTTTAACATTTTTTCTTTCAGAAAGTCACTATTCTATCTAACTAGGCAGGATAGTGACTTTCTTTTTTTCATTATTCTTTATTTTTAGTTATTTATTATATTCAAAACAGCTTATGATAGAAAAATTCAATACAAAAGATATAGTCCGTCATCCCCTATCATTTTCATTTTACAAGCCAAAATATTTTTAAAGGAGCAACAGTAACGGGAACTTAAGGTATTAAAGCCCAAAAACAGCTGCTTTCTGAATTTGGTTACTTGATGCTTTTATAAAATAGTAAAAACCACACCTATTTATGGTACGGTTCACTGTAACGCACCTTAATGAGGTTTCAATTCAATTCTTTATTTGATATAACAATGAATAGGGAATTAATTCTTCCTTCTTCCTTTAGAAAATCAAATTAAAGCATCGACATACTTAATACAGTATCCCATCCAATCACTTTATTGGAAACTTAAGTTTAATACATACATTTTTTTCGTTGCAGTCATATCCCCTTCCACTTTATTTTAAATAAAAACCTATGCTTTCTTGTTTAGTATAGTACTATACTAAAACTATGCGATATATACCCCTTTGGAAAGGAACTTAAGATGAATTCATCATTAGAAATGCTAATCCAAGTTTTTGAACGAGCGGCACTATTATTAATTTGCTTGTTTTTTTTAACAAGAGTTCCCAAGTTTAAAGAATCTCTCCATAAAGAACAACACTCACTTTCGGAGAAGATTATCATCACTCTTATCTTTTGTTTATTTGCGATTTTTGGAACCTATTCTGGAATTAAAGTAGAAGGTTCTTTAGTTAATGTAAGAATTATCGCTATCATGTCCGGGGGCATATTATTTGGGCCATGGGTAGGGATCATTACCGGAATTGTTTCAGGTGTGCATCGTTTTTTAATTGATATCGGTGGCGTAACATCCGTTCCATGCCTGATTACAAGTATTATTGCTGGGATAGCATCCGGGTTTATTAACCTTAAAATAAAAAAAACACAGCGTTGGATTTATGGGATTATCGCAGGTATGGGCTGCGAAGTCCTTACTATGCTATTGATACTTGCTATGGCAGAACCCTTTAAACTTGGCCTAGATATTGTATCAAAAATTGGTTTTCCAATGATTGCAGGTGAAGTCAGTATCGGCTTGATTGTTTTATTGGTCATGAGTGTGGAAGATGAAAAGGAAATGATTGCTGCTAAACAAGCAAAGTTAGCCTTGGACATTGCCAATAAAACATTGCCTTATTTTCGTTCGATCAATACAGAATCTTTGAACAAAATTTGCGCAATTATTAAAGACCAAATCCACGCTGATGCAGTGGCTATAACCGATACAGAAACTGTCCTTGCTTATGTCGGCTTTGGTGAAGAACGGTATAAGATTGGACAAGAAATCATCAGTGATCTAACGAAAGCAGCAATCCGTAGCGGGGAAATCACGATTAGAAACCATGTGGCTGATCAACAAACTCCTGAAATTCAGTCCCTACTCATCATGCCGTTTGAAGAGCGGGGAGAAGTCACGGGATCTCTCAAAATTTATTATCGCAAAGCTTCCAAAATGACCTATTCTTTGCAAACGATGGCAATTGGTTTGTCACAAATTATTTCCAATCTTATGGAGATATCCCGAGTTGAACAGATTAAGGAGGCAGCCAACAAAGCAGAACTAAAGGCACTGCAAACAAAAATCAACCCGCATTTTCTCTTCAATGCCCTGAATGCTATTGCGTCAACAACCCGGCACAATCCAGAAAAAGCCCGCGAATTGATTGTTACTTTATCAAGCTATATGCGATACAATCTGGAGTTAAGCGATGAATTTATTGATATTCACGACGCATTAAAACAGGTTCACGATTATGTTGAAATTGAACAGGCTCGTTTTGGTTCTAAACTTCAGGTGGAATATAATATTGAAAAAGTAAACATAAAACTTCCAAGTCTGCTTATTCAGCCACTGGTCGAAAATGCAATTATTCATGGCATACTACCAAAGGGTCCTGGTACTGTGAAAATTGCTGTTAATGATCTGGGTGATAAAGTCCGGATTAGCGTAAAGGATACGGGAACTGGGATAGCAGATGAGGTGATAGAGAATTTGTACCGAGATGATGTTCCTGCAAATAAAATCGGATTATATAATGTACATCAACGTGTTAAATTGATTTATGGCAAAGGACTAATCATCAAAAGATTATCTCCGGGTACTGAAGTTTATTTTGATATTGTAAAGGAGAAAAAATGAAAGCGATCATTGTTGAGGACGAATTTCCTGCAAGAGAAGAATTAAAATATCTTATTGAAACACATAGCAGCATACAAGTGACTAATTGCTTTGAAGATGGATTAGATGTCCTAAAATTTTTACAAGAAAATGACACAGATGCTATTTTTCTTGATATCAACATTCCATCCCTCGATGGGATGCTGCTGGCAAGCAATATAAGTAAGTTTGCAAAAAAACCCTATATTATTTTTACAACAGCATACAAAGAGCATGCAGCCCAGGCATTTGAATTTGAAGCCTTTGATTATATCCTTAAGCCATATGATGAGAAGCGAATTGCTGCTATGTTGCATAAGCTCGAATCTGCTTTTTTACGTGAGCTAAATCAAACAGATAAAGAAGAGGAGTTATCTTTCCAAAAAAATGATTCAGTTAAAGTCTTAGGAACGGATGGCCGAGTAAACTTGCGAAAAAACGATAAAATAATCGTTACAGACGTGAATGATATTTATTACGCGCTGGCGAGCGAAAAGGTAACACTGGTCTATACATTTCATGAAGAATATACGATGCCAATGAGTATAACAGAGTTCCATTCTACTCTTCCTCAGAACCTTTTTTTTCGCTGTCATCGCTCTTATACAGTGAATTTATCCAAAATCCGTGAAATCGTCCCTTGGTTTAACCAAACCTATATGATTCACCTTAAGGACTTTAATGCTGAGATTCCTGTAAGCCGGAGCAAAGTAAAAGAGTTTCGACAAATTATGCGATTTTAACTGCAATTCATTCCATTCTTTAAGCATTTGGTTCTGAATACGGTTTCATAATTTTTTTTAGTGGTATGATCTTCTTGTAAACGCATTCTACTAAGAAACCAGCATTGGTTTCGTAAGTTGAAGGGAAGATCAACATGAAACCACAAACAAGTAATCGCTGGCTGATTGTTCTGGGAACCATTATTGTTCAAATGGGATTGGGAACTATTTATACATGGAGCTTATTTAACCAACCATTGGTTGATCGCTTTGGCTGGCAATTGAACTCGGTAGCCATTACTTTTTCAATTACAAGCTTTGCTTTAGCTTTTTCAACCCTGTTTGCCGGCAAACTCCAGGATCGCTGGGGGATTCGCCGCTTAATAGCAACTGCAGGCATTGTCTTGGGTGCAGGTTTAATCATTAGCTCACAAGTCTCATCATTATGGATGCTTTACATCTTGGCAGGTGTTGTAGTAGGATTTGCCGATGGTACTGCTTATATCACATCATTGTCAAACCTTATTAAGTGGTTTCCGGAGAGAAAAGGGCTTATTTCTGGAATTTCTGTTGGTGCTTATGGCACAGGCAGTTTGCTATTTAAATACATTAATGGGTCACTAATTCAAAACGTTGGCGTATCTTATACATTTTTATACTGGGGCATAATCGTGATGATTATGGTTATAGGCGGTTCATTCTTAGTTCGCGAGGCACAGGTAACAAGCCAGTCCCAGTCTGTTAATGGGGTACAGGCTAAAGACTACACAGTTAAAGAAATGCTTAAAACAAAAGAAGCTTACTTATTGTTTATTATGTTTTTCACTGCATGTATGAGTGGTTTATATCTAATCGGAGTTGTAAAAGATATCGGTGTAAGTTTAGCTGGTTTGGATGTGGCAACAGCAGCCAATGCTGTAGCATTGGTAGCGATCTTCAATACAATTGGCCGTATTATCCTTGGAGCATTATCAGATAAAGTTGGCCGTTTAAAAGTAGTAGCAGGCGCTTTGTTGGTGACTGCAGTAGCTGTATCTGCTTTAAGTTTTCTAGAACTAAATTATGGATTGTTCTTTGCGTGTGTTGCAGGAATTGCTTTCTGTTTTGGTGGAAATATAACCATCTTCCCCGCAATTGTTGCCGATTTCTTTGGCTTAAAAAACCAAAGTAAAAACTATGGGATCATTTATCAAGGGTTTGGGATTGGTGCATTGTCCGGATCATTTATTGCCGCAGCGCTTGGTAGCTTTGTTTCTACCTTCACGTTTATTGCAGTGTTGAGTATAATCTCAGTAGTCATTGCGCTGTTTATAAAGGCACCTGGTCAAGGAGATGTTTTGAAAAAAGAAAAAACTCACGCCGCATAAAAGGCTACAAAGATTGGTTAATCCCTGTAAAATGTCCTTCATAGTTCACTCTATTAGAATGATAATGTGCTAAAAGGTACCTCTAAAATAGAGGTACCTTTTTATTCACAAAACCCTCATTTACTTATGGTACGGTTCTCCTCGATTAATTCGAAATCCGCGATAAATCTGTTCCACTAAAATCAATCTCATCAACTGATGTGGAAAAGTCATTTTTGAAAATGACAATGTATCATTAGCTCTTTTCATCACATCACTGCTTAATCCTAGTGATCCACCAATAACAAAAGCAATTTTACTTTTTCCATATGTAGCAAGCTTATCTAAATCATCTGCAAGCTGTTCAGATGATTTCATTTTCCCTTCAATGGCAAGAGCAATGACATGTGTATCTTGTGGAATTTTAGCAAGGATGCGCTCTCCTTCTTTTCCTTTCACTTGCTCCATTTCAACTTCACTAAGGTTTTCAGGTGCTTTCTCATCTGGAAGTTCAACTACTTCTACCTTTGCATAAGCTGATAAGCGTTTTAAGTATTCATTAATACCTTGTTTTAAGTATTTTTCTTTTAATTTCCCAACTGTAATAATCGAGATATTCACAGGTTATCTCCTCTCTGTAAATAGTTTACAAACAAGTTATACACAGAAATTATCCACATATCCACAAAGAGTGGCATATATGGTATAGGATCACTCGTTCCCCACTATATATGTAGCATTATTTTCGCAATATTCACAAGTTATACACAGTTCTTCATCTAGCTCTTTCATAATTGGTGCTTCTTCTGTTTCATCAACAACAATATCAAGCGCCAGCTCAACGTGCTCAAGGCAGCAATTCACTTTCATATTTTCTTCTCCTTTCCGTTTTCTTCTTTCTGTGGACAAAATAATAAACAGAAAATTCTGGAGTTATCCACAAGTTATTAACGTAAAAACAGGAGAAAGATTTTCTCCTGTTTTACTTTGGTTCTTCCACAAGTTTTAACGTTTCGTTTTTCTTTTTTCCATTGCGATAAAACGTAATGTCTAATGTATCATTGACTCCTTTTTGATACAAGTATTTCCGGAGGTCAATGATGTTTCGTACGCGTTTTCCTTCCATTTCAACAATCACATCATATTCTTTCATTCCAGCTTTAGCTGCTGGTGAAAGACGAGAAACACGGAGAACTGCTACTCCCTCAACAATTCCTTTTGGCAACTTTAGCGTTTCTTGTAGATGATAACCTGAAATTTGCGATAGTGAAAGAGTACTTATGCCAATATACGGTCTGTGGACTTCTCCATCTTTTTCAAGATCTTCAATAAACGGTCGTGCTGTATTAATCGGGATTGATAACCCAATTCCTTCAACAGCATCTTCAGCAATTTTCATAGAGTTGATACCAATAACTTTTCCTGCCACATTAATGAGAGCTCCACCGCTATTTCCAGGGTTAATTGCTGCATCTGTTTGAATAACCTCTGCTTGCCAGTCTGGGTTTCCGTCATTGTTTAAGTCTTGAGGAATTAATCGGTTTGTACCTGAGATAATTCCTTGTGTGACAGACCCTGCAAACTGAAGACCGAGAGGATTACCAATTGCAATTGCAGGTTCTCCTGCTTTAATACGGTCTGAGTCTCCAAATTCAGCGAGTGTTTTAATATTCTTACCATCAATCTCAATGACCGCTAAATCTGTTAAATCATCTCCACCGCGTACTTTTCCAGCAATACGTGATCCATCTTTTAAACTTACTTCAATCTCATTTGCACCTTCAATAACATGATAATTGGTGACAAGATATGCTTTATTTCCACTCTTTTTATAAAGAACTCCTGAACCTGTTCCAGCTTCAGATGATTCACTCTCATCTTCCCAGAAACCGCTCTTTTGGATATTCACAACCCCAACAACAGCATCAGATACTTTATCAACAGCTTTAGTAATGTCTGTTGTCACATCAATCGAAACAGATCGCTCTTCTGCAATATTGTTTCCCTCTTCATTACTGCTCTCTGTGCGGCTTGATAAAATGCCATTTCTCTCTAAGGCAGGAAGAGCAAGCAGGATAAGAATAGCACCAATAATTGCACCAATAAGACCTGTAAAAAATATAGTTCTCTTTCTTCCTTTCCGTTCATCATAAAGCCCCACTTCAAACATTCATCCTTTCTCACATTAGACATATGCTTTTATAGTATGGATGTTTGAAGTTTTTCTATCCTTCATTTGGAGGGATTTACGTGTGTGAAAGGTCAATAAGAGGCGTTGGCTTTTTGGGATCAGTATCATGGATATTGAACTGAACACCAACTCCGTGGTCTTTTTCTTTTAATGTTTGCTCGGCTGTCATTCTAGCAAGTTCTTTCATATTGTTATCTTGGCTTAAATGTGCTAAGTAAATATATTTTGTATGATCTCCAATCACTTCTGACAAAGCAATAGCTGCATCTTCATTTGATACATGACCAAGGTCGCTCAAAATACGTCTCTTAATATTCCACGGATAATGTCCCATGCGAAGCATCTCAACATCATGATTGCTCTCAAAAATAAAGGCATCGCTATTTCTAACAATGCCTTTCATTCTATCGCTAACATATCCGGTATCTGTTAAAAGAGTGAGCTTTTTTCCTTCACTATGAAACGTGTAAAACATTGGCTCTGCGGCATCATGAGAAACCCCAAATGATTCCACTTCAATTCCTCCAAAGCTTTTTACATCTCCAATTTCAAATGAAAACTTTTGCTCTGTTGGAACTGTCCCAATTAAAGGCTCCATTGCCTTCCACGTTTTTTCATTTGCATAAAGAGGCAGTTTATATTTTCTTGCGAGCACACCAAGACCTTTAATATGGTCACTATGCTCATGGGTCACTAAAATGCCTGATAAGTTCTCAATTGATTGATCAACCTCTTTAAAAAGTTGTTCCATCTTTTTGCCACTAAGTCCTGCGTCAACTAGTAGTGATTCTTTTCCATTGCCAACAAAAAGAGCATTTCCTGTACTCCCACTTGCTAGCACACTAAATTGTAAACTCACCGTTCTCACTCCGTTTTTTTAACCATTACGTCTTTCTCTAATCAAGTGCTGTAACATAGTACACTTCAATCTCACCTTTATCCTTATCCA
This sequence comes from Priestia endophytica DSM 13796, assembly GCF_900115845.1. Classification (GTDB taxonomy): domain Bacteria; phylum Bacillota; class Bacilli; order Bacillales; family Bacillaceae_H; genus Bacillus_I; species Bacillus_I endophytica. The sequence continues at coordinate 38,989 of NZ_FOXX01000012.1, read as the reverse complement.
CAGTCACTCGCCATGTTGGGGCTAAGATTTGTGAATCAGTTGCAGGTGGGAAATACGCGTAATAACCTAAATCCATGCTAACTTTACTACCTTGATTAACTTTATTACTATCATACAGTTCAGTAACAGCATTCACTGGAGTTTTCACAGTCTCAGCTTCTGTTCTCTGTTCAAACTGCTCTAGCATCCTTTGTTTGTAAGATACCATTTCATTCTTTTCATTAAGTTGAATGGTAATAAAGGTTTTAGTGTTATCATAAACAGGCTTTTGGCTATACAACTGGGCAAACGTAATTTGTCCACCTTCTTTATCAACCTGTACTAGCTTATACTGATCGCCATTTATCATGTTCTTTTTTACGAAGTCTTCTAATTTGTTCTTTTCGTCAGAGGTAGGTAAAGAGGTTGGCTTTGTGAACTCTCCATGAATTTCTTTTCCATCTTCCTGAACCTCAATCTTTTGGTCTTTCAAACTACTCGTTTCTTTCTCCGTAAATGTGTGAACATAGGCTTTAATATACCCTGCCTTCTGATTGCTGCTTGGAGACTCTTTAAACGTAATATTAGCTTCTTGTAATAATTCTTCACCTGTTCGTTCTGAAATCATCTCAAGCTGGTTAGCTTCCCTTTTAACCATAAATTGGCGAGCAAGAAAAAGGTCCAGGATAAAGAAGATAACGATAAAAATCGTTTTCGTCTTATTCCAATCCATCCTTATCTCCTCCTTGCTCTGCTTTATCTACAATTTTGTACCATATTCCATCATACTTATAAAACCAATATGGCTTGAGCGTAATTACATTTGTAAAGTCTTTCTCTGTTTGCAGCTCATAGCCTACTATAATATTTTTTAATTTGCTGTCATCAAAGTTTTCTTTTCCTTCAATTTCTTTTATAACGGCCTTACCAGATGGTAATTTAATTTTCTTCCCATACTCATCTGAAAGTTTTCCTAATTGAAATGTTGGACGTTTATATTCGGAGATATTTTGTCCTGAAGATTTTAACGTAACCTTCGACAAATCATCATCATTAAAAACAGGGTAATAATCTTCATGAAGCTGGAACGTTACGCTCTGATATGAAGCATCACTATTCCATTCTGTTAAATAATATGGATCTGTCCAACCTGCATGAGCATTCACAAAGTCAAATGATCTTTTTATCGCTCCCTCTTTATCTGTAGCAACACTTTGGTCACTTTGGGTTGCATCTTCGTAGTTTGTGTATGCCATCAATGGTTTTGTCTTGGACAATTCCAACATTCGTTTTGAATCATTATAAACGGTTTGACCTGAGAGCTCATTTTCTTCAACGATTTTCATATTATCAAACAATGCATTGCGAAACTTATCGGATGAAATCATTTCTTGTTTATAACTTTTTTGTTGAAGTGGTGTTGGTTGCTCTGGTAAGAAAAGAACTGATTTATCTTCTCTTTTAAATGCTATATAATCCTGTCCATTGCTTTGTATGTCTTTATAATGTTTCTCCCATGCAGCTTCATTAAACCCTTTTATATTTGCCTCGTAAATCTCTTCTGTTTCGTAATTAACAAAATAGATACGAACAGACTGTGAGACATTATCCGCTTGACCTGGCTTAAGAATGATTCGATCAAATGTCCCAGAGGGCATTGTCCCTTTTACTTCATACATACTTTGGAAAGTTGATAATGACATCTCTGTTGGATAGAGGATTTCCATTGTCTGATTTCCATGTACAAAATCATAGAAATCTTCTGGACGCTCAAAAGAAGTATTCGAAATACGCACTACATCAGAAATAGACCACTTCTTCATCTCATTCGTCCATGTATCCATATCTTTATTGAGAAGTCCTTTATGAGTGGAAGCAAAATGAGCTAAAATTAAGGATGGCTGAATATGATCTTCTAACATCTTAGTTTTGCCGATTTTCACATCATCTACATAAGATGGATTGTTTTCCATCTTATCGTATGTAGGTGTGTAGGTCCACAATGTCCACGTTAATATAAGGCTAATCAAAATTAAACATGACAGTACTACGGTTTTGATATTTTCATATCTCATATCCATTCATCCTCGTCTTGTTCTACTTGTAAAGGAAGCGTAAAGTGAATGGTTGTTCCTTTTCCTTCTTTACTTTCAGCCCAAATTTCACCTTTATGAGCTTCAATCATTTCCCGGGCAATGGCTAAGCCAAGACCTGTTCCCCCAAGTTGTCTTGTTCTCGCTTTATCTACTCGATAAAAGCGTTCAAAGATTTTTTTCACTTTTTCACGAGGAATTCCCATCCCTTCATCCTTCACACTAACAAGAATGAAAAACTCTTGAGGCTGAACAGAGAACGTCACTTTTCCGCCTTCAGGGGAATATTTAATTGCATTTGAAATAATATTATCTAATACTTGTGTAATCTTATCTTGATCAAATTGAATTGAGATTGGTCCTTCTGGAAGTTTGCGAACAAACTCGATATTTTGACTTTTGCTCATATCAAAGCGATCAATAATATGGTTGTAAAAATCAATAAAGTCCACTTGTGATTTTGTTAAATGATAATCTCTACTGTCCATTCTTGATAGCTGAAGCAAATCATTAACAAGTCGAATCATTCGCTCTGTTTCTGTTTGCGTAACGTCTAGAAAGCGCGGTGCAATCTCTTTATCTTGCCATGCTCCTTCTGCAAGAGCTTCTAAATAGCTGCGCATCGTTGTCAGCGGTGTGCGTAGCTCATGTGAAACGTTCGCAACAAATTCACGACGTTCACGATCAATTTTCTCTTGCTCTGTAATATCATGAAGTACAACGATAATACCATTAATAAACCCTGTTTCCTTCTGAATAGGAGATACAGTAGCTCTTAGAATATATGGCTCATCATATTTATCAAATTCTAGAATAAGTGAATTTTGCTCTTCCAATAACGTATCGAACGTGTATTCTTTTTCAATGTTTAACAGCCTCAAAATAGATTCTGAAAGAACAGTTTCACGTGAAACATCTAGCATTTGTCCAGCAGGCTCGTTAATTAAAATAACGCGACCTTTTCGGTCTGTTGCAATGACTCCATCTGTCATATTCGTAAGCACAGAGGCAAGCTTTCGACGCTCCCCTTCTGTTGTCGCCTGCGCTTCCTGGAGTTTTCTCGTTAAATTGTTAAATGTAATGGCAAGCTGCCCAATTTCATCATAGCCATATACTTTTACTTTACGAGAGAAATTTCCTTTCGCCATTTCAAGTGCTTGGCGACGCATGTCAGACATTGGCCGTGTAATGGTACGAGCTAAAAGAATTCCTAAAATAGCTGTGAGTAAAAGAGAAAGAAGCGTTCCTTTTGCAAAAATAGCGTTCACTTGTTTCATTTGCTCGTAAAGAGATTCCATTGAAGCTTCAAGATAGATAGCTCCAATTGTACCTTCACTAGAATTGACTGGAACAGCTACAACTCTCATTCTCTCGCCTTTTTTATTCACCATCATATTATTATAAGTACCGCCTGATAACGCTTTGTTCACAGGATCCGTAATAGATTTCTTACCAACAGTACTTTTAGCATCATAGTTTGAAACGGCAAGAACTTGATGATTTTTATCAACAACGCTAATCTCACTAATATCCTCAGATTTAAAATCATTCAGAAGTTTAGCAATCTCCTCTTCTAAAGTTGGATCACCTTCACTCCTTTTCTCTGCCATTTCTTTTTCCACACTATAAGCTAAAACATCTACTCGCTCATTAATGGAATTTCTAAAGTTTGTAATATTGTTCTCTTCCTGCTTTTGAACAAAATAGGCTCCAATAATTTGGGTAGCGATTAAAATAAGTAAAATATAAATTAACACAAACTTAAAATGAATTGATTGAAAAAATCTAACCTTTTTCATTTCTACTACTCCTGCTCTGGATTACGGAGATAGTACCCCACACCTCTTCGTGTTACAATCCAAGTTGGATGACTTGGGTTGTCTTCAATTTTTTCACGTAAACGGCGAACTGTTACGTCAACAGTACGTACGTCTCCAAAATAGTCATAACCCCATACTGTTTGCAATAAATGTTCCCGTGTCATAACTTGTCCAATATGTTTAGCTAAGTAATGTAAGAGCTCAAACTCCCGATGAGTTAGTTCAATAAGCTCTCCACGTTTAGATACAATATACGCATCAGGGTGGATCACTAAAGAGCCAATCTGAATTTCATTTTGTTGTCCTGCTTCAGAAGCTACTGCTTGATGACGACGCAGATTTGCTTTTACCCGAGCAATTAATTCCCTTGTGCTAAATGGTTTTGTGACATAGTCATCTGCTCCTAGCTCAAGTCCTAATACTTTATCGATTTCTGAATCTTTAGCTGTTAGCATAATAATAGGCATTTCATATTTTTTGCGAATTTCTCGGCAGACTTCCATCCCATCTTTTTGAGGAAGCATAATATCTAATAAAACAAGCTCTGGCTGCACTTCTTCTACTTTTTCTAATGCTTCTACTCCATCGTAAGCGCAGTGAACTTCATATCCTTCTTTTTGTAGGTTAAATTTTAAAATATCCGCAATTGGTTTCTCGTCATCAACGACTAGAATACGTTTATCCATTTTATCCGGCTCCTTTAATTGCATAAAATCATACGAATACATCGTACCTTTATTATACTGCATACACACTTTAACATTCTAATATAGTTTGGTCTATATTGCTCATTTCCACTACAGGAAAGCCTCTAGACAGAGCTAGAGGCTTTTATTTTTCTATATTTATCTCTATTGTATATATCATGAAGAGTCAATATTGGATGCTTTTAACACCTTTTTCCTTCTAAAAAAAGAAATTTAGTTGCTTAAAATATAAAAAAGGCATTTTTTCCAACTTTATTAATGTATCATACCTTAAAAAAGATATCACTGATAAAGGAAAATTTGTAATTCATTTGTATTACTTTTGTCATATGTGAAAAGTCTTTTTTCCATACAAAAAACACGACAATATTTGTCGTGTTTTAGAAGTGGCTCAGGACGGAATCGAACCGCCGACACATGGATTTTCAGTCCATTGCTCTACCAACTGAGCTACTGAGCCATGGCGGTCCCGACGGGAATCGAACCCGCGATCTCCTGCGTGACAGGCAGGCATGTTAACCGCTACACCACGGGACCAAACCGTGTTAAAGTATGTATTATAAAGATGACCCGTACGGGATTCGAACCCGTGTTACCGCCGTGAAAGGGCGGTGTCTTAACCGCTTGACCAACGGGCCACATTGATTAATATCTTAGCGACATTGATTATATTATCATCACTTTAAACATAAAGCAATAGTATTTTAGAAATTTATTCACTTTTTTTGAAAAAATTTTTAAAAAAAGAAAAAAAGCCTGCAATTTGCAGGCTTTTCCCTTTATCTTGGACCATATACGCTGCGAATAACGTTTGTTTGTGTACGATCAGGACCGACTGAAAAGACTGATAGCGGAATTCCTGTAAGTTGTGACACACGTTCAATATAATGACGAGCATTTTCAGGGAGCTCACTTAAAGATTTCACACCCGTGATATCTTCAGTCCAGCCAGGCATTTCTTCATAAACAGGTTCACATTCTGCTAATGCTTTTAAGCTTGCTGGGAATTCTTCGATAACTTCCCCTTTATAGCGATATGCAACACAGATTTTCACTGTTTCAAGGCCTGTTAACACATCAATAGAGTTAAGAGATAGGTCTGTAATGCCGCTAACACGACGAGCATGACGAACAACAACGCTATCAAACCAACCAACGCGGCGTGGACGACCTGTTGTTGTACCATATTCACGTCCAACTTCACGAATTTGTTGACCAATTTCATTATCTAACTCTGTTGGGAAAGGACCGTCACCAACACGTGTTGTATAAGCTTTTGCTACTCCAACAACGTGCTTGATTTTACTTGGACCAACACCAGAACCAATTGTTACGCCACCTGCTACAGGATTTGAAGATGTAACAAATGGATATGTTCCTTGGTCAATGTCTAGCATAACGCCTTGTGCTCCTTCAAATAGAACACGACGACCTTCATCAAGAGAATCATTTAAAACAACAGATGTATCACAAACATATTTTGCAAACTGCTGACCATATTCATAATACTCATCTAGAATATCTTCAATCTTGAAGCCTTCTACTTCGTACATTCTTTCAAGAAGACGGTTTTTCTCTTTTAGATTCTGTTTTAATTTTTCTTCGAATGATTCACGATCTAAAAGATCTGCAATTCGGATTCCAACTCGGGCAGCTTTGTCCATGTATGCTGGACCGATCCCTTTTTTCGTTGTTCCGATCTTGTTTGCTCCTTTACGCTCTTCTTCTACTTCATCTAATTTGATGTGATATGGAAGAATAACGTGCGCACGGTTACTAATACGTAAATTGTCTGTTGTTACATTACGATCGTGTAAATACTTAAGTTCTGTGATAAGTGCTTTTGGATCTACAACCATTCCATTGCCAATAACACAAATCTTATCACTATAAAAAATTCCTGAAGGAATTAAATGTAGTTTATATGTTTCACCATTGAATTTAATTGTATGCCCTGCATTATTTCCACCTTGATAACGAGCAATTACCTCAGCATTTTCTGAAAGGAAGTCAGTAATTTTACCTTTTCCTTCGTCTCCCCACTGTGTACCAACAACTACTACAGAAGACATATGATCGCACCTCCGCCTTTACAATTAGAAGTCTATTTCCTTATTGAACGTTCTAAGTGTACCAATTTAAGATTTGCAAGTCAACAAAACACGAACAATTAATATTTCTTTTTCAAATATGTTCGCCTAAAAAGCGTTTTCTTTATTCTACAAAAGTAAAAAACCTCTTCATCAATTATGAAGAGGTTTCTACGAAGCTGGCGGAGGTGCACTTGCATCATCAAAACGCCGCTCAAGGTTTACGAATTTATTATATTCTTTTACGAAAGCAAGCTGAACAGTTCCAACAGGACCATTACGCTGCTTTGCGATAATAATCTCAATAATGTTTTGATTTTCTGTTTCTTTATCATAATAATCATCACGATATAAGAAAGCCACAATATCAGCATCCTGCTCAATACTTCCCGATTCACGAATATCAGACATCATTGGACGCTTATCTTGTCTTTGTTCAACTCCACGAGAAAGCTGTGAGAGCGCAATTACAGGGACTTCTAACTCACGTGCTAACCCTTTTAAGGCACGTGAAATTTCGGAAACTTCCTGCTGGCGGTTTTCACCTTTATGTCGTCCACTACCTTGGATAAGCTGTAAATAGTCAATTAAAATCATTCCAAGGCCATTCTCTTGTTTTAAACGTCGACATTTTGCTCTAATATCTCCTACACGTATCCCAGGAGTATCATCAATATAAATCCCTGCATTTGAAAGAGAACCCATTGCCATCGTCAATTTGCTCCAGTCCTCTTGAGTGAGATCCCCAGTTCTCATATTTTGAGCATCAATGTTTCCTTCTGCACATAGCATACGCATAACGAGCTGCTGAGCACCCATCTCAAGACTGAAAATAGCCACATTCTCATCTGTTCGGGTAGCTACGTTTTGTGCAATATTTAAGGCAAAAGCAGTTTTCCCTACAGAAGGACGAGCGGCAACGATAATGAGATCATTTCGCTGAAATCCTGCGGTCATTCGGTCTAGCTCAGTAAAACCTGTCGGGATACCTGTAATATCTCCCTTTCGATTTTGAAGCTCTTCAATATTGTCATATGTTTCAACTAAAACATCACCAATGCTTTGAAAAGCTCCTGTATTTTTACGCTGAGCTACTTCTAAGATACTTTTTTCAGCATCATGTAAAAGCGCCTCAACATCATCCTCTCTTGTATAACTATCAGAGGCAATTGTTGTTGAAGTACGAATAAGACGACGCAAAATGGATTTTTCTTCTACTATTTTGGCATAGTATTCAATATTTGCTGCTGTTGGTACTGATTCCGCTACATCACTTAAGTAGGATACGCCTCCTACTTCTTCAAGCGTCTTTTGATCAGCAAGCTCAGACGTTACAGTGACAAGGTCAACAGGTTCCCCTTGATCTGCTAGTGTAAGCATGCAGTTGAAAATGCGCTGATGTGCAGCTCTATAAAAATCTTCTGGAATCAAAATCTCAGAAGCCATTGTTAATGCAGATGGCTCTAAAAAGATTGCCCCAAGCACTGCTTGTTCTGCTTCAATATTCTGGGGCGGAATACGATCTGCAAACATATCACTCATAGTTATTTGCCCCTTCATTTCCATTATTTTTATTCTCTATGAATGATAATAGACAGCCTTCATGCTGTCTATTATCTTCATCTTTATAGTTGTCATTAAGCTTCTGTAACATGTACTTTTACCGTTGCTGTCACTTCAGGGTGAAGCTTAACAGGAACGTTTGTATAGCCTAAAGCACGAATAGCATCATCAAGTTCAATTTTGCGCTTGTCTACTTTGATATTATGCTTTTTCTTTAATTCCTCAGCAATCTGTTTACTTGTAACAGATCCAAATAAACGGCCACCTTCCCCAGATTTAGCTGTTAGCTCAACTGTTAAAGCCTCAAGTGTCTTTTTAAGGTCTTGGCTTTCTTTTAGCTCCTCTGCTTCAAGCTCTTTTTGTTTTTTCTTTTGAGCATCCATTTGTTTAACGTTGCTATTTGTTGCTTCAACAGCTAAACCTTGTTTTAATAGAAAGTTATGTGCATAGCCATCAGCTACGTTTTTTGTTTCTCCTTTTTTACCTTTACCTTTTACATCTTTTAAAAAGATTACTTTCATGATTGTGTTCCTCCTTCCAAGTACTCATCAATGACTTCTTTTAATCTATTTTCAGCTTCATCGATATTGATATTTTGCAACTGTGTAGCGGCATTTGTCAAATGCCCGCCTCCTTGTAGACTTTCCATAATGACTTGAACGTTCACATTTCCTAATGAACGAGCACTAATTCCAACTTGGTCATCTTCACGCTTAGCAATAACAAAAGAGGCGACAACACCGTCAATTGAAAGTAATGTATCTGCTGCTTGAGCAATAAGAACCGGACTAAAAGCAACGTTCTCTGGGGCTTTTGAGATAGCAATCCCTGCTTTATATATACAAGCTTTTTCGATAATTTTTGCCCGCCTAATATAGTGATCCATATCTTCCTTTAAAAACTTCTGCACAAGTACAGTATCTGCACCTTGTGAACGTAAGAAAGAGGCTGCATCAAATGTTCGAGATCCTGTGCGAAGCGTAAAGCTTTTCGTATCTACAATAATCCCTGCAAGCAATGCTGTAGCTTCAAGCATATTAATACTAAAACGCTTTGGTTGATATTCTAACAGCTCTGTTACAAGTTCAGCTGTTGAAGAAGCATATGGTTCCATATATACAAGAAGCGGGTTTTTAACGAAGTCTTCTCCTCTTCGATGGTGGTCGATAACGACAACGCTATCTATTTTATTAAGCAAACGTTCTTCGATAACAAGAGATGGCTTGTGGGTATCTACCACAACAAGGAGCGATTGATCCTGAGCCATATTAAGAGCCTCTTCTGGTGAAACAAAATGCGGCCACAAATTCTCGTCTTTTTTAATCTCGCTTAATAGTTTTTGTACACTAGAGTCTGTTCTTTCTTGATCAAGCACAATATAGCCTTTTTTATTGTTCACAGCTGCTACCTTTAGGATTCCAATAGCAGCTCCAATGGCATCCATATCTGGATACTTGTGCCCCATAATAATCACATTTTCACTCTCTGTGATAAGCTCTTTTAACGCATGGGAGATAACACGTGCTCTTACTCGAGTTCGCTTCTCCATAGGGTTTGTTTTCCCACCGTAGAATTTTACTTTTCCACTTGGAAGCTTAATTGCTACTTGGTCACCACCACGCCCTAACGCTAAGTCAAGGCTCGACTGAGCAAGTGTTCCTAACTCCGGCAATGATGAAGAGCCAATCCCAAGTCCAATACTTAAAGTTAAAGAAATGTTTTGCTTAGAAGTTTCTTCCCTTACATGGTCTAGAATAGAGAATTTGTCTCGTTCTAATTGAGAGAGAATACGTTCATTCAAAATGGCAGCAAAGCGCTCAGAAGAGGTTCTCTTGATAAGAATGCCTTGTTCATTTGCCCACCGATTAATGATTGATGTTACCTGATTATTTAAATTACTTTTCACTTGATCATCCATACTTTGAGTCAAGTCATCATAGTTATCAAGAAAAATGATGCCAAAAACTGTTTTTTCTTCTTCATATAACTTCTCAATCGTAGCCTGTTCTGTTACATCAAAGAAATAAACTAAACGTTCATCTCTTTTAATGATAACTTTATACCGGCGATCATAAACAGTAACAACTTCAGATTCTACTTCTTGTTTAATCAGCGGCACAATGCTGTCTGCTACATCATAAAGCGATCTCCCTACTAACGTTTCTTCAGCAAAACATGAAGCTAGAAAAGAATTAGTCCACTCAATTTGATAATCATCATTGAAAAGCATAATCCCAATAGGCATTTCCATTAAAGCTTCTGTTCCTACTTTCTTCACACGATGCGAAAGTGTGGAAATGTAGGCTTCTAACTCTGTCATGATCATTCGTTCCATTTTTATATAGAGATACAACATGCCAAGAAGAACAGCAAATCCCGCAGCCCCTACATACCAATTTTCATACGTAATGATTGCTGTTATAATCAAAGCAAAACTATATAAAAGGTAAAAAGGAAGACGAATGATATGCTTTTTTTGAAAGATAGGCATACATTTCAACTCCCTATTTAAACTACTTATTTATTCTATTATACACGCAAAAATGCCTTCCTGTTTGAAAGAATATGCTCTATTCTGGGTTAAGATTTAGAATTGTTCTTTCTGAGGTTAAATCCTAAATCTATAATTCCAACAATACGTAATACTGTTCCAGCAGGTGGAATAACTAAAGCAATCATCGTAATAACAACAGGGATTGCTTTTGATCTTCCTTTGCTATGAAAGTAATAGAAAAGAAACGATATACCTTGAAGAAACATAAGCCACTGAAGTACCATAAGTAAGTTAATCACTGCTATATACCCAAAGGATCCTTCATCAAGCGGGATAAGGGAGCATACTAAAGTGATAAGATAATACCAAAGAAGAGACTTAGGCAAACGTAAATCACGTAATGGTGGAAATGAAACTGGTTTATGTCCTAAGCGTTTCAACACGGGTACTGAGAAAAGCTGAGTAACAAAGGCTAATATTAAACCAGCCCCAACAAGTAATGTTGGGATAAGATATGTCATCACCCGCATGTTCTCTCGAATGAGTTCAATCTCTTCTTCTACAGGGGCTTGCCCAACCGATTTCATAATCTCTTCTGACCTCTGTATTGAATCATTTACAGATTGTTGAAAAACCCCTTGTAAATCAACATTAAGGAAAACGCTAGCTACTACAACCTGTAAAAGCAATGTTAAAGCAAAGGAGACGGTTCCTCCTAAGAGAACCACATATGCTAATTTCGTTTTCGAAAAAAGATGTCCCATTACAACCCCACTAATCCCGAACATAAATGCAAAAGGTAATAATACATATGTACCAAGAAGCAGTGTTATAGGAATAGCTATAATTACCATGAAAATCCCGTTTTTAAGTCCATGACGTACTGTATATATGATAAAAGGGATAGAAAGGGTAAAAGCAGCCAAAACACCAAGAGCTGGAACGTAAATTGTAATGAGAAGCAGAACAATAAAAATCGCTAAGTTCATTGCTCCTTCAGTTAATGTACGTGCTTTATTCACAACTTCACCTCACTTTTTAAACTACACTATCTTATATTTTATCTAGATGAGACACCCGACGCAAACTTTTACATCAAATCGTCTTTATGTCAAAAAGTGTTCACAATATGTTTATACGATAAAAAAAGAGACAGTAAGTTACACTTACTGTCTCTTTTTAAACAACTTACTTCTCGTCTGCTACATATGGAAGAAGTGCCATTTGACGTGAACGCTTGATAGCTCTTGTAAGCTTACGTTGATATTTTGCACTAGTTCCTGTTACACGACGAGGTAGGATCTTACCACGTTCAGAAACGAACTTTTTAAGAAGATCTACATCTTTATAGTCGATATGAGTGATTCCGTTTGCTGTGAAGAAACACACTTTACGACGTTTACCGCGACCTTTACGTCCTCCTGCTGCCATGTCAAGTCCTCCCTTCTATTTGAGATTATTAAAACTCGATCTATTGTGTGATGAATTAGAATGGCAGATCATCATCTGAAATGTCAATCGTATCTCCGTTGCTTGAGAACGGATCATCATCTACACGTGTATATCCTTGATTGTTGCGGTTCTGATCTTGTCCAAATGGAGAACCTTGATTTGGAGAGCTTTGGAAATTGTTATTAGAATTTCCGCCACCGCTTCCGCTCTTCGGCTCAAGAAATTGAACGTTGTCTCCTACCACTTCAGTGACATAGACACGACGGCCTTCTTGATTGTCATAGCTACGGGTTTGAATTCGGCCATCAACACCGGCTAAACTTCCTTTCTTCAAGAAGTTTGCTACGTTCTCAGCTTGACGACGCCAAACGACGCAATTAATGAAGTCAGCTTCACGGTCGCCTTGCTGATTTGTAAATGTGCGATTAACTGCCAAACTAAAAGTTGCTACAGCGACTCCATTTGGCGTATAGCGTAATTCAGGGTCTTTCGTTAAACGGCCAACAAGAATAACGCGATTGATCATGAGAACCACCTCTTACAGAATTTCGTTCAATAATTAAGCTTCTTCTCTTACAACAATGTGACGAATGATGTCTTCGCTATATTTAGCAAGACGGTCGAATTCGTTAACTGCTTGAGTTTCACCTTGTACTTTTAAAAGCATATAGTATCCATCACGGAAGTCGTTGATTTCGTAAGCTAGACGACGCTTACCCCATTCTTTCGCTTCTGTAACTTCAGCACCATTGCTTGTGATAACACCGTTGAAACGCTCAACTAGTGCCTTTTTACCTTCATCATCAATGTTTGGACGAATGATGTACATAACTTCGTACTTTTTCATTATAGTCACCTCCTCTTGGTCTAAACGGCCCTATTTGAAAATAGAGCAAGGAGCAATAGTCATTACTCACATCTAAAAATTATAGCATAGGAAACTATCCGTTGCAATGACTGATAAAATAAATTTTAAACATAGCTTTTGAGTTTCTTTAATAAGTTGATTATCTTCTTTTTATTATCATAACAAAGAAACGTATGTTCGTCCATTTGTATAAAGAAAAAAACCGAGAGATTCTCGGTTTTTTATACGTTGAAGCGGAAGTGAATAACATCGCCATCTTGAACAATGTACTCTTTTCCTTCTAAACGCACTTTTCCAGCTTCACGAGCTGCACCCATTGTTTTAGCTTCAAGAAGATCCTCATACGCTACTGTTTCAGCACGGATAAAGCCACGCTCAAAGTCTGTATGGATGATTCCAGCACACTCAGGAGCTTTCATACCATTACGGAATGTCCATGCACGCACTTCTTGTTCACCTGCTGTAAAGTATGTTGCTAGTCCAAGTAACTCATATGTTGCACGAATAAGCTGGTCTAATCCAGACTCTTTAATGCCTAGTTCTTCAAGGAACATTTCTTTTTCTTCTCCTTCAAGTTCAGCAATTTCAGACTCGATTTTCGCACAAACAACAATTACGCCTGCGCCTTCTTTTTCAGCATAGTCTTGAACAAGTCTTAAATATTCATTTTCAGAAGCATCTGCAACTTCATCTTCTCCTACGTTTGCTACATAAAGAGTGGGTTTAATTGTAAGAAGATGAAGACCTTTTACAATACGTGCTTGTTCTTCAGTAAAGCTAACAGCACGCGCTGGCTTTTCTGCTTCAAATGCTTCTTTTAACTTTTCAAGAATCTCATATTCAAATACTGCTTCTTTATCTTTTTGTTTCGCCATTTTACCAACGCGACCAATGCGTTTCTCAACTGTTTCTAAATCTGCTAAGATAAGCTCTAAGTTGATTGTCTCAATATCTGCAATTGGATCGACTTTGCCTGATACGTGTGTGATGTTATCATCTGCAAAGCAACGAACAACTTGACAGATAGCATCTACTTCACGGATATGTGATAGAAACTTGTTTCCAAGTCCTTCGCCTTTACTTGCACCTTTTACAATCCCTGCAATATCTGTGAATTCAAATGCTGTCGGAACTGTCTTTTTTGGTTTTACAAGTTCTGTTAATTTTTGTAATCGCTCATCAGGTACCTCAACAATTCCTACGTTCGGATCAATTGTACAGAACGGATAGTTTGCTGATTCTGCTCCTGCTTGTGTGATGGCATTAAATAATGTTGATTTCCCTACGTTTGGAAGACCAACAATTCCTGCTGTTAAAGCCACTTCAACCACTCCTCTTCATTTTGAACAATCTATTGTCTAACACGTCTCATGCCCGTGTTCACTATTACTTCAACCTTTCACAATTATAGAGATTTCTGAAAAAGAATACAACCTTTCTTTCCTAGAGCTTCTCTATGTTTACAACACAATCGTAAAGAGAACTTCCTAATCCATTATCAGAAAGAGCACTAGATGTAAGTACGTTGACGGTTTCTCCCATCGTTCTCCATCTTCCTTCATCAATATTAACTGTTCTAGGATGGGCTTCTTTTAAAATTTTCACTTCTCCCTCTAGCACACCTCGATCATTGTACACACGTATACGATCTCCGTTTTTCAGTTCTCTTTCAAGAGCAATATCGGGTGATATATCAATTGTTGCCTTGTCCATTCCTTTTAAGACATGATAGTGCTGAGAGTGATTAGATCTTAAAGGATGAATAGATAAAAGTGTATAAGGATGTCTTGAGCTCTCTTTCCCCTTTTCTTTTTTCACTTCACCAGGTAATGATGCTGAGAGAAGGCCGCTATATCCTGCTTCACTAGCTTTAAGAGACGTAAATTCATACTTTCCGCTTGGTGTCTTAAAACGCCGATCTTCCCAAGGCACAGCTTTAATTGGTAACAATATGTGATGCTTTTCTTTTAGTTTTTCAAGGGTTATGCCCTTTTCAGTCAAAGAAGAAAGACCCATTTCTAAAAATTCATCAACCGTATAATTAAAGAGATCGAAAAACCCTAACCGTTTCGAAAGTTCTGTCCAAATCCATAAATCGGACTTTGCTTGTCCTGGAGGCTCTACTACTTTTTCACTATAGTTCATATATCCATGATACATAGAAGAAAAATAGATATCTGTTTCTTCAAAAACCGTTGTAACAGGCAGTATATAATCAGCAAGAAGCGCTGTATCTGTCATAAATTGTTCAAATACAATCATGGTTTCTACATTAGAGAAAGCTTTATGCACGCTATTTGTGTCCGGAACTTGAGTAAGCGGATTTCCACAAGTAACAATTACCGTTTTGATTGGAGGTTCATCTGCCTCCATCATTTCCTTTGCTTGCGTCATCATGGAAAACTTACGGTTTGTTTCTTTTAAATCTTGTCTTGAAAGCTCTTTTATATTGAAACTCTCTCCAACTTGCGTATTACCGAAATGGGAACCTCCGCCGTTGATTCCTACGTTCCCACTCAGAGCAACAAGAGCATCAATGAGACGAATCGTATTTCCTCCATTTTGATAACGTTGCATACCGAGTCCAAGATAAGTTGAAGTTGGACCACTTTCATAAAGAGAGGCAAGCAAAGAAATAATGTCTCTTGAAACTTCTGTTTTATCTAAAATCTCTTCCATTGTCAGAGAATCTAAAAGCTTACAAAGATCAGGAAAGCCATGCGTATATTTTTCTATAAACTCTTTATCATACACATCTTTTTCAAGGAGCTCTTTCATAATTGCAATTGCCAGTAATCCATCCATACCAGGCTTTACTGACACATAGTGATGAGCAAGTTTTGCTGTAGCATTATGAATAGGATCAATAACCGTAATTGTTGCTCCTTTTTTCTTTGCTTCTTGTAAATAACTAAAAAGATGCATATTTGTACGAGCTACGTTGCGTCCCCAAATCACAATATTTTTACTGTGTAAAATATCTTCCGGAGCATGACTGTGTGAAGCACCGAAGTCCCATACTTGTGCTTCAATACCACTTCCCCAGCAAATACTTCCGTAAAGCTCTGTAACCCCTCCAAATGCATTAAAAAAACGTTTGTCCAAATTTTTCAAAAGACCATTATTAGCATAGTCATGACTATGTAAAACAGCCTCTGAACCGTATCTTTCCTTTACATTTATTAAATTTTGGCTAATCTCTTCTAACGCTTTTTCCCATGAAATTTCCTCAAATGCACCGTTGATTTTTTTCAAAGGAACTGTAAGGCGCTTAGCTGAGTTTGTTCTCGTTTCTAATGCTCTTCCTCGTCCGCAAATTTTCCCTTTTGTAATCGGGTGAGTAGGGTCTCCGTCGACTTTTCTCACCTTTCCATCTTCAACTTCGATATGAAAGCCACAGCTATCCCAACAGTTCAATGGACAAGCTGATTGTCTGATTTCGCCCATGCTACCTCTCCTTCTTATGTCTAATGCTAAAAAAACAACCTCATCGCTTTAAAAAGGCGATGAGGTAAAATTATTCCTCGTGTTTCACAAGGATCTTTTTCAACTTTCGAGAGAATTCTCTTCTCGGAATCATGACACTATGTGAACATCCTTCACATTTAATTCGGATATCCATCCCCATGCGGATAATTTTCCAGCGATTTTCACCACAAGGATGTGGTTTTTTCATTTCGACAATATCATAGAGACCAAATTCTTTATCCACTACTATTCGCTCCTCTTTCTATTTTTTAAAGGGGCTTTGTGCTATTTGATGGATTGTACATCATCATTTGAGCAAATGGAACTTGAATGCCATTCGCATCTAGAACACCTTTAATGTCTTTGCGCATTTTTCTAGCAATTGGAACATGTTTCATTGGTTTCACTTCACAAGCAACCCTAATCATTACTTCTGTTGGTCCCAAACTTTGAACTCCTAAAAGTTCAGGTTCTTTTACCATATCTTCGTAACGAGCAGGAAGCTGTGGTAAAAGTTCTAGAATCACTTTCTCTGCTTTTTCGATATCTTCTTTATATGAAATATTCACATCAACTACAGCCATGCTATTATGGATAGAAAAGTTTGTCACATCTGTAATGTTTCCATTTGGAAAAATGTGAAGCTCTCCTGTCCAGCTTTTAATTTTTGTTGTCCGAATTCCAATTTCTTCAACAGTTCCTTCAAAGTTTGTAATTCGTACATAGTCTCCAACTGAGAACTGATCCTCAAAGATAATAAAGAAACCTGTAATAATATCACGTACTAAGTTTTGGGCTCCAAATCCAATAGCAAGTCCAACAACTCCTGCTCCTGCAAGAAGAGCTCGGACTTCTAAGGAAAGCGTCTCTAGAATCATAACAATTGCAACAAAGTACGTAAAATAAGTTAGCGTATTTTGGAGCAGACGACTAATGGTAGCTTCACGTCTTTCCGAAATTCGCAGTGGACTCTTCATCCTGACTTCAAAAGATTTGTTTAATAGAGCTTTTCCTACTCTAATAAAAAGAAGAGACAGAACGAGAATTAAAATAATTTTTAAACATTTTTCCCCAATTAAGATCCATAGATCTTCATTGGATAAATAAGCGATAAATTTATCTATTGCTTTCTCCGTTGCATTCACTTTTTATTCTTCCTTCCCTTATTCGTTCCGAAAGATAGAAAACTTCCTTTATATTTTAGCAACTTTTCATTCAGATTTGTACCGATTTATGATGGGATATGCTAAAATTCCTGCTAGTAAATAAAGGTTCAGAATCCCATAAATAGGGTAAAGAACAGCAATTAACGTTGAGAACCCTACCATTGTAAACGGAACCATGATAAGTAATAATAACACAGCAAGGATAGGAAGAGGTAATCCGACGGCTTCTTTAATTCGAGCTAAAAACCCAAGAATGCTAGAAACAGCTGTTGTATATATAGCCGATATTAATAGAATGGTCATTATGAATGACATTAAATAAGGAAAACTTTTCATAATTGCAAAAAGTGGAATTTCGTAATGACTCATTTCACTTTCCACAAACAATAAAGCACGGTTATAAATGAAAGAAAGAAATCCAATGATAAGGCCGCTCCCAATGCTTGCAATTTTAATTTCTTCTATACTTTTAATCTTTTTTCCAACAGCTGCTAGCACAGCTACAAGGGAAAGCACATTTAAAGATGTAAAAGTAAAAGCAGAGGGCCAATTCCGCTGAAGTTTTTCAAAGAGAGGCATTACTCCTTGGTCATGCCCAATAAAAATAAGCAGTGTTGCCAATAAACCTAAAATTAAAAGAGGAGTTAAAAGCGTATTTATCGTAATCATACCTTGTACACCTTTAAAAAAGATAATAACAATACATACACAAAATAAAATCATGCCTCCCCAATAGGAAAAACCAAATGCCTCTAGAGATGTACTTCCACCTGCGAGCATAACGACCGTTGTCGTAAAAAGATAGAGCATGATTAAAATATCATAAATAGAGGCCCACCTAGCACCAACTAGTTTCTCTAATAACGGCATAAAATGTTCTGTTTTTTGTTCATAACTCACTTTCATAATTGTATAGCAGCAAAGAGAAAAGATAATAGTGAATAAAACTATAGCTAGCCCGCTTTCCTTTCCAAAGAACTGCCATAGCTCTCGGCCAGAGGCATAGCCAGCACCAATGATTGTCCCCATAATTAAGAAAATCCACTGAAAACCTGATTTCCACATTCCCTTTCCCCCATTTCTTTCCCTTCATACGTATAGAAAGCTTGTTTTATTCGTATACTGTTACTACTATGTGTAAGGAGTGGACCCTATGAATCTAAAGCATTCTTTATTTGATAAATCAAAATCTCTATTCCGTGTTGCTCATGATGAAAGCTTAGCAAGTGAGAAACTTGCTGAACGGTTACTCACAGAGCTTGCTCCACTTTCACCTCACCGTTCAATTGTCTTTGTTTGTATTGGAACAGATCGTTCTACAGGCGACTCATTGGGTCCATTAATCGGTACTAAACTTCAAGAACAACCTTTCTCCCCTTTTCATGTATATGGCACATTAGCCAAGCCTATTCATGCCCTTAACCTTGATGAAATGCTAGAACATATTCAAAAGCTTCACGTGAAACCTTTTATTATTGGAATTGATGCTTGCCTAGGGAGAAGTAAAAATATTGGAACTGTAACTTTAGGGATTGGTCCTGTCAAACCAGGAGCAGGAGTGAATAAAAACCTCTCACCTGTTGGGGACATTCATATTGCAGGAATTGTAAACGTAAGTGGTTTGATGGAGTTCTTTGTTCTTCAGAATACAAGGCTTCACCTTGTAATGAGCATGGCTGATATGATTACAGAAGGGATAACACTTGCAGGAAAAGAAATGCAACGTATTCGCAAACCAACATTACTCAAAGTTCCCCCAACATTGAAGGAAACGTAAAGAACCGCTACACATCAACATGTGTAGCGGTTCTTTATTTCATTTGAAGCAAGTCTAAAAGACGGTTTAAATCATCAGGTGAGAAAAACTCAATCTCAATTTTCCCTTTTTTCTTATGTTGTGTAATATGAACAGATGTTCCAAATCGCTCTCTCAAGCGAGTTTCACTTTCTTTTAAGAAAAGATCTTTCTTTGGCTTCTGTGTATCTTCCTTCTGACTTTCTTCTTTATTTAATTTTGTAATATATTGTTCAAGATAGCGAACGTTCCACTTCTCTTCTACCACTTTTTGAGCTAACTTTACGAGAAGGGACTTGTCCTTTACTCCCAATAAAGCACGTCCATGTCCCATAGAAAGCTTTCCTTCTGTTAAATACCCTTGTACTTCTTGAGGCAAATTTAATAGTCTTAAATGGTTAGAAATATGCGGTCTGCTCTTACCTAAACGAGAAGCAAGCTGTTCTTGGGTCATTTCAAGCTGATTGATTAAAGTTTGGTAAGCAATACCTTCTTCAATTGGAGTTAAATCTTCACGTTGAAGATTTTCTAAGAGAGCAAGCTCCATCATTTGCTTCTCTGTTAACTCCCGAACAATAACAGGAACAACTTCAAGTCCTGCTTCTGTTGCTGCCCTGTATCTTCTCTCCCCAACTACAATCTCATATCCTTTAATACTTTTCCGTGCTACAATCGGCTGAAGAATACCATGCTGTTCAATTGATTCTTTTAATTCCTGAATCGCTTCTTCATGAAAGATTTTCCGAGGCTGATATGGATTTGGTCGAAGTTCACGTAACGGAATCTCTTGTACTGTTTCATCCGTTTTTTCGTCATAAGTAGAAAAAAGAGCGTTAATTCCTTTCCCCAATCCTTTTCCCATTGTAAATCACTTCCTTTGCAAGCTCCATATAAACTTCTGCTCCGCGAGATTTATGGTCATATAAAATAATAGGTGCACCATGACTAGGCGCTTCGCTTAAGCGAACATTTCTCGGAATAATCGTTTGATACACTTTATCTCTAAAGTACTTTTTAACTTCCTCTGTAACTTGCAGCCCTAAATTTGTACGCGCATCAAGCATTGTAAGTAGAACACCTTCAATTTTAAGAGCTTTATTCAGGTGTTTTTGTACAAGGCGCACTGTGTTCAATAACTGACTAAGACCTTCTAAAGCATAGTACTCACATTGGACAGGAATCAAAACAGAATCCGCGGCTGTTAATGCATTTATTGTTAACAACCCTAAAGAAGGCGGACAGTCAATCACAATATAATCATAGTGTTCTTTTACTGTATCAAGTGCTCGTTTTAGACGAACTTCCCTAGAAATAGTTGAAACAAGCTCAATTTCTGCACCTGCTAACTGAATTGTAGCAGGCAAGATGTGAAGATTTTCTACACCTGTTGGATAAACCACTTGTCTTGGTTCAACATCTTCTGTAAGTACATCATAAATGCACTGTTCTACATCTCCTTTTTCAATACCAACCCCACTTGTAGCATTTCCCTGCGGATCACTGTCTACGAGTAAAACTTGATGGTTTTGGGCCGCAAGACATGCCCCAAGATTAACAGCCGTAGTTGTTTTACCAACTCCACCCTTTTGGTTAGCAACCGCGATGATTTTCCCCATGCTGTCACCTACCCTTTATTTAACATTGGAATAATGAAACTCTTATTGATAGTTTATCACGAATTTTCTAAAATCTCTTTCGGAAAGGGAAAAACCTCATCAAAACTAGGGACGATGAGGACAACGTTTGCTATGCATCAAGTCTATAAGAAACGACTACTTTCTATTTTTTCGGAATTCGAATTGTAAATTGATAATAGTCATCAAACTCTTCTTCTTCAGAATTTAACGTAATGCCGCTATCTTGTACCATTGTTAGTGATTGACGAATTGTGTTCATCGCAATTCGAGTATCTTTGCTAAAAGCTTTTCGCTTTGGTTTTGCTTTTCGTTTTGTTCCGTCTAATAACTGCACAATTCGATCTTCTGTTTGCTTCACATTTAGGTTCTTCTCAATGATCTCATGCAGTAGTTCAACTTGCTTCTGCGGAATTTTCAAGGAAATTAAAGCTCTTGCATGACGTTCTGTAATTAGCTTTTGGCGGATGCTATCCTGAACCTCTTCAGGAAGTTTTAGAAGTCTAAGCTTGTTAGCAATTGTGGATTGACCTTTACCTAACCTTTGAGCTAATGCTTCTTGTGTCAAATTGTGAAGCTCTATCAACTTTGCATATGCTACCGCTTCTTCAATTGGAGTAAGTTCCTCACGCTGAAGGTTCTCAATAAGGGCAACAGAAGCTGTTTCTGTATCATTGAACTGCTTTACAATAGCTGGAATGGTCAACCATCCTAGAGATTGCACAGCTCTCCATCTTCTTTCCCCGGCAATAATCTCGAAGTGCCCCTCTGTCATTTTCCGAACAATAATCGGCTGGATAATACCGTGAGTGCGGATTGTTTGAGCAAGCTCTTCTATCTTATTTTCCTGGAAAATAGTACGTGGCTGATAACGGTTTGGGCTAATTTGACTAACAGGCAACTCCTTAACTTCATCACGTATTTCCTTTTCCTCAATATCAATCTCATGCTCTTCTGGCTTGTCTTTCAAATTAAAAAAGCGAGAAAAAGCAGATTTCATTGTCCAACACCACCTTAAGGAAAATCCCTCTTACATAATTCGATATACGGTCTAAATTTCCTTCTTGATTCGTAGCTTAAAATTTTTCAATACGTTTCATATGAAACATTATTCAATTGGTGTTTTGATTGGAACGCCTGGCTTGCGTGGATATTTTTTAGGTGTAGCTTTTACTTTATCAATTGTCACAATGTAGCGTTCACTTTCTTCAAACGGAAGTGTGAAATGATGGATTTCACGAAGTTTACCACCTAGAACTTCAAGTGATTTTTCACCATTTTGGAGCTCTTCTTGAGCACTAGCACCTTTCATTGCAATAAATGTGCCATTTTTCTTAACAAGTGGAAGACAAAATTCGTTCAAAACTGAAATACGCGCGACAGCTCTTGCTGTTACAGCGTCAAATTTCTCACGAAACTGCTCTTTTTTCCCAAAAATCTCAGCTCTATCGTGATAAAGAGATACATTGTCCAACCCTAACTGAGAAACAAGATGATCTAAAAAACCAATTCGCTTTTTTAAGGAATCAACAATGCTAACATGAAGATGAGGGAAACAAATTTTAAGAGGAATACTTGGAAAACCTGCTCCTGCGCCTACATCGCAAAGTGTATGTAGAGATTTAAAATCAACAAAAAAAGAGGCTGAAATAGAATCAAAAAAATGTTTCTCATATACGGCTTCTTTCTCTGTAATGCCTGTTAAATTCATTTTTTCATTCCATTCAACAAGAATGTGGAAGTATTGTTCAAACTGATGAAGTTGATGAGACGAAAGAGAAATCCCTTTCGCCTCCAGCAACTGTTGAAATTGGGTAGAATTCATTAGGTAAATTCCTTTCAACTTAATTTATAAATTTAATTAGATTCATTTGAGACTTTTGCAATACGTCCTTGTTCAATATAAACAAGTAAAATTGAAATGTCTGCTGGGTTAACCCCTGAAATACGAGAAGCTTGAGCAACCGTAAGTGGGCGAACTTGTTTTAGTTTTTGACGAGCTTCTGTTGCTAAGCCTGTAATTGCCTCATAATCAATGCCATCTGGAATTTTTTTATTCTCAAGTTTTTTCAGACGTTCTACTTGTTGCAATGACTTTTGAATGTAGCCTTCGTATTTTGTCTGAATTTCAACTTGTTCTTCAACATCAAAATCAAGTTCCTTATCAGCTGGAACAAGTTTTTTAACCGCACTATATGTCATTTCAGGACGCTTTAATAAGTCTGAAGCACGAACAGCATCTTTTAGCTCTGTTCCCCCTGCTTCTCGAATCACTTCTTGAACTTCGTCCGTTGCTTTAATAATTGTGTTATATAAACGTTTCTTTTCTTCTTCAATCTCTGCTTTTTTAGTATTAAATTTCTCATAGCGTTCTTCAGAGATCAATCCAAGTTTATGACCAATATCTGTTAGACGAAGGTCTGCATTATCATGACGAAGAAGAAGGCGATACTCAGCACGAGATGTTAACAAACGATAAGGTTCATTTGTTCCTTTTGTAACAAGGTCATCGATTAAAACACCGATGTACGCATCTGAACGACTAAGAATTAACTCCTCTCGCTCTAATGCACGAAGACCTGCATTAATCCCTGCCATAATTCCTTGTCCTGCAGCTTCTTCATATCCAGATGTTCCATTAATCTGACCTGCTGTATAAAGGTTTTTCACACGTTTTGTTTCAAGTGTTGGCCAAAGTTGTGTTGGTACAATTGCATCGTATTCGATAGCATAACCTGGACGCATCATTTCCACATTTTCAAGACCTGGGATTGTTGATAACATTTCGCGTTGAACATGTTCAGGTAGACTTGTGGATAACCCTTGAACATATACTTCTTGTGTGTTACGACCTTCTGGCTCAAGGAAAATTTGATGACGAGGTTTATCATTAAAACGAACCACTTTATCTTCAATTGATGGACAGTAACGAGGTCCTGTTCCTTTAATCATGCCAGAATACATTGGTGAAAGATGTAGGTTTTCATCAATAATTTGGTGTGTACGCTCACTTGTATATGTTAACCAGCATGGAAGCTGATCTGTAATATATTGCGTTGTTTCGTAAGAGAAAGCTCGTGGTGATTCATCACCAGGCTGAATCTCTGTTTTGCTGTAATCAATGGACTGACTCTTTACGCGAGGTGGTGTTCCTGTTTTAAAACGAACAAGATCAAATCCAAGTTCCTCTAAATGCTCAGACAAATGAATAGAAGGCTGCTGATTATTTGGCCCACTGGAGTATTGAAGCTGTCCAAGAATAATTTTCCCACGCAAGAATGTTCCTGTTGTAATGACAACCGTCTTCGATCTGTAGATGGCTCCAGTGTTTGTAATAACACCTTTACATTCTCCATCTTCCACAAGAAGTTTTTCAACCATTCCTTGCATAAGCGTAAGGTTTGGTTCTTCTTCTAATGTTTTTTTCATTTCATGTTGATAAGAGAATTTATCAGCTTGTGCACGTAGCGCTCGAACAGCAGGACCTTTGCCTGTGTTCAGCATACGCATTTGAATATATGTTTTATCAATGTTGCGGCCCATCTCTCCACCAAGCGCATCAATCTCGCGAACAACGATTCCTTTAGCAGGACCGCCTACAGATGGGTTACAAGGCATGAAAGCAACCATATCTAAGTTCAGAGTGAGTACAAGTGTTTTAGCCCCAAGGCGAGCAGAAGCTAATCCAGCTTCACAGCCAGCATGACCTGCCCCAATGACAACAACATCATAATTTCCTGCTTCATATTGTTGCATATCTTGCGTATTCCTCCTTATTTTCCTAAACAAAATTGAGAGAACAGCTGGTCAATTAAACTTTCGTGAACAGCATCTCCGATAATTTCACCTAAAAGCTCCCACGTACGTGTTAAATCAATTTGGACAATGTCAATTGGAACACCGCTCTCAATTCCCATAATTGCTTCATCAATCGAATTTTTCGCCTGATTTAAAAGCGCTACGTGACGCGTATTTGATACATATGTTAAATCCTGTCCTTCAACTCCGCTTTCAAAGAAAAGAGAAGAGATAGCTTCTTCTAGCTCATCAATCCCTTGCTCTTGAAGAAGAGAAGTTGAAATGACTGGTTTTCCATCTGCAAGAGTTTTCACACGTTCTAAATCAATTTTTTGTTCTAGATCTGTTTTATTAATAATAACAATATAGTCCATACCGCTCACAGCTTCAAAAAGATGCTCATCTTCTTGTGTAAGGTCATCATGGTAGTTAAGGACAAGCAAAATTAAATCTGCTTTTTTTAAATACTCACGAGAACGTTCTACACCAATTCGCTCAACGATGTCTTCTGTTTCGCGAATTCCTGCTGTATCGACAAGGCGAAGCGGTACTCCTCTTACATTTACATACTCTTCAATTACATCTCGAGTTGTTCCTGGTACATCTGTTACAATAGCTTTTGTATCATGTACAAGGCTATTTAAAAGGGATGATTTACCGACGTTTGGACGTCCTACAATAACAGTCCCAAGACCTTCGCGCAAAATTTTCCCTTGTTGAGAAGTTCTCAACAGTTTTTCGATCTCACTTTTCACACCTGTTGCTTTCTCAATTAACACATTATGGGTCATTTCTTCTACATCATCGTACTCAGGATAATCAATGTTCACTTCAACATGTGCAAGTGTTTCAAGGATTTCTTGACGAAGATGACGAACAAGCTTCGAAAGTCGCCCTTCAACTTGACCTAACGCCACATTCATGGCACGATCTGTTTTAGCACGAATTAAATCCATAACGCCTTCTGCTTGAGAAAGGTCAATACGACCATTTAGGAAAGCACGTTTCGTAAACTCACCAGGCTCTGCTAAACGAGCTCCTTGTGAGAGAACGAGTTGCAGCACTCGATTTACGGAAACAATACCACCGTGGCAGTTGATTTCGATAAGATCTTCTCTTGTAAAGGTTTTAGGTCCTTTCATAACAGACACCATTACTTCTTCAACAATTTCATCTGTAGCTGGATCTTTAATATGGCCATAGTTAATCGTATGTGATGGAACATTACTTAGACGTTTACCATTTGGACTTTGAAAAACTTTATCCCCAATAGAAATTGCCTCTTGGCCGCTCAATCTTACAATAGCAATAGCTCCTTCTCCCATTGGAGTTGAAATGGCTGCAATTGTATCAAGTTCAAGCATATTTTTCACCTCTTTTCGATATTCTATCTATAAAAAACAATGATTTTGTGTAAAATAAAGCTCTAATATATTAGAGTAACATAAATCTATAATAGACAAAATTGTCTTTTGTTGAAAGTTATACACATTGTTTTGTAAAAAACATTTCTATTCTACATTATTAACATGTGGATAACAATTCTTTCACAATATCTTTTTTAAAAAAAGAAGCTTGAGGACTCCCTCAAGCTTTTTTTGATTATTCTGTTGTTTTTAGAAGAGTTGCTGTTCTCTTTTCAATATGATCTTTAACAAAGAAGCTTTGAGCAATCATAAAAATGTTGCCAATACTCCAATAAAGAGAAAGAGCAGCAGGAAAATTCAAAGCAAAAATAACAATCATAACAGGCATAACCCAAAGCATCATAGCCATCTGTGGATTATCATTCTCAGCTCCTGCCATAATCAGTTTTTGGCCCATATAAGTAGTAATGCCTGCAATGATAGGCAGAAAATAGTATGGATCAGGGCTACCTAAGTTCATCCAAAGAAAATTATTTTCGGAAATTTCCTTTGTTCTCGTAATAGCATGAAAAAAAGCAATGAGAATAGGCATTTGAATTAAAATTGGTAAACAACCAGATAGTGGATTCACATTATAATGGCTAAAAAGTTCCATCATCTTTTCTTGGAGTTGTTGCTGTGAATGAGCATCTTTATCTGGATACTGCTCTTTCAACTTCTCAATCTCAGGCTGAAGAGCTCCCATTGCTTTTGTATTTCTTATCTGTTTCACCATCAATGGGAAAATAAGAACCCTAATCATAACAGTAACGATAATAATTGCTATGCCAAAGTTATTCCCAAAGAGTTGAGCAAGGTAGATGATCGTTTGTGAAATGGGGTAAACAACATACTCGTTCCACAGTCCTTCACTCTCTCTTGTAATAGGCTCCTGAACCTCAGTACAGCCGCTTAGAAAAAAGAGAGCAACAAGGCATAAAGCGAGAACTCTACTTCTCACCGTTTTCCCTCCTTCTCTCCCCGCCCAACTCTTTGATGTAAATCTATTGAATAAGCTTTGCTCGTTTTAAAACATGGAAAAGACTTTTTTGAATTTCGCTGTGTGACATCTCAGCGGTTGGAAAGCGGGCAATAATAATATAATCCTTGTCTTGTGGCAGCTGATCTTTTACTTCTTGCAGCGCCTCACGAATTAAACGCTTAATTCGATTTCGTGTTACAGCATTCCCTAACTTCTTACCGACAGAAAGTCCTACGCGAAAATTTTGTTGATCACGCTTATCGAGCGTATAAACAACAAATTGTCGATTTGCCGTTGACTTTCCTCTCTTAAATATCTTCTGAAAATCTTCATTTCGTTTTACACGATAACGTTTCTCCATCTCTAACAGCTCCTGGACTTCTTCATTCAACAGTATAGCCAACTTTAAGAAGCCTCTTACATATATTTTTTAAAAGCATCTTTTCATTTCAAAATTATAAAATACTTACTCGTTTAACCGAGAAAATTTGTAATCAAAATAAGAAAAAAAAAGACCACTGACAGTTCAGTGGTCTAAGCAGATAATACTTTTCTTCCTTTACGACGACGACGAGCTAAAATGTGACGTCCGTTTTTAGAGCTCATACGGTTACGGAAACCATGAACTTTACTACGCTTACGTTTATTGGGTTGAAACGTTCTTTTCATTATATTACACCTCCCTGAGGAATATCTTAAAAAGACAGTCTTACTAATTATAGAGAATACCCCTCGATTCTGTCAACTTCAAATCATGAAATGATTAAAACCATAATAAACCAAGAGCAATAAAAAAGGCTAATTTTCTTTATGCATTTATAGGTCTTTTTTGCTCTGTGGATAAAGTTACTCCTCTTTTTGTCGACCATTCACCATTTATCGACATATATTACACATAATCTAGTACTGTGGAAAAGTTTACTCCACAACCTGTAGTCATTGTGGATAAGTTTCTGAAATTCATTGCAACTATTGTTTTTCTTTGATATGATATTTTTGTTTTCACTTTAACAGATCATCATTATTTCTAACTTTATCCACAAATTGTGGATAAAGTGTGGACATTTTTACCACAGGGTGTATATAAACTTGTCCACAGGCTGTTAATTTTGTCGAACACTCTAGTTTCTTCTATATTATATACTTATTCACAATTGGTTGTTTGCATAAATATGTATTTTGATTTATATCATCAATTTGTTTAAAAATCTAAGTTGTACAATAGTTGTACAACCCTTTAGTTTTCAAAAAAGGAGGGGTATTGTTGGAAAATATTCATGATTTATGGGATAAGGCACTAGTAGAAATTCAAAAAAAATTGAGCAAGCCTAGCTTTGAAACTTGGCTAAAATCTACAAAAGCACATTCACTTCAAGGAAGTTCACTAACAATTACAGCACCAAATGATTTTGCCCGTGATTGGCTTGAGGCTCATTATGGAAACTTAATTTCAGAAACGCTGTACTCACTTACTGGGGAAGAGCTTGAAATTAAATTTATTATCCCTCAACACCAATCTTCAAATGAGCTTGACGTTGTCCAGCCTAAAGAAAAAAAGAAAAAAGTAGATGATGTAGCAGAGTTTTCTCCAAGCATGCTTAATTCCAAATATACATTTGAAACCTTTGTTATTGGGTCTGGAAACCGTTTTGCCCACGCTGCATCACTAGCAGTTGCCGAGGCCCCAGCAAAGGCCTATAATCCGCTTTTTATTTATGGGGGAGTAGGACTTGGCAAAACTCACCTCATGCATGCTATTGGTCATTATGTATTAGAGCATAACCCATCAGCAAAAGTTGTATACTTATCTTCTGAAAAGTTTACAAATGAGTTCATTAATTCAATCCGAGATAATAAAGCCGTTGAATTTCGTAATAAATATCGCAGTGTTGATGTATTGCTTATAGATGATATTCAATTTCTAGCGGGGAAAGAACAAACTCAAGAAGAATTCTTCCATACTTTTAATACATTGCATGAAGAAAGCAAACAAATCGTTATTTCAAGTGATCGACCACCAAAAGAGATTCCAACACTAGAAGATCGTCTTCGTTCACGTTTTGAATGGGGATTAATTACTGATATTACCCCTCCAGATTTGGAAACAAGGATCGCCATTCTGCGCAAGAAAGCAAAAGCAGACGGATTGGATATTCCAAATGAGGTTATGCTCTATATCGCAAACCAAATTGACTCGAATATTCGTGAATTAGAGGGCGCACTCATAAGAGTTGTTGCATATTCATCTCTTATTAACAAGGACATCAATGCTGACTTAGCAGCTGAAGCCCTAAAAGATATCATCCCAAGCTCAAAACCACGTGTTATTACCATTCATGATATCCAGCGTGTTGTTGGGCAACATTACAATGTAAAGTTAGAAGATTTTAAAGCGAAGAAGCGTACAAAATCAGTTGCTTTTCCGCGTCAAATTGCTATGTATTTATCTCGCGAGTTAACTGATTTCTCTCTACCGAAAATTGGAGAAGAATTCGGAGGGCGAGATCATACAACAGTCATCCATGCACATGAAAAGATTTCAAAATTACTTGATTCTGATGCTCAACTTCAAAAGCAAGTTAAAGAAATTCAAGATATGCTACAAAGGTCATAGTGAATTATGTGAATAACTTAGACTCATTTACACACAGTCTGTCCACATGTGGATAGACTTTATTTTCTGGGTTTCTGAGAGTTATCCACATTTTCACAGCCCCTACTATTACTACTGCTATTTTTTATTAAAAAATAATAAATAAAAGAACTCTCCAGATAAAAAAAGGAGGAACAATAGAAAATGAAATTCTCAATTCAAAAAGATTATCTAGTTCAAAGTGTTCAAGATGTGATGAAAGCTATCTCTTCTCGTACGACAATTCCAATTCTTACAGGGATCAAGATTGTTGTTTCTGATGAAGGAGTAACATTGACAGGAAGCGATTCAGATGTTTCAATTGAATCTTTCATTCCAAAAGAAGATGAAGACAAACATATTGTAGAGGTTGAAAAAGAAGGCAGTATTGTTCTACCAGCTCGTTTCTTTAGCGAGATTGTTAAGAAGCTGCCAAAAGAAACAGTAGAAATTGAAGTTCAAAATAACTTTTCCACAGTTATCCGTTCTGGAAAAGCAGAATTTAATTTAAATGGCTTAGATGCAGAAGAATATCCACAACTTCCACAAATTGAAGAAGAAAACATGTTTAGTGTACCTACAGACTTAATTAAAAACATGATTCGACAAACAGTGTTTGCAGTGTCCACGTCAGAAACACGCCCCATCTTGACAGGTGTAAACTGGAAACTTGAAACTGGTGAATTGACATGTATTGCAACAGATAGCCACCGCTTAGCTTTAAGAAAAGCTAAAATTGAAACAACAAATCAAGAAAAATATAGCATTGTAATTCCAGGAAAGAGCTTGAACGAATTCAGCAAGATTCTTGATGATTCAAGTGAGCTTGTTGATATCGTCATTACAGAGAATCAAGTCTTATTCAAAACAAAACATCTGCTGTTCTTCTCTCGTTTATTAGACGGCAATTATCCTGATACATCTCGTCTTATTCCAGATGACAGCAAAACAGATGTTGTATTGAATGTAAAAGAGTTTCTTCAATCTATCGACCGAGCATCATTGTTAGCCCGTGAAGGACGAAACAATGTTGTTAAACTTTCTACAATGCCAGAGGGAATTATTGAGATTTCTTCAAACTCTCCTGAAATCGGAAAAGTAAGTGAAGAAGTGCAAAGTAAATCAGTAGATGGGGAAGACCTGAAAATCTCTTTCAGTGCTAAATATATGCTTGATGCGCTTAAGGCTTTAGAGGGTAGTGAAATTAAAATAAACTTCACAGGGGCTATGCGTCCATTTGTTATTCGCACATTAGATGACGATTCTATGTTACAATTAATTTTACCAGTACGAACATATTAATTCATAAAGAGAACAAAGCTACTAGAAGAGGACTAGTAGCTTTCTTTTCTCTTTTTAAATTTTTTAGTAAAATAAAAAAGATAGATCATTTTGGAAAGTAGGAGATATTGATGGCTCAAGAAGTGCAAATTTCAACAGACTTCATTACTTTAGGGCAGTTTTTGAAGCTTGCAGACGTAATTCAGTCTGGTGGAATGGCTAAATGGTTCCTTAGTGAACATGAGGTTTTTGTAAACGGAGAAAGCGAAGATCGCCGTGGACGAAAATTAAGAACGGGTGATCAAGTGGACATTCCGACAGTTGGTCAATTTGTTGTTTCATAAAAGTTGGTGAAATCTTGCATATCAATGAACTACAGCTGAAAAATTATCGTAACTATGAGAAAGCTACTATTTCGTTTGAGAACAAAGTGAACGTCATTTTAGGCGAGAATGCACAAGGGAAAACAAACGTGATGGAAGCTATTTATGTGCTTTCTATGGCAAAATCTCATCGTACTTCAAAGGATAAAGAACTTATTAAGTGGGACTGTGATTTTGCTAAGATACAAGGAGAGCTTACTCGAAATTCAGGACCTTTATCTCTTGAACTGATCGTATCTACGAAAGGGAAAAAGGCTAAGTACAACGGACTTGAGCAAAAACGACTCAGTCAATATATTGGAGCAATGAACACTGTGATGTTTGCTCCAGAAGACCTTAATCTTGTAAAGGGAAATCCACAAGTAAGACGTCGATTTCTTGATATGGAAATCGGACAAGTTTCTCCTGTTTACATGCATGACTTAGCCAGATATCAAAAAATTCTCCATCAACGTAATCAATATTTAAAACAGCTCCAAACGAGAAAAGTAACTGATCAATCTTTATTAGATGTTTATACAACTCAGCTTTCAGAAGTCGCTGCATCTGTTTTAAAGAAGCGATATGAGTTTCTACAGCTTCTTCAAGATTGGGCAGAGCCTATTCATCATGGGATAAGCAGAGGGCTTGAAACGCTAAAAATTCAATATAAAAGCTCTGTTGATGTATCAGTTGAACAAGATTTGTCGAAAATGATACAAGCATACTATGAAAAGTTTGATAAAATAAAGATGAGAGAAATCGACAGAGGTATCACATTAGCAGGTCCACATCGCGATGATTTAATTTTCTACGTAAATGATAAAGATGTGCAAACTTTCGGTTCTCAAGGACAGCAGCGTACAACAGCACTCTCTATAAAACTTGCTGAGATTGAGCTTATTCATGGAGAGATTGGAGAGTATCCGATTCTACTTCTTGATGATGTATTATCTGAATTAGATGATTATCGTCAATCACATTTGCTCAATACGATTCAAGGAAAAGTTCAGACCTTTGTGACAACAACAAATATTGACGGGATTCATCACGAAACGTTACAAAAAGCAACCACCTTTCATGTGAAAGCTGGGGAGATTGAGAAAGTTTGACAGTCTGTTAATGGGAACAAAAGAGTCATATTCAAGATCAATTTAACCTAGCTCAGGGGAGGGAAAAGGATTGTCCTCTTTATGAGAGGATGAAAGTGATTTGGCCCAATAAAAAGTGTAGGTGATATAGTTGACAATGGAACAAAAAGAAGTACAAAACCAATCATATGAAGCTGATCAAATTCAGGTATTAGAAGGTTTAGAAGCAGTCCGGAAAAGACCTGGTATGTACATTGGCTCTACAAGTGGAAAAGGTCTTCACCACCTTGTGTGGGAAGTTGTTGATAATAGTATTGATGAGGCATTAGCAGGTTTTTGTGACGAAATTATTGTCACAATTGAGAAGGATAATAGTATCACTGTACAAGATAATGGACGTGGAATTCCTGTTGGTGTTCACGAAAAAACAGGTCGTCCTGCTTTAGAAGTTATCATGACTGTTTTACACGCAGGAGGTAAATTCGGCGGTGGCGGTTATAAAGTATCAGGTGGACTTCATGGAGTAGGGGCTTCAGTTGTAAACGCACTTTCTACTTTCCTAGAAGTACATGTTCATCGTGATGGAGAAATTCATTATCAAAAATATGAACGAGGCATTCCTCAAGAAGATATTAAAGTAGTCGGAAAAACTGACCATACAGGAACAATTACTCACTTTAAACCAGATCCGGACATATTCCAAGAAACATTGGAGTATGACTATGATACACTTGCTAACCGTCTTCGCGAGTTAGCGTTTTTAAATCGTGGAATCAAAATCATTATCCGTGACAAACGTGAAGAAGAGAAAGAGAATGTTTATTACTACGAGGGCGGAATTAAGTCTTATGTAGAACATTTAAACCGTTCACGTGAAGTCCTTCATGAAGAACCGATTTATGTAGAAGGAGAGAAAGATAATATCTCCATCGAGGTTGCGCTTCAGTATAATGATGGTTTTGCAAGCAATATTTATTCGTTTGCCAATAACATCAATACGTACGAAGGTGGAACACATGAGTCTGGTTTCAAGACAGCTTTAACACGTGTAATCAACGATTATGCCCGTAAAAATCAAATCTTTAAAGACAATGATACTAATTTAACAGGGGAAGACGTGCGTGAAGGTTTAACAGCCATTATTTCTATTAAGCATCCTGACCCACAGTTTGAAGGACAAACGAAAACAAAGCTTGGAAATAGTGAGGCACGTACAATTACAGATTCACTATTTACAGAACGCTTTGAAACTTTCTTGCTTGAAAATCCAAGTGTTGCAAAACGTATTATTGAAAAAGGACTTACAGCTTCAAGAGCACGTATTGCTGCAAAGAAAGCACGGGAAATTACAAGACGTAAAGGTGCTTTGGAAGTATCACATCTACCAGGAAAACTTGCAGATTGTTCTTCAAAAGACCCATCAATTGGCGAGATTTATATTGTTGAGGGTGACTCAGCTGGAGGATCTGCTAAACAAGGGCGCGATCGTCATTTCCAAGCTATTCTACCGCTAAAAGGTAAAATCCTTAACGTGGAGAAAGCACGTCTTGATCGTATTCTTTCGAATGATGAAGTTCGAGCTATTATCACAGCGATTGGTACAGGTATTGGAGAAGACTTTGATATCTCAAAAGCTCGTTATCATAAAATTGTCATTATGACTGATGCAGATGTTGATGGAGCCCACATTAGAACGCTTCTTCTAACATTCTTCTATCGTTATATGAGAAACATCATCGAAAAAGGCTATATATACATTGCACAGCCACCGTTATATAAAGTTTCTCAAAATAAGAAAGTTGAATATGCTTACACAGATCGTGATTTAGAACAAGTTCTTCAAAACTTCTCTGGAACCTCAAAACCTGGTATTCAACGTTACAAAGGTCTAGGGGAAATGAATCCTGAGCAGCTTTGGGAAACAACAATGGACCCTGAATCAAGAACATTGCTTCAAGTTAGCTTGAAAGATGCAATGGAAGCAGATGAAACATTTGAGATCTTGATGGGGGATAAAGTAGAACCAAGAAGAAACTTTATTGAAGAAAATGCAAAATATGTGAAAAATCTAGATATTTAACACCAGTGCAGGGTAAGTTGATGAGTTCTTATCCTGCCTTATATATGGAACAGAGACTTGTTATGGGGTCTCACAAGGAGGTTTACTGTTATGGCAGATACGCCAAGCTCTCGAATTCATGAAATTAACATTAGCCAAGAAATGCGAACTTCATTCCTTGATTATGCAATGAGCGTTATCGTTTCAAGGGCTTTACCAGACGTGAGAGACGGACTTAAGCCTGTGCACCGTCGTATTCTCTATGCAATGAATGACTTGGGAATTACAGCTGATAAAACATATAAGAAATCTGCGCGTATTGTTGGGGAAGTAATCGGTAAGTATCATCCGCATGGTGATTCAGCCGTTTATGATGCAATGGTGCGTATGGCACAGGATTTTAACTATCGTCATATGCTTGTTGACGGCCACGGAAACTTCGGATCAATTGATGGAGACGCAGCAGCAGCTATGCGTTATACAGAAGCTAAGATGTCTAAAATCTCTATGGAACTTCTGCGTGACATTAATAAAGATACAATCGACTATCAAGATAACTATGATGGAGTAGAGAAAGAGCCTGTTGTTTTGCCTTCTCGCTTTCCTAACCTTCTTGTAAATGGTTCGTCAGGGATTGCTGTTGGTATGGCTACAAACATTCCACCACACCATCTTGGAGAAATAATTGACGGGGTATTAGCCGTTAGTGAAAATCCAGAGGTTACAACAATGGAGCTTATGGACATTATTCCTGGTCCTGATTTTCCTACAGGAGCTCATATCATTGGAAGAAGTGGAATTCGCAAAGCTTATGAAACAGGAAAAGGATCTATTACATTAAGAGCAAAAGTTGATGTCGAACAAAAGAGCAATGGAAAAGAATCAATTATTGTAACAGAACTTCCTTACCAAGTGAACAAAGCAAAGCTTATTGAGAAGATTGCTGATTTAGTTCGTGATAAGAGGATTGATGGAATAACAGACTTACGTGACGAATCAGATCGCCGCGGTATGCGTATTGTTATTGAAGTTCGTCGTGATGCGAATGCAAGCGTACTTCTTAACAATCTCTATAAACATACGGCTTTACAAACAAGCTTTGGAATTAACACTCTTGCACTTGTTAATGGTCAGCCCAAAGTACTTAGTCTGAGAGAGTGTTTACAGCATTATCTTGATCACCAAGTAGTAATTATCCGTCGCCGTACAGAGTTTGAATTACGTAAAGCAGAAGCTCGTGCGCATATTTTAGAGGGACTGAAAATTGCACTTGATCATCTTGATGAAGTCATCCAGCTTATCCGTAGTTCTCAAACAGCAGATATAGCTAAAGAGGGATTAATGGAGAACTTCTCTCTTTCTGAAAAGCAAGCTCAAGCGATTCTAGATATGCGTCTTCAACGTTTGACAGGCCTAGAGAGAGAGAAGATTGAAGCTGAGTATCAATCCCTATTAGCTTTAATTGCAGAACTTCGTGCAATTCTAGCAGATGAAGAAAAAGTACTTGAAATCATTCGTGAAGAACTTATAGAAGTGAAAGAGAAATTTAGTAATGACCGCCGAACGGAAATTTTAGATGGTGGAATTGAAAACATTGAAGATGAAGATTTAATTCCAGAGCAGAGCATTGTTATTACACTGACGCATAATGGTTATATTAAACGTCTTCCTGTTTCAACATATAAAAGTCAACGTCGAGGTGGACGAGGCATTCAAGGGATGAATATGAATGAAAATGACTTTGTTGAGCAGCTTTTGACAACTTCTACACATGATACAATTTTATTCTTCACAAATAAAGGAAAAGTATACCGAACAAAAGGGTATGAAATTCCTGAGTATAGTCGAACAGCAAAAGGTCTACCAATCATTAACCTTCTAAAAGTTGAAAAAGGAGAATGGATTAATGCTATTATCCCAGTGAAAGAATTCACAGATACAGATTATCTATTCTTCACAACTAAGGATGGGATTGCTAAGAGAACGCCACTGTCATCCTTTGAGAATATTCGTACTAATGGACTGATTGCAATTAATCTTCGTGAGGAAGATGAATTGATTTCTGTTCGCTTAACAAATGGAGAACAGCATATGGTCATCGGAACGAAGAAAGGATTGCTTATTCGTTTTGATGAGAACGATGTTCGTTCAATGGGAAGAACAGCTACTGGTGTAAAAGGAATCACTCTTGCTAGTGATGATGAAGTAGTAGGGATGGAAATCTCAGAAGATGAAGATGATATTCTTGTAGTCACGAAGAATGGATATGGAAAGAGAACGCCGGTTGAAGACTATCGTATCCAAACGCGTGGTGGTAAAGGACTTAAGACGTGCAACATTACAGAGAAAAATGGTGATGTTGTAGCTTTAAAATCTGTTAATCTTGACGATGATTTAATGCTTATTACTGTTCATGGTGTTCTTATTCGTGTATCTGTTGAGGACATCTCTCAAACAGGAAGAAATACACAAGGAGTGAAACTTATTCGTCTCGGTGATGATGAATATGTTTCAACTGTTGCTCGTGTACAAAGTGAAGATGAAGATCTTGATGAAGAAGGAGAACATCTTGAAGGTCCTCAAGGTGAAGAAACAGAGGAACAAGAAGATTAAATCTTCTAAATAAAATCCTTGAAAAAAGAGCGCTATATGCGCTCTTTTTTTAGTATAATTTTACTCATTCATAGAAATGCTGTTTGAGGAGGCAAGAATAGTGAACATCTTAGTTCAAGATTTAAAAGCAGGCTTTGTTGTGAAAGAGGATGTTTGTTCTCAAGATGGACATATTATCATGCCAAAAGGAATGAAGATTACAAAACATAGAATACAAGTTTTGCGAGCTTTTCTCATTAATGAGATACAAGTTCAAGAAAGAGCATCATTGTCTAATCAGGAAGAAGAAATAAATGAATTATATGAGAGTATTGAAAAGTATAATGCATTTGTTGATCAATATAAGAAGGCTATAGAGAGATATAAGAAAATATTTCAGGGGTGGCAAGTTGGGATGATGATTGACATGATAGATGTCAGAAAGAGTTTTATTCCCTTTTTTAAAGATTTCTCTACTTCATCTCATATTTTGAATCTCTGTAGATATCAATCAAAAGAAAATGATTTTTATCATCACCCAGTAGCTGTAGGGTTAATCGCAGCTTTTATTGGGCGGAAAAGGAACTTTAAACAAGAGGAATGGGTTGGCGTAGCTTTATCAGGACTTTTAATGGACTGTGGGTTTTCTCGTATGAATGAGCATCTTTTCTTGAAAAGTAATGCGACGTTAAGTGAAACCGAAAAAAGAATGATTAAAGTCCATCCAAGTAAAAGCTATCAAATGGTTCGACACCTACGTCTTTTAACAGAGGGAAGCAAACTTGCTGTCCTTCAACATCATGAGCGTCTTGATGGCTCAGGGTATCCTCTTGGTCTTACCGGAAACCAAGTTCATCCTTATAGCAAAATTGTAGCAGTTGCGGATGCGTTCCATGTTATGATAAGCGATAAAGCACACGGAGAGAAGAAAATACCTTTCCCTGTATTAGAAGAAATGCGAAAAAAATCTTTTGGAAAATATGATTTTGAGTATCTCACAATTCTTATGAAAGAAATCTCTTCAACAGCCATTGGAAGAAGGATTCTACTAAATAATAATCAAAAAGGAGAGATCGTGTTTATCAATCAAAATGATCTTTCAAAACCACTTATTAGACTTGATGAAGATGCTTCATTTCTAGACCTGTCAGAGAATAATGGCCTATACATTGCAAAAATTTTATAAAAAAGTGAAAAAGGGGTTGTCAATGTAAGTATTTCTATGATAATATTTTAAAAGTCAGCTCAAGACAATTTAGAGCTGAAAAAAAGAGGTTGACAAGCTTAGTGGATATAAGTTATACTAAGTAAGTCGCTTAAGACAAGTTCTTTGAAAACTGAACAAAATACGTCAACGTTAATTCTATTTTATTTTTAAAACAACGTTTCTTATTAGAAACAAAAAGCTATGGACATCGAAAGATGAAACCAAACTTTCTATGGAGAGTTTGATCCTGGCTCAGGACGAACGCTGGCGGCGTGCCTAATACATGCAAGTCGAGCGGAGTTTTGAAAAGCTTGCTTTTCAAAACTTAGCGGCGGACGGGTGAGTAACACGTGGGCAACCTGCCCTTGAGACGGGGATAACTCCGGGAAACCGGAGCTAATACCGGATAACACATATCTTCGCATGAGGATATGTTAGAAGGTGGCTTTT
>NZ_FOXX01000011.1 GCF_900115845.1 Priestia endophytica DSM 13796 | reverse complement strand
ATCCTCATGCGAAGATATGTGTTATCCGGTATTAGCTCCGGTTTCCCGGAGTTATCCCCGTCTCAAGGGCAGGTTGCCCACGTGTTACTCACCCGTCCGCCGCTAAGTTTTGAAAAGCAAGCTTTTCAAAACTCCGCTCGACTTGCATGTATTAGGCACGCCGCCAGCGTTCGTCCTGAGCCAGGATCAAACTCTCCATAGAAAGTTTGGTTTCATCTTTCGATGTCCATAGCTTTTTGTTTCTAATAAGAAACGTTGTTTTAAAAATAAAATAGAATTAACGTTGACGTATTTTGTTCAGTTTTCAAAGGTCAATCATTTCATTTATCGTTAACAGCGACTTTTACATCTTATCACTTATTTCAAAGTGTGTCAACAACTTTTTTTAAATAAATTTTAACTCGATTTCCGTTTTGTGCTACCGTAGCAGCGACAAGTAATACTATACCAAGATAAAAAAGAATCGTCAACAGTTATTTTCATTTTTTTATATCTTTTTAGAAATAAGGTAGGGTCTTCTTGCTGGATGCTAGAAGACCCTATCTATATTATCTTGTTGTATAGTATCTGTGATATATATTTTTCCCTTTTGTTTCTTCTTCATAAATAAAGACAAGCTCTTTCTCAACAAGGAAATCTAGTACAATTCCTAAGTCAATACTATAAGGCGCTATCTCTTCCTCTGTCATAAGCTGCTGAAATGTCCACGGTTCCTGTTTTTGCTTCATTACAGATAAAAGATGTTTTGAGCCTAAATCAATGCGCTGATTTAATAAAAACTCACTCGCTAAGAAAAGCAGTTCAAGACGTTTTTCAATTCCCTCTTTGCTTTCTACAAGCTCCTCGTACAATTTATAAACCTCAGGCTCAAGTTTCTTCACTTGACTCCATACCGTTACTTCTGGGTGAAATCCATGCTCTAGAACTGACAGACGAGCTAAATGATGCAAAGCGTGAACCATATGATTAAAGGAATCTAAATGATTACCGCTTGTAAAAAAAGCTTTTCCTTCTATAAACCGACGAATAAGCTTCGCGAACTCAATTCCTATTTTCTTATAGCGGTCATGGTAAGGAAATTCATCAAGCTGCTTTTTTAAAGTTTCTAAGTACTCATTTCGATCAAAAAGAATTTGCCCATTAAAAATCCAGTCTACAACTCGACGATTGCTGCCGTTTGTTAACCAATCATAAAGCTGTTCCTCTGTTACAGTATAAAGAGCAGCAGTTGTATCGTGACGATGATAGTGTTTAATAAAAAGCGGAACTTCAGCTTTTTTAACAATTACAACGAGCAATGCATCTTGATTATCTGTTACAGGTAAACTTGACTTACTCTTTTCAATAAGCAAAACCCCTAATGTATCACGATTACTTGCTCTTTCCTGATAAATTGGGCGCAGTATATCTTCCATATCATAATTCCTCCAACATTTAAATTCCGTTTCACTTTGAAGGGAACTTTGGTATTCTTCTTCTTTCGACAGCCATTGTCGAAATCCTCTTCTATTAGGCGATAATTCATGAGAAAAATGTGCCATTTCCTATGGTATGATAAGAAAAAGGGAGGGCTTTCATGGCTACTAAATATTCGAGTAAAATTAATAAAATTCGCACTTTCGCTTTAAGTCTTGTATTTATTGGTTTTATCGTTATGTATGCGGGGATTTTCTTTAGAGAATCAATGCTATTAATGACCCTTTTTATGCTTCTTGGTCTTTTATGTATTGTTGGCAGCACTGTTGTTTATTTTTGGATTGGAATGCTTTCTACTAAAGCCGTCCAAGTTGTATGCCCTGAATGCAAAAAGTATACAAAAGTATTAGGACGTGTAGACATGTGTATGTATTGTAGAGAGCCTCTTACACTTGATCCTGCCCTAGAAGGAAAAGAATTCAATGAGAAATATAATAGAAAGAAAAAAGAAAGCTGATCATTTCGTACGATCAGCTTTCGACTGTTTTTTTATCTTTTGCACATTCTGGACATGTTCCATATATCTCTAAACGATGATGACTAACTTCAAAATTCGTAATATGCGCAGCAAGCGCTTCTACTTCATTCAAAGCTGGGTAATGAAAATCAACAATTTTCCCACAATCATTACAAATAACATGATAATGCTGAGTTGTTACGTAATCAAATCGACTTGAAGAGTCGCCGTATGTTAATTCTTTAACGATTCCTGCTTCACGAAAAACGCGGAGATTGTTATAAACCGTTGCAACACTCATATTAGGAAACTTACCTTCTAATGCTTTGTAAATTTCATCTGCAGTAGGGTGAGACATAGAATTAATTAGGTACTCTAAAATCGCATGACGTTGCGGTGTAATCCGAACCCCAGTACCCTTAAGTACATCCAAAGCCTCTTTTAAATCGTCTGTTGTTGCCACCGCCATGCACCTCTCTTCTAAAAAAGTTCTTACTTTATAATGTTTATAATTAGTGTACATCTGCCAAGCTTGTTTTGTCAACTTCTGGCGTTTTGAAATCCATCGTTTCTCTTTCTATTTTATCCTACTTTTTCTTATTATACGACAAAAAAAGAGGCACAAAGCATTTCATGCTTTGTGCCTTCCACCATTATTTACCTGAGGAGGTATTCTTCATGTTTTTATTATATGAAGAAATCTCTCATTTGTTCATAGACAAATGCCGAT
Source organism: Priestia endophytica DSM 13796 (assembly GCF_900115845.1). GTDB lineage: Bacteria > Bacillota > Bacilli > Bacillales > Bacillaceae_H > Bacillus_I > Bacillus_I endophytica. The sequence continues at coordinate 175,863 of NZ_FOXX01000011.1, read as the reverse complement.
TTTATAGAAGGTTTTCTCTATTTAATCCTTTTAATTCTTCTAATACAAATTCGCCATCTTTACGAATTAAAACATCATCAAAGTAAATCTCACCTCCGCCGTACTCAGGTCGCTGGATAAGAACCATATCCCAGTGAATTGCTGAACGGTTTCCATTGTCCGCTTCTTCGTAGGCTTCTCCTGGAGTAAAATGAAGACTTCCACCAATTTTCTCATCGAATAAAATATCTCCCATTGGCTCTTGAATAAGAGGATGAACGCCAATGGCGAATTCTCCAATATAACGAGATCCTTCGTCTGTATCTAAAATGTCATTCAGTTTCTCTGTTTTATCCGCTTCTGCTTTCACAATTTTTCCGTTTTCAAATGTAAGTGAGACATCTGTAAACGTTGTTCCACGGTATGGGCAAGGTGTATTGAATGTAATTGTTCCATTAACAGAGTCTTTGATAGGAGCTGTAAAGACTTCCCCATCTGGCACATTTGCTTCTCCAGCACACATAATTGCTTCTATTCCTTTAATTGAAAAAGATAGATCAGTCCCTTTGCCAACTAATCGTACTCTATCCGTTCTTTCCATTAACTCTTTTAAAGGTTTCATGGCTTCATACATCTTACTGTAGTCAATTGTACAAACATCAAGTAAATAATCTTCAAAGCGTGATGTGCTCATACCTGCTTTTTGAGCGAGCGCTTTTGTTGGATAATTTAAAAGCGTCCATCTTCTATTGTTTATGTAAAATTGTTGAACAGGCCTCATTACCTCTCCACGAATTCGATGTTTCTCAGAAGGTACTTCCGCTAATTCTGCATCGTTCTCTTCTCCAATAACAGCAATGACACAGTCCACATCTTTATATTTTTGCATTTCCCAAGCAGCACTTGTTTCAAGCTGTGTTTTTTCATATCCCATTGCAATATGTTTTGAAATCTCATCATCTAAAATATCCACATAAGGGTAAGCACCAGCTTTATAAATCTCATCAATTAATTCCAGAACAAGTGGGCGTGCAATAAGATGTGCTTTAATTAATACCCTCTCTCCTTCTTTCACCTTAATAGAATGATGTGTTAGCAAACTTGCTAATGTGCTAATGCGTGAATCTCTCATCTTAAACTCCCCCTTTACGTTTCCATATTAATGTAACATACTTAGAATCGCTTGAAAAAGAAAAGCCCTCTTAATGAGCAAGAGGGCGTTACTCATGAAGATATTGTTTTAGTAGAACTCGTCGTCTTCTCTATATAGGAGCCATATTTCTTGTTCCACTTTTTCACTGACAAAATCGCAATACTTATCGTTACAATTGATAACAAACCTAAACTCGGCCAAAAGTAAGGAGAAACATATCCCTGTTTATATGCTAGACCAATTGGTGAGAACACAAGATAAAAAGCGAACACAAATCCGATCAAAACAACAGAAGTAAATAAGGAGTATTTCCATGGTTTCATATCAACTTTAGGTTTTGGTGTGAACTTCCATGCTTCTTTCCTCGGTGATATTCGGCTTATAGCAAGCATTATCACAATCTCTGTAAAGAACAGGATGCCATAAACATGAATGTAATTAATATTAATAGGAATACCAAACAATTGATTCATTCCCCAAATCAACATGTAGTATGTGACAACATGAAAAATAATCACAACTTTCGCAGCTAAAGCAGGAACTTTTCGCGCAAAAATTCCAACAAGAACAACAGCAATGATCGGAATATTAAAGAAACCTGTAAAACGACGGATTAACTCCCAAAGACCGTCTGGAGCATACATTAACAAGGGGGCAATACAAAAGCTTGCAATTGCTAAAATACCGCTAAACCATTTGCTTAAATCTAAAAGCTTTCGATCGGACAAAGTTGGCTTTAATGGCTGAATAACATCTAGCGCAAACATTGTTGCTGCTGAGTTAATTAAGGCATTAAAGGTACTGAATACGGCACCGAGAAGTACAACAAGAAAGAATCCTTGTAAATACCAAGGTAGCGTATTAGCTACAAGTGTTGGAAAAGCAAGGTCAACGGATTGCAATCCACCTCCATACATATGAAAGGCAATAATTCCCGGGACCATCATGAATATAGGAACAAGCAGTTTAAAAAAGCCTGTATATAATACGCCTTTTTGTCCTTCTGCTAAATTGGCTGCACCAAGCGTACGCTGAATTGCATATTGATTTGTTCCCCAATAAAAAAGATTTGCCCAGATCATCCCGGTGAAAATCGTTAGAAACGGAACAGAGTCTGTACTTGATCCAACTGCATTAAGTTTTTCTGTATGATTTGTTGAAACAATACGAGCTCCCTCACCTATACTTCCATCTCCAAGCTGATAGAGACCAATAACCGGTATGAGTGTACATACAATAATAAGACCAACGCCAATAAATGTATCTGATACCGCGATAGCTTTCATTCCGCCAAATATCGCAAAAACAGCGCCAAACAGGCCAATAATCCATACCATAACCCAGATAGACTGCGTATATGAGATATCAAGTAGAGCGGGAACATCAAACATTTTCAATACGGCAAGAGCCCCGGAGTATAGAGTAGATGGAATTGTGACAAGCACATACCCAAGCATAAATAAAAGAACAACAAGGCGTCTTACTCCTTCATCATAGCGATCTCTCAGAAATTGAGGCAGCGTTGTAAAAGCTCCTCCAAGATAACGTGGAAGAAGAAGCAAAGCCATAATAACAATAGGAAAAACAGCTGTGACTTCCCATGCCATGTTCGTCATGTTTGTTCCATATGATTGACCGTTTAATCCAACCATTTGCTCTGCTGACAAGTTCGTTAAAATAAGAGCCCCAGCAATAAACCCTCCTGTCATTCCTCTACCAGCTAGAAAGTAACCTTCTGTAGTTGAATTTGATCCTTTTGTTTTCTTATACGTCCATATTCCTAAAAGGAGGACAAAAAATAGGCAAGACAATAAAGTAAATAACATATTTTGATTCTCCATATCTCCCCTGCTCCCTGTCGCTTAATTTTTATTTTTTAATAGGTTTTACGTCGTCAGCAATCATAACTCCAGGGGAAGCTGTGGCTTTTGTAGCTTGTTCTTCATGTTTTTCTAATTGTAGGTGTGGGAAAAGAAGTTCAGCTACACGGTACGATTCCTCTAAGTGTGGATAGCCTGACAAAATAAATGTATCAATCCCAGCTTCCTCGTATTCCTTCATACGCTCTGCCACTGTTTTAGCATCTCCAACAAGCGCTGTACCAGCACCAGCCCGGACAAGACCTACGCCACTCCAAAGGTTAGGACGAATTTCAAGGTCATTTCGATCTCCACTGTAAAGAGCAAGCATACGACGTTGTCCCTCTGAATCATGACGTCCCATTTCTTGGCGGGCTTTTTCAATAAGCTCCTCATCAACATATTGAATAAGTTCATTTGCTGATTTCCATGCTTCATCTGCTGTCTCACGCACAATCATATGAAGACGAATCCCAAACTTAACGGTTCTTCCTTGCTCCGCTGCTAGAGCTTTCACTTTTTCTACTTTTTCTCTCACATGTTCAACAGGCTCTCCCCAAGTTAAATAAACATCTGCAAACTTTGCAGCGATAGGAAGCGCTTTGCTTGATGATCCTCCAAAGTAAATCGGAGGATAAGGAGATTGAATAGGTGGATAAACAAGTCTACCTCCGTTAATTGTAATATGCTCTCCTGAAAAGTCTGATTTCCCGTCTCTCATTAAAGATGTCCAAATATGCAGAAACTCTCGTGTTAGTTCATATCGCTCTTCATGCTTCACTTGAAGCGCATCTCCAATTTGTTCAGAAGGATTTCCGCCTGACACAATGTTAATTAAAAGACGGCCGTTCGAAAATCGATCAAATGTCGCAGCCATTCGGGCTGCAACAGCTGGCGACATAAGGCCTGGTCTCAAAGCAACTAAAAATTTCATCCTAGATGTTTCACTGAGCAAGGAAGAGGCTGTTACCCATGCATCTTCACAAGATCTCCCTGTTGGCAGCAATGCTCCATGATAGCCAAGTGTATCAATAGCTCGTGCAAGCTGTTTCAAATAATCGAAGCTCGTCTCACGGCCACCTTTTGCTGTTCCTAAATAGCGACCGTCTCCTGATGTTGGAATGAACCAAAACACTTTCATCTCCCTATTTCCCCCCTACCTCTTTGTTTACAGAAAATAAGAAAGCCCATTCTTAATATGCAAAATGGATGCAGATGAAGAAGTGAGCTTTAGCATTGATGAAGATATATCCACTTATATTAACGAAATATTAACACTATTCAAACTATATATCAATTTCAAACTTGTTTAAAGAAAAATAAAAAACCGCTGATTCACAGCGGTTTTCATTTTTTATTGCTCTTTAATAAATTGAAGGGCTTCTTCAACATGGCCTGCAACACGGACTCTGCGCCATTCTTTTAAAAGCTCCCCATCTTTGTTAATAACAAACGTAGAGCGTTCAATTCCCATATATTCTTTACCAAAGTTTTTCTTTAACTTCCATACGTCATAAAGTTCAGCAACTTTATGTTCCTCATCTGCTAGAAGTAAAAATGGAAGATCATGCTTATCAATAAATTTCTGATGACGTGCAACTGGATCAGGACTAATACCTAAAATTACAGCATCAAGCTCTTTAAAACTTTCATGCTGATCACGGAAATCGCAAGCTTCTGTTGTGCATCCTGGAGTCATATCTTTTGGGTAAAAATAAAGAACAACGAATTTCCCTTCGAAATCAGAAAGCTTAACTTCTTCTCCAGTATTTGAAGGTAGTGAAAACTCAGGTGCTTTTTCTCCTAAATTTAATGTCATAAAAAAAGACCTCCTAAACTTATTTTTTATACTATAGCATACTTCGGTTAGTTTCCTGCTCCTCTATACCTTTTTACTCCTGTATTCCATAAAACAATAGACAAAATAAAGAAAGCTAAACCAACAACAGGCGTTAAAAACGAATACCAATACCATTCTTCTCGTTTTAAAAAGTATGCAGCGGGATAAACACCAACAAATGCAAACGGCAAAATCCATGTAAGTATGTAACGAATAACGTTGTTATAAATATCTACAGGATAACGCCCGTAGTTTCCAATATTATACATAGTTGGCATAATGGACGTTCTAGCATCAGACCAGAATCCAATTGTAGCTAATGAAATAAAGATACCTCCATAAACAAGAGCTCCCCCAATGACAAATAGCAGAAATATCAATGGATCATACCAATGAAACGGAAGATCAAGAAGCGATCCTGCATAAATCATAACCGCTAAACCTGTTACAGCTCCAAAGAGAGACTCAAGCTCAATGCGTTCTAATATAACTTGAAAAAGGCTATGAATAGGTCTTGTTAAAATCCGATCCATTTCTCCTTTTACAATGTATCGTTCATTGAAGTCCCAAATGTTGAAAAAGGTAGAGAAAATAGCAAATGGGACAAGGAAAAATCCGTATATAAAAATAATTTCATCTCTTGACCACCCATGTAAAAACTGTGTATGACCAAACACAACAAGAATAAATACTAAGTTAACGGCTTGAAACAGCAAATCAGATAAAATTTCAACGACCAAATCCGAGCGATATTGAAGCCTTGTTTTCATATATTGACCGATATATTGAAAAAATATTGAGAAGTAAAACATTTTCTCTACCCTCCTTGAATGACGAGACGCTTACGAGCGGCCCACCATATTAAAGAAATTGGAATTAATAAAACAACAGACCAAAGCGCTTGAAATAGCAATCCTTGATAAACGTCTGCTCCTTTGAATCCATTCGTGAAAATCATGCTCGGAATATAGCTAATCCCTTGAAAAGGCAAGTACCCCATAATATTTTGTGCCCATATAGGATAAAAGCTGATTGGTAAAAGTAATCCTGAAAATAAGTCGATAACAACTCGTTTCGCTCGAATTAATCCATCGTTGTTAAATAAAAAGAACGTAGTGATTCCAGTAAGCAAGTTAATTTGCATATTGATAAAAAAGCTAAATACGAGTGAAAGCAAGAAAAGGCCCCATGTTACTGGACTCGCTGAAAATTCAATTGGAAAGATAAAATAAACGATAATAAGACCTGGAATAGAAAAGAAGAAAAAACGAAAAAGACCTTCACCAAGCCCTTGCATTGTTTTCATACCAAGATAACTATATGGACGAATAAGTTCTACTGCTACTTTTCCTTCCTTAATCTCTGTTGCCATCTCGCGATCAATATTATTAAAATAGAAAGCTCTTGCCATCCATGAAACAGCTACATATGTTACCATCTGCGTAATCGATAATCCTTCAATATTTCCTTTTCCACCATAAATCGCAGACCAAAGAAAATAATAGGCCCCAATATTGATTCCATAAATTAAAATTCCACTATAGTAGTTTGTTCTGTAAGCAAGCATCATCAAAAAGCGGATGCGAATCATTTCAATATACTTATCCACTCACAACACCTTCTTCATAAATGTTGCGAATAATTTCTTCTGTAGAGATTTTTTCAATGCTCATATCTTGAATCCGGTATGCCCCAACTGTTCTACCAATGAGCTCTGACATAATATCTTGATCTGTACCAACATGGGCAACATATACGTCTGGGTGATCACCACTAAACCAAGATACATCAAGGTCTTTCGTTAGTTTAATTAAATCAGCATGAAGCGGTGGTATTGTAAATTGGAACGAAATTTGCTTTTGCTCGCCCCAATTTGTACGCAGCTTGTCTAGAAGACCATCATAAATGACTTTTCCTTCATCAAGCATAATAACGCGCTCACAAAGTGCCTCAATGTCAGCTAAATCATGAGTGGTAAGCAAAATCGTTGTTTTATGTTTTTCGTTAATTTCTTTAAGAAACTTACGAATCTTTAATTTTACAAGTACGTCCAATCCAATTGTTGGTTCATCTAGAAAGAGCAATGGTGGATTATGAATAAGTGCAGCTGCAAGCTCACAGCGCATACGTTGACCAAGGGAAAGCTTTCGGACTGGCTTGTCTAAAAGTGGTCCAATATCAAGTGTTTCAATAACATGGTTCATATGCTCGTTATAATCTTCGTCAGACACTTTGTATACTTTTTTCAAGAGACGAAAAGATTCCTGAACCGCAATGTCCCACCAAAGCTGCGAACGTTGCCCGAATACAACCCCAATCGTTTGAGCAAATTTCTCTCTTTCTTTATGTGGATTCATTCCATTTACACGCACATGTCCACTTGTTGGGGTTAAGATGCCTGTTAGCATTTTTATTGTTGTTGATTTCCCTGCGCCATTTTCTCCAATATAACCAACCATCTCTCCTTGCTTGATTGACATTGATACATTATCAACAGCAGGAACAATCTTATATTGCCGAGTAAAAAGATCACGAAAAGCTCCTTTTAATCCTGAACGGTTTGCGTATGCTTTAAATTCCTTACGCAATCCTTTTACTTCAATAATTTCCTTCATCTTCACTCCTCCATCTCTTTTTACTATTTACCATACGTTAGTGTAACCAATAAGACGCATCTACACAAATGGTAAGATTGCTTCCTCTAGTACATAAAGGCAAAAGTTTGCTAGAATAGAAAAAGAAACTTTAATGCTCTAGGAGGCATCATTTATGAGATTTACAAATTCTGAAAAATTACATAGCGAAGCGCTTGAACATATTGTAGGGGGCGTAAATAGTCCTTCTCGCTCATATAAAGGAGTTGGCGGCGGTACTCCCGTTGCTATGAAGCGCGGACAAGGAGCTTACTTTTGGGATGTTGATGACAATCAATACATTGACTACCTTGCAGCGTACGGACCGATTATAACAGGTCATGCACATCCTCATATTACAAAAGCTATTACAGAAGCTGCTGAAAATGGCGTTTTATATGGAACACCAACAGCACATGAAGTGAAATTTGCGAAAATGTTAAAAAATGCGATGCCGAATTTAGATAAAGTACGCTTCGTAAACTCTGGCACAGAAGCCGTAATGACGACAATTCGCGTTGCTCGTGCTTATACTGGACGTGACAAAATCATTAAATTTGCTGGCTGCTATCACGGTCACTCTGACCTTGTCCTTGTTGCAGCGGGTTCTGGTCCTTCAACACTTGGAACACCTGATTCTGCTGGAGTTCCAAAAAGTATTGCAAAAGAAGTTATTACCGTTCCATTTAACGATATTGAACCGTTTAAAGAAGCCCTTGCAAAATGGGGAGACGAAATCGCCGGTGTTCTCGTAGAACCAATTGTTGGGAACTTTGGAATTGTAGAACCAAAAGAAGGCTTCCTACAAGCTGTAAATGATCTTGCTCATGAAGCTGGAGCGCTTGTTATTTATGATGAGGTTATCACAGCATTCCGCTTTATGTATGGAGGAGCTCAAGATTTACTTGGAGTCAAACCAGACTTAACTGCTCTAGGGAAAATTATTGGAGGCGGACTTCCAATCGGGGCTTATGGCGGTCGTCAAGATATTATGGAAAAAGTAGCACCGCTTGGACCTGCTTATCAAGCAGGCACAATGGCAGGTAATCCAGCTTCTATCCTATCTGGAATTGCTTGTCTAGAAATACTGCAAGAAGAAGGCGTCTACGAACGTCTTGATCAATTAGGTGAGATGCTTGAAGAAGGAATTGCCGCGCACGCTAAAACATACAATGTTCCTATTACGATCAACCGTTTAAAAGGTGCTCTTACAGTGTACTTTACAAATGAAACTGTAGTGAACTATGAACAAGCCGAGAATACAGACGGAGAGATGTTTGCAAAATTCTTTAAGCTTATGCTAAATGAAGGCATTAATCTTGCTCCTTCTAAATATGAAGCATGGTTTTTAACAATAGCTCACACAGAAGAAGATATTACAAAAACGTTAATAGCAGTTGAAAAAGCTTTCAGTCAACTGTAAGTAAATAACCGAAAACACCTCTAGAAACCTTTCTAGAGGTGTTTTTTTATCATCGTCTAAAAATGGTGTTTTTTGTTGAAGATTTTCTCTTGATATCCTCTTCTAAACCTTGTATAGTAGGTTATTGTTTAGCAATTACTAAAAGAAAAAATTATTTTCTAAAAGCTATAGAGCGCTCCTTCTTCTCTATTTAGCAAGGAAATACTGACTGTTTATTAAAGATAATAAAAGTCAGACTTTCTTTTTTTACCAAATGATTTATAATGTGGTTTCAGAGAAAAACTTTATTACGAAGGGAATGTCATTAACTCTCACCATGAAACTTGGTGCTCGTATTTTCAAAACAGGAATTGCAATTACGCTTGCCTTATTTTTAGCAGAGCTTCTTGGGCTATCAGCGCCTGCATTTGCGGGAATTGCGGCTATTTTTGCAATTCAACCATCTATTTATCGCTCTTATTTAACGGTTTTAGACCAGCTTCAAGGAAACATTATCGGAGCTTTAGTAGCGGTTATCTTTTCTCTTACACTAGGGAATCATCCCGTTGTAATTGGATTGACGGCTATTCTAGTTATTACAATCAACTTGCGTCTAAAATCCCAAAATATTATTCCGCTTTCCCTAGTAACGGTTATTGCGATCATGGAAAGCACAACGATTGAATCAACAGATTATGCTTTGCTTAGATTTAGTACTGTCATGCTCGGAGTATTATCAGCCTTTATCGTAAATTTTATTTTTCTACCACCTAAATATGAGACAAAACTTTATTATAAGTTGACACACATAACAGAAGACATTATTAAATGGATTCGAATGACCTTAAGAGAAGCTTCCGCATATACACTGTTAAAAGAAGATATTGAAAAAATTGAGGATCGCCTTAAACAAACTGAACAAACATTTGATTTTTATAAAGAAGAACGAAAATACTCTAAGAAAAATGCTCATGTAAAATCTCGTAAACTTGTTCTATTTCGTCAAATGTTGCTTACAACAAAAAGGGCATTAACAACGCTACGTTTGCTGCATAGACTTGGCAATGATATTCATCATATGCCAGAGAAATTTCAAACAGTGTTAAAAGAGCAAACAGAGTACATTTTAAGCTACCATGAACAAACTCTTTTAAAATTCATTGGAAAAGTTCGTGCTCAGCAGCCGCATAAAGCGATTGATCCTTCTTGTACAGGGAAACGTGGACTTATTGATACATTTATGAAATATAAACTTCTTGAAGATGAAGATGAAAATAAAATGCTGTATAATCTTTTTCCCCTCATTTCTTCTATCATTGAATATGGAGAAGAAGTTGAACATCTTGATTTGCTTATCGATAGCTTTCAAAGCTATCATACAACAGAAAACTCTTTTGAGATTAGCGGTGAAGAAGAAAATTAAAAAGCACGTGTCAGCTGACACGTGCTTTTTTAGTTTTTCATTCTTGGGTCAAGTGCATCTCGCAATCCATCTCCAAGTAAATTGAACCCTAAAACAACAAGCATGATAGCTACTCCTGGAAAAATCATTGTCCAAGGAGCTTGCATTAAGTATTGCTTAGAATCCGCTAGCATCCTCCCCCATTCCGCATTCGGAGGCTGTGTCCCGAGTCCTAAAAAGCCAAGCGCGGCTGCCTCAATAATAGCTGTTGCAACTGCAAGCGTCCCTTGTACAATAATAGGCGTAATGCTATTTGGTAACACATGATGAAATAAAATGCGGTGATCTGACATACCAATCGCTTTCGCTGCTAAAATATATTCTTCTTCTTTAACACTTAACACTCTTGAACGAATTAACCTACCAAAGTTCGGGATATTAATGACAGCAATGGCAATTAACGCATTTTGTAAAGATGGACCAAGGACTGCTACAATTCCAATAGCTAATAAAATACTTGGAAAAGCAAGTAAAATATCAAATATCCGTGAGATGATAGCGTCTGCAATTCTCCCATAATAACCTGCTACAATCCCAAGAAAGCTCCCGATAATAATAGAACCCATTACAGAGAAAAAGCCAACCCAAAGTGATGTTTTTGCTCCATGCAATACGCGTGAAAATACGTCCCGCCCAAAATCGTCTGTTCCAAACCAATGCTCACTTGAAGGGGGCTGGAGTCGTTCTTGCAATTTTTGCTCATTTACCCCTTCAGGAGCAATAACAGGAGCAAATATCGCTAAGAGAATAAAAAATAGCACAATTGTGCCTCCTGCTAAAGCAAGTTTATTTTTCTTAAAACTGCGCCACCCTTCTCTAAAGACAGAAGATGTTTCTTCTACAATAGGAGGTTCAGGTGGTAAAAGGTTATTTTTCATTAATTCTGCCATTTGTTGCTCCTCCTTTACTTGTTATATTTAATCCTTGGATCAATAACTGTATACAATAAATCAACGATTAAATTTATACATACAAAGAGGAGAGCAATAATAAGAATTCCAGATTGAATCACAGGATAATCACGATATCCAATTGCTTCATAAATATAACGTCCAATTCCAGGCCAGCTAAAAATTGTTTCTGTTAAAATAGCTCCTCCAAGCAATACGCCGAACTGTAAACCAATTACCGTAAGAATCGGAATCACAGCATTTTTTAAAGAATGTCGATAAACCACCCAAAACATGCGGAGTCCTTTTGCTCTTGCAGTTCGAATAAAGTCAGAGCGCATAACTTCAAGCATACTTGAACGTGTAATACGAGCAATAATAGCCATCGGAATTGTTGCAAGCGCAACGCTCGGTAATGCTAAGTGTTTTATAACAACAGCAAATTGATCCCATTTCCCTTGAACAAGAGTATCAATTATGTATAACCCTGTTATGGAGTCAATTGGATTTCGAATATCTTCTCGACCTGCAGTAGGCAATATATCCCACTGAATTGCAAACAACCATTGTTCCATTAAACCAAGCCAAAAGATTGGCATTGATACGCCGATAAGAGCAAGAAGCATTGCACTATAATCAAACCAAGAATTTTGAAACCAAGCACTAATAATTCCTGCATTTACCCCAACGACAATAGCAATAATAATAGCAACAAGAGATAGCTCTAGCGTTGCCGTTAGATATGGCCAAAGCTCTTCACTAATAGGGTTTTTAGTCCGTAATGACTCTCCTAAATCACCTGTTAAAAGATTTCCGATATAGTGAAAATACTGGGTATACCATGGCTCATTTAAACCAAGCTCCTTCGTCAAGGAATCAATAGCTTCTTTGGTAGCAAGCTGTCCTAAAATAACTTGAGCAGGATTTCCTGGAATGGCTCGAATCATAAAAAAGACAATAAGAGATAGTCCAACTAGGACTGGAACAAGCATTAATAAACGTCGAATAATATACGTAATCACTTTACTTCTTCTCCTCCCTCTTAAATTTCAAAAAGGGAGTAAATAAATTTACTCCCTTTTTAAATTGTCTATTGTTTAATTTCAACTGTATCTAAACGATCTGATCCTGTTGGATGTGGAGCAAATCCTTCAATCGTCTTATTTCCTGCAAGAGCTGGTTTAGAATGTACAAGTGGAATCCATGGAGCATCATCTTTAATAATTTCTTGCGCTTTGTTGTATAGTTCATTGCGCTTTTCTTTATCAATTGTTGATTGTGCTTCAAGGAGCAGTTTATGGACCTCTGGATTCTTATAATACGTGTAGTTGTTGCTTCCGATTGCATCTTCATCAAGTAAAACGTAAAGGAAGTTATCTGCATCACCATTGTCTCCTGTCCAGCCTAGTAGAAAACTATCTGCTTCACCTAAGCGGGCTTTTTCTAAATACGTAGCCCATTCATACGTTTTAATATTGGCTTTTACCCCGATATCTGCAAAGTTAGATTGAACAGCTTCTGCAATTTTTTGACCATCTGGCATATATGGACGTGGCACAGGCATTGCCCATAGTTCCATCTCAAATCCATCTTCATATCCTGCTTCTTTTAATATTTCTTTTGCTTTTTTAGGATCATATGGATATGGGTCTAAATCTTTATTGTATCCTTCAACAACTGGAGGCATTGGGTTAGCTGCTACCTGTCCTTCTCCTGCATAAAATGTTTTAAGCAATGCTTCCTTATCAACTGCATAGTTCAAAGCCTGACGAACCTTTTTATCTTTTAACGGACCTCGAGTTGTTGTTAATCCAACATACGCTACGTTTAGAGACGGACGGAAAAATGTTTTTAAGTTAGGATCATTTTCGATAGATTCTACCTCACTGAAGTTTACTCCATCAATTAAATCTGCTTCCCCCGTTTTTAGCGCATTAAGACGAGATGAGTTTTCTGGAATAACCGTAAAAATCACCTCGTTTAATTTCGGACGTCCTTCGTTCCAGTAATCTTCGTTTTTTGTAACTGTAATTCGATCATTACGTTTCCACTCACCAAACTTAAATGCTCCTGTTCCAACAGGATGATCTCCAAACTTATCTCCTTGCTCTTTTAAAGCTTTTGGAGAGGCAATTGCAAATGGAGACATTGCTAAGTTTTTAAAGAATGGGGCAAGAGGACGCTTTAATTTAAATTCTACCGTGTACTCATCAGGGGTATTAATTTGCTCAATTACATCCCCAAATTGAGAATTGTAGTAGTAAAATTTCTCTTCATTTCCACTTTTCCATCTCTCAAAATTCACCTTTACAGCTTCTGAATTAAAGTCTGTACCGTCATGGAACTTAACACCTTCACGTAATTTAAGCGTATATGTTAATCCATCTTCAGATGTGCTCCACTCTGTTGCAAGACCTGGTTCAAGCTCTGTGTTCTGTTTTCCAAATAGAATTAACGTATCAAATATATTTTGAGTAACTTTAAATGACTCACCATCTGTCACAATCGCTGGGTCAAGAGAAACAGAATCACCACCGCGAGCAAATACAAGTGTGCTACCTTTCTCCCCATTTCCATCTGCTTTCTCTGAACTACTACACCCGGCAAGGGTCATCATAATTGCCAACGATAAGATGAATAACCCAAACGACCATTTCTTTCTCTTCATTTCCTTCACCTCGCATAATATTTTAAAAATTCTGTTATCTCTAATCATATAAATGACAGGCTACATAATGTTTTTCTTCTACTTCTCTAAAAATTGGACGCTTTTCTTTACAAATATCCATACATTTAGGACAGCGCGTATGAAAAGCACAGCCAACAGGGGCATTAGATGCGCTTGGTAAATCTCCATTTAAAATAACTTGCTCTTTTTTGGCTTCTGGATCTGGAACAGGAACAGCAGACAGCAATGCTTCTGTGTAAGGGTGAAAAGCTTTCTCATAAAGACGTTCACTTTCTGTAAGCTCTACAAGTTGACCTAAATACATCACTCCAACTCTGTCACTAATATGACGAACAACGCCAAGGTCGTGAGAAATAAAGATGTATGTAAGTCCAAATTCTTTTTGTAAATGCTCCATCAGATTTAACACTTGTGATTGAATAGAAACGTCGAGTGCTGAAACAGGTTCATCTGCAACAATAAGACGAGGGTTCGTCATTAGAGCTCTGGCAATTCCTATTCTTTGTCTTTGGCCACCGCTAAATTGGTGCGGATAGCGCTTGCTATGATATGCGCTAAGACCTACTATTTCAAGCATCTCTTGTACTTTTTTCTTTCGCTCTTTTTTTGAACCAATTCCATGAACAATAAGCGGTTCTTCTAAAATCTTTTCAATATTATGGCGGGGATTTAACGAAGCAAATGGATCTTGAAAAACCATTTGCATATCTCTTCTCAGTGAGCGAACAGCTTTTTTAGAGAGATTTGTTACCTCTTTTCCTTGAAAGGTAACACTGCCTTCTGTTGGCTCAATTAAGCGCAGCAATAATCTGCCCATCGTTGATTTCCCACATCCACTTTCTCCTACAATCCCAAGTGTTTCACCTTCATATACCTCAAATCTTAAATCATCAACTGCTTTTACATTGCCAACCTTTCTTCCTAATATTCCTTCTCTATTTAGAAAGTACTTTTTAAGACCATTAACTTGTAGCAATGCTTTGCTCATTTTCAACCCCCTCCTCTTCATGTAAGAAACAGCGTACTTTATGATAGTTTTTAAGATGATAAATAGGTGGGGTTTCGGTGAGACATCGCTCTGTTACAAATTCACACCGACTAGCAAAATGGCAACCTTGTTTAATAGATCCTGGCTTAGGAACATTACCAGGAATAGAATACAACCGATCTTTCTTTATTCTTTTATCAGGAACAGATTTAATGAGGCCTCTTGTGTATGGATGTTTTGGATTTTTAAAAAGGGTGAGAACGTCTGTTTCTTCAATAATTTTTCCCGCATACATAACCATGACCCGATCACACACTTCAGCAACAACTCCAAGGTCGTGAGTGATAAGCATAATTGCTGTATTTAATTCTTCATTTAATTCTTTCATTAATTGTAGAATTTGAGCTTGAATGGTTACATCAAGAGCTGTTGTCGGTTCATCTGCAATAAGTAATTTCGGATCACATAAAAGAGCCATCGCAATCATTACACGCTGTCTCATTCCTCCAGAAAGCTGATGTGGATAGTTTTTTATAAGCTCTTCAACTCGAGGAAGACCAACAAGCTTCAACATGTCCAAAACCCGCTCTTTCGCTTGCTTCTTACTCCATTTTCTATGTATGCGTATTGCTTCAGTGAGCTGTGAGCCAATTGTAAAAAGAGGGTTAAGGGACGTCATAGGCTCTTGAAAAATCATTGAAATGTCGTCTCCTCGTATTTCTCGCATTTGCTTTTCTGAGAGATTCATAAGGTTGATCTCATTGAACAGCATAGAATCTGCTTCAACAATACCTGGGGGCTCAGGGACAAGTTTCATAAGCGATAGAGATGTAATGCTTTTACCACAGCCTGATTCGCCTACTACTCCTAAAATCTCGCCTTTTTTTATATGAAACGTAATTCCATCAACTGCT
This sequence comes from Priestia endophytica DSM 13796, assembly GCF_900115845.1. GTDB lineage: Bacteria > Bacillota > Bacilli > Bacillales > Bacillaceae_H > Bacillus_I > Bacillus_I endophytica. The sequence continues at coordinate 160,054 of NZ_FOXX01000011.1, read as the reverse complement.
GGCACCTGGCCATCTTCTGTTTTAAAAGAGATGCGCAAGTTCTGTACATCAATCACTTTTTCTGATTCCACAGCCTCACTCCTTATATGAAAATTTAGAAACCATCCTCAACTGTAATTTTCTGACTTATCAGAAAATTACAGTTGAGAAAATTATAATACAAAAGTTTTTAAGTAGGTGTAAAAAAATGTCGAAAACTTAAATAAGTTTTCGACATTTTTATCCATCTAGTTGTTGAACGCTAAAGAGACTATAGTAACTTCCTTTTTTATTCATTAGCTCCTCATGTGATCCTCTCTCTTTAATTTCTCCATTTTCTATAAGAACAATTTCATCTACATGTGTAATGGTAGATAATCTGTGAGCAACAATGAATGTCGTGCGATTTTTTGCTAACTTTTCAACAGCTTCTTGAATAATATGTTCACTTTCTAAATCAAGTGCAGAAGTTGCTTCGTCAAAAATAAGAATTGGTGGGTTTTTCAAAAATACGCGAGCAATCGCAATACGTTGTTTCTGACCTCCTGAAAGCTTGACACCTCGTTCTCCCACTTTTGTATCATATCCTTCAGGAAGTTCTAAAATGAAGTCATGAGCATTTGCTGCTTTAGCGGATTCGATAATTTCCTCTTCACTTGCTTCTGGGTTTCCAAAAGCAATGTTGGCACGAATAGAATCACTAAATAAAACATTGTCTTGCATGACAATTCCTATTTGGTCGCGCAAGCTTCGTACTTTGAAAGACCGAATGTCTTCTCCATCAATGCGCAATACCCCTTTACTTACGTCGTAAAAGCGAGGAATTAAACTAATAATTGTGGATTTTCCTCCTCCACTCATTCCAACAAATGCGGTTGATTTTCCACTTGGCACATCCAGAGAAATGTTATGAAGCACTTCTTCATCTTCATAAGAAAAAGAAACATTTTCAAAAGTTACTCTTCCTTTAATATTCTTACATTCTTTTGCATCTGGCTTATCTTCAATATCGTACTTTTCATCCATAAATTCAAAAACACGATCCATTGAAGCAATTGCTTGAGTTAAAGTTGTTGAAGCGTTGACAAGCCGGCGTAGCGGGCTATAGAGACGATCAATATATGTAACAAAGGCAACCATCGTTCCAACACTTAAGCCACCTTTTACAGCATAATAACCTGCATAACCAATTACTAATAAAGGGGCAAGGTCTGTTACTGTATTAATAACTGCAAATGTTTTGGCATTCCAACTTGTATGATCAACAGCTCGTTTTAAGAAATTACTGTTATGTTTATCGAATTCTTTTTCCTCATGTTCTTCAGCTGAAAAACTCCTGATAAGCGAGATTCCTTGCACCCTTTCGTGAAGATGACCTTGCACTTCTGCAAGAGCTTGAGATCTGACGCGTGTTAAATGACGCAGCCGGCCGTAAAAGTATTTAACAGTGAACGCATAAACTGGAAATAAGATAATTGATACAATAGTTAATTTCACATTCATTGTAAACATGATAGCAATCGCAATAAAAATAGTTGCTGTATCAAGCCAAACATTCATAAGTCCTGTAATAACAAAGGTTTTCGTTTGCTCCACATCATTGATTACTCTTGAAATCACTTCTCCAACCCTCGTATTGGCATAAAAACGCATGCTTAGACGTTGAATATGATCAAACAGCTTTCTCCGAATATCGTATAAAATTTTGTTAGCCACCCACTGTGCGTAATATTGACGATAATATTCAACAGGAGGACGAAGAAGTCCAAATATAACAAACATAAATCCCATTAAGTAAAAGAGTCTTGTTAATTTTTCACTGTCTGAAAGAGTATTCCCTCCTAAAATATTATCAACAACGTATTTTAAAATAAGCGGGATGATAAGAGGAAAAGAGAATTTAACAAGACCAATAATAATTGTGGCAATAATTTTCCATTTGTATGGTTTTACAAATACAAAGTATCTTTTTATGCTACTCAAACAAGGCCCCCCTCATATATAGAAAAAACCTGCCAGAAAGGGAACAGGTTAAATGCGTGGTCTTCGATATGTCAAATACCTTTCATACCACGTATCAATAAAGTCTGGTGCAAACGGTCCTTTTCTTTGTCGAATCCAGTTTTGTAAATTTTCTAGATTGTATTTTAAAATTCGATCAATGACAAGTGGATAATTCATCTTCTTCCGATGCTCTTCATATTCATCTTCATCAAGAATCGTATATGTCATATCGGGAAACACCTTAATATCTAAATCATAATCAATGTACTTTAATGCACCTTCTTCTAAAATGAATGGCGAGCTAATGTTGCAATAGTAGTAGATACCGTCTTCTCTAATCATGCCAATCACATTGAACCAATGCTGAGAATGAAAATAGCAAATCGCAGGTTCTCGTGTCACCCATTTCCGACCATCAGATTCTGTTACAACCGTCCTATCATTGCCACCAATCATAAGCGTTTGGGTACCTTTTAAAATCATCGTTTCATCCCAAATGCGATGGATATGGCCATCATGCTTATAGCTTTGGATTTCAATTGGCTCTCCTTCCACTGGTTGAATCATTTTTTCCCCTTCTTTCTATTTTAGAACTCTTCTCGTTTGTTTATGAATCTTTTATGTATTGCTTTGGAGTTCTCCCTTGTCCACTTTTCGTCTATCTTGTCTAATAACTACAATTATTCGTTCGTAACTACATAGGCTCTTTACCATTATAACTTTTTGGAGAACAAATTAAAACAAATGGGGGTGCCTAGAGCAAACAATTCACTCCAGACGCCCCCTTTTTTCCTATTTAAAAAGCGGTTCTTCTACCGCTTCTTTTTCATACGTTTCTATAATTGATGCAGTTTGGTTTTGAAACGTTGTCTGAATATCCTTCAGCTGTTGTTTCATTATTGAAATCTCTTCTTGCAAAGAATTTAATTTCGTTTCTTCTTGAAGTACTAAAAGCTCTCTTTCAATCTCTTGGCAACGTTCTATTTCTGATTGAATAAACAACAGCTCATCCATTGTCTTCATTTGTTTCACAACTAACTGATCAAATTTTTGCACGCGTTTCCCTCCACTTTATCATTAGTATGGGTAGATGCTTCACGTTCTGCGACTTACTTTACTAGTTAAATTCTTGATTAATATGCTTTTCCCTTTGCCGAGATATGTAAAGTTTAGACAAGTTTTGTCACAGAAAAAGACACTTCCTAACCGAATGAAGGAAGTGTCTTTTGAACTTACAAATTAGCTATTTTGGTTTTTGTTTTTGTTAGCTTGAGCATTTTGTTGTTTCACGTGTTGTACATCAGTCTCAGAAGCAAACTCAGTGCCAAATTGGCCTTGGTTAGCTTGAGCGTTTTTTGATTGAGCATTTTGTTGTTTCACATGTTGTACATCAGTCTCAGAAGCAAACTCAGTGCCAAATTGGCCTTGGTTAGCTTGAGCATTTTGTTGTTTTACATGTTGAACGTTAGTACCAGCTGTTGTTTGGTTTTGATTTTTCTTTGCCATTGTCTTTCACCTCCACAAAAATTAATATGTCCAGAAGGTGAAAGAACTATCCAAAATTATTTATTTTTTTTACACAAGCAGTGAACGACCACCATCAACAATAATTGTTTGTCCACAAATCATGCTTGCACCTTCAGATAAAAGGAACATAACTGTGTTTACGATGTCATCCATTTCAACCATACGTCCTGCAGGTGTATTTTCTCTTGCATCATTTAAAAGCTCTTCACGGTTTGGAAAATGCTTTAACGCTTCCGTATCCACAGCACCACCTGAAACTGTGTTAACTTGAATATTCTTCGGTGCAAGCTCAACAGCTAAGTAACGTGTTAAAGCTTCAACAGCTGCTTTTGAAACTCCAACTGTTGTGTAGTTCTCTAAGTAGCGCATAGAACCAAGCGAGCTAATTGTAACAATTTTACCTCCGCCCGTTTTTTCCATTCTTTTTGCCGCTTCTTGAGCACAGAATAAATAACCTTTGCTATTAATATCCATTGTCCAGTTCCAATGCGTTTCCTCAACTTCCATAATTGGACGAAGAACGCCTGATGCTGCATTGCTTACAAAAACGTCAAGACGGCCAAAAGTGTGATCAATTTCGGCAAACATTTCCTTAATTTTCTCCACTTTTCCAACGTTTGCTTTCACAACTAATGCACGCTGTCCAATGCTTTCAATTTCAGCGGCTAGTTCAAGGGCTGCGCTTTTGCTACGCGCATAGTTAACAACAATGTCATACCCTTCCTTTGCTAAACGTAATGCTGTAGCTCTGCCAATTCCACGACTACTTCCTGTTATTAAAGCTACTTTATTTTCCATCATGACACCTCATTTTAAATTCATTAATCGTCTTAATTTGCTATTTTATTGTAATGCTTACCGTGTATAAGACACAAGCATTGTTGTAAAAATAAAACGAGCACGCACAAGGCTCATAAATTTCACAACACGTGTATGGAGGGACGCCCATTATGTATGTTGGACGCGATATGACTGCTCTTTCGATGATAGGGAAAGAGGAGTGGAAAGACAGCGAGCTTGCTTACTTTCATCACTCTCTTCAACAAGTTATGCCCTATCTTAATAGTGAAGGACAAACGATTCATCGTCAAATTATGAATGAAATCCAAAATCGCGGTGGCCTTCATCGCAGAGAAGGCGACTATACGCATGGAACTGAAATAGTGTATGACTAATACTCCCCTATCCGAGAAAGCTCGGGTAGGGTTTAATCTTGTTGGCGTTCCTTAAATGCCTTCTTCATTTTCTGATGTGAAACAGGAAAAGCGTATTGCTCTGCTTCTTCCCATGTAAGAAGTTTGAGGGTTTCGCTCTCTTCTACTTTCCCTCTAATCTTTCCTTCATAGACTGTAATATGCCATGTAAGATGTGAAAAAACGTGACTAATTGTTGTAAAAGGCTGTCCTATTTCAGCTTCCACACCATATTTTTCTGTTAAGAATGATGTTAATTCCTCTTCCTTAGAAAGATCTTTCTGAATTTCAATATTTGGAAATTCCCATAAATTCGCAAGAAGTCCTTTACTTGATCTTTTATGAATAAGAACTTTCCCACTTTCATCTGTTAACACAGTTGCTGCAAGTTCCACAGCTTTTACAGTTTTCTTACTTGTCTTAACTGGCAATTCTTTTTGTGTGCCTTCTTCAAATGCCCTGCAATGTTCCTGAACAGGACACAGTAGACAGGCTGGAGACTTTGGTGTGCAAATAAGAGCGCCAAGTTCCATCAATCCTTGATTAAAAAAAGAGGGATTCTCATGCGAAATTATAGCATAAACAAGTTCATCAAAAAGCTTGCGTGTTTTTGGCTTCGCAATGTCTTCCCATACGAATAAAATACGGGAGAGAACACGCATTACGTTTCCATCAACAGCAGGTTCTGGTACCCCGTAGGCAATGCTTAAAATAGCTCCTGTTGTATATGGTCCAACTCCTCTTAGCTTAGACACTTCATCTTTTGTTTCAGGCACAATGCCACCATACTCGTCACGTACTTCCCTAACCGCATGCTGAAGATTACGCGCTCGCGAGTAATAGCCAAGCCCCTCCCATGCTTTTAATACGTCTTCTTCATCAGCATCAGCCAAATGTTCAATTGTTGGAAATTTACTTATAAAATTATTAAAATAAGGAATAACCGTATCAACCCTTGTTTGTTGAAGCATAATTTCAGACACCCACACTTTGTACGGATCTTTATCTTGGCGCCACGGTAAATCACGCTGCTCTGCTGTAAACCAACCAATCAAATCTTCTTGAAATTTTGCTATATTAAAATCCTTTACAATTTCTTTACTTTGTTTCATGTGCTATCCTCCGAGGTATTATGATAAATATGAATATAGGGATTCTTCATTTCTTCCTATTCCATTCTATTGTCTGTTTAATATAGATAATAAAAGCGTGCAATAATGACAATATTTTCTTCTATATAATGCTTCTTCTTGTTAAACACTATAGGTAACAAGCTTCCATAAGTTGTCACCTATACACCAAAGCTAAAATGAAACTTGATGAACAGAGTTCAAAAGCGTTATAATCCACATAATCCAATTTGCAATAAAGCAAATTGTTTAAATAACAACATGAATCACAAGAATTTAGCCTAACATATATTTGTTATGACCTGTTAGAACCGAACGATTAGGAGGTCTTTTTTTTGGATACTGGAACACATATTGTTATGGGAATTGCTTTAGGAGGATTAGCAACGCTAGATCCGACTGTTTCTTCTCATTTAGATACGAAAGAAGCTGTTATGATAGGAGCTATTGCAGGATCACTTATTCCTGATATTGATACGATATTGAAATTAAGAAACAACGCCAAATACATTCGGAACCATCGTGGAATTACTCACTCGATTCCTGCCGTCCTTCTATGGCCGCTTCTTATTACATTTATTTTGCATCTACTTTTTCGAGATGCCCACCTTTTTGATTTATGGATGTGGACATTTATAGGAGTCATTATTCACGTTTTTGTCGATATTTTCAACGCCTATGGAACGCAGGCATTTCGACCCTTTTCTCAAAAATGGGTAGCGCTTGGAATTATCAATACGTTTGATCCATACTTTTTCACTATCCATATCATTGGCATCATCATTTGGGCTATTGGTGGAAGTCCTGGTCCAACCTTTATTACAGTTTTTGGCGTTATTATCGTCTACTATTTTATCCGAATTGCGATAAATCTTAACTTGCGTCATAAAATAAAAAAACAACTTCCAAATGTAGAAAAGATCATTATTTCACCAACAATGCGTTTCAATCGTTGGCATCTCGCTATCATTGCTAAAAATCACTTTTATGTTGGAAATGCCACAAACGGAGAAATCAAAGTCCATGATGTTTTTGAACGGATGGAAGAACCTTCATCAGCTCTTATGGAAGCCGCAAAACAAGATGAAAACTTATCAGCATTCCTTTCATTCTCACCTGTATACAGGTTCGAGACTGCAGAGTATAGCGATCATATTGAAGTACGCTTTATTGATCTTCGTTATCGAAGCAAAGGATATTACCCGTTCGTAGCCGTTGTTCAGCTTGATTTTGATTTAAATATCATCTGTTCATATACAGGATGGATTTTTAGTGAAAAGAAACTCCGTAAAAAACTAGATTATTTACCAAACTAAAAAGAAGTGGGTTTCCACTTCTTTTTAATGTTTTAAATCATCTTTACTATCCATTAGTGCTTTGAATTTTGGATTGCTTGTTTTGAACTCGTGCAGCCTCGGTCCATAATGATTAATCCAGTTTGTTACAATCTGCTCTGTTAACTCCTGTCCTTTATACTCCCGACCTGCTTTAGCATATGTTGCTTCAAAGTCTTCCCATAAAAGCTCAATCCATGTCCGAGCTTTGGCATATGATAGGCTATCGTTCTTCTCTAACAGCATTGTTGTTAAACGCTCAAAAATATCTTCCATTTTCTCATTTCCTTTCTGTTCTAGGGCAATATCTGGTTACATATCACGCTAAGCTTATAGCATATACTAAACGTGCATAAGGATGTTCTTTATGCACGTTACTTCTAACAAGGGGGCGAACGCACGATGCGAAATAAAGCAAAAGGATTCCCAAATCAAAATAATAACAAATTTGAAGGTGAACCGCGAGCAAAAGCCGAATATGCGTCAAAACGAGCAGATGGAACAATTAATACGCATCCGGCTGAACGCATGCGTGCTTCTAGTGAACGCGCGGATTATTAATTCTAACGAAACCTAATTCTGGAGGTGCTCACAGTGGGAAAAAATAGACAAAATCGATTTTCAAATCAAGGCTATCAAAACCCATTTCAACAAGCATGGTCGAGTCCAAAACATGCGTCTTCACAAGTGAATGGCGAAACTCAACAAACTCAAGGATTAATTGTGTTAGAAAAACAAATGCGCAAACATCATTCATAACTCCCTGCGATAAAATGAACAAGCTAAAAGCATGTAAGACAAGCTCTTACATGCTTTCGCTTTGTTTCAAAAGAGAAATAGGCAGCGCTTCTTCTTTATGGGGTTCATCTATACGAACTCCCCATGCAAAAACGCCATTTAAATAATCAATTTTGAAGTAGCGGCCAGGATCTCCTTCAATTTCATAAACTTCCCCAGGTTTGAAATGATCAGGATTTAACAAATAGGCTTTGGCAAGAACCATCTTTCTCTCTAAAACAGCGTACTCATTCACAATCCCAAGTTGTTCCGCTTTCCGAGCTTTCTCACCAAGCTGACTAATTTCTTGTCTTAACTCATATTCTGTGTACTCACTATATCTTTTCTCCATCTTTTACCCCTTCTTCCCCTCTTGTTTATATGATTGTTTTAATAACATCATTACGTGGTAAAGGTTACAAAACCTTTTTTCCTATAAAATAGCTTTGAAGGCTTCTTTATTGTTTAAATTGTAGCAAAAGATCGCATAAATAACATATAGTTAGTCATTTTGCTCAGCTAAATGAGCAAGAAGCTTGTGTATTTGTTCAAGTGGAAAGCCTTTTTGATAAAGATGAGTTTTCATTTTCTGTCTGTATTGAAAATCATCGTATTTACGATAGCGTCGATGAGCTTTTTCACCTTGTTTTTTTAAGGCTTCCCACTGCTCGTCTTCATCTTTCTCAAGAGAGACTTCATGAAGTGCTTTTGTAATAAGAGCAAGATCGAATCCTTTTGTAAGCAGGGTTGTTTTAGCTTTTTGCTTCATCATCTTTTCAGACTGCTTCTGGCTTTTCTTTCTCGTTTTTTCAATCAGCTCAAGAGCATTTTCAAATTGAAGCTCTTCATCATATTCAAGAAGAGACTCTTCAATATCGGGACCTGTAATTCCTTTTTCAATCAGCTCTTGCTTTAAAAGCCCAGGACCCTTTGAGTTCGTTCGCATGTGCGTGCGAACGTAAGCTTTCGCAAATTCCAAATCGTTAAGATAACGATATTCAAGCAGTTTCTCAATTGCACGACGGATTGCGTCGTCACCCATTTCTTTTGTTTGCAAATACTGCTGAACTTCTTTTATGGAACGCATGCGGTATGATAAATAGTTAAGAGCTAAATTATGTGCCTTTTTAACATGATCTTCATATTGAATTTCAGCAATTTCGTCGTCTGTTAAGTTTTGCCCTTTTCTAATTGTAAAAGTTGTTAGTACATATTCATCAACGCTGAACGCATATTCTTCACCTTTTCCATAATCAAGAAAAACATTATAACGCTCAGCATTCTTCTTTTGCGTTGTGATTTTAGTAACAACAGGCATTTCGGTTCACCGCCTTTATTCATGTATTTTATCCCTTATGAAGGAGAGGATTTTATGAAAATTGCTATCGCTGGAGGAACAGGATTTGTCGGTTCTAAGCTTGCTGATAAGCTCATATCCGAACATCATGCTGTTTACATTTTAACACGAAATAAAGAAAAAGCTTCAACAACGCCTCACTTGCATTATGTTCCATGGCTCACAAAAGGAACAACTCCTGAGATTGAACTAGATGGTGTTGATGCTATTATAAATCTCGCTGGAACGTCCATTCAAAATAGATGGACAGCAAAAAATAAACGCGCCATTTTTGATAGTCGGGTTGCAGCGACGAAGTCTATTGTTCATATGATTCAAAAAATGAAAATGCCACCGAAAGTTCTAATAAATGGAAGTGCTGTTGGATATTATGGAACTTCTGAAACAGCCGTCTTTACAGAAGATTCTCCTTCACAAGGAGATGATTTTCTCGCAAAAACAGTAAAACAGTGGGAACATGAGGCTAAAAAGGCAGAGGAATATGGCGTAAGAACAGTTTTCACCCGTTTTGGCATTGTGCTAGGAAGTGACGGAGGTGCGTTTCCAATGATGAAAATGCCGTACAAAATGGGAGTTGGCGGAACGATTGGCACTGGAGAACAGTGGGTATCATGGGTGCATATTGAAGATGTTGTTAATATTCTTCAGTTTTGCATAAATGAAAACATTAGCGGTCCTGTTAATGTCACCTCCCCACAGCCAGTTCAAATGAAAACATTCGGAATGGAGCTTGGTACATCTCTAAACAGGCCTCACTGGTTAAAAGTACCAAGTCCAGCTATCAAAGGTGTACTAGGTGAAATGAGCATGCTCGTCTTAGAAGGCCAAAAAGCCTTGCCGAAGAAACTTGAAGAACACGGCTATGAGTTTTCGCATAAAGAAATAAGAGAAGTATTTAATACTCTAAAAGAAAGATAATCTTCTATATTTTAAAGGTTATTTTTTCTTCTATCATGGTAAAATAGGTAAAAAACTACAGGGGCTAAAACTATGAAGAAAATTCTGTTCAAAAATGCATCTGTTTTTCCAATTACAAGCGAGATGTTACCAAAAGGCGATGTGCTTGTTGTTGGCAATAAAATTGAAGATGTTAGACCAAGTATTGAGTTAACTGAAGAAATGGAAGTTATCGATTGTGAAGGATTGTTTCTTTTCCCAGGGTTTATTGATGTTCATACACATCTTGGTCTTTATGATGAAGGAACTGGTTGGGCGGGAAATGATGCGAACGAAACCATTGAACCCCTCACTCCTCACATCCGAGCATTTGACAGCGTTCATCCGCTTGATTCAGGGTTCGCTGATGCAATTGAATATGGCATTACAACCGTTCACGTTATGCCTGGAAGCATGAACGTAATAGGTGGTACAACATCTGTTATTAAAACAGGGGCCAAAAACATTACAGATTTACTTATGAAAGAAACAGCAGGTCTAAAAATTGCGCTTGGCGAAAATCCCAAACGTATTCATAGTCAAGGAAACAAAGACTCAATTACACGAATGGGAATCATGGGAATGTTGCGAGAAGCTTTCTATGAAGCAAAATATACAGATAACCCAGATAGCTTGCGCATCCAGCCACTTGTAAAGGCATTGAATCGTGAAATTCCTGTACGTATTCATGCACATAGAGCTGATGATATTTTGTCGGCTCTTCGCTTTGCTGATGAATTTGAACTTGATTTACGCATAGAACACTGTACCGAAGGGCATCTCATTACTTCTGCCTTAGGAGGACGAAATTTAAAAGTTTCCGTAGGCCCAACATTAACACGCCGTTCAAAAGTGGAACTCCGTAATAAGAGCTGGAAAACCTATAGTGCCTTAACAGAGCAAAATGTTGAAGTTTCTATTACAACAGACCATCCTTACACACCTGTTCAATATCTAAATATATGTGCCTCCCTTGCTGTTCGGGAAGGTTTAGATGAACAAAAAGCACTTGAAGGTATTACCATTTTCCCTGCTCGAAACTTAGGCATCGATAATAAAGTTGGCAGCATTGAAAAAGGAAAAGATGCAGATCTTGTTCTGTGGAATTATCACCCTTTCCATTACTTAGCAAAGCCTTTTTTAACAATGATTGGTGGAGAAATTTTCTTTAAAAAAAATTAACATTTTGCCTATTCCTTTTTACAAAAAACTTTAGTATTATATCTAAGAAGTTTTCATTTACGACCTTAAGATTTTGCTGAATATCTTCTTTTACAGCCTTAAAAAAGATGTTCATTTCTAATAAAAGTCGTCACTTTTTTTAGTCAATACTGTTTTCTGGAAATGGGAAGGCAAATGGTGCGCCACCAAGTTTTACTTGGTTCTAGTGGGTTCGATTCCCACCCCGAAATTTTTTTGAACTTATAAAAAAATTTCGAGGGTGGTTTTTTAGCATGCTATCTTTCTGCCCTCGCATGGAGGGGAATCCTATGTTAAAAAAACGTGATTTACATGATTGTCAAAATTTATATGAGCTTATGGTGCATCCAGAAGTCTTCCCTTTTGTGCGTCATAAACCGGCGTCCTATGATGAATTTATTTTCATAACAAAACAGCTTCTTGAAGCAGAAGAACAAGGAGAGCTTGTATCACGAACAATTACAGATGAATGGGGAGCTCCAATTGGCACCATTAATCTATTTGATATTGAAGACGGAGCAGGATTTCTCGGCACGTGGCTTGGTAAACCATATCATGGAAAAGGATATAACCAAGTAGCAAAAGATGCTTTCTTTGATGAACTATTCTATGAGCTTGGAATGGAGCGTATCTTTATGAAAATTCGAAAAAGCAACATCCGTTCCATTAAAGCAGCAGAAAAACTTCCGTACGTTATTAATGCAAATGAACTTTATAAAAGCTTATATGATGAAATTAATGAAAAAGAAGATACGTATCACCTTTTTGCTATTCCAAAAGATCTCTACACTCTTTATCGCTTACGTCAACAAGACGAAGAACAACAAGCAAAAGAGGCGTAAAAAGCAGTCAAATGACTGCTTTTTTGTTTAGAATAAATTCATAATAATACTAATGACAACAATTATCCCGATAATCATTAAAATGGTGCGAATCATCCTATCCTTCCTTTCGTTTAAAGAGATTGAAAATGGATAAACTAAAACTATAACAGTTTGGAGGGATCTTCTATGGCAGAAAAAAAGAAACACGATCGCTTATCAAGAAATACACTTTCAAGTTCACAGCAAGTAACATACTCACATGAATTTAAAATGGCCGATCGAGCAGGCGGTTTTACACCAAAACGCTCAAAATAATCTTATTTCTTCACACATATGTTGTCCTTTCTTAACGCAAACTATTTGTTGAAATGCACTATTTCTACGTTAAGAAAGGAGAATTTTTTATGAAAGATAAAGAACAAGAGAATTATTACAAAGAAAAATTAAAAATGCCAAAGCATGTAAAACCAGATGGTCATGATATTGAGTATTCCGATGAACTAGCTGATACAGAAGATTTAAAAGCAAAGGAACGCTCCATTGCTTCTCATAAGCGCCAGAAAAATCAACAGTAATTCTACTTATACACAATATAATCCACAATTTTCTTAAAATTGTGGATTATATTGTGTATTACTTGTTTTTGGAGCTTTTTATTGTGGACAAGAATGGGGACAAAAGTACCTTTTCCATCCACAAAACTGTGGATAATGTGTATAAAGTTGTTAATATTCAGACTTTATAAACTATTTTTAGTGGAATTTCTTGTGGATAACTAAAAAAGAAGCCCTCAAGGCTTCTTTTTTAGTTTGCATCTTCTACTTTTCCTCTTGAAAGTACTTTCTTAGTCAAGCTTACGTTCATCTCTTTTGCAAACTGCTTTAATGTTCTTTCTTCACGCTGTGTGACAATAGAAACGACTGTCCCTTCTTTTCCACCGCGTCCTGTCCGACCTGAGCGATGTGTATATTGAGTCACATCTTGTGGAAAATCAACATGAATCACGTGTGTTAAACCTTCTACATCTAATCCACGTGCAGCCACATCTGTTGCTAATAAAAGAGGAATGTCTCCCTTACGGAGCATTTTTAGAGCCGTTGCACGTTCTTCTTTTTTCGCTTCACTATGCAAAACACCCAGCGAAATGCCTTTATATTCTAACTTTTCAGCAGCAACAACAAGATTTCCGATATCACGTACAAACCCAAGTGCCTTCACTTTCTCAGCATGAAGAAACTTACGTAGCACATCAAGCTTTTCTCGTCCTTCACAAACAAAATAAATATGGTCTACTTTTGTTGCTGTAAGCTCATCACGCTCAATTTTAAAGACGTGTGGCTCTCCGCTCATCAAGTCATCTGCAAGCTGCTCTGAGTTTCCTGCTAACGTTGCTGAAAACAATAAGACTTGACGCTCACTTAGCGAAGATTTGATAATATCCTGAACAGTACTAATGTGCTCTGGAATAAGAAGTTGGTCACCTTCATCAATGACAATTGTCTTCACTTCATGCATCTTGAACTTCTTCATTTTAATTAGTTCATTAACACGACCAGGCGTTCCGAATGCAATATGTGGACGGTTTTTCTTCAACTTCTCAACTTGACGCTTTACGTTAGCTCCTCCAATAAATGAGCCAACTTTCACATCACTTCCTTTTGTCCACTTTTGCGCTTCTTCAAAAATTTGCATAACTAACTCTTGTGAGGAAGCAAGGACAACAGCTTGAATATGCGGCTTGCTTGGATCAATCTTCTCAATCAAAGGAAGTAGGTAAGCAAGTGTTTTTCCTGTTCCAGTTGGGGACTTTGCAATAACGTCTCCACCCTCTAGAATTGCAGGGATAGCCTTCTTTTGGATGCCTGTTGGTGCTTCAAATCCTGCTTCTTCCCACTTTTCTTGCAAAAACGGTTGAAATGATGATAAAAATTCTTGGTCTTTCATGAAATTCTCCTTTATTTACAATCTAAGTTTGTCATCTATTCGTAAATTTATTTCTTACTCTTTTCGTTCAGTGATAAGTCATGTAGTTTCTTAACCCTTTTCTATAGTAACAGGAGATATACAAAAGGGAAATAATCAACAGTCGTTTTCTTTCCTTTTTAGATGCGAGAATATGTAATAGGTTGTACGAAAAGAATGCTTTTTGCTCACTTCTACATACAGCAGAAAAAAGACGATAAAGGAAATAGGCTTAGGCAAAAATAAGCTTATTCCTCTATCTTTTGCTTTACGACCCGAAAATAGCAACTTGTTGATCTTGCAAGAAGAACGTTTGGTTTCTCCACTTTAGCGTATTTAATACATATCCTAAAGCATCTGCATTATAGCGCCCCGCAATTCGCTGATAAGCTAAAAGCTCATACACGCCATCTCGATCGAAGTCCACAGGATACAATCCACTAATTGGATTAACAAACCCACTAATGGGCTCTTTTAACGTTCCATCACTATTATATATCTCGTCTAAATATTGCTTATCTCTTGTCGAAATATCAATGATGTATTTTTGCTGATTTCGCTCGCTTATGACCTCTACTTTTTTATCATTTTTATACGTGACTTCATACTTATAGTAGTCATTATATACATTTGAATCAAAAATTAGCCGAGGTGTAAGGTTTACGAATGAATAGAGGTTATGATACATCATTCCACCGCTTCCCCCTGAATCAATGCTTACTAAAATATCAGCTATTTTATCTCCTGTAACATCTCCGATAAATAATGATGGACCATATCCCGCATCTTCTGTTAATGGAACGCTTACTACCTTTCCTGTTCTGCCATCTTTCACAACAAGACGAAGATGCTGAATAAATGGACTATCAGCCGTCCTCTCCCCGACTAACGAGATAGAATCTGACACCTTATCTCCTGTGACGTCTCCTGTTGTAAAGGCTACGGTGCTTAGATGTTGTCTGAAATAGTGCATAGTCTTCTCCTTTTCAAACCATTTTGTATCAGTATATGGGCGAAAAAGAGATATTGCGACTAAAAAAGGGAACAAGAAATATCTTATTCCCTTTGCTATTTCAAGCTCAGCGTCGTCACACTTTCGACGTGTGCTGTTTGAGGAAACATGTCCACAGGCTGAATGCGCTCTACTTTATAGAGTTTTGTTAAGATCTTAACATCTTTAGCAAGAGTTGATGGATTACATGAAACGTATACGACTTTTTTCGGCTTGACGTTTAAAATGGTTTTTAGAAGTTTTTCATCACACCCTGTGCGAGGTGGATCGACAACAACGACATCTGGTTTCCATCCTTCTTTTACCCATTTCGGCATCCAATATTCAGCTTTTCCAACTACATAATGAGCATTGTCATAGCCTTTTGCTTTGGCATTTTTATTAGCATCGACGATGGAATCTTCAATAACGTCCATGCCGCGGATTTCACCTGCTTCATCAGCAAGCCAAAGTCCAATCGTTCCGACACCACAGTAAGCATCCACAATTTTTTCTTTTCCTGTTAAACCAGCTTCTTTTTTCACTTCGTCATAAAGTTTAACAGTTTGCGTTGGATTCAACTGGAAGAAAGCACGAGCTGATAAGTCAAAAGACAAGTCGCCAAGTACTTCCTCAATTGTTTCTTTTCCGTCTAATGTAAATGTCTTATCTCCGAAAATAAGTGACGTTTTTTGGCCGTTCACATTTTGCATAATCGATTTCACTTCTGGAAGACGCTTTTTCACTTCTTGAATAAGGAGATCTTTTTTAGGAAGCTCTTCTTTAGATGTAATAAGAACAAGCTGTACTTCTCCTGTTGAAACTCCAATACGAGTCACTATTGTACGAACAAGCCCTTTACGTTTACGTTCATCATAAATCGAAATCTTCAAATCTTGAAGAATTTGTTTTACGTTGTTAATCACTTTCGTTGTTTCAGGACGCTGTACAATACATTCGTTAATATTAATAAGACGATGCGAATTTGCCCCGTAAAGACCTGCAATTACTTTTCCTTTTAAAAGTCCTACTTGGAATTGAGCTTTGTTGCGATACTTCCATGGCTCTTCCATTCCAATTGTTTGTTCAAGCTTTTTCTCTAAATTACGCACATTACCATGACGCTCAAATGCCTGAACAACAATGTCTCGTTTGGCTTTCAACTGCCCTTCATAGCTTAAATGCTGAAGCTGACAGCCGCCACATTTTTCATAAATTGGACATGGAGCTTTGACACGATCGTCGGACATTTTGCGAATGCGTTTCACACGTCCTTCGGCAAATTTATGTTTTACATTGGTAATTTCCGCGATAACTTCCTCGTTTGGAAGCGCCCCTGGAACAAATACAACTTGCTTTTTAAAATACCCAACACCTTCTCCATTAATGCCGAGTCTTTTGATTGTAAGCGGAACATGTTGTCCAACTTTTACTTTCATCTCAACCTTTTCTCTTTTCTGATTTGTCTTCAAAAGGTTGCACCTCCTTTAATGTTATTTATTTTTATTCAATGCTTTTCCATAAATACAAGCTTGCATAACTTAAATATGGAGCCCACCCCTCACTAAGTTCATCCATTTGTAAAAGGGTTGGTCGCTTTTCTAAGTTAAAAAGCTTAGCAACAGCGTTCTGTAAGCCAAGATCTGCTTTCGGAAATAAGTTTTCTCGTCCACATCCCGCCATTAAGAAATTTTGCGCTGTCCATGGACCAATACCGCGAATTTCAACTAAAGTTTTAACAACTTCTTCATCAGGAAGTTCTTGTAAAGATTCCAGAGACAAAGTTCCTGAAACAATCTCTTTAGAGACACCAAGAATATACTCTGCTTTACGCTCGCTTAATCCAATTTCGCGGAGTTCTTCAATGGAGCGAGCAACAATTTCTTCTGGCTCTGGGTAGACAAAAACTTCGTCTACCATTGTCCCGAATGTTCTTACGAAGCGAGCTGTTAAAAGATCAGCAACTTTCATACTCACTTGCTGATGAATAATATTTTTCACTAAACATCCATAAAGGTTAAATTCACAAACAAGCGGAGAGCCGCGAAACTTTTTAAAAAGTGGCGCTAGACTTGTTTCTTTAAAATGATCTTCTACTTCTTGTAAGTCTCGATCAAACTGAAAAATGCGTGAGAGCTCTTCCATAACTGCTTTTTCATCCAGAGAGTCTTCACTATAGATAACACACGAAGGCTCTTTGACAGTTCCAGTACTTTTTATATAAACAACAGTAGGGATATTATGAATCCGTAATGGTACTTTCATCCCTTTGTAGTCCTGATCAATGTTGTGTAAAGAATCAAGAGAAAGACGGGTAAAAACGTGGGTAAAATCATATGGGGGTTTTAATTTCTTTTCTATTATCATTTCCCTTCCCCTCCTTTTCGTTAACCTTATAATAGTAAACGAACTAGGGGCTAAAACGCAAATAGGAAAAGCCTGCTTAGTCAGCAGACTTCTCCTTTTGCTTTTCGTTTACTAAATGATCCAAAGATTTGAATTTATAGCCTTGCTTTTTCAAATCAATGATCGCACGCTCAAGTGCTTCAGCATTGTCTTTTGACACTGTATGAAGCAAAATAACAGCCCCTGGATGGATTTGTTCCATAATATTATCGTATGCATAACGCCATCCTTTTTGCTGATCTGTTTTCCAATCCACAAATGCAACAGACCAAAAAACTGTCGTATATCCTTCGTTACGAGCTACTTCTAAAACACGCTCACTAAAAACCCCTCTTGGTGGTCTTAAATAACGCATCTCTTTTTTTCCGGTCAGTTTTGTATATTCATCTTTTACACATTTAAGCTCTTTTTTTAATCGTTCATCACTTACTTGTGTAAAATCTGGATGATGCCAAGAATGATTTCCAACAATATGGCCTTCTTTCGCCATTCGCTTTACAAGTGAAGGCTCACTCTCTAGAAACTGACCTGTCACAAAAAACGTTGCTGTGACATTCTGTTTTTTCAAAACATCTAAAACGCCTGGTGTATATCCATTTTCATAACCGTTATCAAAAGTTAAATAGACATTTTTGTCTTTACCAACGTAAAAAGACTTTTGCCTTTTCAACATTTCTTCATACTGCTTTCCAACTTCAGGTTTCACATGATCTTTGTTTTTCGCAAATCCCCAGTTGTAAGGTGTGTTGGAAGAACTTGCTGAGATACTCATTGGCAATGCTAACATCATACATAGCACGAGAAGAAAATAACGCATCCCCTAGTCCCCTTTCAGTCATTTACTGTTAGTTTGGACTTTGAGTAAGCAAGTTCATGCACACCATTATTTGACTGCTTTTACTTCCAGTCTTTTTTAAACTGTTCACATTTTAGCTGAAGGTCGTCCATCATGCCAATAAGGCGGTCAATATCTTCAATGTCAGCATTTTCTGCCTCTAAAGAGTCCAGTACGTGCATAAACATATCAAGACGAGTTCTTAAATACTGAAGCTGTGCTTCCTTATCATGAATTGCATTGCCCATTTTCACACTCTCCCTTCACATTCTTAATGGTAGCGAATGATTTCAGCATTGACAACTAAAAGCGGATAATTCCATAATAATCGTTAGTGCCTTTTATTTAGTTTGATGAAATAATGTGAGAGACAGGTTCTCTTTTTAAAGGAGTTTTTATGATGAAACAAACGGTTTTAAAACCGATAACCCCCCAGTACGATCCGTGGGAAGCTTATTTAGATATCGAGGAGTTTGGTAAACCAACATTAACAAACGTCGAGTTTACAACAACTACTCTTTGTAATATGCGCTGTGAACACTGTGCTGTTGGTTACACATTACAACCGAAAGATGATCCAGCTCTTCCATTAGATTTGTTAATTCAGCGACTAGAGGAAATTCCTCATCTTCGTTCCATTAGTATTACAGGTGGAGAGCCAATGCTTTCTCTTTCATCTGTAAAAAATTACGTTGTACCGCTATTAAAGTATGCACGTGAGCGTGGCGTACGCACGCAAATTAATTCGAACTTAACGTTAGATTTATCTCGTTATGAGCTTATTATTCCGCATTTGGACGTTTTACACATTTCTCATAACTGGGGAACAATGGACGAGTTTGTTGAAGGCGGATTTGCAATGATGGAGCGCAAGCCAACGTATAAACAGCGTGCAAAATATTTTGAGAAAATGATTGAGAATAGCCGAGCACTTGCAAAAGCGGGTGTTATGGTTTCTGCGGAAACTATGTTAAACAAACGAACGCTACCATATATGAAAGACATTCACCATCAAATTGTTAACGAAATGCAGTGTGGCCGACACGAAGTTCACCCAATGTATCCTAGTGACTTTGCAAGCGCGCTTGAAACACTTTCTCTAAAAGACATGAGAAAAGCGATTCACGATTTGTTAGACATTCGAGATGAAAACGTATGGATGCTGTTTGGAACGCTTCCTTTTTATCCTTGTAGCTCCAATGAAGAAGATTTAGAACTTTTAAAACGTCTTCATAATGCTAAAAATGTCACTGTCCGAAACGATCCTGATGGCCGTTCACGACTGAACGTCAGCATTTTTTCTGGGGATATTATCGTCACAGATTTCGGCGATACGCCAGCACTTGGAAATATTCAGAACACAAAACTCCTAGATGCTTTCCAAACATGGCAGAATTCTAATATCTCAAAAGAAATAAGCTGTCACTGTCCAGCGGTGAAATGTCTTGGACCAAATATTTTAGTACGTGATTCTTATTACAAAGGTACAGATTTTACAAAGCTGTCTTCCAACCTATAAAAAAAGGTGCTCAACTGAGCACCTTTTTTATGAGACATGATACGTAAAAGATAAGTGATCTTGAACAGGAATCCAAGCTCCAATTCCTTGTGATGTGACATTCTTCACCACAATTGTTCGCTTCGTTCCCTTAATAACAAGATACACTTCCCCATATGTGACTTTCCCCTTCTCACTTACAGCGGGAACATATGAGTGAAGCTGAGCAAATTTCTTTGCTGGTACCATATATTCTCTTTCTTTCTTCGTTCCTGCCCCAACAACCGTCGTAAAAGCAAGCGGAAGCTTTGTTTTTTCTTGCGCTTTTAAAAGCATCATCTTTTTGACTTCATCCCCGTTTGGGATGTCAGCTGTTAATCCACCTTTAACTTGCTTTTGCTGTTCTTGTCTGTAGTACATCTTAGCAGGATTTTCAACTCCGCGGTTATCGTAACGGTTCGTATTAATATTCTGATACTCCCAGTTCGTATTTGTTTCATCTGACTGATAGTTCAGTGCCCATTCCCCTAAATAGACCGTTGCCTTGAAACCAAGTGAAAGAGGATTAGAAGAAATCGAAGACTCGTTTAACATGCGAATAAGGTCTGGACTTTGAATCTTAACATTTGAAGTTTCGATAAGCTCTTTTGTAAGCTCACTAGGCTGTAAAGAAGGAGAATCATGGTTTGAATTAGGATACGTGTTCTCTTTCCCAATGTTTAACGTAGCCTCTGGAATTTCAACGCCATTGCTTCCTTTTTTCTTTCCTTCAGCAGAAATTGAGGAAACTCCTCCAAATACAAGTAGAAAAATAAGAAAGCTTAACACTACTTTCCGAAGCATTCTAACACTCCTTTCAACAATAAGAAATTCCTTTGTTCGTAGTTTTTTCTTATCCCTATTTTTTTATCCGTAACATTCTTTCTTAAAATAAATAGAAACCAATTCCAATAATGACATATGCCCCCAATAACATAGCTCCTTCAAACCAATTCGTATCTCCATCGTTTGATACAATTACAGTTAAAAACACTGCAGAAAACATAGCGATGAGCTCGGGATAAGAAAAAACTAAAGGCATTGACTCTTGAAACAAGAGAGACAATAATACAAGCACTGGAGCTACAAACATGGCAACTTGAAGCGTTGAACCAATCGCAATTTCAACAGCAACGTCCATTCGATTTTTATAAGCCATAATAACAGCAGAAATATGTTCAGCTGCATTCCCTACAATAGCTACAATAATTACTCCAATGAACAGCTCGCTCCATCCAAAACTTTCTCCAACAATTTTAAATGTCTCCACAAGGCTTTCTGAAATATAAGCAACAGCAATTGTTGCTAATGCAAGGATCACAAACGCTCGTTTTGTTGTCCATTCTGCTGTTTCCTCTTCATGAGCAACGTTTTGCTCTTCTTGTGTATAAACGCCTCTATGTGTGACAAGACGAAACAAAAGAGCAGCAAGATAAAGAAAAATGAGGATGATAGAAGTCCCAATGCTAAGACTAATAGCATTTTGCTCTGACATGCCTTTTGAAAATACTTCTGGAATAACAAAAGCAACCATAACAGAGAAAACAAGCAATCCTGAATTGTGGCGCGCATCATAGACATTAAACGTCTGTCTTTTAAATTTCAGCCCCCCAACAAAAAAAGAAAGACCGCCAACGAGTAAAAGATTTCCTAACACAGATCCCGTCAACGACGCTAGTACTATTGTGACAAGTCCAGCTTTTAAAGAGAAAATTGAAATAATTAATTCAACCGCATTTCCAAATGTCGCATTTAAAAGCCCTCCAATTCGCGGGCCTGTTACAATTGCAAGGCTTTCTGTTGCCCTCCCCATATAGCTTGCTAGAGCAATAATTGTTAAACAATATACGCCAAACATAACAAGTGGAGAAAAATGTAGAAGATGACCAATAACAGAGAGTGGAACCCCAATAATTGTAATAATAAGAAAGACTTTATTGATCAAATAAACTGCCTCCCTTCATAGCTTTTTACTTCATATGTCTACGTTATTTTGAGCTAATCTTTCACTTATTATGAAGAAGATTTTAGGAAGTGTGTTTAAAACAGCGGAAACTAGGAAAATTAAAGACGAAAAGGAGGCTTATTTACGATGAGTGAAGCTTTGAAAGAACATGTATTGTCTATCCTAAACAATCACAAAGTAGGAACGCTAGCAACGATTCGGAACGATCAACCATTCTCTCGTTTTATGATGTTTTTTCATGAAGAGCTTGTGCTTTATACAGCAACAAACAAAGAAACTCATAAAGCAGAGGACATTGAGCAAAATCCCCATGTTCATATTCTGCTAAGAAAAGAAGATTCATGGAATAGTCCATATGTTGAAATTGAAGCAGAAGCAACAGTTGAAGAAACAAAAGCATTAAAAGAAAAATTTTGGAACGAACAGCTGAAGGAATGGATTGATAGTCCAGAAGATCCAAACTATCTTCTTCTTCAACTGACACCAAAAAAGATTTATTACTACGAAAAACCTGGAAGTAAAGCTCAAGTTTTATAAATAAAAAGGTGCTCATATTGAGCACCTTTTTATTTATGAATTGAGAAGCTTTCAGTAATGCCTATACTTCCTTGCACAGATTGAATCATCGGACATACTTTTTTAGATAATTGGATCACTTTTTTAACTTCTTCTTCTTTTAAGTCAGTACCTCTTAACAAATAATGAAGATGAACATGTTCAAGCCGTTTGATAAGACCAGTACTTCTCTTTTCCTTTGTTTCTATCTTCATATCTGTTATAACTATCCCTTTTCTTTCTAACGTAGAGAGTAAAACTTCTCCACTGCAAGAAGCAATTGATGCAATCATGAGTTCTGAGGGAGAAAACGTTCTTTTATTACTCCCTGATATATATAATCTGTTATATTCCTTTTCTGTACTAAAACACCCTTCACTTTTTAGTAATTCCATTTCTTCACCTCTTTTCTCCCTTATATCACGGCTGGCAGCTTCATACAATGAGCGGAAAAATATTTTTTTTTAAAAAAAGATACACATTTTTCTTTCACTGTTATATAATACAAGTAAGTAAAATAAACTGTATTAAAACAGAAAAGAGGAGATGGAGAATATGAGCAGACAAGAACGGAAAAATATGATCGAATTTATTTCAAGAGTAAGACCAGTAGATATGGAGCTTTTCATGTACATGACAGATGCTGATCTTGAGCAAGTTTATAACACAACTTATTTTTATCATGAAGAAATTGCAGAATAAAAACCTAAATTAAAATAATTATTAAGTTATAATATTTCCCTTTTAGTAAATAAGTGATATACTATAAAAAACAAAGTTAGAAACAAGAGATTTCCTATAGGTTTTATAGTCGGTGCTGCTATCACATGATAGCAGCACCACTGTGTTTTTTAAGGGAATGATTTTGATTCTAATTCTCAATTAGCTAAGGGGGAATGAAAATGGAAAGAGAAGCAGTTGTACAATCAGCACCACAACAGCCAATGAATGGGCGTCCATCTTTTCTAGTTTTACATGGAGAAATGACGGCTGCTATTGTGAGCGGAATTTTAATCGTGATCGGTTGGGTCTTGATGAATCAAGACTATAGTGAATTTGGAATTGGAAGTTTTATTTTAGCTTATGTAATTGGTGGATTTGCTAAAGCAAAAGAAGGAATTGAAGAAACAATCAAGGAAAAAGAGCTGAACGTAGAAATGCTCATGCTCCTTGCTGCAATTGGATCAGCTATTATCGGTTATTGGCTTGAAGGAGCTCTTCTTATTTTCATTTTTGCCTTAAGCGGAGCTCTTGAAACTTACACAATGAACAGAAGTGAACGAGAGCTAACCTCATTAATGGAACTTCAGCCAGAAGAAGCAACAGTTCTTTATGAAGGAAAAGAAAAAACAGTTTCTCTTCCTAACATAAAGAAAGGTGATATTCTGTTAATTAAACCAGGTGAGCGCGTACCACTTGACGGCACTATTTTAAGTGGTCAAACGTCCATTGACCAAGCTGCAATTACAGGTGAAGCCGTTCCTGTTTTCAAAGAGATTGGCAGTGAAGTATATGCAGGAACTGTTAATGTAAACGGAGCTGTTACAGTAGAGGTCACAAAGCCTGCCAAAGATACACTTTTTCAAAAAATCATTACACTTGTTCAGCAAGCCCAAAATGAAAAGTCTCCTTCACAGCTTTTTATTGAAAAATTTGAGTCTGTCTATGTGAAAGCAGTATTAATTATTGTAGCTCTTATGATGTTTTTACCTCATTTTCTTTTAGACTGGAGCTGGACAGAAACATTTTATCGCGCAATGATTTTGCTTGTTGTTGCATCTCCTTGTGCACTTGTAGCAGCTATTACACCTGCTTCCCTTTCCGCTATTTCCTACGGAGCTCGGCATGGAATTCTATTTAAAAGCGGTTTACATCTCGAACGATTAGCTCATCTTGAAGCAATTGCCTTTGATAAAACAGGCACGCTCACAAAAGGGACTCCAGCTGTCACAGACGTTGTAACAAGAGAAGCCGTATCAGAAGAAGAGTTCCTTTACATAGTTGCTTCTATTGAGCGCTACTCGCATCACCCGCTTGCACAGTCAATTGTGCAACATGTTCAATCGAAAATAACAAAGGAGCTAAAACAGCCAGAGCAACTTGAAGACGTACCTGGATTTGGTGTCATCGGCACTCTTAATAACCAAGAAATCAAAATTGGAAAAAGGGAATTTTTCGAAAAAGAGGCCCATGCATTTCGTCCTAATCTTTCGGAGAGTTTTGCGACAGAAGGAAAAACAGTTGTATATGCAAAAGATGATCAAGGGATTATTGGAATGATTGCTTTAAAAGACATAATTCGCCCAGAAGCAAAAGAGGCCATTTCTGTTTTAAACGAACTTGGTATTAAAACTGTTATGCTTACAGGTGACAGTGAAAAAACAGCCTCTGCTATTAGTAAAGAATGTTCTGTTGAAAACTATATCGCAGGCTGCTTACCAGAAGAAAAAGTAACACATGTAAAAGCTCTAAAACAAGAGCATGAAACTGTTGCAATGGTTGGAGACGGCATTAACGATGCCCCAGCTCTTGCTCATGCAAACATCGGAATTGCAATGGGAGAAGGAACAGATGTAGCGCTTGAAACAGCTGATATTGTTCTTATGAAAAATAATTTATCTAAAATTGCTCAAGCTGTTAAGTTGTCCAAAAAAATGAACGCTATCGTAAAACAAAATATCATCTTTTCCATTAGCATTATTGTACTGTTAATTTGCTCAAACTTTCTTCAATTTTTAGATCTTCCTCTTGGAGTAATCGGTCATGAAGGCAGTACAATTCTTGTTATCTTAAACGGATTACGACTTCTTAAAAACTAAAGAAAAAGCGCTCAGATGAGCGCTTTTTTATTTAATGGTAGCCATTTTGACCATTTTGACTGCCGCTTGTTTTACTTTTTGGAGATTGTTTTGAATTTTGTTTATTATGGCTTCCGCCTTTTTTTGTATGCTTGCTCATCGCTATCTCTCCTTTATAAGAACTTTCTCTTATAGTATAGGAAAGAGAGCACAAAACATTCATGACGAACATTGGTTAATCCTCTAGTTCTATCCTCTCCTGATAAATTCCGTTAACTTCTCCTCCAAGCACGAGAATGATACCTGATAAGTACAGCCAGATCATCAACACAATGACGCCTCCAAGGCTTCCGTACATAGCGCTATAATTACTAAAATTGTTCACATAGTACGAAAAAGCAAGAGAAGAAAAGGACCACCCTACTGTCGTGAAAATGGCCCCTGGTACTACTTGTGACAACCTTAGGCGTTTACTTGGAGCAAATAGGTATAAGAATGTAAAAACAATAAATAAAATGGCAATACTCACAACCCATCTAAGCATATTCCAAACGTCTAAAAATTCTTCTGAAGCTCCAAAAGAAGAGAAAAAGTAAATGCCGATCGCTTTTCCGAATACAGGAAGAAGCAATGCAATAACAATTACAAAAATCATTGCTATAGTAAGTAAGATAGCAATTGCTCTCGCAATAAGGAAAGAACGAGTTTCTTTTACATTATAGGCTCTGTTTAACGCTCTAATAATCGCGTTGATACCGTTAGAGGCAGACCAAACTGTCGCAATCGCCCCAAATGATAAGAGTGATGTATTTTGCTTACTCAATACGTTTTGAACGTTATGCTCAATTAAATAGAGTGATTCCTCAGGAGCAAATTGACGCACAAGAGAAAGCAAATCATCCCCTTGAAAAGGTAAAAAGGCAATAAGGGTGAACATGAAAATTAAAAATGGAAAAAGAGAGAGAAGCAGAAAATAAGCAAGTTCAGCGGATAAATTAAGCACTTCATCTCTATGAAACCGAAGAAACATCTCCTTGATAAATGGCTGATGTTTAACACTTTTTTTCATTTTTTCTCTCCTTCATTTTTGACTCATCGTTTCGGTTCTTCGCCTCTCCATTTCTCAATAACTTCTTTTGTATCATGAATAGCTTCTAACACAGGAGGAGTTGCTTCCTTTAGCTCATCCCACTTATTATTTAAATATGAAACATCATCTGCAAGCTTGTTGAAGAGATCTCTTGTGTCTTCATACACAATCTTCAGCTCTTCTGAGACTTCACGAGGGTTTTTAATTGCCCATGTTGTATAGCTTACGGCTTTTTTTCCTTTTTGAATCATATATTGGCGCGTCTCCCGATCAGCCATAGCTGCTCCTGCGCCAATTAAAGCTCCAAGCGCCATTTTCGTTAACACTCTTCCCCCTATGCTCATTGTATTTCCTCCTTTTTCAAATCTTTCAAAATAATCTCATCAAGTAGACGTGCACAACCTTCTTTTACAAGATCATATACTTCCTCAAAGTTTCCTGTAAAATACGGATCAGGAACATCATCAACTTTTCCTTGTGGTACAAAGTCCAATAAACGTCCAATATATCCTGTTTTATTGTATCGAGCTAGACGATGTAGATTCCCTATGTTCTCTGCATCCATCCCAATAATATAATCAAAATTCCCTAAGTCCTCTTCTTTCACTTGACGAGCTTTCATCCCTTCACTGCTTATGCTGTTTTGTTCTAAGATATGAAGAGTTCCTTTATGCGGAGATTTTCCAATATGATAATTACCTGTCCCAGCTGAGTCTATTTCTATGATATGTTGCAAATTCTTTTTTTTGACTAAATCTCGAAAAACCGCTTCCGCCATTGGGGAACGGCAAATGTTCCCTAAACAAACGAACAATACACGAATCATAAAATTCCTCCTTTATTGTTAACTTTACTCTATAATCCCATAGAACGCCCATGTTCTACAATATTTAATCCTCCTTCTTCTCTACTAGGAATTCAATCCTTTCTTCTTTTCTGTTCTCTTTCCATGTTACAATAAACAAAAGCTTTTAATACGAAAGGATGACAGGTGTGAATTTGCAAGAGAAATCAGCAGAGAATATTAAGTATATGGTTGAAAAGATCAGCCAGAAGTTAAACATTATGAATATGGGTGTTATGAAACCAGAGCAGTTTGACGAAGAATCTTATGAAGAACTTCGTGAAATTTATGAGATGGTTGAAGCCAAGCGTCAATTTAGCCCAAGTGAAATGCAAGCTATCGCTACAGAGCTCGGTACATTACGCAAATAAGTAGAACAAAAAAAACCTCTTACGCCTAGTATGCGTAAGAGGTTTTTTGTTCTATACTTATTTTCCGATAAACATTTGTGTCCAATATGGTGAACTACTATCTTCTACATAGCCAACACCCATATGAGTAAAGCTAGGATTTAGGATGTTTTTGCGGTGCCCATCACTGTTCATCCAAGCATTCATTACTTCTTCTGGTGTTTGTTGGCCTTTAGCAATGTTTTCTCCAGCTGATTTATATTCGATACCAAATTGCTTCATCATATCAAACGGTGAACCATATGTTGGAGAAGTATGATCAAAATAGCCTTTTTCTTTCATATCTTCTGATTTTTTAGTTGCAACATCGCTTAGTTCTTTATCTAATGTTACAGGTTTAAGACCCTGTTTCTCTCTCTCTTTATTTACAAGCTGAACAACCTGTTCTGCATATTGACTAGAATCAGATGAGTCTGCTTGATTTTCTGCAGCTTTTGTTTGTTTCTCTGTTGGTGCTGCTGTTTTTGTTTGTTTCTCTGGTGTTGGCGCTGCTGTTTTTGTCACATCACCGCTATTTACTGTACTGCTATCACAAGGTACTGTATAGCTGTACGTATGTTCTTTCACTTGTGAGTTTTGAACAGATGCTGCATCAGCCTGCCCTGTTGCACCGACAATACCTAATGACATCACACCTGCAACTGTTAATACATGAAGTTTCTTCATAAAAAAATACCTCCTATATTTTTGACCCCCTCACGTTCTTCATTGTGCAAAAAAACTAGTAAACTATCAACCTTTATAAGCTACCAATACTTTCTAAGAAAACATAAAAAAGAGCTAAACCCCTTGATATGAAAAGGGTTTAGCTCTTTTCCAGTTCGTCATGCTAATTTATTCCTTTTATAAGTTTTCTATAGTGAAAAGGACTTTTTTCAGCTTAAGAAAACCTCAATAAATTTTATTAAGATAATACTTTTAATGATTCTCTTGTAAATGCTGGGATATCATCAGGTGTTCTGCTTGTTACAAGTTGTTTTTGACAAACGACAACTTCTTTATCTTGGAATGATGCCCCTGCATTTTCAAGGTCTACTTGGATAGATTTGAATCCTGTTACGCCACGGTCTTTTAACGTTTTTGCTGTAATTAATAGTTGTGGACCGTGACAGATTGCTAGAACAGGTTTTTCATCATCCATAAATGATTTTGCAAAAGCTACGAAACGGTCGTCTGCTCTTAACATATCTGGTGAGAAACCACCAGGGATGAATAAAGCGTCGTATTGAGATGGATCTGCATCCTCAATACCTTGGTCAATTGTCACTGTCGCCTCTCCTTGCTTTCCTTTTACATCTTTGCCTTTTTCAGCGCCGATTACTGTTAACTCATGTCCTTCTTCTTTAAATGATTTAGCTGGATCTGTATACTCTACATCCTCGAAATAATCTGTTAGTACTACTGCAATTTTTTTACCCATAATAACTTCACTCCTAAATAAAATTGTTTTATGTCTATAATTAATCTACCCGCTAAGATTTCAATTAAACATGCCGTTTTATTCAACTCTCTCAATTTAAAAAACCAGCTCACAATGTGAGCTGGTTTTCATTTTTCTCTTATAGGACTGCTTGCTCTTGTTCAACATCGAGCATAAGTTTTGGGCCGAAAAATTCATAATGGATACAATCTGCTGGTACACCGTTTTTATACAAAGCACCTACAACTTGTTCCATAAATCCCTTTGGTCCACAAACATAATAGTGAGCATTTGGTTGTATGAGGTTATGGTTGATCCATTCTTCATTAATTCTTCCATTAAAATAATGTTCCCCACACGCTTCAGTTGGTTTGGAATAGAAATTATAGGCTTTAAACGAATGTTTATCCATAAGCTCTTGTACATGATCATAGAAAGGGTGTAAGTTTCGATTACATGAGCTTTGAACAAACGTCATATTTCCACTATACTTTTGGTCTACCAACGTTTCAAGCATACTCATTAGCGGTGTTACACCTACGCCACCACCAAGGAAAACAAGCGGCTCCCCATGATGCTCTTGTAAAACAAATTCACCCGCTGGTACGCTAATTTGAAGAAGGTCTCCAACCTGCACATCTTCATGAAGGTAGCATGATACTTTTCCTTCTTTCTTTACAGAAATGCGTAAGTACTGCTTGTTCGGAATGGATGAAACACTATATTGTCTTACATGTGTGTATTCTTCATTTGGAATATGTGCTTCAATACTGATGTACTGACCAGGTAAAAAAGCAGGAAGGGACTTCCCATCTTCTTTTTCTAGATAAAAGGATGTAACAAGCTCACTTTCTTGTTCTTTACGAACAACTTTAAATGGAGCAAATCCTTTCCATCCTTCTCCTTTTTCAGCTTCTTCGTACATTGTGTTTTCAACATCAATAAATGCTTTAGCAATTACACCATAAGCTTGTTCCCATGCTTGTAGTATTTCATCTGTTGCAGCGTCTCCAAGTACTTCTTTAATAGCTTTTAACAAGTACTCTCCAACGATTGGATAATGCTCTTTCTGTACACCCACGCTGCGATGTTTATGAGCAATTTGGACAACAGCAGCTGTAATATTTTCTAATTTGTCAATATTAACAGCAGCAGCATATACAGCCGTTGCTAAAGACCGAGGCTGCTCACCTGTCTTTTGATTTGTATGATTAAATACGTTCAACAATTGTGGATAGTCTTCAAAAAGACGTTTGTAAAAACATTTTGTAATCTCTTCTCCTCTTTCAGCAAGAATAGGAGCTGTACTTTTTACAATTTTAATAACAGATTCATTTAACATTATTCATCACACCTTCAGTGGGATTTTTTAACTTCAGATTGATTGTACATCGAAAAAGTATAAAAAGATATATATGAAATACATCTTTAAAATATTTGTCACATTTAGCTTTAAAAATTAAACATGCTATTATAGTAGATAAGAAAAAAAGGAAAGAGGCTGTTCCATGAGATTAACACAGTATACGGATTATTCTTTGCGCGTTCTCATTTATTTAGGGTTGCGTGATCAACATAAATTAAGCAACATTAAGGAAATTGCAGATTCTTATAATATCTCTAAAAATCATCTTATGAAGGTGACTCATCAACTTGGACAAATGGGTTTGATTAAAACGGTTCGAGGACGAAATGGGGGCATCGCTCTTAACAAAGCTCCGCAAGATATTAATATTGGAGACGTTGTAGCTCAAACGGAAGAAGACTTTCAGATTGTCGAATGCTTTCAGCAAAACAGCTGCTGTGCAATCTCCTCTGCCTGCAAATTAAAAGGTGTTTTAAGGGAAGCCTTAAAAGCTTTTTTAGCTGTTCTCAAGCAGTATACACTAGAAGATTTAATCCAAAACGAAGCAGAACTTTACTTTTTACTTCACACAGAAAAGGCAACGAAAAAATAAGTTGTCTTTTTTGTATATAAGTTATTTAAATATTGAGAATTTTCCCTCCTTATAATACAATAAGATTAAAGCTTGTCTCTTATTATGAGGTTTGTTTACTCTAAAAGTAAATTTCGCCCATAATATCCGCAGCGAGCAGGAGGAACTTTCGTGTTCAAAAACGATACTGTTTATATTATTGGAGATGCGAAAACATCTTCAAATAATCCGATTACGCAAAAATATAATGCTTTTTTTATCGCGCTTGTTGTAGAGCGCTCAACAGGGATGATTATAGATGCAGACTGTTCAGCTACCATTCCTCTTACGTCAGCTTTTGTTAAGTCAATTCTTGTTTATAAAAACATTCAAAACTATGAAGAACTATGTGCAGAAATCCAAAATCGTTATTTTGGATCTTCCCAAAAGGCATTAACAGTAGCGCTAAAAAATGCGCTCATTAAATATAATAGTTTAAAATAATTAGTGCTGCTTGATCTGTTTCGCGCAGATGAAATCCAGCCTTTAGAGGACGCTTTCTTCTAAAGGCTGGATTTTTTCATTTTACTTTAAGGAGGAGCTTTTATGATTGAAGATGGGTTTTTATACGTAAGCATTTTAATTGCCTTTACAGCTGTTGTTGCGCTTGCTGAAAGCAAAATCAAGAGTAAGTTTTTTAAATACGTGCCAGGCATTGTGCTGATTTATATCGGCTGTACTCTTATGCAAACATTTGGTCTGTTTGGCACGAGTGACTCAATGGACAGCACTTATAATTCCTTAAGAGGCGCTCTTCTACCTGCTATGCTAATGCTGATGCTTCTACACTGTGATTTACGGAAGCTGTTTAAACTTGGTCCAAAGATGTTGCTCACCTTCTTTGCAGCCTCTTTTAGTATTATCGCGGGATTTGCCATCACCTTTGCTCTTTTGCAAAGCTTTTATGCACCTGGCACCGATAAAGCGTTTGCAGCACTAAGCGGAAGCTGGACAGGTGGTTCTGCCAATATGGTGGTCCTTCAAGATATTCTAAACGTTCCCGAAGGTATTTTCGGCTACGCACTTATTATGGACACGATTAACTATTCCATTTGGGTGATGTTTATGTTTTGGCTTGTGCCTTTTGCAACAGTTTTTAATAAGTGGACAAAAACAGATACGAAGTATTTAGATCAAGTGACGGCAGAGCTTGCTGCTTCATCTGAAGAAAGCGAATCTAAAAATATCGGCTTTGTTGAAATGCTTGGGATGCTTGCGCTTGGACTTTTCGTAGCCGCGATTTCAACAGCAATCGGAAATAGGCTTCCAGAGCTTGGGGAAGCCGTAAATGGGACAACATGGACCATCATTATTGCCTCTTTTATAGGTGTTGTGCTTGCTATGACGAAAGTAGCAAAAATTCCTGGTTCAATGGAGTTATCAAAAGTGATGCTTTATATCGTCATTGCGCTTATTGCTTCACATGCAGACTTCTCACAGATTTTACAAGCACCTATCTACATTTTATCTGGTTTTATGATTCTGTTGTTTCATGCTTTAATCATGATTCTTCTGGCCAAAATTTTTAAACTTGATTTATTCACAATGGGCGTTGCTTCTCTTGCCAACGTAGGAGGAATTGCCTCTGCTCCTATTCTAGCGGGATCTTTTCATCGCTCATTAATTCCAATTGGCATCATTATGGCCATTATGGGCAGCTTTTTTGGTACGTATTTTGGCCTTATTACAAACTTTATACTTTCCAAACTATAAGAAAGGATGAACAAAATGAAAATAGAGACTATCTCTCTCCATACAAAAGTTATTCCCTTGAAAAAACCGTTTAAGACGGCTCTACGCACTGTAACATCAATTGAAAACGTGTTTGTCTTTTTGAAGCTTGAAAACGGCATAGTGGGAATAGGATCAGCAGCTCCTACTGTTGCTATCACAGGAGACAGCACTGAAGGAATCAAAGATATTATCAAAAATGTACTAGCTCCACTTTTAGTTAATAAAGACATTCACAATTTGAATTTTCTGCTAACTGCTATGCAAAATGCATGTATTGGGAATACAAGTGCTAAAGCAGCCGTTGAAATTGCCCTTTATGATAGCTACAGTAAGCTGTTGGGTCTTCCTTTGTATGCGTTACTCGGCGGAAAAAAGACTTTATTAGAAAACGATATGACTGTTAGCGTAGATTCTGCTGAAAGCATGGCAAATGAAGCAAAAAAGCTAGTTTCTAAAGGATTTTCTATCTTAAAGATTAAAGTGGGGAAAAACGGCGAAAAAGATATAGAACGAATTTTAGCAGTGCTTAAGGCTGTGGGTCCCTCTGTTTCTCTAAGAATTGATGCAAATCAAGGATGGACAGCAAAAGAAGCGGTCAAAATTATTCAATCACTTGAAAGACAGCAGGCAAACCTTAAACTTGTAGAGCAACCTGTTAATGCTTCTGACATTGAAGGGCTTAAGTTTGTCAAAGAGCACGTTTTCACTCCTATCATGGCTGATGAAAGTCTTTTTTCACCTCAAGATGCTATTTGCCTCCTTGAAAACAAGGCAGTTGATTTCTTGAATATTAAACTAATGAAAGCTGGAGGCATACGAAATGCTCTTACGATTGCCAGCATTGCCCAGTCTTATAATATTGAATGTATGGTTGGAAGTATGATGGAAGCTTCTATTAGCGTTGTTGCTGCTGCACATGTAGCAGCATCCCATCCTAACATTACGATGATTGACCTTGATGCTCCGCTTTGGTTGGAAGATTTAACTGTTGATCATCATATTCTGAAGGAGAAAATCATTTTATCAGAAGACAGCGGGATTGGGATTTCTCACAATTCTCTTTCCCTTTCTGTCTAATTTAAAGGAGGATTTGTTATGAAAAAAATGTGGTTTTTTATTTTATCTCTGTTATTTTTGTTTTCTTTTTCTTCTGTGACAAAAGCTAAGGAAATAAAAAGAGATGAAGCTTTTGTGAATGTTTCAGTAGCAACACTTTGGACAGAACCAAACATTTCAAGAAAACTTGATGCCCCTTCTACTTCAAATCCAGTTGATATGAAAAAGTGGACTGCAGCTATGAGCTATGACGAGAAGTTATGGCTTGTTGGGAATTTAGAAACACAAGCCCTCTATGGCTCAAAAGTAACCATCCTTGAAGAACAAAATGGTTGGGTCAAAGTAGCAGTACATGATCAGCCAACACCTAGAAATGAAAAAGGTTATCCTGGATGGATGCCTAAAGCTCAACTCTCTAAAAGCCCTTCCTTTTCCGTCTTAAAAGAAAAACGTCCATTTGCTTTAGTAACAGCAAACACTGCACCTCTTTTTAAAGATTTTGCCGAAAAGAAGAAAGGAATAGAAATCAGTTTTAATACAAGACTTCCTGTGCTTAAAGAGAAAAAAAATAAACTACTTGTATATACTCCAAACAGCGGAGCACAGTGGCTACGCAAATCTGACGCTTCTATTTACCAAACAGAGCAAGACATTCCAGAGCCAACTGCTGATGATTTAATTCGCTCTGGGAAACAGTTTTTAGGATTGCCATATCTTTGGGCAGGAATGTCTGGATATGGATTTGATTGTTCAGGCTTTACGTACACTCTTTATAAATCACATGGTATCACTATCCCTCGTGATTCCTCTGTCCAAGCAACACATGGAAATCCTGTGGAAAGAGAAGATCTTCAAAAAGGTGATCTTGTTTTCTTTGCATATGAAGAAGGCAAAGGACGTGTGCATCATGTTGGGATGTATATTGGAAATGGTGAGATGATTCATTCCCCTAATACGAGCACAACGGTGAAAATTGATAAAATTGAGACATCTGGATATGGAGGAGAATATGCAGGGGCAAGACGTTACTTACGTTAAAAAAAGGGAACCGAGTACAAGACTCGGTTCCCTTTTTTTCGATGTATTTCCCGTAAAATAATGCTAATTTATTTTATTATTCCACTTTATTCGACCTCTATTTAACTTATATACAACATTTTAGGCTATCTTGCAGCTCTCTTATAGATTAATCATCCCATTCTACTTCTAGCACATCACCATTTGTGGCAGAAACAGTTACTTCTGCTTCTCCTTTATTTGATTGAACCTCAATCTCATAAAGCGCTATACCATCATCTTCATCAAGTTCGATGCTCACAACTTCTCCATCAACTTCCTTTAAAGCAATACCTTCTGCTTTTTGTTCTGTAACTTTCACTTGAGATGATTTAATATTATCGTCATCGAGGTCGTCATCACGATCATCATCGTCATCTTTTTGAACGTGGAGCACATCACCTGTAACAGCATCAATTTTCACGTCCTGCTCTAATCCGTTGTGAGTTACTTCAACTTCATAAACTACTTTTGCTGTTCGGTCGTCATAATCTAAGTCAAGATCCGTCATTTCTCCAGATACTTTGCCTAAAGCAATTGTCTCAGCTTCTTGTGTCGTAATTTTAGCTTGCTCTTTTAGCAGATCATCATCATCTTTTAACACTTTACCTGTTTGCCCATTAATTTCAATGTCTTTTTCTCCATTTTGAGTTTGAACTTCTACTTCATAAACAACATATGAACCTTCTTGATCTTGATCAACGTCTATAACTTTTCCATCAACTTCTTTTAAAGCAATACTTTTTGCTTCATCTATGCTAATTTTAGCAGATTGCGTATTTTTATTTGCTTCTTCACTATTTGTTCCCATTGCATGTACTCCATAAGCTGCACTGCCAAATGCTATAGCACCTGCTAATACTGTTGCTTTGAATTTCATAACTTTCATCCTCCTATCGTTTTCTTACTTTTATATTACCCACGGAAAATGATAAGAAAAGGAAAAGAAAATGATAAACGTATGAGAAAACTATTTAATTTCCATGATGAAAGAAAAACCTTGCACAGTGTGTACAAGGTTTCTTAGTCATCTTTATCAAGTTCAAAACGAATAATTGTGCCAGTATAAGCATTAATGTAAACTTCAGCTTCTTGCCCGCTGCTGTCTTCAATCTCAATTTCATATTGTAAAAGACCATCTTCTTCTCCTAAATCTGTTTCTTTCACTTTTCCCTTAAACTTTGTAAGAGCAATTTCCTCTGCTTTCTTTTTATTAATAATTGAAGACTTTTCACTATCTTTTCCTTCTTGTTCTGTTTCGTTAGTTTCAAGCTTATACTCTTCCTTAGATAAAAGTTCTCCGTCCATTTTAGCAATTTTCATTTGCACTTTTTTTTCTTTTCCTGTTACTTCAATATCATAATAAGGATTCTTTTTATCCTCGTGAAGTTTAATATTTGAAATATCGCCTGTCGCTTGTTTCAAAGCAATATCTTTAATCTCTGTTTCAGTTAACGATGTTTTCCCGCTACTTTTAATTTGAACAAGATCTGTTACTTCTCCATCTTCACTATTAATAATAGCTTTATAAATTCCTGATTCGTTTTGAAATTGAGCAACATAGCTTTCACCAATATGTTCGACACTTTGGATTTTACCTCTATATTTTTCGGTAATAAGACCTCTTACATCATGCTGACTATAATATTTTTCATCTTTTGATGCAATCGTACGATAAGTACCAAATCCTAAAATGACAATAAGGAGTAAACTAAGAAGAACAATCAGACTTTTTCTCATATCTGTTCCTCCCTTCTTATCAAAAACTATAGCAAAACAAAATGAGAAAACAGTAAGAAAGAACTATAAATGATTGAAATACTGCAAGGATTTTATTTCCTTTTTACTCTTTTTTTGGGCGTATCTTGATTTATATGAAATGGAAGGGCAATTGTAAATGTTGACCCTTCTCCAGGCACACTCGTAAAGGTGAGCGTTCCTTTATGAGCTTCTACAATGTTTTTGGCAATAGCAAGACCTAGACCTGTTCCACCGCTTTTTCGGTTTCTTGCTTTATCTACTCTGTAGAAACGATCAAAAATAGATGCTTGATCTTCCTGCGGAATACCAATTCCATAATCTTGAACAGAAACTGTAACGCCATTTGGCTTCTTGTGAAGAGACACATCCAAGTGTTTCTCACTATACTTTAGGCCATTATCAAGTAAAATAATCAGAAGCTGTTTGAGCTTATTGCAATCGCCTACAATAGGCATATTCTCTTCCTCTTTATGAACCTTAATTGTCCTATTATAGGCATGCTCTAAGCGCTGTGAAAGTTCTGTAACAAGGTGAACAACATCCACTTCTTCTTCCTGAAGATCTCCTTGTTCATTGCTTTGAGCAAGCATAAGCATCTGTTCTGTCATCTCTTTCATTCTAACAGCTTCAGAATGAATAGCTTCAATCGATTCTTCCAGGACTTCAGGCTTTTTTGTCCCCCATCTCTTTAGGAGGCTTGCATAGCTTTCAATAACAGTTAGTGGTGTCTTTAATTCATGCGAAGCATCTGAAACAAACTGCTGCTGTTTCTCAAAGTTCCGCCTTAAAATGTCCATCATATTATTGAATGTTTTCCCCATAATGTATAACTCATCACGCGAAGATTTTGGTAATGAAAGTTTTTTAAATCGTCCATTCTTTTGAATTTCCTCCATCGTTTGCACAAGAGATTGGATAGGTGAAAGTACAATATTTCCTAAGGTCCGGCTCGCAAGAATAATTGGAATTAAAATTAAGAGTGACGTCCCAATCAAAACAAAGCGAAGAGCACTTAAATTTTCACTCATCTGTTTTAAGCTTGTTGTAATCTCTAAACTCACAATTGAACCATCTGTCCAAATCAAGGGATGATATACAACAGCAAACTTTTCTCCATTATATTCCCGTACAAATGCTTTTTCTCCATGCTGATACGTAACAGGTAGCTTCTGAAAATGAATTTCTTTTGTTAGAGTATTTGATACAAGCTTATTGTCTTCGTCAATCACGCGTATCATTCCATTTGGGGGCAAGTATGCTGTTAATAGCTGTTGAAGATTATCTTGAGGTTGAATTGTACCAACCATGTCTTTTGCTTGGGTTTGAAGACGTTCTAGTTCACTGTCTGTTGTCATTTTATTAAACAGCAAATAAACAGCACTATTTGCAAGCAACAGTAACGAGAGCAGCGTTACTGTTGTAAAAATATAAATTTTATACTTAATAGGCATTAAGCTTGCTCCTTTAGCGTATAGCCTACTCCTCTAACCGTATGGATAAGCGGTGTATCAAAAGGGTAGTCTACTTTTCTTCTTAAATAACGCACATATACATCAACAACATTTGTATCACCATAGTAGTCAAATCCCCACACATTTGTGAGAATTTGCTCTCTGTTTAAAACTTGCTGCTTGTTTCGAAGCAGATAGACAAGCAAATCAAATTCTCTTGGTGTTAATTCAATCGCTTCCCCGCGTCTAATCACATCTCTTGTTTTCTCATTAACCGTTAAATCCCCTGCTTGAAGCTGTTCCTCTTCTTCTTTTTGATATATTGCATTTGTTCTGAGACATGCGCGAATTCTTGCTAACAGTTCTTCAATTTGGAAAGGTTTTGTAATATAATCATTGGCTCCTTGATCAAGTCCGTTAACTTTATCTACAACAGAGTCACGAGCTGTAATTAATATAACAGGAGTATACGTATCCGTAGAACGAATCCTCCTCAGCACTTCCATTCCATTTAACTCTGGTAGCATAACATCAAGCAAAATAAGGTCCCAGTTGCCTTTTTGAAAGAGCTCTAACCCCTCTTTTCCGCTCGCAGCAATATCTGATTGATATCCTTCGTATTCTAATTCTAAGGAAATTACACGAGCAATTTTTTCTTCATCTTCAATGATTAAAATATTTTGAGTCATTTGTTCCTCCTTATTTCCCTAAAACTTCTATACCCATTTTAATTTTTGTGACTGTTTCTATAATTTGAAGTATAGCACAGGTCATTCTCTAAAAAACGCCTCTTGCCTTTTCAAATGTTTAATAAATTCGCATTTGTTAATATCAAATAAAAGGAGGTTAATAAAATGAAACATTATCATATTATTGTCCAAGGAAAAGTACAAGGGGTTGGATTCCGCTACTTCACAGCTCTTCAAGCAGGTGAATTTGATTTAGTTGGTTTTGTTAGAAATTCAGACGATGGAAGTGTTGAGATTGAAGTAGAAGGTGCTGAAGATCGGATAAAACACTTTATAGAGAAAGTAAAAGGTGGCTCTCCTTTCTCACGAGTGGACAAACTTTCTTACTCAGAGCAAAACCACCTTGCAAACTTTTCTTCTTTTAAAATTCATTATTAACGTTTTCTATCCTTTATATGGTCTTGTTTGATAGAAGTAGTTGGGCGTTAGCACTTTATTTTGATAAGGTTTATGAAAAATATGGGTTGTAGCAGGCGATAAAGGAGGAATAAGCCATGTCCAGTTCCCTGTTACATCTCGTCCTGCTTTTCGCTCTTTTTCTTCAAAAAGTCGGAACTGCTCTGCTGCCGTATGATGATCAACAATGCTCACTCCCTGCTTTTTAAAAGAAAACAACACAGCCTCATTAAGTTCGATTAAAGCTCTATCTTTCCAAAGTGTTGCATTCCGACTTGTATCTAGCCCTAGTATAGAAGCTACTTTTGGCAAAAGATTATACCGATCCGTATCAGCCAAATTTCTTGCTCCAATTTCTGTTCCCATATACCATCCATTAAAAGGTGCTGCTGTGTAGGAAAGCCCTCCAATTTCTAGTTGCATATCAGATACAATTGGCACCCCATACCATTTTACTTTGAGATCCTTAAACTGTTGAATTCGAGGATGTTCAATCATCACTTCCACAATAGCCGTTTTCGGAATTTCTCTCCAAACTGGTTTTCGTTCCCCAATGCTTACAACAAGAGGAAGAAGATCAAAATTTGTTCTTTCTCCTTTCCAACCTAGTCTCTCACAAACTTTTGTAAACGAAAGAGAAGCGGAGTCACCAATCAGCCCAAATTCTGTTTGATAGCCTGCATAGCGAATAAGCTGATGATTCCAAATCTGAACCTTTTCTTCCCCTTGCTCTTCTCTAAATATACTAATTGTAGGCCGAACTTTCCCTCCGTTTGTCGCATATTCAATATGCTCTATAAGGGAATCTAATACTTCTTCTTCTTTTCTTACGTGCCGCTTGTCACGAACTGTCAGCGAGGCCCAAAACAAACGCCCAATACAGCGATTGCTATTCCGCCAAGCCATCCGTGCACCATGTTCAAGCTCTTCAAACGTATGTTGATAACTGCCGTTTCTCTCTATCTGTTCGACAACTGCCGTTATTCTCTCTTCTTTTTCTTCCTCTGTTTTATGAAGTTCTGTATAACAGATTTCAATAAACTCTTTTGCCTGTTGGATAAGTTCTTCTGATGTCATGTAACCCCTCCTCTTTTCTCCTCCTTACACTCTAACATCTCTTTCTTATTAAATTATTCTCTAAAATTGAAAGAATCATGAACGTAAATAAAGAAATAATACTCGCTTTTCTTATTGACGATTAGTTGTTTTTAAAAGATAAACGTTTTGTGGCTTACTTTTTAAGGAAAAGAAAACATGATACGTGCATACATCTATAAAAAGGAGGAATGCTTATGCTAAATATGCTGCTTGCTACACTTGGGATTCTTGTCCTATTCTTTGCCGTGACAGCTATTTTTATCGTTCTGTTCCGTTCTTTAGTTGACTCTAGTCAATCTAAAAAAGTAGATGCTTTGCCATCCTCACACAACAAAGATGAAAGCATATAAAAAAGCCAGATCTTCCTAGAGGGAAGGTCTGGCTTCTTATTTACTTTCCATAGTTTTTCATCTTATCCTGAAGCTGCATAACGCGTTTTGTACCATCTTCACGAAGACGTTTGTTTTCCTCTTCAATCGCCTGCGTCTCTTCCATCCCTTTCCTAATGATGTTCCAAGATTCTTCAAGCGTCTCAATTTTCACGCTAGGCTGACCAGACATACGAGCAATTTCCGTACTTTGTGTTGAAATATTTTGAGCATTTTTTAAGATCATTTCATTTGTACGACGATCAAGCTCACTTAATGAATCCGCCACAAGCTTTTGGCGTTTTGCCGCCACAGCTTGAATGATACCATTTTTGAAGATTGGAATAGTTGTAATAAAGGCCGAGTTCACTTTACCAATCAGCTTTGTATTCCCCCGCTGAAGCATCCGAATTTGTGGCGCTGTTTGAACAGCAACGATACGTGCCATTTCTAAATCATAGATTCGTTCCTCAAGTGCTTGAATGCTGTTATTTAATGTATCAAGCTGCATTGATGCCATTTGGTTTCCGCCTGCTGCTTTTTTCTCTAACTCCGAGACCTCTGACTTAAGCTCATCCACTTTAAGTCCACCAGCAACAATATATTTTTCTAAATCTAAGTAGTATGCAATATTGTGTTGGTACATATCTTCTAACGTATTTGTTGTTTGCACCATCTTATCTTTGTAGCCTGAAATCTCTCCATGAATTTTATCAATTTCTTTTCCAAGTGTTTGATATTTAGCAAAAATCTTATCAATCATCTTTTCGCCACGTTTAAAAATTTTGCCTAAAAACCCTTTCTTTTCTTCAAAATCATTCTTATCGAATTTGTCCATTAATTTACCAAGCTGTTTTAGCATTGTACTTGAGTCATTCATCTCAGACGCTCGCATCATTGATAAGATTTGATCTGAAAACTGAGAAAGCTGCACAGCAGGCTCTTTCCCGAATTCTAATAAAGCCGTTTGATTTCTGTAATCAATACTTTGTGCAAGTTGCTGCACTTCTGGTTCTTTACGAAGCTCAAGCCTCGTTTCATCTGCTGTGACTTCTGTTAACTGATCAACAGGCTCTGTTGTTACTAATCCTGTATTTGAATTTGTCATGATAATCTTCCTTTCTACTTTTTCATAGATTTTAATACTTTACGAAAGATGGAAGGTTGCTTAAAATCTTGCCCAAACACCATTTCATCTAGCCAGTGTGTATCAAAGCATTCGCTATTAAGATAAAGCTCTAAATCATTATGACCTTGTGGATTATAAAGGAAAAGATCAAAGCCAAATTCATTTAAAAGAAGCAGAAGAGCTGCGTCTGAACGAGAAAGAACGCCATTTTTTTCATTACAATATAAGACAAGCTTTGGTATTTCTTGCGCATAATCAAACTTCTGCATCAATTCTAATACAAACGTTGGAATTGATGTAATTTGAGTAAAAAGATAAAGCTTAGCCTCTTCTTCTGTTTCTCCTTGTTTTGTAAGCCAATTTGTTGTTTTGCATGTATTAGCAATTGCCGTTGCTATCCCTTTTTGTAATCCTTCTGGCAAATGCTCATATTTCCACCAGTTGCTTCTTCTCATCTTCTCTTCGTCAAGCTCACCATCTCGGTTTAGGCAGTGTTGATAGTGATATTGATAGTTTGCTTGAATTTCTGTCGTGAACGGAAACGATTGGACAAGCGATGCTTCTTCATATTCTGTTAGGGTTTGAACACGATCCCAATATTCACGTTCACTATGCGATACTCCCATAATTTTAGCAAATAAATTTGGAATACGAACTTGTTCGTTCTGAACGGAAAAGTTCGGCCGAATAAATGCTCTCTCTTTTGCTAGAATAAATGTCTCATCATACGTTGTTTTAAGTGTGACAGCCGTTGGCACGTAATCACGAAATTGCCAAGGTTTATAAAGGGAAGAACCCTCATGATGAATCGTATGATGCATTTCTTGTGAAGCTTTGTAAGCAACTGTTCCCTTTCGCTCGGGTTCTTCTGTTGGAAAAGGTTTGATTTCCCCGTTAATTGGATGTTTCACAACATCTGTAAATATCTCTTTCTCATCTATTAACGAGAAATCATCTTCTCCGCCCGGATG
Organism: Priestia endophytica DSM 13796; assembly: GCF_900115845.1. Taxonomy (GTDB): domain Bacteria; phylum Bacillota; class Bacilli; order Bacillales; family Bacillaceae_H; genus Bacillus_I; species Bacillus_I endophytica. Next base: position 117,234 of record NZ_FOXX01000011.1, on the reverse strand, counting down.
GAAAATGATAATGTCAAAGCCAAGTAAAGCTAAATAATAGAAAAAATACACCTGACTTTTATTCATATCTCCATACCATACAATACAAGGTGGTTTCTCAAGAATAGAATATGTTTTTAACCATGAATCAAGATGATTCCAAGACCACTTCATTAAATCTAAAAAGACGCGCCTGAAGTCCTCATGTGCGAAACCATAGTGTTGATCAAAGTGTTTTAATACTTCCATAAAGGATAAACGAATATGACGATGAAAGAGCGGATTTTCATGTTTGGGGATAAGTTGTTCACCTTCTAAAAAAGCAACAAAGCGGTTAATGGATAATCCGTTCTCTCTCTGGTTAACCATATGGATTTTCTGGATTGCTTGGAACCTTTCTTGAGAAATAGTTTTATCTAGCTCCTCACTTAATATATGAACATCCTGTTTTTGAGCCAACTCATAAAGCTTAATATAATACTCTGTTTCATCATGAGTGATGCCAATAATGCGAGCGCCAATCGTGGAAAATGCAAGACCTTCTTCTTCACTATAACTAGGTCTCTCTTTTAGCGGCTTCTCTATTTGCCCCCCCCAGCTACCGGTTTGGAATGGATAGTGGGAAATATTCATTTTTTGCCCAACCATGCTTTCTCCTCCTTTCTGCTATCATTTGTTTTTAGGGTTTTTAGGGTGACCAAAAACTGCAACCATGCCAGAGCGAGTCACTGCATAGCAGTTCCCAAATTTCCGAATACTTCCTACCGGAAAATCTTGAACCCTTTTCCTTAATGTTGATGAGTTAATTCCCCATTCTTCACAAGCTTGTGCTGAACTTAAAATATGATTGCTGCTTAAATTAATTTTATTTAGTGTTATCATCTATCACAACATTCTTTCTATTACTAAAATAAAGTTGGCTTTTATTCATATGGATGTCCCTCCCAAATCATAAGAAACCTATCGTATAGTGTAGCTTGATTAAATAGATGCATTGAAAGACACCGCTTTCTTCAGTCATGAGTTACAAAAAGAAGGAGACATAAAGACTCCTTCTTTTTTATTACTTACTCGTCCTCTTTTGAAGCAGCAACTTCTTCCATGTGATGCTTTTTCTGATTTCGCTTATGAATAATAAATGTAATAACAAATGCTAAAATAACAATAATAAAGAATGCAGTATGCGGCAATTCATAATGGAATACGCTTGCGAACATTTTTAAAGCAATAATGGCAATTAATATAAAAGCAGTATGTTCTAATTCTGGAATACGATCCATTAGACGTAAGAAAAATCCGGCAACAGTACGCATCATAATAATCCCAAGAACTCCGCCTAATAAAAGAACCCAAACTTTCTCAGAAATTGCAAGGGCAGCTAAAATACTATCTACTGAAAAGGCAAGATCCATCAATTCAACAGCGATAACTGTTCCCCAGAAAACGCCAAATACACGTACTAAAAATCCTGGTTTCTTTGCTCCACCTTCATCATTTCCATTAAGGAAGAAATGCGAGATAACAAGCCAAGCAAGATAGGCGGCACCTAACACTTTAATCCACCAGAATTTAATAAGGAACATGCCTAGCCCAATGAATAAGAATCTAAAAAATACGGCTCCAAAAAGTCCGTAAGTTAATGCCTTTTTTTGCTTGTCTGCTGGCAACGGCTTTACCATTGTTGCTAATACAAGAGCATTATCTGCAGATAACAAACCTTCTAAAATAACAAGTGTACCAATTAACCCCCAAGAAACGGGATCTGTTAATACTTCAGCCCATGCATGCAAGTCAAAAGCTTGTGCATAGGTATGAAGCATTTTGTGTAAAATTTCCATATCTATTCCTCCTACTAGATGAAAAGCAGCTGTTATACCTCTAAGCCATAGTTACGGCAAAGAGCAGCTAAACCACCAGAAAACCCACTGCCAATGGCATTGAATTTCCAATCTCCATTATGACGATAAAGCTCACATACTACAACGGCTGTTTCGATGGAAAAATCTTCTCCTAAATCATAACGGATCAGTTCTTTCCCTGTTACTTCATCAACGAATCTAACAAAAGCATTTGAAACTTGTCCAAAGTTTTGGTTGCGGCTTTCGGCATCATGAATAGTAACAGTAATACCTACTCTGTGAATGTTTTCAGGAATTTTTGAAAAGTCAACGAAAAGTTGCTCATCATCTCCTGAGCCTTCTCCTGTCCGATTGTCTCCAGTATGCTCGACACCACCACTTGGATGTTTTAAATTGTTATAAAAAATAAAATCATGATCATTTTGACAGTTTCCTTTTTCATCAGCTAAAAAAGCAGATGCATCAAGGTCAAATCCAGCACCGCCATCGTATTGATTCAAATCCCAACCAAGTCCAATGATTCCTTTTACTAACCCAGGATTTGTTTTTGTTAAATCAATGCGCTGACCTTTTGATAATGAAATTGACATTGTTATTCCTCCTTTTTTATTCTGAGAAAAGCCGGTGCTGAATGAGCACCGACCAGTTGTTTTATTTACACATCTAAACCGTAGTCTTTAACAAGTGAAGCAAGCCCACCTTGGTAACCAGAACCAACAGCAGCGAATTTCCACTCTCCACCATGACGGTAAAGTTCACCAACTACAACAGCTGTCTCAATCGAGAAGTCTTCTCCTAAATCGTAGCGAATAAGTTCTTTATTAGACTGCTGATCTAGAATACGAACAAAGCTGTTTGAAACTTGTCCAAAGTTTTGGCTACGCGCTTCACCATCGTGAATCGTAATGACAAAAGCAATCTTTTCAATATTTGAAGGAACAGCCTGTAAATCAACAGCAACTTGTTCGTCGTCTCCGGATCCTTCTCCAGTTCGATTATCTCCTGTATGTTCAACAGCACCGCTTGAATGCTTTGGCTGATTATAGAAGATAAACTCTCCTTCAGATGGGCACTTTCCAGATGCATCTAATAGAAAGCAAGAACTATCTAGATCGAAGTCCTTTCCTCCATCATATTTATTTGTATCCCATCCTAAACCAACTGTAACTTTTGTTAATCCCGGATTTGTTTTTGTTAAGTCAATTTTTTGTCCCTTTGATAATGAAATAGCCATGATTTTTCTCTCCTTTTTATATGAAAGTAAACAAATAGCCTTTCTTCAATACATCTTAAGAATAACTACGAACAAGTTCTTGAAGGTTTGTATCTTTTGTTCCATCACCAATCGCACCAAACTTCCAGTCGCTACCATGACGATAGATTTCTGCTACAACAAGACTTGTCTTTCCGCTGTAATCATCACTTAGATTAAAGCGGAGAAGCTGTTCACCGTTATCTTGGTTTTGAACGCGAATATAAGCATTTTTGAGCATTCCAAAATCTTGTTTACGACGAACACAATCATAAATATTAACAACAAAAACAAGTTTGTTTATGTAAGATGGAATATCTTGCAAACTCACTAAAATTTGCTCGTCATCCCCAGCTCCCTCACCTGTTAAGTTGTCTCCACTGTGTGTTACACTTCCACATGAGCTTTTTAAGTTACCAAAATAGATAAGCTGCTCTTTTTTTGTAATTTTGTCATCTTGTAACATAAGAACTGAAGCATCACAATCAACGTTTGGAGCTTTATTTCCGCCTCCAAACAAAGAGCTTAAAAGCCCTCCGCCACCGCTCGATTGAACAGGATCCCATCCTAATCCAATTAAGATGTTGGAAAGTGTTGGATTTCCTTTTGTCAAATCAATACGCTGACCTTTTTGAAGCGTAATCGCCATTGGATTCCCTCCTTGTCATTTCAAAAATCACGTTAACGTGATTTCCTCACCTATTTATCGTATTATAGTTTACTAGTTTTATCAAATTGCTATACTCCAAACCCCTTAGATAAATAAGTCTTAATATGTAATACGAACAATATAGAAGAAGGTTTCGTTTTTTGTAGAAATTTGTTCTCTAATCATAAAAGTGACCAAGCTATCACAAGGGTGTCGCTTGGTCACTTCTTCTTTTTAAAAAACAGTAGAGCATTTTTAGTTTCTTCTATTGAATACGATCCAGTGCGTTTTTTAAATCCTTCCATATATCTTGCCATTCTTCAATTCCAACTGATAATCGAATCAGTCCATTTGTAATTCCCATTCGTTCGCGCTCTTTTAGTGGAATACCTGCATGGGTCATTGTAGCTGGATGTTGAATTAGTGTTTCAACATCTCCGAGGCTTACCGCGATTTTAATCCATGATAAAGCGTTAAGAAACGCTTGTGCTTCTTCTTTCCCTCCTTTAATCTCAAACGAAATAATCCCTCCGCCAAGACTCATTTGCTTCTTGGCAATTTTATAATGAGCATGATTAGGATCAAAAGGATAGTAAACATTTTCAATTGCTCTATGTTTACTTAGTCGGTTCATAAGTTTTTCAGCATTTAAACATTGCCTATCAAGACGCACACCAAGCGTTTTAATTCCTCGTAACAAGAGCCAAGCATCAAAAGGAGAAAGAATTCCACCCATATCTTTATGAACAGACTTTTTCATCTCTTTCATGCACTCTTCTCCACCTACAACAAGTCCTGCAACTACATCTCCATGTCCTCCTAAATATTTAGTAGCGCTATGAATGACAATATTACACCCCCATTCTAAAGGCCTTTGAATATATGGAGAACTAAATGTATTGTCGACAACAACGGGAATGTGGTGTGCTTTCGCAATACGAGCTATAAGCTCCAAATCAACAATTTCCATTGTAGGATTTATAGGAGTTTCAATAAAAATACAGGCTGTTTCAGGCCGAATAAGTCCTTCTATGCTTCGCTTCGTGTCCATTTGACAGAAGTCATAAGTAATATTGTATTTCTTTTTCATAAATTCCAGAAGCGTATACGTACATCCGTATATGCCACTTGAACATATAACATGATCACCTGCCTTCGTAAGAGAAGATAATACAGCGGAAACCGCTGCCATGCCGGAACCAAAAGAAAGACAAGAAAAACCACCTTCAAGCTCAGCTATCTTTCTCTCAAGAGCTGAAACAGTTGGGTTCCCTAGTCGGGAATACATATATCCTGCTTCTTCTCCAAGAAATCTTTTTTCACCTTGCTGGGCTGTTTCAAAGGAAAATGTAGAGGTTTGAAAAATGGGAAAAGATAAACTTTTCGTCTCTTCTTGCAATTGTTCAACATCGTGCACAAGCTTTGTGTTCATACGTTGTTTTCCTTTCACGAACCACCGCCTCCTCACAATGCTTTCTCTCTATATGTATATGCTCCTATTTTCAAAAATCTGTTTATCCTACTTTTTACACCATTACTATATTTATCATATCGTTTGTTATTTTATTTTCTTTAATTAAAAAATGTAAATTCACTTCCAAAATGTAAACCATTTCATTTTTTTGATAATTTAAACTAAATTTTACCTCTTTTTATGTTCATTCACTTTTATTCTATTTTAGAGAAGTAAAAAACTTATATTATCAAGGATTTTATTCTATTAGAATCAACAAAGTATTCCTCTACAACTTTTCTGAATTTGTAGCTTTTTAAATGATAAAAATCTATTTTTTTAGTTTCAAAACTTTTATAAATAGTTTAATAAAATGTTCAAACTATCGTCACAATATTAAAATGAAATTAACATTAAGCAAGGGGGTATTACGATGCAAAACGCTAGAGAAATGGAAACGGTTACTTTTTCACCAGATAATAATAATAAAAATTTCTTTCAAAAGCTTATGGATATTAAGGTAGGTCCACTTCCTTTACCGCTTTATGTTCTTTTTTCAGCTATCGTTATTGCGGCTGCAATTTACAATCAACTTCCGCCTGATATGATTGGTGGATTCGCAATTATTATGGTTGCTGGATTTCTTTTAGGGGATATTGGTATGAAAGTACCAATTTTGAAAAACATTGGTGGCCCTGCTATCATGTCATTGTTTATTCCATCACTATTCGTTTTCCTAGGTTGGATGAATGATTCTTCCATGGAAGCGGTTACAACATTAATGAAGACATCTAACTTCTTATATTTCTATATTTCCTGCCTTGTTGCTGGTAGTATTTTAGGAATGCACCGTCTTGTTCTTGTACAAGGATTCATGCGAATGGCTGTCCCACTTATTGTTGGAACGATTAGTGCAGTTGTTGTGGGTGTTTTAGTTGGTATGCTTTTTGGATATGATCCAGCACATACATTTTTCTTCATTGTTGTTCCAATTATTTCAGGGGGAATTGGAGAAGGTATCTTACCTCTTTCACTAGGATATTCACAAATTCTTGGAGAATCATCTGCTTCACTTGTATCACAGCTCATTCCAGCTGCCATTATTGGTAACGTGTGTGCTATCATCTGTGCTGGTTTTATGAAAAACCTTGGTGAGAAAAAGCCACATTTAAATGGACAAGGAATGCTTGTTAAAACAGGTAATGATGAAGAATTATTAAAAGCAATGAATGAAAAACGTAAAATTGACTTTTCTCTTATGGGCGCTGGTCTTTTAATTGCCTGTACATTCTTTATTACGGGTAGTCTTGTTCATGGTTTGTTGGATAAAGCATTTGGACTCAACGTACCAGGTCCAATCATCATGATCTTCGCGGCTGCACTCGTTAAAATATTTCAACTACTTCCAAAGAAAATGGAAGATGGAACATATAATCTATACAAATTCATTTCAACAAATCTTACATGGCCACTTATGGTTGGTTTAGGATTGCTTTATATTCCACTAGAAGATGTTGCTGCTGTTTTAACAGTTGGATATGTTGTTGTTTGCGCTTCTGTTGTATTAGCAATGGTTACTGCGGGATTCTTCGTTGGTAAACTGATGAAGATGTATCCTGTTGAATCTGCTATCGTAACAGGCTGTCACAGCGGCCTTGGCGGTACTGGAGATGTTGCTATCCTATCAGCTTCAAATCGTATGGGATTAATGCCTTTTGCGCAAATTTCTACTCGTATTGGCGGAGCAGCAACCGTTATTATTGCAACACTTTTACTTGGCATGTTTATGTAAACTTAAACTTAAAAACCCAGAAAGAGAAGCTCTCTTTCTGGGTTTTTATTTTTTCCTTTTCAAAGTATTAATATCTTCTAAAAATTGTCGATGAAAAGAGTAGAAGAGCACATCAACTGTAATCTTTAATAAATGTAATTAGGTGGCTAGCATACTATGGATAAAACTTCTTTCATTGGTTTAATTGTTGGAATCATTGCTGTTTTTGTTGGGATGATTTTAAAAGGTGTGAATGTAACGGTATTATTCAACATTCCTGCCTTGCTAATCATTGTGCTTGGAACCGTTGGAGCAGTAACAATTGCTTTTCCAACACAGGATATTAAAAAAGTGCCAAAGCTCTTTGGAATCTTATTTAAAGAAAATAATAGCTTAAATGTAGAAACACTTATTCCTCTTTTTGTAGAGCTTTCTTCTCTTGCACGAAGAGAAGGACTATTAGCTCTTGAAAGTAAAGTGGAAGAAATTGATGACCCATTTTTAAAGAACGGTTTAAATCTAGCTGTTGATGGCCAGCCGCATGACTTTATCCGCGACGTAATGACAGAAGAAATTGAAGCAATGGAAGATCGCCATCATACAGGTGCATCCATATTTACACAAGCTGGCACATATGCACCTACACTTGGTGTTTTAGGAGCTGTTGTTGGCCTTATTGCAGCTCTTGCTGATATGAGCGATATTGATAAACTTGGTCATGCTATTAGTGCTGCTTTCGTTGCTACACTATTTGGTATTTTTACAGGCTACGTACTATGGCACCCTTTTGCAAACAAATTAAAACGAAAATCTAAATATGAAGTAAATATCCGATACTTAATGATTGAAGGAGTTATGTCTATTGTAGAAGGACAAGCTCCAGCTGTAATTGAACGCAAGCTTGCTTCATTTTTGTCGATTAGTGAACGTGAGAAAGTATTAGCAAGAAGAGATAGTCAGCAAGGTGAAGCAGATGGCTAGGAAAAGAAAATCTAAAAACCATGATGACCATGTTGATGAATCGTGGCTCATTCCTTATGCAGATTTACTGACTCTTCTTTTAGCTCTTTTTGTTGTTTTATTTGCAAGTAGTAGCATAGATGCGGAGAAAATGAAGCAGTTCGCAAGCTCTTTTAATGAAGCATTTGATGGTGGAACAGGAGTATTAGACGAAACATCTTCTGTCCCCCCTGCTGTTTCTAATGATTCTCTGCCAAAAGGTGCCAATACTGAAGAAGGAAACAGTCCAAATGAAGAATTATCGGGGTTACAGCAGAAAGTAGATGAATATATAAGCAATTCTGGACTTCATGATAAGCTTCAAACAACTCTTTCAGACGATGGATTAAAAATCACAATTTTAAATGATGTATTTTTCACTTCTGGAAGTGCCGAAGTGCAACAAGCAAACTATAAAGTTGCACAAGATATTTCAAAGTTACTTGTCATCAATCCGCCAAAACAGATTGTAATTGCAGGCTATACTGATAATATTCCTATTTCAAATGCTAACTTTTCTTCTAACTGGGAGTTAAGCTCAATGCGCGCACTTAACTTTATGAAAGTGCTTCTTGAGAACAAAAAATTGAATCCCCAATGGTTTAGTGTGAGGGGTTATGGACAATATCATCCAATTGCATCAAATAATACATCTGAAGGTCGAGAAAAAAATCGTCGTGTAGAAATTTTAATTACCCCATCTTCAAAGCCAAGTGAATAATCATTTTTAAAACCTATTGTTAGCCATTGTTTTCCCTTCTGCCTTATAATAAAAGAAAATCCTATTTTTGGATTCTCTTTAAGGAGGAATAACAGTGGCTTTTTTTCATACAAAAGATGGTACTCGCCTTTATTACCGTACAAAAGGAACTGGCAAACCCATTGTATTAATTCATGGATGGTCAAATAGTCACGAAGCTTTCTTAATTCAAGAACAACAGCTCTGTGATGATTATCATGTTGTTACATATGATTTGCGAGGACATGGAAAGTCAGACAAACCTCAGCAAGGCTTATCTCTTCATACTTTTGCCAAAGATTTAAAAGAATTACTGGAGCATCTAGAATTAGAAGATGTCCTTCTTGTTGGATGGTCCATGGGTACTTCTGTTATCTTTGAGTATCTTCGCCATTTTAATCAAGAACATATCTCAAAGGTTTGTTTTGTTGATATGACACCTAAATTGCTAAATGATAAAACGTGGAAACTTGGTCTTTATCATGGCTCATTTACGGAAAAAGACAACTTTAATGCCCTCACAACTATTTTTGAAGATTGGCCTTCATATGCTAAAACATTTATAAAAGCTACAATTCCTTATTTAACAGAAGAACAAATTGAACAACTTTTCCATTTAAAAGAAGATAATCTTCCACATGTTATGGCAGCAATGTGGCTTTCAATGAGTGCAAACGACTATCGTGATGTTCTTCCTTCGATTACTGTTCCCTCCCTTATTATATATGGAACAAAAAGCACCCTTTACTCAGAAGACACTGCCCAATATATGGCGCAGCACATTAAACATTCCACTCTCCTTCCTTTTGAAGGGTGTACACACTTTCTAGTTGGAGAGCAGCCTCATCGTTTCACTGAAGCAATCAGAAACTTCGCAACTGAAAAATCTTCGTAAAAGAAGGTTTTTCTTTTTGCAAGAAGAAAAAAGAAGTTTTTCCTTTAAATATCCCTTTTAATTTCTCTTCTCCTCCAATAAGATGGACTAGAGAGAAAAACATTGTTAAGGTTTTAAAAGGTTAAACTTATTAAGAATAACAAGAAGAAAAGGTGTAAAACATGAGTATTTTAACAGTAAAAGACCTAAGTCACGGGTTTGGTGACAGAGCAATTTTTGATAATGTTTCATTTCGCCTTTTAAAAGGTGAGCACATTGGTTTGGTCGGTGCAAACGGAGAAGGCAAATCAACTTTCATGAATATTATTACAGGTCAGCTTGAACCTGATGCAGGAAAAGTAGAGTGGGCTAAAAAAGTGCGCGTCGGCTATTTAGATCAACATACGGTTTTAAAGCGTGGATTAACAATCCGTGATGTATTAAAAAGCGCTTTTCAATATCTGTTCGACCTAGAATCTGAGATGAACGGAATGTACGAGAAGATGGGTGATGTCACACCTGAAGAGCTAGAGAAAATGCTTGAAGAAGTAGGTGTCATTCAAGATACGTTAACAAACAATGATTTTTATGTAATCGATGCAAAGGTAGAAGAAATTGCCCGTGGATTAGGTTTAGAAGATATTGGGCTCGATCGGGATGTTCAAGATTTGAGCGGTGGACAACGTACAAAAGTTTTATTAGCTAAGCTACTGCTTGAAAAACCCGATATTCTACTACTTGATGAGCCAACAAACTATCTTGATGAACAGCATATCGAATGGCTAAAACGCTATTTATTGGACTATGAAAATGCATTTGTTCTTATCTCACACGACATTCCTTTCCTAAACAGCGTTGTTAACTTAATTTATCATATGGAAAATCAAGAGCTTAATCGCTATGTTGGCGATTATAATCATTTCCTAGAAGTATATGAAGTAAAGAAACAGCAACTTCAAGCAGCTTATAAGAAACAGCAACAAGAAATCTCTGATTTAAAGGACTTTGTTGCTCGTAATAAAGCACGTGTTTCAACGCGTAATATGGCTATGTCTCGTCAGAAAAAACTTGATAAGATGGATGTTATCGAACTGGCTGCTGAGAAACCAAAACCAGAATTTCGCTTTAAAGAGGGACGTACAGCAAACAAGGTTATTTTTGAAACAAAAGACCTTGTTATTGGATACGATGAACCCCTCTCAAAACCACTGAATCTTCGAATGGAACGAGGACAAAAAATCGCTTTATTTGGTGCTAATGGTATTGGGAAAACAACGCTTTTAAAAAGCATCTTAGGAGAAAATAAGCCCGTCTCAGGTGAGGTTGAGCGCGGAGATTACCTTGAAATTGGTTATTTTGAACAAGAAGTTAAAAACCCATCAAACCGTACTTGTATTGAAGAAATTTGGCAAGAGTTCCCTTCATTTACTCAATATGAAGTACGTGCAACGCTTGCCAAATGCGGGTTAACAACTAAACATATTGAAAGTAAAGTTGAAGTACTAAGCGGTGGAGAAAAAGCAAAAGTACGGCTATGTAAACTCATTAATCAAGAGACAAATGTACTTGTTCTAGATGAGCCAACAAACCATTTGGATGTTGAAGCAAAAGCTGAACTTAAACGTGCTATTAAAGACTACAAAGGAAGCGTTCTGCTTATTTGCCACGAACCTGAATTTTATGAAGACATTGTAACAGATAGCTGGAATTGTGAAAGCTGGACAACAAAAGTATTTTAAGATGGTATGCCAAGAAGGCATATCATCTTTTTTTGCAAAAACAATTTTAATATTATTTAATTATATGTATTTTTTCAAAGGAAAATGTCTCCTTTTGTCGAATAGTAGTATAGAAGTTTACTATATTAGGAGGACAACACGTGAAAAAATCTGCTTTCATTCTTTCCCTTATTCTTAGCGCAAGCTTTATTCCTTTTGGATTTGTTGATGCTCATGAGGAAACGAACACAGCCCCTCAATACATAAGAGACAAGCTTCCACAGCATCGTGAATTCACAAACTTAACAGAACACCCTAAAACTGAAAAAACAGTTAAAGCAAATGTTTTAAATAAAAATGGACAAATAATTGATCAAAAAGTATTTGAAAAAACAGCTGATTCGACAAATTCATCTTCAACAACTGATCAAGGTACACAAAAAGTAACAGTTCTTGCTGTCGCTGATGAAGAATATAAAGCAGCATATCCTGATTGGCAGAGCCGGATTCAATCTATCGTGGAAAAAGCGGACGATGCATTTAATCGAGATCATAATATTGATTTTGAAGTAAAAGGGTTAGGAGAATGGGGATCTTCAGGACAAAACAGTGAACAAATTCTTGCAGACCTTTCAAAAGACTGGGATGGTCAAGAATACGACTTTGTTATAGGATTTACTCGTGATGCTAATTTTGATGCAGGTGGAATTGGTTACGTTTATAACTCTGAACCTTTTGGAAGTGCGATAAGTGTGAATTTAGACCAAGGAACAGCTAATACAGCAAAAGCTACCCAACATGAACTTTCCCATAACTTTGGACTTGGTCATGATCCACAAGGAAGTGGGATCAAATGTATTATGAACTATGACTATGCTTATTCTGTAGACTATTGGGACCCTGAACATAACGAAACGATAGAAAAAAATAAAATTTGGTACGGAAACTAAACAAAAAAGCTTCTCTTTTTTAAAGAGAAGCTTTCTTAACGTTAAAAGGACGGAATTTTATCATGTCCTGTTTGTTGTAAAAGCTGAGAAACGGTTACAAACTTATATCCCTGCTTTTGAAGATGAGAAAGAATAATAGGCAACGCCTTTATTGTTTGAGTTCGATTTCCTCCTGCATCATGAAAAAGGACCACATCACCTGGCCTTACACCTGAAAGTACATTTTGAACAATTTTATCGACGCCAGGCTGCTGCCAATCTTTAGAGTCTTGATGCCATGACCACAAAATGACTCGATATCCTTCGTCAACTGCTGCATCAACTACGGTGTCATTATATAATCCACCAACAGGTCTAAAAAAAGTAGGACGTTGGTTTGTGATACTTGTAATTGTTTGATGAGCCTTTTGGATTTCTTCCTGGACTTCTTTGCTGCTCATTCCACTTAAACTATGATGGGTAAAAGTATGATTCTCGACCTCATGACCTGCTCCAACTTCTCTTCGGACAATACTTTTATAATTTTTTACTCTTGAACCGACTACGAAAAAAGTTGCTTTTGCATTATATTCTTCAAGAATAGAAAGGATTTCAGGGGTGTACACAGCATGAGGACCATCATCAAACGTAATAGCTACAATTTTTTTACGTGTTGGGATGTCCCAAATCACGTTACCTGTTTGTTCAAACTCTCTCCTTCCCTTTGCTGCATTGCTTTCGATTGGCTGTAATATTGATAAAAGGAAAATGCAGACTATACCCGTCAGTAATGTTCTCATACGATACACTCCTACATTCGTCATAATGATGTAGTATTTGCTGTTCTCTTCTTTTCTATACGAAGCCCTTTACTATGCATCGACATCTTTTCCAAAAAAACAACAAAAAGATATTTCCCCGAAAATATTGTCTCCTATTGTAGAAAATAAGAAAAGAGCGGGAACCTTTTCCTGCTCTTTTCTTTTTAATTTAATATAGGAGAATGAATTGGTGTAATCGTTACGGTTCCTAATTTAAAACCTGGAATCCGGCATATAGGATCAAGCTCTTCGGGGATGAGCATATTAACATTTTGATCTTCCCCCCAGTGAAAAGGTACAAACACCGTATCTTGGCGGATAGCTGTCGAAAATTTACTTCTTACAACAATTTCCCCACGTTCAGACCTCACTTTAACAAGCGTTTGGTCTTCGATTCCATAGTAGGCTGCTGTTGAAGGGTGAATTTCAATAAAGGACTCGAAATTCCGCGCTTCTAAAGCTGATGTTTTTCTTGTTTGCACACCTGTAAGATAGTGAGACATAATTCGTCCTGTTGTTAAATAAAGAGGATACTGTTCTGTTACTACTTCTTTTCTACTTTCCTTATGTCCGATAACTTTCATAACGGCTTTCTCATCGCTATTCATAAATTTATTCTCAAACAATCGAGCTGTCCCTCCATGCTCCTCTGATGGACAGGGCCAAAGAATCCCTTGTTTACTCTTTATTCGTTCATATGTGATGCCATAGTAATCAGCACTTCCCCCCTTGCTGGCAAGACGGAGTTCATCAAAAATCTCCTCAACATCAGAAAATGCAAAGTACTGTTCTTTTCCAAGCTCCCTCGCTATTCCACGTAGGATGGCCCAGTCATTCTTAGCTTCTCCTGGGGCTGGACGAGCACCTTCGCGAAGCATAACACGCCCTTCGAGATTTGTGAGCGTTCCTTTGTTTTCAAGATATGAGGTACAGGGTAAAATTACATCTGCAAGCTGAGCAGTTTCAGATACAAACATATCAACTGCAACTAAAAATTCTAAACTTTCAATGGCTTTTTTCACATAGTTGGCATTTGGATTCGAAACAATAGGATTTGATCCCATAAGAAGCATTCCTTTTATTTCACCCTCATGAATTTTCCCCATCATCTCGTAAGCAGATACCCCTTTATGAGGAAGCTCGCTTTCCTCTACCCCCCAAATGTTAGCAATGTATTTTCTATGTTCAATATTTTCAATTGAACGATACCCTGGAAGCTGATCTGCCTTTTGACCATGCTCTCTCCCACCTTGACCATTTCCTTGCCCTGTAATTGCTCCGTACCCTGCTCCTTTCTTTCCGAAATTTCCTGTTGCTAATAATAGATTCAAAAATCCTCTTACAGCATCGTGACCATCAATTTGCTGCTCAACACCACGAGCTGTGAAAAGCATGCTTGCATTTGCTTCTCCAAACTTCCTTCCAGCTTTTCTTATAAGGGAAAGATCAATTCCCGTTTCTTCTGCAATATGATCTAAACTTAACCTTTCCACATACTCTTTTACTTCTTGCCACCCTTTTACGCGATTGTTAATGAACGATTCATCAATCAAATCCTCTTCAATAAGAATTTTTAAGAGAGCGTTTGCTAATAGAGCATCTTTTCCTGGTTTTATCTTCAAATGAAGATGAGCTGTCTCTGTTGTAGCTGTACTGCGGGGATCAATTGCAATAATGTATGCTCCATTTTCTTTTGCTTCCTCGAAATATGGCATAATTGTTGGCTGACATTCTGCAATATTTGTGCCAACTAATATAATACATTCTGCTTCTTTAATTTCCGATATTTCATTCGTAAACCCACGGTCAATTCCTAAAGCTTCCTTAGCAGCAGAAGCAGCAGCTGCCATACAAAAGCGACCATTATAATCAATATATTTTGTTTGAAGGGCAACACGAGCAAACTTGCCCAGCAAATAAGAAGTCTCGTTTGTTAGAGAGCCTCCTCCGTACGCAGAAAGTGAGTCTTTTCCATACTTTTCTTTTAAGTTACGAAATTTTTCACCAATATACGTAAATGCTTGATTCCATGAAATCTTAACAAACTCTCCTCCAACTTTTAAAAGAGGTGATGTTATACGCTCGCTATGAAGAGCATGCTGATGAGCATTCATACCTTTAATACATATTCTCCCATGGGAAGTTGGGTTATCTTGAGCGATTGTCATATGCTTTGTTCTTGTTACGATAGATTGCTCAACAAGCTGCATCTTACACTGCATGCTACAATATGGACACTGTGCATCATATACTCTTTCTGACTGTACTTTTTCTTGCTTCTCCCGAAAGTACTTCAGCAACATTTCCGTCATATTCTAACCTCACTTTTTTCCTTAATTTATTGCTGTAAACTACTAGCTTTTCTGCTTTGGTCTTGGTGAAGTCTCTCACATAATAAATCTCTAAAGTTCTGTTCGAACAATACTTCTCGTATATGAACATCTGTTAATCTCTGCACCCATCCTCCGAATTCCTCTAGATAGCTTGCCGTTTCCCGGTAGTATTGAATAAGTGCTTTCATCATTTCAACACTTTCCTCATGATCTTTTGCAATAAAAAGCAAGTGTGACGAAGATTCATTTGGTATTTTAGTATACGTTTCAAAGCCTCTTTCTTCCCCAATAATAAGAATGTCTTGGCCACTTAGCTGATGTTCTTCATGAACACATGAAGAAAGTCCAATAGCTAAACGATTTGGCATTGTTAATCGTTCAAATGCTTGATCTAACTTATATGAAAGAGGAAAAATAGATTTTTGTTCGCACTCACACTCGTTCCGATATGAAGCTCTTTTAATTGTAACCATTGTTTGGTCTTGTGTTAAGATTGGTAGATGAAGAGAAGTTAAAATATCTCGAATATTCTCTCTTTTTATGCCATGCAATTCAATACGCTGTTCATGAGAGAAAGAAATGTTTGAGACGTTATACTTTTTAGCTATATCTAAGACATGCTGAAGGTCTTCAATGTTTGCTACTCCTCCATAAAATTGAGGAGTAAGTGAATATGTGCCGTCCTTTTGCAACTGTGGATAACCCGATTCACTCTTTTGTTGTTGCAACTCTGGATACATAATTTTTAAATAGTACTGCAATGCTTTTTGACATTTTAAACATCCTTTTTTATTACTCCATTTCAATTCTTGAACTATGCTTTCAAATGAAGTAAGTCTATGCTCTTGTATTTGTTGAATCACTTCATCTTCTGTTAGCGTCGTGCATTGACACATTGATTGCTTTACAACAAATTCTTCAAAATCGTCATTTTTAATATAAGAGAAAAGTTCTGTAAGAAGCGGTTTACAGCCTCCGCACGAGCTTGAAGCTTTTGTACAGCCTTTCACTTCCTCTATCGTTTGAAGATCTTTCTCTGTTACAGCTTCAATAATGGCTCCTTTTGTTACATTATTGCAATGACAAATCGTTTCTTCTTGAGCCATTGAACAAACTGCTGAACTTTCTCCACTACTTTGAAGCAAACTTAGTTTATCAATTTCTGAAACATCTTGCTTTTTAATCATCATTTCTAATAATCCTGGTCCCTCTTTTGTACTCCCAAATAACACAGCTCCAACTAAAATATCGTTTTTAAATACTAATTTCTTATAGATAGATTTAGTTTCATCTAGCACGCATACAGCTTGCGTTCCGTTAGCGTCCTCAAAGTCCCCAACAGAAAATAAATCTACTCCAGATATTTTTAATTGGGTAGATAAAATGGTTCCTTGATATCCTTTTCCCCCTTGCTGACAAATATGATCTGCGAGCACCCTGCCTTGTTCATAAAGAGGTTTTACAAGCCCATAAACAATACCATTGTGTTCACAGCACTCTCCTACAGCATAAATATCACAGTCTTCTGTTTGTAGATAATCATTTACAACAATTCCTCGATTTACTGTAAGTCCGCTCTCTCTTGCTACCTCAACATTTGGTTTTACCCCTGCAGCCATAACCACCAAATCTGCTTCAACTTTGCTTCCATCTGTGAAATGTATCTCTTCAACTCGTTGATTACCAACAATTTCGGCTGTGTTTTTCTCTAAAAGAAAGTTCATTCCTTGCCGCTCAAGCTCTTTTTTCAACATCTTAGCAGCAACCATATCAAGTTGTCGGTTCATCAGAGCATCTGCAAGATGAACAACATTAACTTTCATCCCTAAATTCATTAATCCTCTTGCAGCTTCCAATCCAAGTAGCCCACCTCCAATAACAATAGCTTTCTTATACTGCTCAGAGGCTCTTATTATTTCTTCGCAATCTTTAATTGTACGGAAAGATTTTACTCCTTCCATATCAGCCCCCGAAATAGGAAGAATAAAAGGTGATGATCCTGTAGCAATAATTAATTTATCGTAGGCAACAGTCCGACCTTGGTCTGTAAAAATTGTTTTTTCATTTCTATTAATCTTTGTAACGGTCTCTCCTGTAAAAAGCGTAATTCTATTCTCTTCATACCAAGACCGCTGATGAAGCATAATGTCTCCGATTGAGGTATCTCCTTGAAGGACTGTTGAAAGCAAAATACGATTGTAGTTTGTATACGGTTCAGATCCAAAAACAGTAATATCAAATAAATCACTTCGCTTCAGAATTTCTTCAATACATCTAATTCCAGCCATTCCGTTTCCAATCAAAACCAACTTTTCCCTTTGCATCTTTTACCCTCCAGCCTAAACGATTTATTTTTTATTATTTCATATGTGCTTGAAAATTGGATAAATGATGTTAAATATTCTCACATGTTCTTATAAAATCCCTTTATCTTACTTTTATTTTCATTTATCGGATAAAAAGGAAACTAATTAAATAACAGATTCGTCTATATACGGAGAAAACGTATTTTATGTTAAAGGAGGGGAACGTATGGAAAAATTGTCAGCTCAACAAAGAGAGAAAATCTTTGAAGAAGAACTACATACCTTAGAAACTAAAAACTATATCACATCTACACAACATGATGCAGTTCTTGCTTCTTACAAGCGCTATCAGGATGATGAAAAAGCTAAACAGGTTATAAAAATAGAAACAACTTCACAAATAGAAGAAAAAGAACCCGAAAAAGAAGAACTTATTGTGAAGGCCAAAGAACCGAAAACACCTGAGCAAATTCGCGAGCGCAATATTACAGCAATTCTTGTAACAGGTGTTATTCTCTTACTGTTTGGCGGACTTATTCTTGCTACAAGTAGTTGGGGGAGTTTGGGAGATGGCGCAAAGGTCTTCTTTATAAGCTTGATTGCTGTTGTATTTTTCGCCATGAGTGTTTTATCTTATAAACTAAAAATCTCGCAAACTGCTTTCGCTTTTCTAACTCTTGCTAGCTTGTTTATTCCAATAACCATTGTCTCAGCTGCTTATTATGAACTATTTGGTTCTTACTTTTCGCTATACGGGGAAGGTCGGTGGTTTTTAGGGTTACTAATAGGACTAGTACTTTTCTTTTTATACAAGAGAATCGCAGAACGCTTTCAGTCTAAAATATTTACTGTCTTATCTCTTATTATGTTTACAATGGCTATTATTACTGGACTGATTTATGTCACACCAAATGCTGAAAGTTTCTTTGTTGCTCTCGTTTTAGTCAACATTCTACTAACTTTTATGAGTAAAAAAATTAAAGAAAGAAAATCATTTGCTGTTTTTAAAGAAAATGCGAACTCTTTTCTTAAAATAAAAATTACAGCAGAAGCATTCGTTATTCTTTGTCTCTATCATCATTCTGCTTTATATGCAACTGCACTTTTGCTTCTTTCTATTCTCTTTCTGATGATGTTTTTAAAAGGATGGCATTTTCTATATCATATTGGATTTAGTTTATCTTTTGTTTGGGGATATGTTTTGTTCATAAACACGACAATTCTCACTGAAATTAATTCTATCGCTATTTCTATGCTACCGTTATTTTTTATTGTTCTTTACATTTTTTTAAAGAGAAACGCTGTTTTAGCTCGTAACTTTCAATACTCATTCGTTGGATTAACGCTTTCTGCTTTGTTTTACATTCATGTTAGCGAATTTTCTTTACAGCCGAGTGTTGAATATTTATGTTCACTTGCTTTGCTTACGTTACAGCAGTTTTTTGTCACACTTTATATGAAAAACAACCTGTTTTCGATTTCAACTTTAACACTCTTTGTTTTCTTTATTTTTAGAAGTACAGAAGGCTTAGGTTTATCACATCTAATGAAAGATTGGATAACTTTTTGCATCGCTGCTGCTCTTTACATTTGCTGCTTTTTATATAGTAAAAAGCAGTGGGAAGTATTTCAGCTCGGTGGAGTAATTGTTCCAGTATTAACAGGGCTTTTTGTATTATCTGATATGCTTGCAAGACTAGAGTGGGAAAGTCTTGTTGTCGCATTTATGTTGTTAACTCTAATCTTTTTCTTAACCTTCAAGAAAGAAAAGGATCGATCTCTTAGTCTATATGGAGTTCCGATTAGCCTTTTGCTTTCTCTCCTTTGCTTTCTGGGTATTGTGAACACAGACACGTATATGGAAAGTGTAGGAGCAAGTGGACATTTTGCACTTTGTGCACTTGTGATGGTGAGCATGGCTTTTATCATAAAGAAAGGAAATCTTAGTCCTTTTTTCAAACCATTTTTCATTGTTGCTCATAACTCATATGCTGTAGCCCTTTTCACTCTTTTATATGAAGGGTTTATATTACAAGATAGTACACCAACTTTAATTTTCCTTGGTGGCATTCTTCTTTATATGCTCACACTACGAACATTCAAATTACGCTATTTATGGCTTCCATTAACCCTTTCAAGTTTGTTCACTTATCTATCTCTGTTAAATATTTTCCAGTGGCAAACAGCTCAGTCATATGCAAGTTTTCTTCTAACAGGTGGCGTACTATTTTTAGCTCTCTCCTATGCGGTAAAAAAATATAGCACGTACGGTCACTTTGTTGTTTTTTGGATGAGTCATTGTGTAACATCTTTAAGTCTATTTTTCACCATACTTTTTGATGCGCTCACAACAATAGACAGCTATTTATATATACTACCCGTCATATGTTACGCCGTTAGTGCTTTCTACAGTGAAAAACTTTGGCAAAAATATTTATTCACATTTTTTGGCCTTTCAACTGTTTGTATAAGCTTGCTATCTGTTGTTGAGGAAATTAGTAATCCCGATTTCTACTATGCGCATGGATTTTCATTAACAGCCCTTCTAGCAGCTTTGCTATGGTTAAAAACAAAAGGGCCTTGGAAAGCTATTTTTGAGCATTATTGTTTTGGAATTTTGACGTTGTCTATTCTGGTTTATTTAGGAGAAACAGCTGGAGTTGTTGATTTTAAGAACTTTCTTGTTGTTGTTTCGCTTATTTCCTTTATGATTTATCTGTTGAATAAGAGACATCTCTATATACAAATCATTTTTCCTCTATTTTGTGGAACCGTATTTTATATGAGATTTATCTTCTCATCAACAGCAATAGTAGGTATGGCTGTAAGCCTTTTGCTTATCTTGCTTATGCTAATTTTCAATTACCGTTGGAAGGAAGAAGAGAAGATATCGATAAAAGTTCTTCCTTATCAGATGTTTGGATTTCTTTATATTATCGTCTTAAATGTAAGGATATTTTCAAGTCCTGAAAGCTTTTGGGCTCAGTTTCTAACAAGTATCTTTGTTCCTTTGTACATTTTTGCTTTATCAATACAATATAAGTTAACAAAGGTTGAAAAAGGGTACAGAGCGCTCATTATTGCTACGGCTTTCTATCCATATAGCGTTGTTTTGAATCATATTGATATACCAGCGCTTATTGAGCTTGAAGTATATGCTGTCCCAATCATCGTTATTTGGACATTTATATTCAGAATGCTTTTCCCTCCTAGTCACTCAATGGGATTAATTGAAATTGGTTCTGTTTGCATCTTCTTCCTTGTTCTTATTATAGACGCGCTGAACAGCAACACAGTAAATGATGCTATTTTGCTCGGGGCGTTAGCAGTCCTCTCAGCTATAATAGGATTTATTTTGAAATTTAAATCTTATTTCTTAGGCGGAATTGGAACTATCCTGTTAAATATCTATTTGCAAACCGATAGTTTGTGGGGAAATCTACCTTGGTGGCTTTATCTTATTCTAGGTGGAGGCTTCTTAATTACTGTTGCTAGTTTCTTCGAATGGCTTAAGCAAAAAGATCAAACAACATCACAAGAGATTTTAAAACGGAATAAAGATAGAATTAAAACCTGGTTCAAAAAGTGGTCATAAGTTGTATAAAAGAACTGAAAAAGGGCATGATAATAGTGTATTCCCCCTTTGTTAAATGGAAGTACTTCCGTAGTACTTCTATTTTTTTAACCTTCTTAATTACCTAGATAAAAGCCTTCATTTCTACCAATAGAAATGAAGGCTTTTACTGTCTATTTGATTTTTAAATTTGCTTTGTTCCAAACTTCTTTTCAATTTCGTTCATAAGAATATCCGCGCCTTCTTTGCTTAGTACAATTTTACCGTTTAATAGGCTCAAATTTTCACTGCTAACTTCTCCGGTAATCATGCATTCTTGATGTGCTCGGTATTTCTTTAGAATAATCTGTTCGTGATCCAGGTACATCTCTACTGGCTCTTTTGCTTCTAAATTTAGTACTCTTCTTAACTCTTTTGGAAGAACAATCCTTCCTAATTCATCAACTTTGCGCACCATACCCGTCGTTTTCATTTTTCTTCCCCCTTATCAGATTATAACTATCCGATACATCATTTATTTTACGCTATCCAAAAGCTTCTTTCACCTTTTCCACTAAAAAAATTATAGCTTTGCAAGATAATGAATGGCTTCAAAAAAATCACCCACAATAAGCTCTGTTGTAGGTGGATAACCTTGCTGAGCAAAATGTCCTCTTAGTCTTATTGCATTTAGTTTATGAACATCAACAGCATGAACAGCTTCTACTAAAAATCCTTCTTTCATTGCTTTGCATTGAGCAAGTGGTGGAACAGCTAAAGCACTATAGCTGATACTTTCCACTACCTTCTTACTCATCGCATGTGGAACAGCAACAAGAGAGCTTGTTTCCAGCTTTTTATGATCACAAGCTACATTTAGTGCATATTTCCAAAGAGGAACAGGGTGTGTTAGAGGATCAAGCTGCTTATTCAGTGCTACATCAATACCAGACTGAACAGCCTTAGCAAAGGGAAATAAGTCTTGAGCTGGAATTGTGAAATCACTATCTACAAATAATAAAATATCTCCTTGTGCGAGCGAAGCTCCCACTCCTCTTCCAACGTCATGGCCTAACCGGTGTTCAAAAAGAACAACTGTTGCTCCAAGACTTTTTGCATATTCCTCTGTCTCATCTGTTGATCCGTTGATTACAACAATAATTTCAAGGGGTTCGAGCTGTCTTGCCTGAGAGATAACACTTTTAATATACTTTGCTTCATTTTGAGCAGGAACAATAACAGACAACTGCTGGCCGCCATAAAGAGTAGAGCTCACTCCCCACCCCTTTTGAACATTATAGTTTTGTATTGCTAAAATCTCTCGATTTCTTCCAGCGTCCTTGTATCCCCCTCTTTTGTCTCGCAAGAGCTCTTTACTAATACTTTCTACATGTTCCTTTATTACCCTCTTTTCTGAACACGATATTTTATGAAAAAATCCATTATGATGAGAAGGACGAAATCTATTTAACGTCTTTGTATCTATTTCATGTCGGTGTTCAATTCTGCCCGCAACTTTCAACGTTTCTATAAAAGCTTCAACACTATAAGTACTCTTAATAAAATCACTTTTCACAAGAACTTCTTTCGTTAAAGCAAAAGGTGCTTTACAAAACGAACCTTTCCCACATTCTTTATGTCCTTTCCATTCTGCAACTATTTTTTTCCAAACTTCTGTTGAAGGATGTTCTTTAGGATTTTGGTTAACTGTCACATCACAGTTTTCAAAAAGAATAGAAGTGAGAAACTGTTGAAGTTCCGAAAAAGGGAGCGCAAAGTCAGCATCAAGAAAAAGCAATACATCTCCGTTTGCTTTTTTTGCTCCTTCAACTCGAGCTAAATGCTGACCAAGCTTCTCAGTATGTTCAATTACAATACATCCGTTCTCTTTCGCAATTTTACTAGAATGATCTGTACAACCGTTTGCAACGACAATAATTTCTAGTGGTTGAAAAAGTTTAATTCCTGTAATAACAGCTTTAAGTGTCTTCTCTTCATTAAAGACAGGGATAATAACAGAAAGTGATCTCATGTTTATCCTCCTATATTTTTCTATGCTGTTATTACTTTATTCAACTCTTGCCTTATGTGTTATCTAATCTTTCTAAAACATCTTGATTTCTTCCTCCATCTGTGAACCCCCCACGTTTATTCGTTTTCTGAATTAAGTGATGAAGAGCTTCAGCATGGTCTCCTAAAATTCGCTCTGTTGAAGATGGAAGATTATTGTTCACTTTCTTATGATCTTTTCGAATTCTATTTGTTGTAATAACATCTACTTCGTGAACTGCCTTAACGATAAATCCATGTTCAATTGCCAGAACTTGAGCAAGTGGTGGAACAATTAATGTTTCATAGCCAATTTTCTCAAAAACTTCGCGACGAATTGCATGAGGAATAGCTGTCATTGTGTTAATGGAAAGATCCTGTCTTTTGGCTGCAAGCATAAGAGCTTGCTTTGCTGCACTTATGCAATGAATAGGATGAAAGCGATCTAAAAAGCTGTCTAAATCATTTACGGCTACATGAACACCTTGTGCCCCTGCTTCCAAAAACGGGCGCAAGTCTTCTGCTTTAATAACAATATCTCCGTCTACAAATAAGCAAACTTCTCCATTACTATGCATAGCTCCGATAGCTCTTGGAACGTTATGACCTAGAGCGTAAGGGAAATCAAGAACAATCGCTCCCATGCTTCTCGCCTTTTTAATTGTCTCGCGATCAGCTCCATTCCCAATAACGATAATCTCTTCTACTCCAGCTTTTCTCACTTCTTCAATGACGCCCATAATCGTTTCTTTTTCTTCTCCAACTGGAATCACGGCACTATATTTTATCTTTTTTCTCCATCTACGAGCAAACTTTCCGTAATGATCTAAAACAGTACGCTTTCTTGGCCCATCTGTTAATCCGCCCCGCTTTCCTTTCTCATTGAGAAGATAAGAAATGGCCTCAATATGATCGCCAATAATTAGATTTGTAGAAGACGGAAGCCCATCTATAAGCGTTCGGTGCGTTGTCTTAATTTTATTTGTTGTAACAACGTCAACCGCAGCAGGCGCACTAATTTTCATTCCTGATAAAACGGCAATTGTTTGGGCAAGAGGTGGAACAGCTAAGTTCTTATAACCAATTCTCTCTGCTGCTTTCTTACTCATAGCATGAGGAATAGCTACAAGTGAATTCACGTGAAGATCTTCTCTCTTCAGCATGAAATTTAGCGCAAGCTTCCATACTGCTACAAAGTGCGCACGAATTTTACGGTGAAGCGTCCAGGACAAGTTGTTTAATGCAATGTCCTGGCCACTTTGAATTGCTTTAACAAAAGGACGCAGCTTTGTATGATGCATAGGAATGTCCCCATCAAGAAAAAGCAAAATATCACCTTTTGCTTCTTTTGCACCTACTGCTCTTCCAACATCAATACCTAACTTTTCCTCAAGAGAAATCACTCTACAGTTTAAATTTCGTGCAATTTCCTCTGTATTATCTGTTGATCCATTTGCAACAACAATGATTTCAAATGGATTTAACCCTTTTGCTTCCTTGATAACGTTCCCTATTGTATCTCCTTCATCACATGCGGGAATAATGATAGACAGCTTCATGCCATTTCACTCTGACTCTCAAATAATCGCACATATGTGATAACATCCAGACGGACTGTAACGTCTTCCGATGGAATATAAGGTGAATAGTTACTTGAAGTACGAATAACAGCAACGCTTTCACCTACAGACATTAATGTACCTGTTAAAATATCTACAGGTGTGATAATCTGCACAAGCGTTCCCACTGCTTCTCTTAATGCCTCATTAAACATATAGATAGCCTCCTCTCTATTAAGCTTGATAGATTGCAATAATACTATCAAAAGGTAATAAAATCGTAGTCTCTGAGCTTTCTTCGAGAACTAGATAGTCTTCTCCAACTAAAACAATCGTTCCGGTTAACATATTTACTGTTGTTGAAATGACCACTTCTTGATTCAAGTATTGTTCCGCAATCTCTTTAAAAGGAGATTCTTCACTTTCTTCTAAAATACTCAAAAGGTATTCTCTGAACTCGTCAGAAAATAGCACTTCTTCTACAGCTTCTTTTGTATGCTTTTCAATAAATTCACCAAAGGCATTTGAAAATAGGATATCTCTTATTCGTTTTACAACGGATTTGAAGCAAATAAACAACACAACATAACCTCCAATCAGTTCTATCCGTATTCTATGCAACAGGCTTATCCATGCTGCTTTAATAATATATACATTTGGATAAAATTCGTGAGGTAGAGGAGCCTATTTTGCGGCCTATTTCTAAAAAAATGGGGCATTAACTAGAAAAAAGAGAAGACTTCATAGAGCCCTCTCTTTTTATTTATATTATTGATGATTACCTTGATACAAATGGATTTCCCTCAATCCAAAAACGCCAAGGGTAATCTCTTGCTTCTCCGCTATTCTCAATTCCTATTCTTGGTCCCCTGCTAATTTGCTTTGGTAAGATACCCTTTTTAATATAAAGAGGTGATTTGCGAATATCGTGTCCATAATCATCCATTGTGATACCTAATGCTTTTGTAAGCTTTCCGGGTCCATTTGTAAGCTGCACTTCTTTTTTGACAGCTTGTCCTCTTCTTTCATACATCAGCGGGATACCTGAGGCAGGCTCTACAGCCCTTATGAGAACAGCCTCAGGTTTGCCTTCTTCAGCACTCACAATATTCACCAAACAATGTCTATGCATTGTGTATGTATACACATATCCCTGTTTTCCAAACATTACTTCCGTTCGCTTTGTACGTCTATTATTAAAACTGTGCGCAGCTTGATCTTCTGGTCCTTTATATGCCTCAGTTTCTACAATATAGCCGGAAGCAACGCCGTCCTCTGTTTCCTTTACAAGTAGACATCCTAGCAAAGATTGAGCAAGTTCGAGTGTTGGTTGTGTGAAAAATTCCGATTGAAAATCCATAGAGTGCCTTCCTTTCTATTTTTGTTTGCCCTTCATTTCTTTTCTGTGTTATGATACCCAAGATACTGCTAGGAAACACATGAGCTTATCTTTTTAAGAGAAAGGCACATTACATAGTTTACCAATTTAATAGCAGTTCTTTTAGCTAAACAAACGTTTATTTAACTCTTAATCTTTTCCAGTAGAAGAAAATGAGTATTCTTTTTCACCTTTTTGCAGTATATAATAAGAACGTTAAGTTAAGATTTTACTTTGTGTTAAGAGGAGATTTTAAAATGATTGATATGTTTGATTTACTGAAAGCTCTGATTCTTGGAATTGTGGAAGGTCTGACAGAATTTGCTCCTGTTTCTTCGACAGGCCATATGATTATCGTCGATGATTTATTGTTAAAATCAAAAGAGATTTTAACAGAACCTGTTGCAAATACGTTCAAAGTAGTCATTCAGCTCGGCTCTATTTTAGCTGTTGTTATTGTATTTAAGGATCGATTTATTGATTTGCTTGGTTTGAACCGCAAAAAACACTCCGCAAATGAAAATCGTCTAAAGCTAGGGCAAGTTATTGTAGGTCTACTCCCAGCTGCTGTACTCGGTCTTTTATTTGAAGACTTTATCGATGAGCATCTATTTTCTATTAACACCGTAATATATAGTCTTGTAGCAGGAGCTATTCTAATGATTATTGCGGATATTGTGAGCCGTAACAAACCGCAAATCAATACCATTGACAAAATAACGTACAAGCAGGCACTTGGCGTTGGTCTTTTCCAATGTATTGCTCTTTGGCCAGGGTTCTCTAGATCAGGTGCAACAATCTCAGGTGGGGTTTTACTAGGTATGTCTCACCGTGCTGCTGCTGACTTTACATTTATTATGGCTGTTCCTGTAATGGCTGGAGCAAGCTTTTTATCTCTCCTAAAGAACTGGCAGTACTTCTCAATGGACGTTCTTCCATTCTTTATTATCGGATTTATTAGTGCATTTGTTTTCGCACTAGTATCCATCCGCTTTTTCTTAAAATTAATTAACCGAATTAAATTACTTCCTTTTGCGATTTATCGAATCATAATTGCGATTATCATTTATATCGTATTTCTATAACAAAAAAAAGCCCGTACTCTTTTAAAAGAGTACGGGCCTTCTAATTTCAAGGAAATGTTAGTTAACATCTAATGGTGCTGGTTTTCTCTTCATAATTTCATTTGCTTTCTTACCGTCAAATTGACCTTGCCAATGAGACATAACCACAGCTGCAAGAGCATTTCCAACTAAGTTAACAACTGTTCTTGCCATATCCATAATACGGTCAACCCCTGCGATAAATGCTAAACCTTCAGCAGGCACACCAATTGAACCAAGCGTTGCTAGAAGTACAACGAATGATGTTCCAGGTACAGCAGCCATTCCTTTTGATGTTACCATCAATACAAGAACAAGTGTGATTTGATGCCAAATTGTTAAATCAATACCGTACACTTGAGCTAAGAAAAGAGCTGCAATAGATTGATAGAGAACAGAGCCGTCCAAGTTAAACGTATATCCAATTGGAATTACGAAAGAAACGATAGATTTTGGACAACCAATCTCCTCCATCTTTTTCATGATTCTTGGAAGTACTGTTTCTGAACTTGATGTACTGTAAGCAAGCAAAAGCTCGTCCTTTAAGTATGCAAGCATTCTGAAAATATTAACATTCGCAATTTTAGCGATAATTCCTAGTACAACAATTAGGAAGAAGATAAGCGCTGCGTAAACGAGAAGAATAAGTTTACCAAGTGACATTAACGAATCAAAACCAAACTTAGAAACTGTAACTCCAATAAGTGCAAATACCCCAAATGGAGCAAACTTCATAATCATATTTACGACATTAAACATTGCCTGTGCTGTTGCATCAAAAAATGCAATAACAGGCTTCCCTCTTTCACCAAGCTTAGAAATTCCTAGTGCAAAGAAAACAGTGAAGAAAATAATCGCAAGCATATCTCCTTCAGCTAGTGATTTGAACAAGTTTGTTGGCACGATATGCAAAAACGTTTCTGCAACAGACTTTTGACCTTCTTCTTCTGATGTTTCTACATATTGACCAATGTCTGTTTTCTGAGCAGACTCTATATCAACACCTTGTCCTGGCTGAAAGATATTTGCTAAAAATAGCCCAATGATAATTGCAAATGTTGTTACAATTTCAAAGTAAGCAATCGTTTTTACACCCAAAGTTCCAACTTTCTTACTGTCACCAGTTCCTGCAATTCCAACGATAAGACTTGCAACTACGATCGGAATTACAATCATTTTAATTAATCTTAAAAAGATATCTCCAATTGGTTGAAGATATGTTTCAACGTTAGGATTCCCGAACCAAATCGCACCAACTGCAATCCCTAGAATTAAACCAAGGAATATTTGCGAGGCTAGTCCGAACTTAAACTTCTTTTTCATAGGTGTCCTCCTTCATAGTGACAATTCGCTAAATAGTCACAACATTATAATCATACGTTAAGCATTATACATGTTTCTGACCAATTAATCTATGTAAAATTCTAACTAAATCAAAAATCGCACACGCTTACATTGTTAAAATCCCTTTATAAGCCTTATCATTTCATATCATACATAATTTATGTTAAAATAAATTATGTATGATATAACGAGGTGATAAAATTGCAGTTTGTTGAACCAATTCGCAGCAAAGAAAAAATCTTAGAAATAAAAGCTATTCTAAAAAAGAAGAATTTCAGAGATTATGTTTTATTCTCTCTTGGCATTAATTCTGGTTTAAAAATTCATGATTTATTAAATTTACAAATAAAAGATGTTTTAACAGAGGAAGGATTTGTCAAAGAGTATATTGATGTCCCATTTCATGGAGAAGATATACAACGTTTCCACATTAGTAGAATATGTAAAGCAGCCATTTCTGATTATCTACAAAATAGATCATATGACAGTTTAGATGAACCTCTTTTTGTTTCTAAGAAACAACACAAAGGAAAACAGCCCCTTCTAAGACAGCAAGCATACAAAATTATTAATGATGCTGCTCGTCTAGCTGGGTTAACCGAGCGAATTGGAACCCATACGCTAAGGAAAACTTTTGGATATCATGCTTATCAATCAGGTGTTCCTGTTGAACAAATTCAAAAAATGTTTCATCACAGTTCACCAAACGCTACGCTCCACTATATTGGAGTTGTACCACAGCAAAGGGATCATTCTTCAATTGACTTAAACTTATAAACATATAAAGCATAAGGACAGTCAATACTGAAGTTATCTATAAAGTTGGAGGGATTAAAATGGGTATTAAAGAATCAGATTTACCTGGTATTGGTCGAAAGTTTGAAATTCTCACAAAAGAAAATGAGAAGTTAACAATTATTGTTCATGATGATGGACGACGTGAAGTGTATCACTTTGATGAAGACGATCATGATGAAATTCTCTCAAGCATTACGTTAGAAGATAATGAAGCACGACAAATAGCCGCTATCTTAGGTGGAATGGTATACAAACCACAAGCTCTTGAGTCTATTGAAGTCGCTTTTGATGATTTAATTATTGAATGGTTTAAAGTCGAACCAGGTTCAAAAGCTGTTGGGAGAACACTTGGGGAATTAGACGTAAGACAAAATTATGGCGTTACGGTTATTGCCATCATTAAAAAAGATAAACAAAAGCTCACAAACCCTGGTGCGGACGCTGTTGTTGAAAGTCATGATCGCCTTGTTTTATCTGGAGAACGAAAAGAACTAAAAACACTAGAAACAAGCCTACTCTCAAAGGGGGATGGATAATTAATGGATCATCTGGTATTTGAAGTCGGCACCGCTTTACTGCTTGTTGCAATAGCGGCGCTTATTGCTAACAAAATTAAATTTTCAATCATCCCTTTCCTCATCATCTTAGGGATGCTTGTTGGACCTCATGCTCCGAAGATTGGAATTATTGACTTAAGGTTTATCGAAAGCTCTGAGATTATTTCGTTCTTTGGACGGATGGGAGTTCTATTCCTCCTCTTCTACCTTGGTCTAGAATTCTCAGTTGGAAAACTGATTAAATCAGGCCGTTCTATCGCGATTGGCGGCTCCATCTATATTGCGATTAACTTCAGTTTAGGTCTTGCATATGGTTTCATCGCAGACTTTCCACTTCTTGAAGTTCTCATCATTGCAGGAGTTATTACTATTTCTTCAAGTGCTATTGTTGCTAAAGTACTTGTCGATTTGAGACGTACCGCAAACTCCGAAACGGAACTTATCCTAGGCATTATCATGTTTGAAGACATTTTCCTTGCCGTATATTTATCCGTTATTTCTGGTCTTGTTTTAGGAGATTCTACTTCTATTACAGGTGCCTTAACCTCTATTCTTATTGCTCTTGGCTATATGCTATTGTTTTTCATCATTGCACGAAAAGCACCACCTCTATTAAACAAACTATTTAATATCCGTTCCAATGAAGTATTTATTATCGTCATTTTTGCTGTTCTCTTTTTTGTAGCAGGATTTTCTGAAACAATTCATGTGGCAGAAGCAATCGGCGCCCTTTTACTTGGTCTTGTATTTTCTGAGACGGAGCATTCCGAACGTATCGAGAAACTCGTTGTTCCATTTCGTGATTTCTTCGGTGCCCTCTTTTTCTTCAGCTTCGGTTTGAGTATTGATCCACTTTCATTAGGAGATGCCCTCTGGTTGTCACTTGGAGCTGTTCTTCTTACAATCTTAGGTAACTTTATTGCTGGAATGATTGCAGGAAGACGAGCAGGACTTTCTCATAAAGCCTCATCTAATATCGGATTAACCATTGTTTCTCGCGGCGAATTTTCGATTATTGTTGCAAACCTAGGGATCGCAGGCGGCTTATCTGCTACACTAAAACCATTTGCTGCGTTATATGTGCTTATCCTAGCTATTTTAGGACCTTTATTAACAAAAGAGTCCAAACATATTTTCAACTTCTTAAATAAGATCTTCAAATGGCAAAAACCAAAAGAGAAGAAGAAAAAAGAAAGAAGCCTTTCTTAAAAAACAAACAACCTTAGTGATGTTTCGCTAAGGTTGTTTACTTTATCACAATTTCCTTATTTAGATTATATTTCAATAACCGCTTTAATTACTCTTTCCTTTGGATTTAACCACTGTTGGAATGCCTTTGGCATCTCTTCAAAGCTCGTGCGGTGTGTAATATAAAGCTCTAAGTCTATCTTCTTACTTTTGAGCATTTCTATTACTTTATAAAAATCTTCTTTTGTAGCATTACGACTTCCTAGTAATGTTAGCTCTTTTTTATGAAATTCCGGATTAAAGAAAGTTAGATGTGATTTCACTAGTCCTACATAAACTAACTTGCCTCCATGGGCTGGATAATGAAAGGCTTCTTCCATCGAATTTACGTTACCTGTTGCATCAAATACAATGGTTGGCAAATCTTCATTCGTTAATGTTTGTAATGTTTCCAACGGGCTGTTGGCCCCGTTAATAGTATAATCAATATTTGCCCATTTTTTTGCAAAGTCTAACCGTTCATCACTAATATCCATTCCAATAACTGTCGCTCCTGACTCTTTTGCAAAAGCCATTACTCCTAATCCAATCGGTCCTGCCCCAATGACAAGCACTACATCCTCTTTTTGAACATGAGCTCGATTCACAGCGTGTGCACCAATGCTCAAAGGCTCTACCATTGCTGCTTCATCTAGAGACAAACCGCTTGTATCTAGGAGATGATCTAAGGGAACAGCGATAACCTCGCTCATCCCTCCATCAATATGAACTCCCATTACTCGCATATCTGTGCAACAGTTTGTTTTTCCTTTTCTACATGCAATACAGTGTCCACACTCTATATAAGGGATAATTGACACCTGATTTCCTTTGTGCAAATTAGAATGGCTCTCTGGTGCTTCGGCAATATAGCCAGAAAGCTCATGCCCGAGAACACGAGGATATGTGAAAAAAGGTTGATTTCCCTGATATGCATGAAGATCTGTTCCACATATGCCAACTCTCTTCACTTTCACCAATGCTTCTTTCTCTGTTCGGACGGGTATTTCTGTTTCAACAACTTTAAACTGATGTGGCTCTGTACATACAATTCTTTTCATCCCTGATTTCCTCCTTATAGATTTGTCTCGTCGGTCATGATTTGAACATTTATCCTACAATGGTTTGACAATTGGACGTACAAAGCGAATCACAGTAAGGGAAGCAAAAACAGCTAACCCTCCAGCAAGAAGAAAGGCTGACGTGTATGTTCCAGACGTATCAACAAGATATCCTGTTAAAGTTGGCCCAATAATTCCTGCCGTATTAGCAAGAAAATGCATAAACCCTCCAACAGAGCCAACGTTATCTTTATCAACAACATCATTAACAATCGCCCAATAAATAGCTCCTGTTAAATATAAGAAAAAGACTGATAAGGCAACAAGCGTTACGGCTCCAACTGTTGTGGTGACTAGACCTGCTACTCCAATACAAACAGCTGATAAGAACAAACATGTAACAAGAACAGCCTTACGCGAAAATAAAACACCTTTTTTAATAAACTTTTTGAAGAAGAAATCTGAAACAAATCCACCTAATGCTAATCCGATAAATCCCAGAACCCAAGGAATAACAGTAATAATACTCATATTTCCTACACTTAAACCACGCGCATCTACTAGATAAGTTGGAAACCAAGTTAGAAAGAAAAACAAAATATAGTTGTAGGAAAAAAACGCAAAAGCAGTAAATAAGATCGTTTTTTGCTTTAAGTAAAATGTAAGCTTTAGTTTCCTTTTTCCTACATTCTCTTTTTTATCTTCTTCATTTTCAGCAGAAACAGCAACTTGTTTTGAAAAAAGAGAAGCACTTCCTTCTGCTGATTGAGGTCTTTCCTTTACAAACTTCCACCATAAGAAAGCCCAAACAAGCCCGATAATCATAATAACAATGAATGATATTCTCCACCCGTACGATAAAGCGATAAAACCAACGATTGGTCCAGAAATGGCTCCTCCTAAAGGTGTACCGCTGTTTGTAAGTCCAATAACTGTTGCTCTATTGCTAGGGGGAAACCAGTTGTTGACCATCTTACTAATTGTTGCAGATAAAGGTCCCTCTCCCATTCCAAAAAGAATTCGAATAACAATCATACTTACAAAACCAACAGCTAATACGAGGGCTCCGCTAAACAATGACCAAACAATCATTGCCACAAACAGCGTAAGCTTAGCTCCATATTTATCTGAAGCAACTCCTCCAAGGAAGTTAAAAATAGCGTATCCAACAGAAAAGCTACTAAAAATGATTCCCATTTCAGTTGCAGAAAGAGATAAATCTTCTTGAATAAATGGTGCCGCAATAGAAAGTGCTGAACGATCCAAGTAATTAATAACCCCTGCCAAAAACAAAAAAACGATTACAATTCCTTTACCTTGTGAAAACATAAATGCCCCCCTTAAAGTTTGACTTTCAAGACCGGAAGCGGTTTTATTTAAAAAGAACTGAAAAATTTAACTAAATCGTTTTACTATTTTTGAAGAACACTCATTTGCAGACTATCTTTAACAAGAAGCTCTAATTACAAGTTCAGGCATCATACGGTAGATGCTGTTTTTTACTCTTTCTTTTTTTATTTGATAAAGAAGAAGTTCAGATGAAAATCTCCCCATCTCGACAGAAGGTTGTTTAATTGCTGTAATAGTTGGTGTATAAAAGCTTGCAAATGGAACATCATCTATACTAATAAGAGCTATGTCTTCTGGAATACGTAAATTTTGTTTCTTCACAAAACGCAATACTTCATGAAGAACAATATCATTTGCAGCTAATATTGCCTGAGGTGGTGTCTTTAATTGATACATTTGCGATAAAGAAGCTTGAATTTCCGCTTGTTCTGAGGTTCTAATATAGGAAGGATTTAGCGGTATTCCATGAGCTATAAGCGCTTCTTTGTATCCTTGTATTCTTTCTATACGTGGAGTAATGTTGCGGATAATAGAAGTTGTAATAATGGAAATGTTGGTATATCCCTTTTCAACAAAGTGATCAACAGCTAGTTTTGCAGCTAACTTGTTATCCAAAATGACTGTGGTGATATTAAGTTCTTCAATAGTTCGATCCATAAAAACAATTGGAAACTCATCTTCTTTCATTTTTTTATATAAGGCAAGATTATCTCCAGTTGGAAATATGATGATTCCATCTACTTGCTTGGCTCTGAGCATCTCAATGTAATTCTTTTCTTTTTCAGGATTGTCATCTGCATTGCACACAATAATATGAAACCCCTGCTCATAGTAATAATTTTCAATCGCTCGTATCACTTGGGTTGAGAAATTGTGAAGAATATTTGCGACGACAACTCCAATCGTAAAAGTTGCTTTTTGCTTTAGACTACGTGCAACAATATTAGGCTTGTAATCTAGAATACGGATAGATTCTTCAATGCGTTTACGTGTTTTCTCACTCATATATTCATAGCGTTTGTTTAGAAATTGTGAAATGGTACTTTTTGACACTTTTGCATGTCTCGCGACATCAGCAATTGTAATATTCTTCATAATCATCCTTCCCATCTTGTAAGATAGGTGAGTGGCAGGGTAAATTCACACTCCTGAGTATGCCATAAATCCACCATCAATAGGAACGGTTATCCCTGTTACAAATCTTGAATAGCTCTCATCAAGGAGCCAGAGCATTATGCCAAGTAAATCTTCAGGTTTTCCAAAACATTTCATTTTACTGCTGTTTGATTTAAAATCGCTATTTATAGAAAGCAAACATAATATTTAAAGCGCTTTCACTTTTCAAAACATAAACGTGTGGATTAGTCATTCAAGGTGATAACAGCTTTGCGTACTTGTTCTGGATGATTTTCGATAAAATCAAAAGCTTCTTGTACACGAGAGAATGGAAATTTATGAGTAATCAATCCATTATGTGAAAGCTTTCCTTCATTTAAATACTGAACAATAGTTGAAAACTGATTTGTTTGGAGTCTTGATCCTGTAATAGTAACTTCCTTTTTTGTGATGGGCAACTGAGGAATTGAAGATGGTCGTTCGTCAAATCCTAATACAACAATATTTCCTGCTTGAGAGACAACATCAACGGAAAGTTCAAATGTCGATGGCAAACAAACAGCGTCAATTACGATATTGACTCCTTCCCTATTTGTCCATTCCTTAACTCTTGTTCTAACATCCTCTCTACCCGCATGAACAACAGCATCTGCTCCACTTTCTTTTGCAAATTGAAGCCGTTCTTCATTAAGATCTGTCATCATGACAGACGCACCTTTCATTTTAGCTAACTTTAATATACAAATCCCAATAGGTCCAGCTCCTTGAATAAGAACAGAATCTCCCTTTTCAACATTCCCTCGCCATGTTGCCTGAGCTCCAATTGTGTAGGGTTCCGCTAGTACAATATCATCCCAACTTAAACTTTTGCTAACAAGATGAAGCTGTTTCTCGGAAAGAACAATATATTCCCTTAATCCCCCATCTTCATGAACACCAAAAACAGATAAATTGCTGCACACATTTGGCCTTCCTTTTCGACAAGCATAACAACTTCCACAATAGCTTATAGGTTCAATAACAACATGATCGCCTTTTTTAAGTTTATCCACCTCTTTCCCAACAGCTACAACTTCACCTGCTACTTCATGACCAACAACTCTTGGCAATGTCGCGAGTGGGTTTGTACCATGATAAATATGCATATCTGTTCCACAAATTCCTACACGCTTTACTTTTACAAGCACATCTGTTGGAGATTTCAGTTCCGCTTTCTCGACTTCTACCTCAACAAGACTATGGGCACCTTTTACCTGAATAGCTTTCATATCCCACCTCGAAGATTTAAGTTTATTCTCGTAATAAAGCTAAAGTTTCACATCTCTCTTCATGTAAATGAAGATTATAGTATGAAAGATACGATACTCTCTACACTTGGCTATATAAGAAAGTTATAGTTTTTCTAAAACGATTTAGTAAAACAAAAATGTAAGCGGGGACATTTGTTATTAAACCTTTTTCATACTATGCTTTATTAATCTTCATTCTAACTCTATGCTGCTCCTCAAATGACAATGTCTCTTTTTATCTCCTAACTCCTTCTTCTACTTTAAGACTCCTAAATCCTTCAACAAAAAAACTCAAAAGAGGATTCCTGCATTAGAATGTCCCTCTTTTGAGCTTTGATTTATCATTTTTGAATATATATCGTATATCCTTAATTTACTTTTGCTTTCTTTGGACTTTCTTCTATATATTCATATTCATCGACCCAATAATCAGCATTTTTAATATCGAGTGCACGCGGATCAAAAACTGGATCAATCCCTTGCTTCCGCTGTCTTTCATAATCTTTGAAAACTTTTAAGGCCGTCTTTGCTAAGATTAAGAGTGCAATCATATTTAACCAAACCATAACCCCTAAACCAATATCACCTAATGCCCATGCAAGACTCGCCGTCTTGATGGATCCGTAAAATGTAGCAGCAAGAAGAACTAACTTCAAAAGGAAAGAGAGCCATTTGTTATCTTTTCCTTTCAGAAGGTAAACAAGGTTTGTTTCAGCTATATAGTAATAAGCCATAATCGTTGTAAAAGCAAAAAATAAAAGTGAAATAGCTACGAACCCTGCTCCAAAACCTGGGAAATTCGTCTCAATTGCCGCTTGCGTATAAGCAGGACCAACTTCCACTCCAGGCATGTTGTTGACAATATACTCTCCTGATGGAGCTTGAGTGCTATATGTTCCAGTAAAAAGAATTGCAAAAGCTGTTGCTGAACAGACTAGAAGCGTGTCAACATAAATAGAGAAAGCTTGAACAAGTCCCTGTTTTGCTGGATGAGACACCTCGGCTGCCGCGGCCGCATGCGGTCCAGTTCCTTGTCCAGCTTCATTTGAATAAATCCCTCGCTTAATTCCCCATGTAATTGCCATTCCGACAATGGCTCCAAATGCTGAATCAAGTCCAAATGCGCTTTTAAAAATTAAAGCTATCACATTTGGTAACTCTTGAATATTTAGCACCACAATGATAAGAGAAACAAAAATATATCCTAAAGCCATAAAAGGTACTACATACTGCGCCACATTAACAATGCGTTTAACACCACCAAGAATGATAATAGCAAGCACAATAACAATTCCAATTCCTGAGATAACAGGTTTAATTCCAAAAGCATTTTCTAATCCAGCAGATATTGAATTAGATTGAATGCCAGGCATTAATAAACTCATTGCTAATATTGAGGCAATGGCAAAAATAACTCCATACCAACGCCATCCAATTCCCTTTTCAATATAATAAGCAGGGCCTCCTCGGTATTGCCCCCCCTGTTTAACTTTATACACTTGCCCTAATGCTGATTCCACAAAAGCTGTTGCAGCTCCAATAAAGGCAATGAGCCATATCCAAAAGACAGAGCCAGGTCCACCAAGAGCGATAGCCGTAGCAATTCCCGCTATATTTCCTGTGCCGACACGTCCTGATAGAGCTAGAGAAAGGGCTTGGAAAGACGAGACACCCGCTTCTGAACTTTTCCCTTTAAACATAAGAACAATCATTTCTTTAATAAGCCTTAATTGAAGGACTCTTGTAGCTAATGTAAAGAATAAACCAATCCCTAAACAAAGATAAAGCATTGGCATGCTCCATAACCAGCCACTTAAATTCGTTATAAAACCTCCCATTCCCATTCCCCCTTTTTTGATTATAAAAAAGAATTATGTAGTATAT
Source organism: Priestia endophytica DSM 13796 (assembly GCF_900115845.1). GTDB lineage: Bacteria > Bacillota > Bacilli > Bacillales > Bacillaceae_H > Bacillus_I > Bacillus_I endophytica. Next base: position 79,284 of record NZ_FOXX01000011.1, on the reverse strand, counting down.
CCCTTATCCTATGTTACATAAATATACATTTCACCTAAATTGTAATAAAAGCTTACACTTTAATTCCCCATTGAAAGTCAAAGCTCCTCCTTTTTCCCTATTATATATTTGAATATTCTATCTTATTTATGTTTATTCTTTATATTTACTAGTTATAACGACCGAAAACACAAAAATAAAAGCAGCCTCACTTATATGAGACTGCTTGATATTATAATTTATTAATTTAAGATTTTCACTTTAATATTTTTACGACCCCAAGCTAGAGCTGCCGATTTTGATGGCTGTAAAACGTCAATAATATGACCTTTAATCGCGCCACCTGTATCTCCTGCAACAGCGACCCCGTATCCTTCTACCCAGACTTTAGAACCTAGTGGAATGACGTTTGGATCAACTGCGATAAGCTTCATGTTTGGATTTGTTTTAATATTGTATCCTGATGCAGTAAGTCCACCGTTTGCGTTTGTTTCCTCATAGCTATAAGCTGTTGCTTGTACATAAAGGACTTTCCCTGATTCAGGCTCGCTTCCTTTATCAGCTGTTTGAGCTGGCTTTTTAGCTTCAGGTGCTTTTTCTGCTTTAACAACTGGTTGTTGAGGCTCTTGCTCTTTTGCAACTTCTTGCTGTGCTACTGCTTTTGCCTCTTCTTCTTCAGCAGCTTTTTGTTCAGCCGCTTTCTTAGCTTCTGCCTCTTTCGCAGCAGCTGCTGCTTCTTGCTCTTTCTTTATGCTATCTTCAATTTTCTGCATTTGCGCTTCAAGACTTGATTGCTCTTTTTGTGATAAATCAAGATCTTTCACAATGTCGCCATACTTAGCTTGTAGATCTGTTAAAATTTCCTCACGCTTTGCTGAGTCTTCTTGAAGTGATGCTTGACTCTCTGATAAACTTTCTTGTTTCTCTTTTAATACTTTTTCTTGTTCATCAATTGTCTTTTTATCTTCTTCAATTTGTTTAAGATCATCTTTTTGCGCTTGTAAAATATCTTGATCTGCTTCTGCTAACGTTGTTGCTGCATTGTAGCGACCGAAGAAATCTCCGATGTTCTCAGAATCTAGCACACTCTTAACAACAACGTTCCCTTGATCACTCTGTTGAAGAGCAACAAGGCGTTTCTCCATGATATCTTTTCTAGCTAGCACTTTATCTTCAAGTTTAATAATTTCTTCTTTCTTTTTTTCGATTAAGGCTTCTGTGCTCTTAATCTCACTTGTAATCTCTTTTAACTCTTTTTCATTTTCGGAAATTGAATTATGTAAAGATTCCAATTCAGTCTTTATACTCTCGATGTCTCCATTTACAGATTGCTTTTCCTGCTCTTTTTCAGCTACTTGCTTTTTACTCTCTTCTAGCTTACTTTTTGCATCTTGTAATGAGTCTTCGTTTGTTTGCGCATGAGTAATGGCTGTGCCTGAAAAGCACATCATTCCTGTAAAGACGATAAGCATCGTACGCTTTATAAATGGCATACGTTTCTCCCCTTTCTTTTGCAAATATAGTTATAACACAAAAGTTGTCCCAATCATGTTACAAAAAAATTAAAAGAAAATGTCAATAATCGAAGAAATAGGAGGATTTGAGTAGGAAAAAAGAAAGATTCATTTTCTTCATCCGTTGCTATGAGAGGGGTAAACCATATTCCATTAAAAAAAGATTTTTTGTAACAAAACGTAATATTAAATCCATTTTAACCCATTTACTTCGCTTTTTTTCATTGAAAAATCTTTTGTTTTATATAAAAAAAGAGAAACAAAACGCTGTTTTTGGAATTTATTAATAGTTTCAAAGTATATTTACTAGTAAATAAATGAACCTGTTATCGAGTTATAATATAAAGAAATTTCACTTTCATATTTAAACGGAAATGAGAGGGAAAAGCGCTGCGTTTTTCTGCTATATTTTTAAACAAACGTTTATTTAAATGTCTTATATGCAAAAAAAAAAGACTAATTGAGGGATCCGCTCAATTAGCCTTATCTATTAATTATTAATCCATATTAATCCAAACAGCTTTAACCTCTGTATAGTTTTCAAGAGCATATGAGCCCATTTCTCGACCTATACCAGACTGCTTGTAGCCTCCAAACGGCACTGCTGCATCAAAAGCATTATAGCAGTTCACCCACACTGTTCCTGCTTTTAAGCGATTTGCAATATAGTGGGCGCTTTTTAAATCCTGAGTCCATACGCCTGCTGCAAGTCCGTATTCAGTATCGTTTGCCTTATCAATCAAATCATCAAGGGTATCGTACGGCATGGCAGCTACTACAGGTCCAAATATTTCTTCTTTAGCAATCGTCATACTATCGTCAACATTTGCAAATATTGTTGGTTCCATAAAGTACCCTTTTTCAAATGGCACTTTCCCTCCTGCTACAAGCTCTGCTCCTTGGCTTTTCCCTGATTCAATATACCTTTTTACCGTGTTATGCTGCTCAGATGAAACAAGTGGTCCCATCTCGGTTTCTTGATCAAGGCCTATTCCAACTTTAATATTTTTAGCAGTTGAAGCTAAGTCAGCAACAACATTGTCATACTGCTTCTTTTGAATATATAATCTCGAACCTGCTGAGCAGACCTGTCCTTGGTTAAACATGATGCCGTTGAGAGCACCAGGCAGCGCTTTTGTAAGATCCGCATCAGGGAGGATTATATTCGGTGACTTTCCTCCAAGCTCTAGCGTAACTTTCTTAAGCGTCTCAGAGGCTTGTCTCATAATTGCCTTACCAACAGAGGTAGACCCTGTAAAGGCAATTTTATCTATTTTCTTATGGTTCACAAGCGGAGCCCCTGCTGTTTCTCCGTATCCAGGTACAATATTGACGACTCCTTTTGGAAAACCCGCTTCCTCAATTAATTCCGCTAAATAGAGAGCTGATAGCGGCGTTTGCTCAGCAGGTTTCAGCACAACTGTACAACCTGTAGCAAGTGCTGCTCCAAGTTTCCAAGCTGCCATTAACAGCGGAAAATTCCATGGAATAATCTGACCGACTACCCCCAGTGGTTCGTGCTTTGTATAAGTAAAGAAGTTTCCTTGACTTGGTATGGTCTGCCCCATTATTTTGGTCGACCAACCTGCATAATATCGGAAATGCTCAATGGTAAGTGGCAGGTCGGCTGCAATCAATTCACGCATTGGCTTTCCGTTATCGAGAGATTCTAGCTCTGCTAGTTCTTGTTTATTTTCTTCAATGAGATCTGCCAACTTATAAATAAGACGACTTCTCTCAGCAGTTCCCATCCTTGACCACGGGCCATTATCAAATGCGTCCCGTGCAGCTTCGACTGCTCGATTAATATCTTCTTCTTCAGCTTCCGCAACCCGTGCGAGCATTTCACCTGTAGCGGGGTTTACGGTCTCAAATGTTTTTCCATTTGCTGATTCTATAAAACTACCATTAATATATAGTTTTTTTGTACCTTCTAAAAATTTTTCTACTTTCTCGCTTAGTTTTACTCCTGTACCGTTGATCATCATTATTCCCCACTCCCCTGTTCTAATCTTTATTTATGTCAGCAGCATTGTTCCAATTCTGTTGCCACTACTTGCAACATGCTGAGACTCTTGATAAAACAAATTTTTAGATTTTGAATTTTAGGTGAGTTTGTTTTAATCTTGGTGAATGAAAATGTTGAAATGGTGAGAAGAATTCCTATTAAATGCTTGTTGTAAAAAAATTTCTTGAGGTTGTAAACAGAAAAATAACTTCCTCTATCATTCTACCATCTCGTAAAGAATATTCAAATAATTTAATGCTCTAAATGACAATTTTTCATCGACAAAAATAGCCTCTATTTTCTTTCAACATATTTTATATATCGCTTATATTGTTCTATATGATACTCCCTTTTGGACACATCAGGTTTAAAATGTACGTGTTTCTTCTTATTAATATAGTCTCTTACGAAATGGTTGTAAGATTGCGACCATCCTAAGGCAATGAAAGCCGGAGCCAAAGCGCCGTAAGCTGTCAAAACGTGGCTGTTTTTCGGGACATTAATTTGTCTCCCAAGTACATCTGCTAAACATTGACAAAGCACAGTGCTTCTAGAAGTTCCTCCAATAATCGTAATATCTCCTTCGTTAGGAGACAGAAGTTCATCACAAATTTGTTTAATAGAATAACAAAGTCCCTCAACAATAGCACGAGTAAAGTCTTCCTTTGTTGTTCTCGCTGTAATAGAAATAAATGCTCCCCCTTCTTCTCGATCTCGTTCTCCATAAAGGTAAGGAAGGAACAACACATCCCCCTTTTTACTTAGCGATTCCTTCACCATTCTTTCAAACCCTTCGTAGTCTTCATTATCTGTAAAAGTTTGAACTCCCCATTCATAAATATTCCCACCATTTAAAAGTGGAATAACAGCAATTAAAAGGTGTTTTGGCAAATGTGCTAATTTAAAAGCTGAAGGATGAGAAACAAATCTTTTAGCAGGAATTGCAACCCAACCTGTTGTTCCTAAATGTAAATAGCCTTGTCCTTCTGCTACAGCTCCTGCTCCAATTGTGCTTGCTCCAGCATCACCAGATCCGCATAGTACAGGAATCCCCGCTTGTAGTCCTGTTATTTCAGCAGCATTAGCTGAAAGCCGTCCTGCCTTTTCCTCTGATTGTAAAATCTCCGGCAATTTCTCAATATCAATTCCCATGGGGACAATTATATCCTCTTCCCATATTCTTTTGTTTAGATTCATCATTCCAGTTGTTGCTCCTGTAATAGGATCTGTTACAAAACGACTTGTGAGTTTATAGATAATATAATCTTTTGCACTAAAAACAAATGATTGTGCACTATGATACACATCTATATCCTTGTTTTTAAGCCATAATAGTTTTGCAAAAGGAGTAGAGGACCTTACACGATTTCCTATTGTTTCTCCTATGTACTTATAGAAATGATTAATATATTTCGCTTCTTCTTTTGCTCGCGTATCTGAATATAAGATAGCACGTTCACACTTGTTGTTATATGAAATGGGAATAACATTTTCCATTTGTCCACTTAATGTTATAGCTTTCACATCATATAAATTGATGCTTTCCTCTCTCTTCCAACATGCAACAATTTCTATGATTCCTTCCCACCAGCTCTCAGGATTTTGTTCTTTCTCTCCGTTTTCCCCATATATCATTTTTAGAGGTGTTGAACCTTCTAGAAGGATTTCTCCATATTGGTTCACCATAATTCCTTTAATTTCTGTTGTCCCAATATCAAACGAAATAATATAATCCATACTTTCCTCCATTGACTAAATATAGATTTCTATTCTTTCTCTCTATCATATACTACTTTCCTAAATGTCTATCATTCAATTTGATTTTAAATATAAGGCTTTTGGATTAAATTACCATAAACTTTTTTAAGCAAAACAAGGTCTACAGACTCGTTTTTTCCATAATATACAAATTATTATAGAAAAAGGTGTATAGTGAGTGTATAGTGATAGACGTAACGAATATAACCTTATATTGGTTTATATTCAAAATTTATACATTAGGAGGTGTGATGACATGAACCTTGATATTCTAAACAATCTTTTAAGCCAACTTATCAACATCGGTAATGGTAGCGTTAATAATGGCAATGGTAATGTTTAATCTTTTGATTAATGGAACACTACATAACGTGCTCCATAAAAGGGCGTTTCTCTTCCTGAGAAACGCTTTTTCACTAGCTATTCTTTCATTTATATAATGATTACATATATAGGAGATAAAAGAATGTTGAAAAAACAAACTGATGGAGACTTGTTTTCATTTATTTATCTTATTAAGGAAACGAATCCATCTAAATCAAAGCTAAGCTGTGCTATCTTAATGAGTACAATAATGACAATCGTAGGTTTGTTCATTCCTTTGTTTACAAAAAAACTTGTGGATCATTTCTCTATACATTCATTCAATCAAAATACAATCATGATTTTGGTTAGTGCTTTTCTCGCTCAAGCTATAGCAGGCGGTCTCTCTATTTACTTGCTTAATTATGTGGGCCAAGAAGTAGTAGCAAACATGAGAGAGCAATTATTGGCTAAGTTTCTTCACTTTCCTATCGCTTACTTCGACAATCATCAAACAGGAGAAATGACAAGTCGTATTATCAATGATACAGCAATTGTTAAAAACTTGATTTCTAATCATTTGACAAGCTTTGCTACAGGAGTTATCTCTATCACAGGATCAATTGTTATTTTACTTATAATAGACTGGAAGATGACAATGATCATGCTTTGTGCCGTTCCTCTTTCACTCTGTATTCTTCTTCCACTTGGAAAAAAGATGGTTCGAGTTTCTAGAGGCACACAAGATGAAACAGCTCAGTTTTCTGCAAGAGTTACGCAAGTTCTATCGGAAATTCGTCTTGTTAAATCATCAAATGCTGAACCTCTTGAATACAGAAATGGAATAAAAGGGATTCAAAACCTTTTTCAGCTCGGCGTCAAGGAAGGAAAAATACAAGCCTTTACCTCCCCATTAATTTCATTAATTATGATGGCTCTCCTTGTTGTTATTATTGGATATGGGGGAATGCGTGTTTCTTCTGGAGCTCTATCAGCTGGAGAATTAGTTGCCTTTATTCTATATCTTATCCAAATTATTATGCCAATGGCTCAATTCTCTACCTTTTTCACTCAGCTCCAAAAAGCAAAAGGAGCAACAGAAAGAATCATTAATGCTCTACATTCTAAAGAAGAAGACCATCAATCAGGTACTACTCTAAATAAAGCTACTAAGTCGCTTATTATTAAAGACTTAACATTTGCTTATGAAGAAAATAAACCAGTCTTACAACAGCTAAATTTCACAGCAGATGGGGGGAAAATAACAGCAATTGTAGGCCCAAGTGGCGGCGGAAAAACGACATTCTTTTCTCTTTTAGAACGTTATTACAGGCCATCACACGGAGAAATAAGGCTTGGTGATCTTTCCATTTGTTCATTCTCCTTGTCTTCATGGAGAAGTCAAATCGGCTATGTTTCTCAAGAAAGCCCTCTAATCTCTGGAACGATACGAGAAAATATTTGCTATGGTCTTCAAGGTAACGTTTCAGAAGAAGAGTTGCATCATGCTGCTAAGTTAGCATATGCTCATCAATTTATTCTCCAGTTTCCAAACGGATATGAAACAGAAGTTGGAGAGCGCGGTATTAAACTATCTGGTGGACAAAGGCAGCGAATTGGAATTGCAAGAGCTTTACTCAGAAACCCTCACATTCTTATGCTTGATGAAGCAACATCAAGCCTTGATAGTAAATCAGAAATTTATGTACAAAAAGCACTAAAAAACTTAATGCATGGTCGGACTACGCTCGTCATTGCACATCGCCTCTCTACAGTAATAGACGCTGATAAAATTTTATTTATGGAAAATGGCAGAATTACAGGACAAGGCACACATGATGAATTACTGGCTTCTCATGATTTATACAGAGAATTTGCCGTTGAACAACTCCAATTGTCTAAACATCATCCAACTGAAAGCCTATATATAGAAAAAACCAGCCCCGTATTGTAAGGGCTGGCTTTTCTTATTTTTGCACTTCTGTTCTATTTATTTGAGCAGGTTTTATTAAAGAAAATATGGCACATAACATGGCTATAACTACGATACATCCACCGATCGTTGCTGTATGAGCTACTGAACCCGTTTTCTCCATCACAGCTCCCCCAACAGCAGAGCCTAAGGAAATACCAACTTGCAGTGCCGAGTTATTAAAACTTTGCTGAATATCAGATGTAACAGGGTCAATTTGAATAAGATAACTTTGCTGAGGTGGTGAAAGACTCCAACTTAAGGCTCCCCATACCATCATCACAATTAAAAAGATTGGAATGGAAAACGTTGTATACGGAAGCACAAATAGCATAAGGGCAAAAGCACCAATGACAATTAAAATACTTTTAGGAGCGCCAATTTTATCCGAGAGCGTCCCTCCTAGACCTCCACCAAACACAGCAGCAATGCCAAATAGGAAATAACAAAGGCTGATCCACTGCTGATTTAACTTTAAAACTTCTTCTAGAAAAGGAGTAAAGTATGCATAAATTGTATAGTGACCAGCTAACATAAACAGTGTAGCAAGGTGGGCTCCAATAATCTTTCCACTTTTAAGCGATTTGATTTGTTTGCTAATCGGAACTATTTTATCAACTGGAATGCGTTCTAAGAAAATCGAAATTAAAACAATAGACAAAATCGAAAGAAACGCAATACCTAGAAAAACAGTCCGCCATCCAAAAGCATTTGTCACAAGAATGCCAATTGGCACACCTAAAACAAGAGAAGAACTAATCCCCATATAAATAACCCCTACAGCTTTTGCTCTATGAGTAGGTGCAACAATTTTAGGCGCAATTGTTAAAGATAGCACAACAATTAATGCTGTACTCCCTGCTGTAATAATCCTTGCAATGATAATAAACGAAAAGGCTGAACTAAAAAACGTCATTAAATTTCCGATAAAAAAGACAAAAAGAGCAATAAGATACAAACGTTTTCGCTCAATACTAGCTGTAATTGATAAAAGTACTGGACCAGCTACAGCATATACAAGCGCAAAAATTGTAATAAGCTGACCTGCTGTACCAACTGATATGTTCAAGTCATCTGCCATAATTGGTAAGATCCCACCGACGATAAGTTCTACTAATCCGACTGAAATAGTAGAAGCAGCAAGGATCCAAACTTTTAGATTCATTTGAATTCCTCCTTTTTCTGTCGTCACTTTCACTCTTGTATAAGATCAAGAACTTTATCGGCACTTTAATATGCGCCCTCTTTCATTTCGGTGCCAAGACAAAAAAAATCCTGATTACAAAAATGAAAGTGACATTTGTTGTAATCAGGATTTATCGGTTCCTGGTAGAGACCCTCAAACCATATTATTGAGGTTATACACACAGATTAATTATTCTATTTGATTTAATAATATAGCGTATCTTTTAGGATTTTTCAACTATCTTTGGAGTTATTTGTACTTCCAATCTTTATTGAAAGCTTATTATACTTAATATTTGTTCAAAAAAAGTTTTGTGGTGAAATCATACAAATTATCCATACCCCAATACCTACAAATAATACACAAATTAAACTTCTTAAAAAGACGATATAGCGTTTGTATTTTATGTAATTCAAAGCCGCTTTTCCTTTCTGTTATGGAATGTCCTGAAAGGTTTTACGGCTTATCTATCTTTAAAATATATAGACTAAGTTAATAAGATAATATAAGAGTGATACAAAAGGTTGTATTTTTTGTAACCAGAATGTATCACCTTTCATACATTTTCATTATTATATTTCTCTTAATATGCTTTCCCTATCATATTACCTAACTCTATTGACAAAATACTAATAATAAAAAGAAAAAAAATTAAGCATAGCATTAATAGCTTAGCAAGTATTATAGGTAGAGAGTGTATTTTACTACTTAGATAATAAGTAGGACCGAAATATAAATTCCCTATAAAAGTACCTATTAAAAATATGTCCCCATCTACCATACATTCATATATTCGTTTTGAATGAGTATGATTGATGAGCAGCAACAAACTATAAAAAGTATTAATAATAATACCAAGAATAGTAAATGATACGATGAATTCTAATATCATACCTCTCTCTCCTTTTTACATATGTAAAGCCTCCACTGTAGAACAGAATATTAACTCCTATATATTTTACTGGTCTTGCTTATATTGCTTCATCCGTGCCTTTACTATATCTAAGGCATCTGCCTGCTGATCTAATGTTAAAAGATAATGTGTTGGAATCTCAATGACCTTTCCATCTCTCATCTTAAAGCGAAACCCCGATATTCCTCCTGGGAGCCGTTTTACATGAATCGTCAAGTCTAAAATCTTTTCTATATCTCTAATCGCAAACTTTCTATCTTTATAATAGATAAATTGCTTGTCAATGGAACAAAGAACAGAAGAAGATTTAACTAGAAAATAAAAGAAAATAACAAGATGCTGTCCAAAAAATAAAAAGGCAACGATAATAACAACAATGGATGTAAGTTGTTCAAAGAAGCCAAATCTCGGAATAGAAAATATTAACCAAACAGCAAATGCTACAAATGGAATGCAACCTAATAATTTCATCAATACTATGGAACGCCTATACTGAATATACTCCATTAAAAAAATTCCTTCCTTCTCATCACATGTTTTTTGTTGATTTATTCAAATTTTATATTCATAAAGTATAAACCATAATTTATACCAATTAAAATTCCCATCTTAATATAAGATATAACAGATATAAAATGTAGACATTTTTTCCTATTTTCCTTTGTTTTTACATATTTCTCTATATTAATTTTATAATTAATGCTATTTTTTTGTTATAGATAAAAAGAACGATTTTCGAGGTGATATAACTCATGAATTTACTTTCTTTAAATCCCGAAGAATTAGAGAACGCTGCAAGTATATTAAAAAAAGAGGCTTCCTCATTACAAAACTTAAGACAAGATTTTAAAACTCTTTTTGATCAAGAGCATAGTTGGAAAACATCATCAAGAAAAGAATTTAATGAAACTGCTCTAACCTTTCTTAAGACAATTGACACTAAAGTTGATGAAGTAAATGAGAAAAGTACGTATTTAAAAAATCTAGCAGAACAGGCACGTCTTGCTCAAGCAAAAGAGAAGCTTAAACAAGAACAAACTTAAATTTATAAAGAAAGGACTAAGCAACATGTCTACAATTGAAATTAACCCTGATGTAGTAAAACAGCTCGCCTCAAAAATCTCTTCTATAGGAGCAGAAGTTTCGTCTGTAGACCAAAGAGTAAACAGCTGTTTGAAAGGAATCAAAGGCGTTTCTTTATCCGTTTCTTTTAATTCTATTAATAACGGCATTAACTCTCTACATGGTATTGCAAGTGAAACAGCAAGTACCATGGCTACACAAGATAATATTATTGCCTCCCTTCTTAATCTCCCTTCTGTAGGGAGTCAATATTTTGATATTAAAGGTAATATAGATAAAATCCTAATTACGGGTCATACTTTAACAGCCCTTACATTACTTGGCACAAAATCTATTAATATAAAGATGCATAATCCTCGCACAAAGGTTGCAAGTATTAGCACAGCAAAGTGGGTTCAAGGAAAAGGAAAAGCATCAATTTTTCGTAATTTCGCTCAACGTACTACAGCTTTTATGAAAAAAGAGCATACAAATCCAGCTATTAAATTTTTGAAAAATAAGACTGGATTAAATAAATATAAAACATTTAATGGTTGGATTAAATACAATTTTATGGGTATTGGTGATAATCATACTGTAGTAGGAATGAAAAAATTGACAAAATCTGTTTCTAAAAAGATTTTTCCTATTAATGTTGCTGCCAATGTTTTAGAAGAAGTTGTTAAAACATCTGATAAAATAACAAAAGGAACCTTTAAACCTTCAGATGGGGTTACATCCGTTTCTAATGTTGCTATCAAATCAGGAGCTGCTTATGCAGGTTCTATTGCTGGCGGAACAGTAGGTGCTGCACTTTTAGGCCCGCCAGGAGCGGTAGCAGGTGCTTTTGTTGGTGGTTATCTTGGTACTTTAGCAGGTGATTGGGTCGCTGGTAAGGCTGAAGATTTTATTAAAAACCATTCTAAAACTATTAATAAAGCTGTTAATGATACAATTTCTAAAGCTTCAGATGCTATTCATAAAGGTAAAGAGGAAATCTCCAAAGCAATGGACAAAGGCAAAAAAGAAGTCTCCAAAACCATCGACAAAGGCAAGGAGCTCTTCAGCCAAGGCTCTAAGTGGGCCTCAGGATTACTCCATTAACGGATATAAAGTGAGGTATTAAATATGAATCAACAACCAAAGATTAGTTTAAGTACAGAAGAACTTGCGCTATCCCTTGTCTTATGTGGATGTGATGAAGTTGCAGCAGGCGTTCTAAAATCTGGACTTGGGGAAAAATCTGAAAGTGACTTACAAATTGTGTTCGAAACCGCATCACATAGCCTGCTTTCAAAAGAACTTCTGCTCGGCATTAATGAAGAAAACTTAGCGGAATCTCTTCACCCTGTTTTCAAACAAATGATGGACCTTTTCGTTCAATCAACCAAGATGATTCGTTGTAATAAAGAAGCAAATGGAGCTGAGGAAGTTTTAATGCTCCATCGCCTGCCTGGTGATGAAAGTCTGAAGCATGAAGTAAAACATGATGTCGTTCACGAATTTTCCATTTTAAAAGAAAATGAAATTCAGCCTGCAATTACTTCCTTTTTGAAAGTACTTGCATGGGGTGAGATAGAAACTGCTTACATTCCCCTAACAGAAGAACTTTTTAATAGACTTGTTGAAGAGACCAAGACAGAGGATGAGCTAGCCTCGCTTTGTGAATCTTTCCATATTCATCAACATCAAGAAATGTTGAAAATATTCCTCTCAGATTTTAACGATTATGGTCGTCGTTTTGCTAACATTTCAGAATCGTTAATTTCTCTAAAAGACTATTCACAAATTCAAGAAGCTCATCTCATTCTACCTATTCATAAACGGCTTTGGGTTGTATACAACGAAAATGAAGATGTAAATGAACAACCATCTCTTGTTTTAAAAAGGATGAATCAAGATCAATGGATTGACCATGTTGAACATCTTTTACAAAAAGGAAAACTCTCACTTTAGAGTTTTCCTTTTTATATAAGCTTGCTTTTCCTTTACTTTGAAAGATATACTGTTGAAATGGTTATCTATTAATCAAACGTTTGTTTAAAAGTAAAAAGTGGAGGTTTTTCACATATGAATGGGCAATCTCGAGCAAATATCCAGCCAGGCCTTTTAGTTAAAATTGTACTAAAAAAGGATCAGCGCACTGGAAAGTTAACAGAAGGTATTGTAAAAGATATTTTAACCAATTCTAGCTTTCATCCTCATGGAATTAAGGTAAGACTAGAAGACGGACAAGTTGGGCGAGTACAGGAAATTATCAAAAAGTAATTTCCTGTACTCTTCTTTTACTGATAAAAAGCTTCTTTCATATTATTTTATATAAAGACATCTTAAAAGTTTGGCATAAGAGAAATGACAAAACTTAAGAATATTTTTCTTCTTAAACTTTTATTAAAGAAAGAGATGGTAGCGTTAACATCTAATATCCGCCTTAAAGGTAGGCGTGAAAAGGGAAAAATGCAGGTTTCAGAAATATAGACAAGCTTGTTGACTCGTGTTATTATCATTGTTATGTAAATTTTTTAGGTTACTTTACACAACTATGAAAGCCTAAGCAAAACTAAATAAAGAGAGGAGCTTTCATCAAGATGGACATCCTGTTAGCTCTTATCCCTGCTTTGTGTTGGGGGAGCTTAGTTCTATTTAACGTTAAACTAGGTGGTGGACCTTATAGTCAAACACTTGGTACTACACTAGGGGCGTTAATTTTTTCTGCGGTTATTTTCCTCTTTGTCCAACCAGAAATCGATACAAAGATTTTTGTAATCGGAGTCATTTCAGGTCTATTCTGGACACTTGGTCAAAGAAACCAACTTAAAAGTATTGAACATATGGGCGTATCTAAAACAATGCCAATTTCAACAGGAATGCAGTTAGTTTCAACTGCACTATTTGGTATGATTGTCTTTGGAGAATGGTCAACTGCTGTAAGCATCTTATTTGGTTGCCTTGCTCTTGTATGTATTATTGTCGGAATTGTATTAACTTCATTAAAAGACAATACAGTAGAAGAGAAGCCTGGAGAACTAAAAAAAGGAATTGGGATTTTAATAGTTTCAACGATTGGTTATTTAGTATATGTTGTAATTGCTCAGTTAACTGGAGTTGACGGTTGGTCTGCGCTATTCCCTCAAGCTATCGGGATGGTAATTGGTGGCGTGCTGCTTACATATAAACATAAACCATTTAATAAATATGCCTTAAAGAACATCATTCCTGGTGTTGTTTGGGCAGTTGGGAACTTATTTTTATTCCTCTCACAGCCAAAAGTTGGCGTTGCGACGAGTTTTTCTCTTTCACAAATGGGAATTATCATTTCAACATTCGGTGGAATCTTAATTCTTGGGGAAAAGAAAACAAAGCGTCAAATGATTGGAATTGTGATTGGGAGTGCGTTAATTATTATTGGCGCCGTATTCCTTGGACTTGCAAAAGCAAGCTAATAAAAAGGAGGCGTATATCGCCTCTTTTTTATTTATTGAAATTATCCTTCTTTCCGAAATTCTAACGGGCGAAGGTTTCTCTCAATCTCCTCTCTTTTCGGTTCTAAAAACGGAGGAAGTGAAAGTCGTTCACCTAATGTTTCTACTGATTCATCCTGAGCAAATCCTGGCGTATCTGTAGATAGTTCAAATAATATATTATTTGGTTCTCTAAAATAAAGAGCTCTAAAATAAAATCGATCTACTTTTCCAGAATTCACAAAACCAGCTTGATCAATGCGTTTTGCCCACTCGTTATATTCTTGTTCATTTGGAACCCGAAATGCTACATGATGAACGCCACCTCTTCCTAAACGCTCCCTTGGTAAATCAGGTCTTGTTGCAACATGTACTTCAGCTCCTGCTCCCCCTTCTCCTGTTGCATATACTTCAACATCTGGATGATCTCCATCAAGGGATGGATAAGAACCTACATAATAAAAACCTAATAACCTTTTTAACACTCGCACTGTTGGTTTTGCATCTGCAACAGTTAACGTAACAGCGCCAAGACCGAGAATACCATGCTCTTTTGGAACATCACTTCCATCCCATGCTTCCCCTGGAACTACCCCTTTTTCATTGTTATCTGCAACAAGAATGAGCTTTGTTCCTTCAAAATCTTCAAAAGCTAGTGTATCACGTCTAGCTCTTTTTTTAATTTCCTCATAATGAACACCTAATTTTTCAAAACGCTTAGCCCAATAATAGAGCGAATCAGTACTCGCTACTCTTAGAGACGTTGAGGAAATACTGCTTGCTCCTTTATGTGTTCTACCAAGATGAGGAATGTCAAAGAACGTTAATTCAGTTCCAGGGTTTCCCTTAGCATCTCCATAGAATAAATGATAAGACTCTGTATTATCTTGATTGACCGTCTTTTTAATAAGACGCATTCCAAGAATTCTCGTATAGAAAAGATAATTTTTTTCTGCTTTTCCCGTTAAAATTGAAACATGATGTAACCCTGTTAAGTTCATCTTCTTCCACTCCTCTTTAGTTAAGATGATCTATTTCATTTAATATAAAATTATATCTCAAAATAAAATATCTTTAATTCAAGATAATTGTAAATCATTTTAGGAAGAAAAGTCAATTATTATCATATCAGCATATACTTTATTCAGTTTGATTAACCTTATAAAAATGAAAAAAAGGCATAAACCTTTATTTTCTTTTAAAGGTTTATGCCTCTTGTCCTTAATATTGAGTGGATGGTTTAAAACTTAATAACATCAGGAGTACCTTGTTTCTGATAACCAGACTTATTAAGTTTTACTTCTTTACCCTCTGATAAGTTTGTGAAGATAATTGGCGTTGTAATAGAAGGTGCATGTTTTTTTACATACTCTAAATCAATTTCTAACAGCGGTGTTTCTTTCGTTATATGCTGTCCTTCCTGAACAAGCGCTTTAAATCCTTCCCCATTTAACTTTACTGTATCCAAACCAACATGAATGAGTATTTCTAATCCATTGTTCGCTTTTAAACCAATAGCATGCTTCGTTGGAAAGATGCTCATTACCTCTCCTTCTATCGGAGAAACTAGTGTATTACTAACTGGGTCAATAGCAAACCCATCCCCCATCATTTTAGAAGAAAATACTTCATCTTCTACTTCACCAAGAGGTTTTACAGTTCCTTCAAATGGCAGAACAAACTCAACCTGTGTTGTGTCAGCTGTGTCTACTTCGGAACGTTCTTGTTCATTTTCTTTAGAGACATTGATCGTTGCTGCTCCAGATTCAACTAATTGTTTCATTGCATCAGCAACAAATTCAACATCTGTACCTACGATAACTTGTACATTTGTTTTTCCTAATTTCATTAAACCTCGAGCTCCGTGGCGCTTTAGGTTAGACTCATTAATTTTGGATGTGTCTGCAACTTGCAAACGTAAACGTGTTGCACAGTTATCAATAGTCGTTAAGTTTTCTTTTCCACCTAAATCTTTAATAAAATAAGATGCCATATCTACATATTTATCGCCTGTTGTTGAATCAGAATCTACAGTTTCCTCTATTTCTTCATCTTCTTCACGACCTGGTGTTTGGATATTTAACGCTTTGATTAAGGTATAGAATATAACAAAGTAAATAATAGCATAAATAACGCCGATTCCCGCTAACAATAACGGCTTTTGAGCGATACCAAAGTTCAAGAAGTAATCAATTGCTCCTGCTGAAAAGCCAAAGCCGTGATGAATACCTAACATCACAGCAACTGCCATTGAGATTCCTGTTAGGATAGCATGAAGTACATATAAGAGCGGTGCTATAAACATAAATAAAAATTCTATTGGTTCTGTGATTCCTGTTAAAAAGGAAGTAAGAGCTAATCCAGCTAACATACCTGTAACTGCTTTTCTTTTTTCTTTCTTCGCAGCTGCAATCATTGCAAGAGCTGCTGCTGGTAAACCAAACATCATAACTGGGAAGAAACCTGTCATGAATGGCCCTGCTGTAGGATCCCCTGCGAAGAAGCGATTAATATCCCCAGTTGCTCCATTATACTCTCCAAATACAAACCAAACTAAACTGTTTAATACATGGTGCAGTCCAACTGGAAGTAATAAACGATTTAGAAGTCCATATACTCCAGCCCCTAGTGCTCCAGCTCCTGTAATCCAATTACCAATATTATTGATTAACTCTTGAACTGGAGGCCATACTACTCCAAAAATAGCTGCAAGTACTAACATTACTACTGACGTAATAATAGGAACAAAACGCTTTCCTGCAAAAAAACCAAGCCATTCTGGAAGTTTAATATTTGAAAAACGATTATATAATAAACCAGCTGTAATCCCTGAGATAATTCCACCTAAAACATCCATATCTATCTCTTTATCAATAGCAGCTGTTCCATTTGTTAATACAAAGTAACCAACAACCCCAGCAAGTGCAGCTGCACCACTACCATCTTTAGATAACCCAACGGCAATACCAAGGGTGAACAATAATGCTAAGTTGGCAAAGATAGCATCCCCAGCCTGTGACATAAAGGGAATGTCTAGTAGATCATCCTGACCCAAACGAAGTAACAAAGCTGCAGCTGGTAATACTGCAATTGGTAACATTAAGGCTTTACCAATACGTTGTAGAAAATTCAACATGTTTTTATCTCCTTTTAAAGCGTTTTCTTTGCCTCATACTACCACAATCAATATATAGTTGTCTATACCAAATAAAATGTTAAATCTTATATTAATGGGGTTATTTGGATATTAAATAGTGGGATTTTTTTGTTAAAACTTATAGTGGTATAGACAACTATATACATATGGTATATACTAGATACAAATGGTAAAACATAATGAACGTGTTACTTATCCATCTACTTATTACTTATTACTTTTTACTTCTATAAAGGAGATTATGTATGATACAAAATCAAAATATCGTTCTTTCCAATTTAATTATTTATAGCGATCTTGGGAAAATTCAAAATGGATATATTCGTATTTCGAGTGGAAAAATCAAAGATATCGGATCAATCTCAGACTATAAAACAGAACCAAATGATCAAGTCATTAAATATTCTTCATCTTATAAACTAGTGCCTGGTGCTATTGATATTCATATACATGGAGTAGCAAACGCTGATGCAATGGATGCAACTCAAGAATCATTAAAAACAATGGCTACTACTCTTCCAAAAGAAGGAACAACAAGCTTTTTAGCTACGACAATGACGCAATCAAATGAAGCTATTGAACAAGCTCTAACAAATGCAGGGAATTTTATTAATAATCAAACGGTTGATGAACAGGCTGAAATAGTGGGTATTCATTTAGAAGGTCCTTTTATTTCTCCAAAACGAGCAGGTGCTCAGCCACCTACTTATATTAAAGATCCCGACTTGTCTTTATTCAAACAATGGCAGGAAAATGCAGGGGGGCATATTAAATTAGTTACACTTGCTCCTGAACAACCGGGTGGATTAGAAATGGTCACTTATTTAAAAAGTCAGAATGTCGTTGCTTCTATTGGTCACTCAGATGCAACATATGATCAAATTGATGAAGCTATTCAAACAGGTCTCTCTCATGTAACACATTTATATAACGGAATGCGTGGACTGCATCATCGGGAGCCAGGGGTTCTAGGGGCTGCTTACTTGCGCAAAGAACTGTTTGTTGAATTAATCACAGATGGCATTCATTGTCGACCTGAGATGGTAAAACTTGCTTACGATCAAATTACAAGTGATCGGATGATTTTAATCACCGACTCTCTTCGTGCCAAATGGCTTAAAAACGGAACGTACGACTTAGGTGGGCAACCCGTTAACGTTGATGATACAACTGCGACTCTTGCAGATGGAACGCTTGCTGGAAGTATTTTAAAGATGAATGATGCGATTAAAAATACAATAAACTACACAAATTGTTCACTAGAAGACATCGTGAAAATGACATCCGTCAATCCAGCCAAACAACTTAATATTTTCGATCGAAAAGGAAGCATAGCTGTTGGAAAAGATGCTGATATTGTTATATTAAATGAAAACTTAGACGTAGAAATGACATTTTGCCGAGGAACATTAGCTTATAAAAAGGAGCATACAAAATGAATATTATTCAAGTAAAAAACTATGATGAAATGAGCAGCAAAGCAGCAGATATTTTAATAAAGAAAGTTCATGAAAAAAAGAATGTAAAACTGGGTCTTGCAACTGGAGGAACACCAACGGGTTTATATAAAACATTAATTGAAGATTATAAGAAAAATGGAACTTCTTACAAAGATGTAACTTCTTTTAATTTAGATGAATATATCGGTTTAGAAAAAGAAGATCCAAATAGCTACTACTACTACATGGTCGATTCATTGTTTAAACACATTGATATCGAGCATACTTATTTACCTAATGGCCTAGCTCCTAATATTGAGAGAGAATGCAAACGTTATGATCAGTTAATCGCAGAACATGGTGGCATTGATTTGCAAATTCTTGGCATCGGCGAAAATGGTCACATCGGATTTAATGAGCCTGGTACCTCTTTTAATGCACCTACTCATGTTGTTACGCTAGAGGAATCAACACGCCAAGCAAATGCTCGTTATTTTAATTCAATTGATGATGTACCGACACACGCTATTACAATGGGAATTGAAACAATCATGAAAAGTAAAGAAATCTTATTACTTGTTTCAGGGGAAAAAAAAGCTGAAGCGATGAATAAATTACTTCAAGAGGACATCACTGAAGATTTTCCAGCATCTATTTTGAAAAAGCATAATTGTGTTACAATAATTGCAGATCAACAAGCTTTGTCCGGTGTATTACACCTACAAAACATTTCAAATTAAAATTGAACTTAGGACAAGTAGGTATTTCACTACTTGTTTTAAGAGAATAAAGGAGAGAAATCTAGTGATTGATAAAAACTCACCTCTTCCGATTTATTATCAAATCGAAGAACAAATAAAAAAACAAATAGAAAATGGTGAGTTACAGCAAAATGATGCTCTTCCTTCTGAACGTGAGTTTGCTGAACGTTTCCAAATTAGCCGAATGACTGTACGCCAAGCCATTAATAATTTAGTTAACGAAGGCTACTTATATCGTCAAAAGGGGCGCGGTACCTTTGTGTTAGGAAAGAAATTAGAACAGCAGCTCGTTGGTTTAACTAGCTTTACAGAAGACATGAAAGCACGAGGAATGACTCCTAGTAGTAAATTATTGACATTCACTATTGTTCCATGTACTGATAAGATTGCGGAACAACTTGAGATTTCTAAATATTCACCTGTCTATGAAATTAAACGAATTCGCTTAGCTGACGATATTCCAATGGCTTTAGAAACAGTCTATATGTCAGCAAATTTGGTTAAAGGTTTAACTGAAAGCATTGTTAATGAATCTCTTTATCAATATATCGAACAACATATTCATCTTAAAATTGGATATGCGACCCAAACTTTAGAGTCTTCCATATCTTCTGATCTTGAAATTGAACATTTAGGTGTTTCAAAGTTTTCACCTATTTTATTTATTCAACGAAATACGTATCTAGAAGATAGTACTCCTCTTGAAATTGTAAAGTCATCATATCGAGCTGACCGTTATAAATTCACTTTTACAATGACTAGATAATAAATATAAGGAGTTATCTATGAACAATCAATATATAGAGGAAATAAAAGCTCTACTTTATAAGGTAGAAAAACAAGAAAAAACGATTATAGAGGACGTAGCAACCCAAATCGTAAATAGTATTACTTCACAAGGGATTATTCATTTATTTGGTTGTGGTCATTCACATATGTTAACAGAAGAACTATTTTATCGGTCTGGTGGGTTAGCTCCCATTCATCCTATTTTTATAGAGGAATTAATGCTTCACAAAGGAGCGTCTCGTTCTTCACAGTTAGAAAGACAAAATAAGTATGCTCATACATTTATGAAAGAACAAGATATCCGTCCAGGAGATATATGTATCGTTGTCTCAACCTCTGGCGTTAATCCAGTTCCTATTGATGTAGCTCTTCTAGCAAAAGAAAAAGGGGCATATGTTATTGGTCTAACTTCCCCCACTTATGCAAAAAGCCGTCCTTCTCGTCATGAAAGTGGACATTATCTACATGACGTTGTGGATGTTGTTTTAGATAACTATATTCCCAAAGGTGATGTACTTCTAAATAAAAACGATATTACATTTGGTTCAGGATCTACTGTTATTGGCGCTATTATCCTTAATACTTTATTCTCTGAAGTGATTGAGAAAATGCTTCAAGCCGGACTAAACCCACCTATTTTTCAAAGTGGAAATATGGAAGGAGCAGATAACCATAATAAGCATTTAATTGCTAAATATAAAGAAAGAATTCCGTTTCTCTAATCTACACATATTCGTTTTTATCCCTAATGACTCCTTCTATAATCTTGATTGTTACACTATCTCACTCATTAATGTATCAGTTTGGACTATCTTTAAGAAAAAAAGGCACCGCTCACTCGCGGTGCCTTTTTCCTTAATTATCTTCTACTAAAATCTCGCTATAATCTACTTCCTCTTTCGCTTCAATCATTACTTCATACTGACGAACACGAATTTCGAACAATTGAATTGGATTATAATATTCTCCAGGGTTTTCTTTCATATCTTTTAGCGTTAAACGGTTGTTCTCAAGTGAGACCTCTGTTCCATCTTTAAGCATTGTAAGCTCTTCAAATGGCTGTGAGAAAAATGTTTCTACATCAAGCTTAAGTGAATTCTCAAGAGAATTAAATTGTGCAAAAAGACGATTTGTGACCATTTGAGCTGCTTCTTCATAATCTTGACTATCAACATTTTTCTTATACTGATTGTACATTGTTTTCTGAGAAGCTAAAGCACCAATCAATTTCCCAGCGCGCTGGAACATAAGCTGCGTAAATTTAGATTGAAGAAAAATATTTTGTTCTTCAATTGGCATTCTTACCGTTAATCGTCTAATATCACGACGCCAGTCATCTAAAATCTTAAAGTCTCCTTTAAGCTCTACTTTTTCTCCAACAAAGCGATTATTAAATTCTACTGCAAGATCGTCAAAGCTTTCTTGACTTTGGACAAGCTCTTCACGTGAAAGAGAAAGCCATTGTTGAAGAGCATGCTGAAGATCTGTTAATACTTTTGTCCATTGAACTTCAATTACTTTATTCATTTTATCATTTACTTCTTTATGAATATTGGCAAAGTCACTATCCTCTGTAATGATATCTGTACATTCTCGAAGTAATTTTGGCAGACTATTTTCAAAGTTGTCTTTGATCTCATCTTTTAACTTGGCATATGTCTCTGTAACATATCGAGATTTTTTCTTCTCTAGCTCACGTAAAAATTCGATGTCACTTCCAAGCTTTTCAATCTTTTGTTCTTCTGTATTGATAAGATCTTGTAAATAAAGCTCTTCTTCAAGACGTCTTTTTCCAAGATCATGGAGCGTGATTCGCATGAAAGAGAGCAGCTTATGAATGCGACGCTTCTCAGTTCCATCAATAATTTCAAAGAAATTCGCTTGAATAAATGATGTTAAGTTTTCATCTCCACCTACACTAATTAAAGCATCTTGGAAATCCATACGTAACCGGCTTTCAATATCGCCATGTGCATCCATTCCTTTAATAAGGAAATGAACAGGCATGGACTGCTCAAGCTTTCTTAATTCTTCACGTTCGTCTTCACTAAACGCGTATGTTGGATGAATAATAAAGAGTAATGAATCTCCTAGTGGTGCCCATTTATCAAGAGATTGTCTTAATTTCTTTTCTCGATAAGCACTAGAGCCATCAACAACCATCCATGTTCTTTCATCTTCTTCTCTTGAGAAAGTATGAAGTGTCTTAACAGTTGTTTCTTCATCATTTTCTGGGTCAATCATAAGAAGATGATGAACGTTCTTATTTAAAAGACTCGCAACTGACGGATCTAGTTCAATATTGCGCTGTTCTGCCCACGACATCATCGACTCTACGATGTTGAGGCTATATGATAGCCCATCAATATCGCTGTCTGAGTTAAATAAAGTGCTTTCTGCTTTTTGAACAGATTCCTCCATAATAGTCGATGGAAACTGCTCATTCCATGTCCAAATGGCTGCAGCTGGGAACAATGATTTAGCATCTCTTGTTATTTTCAACCAATTTTCCAATGTTGTTGGAATGAAATCATGAAGAACTTGTAAATCGTATGATCCACTAATTAAATATAAATAAGATTCTTCATATAGAGATGAAATTTCTTGCCAATACTCATAAAGACCAATATCAACATTAAGAAAAATATCATTGATTGTTTTAATCCATTCTAGATAAATCTCTTCGTTTTTATAGCTTTCCCATAATGCAGAAACAAGTTTTTTAAAGTGCATCTGATCTGTCTTATAAAATGTGATAAGCACTTGATAAAAATAATCGGGTGAGAAGATCGTTGTATATTGATTTTTGGCATATTTAATAACCGTTGCAAACCAAAAAAGATCTTCAGTTCGAATAGATTCACTAACCGCAAGCTCTGTTGCGCTTTTCCAATCTTCTTGGCGTTCATAAAACTTACGCGCTAATTCTGTTATTCCTGGATAAGCTGGGTTCACTTCAACAGCTTCTTTAATCACTTCATATGCTCTTTCAATATTATCTTGATCAATATAAAGAGAAAAAAGCTGTAAGGAAACTTCAGCTGTTAAAATAGGATCATCTACTTTCAAAGAAAGATAGATTTCCTCAGCATCTGATAGTCTGCCTGTCTTGTAGTAGGTGTCTCCAATATTCTTTTTCGCCCATGGTTCGAGTTCGCTATTAATGTTCTCCCATTTAAAAATAGCCGTTTCGAAATCTTGACTATGATAATAAACTTCTCCTTGAGCAAAGCGAATATCCGATAAATCGTAGGATTCCTTCTCCTGTTCTGCAACTGCTGCTTCGCCAAGGACTTCTATGGGATGGCGATTTTCATTGTCATTTATAAAATGTTTGTAATATGTCTTTTGGATCAAGCGATCTTCTAGTGTCATATTCGTCTATCCTCCAAAATCTATCAAAAAATAAGATTTATAGCTTTGTAATACCCTGTGTTAAGGTATCTTTTCTTTCATTGTAACAGAATTTTATGAAAAGCAGGTTTCATTTCTTTGTCATTTTAACGATAAGAAAAGATACAAAAGAAGCTATTTTATGTTGAATCCTATTTTAGGGTTAAGGATTCAAATTGTCTACCTTTTATCGTTCGCTAGCAGAAAACCCTTCCGTATTTTATACGAAAGGGTTTTTTTAATTAGTCTTCGTCTTTCACATCAATGTCTTCAGGTAACGGCTCATTCATAAGATCTTCAACAAGCTGCTTATATTTTTCAAGTTGCTCTAAATGTGTGTTAAACTGCTCTTTATTAATGAGAAACTGCTCGCCATCATGAATCGCCCGAATCTGCTTATGGTGGATGAGGTTTTCAACTTGTGCAGCTGGAATTTCTAGAAATTCAGCTGCTTCTTCTACTGTTAAGTACATCCTCTATCTCCCTCCTCTCTCATTTATCTATTTTATGGAAAAACCACCTTCTACAAAGTAAAAGGTGGTGCAAAAGATGTTTCTTATTTGAAAACGTCATTCGCAATATTAATTACGTGACGAATTTTATCCCATTGCTGCTCTTCTGTCAAAATATTTCCCTCTTCTGTTGAAGCAAATCCACATTGAGGACTTAAACAAATTTGATCAAGACCCACGTACTGTGCTGCTTCTTGCAAACGTCCTTTCACTTTTTCAGGATCCTCAAGCTCACCAAATTTAGATGTGATTAGTCCTAAAACAAGTTGTAAATCATCACGTTTTACATGTTTTAATGGTTCAAATCCTCCTGAACGTGCATCATCAAATTCAAGGAAAAGTCCATCAACCTTCAATTCTCCGAAGATGTATTCTGAAGCGTTATCATATCCACCGCTTGCTACATATGTTGATCTAAAGTTTCCACGGCAAATATGCATTGTAATAACCATGTCTTCCGGTTTATTCTCAATTGACTCATTAATAGCTCTTGTAAACAGTTTAGCAAGCTCTTTTGGTTCATAGCCACGCTGTTCAATTTGCTCTTGTCCTTGTTCAGAGAAGAAAACAGCCCATGCTGTATCATCCAGCTGTAAATAGCGGCACCCTGCATCATAAAAAGCTTGAATTGCTTTTTGATATGCTTTGATTACATCATCAAAAAAGGCATTTTGATCACTATATACTTCTTCTGAAATGTTCCCTCTAAAGAAAAGCATATTTGGACTTGGAATTGTAAACTTCGCAACATGATCACCAGCAAGGTTATGTAAGAACTTGTAATCCTCAATCATTGGATGTCCATCAAAATCTACTTTATCAATAACTTTAATTCCATGAGCTTTTGTCTGAATTCCATTGAATTGAATACCTTGCTCTGTCTCATAAAGGTCAACACCTACAAGCTCAGATAGGAAGTCAAAGTGCCACCAAGCACGTCTAAATTCACCATCTGTTACCGCCTGTAACCCAACTTCTTTTTGTTTTTGAACAAGACGCGTAATTTCCTCATCCTCGATAGCTCTCAGTTGTGCTGCTGTAATTTCACCATTTTGTTTCTGTAAACGAGCTTCTTTCAATCGTTTCGGACGTAAGAAACTTCCAACATGATCTGCTTTAAATGGTCCTTTAACTGTTGTTGTTGTCAATTGAGTGCATCCCCTTTTTTAAAATATTGTTTCTATTATAACGAAAAAGAAGCTCAGACTACAGAAATTTTTTTAATGATTTGTTTTTTCTAATTATTTTTAATGTAAAGTAAATATTTTTACATAAAAAAATAGCGGAGAATAATCTCCGCCATTTTTTCTATTAGAAGCTTTTTGCTAGTTCTTTTGCACGAGCAATACCGTCTTCTTTAATTTGTTCTGCTTTATTTGGTTCTGCATTATGCCCTTCAATGAATAAACCATCAAATGATGGAACACCAAAGAAGTTCATCATAATGCCAATATAACGATGACCCATTTCTAAATCCGCTGCTGGGCCTTCAGAATAGTAGCCACCACGCGCTTGGATATGAAGGGCTTTTTTGTCTGTTAGTAAGCCAACAGGACCTTGCTCTGTATATTTGAATGATTTCCCTGCCACAGCTACAGAATCTAAGTATGCTTTCATCACTGGTGGGAATGAGAAGTTCCATAGTGGTGTAACAAATACATATTTATCAGCTGAAATGAACTGTTCGTTTAGCTCTGCAAGACGAGCTACTTTACTTTGCTCTTCTTTAGAAAGTTGATCAAATTCACTTCCTGATTGAAGTTTGCCCCATCCGCTGAAAATGTCAGCATCAATGTGTGGAATGTTTTCTTTATACAAGTCAATATGAACAATTTCATCACTTGGATTTTGCTCTTTATAAGCCGTCACAAATGCTTGACCTGCCGCCATGCTGTAAGACGTTTTTTCATCATGTGGATGTGCTGTAATATACAATACTTTTGCCATAATTTTTCGCTCCTTTTTATTAAATCCCTTTATATAATGACCTTGATAATGGCTACTTATACAGAGTATAAGCTGTTATTATAGATGTCTATTTTAGTGAGCCATATAATTTATTATCATCATTATGTGTTCATTATATGTCCTTAATATCTTTAAGTCAATTATTTTTAATTCAAGATAATTTATTTAAAGATATATCCATAAGAAACTTACCCTTTCTTGCAGGTTATACAAGAAAATATGCTTTTTATCTTTAGAAAAGTAATCCAAGTTACTTTTTTAGAATAAACTTTGCAATTTTCTTCTCTATTGTCTTTCTTTATTCATTAAGCAAGCTGTTCCGCTATACAAGCAAAGTTGATTACTACGTTTTTTGTAATCCATTGGAAAAAGAACGTAGTAATCGCTTTTTTACAGCTCTTGCGAGAAAACTGAATCATTCCATTGAAGAAAATATAAGTGAGAAAGCTTAAAAAAAGAGAACTATCTTGTCATAGTTCTCTTTTTCTTTTCTATTTAGCTTTTAAATACATCTACAAAAGAGATGTGATGACCTTCAACTTCTCGAATTTTAAACGTATATCCTTCAAATTGAATTTCGGCACCTTTTTCAGCTTCAAAGTTTTGTGTAAGGAACCATCCTCCAATTGTATCAACTTCATCGTATTCTAAGTTTAGATTCAGTAAATTGTTTACATCACTAATCAGAACTTTGGAATTCAGAATATAGTGATCATCTGCTATTTTTCGTACTTCAGGTATTTCTTCTTCATCAAATTCATCTCTAATTTCTCCGACGATTTCTTCGACAATATCTTCAATTGTTACTAATCCCGAAGTACCGCCATATTCATCAATAAGAATAGCCATATGCATACGTTCTTTCTGCATCTTAATCATTAATGCATGAATAGGAATTGTCTCAATCACTTGAATGACGGGATTAATAAAGTCGCTAAGATTTGCTTTTTCATTATCTTCACATAGTGTAGACGTTAATACTTCTTTAATGTTAATAACGCCTACGATATTGTCTTTATCTCCATTTACAATCGGATAACGAGTGAATTTTTCTACTTTTAAAGTCTCCATTGTCTCTTTAAGAGAATCATCAATCGATAATGTAACCATCTCTGTTCTAGGAACCATAATTTCTTTAGCAATTCTCTCATCAAATTCAAAAATATTATTTACATATTTCAATTCATTTTTATTGATTTCACCACTTTTATAGCTTTCTGAAAGCAATAAGCGCAGTTCTTCTTCAGAGTGAGCCATTTCATGTTCAGAAGCTGGTTTTAAACCAAACAATCCAACAATTACTCGTGCTGATCCATTTAGTAACCAAATAAATGGGAACATGATGCGGTAGAACAAGATAATTGGTTTGGCAAGAGTTAACGTAATCAACTCTGCTTTTTGAATTGCGACTGTCTTAGGAGCTAGTTCTCCAATAACAACGTGGAGATAGGTCATAAGAGCAAAAGCAATACCAAAAGATAGAATTGTAGTTGTAGCTTCATTAAGATTTAATGCTTCAAATAAAGGATGCAATACACGTTCAATGGTTGGTTCTCCTAACCAACCTAGCCCCATTGCTGTAACAGTAATTCCTAACTGACAGGCTGAAAGGTATTCATCAAGGTGAGTCGTAACTTTCTTAGCCGCAATGGCTCCCCTTTTCCCTTCAGCAACAAGCTGATCAATTTTCGACGTCCTGACTTTAACGATTGCAAATTCTGTTGCTACGAAAAATGCTGTAAGTCCAATTAAAATAGCAACGAGTATAAAATTAACAGTAATGTTATCCAAATTAAAACCTTACGAATGTAAGGTTTACACCTCCTAAATAATTGTTATTCTTCTTCTTGACCTTGGAAAAAAATCATTACAAATTTCGCCAATTCAAAAACCGCCATTAATGTTGCAGCAACATATGTAAGAGCTGCTGCATTCAATACTTTCTTTACTCCACGTTCTTCATCACTATAAAGAATTCCTTGACTTAACATTAAGTTTCTTGCTCTTTTACTCGCATCAAATTCGACGGGCAATGTAATCAATTGAAATGCTACTGCAGCAGAGAAGAATAAAATTCCTACTCCGATTAACGAAAGCTGCTGTAAAAGCATTCCTCCTAAAAACATAAATGGAGCGATACCTGAAGCTAAGTTTGCTAGCGGAAAAATCTTATGTCTTACTACAAGAGCCTTGTATGACTGTTGATGTTGAATAGCGTGCCCTACTTCGTGAGAAGCTACAGAAACAGACGCAATAGAACATCCGTAATATACTTCTTCTGATAATCTGATTACTCGATTCATTGGATCATAATGATCAGATAGCTTTCCAGGTACAACTTCTATTGAAACATCATGTAATCCATTATCATCTAAAATTTTACGTGCCACTTCTGCACCTGACATTCTTGTCTTAGTTGATACTTCAGCCCATTTATTAAAATTACCTTTCACTCTAAATTGAGCCCAAATCGAGATGCCCAATGCAATAAAAATAAAAATATCCATAGGATGGAAAAGCATTTAAATGTATCCCCTCTATCTTTTAATGTAGCAATAACAAGAGTGATTGAATCAAAGAAAAACTTTCTTTAGATAACCCTTTTTTCAACAAGTCTCGAGCATCTTTATCACCTTTTTGATCCAACACTTGGTTTAGTTCTTTTTCTAAACCTTTCATTTTCAATCTCAGTTCTAATATATCGATTTCCTCGGCTTCTTTCTCTTGAAGAGATTTTTTTATCTCTTCTAAAGTCTGATTTCTCTTTTTACATTTTTCAATGTATTCGATTTTCTCAATACATGAGCGATCATAGAAACGATAATTAGAAGGAGAACGTTCTGCTTCTAACAAACCCATATTTGTATAATAATCAATGGTTCTCTTTGTGAGCCCTGTTAGCTTAGCAAGCTCACCGATTTTTAGTTTCTCAGCCCCAATTGAGACACCCCCCAAACTGTCACGTTATGGTTTGATATCAATCATATGATTTAACCTTTTCTTTAACAACTGTTTTCATCATATGTTCACAAATATTTCATAAAGAAGAAGCCTGTCCAAGAAAAAAGGTCCAGATTCTTTGTGAGCCAAGCAATCTGCACCATCTTAATTTTTTTGAACTTTTATATTAGGTACATGAAAAGGACACGTTGTGTATATCTAAAAATAAAAAACTAGATCTAGGAATAATTCTCTTTCTTTACTCTCTAAACTCATTTAACCTTTCGTAAGTTTCAAGCAGAAAATCATAAAACAAAGATTCAGTTGGCAGTAGTTTGCGTTGTGTTGGGTAAATAACGCCGACTGTTCTCGTGAGATTCGCATCTGATATTGGAATCATAACGGTAGACCGAGGTGTATTATCTATCAGTGTCATCTCTGGCATTAATGCTACACCTAGCCCTGCAGAGACTAATCCTTTTAATGCATCAATATCTTTCCCTTCAAATGCAATTTGTGGTGAAAATCCTGCATCATTACATCCTTCAACAACTTGTTTGCGAAATATAAACTCTTCAGGAAGGACACAGAATGGGTCATCTTTTAACTCCCTTAATCTAATTGACTTTCGATCAGATAACGGATGATGAATAGGAATGAGAGCAACTATATTTTCTGTGAATAAAGTAGCCCCTTTAATTTTCTTCTCTTTTTCCTGGTCAGGCATTGGTGCAATCATGGCCAAATTAAATTCACCAGTTATAACACCATCTATTAGATCATAATAAAGGGCATTACTCATTTGAAATTTAGCTTCTGGGTACCGAGTGCGAAAAGAAGAAATGATCGATGGTAATGTATGAGCAGCCATACTAATTGGGAACGCAATTCGAACGATTCCTCTTTCAGGATTTAAATGTTCTTCTACTTCTCTCTTTGCATCCTCCATCATATTCCATACCTGTTTCATCCGTTCAAAAAAAATTTTACCTAAAGGAGTTAACTTCACCCTTCTTCCCTCACGTATAAAAAGTTTGACACCTAATTCATTTTCTAAATTAAAAATTTGTCTGCTAACAGAGGATTGAGCAACATGTAAGATATCTGCTGCTTCTGTTACATGTTCCCTCTTTGCAACCTCTAGGAAATATTGAATTTGCCTTGTCTCCATTGTTAGTCACTCCATCTTAATGCGTTTAACGCATTGATTTCATCGGAAATTAGTATTGAAACTATTAATTATAAAATTATAGAATGAAAACACATTTAAGAAAAGAAATTTTCCCAATTTTAAAATATTTAGGGGTTGAACATTTATGAAAGTAATGGAAACAGGAGAAGAGAATCAAACAAGGATTGTGAAAGACTTTGTGAATCGTTTATTCAACAGTGTACAAATACACAATCCAAATGAATGGGAGTTTCAACAGGCTGTTAAAGAAGTACTTGATTCTTTAATACCTGTTTTGGAGAAAAATCCACTATATATTAACCAAGCCGTACTAGAAAGAATGATTGAACCTGAGCGAATGATTACTTTTAGAGTTCCATGGGTGGATGATAAAGGGAACGTAAAAGTAAATCGTGGATATCGCGTTCAATTTAGTAGTGCTATTGGGCCTTATAAAGGTGGGCTAAGATTTCACCCTTCTGTTAATGCAAGCATTATAAAATTCCTCGGCTTTGAACAAATCTTCAAAAACTCATTAACAGGCCAGCCAATAGGCGGTGGAAAAGGCGGTTCTGACTTTGATCCAAAAGGTAAATCTGATCTAGAGATTATGCGCTTTTGTCAGAGCTTTATGACAGAACTTAGTAGACATATTGGTCCAGATGTTGATGTTCCCGCTGGAGATATAGGAGTAGGAGCTAAAGAGATTGGTTATATGTTCGGGCAGTATAAAAAAATAAAAGGGGCTTATGAAGCAGGTGTCCTAACAGGAAAAGGTATTGGTTATGGAGGAAGCTTAGGCCGAAAAGAAGCAACAGGATATGGGACGGTATATTTTGTAGAGGAAATGCTTAAAGATCAAGGATTAGGTTTTAAAGACAGTACAGTTGTTGTATCTGGCTCAGGAAATGTTTCCATTTATGCAATGGAAAAGGCAATACAGTTTGGCGCAAAAGTAGTAGCATGCAGCGATTCAAGCGGATATATTTACGATCAAAATGGAATTAATTTAGATACTGTTAAACAATTAAAAGAAGTAAAAAATGCAAGAATTTCTGAATATATTAAAGAACATCAGGATGCTATATATCAGGAAGGATGTTCAGGTATTTGGACAATTCCATGTGATATTGCCTTACCATGTGCAACACAAAATGAGTTAAGTCAAGAAGCAGCAACAATGTTAGTTTCAAATGGAGTTAAGGCCGTTGGTGAAGGAGCAAACATGCCTTCTACCCAAGAAGCCGTCAATACTTTTATCGCTCATAATGTTTTATTTGCTCCAGCCAAAGCAGCAAATGCAGGCGGGGTCGCAGTCTCTGCACTAGAAATGGCACAAAACAGTTCAAGACTAGCTTGGACACTAGAAGAAGTAGATATGAAATTACAAGGCATCATGAAAGATATTTACAGTAAGAGTATGAAAGCCTCAAAAGATTATGATGCACCAGGAAACCTTGTTGTTGGTGCTAATATTGCCGGATTCTTAAAAGTTGCTGAGGCAATGATCGACCAAGGAATTATATAAAAGATACGACCTATGTATAATTATAAGCAAAAAACGATACAGTACTATACAATAACGAAAGGTCACTAATTAGTGGCCTTTTGTTATTGTAAGTTAAAAAGATTGTTGAAGTATGTATTTAATACAAAAGAAAGGTTTATTGTTTGAATAAAGTGCTAAATAGATGATCCAATGAAAAGTTAATATGTTTTTTTGTAAGAGAGACTTTCCTTTAGAAATTGATAGATATAAGAGAAGAAGATTATGAAGACATCATATTTTCCTCAAATCAAGATTTCTATATTCATGACCTATCTATCATATACACTAAAAAAATAAACTAGGGAAAAAAGGCCTTTAAATATGAGATAAGAATAATAAAATATCTTTCAACACCTTGAGAAAGGCATGTATATCTTCCCTCAAACCTGAATAGTATGAAAATGAATTTGATTTTCAGTATTAGGGGGAATAAGGATGGTTAATGGATTTGTAGAGAAATCTTTAGATGAAATTCGTTTTTGGTCAAGAATCATGAAGGAGCATTCTTTATTTCTTAGGTTAGGTTTTAGAGCAGAAGATACTCAATTAATTCAAGAAGCAAACCAATTTTATCATCTATTTGAACAAATAGAACAAAGAGCATATTCATTTACGAATCAAATAGATCCTATACAAATGAAAAGGTTCAATTCAGAAGTTCAACAAGCAGCAACAGGAATATTTGCTTTTAAAAGAAAAATCTTAGGTTTAATCTTAAATTGTCAAATGCCAGGCGCAAACAACTTTCCTCTTTTAGTTGATCATATTAGCAGAGAAGCTAACTATTTTAGAAAACGATTAATTGAGCTAAATGAAGGAAAATTAAAGCCTCTTGCTGATGCTATCATTAAAGAAAATGTATTCTTTCTAAGAATTATGGCTGATCATGCCAAATTTATAGGCCATCTCCTTGATCCTTCAGAAAGAAAACTAGTAGATATGGCCAGAAATTTCAGTAATGACTTTGATCAGTTAGTTTTTCAAGCCAAAGATTTAGAATCTATGAAACCACAGTCCCAAACCGTTCCCCTTCTTGATCAATTTCTTGATGAAAACCGAGTTTCCGTAACCTCTCTTCGTGATTTCAAGAAAACTGCGAGAGAGCTCATTGAAGAGTGCAGAATTAAAAGTATTATCCATCCACTTCTAGCAGATCATACTTTTCGTGAAGCTGAAAGATTTCTACATATTATTGATATGTTTGAAGCAAAATTAAAAAAGCAAAATAGTTGAAGTTCTCTATCAGAGTAGTCAAAGTCCAATATAGAACAGCTATTACAAGATGTAGTGCCTCTATATTAAGAAGACTAATTTTTTGATTCTACTATATATACAATTTGTCACCTATATTGGCTAATAGTAATAAATAAAAGATAATTTTATTCACTACTTGAGAATAACGTCCATGTTCTTTGAATACATCAAATAAAGATATAAAGGTTAATCCTACATTTTTAAGTAATTCAAATCTTTTCATAAAACTCCATTCTTCTTTTGGATAACAAAATACGGTTCGTTCTTAATCAAAAAGGCACTTTCTCCTTAGTAAGGAGAAAGTGCCTTTTTACTTTTGCTAATTTACTATTACATATTTAAAACTTAAAAACTACCCATAAAAGAAATTAAATATGTAATCCTTCTCTAATCGATTTCAACGTAAGTTCATTTGACCATTCAGGACGGTCAGGGTAAGCAAATACGGCATTTGTTACAATTCCATCAAATTTCATTTCTCTTAGTTTTCGATATAAGGCCTCAAAATTGATTTCTCCTTCACCAGGATTTAAATGCTGATGAATGGTTACATTTGCATCTGGTGGATTGACGATATAGCGTAATCCAAATGCTGCTTTATGATTCAGAGTATCGGCAATCAGAACATGTGCAAGCAAGTCACCTGCTTCATCAAGATGTTGCTCAACATCACCAATACCATCATCATAGAAGAAAGCATGAGGGACAGAATAAACAAGCTTAATCCAGTCTTTATCTAAAGCTCGAATCATACGAATAGCTTCTGTATTTAACTCAATAAAGTCATTCGGATGAGATTGAAGATTTAAGTTAATTCCTTCTCTTTCAAAAACAGGCATAAGTTCTTCCATTGATTTTACAAAAGCAGCTTCACTTTCAACAGGACGACTTTTGTCTCCACTAAATTCACTGTTCATTAGATCCACACCTAATTCAGATGTGATTTCGATGCATCTCTTCCAGTTCCGAACCGCCGCTTGGCGCTCTTCCTCATTTGGAGAAGACCATTGTTGAACAGGCAGAACAGATGAGATTTTAACACCCGCATCACTGCAATAGCGTTTTAAATCTTTGATTAACGCCTTGTCCACTTTTGGATACTCATAAAACCAAATAAAATCTTTACGTGGAGATAATTCTACATATTCATATCCTAATCTTGCAACCGTATCAATCGTATCTTTTAAATTTGTATTGTCACGATAATGTGATGGATCATAAGCTAAACGCAATGTAAATTTCCCCTTTCCCTTATAAGCTCAAAGCATACTCATGTACACTATGGCTTTATTCATGTTTTTTACTATCAAACTATTTTGCTATAAACGCTTATTTATTCTAAATATAGTAGCAGTTGTACTTCCTACTATTAGATTTTTTCTACAACAATTAAATTTTTATTATAAAATTCAGGGCGTTCCTCTAAAGAAATTGGCACAATATTTCCTGACTCTTTCGCTTCTAAACAAGCATCTGAAGTAACAGCAGCAACGTAACCGTCCCAAGCTGTTGGCCCATTTACTTCTCCTTTAAGCGTTGAATTAATCCAATCTTGAAGTTCTGTATCGTAAGAATCAATGAAACGGTCTTTCCAATCTACTAAGATTTCTGTAGACAACTTTGCTTCACTTCTTAAAACAACGCTTGAAGGTTCAGGTAAATTTGCGATGCCTGTTTCCCCTACAACTTGACATTGAATATCATATCCGTACTGGCAGTTCACAAAAATCTCAGCATTAATTCGGATACCTTGTTTTGTTTCTAATAAAACGATGAGTGGATCTTGCAGGTGTTCTAATGCATTACTTGTTTTTCTAGGGGCAACGATTTGAACAGATACATAATCGTCATTTAGTAACCAACGCAATACATCAATTTCATGAATAAATGTATCAACGATTGCCATATCTCCTGTATATGTGTCAGGAACTGTAGGGTTTCTATGTGCGCAGTGAACAATTAATGGTTCTCCAATTTTTCCACTTTCAATTACATTTTTTAATGCACGATATCCTGTATCGTAACGACGCATATAGCCAACTTGTACTAAAGATTTACCTGTAGCAATCTCTGCTTCCACAATTTTCTTACAACCTTCAGCAGTAATAGCAAGAGGTTTTTCACAAAAGACTGGTTTTCCAACTTCAATAGCTGCTAATACAAACTCTTCATGTGTAGGTCCCCAAGAAGTAACTACAATCGCCTCTACATCATCTGCCTTAATCAATTCATGGCCATCGTCATAAATTTTTGCATCAAGGTTTTGAGTTTCTACAATTGCCTTTGCTTGTTCTTTATTAACATCAGTAACAGCAACGATCTTCCCACCTGATAATTTGTTTGTAATTCTTCGAATGTGATCTTGTCCAATTGCTCCTGTACCAATAACCCCTATTTTTAAAACCATTCTATATGGCCTCCTTTAGTTTCATAGCTATTTAATAAACCCTCTAAAAAATCCTAAAAATATATTTCTTGGTTCTTAAAAGCTCCAGAAACAGGAGCTTTTAAGCCTGAAGTTGTTGGGAAATCGGATTCTCTATCCTATAAAGAAAATGATTCTTTTCCTTCATAACTGTAATGTTTTGAGACAGCCTTAATCGTTGTATCTTTTGCTGTCTTAATTGCTTGTTCAGCATCTAATTTATAATATTCAGGGCGGAATAATTCCACAGATACGGCATCATCATAGCCCTTCTCTTTTAAGATGGAGAAGATGCCATCTAAATCAATAGCCCCTAATCCAGGCCAAACTCTATCTTCATCTGTTAAGAAACCAATAGGAAAATCTTCTGTATCATCAATGTGAACAATAAAGATTTTATTAATGTCTGCTTTTCTGAAGTCTTCTAAGTTTGATCCCATTGCATGGAAGTGAAAGCAATCAAACACTAATCCTACGTTGTCACGATTAACTGTTTGCACAATATCATAAGCTTGATCAAATGTATTTACTGTACATTGCGGATGACCGACAAATTCGACTGCTATTTTAACGCCAAATGGCTCAGCCATTTTTGATAGTTCATTTAATACTTTTACACAACTATCTTTAATTTCATCTTTTAATATTTTTTGTTCTGTTACTAATGGAACAGCTACAATGTACTGAGCACCGATCTTTTGAGCTGTTTCCAACATACCTTTAAATTCCTCAATAATCCTCTTATACTCTTCTTCAGTTCGATTATTGAAAAATACTAACGCATTAAGAGCTAATGGTTTAATATGATTTGTCTTAAAAAAGGTTGCTAAATCATCGATTGAATGGTTCTCCAAGTATTCCGGTAATTTATCCATTGTGCGAATTTCAATATAATCGTATCCATGCTTATTGCAGTACTCTAAGTCTTTCATAAGATTAGAATTTTCTAATGTTGTTGCTTCGTTAAAACATAATTTCATGTTAATCCTCTCCATTTCCTATCCGATTGTTTTATTGTTATTTAAGACTTTGGAACTTCCACCGCTATAGCTACGGAAGCTTTGTTCTAACTGTTCAAGTGTAAGCCCTTTCGTTTCTGGCAAACATTTTGCAACAAACGTTATGGCTCCTATTCCTAAAACTACAAAAACAAAGAATGTTGAAGATAAACCAATACTGTCTAGTAATACTGGGAATGTTAATCCGACAAGGAAGTTAACTCCCCACAAACAAAATACAGTAACGCCCATCCCTAATCCCCTTAACCTTAAAGGAAATATTTCTGAAAGCATAAGCCATGTTACAGGAGAGATGGCTCCTTGCTGGAATGCAAGAAACGTAATTGTTAATGCTAAAACAATATATGGAAGAATTTCTGAACCCTCGAGTGTAATAGAGAATATCGCAATAAGTAACAATGTTACTGTTGTACCGGCTAGACCAGTTATAAGCATCGGCCTGCGTCCTACTTTGCCAAGTAACCAAATTCCTACAAATGTAGCTACAACAGATACAATTCCATTTCCAATGTTCCCAATAAGAGCTGCCTCGGTTTGGAAACCCGCATCTTGCAAAATTTTAGTACCGTAATACATAATCGAGTTCACGCCTGTAATTTGTTGCACAACAGCAATCCCAATTCCAAGAAAAACTACTCGGCGCACCCATGGCACTGTTAAATCTTTAAACGTTGCTTTATCCATTTTTGATTCTTGAACGTAAGCGTTCTCAATTTCTTGCAATTCAGAATTTGCTTGTTTCTTTTCGCGTATTTTCTGAAGAACTTGCAAAGCATCTTCTTTCTTTCCTTTTGATACGAGCCAACGTGGACTCTCAGGTACTTTAAGCATACCGAAGAATAGAAAAAGAGCCGGAATTGCAGCAATAGGTAACATATAGCGCCAAACATGTGGGTGCTCTCCTAGCACATTTCCGATAACTGCATTAAAAGTAAAAGCTAAAAGTTGTCCTGTCACAATCATCAATTCATTTTGAGTAACCATTTTCCCGCGACTTTCAGCAGGAGACATCTCAGCTAAATATGTTGGTACTGTTACAGATGCTCCCCCTACAGCAAGTCCTAGCAAGAAACGAAAAATAACCATAATTATAGCGTTTGGAGATAAAGCACACCCAATTGTAGAGACAAAAAATAATACTGCTAGATATAAAATCGTTTTACGACGTCCATTATAATCTGATAATCTACCACCAAATACAGCTCCAAATGCGGCTCCAAAGAGGAGAGCACTTGTTACAAGACCTTGTGTAAAAGAGTTAAGGTTTAACTGATCAGCTCTCGACATGTATGGTAATGCTCCATTGATAACCCCTGTATCATATCCAAAAAGGAGTCCACCAAATGTAGAGATCAGGATAATTGTGCGCAAAAATGAATGTTGCTTCCCTTGTTTATCCATGATAATTCTCCTTAAGTATTAAGTTACCTT
Source organism: Priestia endophytica DSM 13796 (assembly GCF_900115845.1). Classification (GTDB taxonomy): domain Bacteria; phylum Bacillota; class Bacilli; order Bacillales; family Bacillaceae_H; genus Bacillus_I; species Bacillus_I endophytica. The sequence goes on along the minus strand of NZ_FOXX01000011.1, from coordinate 41,320 downwards.
GATCAACTTAGCTTGTAATAAAACTTCTGCGTTTTATTACAACCCAATAAATGAAATCGATTTCAAATTTCAGTCTTTTTATCCTCACTTTCAATCGTTTTTTACGGTGTGTGAGATAAGTGACAGATAACAAGCAGACTAAAAGCGCTTTCAATTTCTATAAAAGTTTAGAATTCTGTGCGCCTGTTTCATCCCTCTTTCATTACCTAAACCGTCTCTCATTTCTATATTTTTATCCCCTTGTGTATAATTATTGCTGTTATAAACTCATTCTATTAAACTGTGAATAAAAGGTCATTAAAGAAAATTGCTCACTTCTTTAGAAAAATTGCTATTCTCTTTAACATTATTGCTTTTTTCTTCTTTATTTAATAATATTGCTAATAATAAGGGGGGGAATTCATATGGGAGAAAAAGGAGTTTTAGCAAATTCGAAAGCGTTCTTTCATACACCAAGCAAGTTTGCTAAGAAAGCGCTTTATCATATTACAAATGCAGGCTCTTATTATTGTTCAGATGCTTATGAAACGAAAAGAAATACATTTGGTGAGCATTTATTCCTGTATGTAAAAAAAGGGAAAATGAAAGTTCACTACAGAAACCAAGAATTCATAGCAACAGAGAATATGTTTATCTTTCTTGACTGTCAGAAACCTCATTTGTATGCAGCACTAGAAGATACCGAATTTGAATTTCTTCATTTTACGGGAAACTCAAGTGAAGACTATTTTGAACTTCTTTTTAATCGAAACGGATGTGTCTATTCACTTGATAACAACTGGAATATAAAAAGTTGTATGAATCACATTCTAACAATGATGGAAAAAAACAAAGTAGATGAACATGCAGCTTCAATTATTGTCCAAAAGATTCTGTGTGAATTAAATGAAATCTCTAACCAGGCAACGCAATCTGTAGAAGAAATTGTGCAAAAAGCTATTCTTTACATTGAAAATCATTATAGTGAAGATATCAATTTAGACGATATAGCAAAACACGTTCAATTAAGCCCTTATCATTTTTCTAGAGTCTTCAAAAAACATATGAATGCTTCACCCTATCAATACTTAATTAACTACCGAATTAATAATGCAAAAAACTTACTATATAATACGAATTTATCCGTCAAGGAAATAGCGTTCACCTGCGGTTTTAATAGTGTCTCTTATTTTGTCACAACATTCAAAAAACACAGCGACTTATCGCCAAGAAGATTTAGAGAGCTTCAGTTTTAAATAGAAAATGAAATGATTCTGTAGAGAAGGTATACGCTCTCTGTTTCTGAATAAATTATTGCCTTCTCTATTTCTGTTTCTTTAAACATTTATATAAAGCCTTTCTACTATATGGACTTCAACATTTGTTCGAGAAGACACTTAAGAACCCTACTCATCTCGATAAGAAACTCCATTAATTATTCTCTTTCTATTAAATGTCGTAGTGAATAATATATATTTTCCTTTACATAAAACATATTCGAGGAAGTAAAAAAGCACAAACCCGTTGATTGACAATGGATTTGTGCTTTTTTACTTCTCATAGCTATATTTTTAAGAATTAAATGTATTCTATATATCATTCAGCACATCATCGGCGTGTAACTGCTCCAAGAATTCTATTGAATTTCTTCTGTTTTTCAGATAGTCGATTTTATAGATACAGGAGTAAATGACGTTTAACACATATTCAAAGGCAATTTGGGAAGAAAATGTGCCAATCTTAGCGAACTTCACTTCATCATTAGGAACCTGTATAAAAATCGTACTAAGTTTTGCTAAATCATTTTGAGTAGTTGAGGAGATCGTTATAAAAGGTATGTTTTTATTTAAGAAATGTTGTGCAGCTTTCATATAACTAGATGACTTTCCATGATAGGTTAAGAAAATAGCGCAATCACGTTTCGTAAGATTAACAGTATGATGAGCCCATTCAGATAGTTCAGTAGCAATTATCGGATATTTATTAATTTTGATTAATTTATTTTGAAAACTTTTCGCTCGGATTTGTGAATCACCTGAGGCATATATAAAAATTCTTTCGGATTGATATAGCAATTGAGCAGTTTGTGATAGCAAGTTATCATCCATAAACGAAAAGTTTTTTTCGATCGTCTCCTTCATTAATTCTGCAATATCTTTTGCCACTTGAAGTGAAGATGCCTCAAGACTAAACGGATAGTTAGAATCCACATTGAGAATATCCGCGGTTTGTTGGAATTCTTGGGCTAGTTTTATAATGAACTCTTTAAAGCCAGTTAAGCCGAGTTTATGTGTTAAGCGATTAACCGCTGAATGCGAGGTATACGTAACTTTAGCAAGCTCTTGAATATTTAAGCGAAGCATACTTTCCCTATGTATCAAAATATAAGAAGCAATGCTTTTCTCATTTGGTGTAAAGTTATGCATTTCTGATAATTGCATCAGTATTTTCAACAGGTTCACCCCAGTTTAGTTAAAATAACGATAAGTAAGACTATAAAATAAACATTTTGTTCAAAAATAAAACTTAATGTACATCATAAAGTGATCCAATGTACCAATGTGGTTGTAAAGCCTTTACGGCAAGCTTTCTTCTTCTATAATAAATGAAAAGAAGCTTAAGGAGGAGTTAGAATGCTAACCATAGGATACATTGGAAATGGTAAAAGTACAAACCGTTATCATCTTCCTTTTTCATTGAATAGAGATTATTTGAAAGTGAAAACGATATATGCTCGTAACCTAGACAAAAAAGAGTGGGAGAGAGTCCCTGATGTTCTGTACACAGACGATATCACTACCTTAATGAATGATGAGGAGATTGGGTTAATTGTAGTGTGTACACATACCGAGTCCCATTATCATTTCGCAAAAATGGCGCTTGATCATGGGAAACATGTGCTTGTTGAGAAACCTTTCATGTTAACGAAAGACGAAGCAGTGTCCATCTTTCAATATGCTAATGAGAAAAATCTCGTGATTCAATGCTATCAGAACAGACGATATGACTCAGATTTTCTTACAACAAAGAAAGTTATCCAGTCTGGAAAACTTGGAGATTTGCTAGAGGTGGAAATGAATTATGATTATTACCGACCACACACACCAAACGCCACTGACCATTTTTCAAAATATAACAGCTTTTTATATGGACATGGCGTTCATACGATTGACCAAGCTCTATCCTATTTTGGGAAGCCAGAAAGCATTCATTACGATGTTCGTCAATTATTGGGGTCAGGAAGAATGAATGATTACTTTGATTTAGACTTTTATTATTCTTCACTCAAAGTATCGATTAAATCAAGCTTTTTCCGTTTAAAAGGACGTCCAAGTTTTGTTGTGTATGGGAAAAAGGCTGTGTTCATGAAGGAAACGGAAGATCGTCAGGAAGAGCATCTTAAATTATTTTATCATCCAAAAGACCATGACAATTTTGGCGTTGATTCTCCTGATCATTATGGCATTCTAACGTACTTGGATGATGACGGCCACTACCATGAGGAGAAAGTAGTCTCTGAAAAAGGTGATTATGCTCGAGTGTACGATGATATTTATCAGGCAATTGTACATGGCAAAGAAAAAGTAGTCAAAGACGAAGAAACAATAGCTGTTATGGAGATACTTGAAAATGGAATAGAGGGGTGCAGCTGAGATGAAATTAGGGATTGTTGGGGCCGGAAAGATTGTTGAGGATTTATTGAGCTTTATTCATGACATCCCTACGATTACATTAAAGGCAATCAGTTCAAAACCTAGTCACAGAGAAAAATTGCTGTCTCTCCAAAAGAAATATGGATTCAGCCATACTTATTCCCATTATGGTAAAATGCTTGAAAATGATGATGTAGATACAATCTACATTGGGCTTCCCAATCATCTTCATTATTCATATGCCAAAGAAGCTTTATTAAGTGGAAAGCACGTGATTTGTGAAAAACCATTCACTTCTACTCTACAAGAACTTCTTGAACTTAAAGAGATTTCTCAGCAAAAAGAATTGGTTTTAGTGGAAGCTATTACGAATCAATACATGAAAAACTATTTATCTATGAAAAAGTACTTGCCTAAACTTGGAGATATCAAAATAGTGGAGTGTAATTATTCTCAATATTCATCGAGATATGAGGCTTTCAAAGCAGGAGAAATTCATCCGGCCTTTAACCCTGAAACGTCCGGTGGAGCCTTAATGGATATTAATTTATATAACATTCATCTTGTTGTTGGTTTCTTTGGAAGTCCTAAAAAGGTGGAGTATTGGGCGAATATCGAAAGGGATATTGATACATCAGGTATATTGCTGATGGATTACGGTGATTTCAAGTGTGTCTGTATAGGATCCAAAGATAGTACAGCTCCCAATGCAATGAATATTCAAGGGAATAAAGGCTACATACACATGGCACATTCAACAAATAACATAAAATGCTTTGATTATGTCCTCAATAAGCAAGCACCTATTCAAGTAGACCTCTCAGACCATTGGCATCGAATGTATGACGAGTTTATTGAATTTGAACGTATTATTAAAGAACGCGATTTGGAGAAGGTTACAAATATGCTAGAACATAGCGAGAAAGTCATGAATGTCCTCGAAAAGGCTAAACAATCGGCAAATCTTGTATTTAGCCCTGATAAATATTAATTTTAACTTAAAACTTAACTATTGATGTGGATTTGAGTCAATAATTCACCTACAAAAAGACAGAGTTTCCTTGGAATAGAAACTCTGTCTTACTTTATAATACCTAATTTTTCAGTTCACATAACACGAATTCTACGTATCAAAACAAAGGGATCTTCAGGTTTAGGGATTATAAAGTATTTACTTCTTAAAGTATAGATGGAATAATTCACCTCATTAATAAGGTGATATGTTGCCAATCATCCTTTTGTCAATTGATTTCGATCTTCAATCTGGGGAGGCTCTTCCATCCAGCCGTGCTGAATCATAATTTTACCGCCCTCTTTTGCAAAGTTGTAAATATCTTTTCCAAGTTGTAACATCTTTACTGGTAAATCACTACGCAAACTAAATGCGCCTCCTATTGCATTGCTACCGAGTCCAAATGTGCTTAACAAACTGGTCGTATACATCATCAATTTATCAGAAAAAGGGGGAACTGTTGAAGTTGTTGCTTTTCCAGCATGTGTTGCAGGCGGTTCAATATAACTATGTCGTAATACATCGCCTAACTCTGTTTCAATTTTCTTTGATAATTCCATCCCTTTAACAAAGTATTTTCGTACCTTTTGCTCATTTGCTACTTGAGCAAATCCAATCATTAATTGCATTCCTACAAGGTTCGTATCAACGGCATGTTGAATAAGAGAAACTTCTATCGTATTAAGAGATCTTTTTTCACTTACCCACTTCAGACCATCCATATAATTTGTATCTTTCACAAAATGAACTTCCTTTGGCATGGAGACGTATGGAGGTCGAGAAATGACGCCTGCGTCCATTAACAAGTGAGTTGACTGATCATACAGCTCTTGAGCTTCTGAAGTTAAACGTTTAAAAAACTGTCGTATATCATTACGATAGGACATATTCGAATAAAGGGCAAAAAGACCAGTCTCTATTTGAGACATCAATCGAAAATACATAAGGTCAAACATAAAGTCATATAGTTTAGGGGCTTCTGTATTCACATCGTTCTCAGTAAACCCAGTAGGAATAGCTGCTCCTTCAGCTTGGAAAACAGTTTTAATAAAATCTAAGCTTTTAACTGCTCGATCATAGTGAAGTTGAAGTAATTGTTGCTCATTTTCATTATATTTAAGAAAGTAATCTAAAAACCTCAGGATCATCGTTTTTTCCTGGTAAGTCATCCATAACGTTGCTAGTTCCGTTGATGTAATGGGTGGATGTTGTGAACTGCTCATTCTGACTCCTCCTGAAAATTAAATTTCTTATTCAATATAAATAATTTACATGCTAAGAGATATACACCGATTTGTATGAGCAAACTAAGGATGTTTACCTATATGTAGATTTCTTTTGTATATATAAGGAGAAGTGTAAAGAACAACCCAAATACGGAATTGCGCATCAAAGGCTTTATATAACATCTCTAAACTTCTTCTATTCTTAATTTGTTATTACTTTCTACTTATGGGTCTTACTTTATACACCCTTATCCTGAACGATTTTTAGCATATTCACGATTATAGGCAGTCCACAACGGTTTCCACATAAAAACAACTTTTTAAAACGAACTAACAACAACATGTAAAATTAATTTTTAGTGTTTAGGCCTTTATTAGCTTTAATGACAACTTTACTTCAAACAATTCTCATTACCATAATGGCGTTTATCGGAATGTAAAGAAAAAAGTCTTTAAATTAGGGCTTTTCCTTTATTCATTTTCAAAGTATAAGCTAGGAATTTCTTGGCTAAATCTAAAGATTACACTCTTCCAAATTTTAAAGCATGGGCCCAATCTGGACGCTCATTAGTTTCTGCTATATGAGCTGCTTTCTCCCAATCATAAAATACATTAATATGTTCAACTATCCACTGATTAGATATCTCCTCTATAATTGTATAATTAGCATATGGAGACCCTGACTCCATTTTATGAGGCACTGGTAAATCATCTTCATAAGCAGGAAGCCCCACACTGCCAGGGTTTATAACCAATTTCCCATTTGGTAAATAAACGGTCCTAGGAATGTGACTATGGCCACAAAATATAATATTTTGTTCAACCTCTTCAAGAGCTCGCATTATTTCTTCTGAATTTTTTAAGACTCCACCTACTTCTGTCATTTCTTCTAGTAAATAGACTTGATCAGAAGAGGGTATACCATGACAGAATAGAATATCATCTATAGAGATGCTATTTGGAAGATGTTCCAGCCAATCAAGAGCTTCTTTTGTTAGAGTTTTTTTCACATAATGTATAGTGGAACCTGCTCCTGCCTTTGATGGCTCTAGTATAATTCGATCGCAATTCCCCATGATATGAGCTATATTATGTTCCATTAATAAGTGAAACGTTTTTAGAGGATTTAATGGACCATATAAACTGTCTCCTAAATTAACTACTGCATCAATATTTCGACGTGAAATATCCAGCAGGACAGCTTCCAATGTGACATTATTTCCATGAATATCTGACAGAACAGCTATCTTCTTTTTCAACGAATACACCAACCTTCCTTATAATTCCATTCTAACAAAGGTTTTTTGTTTAACACACCCTGTATACGAATAATAGAGATTATCATATTTTATACACAATAAAAAAGAGTAGCGCTATCACATCCGCTACTCTTTCTAATTCCATTTCTTATACCCACAGCTTTCTTAGGCTTCTACTTTATCCTTTTTTCTACATTCATTCACAAGCTCTTCAAATAAATTAGCCATAAGCTGATTTTCACTTGCCATCTCTTCCGGATGCCATTGTACCCCTAAGAGAAGTGGGTCTTGTTCTTTCCCTTCGACTCCCTCAATCACACCGTCAGAAGCACGAGCAACAACTTTTAAATTTGAGGCTACCTCACCAATTGCCTGATGATGCATACTATTTACCCGAACTTTAGAGTTGTTCTCCATAATTTTATACAGCCTACTTCCTTCTTCAACTTCTATTTCATGGGTAGCTTGCGGTCTTGCGGCTTCTTGATAATGTTTGATTGCATCTTCATCATTCTTTTCAATATCTTGAATGATATCACCGCCTAACGCAGCATTAAGCACCGCTATCCCTCTGCAAATTGCAAGAATTGGTTTCTTTTCTTTGCGTGCATACTCTATTAAACCCATCTCTGTCTTATCTCGATTTTCATTGACTTTTCCAAGCTCTGGATCAGGTTCATGATTGTATGATTGAGGATCAACGTCTTCTCCTCCACTCAGAAGAATACCATCACATAACGATGCCCATTCTTCCTCCATCTCCTTGTCTCCTATCGGGATGATTATCGGAAGTCCCCCTGCATCAATCACTGCACTCACATATTTCTGATGCAAATGAACACTCGGAAGACCATTATGAATTGTAACCGAACTTGAAATACCAATAACAGGTCTAGATTTCCTCATCTCATTTTATCTCCTTTCATGGTTAGTTAGCTTTGTTTAAATGTACCCTCAGGCTTAAGAAATAAAACAGAGAAACACTTTACAATCTCTTCTGAAGATAAGCCTCTTAAGATCACTCAGCAAAACATTAGATCTAATCTTAACGATTTTCTTTATGCATGCTGCCCTACAAGTGATAAAGCATATAGATTTTCCAGGATTCTGGCTACTTAATGAGATGATCCGTTTTTTAATTCGTTGCATTTTTGTAATGATCATTATTAATATCGTTTTTAAACGAAATTAATAACCCACCATTCTAAAGAATGATGGGTCTTCTCGGATTGCTGTTAGATTCACAAAGCATGGAATTATCTTAACCTTTTTTAGAAGAAGTATAAATTATAAATAAGAAAAAAGTGCTATTCCTAAACAAAAAAGTATTTTCTCGAAACTTAATGTTTCGATATGAAATAAAGCTTCTATTCCTTTAAACAAAGCTACAAAGATGATATAGATTGTAATAACACTAAGTGTAAAAAACCTTACCCATCTTGGAATTCTTAACCACCTTTTTAGAATCTTAGCCTCCAGCTTGTTCAACTTTCTTTATCCACCGTAAGAGATACAAATTCTATACTGTCCGTTTTGATAGCCTCACTAGGAGAAAACACATATAAAAAAGTTCCTTCTTAACTCCATATTCTCTATTAGTTATAAGAAATAGATTAGTGTCCTTCTTTTTCAATTGGAATAGTGAACCAAAAAGTATGAAAACCACTTCTACTATAAAATCCTATCTCTCCACCTAACTGATGTACAATTTCTTTTGCAATAGATAGCCCAAGCCCAAATCCGCCTGTTTCTCGATTTCTTGAATTTTCCACTCTAAAAAAATGATCAAATAATTGCTTTTCGGCTTCTTTTGGAATAGGCATTCCTTGATTTGAAATTGAAATAACATAATTGTCTCGATAAGATTTTCCCTTTACAATTACCTTTTTACCAATATTGTATCTTACAACATTATCAAATATATGTGAGACTACAGTATGTAACGCATTTGAGTCACAGTATAAAGTAGCTGATTCCACTTGTATTACACGTTCAATATCCCTTTTATTCATTTCGGTTTGAAATGGCTCTATACTTGATTGAAGGGCTTTCCCTGATTCAATCCAATAGCGATCTATGTTCTTTCTGCCGCTTTCCCATTGATGCAGTTCTTGTATTTTATTCACAAGATGTGTTAATTGAAAGCATTCCTTCTTTAAAATAGAGTAAACTTGTTCATTTGGTACAAAAACACCTTCTTCAAGGCCTTCGAGATAGCCTGTTAGGGTTGTGAGCGGTGTTCGTAACTCATGACCAAGATCAACCATCATTTGATTTTTCTGTTTATGCAAATGACTCACTTGATTGGTTATTTCGTTTAGTTTATTCGCTATCTGTCCTATTTCATCTTTTAAATGAGTAGGAAAAGGTGAATCTTTCGTTTTATCCAATTCCTTTGTAGTATGTGATAGTTGATTGAGAGGATTAAGAATCTTTTTGGCGAAAAATAAATGAATGAGTATAGCTAGAATTAGAGTTAATAAACCAGCGTCAAAAAGATCCTCTCCTATACTTTTTCGAAATTGTTGAGCATGAAGACTTGAACTAGCATATTCATTAAACTTACGACATGCTAGTTCTTTAACAGAAAAACCAATGATTCCAATGACCAATCCTGTTACTCCTATATTTAAAGCAACCCACTTTCGAATCATCTTTTCTCGAATCTGATTAATAAGCCACAAACCTGTATCCAACTCCTCTCACTGTTTCAATCAAGTTCCCCTTCTCCGCTCCAAGCTTCTCCCGTATTTTGCTAATATGAACATCAACCGTTCGATAGCTCACAAATTTCTCTTGTGTGGAATACAGCTCATTTAAAATTTGTTCACGCGAAAGAATTTGATCCGGATTTCTCATGAGATAATAGAGGAGTTGAAATTCATGATGAGTTAAATCGATAACCTCTGTGTTGACCTTAACTTCAAATTTATTCGGTTTTAAGGTGATCCCTTGATAGGTAATCTTATTACATCGATTCTCCGTACGTCGGAGCACTGTTTCAACTCTTGCGACTAACTCTTTGGCACTAAATGGCTTCACAACGTAATCATCCGCACCCATCTGCAATCCCCGAATTCTCTCATCTTCTGCTGCCTTTGCTGTAACCATAATTAACGGGACGTTACTTTGCATATCTTTACGAATCCACCTACAAATAGACTCTCCACTTTCCCCTGGCAACATTAAATCTAGGATTACAAAACAGGGATCGATTTCTAAAAACATTTTCCTTGCTTCTTCACCACTTTGGGCTCCCCAAACATCATATCCATGAAAAACTAGATAATGTTTAATAATCTCTAAAATGTTAGGGTCATCTTCAACAATTAAAATTGATTGTCCTCGTATACTCATATAACCCCTCTTACCTAATATTTTTTGTTCTAGTGTTCGAATTCTATCAATCTTACTAGCTTATATCTTATAATATCTTATCATTTATACAAAATTTCAAGAACTTTCACAGAGATGGTTGAGGAGCTTTTACTGCTAATTATCGATTTCATTTTCCAAATAATTCTTTTTTCCTACATAATATCTAATCATTTAGTACCCTTTTTCTTTTTAATTCGACAACTTTATCAAATCTTAACAATTCATACTTACAATAGAAAATTGTGAGATAGAATCATATAAAAACCATATAATCTTCCATTTTTTATATGATTAAAAGACAAAATTATAATTTAGGATAGGGGTTTTAATCTTGAAATCAAATCGTACGATGCGCAAATATGTTATTTCATCAGCTTTAGTTACATCACTAGCGCTAACACCAATGTTAAGTGAAAATGCTTTTGCTTTTGCTAAGTCACATCCTGAGGAGCAAACAAACACAACTGTAGCAAAACCACAGACTACTACACCGAGTACTACACCGACTAGTACATCACTTATTCGTAAAGGAGCTTCTGGACAGCAGGTTAGAGATCTTCAAACAAAATTAAATAGTCAAGGCTATTATAAATACAACATTGATGGCATTTTCGGATCTATCACAGAACAAGCTGTAAGACAGTTTCAAGCTGCTCATAATCTTTCAGTTGACGGCATTGTAGGACCTCGTACAGCTAAGGCTCTATCATTGGCACCAACTAGTTCTGTAGCAGGTTCTAATACAAGTACAAATACATCTACAAATACAAATACAACAACTGCTCCTGCACAAAATAACCAATCTGTATCAAGTACACGAGCAGCTGTTGTTGCTGCCGCAAAAAGCGTAGTTGGAACACCTTATGTATGGGGTGGCACAACAACGCAAGGCCTTGATAGCAGTGGTTTCATAAACTATGTATTTGATCAAGTTGGTATCGACTTATCAAGAACGCATCGTGACATGTGGAAAAATAACGGTGTACATGTTAGTTCACCACAAGTAGGAGACGTTGTCTTCTTCGAGGGTACTTACAATGTACAAGGAGCTTCTCATAGTGCCGTTTATCTTGGTAACAACGTGATGATTCACGCAGGAGATGGTGGAGTTGAATATGCTCGTCTTGACAATCCATACTGGCAAAAACACTACATTGGTGCTAAATCATTTATTAACTAATAGATAGCTAGAATAGCACAAGGCTAAAGACTGACATCCTTATAGTTAGTAGAAAAGGGAGATATTTTCATGTCCCCTTTTTACTACCTCTTTAAAATTTTAGTTACCTAAATAAAAAGCTGGATATCTTCTAGATATCCAGCTTTTTAACATTGAAGCAACCAAGCTTATATGTAAGTTTTTTAATGAATATTATTTTTCTTAAAGTTACCGCCTTTTACTTCTGCTACATCATAAACTGTAACAAAAGCATTCTCATCAATTTCATTAATAATTTCTTTCATTTTGCTTTCTTCTAAACGGTTAATAATACAAGTAATCTCTTTGAAATTTTCATTTGAATAGCCGCCTTGAGCTTGCTTATATGTTGCGCCACGCCCTAAGCGATCACGAATTGTTTCAACCATTAATTCAGGGTGAACGGTAATAATTTTGAACGTCTTAGAACCGCTTAATCCTTCTTCAACAATGTGAATCACTTTAGAAGCAATAAAGTAAGCAATTGCAGAAAGAATAGCGCCTTGAAGTCCAAATACAGTAGAGACAATGATAAAAACAAACAAGTTTAGGAATAAAATAAGATCACTTGTTCCAAAAGGTAATTTTCTAGAGAGCAGCACTGCTAACATATCAATGCCATCAAGCGCACCACCGTTTCTTAGGGCTAGTCCCATTCCAAAACCAATGATAATACCACCAACAACCGTTACTAATAACGTATCACCATCTATAATAGTTGGTACATGATGCATAAGGCTTGTTCCTGCTGCTAATGAAGCAATTCCAATAACCGAATAAATTGCAAAACTCTTTCCAATTTGTTTATATCCTAAAAATACAAACGGAATATTCAAGATAGCAATTAACAGTCCAAGCGGCAGTCCGATTAATTCTGAGCCAACGATACTAATCCCTGTAACACCACCGTCTGATACGTTGTTGGGTATTAAAACTGCTTCTAAACCGTATGCTGTGATAAAAGCACCGATAATGATTAATAGTACGCGTGAAGTTGTTCTAAGTTTCCTAGGCCTTCTCTTTATGATTTTGCTCATGTTAATGTCCTCGTTTCAAACTATTTTCTTCTATTTTTGTCTACTTTTTTAGTGTTCATGCTATGATCTTGCTAACCGCTTATCCTCCTTTTTATAATACTTCATTATATTAGTATCTCACCTTTTCAAAAAACTAGAAGCCCGTTTGGAACTATACGGTTTACTTGAAAATGACGAAGAACTATCACTTATATAAACTTTTCAGGATCTTTACATAAGAACCTACACTTTCACAGCTTGACCACACATAAGGAACTCGTTCACTATAAAGTTGGTCGCTATGAGGAACCCTACTTAGCACCCCATATTCCTACTGTACGAGAGAGGATTAGAGATGGATTTTTGCCCAAATCCCATTTCTATTTTATCTTCCATAATCATCCTCCACTTTATTCCATATATAATAACCTTAACACTTTTCCCCTTATGAAATAAAGGATTTAGAATTATGTAGAACTTTACAAATCGGATAAGACCACCTATAGAAGCTAATTATCGTATTTGGAATTTAAAGTAGAAATTGCGTATAATACCTATTTAAGAGAGAGAAAGAGTGCTTTAGCTAAGAATAGGCTCTACACTTCCTTATTTTTTCTAATCAACAAAAATCCCCCTCTTTATAAAGAAGGGGATGTTTTGATTTAAGATTATGAAAGACGATAGCCGTCTTTATTTTGTGACTGCCATTTCCAAGAATCGCGACACATATCTTCCAAACCGCGAGTTGCTTTCCAGTTTAACTCTTTATATGCTTTTGTTGGATCTGCAAAGCATGTTGCAATATCTCCAGGACGGCGTGGTGAAAATTGATAAGGCACTTCTTTACCTGACACCTTCTCAAATGCTTTGACCATTTCAAGGACGCTGTAACCTGTTCCTGTACCAACATTATAAGCATGAACACCTTTGTCTTTATTTGTTTTATGAAGAGCTTTGACGTGGGCATCTGCAAGGTCTACAACATGAATATAATCACGTACACCTGTGCCATCTTTTGTTGGATAGTCATTACCAAAGATACTTAGTTTCTCAAGGCGACCAATCGCAACTTGCGCAACATAAGGCATAAGGTTATTTGGAATTCCTTTTGGATCTTCACCAATTTGTCCGCTTTCATGAGCACCAAATGGGTTAAAATAGCGAAGCAGCACAACACTCCACTCAGGATCTGCATTTGCAATATCTCCTAAAACCTGCTCAAGCATAAGCTTTGTTTGACCATAAGGATTTGTTGCTGAAAGCGGGAAATCTTCTGTAATTGGAGACTTTTCAGGCACTCCATATACTGTTGCAGAAGAACTAAATACAATGTTTTTCACATTATACTTCTGCATTGCTTCACAAAGAATAAAGGTTCCTGTCAAGTTGTTGTGATAATAGTGAAGTGGAATAGCAACTGATTCTCCAACAGCTTTTAATCCAGCAAAATGAATAACAGCTGTAAAGTTATTTTCTTCAAATACCTTTTCTACGCCCTCTTTATCTAACAAATCAACATTATAAAACGGAAAATCTTTACCTGTAATCTCTTTCACTCTTGTTAAAGCTTCTTCTGAACTATTTGATAAGTTATCTAGTACTGCGATATCATGACCACTATTTAATAATTCAACACAAGTGTGGCTACCGATATACCCTGCTCCGCCTGTTACTAAAATTGTCATCGTAATCCCTCCTAATTAATATGTAAAACGATGCCTCTCTGTAATTTGAATTTTACCTTAACATTTTCTTTTTGACAAAGAAAATTCTACCTCTTCTCTCCCTTCCTCTGTATTAATATCTTGTATATTCTAAAAGGAACTTTTTGTTACTTTCAATTCGATTCAAAAGTAATAGTATATTAACAAAATAAATTAAAAATGAAGATGATATTTATGACGAATAAACAAAACAGCCATCACTGATGGCTGTTTTTTAATTTTCTTTTTGACATGTCGGACAATAGTAAAGCCTTCTTGAGCCCGCAATTATTTTCACAATATCTGTTCCATCTATCCTGCATGCCTCTCCTTCTCTATCAAATACCCAATGACGATAAGAAGACCTTTTTCCCCCTTGTTTCTTTAACTTTTCAACAAGCTGCAAATCATTCGTAATCCCTCTTGTTTCATAGGACTGTATCATAAGTTTTTTAACCCCATGTGCTGCTTGCCGAAGTTCCTCGTCCGTACATTCTATCGGCCGCTTATTCGGATGTATACCTGCTACAAAAAGAATTTCACTTCTTAAGTAGTTGCCAACTCCTCCAATAAACCCTTGATCAAGTAGTAGAGATGACCATCTTCTTCCTTTAAATTCTTTTTGGAGAAAACGCTCTTTCAAATATTGTTCTGTTACATTCTCACTTAATATATCTGGACCGACTCGTGAAACAAAAGGATGAAGAGGTACTTCTTCATCTCTTAAAACTTCGATATCTGAAGCACTATATAAAAGAGCTGAATACTTCTCATTATGTAGAGCTAATCGAAGCTGTCGATTTGTTTTAGGATAGCTATAAGCTGCCCTTATATACCATTTTCCATAAAGCTGATTATGAGAATAAATCGTGTAACCATTATCAAATCTAATAAGCATGGCTTTTCCTTTTGTATCTACTCGTTTCACCCTTGCTCCTTGCAGTAGCTCTTCATAGTGTTTAAGCTGTAGGAAAGCAAACCACACTTCTCCTATATTATAAGCTGTGAGTGCATTTTGAACTTTATCTGCTGCAATTCTTATTTCAGGTCCCTCAGGCATCTCTATACTCCTCCGTCTTTTATATGGCTATTCCCTTATTATCTCTCTATCTAAAACTCAACAAAGCAAAAAAGCCCCATTAGGATCAGAATGCGGCTTCTTATACTTCACTTGAATGTTCTTTTTGTTTCACGTACTGATAATATAGTCCTGTTACAGTTTGAATTAATATAAAAACAGCAAATGAATATGAAAGGGTAAAACCGTTTTTAAAATGGATGATGTCTAACTTATTAAACATCCAGTTCGCAAAAACCCCTATAAAACTCCATGCTGTCACATAATAACCAAATGCTTTCTTTGTAATGCCAAACACTTCATAGAAATTCATGAATAAATAGCCAAAAGGCGCGAACATAACATAATAAAAGAAATCAAACAGTTCATATGAGCTAGAATCATTTACAGTATAAAAGTCAAAGATTCCTCCTCCAATTGTGAATTCAACTAGAAAGCCAGCTGCTGTCCCCCACATCAAACTTAAAATTGTCATATGTTTTGATAACCGTTTCGGAAGGAAAAAGAGAAGCGCATAAATAGCAATGAGCATGACGCATATACTAATTTCATTTTTACTCCACTGTCCTATCATCGTAAAAGTTCCCTCTTTTCCTTTCGTATTAGGTTGCGAAAGCCTTTATGAAGAATGAAAGTAATAAGAAGCAACCCAAGAATATATAAAGCTTCATAAAAGAGGTTCCACTGCTTGTACTGATAAATATTCAGCATATTAGAGAATTTCCGAAGTAAAAGAGTAAAGATAAGAAAAATAAAACTTGTAAGCATAATAGCTCGAGGTGTGATGTTTCTATAAAAGTAATTGAATACTATAACAAAGAACATCGGAATAATAAGGCTACGTTCTAAGAGAAAGCCTACATAAGGTGCTGTCTTTTCTGTAACATCAACAAGCTTGAGTTCTTCATTTATAATCCATGTCGCATTAATGTTAATAATAAGAACAAGCAAATAAACAAAGGTATTTTCTACAACGCTAAGACTCTTTCTCATCGTAACGAACAGTGTTATAACGAGGAAAGATAAAAACACAAAAGATGAAAGCCCCATAAGACACCTCCTTCTTGTATTTATTTGTTTCTTTAGGAAAAAATATTCGTAAGACAAAAGAAAAAACCCCCTCTTAAAAAGGTGTTTTAATAGCAGTCCCAGTTATACATGACATTTGAGAAGTCTCTCTTTTCTAAATCCTCTTTTCTAATAAAAAAATTACATACGCCGCTATCTCCCCACATAATATCGAGCTCTGTATCTGTATCAATTTGAAGAAGCAAAATGTTGTGTTCTCTATATTTTTGCTCATATGCTCTTGGATCTTCTTGTGTAAAGAAAGGATAGCCTCCTATTTTACTTCCCGTTACTTCTGTATTTTCTGCATATAGCTCCCAAAGCTCTACCCCATCCTCTATTTCTTCATATAAGTCAAAGGATAGCTCTTCTACCCGATAATCACGTTCTGAGACAGGCTCAATATCTGGCGTAAAAGAAAGGCTCGCTTCATGTAGTAAAGGAAAAGATGTTGTATCAACACCATCAAGATAGCTAAAATCTGTCACCATATTTTCAAGGTTTTCTGACACATGTTCATGATAAAGAATTCGAAACTGAGCTTGATCTGTTTCATCTTCAAAGTTTGCTCCAAACAAATCATCAGTACTATCAATATAAAATTGAAGAATCCCTTTTGTCGGGAATCCTGGCATTTGTGGCACATCTTCAAAATTAATTTGAGCAGCTAATGTAAGATATGTACCATCCTTTCCTTTTGGATGTTCTATCTCTTTTGGCAAGTATGGCTTTCCTCTAAATTTACTTTGCCAAAAAGACGTTATCGCTTTCTTTCCTTCTATTCGAACAACAGGCTTTATTGTATTTTCAATCTCCTTGCGATTAGATTCTAACAATTGGGGAAGTTTTATTTTATTATTCATAGAAAACATCCTTTCTTTAGGTATAATGGAAAATGTTGATAAAAAATTAGAAGTTTCAAAGAAACAGAACTTTCCTCTTTTTTGTTAAAATATTTAGTTATATTAAACAAACCTTCACTTTTTTACTTTTTCAAAAATATTTTATACTATTTAAAAGAGGCGACCTAGATTCTATCATCTTTAACATTTCCTAGCTAATAATGTAAATATAATCTTTTTATTGTTTTATTTACAAGGTTAAATTCTTTTATTCTACACGCTGTCCTCTTCCTTACTCATCAATTTGAAGAATTAATTAATGATATATGATGAGAAAGTATAGAAGCTGAAATATATAAACGTAAGGAGCAATGGAAATTGAAGCAAGCTGGACGTTTCATAGCGAAGACTAGCCGAAATCCTATTAAGATAGAAGATACTAAAACAAATCTCGATTACTGTATTTTATGTAAGATGGATGGGACAGGCCGAATTACGTATGTAAATGAAGAGTTTTGCTCTATTTCTAAGTTCACAAAAGCAGAACTTATTGGCCAAACATACGACATTATCTATTCTGGTTACTATCCTCGTTCATATTATCAAGATATTCTTGAAACTTTAAAGGGAGGAGGCATTTGGAAGGGTCAAATGAAGAACAAAGCGAAAGACAGCTCTTATTACTGGGTTGATACCATTGCCGTCCCTTTCTTTGATGAAAATAATCATTTAACTGAAATTGTTTCACTTGAACATAATATAACGGAGCAAAGAACAATGGAAAAATCATTAGATTATACACTAAACGAACTTTCTGCTAAAAATGCAGAATTAAAAAGTATGAAGTATGCCCTTGATCAATCTTCTATCGTTGGCATTACAGATGCTAAAGGAACTATTACATATGTTAATGATACCTTTTGTAAAATATCTAAATATAGTCGCGAAGAGCTTATTGGAAAAAACCACAACATCTTAAATTCCCATTACCATCCTAGAGAGTTTTTTGTAGACATGTGGAGAACGATTACTCAGAAAAAAGTATGGAAAGGTGAAATAAAGAACAAAGCAAAAGATGGCTCTTATTATTGGGTCGATACGACAATTGTGCCTTTTCTAAATGGACAAGGAAAACCATATGAATATGTTTCTATTCGAACGGATATTACCCCTCAGAAAAAAGCCCAAGAAGAAATCTATCACCTTGCCTACTATGATCTTTTAACAGGGATACTAAATCGAAATGGTCTATATAAATCCCTTGAAAAGCTTTTGAAAAATGCAGATGAAGAAGTAGCTTTTTTATTTTTAGACTTGGATCGTTTTAAGTCTGTAAACGATACGTTCGGTCACAAAACAGGAGATGAACTGCTTCGGGCTGTTGCTGAGCGAATGAGTAAGCTTGTTGAACGTGATCATATTATTTCTCGCTACGCTGGAGATGAATTTATTATTGTGTTGAGAAAGAGCTCACAAGAAGAAGCTGTTGAAATCGCTCAAAAAATTATTAACAGTTTTTCTATACCTTTCATACTAAGTGATGAAGAGATTTATACAACTTTTTCAATTGGTATTAGCTTATATCCAAGCGATGGAGCATCTAAAGAAACGGTCATTAAAAATGCAGACAATGCGCTGTACCTTGCTAAGAAGAAGGGAAAAAACAACTATCAATTGTTCACAAACAAGCTAAAAGAACAAAACAAACGTAAATCAATGCTGGAAAAGGATTTACGAAAGGCAATCAAAGGTGAAGAACTTCACCTTAACTACCAACCACAGTTTGATTTAGAAACTAAAAAGATTGTGGGACTAGAAGCTTTGCTGCGATGGAACCATCCAACATACGGACCTATTTCTCCTGGAGAATTTATTCCATTAGCAGAAGAGACTAATTTAATTCTCCCCCTTGGAAAATGGGTACTTGAGCAAGCGTGCCAACAAAATAAAAAATGGCAAGATGAAGGATATGAACCATTTCGTATTGCCGTAAATGTATCTGTTAAGCAATTGCAGCAGTTTGACTTTGTCTCTTCTGTGAGTCAAATCCTACAAAAAACAGGACTTAACCCAAAGTACTTGGAGCTTGAAATTACAGAAAGTATTCTTCAAGACTTAGCATGTCTAAAACACTCTATTAAAAAGCTCCGAGCTCTAGGTGTTTCAATTGCCATTGATGATTTTGGGACAGGATATTCCTCGTTAAGCGTCTTATATCAACTTCCTATTAACAGCTTAAAGATTGACCAATCTTTTGTCAGGAATTTAAATTCTACAAATCGAACCTCAGCTATTATCAAAACAATCATTGATATGGGTCGCAATCTCGATTTTTATGTTGTTGCAGAAGGAATTGAATATGAAGATCAAGCTTCATTTCTCTGTAAAAACCACTGTCATATTGGTCAAGGCTACTATTTTAGTCATCCTTTATCATCTCATGAAGTTCAAAAGATGCTTGTTAAGAGGCATTAAAAAAGAGCTGTCACTACAGCTCTTTTTTACATTGTAAGTAAGAAAAACTTGGTTTCTCCTAGATGCTTTTTATTATGTAGTTGTATTTTATCTGTGTAATCGATCCACTTGCAATTCTTTATTTTTTGATCAAGCTTATTATTAATTTCGTCTTCAATTTCCTTCATTATGAGTGTAAATTCATCTAAGCTCATTCCAAATAATTTAGCTCCTTGTTCATAAGGCGCTTCTTCAACGAGTGAAAATAGAAATTGTTCTTTTGTCTCACACTTTGCTGCAAGCTGGTCTTCCATGCTTTCAATATATTGATACATCATTCTCTTTTGCTGAGGCAAACACGCAATAATTCCTTTTGCAAGAAGTTGCAAACCTTTTTCGTTCACTATCATCACCTCTTATCTAGAAATAGATATAAATCGTAACCGTTACGTTTTATATTATACACATTTCTATTCTTAAAAGAAATATATATGCGCTTTTCCTCGCTATATACATAGAAAAGCTGCTTAAGATGCAGCTTTTCTATCTTTACAGTTCAAATGTTAAATTTACTGGCTCCTCGGGAATATACTCTCCAATACTTGCAGCCGTCACTGGTACGGTTTTATCAACAACTTCAAAAGCAAGGCTGTCTACCCATGCTTTTCCTTCTCCAGCAAGCATCATTCCAAAGGCAATCCCAATACTGCTCTCTGGAACATCAAGCACAACCTCATACTGATTCCAGTTTGTTGTTCCTTTGACAGAACGATTTTCCATATTATCAAAATTTAATGTTTCCCCATTCTCCCCATCCACTCGCATCCAAAGCATTGCACCATTATTGACATTTTCCGTTTTCAAGAATCCTGAAAAACGTACTCGTTCCCCCCTATATTTGTTTGCTTTAAACGTTTGTCCCATTGTTGCGAACCCAACATTACTTCCTTCTTCTCCTGTAATATAACCTGATGCTTTTCCCTCATGAACTTGCTTATAATCGACTCCCATATCATAATATTGAAGATGTGTCCCTGCTGGCATCCATCCTTTTGGTAAGTTGTAATCCATTCTCTTTTCCTCCCTTTTCATCATTAACTTCCGAGCATACTTTCGATATTTTCCAGGACTCATTCCATACATTTTTTGAAATGCTCGTGTAAAAGCCTCCTGTGAAGAAAAACAATATTTAAGAGCAATATCTAAGATGCGCTCTTCCTCCCTCATCAAGTCACTTGCGGCATACGTCATCTTTCGTTTCTTTATATAGGTGCTAACGCTCATGCCTACAATCCGTTGAAAGATACGATGAAAGTGAAAAGGGGAATATTTTAGCTCTTTTACGATATTATCTGAGAGGTGCTCGTTCATAATATTATCTTCAATATATTGAATAATGTTGTGGACTTCTTTTACATATTCTTCGTGCATATCCCCCCTCCTTTCTATCCATAATTTAACACATCAATTTTCAATATTTTTGATATTTTTTGCGATATCAAACAAAAAAAAGCTCTTTTGTTTTCCTTTTACAACAGGAAGACAAAAGAGCTTCTTATAAAACATCTATTTTTATTTCTGTGCTAAAAGCTTTTCAACGCTCACAATCTGAACGCAAAGGCAGAAGATTTCAATTGCTTTTGATAGTTCCTCAAGGGATGGGAATGTTGGAGCAAGACGAATATTGCGGTCTTTTGGATCTTTGCCGTACGGATATGTTGCACCAGCTCCTGTTAATTTCACACCCGCTTCAGCAGCTAGTTGAACAGTCTTCTTAGCGCATCCTTCTAATGTATTCAAGCTAATAAAATAACCACCATTAGGCTCTTTCCATGAAGCAATGCCTTTATCACCAAGTTCTTCATTTAACAGTTGAAGCACTCTATCAAACTTTGGCTTAATAATGCTTGCATGTTTCTCCATGTGTGCTTTTAGATTGTCTGTATTCTTAAAGAACTTTACATGACGAAGCTGATTAATTTTATCAGGACCAATTGTTTGAACAAACATTTGTTTACGGAAGAAATCCAAGTTATTTTCACTTGCTGCCATCATGGCAACACCAGAACCCGGGAATGTTACCTTTGATGTTGAACTAAACATAATCACACGGTCAGGGTTTCCTGCTTCTTCGCAAGCTGTGAAAATATTTTTAAGTTCATCAGGAGTATCTGTTAGATGATGAATTGCATATGCGTTATCCCAGAAAAGTCTAAAGTCTCTTGCTTTTGTTTTCATGTTTGCAAGTCTTTCAACAACTTCATTTGAATACGTAATACCATCAGGGTTACTATATTTTGGCACGCACCACATGCCTTTAATCGTTTCATCTTCTCCGACAAGCTTTTCAACTTGGTCCATGTCTGGTCCATCTTCTAACATATCGATTACAATCATTTCGATATTGAATAGCTCACAAATAGCAAAATGACGGTCATATCCTGGACTTGGGCATAGGAATTTTACAGTCGGGAATTTAATCCAAGGAACTTCACTTCCATATACACCGTGAAACATAGCTCTTGAAACTGTATCATGCATCATTGTTAGACTTGAGTTTCCACCAATGATCACATTTTTAGGATTTACTTCAAGAATATTTGCAAAAAATTCTTTCGCCTCAGGAATTCCTTCAAGGCCTCCGTAGTTACGTGTATCAACACCATCCGCTGTTTTTAAGCTGCTATTAGATGTTACAGTATCAAGCATTTCTAAAGAAAGATCAAGCTGTTCAGTACAAGGCTTTCCTCTAGACATATCTAGATTTAGATTTTGGCTTTTGTACTCTTCATATTTTTCTTTCAACTCTGTTTGTAATGCTTCTAATTCAGAAACTGTTAAACTATTAAAGTTACTCAAGCTGATTGCCTCCTGTTTTGTGGTCTTCTATTAAGTTCACCTTTGTACACTAATATACTATCAGATAATTTGCATTTTGTTTTATATAATCCTGTTTTTTTCAAGTTGAATACTTATATTTTTTCTCTATTTAGAATAATCGCCCACATTTAAGTTAGTTATTTCCAAGTAATACTTAAATCACTCTTCTTCCCTACATACTGATTGAAGATCAAGAAAGGTCACAACTTTTTCACTTGGTGGTCCGTGTTCTTCACACAACGATTTTGCTAGACGACAATCTACGTTTTTCATAGCTTTTTCTCCAATATACCGAGCAAAAGTTGCATTTTCAAAGTAGGGATTACGATTCTCATATTTTTGAATGTAATAAGAAAGCAGAAAGTTATAAGCAGTTGCATCAATGGTATATCCTTTTTTGTATAGAAATCTCTCGCTAATCTCCATAAGCTCAAAAGGAGTATATTCTTGAAAATGAAGATGCCTAGAAAAGAGACTATTCCAACGGGGATTTAGGAAGAGAAATTTCTTTACTTCTTCTTCAGATCCCGCCATAATCACCATAAATTCCCCTTCCTTATCTTTTATTTCTCTTAAAAGAACTTGGAGAGCTTCAAGACCAAGATTGTTCCGTGTCTTTTTATGTTCAAAGGAAGATACTTCGTCAATGAGAAGAATCCCGCCCATTGCTTCATTTATTTTCTTCTTCGTTTTTTCAACTGTTGTATCAATAGATAAGCCAACAAGCTCTTCTCCGCTCACCTTTACAATGTGTCCTCTTTCTAATACAGCCATTGTTTTATAAAGGTTCCCAAGCAGCCTGGCTATCGTATTTTTGCCTGTCCCAGGATTTCCATATAAAACAGTATGCTCAGCCTTTAATTTAGCGTCTGGTCCGAACCTCTGAATATAATGAATTATTCTTTTAATTTGTTCTTTTACGTTATTCATACCAATTAAATTGTCCAGCTCATTTAAAACCTTTTCGAATTTAAGAGATGTTAACTCACTTTTCTCACCTATAATTTTTGTCTTGCTATCTTCTGAGATAAGAATGTTATCCTTTTCATTTGAATAAAGATGGCAATTCTCAATTGTTCCGCTTCCTTTCTCTGTTGCCCATATCCCCCAGTTTTTAGCATGATGAATATCACAGCTCCGAATAAGAGGATTTCCTTCACTCATAATCTTGACATTCTGATAACCGTTATGATGAATTCGACAGTTTTCAATGAATCCTAAGCCACCTTCTTTTACCCACACACCGTTCTGTTCAGCTTCATAAAGATGACAACCTTCAATAACAGGATTTGCTTTATCTGCAATAGCAACATTTGAGAAGCGATGACGATAAATTTCACAGTCCATGAAAATTCCGAGTCCACTTTCTGTCACCCATACTCCATGCTGCTTGCCTTCATAAATTCTGCAGTTTTTAAAAATAGGATTTCCACCTTGGGCAGCACCTGCATTTGTATACATATGTCCATAAATATGGCAGCCTTCAATAATTCCGAGCCCTTTTTCTTCCACCCATACTCCACTTTCTTTCCCATTATAAATATGGCAGCTCCTTATAACAGGATCTCCTTCTGTCACAATCTTTACGTTTGCAAAGCTATTATTGTAAATATAACTTTTTTCGATTACACCTCTCCCTTTCTCTTTAATCCATATACCATTTTGAGCTCCATCGTAGATGTAAGAAGCTCTTATAATAGGACTTCCTTCATGAGTAATACCAACGTTAGAATATGTATTACTATAAATTTTACAGTTTTCTATCGTTCCGTAACCTTTTAATGAGACCCATATACCACTTTGCATACTTCTATAAATAGTGCATCCTTCAATAGATGGATCTCCTTCATGTGAAATGTCGATGTTAGAAGCCCTATTATTATAAATTTCACTATTTGAAAAAGATCCTTCTCCTTTTTTAGAGACCCACACGCCACAGCTTTCACCATCATAGATTTTGCAGCTCATTATCATTGGATTTCCGCTATTTGTAACGCCTACGTTTGGGTATTTATTGCGATAAATCTCACAGTCCTGCAACGTTCCTTTTCCACCCTCTGTTACCCAAATCCCATTTTGACTGCTTTCGTAAATATGACATTTCCGAACAACTGGATTCCCTTCATGAACTATACAAACGTTTGAATAGGTGTTTCCGTATATTGCACAGTCGTCAATAATTCCTCTTCCTCTTTCTGTAATCCATATGCCACTTTCTCTTCCACTATAGATTTTGCAGCTTTTTATTAAAGGATCTCCCTCACTCCCAATCCACACATTTGCAAAATCATTGTGATAGATCTCACAGTCTTCGATAATGCCCGATGCTTTCTTATCAATTAAAAGTCCGTTTTCTTTATTTGCATAGATTTTCCCTCGAATGATAATGGGAGTTGCCTCCTCTGTAACAAAAATGCCAATTCCTTGGACATCATGTATCAAACAGTTATTAATAATGGGAGCTGTATGCTTATTATAGATTCGTATGCCTCCTCCAACGTCAGAACGTACAATACAATCTTTAATATGAATCGATCCTGTTGGAATTTCAATTGCATAATAGTCATTAAGATTATCGTATTTTCCCCTTTGATGGATTGTTATCCCTTTAATAGTAGCAAGCTCTGTTTGTACAATAATTGGTGACTCCTTCTCACTGTAAATCAACACTTCTTGTGGTAATCCTTTCCCAATAATTTCTACGTTACGATCAATAATTAAACTCTCGCGGTACATTCCAGGCTCTACTAGGATTTTCGCTCCATGTTCAGCATTTTTTAGCGCTTCTCCAATTGTCTTATATTTTGAAAATATCTTCTGTGAAACGGTTAACGTCTTCCTATTAAACATCTCTCACCCATCCGTCCTTTTGTTCTGGATTTACTCATATTCTATCATGGTAAACAAATAACAAACACCTTTTATTTTCAAATAAATTCCAATTTTCTCACCAGGAAACCTAAAGTACCAAAAGGATTCTGCTTCCTATAATGTTACATGTAACTTTTTGAGATAGTAAAAAGGGATTCTTTTTAAGAATCCCTTTTATATGAATATATGCTTTACGCTTTTCTTCTATTACCTTTTAGCAAGATGATAGCCAATATAACCGAGAACAACTTAGATGAATTTATTCAAGATAAACTAGTCTTAATGTTTTTAGGTAACTTACTTTATCTCACTCTGCTCCTTAGTTGAGAACTATAAAAAATTCGAATTAGAGCAAAAAACTCCATATGCTACTAAAAGCATAGGAGTTTTAAAAGACTATTAAACATACAGACGGTTTTGGGGTTTCAGCCACTTTTGGTCTGCTTGTTTGTCTATTTCCCCATCTTTGAACACAAGTTTTCCTCTATTCATAGTTCCTACTACTTTACATGGAAACGTGTGACCTATATATAAGCTTTCTTTATGCTTAGCATAATAGTTTTCTGCCGTCACGGTATATGATTCGTCTAATGTAACAAAAGCAAAATCTGCATCTGCTCCTTTAGTAATATGCCCTTTTCGATCGGAGATTCCAAACCGTTCGGCAGGATTTGAAGCAGTCCACTTTGCTACTTTTTCAAATGGAATATTGTGTGCTAAAGAAAGCTCAATAGAAGCGAGAAGAGAAAACTGCCCACCACTAATTCCGCCCCATGCTTCAAAGAGGTTATGAACATTAGGATCTTTTAAGTCATATGGACATGGTGAATGATCGGATGAAATCATATCAAATCGATCGCTCTTCAAAAGCTCGATAAGCTTTTGTCTTTCGCTATCTTCTCTTAAAGGCGGTGCACATTTTGCAACAGCTCCAAGCTCTCTTAAGTGTCCATGATGAAACAATAAATAGTGGGGACACGTTTCAACAGTAATGTTCATTCCCTTTTCCTTTGCTTCTTGGATCTTTTCCATTGCTTTTGCTGAACTAATATGAACAAAATGAAGAGGACAATTTGTAAGCTCTGCATAATAGATAGCGCGTTCTACTGCCTCAACTTCCGCTGTAATTGGACGAGTTTCTAAGTAGTCATCAGCACTATATTTTCCTTCGTTCTCTTTTTCTTTTTTCAACCAGTTTGTCATACTTGCACTCTCAGAATGAAGAGCAAGTACTTTTCCGAGGCGAGCAATCTGTTTCATTCCATCTAGCAGTGTCATATCATCAACCGCTTCAAACTCTTTGTTACCTGTTGTAGAAAGAAAGGCTTTAAACCCAATTACACCTGATTCTGCAAGAGGCTTTAAATCTCCTTCATTTCCAGGAACAAGTCCTCCCCACAGACCAAAATCTACAACAGACTTCTCGTTTCCTATCCTTGCCTTTTCGTCTAATGCGTCTTTATTTACAGTAGAGGGAATGCCATTTAGAGGCATATCGAAATAAGTTGTGCACCCTCCAGCAGCCATCATCATGGAACCTGTATGAAATCCTTCCCAATGTTCCCTTCCAGGCTCGCTGAAATGTACATGAACATCAATCATTCCTGGAAAAATATATTGATGTTCTGCATTCCATTCTTGTTCTCCTTGATGGTGGAGATTTTTTTCAATCGCAGCAACTTTCCCGTCTTTAACCCCAATATCTGTTTTAACAACACCTGTTGAGAGAACAACGTTTCCATTTCGAATTACAACATCATACAAGCTCATAAACTTCTCTCCTTCTCTAGCTTCTTATTTATTTTGCAAGTAACAAACCCGCTCGTACATCATTTTTCAACGGTGCCAATTCTGTAACTCGACATTCTACAACATCTTTCTCATTAATAAGGACAGAACCTGGTGTTCCTGTCAAAATTATATCGCCAGGATTAAGCGTCATGATACTTGAAAAGAACTCAAGAAGCCAAAGTGGCTCGTACATCATATTTGAGACTGTGTTGCTATATCGAACTTCTCCATTTAACACCGTTTCTACTTTAATTTCACGAAGAGAGGAAAACTCATCCAAAGTCACAAGGGAGTTCCCAATGCTACAAAATGTATCAAAGCTTTTAGAACGTTGCAGATAGCGAGGATTTTTCCCATGAATATCTTTTGCTGTAACATCTAATGCTGTTGTGAAACCCGCAATAAACTCCTTTGCATCTTCTTGTTTTACATTTTTGCATTGTTTTCCGATTACAATGGCAAGCTCTCCTTCTGCTGTCACTTCTTTTGATTGAACAGGAAGTAAAATAGATTGATTTGGACCAACAAGGGTAGAGCTTGGTTTTGTAAACATCACGGGCTCTTCTTCCGGAAGGTTACCAGAAAGCTCAATTGCTTTTTCTACGTAGTTCATTCCAACACCTAAAACAGTACTAGGATTTTTACAAAGGGCGATTTCAATCGCTTCTTCTTTTATAGAAGGAAAAGCGCTTAGCTTTTGTTTTCCTTCTGTTTTATACCATGTGCAAAGCTCGCTGAATTGTCCTTCTCTTAGTAAAAAAACGAAGTCTTCTTCAAAGCACGTACCTTCCATTTCATTAATAGTCTCAATAGAAACAAAACGATTGTCATGAGTGAGGGCTATTGTTTCTTTTCCGTCTATACTTAAAGTAGCTAATTTCATACATTTTCACCTCTTTTGCTCGTTACGAAGCTTTGGTCTATTTTTCTTAGAAAGCGCTGAGACCAGCGTAATAGTTTCAAGTCTTGATTTCTATTTGCAATAAGAGATAACCCAACAGGTATCCCGTTCACTTCAACAACTGGAAGCGTCACTTGTGGGAGACGAGCTAAACCAGCAATACACGATAAGCTCATTGTTTTCGCTCTATACTTTTCAGCTGCTTCTCCTTGAAGATTAAGGAGAGGTGCTCCACCAGGGGCTGTTGGGATTACAAGTATTCCATCTTCTCCAAGTAGATGTGTAAGCTCGTTTGTTATTTTCTCTCTTAGCTTATAAGCATCTTCATTTTGTTCTTTTTTTAATGTACTTGTCCAACTGAATCGTTCAGAGATTCCTGGCCCAAAGGTTGGATTTTCTTTCTTAATCCATTGCTCATGCTCTTTCCAAATTTCGATGCCTTGAATTGTTCTAAAGACACTTGACCACTCTGCTAAACCTTCTTGTGAAATTCTTTGCCATCTGCTGTTTTCACTTTCCTCTTCTAACAACTTTAAAAAGGGAGAAAAAGCAGCTTTTGTTTCTCCCTCAAGGAGTTCCCATGCCTCTTCTGCAAACTCAATGTTTGTAAAATCTCCGTCTTCTTTCAATTGAGGAAGCAGCACACGTCCAATCTTAAGCAATAAGTCAATGCTATTTGCCATCCATCCTACAGTGTCATAGCTTTTAGCAAGTGGAATAACCCCTTCTATCGGCACAGCTCCATGTGTTGGTCTGAACCCATAAATACCACAATAAGAAGACGGAATGCGGACAGACCCTCCAGTATCGGTTCCTAGAGAAAAATCAACTGTTTGAGCCGCAACAGAAACAGCTGATCCACTTGAAGAACCTCCAGGAATGCGATCTGGAGCTTTCGGGTTAATAGGTGTACCATAATGGAAATTCTCACCGTTTAAACTGTACATCAATTCATCTGTATGAGTGGTTCCACTCAGCTTTGCACCTTGATTAAGCAACATGTCAATTGCCACTGCATTTCTTTTAGATTCCTCATGTGTACGAAGCCATGTAGGATTTCCTGCACTGCTTTGATAATGCTGAATGGCAAAGACATCTTTCACAGAAAAAACCAAGCCATCCAAGCTACCTTTCCCTGTTGGGGCAATTGCTACATTCTGATTAAAAAAAGCATTCCATTGATCTTTTATCATAAGCTCCTCCTCATTCTCCTTTATATCTTCTCTCTTCTTCTACTGAAGCTTCTTTTTTTATATTTCGTTTTGAAAGTTTTATATTTTCTAATAAAAGAGATAATAAAATTCCCACGAGTAAACCATTGCTAGCAAGCGGTCTTAAAATACTTGGCACTGTTTCAAAATAAGAAGCAGGAAACGTCATTAAACCTATACCAATAAACAAAGGAATGCTTAATCGATACACATTTTCTGGCGTAAACGTGATTGTAATAAAATAGTTAAAAGAAGAATGGAGCAACCGTAAATACGTCACAAGCAAAACGGCACTACCTACACTAAGAGGAAGCTTAGCCATCATGTTTCCTACGTATGGAACGGCCCCCATCAAAGTAAACAGTGCTCCCCCAATCAGAAAAGGAAGTCGTTCAACAATCTTTGTTTGCTGAAGGAATCCAATAGAAGAGACATATGGTGCGAAAGGAACTAAGCCAAATAATCCAGAACAAATGCCTAACACGCCGCTAATTGTAAATGAGCCCCTATACTCTCCATTTGTCGACTCTTTTTTATAAATTTCATCGGTTCCTTTTAGAGCTCCGAATGTGTTGGATGTATTGATGAGGCCTGCAATAACAGCCGTTAAAATAATGCCAATATCAAAACTAGGAGAACCAAGCGGAAAAAGTTTTATACTTACTCCTTCTGAAACCTCCACAGCCGCTTTCTCCCCAAATAAAAGATTAAATGAAATCCACCCAACAATAATGCCAATAAGTAAGGAATATTTAGCAAAGGAAGGGCGGGCCTTTATACTAAAGATAATTACAAAAGCAACAACAGCTACTGACAATAAAAGAACTGGTACATCGATATGTGCTTCTCCGTCGCCTTTGCCAAATGGAATACCTAGCATTCCTTGAAGGAACATTGTATTGAGACGGCAAGCTAATAAAAAAAGAAAAACAGCCATAACACCATTGTTAAATAAACGGGACAAATACCCTGATAGGCCGCTTAACCCAATAACAATTGTAATAATTCCTGAAATGATGATTCCAACACTTAAACTTCCTCCAATAGTTGCTAGAGACATACCGCTCTCAGCAGCTCCATAACAAAGGCTTAAAATAACTCCCCACCATAACCCTGATTGTCCTTCCATAATCGAACGCTTATGTCCTAGAAAAGCTTGTAAAATACAAGCTAGACCCGTAAACAAAAAGGAACATTGAACTAATGAAACAAGCGTTTCATGGGAAAGCTGAAAAGCTGCTCCAACTGTAATCGGAATAACAACTGTGTTGGTAAAAATAAAAAAGAGCCATTGCAAACCTGCAAGCCACCCTTTTATACTAAGAAACTCTCTCATAAACTCACCTTCTATATGTGTAAGGAATGGGATCTATTTGTCTATTTTTCTCTTTATCTGTATCGGCTATAGTGCGCAAAAAGATTCCGGAGCCTCCGGAATCTTTTTCTAAAAATCACATCAGCATCTTCTTTACTTTATTACTGTGCTCTCTTTTCCATTCTCTTTTTCTTGAAAGCTTCCTGCTTCATACACATCTAGCGCTGCTTGAAGTCCTCTGCCAACTTGAATTTTTGCTCCATTACGAATAAGGGATGCTTCGAGCGCTGATAAAACAAATAAAATATTTTCTTTGCGGCAGCTGTAGCCCATTGCTCCAATTCTCCAAATCTTGCCGTGTAGCGGCCCAAACGAACTAGCAATTTCAATTCCGAATTGTTCAAGAAGCATTGTTCTCACTTTTTCGCCATCAACGCCTTCTGGGATGTTTACACATGTTACCATCGGCAATTTTTGATCTCCTTCATTAAATAAGGTTAAGCCCATTGCTTTAATTCCTTCAATAAGTGCTCTCTCATGGAAACGGTGACGTGAGAACCTTTCTTTTAAACCCTCTTGAAGAACAATGCGCACTCCTTCACGCAAAGCATATAGCATCGATGTTGCTTCTGTATGGTGATTAAGACGACGTGGTCCCCAGTAATCTTGAAGCTGGCTTAAGTCAAAATAATTGCTTCGAATCGGATGCTGAACATTGACGCGATCCTGATCTGTTGCAACACCTTTTTCAACTTTTTTACGACGAGCAAGAATTTCTTCAACTCGCTCATTGTAAGTAATAGGAGCCATTCCTGACGGTACAGAAAGACACTTTTGTGTTCCGCCAATAACAGCATCAAGCTGCCACTCATCAACTTTAACTTCTGTTCCACCAATTGTTGCAACAGCATCTACGATTGTTAACACGCCAAGCTTTCGACAAGCAGGACCAACTTTATCTAACGGCTGCATACATCCTGTTGACGTTTCACCATGAACAACAGCAAGCACTTTAGGTTTCACTCGTTTTACTTCATTAATGATCTCTTCTTGATCAAATACTGTGCCCCACTCACATTCCATCAAATGAATGTCTGCTCCGTTGCGCTCAGCAATTTCTGTTAAAAGGTGACCAAATCTACCGAATATCGGAATTAAAACTTTATCACCAGGTTCTAAAACACTGCATAACACAGCCTCAAGTCCTGATCTAGATGTTCCATCAATTGGAAATGCCCACTTATTTTTCGTTTGGAATACTCCTCGAAGCATTTCCATTGTTTCGTTCATCATCGTTGTAAAAGCAGGATCAAATTGCCCAAGGATTGGGTTGCTCATTGCACGTAGAACTCTTGGATCAACTTCTACAGGACCTGGTGTCATAATTGTTCGTAAAGGTGAATTTATTTCTTGGAAACTTACCATCCTTTTTCCTCCTTAATAGGCTAACTTGTGCAATATTTTGATTAAAAGATTTATTCCCTTTTCTAAATCTTCTGTTTTAGTAAATTCGTGCGGTGAATGACTTATTCCTTTATGACTTGGAACGAACAAAAGCGAGGTTGGGATGAATTGTCCGAAAACCTGCGAATCATGTCCAGCTCCACTAGTCATTTCTTTAAATGAAGTGCCTTCTGTTTGAAGGATTGTTGTTGAAAGTTCGTTAAGCTTTTCACACATTTTAATAGGCTGCTCATCCATCCACTTGTGGATGTCTAATGATGTGCCTCTTTCTCTTGCTAGACCTTCAAAGCTTTCAAATGCCTCCTGACAGAATGATTGAATAATGTCACTATCACTATGACGAATATCAATACTGAATGTTACCTTATTCGGGATAACATTTGGTATATTTGGCTCAACAATCATTTGCCCAACTGTTACAACAAGATCAGCAGGCATTCTTTTCGACTTCTCCATTAGTACTTGAATAAGTGCTGAAGCCGTGTTCATTGCATCCTTGCGCCACTTCATTGGTGTTGTTCCAGCATGGTTGCTTTCACCGTTGACTGTTACATTGTATCGGCGCTGTCCAACAATATGAGACACAACGCCAATAGATTTGTTTTCTCGTTCCAGCACTTCCCCTTGCTCAATATGCAACTCAATAAAACAATCAAAATGAGCAGTTCCTGGGTGCTGATACTTTCCCTTCCCAAACCCTGACTTTTCCATCGCTTCTATAAATGTAGTACCTTCTTGATCTTTTAACAAATAAACGTCATCAAACGATCTTAATCCTGTCATACTTCCTGACCCCCAGTAGGTCATTGGAAATCGACTTCCTTCTTCCTCACATAGTGAAACAACTTCAATTGTTTTTTTCGGACGACCATAGTGTTCATGTAAATATTTGAGCGCGAGAACTCCTGCAATAATTCCGTATGCCCCGTCATATTTTCCTCCATTTACGACCGTATCAATATGAGAGCCTGTAAGAATTGCACGACCTTCTTTTTGGCTACCTTCTAGCCTTCCAAAGAGGTTTCCAGCATCATCATAGTAAGCATGTAAAGAAGCCTCCTCCATTCGTGCTTTGAGCGCTTCCTGAGCAAGTTTCCAACTCTCAGAATAAAGAAGTCGTGTCACTCCGCCGCTTTTACTTCCTCCAAATGAAGCTAGCCATTCCACCATCTCAGCTGTTTGCTGTACTAGTGTGAGCTTTTTCTTTTCTTCCATTACCAAGCATATCCCTCCTTTCTCACAAAAAATCTTGCTTATATTCTATTCGTTACTTTTCCTAACATTGTTTGTAATATATATATTGATTTTAAAATAGATACCTGCTAAAATCATTGACATAATTGTAGAATATTCAGTCATTTCTTTATGCATATTAACTAAAATCTTATCTTTCTTGTACTTAATTTTTAAATATCCTACAAAAGGAGAACTGAGTTTTATGAAATTAAGCGAATTGCTAGAGTTATCAGTATTTGAAGGCACGATTATACGAGCTGGAGAGAAGAACATAGATTATGAGGTAAACACTGTTAATATGATGGATGCCCCTGATATTATCCATTTTCTCAAAAAAGATGAACTTCTTATTACAACGGCTTTTCATTTTAAGGATGACCTTCACTCTCTTATTACACTCATTCAGGAGATGAAAAAGAAAGGTTGCTCAGGCTTAGGAATTAAAACAAAGCGTTTCCTACAAGAAATTCCACTACAAGCCATTGAATTAGCTCAACAGCTTAACTTTCCGCTTTTGGAACTTCCTATGCATACTTCATTAGGGGATATTGTTCATAAGTCTCTAAATTATATACTCGACATTCGCACAACTGAACTCCGAAATGCAATGATGACGCACCAGCAGTTTACAAATCAAATTATGAATGGACAAAACGTACATAAAATTTTGCAAAGTTTATCATCACTCATTCATTTTCAAGTTGTTTTACTAAATCACCATTTACAACCTATTACAAATTCAAACCATGATTCTTCTATCTATGAAAAATTAGAAACTATTTTAGTTGAGAACGATATTTTTCAACAAACGCCTTTCACTTTTTCACTTCTTGATCCAGATAAAATTACGCTAACTCTTTTCCCCGTCCATACACACAAGCAGTACAGCTACTTATGTGTTTTTGGGGAGATCCATCCAACAGATCGTTCTACTGTTCTTACAATTGAGCAAGCTATTAATGTTATAGCTTTTGAGCTAATGAAAGAAAATGCCTTAAAACAAAACGAACGCCGTCTTCACAACGAGTTTTTTAACAATTTTATTAATGGAAGCTTTACAACATCACAAGAAATCCTTAGTCGAGGAAAAGAATTCGGATTAGAAAATGAGCAACGCTACGTTTGCGCAGTAGGGAAAACAATTGAACGTCATAAAGAAACTTCATTTTCACAACACAGACAAGATTATGAGCTTATTTATGACACAATTGAAGCCGAATTACAGCGCTTTTCTCAGACCGTTCATTTTTTCACAGTAAACGGAGCTTATGTTTTACTTTTTCCTTTAAAGAGCAAACAAGTTCAGATGGATCCGTTTATTCTCGATTTGCTGAGGAAACTTCAAGTTAAGGTCTCAACCCGTTTCAAGAAAGACCTTTGTTTTGGCCTTAGCAACTATGCTCAACAGCTTTTACATGTTCCTATTTCATACAAAGAAGCAAATGACACATTATATTATGGACAGCTATCAGGACAAGAAGGCTTTATTGAGACATACCAACCGAAAGAAGTTCCTGAAATTTTGCGCATGGTTCCATATGAGCAATTAAAAAAGTTCTACAGTGATACATTTCAGCCTTTTTTTGATGGAGCGAAAAAAGATCATGACGTCTTACTCCACACCCTTTCTGTTTATTTGGAAACTCATTGTCAACTTTCTGAAACAGCAAAGCGTTTATATGTACACAGAAACACTGTGATTTATCGCCTTGAAAAATGTGAAGAACTTATAGGAAGAAGCTTGAAGGAGCCTGACGAAACACTCCGTTTGCGTCTCGCCTTTCGAATTAAAGCATTGATTCAAGGGCAAGGAGAAAGCATTCATGTATAGACACTATAATATGTACAGCCAAACATTCTAGTAAGAGATGTTTGGCTTTTTCACGCTTTCTTTTCTACTAAAATAATTTGTCATATTGCACAAAACATTTTCAGAAAATTCACAAATATGTCAATGACATCTCTTTTTTCATCTTATAAACTTTATACATGTCAATTTTCTTAACGTCTAAAGTCAAAATAATTAACTACATAGAGAACTTTATGAAAAGGAGCTGAATAATAGTGTCTACAAATTTAGCAAATCCAGTCGTAGAAGAACAAAGCACAAAAGACACCCTGAAGATTGATGAGTCACTTCTTCCGAAAAAGGAACGATCTGTTAGTCCTCTATCTTACATGTTCATGTGGATTGGTGATGGAGTGAATCTTGGTAATATGACGCTTGGTGCAAGCTTAGTTGTAGCAGGAACAGCAACGCTCAACATCTTCCAAACGTTTGTGGCAGCAGCTATTGCAATTGGGATTATCTCCACCTTTTTTGCTTTGAACGATCGATTCGGCTATAAAACAGGCATTCCTTATGTCATGCAGCTTCGAATGTCATTTGGAGTAAAAGGTTCCATCATTTCTTCTCTCTTGAGAGGAATTCCAGCTATTATTTGGTACGGGTTTCAAAGCTGGATTGGTGGTACTGCACTCAATGAAATTGTAAAAGCCCTAACAGGAGGATCTGTTGATAATGTTGTAGTATGTTTTATTGCTCTACAACTTCTACAAATTGTTCTCTCTCTTTACGGATTTCATGCCATTAAATGGGTTGAAACACTCGCCTCTATTGTCATTATGCTTGCTCTCCTCTATGTATTTAGTATTCTTCTCACTTCTTACAAAGATGTGATTACAGAAAAGTGGGTTCATACAGAAGGAACCTGGGGACTTCCATTTTTCGCTTTTATTATGGTTTTTCTCGGTAACTATGCGGCAATTTTCTTAAGCGCTGGTGACTACTCCCGAGAGTTAAAAACAGGTATAAGCAATAAGAAACGTGGTTTGTTATATTTCTCTCCTATTACTATTGCTTATGGTTTTGTTCTAACAATTGGCGTTATGCTTGCTTCAGCAACGGGTATTTCAAATCCAGTCAAAGCTTTTGCCGTTGTTGTAGACAATCCTTATATTACTGTTGGGGTATCTGCTTTTATTGTTATTGGAGCTGTAGCAGTTAATATGGTTGCAAATATTGTTCCACCAACATACGTGATTACTTTGGTAACGAAAATGAAGTATAAAGCAGCTGTTATTGTAACTGGATTGCTTGCACTTTGTTCATTCCCATGGGTTCTTGTTCAAGATTCTTCTGCAAACGGACTCAATCTGTTTGTTCTCATCTACTCAGCATTCCTGGGTCCTATCGTTTCTATTCTTTTAGTTGAGTATTATATATTAAGAAAACAAAAAGTAAATGTTGATGATTTATATAAAAAAGACGGACCATTCTCAGGTGTTAATCCGTGTGCTTTAATTGCAATGCTAGCAGGAGCTTTAGCAGCTTTCGTAGAAATTGATCTCGGATGGATTATCGGTGTTGTTGTCGGAGGCGTTTCATACCTTCTTCTTATGAAGTTCACCTTCAAAAATTCCAAATTCAAAAAAGGAACAATTTTTGAGTAAATTAAAAAGCGTGAGGAATTCTTTCCTCACGCTTTCTTATGGAGCTTTTTTATTTTTTAAAATAGTCACGTAAAGGCCTAAAATCTTGTTTTAAGTCAATGTCATTTGGCTCTGCTTGGAGCAGACGATCAATCATTTCTTCGAGTTTATTAATGTCTTTTTGATCTGTATACTCAATAAAGTTCAACGCTTCAAGCCAGTCTCGATAAGAGTGTTTTGCTTTTCCATAGCTGTTACCAAATACAACACAAGGTGTTTTTGTAATGATGGAGAAGATCATCGCATGCAGACGATCTGTAACAATTAACTCACTTGAACCAATGCGATTTAACATCTTCATAAACTGATCTTCTCGGTCCTTGTAATCAATAACATCCATATCGTGTAGCACTGTATCTGTACGCTCAGTACGTTTCCCTTTTTCCTGTTCTACCCACTCTCTTAACTCAGAAATAAACTTCTCTTCTGTTACCTTTTCTTTATCTTCTCTTAGAATAAAGAGAACTCCTTCTCGCTCAAGCTCTTGAGGCTCAATATCTAACGATAATACCATATCAGGTGTATACATCACTTCAGAATCAAATGTATCTTTCACATATTCAAGTGTCTGCTGTTCTCTCGTTCCAATTGTTAAATGACGATTTTGATGATAAGCATCTTGGGTTTTCTTTTTCTCCTTATCTCCTTCCTCTGTTTCTTCAAAGTAAACAGATTGAGCAAAGGAGAGCGTCTTGTAATCTTTGAAAGTTGAAATTACTTTTCTTCGATCTTCCTCAATATCGAGATACAAGTTCCCAAGATTTCCGCCGCCTGTAAAACAAACAATGTCATCTTCACTAATAATCTCTTTTACAATTTGAATTCCTTCATCTGTTGCATAGTCCATAATTTCAATATACTCATAGTAAGGATAGTGATTTCTTATAAATTTCTCTTCTGCATAGGCAATTGCTTGGTCTCCTATATTTGTATAACTTGGAGAACCAAAGAGAAAGACTTTTCGTTTATTGTTTGTAAAAGCTTCTGGGCTCACATTTGGTCCAATCCCTTTTGGTAATTCTTTATTTAGAATGGTTTGTTTACTCATTGTTATGGTCCTCCTTCATTTTTCTAGGTTTAAGTTGATAACTTTCCTATACCCTTGAAGAAAATAAAATATGCCTCTGTACACTCACCAAATTTATCCAAACGAAAAAAGATGCCTTTTTTTAGAGGCACCTTTTTTCGTTATTTATGATACAGTTTTGCTAGATGTTGTGACTTCATCAAAATTCTCTTCTATCTCAACATTCTTTGGTTCGTACACAAGTTCACCTTCAAGCATTGCTCGTGCCTGTTCTTTATCAAGCAACTTCTCCCAGCTTGAGATAATAAACGTAGCTACAGCATAACCAATAATATTAACTGTTGTTCGATAGTTTCCCATAAAACGATCTGGCGCTAACATCAGGGCAACAGCGGCAACTGGGATAGATCCCATCGCAGCGGCTGTTGCGGAAAGGGCAACAAAAGCAGATCCCGGAATTCCAGCCATTCCTTTAGAAGTTAAAAGTAAGATCCCTAACATAAGTAGCT
The DNA here is from genome assembly GCF_900115845.1 of Priestia endophytica DSM 13796. Classification (GTDB taxonomy): domain Bacteria; phylum Bacillota; class Bacilli; order Bacillales; family Bacillaceae_H; genus Bacillus_I; species Bacillus_I endophytica. The sequence continues at coordinate 2,757 of NZ_FOXX01000011.1, read as the reverse complement.
GCTCTCCAAGACTTAAATCAACTCCTGTTGCTTGAGCTAAAAAGACAAGGGCGATAGATAAGTAAATTGAAGCCCCATCCAAATTAAAAGAGTAACCTGTTGGGACAACTAAGCCAACTACAGCCTTATTACATCCTGCTTGTTCAAATTTATCCATCAATTGTGGCATAACGGCTTCTGTTGATCCTGTCGCAAAAGCAAGTAAAATCTCTTCTTTTATATATACAATGATTTTCCACAAACTGAGTCCAATCGTTATCCGAACAATAACAGCTAATACTAGAATGAATAAAAAACAAGCAACTGTCATCGCAACAAACAGTTTCCCGAATGAAGCAAGTGTCCCGATCCCGTATTGACTTACCGCAAATGCCATTGCACTAAAGGTTGCTAGCGCTGTTAGTTTAATAATATAACTCATAATTTTGAAGAGAACGTTGTTTACTTTTTCTAGTACATCAAGCAAAACTTCTGACGTTCTTCCCCCAATATGCACAAGAGCGATTCCAAACAAACATGAAATTAATAGAACCTGAAGCATAGAGTTATTCGCAAAAGCTCCAATAGCACTATCTGGAATCATATTCAGAAAAAACTCACCTTCACTTGGAAGATCTGAACCGTTTGTTTTCTCTTCCACAGTTGCTGTACTTAATGTTGAAGGATCTACATTCATTGTTGAACCAGGATTCATCATGTTTGCTACAACAACCCCAATAATTAAAGCAAACGTTGTAACAACTTCAAAGTAGAGAAGTGTCTTCCCTCCGATTCTTCCAACGGTTTTGATGTTGCCTACTTTAGCAATCCCAACAACAACTACCCCAAAAATGAGTGGTGCAATAATCATTTTAATAAGCTTAATAAATCCCTCTCCAACTGGTTGAAGAGCATTCCCAACGCTTGGCCACAAGTACCCAACAACTGTTCCTAAAATAATAGCAACCACAATTTGAAAGAAAATCCCTTTATAAAAAGGTTCTTTTTTTACCTCTCCCTTAGTTTCCCCCATTATATTTCCCCTTCCCCCTACACTATTAATAATCGAATATTCCGATAAATAACTTTACGTTACATCTCATGTTATATTAATTAACATTGTAATATAGAAGAAAGAGAACGTCATTGTACTTATTAACTAAAAGTTTTATTCTTCTTTGGAACATTTATGAAAACTTTAAAATGAGATTTGAACGGATTATTTTTCATTCCTTTCTAATCGTTTTTACTGTTATGAAACTTTACCAATTACCTCATACTAAAAAAATCTATTTCATTCGGTTTTTTGTTACAATAAGTACATAAGTAATCCTTTGTCGAATTCAGGTAAGGAGGCTAAACGAGTGACAGAGAATAGAGAATTGCATCCAAAGGTAGAGAAGAGCTTTGAATTAATTGGGAAAAGATGGACAGGTCTTATTATTTATGTTCTAATGAGTGGTCCTAAACGATTTAGTGAATTAAGCGAAACGATTCCAGACTTAAGTCGACGTATGTTAACAGAGCGAATTAAAGAGCTTGAAGAGCATGGAGTTGTTGTTCGCAACGTAATTCCAGATCGCCCTATTCGTTCAGAGTATTCCCTAACTCAAAAAGGAACTGAATTAGGAAAAATTCTTGGTCCTATTAGTCAATGGGCTGAGAGCTGGGTTAAAGATTAAAAAAGAAGAAGTAGAAAACATTCTCTGTTCGCGGAAGGAAATCCCCCACGAGCCAGATTGAACATCATTGCGTATGATCGCAAGGAAAGGTAGGAAAAATGTATGGCAAATGTTTTATATATTACGGCACATCCTTTACAAGCAGATGCATCGCTTAGCATGGCAGTTGGTCAAGAATTTATTGAAACATATAAGAAAGAAAATCCATGTGATGAAGTGGTTCATTTAGATTTATATAAAGCGGATATTCCCTATTTAGATGCTGACGTTTTTAGCGGTTGGGAAAAGCTTCGAGCTGGTAACTCATTTGAGAAACTAGAGAAAAATGAAAGATTAAAGGTTGGAAGACTAGCTGAGTTAGGCGGCCAGTTTCTATTAGCAGATAAATATGTGTTTGTAACACCAATGTGGAATTTCTCTATTCCAGCAATTATGAAAACATATATCGATGCAATTGCCGTTTCAGGCAAAACATTTAAATATACACGAGACGGAGCTAAAGGGCTTCTAAAAGGAAAGAAAGCTGTACATATTCAAGCACGCGGAGGCATCTATTCTGAAGGTCCTGATGTTCATAAGGAGATGGGACATCGCTATCTTGAAGTAATGATGGATTTCTTTGGGATTGAGTCGTTTGAAACAATTGCCATTGAAGGACAAATGATCCACCCTGAAATAACGGATAAGATAAAAACAAAAGCTATTGGTCAAGCTAAAGATTTAGCACATCACTTTTAAATAAAAAAATCCCCTTTAGGCATTTCTGGACTGACCCCATGAAGTGAGACAAATAAAAAACACCTTTTCGTTAAAGATCGGATACAAATGACCGAACTATAACGTGGAGGTGTTTTTTCTATGGGAACAAGAGTAAGTTATCCAGTAGAAGTGAAAATGAAGGCGATTGAAATGAGGTTAGCAGGCGTGCCTGTAAAAGAAGTCATGGAAACCTTACAGATTCGGAATCGTACCCAACTGAAAACCTGGATGAGATGGTATAAGAATGGAGAGATGAAGCGACTAGAACAGCCTGTTGGAAAACAATATACTTATGGGAAAGGACCGCATTCTCAAGATGCATTCGCTAAATTAGAAG
>NZ_FOXX01000001.1 GCF_900115845.1 Priestia endophytica DSM 13796 | reverse complement strand
ATCTGTGTATACTACTTATGCTTATCAAAAACAAGTCAAAGAAAGAGGCATGACTATGAGTATGTCCCGAAAAGGGACGCCCGCAGACAATGCCTCCATTGAATCGTTTCACTCTTCTCTAAAGACTGAAACCTTCTACCTCGACAACTTAACCTGTACTACGACCGCCATCGTAAAACAGATTGTCGAAGACTACATCACTTATTATAACAATATCCGTATCCAAACGAAACTAAATAACCAGTCTCCGGTCCAATACCGAAAACTGGCTATTTAGATGGTGTTTTGATCCCTGTCTCAAAAACGGGGGGCAGTTCCCTAATTTAGTGACAAGCTTTTTTTATATCTCTCTTCTCAGAGCAGAAAGGACATTTGTTTTCGTTGCTTTACGAGCGGGTCTTAATCCTGAAAGAACCGCAACGCCAGCACTAATAATTACGGCGATAATAATGAGTGAAAGCGGAATATAAGAATAAGTGACATGGAACGAATCATCCGTTCCTTCACTTAATACAGAAGTAAGAATCATTGGTAGGATAGCATTCGCCCCAAAGCTTACAATATAGGACACAATAATCCCAATAATAGACCCTAAAACTCCAATAAAGGCACTTTCCATTAAGAAGATTTTTTGAATGACTTTTGGTTGTGCCCCAATCGCCTTCATAATACCAATCTCTTGAGTTCGTTCTGTGACAGCCATTGTCATCGTATTAAAAATACCGATAGCTGAAATAATTACAGCGATGGTTCCAACAAATACAAGTCCAATTTTGAAAGCTATAAAAAACTTGTTAATATTATCAAGCTGCTGTGTAACAGAGTCTGCTTGATACCCTTTATCTAAAAGCACTTTTGTTAATTGCTCTACATGCTCAAATTTATCTGCAAAAACAGATAAGTCTGTTGGAAAGCTCTCCTGCTCAACTCCGAGAACATTTGAGAAATCACTTAGAAATGAATGGCTAATAAAGATGTTAGAATCAACAACCCAATCTTTTGGGTTTTCTTTTGCAATACCTACAATTTTAAAAGTATAAGATTTCTCCTCCTTTACTTTTCCATTCTCTTCGTCTGTATTAGACACCTTTAGAGTAATATTTTTATTTAAAACATTTCCTTGAAACCCTTTAGGTGGTTTTATATCATAATTTGCATTTTGTTCGGATTTTTTTAGTTCTTGTTCAAACTTTTCCTGCTCTTTCTTAGACCAAAGCTGACTTGCAAAATTATAGCCAACGACAACTTCATGTGACGAAGTTGGCATCCGTCCTTTTGAAAGACTCATTCCTGCGTTTGTTTCTTGTTTCATATTCGTAAAAATGAGAGAAGAGTTCTCGCTAGATCGTTCACCAAGCATTGTTTGAATAGGTTCGCTAACTGTTTTACGTTCAACAATAGCTTTGACATTTTCGTTGTCTTTTAAGTCTTTTTTTAAGTCACCGCTTAAATCTTTTGTATTCTTGTCACTACCGTAAATAGGAATCTTTGTGACAATTTGCTGTGAGAGTATTTCGTCTGTAACCGTCTTTTGCATTCCAAAACCAATTGAAGCAAGAACAACAAGAAATGCACACGACATAGCTGTTGCAAGAACGGTCATAAAGACACGGAGACGGTTTTTCTTCATATTTCGTTTAATAAAACTAACTTGATCTTTAAAATTCATTTTTTACACCTTCTTTACGTAGTACCCCATCGTGTAAGTGAAGCTTATGATGTGCAATAGAGGATACTTCTTCATCGTGAGTAATCATGACAAATGTAATTCCATATTGCTTATTTAACGTTTGAATGAAAGAAAGAATAACTCTCTCAGTCTCTGAATCTAAGCTTCCTGTTGGTTCATCTGCGAGAATAATAGAAGGGTTCAAAACAAGTGCTCTTGCGATACTGACACGCTGCTGCTGTCCGCCTGAAAGCTCATTAGGATAATAGTTACGATGGTTCTCTAATCCAACTGTTTGTAGAATTTCCAGAACCTTTTGTTTTCGTTCAGACTTGCGCATACCTTTTAAAGTAAGCGGTAGTTCCACATTTTCATATGTAGTAAGACTAGGGATAAGTTGAAAGTTTTGAAAGATGAACCCAAAATGCTCAAGACGAAACTGAGCCCATTCCTTTTCATTGAAGTTTGTGACAGTTTGATTATTGATTTCAATGGTTCCTTCTGCTGGAGCAATGTAGCCGGAAATTAAGTTAAGAAGCGTTGATTTACCAGAACCACTTTTTCCAACAATACAGGTAATTTCACCTTTAGGAATGTCCATAGAAACATCTTTTAAGACAGGAACAGTCTCTTCTGTTCCTTTTTTTCCAATTTTAAAAGAATGAGAAATGTTTTTTATGCTAATCATGCTTTTTCCTCTCTTTCATTTTATAAAATTAAATCGTTGTGTGTGTATTAACATAAGTAGTACAGTTAATACTGTATGTTGAAGAAGAGAGAAAGTCAATACTTTTTTCAGCAGGAAATGTAAAAAGAGATCCTCGTTAATAACGAGGATCTCTTTTTTAAGCAAGCTTACTTGTTGTAGAAGCAACTGAAATTGTTTCTTCATACTGAGTAAGAAGGTTGGTAAAAATCTTATCCCATGTTTGAGTAAGAGCGTAATGACGAGCTTCATGTCCCATTTGCAGTCGATCATGATGCTGTGTTAAAAGATAGGTCACAGCTTTAATAAACTCATCAGGGTTAGTAGGGTCACATAAGAAACCTGTTTTTCTATCTTTCACAATCGATTTTACTCCTCCAGCATTTGCTGCAACTGTGGGGATTCCTGAAGCGGCAGCTTCAAGAACAACATTTCCAAACGTTTCAGTTGTAGAAGGGAAAAAAAACAAATCAGAGGCTGCGTATAAAGATGCAATTTCTTTGCTTTTTAGAAATCCTGTGAAAGACATATTTCTAGGAGCCTTTTGTTCAAGTTGTTTTTTCATGGGTCCATCTCCAATAATGAGCCAATGGATCTTATCTCGCAGCTTGGAAGGAAGGGACTGAGCCACATTCATTAGAAGTTCTAAATTTTTTTCAGGAGCAAGACGCCCAACATATGTAATAACGTAGGGTTCTTTAATATGGTAAGCATCCCGAACATTTTTTTTAGGGTAGTGAGGATGAAAAAGGCGATGATCAACGCCACGAGACCAAATGGAAAGATTAGAAAAACCGTGCCGCATAAGCGTTTCTTTTGTATCTTGAGAAGGTACAAAAATAGTTTTCATTGAGCGGTGAAACCATCGCATATACTTCCAGACAAGAGGAGAAAGAAATTCTAAATCATAGTAAGAAAGATATTGATCAAAATCAGTATGATAAGAACCAACGAGAGGGACGTTGAATTTTTTAGCATAGTGAATTCCACAAAGTCCTACATTGAAGGGAGTCGCTACATGAATAATATCTGGTTTGAAAGATTGAAGCTGTTGCCGAATTTTGAGCATGTTGGGAAGGGCGAGCCGACATTGTGGATAAAGAAAAAACGGTAAGCTCATAAATCGATGAACATTGAGCGAATATGGCTTTTCTCCCGTACTATCAGGAGCAAAAAGTTGGAATGAAATATGTTCATTGCGCAAATGCTCCGTGAGTCTTTTCAATGTTTTCGCAACCCCGTTAACATCAGGTGTAAAGGTATCTGTGAAGATGGCAATTTTCATTTCAATCCCTCCAATGAAAAATCATGATCTATAGAAAAAAAGAAAAACATCCATAGCCAAATGAACTGCCAATAAGCATACCAGCTGCAACATCGCTTGGGTAATGAAGACCAAGATAAATTCTTGACAGTGCGACGCTTAATGAAAGTGGAAGAAGCAAAAGAGAAAGAGTAGAAAATGAAATAATAAAAGGTGTTGAGATAGCAAAAATAGCTGTCGTATGACCAGATGGAAAAGAATGATCACGCAACGGATTCTGTAAAACATAGCTGTTTATAATTTGAAGATAAGGTCGTTTTCGTGGATAAAGTTTTTTTAAAAGAGCAACTGGAATATGACTTAAAGCTAGCGCTAAAGCACTCGCCAAACTTGCTGCCTTCAATGTTTCAAAAGGCAAGAAAAGAAGTAAAAGACAAACGCTGATGGAGACAGCCGCTCCTCCTAGATGTGTAATAAAACGAAAATACCCGTTCAACCATTTGCGGTGAAATTGGTTGTTAAGTGAACGGAATAAAAAGCATTCAAATATATAGGCTCTTTTTAGCCATCTTTCCATTTCGTTCTTCATCTCCTTTTTACAGCCCTTACTTCTATTGTAGAAAGAAATTTTAGAGTTAGTGCTAAGAATTTGTAAAATTATCGTGTAGCTTTTCTTTACAAAAAAACACACCGCTTATGCGGTGTGTAAATTCTGTTATTCAAGAGGAGACAGCTTCTTATAATATTGTCCTTTTTCTACATAGCCTGTACGGATGCGTTCCATTTCTTTTAGGTCTTCTTCTGTTAGCATTCGAATAACTTTAGCTGGCCGTCCAAAAGCAAGAGAGTTTGGAGGGATTTTTTTACCAGGAGGAACAAGACTTCCTGCCCCAATAAAAGCTCCTTCGCCAATTTCTGCTCCGTCTAAAATTGTGGACCCCATTCCAACTAATGCTTTTTTACGAATGATTGAGCTATGTAAAATAACGGCATGACCAACTGTTACATCATCTTCAATTACAAGAGGATGATTAGGACTCTGATGAAGTGTTGATTGATCTTGGATGTTCACTCGACGACCAATAATGGTTGGGGCAACATCACCGCGGATAACGGTATTAAACCAAATGCTGCTTTCATCTCCAATTTCAACATCTCCTGTAATTGTTACATAGTCAGCAATGAAAGCGGTATCTGAAATGCGTGGTTCTTTTCCTTTGTAAGCGTATAACATTTATTATCCCTCCATGTTATGAGTTGCAAAAAAACAAAGAATCTTCTAATGTAAGTGTACAAACTTTTTTTGCATCGGTAAATATAAAAAGAAGGGAAGTACATAATATGTGGACATGGGAAGTAGAGAATGCAAAGGGAGTCATGGTCATCATCCATGGAGCAGGAGAGCATCACGGACGCTATGAATGGCTGAGAGAAAGATGGAATGAAGAAGGGTTTCACGTTATCATGGGAGATCTCCCAGGCCAAGGAGTGACAACGAGAAGAAGAGGACATATTCGCTCTTTTAATGAGTATATTGAAGCAATTGAAGAATGGATTGAAGAAGCACAAACATATGACTTACCCATTTTTCTACTAGGACACAGTATGGGGGCATTGACGGCTATACGAGCGCTTCAGCTTCGCAGTTTGCCTGTATGGGGAGTTATCTTATCATCACCTGCTTTAGGATTAAAAGAACAACCCCCAGCCTTTAAAGATGTCCTTTCAAAAGGTTTAAATAAGCTCATGCCTGGTAAACTTGTTCAGTCTCCACTTGTGATTGAAAATGTCACAAGAAATCAGCGTCTTTGGAGAGAGCATAAAGAAGATAAGCTGTATGTGAAAAAAGTGTCTGTACGCTGGTACCGTCAGTTTGTGGAAGCTATGAATTTAGCTTTTAAAGATATGGATAAATTTCCAGATGTACCGTTATTAATTCTTCAAGCTGGGGAAGATAAGGTTATTGAGAAATTTATTGTAAGACAATGGTTTGATGATATGAGTTTAAGTGAAAAGATTTATAAGGAATGGACAGGACTTTATCATGAAGTATTCAATGAGCCTGAACAGGACCAAGTGTTTGCTTATGCGAAAAGCTTCGTTCATTTACATGTATAACGGGAAAAAGCCGTAACAATCTCGAGGTGAGCAATGTGGAGATACCAAAACACCCTTTTATGTTAATGAGAAAAGTCTATAAAGAAGTAATGCCGATTGTTCATGAAGAATTGTTGAAGTGGAAGAAAAAAGCCAGTAATATTCCAAATGAAGAACTGCGAACTCAAGCATTAGCAAGCATAAATGATAAAACCTTTCACTGTGAAGGTGGATCAATTATGGGGTTGCTTGCATGTGGGGAGTTTAAAAAAGCCATCCGTTTTATTGTCGCTTACCAAACGATCAGTGACTATCTTGATAACTTGTGTGATCGAAGTACTTCGCTTGATCCGCTTGACTTTGCGGCTCTTCATGAATCAATGCCGCATGCCCTTACACCACATGCGACGCTCGGAGAATATTATCGTTATCGAGAGGATCAAAACGATGGGGGGTATTTGCACGCTCTTGTTCAAACATGTCAGGAAGTGCTAGCAAGTATTGAACATTATCCACTCATTAAAAGCCATTTATTAGAGCTTTGCCGCTATTATTGTGATTTGCAAATACATAAACATGTGAGAGAAGAGGAGCGCGTTCACCGTCTAGAAACGTGGTTTCACGAGCATCAGGAGAAATTTCCAAACATGACTTGGTATGAATTTTCGGCCTGTGCAGGTTCAACCCTTGGAATTTTTTGTCTTGTTTCTTATAGTTTTCAACGTGCTTTCACTAAACAGCAAGCAATGCAAATTATGTCAGGATATTTCCCATATATTCAAGGACTTCACATTTTATTAGACTATTTTATTGATCAAGAAGAAGATGAAGAAGAGGGAGATTTGAACTTTTGTTTTTATTATCCTGAACAAGAGGAAATGATGAAACGCTTTCACCATTTTGTGAGTGAAGCAGACAAAAAAATTAAAGGTCTTCCACATGAGCATTTTCACCATTTTATTAATAGAGGACTTCTGGGGTTGTATCTTTCAGATCGAAAAGTAAAAAAACAACGAAATGTTCATAAGCAGGCTAAAAAGATTATTAAGCTTGGAGGAAAGATAAGCCGATTTTTTTATTGGAATGGACGTTTATACCGCATACTACAAAAAAGTACTCCACATTAAGGAGTACTTTTTTCAATGGCAATAATAAAAGGAGGATTGTTTTTTTGATTTAAAAACTCGTATTTCAATACGCGTGCATTTTTTTGGTCTAGTGTTGCTACATACTGCATAAGGGCATCTCGTTCAACTGCTCCTTCTTCATGACCATGATAGACAACGAGAACAATAATTCCTCCCTTTTTCAACCATTGTAGAAGTCCTTTTACAGCTTCGATAGTTGTGTCAGGGGTTGTGACAATCTTTTTGTCTCCACCAGGTAAATAGCCAAGATTGAATATAGCACTGCTTAGCTGTCCTTTTAATTCGAGAGGGAGGTGTTGGTGGAAATGGTGGTGACCATCATGAACAAGTGTGACATTTTCAATTTTTTTTGCCTGATTCAAGCGATTATATGTTTCCTCAATTGCACTTTGTTGAATATCAAAGCTATAAATGTGCCCTTTCTCTCCAACAAGATTTGCTAGGAAAAGAGTGTCATGACCGTTTCCTGCTGTTGCGTCAACAGCAAAATCTCCGTCCTCTGTTACTTTTTCAAGAAGCGTTTTGGAGAAAGTTAATACGCGTTCAATATTCATTACGCTTTTACTTCCTTTCGTTCAAAAAGTCGTCCTTGGTAGCTATTTCGTTTTTTTAATTCATCATCGATTGCATTTAAAACACTCCACTTATCAACGCTCCACATTGGACCAATCATAAGGTTAATTGGACCGTCTCCTGTTAAACGGTGAACAACCATTTCAGGAGGAAGCACTTCAAGTTGGTCACAGACAAGGTTGATGTAATCATCAAAAGCTAAAAATTCAAGCTGTCCTTTTTCATATTGTTTGACCATTGGTGTTTTCTTTAAGAGGTGAAGAAGGTGGATCTTAATGCCTTGGACATCTAATTTTGCCACCTCATGAGCCGTTTTCATCATCATGTCATAATCTTCAAGAGGCAGACCATTAATAATATGGGAACAAACGCGAATACCTCGCGCTCGTAGCTTATTAACTCCTTCAACATAACATTCATAGTCATGAGCTCTATTAATTAAGAGAGCTGTACGTTCATGAACAGTTTGAAGACCAAGTTCAACCCACAGGTATGTTCTTTCATTTAGTTCTGCTAAATAATCAACAACATCATCTGGAAGACAATCAGGACGTGTTCCAATGGAAAGTCCTACAACACCTTCAAGGTTTAGAACTGTTTCATATTTTTCTTTTAGTTCTGCAAGTGGGGCATGTGTATTTGTGAATGCTTGGAAGTAAGCCATGTACTTTCCATTTTTCCACTTGTTGTGCATTTTGCTTTTAATATCATTAAATTGGGTAATTAAATCTTCAGATCGGTTTCCAGCAAAGTCACCTGAGCCAGCTGCACTACAAAATGTACAGCCTCCATGAGCAACAGTGCCGTCTCTATTCGGACAGTCAAAACCCCCGTCAAGAGCTACTTTAAACACCTTGTGCCCAAAAGTATTTCGTAAATGATAATTCCATGTATGGTAGCGTTTATGATCGCTTGCAAACAGAAATGGATTAGTTTCTTTCATTCGGAGAATTTCTCCTTCCTTTTTTCATCATAAATCATAGACCATTTTAACAGAATGACTCCTTTTCTCCAATAAGAGGTGTTAAAGGAGAAGCTACATAAAAGAGAGGAAAGTCGTAAAAAATAACGTTGATATGCTATAAGTTAATGAAAATGGAGGGATTAATATGGCAACACGTCAATCTATTGACAATCTTCTTCAACAGTGTGAAGACTCACTTCGCTATGCAAAAGGTCAACTTAGTGAAGGAATGAAACAAGAACATTACAATGCAACAGAGTATACGAAAGCACAGGAAATGCTTGAACAGTCTTACATGAACCTAGAAGAAATGGCACACAGTGCAAACGATCAGCAACGTGAACAGCTTTACCGTATGCGTCTACAAATTCAACAGCTTCAAAATGAAATGATCTTAACAGATTATTAAAAATAGGGAGAGTTTCTGATGAAAAAACGTTCAAAGAAAAATAACCCTGAACAAAAAACACGTAATGGCTTCAACAGCAATGATATGGAAGTTGGAAAAGATTTCGATCCTATTAAAGAGTCAAAAAAACGTTACGAAGAGAGCGGCGGTCAGCCGATTAAATCAAAACCTTCTAAGGAAAACGAAGGAAAATTGTAATACTAACAAAGAGAGCGGAAAAGAATCCGCTCTTTCTTCTTTTTTTAGCCATATAGGCGGAATTTTTCGTTTATAATGACTTTTAGCGGGCGATAATAGGAAAAAGCGCTTTTTCATTGCTTGCAGTTTTATTCTAGATTATTTACAATACATAGTAACGAACACTATATTTGCTTTGATAAGGAGTAGTAGGAAACATGAGTCTTTAAGAGAGCTGACGGTTGGTGTGAGTCAGTAGAGGCATGTTTGTGAACTCGCCTTTGAGCTATAAATGTGAACGAAAGCAGTAGCATTTGTCGTTAGTCCACGTTACGGACGTAAAGCTGAGCGTTTTAAGCGCTAATTTGGGTGGTACCGCGGGAAAGCATCTCTCGTCCCTTTGTGGGAGGGGAGTTTTTTTATTTTTACTGGAATATATTGGCTTTAAGGAGGAAACACAATGGCTTATAATCATCAAGAAATTGAAAAGAAGTGGCAAAATTATTGGTTAGACAATAAAACATTTAAAACAGGGGAAGACAAAGACAAGCCAAAGTTTTATGCGCTTGATATGTTCCCATATCCATCAGGAGCAGGTCTTCATGTTGGACACCCTGAAGGATATACGGCAACAGATATCCTTTCTCGTCTAAAACGCATGCAAGGTTATAACGTTCTTCATCCAATGGGATGGGATGCTTTCGGATTGCCTGCGGAGCAATATGCGCTTGATACAGGAAATGATCCAGCGATCTTTACAAAGCAAAACATTGATAACTTCCGTCGTCAAATTCAATCATTAGGGTTCTCTTACGATTGGGATCGTGAAATTAACACAACAGATCCTCATTATTATAAGTGGACACAATGGATTTTCTTAAAGCTTTATGAAAAAGGGCTTGCTTATGTTGATGAAATCCCTGTAAACTGGTGCCCTGCACTTGGTACAGTACTTGCGAATGAAGAAGTAATCGATGGAAAAAGTGAGCGCGGTGGACACCCTGTTGAGCGTCGTCCAATGAAACAGTGGATTTTGAAAATCACAGAATACGCTGATCGTTTGTTAGATGACCTTGAAGAGCTTGACTGGCCTGAGAGTATTAAAGATATGCAACGCAACTGGATCGGACGTTCTGAAGGAGCTCACGTTCAATTTGAAATTGAGGGAACAGATGAAAGCTTCATAGCATTTACAACGCGTCCTGATACACTTTTCGGTGCAACATATGCAGTACTAGCACCAGAGCACAGTCTTGTTGAGAAAATTACAACAGCAGAACAAAAAGAAGAAGTTACGTCTTATATTGATAAAGTGAAAACAAAAAGTGATCTTGAGCGCACAGATTTGGCTAAAGAAAAAACAGGTGCTTTCACAGGGGCTTATGCAATTAATCCTGTAAGCGGCGAGAAAATGCCAATTTGGATTGCAGACTATGTTCTAGCAACATATGGAACAGGGGCAATTATGGCCGTTCCTGCTCACGATGAGCGTGACTATGAGTTTGCTCAAGCATTTGATCTACCAATTAAAGAAGTTGTTTCAGGTGGAGACGTTACGAAAGAAGCGTACACAGGAAACGGAGCACATGTGAACTCTGACTTCCTTAACGGTTTAGATAAAGAAGAAGCAATTGAGAAAATGATTTCATGGCTAGAAGAGAACAAAAAAGGTGAAAAGAAAGTAACATATCGTCTTCGCGACTGGTTATTCAGCCGTCAACGTTATTGGGGAGAGCCAATTCCAATCATTCATTGGGAAGATGGTACAACAACAGCTGTTGATGAAAGCGAGCTACCGCTTATGCTTCCGAAAACAGATGAAATTAAACCATCTGGTACAGGTGAGTCACCACTTGCAAACGTTGAAGAGTGGGTAAACGTTGTAGATGAAAAAACGGGCAAAAAAGGCCGTCGTGAAACAAATACAATGCCACAATGGGCAGGAAGCTGCTGGTACTTCCTACGCTATATTGACCCACATAACAGTGAGAAATTAGCGGACGAAGAAAAATTAAAACAATGGCTTCCAGTTGATATTTATATTGGAGGAGCAGAGCATGCGGTACTTCACCTTCTCTATGCTCGTTTCTGGCACAAATTCCTTTATGATATCGGAGTAGTTCCAACAAAAGAGCCATTCCAAAAGCTATTTAACCAAGGAATGATTCTTGGTGAAAACAACGAGAAGATGAGTAAATCAAAAGGGAATGTCGTTAACCCAGATGAGATTGTTGCATCACATGGTGCTGACACACTTCGCTTGTATGAAATGTTCATGGGTCCATTAGAAGCTTCTGTTGCATGGTCTACAAATGGATTAGATGGAGCTCGCCGCTTTATCGATCGTATTTGGCGTCTTATGGTAACTGATGAAGGTGCAGTTGTGGAAAAGATTAAAGACCAAGACAATGAAGCACTTGAACGCATTTACCATGAAACAGTGAAAAAAGTAACAGAAGACCTAGAAGGACTTCGTTTCAATACGGCAATTTCTCAGCTTATGGTATTCATTAATGAGTGCTATAAAACAGACGTTTTACCAAAAGAGTATATGCAAGGGTTCTTAAAACTAATTGCTCCAATTACTCCGCATATTGCAGAAGAATTATGGAGTAAGCTTGGCGGAAGTGGAACAGTTTCATATGAAGCATGGCCTGCTTATGATGAGAGCAAACTTGTTGATGATGAAATTGAAATCGTTGTTCAAATTAACGGTAAAGTTCGTGCTAAACTAAAAGTACCTGCTGAAACAACGCGTGAAGGTCTTCAAGATCTTGCAATGGAAGACAGCAAAGTACAAGAGCAAATTGAAGGAAAAACCGTTCGTAAAGTGATTGCAGTACCTGGCAAACTTGTAAATATCGTAGCTAACTAAGAAATGTAGAGGGTTCTTTTTGTAGAGAGCCCTTTCTAACAAAATAAAGCTAGGAAAGGTTGAGGGTGTATTACTATGGTAAAAGAAATTACGACAGAAGAGCTTCAGAAAAAGTTAGAGAACGGTGAATCTCTTCACCTTATTGACGTACGTGAAAATGAGGAAGTTGCAGAAGGAATGATTCCTGGAGCAGTTCATATCCCAATGGGCGAGATTCCTCAAAAAATGGATCAACTTGATACAGACAAAGAGTATATCTTTATTTGTCGTTCAGGACGTCGCAGTGAAAATGTATGCTTCTTTTTAGAAGACCATGGCTATCAAGCCCGTAATATGGTTGGAGGCATGTTAGAGTGGAATGGTGAAGTGAAACAATAAAAAAAGCGCACTTAATTGTGCGTTTTTTTTATTGCGTAAGAAGTGCTAACTAAAAATTTGCCAAAAAACGCTAAACTGACTATACTAAATATTAAGAAAATTAAAACTGGTATGCCACATGCCAATAAAATGTGAGGAGCTAACTTTTATGAATTTGCCAAAGCTAGCAAAGCCTGTTTCATTAAAACAGCAAGCATATCAAGGAATTAAGAATGCTATTATTGACCAATCTATCGCTCCAGGTGAAGTACTATACGAGCGTGCATTAAGTGAACAATTAGGAATCAGTAGAACTCCGATTCGTGAATCTATTCCCCTGTTAGAGTTAGAAGGTTGGGTAACATCTGTACCACGAAAAGGAACATTTGTCAGTAAAATTACGAAACAAGATGTGGAAGAAGTTATTCAAATTCGCCGTGGATTGGAAGTGCTTGTTATCGAAGTGCTTGTCCCTATTATTTCGGACGAACAGATTAAGCATTTAGAAGGCATATACGATAGCCAGCTGAATGAACAACAAGAGAATAAGCGCTTTATTTCGGTTGACCACGATTTTCATATGTTACTTGCTGAATTTAGTGGGAATAAACGGCTAACCAATCTAATGAAAACGGTAAGCGATCAAATGCGCTGGTTTGGAGTAAGCGCGCTCAATTCTCCGAATCGAATAAAACAAACGTTAACAGAGCATCAACTCATCATTCAATGCTTAAAGGAAAGAGATAGTGAAAGAGCTAAGAAGGCAGTATTGGAACATATTGAGTGTACAAGAGAAGCTGTAATGAGCACATTGAAAGAAAATGAGGAGGATGGAAGATGAGGGAATTTACAATTAGCGTTGACACGTTAGAAAAAGGGCAATATGAAGAGGTTATTACGGTTAAGCAAGTTATTGTTGTTGGATATGGCGGAAGAGATATAGAGAAAGTTGAAGAGCATATTGCAGAGTTAGCTGAGATTGGAGTAGCTCCTCCTGAAACAATTCCAGCCATTTATCCTCAGGATGTTTCTTCAATCAATTTGGGAGATAAAATCGATGTTGAAGGAAAAGAAACATCAGGGGAAGCTGAATATGTTTTGTTTCATAATGGAGAAGAGTGGCTAGTAACATTAGGAAGTGATCATACAGATCGATTTCTTGAAACAAAAGATATTCTAAAATCTAAACAAGCATGTCCGAAGCCGCTAGCTGATGTTTTCTGGCGTTTAGAAGATATTAAAGATCATTGGGATGAACTTTATTTACGCTCGTGGATTAAAGATGAAAAAGGGAAAAGAAAGTATCAGGAAGATAGTCTTCACTCTCTTCTACCTGTAGAAACATTATTGGAGAAATTGAAAGAGTTTGGGTATAGAGACCTTTCTAATACAGTTATCTTCTCAGGCACGGTTCCGACATTAGAAGGTTTTGTATATGGAGAAAAGTTTCAATATGAGTTGGCAGATGCAAAATTAAATAGACGTATTGAAAGCGCTTATTGCATTAAAGTAATGGAGGGACAAAAATGAAAATAGCTCTTATTCAGATGGATGTCAAATTTGGGGATCCCGAATTTAATTTTAAACATGCAGAATCTCTTATGAATCAAGCAATGGAGAACAAACCAGATGTAATGATTCTGCCGGAGATGTGGAATACTGGATACGATTTAGAGCGCGCTAATGAAATAGCTGATGAAGACGGAAAACGTACAAAAGACATGCTTTCTTCATTTGCTAAAAAGCATTGTGTAATGGTCATTGGTGGAAGTATACTTACTCTTCATTCTGAAAGTGAAGATGTGACGAACACTATGTTTGTTTTTAGTAGAACAGGAGAGGAACTATTAAGCTATGACAAAATTCATCTATTTCGTCTAATGGATGAACACAAATTTTTAAAAGCAGGAAATAAAATAGGATTAATAGAGTGGGAGGAAATAAAGATTGGTTTAATGATTTGTTACGATCTTCGCTTCCCACAATTATCTCGTAAACTTGTGAACGATGGAGCAAAGTTGTTAGTTAATGTAGCTCAATGGCCTACTGCACGAGTTGATCATTGGAAGCATTTGCTCATTGCTAGAGCAATAGAAAATCAATCTTTCGTAGTAGCAGTTAATCGCTGCGGAAAGAGTGGAGATACTGATTTTCCAGGGCACTCAATGGTTATTGATCCTTTAGGGAAAATAGTATTAGAAGGAAATAAAAATGAAGAAATTTATCATATAGATATTAATATTGATGATGTAAATGAAGTGAGAGGCCACATTCCAGTTATTACAGACCAACGCTTAGATTTATATTGAAAAAGGGGATAAGCTCCTCTTTTGACTATAAAAAACTGAATATTCTTTTAAATTGGAGGGAGTAGAGTTATGGATAAGATAGAGGTCAGTTCAAATCTGGAAATCAAAACAAAAACGAGAACAATCCCCAAATTACGTTGGTGGTTAGCATTTCTCTTTTTTATAATTGGTTTAGTGGCCTACATGGATCGTTCTAATATTTCTATTATTGCTGCACCTATGATGGAAGATCTTAATATGAATAAAGTTCAGTTTGGAATGCTTGCTTCTCTTTTTTCATTAGGATATGCTTTATCCCAAATTCCAGCTGGAATGCTAGCTGAGAAATTTGGAGCACGTAAAATTGTTTTCTACGCTTTAATATGGTGGTCTATATTCACAGGGTTGACGGCTCTTGTAAAATCACATGGACTAATGGGACTGATTCGATTCCTTTTTGGAGTGGGAGAAGGACCAATGTACCCTGGCAATGCAGTTTTTAATACTTATTGGTTTCAGAAACAAGAAAAAGGAAGAGCTGCTAGTGCCTTGCTCGCTGGTTCCTACTTTGGACCTGTTATCGCCCCTATCGTAACCGTAGCTATTTATCAGTGGTTAGGATGGGAAGCTGTCTTTTATATATTTGGTCTGATTGGGATAGTAATTGCAGGAATTTGGTATGTGATGGGAAGAGACAAGCCTGAAGAACATTCTTGGATTAGTAAAGAAGAACTGAATTTAATTTTGTCTAACCGTACAGTACAAGCAAAAGAAAAAAAAGTAGCTCCTTGGAAAAAGTTCTTGAAGAACGGACGTTTTTGGGCACTAGGTATTCAGTACTTTGTTGTTCTATACATTGTTACTTTCTTTTTGGTTTGGCTTCCTACGTATCTTTTAGAAGCTAGGCAATTTACGTTAAGTAGCATGGGATTTGCTGCAAGTTTACCTTGGCTTTGTATCTTTATTACTGTAATGACGGGAGGGGCCATTTCTGATTATTTAGTAAAGAAAGGAAAAAGTAAGATGATAGCTAGAGGTTCCCTAGCTATTGGGGGATTGTTAGTTTTTGCAGTATGTATGTACTTTGCCGCTTATGCAACAACACCTTGGATAAATATCTTAGGGTTAACACTCGCGCTAGGAGCTTTAGGATTTCCTGTTGTTACATCTTGGGCTACAGCAGTTGACGTTGGGAACGAATTTGCAGGATCTGTTTCGGCGTGGATGAATTTATGGGGGAACATCGGAGCTTTTCTGTCTCCTATTCTTTGTGGATGGCTTGCTCAAACAATCGGTTGGGAAGGAGCTTTACTAGTAAGTATATTGCCAATCTTTGTTACTATCATTTTATGGTTTTTTATTAGACCAGATCGAATCCTTATTAAGGAGTATTAATTGTGGCATACCACATACCAAGAGAAAGACGAATGTTTTTTATACATTCGTCTTTTTTCATATTTATTCTATTTCAAACAAATCAAATGAACGAAGCGTCTTTTTAATTTTTACAGCAGGTTCTTCCACTTTTTTCTTCTTGTTCATTTCCTTATGTTCTTCAACATGCTCTTCACGAGAAATCCAAGCTTTAAAGTCCTCTTGCTTTTCCCATTTTGAAACAAACACATATTCAACCGTTTCTCGATGCTCTTTACGCCAGCATTCAAATGAAACTACACCATCAGCTTCTAGAATTTCCTGTTTATTTTTCTTTGCTTTATGAGCTAAGCGATCTTCATGTTCTTTATCTATTTCAAAACTTGCATTCATAACAAACATTATTAAATCCTCCTCTAAGAAATTATCTTATCCAGTAAGATAATATAATGATAATCTTTCTCAACTAATAAGTCAAATCTTTAAGGTTGTTTTCTTTCTATCATAATTTGCTCTCTTTTCTCGTAATTATAAAAAAGAGATAGTAGAGGAGGAAGAGAAATGAAAGTAAAACTTTTTGATAAAGAACATGAAGGGGATTTAGAAGAAGCGATAAATCGTTTTTTAAAAACACTATCAGATGAACAAATTATTGATATCAAATACAATGTAGCAACAGCGATGACAGAAAAAGATCAAGTCTACTGTTTCTCTGCTCTTGTTATGTACAAAAAAGGCTGACGTATTATGCGCCAGCCTGTTAACTTATGTTGTTTGTGATGAATGAACTGCTGCACTATGTCCTGCAAGGCGACCTGTTACAAAAGCAGCTGTAATGTTGTATCCTCCAGTATAGCCATGGATATCTAAAATTTCCCCACAGAAGTGAAGACCATCCATTAATTTTGAGGACATTTCTTTTGGATGAATTTCTTTTGTAGAGACGCCGCCACCTGTTACAAAAGCTTTTTCAATTGAAAGTGTACCATTAACAGTAAACGAGAACTGTTTAAAACTTTCAACAAGTGAACGTACTTTTTCGTGAGGAATTTGTCCACAAGCTTCTTGTTCAGAGATTCCTACTCTTTCTAAAAGGAAAAGAAGGAAGCGCTCTGGGACAAGCCCTTTTAATACATTTTTAATCGCTTTTTTCGACTCTTCTTTCATCATTTTTACGATGGATTGGAAGAGCTCTTCTTTATTTTTTTCTGAGAAGCTATCAATTGTTAATGTGATTGGTTCGTTTTTTCGTTTCTTTTGCTCTTTTACAACATATTGGCTACAACGTAGAACTGCAGGACCTGAAACTCCGAAATGAGTAAAAAGCATGTCCATTTTATGAGTGATGACTGCTTTTCCTTTTTTATTCAATACGCTAAGAGCTACATCACGAAGGGCAAGTCCTTGAAGCGTCTTTTGTTTAATGAATGGTTCATTTGATGTAAGCGGAACTTCTGTTGGGTATAAGTCTGTAATCGTATGCCCAGCCGCTTTTGCCCATGCATATCCATCACCAGTTGAGCCTGTATGTGGAACAGATTTGCCTCCAACGGCAATGACAACACTCTTACTTAAAATTTCTTCTCCATTTTCAAATAGAACTCCTTTTACAGCTCCATTTTCATACAGCACTTTCTTGACAGATGTATTCGTTTGTGTTTTTACACCAAGTCTTCTTAAATGATTTAATAGTGCTTCAACAACTGATTGAGCTTTGTTAGAAACGGGAAACATGCGCCCATGGTCTTCTTCCTTCAGCTTCACTCCAAGTCCTTCAAAAAATTCAATAATGTTTTCATTGTTGAATACTGAAAAGGCGCTATATAAAAAGCGGCCATTTCCTGGAATGTGCTTAATAATTTCATCAACAGGAAGTCGGTTTGTGACATTACAGCGTCCGCCACCTGATATTGCTAATTTACGACCTAATTTATTTCCTTTATCAACGAGCAACACTTTTGCTCCTTCTTCTGCTGCAGAGATAGCAGCCATCAAGCCTGATGGCCCACCACCAATGACAATGACATCATAATTTAACAATTATTTCACCAGCCTACTTAATATAATCACTTGCGTAAATGCAAAGATATCTCTATTATCAATAGTTGAGTCAGCTTTTTTTGGAGGCACCAATATGTCTAATTCAAAACTATTGCAAGGAACACTTATTTTAACACTCGGTACATACATTGCGCGAGTACTCGGGATGATTTACGTTTTTCCATTTGAAAGTCTTGTTGGAAATAAAGGGGGAGCCCTTTTTCAATATGGCTATGGACAGTATACAATTTATTTGAGTATCGCAACAGCGGGAGTTCCGCTAGCGGTTTCTAAGTTCGTTTCTAAATATAACGCACTTGGAGATTATCATACAAGTATGCGGATGTTCAAAAGTGGAATGAAGTTCACCATGATTATGGGAGTTACCGTTTTTGCAGCTCTATTTTTTCTCTCACCAGTCATTGCAGAATTAATGCTGGGGGGAAATGGCCTTGATAACTCACTTGACGATGTTGTCATGGTTATTCGGATGGTTAGCGTAGCCATCATTGTAGTTCCAACAATGAGTCTTATCCGGGGGTTTTTCCAAGGAAATGGTTCAATGGGACCGACAGCCGTTTCACAAGTTATCGAGCAGATCGCACGTGTTGTTTTCTTATTAGCGTCAAGCTACATTATTATTAAGATGTTAAATGGAAGCATTGCAACAGCTGTTGGATTTGCTACATTTGCAGCCTTTATTGGTGCACTTGGTGGATTAGCTGTTCTTTATTGGTATTGGAAAAAACGTAAGAAACACTTTGATAAATTGCTCGAACAAAGCGTTGAGCCTGCTAACATTTCAACGCGAGATATGTTTAAAGAGCTATTTTCTTATGCAGGTCCATTTGTGTTTGTAGGACTAGCTATTCCTTTGTTCCAATACGTTGATCAATTTATGTTTAATAGAGCAATGGTTGCAGCAGGACATAAAGACACGGCTGAAACGCTTTTTGGTATCACATTTGGATGGGTGCCAAAGCTTGTCATGATTCCTGTGTCTATTGCAACAGCGTTCGGATTAACACTTGTTCCAACAATTACGGATTCCTATGTTAACGGAAAACGCAGAACATTAAAAAACCAAATTGATCAAACATATCAAACTATTATGTTTTTAGTATTACCAGCAGTTATCGGGATGTGCGTTCTTGCGTATCCTATTTATGCTCTTATGTATAGCACAAGTGACTTAGGAGGTCAGATGTTAGCAACGTATGCACCGCTTGCTCTGTTCTTCTCATTCTTTACAGTCAATGCAGCTATCTTACAAGGCATTAACAAGCAACGTTATGCTGTTATTAGTTTAGTGCTTGGTTTGCTAGTAAAGATTGTGTTTAACTTTCCGCTTACGTATTATTTGCAAGCAACAGGTTCTATTCTTGCAACAGCACTTGGCTATTTTGTAGCTATTGCTTACACATTCTATATGATTCAAAAACACGCAGCATATAAATTTACGCTCTTTGTAAAACGATCCATTTTAATTATTTTATTTGTGGCTATTATGGCTCTTGCTGTATGGCTTGTACAGCTTGGCTTGTCTTCTTTCGTATCTTACAAAGACGGAAGAATTGCCGCTGGACTGATTTCATTTGCCGGAGTTGGCATTGGCGGAGCCCTATATTTAGGACTTGCTTACCAATCTCGTTTACTAAACATTGTGTTTGGAGATGGATTTGTGAATAAAATTACCCGTCGTTTTAAACGTAATAAAGTAAGAGAACAATAGAAAGTAAAATGGCGCTAATCTTAGCGCCATTTTATTGTCATTTTAGAAGTCTTCGTCTGTACCAAAGACTGAAAAACCGATTTGACGTTCAACACGACGAAGGCGTCGATTAAGTTGACGAAGTTTACGATCGTGATCATTTAAACGATTTTCAATGCGATCAAGACGGCGATTGATGTTTGAAATAGTAGAGCCAGGGAAGAATCCTTGGGGCTGTTGGCGATAATAAGAATAAGGGTACATGAAAGTTCTCCTCTCTAATTGAGTTCACCATAAAGTATGAAAGTTATCTACAGGATGTATAGGCAGAAGCCCAAACTTTAAGAAGAATAGGAGGTATTTGTCATGAGAATTGACAAGCTTTTAGCGAATATTGGATATGGTAGTCGGAAAGAAGTAAAATCATTATTGAAATCAGGAGCTGTTAAAGTTGATGGAGCACCTGTAAAAGATGCGAAACAACATGTAAATCCTGGTGAACAAGAGGTTACGGTTTACAACGAAGAAGTTGTATATCGAGAATTTATTTATCTTATGCTACATAAACCACAAGGACTTATTTCAGCAACGGAAGATGTGTCTCAACCAACTGTTGTTGATTTATTAGAACCGGAAGATGCTGTTTTTGAACCTTTTCCAGTGGGTAGGCTTGATAAGGATACAGAAGGCCTTCTTTTATTAACAAACGATGGCAAGCTGTCTCACCAGCTTCTTTCGCCAAAAAAGCACGTCCCGAAAACGTATTTAGCTCACATTAATTCAGAAGTGACTGAAGAAGATGTGGAAGCTTTTAAAAACGGCGTAACACTTGATGATGGATATGTTACGAAACCAGGGGTGCTAGAGATTATTGAGAGTGGAGAAACGTCTGTTATTCACTTAACAATTACAGAAGGAAAGTTTCATCAAGTTAAGAGAATGTTTGAATCCGTAGGGAAAAAAGTGATCTATCTCAAACGCCTCTCAATGGGAGAACTAAAACTTGATGAAGAGCTCGAGCTTGGACAGTATCGCGAGTTAACGGATGAAGAAGTGGCATTGTTAAAAGGAGAATAAAAGATGAAAAAAGCCCTTAAACAATTTAAGGGCTTTTTAGATTTAAATTTTTTTTAAAAAAGGATTGACGAAGAAAGAAAATTTATATATTATAATCCCTATAGAATTAATTGGATATAAAATTATATATTTCATATAGCTGATCGGAACACCGAAAGCACATGTTTCTTTTAAAGAAGCGTGTGCTTTTTTTGTTGCTACTAAAGGAGTTGATGCTTTTGTGAATGACTGTAAACACATATTGAAAAAGGCTGATCGGAACAACCGAAAGCTCTCTATCTTATTTAGATAGGGAGTTTTTTCATAAGGAGGAGAGGAAAAGTGGCAGTTTCAATTGTTGTAAATGAAAAAGCATTTATAAGTGATGAAAAGCGCACTGTAGTAATTGACGATATTAGCTTAGAAATTAAACAAGGTGAGTTTTTAACTATTATTGGCCCAAGCGGATGTGGAAAAAGCACACTATTAAAAATTATAGCTGGTCTCGATACTGACTATGTTGGAAAAGTTCATATTGAAAACAAAAGGATTGTAGAGCCTGGAATCAATCAAGGATTTATTTTTCAAGAACACAGGTTGTTTCCATGGTTAACCGTCGAACAGAACATTGCAGCAGATTTGAATTTACGAGATCCAAAAGTGAAGCAAAAAGTAGCAGAGATTATTCAAATTGTTCGCTTAGATGGTTATGAAAAAGCATATCCATCAGCACTGTCAGGAGGAATGTCTCAGCGTGTAGCTATTGCTCGCGCACTTATTCGGGAACCAGAAGTATTACTGCTTGATGAACCATTTGGAGCGCTTGATGCGTTCACGAGAAAGCACCTTCAAGATGTTTTGCTTCAAATTTGGCAGAAGAAAAAAATTACGATGATTTTAGTTACCCATGATATTGATGAGTCAATTTATTTAGGCACAAAGCTTGCGATTTTAAGAGCAAAGCCAGGTGCCCTTCAGAAAGTGATGCCTATTAAGCTTTCTTTTCCAAGAGATCGAACTGATTCATCTTTCCAGTATCTCCGTCAGGAAGTGTTAAAAGAGTTTGAAAAAACAAAAGAAGTGGTCTATGAACAAGGATCAGGAATTTAGGAGGGATTTTAATGAAGAAATGGTTGTTAGTAATAGCAGCTGCACTGTTGTTAACAGCTTGCTCTGCTAAAAGTTCAGCAGAACCAGGAAAATTAAAAGAAATTAATATTGGCATTCAACAAAGCCTAACACCGCTATGGATTGCAAAAGAAAAGAAATGGTTTGAAGAAGAGTTTGAAAAAGAAGGAATTAAAGTGAAATGGACAGAGTTCCAAAGTGGGCCGCCTCAATTTGAAGGGATTGCAGGTGGAAAATTGGATGTGACACTAGTAGGAAATTCACCTGTTATTGGAGGGCAGGCTGGTGGCGTCCCATTTAAAGAAATTGCAATGACGTCAGATGGAGTGAAAGGTAACGCTATTTTAGTCAATAAAGACAGCAGTATTAAGTCACTCAAAGATTTAAAAGGAAAGAAAATTGCAGTTGCAAAAGGAAGCAGTGGGTTTGACTTCCTTCACAAAACATTAAAGAAAGCTGGGATTTCTCCTAAAGAGGTAGAAATTATTCAACTTCAGCCAGATGAAGCGATGCCTGCTTTTCAAAATGGATCTGTGGATGCTTGGTCAATCTGGGAACCATTTATTTCACTTCAAACAATTGAACACGACGCTAAAATACTAGCAGATGGAGAAACGGTTGGTACATACTCTCCTAGTTTTGCAATTGCTAGAGAACAATTTATTAAAGACCATCCAAAAGAATTGGAAACCTTTATGAAAGTGTACGACAAAACTGTAAAATGGCAAAACGCTCATAATGAAGAAGCTGTTGCAATTTATGCGAAGACGAAAAACTTAGATGAAAAAGTAGTGGCGAATGTCTTAAAAAATACAAAACAATTTAATGTTCCTATTTCAAAAGAAATTATTAAAGATCAGCAAGATACGGCTGATTTCCAATATGAAATAGGCGCGATTAATAAAGAGATTGATGTATCCAAAGTAGTTGATAATACTTTCGTGAAAAAAGTAAGAAAGGAGGATGAAAAGTGAAAACAGCAGCCTACGTTCAAGTGCAAAGAGAAGGGAAAACAAGAAAACTAAAGGGAAAAAGAGGCATACCGTTATGGATAAAAGGATGCGCTTTGCCAGCTGTTATTCTCGCTATTTGGCAGTATATAGGGAGTATGGGGTTTGTTTCTGCTAATATCTTACCAACACCAGTTGCTATCCTATCTTCCTTTTATGAACTCACGTTATCTGGAGAGCTTTTTAGCAATATGAAAATCAGTATCATAAGAGCAGCACTTGGTTTTCTACTTGGCGGTAGCCTTGGATTACTTTTCGGAATCTTAACAGGATTTTCTAAAAAAACAGAGGCGTATATTGACCCAACTCTTCAAATGTTACGCACAGTTCCACATTTAGCTGTAACACCGCTTTTTATTCTATGGTTTGGATTTGATGAAATTTCCAAAGTTTTATTAATTGCTCTTGGAGCGTTCTTTCCAATCTATATTAATACGTTTCTTGGAATAAGAAGTGTCGATACTAAGCTGTTTGATGTTGCTAGAGTTTTAGAATTTAGTTTTAAAGATAAAATTACAAAGCTGATTCTCCCTGCTGCCCTTCCTAATATTTTACTAGGTGTGCGCTTATCACTTGGAATTGCTTGGCTTGGCCTTGTTGTAGCTGAGCTTATGGGTTCAAGCGCTGGAATTGGCTACATGATTATGGATGCGCGCTTATATTCACTAACAGATAAAGTGTTCGTGGGAATTATCATCTTTGCAGTTGTCGGGAAAGCAACAGACTCTCTTGTGCGCTTATTTGAACGAAGGCTATTAAAATGGCGAGATAGTTTCAAAGGTTAATAAAATTTAAAGGAGCGATAAAAATGGAAATTTTATGGTTTATTCCAACGCATGGTGATGGTCGATATTTAGGAACACAAATTGGAGGAAGAGAAGCTGATCATACTTATTTTCGTCAAGTTGCACAAGCAGCGGACAGATTAGGATATACGGGCGTTTTGATTCCAACAGGAAAGTCGTGCGAAGACCCTTGGTTAACAGCAGCGGCCCTTGCGGCTGAGACGCAACGTCTAAAGTTTTTAGTAGCCGTTAGACCAGGTCTTATGCTTCCATCTGTTGCTGCTCGGATGACATCTACTCTTGATCGCATATCAAATGGTCGTTTACTGATTAACGTTGTAGCAGGGGGAGATCCGGTTGAGCTTGCAGGTGATGGTGTTTTCCTTTCTCATGATGAAAGATATGAAGCAACTGATGAATTTTTGAAAGTTTGGCGCAGTCTTTTAAAAGGAGATAAAGTTCATTTTGAAGGCAAGCATATTTCTTCTAAAGGGGGAGAGCTTATCTTCCCACCTGTTCAACAACCAACACCACCTGTTTACTTTGGTGGATCCTCAGAAGCAGGGCAGAATGTGGCAGCAGAGCATTCAGATGTGTACTTAACATGGGGAGAACCGCCAGAACAGGTAAAAGAGAAGATAAAAAGCGTTCGCGAAAAAGCGGCTAGGGAAGGGCGAACAGTAAAGTTTGGTATTCGTCTTCACGTTATTGTACGTGAAACAAATGAAGAAGCATGGGCCGCTGCTAATAAGCTTATTTCATATTTAGATGATGAGATTATCGAGCAAGCACAGCAACGGTTAAGTCGACATGATTCTACAGGCCAAACTCGAATGGCTGATCTCCATAAGAAAGGAAAAGAAGCTGACTTAGAGATTAGTCCGAACTTATGGGCTGGAATTGGTCTCGTGCGCGGGGGAGCAGGTACCGCTCTTGTTGGAGATGCCGAGACAGTTGCTGCAAGAATTAGAGAGTACCAAGAAATAGGGATTGAAAGCTTTATTTTCTCAGGGTACCCGCATTTAGAAGAATCTTATCGTTTTGCAGAGCTTGTTTTTCCGCTCTTATCTTTTGGAGTTGGCGAAGATATTGGACGTTCACGTGGAAACATTGGTGAAGCCATTGGAAACGATATTTTAGCGAAAGATATTAAAAAACAGTTAATTTAAAAACTAATGATCAACAAAGTGCCTGAATAATTAAATTCAGGCGCTTTTTTAAAAGGAGAGAAAGAAAATGAATATTGATCACATAGAAGCCTTTATTTACGCTGTGCATTTAAACAGTATTCATAAAGCAGCAGATGCTTTATTTCTATCACAACCAACGGTAACGGCCCGAATAAAGACACTTGAGCGAGAGCTTGGGCAGGCATTATTTAGACGAAGTGGAAGAGGAATTAAACTAACGGAAAAAGGGCGAGAATTTTTTTCATATGCTGAACAAATTGTGCAAACATATGAAAAAGCGAAGAAACAGCTTAGTAAAGAGCATATCCAAAAAGAAGTGGTGATAGGAGCCAATCCTATTTCTTCTCAATACTTTATTCCTCATATTTTACCTTTATGGAAGGAAGCTCTTCCGGATGTCCATTTTACATTTATAACGGCAACAAATGAGATACTTGTGGATCAACTCATTCGGAAAGAGATTCACATTGCCTTCTTAAAAGAAATGAGCCGTGATGCAATTTATCAAAGCCCTGTACTTGATAATTCCGTTCGCCTTGTTTGTCATCCAAATCATCCTTTGGCGAACAAGACAAATATTAATGTGGACGATTTATCCGAAGATCCTCTTGTCTTCTTTGAATGTGGTGCTTTTGATTGGAATAGAATTCATAAAATGTTTGAAGCGGCAAATGTTAGTCCTCGCATTGAATTTCGAATTGGCCATTTAGAAGTAGCTAAATCACTTATTCAACAGAATAAAGGGATTGGGTTTTTACCTTCCTTATGTATAAAAGAAGAACTGAAGAAAGGGACGCTGGTTACGATTGAAACAGACCATATTTTAAATATAAAACAGCAAGTATATGGAACGTACTATGGAGCAAATCCTCCTTATTTATGGGATCATCTTTGGAACGTAATCGAATCTTTTGAAGAGAAAAGCAAGCAAGCAGAAGCTATATAAATGTATTTATTTTTTCTATAAATACAATAAATCTTTCTATCATCAAAAGCATTTATTTTATGAAATGTAGATGGTAGGATAAGTGTCAATTAGAAAAAACTTACTATCCTTATAAAAAAAGTTGGGTTAGGGAGATGAAAAGATGGAATATAAAATAAGCTTACTTGACCAAAGCCCTATATACGAAGGGGAAACGGCTTTCCATGCTTTACAGAAAACAGTCGAGTTAGCACAAGAAGCAGAAAAATGGGGATATCATCGCTTTTGGGTTTCTGAACATCATAATGCAGAAAAGCTAGCGGGATCGTCACCAGAAGTGCTGATGGCTTACTTATTAGCAAAAACGAATAAAATTCGGATTGGATCTGGAGGTGTTATGCTTCAGCATTACAGTCCATATAAAGTGGCTGAGAACTTCAGTGTTTTATCTGCTTTAGCTCCGAAAAGAGTTGATTTAGGGATTGGCAAAGCCCCTGGTGGCTTACCTTTATCCACAAAAGCTTTACAATTTGGCACAGTGAATAAGGGGGAAGATTTTGAAGAACGATTAAGTTCACTTTATGAGCTATTAGAAAAAAAACTCCCCCAAGATCATCCGCTAGCTGAAGTGAATGTAACGCCAGAACCTCCTGAAAATCCTCGCTATTACTTGTTAGGAGCGAGTGCTAAAAGCGCTGAGATTGCTGCTAAGTTCGGCTGGAACTTTGTTTTTGCTAAATTTATTAATAGCGATCCTACATCATGGACAGAAGCAGCGGAGGTATACAGAAGCTTATCACCAAATGGACACTTTGCGATGGCCATATCTGTATTTGCTGCAGATCATCAAAAAGAAGCTGAGGAACGTGTGAGCGATCAAACGATTTATAAAGTGGCTTTAGAAAGTGGTCGAATTGTAACCGTTAACTCTTTAGAACAGGCTGAAGGATTTGGAAGCCAATCAGGTCAAGAATACGAGATAAGAAAGCAGAAACTGCAAACACTAGCAGGAACGCCTCAATATATTCATAGTGTTCTAAAGTATTATCATGAGCATTATGGTGTGAAAGAATTTATTTTTCATACTCCAATTGAAGACCGACAAGCGAGGAAGCATTCATTCCACCTATTAAGTTCTGTACATTCTCTCAAAGAAAAGAGGAAAGAAAATGTCTTCTAAAAAGCAAATAAAGTTTGGCATTATGCTACATGGTCCAGGAGGGCATATGAATGCATGGAAAGATCCATCTGTTCCAGCAAATGCGAGTGTGAACTTAAATTATTATCAATCCATGACAAAAAAAGCGGAGGAAGAAGGGTTTACATTTGCCTTTGTAGCTGATGGCTTATTTATTAATGAAAAATCAATTCCCCATTTTCTGAACCGTTTTGAACCAATTACGATTCTTTCGGCACTTGCAGCTGTAACCTCAAAAATTGGCTTAGTTGGTACATTATCAACTTCTTATAGTGAGCCATTTACAGTTGCTAGACAGTTTGCTTCACTTGACAAAATTAGCGGAGGACGTGCCGGTTGGAACGTTGTGACATCTCCGTTAGAGGGGTCTGCTGAAAACTATAATAAAGGAGAGCATCCTTCTCATAAAAAACGTTATGAGATAGCTGATGAATATTTAAAAGTGGTAAAAGGACTTTGGGATTCCTGGGAGGATGATGCTTTTGTAAGGAATCGTAAAACAGGGGAATTTTTTAATCGAACGAAGCTTCACACTTTAAATCATGAAGGGGAATTCTTCTCTGTAAAAGGCCCTCTTAATATTGAACGATCAGAGCAGGGTCAGCCCGTTATTTTTCAAGCAGGGGCTTCTGAAAGAGGAAAGAATTTAGCTGCAAAAGAAGCAGATGCTGTGTTTACAAATGCAGGATCTTTAGAAGAAGCACAAGCATATTACCAAGATATAAAAAACAAAGCAAAAACGTTTGGTAGGGATGAAGAAGACATTAAAGTATTTCCAGGTATCCATCCCATTGCTGGAGCTACTGTTGAAGAAGCAGAAGCGAAGTATAGGGCGATTCAAAACCTAGTTTCAATTGAAGAAGCATTAAACTACTTAGGGCGTTTCTTTGATCATTTTGATTTTAGCGTGTATCCATTAGATGAACCATTTCCTGACATCGGAGACGTTGGTCAAAATAGCTTTCGTTCTACAACAGACAAAATTAAGCAGCGAGCTCACGAGAAAAATCAAACATTACGAGAAGTAGCATTAGAAGTAACAACCCCAAAAAGTGCTTTGTTTGGAACTTATGAAGAAGTAGCAGAAAAACTAATTGCGTGGGTTGAACAAGGCGGAGCTGATGGCTTTATTTTAGGTTCACCTGTTCTTGCAAGTGGTTTGGACGATTTTACAGAACATGTTCTTCCTATTCTAGAAAGCAAAGGATATTATAGTCGTCAATATGAAGGGCATACGTTACGAACAAATTTAGGTCTTCCATTTAAGGAAAATCAATATACAAAACAAAAAGTTTAATAAAGGAGGAAATAAGCATGTCAAATTCATTTTCAGTGGTTGTTTGGTCAAAGAAAGGGTGCCATTATTGCACAGA
Organism: Priestia endophytica DSM 13796; assembly: GCF_900115845.1. Lineage (GTDB taxonomy): Bacteria > Bacillota > Bacilli > Bacillales > Bacillaceae_H > Bacillus_I > Bacillus_I endophytica. The sequence goes on along the minus strand of NZ_FOXX01000001.1, from coordinate 828,016 downwards.
GGTGAAAGAATACTTAAATAGCCACAACATAGCTTATCAGGATATTGATGTAACAAATGCTGATGACCGTCGTGATATTTTAGATATCAAATATGGAGTGCGTCACGTTCCAGTTGTTGAAATTGGAAATGGTGAAGTATATGAAGCTGTTACAAAAGTTGGTATTCAATATGTGCAAGAAGCTATTGATCGTATTAAAAAAGAAGATTCTTTATTGCCTTAAAACCAACTAAATTTATCGATTTAATAGATAAAGGGGGAAATGTGATGGAAGATGTTATTCGTCTAGCAGGAATTGAGGATGTAGATCAAGTCCATGCTCTAACATTACAAGCTTACGCACCAATCCGAGAATTGAATATTAAGTTTTCAGCAGCAACGGCTGATAGAAATCTTGTAGTTGAGAACATAACAAGGAATGCCTCTTATGTACTAGAGAGGGATGGAGAAATTGCGGCAACTGTAACTGTTCAATATCCTTGGACACATCCCGAGCACATTGCCCCATATCCTTTTATTTGGTGGTTTGCTGTTCATCCAAAGTTTAAACGAAAAGGTGTTGGCTCTAAATTGCTTTCTTATGTAGAAGAGAAAATACTCGGAGAGCAAGCCAAAGCACCGGCTGTTTATTTAGCTACGGCTAAGCGTCACCCGTGGCTTGTGGGAATCTATGAACGACGGGGGTATCAAGCTTTTCAAGAAAAAGTGCATGAAGGGGATGATATTGTCTTTCTTCGGAAAGTGCTAAACCCGTCCCTTTATAACTTATTAGATAATCATGTAGGAATAGGAGAACAAAGATGAAGAAAAAGGCGGGTCTATTTTTAGCTCTTGTATTTACTTTACTCACAACAGCATGCTCGCAAGTTGAGAAAGTAAGCTCTGATGAAGAAAGCAAGGAAAAGGTTCAAAAAATTATTGTTGGAACAGGAACGCAGTTTCCAAACGTATGCTTCATCGAGGACAATGGGAAACTTACAGGCTATGATGTGGAGCTTGTGCGCGAGATTGATAAAAAACTACCTGAATATGAATTTGAGTTTAAAACAATGGATTTTTCTAATCTTTTGTTAAGTTTAGAAACCAATAAGATTGATTTTATTGCACATCAAATGGAAGTGAATAAAGAACGTGAGGAAAAGTTTCTCTTTAGCAAAGAGCCTTATAATATCTTCCCGCTACAAGTAGCAGTGAATGAGAAGAATAAAGACATCCAGTCTATTAAAGATTTGAAAGGGAAAAAAGTCATCGTGAGTGCAACAAGTAACTCAGCTGTTTTCATCGAAAAGTACAATAAAGAGCATAATGCAGGAATTAATATTGTTTATTCTGGCCAAGGATCTGACGATACGATTAACCAAATTCGTACAGGGCGTGCAGATGCAACCATTCATACCCCATTTGGAGTGAAATTGCAGAATGAACAGGCTAATGCAGGATTAAAAGTAGTGGGAGATCCTGTTCAAAATTCTAAAGTGTATTTTATGTTACGAAAAGATGAAACAAAGCTTCAGAAACGAATTGATGAAGCGGTAGCTGAACTAAAGAAAGAAGGAGAAGTGGGCAAATTAAGCAAGAAATGGCTTGGTGAAGATTACACAGTAGAATTCTAGCGAGGAGGAAAGCAAAGTGGGTAAAGCATTTGATTTCACTTTAATTTGGACCTTTCTATCACAGCTTATTCCCTATCTATACGTTACGCTTGAAATTGTAGCCTTTTCAACAATTGCTGGAATGATAATAGGGGTGGTAGCCGCCATCCCTAGAATTTTTAAGATTCCTTTCCTTTCTCAGCTCGTTGTACTCTATGCTTCTTTTGTGCGAGGAACACCCATTTTAATTCAGCTATTTCTAGTATTCTATGGAATTCCGGCTTTCATATTGTTATTTGGATGGGATGTCTCAAGAGTTAATCCGATGTACTTTGTGATGATAACTTATTCTCTTAGTAATGGAGCTGTGTTTTCTGAGATTTTCCGGAGTGCAATTAGAGCTGTTGACAGAGGACAGACAGAAGCTGCTTTATCTATTGGAATGAGCGATACACAAAATTTTATACGAATTGTAATTCCCCAAGCATTAGGAATAGCACTTCCTAACATGGCGAACACAGTGATTGGATCCTTAAAAGATACATCCCTTGCTTTCACAATTGGTGTAATGGATATGGTTGGACGAGGAGAAGCATTGGTTGCATCTTCTATGCACACTCTAGAAGTATATATCGCTCTTTCTATTATTTATTACGGGATTGTATGGATTATGGAAAGAGGTTTTCAATTATTGGAAAAACGAGCAAATCGATATAAACCAATCGTCATGAAATCAGCTTAAAAAGCAGAAAGGGAAGAAGAAAATGACAATTGATATCCCATTTATTTGGACAGCATTAACGGAGATTATTAAGGCACTTCCGATTACCCTAATGCTAACGCTTATTCCTTTATGTGCAGGCTTTCTTCTCGGATTAATTTTAGCTATTATTCGCATTTATAAGGTGAAGATATTAGCCCCATTTGCGGAAATGTATGTTTCTTTTTTAAGGGGAACACCTATTATTATGCATGTTATGCTGATTTACTTTGGTCTTCCTCTTCTTATTGATAAAGTAGTGAGAGAAATGGACATGAACGTACAGACAAATGCTATTCCTGTTTCTTTATTTGTCCTTTTTGCTTTGTCACTGAGCGCAGGGGCCTACTTATCGGAAACAATCCGCTCGGGTATTGTCAGTCTTCCGAAAGGCCAAGTAGAAGCTGCTTATGCAACAGGCATGACAACTTTTCAAGTGATGAGACGTATCGTCTTACCACAGGCTTTTGCTGGGTCTATTCCTAACTTTACCAATGTTTTTGTTGGCTTTTTGCATACATCATCAATTGCTTTTATCGTCTCTCAAAAAGAGATAACAGGAGCAGCAAATATCGTGGCATCTACCAATTTAAAGTTTCTAGAGGCTTTTATTGCAGCAGGGATGATTTACTGGGGATTAACTATTCTTATAGAAGTGTTGTCATCTTGGATTGAAAAAAGGGTGTATTCATATGCAAAAGGAGGAATTCGGTGATTAAATTAGCTGGAATTAAAAAGTCGTTTGGAGATCAAGAGATATTGAAAGATATTAGTCTTAATGTGGAGCATGGGGAAGTTGTGGCAATCCTAGGACCGAGCGGATCTGGCAAAACGACGTTGCTACGGTGCTTGAATTATCTTGAAAAACCAGATGAAGGCACTGTATCTGTTGGAGAGATAAGTTTAGATGCTCACAGCGTTCGGAAAAAGGAGGTTATTGCGATACGCAGACAATCTGCAATGGTTTTTCAACATTACAACTTATTTTCCCATAAAACTGTACTTCAAAACGTCATGGAAGGGCTTGTTGTTGTTCATAAAATGAAAAAATCAATCGCTAGAGAGCAAAGCAAAAAAATGCTTGCTAAAGTAGGACTAGAAGATAAACTTCACCACTATCCAAGCCAGCTTTCCGGTGGGCAACAACAACGAGTAGGAATTGCAAGGGCTCTTGCTCTTAACCCCAAAGTTATTTTATTTGATGAACCTACATCTGCCCTTGATCCTGAATTAGTCGGAGAAGTGCTTTCCGTTATTAAGGAAATTGCTAAGGAAGGAATTACAATGATTATTGTCACGCACGAGATGACCTTTGCAAGAGAAGTAGCTGACTATGTTCTGTTTATGGACGAAGGCATCATTGTTGAAGAAGGAGTACCAGAGCAAATATTTTATAATCCAAAAGAAGAAAGAACGAAACGCTTTTTAAAACGACTTGAAGGTGATGACTACGATAACCAAAATCACGCTGGAAAAGGAGTACATCAACATGCTTTATAAACAGAGGGAAAAGCTTGAAAAAGTCTCAACATATCAACAAGCAAAAACAATTGAGCAAATCAAGCAAGAGTATAAACAAGAGAAAGTATTAAAGCTAGCAGGAAATGAGAATACAATGGGGGTTTCACCGCTTGTAAAAGAAGCGATTAAAAGTGCGGAAAATGAACTGTTTCTATATCCAGATGCAAAATGTCAACTTTTAAGAGAGGCGCTAAGCAATCTTTATAATGTCCAAGAGAATCAGCTTATTTTTGGAAACGGATCTTTTGAACTGATTACTCTCATTGGTCAAACCTTCATTGAAGAAGGAGACGTGTCATTAATTCCATCTCCAAGCTTTGGGTGGTACAAAAACGTTACATTAACTTCAGGTGGTACTCCGCTTTTCATACCGTTAGCTCACCATAAAGTTGCCTTGTTAGATATAAAAGAAGCGATTACACCTAGAACAAAAGTGATTTGGTTATGCAACCCAAATAATCCAACAGGAACACACTTTTCACATGAAGAATTGGAAAACTTTTTAAACAACATCCGAAAAGACATCGTTGTTGTTTTGGATGAAGCTTATTATGAATACGCGGCTGGAGGAGATTACCCAAACTCAGTAGATATTATCCAAAAATACTCTAATGTAATTATTTTAAGAACTTTTTCAAAAGTATATGGCTTAGCGTCTTTGCGCATTGGTTATGGGATAGGCAATCAGGAAATGATTAGTATGCTAGATAAAGTTCGAATTCCTGTTAATATTAATAAACTTGCACAAGTTGCGGCATACGCTAGTTTACAAGATGAGGAGTTTAAGAGAAATTGTTTAGAGAACAATGCAGAAGGATTAGCCTTTTATGAACAGCAATGCAGGGAGGAAGGGTGGGAGTATATTCCTTCTAAAACAAACTTTATTACGATGAACGTTCATTATGATGCCAAAAAAGTAGTTGAAGAACTACTGAAGAGAGGGATATCCATAAGGCCTGGTGCAGACTTTGGAATGGATGATTGGATTCGAATTACAATTGGAAGAGAAGCTGAAAATCAATTTGTAGTAAGATCTCTAAAAGAAATTATAAGAAAATTCAAACATAATAGGAGTGTGGAAGATGCCAGTATTTAAAACGCCCAAAAATTATATTAGTGGAGCTGGAATCCTACAATCAGCAGGAGAAGTGGTAGCAGCAATTAGTAAAAACGCTTTAGTTGTTGGAGGAGAAAAAGCGATTCGAGAAGTACAGGATTCTTTTATGAAAAGTTTAGATGAAGCAGGTGTAAAAACAGAGATTAGTATTTTTAAAGGATACTGCACAGAAGAGAATATCGATAAAATCAAACAACATGCTAAAAATGCAGAAATCATTATTGGAGTTGGAGGAGGAAGTGTTTTAGATGCCGCAAAAGCAGCTGGAGATGATGGGAACAAAACCGTTATAACGGTGCCAACGGTTGCAGCTACATGTGCTGCTTGGTCTGCCTTGTCCGTTTTTTATGATAAGGACGGGAGGGCTACCGGGCACCAGCTTTTAAAACAGGCACCAGCATTAGTGTTAGCTGATTTAGCACTTTTAGCCCAGGCACCAAAGCGATTTTTGATTGCTGGTATCATTGATACTTTAGCTAAATGGTATGAACTAAAACCACATGAAGAGTATGAACGTGAATCAGTAGCCTTTCATATTTCTCTTTCCACTTCTAAACTAGCTTTAGAACTCATTGTACAACATGCTGAAAAAGCTATTTTGGCTAATGAACAAAGGGAAGTGAATGCTTCTTTTGAAACCGTTGTTGATAGTATTATTGAACTTGCTGGATTAGTAGGAAGCATTACGAATGGCGCACCGCGTGCTGTTCTTGCTCACTCTCTTCATAATGGTTTAACTCAATTTAAGAGGGCACATCAGTCACTTCATGGGGAGCTTGTTGGTTATGGATTAATTGTTCAGCTTTTCTTGGAAGGAAAAGAAGCTGAAGCTAAACAGCTGTCAGAAAGAATTGCCGAATGGGGAGCACCTGTAACTTTAGATGAACTTGGATTAAAAGATACGAGTGAAGAGATAAAACAGATTATCAATGAAGTCAAACTAAGAAAACAAGCATTGGATCAGCTAACATTTATTGTTGATCAACAAAGCTTTATAAAAGCAGTAAAAAAAGCAGAAAAAATAGGAAAGACGAAAAAAATAGAAAGTTTATAAGTTCACTACTGTTTCATAATAAGTAAACTTATCGGAATACAAAGTTTAAGAAAAGGAGACAAAATAAAGTGAAAAGTAGAGTGAACATTTTGATAGCATTGGGTTTGTTAGCCGTTTTGATTTTGAGCGGCTGTTCAAGTCAAGGAAGTAATGCATCGGAGTCTAAAAAAGATTCAGATCTAGATGGTGTCACCATAAAAGTTGCTCAAACAGGATGGGGATCTTATGAAGAAGCGCTAAAAGCGGCTGAATTAGATGATACGCCGTATAAGGTGGAGTACAGCGTATTTCAAGGTGGCAATCTTATTTTAGAAGCTATGACGGCTGGACATGTTGATTTTGGAGCAACAAGTGAGATTCCTCCTATTTTCTCTGCTTTATCTCAAAAGGGAGAGAACTCCAAAGTTATTGCTACCCAACAATCCAACACGCTTCAACAAGAGCTAGTCGTACCTAAAGGGTCAAAAATTAAGAAAGTTGAAGATTTAAAAGGAAAGAAAGTAGCGTACGTAAATAATACAACGTCACACTATTTTCTTATTAAAATGTTAGAAGATGCTGGTCTTTCTTGGGAAGATATTAAGCCAGTTCAACTTACAACATCTGACGGCCTTACAGCATTAGTTGGTGGAAAGGTCGATGCACTAGCAAGCTATGGGAATGCTATTTTATCAGCACATGAAAACGATGCTGTGACAGTTGCCAGCGCCAAGGATATTCTCTCAGGAAATTTTCAACTCAATGCTTCAACAGCAGCAATTGAAGATCCTAAAAAACATAAAGCAATTGTAGACTATATCTCACGCATTAATAAAGCGTATGAGTGGCAACGTCAACATAAAGAAGAATGGGCTAAAATTGTTGCTGCAAATACAAAACAGCCTGTTAAACAGGCACTGCAGACTCTAGAAGAAGGAGAAGCTCAGAAACCCACTAAAATTATTCCAAATTCTGAGGTTACAGTAGATTCACAGCAAGATATTATTGAAACATTTAAAGATGTTGGAATTATTGAGAAAAGTTTAGATGCTAAAACATTTTGGAGCGATAAGTTTGATAAAGAATTAGCCAAAGTATTAAAGAAATAGGGAGGGGAGTTAATGAGACAAAAAAGATTCTTTTTTCACTATATTATGCCTTGGGTTTTGCCACTCTTTCTATTAGTAACATGGCATGTTGTGACAACAAAAGGCATTATCGGAGCACAAACGTTTCCACAGCCGTTAAAAGTGTTGGATACGTTACTCACCCTTTTACAAACAGGGGAACTTACTCAATATATTGGAGATAGTGCAAAGCGAGCATTCACTGGTTTTTTGATTGGAGGAGGATTAGGGTTAGCATTAGGCATGATAAATGGATTGAGTACTACATCGGAAAAATTGTTAGATTCTTCAATCCAGATGGTACGAAATATTCCCCATCTAGCACTAATTCCGCTTGTGATTCTGTGGTTTGGGATTGCAGAACCAGCCAAGCTTGTTTTAATTTCTCTCGGTGTTTTTTTCCCGATATATTTAAATGCTTTTCACGGTATTCGCTCCATTGACCCTACTTTAACTGAGATGGGGAGAGTCTACAATTTAAATAAAAGGGCTCTTTTCTGGCATGTTATTTTGCCAGGATCCCTTCCTTCTATTCTAGTAGGAGTTCGTTATTCTCTCGGTGTGATGTGGCTTACTCTTATTGTTGCTGAAACCGTTGCAGCAGACTCTGGAATTGGTTTTATGGCGATGAACGGAAGAGAGTTTATGCAAATGGATGTGATTGTACTTAGTATCCTAATTTATGCATTTTTGGGGAAGTTATCAGATACAGTTGCAAAATGGATGGAAAGGAGCTGGCTTAAGTGGCATCCGAACTTTGCAAAAGATTAAAGGGGGATATTTTATGAAGAACATTTCAAATGGAATGAACCTTTCTATTCAAAACCTATCAAAACGATTTGGAGAAGTAGCAGTTTTGCACGATATTAATTTAGAAATTCAAAAAGGAGAGTTTATTGCCATTGTTGGAAAGAGTGGGTGTGGCAAAAGTACGCTTCTACGGTTAATCGCAGGGTTAGAGCAACCGTCAGCTGGAAACTTGCAAGCAAATGGTAAAGAAGTAAAAGGATATAATGAGCAAACTCGAGTGCTTTTTCAAGAGCCTCGGCTACTTCCTTGGAAGAAAGTAATTGAAAACGTAAGAATTTGCTCAGTGGATAAAGAAGAAGAAACAGCTTTCGAAGCTCTTCAAGCTGTAAAACTAGGTGATAAGCACAATAAATGGCCTCGGGTTTTATCGGGGGGGCAAAAACAGCGTGTATCACTAGCCAGGGCGCTTGCCGCAGACCCTAATCTTCTTCTTCTCGATGAACCACTAGGAGCACTTGATGCGCTAACGCGTATTGAGATGCAAAATCTAATTGAACAATTATGATTTGAAAAAGCTTTTACAGCCATTTTAGTGACACATGATGTGAGCGAAGCTGTTGCTTTGGCAGATCGCGTTCTTCTTATTGAAGAAGGACGAATCGAAATGGATATTGAAATCCCATTAGCAAGACCGAGGCCAAGAGATAATGACTTTATTTACTTCGAGAAGAAAATTTTAGATCGGGTGATGGGAAGAGAAGAAAGTATAAAAAGCGAGCAGCGAGATGTGGAGTACTCGATATAAATGAAGAAGGTAGATGTAAGTTCTCGTCTTATTATTTCAAAGTTGAGCGAGCTCGAAAAAGAGGAAACAAGAGCTCTTTTAATAGCAAGCTACAAACAGTATGAGAAAGATTATGAAGATAAAAGTGTATGGGAAGAGTATAAAGCAAACATAAGTAGCTCACTAGAAAAACAAGAGGTTGAGCAAATTTTAGTTGCTAAACAAGGAAAAGAGATAGTTGGAACTCTTCAGCTCTTTTGTAATGGGAAAACGGCTTATAACAAACTAGAACTTGAAATTTTTGATCCTATTGTACGCTTACTAGCTGTTCATCCAAAAGCAAGAGGGAGGGGAGTGGCAAAGGCTCTTTTAAAAGAAAGTCTGCTTTATGCAAAGACTAAAGGAGCAAGGTGCTTATATTTGCATTCTGGAGAGATGATGAAAGAGGCAATTTCACTATATGAACGGTTAGGATTTAAGAGAGATTATTCAAAAGAGTTTTCAAATCAAGACATCCTTGTGAAATGTTGTCGCTATGATTTATATAAAGGAGGAGAGGAAAATGAATGCCAAAGTTCTTGAGGAACGTCTAATTCATATTTATAGGCATTTACATCAATACCCTGAACTTTCTCACGAAGAATTTGAAACAACGAGTAGAATTAAAGAATGGCTAATAGACGAAGATATTCGCTTGGAAGAGACAATTTTAAAAACGGGAGTTGTGGCAAACATCGGTAATAATGAGGGCCCTGTTGTTGCCATTAGAGCAGATATTGACGCTCTACCCATTCAAGAGAAAACAGATCTTCCATATGCCTCAAAAATACGTGGAAAAATGCATGCATGTGGTCATGATTTTCATACAGCAACTGCTATTGGAGCAGCCTATTTATTAAAAAAAGAAGAAGAACAACTTCAAGGCAGCATTCGCCTCTTATTTCAGCCTGCTGAAGAATACGGAGCTGGAGCAGAAAAAGTTATTAAAGCAGGCCATTTGGAAGATGTAGAGGCTATTGTTGGCCTTCATAACAAGCCTGACCTACAAGTTGGAACAATAGGAATTAAGGGTGGCCCATTAATGGCGGCTGTTGATCGTTTTAAAGTTGTGATCAATGGAAAAGGAGCGCATGCAGCTCTTCCTCATAATGGAAACGATCCAATTGTAGCATCAGCTCACATAATTACAGCTTTACAAACCATTGTAAGCCGAAATGTTTCTCCGCTAAAAAATGCGGTTGTGAGTGTAACAAGAATTGAGGGAGGAAACACATGGAATGTTATTCCGAGCTCGGTTACGATTGAGGGAACAGTGAGAACATTCGATAAAGAAGTGCGTGCACATGTCAAAGAACGTTTCTATACAATCTTAGAAAATATATTTAATACATTTTTAATGGAGGGAGATATCAAATGGTATGAAGGGCCGCCATCGCTGATTAATCACTGCAGCATAATTGAAGCAATAGAGTCTGGAGCCAAAAGTGCTGGGCTAGAAACTATTGAACCAGAGCTTTCAACAGCAGGAGAAGACTTTGCTCATTATCTAGAGAAAGTACCGGGGGCTTTTGCATTTTTAGGAACAAGTGGAACAGAAGATTGGCATCATCCTTCTTTTACAATAAACGAAAAAGCATTAATAAAAGGAGCTTATTTCTTGTATAGCAGTGCTAAATACCTTTTGCAACAACAGCATGATGTATTGAAAATCTAACAATAATGTATAAAAAAACCTAATGAGAAGAGAAGAATTTATAAAAAGAAAAAAGAAGTGAAAATTTAAATCCTACTTTACAAATAGGAATAATTGTTTTAATATAAACGTAATCTAATATTTGCCGGCTAGAAAACTAGAGGCCTTTGGTGTGTAGATACTACGCATCAAAGGCCTTTTCTTATTTCAAAGGAAAGGGTGATAAGGATGGAAATTAAGAAAAATGTACAGTGGATTAATAAACAAGAGTTTGGTGGAGAAGTAATTCATGGTATGAAGATTGGAAGAAAGCTTGGATTTCCCACAGCTAATGTAGCTTCTTCATCTCCCTCGCTTCAAAATGGGGTTTACGGTGTGCAAGTTCATTTAAATTCCAAAAAGTACGAAGGTATTATGAACATAGGATTCAAACCAACGATAGGCTTTGACCTTAAACATACAATTGAAATTCACCTCCTAAATTTTGAAGGAGACTTATATGGTCAACATTTAAAATGCATTCCTCTTTTTTACATCCGCGCTGAACAAAAATTCACTTCACTTCACTCACTTCTTACACAAATAAAGGAGGATAAAGAATATGCAGGAGCTGTCTTCAGAAGCAAAAGTGTCGATCAAAACAAGCGAATATCTTAACTTACCGAATGTACATTTTTATAATTGGTGCTATCAAAGGTACGGTCTTAATCGAGGTACATTTAATACAATTGAAGACTGGCTTTATAATCACGGTGTTATTAATATTCTTTCTCGTCGTATTTATTTATTAGCATTTTTAAATTATCTTGAAGAAAAAGGGATAAAAAAAGGAAGTACAAAGTATTTGAAATTTGGGCAAGGAGGGTTAGCAAGAAAGTTTCATGATTTTTTAAATATCCTTGAAGAAAATCCATTAAGCAAGTATTAAAGAAAGGAGATAATAATATGACAAATGCAGTGATCATCTATGGAGGAAACAGTAAGAAATCACGTTTAAAAGGATTATTCGATAAAGCAGAGCAGTATTTTAAGAAAGAGAATGTTTCAACTGAAACAGTTTTTGTTTCAGACTTACCTGCGGAGGATTTGATTTCAGCTAATTTTCATAGCCAAGAAATTATAAAGGCTAACGAAAAGGTAGCAAATGCTCACATTGTTGTTGTACTGACACCTGTTTATAAATCTGCTTATACAGGTATTTTAAAAACTTATTTAGATTTGTTACCACAGAAAGGACTAGAGGGAAAAACGGTCGTTCCACTTGTACTAGGAGGTTCTTTTGGACACCTACTTTCTATTGATTATGCATTAAAGCCTGTATTATCAGCCCTTGGAGCAACAAATATTTTAAGCGGAGCCTATGTTATAGACACACAAGTGGAGCAAATAAGCAATGAACACTATACTATTGAAGATGAGATAAGAGAACGTATTGATAAGTTATTAGCGTTATCTATTAATGAAGCAAAACGTACCATTCCTGTAAATTAATAAAGTGTGCTTTATTTTATACACGTCATATGAAAACGAGATGTTCTTCTTTAGTCGTTAAGATGAAATTCTTAACGACTTTTTTACATTTAGAGCTTTATTTTAGGTAGACAATAAATCAGAAAATAGATATAATTATACTAATTCCGATAGGTATAGTAAGTTTTAGGGGTGGGAATATGAAAGTCTCCAGTAAAGGTGAGTATGCACTACGTGCTCTTATTGTTCTTGGGCAGAAGAAAGAACTTATGTCTATCAGCGATATTTCTGATGCAACACTTGTTACAGTAAAATATCTAGAAAAAATTTTACTTACCCTTAAGAAACTAGGATATGTAGAGAGTAAACGTGGTATACACGGAGGTTACTTCTTAAGTCAACAGCCTGAAGACATTAACATTGGTGAAGTCATTCGAAAAATAGAAGGACCTCTTTCTCCAATGAGCTGTGCTAGTGTAACAGCTTATGAACCATGTGCACTTGAAAAGACCTGCTTATTAAAGCCACTTTGGACTCTTGTTCGAGACACAATTGCATATGTACTTGAACAAACTACGCTTGATGATCTATTAAAAGGAAATTTAAAACCTATACAATTAAATTAACTACAAATTTTGTCTTTTTTTAGAAAACAGGTAGACATCATTTCATGAATAGGCTATAATCCAATTAATCATACAAAACCAATTGAATTACTAAGTTATAAAACTACATACTAAAAGATGCCGATTAGACAACTAAAGGCTCCTTCTTATCTAATTCCAATTAATGGTATGTAGATGAAAGGAGTCTTTTTTAATTAAAACTCGACTGAAATAGTCGAGATTAAAATTGGAGGGATTTTCTATGGGAGAAAAGCAAATTGACCAACAGTGGATTGATCGTATTGTACAATCACTTCAAGGCATTGAATATGGTTCGGTGGAGATTGTTGTTCATGATTCACAAATTACTCAAATTGACAGATTAGAAAAGCAGCGTTTTCCTCTACAAAAGAAACAACAAACAGGAAAGTTAAAAGAAGTGAAATTTAAATAAGATAGCTTAAAATAAGAGCGCTAAAGCTCTTATTTTTTGTTTTTATAGATAAAAAGGTGTAGAAAAGGGAAGATAAAAAAATAGAAGCTTTATCCTTTACATAGGGAGGGGGGGTATGTTAATCTCGAAATAGAAAGGGGGAGAATAATTGAAAGAAGAGAAAATTGTAGAAGAAAATCTTTGTCATACTTCAACTGAGCGAAGAAGTCATCATTCTGAAGAAGTAAAAAAGAATTTAACAAGTCGCTTAAATCGCGTTGAAGGCCAAATTCGTGGCATTAAAGGATTGATTGATAAAGATACGTATTGTGATGACGTAATTACACAAATCGCAGCTGCTCAATCAGCTTTAAATAGTGTTAGTAAAATATTGCTTGAAGGTCATTTAAAACATTGCGTGGTAGAACGTGTTAAAAATGATGATCCAGAAATTATTGATGAGCTATTAACAACAATGAAGAGATTAATGAAATAAAGGAGATGGAGAACATGGGAAAAGTAACTTTAAATGTTGAAGGTATGTCATGTAACCACTGTGTAAAAGCAATTGAAGGTAGCGTTGGAGAACTTAATGGAGTAGAAAAAGTAGACGTGAACTTGAATGCAAAATCTGTAACAGTTGAATTTGATGAAGATAAAGCAACTCTTGATGAAATTAAAGAAACAATTGACGACCAAGGCTATGATGTAAAATAAATAAATAGCGTACGAAATCTCGTGCGCTATTTTTCTTAAAAAGTATATACCCTACGTGGGTATGTGGGGGGATAATATGACAACGTATAAAGAAGCTTCCTTGTCTATTAGCGGAATGACATGTGCAGCATGTGCAAATCGGATTGAGAGAGGATTAAAAAAGTTAGAAGGGGTAGAGGAAGCAAATGTAAACTTTGCGTTAGAGTTGTGTACAGTAAAGTATAATAAAGATGAAATAAACGAAAATCAAATTGAAGAAAAAGTGAATAAGCTTGGTTATGAGGTTGTAAAAGAAAAAACAGAGCTTGTACTAATGGGAATGACATGCGCAGCATGCGCAAACCGGATTGAGAAAGGGTTGAACAAACTAGAAGGCGTAGAAGACGCTACTGTAAACTTTGCACTTGAAACGGCAACAGTCGTTTATAACAAAAATACTCTATCACCATCAGATATGACTGAAAAAGTAAGAAAACTTGGTTATGATGCTAAAGTCAAAGAAGAAACGGAAAATGTGGATTATCGTGAAAAAATTTTAAAAAGACAGCAGATGAAGTTTTGGGGTTCGCTTATATTAAGTTTGCCACTTTTATGGACGATGGTCGGCCATTTTTCTTTTACTTCTTTTCTTCCTGTGCCAGATTTATTTATGAATCCATGGTTTCAGTTTGCATTAGCAACGCCTGTGCAATTTATTATTGGCGGGCAGTTCTATATTGGCGCTTTTAAAGCATTAAAAAATAAGAGTGCAAATATGGATGTGCTTGTTGCTTTAGGAACAAGTGCTGCTTATTTTTATTCTCTATATATGACTCTCCGTTCATCAGGAAGTCATCACATTGAGCTTTATTATGAAACAAGTGCGGTTTTACTTACGCTCATTTTATTAGGAAAACTTTTTGAGGCAAAAGCAAAAGGACGTTCCTCAGAAGCAATCAAGAAAATGATGAGTCTTAAAGCAAAAACAGCCACTATTTTTCGCGATGGGAAAGAAATAGAAATATCTATTGATGACGTAAGAAAAGGGGATATCTTATATATTAAACCAGGAGAGAAAATTCCTGTTGATGGGGAAGTTATTGCTGGAGAGTCAAGCATAGACGAAGGAATGCTTACAGGGGAAAGCGTCCCAGTGGATAAAAAAGTTGGCGACAAAGTGATTGGAGCCACAATTAATAAAAATGGTTTTTTAAAAGTAGAAGCAACTAGAGTTGGAAAAGAAACAGCGCTAGCTCAAATTATCCAAGTTGTTGAAGAAGCTCAAGGTTCGAAAGCTCCTATTCAGCGCTTAGCTGATAAAATTTCAGGAGTTTTTGTACCTATTGTTGTCGGTATTGCAATCGTAACCTTTTTGATTTGGTATATCTGGGTTGAACCAGGACAGTTTGCACCGTCTTTAGAAGCGCTGATTGCTGTTCTTGTGATTGCTTGTCCTTGTGCTCTTGGATTAGCAACGCCAACTTCAATTATGGCAGGATCTGGACGTGCAGCAGAATACGGTATTTTATTTAAGGGTGGCGAATATTTAGAAACAGCCCATAAAATTGATACAGTTATTCTTGATAAAACAGGTACAATTACAAATGGAACACCAAAAGTAACGGATGTTTTAGTACGTGGAAAAATGAAAGTTACAGAACTTCTACGGATAGCAGGATCAGCTGAAAAACAATCTGAACATCCGCTTGCAGGGGCTATCGTAGAAGAAGTAGAAGGAAGAAAAATTGAGCTCTGTTCTGTTTCACAATTCGAATCTCTCTCAGGGTTTGGGATTACTGCAACTGTAGAAGGAAGAAAAGTTCTTGTTGGTACTCGTAAGCTTATGCTTCAACATGGTATTCACATTGAAGTAGCTGAAGAGCATATGAGCAAGCTTGAGGAAGAAGGAAAAACAGCGATGCTTGTAGCCATTGATGGAGTATATGAAGGAATTATTGCTGTGGCAGATACAGTAAAAGAGACGTCAAAAGAAGCTGTACAGCGTCTTATAGATCAAGGATTACACGTTTTTATGATAACAGGTGACAACGAAAGAACGGCTAGAGCAATTGCAGCGCAAGTTGGAATCCAACATGTTATTGCAGGAGTACTTCCAGAAGAAAAGGCCAAGGAAGTACAAAAGCTGAAAGAAAAAGGACATTTTGTAGCCATGGTAGGAGATGGAATCAATGATGCTCCTGCTCTTGCCCTTGCTGATGTCGGGATGGCGATTGGAACAGGGACAGATGTTGCGCTGGAAGCCGCAGATATTACCCTTATGCGAGGAGATTTAAATAGCATAGGAGATGCTTTATTTATTAGTGACAAAACAATTAAAAATATTAAACAAAACTTATTCTGGGCGTTTGGATACAACACATTAGGAATTCCAATTGCAGCAGCTGGATTACTAGCTCCATGGGTAGCAGGAGCTGCAATGGCGTTTAGCTCTGTATCTGTTGTAATTAATGCTCTAAGATTACAAAGGTTGAAATTATAAAGGAAGAGGAGTGCTTTTTACTCCTCTTTTTTTTGTATAATAAAGTAAAAAAGGGTGAGAAGTAATGAACTTAAGGGTACTAGTTGATAATAATACATACATTGATCGTTATTTTATAGGAGAACCTGCCCTATCTTTTTTTATAGAAGATAGAGAAAAAAGAATATTATTTGATACAGGTTATTCACATGCATTTATTCATAATGCTGAAAAAATGAGAATTAACCTTAGAAAGTTACACTATATTGCATTATCACACGGTCATATTGATCATACGTGGGGATTAACAGATCTTGTGAGGTTGTTTATGGAGGCAAAAGGAGAAAAAATAGATCATACAATTCCAACTGTTATTGGACACCCTCTTGTTTTTAATAGCAAGCTCTTTCCTTCAGAAGGTGAAATCGGCAGTCTCTTATCAGAGGAAAAGGTGAATTATCATTTTCCTGTGCATCTATCAAGAGAGCCTTTTTGGTTAACAGAGAAGCTTGTGTTCTTAGGAGAAATTGACAGAAAGTTTGACTTCGAAGAAGATGAACCAATTGGGAGTGTAATCATTGAGGAGCAGTATGAAGATGATTATGTAGTAGATGACACAGCCCTTGTGTATAAAGCGAAAGAGGGCCTTGTTGTAATTGTTGGTTGTGCTCATTCTGGACTTTGCAATATTATTGAACAAGCAAAAATGGTGTGTGAAGAAGAACGAGTTATAAGTGTAATCGGAGGGTTTCATCTTCTAAATCCATCTGAAAACAGAATTGAGAAAACAGTAAGTTATTTAGAAAAGCTAGAACTTCAGTCATTATATCCATGTCATTGTACAGATCTTCAATCTAAAATAGCACTTGCTAGGACAGGGATTGTTAAAGAAGTTGGGGTAGGATTAAATATAGAGTGGAAGTAAAAAAGGATTTTTATATGAAAGGGCGCATAAAAAAAGCTTGTAGTGCCATTCTTTATCCAGAAGGCAGTGGTCTACAAGCAGAAAAAAACGTATGCTGTTTTTTTCAATATCATGCTTCTTCGTTATTTTTATTTTTGTAGTTAAGATGATGCTCGTACTTTCTTTTCTGTAGCCGTCCATTTTCCTCTACCAGGACTGCGAACTAAATCATTATATGCCAATACATTCAAATCTCGCTGGACAGTCCGTGGAGTAATCCCAAATTCGTCTACTAGCTCCTGAGTCGTTACTGTACCTTTTTGACTAATGAACATGTAAACTGATTTGATGCGAGTTAGCATTCGATTCGTTGCAGGTTTCAAACAACCACTTCCTTATCAGATTTTAACATGGTACGCTTTGCTGATTGGATAATGCCACTACACTTCTATTGTACACAAACACACAAACATTTGAAAAGCAAAAGGCATAAATTAACACAACATTTACAAAATTGCGTAACAATTATGTAATATTGAAGGAAGTCACCTCCATTTTCATTTCTTATTTTTAATTATAATGAATTTTCTGAAATATATGAGTGGAATCTTCTAAAACGCTTTATTTTAATTTCTTTTTTATAAAAAGGTATAATGAAAGGGAAGATTTACATAGGAAAGGACTGAAAAAAGTGAAAAATATTGATTGGGTTCAAGAAGTAGAGAGTAGAAAAAATGAACTTATTGAAGATACAAGAGAGCTATTAAAAATAAAAAGTGTATTAGAAGAAGGAACGGAGAAAGCGCCGTTTGGAGAAGGAATAGCAGAAGCACTACACTTTTTATTAGAAACTGGAAATAAAGACGGATTTGTTACAAAGAACGTTGATGGATATGCAGGTCATATTGAGCACGGTTCAGGAGAAGAATTAATTGGCGTTCTTTGTCATATTGATGTGGTTCCTGAAGGAGATGGATGGTCTGTTCCACCGTTTGGAGCAGTTGTGAAGGATGGTCGAATTTATGCGAGAGGAGCAATTGATGATAAGGGTCCAACAATGGCAGCCTACTACGCAATCAAAATTTTAAAAGAGCTTGAGCTACCTTTGTCAAAGCGAATTCGAATGATTATTGGAACTGATGAAGAAAGTAACTGGCGCTGTGTTGATCACTACTTTTCTCATGAAGAGATGCCAGGGATTGGGTTTGCTCCAGATGCCGATTTCCCTATTATCCATGCTGAGAAGGGTATTATGGATTTTGATCTTATCCAGAAAAAAGATGAGAAGGGAGACAAAGTGCTAAAGTCTCTGACATCAGGGCAGCGTTATAATATGGTTCCTGATTATGCAGAAGCCTTGTTAGCTCTAGAAAACTTTGAAGAAGAATCTTTTCATACCTTTTTAGAGGGCGAAAATTTAAGTGGTCACGTAACGATAAAGGGAGAAGAAGTGCTTTTGACAATTGAAGGGATTTCAGCACATGGGAGCATGCCTGAACAAGGGATTAACGCAGGGATTAAAATGTGCGAATTTCTTTCAACTCTTACATTAGATGAGAAAGCAAATGAATTTGTTCAGTATGGAGCGCAGATGTTCTGTGGGGATTATTACGGAGAAAAGCTAGGAATCGCATATAAGGATGAAGTAAGCGGTCCGTTAACCGTAAATATTGGTCTTATTCGCTATAAGGAAGATGAAGAAGGGAAATTTGGCCTCAACATTCGTTATCCTGTTACACAACAATCAAGCACCATTATTGAAGGAATTGATCAAAAAACATTCTCAATTGAAAATATTGATGATTCACCTCCACATCATGTTGAAAAAGATCATCAACTTATTCAAACACTGCAACGCGTTTATGAAGAACGCACAGGAGAAGAGGCAACGCTCTTAGCTATTGGAGGAGGTACATATGCACGGGCACTGAAAGCTGGCGTTGCCTTTGGGCCTTTATTTCAAGGACGAGAAGATGTTGCACATAAAAAAGATGAATATATGGATATAGAAGATTTACTAAAAGCAACAGCCATTTATGCTCAAGCACTATATGAATTAGCAAAGTGAAAAATTATAACAAAATAAAAAAGATAGAAGAATGCTCTTCTATCTTTTTTATTATTCATTTTCAAAATCAAATAAGTCTGTTGATAAATAACGTTCTCCTGTATCACAAGCAATACAGACAACAACTTCCTGAGGAGATAAACGTTTAGCAACTTCAATTGCTGCAAAGCATGCTCCTCCAGAAGATGGACCAACAAGGATTCCTTCTTGAGAAGCAAGGCTACGTACCATCTCATATGCTTGTTCATCTTTAATTTTAAAAATTTCATCATAAACATCTTGATGAAGTGTTTCAGGAATAAAACCAGGGCTTGTACCAACGAGTTTGTGACGTCCTGGTTTACCTCCTGATAGAACAGGGGAACCAGCTGGTTCTACAACATGAACTGTAATATTTGGATCATGTTTTTTCAATGCTTCACCTGTACCAGTAATGGTCCCACCTGTTCCTGCTGTTGCAACAAAGGCGGTAAGTTTTTTTCCAATAGAATCAAGCGCATTTATAATTTCAGGTGCTGTTGTATTACGATGGGCATCTGGATTTGCTTGGTTTTTAAATTGCATTGGGATAAAAGAGTTTGGAATAGTTTTAGCAAGCTCCTCTGCTTTTCGAATAGATCCCTGCATTTTTTCTTCACCAGGCGTAAGCACAACGTCTGCACCATATGCTTTTAATAAGTTAATTCGCTCTTGGCTCATTGTATCTGGCATCACAAGAATAGAACGATAGCCTCTTGCTGAAGCATTCATCGCTAAACCAATCCCCGTGTTTCCACTTGTAGGTTCAATAATAACAGAATCAGCAGTTAACAATCCGGCTTTCTCTGCTTCAATAATCATATTATAAGCGGCCCGATCTTTTACGCTTTTACTTGGATTCATAAATTCTAACTTTAGATAAACAGACGCTCCATTTGCTGGCTGTAAGCGGTTTAACTTCACAAGGGGAGTTTCTCCAATTAATTCTCCCATGTTGTTGGCTACTTTCACTACTGTCACCTCAATCACTTTGTATGTAAATAAGATTATTAAATATAATATTACTATAACATATCTTTAATTTCTTACGAAAAGCCACCTTGTAGTCTTTTCATAAATTGCGGTAAAGTAAAAAAAACTAATTCATTATAAAAGGAGAAAAGCGGAATGTCATCTTCTCACTATTTTATTGGAATTAAACTTCCTAAAGGAATTAACGAACAAGTTAAGGCATGGGTGCAAAAGTATAAAAAAGAGCTTCCATTTAAACAGTTTGTTCATGAGGAAGATTATCATATT
This sequence comes from Priestia endophytica DSM 13796, assembly GCF_900115845.1. Classification (GTDB taxonomy): domain Bacteria; phylum Bacillota; class Bacilli; order Bacillales; family Bacillaceae_H; genus Bacillus_I; species Bacillus_I endophytica. The sequence goes on along the minus strand of NZ_FOXX01000001.1, from coordinate 807,706 downwards.
ACCCTTGCTTTTTTAGGGGGAACAAGTGATGAAACCTTGGCGTTATTAATTAAACAGCTTGAAGAAAACAGTAAAAATGTTTCCTCCTTTAAATTAGTAACATTTGAAACAGGCGTTTTTGGATCGGAATCAAAACCTCGCGTATTTTGGCTTGGTGTTCATCATGAGGAAAATCTGTTCCAGCTTGAACAAGTTGTTCGTACTAGTTGTGAAGAAAGTGGAAAAAAACTTGAATCAAGACCGTATCGTCCTCATATTACATTAGCTAAACGATTTAATGAAGGAGATAAAGGTATCGAAGAAAGACTTATAAAAAACAATGATCTCCAAGGTTTATCATGGGATGTAGCAGAATATCAGCTTATTAAAATTAATCCATCTAGAACTCCTAAATACGAAATAATTCAAAATTTTTCCTTAAATAGGGGAGAAGAGCTATGAAACATTTTAGTTTGATAGCTCTTCAAATTTTGTTCCTCTACTTTTTGTATAAATCCGGTACATTTGTAGCTTCGTTTTTTCATCTTCCTGTTCCAGGAAGTATTGTAGGGATGCTCATATTGTTTTTGTTGTTACAGTTCAAACTACTACAAGCAAAATGGGTAAGTGAAGGAGCGAATTGGTTGCTTTCTTATCTTTCCCTTTTATTCGTTCCGGCAACCGTTGGGATTATTGATTATTTACCGTTCTTTGCTTCAAAAGGTATTCTTACAATTTTTATCGTTATTATCAGTACATTTCTCGTTATGATGACAGCAGGATTGTTAACTCAATATTTTGCTAGAAAGCAAGAAAAGGTAACAAGAACAGGGGAAAGAGAGGTATCAAGATGAATGTGATCTGGGCAACGGTTATCATTTTAGCAACAATAGTAATTTATGTACTTATGAAACGTGTTTATGAGCAATATCGATTTCCACTCCTTGTTCCAACAGCAACTACAACACTAATCCTTGTTGTGCTGCTCTTGTTTTATCATATAGATTACAAACAGTATATGGTTGGTGGGAAGTGGATTGGAGAGCTGTTAGGTCCTGCCGTTGTTGCTCTAGCATACCCATTATTTAAAAATAAGCATATTTTAAAGAAATACGGTTTTTCTCTTTCTTTAGGTGTTATTGGGGGCGCGCTTGTAGGAATATTTAGTGGCATATATTTAAGTGTTTTATTACATATTGACTCGACATTCATTAAAGCGTTAGCCCCGAAGTCTGTCACCTCTCCTGTTGCTATGGACGTTGCAATGATGACAAAGAGTTCTCCATCGCTTGCAGCTGTTTATGTAATGATTGCAGGAATATCAGGAGCTGTGTTTGGAAACATATTGTTAAAATATTGTCATGTGAATCATTTTGTTGGAATAGGAGCTGCATTTGGTACAGGAGCCCATGGAATTGGAACAGCAAAAGCTTTGGAACTTGGAGAAGAGGAAGGAGCCATAAGTTCTGTTGCGATGACGTTGAGTGCTGTTGTTACTGTTCTTCTGTGTCCAGCAGCCATTTCATTTATTTTGAATGCTTAGCATAACGAAATAAATCTTGTTCCGTCCCTGTATTTAATATTAAAATAAAAGTACTTGTAAAATGATAAAAATGGGTAATTTAACATGATTATGGAAACAAAATGTCCAAATATAACAGCTCGGGAGACGAGAACAAAATGGCACAGTTAATTAAACTACAAGACTATATATCACGCTATGAGCAAGATATTTATCAATATCCTAGTCACTATATTCAATTGAAGAAAAGAAACTGGGAGTTAATAAGATCGGCATTTGATAAAGGAGAATCTTTAATTGCTGAGGAAGAGATTACAGAAGAAGCAGAGGCCCAAGCAAAAGAAAAGAGTTCTTTTTTAAATAATATAAAAACATTATTTCAACGAAAAAATGAAGAAGTAATGGTGGAAGAACAACACGAGCCTGTGATGACAGAAGAGAAAATATTTGAAAAGTCACTTCGTCATTTCACAACAGAACCAAAAACAATCGAGGATCTAAAAATTTTATTTTTAGACAATCTTTTTCAACTCCAAACGCAGTGGGCAAGTTCAACTGTTCTAACATCTCAAGCAATACCTCATTCTTTATATTATAACGAACATTTGAAATACTTTTTGCAACGCTTTCCTGATAATTATTTACTCTTATATAATCCTGTTTTTAAGCTTAAAAAAGCGCCAATTGAAACAGATCTTATTTTAATTAGTCCACTTGAAACAATTTGTATTTCTATTGTTGAAGGAAAGGAAAATGGCATTTTTCAATATAACCAAGGACGCTTTTGGAAATACTTAGACGGAGAAGACGAAAAGAAAATTGTAAATCCTTTTATTAGTTTAAATAGAACAGGTCTTATTGTTCAAAAACTTTATGAGCGAGCAAACTGCGATTTTCCTGTACGTAAAGTGGTATTAAATCGAAAAGGATATTTTGACTGTCCTATTGTTCCCCATGATACGATGCTTGTTGATCGGAGAAATTATGGAGAATGGTTTGATCAACTTAGAATGCTAACAACTCCTTTGAAGCATGGGCAGCTAAAGGCAGCCAAAGCACTGCTAACAAGCACTCAAAATACACTTGTTACCAAAGAAGAAGAGTAAATCGTTATTGTAAGCTACGTTTAATTCATATTTGTTCAGGTTACATTAATAGAGATACGATAAGGCCTAATTTACGTGTGGAAACATAAAATAAGAGAAAACTTCTGCAACTATTCTTGTTTATCTGTCAGTTTTACTTGACGAAAAAAGATATTTGAGGATAAAATCAAAAAAGGATGGCTACTTGTCTGTGTATCCTCAGGTAGCTGTCTTTTTTATTTCTAAACTTCTAAATGAAATGTGTGTGTTGAAATTGAAGGTGAACTGGTTGGAACATATATTAGGAAGTGAATGGAAGATAACGCCAGCAGGCGGCTCAACAGGAGATGCTTATTTTGCGAAGTTTCAGGATCGGGAACTTTTTTTAAAGCGAAATTCATCGCCTTTTTTAGCTATGCTTTCAGCAGAAGGAATTGTTCCAAAACTTGTATGGACAAGAAGAATGGAAAATGGAGATGTTATTACTGCGCAACATTGGTTGAATGGTCGAGAACTAAAACCAAGTGATATGGTTTCAACAAAAGTGGCAAAACTGCTCAGTAAAATCCATTATTCTCAAGAACTGTTAGACATGTTAAAAAGATTAGGTAAAACGCCGTTGCGTCCAGATGAACTTTTACAAAGTTTATATCAGCATATCGATCATGAACTACTAGCAATTCCAGCAGTTCAAGAAGGTATTCGATATCTACAGCGTGAATTACCAAACATTCATACGATTCGTTATGGAGTTTGTCATTGTGATGTTCATCATAACAACTGGCTGTTAGGAGAAAATGGACAGATGTACCTGATTGATTGGGACGAAGCAATGATTGCAGATCCTGCTATTGATTTAGGATTACTTTTTTACCTCTATATTCCAAAATCAGAGTGGGGAGAATGGCTCGAAGAATATGGAGCAGAAATGACTGATGACTTAGAACACCGAATGAAGTGGTATGCCATCAGCCAAATGATCTCTCTTATGCAGTCACATAAAGACTGCCAAGATGAACGAGAAATGAATAGATTACATCATCACCTCAGCGAGCTTGTTTCATGATAAAGTGTGAAGTTCGTCCATCCATTGGGTTAAATTAGCTTGATTTGTTTGGATATATTGATTAAGCTCGCTGCTTCCTTTCCCAGCCTGTGAATAGTAATAAATGTTTTCTAAGGTTTTTTTAACTTCCTCCTTCGTCTGCGCATTTGCTAGCATTGATTTAGCGAGACGCTCCATTTGCTCACATTCCGAAACAGTTCCACAGCAGTCACTTTGATGTTCTGAAAGAATATCTTTTAATACACTAAGCTGATTTTGATAATTCAATGGCATAAGTATCACCTTTTCTTTACGTAGTGCCTTTAGTTTTATCTTTATCAACACATTTATGCGATATATCAACAACTAAAAATTTAACTGAACTAGACAGCCTTTCCTCTCAATTAGGAAAGAAGTGAAAAACATAAATAGATGAGGTGTGTAACATGCGTTTGCGAAACAAGCCATGGGCAAAAGATTATATTGATGCCCACCCACAATACATTATTCCAACTCCAGAGAAACGTAAGGGGAACTGGAAGGATGTATTTCAAAATGATAACCCAATCCATATTGAAGTTGGAACTGGGAAAGGTCAGTTCTTAATTGGAATGGCAAAACAAAATCCTCATGTTAACTACATTGGGATTGAAGCATATCAAAGTGTTATTGTTAGCGCTCTTGAAAAGCTTATTGAGGAAGATTTACCAAATTTGAAGCTTCTTGACGTTAACGCGGAAAATTTAACAGACTATTTTGCTCAAGGCGAGATTGACCGTGTGTATTTGAACTTTTCTGATCCATGGCCAAAGCCTCGACATGAAAAAAGACGTCTCACATATAAAACATTCCTAGAGCAATATGAAGAAGTGCTCGTTAAAAATGGAGAAATTCATTTTAAAACAGATAATCAAGGATTATTTGAGTATTCACTTCAGAGTTTTTCAGCTTATGGTATGCTGCTGACGTTTGTTAGCCTTGACCTTCATAAGCTAGAGGATGAAAATAATATTATGACAGAATATGAAGAGAAATTTTCTGAAAAAGGAAATCGTATTTATCGCTGCGAAGTGCAGTTCAAATAAGACTTATGCGCCGTATAATGACGGCGCATTTTTTGTATGCGAAAAAAATGGAGCGTGATACAATAAAGGAAAAGAAAAGGGAGGTTATTTTTTGGAAACGTTATCATTAGGGGAGCTAAAGCTTACTTGGTTAGATGGAGGAGACAATCATCTTGACGGTGGCGCAATGTTTGGTGTAGTTCCTAAGGCTTTATGGTCAAAAAAGTATGAAGGAAATGAAGAAAATCAAATTCCGCTTCGTACAGATCCTATTTTAATTCAAAAAGAAAACAAAAACTTTCTTATTGATACAGGGCTTGGGGTTGCTAAACTAACAGAAAAGCAAAAGCGTAATTTCGGCGTAACAAGAGAATCGAACCTTATCCCTGCCCTTAAAGAGTTAGGGGTGTCTCCAAGAAATATTGATGCTGTTTTGATGACACATCTTCATTTTGACCATGCTTGTGGTTTAACAAGGGTAAAAGAGGGGCGGTTTGTATCCACATTTCAAAATGCTGAAATATTCGTCACTAAAACTGAATGGGATGAGATGAGAAGTCCGAACCTTCGCTCACGAAACACATATTGGAAACAAAATTGGGAAGCGATAAGCAAGCAAGTCGTTCCTTTTGAAGAGTCAGTAAGTATAATAAGCGAAATAGAAATGGTTAAAACAGGAGGACATAGCGACGGCCATGCCATTATCCGACTAGAAAGTGATGGGCATGCTGCTTATCATCTTGGTGATTTACTTGGTACACATGCCCATCAAAATCCACTGTGGGTTATGGCTTATGATGATTATCCGGTCACATCTGTTTTACAAAAAGAGCGTTGGTTAAAAAAAGCCATTGATGAAAAGGCTTGGCTAACTTTTTATCATGATTATTATTATCGTGCCCTAAAATGGAACGATAAAGGTGTGATTATTGATTCAGTAAAAATCCAAAGAGACTAGCCAATTTTCTTGAATTCGATAAGTGAGCCTGTCACACTATCAACAAAAAACTCATAGTGTTCCTGTAGCCCATTTTTACTTCTTGTAATACCACCTTGATATCCTTCAAAAAATAATTCATCTTTGTGAAACGTCTTTTTAGTTGTTTCAATCCAAGAACCGCTAACTGTTCCATTTTGTTTGAAAACGCGTTTTACAGTTTCAAGAGCTTTTTCAGCATCCATCTTTTGTTCACACGTTCTTTGAAGAAGATAAGTTCCAGCTGCACCTGCAGCAAGTCCAATAGCTAAGCTTTTCCAATTCATTTCTTCCACTCCATTTCTGTAACAGCTTTCATTATAAGAAAGTATACAGAACAAAAGGTGGTTTGTTAAGTAAAAAGGGGCGAATTCGTTCTGCAGTAGCAATTCATGATTGTTTTCGATAAAATAAAGAAATAACTATACATATCTAAAGGGGCATGATGATGAATCAAGAAACTTTAGCATTATTTAAAACATTAACAGAATTACCTGGAGCATCAGGCAATGAACATGCTGTTCGCGCATTTATGAAAGAAGAGCTTGCGAAATATTCTGATGAAATTATTCAAGATCGTCTTGGCAGTACATTTGGAGTTCGAAACGGCAACGGTCCAAAAGTAATGGTTGCAGGTCATATGGATGAAGTAGGGTTTATGGTTACATCTGTAACAGATAAAGGGATGCTTCGTTTTCAACCTCTTGGGGGCTGGTGGAGTCAAGTACTGCTTGCCCAACGCGTAGAAGTTATAACGAAAAATGGACCTGTAGTAGGCGTTATTGCGTCCATTCCGCCACATCTTCTCGATGAGAGTCAGCGCAACCGCCCAATGGCCATTAAAAATATGCTTATTGATGTTGGAGCAGATAGCAAAGAAGAAGTAAAAGAAATGGGCATTAAGCAAGGAGATCAGATTGTACCTATCTGTCCATTCACACCAATGAAAAATGAGAAAAAAATCTTAGCTAAAGCATGGGACAATAGATATGGCTGTGGCCTAGCAATTGAGTTATTAAAAGAGCTTAAAGATGAAAAGCTCCCAAATACGCTTTATTCAGGTGCAACAGTGCAGGAAGAAATTGGCTTAAGAGGAGCTCAATCTGCAGCAAATATGATTAATCCAGATCTCTTTTATGCTCTTGATGCAAGTCCTGCAAATGATACCTCTGGAGACAAGAATGCGTTCGGACAGCTTGGAAAAGGAGTGCTCCTCCGTATTCTAGACCGGACGATGGTCACACATCGAGGAGTAAGAGAATTCGTGCTTGATACAGCAGAAACAAACAATATTCCATATCAATATTTTGTATCACAAGGTGGGACAGATGCTGGACGCGTTCATTTATCAAATAAGGGTGTTCCTTCAACGGTAATTGGAATCTGTTCACGCTATGTTCATACAAGTGCATCAATGGTTCATATTGATGACTATGCGGCAGCAAAAGAACTGCTTATCAAGCTTGTAAAATCTTCAGATCAAACAACGCTAAACACGATTTTAGAGCAAGGTTAATAGAAAAAGGTTCGGTCAAGCGTATGCTGCGCTACCGAACCTTTTTATGAAAGGAGAAGAGAATATGATTGCGCTCGGTACGACAAATCCTGCAAAAGTAAGAGCTGTACAAGCTGTCTTTACGACAACAGAAATTAAAGCTTTATCGGTATCAAGCGAAGTCTCTGCTCAGCCTTTTTCAGATGAGGAAACTGTTGAAGGGGCTATTAACAGAGCTCGAAACGCAAAGGTTGAAGCAAACGTCGCAATCGGAATTGGGTTAGAAGGGGGCGTTGTTGAGACTGATAGGGGGTTGCTTTTATGCAACTGGGGAGCACTTCTTGCTTCAGACTGTGAGCCTGTTATAGCAGGAGGATTGCGTATCCCACTTCCAGAGGAATTTGTTACCCCTTTAAAAAGTGGTCGAGAGCTTGGGGAAATCATTGATGAATATGCCAAAAAAGAGAATGTTAGACAAAATGAAGGAGCTATTGGCATTTTAACAGGAGGATATATTTCAAGAGAGCAAGTTTTTACAGATATTGTAAAAGCTCTTGTTGGGCAGTATAAGCAATTAAAAAGTTGCCGATAAATGTTGTTAGTATACTTTCATTGCGGTGAATCTCTTCATTTGTTAACATCAAAAAGATATTATATTTTACCTATATAATCTAGGAGGAAAAGAGAATGGAAAAATTATCAACAATTGAACAATATAGAGAATTAGCTGGGAACGAAGCTGTCATTTTCATGTTTTCAGCAGACTGGTGTCCGGACTGTCGTGTAATTGAGCCCATTTTACCAGAAGTTATGGAGAAATATAATCAATATAAATTCTTCTATGTAGATCGTGATGACTTTATTGAGTTATGCCAAGAACTTAATATCTTTGGTATTCCAAGTTTTATTGCATTTAGCAATGGGGAAGAGATTGGTCGATTTGTAAGCAAAGATAGAAAAACACAGGAAGAAATTGAGCAGTTTATCGAAGGACTACCCTCTAATTCTTAAGGAGTGAGAGCAGTTGAAAATGACAAGCTTGAAGATGCGTGATCTTTTAAAAGAACGATTGAAAAATGATCATTGGACATTTTCTTTTGATCGTGAAAAAGACACGTTGCGCATTGAAGATAAAGAGACAAAAAAGGGAACAACAGTTTCTTTACCAGGCCTTATTGCAAAATGGGAAGTAAGGAAAGAAAAAGCCATTGATGAGATGGTTTACTATATAGAAGAAGCATTGAAAGTAATGTCCGAGGAACAAGAATTAACAGGCAAAGAACGGAATGTTTATCCTGTTATTCGCTCAACCTCTTTTCCAACAGAAGCGAACGATGGTACAAAGCTTTTATATGATGACCATACGGCAGAGACACGTATTTACTATGCCCTTGACCTTGGGACGACGTATCGTCTTATTGATGAACGCCTTTTGAAAAAAGAAGGATGGGATTTACTGAAAGTTCGTGAGATGGCTCGTTTCAACCTTCGTTCGTTGCCACTTTCATATCGAGAAGATACTGTAGCAGGAAATACATTCTACTTTGTTAACAACAAAGACGGTTATGATGCTAGTCGCATTTTAAACGAGTCAATTTTAAAGAAATTCTCAGCCGAAATTCATGGTACAATGGCAGTGGCTGTTCCACATCAAGACGTTTTAATTATTGCTGATATTAAAAACGATACAGGTTATGACGTGCTTGCACAGATTACAATGAGCTTTTTTGCTGATGGTCATGTGCCCATTACAGCACTCTCTTTCCTTTATGAGAACGGTGGATTAGAGCCAATTTTCATTTTAGCTAAAAATAGAAAAAAGGACGGTAAAAAATCATGAACGCATTTTACAATCGAGAAGGAATCGGTGATACACTCATCGTAAAAATAAATGAACTTGAGCTTCAAGACCGAGCTGTTGAGCGCAATGGTGATGTAGCACGCGTATATCACAATAAAACAAACGAAACAGCAGGATACAATATTTTTAATGCTTCTACATATTTTACAGTGTCAGCAAACGGCTTAGTTGATCTAACAGAAGAGTTAGCAGAGAAAATCAATGAAACAATTGAAAAAAGAGGTTTTGAAAAAGTAGATGTTGATTTATCACCGAAGTTTGTTGTTGGATATGTAGAATCAAAAGAAAAGCACCCAGATGCAGATAAATTAAATGTATGTCAAGTAAACGTAGGAAGTGAAACACTTCAAATTGTGTGTGGAGCACCGAACGTTGATCAAGGTCAAAAGGTTGTTGTGGCCAAGGTTGGAGCTGTTATGCCAAGCGGAATAGAAATTAAAGATGCAGAGCTTCGAGGCATTGCTTCTTCTGGAATGATCTGTTCAGCAAAAGAATTAGCACTTCCGGATGCACCGAAGGAAAAAGGTATTCTTGTTTTAGAAGATAATGCAGAAGTTGGAAAACCTTTTTTTGACAAATAAATAACAAATAGAAGAGAGTCTAGAGACAAATACTACATTTTTCTTTCAGACATTACAAATGTTTAAAAATCGTTGAAAGCTCTTTTTTATATTTGATAAAATTACAGACCACTAGTGTATACACTAGTGGTCTTTATTTGTAAAAATATGAAGAAGAGGATAGAAAATCTTAAAAACGTGGTAAAATGTATGTGAAAATGAAAAGAATTCCTTTGTGAAAAATTTAAGCCGAAATTTGAATAGATAAAGTAAAACGTTGGAGTGATGAAAATGGGTTTTATCCGAAAATTTGTGGATTACTTGTTAGGATATGAAGTGAAGGAGATTATTGTAGAAGAGCCTGCTCAAGAAGAGAAAAAGAAACAGCAGCAAAGTCCTAAAAAGCAACCAAAACATCCAATCGTAAAACCGAGTGGGCCAAACGGAGTGAAAACACCGCAGTCTGATTTGGAAACGAGAGTCGCTTATCAATATCCAAAAGGAAAATTTCGTTTCCCTCTTATTGATGATAATGCAGACGTTAGACAGCCTCGACAAGAGAGAGAAGAAGAGCGTGAAGTGCGTCCGTCAGCGCGTTGGAAAGAAGAAGAAAACGCAGCTCATCGTTACAGAGAAGAAGAACAACCAAAACGTCCGTCTAGTAGACCATCTAATAGGAGAAGAAATCACGAGGTCCGCCCATCAGCGCGATGGAAGGAAGAATATGAAGAACAGCCTGTTTCTAATGGAGAAAGCTCTATCCCGTCCAAAGAGAGAAGAAGAACGCCAAAACAATGGAGAGAGCAGCAAGAAAGTAGTGAAAGAACGTCTTCTGATCACCTAAAACCAAAGGTAGAAGAAGAAAAGTTAAGAACAAGACCGTTTCGCCCAACTGAAATACCTTCTCCTATTTATGGATTTAATCAGCGTCCAGATAAAAAGGAGGAACCCGAGGAAGTTTATGACGACGACATTATTGAATTTGAGCTTCCTTCATCTTCGCCAATTAGAGAACGACGTGAAATAGAGAAGAAAGATGAATCAGCTTATCGTGCATTCCCTACTTTTGAAGAGCATTTACCACCGACACAAGAAGAAGAGATTTATATGATGAATGAAAGTGAGCCACTTCAAAAGGAGAAGATTGTTTCTTACGAAGAGACGGAGCAGCTTGAAGAAGTACCTTCTATGTATACACATGAAGCAAAAGAAGAAGTGTCAGCTACAGAAGAGCCTTCTTTATACGAAGAAGAGGAAGCTCCTGCTCCCTCTTTTAAGAACGAAATCGAAGATGAACAAGCAACACAGAATTCTGTCTCTTTGTCTCCTATTCAAGAGATAGAAGAAGAGAGAAAAGAAGAGGAGACAAGCTCAGCTTCAGTAGAAGATGAAAGAATGAAAGAATACGAGATAAAAGAACCCGGGCCTACTGAAGAGAAGCAGACTGAAGCTCCTGTTGAGGAAGCTCATGAGCAAAGAAAAATGTCATCTGACGACAGGGAAGAGAAACGAAAACGGCATGTGCCTTTCAATGTTATGATGCTTAAAAAAGATCGACAGGAATTAAAAAAAAAAGTAGAAAAAGAGACGATTCTTCCAACTAACGAAGAGATGAATGAACGTGATAGTAGCAGTGATAGAGAATTAGAAGAAGAGGTTAATAGAGAATATTATCAGTTTCCTGAGCTAGCTCTTTTGACAGATCCCCCAAGAACGGAAGGGGATGATGAAGAGTGGATGCAAAGTCAAAGCGAGCTCTTGAACACAACTCTTTTTAACTTTAATGTTCGAGCAAGCGTTGTAAATGTTACGCAAGGACCAACAGTAACTCGCTTTGAGGTACAGCCAGAACCAGGTGTAAAAGTAAGCAAAGTAACAAACTTAACTGATGACATTAAGTTAAGTATGGCGGCTCAAGATATTCGAATGGAAGCCCCTATTCCAGGCAAGAATGCAATTGGTATTGAGCTTCCAAACCGAAATAGCAAACCTGTTCTTTTAAAAGAAATTCTAGAAAGTAATGAATTTCAACAAAGCGCGTCACCGCTTTCTGTTGCTTTAGGGCTAGATATTTCAGGTGAGCCTATTGTAATGGACTTAAACAAAATGCCGCATGGTCTTATTGCAGGAGCAACGGGTTCAGGGAAAAGTGTTTGTATTAATACAATTATTGTAAGTCTTCTTTATAAAGCAGCGCCACATGAAGTGAAATTGATGCTTATTGATCCCAAAATGGTAGAACTTGCGCCATATAACCATATTCCTCATCTCGTAAGCCCAGTTATTACAGATGCAAAAGCTGCTACTTCTGCTTTGAAGTGGGCTGTGGAGGAAATGGAAAGAAGATACGAACTCTTTGCTCATACAGGAGTACGTGATATTAAAAAGTATAATGAGCTTGTTGAGAAAAAAGGAGAGAAAGGGCAGGAGCTTCCTTACCTTGTTATTATTATTGATGAGCTTGCTGATCTTATGATGGTATCTCCAGGGGAAGTTGAAGAGGCAATCTGTCGAATTGCACAAAAAGCCCGGGCATGTGGTATTCATCTGCTTCTTGCTACACAACGTCCATCCGTAGACGTGATTACAGGCCTGATCAAAGCAAACGTTCCGACACGTATTGCCTTTTCTGTATCTTCACAAGTAGATTCAAGAACAATTATTGATACAGCGGGAGCAGAGAAGCTACTCGGAAAAGGAGATATGCTTCTGCTTGCAAATGGTTCGTCAAAATCAGTACGGATTCAAGGGAACTTTGTGTCAGATGAGGAAATTGATGAAGTTGTTCAGCATGTAAGAGACCAAATGAAGCCGAACTATTTATTTAATCAAGAGCAGCTTCTTCAAAAGAATGATAGCTTTGCGAGCGATGAAGACGAGCTTTTTTATGAGGCTTGTGAGTTTGTAATCAATCAAGGCGGTGCTTCAACATCAAGCGTTCAGCGTCGCTTTCGAGTAGGGTATAACCGTGCAGCACGTCTCATTGATATGATGGAGGAACAAGGCGTTATTTCAGGATCAAGAGGCAGTAAGCCTCGTGATGTGTTAATGAGTGAGGATGAGCTTATGGAGCTTCAAGGAACAAGTACATTTTAATAAAAGAACGGCATATATGTGAAGAATAAAACTTAACGTTGTCGAGAGACAAAAAATGTTTTACTATATGAAAAGACACCATTGTTTTATAGCTAAAAAGCACATTTTGTTCTAAAAAGTGCTCTGACTTCACGCCAAATAGTATGTCAAAAATGAAGAAGTACAGAAATTGAAAGAAAAAAGCTATTTTTATGAATGAGAGAAGTAGAAAAAAGGGAAAGCTAAATATGGAAAAAAAGGAAAAACATACAGAAACTTATCCTCAAACTTAATGGTTTATTATCTAAAGAAATGGTATAATGATGAACTGTTACAGTGAAAAGCTGTACATAAAGTAGGTTCTTTATTCTTTTTTAAGCTCGTTAGCACCCTGAGGCAAGGCCTCTTTCTACTGTCAAAAGCTCAAGATTTATGATTGAAAATTTAATTTTATGCAAGCAATAAGAGTAAGATTACAAGTATTTATAACCAAATTAAGCTAAACGTCATATACTGTCTTACAGATAGACGTATTTTGGAGGTTCTTTTCTATGACTGTTTACCATTTTGTTGGAATTAAAGGAACTGGCATGAGTGCACTAGCGCAGATTTTACATGATATGGACTTTCAAGTACAAGGCTCTGATATTGAGAAAAAGATTTTTACTCAAAAAGCGTTAGAAGATCGGAACATACCAATTCATCCATTTTCCAAAGATAATATCCACGAAGGATTAACGATTATTGCGGGCAACGCATTTCCAGATACGCATGAAGAAATTGAAGCAGCGAAAGAGCAAGGTTTAGAAGTCATTCGCTACCACCGTTTTTTAGGAGACTTTATGAAACAGTATACAAGCGTTGCTGTTACAGGAGCGCATGGGAAAACGTCCACAACAGGCATGCTTTCTCATGTTATTCAAGGTGCGCGTCCTACGTCATATTTAATTGGTGACGGAACAGGAAAGGGAACGGCAGATAGCCAATACTTTGCATTTGAAGCATGTGAATATCGTCGTCATTTCCTTTCTTACCATCCTGATTATGCGATTATGACAAACATTGACTTTGATCACCCTGACTATTTTGCTAACGTAGATGATGTATTCAGTGCGTTTCAGGAGATGGCTCTTCAAGTGCAAAAAGGAATTATCGCTTGCGGAGATGATGAACATCTGCAAAAAATTCAAGCTAAAGTACCTGTTCTCTACTACGGGTTCCGAGAAGGAAACGACTTTCAAGCTCGCAACGTAGAGAAAACAACAGAAGGAACAACATTTGATGTGTTCGTACGCAATACATTTTATGCAACATTCTATATTCCAGGTTATGGAGACCATAACATTTTGAATGCTCTTTCTGTTATTGCTCTTTGTCACTATGAGCAAATTGATTCCGAAATCATTCAAGAGCGTTTTAAATCCTATGAAGGAGTAAAGCGTCGCTTCAGTGAGAAAGTGTTAGGTTCTCAAGTAATTATTGATGATTATGCACATCATCCAACTGAAATTCAAGCAACAATTAGTGCAGCTCGTCAAAAATACCCTGATCGTGAAATTATTGCTGTATTCCAGCCACATACGTTTACACGTACGCAAACGTTTTTAGGGGAGTTCGCGGAATCTCTTCAAAGTGCTGACAAAGTTTATCTTTGCGATATTTTTGGATCTGCTCGTGAAAAACAAGGAAACTTATCAATTGAGGATTTACGTTCTAAAATTGAAGGTGCAGAGCTTATTAGCGAAGAAAGCATTGAAAAGCTTAGCAAACATGAAAAAGGTGTCTTAATTTTCATGGGAGCAGGAGACATTCAAAAGTTTGAAGAATTATACCAAAAAACGCTCGTATAAAAAAGGTTCCCTAATGGGAACCTTTTTTATTTTAGGTTTTCTGGATTTAAAGCTTCTAATTCTTTAATAGCGAAGCGACCATCTTTACGGATCAGGACATCGTCAAAGTAAATTTCTCCTCCACCATATTCAGGGCGTTGGATCATTACCATATCCCAATGAATGTTAGAATGGTTGCCGTTATAGGCTTCTTCATAACATTCTCCAGGAGTAAAGTGGAAGCTACCGTCAATTTTTTCATCAAACAAGATGTCTTGCATTGGATGTTGAATGTATGGGTTTACCCCAATTGCAAACTCCCCAACAAAGCGAGCTCCTTCATCAGTATCAAAAATATGATTGATACGTTCAGTATCGTTTGCTGTTGCATCAATAATTTTTCCATTTTCAAACGTTAATTTTACATTTTCAAATGTGAATCCTTGGTATGGAGATGGTGTATTGTAAGTGATAACCCCGTTCACAGAATCCCGAACAGGAGCTGTAAAAACCTCTCCATCAGGAATGTTCATTTCACCTGCACATTTCACAGCAGGGATGTCTTTAATAGAGAATGTTAAGTTTGTATCTTTTCCAATAAGCTGAACTTTATCTGTTTTATTCATAAGTTCTACAAGAGCATCCATTGCTTTATTCATTTTGCCATAGTCAAGATTACAAACATTGAAATAGAAATCCTCAAAAGCTTCCTTACTCATTTTTGAAAGCTGAGCCATTGATTCTGTAGGATAGCGTAAAACAACCCATTTTGTTTTTGGTACACGAATTTCACGGTGAACTTTCTTGCCTACTGTATCGCCTTGGATTTTCATTTTTTCAGCAGGCACATCTGATTGCTCAAAAATATTGTCCCCTGCGCGAAGACCAATATAAGCGTCCATCTCTTTCATAACATTCGCTTCAAATTGAGCGATAAGCTCGTACTGTTCTGCAGAAGCCCCCATTAAGAGACTTCTATCTACTGTATGGTCTTTTAAGCTTACAAATGGAAGTCCACCAGCTTCATAAGCTTCCTTTACAAGTGCTGTAACAAGTTCTTTTTGTAAACCGAAGTTTTCGATGAGAATTTTTTCACCTTTTTGTAGCTTTACAGAATATTGAATAAGGTTTTTCGCTAATTGTTGGATTCTTGGATCTTTCATGAGGAACCTCCTTGGAAATAAATATCTGTCCTTATTGTACCCTAGAAGAGGAAAATTTCATAAAAATATGAATAAAAGGGAATAAAAAAAACAGAGGAGTTTGTTTTCTTTCTGTCGAATGATAAAATAGTATAAGTACATAAAGAGACCTGCTTCCTTTTTCCGAGATTCCTGTCCACAGTGAATAATATGTTTGTTTCTAGGTGAAAAAGGGTAGTGAATCGTATCAAAGAGTAGGAGGTTACTGTTCATGATTATCATCTTGTACTTAAGCGTTGCAGTTATTGCTGTTGCATTTCTTTTCCTCGTTATTTCACTTTCCAAAACTTTGCGATCTGTTCAAACTACGTTAGACTCTGTGTCTACAACGTTAACAGGTGTGGAAACGCAAATGAAGGGTATTACCGTTGAAACAACAGAGCTGCTTCATAAAACAAATGCACTAGCAGTTGACATTCAAAAAAAATCAGAGTCACTAAACAGTGTAGTAGACTCTGTTAGACAAGTAGGAAACTCTATTCAAGGATTAAACACATCTATTTCGCGAGTGTCTACAACGGTCACAGAACAAACTGAAGCTAATAAAGATAAAATTGCTCAAGTTGTTCAATGGAGTAACGTCGCAATGGATATTTGGAACAAAGTAAAAGGAAAACGAAATCAACAACAAAATCAATCACCACAAATTGAAGAAGAGAACGTTCCGAAACGTTCACGTATGTATATGTAGGATTCAAAGGAGGAGATTCAATTATGGGCGATCGAAACGGGAAAGAATTTATCGTTGGAACTGTTATTGGCGGAGTGATTGGTGCAGCTACAGCACTTCTATTAGCACCGAAATCTGGTAAAGAACTTCGCACAGATTTAAACGAACAAGCTGCATATGTTCGCCTTAAAACAGAGGAATTTAAAAACGTTGCTGTGGAAAAAGGTCAAGGATTTGCTGAGTCAGCAAAAGGAAAAACAGCAGACTTTTCTCAAAATTTCTCAAAGCAATCATCTAATGTGATGGATAAAGTGAAAAACTTCCGTAACAAAGAAGATGATGAAATCTCAAATGCAAGTCTTCAAGTTCTTGAAAGTGAAGTAGAAGATCGATTAGAAAAGCTAGATGAAGAAGTAAAAAGTCCTGAATACAAGGGAGAAACACCTTCAAATCAGCACTAATGAAATGAAGCGTTGCTAATTTTATTAGCAACGTTTTAATTTTTACAAGCTAAAGGAGTTCTGAGCGTGGATAAAATTTTTTCAGAAGAGCAATTAAATCAAGCACTAGAAGCAAATAATACGTTATTTTTATTAAAGCATAGTACGACGTGTCCTATTAGTCAAAATGCTTTTGAACAATATGAGAAGTTTTCTAAAGAAGAAAATGTTCCCTGCTATTATTTATATGTCCAAGAAGCACGCCCTCTTTCAAATTATGTGGCAGAGCAATACAATGTAAAACATGAATCACCTCAAGTTCTTTATTTTAAGCAAGGCAACGTAGAGTGGAATACCTCTCATTTTGACATTACGTACGAGAAACTAAGCGGTTACTTACACGAATAGCATTCTTTTGTAGGAATATGTAAGAGTAATACCAAAGGCTCGGCGTGTTGCCGAGCCTCTTTTATGCGATTTAGTAAACTTTTTGTGAAAAATATACATGAGAGACCAATAAGCATTTGTCATTATGTAAATAGTATCGTATATTATTTACAGACAATGAATCCAAAATTTAATCACTATTATGTGAAAAACATGGATAAGCTAAGCGAAAAGCGTTGATATAAGGAGTGTTAAAACATGAATATTACAATATATGATGTTGCAAGAGAAGCGAATGTTTCAATGGCAACCGTATCACGTGTAGTAAATGGAAACCCGAATGTTAAACCATCAACAAGAAAGAAAGTATTAGAAACAATTGAAAGACTTGGGTATCGCCCAAATGCTGTAGCAAGAGGCCTTGCTAGTAAGAAAACAACGACAGTAGGGGTTATTATCCCTGATATCTCAAGCATTTTCCACGCAGAGCTTGCACGTGGTATTGAAGATATTGCAACAATGTATAAATATAATATTATTTTGAGCAACTCAGATCAAAACAAAGATAAAGAGCTCCATCTCTTAAATACAATGCTTGGCAAACAAGTGGACGGCATTATTTTTATGAGTGGAAATGTACAGGAAGAGCATGTTGAAGAACTGAAAAAATCTCCAGTTCCAGTTGTGCTTGCTGCATCTGTTGAACAATCAGAAGAAATTCCATCTGTAAATATTGAGTATGAACAAGCTGCTTATGATGCAGTAAACGCTTTAATCGAGAAGGGTCATCAAAAGATTGGCTATGTTTCAGGCCCTGAGGAAGAACCAATCAATAGTTTAAAGAAAAATGAAGGTTATAAGAGAGCTTTAAAAGAAGCAAATATTTCTTATAATGAAGATTATGTTGCTGAAGGAGACTACACATACGATTCAGGAATTGAAGCTGTTCAGCAACTTTTGAAATTAGAAGATCGTCCAACAGCTATCTTTGTTGCAACAGATGAAATGGCTCTTGGAGTTATTCACGGAGCGCAAGATGAAGGCGTTTCAATTCCAGAAGATATTGAAGTGCTTGGATTTGATAATACAAGATTAGCGACAATGGTGCGCCCGCAGCTATCAACTGTTGTACAACCAATGTATGATATTGGAGCTGTTGCAATGCGACTATTAACAAAATTAATGAACAAAGAGCAAGTTGACAGCAACATTGTTCAACTTCCACATCGAATTGAATATCGCAATTCTACAAAATGATTAAAAGCTCATCAGCAGCAGACTTCTAAGTTTGCTGCTGATGAGCTTTCATGAGTGAGAAACTAACTTTCTAAAAAGCTCGGGGTAAAAGAAAATGGAGAAACGTAATGAAGAAATATGATATTCTTACACCGCTAGGATTAGTTGTTGGTTGTGCCATTATTATTTTTGGAGTTATTACAAGTGGAGGGATTGAGAACTTCTTTTCCCTTTTAAATATCCCTTCCTTCTTTATTGTGTTAGGAGGAGTTTTAGCAGGACTTTTTGTTAGTTTTCGTATAAACGAGCTTAAAAAAGTAGGAACCATTGCTAAGCAGGCATTTCGTACTCAAAATTTTGAGCCTGAACCATATGTGGATCTTTTTGTTGCTTTTGCTAATAAAGCAAGAAAAGAAGGGCTTTTATCTCTTGAAGCAGAGATGGGAGATGTAGAAGATCGCTTTCTGAAGAAAGGGATTCTTTTAGCTGTTGATGGAGTAGAGACAGATACTATTGAGGAAATATTAAATCTAGAAGTTGATGCACTAGAAGAACGTCATCGTAAAGGACGAAGTATTTTTGAGAAAGCTGCTGAATATGCACCAGCGTGGGGAATGATCGGTACTCTTATTGGCCTTGTATTAATGCTGAAAAATATGGATGATCCTTCTTTACTTGGGCCAAATATGGCAGTAGCTCTTTTAACAACACTATATGGTTCACTGCTTGCTAATTTAGTGTTTCAGCCCCTTGCAGCAAAACTTTCGTTACAAACAGAACAAGAAATCTTTCTAAGACAGTGTGTAATTGAAGGCGTTATTGGAGTTCAAACAGGTCAAAATCCAGGTATGGTAGAAGAGCGGCTAGCTGCTTTTTTATCGACAGAAGAACGTTTAAAACGTAAGAAGAACAAGTTGGAAAAAGGTGTACAAGGAGTTAAAGAAATTGAAATCTAGAAAACGTCGTCTTCGTCGCCCAAAGCGTGGTGAAGATGGAGGAAATGTAAAATGGCTTGTCACATTCGCAGACTTGATTACGCTTATTCTCGTTTTTTTTGTTCTTTTATTCTCCATGTCTCATATTAATAGCGGCAAGTTTCAGAAGCTTGTTGGCTCAATGGATAAGACCTTAGCTAGTGAGAAAACGAAAGATGTACATAGTAAAGAAAGTCAAGGAGAAGCACAGTCAAAGATGAACTCTGATGATCTTTTGGCTTATATTAAAGGGAAGTTGAAGAAAAACAACTTAGATGATAAAATCGCCGCTAATAAAGATTCACGAGGAGTTGTCCTTGTTTTACAAGAACAGATCCTTTTCCCAACAGGGGAAGCAAGTCTCGTTCCTGAATCTCGACCGTTTTTAAATAAGATAGGTGAAATTATTAAAGAACTACCAAATGTTATTCGTGTTGAAGGTCATACAGATAAGAGGCCTATTCGAAACAGTTATTATCCTTCAAATTGGGAGCTTTCTACTGCCCGAGCAAGCAGTGTTATTCAATACTTGTCAGAAACCTATAACATTAACTCAAGTAGGTTTGTGGCAATTGGGTATGGGGATACAAAGCCACTTAAGATAAGTAACCAAGAAGAAGAGATGAAGAAGAATCGCCGTGTGGAAATTGTAATCTCAGACCTTAACGATTAATACAGTAAAAAAATCCGCTTTTTTGAAGCGGATTTTTTTAGTTTATGTGACATTTTTATTTCTTTCTGTGCCACGGATAGGAAAAAGTAGATTTTGAAGCGTACGACTATTTTTTTCTTCAATTTCTTTTTTTCGGGGCACCTTTTTATATAAATTAGGAGGATCACTCCACGTTGTACAGAGTGGATGCTGCGCTCTTTTAGACCATTTATCAACCCAGTTTTTTGGCAAGAGATCTTCTTTAAGAGTGAACCCAGTCATTTCAAGCCAAATTAGTGACCATGCTCTAGGAACTACGCGCCAAATATCATATCCTCCACCTCCAACAGCAATCCAGCGTCCATTACAATATTTATGAGCTAGTTCATGAGCTATTTTAGGAATGTGTTTATAGGTTTCCATAGTAGTATAAAGGTGTGTCAATGGATCATGATAGTGAGCATCTGCGCCATTTTGCGTTAAAATGACGTCAGGTTTGAAAAATTCAGCAATTTCTCTTATCGCTGTTTCGTATGTGTATAAAAATGATTCATCTTCTGTATAGGCATCAAGAGGTAAATTAAAAGAATAGCCGTATCCATTTCCATAGCCTCTTTCATTAATTGTCCCTGTGCCAGGAAAGAGATAGCGACCTGTTTCATGAATTGAAAACGTGCAAATTTGAGGGTCATCATAGAAGGCAACTTGAACACCGTCTCCATGATGTGCATCAGTATCAATATAAAGAACTCGTGCATTGTATTTCTGCTGTAAATATTTAATGGCTACAGCACTATCGTTATAAATGCAAAAGCCAGATGCCTTTCCACAAAAACCGTGATGAAGCCCTCCTCCTAAGCTAATTGCATGACGAGTGCTCCCAGACATCACAAGATCAACAGCAGTAAGCGTGCCACCTACAAGATAAGCACTTGCTTCATGCATGTTAGGGAAAATAGGGGTATCTTCTGTACCAAGTCCAAAATTCAGCCCTTCATCTTTTGATAGAAGTCCTTGGCTTGCTTTCTGAACAGCCTGAATGTAAGCGTCATGATGGATAAGCTTAAGCTCTTCTACAGAAGCCTGACGAGGTTTCATTACTTGTTGATCGCTTAAGGCGCCTAGTGCTTTTAATAAATCGTACGTCATCTCGACTCGAAGTTGATTAAAAGGATGATGAGCATTAAATTTATATGTTAAGAAATCAGGAGAATAAACAAATAAAGCGTCATGTTTCATCGTATCACATCCGTTATATGAGGTCGTAATACTTCATAACCATGTTCAACCAAGGCATAGATTGCTTTTGTCGGGTTTAGCGTTTCAATGCGAAAAACAATTGTACGGTATGTATCATCTTGCTTATAAGGATAAACGAGAACGCTTAAAATATTTAGATGATGGTCACTTAATAGCTTTGTGACTTCACTAAGTTTACCCGCTACATTTGGAACCTTTACTTCAATTTGAGAACCTGGTTGGTGTGCACCTGTTAATTGAACAAGGGTATTTAATATATCAGTTTTGGTTACAATCCCAACGAGTTTGCCTTTGTGAATAATAGGGAGGCAGCTAATTTTGTTCTCATAAAAGGTGAATGAGATTTCTTCAACAAAATCAAGCGGATATGCTACAATCACATTTTTCGTCATAATCTCATGAACAGGCTTCTCGAATTCTTCAAATTCGCGATCTTGTGCAAAAATTGAAGGAGCAGCATCTTTTATATCACGATCTGAAATAATGCCAAGAAGCGTATATTCCTTATCCACAACAGGAATATGACGAACATGATGTTTATTCATGAGAACAACAGCTTGTTTAATTTTATCTGTTGGCAGAAGAGTAATTAGATTTCTACTCATAATCTCTTCAACAATCATCCTTCACAACTCCTTTTGTAAGTTAGTACATAAAGCGATTTTGAAAACGAAGTTGATCAAACTTCTGAACAGATTCATGATTTACTTTCTTACCAAACCGAGCCATTAAGCAGTTAGCAGGGTGAGAGCAAATTTCAGGATCATCTGTGGCTACCCAAGTAAGTCCTCCTGTTTCCATCATTTTTTCCATTGCTTTTCGATACTCCCAAACGTTTAACCCAGTGCCTTTTAAATCCCAATGCCAATAGTATTCGGTTGTAATAATAATATAGTTTTCCATCATTTTATCCATCATTGAAACTTCTAAAAGAGTTTTTCCAATAGATATTTCTCTAAAAGGAGGAGCAACTTCAATAGCACCAAGCTCAATCAAATTCTCTAAATTTCCTTCAGACCACCGCTCAAGTGGATCAGGATATAGAAAGGTGACATATCCTACAACAGTGTCCTTATAACGGGCAACAATAATGCGTCCTTCTTCAAGCTCTGAAATTTCAAGCAATGCTTCTTTTTGTTGACCAGAGGGTCTAAAGGCCGTTAATCCTTCATGAAAATGAAGCTCTTTTAATCTACTTATTTGGATAGGACCTTCCACAATAATTGGCCCTTGCTTTGTTTTTATTTCTTTGGCGTGGTACGTTTTTATATGCCTCAAATGTATTCACCACCTCGAAAATCTTTTCTTATATATTATATTATACATAAAAAATCACCTTATAAAGCGTTTTCAATACGATGAAAGGTAAAATATATAAATATTTTAAAAATTGAGAAATATTCCATTTTATATTATAATAGATTTTGTAAATTGCTACATAAGGAGGAGTTTGATATGGGGATGGAAGCGCTTCCGGTGATTAAGGGGAATTATAACTTACAAAATTATGATGATGTTTACAGCAATTTTAACTGGAAAAACGTTGAAGAGCAATTTTCGTGGTATGAGAGTGGGAAATTAAATATGGCCTATGAAGCAATCGACAGGCATGCAAACTCTTTCAGGAAAAATAAAGTAGCGCTCTTTTACGAAAACGGAGAAAGAAAAGAGAAATATACTTTTAGAGAAATGAGTGCTTTGTCTAACAAGGCTGCCAATGTTCTCAAAAAGACCACAGATGTAGAAAAAGGGGACAGGGTGTTCATCTTTATGCCTCGATCGCCTGAACTGTATTTTGCAGTGCTAGGTGCTATTAAAGTAGGTGCAATTGTAGGACCGCTTTTTGAAGCATTTATGGAGGGGGCTGTAAAAGATCGCTTAGAAGATAGTGAAGCAAAAGTACTTATCACAACGAAGGAGCTATTAGAAAGAGTTCCTGTCAGTGATCTTCCTGCTTTAAAAAGTGTTCTTATTGTAGGAGAAGATGTTGAGGAAGACGATGTTTACCTTGATTTTAATAAACATTTTAGTGAAGCAAGTTCAAAATTTGAGCCTGTTTGGGTGGAACGTGAAGACGGACTTATTCTTCACTATACGTCAGGATCGACTGGAAAACCAAAAGGTGTTTTACATGTACACAATGCTATGGTGCAACATTACCAGACAGCAAAATGGGTGCTTGATTTAAAAGAAGACGATATTTACTGGTGCACAGCAGATCCAGGATGGGTAACAGGTACGTCTTACGGTATTTTTGGACCGTGGCTTGTTGGAGCAACAAGTGTAATTGTTGGGGGTCGTTTTAGTCCTGATAACTGGTATAAAGCATTGGCCGATTATGGGGTAACTGTTTGGTATAGTGCTCCAACAGCGTTTAGGATGTTAATGGGAGCAGGGGACGAGCTCATGAAGAAGTATGATTTAAGTAATCTTCGCCATATCGTGAGCGTTGGAGAGCCTCTAAATCCTGAAGTTATTAGATGGGGAATGAAAGTATTTAATATCCGCATTCACGATACATGGTGGATGACAGAAACAGGAGGCCAAGTGATCTGTAATTACCCAGCAATGGAAATTCGTCCAGGATCAATGGGGAAACCAATTCCAGGAATTAAAGCAGCGATTGTAGATGATAGAGGACAGGAGCTTCCTCCAAATCGAATGGGGAATCTAGCTATTGCAAAAGGTTGGCCTTCAATGATGAGGTCAATTTGGAATAATCCTGAAAAGTATGAAACGTATTTTATGCCTGGTGATTGGTATGTTTCAGGTGATTCGGCTTATATGGATGAAGACGGATATTTTTGGTTTCAAGGAAGAGTCGATGACGTTATTATGACGTCTGGTGAACGGGTAGGTCCATTTGAAGTGGAAAGTAAACTTGTAGAACATGAGGCTGTTGCAGAGGCAGGTGTTATCGGCAAGCCAGATCCTGTGCGTGGGGAAGTCATTAAAGCATTTATTGCTTTAAGAGATGGATATGAGCCTTCTGATGAACTTATCGAGAATATTCGTCAGTTTGTGAAGAAAGGACTTGCAGCACATGCTGCACCACGAGAGATTGAATTTAGAGAAAAGCTACCGAAAACAAGAAGTGGAAAAATTATGCGCCGCGTGTTGAAAGCGTGGGAGCTTGATTTGCCTGCTGGAGATCTTTCCTCAATGGAAGATTAATAAAAAGAGAGACTGCCCTTGGCAGTCTCTCTTTCTATTAAGGTTGAAAACGTTCGGATGGAGCTATAAGACTAGGTTCCACTCGATATGCTGCATTCATATACTGAGCCCACAGTCGTAAGTGATCTCCTGGTTTTGCTGAACTTTGCGGATTATTTAATCGTCCCACCCATGTTCCGAATGTTACATTTGGATTTGATGCAACAAACCATAAATCATTTTCATTTTGGGTTGTTCCAGTTTTTCCAGCAAGATCAGAACTAAACTGTAAGTAGTTTCGTACTCTTGCAGCGGTTCCTTTTTGTACAACATCTCTCATCATACTAATCATTTGAGAAGAAGTATTAGTAGAGAACACGGTTGTTGGTTTTGTTTCGTGTTGATATATAACTTTGCCATCGCGCGTTTCAATTTTGTCAATAAGGTAAGCGTCTTTAAACTGTCCCTTGTTAGCAAAGGTAGTATAGGCATTGACGTTTTCTTCCACTGTCACACCTTGCTCCATTGCCCCTAGTGCAAGAGAAGGATTCACATAATCATTTTTTTGCAGAGAGGTAAAGCCCATTTTTTCTAAGTAAGAAGTTGGATTGTTTCCTTTATTCATTTTATATACTCTTGCAGCTGGAATATTGTAAGAGTATGTAAGTGCTTTTCTTACTGTTACTGGTGCTGTATAATTCTTCCCTGCATTTTTCGGTGACCAGTTCCCCCACGTAAATGCGCTGTTATTAACCATGCTATTAGCTGAGATAAGACCTGATTGAATTGCAGGAGCGTATACAAGGAGTGGCTTCATTGTAGAACCATTAGGCGTTTCTACACTTGTTGCATAGTTGTATTGCGAACTTTCATAATCTCGGCCCCCAACAAAACTAATAATAGCTCCTGTTTTGTTATCAATCATCACACTGCCGGTATTGACTTTCACGTAGTTATTAAAGCCGTTGAAATTTTTCGTTACATTTTCCATTGCATCATAGATGTTTTTATGAATTGTTGTATGGATGCGATAGCCGTTTTGTCTCATATTAAGATCTGCTTGCTCAGTATATTGCTGAAGAAGAGCTTTGTCACCATAAAGCTTTTCTGTACTAACACCTGCTTGATTTGCAAGCTGCTCTGCTAAAATTTTACGCACGCGCTTTTCTACTTCAAAATTCAACCAAGGATACTTTTCTACAACAGAAGAAGAAGAAGTTTTAAAGTCTTTTGTAATATTGTAGTTTACTGCTTGTTCATACTCCTGTTTGTTAATGTACCCAGCACGTTTCATACGGAAGAGCACGGTTTTCATTCGTTCTACTCCTGGAGAAAGATCTTCCTTTAATTGTCCAGCTTGCGTAAATGGTGTATAGCGAGATGGACTTTGAGGAAGGCCAGCAATAAAGGCTGCTTGTTCAAGTGTCAGATCTTTTGCGTTTCGTCCAAACAGTCCTTGAGCAGCTGTTTGAACACCTGCAATATTGTTTCCTGCTGAGTTTCTTCCAAAGTAAGCAACGTTTAGGTAAGCTTCTAAAATCTCCTCTTTGGAGAAGTAGTTTTCAACACGGAGGGCAAGAAGAATCTCATTTGCTTTCCTTGTAAAGGAAACTTCATTTGTTAACATCTGATTTTTAATAAGCTGCTGTGTTAATGTACTTCCACCTGTTCTCGTAGCGGAATTTGAAACATCTTGATAAAGAGCTCGAAGAACAGCTTTTGGAACAACTCCGTCATGTTTATAGAAATACTCATCTTCTGTCGAAATGAGGGCATGAACGAGGTGAGGAGAAACGTTCTCTAACTTCACTTCATCACGTTCAAGATTTGATCGTAGCTTTCCTAGAGGTACATTGTTAGCAAAGTAAATTTCGCTTGTTTCGCTATAATTCGTTAAAGCGTCACTCATTTCCTTTTTAGAAGGAGGTGACTCGTCTTTAATGAGGGAAGCGAAATAGCCAGAGCCTGCTCCAAAGGCAAATGAACCGATTATAAGTAAAAAAACGAGGCCAATAATAACAATATTATAAATAACAAGAGAGGCTAACTTTCCTCTTTTTATATAAGTGGATGATTGTCCATCTTTAAGGCTAGCTAATAGCTCCTTTAGTTTTGTTTTCCACTTTTCCCACATATATGATATCCCCCTTACTTCTGTTTATTATAGCATAGTTATTTTTACGAGAAATGTAGTATTTTGTCTTTAATGTAGTATATTTTCCATAAGATTTGATACCTGTTTTTAGGACCAGTTCTTGCAATTTAAGATAAAATCGTTCATAATCAATGATATGTGAATATATGGACTGCTATGAAAGGAATTAGTAACAAACTTCTCCCTGTTTTAGAGAGCTGATGGATGGTGAAAATCAGTACAAAGTTGTTTTGTGAATTACCTCCTAGAGCATCTTTTGTGAACAATGAGGTAATCATTTATTAGCAAAAGACGGTGTATACCGTTAAAGTAACTGAGTGAAAACAATCTTTAGTGGATTGTTTTAATAAGGGTGGTACCGCGATCAAACCTCGTCCCTTCTAGCAATAGAAGGGGCGTTTTTTATTTGAAAAGAAAAAAGGAGCGAATAAAATGAATCTTATCGAAGATTTACAATACCGTGGTCTTATTAATCAAATGACAGATGAGGAAGGATTAACAAAGCTGTTAGCTGAAGAAAGTGTAACGCTTTACTGTGGATTTGATCCGACAGCAGACAGTTTGCATATCGGTCATTTACTTCCTATCCTCATGTTAAAGAGATTCCAAGAAGCAGGACACCGTCCACTTCCTCTTGTTGGTGGAGCAACAGGTCTTATTGGAGATCCAAGTGGTAAAAAAGCAGAACGCACTTTAAATGAAAAAGAAGTTGTGGATCTATGGGTTGAGCGTATTAAAGAACAGCTTTCTCGCTTTTTAGAGTTTAAAGAAGGCGATAACGCAGCAAAAATGACAAACAACTATGACTGGGTTGGCAATATGGATGTTGTGTCATTCTTGCGCGATATCGGAAAAAACTTTGGCTTAAATTACATGCTTGCTAAAGACACTGTACAGTCACGTATTGAAACAGGTATTTCATTTACTGAATTCACGTATATGATCCTACAATCACTTGATTTCCTTCGCTTATATCAAAATGAAGGGTGTCGTTTGCAAATTGGTGGAAGCGATCAGTGGGGGAATATTACATCTGGATTAGAATTAATTCGCAAATCAGAAGAAAATGCAAAAGCATATGGATTAACTGTCCCACTTGTAACAAAATCTGATGGAACGAAGTTTGGGAAAACAGAAGGTGGAGCAGTTTGGTTAGACTCAGAAAAAACGTCGCCATATGAGTTCTACCAATTCTGGATTAATACAGATGATCGTGATGTAATCAAGTACATTAAGTACTTTACTTTCTTAAGTCATGAGGAAATTGAAGAACTTGATCGCAAAACAAGAGAAGAGCCAGAGCAACGCGCAGCTCAAAAAGCACTAGCTGAAGAAATGACAAAACTTGTTCATAATGAGAAAGCTTTAGAGCAAGCGATCCGTATTTCACAGGCATTGTTCAAAGGGGATATTAAAGCTTTGACAGGTGCTGAGATTAAGCAAGGATTCAAAGATGTTCCAACGTTTGAAGTAAAGAAAGACGAAGAAATCGGTCTTATTGATCTTCTTGTATCAGCAAAAATCTCTCCATCTAAACGTCAAGCACGTGAAGATATCGGAAATGGCGCAGTTTATATTAATGGAGAGCGTGAGCAAGATTTACAAAAAACATTATCAGCGGAAGACCGTATTGACGGTGAGTTCACAGTTATTCGTAGAGGTAAGAAGAAGTACTTTGTAATTGAGTATAAATAATGAAAAAAGAAGCTAAACACTTATTGTTTAGCTTCTTTTCTTATATAAATAAAAAAGCGATTGGACCAGTCCAATCGCTTTCTGTTATTAACGAGAGTAGAACTCTACGATAAGTGCTTCGTTGATCTCAGCTGGTAATTCAGAACGCTCTGGTAAGCGAGTGAAAGTACCTTCTAATTTCTCAGCATCAAATGTAACATAATCAGGTACGAAGTTTGTTACTTCGATTGCTTCTTTAACGATAGAAAGGTTACGTGATTTTTCACGTACAGAAACAACTTGACCTGGAGTTACACGGTAAGATGGGATGTCAACGCGAGAACCATCAACAAGAATATGACCATGGTTAACTAATTGACGAGCTTGACGACGAGTGCGTGCAAGACCTAAACGATATACGATGTTATCAAGACGAGCTTCAAGAAGTGTCATGAAGTTTTCACCGTGGATACCTTCCATTTTACCTGCTTTTACGAATAAGTTACGGAATTGACGTTCGTTAACTCCGTACATATGACGTAATTTTTGTTTCTCTTGTAATTGTAAACCATACTCAGAGATTTTTTTACGTTGTCCTGGACCGTGTGGACCTGGAGCGTAAGGACGTTTTTCTAATTCTTTACCTGTTCCGCTTAGTGAAACACCTAAACGACGAGATAATTTCCAACTTGGACCTGTATAGCGAGCCATAATGACTCCTCCTTTTGTGTGTTTTTATTTCGCATGAAATAAAAACAGCCACAATCCTTTATCATGTTCATTTTGTTTTCATGCATCCTCGCTCCAGCAGCCAAGAGTTACAAGATACACCTTAATCGTTAAGGAACAAAATGAATTCACCATAAAGATTGCCAGTACTGCCTTTCATATTTCACACAGAGAGTATTATATAATCTTCTCAGAAAAAAATCAAATCTTTTTCTGGATAAAACAAATAAAGGAAGAAAAATAGTAAAAGGTTAAAAGATGAGTGTTTAAGGGCACAAAGTAATAGGAAAAAGTAACTACATTTATTATAATATATACTATGATTTAGAGTACATAACTTAAATTACAATAAAAAGTTTATTTAAACTGAGGAGTTTGATATGCCTATAGAAAAACTAATGACCCGTGTAAAACAATCTTTTTTTGATATGCTGATGGAAAAAATGCATAGAGAAAATCCTTCCTCCTTATACGAAGAGGTCCTGTGTATTCTTGTTGATTCCTGTACATTAGAAGGTGCGTTTCTAGTACACAAAGGGTATAGATATATAGTGACTAGTGAAGAGGTTTCGTGGAATGAAGAACACAATATAGTGAATATCGTCCGAAAAGTACCAGACGATCAAACGATTTTCTCTTTTCAAGAGAGCGGACGGGAAACCACTGTTTTTCAATTTCCCTTTCTATCTTTGAAGGAATTTTATTTAGGAATTGTATATAAAGAAAATACTTTGCCACCTGAATTTTCCCCTCTTTTATGGAGAACATGTACTCAGTTTTTAGAATATGTAGAGAAAGAAATAGAGAAAGAATATGAAAGAGCCCGATATGCAGGCCTTTATGATCTCACAATGAAGCTTTATTCTTCGTTAGATCCTAATCAAGTGTTAAAGGACGTTATTACTGCGATTGATACCATTTGTCCGAAAGCAGAGTGTTCACTTATTCTTTCACATGATAGTGAAGTAAGTCATGATCTCCCTATTCGTACAATTAAATATAATGAACAAAAGTCGAGCTCTGGAGTAATGAAAGCCTACGTTTCAGGAAGAATTCATATTGAGATGATGGAAGATGGAAAAAATTCTGTTCTATATGCACCTTTACAAGGAAAGCAAGGAGTGTATGGGGTTCTTGAAATGATTGGGGAAAATGGAGTCATTTGCTCAGAGCAGGAAATGAATTTTATTGAAAAAGTTGCTCATACAACAGGGGCAGCTTTAGAAAATGCCAAGCTCCATGAACAGTTGGAACAGGTGATTGAAGATGTGAAACTTATTAATGAGACTTCACATAAGCTCAACTCAAGTCTACGGTTAGATGATACGATTCATTATATGACAGAGCAAATCATTACTTTTTTTCATGCTAAAGGTGTTGGTTTTCTCCTCTGTATTACAAATGATAAGTACAAAATATTAGAAGGGAGTACAGAATTGTTTTTTCAAACAGAAAACAAGCCTTATATTGATAAAATTTATAAGAAAATTAACAGAGAAAAAGAGTCGAAATTTATTAATGACACAGATACGCTATTTGGCGAGAAGTTTCCGTATCGTTCTCTCATTGCGCTTCCTATGATTCACAACAATAAAATGTCCGGACTTGTCCTCATTGTTCATGATAAGCCCTATTTCTTTACATTTAACCACTATAGAGTATTACAATCCCTTGTACATCATTCAACACTTGCTTTTACAAATTCTATTTTGCGAGAGGAGTTGGAAAGTCTAGTTGTAACAGATCACCTTACAAAACTTTATTCACGAAGTTATCTAGATGAGCAAATTCAGCAGTCTATAGAACGGGACAAACTTGGTTCTCTTCTTTTGTTGGATATTGATAATTTTAAGCAAGTGAATGATACGTATGGACATCAAACAGGAGACCAAGTCATTATACAAGTGGCCTCAATTATTAAAAACAATTTGAGAGATGGAGATATTGGAGCTAGATGGGGAGGTGAAGAGCTTGCTGTTTATTTGCCAAATGTTCCACAACGGATCGCAGTCAGTATTGCGCAGCGCCTTGTCGCAAAAGTCCATAAGGAAACTGTTCCACACACAACCGTTTCATGTGGCGTTTCATCGTGGGAAAGGGGTGAAAAGTCAGCACATCAGTTATTTATTAAGGCTGATAAAGCTCTTTATCAAGCGAAAAATAACGGAAAAAATCAGGTTGTAAAAAGTTGTGAAAAATAAAAAAGCTGCCAGGATACCACTTTTGTGGTTTATTGGCAGCCTTTTTATTATAGCGTTTGAACTAATACGTCAACAAACTGATTTAGATATTTTTCATCTTGTTCATCAAAACGGTTTTTAATAGGGCTATCAATATCTAAGAC
Source organism: Priestia endophytica DSM 13796 (assembly GCF_900115845.1). Taxonomy (GTDB): domain Bacteria; phylum Bacillota; class Bacilli; order Bacillales; family Bacillaceae_H; genus Bacillus_I; species Bacillus_I endophytica. The sequence goes on along the minus strand of NZ_FOXX01000001.1, from coordinate 776,339 downwards.
TCCAATTGTTTTTCCATCTTTGATGATCGGAACAACAATCTCAGATTGAGAAGCACTGTCACAAGCAATGTGGCCTGGAAACTCGTGTACATCTTTAACACGAAGCGTTTTTTGTTCAGCAGCAGCAGTACCACAAACGCCTCTTCCAAATGGAATTCGAACGCATGCAGGAAGCCCTTGGAAAGGTCCAAGAACAAGTTGATTTTTAGCTTCATCTGTAAGATAAAAACCAACCCAGTTGATTTCTGCTAAAAATTGATTTAGAAGTGATGAAGCATTCGCCAAATTGGCAATAGTGTTTGGTTCATCAGCTGTTAGAGCTTGAAGTTGTTTAATGACAAGCTCAAAGTCTTTCTCTTTTTGTCCACTATAATTTTCGACATGAAACATGGAAAAACCCCTTTCAACTAGAAAAAAAATCAAATTTCGATTTCGTATTTATAGAACCTCCAAACTTTGTCGAGTAAAAAGAGAAGGAAAGAAGGTTCATAAAACGAATCATCTATAATAAAGTCAAAAAATTAGATATTCTGCTCGTGTTTGATGTTACTAGTAGCCCTTATGTCTGCTTCTGTCACAATAGCCCTTATTATAAATTCCTTTTGTATCGTTCAAAGTATTGTTGCACATTCGTTTGTAATTTGCAAACACTTTATATTGAGAGGGTGACAATGTTGAAGGAAAAAGTAGAAACAAAAGAGAGAGTGTTGGATGCAGCTGTTTCCTTGTTTCAAATTAAAGGATTTAATGGGACTTCTGTTCGCGAGATTGCGAAAAAGGCAGGTGTGAATGTAGCAAATATCTCTTACTACTTTGATGGGAAAGAGGGACTCCTTGAGTATATCGTTACCAAGTTCTTCGAAGGATATATTAAAGAAATGGATAAAGTATGGCGATCATTTCAAAATCGGCCTGTGCGAGAATGCTTCGGTCAAATGCTTTTTCATGTTATGAAATATCAGCACGAACATAGAGAAGTTGCTCGGGTCATTTACCGGGAACTTTCCGTAGATACAACGTTTATCCGGGAGATTATGTCAACCTATTTAACGAAAGAGAAATATTATTTGAAAATGCTCCTAGAGCTTGGTATGAAAAGAAAAGAATTTCGCCATGTGAGTGTTTCATTTACAATTATGCAGCTTAAGGGTATGATGACAATGCCTTATTTACATCAGCAGTATGCAGCGGAAGTACTTCATGTCCTCACACATGAGGAGTATTTTGTTACTAAATATACGAGTGAGCTACAGCAGTGGATTAACGAGCATATATGCTTGCCATGCACTCCGCTGCAGCTTGTCGTAAAATAACATTTATCTTTCAAAAAGTTTTGTATAGCTTTGACCAACATCCTTCGCACAATGGGCATCTGACCCATAAACAAGAGGGATGTTTTTTTGTTGAGCAAGTGCAACAACTTCTTTAGAAGGATATGCTTCTTGACAAAGTGGTTTGTGAAATCCAGCTGCATTATAATCGAGTTCTAAATTTCGGTTCTTCACTTCATTTAAAATATGCAAGACTTCATTTTGAAAAGAGACTTCACATGGAAACTTTTTTTGAAATTTATGAACAAGCGTTATATGACCTATTCGTTTTGGTTTGTAAGAACCTAAATCTGCTTTAACTGATGAAGCAACGGCTTTAAAGTAAGCTTTGTATACTTCTTCAACAGAGCCAAACTTTGTAATGATATGTTCAAATTCTTCTGCACTGTAGTCCAAGCAGTAAAAAGAATCCTCTTTATTAAGGAAATGAACAGACAATAAGCTGTCGTCAAGATATGGCCCGTATGTATTAAGGAAGTGCCTAGTCTCTTCTTCATATTCGTTAATATAGTCTACCTCTAGTCCAACATTAATCTTCACTTCTTTTTGAAACTCTTTTTTCACTTTCTCAATTTGCTCAATATAGAGTTCCATTTCGCTTACTTTCATAGCACTATCTTTCAATGGAGTAGGGTCCTTGAAAGAAGGAGGAAGAGGAGCATGCTCTGTAAAAGAAATTTCTTCGAATCCTTGTGCAACTGCTTTATAAACATAACTCCTTAATTCATCACTTGAACCATGTGGACAAAAGGGAGTATGAATGTGACCGTCTTTCTTCATAATGTCTCTCTCCTTAACAGCAAAATATAAGCGTTTTCGATAAAAAAATGCTAGAATGTAGAAAAGTATGAGAAATATTGTTTATTTCCAAGGATTTATCTAAAAAAATTAAAAAATTTCCTCAAAAAATGTTATGAACATGGTATCATAAAAGCATTGACAAAAACATCATTCATTACATATTTACATAAGAAAATTGAACAGTCGGACGGCATTGTGAGGGGGAATAAAGATGGAGCTCGCGATTATAATCATTCTCCTTATTATAGGATTTATTTTGTACGGTTTCTTCCTTCGAAAAAAAGTTTATCGAGAAGTTGATCGATTGGATTCTATAAAGGCGGTATTGATGAGCGAACCTGTAGCAGATGAAATTGCAAAAGTGAAACAGCTTAAAATGACAGGAGAAACAGAAGAATTATTTGAAAGCTGGCGTGAAAAATGGGATAACATTGTTGCTATACGCCTGCCTAAAATGGACGATGCGTTTTATGAAATTGAAGAACTTGCTGATAAGTACAAATTTCGAAAAGCAAAAGCGCGTATTGCTTCTTTAGATGAAGAGCTTGCTAATATTAAACAAGATATTGACACAATTTTAGAAGAGCTTCAAAACTTGCTCGGTAGTGAGGAAAATAATAAGAAAACCATTGTAGAAATGGAAGAACTTTTCAGGGAAACTAAGAAACGATTGCTTGCACATCGTTACTCATATGGAAAAGCAGAAGAACCTCTTACAGAGAAGCTTGAAAAAATTCAGAAACAGTTTGTGAAATTTAACGAAGAAACAGAGAATGGCAACTATTTGCAAGCAAGTGCCATTTTAATGAGCATTGAAGAACGGTTAGCAGTAATGACAAACAATCTTGAGAAGATCCCGGCTCTTTTTACAGAGCTTCAAACAACGGTACCAACACAGCTTGAGGAATTAAGAGAAGGCTATATTGGGATGATTGAAGAAGGTTACATTCTTGAGCATCTTCAAATTGAAGAGTCATTAGAGGAATTAAGCAGAGCAGCTAAAGCTATTATTGGAGAGATTGAAACATTAAATATTGAAGAAGCAGAAGCAAGTGTTGCGGCAATTAATGCTAGGATTGACGGTATTTACGATATGCTTGAAAAAGAAGCGCGTGCATTTCAGCAAATGAATCAGGACATTGATCGAATTTCAGTTATGATTAAAGCCCTTCAGGCAAGAAATCATGAAGTGAAAGAAGAGGCGCTTCTTGTTCAAAAAAGCTACCACTTAACACCAGAGGAGCTTGAGCTTTATCAAAAGATTGATCGAGAGCTAAAGCGATTAACAAATCTTTATTACAACATTGTCAATAAAGCGGAGCAACAAAACATTGCTTATAGCGTGATTTTTGAGGAACTTGAAGAAGTGCTAACACAGCTGAATAAAGTCGAAGGTATTCAGCAAGCATATATTGAAATGCTTCAAGACTTAAGAAAAGACGAGCTAGCAGCTAAAGAGAAAATTGCAGACTTGCGCAAGCAGCTTTTTGAAGCTCGTCGTATTGTGGAAAAAAGCAATGTACCTGGAATTCCAGAATCTTATCGAGAAGATATTCAACGTGCTTATGGGAAAATCCAAGAAGTTAGCACAAAATTAGAAGAAAAGCCGCTCGATACAGTAGCTGTGAATGAGCTGCTCGAACAGGCTGTTGAAGAAGTTCAGCTTTCCTTCCGTGAAACAGAAGAATTGATTTTTGAGGCAGCACTTGTAGAACGAATGATTCAGTATGGAAACCGCTACAGAAGCCGTCATCCAGAAGTTGCTGAAAGTTTGTTACAAGCAGAACAGGCTTTTAGACAATACGAATATAAGAGAGCCTATGAAGAAGCGTCTTCAGCTCTTGAGACCGTTGAACCAGGTTCTGTTTCATCCATTGAAAATTCGTTAAAAGAAGACGAGTCGCTACGATAAAATGTAGCGGCTTTTTTCTTTGTGTTTTCAATCAGCTTTATTGCAAAACTTTCTTCGTATGGTATGATAAAAAAAGTTTGTAAAAAAAGAAATTAATCATAGTTATTATAAAAAGTAGGGAGGGAACTGAAGATGATTTATGCAGACAATAGTGCAACAACAAAGCCTTATGACGAAGTTATTGACGCTTATGCAAAGGTTGCGAAAGACTATTTTGCAAATCCTTCTTCTCTTCATAAGCTAGGCGGAGAAGCTGAAAAATTATTAACATATGCAAGAAGCCAAATTGGTGATTTGTTAGGTGTAAAAGCGAAAGAAATTGTTTTTACTTCTGGAGGAACAGAAGGAAACAACTTTGCTTTAAAAGGAACAGCTTTTACTTTTGGAAATCGAGGTAATCATATTATTACGACGACTGTTGAGCATGACTCTGTTCATAGTTCACTGCAACAGTTGGAAGATATGGGATTCAACATAACCTATGTTCCTGTAGATAGTGAAGGAAGAGTGTCTGTTAACGCTATTTTAGATGCTATTACACCTGAAACAATCCTTGTATCTGTTATGCATGTTAATAACGAAGTTGGTACAGTGCAGCCTGTAGAAGAAATTGGTCTTGCCTTGCAACAGTATCCTAAAATTCTTTTTCACGTTGATTCTGTTCAAGGGATAGGCAAGGTCCCTATCGATTTAAAATTAGGTTATATTGATCTTTGCACATTTTCCGCTCATAAATTTCATGGTGTAAAAGGTGCAGGTATTTTATATATAAGAGAGGGTATCTCTCTTTCAGCCCTTCTTGCAGGTGGAGCTCAAGAACACGGTCATCGAGCGGGAACTGAAAATGTAGGAAGCATTGTAGCTATGGCTAAAGCTTTGCGGATGACGTTTGAACACGACCAAGAGACTTTACGAAAAATGAGTGAAGAGTTTAGAAAAGAACTTTCTTCTTACCCAGACTTTATTATTAATACGCCGAAAGACGGAGCTGCTCCGCATATTGTGAATGTAACAGTTCCAGGGATGAAAGCAGAAGTTGTCATTCATAGCTTAGAGAATGAAAATGTATATGCATCTACAACATCTGCCTGTTCTTCTAAAACAGCCCAACCGAGCAAAACCCTTCTTGCGATGGGGAAATCACCTGAACAAGCTAGTCAGGCTATTCGCTTTAGTTTTTCTTATTGTAATAATCCGGAAGACGGCAAAAAAGCAGCACAAGCGTTATATAAAACCATTTCACATTTAAAAAAGGTAGTGAGGTAATCCATGAAATATGATCATATTCTAATTCGATATGGAGAAATTTCAACAAAAGGCCAAAACCGCAAAAAATTTGTAAGCCGATTACGTAAAAATATTAAGAGTGTTCTTTATGATGTTCCCAGGATAGAGATTGTTCAAACTCGAGATCGCATGTACATTCAACTTCATGATGAAGATGAGAAAATAATCATTGAACGTTTACGAAAAGTTTTCGGGATTCAAAGCTTTAGCTTAGCTCAAAAAGTAGATAATGATATCGAGAAAATGAAAGAAGCTGCTCTTGAAGCATTGAAAGAATATGATAAAGAGGGTGTGACATTTAAAGTCTCTTCACGCCGCTCTTTCAAAGATTTTCCGTATGATACAAATGGATTAAATCAAACAATCGGTGCCCATTTGCTTCGCAATACAAAAAATCTAACTGTTGATGTTCGCAACCCAGATGTAAATGTAAAAGTGGAAGTGCGTAATGAAGCAACATATATTATGAGTGGGGATTACGAAGGACTTGGTGGTCTTCCTGTTGGTACGAGCGGAACAGCTGCTTTAATGCTTTCAGGTGGACTTGATAGCCCTGTTGCTGGTTATTTAACAATGAAGCGCGGTGTTGAAATTGAAGCTGTCCACTTTTTCAGTCCTCCTTTTACAAGTGAACGTGCAAAGGAAAAAGTAGTAGATTTAACAAAAGAGTTAACAAAATACGGAGGGAGCATTAAGCTTCATATTGTTCCGTTCACAGAGATTCAGCAGCTTGTTCATAAGCAGGTTCCAGAAAACTATACAATGACATCAACACGTCGTATGATGTTAAAAATTGCGGATAAAATTAGAGAACAAAACGGTGGTCTAGCTATTGTAACAGGAGAAAGTCTTGGACAAGTAGCAAGCCAAACGCTTGATAGCATGGTGGCGATTAATGATGTTACATCAACACCTGTTTTACGTCCACTTATTGCTACAGATAAAACTGAAATCATCTCAGTATCTAAAAAAATCAACACGTACGATATTTCGATTCGTCCTTATGAGGATTGCTGTACAATCTTTACACCAGTAGCGCCTAAAACTCGTCCAAAGCTTGAGAAGGTGCAGCGCTATGAAGAGTTCGTAGATTTTGATGAACTAATTGAAAAAGCTGTCAATGAAACAGAAACCATTCTTATTCAGCCAAACGACAGCTCTAACAGCATTGAAGAATCATTATTTTAGACAAGGAAAAGAGCAGAATTTCTGCTCTTTTTTTGTTGAGCTTATTTCTGTGTGATACGATACATAGTACAACAATTATGATGATAAAAGGGGTTATTGTGATGGGAAAGCTTTGGTGTAACGGCATAATTTATACGATGAAAAACCAAGGAGAGACAGTTGAAGCAGTTTTTACTGAAAACGGAATTATAAAAGCTGTTGGAGAAAAAGAAAAGCTTCGTCAAGAATACAAACATGCTATTGAAGAAGTTATAAATTTACAAGGGTCTGTCATGTATCCAGGGTTTGTTGATAGTCATATGCACCTTATAGGACATGGAGAACGGTTAATGCGTCTGGACTTATCACAAGCAAAATCAAAGGAGGAAATGCTTCACCTCTTAGAAAGAAAAGCAGAAGAACTTGAAGAAGGGGAATGGCTTATTGGAGAAGGATGGAATGAAAATGAATGGGAGGATAAAAGCATTCCAACAGCAGAGGAACTTGATAAGGTAAGCAAGGGACATCCGCTCATTGCAAGAAGAATTTGTCATCATGCAAGTCTCGCGAATAGTTATTCACTAAAGCTAGCAAGTATTAATAAACATACTTCAAATCCTCCTGGTGGAGTTATTGTAAAAAATAGTAGAAAAGAGCCAACAGGAATGCTTCTTGACAGAGCTCAAGATTTGGTTACAGCATATATGCCTCCTGTTTCTAAAGCATATGTGCAAAAGGCCTTGCAGATGGGGATTGAAGATTGCTTAAAGGTTGGTCTAACTGGAGGGCATACAGAGGATTTAAACTATTACACAGGTTTTAAAGAAACGTATGAGACATTTCTCTATGTAACAGAACAAAGCGGATGCAAGTTTCGTTTAAACTTGCTTGTCCATCATGAAGTTGTAGGAGATATGATTCAATATATGGCAAAGAATAAGAAACAATCTTCTTTTGTTGAACTTGATGCTATGAAGATTTTTTCAGATGGATCGCTTGGCAGCAGATCGGCTCTTTTAAGCGTTCCATATAAGGATAATCCGTCAACGAATGGTGTTGCCATTCATACAAGGGAAGAGCTACAAGGGCTTGTAAAAGCAGCAAGAAGTCATGGAATGAGTGTAGCAGTTCATGCAATTGGAGATCTTGCTTATGAGTATGTTCTAGAAAGTTTAGAAGCTTATCCACCAAAAAAGGGACAGCGAGATCGTATTATTCATGCTCAAATTTTAAGAGATGATTTGATTCAACGAACGAAAGAAATTCCCGTCGTACTCGATGTTCAACCTCGTTTTGTTGCAAGTGATTTTCCTTGGGTTCTTGATAAAGTTGGGGAAAATACGTTTTCATATCTCTACCCTTGGAAAACATTATTACAAGAAGGAATTATGTGTGCAGGAGGCTCAGATGCACCAATCGAGCCTGTAAATCCGCTTTTAGGCATTCATGCTGCTGTTACTACCAAAAGAGGCCCATCTTCAAATATAGAGTATATTCCTTCTGAAAAGCTTTCCATATATGAAGCAATAAAGCTTTTCACAGAAGGAAGTGCTCAAGCTGTTTGTCGAGAGAGAGATAGAGGGAAAATTGCGGAAGGGTATTTAGCAGATTTTACAGTGTTAGAACAAGATTTATTTAAGATTGAAGAAGACGCTATTCCAAACGTTGGAGTAAGTATGACAGTCGTTGATGAAACAATTATGTTTGAGAAAAATAAAGAAAGCAGTGAATTTTAATTTTAGCACGTAATTTTATAGAACTTGAAATTATATGCTGTAGACATTAAAAAGGCTTGGACAATAAATGTCCAAGCCTTTTTGTTTTTTATAAAAACGTGCGCTGTACACGGCGCCAGAACGAATTATCTTTTAATTTTACAGTTTTAATTTTTTGATGATGAAGCTTTACTTCGATTTTTTCAAGCTGTTGAATATTCAATGCTTCATTATCAACGCCTACAATTGGATTTAAGTTTTGGTAGCTTCCAAGTCTTAATGTAAGAGAGTTTTGCTCACTTAAAATAAAAGAAGAGCCAAGCGTTCTGTACGTATTATTATTAAGAGAAGCAATTTCACTAATTTGCATGCAGTCCATTAATGGATCTACAACAGCACCATTGATTGATTTGTTGTATGCTGTACTTCCAGTTGGCGTTGCAATGACAATGCCATCTCCTCGGAACGTTTCAAAATGTAGGTCATTAATATATACATCCGCTGTTAAAGTCTTAATGACAGAGGAGCGAATTGTACATTCATTTAAGCAATAAAAAGGAGGATTCTGATCCACCTTTACTTCTATAATGGGAAAGCGGCGTACTTCGATGTCAGCATTTGTCATAGCTTCAACCATTTTTTCTTTTTCATCGATGTTGAAGTCACAGTAAAAGCTAGGCTGTTCATCAAGCGTTACACCAGCATATAAACAGTCATCTCTGAACCCTGATTTACGGACAGCTTGTAGGAATGTTCCGTCTCCTCCAAGGGCTGCAATGATGTTTGCCTCTTTCATCGTGCTGACAATATTAAATCCATTTTGTTCGGCTAGCTCGTGCAAGCTGCTTAGGTTTGCAAGAATTTTTTCATTTTTTTTGTAGAATAAATAGATATTATTACGATGTGCTGTCATGATTTAACCTCCCATATGATGATAATAGAGTAACCGCTTTCTACCTTCTATCATATCATCAAGTGTTAGAAAATTAAAATAATTATTTCACATTCCATTAATTTTATAGTTTTTGATTACGGGATAGAGAACTAATTTGTTAATAGTAACTGGGTTTAGAGTGGGATAAATGGGAAATAATAAATATTTGGAGGTGGTAGAAGGTGAATGTTGTATTCATTATACTCCTTGTTCTTATCGCATTTTTTATTTTAGTTTGGTTTACTAACATAACAATAGAGGTTCATCTTCGCCATCAGCATAAAGATGACTTTTATCAGATAAAATGCAAAGCACTCTTTGGGCTTATTCGTTATACATATGAAATCCCTGAAGCAACATTAAATGAAGATGACGGCGAAACTAAGTTGAAAATCAAGCAAACAGAATCCATTAATAATAATAAAAAAGGATCGACACAAGAAAGTATTTCGGTCGAAAATGTCACTGACTTGTTTCATCGGGTAGAAGAGGTCATTCAAGATATCGTTTCTTTTCATGAAATTGTTCGAAGATTTTTAAGAAAGGTGCACGTTCGTAATCTTGATTGGGAAACGAAAATTGGTGTGAGAGATGCAGCAATAACGGGTGTTCTAAGTGGAGTATGCTGGGGGATTAAGGGAAGCATTGTAGGTCTACTTGTGGAATATATGAATGTTCACCCTGAACCAAAACTAGCTGTTACGCCCATATTTAATAAGCCAGCTTCATATACGTCCTTCCAATGTATGGTTTCAGTCCAAAACGGTCATGCTATATTAACGGGAATAGCTATGCTTTCACATCGACGTAGCATAATACGTAAAAAAGAGAAATTTAAAAACGAGCACAAGGAGGTTTCCTCATGAGTGAACACCCTATTGAAGGCTTAATGTCTACAGCAATGGAAAACTTAAAAGAAATGATTGATGTTAATACAATTGTAGGAGATCCTGTTGAAACACCTGACGGAAGCGTAATTTTAACCGTATCTAAAGTCGGTTTTGGTTTTGCGGCAGGAGGAAGTGATTTTTCTACAGATGGGGGAAAGAGAGAAGGAGGCAGCCAGTCTGCTCATACTCCGTCTAAAAAAGAGCGAAGTCCTTTTGGAGGAGGAAGCGGTGGCGGAGTATCCATTACGCCAATTGCTTTTCTTATTGTCAATTCTTCAGGTGTGAAAATGCTGCATCTTGATGAAAGTACGCATCTTTACGAGCGATTGTTAGAAACAGCACCACAAGCAGTAGAAAAGATACAAGGACTCTTTAAAAAGAAGGAAGATGGAAAGAAAAAAGGCTCTTCTTCTGACAGCCATGCAAAAGGAATTGATCCTGAAGCATAATCAATGTTTCTCCTTGTGAAAAGTGACAGAACGAAATCGTTGCAATATGTACATAAACAGGCTAACATTTAAATGTACATATTCTTTTTATATAGGAGGAAATTATCATGACAACATTTAAAGGAAATGAAGTAACGCTTCTAGGGAAAAAAGTAGAAGTAGGACAAAAAGCTCCAAACTTTACTGTATTAGCAAACGACTTATCAGAAGTTACTTTAGATGATTCAAAAGGTTCTGTTCGTATCATTAGCGTTGTGCCTTCAATTGACACAGGCGTTTGTGATGCACAAACACGTCGTTTCAATGAAGAAGCAGCTTCACTTGAAAATGTGAAAGTGCTAACGGTTAGCGTTGATCTTCCATTTGCTCAAGCTCGCTGGTGCGGTGCCAATGGTATTGAAAACGTTCAAACTTTATCAGATCATCGTGATCTTTCCTTCGGCGAAGCATTTGGTGTTACGATTAAAGAACTTCGTCTTTTATCGCGTTCTGTATTCGTAGTTGATTCAGAAGACAACGTAACATATGCAGAATACCTTGAAGAGGTAACAGAACATCCAAACTATGAAGCAGCTATCGAAGCGGCAAAAGCAGCAAAGTAATTTTTTCATAAAAAGGCCTCGAAACTCTCGGGGTCTTTTTTTGCGTCTCGATTTGGAAATATGCTAAAATAGTCAAGTTATCAAAAGAGATTTTTGATTCGGAGGAGATAGAAATGACTGAGCTCAAAGAGATGGAAACGCTCTTTAAAGTGATAGATGATACAGCAAACATTTTGCGAAATAAATTGAACTGCACGTACTTGGAGGCTGTTAGTGAAACAGGCGAAAATTTATTTGAAAAAGCGATTCTTCAGGAAGAAGTTGATGATGTAACAAAAAAGCGTGTTGAAAAAGAATATGAACGTGTAGATATCGAAAAGCTATCTAAAGAGAGTATTCGAAAAGCTTTTCAGCTCGCAGTATTAAAAGGAATGAAAGAAGCAACACAGCCTAATCATGAAATGACTCCCGATGCAGTCAGCATCTTTGTTGGTTATTTTGTTCAAAAATTGATGGAGAAAAAAGATGAGGTTTCCATACTAGATCCTGCTGTTGGAACGGGGAACCTACTTACAGCTATTTTAAATGGAAATAGCAAAAAAGTACGGGCATACGGAAGTGATGTTGACGAGCTTCTTGTAAAACTTTCGTATGTTAATGCAAATCTGCAGCATCATGAAATGGAATTTTTTAATCAAGATAGCTTACAGCCTCTCTTTGTTGATCCTGTTGACGTTGTCACAGTAGATTTACCAGTTGGTTATTATCCTAACGATGAAGGTGCTTCAAATTATCGCTTAAGAGCAGAAGAAGGGCATTCATATGCTCATTATTTATTTATCGAACAAAGCTTCCGCTATTTAAAAGAAGGAGGCTACCTTATTGCTCTTGTTCCGAATAATATTTTTTCAGGGGATGAAGCGAAGAAACTACATGCTTTCATTAAAGAGGAAGGATTTATTCAAGGACTGCTTCAACTTCCACTAACAATGTTTAAAAAAGAACAGCATGCTAAAAGTATCTTCATTGTTCAGAAAAAAGGAGCTACTGCAGTCCCACCTTCACAGGCTTTGCTTGTTGATCTGCCTTCTTTCTCAAATAAAGAAGCTATGAGTGATATTATGAGTCAAATTAATGAATGGTTTACTGCAAAGCAATGAAGAATAAGAATACGATAGAAATCTGTCGTATTCTTATTTTATTTTGATATAGTAAATTCTTGAGGATTTATTCGAATAAAAAAGTAAACAGTTACAAAAAGGTTATTTATATTACAAAAATATATTAGATGTCAGAAAAAAATGAATATTTACTGATAGCGTTTACTATATTGAAATTGTGTACTACTAGTGATTAAATGGAATAGGATAGAAATTGTGTCGAATAACATAGAAAATTGTAGAACATGGTGGCGCAATAAGCTACCTAGTCCGTGTCTATATGAAAAAAGGAGCTGTATTTGAGTATGACCAAAATTTTGGCAATTAATGCCGGTAGTTCATCACTTAAATTTCAATTATTCGAAATGCCAAGTGAGACGGTATTAACAAAAGGTCTTGTAGAACGTATTGGATTAGATAACGCAGTATTTAATATCGCTGTTAATGGAGAAAAGAAAGAAGAAATAACAGATATCCCAGATCACGCTGTGGCAGTGAAAATCTTGCTTGATAAATTAATTTCTGAAAACGTTATTAGTTCTTATGATGAAATCAATGGCGTTGGTCACCGTGTTGTACATGGTGGAGAAACATTTAGCGATTCTGCTCTTATTACTGATGAAACATTAGCGCAAATTGAAGAGTTAAGCGAACTAGCTCCTCTTCACAACCCAGCAAACGTTGTAGGAATTAAAGCATTCAAAGAAATTATGCCAAACATTCCTTCAGTTGCTGTATTTGATACAGCATTCCATCAATCAATGCCAGAGCAATCTTATCTTTATAGCTTACCATATGAGTACTATGAGAAATATGGCGTACGTAAATATGGTTTCCATGGTACTTCACATAAATTTGTATCACAACGTGCTGCAGAGTTACTTGGTCGTCCGATTGAGCAACTTCGCATCATTACTTGCCACTTAGGAAACGGTGCAAGTATTGCTGCTGTTGAAGGTGGGAAATCAATTGATACTTCAATGGGATTCACACCACTTGCAGGTGTGGCAATGGGAACACGTTCAGGTAACATTGACCCAGCCTTAATTCCTTTTATTATGGAGAAAACAGGAAAAACAGCTGATGAAGTTCTTCAAGTATTGAACAAAGAAAGTGGACTTCTTGGTGTTTCTGGTATTTCAAGTGACCTTCGCGACCTACTTGGACAAGCCGAAGAAGGCAACGAACGTGCAGAGTTAGCTCTTGAAGTATTCTCAAGCCGTATCCATAAATATATTGGCTCATATGCTGCACGCATGTCTGGTGTTGATGCAATTGTATTCACTGCTGGTATCGGTGAAAACAGCGTGGAAATTCGTGAGCGTATTCTAAAAGGCCTTGAATTTATGGGCGTATATTGGGACAAAGACCTTAACAATGTACGTGGGGACGAAGCTTTTGTAAGCTATCCACACTCTCCAGTAAAAGTTATTGTTATCCCAACAAACGAAGAAGTAATGATTGCTCGCGACGTAACTCGTTTAGCAAACATGTAATAAAAGAGAAAGCCTCTTTTCCTTATTGGAAAGAGGTTTTTTTTATAAAGAAGATTTACTTTGAGCATCTTAAGTGAAGTGTAGAAGAGGAGATGATACAATATCTCTGTTTCCATCTAAAAATTTCGGGAGGCGAAAGTTATGAAAACGAAGTTATTTTCCCCTTATACAGTGAAAGGTGTTACAATCAAAAATAGAATTGTTATGTCTCCTATGTGCATGTATTCAAGTGATGAAAGTGGGAAAGTGAAAAACTGGCACTTAACACACTATACAACTCGTGCTGTTGGTCAAGTTGGTCTTATTATAGTTGAAGCAACAGCTGTCTCATCAGAAGGACGTATTTCTCCTCGTGATCTTGGGATTTGGAGCGATGAACATATTGATGGATTAAAAAATATTGTTTCTTTAAGTAAAGAGCACGGTGCAAAAGTAGCCATTCAGCTTGCACACGCAGGTCGTAAAGCGGAGCTTGAAGAAGAAATTTTGGCTCCTTCTGCTATTGCTTTTGATGAGAGCTACAAAACACCGAAAGAAATGACAAAGGAAGATATTCAAAATACAATCCAAAACTTTAAAGAAGGTGCGCGTAGAGCGAAAGAATCTGGGTTTGACATTATTGAAATTCACGGTGCACATGGTTATCTAATTAATGAATTTCTTTCTCCAATTAGTAATAAACGAGAAGATGAGTATGGTGGATCACCCCAAAATCGCTATCGTTTCTTAAAAGAAGTGATTGAAGCTGTGAAAGAAGAATGGAACGGACCCCTATTTGTTCGCGTTTCTGCATTTGACTATCTTGAGGAAGGCTTAAAAGCCGACGACTATGTTCCATTTGCGAAATGGATGAAAGAACAAGGTGTAGATCTTATTGATGTAAGTTCAGGTGCCGTAGCCCCAGCACCAATTACAGCATATCCTGGTTATCAAGTTCAATTTGCAGATCAAATTAAAAATGAGGCAAATATTGATACAGGAGCTGTTGGTCTTATTACAAACGGTTTCCAAGCAGAAGAGATTTTACGTAACAATCGCGCAGACCTAGTATTCTTAGCTCGTGAATTGCTTCGCGATCCATATTGGCCAAGAACAGCTGCAAAAGAACTTCGTGAAGAAATTGAAGCCCCTGTTCAATACGAATACGGCTGGTAAATAAAAAATCCCCTCATAGAAGGGGATTTTTATTTAGGATAAAACCCAGTGATGGATAGCTTTTGCAACTCCATTCTCAATATTTGGAGAAGTAATCCAATCTGCTTTTTCTTTCACAACTTCTTGGGCATTCCCCATTGCAACTCCAACACCCGCTTCTTCAATCATAGCGATATCATTTAAACTGTCTCCCATTGCAATAACGTTATCCATTGTAATATCTAACCGTTCACAAACTTTCATCAATGCTTTTGCTTTATTAATTCCAACAGCATTGATTTCAATATTTGTTGGGCTTGAATTTGTGATTTCAAGCTGTTTACTTTCTTGAAGTTCTCCTAAAACAGCTTTTCTGATGCTATCATCTGGAATATCAAATCCAAACTTTAACCACTCATGTTCCACAATTTTATCAGGGAATTCTTCTCTCCATAATCGTTCTGTTGTAGAGGCCCAAAAATAAATATTATACTTTTGTTTGAGTTCCCATAGTTTTTCGATATGAGCATGCTCAATAAGATTGCGGTCAACAAGCTTAAAAGAAGAATCCCATATTTCACTTCCATTTGAAGTAACAAGGAAGGAGGAAAGCTCTAACGATTCTGCATATTCGCGGCATGTGAGAAGTGAGCGTCCTGTACTCAATACAGTTGGAATTCCTTGTTGCTTAGCAAGCTTAATAGCCTCTTTGTTTTGAGAAGATACATTTTGTTCATTATCTAACAACGTACCATCCATATCGAGTGCGATAAGTTTTATTGAATTTTTCATAGAAAAAAAATAGCCTCCTTCTTTTTACGTTCCGTCTCTTTCATTTTAATATAAAGGAATGATAACTGTAACCGCCTAATGTTTCTTATATCTCCTTATGTTAAAATAATCTTTAACAATAACGGAGGTGTGAGAATGAAACGTACAAGCCGAGAAAGAATTATGCTTGAAGAAATCTTGCAATGGGAACAGGAGCTTGAAAAGTGGAGTTTAACATCAGCTGAGAGAGAGAACAAGCAGTTGCTGCAAAACTTTTTTGACTCCCTTCCTGAAGATAAATACTACAAGTACATGGAGTTTCTAGACAATGGGCTTTTTCACCTTCAAGGTTTTATTGATCGATCTTACATACAAAAAAGCGAGCGTAAACGTCTTCTAAGAACTGCTTCATTGTTAGATGAGCGCATAGAGGAGATTCAGGATCTTAAGATGCTAAATATTGATCAGCTGTCATACCTCGCTGATGAGCAGCTGAAAAAGCAGCGGCTTTATTCGTTTGTTCAAGGAGCAGCTTCTGGAACAGGAAATGTTTTATTTGTGGGTACAGATATTCCTCTTCTCATCACATTGAATTTTCAATCTATCCATTTAACAGCACTAAGCTATGGATATGATTGTGAAGATCCATTTGAAATGATTCTTATTCTAAAAGTATTTCATGCAGCTATTGTGCCAAAAGAGCATCGTTTCGCTGCTTGGGAGCAGCTGAAAGAAGAGGTTGAGACGTTTGAAACGGCCTATTATAACGAGCAAAGCGAAAAAGTATTACATAATGCATTAAGTGCTCATCTATTACAACAAATTATTAAAACAATGCTTATTTTATCAACAAAACGTCACTCTTCAAAGAAGCGATCTCTTTTTGCAATGCTTCTTTCAGGCAGTTTTAACTACAAATTTACAGCTGAAGTAACGGATTTTGCAAAACGCTTCTACCAATATCGCTTCTTAATGGAAGAGAAGGGAGGAAAGCAAAATGAGCGTTGAAGAACACAAAAGGGAAGCACCAACGGCTGTTGCTTGTGGAGTTATTACAATTAGTGATACAAGAACAAAAGAAACGGACAAAAGTGGAGCACTCATAAAAGAGAAACTAGGGGAAAAGAATTTTAAAGTTGTTGAGCATGTGATTGTAAAAGATGAAAAAGAAGTGATTTTAGAAGCTGTTCAAAGGTTAATTAATGATGAACGTATTGAAGCAGTTATTACAAATGGAGGCACAGGACTTGCTAAAAGAGATGTAACAATTGAGACTGTCACACCTCTTTTTGAAAAGGAAATCGTTGGTTTTGGTGAACTTTTCCGTATGTTAAGTTATCAAGAAGATATCGGGTCTGCAGCACTATTAAGTAGGGCTGCAGCCGGAGTGGTGAAGAACACAGCTCTTTTCTCTCTTCCGGGCTCTTCAGGAGCTGTTAAACTTGCGATGGATAAACTCATCATTCCTGAACTTGCTCACGTTATAAAACATATTAAATAACTATTTTAAAAGAAGCTGAGAGTTTTTTCAGCTTCTTTTTATTTTATAACATACCTATAGAAAATTTAGGCTTCTCCCTTTATTCAACAATTCTTCCTTCTTTTCATAAGGTATAAAAACTGTTACTCCTCGCCCGCTATGTTAGTACTTGTTCCTGTTTTTTAACAATATGTGTATTTGCTGAATATGTAGTGATTATTCACTGTTTCTTGCAAAAAGATAGAAAAAAAGAAAAAGGTGAACATTGAAAGTAAAAGAGGATGAAAGGGCTAAAAACCTTATGTTAGCGGGCTTGAATGAAAAGTAAATAGAAAGAGAGAATAAAAAAAACAAGAAATATACACTAATATTTATACTTTTTTATGAATAAGTATTGAAAGTCTGAGAGATAGGTGATACATTATTATTAACAAAGATGAATAAAAAAACAAATTGATAAAAATATACTTATATATATATATGCAAGGATATTAAGAGGAGGATTTTAGAAATGGCAAAAGAAAAAGTCGTGTTAGCATACTCAGGTGGATTAGATACATCAGTCGCAATTAAATGGTTGCAAGAGAAGGGTTATGACGTTGTAGCATGTTGTTTAGACGTCGGCGAAGGAAAAGATCTAGATTTCGTTCAATCAAAAGCACTTTCTGTTGGCGCAATTTCTTCACATGTTATCGATGCAAAAGAAGAATTCGCGAATGTTTATGCATTAGCAGCGCTTCAAGCGCACACTCTTTATGAAGGGAAATATCCACTTGTTTCAGCACTTTCTCGTCCGTTAATCGCTGCGAAACTTGTGGAAGTAGCTGAAAAAGAAAATGCAGTAGCTGTAGCGCACGGTTGTACGGGAAAAGGAAATGACCAAGTGCGTTTCGAAGTATCAATCAATGCTTTAAATCCAAACCTTGAAGTATTAGCTCCTGTTCGTGACTGGAAGTGGTCTCGTGAAGAAGAGATTGAATATGCAAAAGAGAAAAATATTCCGATTCCAATCAATTTGGATAGCCCTTTCTCAATTGACCAAAACTTATGGGGAAGAAGCAATGAGTGCGGTGTTTTAGAAGATCCATGGGCAGCACCACCTGAAGAAGCATATGACCTTACAACTCCAGTTGAAGCAACACCAGATGTTGCAGATGTTGTAGAGATTGAATTTGTTCAAGGTGTACCTGTTTCATTAGATGGAGAGAATCTTCCACTGTCTGAACTTATCTTAAAATTAAACAACATTGCTGGTAAACACGGCGTTGGACGTATTGATCACGTTGAAAACCGTCTTGTTGGTATTAAATCTCGTGAAGTATACGAATGCCCAGGTGCAATGACGTTAATTAAAGCACATAAAGAGCTTGAAGACTTAACACTTGTAAAAGAAGTAGCACATTTCAAACCAGTGATCGAAAAGAAATTAACAGAAGTTATTTATGAAGGTCTTTGGTTCTCACCGCTTACAAAAGCGCTACTAGGTTTCCTAAAAGAAACACAAAAAACAGTAAACGGTACAGCACGCGTGAAACTATTCAAAGGTCATGCTGTTGTTGAAGGAAGAAAATCGCCAAATTCTCTATACGATGAGAAACTTGCAACATATACAAAAGAAGATGAATTTAATCATGATGCTGCTGTTGGATTTATCAACCTTTGGGGCTTACCAACAAAAGTAAATAGCATGGTGAACAATAAGGAGAAGGTGAACTCATGACCAAATTGTGGGGAGGACGTTTTACAAAACGTCCTGAGCAATGGATTGACGAATTCGGAGCATCTATTACATTCGATAAAGCACTTGTAGAAGAAGATATTCAAGGAAGTCTTGCTCATGTTGCAATGCTTGCAAAATGCAACATTCTCACAGAAGATGAGAAAGACCAAATCACGGCTGGACTAAATAAATTAGCGGAGAAAGCAAAAAGTAATGAGCTTTCTTTCTCTGCTCAGTATGAAGATATTCATTTGAATTTAGAGAAACTTCTTATTGATGAAATTGGGCCTGTAGGAGGAAAACTTCATACAGGGAGAAGCCGTAATGACCAAGTTGCAACAGATATGCATCTTTATTTAAAAAAGCACGTTACAGAGATTATTGGCTTATTAAAGAAACTACAAACAGTTCTTATAAATAAAGCTGAGGCACATATTGAGACTGTTTTCCCAGGATATACGCACTTGCAACGTGCTCAGCCTGTTTCATTTGCTCACCATTTAATGGCTTATTTCTGGATGTTGCAACGTGACGTTGAGCGTTTTACAGAATCATTAAAACGTATTGACCTCTCACCGCTTGGGGCAGGAGCGCTTGCAGGCACAACTTTTCCTATTGATCGTAACTACTCAGCAGAGCTATTAGGCTTTTCAGGTATCTATGAAAACAGTATGGATGCCGTTAGCGATCGAGACTTTATTATTGAATTTTTAAGCAATAGTTCGCTTGTTATGACCCATCTTTCTCGATTCTGTGAAGAGTTGATTTTATGGTCAAGCCAAGAGTTTCAATTTATTGAAATGGATGACACATATGCAACAGGAAGTAGCATTATGCCACAAAAGAAAAATCCAGATATGGCAGAGTTAATTAGAGGGAAAACAGGCCGCGTATACGGAAATTTATTCAGTCTTTTAACAGTTCTAAAAGGAACTCCTCTTGCTTATAACAAAGATTTGCAAGAAGATAAAGAAGGAATGTTTGATACCGTAACAACGCTTGAAGGTTCGTTGACAATTTTCAGCGGCATGATTGATACGATGACTGTCAAAACAGAGAATATGACGAAAGCAACTTCACAAGATTTCTCAAATGCGACAGAGCTAGCCGATTATCTAGCATCAAAAGGAATGCCGTTTAGAGAAGCGCATGAAGTTGTAGGAAAACTTGTTTTAACATGCATTAATCAAGGCATTTATCTTCAAGATCTTACATTAGAGCAGTATAGAGAAGCATCAGATCTTTTCGAAAATGATATTTATGATGTAATTGATCCTTATAATGCTGTTAAGCGTCGTAATAGCCAAGGAGGCACAGGCTTTGCGCAAGTGAGCCTTGCAATTGAAAAGGCAAAGCAACACATATTGTTATAAAAAGAAGACACCAATTAGGTGTCTTCTTTTTTTGGGAATAATGTTAAAAAATAAGTAGAAAATAACGGAGAATAAAGATAATTTGAGGAGTGATAATAGATGAAAGATCCAAAGTCAGTAAACAAGTCTTATGATGAAATGTTTTTTTACGATGAAGAAGGAGAACAACTGACAACCCAGCACATTATGGAAGCGTATGAAAATGGTCATTTTGACACAGGATACAGTGAAAATCAAGGTGAAGGATAACGTCTACGTCTGATTAAGACAAGTTCTGCATATAAATAAAGCAAAAGGAATAGTTAGGAGGCCCATATGAAACAGAAATATCTTTTATATGTTTTGCTAACAAGCCTTTTGCTTTATTATGCAATGCCATATCTACAGCCTTTTTATGGGGGAACATTTGGTCTTTTCTCACTAGTATGGATTCTTTTTGCTCTTCTTGTCTTAAGCGGTAATTTCTTAGCTTTCTTATCCGCTCCTAAAGGAGAGAAAAGACTAAAAGTGAAAAAAGCAAAAGCCCCTTTGAAGAGAAGAATGTATCAGTAGAGAAAGAAATGGAAAGCCTTTCATAAAAAGAAAGGCTTTTTATTATGAAAAATGAAAAGTAAGATAAAGAGTAGTTACATCATCGTAAAAAAATGGTTTAATGAAGTAGAGTATACAAAATAAATGACGCTGTAGAGAAAGATAGATAACAGTGGCGATTAACAAATAAACTAAGTAATTTTAAAGGGTGAAGAATCGTGGCGACAAAGCATCAACAAATTTTGCAGCATATCGATCATTTACCGATTGGCGAAAAGATCTCGGTTCGACAGATTGCAAAAGACCTTGGAGTAAGTGAAGGGACGGCTTACCGTGCCATCAAAGATGCTGAAAATAAAGGGTATGTTTCGACCATTGAAAGAGTTGGAACGATTAGAATTGAACGAAAACAAAAAGAAAATATTGAAAAGTTGACGTATGAAGAAGTTGTTAATATTGTAGATGGGCAAGTATTAGGCGGTATGGAAGGGCTCCATAAAACACTCAATAAGTTTGTTATTGGAGCAATGAAACTTGAAGCAATGATGCGTTACACAGGAGCAGATAACTTGCTTATTGTCGGAAATCGAACAGATGCTCATGAGCTAGCATTAGAAGCAGGAGCCGCTGTTTTGATAACAGGAGGATTTGACACTGAAGATCATGTTAAAAAGTTAGCGGACGAGCTTGCTTTACCTGTTATTTCAACAAGCTATGATACGTTTACAGTAGCAGCTATGATCAATAGAGCAATTTATGATCACCTTATAAAAAAAGAAATTGTCCTTGTCGAAGATATTTTAACATCTGCTGAGAATGCCGCTATTCTAAACATAAGTGATCCTATATCAAAATGGTATGAGTATAATCATCATACAAAACATACTCGTTTTCCAGTTGTAGATGACGATTTACATGTAAAAGGAATTGTGACTTCAAAAGACATTATTGACTATAGCAGAGATACGGTTATTGAAAAAGTGATGACGAAAAATCCAATTACCGTCCACCAAAAGACGTCTGTTGCTTCCTCCGCTCATATGATGGTATGGGAAGGGATTGAAATATTACCTGTTGTAGATGAATATAATGTGCTTCAAGGAATTATTAGTAGGCAAGATGTATTAAAAGCTCTTCAAATGATTCAAAAGCAGCCACAAGTTGGAGAGACGATTGATGATATTGTGACAAGTCAGTTTCAAGACGTGTCAGAGGCAAAAGATAACTTCTATTATCGTTGTGAAGTAACGCCACAAATGACAAACTATATGGGAACTATTTCAAATGGGGTTTTTATGACGATATTGACAGAAGCAACAAACAGAGCTCTTCGTGTCTATAAAAAAGGCGATCTCGTTATTGAAAATGTAACTTTATATTTTATCAAACCTGTCCAAATTGACAGTACGCTTGAAATTCGTCCAAAAGTACTTGAAATTGGTCGCAAATTCGGAAAAGTAGATGTTGAAGCATATAGTGAAGGAGTTCTAGTTGGTAAAGCACTTATGATGGCTCAAGTGCTTGATCGAACATAAAAAGGCGCAAAGCAACTCTGCTTTGCGTTTTTTTATGGAACGTTATTTACGTTCTTCAATCGTTTTTGGAAGATAGTATTTGTAAGCTTTGAAAGCGGCAATTACGCTTGCTCCGCCTAGTAAAACGAAAACAAATGCTACAATTGTGGAAACAATAGAATTATGGATGAAAAAGAGGTTTATTCCGAACAGAAAAACAAAGAGACCAAGAGCAATGCTACATTTAGCAGAGAGCCATTGTTTTTCCATTGGAGCTTTTGAACGAATGTACTTTGTTTTGTAGAAAAGATAAAAAACGAGCGAAAAAATAATCAATACTACAAAAATAGGCATACAATTCCTCCATCTTTTAATAGTGGTAATGCTTCATTTTCTTTTATTTTAGCTTGTAAAAAGGAATTTTTCTACAACTGGGATGACATTTATTTAAAACAGAGCCATTGTATGATTTAATAGGTAATATAAACAGATCATAATACAGTAAATAAAGTGCACAGTTTAGCGAAAGCATAGCTATAAATTCTAAATGTCTACTTTTAGATATTTCAAGGAGAGAGAAAATGAAAGAAAGAATCTTGCAGGAAATTATGAAATATGAGACCATCATTATTCATCGACATGTACGTCCAGATCCTGATGCATATGGTTCACAGGGTGGATTAGCTGAAATTTTGAAGGCCTCTTTTCCAACTAAAAACATTTATGTAACAGGAGCTAGTGATCCTTCTTTGGAGTTTCTTTATAAAATGGACGAGATTGATGATGCTATTTATCACGATGCTCTTGTAATTGTGTGTGATACAGCAAATGAAGCGCGTGTATCTGATCAGCGCTATAAAAACGGTAAGTTTATCATTAAAATCGATCATCATCCAAATGAAGACCCTTATGGAGATTTATTGTGGGTTGAAACGTCGGCAAGTTCAACAAGCGAGATGATTTATGAACTATACATAGAGCTAAAAGACAGCGGACTAACAATGACAAAGGAAGCTGCACGCCTTATTTATGCAGGGATTGTAGGGGATACAGGTCGTTTCCTTTTTCCAAATACAACGCAAAGAACGCTTCAATATGCAAGTGAGCTTGTTCAAGCTGATTTTTCATTCACGGATCTTTATCAAGGAATGTATAAAACAAAGCTTAATGTCGCACGTCTTCAAGGTTATGTGTTAAACAATTTCACCTTTGAAGAAGAGGGAATTGCTTATATTACAATTACAAAGGATATTTTACGAGAATATAATGCAACTCCATCAGAAGCATCTCAGCTTGTCGGCCTTCTTGGAAACATTGATGGAGTAAAAGCTTGGGTTTTCTTTGTTGAAGAAGAAAGTCTAATCCGAGTTCGCTTGCGTTCAAAGGGACCCGTTATTAACGGTGTTGCCCGTAATTATAACGGCGGTGGTCATCCGCTTGCTTCAGGAGCTTCTATTTATCAGTGGAGTGACGTTCAGTCCGTTTTAAATGATTTACGAAAAGTATGTCAAGAGTAGAGAAAGAGGTGGTTTCCTTTTGAATGGAAATCACCTTTTCCATAGCTTTTACAGGGAAGATTTTACATCTGTGACTTTAAGTTGAACAGATAAAGTCCGATGAAAAAGGATTTCTCGAACTTCAATCCTGTATATTTTTTTATCAATTTCATATTGTCTGTTTTCGATGACTCTTTTTATGAGCTCTTTTGATTCATAAACTTCTTCAACAGGCTGAGAAATTAAGTTGTTTAACTCTTTCTTAACCGCTTCTTCGATAAAAAAGGTAGAATAGTATCCAAGTTTAAAGTTATCGCTATTTATAATTTTAACATCTAAATTTTGGATAACGAGCTCTTTTGTTTGTGGTTTTTCCTCATCAGGTTTCTCGCTTTCGTGTTCATTTTGCCAAATTGACAGTTGATCTTGCAGTTGTTCAATTTCTCTTTTTTGTTTAATAATAGTAATGGTTTGTCTTTCTTGTAGTGTTCCGTACATAAACAGAAACACGCCCCAGCTAATTAATGCTCCGAAAAATGCTCCGACAAGTAGAAAGCGAAAAGAAGGACGTTCATGTAAAGGTGGAATTCTCATGATGAGAGATAGTCCTGGATAAGCCATTTGATAAGAAGTGCACCTGTTTGAGCGCCGCCTAGAGCAGAAAGAATATAAAGAATCTGTTTGAACGCTTCTTTTGTTGCGCCTTGAAAAAAGCCTTTTTCAATGCTGAAAAAAGTATCAAAAGTCCCGCCAATAGCCGCAATAAGGGCCCAGATTTTTAAGTTGTCGGAAAGAGTGTTCATATATGTTAAAGGGGGCTTGCCCATTAAAAAGGCACCAAAAGAGCCGATAAAAGAGCCGCCAATAATAACACCAAGTGCAATAAAATAACTCGTAATAAAAAGGGTTACAAATGTATCTTTCATCTCTTTCTCCTCCTTTTCTATATGTATATGTGTGAAGGAGGCATGTATGAAAGAGGAAAAGAAAACGTTATGTTACAAAGGAAGGTGAAATGCAATGTCATTTGTTCACTTGCAAGTAAAAAGTGGATATACTTTGCTTCAGAGTACAGTGAAAATAAAAGAACTTGTTCAAAAAGCAAAGGAAGATGGCCAAAAGGCAATTGCTTTAACAGACCACAATGTCATGCACGCTATTCTTCCTTTTTATAAAGAATGCAAAAAAGAAGGTATTAAGCCAATTCTAGGGATAACACTTACAGTACAAGTGGAAGAAAAAATCTATGATCTTATTTTGCTTGCTAGAAATAATCAAGGATATCAACATCTCTTAAAACTTGCGACAGCTGTACAAATCAATGAGAAAGAAGGAGTATCGCTTGAAACGTTGAGAACGTACAGTGAGCATCTGTTTGCCCTTTTCCCTTATTCACAGCTGTTCTTTAATAAAGAACACGTAAAAAACATTCTGTCACCATTCTCCTCGCTATTTCGCCATCATTTCTACATAGCTGTAACAGAGAAAGAAGCTTCAGAGGAAACGATAAATATGTTTCGCTCTTGTGGAATAAAAGCGGTAGGTACGAACGATGTTCGTTATTTAGAGAAAGAGCATCAGCTTGCTTATCAATGTTTAGAAGCGGTGAGAAAAGGTGTTAAAAGAGAAGAAATTGAAATCCACGAACAGGAACGTTATTTAAAAAAAGAAGAAGAAATGAAAGAAGCTTTTGCCCATTTTCCCTCACTATTAGAAGAAACTGTACACATTGCAAACAACTGCAGCGTTTCATTGAGTCTCGGTTCTTCTTTTCTACCAAAATATCCTGTAGAAGAAGGAAAAAGTGCTCATGTTCTTTTAAGGAAGCTTTGTGAGAGAGGGATGGAGCAAAAGGGGCTCTCTGAAGATAAACGTTATCAACATCGCCTTCAGTATGAGCTTAATGTCATTGAGAAAATGAGCTTTAGCGATTACTTTTTAATTGTTGCAGATTTTATGCATTTTGCTCATCGAAAAGGAATTATAACAGGTCCTGGAAGGGGATCTGCTGCAGGGTCACTTGTTGCTTATGCTCTTGATATTACAACTGTTGATCCTATTCAATATGATTTATTATTTGAACGCTTTTTAAATCCAGAGCGAATAAGCATGCCTGATATTGATATTGATTTTCCGGATCATCGCCGTGATGAAGTGATCCAGTACGTTATGAAAAGATATGGAAAAGAGCATGTTGCCCAAATCATTACGTTCGGAACCTTAGCAGCAAAAGCAGCTTTGCGTGATATTGCAAAAGTATTTGGAGTAGACGGAGCAGAAATAAACAAGTTGTCAAAACTTATTCCGGCTAAGCAAGGAGTAACGTTAAAAGAAGTGTACAACACATCAGAAGAGTTTCGCTCCATTCTTCAATCTTCCTCTCTTTTGCAGACTGTATTTTCAGTAGCGCTCCTAGTTGAAGGCTTGCCTCGTCACTCATCGATTCATGCAGCAGGCATTGTAATTAGTGAACAGCCATTAACACATTACGTACCGCTACAGGAAGGGCATGGAGACGTACCTTTAACACAATACGCCATGAATGAAACAGCTGCCGCAGGACTATTGAAAATTGATTTTCTTGGACTGAGGAACTTAACAATCCTAGAAAGAATCTTAAAATCTGTCCAAAAGTTCAACAGAACACTAACGCTTCAAACCATTCCTTTAAACGATTCAGAAACTTTTCGTCTACTAAGCAATGGAGATACAGCGGGAATCTTTCAATTTGAATCGTCGGGTATTACAGAGGTATTAAAAACGTTAAAACCAAGTGAGTTCGAAGATTTAGTTGCTGTTAATGCTTTATATCGGCCAGGACCAATGGAGCAGATTCCTCATTATATAAAAAGGAAACATGGAAAAGAAGAAGTTCACTATTTCCATAAAGATTTAAAACCGATTTTAGAGAAAACATATGGCGTTATTGTTTATCAAGAGCAAATTATGCAAATTGCCTCAAGATTGGCAGGTTTTACGCTTGGGGAAGCTGATTTGTTAAGACGAGCAGTAAGTAAAAAGAACCGAAGTGCACTTGAGGAAGAACGTCAGCACTTTATCAAAGGATGTTTGCAAAAAGGATATAGCATAGAAGTTGCTTCAAATCTCTATCAATTAATTGTGCAGTTTGCAAATTATGGGTTTAACAGAAGTCATGCTGTCGCATATAGCCTTATTGCCTATTATCTTGCTTACTTTAAGGCGCACTACAAAGCTCACTTTACAGCTGCTTTGCTAACGAGCGTAATTGGAAATGAGGAAAGAGTTAAACAATATGTTCATGAAGCAAAATTAAAAGGCCTTGAAATTTTGCCTCCTTCTATTAATAAAAGTGTTTACCCATTTACTGTGGAAGGAGAAAGTGCTATTCGCTACAGTTTAGCGCCAATTAAATATATTGGGCAAACAGCTCTTCGTGAAATTATCGAAAAAAGAAAAGAGAAAAGGTTCGCTAGCTTATTTGATTTTTGCATGCGCATTTCAGAACAAGCTGTTGGGCGGAATGGTCTCATTTCTCTTATTTATGCGGGAGGATTTGATGAGTTTGGGGAAGATAGAGCAACATTGATCAAATCCATTGACGTTGCTTTCGAACATGCAAGTCTTATGGAGGATTTTGGGTTTGAACCAAAGTATGCAAAAGCAGAGCCTTTAACGGAGGAAGAAAAGCTTGGTTATGAAAAGCAAGCACTTGGACTTTACTTGTCTAGTCATCCTTTGTCTTCTTATAGACCGTTCCTTCAAAAAGAAGGGGCACAACCTCTTTTCACTTTAGGACAGCAAAAAAAAGGAAACGTAAAAGTAGGGGCTCTTGTAACGGAACGACGAGAAATCCTTACAAAACGAGGAGAGAGAATGGCTTTTTTGAACTTGCAGGATGAAACAGGAGAAATAGAAGGAATTGTATTTCCAAATGCATTTAGAAAATTTCAAGAAAAATTAAGTATTGATGGTAAAATATTTATAGTTGGTAAAATAGAGGAAAGAAACCATAAGTTTCAGCTGCTTATTAATGAGGTTATTTCACTTGAAGATATGAAACAAAGCTTCTTAAGAGCGCTCTATTTAAGAGTAGATTCACAGCAAAAGCAAGAAGAAGTTTTCATAGAGTTAGAAGAGACTTTTAAGCGATTTAAAGGCGATACAGCAGTTATGATTTACTATGCTACTGAAGATAAAACCATTCGTTTAGCACCTTCTTTTAACGTGAATCCAAGTAATGAATGCTTGCAATATTTGAAGAAAATACTAGGGGATGGAAACGTGATTCTTCGTGAGTAATATGCTTTACATTCTGTCCCCATTTGGTATATTGTAAAAGAGTTAATGTCTTACATTAGAAAACTTCAAATTTATTAACTATTCTATACAATTGAGTAGTTGTCGGACAAAGGAGAGAGTTTTATGTCATTGAAAGAGGAAGCTTTACATATTCACCGTATGAATCAGGGTAAATTAGAATCAAAAGCAAAAGTTCCCGTGAAAAATGCGAAAGACTTAAGTCTTGCTTATTCACCAGGAGTAGCAGAGCCTTGTAAAGCCATCTATGATGATGTTAATAAGGTATATGAATACACAATGAAGGGCAACATGGTAGCAGTAGTTTCAGATGGTACAGCTGTACTTGGACTTGGGAATATTGGCCCAGAAGCATCTTTACCAGTTATGGAAGGAAAAGCTGTATTGTTTAAAAGTTTCGCTGGAGTGGATGCGTTTCCAATTTGCTTAAATACAACGGATGTAGATAAAATTGTTGAAACTGTAAAACTGCTTGAGCCAACGTTCGGTGGCGTGAATTTAGAAGATATTGCAGCACCTAACTGCTTTGAGATTGAAGAACGTTTGAAAAAAGAAACAAACATTCCTGTGTTTCATGATGATCAACATGGAACAGCAATTGTAACAGTTGCAGGTCTCCTAAATGCATTAAAACTTGTTGGCAAATCAATGTCTGAAATCAAAGTTGTAGCAAATGGAGCAGGTGCAGCTGGAATTGCCATTATCAAACTTTTATACCGTTATGGTGTGCGCGATGTTGTGATGTGTGATTCTAAAGGCGCAATTTTCGAAGGTCGCTCATATGGTATGAACGATGTGAAAAAAGAAGTTGCTTCATATACAAATCGTGACAGAGTTGAAGGAGATTTAGCTGACGTAATTCGTGAAGCAGATGTATTCATTGGTGTTTCTGTTGAAGGTGCACTTACAAAAGAAATGGTACAAACAATGAATACTGATCCAATCATTTTTGCAATGGCAAACCCAACGCCAGAAATCATGCCTGAAGATGCAAAAGAAGCAGGTGCCAAAGTTATTGGAACAGGACGTTCAGATTTCCCGAACCAAGTTAACAACGTGCTTGCATTCCCAGGAATTTTCCGTGGTGCACTTGATGTGCGTGCTACACATATTAATGAAAAAATGAAAATGGCAGCTGTTGAGGCTATTGCTGGTTTAATTTCTGAAGAAGAGTTAAACGCAGACTATGTAATCCCAGCTCCATTTAACCCAGAAGTAGCTCCGGCTGTGGCAGCTGCGGTTGCAAAAGCAGCTATGGAAACAGGAGTAGCTCGTATTGAAGTAAATCCAGAAGAAGTAGCGGAGAAAACGCGTAAGTTAACAATTATTGAATAAAACCGTTTTCCTGCTTTCTATTTTTATATTCATTGAAAGAGCGCCTAGTAAAAAAGGCGCTCTTCCAATGAAAGAAGAGTGAGGCATCGTAAGAAACGCATACTTCTGGTCTTTAAACTCGATTTTCTGAATTTCTTCCTCGCGTTTTAAGTGCTTACAAGAAGTTTGAAAAGAAAGCTTTTCGAGCGATGAAAAAGCAACTTTTACAAAAATCTCCTTGCTTTTTAAGCAAACATGACTTATTATTCGAGCAGATGTGTCAACATTTTTAAGTATGTAATAATAACTATATTATTCTTAATATGGAATAACTTATCATTTGTTCGTCTAGTAGGGAGCTCCTCATCCTTTAGTCCTGTATAATAGAATGGGTGAAGCACTTTTTACCTTTCGTTCACACTGTATGAATGCTTATTTTAAGTGAAAATGTCGAAGGACATGCGTCACAAACTGACAGCATCTTTTAGAAAGTTCCGCTATTCTAATTCTAAAATACAAGCACCTTGAACGTAAGCAAATATGTACAAGTGCGATCTTCTTAGGCATTTTACGCTTGCCTTTTCACTCCAATGACACTAATGAAATGTAAGGGAGGGCAAACTTTGTTAAGAGACTGGTTTGTTAAAAAGAAAAAATATGCTTCAATTCCTTCAGAACATATAAGACAAGAAGTACCAGAAGGAATTATGACAAAGTGTAAGAAATGTAAAAAAATCATGTATACAAAAGAATTGAAAAAGAATTTAAAAGTTTGTTTAAACTGTGGATATCATCATCAAATGACAGGATATGAACGTATTTCAAGTTTGCTTGATGAAGAAAGTTTTGTTGAATATGACAAAGGTATGACGTCTGCAAATCCGTTAGACTTTCCGTCTTACCTTGAAAAAATCCAACAAGATCAACAGAAAACAGGAATGAATGAAGCAATTGTAACGGGTGAAGGAACGATCAATGGTATAGATGTTGTTATAGCGGTAATGGATTCTCATTTTAGAATGGGAAGTATGGGATCTGTAGTTGGCGAAAAAATTACGCGCGCGGTAGAAAAAGCAGTAGAAAAAAGCGTGCCGTTTTTGATTTTCACAGCTTCCGGCGGTGCTCGTATGCAAGAGGGTGTATTAAGCCTTATGCAGATGGCTAAAACAAGCGTTGCTTTAAACCGTCTTGGTGAAGCAGGAGAGCTGTTTATTTCAGTAATGACACATCCAACAACAGGAGGAGTTTCTGCAAGCTTTGCTTCGCTTGGTGACTACAATTTTGCTGAGCCTGGTGCACTTATTGGATTTGCTGGACGTCGAATTATTGAACAAACGATTCGTGAAGAACTTCCAGAGGACTTTCAAACAGCTGAATTTTTATTAAAACATGGTCAGCTTGACGCTGTCATTAAAAGGCATGATATGAAAGAAACGCTTGGAAATATTCTTGATATGCATAAGTCAGGAGGTGGAGAAGAATGGCAGTAGAGCTTGAATTCGAACGCCCTGTCGTGGAGCTTCGCAATAAAATTCTAGAGCTTAAAAACTTTGCTAAGAGCTCGGACGTTGACTTATCTGGAGAAGTAAGCAAGCTTGAAGAACGCTTGAAGCGTGTGGAACATGAAATTTATGACCATCTCGCTCCATGGGACCGTGTGCAGATTGCTAGACATGCTGAACGTCCTACAACAGCAGACTATATTGAGCAGTTGTTTACGAACTTTTTTGAGTGTCATGGCGATCGTCTTTTTGGTGAAGATGAAGCTATCATTGGTGGCATCGCTAAATTCCATGGTCTTCCTGTTACAGTTATCGGCCATCAGCGTGGAAAAGACACGAAAGAAAATCTTCGTCGTAACTTCGGAATGCCACATCCTGAAGGATATAGAAAAGCTCTTCGTCTTATGAAGCAAGCCGAGAAGTTTAACCGTCCGATTATTACTTTTGTCGATACAAAAGGAGCTTATCCAGGAAAAGCAGCTGAAGAACGTGGGCAAAGTGAAGCAATTGCCAAAAACTTAATGGAAATGGCTGGATTTACAGTTCCGATTATCTCTGTTGTTATTGGAGAAGGTGGGAGTGGTGGTGCTATTGGATTAGGTCTTAGCAATCATCTTCATATGCTTGAGAATTCCACTTATTCTGTCATTTCTCCAGAGGGAGCAGCAGCGCTTCTTTGGAAAGATTCGACGCTTGCTAAAAAAGCAGCTGAAACAATGAGAATCACGGCTCCAGATTTGAAAGAATTAGGGGTTATTGATGATGTAATTGAAGAAATTCGCGGCGGAGCTCATCGCGATGTTGTGAAACAGGCACAATTTATTGACGCGACAATTAAATCATCTCTTTTATCTTTAAGAAAACTTTCAAAAGAAGAGCTTGTTAACCAGCGCTATGAGAAATATCGCGAAATTGGCGAATTTCTAGAAGAGCAAAAACAAACAGTTACAAAATAGATAGCAGAAAAAAGATGCCTTTTTTAAAGGCATCTTTTTTCTATAAATGAAGAATGACTATTAATTCTCCGTAAAGACAAAGAACAGAGGGTTTCGAAAATGCCCTAATTGTAGCATAATAGAGAAGTGGAGTAACAAGCAAATAGTGGGAGGATCTAAATCATGAGAAAAACAAAAATTGTTTGTACAATTGGTCCAGCTAGTGAAAGTAAAGAAATGCTTGAAAAGTTAGTACAAGCGGGTATGAACGTTGCACGTTTAAATTTCTCGCATGGAGATTTTGAAGAGCATGGAGCTCGTGTAAAAACCATTCGTGAAGTTAGTCGTGAAAGTGGTAAAACCGTAGCGATTCTTTTGGATACAAAGGGGCCTGAGATTCGAACACATACGGTAGAAAACGGTGAAATTTCGCTTTCAAAAGATGATGAAGTTATTGTATCAATGAATGAAGTTATCGGAACTCCACAAAAGTTCTCAATTACATACAAAGGGTTAATTAATGACGTTGAGAAAGGGTCAACCATTTTATTAGATGATGGATTAATTGAACTTGAAGTAATTGATATCAACAAAAAACATGAAGAAATCCGCACGAAGGTCCGCAATCCAGGTATTTTAAAAAATAAAAAAGGCGTCAATGTACCAGGAGTGAGCGTAAATCTCCCTGGTATGACTGAGAAAGATGCAAATGATATTAAGTTTGGCATCGAGCAAGAGGTTGATTTTATTGCAGCTTCTTTTGTTCGCAGAGCTTCAGATGTATTGGAAATCCGCCAGCTCTTAGAAGAGAACGGTGGGGAGCATATTCAAATTATCCCGAAGATTGAAAATCAAGAAGGGGTAGATAATATTGATGAGATATTAGCTGTATCAGACGGTCTCATGGTCGCGCGTGGAGATTTAGGTGTTGAAATTCCTGCCGAGACTGTTCCTCTTGTCCAAAAAAGGCTAATAAAAAAATGCAATGAATTAGGAAAACCTGTTATTACGGCAACACAAATGCTTGATTCAATGCAAAGAAACCCTCGCCCAACGCGAGCAGAGGCAAGTGATGTAGCAAATGCTATTTTTGATGGAACAGACGCAATTATGCTTTCTGGTGAAACAGCAGCAGGTCATTATCCTGTTGAATCTGTGCAAACGATGAATGCTATTGCAACAAGAGTAGAAAAAGCTCTAAATTATCCAGAACTTCTAAAAAAACGAAGTCAACAAGTTGGAGCTACTGTAACAGATGCTATTGGTCAATCTGTTGTGCATACGTCTTTGAACTTAAATGTTAATGCAATATTAGCTCCAACTGAAAGTGGTTATACAGCGAAGATGATTTCAAAGTATCGTCCTCAAGCGCAGATTATTGGGGTTACAACAGATGAAAAAGTTTTAAGAAAGCTTGCACTCGTTTGGGGAGTTCATCCTGTACTTGGCGAGAATGTGGCAACAATTGATGAAATGCTTGATATGTCAGTTCGTGCTGCTCGTAAATCAAACAATATTGAAAACGGAGATGTTGTTGTAATTACAGCAGGTGTTCCTGTCGGAAAATCTGGAACAACAAACCTTATGAAAGTGCAGGTTGTTGGAGAACTGCTTGCAAAAGGACAAGGTATTGGACGTAAATCAGCATTCGGAAAAGTAGTTGTTGCTAGAAACGCAAAAGAACTACAAGAAAAAATAACTGAAGGCAGTATTGTTGTTACAATTGGGACGGATCGAGATATGATGGATTCATTAGAAAAAGCATCAGCTATTATTACCGAAGAAGGTGGCTTAACAAGTCACGGAGCTGTTGTTGGTTTAAGTTTAGGTATTCCTGTCATTGTAGGAATTGAAAATGCAACAGAGATCTTTAAAGATGGTCAAGATGTAACAGTAGATGGGAATGGCGGCGTTATTTATAAAGGACATGCAAGCGTGCTATAAAAGGAAAGTAGAGTCGATGTTCATGCATCGACTTTTTCTTTATAGCCGTTTTCTTTATCTTTTCAGTCATAACTCTTATAATAGAGATAGTCCTCAAATCTATTGTGAGTGGAGGAAAGGCTATGAAAAAAATTTTTCCGTTCTTTTTAGTTTTAATAGTGCTTGAAATTGCAGCCATGATTTATATAGGAAGTGCGATTGGCTTTTTTCCTACCCTTTTATTGATAGTAGCTACAAGCATAGCAGGAGCCTATTTTTCAAAAAAACAAGGTCTTCTTGTATTACAAAAAGCTCGTTATCAAATGGAACATGGTTATGTTCCTGGAGAAGAAATTATGGATGGTTTATGTGTACTCCTTGCTGGAATATTGCTTATCATTCCTGGGTTTATTACAGATATAACAGGTCTTATATTCCTGCTTCCTTTTACAAGAAACCTTCTTAAACCAATAATTTCACGCTATCTCGGCACTATTTTCCGAAATAAAGGGTTTGTCATGATGCGTCGTTTTTAAATAAATATTTCATAAACAAAAGAGCTTCTACTTGTAGAAGCTCTCTGTTGTTTTAGACGTCAAATTTTCTTTTTGTTATCTAAAATAAAGGCTAAGAGATGATGAAAAACTCCAACTTTGTGTATCGTGTTAAAGAGAACAAGAGAAGTTGGACCAATAATCAGACCAAAAAAGCCAAAAAGTTGAAAGCCGATAAAGACAGCTATTAAGGTTGCAAGTGGATCAATTCCAATGCTTGATGAAAGAACTTTTGGCTCCATGATTTGTCTTTGGACAGCAACGACTACATAAAGCACAAGCAAGCCTATTCCGAGTGCGTTATTTCCACTTAGAAAGCTATAAAGGGCCCAAGGTACAAGGATAACGCCTGTTCCTAAGTAAGGAAGTAAATCAACAAAACCAACGATAAGAGCAATAGTAATGGCATAATCAATTCGTAAAATCAATAATCCTATAAGAACGATAATAGTTGTAATCGAAATGAGCGTAAGCTGTGCTTTAAGGAATCCTGTTAGCGCAAACTTTAGTTCAATGACGATTGTACGTAGGCTTTTTTTTACTTTAGGTGGGAAAACTTTATTTATTTTTCCTTTGAGCTTGTTTAAATCTTTACTAATAAAAAAAGTGGCAAGGAGAGAAAAAATGAAAAACGTAGCTGCATTTGGCAGCCATGTAAAAACAATCGGAATGCTTTGTAAGAACCGTTGGATGAAAGTTCCAACTGTTTCAGAAAGAGTGTCTCCAACATTTTGGATGTTCGTCATCATTGCAATTTGCTGCTCGTTTTCTAGACTGTTGAAAAAAGAAGATAATTTATTATAAAGCGGGATAATCTGCTCTCCTAGAAACTGTTCGATGTATAAAACAAGGTGAGTAAAGTTTTGAGGCACTGATTTTGCCAAGTACTCGGCTCCTGCTACAATTTCGGTGAAAAGAAGCACTAATATACCTGCTACTGAACAAAAAAGAAGAAGAAGAGTCGTTAATATTGCTAAAGAACGTGGAAACCTCAACCGATTCTCCAATAGGTTTACAAAGGGATTAATCATTAGAGAAAGGATAAAAGCAATGATAAAAGGGTAAATCAAGTGTGATAAATGATATAGGAACCAAAAGGAAAGAATGGTGAGGGAAACAACGAGTAGAATTCGACCAAATATGGAAACATAGTGTGGATTCATTTTTTTCCTCCTAGCATGTCCAGTTATTATATCTTACATATGCATGATGAATTTTAGAAGTTTACAGCTGGATTTTTAAATTTTTTACATTGGAATGTGCAAAAAAATACTTTTCTAAAATAGAAAATATTTACTTTGTGAAATCAAGAAAGGTGATGAAGACGTGTTCTCACAAGCAACATTATTTTTACTTATTTTACTTGGAATTGCAGTCATTGCTAAAAACCAATCACTTATTTTTGCTGTTGCTTTTTTACTTGTTATAAAACTGATTGGCCTTGATAGCAAGCTGTTTCCTTATCTACAATCCAAAGGAATTAATTTAGGAGTGACAATTATAACAATCGCAGTTCTTATCCCGATTGCTACAGGAGAAATTGGGTTCAAACAGCTTGGAGACGCTGTGAAATCTTCATATGCTTGGATTGCTCTAGGAGCAGGAATCGCTGTTGCGCTTATTGCAAAACATGGGTTAACGCTCCTTCAAAATGATCCTCAAATCACAGCTGCTCTTGTAATTGGAACAATTTTGGCTGTTGCCCTTTTTCAAGGAGTTGCCGTTGGGCCACTTATTGGGGCTGGAATTGCCTATATTTGTATGAAAATCGTTGAAATGTTTCAGTGAATATTTTCTTGTTATAATAAAAATTTAAAATTTATTGATACTTATCATTCACAAAAGTCTGATAATTGTTTATAATGATAGGTGAACATCATTTAACCTACCTTTTTAGCGGGCACAAAAATGACTAGCTTAAAACAAGGCTAGCTATTTTTAGTGCACGAGAAAATGAAAGCATTTTCTTTGTGAATGCTTGCTCAAGGTAAGCTTAAATGTACGATCTCAAGCGGAGAATTAACCTTTTTCTGTTCAAAAAGTCACTGTGCTGCGAATAAAAAGGAAAATTCATACCGCAGGAGAAAAAGGGGAAATTTTTTATAGAAGGAGAGGAGAATATGACAGCAACTCGAGGTTTAGAAGGAGTCGTAGCTACAACATCAGCTGTAAGTTCAATTATTGACGATATGCTAACGTATCGAGGATACAATATTGATGATTTAACAAGCTATGCTACATTTGAAGAGGTAGTTTATCTACTTTGGCATGGTAAGCTTCCTAATGAAGGTGAATTATCAGAGTTTACTAGACTGCTATCTGAAAATGCAGAGCTTCCAAAAGAAGTTGTAGAGCACTTCTCAACATATCCAGTTGAGAAAGTACATCCAATGGCAGCACTAAGAACAGCTGTATCACTGTTAGGTTTGTATGATGAGGAAGCGGACAGTGTTGAAGAAGAAGCGAACTACCGCAAAGCAATTCGCTTACAGGCGCAGCTTCCAACAATCGTTACGACGTTTGCACGTATAAGAAAAGGGCTTGATCCAATTGCTCCGAAAAAAGAGTACGGACTAGCGAAGAACTTTCTTTATATGTTAAATGGAGAAGAGCCAAGCGATATTGCTGTTGAAGCTTTTAATAAAGCACTTGTTCTTCATGCGGACCATGAATTGAATGCTTCGACATTTACAGGCCGTGTATGTGTTGCAACACTATCTGATATGTATTCTGGTTTAACAGCTGCAATTGGCGCTTTAAAAGGACCTCTTCATGGAGGAGCAAACGAAGCTGTAATGAAGATGCTCTCTGATATTGGTGACGTGGACAGGGTCGATTCTTACATTCAAGCTAAATTGGATGGGAAAGAGAAGATTATGGGATTTGGTCACCGTGTTTATCGAGAGGGAGATCCGCGCGCTAAACATTTAAGAGAAATGTCTAGAAAGCTTGCAGATGTAACTGGAGAAAAGAAATGGTATGAGATGTCATTGAAAATTGAAAATCTCGTTACAAGTCAAAAAGACTTACCGCCGAACGTAGATTTTTATTCTGCATCTGTCTACCATTCTTTAAAGATAGATCATGATTTATTCACACCAATTTTCGCAGTCAGTCGCGTTTCAGGATGGATTGCTCATATTCTAGAGCAGTATTCCAACAATCGTTTAATTCGTCCACGCGCTGAATATATAGGACCTGATAAACAGGCGTATGTTTCTATTGAAGATCGTTAACTAAATCGATCTTGTGCTCAGGACTTGATCTCTTGAGCACAGCATCATTTTTTACACAATACTAGGGAGGTTATTTTCATGACACAAGGAGAAAAAATTCAAGTTAACAACGGAGTATTACAAGTACCTAATAAACCAATCATTCCATATATCGAAGGAGACGGAATTGGTCCTGATATTTGGGCGGCAGCATCAAAAGTACTAGAAGCAGCTGTTCAAAAAGCGTATAATGGAGAGCGTAGCATCGTGTGGAAGGAAGTTTTAGCTGGAGAAAAAGCTTACAATGCAACAGGCGAATGGCTTCCTGCTGAAACATTAGATGCTGTACGTGAATATATGATTGCAATTAAAGGGCCTTTAACAACTCCTGTTGGCGGAGGAATTCGTTCTTTAAACGTTGCTCTTCGTCAAGAGTTAGACTTATTTGTTTGCTTACGTCCTGTTCGCTACTTCACAGGTGTTCCATCTCCTGTTAAACGTCCTGAAGACACAGACATGGTTATCTTCCGTGAAAATACAGAAGATATTTATGCTGGTATTGAATATGAAAAAGGTTCAGAAGAAGTGAAAAAGCTTATTAACTTCCTTCAAAATGAAATGGGAGTAAATAAAATTCGCTTCCCAGAAACATCTGGTATTGGAATTAAGCCTGTATCAGAAGAGGGAACAAAACGTCTTGTACGTGGTGCAATCAACTACGCAATTAGTGAAGGACGTAAATCTGTAACCCTTGTACATAAAGGGAACATTATGAAATATACAGAAGGCGCATTTAAAAACTGGGGCTATGAGTTAGCTGAACAAGAATTCGGTGATAAAGTATTCACATGGGCTCAGTATGATCGTCTTGTTGAAACAGAAGGTAAAGAAGCAGCAAATAAAGCACAGGATGAGGCTGTTGAAGCTGGGAAAATCATCGTGAAAGATTCTATTGCTGATATCTTCTTACAACAAATTCTAACTCGTCCAAGTGAGTTCGATGTTGTTGCAACAATGAACTTAAATGGTGACTATATTTCAGATGCTCTTGCAGCACAAGTTGGTGGAATTGGAATTGCTCCAGGAGCAAACATCAACTATGAAACTGGACATGCTATTTTTGAAGCAACACACGGTACAGCTCCGAAATATGCTGGTCTTGATAAAGTAAATCCATCTTCTGTTATTCTTTCAGGTGTATTAATGCTTGAGCATTTAGGATGGAAAGAAGCAGCAGATCTTGTAATGGGCGCAATGGATAAAACAATTGCTTCTAAAGTCGTAACATATGACTTTGCTCGTTTAATGGACGGAGCAACAGAAGTGAAATGCTCTGAATTTGGCGATAAGCTAATTCAAAATATGGAAGAAGAAGTAACAGTATAACGTTAGAAAGCAAGAAAAAAGAGGAGGAATTGTGATGACAATGAGACGTAAGAAAATCTCCGTTATTGGTGCAGGCTTTACTGGAGCAACAACAGCATTTCTTTTAGGACAAAAAGAGCTTGGTGATGTTGTTCTTGTCGATATTCCAAATGCAGAGGGACCAACAAAAGGAAAAGCATTGGACATGCTTGAGGCTAGTCCAATTGAAGGGTTTGACTCAAACATTGTTGGCACGTCTAACTACGAAGATACGGCAAATTCTGATGTTGTCATCATTACAGCAGGTATCGCTCGTAAGCCAGGAATGAGCCGCGATGATCTTGTTACAACAAACCAAAAAGTAATGAAAAGTGTAACACAAGAAATTGTAAAGTATTCGCCAGATTGTCATATCATTGTATTAACAAATCCTGTTGATGCGATGACATACACAGTGTATAAGGAATCTGGTTTCCCGAAAAACCGTGTTATTGGTCAATCAGGGGTGCTTGACACTGGACGTTTCCGTACGTTTGTTGCGCAAGAGTTAAACGTATCTGTTAAAGATGTAACAGGTTTCGTTCTTGGTGGACATGGAGACGATATGGTACCGCTTGTGCGCTACTCTTACGCAGGCGGAATTCCACTTGAAACACTTATTCCGAAAGATCGCCTAGACGCTATTGTAGAGCGTACAAGAAAAGGCGGCGGTGAAATTGTTGGTTTGTTAGGAAACGGAAGTGCTTATTACGCACCAGCAGCTTCATTAGTAGAAATGACGGAAGCAATTGTGAAAGATCAGCGCCGTATCTTACCTTCCATTGCATACCTTGAAGGTGAATATGGATACCAAGGAATTTACCTTGGCGTTCCTACAGTTCTAGGTGGAAATGGAATTGAACAAGTTATTGAGTTAGAGTTAACAGATACTGAACGTGCTCAACTTGATCAATCTGCAGAATCTGTTAAAAAAGTAATGAGCGTACTTGTATAATAAAAAAGAAAGGTTCGGAGGCATATCTCCGAGCCTTTCTTTTTAAATATTAATGTAAGCGATTTCATTTCAAGGAGGCGTTTATATGTTTGGGAAAAAAGTAAAACTTGGCAGGTTTATAGAAGAGCTTTCTGTTGGTGAAACATTTTTAAAAGAGGAAAAGATGGAGGATAGAGAGCTACTTTTATATTTAGGATTAACAGACGATGCTAACCCGTTATATATTCAACATGATTATACAGCGCAAACTCCTGTAAAAAAACCAATCGTTCCCTCTATTATGCTCTCAGGCATGATTACTTCTACAATATCCAAACACTTTCCAGGACCAGGGAGTCAAATTTTAAGTCAATCTCTTCAATTTATACATCCTGTTTACCATTATGAAACAATCAAAATTTCGCTTAAAATCCTAGAATTAAACCAAGATTCTGAAACCATTAAAATAGAAGTAGTAGCAAATAAAGATAGTCGCAGTGTTATAAAAGGAGAAATCCTAGTACGTGCTCCATATCGGCCAAAAGAGTTAGGCGAATACGTATTTCAGAACTTCTAAAAGCAATCCCTTAGACCATTTCCAATAGTAGCTATAAATAAATTGGAAAATGGTCTTTTTCCCTTTGAGAAGTTTAAAAATTCATTGTATGATTATAATGAATGGAAAAAAACTTGTTAAAAGTTTAACGTGAGCGGAGGCGCATATGGGTAAAAAGCTATTAGTAGTGGATGATGAACAATCTATCGTAACGTTATTACAGTATAACTTACAGCAAGCAGGCTTTGAAGTTTTAACAGCTATGGATGGGGAAGAAGGGCTAGAGTTAGCAAACAGCCAGGAGCTTGATTTAATTGTACTAGATTTAATGCTTCCAAAGATGGATGGGATTGAAGTGTGTAAAAAGCTTCGTCAACAAAAAGTGATGGTTCCCATCTTAATGCTAACAGCTAAAGATGATGAATTTGATAAAGTACTAGGTCTTGAACTTGGCGCAGACGACTATATGACAAAACCGTTTAGCCCACGAGAAGTTGTAGCTCGTGTGAAAGCCATATTAAGAAGAACACAGTTTGCCCCACAGCAAAGTGAGGAAACATCTGGACTTGGTGATGAAGTTTTTATTGGATCACTTCGAATTTTACCAGAGCACTATGAGGCTTATTTTGAAGGAAACCGAATTGAACTTACTCCAAAAGAATTTGAACTTCTATTATATTTAGCGAAACATAAAGGACGAGTATTAACTCGTGATCAGTTATTAAGCGCTGTATGGAATTACGATTTTGCGGGAGATACAAGAATTGTAGATGTTCATATTAGTCATCTGCGAGAAAAAATTGAGCGTAACTCAAGAAAACCTGTTTATATTAAAACAATTCGAGGATTAGGATACAAGCTAGAGGAGCCTAAATCGGATGAATAGATTTCGCTCTCGTCTCCTATTTGCTTTGCTTACTCTAATTATTATCGTGCTGATTGGACTAGGTCTTTTGCTTGGTCAGCTTTTCAAAAGTTTTTATGTCCAAAACTTCCACGATCGATTAGAAAAAGAAGTAAGCCTTGTTGAAATTATCGTCTCTGAAAAAGGACTGGGTTCAAAAGAGCTTCATGATGAACTTGATTCAATAAGCAAAATTTTAAGAGCGAGAGCTACCGTTTTCTCTGATAAGGGGAAGATTTTATTAGATTCAAATGGAGCAAATCTTCCTGTAACAGATAAAGATTTACAGGACTTTGTGAAAAAACGTATTAACGAGCAAGATGGAGTTGTACGTGAAGGTGGTAACTCTGAAGTTTATTATTACGGTGCACCAATCGTTCAAAATGATCAAAAGGTAGGCAGTGTTGTATTAAGCGCTTCTATAGATTCATTAGACGAAATTAATAAACAAATTTGGGGAGTTTTGATTGGTAGTTTAGGAATGGCCCTCATTGTTATTTTACTTTTAGGGGTCAAAATTATGAATCAATATACAAAGCCAATTGAATCTGCAACAAAAGTTGCGATGGAGCTTGCACGCGGGAACTATAAAGCTCGTACATATGAAGACTATGTTGATGAAACAGGAATGCTAAGTCAAGCGATTAACATTTTAGCACGGAATTTACAGGAGCTTATTGCTTCACAAGAAGTGCAGCAAGACAGATTAAGGACGCTTATTGAAAATATGGATAGTGGTCTTATTTTGATTGATGAAAAAGGCTATATTAATCTTATTAATCGCTCATATAAAGACACATTTAAGATTAATCCAACAGATTATCTTTATCAGCTGTATTACGAAGCTTTTTCACACCGTGAAATTGCAGCGATTGTCGAAGAGATTTTTATGACAGAGCTTCGAGTCCGAAAAAGTATTGTGATTCCGATCAATATTGAACGTCGTCATTTTGAAGTATATGGATCACCTATTATCGGGCTGAATGATGAATGGAAAGGTATCATCCTTGTTTTTCATGATGTTACAGAGTTGAAGAAACTAGAGCAAATGAGGAAAGACTTTGTAGCGAATGTATCGCATGAGCTAAAAACACCAATTACGTCTATTACAGGGTTTAGTGAGACCCTACTCGAAGGTGCAGGGAATGATGAGGAGATTAGAAATCAATTTCTAAAAATCATTCACAAAGAAGGTCAGCGGATGCAAAGCCTTATTCAAGACTTGCTTGATTTATCTAAAATTGAGCAGCAAGGTTATAAACTTACGATTGCAGAAGTTAATTTAGTAGAAGTGATTGAAGAAATTATCATGATTTTAAAAGAAAAAGCAAAATCAAAAGGGATTGAGCTTGCTTTTTATCATGAAAAAGAGGAAATGTTTATTGAAGCAGATAGTGAACGTTTAAAGCAAATCTTTATTAACCTTATTAATAATGCAATTACGTATACGCCAAGTGGGGGAAGAGTCACGTTAAAGATGAGGGATGGTCGCCAGGATGTTGAAGTATTAGTGAAAGATACTGGAATTG
Organism: Priestia endophytica DSM 13796; assembly: GCF_900115845.1. Taxonomy (GTDB): domain Bacteria; phylum Bacillota; class Bacilli; order Bacillales; family Bacillaceae_H; genus Bacillus_I; species Bacillus_I endophytica. Next base: position 733,567 of record NZ_FOXX01000001.1, on the reverse strand, counting down.
GCGTATCAGAAGAAGAAATCCCACGTATTTTTGAACGATTTTACCGGGTAGACAGAGCAAGAAGTCGAAATTCAGGCGGAACAGGCCTTGGACTTGCTATTGTAAAACACTTGATTGAAGCACATCATGGACAAATTGATGTGGAAAGTGCTGTTGGAGAAGGCACAACTTTTAAAGTGAACCTTAAAAAGAAACAAGGGAAATAACCGCCTTGTTTGGATATGGGATGAAAGTTTACATCAATTTTACAAACGATTTAACTAGGGTTAACATTCTATTGGTAAAGTAATAAGTGGAAACCCCTTCATCCAAGGAGCCAATGTTGATAGGTGAAAACAGACTAATCTGTTTTCACCTCTTTTTTTTTATGTTTATAAAAAGGACTGAATTTTTCTTTCTATGAGAGATTTTGATACAATACTAATAAGTGAAAGAAAGATGGAGGACGAAAAATGACCAAAAAGCTTGTCTTAGTTGATGGAAATAGCATTGCTTATCGCGCATTTTTTGCATTGCCGCTTTTAAGCAATGATAAAGGTATTCATACAAATGCAATTTACGGCTTTACTACGATATTGACTCGTATTTTAGAAGAAGAAAAACCAACCCATATGCTTGTTGCATTTGATGCTGGAAAAACAACATTTCGACATAAAACATTTACAGAATATAAAGGTGGACGTCAAAAGACACCGCCAGAGCTCTCTGAACAATTTTCATTTATTAGAGAGCTGCTTGATGTATACGGTATTTCTCGCTATGAATTAACAAATTATGAAGCTGATGATATTATTGGCACGCTTTCTTTAATAGCAGAGAAAGAAGATTTCGAAGTGAAAGTAATTACAGGAGACAAAGATTTACTTCAGCTTGTCTCTCCTAAAACAACAGTAGCAATTACCAAAAAAGGAATTACAGAAGTAGATGCATTTACTCCTGAAAAAATGGATGAAACATACGGTATTTCTTCAAATCAAATTATTGATATGAAGGGATTAATGGGAGATAAATCAGATAACATTCCAGGAGTAGAGGGGATTGGAGAAAAAACGGCCCTCAAACTTCTAAAAGAGTTCGGATCAGTTGAAGAAGTGCTAAACTCCATCGATCAGATTAGCGGAAAGAAAATGAAAGAGCGTCTTGAAGAAAATAAAGAAACAGCTTTAATGAGCAAAGAGCTTGCCACAATTATGCGTGATTCACCAATTGAAATTTCTTTAGCTGAAACAGAATATAAAGGCTATGATAAAGAAAAGCTTGTTGCTCTTTATAAGGAACTAGGATTTAAATCCATGCTCGAGAAGCTTGATGTAGAGGTGACAGAAAGCGCAGAGCTTCAAGAAATTCACCCAACTGTTTTAAAAGAGGTAAAAGAAGAGCATCTTGAAGAAAATGTAGCATTAACAGTTGAGCTTTTTGATGAAAATTATCATCACGGAGATATCCTAGGTTTTGGCCTAGTAGGTGAGAAAGAAAGCTATTATATTGACCGTGATACAGCTCTACAATCAGAAGTTTTTGTGAAATGGTTAGAAGACGAAAGTAAGAAAAAAGCTGTTTTTGATATAAAAAGGGCAGCTGTAGCGCTGAAGTGGAATCATGTAGAGCTTCGTGGAGTAGATTTCGACTTGCTTATTGCTGCTTACTTAATAGATCCTGCACAGTCTCATGAGGATGTAGCAGCAGTTGCCAAACTAAAAGGTTATGGGGGACAAGTTCAAGGAGATGAAGAAGTATACGGGAAAGGTGCCAAGCGAGCAGTTCCAAACGAAGAGTCTCTTGCCGAGCATGCCGTTCGTAAAGCTTTTATGATTAAAACATTAAAGGAACCGTTTTTAAAAGATCTAGAAGAGAATAACCAGCTGTCTCTTTTCAAGGATCTTGAAATGCCCCTTGCCCTTGTATTAGGAGAAATGGAAGTACAAGGAGTTCATATGGATATGAACCGTCTTGAAGAAATGGGGAAAGAAATCGGAGAGCGTCTGAGTGAATATGAAAAAAACATTTATGCATTAGCAGGAGAAGAATTTAACATTAATTCACCAAAACAGCTTGGAGTTATCCTTTTTGAAAACTTAGGTCTTCCACCAATTAAAAAAACAAAAACAGGATATTCTACGTCAGCAGATGTGCTAGAAAAGTTGGCAAGTAAGCATGAAATTGTGTCTGAAATTCTTCAATATCGCCAGCTAGGAAAACTTCAGTCCACATATATTGAAGGATTGAAGAAAGTGGTGTATAAAGAAACCAATAAAGTGCATACACGTTTCAATCAGACGCTAACTCAAACAGGTCGGTTAAGTTCTACAGATCCTAACTTGCAGAATATCCCTATTCGCCTTGAGGAAGGGAAGAAGATTCGCCAAGCTTTCGTACCTTCACATGAAGGGTGGATGATTTTCGCTGCCGACTATTCACAAATTGAACTGCGCGTTCTTGCTCATATTGCACAGGATGAAAAGCTTATTAACGCATTTAAACACGACCTTGATATTCATACCCAAACCGCTATGGATGTTTTCAAAGTTGAGCGTAACGAGGTAACAGACAATATGCGTCGCCAAGCAAAAGCAGTCAATTTCGGTATTGTATATGGAATTAGTGATTACGGCCTGTCACAAAGCTTGAATATCTCAAGAAAAGAAGCCCAGGAATTCATTGACCGTTATCTAGAAAGTTTCCCAGGCGTCCAAGCTTATATGGACAATATTATCCAAGATGCTAAGGAAGCAGGATATGTCACAACACTTCTTCATCGTCGTCGCTACCTTCCAGAGCTGACAAGTCGTAATTTTAACTTGAGAAGCTTTGCAGAACGCACGGCTATGAATACACCAATTCAAGGAAGTGCAGCAGATATTATTAAAAAAGCTATGCTTGAAGTGCAAAAGCGTCTTAAAGAGGAAGAGTTAGAAGCAAAACTTCTTCTTCAAGTCCATGATGAACTAATTTTTGAAGCTCCAACAAGTGAGATTGAGAAACTTCAAAAACTTGTACCAGAAGTGATGGAACATGCTATTGAATTAAGCGTACCGTTGAAAGTTGATCATGCGTACGGAGAAACGTGGTTTGACGCTAAATAGTAAAAATACAATTAGTGAAGGGAAACTTTTCCCTTCACTAATTATGTTTAACAACATATAAGAAAGAAGGGACATCAATGCCAGAACTACCAGAAGTCGAAACCGTTCGTAAGACACTTGTAAATCTTGTGAGTGGAAAAACAATTACAAGAGTGAACGTTCTTTGGCCAAATATTATTAAGCGTCCTGTTGAAGTTGCCCAATTTACAGATGCTTTAATAAAACAAAAGATTCATGACGTTGGACGAAGAGGGAAATTTCTTCTTTTTTATCTCGATGATTATACACTTGTATCTCATTTGAGAATGGAAGGGAAATATCGTCTTGTCGAGCAAGGAGAAGATCTTAACAAACATGATCACGTTATGATGCTTTTCAGTGATGGAACAGAGCTTCGTTATAATGATGTTCGCAAGTTTGGAACACTTCACCTTTTCAAAAAAGGAACAGAGTTTGATTCAGGTCCGCTTGTTGGATTGGGGCCAGAGCCTTTTGCAGAAGAGTTTACAACTGCATCTCTACAAGCAGGATTAGCGAAAACGAATCGGAAGGTAAAAGTAGCCTTACTGGATCAGAAAATCGTTGTAGGGCTTGGGAATATCTATGTAGATGAAGCACTGTTTAGAGCAGGAATTCACCCTGAACGTGTTTCTCACACACTTGGTGAAGACGAGATTGTTCGTCTTCACCAAGAAATTGTCGCAACGCTCGCTGAGGCAGTAGAAAAGGGTGGAAGTACAATTCGTTCTTATGTGAATACACAAGGAGAAATTGGCACATTCCAACATCAACATTTTGTATATGGGAAAAAAGGCGAGCCTTGCCAAAATTGTGGAACAGAAATTGAGAAATTTACTGTAGGCGGACGCGGGACACATATTTGTCCATCATGCCAACCTTTTCCTAGAATATAATAAGTATATAAACTTCAGCAGCTTTTAATAACAATGGATGGGCTTCTTCCATATAGTAATCGTAAAGAACTGGAAGGAGCCTAGTAATGACAGCACAACTTTCTTTATTTTTATTAGCATTTGCTGTAAGTCTTGATAGCTTCAGCGTTGGCGTAACATATGGATTGCGCCGCATGGGGCTGCCTTTTAAATCCATCATTATTATTGCTTGTTTCTCTATGTTTTCTCTTGTTTTTTCAATGTTTGTTGGAAAAGGCCTTTCTACTGTCTTTTCACCAGACGTGATGGAGAAAGTAGGCGGTGGGATTTTAATATTTCTTGGTGGATGGGTATTATTTCAATTTTTTCAGCAGTCAGATGAGCCACACAATAGAGTAGGCCCAAAAGTGCTCCTTGATTGGGAAATTAAATCATTAGGAGTAGTTGTCCATATTTTAAGAAAACCAACTTCAGCGGATTTTGATCGTTCAGGATCTATTACAGGGATAGAGGCTGTTATGCTTGGTTTAGCCCTCTCGCTTGATGCTTTTGGGGCAGGAGTAGGAGCTTCCCTTTTAGGATATTCAACTATCTATCTTGCTATAGTTGTTGGGATTATGAGTGCGCTCCTTTTGTATGCTGGTTTGAAATGTGGAAATGCTTTTTCAAAACTTAGTTGGATGAAGTTTTTTTCATTTTTACCAGGTGTGCTACTTATTGTACTTGGAATATGGAAAATGTAAAAAGTGAAAGGAAGAAGAAACATGGCCATTACAGTTGGATTAACAGGAGGAATTGCAAGCGGGAAAAGTACCGTTTCCGCTATATTGAGAGAGCATAATATTCCTGTTATTGATGCAGATATTATTGCACGTGAAGTTGTAGAACCAGGAAAAGAAGCTTATAACCAAATTGTTAAACGTTTTGGTCGTGATATTCTTGAAGAAGACGGGACACTTAATCGTAGTGCTCTCGGAGAGATTGTGTTTAATGATGAGCAAAAAAGACAGCAATTAAACGCTATTGTTCATCCAGCAGTGAGAAAAGAAATGCTTTCCAAAAGAGATTATTATTTGCAGAATGAAAGAAACGTTATATTAGATATACCGCTTTTATTTGAAAGTAATCTAACCCATCTTGTTGATAAAGTACTGCTTGTATATGTTGATGAAGAGGTACAGCTTAAACGTCTAATAGAGAGAAATGGCTTTAGTGAACGGGAAGCACTAGCGCGTATAAAAGCGCAGGATCCTCTTAAGGATAAAGTTGCAAAATCGGATGAAATTATTAATAATAATGGCTCAAAAGAAGAAACAAGGAAGAAAGTTACACATATTATTGACAGTTGGAACTTAAAATAGTTAAAAGAGGTCATCTCTTTTAGCTATTTTTTTTTGAAATGTGTTTTTAACTATAGCGTTTTCTTTTTAATGTGTTATACTTAAGTAACAATAAAAGATAAAAAGTATAACATAATTTGAGAGGGGAATGGCTATGAAGGCAAAAGTAGCGATTAATGGATTCGGAAGAATTGGTAGAATGGTATTCAGAAGCCTAATAAAAGAAAGCAGTGTTGATGTTGTAGCAATTAATGCAAGTTATCCAGCTGAAACACTCGCACATCTTATAAAGTATGACACAATTCATGGTAAATTTGATGGTGAAGTCATTCCTTTAGAGAAAGCGCTTCTGGTAGACGGAAAGAAAGTGCTACTTTTGAACTCAAGAGATCCTCTTTTGCTGCCATGGGGAGATTTAGGAGTAGATATTGTTATTGAAGCAACTGGAAAGTTCAATTCACGAGATAAAGCACAGCTTCATATTGATGCAGGGGCGAAAAAAGTAGTGTTAACAGCTCCAGGAAAACAAGAAGATATAACAGTTGTAATGGGTGTGAACGAGGAAAAATTAGATTTGGAGAAACATCATATTATTTCAAATGCTTCATGTACAACAAACTGTTTGGCACCTGTCGTAAAAGTTCTAGATGAAAATTTTGGAATTGAAAACGGCTTGATGACAACTGTTCATGCTTATACAAATGATCAAAAAAATATTGATAACCCACATAAAGATTTGCGACGTGCGCGTGCATGCGGCCAATCAATAATTCCAACATCAACTGGAGCAGCAAAAGCTCTTTCGCTTGTACTTCCTCATATGAAAGGTAAAATGCATGGAATGGCTCTTCGTGTGCCGACGCCAAATGTTTCACTTGTCGATCTTGTTGTAGATGTGCAAAAGAACGTAACGATTGAAGAAGTTAATAAAGCATTCCAGCAAGCTGCTGCAAAAAACTTACGAGGCATATTAGATTTTTCAGAAGAGCCGCTTGTTTCAATTGACTATAATACAAACCCGTTCTCAGCTATTGTTGATGGACTATCAACTCTTGTGATGGCTGATCGGAAAATTAAAGTATTAGCATGGTATGATAACGAGTGGGGATACTCCAAAAGAGTTGTCGACCTTGTTAAGTTAGTGGGAACAGAGCTTTTTCAACAAGCTGAACTTGGGATGAGTTAGAAAAAAGCCCACCTTAATGGTGGGCTTTTTTACATAATTTTAATTGGAAATAAAGTTCTATAGAAATATTTCTCATTTTAAAAATGAGATCATAAATAAATATAGCTTCACAAATCCTAACGAAGTGGCACTTCTCTTTTTTATTTAAAAAAGATGTGTTGCAAAATAATTATAAACAAAGTATACTATGTTTTGTGAAATTCTTATAAGCCTTTTGCAGGCTAGCTACTTAAAGGGTTAGGACCTCCTTGGACTAACTTTCCCCCGTGGTAGTTAACGTGCGCTATTGATCAGAGACTTATAAGGAATTTGTATTAAAAATGTTGAAGGGGGAAACATAAGTATGGAAACAATTGGTCGTCACGTAATCTCAGAGCTATGGGGATGCGATTTTAACAAGTTAAATGATATGGATTTTATTGAAAAAACGTTCGTTGATGCAGCACTAAAATCAGGTGCTGAAGTTCGAGAAGTAGCTTTTCATAAATTTGCTCCACAAGGTGTAAGTGGAGTTGTTATTATTTCGGAGTCTCATTTAACAATTCACAGTTTCCCGGAGCACGGCTATGCAAGCATTGATGTTTATACATGTGGAGAGATGGATCCTAACATTGCAGCAGATTACATTGCTGAAGAGCTAGGAGCAACAACTCGTGAAAATATTGAAGTTCCACGTGGAATGGGTCCTGTTCAAATTAAACAAAATCAAGCAAATGCGTTATAATAATACAGCTGTAAAAAGAGGTGTCTATGTACACCTCTTTTTTGTTATATCCTTTTATAAGTGGCAAACTAAGTAGTAGGAAGTAGAACTGTTTGTAATAAACCTTGTATTTATAAAAGAAGTTCTATAAGATAAAAATACAAAAGTGAGAAGTTGGAGCTGAGAATATGAAATGTCCTTCTTGCCATTCAAATAGCACAAGAGTCTTAGATTCACGACCAAGTGATGAAGGACGTGCTATTCGTAGGCGTCGTGAATGTGAATACTGTCATTATCGTTTCACAACATTTGAAAAAGTAGAAGAAATTCCGCTTATTATTGTTAAAAAAGATGGCGTGCGTGAAGAGTTTAGTCGAGAAAAAATCTTACGCGGTCTTATTAGGGCTTGTGAAAAAAGAGCAGTACCGTTAAAAAAACTTGAGGAAACAGTACGAGAAATTGAAACAGAGCTTCGCAATCAAGGAGGATCTGAAATTTCATCTGATTTTATTGGTGAAATGGTAATGGAACGTTTAGCAAAGATTGATGAAGTAGCTTATGTTCGTTTTGCTTCTGTTTACCGTCAATTTAAAGATATTAACGTATTTATTGATGAATTAAAAGAATTAATTAAAAAAGAACAGCAGAAATAACCGGAGAAGAAAGGTACGAATAATATGACTTCTCAACATTGGAAAGAATTGATTGCTATTGATCGTTATGTTGTTCATACAAATGATATTCTCCATGACTATGATCGTCAAATTATTACAAAACTTTATCAGCCTCTTATCGGTCCAATCGGCTACAGTTTGTATATGACATTATGGAGTCAGCTGAAAGAAAAAGAGCACTGGGGAAAAGAAGTCACCCATCATTATTTAATGGCTATGATGCAGTGTGGTCTTCCAGAAATCTATAGAGAGCGTCAAAAGTTAGAAGGAATTGGTCTATTAAAAACATTCGTGAAGGAGGAGCAAGAGCATAGGCTTTTTGTTTATGAATTAATACCACCGCTAACTCCTCACGAATTTTTTAATGATGGTGTTCTAAACATTTATTTATACAATCGACTCGGTAAAAATGTTTTTCAAAATGTGAAACAACATTTCTTGTACCCCCCTCTGCCAAAAGATCAGTTCAAGGACGTTACTCGTTCTTTCAATGACACATTCCAAACTCTACATATGAGCGAAATAAGCAGTGTGCAAAAAGAAGTAAAAAGCACACTAACGAATAAAGAAAACTTTAAATATGTAGGAGAAGCAAAAAGTAACGGTATATCACTTGATGATCACACGTTTGATTTTAAGCTTTTTCTAGCAGGTCTTAGTGATACAATGGTGCCTAAAAAAGCGTTAACAAGCGAAGTGAGAGAAGCTATTCAAAAAATCTCCTTCCTTTATGAAATAGATCCGATAGAAATGAAAAACGTTGTTATTGATGCAATTGATGAAAATGATGAAATCAACATTGAGAATCTTCGAAAGTCGGCACAAAACACGTATTTATTTAAATCAGGGGAAAGTTTGCCAACGCTTGTCGAAAAAACACAGCCTGATAAATTAAAAGAGAAAGAGAAAGAGCCAATAGGGCAAAATCCTGAAGATGAGCTCATTCCTCTTTTAAATAATATTTCGCCAAGAGAGCTTCTAGAAGGATGGTCACAAGGTGCTCAGGCTTCAAAAGCAGACCTGCAAATTATTGAAGATGTGATGTTTAAGCAAAAGCTAACACCTGGGGTTGTGAATGTTTTGATTTATTACGTGATGATTAAAACAGATATGAAGTTATCAAAGTCATACGTAGAAAAGATTGCAAGTCATTGGGCACGAAAAGGAATTAAAACAGTAAAAGAAGCAATGGATCTCGCTAAGAATGAACATAAAGAATATCAGCAGTGGGAAGAGACGAAAAAGCAGTCAACAAATAAGAAAACAAGAAAACCTATAAGAAAAGAAATGGTTCCTGATTGGTTGAAAGAAAAAGAAGAAAATTCTGTTGAAAAGCTGGATGATGAAGAGAAAATAAAAGAAGAAGAGCGTAAAATGGAAGAGATATTAAAGCACTATCGCGAGTCAGAAGAGTAGTCTTTTTGTCGAAAAAGCGATACGATAGCTAGTGTCTTGTAACTAGTGAAGGTAGGTGAGGAAAGTGCAGCCAATTGATCGTTCTTTAAAAAAAGTAATGCAAAAGCCAGATTTTAAAACACGGCTTTCCAAAATGCGCATGATGGTGACAAATCAAAAAGAAGTGCAGGAATTTTTGCAAGAACATCGAGCAGAAATTGACGATAAGATGATTGATCGTAGCTTAATGAAGATGTATGAGTATACAACTCAAAGTAAACAGTGCAAAAGCTGTCCATCATTAGATAAATGTATTAATTTAGTGAAAGGATATGAGCCAAAGCTTACTTTGCAAGGTAAAACAATTGATTTACAATATGATCGCTGTCCAAATAAAATTGCCCATGATCAAGAAAAAGAGTACAAAACCCTTATTAAAAGCCTTCATCTTCCTCGTGAAATTTTGGATGCTAAAATGGGTAATATTGACATGGGGCGAGGGCGAGCTAAAGCGCTAACGCTTGTTCATGAGTTTTTACAAAACTACGAAAACGGAAAGCCTGCTAAAGGTTTATATATATATGGGTCGTTTGGTGTTGGAAAAACGTATTTTTTAGGTGCCATCGCAAATGAGTTAGCAAAGCGAAACATTCAGTCTATTCTTGTTTATCTGCCTGAATTTCTACGCGAGCTTAAAAACTCTTTAAAGGATTCAAGCTTAGGAGAAAAAATTGAGCTTGTGAAAACAGCTCCTATACTTATGTTAGATGACATTGGGGCAGAGGCGATGAGCAGCTGGGTACGAGATGATATTATTGGAACAATTCTTCAGTACCGAATGCATCAAAGTTTACCGACATTCTTTACATCAAATTTAGGAATCAAAGAGCTTACGCATCATTTTACGTACTCACAACGTGGTGAAGAAGAGGCGCTGAAAGCAGCTCGAATTGTAGAGCGGGTTAAAGCCCTTGCAACTCCTGTGAATTTGGTTGGAGAAAACCGAAGAGAACAAAAATGAGCAAGTCTATTACGAAAAGTAATGGACTTGCTCATTTTTTTCGCTTTCCTTCCATATATATGTAAGGGACGATGTTAGGTAAGGGGGGAATTGTTTGATTAGTGTAACGTTCGAACGAGAAGATGAAGCAATTATAATGCATAACTTATTAAAGCATTTTCGAAGAAGAACGCGTGTAAACAGGCTTTGTACAATTAATCGAATTAATACCAAAATTTTTATTCATATAAATGAGCATAGAGAAACGACAATGAAAAATATTATTGTACCTGCTTTTACAACGTATGTTATTCGAGAGAAAGAAGAGAAGTTTGTTTCATATCTTTTAGAAGACCTCTCTTTATATAGTACATGGGAAGAGCAGCAGCGGCTTTTTGCAACAATCTATTCTGTTATAAAGTGTGATGAAAAAGAACGTTCTCTTTACAAAAATTCAAGGTGGCAACTTGTAAATGAAGCTGTTCAAGATTTCCTTCAAGAAGATTTAGCTTTCTCTTTTGATGCCTTTAGAACATTTCGGTTAAAAGAGTACTATCAACGAATTTATCACTATATTCAGCTTGGGGTTGAAGAGCACGAGAAAGAAGAAGACTATCAAGTTTTTATTCATGAATTGCGTGATATTATTCAAAAAAAGAAAACGTGGTTTCAGCATATTTCCATTGTGTATAATGGTGAATTTCGGTTTTATGAAGAGCCATTTTTGGAGATAACTAAAGAGAGCGTTGAAAAAGCAAGAAAAGAGTTTCTAACAGAATATCCATCTTTACGCGTGAATGAAAGAATTATTGCCCCACTTTTAAAATGGGCTCCGCGTAAAATTCACCTTTATACAGATAAATGGGATCATGTTTTAATTTCCACTATCCAGACAATTTTTGAAGAACGTGTTTGTCTTCTTCCACTTCAAAAATTTCCACCTCCTTCCCAAAGTAAAGGTTGATTTACGACAAGATTATTCTTATAATAGGAACGTACATTTTTTAAATAACAAAAGTAATGATGAGGACACGAACGTATGCAATACGGTTTGCAGAGAGGGGAGATAAAGCTGTGAGCTTCCTAACACGATTCATATGTTTACCACCTCTAAACTTCAGTAGTGAACGAGCATGTGCTTTATTAATTGCTGACGGGAGCCCCCGTTATCAACACTTGGAGCTGTTCTAGTGCGGTTATTTTGCATGAGCAGAAACAAGGGTGGAACCACGATGATTATATACATAACTCGTCCCTTTTTTTAGGGACGAGTTTTTTATTTTTTACATTTAAAAGGAGTGACCGAAATGGCGGAAGTAAGAAAGTTAACATTCCCAGATGGATCAGTAAAAGAATTCGAAGTGGGAACAACAACAGAGGATGTAGCTTTTTCAATTAGTCCTGGACTTCGCAAAAAAGCGATTGCAGGTAAAATAAATGGAAAAGAAATTGACTTAACAGCCCCAATTCAAGAAAATGGAAAAATTGAAATCTTAACACAAGGTTCAAAAGAAGCGCTTGAAATTCTTCGTCACAGTACAGCTCATTTAATGGCTCAAGCTATTAAACGCTTATATGGTAATGATGTTAAACTTGGCGTTGGTCCAGTTATTGAAAGTGGGTTCTACTACGATATCGATATGGAAGAATCTATTACACCTGAAGATTTACCTAAAATTGAAAAAGAGATGCAAAAAATTGTGGATGAAAACTTACAAATCGTTCGCGAAGAAGTATCTCGTGATGAAGCACACAAAATGTTTGCTGAGATTGGTGACAACTTAAAGCTTGAGCTTTTAGATGCTATTCCAGCGGATGAAACAGTGTCTATTTACCGTCAAGGCGAATTCTTTGATCTTTGTCGCGGTGTTCACGTACCTTCAACAAGCAAGATTAAAGTGTTCAAACTTCTAAGTTTAGCAGGAGCTTACTGGCGTGGAGATAGCAAAAATAAAATGCTTCAACGCATTTATGGAACAGCGTTCTTTACAAAAGATGAACTAAAAGAACATATGCGTCTTCTTGAAGAAGCAAAAGAACGTGATCATCGTAAAATTGGTAAAGAATTAAACCTATTTGCAAACGTTCAAAAAGTTGGACAAGGCCTACCGCTTTGGATGCCAAAAGGTGCAACAATTCGTCGTATTATTGAACGTTATATCGTAGATAAAGAAGAGCGTCTTGGCTATGACCATGTATACACTCCAGTTCTTGCAAGCAGTGAACTATATAAAACATCTGGTCACTGGGATCACTATCAAGACGATATGTTCCCTGTTATGGAAATGGACAACGAACAACTTGTTCTTCGTCCGATGAACTGCCCGCATCACATGATGATTTATAAACAGGATATCCATAGCTATCGCGAACTTCCAATTCGTATTGCGGAGCTTGGAACAATGCATAGATATGAAATGTCTGGAGCACTTTCAGGACTTCAACGCGTTCGAGGTATGACGCTTAATGATGCTCACGTTTTTGTTCGTCCGGATCAAATTAAAGATGAGTTCGTTCGTGTTGTTCGTCTAATTCAAGAAGTATATCAAGACTTTGGATTAAACGACTACTCATTCCGTCTTTCTTACCGTGATCCTGAAGATACAGAGAAGTATTATGATGATGATGAAATGTGGAACAAAGCTCAAACTCTTCTTAAAGAAGCGATGGACTATCTTGAGCTTGATTACTATGAAGCAGAAGGAGAAGCAGCTTTCTATGGCCCTAAGCTAGACGTTCAGGTCCGTACAGCTCTTGGCAAAGACGAAACACTTTCAACTGTTCAGCTTGACTTCTTACTTCCAGAGCGTTTTGATTTAACTTACATTGGGGAAGATGGCAAACAGCATCGTCCTGTCGTTATCCACCGTGGAGTTGTATCAACAATGGAACGCTTTGTTGCTTTCCTTATTGAAGAGTATAAAGGTGCATTTCCAACTTGGCTCGCTCCTATTCAAGCAAAAGTTATTCCTGTATCACCTGACGTGCATTTAGAGTATGCAAAACAAATTGAAGATGAGCTTCGTCAAGCAGGATTACGTGTTGAAATTGATGAGCGTGATGAAAAAATGGGATATAAGATTCGTGAAGCTCAAATGCAAAAAATTCCATACATGCTTGTTGTAGGAGACAAAGAACGTGATGAGAAAGCTGTAAACGTTCGAAAATACGGTGAGCAAAAGTCAGAGACTGTAAGTTTTGAATCCTTCCTTTCAGCTCTTAAAAACGAAGTTGAACAAAAAGGAAAGTAATTTATTGATAAAAATTGTTGCATATTTTTGAGTGCTCTGCTAAAATAGTTTTTGTTGCACTTTAAAGCAATTTGTTGACATGCTCAGTTGACATGTGATATGATTTCTAAGGTAAATTGAATACTTGTTTGTGGAAAGAAGAGGCACCCGCTTCTCACCTGATTGACGCAGCTCTTGCAGTTGATAGGTTTCAACACAACTTTTATGATAATATAAAAGCTGACGTGTGGGTGCTCTGTGCTCACACGTTTTTTATTGACTACTATCAACACAGTGCGTCTATCCCAAACGTATTCCCTATAAAACCTTGGAGGTGGCTACTTATTAGCAAAGATAACACTTTAATCAATGAGAGCATCCGCGCTCGTGAGGTACGCTTAATCGATCAAAACGGAGATCAAGCTGGAATTAAATCTAAGCAAGAAGCGCTTGAAATGGCAGGTCGTGTAAACTTAGATTTAGTACTAGTAGCGCCGAACGCAAAACCACCGGTATGCCGTATTATGGATTATGGTAAATACCGTTTCGAGCAACAAAAGAAAGAAAAAGAAGCGCGTAAAAATCAAAAAGTGATCAATATAAAAGAGGTTCGTTTGAGTCCTTCTATTGATGAACATGATTTCCATACAAAGCTTCGCAATGCACGCAAATTTTTATCAAAAGGTGATAAAGTAAAAGCGGCTATTCGTTTCAAAGGTCGCGCCATTACTCATAAAGAGATTGGACAGCGTGTACTTGACCGTTTTTCAGAAGAATGTGCAGATATTGCTGCTGTAGAGTCTGCTCCGAAAATGGACGGTCGTAGCATGTTTCTTGTGCTTACGCCTAAGACGGATAAATAATTTTTAAAATTAGATGAGGAGGAACATCTCATGCCAAAAATGAAAACACATCGTGGAGCTGCAAAACGTTTCAAGAAAACTGGATCTGGTAAACTTAAACGTTCTCACGGTTACACAAGTCACTTATTTGCAAACAAATCAACAAAACAAAAGCGTAAACTACGCAAAGGTGCTCTTGTAAGCTCTGGAGACTACAAACGCATCAACCAATTATTACACAACGTTAAGTAATTTATAGTTAGATACACAGGAGGGAATTATTATGCCACGCGTAAAAGGCGGAACAGTGACGCGTCGTCGTCGCAAAAGAGTACTTAAGTTAGCTAAAGGTTTTTTCGGTTCTAAACATCGTTTATATAAAGTAGCAAATCAACAAGTTATGAAATCTCTAATGTATGCATACCGTGACCGTCGTCAAAAGAAACGTGACTTCCGTAAACTATGGATCACACGTATCAATGCGGCTGCACGTACAAACGGTCTTTCTTACAGCCGTTTAATGCATGGTCTTAAACTAGCTGGTATCGAAGTTAACCGTAAAATGCTAGCAGACCTAGCTATCACTGATGAGAAATCATTTGCTGAATTAGCAAACGCTGCAAAAGCTCAACTAAACAAATAATATAAAGGTGTCCAAGTGGCACCTTTTTTATTTGGACGAAAAAAGCTCTGCTCTTTATAATGAAGAGGAGAGCTTTTCTATTAAGGAGTTATATATGGTAATTTATTATGTCATTGTAAATATAATTGGCTTACTCATAATGAGAGAAGATAAAAAAAGAGCAAAACAGCATGCTTGGCGAATTTCAGAAAAAACGCTTTTTCTAATTGCCCTGCTTGGAGGAGCACTTGGCGGCATCATTGGGATGTACACTTATCGTCACAAAACAAAACATCCAAGTTTTAAAATTGGCTTTCCGCTTTTTATGCTGCTTCACATTGCTTTTATCTACATAATATTGAAATAAAAAGGAGAATACTTTATGAATTTTACACAGTTATTTTCAATGCAACGAGAGCTTGATACACATATTGAACAAAAACATGGATTACAGGAAGAATCATTAATTCAACGTAAAACGCTAGCTCTTCTTGTGGAATTAGGAGAGCTTGCAAATGAAACGCGCTGCTTTAAATTTTGGAGTTTAAAGAAACCGGCAGAACGAGAAGTAATCTTAGAAGAGTATGTAGACGGAATCCATTTCATCCTTTCTCTAGGACTTGAAATAAATATTGACCGAGAAAAAGATTTTAAAAAAGAAGAAAATGACAATAATATAAATGAACAGTTTTTATACGCATATCAAACAATTTCTGCATTTCAAGTCAACCAAGAGGAACAGCACTATGAGGCAATGTTCTCAGCTTATTTACAGCTTGGCCATCTTCTAGGCTTTTCCGCTGAGGATATCAAACGTGCATATTTGGAGAAAAATGAAGAAAATTTCAAGCGTCAAGAGCAAGGATATTAGAATAAAAGGTTCTTTTTCGATATAATAAAGAAGAATTTACCTTTAAGGAGGCTGAATAGGGTGGCTAAACTTGATGAAACTTTAACAATGCTTAAAGACTTAACAGACGCAAAAGGAATTCCGGGAAATGAACGCGAAGTTCGAGCCGTTATGGAGAAGTACATATCATCTTACGCAGACGACGTGACAACGGATCGTTTAGGAAGCTTAATTGCAAGAAAAGTGGGAGATGAGAATGGTCCCAAAATTATGATTGCAGGTCACTTAGATGAAGTCGGCTTTATGGTAACAAATATTGATGACAAAGGATTTATTCGTTTCCAAACGGTTGGAGGCTGGTGGTCACAAGTTATGCTTGCCCAGCGTGTCACAATTGTTACTTCTAAAGGAGATGTGACAGGGATTATCGGTTCAAAACCACCGCACATTCTTCCTCCAGAAGCGCGAAAAAAACCGGTTGAAATTAAAGACATGTTCATTGACATTGGAGCAAGCAGCAAAGAGGAAGCGTCGGAGTTTGGCGTGCGTCCTGGAGACCAAGTTGTCCCATATTTTGAGTTTACTGTGCTGCAAAATGAAAAAATGATGCTAGCAAAAGCTTGGGATAATCGAATCGGGTGTGCTATTGCAATCGATGTTTTAAAAGGATTAAAAAATGAAAATCATCCGAACGTTGTCTATGGAGTTGGTACTGTTCAAGAAGAGGTTGGTTTACGAGGTGCTCGCACATCTGCAACGCAAATTGAACCTGATATTGCATTTGGTGTTGATGTTGGAGTTGCAGGAGATACGCCTGGTGTAACAGAAAAAGAAGCATTAGGTAAAATGGGGAATGGTCCTCAAATTATCCTTTATGACGCATCAATGGTTTCTCATAAAGGCCTTCGTGACCTTGTGACAGATACAGCAGATGAGTTGAATATTCCGTATCAATTTGATTCAATGGCAGGCGGTGGGACGGATTCTGGTGCTATTCACCTTACAGCAAACGGAGTTCCTGCGCTTTCTATTACAATTGCAACGCGCTATATCCACTCACATGCTGCAATGCTTCATCGGGATGATTATGAAAATACAGTGAAGTTGATTACAGAAGTTGTGAAGAGACTTGACCGTGATAAAGTAAATGAAATTACGTTTAACTAATAAAAAAGGAGCTCATATGAGCTCCTTTTTTATTAGTTACTTAATCCTTGTTCAAGGGTTGAAAGCATTTCTTCTTGATCCTCGCGATTTGAGTGTTCCCAAATAATTTCAAATAAAACACCAAGACCAGGAAGCATTTTTTCTTCCTTGCTTTCGATTGCATCTTTAATTGTTGCTTCAAGCTCTTGTTGAGAATTACCGGATACATTCGATATAATAGCATTGCGTAAGTTTAAATCCATTCTTTATCACCTCGTTACATTGTAATGAACAGTTTTATTATTTTCAGGTGAAAGGAATTATATGTATTGTTAACATACTTTTAGAAGCAGAGATTGAATCAGCAACAAATGCTGTAGAAGGAGATATATTGTGAAACGAATTGACTCAGCAAAAAATCCACGTGTAAAAGCGTGGAAAAAGTTAAAAACACGAAAAGAGCGAGAAAAAGAAGGTCTTTTTCTTGTTGAAGGCTATCATCTTGTTGAAGAAGCTTTAAAGCACGGTGTTCGTGAACTCATTATGAGTGAAGACATTGCACTTCCAAGCCATTGGGATGTGAAAGAATGTGAAGTGTATATTGTTCCTAGTTCACTTATTAAAGAAATAGGGGATACTGAAACGACGCAAGGAATCCTAGCAGTTTGTGAAATGAGAGAAGAAGATAAAGGAAACATTGCCGAAAAAGTTTTATTAATTGATGGTATTCAAGACCCTGGAAACTTAGGCACGATTATTAGAACGGCAGAAGCATCTGGCATTGAGCTTGTTGTATTAGGAAAAGGAACAGTAGACCTTTATAACGCAAAAACCATTCGTTCTACACAAGGTGCTCTATTTCATGTGCCAATTATTTCGAAAGACCTTGGTGCATTTATTTCTGAGCTTAAGGAAAGAGAAGTCCCAGTATACGGTACATCTTTGAAAAATGCTTTACCATATCGTGAAGTTGAAAAAAGCGAAAAGTTTGCTATTCTGCTTGGGAATGAGGGAAACGGTGTAAAGGAAGAATATTTAGAGATGACAACTCAAAACCTTTACATTCCGATCATCGGAAAAAGTGAGTCGTTAAACGTAGCGGTTGCAGCAGGCATTGTCCTTTATCATTTCGTTTAATCCTTTGTTGCATCCTGCATATGTTTTACCTATAATAGTTCTATAAGAAATAAAATATAGCTGTAAAAACAATGACAGAGAATAGTAGCTTATGTTTCACAATCAGGGAGAAGATGCCGTGACTGAAAGCATTTTTATGGAGAAACGAAGTGAACGTTCACCTCTCGAGTTGGCACTGGGACCATTTAATTTTAAATGTAAAAGTGTACCGGTAAAATGCCGTTATTGAAATAAAGTTGAATGATATCTTTATGATACATTAACAAGGGTGGTACCGCGATCAAACCTCGTCCCTTTCTAGGGATGAGGTTTTTTATTGTTGTTTTTTAGAATACAGCACAGAAGTTAAAAGGAGGATGTTAGTTCATGAAAGAACGTTTGCAAGAGCTGAAAGAAGAAGCGTTAGGAAAAGTGGAAAGCGCACAGAATTTAAAAGAAGTCAATGACGTTCGCGTTGCGTATTTAGGAAAAAAAGGTCCTATTACAGAAGTTCTTCGCGGCATGGGGAAGCTGTCAGCAGAGGAGCGTCCTGTTATTGGATCATTAGCAAACGAAGTACGGGAAGAAATTGCCTCTCAAATTGCGGCAAAACAAGCTCGTCTAGAAGAGGAAGAAGTAGAGCGTCAACTCGCTTCAGAAACAATTGATGTAACATTACCTGGGCGTCCTGTGAAAACAGGAAATCATCATCCGCTTACGGCTGTTATTGAAGAAATGGAAGATCTATTCCTTGGGATGGGTTACAGCATTGCAGAAGGTCCTGAAGTTGAAAAAGATTACTATAACTTTGAAGCTTTAAATTTACCAAAGGGTCATCCTGCTCGCGATATGCAAGATACGTTTTACATTACAGAGGATACGCTGCTCCGCACGCATACATCTTCTGTTCAAGCTCGTACGATGGTTGCATGTGAAGGCGAAGGTCCTGTTAAAATTATTTGCCCTGGTAAAGTGTATCGTCGTGACAATGATGATGCAACACATTCACATCAGTTTACACAAATTGAAGGGCTTGTTGTTGATAAAGACATTCGTATGAGTGATCTAAAAGGAACGCTTGAAGTATTTGCGAAAAAAATGTTTGGAGAAGAGCGTGAAATTCGTCTTCGTCCAAGTTTCTTCCCGTTTACAGAGCCATCTGTAGAAGTTGATGTTTCTTGTTTCAAATGTTCTGGTAAAGGGTGTAATGTTTGTAAGACAACAGGCTGGATTGAAATCTTAGGAGCAGGTATGGTGCATCCAAACGTACTTGAAATGGCTGGCTTTGACTCAAAAGAGTATCAAGGATTTGCATTTGGAATTGGTGCAGAGCGTATCGCCATGCTGCGCTACGGAATTGAAGATATTCGTGAATTCTATACAAACGACGTTCGATTCACAACACAATTTAAAAGAGCATAAGAGGAGGTTCTAATATGTTTGTATCTTATCGTTGGTTAGAGCAATATATTGATTTAGAAGGAATTGACCCAAACGAACTAGCAGAGAAAATTACCCGCACAGGAATTGAAGTAGAAGGCGTAGAAACGTTAAACAAAGGAATCAAAGGCGTTGTTGTTGGTCATGTTTTAGAATGTGAGCAGCATCCAAATGCTGATAAATTAAATAAATGTCTTGTTGATATCGGAGAAGGAGAACCTGTACAAATTATTTGTGGGGCTCCAAATGTTGCTAAAGGTCAAAAGGTAGCGGTAGCAAAAGTTGGCGCTGTGCTACCAGGAAATTTCAAAATTAAAAAAGCAAAGCTTCGTGGTGAAGCATCCCACGGTATGATTTGTTCTCTTCAAGAGCTTGGTATTGAAGGTAAGCTTGTCCCAAAAGAATACCAAGAAGGCATCTTTGTATTTGCAGATGATGCAGAAGTAGGGCGCGATGCACTTGAGCTTTTAAATCTTGATGACCATGTTCTTGAGCTTGGCTTAACGCCAAACCGTGCCGATTGCTTAAACATGCTTGGAGTTGCATACGAAGTTGGAGCTATCTTAGATAACGAAGTGAAATACCCAAGCATTGAGCTTCAAGAAAGCAGTGAAAAAGCAGAAGACTATATTAGAGTAAACGTTGAAGCAAAAGAAGATAATCCATTTTATATTGCACGCATTATTAAAAATGTAAAGATTGGGCCATCTCCATTATGGATGCAAACACGTCTAATGGCAGCTGGAATTCGTCCGCATAACAATGTTGTTGATATTACAAACTACGTTCTTTTAGAATATGGGCAACCACTTCATGCCTTTGACTATGATCGACTTGGTTCAAAAGAAATTCTTGTTCGTCATGCTGTAGAAGGAGAAAAAATTACAACGTTAGATGATCAAGAAAGAACGTTAAAAGGTGATCATCTTGTTATCACAAACGGAGAAACGCCAATTGCTCTTGCAGGAGTAATGGGTGGAGCCGACTCTGAAGTGAAAGATGATACAATAAATGTTTTATTAGAATCTGCTTACTTTGCTGGTTTGAGCATTCGTAAATGTTCTAAAGACCACGGTCTTAGAAGTGAAGCAAGTGCTCGTTATGAAAAAGGGATTGATCCAAATCGCGTTCGTGTGGCTTCTGAGCGTGCAGCAGCTCTTATTGCTAAGTATGCAGGTGGAGAAGTAGTAAGCGGAGTTGTTGAGGAAAATACGTTAGATGCCGAGCCGAAACAAGTAGACGTTACTCTTGCTAAAATTAATGGTGTACTTGGAACAGAGCTTACAGTTGAGGAAGTAACAAGCATCTTTAAGCGTCTTCGCTTTGAAGCTATTGCAGATGGAGAGCAAATTTCTGTAACAGTTCCAACTCGTCGTGGAGATATTACGATTAGTGAAGACTTAATTGAAGAAGTTGCTCGTTTGTATGGATATGATCATATTCCTACAACACTTCCTGTCGGGGAATCAACGCCAGGACAGTTAACCATTTATCAAGAAAAACGCCGTCGTGTACGTCGCTATCTTGAAGGAGCAGGAATGCTTCAAGCCATTACGTATGCTCTAACAAGTGAGGAAAAAGCAGAGCAGTTTGCACTTGAAGTGTCAAAACATGTCCGCCTTGCTATGCCAATGAGTGAAGAGCGTTCAACGCTGCGTTTAAGCCTTATTCCACACTTATTAGAAGTTGTGAAACACAACATTGCTCGTCAGCTTGATTCTGTTGCTCTATACGAAACAAGCTCTGTTTTCCTTTCAAAAGAAAATCAAGATTTACCAACTGAAAGAGAACATTTAGCAGGTGCTGTTTCAGGACTTTGGCACATGCATATGTGGCAAGGGGAGAAAAAGGTTGTTGATTTCTTCACTGTAAAAGGAATTTTAGAAGGGTTATTTGATGTTCTTGGACTAGCAGAACGCATCGAGTTCCAAGCAAGTAAGCATGACGGAATGCATCCAGGTCGAACAGCAGCTATTTCGTTAGATGGAAAAGAGATTGGGATTATTGGTCAAGTTCATCCTCATACCGCAAAACGCTATGATGTTCGTGAAACATATGTATTTGAACTTGATTTACAAACGCTTCTTTCAGCGGATGTTGAGGATGTTGTTTATGAAACAATTCCGCGCTTCCCGTCTATTACTCGTGATATTGCTCTTGTGGTTGATAAAGGGATTTCAGCTGGTAAGCTAGAGCAGGAAATCCGTGCTACGGGTGGAAAACTGTTGAAAGATGTAAAAGTTTTCGACCTTTATGAAGGTGAGCACGTTGAAGAAGGTAAAAAATCAATTGCTTTCTCTCTACGTTACTTAGATCCAGAGCGCACGTTAACAGATGAAGAAGTAACTTCAACACATGAAAAAGTATTAGAAGCTCTTCATACTAAATTTGATGCATCACTACGTTCTTAAGTTAGAAAAAGGGAGAAGTCTTTGACTTCTCTCTTTTTATTTCTCTGAAAATCAATTTCTTGACCTGGCAAATTTTGATCCTGTATAGTTGTTGAAAAGTTATGTCGTAAAGAATATTGAGAGTATTTACTTAAAAGTTCTACATTTTTAAAATAGAAAATACATTAAGAGTGTGGCACAATGGCAGTAAATGTTTATAATGAAGAAGTAAAAGAGTGTCATAGAATTTTTTACATAAGGAAGCTATTTTACAAGAAATGGTGTTTCCTTCTTCATATCATCCGTGTTATGATATAGAATAGGATTTTTGTGGGAACGGAGGATCTTTTGTGTCAAAACGGAGAAGAAATCGAACAACGGTCGACATATATGGGCAACAGTATAATATAATAGGTGATGAAAGTACAAGCCATGTACGCCTTGTCGCTTCGATTGTTGATGATAAGATGAGAGAAATTAACTTAAAGAACCCACAACTAGATATTAATAAACTAGCGGTCTTAACAGCTGTAAATGTTGTGAACGATTATATAAAATTAAAAGAAGAAGTTGAAAGATTAGAAGAGGAACTCATAAATAAGAAGGAATGAAGAACTATGCTCGTCGATATTATAGTGTTAATAATGTTATGCTACGGGTTTTTAATTGGCTTAAAGAGAGGATTAATTCTACAAGTAATTCGTCTTGTTAGCATTGTTCTTTCTATTTTTGTAGCTTACATGTATCATGATGCTCTTGCTGAAAAACTTCAGCTATGGATTCCGTATCCGTCTGTTGAAGGAGAAAATGCTGTATCTCTTCTCGTACAAAGTTCTTATGCAGAAGAGCTATTTTACCGTATCATCTCATTTGCCATTCTTTTCTTTTTGACAAATTTGGTGATTCATATTATTGGCTCGCTCTTTGATTTTGTAGCGCAGCTTCCGATATTGCGTCATTTTAATAAATGGGCAGGAGCCATCCTTGGATTTGTAGAGATTTATGTAATTGTTTTTATTGTGTTGTATATTATTGCACTGCTTCCTGTCGGCGGTATACAAGCACAAGTTCAAAACTCATCTCTTGCAGGGATTATTGTAAATCATACTCCATATCTCTCTGATATGATTCCAGAGCTATGGGGAAAAGATATGTAAAAAAGCTTGGCGATTTTTCGTCGAGCTTTTTTATGTTCTTTTGTAGAGAGATAAAGAAGTAAGGGTAGAGAAGGTGGTTAGCCTTTAAAATGAGCTTCTTCGCTTTCATAAGCAAAATACGATATGATAATAAAGTTAATATGCTTCTAGGCTATAAAGAGGCAGAGGTTGTACTTTTTTAAAAAAACTTTGTATCATCTTCAATAGAAGAACGTATAAGAAGTGGGTGTGAAAATGAATAAAAAAGAGATTATTAAACTTTTGGAAAAGATTGCAGTATATATGGAGTTAAAAGGAGATAATGCATTTAAAATTTCGGCCTTTAGAAAGGCGGCAGGTGCGCTTGAGAATGATGAGCGCAGCTTGAGTGAAATTGAAAGCTTCACATCTCTCGCAGGTATTGGAAAAGGAACTAGTGCTGTTATTGAAGAGTATATTCAAGATGGACAATCTACTGTGCTAGAAGAGTTAAAAAAAGAAGTTCCAGAAGGATTAATTCCTCTTCTTGATTTGCCAGGATTAGGTGGGAAAAAGATTGCAAAGCTTTATCAACAGCTGAATGTTACGGATATGGTAACATTAAAGACCGCCTGTGAAGAAGGAAAAGTACAGGAACTTAGCGGCTTCGGTAAGAAAACAGAGGAAAAAATTCTTGCCGCAATCGAGGAATATGGGACACGTCCTGAACGATTGCCGCTTGCTATTATGTTACCACTTGTGGAGAAAATCGAACAAACGCTTGCTGATATGAAAGGCATTATTCGTTTCTCACGAGCAGGCAGCGTACGTCGTATAAGAGAAACAGTGAAAGACTTAGATTTTATTATTTCTACAGAAGAGCCGTCTCTTGTTCGTGATAGCTTACTCGCAATGCCGTCTATTAAAGAAGTAATTGCAAGTGGAAATACGAAAGTATCGGTTGTACTTGAAGATGTTTATGATATATCTGTTGATTTTCGTCTTGTAGAAGACAAGGCATTTCCAACAACGCTGCACCATTTTACAGGCTCAAAAGATCATAATGTAAGAATGAGACAGCTTGCGAAAGAGCGTGGAGAGAAAATTAGTGAATATGGTGTTGAGAATATAGAAACAGGAGAAGTCCGTACGTTTTCATCTGAAGAAGAGTTTTATAACTACTTTAACTTGCCGTTTATTTTACCTGAAATGCGTGAAGATGGAACAGAAGTAGATAAGCTAACGAAAGAAGATCGCTTTATTTCTCTTCAAGACATAAAAGGAGACGTGCACATGCATTCCACATGGAGTGATGGCGCATACTCTATCGAAGAAATGGTGGAAGCATGCCGTGCAAGAGGCTATGAGTACATGGCAATTACTGACCATTCTCAATATTTAAAGGTAGCAAATGGGCTAACACCAGAACGAATTCGTAAACAGCGAGAAGAAATTAAGAAGCTAAATGAAAAATATGATGATTTCACAATCCTTTCAGGAATTGAAATGGATATTCTTCCTGATGGTACGTTAGATTATGATGATGAAATTCTACAGGAAATGGATATCGTTATTGCTTCTATCCATTCAAGCTTTTCACAGTCTCGAGAAGTTATTATGGAGCGATTAAAAACAGCTCTTAATAGTCACCATGTCGATATTATTGCACATCCAACAGGAAGACTTATTGGACGAAGAGATGGATATGACGTTGATGTGGATTTGTTAATTGAGCTTGCTCACGAAACAAATACAGCACTTGAACTCAATGCAAATCCACATCGCTTAGACCTTGCTTCTCATCATTTGAAAAAAGCACAAGAGCAAGGAGTAAAGCTTGTAATTAATACAGATGCACATAATCTGGACATGCTTGAAGATATGAAAGTTGGGGTGGCGACAGCTGTAAAAGGCTGGATTCGCAAAGAGAGCGTTATTAACACATATCCTTTAGAAGAATTGAGAGCATTTTTAAAACGCAACGATTAATACAAGGAAAGCAAAGGTTTAAAAGGAGTGAACATGTTTGCAAGCGCGCATTTTAAAAACATTAGAGTTCGATAAAATTAAAGAAGGTCTGTTGAAACATGCAGCATCTTCACTAGGACGAGAGAAAGTAGAGAGTCTTCGCCCGTCCATAAGTTTCACAGAAGTAGAAGCTTGGCAAAACGCAACTGATGAGGCAGCTCAAGTGCTTCGTGTGAAAGGAAATGTTCCACTTGGCGGTATCCATGATATAAAAGCAAGTGCTAAAAGGGCAGAGATCGGTGGAACACTTTCAGCAAGTGAACTACTTGAAATCTCAAGCACAATTTATGCAACAAGACAGCTTTCAATATTTATGGAAAGTTTAGAAGAAAATACAGACCTTTCATTACCTATTTTGAAAGGGTACATTGAAGGTTTTATTATCTTAACAGATCTTGAGCGAACAATTGAGAACAGCATTGATGATAATGGGACAGTGCTAGACGGAGCGAGTGAAAAACTGCGAGGATTACGCCAAAAATTACGCTCTACAGAAGCACGCGTCCGTCAAAAGCTAGAACAAATGACGCGTTCCTCTTCTGCGACAAAAATGCTTTCAGACGCCATTATAACGATTCGTAATGATCGCTATGTGCTTCCGGTTAAACAAGAATACCGAGGAGCATATGGAGGAATTATTCATGATCAATCTTCCTCAGGAGCCACGTTATTTATTGAGCCACAAGCAATTGTAAACCTAAACAACGAGCTTCAAGCGGCCCGAGTAGAAGAAAAGCGTGAGATTGAGCGTATTCTTGCACAAATTACGGCAGAAGTAGCAGAAGTTGCTCGCGAGCTTTCTGTTAACGTTGATATACTAGCAGAAATTGATTTTATGTTTACAAAAGGGCAGTACAGTCATAAATTAAAAGGTTCAAAACCAAAGCTTAATGAAGAAGGATATATTAATCTGAAAAAAGCACGTCATCCATTAATTGCTGCAGAAGATGTTGTAGCAAACGATATTGAGCTTGGAGGAGAGTACCCGAGCATCGTTATTACAGGTCCAAATACAGGAGGGAAAACGGTAACGTTAAAAACAGTTGGTTTGTTTACACTCATGGCACAAGCAGGCCTTCAAATCCCGGCTTTGGACGGTTCTGAAGTAGCAGTATTCGAGCATGTATTTGCTGACATTGGAGACGAACAGTCTATTGAGCAAAGCTTGAGTACGTTTTCTTCTCATATGGTAAATATCGTTAACATTTTAAAAGGTGTTGATAATAAGAGCCTTGTACTATTTGATGAGCTTGGTGCTGGAACAGATCCTCAGGAAGGAGCAGCACTTGCTATCTCTATCCTAGATGAAGTATACAATCGAGGAGCACGTGTTATAGCGACAACTCATTATCCTGAACTGAAGGCGTATGGATATAATCGAAAAGGAGTAATGAATGCAAGTGTTGAGTTCGATGTGGAAACCCTTCGCCCGACATATAAACTACTTTTAGGGGTTCCAGGACGAAGCAATGCATTTGAGATTTCACGCCGATTAGGTCTTTCAGAAGAAGTTATTAACGAAGCAAAGGGATATATTGGAGCAGAGACAAATAAGGTAGAAAATATGATTGCTTCACTTGAGGACAGCCGCAAAAAAGCTGAAAGTGAAAAGGAAGAAGCTGCTTTATTTAGGAAAGAGGCAGAACAGCTTCATCGTGAACTGCAGGATCAGATTATAGAATTTAACAATGAAAGAGATAAACTGCTTGAGCAAGCTGAACAAAAAGCAGCAAAAGCAGTGGAGGAAGCGCGGACAGAAGCGGAGAATATTATTAAAGACCTGCGCAATATGCGTCTTAATCAACAAAGTGGTATAAAAGAACATGAGCTAATTCAAGCGAGAAAAGATCTTGAAGAAGCAGTTCCAACATTAAGAAAAGGCACAAAAGCGGCACCGAAACCGAAAAAGGTAGAAAGAAAGCTTTCTCCAGGGGATGAAGTGAAAGTATCAACATTCGGTCAAAAAGGAACGCTATTAGACAAAGTATCGGATACAGAGTGGGAAGTACAGCTTGGTATTATGAAAATGAAAGTAAAAGAGTCAAACTTAGAGTTTATTAGTTCTCCAAAAGCTGTAGAAACAAGACCACTTGCAACAGTGAAAGGCAAAGATTATCATGTTAAGCTTGAGCTTGACCTCCGCGGAGAACGGTTTGAAAATGCTATTCAGCGCGTTGAGAAGTATATTGATGATGCACTTCTTGCTGGGTACCCACGTGTTTCTATTATTCATGGAAAAGGAACAGGGGCTTTAAGAACAGGTGTGCAAGACTACTTGAAAAATCATCGTTTCGTCAAAAGCATTCGTTTTGGGGAAGCATCAGAAGGCGGCTCTGGAGTGACCGTTGCTGAACTAAAATAAGGGAGTGAGAGCCGCTGTGAAGGAATTTTGGGAGAATCCTTATGTATTAACAGCAGCGAACTATAGCGTTGTTATTTTATGCATTGTTCTAGCTCTTGTCATCTTTGAGCTTGTGACAAGTTATAAAAACTGGGAGGAAATTCAGCGTGGAAATCTAGCCGTTGCTATGGCTACAGGTGGAAAAATCTTTGGCGTAGCAAATGTTTTTCAAGGCTCAATTAGCCAACACAATACGTTGTTTGTAATGGTTGGCTGGGGAGTTTTTGGCTTTATTCTTCTGTTAGTTAGCTATTTTATTTTTGAATTTCTTACACCAAAATTCAAGATTGATCATGAAATTGCGCAAGACAACAGAGCCGTTGGGTTTATATCAATGGTCATTTCAATTGGAATGTCGTTTGTTATTTCAGCCGGAATAGGGTGATAAACAATGGAGAAGTTAGCCAAACTTTTGCTTATTCTTTGCGGTTTATTTATGACAATTGGGATTATTTATATAGTGTTTATTGCATAAAACAAGAGAAGAAACATTTTGATGTTTCTTCTCTTGTTTTTCTTTGAAATCCTTTTCTTTTCAGGGCGCTCCATTGTATAATGAACATAGTGTGCGTAATAAATGCGAAACTGAGGAGGTATTTTTTGTGCTTCAAGCATCCGAAAAACCGTGGTTGATTCACTATCCGCCTGAAATACCGGCAGAAATCACTCTTGGTGAAGCGACGCTCGTATCGCTATTTCAAAAAGCAGCAAAAGAATTTCAAGGAAATCCTGCTATTCACTTTCTAGGAAAAACCCTTTCGTTTACAGAGCTAGCTGCCCAAACTGATCAACTTTCTTGCTATTTTTATGAGATAGGAGTTCGTAAAGGTGATCGAGTGGCTATTATGCTACCAAACTGTCCTCAAACTGTAATCGCCTTTAATGCCGTATTACAATTAGGAGCAGTTGTTGTACTTATTAACCCGCTTTATACAGAAAGAGAACTCTCCTATCAACTCCAAGATTCAGGCGCAAGGTTCCTTATTACTCTAGATTTGTTATATTCAAAAGGATTTAGGATGAAAGCGCTAACAAAAGTGGAGCATCTTATTGTAACATCCATCAAAGATTACTTGCCTTTTCCAAAAAATCTTCTTTATCCATATCTCCAAAAAAAGACTCAAAAAACCGTCCAACACATAAAAGAAGACAGCAATACGCATAAATGGTCCACCATTTTAAAAACAAAAATAGCAAATTTGGTAAAAGAAGAAGTGTATAGCGATGATTTAGCTCTCTTACAATATACAGGAGGAACAACGGGTTTTCCGAAAGGAGTAATGCTGACACATCAAAACTTAGTCGCTAATACGAAGATGTGTACAACATGGCTTTACAAATGTGAAAGAGGAAATGAAAGAATTTTAGGTGTTTTGCCCCTTTTTCACGTGTATGGATTAACAACAGTGCTTGTTTTATCTCTTCTAGAAGGATATGAAATGGTTCTTTTACCGAAATTTGAAATAAAAGAGGTGTTAAAAACAATTGACAAGAGAAAGCCAACGCTATTTCCTGGAGCTCCCACAATTTATGTTGGACTGCTTAATGATGCTAGTTTACCAGAATACGACCTTTCCTCGATTAAAGCTTGTATAAGTGGTTCTTCACCGCTTCCTGCTTATGTTCAGGAAAAGTTTGAAGATCTTACAGGAGGGAAGCTTGTAGAAGGTTATGGGCTAACAGAAAGTTCCCCTGTGACACATGCTAATTTTCTCTGGGGAAAAAGAAAACAAGGAAGTGTTGGTGTACCTTGGCCAAATACGGATGCTAAAATCGTTTCTCTTGAAACAGGGGAATCTTTACCATGTGGTGAAATAGGAGAGATTGCTGTAAAAGGGCCTCAAGTGATGAAAGGATACTGGCACCAAGAAGAAGAAACAAAACAAGTGTTGAAAGATGGGTGGCTTTTTACAGGAGACTTAGGCTATTTTGATGAAGATGGCTATTTCTACATTGTTGATCGAAAAAAAGATATGATTATTGCGAGTGGATATAATATTTACCCTCGTGAAGTAGAAGAAGTGCTATACGGGTATTCAAAAGTAAAAGAAGCCGTTGTTATTGGTATTCCTGACTTATACAGAGGGGAAACGGTCAAAGCTTTTGTTGTATTAAAAGATGGTGTATCATGTTCAGAAGATGAACTTGATGAGTATGTACGCTTGTCTCTTGCTTCCTATAAAGTTCCAAAAGTCTATGAGTTCAGAAAAGACTTACCTAAAACAGCCGTTGGGAAAATCTTAAGGCGTGTTTTAATAGAAGAAGAAAGACAAGAATAGATCGTGTTTTCCCTTCAAACCAAATTTCACTATAATTCTGTTGACAGGTTTGTCGGGATATTTTAAGATGATATTATGAATGAATAACCATTCATTTCATTCGGTAGAACAAAATGATAATCAATGTACGGAATATGGTATACTCTGTTGGTAATTAATGAAGCAAGGGAGCAAACAATATGAATCGAAATAGACCAAAATTCAAACAAATTTTAGATGCAGCAGTTGTCGTCATTGCCGAACATGGCTATCATAGCTCTCAAGTATCTAAGATTGCTAAACAAGCAGGGGTAGCAGACGGAACCATTTATCTCTATTTTAAAAATAAGGAAGATATCCTCATATCCCTTTTTCAAGAGAAAATGGGGCAATTTATTGAAAGAATTCAAGAAGATATTCAAAAAGAAGAAACAGCTTCTGAAAAGCTTTTCTTTCTAATTCAGCGTCACATTACGTTTCTTTCAGAAGATCAACACTTAGCAGCTGTAACTCAGCTTGAACTTCGCCAAACAAACCGCGATATAAGAAACCAAATTAACGAAGTTCTAAAAGGCTACCTCGAAATCATTGATGAAATTTTAGAAAGTGGCATTGAGAGCGGTGAGTTCCAAGAAGAACTAGATGCTCGTCTTGCACGTCAAATGATTTTTGGAACAATTGATGAAGTTGTGACAACATGGGTGATGAATGAGTATAAGTATGACATTACAAAACTTATTCCAAAAGTCCATAAGCTTCTACTTCAAGGGTGTAAAAGATAAAGATTGCGCTATAGGAGGGATATGATGGCTTACGTTCAAATGAACAAAAATCAGCACGTCACAACTCTTACGCTAAATAAACCAAAAGCAAATGCTTTGTCAACAGCTCTTTTAAAAGAGCTTTGGAATACTTTTTCGTTACTTGAAACAGATGATGAAACCCGCGTTATTGTGCTTCGAGGAGAAGGAAAGTTTTTTTGTGCAGGAGCCGATATTAAAGAATTCACAGCACTGCAAAAAAGTGAAGATTATGAGTCGCTTGCTCGTTTTGGGCAGAAGCTTATGAACAAGATTGAAACATACCCAAAGCCAGTTATTGCTGCTATTCATGGAGCAGCCTTAGGAGGAGGGCTTGAACTGGCAATGGGGTGTCATATGAGGTTTGTTGCAGCAGAAGCCCGCTTAGGACTCCCAGAGCTTACACTTGGGATTATTCCCGGCTTTGCAGGAACGCAGCGACTACCAAGGCTTGTCGGGATAGGAAAAGCATGTGAAATGATGCTAACAGGTCAATCGATTTCTGGAAGTGAAGCTGTTCGCATAGGTCTAGCAAACGAGGCGTTTGAAGAGAATGAGCTTTTTCAGAAAGTAGCAGAGCTTGCTGGGCAAATGGCAAGAAAAAGTCCTATGACCATTAAAGCAGTTTTGCATCTTTTACAATATGCCAAAGAAGCCCGCTATGAAGAAGGAATAGAAGAAGAAGCAAGGAAATTTAAAGAAGTATTCGGTTCAGAGGACGCTTCAGAAGGGATTGCTGCTTTTTTAGAAAAAAGAAAGCCATTCTTCCAAGGTAAATAATCTTAATATTCAGTAAAGGAGTGGAGTTATGAATATTATTGTGTTAATGAAGCGTACGTTTGATACAGAAGAAAAAATTTCGCTTGATGGAGGAGAGATTATTGAGGATGGAGCAGAGTTCATTATTAATCCTTATGATGAATATGCAATAGAAGAAGCAATCTCTTTAAAAGAAAAGCATGGAGGAGAAGTGACGGTTGTAACACTGGGGAACGAAGATTCTCAAAAAGAACTGCGAACGGCGCTTGCAATGGGTTGTGATAAAGCAGTGCTCATTAATACAGAAGATGAAATGGAAAGCGAAGATGAATATACCACATCCATTATTTTAGCCTCTTATTTAAAAGAACAGCAATGTGATTTGATTATTGGTGGAAATGTTGCTATTGACGGAGGAAGTGGACAGGTTTGTCCACGAGTCGCAGAGCTTTTAAATATTGCTTGTGTTACAACTATCACAAGTATTGAAATTCATGGGAATGATGTGGAACTAATAAGGGACGTAGAAGGAGATGAAGAAAAAATTCAAGCAGCTCTCCCGCTTGTTGTAACAGCTCAACAAGGGCTAAATGAACCGCGCTATCCGTCTTTACCCGGTATTATGAAGGCTAAAAAGAAGCCGCTTGAAGAAATTGAATTAGATGATCTAGAAATAGAGGAAGAAATAGAAGCCAAAACAAAGGTTGTTGAACGGTTTTTACCACCTGAAAAAGAAGGAGGCAAAATACTTCAAGGTGAATCACACGATCAGGTGAAAGAGCTTGTTCACCTATTATACTCAGAAGCAAAAGTGCTTTAAAAAAGGAGGAATAAATATGGCTCGCAAAGTATTGGCATTGGCGGAATTTAAAGGCGGAGAAGTCCGAAGTGTATCGTACGAAGCGATTGCAGCAGCACGCATGATTGCGGATGGCGGAGAAGTTGTAGTGGGAGTAGTTGGAGAAGACATTGCTCGCCATACGTCTTCATTTTTTCACTATGGTGGAGATCGTGTAGTCTTTATTGAAAGCGCTACCTTAAAAACATATACGCTTGATGGTTTCTCCCAATGTTTTCAGGCCCTCTTAGAGGAGGAAGAACCAGGAGCAATTATTATAGGTCATACTTCCCAAGGAAAAGAGATTGCTCCAAAGCTTGCAGCAAAGCTTGAGAGTGGTTTAATTTCTGATGTAACAGATATTGAAGTTGTGGGTGAAAACGTTATTCTAACGCGTCCTATCTACTCAGGAAAAGCTTTTGAGAAACGCATCCTTACTGACACACCTTTATTTTTTACAATTCGACCAAATAATATCGAAAAGCTTGCAGCAGATCCGGGAAGAGATGGAGAAACAAAAGAAGTTGCACAACCATCTCTAGATTTGCGTACAGTTGTAAAAGAAGTTATGCAAAAAGCGACGAGTGGAGTAGATCTTTCAGAAGCAAAAGTGATTGTAGCGGGAGGGCGAGGTGTAAAAAGCGAAGAAGGGTTTAAGCCATTACAAGAACTTGCTGATGTGCTAGGTGGAGCAGTTGGAGCTTCAAGAGGAGCATGTGATGCAGAGTATTGTGATTACTCGCTTCAAATTGGACAGACGGGAAAAGTTGTTACACCTGATTTATATATTGCATGTGGTTTATCTGGTGCTATTCAACACTTAGCAGGTATGTCTAATTCAAAAGTGATTGTAGCTATTAATAAAGACCCTGAAGCAAATATTTTTAATGTAGCAGACTATGGGATTGTCGGAGACTTGTTTGAAATCATCCCGCTTTTAATAGAGGAGTGTAAAAAATTAAAAGTAGAAAAGAGCTAAAGGCGACACTCTGTCGCCTTTTCCTTGTTTTTTATGAAAAATGCTGTTTTTAAATGCTTCCTTAGGGTATAACTATGTAATAGGAAAGACATGACGAAACAAATAAATGGCACTCCCATTTTAATGATGTTATACTGTGAATATCTTAAAAGAAGTTACTTAGGTATAGGAGGAATTTTTAATGGCAATTACACATGCAACAGATCAAAACTTTACTGCTGAAACAAATGAAGGGGTAGTACTTGTTGACTTTTGGGCACCATGGTGCGGACCTTGTAAAATGATTGCTCCAGTTCTTGAAGAACTTGATTCAGATATGGGCGACAAAGTAAAAATTGTAAAGCTTGATGTAGATGAAAACCAAGAAACAGCAGGAAAATTTGGTGTAATGAGTATCCCAACTTTACTTGTTATGAAAGACGGAGAACAAGTTGACAAAATCGTTGGTTTCCAACCAAAAGAAGCACTTGCTGAAGCATTAAACAAACATCTATAAGCTTTAAAAAGGGCGCCTGCTTCTGCAGGTGCTTTTCTTATGACAAAAATGAAAAGGGGGGACGTTATGAACGCAATCATAAAAGAAAAGCTAGCGATTCTTCCAGATCAGCCTGGCTGTTACTTGATGAAAGATAAGGACGGTACTGTTATTTATGTCGGAAAAGCAAAAGTATTAAAAAATAGAGTACGCTCATACTTTACCGGAAGTCATGATGGAAAAACGCTTCGTCTTGTGAACGCTATTGTTGATTTTGAATATATCGTCACGTCTTCCAACATTGAAGCGCTTATTTTAGAAATGAATTTAATTAAGAAGTACGATCCAAAATATAATGTCATGCTAAAAGATGATAAAGGCTATCCATTTATTAAAATTAGCAATGAGCGCCATCCACGTTTATTTATCACAAGAAAAGTAAAAAAAGATGGAGGCAAATATTTTGGACCTTATCCAAACGTTCAAGCAGCAAATGAGACAAAGAGGCTGTTAGATCGCTTATATCCACTCCGAAAATGTTCTACTATTCCAGACCGAGTTTGTCTTTATCATCATATTGGCCAATGTTTGGCTCCGTGTGTTTATGAAGTGGCACAGGAGCAAAATAAGGAGCTTGTAGACGAGATTGCAAAGTTTTTGAACGGCGGATTCAAGCATGTTAAAGAAGAACTTACTGAAAAGATGATGAACGCATCAGAAAATCTAGAGTTTGAGCGTGCACAGGAATATCGAGATCAAATTTCCCATATTGAAGCGACAATGGAAAAGCAAAAAATGATGTTTAACGACTTCGTCAATCGCGATGTTTTCGGCTATTCCTATGATAAAGGATGGATGTGTGTCCAAGTTTTCTTTATTCGCCAAGGAAAACTAATTGAACGTGATGTTTCCATGTTTCCTTTTTACGGTGAACCTGAAGAAGATTTTCTCACTTTTTTAGGGCAGTTTTATCAGCAGTCTAACCATGTAAAACCAAAGGAAGTGCTGCTTCCTGAGCATATTGATGGTGAAATAGTGGAGCGTCTTTTAGAAATCAAAGCACACTGTCCTCAAAAAGGAAAAAAGAAAGATTTGCTGAACCTAGCAAATAAGAACGCTAAGATTGCTTTAAAAGAAAAATTTTGGCTTATTGAACGTGATGAAGAACGGACAATTAAAGCAATTGAAAATCTTGGTGAGAGACTAAATATTGCTACGCCAAATAGAATCGAAGCATTTGATAACTCAAACATTCAAGGAACAGATCCTGTATCAGCAATGGTCGTATTTGTTGATGGAAAACCATATAAAAAAGAATATCGAAAATATAAAATTCGAACTGTTGAAGGTCCAAATGACTATGATTCGATGCGTGAAGTTGTGCGACGAAGATATAGTCGTGTATTAAAAGAAAATCTTCCGCTTCCAGATTTAATTGTGATTGATGGAGGGAAAGGTCAAATTGCAGCTGCAGAGGATGTACTTGAAAATGAACTTGGATTGTTTGTTCCTGTTGCAGGTCTTGTAAAAGATAATAAGCACCGAACATCAAACATTATGATAGGAAATCCTTTAGAAGTAGTGCCTCTTGAAAGGAACAGCCAAGAGTTTTACTTACTGCAGCGCATTCAAGATGAAGTGCACCGCTTTGCGATTACTTTTCATCGACAAGTTCGCTCAAAATCTTCTTTTCAATCTGTTCTTGACGATATTAAAGGGGTTGGCGCAAAGCGAAAGAAAACGCTGCTTACACACTTTGGCTCTTTAAAGAAATTAAAAGAAGCAAGCATAGAAGAAATCCAAGGAGCAGGGATACCAAAAGATACAGCAACTGCAATTTATAGCGCTCTTCGCGAAGAAAACGAAAAAAGTGATTGAAAACTTTTTAAATATTTGATAAGATAAAAAAGATTTTAAAAACTGTATAATCACTTCAATATTACTGAGGTGAAGATAGAGGTGCGGATTTTAAGAGTATATAGCAGGAGGGAAATGAGTTCCGTTGATTGTTATAGAAAGGAAAATCTGCCGAAGTGGAAGCTAGCTCATCCTAGCTTTTGCTGGTTTTGCATTGAATAAATGTAAGACTGTCAAGATCACAATCTTGGAGGGCTATCTCACACATTGCGCAAATATAGATATTTTAAAAAAGCAATGAGAGATTCTCTCATTGCTTTTTTTTATTGCGTTCGCCCTACTTACGAGTAAACCATTTGTGTGAAAAAACGAACTGAGGAGAGGTTTTAGAAAAATGGGCTTAGTTGTTCAAAAATTTGGAGGAACTTCCGTAGGATCTAGCGAGAGAATTCAAAATGTAGCAAATCGAGTTATTGAGGAGAAAGCAGCAGGTAATGACGTTGTTGTTGTTGTATCTGCAATGGGAAAAACAACGGATGAGCTTGTTTCATTATCGAAAGAGCTCAATGAAAACCCAAGTAAGCGGGAAATGGATATGCTTTTAACAACAGGAGAGCAGATTACCATTTCACTTCTTTCTCTGGCTCTTCAAGCGAAAGGTCATGATGCTGTTTCTTTAACAGGTTGGCAAGCTGGAATGAAGACAGAAGAAGTACATGGAAATGCTCGAATTACCAATATTGAAACAGTTCGAATCAAACAATATCTCAAAGAAAATAAAATTGTCGTTGTCGCGGGATTCCAAGGGATTACAGAGAACAATGAGATTACAACATTAGGTAGAGGTGGCTCTGATACAACTGCTGTGGCACTTGCTGCAGCTCTTGAAGCAGAAAAATGTGATATTTACACAGATGTAACAGGTGTCTATACGACAGATCCTCGTTATGTTAAAGGTGCGAGAAAACTTAACTCTATTTCTTATGATGAGATGTTAGAGCTTGCCAATCTAGGAGCAGGGGTTCTTCATCCAAGAGCTGTTGAGTTTGCTAAAAATTATGAAGTAAAGCTTGAAGTTCGGTCAAGTTTAGAAAAAGAACGTGGAACAATTATTAAGGAGGAAGCAGAAATGGAAGATAATTTATTAGTAAGAGGAATTGCATTTGAGGACAATATTTCCCGAGTTACGGTTATTGGCATGGAGGACGACATTTATACCCTTCCTTCTATCTTCTCACTCCTTGCTAAACATCATATTAATGTAGACATTATTGTTCAAAGCGTTACGTCTGCTAAGTCAGCAGTATCGTTTTCTGTAAAAACAGAGGAACTTCAACGTACATTAAGTGTTTTAGAAGCTCAAAAAAGAAATCTGCAATATGAAGAAGTTGAGCATGAAAATGGACTTTCAAAAGTCTCTATTGTTGGTTCTGGAATGGTTTCAAATCCTGGAGTTGCTGCGAAAATGTTTGAGGTGCTTCAAGATAGTAAAGTCCAGGTGAAAATGGTCAGCACGTCTGAGATTAAAGTTTCAACAGTTGTTGTTCAAAAAGATATGGTAAAAGCTGTCGAAGCTCTTCATGAAACATTTGAGTTAACAAATGAACGTGTAGGTAAATAAAAAAGGAGGACTCGTTTAGCGAGTTCTCCTTTTCTATACTAGAATATCTCTTCTGTCATAAACGATGGAAAGGACGACCTTGTTACGATGTTTTTTCCATTGCTCAGCTTCTGCTGTATATCCTTTTTGAGCTTGAATTTGTTCAGCTAGAAATCCAGCCTCAAGTTGGAAAGAGCATGTTTCTTTATTATGTAAACGGCGTTCAACGCTAGGTCCGCTAAGTTCAAATTCGAGTGAGCTTCTTTGTTCTTTTTTTAGAGTAAGAGTGCCCCATCCTGCACGGATAAAAAAAGTTTGAAGATCTGCTAGGGACGGCTGTGGATAAACGCGTGCAATATTCTTACCAGCCCAATAGGAAATGTTGTCTGTTTCCTTTCCTAAAATATCTGGCAAAACAATATCTCGTAGCAGTTCATAACCAAATAAAGGAATGGTTTCTTCTCGTGTAACAGATGGCCTTTCCTCTTCTTTTTCCACTTCTTCTAAACTATCTAACTCTTGTTTTTCTCGTTGCTCCATACCGATACCTCACTTTCTTTTCCATTATAAATGATTTTTTACGATTTATATAGTTTGTGTAAGAAAAAAGTAGCTTTTCCCGGTTTTAGAAGTAAAAATCACCTACAACAATTCTTGACGCTTACATTACGGGGGAGTACAATTAATTTGTCACATTTGTTTCACAATTTATAATTTGTTGAAAAATGCAAGGGGTTTCATTTTTCAACAAATTAGACTACAACAAAAGGATGGGGAGCTCGGGTCTATTGGACTACACATGTTTTCTATTTCACAAGGGGGGTTTAGATATTGGAAGCAACAAAAGAATTTTATTATCGTAGGTTACATTCATTACTGGGTGTAATACCGATCGGGATTTTCCTTATCCAGCATCTTGTTGTTAACCACTTTGCAACAAGAAGCCCAGAGGCATTTAACACTGCCGCACACTTCATGGAAAAACTACCGTTTCGCTATTTATTGGAGATCTTTGTGATTTTCTTACCAATTATCTTTCATGCTGTTTATGGGTTATACATTGCCTTTACAGCCAAGAACAATGCGAACAGATATGGATTCTTTAGAAACTGGATGTTTGTTCTTCAACGTGTAACAGGTGTTATTACACTTATTTTTATTACATGGCACGTATGGGAAACGCGCATTCAAGCTATGAGAGGTGCCGAAGTTAACTATGATATGATGGCAAACATCTTATCAAGCCCAGTTTCACTTGCTTTTTATCTTATTGGTGTTATTTCTACTATTTTTCATTTCGCTAACGGCTTATGGTCATTTAGCGTTAGCTGGGGTTTAACAGTAACTCCTCGTTCTCAAAGAATTGCAACATATGTGACGATTGGCGTATTTTTCGCTCTTACAATTGTAGGTGTCCGCGCCATCCTAGCGTTCACTTAATTTATTCATATCTCAAAGGAGTGAGTTACGATGAGTAACGGAAAAATTATTGTTGTCGGCGGTGGACTTGCTGGTTTAATGGCAACAATTAAAATTGCGGAATCTGGTAAGAAAGTAGACTTGTTTTCTATTGTTCCAGTGAAGCGTTCTCATTCAGTCTGTGCGCAAGGTGGAATAAACGGAGC
This sequence comes from Priestia endophytica DSM 13796, assembly GCF_900115845.1. Taxonomy (GTDB): domain Bacteria; phylum Bacillota; class Bacilli; order Bacillales; family Bacillaceae_H; genus Bacillus_I; species Bacillus_I endophytica. The sequence continues at coordinate 694,922 of NZ_FOXX01000001.1, read as the reverse complement.
CGTAAATACAAAAGGTGAGGGAGATTCGCCATGGGAGCACTTTGACGATACAGTTTATGGTGGAGACTTTTTAGCAAATCAACCTCCTGTTAAAGCAATGTGTGAAGCAGCACCTGGAATCATTCATTTATTAGACCGTATGGGAGTTATGTTTAACCGTACGCCAGAAGGATTGCTTGATTTCCGCCGCTTTGGAGGTACACAGCATCATAGAACAGCTTTTGCTGGAGCAACAACAGGACAGCAACTTTTATATGCACTTGATGAGCAAGTTCGTCGTTATGAAGTAGCAGGTCTTGTAACTAAATATGAAGGATTTGAATTCCTAGGGGCCGTTATTGATGAGGAAGGAACCTGTAGAGGGATTACCGCTCAGAACTTGCAATCAATGGAGATTGATTCATACAAAGCAGATGCGGTAATTATGGCAACAGGTGGACCTGGAATAGTATTTGGTAAATCAACAAACTCCATGATCAACACAGGATCAGCAGCTTCAATTGTTTATCAACAAGGAGTACATTATGCAAACGGGGAGTTTATTCAAATTCATCCAACCGCAATTCCAGGAGATGATAAACTTCGTCTTATGAGCGAATCAGCGCGTGGTGAAGGTGGCCGTGTTTGGACATATAAAGACGGAAAGCCTTGGTACTTCCTTGAGGAAAAATATCCGGCATATGGAAACTTAGTGCCGCGTGATATCGCAACTCGTGAGATTTTTGATGTTTGTGTTAATCAAAAACTAGGTATTAACGGAGAAAACATGGTATATCTTGATCTTTCTCATAAAGATGCGAAAGAACTAGATATTAAGCTTGGTGGAATTATTGAGATTTATGAAAAATTCATGGGTGATGATCCACGTAAAGTACCAATGAAGATTTTCCCTGCCGTTCACTACTCAATGGGTGGCCTTTGGGTTGATTATGATCAAATGACAAATATTCCTGGTCTTTTCGCAGCTGGTGAATGTGATTATTCTCAGCACGGTGGAAACCGCTTAGGTGCAAACTCTCTACTTTCAGCTATTTACGGTGGTATGGTTGCAGGACCAAACGCAGTAAAATACATTGAAGGTCTTAACAAATGGACAGATTCTATAGAGTCTTCACTTTATGATAGACATGTAAAAGAGCAAGAACAAAAATGGCAAAACATTCTTTCTCTAGATGGAAAAGAAAACGCTTATGTTCTTCATAGAGAGCTTGGAGAATGGATGACCGATAACGTAACAGTTGTACGTTATAACGATAAATTGTTGAAAACAGATGATAAAATTCAGGAGCTTCTTGAACGCTATCAAAATATTAATATTAATGATACAGCAAAATGGAGTAACCAAGGAGCAGCATTTACGCGTCAACTAGCAAATATGCTTCAACTTGCTCGTGTTATCACACTTGGTGCTTATAACCGTAATGAAAGTCGTGGAGCTCATTACAAACCAGATTTCCCTGAACGTAACGATGAAGAATTCTTAAAAACAACGATGGCAACTTTTGTGAATCATGAATCAGCACCTAACTTTTCTTATGAAGATGTAGATGTTTCGTTAATCAAGCCGCGTAAACGGGATTACTCACAAAAGAAAGCAAGTGAGTCATCATCCTCTAAAAAGCAAGAGGGGGTTAGTGGAAAATGACGGAAACAAAAACAAAAACCATTAAGTTGATTATTACACGCCAAGATTCACCGGAAACAGCTCCATATGATGAGGAATTTGAGATTGAATATCGTCCAAACATGAACGTTATTTCGGCTCTAATGGAAATTCGTCGAAATCCAGTAAATTCAAAAGGTGAGCATACAACACCAATTAACTGGGATATGAACTGTTTAGAAGAAGTTTGTGGAGCATGCTCAATGGTTATTAACGGACGCCCTCGTCAATCTTGTACAGCGTTAGTTGATAAGCTTGAACAACCGATTCGACTCAAGCCAATGAAAACTTTCCCTGTTGTGCGGGATCTACAAGTCGACCGTAGTCGCATGTTTGACTCATTGAAAAAGGTAAAAGCATGGGTACCGATTGATGGAACTTATGATTTAGGTCCGGGACCACGTATGCCAGAGAAGAAACGACAATGGGCATACGAACTCTCAAAATGTATGACTTGTGGAGTATGCTTAGAAGCTTGTCCCAACGTAAACAGTAAATCAAATTTCATTGGACCTGCTCCATTATCACAAGTTCGCTTATTCAATGCACATCCAACTGGAGCAATGAATAAACATGAACGACTTGATGCTTTAATGGAAGATGGAGGACTTTCAAATTGCGGTAACTCACAAAACTGCGTCAAATCTTGTCCAAAAGGTATTCCGTTAACAACATCAATTGCTGCTTTAAACAGAGACACTACTCTTCGCTCTTTCCGAAAGTTTTTTGGAAGCGATGCAGAATAAAAAGAAACCTCTCCAATATGGAGAGGTTTCTTTTCATCAAAGGAGGAAGACGAATGAAGAAGCCGAGTTATATTAACAATATAGAGATTTGGAAGCACGATTTTACCTTTAATAGAGAGATTCGAGTTCGCTTTTGTGAGACAGATATGTTCGGTCATATGAATAATACCGTTCCTTTCCTTTATTTTGAAGAAGCCCGAACAGCCTTTTTTCAGCATATTGGCTTCATGGAAATATGGAAGAAGCCTGATAGTGAAACAATGCCTGTTGTTGCTGATTTACAGTGTGATTTTGTTCAGCAAGTCTTCTTTGGAGAAGTGCTTAGCGTAAAAATGAAAATCGAGCATACTGGACGTTCATCTGTTGATTTACATTATGTTGGGATGAATGAAAAAGAGGAAATTTGTTTCACAGGACGAGGTGCTCTTGTACAGGTCTCCAAAAGCACGGGTAAATCTGTTCCATGGACAGAGGAGCAACTTGAGAAATTAAAACCTTATCAATCGAAAAAAAAGTGAATAAAATATAGCATAACTTGCGAATTCTAGGAACCGCTTTATCCTTTTTTACATAGTATATCGTGACTAACTTACACCCATCCGATAGTTCGACTCTGGATCAGGCAAGGAGGGTTACATTGAAGGATAAAGAATTTCCACCTAAACCGTTACTTACAAAGAGAGAACGAGAGGTTTTTGAACTTCTAGTACAGGACAAAACAACGAAAGAGATCGCAAGTGAGCTGTTTATTAGTGAAAAGACAGTTCGCAATCATATTTCTAACGCAATGCAAAAGCTTGGCGTTAAAGGGCGTTCTCAAGCTGTCGTTGAACTTCTTCGCATGGGAGAACTCGAGTTATAACATGTGGCCGACTATCAGTAAAAGATAGTCGGTTTTGTTTTCTAGCAAAATGAAAGATTATCACAGTCAAAAAAGGGAATTAGAAAAATAAAGAAATATAGGGGGAGAAAGAAATGTACAATAAAATTCTTGCGGCCGTAGATGGCTCAAAACAGGCCAAAGAAGCTCTTCGGAAAGCGTTTTCTATTGCTTCTTGTTATCGTATACCACTGCAAATTCTCCATGTGAAAGAAGGAGATGATAAAACTAAAACATCTTGGCATAAACGTTCTAATTTAAACAAGCTAGAAGACAGGCAAGAATTTCTTCGTGAAATTGACACTATGGCCGCAAAGTATAACATTACTCATAAGGTTCATTTTAGAGTTGGAAATCCTGCTGAAGAAATTATTCGTCATGCAAATGAGAATGATATTAAACTTATTGTGGTAGGAAGTAGAGGATTTAATAGATTTCAAAAAGTAGTGCTTGGTAGCGTTAGTTCTAAAATAATAGAAAAAGCCTCCTGTTCCGTTCTTGTTGTGAAATAAGAGAAGGAATGAGGCTTCTCCTATTTCAACTTCTTCCATATAATAAGCTTTCTCCTTTTCTTCAATTGAATTCTTTATTGAAAAATGAGTCAACTTCCTCTATCATTGTAGTTAATTAGAAAACTCATATAAGAAAAAATTTTTACATAAATCAAAAAAGTAGCAGATAGAGAACTATCCTAGCATACGGCACATAAGGGAAGTCATCATCACAGCTAAGTTTGTTTGGGGTGAGATAGTGATTCCACTATGTATGTTTTGTTAGGGAGAGTTCTTCTTTCATTTTAAAGACAATTTCATATTGTAAACAGGAAGGTACATAGCTTTAACCCTATGTTGAAAAGGGAAGCCAGTGAAAATCTGGCACGGTGCCCGCCACTGTAAAAGGGAGTTCTATTACAACGTGTCACTGAATTTTTTTTGGGAAGACGTAGTAGAACGATTACCTTGAGTCAGGAGACCTGCCTTAGCTGTTTGCTTCATTTGAAACCTACGGGACATAGGAAGAAGTGCTAATCCATTGTGCAAACTCGTGTACAGGTATGCATTTTACATCTCTTTCTCGTAGAGGTGTTTTTTTTTATGCGTTTTTTGAGAAAACGATTTTAACGAGGGAGTTGGTATGGATGACAACGTGGAATTTAAATGAAACAAAGCACCATGTCTTAATTTGTAATGGTGGAACGTGTATGAAAAAGGGTGGAGAAGAAGTAACGGTTGCTGTTCGAGATGAAATTGAAAAGCTTGGGGTAGATGCTCAAATTCATACAACAAGAACGCGATGTAATGGGCGATGTAAAGACGGATGTGTAGCAATTGTATACCCTGAAGGAGTTTGGTATAAGGAAATGACACCGGAGCTTGGAAGAGAGATGGTAAGAGAGCATCTCTTAGATGGAAATAAGCTTGAAAACTCTATCATCTACACATATGAGGAAGGATTTAAAGCTCCTGAAAATTCCTCGTCACCAAAAGGAATTTCAAAAGAGAAAGTGAAATAACTGTTTTCGAAAGAATCGCATCATTCGAAAAACTCGTGGTAGGAGGAAAAAATATGAGTGGTAAATTGCTTATCGTCGGATTTGGTCCAGGAAATTTTGAACATATTACAGAGCGAGCGAAAGAGGCACTTCAAGAAAGTGACATGATTATTGGCTACAAAACATATGTGGAACTTATCCAAGGATTGTTGTCAAATCAACAGGTTATTAGTACTGGAATGACTGAGGAAGTGACAAGAGCCCAAGAAGCAGTGAAGCAAGCTGAGCAAGGAAAAAAAGTGGCTGTTATCTCGAGTGGAGATGCAGGAGTGTATGGAATGGCTGGTCTTGTGTATGAAGTGCTTGTTGAAAAAGGTTGGTCAAGAAAAGATGGAGTGGAAATTGAGATTATTCCTGGTATCTCTGCTATTAACTCTTGTGCTTCATTGTTAGGAGCTCCTGTTATGCATGATGCATGCACAATAAGCTTAAGTGACCATTTAACACCATGGACACTTATTGAAAAACGGATTGAAGCTGCGGCATCTGCTGATTTCGTGATTGCTCTTTATAACCCGAAAAGCGGAAGAAGAACCCGTCAAATTGCTGAAGCACAGCGTATCCTGCTTCAATATAGATCACCAGATACTCCCGTTGGCCTTGTGAAAAGTGCATATCGAGACCGTCAGAATATTGTAATTACCAATTTAAAAGAGATGCTTGAACATGAAATTGGAATGCTAACAACTGTTATTATTGGAAACTCTTCAACATTTCTCTATGATGACTTGATGATTACCCCACGCGGCTATCAACGTAAATATACGCTAAATGAAACAAAACAGCCGCTAAAACCTCATCAACGTTTGAAAAAAGAGGCAGAGCCATGGGCACTTTCACAAGAAGAAGCAGCCCCAGCAGTGGAAGAGAAGGAAGAAGAAAAAGTTAAAGAAGTAGAGAAAATTTCTTCAAGAGAAATCGCGGAAAAAGCTCTTAGTCTTGTGACAGGAAAAGAAGAGCAAACAACATTTGAAAAAGTAACGGCGAAGATGGAATCCATCTTCGAACTTGCTGTAAGCCCAGGACTTGTAAGTAAAAAATTCACACCAGTTCAGCTCACCACAATTGCTGAAATTGCAGGCGAAAAAGGGTCAATTGAATATACACCAGATCATCAAATTCGTCTTGAAGTACCGACTGCTGAACCAGAAAAAGTAACAAAGAGACTTAGCGAAGTAGGGCTACTCCTTGCTCCTGTTGGAGACGTTTTAACAATGAAGGCGTGTGACTTCTGCGATGGGGAGAAAAAAGATTCCATTCCATATGCAGAAGAACTTCAAGAACGACTCGGCGGAGTGAATATGCCAAAAGTTACAAAAATCGGCTTCAACGGCTGCGGTATGGCTTGCTACAGAGCTGTACAAGATGACATCGGAATTGTATATCGAAAAGGAAAGTTTGATTTGTTTCTTGGAGCGAAAACAGTAGGCCGATCAGCACATTCTGGACAGCCTGTTGCAGAAGGAATTTCTCCTGAAAAGATTGTTGATGTTGTTGAAGGAATTGTTGATGAGTATAGAGAAAAGGGTCATCCTAATGAGTCGTTCTTTAAATTCTTTAAACGTGTAAAAGAAGTCGGTGGTTTTGTTTATCAAGACGTAACACCAAAAATTAAAATTGAGCCAACACCTTGTGGAGATTAGGAAAATAGAGGAGGAAAACAAATGGAAGCTGTATTATTTATTGGACACGGAAGCCGTGACTTTGAAGGAAATGAAGAAGTACGTCAATTTGTAGAGAAAATGAGGACTCTTTTGCCAGAGACGTTGTTGGTAGAAACAAGCTTCTTAGAATTTGAGCGTCCAACAATTGGAGATGGAATTGATACATGTATAGAAAAAGGGGCGCATCATGTTATTTTAATTCCAATCATGCTTCTTCCTGCTGGGCATTCTAAAATTCATATTCCAGGAGCGATTGATGAAGCAAAAGAAAAGTATCCAAACACGAAATTTACATATGGTAGACCAATTGGTATTCATGAAGAAACGTTTGAAATTTTAAATACAAGATTAGAAGAGTCTGGGGAAAATTTAGAAAGTCCTGGAGAAGAAACAGCGGTTATCTTACTTGGGCGCGGTGGAAGCGATGCTGACGCGAACAGCGAGCTTTATAAAATTACACGTCTTCTTTGGGAGAAAACAAACTATAAACTTGTTGAAACATCTTTTATAGGTGTGACAGATCCTTTGATTGAACAAGGAGTAGAACGCTGTATTAAGCTTGGAGCAAAAAAAATTGTTGTGCTTCCATACTTCCTTTTTACAGGAATTTTAATTAAACGTCTTGAAAAACTTGTTGAAGGATTTAAAGAAAAATATCCAGAAGTTGAATTTAAGCTTGCTCAATATTTTGGCCTTCATCCAAAGCTTCAAACGATTTTGAAAGATAGAGTTGAGGAAGCGCTTGAAGGTGAAGTGAAAATGAATTGTGATACCTGTCTTTACAGAATTGAAGCAATGGAGCATATTGATCACCACCATCATCATGACCATGACCATGGGCATCACCACCATCATGAGCATCACCATCATCACCATGAAGATGACGAAAAAGCTGGTGTTTTAAAATGATTTTATTTATTGCTGGAACAAGTGATGCAAGAGAGCTTGCTATCCGGATCAGTGAGGAAGGCTATCCTCTTTTGGCAACGGTTGTCACAGAAAATGCCGCGATTGAACTAGAGCGGGCGCACTTATCTGTTCAAGTAGGTAGATTAGATGCAGCTGAGATTGCACAGTTAATAGAAGAAAAAGGGATGAGCGCTATTGTCGATGGGAGCCATCCTTTTGCAGAAGAAGCATCTAAAAACGCAATGCAAGCAGCTGAGGAGGCTCAAATTCCATACTTTCGCTATGAACGTGAGTCCCAAACATTTCAATATGACAAGCTAACGCTTGTTAATGATTATGAGGAAGCGGCTGAAGAAGCAGCAAAGAGAAAAGGCGTTGTAATGCTTACAACAGGGAGCAAGACGCTTGCTACCTTTACAAAAAAGCTACTTCCAATCGAAGACATTCGTTTGATTGCGCGAATGCTGCCTCGTAAAGATAATATGGAAAAGTGTGAAGAGCTTGGTCTCCCTCAAAAGAACATTGTTGCCATTCAAGGTCCTTTTACAAAAGAATTTGATCAAGCATTATATAAGCAGTATGGCGTTACACTTATGGTGACAAAAGAGAGTGGGAAAGTAGGGTCTGTAGATGAAAAGCTTAGTGCTGCAAGAGAGCTTGGAATCGAAACCATTATGATTCGAAGACCACGTATTGAGTACAAAGAAGTATATAGTGACTTTCCTAGTATTCTAGAAGCGTTAAAGAAAACGGTTCAACTACAAAAACATTAAAGGAGCATTAATTATGGACTTTCGTACAGATTTTAAACCAATTACAGTACAGCCTCAAATGATTGAAGGAAGAAGTTTTGAAATGATTACAGAAGAGTTAGGAGAGCATCATTTCACAGAGGAACAATACCCAATTGTTCAACGTATTATTCACGCTTCAGCAGATTTCGAGCTTGGAAGAAGCGTTCTTTTCCATCCAGATGCAGTTAGATCAGGTGTTGCAGCAATCAGAAGTGGTAAACAAGTTGTAGCAGACGTGCAGATGGTCCAAGTTGGGACAAACAAGCCTCGCTTGCAAAAGTTTGGAAGTGATGTGCACGTTTATATTTCTGATGAAGATGTTATGGAGGAAGCAAAACGATTAGATACAACGCGTGCTATCATTTCAATGCGCAAAGCTATTCAACATGCTGAAGGCGGCATATTCGCTATCGGAAATGCTCCAACAGCTTTACTTGAGCTTATTCGTCTTATTAAAGAAGGAGAAGCAAAACCAGGGCTTGTTATCGGAATGCCTGTAGGATTTGTGTCTGCAGCAGAATCCAAAGAGGAGCTTGCAAAACTTGATATTCCGTTCATTACAAACATTGGACGAAAGGGCGGAAGTACAGTTACTGTTGCTGCATTAAATGCGATTTCAATTTTAGCAGATCAGGTGTAATTGTGATGAAAGCTAAAAAAGAAGATAAACCACTTCGAGAAGGGTATACAACAGGTTCTTGTGCAACAGCTGCAACAAAAGCGGCCCTTCTTTCTCTTATCACGGGTGAAGTGCAAAAAGAGGCAACAATCAAGCTTCCAATGGGGAGAATTGTGACCTTTTCAATGGAACAATGTGAAGTCAAAGAAAATATGGGATTCGCTGAAATTATTAAAGATGCAGGAGATGACCCAGATGCAACGCACGGCGCTCGTATCCAATCAACCGTAACATGGAAAGACACACCAGGCATTGAACTTGACGGCGGAGTTGGGGTTGGACGAGTCACAAAACCAGGATTGCCTGTCCCAGTTGGTGAAGCAGCTATTAATCCTGTTCCGCGTAAAATGCTTTATAGAGTAGCGGAGGAAGTTTTAAAAGAGCATGGTTCAAATAGAGGGATTAAAATCATAATTTCAGTTCCTGATGGAGAAGAGATGGCCAAAAAAACGCTTAACGGTCGTCTAGGTATCCTTGGAGGTATTTCTATTCTAGGAACAAGAGGAATTGTTGTTCCTTTTTCAACAGCTGCTTACAAAGCAAGTATTGTACAAGCCATTAGCGTTGCTAAAACAAGTGGATGTGATCATCTTGTTATTACAACAGGTGGGCGCAGTGAAAAATATGGGATGAAAGAATATCCGGATCTTCCTGAAGAAGCATTTGTGGAGATGGGAGACTTTGTTGGATTCACTCTCAAACAGTGCAAACGCCAAGGAATTAAGCATGTTTCAATGGTTGGAATGATGGGGAAGTTTTCGAAAGTTGCCCAAGGTGTGATGATGGTACATTCCAAAAGTGCTCCTGTTGATTTTAACTTTTTAGCTGATATTGCAGAGCGCGTTGGAGGAGATGAAGAGCTCTTAGAAAGCATCCGTAATGCAAACACGGCTTCTCAAGTTGGTGATTTCATGGTGGAAAGAAATTTACCTCATTTCTTTGATAGTTTATGTGAAAACTGCTGTCGCTCGGGTTTAAGAGAAGTGGGCGGCGGAATGAAGATTGAAACTTCTCTTTATACGTTCAAAGGAGCGTTTCTTGGAAAGGCGGTTTATGATGAAAGGTAATATAAAGCTTATTGGCATTGGAGATGAAGGGAGAGCAAGTTTGTCCCCCCTTTATGAAACATTTATTGAACAAAGTGCTGTATTAGTTGGAGGCGAAAGACAGCTTAAATTCTTCCCTGATTATAGCGGTGAAAAAGTTGTGATAAAAGGTGGACTTAAAAACTTAGTTGATATGCTGCAAAGTGAGGAACGAGAAGTTGTTGTGCTCGCTTCAGGAGATCCCCTTTTCTATGGAATTGGTGGCTATCTTTCTAAAAAGGTAGACGTAAGCATTTATCCATACTTAAGTTCCGTTCAGCTTGCTTTCTCAAGAATGGGAGAAAAATGGCAAGATGCAAAACTTCTAAGTGTTCATGGGAGAGATATGCTAGGGATTGCACAAAAGATTGATGGTGAAGACCTTGTAGCTCTTTTAACAGATGAAAAAAATTCTCCTTCTGAAATTGCAAAATATTTGCTCTCTTTTAATATGACGGAGTATGAAATGTTTGTCGGCGAGCACCTTGGTGGAGAAGAAGAAAGATGTAGAACTTTAACGCTTGAAGAGGCAACTGATACCGAATTTGCCCCTTTAAACGTTGTGATTTTAAAAAGAACGAAAAAAGGACCATCTTGGTCATTTGGAATTCATGACGAAGAGTTTATTCAGCGTAAACCTGAAAAAGGTTTAATTACAAAAAAAGAGATTCGCACGCTAAGCCTAGGTGCTCTTGGTCTAAAAAAAGACAGCATTGTTTGGGATATTGGAACATGTACAGGCTCAGTAGCAATTGAAGCTGCTCGTATTGCTAAAGAGGGGAAAGTATTCGCTATTGAAAAAAACGAAGGCGATTATCAAAACTGTTTGGAAAATATGAAAAAGTTTCGTACAGATTTCACAGTTATCCACGATAAGGCTCCGAACGGCTTAGAGACGTTTGAAAATCCTGATGCTGTTTTTATTGGTGGAACAGCAGGAGGAATGAAAAGTATTTTAAAACAGTGTTGTGAACGCCTGAATGAAGGCGGTCAGATTGTGCTAAATGCTGTAACAATTGAAAATTTAGGAGAAGCTGTATCCACTTTTAAAGAAAATGGCTACTCCGTAGATATTACACTTGCTCAAGTTTCAAGAAGCAAGCCAATTTTAAACTTAACTCGTTTCGATGCTCTAAACCCCATCTATATTATTAGCGCTCGTCGTGAAGAAGGAGAAAAGTGATGATAGGAACATTATACGGTCTTGGTGTAGGACCAGGAGATCCAGAACTTATTACAGTAAAAGCGTTCAGAAAGCTAAAGGAAACAGATGTTATTGCTTATCCGAAGAAAAGAAAAGGAAGTAAAAGCTATGCACATCGCATTGTTGAAGCATATTTCAATCCAAGTGAAAAAGAAATGCTCGGGCTTGTATTTCCAATGACAAAAGATAAAGAGATTCTTCAGAAGAAATGGAGCGAAACAACGGAAACGGTATTTGCTGAACTTCAGCAAGGAAAGGACGTTGCTTTTGTAACAGAAGGAGATCCTCTTTTATATAGTACATTTATTCATATGATGAAACTGATGAAAGAACGCCATCCAGAAGTACAGATTGAAACAGTACCAGGTATCTCTTCTATTAATGGTGCAGCTTCACGTCTTGGTCTGCCGCTTGCAGATGGTGATGAACATGTAGCAATTGTTCCTGCTCGAGAAGACTATGAAGAAATGAAAAAAGTGCTTCTTGAAAATGACTGTGTTGTATTTATTAAAGTCGCAAAAGTAATTGATTTTATGATTCCGTTATTAAAAGAGCTGAATTTATTACATAAAGCATCTGTCGTGACGAAAGTAACGTCAGAGGAAGAAATCGTGTGGAATATTGAAGAATTAGAAGGCGCAGAGCTTGAATACTTAACATTAATGGTGGTGCGAAAATGAAGCTATTTATTATCGGAGCAGGACCAGGAGATCCGGATTTAATTACAGTAAAAGGTTTAAAACTACTTCAGGAAGCAGATGTTGTACTTTATGCTGATTCGCTTGTAAATGAAGAGCTTGTAAACAAGGCAAAAGAAGGCGCAGAAGTGTTGAAAACAGCTGGCATGCATCTAGAAGAAATGGTTGACCTTATGGTAAATCGACTAAGTGAAGGAAAGAAAGTTGTTCGTGTTCATACAGGAGATCCTGCTGTCTATGGAGCAATTATGGAACAAGTTGCACTATTAAAAGAGCGTGATGTTGAAGTTGAAATCATTCCAGGAGTTAGCTCTGTATTTGCCTCAGCAGCAGCTGTTGGAGCAGAGCTTACTATCCCAGATTTAACTCAGACGGTTATCCTCACAAGAGCAGAAGGAAGAACCCCAGTTCCAGAGTTTGAGAAACTAAAAGATTTAGCAAAGCATCAGTGCACAATTGCGTTATTTTTAAGTGCTACATTAACAAAGAAAGTGATTAAAGAGTTGCTTAGCGCTGGATGGAGCGAAGATACTCCTGTTGCTGTTGTATATAAAGCAACATGGCCAGACCAAAAGATCGTACGCACAACACTTGTTAATCTTGATGAAGACATGAAGAAAAATGGAATTCGTAAGCAAGCTATGATTTTAGCTGGCTGGGCTTTAGATGAACATATTCATAAAAAAGATTATCGTTCAAAGCTTTACGATAAGACATTTACACATGGATTTAGAAAGGGGCTTCCATCATGATTGCATTGCAAGAAGGTGAAGTACCAGCTGTCACACAACAAGGAGATTATGCTGTTGTTGCCATCACAAAGCACGGAGTTGAGCTTGCTCGAAAGCTCGGCTCTTCTTTTCAAAATTCTGACGTGTACTATATGAGCAAGTTTGAAAAAGGGGATGAAGAAGATAAAGGCATTCAGCTTTTCTCAGGAAGCGTTCGCTTGTTACTTCCAGCTCTTTTTCAACAATACAAAGGGATTATTATTATTATCTCACTTGGTGCAGTTGTTCGCATGATTGCGCCTCTTTTAAAAGATAAAAAAACCGACCCAGGTGTTGTTGTTGTAGATGATAAAGGAGAAAACGTCATCAGCGTTCTTTCCGGTCATATCGGAGGAGCAAATGAGTTAACAAGAGAGATTGCAGCATTATTAAAAGCTCATCCTGTTATTACAACCGCATCTGACGTACAAAAAACAATTCCTGTTGACTTGTTTGGGAAACGTTTTGGCTGGGTGTGGGATTCAGCTGAGAAGTTAACGCCTGTTAGCGCCTCTGTTGTAAATGAAGAAAAGGTAGCTGTAATTCAAGAGAGTGGGGAAAAAAGATGGTGGCATTACGATACACCAATTCCTGAAAATATTAACTCCTACTCTTCAATTGAGGAAGCGAAAAAGGACGGTTTTCAAGCTGCTCTTGTTGTAACACATCGCTTATTAAAAGAAGAGGAAAAACATGTATTAGATAATGGGGTTCTTTATAGACCTAAAAATATTGTGCTTGGCATGGGGTGCAACAGAGGCACTTCTGCTTCTGAAATTGAGAGCGTTATGTTAGAAACGCTTGAAGAACTACAATTTTCAGTGAAAAGTGTAAAAGCTATTAGCACAATTGATCTAAAAAAAGATGAAGAAGGATTACTTCAAGTAGCCAAAAAATATGGATTAGAGTTTTCATACTACACACCAGAAGAATTAAACGAAGTGGAAATTAAGAATCCTTCTGAAACAGTTTTTAAATATACGGGTGCATATGGAGTAAGTGAACCTGCAGCTCTTCTAAAAAGCGGAGCATCTGAGCTGTATCTTGAAAAGAAAAAAAGTGGGAACGTTACGATATCTGTTGCCGTTATCCCATATAACTAAGAGGGGGAAACAACATGGTACAGCGCCGACTTGTTGTGGCAGGTACAGGAAGTGGAGTTGGGAAAACGACGCTTACAATCGGCCTTATGTCAGCATTTAAAAAGAAAGGTTACACTGTACAAGGTTTCAAGTGTGGTCCTGATTATATTGATCCAACGTACCATACAGCTGTAACGAGGAGAGTATCACGAAATATTGATAGTTGGATGCTTCCCCATGACACAGTGAAAGAAATTGTAAAACGCAATAGCGAGGATGCTGATATTTCAATTATTGAAGGAGTAATGGGCTTTTATGATGGAAAAAGTCCCCTTGATAATAGAGGCACAACGGCTGAGATTAGTGTTTTAACAAATAGTCCTGTTTTACTTGTTGTAAACTGTGCAAGTATGGCAAGAAGTGCTGCAGCTATTGTGAAGGGTTTTCAAATGATGTGGGAAGAACCAAACATCGTCAGCGTTATCGCTAACAATGTTGGAAGTGAAGGTCACTATAAGTTAGTAAAAAAAGCAATTGAGCAAGAGTGTGGAATTCCGGTGGTTGGATATGTGAAGCGAAATGAAAGCTTATCTATCCCAGAGCGGCACCTAGGACTTGTGCCGTCTATTGAAAGAGGAGAGCTTCATTCTTACTTTAATGAGCTTGGAGACTTAATTTCTGAAACAGTTAATTTGGAAGCATTATATAAATTAGCAGAAACAGAAGTGCTAGATGTAGAAAATCCTAAACTATTAGCAAAAGATCCTGTAGTGAAAATTGCAGTTGCAAGAGATAAAGCTTTTAATTTTTATTATGAAGAAAACTTGGAACTGTTAAAAGCAAATGGAGCAGAAATCATAGAATTCTCACCGTTAAACGGAGAGAGCGTTCCAAGCAATGTTCAAGGACTTTATATTGGCGGAGGCTTTCCGGAAGAGTTTGCAAACGAGCTTTCTTCACAAGAGAAGGTAAAAGAGTCCTTCAAAGACGCGATAAGCTCAGGAATGCCAACGCTTGCTGAGTGTGGAGGGTTTATGTTTCTAGCAGATTCAATTGAAACAACGAGCGGAGAAATACATAAGATGGTTGGTGTTGTTCCTGGGCGTGTCAAAATGCAAAAGAAACGAGCAGCACTTGGTTATCGGGAGATTAAGGGAAGTGAAGGGAATTATCTATTAGATGGGGGTCTTGAAGCAAAAGGACACGAGTTTCATTACTCAACATTTGAAGGTGATGAAGAATTTACTCCAGCTTATGAAACAAAAGGAATGAGAGGTGTTAAAAAAGAGGGATATATGAAAGGGAATCTACTTGCCGGATACACTCATTTTCATTTTGGGTCATGCCCTCAGGTGGTTAAAAAATGGATTGCAAAATGCGAGGGGTACAAAGGATGAATAAAAATGCTCTTTCCATTATGTTTCAAGGAACTCATTCAGATGCAGGCAAAAGCGCAATTGCAACTGCTTTTTGTCGAATCTTTTTGCAAGACGGATATAAAACAGCTCCCTTTAAGTCTCAAAATATGGCCTTGAATTCTTATATAACAGTAGATGGTAAGGAAATTGGTCGAGCTCAAGGCGTACAAGCAGAAGCTGCAGGAGTTACTGCAACAACAGATATGAATCCTATTTTAATCAAACCAACGAGAGATTCTGAATCGCAAATTGTTGTACATGGAAAACCGTATAAAAATATGAAAGCAATGGCATATAGACAAGAGTTTTTCGAGACAGGCCTTGGATTAATTAAAGAGTCATTTAAAAGTTTAAAAGGAACCTATGAAAGAATTGTGATTGAAGGAGCTGGAAGTCCGGCTGAAGTTAATTTAAATGATCGAGAGCTTGTGAACATGCGTGTTGCAGCCATTGCAGAATCTCCTGTTGTGCTTATCGGCGATATCGAAAAGGGAGGAGTATTTGCAAGTCTTGTTGGAACACTCCAACTTTTAAGTGAGAAAGACCGTGAACGGGTTATTGGTGTTGTAATTAACAAGTTCAGAGGTGATGTATCACTGCTTACTCCTGGTCTTGAATGGTTTGAAGAATATACAGGAACCCCTGTTCTAGGCGTTATTCCATATATGCCTAACCTAAATATTGATGCGGAAGATTCTGTTGTTCTCTCTCGTTATTCTCAGGTGAAAAACCTCGAAAAAGTAATTGATATTGCAGTTATTCAATATCCAAGAATCTCAAATTTTACAGACGTAGATCCTTTTTTTGTTGAGGAAGACTGCCACGTTCGGTTTGTAACAAAACTTGAACAGCTTCAGAATCCAGACCTTATTATCTTACCAGGCAGTAAAAATACGGTTGAGGACTATCTGTTTCTAGAAGAAACGGGTCTTTCGGGTCGCTTAAAAGAGCTCTTTGCAAGAAATGAAGCAGTTATTGTTGGGATTTGTGGAGGATATCAAATGCTTGGCGAGAAAATCTTTGATCCCTTCCATGTTGAATCCCCTCATGAGGAAGTTACGTCACTTGGTTTTATTCCTCTTCATACAACAATTAGAGAAGAAAAGAAAACAGTTCTTTCAGAAGGAATGCTAAATTTTCAACGTGAAAAAATGTCTGTAAAAGGATATGAGATTCATATGGGCACATCCACGTTTACAAGAGAAGTGGATTGTCTCATTCAATTAGAAAATGGAGAAGATGGTTGTTATTTTGAAGAAGAAAAAATCATTGGAACGTATTTTCACGGCATTTTTCATAACGATTCTTTTAGAACAGCTTTATTAAATAGTATACGAGCACAAAAAGGACATCCTCCTCTCTTAGAGCGACCGTCGTTTAATAAAATGAGAGAAGAAGCTTTTGACTTACTTGCTGATCATGTGCGAAAGCACGTGAACATGGAATACATTCAGTGTAAAATGGTCGAATTTTCTCAAAAAGAAACGAATTCAGAGAAGTTTTCGGTATAATTTGATGTAACAGCAAATGTAAGGAGGAAAAACTATGAGTGTTGGTACTGTTTACCTTGTTGGAGCAGGACCTGGAGATCCGAAGCTTATTACAATTCATGGATTAGAGTGCATCCAAAAAGCTGATGTCATTTTATATGATCGTTTAGTTAGTGAAGAGCTTCTAAAACATGCAAAAGAAGGAGCAGAGCTCATCTTCTGTGGTAAGCTCCCAGGGAAACATGGAAAAATTCAAGATGATATTCATCGAACTTTAGTTGAGAAGGCAGAGCAAGGAAAGACTGTCACACGTTTAAAAGGCGGCGATCCCTTTATTTTTGGACGCGGGGGAGAAGAGGCAGAAGTACTTGCTAAAAGAGATATCCCTTTTAAAATTATTCCTGGTATTACGTCAGGTATTGCAGCTCCTGCTTATGCAGGAATTCCGGTCACATACAAAGATAAAGCAACGTCGTTTGCTATTGTTACAGGTCATGGACGAGAAGAAAAAGGGCAGGATACCCTAAATTGGGAGGCGCTCGCAAAAGGGATAGATACGATTGCCTTTTACATGGGAGTAGGTAACTTACCACACATCGTTTACAAGCTTACAGAACATGGACGGAGTAAAGAGACTCCTGTTGCTATTATTCATAAGGGAACAACACAAGAGCAGCGCACTGTTATTGGTACCTTGGCAACAATAGAAGAAATGGCTAAGGTTGAGAACGTGAAGCATCCTTCCATGATTATTGTAGGAGATGTTGTAGACATTCGTGAAAAAATTCATTGGTTTAACGAAAAAGGAGAGAAAACAACTTATGACAACACTATTTGATAACTTACAGAAAAGACGTGCACTCCGCGATCACGATGGTCGTCCTGTTGAAGAGGAAAAGCTTGAAAAGATTTTGGAAGCTGCAACATGGGCTCCTAATGACCGCATGCGTGAGCCATGGACATTTTATGTTATTAAAGGGGAAGCGAAAAAGAGATATGAAGAGCTTGCGCATACATATTTAGAAGAGCGTTTTCCAACAAAACCTCATCTTGTGGAAAGTTCAATGAAGAGTGTTAAAAACACACCTGTTCATATTGTTGTAACAGCAGACGTTGTTGAAGGAGATGAAGAAGCAACTGGTGACAACGTATATGGAGTATGTTGCGCAATTAATTCAATGTGGTTAGCAGCGGAAGAGCTTGGTTTAGGTTTTGTATGGAGAACAAGAGGCGTAGGCCTTATTCGTGACGAACGACTTTACGAGTTTATTGGAGCACCTGAAGGAAAACAAATTGTAGGCAACCTTTTTATTGGCTATCCAACAGAAGAATCGCTTGGTAAGATGAAAGATAAAAAGCGAACAGACTATTCTGAGAAAACCGTTTGGTTGTAAGGAGGAGTTTTATGGCTTCAAAGGAAAGAGGCTTATGCCTTGTTTATACAGGGGATGGAAAAGGGAAAACAACAGCTTCTTTAGGACTTGCTGTGCGTGCAACAGGCCGAGGTCAGCGTGTGTTGATGATTCAATTTATTAAATCTCCTCAGCGTACGTATGGAGAAAAGATTATCTTTGATAAGCTTGGAATTGAAATGCATCAAACAGGTGTGGGATTCACATGGACGAAAACTCCAGAAGAGCATAGAGAGGCTTTAAAGAAAGCATGGGCTTTTACGAAAGAAAAAGTCATGTCAGAACAATATGATGTTGTCATTCTTGATGAAATTCATAATGCCCTTTCTATTACGAAGTTTCCGATTGATGATGTTTTACCACTTCAAGAGGTGCTTGAGCTTATAGAAAATCGACCACAAGGCATGCATCTTATCTTAACAGGTCGTTCAGCTCGTAAAGAAGTGATTGAAGCTGCCGATTTGGTCAGCGAAATTAAACCGATAAAGCACTACTATGAAGAAGGAATTCCAGCTGTTAAAGGGCTTGAATTTTGAAGAAGGCTCTAGTTTCTCATAGGAAACTAGAGCTTGTTTTTTTATGAAAAGGAAATTGTAGGTCAAAAGAAAGGGATTATTGTAGAAACAATAGACATTTCTAATGAACTGCGTTAACATTTTCATCATAATCTTTTTGATAAGCGAGGCAACGTCTATGACTAAACGAAGGAAACATCATGAGACAATAGCTGAACTAGAGCGGTCTCTTCGATATATGTCTGTTATTATTAAGCAAAAAGGTCGTGAAATCTTAAACGACTACAACATCACTCCTCCGCAATTTGTGGCTCTTCAGTGGCTGTTTGATTCCGGTGAAATGACAATCGGAGATCTTTCTAGCAAAATGTATTTAGCATGCAGTACAACGACAGACTTAATTGACCGAATGGAGAAAACAGGTCTTGTCACAAGAGCAAAAGATGAACAAGACCGGCGTATTGTTCGCGTTGTCCTGCTTGAACGAGGTAAGAAGCTCATTGAAGAAGTGATAGCGAAAAGGCAAAATTACTTAGCGGAGGTTGTTTGGGAGTATGATCGCGCTGAAGTTGAGCTTCTTTGTGAAAATTTGCAGAAGCTTCATAAGGAGATGAGTAGCGAATGAATCGGCCAATTGGGGTAATAGATTCAGGAGTTGGTGGATTAACAGTTGCAAAAGAAATTATGAGACAGTTACCGAAAGAGCAAATTATTTATATGGGAGATACAGCTCGATGTCCGTATGGTCCTCGACCTGAAGAGGAAGTGCGTGCTTTTACATGGGAACTGACAAATTATTTACTTCAATTTGATATTAAAATGCTCGTTATTGCCTGCAATACAGCAACAGCAGTTGTGTTAAAGGAGATTAGCGAGACTCTAAGTATTCCCGTTATCGGCGTTATTGAACCAGGAGCTCGTGCTGCGTTAAAAGCAACAAGCAATCATAATATCGGTGTTATTGGAACAAATGGGACAGTAAAAAGTAAAGCTTATGAACAAGCTTTAAAAAGGCTTCATCATAACGTACATGTGAAAAGCTTAGCATGTCCTTTATTTGTGCCCCTTGTTGAAAGTGGGGATTTCGAAGGAAATGAAGCAAGGGAAATTGTTTTTCAAACGTTAAAGCCTCTCTATCAGACGAAAATTGATATATTGATTTTAGGCTGTACACATTATCCAATTTTAAAGGAGCTCATTAAAGAAGCGATGGGAGATCGCGTTGCACTTATCAGTTCTGGAGAAGAGACAGCAATTGAGGTAAGCACTATTTTGTCATTTCGTAATGAACTCCACACGGAAAAACGTGAAAAAGAACATGTATTTTTTACGACAGGGAATGCTTCCCTTTTTGAGCTTATTGCGTCAAAATGGTTTGATCATCCTATTCAAAACGTTCAACATATAGATTTAATGAAAGTGAACTAATGATTAGTTCACTTTTTTCTTTGAAAAAAGAAAAAAGTGAGCGGTCTAATTTGATTAGCAGCTCGTATACATAATAGTACAAACTGTCTTAGGAGGGAAAGGTATGTCCAAAATAAAAATAACGGCGGTTTCTACTATGCTTGCGACATCAATGCTTTTAACGGGGTGCGGCTTGTTTGGAGGAGAAGATGTAGCAGAGGAAATTGATCCACCACAAGATGTCGAGTACACGAAAGACAATCAAAAAATAAAAGAAGAAGGAAAAGAAACAACTAAAGAAGAGAAGAGTAAAAAAGCAGAAGAAACCTTAACAAGAGAAGTGTATTTAATCGACAAAAATGGTTTTGTTGTTCCTCAAACAATTGATGTGCCAAAAGCAGATGCAGCAGCTGCTGAAATTATAGAATATCTTGTTGTAGGAGGACCAATTGATCAAATGCTTCCAAACGGTTTTAGAGCTGTTCTCCCTGCTGGAACAGAAGTTAAGAGCGTAAACTTGAAAGAAAACGGTACGCTTGTTGTGGACTTCTCTCCAGAATTTAAGGAGTATAAAGCAGAAGATGAAAGCCGGATTTTGCAGTCTTTAACATGGACGCTAACACAGTTTGATGCTGTTAAGAATGTGCAGCTTCAGATTAATGGCTATGATCAAAAAGAAATGCCTGTTAATAAGACCCCTATTAGTGAGGAATTGACAAGAGCGGACGGCATTAACATGCAAACAGAAGGAATTACAGATATGACAAGCACATCTTCTGCTACTCTTTACTATTTATCACAAAATGCTGATGGAACATATTATGTTCCAGTAACAAAGCGTCTTGATCTAGGGAAGACAGATGAGGAGCGTTTTACAGCTGTTGTTGATAGTTTAATAAATGAGGTACCAAAAGGGCTTGTTGGCGATTTTAATAATGAAGCAGCGCTTGTAGCGAAGCCGGAGTACGAAGATGGAACAGTAACGCTAACATTTAATAAAGCTCTTTTAAATTCTGCAGAAAAGAGCCAGCTTTCTAAACATGTGGTAGATGCCCTAGCTCTTTCCCTTACAGAACAAAAAGGGGTTGAAAATGTCTCGATTGAAGTAAAAGGACAAAAGAATATAACAGTGGATTCTGGTCAAAAATTAACAGAAGAAGTTTCCCGTCCTGAAAATATAAATGCAGAGGCATTTTAAATATGATTTCGTGTTAAGAATAGTTTTTGATATACTGTAATAAAAAAGAGGTCTTTAGAGGCCTCTTTTACTTTTTAATTTTGAAGGGGATTACCCTTTTACATAGATTTTAAAGGAGGAAACATCTTGCGTATTGACGGAAGGGCGAAAGACGAAATAAGAGAAGTTAAAATTGAGAAAGATTACATAAAGCATCCAGAAGGGTCTGTACTTATTAGCGTTGGCGATACGAAAGTAATTTGTTCAGCTACAATTGATGATAGAGTACCTCCTTTTATGAGAGGAAAAGGAAAAGGATGGATTAATGCGGAGTATGCTATGCTTCCACGAGCAACAAATCAGCGCAATATCCGTGAATCCTCAAAAGGAAAAGTCTCAGGTCGTACAATGGAAATACAGCGTTTAATTGGACGAGCTTTGCGAGCGGTCGTCGATTTAGAAAAATTAGGCGAGCGTACAGTGTGGCTTGACTGTGACGTTATTCAAGCAGATGGTGGAACAAGAACAGCTTCGATTACAGGTGCGTTTGTGGCAATGGCTTTAGCCCTTGGACGAGCTGTTGAAGAAGAGAAACTTACCAATTATCCAATCCGTGATTATTTAGCGGCGACGTCTGTTGGAGTTGACGTTGAACATGGAACAATTTTAGATTTAAACTATGAAGAAGATTCCAATATTGAGGTTGATATGAATATTGTTATGACAAGCAAAGGCCAATTTGTAGAGCTTCAAGGAACAGGAGAAGAAGCAACTTTTTCAAAAGAGCAGTTTGATGAAATGCTTGAACTTGCTTCAAAAGGAATTTCTGATCTTGTTGCAGTACAGAAAGAAGCGTTAAGTGAGTTTTCACATCTTCTAGAAAGTGAAGGTGAAGAGGTATGAAAAAAATTTTAATTGCTACAAAAAATAAAGGAAAAGTGGCCGAATTTGCTGCTCTTTTCGAAAAGAAAGGCTACACTGTGCAATCTCTTCTCGATTTAGAAGGAGACCTTGATGTTGAGGAAACAGGCGTAACCTTTGAAGAAAATGCGATTTTAAAAGCTGAAGAGATTTCAAAATTATTGGATTGTCCTGTTGTTGCTGACGACTCTGGACTTGAAGTTGATGCTTTAAACGGAGAACCAGGAGTATATTCAGCACGCTATGCAGGACTTGAAAAAAGTGATGAGAAAAACATTGATAAAGTATTAGAAAAATTAGAAGGTATACCTGATTCAGAGCGAACAGCACGTTTTCAATGTGCCCTAGCACTTGCTTTGCCAGGAAAAGATACCGTTGTTGTGAGAGGGAATTGCGAAGGCATTATTACGCATGAAAGAGTAGGGGAGCAGGGATTTGGTTATGATCCAATATTTTATGTACCCTCTCTTCAAAAAACGCTTGCAGAACTCCCAAAAGAAGAAAAAAATAAAATAAGTCATCGAGCAAAGGCACTTCAAAAGCTAGAAGGAGTAATAGATGGAATATTGTAGAGGAGGAGAGAAAACATGCGTGTGCTTATCGTAAGCGATAGTCATAGCCTAACAGAGGAACTGCATACAATTAAAAATCGTCACAAAGATGTCGATGCTTTGGTTCACTGTGGGGATTCTGAACTTCAAGCAGATTCAAGTGAAATGGAAGGATTTCTTGCTGTACGCGGAAATTGTGATTATGACGAACGATATGAGAATGAAGAAACGTTAAATATAGGAGAAGATCTTCTTTATGTAACACATGGTCATCTATATAATGTGAAAATGACGCTTATGAATTTAACATACCGAGCTAAAGAGCGGGATGCTAAAGTTGTCTGCTTTGGACATTCTCATATTGCAGGAGCCGAGAAGATTGATCAGACGTTATTTATTAATCCAGGGAGTATTCGCCTACCGAATCGAAGAAAAGAGCGTACGTATGCCATCCTCCATTATGAAGAAAATAAGGCAACTGTAAATTTTTACGATCACGAAGGAAATGAAGTAAAAGACTTAACAAATTCGTTTTCTTTATAGTATAATTAGGGAGAGAAATAATTAATTTTTCTCTCTCTAAAAATTTAAAATAATGGTTGACTTTATATTTTTTAGAGAGTATAATAAAACTTGTCTTAAGAGTTCAATACATACTATAATATGTCCCAGTAGCTCAGCTGGATAGAGCAACGCCCTTCTAAGGCGTCGGTCGGGAGTTCGAATCTCTCCTGGGATGTCTACTTGTTTTTAAAACGCAAAAAGCACTTTTTTATTAGTTATTAACGACTAGTAAAAAAGTGCTTTTTTTGTGCGGATTTTCTAAGATTCAGGACTATCGGATGAAAGTGTAATTTTTTGTTTACTGGATGTTGCATCGGGTACAAAACAAATAAGTAAGAAAATAGTAAAAGAATTGAAAGAAACAAAAGGAGGAATTACAAATGGCAGACAAAAACAACAATAACAAAATGTCTTATGAAGAAGCAGGTCGCAAAGGCGGAGAGAAAACAGCACAAAATCATGATAAAGAATTTTACCAAGAGATTGGTGAAAAAGGTGGACAAGCTACAAGAGAAAACCATAGCAAAGAGTTTTATAAAGAAATCGGTGAAAAGGGCGGGAAAGCAAACAGCGACAACAACAATTGATTTTCTAAAAATTATTAAAAAAACAAATTAAACTAAATATCCCGTTTAACAATAAAAACAGTGGGTACAACAAAGATAAGTGAGAAACTACTACATTTTGAAGAAAAATAAAGGGAGGAATTACAAATGGCAGACAACAATAACAACAATAAGAATAGCAACAATAACAAAATGTCTTACGAAGAAGCGGGTCGTAAAGGCGGAGAAAAAACAGCACAGAATCACGACAAAGAATTTTACCAAGAGATTGGTGAAAAAGGTGGACAAGCTACAAAGGAAAATCATGATAAAGAATTTTATCAAGAAATTGGTGAAAAAGGTGGAAAAGCCAATCGCGACAATAATAAAAATAACAACTAATCTTCAGATCTTAAAAAGATTAGCTGTTATTAGAAAAGGTTAAAGTAATTCTATCACATTATGTCAAAAAAACAAAATATTCTGTTTATTTATTTGAAAAATATCGAACTATCATATAACAATTAATAGGGAGGAATTACAAATGGCAGACAAAAACAATAATCAAAATAACAACAACAATAATAACAAAATGTCTTATGAAGAAGCAGGTCGCAAAGGCGGAGAAAAGACAGCCCAAAATCATGATAAAGAGTTTTTCCAAGAGATTGGTGAAAAAGGCGGAAAAGCTAATCGTGACAATCGTGACAACAATTCTCAAAATAGCTAATAAGTACGCAACATTATAGTGATATAAAATATTAAGTATCTTTAATCTATAGAGGAGGCGTTACAAATGGCAGACAAAAACAATAATCAAAATAACAACAACAATAATAACAAAATGTCTTATGAAGAAGCAGGTCGCAAAGGCGGAGAAAAGACAGCCCAAAATCATGATAAAGAGTTTTTCCAAGAGATCGGTGAAAAAGGTGGAAAAGCCACAAAGGAAAATCATGATAAAGAATTTTATCAAGAGATTGGTGAAAAAGGCGGAAAAGCTAATCGTGACAATCGTGACAACAACAATTCTCAAAATAGCTAATAAGTACGCAACATTATAGTGATATAAAAATATTAAATATTTTTAATCTATAGAGGAGGCGTTACAAATGGCAGATAATCAAAAGAACAATCAAAATAACAGCAACAATAAAATGTCTTATGAAGAAGCAGGGCGTAAAGGCGGAGAAAAGACAGCCCAGAATCATGATAAAGAGTTCTTCCAAGAAATTGGAGAAAAAGGTGGAAAAGCTACATCACAAAATCATGATAAAGAATTCTATCAAGAGATTGGTGAAAAAGGTGGAAAAGCCAATCGTGAGAATCGTGAGAATAACAACAGTTAATTCTCTTTGTTGAAGGGATAATAAATCCTCCATATCAATTTTGATATGGAGGATTTTACTGTGAGATAAAAGAGAGACAAGGAGCAGAAAAATGAGAAAGAGGAAATCCGCTGCTTTTTATCTTAGCAAGAGTTTAACTTTTTTCAGCAAATTGAAATCATTTTCTCACAGTGGTTTTGCTGGAATTTTTAGTTTTCCCTCTTTTTTTTGGTGGTAATAAATATACTAAAATCATAAAAAATAGGAGGGAAATAAGTGCCTAGACCAAAGGTGAAACACACTGAAGATTACTTAGATATAAAGGCAGGGCGATTTCGGATTTACTTTCATAAACGCTATAAACTTATCACTACAGTAAATGATCTTTTAATTGGTTTATTTTTTGTAGTAGGGAGTGTGCTTAATTTATTCACCGCCACATCTATATATGGAAAATTACTCTATATCTGTGGAAGTGTTTTACTTGGTAGCCGCCCTATATTAAGGATTATGCATGATACATCGCTTAGAAACGAGATGAAGCAGAAAGAATCTTATAATCCCTATGAAGAAAACAAATAAAAGCTATATGAAAAGGTAAACTCCGCATATGGTGAGAAAAAATTGAGAAGGTATTTTCTTTTCTAAGTTTCTGTTAGTGTTCATGGAGAGGCGAAAGCATTAAGAATGCAATGCAAACCACTCTTCTTAATAAGAGTGGTTACTTACTATTTTTAAGACATATTCGGTAAGCATTTATAAAAATATATATCTTAGTTATATTGAAATGTCGAGCTTTTTTTACCAATTAGAGACATAAAAAATAAAAATATGGTAAATATGCACTGGTTTTATCAATTAAAACAAAGGATTTATAAGATATTTTTAAAAATTAAGATTACTAATAGCACAGTAATGTAAACGGATACAATGGTTGATCGGTAGAAAAGGTGTGAAAAAAATTCATGAAAACACCTTGACGCTTCTTAAAATAGGGCGTAGTATATAGTTCAAATAAAGAATTCAGAAAGTTTTCAATTAGCTTAATAGTTGGCGAATTGAAAACTAACATATATAAAGCGACGAAGAGGATAAGTAATCTTAAGAGAGAATCTTTCACAGAGAGCCGGGGTAGCTGGAAGCCGGTAGATTTACTTAAGATGAACTCACCTCAGAGTGTTAGTCTGAAATAGTTAGAGTAAGGCTAACCGGGTGGTTGACACACAGACACTCGTTATTAAAACGAATGCTTGAAAGAAGCATTCATGAGGCAGCGCAAATTTGCTGTAAATAAGGGTGGTACCGCGTAAAGTAAAGTCTTTTCGCCCCTTAAGCCTTGTAGGGAAGGCTTATATTGGGGATGAAAAGGCTTTTTTATTTTATCTAAAACTTTAAAATTCAATTATTGTTTGGAAAGGATGGGGAAAAGTGGGAGCCGACATGAGAATGCAAGAACCAGTAAGCTTAAAAGCAGAAATGACGGGTGCAGAACTGCTTATTGAAGCCTTAAAAAAAGAAAATGTGGAAGTTCTTTTTGGATATCCTGGTGGTGCAGTACTTCCTCTATACGACAAACTTTACGATTCTGGTCTCTTTCACGTTTTAGCAAAACATGAGCAAGGAGGAATTCATGCTGCTGAAGGATATGCAAGAGTATCCGGAAAACCAGGAGTTGTAATTGCAACATCAGGACCTGGGGCAACAAATATTGTGACAGGGCTTGCGGATGCAATGATCGATTCATTACCGCTCGTTGTTTTCACAGGGCAAGTTGCTTCGACTGTAATTGGATCGGATGCTTTCCAAGAAGCAGACGTGTTGGGAATCACAATGCCAATTACAAAGTACAGCTATCAAGTGCGAGATCCAAAAGACTTTCCAAGAATTGTGAAAGAAGCCTTCCATATTGCGACAACAGGTCGACCAGGGCCAGTGCTCATT
Organism: Priestia endophytica DSM 13796; assembly: GCF_900115845.1. Lineage (GTDB taxonomy): Bacteria > Bacillota > Bacilli > Bacillales > Bacillaceae_H > Bacillus_I > Bacillus_I endophytica. The sequence goes on along the minus strand of NZ_FOXX01000001.1, from coordinate 667,927 downwards.
GACATTCCAAAAGACATGAATACAGCTATAGCTCAAATGGAAGAAGATGAACCACTTAATTTACCTGGTTATCAACCAACATATGAACCAAATGCTTTTCAAGTGAGAAAGCTATTGGACGCAATTGAATCTGCGAAAAAGCCCGTTATCTTAGCTGGTGCAGGAGTTTTACATGCAAGAGCAAATCAAGAATTGTTAGAATTTGCAGAAAAGTATGAATTACCTGTAATTCATACGTTGCTTGGTTTAGGAGGTTTCCCTTTTGATCATAAGTTAAGTCTTGGTTGGGCCGGAATGCATGGGAACTATACAGCGAACATGGCAATCTATGAAAGTGACTTACTCATTAGCATTGGAGCACGATTTGATGACCGTGTAACAGGAAACTTAAATCATTTCGCTCCAAATGCAACGGTTGCTCATATCGATATTGATCCAGCTGAAATTGGAAAAAATGTGCCAACGAAAATCCCAATTGTTGGCGACGCTAAAGCTGTTCTGCAAGAACTGCTTGCACAGCAGGGGAAAAAAGGCGATTACACAGAATGGTTTGCCTGTTTGAGGGAACGACAAATTGAGAATCCACTTTGGTATGAAGAAAGTAAAGATGATCTAAAACCACAAAAAGTAATCGAAATGGTTCATGAAATAACGAATGGCGATGCTATTGTTACAACAGATGTTGGTCAGCATCAGATGTGGGCGGCACAGTTTTATCCATTTAAAAAACCAAATCGTCTTGTAACTTCAGGTGGTCTTGGAACAATGGGCTTCGGATTACCAGCAGCAATTGGAGCACAGCTTGCAGAAAAAGATACAACGGTTGTTGCTTTTCTAGGTGATGGTGGTTTTCAAATGACGCTACAGGAACTTGGTGTAATTCGTGAATTAAACCTTCCTGTAAAAGTCATTATTTTAAATAACAAATCACTAGGAATGGTAAGACAGTGGCAGGAAATCTTTTACGAGGAAAGATATTCACACTCGCTTATTCCGAATCAGCCAAACATTGTAAAACTTGCTGAAGCTTATGATATTAAAGGTTACGAAGCATCAACAGAGGAAGAAGCGGCAAAAGTATTGCAAGAAGCTTTTTCACACGATGAACCAGCTGTATTAAACATTCATATTGCTCCTGGCGAGAATGTTTATCCAATGGTAGCGCCTGGAAAAGGACTTCATGAAATGGTAGGTGTGAAACCATGAAAAGAATCATTACAACAACTGTATTAAACAGAGCTGGTGTATTAAATCGTATTACAGGGTTATTTACAAAAAGAAATTTCAATATTGAGAGTATTTCTGTTGGGCATACCGAAACAAGTGACATTTCACGGATGACATTTGTGGTTCATGTTGAAGATGATAAAGCAGCAGAACAAGTAACAAAGCAGCTGCACAAGCAAATTGATGTGCTAAAAGTACATGACATTACAAATCAAGCTGCTGTTGCAAGAGAGCTTGCTCTCATTAAAGTAACATCTCCAGTAGCAATGCGAAACGAGATGTACGCTTTAATTGAGCCTTTCAGGGCCACGATTATTGATGTGAGCCGTGACAGTGTCATTATTCAAGCAACAGGAACATCTGAAAAAATCGAAGCGATTATTGATCTCTTGAAGCCATACGGCGTAAAAGAAGTAACAAGAACAGGGACAATCGCCTTAAAACGAGGAACGCAAAAAACTTCTTCGTCAGAAAAAGTTACATCAATCTTGTAATGTATAAATCTATTAATGATTACTATACAAAATATAAAAATTAGAGGAGAGATTTCAAATGACTAAAGTTTATTACAATGGAGACGCAAACGATCAATTATTACAAGGTAAAAAAGTAGCAATCATCGGGTATGGTTCACAAGGCCATGCACATGCACAAAACTTACGCGACAGCGGTATTGACGTAGTTATTGGTTTACGCCAAGGGAAATCATGGGATCAAGCAGTTGAAGATGGCTTTAACGTTTACTCTGTAAGAGAAGCAGCAGATCAAGCTGATTTAATCATGATTCTTCTTCCAGATGAACTTCAACCAAAAGTATATAATGAAGAAATTGCTCCAGTATTACGTGAAGGACAAAGCCTATTTTTTGCTCATGGATTTAATGTTCACTTCACTCAAATCGTACCACCAAGCTATGTAGACGTAGCTCTTGCTGCACCAAAAGGACCTGGTCATCTTGTTCGTCGTACGTATACAGAAGGCGCTGGAGTTCCTGGGTTAATTGCAGTTTGGCAAGATGTAACAGGTCAAGCAAAAGACGTAGCTCTTGCATATGCAAAAGGAATTGGAGCTGCTCGTGCAGGCGTTCTTGAAACAACGTTCCAAGAAGAAACAGAAACAGATCTTTTCGGTGAGCAAGCTGTTCTTTGCGGAGGGCTAACAGCTCTTGTAAAAGCTGGATTTGAAACACTAGTAGAAGCTGGATACCAACCAGAAGTAGCATACTTCGAGTGTCTACATGAGTTAAAACTAATTGTTGACCTTATGTATGAAGGTGGATTAGAAGGTATGCGCTACTCAATCTCTGATACAGCACAATGGGGTGACTTTGTAACAGGACCACGTATTGTTGATGAGCGTGTAAAAGGTGAAATGAAAAAAGTTCTTGAAGACATTCAATCTGGTAAATTTGCAAGAGAGTGGATCCTAGAAAATCAATCAAACCGTGCTGTATTTAACTCAACAAATCGTCGTGAAAACGAACATCTCATCGAGGAGGTTGGCGCAAAACTTCGTGATATGATGCCATTTGTTAAGCAATCACAAAAACGAAAAGAAGCGGTGATGACAAGTGAACAAAATTAAAATCTTTGATACAACACTTCGAGACGGAGAGCAGTCACCAGGCGTAAATTTAAACTTCCAAGAAAAAATGGAAATTGCTCGCCAGCTAGAGAAATACGGTGTTGATATTATTGAGGCTGGTTTTCCAGCTGCTTCGAAAGGTGACTTTCAATCTGTTCGCGAGATTGCTAATACAATTAAAGGTTGTTCTGTAACAGGGCTAGCTCGAGCTGTGAAAAGTGATATTGACACAGCTTGGGAAGCACTAAAGGGCAGTGAGGAGCCAAGGTTGCATGTTTTTATTGCAACCTCTCCTATCCATATGGCTTACAAGTTTAATAAGAAGCCAGAAGAAATTGTTGAGATTGCCATTGAGATGGTGAAATATGCTTCGAAATTCTTCCCTGTTATTCAGTGGTCAGCTGAAGATGCTTCTAGAAGTGAGCTTCCGTTTTTGGCTCATATTACAGAGAAAGTTATTAAAGCAGGAGCAAACGTTGTTAACCTTCCTGATACAGTTGGTTATACAACACCGAAAGAATATGGAGCAATGTTTTCATATTTAAAAGAAAACGTACCAAACATCCATAAAGTAGATCTTTCAACACACTGTCACGATGATTTAGGAATGGCAGTTGCCAATTCATTAGCTGCCGTTGAGAATGGTGCTACACAAATTGAGGGAGCAATTAATGGGATTGGTGAAAGAGCTGGAAATGCAGCAATTGAAGAAGTAGCAGTTGCTCTTCATACACGTAAAGATTTCTATCAATCTTATACTAATATTACGCTTTCTGAGACGAAACGCACAAGTGATTTGGTAAGTAAGCTGACAGGGATGGCTATTCCTGCTAACAAAGCTGTTGTTGGTCGAAATGCTTTTGCACATGAATCTGGTATTCACCAAGATGGCTTCTTGAAAAATCGTTCAACGTACGAGATTATTTCTCCAGAGCTTGTTGGCGTACAGCAAAAAGAAGTAGTACTTGGCAAACATTCTGGCCGTCATGCATTTAGAACACATCTGATGGATCTTGGCTTTACGCTACAAGATAACCAGATTGATAGCTTGTTCGAAAAGTTCAAAGACTTAGCGGATAAGAAGAAAGATGTAACAGATGATGACTTGTTCTCTCTTGTACTACAAAAAACAGTGAACAGTGATGAACTTTATAAACTAGATTCACTGCAAGTACAATATGGAAGCCACAACATCCCAACAGCTACGATTACGCTGACGAAGAATGATGGGGAATCTGTTCAGGAAGCTGCAACAGGAAGCGGAAGTGTTGAAGCCATCTATAATACTCTTAACCGATGTATTGATAGTGAATTAAAACTGCTTGACTATCGTCTTCAATCTATCAATGGCGGACCTGATGCTCTTGCAGAAGTTTTCGTTAAAATTGAAGGAAACGGTGTTGAAGCAAGCGGACGTGGTCTTGCATATGACGTATTAGAATCATCTGCAAAAGCTTACTTAAATGCAATTAATCGCATGATTGCGATTCAAGAATATCGAAAAGAAACAAAACAAGAAGTAATGTAGGAACAGGAAGGGAGGAACTGCCGTGAAAAAGACAATCGCTGTTTTGCAAGGAGACGGTGTTGGAAAAGAAGTAACAGCAGGAGCAGTAAATGTATTAAAGGTGATTGCTGATCGGTTTGATCATGAGTTTCACTTTGAATACGGGCTAATCGGAGGGGAAGCTATTGATCAACAAGGTGTTCCACTTCCAGATGAGACAATTACTCTTTGTAAAAACTCTGATGCTATTTTGCTAGGCGCAGTTGGGGGCGAAAAGTGGAACAGTATTCCACGCCATCTTCGTCCTGAACAAGGGTTGTTAAAAATTAGAAAAGAGCTTGATGTTTATGCAAATCTTCGTCCTGTGACAGTTCAAGGGGCTCTAGCAGACAGCTCACCATTGAAGCGTGAGTACGTAGAAGGCGTAGACTGCATGATTGTAAGAGAGCTAACAGGTGGCTTATACTTTGGCCGTCCGAGTGAAAGAGTTGAGCGAGATGGAGAAGAAGCAGTAGTTGATACGCTCTTTTATAAACGTAGCGAAATTGAGCGTATTTTACGCAGTGCTTTTGAAATGGCTCAAAAGAGAAATGGTCGTGTAACATCAGTGGATAAAGCAAACGTGCTTGAATCAAGTCGTTTGTGGAGAGAAGTCGCAGAAGAGGTCGCAAAAGATTATGAAGATGTAAAGCTTGAACATATGCTTGTCGATGCAGCAGCAATGCAGCTTATTCGTAATCCAAAACATTTTGATGTTCTTGTAACAGAAAATCTGTTTGGCGACATTTTGAGTGATGAAGCTTCAATGCTTGCTGGTTCACTAGGAATGTTACCATCAGCTAGTCTTTCGAGTGATGGAGCTTCAATTTATGAACCTGTCCATGGTTCAGCTCCTGATATTGCAGGCCAAAATAAAGCAAATCCAATTGCCGCTATTTTATCTGCAGCAATGCTTCTTCGTCATTCATTTGACCTTCATCAAGAAGCAGACAAAATTGAAGATGCTGTTGAGAGCGTGTTAGCACAAGGCTATCGAACATCTGATATTGCAGATGGTGAAGAAAGTGTCTCAACAGACAAAATGGTCGAAGTCATTATTGAGGCAATTCAAGCCCCAGTAGCAAATTAAAAAGAATAATCTTTTATAAAACGTTTCCTACCATTATAGTAGGAAACGTTTTTCAAAAAGATGTTAAGGAGATGAAAATTATGACACCACAAACGATTATTGATAAAGTTTGGAATAACCATGTTGTACATCAAGAAGGAAACAATCCAGCTCTTCTTTATATCGATCTACATTTAATCCACGAAGTTACTTCCCCACAAGCTTTTGAGGGATTAAGATTAACAGGACGCAAGGTGCGTCGCCCTGAGCGAACATTTGCCACAATGGATCATAATGTCCCAACTGTCAATCGTTTCAACATTACAGATGAAATTGCGAAAAAGCAAATTGATACGCTAGCTTCTAACTGTAAAGAGTTCGGTATTCGTCTTGCCGATTTAAAAAGTAAAGACCAAGGAATTGTTCACGTTATTGGTCCAGAGCTTGGCTTAACACAGCCAGGTAAAACAATTGTATGTGGAGATAGTCATACCTCAACACATGGAGCATTTGGAGCTCTTGCCTTTGGTATTGGAACAAGTGAAGTTGAGCACGTTTTAGCAACCCAATCTTTATGGCAAAAGAAACCTAAAACGCTTAACGTCCATGTGAAAGGACCAAAACCAGCAGCTGTATCTGCAAAAGATATTATTTTAGCTATTATTCAAAAATACGGCGTTCGTTTTGGTACAGGTTATATTATTGAATTCACTGGAGAAGCAATTAAGGGGCTTTCAATGGAAGAGCGTATGACAATCTGCAATATGTCCATTGAAGCTGGAGCAAAAGCAGGTTTAATTAGTCCTGATGAAACAACGGTTGAATATCTTCGTGGACGTCCATATTGCCCAGAAGGAGAAGAGTTTGAAAAGGTAGCCGAAGAGTGGCTTTCATTAGCTTCTGATGAAGGAGCAGTATATGATGACACAATTGAGCTTGATGCACCAAGCCTTGAACCTGTTGTAACATGGGGAACAAACCCAGCAATGAGCTCGTTTGTAACAGGCAACGTACCGAAGCTTGAAGAGGTTGCAAATGAAAATGAACGTGAAAACTTAAGAAGAGCTCTTGAATATATGGGATTAACACCAGGTATGCCAATTACAGATATTCCGGTTCAGCACGTTTTTATCGGCTCCTGTACGAACTCTCGCTTGTCAGATTTAAGACAGGCTGCAAACCTTATTAAAGGAAAGAAAGTGTCTGATCAGGTTACGGCAATTGTTGTCCCTGGATCACAAAAAGTAAAGGAAGCAGCAGAACAAGAGGGATTAGATAAGGTTTTTAAAGAGGCAGGTTTTGAATGGAGAGAGTCAGGCTGTAGCATGTGCTTAGGTATGAACCCAGACCTTGTTCCAGAAGGAGAGCACTGTGCTTCAACATCAAACCGTAACTTTGAAGGTCGTCAAGGTAAGAATGCAAGAACACACTTAGTCAGCCCTGAAATGGCAGCTGCCGCAGCTCTTCATGGTCGTTTTGTTGACGTGAGAAATCTAAGAGAAGAAGCATTAGTATAAGGAGGAGAAAACGATGAACCCATTTACAACACATGAAGGAAAAGTAGCTGGTCTTAATCGAGCAAACGTTGATACAGATCAAATTATTCCTAAACAATTTTTAAAACGTATTGAACGCAGTGGTTTTGGACAGTTTGCTTTCTTTGACTGGCGTTACAACCGAGACGGTTCTTTAAATCCAGACTTTGAGCTTAACCAGCCACATAATGAAGGAACAAGCATTTTAGTTTCTCATGAAAACTTTGGATGCGGATCTTCCCGTGAGCACGCACCATGGGCCCTTCTTGATTATGGATATAAAGTAGTCGTAGCCCCGTCTTTTGCTGATATCTTTTATCAAAACTGTTTAAAAAACGGTATTGTACCAATTCCACTTACAGTAGAAGAAACAGAGTATTTACTTGAGGAATCTAACAATGCGGACTATACGTGTACAGTTGATTTAGAACAGCAAACAATCTACGATAATAAAGGGTTTAAAGCAGCGTTTGACATTGACTCTCACTGGAAGAAGATGTTGATTAACGGTTGGGATGAGATTGACCATACGCTTTTACTTGAAGAGAAAATTTCAGCTTTTGAAGAAAGTCGTTAAACAGCTTTCATTTGTTCTTTTTATTGTTCCTTGCTACACTGTTACATAAAGTAACGCTTTCTACTGTAAAATAAACAAAAAGTAGAACTAGCTTAAATGAAGTGATAAGCAACTGCTTATCACTTCTATGTAACGGAATAAATTTTATAAAGCGAGGAATGGATAGATCCATGAAATCACCTGATGAAGACAAAATGATTTTGTTTCCTAATTTAACAGAGCGATTAATTGAAAAAGCCACTTCTTTAATGAAGGAAGAAGATTTTCAAGCTGCGCTATCGCTTTTCTTGCAAGGATTAGAACTTGAAGAAGAGAATGAGCAAATGCAGTACGGTGCAGTTGTATGCTTTTTTGAAATGGGGAACTTAACAGAAGCTAAGTCATATTGTAAGAAGCTTCTTCATGGAGCTACGGACAATTATTATGAAGTTTTACAAATTTATTTAACAATCCTTGTTCAACAAAGTGACTATGCAGAAGCTTTTTCTTTTGTTGAAGCTCTTTTACAAGAACAGGATGTTCCTACCCCATATGCCCAACACTTCAAACATTTAATGTCGTTTTGTGAGGCTCAAATGAACGGCGCAGAGACAACGACAAATACTGCACAATCTGAAGTTTTCCCAAACCTTTCATTATATAAGGAAGAAAAACAACTTTTGCTTCTTCAAGAGATTAAAGGAATGAACCTTGCCTACTTTGAAAAAGAGCTTAATGAAGCTTTAATACACAGCAGTGTTCATCCATATGTGAAAAGTGCTTTGTTAAATGAAATTGTGAATCAAAAGGTTCAAGGAAAGTGGAAGGTACAAAAGTTTTCACATCAAAATACATATGATACAAAAGATTTAGAGAACTTGCTCCGTCATCCTTTTATTGGAGAAGTAGAAAAGAGACTTGAAGATGAACTTTTTCACCATAATCCGACATTGTATCAGATGGTTACAGATGTCTGGAAACGATATCTTTTTGTGGTTTTTCCGTTTATTCCGACAGATAAAGAAGATCTCTGGGCATGTGGCCTTCATTTGCTTCTTCTAGAGATTGGCAACGTTGAGACCGCAAAGGAAGAAGTAATGGAGCTTTATAATGTAAATGAACTGGACTTGAAAAAGATTATGAATCATTTGAAAGAAGTGGAAACCTACACAACGGTAGAATAATGTTGAAACCATAATATCCTATGGTATAATATAGTGGTCGTAAAGTGTACATCTATTTAACGTATAGATTTAAACTTTTGAAAGTTCCTACCATACATTCTGTAGGATATTCGCTAGACAGTGAGGAATAGACAGCCTACTGTCTACTTTAATGAAATGAAAATAAGCTTTGGAGGGAAACATACATGTCTGCAAAATGGGAAAAACAAGAAGGAAATCTAGGAGTTTTAACTGTTGAAGTTGAAGCTGACCAATTCAATGCTGCACTTGATAAAGCATTCCAAAAAGTTGTGAAACAGGTAAACATTCCTGGATTCCGTAAAGGAAAAGTACCTCGTAGTCTTTTCGAACAACGCTTTGGTGTTGAATCTCTTTATCAAGATGCTTTAGATATCATTTTACCAGAAGCATACGGAAGCGCGATCGAAGAAACAGGAATTGAGCCTGTAGATCGCCCAGAAATCGATGTTGACCAAATTGGTAAAGGTCAAGCATTAATCTTTAAAGCAAACGTAACTGTAAAACCAGAAGTGAAACTTGGAGACTACAAAGGTCTTGAAGTAGAAAAAGTGGATACAGAAGTTACTGATGAAGATGTAGATGCTGAAATCAAAACTCTTCAAGAACGCCAAGCTGAGCTTGTAGTGAAAGAAGAAGGAAAAATTGAAGAAGGCGATACAGCTGTTATCGATTTCGAAGGTTTCGTTAATGACGAAGCATTTGAAGGTGGAAAAGGTGAAAACTATTCACTTGAAATCGGTTCTGGTTCATTCATTCCTGGCTTTGAAGAGCAATTAGTTGGTCTTGAAGCTGGAGCAGAAAAAGACGTTAAAGTAACGTTCCCAGAAGAGTACCATGCTGAAGATTTAGCTGGTAAAGAAGCAACTTTCAAAGTGAAAGTTCACGAAATCAAAGCAAAAGAACTTCCAGAGCTTGATGATGAGTTTGCTAAAGACGTTGATGAAGAAGTTGAATCACTTCAACAACTTAAAGACAAAACAAAAGAAAATCTTGCTGAGCAAAAGAAAAACGAAGCAGAAGCAACTGTTCGTGATACGTTAGTAGAAAAAGCTGCAGACAATGCAGAAGTTGACATTCCAGAAGCAATGTTCGAAACAGAACTTGGTCGCATGATGCAAGAATTCGAACAACGTCTTCAAATGCAAGGTTTAAACCTTGACCTTTACTACCAATTCTCTGGTCAAGATGAACAAGCTCTTCGTGAGCAAATGAAAGCTGATGCTGAAAAACGCGTAAAAATGAACTTAACATTAGAAGCAATCGCAAAAGCTGAAAACCTTGAAGTATCAGACGAAGAAGTAGAAAAAGAAATCAATACAATGGCTGAAAGCTACAACATGCCTGCTGAAAACATCAAAAACATGCTTGGTGGATCAACTGAAGGTTTAAAACAAGATCTTCAAATCCGTAAAGCGATCGATTTCCTTGTAGAAAACAGCAAAACTGTTGCATAATAAGAAGTAAGTAAAAGCAAGGCACGATTTTCTCGTGCCTTGCTTTATAAAAATAAAGACCCTTTTAAAGAACTTTTAGCAATAAGAAGGAATCCATACGCATATCATAACGTTAACAAAATTATCAACATGCTACATATCAGAGGTCTGATTAGGAAAGTCTAATAATTACTTACATAACGAGTGTTTTTGTATTCAAACTGCAGAGTTTTATGGTAAAATGCAGTAAAAACTCTCACTAGCAGCAAAAGTTGTCTTTTAGTCAGCTAAGAAATGGGTTTATCCTTCTGTTTGTTCTTTAGGCTTCTTAAAACTTATTTCTCGCATTTTACTCACACGTGTGTTACAGTGCGTACATAGCGCAGAAGGCTCGGAAGCTGGAAGGTGTGTTTATTAAACAATATAAGGGGTGACACGATGTTTAAGTTTAACGAAGAAAAGGGACAACTAAAATGCTCTTTCTGTGGTAAAACACAAGACCAAGTTCGTAAGCTTGTTGCAGGTCCTGGAGTTTACATTTGTGACGAATGTATTGAACTTTGTACTGAAATCGTGGAAGAAGAGCTAGGCACGGAAGAAGAAGTAGAGTTCAAAGATGTTCCAAAACCGAAAGAGATTTGCGATATTTTAGACGAATATGTAATCGGCCAAGATGCTGCGAAACGTTCTTTATCTGTAGCCGTTTACAATCACTATAAACGAGTAAATTCAAATAGCAAGATTGATGACATCGAACTTGCTAAAAGTAATATTGCAATGATTGGTCCAACAGGAAGTGGTAAAACACTTCTAGCACAAACGCTTGCTCGTATTTTAAATGTTCCATTTGCAATTGCTGATGCAACATCATTAACAGAAGCTGGATATGTAGGGGAAGATGTAGAAAACATCTTACTAAAACTTATCCAAGCAGCTGACTATGACGTTGAGCGTGCTGAAAAAGGAATCATCTATATCGATGAAATTGATAAAGTAGCTCGTAAATCAGAAAATCCATCAATTACACGGGACGTATCTGGTGAAGGTGTACAACAAGCTCTTCTTAAAATCTTAGAAGGCACAGTTGCGAGCGTTCCACCACAAGGTGGCCGTAAGCATCCACACCAAGAGTTCATTCAAATTGATACAACAAATATCCTTTTCATCTGTGGTGGTGCATTTGACGGAATTGAACCAATTATTAAGCGTCGTTTAGGCAAGAAAGTTATTGGATTCGGTTCTGAAGCGAAAAAACCTGAAGCAGAACAAAAAGATCTTCTAACAAGCGTATTGCCAGAAGATTTACTGAAATTTGGATTAATTCCAGAATTTATCGGTCGTCTTCCAGTTATTGCAAGTCTTGAACAACTTGATGAAGGCGCGCTAGTTGAAATTTTAACAAAGCCGAAAAATGCTCTTGTTAAGCAGTATCAAAAAATGCTTGAACTTGATCATGTTAACCTTGAGTTCGAAGATGAAGCATTGAAAGAAATTGCTCGCAAAGCAATTGAACGTAAAACAGGTGCTCGTGGACTTCGTTCAATTATTGAAGGCTTAATGCTTGATGTAATGTTTGACCTTCCTTCACGTGAAGACATTGATAAATGTGTCATTACAGGTGAAGCTGTTCGTGAAGAAGCTGAGCCAAAACTTGTTTTAAAGGATGGTTCAACAGTTCAAAAAGGTAGCAAAACATCAGCTTAATAAAGAGAAGAAAGCTTTTTAGCTTACTTTTCTGTTCTAAAACGAAGAAGAGGAATTCCAACTCATTTGGAATTCCTCTTCTTTTTTTCAATTTAAACGGTTTATTCCAACTTTGACAAGGAGATACTAGCATGTAAACTTACAAAACATGCAGGAGGTCACTTTATGAGTTGGACAAATATCATTATCCTTGTACAGCTGTTTTTTGGCATTATTATTGGGCTGTACTTTTGGAGCTTATTGCGCAATCAACGTACACAAAAAGTGTCCATTGATCGGGAATCCAAAAAAGAAATGGAACAGTTAAGGAGACTCCGCTCTATTTCTTTAACAGAACCGCTAGCAGAACGAGTAAGACCTGCTACTTTTAAAGACATTGTTGGTCAAGAAGACGGCATTCGTTCACTGAAAGCTGCACTATGCGGTCCAAATCCACAGCATGTTATTATATATGGTCCTCCTGGAGTGGGGAAAACGGCTGCGGCTCGTCTCGTATTAGAAGAAGCAAAAAAGAATATAAAGTCACCGTTCAAGCAAGATGCTGTTTTCGTTGAACTTGATGCCACAACAGCACGTTTTGACGAGCGGGGAATTGCAGATCCTCTTATTGGTTCTGTTCATGACCCCATTTATCAAGGAGCAGGGGCGATGGGACAAGCGGGGATTCCTCAACCAAAACAAGGAGCCGTTACACACGCTCACGGAGGTATGTTGTTCATTGATGAGATTGGGGAACTTCATTCAATTCAAATGAATAAAATGCTAAAAGTGCTGGAAGATCGAAAAGTCTTTTTAGAAAGTGCGTATTATAGTGAAGAAAATAATCAAATTCCAACACATATCCATGATATCTTTCAAAATGGATTACCGGCTGACTTTCGTCTAGTTGGAGCAACAACTAGAACTCCTGATGAGATTCCTCCGGCAATACGTTCTCGCTGTTTAGAGATTTTCTTTAGAGAACTTGAAAAAAGTGAAGTTGAAACTGTAGCCAAAAAGGCCGCAGATAAAGTTGGGATGCCAATTAGTGAATATTCCTTATCGCTACTAGCTACATATGCAAGAAACGGGCGTGAAGCTGTTAATATGATTCAAATTGCAGCAGGGGTGGCTATTTCTGCTGATAAGAAAGAAATTGAAGATAGCGATATGGAATGGGTTATTCATTCAAGTCAAATGTCCCCACGCCTTGATCCAAAGATAGGGCAAAAAGAGCAAGTTGGAATTGTGAATGGACTTGCAGTGTACGGTCCAAATTCTGGTGCTTTGTTAGACATTGAAGTGACGGCACTAAAAAGCAAAGATAAAGGAAAAATCAATATTACAGGAATTGTAGAAGAAGAAAGCATTGGGGGAAGCGGAAAATCGATCCGTCGCAAAAGTATGGCGAGAAGTTCCATTGAAAATGTTATTACTGTTCTCCGTACAATGGGTATGGAAGAAAGTGAATACGATATTCATGTAAACTTTCCGGGAGGAATTCCTATTGATGGTCCTTCAGCTGGTATTGCGATGGCTACGGGAATCTATTCGGCCATTTACAATGTCCCTGTTAAGCATACGATAGCAATGACAGGAGAAATTGGTCTTCACGGGAAAGTAAAGCCAATTGGTGGCGTTGTAGCAAAAGTGAAAGCCGCAAAGCAGGCAGGAGTCGAAACAGTCATTATTCCAAAGGAAAACATGAACTCACTTTTAGAAGAAATAAAGGGGATTGAAATTATCCCTGTTACCCACATTAAAGAAGTTCTAGCTCTAACATTAGTTAAAACGGCTCACCCTCTTTTGAATCGTGAAGAAGATGTGTCACTTCCAAAACGTGAATCAATGTAAAAAAACAGGCTTTGTCCCTAAAAGGATAAAGCCTGTTTTTCTGAAAATAAGAGAAGATGTTTTTACATGTTCTCTATAAGAAAGGCTCACAATAAGGAAGAGACAATGTTTTAGATTAGACAATGTTTTTTAAATAAGATAGAATTGTTGAAAGACTATACGTATTGAATTTTCGGTTAATTTTATGGAGAAAAAATATTTTTTATTACAATAATGTAGTAAATAGTGGAATAAAGTGAAGGCTTTCTTCCTATAATACAAGACTCCCCTTTAACCGAATAGCTTAGATGGAGGTGTAGAAAAGTGGCAATCAAACAAACAACAACAGTTCCGCTTCTGCCACTAAGAGGCTTGCTTGTATATCCAACAATGGTTCTGCATTTAGATGTAGGTCGAGATAAATCTGTGCAAGCTTTAGAAACAGCAATGATAGAAGATCACCTCATTTTTCTTGTTTCACAAAAGGAAATGGGTATTGATGAACCAACAGAAGAAGATTTTTATCATACAGGAACACTAGCAAAAATTAAGCAAATGTTAAAACTCCCAAATGGAACGATGCGCGTTCTCGTAGAAGGATTAAACAGAGCGAAAATTGTGTCTTTTAAGCAAGAAGAAAAGATGTTTTCTGTAGATATTGAGCAGTACACTGAGGAGCATGAAAAAACTTCAGAAGACGAAGCTTTAATGAGAACATTGCTACAGTATTTTGAGCAATACATAAAATTGTCCAAAAAAGTATCTCAGGAAACACTTGCAACAGTAACAGATATTGATGAACCTGGACGTCTTGCTGATATTATCACGTCACATCTTCCTGTTAAAGTTGAGCAAAAACAGGAAATTCTAGAAATGCTTGACGTTAAAGAACGGTTAGAAAAAGTCATTGAATATATTAATAATGAACAAGAAGTTTTGCAGCTAGAGAAGAAAATTAGTCAGCGTGTTAAAAAATCAATGGAGCGTACTCAAAAGGAATATTATCTTCGAGAACAAATGAAGGCAATTCAAAAGGAACTTGGAGATAAGGACGGCAAGACGGCTGAAGTGTCTTCACTGCTTGAGAAAATTGAAAAAGCCGGTATGACAGATCATATTAAAGAGGTTGCTTTAAAAGAGCTTGATCGATATGAAAAAGTACCTGCAAGTTCTGCTGAAAGCTCTGTGATTAGAAACTATATTGAATGGCTCATTTCGCTACCTTGGACAAAAGAAACAGAAGATATTTTAAATATCAAACGAGCAGAAAAAATATTAGATGACGAGCATTATGGACTTGAAAAAGTGAAAGAACGCGTGCTGGAATACTTGGCTGTTCAGCAATTGACAAAATCATTAAGAGGTCCAATTCTTTGCTTATCAGGACCGCCTGGAGTTGGGAAAACATCGCTTGCTAGATCAATCGCTACTTCTCTTAACCGTCAGTTTGTTAGAGCCTCTCTTGGCGGTGTACGTGATGAGTCAGAAATTAGGGGTCATCGTCGCACATATGTTGGAGCAATGCCTGGTCGTATTATTCAAGGGATGAAGAAAGCAGGAACAATTAACCCGGTTTTCTTGCTCGATGAAATTGACAAAATGTCGAATGACTTCCGTGGCGATCCTTCATCAGCTCTTTTAGAAGTACTGGATCCTGAGCAAAATAATACGTTCAGTGATCACTATATTGAGGAAACTTATGATTTATCTAATGTCCTTTTCATTGCTACAGCAAATAATTTAGCAACAATTCCAGGTCCGCTTCGTGATCGAATGGAAATTATTGATATTGCTGGTTATACAGAGTTAGAAAAGTTAGAAATTGCGAAGCGTCATCTCTTCCCAAAACAACTAAAAGAGCACGGATTAGGAAAAACCCAGCTTAATATAAAAGATGAAGCTTTTCTAAAAATTATTCGTATGTATACGAGAGAAGCGGGAGTTCGTAGTCTTGAGCGAACATTAGCCTCTATTTGCCGAAAAGC
This sequence comes from Priestia endophytica DSM 13796, assembly GCF_900115845.1. Lineage (GTDB taxonomy): Bacteria > Bacillota > Bacilli > Bacillales > Bacillaceae_H > Bacillus_I > Bacillus_I endophytica. The sequence continues at coordinate 652,271 of NZ_FOXX01000001.1, read as the reverse complement.
AGCAAAACAAATTGTTGGAGAAGAAAGAAAAAGAATTACGGTTACGTCAAAAACGCTTGAGGATTTCTTAGGAAAACCACGTTTCCGCTATGGACAGATTGAAGAAGAAGACCAAGTTGGCGTTGCAACAGGTCTTGCTTACACAACGGTTGGCGGAGATACACTTTCTATTGAAGTAAGTGTTGCTCCTGGTAAAGGAAAATTAATTTTAACAGGGAAGCTTGGCGATGTAATGAAAGAATCGGCACAAGCTGCTTTTAGCTACATTCGCTCACGAGCAGACGAGCTAGGAGTTGACCCTTCATTTCATGAAAAATTAGATATTCATGTTCACGTTCCAGAAGGAGCTGTGCCAAAGGATGGTCCTTCAGCAGGTATTACGATGGCTACTGCTCTCATTTCAGCTTTAACAGACAATCCTGTTAGAAAAGAAGTAGGAATGACAGGTGAGATTACACTTCGAGGACGCGTACTTCCAATCGGAGGTTTAAAGGAAAAAACGCTCAGTGCCCATAGAGCCGGTTTGACAAAAGTATTGATTCCACGTGATAATGAGAAGGACATTGAGGAAATTCCAGAAAGCGTGCGGGAGCACCTTGAAATTGTTCCAGTTTCTCATTTGGATGAGGTGCTAAAGCACGCATTAGTAGGAGAGAGTTTATGAAAGTAAAAAACGCAGAGATTGTGATAAGTGCTGTAAAACCAGCACAGTACCCCGTTGGTCATCTTCCTGAGATTGCACTTGCAGGGCGTTCAAATGTGGGGAAATCATCTTTTATCAATAAAATGCTGAATCGCAAAAATTTAGCGCGTACGTCTTCAAAGCCAGGTAAAACTCAAACGTTAAATTTCTATAATATTGATGACATTCTACATTTTGTAGATGTGCCAGGTTATGGATATGCTCGCGTTTCGAAAACAGAGCGCGCAGCATGGGGCAAAATGATTGAAACGTATCTAACAAACCGAGAACAACTTAAAGCTGTTGTACTTATCGTAGATGTACGTCACAAGCCAACTCAAGATGATATTATGATGTATGATTTTCTAAAGCATTTTGGACTTTCCGTTATTATCATTGCTACAAAAGCTGATAAGATACCAAAAGGAAAGTGGCAAAAGCATTTAAAAATCGTAAAAGAAACGTTGGAGCTTGAAGAGGGCGATGAAATGATTTTATTCTCTTCGGAAACGGCTCAAGGAAAAGACACGGCTTGGAATGCTATTAAAAGCTTTCTATAAAACCGTCTGCTTTTACGAGAAAACAAGCATATTATGTGATGAAATTTTATATTATACAAGAGACCCTTTAGAAAATTAAAGGGTCTCTTGTATAATTTTTTTCTTTTGTAAAACAATAAAGAAAAAGGAAAAATAATGCTAGGCGAAGAAGATAGTAACGAAGCTTCTCATAAATGCTAGCGCTTTCTATTAACAATCAAAAAAGTTGAGAATTTAAGAAAGTGTGCTAAACTAATTACATAATAAGAAATATTACTTTATAATCATTTTAAATAATGTTCACATTTTGTATGAAAAGAGCTAAAGGAAACATGTTATAATAAGTAAAGGATAATACGAGCATTACGTTAAGGGGGTACAGAAAAGAATGCACATTATTGCGATCGGCTTAAATTATCGAACAGCCCCTGTTGAAATTCGCGAAAAGGTAAGTTTTAACGATAGTGAACTGTCTGAAGCGATGCGTGTTCTTAAAGAGCAAAAGAGCGTTTTAGAAAACGTAATTGTTTCAACATGCAATCGGACAGAAATCTATGCAGTTGTTGATCAGTTGCATACAGGGCGTTATTATGTAAAAGCTTTTTTAGCTGAATGGTTTAATATAAGTAAAGAGGAACTTTCTCCATATTTAACAATATACGAGCATGATGCTGCGATTGAGCATTTATATCGTGTTGTTAGCGGGTTAGATTCAATGGTATTAGGTGAAACTCAAATTCTTGGTCAAGTTCGTTCAAGCTTTTTAACAGCTCAAGGACAGGGAGCAACAGGAACGGTATTTAATCAGCTTTTTAAAGAAGCTGTGACACTTGCAAAACGAGCACATCACTACACAGATATCGGTGCAAATGCTGTGTCTGTTAGTTATGCAGCTGTTGAACTTGGGAAAAAGATATTTGGTAATCTGTCACAAAAGCACGTCCTTATTTTAGGTGCTGGTAAAATGGGCGAGCTTGCTGCTAAAAACTTATCTGGCAGTGGGGTTGGCAATGTGACAGTTATTAATCGTACAAAGGAAAAAGCAGAAGCCTTAGCACAGCGTTTTGAAGGAAATGCAAGAAGTTTTGAAGACCTTGCAGGTGCCTTGCTTGAAGCGGATATCGTCATTAGTTCAACATCAGCAACAGAATATGTTATTACTAAAGAGACGATGAAAGAAGTAGAAAAGTTGCGCAAAGGTCGACCAATTTTTATGGTAGATATTGCTGTTCCGCGTGATTTAGATCCATCTCTTAGTGAACTAGAAACCGTTTTCTTATATGATATTGATGATTTAGAAGGAATTGTGGAAGCAAATCTACAAGAACGTCAGAAGGCAGCTGAGACAATTGAGATTATGATTGAAGCAGCTGTTGTAGAATTTAAAACATGGATTGGAACGCTTGGTGTTGTTCCTGTCATTTCAGCACTTCGTCAAAAAGCGCTTAATATTCAAAATGAAACAATGAAAAGCATTGAGCGAAAGCTTCCAAATTTGACAGAACGTGAACGAAAAGTATTAAATAAACATACAAAAAGCATTATTAACCAACTGCTGAAAGATCCCATTTTAAGTGCGAAAGAGCTTGCTGGTCAGAAAGATGCAGAACAATCACTTCAGTTATTTATGAAGATTTTTGATATTGAACATATGGTACGAGATGAACGTACTATTGAAAAGAAGGTAGAAAAAACGCCCCTTGCTCATGAAATTGTACATCCGTCATAAGAAAGGATTGTTAAATGGTAGAAATCAATTTAACAAGAATTTATGAGCTTGTTGTCGTACTTTATGCTATAAGCGTGCTATTATATTTTATCGATTTTTTACTTAACAACCGGAAGGCGAATCGAACTGCCTTCTGGTTGCTTGCTATTGTCTGGGTATTACAAACGTTTTTTCTCCTGTTCAGAATGATAGAAACAGGAAGATTTCCCATCTTAACGATATTTGAAGGGATCTATTTTTATGCGTGGGTACTTATTACACTCTCTCTTCTTATCAATCGCTTTTTGAGGGTGGATTTTCTTGTGTTCTTCACAAATGTAATTGGTTTTTTTGTGATGGCATTACATACTTTTGTACCTATGCAAGACTATTCTACTGTTCAAGGAGAACGCCTAGTTTCTGAGTTATTAATTTTTCATATTACAATGGCAATTTTGTCGTATGGGGCATTCTCGATTTCTTTTGTTTTTTCATCACTTTATGTTCTGCAATATCATCTCTTGAAAAAGAAAAAGTGGGGGAAACGGCTAATAAGACTTGGAGATTTATCAAGACTTGATTATCTCTCTTATCTTTTAAATGTTGTCGCTCTTCCGCTCTTGCTCCTCTCTCTTCTTTTAGGCGTTATGTGGGCCTATATGAAACTTGATCAGTTTCATTGGTATGACGTAAAAGTACTTGGTTCTTTTCTTGTACTTATTGTCTATAGTGTCTATCTTTATGTAAGAATAAGTAGGGGACAGCAAGGAAAATCAATGGCCTTTTGGAATATGGCTTCATTTTTAATTTTACTAATAAACTTCTTTTTATTTGGAAGTTTATCTAACTTTCATTTTTGGAACTCGTAGTAGGAGGATTTTATGCGGAAAATTGTTGTTGGCTCAAGAAAAAGTAAATTAGCATTAACACAAACAAAATGGGTGATTGAACAGCTGAAAAAGCTTGGTGGAAACTATGACTTTGAAATTAAAGAGATTGTAACACGAGGTGACCAAATTTTAGATGTAACATTATCTAAAGTAGGTGGAAAAGGTCTTTTTGTGAAAGAAATTGAGCAATCAATGTTAAATAAAGAAATTGATTTTGCTGTTCATAGTATGAAGGACATGCCAGCTGTTCTCCCAGATGGACTTACAATTGGCTGCATTCCGGTTCGTGAAGACCATCGTGATGCATTCATTTCAAAAACTGGCGAAGGACTAGCAAATATTAAAGAAAAAGCTATCATCGGCACAAGTAGCTTAAGACGCGGAGCCCAAATTTTATCATATCGTCCAGACCTTGAAATTAAATGGATTCGCGGAAATATTGATACGCGGTTAGGAAAGCTAGAAAGTGAAGACTATGATGCAATTGTGCTTGCTGCAGCAGGATTAAAGCGTATGGGTTGGTCTGATGATGTTGTAAGTGAATATATGGATGAGGAAGTTTGTGTTCCGGCAATTGGTCAAGGTGCTTTAGCGATTGAATGTCGAGAAGATGATCAAGAACTAATGGATCTCCTTCACAAGCTAGATGATTATAAAACAAGTGTAACAGTTACAGCAGAGCGTGCTTTTCTTCATAAGATGGAAGGCGGCTGTCAAGTTCCGATTGCAGGTTACGCTATACTTGAAGGCGAAGAAGTTGTATTAACAGCTCTTGTTGCTTCACCAGACGGAAAACAAATGTATAAAGAGCGTGTTGTCGGTAATAATCCAACAGAGGTAGGACATGAAGCTGCTCGCATTTTATCAAGTCAAGGTGCCAAAAAGTTAATTGATAAAGTCAAAGAGGAGCTTAGTGAGTCGTGATGGACTCAGCTCCTCTTTTTGGTAAACGTATTTTAATTACGCGCCCAAAAGAGCAGAGTACTTCATTTGTTCGGTTAATTGAACAATATGGGGGAACACCACTTGTAGTGCCTCTTTTAAAAATTCGCCATGTAAGAAATAAAGAAAAAGTAAAAGAAACGCTAAGACATGTACATGAATATCAATGGCTTGTTTTTACAAGCCAAAATGGAGTCTCCATTTTTTTTGATTTGTTAAAAGATCCATCTGTTAACAAAAAAGTAAAGAGTACAGCAAAGATAGCGGTAGTTGGAGACAAGACAGAAAAGGTACTAAAAGAACATGGATATTCTTCCATTTTAAAACCTTCTGTGTTTACAGGAGAAGCTCTTTTAGAAGAACTTTTAAAAGTTGTGCCAAAGGAAGAGAAAATTCTCTTTGTTCGCGGAAATCTAGCGAAAGACACTATCCCTAAAGGACTAAAAGAGCAAGGATTAGAAGTAGAGACCATAACAGTATATGAAACAGTGGCTGACAAGGACAAGCAGAAAGAGCTTGATTTTCTTGTGAAAGAGGAGCAAATGGATGCTATTACTTTTATGAGCCCATCAGCCGTCAACGCGTTTTGTGAATTGGTTCCATATTCACAAAAGGAAAACGGACGGAACCTGCCGCTTGTGTGTGTTGGAGATGTAACAGGGAAAAGAGCAGAAGCATGCGGTTTTTCTGAGCGCCATATTGCGCACAGGGCTTCTGTAGATGGTATGATGAAAGTATTAATACACTATTTTTCAAAAAAAAGGAGTGACTAGACGTGGAACAGCTTATGTTTGATCGTCATCGTCGTTTACGTAGTTCAGAAAATATGCGAGCTTTAGTTCGTGAAAATCATCTTCGTCCAGAAGATTTTATTTATCCCATTTTTGTTGTAGAAGGAGAAAACATTAGAAGTGAAGTTTCTTCAATGCCTGACGTGTACCATGTTTCTCTTGATCATTTAAACAAAGAAATAGAGGAACTTGTTGAACTTGGTGTTTTATCTGTAATGGTTTTTGGAGTTCCAGCTCATAAAGATGAAGTTGGCTCACAAGCATATGATGAGCACGGAATTGTTCAAAAAGCTATTTCTCAAATTAAAGAAAACTTCCCTGAAATGGTTGTTATTGCAGATACTTGTCTTTGTCAATATACAGATCACGGACATTGTGGCGTTATTGAAGGCGGGAAAATTTTAAATGATCCAACGCTTGATCTTTTAGCAAGAACGGCTGTTAGCCAAGCAAAAGCAGGAGCAGATATTATTGCACCATCAAATATGATGGACGGATTTGTAGCAGCAATCCGCCATGGCCTTGATGAAGAAGGATTTGAAGATGTGCCAATCATGTCATATGCTGTAAAATACTCTTCTGCTTTTTACGGTCCATTCCGTGATGCGGCGCATTCTACACCACAATTTGGCGACCGTAAAACATATCAAATGGATCCAGCAAATCGTACAGAAGCTATTCGTGAAGCTCAGTCAGATGTTGATGAGGATGCAGATTTCCTTATTGTTAAGCCAGCGTTATCTTACTTAGATATTGTCCGTGATGTAAGAGAAAGATTTAACGTACCTGTTGTAGCGTACAATGTAAGCGGTGAGTACTCAATGGTCAAAGCTGCTGCTGCAAACGGCTGGGTAAATGAACGCGATATTGTACTTGAAAAGCTGATTAGTATGAAGCGAGCAGGAGCAGACTTAATTGTTACGTATCATGCAAAAGATGCATCAAAATGGTTGCGTGAAAAAAACTAGTGAATTGAAGGGAGAGCACATTAAATGAGAAGTTATGAAAAATCAAAAGCTGCATTTTTAGAAGCTCAGCAACTTATGCCTGGCGGGGTGAACAGTCCTGTACGTGCGTTTAAATCAGTAAACATGGATCCGATTTTTATAGAACGTGGAAAAGGCTCGAAAATTTATGATATTGATGGTAACGAATATATTGATTATGTGTTATCATGGGGGCCTTTAATTCATGGTCATTCAAACGATCGTGTTATTGAAGCTTTAAAGAAAGTAACTGAAGCAGGGACAAGCTTTGGTGCACCAACGCTTGTGGAAAATGAGCTTGCAAAAGTTGTGATTGAGCGCGTGCCATCGATTGAAATTGTGCGTATGGTGAGTTCAGGAACAGAAGCAACAATGAGTGCACTTCGTCTAGCACGTGGTTACACAAATCGAAATAAGATTTTAAAGTTTGAAGGTTGTTATCATGGCCATGGAGACTCTCTTTTAATTAAAGCAGGTTCAGGTGTAGCAACGTTAGGTTTACCAGACAGTCCTGGTGTTCCAGAAGGTATTGCCCAAAATACAATCACTGTTCCATATAATGATATAGAAAGCGTTCGTTATGCATTTGAACAGTTTGGAGAGGATATTGCAGGGGTAATTGTTGAACCTGTAGCAGGAAATATGGGCGTTGTTCCTCCTGTTGAAGGCTTTTTAGAAGGGCTTCGTAATATTACAAATGAATATAGCTCCCTTTTAATTTTTGATGAAGTTATGACAGGATTCCGGGTTGATTATAATTGTGCTCAAGGGTATTATGGTGTAACACCTGATTTGACTTGTCTTGGAAAAGTAATTGGCGGAGGTCTGCCTGTTGGTGCATATGGTGGGAAAGCTGAGATTATGGAAAGAGTAGCTCCGAGCGGTCCAATCTATCAAGCAGGAACACTTTCAGGAAATCCATTAGCTATGACAGGTGGTTATGAAACTTTAACACAGCTTACTCCTCTTTCATATGAACAATTTAATCGCAAAGCAGATCGTCTTGAAGAAGGTCTTGTGAGCGCTGCTAAAAAGTATGACATTCCTTTTACAGCAAACCGTGCAGGCTCAATGATTGGCTTTTTCTTCACAAATGAAGAAGTTATTAACTACGAAACGGCTAAAACGTCTAATCTTGAGTATTTTGCAACATATTATAGAGAAATGGCAAATGAAGGTGTCTTCCTTCCTCCTTCTCAGTTCGAAGGAATGTTTTTATCAACAGCACATAGCGATGGAGACATTGAAAAAACAATTGAAGCAGCAGAAAAAGCATTTTCACGCATTCGTGGATAAAAGACAAAAGGACGGCCTTATAGGCTGTCCTTTTGTTTTGATTTTTGCAGTGTAATGAGAATTTCTTGTAAGAGCTCTTCTTTTCTGTCAGGCTCTGGAGCAGGAGCAGGCTCTTCCTCCTTTTTCTTTTTAAACCGCTCAATACCTTTAACAAAAAGAAAAATAGCAAACGCAACAATAAAGAAATCTACAACATTTTGAATAAATACCCCATAGGCTACAGTGGCATCACCAATCTTTACACTTAACCCTTTAAAGTCATAGCCGCCCAAGACGATTCCTACAAGTGGCATAATAATGCTATCTACAAGAGAAGAAACAATCTTCCCAAAAGCAGCTCCAATTACAACAGCAACAGCTAGGTCTAGTACATTTCCTTTTAAAGCGAACTTTTTAAATTCTGCCCACATCATAAAACACTCCCTTCTTTTTTTAGGTTAGTTTCTCCCGATAAGGGTAAAATTACTAAGATCAAAGGAGTATTCTAAACGGATACGACCAGTGATAACTATTATCTTCTTAATCTTAAACTATGTCATTAAAAGAAAACGTCATGTGAATGTTAAACAAAAGTAAAGGATAAATCAAGTCTATACGTAAATTTTTTATAAAGGGTGATCGAAATGGACAAACAAAAAATAGAAAATATAATAATTGAATTGAAGAAAGAATTTAACATAAAAAACAATGAACTAACCGAAAGAGAAAAGGATTTGATTCATGCCAGAATGATAGGGTTGATTACCGAAAAAGAAATGAAAAAGAGAATTTTGAAAATATACGGGATTCCGATCTGTGATGTTTAAAAAGAGGACAAGCGGGAACAGTTATGATGTACAACCTATTTCTTAAAACCTTCCATGAACTTAACTAGAGCCGTTTTCATTACGAAAAGGGCTTCTTTTTATGTGAAAAAAGAGCAGCGGAAGGGTGAGGGGTATCTTTTAGTCATAAATATACCTTTTACTCATACATCTATAAAGACAAATGATTTTCATCTTATGCGCTAAGAAGCGTGAAATAGCAACAAGGAAAGTATCAAATGGTGAAACGAGCCGTATGGCTTTTATCTTATTGAATGGGGAATTGAAAGGAGGAACAGACATTGTCAAAGGACAATCTGTCTTGCCTACGTTTTTCTGTAGAGGAATCTGTTTATTTTCGTTCTGATCAGGAAGTAGATCAGCTTTTATCTATTTCCTTATCTCCTGATGTAGCAACTAATGAACTTGGAGATCAAGTATCCATTTACGGAGCACTAATGCTTGTAGGAGAATATGTACAAAAAGAAGGGGAAAGCTCTATTCGTGACCAAGCAGAAGGGCGAATAATTGAAGCCATTGAGTTAAGAGAAGATGGCATTACAACATTTGCTCATCGTTTTCCAATTGACATTACGATTCCACGAGATAGAATATCGAGCTTAGAAGAGCTTTATGTTGATGTTGAAAGTTTTGATTATGATTTGTTTGATCAACGTTCTTTAAAGCTAACAGCCGATATTTGCATTATAGGCATTGAGGATGCCGCGGAAGAACCACAGCAGTCAGCTCTGCAAGATGAGGGGAGTTTGGAGGAGGAGAGCAAATTAGATGATGAGCTTGTATATGAGCCAATGTACCGTGCTGCTCCAAGCGAAGAGGAAGTAGAAAAAGAAGAGGATGAATGGACAGAGAGAATTACAAATAGCTCACGATCTATTCAGAATCCTTATCAAATTCCAGAAGATGAACGAGAAGAAGAGGAAGAAGATATAAGTGAAATTGAGGAACCATTTGAAGTAGAAGTAAAGAGAGAAAAAACAGAGGAAAAAGAAGAAGCTCCTGTATTTGAGCCTTTGCAGTTGAACAAAGAAGATTCCCCTTCTGAAGAGGAACCTGATCAAGAAAGACCAGCTTCCTCTTCAGAACCGGTTTCCTCTGAAAAGGTGGAAGAGAAGAAGGAAACCGAAAACATTGAAAGTAGTTCACCAGTGGCTGTTACATCTGCAAGGGAAGAAGTTGAGAAGAAAGAGCCGGAAACTCATCGTAAGGACAATGCGTTGCACTTAGCAGACCTAGATGAAGAAAGACCACTTTCAGAATCGGTTTCATTTGAGAAAGTGGAAGAGAAGGAAGTTGTTGAAAGTAGTTCACCGACGGTTGTTACATCTGCAATGGAAGAAGATGAGACAAAAGAACAGAAAGCTCACCGGAAAGAAAATACGCTTTATTTAACAGAGCTGTTTGACAGAGAAGAGCAGGAAACGAAAACGTGCGTTAAAATGTGTATTGTTCAAGAAGGAGATTCACTTGAGCAAATTGCAGGGCGTTACGATCTGCCTGTTCATCAGCTTGTACAGGCAAACAATCTAGAAGATGAACAAGACGTAACAGAAGGTCAGGTTTTAACAATTCCTGTCTGAGTGAATTAAAGGAGGAAAGAGAGTGGGGCAAGAATGGAAAATAGTCTAAGAGCATATGGGCCCCTTCTACAGCAATATGGCTTACAGGCAAACTATATTGAAGACTATGGCAAAGTGAAAAAAGTATTTACGCCAAAAGGAGTATTTGCGCTTAAAAGGCTATCCTCCTCTTGGCGTAATCCCCATTTTGTTCAGAAGATGAAAAAGCTATACAAAAATGGGTTTACAAAGCTTGTGCCTGTTTATCCAACGTTAGAAGGCCAGTACTTTTCCAAAGGAGTGTCGGAACAGTTTTATTTGACACATTGGTTTCTGAACGAACGGAGAGAAGAACAGGATTCATTGCCATATAAGCTGTTTCGAGAGCTTGCTGAGCTTCATGCCTTTTCATCTTATGAAGAGAAAATCGATATAAAAGAAAAAGAAAAACATTATGAAGAGCTTGTCTCACGATGGAACGAAAGAGAAACAGCTATGGCAACATATGTAGAACAAAGTGAAAAGGAAGTATACATGTCTCCTTTTCAGCTGTATTTTTGTACCTTTTACTACGAAATGACAAGGTCGCTTACATTTGCAAAAGAACAATTTGAGAAATGGTATGAGACCGCAAAAGAGGAAGAAAAAACCCGTTTAGTAATTAATCATGGTAAGGTTTCTACAAAACATTTTGTTTATGATGAGAATGAAAATGGTTATTTTATTAACTTTGAAGAAGCGAGAGAAGGATCACCTGTGTATGATTTAGCAGATTTCTATTATCGCTCTTTAAAAACATATCCTCTTCAAAATTTAGATGTTTATGAGTGGTTTGAAAACTATGAAAATCACTTTCCTTTAAATGAGACAGAAAAACGGCTATTTTGTGCATATTTAGCTTTCCCTGAACGTTTCTACAAAGCATTTGAAAGGTATCAGCAGAACAGTAATAATGAGCAATATCACGTCAAGATGCTTATGGAAAGCTACTGGCATATGAAAAATGTTGAAACACTTGTCACAAAGATTGTAGAAGTTGAAAAACAAAAAGAAATGGCAGAACTAGCCTCTGAACAAGAGGGCTAGTTCTTTTTTAAATCCATTCAAAATAAATGGATAATAGAATAGCTATGAAAATCAGCAGAAGAAAAACGTCTAGGATAGATGGAAAAACAATTGTACGTACTGCTTGAAAAACAGTGAGTGGAATAATAAATTGAGAGCAAACAGCTCCTGCATTCTGGGCCCATTTCTTTAATGAATAAGAATTGAAACGCTGCTTCAAATTTCTCATCTCCTTACGATAACATATGTTTTTACACTATATGTTGAACACTTAGGCAATGTGCCTAAAGAAGAAAAGTGAAAAATGAGGAATAAAAGTGAAAAAAGATGGAGAAGCTTATTGACGATTTATAATTTTTTTGTATAGTATATAGAAGTAAACGAAATTAATGCTAATACAGTGCGCAGGAAGAGTATAACGAAAGATGCTTCAAGAGAGAGAGACTATATGCTGAGAAGTTTCTTAAGCAATCGCGTTAGAAAGTCACCTGCAAGTTGCTTTTTTGAACGGCTCTGTCCTATTAGAAAAAGTCGGCGAAAAGCCGTTATCTTTTCAAGTGCAAAAGCGCCCAAAGTGTGGCGTTTTTTGAAAAAAGGTGGTACCGCGAACTTCACTCCTTTCGTCCTTTTCAAGATGGAAGGAGTTTTTTGTATGCATTTTTGCATACTATTTATTTTACTTTAGCTGGAGGGAATAAGATGTCAGAACAAGAAAACACGATGCCGACAAAGTATGATCCGCAAAAGATCGAAGAAGGCCGTTATCAATACTGGTTAGAAGGAAAGTTTTTTGAAGCAAAAGATGACAAGAATAAGCCACCATACACAATTGTCATTCCACCGCCAAACGTAACAGGAAAGCTTCATTTAGGTCATGCATGGGATACAACATTACAAGATATTTTAACACGTATGAAAAGAATGCAAGGTTATGATGTGCTATGGCTTCCAGGGATGGACCATGCCGGAATTGCGACACAAGCTAAAGTGGAAGCGAAGCTACGTGAAGAAGGCAAGTCTCGCTATGATTTAGGACGTGAGAAATTCGTAGAAGAAACGTGGAAATGGAAGGAAGAATACGCAACACATATTCGTACACAATGGTCAAAATTAGGGCTTGGTTTAGACTACTCTAAAGAGCGATTTACATTAGATGAAGGTTTATCAAAAGCTGTTCGTCAAGTGTTTGTTAGCCTTTATAATAAAGGACTTATTTACCGCGGGGAATATATTATCAACTGGGATCCTGCAACAAAAACGGCTCTTTCAGATATTGAAGTCATTTATAAAGATGTACAAGGTGCGTTTTATCATATGCGTTATCCTCTTGCAGATGGTTCTGGGCATATTGAAATTGCAACAACTCGTCCGGAAACAATGCTTGGTGATACAGCAATTGCTGTTCATCCTGAAGACGAACGCTATAAGCATCTTATTGGTAAAAAAGCGATTCTACCAATTGTAGGCCGTGAGATTGAAATTGTTGGCGATGATTATGTTGACATGGAGTTTGGTTCAGGAGCTGTTAAAATTACACCTGCACACGATCCGAACGACTTTGAAATTGGAAACCGTCATAATCTTGAACGCATTCTTGTTATGAATCAAGATGGTACGATGAATGAGAAAGCTTTGAAGTATGAAGGAATGGACCGCTTTGAGTGTCGAAAAGCAATCGTAAAAGATCTCCAAGAAGAAGGCGTTCTATTTGAAATTGAAGAGCATCTTCACTCTGTAGGTCATAGTGAAAGAAGTGGAGCAGTTGTTGAACCATATCTTTCAACACAATGGTTTGTAAAAATGCAGCCTTTAGCAGATGCAGCTGTAGAACTTCAAGAGAAAGAAAACAAAGTAAACTTTGTGCCAAACCGTTTTGAAAAAACATATTTACGCTGGATGGAAAATATTCGTGATTGGTGTATTTCACGTCAGCTTTGGTGGGGACACCGCATTCCAGCTTGGTATCATAAAGAAACAGGCGAAGTATATGTTGGAGAAGAAGCTCCAGCAGATATTGAAAACTGGGAACAAGATAACGACGTATTAGATACATGGTTTTCTTCTGCTCTTTGGCCTTTCTCAACAATGGGTTGGCCAGAAGAAACAGAGGACTTTAAGCGTTACTATCCAACAGCAGCGCTTGTAACGGGCTATGATATTATTTTCTTCTGGGTATCTCGTATGATTTTCCAAGGTGTAGAGTTCACAGGCGAGCGTCCATTTAAAGATGTTCTTATTCACGGTCTTGTACGTGATGCTGAAGGGCGCAAAATGAGTAAGTCATTAGGTAATGGCGTTGATCCAATGGACGTTATTGCGAAATACGGAGCAGATTCACTTCGCTTCTTCCTTTCAACAGGAAGTTCCCCTGGCCAAGACTTACGTTTTAGCTTTGAAAAAGTAGAATCAACGTGGAACTTTGCAAATAAAATTTGGAATGCATCACGTTTTGCTCTAATGAATATGAACGGAATTAAATATGAAGAACTGGATTTATCAGGCGAAAAATCAGTAGCGGATAAATGGATCTTAACACGCTTAAATGAAACAATTGAGAGTGTGACAAACCTTGCTGATCGCTACGAATTTGGTGAAGTTGGCCGTGCATTATATAACTTTATTTGGGATGATTTCTGTGATTGGTATATTGAAATGGCGAAGCTTCCGCTTTACGGAGAAGATGAAGAGGCTAAGAAAACAACTCGTTCTGTTTTAGCGTATGTATTAGATCAAACAATGCGCCTTCTTCATCCGTTTATGCCGTTTATTACCGAGGAAATTTGGCAGAACTTGCCGCATGAAGGCGAATCAATTACAACAGCAAGCTGGCCTACAGTAAAAGAGGAGTTAACAAACAAAGAAGCTGCTGGGGAAATGAATCTTCTTGTTGATATTATTCGTTCTGTTCGTAATATCCGTGCTGAAGTAAATACGCCAATGAGCAAACAAATTAAGCTGCTTATTAAAGCAAATAGTGCAGACGTTAAAGAGAAACTTTCAAAAAATAAGGCGTATATTGAGCGTTTCTGTAACCCAAGTGAGCTTACAATTGATGTAGACTTAACAGCTCCTGATAAAGCAATGACAGCTGTTGTGACAGGGGCAGAGCTTATTTTGCCGCTTGAAGGACTTATTAACATTGAAGAAGAAATTGCTCGTTTAGAAAAAGAGCTAGAAAAGCTTAATAAAGAAGTAGATCGCGTTCAAAAGAAATTAAGCAATGAGCGTTTCGTGAGCAAGGCGCCAGAACAAGTTGTAGAAGAAGAACGCCAAAAAGAGAAAGACTATGTAGAGAAAAGAGAAATTGTGAAAAAACGTATTGAAGAAATTAAGGGATAATCAGAAGACGAATCTTTTTTAAGATTCGTCTTTCCTATACATGAAAGGACAGAAGAGAATGATTTCTACATATGATGAAGCACGGAGCTGGATTCATGGAAGACTTCAGTTTGGCATTAAGCCTGGCTTAGAGAGAATGAGCTGGATGTTAGAAAAGCTAGGAAGCCCTCATAAGCACCTGAAGGCAATGCATATTGCAGGTACAAATGGAAAAGGCTCTACGCTTTCTTATTTGCGTGAGATGCTTTGTGCAGGAGGATATACTGTTGGAACATTCACTTCTCCATACATTGAGACCTTCAATGAACGGATTAGCGTAAACGGCAAGCCAATACGAGACGAAGAGCTTGTTCATCTTGTAAATGAGGTAAAAGATGTAGTAGAGAGCTTAAATGAGACAAATTTTGGAGAAGCTACAGAATTTGAAGTTATTACAGTGATGGCTTTTTACTATTTTGGAAAAGTGAATAAACAAGACTTTGTTATTTTTGAAACAGGTCTTGGGGGACGTCTTGATTCTACAAATGTAGTGAATCCGATTGCTACTATTATTACAAACATTGGATTCGATCATATGAATATTTTAGGAAACACAATCGAAGAAATTGCAGGAGAAAAAGCAGGTATTATTAAAAAAAATATCCCGCTCTTTACTGCTGTTGAGCAAAAAGGTGCGCTTGATGTCATCCAACAGAAGGCCAAAGTTGAACATGCACCTGTTTACGTGCTTGAAAGAGATTTTTGCACTTCTGCTCTAGAAGCTGAAGAGTTAAGTGAAAGATTTCAATTTTCTGGATTTGATATTGTTCTTTCAAACGTTAAGCTGTCAATGCTTGGTGCTCATCAAGTGAAAAATGCAGCTTTAGCCCTTGCGGCACTTCTCTATTTAAAGCAAGCAGGACTTTTAAATATAGAAGTTAACAAGATATATGAAGGATTAAAAAGAACAGCATGGCTTGGACGTTTTGAACAAATAAGCCAAAATCCACTTATTTTTCTAGATGGTGCTCATAACATTCAAGGGATTGAGAGTCTTGTTTCAACAGTGAAACGTCATTATAAGGAATATAATGTTCACGTTGTGTTTTCATGTTTAAAAGATAAAGAAGCTATAGAACTTGTTACAAGACTTGAGGAAATCGCAACAAGCATTATATTTACGACATTTGATTTTCCAAGAGCAGATAACCCTGAACATGTAGCGGCTGTTAGTCAACATAGTTCAAAAGTGATAGAAATGGATTTTAAAAAAGCGATTGAAAAAGGGAAACAAAATCTTACAAAAGAGAAAGATCTTCTTCTTATAACAGGTTCCCTTTATTTTATTTCAGAAGTTCGAAACTATCTTCTATCATAAGGAAAAAAAGAGAGCTCTTTCTTAGAGCTCTCTTTTTTTTATGTATTAACTTACATCGGAGTCTTTCAAAATTTACTAGCTTAGTATAAAATAGGAGGTGTGAAGCCTTGGTTATAAAGGAAAAAAACAAGTTATATAGAACTAGGTCTAAAGACCTTTTTGCTGTAAGGAGCATTGTTGGTTTACATGCACGTTGTTAGATATGTATAAAGAGCAACATGGTGAATGTAGAAAAAACTAATGATTCTGAAAAAAGAAAGAGATAGGGCAGAGGTAGGTGTTCTAGTGAGATTCACTAAAAAGAGAAGGAAAATCTTTTTATTTTTATTGCTTTTTGTTCTTTCGGGCATCGTTATTTCACAGGGAAGTGTATGGGCTTATGAAAAAATTACTGGTTCAAACACATCGTTTGCAAAAGGGACAAAATTAGCAGGTATCTCAATTGGTGGTCTTTCTTATGAGAAAGCATATGAAAAGGTTGATAATAAAGTTAAGGAGTGGCAACAAAGTGGCCATCTTACTTTTTCATATGATAAGGAAGAAGTGCTGCTCGACCGATCAGTCGTTGTTTTTCATCTTAAAGAATCACTGAAACGTGCTGAAACTCAAAAGAATGAGTCTTTAATTGTTAATATCAACAAGGATAAGTTATATGGAGAGCTTTATAATCAGGTCACAGCTGAAGATCAAAAGAAAGTAAATAAAAAAAGTCTTGAGAAAACTATAGCGGATCAAAGCCAACGTTTAGCAACAAAGACGTTATTTGTGTTGCAATCCTATATAAAAGAAACAGAACCTTTAGAAGAGACCGTAGTAGCTGAAGTTGAACGACCATTATCAAAAGAAAGTAAAGAAAATCTTTCGGAACTATTTGGATCTTCTTCTTCATGGACAGTTGGCAGCAAAGACGAATTTTCATTTAATTATGCAGTTCTGACTCAATATGAGGAAAGCTTTTTACAAGAAAGTAGGGAAGTGCTCACTTCCTCTCTCTACGAAGCTATGTTACATACCGATTTTGCAATCACAGAACGACATATAAGCACTACAAGGCAGAATCATGTTCCTCTTGGATATGAAGCTTATGTTTCACTTGGGAAAGAAGACTTAACCTTCGAAAATCCTCATTCAACTTCCTATGTTATCACTGTTAAAGTTGTGGATAATAAGCTTATTACAACAGTAAGTGGAAAACAATTAAACAAGAAAATTGAAGTGAAAGAGAGAAGGAAAGAGACATATCCTCCTCGAACAATTGTAGAGTATGATCCACTTTTGAATGTTAATGAAACCCGTATTGAGCGAACAGGAAAACCAGGGGAGAGTATTGAAGTTGCACGATACATAACAAATGGCAAAGAAGATCAGGTTGTTGAAGTGATGAACAATGATTATTACCCTCCTGTTTTTTCTAAAGAAGTTAGAGGTCCAAAAGAAGAGAGGGATGTAAACAATACTGAATAAAATCTCCTCTTCTTGTGAATTCTCGCTGTGGACAAGAGCATACTAGAAAGAAAAAGGAGTATGCTTTTTATGAATAAATTTAAGCGTTTGAGTTTAAAAACAGAGCAAGGTTTTTCTCTTTTCGGGATTATTGTGATTGTTTTCATTCTTGCAATATTTGCATCATTTCTAATTCCGAGCATTGGAGAATGGTTTTCAAATTAATAGAAAAACGGATGAGGTTTCCATTTGAAAGATTAAAAATCTTTAGATGGGATGATCGAAAAATGACAATCATTACGATTTATCTATTTTGTTCAGGTTTAGTTTTAGGCTCTTTTTTTAATGTTGTTGGATTAAGACTTCCTCTTGGAAAATCCTTGATTTATCCATCGTCAAGCTGTCCTTCATGCAGCTCAAGGCTAAAGGTAATAGAGCTTATTCCCGTCATTTCATACATATGGCAAAAAGGAAGCTGCAGAGTGTGTAAATATAAGGTATCAGCTCTTTATCCAACTATTGAGCTCAGTACTGCTGTTCTTTTTTCCATTGCTCCTTTTATAACAAATGGATTCGGAGAAGGTTTGTTATATATAACGCTCTCTTCTTTATTAATAATGGTTATTGTGTCAGACCTTTCTTATATGGTTATACCTAATTCACTTCTTTTATTTTTCTTACCTATCCTCATTTTGGAACAATGGTATTTTTCTCTTGCTTCCTTTTCACATATGGCAATAGGAGGAATACTTGGTTATCTTGTTCTGCTTGCTATTCTTCTCCTTAGCAGAGGTGGTATGGGGGGAGGGGATGTGAAATTATTTGGTGTTATTGGTCTTGTTCTAGGGATAAAAGGGGTATTTCTTTCTTTATTTCTTGCTGTCTTGTTTGGAGCATGTGGTGCAGTTATTGGGATGATAATTGGAAGAGTTCAAAAGGGTAAGCCATTTCCTTTTGGCCCCTATATTGCATTTGGAACGTTTATTGTATATATGAAAGGCGATCAGTTATTTAGTTGGTATATGGGATTTTTCATTTAATGATAGATGGAGTGATAATTGTTTAATATACAAGGAGCTAGAATCATATTACTCTAGGCCTTTGCATAATGACTTTTGTAGGAATAGGTGTGTGAACAGCATGAAATTTCGTTTTTTTCAAAAAAACAAGCTGGTTAACATTGTAATCAAGGATTATGAAATAAGAGTGCTTCAGACAAACAAAGAAAATGCCTTTGAACAGCCAATCTATCATACGATTGCTTTGAAAAGGGGAATTGTAGAAAAAGGGAGAATTAAGGATTATGTAAAGCTACAAGCGATTTTACAAAAACATTTAAAAGAGTGGAAAATGCAAAAACAGCTTGTTCATTTTACAGTTCCTGATGATCTTGTTGTCCTAAAGGAAGTTATTCTTCCCTTTGAGATGGATAAGAACGAAGAAAAAGAGTACATATTGCAAGAATTAAAAGACGATATCCCCTTTGAAGATCCTATGATTGACTATTTTTATAAAGGAGAAATGGAAGAAGAAAAAAAAGCTATTGTTTTTGCAACACCTGAAAAAGAGCTTATTGATTATGTAGCACTCTTAGAAGAAACAAATTTAAAACCAATTGGAGCTAGCGTTTCATCCATTGCTTTGTACAGGCTTTTTTATCACCTCGATTTAGCAGGTGATGGAGTTTTTATGCTTATGAATATTGATTTAGAAGGGGTACAAATTGCGACTTTTGAAAAACATCAACCTGTATTTTTGAAGTTTTTATCTTTTTATGAATGGATGGAGTATTGGAAGAATGAAGAGAACGGTTTTATTTGGAAAGGCACTGATAGTGAGTTTAACGACTATATGAATCGGTTAATAGAAGGATTGATTAGTGTGTATACATCAAGTGAAACAACGCTTCAGAAGAAAATAAATGGTGTACTGATTAGTGGGCATCACCCAGCTTTTAGTTCCCTTCAAAAAAAGATTCAGCAAGCATTACATGTGAAGGTATCTCATATTCAAAAAGACGCTTTATTTCTTCATGACCGAGTTGGTGTGCCTGAGAGTGGCTATGTTCCATTTGGTCTTGCACTTAGAGAGGTGCACTTATGATAGGAGATGTGAATTTCTTACCTGAGAAAGAACCGCGTAACATAGCTCCATGGCTTCTTTTTATAATACTCATCGTTCTTGCTATTGGAGTTCTTCTTTATGGATATATTCAATATCAAGATAAGAAAGAAAATATTAGCCGTACAGAAGCGAAAATCACAAAAGTAAAAGAAACGAGAGAATCTTTAAATGTGCCAAGCTGGATCGGAGAGTATCATGATTTGAAAAACGCAGTCAATTGGAGTGAAAGTAGAAAAGGAGACCTTAACCTTCTATTAACAAGTTTAGTTGAAGAGCTTCCTCAAAATGGTTATATCGAGCAATTTTATCTAGATGACTACAACGTGCTTTCATTAGAAATACAGCTTGAGAATCATCGTGATGCAGCTTTTTATTTACAAAACCTAAAAGATTCATCACTTGTTGAGAAAGCGAGCCTTTTGTCTATTAATACATCTAATGTTACAGAAGAAGTAGAAAGACAAGATGGGGAACTATCAACATATCAAGCAACATATTCTCTCATCATAGACTTAGAGAAGCTTAAAAAACAGAGTGAGAAGCAAGAGGAGACAGAATAAATGGTATGGTCTATAAAGAAAAAACACGTATTGATATTAAGTATTTGTTTTCTTGTTTTATTCTTCCTCATTTTTTGGCTTTATCATCACTACTATGCTCCTCTTGAACTTAAAGAAGAAGTAAAGGCAGAGACGTTAAAGAAAGAGCAAGCATATACTAACAAGCTGAAAATAGAAAGTGAAGGAAAAGAAGTTACCGCAAAAGATGCCTATAATTTACAAAAAACTATCCCAATTGACTTGAACTTACAAGACATTTTACTTTCGATAGAAAAAGCAGAGCTAAAAGCGAACATAACAATCGTTGATATGGCTTTTGGAAAAGATGAAATCATAAAGAAACAGCGCGAGAAAAATCAAAGCTTAGAAGACTATGAAAGATGGAATGAGCATAAGCGAGATATTGAAAATATGCCGCTTCATATGCCAGGAAATCTAAAGGGTCAAAGCATTGAAGTGACATTCGAAGCTTCAACATATGAAGAAGCGCTAAGCTTTCTAAATGAATTTAATAAAAGTGAGCATGGAGTTGCGGTTGAAGGGCTATCATTTCAACCTGCTAAAAGTGAGGAGAACGTCGAGCTTTCAGATGAGGAAAGTGAAAGTACAACTGAGCAGGTGCCACAGTATGTGCTTAGCTTTACAGCTTTTTATTATCCGTCATTAGCTAATATGCCAACTAAACCGAGTGAATTAAGTACTCCTGATGGTGAAGGGAAAACAACGCCTTTTAAAAATGAATAATACAAAGAAGAACAACACATATTGTCGAAAGAAACTACGAGCAAGGCGACAAATGTCTTGTTCTTTTTTTATTTTAATGTGATAGGGTTGGTGTAGGTTTTAAGGAGACGATACTATTCTAACGTAAATGATGGAATAACAGGGTGGTGAAATGGTGGACAAGCAATCCTCAGATAAAATATTAGTTAAAATTAATGGAAAGAAACAAGAAGCAACGTTAAGCAAAAAACAGAACAATAAAAAGACGTTTTCATGGGTGCTTACAGAAACAGAAAAGGAAATATCAGCATCTGCGGAGGAATCAAACATTGTTCCGCTCAAGAAGGTAGATCGCTATAAACAGGAAAGAAACAAGAAGCTTATTAAAAGGAAATCTTCTCTTCCACCAGGGAAAAAACCGTTCTGGTTTAAGATAATAGGAATTGTGGCATGTGCTTGTCTAGTAGGAATAGCTCTTGGTTTGTTTAGCGTAAATATGCTGACAGAAACGGAAGAGAAGACGCCTAAACAAGAGAAGACAGCACAAGCAAAAGAAGGAAAAGATTCTGAACCAAAAGAAGCGGTCAGTTCAAATAGTGAGAAAAAAGAGACAGAACAGAAAGAGGAAAAGAAATCTTCTTTTACAATTAAGCTTGATGCTTTTATTGTGCAAGCAGGTGTTTTCTCTACAAAAGAGGCTGCTGAAAAAGAAGGTAGAAAGCTGTCTGTACCTGTTGAAGTTATAAAACAAAATGATAAATTCACTCTTATAGCAGGAATTTCACCAACTTTGAGCGAAGCGAGAGCACTTGGTAAAAGCATAGAAGAACAGGGCGTATCTGTATATGCTAAAAAGTACGAAGGGTCTTTGCAAGCGAAAGATGTTGCTGATAAAGATGGAGAGCATCTTACAACGCTTCTGCAGACAGCCATTGTTCAATCTTCAAAAGCAGTTGAGGGAGAGAAAGTGGAACAAGAAGCTTTAAAGGAGCTCAAAACACAGCTTGGTACGCTTTCAAAGAAAGATGACTTGAAAGAATATACGACTTCTCTTAGTAGCCTTGAAAAAAGTATTGAAGTACCGTTAACAAAAGAAGGTGGAGAAGGGATGCAAAAAAACCTTTTAAAAGTGATTGCTAAACTTTCGTAAAGATCTCTTTGAATTAAAAGGGGTCTTTTTATTGGGAACAAATTGTGATTGCTCCCTCTCTTTGTTAAAATGAGAATGTATCTCTCTACTCAATCATAAACGCAAAGGAGTTTCCACAATGAAAACAGCATTGGTATTAGCTTCTAATTCTCCGCGTCGTCGTCAGCTTCTACAAGAAGCAGGCCTTACATTTACTATTCGCCCAAGTACAATTGAAGAGCATATGGATCAAAAGCTTCCTCCTTCAAAGGTTGTTACAGATCTTGCAGCTCAAAAAGCTGAATCTGTTCCAAAGAATGATGAGGAAGTTGTTCTTGGTGCAGATACCATTGTAACTGTGGACGGAAAAATTCTCGGTAAGCCGTCTAATGAAGAAGAAGCTTTTAAGACGCTTCGTTTTCTCTCTGGAAGAACTCATGAAGTTTTTACAGGAGTTGCGCTTGTAAAAGGAAAAGAGACGTCAACTTTTTATAGTCGTACAGAGGTAACTTTTTATGAGTTAACAGATGAAGAGATAACGCGCTACATTGGGACAGGAGAACCAATGGACAAAGCAGGGTCATATGGTATTCAAGGAAAAGGAGCTTTGTTTGTTAAAGAAATTAGCGGTGATTATTATGCTGTAGTTGGTTTGCCGCTCTCAAAGACGGTGCGAGAATTAAAGAAACTTGGGGTTTCCCTTCCACAATAAAAAGGAGGGAATACAAGTGAAAAAAGAATGGATTATGATTCAAGACTTTCCGGATGATGAAAGGCCTAGAGAACGCCTTTTATCGTTTGGGGCGAGTCATTTATCTAACAACGAACTTTTGGCAATCTTGCTTCGCACAGGAACAAAAGAGGAATCTGTGCTTCAACTTGCCAATCGAATTTTACACAAATATGACGGATTGCATCTTATGAATCAAGCTACTGTTGAAGAACTTACAAGTATTAAAGGTATTGGGATGGCTAAAGCAATTCAGATTATGGCAGCACTTGAAATTGGAAGAAGAGTAGCAAATCTTCATGTGACAGACCGATATGTTGTAAGAAGCCCTGAAGATGGCGCAAACTACGTTATGGAGGAAATGCGTCATTTATCACAGGAGCATTTTGTTTGCCTCTTTTTAAATACGAAAAATCAAGTTCTTCTAAAAAAGACCATCTTCATTGGTAGTTTGAACTCCTCAATTGTTCATCCACGTGACATCTTCAGAGAGGCGTTACGCCGCTCTGCAGCTTCAATTATTTGTATTCACAATCATCCATCAGGAAGTCCTGAACCAAGTAAAGAAGATATAGAAGTAACCAAAAGGCTTAAAGAATGCGGAATTTTAATGGGAATCGACATTCTTGATCATATTATTATCGGTGATCGTAAATTTGTAAGTTTAAGAGAGAAAGGTTATGTGTAACAAAATTCTGTTTCATACGTTAATAGTAAGGAAGCAGGGTTTTTTTGTTATTATTAGCAATCAAAACTAGAAAAACAGGGACAAGATTACTCTACCTTTTTTATTATGATTACGTTATAATAAAAGGCATGGATTTTTTGAGAAAGTCTTGAAAAAATACTGTTTTTGTCGAAGATTACCTTTTGATGACAGAATCCATTTTTACATTGACATATGCTCTTGGACTCGACACAATAAAGATTGTTGGTTTTTTATAACATTCTTTGTATGAGTAACAATAGAACTAGACTTTTAGTGAATAAAAACAAAAAGTCCTATATCAATTAAAAATAATAGATAAAACTTTGTGATATTTGAGAGAGAAAGGGAGATACACATTATGTTTGGAATTGGTACACGTGACCTTGGAATCGATTTAGGTACGGCTAACACATTAGTATATGTAAAAGGAAAAGGAATTGTTGTTCGTGAACCATCGGTTGTAGCGCTACAAACAGATTCAAGAGACATCGTTGCAGTTGGTAACGATGCTAAAAATATGATTGGACGTACACCTGGAAATGTCATTGCTCTTCGTCCAATGAAAGACGGCGTTATTGCTGATTATGAAACAACAGCAACAATGATGAAGTATTATATCAAACAAGCACAGAAAAATAAGAGTGTCTTTTCAGGTAAGCCATATGTCATGATTTGCGTTCCTTCTGGGATTACAGCAGTTGAAAAACGTGCTGTTATTGATGCAACTCGTCAAGCAGGTGCACGTGATGCTTACACAATTGAAGAGCCATTTGCTGCTGCAATTGGAGCTAATTTACCAGTATGGGAGCCAACAGGTAGTATGGTAGTAGATATCGGTGGAGGTACAACAGAAGTTGCTATCATTTCACTTGGTGGGATTGTAACAAGTCAATCTATTCGCATCGCTGGTGATGAGATGGACGAAGCTATTATTCAGTATATTCGCAAAAACTACAATCTTATGATTGGGGAACGCACAGCAGAAGCAATGAAAGTAGAAATCGGCTCTGCAAGTACACCACAAGATGTAGAAAATATGGAAATTCGCGGTCGAGATCTTTTAACAGGATTACCAAAAACAATTGAGATTTCTGCAGACGAAATTGCAGACGCTCTTAAAGATACTGTGCAAGCAATTATTGATTCTGTAAAAAGTACGCTTGAGCAAACGCCTCCAGAGCTTGCAGCAGATATCATGGATCGTGGAATTGTTCTAACAGGTGGTGGAGCGCTTCTTCGTAACCTAGATAAAATGATTAGTGATGAAACAAGCATGCCTGTTGTTATTGCAGAAGATCCACTTGACTGTGTAGCTATCGGAACAGGAAAAGCTTTAGAACATATTGATCTATTTAAAAACAGAGCAGAGTCCAAGCGATAAGATTAGAGGTGTAACGTCATGCCACAATTTTTCTTCAATAAAAGATTGATTGTGTTACTAGTAAGTATCATTATTCTCGTGGCATTGATTGGTTTTTCTTTAAACGGACGTAAAACGATCACATGGCCAGAGCAATTTGTTAAGGATACAGTTGGACTGGTACAGTCAACGGCACATAAGCCGGCTCAGTATGTTGCCGATTTCTTTGGAAGCATCGAAGATCTCAAAAATACATATGAGGAAAACAAAGTACTAAAAAAGAATCTTGATAAATATATGCAGCTCGAAGCAGATGTGAAAGATTTAGAGCGGAAGAACAAAGAGCTTAATGAGCGACTTGATAAAGATTCGACACTACGTGATTACGATCCAATTAATGCTACGGTCATTGCAAGAAGTCCTGATCGATGGAATGAAGCGATTTCAATTGATCGCGGAAAAGTTCATGGAGTCGAAAATGATATGGCTGTTATGACATCAAGCGGTTTAATTGGACGAGTGGTAGATGCCTCACAGTTTACATCAACAGTACAACTACTAAGTTCTCAAGATCGAACAAACCGTGCTTCTGTTACAATCCAAGGATCTAAAAATGTAAATGGTCTTATTTCAGGATACGATCAAAAACGTGAAGCATTGATTCTAACAGGTATTCCTCATAGCGCGAAGATAAAAGAAAAGCAAAAAGTCATTACGTCTGGGTATTCAGGTGTTTTCCCTCAAGGACGTATTGTTGGAGAAATTAGCGATATTGAATCAGATAATTATGGGCTAACAAAAACAGCATATGTAAAACCTGCAGCTGATTTTAAAGATATCCAAGATGTGACCGTATTAAAACGAGTAGAACCTTCTCCACAGAAATCACTTGATGAGGAGGAAGAAAAGTGATTCGTTACTTCCTTCCCATCATTGTTTCTGTAGTGTTTATTGCTGATAGTTTATTCGTGAACTTTTTTGCTAATCAATCTTGGTTTCATCAGTGGATTTTATCACCGAAACTGACGCTTATTGTGTTGCTTTTAGCGACGATTTACATAAATCCGAAAAAAGGAATTCAGTATGCGTTCTTTTTCGGTCTTTTGTATGACATCGTGTATACAGACTTGTTAGGTGTTTATATGTTCGGGATGCCTGCAATTTGCTATATTGTATCCAAGCTGTTAAAAGTTCTTCAAACAAATGTTGTCATCATTACAATTTTAACAATTGTGGGGATTACGCTGTTAGAGTTTTACGTTTACGAGATTAACAGTATGATTGGTTTGACGCATATGTCTATGGACCGCTTCCTAACATATCGCCTTTATCCGACACTAATCTTAAACCTTGTTTTTGTGGTTCTTCTAGCGTACCCATTAAGAAAACAGTTTGAAAAAGTAGCTTATAAGCTAACAGATTAACAGTTGCGTATAAAGAGGAATTTAACTAGCCCTTGTCGAAATAAACATTCGTTGAGGTGAACGTTGTGAAGAAACAAAATGTAATTATAAAAGGAACAAAAGATGGATTAACGTTGCATCTCGATGATACGTGTTCGTTTCACGATGTGCTAAATGAATTGGAGCGAAAACTGTCTTCGAATCAATACGGAGGACACAATCAACTTGTGTCTGTTCAATTAAGAGTAGGAAACAGATATTTAACGCCCGATCAAGAAGAACAAATAAAGTCACTCGTTCGAAGTAAAAATCATCTTGTAGTAGAGAGCATTGAGTCAAACGTCGTGTCAAAAGAAGAAGCATTAAAAATTAAGCAGCAAAATGAAATTGTTTCAGTGGCAAGAGTCGTACGCTCAGGACAAGTCTTGCACGTTGAAGGAGATCTTCTTTTAATTGGAGATGTTAATCCTGGTGGAACAGTCATTGCTGGAGGAAATATTTTTGTGCTTGGCGCATTAAAAGGCATTGCACATGCCGGCTATTATGGAAATGATCAAGCTGTTATTGCAGCTTCTAAAATGGAACCAACACAGCTCCGCATTTGTGAAGCTTTTAGTCGGGCAGAGGAAGCCGATAAAAATGAAGAACATGATATGGAGTGTGCGTATCTTGATGAAGACAAGCGCATTGTCATTGAACGCTCACAGCTTATGTCTCATCTTCGCCCTAATTTGACACGCTTAGAAAGGAGAAGTTGACATTGGGAGAGGCTATTGTTGTTACGTCAGGAAAAGGCGGCGTTGGAAAAACAACGACGTCTGCTAACTTAGGAACCGCACTCGCCCTAACTGGTAAGCGGGTTTGCCTAGTCGATACAGATATCGGTTTGCGCAATTTAGACGTTATTATGGGGTTAGAGAACCGCATCATCTATGATTTAGTAGATGTTGTGAACGGTCGCTGTACGCCTCAAAAGGCGCTTATTAAAGATAAGCGTTTTGAATGTTTATATTTGTTGCCTGCTGCTCAAACGAGTGATAAAACGGCCGTAACTCCAGAGCAGATGAAAGATCTTATTACAGAACTAAAGCAAGACTATGATTATATTATTATTGACTGTCCTGCTGGAATTGAACAAGGATATAAAAATGCCGTTTCTGGAGCAGATAAGGCTCTTGTTGTTACAACCCCTGAAATTTCGTCTGTTCGTGATGCGGATCGTATTATTGGATTGTTAGAGAAAGAAGACATCGAATCTCCAAAGCTCGTAATTAACCGTATTCGCAGTCATATGATGAAAAATGGAGATACGTTAGATGTTGATGAAATTGTTTCATTGTTGGCTATTGATTTAATTGGCATTATTGCGGATGATGATGATGTTATCAAAGCATCTAATAATGGTGAACCAATTGCAATGGACCCATCAAGCAAAGCAGCGATTTCTTATCGTAATATCGCAAGACGTATTTTAGGAGAGTCTGTACCGCTTCAATCTCTAGACGAAACCAAACAAGGTGTTTTTTCTAAAATTAAGAAATTCTTCGGCGTGCGTTAGTTTATATAATATATGTTCAAAAAGCTAGAGCCCTTCCAAAAGCTCTAGCTTTTTTATTTTGTCATAACCTTACAGGACAAGTCATACATTTGTTACAAATGACTTGAAGGATTGGTGAGAAGCGATGAATCGACGTGTCCAAGAAGTTCGTAAGCGAATAGCCGATCGGCGAAAAAATGGAGGAAAAGAAGAGAAGCCGCAAAGGAAGTTTTCATACGATGATTTAATTTCAGATGAGGAAAACTATAGTGGAGAACGATTCCCGACTTATGAATACAATCCAGAAAGCAAAGAACATCATCCGTTATTCTCTCCTCAGTGGTTTCTATTTAAGCTGTTAACTTCTTTCTGTCTTGTTTTAATTGTTGCTATTCTTTTTAGAAATCCAGCAGTACAGCTCGACGGAGCAAGAGCTTTTGTAGAAGATACGATGGAGGAAAGTTTTCAGTTTGCTAAAATGTCTGCTTGGTATGAAGAGAAGTTTGGTGAACCTCTTGCTCTCATTCCAAAATCTGTAGGAGAAGAACCGACAGAAGAAGCAAACTCGCAGTATGTTGTGCCAGCATCAGGGAATGTTGTTGAAACATTTGCGAGCTCGAAAAAAGGGGTAACCGTTGAAACAGGAAGTCAAACAGCAGTGCAAGCTATGGATGCAGGATTTGTTAAAAGCATTGAAGAGAAAAAAGGATTTGGAAAGACAGTTTCAATTCAGCATGCTGACGGATCAGAGTCATGGTATAGCGGGCTTGCAAATATTGATATAAAAACATTTGATTTTATTGAAAAAGGACAGGTTATTGGAAAAGTGAAGGCGGAAGGGAACGATAAAAAAGGAAGCTATGGATTTGCTCTTTATAAAGATGGTAAATTTATGGACCCTAGTAAGGTGATCTCCTTTGAATAACTTTTTTCATCTTTTTCGATCAACGCATATCCATCCGCTTCTTTGGGCTATTTTAGCAATAGGGATCATGACAGGTCATATCTATGACCTTATCCTTTTATTTTCATTAGTGTTATTACATGAGCTTGGGCACGTTTTTGCCGCTAGCTTTTTTTCATGGAAAATCAAAAAAATTATGCTCTTTCCATTTGGAGGAGTAGCTGAAATTGATGAATACGGAAACAGACCGCTTTATCAAGAAGTGGTTGTTATTCTGAGCGGGCCGTTTGTTCACCTTATTTTAATGTTAGGATCTTTTATTGCCCTCTCGTCTTCTCTTATTACACATGAATTTTATGAACAGTTTATGTTTCATAACGTTCTTTTACTTTGTTTTAATTTGCTTCCGATTTATCCGCTTGACGGGGGAAAACTCATGTTTGTCTCTTTTAGTCTTTTTGATTCTTTTCAAAAGTCCTTTGAAAAAACACTTCGTATTTCAGCCGTTTTTCTATTGTGCATTGCGGTAGTCGCTCTTTTTCTTTATTCTACTCATCTGCATCTTTGGATGGTGTTGTGCTATCTATGTTATAGCCTTTATTATGAATGGAAACAAAGGGACTATCTTTATATTCGTTTCCTTCTTGATCGATACTACGGCAAAGGAGAAACAATCCTTGACCTTTCCCCACTTGCCGTAAATGGGGGAGAAAAGATTTATCATATTATTCGTAAGTTTAAAAGAGGACAAAAACATATCATTATTGTGGAGGAAAAAGAAGGAAGGAAGCAGCTTGATGAAAATGAGCTTCTCCATGCTTATTTTGTAGATAAGCGTATCAATGATTCTATTGATGAGCTTGTTGCCTTTTATTAAAAAGAAGGTGAAAAGGAAAGTAACAGACAAACATGTTACTTTCCTTTTTGTTATGGTAAAATCCAACTACATAAAAGATAACGAAAGGGATTTGGACATATGACAGCAAAATTGATAATCGAAACTGCAACAAATCTTCATAAGATAGCCCATTTACAGGATAGCCAAGTACAGGCTTTTTATATTGAAGAACAAAAAGCTATCCACTATGTTGGCAATATTTATGTTGGACGTGTGAAAAAAGTTGTAAAAGGAATGGACGCTGCTTTTGTAGATATTGGAGGAGACAAAAACGGATATTTACATAAAAGTGAAGTATTTCTTGACGAGCACGAGATGTTTACAGAACGTATAAAAGAAGGACAAAAAATTCTCGTACAAGTAAGCAAAGAAGAAAGAGGAACAAAGGGACCTAAATTGACAACGTTTATTGAATTTTCAAGCTCGTACGTTGTTTATTTTCCTTATAGCGGATACGTAGCTGTTTCAAAAAAGATAGCGGAAAAAGAAAAGTGGAAGAGCTTTGGGGAGAGCATTGTAGAAGGAACGGAAGGGCTTCTCTTACGAAGCGCCATTGAAGGAATGTCTCCTAGCAAAGTAGAACAAGAAATTGTTACCCTTAGAAAAGAAGCAGAGGGGGTTATTGGGGAGCTCCAAGCGGAAGGTACAGTACCTCGAGTTGTTTATCAAAGGGAAGATTTTATTACAAATATGATAAAAAAAGCAAAAATGGACAAGCTTGAGCTTATTGTTGATTCGTTTGAAACGAAAAAAAAGCTTCAAGCTTCTTTTCCAGAAGCAACGGTTATTTTTCAACGTGAGAAAGAGAGCCTTTTTGACATATATCATCTTCAAAAAGAGCTTGAAAAAGCATTGCAAAAAACGGTTTGGCTTCCGAGCGGTGGTTCATTAGTTATTGAAGAAACAGAGGCGATGACGGTTATTGATGTAAATACAAGCAGGTTTGTAGGAAAAACTTCTCAAGCGCAGACTGTTCTAGAGACAAATCTTGAAGCAGCGAAAGAAGTGGCTCGACAACTTCGCCTCCGCAATCTTGGAGGCATTATTATGATTGATTTTATTAACATGAAAAACAAAGAAGATGGAGAAAAAGTGTTACAAAAGCTAAAAACAGAAACAGAACAAGATCCAGTAAGGACGCTTATTTTTGGTTTTACAAGACTTGGGTTAGTAGAGGTAACACGTAAAAAAGAGCGAGACAGCTTGCAGCATCTTCTTCTAAAAGATTGTGGTGTTTGTAAAACAATGGGAAAATATAAAAATGAGAAGAAAACGTTGGATGATATAGAAGGGGAACTGCTTTCATATAAAGAAGAGGCAGCATGGATAGAACTTTCTCCTCTGCTTTCATTTAACAGGGAAGAGATGGAAAAATGGAAAGAAGAGCAAGGGATAGAACTTTACCTAACAGAAGGAGGAGAACTTACGCCATTTTACCGCCTCCGTCATATTGGTTCAAGAGAAGAAGTGGAGAAGAGAATAAAAGAAAATAAGGCTGAATTTCTATTTTAAAAAAGAAGGGTAAAACCTTCTTTTTTTTACTTAGTATATTCTCGTGAACAAAATGAACAAAAAGGATATTAAGAATTTAAAGCTCAATAATTTGTAAACGGTTACATTCAGAATTTTTTAATTTATAATATTTTTAGTGATGGACTATCGTTTTTTAGGGGAAATTTTCGAGAGACAAAGGGGGAGAAAATATGTTAGCTACGCTTGGATTTTTAATGATCGCCGTCTTTATGTATCTGATTATTACGAAACGAATGTCAGCTATGGTTGCACTTATTATTATTCCAATCTTGTTTGCAATAATTGGGGGATTTGCAGCGGGGTTAGGGGATATGATGCTTGCAGGGGTAGAGCAGGTAGCGCCAACAGGTGTTATGCTGATGTTTGCTATTTTATACTTTGGAATTATGATTGATGCTGGTTTGTTTGATCCGCTTGTATCTACAATCCTGAAAATTGTAAAGGGAGATCCAATAAAGATTGTCATGGGAACAGCTATTCTTTCCATGCTTATTGCTCTAGATGGAGATGGAACAACAACATATATGATTACAGTTTCAGCAATGCTGCCGCTTTATACAAGACTTGGAATGAATCCGTTAATCCTAACGTGTATTGCTATGCTTTCATTTAGCTTTATGAATATGTCTCCATGGGGTGGGCCTACAGCTCGTGCAGTAAGTGCCCTTCAGCTTGATGTTGCAGACGTCTTTTTACCACTTGTTCCAGTAATGATTTCAGCAGCGCTATGGACACTATTTACAGCTTATATTTTAGGAAAGAAAGAGAAAAAACGCTTAGGTGTTATCGACATCGACTATTCACAAAATCTAGCTTTTAACCAGCAGAGTGCTGCTGTAGATATTGGGGCGGATGACACTTCTATTAAACGTCCAAAGCTTCTATATGTAAACTTAGCTTTAACGATTGCTCTATTAGTATGTTTAGTGATAGGTGTACTTCCACTTGCAACTTTATTTATGATTGCCTTTGTTATTGCGCTTATGATTAACTATCCAAAATTTGATGAGCAAAAAGAGCGGATTTCAAATCATGCAGGAAACGTCCTTGCAGTTGTTGGCTTAGTATTTGCTTCAGGGATTTTTACAGGAATCCTTTCAGGAACAGAGATGGTTGATGCAATGGCAAATGCCCTTGTTTCTGTTATTCCTGAATCATTAGGTTCATTTTTCCCTGTTATTACAGCACTAACTAGTTTGCCGTTTACGTATTTTATGGCAAACGATCCATACTACTACGGAGTATTACCGATTTTAGCAGAAACGGCTTCAGCTTACGGTGTAGATCCTGTTGAAATGGCTCGTGCTTCTGTTTTAGGGCAACCAATTCATGCGATGAGTCCACTTATGGCTTCTGCATATTTATTAGTAGGAATGGCGAAAGTAGAATTTGGAGATCACCAAAAGTTTTACTTTAAATGGGCACTAGGTTCCTGTCTTGTGATGATCGCTGTAGCTATTGTTACGGGGATCATCACCTTCTAAAAAAACTGCAGCAGATGCTGTAGTTTTTTTTGTGTAAAATTTGGAATGACTTCATTAGAGAATATGATTGACATAGGGGGAAGAAATATAGTATTATTTTCTATGTGATTATTGTAGCACCCGTGCTACAACCGCGCAGAACAGGTTTTAAAGTCCATTGTGACACCTGGGATGGCGAGTCTGAGTCTTACAGGGAGGTGCAGAGAATGTACGCTATTATTGAAACTGGTGGTAAACAAGTTAAAGTTGAAGAAGGTCAAGCTATCTACATCGAAAAACTTAACGTAGAGCAAGACGAAACAGTAACTTTCGACAAAGTACTATTAGTAGGTGGGGACAACGTTAAAGTTGGAGCTCCTTACGTTGATGGTGCAACAGTTAGCGCTAAAGTTGAAAAACAAGGTCGCGCTAAAAAGATTACTGTATTCAAATACAAAGCTAAGAAAAACTACAGCCGTAAACAAGGTCACCGTCAACCTTACACAAAAGTTGTTATTGATAAAATCAATGCATAAGGAATGGTTGCATGGTTAAAGTAGTTCTTTCTCGTAATGAAGCAGGTCATATTACTTCTTTTGAAATAAGTGGACACGCAGACTTTGCGGAACACGGTAAAGATTTAGTATGCGCCGCTGTTACAGCTGTGTCATTTGGGACAGTAAACGCGATTATTTCTTTATGTGATACAATGCCAGGCCTTGAACAAGGTGAGGACGGCGGTTATTTTAACTGCCTCATTCCTGAAGACTTAGAAGAGGATGTTGCTCGCAACGTTCAGCTCCTTCTCGAAGGAATGGTTGTTTCACTTGAAACAATCGAGCGTGATTATGGACAATATATAAACATTGTATCTCAATAAAGAGGAGGTGGAACATATGCTAAGATTAGATCTTCAGTTTTTCGCATCGAAAAAAGGGGTAGGTAGTACAAAGAACGGTCGTGACTCTATCTCTAAACGCCTTGGTGCTAAACGTGCAGATGGTCAATTTGTAACTGGTGGTTCTATCCTTTACCGTCAACGCGGTACAAAAATCTATCCAGGTGCAAACGTTTCTCGTGGTGGAGACGATACTCTTTTCGCGAAAATCGATGGTATCGTAAAATTCGAGCGTTATGGACGTGACCGTAAAAAAGTGAGCGTTTATCCAGTAGCGCAAGAAGCTTAAAACGTAATCGTACACAAAAAGAAAACTCTAACCAAGATTGGTTAGAGTTTTTCTTTTTGTTGGGACAATTGCTAGGGTTGTGCTCATAGCCTAGATAATTTGCTATAATGCATATATGGTCTGTTTTGTCTTCTTTGCTATTGAAAGAAGAACAAAGCATGTTTTAAGGTAAGGGGTTGGAAAATGAGTAAAGAGTGGGATGTTGTTGAACTTTTAAAGCATGCACGCCATGACTGGCTAAATAGGCTGCAGCTCATTAAGGGAAATTTATCATTGAATCGTCTTGACCGTGTCCAACAAACGATTGAAGAGATTATTGCCATCTCTAAAAATGAATCAAAGCTAACGAGTACAGGGGCACATAAGCTGACTGCGTTTCTTTTAACATATGGATTTAGAGAAACGGTTTTAAAGCTCGATATCGAAGTGAACGGCGAAGTGTGTGATTTATCTCCTTATGATGAAGAGCTTGCAGATTGGTGTGAATCGCTTTTTTATGTACTAGAAAATGTAGCAAATAAAGAAAGTAATCATCACCTTGATGTTTCTTTTTATCTTGAAGAAGGTCCATCATTGTTTTTTGATTTCAGTGGCATAATAGAGAATGAAAAAAAGATAGAAGAATGGTTATCAAAAGAAACGTTAAACATGTTTAGTATAGCTTGCTACAAAATAGCAAAAGATGAATTGACGGTTCAGCTTGTTATGAATGAAAAGCAACACAGTAATTCATAAAAAGTAAGAACGTGATATAGGGAACGGAGTGAAAATTAAATGTTTGTCGATCAGGTCAAAGTCTACGTAAGAGGTGGAGACGGCGGAAATGGAATGGTTGCTTTCCGTCGTGAGAAGTATGTACCAAATGGAGGACCAGCAGGTGGTGACGGTGGTAAAGGAGCAGACGTTGTCTTTGAAGTTGAAGAAGGACTTCGTACACTAATGGATTTCCGCTATAAACGCCATTTTAAAGCAAAACATGGTGAGAATGGCATGTCGAAAAACCAACACGGACGAAATGCAGAGCCGCTTGTTGTCAAAGTACCGCCTGGAACAGTCGTAAAAGATGATGATACAGGAGAAGTTATTGCGGATCTAACAGAACACGGTCAGCGTGCGGTTATTGCTAAAGGAGGCCGAAGCGGTCGTGGAAACACACGATTTGCAACGCCATCTAATCCAGCACCTGAGCTTTCTGAGAAAGGGGAACCAGGTCAAGAACGCTACATTATCCTTGAATTAAAAGTACTAGCAGACGTTGGGCTTGTTGGATTCCCAAGCGTTGGGAAATCTACGCTTCTTTCAATCGTATCTGCAGCAAAGCCTAAAATCGCTGCGTATCATTTTACTACAATTGCACCAAACTTAGGAGTTGTGGAAACAGAGGATAGCCGAAGCTTTGTTATGGCTGACTTACCGGGGCTTATTGAAGGTGCACATGAGGGAGTAGGGCTTGGTCATCAGTTCCTTCGCCATATCGAGCGTACAAGAGTTATTGTTCATGTGATTGATATGTCTGGTATGGAAGGCAGAGATCCTTATGAAGATTACGTCACAATTAACACTGAGCTTAAAGAATATAATCTTCGCTTAACAGAGCGTCCTCAAGTTGTTGTAGCAAACAAAATGGACGTGCCGGAATCAGAGGAGAACTTAAAAGCGTTTCAGGAGAAAGTCGGCAAAGACGTAAAAGTTATTCCAATTTCAGCTATTGCACGTAAAGGACTTCGTGATCTTTTATTCACAGTTGCTGATCTTCTTGAAACAACACCAGAGTTTCCTCTTTATAGTGAAGAAGAGCTTGCAAATCAACATGTTATGTACAAGTTCCAAGAGGAAGATAAAGAGTTCCATCTTACACGTGATAGTGAAGGAGCTTATGTGCTTTCAGGTGAGAAGATTGAGAAACTATTCAAGATGACAGACTTCTCAAGAGATGAATCTGTACGCCGTTTCGCTCGTCAGCTTCGAGGCATGGGTGTTGATGAAGCATTACGTGAACGTGGAGCTCAAGATGGGGATATTGTAAAACTTCTTGAATATGAATTTGAATTCTTAGAGTAGATGGTAAAAGGGAACAGAGAGGGGAGTTCTCGTTGAAGAAAATCGATCAGAAATTTTATTTAGTTCGGGAGGATGTCTTACCAGAAGCAATGAAGAAGACGCTTGATGCAAAACTTCTGCTTGAACGTGGAAAGGCAGACTCAATTGCTGACGCTGTACAGCTTGTTGATTTAAGTCGCAGCGCTTACTACAAGTATAGAGAAACGGTATTTCCGTTTCATACTATGGTGAAAGAACGTATCATCTCGCTTTTCTTCCACTTGGAAGACCGCTCTGGTACTCTTTCACATCTATTAGGTCTTGTTGCTTCAAGCGGGTGTAATGTATTAACAATTCACCAGACTATTCCACTGCAAGGGCGTGCAAATGTAACCCTTTCACTAGATGTTTCTGGTTTAAAAACAGATCTAGAAGACCTTCTTTCGAGATTGCGGGCATTGGAATTTGTTGATAAAGTAGATGTATTAGGCTCGGGAGCTTAATAAAAACAGCTTGACGATCAATCAAGCTGTTTTCTTTACATATTAAATTTTGAAAAATAAAAAAATAAAGACATGGGAGAGAGAACTGTGAAGAAAGTTGGATATTTAGGACCAGAAGCAACATTTACACATATTGCCGTAGAATCTGTTTTCAAACAGATAACCTCACATCCGTATCGCACTATTCCTTCGTGCATTGATGGCGTAACAGACAGAGAAGTAGATTATGCGGTTGTTCCCTTAGAGAATGCTCTTGAAGGCTCCGTAAACTTGACTCTTGATTATTTAATCCATGAAAAACGTCTACCAATTGTAGGAGAGATTGTGTTGCCGATCCGTCAACATTTTATGGTGCATCCCAAATATATAGATGAGTGGCAAAATGTTGAAGGCGTGTATTCGCATCCACATGCAATTGCTCAATGTCATAAATTTCTTCATGATACATTTCGCAACAAACCTCTACATGAAGTAACATCAACGGCCTATGCAGCAAAACATGTTTATGAAAAAGAAGATGAGAAGATAGGGGCAATTGCAAACGAGTTTGCGGCAAAAAAATATGGATTACAAATTGTCAAAAAAGATGTGCATGACTACGATCATAATACAACGCGTTTTCTCATCTTAAATCAAGAAAATGCCCCCCTAGAGCAAACGCTTTTAGAACATAACGGTTATAAAACAACGCTGATGATTACACTATCCGAAAACCCAGCAGGAGCCCTACACCGTGTGTTGTCTGCTTTTTCTTGGCGCAATCTTAACTTATCAAAAATTGAATCACGTCCAATGAAAACAGGACTTGGGAATTACTTCTTTATTATCGATATCGAGCAAAAGCTTGATGATGTATTGATCCCTGGAGCAATTGCTGAAATCGAAGCATTAGGGTGCGGAGTAACCCTTTTAGGAAGCTATCCTTACTACATTATCAAATAGGAACGGCTCTAGTACAGCTTAGGAGCCTTTTTAGAACAAAGAAAAGAACGCTTGTAGTTCCAAGCGTTCTTTTCTTTGTTCTAAAAGTATTTTATTCTTCGACTAAAATTCCTGCCTCACGCAAAGCTTCACACGCTTCATCAAGCTGTTTTGAGGAATCAGCTTCAACTGTGTGAAGGTGACCGCCTTTTGTTAGTTCAAGCAAGAAAGCAGCTTTCGCTGAGCGGATTTTATCAATAAAGTTCGCGACATCTTTGCGATTGCGAAGACCAAGCGAAGCAGTAAGCTCTCCATAAACAGAATGTTCGACGATTACATCTTTTACTGTGACACCATGGTCAACAAGGAGAAGAAGCTCGCGTTCCGATTCGTCTGGGCCGTGTTTACAAGCAATAATGCGAGTTTGTTTTTGCTCTGCTTGTGTTCTCGACATATAAAGATAGCCTTGACTTGTGGCCATAATAGGCTCGTTTCGCGCTTTTAATAGCGAGATGTCTTGTACGATAACTTGTCTACTCACATTTGTACGTTTTGATAGGTCACTGCCTGTTAACGGAGCGTTCGAATCTTTTAACCATTGAAGCAAAAGGTCTCGTCTTTTTTCCCCTAAAATCTTTTTTTGTTCATCCTTCATTTTTGAACTCCTTTATGAGGTTGTTAATAATTTTAAGCAGTCTGTAAAAGCTTTAATGTCTTCAATCGTTGTTGAAGTGCCAAATGAAATGCGAAAAAGCTGTTTACTTTCATGAACGTTTTTTCCCATTGCTATCATATATGGGGAAGGTTCCTGCTGTCCAACAAGACAAGCGCTTCCTGTTGAAATGGCAATATTGTACTTATTGCACCATAGCATAACATACTGACCTTCTAAGCTGTCCATCTTCATTCCAACGATAGAAGGAAGAGCGTCAGGAGGGCTTATAATTTCAGCTGATACAGGGATATGATGGATAAGCTTTCTTCTTAAGTTTACATGACTGTTATAGGTATCCGTCAATATTTTCTTTTGTTCCTGCGCAGCAACAGTAAACGCAACAATACTTGGCACATCAATCGTACCATGCTGCTTCACTTTAGGGATTTCTTTAGAAAGATAAAGAGCGCCAGTTCCTTTTGGTCCATATATTTTATGACTTGCGATGGATAAGCTCGTAATGTGCATATCTCTTACATTAATAGGAAGCTTTAAGAAAGATTGAACTCCATCACAGTGGAACGGGATGTTATATATCTTAGCAATCTCTCCAATTTCTTTTACAGGATGAACCGTTCCAAGCTCATGATTGACGTGTTGAATGGCGATAAGACACGTCTCATCTGTAATACATTCACGCAAGTTTTCAAGATTAATCGTGCCATCTTCCATAATGGATACATAAGAGATATCATATCCTTCTTCTTCTAGTGTATCCCAAAGACTCAGAAGTGACGAATGTTCGAGCTTTGAAGTAATAATATGTTTTTTAGAAGGGGGAGAACTCCCTAATATACTCTTAACAGCAAGCAGGTTACTATCAGACCCACCGTTTGTAAAATATATTTCTTCCTCGTTAGCTTGGATATAAGAAGCGAGTTCAGCTTGACACATTTTCACCATTTCTTTCGCTTTTGTTCCTTCATCATGAAGGCTATTTGTATTTCCATAAAATTTTTCAGCACTTTCACAATAAGCCTGTAGCGCGTTTTTACTTATGGGTGTTGTTGCAGCATAGTCTAAATAAATCATTTTGTTTCTCCTTTATAAAAATCAAAGTCTTGTATTTTATTAAATAATATGTAAATATAGGTGTCAAGACACATGTAAAGTTGAGGGGTAGTAATTATGATATATGATGTCATTTTGATTGGAAGTGGCCTTGCAACACTTGTAACAGCAGCGAAGCTATCAGATGACAAAAGGATCCTTGTCATCACAAAGGATGAGTTGAAACAAAGCAGTTCTAGTCTTGCACAAGGTGGAATTGCTGCTGTTATGTCACCTGATGATCATTGGAAATATCACTATGAAGATACTTTAAAAGCAGGTCATTATTATAACGATAGGGCAGCTGTTTCTATGCTCGTTAGAAGAGCTCAAACCGAAATAAACATCTTAATAAATCAAGGAATGACCTTTGACAAAGAGAATGGCCAAGTGGCGTTAGGTATGGAGGGCGCGCATAGTAAACGACGTATTTTGCATGCTGGTGGTGATGCAACAGGGAGAGAGCTTGTTCGCCATTTTCGAAAAAAAGTATATGGTCAATCAAATATAACAATCGTAGAACACGAGCCTGTTCATACATTACATGTTGAAGATGGGCGCTGTATTGGTGTGTTCACCGAACAAAATCATTATTACGGCCGCCACACTGTACTAGCTTCAGGTGGATGTGGAGGTCTTTATCGTTTTAGCTCAAATCCAGATGAAAACAGAGGAGACGGAATAGCTCTTGCTTACCGTGCAGGTGCTACATTAAAAGATCTTGAATTTATCCAGTTTCATCCTACTCTTCTTCATAGAGATGGAGAAGCATTTGGACTAGTTTCAGAAGCTGTAAGAGGAGAAGGCGGAAAGCTTGTAGATGAAAAAGGAAAGGCTGTTATGGATACTCATCCCCTAAAAGATTTAGCACCTCGTGATATTGTTGCACAAACCATTGATATGAAGTTGAAAAAGGGAAGCAAAGTATTTTTAGATATTACAAATATCTCAAACTTTCCAGAACGCTTTCCAACCATTCATAACAACTGTGTAAAAGCATTTGGATATCAGCCTTCTTTACTTCCTGTCGCTCCTGGAGCGCATTTTCAACTAGGTGGAGTTGCTGTAAATGAAAATAGCGAATCATCCATTCCTAATCTTTATGCAATTGGAGAAGTTGCATGTACAGGTGTTCACGGAGCAAATCGACTGGCAAGTAACTCTTTATTAGAGATTCTTGTTTATGGAAGTCGCTTAGCTACTCATTTAAACAATGAAGGAGAAGGCAATATTCAGGAAAGCTTTTTTACATCACTCAAACCGAAAAAAACAATAAAAGTAACCTTACCATCTATTCAAGAGATTCAGAGAAACCATGAAGAGGGAGCTGGGATTGTTCGGTGTAGGGAAGAGCTGGAAAAATGCATAAATTGGTGTG
The DNA here is from genome assembly GCF_900115845.1 of Priestia endophytica DSM 13796. Taxonomy (GTDB): domain Bacteria; phylum Bacillota; class Bacilli; order Bacillales; family Bacillaceae_H; genus Bacillus_I; species Bacillus_I endophytica. Next base: position 611,983 of record NZ_FOXX01000001.1, on the reverse strand, counting down.
CTCAATATCTAGAAAAAGTATCAGAAGAAAAGCTGCACCTTTATGAGCGAGATGCAATCGAAAAAATAAATATGCTGAGAACAAGCTTTCTTATTTTATCGGCTGCTTCAGAACGTCGAGAAAGTTTAGGTGTGCATATGCGGAGTGATACAAAAGAGATAAGTCAGCGAGAATTTATTGGATAGGAGACGGAATGATGAATGAGTTAAAAGTGAAAGAGAAGTTAACTGAATTTTTAATAGAAGATATTGGATGTGGAGACCTAACGACTGACTCTCTTGGAAATAAGGACCAGTGGATTCAAGGTCATTTTATTTCAAAAGAAGACGGTATTTTTGCAGGAGAAGAAATTATTAAGTTAGGTTTTTCGTTGATTAGTAAGGATACTGAAGTAATTCTTTTTAAACATGATGGTGATTGCATCGTGAAGGGAGATATTATCGCTTCTGTTGAAGGAACTTTTTCAACACTTATGGCTGGGGAGCGAGTAATTTTGAATCTTGTGCAGCGGATGAGTGGAATTGCGACAATGACAAATGAATTTGTCCATATTCTTGACGGCTCAGGAATCCGGATTTGCGATACAAGAAAAGTTATGCCAGGTTTAAAAATATTTGATAAATACGCTGTGACATGTGGAGGGGGCTATAATCATCGCTTTGGCCTTTATGATGGAGTGATGTTAAAAGACAACCATGTGGCTGCCGTAGGATCAACAGGAGATGCAATTAGAGAAGTTCGAAAGCGAGTTGGTCATATGATTCGCGTAGAAGTAGAGATTGAAACAGAAGAAGCACTTCTCCAAGCAGTAGAGGCGAAAGCAGATATTATTATGTTTGATAATCGTTCTTCAGAAGAAATTAAGAGCTGGATGAGGCATGTTCCAGACCATATTGTTACAGAGGTTTCAGGGGGCATTACGCTCGAAAATATTCATCAGTATAGAGAAACAGGCGTGAACTATATTTCAATCGGTGCGTTAACACATTCTGTTTCAGGACTTGATATTAGCTTTAATATTGCCTCGCAGAAGGAAGGGGAAGGAAAATGAGCATTTTAGCGGGTTTTGAAGAGAAACTATCGATTATTCCACAAAAATATAAGGAACAAGATGAGAAAGAACTTATTGCAATTGTTGAACGAGTAAAGAAAAACCTTGGTGATAGATTGTTTATTCTCGGTCACCATTATCAAAAAGATGAAGTTATCCAGTTTGCCGATGTAACAGGAGATTCTCTTGCTCTATCAAGAGTCGCTTCAGAACAGACAAAAGCAGACTACATCGTTTTTTGCGGCGTGCATTTTATGGCCGAAACCGCTGATATTTTAACAAATCCACACCAGCAGGTAATTTTACCTGATATGCAAGCAGGCTGTTCAATGGCCGATATGGCAAACCTTCAACAAACAGAAGTAGCATGGTCATATCTTACTGAACAGTTTGGAAACACGATTGTGCCGCTCACATATGTAAACTCAACAGCTGAAATTAAATCATTTGTTGGCGAAAATGATGGAGCAACGTTAACAAGTTCAAACGCAGCCAAAATTGTGCAATGGGCGCTCGGTAAAAAAGAACGAATTTTATTTCTCCCTGATCAGCATCTTGGACGAAATACAGCGTACGAGTTAGGTATTTCGCTAGAAGAGATGGCTTTATGGGATCCAATTCAAGGAAAGCTTGAATACGAAGGTAATTATGAAGACATCAAAGTTATTTTATGGAAAGGGCACTGCTCTGTTCATCAAAACTTCACAGTGAAAAATATTGAAGCATTGCGAGCAACACATAGCGATATTAATATCCTTGTTCATCCTGAATGTTGTTATGAGGTTGTTCAAGCCTCAGACTATTCGGGCTCAACCTCTTTTATTATTGATAAAATTAATGAAGCTGAAAAAGGATCAAAGTGGGCGATTGGTACGGAAATGAACCTTGTTAAACGATTAATTGATAACAACCCTGACAAACAAATTATGTCCTTGAATCCTTATATGTGTCCATGTTTAACAATGAACCGAATTGACTTACCACACCTTGCGTGGGCCCTTGAGAGCATTGAGGATAATAAGCCAATCAATATTATAAAAGTTCCTGAAAAAGTACAAAAAGGAGCATTAGCAGCTATTGGAAGAATGCTTTAATATAAGAAAAGGATGAGCTCTTATGTGAGAAAATGAGCTCATCCTTTTGAATGTTTTTCCACCTTATGAATAAATGTTTTTTTACAAGCATATGTTGTGAGGAAGTCTGAATTAGAAAGACACCCAGTCTGAATATACATTGTAAAGATATTGTTGCAGGAGGGGAAAAACGTTGAAAATCCATATCGTCCAAAAAGGGGATACCCTTTGGAAAATTGCAAAGAAATATGGAGTTAATTTTGAAGAAATTAAAGAAGTCAATTCACAGTTAAGCAACCCTGATATGATTATGCCAGGAATGAAGATTAAGGTGCCAACAAATAGTGTACAAATTAAAAATGAAATGCAAAATATGGACCATCCGTATAAAGAAATGCCGCAAAAACAACTTCCAATGACAGAAATTGATACAGATGAACAAATGTCACAGCAACCACAGCAACAAATGCCACAACAATCTTATAATGAACTCCCAATGATGCCGCAACAGCCGAATAATGGATTCCCAATGATGCCGCAACAGCCGAATAATGGATTCCCAATGATGCCGCAACAGCCGAATAATGGATTCCCAATGATGCCGCAACAACCTTATAATGAATTTCCAATGACGTCACAACAGCCGAATAATATGAACATGGCGCCTAAAAAAGAAATGCCAATGATGCCACCAAAGGAGATGCCTTCTTCTCCACAAAAAGAAATGCCAATGATGCCACCAAAGGAGATGCCTTCTTCTCCACAAAAAGAAATGCCAATGATGCCACCGAAGGAGATGCCTTCTTCTCCAAAAAAGGAAATGCCGAAATTGCCGAAAATGCCAAAGATGAAACCAATGTTTCCTGAGATTGACGTCAACAATTATTACAATCTAAATGTTCAACTTCCAGCAAAAGAAGAGCCAAAGAAAGAAGCGCCTAAAAAAGAAGCACCTAAAAAAGAAGAGCCAAAGAAAGAAGCGCCTAAAAAAGAAGAGCCAAAGAAAGAAGCGCCTAAAAAAGAAGAGCCGAAGAAAAAAGAGCCAAAGAAAGAAATGCCGAAAAAAGAAGAGCCGATTGAAATTCCAAAAGTAGAGCCAATGCCAATGCTAGATATTGAAGAATCTTATGAGGAAAATGAAAGCTTCGAAATGCCGATGATGCAGCAACAAATGCCAATGATGCCGCAAATGCCAATGCAACATTGCATGCCGATGGCGTTAACACCAGTAATGCCAGGATGCGGATTTAATTATATACCATGTTATAACCCATGCATGCCGCCGATGCCTGTTCACATGCCAATGAATGCTCCATATCAGAATAATCCATATCCATATGAACATCAAATGCCTAATATGGGAATGTATCATATGGAAGATGAAAATGATAATGACAACGATGATTACGTAATGGGAGCACAGCATGATTACATGCCTATGCCACAGTACTATCATCATCCTATTCCACATACACCAATGCCATATATGCCAATGCCACAAAGTCCTGTTCAAAGTCCATATATGCCAATGCCTCACTATGGAGAACAGATGGGAATGCCGTATCATGATCCAAACGAACAGATGCATCAATACGGCATGATGCACGGTCAACAGGATGATTGCGGATGTGGTGGTATGTCACAGCCTTATTATCCACAGACGCAAGGTGAGCAAGGATATTACCCACAAAATTTTGCTAATATGGGGTATGAGCAGCCAATGCCACAATCGCCAGACCATCAAATGTTCGGTATGCCTCGTTATGAGGAAGACGATGATTAATAATAGGAAATTAGAAAAAGGCGAAATCGTTTACGATCGCCTTTTTCTCTATCTTTTAAAAGAGAAAGGAATCGAAATTGAAAAAGTAAATTGTATTAGGCCTCATGTTTTGACATTAGAGTCCAAAACAGGAAGATATGTAATGAAAAGATATAAAGAAAAGGAAAAGGTTATTCGTACTTATAACTTATTACAAGAAGCTTCAAAAAAGTCTTTCACCCAAAGTATAAATTTTATTCCTTATCCTGATGGAACGCTCACCTTTTCATATGAGGGAGGATATTGGGCACTTATGAACTATAGAGAAGGACGAGCGCTTAACTATTATAAGAGGAGTGAGCGAACGGAAGCACTTAGCCTTTTAAGTTCTTTTCATAACAGTACAAAAGCAATCAATACGTACAAACTTGCACCTTTATTACTTGAAGAGAGATGGAGGAAGAGACTCTCTTACTTCGAGCAGAACTCCGCTTTTCTTCATCGAAGAGAGCGAGAAGACATTCTGTATGATGGAGCTTTTCTTCTTGATAAAGTACAGGAAACTTCATTAATTCACCCTTCTCTACAAGCAATTAATCATGGTGACGTTGCTTCACATAACTTTTTAAAAAGTGCAGATATGGTGTGTTTAATTGATTTTGACCTTGTTCACTATGGTTCTGTTTTCTATGATTATTTACAATTGACAAGGCGTTTTTTACGTTATACAAATGCTTCTCTAATCCCTTTACTCCTACATAATGAGCTTCTTTCATGGTTTAGAGAGCCTCGCTTTTTATATGCTTTGCTCTATCAAGATGATCTTTTCAAAGCATGGCCAAAACTTCTTCAAAAAAGCAATCGAAATAAAATAGAAAAAGCTCTGTTTTTTAATCAAGAAAGGAAGAGAATGCTTATGCCACAAATTCAGTTTTTTCTTAGCCAGATTCGGTGAATCTGTACAAATGGATAAAGATATTAAAAGAGGAGAAGCTATAACTAGATTGTTTTTAAAAGTTTTTAAAGAGGTGGAGATACGATGAATCGAACCTATCAAAGCGCACTTCTTCTTTTAAGCTTGTCACTTTTTCTATTTGTAGGTTCACAAGCTTTAGCCAAAAATGATGAAGATGAGAAAATGACCATTTTATTAGAACGTATCTATGTAGATGGAGTAACAGAAGAAGAGATTATAGAAGTTAATAGTGAAAATAGAGCACGAATGTATGAGAAATTCAAAAACTGGGAGCTTATTGATGAGCAAGATGATCAAGTGGTTTTTCAAAAAGAAGTGGATGATATCTCACCGCTTTTAAAAGAGAACGGATATATTGGGATGGACAGAGAAGGGATTTTATCTATTTATGAAGGTGAACCACATCAGAAATCAACCCGTGTTATTCAATCGTTTTTTCAACTTGATGTAGAAATGATGCAAAGTTTTGATTATAAAAAGCTAGAAGATGGTATTCGGATTCAAACGAAAGAGCAATACACGGCATTGCTTAATTTTTATAAAACCTTTTCCAAAAAAACAACAGCAACAAAAACAGGGTAGTGAAAGATGCTGCCCTGTTTTTTGTTGCTTGAAACTACGCTAATATTATGAAGTTATGATAAAATAGAACACAGTGAATGTTAGCTCATACGGACGCACGAGCTCTCAATTTGTTAAAGGAGAGGGATTTTTTGTTTGACTATATTAAAGGATATGTAACATACCTTAATCCTGAATATGTGACGGTAGAAAACGGAGGGATAGGATATCAGGTTTTTACCCCAAATCCGTTTTTATTCCAAATTAACGAGATGGAGGAAATTACGGTATATACGTACCATCATGTACGTGAAGATATAAGCGCGCTTTTTGGTTTTTTATCGCGTCAAGATAAAGATTTATTCAAGAAGCTCCTCAGCGTCTCAGGAATTGGGCCGAAGGGGGCGCTTGCTGTCCTTGCTTCAGGTGATACGGCAGGGCTTATCCGAGCGGTTGAAGAAGAAAATGAAAAGTTTTTAGTGAAATTTCCTGGCGTTGGTAAGAAAACGGCTCGTCAGATGATTTTAGATTTAAAAGGAAAGCTAAATGATCTAGCTACAGACGAAACGTTTACACTGTTTACTCATGAAAAACATGAGCAAAGAACGGAAAATGAAAAAGCAATGGAAGAAGCAAAAGAAGCGCTTAAAGTACTTGGATATGCAGAACGTGAAATTAATAAAGTACTGCCAACACTTGCAGGCGAGAATTTAGCGACGGATCAATACATTAAGAAAGCATTGCAAAAGCTTTTAAAATAAAGGGTGATTAAATGGACGAAAGAATTGTGACAGGAGATGCTTTGAACGAAGAAGCGCTCGTGGAATATAGCTTACGCCCACAAACTTTACAGCAGTATATTGGACAGGATAAGGTGAAAAGTCATCTATCGGTTTTTATTAAAGCGGCGAAAATGAGGGAAGAAACACTCGATCATGTTTTGTTATATGGTCCACCAGGTCTCGGTAAAACGACACTTGCAGCCATTATTGCGAACGAAATGGGCGTGAACTTGCGGACAACATCAGGACCTGCAATTGAACGACCAGGAGATCTTGCGGCTGTATTAACGAGTCTTGAGCCAGGAGATGTTTTGTTTATTGATGAGATTCATCGTCTTCATCGTTCAATTGAAGAAGTTCTCTACCCAGCGATGGAAGATTTCTGTTTAGACATCGTTATTGGAAAAGGGCCAAGCGCTCGTTCTGTAAGGCTTGATTTACCTCCGTTTACGCTCGTTGGCGCTACAACAAGAGCTGGTCTTCTTTCAGCACCTTTGCGTGATCGTTTTGGTGTATTAAGCAGATTAGAATACTATAAAGAAGAAGATTTACAAAATATTGTTGTGCGTACAGCTCAAATCCTTGATGTGGAAATTGATCCACGGGCTGCTACAGAGATTGCGAGACGGTCAAGAGGAACACCCCGAATTGCTAACCGTCTATTAAGACGTGTTCGAGACTTTGCCCAAGTTGAAGGGGAAGGTGTCATCACAAAAGAGCTGGCAGATACGTCTTTAGAGCTTCTGCAAGTAGACCGTTTAGGCCTCGATAATATTGACCATAAATTATTAATGGGGATTATTGAAAAATTCCGGGGAGGACCTGTTGGTCTTGATACCATTTCCGCTACAGTTGGAGAGGAATCTCATACGATTGAAGATGTGTATGAGCCCTACTTGCTTCAAATTGGTTTTTTACAGCGAACTCCGCGTGGACGTATTGTAACAAACTTAGTTTATGAACATTTTGGAATTGAGGTTAATGAATAGTGGGCGAAATTGCAAAGTTATTAATGGGTGCTGGAGCAGTTTTACTTTTGCTTGGGATACTGATACAATTTATCGGCAAGCTTCCCGGAGATATCTTGATTAAAAAGGGAAATACAACATTTTATTTTCCGATTGTAACATGCATTATCGTCAGCGTTATTTTATCGCTCGTTTTTTTCGTGATTAATCGATTAAAATGAGTATGTAATATAATAGGAACAGGTGAAAGAGATGAAAGTAGATTTATTTGATTTCCACTTACCAGAAGAGTTAATTGCGCAAACTCCATTGAAAGAGCGCGATAAATCACGCTTAATGGTATTAGATAAAAAAACAGGTGAGCTTGCTCATGATCACTTTTACAATATTGGAGACTACTTGCAAGAGGGAGACTGTCTTGTTTTAAATGATACAAGAGTATTGCCTGCTCGGCTTTTTGGCACGAAAGAAGAAACAGGTGCAAATATCGAAGTTCTTCTTTTGAAACAGGAAGAAGGCGACATATGGGAAACGCTTGTAAAACCAGCAAAACGTGTAAGAAAAGGGACAGTTATTACGTTTGGGGATGGTCGTTTGAAGGCCATTTGCCAAGAAGAAATGGATCAAGGCGGAAGAATGCTAGAGTTCCACTATGAAGGCATTTTTTATGAAGTATTAGAAAGCCTTGGAGAAATGCCTCTTCCTCCATATATTAAAGAACGTCTAGAAGACCGTGAACGATATCAAACCGTTTATGCTCGTGAGCAAGGTTCTGCGGCGGCTCCAACAGCTGGCTTGCATTTCACTGAAGATTTGATTGAACAATTGAAAGAAAAAGGAGTTCATATTGCGTTTATTACGCTTCATGTTGGTCTTGGCACGTTCCGACCTGTAAGTGCTGAAGATTTAGAAGAACATGATATGCATGCTGAATTTTATCAGATGACAGAAGGAACAGCTGCTCTTTTAAACAATGTAAAAGAGCAGGGGGGACGCATTGTGTCTGTTGGTACAACGTCAACTCGTACACTTGAAACAATTGCTTCTAAACACGATGGTCAGTTTGTAGCTTCTTCTGGATGGACGAGCATTTTCATCTTTCCAGGCTATGAATTTAAGGCAATTGATGGTATGATTACAAACTTCCATCTTCCAAAGTCAACGCTTATTATGCTTATTAGTGCGCTTGCGGGGAGAGAAAATGTTCTTCATGCTTACAATAAGGCAGTTGAAGAGAAATATCGTTTCTTTAGCTTTGGCGACGCAATGTTTATTCGATAAAACTTAAAAAGGGAACTTTTGATGAGAAAGGAAAACAGCAATGACAGCAATAAGATATGAACATATAAAAACATGTAAGCAAACAGGAGCGCGTCTTGGCCGTGTGCACACGCCACACGGAACTTTCGAGACGCCAACTTTTATGCCTGTTGGAACACTTGCAACTGTAAAAACAATGTCACCTGAAGAGTTAAAACAAATGGGAGCAGGTATCATTTTAAGTAATACGTACCACCTTTGGCTTCGTCCTGGACATGAAATTGTCAAAAAAGCAGGTGGTCTTCATAAGTTCATGAACTGGGATCGTCCAATTTTGACAGATTCAGGTGGTTTCCAAGTATTTAGTTTAAGTGAATTCCGCAAGATTCAAGAAGAAGGAGTTCATTTCCGTAATCATCTAAGTGGTGAAAAGCTTTTCTTATCACCAGAAGGTGCGATGGAGATTCAAAATGCTTTAGGTTCTGATATTATGATGGCTTTTGATGAATGTCCTCCATACCCGGCTTCATATGAATATATGAAGAAGTCTGTTGAACGTACAAGCCGTTGGGCTGAGCGTTGTCTTGAGGCTCATGCTAGACCAAATGATCAAGGGTTATTTGGAATTGTTCAAGGTGGAGAATATGAAGAACTTCGTAAACAAAGTGCGAAAGATTTGATTTCTCTTGATTTCCCGGGTTACGCTATAGGAGGTTTGTCTGTTGGTGAACCGAAAGACGTAATGAATCGCGTACTTGAATTTACAACACCTCTTCTTCCAACTGATAAACCTCGTTATTTAATGGGAGTAGGGTCGCCTGATTCGCTTGTAGACGGTGCTATTCGAGGCGTTGATATGTTTGACTGTGTTTTACCAACACGTATTGCCCGTAACGGAACTCTCATGACAAGCGAAGGTCGCCTTGTTGTACGTAACGCGAAGTTTGCTGAGGACTTCAGACCAATTGATGAAAATTGTGATTGCTATACATGCCAAAATTACTCAAGAGCATATATTCGTCACTTAATTCGTTCGAATGAAACATTTGGTCTTCGATTAACGTCTTACCATAATCTTTATTTTCTGCTAAAATTAATGGAACAAGTTCGTCAAGCAATCCGCGAAGACAGACTTGGAGATTTCCGGGACGAATTCTTTGAACAATATGGATTTAATAAGCCAAACGCTAAAAACTTCTAGGGAACAGCAGGTTACTTCTATAACTAGAGATTGCCTGTTCAAGAATATACTTTCAAGGAGGAAACACCATGCAAATTCTAAATACCATTTGGCCCCTTTTATTAATGTTTGTTATCTTCTATTTCTTGCTGATTCGCCCTCAGCAAAAGCGCCAAAAAGCTGTACAAAACATGCAGTCTGAACTTAAAAAAGGCGACCGTATTGTCACAATCGGAGGCCTTCACGGTTCAATTGATGCAATTGATGAGAACAAAATTGTTGTGAAAAGCCTGGACGGTTCAAAACTAACATTTGATCGTCAAGCGATTCGTGAAGTAACACAAGTTAAACAAGAAGTAACAAATTCATAAAAAAAGCGCAGCCTTAAGGCTGCGTTTTTTTTATGTTTTATTTGTGGCAATATTTACTCCAATGATGCCACCAAAGCAAGCTGCAACGAGAAAGCCTCCATGATAAAGAAGTTGAAGAAGAGAAAACTGTTCATCATAGCCTAAGAACTGAAGAAGAAAGACGAGGCAAGAAAATAAAAGGGCAGTAGCGCCTCCTAAGAGCCAGCCTTTTTCTCCTCCTGATTTTCCGGAAATAAAGCCGCCAATAAAAAAAGCGATAAACGAAAGAGCGGTGATTATCCACTGAAGTGAATCTTCTGCAATCGTTGTGAATTTAAGGAGAAAAGCAAACACAATGCTTGTTAAAAAGGCAATCATAAAAATCGCAATAACCCCTTTTAAGATGGCTTGCGGTATTCCTGACCTCTCCATGTAAAGCCTCCTTTAATAAAAGTATTCTAGTACGAGCATATTCAAGTGAAAGGGAATTTAGAATTCATGTTTCAGCAGAAAAGGTACAAACTATAAAAAACAGTTGGAAAGGATCGAAAAGATGGAACTTCTTTTACTTGTTGGTCGAACTGTTATTCTTTACTTCATCATCGTGCTGATTTTTAGGCTAATGGGAAAGCGAGAAATCGGCGAACTGAGCATTCTAGATTTGGTGGTTTTTTTAATGATCGCAGAAATAGCTGTTATGGCAATTGAAGACACAAGCTCTCCAATTTTTCACAGCTTTCTTCCAATGGCAACGTTGACAGTTCTTCAAATCGTATTTGCCATTTTGGCTCTTAAAAACCAACATGTCCGGAGACTTTTAGATGGAAGAGCTTCTATTATTATTGAAAATGGTCAAATTAGGGAGAGAGAGATGAAAAAACAGCGCTATAATTTTAACGATTTGCTTATTCAACTTCGTGAAAAAGATGTTTCAAATATTGAAGATGTAGAATTTGCAATTCTAGAAACCTCAGGAAAGCTTTCCGTAATTAAGAAAGATCAAGGTGTAAAATCACTTACTCTTCCCCTCATATTAGATGGGGTTATTCAATTTGATCATTTAGAGCAATCAGGCAAAGATCTGCCATGGCTTCAGAAAGAGCTGAAAAAAAGAGGATATAGCAGTTTTGAAAAAATTTCGTACTGCAGTTTTAATCAGGGGAAGTTTTACATTGATGAAAAGGACATAGAAACACACTAAACATTTAGCGTTTAGTGTGTTTTTTAATGAACCGAAGCGGAGAAAATCGCCTTAATTCTTCTTGAGTTACAAGTTTAAAGCCTTTTAGGAGAATAATATAGATAAAACTAAGTACAGCGATGGAAAAGATTGTTCGTAATGAAAGTGAAACAGATGAGGGAATAGTTTCGTATATATAGTGCCCTGCAACCCCTGTTATCACCATTACAATAAAGCTTTTTATATAATCTCTTATATATACAACAAAAGAGATTGCCTTTATAACAGTTGCGAGATGAAGAAATGTAACAATAGTCATTCCCGCCATAATGCCTAATGCTGCTCCTTTAATGCCAAAATGAGGCTGTGTTGCAAGCGCAAAAATAAGGCTGAGCTTAGCAATCGCTCCAATAAGGCTGTTAATCATGGCGGCTTGAGCTAAATTTAAGGCTTGAAGCGTTGCTTGAAGAGGCCCTTGCAAGTAATAGAAAATAAACAAAGGGGCCATAATTTGAATAAAGAAGGCGCCGTTTACTGTACCATACATAAGCAGCATAATCGGTTGGGCGAAAACGTATAAAACAACAACAGAAAGCCCACCAGTTAAAAAAGATAAGCGTAGTGCTTGATGAAGGCGGTATTGAATAAGCCTGTTTTTATTTTCTGCTGCTGCTTCACTAATAGCAGGAACAAGTGATGTTGAGAGCGAGTTTGTAATAAAGGACGGAAGCATAAGAACAGGAAGAGCAAAACCTGCTAACATCCCATATTGTTTTGTAGCGAGAGCTGTGGCGACTCCTGCAATGGCAAGTGAATGCGTAACAACAATGGGCTCTAAAAACCAAGAAAGGGAGCCAATCATCCTACCACCTGTTGTAGGAAGTGCAATTTTTAATAAATCATAAAGAGGCTCTTTTCCACCTTTTAGAGTATGAAAGAAACGCTTCCGCACCTTTACTCGCTTTTTCTTTTTAAATGTGTATACCATATAGAGAAGGGATGCAAGTTCTCCGAATACCGAAGAAAGCATAGCTCCTGCTGCTGCGTATTCTACTCCATATGGGGCGAAGAGAGTAATGCAGAATGCTACAAGTGTAATGCGCACAACTTGCTCAATAATTTGTGAATAAGCAGCAGGTCGCATTTGCTGTCTTCCTTGAAAATAACCGCGAATAACGGCTGAGACAGCAATAATAGGAATCACTGGGATGATGGCCATAAGTGGGTAATAGGTTCTTTCATCTGTTAAAAGGGTTTTAGCAATTGCTGGAGCAAAAAACAGCATAGCAGTTGTAAAAATAAGACTGATGCTAAGAGTGATAGAGAGCGAGACAACAAGTACTTTCTTGATTCGTGCTCTATCTCCCTTAATCTCTGCTTCTGCAACCAGTTTTGAAATCGCAACAGGTAGTCCAAGTTGTGTAATGGTGATGGCTAAGATAAATGTGGGCACTGCCATCATATATAAACCAACGCCTTCTTCACCAATGAGTCGCGCAATGACAATTCTGTTAACAAATCCTAATATTTTAGTTATAAAGCCTGCGATGATAAGGATTATTGTGCCTTGTAAAAATTTCGACATATATTCGCCTGCCTTCTCAAACGAATTAATATTGTATACAATAAAACATATGCAATATAATAGGCCAAGCATGACAAGTATGAGGAAATCTTTTTAGATATTAAAGATAAAGTAAAGGTAGGAGAATGCGAACATGGGACAAGCTGTTAGTAGAACGTCACGAAGAATAGTAGAACCTGCTATGAGAAGCAAGATGGAAGAATTTCGACTTTTTGGCTATGAAGAGGTAACAGAAGAAATTGTTTGGCAGTTTCTTCAGCAAAAGAAGTGGAAGAAGCGAAAAATTGAAGAATTGAAGCTTTATGAACTTGTGAATGACATTCTTGCTGTGAAAATATCTGAAGTGATGAACTTTATGACAATGGAAGTATTCAAGAATGATCGTGCTAAAAAAGGACTTGAAGATATTTCAGACCTTTTGTAAATAAAGCTTGTTTGACACTTTGTAGTCTATCGAACATAATAGGAATGTTGAGTAAATTTTGCTTTAAATATTCATTTTTTGTAATGTTTGGTACTGATTAGAAAATCATCATGTTTTTTTTACATAACGAAGGAGGATTTTAAACTCATGGTAAAGAGAGGTCGGATTGTCGCTTTCTTTCTTTTGGTTATTTTGTTGTTTAGTACCATGGGATCGACAGTCAATGGAATTGCCAACCGCATTAACTTAGGATTGGATTTACAAGGTGGTTTTGAAGTTCTCTATGACGTCAAGCCAATTGATGGTCAGAAAATGACAAAAGACACCCTAGAAAGTGCGGCAAGTGCGCTTGAGGAGCGTGTTAATGCACTCGGTGTTAGCGAACCGAATATTCAAATTGAAGGAGATCATCGCATACGTGTTCAGCTTGCGGGCGTAAAAGATCAGAATGAAGCACGGGATTTGCTTTCAACGCAGGCGAACTTAACGTTTCGAGATGTGAATGACAAAGTTCTTCTTAACGGTTCGGAAATTGAAGGTGCCAAGCAAGCATATACGCAAAACAATCAGCCTAACGTAGTGCTGACGCTGAAGGATCCGAAGAAGTTTGGAGAAATTACGCAAGAGCTATCGCAAAAAGCTGCGACTCGTGAAAACTTGCTTGTAATTTGGCTTGATTATGAAAAAGGCAAGGATTCCTATAAAGCCGAAAGCCAAAAACAAGATCCAAAATATTTATCAGCAGCAAGTGTAAATCAGAAGCTAAGTCAAAAGGAAGTAACGATTGAAGGTGGCTTTGATATTAAGGAAGCTCAAAATTTAGCAAAGCTCATCAATGCTGGGGCTCTTCCAGTTCAGCTTAAAGAAGTATATTCAACGTCCGTTGGAGCTCAGTTTGGTCAAACAGCTCTTGAAACAACGGTGTACGCTGGAATCATCGGTATTGGGCTTGTGTTCTTATTCATGCTAGCGTTCTATCGCTTCCCAGGATTTATTGCTTGTATTACATTAGCGATTTACGTTTTCCTTATTCTACTCGTATATGATTGGATGGGAGCTGTTTTAACGCTGCCAGGAATCGCAGCGCTTGTTCTGAACGTTGGGATGGCCGTTGATGCGAACATTATTACGTATGAGCGAATTAAAGATGAAATTAAGCGTGGCCGTTCAATACCTTCCGCTTACAAAGCAGGTAACCGACGCTCACTTATAACTATTTTTGACGCAAACATTACGACGCTTTTAGCAGGAGCAGTTCTTTTCTATTTTGGGACAAGTTCTGTTCAGGGTTTTGCAACAATGCTTATTGTCGGGATTTTAATTAGTTTTATTACATGCGTATATGGTACACGTTTATTCCTAGGATTATGGGTGAACAGCCGTGCATTAAATAAAAAACCAAGAATTTTTGGTGTTAATCCAAAAGATATTGAAGATTTATCTGAGGATAAAGGAAATCATTTTCCAAAGACAAAGTTTGATAAAGTAGACTTTGTTAAACATAGTAAAAAGTTTTTCACGCTCTCTATTGTGATTACTATTGCTGGAATTATTCTGCTTTCAACAATGAAGTTGAATCTCGGAATTGACTTTGCAAGCGGTACGCGTGTTGATATTAAAGCTGATTCTGCTTTAACACAGCAAGAAGTGACAAAAGAATTAGCTGAGATTAATATGGAAACAGAGGATATTACCCTTTCAGGTCAAAATAATGAACGTGCCACAGCACAGTTCAAAGGAGCTTTAAGTAAAGACGAAATTGCTAAGATTAAAGACCATTTTGATGAGAAATACGGAACAGAACCAAGCATCAGTACGGTTTCTCCAACAATTGGTCGAGAACTTGCTAAAAATGCCCTTTATGCTGTTTTGATTGCTTCACTTGGGATCATTATTTATGTATCGATTCGTTTCGAATGGAAAATGGCACTTGCCGCTGTCATTGCGTTGCTTCATGATGCATTTGTTATTATTACGCTCTTTAGCCTATTCCAACTGGAGGTTGATATAACATTCATCGCTGCCGTTCTGACTATTATTGGGTATTCAATCAATGATACAATCGTATCGTTTGACAGAATACGAGAAAATATGGGGATTTTCAAACCGAAAACAAGTAAAGAGCTTGCAAATATCGTGAACTTAAGTTTACGAGAAACGTTTACTCGGTCCATTAACACAATCGTAACGGTTGTTATTACTGTTATTGCTCTTCTTATTTTTGGAAGTGAATCAATTCAAAACTTCTCAATTGCTCTTTTAATTGGCTTAATCATTGGAGCATATTCTTCATTATTTATTGCTTCTCAGCTGTGGTTAGTGTGGAAGAAAAAAGAAATGAAAAAAGGTCCAAAAAAGAGTATAGAAAAAGAAGATACTCTTTAATAGAAAAAGAGCTAAGGAATTTTCCTTAGCTCTTTTTTTGCTTTCGAAGTCGTTCATTGCCGGACTCTCTTTCCTTTAGTATAATGTATGAGGTTAAGGGGTGAAAAGGAAATGTTACATTCAAAAAAGCGATGGAGAGTACAGGAAACAGATACTGCAAAGGCAGCGGAGTTAGCAAGTCAGCTCGCTGTTTCACCACTTGTTGCCTCTCTTTTAATAAATAGAGATATTACAACAGCAGACGAAGCAAGAAATTTTTTATATTTAACAGATGAAAATATGCACGATCCATATCTTTTAAAAGATATGGACATTGTTGTTGAACGCATTCAGCGAGCTATTCGGGATGAAGAGAAGATTATGATTTATGGAGATTACGATGCGGACGGAGTAAGCAGTACATCTGTTATGTTAACAGCGCTTAGAACGCTTGGAGCTCACGTTGATTTTTATATTCCAAATCGTTTTACAGAAGGATATGGTCCAAATGAAGGAGCTTTCCGTCATATTGGTGAGCAAGGGTATACGCTTGTTATCACGGTTGACACAGGAATCTCAGGGGTAAACGAAGCAGACGTTGCCGAAGAGTGCGGCTTTGATCTTATTATTACAGATCATCATGAACCAGGCCCAGAGCTTCCAAAAGCTTTTGCTATTATTCACCCAAAACTTTCTGAACGGTATCCTTTTAAAGAGCTAGCAGGAGTAGGGGTTGCCCTGAAAATTGGTCAAGCTCTTTTAGGAGAAATAAGCCCTGCCCTTGTAGAGCTTGCAGCAATTGGAACTGTAGCAGATTTAGTTCCTTTGCAAGATGAAAATCGCTACATCGTTCAAAAGGGGCTTCACTATCTAAGACATACAAATCGCCCAGGAATGAAAGCTCTTTTGAACGTTTGTGGGGTAAACCAGAAGGAAATTACAGAGGAAACGATTGGGTTTGCCATTGGTCCTCGTATTAATGCTATTGGACGTCTAGACCAAGCAGATCCAGCTGTGCACCTTTTAATGACCGCAGATCAAGAAGAAGCAGAAAGCCTCGCAGAAGAAATTGATCAATGCAATCAAGAACGGAGAACTATCGTAAAAGAGATTACAGATCAAGCGATTGAAATGGTAAAAACACAGTTTCCTCCAGAGGAGAATGCAGTTCTTGTACTTGCAAAAGAAGGATGGAACCCTGGTGTTATTGGTATTGTTGCTTCAAGGCTTGTAAATGAGTTTTATCGTCCAACAATTGTGCTTGGGATAGATGAAGAGGGGAAAATCGCTAAAGGCTCTGCAAGAAGCATCGAAGGGTTCGATCTTTTTGCTAACTTATCAAAGTGTCGTGATATTTTACCACATTTTGGAGGGCATCCGATGGCAGCTGGAATGACCTTAGAGCTAGAAAATGTGCCCCTTTTACGCGAAAAAATGAACAAATTCGGTCATGAGCTCCTCAGCGAAGAAGACTTTATTCCAGCAGTGAATATTGATGTGAATGCTTCCCTTAACGAAATTACAACGGAATCTATTGAGGAATTAAATAAGCTTGCCCCTTTTGGTATTAGCAATCCAAAACCAAAAGTTCTTATTAAGGATGTACCGATTTCTTCAATGCGCAAAATTGGGGCGGATAAAACTCATCTGAAAGTTGTTGTAGGAGATTCAGACTGTTCGCTTGACGGGGTTGGATTTGGACTTGGCTATCTTCATGACAGAATATCGCCGCTTGCTCATGTTTCTCTAGTAGGGGAGCTTACCATCAATGAATGGAACAATCGTCGCAAGCCACAAATTATGCTTGAAGATGCTTCAGTGGAAGAATGGCAGCTTTTTGATGTAAGAGGAGTTCGGAAAGTATCAACGTTTTTAGCCGACTATATTACAAGAGATATGCTTCTTGTTGCATTTAACGAAAATACGGTTCAAAAAGAAGAATTTGCTTCATATATTGATCAAGTGAGACTTATAAACTCGGCAGAGACCATTAAAGAGCTACAAGGTTATGAAGGAGACATTGTTTTATTGGACGTTCCTCCTTCATTAGCTACTTTAAAAACATTAATGAGCGGATGTAAACCAGCTCGAGTGTATATGCTATTTTTAACAGAGGAAGATCATTTCTTAAATACAGTCCCAACCCGAGATCATTTTAAATGGTATTACGGCTTCCTTTTTAAAAAAGGACCGTTTGATCTTAAACGATATAAACAAGATCTTGCCCTCCATAAAGGATGGACAAAGGAAACGATTGACTTTATGTCACAGGTGTTTTTTGAGCTGGAATTTGCTACAATAGAAAATGGTGTGATTTCTTTAGTGCAACATACACCAAAACGTGATTTAATAGAGTCTGTCACTTATAAAACAAAACAAGAACAACTAAAAGTGGAAAAAGAGTTAATTTACCGTTCCTACGGTGAATTGAAGGAGCTTTTTGAGCATTTTAGAAAAAGCTCTGTGATCAATGAGGAGGAAATAAGCTAATGGATTTCAAAAAATATATTACCATTGTCCCTGATTACCCAAAGAAAGGTATTCAGTTTAAGGATATTACAACACTTATGGACAATGGCGACGTGTATCGTGCAGCAACAGACGAGATCGTCAAATATGCAAAAGAGAAAGAAATTGATGTGATCGTGGGGCCTGAGGCTCGCGGTTTTATCATTGGATGCCCTGTGTCATATGCAATGGGCAAAGGGTTTGTTCCTGTTCGTAAAGAAGGAAAACTTCCTCGTGAAGTTGTTAAAGTTGACTATGGCTTAGAATACGGAAACGACGTTTTGACAATGCATAAAGATGCTATTAAGCCTGGACAGCGTGTACTCATTACAGATGACCTTTTAGCAACAGGTGGTACAATCGAGGCAACAATCAAACTTATTGAGCAACTAGGTGGGGTTGTAGCAGGGATTGCTTTCTTAATTGAGTTAACGTATTTAGATGGCCGTAAGAAGTTAGACGGTTATGATGTATTCACTTTAATGCAATATTCTGGTGAATAAATAAGAAAAGAGTGCCCCTTGGTGCTCTTTTTTTCTTTAATGACTTTACATCTTTGAAAATTTTGATGATAATAGTTACAATATTAATCAAATTGTCATTTTAGGTAGAAATGTGGCGCTCAAAAAGAGAGAAGGCGTAAAACATCTTCTAACCTTTGTCAAAAGTTTAAAATAAAAAGGTGATTGCATGGCAAATGAACAAGTGCTAACAGCGGAACAAGTCATTGACAATGCAGCAAAATATTTAGTAGGTGAAGACTTACTATTTGTTGAAAAAGCATACCAATTTGCAAAAGAGGCTCATCAGCATCAGTATCGAAAATCAGGTGAGCCTTATATTATTCATCCGATTCAAGTAGCGGGTATTCTCGTTGATTTAGACATGGATCCCTCAACAGTAGCGGCTGGCTTCTTACATGATGTTGTAGAAGATACAGAAGTTACTCTTGAAGAAATTGAAAAAGCTTTTACAGCAGAAGTTGCAATGCTTGTTGATGGCGTAACAAAGCTTGGGAAAATTAAATATAAATCAAAAGAAGAACAGCAAGCAGAGAATCATCGCAAAATGTTTGTAGCAATGGCGCAGGATATCCGCGTCATTTTAATTAAGCTTGCAGACCGTCTTCATAATATGAGAACGTTGAAGCACCTTCCACAAGAAAAACAGCGCCGCATTTCTAATGAAACGCTGGAGATTTTTGCACCGCTTGCTCATCGATTAGGGATTTCAAAAATCAAATGGGAGTTAGAAGATACGTCTCTTCGCTACCTAAATCCGCAACAGTACTATCGTATTGTAAATTTGATGAAAAAGAAACGTGCAGAACGTGAAGAATATTTAGAAGAAGTTATTGGTGAAGTTCGAGCACAAGTTGAAGATGTGAAGATTAAAGCTGAAATTTCTGGGCGTCCAAAGCATATTTACTCAATTTACCGAAAAATGGCGCTTCAAAATAAACAGTTTAATGAAATATATGATCTTTTAGCTGTCCGCATTATCGTTAACAGCATCAAAGACTGTTATGCTGTGTTAGGTATTATTCATACATGTTATAAACCAATGCCAGGACGGTTTAAAGATTATATTGCCATGCCAAAACCAAATATGTATCAGTCTTTGCATACAACTGTTATTGGACCAAAAGGTGATCCGCTTGAGGTTCAAATTCGTACGAGTGAAATGCATAATATTGCTGAGTACGGAATTGCCGCACACTGGGCGTATAAGGAAGGTAAAGCAGTTGGTGAAGGCTCTTCATTTGAAGAGAAATTAACATGGTTTAGAGAAATCTTAGAGTTTCAAAATGAATCAACAAATGCAGAAGAATTCATGGAATCTCTAAAACTGGACCTTTTTGCTGATATGGTATACATTTTCACACCAAAAGGGGACGTCATTGAGCTTCCTTCAGGGTCTGTTCCAATTGATTTTTCTTATCGAATTCACTCAGAAATTGGGAACAAAACGATTGGTGCTAAAGTAAATGGCAAGATGGTGACGCTTGATTATCAGCTGAAAACAGGCGATATTATCGAGATTTTAACATCTAAGCATTCTTATGGGCCAAGCCAAGACTGGCTTAAGCTTGCTAAAACAACACAAGCTAAAAATAAAATTCGCCAGTTTTTCAAGAAGCAGCAGCGTGAAGAAAACATTGAAAAAGGACGCGAGCTTGTTGAAAAAGAAATTCGCCAAATGGAATTTGACTTGAAAGAAGTGCTAACAGCTGAAAACTTAAAGCGTGTTACAGAAAAATTCAATTTTTCAAATGAAGAAGATATGTACGCAGCTGTTGGATATAATGGGATTACAGCTTTACAAGTTGCTAATCGACTCACGGACAAATGGCGTAAACAACGCGATTTAGAGCAGCAAGAAGCAGCTTTGAAAGAAACTGTTGAAGAAGTGAACAGAACGAACAAAGTTCAAAAGAAGAAAAGACGCGATTCAGGTGTACGGGTAAAAGGTGTCGACAATTTGCTTGTCCGCATTTCAAAGTGCTGTAATCCTGTTCCAGGGGACGAGATTGTTGGATTTATTACAAAAGGCCGAGGTGTCTCTGTACACCGTGACGACTGTCCGAACGTACATGTAGAAGAAGCACAAGAGCGACTTATTCCTGTTGAATGGGAGTCAGATATCAAAGAAGGCCGCGAATTCAATGTTGAAATTGAAATTTCAGGTTATGATCGTGCGGGCTTATTAAATGAAGTGCTTCAAACTGTAAATGATAGCAAAACAAATATTTCCGCCGTTTCTGGCAAGTCTGACCGTAATAAGATGGCAAGTATTCATATGTCACTAGCGATTACAAACATTAGTCATCTTCATAAAGTAGTCGAAAAAATTAAGCATATTCCAGACATCTATTCTGTTCGTCGGATTATGCATTAAACAAGGAGTTTCAGAATGAAAGTAGTATTACAGCGAGCAAAAGATGCTAAAGTAACAGTAGAAGGTACGACAGTTGGAGCAATAAGCAAAGGACTTGTTCTTTTAGTTGGTGTTACACATGAAGATACAGAAGAAGACGTAAAGTACTTAGCTGAAAAAATTCCTAACCTTCGCATTTTTGAAGATGAAAGTGGAAAAATGAATTTATCCCTTTTAGATGTTGAAGGAGCTATTTTATCTGTTTCGCAGTTCACGCTTTACGGCGATTGTCGAAAAGGTCGTCGTCCAAACTTTATGGGAGCAGCTAAACCAGACAAAGCCGAACTTCTTTATGAAGAGTTTAATGGAGCACTTAGAGAAAAAGGGATCATTGTCGAAACGGGAACGTTTGGAGCAATGATGGACGTTTCATTTACAAATGATGGACCTGTAACACTTATTTTAGAAAGCAAAGACAAATAGGAAAAATCCTATTTGTCTTTTTTTTTAATAAAAATAAGCTGCTAGTCCTTCTGAAATAGAGGAGGCCATTTTTCTTTGAAAATCAGAGGAAGTGATCGTTTCTTCTTCTTTCCCATTACTCAAAAAGCCGAGTTCAAGCAGAATGGAAGGGTGCTCATTTTCTCGAAGTACAAAGTAATCACCAAAGCGTGTCTTTCCATCTTTTAATGGGGAATTTTTTACAATCCCTTTATGGATCGTGTGAGCTGCACTTGGACTTTCATAATAGTACGTAATAAGCCCGTTAATAGAAGGATTCTTATGGCTATTATAGTGCAGACTAACAAACAAATCTGCTTCATTTCGATTAGCTAAAGCAACGCGTTCTTTTAAAGTTACTGTTTTGTCGCTTGTTCTAGTTAGAATAACATGAGCCCCATGACTTTCAAGCGTCTGTTTTAAAAGAAGGGCTGTGTTGAGATTAAGCGTTTTTTCATATGTTCCGAATTTCCCTGTTGTTCCTCTGTCATCTCCACCATGACCAGGATCGATAATAATGGTTTTACCCGAAAGAGAGTCATGTGGAATAGCGGGTGATGTTGATGCTTGAGCTTTCCCGTCGAGAAGAGGTGTCATTTCTTTTAAATAGACATTTGATACCCATCCTTTCTTTCCATTCAAAAGTTGAACATATGACCAGCTTGTATCACGTTTAATAAGCGATAAGATATCTCCATTGTGAACAACAGTTACAATGGAATGATCTGTGCTTGGCCCACTTCGAACATTAAGGGTACTTGCATTAACCGTTAAAAACTCACTTTGTGCCTCAATTGGCTTTTCAACGTTTAGCGTTAAGGAGCAAACACCAAGGATAAGAGCTAAAAGAAACAGTCGTCTTAATTTACTCAATCAAACACGCCTCCATTTTTTAAACTCCACATCATATTCTTTTCATTTGTATAAATTCCTGTTAAAAAAGGGAAAATAGAAAGAGTATTTATTCGACATAGAAAAGAGGGGTTTGATGAAATTTAGCGAACATGGAGAGCGGAAGTTTGGATACCATCAGTCATTACACGATATTAATTTTCATGAGAAATCACTTGAAAATAATCCACTTTACGTAGGAATGGAGTTTGGAGTCACATCACGTGAAATTCAAAAGTTAAAAAGCCATTTAGAGCGTTCGTAAAATTGAAAGGTTCTTGACAATCTTCCTGTTCCTTCGTAATATAGAAGACAATTGCTAGTTTACGAAAAACAATATTATATATTGCCGTTGATGGAGAAAAGTAGCTATAATCCCACAAGAAAAGAGAGAAAATGCCTTGGGCTGAAAGCATTTTTACTTGCTGTATAGTGAACGAACACTTCTGAGGTTTCACTTTGAAAAGAGTTATTCTTAGTAGGAGATGAACGCATAATTTTTGCGTTATAAAATAGAGTGGGAGCCCAATGTGGTTTCAACTAGGGTGGTACCACGAAAATACTTTCGTCCCTACATATATGTAGGGGGTTGAAGGTATTTTTTTTATGGATTTTATAAAGGAGGAACAAAAATGAGCATTGATATCCCAAGAGGAACCCAAGATATTCTGCCAGGAACAGTTGAGAAATGGCAGTATATTGAACAGAAAGCAAGAGAAATTTGCCGTGCGTTTCGTTATCAAGAAATTCGTACGCCAATGTTTGAACATACAGAACTGTTTAAACGCGGAGTAGGGGATACAACAGATGTTGTTCAAAAAGAAATGTATACGTTTGAAGACAGAGGTGGACGCAGCATTACGCTAAGACCAGAAGGCACAGCAGCTGTTGTACGCTCATTTGTAGAGAACAAAATGTTTGGAAATCCAACGCAACCTATTAAACTTTTCTATACTGGTCCAATGTTTCGCTATGAGCGTCCACAGGCAGGTCGTTTCCGTCAGTTCGTTCAGTTTGGAGTAGAAGCAATCGGAAGTAATGATCCAAGCATTGACGCAGAAGTATTGTCGCTTGTGATGAATTTCTATCAATCGCTCGGATTGAAGAAACTGAAGCTTGTTTTAAATAGCCTTGGAGATACAGAAAGTAGAATGGCTCATAGGGATGCGCTTATTAATCACTTTAAACCAAGAATTAACGAGTTTTGTTCAGACTGTCAAAATCGTCTTGAAACAAATCCACTTCGTATTCTTGATTGTAAGAAAGATCGCAATCATGAGCTTATGAAGACAGCTCCATCTATTCTTGATTATCTAAATGATTACTCAAAAGAATATTTTGAAAAAGTGCAGCAATACTTAACAGACTTACATATTCCGTTTGAGGTAGATGCAAATCTTGTTCGAGGCCTGGACTATTACAACCACACAGCATTTGAAGTAATGAGCGAAGCAGAAGGCTTTGGCGCTATTACAACGCTATGTGGAGGAGGACGTTACAACGGTTTATCCGAGCAAATTGGGGGACCTGAAGCTCCTGGGATTGGATTTGCCCTAAGTATTGAGCGTCTTCTAGCAGCTCTTGAAGCAGAGTCTGTTGAGCTTCCAATCGAGCAAGGTATTGATTGCTACGTTGTTACACTTGGCGATAAAGCAAAAGATAAGTCTGTTTCAATTGTAAATGATCTTCGCCTAAGCGGAATTGCAGCGGAGAAAGACTATCAAGATAAAAAAGTAAAAGCACAATTTAAAGCAGCTGATCGACTTAGTGCAAAATATGTTGCAGTCCTTGGAGACGATGAGCTCGAGCAAAATGTTATCAATGTAAAGAACATGGAAACAGGTGAACAAGAAGAAATTTCGCTTTCGTCATTTGTTTCATATGTGAAAGAAAAATTATTATAGGGGGAATTAAGATGACACAAAGATCATACTTTTGCGGAGAAGTAACTGAAAAAGCTATTGGCGAAAAAGTACACTTAAAAGGTTGGGTACAAACGCGCCGTGACTTAGGCGGGCTAATTTTTATTGATTTACGCGACCGCACGGGGATTGTACAAGTTGTATTTAATCCAGATCTTTCGAAAGAAGCGCTTCAAACTGCTGAAGGCATCCGAAGCGAGTTTGTCCTGCATGTAGAAGGTGAAGTTGTTGCACGTGTAGCCAACACAGTAAACGAGAACCTTGCAACAGGAAAAATCGAAGTTCACGTTCAAAATGTTGAAGTTATTAACAAATCTAAAACACCTCCTTTTGCAATTGATAACAAAGTGGAAGTTTCAGAAGATGTTCGATTAAAATATCGTTATTTGGACCTTCGTCGTCCTGTTATGTTTGAAACGTTCAAAATGCGTCATCAAACAACAAAAGCTATTCGTTCATTTTTAGATGATCAAGGCTTCTTAGATGTGGAAACACCAATGCTTACAAATGATACACCTGAAGGAGCGCGAAGCTACCTTGTTCCAAGCCGCGTGCATCCTGGTGAATTTTATGCATTGCCACAGTCTCCACAGCTTTTTAAACAGCTTCTGATGGTTGGCGGCATTGAACGCTATTACCAAATTGCTCGCTGTTTCCGAGATGAAGACTTACGTGCAGATCGTCAGCCAGAATTCACACAAGTGGATATTGAAATGTCATTCCTAGAAATCGATGACATTATCGAGCTTGGTGAACAAATGATGAAGAAAGTGATGAAGGAAGTAAAAGGACTTGATATTCCAACACCATTCCCTCGTCTTTCATATGAAGAAGCAATGAACCGTTTTGGTTCTGACAAGCCTGATACGCGATTTGAGAT
Organism: Priestia endophytica DSM 13796; assembly: GCF_900115845.1. GTDB lineage: Bacteria > Bacillota > Bacilli > Bacillales > Bacillaceae_H > Bacillus_I > Bacillus_I endophytica. The sequence continues at coordinate 586,888 of NZ_FOXX01000001.1, read as the reverse complement.
GGAGTTCATCAATATGGGTGAGCTTGCTGCAGATTGTGGTTTTAAAGTATTTAAGAGTGCAATTGAAAATGGTGGAGCTGTAAAAGCTCTTAACGTAAAAGGAGCAGCTTCTAAATATTCTCGTAAAGACATTGACGGCTTAACAGAATATGCAGCTCGCTACGGTGCAAAAGGTCTTGCATGGCTGAAAGTAGAAGATGAAATTAAAGGACCAATTGCTAAATTCTTCAGTGATGAAGAAAAAGAACAAATCATCAAACTAGCTGAAGCAGAACAAGGAGATTTACTGCTGTTTGTTGCTGACAAATCATCTGTTGTTGCAAGTGCACTCGGTGCTCTTCGTCTAAAACTAGGAAAAGACCTTGAGCTTATCGATGAAAGCAAATTCAATTTCCTTTGGGTAACAGATTGGCCACTTCTTGAGTACGATGAAGAAGAAGGACGCTATTTTGCAGCGCATCATCCATTTACAATGCCTGTTCGTGAAGACGTAGAGAAACTTGAAACAGCTCCTGAAGAAGTAAAAGCACAAGCATATGACCTTGTTCTAAACGGATATGAGCTTGGTGGAGGGTCACTTCGTATTTATGAGCGAGATGTTCAAGAGAAGATGTTCAAGGCGCTTGGAATGAAAGAAGAAGATGCACAAGAACAGTTTGGTTTCTTGATGGAAGCTTTCGAATATGGAACACCTCCACATGGTGGAATTGCGCTTGGCCTTGATCGTCTTGTTATGCTTTTAGCAGGACGTACAAACTTGCGCGATACAATTGCTTTCCCGAAAACAACAAGTGCAAGCTGTCCATTAACAAACGCTCCAGGCCCTGTAAATGAAGCACAGCTTGAGGAATTATCGTTAAAAAGTACCGCTAAAAAAGAAGACTAATTTGTGAGCGTCAACTCTTGCAAAGGGTCATTCTATGTGATAATATACTAATACATTAACAGTCCTGATGTGTTCGTCTCATTGCCTGTTGTTTTGACCGAACAGCTATATATTAGGGAGCTTGAAGTTTTTAACTGGCGTACATGCCTTTCATAAGGACGTACAAATGTTAGATTAGAGCACCCACCTGCCGAGAGCGGGTTCAAAACTTAGGAACTTAAGGACGGCACGATTGGGACATGTAACTTAACTTATTCAACCCTATGCAATTTATTTGCATAGGGTTTTCTCATGAATTGGGCAAGATGTTATAATAACACTGCTAACTTGACTAATATAAATAACGGAGTGTGAAATACATGTTACACCAGTTTTCTCGTAATGAATTAGCAATTGGAAAAGAAGGACTAGAAACATTAAAAAACAGCACTGTTGCTGTGCTTGGTGTTGGTGGTGTTGGGTCATTTGCGGCTGAGGCACTAGCACGTACAGGCGTTGGAAAAATCGTGCTTGTGGATAAGGACGATGTTGACATTACAAACGTTAACCGCCAAATTCATGCGCTCTTGTCAACAGTAGGGCAACCAAAGGTAGACTTAATGGCGGCGCGTATTCACGACATTAATAAAGAATGCGAAGTTGTGAGTTTGAAAATGTTTTATACAGAGGAAACGTATGAAGAATTTTTTGCTCATAATTTGGATTATATTATTGATGCCTCTGATACGATTTCATATAAGATTCATCTTATGAAAGAGTGCTTAAAACGAGACATTCCCATCATTTCAAGTATGGGAGCTGCAAATAAAACAGATCCAACAAGATTCCGTATTGCAGACATTTCAAAAACACATACAGATCCTATGGCAAAAGTCATTCGCACACGTTTACGAAAAGAACGAATTCATAAAGGAATTAAAGTTGTCTTTTCAGACGAAAGACCGATTGTCATCCGTGATGAAGTGAAAAAATATGTAGGAAAAGAAGACGCGAAGATTCGTAAGGCTCAAATGCCACCTTCTTCAAACGCTTTTGTTCCATCTGTAGCAGGGCTCATTATGGGAGGACATGTCATTAATGATCTTTTGAAAGATATTAAAATTAAGCGCGTTGGTGACGAATAAGCCAGGGGACCCCCTGGCTTATTTTTTATATCCTTTTTTAGAGAGTTCTTCTTCACTCCACTCCCAAAGAAGCTGTGCTAGATAAGGATCTTTAGCTCTTTTTGAAACACGGGCAGGTTTCTGTTTATAAAAGTAGCCACCTGTTACGTCATCAACTTCAGTACTCTTGGCAAGATAGAGAGCTGTTTCTGCTCCTTTATCAGGAGATTGAAAGAAAGGATTTAATACTTTATAAACACTTTTTCCAAATCCAGTAGAGCGGTTAATTCCTAAATTTGTGCTCACTGCTCCTGGGTGGAGAGCATTTACTGTAATATCAGTGTGTGAAAGACGTTTAGCTAGCTCTTTTGTAAATAAGATATTGGCGAGTTTAGACTGCCCGTATCCTTTCATAACACTGTAGTTAGTTTCTAAATTCATATCTTCAAAGTGAATTCTTCCCCATTTATGAGCACCAGAGGAGACGTTAACAATCCTTGCTTTTTGAGCAGCTTTTAAAGAATCCAAAAGAAGAAAGGTCAACAGAAAATGTCCAAGATGATTAACACCAAGCTGTGCTTCATATCCTTCTTTTGTTACTTTCCTTTTCAGAGAAACAACTCCAGCATTGTTTACAAGAACATCTAGTACATCCCATTTGTTTGTAAACTGTTCGACAAAGTGGGATATACTATCAAAGTCTTCCAAATCACAAAGTAAAAGTTCGATATGAGAAGCGCCGCTTTTTTCCTTTGCTAGTCGAAGCGCTTCTTCTCCGCGCTGTTGATTGCGACAAGCCATCACAACATGTATGTTTTCTTTTGCTAAACCAATTGTTGTTGAAAGTCCCATGCCAGAATTTGCACCTGTTACAACGGCTATCTTTCTTTTCATATCCATCTCCTTCTTACTTCTTCATTTTATTATTAATATTAGCATACACTTGACTCAAAGCTTGTTCATATTTTCCGGTATGCTTGGGTTTATAATACTGTGCTCTAATAAGTGAATCAGGCAAGTATTGCTGATTTACCCAACCTGATTGAGCATCATGAGGATACTTGTATTCAACGCCACGGCCGAGGTTTCCAGCTCCTTTATAATGCGCATCTTTTAGATGTAGAGGGATTTCCCCGCTTTTTCCGTTTTTTACATCCTCAATCGCTTTATCAAGTGCTTTGTAAGCAGAGTTTGATTTTGGAGAAAGACACAAGTCAACAACAGCATTTGCAAGAGGAATGCGTGCTTCTGGAAAACCGAGCCGCTCAGATGCTTCAATGGCGGAAAGGGTACGTGCTCCTGCCTGTGGATTGGCAAGTCCAACATCTTCATAGGCAATAACGAGCAATCTTCTGTTTAGGCTTTCCAAATCACCTGCCACAATAAGACGAGCAAGATAGTGAAGAGCTGCGTTTACATCACTGCCTCGAATGGATTTTTGAAAAGCAGACAAAACATCATAGTGAGCGTCACCATCTTTATCATGAACGAGCGCTTTTTTTTGAAGGCACTCTTCTGCAACATCAAGGGTAATTTCAATTTCTCCTTGTTCGTTTTGTTTCGTCGAGAGGGCAGCGAGTTCAAGTGCTGAAAGGGTTGCTCTAACGTCCCCATTTGAAGCTGTTGCAAAGTGTTCTAATGCTTCGTCAGTAATCATAATTTTCTCTTTACCAAGGCCTTTTTCTTTATCTTCAATTGCTCGTGTTACGGCAAGTTTAATTTCTTGTGAAGAAAGCGGTGTAACCTCAAAGATTTGACAGCGGCTTCTTATTGCTGGATTTATAGCATGATATGGATTGCTTGTTGTTGCTCCAATTAAAATAATCTGTCCGTTCTCTAAAAAAGGAAGTAAGTAATCTTGCTTTCCTTTATCAAGTCTATGGACTTCATCAAGAAGTAAGATGACACTTCCAGACATTTTAGCTTCTTCTGCTACAATAGCTAGGTCTTTTTTGGCGTGTACAACGGCATTAAGCTGTCGGAATGGCTTTTTAGTACTTCGAGCTATTGCTGTAGCAATCGTTGTTTTCCCTGTTCCTGGGGGACCATAAAGAATCATGGAGCGAAGCTGATTTGCTTCAACCATACGGCGAATGATTTTTCCTTCTCCAACAAGCTGTTCTTGTCCAATTACTTCATCAATGGAAGAAGGGCGCATTCTGTAAGCTAATGGGTTGTGATTCATTAAACAATCTCTCCTATTTAAAATGTAATTTGATCCCTTCTCATATAAGGGTCTAAAACATGCACGATATCTTCATAATATGCTATAATGTCAAAGGTTGAAGGCTATAATGAAATAGTATAAAATATATTATTTACATTAACATATTACATTAGCTTAATCATATTAGTTTGTTTATATTGTTTTCTAGTTAAAGATGTGAATCGTTTATAGATAAAAAAGAACATGTGTGTATACATTAGTGAATTATGAAGGGGTGCTGAATTTGAAAATTTCAACAAAAGGACGTTACGGCTTAACAATTATGATTGAATTAGCAAAAAATCATGGTGAAGGTCCAATCTCGTTAAAAAGTATTGCCAAAGCACATGACTTATCAGAGCACTATCTAGAGCAGCTTATTTCCCCTCTTCGCAATGCTCGACTTGTGAAAAGTATTCGCGGAGCGTACGGTGGCTATTTACTTGCCAAGGAGCCAGGAGATATTACAGCTGGAGATATTATTTCCGTTCTTGAAGGTCCAATTAGTCCTGTAGAAGGGATTGAACAGGAAGAGCCAGCAAAGCGGGAGTTATGGCTGCGAATTCGTGATGCTGTGAAAGAAGTGCTTGAAAACACAACGCTTGAAGATTTAGCGAATCACAGCGAAGATGGCGATAATGACGCCTATATGTTTTATATTTAGGAAACTGTTTTTAAAGGAGTGAACCGGAGTGGAAAAAATTTATATCGATCATGCGGCAACATCGCCTCTTCATCCTTCTGTCATTAGAGTCGTAACCGAAGCTATGCAAACAACGTTTGGGAATCCTTCAAGCATCCATTCATTTGGGAGAGAAAGTAGGCATTTACTTGATGAATCACGCCACACCATGGCAAGTAGCATTGGAGCAAAACCAGATGAGATTATCTTTACAAGCGGTGGAACGGAAGCGGACAACCTTGCTATTATTGGTACAGCTTTGCATAACAAAGATAAAGGGATGCACATTATTACAACAGAAATTGAGCATCATGCTGTTCTTCATGCCTGTGAGTATCTTGAAAAGCAAGGGTTTCGCGTAACTTACTTGCCTGTTGATAATAAGGGAAGAGTGAGCATTGAAGACATTAAAGCAGCGCTTACAGATGAAACTATTCTTGTGTCGATTATGATGGGGAATAATGAGGTAGGGACAATGGAGCCTATTGAAGCTATTGGAGCTCTACTGAAAAACCATCAAGCTTTTTTCCATACTGATGCAGTACAAGCCTATGGTGTTGTTCCTTTTCGAGTAGATGAGCTTGGTGTTGATTTACTGTCGGTTTCTTCTCATAAAATTAATGGGCCAAAAGGGCTTGGCTTTTTATATGTCAGAAATAGCGTTTCTTTTACACCACTTTTATACGGTGGGGAACAAGAGCGTAAGCGAAGAGCTGGTACAGAAAATGTTCCAAGTATCGTTGGATTTGCAGAAGCAGTGAAAATTGCAATGGACACGTTAGAAAGCCGAACAGAGCAGTATAATGAATGGAAAAGATTGTTTATTGATACGCTTGTAAAAGAAGAGGTACAGTTTGAAGTGAACGGAAATCCGCAATTTTCATTGCCTCATATTTTAAATGTGTCATTTGAAGGAGTAAATATTGAGTCCTTGCTTGTTAACCTTGATTTAGCAGGAATTTCAGCTTCAAGTGGTTCAGCATGTACGGCAGGATCAATTGAACCTTCGCACGTTTTAGTGTCACTATTTGGAAAAGGTTCAGAACGCGTTACATCTTCAGTCCGATTTAGCTTTGGGCTTGGAAATACAACTGAGCAAATTGCTCGCGCAGCGTGTGAGACAGCTGCTATAGTAAAGAGATTAAAAATATAACGGAGGAAGAGAAAAAATGAATAAAGCACCAAAAGATACCCGTGTTGTCGTTGGAATGAGCGGTGGTGTTGATTCTTCTGTTGCGGCTCTTCTTTTAAAAGAGCAAGGCTATGATGTCATCGGCATTTTTATGAAAAACTGGGATGACACAGACGAATTTGGAGTTTGCACAGCAACAGAAGATTACAATGACGTCATTCGAGTCTGTAATCAAATTGGCATTCCATATTATGCGGTTAACTTTGAAAAACAGTATTGGGACAAAGTATTTACGTACTTTTTAGAAGAATATAAAGCAGGACGCACGCCAAACCCTGATGTTATGTGTAACAAGGAAATTAAATTTAAAGCTTTCCTTGATCACGCAATGACTCTTGGAGCAGATTACTTAGCAACAGGTCACTATGCGCGCGTTGCTTATCGTGATGGGGAATACAAAATGCTGCGCGGCATTGATGAAAACAAAGACCAAACGTACTTTTTGAATCAGCTTACACAAGAGCAGCTTTCAAAAGTTCTATTTCCAATTGGTGAACTTGAAAAGTCACGTGTGCGCGAAATTGCAAAAGAAGCTGAGCTTGCAACAGCAACGAAGAAAGATAGCACAGGTATTTGTTTCATTGGAGAGCGTAACTTTAAAGAGTTTCTAGGTCAATATTTACCAGCACAGCCTGGTGAAATGCGTACGTTAAGCGGGGAAGTAAAAGGCAAACATGACGGCTTAATGTATTATACAATTGGCCAGCGTCAAGGTTTAGGTATTGGTGGAAGCGGCGAGCCTTGGTTTGTTGTTGGAAAAGATCTTGAGAAAAATATTCTTTATGTTGATCAAGGCTTTCATAATGACCTTCTTTACTCTCATTCTCTTATTGCAACAAATGTCAGTTGGGTAAGTGATAAGGAAATGGGTGATGAATTCACATGCACTGCGAAATTCCGCTATCGTCAAAACGATTATGGAGTAAAAGTGGAAAAGATTGATGAAAATCATATTCGCGTTGTGTTTGATGAGCCTGTTCGTGCTATAACGCCAGGACAAGCTGTTGTACTCTACAATGGAGACGAGTGTCTCGGTGGTGCAACAATTGATGAAGTGTACAAAGAAAGTGAACGACTAACTTACGTATAACAACAAGCCCTAGCCTTTTAAAGGCTAGGGCTATTGTGTATGATAGACATATGGATTTAGAAACTATAGGTATTTACATAAATTTTATTTGGAGTGAAAAATAGTGAGCGATTTAAATGCAAAAGGAATTCAATATATGCAAGAAGGCAAGCTAGAGGAAGCAGCTAAAGCTTTTACAGAAGCAATTGAAAAAGAACCAGGAAACGCGGTTTCTTATATTAATTTTGGTAATTTGCTTGGAGCTGTTGGAGAAAATGAGCGAGCTTTGCGTTTTTTTGATAAAGCACTTGAGCTTGATGAAACAGCAGGAACAGCGCACTATGGGGCAGGAACAATTTATTTCGAAGGCGAACAGTTCCAAAAAGCACGCGTTGAGTTTCAAAAAGCGCTTCAAAAAGGGGTAGATTCAAGTGATGTTCACTTTATGCTTGGCTTAACATTTATGAATGAAGATCAAGTAAAACTGGCGCTTCCGTATTTACAGAGAGCTGTTGAATTAAACGAAGAAGATATAGAAGCAACATTTCAATATGGTTTGTGCTTAGCGCGTCTTGAAATGGTAGATGAGGCAATCCGACAGTTTTTAAGCGTTATTGAAAAAGACAAAAACCATGCTGATGCTTACTATAACTTAGGCGTTGGTTATGCCTATAAAGAAGACGGAGAAAAGGCATTAGAAATGCTAGATCAGGCGCTTAAGATTGATGAAGGTCACCTGCTTGCAGGCAATGCAAAACGAATTTTAACACAGTCCGAATAGAGGGGGTGTGTGCCATGCAGGAAGAGTTAAAAAATGTTGTAGATAAGAGTGATGACCGTCCATTTGTGAAAGGAAAGATTTCAGCAACCATCTTTCATAATGAGGATAACTTATATACGGTAGCTAAAATTTCGGTTGGGGAAACGAATGTTCATATTAGTGATGACAACCTTACTGTCACAGGTTATCTTCCTCCTTTACACGAGGGAGAACGATATACATTTTATGGACAGTTAAAAGAACACCCACGTTTTGGATGGCAGTTTCAAGCAGATATGTTTCAAAAAGAGCTTCCACATTCAAGAGAAGGCGTTATCTCTTATCTTTCAAGTGACCTATTTAAAGGAATCGGAAAGAAAACAGCTGAAAAAATTGTGGATACACTAGGAGACCAAGCTATTTTACGGATTCTTCAAGATCGTGAGAATCTACGAGATGTAGCAAATCTTTCAAGTGAAAAAGCCGATGCTCTCTATGAAGCGCTTGTCGAAAACCGCGGTTTAGAAGATGTTATGATCAAGCTTTCTCAATATGGATTTGGCCCTCAGCTTTCCATGAAAATTTTCCAAACGTATAAGCATGAAGCACTACAAATCATCAATGAAAATCCGTATCAGCTTGTGGAGGATATTGACGGGATTGGCTTTAAACGGGCAGATGAGCTTGGAGGAAAACTTGGCATTAAAGGAGCTCATCCAGACCGGATTCGAGCAGGTCTTGCTTTTGTAGTTGAAAAACAATGTGTACAAGATGGGCATACGTATTTATCTCAAACACAGCTTTTTGATTGGACTGTTGAACTTCTTCGTTCAGATGAGGAAATCAAGGAAGAGGATTTAGAACAAGGTCTCGCAGCATTAACAAAAGAAAAGAAGCTTTTTGTAAAAGAAGAAAGAATCTACATTCCATCCCTCTACTATGCGGAAAAAGGAATAGTAAACGTTATTGAGGATCTTTTAGCTCAAACTCAGTACGAAGATCAATTCCCAGAGTCGGAGTTTCTACTAGCGCTTGGTGAACTTGAAGAACGCTTAGACATCCAATACGCGCCGTCTCAGCGTGAAGCAATTCAAAAAGCGCTGATGTCACCAATGATGGTTCTCACAGGAGGCCCTGGAACAGGAAAAACAACGGTTATTAAAGGGATTGTTGAACTGTATGCTGAACTTCATGGATGCTCTCTTGATCCAACTAGTTATAAAAAAGACGAACCTTTTCCCGTTCTTCTTGTAGCCCCAACAGGTAGAGCCGCAAAGCGGATGAGCGAAGCAACAGGTTTACCTGCTGTTACGATTCATCGACTCTTAAAATGGAATGGACAAGAAGGATTTGATCATGATGAAGAAGATCCAATTAAAGGTCGTCTTCTCATTGTTGATGAGGTCTCAATGGTAGATACGTGGCTCGCTCACCAGCTTTTCCGTGCTCTTCCAGAAGATATGCAAGTAGTTCTTGTTGGAGATGAAGACCAACTTCCATCAGTTGGTCCTGGGCAAGTATTGACAGACTTGCTAACGTCAGATATTGTACCCGTTGTTCGTCTTGTCGATATTTACAGACAAGAGGAAGGATCTTCAATTATTGAGCTTGCTCATATGATTAAAGATGGAAAAATGCCTGATGATATTCGTAAGCCACAAGGAGATCGGTCCTTTCTAACCTGTCATCAAGGACAAATTACCGAAGTTGTTAAACAAGTATGTCAGAATGCGATTAAGAAGGGATTTACAGCTCGAGATATTCAAGTGTTAGCTCCTATGTATAAAGGAAATGCAGGAATTGATCATCTCAATGTGGCCCTTCAAGAGCTTTTTAATCCTTCGTCCCATAAAAGACGGGAAATTCAATATGGAAGTGTTTCATATCGCGTTGGAGATAAAGTATTGCAGCTTGTTAATCAGCCAGAAAGCAATGTATTTAATGGAGATATTGGAGAAATTGTATCTGTTTTTTACGCAAAAGAAAATACAGAAAAACAAGATATGCTTGTTATTTCTTTTGATGGAAATGAAGTATCATATACAAAAGCGGATTTTAACCAAATTACTCATGCCTATTGCTGCTCTATTCATAAATCACAAGGAAGCGAATTTCCAATCGTTGTACTGCCTGTTGTAAGAAGCTATTATAGAATGTTAAAACGCAATCTAATTTATACAGCTATCACAAGAAGTAAACAGTTTCTTATTCTATGTGGGGAAGAAGAAGCATTGAAAATTGGAATAAGTCGAGCTGATGATGGTAAAAGACAGACAACTTTAGCTTCGTTCTTAAAAGCAGACGAGCAAGAATGGAATGAGAATGAAGCTCCTTTCATGAAAGATGCAATGATTGGGATGGAAAACGTTACCCCTTATGATTTTATGGAAGCAGATTGAAAAAAGTCCACAAGGAAGGAGAAACTTCTTTGTGGACTTTTTTATGAAAAATTATTTAATAAAAGGGACACGAGTAGCCCAAGAGAAGTAATAAGTCCTGTTGTTGAACCGCTATCGTCATATGCTTCAGGCATCATTGTTGAAGCGACCATTGCAATAATTCCGCCTCCTGCAAATGCAGCAATACTAGCCATAACAGCTTCAGAAGCACCATCAAGAAAGAAATATCCTGACCATGACGCAAAGGTGGAAATAGCAAGAACGGCAATCCATAAAATTAAGATTTTCTGCTTGGAATATCCGTTATCTTTCATGCCAGCTGTGCTTGAAAGCCCTTCAGGAATATTGCTAATAAAGATGGCAATAACAAGCAGAAAACTTACAGATTGTCCCTCTAAAAGACTTGCTCCAATCATAATGGATTCTGGTATTGCATCCATAATGGTTCCGATAAAGATAGCAATACCGCCGCTTGCCGCTACCTTTTGTTCTGATCGTTTCCGTTCTGCAGCTCCTTTTTTGGAAACAATATAATTAAAAAAAGTAAAAATAAAGGCTCCTGCTACAAATCCAATGCTTGTAGGAATTACTCCACCACTATTGAGAGAATCACCAAGAAGTTCATATGCTGCGGCTCCAATTAAAACACCTGTCCCAAAGGCCATAATATAACCAATTATCTTTTTCCGAATAGGGATAAACATAGCTGCTAGTGCACCGATTAATACGGCAGAACCTGAAATTCCGCCCCACATTGCTGCATTCCACATACTAACTGGCCTCCTTTCAATGTATGAATACCCTGTAATCCTCTAAATAAACAGTAGAAAAGCTTAAAAAAATGAAACAAATACACTTATTATTTTTTAGAATACCCTTGCATGGCTAAAACATAACGAGGGAATCAGTATGAATGGAAAAGGTTACAGTACATGATTTCACCCAAATTTCATAACCTAAATGTAATCGAAGAAACAACTTAGGTGTTCAGGTTCTTCTGTTATGTAGTATGTTTTTCCCTTATGGTGGAAACAATGGATAACACTTATAAACGAACAAAGAGGTGTTGTACATTGTTACGCTGTCCAAATTGTCAAAGTATTGATGTTGGGAAAATTGGAGTCAATCAATATTACTGCTGGGGCTGCTTCATTGAGATGACAATTGCAAAAGGGAAAATTAATACACATCAAGTTGAAGAAGACGGGAGCTTAAGTTCACTCGATGACTTGTTTTCAGATGAAGATCGAACAATTAACTTTTAATTTGGAGGAGTCGACATGAACAAAGTTTTTTCTTCTGTCCTTGCTTTAGGTGTTGGCTTATATGCATATAATCGTGTTACAGATGGTCAAAGCGATCTTTTTTCAAAACGAAATATGAAAAAAATGCGCAAGCGCGTTATGAAAAATTTTTTTTAAATAAAGCCTTTTGAATCAAAATGATTCAAAAGGCTTTTCTTTTGTGCATGTTTTTTTTCATTTAATCAAAACTATAGTTTGAAGGGAGGGAAGATATGATGAAAGCTGTATCTTTTCGCTGGCTTTATCGATTAAGTGTTCTATTACTACTGTTTTTAACGCTGTTTATCTTTTTTAAATTACAGCATATATGGCTGCCAATTTTATTTATGTTATTAAAAGTACTGTCTCCATTTATCGTAGCAGCGCTTATTACATATTTGCTTCATCCAACAGTCGAGAAATTGCATAAAAGCGGTATTCAAAGACCTCTTGCCCTTTTTATTATTTATTTGCTCTTTTTTGGAGGAGTCGGATATGGACTTTACAAGGGAATTCCACTCTTTCTTGTTCAGGTAATGGAAGTGGGGGATCAGCTTCCTCTTTTTGTAGAAACATATAAGGAATGGGTAAGCCAAGTTCATTACCATACATCTTCCTTACCAGACGGTATTCATACAAAAATTGAGGGAGCAATTGATGATACAGAAAAAATGCTTGAAGGGATATTAAATCGAATTGCGGACGGCATTCGCTCTGCTTTTAGTATGTTTTTTCTTCTCATCCTCATTCCTTTCATTGCTTTTTATATGTTGAAAGACTTCGATAAAATAAAGCACTTTGTTTTTATCCTCACTCCTGCGAAATGGAGAGATAAAGGAAAGAGTTTTCTTAAAGATGTAGACCATTCGCTAGGGAGTTATTTAAGAGGTCAATTTCTTGTCTGTTTTATCATTGGAGCATGTGCAACAATCCTTTTATGGATTTTTCATATGCCATACCCATTTTTTCTTGGGACAATCATTGGCGTTACAAACATCATTCCATATTTCGGACCTGTTATTGGAGCAATTCCATCTGCTGTTATTGCTTTTACGATTTCAGTGAAAATGGTCGTAATTGTAGTTATTATTATTTTCGTGCTTCAATTTTTAGAAGGTAATGTATTGTCTCCTCTTATTGTTGGAAAATCCTTGCACATTCACCCGCTTCTCATTATGCTCGCTCTTTTACTTGGGGGAGAAGTTGGAGGAGTATTAGGATTAATTTTAGCTGTCCCGCTGTTAGCTATATTGAAAGTAACGATCACTTATATTAGATCCCCATCTCCAAGTGATTGACAACCACATGGAAAGTTGTCTATAATAGCGCCATAATGGTTATAATATATAACAAAACGATGATGGAAAGAGTATGCTAAAGCCCGCTTACAAAGAGAGGAATATTCAAGGCTGTAAAATGTTCCAAGCGAAGAGTAGCAGAAAGCTAATCCGGAGTGTAGGCTTATAAACCTATCGTGCAGGCTACGTTAGTGCTCTATCGAGGTGACGAACGAAAAGGTTCGTAATCAGGGTGGTACCGCGAGTAATGCTCTCGTCCCTGCTATTAATGAGGGATTAGGGCTTTTTTTGTGTTTTCATTTACATAGTATACAAGGAGGAATTAGCATGAAAAAGCTAAGTTCAGCTGAAGTTCGCCAAATGTTTTTAGACTTTTTTAAAGAGAAGGGACACAGCGTTGAACCAAGTGCATCACTTGTGCCGCACGAGGATCCGACGCTGCTTTGGATCAATAGTGGGGTTGCTACTTTAAAGAAATATTTTGATGGTCGCGTTATTCCAGATAATCCTCGCATTTGTAATGCTCAAAAAGCAATTCGTACAAACGATATCGAAAATGTAGGGAAAACAGCACGTCACCATACTTTTTTTGAAATGTTAGGTAATTTCTCAATTGGGGAATACTTTAAAGAAGAAGCAATTGAATGGGCATGGGAGTTTCTAACAAGTGAAAATTGGATTGGATTTGAGCCAGAAAAGCTTTCTGTAACAGTTCATCCTGAAGACCATGAAGCATTTGATTACTGGAAAGATAAAATTGGAGTACCTGAAGAACGCATTATTCGTTTAGAAGGGAACTTCTGGGATATTGGAGAAGGCCCTAGTGGACCAAACACGGAGATTTTCTATGATCGTGGACCAGAATACGGTGATGATGAAAGTGATCCAGAACTATATCCAGGTGGGGAAAACGAGCGTTATTTAGAAGTATGGAACCTTGTGTTCTCTCAATTTAACCACAATCCAGATGGCACATACACACCACTTCCAAAGAAAAATATTGATACAGGTATGGGCCTTGAACGTATGTGCTCAATCATCCAAGAAACAAAAACAAACTTTGAGACTGATTTATTCACACCAATCATTGATGCAACAGAACAGATTTCGGGCTTAAAATACGGTGAGAATACAGATCATGATGTAGCATTTAAAGTAGTTGCAGACCACGTTCGTACTGTAGCATTTGCTGTTGGGGACGGAGCTCTTCCATCAAATGAAGGCCGTGGTTATGTATTACGTCGTTTATTACGTCGTGCTGTCCGTTATGCAAAACAAATTAATATTAACCGTCCATTCATGTATGAGCTTGTTCCAACAGTTGCTGAAATTATGGTTGATTTCTATCCAGAAGTAAAAGAAAAAAGCGAATTCATTCAAAAAGTGATGAAAACAGAAGAAGATCGTTTCCATGAAACACTTCATGAAGGATTAGCAATCTTAAATGATGTCATTGCTAAAGAAAAAGAAAAAGATAGTACAATCATTTCTGGTGAAGATGCGTTCCGTCTTTATGACACATATGGTTTCCCAATTGAGCTTACAGAAGAATACGCTGAAGAACATAACATGACAATTGATTATGAAGGCTTCAAAGCAGAAATGGAAGCACAGCGTACAAGAGCGCGTGAAGCTCGTCAAGATGTGGGCTCAATGAAAGTTCAAGACGCACTTCTTGGAGAGGTTAAAGAAGAAAGTACGTTTGTTGGTTATAGTCAAGAAAGCCTTCATACAGCTGTATCAGTTATTATTCAAGACGGTGAACTTGTGGAGGAAGCATCAAGTGGCGAAGTTCAGATTATGCTAAATGAAACGCCGTTTTATGCAGAAAGCGGTGGACAAGTAGCTGACAAAGGAACAATCATAGGAGAAGGTGTAAAAGCTTTTGTCAAAGATGTTCAAAAGGCGCCAAATGGACAAAACCTTCACACAGTAGAAGTTGTAGAAGGAACGCTAGCAAAAGGTCAGGCCGTTTTAGCGGAAATTTCGACTGATAAACGCAACAGTATCGTAAAAAACCATACAGCAACACATCTTCTTCATCAAGCATTAAAAGATGTGTTAGGTGAGCACGTAAACCAAGCAGGTTCTCTTGTAACACAGGATCGTCTTCGTTTTGACTTTACACACTTTGGTCAAATTCAACCTGAAGAGATTGAAAAAATTGAAACAATTGTTAATGAAAAAGTATGGGAAAGCATTCCTGTAGCTATTTCAAACAAATCGCTTGATGAAGCGAAGAAAATGGGCGCAATGGCTTTATTCGGAGAGAAGTATGGTGATATTGTACGCGTTGTTCAAGTTGGCGATTATAGCCTTGAACTTTGCGGCGGTTGTCATGTTGAGAACACTTCTTCTATCGGTATTTTCAAAATTGTTTCAGAGTCAGGAATTGGAGCAGGAACGCGTCGTATTGAAGCTGTAACAGGTCAAGCTGCTTACAAAGTGATGAATGAGCAAGTATCACTGTTACATCAAGCAGCAAGTGTGTTAAAAGCAAATCCTCGCGATGTTGTAACGCGTGTAGAAGGACTAAAAGACGAAATTCGTACACTACAGCGTGAAAACGAATCTCTTGCAGCAAAGCTTGGAAACATTGAAGCAGGGAACTTAATCAATGAAGTGGAAGAAGTAAACGGTGTGAAAGTGATTGCTCATAGCGTTAATGGAGCAGACATGAATAATTTACGTACGATGGTTGATGACTTGAAGAACAAAATCGGGACAGGTATTGTAGTCTTAGCTTCTGCTCAAAATGAAAAAGTAAATATTATTGCAGGAGTTACAAAAGATTTAATTTCGAACGGCTATCATGCTGGTAAGCTTGTTAAAGAAGTTGCTGCTGTATGCGGTGGCGGCGGTGGTGGACGTCCAGACATGGCTCAGGCAGGCGGGAAAGACCCAAGTAAAATTCAAGATGCTTTGTCCGCAGCGAAACAGTGGATAAAATCCGTTTAATTCATCGTACTTTTCGTGTACAATGAAAATAAGCATTAAAACTGTTTCTTTTGTTGACGATGAGTGAGGTGGAAAAAATGAGTTCATTTGATCGAACGATGAAATTTGATTTTCATGAAGACCCAGTAGATACAAACGTAAATGAAGTGCTTTTTACGGTTTATGAGGCACTAAAAGAAAAAGGCTACAACCCAATTAATCAAATTGTCGGTTATTTGCTATCTGGGGACCCAGCTTACATTCCAAGACATAAGGATGCACGTAACATTATTCGCAAGCTTGAGCGAGATGAATTAATTGAAGAGCTTGTGAAATCCTATTTAAAGAACCACCGAGAGGAAGCGTAAATTGCGAACATTAGGATTAGACGTTGGTACAAGAACAATTGGTGTGGCAGCAAGTGATGCAATGGGATGGACAGCTCAGGGGATTGAAACAATTAAGTTTCCAGAAAACCAACTGAACAAGGCATTGCCACGCTTGGAAGAACTTATTAAAGAACATGAGGTAAGCAAAATTATTGTTGGATTACCTAAAAACATGAATAATACAATTGGTCCAAGAGGTGAAGCTTGCCTTTCCTTCGCAGAAAAGCTAAAATCAACATTTGACCTTGAAGTTGAAATGTGGGACGAGCGTCTTTCAACAATGGCGGCACAGCGAATGCTTATTTCTGCTGATGTAAGCCGTAAAAAGCGTAAACAAGTAATTGATAAGATGGCGGCTGTCGTTATTCTGCAAGGTTATTTAGATAGCAAGCAATTTTAAAAAACATAATGAGGTGACAAAATGGATCACGGAGAACAACATATCACAGTAATTGACGAAAATGGAGACGAGCAGCTTTGTGAGGTTATTACAACATTCCACTCTGATCAGTTCAACAAAGCATACGTTCTTTATTCTCCAATTGCTCAATCAGAAGAAGAAGGCGAAGTAATCGTTCATGCATCTAGCTTCATTCCAAATGGAGAAGGCGAAGATGGCGAACTTCAGCCAATCGAAACTGAAGAAGAATGGAACATGCTTGAAGAAGTGCTATATGCGCTTGATTCAGAAGAAGAGTAAAAAAGTAAAAGCCGCTTCCTAAGCTTAGGAAGCGGCTTTTTTTATGTACAATAATTTGTATCTTGAACAGAACGGAGTAATTTTAAGCATAAAGAAAAATTATGCAAGAAGGGAGAGGTGTTTTTTTGTCCGATATTGGCGAAAAATAGTTAAAGATGTAGTATAATTAATCGCGGAAAGGGAGGAGTGACGATTGGCACGAAAAAATAAACCGATTGATTTTTCACAAACGTTAATGCAGCAACAAAATGAAGCTAAAAAAGTGCGCAAAGCGGTTTTGTGGGTGTTGTCCATTTTATTTGTTTTATTCGTTGGTTTAGCGCTTGGGCTTTATATTTATATTCATTCAGCTCTAAGCCCTGTAGACGAAGAAAACAAGAAAGAAATTATTGTGTCTGTGCCAACAGGCTCAACAGTTTCCACAATTGCTCACACGCTAGAAGATAAAGATTTAATAAAAAACGCTACTGTGTTTCGCTACTATGCTAAGTTTTCTAACTTAAACGACTTCCAAGCAGGCAACTATGAGTTCACAAAGGCAATGAGTCCAAAAGAAATGATTAATCGCCTGCAAGAAGGAAAAGTATCAAACAAAGCAACTGTTAAAATTACGGTTCCAGAAGGTCGTCAGCTTGATGAAATTTCTACTCTTATTTCAAAAGAAACGAAGTTTTCAAAAGAGGAAATAGAGCAAAAGTTAGAAGATAAAGCTTTCATTAACAATATGAAAAAGAAATATCCGGATTTAGTTACATCTGAGATTGATAACTCAAAGATTAAGCATCCTCTAGAAGGCTATTTATATCCTGCTACATACTCATTTTATAAGAAAGATGTTCCGTTAGAGGAAATTCTAGAAGCAATGATTGAAAAAACAAACAATGTTATTGCTCCATATCAACCAGAGATAAAAAAACAAAAAACGACGGTTCATAAAATATTAACAATGGCATCTCTTGTCGAAGAAGAAGCAACAGACCAAACCGATCGTAAAAAGATAGCGAGCGTATTTTATAATCGACTAGAAAAAGGTATGCGTCTTCAAACAGATCCAACTGTTCTTTACTCACTAGGAAGTCATAAAGATCGAGTACTTTATAAAGATTTGGAAGTGGACTCACCTTACAATACGTATAAGGTGAAAGGTTTAACACCGGGACCAATTGCAAGTGCTGGGAAAGAATCGATTGAGGCTGCTTTATCTCCTGAACAAACGGATTATGTATATTTCTTAGCAACAGAAAGTGGAGAGGTCATCTTTACAAAAACGCTTGAAGAACATAACAAGGAAAAAGAAAAGCATATTACAGAAGAACGTTTTCAAAAATAAGTACCACAAAAAAGGTTGTGAATCTTTCACAGCCTTTTTTGTGAGAAAGATTATTTTCGTAGTATAAAGGTTTACTCTATAGGGGAAAACCTTTATAATATTAGAATTGTAGTTCTATATCAATCAACAGGACTGAAATGATCGGAGGAAAGACAAGTGCTTTCTCATGAAATAAACGCTTATATTGAAAATCTAGTTCCAAAAAGAGATGATTTGCTCCTAGAAATGGAGGAGTACGCTTTAGAAAATCACGTTCCAATTATGGAACTTGTTAGCATTGAGTCTCTTCTGCAAGTTTTACGCCTTTATCAGCCAAAACGCATTTTAGAAATTGGTACAGCAATTGGCTATTCATCTTTAAGAATGGCAAAAGAGCTTGGAGCAGAGGTTGTAACAATAGAACGTAATGAAGAGCGATACAAGCAAGCGCAGCGTTTTTTAGCTCAATCAGATCAACAAGAAAATATTACCCTTATCTTTGGTGATGCTTTAGAAGCTGTGGAAGAAGCAAACGCCAAAGCACCTTATGATGTCATTTTTATCGATGCGGCCAAAGGTCAATATAAGCGTTTCTTTGACGCTTATACACCAATGCTTTCTGAACGAGGGATTGTTGTCAGTGATAACGTGCTCTTTAAAGGGTATGTAACAGGAGAAATCCAAGCTGAAACACGTCGTAAGCGAAGTTTGATTAAGAAGATAAATGACTATAATGAATGGTTAATGGGTCATTCAGATTTCCAAACGGCAATATTACCAATTGGAGATGGAATCGCAATTAGTACACAAAAGAGGTGAAACATGTGAAGAAACCGGAGATTTTACTTACTCCCACATGTGTTGGGGACATTGAGAAATTAGCTTTAGCAGGAGCGGATGCTTTTTTAATTGGGGAGGCTCGTTACGGCTTACGCTTAGCAGGAGAATTTAAGCGTGAAGACGTTGTAGAAGCTATCAACGTTGCTCATCGGCTTCATAAGAAAGTGTACGTAGCTATGAATGCTATTTTTCATAATGACAAAGTAGATGAATTAAAAAACTATATTTTGTTTTTACAAGATGCAGGTGTTGATGCAATTGTTTATGGGGATCCAGCTGTCTTAATGACAGCACGTGAAGTAGCTCCAACTATGACTCTTCATTGGAGTACGGAAACAACAGGAACAAACTGGTATGTTTGTAACTATTGGGGACGCAAAGGCTCAAAACGTGCTGTTTTGGCGCGCGAGCTAAACATGGATGCTATTGTGGAAATTAAAGAAAATGCAGAAGTAGAAATCGAAGTTCAGGTTCATGGGATGACATGCATGTTCCAATCAAAACGCCCGCTTTTAGGTCACTATTTCTTATATCAAGAAAAAGCGATGGAAATTGAAAATCGAAAAGATACTAAAAATATGTTTTTGTTAGATAAAGAACGTGGAAATAAGTATCCGATTTTTGAAGATGAAAATGGAACACATATTATGAGTCCAAATGATGTTTGTATTATTGATGAACTTGAAGAAATGATAGATGCAGGCGTTGATTCATTTAAAATTGACGGGATTTTAAAATCTATCGATTACCTTTTGGACGTCACAAAGAAATATCGTCAAGCTATTGATTTATGTGTTGAAAATCGAGAGAAATATGAAGAAGTTAAGGAAGCATTATTAGAAGAATTAGAAGCAATTCAGCCGAAAAATCGTATGCTTGATACAGGGTTTTTCTTTAAAGAAACCGTTTATTAAAGAGGAGTGAAGAGGGAATGGCAATTAAAGTAGACGAGGTTGTAGATGGAAAACGCGTTATTACTAAAAAACCAGAACTGCTTGCTCCAGCGGGGAATTTAGAAAAATTAAAAGTAGCAGTTCATTACGGAGCAGATGCGGTTTTTATCGGTGGACGTGAATATGGCCTCCGTTCAAATGCAGATAACTTCTCAATGGAAGAAATGGCTGAAGGGGCGGCTTTTGCACGGAAATATGGAGCACGCATCTATGTTACAACAAATATTTATGCGCATAATGAGAACATCGATGGTCTTGAAGAGTACCTAGAAGGTCTTGAAAAAGCGGGAGTAGCAGGTATTATCGTTGCTGATCCACTAATTGTTGAAACCTGTCGAAAGGTAGCTCCATCACTAGAAGTACATTTAAGTACCCAGCAGTCGCTTGCTAACTGGAAAGCTGTCCAGTTTTGGAAAGAAGAAGGATTAGAGCGCGTTGTACTTGCTCGGGAAACAAGTGCAGAAGAAATTCGTGAGATGAAAGAAAAAGTAGATATTGAAATTGAATCGTTTATCCACGGTGCAATGTGTATTGCTTATTCTGGTCGATGTGTATTAAGCAATCATATGACAGCGCGGGATTCAAACCGCGGTGGTTGCTGTCAGTCATGTCGCTGGGACTATGACTTATTCGAAATGGATGAAAATAATGAAGAAGCTCCTTTGTTTAACGAGGGAGATGCTCCATTTGCAATGAGTCCAAAAGACTTGAATTTAATTCAATCTATCCCTAAAATGATTGAGATGGGCATCGATAGTTTGAAAATTGAAGGACGTATGAAATCTATTCACTACGTTGCAACAGTTGTAACAGTTTATCGCAAAGTTATTGATGCTTACTGTGCAGATCCTGACAATTTTACAATTCAAGAAGAATGGCTAAGAGAGCTTAATAAATGTGCAAATAGAGAAACAGCAACAGCTTTCTTTGAAGGCGTACCAGGACATGAAGAGCAGATGTTTGGAGAGCATAGCAAAACAACAACACATGATTTCTGTGGTCTTGTGCTTGATTATAATGAAGAAACGAAAATGGTGACATTGCAACAACGTAATTTCTTCAAACGTGGACAAGAAGTCGAGTTTTTTGGACCAGAGATTGGGACATTTACAACAGTTGTAGAGCAAATTTGGGATGAAAAAGGCAATGAGCTTGATGCAGCTAGACACCCATTGCAAATTGTTCAATTTAAAGTAGAACAACCCCTTTACCCATACAACATGATGCGGAAGGAGATTTAAAATGGGGAAAAAACCAGTTGTTATTGGAATTGCAGGAGGCTCAGGCTCAGGCAAGACGACCGTAACAAAAGCAATTTATGAACATTTCCAAGGGCATTCTATTATGCTTTTAGAACAAGACTTCTATTATAAGGACCAAAGCAGTGTACCGCTTGAGCAGCGTTTGCAAACAAATTATGATCATCCGCTTGCTTTTGACAATGATCTTTTAGTAGAACATCTTGAAAACCTTCTTCGCTACGAGAGTATTGAAAAGCCTGTATATGACTATACAATGCATACTCGTTCTGAAGAAATCATTATTGAAGAGCCAAAAGATGTAATTATTGTAGAAGGAATTCTTGTACTAGAAGATGATCGCCTGCGTGATTTAATGGATATTAAACTTTATGTTGACACTGATGCAGATTTACGAATTGTGCGTCGTCTTCTACGTGACATTAAAGAACGAGGTCGTTCACTGGAATCTGTTATTGATCAATACGTAC
This sequence comes from Priestia endophytica DSM 13796, assembly GCF_900115845.1. Lineage (GTDB taxonomy): Bacteria > Bacillota > Bacilli > Bacillales > Bacillaceae_H > Bacillus_I > Bacillus_I endophytica. The sequence continues at coordinate 565,153 of NZ_FOXX01000001.1, read as the reverse complement.
AAGTTGTTCGTCCAATGCATAACCAGTTCATAGAACCAACAAAACGATACGCAGATATCATTGTGCCAGAAGGTGGACAAAACCATGTCGCAATTGACTTGATGTGTACTAAGATTCAAACAATTCTTGAACAAAACGCTATTTTATAATACGATATGGTAGATAACATTTAAAATGTATTTGTATAGAGAAGATGCATATGATAAACGATAAGAACGAAGAATGGCGCCTATTAGGCGCCATTTCACAAATTTTCTTTCTTATAGTACATAGCCTGTTTATTTACAAGCATCTCTTTACAAAGTAGAGACACGCTTATATATGAAGGAGTGAAGAGTTATGGCAACGGAAAAAGAATATCCAATGACTCAAGAAGGGAAAGAAAAGCTTGAGGCGGAGTTAGAGCAACTGAAAACAGTAAAACGTAAAGAAGTTGTAGAAAGAATTAAAATTGCACGTAGCTTTGGAGACCTTTCAGAGAACTCAGAGTACGATGCTGCAAAAGATGAGCAAGCTTTCGTTGAAGGCCGCATTTCAACTCTTGAAACAATGATTCGTAACGCTAAGATTATTGAAGGAGACGAAAATTCTTCAACAGTCTCTCTTGGTAAAACGATTACATTTGTAGAGCAACCTGATGGAGATGAAGAACAGTATACAATTGTAGGAAGCGCAGAAGCAGATCCATTTGAAGGCCGCATTTCTAACGATTCTCCAATTGCAAAAGCGCTTATGGGCAAACACATTGGTGATGAAGTTCTTGTTCAAACACCAGGTGGAGAGATGCTTGTTAAGATTACAGCTGTAAATTAATAAAAAAATGATTGAAACAAGAACACCTCGTCGACAATTGTAACGAGGTGTTTTTTTATGAAACCATATAAACGAATGAAAAAATTAGCTTTTGTCCTCTTATGTTTTATGCTTATTCTTGTAGCACGTCTTGCACAAATTCAGCTTATTCAAACAGAATCTTTTTCACGTCATCATATTAATTTAATAGAAGCAAGTGTAAGACAGCGTACTCAAGAAATGGTAATTGATGATGGGAGAGGAAAATTCGTAGATCAAAATGGAGAGCCGCTTACCCACCATTCTTCATTATCTCTTGTTATGTTTCCTTTTTTAAAAGAACTGAAGTGGCCAAGTGATAAGGTGGCATCCTTTGTTGGCATGTCTGAATATGCGCTCAAAGACAAGTTAAACAAAGCAAGTGAGCCTGTTGTCATTGAGAAAGAAATCACAGAAACTGAAATGAAAAGCATCAATAGTTTAAAGATTCCTGGCCTTTTTGCTGTGCCTCTTCAAAAGGATGACGGAGGACATTTGGCAGAACATTTAATTGGTTTAACAGGACAAAACAGAGATCTCCTTGTCGAACGTTATGATGAGAGACTAAAAGAAGGCGAACTTTCTACTCAAACGTCTGTTGGTATTACAGGGCTGCAGTCAGCTTTTGATGAATTTTTAATTCAGGAAGAGGAGTCGAAGCTTCTCTATCATGTAGATCGGCAAGGAAACCCTTTATTTGGCTTGAACGTAAAGTATACGGGAGCTCCTAACCCTTTTTATCCTGTTAAAGTGAAAACAACGCTCAATAAAGAAAAGCAAAGTGCAGTGGAGAAAATTGTAGACAGCAGCGGTTTGAAGCAAGGTGGAGCAGTTCTTGTGAATATTGAAAATAATACTGTTGAAGCACTTGTAAGCCGCCCTGAGATTAATGAGGTCAAGCCTTATGGAGATGGTGGAGTCTATAACCGTATGCTTATTCCTTATACCCCTGGATCTGTTTTCAAAACTGTTATTGCAGCTGCAGCTCTTGAACAATTACCAAACGTGGAGAACCGAACATTTAACTGTTCAACAAATATTTACGGAAAAAAAGCCCAAAAAGACCAAGGTACATTATCTTTTCACGATAGTTTTGCAGAAAGCTGTAATGCTACATTTGGACAGCTCGGAAAAGACATAACGGCAAAAGACGAGCATATGATAGAAACGTATGCTAAAAAGCTAGGATTAACAACGAAGGCAGGATGGAGCGGGGAAGTGTTTCATCTTCAAAACTTTGCACAGCTTCCAGAAGAGAAAAAGGGGATGGTGTGGACAAATAATACGACTAAAAGTCCAAATGCGATTTCTCAAACATCAATTGGACAGCTGAATGTTAAAGCTTCACCGTTAGAGCTTGCAAACATGATGGCGACTATTGGACGTGGAGGGAAGGCATATGAAGTGAGAGCCGTTGATAAGATTCAATATAAAAATGGAAATACGCTCTTCTCCTTTCCCAAACAAGAGTTAGAAGATGGTGGGATTAAGAAAGAAACGGCTGAAAAGCTTCAAACGCTTCTTAATGGTGTTGTAGAGGAAGAAAAAGGAACAGGACGTCGCTTTGCTTCTCTTCCATATGAAGTAGCTGGAAAATCAGGCACTGCACAAATCAGTGATAAAAAGGCACTTGTTAATAAGTGGTTTGCTGGCTATTTTCCAAGAGAAAATCCAAAGTATGCTCTTGTGGTCGTTGATTTATCTGTAAAAGATGAAGAGGCTAAAACAAATGGCGTATTTTATGATATAGTAAACAATGTATATGAGCTCGATCACCAGAGTGAACGTAAATGAAATATTACAATTATGCTTCAACTTATTAAAAACCGTTCATGAAGCAGGAATGTAATGTTACAATAATTCATTATGTGATGAAGATGGAGGAAAGCAACAAATGGAAAATAGACGATCACAAAAACACGATAAAAATCGTAAAATGAATCGCGTTTATAACGTGCTGATTGCTGTTGTGGCTGTCTTAATTGTCCTTATTGCTGGAACAATGTTTATGAATGGTAAAGATGATAAGCAAAGTACTACAGCGAATAGTGACCAAAAGTCAGCAAACGTTCAAACCAATAAGAGCAATAGTGACGAAGATAACGCAGAGCAAAATAAAGATAATGAATCATCATCAGATGAATCATCAAATGATGATTCAACAAGTGATAGTGAAGATGAAGCAACAGATGATTCTTCAGCAAGTGATAGTGAAGATGAAGAGCAAGTAGCAACAAACGATGATGAAGACGAATCATCAAATGATGCAGAAGAAGAAAAATCTTCAAAAGATGACGAAAAGTCTTCAAAAGAAGATGATGAAACAGCAACAAAAGAGGACGGCGACGAAGATGAAAAAGAAGATTCTTCATCAGCGGCTTCAAGTAAGGAAGAAATTAAAGAAAATAAAGAAAAAGAAGCAGGAAGTCATACAGCATCATATGACAAAGGAACTTCTGATTGGAATGCACAGCTTCAAGCTGTAAGTGGAGCAACAGGTGTTTCAACAGATGATATGACAGTTCTCTGGCTAGGACGTAATCCTGGTGGAACTGTTGGAAGTGAATCACAAGCAACAATCAAATCCAAATCAACTGGTGAACAATATAAAGTTCAAATCCGCTGGGTTGAAGGTCAAGGCTGGCAGCCGATTGGAACAGAAAAAGTAAACTAATAGAAATAGCGCAGGAGTATTCCTGCGCTATTTTTTAAATTTAAAATGAACAACAGCTGTATAAAGGCGAGCACCTGTCTCAGGGTGAACAATTGTTTGATGTCCAACATGATGTACTTCTAGGAAAATAGCTCGGTTATTTTCAATTTGCTCATTGATTTTTGATTCGAGTTTTTCGATGCTTGTCTCCTCAAAAAATTCGACTTTATCTTGAATCATTTGTAGCTGTAACCCCATCAACTCTTCACCTCCTGTTTGGTCAGTACGTTTCTTTATTTTAGCATGTGTTTTAGGAAGAAATATAGCGACTTCCTCTTTATAATGTTAGAATAAGCACTATATGCAAAATTTGTTGAAGAAAAGAGGCCAAAAAATGAAAATCGCAATTATTGGAGCAATGGAAGAAGAAGTGACAATCTTACGAGAAAAATTAACAGACCGCGATGTAACGGTTATTGCAGGCTGTGAATATACAACAGGAAAATATGAAGGAAAAGAAATTATCTTACTAAAATCAGGTATTGGAAAAGTAACCGCAGCTTTATCAACAGCTGTTCTACTTGAAAGATTCAAGCCTGATTATATTATTAATACAGGCTCTGCTGGTGGTTTCAATCCAGAGCTAAACGTTGGAGATGTTGTTATTTCTTCAGAAGTTCGCCACCATGATGTAGATGTAACCATCTTCAACTATGAATATGGTCAAGTGCCAAATATGCCTGCAGCATTTTTACCAGATGAGAAGCTTGTTGCTGTAGCAGAGAAAAGTGCGGAAGAAATCCAAGGTATGAAGATTGTAACAGGACTTATTGCAACAGGAGACTCATTTATGAACGATGCTGATCGAGTAGAGTTTGTACGTTCTAAATTTCCAGCGCTTCAAGCAGCTGAAATGGAAGCTGCCGCTGTGGCTCAAGTTTGTCATCAGTTCGGAGCACCGTTTGTTATTATTCGTTCTCTTTCAGATATTGCTGGAAAAGAATCAAATATTTCATTTGATCAGTATTTACCAAAAGCAGCGAAAAACTCTGCAGACCTTATTTTGAGAATGGTTGAAAAAATCTAATGTCAAAGTTGCCAGCAGTGGTGGATATTGCTATCATTTCACACGTATATTCTATGTTATAGTAGAAATATAGAAATTACGTGAGGTGATTTGATTTGAAAACAAATACAGCACGTCAAGTACGAGCGAAAATTGAAGATTATACACGTTTTATTTATATTTTACTCGCATTGAGCGGATTCTTATATATTGGTACCTTAATTAGCAATCATGAGCACCATGGTGGCCCAATGACAATTATGATGAGTGGAACTTTTGTACTTTTATTCGTTTCTTTTCTATTTAGTTACAAAGTCAAAAAACTGCGTAGCTCTTTAGAAGAATAAAAAAACAGCCTTGAAATTAATCAAGGCTGTTTTTCTTTTTCTTCTTTTCTTTTTCGGCCCGATAAAATTCATGAAACATCTTCATGAGAGCTCTCTTCTCAATTCGTGATACATAACTCCTTGAAATCCCGAGCTCTTTTGCAATTTCTCGCTGTGTTTTCTCTTTCTTTAAATCAAGTCCGAACCGTCCAACAATCACTTCTCGCTCTCTGTCGTCCAAAATATCGATATATTCACGAATCTTTTCAAGTTCCATATTAAGCTGAATCGTTTCAATTACGTCGTCTGCTTCAGATTTTAACACATCAATTAAAGAAATTTCATTTCCTTCTTTATCTTGCCCGATTGGATCATGAAGAGAAACATCTTTCTTCGTTTTCTTTAGAGCACGGAGATGCATTAAGATTTCATTTTCAATACATCTAGCAGCATATGTTGCAAGCTTTGTTCCTTTGCCTTGTGAATAGCTCTCAATTGCTTTAATAAGCCCGATTGTTCCGATGGAGATAAGATCCTCTGAGTCTTCTCCTGTATTTTCAAATTTCTTTACAATGTGTGCCACAAGACGTAAGTTATGTTCAATTAACATATTGCGAGCATGTGCGTCCCCTTGCTCCATAAGCAGTAAGTATTTTTTTTCTTCTTGCGGCGAGAGAGGTTGTGGAAAAGCGTTGTTCTTAACGTAGGAAACAAGGAAAACGAGCTCTTTAACAAAGTAACCTAAAGTCGTAAAAAAGCCGGGCATCATACCACCTCCGTAGAAATTACCACCATTGTAACGATACTTTATTTATATGTGACAGGAGCCTAGTTTGTGTCTGTACAATGTCCTTTTAAGGAGCTTGGAACTCTCTGAGGAGATATGCCTAGAAAAATAAGAAAAAAAGCGTTTAAAATAGAAAAATAAGGTTAAAGTGATAGTTTAGAGTATGAGTATAGTTAAAAGAAAGTACATAGTTTATACCTAATTTTAAGAAGAAAACGTAATACGCTATAAGCTAGTTAATAAATTTTGCATCATGTTCTATGATTAAGGGATCAATCATGATTATAATAAATACAGAGAAACTTATACCATACTTTGGAAGGAAGGGTCCGATGTTTCAAAAAATAGAAGCAAAAGTTCTAGGGGTTTTTATGGCAACAGAGAAGGGGTCATTTATTACAGAAGAACGAGCAGAAGTACAGGTGGAATTTGGAGGAATTCCTGGTGACCTTCATTTTGGTTTAACGAAGAAAGCTGGAGAAAGAGAGCCAATGTATGAAAAGGGAACAGAGATCTTTAATCGAAGACAAATTTCTATCGTTTCAGCTGAAGAATGTGCGGAAGTGGCGCAATTGTTGAAAATTGAGGAAGTGCGTCCTGAATGGCTTGGAGCAAACCTTATTGTTGAAGGAATCGATAATTTTACACTTTTAAAAGAAGGAAGCCGCATTGTTTTTCCTAGCGGAGCCGCTTTACTTTGTGAAGGGGCCAATCATCCTTGTATCCATCCGGGAAAGGTTATTCAAAGTCAATATCCGGAAAAAAAGATAGCCGGAAAATTTGTAAAAATGGCTTATGATAGAAGAGGAATCGTTTGTGTTGTAGAAAAACCAGGAATAATAAAAAAGGGAGACAAGGCAGTTATTCATTCTTATGAACACTTTAAAGGGAAAGTTGAGCTTTCAAATTAGAACAGAGACAAAATATACATATATGCCTACACGAACTCCATTCCTGTACATAGTATAAAATAAAGAGGTGAATGTACATGTATGGGTATGGAGGATGCTCGCCATACTGTGATAGTTATACTCCATATGGAGGAGGCTACGGAGGCGGGGGCTGGGCTTTTGCCTTGATTATCATTCTTGTAGTCATTTTGCTTATTTTCGGTGGATTCTATTATTTTGGATACTGTTGGAAATAAAAAAGAAGTGGTGTTTATGCCACTTCTTTTTTATTTATTCATTATTGTAAGAAACAAATAAACATTGTACGCTAAGTTGTGTTATACTTTTTTAAGTTTGAAGTTACTAATCATTAGAACAGATAAGATCACTACAAGAAACATGAAAAGATGCCCTGGAATCACTTTATGAAATAAAAAAGAAAATGTGATTAAACAGCCTGCTGCTGTAATAGGAAGACCTGTGAAATATCCGTTGTTTTCTGAAATGTTAAAGCGTGCGAGACGCATAGCGCTGCAGGCTACATAAAAAATTGTGAAAAGCGTGCCAGGTGTTCCATATTCATGTAATACCCCTTGATAAACGAGTAAAGCTGGTGCGATTCCAAATGAAATAATGTCACACATGGAGTCTAGTTGTTTACCAAATTCAGATTCAACACCAAATTTTCGAGCAACCATGCCGTCAAACCTGTCAGCAAATGCAGCAAGAAAAATGAGAAACAAGCTTAATCGAAATTCATGATGAAAAATAGAGATAAGAGCAAAAGTTCCTAAAGACAGATTTATTAACGTTAAACAATTTGCAGAATGGGCCTTAAGCTTTTTTAAAGTATAATCAAGATAATCTAATAAAAACAAATTTTTCACTCCTTAAAGAGCTGACTCATAAAAATAAAGAAATTATACAGATAAAATTATTGTAAGTCTAAAAAGTAGGATAGTAAAGAAAAACAGTGGGAAAAATTGTGATAGAGAGGAAATTTATGAAAAAAATCCTTTATCAGTCTTTTATAGAATTAACAAATAGACCTTTTACTTCAAAGTTAATAGAGCGTTTTTCGTGCTCTCCATTTAGCAGAAAATTCATTCGGTCATATGCAAAACTTTATAATGTTAAACAGGAAGAAATGAGCAAGGAACTTAATGAATACGGAACGCTACACGAACTTTTTACTAGAAAGTTAAAAGATCAAGCTCGCCCATTTTCTTTACAAAAAGAGGTGATTATTAGTCCTGTAGATGGGGAAATCGAACAATACGGTACTTTAACAAATAAAACAGAAATGATTGTAAAAGAAAAGCCGTATTCTGTAAAAGAGCTTGTTGGAAATGCTTACGAACTGCAAAAGTATATAGGAGGTACTTATTTTATCCTATATCTAAGTCCGAGTGACTATCATCGAATTCATAGTCCTGCTGATGCCGATATTATGAAGACATGGACTCTTGGAAATAAGTCATATCCAGTAAATCAGCTTGGTTTAAAATACGGCAAAGCACCGTTAGTGAAAAATTATCGCAAGTTAACAGAACTTGCTTACAATGAGCATCGCTTTTTATTAGTAAAAGTTGGCGCAATGTTTGTAAATAGCATTACAATGACTCATGATGAGAAGTCTATTAACAAAGGAGATGAAATTGCGTATTTTTCATTCGGCTCAACTGTCATTTTACTTTTTGAAAAAGATTCTTTTGTAACAGATGCATCTATTCAAAAAGGTCAAAAAGTGAAGGTTGGCCAAACGCTCGGTCGATTTCAATCGTGAAGTAATAACTTAGGAAGAAATTTTGATTTTAGCATGAAGAGAACGTCTTTCAATTTCTTTTTCGATAAGCTTAATAAACTCAGGACTCAATTTTAATTCATTTGCTTTGCAATATGATTCAACTAATACCTTATCTGACAGCTTTTCCACTCCTGTCACCTCCTATAGTATGAGAGCATTTTCAAAAAAAGACTTTATCGTTTAAAAAAACTTTAGGGTGTTCTATATAAACGTTTTCAGGCATAGATAAGTAGGTTATGTGAATTTCTGTAACCTTAATCTATCATGTTTTAAAAGTTAGAACAATCGTTCCGTTATCCACAAAAGAGAGTGGATAAGTTGTGGGTATAATGTTCGTAACTTTTAAGATTGTTGAAGAAACAGGATGTATAGTGTGAATAAAGTTATCCACAAATTTGGAGTAGCTTGAATTTTGTCGAAAAGTTTTTTGGGTATTAATGGATGTTGTCGAAGCGTTTGTTTTCTTGTTAGTTTTCTTGTTAGTCGGAGGAATAAGAAGAAAAAGATGATTTGCTCTTTAAAGTAGGGCAGTATATTGAGTATAATAGCAAAATGGAAGTGAACTAGTCGTTAAAGGTGTGATAAGCTGTGTTAAAGTTATTTTTGCCAGATCAGCATGTGAAAAGTGTATTTGAAATAAAACCTGAAGATTTAAAAGAAAGAGGAGTTAAAGGGATTATTACGGATTTAGATAATACCCTTGTTGAATGGGACCGACCTGATGCGACTCCGAAACTTATTGAATGGTTTGAAAACATGCAGCAACATAATATTCAAGTAACTATTGTTTCTAATAATGTAGAAAAACGAGTTCGCCTTTTCTCAGATCCGCTTGGCATTCCGTTTATTTATAAAGCGCGTAAGCCAATGGGACGAGCATTTAAAAAAGCAATTCGGAACATGGATGTAAACCGTAATGAAATCGTTGTAATTGGAGATCAGCTAATGACAGATGTCCTAGGTGGAAATCGTATGAAATTATATACCATTCTTGTTGTTCCAGTTGCTCAAACAGACGGATTTTTTACAAAATTTAACCGTCAGATGGAACGAAGAATTTTAACATGGATGAAGAAAAAAGGCATGATAAATTGGGAGGAATAATTAGGTGAGTGAACAAGAAATGTACTGCGTAGGGTGCGGTGTTGATATACAAACAGAAGATCCAAAGAAGCTAGGGTACACGCCGCCATCTGCACTTGAGAAAGAGCAAATTATTTGTCAGCGCTGTTTCCGTTTGAAACATTATAATGAAATTCAAGATGTTTCATTAACAGATGACGATTTCTTAAAAATCCTTCATGGAATTGGAGAATCAGATGGCCTGATCGTTAAAATTGTAGACATTTTTGATTTTAATGGGAGCTGGATTTCTGGGCTACAGCGTTTTGTTGGCAATAATGATGTATTGTTAATCGGTAATAAAGTTGACTTGCTTCCGAAGTCTGTAAAACAAAACAAAGTAATTAACTGGATGAAAAAAGAAGCAAAAGAAAATGGCTTAAAACCTATTGATGTTTGCTTAATTAGTGCTGTAAAAGGACAAGGTGTTGAGGATGTAGCTCAAATTATTGATCGTTATCGTAATGGAAAAGATGTGTATGTTGTAGGGTGTACAAATGTTGGAAAGTCAACGTTTATTAATAACATCTTAAAACAATTTAGCGGAGAAGACAACGTTATTACAACGTCTCAGTATCCAGGAACAACGCTTGATTTAATTGAAATTCCGCTTGATGATGGCTCAACGCTATATGATACACCAGGAATTATTAACCATCATCAAATGGCTCACTATGTTGATAAACGGGATTTAAAAATTATTATGCCAAAAAAGGAAATCAAGCCAAAAGTATTCCAGCTTAATGAGGAGCAAACGCTCTTTTTTGGTGGGCTTTCTCGTTTTGACTATGTGAGCGGTGGAAGACGTTCATTTACATGTTACATTCCGAGTGAGCTTCATATTCATCGTACAAAGCTTGAGAAAGCAGATAAGCTATATGAAGATCACGCAGGAGAAATGCTAACACCACCTCGTCGTGAGCAGCTTGATGAATTTCCAGAGCTTGTTGCACATTCATTTACGATTAAAGAGCCAAAAATAGATGTTGTTTTCTCTGGACTTGGCTGGGTAACGATAAACGATCCGGGAGCTAAAATTGTTGCTCATGCGCCTAAGGGCGTTGGTGTATTTGTTCGTCCATCATTAATTTAAGGGCAAGGGGGATACGGTACGTATGAAAGAACTCTACAGTGTTATTGGTTATCCAATTGGGCATTCGCTGTCTCCACATATGCAAAATGCTGTATTGGATCACCATTCTATTGACGGTTATTATCATGCGTTTGAGATAGCACCAGAGAAGGTTGAAGAAGGAATAAAAGGTCTGAAAGCATTAAATATAAAAGGATTTAATGTCACAATTCCATATAAAGTGAAAGTGATGGATTTCCTTGATGAAATTGATGAGTTAGCACGTGAAATTGGAGCCGTAAATACGGTTGTCAATGAAAATGGTCGCTATGTTGGGTATAATACAGATGGTGACGGTTATCTTCAATCGCTTTTAACATTTTTAGAGCGACCGTCGCTTCAAGACCAAAGCGTGCTTATTTTAGGTGCTGGAGGTGCAGCAAGAGCACTTCTCTTTACTATTGCAGCAAAAGGCCAAGCGAATTGCATCGACATAGCGAATCGCACGCTTTCGAAAGCACAAGAGCTTATCACTTCTTGTCCAATTGATAACGAGGGAACAGTTTTATCAATAACAGAAGCAGAAGAAAACCTTGGACGTTATGATATTATCATTAATACGACTGCTGTTGGAATGAGTCCAAACGTTGAGGAGAGCCCACTTTCTCTTCAACATGTAAAAAAAGGCGCAACAGTTAGTGATATTATATATAACCCACTTGAAACAAAGCTCCTGCGTGAAGCTAAAGAACGTGGAGCTTTAGCTCATACAGGTATAGGAATGTTTGTTATGCAAGGTGCACTTGCTTTTGAAAAGTGGACAGGAGTGCAGCCAGATGTAAAAGTGATGGAAGATGTTGTTTTACGCCATCTACAAAAGAAGTAAAGATGTTACAGGAGGAATATAATGTTAACTGGGAAACAAAAACGTTTTTTACGTTCAAAAGCACACCATCTTAACCCTATTTTTCAAGTAGGAAAAAGTGGTGTTAATGATAATATGATTAATCAAATTGAAGATGCTTTAGAAGCGCGTGAGCTTTTAAAGGTAAGTGTTCTTCAAAACTGTTTAGAAGATCGTGATACAGTAGCAGACAAGCTGAGCAAAGGTACACATGCTGAGCTTGTACAAGTGATTGGAAATACGATTGTTCTTTATAAGGAATCAACAGAAAACAAACAAATTTCTTTACCATAAAGATGAAAGGAGGTAGCGAGTATGAAAAAAGTGGGAATATTAGGAGGAACTTTTAATCCGCCGCATCTGGGGCATCTTATTATTGCCAATGAGGCATTAGAACAATACCAGCTTGATGAGGTATGGTTTATGCCTTCATACTCCCCTCCTCATAAAGAAAAAAAGAAGGTTACAGATTCAAAACACCGCTTGAGAATGACTGAGCTAGCAATTGAAGACAATCCTTGTTTTAAATTGCAGCCAATTGAGTTTGAAAAAGAAGGAACGTCCTATACATTTGAGACAATGAAGATTTTAAAAGACCGTTATCAAGAGGAACAGTTTTATTTTATTATTGGTGGGGATATGGTTGAATACTTGCCAAAGTGGTATAACATTGAGAAACTGCTAGAGCTCGTCACATTTATAGGGGTGAAAAGACCTCATCATACGATAAGTACACCATACTCTATTTTAGAAGCGGACGTTCCTCAAATTGAGATTTCATCAAGCCTTATTCGCGAGAAATACGAGAAGCAGAAGAGCATTCGCTATTTTGTTCCAGAAAATGTCCGAAACTACATAGAGGAGCAGAGGTTGTATGAATCGTAAAGAAGCGTTAGAAATCGTAAAAGAACAGCTGAATGAAGCTCGCTATACTCATACAGTTGGCGTAATGGAAACAGCCATTAAGCTTGCTGAGAAATATGGTGAGGATGTAAAGAAGGCTGAACTTGCAGCTATTTTTCATGATTACGCAAAGTTTCGTCCTAAAGATGAAATGAAAGAAATTATTATAGAGCAAAATATGAGTAAAGATTTATTAGAGCATCATCACTCACTTTGGCATGCGCCAGTTGGAGCTTATCTTGTTCAAAAAGAAGTGGGAATAGAAGATGAAGCTGTTTTACGTGCTATTGAGTATCACACGTATGGACGTCCAAACATGACAATGCTTGAGAAAATTGTATACGTTGCGGACTACATTGAACCAGGCCGTAGTTTCCCTGGTGTTGAGGAAGTAAGACAGTCTGCTGAGAACAGCTTGGATGAAGCTTTGTTTTTATGTCTTAGGAATACCATTGTATTTCTAATTGGACGCAAACAGCCAATCTACCCAATGACAATTAACACATACAATAGTTTAGTACAATGAGGAGGTCATTGATATGAAAGAACTAGAACTACTATCCCTTGTTGCGAAAGCAGCAGATGACAAAAGAGCGGAAGACGTAATAGCTCTAGATATGAAAGGAATTTCTCTTGTTGCGGACTACTTTATGATCTGTCACGGAAATTCAGATCGTCAAGTTCAAGCAATTGCGCGAGAAATTAAAGAACAAGCAAATGAGCACGAAATTGAAGTGAAACGTCTTGAAGGATTTAACGAAGCTCGCTGGATTTTAATTGATTTAGGAGATGTTGTAGCTCATGTCTTCCATAAAGACGAACGCGGCTATTATAACCTAGAGCGCCTTTGGGGCGATGCACCGCTTGTTTCCCTTGGAGAAGAATCAAAATAATGAGTTATGAGCGCTTTGCTTCTATCTATGATGAGCTAATGAGCGATGCTCCTTATGATAAATGGGTGGAATATACGAAAAGCGAAATAAGTAAAGCAGGATTACAATCCCCAAAAATCCTAGATTTAGGGTGTGGAACAGGGTCTATGCTACTTCAATTTGCAAAGCATGGGCTATATGCAGTTGGTGTGGATCTCTCAGATGAGATGCTTATGATGGCTAAGCAAAAACTAGAAAAACATAGCATTAAACCAGAGCTTTTCCAACAAGATATGAGCGAGTTAGATCTCGGTCAAATGTTTAACTGTATTGTAATTTATTGTGATTCTCTTAATTATTTACAAGATGAAGAACGTGTAAGACAAACGTTTAAACAAGCATATAGTCATCTTGAAGAGGGAGGACTTCTTCTTTTCGACGTTCATTCCATCTTTAAAATAGACGAGCTTTTTATCGGTCAAACATTTGCTTATGATGGAATAGAGAATGCTTACATTTGGAACAGTTTTGAAGGAGAATATCCTCACTCTGTCGTTCATGAGCTCACTTTTTTTGCTTGGAATGAGAATAAACAGGCATATGACCGCTTTGAAGAAGAACACTATCAGCGCACGTTTTCCATTTCTCAATATATGCAGTGGGGAAAAGAAGCTGGTTTCACTTCTATGGAAGTAAGCAGTGATTTCAAAAATTGCCCGCCTTCTGAAGAAAGTGAACGCCTTTTCTTTTCATTTAAGAAGTGAATAGGAAAAAACCTACCAATTTATTATTGGTAGGTTTTTTATTTTTAGAAGGAATTTTACTTTAGAGAGCGAATTATTTATTGAATTGATATCCGACTTTTTCTAAATCCTCGTCGTATTTTGCGTGTGTTTGTTGAAATACCTTATTGAACATCTCCCCAACATGTTCCTCAAGCACTTTGATTCCTTCGCCAGTAACGCCGCCTTTTACACATACTTTCTCTTGAAGAGTTGGTAATGTATAAAGATTTGTTTCTAACAACTTCCCAAACCCTACAACCATTTCACTGATCATTTTTGTTGCTTGATCTTTTGTGATTTCTGTTTCTTCAACAGCAGAGTCAATAAATCTTTGCAGTAAATAACTAAAGAAAGCAGGACCACAGCTTACAATATCAGATGAAACGCGAGTAATATTATTTTCAATTGATAAAGGTGTCGATATTTTTGATAATAAGTGATCTAAAAATAAGCGATAATGCTGTTTGCAACTTTCGCCATACGTGACGAGAGAAACACCGCTGAACGCTCGGTTTGTAATGCTTGGAATAATCCGAGCTACTTGGCAATCTACAAGCTCCTCAAGCTGTTTAACAGAAATAGGGCTCGTAATAGATACAAGACAATGATGTGGTTTTAATAATGGACGTACTTTTTCTAAAAGGGGGTGAATATCCAATGGTTTCACACATAGAAAAATAATATTTGATTTATGAATGACTTCTGAAGCATCTGAAGCTACATGCAAGGAAGGATAGCTCTTTTGTAAACTTTCAGCTTTTGCACGAGTTCGATTTGTAATTGTAATGTCAGAAGGATTTACAGCATTTGACTCAATGAAAGACTCAATTAAAATACTCCCCATGTTTCCTGTTCCGATAAATCCAATATTCATCACTTCATCTCTCCTTCAAAACTTTATCTCCTAAACGATATGTGATAATCCCTTGTCTTATGAATATGTGTTAAAAAGGAGTGGACTCAATGGAATGGTTACGAACCCATAAATGGTTGTCTGCTATTTGTGGAGGTCTGGTTTGTCTGCTTCTCTTGTTGTCTATTGTGTTAGGTGGAGACAAAGAAGAGAAAAAACCAGCAACAGCCAGTGAAAGTTTAGTGTTTTCGAAAGAAGAGACCAATGAAGAGCATCAAAAGAAAGAGGAAGCTGAACTTCCGATTGTAATTGATGTAAAAGGGAGCGTGCAAAACCCAGGTATCTATACAATGAAAGATGGAGAAAGAATTGATGATGCCATTAATAAAGCAGGGGGATTTACAAAAAATGCAGAAGTAGCAGCTGTTAATCTAGCTCAAAAAGTAACTGATGAAATGGTTGTTTACGTTCCTTCTGAAGGTGAGAAAGAATTAACTTCTATACCGGTTGGAGGAACTGATACAGAAAAGAGCGCTCTTATTAACATTAACAATGCTCAAAGTGAAGAATTGCAAAAGTTAAACGGTGTGGGTCCTTCAAAAGCAGAGGCAATTATTACTTATAGAGAAGAGAATGGTCCATTTAAAGCTCCTGAAGACATTATGAATGTTAGTGGATTTGGAGAGAAATCATTTGAAAAAATAAAAGAACAAATTACTGTATAACGATAAGTATATTAACAATTGAAAAGCCTGTTGACGTTTCTCAACCTTTCTCGCTACACTTATAAAAGGAACTTGTATAACGAGAAAGTAGGGAAAGAGATGGAACGAATTTCATGGCACCAATACTTTATGGCTCAAAGCCACTTATTAGCCTCTAGAAGCACCTGTGAGCGCTTGTCTGTTGGAGCAACAATTGTTAGAGATACGCGCATTATTGCAGGCGGATATAACGGATCAATTAGCGGTGGGGTTCATTGTGTTGATGAAGGATGCTACGTTATTGACGGTCACTGTGTACGAACGATTCATGCCGAAATGAACGCTATCATTCAATGTGCAAAATTTGGAGTGAAGACAGAGGGTGCGGATATTTATGTAACACATTTTCCTTGTCTAAACTGCTGCAAAGGAATTATTCAAGCTGGCATCAGCACAGTGTATTACGCAAATGATTACAAAAACCACCCTCATGCTGTCGAGCTTTTTGAACAGTCAGGTGTAAAAACTGAAAAGGTAGAATTTGATACGAGTTCATTAAACAGCTATAACGACGAGCAGCTAGCATTTATTCAAGAGCTATTGCAAAAAGCTGATAAAAAAGAACAAAAAGAGCTACTTGAAAAAGCAAAAAAACTTTTTGCAGCAAAATTTTAATATAACCTTGATAAAAGGAGGAGAGAGCGTTTTGCTCCTCCCTTTTTAAAAGAAAGGAGTTTTTGTGAAAGGACAGTGGATTTATGTATCTTTGTTTGTAAGTTTAGCTCTTTTTATTAGCCGTTTTTATAATGAAATCACCCTTTATATAGTGGTTATAATGGTTAGTATCTTTGTTATAAAAAGAACAAGCTCCACGACTGCTGTGATTTGTTTCCTCGCTTTTTTTCTTACTATTTTTTATTACTTCTATACTGAAAGTACAAATAACTCTGTTCTTTCTCCTCATCAGACGATTTTCAACGGAAATCTTTCTTCTATTCCTCGTATAAACGGTAATTTTCTTTCTTTTTCTTTTCAAACAGAACAAGGTGAAATAGTTCAGTCTTATTACAAAATAAGAAATGAAGAGGAGCAAAAGTTGCTAAAACAGTTAAGGATAGGAATGAATTGTAAGATAGAAGGTGCATTAGAAATTCCGAAGCAAAATCGAAATCCAGGTCTTTTTAATTACAGAGAATATTTGTATTTTCAAAGAATCCATTGGACAATGACTGTAAGGGACATCAAAGAATGTCAATATCAACAAAGAACGATGTTTTTTGCTGGACTAAGACAATCAGGAATCCAACGTATGAATACACATATTAGTACACCTCTTAATGCATTCGTTAATGCACTTGTTTTCGGGAGTCGGGAAGACTTTAATGAAGAAACAATTATGTTATATGAAACACAAGGAGTTGTACACCTTTTGGCCATTTCAGGTTTGCATGTTGGCCTTTTGGTTGGGGGAGCATTTTTAATCTTACTTCGTCTTGGTTTAACAAGAGAGCATAGTGCCCTCTTTCTCCTTTTTACTTTACCAATATATAGTATCTTAACAGGTTCTTCTCCATCTGTTGTAAGATCAGTTGTGATGAGTATGATTGTGCTCTTTATATATATAACAGGATGGAGACGTAAGCTGAGTGGGGTTGATGTTCTAGCTCTCTGTTTTCTAGCCCTTACAATGAAATCACCATATGCTGTATTTAATGCAGGTTTCCAATTATCTTTTGTTGTTACTTTTTTTATATTATTATCACATCGTATTATCTCCAAATCCTCTCACTTTCTATGGCAGCTTATCGCTCTATCCCTCATAGCTCAGCTCGCTTCCATTCCTCTTTTACTTTATCATTTCTATGAATTTTCGCTTTTAAGTTTTTTCTTAAATCTTTTTTTTGTCCCGTTTTTCTCTTTTATACTGCTGCCAGCAAGTCTTTTTCTTTTTTTTACAAGTGGAATAGTGCCTGTTATTCCTCAAGTTGTTGAAACAGTTACCCTCTTTTTTGTGGAATGGAGTACAGAACTGCTTCGCAACGCAGAGAATGTTCATTTTTCGATTATTACAACAGGAAAGTTGAATGCATGGCAGTTTTGTCTTCTTTATGTAGTTATCTTTTACGTTTGCTTTCAAATTGAAAAAGCACAAAGATTAAAAGATATCCTACCCTCTTCATTACTTCTTGTGATTTGTTTAAGTGTCTACTGTTTTATGCCTTACATGAATCCAAACGGAGAGGTTTCTGTCATTGATGTTGGGCAAGGAGACAGCATCTTAATTCAACTCCCATTTCGCAAAGCCGTTTATTTAATTGATACAGGGGGCTCGATCTCATTTCAACAAGAAGAATGGGAGAAGCGCCAAACAACATTTAGCGTAGGAAAAGACATTGTTCATCCATACTTAAAATCAAAGGGTATTACTTCAATTACTAAACTTATTATAACGCACGGAGATCATGATCATGGAGGAAGTGCGTTAGAACTGTTAGATCTTGTAGACATAAAAGAACTTGTTCTTGGCAGGAAGAAATTGTTTTCAGCGCTTGAACAAGAATTGGTAAGAGAAACTATGAAGAGAGGTACTCCATTAACTCTTGTAGGAAGCGGCGATGTTTGGAAAGAAGGAGAACATACTTTTAATGTGCTCGCTCCTTTTGGAATGGAGGAGAACACAAATGAGCAGTCAATTGTTATATATACAGTATTCGGAAATCACCGTTGGCTCTTTACAGGAGATTTAGGTGAGGAGGGAGAGAAAAAATTAATAGAAACGTTTCCTGCTTTGGAAGTTGATGTTCTAAAAGTCGGACATCATGGTAGCAAAACTTCAACATCTCCCTTTTTTCTAGAGAAGATACAACCTTCTTACGGACTAGTTTCAACAGGAGAAGGTAACCGCTATAATCACCCGCATCGTGAAGTTTTAGAACGCTTAGAACAAAATCATGTAAAAATTTTTAGAACAGATAAACAAGGTGCACTTATTTACCGTTTTTCAAGGAAAGCTGGAACGTTTCAGACGACTTTGCCATAGTATGTAGTACAATATAAAAAAGCCTCAAGCCGCTGTACATTTACAACGGCTTGAGATGTTTTAGAAATAGAAGCGTTTTCAATTTTTAAGATGCAAAGTAATCAACTAGAGTGCCAATAATAAATATGGTTGCAAAGAAGCCAAAAGAAACAACAAAACCAACAGCTGAATCAACAGCGTCATTTCGCTTGCTTTGAACACTTTGTTCAAATTTATTCATTGTACCCCCTCCTAATTTAATTTAAGTATAAACATTAAATTGGAAAAAATCTACACCTTTCTCACATACCGAGCTTCCACGTTTAGAAAGAGTTGTCACAAATACTTTCCCTGCAAAAGGTCATGATATGTAGTAAGAATTCTCATTAACTAAAAAGTAACCTAGGGCTTTTCGGTTAATGTTTACTATAGATTTGAGAGCACCTTTTTGAGGTGCTCTCACTTAGTTTATGCAAGAATATTGTAACAGTTGTCAATTTAAAAGGACAAAGCTAAGATAGAAGGAGACGTAGAAAATAAGGGAGACAAAAGTGTGAAAGTACAAGAACTAAAAGAAATAAAGTCACTATCACCGGTTTATTTGCTACAAGGAGTTAATTCGTTCTTATTGAAGGATGCAAAGCAGAAAATCATTGAAAAAACACTTACAGAGGAAGAGCAGGAATTTAATTTAGCCTCATTTGATTTAGAGGAAATACCAATTGAAACGGTTATAGAAGATGCGGAAACATTGCCTTTTTTAGGGGAAAAAAGAGTAGTTATAGCAGAAAATGCGACCTTTTTGACAGCTGAAAAGCAAAAAGTTGAGCATAATGTAGATGTACTTATTCGCTATTTAGAAGAACCTGCGCCGTTCAGTGTTCTTATCATTGTAGCTCCTTATGAGAAATTGGACGAGCGAAAGAAAGTAACAAAGAAGCTAAAAGCGAAAAGCACTCATCTTGAAGCAAATGAATTAACAGAAGGTGAGCTTAAAAACTGGGTTAAAGCAGAAGTAGCACAGGCTGGACTAACCATAACGGATGAAGCTCTTTCGGAATTTATAGAGCTAACAGGGATGAAGCTAACAATTGTACATATGGAGCTTGCAAAACTCCTCTTATACGGGGAGGAAATTACAGCAGAGCTTGTTCACCAGCTTGTTTCAAAGTCGCTTGAACAAAATGTATTCGCGCTTGTTGAAGCATTCATTCATGGCCGAACTGTTGACACTATTACGATTTACAGAGATTTACTTCGAAATAATGAGGAGCCAATTAAGATTTTGGCTTTGCTTGTATCGCAAATCCGACTTGTTTATCACTCAAAGCGCTTATCGAATCAAGGTTACGGTCAAAAACAAATTAGTCAAGCTTTAAAAGTTCATCCTTTCCGAGTTAAACTAGCTATTGGACAAGGTCGAAGCTTCTCTACAGATCATCTTCTGAATTTGTTAAAAGATTTAGCACGAGCTGATTTCGAGATGAAAACGGGAAAAATGGACAAAGCTCTTTTACTTGAGCTTTTGTTTATGAAAAAATATGAAGCCTAAAAAAACCCCCAACACGAATGTTGGGGGTTTTTTTACAATTATGCAGAGATGCTGTTTAATTGTTTTGCTAGACGAGATTTTTGACGAGCAGCCGCGTTTTTATGGATGATTCCTTTGCGTGCAGCTTTGTCAATTTTTTTAGATGCTGTTGCATAAGCAGCTTTAGCGTTGTCAGCGTCTTGGTTAGTAACAAGAGCTTCGAAGTTTTTCACTGCAGTACGCATAGCAGATTTAATTTGTGCATTATGAACACGACGAGCGTCGTTTGTTTTAACACGTTTAATAGCAGATTTGATATTAGCCAATCTTTTCACCTCCTAGAAAGATAAAAATCGAGGTTTAACCGCTCGATGTTATTGCAATAAGAACAAGTGATATTCTATCAAACACCGCATTAGAATGCAATAGAAAGAAAAATGGAAAGAAAGAAATTTATTTAAAAAAGGGTTTCAAGCTGTAAAAAGGGTGTCTTAAAAAAGGAGGAGAAGTGCATGAACAGATTCTAATAGGTGAAACTATCCGTATGATTCGCAAGAAGGAGGAAAAAAAGTGAGTGAAAAATTAGATTTAAGTAAATACGGAGTCAGAACGGATTTAGCTATTGAAGAACATGAGATGCTTGTCCAAGAACGAGAAACAAAAGCAAATGTTAAGGAAAGTGAAGGTGCAATAGAAGGAGTTATTATCAAAGAAAGAGAAGATGGCGGCGTGAAAATTACCTCTGTAGAGATTACGGAAGAAGGCGCTGAAAAAATGGGGAAGAAGAAAGGACAATATTTGACACTTGAAACAGTGGGAATTCGTAATCAAGATACAGAACTTCAGGAAGAAGTGGAGAGGGTATTTGCTAAAGAGTTTCATCATTTCTTAGAAGGAATTGGAGTCACAAAGGAAATGAGCTGTCTTATCGTTGGTTTAGGAAACCGAAATGTTACTCCTGATGCGCTTGGTCCTCTTGTAACAGAAAACCTCGTAATTACACGTCACTTATTTAAAATCGAGCCTGAAAGTGTTGAAGAAGGATTTAGATCAGTAAGTGCGCTAACTCCAGGAGTGATGGGGGTAACAGGAATTGAAACAAGCGACATTATTGACGGAGTTATAAAAAAGGTAAATCCTGATTTTGTTGTGGCTATTGATGCACTTGCTGCGCGTTCGCTTGAAAGAGTGAATGCAACCATTCAGATTGCTGATAGCGGAATTCATCCAGGCTCTGGAGTTGGCAACAAACGAAAAGAGCTTAGCTATGAGACGCTTGGTATTCCTGTAATTGCAATTGGCATTCCAACGGTTGTTGATGCTGTTTCCATTACAAGCGATACGATTGATTTTATCCTGAAGCATTTAGGGCGCGAACAAAGTGAACAAGGAAAACCGTCTAAATCGCTCGTTCCAGCTGGTATGACATTTGGAGAAAAAAGAACGTTAACAGATGAAGATTTGCCAAGTGAACAAGAAAGACAAACGTATATGGGAGTTGTAGGGACCCTTGAAGAAGAAGAGAAGCGTCGCCTTATTCATGAAGTTCTTTCTCCACTTGGGCACAATTTAATGGTCACCCCAAAGGAAGTAGATTCTTTTATCGGATCAATGGCTAATGTATTAGCAGGTGGACTGAATGCGGCTTTACATGAAAAGATTGATCAAGAAAACTTCGGCTCATATACTCATTAAAAATCTATGAGATGTTCTACTCTTTCTTTTTCTCACATAGTTATGATAGAGAAATTGAGAGAGTAGAACATTTTGGTATGTTTAAGGTGATAACACCCTGCTATCCTCTCTTGCTTTTGTATGAAAAAACTGTTGATTAGTCATAATGGAAAGTAAATCAAAAAAGTGGGGGCGAAAAAATGTTTCGTTTTTTTATAAAATGTTTTTTTATCACGCTTTTGCTTGCTTTTGGGGTATTAGTTGGAATGCAGGTGTCTAATGAAGGGCTTATCAAAATGAAGGGCTATGATGATCCTAACTTCTCAAACGCTTTAACAGTGGAGAAAAACGAGCGAGGATATGCAGAAGCCGAAGTGTTAGGAGAGAATGTAGAGCTTCTTGACATTGAAGAAAAGCAAAGAATGCTTGAAGAACGAAAAGCATTCAACATCTTTTCTTCTACAGGTCAGCATCTATCAAAAATGGTAAAAGGTGGAGTTGATGCCTTTTTTAATTTTATTGATGGAATTGTATAAGATGCAAAACAGTGCACCCTACGTTGAATAAGATTGAATCTTTACCAATACACTGTTATAATTTATGCTAGTGTATTGTGTAGTTTAGTAGGAGTGTGGATACGTATGGATAAACAAGCAAAGCTAGAGCGTCAGTCACGCATTCGAAACTTTTCCATTATTGCTCATATTGATCATGGAAAATCGACGCTAGCAGACCGGATTTTAGAGAAAACGAATGCGCTGTCACAGCGTGAAATGAAGCAACAACTTTTAGATTCAATGGATTTAGAACGTGAACGCGGAATTACAATTAAGTTAAATGCCGTTCAGTTAACATATAAAGCTAGCGATGGCGAGGAGTATATCTTTCATTTAATCGACACGCCTGGACACGTCGATTTTACGTATGAAGTATCGCGAAGCCTAGCTGCTTGTGAAGGGGCCATTCTTGTTGTAGATGCGGCACAGGGAATTGAAGCTCAAACATTAGCGAACGTTTATTTAGCACTTGATAACGATCTTGAAATTTTACCTGTTATTAATAAAATTGATTTACCAAGTGCAGAGCCTGAGCGCGTCCGCCAAGAAGTGGAAGATGTAATTGGTTTAGATGCATCAGAAGCTGTTCTCGCTTCAGCAAAAGCGGGAATCGGAATCGAAGAAATTTTAGAAGAAATCGTTAAAAAAGTTCCTGCACCAACAGGAGATCCGTTCGGTCCGTTACAAGCTCTTATCTTTGATTCATTATACGATCCCTACAGAGGGGTTGTTGCCTACATCCGAATCGTAGAAGGTTCTGTTAAAGTAGGAGACAAAATTAAAATGATGGCAACAGGCAAAGAATTTGAAGTAACAGAGCTTGGAGTTTTTAATCCAAAACCTATTGCAAAAGATGAGCTAAGCGTTGGAGACGTAGGATTCTTAACAGCAGCAATTAAAAATGTAGGAGATACACGCGTAGGGGATACGATTACTCACGTGAAGAACGGGGCATCGGAACCTCTTCCAGGTTACCGTCGCTTAAAGCCAATGGTGTTCTGCGGGCTTTATCCTGTTGATTCTGCAAGATACAACGACCTTCGTGACGCGCTTGAGAAGCTTGAATTAAATGACTCAGCGCTAGAATTTGAGCCTGAAACATCACAAGCGTTAGGATTTGGTTTCCGCTGTGGATTTTTAGGACTTCTTCATATGGAAATCATTCAAGAGCGTATTGAGCGTGAATTTAACATTGATTTAATTACAACAGCGCCAAGCGTAATTTATGAAGTGCATACAACAAGTGATGAGCGTTTAGTTATTGACAACCCATCTAATATGCCTGATGCGCAGAAAATTAATCATGTTGAAGAGCCTTATGTTAAAGCAACTATTATGGTGCCGAACGATTATGTTGGTCCAGTTATGGAACTTTGTCAGCGTAAACGTGGTGATTTCATTGATATGCAATACTTGGACGAAAACCGAGTGAACGTTGTATATGAAATTCCACTTTCTGAAATTGTTTATGATTTCTTTGACCAGCTTAAGTCGAATACAAAAGGCTATGCTTCATTTGACTATGAGTTGATTGGATATAAAGAATCTAAGCTTGTGAAGATGGATATTTTGTTAAACGGTGAAAATGTTGATGCTCTATCCTTTATCGTGCATAGAGACTTTGCATATGAACGTGGAAAAGTCATCGTTGAAAAACTGAAAAAATTAATTCCTCGCCAGCAGTTTGAAGTTCCAATTCAAGCAGCCATTGGTCAAAAGATTGTAGCTCGTTCCAACATTAAAGCAATTCGTAAAAACGTATTGTCTAAATGTTACGGAGGAGATATTTCTCGTAAGCGTAAGCTGTTAGAGAAACAAAAAGAAGGTAAGAAGAGAATGAAACAAATCGGATCTGTTGAAGTACCACAAGAAGCTTTCATGGCTGTACTTCAAATGGACGAAGACGATAAATAAAAAAGACGAATACCGCAGAGCCTGCTCTGCGGTATTCGCTATGTTTTAATCATATAAAGAGGTGAAACCGTATGATTCGCGCTGCATACTTGCATATTCCGTTTTGTCATCACATTTGTCACTACTGTGATTTTAATAAAGTCTTTTTTGAAAATCAGCCTGTTGAACAATATTTAGAAGCTGTCAATAAAGAGATGGAAAAGACGATGGAAAACTTTCCAACAGATTATTTTAAAACTATTTTTGTTGGAGGAGGAACACCAACGGCTTTAACAGAAGAGCAGCTTGAAGTATTCTTACAGGGAGTTAAAAAATACTTACCGTTTGATGAGGAAACAGAGTATACATTTGAGGCAAATCCAAATGAACTAACAGTAGAAAAGCTTCAACTTATGAAAAAGTATGGAGTAAATAGATTAAGCATCGGTGTACAAACATTTAACGAAGAGCTTTTAAAAAAAATTGGGCGTGTGCATACTAACAGTCAAGTTGAACAAGTTATTGCACAAGCAAAAGATCATGGGTTTCATAATATAAGCATTGATCTCATGTATAACTTACCAGGTCAAACAATGGAAGATTTTAAGCAGTCTATTGAAAAAGCTGTTTTACTGAATGTTCCGCATATCTCTTCTTACTCACTTATTGTAGAACCGAAGACTGTATTCTATAATTTGCATCGAAAAGGAAAGCTTCACTTGCTTCCTCAAGAGAAAGAAGCCGAAATGTATGAATACTTAATGGATATACTAGCAAGTGAAGGATATGAGCAATACGAAATTAGTAACTTTGCTAAAAAAGGCTTTGAAAGTAAACATAATTTAACGTATTGGGAGAATAACGAATATTTTGGAATAGGTGCTGGTGCACATGGGTATATGAATGAGGTACGCCGAGCAAATGCAGGACCTTTAAAAAAATATATTCATGCTGTGGAAGAAAAAGGACATGCTTATATTGAAGAGCATAAAGTAACAGAAGCTGAAAAGATGGAAGAGGAAATGTTTCTTGGATTAAGAAAAGGCGAGGGTGTGAACAAAGCCATTTTCGAAACAAAGTTTTCTCGTTCAATGGATAGCATTTTCCATGAACAAATTGAAGATTTGAAAAAAAGAGGGCTTCTTGAAGAAGATAAACAAAGCGTATTTCTGACTCGTCAAGGAAAACTTCTTGGTAACGAAGTTTTTTCGCAATTTATTGGTGTTATCTAAATTATTGACAGCCACAATCTGATTTGGTAACTTAATAATAGATTTAGCACTCATCTGACTAGAGTGCTAACAGAGGTGATGTCAAGTGCTTACAATGCGTCAATTATTGATTCTACAAGCAATTGTTGATGACTTTGTTCAGTCTGCTCAGCCAATTGGATCAAGAACTCTTTCTAAGAAAGATACCATTCAATTTAGTTCTGCAACAATTCGTAATGAAATGGCTGACTTAGAGGAGCTTGGATTTATTGAAAAGACCCACAGCTCATCTGGGCGTGTTCCAAGTGAGAAGGGCTATCGCTATTATGTTGATCATCTGCTGTCTCCACAGCTTTTAACAGGATCAGAGATGAAAGTTGTTAAATCGCTTTTTGCTGAGCAAGTTTTTGAACTTGAAAAAGTAGTTCAAAATACAGCAACAATTCTTTCAGAAATGACGAATTTAACGTCCATTGCTTTAGGACCTAGTGCAGTGAGTCACAAAGTACGTCAACTCCAAATTTTACCTCTTTCAGAAGGGATGGCTGTTGCAATTATTGTAACGGATACAGGATATGTAGAAAGTAAAACTATTACATTGCCTTCTGCTGTTCGCTCAAGCGATTTAGAAAAGATGGTAAATATTTTAAATGAACGGCTTGTTGATGTTCCAATTAGTGAATTGCATGATAAGATTTACAAAGAAGTTGCTACTCTGTTAAAATCGCACTTGGAAAACTACGAAGAAACAATCGAAATGCTTGATGGTATTTTAACGTTTCCAAGTTCTCAAAAGATTTACATTGGGGGCAAAACTAATATTTTAACACAGCCTGAATTTCACGATGTGTCTAAAATGCGTTCTCTGCTTGAAGTGATGGAAAAAGGAGATCCATTTTATCCTTTGCTTCACACAGATGAAGCAGGGATTCAGGTGAAAATAGGCCGTGAGATTAATATGGCGCAAATGGATGAATGCAGTTTAATTACTGCAACGTATTCTATAAAAGCTCAGCAGTTTGGCACAATTGCTATCTTAGGGCCAACAAGAATGCCGTATGGACGTATTATTAGCTTGTTACAGCTTATTACAAGTGACCTTTCTAAAGTATTAACACATTTGTATCAAAAAGAGTAACAAGGGAAATATTGATAAAAGTTATTTTAGCCATTAGAGGGAGGTGAACAGGCATGTCAAACGAAAAAAACGTAATCAATGAAGAAGTAGAAGCTAAAGATGAAGTACAAGAGGATATTGAACCTGAAGCAAACGAATCTCAGCCTGTTGAAGGACAGGAAGAGGGCATTGAAGAACAAGAAGCTGAAGAAAGCGAAATTGAAGAGCTTAAACGTAAGCTTGAAGAGCAAGAAAATCGCTATCTTCGTCTACAAGCTGACTTCGATAACTCACGTCGTCGTGCTAAGCTTGATCTAGAGGCAGAGCGTAAGTATCGTGCTCAAAGTTTAGCAGAAGATATTTTACCTGCTCTTGATAACTTTGACAGAGCGCTTAGCGTTGAAACAGACGATGAGCAAACACAGTCTATTCTAAAAGGAATGACAATGGTGTACAATCAGCTTGTTGAAGCGCTGAAGAAAGAAGGCGTAGAGGCAATTGAGGCTGTTGGGCAACCATTTGATCCATATCAGCATCAAGCAATTATGCAAGTTTCGGATGATTCTTTTGATTCAAACGTTGTAGTAGAAGAACTACAAAAAGGATACAAATTGAAAGATCGTATCATTCGACCTGCAATGGTAAAAGTAAACGAATAAAAACTTACATATTTCAAGGAGGGAATCTTAAGTGAGTAAGATTATTGGTATTGACTTAGGAACTACAAACTCATGTGTTGCAGTATTAGAAGGTGGGGAACCAAAAGTAATCCCTAACCCAGAAGGTGGACGTACGACTCCATCTGTTATCGCGTTTAAAAATGGTGAGCGTCAAGTAGGGGAAGTTGCAAAACGTCAAGCAATTACAAACCCTAACACAATCATCTCAATCAAACGTCATATGGGTACAGATCATAAAGTGGAAGTAGAAGGAAAAGAATATACTCCACAAGAGCTTTCAGCTGTTATTCTTCAGTATTTAAAATCATATGCAGAAGACTATCTTGGCGAGCCTGTAACAAAAGCTGTTATCACAGTACCTGCTTATTTTAACGATGCAGAGCGTCAAGCAACAAAAGACGCTGGTAAAATTGCTGGACTTGAAGTTGAGCGTATCATCAACGAGCCAACAGCAGCAGCTCTTTCTTACGGTTTAGAAAAAACAGACGAAGATCAAACTGTTTTAGTATATGACCTTGGTGGCGGTACTTTTGACGTATCGATTCTTGAACTAGGAGATGGCGTTTTCGAAGTACGTTCAACAGCGGGTGACAACCGTCTTGGTGGAGATGACTTTGACCAAGTAATCATTGATCATTTAGTAGAAGAATTCAAAAAAGAGAACGGTATTGACCTTTCTAAAGATAAAATGGCTCTACAACGTCTAAAAGACGCTGCAGAAAAAGCGAAAAAAGATCTTTCAGGTGTATCTTCAACACAAATTTCTCTACCATTCATCACAGCTGGAGAAGCAGGTCCACTTCACTTAGAGCTTACATTAAGCCGCGCTAAGTTCGAAGAGCTTTCAGCACACCTTGTAGAGAAAACAATGGGTCCTGTTCGTCAAGCAATTAAAGATGCTGGCGTTACAAAAAATGAAATTAATAAAGTTATTCTTGTTGGTGGTTCAACTCGTATCCCAGCTGTTCAAGAAGCAATTCAAAAAGAAGTTGGTCAAGAGCCACATAAAGGCGTAAACCCTGACGAGGTTGTAGCACTTGGTGCAGCTGTTCAAGGTGGAGTTTTAACAGGTGATGTTAAAGACGTTGTTTTACTTGACGTAACACCACTTTCACTGGGAATTGAAACAATGGGTGGCGTGTTCACAAAACTTATTGAGCGTAATACAACGATTCCAACAAGCAAATCACAAGTGTTCTCAACAGCTGCTGATAACCAAACAGCTGTAGATATCCACGTACTACAAGGTGAGCGTCCAATGTCTGCTGACAACAAAACATTAGGTCGTTTCCAATTATCAGACATTCCAGCAGCACCACGCGGAGTACCACAAATTGAAGTATCATTTGATATTGATAAGAACGGTATCGTAAACGTAAGTGCAAAAGACCTTGGTACAGGTAAAGAACAAAACATCACAATCAAGTCTTCTTCAGGTCTTTCTGATGAAGAAGTAGAACGCATGGTAAAAGAAGCAGAAGAAAATGCGGATGCTGATGCAAAACGTAAAGAAGAAATTGAATTACGTAATGAAGCAGATCAACTTGTTTTCACAACTGAGAAAACGTTAAAAGATCTTGAAGGTAAAGTTGATGAAGCTGAAGTAACGAAAGCTAATGAAGCAAAAGACGCTCTAAAAGCTGCAATTGAGAAAAACGAACTTGAAGAAATCAAAGCGAAGAAAGATGAACTTCAAGAAATCGTTCAAGCTTTAACAATGAAGCTTTATGAGCAAGCACAACAAGCACAGCAGCAAGCTGGCGGCGAAGCTTCTTCAAATGGAGATGACAACGTTGTTGACGCTGAGTATGAAGAAGTAAAAGACGACAAAGAAAGCAAATAAGAGTGTGATTGAAAAGTCAAAGTCAGGCTTGCCTTGACTTTGGCTTTTTTTTTGAGATAAGAAATCAAAACAAAAGGAACCATTTAATCATCACGAAAGAGGTTTTTTTAATGTTGCCACTATGTTTGTTTTGGTGATACAATTACCTCTATGTGAAGAATCGGGAGTGAGAACGAATGAGTAAAAGAGATTATTATGAAGTACTTGGAGTAGGGAAATCTGCTACCAAAGATGAAATTAAAAAATCGTATCGTAAGCTCTCAAAAAAGTATCATCCGGACATTAACAAAGATGCGGATGCACCTGAAAAATTTAAGGAAATTAAAGAAGCTTACGAAGTGTTAAGTGATGATCAGAAGCGTGCCCACTATGATCAATTCGGCCATACAGATCCAAACCAAGGTGGATTTGGCGGCGGAGGAGACTTCGGCGGCGGGTTCGGCTTTGAGGATATTTTTAGCTCGTTTTTCGGTGGCGGTGGCGGCAGACGTCGTGATCCAAACGCCCCTCGACAAGGAGCAGATTTACAATATACAATGACGCTTTCTTTTGAAGAAGCGGCATTTGGAAAAGATACAACAATTGAGATTCCACGTGAGGAAACGTGTGACACATGTGATGGAAGCGGTGCTAAATCAGGATCGAAAGTTGACACATGCTCACACTGTAACGGAAGCGGTCAGTTAAATGTTGAACAAAATACACCATTTGGTCGTATTGTTAACCGTCGTGTTTGTCATCATTGTAATGGCAGCGGAAAAATTATTCGTGATAAATGTTCAACATGTCATGGAGCAGGAAAAGTTAAAAAACAGAAGAAGATCAGCGTGAAAATTCCAGCAGGCGTTGATGATGGTCAGCAGCTGCGTGTTGCAGGTCAAGGTGAACCAGGGGTGAACGGTGGCCCTCCAGGAGATTTATTTGTTGTATTCTCAATTCGTGCACATGAATTTTTCGAGCGCGAGGGAGACGACATTTATTGTGAAATGCCAATCACATTTTCACAAGCAGCACTTGGTGATGAGGTAGAAGTACCAACACTGCATGGAAAAGTAAAACTTAAAGTACCAGCAGGAACCCAAACAGGTACGAACTTCCGACTCCGTGGTAAAGGTGTGCCTAATGTGCGCGGCTATGGCCAAGGAGATCAACATGTTGTTATTCGTGTTATTACGCCAACAAAATTGTCTGAAAAGCAAAAAGAGCTTCTCCGCGATTTTGCTGAAGAGAGTGGCGAAGCAGTTGATGAACATGAAAATTCATTCTTTGACCGTGTGAAACGCGCGTTCAAAGGTGAATAATATAAAAATAAAAGAGAATTTAGAATAGAATGGAGTTGGTAGATATGAAATGGTCTGAAATTTGTATTCATACAACGAATGAAGCAATTGAACCGATTTCGAATATTTTACATGAAGCAGGTGCAAGTGGGGTCGTAATTGAAGACCCTACGGATTTAGTGAAGGAGTATGATACAACTTTTGGTGAAATCTACCAACTCAATTCTGAAGATTATCCAGATGATGGGGTTATTGTAAAAGCCTATTTACCTCTAAATAGTTTTCTTCCTGAGACAGTAGATGGCATTAAAGAGTCTATTAACGGTCTTTTATCCTATAATTTTGATCTTGGTCTAAATAAAGTGACAATTAGTGAAGTTCATGAAGAAGAGTGGGCAACAGCTTGGAAAAAGTATTATCACCCGGTCAAAATCTCACAGCGTTTTACTATTGTGCCAACGTGGGAAGACTATGAGCCAGTAAGTACAGATGAACTTATTATTGAATTGGATCCAGGGATGGCTTTTGGAACTGGAACACATCCAACAACAGTTATGTCTCTTCAAGCACTTGAAGCAACAGTTCAAAAAGGTGATACGGTAATTGATGTTGGAACAGGTTCTGGTGTATTAAGTATTGGAGCAGCCCTTCTTGAAGCTTCACATGTGCGAGCGTATGATTTAGATGAAGTAGCGGTAAAATCAGCGCGTGAAAACATTGAGCTAAACAGTGTGAATGAAGTCGTAACAGTTGGTCAAAACAACTTACTGAACGATGTGGAAGGACAAGCTGATATTATTGTGGCCAATATTTTAGCTGAAATTATCGTTCGTTTTGTTGACGATGCTTATAAGCTTGTGAAAAATGGCGGTACGTTTATTACATCAGGTATTATTATGACCAAGAAAGAAGAAGTGAAAGAAGCATTAACAAAAGCAGGCTTCCTTATTGAAGAAGTTATGGTTATGGAAGACTGGGTAGCGATTATTGCGAAGAAAGAACAGTAAGTGGTGTAAATATGCAGCGATATTTCGTAGAAAAACACGTTGATAATAAAATTGAGATTTGTGGAGAAGATGCTCGTCATATTGTAAAAGTGATGAGAATGACAAGCGGTGATAAAGTGCTTTGCTGTACGAAGGAAGGCAAAACAGCGCTAAGCATGATTACAGAGATAGCAAATGATTGTGTTCTTTTAGAGGTAGAAGAGTGGCAGGAAGAAGAAAAAGAGCTTCCTGTTTCCGTAACAATTGCGAACGGGCTGCCTAAAGGGGATAAGCTTGAGCTTGTTATCCAAAAGGGAACCGAGCTTGGAGCAGCCGAGTTTATCCCTTTCATTGCTGCTCGTTCAATTGTTAAATGGGATAGTAAGAAAGCTTCTAAAAAAGTAGAGCGTTTCAAAAAGATTGCAAAAGAAGCAGCAGAACAGTCACATCGTACTGTTGTCCCAAGTGTTGTTGAACCATGCTCATTGAATAAGCTTATAGAGGTTAGTGAAACGTATACACATAAAATTGTCGCGTATGAAGAAGAAGCAAAACGTGGTGAGAAAGCTAATTTTGCCTCCATTTTGTCACGTCTTCAAAAGGGCGATTCAATTATTATTGTTGTTGGGCCTGAGGGAGGTCTAACAGAGGAAGAAGTGGAAAAGTTAAGGCAAGCTAACTTTGTTCCATGCAGCTTTGGACCAAGAATATTACGTACAGAAACAGCCCCTTTTTATGCACTTTCTGCTGTTTCCTACGAGACTGAATTAATGAGGTGATTACAATGCCAAAAGTGGCATTCCATACATTAGGTTGTAAAGTAAACCATTACGAAACAGAAGCAATTTGGCAGCTTTTCCAAAATAACGGATATGAGCGCGTTGAATACGAGCAAACATCAGATGTATATGTTATCAATACCTGTACTGTGACGAATACTGGAGACAAAAAGAGTCGCCAAGTTATTCGTCGTGCCATTCGTAAAAATCCTGACGCAGTTATTTGTGTAACAGGATGCTATGCGCAAACATCACCAGCAGAAATTATGGCTATTCCTGGTGTTGATATTGTTGTTGGAACACAAGATCGTATTAAAATGCTTGAGTACATTGAACAATATAAAAAAGAGCGCCAGCCAATTAACGGTGTAACAAATATTATGAGAAACCGTGTGTATGAAGAGCTAGACGTACCGGCTTTCACTGACCGTACGCGTGCGTCCTTAAAAATCCAAGAAGGATGTAATAACTTCTGTACGTTCTGCATCATCCCTTGGGCTCGTGGTCTTATGCGTTCTCGTGATCCAGAAGAAGTCATTCGTCAAGCGCAGCAGCTTGTTGATGCAGGTTATAAAGAGATTGTGTTAACAGGTATTCATACAGGTGGATATGGTGAAGATATGAAAGATTATAATCTTGCAGCTCTGCTTCGTGATTTAGAAGCGAGAGTAGCTGGATTAAAGAGAATTCGTATTTCATCTATTGAAGCTAGTCAGATTACAGATGAAGTAATTGACGTTTTAAACAACTCTAACATTGTTGTTCGTCACTTACATGTGCCTCTTCAGTCAGGATCTAACACTGTTTTAAAAAGAATGCGTCGTAAATATACAATGGAATTCTTCGGTGAGAGACTTGATCGTCTTCGTGAAGCTCTTCCTGGCGTTGCCATTACTTCTGACGTTATCGTTGGCTTCCCTGGTGAAACAGAAGAAGAATTTATGGAAACTTATAATTTTATTAAAGACTACAACTTCTCTGAGCTTCATGTTTTCCCATATTCAAAACGTACGGGAACACCAGCAGCTCGTATGGAAGATCAAATTGATGAAGAAGTTAAAAATGAACGGGTTCATCGCCTTATTGAACTTTCAGATCAGCTAGCAAAAGAATATGCTTCAAACTATGAAGGTGAAGTGTTGGAAGTTATTCCAGAAGAAGTGGATAAGGAAAACCCAGAAAGCGGCCTTTTCATTGGCTATACTGATAACTATTTGAAAGTGAAATTCCAAGCAACAGAAGATATGATTGGTAAACTCGTTCGTATAAAGATTACGAAATCAGGATATCCATATAATGAAGGACAATTCCTTCGTGTTGTAGAAGATACGCTTACTTCTGAACATATAAAACTAAGCTCATAATAAAAACTCTGTGTCCATATTCTGGATACAGAGTTTTCTTTTCGTAAATATTGAATTCGACTCGTTTTTTTGGGAAGAAAATGATAGAATCAACAGGTACGGACAACTATAAGGTGCTTTGAAAGGAGCAAATATTATGTCAAAAGAGATCGCTAAAATGATTGATCATACACTGCTAAAAGCAGATGCTAAAAAAGAGGAAATTGAAAAGCTTTGTGAGGAAGCAAAAGAACATCATTTTGCTTCTGTATGTGTTAACCCAACATGGGTAAGTTTATCTTCTTCTCTATTAGAAGGAACAGATGTAAAAGTATGTACAGTTATTGGTTTTCCACTTGGAGCAAACACGCCTGAAGTGAAAGCGTTTGAAGCCCAAAATGCTATCTCAAATGGAGCAACAGAAGTTGATATGGTCATTAACATTGGAGCTCTTAAAGATGGAAATGATCAAGAAGTAAAGCGTGATATTCAAGCAGTTGTTGAAGCATCAAAAGGTGTTCTTGTAAAAGTCATTATTGAAACTTGTCTATTAACAGAGGACGAAAAAATTCGTGCATGCAAACTTGCAGTTGAAGCAGGAGCGGACTATGTGAAGACATCAACAGGATTCTCAACAGGCGGAGCAACTGTAGAAGACGTAGCATTAATGCGCAAAACAGTTGGACCAGACGTTGGTGTGAAAGCATCTGGGGGCGTACGTAACGCAGAAGGAGCAAAAGCAGTAATTGAAGCAGGAGCTACTCGTATTGGTGCAAGCTCAGGCATTGCTATTGTAAACGGCTATACAGCAGATACTGATTATTAAGGAGGAGCGGCTTATGCCGTACCTCCTTTTTTATGTTGGGCGGTAAGGTCTTTTTTTCTCTTTAACATGAATAATCAATTGTAGGAGTGGAAGAAATACAGCTGCTAAAAAGATGTGAGAACCTAAGAAAAATAAGCGTAACAATTCTTCTTCTGTGAAAAATAGCATCGAGAGTACGTGATGAAATGCATAGAATAGCGGAAGAAAGATACTTGTTCCTAAAGTGTTGATTAGTATATAAAATAAAGCTAAAAACTTTCCTTCTTTATTGCTCCCAATACTTGCTACTAAAGGAAAGAGAGAGGTGCCAATACTGATTCCCCAAAGCAGAAAAAGAGAAGATTTAAAAGATAAGGCTTGTTCTTTAATAGCCTCCAGCACAATTTCAAATAGAAATGTATGGGACTGAATAATTCCTCCTAATAATACTCCAATAATTGAACCAAGAAGTTCGTTTGATGACAAAGCATTCATAGAGTCTTGTACAAAAGTAAGGGGGAAAAGGGTATGTGAAAGCTCCTTGCATCCATTTAGAGAGACTGTTAAACATCCAAGTCCAAAAAGAATAACACCAATTGAAAAACTTTTTCGAGATGATAACATAATAAGAAGTGTACCGAGAAGTAAAAGTGGTAACACCAAATTTGAAACAGGGAAGAAAACGAAGCTAGGAATCCAAGCTCCAATGTTTGCTCCTAGTGTAACAGATAGTGCTTTATGAAGGGTGAGAAATCTAGCTGAAACAAGCACAATGGCAATGATTATAACAACAGAACTGCTTTGAGTAATAAATGTGATAAGTATCCCTGTAAGGAAACTGTGTACAGATGTTTTTGTAAGAAAGGAAAGCTGATTTCTTAAAGGTTGGTTCTCAAAATTTTGAAGTCCTATCTTTAAAAGGAGCATTCCAAAAAGAAAAATTGTCAAAAAGACAGCGAAAAAAGAAAGCACTTCAATCATAAATTTCACCTCTTCTCATTATAGTGAAAAGAGATGTTTTTCTATGCCAACTTTTTAGGACAGAAAAGACGTTATTTTCTCATTCAACTTATATGCGAATACAGTTGACCTTTAAAATCATTTGTATTATAATTGCAAAAGACATGTTTTTTCACATGTAATTAATCGATGGTAGTGGTTTGTTCGGAGGGAGGGAAATAGAATGTCAAAAACGACCGTTCGTAAAAACGAATCGCTTGAAGATGCTCTTCGACGCTTTAAACGTCAAGTATCAAAAACTGGTACTTTGCAAGAAGCACGTAAGCGTGAATTCTATGAAAAGCCTAGCGTAAAACGCAAGAAAAAGTCTGAAGCAGCACGTAAACGTAAATTTTAAAAGAGGGTGTATTTATGAGTCTTCTCGATCGTTTAAATGATGATATGAAACAGGCGATGAGAGATAAAGACAAGCAAAAACTCTCTGTTATTCGCATGACCAAAGCAGCTCTTCAAAATGAGAGCATTAACAGTGGGTTACCTTTAACAGAAGATGATGAGTTAACCATTCTTTCTCGTGAGGTAAAGCAACGTAAAGAATCCCTCCATGAATTCGAACAGGCAGGTCGGGGCGACCTGGTTGAGAAAATAAACCACGAGCTTGCTATTTTAAAGCAGTATATGCCTGAACAGTTAACTGAAGAAGAAGTGGTTGAAATTGTGAAAAAAGCAATTGCTGACGTACAAGCTTCTTCTAAATCAGATATGGGAAAAGTAATGAGCGCTGTAATGCCGAAAGTAAAGGGCAAAGCAGACGGATCACTAGTAAATAAGCTCGTTCGTGAGCATCTTTCATAAAAGCATCTTACACTATGTAAGATGCTTTTTTCATATGTGAAAATAAATTTAGAAAAGTGGGAACCTAAACAATGTTCATTCGTATATAAAGATATCTAGAAGATATAATGGTAAAAAGGGAGGTGAGCATTTGAAGAGAAAAGCCCTATTATTTTTCACCATTATTGTCTCTGTTCTTTCTTTCTTTTCTTTTACAAGTCAATCGCAAGGGGCTTCAAAGAAAGTATACGTTATTCCACTTGAAAACGAAGTTGGAAAAGGAATGTATAAATTTTTAAATAGAGGATTTCATGAAGCAGAGAAGGCTGAAGCTGATTTAATTGTTATCAAAATGGACACACCTGGAGGAGCGGTTGATAGTGCTATTGATATTGGAAAGCGCTTTTCTAACGAAAAAATTCCAATCGTCACATTTGTAGATAATGAGGCCCTTTCGGCAGGAGCCTACATTGCGTTAAACACAGATGAAATTTATATGACAAAATCCGCTGTTATGGGGGCCGCTGCACCTATTACGATGGATGGAAATACAGCAGGTAAGAAAGCACAATCACGATGGAACGCTGCAATGGAATCTGCTGCAAACAGCTATGGAGTTGATTCAAAATATGCGTTAGCAATGGCGGATGAATCTGTGAATGTATCTGAGTATGGAGCAGGGGAAGATAAATTGTTAACATTAACAGCTAAGAACGCACTCGAAGTTGGCTATTCAAAAGGAACAGAAGAGAATTTAGACAGTTTACTAGAAAAGCTTGGTTATAGTGATGCTTCTATTACGGCAGTTGATGAGTCCGTTTCCGAAAAGATTGCTCGCTTTGTAACAAATCCAATTGTTGTACCTATTTTACTTTCAATAGGGAGTTTAGCCCTTATTATTGAGCTTTTTACGCCAACATTTGGATTAGCTGGATTTGTAGGGATTTTATCGCTTCTATTGTTTTTCTTTGGTCATATGATTGCCGGATTTGCAGGAATTGAAACAATCGTTCTCTTTATTATTGGGCTTGTTCTCCTCTTTTTAGAAGTTTTTCTACCTGGAGGCATCATTGGAATTATTGGTTTAGGCGCAATATTTACAAGTTTTTTTATGGCTACAACAAGCTACATGCTTATGGCTATTTCAATTGCGATTGCTGCTATTGTAGCGATTGGGGGGGCATTTATATTAATGAAGTTCTTTAAACGTAGATTAAATGGGTTCCGAAAGCTTGTGTTAAGTGATTCCACAAGCACTGAGAAAGGCTATATTTCAAGCCGGGATCGCAAAGATTTAATAGGACAGCAAGGGATTACAACAACGCCTCTCAGACCGTCTGGAACCGTTCTTTTAAATGAAGAATATCTAGACGTCGTAACAGAGGGAGGCTACGTTGGTTTAGATATAAAAGTAAAAATTATAAAGGTAGAAGGCTCACGTATTGTTGTAAGACCCATCAAAGAAGAAATAGAGGAGGAATAAGATGGACATTACCGTACTTATTTTAATTGGATTAGGGATTATTCTACTAGGGGTTTTCTTCACCTTTGTGCCAGTAATGCTGTGGATTTCAGCATTAGCCGCAGGTGTGAGAGTGAGTATTTTTACTCTTGTAGGAATGAGGCTTCGCCGCGTTATTCCGTCACGCGTTGTGAATCCGTTAATTAAAGCAAAAAAAGCTGGGCTAGAAGTGACGATTAATCAGCTTGAAAGTCACTACTTAGCAGGTGGTAACGTTGACCGCGTCATTAACGCGCTAATAGCTGCACACCGTGCTAACATTGATTTAAGCTTTGAACGCTGTGCAGCTATTGACTTAGCTGGACGTGATGTTCTTGAAGCTGTACAGATGAGCGTTAATCCAAAAGTTATTGAAACGCCGTTTATTGCAGGGGTAGCGATGGATGGAATCGAAGTAAAAGCAAAAGCAAGAATAACGGTTCGCGCAAATATTGATCGCCTTGTTGGGGGAGCTGGAGAAGATACAGTGATCGCCCGTGTTGGTGAGGGGATTGTTAGTACAATTGGTTCACAAATAGATCATAAAAAGGTGCTTGAAAATCCGGACATGATTTCTCAAACTGTATTAAGTAAAGGACTTGACTCAGGCACAGCGTTTGAAATTCTATCGATTGATATTGCAGACATTGATATTGGGAAAAATATTGGGGCCGTTCTGCAAACAGATCAGGCTGAAGCAGACAAAAACATTGCACAAGCCAAAGCAGAAGAGCGTCGTGCAATGGCCGTTGCTCAAGAGCAAGAAATGCGTGCACGTGTAGAAGAAATGCGTGCTAAAGTTGTTGAAGCAGAAGCGGAAGTTCCACTCGCAATGGCAGAAGCGCTTCGTTCAGGTAACATTGGTGTGATGGATTACATGAACATTAAGAATATTGACGCAGACACAGATATGCGTGATTCATTTGGCAAATTAACAAAAGACGATGATGAAGATCAATAAACAGTATAGTCATGGTAATAATGGAATGGAGGTGGAGAAGTGGATACACTCATTGACTTTCTGTTAAGTAATATTGTCATTGTGATTGCGGTTCTTGGCTTTATTTGGGGAATTATTCAAAAGGCGCTTGGAAAAACCGAAGAGCAGGGAGAGCGACATGAACGACAACCTGTTGAAATGAAAGAAGAACAGAAAAGAGAGGTATCACCCCCACATCGTGTTGAAGAAACACACTCCGCTTTTGAGCGTGAACGAGAAGAACAGCAGAGAAGACTTCGTGAAGCACAAGAACGCTACAAGAGTGCTCTTAAAAGCGTTGAGAAAGCGCCTACTCTTTCCACTAAAACAAAAGGCAAAAAGCCTAAAATAGAGCTTTCGAGGAAGAAAGCTGTTGAAGGAATGATTTGGTCTGAAATATTAGGTAAGCCAAGAGCAAAACGAAAACATAATTTACGGTGATAATTTCCCCCTTTTTTCATAAATATGAGATGAAAGGGGGTTCTTTTATGCCTAAAAAATGGAGACAGCACTTGGAGAGATGGATGACTCGACAAATGGAACTACCCCAAGATGTAACGATGGATTTGGCGCGTATTACAATGGTGGGCCATATTCACATTTACATAGAGAATCATAAAGGACTCTTAGCGTTTTCAGATAAAGAAATTCGGATCCTCTTAAAGCATAACCAACTTATCATAAGAGGTGAAGATCTTGTTATAAAAGCGATTTTACCGGAAGAGATCATTGTAGAAGGGAAGATCGATCAAGTTCTTTATATTGATCAATAGGAGGTTCTTCATGAAAAATCAATGGCTGCATTTTTGGGTAGGAAAAATTCATTTAAAATTAACTGGTGAAGGTATTGAGCGATTTTTGAATGACTGTACAAGACAAGATATTTCAGTTCTTAACGTACAGTTTAAAAATGAAGGAGAAGTAAGAGCCACTTTTTTATTGAAAGATTTATCAAAAATTCGTACAATCATCCGCAAGCACCCTTGCAAAATTCACTTTACTAAAAGTGAGGGTGCTCCTTTTTGGCAAAAACGTTTGTTAAAAAACGTTGGGTTTGTATGTGGTACACTCCTTTGCTTATTTGTCATCCTCTTTTTATCAAACATGGTGTGGAGCATAGAGATAAAAGGGGCTAACCCTAAAACAGAGCATGAGATTATGAAGAAATTGGACGAACTTGGCGTGAAAGTAGGAAAAAGTCAGTTTACAATTGACGATCCTGAAACCCTTCAAAAAAAGATCACAGACGGCATCGAAGATATTACGTGGATTGGAGTTGAGCTACGGGGAACTTCGTATCATTTTCAAGTTGTAGAAAAAAAGGCTCCAAAAGAATCAAAAGGATCTTCACCTCAAAATCTTATTGCGAAAAAGAAAGCTATTATTAACTATATGTTTGTTGAAAAAGGACAACCAATCGTAGAAGTGAATGAACATGTAGAAAAAGGACAAACTCTTGTTTCAGGCATAATCGGAAATGAAAAAGAAAGCAAAGCCATCTCTGCCAAAGGGGAAATACTTGGTGAAGTATGGTATAAATCAACCGTAGAAGTGCCAATCAAAACAGAATT
Source organism: Priestia endophytica DSM 13796 (assembly GCF_900115845.1). Taxonomy (GTDB): domain Bacteria; phylum Bacillota; class Bacilli; order Bacillales; family Bacillaceae_H; genus Bacillus_I; species Bacillus_I endophytica. The sequence continues at coordinate 525,015 of NZ_FOXX01000001.1, read as the reverse complement.
TGAAGTATTGACAGGAGAAAGCAAAACAAAACATTCAGTGAGCTTGTTTGGAGGCAAACTACCGTTTTGGGGCTTTTTCGGTGATGATTATAAAACAAAGAAAAAGGAGAGAATTGTAAAACCCGTCTACTTTTTTAATTGGAAAACACCTTTAAAGTATGAAAAACAGGTAATTCGGGAAAACGAAAAAGTAACACGTCAATATACAAAGAAAGAAGCTGTGAAACGGGGCCTCCAAATTGCTCGTGAAGATTTACTGAGCAAGGTTGATGGAGAGGCTAAGATCGTGGATGAAAATGTTTTGCACCAAACGACGGACAATGGTAAAGTAAAATTAGTGGTTTATTACCAAGTAATAGAAAACATTGTTGGCACACAACCAATTATTCAAGGAGACTAAAGAATGGCAGAACAGCTAGTTACGATGAATTTACAGGTTGATAATCCAAATGAAGCTGTTGCTTTGTTTGGTACTCAAGATGCAAACTTACGACGTATTGAACAAGAAATGAATGTGTCTATTGTGACGCGCGGTGAAACGGTGAGCGTTTCAGGCGATGCGGAAGCAGTACAAGTAGTAGAAGAAGTACTAAAAAAACTGTTAGCCGTAATTAGAAAGAATATAACAATCTCAGAAAGAGATGTTGTATATGCCATTGAAATGGGTAAAAAAGGATCGCTTGAATTTTTTGTCGATCTTTATGAAGAAGAGATTGCTCGTAATGTAAAGGGAAAACCAATAAGAGTTAAAACGCTTGGACAAAGACACTACATTTCAGCAATGAAGCGAAATGATCTTGTATTTGGCATTGGACCAGCCGGAACGGGGAAAACATATTTAGCCGTTGTAATGGCTGTTAATGCTTTGAAAAATGGACATGTAAAACGCATTATTTTAACGAGACCCGCTGTTGAAGCTGGAGAAAGTTTAGGGTTTTTGCCTGGCGATCTTAAGGAGAAAGTTGACCCTTATTTACGACCGCTGTATGACGCTCTTCACGATGTATTAGGAACAGAGCATACAGGTCGATTAATTGAACGTGGGGTTATTGAAATTGCTCCTCTTGCTTACATGCGCGGCAGAACACTTGACGATGCGTTTGTTATTTTAGATGAAGCTCAAAATACAACACAAGCACAGATGAAGATGTTTCTAACTCGCTTAGGATTTGGTTCTAAAATGGTTATTACAGGAGATATCTCTCAAGTTGACTTGCCAAAAGGAGTAAAGTCATCAGGTCTTGAAGCAGCTAAAACATTTTTAGCTTCCATCAAAGGCATCTCTTTTATATACTTAGAACAGTCTGATGTTGTCCGTCATCCGCTTGTTGGGAAAATTATTGAAGCCTATGACAAGCACAGCTAAGACCCTTCCCTAAGGATAGGGTCTTTTTTACATAATGAAGTTACAGTACAGCGTTTGTTTTTACTTTAAAGGGGGAACAAGGTTGTGTTAAAGCTATGGAAACAAATGATGGAACAGTTGAATAAACTGAAATTCATCCAGATTGGTCTGTACGCCTTGTTAGGAGTATTTCTATTTTCCATAATGTATAACAACGTAAAGCCAGAAGAGCTTGATTTACGAAAATTCACCATCTCAAAACAAACTGTGTACTCCCCTATTACCATAGAAGACAAGGAGAGTACAGAAAAAAAGCGTGAGGAAGCAAAGGAATCTGTTGCAGATGTATATACGTTAAAAACGGAATATGCCCAAAATCGAATAGATCTTGTAGAGGCCATTTTTAACGCTGTAGATGATTTCAAGAAACAAAACAAAGGAATTACGGATGAAGAAATTGTAGATGTTAAAAGTCAGCTCAAAGAGACGATGCCAAAGGAAGCTTCTCGAGGCTTGTCAGAAGATGTATTTGAAACGCTTGTTAAAACGGATAAAGAACAGCTTTCAGCTGCTAAGGATACCATTATTACAGCTATCCACCAGACGATGAAAAATCGCGTCACTGTTCAAGATATTAGCGATAAACGCAAAGATACAGCAAATCAGCTTATGTATGCAAATGTTGATGATAATGTGAAAGAAGCGATGAGAGCTATTGCTGAATTTGCTGTTGTTCCTAATGTAGTTTATGATCCGAACAAAACAAAAGAAAATCGTCAAGAAGCAGTGGAAAAAATCGACCCTGTTCGTATTAAGCAAGGCCAAATTCTTGTTGAAGAAGGTCAGCTTATTACCTCTGATATTTATCATCAGCTACAGCTTGTTGGATTATTAGATAATAAGCATCTTATTCCACCGTTTGTTGGGCTTGGCTTGCTTGTTGTTATCATGATTAGTGCTATCGTATATTATTTAAAAGAATTTCATCAAAAGACGTATCAGCCTCTTGTTCTTTACGTAATCGTAATGATGATTACGATTACAATTATAAAACTTGTTAGTTTATTTCAGGAACAAGAGATATCTGATCTTGGCTATTTAGCTCCTGTCGCAACAGGAGGACTTTTATTAAGGCTTCTTTTAAATGAAAAGGTAGCTGTTATTTCAAGCATTGTTGTAGCTATTTGTGGAAGTATTATCTTTAATCAAGAAGTTACAAACGTTTTTAATATGCCAATGGCTCTTTATTTCCTTATTAGCTCTATAGCTGGTATTTTATTTATCAATCACCAACAGCGGAGATCACAAATTTTACAAGCAGGTTTATTTATAGCTTTTATGAACATCGTGGCGATTTTTGCGATTGTATTTCTGAAAAATGGTCAGATTGATAATATGGAGATTGGTTATTATAGCTTGATGGCCGTTTCTTCTGGTATTATATCTTCAGTCTTAACAATCGGAATTCTACCTTTTTTTGAAGCAGGATTTGGTATTTTATCAAGCATCAAGCTTATTGAACTTTCAAATCCGAATCATCCATTGTTAAGAAAAATCTTGACTGAAACACCAGGAACGTACCATCATAGCGTAATGGTAGCAAACTTAGCTGAAGCTGCTTGTGAAGCAATAGGAGCAAACGGACTGTTAGCAAGGGTAGGATCTTATTATCATGATATTGGAAAAACAAGGCGTCCTCACTATTTTATTGAAAATCAGATGAACATCAAGAATCCACATGACCGACTACCTCCAGAGGTTAGTAAAAATATTATTATTGCCCATGCTGTTGATGGAGCGGACATTTTACGGAAACACAAATTTCCAAGAGAATTTGTAGATATTGCCCGGGAGCATCACGGAACAACATTACTTAAATTTTTCTACTACAAAGCAGTAGAAAAAAGCGAAAAAGAAATACCTGAGTGCGAATACCGTTATCCAGGTCCAAAAGCACAAACAAAAGAATCAGCAATTATTGGCATTGCGGACAGCGTTGAAGCTGCTGTAAGATCGATGTCAAATCCAACTCCTGAAAAAATTGAAAACTTAGTTTCAAATATTATTAAAGATCGACTTCAAGACGGACAGTTGAACGAATGTGATTTAACACTACGGGAGCTTGGAACTGTATCGAAAGCACTTTGTGAAACATTGAATGGTATTTTCCATTCGCGCATTGAGTATCCGGATATGAAGAAAGAAAAGGAGAATGAAGATGACTCTAGCAGTTGATTTTATTGACGAAACAGGAAACATAACGGAAGAACAAGAAACAAAAATTCACGGATTATTAAAGCTTGCAGCTCAAATGGAAGAAGTAAGCAATGCAGAACTATCACTTACATTTGTAGACAATGACGCTATTCAAGACATCAATAGAGAGTATCGAGGGAAAGATAAGCCAACAGATGTAATCTCATTTGCTATGGAAGAAATGGGAGAAGGAGAGCTTGAAATTGTTGGTGAAGATTTACCACGAGCTTTAGGAGATATTATCATTTCGATTCCAAAAGCAGAGGAACAAGCAGAAGAATATGGTCATTCCTTTATGAGAGAGCTAGGGTTTTTAGCTGTGCATGGTTTCTTACACTTATTAGGGTATGATCATGAAACAGAAGAAGAAGAGAAAGAGATGTTCACTAGACAAACAGAAATTTTAGAACGCTATGGGCTTACACGATAAACATTCGTTTCTCAAAAGCTTCTCTTATGCTTTCTCAGGGATAAAGACCTCTTTTCAAAGTGAGTTACATCTTAAAATCCACTCGTTTGCGGGAGTCTTAGCTTTGGGCAGTGGTTTCTACTTCCAGATTACACAAATAGAGTGGATTGTAATTATTCTTTTGATTATGGGAATGTTCAGTTTAGAAATGATGAATACAGCCATAGAGAAAACAGTCGATTTGGTTACAAGAGATTATCATCATCTTGCTAAAAAGGCAAAGGATATTGCTGCAGGAGCTGTGCTTGTGTATGCAATAGGAGCTATGGTCATTGGCATAATTATTTTTTGGCCATATCTAGGAATTTAAAGTTGTGAGAGAAGATAGTTTTTGATAGTATTTATCTTACTACTGAGTGAATAGGGGAATGAATATGGATAAAATAGCGTTGATGGAAGAAGCCAAGAAGGCAAGAGAACTTGCTTATGCACCGTATTCAAAGTTCAAAGTTGGAGCTGCTTTGCTAACAGAAAACGGTGATGTATACAAAGGATGTAACATTGAAAATGCAGCGTATAGCTTGTGTAACTGTGCGGAGCGAACGGCGCTGTTTAAAGCGCATTCAGATGGGAATAAACAATATACAGCACTTGCTGTAGTAGCAGACACAGATCGTCCTGTTTCCCCTTGTGGCGCATGTCGACAAGTTATCTCAGAACTGTGTCCAAGCGATATGAAAGTATATTTAACGAATTTAAAAGGCGACGTAGCAGAAATGACAGTAAGCGAACTGCTGCCGGGCGCATTTACAGCGGAGGATTTACATGAGTGAACAAAAGTTTAAATCAGGTTTCGTGTCAATTATCGGTAGACCAAATGTAGGGAAATCAACGTTTTTAAACAGAGTAATTGGCCAAAAGATTGCGATTATGAGTGACAAACCTCAAACAACCCGAAACAAAATTCAAGGAGTATACACAGACAACGATTCACAAGTCATTTTCATTGATACGCCAGGAATTCATAAACCAAAGCATAAACTTGGTGACTTTATGATGAAAGTGGCTCAAAATACGCTTCGTGAAGTTGACCTTGTTTTATTTATGATGAACGTTGAACAAGGTTTTGGGCGTGGCGATGAGTTTATTATCGAGCGTTTAAAGGAAACAAACACTCCTGTCTTTTTAGTGATGAATAAAATTGACCAAATTCATCCAGACGAGCTCTTCCCCCTTATTGAACAATATAAAGAACTTTACGATTTCAAAGAGATTATTCCAATTTCAGCATTGGAAGGAAACAATGTTGATACATTGCTAGAACAAGTAAAGCGCTATGTACCAGAAGGTCCTCAATACTATCCAGCAGATCAGGTAACAGACCATCCTGAGCGTTTTATTATTAGCGAACTTATTCGTGAAAAGGCACTTCATTTAACACGTGAAGAAATTCCTCATTCAATTGCTGTTGCGATTGAAGCAATTGAACGACGTGAAGGTGGAAATGCTGTTTATGTTAGCGCAACAGTTGTTGTTGAAAGATCTTCGCAAAAAGGGATTATCATTGGGAAACAAGGGCAAATGTTAAAAGAGATTGGAAAACGTGCTCGAGTAGATATTGAGAACTTATTAGGATCTAAAGTATTTCTAGAGCTTTGGGTAAAGGTTCAAAAAGACTGGCGCAATCGTTCCACACATCTTAGAGATTTTGGATTTAGAGCCGACGAATATTAAGTGGGGATTTACTAAATTTTGTGTTACATGATTTACTCTTGAAATGGCTATTCTAATCTTAAGCAACTTGAAATTGTAAGCCGATGATTAGGAGGGGTATTTCATGTTAAATCTTACCTGGAAAGTATTCGAAAATACAGGTAATATCGACGCTTATCTTCTTTTTAAGGAAATGGAAAAGAAGGTGGAAGAACCCACATCACAGACGGAACTGTCCGAGGATGATAATATAACAATGTTGTAGAGCGTTTGTGCTATAAACGAATAGGTGAGCGTATTGTTAAAAAAATGTGAAGGTATTGTCATTCGTGCAAATCATTATGGTGAAAGCAATAAAATTGTAACGCTTTTTACAAGAGAACTAGGGAAAATCGGGGTTATGGCAAGAGGAGCTAAAAAGCCAAGCAGTCGCTTGTCAGCCCTTACACATCCATTTACTTATGGTAGTTTTTTAATACAAACTGGATCAGGGTCAGGTATGGGAACTCTTAGTCAAGGAGAGATCATAGCCTCAATGCGAAGCATACGTGAAGATATCTTTTTAACCGCGTATGCTTCTTACGTTGTTGAATTAACGGACCGGGCCACAGAATCTAGAAAAAGCAATCCATTCTTATTTGAACTGCTTTTTCAAACTTTAACATATATTGATGAAGGGTATGACAAAGACGTTCTTCTTTGTATTTATAAACTAAAAATGCTTGATGTATTAGGGATTGCCCCACAGCTAAACAGGTGTGCTATTTGCGGTGCAAGCGATGGCGTTTTTGCATTTTCTACAAAAGAGGGAGGACTGCTTTGCCATCGTTGCTATGAACACGATCCGTATCATATTAAATTAACGCCTATGCTTGTTAAGCTGCTCCGTCTTTTTTATTATATGGACTTAAAAAGGTTGGGAAGTATTTCATTGAAAGAAGAAACGAAAAAAAGGCTCGCTTTTATTATTGATACGTACTATGCTGAATTATCTGGTTTAACGCTTAAATCTGAGCGTTTCTTAAAACAGATGGATTCTTTACGTGATACTTTTTCTGATGATGTAAATGAAAAATCATAATGCCGCTTCTTATGAATTTATAGACTACCTAAGCATTTCCCTTTCATAACCGCTAAATTAGTATATAATAATGATAGTCGAGTATGGCATATATTGTTTTTTGAATTAAGGTGGTGATTAAGATCGAACTCAATCACAGACAAGAGCATATTTTACAAATTGTAAAAGATAACGGCCCCATTACAGGAGAACAGATTGCTGAACGTCTTAATTTAACGAGAGCAACGTTAAGACCAGATTTAGCAATTCTTACGATGGCAGGATACTTAGAAGCAAGACCTCGAGTAGGCTATTTTTATACGGGAAAAACCGGGTCACAGCTTCTAGCTGATAAAATTCGTAAAATAAAAGTAGAAGAATATCAGTCGATTCCTGTTGTTGTAAATGAATCTGTTTCAGTCTACGATGCGATCTGTACAATGTTTCTTGAAGATGTGGGAACGTTATTTGTAGTAGATAAAAGGTCTTATCTTGTAGGAGTTTTATCTCGAAAAGATTTATTAAGAGCAAGCATGGGGAAACAGGAATTGAATTCGATTCCTGTTAATATTATTATGACAAGAATGCCTAATATCACCTATTGTCTTAGAGATGATTTACTTGTTGAAGTTGCAAAAGGTTTAATTGATAAACAAATTGACGCCGTCCCTGTTGTGAAAGATCATCCTGATGGATATGAAGTTGTCGGCAGAATAACGAAAACAAATATCACAAAACTTCTTGTTGCTTTAGCAGAAGATGATCAATAAAAATTTCATGAGTGAAAAAGGGGATGTAAATGTTGATGAATAATCCATTTATATATGTGCTATCAGACTCAGTAGGAGAAACAGCCGATTTAGTTGTGAAAGCAGCAACAAGTCAATTTCATCAATCAGAAGCGATCATCAAAAGAATTCCTTATGTAGAAGATTACGCAACATTATCCGAAGTAGTAGCACTTGCTAAGTTAAATGATGGCATTATTTGTTTCACGCTTGTAAAACCAAAAATGAGGGCTTTTCTTTTGAAAGAAGCAGAAGAAAATGGAGTACCTGTATTTGATATTGTTGGCCCTTTAATTGATAAAATCCAGACATCTTACAAACTTCAGCCACGTTATGAGCCAGGGCTTGTTCGCAAGCTTGATGATGACTATTTCAAAAAAGTAGAAGCGATTGAGTTTGCGGTTAAATATGACGATGGACGAGATCCGCGCGGTATTTTAAAAGCTGATATTATTTTAGTTGGTGTTTCAAGAACGTCCAAAACGCCGCTTTCTCAATTTCTTGCCCATAAACGTTTGAAAGTAGCTAATGTGCCTATTGTTCCTGAAGTTGAGCCTCCTCAAGAGCTTTTCCAAGTTTCATCTAAAAAATGTATCGGTTTAATGATCAGCCCAGAAAAGCTTAATAATATTCGAAGAGAGCGTCTAAAATCTTTAGGCTTAAATGATGGAGCTATTTATGCAAATATCGAACGAATTAAAGAAGAGCTTGATTTCTTTGAAAAAGTCGCAGGGAAAATCGGCTGCCAAGTTATTGATGTATCAAATAAAGCTGTAGAAGAAACAGCGGGAGTTATTTTAAACAAATTATATAAGCACTAAGAAGACATTTATTTTGTGATTGTCTATTCTCTTCATGTCTTCAACAGATGGACAACTTTGTAATTTCCTGTAGAAAATATTAATAATTTGTATTATAATAAAAAATTGTGATAAAAAGATTGGTTTTAGGTTTAGACTCCGTCTATAACGAATAAACTAGTGGTATGAAGCGAAACTTCCTAACATGGGATTTTTTCATTCTCAAGTGGGAGAATTCACCACGTATTCTGTATATAAATAGACGGAAAGAGAAAAAAGATTTTTAGAAGGATTCTCTGGAGGGATGTAGAATAGAGAAATATAGCCGTAGAAATTCCAGAGTTTTTGTCGATGGTGATGCTTGTCCAGTGAATAAGGAGATTGCGAAAATCGCCAAAATGTACGACCAAGACGTCCTATTTGTCGCTTCTTATGCACATATGAGAAAAGACGAAGGCCAAAATGAATGGAAGTATGTCGACAGCGAAGCAGAAGAAGTTGATCTCTATATTTTGAATATGGCCCAAAGAGGAGATATCGTCGTTACCCAAGATACAGGGCTTGCAAGTATGCTCATTGGGAAAGGTGTTTATGTTCTATCTCCACGTGGGAAATACTATAATAAAGAGGATATGGATCAAATTCTATTTTTTCGCTACGCATCTGCTAAAGAAAGACGCGCTGGACGTTACCCAAAAGGGGGTCCATCTTCCTTTAGTGAAAATGATCGTCAAAATTTCAAGGAATCCTTCGTAAAATTATTGTCGAACCTTAAAGGAATTTAAAGATTTATGAAGAATATGAATTAAGGTGGAGCTGTTCGAAATGGGAGGAAAAATTCCTGAAGAAGTAATAGAACAGATTCGACGTTCCATTGACATTGTAGATGTTGTGGGCGACCATGTTCAGCTTAAAAAGCAAGGAAGAAACTATTTTGGTTTATGTCCTTTTCATGGTGAAAATACACCATCTTTTTCAGTTTCCCCTGACAAACAGATTTATCACTGCTTTGGCTGTGGAGCTGGTGGGAACGCCTTTTCTTTTTTGATGGATATTGATGGGCTTTCTTTTACAGAAGCTGTAACTAAGCTAGCTGGTAAAGTTGGAATTCAAGTTGAACAAACTAACAATTCCGAGACAAAAGAACAGCAACCGTCAAACAGAATGATAGAAGCTCATGAGCTTCTAAAGAAATTCTACCATCATTTACTCGTGAACACAAAAGAAGGTCAGGAAGCTTACGATTATTTACTTCAACGTGGTTTTACAGATGAGTTCATTAAACGTTTTGAGATAGGCTATACCATTAATTCTTGGGATTTTGCTGTTAAATTTCTAACAAAGCGTGGTTTTAATCTGGAGGAGATGGAGAAATGCGGTCTTCTCATTAAGAAAGACGATGGAAATGAATATTTTGATCGCTTTCGTAATCGGATTATGTTTCCAATCCACGACTTGCAAGGAAGAACAATCGCTTTTTCCGGAAGAATACTTGGGGAAGAACAGCCTAAATATTTAAACAGTCCAGAAACTCCTATCTTTTTAAAAAGCAAAACAATTTACAACTTTCATGCTGCTAAAAAAGCAATTCGAAAGCAAGAACAAGTATTGCTTTTTGAAGGGTATGCAGATGTTATTGCTGCAGTTGGAGCGGAATGTGAAAATTCTGTAGCCACAATGGGAACGTCTTTAACTGTAGAACAAGCGAAAATCATTCGCCGTAATGTAGAATCGGTTATTATCTGTTACGATGGAGATGGAGCAGGGATAGAAGCAACTGTTAAAGCTGCCTCAATTTTACAGGAAGCAGGGTGTCATGTGCAAGTTGCCCCCCTTCCAGATGGATATGATCCAGATCAGTATATCCAAGAGTTTGGAGCTTTGAAATTTAGGCAGAGCGTAATTGAGAATAGTTTAACATACACATCCTTTAAGCTACGATATTTGAAGAGAGGAAAAGATCTTCAAAACGAAGCAGAACGAATGCATTATATTGATTCCGCTCTTAAAGAAGTAAATACTTTAACAAAAGCAGTAGAAAAGGAGCATTATTTACGACAGTTAAGTGATGAGTTTTCTATTTCACTCTCTGCTTTAAAAGAGCAGGAACTTCAAATAAACAAAGTTCAAAAGCAAAAAAAGGATAATGCACAAGGAAATAGAAATAATATAGCTAGAAAGCTTTATACGCAAACACAGTTATTACCATCTTATCAGAAAGCAGAGCGCTTTTTGCTGGCCTATATGCTTCGAGATGCTACTGTATCTCTACGTGTACAAAATGCGGTGCAAGGCAAGTTTAACGTTGACCTTCACCAAGCATTAGCAAACCATTTGTACGCTTTTTACGAAGAAGGCCATGAAGCTGATTTGAGCGTCTTTGTTCAGTATATATCAGATAAAGAACTAACTCGCTTAGTTTCTGAGCTTGCAATGATTCCACTTCAAGAAGAATTAACAGAACAAGTTTTTAACGATTATCTTTTTGAGATTTTGTCTAAGAAATCTGCTCATGATGAGATTCAAATGAAAAAGCAGGAGCAGATAGAAGCAGAACGCAGTAAAGATTACAGAAAAGCAGCAATGATTGCGAAAGAAATTTTAGAGATGACAAAAACTTTAAAAAAGCGATCATTATAAAATGCACCTTAACGTTTGATATAGTGTAAATATTGGAAGGAGGGGGCTAAATGGCTGAAAAGTCAGCTCGTTCTAAACAACTTGAACCTGAATTAACCCTCGATCAGGTAAAAGAGCAACTTTTGGAAAATGGTAAAAAACGAGGCGCACTAACATATGAGGATATCGCAGAACGCCTGTCAAGCTTTGAGCTAGAGTCAGAACAAATGGATGAATTCTATGAGTATCTTGGTGAACAAGGAATTGAGATTCATGGGGAAGCAGAAGAAACAACAAGCGCTCCAAATATTCAAGATCTTGCTAAAGCTGAGGATTCGGAATTTGATTTAAATGACTTAAGTGTTCCTCCTGGAGTTAAAATCAATGATCCTGTACGTATGTACTTAAAAGAGATTGGTCGTGTTGATCTTCTTTCTGCTAAGGAAGAGATTGAGTTAGCTCATCGAATTGAAGAAGGAGACGAAGAAGCAAAGCGTCGCTTAGCTGAAGCAAACCTACGTCTTGTTGTTAGTATTGCAAAACGTTATGTTGGGCGAGGAATGCTCTTCTTAGACCTTATTCAAGAAGGAAACATGGGTCTTATTAAAGCGGTAGAAAAGTTCGACTACCGTAAAGGATTCAAATTTAGTACGTATGCAACATGGTGGATTCGTCAAGCAATTACTCGTGCTATTGCTGACCAAGCAAGAACAATTCGTATTCCGGTTCATATGGTTGAAACAATTAACAAGCTTATTCGCGTACAACGCCAGCTCCTTCAGGATTTAGGTCGTGAGCCAATTCCAGAAGAAATTGCTGAAGATATGGATTTAACACCTGAAAAAGTGCGTGAAATCTTAAAGATTGCTCAAGAGCCTGTATCACTTGAAACACCAATTGGTGAGGAAGATGATTCACATCTTGGTGACTTTATTGAAGATCAAGAAGCAACATCACCTTCTGAACATGCGGCGTATGAGCTTTTAAAAGAACAACTGGAAGATGTTCTTGATACACTAACAGATCGTGAAGAAAATGTTCTTCGTTTACGTTTTGGTTTAGATGATGGCAGAACACGTACACTTGAAGAGGTTGGTAAAGTGTTTGGCGTAACACGCGAGCGTATTCGTCAGATTGAAGCGAAAGCTCTTCGTAAGCTTCGCCATCCTAGTCGTAGTAAACGTTTAAAAGATTTCCTTGAATAGAATACAGACAGCTTAGAAAAGGTAGTTTGCTTCTTTTGGGAGTAAACTATCTTTTTTAGCTATATGTTTGGTCATATTCTCTTTTTTAAAAAGGCTTTCAATTGCTTCTTCTTGTTATTTTTACCATATTCTCTTCTTGACTTTTATTTTACTCAATTAGAAAACGATTTGCAAACTCTCTAAGCAAATATTTATTTACTCTTTACAATTATAATCGAAAGCGTAATCATTTTTGAAGAGAAAAGGAATAAAATAGATAAAAAGGACATGTAGAAAATAAAAGTTAATAATCTATACGAGTTTTTCTGAATTGTCCAAAAAGTTAGTGTTATCTTATTGGTAACCCTTTCAAAACATGCTGTTTTCAAGTAAAATAAAATTGTCTGTTGTAAGGAAGCCTGTCGCTACATATAAAGGGGAGGGAAGCGGGTATGAATCGTAATCCACTTGTACCGTTTTTTTTCATCATGGCATTTGGCATTTTACTAATGGTAATCTTAGGCTTTAAAGGCAATGGAGATCAAAAAGAGCTTGCTCAGGAAAAAGAAGGTGGAGCAAAGCAGGAAGAAACAGCTGCAAGTCCAGAGGAAATATATAAGCAAACCTGTATTAGCTGTCATGGAGAGCAGTACCAAGGTGTATCAGGCCCAGCATTAAAAGGGGTTGGCGAGAAGCTTTCAGAAGAGGAAGTTAAAAAGATTATTACACAAGGAAAAGGCGCTATGCCAGCAAACCTTGTTCCACAAGAAAAAGCAGACGAAATGGCAAAATGGGTTAGGAAGATAGAGTAGCAAGATATAATAGGTGATAACGCTCCTTTTACGTTCAAAAGGGGCTTTTTTATGTTCTTTTTTTCTTTGAACTTGAAAGAGAGCGCTGAAATCTTTATTATGAGAGAAGAAAATAACATGAGTAGGTGACATGATTGACGACAGTTAAATTATCAAATCGTCTTAAGCAAGCGGTAGAATTTATTCCAAAAGGAGCCGTTATTGCTGATATTGGATCTGACCACGCATATCTACCTTGCTATGCGTATGAGATGGGATACATAAAAGGAGCCGTAGCTGGAGAGATTACGGACGGTCCGTTTCAGTCGGCTTTAAATCAAGTGAAAAATTTAGAGCTCAATGAGAAGATTAGCGTTCGAAAAGGGGACGGCCTTGCAGTGATCTCTAAAGGAGAAGTAGACTGTGTTGTAATAGCAGGAATGGGCGGTGCATTGATTACAAACATTTTAGAAGAGGGAAAACACAAATTAGAAGGTGTTACTCGTCTTGTTTTGCAGCCTAATATTGGGGCAAGAAACGTTCGTAAATGGCTTATTAATAACGACTGGGAACTTAAAGGAGAACATATCCTTGAGGAAGATGGACACATTTATGAAGTGTTAATGGCAGAGAGAGGAAATCCTATGTCTCCATATGGTGACGCATTAGAAAAAGGCCTTTTGCTTGGACCTTTCTTACGTGAAGAGAAAAATGAAACATTTATAAAAAAGTGGATTCATGAAGAAAGCCATCTTGAACGGATTATTAAGCAGCTTGAAAAAAGCACTTTAACACAAGAAAACTTAAAAAGAAAAGGAGAAATGGAACAAGATTTAAAATCGATTAGGGAGGTTTTATAGTGGCGAAGGAAGTAAGCGGCCAAAAAATTATTGAAGTATTTGAATCATTTTCACCAAAGAACTTAGCGGTTGAAGGAGATAAAATTGGTCTTCAAATTGGAACGTTAAGCAAACCTATAAAGCGCGTAATGGTTACATTAGATGTTATGGAAAATGTGGTAGATGAAGCAATTGAAAAAAAAGTGGATTTAATTATCGCTCACCACCCGCCAATCTTTCGACCTTTAAAAACAGTAACAACAGATGGAGCGACCGGAAGAATTGTAGAAAAATGTTTGAAACATGATATTGCCGTTTATGCTGCACATACAAACCTTGACGTGACAAAAGGCGGAGTGAATGATTTATTAGCAGATGCTCTAGGAATAAAAGATACGACCGTTCTTGCTCCAACGGGTGAAGAAGCATTGAAGAAGCTTGTTGTATTCGTTCCAAAAATTCATGCTGATGAGGTAAGACATGCTCTTGGAACCTCAGGTGGGGGGCATATCGGTAACTACAGCCACTGTACGTTCAATACAGAAGGAAAAGGAACATTTCTTCCACTAGAAGGAACAGATCCTTATGTAGGGACAAAAGGTGAACTTCATGAAGAAGAAGAAGTACGAATTGAAACGGTATTCAAAGCTTCAGATGAAAAAAATATTATACGAGCAATGAAAAAAACACATCCATATGAGGAAGTTGCCTATGACGTCTATGACCTTAGCCAAAAAGGAGAAGAGTACGGTTTAGGACGCATTGGCAAACTTGAAGAGGAAACAACGCTAGGGGAGTTTGCTGAGCGCGTTAAACGTGTCTTTGGTGTGAATGGTCTTCGCGTTGTTGGAAATCTTCAAGACAAAGTACGTAAAGTAGCTGTTTTAGGTGGGGACGGTAATAAATATATGTATACAGCTAAATTTAAAGGTGCCGATGTTTATGTGACAGGAGATTTATATTTCCACGTTGCTCAAGATGCGATGAATGTAGGACTTAATGTTATTGATCCTGGTCATCATGTTGAGCAAATCATGAAAAAAGGCGTTACAGACAAGTTAACGGCTCTGTTTAAGGACGAAAATATTCTATGTGAAGTATTTCCGTCTGAAGAAGATACAAACCCATTTCAATTCATGTAAAAAAGGTGAGGCATTAATGCCTCACCTTTTTTAATTATGAGCGCGAAAGTTCTTGCGCTGGTTGTGGTTGTTTTACTTTTGGTAAAATTTTAGAAAGCGGAACTTTCTTTTCATTTTTCCATGTTGTTTCATCATCTTCATCAAACTGGTCAATAAACTGAATAACTTCACGGACAATTGGAGTTGGCGTAGAAGCACCAGCCGTAACAGCCACTTTCTTAGCTCCTTTTAGCCACTCAATTTTAAGCTCTGAAAGATCTCCTATTCTGTAAGCTGTTGTGCCAGCGATTTCTTCTGAAACTTGTGCTAGACGATTTGAGTTGTTGCTTTTTGGATCTCCAACAACGATCGTCACATCTGCTTCACCAGCTTGTTCTGCAACAGCTTCTTGACGAACTTGTGTAGCAAGACAAATTTCTTTATGCTGCTCAACGTGTGGGAATTTTTCTTGCACTTTTTCCATTACGTCTAATACGTCCCATTGGCTCATTGTTGTTTGATTTGTAACAATAATTTTGTCGCTTTCAATATTCAAGCTTTTCACATCTTCAGCTTTTTCAACAAGATGGACAATATCAGGGGCAACACCAAGTGCTCCTTCTGGCTCTGGGTGATTTTTCTTTCCAATATAAATCACTTGATAGCCTTCTTTTTTCTTCGCGCGAATTAAATCATGCGTTCTTGTTACATCAGGGCAAGTAGCATCAATAGTTGTAAGCCCCTTTTCCTTTGCGCGTTTTTTAACTTCTGGAGATACACCGTGGGCTGTGAAAATGACCGTTCCACTTTCAATTCCTTCTAAAATTTCTAAACGGTTTGCTCCATCAAGCGTAATGATGCCGTCTTCCTCAAACGCATCTGTTACATGCTTGTTGTGTACAATCATCCCTAAAATATAAATGGGACGAGGTAGACTTTTATCTAAAGCGGCATTGCGGGCAATGACCATAGCGTCTACAACCCCATAACAATATCCGCGAGGTGCTATTTTAATTATTTCCATCATCAATCCTCCTCGTTAAACTAGAAAGAGCAGGTACTCTTGTTTCATTATAAAGGAGGATACTGCAGAATACAAAGAAAGAAATGTGGAAGAGCTAAGTTAAATATAAAGTTTAGGCTGGGAAGTTTTAGCACTTATTTTTGTTTGGTCAGAAGTTTTGGCACTTGCTTTTGTTTGATTAGAAGTTTTGGCAATCGTCTTTGTTTGGTTAGCAGTTTTAGGTTGTTTTAATTTCTGAACCTTTTTTACGTCTTTTTTAACAACGGACTCTTCAACATCACTTGGCGTTGATTGATCATCAGTGGTATTATCATCTTTAAGGGCTTTGTAAATTTTAAACATAGCCGGCACGTTTCTGACCATTGGTCCGTACTGCTGTACCATTGGTGTTACGCGCTCAGCAACACCTAAGACTTTTTGGACGTTCGTCATTACAGACGTTAGGTTGAACGCTTTCGGAGCGGCTGCGGCGTTTTGGACGCTAGACAGGCCAGCGTTTCGGCCTAAAATTTTTGCTAAGATACCTCCGCCAGACGATGGTTGCGGCATGTTTGGTACCCCTCTTGTCATTTGAAAAGGGGCCATTCCTCCTCGAGTCATCTGCGGTGGGAAAGATCGTCTAGGAAACAATGAATACACCTCCTTTAATAAACTTTCTATACTATATGCACAAAAAAGGGAGTTGCTTATTGAGAGGGACCTTAATGAAGATGTTTTTGAAGGGTAGTATAGACTTTATAAGCATACTCGCTTATAATCATATACAGTTTGCTTTAGGGTAAAAAGAAAAGGAGATTAACATGAAACAAACCAAATTTGAAAAATTCTCGTTTCAACCGTTTTTAATAGAGGCGATAAAGGATTTAAACTTTTATGAGCCAACTGAAATTCAGGAGCGTATCATTCCCTCTCTGTTAAATGGGGAAAGTGCAATTGGACAATCACAAACTGGAACAGGGAAGACACATGCATATTTACTTCCTATTTTAAATAAGATTAATCCGCATAAAGATCATGTACAAGCTGTAATTATGGCACCAACGCGTGAACTTGCTCTACAAATTCACGAAGAAGTACAAAAAATTACGGTCTTCACAGAAGAAGATGCGAAGATAACGTCTAAATGCTTAATTGGTGGAACAGACAAGCAGCGTACAATTGAGAAGCTTAAGCAACAGCCACACGTTGTTGTTGGAACACCAAGTCGTATTCATGATTTGATGCAAGAAGGAGCTCTTTCTGTTCGCCAAGTGGATACAATTGTGGTTGATGAAGCTGATCTTATGCTTGATCTTGGCTTTATTGAAGATGTAGACCGCATTGCAGCAGCTATGAAGGAAGATGTTCAAATCCTTGTTTTCTCAGCTACAATTCCTGAGAAACTTAAACCATTCTTAAAGAAATACCTAGATAATCCACGCTATACACACGTTGCGCCAAAACAGCTTACAGCAGCAAAGCTTGAACATATTTTAGTTCCACAGCGTCATCGTGATAAAAAAGAGCTTGTTTATAATATGTTAACAAACCTTAATCCATATTTAGCAATCGTTTTTGCTAATACGAAAAAGAGTGCAGATGAGCTTGCAGATCACCTTTTAGAAAAAGGTCTAAAAGTAGCTCGTATTCATGGCGGATTAGAGCCTCGTGAACGTAAACGCAGCATGAAGCAAATTCAAGACCTTCAGTATCAATACATTGTAGCTACAGACCTTGCAGCACGCGGAATTGATATTCAAGGAGTAAGTCATGTTATTAACTATGAAATTCCACAAGATTTAGACTTCTATGTGCATCGTGTTGGAAGAACGGCTCGTGCTGGTTATGATGGAACGGCCATTACGATCTATGAACAAGATGACTATGAAGCACTTATGAGCTTGGAAAACAGAGGCATTGAGTTCCTAAATAAAGATTTAGAGCGAAATGAATGGATTGAAGTTGATGATCGCAACAAGCGCCGCAAGCGTGTTAGACAAGAAGATGAAGTTGAAAAAACGGCTCGTAAATTCATCCGTAAACCAGCTAAAGTAAAACCAGGATACAAAAAGAAACGTCAGCGTGAGATCGATCGTTATGTTAAAAAACAAAAGCGAAATACGAGAAATTCACGTAAGAAATAAAGTAAGGAAAAGACGCTCTGTGTAGCGTCTTTTTTGATTGAAAAGCTGCTTTTATGATAAAATAAAGCGTACTAAATTAGGACGCGATAAAAAGCAGCTGAGAAATATTTACGTAGTGGAGGTAGCAATATGCTTAAGATAGGCTCACACGTTTCTATGAGCGGGAAAAAAATGCTATTAGGTTCTAGTGAAGAAGCATCTTCATATGGAGCTAATACATTTATGATTTATACAGGCGCGCCACAAAATACAAGGCGTAAAAAAATTGAAGAACTAAACATTGAAAAAGGTCATCTTCATATGCGTGAAAATGGAATCGACAACATTATCGTCCATGCTCCGTATATTATCAATATTGGAAACACAAAAAACCCTGATACGTTCCAGCTAGGTGTTGATTTTCTCCGTTCTGAAATTGAGCGTACAGCAGCGCTAGGGGCCCGGCAAATTGTTCTTCATCCAGGAGCACATGTGGGAGCTGGAAGTGAAGATGGTATTTCACAAATCATTAAAGGTTTAAATACAGTGCTGACGGCAGAGCAAGATGTTCAAATTGCTCTTGAAACGATGGCTGGAAAGGGCTCTGAGTGTGGACGCTCCTTTGAAGAAATTGCTAAAATCATTGATGGTGTTACACACAATGAAAAGCTTTCGGTTTGTTTCGACACATGTCACACACATGATGCTGGATATAACATTAAAGAAGACTTTGATGGAGTATTAGAGGAATTTGATAAGATTGTAGGAGTTGAACGCATTAAAGTTGTTCATCTTAATGATAGTAAAAATGAACAAGGAGCAGGAAAAGACCGCCATGAAAACATTGGTTTTGGGCATATTGGTTTTAAAGCGCTCCACTATGTTGCGAACCATCCTACACTTGCACATGTACCTAAGATCTTAGAAACCCCTTATGTTGGAGAAGATAAAAAAAATAAGAAGCCTCCATATAAGGTTGAGATCGAGATGCTTCGTTCCGGAGAATTTGATCCAGAGTTTAAAGAGAAATTGTTTCAATAAAATAAGCCAGGAGAACGACTAGTGAGTTCCTAAGGGTTGTTCTCCTGATTATATACATTACTTTGCGATTAGTTCTTGAATGAGCTGATTAATCTTACGTGCTGTTTGTTGATCTGTTACTCGTGCAATTTTTTTTATCAACTCTTTTCTTTCCTCTACATTAAAAATATCAACCTTTTTTTCCTTCATAATATTAACAAGGGTAGCTGCCTGTGTATTCGTCAAGCTAACGTCATATTTTTTGCTATACTGCATTAGTTCTTTTTCAGACATACGATTGATTTTATTGTTCACAATCTGTTTGAAAATACCCATTCAAAAGCCTCCTTATTCTCGTTATTACAGTCTATGTTTATGAAGGGCAAACGTGTCTTAGTGCACAAAACGTGATTTCATAATGCATCCTAATAAAGTAAAGCCTTGGTTAATCAAAGAATCACAGAGAACTTTTGTGCATTTTAAGAAGTGAACCAAGAAGGGGGAGCCAAAGTTATTATGAAACAACATAAAAAAGAAAAGTTATCACACCTTTTAATGCGCTATCTTTTAATTATTGTTGGAGCAGGTTTAGCTGCTGTTGCAATTGAGCTTTTCCTTGTTCCGAACGATATTATTGATGGTGGCGTTATTGGAGTATCTCTTATTTTGAGTCACATTAATGCAGGATCTATCCCATTTGTAAACTTTGCAACGCTTGTTATTATCATTAACCTGCCGTTTATGTATTACGGATACAAATATATTGGCAAAACATTCGTCTTCTCTTCGATTTTCGGAATTGTATGTCTAGCTGTTATTGAATCACAGCTTCACCATGTAGAGGCTTTTACAACACAGCCTATTTTAGCTACCGTTTTTGGAGGGCTCATTCTTGGAGCTGGAGTTGGATTAGTTATTCGAAATGGTGGTACAATGGACGGTACAGAAATTTTAGGTATCCTCTTAACGAAGAAATTGCCGTTTTCACTAGGTGAATTTGTAATGTTTGTGAACATTTTTATCTTTATTTGGGCTGGCTTTGTATATGGTCCTGAGCAAGCGATGTATTCTGTAATGGCTTATTATATTGCCTTTAAAACCATTGATACTGTTATACAAGGACTTGATGAAACAAAGGCTGTGATTATTGTATCTGATCATTATGCAGATGTTTCTGATGCGATATTAGATCGTCTTGGCCGAGGAACAACAAAGTTAAAAGGAAAAGGCGGCTATACAGATGAAGATAAGGAAGTTATTTATGCTGTTGTAACACGTCTTGAGGTAACGAAGCTAAAAGCAATTGTACATGAAGTAGATCCAAAAGCCTTCATTACGATTATGAATACGCAAGAAACGAAAGGAGCGCAGTTCAAATCTGCCATCCACTAAAAAGGGCAGCCGCATCGATTTTGGAAAAAGATGCTGGCGTCTTTTTTTCTTTAAAAACCTTTGTATTTACAAAAATAATGTGTTCCTGTATACTACATAAGTAATCAAATCGTAATGATTCTTATAAAAAGTATGGTGAAGAACATTGACTCAACAATATGCACTTGAAGTAAACGATATGTCCTTTCGATATGATCGAGAAACAGTGCTAGATAATATTAACTTGAAAGTGCCACAGGGCGCTTTTTTAGGGTTGGTTGGACCAAATGGTTCTGGAAAATCAACGCTTATCAAAAGTATTCTAGGATTGCAAAAACCTTATAAAGGTTCTATTAAACTGTTTGGAACAGATGTGAACAAATATAAAGACTGGAGTAAAATAGGGTTTGTCTCTCAAAAGGCAAACAGCTTTAACTCAGGCTTTCCTGCAACTGTTTTTGAAGTGGTCTCAACAGGACTTACATCAAAAATTGGTTTATTTAAATTTATGAAGAGCGAGCATAAAAAGAAGGTAGAAGAAGCAATACGAGCTGTTGGAATGGAAGCATTTATGAAACGTAACATTGGGGAGCTTTCAGGAGGACAGCAGCAAAGGATTTTTATTGCGCGTGCCCTTGTAAGTGATCCTAATCTATTAATTTTAGATGAACCAACAGTTGGGGTAGATGCGTTGAATGTTCAAAACTTTTATGATTTACTTTCTCATCTCAACAAGGAAAAGGGAATCACGCTTTTACTTGTTACACATGATATTGGTACAATTACAGAAAAAGTTACTCATGTGGCTTGTTTAAATAAGCATCTTCATTTTCACGGAAAAACAGCAGAGTTTGAGAGTTTAAAAGATAAGGACCTGTCCGCATTTTATGGGCATCACGTTCACGTTCTGTCTCATGAACATGGAGGACAACCGGTATGATCGCAAATTTATTTCAGTTTGAGTTTTTACAAAATGCATTTATTACAGGGATATTAATTGGCTTTCTAGCGCCGCTTCTTGGTGCTTTTATCGTTGTAAGACGATTGTCACTTATTGCCGATGCGCTTAGTCATGTGACACTTGCGGGGATTTCAGCAAGCTTACTTTTAGAAAAAAAGCTTGGTTATCAGCTTAATCCTCTTTACTTTGGTATGATTTTTTCTGTAGCAGGTTCACTTTTTATTGAGAAACTGCGCGGCCTTTACCGTCACTACCAAGAGCTTGCCATTCCGATTATTCTATCAGGCGGGATTGGAATTAGCGTTATTTTCATTTCGCTGGCAGATGGCTTTAATAGCGATTTATTGAATTATTTATTCGGAAGCGTGAGTGCTGTAAGCCGAACAGATTTATGGACCATTGTAGGGGTTGCGATTGTTGTTACGCTTGCCATTATTATCTTTTATAAAGAGCTCTTCATTTTATCATTTGATGAAGAGCATGCAAAAGCATCTGGCGTAAAAGCAAAAGCTATTCATTTTCTATTTATTGTCATGGTTGCTCTTGTTATTGCAGCAAGTATGAATATTGTTGGTATTCTGCTTGTGTCTGCTTTAATGACGCTTCCAGTTGCAGCAAGTATGCGATTAGCAACAGGGTTTAAGCAAACAATTATTCTATCAATCATTTTTGGAGAAGTTTCCGTAATTGGTGGACTCATTTCTTCATATTACTTAGACCTTGCTCCAGGTGGAGTCATCGTTGTAATTGCCATTCTTATTTTGTTAGGGTCTATTTTAGTAAAAAAAGGGTGGGGAAGAAAACATGAACATTGATGATGCAATACGGATTTTAAAAGATGAAGGATACAAACATACAGGAAAACGTGAAGATTTGCTTACACTGTTTGCTGAAACAGATAAGTATTTAACAGCAAAAGATGTGTTAGAGAATATGAAAGATGCATATCCTGGACTGAGTTTTGATACAATTTATCGTAATTTGTCTCTATTTACAGACCTGAATATTCTAGAAGTAACAGAGCTTGCTGGTGAGAAACACTTTCGCTTTCAGTGTGCTGCTGGCCACCATCATCATCACTTCATTTGCTTGGACTGTGGGAAAACAGAGAAACTTGCAGCATGTCCAATGACAATTGTGGATGATTCATTAGATGGCTTTCAAGTAACAGGTCATAAGTTTGAAGTTTATGGTAAATGTAAAAAATGTGCGGTATAAGAAAAGGGACAAGCCTAGCTTGTCCCTTTTTTTGTTTGTTAAAAAAATGGGAGGATAAACATGGCGATAAGGAGGGAAACAATTCCGACTCCAATGGCCCATGTACCAGCGCCCCTTGCACCTTTACGACGAGCGATAAACCCTAACACAATGCCTGCAATACTAAGGATAACTGGAAGAAAGAAAAACGAAAGAACAGAAAGGATAAGCCCTAAACGCCCATAGCCAATTCCTTCACGACCATTTTGGTTGCTACGATCTTGACTTCTATCAGTACGTTTTTGCTCAATATATCGTTCATTACGAACATCTCCGCCTAATTCTGCTGCTGTTTCTTCCATGAAGGGTTCTTCATATTCTCGGTCTTTATACGGTGTATCTAAATCTTTTCGGTATTGGTCTTTCTCCATTGCAATCCCCGCTTTCTGTAATCTTGAATGGTCAAGATAACGTGTAATAAAGCTTGATGGATGAACTTATAAGAGATGGAGAGCCTCCCATAAGCAAAACACATTCTTCATTATCTCAACGAAGTATTTGCCTTATCAGCATAAAGCTGATTACTTATAGTATGGAGCAAATGCTCGTAATTATAGGAATTAAACTTTTCCATTTTTGGGACTATAGCTTGTATGCTACACTGTACATAAGGAGTGATAAAACGTGAGGAAAAAGCGATTTGGGATTGATATTGACGGAACTGTAACATCACCAGAAACATTTATACCGTACTTAAACGAAGCATTTCAGCTTACGTTGACAATTGATGATATTAAAGAATACGATTTGGTTCCGTTTGTAAATGTAAGCAGGGAAGAGCTTGGCCAATGGTTTGAACAGAACGAACGAGACATTTATAAAAATGCTCCATTAGCTCCATATGCAAAAGACATTTTAGCGGAATGGAAAGAGGACTACGAACTTTTTTACATAAGTGCAAGACATGACAAGCTACTTGACGTAACAAAAGGGTGGTTTGATGAGAATGGAGTACATTTTCATCACATTGATTTAATTGGATCACATGAAAAAGTGGAAACAGCTAAAAAATATGATGTAGATGTCTTTTTTGAAGATAAGCATGATAATGCATGTGAAATAAGTGAAGAATGTGGAATTCCTGTTATTTTGTTTGATACACCATATAATAGGCTGCCTGTTCCTCGAAATGTTCATCGTGTGACAACATGGCATGAAGCAAAAGAACTTATTGATAAGTGGTTTGGAAAATAAAAAAAAGCGCCGTTTGGCGCTTTTTTTTATACGTTTGCTTCTTCTTCTTGTTTTGCTGCTTTTTCTTTTGCATAATGCTCTTCAGCAATTTTGTCGATTTCTTTTTTCAGTTCTTCAACCATTGTTTCTTCAGGAACTTTACGTACTGTTTTTCCTTTACGGAATAAAAGACCTTCACCACGTGCACCAGCAATCCCGATATCTGCTTCACGAGCTTCACCAGGTCCATTTACAGCACAACCAAGTACAGCAACCTTAATTGGTGCTTTAATTGTGGAAATATATTCTTCAACTTCATTTGCGATACTGATAAGATCAATTTCGATTCGTCCACATGTAGGACAAGAAATTAACGTTGCAGCATTTGCAGCAAGACCAAATGATTTTAGAAGCTCACGAGCTACTTTGACTTCTTCAACAGGATCAGCACTTAGTGAGATACGAAGCGTGTTTCCAATCCCTTTTGAAAGAATAGCACCAAGTCCGGCAGCACTTTTTACCGTCCCAGCAAACAACGTACCTGACTCTGTAATACCTAGATGTAGAGGATAGTCAAAAGCTTTTGCTGCTTTTTCATATGCTTCAATTGCTAAGTTAACGTCTGACGCTTTCATAGAAACGATAATATCATGGAAATCAAGGTCTTCTAAGATTTGAATATGATGAAGTGCACTTTCAACCATTCCATCTGCAGTAGGGTAGCCGTATTTATCTAAAATACGTTTTTCAAGAGAGCCAGCGTTAACGCCAATTCGAATTGGAACTCCACGTTCTTTTGCCGCTTTTACAACTGCTTCTACTTTCTCACGACGCCCGATGTTACCTGGGTTAATTCGGATTTTATCTGCTCCACCTTCAATGGCTTTAAGAGCTAATCTATAGTCGAAGTGAATGTCTACAACAAGAGGAATGTTGATACGCTTTTTAATTTCGCTAATAGCATTTGCTGCACGTTCGTCTGGACATGCTACACGAACAATTTGGCAGCCTGCCTCTTCCAAACGTTTAATCTCTGCCACTGTTGCTTCGACATCGTGGGTTTTAGTTGTTGTCATACTTTGAATTATTACTTCATCGCTACCACCGATTGTCAAATGACCGACTTTAACAGGGCGAGTCTTCGTGCGATGTATGATTTCACTCACGTGTTAACATCTCCTTTTAGTAAAGTTCACATTTCAAACATTATTCCTTAATAAGAATAACGTGTTATTGAAAAAATAACTAGTAGTAAAAGTAAGTTGAATACATTTCTTTCTTCCGTGAATGGAAATACTACTAAGGAATGTGACTTTGTTCTTATATTTTAGCAATGAAAAGGGGAAGTTGACAAGAAATATACTAAGAGGAGCTGTAAATTGGAAATTTGTACTTCTTTCCAACTTGAATATTCTCAGGTGAGAGATTATCGTTTAAGCGTCGAAAATCTTGGCTGATTTTCTCAATATTTAAATTGGAGTCTTCCTTTTGTAGTTGACTAATAATAGATAGTACAGTATCTCCCTGTTGGACCACAACAGTTTGATACTCTTGTTTTTCTGGTTTTTGAACAGCTGCTGTTTCAACAGCTTGTGGAGAAGAGGCTTTCAGCGTTCCTACACTAATATCGTAATAAGCAACATACCCGATAAATAATACGATAAGAAGTACGCCTAGTTTTTTCATATATTCCTCCTTGCCTTTTGTACATACTCTTTTTAACTTATGTTAGAAAAAACATCATCATGATGAGAAAGAAGGAAAAGAAATGAATGATCGAAAAATTACTGTGATGCTTGGACTCCTTCCTTTTATAATGGTTCTTGGGAATTCTTCTTTAATTCCAATCCTCCCTGAAATTCAGCAAAATCTTAACTTAAATGATACGCAAACAAGCTTTATTTTAAGTGCATTTTCATTGCCTGCTGCTCTTGCTATTCCTTTTGTAGGCATCCTTTCTGATCGATATGGAAGAAGAAAGCTCATTGTTCTATCACTTATATTAGTGATACTTGGAAGTTTGATTGCAGGAGTTAGTGAAATTGTAGGGTCTCAATATAGCTACTCCTTGCTTACGGTTGGGCGCATCATCCAAGGAGTGGGAGCAGCAGGTACTACGCCTTTAGCAATGGCATTAGCGGGTGATTTGTTCAGTGGTGACAGAAGAGCAAAAGTGCTAGGTATATTGGAAGTATATAATGGTATCGGAAAAGTAATTGCTCCTATTATTGGGGCTGTAATTGCTCTTATCGCTTGGTACGCGCTTTTCTTTCTTTTTCCACTAGTGGCTATTATTCCTCTTATAGGGGTTACAAGATATGTGAAAGAAGAAAAACAGGAAAGCACGGTCTCTTTTTCAACTTATATTAAGAAGCTTGGGAAAGTTTTAAAACGAGAACAGCGCTGGCTGTATCCAATGTTTTTTTTAGGCGGTCTTTGTCTCTTCTTATTATTCGGCTCTCTCTACTATCTTTCCTTTCTTATTGAAGAAAAGTATGGGATGGATGGTTTTTTCAAAGGAACATCTTTTGCCATTCCACTAGGAGCGATGACCATTACTTCTTATTGGACAGGAAAGAGAATTAAGGAGAATAAGGTGATGATGAAAAAATTAGTAGTAATCGGTGTTACTTCTTTAATTTCCATGTTTTTTATCATGGTCTTTTTTCATTCACTACCTTTTTTAATGTTTTGTTTAACAGTAGCTCTTGGCGGATTAGGATTTTTGCTTCCATGTATTAATATGCTTGTGACTTCATCAGTAAGAGAGGAAGAGAGAGGATTCATCGTTTCGATATATGGGATGGTACGGTTCATTGGGGTAGCACTTGGGCCAATCATCTTTGAAAACTGGATGAAGGATGTTGAATTAATGTTTTATAACTCGTTAATGTTAACAATTATTGCTGCTGTTTGGTTAGGCTTGCGTACACGAATTCATGCCCCTTCATATCAATAAAGATTTAGTAGAAATGTTCAGTAATAACAAAAGCCTTAGAGTTTTTTTGTTGCTACGCGTTACATGAGGGGATGTGTAATATTAAGTAGGACTTAAAGGTTCGGAAGGAAATAGGCGATTTGTTAGCATTTAAATAAGTGTAAAATTCGGTAATTCAATGAATTAATTATATACCAGACTATAGTGACGATTCTTCGTGATGAGGCAAAAATTAAAAAAATAGAGCTTTCTTTCTCATTGAAAAAATAGGCTTTAATAACCTTATTTACCAATTTGTAAAATAAATAATAATCCAATGTAAACATAATGTTAAGTTATTGTAAATGTTAAATGAGTTCTGTTTACATAGTATTTTTTTTACGTTAAAACTATTTGTGGGTTTCAAAAAAATGTCGAAAAAATAGAGATAAAAAGCTTGAAGGGGTTGAAGATGTGGAATTAGATATCCAAACATTAATATTTGAATTTATTGGTGGACTTGGGATTTTCTTATTTGGTATTAAGTCTATGGGTGACGGCTTACAAAAATCGGCAGGAGACAAGCTGCGTGATATTCTCGATAAGTTTACAACAAACCCCATAATGGGTGTACTAGCAGGGATGCTAGTGACCATATTAATACAAAGTAGTTCTGGTACAACGGTTATTACTGTAGGACTTGTTAGCGCTGGTTTTATGACCTTAAGACAAGCTATTGGCGTTATAATGGGAGCAAATATTGGAACGACCGTAACAGCCTTCATTATTGGAATTGATGTAGGTGCTTATGCATTACCAATACTTGCAATTGGATCTGTTCTCATCTTTTTCTTTAATAAAAAACGAGTTAATAATATTGGGCAAATCTTCTTTGGATTTGGTGCTTTATTCTTTGGTCTTGAATTAATGGGAGGGGCAATGAAGCCTCTACGTTCTTTAGAGTCTTTTCAAGAGTTAACAGTAAGCATGAGTGATAATCCTATTTTAGGGGTAGTTGTTGGGACACTTTTCACTGTTATTGTGCAAAGTTCGAGTGCTACAATTGGAATTTTACAGGAACTATACGGACAAAATGCAATTGATTTAAAAGCAGCACTTCCTGTATTATTTGGTGACAATATTGGTACAACGATTACAGCAGTATTAGCATCTTTAGGTGCTTCAATTGCAGCAAGAAGAGCTGCTCTTACACATGTGTTATTCAATGTTATTGGAACAACGATCTTCTTAATTATTTTACCTTTCTTTACTCAGTTTGTTGGCTTTCTGCAAGAAGCCTTCTCGTTGAATAAACCAATGACGCTTGCTTTTGCACATGGTACTTTTAATTTAACGAATACGCTTATTCAGCTTCCATTTGTAGGTGTTTTAGCATATATTGTAACGAAAGTAATTCCTGGAAAAGATACAGCGATTGACTACAATCCTCGTCATCTCGACCCGGTCTTCATTGAACAATCGCCATCAATTGCTCTCGGACAAGCGAAAGAAGAAGTTGTTCGAATGGGGCAGTTTGCCACAACAGGTGTAGAAGAAACTGGACAGTATATGAAAACAAAGCAAAGAAAACATTTTGATACAGCTGTTCAAATTGAAGACGCAATTAA
The DNA here is from genome assembly GCF_900115845.1 of Priestia endophytica DSM 13796. Lineage (GTDB taxonomy): Bacteria > Bacillota > Bacilli > Bacillales > Bacillaceae_H > Bacillus_I > Bacillus_I endophytica. The sequence continues at coordinate 496,637 of NZ_FOXX01000001.1, read as the reverse complement.
TAATCTTGATCGGAAAATTACGGATTATCTTGTTTTGCTATCAGCGAGTTCGCTGTCACCAGGAGAAAGTGAAGAACATTCTATGCTCCTAGATTCTGTTCGTGATATTGAACGAATTGGTGACCATTTTGAGAATATCAATGAACTTATTGATTATCAGTTAGCAAATAAAGTAAGAATTACAGATGATGCTTCAGCAGATTTAGAAGAGATGTTCTCTCTTACTTTAAGGGCAGTAAAACAAGCAGTCTATGCTCTTGAACATAAGGACTTGAATAGTGCTCGAGAAGTGTTAGAAAAGGAACATAAGATTGATCTTATGGAACGAGCATTGCGGAAAAAACATATCTTACGTTTGAATGAACGTAAATGTTCAGGTTCAGCAGGGATTGTCTTTGTAGACATCATTAGTAATTTTGAACGAATCGGTGATCATGCTGTGAACATAGCTGAAGCTGTTTTAGGCGAAGAAGAAGATAAAGTACGTAATTATAGTTAGGATGAATGAAAATAACCGTAGACATAGATTTATGTCTACGGTTATTTTATCTTTATAGTTAACATTTTCTTTTATCTATTAAAGCAAGGAGAGGTTTTGAAGGAGTTACATTTTGGCAACATAATACTTAAAATGTTAAAAAGGAATTTATAGGAGGAGAAAACATTTTTTTAATGGATGGAAAATAACAGATATTAACAATTATATAGAAGTGGCGCTGGCTTCAATCATGTTTAAGGTACAGAAGAGCAAGGTTGAATAAATATTTTACAACATCTTCATAACTATTATAATGGCGGATTAATGTTATTGCGAATCCATATTTGTATTAACTCCTTTATAGCAAAAGGTTATTAAATAAAAGAAAACAAGAAAGGATTGGATAAAAATATAAAGATCTTGTTGTCTTTTAAGTATATTATCGTCCATACTTATAAATAAGGCCTTCTATCGGAGAACAAAGGGAAAGCATCATGATGCTAAAGGAGGGGAAGCGGTGGATGTAACGCTCCAGAAGCAAATTTTTGAATTTATTGGAGGTCTTGGCCTCTTTGTATTTGCGATTACATATTTAGGAGAAGGATTACAGAAATCAACAGGGGAGAGGCTCAGGAAAGTTATTGATACGTTTACGAGCAATCCTATTATCGGTGTTTTTGCCGGAATGATTTCAACAATTCTTGTTCAAAGCAGTTCTGGAATGATTATTATTGTTCTTGGGTTAGTAAGTGCAAGATTTATGACATTAAGACAAGCTATTGGCGTTATAATGGGAGCAAATATTGGTACGACGCTAACAGCTTTCATTATTGGTATCAATTTTAGCTCTTATTTTCTTCCTGCACTAGCCGTTGGCTCAATGCTTATTGTATTTTTTTACAGTAAAAAAGTTCATTATATAGGACAAGTTATTTTTGGATTTGGTGCTTTATTTCTAGGTTTAGAGCTTATGGGAGATGGTATGAGAGAGATTGTTTCGTTAGACATATTTCAAGATTTTATTTTAAATATGGGGAACAATCCTTTTTTTGGAGTAAGTATGGGGACAATTTTTACTGCAGTTGTCCAAAAATCAAGTGTTTCAATTGGGGTTTTGCAAGAGTTGTATAAGCAGGATTCTATTAGCTTAACAGCGGCACTTCCTGTTTTATTTGGTGCAAATATTGGGACAACAGTGACGGTCGTTTTAGCTTCTTTAAGTGCCTCTGTACTCGCTAAAAGGGCAGCTTTAACACATGTCTTATTAAATGTGTCAGGGACGATTGTTTTTTTAGCATTCCTTCCTGTGTTTACAGCATTTATATCTGTTGTTCAAGTTTATTTTCACCTCAATGGAGCAATTACAATTGCTGTTGCACACGCTTTCTTTAATATTTTCAACACACTTCTTTGGCTTCCGTTTGTAGGTGTACTCGTATATTTAGTCACAAAAGCTCTTCCAGAAAGAAATACCTTTGCAACTCAAAATCAGGGATATCTTGATAGACAGTTTATTGAGCAAGCCCCGACAGTTGCCTTGAGTCAAGTGCAAAAAGAAATTATTGAAATGAGTCATCTTTTATCAAAAAACTTTGCACAAGCTTACAGCTATTTAAGTACGAGAGATCGTATACATGCTCAAGAGGTCGCAAATCTAATGGAAACCTTAGAAAGCAAGGAAAGGAAAATAAAAGCGTATTTTCTCCTGTTATCTGAGAATGCTTTATCAACGCTTGAAAGTGAAGATTACTTTAGGCTCCAAGAAGAAGTGCATTATTTAAAAAGAATAGGAGCTCATTGTGAGAATATTACGGAATTTGTGGATTATCAACTTGCTAATAAAGTCTTTTTTACAAATGAGGCTTCTTCAGATTTAGAAGAAATGTTCCAAAGTACTTCAAAAGCCCTTTCTGAAACAATAAAAGCTTTGGAAAGTAAAAACATAAAAAGCGCCCGTAGCGTTCTTGAAATTGAAGATCGGATTGACCGAATGGAAAGGGTACTGCGCAAAAAGCATATTCTACGTTTAAATGAAGGGGAATGTTCAGGAGCAGCTGGTATCTTATTTGTGGATATTATCAATAATTTGGAGAGAATTGGAGACTATGCTGAAAAACTATCTCAGCACATTTTAGAACAAAATAATTCCTAATCGTTAAGGATGAGAGTGGAATGTAAAATAGAAAGCTATCATCCTTAACTTTAACTTTATTTTTTTCTTAGAAAACGATTGACAAAAGCTTGTCTTGATGATAAATTAGATATTGTCCTATTTAATGTTCCACAGTAGCTCAGTGGTAGAGCTATCGGCTGTTAACCGATCGGTCGTAGGTTCGAATCCTACCTGTGGAGCCATTTGGCGGTGTAGCTCAGCTGGCTAGAGCGTACGGTTCATACCCGTGAGGTCGGGGGTTCGATCCCCTCCGCCGCTATTGTTTTATTATATTATACATAAAGGACCCTTAGCTCAGCTGGTTAGAGCAGACGGCTCATAACCGTCCGGTCGCAGGTTCGAGTCCTGCAGGGTCCACCATAATTTCAGGTGGAGGAATACCCAAGTCCGGCTGAAGGGATCGGTCTTGAAAACCGACAGGGGTGTCAAAACCCGCGGGGGTTCGAATCCCCCTTCCTCCTCCATACATATGATATTAACAAGTTTTCTGCTATGCAGAAAACTTTTTTTGTTTAGTCGTATAAAAATCGGGTAAAAGGTAAATATAAACTCGTTGTTTCAGTAAGAAGAAAATCATTTTGATTGAAACAATAGGGTATATTTGCTATTCTAAAGCTAACGGAGCAATTTTTGCTCCCACAAATTTTACATAATCTAAAGGAGGAATTTTTCATGGCACATGAATTACCACAATTACCTTACGCGTATGACGCACTTGAACCACATATCGACAAGGAAACAATGAACATTCACCATACGAAACACCACAACACATATGTAACTAAGTTGAACGATGCAATCAAAGGTACTGATCTTGAATCTAAAAGCATTGAAGAACTAGTATCAAACTTAGACGCTGTACCTGAAAACATTCGTACAGCTGTACGCAACAACGGTGGTGGACATGCTAACCACAGCCTTTTCTGGACAATCCTTTCACCAGAAGGTGGCGGTGAGCCAACTGGCGAATTAGCAGATGCAATCAACAAAAAATTTGGAAGCTACGAGAAATTCCAAGAAGAATTCGCAGCAGCTGCAGCAGGCCGCTTCGGTTCTGGTTGGGCTTGGCTTGTTGTAGATAACGGCGAAGTTGCAATCACAAGCACTCCAAACCAAGATTCACCGCTTATGGAAGGTAAAACACCTGTCCTAGGTTTAGACGTTTGGGAGCATGCTTACTATTTAAACTACCAAAATCGTCGTCCAGACTACATTTCAGCATTCTGGAATGTTGTAAACTGGGACGAAGTATCAAAACGTTACGAAGCAGCAAAATAAGAGAAACGCTTCTAATAAAAAGGCTCGGAGACAACATGTCTCTGAGTTTTTTTATTGGAGAAGTTATATTCCTTTGTTCAAAATTACATTATGTAGTATAACTCTTTTATCTTTTGCCAAACTAGGGGTAGAAGAGAAAAGGAGTTTTACGTATGGCAGTTTTGAAAAAAGTGTTTGGGGATGTTGAAGTTACGAAAGATCTTTTGCTTCTTTTAACGGTTGGAGCTCTTTATTCACTTGCAATATCATTATCCAATACGTTCGTAAACGTCTATTTATGGAAGCAATCAGGGCAGTTTTTGGATCTTGCTCTCTACAACCTAGCCATTGTGATTTTTCATCCTTTGACATTTGTTGTAGCAGGGAAGCTTGCTAAGAAAGTGGATCGAGTTATTGTTTTAAGACTAGGAGTATCATTTTTAGCGGTCTTTTATATTACGGTCTTACTTGTTGGGAACAATGCTTCATCGCTCCTTTTACTCTTAGGAGCTTTGCTTGGAATTGGCTATGGATTTTACTGGCTTGCTTTTGATGTATTAACATTTGAGATTACAGAACCTGAAACAAGAGATTTTTTTAACGGATTTATGGGGATATTGAATTCATTCGCAGGAATGATTGGTCCCATTGTGGCAGGATTGATTATCTCGTCTTTCATTAAAATGACGGGATATAAAATTATCTTTTTTACTTCTTTATTTTTATTCCTAAGCGCTGTTGTATTAAGTTTCTTTCTTAAAAGAAGAGAAGCAGAAGGAAAGTATCGCTTTAAAGAAGTACTTGCTGAACGAAAAAAGAATCGAAATTGGCGTCTTATTTTATATGCACACCTTTTCCAAGGAATCCGAGAAGGAACCTTTATTTTTATTATCTCTGTTCTTGTTTTTATTACGACAAACAGTGAGCTTGCGCTAGGAACATTTGGTCTTGTTAATTCTGCTGTCGCTTTTGTTGGCTATTATTTAGCATCACGATTTATAAAGAAGAAGCATCGATACAAGTCAATCTTAGCAGGTGGACTTTTGCTATATGCTTCTGTCTTTTTAATTATTTTTAAAGTAACGTATGTTAAATTGTTATGCTATGCTGTTTGTATTGCAATTGGATATCCGCTTTTACTTGTTCCTTATATGTCGATCACGTTTGACGTAATTGGGAGAGCTGAAGGGATTAAAGAAAAGCGAATTGAGTTTATCGTTGTACGGGATGTTTTTTTAAATATGGGACGAATTATCTCCATTCTTTTATTTATCGGGGCCATCACCTTTTTTGATGAAAAACAAAGTGTGCCCATTCTTTTAGCAATAATCGGAGTTGGACATGCAACTATTTATTTTTTTGTTCGTCATGTATCATTGAAGCCCTTAGAAAAAATAAAGGAAGAAGAACCCTCAATTTCCAAAAAAACTTTAAATGAAGGTGATGGAGAGTCACCTGCATGAGTAATTTGGCGGTAGAAATCTTTCTTTATTTGCATTAAAATAACACTAGACAGTTAATAGGGCACCTTCCATAGGTGTCTTATTTGTTTGTGGAATAGCGAGAGATTGAAGGTGAAGGGATGAAGAAAAAGAGAAGAAAAAAAACGCACATTTCGTTGCGACTTAACCTCCTGTTTTTTGTTGTTTTTCTTCTTTTTGCAATTTTAATTTTAAGGCTTGGTCTTGTTCAAATTGTCCAAGGTGAAGATTACAAACGAGAAGTAGAAGAAACGCAGGATTCAACAGTGAGTAACCCAGCTCCACGGGGTAAGATTTATGATCGATATCATCGTTCAATTGTTGATAATAAGCCGCTTAATGCGATTACGTATACGCGCTTTAAAAATGACCCTGAACAGTCTCTTAAAGTGGCGAAGAAGCTTGCAAAGCTTATTGATAAATCAACAGACAAAGTAACAGAACGAGATATGAAAGATTATTGGCTTATGATTCACCCGAAGAAGGCCAAAAATCTAGTTCCGCAGAGCGAAATTAAGAAAAAAGAGTTATCTGATGATAAAGTCTATGATCTTCAGCTTGAACGTATTACAAAGAAAGATCTTGCTTCTATTTCGGATGCTGATATGGAAGTTATTGCAATTAAGCGCGAAATGGACAGCGGGTACAAAATGACGCCTCAGAACATTAAAAATGAAGGTGTAACAGATGCAGAATATGCTCGCGTTAGTGAGAATTTAGCTGACCTTCCAGGTGTTAATACAACAACATACTGGAAACGAAACTATGTTTATGATGGATTACTTCGCTCGCTTTTAGGAAATATTACGAGCGATGAAGAAGGGCTTCCAAAAGATCGCTTAGACTACTACTTAACGCGCGACTACAGTCGTAACGATCAAGTTGGGAAAAGCTATCTTGAATCTCGCTACGAGGAACTGTTAAACGGTCAAAAAGAGCAAGTAGAATATATTAATAATGAAGCAGGCGACATATTAGATACTGAGTTAGTGAAGGAAGGGCAACGCGGTCGCGATCTTGTACTAACAATTGATATGGAGCTGCAAAAAGCAGTCGAAGAGAGTTTAACAAAACGTCTTCAGGCTCATCATAGTGGAAATCCATATATGGACCGTGCATTTGTTATGATGATGGACCCACGTAATGGTGACATTCTAGCAATGGCTGGGAAGCGCTATGAGAAAAATGAGAAAACAGGTGTTCAAGAGATAACAGACTATGCGCTTGGAAATCTTGTTTCCTCTTATAATATGGGTTCGACTGTTAAAGGAGCAACAATTTTAGCAGGTCTTGATTCAGGAGCTATCCAACCAGGAACTACTTTTGTAGATGAACCAATCAAAATTAAAGGAACTCCCCTTAAAAAATCATATAAAAATATGGGGCGAATTGGAATAGGAACAGCTCTAGAGATGTCATCAAACGTTTATATGTTTAAAACAGTAATGGCTATGGCTGATGCTAATTACGTTCCTGGACGTTCACTTAACATTCCAAAATCAACTTTTGATCAACTACGTAATTACTATTCACAGTTTGGTCTTGGAACTGAAACAGGTCTTGATTTACAAAATGAATTTACAGGATATCAAGGTACAAAATATAATCCGGGTTTTGCACTTGACTTAGGGATTGGTCAGTATGATACATACACACCGCTACAGCTTGTTCAATATGTGTCAACAATTGCAAACGACGGTTATCGAGTGAAGCCACAGCTTTTAAAAGAGGTGCGAGAAGCAACGGTTGATGAAGATAAAGAAGGGAAAATTCTTTATGAATCAGAACCAGAAATTCTAAACCGCATTTCTATGAAAGATGAGTATATTGATGTTGTACAAAATGGTTTCCGTCGTGTTATGACCTCTGGTACAGCTGCAAAGACATTTAAAAATGCAGCATACAATCCAGCAGGAAAAACAGGTACAGCTCAGTCATTCTATACAGAAGGAGATCGCCCAGAAGGTACAGAGCCACCTGAAACAGAAAACCATACGCTTGTTGGTTATGCACCTTACGACAATCCTGAAGTAGCCTTCGCTGTTGTTGTGCCATATGGAACGACAAGCGATATTGGGACAATGAGTCAACAAGTTGCAAAAGATGCGTTAGATGCTTACTTTGAGAAAAAAGAAGAAGGCGAGAAAGATCAGCAAGAAAACTTGAATGCAGCAGGCGGCGTTCAAGCTGTAGACAGTGAAGACTCTGAAGCATCAAGTGGAGATGAATAAAATAGAAAAACCCCTCTTTTTATAGAAAATTTACCAAAATTGGATTATAATAGTCACGTAACAATAAAAGCACCTTTTTAAAAGGTGCTTTTATTTTGGTCTGATATAGTAAGGAGAGGGAAATATGAAAAGAAAAAAAGGCAGAAAAAGAACGCACATTACAACACGCGTTAATCTTCTGTTTTTTGTTGTTTTTCTCCTTTTTGCCATTTTGATTTTGAGACTTGGTCTCGTTCAAATTGTCCAAGGAGAAGAATATAAACGAGAAGCAGAAGCAGAACAAGACTCGACAGTAAGCAATCCTGCTCCGCGTGGGAAAATTTATGATCGGTACCATCGCTCTATTGTCGATAACAAACCCGTTAATGCAATTACATATACGCGTGTTAAAAACGATCCAGAACAGTCGCTAAAAGTAGCGAATAAGCTAGCAAAACTGATTGACAAGCCAACAGACAAAGTAACGGATCGCGATATGAAAGATTATTGGATTCTAATTCATCCGAACAAAGCGAAAAAATTAGTACCACAAAGTGAAATTGAGAAAAAAGAGCTGTCAGATAAAAAGGTCTATAGCCTGCAGCTTGATCGCATTACGAAAAAAGAGTTAGGAACGATTTCGGATGGAGAAAAAGAAGTTATTGCGATTAAGCGAGAGATGGATAGTGGTTATAAAATGACGCCTCAATATATTAAGAATGAAGGTGTAACAGCCAAAGAATATGCTAGAGTTAGTGAAAACTTAGCAGATCTCCCAGGTGTTAACACAACAACTTACTGGAATCGCAACTATGTTTATGATGGTTTACTGCGCTCGTTAATAGGCAACATTACAAGTGATGAAGAAGGATTACCAAAAGAACGGTTAGATTATTATTTAACTCGTGACTATGGACGCAATGATCAAGTTGGGAAAAGCTATCTTGAATCACGTTATGAAGAACTTCTGAACGGTCAAAAAGAGCAAGTGGAGTATATTAATAATAGTGCAGGCGATATATTAGATACAGAGTTAATTAAAGAAGGTCAGCGCGGTCGTGATCTTGTGTTAACAATTGATATGGAATTGCAAAAGGTTGTTGAAGAAAGCTTAACAAAGAACCTTAAAGCTCAGCATAATGGAGCAAATCCGTATTTGGACCGTGCTTTTGCTATTGCAATGGACCCGCGTACAGGTGATATTTTAGCGCTAGGCGGGAAACGTTATCAAATGAATGAGGAAACAGGTAAAGAAGAGTTAACAGACTATGCGCTTGGAAATCTTGTTTCCTCTTATAACATGGGATCTACTGTTAAAGGAGCAACAATTTTAGCTGGTTTAGATTCAGGGGCAATTGAACCTGGAACCATTATTAATGACCAACCCGTTAAAATTAAAGGGACAAAAGAAAAGAGTTCTTATACTACCATGGGACCAATAGGAATTGGGACAGCTTTAGAGAGATCCTCAAACGTCTACATGTTCAAAACTGTGATGAGAATGGCCCATGCTAACTATGTTTACGATCATTCTATTAATATTCCAAAATCAACATTTGACCAACTACGAAATTATTATGCACAGTTTGGCTTAGGTGTTGAAACAGGACTGGATTTACAAAATGAATTTACAGGATACCAAGGTTCAAAATATAGCCCAGGTTTTGCGCTTGATTTAGGAATTGGTCAGTATGATACATATACACCACTGCAGCTTGTTCAATATGTATCAACAATTGCAAATGATGGTTATCGTGTTAGACCACAGCTTTTAAAAGAAGTCCGTGAATCAACAGTTGATGAAGATCAGGAAGGCAAGATTCTTTATGAATCAGAACCGGAAATTCTGAACCGTATTTCAATGAAGCAAGAATATATTGATGTTGTACAAAATGGTTTCCGTCGCGTTATGGTAGGTGCTAAAGGAACAGCGGCCACAACATTTAGAAATGCCACGTATAATCCAGCTGGAAAAACAGGAACAGCTGAGTCATTTTATACAGAAGGAAAGAGACCCAAAGGAACTGAACCTCCTTCAGTAGAGAATCATACGTTAGTTGGTTATGCTCCTTATGACAATCCAGAAGTAGCTTTTGCTGTTGTTGTTCCATATGCAAACGGCAAAGATGTAGGGAAAATGAGTCAAAGAGTAGCAAAAGACGTTCTCGACTCTTACTTTGAAAAGAAAGAAGAAGGAGAAAAAGATCAAGAAGAAAACCTGAATACAGAAGGCGGCGTTCAAGCTCCAAACAGTGAAGATTAAACTAGAAAAATAGTTAAATTTGTAGAAATTTTACTAATAATGGATTAAACTATATGTGACAACAAGTAGAGGCACCTTGCAAAAAGGTGCCTTTATTTTTGGAGGAATTTCTACAGGGGGAGAAGGAATGAAAAAGAAGAGAAGAAAATCTCAACTTTCAACAAGAATCAACTTATTGTTTTGTATTGTCTTTTTTCTTTTTGCTGTACTTATTTTAAGGCTTGGACTTGTTCAAATTGTAAGAGGAGAAGAGTACAAACGCGAAGCGGAAGAAATGCAGGACGTGTCTGTTGAAAACCCCGTTCCTCGCGGAAAGATTTATGATAGCAGCTACAGATCAATTGTTGATAATGTTCCGCTTGAGGCTATTACGTATACTCGATTTGAGGACGATCCGGAAAAGACACTTTCAGTAGCTAGAAAATTAGCAAAAATGATTGATAAACCAGTCGAAGATGTTACGGAACGCGATAAAAAAGATTATTGGATTTTAACGAATAAAAAGAAAGCGGAAGCGAAAGTACCACAAGAAGAGATTGAAAAGAAAGAATTATCTGATAAAGGAGCTTACGATCTGCAGCTTAAACGTATTACAAAGAAAGATCTATCTTCACTTTCTAAGCAGGATGAGGAGATTATTGCGATAAAAATTGCGATGGATGGCGGTTATAAACAAACTCCTCAAGTGATTAAAGGGGAAGGCGTTACAAAAGAGGAATATGCCCGCGTTAGTGAGAACCTAGCAGATCTTCCAGGTGTTAATACAACAGTGCTTTGGGAAAGAAGCTATGTTTATGATGACCTTTTGCGCTCTCTTCTAGGAAACATCACCTCTGAAGGAGAAGGATTGCCAGAAGAGAAGCTTCAGCACTTTCTTGTGCGAGAATATAGCAGAAGTGATAGAGTTGGAAAAAGTTATCTTGAAGCTCGCTATGAAGAAACGCTAAATGGTGAAAAAGAGCGTGTTGAATATATTAACAACGAAGAGGGGGACATTATTGGTACAGAGTCAATTCAAGAAGGTGAGCGAGGACGCGATCTTGTTTTAACAATTGACATGGAGCTTCAAAAAGCAGTTGAAGAATCGCTAACGAGAAATTTAAAAACGTATCAAGGTGAACCATATCTTGACCGAGCATTTGCGATTATGATGAACCCAAAAACAGGCGATATTTTAGCAATGGGTGGAAAGCGATTTGAAAAAAACGAAAACGGAAAAGAAGAAATTAAAGATTTTGCACTTGGGAATCTTGTTTCTTCATATGGTATGGGATCAACTGTAAAAGGAGCAACAATCCTAGCGGGTCTTGATTCAGGAGCAATTACTCCAAATACCATGTTTTTAGATGAACCACTTTACATTGCAAGCACGCCAAAGAAAGGGTCATATAGCAATAGCTTAGGAACTCTTGGTATCAATGGAGCTCTTGCGAAGTCATCAAACGTATATATGTTCAAAACAGTTATTGAAATGGCTGGAGCTAAGTATGTTAGAAACGGCTCACTACAAATCGGTCCTAAAACATTTGAACAGCTTCGTAACTATTATGGTCAGTTTGGTTTAGGAGTTGAAACAGGGCTTGATTTACAAAATGAGTTTACAGGCTATAAAGGGTCAGAGTTCAACCCAGGTTTGGCGCTTGACTTATCGATTGGACAGTATGATACGTATACCCCGTTACAACTTGTCCAGTATGTCTCAACAATTGCAAACGACGGATACCGAGTTCGTCCACAGCTTGTTAAAGAAATTCGGGAGGCAACCATTGAAGAAGATAAACCAGGAAAAGTTTTACACGCTACAGAACCGGAGATTTTAAACCGTATTTCAATGAAAAATGAATACATTGATATTGTGCAACGTGGTTTTAGAAGCGTAATGACCACGGGAACAGCTAAACAGTTTGCAAGTAAATCATACAACCCTGCTGGTAAGACAGGAACAGCTCAGTCTCTTTACACAGAAGGAGAAGGTCCGAATGTAGAAACCTATAATGTGACACTTGTTGGCTATGCTCCATATGATAATCCTGAAGTAGCCTTTGCTGTTGTTGTGCCATATGCCATAAGTTCAGATAATCCAATGTCAAAAAATATTGGAATGGATATTCTGGATGCTTATTTTGAACAAAATGAAGATAAAGAAAATGCTCAATAATATTTTAAAATAAACTAGGTCTAAAAGAGGGAAGACGAAAGCGTTCAAGCGCGATTGTCTTCCCTTTTTGTCGATTTTACATAGATAAATAGGAGAAAAGGTCTACAAAAAATATGCAACATTTACAAAACATTTACATTCGATTAAAACTAGTTTAAAAATTGAGCGTTATTGTAGTACTCGTAGGACAAAACAACGAATATTCTTAGGGGGAATTACCAATGAAAAGCTTCAAGCGTCTCACATTCATGATGATGCTATCGTTAGTAGTAATCATCGCTGCAGCTTGTGGAAACAACAGTGCAAAAGAAGACGGTGAAGGAAATAGTGGTTCAGGAGATGGCAATTCAGAAGAACTTTCTGGGTCAATCACAGTTTCTGGTTCAAGTGCAATGCAACCTTTAGTAGCTGCTGCTGCTGAACAATTCATGAACGAAAACCCAGGCGTTGACGTACAAGTACAAGCTGGTGGTTCTGGTACAGGACTTAGCCAAGTTTCTGAAGGCTCTGTAGACATTGGAAACTCTGATGTATTTGCAGAAGAAAAAGAAGGTATTCCAGCAGACGAGCTTGTTGACCATAAAGTAGCCGTTGTTGGTATGACAGCTGCTGTAAACCCTGAAGTAGGCATTAAAGATATTTCTAAAGAAGATCTAAAAAAAGTATTCACTGGTGAAATTAAAAACTGGAAAGAACTTGGTGGGAAAGACCAAAAGATCGTTCTTGTAAACCGTCCAGATTCTTCTGGTACTCGTGATACTTTCGTAAAATATGGTTTAGATGGTGAAACACCTGCAGAAGGCGTAACAGAAGATTCTTCAAACACAGTTAAAAAGATTATCTCTGAAACTGAAGGTGCTGTAGGATATCTAGCATTTTCATATTTCACTGATGATACAGTAACACCGCTTTCAGTTGATGGTGTTAAAGCAACAGATGAAAATGTTCAAAAAGGTGAATTCCCAATCTGGGCTTATCAACATTCTTATACTAAAGGCGAAGCTGAAGGCGTAGCTAAAGCATTTTTAGACTACATGATGGGTGAAGAATTCCAAAAATCTGTTCTTACAGACCAAGGTTACATTCCAGCAATCAATATGGAAGTTGAGCGTGACGCAGAAGGTAAACAGACAGATAAATAAAAACATTTCATGGCTCTTTAGGAAAACTATTTAAAGTAATGGGGTAAGTGCTAAAAGGAGGCATTTACCCTATTGCAATGTTATTAGGGGTGTTTTAAAAAATGGAAAATAAAATGAGTTTAACAGCTAGGGAGCGTCTCATCACTTCAAAGAAAAATAAACATAAGGATGAAACGCGTGGAAAATGGTTGGTAAGAATTTGTGCATTAATTATGATTGCTGCAACAGTCGCAATTACAATATTCCTAACAGTAAAGGGATTGCAATCCTTCATTAAAAATGGTGTAAGCCCAATTGAGTTTTTAACCAGTACAGATTGGAATCCAAAAGATGGAGAATTCGGGGCAGTTCCGTTTATTTTTGGCTCATTTGCCGTAACATTTTTATCGGCAATTATCGCAGCTCCACTTGGCATTGGAGGAGCTATTTTTATGACAGAAATCGCACCTTCATGGGGACGAAAAATTTTGCAGCCGGTTATTGAGCTGCTGGTTGGTATTCCGTCCGTTGTTTATGGATTCATAGGTCTTACAATACTTGTTCCGTATATTCGCGGGAATTTTGGAGGCATTGGCTTTAGTATATTAACTGGAACAATCGTCTTATCTATTATGATTCTTCCAACGGTTACAACGATTGCAACAGATGCAATGAGTTCATTACCGAAAAGCCTTCGCGACGGCTCTTATGCACTTGGAGCTACTCGTTGGCAAACGATTCGAAAAGTATTAATTCCTGCAGCTCTTCCGTCTCTTTTGACAGCAATTGTCCTTGGGATGGCTCGTGCCTTTGGAGAAGCATTAGCAGTTCAGATGGTAATTGGAAATACAAGAAATCTTCCAGAAACACTGCTAGACCCATCAGCAACACTAACAACAATTATTACACTGAATATGGGACATACAACATATGGAAGTATCGAAAATAATACGCTATGGTCAATGGGGCTTATCCTTTTGATTATGTCATTTGCTTTCATTCTTGTTATTCGCTATCTATCTGCTAGGAGGAAAATGTAATGAACAGTAAGAAGTGGGATAAAATTGCGACAGGAGTATTTATCGTCATCGCAGGAATTATTGTGTCGCTGCTTGTGGCATTATTTTCTTATATTATTGTTAACGGTTTTAAACAGCTTTCATTTGATTTTATAACAAATCCATCAAGTGCAGTTATGGCAGGCGGTGGAATACGAGATCAGCTTTTTAACTCTCTATATATTCTTGTCATCACAATGATTATTACCGTTCCGCTTGGTATTGGCGGCGGAATTTATATGGCTGAATACGCAAAACCAGGAAAAGTAACAGATTTTATTCGTACTTGTATTGAAGTTTTAGCTTCACTTCCATCTATTGTTATTGGGATGTTTGGTTTATTAATGTTTGTTAACTTAACAGGATGGGGCTACACGATTATCGGTGGAGCTCTAGCTCTTACTGTATTTAACTTACCTGTTATGGTACGTGTGAGTGAAGATGCTATTCGCTCTGTACCAAAAGATCAAAAAGAGGCAAGTCTTGCATTAGGAATTACGCATTGGCATACGATTAAAACGGTTCTACTGCCAACAGCATTCCCATCTATTTTAACGGGAGCTATCTTAGCATCTGGACGTGTATTTGGGGAAGCAGCAGCGCTTCTTTTCACTGCAGGACTTTCAACGCCGCGTCTTGATTATGCAAACCTTAATCCGTTTTCTGAAACATCACCATTAAATATCTTCCGTCCAGCTGAGACATTAGCTGTACACATTTGGTCTGTAAATACACAAGGACTTATTCCTGACGTGAGCGAGATTGCGAATGGTTCTTCAGCAGTACTTGTATTGGCAGTTCTTGTGTTCAACTTATTAGCACGTTTCATTGGAAGTATTATTCATAAAAGACTAACAGCTTCAAAATAATAGAGTGGGGGTTTCCAACATGGCCAATATCGCCAGCTTAAAACAAAGAGATAAAAATGAAGGTATAGCTGAACGAATTGCAGAAAAAGATGTATCGTTATCTGTTGAAGATTTAAGCATTTACTATGGTCAGAACCAAGCGGTAAAAGGAATTTCTTTTGAAATTGAGAAAAATAAGGTAACAGCGCTCATTGGTCCTTCAGGATGTGGAAAATCCACATTTCTCCGCAGTGTTAACCGAATGAATGATCTAATTCCAATTGCTAGAAGCGAAGGAAAGATCATGTATGAAGACATTAACATTTTAGGGAAAGATATTAATGTTGTTTCTTTACGAAAAGAAATTGGGATGGTATTTCAAAAGCCAAATCCGTTTCCAAAATCTATTTATAACAATATTACACATGCTTTAAAGTACAGCGGTATAAAAGGGAAGAAAAATTTAGATAGCGTTGTAGAAGAAAGCTTACGTAAAGCAGCTCTATGGGATGAAGTAAAAGATCGCCTTCATGAGTCAGCTCTATCTCTTTCAGGAGGACAGCAACAGCGCTTATGTATTGCCCGTACGCTTGCTATGAAACCGAGAATTCTCTTGCTTGATGAACCATCTTCAGCTCTTGATCCTATTTCAAATGCTAAGATTGAAGAGCTTATCGTCAATTTGAAGAAAGAATATACGATTGTCATTGTTACTCATAACATGCAGCAAGCTTCTCGTATTTCTGATAAAACTGCCTTTTTCTTAAATGGAGATTTAGTAGAGTATGCAGAAACAGATAAAATCTTTACAAATCCATCTGTAAAGAAAACGGAAGAATATATTTCTGGACGTTTTGGATAAGGAGGAGCGAGAATATGTCTGCTGTCGCAACAACGAAAACAGTATTTAATATGAACGATTTAAATTTATGGTATGGAGAACACCATGCATTAAAAAACTTAAATTTCTCAATTTATGATCATGAAGTGACGGCTATTATCGGGCCTTCAGGATGTGGAAAGTCAACGTTTATTAAGACACTTAATCTTATGAATAAAACAGTGCCAGGGGTAAAGATGTCTGGTGAAATTAATTACAATAACCAAAACATTTTAAACTCTAAAGTCGATTTAGTAGAGCTTCGTAAAAATGTAGGAATGGTGTTTCAAAAAGGTAATCCCTTTCCACAATCTATTTATGACAATGTTGCTTATGGACCAAGAGTTCATGGAACAAAGAAGAAGCAAGTATTAGATGAAATTGTAGAAAAAAGTTTAAAAGATGTAGCGCTTTGGGACGAAGTAAAAGACCGTTTGAAAGCTCCAGCACTAGGTTTATCAGGAGGACAGCAGCAACGTTTATGTATTGCAAGAGCGTTAGCTACAAAACCTGAAGTAGTATTAATGGATGAGCCTACATCTGCTCTTGATCCTATTTCTACATTAAAGATTGAAGAGCTTGTATTAGAACTTAAAAAGCAGTATACAATTGTAATGGTAACTCATAACATGCAGCAAGCAGCACGTGTTTCTGATAAAACCGCCTTTTTCCTAATGGGAGAGCTTGTAGAAATTAATGATACAGAACAAGTTTTTTCTAATCCTACAGATCAACGCACAGAGGACTACATCACAGGACGCTTCGGGTAAGTTATTATTTCGTATCATGGGAGGAGACATGAATCATGCGAAAGATGTTTGACGGAGAATTAGACAGTTTGAGAGAGAAACTGTTCTATATGGTTGAACAAGCGCAACACAGCCTTAAAATGGCTGTTTCCTCATTACAACAACAAGACGAAAACCTTGCTAGAAAAGTAATTGAAGAAGCCCCAAAAATTGATGAGTTAGAATATGAAATTAATAATGATGCAATCCAGCTTTTAGCAAAGCAATCTCCTGTTGCTTCTGATTTACGTCGTATTGTTATAGCTATTAAAGTTTCCTCAGACCTCGAGAGGATTGGGGATTTGTCTGAGAATATTGCTCGTATTAGTTTGAGGATAGGAGATAAGCAACTTGTGAAGCCAATTGAGGAAATTCCAAAGATGGCTGAAGTTGTACAAGAGATGCTTCTTTCTTCTTTCAAAGCTTTTGACGCAGAAGATGTAAGGCTTGCTAAAGAAGTAGCAGAGAAGGATGATCTTGTTGATGCGTACTATGGTAATCTTGTTGATGAGCTTACAATGCTTATGACGACCCATCAACAGGATATTCATCAGCTAACGCAGCTTCAATTTGTTTGTCGTCATATTGAACGAATTGGAGATCATATTACAAATATTTGTGAAAACATTGTTTATCTTGTTACAGGAAGAATGTATGAGTTAAATTAACAAAAAGCGACAGCTAATAGCTGTTGCTTTTTTTGTTGTAAAGTTTTTGTAAAAAATAAAGATAATTAGACGTGAGTCTTTAGTGATATATTATGATGATTATATGGATAATCATCAAGACTTGAAAGGAATTCGCAAGTATGAATAGTAAAGAAGTAGGGAGTTTTAAATCCTTCTGGAGAAGTGTACCGATTAGCAAGAAGTTTTATAGTATTTTTTATGATTGTTTCTATTTTTATAGCTATGTTTTTTCTGAATACAACATTGCAAACTTTTCAAAGTGCTAAAGAGAAAAACGAGCGGGCTGTTCATATTACAGAAATAGGATCTCTTATACGTTCTAAAGATATTAACATTGCTG
Organism: Priestia endophytica DSM 13796; assembly: GCF_900115845.1. Taxonomy (GTDB): domain Bacteria; phylum Bacillota; class Bacilli; order Bacillales; family Bacillaceae_H; genus Bacillus_I; species Bacillus_I endophytica. The sequence continues at coordinate 478,893 of NZ_FOXX01000001.1, read as the reverse complement.
ATTATATTACATTTTTAAAAGAGGAGGACTTAAAGCTTTATCGTTCTCATCGAGAAGAACTCCATAAGTTAATGAATTTAATTCAGGGAGATGTAAATGTTTCGAATGAGATGAAACATCTTTTCTCTAAAGTAAAAGAGAATAATGAAAAAATTGATAGACTATTTATTTTTGAAATTTCTCCAGCTATTGTTCGATTAGATAAAGAAATCTATACGTCGGCTCGAGAAGAAATTTCAAGCTTGAGAGACGAAAATCTGCGGCTGCTAAAGGAGCTTAGAACATTTACTACAAAAGAAAGTATGGAAGCTTATAAAGAAGCGGAAGGCAGCATCACTATTAGCATATTAGGTCTTCTCATCTCTACAGCTGCTACTTTTCTATGTGGAAGCATTGTTTTATTTTTCTTAGTGCGATTTATCAACTATCACTTGCGAAAGGTTGTTGGTTTGGCAAAGAAAATTGCAGAAGGAGATTTGTCAGTAGAAAAAATGTTCTATGATGGGAATGATGAAATTGGCGTTCTCATTCATTCTTCAAATCAAATGGCAGAAAATTTGAGGACCGTTGTAACCTCTATTCATGACGTTTCTAAAAACATTCATTACGAGAGTGACCGTCTCTTAACATCTACACAAGAAGTAAGAAGCGGCAGTGAAGAAATATCCGCAACAATCCAAGACCTTTCAGATGGAGCCAATATACAAGCTTCCTCGGCAGCCCGAGTAATGAAAACGATGCAAGCTTTTAGCGAAGAGATGGATTCCGCTACCAAGGAAGTAGAACATCTTGTTCTTGCCTTTCGATACATAAGAGATATTACGAATAAAGGGAACAAATCAATGGAGGATTCTGTTCAAGAAATGACTTCCATCTATAATATTGTTCAACATTGTTACAAAGAAATACAATCTCTAGATAAAAGCTCAGAGCAAATTACTCAACTTACTGATTTTATTAAAGAAATTGCAGAGCAAACAAACCTGCTTGCCTTAAATGCGGCGATTGAAGCAGCTCGAGCAGGAGAGTATGGAAAAGGATTTAGCGTCGTAGCTGAAGAGGTGAGAAAACTATCACAACAAGTTGAAAGCGCACTAGGAGATATAACAGGAATTACAACTGGAATTCAAACTAAAGCAAAGGATGTTTTACAAGGCCTAGAATTTGGCTATGAAACGGTTGAAAAAGGAACAACCCTTATCGAAGCAACAGGACAAGGGTTCCAACATATTAACGAGAGAATGGAAAAAGTCATTACAAATATCGAGAAGATCTCGGGTTCTATTTATCACCTAAAAGAGCAAAATGTGCATGTTAAAAGTACTTTTGACCAAGTTGCGCTAAGCTCTGATAGAATGACAAATCGAACGTCCCAGACGTTACAATCTGTCCAAGTTCAGGACAGTGAAATTGAAACTATATTAAAAAGGATTGAAAACTTATCAAATAATGCTGATGACTTAGCTTTTCTTGTCGAAAAGTTTAACCTAAGGAAAGATAAAAAAGAAGAATAGTATGATTCTTTCTAAAATCGTCATAAAGAAAAGCTCATGGCAGTGGGGTATCGAAACATTTTAAAATAGATAAAAGTATAAAGAATATAGAATCGACAAATTCTGTTCATTGTAGTGGTAATCCAATGATGGTAAAATAAAGGTAAGAAAATTTTAACTATTGTTATGTTTTAGAGTCTCTTGAGCGTAAAAGAATGAGGAAGTAGAAATTTTAATGTCTCTAGATAGACTGATCCTTTCGGTGCGCACAGGTGAAAGGAACATTGTTTTCTTATAGGTAATATAAGTTTACAATGTTCTTTACAATTAACTGAATTTTTAGAAAAATAAAAGTGCTAATGCCTATAAACAATCTTCAACAGAAGGATTTAATAGAAAACGTTTAGCTGACAGTAAATTTACAAATCTTTTAATAAGTTCATATATCAATTGTGTTCGGTACAATAAAACAGATAGAGGGTGCGAAAATGGATACATTGTATACAAACGAGAAGTGTATGGATAATTTCAATGATTCAGCAACATTTTTTCAACTAAGAATTGGAATGTGGATTGATGGAGAATTTTCATGGATTGAAATGTCCGAAAAAGAACGTCACATTCAAAACTGTGTCCAGTACAAATCCTTTGCTTTTCAAGACGAGCATAAGTCTTGCCTTATTGATGGACACAGAATTTCTTTAGAGAACTTAAATAATAGAAGTAAAGAAATTAAGCTATATGTGCAGTATGAGCAAACGAAGCCTTTAGCAAAGCTTGCTTACTACAGGCCGAAAGATCATCTTCTTTCTTATCATATTGAAGAAGGGCTTGTTTTTATTAATGGAAAAATTGATGAAAAAGGAATAAAGCAGTATACTGTAACTTCAGCAGATCAAATAAATGAAGAGCGCCATCTTTGGGGGAATATTCGTAAAGGGGCGTTAAAATATCAACCTCTTGCATCTCGAAATATTGTGAGTGCGTTTACTTTAGAGAGCTTTCTTCTTCCATATGAGCATACTTTTGCTGATATATGGAATATTAAAGCAATAAATGAAGAAAACGGGGTTAATGCTAATAGAAAGCTTATAAAAAACAGACTGGAATTTTCATTCGAAAGATGATATTATATTATAGTCTGATTAACGAAATCATGTTTGGAGGGATAACATCATGCGTGTACAAGTAACTTTAGCTTGCACTGAAACTGGTGACCGTAACTACATCACTACTAAAAATAAACGTAACAATCCAGATCGCCTTGAGCTTAAAAAATATAGCCCAAGACTTAAAAAAGTAACATTACATCGTGAGACTAAGTAAAACAGTAGGAATTTTTATTCCTGCTGTTTTTTGTTTAAAAAGAACTCTTTTAAAAGATAGATAAGAACATTACATAATAAGGGGATAAAATGATGGAGGAGAAAAAGGTTAAAAGAAATCTAATGAAGAAGAATTTAAAAGAGCTGTCTTTGTTAGAGCGGAAAGAGATGAATAAAGAGATTCTATCAAGAGTTGAAAATACAAGAGAATGGAAAGAAGCAAGAACAATTGGAATTACACTTTCACTTCCATTTGAGGTTGAAACAAGAGATATTATTGAGAAGGCATGGGGTGAGGGGAAAAGAGTTGCCGTTCCTAAGTGTTTTCCTCAGACGCACAAAATGGAGTTCTACCAACTTTCATCTTTCACTGAGCTTGAAACTGTTCAGTTTGGCATTGAAGAACCGCTTATTACAGCTGAAAAAATATCAAAAGAAGAACTGGATGTGATCTTTGTTCCAGGAGTAATTTTTGCGAAAAATGGTTATAGAGTAGGCTTTGGTGGAGGATATTATGACCGTTATTTGCAAAACTACCGAGGGAAGAAGATATCGATTGCTTTTCATATTCAAATTGCTGACTTTGTGCCAATTGAACCTCACGATATTCCCGTTGGTAAAATCATTACAAACCAAGAGGTGTTGATTTGTGAATGAGCATCTTCTTTTCTTCCTTCTTGTTATTGTCGCATCATATGCAGGATATAAAGTAAAGGCTCTTACAAAATCAGGAGCGTTTGGAGCCTTTTTAATAGGAAGCAGTATCTATGCTGGAACAGGAGTAAAAGGTCTTGCTTTACTTGGTGTTTTCTTTATCACTTCTTCGTTTGTGAGTTTTTTGTTTCAAAAGCGAAAAGAACATGTTGAAGAGAAGTTAGAAAAATCAAGCAGTAGAGACATTATACAGGTGTTTGCAAATGGAGGAGTTCCAGCTTTATTTAGTCTTTTCTTGCTTTTCGATCCTACTCACAAAGAAATGCTCACTTTCTTATTTGCTGTAAGTATTGCAGCAGCAAACTCGGATACGTGGGCATCAGAAATTGGGACTCTTAGCAAGAGAAAGCCACGTTATATTTTAACATTAAGAAAAGTAGAAGCAGGAACATCAGGAGCTATCTCATTACTTGGAACCTTTGCCGCATTTAGCGGGGCTTTGTTGATTGGTCTTTTTTTCACTATCTTTTGGGAGGAAAAGGTGTCGGCTCTTTTGTTTATTGCGATTTTCGGTTTTTTAGGAAATATAGCCGATACTGTTCTTGGAGCAACCATCCAAGTAGAATACAAATGTGCTAATTGTGGTATTCATACGGAGAAAACAGAGCATTGCTACATGAAAACAAAGAAAATTAAAGGCATTACCTTTTTTAATAATGATACAGTTAACGTAACAGCTGTCTTCATTGGAGCATTTCTCGCTTTTCTTGCCTTCCCTTATATACAAGTTTAATAAGAAAGGGAAGAATAATCAGCATTGTTCGTGGGAAAGTAAGAAGAGGAGGTTAGAATATATGAAACGTTTATTGAAGTTTTTCATTATGACTTTACTTATTTCACTTGTTTATCAGTCACGTTATCAGTTGTTAAACATGCTGTTAAGAAATAGAGTAGGTCGCAGCTTAGCTGTAAGAACGGCTTTTACTTTTCCTTATATCCGCGGTAAGATGATGTCGCAACTTTTTAAGTATTAAGAAGGAAGGAACACAGTTTCTTCCTTTTTTTATATGGATGGAATGTAAAAACTTGCTTTTTTAACTGGATTTTGCGATGTTTAAAAAAAGAGTTCAGGGTGGTGAAAAAGATAGCAGTCTTAAAGCAAGATTTTCTATACTTTCAAATCGCACACTTTCTTATAGAAGAACAGAACTACAAACTGATCTACGCTTCCGATTCTAAACAAAATTTATACTTTAAAAATAGCGAACAGGATAGCTATATTAGGCTTGTTAGAAAAGATTTAATTTGGACGCGAGATCTTAAAGAAGATATAGAAAACGAGGAAGAAACTTTACGAAATTCAACAGTTTATCGTTTGTCCAAAAAAGCAAAATGGACTTATTTATATATATCAGATGTTAATCCTTTTTTTGACTTTCACTATATTTTTAGCACAATTACAGAAGGAAACATAACTGGAAATCTTTTTTCGCCAGCTGATGTAATGGAAGAGGAGGAATTGGCTTTTGAGAAAAAGTTTTCACCGCTTGTAGATGAGGAAAGCGCTTTAAATTTTATAGAAGATGTGAAACAAAAAATACAAAGTATTGAGCGAGAGCGGGAAAAGGCCATTCAAAGAACGTTATTTTACGGAAAGCCCATCTTTTCTTCCGTTTTCTTATTTATACAGATTTTCTTCTTTTTTTGGCTTGAATTTAACGGAGGAAGTCAGAATGTAGAAACGCTCGTTAAATATGGAGCTAAGCATAATGAGCTTCTTTTAGAGGGAGAATGGTGGAGGCTCATTACCCCTATTTTTCTCCACATTGGCTTTCTGCACCTCTTAATGAACAGTATTGCTCTGTATTATGTTGGCACAGTTGTTGAACGAATATATGGAAGCAGTCGTTTTCTATTAATTTATCTTATAGCTGGAGTATCTGGAACAATAGGAAGCTTTTTATTTAGTCCAACGGTTTCAGCCGGAGCCTCTGGTGCTATTTTTGGCTGTTTTGGTGCTCTCTTGTTTTTTGGGTATAAAAGCCCGAAAATCTTTTTTGATACGTTAGGAACGAACGTCATCATGCTCGTTCTATTTAATATTGTGTTTGGGTTCGTTGTCCCTGGTATTGATAATGCGGGTCATTTGGGCGGACTTATTGGCGGATTTGTTGCAGCAGGTGCTGTTCAACTTCCTAAAAAACAGAGTAAATTGGCTTCTTTAGTGTATATTGTAATTTTAATAATTGGGATTGGCAGCAGTTTATTTTATGGATATAATTATAAGAGTTAGCAGTAAGATTTAATAGGTATATTAAAAGGATTATAGCTTTTAAAAGAGAAAGTATGTTTATACCTATTGAAAGAATTTACAGTAATTCACGAGGGAGAAACCTTGACGACTATAGTGATTCTCGTTACAGTAATATAGGAGAATTTATTAATTAATAGGTGAATAAATGAAAACGTTATACGATGTGCAGCAGCTTTTAAAAAGATTTGGAACTATTATTTATACAGGAAGCCAACAAGCTGACCTTGACCTTATGGAAGAAGAGCTAAGAGAGCTTGCAAGGTCCGGTTTGATTGAATATCGTCAGTTAACTGAAGCACTTCTTTTAATTCGCCATAGACGTGAACAAAGAACAGAAAAAGGATGAGATCTTATGGAAGAGAAATGGCTGATTGGGGTTGATTTAGGAGGAACGACAGTAAAGTTAGCCTTCGTTAATCAATATGGAGAAATCATTTACAAATGGGAAATTCCAACTGATAAAAGCAATCAAGGACATAATATCCCAACAGATATTGCAAAGTCAATTGATGAACAGCTTGAAAAGTGTGGGGAAATGAAAGCTAAAATTATGGGAATTGGCATCGGAGCCCCAGGACCTGTAAAGGAAACAAATGGTTCTGTAGATGTTGCCGTTAATTTAGGTTGGAATAAATTCCCTTTGAAAGACTTACTTGAAGTTGAAACAGGTCTTCCTGTGTTTGTAGACAATGATGCAAATATTGCAGCAATTGGTGAGATGTGGAAAGGTGCTGGTGAAGGAGCAAAAGATCTTCTTTGCGTTACACTTGGTACAGGTGTTGGCGGTGGCATTATTGCACATGGTGACATTGTACGTGGAGTAAATGGGGCTGCTGGTGAGATTGGACATATTACTTCTGTACCTGAAGGTGGAGCTCCGTGTAACTGTGGAAAAACAGGATGTTTAGAAACAGTAGCTTCAGCAACAGGAATCGTTCGTCTTGCTAAAGAAAAGATCACTGAAAACGGAAACACGACAATGCAATGTTTTTATGAAGATGGAACTTTAACAGCCAAAGAAGTATTTGACTGTGCTCGTGAAGGCGATGAAGTGGCAAAAGCAGTAATTGAAGAAGTAGCGTTTCACCTTGGTTTAGCGCTAGCAAATACTGCAAATGGATTAAATCCTGAAAAAATCGTTCTCGGTGGAGGCGTTTCTCGTGCCGGTGATATTTTACTTCAGTCTATTAAAGACAGATTTAATCAATTTGCGTTTCCTCGTGTTGCAAAAGGAGCGGAAATTACAATTGCAACGTTAGGTAACGATGCAGGTGTAATTGGCGGGGCATGGCTTGTTAAAACACAGCTGCCACAGCACGTGTAAAAAGTTAGACTTGGACACAAAGCTTAGAAAGTAAAAGAGTGTTACGATACACCCTTTTACTTTCTAAGCTTTTTTAGTATGTTGAATATCTCTTAACAGTTCTTCAACATAAAGAAGCTTCTTCTATAATAAAATGAACGAGAAGAGGGGGGATAACATGTGGAATACACCTTGTGATTCAAGACGCTTAGAGGAGGCTTTATACGCATTAAACAACCTATACTCTTTCGTCAACATAGAGGTTATTGGGCAGAGCGTGTTAGGACAAGATTTATATCATATAACAATAGGAGAAGGAGCACGAAAAGTCCATATGAATGCCTCAATGCATGCGAATGAATGGATTACAACAAATAGTCTTATGCTCTTTTTGTTTCACTATTGTCAAAGGATTGATTGTGATGGAGAGATTGAAAACAAGAAAGCAAGAGAACTTTTTAAAGAGACAACACTTTCTGCCTTTCCGATGATTAATCCAGATGGAGTTAACCTCGTTTTGCATGGAGTTAAAAGTACTGATATAGAAAGAGAGAAAGTGCTATTTATAAATGAAGGAAGTATGGAGTTTCATCACTGGAAAGCTAATATTAGAGGGATAGACTTGAATAATCAATTTCCAGCTAATTGGGAGATTGAAAAAGAGCGAAAGGAAGCTAAACGAGCTGCACCACGTGACTATCCTGGTGATGTGCCGCTTACAGAACCTGAAGTAAGAGCATTGTATACTTTAACAGAGAAGGAAAACTTTGATTCTGTTCTTTCCCTACATACACAAGGAGAAGAATTTTATTGGGGCTATATGAACAAAGAACCACAAATCTCAAAAAAAATGGCAGATGAGTTTGCAAGAGTAAGTAATTACAAATCAGTTCAGATGATTGACAGCCATGCAGGGTATAAAGATTGGTTTATTCATGAGTATAGAAGACCAGGTTTTACAATTGAACTCGGCAAGGGCATTAATCCACTTCCTATTTCACATCTTCCTTCTATTTATGATAGATGTTCTAAAATCTTAGTAGCTCAGTTAGCTTTTGATACAAAGGGATAAAATAAAAAGGATCGCTTATATTTAAGCGATCCTTTTGCTTTTACAAGCTGCTTAGCTTGCTTTTTTCTTAACTGCTTTCTCTTCTTCAAGTTCCTCTCGCAATGCTTTAAGAAGTGCCCAGCACATAAAGAGCAGGACAAAAATAAATGGAAAGGCTGAAACGAGAGAAGCCGTTTGGAGAACATTTAGAGCATTTTCCCCACCAGCTAAAAGCAGAACTGCTGCTGATGCAGCTTGAACAATTCCCCATGTTACTTTAATTTTAACAGATGGATCCAAGTTTCCTCGCTCACTTAACATACCTAGTACGAAACTAGATGTATCTGCTACTGTAATATAATAAATTAATACAACAGCAAACCCGACAGCAGTTAAGACACCACTTGCAGGAAGATAGTCAAAGAACGTGAAAACAGATAGGGATACATTAGATGCAATATCATTTGCTAATCCAGGATTGCTTGCATTTTGAACTAAATCAAGCGCAGCTCCTCCGAACACAGCAAACCATGCGCACGTACCAAGTGTTGGTACAACAAGTACGCCGATAACGAATTCGCGAATTGTTCTTCCTTTTGAAATACGAGCGATGAACATTCCAACGAAAGGACACCATGCAATCCACCAAGCCCAATAGAATAGGGTCCAGTCTCCAACCCACGCGTTATCCGTGAATGGAGTTAAACGTAAGCTCATTTCAACAAAGTCGTTTAAATAACTACCAAGTGAAGTGAAGAACGTTTCAAAAATAATCGATGTTGGTCCTAGAATTAATACCAGGAACATGATCAAGAAAGATAAAATAATAGCTGCATTAGATAAAAATTGGATACCTTTCTCTAGTCCTGTACTAATCGAGATGATAAATAATATCGTTCCAGCACCAATAACGGTCATTTGAATTGCCGTTGTGTCAGGCAGACCAAATATAGCATGAAGTCCAGCCGAAATTTGCATTGCACCAAGCCCAAGAGATGTTGCAATTCCAAATACGGTAGCGAACACGGAAATAATGTCAATCGTTTTTCCGATTGGTCCGTAAATTCTTTCTTTAAGAACAGGGTAGAAGATGGAACTAATTGCAGCAGGCAACCCTTTCTTAAATTGGAAATAAGCTAAAGCCAATCCGATGACAGTATAAATTCCCCATGGCTGTAATCCCCAGTGGAAGAATGAGAACTTCATAGCAACGTTTGCTGCTGAATCTGTAAACCCTTCTCCATATGGAGGATTTGTATAATGTGTAACAGGTTCTGCAACTCCCCAGTAAACAATACCAACGCCCATACCTGCTCCAAATAACATAGCAAGCCAAGATCCTGTTTTAAACTCTGGTTTCTCGTTATCTTTTCCTAGTTTGATATGTCCATATCTAGAAAATAATAAATACACTGCGAAGATGACTAAGAAAAAAGCAGAGCCTAGATAAACCCAACCAAGGTTATTAATCATAAAAGTGTAAATAGCATTTGTCACAGAAGTGAAGCTTGAGGTAAAGAGACCTCCCCAGACGATAAAAATAACCGTCAGTAAAATAGAAATGATAAAAACACTATGTTTTCCAAAACCTTTGTTCATAATATCTATTGTTGCTCCTTTCTTTATTCAGTTTTTAGAAACTGGTATTAAAGGGGGGGGGGCGAACAAGTAACTAGTTTAACATACTCATATGCATTGTCTAGTCTGACGGTTGCTATTTTCAAACAGTTGGTGTCTTTATGCCTATTATGAAGGGGGTTTGAAGAGATGAACCTTTTTTGAAAAAATTTATAAATTGTGTTATTAGATACAAAAAAGTCACATAACAGAATTTATGAAAAAAAATTTAAGGAATGTAAAAAGTATGAGTCGAAGGTACATTTTTTGCTAAAATGAATGTAGGATTTGGGCTCTAAAAAAGGTGAAAAATGGATATTATCTTATCGGAAAATGCTTTTTAAAATTGCACATGGTGCAAATATATGGTCATTATTAACTGTAAAGGAATAAATATTTACTTTAAAATATTAAAAGAGATAATTTAACATCTTTGATTTTTAAAATATAGTTGAAATCACCCATTACACGTAGGATAATTCAAGTTAGAATGGAATAAGTTTGAGAAAAAGTGGGTGAGTTGATGAGGAAGAATGTGTTTGTTTTATTGTTGATTTTTGTAGTCCTAACAGGGTGTCAAGCTCATCAACCTAACTCGAAAATTAGAGAAGGAACCAAAGAGAGTCATATATTTGATGATATTAAGTCTCTTCATACACAAGATTCTACAGCCATTGGAGATTGGTATGATAAGGATCATGTTTTAGTTATAGATAAAAAAGACAACGAATATGAAGTGAATCGGTATAATTTATATTCAGGAAAGAGCTCTTCTTTTTTTAAAACGAGCAATCAAGTGATGTCAATAAAGAGAAGTCCTGATAGCAAAATGTTTCTCTTGCAAACTTCTTTATCAGAAGAGAAAATTGAACTTTCTATTTTAAATAGAAAAGGAGAGTTGCAAAAAAGGTTTTCGTTTCCAGCCTATGAAGTTGAATATAATTGGAATTCTTTTGATGAAAATCGCATTGTTGTTACAACGTTTTCAAAAGATTGGAGCTTTGATGTTTACGCTCTTAATATTGAGACTGGGGAGAAGAAACACCTTTCTACAGATCAGCCGTTTGTTCAATGGATGAGTAAAACAAATATTGCTTATTTAGATAACAAGGATTTAATGAACAATGAAGCGCCACTCGTGAAAGAAGACATTGAAACAAGTAAAAAGAATGCCTTATCAAAAAAAGGCCTTATGTTTTTGAATGACCAAAAATATTTACTTGTGCTGCGTTACGATCAGGATCAAGAAGGATATGGAACTTATACTTTTTATGATAGGAAAAATCAAAAGGTAAGGGAGTTTCAAGTTCCTCTTCTTTCAGATTATTCTGGATGGAGTGTACCGTACTATGGATGGGATTCTCGTCAACATGTGTTTTATACATATAAGCCAAAGTACAGTACAAATAAAGCTTCTTACAATGAGGAATTTATGCTTGTAGGCTTTTCATTAGAAACGGGGCAAGAAAACAAAATTGCGTCGTTAAAGGAAGAGAAACCAATAAGGCTTTCTCCAGACGGTAAGTATGCGTTACTTGGTTTGAGTGGAAAGAAAATAGTGGATTTAAAGACAGGGGAAACTAAATCATTGATAAAATAATAGCATGTAAAAATGGCTTTTGAGTAATATTACTCAAAAGCCGTTTTTGTGTATGTTAATGTCCGCCTGGATAGCCATTTCCGATGATTGTCATAACTGTAAAAAATCCGAATACAGCAAAAGTCGCTAAAGCAAAACCAAATCCTAAAAAGTTTTTGTTTTTAAGCGCTGAAATCGTACCAAATATCGCTAAAAGTGCAACTAGACCAAAAATAATAACTGTACCCATTGATTTCCCCCTTTTCCCCAGTTACTTAATACTATTCACTTGCTAGGTCAAAATATCCGATGTACCATAAATAGTGTACACACTTAAGCTTATTTTATAGCTTTTCTAAATATTTGTCGAGGTAAAAAATCTGAAAATAAGAGGTGTTAAAGGTAATGTTGAAGCATTATAAAAGATCACTAGGTCCTGTTGGAACGAACTGCTATGTTGTAGCAAACGAGAAAAAAGAATGTCTAATTTTTGATCCAAGTGCAGAAGGCCACAAAATTATGGCACTTATTAAAGAAAAAGGTTTAAAACCACAAGCTATTTTATTAACTCATGCTCATTTTGACCATATTGGAGCTCTTGATGAAGTAAGAGACCGCTTTGATGTGCCTGTTTATGTCCACAAAAAAGAGAAAGATTGGCTTGGAGATCCATCAAAAAATGCTTCTGCTTCTTTCCCATTAGGTCCTGTTACAGCTAAAGAAGCAACAAACTTTTGGGATGTAGAGGGAGAGAAAACGATTGGAAGCTTCTCATTTTCTGTGCTTGAAACACCAGGGCACACGCCAGGAAGTGTCTCTTATGTTTTCAAAGAAGATGATTTTGTTATCTCAGGTGACGTTCTATTTGCTGGCAGCATTGGAAGAACTGATTTGCCAGGTGGAAATCACGAAGAACTGCTAGAGAGCATTCATAAAAAAATGCTTACTCTAGGAGAAACAATGCTTGTTTTATCAGGTCATGGTGAAGAAACCACAATTGAAAGAGAAATGGACAGCAACCCATTTCTGAATGGCTTCATGTAAATAAAAAGCAGTGCTAACAATAGCACTGCTTTTTACTTTTAATTTGGAAGCGCTATCTAATTATCCTCCAGGAGTCATCATAAATGTCGTCCAATATGTGAATCCAGCAAAGAAAACGGTTAGATACGCTCCAAAAACATAGATGTACATTCGCTCTGAAAGTTTTAAATAGCTTAATAGCACAAAAAAGCCTGTTTGACCTAGAAACAGCAGTGACGTTGTTGGCATATGGCCGAGATAGAACATAACTGCGAAAATTCCCGTCCAAAAGCCAAGAACTCGATACATACGATCCATACGTATCCCTCCCCTTTGGCTCACTATAAAACATTTTCTTTTTTATTATAATGTGAAAATTAGGAAAAAGTAAATGAGGTTTAAGCTAATCACTAAAAAAGCTTTTCTACACTATATGTACAAATACCTGCTTCTAAACCAATTGTTTTGTTAGAGTCTGAAAAAGTAGCGTTTTTGAAAAAGTAATATATCATTCCTTGCACGAAAGAACGATGAATGCAGCGCGTTAATTCTTCATTTTGAGGAACAATGGTTTGAAAGGGACAACGCGAAATATGCAGAGAAATGGAGCTATAATCAGGTGAGCCTTGAATAGACAAGCGCATACCGATCTTTTCGGCAGCTTCTTTTATAAGAAAAATTTTATCTTTTCCGTATTTTATAGGTTTAGAAGGAGCGTTTTGATGGTAATAATCTTTAATATAGGCTATCCCCATTTTAATAGCGGTTTTGTAAAGAGCTTCTTTTCCTTCTTCTCCAAATGTAGATATTGTACAGAGAAGTAATTTAGAAAGAAGCTGATAAACATCATAGGAGAATGTAAGCTGGGTAAGATGATCAGAAAGCTTATACAGAAGACGAGGACGTCCTCCTTTTCCGGTTTTATAAGCTTCTGAGATTATGAGATTGCTATCTTCAAGTTTTGTGAGATGGCTTCTGGCTACATTGGGGTGAATATGAAATTTCTCGGAAACTTCTTGAGCGGTAATAGGCATCTCAGTTGTTTTTAAGTGATTATAGATATTAAAACGTGTTGGATCACCGAGAATGCTCGATAGTTTTAATACTTCCTCCATTGAAATCAACCTCCTAATTCAAAAGATAGCTATATTATAGTTCATTCGTCCTATTTTTGGAATATGAAATACAGTAAATTAAAACTCTTTTAAAACAGGCTTAAAACAAGTTAATTATGTGTTGTACCAATATTATACAAAGAGATAAGAGAATAAATATAATAAAGGGAGAGAATTACAATGGAAAACATTCGTTTCTACACATACCCAAGCTGTACGTCTTGTCGTAAAACAAAAAAATGGCTAAAAGGAGAAGGAGTTCCTTTTAGTGAGCGACATCTCTTTCGTGAAACCCCTACATATGAGGAGCTTATTAACCTTCTACGTTTAACAACAGATGGAATTGATGAAATTTTAGCGAAACGCAGTCAAGAATTTAAGAAGTTAGACATCAATATTGAAGAACTTTCACTATCAGAAGCTGTAGATTTGCTGATTGAACATCCAAGATTGCTAAGAAGACCAATTTTAACAGATGGCCAAAAGCTAGTCATTGGCTATAATGAATCAGCACTTAAAAATCTTGTGAAAAAGAAATCCAAAAAAGTTCTTTCAGCATAGGCATCTTTTTTGTTAAGTTATGACTTAGCAGTTTTTTGTAGAAAAATAAAAAATAAAGAAGGAATTTTGAAAAACGCGGCGAAATTTCTGTTTGTACAAAATCCATAGAAAGGTGTGACAGAAATTTTGCTTTCCTCAATTGAAAAGCTTGCTGAAAGTTTAGTTGAAAAAGCTTGCTTGCACAGAGTATCAGATATTCACCTTATTCCTCGTGAACTTGATGCTCTTATCCAGCTCAGGCTAGATCAAGAGCTTTTTCAACATGCGATTTTGAAAAGAGATATATTTCAACGGTTACTTGCTCATTTTAAATTTTTAGGAGGTATGGATATTGGTGAAAAAAGAAAACCTCAAAGCGGCTCTCTTATGATGCAAATAGGAAACCAACGTGTATATCTTCGACTTTCAACATTACCTACTGTTTTTGATGAAAGCCTCGTTATTCGTGTGCTCCCTCAAGATAACATGACATCTATTCATTTTCTTTCCCTTTTCCCACATTCCACAAGAAAACTTCTCGCTCTTTTGCAACATTCCCATGGATTATTAATTTTCACTGGCCCAACAGGCTCGGGCAAAACGACTACGTTATATACACTTCTCCAGCAAGCTAAAAGCCTCATTAATCGAAATATCATTACTCTTGAAGATCCCGTAGAGAAGCAATACGATGGTGTTTTGCAAGTTCAAGTAAATGAACGGGCAGGCATCACATATGAAAAAGGACTGCGTGCAATTTTAAGGCATGATCCTGATATTATTATGGTCGGAGAAATTCGAGATGATGAAACAGCAAAAATTGCAGTTCGCGCTGCTTTGACAGGGCACCTAGTGCTTACGACAATGCATACGAGAGATACAAAAGGAGCCATATACAGATTGTTGGAATTTGGAGTTCCGTATCAGGAAATATATCAAACACTTATTGGGGTAGTAGCACAGCGACTCGTTCAAATTCGCTGTCCGTATTGTAAGGAAAAGTGTGTGCCGCTCTGCAAAATAATGCGAAAACAACGACAGGCAGGCATCTATGAATTTCTATACGGAAAAGTACTAAAGGAAGTTCTTCAAGAGGCGAACGGAAAGCAAAAAGTCTATTCATATCCAAAACTCAAAGATATGGTTTGGCGAGGCGTTGCTTTTGGATACCTTTATCCGTCAGTATTGGAAAGCTGGAAAGCATATGATTAAAAAAACAAAACAAAAAAAGCCGTTGCGTGAACAGGCTCAGTTGTTAACAAGGCTAGCGAGTTTATTAGAAAAAGGCTATACGATGTCTCAAGCACTAGAATTTCTTAGACTCCAAGGAGATAAAAAGCTTCAAACTGAAATTAGAAGTTGCTTAACAGCTTTGAAAAAAGGGCGTCCTCTTCATGAAGCATTCCAATTCTACGAGCTTAATAAAGAAGCGCTTATTTACCTTTATTTTGCAGAGCAGCACGGGGACATTAGCTTTGCTTTAAAAGAAAGTGGACGACTTACAAATGAAAAAGCACAGCAGCTTGTTAAAATTCGCAAAGTTATTCAATATCCTCTTTTATTATTTTTGTTCTTAATTGGCTTATTTATGACAATGTCATTCGTATTAATTCCTCAATTTTCTTCTCTTTACAGCTCCATGAATGAGAAACCTTCTTTTTTCCTTCTTTCCTTCTTTTTTCTAGCAAATCATTTTCCACTCCTTTTCCTAACTTTTATCATCATAATGGTAGGTATCCTCTTTTACTGTAGAGCATATTTAAAAAGATTATCTCCAGCTCAGAGAGTAAGGTTTTTATCGCGCTTGCCAATCTTTGGACCTCTTTATAAAAGTTTTTGTTCTTACTCCTTATCAGCTCATTTAGGCAATCTTTTGAAAGGAGGGCTGTCTATTAACGAAAGTTTACAAGCATTTTGTAGGCAAAAACATTCACCATTTTTTCAAGGAGAAGGAAAACGATTGAAGCTTGCTCTAACAAGAGGGAGAAGACTTCCAGAAATTATTGCAGAAGTTTCGTATTATGAATTAGAATTGTCGCAAATCGTTTCACACGGCCAGTCAAATGGTAACTTAGCACAGGAGCTTTGTGACTATAGTGCACTTGTGATTGAGAAAGTAGAAGGAAAAATAACAAAAATAATTAGCATTGTACAACCTCTTTTGTTTTCCCTAATCGGGTTAACCGTTCTTTGTTTATATTTGGCGATTATGATTCCTATGTTTCAAGCGATGTCCAGTTTATAAGGAGGTAAAAGTATATGATAAAAAATGAAAAAGGATTTACCTTAATTGAAATGCTTATTGTGATGTTAGTTATTACGGTTTTACTTCTTATTATGATTCCGAATATTGTTAGCCATAATAAAGCAATCCGAAATAAAGGGTGTGAGGCTTTTCTTAATACTGTGGAAGCACAGGTTCAAGTGTATGAAATTGAAAAAGGGAAGAAACCAACGATGAATGAACTTATTGAAGGACGATATTTGAAGGAAGCCAAATGTCCTAATGGAACAGAAATTACAATAAACGCTGATGGAAAAGCAAGTGAAGTTAGTGGAGGATAAAAACAAAAAGGTTGAAAGAGGATTCACGCTCCTTGAAACAGTTATTGTATTATTAATGCTTCACATTGTGATTCTCATTTTTGTTTTTTCGTTTCACTATCTTATCATGACTTATAATGAGCAAGCGTTTTTTGACAGATTTCAAAAAGACGTTCTCTATGCGCAACAGCTTGCTATTCATCGTCAAACACCAACAGCCATTAAATTTTCCCCTGAAGATCACAAATACCAAATAACAGCTAAAGGCAAAGTCATCTCTCAAACTTTTTATCATAAAGACGTTAGCATCTACTTCAAAACACTGAGGCCACCAATTACATTTGCTACAACTGGAAATATTAGTAGAGCTGGTACCCTTCATGTTACTTTTCAAAAGAAGGTATATGCAGTGGTATTTCTACTTGGGAGAGGGAGGATGTATATTAATGAAGTATGAAAAAGGTTTTGTTATGGTGGAAGCCGTTATCGCTTTTTCAATTTTTCTTCTTCTCACACTTTCTATTCTCCCGTTTTATATTCATTTAAAACAACAGCGTGCAAATTTAGCACGTGAATATATGGCGAGAACTTCATTATATAATGAGCTTCTTTATCAAACATATAATTCTCATCATCACTCTCCATCTACAACAAACTTCATGTTTACTTTTCAAAATGTCCAAGGTGGTAAGGGAGGATGTGTTTCTTGGTACACCTTTCATGGGAAAGAAAAAAAGGTTTGTGAGGTGCTGTTTCCGTGAAAAGAAATGGATTTACACTGCTTGAAACCATCTTTTGTTTTGCCATCTCACTTATTCTTTTAGCATCTTTTCCACTTCTCTTATCAGTTATTGAAACGGAAAGTTCGTATGATACTTTTACACAAGCTGAGTGGGATACATTTATTGCTCAAACGTCCATTGAACTTCGTGAAGCAGAAGAAGTTTCCATCTATAAGTCATTGTTACAGTTATCGCCTTCAGATCAAAATATTGTTGTCCAATATGAAAAATATGGCCACCTCGTTAGACGAAGGGTAAATGGATTAGGTCATGAGATCACGCTTCGCAATATCCATTCCCTTTCTTTTTCAGCGCATTCTCCCAAAATCATTACAATTGCAGTTGAGTCATTAAATGGAAAAGTTTACGAAGCTGTTATTCCCTTATATGGAGAACAGCTATGAGAAAAAATGAAAGGGGATTTGTGTTGCCAATCACTCTTCTTCTAACTTTTCTTGTCCTATTTCTTCTTACTCATTATAGTGCGCTTTATGTTGTAGAAGCGCGGAGTTTTTATGAAACGAAAGGAAGATATCAGCTTCAATATTTGATTAATCACGGTCTATTTGAAGCGAAAAAGTATGTTAATGATTCATTAAAAAAAGAAGAGACATCATGGATTGAAACTAAAAACGGAAGTGTTGAAATTACGATTAGTCCTTTAAGTGCAACAGAAGCAAAAGTAGAGCTTGTGTGTAAAGGGGCAAATAGCGGAAATGCAACAGTATGGGTTGTTATGGATGTAGACTCTCATAAAGTAATCCAATATCAAGAAGGGTCATCCCTTTCTTTTTAAAGCTTGGTTATGGAAACGCGAAATAAAGTTAATTTTATCGTTAATGAAACTTAAGAGGTGATGAAGTACAAGAGATAAGCAGTAGCGTAAAATTAACGTTTCCTCGCTAAAACGAATCATGCGTATTATAGTTTACTCTATTTTCTATTCTCTATCCCTTTCTTCAATGATTAAAATCCATTAAAAAAGGGCATGCTACGTACTGAAAGAAGGTGGACAACGTGTCAGTGAATGATTATGTTAAGTTTATGACACAAGAAATTGTTCAATACATGGATAAGCCAAAAGACGATCGGAAAAAACAGCGTCAGCAAAAAAAGCAAGAACGCCAACCGTTTGCAGTTCGCTGGTTTGGTGTTTTACCGTATGCGCTAATTATGATGAAGCGTCGTCAAAAAAATAAATAGCATAATAAGCATCCTGCACTCTCTGCAGGATGCTTTTATATACAATCCTTTTTAAGTATGTTAAAGTAAAAACTACTTTGATGCATAATGAGTAAGAATATTCTATCAATTTATATATATATAGAGTCACACATGAACGGATGTATATGTAAGGGGGATTACGGCTTATGGCTGTACAAGATCAATTTAAACGACCGCTAAGAGATTTGCGCCTTTCTGTTATTGATCAATGTAATTTTCGCTGTCACTATTGTATGCCAGCCCATATTTTTGATGAGAATTATACGTTTTTACAGAACGAAGAACTTCTCACAGATGATGAGCTCGTACGCTTAAGCGTGTTGTTTTCTCAGTTAGGAGTGGAGAAAATACGCATTACAGGTGGGGAGCCACTGCTGAGAAAAGGATTACCTTTTTTAATAGAAAGAATTGGGGAAAAAACAGGAATTGAAGATATTGCTGTAACAACAAATGGCGTGTTTCTTCCGAAGCTTGCTCAAGACTTGCGAGGAGCAGGGGTACAGCGTGTTAACATTAGTTTGGATGCTATTGAAGACGATGTATTTCGCTATATGAACGGAAGAGGTGTTGGAATTTCTCCTGTTTTAAAAGGAATTAATGCTGCTAGAGAAGCAGGTCTCTATGTGAAAATTAATATGGTTGTTCAAAAAGGTGTAAATGACAATCAAATCCTACCTATGGCTCGCTATTTTAAGAGATTAGGAGTAACGCTTCGGTTCATTGAATATATGGATGTTGGCTCAACAAATGGATGGGATATGAGTGATGTGATGACGAAAAAGGATATTTTAACAGAACTTCAAAGCGAATTTTCGCTGACTCCTGTAAAAGAAGCCTATTTTGGGGAAGTTGCAAAGCGCTATGAGTATAGCGATAAAACAGGAGAAGTTGGTTTTATTAGCTCTGTTTCAGACACGTTTTGTGGCTCTTGTACAAGAGCAAGAGTATCTGCAAGCGGGCAGCTTTATACCTGTTTGTTTGCTTCAAAAGGAACGGATTTAAGAGAAAAATTAAGAAGTGGAAAGTCAGATGAAGAGCTTTTTGAATATATTTCTTCTGTGTGGAAGAAGCGTGATGATCGGTATTCAGAAGATCGAGCAAACTTAAAAGATAAGCGAGAGCCAATTGAGATGTCTTATATTGGTGGATAAAATAGTGCGTATTTAATGCACTATTTTTTTTGAAATGAGAAAGTTTAGAGGGAAGTATCTTTTAATTAGGAAAGATTAAAATTATAGCAAAAACTATCTTACTGTTCCGTAGAGGTGTGATATTTTCCTTTTTGAGGTGCTTTTTTTATCTATTATCACTCGAAAATGATTAGAAAAAGAAATGAAAAGGAAAAACTTTGCTTTTTTATCCAATAAAAGCATCCCAATGACGTTCTTTTTTCCCGTATAACCAACATGTTAACAAATTTGTCTCAATTATGTCATAGAATGTTCAATGTTTCACAAACAAATATATATATGAGGTAGTATACTAGAGGCATGGATTAGATTGCTCAATATTTCACAAAGATAAATTTAGAGAGAAAGAGGGGGACTTTATGGATGTAGTTGAATTATCACGCATTCAGTTTGCTTCCACAACGCTATTTCACTTTCTATTTGTACCACTATCAATTGGATTAGCTTTCATCATTGCAATTATGGAAACAATCTATGTAGTGAAGAAAGATGAAGCATATAAAAAGATGGCAAAGTTCTGGGGGCACCTGTTTTTAATTAACTTTGCTGTTGGTGTTGTAACAGGTATTTTGCAAGAATTTCAGTTTGGAATGAACTGGTCTGAATACTCTCGCTTTGTTGGAGATGTGTTCGGGGCACCGCTCGCAATTGAGGCATTGCTTGCCTTTTTCATGGAATCAACATTTTTAGGGTTATGGATTTTTGGTTGGGATCGTTTGCCGAAATGGCTTCATGCCCTTTGTATTTGGCTCGTTTCATTAGGAACGATGTTCTCAGCATTTTTTATTTTATCAGCAAACTCTTTCATGCAGCATCCAGTTGGAGAAGTACTTCAACGAGGACGCCTTGAAATGCATGACTTTGCAGCGATTTTAACAAATGGACAGCTTTGGGTTGAGTTCCCTCATACACTATTTGGTTCATTTGCAACAGGAGCACTATTTATTACAGGTATTAGTGCAATCGCCTTTTTGAAAAAGAAGCACGTTGATTTTTATCAAAGATCTTTTAAAGTAGCAATTACTGTTGGAGTAGCATCAGGAATTGGGCTAGCACTTTCAGGGCACGAACAAGCTCAATATTTAGTTGAAACACAGCCAATGAAGATGGCAGCAGCAGAAGGGCTTTGGGAAAACAGTGAAGACCCAGGAGCATGGACAGCTATTGCAAATATTGATACAGCTAACAAAGAAAATACGTCAGAGGTTGAAATTCCTTACCTATTAAGTTACTTATCTTATGGTAAGTTTTCAGGTTCTGTAACAGGTATGAATGAATTGCAAGAACGCTATACGAAAATGTACGGAGAAGGAAACTACATACCACCGGTTAAAACCGTATTTTGGAGTTTCCGCGTTATGGCCGTTTTAGGAGGAGCAATCGTTGGATTAGCTATTTTAGGGGCATATCTCTACGCTCGTAAGAAGTTAGTTCAAAGCAAATGGTATCTTTGCTTGATGGTTATAGCTATTTCATTTCCTTTTATAGGAAACTCAGCAGGTTGGATTATGACCGAAATTGGACGTCAACCATGGGTTGTTTTTGGGTATATGCAAACAGAGGATGCTGTTTCAGCTAATGTAACAGCGGGTCAAGTACTGTTCTCACTTATTGCTTTCTCAACATTTTACATTATTTTATTTGCAGTTATGGTCACTTTATTTGTGCGGGAGATTAAGAAGGGACCACATCATGAGGAAGAGATGATAGAAGAAAATCATGATCCGTTTATGAAGGAGGGTCAACATGCTATCTCTTAATGAATTTTGGTTTATTCTTGTGGCCTTTATGTTTGTTGGATTCTTCTTCTTAGAAGGATTCGACTTTGGAGTTGGAATATCAACAAAATTTGTAGCGAGAACAGATGCAGAGCGTCGCGCTTTTATCAATTCAATTGGTCCTGTTTGGGATGCTAATGAAGTGTGGCTTATCACAGGGATTGGCGCGATGTTCGCGGCATTCCCAAACTGGTATGCTTCAATGTTAAGCGGTTTTTACCTTGTTTTCGTGATTATCTTACTTGCTTTAATTGGTCGGGGCGTTGCGTTTGAATTTAGAGGAAAAGCGAAAAGCCCTGTTTGGAGAACAACGTGGGACTGGGTAATTCTTTTTGGAAGCATTATTCCTCCACTTGCTTTTGGCACAATGTTCACAGCTATTATTCAAGGAGTACCAATTGATGGGGATATGCAGATGAGAGCATCTTTCTCAGACATTGTAAACTGGTATACGCTACTTGGTGGTGTAACATTAACAATGCTTTGTTTTATGCACGGCCTTACATTTGGAACAATCCGTCTTATGTATGATTTAAGAGATCGCTGTCGCCAAGTTGCTAAGAAGCTACTTCCCATTAATGCGGTCTTATTAGTTACGGTTGGTGTGGCTACTTTCTTTAAAACAGATTTGTTCACAGTGCATGGAAACTTATTGGAGTACTTATTTCTAGCAGGAATCGTTGTTTACTTATTTCTTGGCTACTTTCTAACAAGAGGGCGAGACGGATGGGCGTTCTTTTCGTCAGGTCTTGTCATCATGTTAGTAACAGGATCGCTGTTTATTGGATTATTTCCAAGGGTAATGATTAGTTCAATTAATGAAGCTTACAACTTAACAATTCATAATGCAGCATCTGGAGCTTATTCATTAAAAGTAATCACATATCTTGGACTCACATTGCTACCGTTCGTTTTAGGATATCAAATTTGGAGTTACTACGTTTTTCGTAAACGTATTAACCATAAGGAGCATATGGAATACTAATGGGAAGAAACTTAATGGCCTATAAAGGCATCAAAAGAGTATTAGCGCTCGTATCTCTCGGGGTGCTTCTTCAAACTATAGCCATTATTTTTCAAGCAAAATGGCTAGCAGAAGCCATTACCTCACTTTTTAACGGAAAAAGCTTAACATCACAAATAGAAACAATAGGCTACTTTATAGTAGCCTTTCTTGCTAGACATCTATGTTCATTGTTAATTAAAAAAATACTTTATAAGTTCGGGGAAGCGACGGTTACCGAACTACGCTCAGCACTTCTTCAAAGTATTTTTAAGCTTGGACCACGCTATACAAAAAGGGAAGGTACGGGACATCTTGTAACATTTTTAATTGAAGGATTAGGAAAATTACGTGATTATCTTGAACTTTTTATTCCGAAGCTTGTTGCTATCGGGATTACACCATGGCTTGTTCTTATTTATATTTGGTTTTATGACCATCTTTCTGCTCTAATTTTATTCATTACCATGCCTATTTTAATTGTCTTTATGATTTTACTTGGACTTGCCGCACAAAAGAAAATTGACGCACAGTGGGCATCATATCGTTTACTTTCAAATCATTTTGTTGATTCGTTGCGCGGTCTTCGTACCCTAAAGTTTTTAGGTAGAAGTAAAGAGCATGGTGAAACAATTGAAAAAGTTAGTGGCCAGTATCGAAAGTCAACAATGGGTACGCTTCGTATTGCCTTTTTATCAACGTTTGCCCTTGATTTATTTACACAACTATCCATTGCTATTGTGGCGGTTATGTTAGGTTTGCGCCTTATCGACGGTACGCTTACATTAGAGCCGGCTCTTCTTGTGCTGCTACTTTCACCAGAATACTTTCTACCTATTCGAGAGGTTGGGAATGACTATCATGCAACATTAGATGGAAAAGAAGCAGGAGAAGAAATACTAGCTGTTATTAAAAAAGGCGAGGAAGTAACTGTTTCAGGAACAGCACCTCGTTTTACAAAGGAAAGCACAATTACTTTTCAAGATGTCAATATTCATCATGAAGGAAAAGAAGAAAATACGCTGCATAACCTTTCTTTTCAGATAAAGGGAAATCAAAAGGTAGGAATTATGGGAATGAGCGGAGCTGGAAAGTCTACGCTAATTGACGCGTTAAGCGGTTTTCTACCTATTAATGAAGGAGCTGTTCGCATTGATGAAGAAGACGTTCAGCTTACTTCAGAAGCATGGCAAGAACAAACCGTTTATATTCCTCAGCACCCGTTTATTTTTACAGGTTCTATTAAAGAAAACATTCGGTTTTATCAGCCTGATGCGAGTGATGAAAGAGTAAGATTAGCCATCCGCCAAGCTGGATTAGGAAGTATGGTAGTGCGTCTGCCACATCGTGAAGATGAAATCATCGGAGAAGGAGGGCGCACGCTAAGCGGTGGTCAAGCACAGCGGATTGCGTTAGCAAGGGCTTTCTTGAGCGAGCGTTCTGTCCTATTATTTGATGAACCAACAGCGCAGCTTGATGTTGAAACTGAATATGATTTAAAAGAAGTATTACTACATCTTTCACAAGGGAAGCTCATGTTCTTTGCTTCACATCGCTTGCACTGGATGAAAGAAATGGATGTTATTTTAGTGATGGAAGAAGGCAAAATTGTTGAAGTTGGCACACACGAAGAGCTTATAGAAAAAAATGGAGCTTACAAACGATTACTAAAGGCACAAATGGGGGATGCATCGTGAAGAAGAGCAGCTGGATTATGCCATATGTTCAAAAGTATAAATACCGAATGATTGGGATTATGCTGCTTAGCATGCTTTCAATTGGATCAGCAGCAGCGCTTATGTTCACCTCAGGATTTTTAATCAGTAAATCCTCACTTCGTCCTGAAAATATTTTGCTTGTTTATGTACCGGTTGTGCTTGTTCGTACGTTTGGGTTAGGGCGCGCCGTTTTTCGCTATTCGGAGCGTCTAGTAAGTCATGATTTTATTTTACGTGTACTTGCTAAGATGAGAACGCGTCTTTATCATCTTGTTGAGCCACGTATTGCAGGAAACAAACAGCTAAAAACAGGAGAAATACTAGGCGTGCTTGCTGAAGATATTGAGGGGCTTCAAGACCTTTATTTACGGACAGTCCTGCCAACAGCTTCAGCGCTCTTACTATATATCATTAGCATTATTGTTCTTGGCTATTTTAGTCTTCCTTTTGCTCTTTTAATGGCTTTGTATTTTTTTATGCTTATTATTGTAATGCCTATTTTCTCCCTTGTGCATATGCGAGCAGTGAATAGAACATATAAGCACGAAAAAGATCGTATGTATCAATATACAACAGACGGTTTGCTTGGTATTAGTGACTGGCTTATGAGCGGTCAGAAAGGCACTTTTTTAGAGCGAGTCCTACGCATTGGTCGTAAAGTGGATGAGGCTGATCGAAAAACAAAAAGATGGCAATACTACCGAGAGTTTATCGCTCAAGTTGTTGTAGCAGCTATGATTGTAACAATGATGATATTCTCATCAAACTTGTTCTCGCATGGTGAACTTGCAAACATCTATATTGCTGCTTTTGTGCTTGTTGTTATTCCGTTATCAGAAGCTATTATTCCTGTTTCAAATGCGGTTGAGAAATATCCACGCTATGAAGAATCGCTAACACGTATTACAAACTTGGAAAATAAGCTAGAGTCTTCAAAGGAAAATAGATTAAAGCAAGTTGTGTATAACCATTCAAAAGAGAATGTTACAATTGACTTGAAAAATCTATCATTTCAATATGAAGAACAAGAAGGGGCTGTGCTAAAAGATATTAATTTGCACATTCCTCAAGGGAAGAAAATTGCCATTATCGGAAGAAGTGGGGCGGGTAAATCTACGCTTTTGCAAGCAATTCAAGGACTGCTTGTTCCAAAAGGAGGAGCTGTTACGTTAAATGAATACAATGCTTCATCTATTAAAGACGGAACATCCTCTCTTATTTCAGTTTTAAATCAAAATCCGTATTTGTTTAACACAAATGTAGCGAATAATTTGCTACTTGCAAACGAGAACGCAACAGAAGAAGAAGTTAAAGAAGTGGTGAAAAAAGTTAGATTAGAAAATCTTGTTTCCTCTCTTCAGGACGGATATCAAACATCAATGGAAGAGACAGGACAGCGCTTTTCAGGTGGCGAACGTCAACGAATTGCTCTTGCTCGGGTTCTTCTTCAAAAAACGCCTATTGTCATGCTTGATGAACCAACAGTTGGTCTTGACCCTATTACAGAAAGAGCGTTGTTAGATACCATCTTTGAAACGTTAGAAGGCAAAACGCTTTTATGGGTAACACATCATCTCACAGGAATTGAGAAAATGGACGAAATTATCTTTTTAGAAGATGGACGTGTGAAAATGAGAGGTACGCATGATGAATTATTAAAAACATCTTCTTACTATCAGAAGCTATATGAGTTGGATAAACCCATACAGTTTGTCTAAAGTCGATTCTTTTCTTATTGGCTAATTAAAAAGAGGAGCAAATTTGCTCCTCTTTTTTAATTTAAACTTTCAACAAACTGAATTTTTTTCATGGTGTTGTTTTTTGGATCAACTTTGATTGTAATAAACACAGTAAACTTTTTCTCTCCTTGCTGAAGCCAAAGTTTAAAGCGCTGTGTTTCAAGATTTTTTTCCTTTCCCCTGCCAAGATATGCATAATCTTTAATTTGAGCAACAGGATACCTCATTTGTGTCTGTTTAACAGCGAGGCGGCCCCATTTTGCGTGATCAGCTGATTGAGTTATATGTGAAGATGTTTCGGCATGACCGTGCAAAAATGGCACGGTAATAAGGCTTAGTGAAAAAAATGCAACAATTGTTTTAATAAAAAGTTTCATCAAAATCCTCCTTGTTGTTTTCAAGCCATTTTTCTTTGTAAAAGGATACGAACTGTTCCTTCCTGTAAATAAAAGATTCCTCCGTTAACGACGTTGACGGATATTCTTGGTTCATATTGGTCTTGAAGCGCCTTCTTTTCAATATCATACGTTGATGGCTTTTCCTCAATGTCTTCGTAGAAATGATTAAGAAGATCAAGGTCCTGTTGCCATCTTTCTTTTGCTTCTTCCGCCCAGCTGTGATCATCCTCATATATATGTTTTTCAATATATTGATGAAGGCGATTAAATCCGCTTTTTGGTTTAATAATAGGAGAAAGGGTAAACGTAAAGTCCGGAATTTTAGGCGTTAGTGCTTGCCCTTTTAAAAGTTCGTGAAAATCTTCAATAATATTTCCTGTAATTAAGTGGATTCCAAGAGATAAAAGGTAATCTCTTTTATGATCACACTGATACGACACCATAACGTTCATATTAAGCCAAGGATGCAAAGCAGTATTATGAGTTGAACGTGCTACATTAGCTTCATAAAGCCTGATTGCTGAGCCAAATCTTCTTGTTGCTTGGAAAATTTGATGAAGGCGGGGAGAACCGAAATGAACTTTCTCTCCTTTAATGTCTTGTGGTGCACGCTGTTCATTTGTAATAAATGTTAAAGAAGCGGGATTTGGCTCCCCGCCGACTTTTTCTAAATAGTGCCAGTAAAAGGGGCGGTTCATAAGCTCTTTGTCTTGATCAATTGTAAGTTGAACGGTTAGATAACCGTTTCCTTCTTCAAGAATCGAGCACTCTGTTGATTGAAAATATCCTTTCAAGAACTGGTGGATATCATGTTGCTGCATTTGCTGCATTCTCCTCTCCATCGTTCATATCATCAATAATAGAAGATAAATGTTCCATTTTAAGTTTCATTTCTCCTTCAGAACGAGAATGAAGGAAAACATCGTTCACATATTCTTCAAAGTCTTTCATTTCAAGCTGTGTAAGAATATCGTCTAAATTGCCAATAACGCGTTCAAACAAGCGGATTTTTTCATATAAAAGCTTTAAGATATGCTCTTCAATTGTTCCAGACGTTGCAAAATTATAAATATGGACATCTTTTTCCTGTCCAAGGCGGTGAATCCTTCCGATTCGCTGTTCAAGGCGCATTGGATTCCACGGAAGATCATAGTTAATAATATGATGACAGAATTGCAAGTTGATTCCTTCTCCACCTGCTTCTGTAGCAATAAGAACTTGAACATTGTTTTGGAAAAGCTGTTTCATCCAATCTTTTTTTCCGCGTTTAAATCCACCGCGAAACGGAACCGAAGAAATGCCATGCTGCTGCAAAAGCCACTGCAAATACATTTGTGTTGCTCTGTACTCAGTGAAGACGATAACTTTGTCGTCAATTTTCTTAATGAGCTCCACCATTTTTTCTGCTTTTGAATTACGCCCAGTTTTCCCGATATTTCCAATCCTGTCCATGAGCGTTTCAATTAAAGGGTATGGAGGGGTATATTCTTCACTTTCTTTATCAAGCATTCCTTTAAGCGTCATATATACAGCTTCTTTGCTGCTGCATGCTTCGCGTTGCAGTGTTAAAAGAGCAAAAGCGCTTGATGGGTTATCGTGTTCTTTAAACGACTCAATGGCGTCATATAGCGCACGTTCCTCCTCGGAAAAATGAATGGGAATGGTTTCAACTTTCCGACTTGTCCATTCGATTCCAGTATCTTGTCTTCTGTTGCGAATCATGACTTTATTAATAAGTTCTCGCAAATGTTCATCGTTTTCTAGTTTGCGGTTTTTCGCTGAAAACAACTCTTCAAAATATGCTTGGTTTCCGAGGTGACCAGGCTTTAACAGAGAAACAAGATTAAAGATTTCTTCGATTTTATTTTGCACAGGTGTAGCTGTTAAAAGAAGACAAAACTTCTTTTTTAGCTCTTGTACAAATTGATAGTTTTTAGTTTTATGATTTTTTAATTTGTGAGCTTCATCAATAATAATAAAATCATAATTTTGTTCTAAAATAATGTCTCTGTGCGGCATGCGTTTTGCTGTATCAATAGAAGAAACAACAACATCACACTGCTCCCATACATAAGATTTGCGCTGTGCAACTGCTGGAATATGAAACTTTTGATTAAGTTCTATCGTCCACTGAGATACAAGGGAAGCAGGGACGAGAATCAGTACTTTTTTTACGAGACCTCGAATCATATATTCTTTTAAAATAAGTCCTGCTTCAATTGTCTTACCAAGTCCAACTTCATCAGCTAATATAGCTTTCCCATTCATCTCTGTTACTACTTTTTTAGCAACTTCAAGTTGATGTGGGAGAGGAGTTAAGTCGGCCAAATAGCTAGGAGCTTGAAGGTCGTGAAAAGAAGGAACGGCTGTTCTTTGTGCAACTTTATAGGCAAGTTGATAAATATCGTAATTTGCCCAAGGACCGTCTTCTTCGAATGATTTTAGAAACGAATCTTGCCATTCATGATCAAATGAAATCGGAACATTCATATTTTTGCACCTCTTCTGCAAATTTTTATTGAATTTTCATAAAGTTTAATGGTAGGATAAATTTGTATTCAAGAATCGTTTAATAAGTATCTTTCAGTGCATGAACATTTTGCAACGAGTTCATTTTTCTTTTTTTATGTAGTATGTCCGAAACTGTAACAAAATATAGATGCGAATGAAAACAAAGGGAGAGACTATTATGGTGTAGCGCCGAAGGAGCAAGCGAATGAGCGAATCTCTCAGGCAAAAAGACCTTTGTTTGACGCAACTCTGGAGAGAGCTTAAAACTAAGCCACCAACGAGGCAACCTTTTCGTGTGAGGAAAGGGAAACTTTCAGGTCAAAGGACAGAGTACTTCTTAAAAGGGAGTACTCTGTCCTTTTTTTAATACCTTTTTCTATTAACATAGAAGACAGAATTCTATTGAAAATAGAGACGTCAATTTTATAGGAGATGAGAATGATGAAGAAAACACCGCTTTATGATATACACAGTAAGCTTGGTGCTAAAATGATTGATTTTGGCGGATGGAGTATGCCTGTTCAATTTTCATCCATAAAAGAAGAGCATATAGCTGTTCGTACTAAATGTGGGCTTTTTGATGTCTCACATATGGGAGAGTTTAAAGTAGAAGGAAAGGGAAGTCTTGATTATCTACAAAAGTTAATGACAAACGATGTTTCTGCTCTTTCTCCAGGCAAAGCTCAGTATACGGTAATGTGCTATGAGAATGGAGGAACTGTTGATGATTTGCTTGTTTATCAGCTTTCTCTTAACTCTTATTTTGTTGTTGTGAATGCTTCAAATATTGAGAAGGATTTTGACTGGATGAAAGCCCATCTTACACCTGAGGTTACGTTAACAAATGTATCAGAAGAAATAGCTCTTATCGCTCTACAAGGTCCTTCATCAGAAGAGGTATTAAGTAAATTAACTTCTCATGATCTTTTTAAAATAAATTTTTTTAATTTTCAAAATAATGTCTCGATAAATGGGGTTGAAGTGCTGATTTCAAGAACTGGTTATACAGGAGAAGATGGATTTGAAATTTATTGTCAAAAGGAACATGCTTCTTTCTTATGGGAAACAATTCTAAGAGCAGGAAGAGATGAGGGATTATTACCATGCGGATTAGGAGCAAGGGATACCCTTCGCTTTGAAGCAGCCCTTCCCCTTTATGGGCAAGAACTTTCGCAAGACATCACTCCATATGAAGCAGGAATTGGTTTTGCCGTTAAGTTAAATAAATCTTCATTTATCGGAAAAGAAGCCCTAGTAAAACAAAAAGAAACAGGAGTAAAGCGAAGACTTGTTGGTCTTGAAATGATTGAACGCGGCATCCCTCGTTATGGCTACCGGGTTTTTGTAGATGAAAAAGAAGTTGGAAAGGTAACAACAGGAACGCAATCTCCAACTCTTAAAAAAAATATTGGGTTAGCTCTTATCAATGAAGAATATACCTCTCTTGCAAGTGAAGTGTTTGTTGAAATTCGTAATAAGTTTGTGAAAGCATCCATTATTAAAACACCGTTTTATAAGCGGAAAAAAGGAGCAAAAACGCTATGACCCATCATTACTTGCCAATGACAGAAGAAGATCGTAAAGAAATGTTAGCAGCAATTGGTATTACTACCGTTGATGAGCTTTTTGAGGATATTCCGGAAAGCGTTCGTTTTAAAAG
This sequence comes from Priestia endophytica DSM 13796, assembly GCF_900115845.1. Classification (GTDB taxonomy): domain Bacteria; phylum Bacillota; class Bacilli; order Bacillales; family Bacillaceae_H; genus Bacillus_I; species Bacillus_I endophytica. The sequence goes on along the minus strand of NZ_FOXX01000001.1, from coordinate 448,332 downwards.
AGAATACAAATTAAAAAAGAGAGCATCTGAAGCTTGCTTGACACGAGAGCTTTATGCTTTATCAGCGCAAAATGCTTCAACAAAGCAATATTCTTCTTTTTTAGGTGCGGGTATTTATGATCACTACATTCCCTCTGTTGTAGACCATATTATTTCACGCTCGGAGTTTTATACGGCATATACGCCATATCAGCCTGAGATTTCTCAAGGAGAACTGCAAGCTATTTTTGAATTTCAAACGATGATTTGTGAATTAACAGGGATGGATGTTGCCAACTCTTCGATGTATGACGGAGGTACAGCGCTTGCGGAAGCAGCAATGGTAAGTGCTGGTCATACTAAAAAACGAAAAATACTTGTCTCGTCAGCTGTTCATCCAGAATCAAGAGAGGTGTTAAAAACATATGCAAAAGGCCAAAACCTTACTGTTGTGGAAATTCCTCATGAGGATGGATTAACAAGTTTACGAGCGTTAGAAGAAGAGATGGATGAAAATGTAGGAAGCGTTATTCTTCAATATCCAAACTTTTTCGGTCAAGTTGAACCTTTAAAAGAAATTGAAAAAGTTGCTCATAAGCAAAATGCTCTTTTTGTTGTGTCGAGCAATCCACTCTCGCTTGGCGTACTTGCTCCTCCGGGGGAATTTGGAGCAGATATTGTTGTAGGAGACGCTCAACCTTTTGGAATTCCAATGCAGTTTGGAGGCCCTCACTGCGGTTATTTTGCGACATCTAAAAAATTAATGCGTAAAATTCCTGGAAGACTTGTTGGTCAAACGAAAGACAATGATAGAAATCGAGGATTTGTGCTGACGCTTCAGGCAAGAGAACAGCATATACGTCGTGACAAAGCAACGTCAAATATTTGTTCGAATCAAGCATTAAACGCTCTAGCAGCTTCAGTAGCTATGACGTCACTTGGCAAAAGTGGTGTAAAAGAGATGGCAAAGCAAAATATGAGCAAAGCTCACTATGCGAAAAAAGCTTTTGAAGAAGCAGGGTTTGATGTTTGGTTTTCTAACGCCTTTTTCAATGAATTTGTTGTTTCTTTCGACTGTAGTATTCAGAAACTAAACGCTTCACTTTTGAAAAAAGGAATTATTGGTGGTTATGATTTAGGACGCGATGATAACAGCTTACAAGGGTGTATGCTTATTGCTGTAACAGAAATTCGTTCAAAAGACGAGATTGATAAATTTGTAGAAGAAGTGAGGGGATTTCATCATGAAAACTGATCAACCGCTAATCTTTGAGTTGAGTAAGCATGGGAGGAAAGGGTATTCCTTGCCAGAACTTGATGTAGAGGAAGTAGACGTTTCTTCTATTTTAGGAGAAGACTATGAAAGAAAGGAAGAACCGTTATTACCAGAAGTATCAGAACTAGACATTGTAAGACATTATACAGCTCTTTCAAAAAGAAACCATGGAGTTGACTCAGGTTTTTATCCACTTGGTTCTTGTACAATGAAATACAATCCAAAAGTAAATGAAGATGTAGCACGTTATCCAGGATTTTCACATATTCATCCATTGCAAGACGAAGAAAGCGTTCAAGGAGCCCTCGCTCTTTTATTTGATCTTCAGGAGAGCTTAAAGGAAATTACCGGAATGGATGAGGTCACGTTGCAGCCTGCAGCAGGAGCTCACGGGGAATGGACAGGACTTATGCTTATTCGTGCCTTTCATGAAGAAAAAGGAGATTTTAACCGAACAAAAGTGATTGTTCCAGACTCTGCACATGGAACAAATCCTGCTTCAGCTACTGTAGCTGGTTTTGAAACAGTTACTGTGAAATCAGATGAAAACGGTCTTGTGGATTTAAATCATCTCCGGCAGGTTGTTGGAGATGATACAGCAGCTCTTATGCTTACAAATCCGAACACGCTTGGCTTGTTTGAAGAAAATATTATTGAAATGGCCCAAATTGTTCACGATGCAGGCGGGAAACTTTATTATGATGGAGCAAATTTGAATGCTGTATTAAGTAAAGTACGTCCAGGAGATATGGGATTTGATGTTGTTCATTTGAATTTGCATAAAACATTTACAGGTCCTCATGGTGGAGGTGGGCCTGGTTCTGGTCCTGTTGGAGTGAAAAAAGAACTTATTCCTTTCTTACCAAAGCCAGTGTTAATCAAAAAAGAACATGGTTATACGTTTGACTATAACATTCCAAAGTCCATTGGTCGTGTTAAGCCGTATTATGGGAATTTCTCGATCAATGTGCGAGCTTATACATATATTCGCACAATGGGTGGAGACGGACTCAAGGCTGTATCAGAGTATGCGGTTCTCAATGCAAACTACTTAATGCGCAAGCTTGCTCCTTATTTTGATTTACCATTTAATCGACATTGCAAGCATGAATTTGTACTATCTGGAAAGCGACAGAAGCATTTAGGAGTAAGAACGCTTGATATGGCGAAACGACTTCTTGATTTCGGTTATCATCCTCCAACAATTTATTTCCCGTTAAATGTGGAAGAAGGTATGATGATTGAGCCAACGGAAACAGAATCAAAAGAAACATTGGATAATTTCATTGAAGCAATGATTACGATTGCAAAAGAAGTAGAAGATAATCCTGAAATTGTGCAAGAAGCCCCACACACAACAGTTATTGGACGTCTTGATGAAACACTTGCAGCTCGTAAGCCTGTTTTACGTTATAAAAAAGAAGAAGAAGTGAAAATTTAACAATCAAAAAGGATGGAGAGTATTCTCCATCCTTTTCTTATTTGTAAACCATTATCTTTTCTTTGTTTTTACTTTGCCTGTCCAAAGTTTAAAGCCGCCTTTTAACTGATAGATGTCCTTAATTCCACGATGACGACGAATCATTTGTGCTGCTTTTCCTGTACGGATGCCAGCTTGATCGTAAAGATAGACAGGCTGATCTGGGCGAAGCTCCTTAATACGCATTTTCAACTGTGAAAGCGGGATATTACGAGCTCCTAAAATGTGCCCACCTTCAAAGTCTTTTTGTTCGCGAATATCAATAAGCTGCGCTTTACGGTATCCAGCGCGAAACTCTGCTTCCGTTAGCGATTTCATAATGCGGCGTTGCATGAGAAGCATAATGATCGAGTATACGATAAAAGCTCCTAATAAAATTAAAATGACGTAAATGCCTTCCATCAAACATAATCCTCTCTTTCATGTAACTACTAAAATACGAGATATCTCTATTATATAAGTTCTCTTTAAAAGAAGTAAAGCGACCACCTAAATTCTTTGCACAACAAATTGGTTTTGATAAACTGTATAAGAATGTTCAAAAAATAAGTGTCGAAAAAAGAAAAAAGTTAGGGATGAGAAAGATGACAGAAGTTTGGCGTTTTATTAATTGGAGTAAACATTCACCGTATTATAATATGGCTCTTGATGAAGCTTTACTTGAGTGGCATAGTGAAGGAAAAATTCCACCAACTATTCGTTTTTATGGGTGGGACCCAGCAACTTTATCAATTGGTTATTTTCAAAAAGCAGAAAAAGAAGTGAATTTTGAAGAAGTAAGAAAACGCGGGCTTGGATTTGTAAGACGGCCAACAGGCGGTAGAGGCGTTCTCCACGACGATGAGCTCACGTATAGCGTTATTGTGTCTGAGCAACATAAAAGCATGCCACATACGGTTACAGAAGCATACAGAGTAATTTCAGAAGGTCTCTTAGAAGGATTTCGCGCGCTTGGTTTAGACGCTTACTTTGCAATTCCACGAACAGAAGAAGAAAAAGAAGGATTAAAAAATCCAAGATCTTCGGTTTGTTTTGATGCTCCTTCCTGGTACGAACTTGTTGTGGAAGGACGTAAAGTAGCAGGAAGTGCCCAAACTCGTCAAAAAGGGGTCATTCTTCAACATGGGTCTATCTTGCTTTCAATTGATGAAGAAGCGCTTTTTAGCATGTTCCATTATCCAAGTGAACGTGTGAAAGAGAGAATGAGGAAATCTTTTCGTAATAAAGCAGTTGCAGTAAATGATGTAGCTGGACGGATTGTTTCAATTGAAGAGGCAAATGAGGCTTTTAAAAAAGGTTTTGAAAAAGGATTGAACATCAAATTGGAAGAATACATGCTTTCAGAAGAAGAAGAAGCCTACGTTGAGAAATTAGCTTTGGATAAATATGCTAAAGATGAATGGAATTACCGTAGATAATCTCTCTCCCATTTTGCTTCAAAAAAGTGTACAATAAAAAAGTTGTGTTTTAAAAAAAATAAGCAAATTCCGAAAAGGACTTGACAAAAAATCAATATATAGTATGTCGTTTATTGATGAATACTATATATTGATTAGTCGGTCCTTTTATGTTAGCTTTAATAATATAGTAAAAGTAAGAGGGAGATGTGTGTATGACTGTTGTTCTAAACGAGGAACCAAAAGTGAACATTGAGAAATTAAATAAGGATATTGGTTTATTTCCTCAAGTGCATGAAATTACAGCAGATATGAATATGACTCATAAAGGCGTGTCAAGACTTGTAATGCTTGACAGATATTCATTCAAAGATACGAAAAAGGTGACGTTAACAGAGGGAGACTTCGTTGTATTAACAGTCAAAGACGATCCTAAATTCCCTGCGCGCGGTCTAGGATTTATTCGTTCTATTAACTGGGAGAAAAAAACAGCAAAAGTATGGGTTGAAGAAGAATTTCGCGGTTCTTTAACGGACGAGCTTGAAGTTCAAACTGGAATTGTTGAGCGTTCACTAGACGTAATGGAAAAGCCGCTTGAAATTTTTTATGAGCAAATTGCTAAACGAAATGCAGTTGGTCTTTCTTCATCAGAGAAAACAGAAGAGAAGCGCCAGAAATGGTTTCAAGCTTTTTATGAAGAATTAAAAAGCACAAATTTTGTACCGGCAGGACGCGTATTGTATGGAGCAGGGGCTAACACAGATGTTACATACTTCAATTGCTATGTTATGCCATATGTAAAAGATTCACGCGAAGGAATTTCAGAGCATCGCAAGCAAGTGATGGAAATTATGAGCAGAGGTGGAGGAGTGGGAACAAATGGCTCTACTCTTCGTCCACGCAACACACTTGCTAGAGGCGTCAACGGAAAATCAAGCGGATCTGTATCATGGTTAGATGATATTGCAAAGCTAACACATCTTGTTGAACAAGGTGGATCTCGTCGTGGAGCGCAAATGATTATGCTTGCTGATTGGCACCCAGATATTGTGGAATTCATTATTTCTAAAATGCAAAATCCACGTATTTTACGCTTCTTAATTCAAACAACAAAAGATGAAGGAATTAAGAAAGCAGCGGAGGACAAGCTGAAGTTTACACCATTTACAGCAAATGAGCGCGACATGTATCAAGGCATCTTAAATTATGAAAACATTCCTGGACAAGGTGGCTTTCCTGCAAAAGTAATTGAAGATGCAAAAGAAAAATTAGCTGCAGGTGGAACATACAGCGTTCATAATGCCGAGTTTCTAACAGGAGCAAACATTTCTGTTTGTTTAACAAAAGAATTCATGGCAGCTGTTGAAAATGATACAGAGTATGAACTTCGCTTCCCAGACGTTGAGGCTTATTCAGAAGAAGAAATGAATGCCTACAACGAAAACTGGCATGAAGTTGGGGACGTACGTAAATGGAAAGAACAAGGATACAGTGTGCGCACATATCGTAAAATCAAAGCAAAAGAGCTTTGGAATTTGATTAACATTTGTGCAACATATTCAGCAGAACCTGGTGTTTTCTTCATTGATAATGCTAATGATATGACAAATGCAAGTGCATATGGTCAACAAGTTGTAGCTACAAACCCTTGCGGTGAGCAGCCTCTTGCACCATACAGTGTTTGTAACTTAGCTGCTGTGAACTTAGCACAAATGGCGGATAAAAAGAATAAAACAGTAGATTTTGAGAAGTTAAAAAGAACTGTAGAAGTAGGCGTGCGCATGCAAGATAATGTGATCGACGCTACTCCTTACTTCCTTGAGCCAAATCGTAAGCAAGCCCTTGGGGAACGACGTGTTGGTCTTGGCGTAATGGGACTTCATGATTTACTTATTTATTGTGAAACAGAGTACGGTTCAAAAGAAGGAAATGAGCTTGTTGATCGTGTTTTTGAAACAATTGCAACAACAGCTTACCGTGCTTCTGTAGAGCTTGCAAAAGAAAAAGGAAGCTTTCCATTCCTTGTTGGGGAAAATGAGGAGGAAACGCAAGAGCTCAGAGAAAACTTTACAAGAACAGGTTATATGAGTAAGATGCCTGCTGATATTTTGGATAGCGTAAAAGAGCATGGAATCCGCAACTCGCATCTTCTAACTGTTGCTCCAACAGGAAGCACAGGAACAATGGTCGGTGTATCAACAGGTCTTGAGCCATATTTCTCTTTCTCTTACTTTAGAAGTGGACGCCTTGGTAAGTTTATTGAAGTAAAAGCAGATATCGTTCAGGAGTATCTTGATGCACATCCTGAAGCTGACGAAAATAATTTGCCACACTGGTTTGTATCTGCAATGAGTCTGTCACCTGAAGCACATGCTGACGTACAGTGTGTCATTCAGCGTTGGGTTGACAGTTCAATTAGTAAAACGGTTAATGCACCACGCGGTTATACAGTTGAACAAGTCCAAAAAGTATACGAGCGTTTATATAAAGGTGGAGCAAAGGGCGGTACAGTGTATGTAGACGGAAGTCGCGACGCTCAAGTTCTTTCTTTAAAAGCAGAAGATAACTCGTTTGAAGAAGAAACTGAGACAAAAGTTTCCGTACAAAAAACAAAGGAAGCTGAGGAAGTAACGTACGGCTCTGAAGTTGGAGATACGTGCCCAGTTTGTCGTGAGGGAATCGTTGAGGAACTTGGCGGTTGTAACACATGCACAAATTGTAACGCTCAGTTAAAATGTGGCCTATAAAGAAAACAACGTAAATCAACCGGGGCTTCCTCGGTTGATTTGCTATTGTCGTTGCTTGTTTTTAAGGTTATTGTATAGTAAAATTTAAATGCAGTTTTAGATAAAACAAATGGAAATAATGGAGGAGAAGTTATGCCAACGCCAAGTATGGAAGATTATATTGAACAAATTTATATGCTAATTGAAGACAAAGGGTATGCCCGAGTATCGGATATTGCAGAAGCCTTGGCTGTTCATCCCTCCTCAGTAACAAAAATGGTTCAAAAGCTTGATAAAGACGAATATTTAATTTATGAGAAATATCGCGGCTTAATTTTAACAGCAAAAGGCCAAAAAATTGGGAAGCGTCTCGTATATCGCCATGAATTGCTTGAGCAATTACTTCGAATCATTGGTGTTGATGAAGAGAATATTTATGAGGATGTTGAAGGAATTGAGCATCATTTAAGCTGGAATTCAATTGATCGTATTGGTGATCTCGTTCAATATTTTGAAGAAAATGAAGCGCGTGTTGAAGCTCTTCGTGCAACACAGCGTAAAAGTGAACAATAAATATAGAAACGTTAAGCACTTAGTGCTTAACGTTTTTTTATTGTTTTTATGAAGACGTGCATAAAGAAAGAAAGGTGCGATTAAAAATGTAAAAAGGCGGATTTTGAAGGGGTGAAACCTTGTACATAGACGGCGTTTTTGCAGGAGGCGGTATTAAAGGGTTTGCACTTGTAGGAGCTCTTCAAGCAGTGGAAAACAAAGGACTCATTTATCGCAGGTTAGCAGGAACGAGTGCAGGAGCTATTATTTCTGCTTTTATTGTCGCAGGCTATACAAGTAGAGATATCCAAAAAATGCTAGAAGAAATGGAGCTCAGTGATTTGTTAGACAGCAGAGCCTCTCTTTTGCCTGCAAAGTGGGGAAAATGGCTTCTTTTATATTGGCGCCTTGGTTTATATAAAGGAGACCGCCTTGAACTTTGGATAGAGGAAAAGTTAAAAGCAAGGGGAATATATTCATTTGGAGATGTGCCAAAACATGCTTTGCGTATTATTGCTTCAGATATTACTGATGGAAAGATTGTTGTAATTCCAGATGACTTGCCAAGCTACGGAATTAAACCTGAGACATTTTCTGTAGCTAAAGCTGTGAGAATGAGCTGTAGCCTACCTTACTTTTTTGAACCTGTAAAGCTAAAAGCAAACTCAGGAGTCAAAATAATTGTAGATGGTGGAGTGCTAAGTAATTTTCCAATGTGGCTGTTTCAAAAGCGAGATCAACCAAAAGTACGTCCTGTTCTAGGGGTGAAATTTAGCTCTCCTGAAGATAGTGTGCAGTCAGCTGAAATTCATAATGCGATTGACTTATTTGGTGCTCTTTTTGATACGATGAAAAATGCACATGATGCTAGACATATTTCTAAAAAGCATGAACGAGATATTATTTTTCTACCGGTTGATTCCACGCTTACAACAGAATTTGGGTTAACAGAAGAAAAGAAAGAAGAACTGATCTCCTTAGGCAGAGAACGTGCAAATGCCTTTCTAAAAACGTGGACATATTAAAAAACCAGGTGACAGCTGTCACCTGGTTTTTTCGTTAGAAAAGAGCTCTATTTTTCTTTTTACCTTTTTTACCTTCAATGACCGTTAAGTGACTTGAGCTACGTTTTCGTTCTTTCGTAAACGACTGACCAAGGTTTTTGGCTTTACCTTGAATAGGTGTGATTTTTGGGTTTTTAACCATACGTTTTTTTGGCTTAACTTTAGCTTTTTCTCGCTCTCTCAAACGAGATTTTGACTGCTTTACAGCTTGAGCGTATTTTCGATCATACGGAGAACTGGAGGGCTGACGACGACCTAAAACAAAGCGATATACGAGATAAAAAATAATCAAGAAGAAAAAGATTGTTCCGATAGAGCGTAAGAGACTCCCTGGTTCAAACAAAATTGTATACAGAAAACCAACCACCCCAAGTGTAATGACGGCGTACACAACATACGTAACAAAAGAACGTCTCATTATCTTCACCTCCACCAAAGATGTACACTATTTATTGTAAAAAAGTTTTACACAACTTTATTTTGGGTTGTTCCGGCTTTTTTTTCCTCAAGAACAAGTAGGCGTGAGAAAGAAGCAATCGCAACTTCTACTTGATCGTCTTTCGGTTCCTTCGTTGTTAAGAGCTGAAGCCATAACCCTGGGTAACCTAAATATTTTAAAACAGGGAAAGAACTTAGTTTGTTTGTTAATTGCAATACTTCAAAAGAAAGACCAAGAACAACGGGGATAAGAGCGAGGCGATTTACAATCCTTACCCAAAGTGGATCAGTTGGAACTAGTAAATAAACGAACATACCAACAATAACAGTAAATAGAATAAAACTACTTCCGCACCTGTAATGAAGACGGGACTGGGACTGTACACCTTCTATTGTTAACTCTATTCCCTTTTCGTACGCATTAATAACCTTATGTTCCGCTCCGTGATACTGAAATACTCGTTTTATGAGCGGAGTTTGCGAGATTAAGAAAATATAGCAGATAATCAATAAAAACTTGAAGAAAGATTCAACAACTATTTGTGCTACATCTGAAGAAAAAATGGGCCTTGTTAGTTCTGCTAAAAATACGGGAACAAGCGTCATTAACACTTTACCAATAATAAAAGAGAGAACGCCTATAACAGCTACGCCAAGAATCATAGTTAGCTTTGATTCTTTTTTCTCTTTCAGTTTCTCGTCTTCACTAGGATCAAGATCAAAGCGATCTGATGAAAAATTGAGATGCTTAGAACCATTCGCTGTAGCCTCAACAATAGCCGCAATACCGCGAAGAAAAGGAACCTTTTTGATTTTTTTCAGAAATGGTGATGATTTACGGGGAGCTTCAAAGAAATCGATGCTTTGATCTTTTCGGCGGATAGCCGTAACGCACGAGGTTTTACCACCAAACATAACACCTTCCACAACAGCCTGCCCACCGTAAACGGGTTTTGAATTTTGAGCCATGATGTACAAACACCAACCTAACTAATGAATTGTGTATTAACTAAATTATTTCAGTAAAGAACAGTTCATTCAAATTTCTTTTTTCTTTGTGTCATTTATATTCTACAAGAAAAGGCAAGAAACCTCTAGGTTGTTGTATATTCTCTAGTTTAGACAAATTTTATGATAATTAGACTAAAACTAACAAACAATATAAAGGCAAATAGAATCTAGGTAAAAAGATTATACTAAAATTAGTGAGGTGAGAAAAGATGGAAAAAAAACAAGAGAAAAAAGAAAAGCTTCCTTCTTTTATGAATAAAGCAATTGTGATCGGGATTTCGGCAGGAGTTTTGTTTGGTATTTTAAGCTACATTGCATATGTGTTAAATTTGAGTGAAATTCGAGCAAATCTTATTCTAGAACCTTGGACATTTGGAGAATGGAAACATCACATTCTTGGACATATTATCGGAATTATTCTCCTTGCTATTATTTCTATTCCTGTTGCACTTATTTACTATGCATTACTACGAAGATTTGAAAGCATGTGGGTTGGAGCGGCATATGGAGTTATACTTTGGGGCTTTGTTTTCTTTCTGCTGAATCCAATTTTTCCGAATTTAAAAGAGATTACAGACCTTAGTAGAGATACCATCATTACATCTTTTTGTTTTTACTTGCTTTATGGAATTTTTATTGGGTATTCTATTTCGTATGAAGAATCTGAATTGCGACGAATTAGTGCTTCCTCATAAGCTATAGCGCCTTCTTTATGATAAGATAAGGAAAGAACGGAATTTTTTGAAGCAAAGGGAGAGTGCTATGAAACAATTCTTAGTTATAAACGGACCAAATTTAAACTATTTAGGGAAGCGTGAGCCTGAAATTTACGGAAGTACAACGCTTGTAGATTTAGAAAAAAGCCTAAAAACAAAAGGGGAAGCTCTCGACCTTTCTCTGGATTTTCTTCAATCCAATCATGAAGGTGTAATTATCGATGCTATGTACAAAGCAAATGAAACATGTGATGGAGTTCTCCTAAATCCGGGTGCCTTCACTCATTATAGCTATGCGATTCGCGATTGTATTGCAAGCCTTAACATTCCTGTTGTAGAAGTTCATATTTCAAATGTTCATGCAAGAGAAGAATTCCGCCATACCTCTGTTATTGCACCAGTAAGTGCAGGACAGATTGTTGGATTTGGATTGTTTGGATATGAAATGGGAATTAATGCTTTAAAGAATATCGCGGAAGGGAAGGAATAGCATGACAGAAAAATTAGTAAAACTTCGCGGAAGCTTTGAACAAAGAGGAATTGACGGTCTTCTTATTACAAGTAAGTACAATCGTCGTTACATGACAAACTTTACGGGAAGTGCTGGAGTTGTTGTCATTTCAAAAGAAAAAGCCGTCTTTATTACAGACTTTCGCTACATAGAACAAGCAACAAAGCAAACAGAAGGATTTGAAATTGTCAAACATACTGGACCAATTGCGAAAGAAATTGCTTCTGTCGTTGAACAGTTAGGAATCAAAGCGCTAGGATTTGAAGAACAGGCAATTACGTACGCTGACTTCTCCACATACCAAAAGGAAATCTCGGCCCAACTTGTTCCTGTCTCAGGTCTTGTAGAAAACTTACGCTTGATTAAGACTAGGGAAGAGATTAAGATATTAAAGGAAGCTGCCAAGTTAACAGACGAAGCTTTTAATCATATTTTATCTTACCTCAAACCCGGTGTAACGGAGCTTGAGGTTTCAAACGAGCTTGAATTTTATATGAGAAAACATGGCGCAACGTCTTCTTCATTTGATACAATTGTTGCTTCAGGGTATAGAAGCGCTTTGCCACATGGAGCTGCTAGCGAAAAAGTGATTAAGGAAGGCGAGTTTGTAACGCTTGATTTTGGCGCGTACTATAAAGGATATTGTTCAGATATTACAAGAACGGTTGCTGTTGGCGACGTTAGTGATGAATTGAAGAACATTTATGACATCGTTCTAAAGGCGCAACTGCGTAGCGTTGATGGCATTAAAAAAGGCATTACAGGAGTTCAAGCGGATGCCTTAGCGCGTGATTATATTACAGAACATGGATATGGGGAATACTTTGGGCACTCCACAGGCCACGGAATTGGTCTTGAAGTTCATGAAGGTCCCGCTCTTTCAACTCGTTCTGCTACTGTACTAGAGCCTGGTATGGTTGTAACCGTTGAGCCTGGTATTTACGTACCAAACGTAGGCGGCGTTCGAATTGAAGATGATTTGCTCATAACAGATGAAGGCAATGAAAATTTAACATATGCCCCAAAAGAACTTATTATTTTATAAAGGTAAACTAGGAGGACTATTAGATGGTTTCAGTAAATGATTTTCGTACAGGGTTAACAATCGAAGTAGACGGAGGAATTTGGCAAGTAATGGAGTTCCAGCACGTTAAGCCAGGAAAAGGAGCTGCATTTGTTCGCTCTAAACTTCGTAACCTTCGTACAGGAGCTGTCCAAGAGAAAACATTCCGTGCAGGTGAAAAAGTAAACAAAGCACGAATCGATAATCGCAAAATGCAGTATCTATATGCAAATGGTGATCAACACGTATTCATGGATACAAACACATATGATCAAATTGAACTTCCGGAAGCTCAAATTGAATACGAGCTTAAGTTCTTAAAAGAAAATATGGAAGTAAGCATTATGATGTATGAAAGCGAAACATTAGGTGTTGAGCTTCCAAACAGCGTTGAGCTAACAGTAACAGAAACAGAACCAGGTATTAAAGGAGATACAGCTTCAGGTGGAACAAAACCTGCAACAGTTGAAACAGGCTTAGTTGTTCAAGTTCCATTCTTCGTAAACCAAGGAGACGTTCTTGTGGTTAACACAAGCGATGGAAGCTACGTATCACGTGCTTAATTGATATTAAAAAGCAAGAGCCTAATAGGCTCTTGCTTTTTTTTGTGCATAAAAGCCAAAAAAAAGCATAGGTTGTACTAATATTTTGCTCTTAGGCGAGGAGAAGTGAACAGATGAGGCCTTTTTGGAATATGTTTGATACAACAATCATTACGATGGCGTGTTTGCGCTTTATCTCAGGATTTATTGAGCTAACAGCAGCAGTACTTATTCTTTTTGGTAACGATGTCAAGAAAGCTCTTTTTATCAACAGCTTGTTAGCCTTAATTGGGCCGCTCGTTATGTTGGCCTCTATTTCAATTGGTCTATTTTCCATTGCAGATCAGCTTTCATATGGAAAGTTTGTATTTATCGGTCTTGGAGTAGCATTTATTTTTATTGGCATTTACAAATAGCGTTCTGGCATTAAAATAGCCAAGCTTGCATACATTGAAAATAACTAAGTAGGCGAGGGGATTAAGGATGGAATCAGTTTTAAGTGTACTTCCTCAACATATCGTAGAGCTCCTCAGGCGCTATATAGATGAAGATGTGCAAGAAATTCGGCTAAGGATTAACCGTCCTATTGAATTAATCAGAAAAGACGAGCCTATTTTTTATTCCGTCTTACCCGTGAAAGAGGATTTCGCATATATGCTTAGTCAACTTAGTCAATCATCGATGTACATGCTTGAAGAAGAGTTACAAAAGGGCTATATCACAATAAAAGGTGGCCACCGTGTCGGACTAGCAGGGCGAGTTATTACTGAGAATGGCAAAGTAAAAGCAATCCGGGATATTACATCATTAAACATTCGGATTGCACGCGAGAAAATTGGGATTGGGGAAAGTCTAATAGACAGCCTTTACGATCGTAAATGGTTAAATACAGTCATTATTGGAGCTCCTCAATCTGGGAAAACAACAATGCTAAGAGATCTTGCCCGCCTTGTTAGCACAGGAGTAGAAAGAAAAAGAATTCCTTCGCAAAAAGTGGGGATTGTAGATGAGCGATCGGAAATTGCAGGCTGTCTTGACGGAGTACCACAGCATACGTTTGGCCCTCGGGTTGATGTGCTTGATGCCTGTCCAAAAGCAGAAGGAATGATGATGTTGATTCGTTCGATGAGCCCAAACGTTCTTATTGTAGATGAAGTTGGACGAGTAGAAGATACAGAAGCTATTTTAGAAGCTGTTCATGCAGGAGTTAGCTTAATTTTAACTGCTCATGGAAGCTCTGTGAAAGATATGGCAACGAGGCCATCGTTAAAAGCGTTAATAGACGCTTGCATTATCGACCGTTTTGTACTTCTTTCAAATCGAAACGGACCTGGAACTGTCGAAGGAATTTTTCAGCGAGAAGTAAAACGAATGAAAGATGGAATAGAAGGTGTAAGAAAATGAAACTTTTTGGGGCTTTATTTATTTTAGTTGCGACAACATGGTTTGGATTTGATCTTGCAAAACAGCTCAATGCAAGACCAAAACAGCTTCGGCAGCTTAAAAGTGCTCTAAGGTCACTTGAGGCAGAAATTATGTATAGTCATCGTCCTCTACCACAAATTGCCCGTTTATTAACAGAACAAGTACCAAAACCAATCGCTTCCTTTTTTGATTCTTTTGCAACATATTTAGAAAAAGGTCAAAAAAGTGCTGGAGAGGCTTGGCTGCTTAGTATAGAAGAAAATTGGCGTCTAACTGCTTTGAAGCAGGGGGAGAAAGAAGCTTTAAAACAATTTGGACAGACGCTCGGACAGCATGATCGGCATACACAGCAAAAGCATATTGTGTTAACGCTTAACCATTTAGAGCGGGAGGAAGCAGACGCTGTTGACAGGCAAACGCGCTACGAGAAGATGGTGAAAAGCCTAGGGTTCCTAACAGGGTTATTGTTAGTCATTTTATTATTGTAGCTGTAGGAGGATGAAACAAAATGGGGGTAGACATCAATACCATTTTTCAAATTGCCGGAGTAGGCATTATCGTTGCCTTTTTAGTAACCGTTCTAGAGCAAATGGGTAAAAAAGATTTTGCAAATTGGGTTACACTCATTGGCTTTATTTATATTTTGTTTATGGTCGCGTCAATTGTACAAGACTTGTTTCAAAAAATTAAGTCTGTATTTCTTTTTCAAGGCTAAGGGAGGTGATGGAAGATTGAAATGATCCAAATTGTTGGCCTTGGTTTAATTGCCACGTTTTTAACAATTATTTTAAAAGAACAAAAATCCTCCATCGCTTTTCTTCTTGTTGTATTTGTTGGCTGCGTTATTTTCTTGTTTCTCGTTGATAAAATCAGCGAAATTATTGGAATGGTTGAAGTTCTTTCGCGTCAAGCCGGGGTCAATGTTATATATGTAGAAACCATTTTAAAGATTATTGGGATTGCTTATATTGCTGAATTCGGCGCTCAAATTACGAAAGATGCTGGACAAGGTTCCATTGCTTCAAAAATCGAGTTAGGAGGGAAAATCCTCATTTTATCAATGGCAATACCAATCTTAACGGTTGTGATTGAAACCATTATTTCAATGTTGCCAACAACATAATGAATGAGGATTGAGGTGCGCACATGAAAAAGAAAAAAAGCTTATTTTGTTTAGTATTGCTGCTTTTTCTTTTTTTTCTACCTGACAGTGTACAAGCTATTCCAAGTGCTGATGAAATGGTAGATGAACAGGTGGATCAGCTTGGCATCGATGAGATAAAAGGGTTTTGGAATAATATCATGACAGAGTATGGTGGTTTTTTGCCGGAAAGTCAGAAAGGCAGTCTTGTCGAGTTTTTGAAAGGAGACAAAGAACTTTCGCTAGAGGAGTGGTTGAAAGGGCTTATGAAGTTCTTTCTTCACGAAATTATTGCAAATGGAAAACTCCTCGGTACGCTCATTATGCTAACAATCTTTTGCGTATTCCTCCAGAATCTTCAGAATGCATTTGAGAAAACAACCGTTAGTAAAGTAGCTTACGCACTTGTTTATCTTGTGCTTATTGTCATTGCTTTAAATAGCTTCCATATTGCCATTTCATATGCAACTGAAGCCATACAGACGATGATTCATTTTATTATTGCGCTTATTCCTCTTCTTCTAGCTCTTATGGCTTCTTCGGGAGGCGTGATGTCAGCCGCTTTTTTTCATCCAGTGATTATTTTTCTTATGAACACAAGCGGGTTACTTATTCAGTATGTTGTAATGCCGCTTTTATTTCTTTCTGCACTGTTAAGCATTGTAAGTACAATTTCAGAACAATATAAAGTAACACAGCTTGCTCAGCTTATGAGAAATGTGAGCATTGGAGTTCTTGGTGGGTTTCTCACTATTTTCTTAGGCGTTATTTCTGTTCAGGGGACAAGTTCGGCCGTAGCAGATGGAATCACTGTGAGAACTGCAAAATTTATTACAGGAAACTTTGTTCCTGTTGTAGGACGGATGTTTACAGATGCAACAGATACAGTATTAAGTGCCTCTCTTCTATTAAAAAATACGGTAGGCCTTGTTGGGGTAGCGATTTTACTTTTTATCACAGCTTTTCCTGCTCTTAAACTCCTTTCAATTGCAATTATTTACAAGCTTGCTGCAGCTCTGATCCAGCCTGTTGGAGGAGGACCAATCATCTCCTGTTTAAGCATCATTAGTAGAAGCGTTATTTATATTTTTGCTGCTCTTGCTGTTGTTTCTTTAATGTTTTTCTTATGTATTACGCTTGTTATTACTGCAAGTAATATTACGATGATGGTCAGATAAGGAGGGTGTTGATGGGAGCGTTAACAGAATGGGTTACAAATATTATTCTGTTTATCTTACTTGCTACCATTATTGATCTGCTGTTACCAAGCTCATCTATGCAGAAGTACGCAAAGATGGTTATTGGTCTACTTCTTATGCTTATTATTTTGACACCTGTTTTCAGCATATTCAAAGTGAACGTTGATAAACTGTTTACCGCCATTAACTCTTCTTCTATCTCTCAAGAAAACTCTTCAAAAAATTTGCTAGATTTAAAGAAAAAAGAAATACAAGCGTCACAAGATGCATATATTTTAGAACAGATGGCTGTCCAACTAGAAGAGGGAGTAAAAGAGGAGTTGGTGAAGGAGTATGGAGTAGAAGTTTCAGGCGTAGAAGTTCATATGAAAGACGAGAAAGGTGAAAAAAGTTTTGAAAATATTAGTTCCATCTCTCTGTCTGTTCAGCCAAAGGAGAATAAGCATACAGCATCAGTCTCAGAAGTTGAAGTTGTTTCCATTAATACGTCGGAACCTATTAAAAAAGAGAAAACAGAAAACGACGAGAAGCTAAAGAAAGTACAAAGTTTTCTTTCTAAAAAATGGGATATGAATAAAAAACAAATTATAGTCACAATGGGAGGAGGAGAAGCAGATGAGCGATAAGGAGAGCAACAAGAAAAAGAGCTTCTTAGCGAGACTATCTTCTTCAGATCCACCTAAGAAAAACCGCAAGCTTGCATATGTGATTTTACTTTTGGCCGCTGGAGTTTTTGTCATGCTCTATGGGAATTTTCAAAGCTCAACAGCAAAACCAGACGCCGTTGAAACGAAAGGCTCAGGTGATAGCCAACAAGAAACAGAGGAAGTAGAAACGTTTGGTAGTGGAAAAGAAAAGCAGGCTAGAACAATTTCAGACTATGAAAAAAAATACGAAGCAGAACTTACAGATGTGCTAGAAAGTATGATTGGCGTTGATAATGTGCAAGTATTTGTAAACGTTGATGCTACAGAAGAGAAAATTTATGAGCATAACACAGTAAACCAAAGTCAAACAACAGAAGAAAATGATCGTGAAGGCGGTACAAGGAATATTGAAGATAACTCAGTGGATCAACAGCTCGTTATTGTTCGTAACGGTGATAAGGAACAGCCCGTTGTTGTAAAAACACTAAAACCTGATATTAGGGGCGTTCTTGTCGTTGCGAAGGGAGCTGATAATATAAAAGTGAAAAAGTCGGTTGTGGACGCAGTTACGAGAGTGCTCGATGTTCCAAGTCATCGCGTGGCAGTCACGCCTAAAAAGACGAAGGGGGATTAAATTTTATGTTGCTGAAAAAACAAACCGTTTGGTTATTAACAATGCTTAGCTTAGTTGTTGTTTTATCTGTTTATTATATTACGTCTCCAAGCCCACAGAGTGATAACGTCGCTTTTACAGATAAAGAAGAAAGTAAAGAAAAAGAAAGTGCAAAGCAAACGGATAAAGAAACAGAGCAAAAGGGAGCTTCAACAACAGAGAAAAACGGGGAAACAGTTGTCTCAACTGTGGAAAATGAAGACCAATTTTTAGCAATGCGCATGCAAATTACAGACGAGAGAAGTAAAGAAATTGAGAAACTTGAGGACGTTGTCGCATCAAATGAGGCTTCAGTAGAAGAGAAAAGTGAAGCAAAGGACAAAGTAGAAGAACTTTCAAAACTCAATGAAAAAGAGCAAACAATTGAGACATTAATCAAGGAAAAAGGATATGATGATGCCCTTGTACGTGCTGAAGATAACGGGGTTCGTATCGTTGTAAAATCAAAAGAAGATAGCAAAAAACAAGCAAATGAAATTATGAATATCGTGACGCAAGAAATTGGAGCTAAGAAAGTAGCGGTAGAATTTGAGCCTGTTAAATAATGAAATAAAAAAAAGGCGACTTCTGTCGTCTTTTTTTTATTTGAACTTATTTTGCATCCAAAGCAAGACTGAAATATAATAGTTAATGATAACACTAGGTAATAACTAGTACATTGTCAAAGAAAAGAAGTTTACTTAAAATAGAAAAGGACGGTTGTCCAAAGTATACGCCTGTTGAAATTTTAAGGACAGTTAGCGTATGATATTAAGTATTCACTAGTCGATGAAATGGAGTGTAAAAGAGATGTTAAAAATTCAAGAGATTCGCGAAATTATTCGCCTTGTTGATCAGTCATCTATCGAAGAATTTATGTACGAGCATGAAGGCTCGAAAATTAAGTTGAAAAAGAAAGGTGCTCTTGCAGCACAACAGAAAGTAGTTATTCAGGAACAGCCTGTTCAACAAATACCGGCTCAGCCATCAGCGCAGCCTGTTGTGCAACAAAATGAACCACAACAACCGGTACATACAGAAGAGAAAAAAGAAGACAGTAACCTTCATAAAATTACATCACCAATGGTTGGAACTTTTTATAATTCCTCTTCACCAGAAGCAGGTCCATATGTTCAAACGGGAACTAAAGTTAAACAAGATAGCGTGGTTTGTATTGTGGAAGCGATGAAACTATTCAACGAAATTGAGGCTGAAGTAACAGGTGAAATCGTTGAAATACTTGTTGAAAATGGTCAGCTTGTAGAATATGGTCAACCACTTTTCTTAGTTAAACCAGAATAAAGGGAGATCAATTATGATAAAAAAATTGCTTATTGCGAACCGCGGAGAAATTGCCGTAAGAATTATCCGCGCATGTAAAGAATTAAATGTCGAGTCTGTTGCAATTTATTCAGAAGCAGATAAAGAGTCGCTGCACGTTCGTCTTGCTGATGAAGCGTATTGTGTAGGTCCTACTGCTTCGAAAGACAGCTACTTAAATTTCACAAATATCATGGGTATTGCAATGCTTACAGGATGTGATGCGATTCACCCTGGTTACGGATTTTTATCTGAGAACGCTGACTTCGCTGAGCTTTGCCGTGAGTGTAATGTAACGTTTGTTGGACCAACGCCAGAGTCCATTTCAAAAATGGGAACAAAAGATGTGGCAAGAGAAACAATGCGTGAAGCAGGTGTACCGATTGTACCTGGATCTCAAGGGATTATTGAAAGTGTGGAAGATGCGGTTACAATTGCAGAGGAAATTGGGTATCCTGTAATTATTAAGGCAACAGCAGGCGGAGGCGGAAAAGGAATCCGTGTTGCGCGTGACGAATCTTCTTTAAGAAAAGGTGTCGAGATTACACAGCAAGAAGCCGCAACAGCATTTGGAAACCCAGGGGTTTATTTAGAAAAGTATATCGAAGACTTCCGCCATGTTGAAATCCAAGTGTTAGCAGATGAATTTGGTAATACAATTCATCTTGGTGAACGTGATTGCAGTATTCAGCGCCGTCTTCAAAAATTAATTGAAGAAACGCCTTCTCCAGCCCTTGATGGAGAAATGCGTGCGAAAATGGGAGAAGCTGCTGTTAAGGCAGCACAAGCTGTTCAATATACAGGAGCTGGAACAGTGGAGTTTATCTATGACTACCGTGACAGAAAGTTTTATTTCATGGAAATGAACACGCGTATCCAAGTTGAACATCCCGTAACAGAAATGGTAACAGGTATTGACTTAATTAAAGAGCAAATCAAAGTGGCAAATCATGAGAAGCTCTCGTATACGCAAGAAGACGTTACGTTTTCTGGATGGGCAATCGAGTGCCGTATCAATGCTGAAAATCCAGCGAAAAATTTCATGCCATCTCCAGGGGAAATCACTATGTACCTTCCTCCAGGCGGTTTTGGCGTTCGTGTTGATTCTGCGGTATACTCAGGGTATAAAATTCCGCCTTTCTACGATTCAATGATTGCTAAATTAATTGTTCACGCTCCAACGCGCGAAGAAGCTGTTGCAAGAATGAGAAGAGCTCTAAGCGAGTTTGTTATTGAAGGCGTAGATACAACAATTCCGTTTCATTTAAATTTACTTCAACATGAGAAATTCATTGAAGGGGAATTTAATACGAAGTTTCTAGAAGAACACGATGTAATGAAAAGTAAGTAATTCTCAAGGAGGAATAGCCTATGAACGAAAATCATGTGTTAGATATGGGAGAAAATGAAAATGCGTTAGGAAAAGTAGAAATCGCTCCTGAAGTGATTGAAGTTATCGCAGGTATTGCCGCATCTGAAGTAGCAGGCGTTGGCCAAATGCGTGGAAACTTTGCATCTGGCGTTGTTGAGAAGCTTGGGAAAAAGAATCACGGCAAAGGCGTCAAAGTAGAGCTTAGTGAAGAAGGCATTAAAATTGATGTGTTCTGTTCTATGAACTATGGCGTTTCTATTCCAACGGTTGCAAGTCAAGTTCAAGATAACATTCGAGAAGCGTTGAAAAATATGACAGCACTCGAATTAGCAGAAGTTAACGTTCATATCGTGGGCGTCATCTTTGAATCTCCTCAAAAGGAAGAAGAGATTGATTCTATCTAATGAAGGGGCTGCTCTTACAATAAGAGCAGCTTTTTTGCGAGTTTCTTTCTTGTTGTTTCCAATTCTTATTTCTGTGAAGATTCGGAAAATAACAATACGTGGATACGTTATGTACTCGCGGTAGGAAACTATGCTATTATCAGGATATGATAATTGGATAAGTTAAAAAAGGAGTATACCTATTTATGAAAAGACGTACAGCAAGGGAAAAAGCGCTTCAAGCTCTTTTTCAATGTGAGATTGGCCAAAATAGCCCAGAAGAAGCTATTGACAATGTAGTAGAAGAGGAAGAGGTTGATGCGTTTTTACGTCAGCTTGTTCTTGGTGTGTCAGAAAACAAAGAAGAGATTGACAGCTTGATTAGTGCAAACCTTGAAAAATGGACGCTAGATCGTCTAGCGAACGTTGACCGTATTATTTTAAGAATTGCGGTTTATGAAATGAAATATGAAGAAGACATTCCCCAAAACGTAAGCATTAATGAAGCCATCGAACTTGCAAAAACGTTTGGTGATGATCAATCAGGTCGTTTTATCAATGGCGTATTATCTAAAATCTCAGCATCAAATAGTTAAAAATCTTTTATAAAAGATTTAAAATAAAGTGATAAAACAACATACAGAGATGACAGAGAAGGAGAGAATGATCAATGAGTGCACAATTAATTAATGGTAAAGAATTAGCAAGTGAGAAGCGAGAAAGTATGAAAAAAGAAGTTGAAATGCTAAAGGAGCAAGGAGTTCAACCAGGCTTAGCTGTTATATTAGTTGGACAAGACCCTGCTTCCGAAACATATGTACGCAGTAAACATCGCGCTTGTGAAAATACAGGTATTCATTCGGTTTCAATTAAACTTCCAGACACAGTATCAGAAGAAGAACTACTTGGTCATATTGACAAGTTAAATGAAGATGATGCAATTGATGGAATTTTAGTTCAGCTTCCACTTCCAAAACATATTAATGAAGATGCTGTCATCGAGCGCATTTCTCCTAAAAAGGACGTTGATGGTTTTCATCCAATCAGCGTTGGTAAAATGATGATTGGTCAAGAAACATTCTTGCCATGTACTCCACACGGCGTATTAGAAATGGTTAGAAAAACAGGTATTGAAGTATCTGGAAAACACGTTGTTGTGATTGGGCGCAGCAATATTGTTGGTAAACCTGTTGGCCAATTATTCTTAAATGAAAATGCAACGGTAACATACTGTCACTCTAGAACACAAAACATGCAAAAGCATACAAAAGATGCAGATATCCTAATTGTTGCGGTTGGAATTCCAAACTTTGTTAAAGCTCAAGATGTAAAAGAAGGAGCGGTTGTGATCGATGTTGGGATTAACCGCGTAGATGGAAAGCTTTGTGGAGACGTAGATTTTGAAGAAGTAAAAGAAGTTGCTGGTGCTATTACACCTGTTCCAGGTGGAGTAGGTCCAATGACAATTACAATGCTTTTAGAAAATACAATTCAGTCAGCAAAAGCTCGCGTTCGTTCTTAATAACAAGGGGGAAGTGTCATGAGCGAATTAAAGCCTTTAACAATTACGGCTTTAACGAAATATATCAAACGAAAATTTGACGTTGATCCCCATTTGCAAGATGTGTGGCTGAAAGGGGAAATCTCAAACTTTAAACAGCATAGCAGAGGGCATATGTATTTTACCTTAAAAGACGAGCATGCCCGCATGTCTGCTGTGATGTTTTCGAGTCAAAATAAAAATTTGCCTTTTATCCCTGAAAACGGTATGAAAGTTCTTGCAAGGGGAGAAGTTTCAGTTTACGAAGGAAGCGGCAATTATCAGCTTTATATTCGCGACATGCAGCCTGACGGAGTAGGAAGTCTTCATCTTGCTTATGAGCAGCTGAAGAACAAATTAGAGGGAGAAGGGCTTTTTGATCCTAGGATTAAAAAGCCTCTCCCTCTTTATCCTAACCTCGTTGGAGTTGTAACCTCTCCAACAGGAGCAGCTGTAAGGGATATTATGACAACGATTAAACGGAGATATCCTGTTGCTCAAATTATTTTAATTCCAGCTCTTGTACAAGGTGATCGCGCTCCTGCTTCAATTGTAAGTGGAATTAAAAAGGCGAAAGATATAAACGCGGATGTGCTAATTATCGGACGCGGCGGTGGTTCTATTGAAGAACTTTGGGGATTTAACGATGAAAAAGTTGCCCGAGCTATATATGAGTCAAAGCTTCCTATTATTTCAGCTGTAGGTCATGAAACAGATTTCACGATCGCTGATTTTGTAGCTGACATGCGTGCTCCGACTCCTACTGCAGCAGCTGAACTAGCGGTGCCTAATTTAACGGAGGTACTTGAACGAATTAGCCAGCGGAAAATTCGCTTAACAAGAGCAATTTCGTCGCATATTACCGCAAAAAAGACGCGCTTAGAACGTACAGAGAAGTCGTATGCTTTTCGATATCCAACAAAGCTGCTAGAACAAAAGGAGCAGCAATTGGATCTTTTGCTTGATCGTTTACATAAGGAAAGTAAGCGTATTGCTATGAGAAAAGAAGAAAAGTTCTCTTACATAAAGCGTCGTCTTCTTACACATCATCCATACGCAAGGTTAAAAGAAGCTGATAGAGAACGAGAACGTTTAACACGCTTGTTACAAAAAGATATAACAACAGTGTTGAATGCTAAAAAGATGCTGTTGTCTTCTCATATGGCAAAGCTAAATGCGCTCAGTCCGTTAAAGATTATGGAGCGTGGATATAGTCTTGTATACAATGAAGAGGAAAAGCTTGTGAAAAGTACAAAAGGTGTAGCAAAAGGTGAAACGGTAACGCTACGCTTGAAAGATGGGTCCATTGATTGTCTTGTAGAAGACATAAGGAGTGGTGAGAATGAGTGAAGAAAAAGAATATACATTTGAAGAAGCGATGGAAGAACTTGAAAAAATCGTTGATAAACTTGAAGAAGGTGACGTTCCTTTAGAAGAAGCTATTGACCGATTTCAAGAAGGAATGAAACTCTCAAAATTTTGTCATGATCGCCTTCAAAAAATTGAAACACAAATGGAGCAAATCTTGCAAGAAGATGGAAACCTTGCTCCTTTCTCTGTTGGAGAGGAAGGTGACAAATGATCGCGCTTGAGAGCTATTTAAAAGAATATAAAAAGTTAGTCGAAGAGCTTCTCCCAACGCAAATTGAAGCGCTACAGATGCCAAGCTTGCTGAAAGAATCGATGTTATACTCCCTAACAGCAGGCGGAAAGCGCATTCGTCCGATTCTTCTTTTAGCAACGCTTGAAGCATTCGGGAAAGATAAATCCCTTGGTTATGAAGCAGCATGTGCTGTTGAAATGATTCACACCTACTCATTAGTTCATGATGACTTGCCAAGCATGGATGATGATGATCTAAGAAGAGGAAAGCCAACAAACCATAAAGTGTTCGGAGAAGCAGCCGCTATTTTAGCTGGCGATGCTTTGCTAACCTATAGCTTTCAAATCGTAACAAAAGCTAACTTTTCTCCAGAAATTAAGCTGCTTGTGATTGAAGAATTAGCACGTGCAGCAGGTGCTGAAGGAATGGTTGGGGGGCAGATGGCTGATATTGAAGGCGAAGAGAAAAAGCTTTCGTTAAAAGAGTTAGAATACATCCATGAACATAAGACAGGAAAACTCCTTTCTTTTGGGATTATTGCTGGAGCAATTATTGCAGGAGCATCGGAAGATCAGCTTAGTCATTTGAAAAATTTCAGCTATCATCTTGGTTTAGCTTTTCAAATTCAAGATGACATCTTAGATATTGAAGGAAATGAACAGCTTCTTGGTAAGCCTGTTGGAAGTGATACAGGTAATGATAAAGCAACATATCCAGCTCTTTTAGGCATGGAAAATGCAAAAGAGAAATTACAGTATCATATGGATCAAGCAATTATGGAGCTTGAAAAAGCTGAAATTCAAGATAGTATGTTAAAAGAGCTTTCTTATTACATCGCATGGCGTCAGCAATAAAAGAATATCAAAAGCTAAAGATTGAGCTTGAGATGTTTTTATGCTACAATAATGTCACAATTATGCTATGGAGTGTTTAGTTTTTTTTGAAAATTAGAAAGTGATTCTTTCTTGCCGTTATCACGTTTGTGTTAGCGGCTCTTTTTTCAAGGAAGGCTACTAAAGTAGTGTGGCTAACTAAGTACGAAAGTGAGTGATCCGATTTGGATCTTACGTCAATAAAAAATCCGGCATTTTTAAAGAAAATGTCTACTAGTGAATTAGAGTCACTTGGAGAAGATATTCGACGCTTTTTGATCGAGAATCTGTCCGTTACAGGGGGCCACATCGGTCCAAATCTTGGGGTGGTTGAATTAACAATTGCGCTTCATAAAATATTTGATAGCCCAAAAGACAAGTTTTTATGGGATGTTGGACATCAATCATATGTCCATAAAATTTTAACTGGCCGTGCCTGTAAGTTCGATACATTACGTAAGTACAAAGGTCTATGTGGATTTCCGAAACGAAATGAAAGCGAACATGATGTTTGGGAAACAGGTCACAGTTCAACGTCTTTATCAGCGGCAATGGGAATGGCTATTGCAAGAGATCTGAAGAAAACAGATGATTATATCATTCCGATTATTGGTGATGGAGCTTTAACAGGTGGAATGGCCTTGGAAGCTTTAAACCACATTGGACATGAGCAAAAAGACATGATCGTTATTTTAAATGACAATGAAATGTCTATTGCCCCAAACGTTGGTGCCCTGCATAATGTGCTAGGTCGTTTACGCACAGCTGGCAAATATCATTGGGTTAAAGATGAGCTTGAGTTTTTACTTAAAAAAGTTCCATCTGTTGGAGGACGTTTAGCTTCAACAGCTGAACGTGTAAAAGATGGTCTAAAGTATATGTTTGTATCGGGCATGTTCTTTGAAGAACTTGGTTTCACATATCTTGGTCCTGTTGATGGGCACAACTATGAGGAACTGTTCGATAATCTTCGCTATGCTAAAAAAACAAATGGTCCTATCCTTGTGCATGTTTTAACGAAAAAAGGAAAAGGGTACTTGCCTGCTGAAAGCGATAAAATTGGAACATGGCATGGTACAGGTCCTTACAAGATTGAATCAGGTGATTTCATTAAACCAAAAGACACGCCTCCAGCTTGGAGTAAAGTTATCAGTGATACTGTTCAAAAAGTAGCGCGTGAAGATGACAGAGTTGTTGCGATAACACCAGCTATGCCTGTAGGCTCAAAGCTTGAAGCTTTTCAAAAAGAATTTCCAGAGCGCATGTATGATGTAGGGATTGCTGAACAACATGCCACAACTGTAGCAGCAGGACTTGCTACACAAGACATGAAACCGTTTTTAGCTATCTATTCAACATTTTTACAGCGTGCATATGACCAAGTTGTGCATGACGTATGTCGTCAAAACTTGAACGTTTTCTTTGGTATTGATCGAGCAGGTCTTGTTGGAGCTGATGGTGAAACACATCAAGGCGTATTTGACATTGCCTTTATGCGCCATATTCCAAACATGGTTATGATGATGCCGAAAGATGAAAATGAAGGGCAGCATTTAGTGTACACGGCTCTTCAATATAACGATGGTCCAATTGCAATACGTTATCCACGTGGAAATGGACTTGGTGTTCCAATGGATAAAGAACTAAAAACAATTCCGATTGGAACGTGGGAAGTGTTAAAAGAAGGGCATGATGCCACAATTTTAACATTTGGTCCTTCAATTGAGATGGCAATGGAAGCGCGTGAAAAGATGGCGAAGAACGGCATATCTGTTAAGATTGTAAACGCTCGTTTTATTAAGCCGCTTGATCATAAGATGCTTCATGAGCTTTTTAAAGAAAACAAGCCGATTATGACGATTGAAGAAGCTGTTTTAGAAGGTGGATTTGGAAGTGCTGTATTAGAGTTTGCTTCAGATCACGGATATGATAGTTCACTTGTTGATCGCATGGGAATTCCAGACTACTTTGTTGAGCATGGAAGCGTTGATCGCCTTCTAGAAGAAATTGAGTTTACAACTGAACATGTTGTAACTCGTTTGCAAAAGCGTGTGAACGTAAAAAAGACTAAAGGACTTGAAGCAAGGTGACGAAAAAAGAACGTGTAGATGTGTTATTGGTGGAGCGTGGCTTAGTGGAAACACGTGAAAAAGCTAAACGCACTGTCATGGCAGGTCTCGTATATACAAATGAACAAAGATTAGATAAACCTGGAGAAAAAATTTCAGTTGATACACCTCTTACTGTAAAAGGAAAAGTAATGCCTTATGTAAGCAGAGGAGGATTTAAACTCGAAAAGGCACTTAAGGAATTTGATCTTACTGTAAAAGATAAAATTATGTTAGATATCGGAGCATCAACAGGGGGCTTTACAGATTGCGCTCTTCAAAATGGAGCACAGCTTTCTTATGCGCTTGATGTGGGATATAATCAGCTTGCATGGAAAATGCGTCAAGATGAGCGTGTAGTTGTGATGGAAAGAACAAATTTCCGCTATGTAACACCAGATCAGCTACAGTTTGGAATGCCGCAATTTGCTTCTATTGACGTTTCTTTTATTTCTTTAAAATTAATTTTTCCGGTTCTTAAAACATTACTTGTCCCAAATAGTGATGTTGTTGCTCTTGTGAAACCACAGTTTGAAGCAGGACGTGAACAAGTTGGGAAAAAAGGAATTGTCAGAGATCGAGCTGTACATGAAGATGTACTCCAAGAAATTTGTACATTTGTTCTTCGTGAAGGATATGATATTGCTTCTTTAACGTATTCTCCAATTACAGGGGGAGATGGAAATATTGAATTTCTTCTTCATCTAAAGTGGAGTGGGGAAAAAGAAGTTGGCGAAACTTTTTCTGAAACAACAATAGAACAAGCCGTAACACAAGCGCATGCGGCTTTAAAAAAAGGGTAATAAATTAAGCGGTGCTTTTTATAGCGCCGCTTAAAGTTTGTCATGGCTTGCTTTATAAGTTGTCTAAGCTGCGATAATTAGCTAACATAGTATTACATACATTGTTTTGTGAAAAAGGGAGAGCTTATAAAAAAACAAGAAAACTTTTTCTTATACATAGCTATAATTCAAATTCAAAGATTATGTGAGGTGTAAATGATGAATAAAGGACAGCGACATATTAAAATTAGAGAAGTTATTGCAAATAACGATATTGAAACACAGGATGATTTAGTCGATATTTTAAAAAGCTTAGGCTTTAATGTTACACAAGCAACAGTTTCCCGTGATATTAAAGAACTTCATCTTGTAAAAGTGCCAATGCTTGATGGGCGCTACAAATATAGCTTACCAGCTGACCAGCGTTTTAATCCTCTTCAAAAATTAAAGCGTGCTCTTACAGATGCATTTATAAAAATTGATGCAGCTGAGAATTTACTTGTTATGAAAATGTTGCCAGGTAATGCAAATGTAGTTGGAGCTCTTATTGATCACTTAGATTGGGAAGAAATTTTAGGAACAATTTGTGGAGACGATACGTGTTTAATTATATGTAGAACGTCTGAGGAAGCCAAAACGATTTCAAATCGCTTTTTAGAAATGCTGTAGGGGTGTGAATAGGAGTGTTAGCCGAACTATCGATTAAAAACTTTGCAATTATCGAAAGCCTATCTCTTTCATTTGAAAAAGGATTAACTGTTTTAACAGGGGAGACAGGGGCTGGAAAGTCTATTATTATTGATGCGATTCATTTACTTGTTGGAGGACGAGGCTCTGCTGAATTTGTTCGACACGGTACGGATCGAGCAGAAATAGAAGGGCTGTTTTTAATTGAAAAAAGCCATCCCTGCTTTGAAAAAGCAGAGTCGCTTGGAATTGAAGTGGAGGATGAGATGATTGTGCTAAGGCGCTCGATTACAGCGAGCGGAAAAAGCATTTGTCGCATTAACGGAAAGCTTGTGACACTTGCGATTTTACGTGAAGTCGGTGGAACGCTTGTTGATATTCACGGGCAGCATGAACATCAAGACCTTATGAATGGTGATCGACACTTAACATTGCTTGATCAATATGGTGGTTCGATTATTGAAAAAGCGCTAGGGTTGTACGGTTCGCTTTATGATGAATACATAAGTCTGAAAAAACAAATGGAAAAGCTAACGGAAAATGAGCAGCAAAGGGCTCACAGGCTAGATTTAATTCAGTTTCAGCTCAATGAAATTAAAACAGCTGAACTTGTACCAAAAGAAGATGAGAATCTTTTTGAAGAGAAAATTAAAATTTCTAACTATGAAAAGATTTATAGCTCGCTCAGAGACGCTTATTATGCTTTGCACGGGGAACAAAGAGGGCTTGATTTAGTATCTGTTGCAATGAACAACACAGGTGAGATTGCTGACCTAGAGGATGACTATAAAGAAATTTCAGAAACAGTGTCAAACTGTTTTTATCAACTTGAAGACGTCTCATATAGCATTCGTCAACAGCTTGATGCTTTAGAATTTGATCCAAATCGGCTTGATATTATTGAAGCTAGATTAAATGAGATCAATCACTTAAAGAGAAAGTACGGACAATCTGTGGAAGAGATTTTAGAGTATGCTGATGCTATTGAAGAAGAAATTGATACGATTCAAAATAGAGATACGCACATTTCTAAAATTGAAAAACAGCTTGAGGCAGTGATGAGTGAACTTTTTAAAGAAGCGAAAAATGTTTCTCATATTCGACAAAAGCTGGCTGAAGAGCTAACAGAAAAGATTCATCATGAACTTCAAGCTCTTTATATGGCTAAAACCGTATTTAAAATTCAGTTTGCTAAACGTGGAGAAGAAGCGCCTGTTAGTGAAAAAGATGTAAAGTTTACGAAAAGCGGAATTGATCATGTGGAGTTTTATATCTCAACAAACCCTGGCGAACCGTTGAAGCCTTTATCAAAAGTAGCATCAGGAGGAGAGCTTTCTAGAATTATGCTCGCACTTAAAAGTATTTTCTCACATCATCAAGGTGTGACATCTATTATTTTTGATGAAGTAGACACAGGGGTAAGTGGGCGAGTTGCTCAAGCTATTGGAGAGAAGATTTACCAAATCTCAACAGGTTCACAAGTTTTCTGTATTTCTCATCTGCCACAGGTTGCCGCGATGGCTGATACGCACTTATTTATTGCTAAAAAGTCTGTGAACGATAGAACGCAAACAAGCGTCACACCGCTTAGCTCTAATGAAAAAATTATTGAAATTGGCCGTATGATCGCAGGAGTTGAAGTGACAGATTTAACAAAAGAACATGCAAAAGAGCTGCTTGAGCTTGCGCATCAGTTGAAAAAGTAGGGAGACAAATTCTCCCTACTTTTTCTCGTTTTTCGTAGTTATAATTGTGCGCAAAGAAGGTAACATTAAAGACATAAGCAAAAGCTTCATTTTACAATCTCAGGTGCTTATTTATTCAACGAAGAAGTGTGTGGCAGGAAGCGAGGAGAGTGAAATGTTCAATGGATAGATATAGAAAATGGATAGGAACAATTCTCCTTGTTTCGCTCATCGTAATAGGTTTTATACCAAGTGTGCAGCATTATGTAAAAATCCCAACAAACATCATCCTTTTTGAAAATCAAACGTTGCCCATTCAGTCCGCTCAGCAAGTGTCATCAAATCAGCCAAATGTTTCAGTAGAACCTGAAAAAGAAAGTTCAACATGGCAAGTTAGTGGTAATGATGTTGGAGAAAGCAAACTCGTTGTCCAAGCAGGTGCTTTTCCAGCGAAAGAAGTTGATGTAAAAGTTCTTCCTGATTTTAAAGTATATCCAGGAGGACAATCGATTGGAGTAAAACTTAACTCTAAAGGTGTCCTTGTTGTTGGATATCATCAAGTTGATACAAAAGAAGGAAAAAAATCTCCAGGTGAAATTGCAGGAATCCAAGTTGGAGATATGATTACTGAGATCAACGGGAAAAACATTGAGAAAATGAGTGATGTAACGCCGTTTATCAAACAAGCAGGAAAAAGTGGAGATCCACTTAACATCACAGTTACTCGTGATGATCAAAGTATTAAAACAAAACTTTATCCATTGAAGGATAAGGGAGATTATGCTTATCGAATTGGACTCTATATTCGTGATTCAGCAGCTGGTATTGGTACGATGACTTTTTTTGAGCCAAATTCGAAAAAATATGGAGCTCTTGGTCATGTGATTTCGGATATGGATACGAAAAAGCCGATTGTTGTGAAAGATGGACAAATTATGAAGTCAACGGTCACGTCGATTGAAAAAGGAAGTGACGGAGCTCCTGGAGAGAAGCTTGCTCGTTTTTCTTCAGAACGTTCTGTAATTGGTGACATTACGCGCAACAGTCCGTTTGGTATTTACGGGAAGTTAACGGAACAAGTAGAAAACAACATTGTGAACAACCCCCTTCCTATTGCGCTTTCACATCAAGTGAAAAAGGGGCCAGCTAAAATCTTAACTGTAATTGAAGAGAATAAAGTAGAAGAGTTTAGTGTCGAAATTGTAAGTACAGTTGATCAGAAGTTTCCAGCAACAAAAGGAATGGTAATTAAAGTAACAGATCCAAAACTTCTCGAGAAAACGGGAGGAATTGTACAGGGCATGAGCGGAAGCCCAATTATTCAAGATGGTCGCTTAGTTGGTGCTGTTACTCACGTTTTTGTTAACGATTCAACATCAGGATACGGGGTCCATATTGAATGGATGCTAAACGAAGCAGGAATAGACATTTATGAACATCCACGACAAAAGGCGAGCTAATTATAGTTCGTCTTTTTTGTCATTTCTTCTTTTCTAAACAGAAACTTTTTGACCTTTGTCATATTGTTTAAAGTGCTGACATTTCTTATCAATATAACGGTATTTTTGTTAAAATGGTGGAAGGAATCACCTTTTATCCAAAAAATAAAAGGAAATGGTCTTGCATTGTCGAATTGTTCATTTAGAATAAGTTTAGAGACCTATCGACACAGTAGCTTATTATATGGGATCGAGGAGGAGTTATATTGAAAAAGATTAAGGTTTGCTTAGTTGATGATAACCGTGAACTCGTGAGCTTATTAGAAGATTACCTCTCAACGCAAGAAGATATTGAAGTTGTAGGGGCTGCTTATAATGGCCAAGAGTGCCTTTCGTTAGTCAAAGAGCAAAAACCTGATGTGTTACTATTAGATATTATTATGCCCCATTTAGACGGGATAGCGGTATTAACAAAATTGAGAGAGATGGAGCTTGAGAAAACACCTAATGTCATCATGTTAACTGCGTTCGGACAAGAAGATGTAACAAAGAAAGCCGTTGACTTAGGTGCTGCATACTTCATCCTTAAACCGTTCGATATGGAGAACCTCGTCAACAATATCCGCCAAGTGAGCGGAAAAGCGCCAACTTTTACAACTCGCCCACAAAATTCAGCAATTAAAGTGCAACGAGAAAATAAGAGCAATAACTTAGATGCAAATATTACAAGCATTATCCATGAAATTGGCGTACCTGCTCATATTAAAGGATATATGTACTTACGAGAAGCTATTGCAATGGTATATAGAGATATTGAGCTGCTTGGCTCTATTACAAAAGTTTTATATCCAGACATTGCTAAAAAATATAACACAACAGCAAGTCGCGTTGAGCGTGCTATTCGTCATGCAATTGAAGTTGCGTGGAGCAGAGGGAATATTGAATCGATCTCTTCGCTTTTTGGCTATACAGTAAGCATGAGTAAAGCAAAACCAACAAATAGCGAATTTATCGCAATGGTAGCAGATAAATTACGCCTTGAGCATAAAGCAAGTTGAAAGGGTTAGACCTTTTTGGCGCAAAAAAGACCAATGATTAGTCATTGGTCTTTTTTTGTAATTTAGTTTTGCGCTTCTAACCAGTTCTGTGACCACTTCTCAATTTCATTCATAAGCGGTTCTAGTGCTGCTCCTTTTTCCGTTAAGGAATATTCAATTCTCACGGGTGTCTCAGGAAAAACTTCGCGTTTTACAATTCCTTCATGTTCAAGATCTTTTAAGCGTTCAGACAGCACGCGACCACTAATTCCAATAGATGATTCAATATGACAAAAGCGCTGTGGACCTGTTAGAAGTTGATAAATAACTAATCCAGTCCATCTTTGACTTAATATGCTCATAGCTTTTTCGAAACGTGGGCAAATTAATGATCTATCCAAATGTATCACTCCCTACCTTCTATTATAATCATTAAAATGAATAATTAAATGATTTTGACTCAAAAAGTTACTTGACATTAATTAATAACAAAAATATAATAACTTACATAAAGTAAGTTACTAACAAACAGAGAAAAGGAGAAAGTATAATGACAGGATATAGAGTAGGTTCAGCACTTTTACGTGTGTTTTTAGGAATTACATTTTTTATTCATGGGCTTCAAAAATTTCAGGGAGGAATTGAAAATACGGTTGCTTTCTTTGAAAGTGTCGGTTTTCCAGGATTCTCTGCTTACGTTGTAGCAACAATTGAATTAGTTGGTGGGATACTTATGGTTCTAGGTGTTGGAACCCGTATTATTGCAGCTTTATTCTTTTTCGTTTTAGCAGGAGCTATTCTAAAAGTTAAACTATCAGCAGGCTTTGTTGGTGGATATGAAGTTGACCTAGCATTACTTGTTATAGCCGTTCATCTAGCAATTGTTAAAAATACAGCATTCTCACTTGAAAATTTGTGGGCAAAGAAGGAAAAATAAAAATGAAATTTCAAAGCTATCCAATTCAACATGTGGAACTTAAAGTTGAAAATTTAGAACGATCCATTTCTTTCTATAAAAAAGTGATTGGCTTTTCTGTATTGGAAAAAACAGAGAAAGAAGTTTTTCTTACAGCAGATGGTGAAACAAGTTTGCTTTCTTTAAAAGAGCTTGAACACTATAGTCCAAAGCAAGGAAAAACAACAGGGCTTTATCACTTTGCTATTTTATTACCAGAACGCGTGTACTTAGCTTCAATTCTGAAGCACTTTTTGAAACAAGGCATTGAGCTTGGCGCATCTGACCACCTTGTAAGTGAAGCACTTTATTTATCAGATCCAGATGGAAACGGAATTGAAGTATATGCTGATCGTGATTCATCAACATGGAAGTGGCAAAATAATGAAGTTGTAATGGATACAAAACCACTTGATGGACAAAATCTTTTAAATGAGCTTCCAAAGGATGAAGAGTGGAAAGGTCTCCCGCATAAAACTCTTATTGGACATATCCACCTTCATGTTCGTAATCTTGAAGAAGCAGAGAAGTTTTATAAAGAAGGTTTAGGTCTTGATATTGTAACGAATTACGGAGGGCATGCGCTTTTTCTTTCTTTTCATCGCTATCATCATCATATTGGAGTTAACATTTGGGCAGGTAAGGATGCTAAGAATCCAAAACCTGAACATGTAGGTTTAAAATCATTCGCTCTTTTTTACGATACGAAAGAGCAAAGAGACAAAGCGATTGAAAGATTAATTTCTCTTGGGTTCCATGTAAAAGAACAAGATGATGTATTTACAGCCGAAGACGAGAGTGGAAATAAAATGAAATTAGTTTTCTGATATAAGGAGGAGAAACAATGGGATTTTTACAAAAAGTGTTCGGAAGTGAGCAAGAAGAAACAAAAGGAACTAACTTTTATGAGGCGGTAGAAAGTCGACGTTCAATCTACGGAATTAGCAATGAGAAAGTTATCTCAGATGAAAGGTTAAAAGAAGTTATTGAACATGCTGTAAAACATACACCATCTTCTTTTAATTCACAAAGTGCATCTGTTGTCGTATTAACAGGGGAAAGCCATAAAAAACTTTGGCACATTACGAAAGAAACGCTTCGTAAAATTGTGCCAGAAGATGCTTTTAGCGAAACAGAAAATAAAATGAATGCATTTAAAAGCGGCTATGGGACTGTGCTGTTTTTTGAAAACATGGATGTTGTCCAATCACTTCAGGAACAGTTCCCATCATATGCAGAAAACTTCCCGCTCTGGTCTTTACAATCAAGTGGGATGTTGCAACACGTCATTTGGACAGCACTGGAAGTAGAAGGATACGGCGCATCTCTTCAACACTACAATCCATTGATTGATGAAGAAGTGAAGAATGAATGGAATGTACAAGGAAATTGTAAATTAATTGCACAAATGCCGTTTGGGAAGCCAACTAGCGCACCAGGTGAGAAAACGTTCAAACCATTAGCAGAACGAGTTTCTTTCTATAACTAATGAAAAAAGCTAACCACTTACTTGTGGTTAGCTTTTTTGTGTAAGCGGGAAAGGAATGCTTCTAGCAGTAGAACATTTACTGAAAATCATGTAAAGTAAAAGCGTACAGAATATGCAAAAACTTAAGGGAGTGAGAAGTATGGAAATTATCGGCCACCGTGGTGCAGCAGGAACATGTCCTGAGAATACAATGGTTTCATTTCAACGAGCAATTGAAGAAGGTGCAAGTGGAATTGAACTTGATGTTCATCTTTCAAAAGACGGGGAAATTATTGTTATTCATGATGAAACAGTAGACAGAACAACAGATGGCAAAGGATACATAGGGGAACTCACTTACAAAGATATTCGCAAGTTAAATGCAAAATATAAGTTTAAAGAGCATAATAAATGTATGGTTCCATCACTGCCTGAAGTATTTGAATGGGCAAAGGAAGAAACGTTTTTTATAAATATTGAATTAAAAAATAATGTCATTGAATATCCGCTTTTAGAGTGGAAAGTGATTGATTTAGTTCATCAATATGGATTGAAAGATCGAATTGTTTTTTCTTCTTTTAATCATAATAGTTTGGCACGCGTACTTAGCTATGACTCTCGTTTTGAAACAGCTGTTTTGTATTCACATAAACTTTTTGAACCCTGGCACTATGCAAAACATCTAGGAAGTGATGGTCTTCATCCAAATAGTAGGAACGTTACAGAAGTTGTTGTTAAAGCAGCTCATAAAGAAGGTCTTAAAGTCCGGCCTTACACAGTGAATAAAAAAGAGGAAATGCTAGAAATGAAAAAAGCTGGATGTGATGCAATTGTGACAGATTATCCTAAAAGGGCTATTGAGTTATTGAAATAACGACTAAAAGGCGGCTGTTTCCCCGCCTTTTTTGTTCATCTACTTCCAAGGCCGTTGGAAGCGCCGCTGAACTTTTTTTCGTTTCCGATCGCGATAAAGAACAAACCCTGCTACAAAGCTTAGGCCGCTTGCAAATAGAATAAAGCCTATGAAAAATTGCAGTGGAAGGGAAGTAAAAGGTTCGACAGTTTGACCAAAAAGCATATCTCGCATCAATTTAATCCCAAATGCAGCAATAACCCCTGGGATAACCATAACAAGCAAAGCAATAATACGAATCATATAAAGTATGCTCCTTTCCTTAAAGGCGTCGATATAAATATATTCGAGTTTTTGATTTGCTTATCCTTTTTTAGAAAGAAGTAAAACGACTTTTATAAACGATAAGGTGATGTTAATGCAAAATGTATTAATTGTTGGAGGTGGAAAAGGAGGGACTTCTCTTCTTAAACTGCTTCTCCAGTCCGATTCATTTAAAGTAATCGGAATGATTGACTATAACGAATGGGCAGAGGGGGTGTTACTCGCACAAAAGGAACGAATCCCCACAGGAAGAGAATGGAGTTCTTTTTTAACAGAGGTTGTTGATATTGTCATTGATACAACAGGAGATGAGAGCGTATTTCAAAAAATACGAGCAAAAAAACACAACCATACCGTTCTGATTCCAGGTACAGTTGCTTTCATTATTGCTTCTCTTCTTGAGGATAAGGAAGAACTTATTGATACTCTGCAGCAAGAATCATATAAACAAGAGCTTATTTTTAATGCAACACATGACGGAATGATTGCGATTGATGAAAAAGGGATTGTAACTCTTCTAAATGAAAGCGCAGAGCATATGACCAATTTAAAAGCAAAAGACGTTGTTGGTAAACACATTCATGAAACAATGCCATCAAGTGAGCTTATCGAAACTCTTCATACAAGACGAGTTGATAAAGATCAGAAATTCACTCTTGATAACGGGAGGAATATCATCACATCACGCGTTCCTCTTGTTGATGAAAAAGGACATCTTTACGGAGCTTTTTCAATTTTTAAAGATGTGACAGATGTTGCCCATTTAGCAGAAGAGCTTACAAATGTAAAAGAGCTTCAAACAATGCTTCAAGCAATTATCCAATCTTCTGAAGAAGCAATCTCTGTTGTGGATGAAAAAGGACACGGTATTTTGATTAATAAAGCATATACAAAGATGACAGGGCTCAAAGAAGAAGATGTAATCGGTCTTCCTGCAACGGCAGATATTTCAGAAGGCGAAAGCATGCATATGAAAGTACTTAAAACACGTCGTCCTGTCCGTCGCGTTCGCATGAAAGTTGGCCCACATAAGCGTGATGTTTTCGTGAACGTGGCACCAATTATTGTAGACGGAATTTTAAAAGGAAGCGTTGGCGTTATCCATGATGTATCTGAAATTACAGAGTTAACAAATGCTTTGAAAAGAGCGCGCCAAATCATTCGTACGCTTGAAGCGAAGTATGCATTTGAAGATATCATTGGTTCATCAGAAGCATTCATGCTCTCCATTCAGCAGGCAAAGTTAGCGGCAAAGACACCTGCTACAGTGCTATTAAGAGGAGAATCTGGAACGGGAAAAGAACTTTTTGCGCATGCTATTCATAATGAAAGCGACCGAAAATATAACAAATTTGTTAGAGTGAACTGTGCGGCTATCCCCGAATCTTTACTTGAAAGTGAACTTTTTGGTTATGAAGAAGGAGCGTTTTCAGGAGCAAAGAGAGGGGGAAAGAGAGGGCTTTTTGAAGAAGCGCATAATGGAAGTATCTTTCTAGACGAAATTGGGGAACTTTCAGCAAATACGCAAGCAAAGCTTTTACGTGTTCTGCAAGATAGTGAAATTATCCGTGTCGGCAGTACGGTACCAAAACCAATTGATGTGCGCGTTATTGCAGCAACAAATGTCAATCTTGAACGAGGTATTACAGAAGGTAAAATACGAGAAGATTTATATTATCGTTTAAGCCAAATTCCGATTCAAATTCCTCCTTTACGCGATCGCAAAAAAGATATTAAAGAACTTTGTGATCACTTAATTCGAAAAATTAATGCTGATTACGGACGCAATGTAGAAGGAATTACAGGTAGAACGCTAGCTTATTTGCAATCGTATGATTGGCCAGGTAATGTTCGTGAGCTTGAAAATGTGTTAGGAAGGGCAATTATTTACATGGAAATGAATGAACAATTGATAGATGTTGAACATATTCCGACTCTTGAAAGAAAGAAAAAGGTAGCTCCAAACGATGAAAAGAAAGTAGCAACAGATAAGTCATTAGCCGTTCTTTTAGAAGAACATGAAAAGAAAATTTTAGCCCAAGCCTTAGCAGAAAACAAAGGAAGCAGAACGAAAACAGCGAAGCAACTTGGCATCTCCATTCGCTCTTTTTACTATAAACTAGAAAAATATCAGCTCTAAATTCTACACAAAAATAAAATTCGTGTTATAATTTGCATGCAGTAAATTGCTCAACCTGCAATTTGTTGCATGTTTTTTCTTTTTCAACGAGTGATATTTCATACATATAGAGCTGGCACGTTTTTTGCATAAGTATAGGGAGTAGAGCAAATTTTCTCGTATCTCGTAAAAAACAAAGTAAGTTTGCAACTTTCTGGTTGAGAAATCTTCACTTTGTTAAAACTTTAAACGAAAGGTAAAGGTTATTTTATGAGTACTCTCACAAGGCTGATTGCCCAAGCAAAAGAAAATAGAGTAACAGTAGCAGTAGCTGCTGCGGAAGATATGGAAGTTATCAAAGCTGTACGTGAAGCAAACAAGAATGAAGTAGCTCATTTTCAACTCTATGGAGATGAAAAAAAACTTCTTTCTTTGATAGAGCGTGTAGATTCTAATCTTTTGAATAACAAAGCGATTAATATTATTTCAGCACCCTCTCCTGAAGAAGCAGCTTATAAAGCTGTTAAAGCTGTTCACAATAAGACAGCAGACGTTTTGATGAAGGGAAATATCCCTACTAAAACCATTTTGAAAGCAGCTTTAGATAAACAGTTTGGCTTGCGAACAAGTCGAGTATTGTCTCATGTTGCTTTGTTTGAAGTGCCGATATATGAACGACCAATCATTATTACAGATGCGGCAATGAATATTGCTCCAACTGTTTCGGAAAAAAGTCAAATCATTAAAAATGCAGTTTCTGTAGCTCATGCGATCGGTTTGGATTATCCAAAGGTAGCTGTTTTAGCAAGTGTTGAAGTTGTGAACGAAAACATGCCCGCAACCCTTCACGCAAAAGAGCTTATAGAAATATTTCAACAGGAAACAAATTGTTTTGTTGAAGGTCCCTTTGCACTTGACAATGCCATTTCTCCTTATGCTGCAGAACATAAAGGAATTGGTGGAAAGGTGGCCGGTCGTGCCGATATTTTACTGGCTCCAAACATTGAGTCAGGGAATATTTTATACAAATCGCTTATCTATTTTGCTAAAGCAAGAGTTGGCGCGATTATCGCTGGAGCAAAAGCTCCTATTGTTTTAACATCTAGAGCAGATTCAGCCGAGAGCAAACTTCATTCCCTAGCCTTAGCCATTTGTATTTCACAACATGAAAGCAGGGAGGAAACATGATGGGAATCTTCAGCTATATGGAGAAGTATGATTATGAACAGCTTGTTATCTGTCAAGATAAGCAGTCTGGCTTAAAAGCTGTTATTGCAATTCACGATACAACACTTGGTCCAGCATTAGGTGGAACAAGAATGTGGACGTACGCTTCTGAAGAAGATGCGATAGAAGATGCGCTCCGATTAGCGAGAGGAATGACATATAAAAATGCAGCAGCAGGCTTGAATCTAGGTGGAGGCAAGACTGTTATTATTGGGGATCCAAAAAAGGATAAAAACGAGGAAATGTTTCGAGCATTTGGCCGCTACATTCAAGGCCTTAATGGTCGCTATATTACAGCAGAAGATGTTGGCACAACAGTGGAAGATATGGATATTATCTATCAAGAAACAAACTATGTTACAGGCATTTCTCCTGCGTTCGGCTCCTCTGGTAATCCTTCTCCCGTTACGGCATATGGAGTTTATAAAGGAATGAAAGCAGCGGTGAAAGCAGCATTTGGAAGCGATAGTTTGGCAGGAAAAACCGTTGCTGTTCAAGGTGTTGGAAATGTAGCTTATCACCTTTGCAAACATCTTCATCATGAGGGTGCGAAGCTTATCGTAACAGATTTAAATAAAGAGGCTGTAAAACGTGTTGTGGAAGAGTTCCAGGCAAAAGCTGTTGAAATAGACGACATTTATAGCGTAGAATGTGATATTTATGCTCCTTGTGCGTTAGGTGCAACGCTTAATGACCAAACAATTCCAAAACTAAAAGCAAAAGTTATTGCAGGTGCTGCTAACAATCAGCTCAAAGAGTCTCGACACGGAGATGTTCTTCATGCAATGGGAATCATTTACGCTCCTGACTATGTTATTAATGCAGGAGGAGTTATCAATGTTGCAGATGAACTAGAAGGCTATAACAGAGAGCGTGCTTTAAAAAAAGTAGAAGGTGTCTACGACAACATTGAAAGAGTATTATCGATCTCAGAGCGAGATGGCATCCCTTCATACAAAGCAGCAGATCGCTTAGCAGAGGAGCGAATTGCTCGAATGAGAAATTCACGAAGCCAATTTCTACAAAATGAACATCATATATTAACGCGTCGCTCCAGAATGTAGAAAATTAGGGGGGAGATGGTGACGGTCTTATCCCCTCTTTCTCATTGGGAGAGGAGAATATTACATAGCTTATTTGAGCGTCACTTTACAATAAGGGGGATCTGCTTTGTCACAATCTATGTATCGTATACTCGTTATCAACCCTGGTTCAACATCAACGAAAATCGGGGTGTTTCATAATGAAGTACCGCTTTTTGAAGAAACGATCCGACATAATCAAGAAGAATTGGCTCCTTTTGAGACAATCAATGATCAGTATGATTTCAGAAAGCAAAAGATTGTTGAGCTTCTTCATAGAGAAGGAATTAACTTATCAAAAATTGATGCCGTTTGTGCACGTGGTGGCTTACTTCGTCCTATTGAAGGGGGGACGTATACCGTTAATGACGCAATGCTAGAAGATTTGAAAGTAGGATATGCAGGACAGCATGCTTCGAACTTAGGAGGCATTATTGCTCACCACATTGCTCAGTCACTAAATATTAAGGCTTATATTGTAGATCCTGTTGTTGTTGATGAACTAAGTGATCTAGCACGTGTTTCAGGACTTCCTGGCATTGAACGAACGAGTATTTTTCATGCTTTGAACCAAAAAGCAGTAGCAAGAAGGTATGCCAAAACGGTTCATAAAAAGTATGAAGATCTTAACTTAATCATCGCTCATATGGGTGGAGGAATTACCGTTGGAGCACATAATCACGGAAAAGTAGTTGACGTAAATAATGGTCTTCACGGAGATGGTCCATTTAGTCCAGAGCGCGCAGGAACGGTTCCTGCTGGAGATTTAGTTCGCATTTGTTTTTCAGGAGAGTATTACCGTGAAGAAGTGATGAAAATGCTTATTGGTCAAGGTGGACTTTATGGCCATCTTGGAACAAATGATGCAGTAAAAG
The DNA here is from genome assembly GCF_900115845.1 of Priestia endophytica DSM 13796. GTDB lineage: Bacteria > Bacillota > Bacilli > Bacillales > Bacillaceae_H > Bacillus_I > Bacillus_I endophytica. The sequence goes on along the minus strand of NZ_FOXX01000001.1, from coordinate 406,782 downwards.
TGACAGAGATGATTCGACAGGGAAATGAAAAAGCTCGCTTAATTTTTGAAGCTATGAGCTATGGAGTTGCAAAAGAAATTGGATCTGCAAGCACTGTACTTAAAGGAAAAGTGGATGCCATTTTATTAACAGGCGGACTCGCATATGGAAAAGAGCTTGTAGCTGATATTACAGAACGAATAAGCTGGATAGCAGACGTTAGTGTTTATCCTGGTGAAAACGAACTTCAAGCCTTAACAGAAGGAGCGCTTCGGGTGCTTCGAGGAGAAGAACGGGCAAAGAAATATCCAAAAGAAATCGAAGTGAATACAAATTTTTCAAAAAGAAGGTGAACTACGTTGTCAAAAGAGTACGATGTGGTCATTATCGGAGGCGGAACCGGTGGGTATGTAGCAGCCATTCGCGCGTCACAGCTTGGCTTCTCAACGGCAATTGTAGAAAAAAATAAACTTGGAGGAACATGCCTTCATGCAGGATGTATTCCAAGCAAAGCACTTTTAAAAAGTGCGGAAGTCTTTCAAACAGCTAAACATAGCGAAGATTATGGAATCCTTTCATCACAAGTGGAGCTTGACTTTTCAAAAGTTCAACAGCGAAAAGAACAAATTGTAGAAAAGCTTTATAGCGGTGTTCAATATTTGATGAAAAAAGGAAAAATCGACGTGTATGAAGGAACAGGTCGCATGCTTGGGCCGTCCATTTTCTCGCCAATGGCAGGTTCTATTTCAGTAGAATTTACAAACGGTGATGAAAACGAAGTACTCATTCCTAAAAACGTGATCTTAGCAACAGGTTCAAGACCTAATACATTACCAAACCTTGAGGTGGACGGAGAAACAGTGATCACATCAGATGAGGCACTGAAAATGGAGAAACTGCCAACATCCATCATTATTGTTGGAGGAGGCGTAATTGGAGTCGAATGGGCCTCAATGTTATGTGACTTCGGAGTTTCGGTCACAATTGTAGAATATAGCGAACGTATTCTCCCAACAGAAGATGAGGATGTATCAAAAGAGATGCACCGTGCTTTAGTAAGCAGAGGGGTTGAAATTGTAACAGGAGCACAAGTGCTGCCAGAAACGCTTCAAAAAGAAGCTGAAGTTGTAATTGAAGCTCAAACAAGTAATGGGAAGCAAACGTTTAAAGGTGAAAGACTTCTTTTATCTGTTGGAAGAAAAGCAAATACAGAAGGAATCGGGATCGAAAATACAAGCATCGAGCTTGATCGCGGTTTTATTATGACAAATGAATACTATCAAACGAAAGAATCACATATTTACGCAATTGGTGATGTTATCGGTGGTCTTCAGCTTGCACATGTTGCATCACATGAAGGAATAAAAGCAGTTGAGCATATTGCTGGACGAACGCCTATCCCCATGCGTTCGACAGATATCCCGAGATGTGTATACAGTTCACCACAGGCTGCAAGCGTTGGCTTAACAGAAGAAGAAGCCATTAAAAATGGATTTCATGTTAAAGTTGGAAAGTTTCCATTTCAAGCAGTCGGTAAAGCGCTGATCTCAGGGGAAGAATCAGGGTTTGCAAAGATCATTGCTGACAAGGAAACAGATGACTTATTAGGTGTTCATCTTATTGGTCCAAATGTAACAGAGCTTATTTCAGAAGCAGGTTTAGCTAAAGTTCTTGATGCAACACCATGGGAAATGGCTCATGCGGTGCACCCGCATCCAAGTTTATCAGAAGTACTTGGTGAAGCAGCGCTTAGCGTTGATGGCAAAGCAATACACTTTTAATTTAAAGGAGGCGGTTATATGGCAGAGAATCGCCATAAATCACTTGGCTTAACAGATGAAAATGTTTTAGAAATGTACAGAACAATGCTCTTATCAAGAAAGATTGATGAGCGCATGTGGCTATTAAATAGAGCGGGGAAAATTCCGTTTGTTATTTCATGTCAAGGACAGGAAGCAACGCAAATCGGAGCGGCGTATGCGCTCAATCGGGAAGAAGATTACATCTTGCCGTATTATCGTGATTTAGGTGTTGTGCTTGCATTTGGAATGACAACTCGTGATTTAATGCTTGCAAGTTTTGCAAAAGGTGAAGATCCAAACTCAGGGGGACGCCAGATGCCTGGTCACTTTGGCAGTAAAAAGCACCGTATTGTTACAGGTTCTTCTCCTGTAACAACTCAGGTTCCGCATGCAGTAGGAATTGCGCTTGGGGCGAAGATGCAGGGGAAAAACTTCGTATCGTTTGTAACATTTGGAGAAGGATCTTCAAATCAAGGAGATTTTCATGAAGGAGCGAACTTTGCAGGCGTTCATAAGTTACCTGTTATTTTAATGTGCGAAAATAATAAATACGCGATTTCTGTTCCAACACATAAGCAATTAGGATGTGAGAAAGTATCTGATCGTGCAGCTGGGTACGGAATGCCAGGTTATACAGTAGACGGGACAGATGTTTTTGATGTTTATGAAGCAACGAAAAGAGCGGCCGATCGGGCACGAAGTGGGGAAGGGCCAACACTAATTGAAGCTGTTTCACATCGTCTAACAGCTCACTCAAGTGATGATGATGATAAAAGCTATCGCGCAAAAGAAGAGCTTGAAGCAGCAAAACAAGATGACCCAGTTGTTAAATTCGCAGCATATTTACGCGAAGAAGGATTGCTAACAGACGAAAAAGAAGAAGAGCTGCTAAAAGAAATCATGGATATTATAAATGATGCAACAGACTATGCTGAAAAAGCAGCATATGCTGACGGAGAGAATGCTTTGAAATACGTATACGGTGAGTAGAGGAGGAAGAAAAATGCCGGTAATTTCTTATATTGAAGCTATTACAGCCGCAATGAGAGAAGAGATGGAAAGAGATGAAAAAGTATTTTTATTAGGAGAAGATGTAGGTGTAAAAGGAGGCGTATTTAAAGCTTCACAAGGTCTTTACGAAAAATTTGGAGAAGCTCGCGTACTAGATACGCCACTTGCTGAATCTGCTATTGCAGGGGTCGGAATAGGGGCTGCAATGTATGGAATGCGTCCAATTGCTGAAATGCAGTTTGCAGATTTTATTATGCCTGCTGTAAACCAAATTATCTCAGAAGCAGCGAAAATTCGCTATCGCTCCAACAATGATTGGAATTGTCCGATTACAATTCGTGCTCCTTATGGGGGCGGTGTTCACGGTGCCCTTTACCACTCACAATCTGTTGAAGCCGTTTTCGCTAATCAGCCTGGTCTTAAGATTGTCATGCCTTCAACACCGTATGATGTGAAAGGGATGCTAAAAGCTGCTATTAGGGACGATGATCCTGTTCTGTTTTTAGAGCATAAGCGTGCGTATCGCTTAATTAAAGGAGAAGTACCAGAAGAAGAGTACGTTGTGCCACTTGATAAAGCAGACGTTAAGCGTGAAGGAGAAGATATTACGGTCATTACATATGGCCTTTGCGTTCATTTTGCACTTCAAGCAGCAGAAAAGCTTGCAGCAGACGGTATTTCTGTTCATGTTTTGGATTTAAGAACAGTTTATCCATTAGATAAAGAAGCAATTATTGAAGCAGCTTCTAAAACAGGGAAAGTGCTGCTTGTAACAGAGGATAATCTAGAAGGAAGCATTATTGGAGAAGTATCGGCTATCATTGCAGAAAATTGTTTGTTTGATCTTGATGCACCAATTAAACGTTTAGCAGGACCAGATGTTCCCGCAATGCCGTATGCTCCACCAATGGAAAAATTCTTTATGATGAATCCAGATAAAATTGAAAAAGCAATGCGTGAGCTTGCAGAGTTTTAAAAGGAGGGAAAAGAATGGCAATCGAAAAAATGACGATGCCACAGCTCGGTGAAAGCGTCACAGAAGGAACCATTTCATCGTGGCTTATTTCTGCCGGTGACACAGTTCAAAAATACGATCCTATTGCAGAAGTAACAACAGATAAAGTAACAGCAGAAGTTCCCTCAAGTTTTGAAGGGAAAATTACAGAAATTGTTGCAAAAGAAGGGGAAACAATTCCTGTTGGCGAAACTATTTGTTATATCGAAGTAGAAGGATCTTCAGCTGAGAATAAAGAAGAGACAGCTGAGAAACCAAGCAAAAAAGAAAGCGAAAAACCAAAAGACGAGAGTGCGAAAACGCGTTACTCACCAGCAGTTCTGCGCCTTTCACAAGAACATAATATTGATTTAACAAAGGTTGTAGGGACAGGTGCTGGTGGTCGTATTACACGTAAAGATATAACAAAAATCATTAATAGCGGCGGTATCAAAGCTGAGACTTCCGCACTTGATACAAAGCCAAAACAAGAATCAAAAGTCGAGAAACCACCTGAACCACCTAAAATGACAGAAAGCACACCTGTTTCTGTTAGCAATGGAGACAAGGAAATTCCGCTTACTCCTGTTCGTAAAGCTATTGCTTCTAATATGGTTCGCAGCAAACATGAAGCACCTCATGCTTGGACAATGGTTGAAGTTGATGCAACAAACCTTGTCAATTATCGTGAGAGCGTAAAAGCTTCCTTCCGTGAAAAAGAAGGCATCAACTTAACGTTCTTTGCTTTCTTCGTAAAAGCTGTTGCGCAAGCTCTTAAAGAATTCCCAGAAGTGAATTCAATGTGGGCAGGAGATAAGATTGTCCAAAAAAGAGATGTTAACATTTCGATTGCTGTAGCAACAGATGATGCCTTATATGTTCCAGTCATTAAACATGCTGATGAAAAAACACTTAAAGGCATTGCACGGGAAATTAGTGAGCTAGCAGCTAAGACGCGTAACGGAAAGCTCACTTCAGATGATATGACAGGTGGGACATTTACAGTGAACAATACAGGTTCATTTGGTTCTGTTCAGTCTATGGGAATTATTAATTACCCGCAAGCAGCTATTTTGCAAGTTGAAACAATTGTTAAACGTCCTGTTGTAATCGATAATATGATTGCAATTCGTGATATGGTAAATATTTGCTTATCGTTAGATCATCGCGTCTTAGACGGTCTTGTTTGCGGAAGATTTCTAGCGCGAGTTAAAGAAATTATTGAAAACATTTCATCCGAGACAGCTCTTTACTAAAAGTTCTCAAGACAAGAAAGATAGCTTATATAAGCTATCTTTCTTTATCATAGAGAATAAAGAAGGAGGAAAATGTGATGAAGCAAAATGAAAGCGTTTTAGAGAGTGCTTGGCTTTCACTAGCTAAAAAAACATTGAAAGATAGGGAATGGGAGTCCATTTGTTCACAGACCCTTGATTCAATCAAAATTGAACCTCTTTACTGGAAGGGAGTGGATCCATCCCTTTTTACAAGAACGCATCGTTCTAGTCCGTATAGTGAACAGCCATGGAGGATTGCACTCATACCAGAAGACTTTTCATCTTATCAACGTGACGGAGAGGAAGCTCGTTTTCTTTACTTACATGAAAACATTAAAGCATCACCATATCTAGAAAATATAATAAAAAAAGATTCCTATTTTTTTATTAAGCAATCTTCTTTAAATTTAGCTTCTTTTCTTCAAAAATACGCTTCCTTACAAATGAAAGGCATCATTGGAAGCGACCCGCTTGGTGAATATTATGCTTCAGCTTCTTTTTCATTAGAGAAAGCTTATGACGAGCTATTGCCTCTTTTTTATATTGATAAAGAAGAAAGTAGGAAACTGCTTATTGTAGACGCTTCTACATACGAAAATGATGGAGCAACCGCTACTCAGCAGCTTGCAAGTGCTATTGCTGTTGCATGTGATTATATAGATGCTTTTGCAAAACGCGGAATATCGCCTGAACAAACCGCAAAAAAAATAGCGTTCACTTTTTCTATAAGTAACGAATTTTTTCAAGAAATAGCAAAAATCAGGGCGTTTCGAGCGCTTTGGATTCATCTTCTAGAATGTTTTCACATTCCTAATCCAACTTCTATCCTTCCACATATTCATGCTAAAACATCTTCTCGTAATAAAACAGCCTACATGACTTATACAAACTTACTTCGTACAACAACAGAATCTCTTTCAGCTCTATTAGGAGGAGTTGATAGTTTATATATTGAGCCTTATGAGCGAAATTCACCTCTTGGAGTTCGGATGGCTCTTAACCTTCATCACATTATTTATTATGAAACAGGAATTTCCTACGTATTAGACGGAGGTGGGGGGTCTTATTATCTTGAAAATTTAACAACAGAGTTTGCCGAAAAAGCTTGGATTCATTTTCAAGCTATCGAAAAAGATGGAGGAATGGCTAATACGTTAGAAAAAGGAACATGGCAGCGAAAAATAGCTATTATACATGAAAAAGAACAAAGGGAAATTCAAAAGGGAAATATTGCGATTGTGGGGACAACAGAGTATATAAGTGAAACGGAAAATCCACCTCTCTTTATTTCAAACGAAAACAGAAGAGCATTTCCTTATGAAAAACTAAGAAGCAGAATATTAGCTACTTTACCATCTTCTAAACGAAACATTACATTATTACTCCTTCATAAAGAACAGGAAGAAATTGGATTTTTTTCTAGAATATTTACATCTGTTGGATTTACGGTGCAGGAAAGTACAGTGTTATCGACCGTAGAAGATCTAAAAAGCTTTTTAAAAGAAGATTTTTCATCTTTCTATATTTTATGCGGCAAGAATGAACTGTATAAACAGTTTGATCTTCCTTCTCTTTTTCAGTTTGATAAACGAATTGTTTTTGCGGTGGATGAAGCACCTCGAAAATCAAGCATCTTTCTATGTAAAGAAGAGGATATTTTATCAAAGGTTGCTTTGTTTATAGAAACGTTGAAAGGAGACGAAGCATGTACAAAAGACCTTCCTTCCAAAAACCGTTCTTAATACATGAAGAGAAGATTTTATCCACATCTCTTAAAACAAGAAAAACAGTAGAAAACATTGATATATACAACATGTATATGGAAGAGAACTTTGAACATCTTCATACAGCGCCAGGAGTTTCTCCATATGTGAGAGGTCCATATCCTACAATGTATACAACAAAGCCTTGGACAATAAGACAGTATGCAGGTTATTCCACAGCTGAGGAAAGCAATGCCTTCTATAAGCGAAACCTTGCAGGGGGACAAAAGGGGCTTAGCATTGCTTTTGATCTTGCAACACATAGAGGATATGATTCTGATCATCCTCGTGTTGAAAGCGATGTTGGCAAAGCAGGGGTTGCAGTTGATTCCATTTTAGATATGAAAATCTTATTTGAGGGCATTCCTCTTGATAAGATGTCTGTTTCGATGACAATGAACGGTGCGGTGCTTCCTGTTATGGCTTTTTATATTGTAGCTGCTGAGGAAGCAGGAGTTGAGCGTGCAAAGCTTTCTGGTACCATTCAAAACGATATTTTAAAAGAGTATATGGTTCGCAATACTTACATTTACCCTCCAACGATGTCAATGAAAATTATTGCGGATATTTTCTCCTACACATCTAAACATATGCCGAAGTTTAATAGCATTAGCATTTCAGGATATCATATGCAAGAAGCAGGAGCACCAGCAGACGTTGAGCTCGCTTACACGCTAGCAAATGGTTTAGAATACGTTAAAACAGGAATAGAAGCTGGTATTGATATTGACTCTTTTGCTCCAAGACTGTCTTTTTTTTGGGGGATTGGCATGAATTATTTTATGGAGATAGCTAAGATGAGAGCCGCGCGTTTTCTATGGGCGGAGCTGATTGGGCCGTTTTCACCGAAAAATCCAAAATCACTTATGCTGCGCACACATTCACAAACATCAGGATGGAGTTTAACAGCACAAGATCCGTTTAACAATGTAGCAAGAACGTGTCTTGAAGCTCTTTCTGCGGTTTTGGGTGGCACACAATCTCTTCACACAAATGCACTTGATGAAGCAATTGCGCTTCCAACTGATTTTTCAGCCGAGATTGCTCGAGCAACTCAGCTTTATCTCCGAGAAGAGACAGGAATCACAAATGTGATTGATCCATGGGGAGGTTCTTACTATGTTGAAAAATTAACAAATGAGCTTATTATGAGGGCGAGAGAGCATATAAAAGAAATGAATGAACTTGGTGGAATGTTAAAAGCTATTGAAGCAGGATGGCCTAAGCTGAAAATTGAAGAAGGAGCTGCAAGACGTCAAGCCCAAATTGATTCAGGTGAAGAAGTGATTGTCGGTGTTAATAAATATAAAAATGAAAACGAAGATCCGCTTGAGATTTTAAAAATTGACAACACGAAAGTAAGAGAAAAGCAGATGGCTAGGCTACAAACATTAAAAAGAGAACGGAATGAAGAAAGGGTAAACGAAACGCTCTCTCTTTTAACAAATGCAGCTGAAACAGGAATGGGAAATTTACTAGATCTTGCTGTTGAGGCTGCTAGAGCTCGAGCAACGCTCGGTGAAATTTCGTACGCTATTGAAAAAACGAGTGGACGTTTTCAAGCTGTAACAAAATCAGTCAGCGGTGTTTATAGCCACTCATTTTCAGAGAAAGAGAAGATTGCAAATGTTCGTAAACAAACTTCTCTATTTTATGAAGAAGAAGGGAGAAGACCACGCATTTTAATCGCGAAAATGGGGCAAGACGGACATGATAGAGGAGCAAAAGTAATTGGCAGTGCTTTTGCAGATTTAGGATTTGATGTTGACATTGGTCCTCTTTTTCAAACACCTGAAGAGACAGCTTGTCAAGCAATTGAAAATGACGTTCATGTTATAGGAATGAGCTCGCTTGCAGCAGGACATACAACATTGCTTCCTAAATTAATGAGAGAGTTAAAAGCACAAGGACGGGAAGATATTGTTGTTATTGTAGGTGGAGTGATTCCAAAAGAAGATTATCCTTTTTTATATAAAGAAGGAGCAGCTGCTATTTTTGGCCCTGGAACCGTTATTCCAGAAGCTGCTGAGAATGTATTAAAAGAGATTATAAAAAGAATTGAGGGAGAGTAGGTGAGCAAGAAAACGGTTAGTGAATATATAGAAGGAATTAAAAATGGTGATCGCGCTCTCTTAGCTCAAACCATTACGCTTATAGAAAGTAATGCAGCAAAACATAGAAAAAAGGCTGAAGCTATTTTAAAAGCTCTTCACCACCTTTCTGGAAACTCGATTAGAATTGGGGTAAGCGGCGTTCCTGGCGCAGGAAAAAGTACGTTTATTGAAACGCTTGGAACATATCTTTGTAACAATGGGTATCATGTTGCTGTATTGGCAGTTGACCCGAGCAGCACTGTTTCAGGAGGAAGCATTTTAGGAGATAAAACAAGAATGAGCGAATTAGCAAGAAACAAGAGAGCGTTTATCAGACCGTCTCCATCTGGTGGAAAGCTTGGTGGCGTTCACTATAAAACGAGAGAAAGCATCCTTTTATGTGAAGCAGCAGGATATGACGTTATTTTTGTTGAAACAGTAGGAGTTGGGCAAGGCGAGACAGAGGTTCGAGAGCTTGTTGATTTTTTTATTCTGCTTGTTTTAACAGGAGGAGGAGACGAGCTTCAACAAATGAAACGAGGAATTTTAGAGCTTGCAGATCTTCTATGTGTTCATAAAGCGGATGGGAATAATAAACAAAAAGCCCTTCTCACTCGAAAAGAGTATGAGCTCTCTCTTCATTTATTGCATAGCAATCAAGATGGATGGGAGCCTAAAGCTGTTTCATGCTCTTCACTAGATAATGAAGGAATAGAAGAAATATGGGATATCATTTGTGAGTTCAAAACATACATGAAAGAAAGAAACCTTTTTTATGAAAGAAGAATGAAGCAGTCAAATGCTTGGTTAGAAAATCTTGTGAGAGAATATTTATGGCATTCTTTTTATGAAAATGAAGAAGTGAGAAAATATTTTTATGATATTAAAAAAAGAACAGAGCATGGAAGCTTAACCGCATTAGAGGGAGCATATGAGCTTATTCACCTTTATGAAAAAAGTACCGTGAAAAATGAACGCTGTGACTAATCCATTCTCATTGTGTTCTTTTATAAAAGTTGCTAAGATAAAGAGAAAAGACTTGTTTGAAGCATTAGAGGATAACGGTCAATAAGGAGGAACAGCGCACAATGGATTTAAATTTCAATTTATTTATGAATGACGTTGTAAGACAAGCACGTCAAGAGGCAGTAGCCGCAGGATATACTGAGCTTACAACGCCAGAAGACGTTGAAGATACATTTGCTCAATCAGGAACAACTCTTGTTCTTGTAAACTCTGTTTGTGGGTGTGCAGGAGGCATTGCTCGTCCAGCAGCAGCTCACTCTGTTCACTATGACAAACGTCCAACGCGTCTTGTTACGGTGTTTGCTGGTCAAGATAAGGAAGCAACAGCACGCGCTCGTGAGTATTTTACAGACTATCCGCCATCATCCCCATCATTTGCACTTTTAAAAGATGGAAAACTTGTTTCAATGGTTGAAAGACACGAAATCGAAGGTCATGAACCAATGCAAGTTGTGATGAAGCTACAAGAAGCATTTGAAAAACACTGTGAGGAAGTATAAATAGTTTTGTAGAAGAACGATGATTATCGTTCTTCTTTTTTTGCATAAAATTACTATTTTTATAAGTGTGCTCTTTAAATATCTAATGTGGAAGGGTGTTGAGTGGTTGTTATATAAGTGAATCTATGAAAAAACAAATCTATATTTAAAAAATATATTGCATAATTATAAAGTTCCGTTATAATACAAAATATATAGTAGAATAATAAAAGTTATCAAATCATATGATTAATTATTTATATTTTAGGGGGATTTATCGTGATGAAGAAATGGTCTTTATTATTTGTATTCGTATTAATCGTTGGCCTTCTTTCAGCTTGCGGGAGCAAAGAAAATAGCGAAGATAAAAAAGTATTAGTTATGGGAACGTCGGCAGACTACCCTCCGTTTGAATATGTAGATACAGGTAAAAGTGAAGAAGTTGTCGGTTTTGACATTGATCTTGCTAAAATGGTAGCAAAAGAGCTTGGATATAAAGTAGAAGTAAAAGATATGGAATTTAACGGACTTATTACAGCATTAAAATCAGATCAAGTTGATTTTGTATTATCAGGTATGACACCAACGGAAAAGCGTAAAAAGAACGTTGATTTTTCAGACATCTATTACACAAACAAAAACATGATTGTAACAACAGATAAAAACATTAAATCAATTGAAGATTTAAAAGGAAAAACAGTTGGAGTTCAAACTTCTTCTATTCAAGAAGATGCAGCAAAAGAAGCGAAGAAAAGCGTTAATCTAACAATTGAATCACGCGATCGTATTCCACAGCTTGTATCAGAAATGAAAGCGGGACGTTTTGACGCAGCTATTATTGAAGATAATGTTGCAAAAGGATATTTAGAAAAAGATAAAGAATTAAACGGTACTGTGATGGAAGGCGGAGACGATGCAGGAATGGCAATGGCTTTCCCGAAAGACAGTGAATTAACAAAAGAATTTAACCGCGTTCTAAAAGAAAAACAAGAGAACGGTGAAGTTGATAAACTAATTCAAAAATGGTTCAACAACTAATGAAAGACGAAGAAAAGAGTAGAGGGGAAGGGATACAATGAATCTGGATTTCCAACAGCTCGGACCTTCCATCTCTTACATTTTACAAGGGATACAGGTTACGCTACAGATTGTTGTTTTAGCCGCTTTAATCGGCTTTGTATTTGGAATTATCCTAGCATTATGTAAGATTAGTAGATTTAAAGTTCTTGCTTGGCTTGCAAATATTTATACATCTGTTTTTCGAGGAACGCCACTTGTATTACAGCTCATTATTATTTATACAGGTCTTCCTGAATTAACAGGAATCAAAATTGAAGCATACCCAGCAGCGGTGGCCGCTTTTGCTCTAAACTCTGCTGCCTATATTTCAGAAATTATCCGTGCAGGCATCCAAGCGGTTGACAAAGGTCAAACAGAAGCCGCAATGGCTTTAGGAGTACCGCCTCAAAAAACATTAAGACACATTATTTTGCCACAGGCACTGAAAAACATTTTACCAGCGCTCATGAACGAATTTATTTCATTAACAAAAGAATCAGCAATTGTAACAGTAATTGGTGTTACAGATGTTATGCGTAGAGCGTATATCGTTGGAGGAGATTTGTACTCTTACTTAGAGCCGCTTCTAGTAGCTGGTCTTATCTACTATGTAATGGTTATGATTTTAACGCTTCTCGGAAGAAAGCTCGAGGGGAGACTGAAGAAAAGTGATTAAGGTTGAAAATTTACACAAATCGTTCGGTAAAACACATGTATTAAAAGGAATTACAACAGAAATTAAAAAAGGGGAAGTTTTGGCAATCATCGGACCTTCTGGTTCAGGAAAATCAACGTTCCTTCGCTGCCTTAACTTACTTGAAAAACCCTCTGATGGGCTTGTGGAAATTAACGGGGAACAGATAACGGAGAAAAATGCGATGAAAATTCGTCAAAATATCGGCATGGTATTTCAGCATTTTCATCTTTTTCCACACAAAACAGTGTTAGAGAATGTAACGTATGCACCTATTAATGTTAAAGGTGTTGGAAAAGAAGAGGCAATCAAGTTAGGAAAAGAACTTCTTGAAAAAGTAGGTTTGGCAAATAAAGCAGACGCTTATCCAAACAGACTTTCAGGAGGACAAAAACAGCGTGTTGCGATTGCAAGAGCGCTTGCAATGGAGCCTGAGGCCATTCTTTTTGATGAACCAACATCAGCTCTTGATCCTGAGATGGTAAAAGAGGTGCTCGAAGTTATGAAATCTCTTGCCCAAACAGGCATGACGATGGCTATTGTTACACATGAAATGGGTTTTGCTCGTGAAGTAGCTGACAGAGTTTTCTTTTTAGATAACGGTCTTCTTGTTGAAGAAGGAGAACCTGAAGCATTTTTCACAGCACCAAAAACAGAAAGAGCGCAGGAATTTTTAGAAAAAGTTTTATAAAAGAGGGGGAGTTACTTTTCGAAGTAACTCCCTTTTTATTTTAGAATATGAAAGAGAACCTATTGCGCGTTTTCTGATTCCGTGATACAAATTGAAAGAAGTTATTTTAAACTTATAGGAGTAGGCAAAACATGAAATTTCGAATTGGCTATCGTACGCTGAAAACAGCAGTTGGAACAGGGCTTGCGATTTTTATTGCTCAGCTTTTGTCCCTTGATAATTTTGTTTCAGCAGGGATTTTGACAATCCTTTGTGTGAAAAGTTCAACAAGGCAATCTGTTCAAAGTGCATGGTCACGTCTTGTGGCATGTATGATTGCAATGGGTTTTTCTTTTATCTTCTTTGAGCTAATCGGGTATAACCCAGCCTCAATTGGTCTTCTTCTTCTTTTCTTTATTCCAACAACGGTTCTCTTAAAAGTTAGTGAAGGAATTGTAACAAGTTCTGTTATTATCTTGCATATTTACTCATTTGGTGAAGTGACATGGCGTATTATCTTAAACGAGACAGGAATTATTTTAACAGGAATTGGCGTAGCACTCATAGCTAATCTCTACATGCCAAGCTTAGATCGACAGCTCAAAACATATCAACGCCAAATCGAAGATAATTTCAAGAAAATATTAGGCGAGATGGCATCTTACTTACAAAAGAATGAAAGTCAGTGGATGGGCCAGGAGATTACCGAAACAGCTAACATTCTAGCAAAAGCAAAAAGTTTGTCTTTTAGGGATGTTGAAAATCATTTTCGCCGCACTGAAAATTACTATTATCACTATTTCAAGACGCGTGAAAAACAGTTCGAAATTATTGAACGCATTCTACCTGTTGTTACATCAATTGAACCAATGGTCGAACAGCGCCATATGATTGGAGCATTTATGGAAGAGCTTAGTCTTTCCATTCATCCAGGAAACACAGCAAAGCTGTTTTTACTGAAGCTTGAAAGTCTTGCAAAAGAATTTCGAAAGATGCCGCTTCCCCAAACGCGTGAAGAATTTGAAGCACGGGCACAGCTTTACAGGTTTATGAAAGAGATAGAGCAATATTTAATAGCAAAAGAATCATTAAAAGTAGACATATAAAAAGCAAGCCGAAAAGGCTTGCTTTTTTGTATGAGAATAACGAGAGAAGTGAAGAATAACCGCAAAAAGGAGGGGTTTTTTTGAAACTTCTACGGTTTTTATGTTTATCACTTTGCTCTTTTGTACTCTTTCCGTCACATGCTTATCAGCAAGAACAAGAACCGCTTGTTATTGTGAATAAAGCTATCAATCAAGCTGCGTTTATTAAAGGAGATAATATTATAAAAGTTGTGGATGCTGCTTCTGGGAAAACAGAGGAGCTAACTCCAGAAGGGCTTTTTACCGTTATAGTGAAAGCTAAAAATCCATATTATCGGAAAAAGGATATTGAAGGGGGAAGTCCTGAAAATCCTCTTGGCACAAGATGGATTGGATTTGACGCTCGTGAAACAGACGGTAGAATTTACGGTATTCATGGAACAAATCAAAGTAGTTCAATTGGTCAATATGTAACAAACGGATGCATTAGGCTCTCAAATGAAAATGTAGAATGGTTATACGAAAACGTTCCTAAAGGAACGAGCGTTTATATTGTAAAAAAAGACGTGCCTTTTCAAGTTTTAATAGAGGAGGTCAAAACATTAAGGCATAAAAATTAATTTGTGAAAATTGCAAAAAATAAGTTGCTTCTTCTCTCTTGGAAGATATAAACTATAAGCACAAAATCTAAATAGGGAAAGGGCCATTGTATGGAGAAGAAGCCGGTTCAGCGTAGTATGAGAAGAGACAGGGGAATTTTTGGGCGTTTATTTTTACTGTTTTTTCTCTTTTTTATTTTAGCTATTGTTCTTATTGTTGCTTTTAATCTTCAAAAGGAAGAGCCTACTGACACCAAAACAAGCGAGCAGAAAGATGAGAAAAAAAGTGAACCTGCTTTTCCTGCTCTTTCGGAAACCATTGATCAAAAAGTTCAAGGAGTATCAGTTATTTCGAATCCTAATTCTTTGTTGCTTGTTGTCAATAAAAAGCGAAGTCTCCCGGAAGGATTTATCCCACAGAATCTTGTAGTTCCTAACGTTGAATTTTCCTTTAGCGGTGAGGCGGAGAAAAAGTATTTACGACAAGAAGCTGCAAAAGCACTTGAGAAGTTATTCGCTGAAGGAGAAAAAGAAGGGATTAAACTTTATGCTGTTTCAGGTTATCGTTCTTATGACCGTCAAATTGCTGTATTTAATCAGCATGTACAGGATTATGGAGAAGTGGAAACAAAAAAAGTCAGCGCAGTTCCTGGAACAAGTGAACATCAAACAGGCTTAGCAATAGATGTTTCTTCTCAGTCGGCCAACTTTCTTTTAACAGAGCAATTTGGGGAAACAGAAGAGGGGAAGTGGCTTAAAGAGAATGCCTACAAGCAAGGCTATATTATTCGTTATCCAAAAGGAAAAGAAGAGGAAACAGGGTATTCTTATGAACCATGGCATATTCGATATGTAGGAAAGGAACATGCTACTTATCTATATAAACAAGGATTAACATTAGAAGAAGCTAGTAGATAAAAAGAGATGGCGGAGGGGAATTATGCACATTATAAAAGCCTGTGTAACAGATTATAAAAAGGTAGCCGTTCTTTTTAACGAATATCGTGTTTTTTATAAACAGAAAAGTGATATAAAAGCTGCTGAACGCTTTATTTATGAACGTTTACACAACAAGGAATCTGTCATCTTTTTAGCTTTAGAGGAAGCTGAAGCTGTAGGTTTTGCTCAGCTGTATCCTTCTTTTACTTCAATTGGAATAAAGAGAATCATTATTTTAAATGATTTGTATGTTACAGAAAAAACGAGAGGAAGCGGAGTAGGTGCCGCTCTTTTACAAAAAGTAAAGGAGTACGGCAAACAAGAAGAGATAGGTTCAATTGTTTTGCAAACAGCAAAAGATAACGCTCGTGCTCAGCATCTATATGAAAAGTTGGGATATCAAAAAGACGATCACTATTTCTATTACTCCTTATCTCTATAGAAAATGGACCTTATAGTCAGGTCCATTTTTTATACCCATGTGCTAATACCAATCATAATGGTAGAAAGAATCATAATACCAAGCATAATCATTACAATCGTTTTTTGGATTTTCTTATTAGACACTTTCGGCCAACTCCCTGTCTTTTATTTGTCTACATTGTAGCTTTTCCTGAAGCATTCGACAAGCGTTGTGTTATAAAAGGAAAAAAGAGAAACATATAGAATAGATATAGAAAGAATACGATAATGATAAGGGAGGATGCAATGATTGAAAAAGTAGATCATATTGGAATTGCTGTACATTCAATTGAAAGCGCTTTATATATGTATGAGAAACTGCTTGGTCTCACTCTAATTGGAGAGGAAATTGTGGAAAGTCAAGGTGTAAAAGTAGCTTTTTTAGAGACGCCATCAGCTAAAATTGAACTTCTTGAACCATTAGAACAAAAGGGAGCTATTTTTTCGTTTTTAAATAAAAGAGGAGAAGGTATTCATCATATTGCTTTTCGTGTTCAAAATATAAGAGCGAAAATACAAGAGCTTGAAAGCAAAGGTCTCACAATGATCGATAATAAACCGAGAATAGGAGCGGGAGGCGCTCTTATTGCTTTTTTACATCCATCTTCAACACATAAAGTACTTATTGAGCTTTGTGAAAAAGGGGGAGATCAGCGTGTATGAAAAACTTTATAGTCTTCACGACAAGAAGGAAGCAGTTGAACTTGGAGGTGGTAAGGAGGCTATTGAGAAACAGCATAAAAAGAACAAGTTAACGGCAAGAGAGCGGATTGATTTGCTTCTTGATGAAGACTCTTTTGTGGAACTTAATCCTTTTATAAAACATCGTTGTCATGATTTTGGTCTTCATGAAAAAGAAGCCCCTGGTGAAGGTGTTGTGACGGGGTATGGGAAAATAATGGGGAGGCCTATTTATTTATTTTCGCAAGATTTTACCGTTTTTGGAGGTGCGCTTGGGGAAATGCATGCAAAAAAGATTACGCATGTAATGGACTTAGCGGCTAAAACAGGAGTTCCCTTTATCGGATTGAATGATTCAGGAGGAGCTCGCATTCAAGAAGGAGTAGCCTCTCTTGACGGATATGGTCATGTTTTTTATCGAAACGTGATTTACTCAGGCGTTATTCCTCAAATATCAGTTATTATGGGCCCTTGCGCTGGAGGAGCTGTTTATTCTCCTGCGATTACTGATTTTGTTTTTATGGTCGAAGAGAGAAGTCAAATGTTTATAACAGGTCCAAAAGTAATTGAGACTGTAACAGGAGAAAAAATAGCCGCAGAAGATTTAGGAGGCGCACATGTTCATAACGCCATAAGCGGGAACGCTCATTTTTCAGCTCAAAGTGAAGAAGAAACATTAGCAAATGTCAGGAAATTGCTGTCTTATTTACCTCAAAATAATCGTGAACAACCACCATATGTTGCTGTTCAATCTTCCAATGATGATCGCCCAAATTTACTTCATATTGTACCAGATAACCCTACACGCCCTTATGATATCCGCCTTGTAATTCAAGAAATTGTAGATCATAACACCTTTTTTGAAATTCACAGAGAGTTTGCGAAAAATATTGTTGTTGGCCTTGCTAGAATAGAAGGGAAAACAGTTGGATTAGTATGCAATCAGCCGCGCATTATGGCAGGAGGCCTTGATATTAATTCTTCAGATAAAGCTGCTCGCTTCATTCGTTTTTGCGACTGTTTTAATATTCCGCTTATCACGCTTGAAGATGTAACAGGGTTCTTTCCTGGTGTAAAACAAGAGCATGGTGGTATCATAAGACATGGAGCAAAAATTTTATATGCTTACTCAGAAGCAACAGTGCCAAAGTTAACTGTTATTTTACGTAAAGCATACGGTGGAGCTTATGTTGCTCTAAACAGCAAAGCAATAGGGGCAGATCTCGTGTACGCATGGCCTCACGCTGAAGTTGCCGTTATGGGGCCTGAAGGAGCTGCAAACATTATCTTCGCGCAAGAGATTGCTAATAGCAGTAATCCTGAAGAAACAAGAAAAAGCAAAATTGAAGAATACCGAGAAAAATTTGCAAATCCTTTTGTTGCTGCAAGTCTTGGGATGATTGATGACGTTATTGACCCAAGAGAAACACGAATAAAATTGAAGAAGGCACTTGAAATGCTTCGTCACAAAAAAGAAGAGCGTCCAGCGAAAAAACATGGAAATATTCCACTGTAATACCTACAAACTAAGGAGGAGTACATAATGAAACCTAATGAACAACGTTTAGTAGACACATTTTTACAACTTGTCAAAGTAGATTCTGAAACAAAATACGAAAGTGAAATTTCAGAAGTACTAAAGGAGAAATTCCAATCACTTGGCGTGGAAGTAAAAGAAGACAATGCAAAAGAAGTAACAGGACATGGAGCAAACAACTTAATTTGTACTTTAAAAGGTACAAAAGAAGGAGTTGATACAATTTATTTCACATCTCATATGGATACAGTTGTTCCTGGTAAAGGAATTAAGCCACAAATTGAAAATGGCTATATTAAAAGTGATGGAACAACGATTTTAGGAGCGGATGATAAAGCAGGCCTTGCTGCAATGTTTGAAGCTTTGGAAGTTATTAAAGAAGAAGGAATTGAGCATGGAACAGTGGAGTTTATTATTACGGTTGGAGAAGAATCAGGACTTGTTGGAGCGAAAGCATTAGATCCAAGCATGATTACAGCGAAGTTTGGATATGCGTTAGACAGCGACGGAAAAGTAGGCGACATTATTGTTGGTGCTCCAACTCAAGCGAAGGTTCAGGCAACAATCTATGGAAAAACAGCGCATGCTGGCGTAGCTCCTGAAAAAGGCGTTTCAGCTATTACAATTGCTTCTAAAGCTATTTCAAAAATGCCGCTTGGCCGCATTGATGAAGAAACAACAGCAAACATAGGGCGCTTTGAAGGTGGAACACAAACAAATATTGTTTGTGACCAAGTCCATATTCTAGCAGAAGCTCGTTCACTTGTAAGCGAAAAGATGGAAGCCCAAGTCGAAAAAATGAAAAAAGCGTTTGAAGAAGCAGCAGAAGAAATGGGTGGAAGAGCAGAAGTAGAAGTGACGGTCATGTACCCAAACTTCAAATTTAAAGATGGAGATCATGTTGTTGAAGTAGCGAAAAAAGCAGTTGATCGCATTGGCCGAACATCTCGTCTTCTTCACAGTGGTGGCGGAAGTGACGCAAACGTGATTGCTGGTCATGGTATTCCAACGGTTAACTTAGCTGTTGGATATGAAGATATTCACACAACAAACGAGAAGATGCCAATTGAAGAACTTGTTAAAACAAGTGAACTTGTACTTGCTCTTATTCAAGAAGTAAGTTGTTAAAAAAGGGCACTACACATTGTACATAATGTGTAGTGCTCTCTTTTTTTATTTTACATGTTGTATAGTGTACAAACGAAAGGAATCTAGTAGAATAAGTATTAATTTCAGAAAATTTAGACACTTAGACAAAAAAGGGGGAAGAGAGATGGACAAAATAAAAATTGGACTTATTCAGGCATCACACAATGTGGAAGGAAATGAGCCTGTTGAAGTTCACAAAGCAGCGGCTATTGAAAAACATATAAAGCTTGTGAGAGAAGCAAAGGAAAAAGGGGTCAACATTATCTGTATGCAGGAAATCTTTTATGGTCCCTATTTTTGTTCTGAGCAAAACCCGAAATGGTATAGTGCAGCTGAACAAATTCCAGAAGGGCCTACAACAAAAAGATTTATGGAACTTGCAAAAGAATTGCATGTTGTAATTGTTTTACCGATTTATGAGCGTGTAGGAGTTGCTACGTACTATAACACAGCAGCTGTTATTGATGCTGATGGAACATATTTAGGAAAATACCGAAAGCAGCACATCCCCCATGTTGGAGCTGGAGAAGAAGGATATGGGTTTTGGGAAAAGTTTTACTTCAAGCCTGGAAATTTAGGGTATCCGGTTTTTAAGACAGAGTATGGAACAATCGGCGTTTATATATGCTATGATCGCCATTTTCCAGAAGGAGCCCGGGTGCTTGGTCTTAAAGGAGCAGAAATTGTGTTCAATCCATCGGCAACTGTTGCTGGTACATCCGAATATTTATGGAAGCTAGAGCAGCCTGCACATGCTGTTGCGAACGGTTATTACGTTGGAGCAATTAACAGAATTGGGTTTGAAGCCCCTTGGAATATGGGCGAATTTTACGGTCAGTCTTATTTAGTGGATCCCCGCGGTCGTTTTGTTGCAATTGGAAGTAGAGATCGTGATGAAGTCATCATTGGCGAAGTGGACCGCAAGCTTATTCAAGAGGTAAGAGATGCTTGGCAATTTTACCGAGATCGCCGTCCTGAAACATATGAAGAAATGA
This sequence comes from Priestia endophytica DSM 13796, assembly GCF_900115845.1. GTDB lineage: Bacteria > Bacillota > Bacilli > Bacillales > Bacillaceae_H > Bacillus_I > Bacillus_I endophytica. The sequence goes on along the minus strand of NZ_FOXX01000001.1, from coordinate 386,488 downwards.
CATCACTTCTTCCGTAACAAACAATTTTCATTCTAGAAAAAGAAGGTGTAAAAATGGAAAAAACTCTCATTGAGCAGCTGGAGGAAAATTTTGAAGAGGTAGATAAAGGGCTGGGAACAAAGAAGGCACTTAATGAAGCACATCGATGTTTATACTGCTATGACGCCCCTTGTATTAAAGCATGTCCAACAAACATTAACATCCCAAGTTTTATTAAGAAAATCGCTTCTGGAAATATAAAAGGCTCAGCTCGCGTCATTATGGAAGCAAATCCTGTTGGAGCAAGCTGTGCGAGAGTCTGTCCAACAGAAGAACTTTGTGAAGGAGCTTGTGTATTAAACAGCGATAGTGCCCCAATTCCAATCGGAAGCTTGCAGCGCTATGCAACAGATTGGGCAATTCACAACGATGCTCTTCTTTTTCAAAAAGGAGCAAGCAATGGTTTAAAAGTAGCCATAATTGGAAGCGGTCCTGCTGGTCTCTCAGCAGCACGTGAACTCGCCCGCTTTGGATATAGCATCACAATGTTCGAAAAAAGTGAGAGAGCGGGAGGGTTAAATACTTATGGTATTGTGTCCTTTCGCTTACCACAAAAAATTTCATTTTGGGAAGTTTCTCAAGTAGAAAGACTCGGTGTAGAAATAAGAACAGAGACAACAGTTGGGGAAGATATAAGCGCTGAAGATATTCTATCAAGCTATGATTTTGTTATTTTAGCAGCTGGTATGGGGTCTGTTCCTCATTTACATGTAGAAGGAGAAGGGCTTGAGGGTGTTCATGATGCAATCGAGTTTGTAAAAGATACGAAAACAAAAGAGCTAACAGAAACATTTCAAGGTAAGAAGGTAGCTGTTATTGGAGCGGGAAATACGGCAATTGATGCTGCAACGTGCTCAGTTCGCCTCTGTGCTGAAAACGTGAAAATTGTGTATAGAAGAACAGTAAAAGAAATGACGGCTTATGATTTTGAGTACGAGTTTGCTAAACAAGATGGAGTTGAGTTTCGATTTTTAACGGCTCCAAAAGAGATTATTGGTGATGAGCAAGGACGTGTAAAAGCATTAAGATGTGTCAAAATGAAGCTTACAGAGCGTGAAAAAGATGGTCGAAGCAAGCCTGTTGAAATAGAAGGAAGCACATTTGATATGCCTGTTGATGTTGTAATTAAAGCAATTGGACAAACGCGACATACCTCATTAATTGAGCAGTTCGGCCTTGAACATGAAGGTGGTGTTGTAAAAGTAGATGGAAGTACAATGAGAACATCAAAAGAAGGCATATATGCGTGTGGTGATATCGTATTTGGAAAAGGTTATGGAGATGCAATGGTTGTCACAGCTGCAGAGCAAGGAAAAAACGTAGCTTATGAGATTCATAAGAGTGTCACAGAGAGAAAGAAAAATTTAGCATAGGGAAGGGAGAGAAAAGAATGGCAGACTTACGTGCAAATCTTGCTGGAATACAGTCTCCAAATCCTTTTTGGCTCGCATCAGCACCTCCAACAAACTCTGGCTACCAAGTGCAGCGTGCATTTGAAGCAGGATGGGGAGGGGCTGTCTGGAAAACGCTCGGAGAACCTATTTTAAACGTTTCTTCTCGGTTTGCTGCAGTTAGCTTCAACGGTCAGCGTGTTGCAGGTTTCAATAACATTGAACTTATTACAGATCGACCGCTTGAGGTGAATTTAAAAGAAATTAAGGACACAAAAAAGAAGTTTCCAAACAATGCTATTATCGCTTCTCTTATGGTGGAACCGAAAAGAGAAAAATGGCACGAGATCGTAAAAAAAGTCGAAGCTGTTGGTGTAGATGGACTTGAACTCAATTTTGGCTGTCCCCACGGTATGGCTGAACGAGGAATGGGGGCTGCATCAGGGCAAGTACCAGAGCTTGTTGAGAAACAAACATATTGGGCAAAAGAAGTTGCAACAACGCCTTTAATTGTAAAGCTAACTCCAAACATCACGGACATTACAGTAACAGCCAAATCCGCTGTTGAAGGTGGTGCTGATGCTGTTAGTATGATTAATACAATCAATAGTCTTGCAGGAGTTGATATTCATAGTTGGAATACGATTCCACATGTAAACGGGAAAGGAGCACATGGAGGATACTGTGGGCCAGCTGTAAAACCAATTGCTTTAAATATGATTGCTGAATGTGCAAGAAATCCTCATATAAATGTACCAATTTCAGGAATGGGCGGAATATCTAGTTGGCAAGATGCTGTTGAATTTATGCTCATGGGAGCGTCAGCTGTTCAAGTATGCACAGCTGCTATGCACCACGGATTCAGCATTGTAGAAGATATGATAGACGGGCTTAACAATTACCTTGATGAACGAGGTCTGAGCGCTATAAGCGATTTAGTAGGCGGAGCTGTTAGCAAATATAGGGATTGGGGAGACCTTGATTTAAATCATAAAGTTGTAGCGCGAATTAACAATGAAACCTGTATTAACTGCAACAAATGTCATATTTCCTGCGAAGATACGTCACATCAGTGTATTGATATATTAAAGGGTGAAAACGGAAAAGAATATTTACAAGTGCGGGAAGAAGACTGTGTTGGCTGTAATTTATGTTCTATCGTATGTCCTGTTGATGGAGCCATCTCTATGATTGAAATTCCAAGTGACAAACCAATGACGTGGAATGAGAGGCAGGCGGCTCTTTCCGGAACGCTCATTTCTACGCTGAAAGCAGCGGAATAAAGGAGGGGAAAACATGAAGAAAATTATTAAAAACGGTAGTATTGTAACGGCTTCAGATACGTTTGAAGGAGACATTTGTATTGAAGGAGAGCATATTATAGGGATTGGTACCGGGTTTGACGAAGATCAGGCAGAAATTATTGATGCAAAAGGGCTTTATGTATTTCCAGGCGGGATTGATCCTCATACACATCTTGAAATGCCTTTTGGGGGAACGGTTAGTAAAGATGATTTTGAAACAGGAACAATCGCTGCAGCTTTTGGAGGCACTACGACTATTATTGACTTTTGCCTTACAAAAAAAGGAGAGCCGCTCCAAAAGGCCATTAACGAATGGCATGATAAATCAAGTGGGAAAGCGTTTATAGATTATGGGTTTCACTTAATGATTGGTGAGATAAATAGCACTGTATTGAATGAGCTTCCCTCAGTAATCCGTGAGGAAGGGATTTCGTCTTTCAAAGTATTTATGGCTTATAAAAACGTTTTTCAAGCGGACGACGCAACGCTTTTTCAAACATTAAAAGAAGCGGAGAAACTAGGCGCACTTGTAATGGTGCATGCTGAGAACGGAGATGTTATTGAATATTTAACAGAAAAAGCGCTTGAAGAAGGAAAAACAGATCCTATTTATCATGCGCTTACAAGACCGCCTGAACTAGAAGGGGAAGCAACAGGGAGAGCAGCTGTTTTAACAGAGATGGCGAACTCTCAGCTTTATGTTGTTCACGTTACTTGTCAAGAGGCAGCAACTAAGATTGCAGAGGCGCGTCGCCGAGGAGTCGATATATGGGGAGAAACGTGTCCTCAGTATTTAGTTCTTGATCAATCTTATTTAGAGAAGGAGAACTTTGAAGGAGCAAAATATGTTTGGTCTCCGCCTTTACGCGAAAAGAAAAATTTAGACTATTTATGGAAAGCTATTCAAAAGGGTGAGCTGCAAACGATTGGCTCTGATCAATGTTCATTTGATTTTAAAGGCCAAAAAGACTTAGGTTTTGGTAATTTTACAAAGATTCCAAACGGAGGGCCAATCATTGAAGACCGTTTCAGTATTTTATACTCAGAAGGAGTAGCAAAAGGGAGAATATCACTTGGGCAATTTGTTGATCTTGTATCAACAAGAGCAGCTAAGCTTTTTGGATTATATCCTAAAAAGGGAAGCATTGTTGTTGGAGGAGATGCTGATTTAGTTCTGTTTGATCCAACAATAAAGCGAACAATTTCTGCATCAACTCATCATATGAACGTAGATTATAATCCATTTGAAGGAATGGAAGTTACAGGAGAGCCTGTTTCTGTATTAAGCAAAGGAGAATTTGTTGTCCGAGACAAAAAGTTAGTTGGTAAGAAAGGTCATGGAGCCTATATAAAGAGAGCAAAATATAAAGAAAGTCTTCTTACTGCGACAGCTTCACTTCCTCTATAAAAACTGTTTCGCCCCTTATTGTATGAATAGGAATAATAGAAAAGGAAGAATGGGTGCTTAAAATGAAAAGAAAAGAAAATTATTTGAAATCAAAGGACTTACTGCCTGTTGCGCACAGCGTGCGGAAGATTGGTACACTAAGTTTCGTATTTATGTGGATCAGCATGGCTGTTGTACTTGCTGCTTTTGCCATTGGTGGTTCAGGAGTGCAGAGTTTACCACTTGGGCTTGTTGTTCTTGCGACTGTGATTGGCTCTCTTTTGATTGGCTTGTTTATCACGATTATTGGAGATATCGGTATTGAACATGGTCTGTCTTTTCCCGTCTATATGAGAGCTCCTTTTGGTACAATAGGCACTCATATCCCTTCTGTTATAAGGGGTGTTGCTGCTTCGTGCTGGTTCGGCATCAACACTTACTTTGGGGCAACAGCTATGAACAGTATCTTAAATGTACTAATAGCGTTTGATAACTGGTTTCTTTGTTTTCTTCTTTTTGCACTTCTTCAACTCCTTAATACAGCAATGGGTATTAAAGCTGTAGAGAGATTTACCGACCTTGCAGCACCTGTTATTATTCTTATCTCTGCATGGATGTATACAACATTATCAGAAAGCGCTGGTGAAGGAGGAAGAGACGTTTGGACGTGGATTGAAAATCCTACAACAGGTATTGCGGCCTTCACTGCTTTTATGATTGTGATCATGGGAAATATGGGATTTTGGGCTACGCTTGCGACAGATATTCCTTCTATCTCTCGTTATATTAAAGCGCCAAAGTACGAGCGGAGCTGGCTCAAGCGCAATAAGTCTTCTTTAATTGGAAGTATGGTTGCCCTTCCGTTAACACAGACGTTCATGGTCATCATTGGGGCTGTTTCTTATATTGCCGTCCAAAACTATGATCCTGTTGTTGCTTTACAACAATCAGCTAGCGGTTTTGTATTAGGTGTGCTTCTTTTGATGATTGTATTTGCCCAATGGTCAACAAATATTGCAGCAAATTTAGTTCCAGCGGCAACTATATTCTCTAATGTTGGCGGTCCTAAAATGCCGTTTTGGATGGGCGTTTTTTTAGCAGGTATTATCGGGTGTTTTTCACAACCTTGGAGCTTGTTTGAAATGTTGAATACTGTTCTTCTTATTGTAGGGGGGATTCTTTCAGCAATTGTAGGAATTTTATTTTCAGATTATTACTTACTTCGCAAGCGACGCGTAAATGTAAAAGAACTGTATGAACTGCAAGGACAATATAAATATTATTACGGATTTAATGGAGCTGGCTTTATCTCTTGGGCGATTGGAGGAGGAGTAGCAACCTTCTTTTCTGCGTATTCTTTTCTTGTCGGTTTTTTTGTTGGTGCCCTTTTGTATTATGTGTTAGGGAAGTTTTGGTGGTTTGTGAAATATCCTCAAAAAGAAATTGAAGATCCTAGTGATGAAAAATATTTAGGAATTACAGTAGGAAGAGACTGGGACATTCCTTTAGGGGAAGAGGAGGGTATATCACTACCACTTTCAACTTCCAAGGTAGAGACGTAATCAAAAGGAGGGATGAAATGTCAGAGTATGCACTATATAAAAAAGAACGAAAAGATATTGACCGTTTAATCCAAGATGGCTATAAAATTACTCATGTTTTAGAAAATTTAAGCGGTGCTTTTTTAACATTTAAGCATAGTGAGAAAGCGGAAGAAAACCTTCATATCTTAACAGCAGATGCTAGGAAGTATTTTATGAGATATATTATGAAGTAGGAAAAGAGAGGGATTTTCCTCTCTTTTTTTCGTTATTTTAACGAGAGGTAACTTTTAAGTTACATTTTATTAACAAGTTCCTTTAACTAGCATAAAAGCGATACGATAAGGGTAGTGAAAAAAGATTTATTAAAAGGAGGACAAACGATGTCAAACGAGAATAATTGGTTAACAGGTGAAGAAAAGAAAGTTATTGAAAAACTTAAACTAGAAGTTGTAAACGCACACAGTTTGGCGCACGTCCGCTTTTATAAAAGAGAGATAGAGCAAATTGTAAAACATGCAAAACGACGTAAAGAAGTGTTACAAAGTATATCTCACTATTCAGGATAGTATGGTAAGGTAAGGAAAAACATAAGGCGGTGATTTCTTGCAAGCAACATTGACCGTTAGCGAGCTTTTAAAGCGTAAAAACTTTGAGCATTGTGAAGTCGTTGCAGGAAAGGAAGGATTAGAACGTCGAATAAAATGGATTCATATTGTAGAGGTGCCTAAAGTTGAGCATCTTCTAAAAGGAGAGGAGCTCATTTTATCGACGGGAGTAGGCTGGAAGGAAAATGAAGGAGCTTTTTCTTCTCTATTGCAACAGTTAATCACCCGCAATGTTGCCGGTTTATGTATCGAAATTGGATCCTATACAAAAAGTATTCCCTCTTCTATTATTAATCTAGCAAACAAACACAAATTTCCTCTTATTTTATTTCATCAAGAAGTTCCGTTCGTTGAAATCACGCAAGATGTTCATACGTTTATGATTAACGCCCACTATGAAATTCTTGCTCGTTTAGAAACCTATTCGAGAGAGCTTCAAGAACTTCTTTTAGCAACACATGATCTTTCAGACTTATTGTCTCATTTTCATCAATACCTTCAAGAAACAGTTGTTCTTCGCCTTAAGGAGAGCACAACTCATATTTTCCCACCTTTTCAACAAAACAACTCAAAGCAGTGGAGCATCATACATAAAAGTATAATCGATGACAATTATACAGAAAGCAGAAAAATAAGCAAAAAGATTCAAGTATTAGGAAAAGAATATGGCGAGCTGTACGTTGTGGTTAAAAATAGAAGGTTTACAGAAGAAGATATGCTTGCCCTTGACAGAACAGCACTTGCGATTTCCCAGCATTTCTTGCGCAATCTCTATATAGAAGAGAAAAAGAAACGGTGTGAAAACGAATGGCTGCGAGAATGGATTAGAGGAGAAGTGTCCCTTCCAAATATCTTTCACAAGCTCGGAAAAATAGACGGTCTTCATAACTATGAAGGCGGAGGTGTTTTTCTTTGCCGTAAGCAAGAAGGGGTAGAGTGGGAAGGAGCGAGTTTTTCGTACGCAAAATTGCTTCTTACAACTTTATTTGAACAACGTGGTTTTCTACTTTGTATAACCGAATATCGCCAGAACATCTTATTTGTGTTTGTTAACAAGCGCCAAAAACAAACGTGGAGAGATCGATTTACTCAATCATTGGAGCGTTTTAAAAAAAGCGAAGCATACGAAAAACATGCCAAGCTTTTTTCTTTTATTAGTGTAGGTTCTTTCGTTGATCGATTAGATGAGATGGAGAAAAGTTATAAAACAGCCCAGATTACGGCTGATATTTGCAGTGAGCAAGTTTCTTCAGCTGAAAATATTTTTTTTCACGATGATTTGCATATCTATCGCATTCTTTCTCTAATTTCCGATCAAAGAGCTCTTCATGAAGTGATTTTTGAATATTTGAATCCTGTTTTACAGTACGACAAGAATTATAATGGCAAGCTTTTCGAGACACTAAAAACATACTTAGCGTGCAGTGGTTCAAAAAAAGAAACTGCCGAGCAGCTCTTTGTAGTGAGACAAACTCTTTATCATCGGTTAGCCAAACTTGAACAGCTTCTTGGCGAAGATTTTATGGAACCAAGAAAGCGAATGGCTCTAGAATTTATGATTTTAGCATATGAGCAAATCTTTATAAAAAAGAAAGAAGAAAAATACTCGCAATGTTCAGAAATTGAAGGGTAACAAGGGTCTTTTGTCTAATGTAAAAGAGGAGATAGTATACAAGAAATTGAGATTTTTTCAAGAAGGATGTGGATGATAATGGAGAAAACAGAAAGTATCTTAGGAAAAGATGAAAAACATCTTTGGCATGGAATGAAGCCTTATAATCCTGAAAATACAATTATTGCAAAAGAAGCAAAAGGAGTTTGGGTGACAGATGAAAGTGGTCGTCGTATGCTTGATGCAATGGCAGGCCTTTGGTGTGTGAATGTTGGGTATGGACGAGAAGAACTTGCAGAAGCAGCATATGAACAGCTTAAAAAGCTTGCCTATTTTCCACTTACACAAAGTCATGAACCAAGTGTAAAGCTCGCTGAAAAAATTAGTGATATGCTTGGTGGCGAATATGTTGTTTTTTTCTCAAACAGCGGTTCTGAAGCAAATGAAACGGCTTTTAAAATTGCTAGACAATATCACCAACAAAAGGGAGAGGGAAATCGATATAAATTTATATCAAGATATCGAGCATATCATGGAAATACAGGAGCTGCTTTAGCTGCAACAGGTCAAGCGCAGCGCAAATTTAAATATGAACCTCTTTCTGGAGGATTTATCCATGTTCCGCCTCCAGATCTTTATCGTGGTGAAGATAAAGAAGATACAAAAGCGAACGAATTGCAAAGTGTAAAGGCTATTGATAACACGATGACATGGGAGCTAAGTGAAACAATTGCAGGCGTAATTATGGAGCCAATTATTACAGGTGGAGGAATTTTGATGCCTCCAAAAGAGTACTTACAAGGAGTTAAAAATATATGTGAGCATCACGGTGCTCTTCTTATCGTAGATGAAGTAATTTGTGGATTTGGCAGAACAGGTGAACCATTTGGTTTTATGAACTATGGAGTGAAGCCTGATATTATTACCATGGCAAAAGGGATTACAAGTGCTTACCTTCCTTTATCTGCAACAGCTGTTCGTCGCGATATTTATGAAGCGTTTGCAGGAAGTGAGGAGTACGATTACTTTAGGCATGTCAATACATTTGGAGGAAGTCCTGCAGCTTGTGCTCTTGCATTGAAAAACATCGAAATCATGGAAAATGAACATTTATTTTCTCGTTCAAAAGTAAAAGGAAAAGAGCTTTTACACCTTTTACAGAATAAAGTCAAGGATCATCGCTATGTTGGAGATGTGCGAGGAAAAGGGCTTTTAATCGGAATTGAGCTTGTAGAAGATAAAGGAACTAAAAAACCATTAGACGTTGAAAAAGTGAATAAAATAATCTCTTTCTGTAAAAATAAAGGAGTTATCATTGGAAAGAATGGAGCAACAGTAGCTGGATTTAATAATGTGTTAACACTATCTCCTCCACTTTGTATTTCAGACGATGAAATAATCATTCTTGCTGAAACAGTTACAGAAGCAATTCATTCTCTTTAAAGAACTTTCAAATATAGGAACGAAGCCTGTATAATAGAATACAGGCTTTTTGTTCGTAAGAAAGGAGAAAAGATTGTGGATTTATTATTTCTTGGCACAGGAGCAGGAGTTCCAGCTAAACATCGCAATGTGACGTCGCTTGCATTAAATTTATTAGGTGAGCGAGGAGTAACATGGCTGTTTGACTGTGGAGAAGCAACGCAGCATCAAGTGCTACATACCTCTATTCGACCGAGAAGAATTGAGAAGATTTTTATTACGCATCTTCATGGAGATCATATATTTGGTTTGCCAGGCTTTTTAGGAAGTCGTTCGTTTCAAGGAGGAGAAACACCTCTTACAATATACGGACCAAAAGGCATTAAAGAATTTGTAGATATCTCGATGCGAGTTAGTGAAACACATTTACGCTATTCCATTCATTTTGTTGAAGTAGAGGATGGCATTGTTTTTGAAGATGAGCAATTTGTCGTTGAAGCACGCTTGTTAGAGCACGGTGTTTCTTCCTATGGATATCGTATAATAGAAAAAGATACAAAAGGAACGCTTCTAGTTGAAAAGCTAAGAGAGTTAGGAATTAAGCCAGGTCCTGTTTACCGTGACATTAAAGAGAAGGAAGAAGTTGTGCTTGAAGACGGACGTGTCTTAAAAAGCGCAGATTACATTGGTCCTTCAAAAAAAGGACGAATTGTCACGATTTTAGGGGATACACGTCCGTGTACAAATGCTCTTGAACTTGCCAAAGGTGCTGATGTACTTGTTCATGAAGCAACATTTTCAGAGGAAGATGATAGAATTGCTCACGAGTACTATCATTCAACATCATTTGGAGCGGCAGAGACAGCGAAAAAAGCGGGAGTGAAAAAGCTAATTTTAACTCATATAAGTTCTAGATACCACAAGGAAGAAGCCCTTGTTTTATTAGAAGAAGCGAGGAAGACTTTTGAGAATACAGAAATGGCATTTGATTTCTCGCAGTTTATGATAGACAATGAAGGACGTTGAAAAAGGAAAAGAGAATATCTCTTTTCCTTTTTTAATGCCTAGAAGAAATGGACGCTGCAAGGCGTTCTTCAATGTCTTTTCCCATTTCTTCTGAACGATTTTTAGCTGTTTTAATACAAGAAGAGATGCTTTCTTTAAACTGCTCTTGTTGGAGCATTTTAATGCCTGCTTCTGTTGTTCCATTTGGACTTGTAATCTCTTTTCGTAGCTGACGAGGAGTTTTATTTGAAGCTTTCACCATGCCAGCAGCACCAACAAATGTTTGGAAAATAAGTTCTCTTGCTGTTTCTTCTGTCATTCCTTCTTGAACGGCAGCATCCTGCATTGCTTCAATCATATAATAAAAATAAGCAGGACCGCTTCCAGAGAGTCCAGTAACAAGATGCATTGCTTCTTCATCTACTGTAATGACTTTTCCGATAGCTTCAAAAAGAGCACGTGCTAATTGTTCATGCTTCTCATTTGTCCAATTTCCACTTGTAATAGCTGTAGCTGATTGTCCAATAGAAGCAGAGGTGTTCGGCATCGCTCTTATAACAGGGCCTTCAAATCCAAGTAAGTTTGTAATCGAGTCTGTGCTAACCCCTGCAATGACGGAAATAACAAGATGGTCAGAAGAAAGATCTTCTTTTAACAGTGAAAGACTTTCGACAACATCTTTTGGTTTAAAAGCTAAGACAACAACGCTTGCCTTTTTTAATATTTTCTTATAATCACGACTTGTTGTAACCCTGTAATGCTGAGAAAGTTCTTGAAGTCGTTCATCATTTGAGCGATTTGTCACAATGATCTCTTTTCCACTATACATCTTTTTTTCAATCAGCCCTGAAATCATTGCTTCTGCCATAGAGCCAGCTCCAATAAAAACAATTTTACTCATAGGTAAGCCTCCTTTTCTCATAAAAAGGCCTTTCTATCACAAAAGGACAGAAAGACCTTTTAGGTATCTTTATTCATTTACCTATACCGTTTTGAAAGTCTTTTTTGACATTATCTACTGAAGCAATTGATATTGTCAATAAGGCTTGAAAAGAAAAAGGAGCAAAAAGTGACCTCAAGTCTCCAAATGTGTACAATAGATGTAATGAAAAATAAGGAGAGTAAGATACGATGGAAAATATTTATCAAATTACAGTTCCTACTCCATACCAAATTGGTGATGTTCATTTATATGTGATTGTGAACGACAGTATAACTCTTATTGATGCAGGAGTGAAAACGGAAAAAGCATGGGCTGCTTTTAAAAACCAGCTTGCATCGCTTCATTTGACAGTTGAAGATATTGACCAAGTCATTTTAACTCATCATCATCCAGATCATGTTGGCTTGCTGCACTATCTTCCTTCAGTTCCTGTTTATGGTCATCCTCATATCGAGCCATGGCTTACATATAAGAAAAGTACTGCAGAAACGTACAATTCCTACTTTGAGAACCTCTTTTTACAGCTTTCTGTTCCATATTCTTATAAGTCTCAAATCCCTCGGTTTGAAGGGCAGTTTAAATATGGAGCAGAAGCGAAACTAGCTGGTACATTATCAGAAGGAGCCTCTCCTCCTTTATTGAAGGGATGGAAAGTTCTCCACATGCCAGGGCATGCAGGAAATCATATTGCTCTATATCATGAAGAAAAAGAAGAGCTCATTGCAGGTGATGTTTTACTAGACAAAATCGTTTCAAACCCACTCATTGAGCCTCCATTTTTTGAAGGAGAACATGAGAAGCCTCAGCTTGAGTACAATAATTCTTTACAAAGATTATTGTCTTTAAAAGTACAAAAGCTTTATCCAGGACATGGGAAAGTGATTGAAAATGTGAGCGAACTTACAAGAGAAAGAATGATAAAGCAAAGAAAAAAAGCAGAATCTTTGCTTCCGTTTCTTGAAGAAGGAAAAACAGGGTTTGAGATTTGTCAACATCTATTTCCTCATGCGTATGAGAAACAGCTTGCTCTTACGCTATCAATGACGCTTGCACAGCTTCATTATTTAGAAGAGGTAGGGTATATCCAAAAGGTAGAAAAGCAAGGGAAATGGTTTTTTAGGAAAAGTGAGGTAAAGGTATGAAAGACGCGTTAAAAAGTAGCTCTGTTATTATTACAGGAGCCTCTGGCGGTATCGGAGAGCAAATGGCATACGAGGTAGCAAAAAGAGGAGGAACACCAATTCTTCTTGCACGCAGTAAAGAAAGTCTAGCAAGGATAAGTGAAAAAATAGACAATGATTTTGGAATTAAAGCACCTTATCTTGTGCTTGATGTTAGTGATCGTTCGGCAATTAAAGAAACGTTTGCTAGCATTATCGAACATCATGGACCAATCGATGTCCTTATTAATAATGCGGGATACGGGAAGTTTGAATATGCTGTTGAAGGAAGTATAGAAAACTTTGAAGGCATGTTTGAAGTGAACGTTCTCGGTCTTATTGCTTGCACAAAAGCAGTTCTTCCTCATATGATTGAACGTCAGCATGGTCATATTGTTAATATTGCTTCGCAAGCTGCTAAAATTGCAACGCCGAAATCGAGCGGATATGCCGCAACAAAACATGCTGTCCTTGGTTTTACAAACAGCTTAAGGATGGAAGTAGAAGATGAAGGGATTTTTGTAACGGCTGTCAACCCTGGTCCAATCAAAACAAATTTCTTTGATGTTGCAGATGAATCTGGTCAATATCAGAAAAACGTAGAACGGTTTATGCTTGACCCGAAAGAAGTAGCAAGCAAAACTGTTTCAGCTCTTTTTACAAAAAAGCGGGAAATTAATTTGCCCAGTTGGATGAATGTGGGAAGCACGTTTTATCAAGTTTTCCCACGCCTTGTCGAGAAACTTGGCGGAAATGCTTTTAAACAAAAATAGCTCTACCAAGGTTCACCATCTTCTGTTAAATAGTTATATACAGCATCATGAACAACTTCATATAAAGGCTGTGTTAAATCTTTTAAATGCTCTCTTTCACACTTACAAATTAGCGTATCAAGATCTTCAGGAGGAATATTAAGCTCCGTTCCTATGTAATCATATTGAGCAAGTGTTGAGTGAATGAGTTTTATTATAAAGTTTCTATTCATAGGGAAATCTTACCTTCCTGATAGGAGTCTTAAAATTAGGGTAAAGTGTACTATATAGTATACTATGTTTAAAAGAGAGGGGAAATGGAAATGAACATTACATTTTCAGAACGTGCAGCACAGGAAATCGAAAAGCTTTATCCAAATGCTGGAGAGAAAAATCTAAAATTAAAATACGATACAGAAGATACAGGATGCGTAATGTGCGGTGTTACGGTGCTTTGGTTTGTTAAAGAGCTGTCTGAGTCAGATGAAAAAATTGAAACAAACGCATGGCCAGTATATGTTGAACCATCTAAAAACGTTTTTTTAGATGATGAATTAAAAATCGATTATGTCGAATCTGCCCATTGTTTTTCATTGAAGAGTCCTGGTCAAATTTTAAATGCACGCATGAGCTTAATTGATAAAACAATAAACTAAAAAAACACCTTTTGAAGGTGTTTTTTTTACTGAAGATGAAACTTAGTTAAGAAAGAGCGTACTGTTTCCTCATAGTGTTCATAGTTGTCTACAAGGGAACGAGCATGAGTTCCGTGGGAAGCAATAAATAGCATCTTTTCTCCTTGTTTTTTTCGATACAGTTCTTTCGTCATTTGAGGCAGAATGTAGGTATCTTCTGCGCTATGAATAAATAAAACAGGTTCCTTTATTTTTTCGATCTCATTAAGCGGTGAAATATCTGTTAAACGATAGCCATCTCGCCATTTTAGAACAAAGTTGGCAAGTGGAATAATTGGAAATGGAGGAAGCTTAAAATCCTCTTTTAGTCGATGAACAAGCTGCTGTTTAAAGTCAGAGAACGGACAGTCAGCAATATAGAAATCAGCTCTACTTTCTTTCATAGATGCATATAAAAGTGTTGTAACGGCTCCCATCGATTCCCCATGTACGCCGAGTCTAATATATTCTCCAAATTTAGCTTTTACCATCTCAACTACGGCTTTTAAATCTTGTTTTTCATAGAAACCATAGCTTGTTGTTTTTCCTCCTGATTTTCCGTGTCTTCGATGATCATAAGAAACAACGTTCCAGCCTTCATTTAGAAAAAGCTTCATATATTTGAACGAAGTTAATGAATTCACCGTTACGCCATGACAGAAAATCATAAATTTATTTTCAGGATGTGGGGCAATAATTGTTCCATATATATCATATCCGAATGAAGAAGGAACTGAAAAATGTTCTTTCTCTACCGCTTCATATTCTTCGCGAGAAAAATGAGTTGAGCGTTGTTCACTTTCGAGGATCTGTTCTTCTGTTTTCTTTTTTATGTACATTACTTTGTTTGTGAAAAATGCGCCAGCGCCTGCCGCGGAAGCAAGTGCGAGAGCTGCACCAATCCATCTTTTTTTCATAAGAGAAGCTCCTTTAACTAGAATATAGTCTATTTTAACATAAAGTGAAAAGAGTCGTTTTTCGCTTTGTATCAGCAGTAAATTAGTAAAAAAACAAAGAATAACAAAAAAGTTGAAAAAATTTAAAAATTTTGAAGGGTTTAGGGGAACAATGTAGAATATTTTATTTGTGCAGCATTAAACAGAATACATAAGGAGTTGTTGAGTAATGGTTCAACAAGAAGTGGTTATCGTAAGCGCAGTAAGAACAGCAATTGGTACATTCGGGGGGAGCTTACAAAATGTATCCGCTCCAACTTTGGGAAGTATTGTGATTAAAGAAGCGTTACAAAAAGCAGGGGTTAAAGCAGAAGATGTAGACGAAGTTATCATGGGGAACGTACTACAAGCTGGCTTAGGGCAAAACCCAGCACGTCAAGCTGCGCTAAAGGCAGGACTTCCACAAGAAGTGGCAGCACTTACCATTAATAAAGTTTGTGGCTCAGGTTTGAAAGCGGTTCACTTAGCAACACAGGCTATTTTTGCAGGAGATGCAGAAATCGTTGTTGCAGGTGGAATGGAAAATATGAGTCAAGCACCTTATTTGTTGAAAAATGCACGTAATGGATTCAAAATGGGAGATCAAAAAGTTGTTGATAGCATGATTGCAGACGGTTTATGGTGCGCTTTCAACGATTATCATATGGGCGTTACAGCTGAAAACTTGTGCGAAAAGTATGAAATTTCTAGACAAGAGCAAGACGAATTTGCAGCAAGCAGCCAGCAAAAAGCTGAAAAAGCTATTACTTCAGGTCGTTTCAAAGACGAAATTGTGCCTGTTGAAATTCCACAGCGTAAAGGAGATCCTATCGTATTTGCAGAAGATGAGTTTCCTCGTAAAGGAACAACTGCAGAAGGTCTTGGTAAATTAAGACCAGCTTTCAAAAAAGACGGATCAGTTACAGCAGGTAATGCATCAGGGATTAATGATGGAGCTGCAGCTCTTGTTGTAATGAGTCGCGAGAAAGCAGATGAGCTTGGTCTTCAGCCACTTGTTCGCATTAAAGCAAATGCAAGCGCAGGCGTAGATCCAAGTATTATGGGAATTGGCCCTGTTGCATCTGTTCAAAAGGTTCTAAAGAAAGCAGAACTTGAACTTGATCAATTTGATTTAATTGAAGCAAACGAAGCGTTTGCGGCACAGTCAATTGCTGTGGATCGTGAACTTTCTTTCAATAAAGAAAAGCTAAACGTAAATGGAGGAGCTATTTCACTTGGTCATCCAATTGGAGCAAGTGGTGCACGTATTCTAGTGTCCCTTATTCATGAAATGACAAAGCGTGAAGCAAACCTAGGTTTAGCAACGTTATGTATTGGCGGAGGTCAAGGCGTAGCAACGGTAGTTGAACGCGTATAAAGGTAGTGTGCTGTAGTTGCAAGAGAACTTTCTTCGTTTTATAATTTTTAAAACAGGAGGAGGGACCATCTTGAAAAAACAGCGAGAAAACGAAATTCATCTTAAAGATGGATTAGGAAGCGACGTGCTCAAAAAACTGCAGGAGAAAAAGAAATCACTTCAAAAAGCTGAAGAAAAAAGGCAGGAAGAAGAACGTGAACGTCGCCTTGAAGAAAAGCGTCAACGCGAGAAAAATAAATCCTTTGATGAACTTTTAAATGAAAGTGACTTAAAGTGGAAAGATTTTAAATAAAAAGGAAGCTCTATAGAGCTTCCTTTTTTATATTAGCGATGACTTTCATATTGATTTGCTTTTGTTAAACGTTTGATGTCTTCAACTTCTGAATCTTTCAATGGAAGTGAACCTGCAGCTGTTGTATTTGAAAGCACTTGTTCAACAGAACTTGCTCCTGCAATAACAGAAGCAACCGCTTTGTTATGCAAGCAATATTGAAGGGCTGTTTGTTCAAGAGAGTGAGTTGGACGGACATTTGCTAGATGTAGAATAGTACTCTCAAGATCTTCGTATTCATAGTCCAAATAGTCTTTATTATAAAATTTGCGCTGAAGCTGGTCTGTACCTCGACTTGTAAGAAGACCTTTAGCAAGAGGGCCTCTTGCAACAATACTAATGTTGTGCTCTGCAAGTAAATCTTCTATGCTTTCTTCAGGACGACGATCTAGTATGCTGTATTGCATCATTACACTTACGATAGACGATTTTTCTACGTATTCACGAATCACATTTGGACGAATAGAGGAAATGCCGTATTCTCGAATAAGGCCCTCTTTTTTGAGTTCTTCAAAAGCTTCAATTGTTTCATCAATAGGATCTTCAATTGTTCCTCCGTGAAGCTGATAAAGATCAATATAATCTGTTTGGAGACGCTGTAAGCTTTTCTTTACACTTTCTTTAATATGTGCTTTAGAAGGGTCCCATGTCCAGCCTTCTTTTCCTTTTTCAAACTTATTTCCAACTTTTGTAGCAAGAATAAGGTTTTTTCGTCTTCCTTTAATTGCTTCACCAACAAGCTCTTCATTAGTCCCGAAGTCATACAAATCAGCTGTATCAAGGTAGTTAACACCTTGTTCTAACGCTTCATCAATAATAGATTTTGCTTTTTCTTTATCCTGACCAAGCGACATGCATCCAAGTCCCATTACACTAACATGCAAATCCGAACGTCCCAGTCTTCTTTTTTTCATTTCGATTCATTCCTTTCTTTCTTTCTTTCTTTCTCTTTAATATATATGTATCCGTTCACTTGATGATAAAAACACCTTCTTCCTTATTGTATCGCTATCCTTTCCTTATCTGCAAGAAAGGTGAATAAAAAGGCTCGTCAACGTATGTCAACGAGCGAAAAAGAAATCTATAGCTTTGATGAGGGAATACTGTTCACCCAATCTTTAACAAGCTTAAATTCGCGTTCATATTGCTTCAATTTCTCTCTAATTTCCCATGCTTTTCCGACAAGAACGATTCCGCGATCAAGTCGATACACTTTCACCTGATTTTCCCACCTCTTTCTAATATGATAAAATTTATGAGCGAGTATCAAAAACTAGAACGAGGTGAAGCATTTTGAAACATTTACGAGAAGAGACGGTACAGTCTAAAACTATTTTTGAAGGAAGAGTCATTAGTCTTTTAGAAGAGGAAGTAAAGCTTCCTAATGGAAAGAAAAGCACACGTGAGATTGTAAAACATCCGGGAGCAGTTGCGCTTATTGCCTTCACAGATGAAAATAAACTGCTTATGGTTCGTCAATATAGAAAAGCGATGGATAAAATTCTTGTGGAGATTCCAGCTGGAAAGCTTGAAAAAGGAGAAGAGCCGCATGTAACGGCAAAACGTGAACTCGAAGAAGAAACAGGATATACAACAGACAACCTTACACATCTAATCTCTTTTTATACATCACCAGGGTTCGCAGATGAACTTGTACATCTTTACGTTGCTGAGGATTTAAAAAAGGTAACAGAACAAGCAAGTCTTGATGAGGATGAATTTTTAGACGTGTTAGAGCTAACGCTTGAAGAAGCAATCGCCCTTATTGGAACAGGAGAAATATACGATGCTAAAACAGCGTATGCTGTTCAATATCTACAGCTAAAAAGCGTACTTGGAGAGTAAAATGAACAAGTACTTTGCCGATTTACATATTCATCTTGGGCGAACAAGAGAAGGACATCCTGTTAAGATTACAGCTTCACCCACGTTAACGCTGCAAAATGTCTTGCATCATGCGGAAAGCGAAAAAGGACTAAATTTGATCGGCATCATCGATTGTCATGTTCCAGAAGTTCTTACAGAATTAGAAGAGATGCTAGAAAGAGAAGAAATGATAGAACATGAAGAAGGTGGAGTCTATGGGAGTGGTTTGACTATATTACTTGGCTCAGAGCTTGAAATCTATGATGAATACTGCCATGGACCAATTCACGTTCTTGCTTTTATGCCAACGCTTCAAAAGATGCACGAATTCTCAGCATGGCTTTCTGAAAGAACGAAGAATATTACATTAAGCACTCAGCGACTTTATGAAAAAGGGAAGGTAGTGCAAGAGAAAGTTAAAACTCTTGGAGGATTGTTTATTCCAGCTCATATTTTCACTCCGTTTAAAAGCTTGTTTGGAAAAGGAGTTCAGCGCTCGCTAACGGAAGTATTCGATCCAACTTTAATTGATGCAGTAGAACTTGGCTTGAGTTCTGATACCCGTATGGCAGATACGGTAAAAGAACTTCATCAATATCCATTCTTAACAAACTCTGATGCGCATTCTCTTGGAAAAATTGCGAGGGAGTACAATGAGTTGTTCCTTAAAGATCGAACTTTTGCAGAATTTGAAAAAGCGTTGAAGAAAGTAGAAGGTCGAAAGATTGCTCATAACTATGGATTAAATCCTGCCTTAGGAAAATATCATCATACAGTTTGTGAAAAATGTTTGCATCTCTGGGAAGAAGATGGAAAGGGAAACTGTGTATTTTGTGGTCATCATTCATTTATTAAGGGAGTATATGAAAGGTTGCAAGAGCTATCTGACAGCTCAGAAAGTCCTGTGAGACCCCCTTATACACACCAAGTACCGCTACAGTTTCTACCAGGTATTGGACCGAAAACGCTTGAAAAACTAGTAGCAGCGTTCGGAAGTGAGATGGGGATTTTACATCATGCTAGTGAAAAAGAACTTTCACAAGTTGTGAAGCCAGCCCTTGCTGACCTTATTTTAAAAGCCCGAAGCGGCGAGCTTGATCTTGTATCTGGTGGAGGAGGAAAATATGGAAGTGTGAAGAAGTAGAAAAGATTCATGAAACTCTTTCTTCTATCATATAGTCTAGTAAAGACTGTTTAAGATGATAGGAGGACACGGTAATGAATAAGCAACGTGTACAGGAGTTGTTATTTTACCATATTCAAAAACATAGCTCTGTCTATTTATTTGTGACGGTTTTGTTCTTTATCGGAGTGGTGTTTGGTGCTGTTGTTGTAAATAGTTTGAATTTAGGGCAAAAAGAGGACTTGTTTTACTATTTAGATCGATTCTTTGGACAAGTTACAAAAGGAGAAGTAGCAAATTCTGCTGATATTTTAAAGCAAAGTTTTTGGCATAACATAAAATATTTAGGGTTTATTTGGATTCTCGGTATTTCAGTTATCGGTTTGCCTGTTGTCCTTGTGTTACTTTTTCTAAAAGGAATTGTAATTGGATTTACGGTTGGCTTCTTAGTAAATCAAATGGGCTTTCACGGCTTTCTTCTTTCTTTTGTTTCCGTGTTTCCACAAAATTTATTTCTCATTCCTCTTTTTATTGTTGTTTCAACCCTTTCGCTTTCTTTTTCATTAAAATTAATGAAACAATTTGTAAGAAGCGGCAGTGAAACAATGGTAGCGGCTTTTATGCGTTATAGTACAGTTATTCTACTCATCTTAGCCGTTGTAACACTTTCTTCAACGCTTGAAGCATATGCATCGCCATTTTTGATGAAAACAACTCTTTCTTTTTTAGAATGATTATTATATAATAATATGTGTGTTTCCTAATTGATAATCATTTTATTTTCCTTACTGAGAAAAGTCTGTTATAATGTACAGATGAATGGCGAGGGAGGGACTAGCAAATGGAAAGTAGAATTGATCGGATAAAGCAGCAGTTGCATTCGTCGAGTTACAAACTGACTCCACAGCGTGAGGCGACTGTACGAGTTTTGCTTGAGAATGAAAAAGATCATTTAAGTGCAGAAGACGTATATCTCCTCGTCAAGGAAAAGGCTCCAGAAATTGGCCTTGCAACGGTTTATCGGACACTAGAACTTTTAACAGAATTAAAGATTGTAGACAAAATTAACTTTGGTGATGGGGTATCAAGGTATGATCTTCGTAAAGAAGGGGCAGATCATTTCCATCATCACCTTGTATGTATTGAATGTGGAGCAGTAGATGAGATTCAAGATGATCTTCTTGGAGACGTGGAAAAAATCGTTGAACGCGATTGGAACTTTAAAATTAAAGACCACCGCTTGACATTTCATGGTATTTGTCATCGTTGCCATAATGAGAATCACGAAAAAGAATCGAATTGAACGATATAAAAACCTTTTCCGGCGTGGGAGAGGTTTTTTTTATTAGGATAAAACAATAAGCATCCTTCTTCAAAAGGTATAAAATCTTCTACTGTTGGCATATGTTTTAGTAGAAATCTTTTTTGGAGGATGCCAATGAAAACGTGGTGGGATGTAACAGTACAGGCTTGTAAAGTGTTTGTGCTTTTTGTTAGTTTTACGGTATTATTTTACTGTGCACTTTTATGGGTATATGAAGAATATCAAAACTATCATCGCTACGATGTTCCAGAAGGATCTGCTGTCAAAGTAGCCAACATGGTACACGAAGAAGAAAAATCATGGATAGAAAGATTAGTGATGTTTTATCATAACGGGGAGTAGAGAGTATTGAACCTTACAATTGAAGATTTTATTCACTATTTAGTTGTAGAACGAGGGTTAGCTCCAAATACGATTGAATCTTATAAGCGCGATTTAGTAAAATATGCTGAGTACTTAAAAAAAGTGGAGACTGTTTCTTCTTTTGAAGAAGTTACAAGAGAGCATATTATTGCGTTTATGAGATATATGATGGAAAATGGAAAATCCTCTAAAACCATTGCAAGACATATCGCATCTATTCGGTCCTTTCATCAGTTTCTGTTGCGTGAGCATATTATGGACAAGGACCCATCTGTCCATATTGAAACCCCACAAGTGGAAAGGACTCTTCCAAAAGTACTGTCACCAGACGAAGTAGAAGCTCTTTTAACTGCTCCTGACGAATCTACGCCGTTTGGAAGACGCGAAAAAGCAATGTTAGAGCTTTTGTATGCAACGGGAATTCGGGTTACAGAGCTTATGAATTTGAATGTAGAAGATGTTCATATGACAATGGGATTTGTCCGGTGTATTGGAAAAGGAGACAAGGAACGAATTGTTCCGATGGGCAAAATGGCAAGTGAGGCGTTACAGAAATATATTGAAGAAAGTCGTCCAAAGCTTTTAAAAAGAAATCAAAAAGAAGAAGCTCTTTTTCTTAATCATCATGGTCGCAGGTTAACGCGTCAAGGGTTTTGGAAAATCTTAAAAAAGTTAGCCTTATCTGCTCAAATTGAAAAAGAACTTACACCGCATACATTACGACATTCGTTTGCAACGCATCTCCTTGAAAATGGGGCAGATTTAAGAGCTGTGCAAGAAATGCTTGGACATGCTGATATCTCTACAACGCAAATCTATACACATGTGACGAAAAAGCGATTAAAAGATGTATACAATGAATTTCATCCACGAGCATAGAAACTAAAAAAGGTAGAATAATTGCTATTCTACCTTTTTTAGTTTCTTAAATGTAACCACTTCCAATTTGAATAGAGAAACGTTATACTGAAGAAGTCAGACCTCTTGTCTCCTTACATAAATTTCGCTTAAAACGATAGTAAAGAGGGAATGTTATAAACAAACTAGACATTTTGGAGGAGATTGTTATGTCTTATACATATAAACGTATATTTTTAGTTGTGATGGACTCTGTTGGGATTGGTGAAGCTCCAGATGCTGAGCAGTATGATGATAAAGGCGCAGACACGCTTGGCCATATTGCTGAACATCGTGGAGGACTTAACATGCCAAACATGGGTAAGCTAGGCTTAAGCAATATTCGCGAGATTAAAGGAATCCAAAAAGAGGATACGCCACTTGCTTACTATACAAAAATGCAGGAAGCTTCAACAGGAAAAGATACAATGACAGGTCATTGGGAGATTATGGGTCTTCACATTGATCAGCCGTTTCGCGTCTTTCCAGATGGATTTCCACAAGAGTTGATTGCTGAACTTGAGGAAAAGACAGGTCGTAAAATTATCGCTAATAAACCTGCTTCAGGCACCGCTATTTTAGACGAGCTTGGTGAAGAACATATGAAGACAGGAGCGCTTATTGTCTATACTTCAGCAGATTCAGTATTGCAGATTGCTGCGCACGAAGATGTTGTTCCGCTTGATGAGCTTTACAAGATTTGTGAAATTGCTCGTGAACTCACACTTGATGAAAAGTATATGGTTGGTCGTGTGATTGCTCGTCCGTTCATCGGCAGTCCTGGGAAATTTGAGCGTACTTCAAATCGCCATGACTATGCTTTAAAACCATTTGGCCGTACTGTTATGAATGAGCTTAAAGATGAAAATTTTGACGTGATTGCAATCGGTAAAATTTCCGATATTTATGACGGAGAAGGTGTAACAAAATCTCTTCGCACAACGTCTAATATGGACGGGATGGATAAATTGGTAGAGACCCTTCATATGGATTTTGAAGGGCTAAGCTTTGTAAACTTAGTAGATTTTGATGCGAAGTTTGGGCATCGCCGTGATCCACAAGGCTATGGAGATGCACTTGAAGAATATGATGTCCGTCTTGCTGAAGTATTTGAAGGATTAAAAGACGATGATTTACTCATCATTACAGCAGATCATGGAAACGATCCTATTCATCATGGTACAGATCACACGAGAGAATATGTACCGCTCCTTGTATATAGTAAAGGAATGAAAAAGGGCGAGGAACTTGACGTTCGTCAAACATTTGCAGATATTGGCGCAACAGTAGCAGATAATTTTAATATTAAGCTACCAGAGCATGGCAAAAGCTTTTTAAATGAACTAAATCAAAAATAAGATAAGAGGGAGAGCGAATATATGAATAAAAATGCTATTCAAACAGCTGCTTCATTTATTGAAGGAAAGTTACAAGTTAAGCCGGAAATCGGCCTTATTTTAGGATCAGGATTAGGAGTCCTTGGCGATGAAATTGAAAATGCGGTAAAAATCCCATACGAAGATATTCCTGAATTCCCTGTTTCAACTGTTGAAGGACATGCAGGGCAGCTTGTTATCGGAACGTTGAACGGAGCGAAAGTAATCGCAATGCAGGGGAGATTTCACTATTATGAAGGTTACAGCTTTGACAAAGTAACGTTCCCTGTTCGCGTAATGAAAGAGCTTGGAGTTGAGAAGCTTATTGTCACAAATGCAGCTGGAGGGATTAATGAATCGTTCAACCCTGGTGATTTGATGCTCATTAGTGACCATATCAATAACTTTGGTAGCAATCCGCTTATTGGAGCTAATGATAGCAACCTTGGTCCTCGTTTCCCAGACATGTCAGAAGGATATTCTAAAGAGTTGCGAGCTCTTGCAAAAGAAGCAGCAGCAAGCTTAGATTTATCAATTCAAGAAGGAGTATATGTTGGTAATACAGGTCCATCTTATGAAACACCTGCTGAAGTTCGTATGCTTCGTATTCTCGGAGGGGACGCAGTTGGTATGTCAACAGTTCCAGAAGTTATTGTTGCTCGTCATGCGGGGATGAAAGTACTTGGAATCTCTTGTATTTCAAATATGGCTGCAGGCATATTAGATCAGCCTCTTAATCATGAAGAAGTAATTGAAACAACAGAAAAAGTAAAGAAAAACTTCCTTGCATTTGTAAAAGAAATCGTACGAAAAATGAGCAACTAATTTAGGGGGGAAGATCCAACATGAGAATGGTTGATTTAATTGCAAAAAAGCGTGACGGTAAAGAATTAACAAAAGAAGAAATTTCGTTTATCGTTGAAGGCTACACATCAGGAGATATTCCAGATTATCAAATGAGTGCTTTTACAATGGCTGTTTTCTTTCAAGGCATGACAGCTAATGAACAAGCAGAGCTAACAATGTCAATGGTTCAATCAGGAGACACTATTGATCTTTCAGCAATTGAAGGTGTGAAAGTTGATAAACATTCAACAGGCGGTGTAGGTGACACTACAACACTTATTCTTGCCCCTCTTGTAGCAGCAGTAGGAGTGCCAGTTGCTAAAATGTCTGGCAGAGGGTTAGGTCATACAGGTGGAACTATTGATAAGCTTGAAGCTGTTAAAGGATTTCACGTTGAGATTGATAAAAAAGAATTTATTGAGCTTGTGAATAAAAATAAAGTAGCGGTTGTAGGACAGTCTGGAAACTTAACACCAGCAGATAAAAAAATCTACGCGCTTCGTGATGTAACGGCAACTGTTAATAGCCTACCTCTTATTGCAGCATCTATTATGAGTAAAAAGATTGCAGCTGGAGCAGATGCCATTGTTTTAGATGTGAAAACAGGTGCTGGCGCATTTATGAAAAACTTAGAAGATGCCAAAGCTCTAGCACAATCAATGGTAAACATCGGAAATAACGTTGGCCGTCAAACAATGGCTGTCATTTCTGATATGAGTCAACCGCTTGGTTTTGCGATTGGAAATGCTCTTGAAGTCGAAGAAGCGATTGACACGTTAAAAGGTAAAGGACCAAAAGATTTAGAAGAGCTATGCTTAGTGCTTGGTAGTTATATGGTCTACTTAGCGGACAAAGCTTTGTCTCTTGAAGAAGCACGTCGTATGCTTCAGGAAGTTATTGAAAATGGAAAAGCACTTGAAAGTTTTAAAACATTTTTAGCTGCTCAAGGTGGAGATCCTTCTGTTGTTGATGATGTGGCAAAACTTCCACAAGCAGCACATAAGATTGAAGTGAATGCAGAAAAAGATGGTTATGTATCAGAAATCGTGGCAGATGAAATGGGCACAGCGGCAATGTGGCTTGGCGCAGGACGTGCTACAAAGGATTCTGAGATTGATCTTGCTGTTGGTCTTATGCTTCGTAAGAAAGTCGGCGATGAAGTGAAAAAAGGTGAGTCGCTTGTGACAATTTACAGCAACAAAGAAGATGTTCAAGAAGTAAAAGAGCATATTCTAAAGAACATTAGCATCTCTTCTAAAAAAGTTGAGGCTCCTTCTCTTATTTATGATACAGTTCAAAAATCAAACTAGTATCCATAAAAAAACGCAGTGAAGAATATTCTTCACTGCGTTTTTTTATGGATATAAAAGCTTTTTCCTCCATTATTTTCAATATAATTCAGTATAATATGTGCTTTTTTGGAAAAAATAGTGGTATTACGAATGGAGGTTAACATGCAATGAAACAACTCTTTTCTTTTATACTAGTTCTCTTATTAGGCGTCTCCACTTTATCACCATCAGCATTTGGAGCTGAGAAAAAAGCACCAAGTTTAGCTGAAAAAGCAGAGTCAGCTATTTTAATTGAACGAGACACAGGAGAGATTTTATACGAAAAAAACGGTGATGAAAAACTTCCTCCTGCAAGTATGACTAAAGTTATGACAATGATTCTTATTATGGACGCTCTTGATAAGGGGAAAATCAAGATGAGCGACAAAGTTCGGACAAGTGAACATGCAGCTTCAATGGGGGGCTCACAAATTTTCCTTGAGCCTGGTGAAGAAATGACGGTAGAACAAATGTTAAAAGGAATTGCAATTGCTTCAGGAAACGATGCCTCGGTTGCAATGGCTGAGCACATCGCAGGTTCTGAAGAAGAGTTTGTAAGCATGATGAATCAAAAGGCAAAAGATTTAGGACTTAAAAATACAAAGTTTCAAAATCCAACAGGTTTATCTGTTGAAGATCATTATAGTACAGCTCATGATATGTCTATTATGGCAAAAGAGCTATTGAAATATGAAGGAATTACAAAATTTACAGGCACGTATGAGGACTATCTTAGGGAAGATACCGATAAAAAATTCTGGCTTGTGAACACAAATCGTTTGCTGAAGTTTTATGATGGCGTTGACGGATTAAAAACAGGGTACACAAAAGAAGCAAAATATTGTTTAACAGCAACAGCTAAAAAAGGCAATATGCGCGTTGTAGCTGTTGTATTTGGAGCAGACACGCCAAAAGATCGCAACAGCCAAATTACAAAGATGCTTGATTACGCGTTTAGCAAATACGAAACATCTCCATTGTACAAGCGAGATCAAGTTGTTGGAGAAGTGAAAGTTGCAAAAGGAAAAGATAAAACAGTAGAAGTTGTAACTTCAGAGCCTATTTCAATCTTAAATGAAAAAGGACAAGGAAAAGCGAATATGAAAAAAGAAGTGAAGCTGAATAAAGATTTAAAAGCGCCTTTGAAAAAAGGAGATGAAGTGGGGACGCTTATTATTAAAAAAGATGGAAAAGTTGTCACAACGTCACCGCTTCTTGCAAAGGACAGTATGAAAGAAGCTTCATGGTGGAATTTCTTTAAACGAACGTTTACAACATTTACAAAGACGAGCTAAATTTGACGAATCTAAACTAGTTTTGTCATGAAGAAGGAAACCCCCACCTTTCTAGCGAAAGAAGCATTATATGAAAGCAAGGAGGGTTTAATTTGAGTCTTGTGATTGAATGTGAGGTAAAAGATTCTGTTTTACTTGTTCGTTTGAAGGGCGAGCTTGATCACCACACAGCAGAAGAATTGAGAACGCGAATTACCGGCTTGTTGCAAAAAGACGTTAATCATATTGTATTAAATTTGGCTGATCTATCTTTTATGGATAGCTCAGGACTTGGTGTCATTTTAGGACGCTATAAGCAAATTAAGAGCGCTGGAGGAGAAATGGTCGTTTGTGCTATATCTCCAGCTGTTCACCGTCTTTTTGAAATGTCAGGGATGTTCAAAATTATTCGATTAGAGCAAAGTGAACAAAAAGCTCTAACAACGCTGGGGGTGGCCTAAATGAAAAATGAAATGCACCTTCAATTTTCGGCCCTAAGTCAAAATGAAGCATTTGCGCGTGTTACTGTTGCTGCTTTTGTGACACAGCTCAATCCAACAATGGATGAAATTACAGAAATTAAAACGGTTGTTTCAGAAGCTGTCACAAACGCTATTATTCATGGATATGACAGCAATCCAGAAGGCACAGTATATATTTCCGTTACATTAAGTGATGATGGTGTTGTTGAGTTAAATATAAGAGACGAGGGACATGGAATTGACAACGTAGAAGAAGCAAAGCAACCTCTTTTTACAACAAAACCTGAACTTGAACGGTCTGGTATGGGATTTACGATTATGGAAAACTTTATGGATGAATGTAAAATCGAATCATCCACAAATCATGGCACAGCTCTTTACTTAAAAAAGCATTTAGCAAAGCAAAAAGCGTTGTGCAACTAAGGAGACTTGCCTATGGATGTGGAGGTCAAGCGTGAGAAGAATCAGCCTTATTTAAAGGACCATGAAGTCAAAGAATTAATCAAACGAAGTCAAGATGGTGACCAAGAAGCCCGAGATACAATTGTGAATCGTAATATGAGGCTCGTTTGGTCTGTTGTACAGCGGTTTCTAAACAGAGGATATGAACCAGATGACTTGTTTCAAATTGGAAGCATTGGGTTACTGAAATCTGTGGATAAATTTGATCTTTCGTATGACGTAAAGTTCTCAACATATGCAGTTCCAATGATTATTGGAGAAATTCAGCGCTTTATAAGAGATGATGGTACAGTGAAAGTTAGTCGGTCTTTAAAAGAAACGAGCAATAAAATACGTAAAGCAAAAGACGAACTTTCGAAAGTATATGGACGAACCCCAACGATCAATGAAGTTGCAGAACACCTTGATATTACGCCAGAGGAGGTTGTGCTTGCTCAAGAAGCGAATAGAGCACCTTCTTCTATTCACGAAACGGTCTATGAAAACGACGGCGACCCTATTACATTACTTGATCAAATTGCAGATCAGAGTGAAGATAAATGGTTTGATCAAATTGCTTTGAAAGAAGCTGTTGAACATCTTGATGAACGTGAAAGGTTAATTGTTTACTTGCGCTACTATAAAGACCAAACGCAATCAGAAGTTGCAACAAGACTAGGCATATCACAAGTTCAAGTTTCAAGGCTTGAAAAGAAGATCTTAAAACAAATTAAAGAACAAATGGATGAATAAAGCTATCCTTTTTAAAAGGATAGCTTTATTTTTTTTCTATTTTTTGGCTCTTTAAACTGTGTATGAGAAAAGATTTGGAAACTCATACTACATGTACAGAGAAAACGAGCTATAAGGTGTGTGGTATATGTGGGTCGTTCAGTATACATCAAAATGAGACATCGAGTACAAGTGAGGCCAAAAGAAAAGATCACAGTAGGAGATGTTGCTGTTGTTTTTACATCGAAGGAAGAGAAAGAGAAGATTGAAAGCTTAGTGATTTATAAGGTAAATGAAAAAGACCAAAACATCATTATCATTGATGTTATGAGGATCATCCAAGCTATTTCTAGAGAAATGGAAAATATGGAAATACAGCAAGTTGGCCCAACTCAAACGATTGTAGAAGTGGTATTTGAGAGAAAACGTGCTTCTCTTCCTTTTTTTATTGTTGTTTGGCTCCTTCTTTTCATTGGAGCCGCTTTAGCTATTATGAACTTCCATGAGGATGTGAGCATGAGGGCAGTGCATCAACGTCTCTTTTTTATCTTAACAGGAGAACAAGATGAAACACCTCTTCTTCTTCAAGTTCCTTATTCTATCGGTCTTGGTCTTGGAATGATTTTGTTTTTTAATCATGTGTTTAAAAAGCGAATCAACGAAGAACCAAGTCCATTAGAAGTAGAGATGTTCAATTATCAGCAGGACCTAGACCGATACGTAATCATCAATGAAAATGATGAGAGCGTGACT
This sequence comes from Priestia endophytica DSM 13796, assembly GCF_900115845.1. Lineage (GTDB taxonomy): Bacteria > Bacillota > Bacilli > Bacillales > Bacillaceae_H > Bacillus_I > Bacillus_I endophytica. Next base: position 357,198 of record NZ_FOXX01000001.1, on the reverse strand, counting down.
CACATTGACGAGCGTTAATGTTTTATTAACTATCGTTATCGGACTTGGCGGAGGACTTATGGTTGGCTGTGGATTTGTTGCATTTTTGACAGTGCTTGGTATTTTGCCACGCTTAATGCAGCTAACGAAAACGATGAAGTATATTCAAGGCTACGAGTGGGCTATTATCTCTGGAACAATTGTTGGAGTTTGGTTTAGCTTAAATCTTGTATATTTTCCACTATTCCCAACATTGATTGCGCTTGTTGGACTTGCTCATGGCATATTTGTTGGCATGCTTGCGGCGGCATTGACAGAGGTTCTGAATGTTTTCCCCATTCTAGCTAAACGAATTGGAATTGATGATCAGCTTGCTATTCTATTGATGGCTATTGTACTTGGGAAAATTGTAGGCTCTTTATTTCATTGGATGTATTTTACAAGTTAAGGGAGGAAGGTACAATGAGTGATAAAAATTTGAAAGACAATTATTCGAAGAAAGTACAGCAATATCAGCCAAAACCTAATTATTTTCTTAACTGTTTGAAAGCATTTATTGTTGGAGGACTGATTTGTACTTTTGGCCAGCTTGTTCAAAATTTCTATATTAGATATTTTGACTTTACGAAGGAAGATGCTGGGAACCCTACTGTGTCAACCCTTGTTCTTATTGCTGTTTTGCTAACTGCATTTGGGGTATATGACAGAATCGGACAGTTTGCAGGAGCTGGGTCAGCTGTTCCTGTAACAGGATTTGCAAACTCGATGGCAAGTGCTGCTATTGAACATAGAAGTGAAGGAATTGTGCTAGGTATTGCAACAAATATGTTTAAACTAGCTGGAAACGTGATTGTTTTTGGAGTTACAGCAGCTTATATCGTTGGACTTATTCGCTATATCTTTCAACATTATCTTATGCATCAGCTATAGAAAGGGTGGAACATATGATTCTAACAGGGAAACAATCATGGGTTTTTCAAAATGATCTTTATATTAACGCAACTGGAACAGCGGTTGGCCCGAAAGAAAAGGATGGACCGTTAAAAGAAACATTTGATGTGACGTATGATGATTTGCACTGTGGAGAAAAAAATTGGGAACTTGCCGAGCGGAAATTAATGAATACGGCTATTGATACTTGTATACAAAAGCTCAACTACACGTACGATGATGTGGATTTCTTTTTAGCAGGTGACCTTCTTAATCAAAATGTAACCGCAAACTTTGTAGCAAGACAAAATCAAATTCCATTTTTATGCATGTTTGGTGCATGTTCAACTTCAATGGAGACGCTCGCACTTGGTTCGGCTCTTGTTGATGGGGGATTTGCAAACCGCATTATTGCGGCAACAAGCAGCCATAATGCTACAGCTGAACGACAGTTTCGCTATCCAACAGAATATGGAGGCCAAAAACCAGACACAGCAACCGCAACTGTAACAGGAAGCGGAGCAGCTCTCGTATCAAAAGAAAAAGGAAAAGTAAAAATTACGTCAGCTACAATCGGAAGAGTAGCAGACTACGGAATTAAAGATCCATTTGATATGGGCTCAGCAATGGCACCTGCTGCAGCACAAACGATTTCTCAGCATTTCAAAGATTTAGGAAGAGAGCCAAGCGACTACGATTTAATTGTGACAGGAGATTTATCAGGAGTTGGAAGTCCTATTGTGAAAGATTTATTAAAAGAGGAAGGATACAACGTGTTTTCAACACATAACGATTGTGGCCTTATGATTTATCGACCAGATCAAAATGTGTTTGCAGGGGGAAGCGGCTGTGCATGTTCAGCTGTTGTTACGTATGGACATCTTGTAGAACAGATTGCAAAGGGAGAGCTCAAGCGCGTATTTGTTGTAGCAACAGGAGCACTTTTAAGTCCAACGATGACACAGCAAAAAGAAACCATTCCAACGATTGCACATGGAGTTGTGCTAGAATCTGTGGAGGTGGAGGGCTGATGGATTTTCTTATTGCCTTTGTATGTGGGGGATTAATTTGTGTAGTCGGCCAGCTGTTACTCGACATTATTAAATTTACGCCTGCTCACGTTATGACTCTTTTTGTTGTGACGGGAGCTGTCTTAGATGGATTTGGTTTATATGATAAATTTATTGAATTTGCAGGAGCAGGAGCAACGATTCCGATTACGAGCTTTGGTCATTCTCTTTTACATGGAGCAATGAAAGGCGCAGAGGAACACGGATTAATTGGGATTGGTATGGGGATGTTTGAATTAACATCTTCGGGGATTTCAGCAGCCATTCTTTTCTCTTTTCTTGCTGCATTGATCTTTAAACCGAAAGGATAAAAGACATGAAAACACGCCAAGTAATTGTTGTTACAGATGGAGATGAATTTGCAAAAAGAACGATTGAATTTGTAGCTGAAAAAGTGGGAGGACGCTGTATTTCTCAGTCGTTTGGAAATCCGTCTATTCTCTCAGGTGAAGACCTTGTTTCACTTATTATGCAAACTCCTCACAGCCCTGTATTTGTGATGTTCGATGATTGTGGCTACTTAGGAGAAGGAGCAGGAGAGACGGCGTTAAAATATGTTGCAACACATCCAAATATCGACGTTCTTGGCGCAATTGCTGTAGCTTCGAAGACGCATCAAAATGAATGGACAAAAGTAGACGTAAGCATTGATGGAAATGGAGAACTTACCGAGTACGGAGTAGATAAATACGGTGTTGCAGAAATGGATGTTGGGAAACAAAACGGCGACACAGTGTACTGTTTAGATGAACTTTCCCTTCCGATTGTGGTGGGTATTGGTGATATTGGGAAAATGGGGATGAAAGATCATATTAAACATGGTTCTCCTATCACCTTAAAAGCCGTTGAGTTAATTCTTGAAAGGAGTAAAGGTTATGTCAAATGAAAATTTACAAAAGACGCCCATTTCCAAAAATATTTACGATAATGACGAATTTTTTAAAGATGAAGCAAACATGGGTGCAAGCTTTGATTTAGGCGTCCGAAAAATTTTAGTTTTAGATCATGCCGTCCATTTTTACTATGTAACAGGCCTTTGTGATTCTCAATATATCATTAAAATCGCCGAATCGCTTGTAACAATCAATGATCATGAAAAAGAGCCAAGAAAAGTAAAACAGATTGTTGAAAATAGATTGATTCATCAGCAAGTGAAGAAATTAGACAATCTTGAAGATTGCATGGTTTCAGTTTTATCTGGATTAATTGTGGTGATGATCAATGGAGAAGATGTTGGTTTTGAAGTTGACGTTCGTACATATCCAGGTCGTTCACCAGAAGAGCCTGATACAGAAAAAGTCGTTCGTGGGGCGCGCGATGGCTACACAGAAAATATCATTATTAATACAGCTCTTACAAGAAGAAGAATTCGCGATGGACGTTTGCGCTATGAGATTATGAAGGTTGGAAAACGTTCAAAACTTGATGTTTGTCTTGCTTACATTGATGATATAGCAGACCCTGATTTAGTAAAAACAGTTCGGAAACAATTACAGTCAATTGACATTGACGGACTTCCAATGGCAGATAAAACAATTGAAGAGTTTCTTATTAAACAAGGATTTAACCCTTTTCCACTTGTGAGATATACGGAACGCCCGGATGTCGCTGCGGCGCATATGTTTGAAGGACACGTGATTATTATCTCAGATACGTCCCCAAGCGTTATCATTACACCTACAACTTATTTTCATCATGTCCAACACATTGAAGAGTATAGACAGTCTGCTGGAGTTGGAACATTTACAAGGTGGGTTCGCTTCATTGCTATCTTTGCTTCTATCTTTCTATTGCCATTATGGCTTATGTTTGCGTTAGATTCTAGCTTGTTAAATGACCATTTGAAATTTATTGGTCCAAACAGCAGCTCACGTATTCCAATGGTTGTCCAAATCTTCTTAGCAGATATAGGAATTGATTTCTTACGGCTTGCCTCCATTCACACTCCAACATCACTCTCTACAGCAATGGGGCTTATTGCTGCTGCTTTAATTGGACAAATTGCTATTGATGTGGGATTATTCGTTCCAGAGGTTATTTTGTATGTTTCAATTGCCGCAATTGGATCATTTGCAACACCAAGCTATGAACTTGGTGTCGCGAATAAGATTGCACGTCTTACGCTTCTTATTGCAGTGGCACTTTTCAAAGCTCCAGGATTTGTTATTGGAACAACGCTTTACGTTCTGTACCTTGTTCATATTAAATCTTTAAACACACCCTACTTGTGGCCATTGCTTCCATTTAATCCAAAAGCTTTTTTGCAAGTTATTATTAGAACGCCTGTCCCTGGAGCAACGGTTCGTCCAAGTATCGTAAATCCACGCAATCGTATTAGACAAAAGTTAAAAGAATAAAGATATAAAAAGTGAATCCTACTAGAAATAAAGTAGGGTTCATTTTCTTTTCTAGGTCTAATGCCCCTAAGTACATGTTGAAAGACCTTTATGTATATGGTAAAGTAACTTTAATTCAAAAAATGATTGATATTTCAAAAAAAGGAACGAGGTAAGGCAACAATGTTTTTTCATGGCACAAGCAAAGTGAACAATCAAAATCATTTAGAAATAGGCGGAGTAGATACAATTGAGCTTGCGAAAAAGTATGGGACGCCTCTCTATGTATATGATGTCGCCCTCATTAGACAGCGAGCAAGACAGTTTAAAGAAACGTTTGCAGAAGAAGGAGTAGAAGCGCAAGTAGCGTATGCAAGTAAAGCTTTTTCTTCTTTAGCAATGTTTCAGCTTGTTAATGAAGAAGGTCTCTCACTCGATGTTGTATCAGCAGGGGAACTTTATACAGCTCTTCTTGCTGGATTTCCAAAAGAGCGAATCCATTTTCATGGTAACAACAAAAGTTATGAAGAATTAGAATATGCAATTAAAGAAAAGATTGGATGCATTGTTGTAGATAATTTTCATGAAATTGCGTTGCTTGAAGAGTTAAGTAAGAAACATTCATGGAAAGTGCCTGTTCTTTTACGTGTCACTCCAGGAATTGAAGCACATACACATGACTATATTTTAACGGGTCAAGAAGACTCTAAGTTTGGTTTTGATCTTAAAAATGGGCAAGGAGATAAAGCTGTTGCTCATGCTTTTCACTCTCCATATTTAGATTTACTTGGGATTCATTGTCATATAGGATCACAAATTTTCGAAGTAACAGGTTTTGTGATGGCAACGAGAAAGCTTTTTGAAAAAATTGCGTCTTGGAAAGACGAATTAAGCTTCGTTCCTCGTGTACTAAATCTTGGTGGCGGATTTGGGATTCGCTATACAAGCGAAGATACGCCACTGCCTCCATCTCAGTATGTACGTGAAATGGTCAAAGAAATCAAAAGTCAAGCAGAAAAGTTAACGATTGACATACCTGAAATTTGGATTGAGCCTGGGCGTTCTCTTGTGGGAGATGCAGGAACAACGCTTTATACAGTAGGTTCTAGGAAGCATATTCCAAATGTACGTGATTATGTAGCAGTTGATGGAGGAATGAGTGATAATATTCGTCCTGCCCTGTATGAAGCAAAATATGAAGCTGCCCTTGCAAATCGAATGAATGCTCCTCATGAAGAGAAAGTTTCTATTGCTGGAAAGTGTTGTGAATCAGGTGACATGCTCCTATGGGATATTGAGCTTCCGAAAGTGGAAAGCTCAGACATTTTAGCTGTATTTTGTACAGGTGCTTATGGTTACGCTATGGCGAGCAACTATAACCGTATGCTAAAACCAGCTGTTGTTTTCGTTGAAGATGGAGAAGCACAGCTTGTTATCAAACGAGAGACATTTGAAGATCTTGTTCGTAATGAAGTTGGATTAAAGTCAAAAGTTTAATACGCAAGAAAATAGAGCTCTTTTTCTGAAAGAGCTCTATTTTTTTTGAATCATTATCTCTAAAATAATATAAACGGGATTAGGGGGGAAGAGAAATGAATGATAGAAAAAGACGTATTTTACGCTATATGCTTGCAAGCTCCTCTTTTATTACAAGTGATGAACTAGCCCAAAAAGTTGGAGTTACTTCTCGGACAATTCGCAATGATATTAAATTATTGAACGAAGATCTTCATCAATATGAGATTGACATTCAATCGATTCGTGGAAAAGGATATGCTCTTAGTGTCAAAAATCAGGAAAAGTTTCAAGAATTAATGGGAAAAGTCTCAGCTGAAGATATGATTGTAACACCGGAAAGACCTGAATCAAAAGAAGAAAGGGTTGTGTATATTATAAAACGCTTGCTTCTTACTCATCAGTACATAAAACTAGAAGATTTAGCTCACGAACTTTATGTTAGTCGCTCGACTGTACAAGGGGATTTAAAGGAAGTAAAGAAGCGTCTTGAGTTTTATAACCTTGTCTTTCTTCAAAAACCAAATTACGGATTAAAAGTAAAAGGAGAGGAAGTGAAAATTAGGTTTTGTATGTCTGAATATATTTTTAACCGACGCTCTCTTTCAAAAGAGGTAAACGAGCATCTTGGAGCAATCTTTGCAGAACAAGAAATCTCAGTTGTGCGACGCATTATGATTGAGGAAATAAAAAAACAGCAAATTATTCTGTCCGATTTGTCACTAAATAATCTTGTTGTTCACTTGTTAATCTCTTACAAACGAATTCAGGCTGGAAACTATGCTTCTTTCTATATTGAGGAGTTTTCTTCAATTAAGGAAAGTAAGGAATATGAAGTTGCAACATGCATTGTCAAAGAGCTTGAAAAACACTTTGGGCTTCCTTTTCCACAGCATGAAATTCTGTATGTTGCTCTTCACCTTTTAGGAACAAAGTTGATTTCTCATTCTAAAGAACAAGGAGTCAGTGTAAAAGAGTTAGTAAATCAAGAAATGTATCAGCTTGCTAGTGAATTATTACAAGCGATAGATGAAGAATTGAAACTTGATCTGCAGCATGATGAAGAACTACTTCTTGGCCTATGTCTTCACTTAAAACCGTTTTTAAATCGGCACAAATATGGAATGAATTTAAGAAATCCTCTTCTTGCAGAAATTAAAGCAAATTATCCACTTGCATTTGAAGGAGGAGTTGTAGCTGGTTCAGTGTTGAAATCAAAATATAATATTGATAGTACGGAAGAAGAAATAGGCTATTTAGCTCTCCATATTGGAGGAGCGTTGGAAAGAAAAAGTATGAAAGTTAGGCGGAAAAGGTGTGTAATTGTATGTGCATCTGGCTTGGGAAGCGCTAAATTGCTAGAATATAAGCTTCGTAAAGAATTTGGTCATGAATTAGAGATTGTGGGAACAACAGAATATTATCGGCTCTCTGAAATGTCATTGCATTCTTTAGATTTTGTAATTAGTACAATTCCGATCGAAACGGCTTCTATTCCGGTTGTGCAAGTGAAATCTATTTTAGGTTTAGAGGATTTAAACAAAATTGAAAAGACGATAAGGAAAAGCAAACACCAAATCGCTCAATTCATAAGGGAAGACCTTATCTTTTTAAATCGGACGTTTGAGAATAGGAAGGATGTTATTCACTTTTTAGCTTGTGAATTAGAAAAGAAAGAAATTGTTCCTTCTTCTTTTTTTCACTCGGTAATGGAGCGCGAAGAAATTTCCGCAACAAGTTTTGGAAATCTTGTTGCGATTCCTCATCCAATCCAGCCTTATACAGATTCAACCTTTTGGACGATTGTTTTACTAGACAAGCCAATTAAATGGGGAGAGGAATTTGCACAGTTTATTTGTCTTTTGAACGTTGAAAAAGAGAGCAATCAAGATTTAAAGGAAATGTATGAATTTCTCATTGAGATCGTAAACAATCCACATCTTGTAAAAAAACTTTTGAAGTGTAAAACATATAAAGAGTTTATGAACGTTCTCTTTTTGTGTTCTTCACACTCATAAAATTTCCGTAGTTAACGGAAATTTTATGAGTGGATATGAAAGCGTTTTCATATTAATCTTAATATAAGAAAATTAAAAGAATACAAGGGGGAAATAAAAATGAATATTTTATTATGTTGTGCAGCAGGAATGTCTACAAGTTTACTTGTTACAAAAATGGAGAATCACGCAAAAAATGAAGGAAAAGAATATAAAATCTGGGCCGTAAGTGCTGATGCAGTTAAAAACCATATTGATGAAGCAGATGTTCTTCTATTAGGTCCACAAGTTCGCTATCTTTTGCCACAAATGAAGAAGCTTGGAGAAGAAAAAAGTATCCCAGTTGAAGCTATCAATCCCGTTCACTATGGTACTTGCAATGGAGCAGAGGTATTGAAAACAGCTGCAAGTTTAGTTAATAGCTAATCTTAGAAGGGGTGAAAGAGATGAGTAAGTTCAATCGGTTCTTAGAAGATAAGGTAATGATTGTTGCAGGTAAAGTAGCTGGACAAAGACATTTGCAAGCAATGCGTGACGGTTTAATTTTAACAATGCCACTTCTAATTATTGGATCACTGTTTCTTATTTTAGCGAACTTCCCTGTTGAAGGGTATTTAAACTTTATGGAGAAGACATTTGGAGAAAGCTGGGCAACAAAGCTTGGCTATCCTGTAAGTGCTACTTTTGATATTATGGCGCTTATTGCCTCTTTCGGAATTGCTTACAGACTTGCAGAAAAATATGGCGTTGATGCGTTGAGTGCAGGCGCCATTTCTGTATCTGCTTTTCTGCTTGCAACACCATACAGTTTCTTATACACGCCACCTGGAAGCGAGACTGGGATTGAAGTTACAGGCGGTATTCCAGTAGCTCTTTTAGGAAGTAAAGGTCTCTTCGTAGCCATGATCTTAGCTCTTGTCTCTACAGAAATATATCGCTTCATTATTCAGCGAAACATTGTGATTAAAATGCCTGACGGAGTTCCACCAGCGGTAAGTAAATCATTTGTCGCTCTTATACCTGGTTTTATCATTATTGCACTTGTTTGGATTGTTCGACTTGCCATTGAGAATACATCTTTTGAAAGCGTTCACAATATTGTGAATCAACTTTTGCAAGAACCTCTTGGCGCCCTTGGTGGTGGACTAGTTGGAACAGTGATTGCAGTACTGCTTCAACAACTTTTATGGGTTTGTGGACTTCATGGTGCAACAATTGTTGGAGGGGTAATGGATCCTATTTGGTACTCATTTATGGACGAAAACCGAATAGCTTTTCAAAACGGAACAGAGCTTCCAAACATCGTAACAAAACAGTTTATTGAAGTGTGGATTAATATCGGTGGTTCTGGAGCAACGTTTACCCTTGTTGTGGCGATGATTTTATTTGCAAGAAGTCAGCAAATGAAACAGCTTGGGAGACTTTCAACAGGACCAGGAATTTTCAACATTAATGAGCCAGTTATCTTTGGGATGCCAGTTGTTCTAAATCCATTAATGATGGTGCCATTTATTTTAACACCGGTTGTTCTTGTCATCATCACGTACGTTTCTATGCAAACAGGTCTTGTCGCAAAGCCCGCAGGAATTGCTGTTCCATGGACAACACCGCCTATTTTAAGCGGTTATCTCGCAACTGGAGGGAAAATCTCGGGTGCTGTTATTCAAGTAGTGAACATGGCTGTAGCTTTCTTAATCTATTTCCCATTCTTTAAAATGTGGGATGTTCAGAAGTATAAAGAAGAGCGTCAGTTAGAAGATTTAACAAGCACAGATTCCAATGTAAATGTAAACTAAGCAGGCTAGAAAATGCCTAGAAAGGACTAAAGAGATGACAAAAGAAGAGCTATACGATATCTCATTCCATCTTATTATGCATAGTGGAAATGCCAAAAGCTTAGCAATGCAGGCAATCGGAGATGCAAAGGTTGGAAACTTTGTAGAAGCAGATCAGAAATTAAAAGATGCTGAAGAAGAGTTTAGGAAAGCGCATCACTTCCAAACAAGCTTGATCTCAAATGAAGCAGGAGGAGAAAACTATGACATTCCTATTCTCCTTATTCATGCTCAAGATCATTTAATGACGTCATTAACTGTAAAAGATCTAGCAAAGGAAATGATTGAGCTATACGAACGTACTTCAATTAAAGGAGTGGAGAGATAATGGAAGGAAAAAAAGGTCTTAAAATTGTAACAATAGGTGGAGGATCAAGCTATACACCGGAACTTATTGAAGGCTTTATTAAGAGATATGGCGAACTTCCAATTCGTGAATTATGGCTCGTTGATATTGATCGAGGAAAAGAAAAGTTAGAGATTGTGGGAAATCTCGCTAAGCGAATGGTAAAAAAAGCAGGAGTACCAATTGATATTCATCTTACCTTAAATAGGAAAGAAGCTTTAAAAGATGCGGATTTTGTTACAACTCAATTTCGAGTTGGTCTCCTTGATGCTCGTAAAAAGGATGAAGAAATACCGTTGAAATATAATGTGATTGGGCAAGAAACAAATGGACCTGGGGGGCTTTTAAAAGGCCTCCGCACAATTCCGGTTATTTTAGAAATTTGTCGGGACATTGAAGAGCTTTGCCCAAATGCATGGCTTATCAATTTCACAAATCCTGCTGGGATGGTAACAGAAGCTATTTTAAGGCACAGCTCAATTACAAAAGTTGTTGGTCTTTGTAATGTTCCAATTGGGATGAAAATGAAAATTGCTGAAATGCTTGGAGTAGAACAAAGTCGAGTGCATGTTCAGTTTGCAGGTCTAAATCACATGGTATTTGGATTGGATGTATTTCTAGACGGAGTTAGCATTAAAGAGAAAGTATTGAAAGAAATGGGCAATCCAGAGAATGCGATGACAATGAAAAACATTGCTGGTGTTGCATGGGATTCAGACTTCCTTCAAGCATTAAATGCTATACCATGCGGTTATCATCGTTATTATTATAAAACAGATGAGATGCTTGCCGAAGAAATACGAGCTTCCCAAGAGGAAGGAACTCGAGCAGAAGTTGTTAAGGAACTCGAAAAAGACTTATTTGAACTTTATAAAGATGAGAATTTAAGTATTAAGCCACCACAGCTTGAAAAGAGAGGAGGCGCTTATTACAGCGATGCAGCATGCAGCCTTATTCACTCCATTTACACGGATAAAGGAGATATTCAGCCTGTTAATACAAGGAACAATGGAGCGATCGCAAGCATACCATATGATTCAGCTGTTGAAGTAAACTGTGTTATTACAAAAGACGGACCGAAGCCAATCGCAGTTGGCGACTTGCCTGTTCATGTCCGAGGTCTTGTAAACTCGATCAAATCCTTTGAAATTACAGCAGCAGAGGCAGCTGTTAGTGGAGATTACAAAAAAGCTCTTTTAGCAATGACAATCAATCCGCTTGTTCCATCAGATACCATTGCTAAAAAGATTTTAGATGAAATGTTGGAAGCTCACAGAGAGAATTTACCTCAGTTTTTTGATTCGGTAGAAGCATGAAAAAAAGCGTAAGAGGCTTAGCCACTTACGCTTTTATAAATTAAAACAAACTTGCAAAGAATGAACGAATAGCGTTAATAATACTCATAAAAAACTCTTTTAGTTTCTGCAAGAAGGATTGACCTTCTTCAGAATTTAAAAAGTCGCTTACTTTCTCTTTTGTAACATTGAATTGATTTTCAATTTGATTCCAATTAATATCAATGTTTGTTAGTTTGTTGAAGAAGTTAACAAGAGAGTTAATTTCCCCTGTTGTTAAGTTGATATTAAGTTCATTTGCATTATTTTCAATGATTTGCTTAATCTCTTCTTTATTTTCCGGGGTGTTCTTTGCAATTTCTTCTTTTACATTCGCCATTAGAGCAGCTGCTTTTTCTTTTCCAACAGAGTCACCAAGCTGGCTTGTTTCCACCATTTCTTCGTTAGCAATCTTTTTAACATCCTCTGGAATTTCTTCACCAGATTGAACTTCATATGCCTTTAAGATGCCTGTTAGAGCAGCCGTTCCTGAAACTTCAAATGGAGCAGTGATGTAGATCTTAGCATCTTTAACTCCTGCAGTAATTAAAGCATTTGTATACATTTCATCGGTTACCCAATTGATATTGTTTGTTGTAATGTTAAGACCAGAATCTTTCTCCCCAAGGGTAATACTTGCAGAAGAAATAGCTTTCGTACCAATTTGTGATTTTGGAATAAAATCCCCTAAATATTCATGTTCTTCAGCATTTGACACAGTTACTTCTTGTGCATCTTGAGGTACTTCCATTTCATTTAAGAGCTTTGTTTTTTGTTCTTGCGTTAGATTTTCTCCAAGGGTTACGATCACGTCCCCAACCGCGGCATCAGCAGAAGCAAGAGACGGTAGTATTGTCAAAGAGATCAATACTGCTAATAATAGTTTGAAACACTTTTTCAAGGTTCAAAACCTCCTTCGTAGACGAAAAGCCATGTTCATTATAGTATGTTTTCTTTCGCTCTGGCAATAGCAAAAAGAAGGGCTAAGATCTTACTAGATTATTAGACGATTGAAAAAGGAAAGAGTTTCAAAAAAGTTATGTTCTTAAAAAATAAAAGAAGGGAATGAAAAATTCGTGTCTCTCACATTTATGTGGTAAGATAGGATGGAAATTGTTTAATAAAGGAGCGATTACTATGGCGAAAAAAGGCTATATTTTAATGCAAAACGGTGAAAAAATCGAATTTGATCTTTATCCAAATGAAGCACCAATTACAGTTGAAAACTTCGAAAAACTAGCAAACGAAGGCTTTTATAATGGTTTAACATTCCACCGTGTTATTCCTGGTTTTGTTTCTCAAGGTGGATGTCCAATTGGAAATGGGACAGGTTCTGCAGATAAAACCATTCCTTGTGAAACAGACAACAACCCGCACAAGCATGTTGTAGGTTCACTTTCTATGGCACATGCTGGCCGTGATACTGGTTCTTGTCAGTTCTTCATCGTACATGCTCCACAGCCTCACTTAGATGGCGTACATACGGTGTTTGGACAAGTAACAAGCGGCATTGAGACAGCATTAAATATGTCTAATGGCGACATTATGGAAAAAGTAGAAGTTTTTGATGCGTAAAAAGTGGAGGAACAGTTTTGTTCCTCTTTCTTTTCTATAAAAAATAGGGTTCTTTTGGAAAGGGCTTACATAAAAGAGTGTTATTCGTAAAAATGTTCCGAATAAACGCGTAGGAAGTCATATAATACAGCGGGGCTTCAAAAAACAAAGATATTACTGAAATAACAAACATTGATATTTTAATCGTTATTTTGTATTATAAGGTGGATACACCGAAGTGAAGGTCGATTCAAAAAACTTTATTAAGGGTTTATAGCCATACTTTTCTTTTCTGAACCTTTATATTAAAGAGGAGAATTTTATGTTAAATCGATACAAGAAAGCAAATGAAAAAATTGCGATGGGTCTGCTTTCCTTTATGCCCAATGAAAAAGACTTAAAAAAGCTGCAGCAAACAATTAAAGAGTATGAACAAAACGCAGATTGGCAGCTTTATCTTTGGAAAGAAGAAGATGACTTTGTTGGCATAATTGGCATTATTAAGCACTCGGACACTGTTGCTGAAGTTCAGCATATTAGCGTCAATCCATCTTACCGTAAACAGGGAATTGGGAAAAAGATGATGAAAAAAGTGCAGGAAATCTATAAGAATGCAGAAGTTCGTCCGAATGAACATATAGCCTCCTTTTTTGAAAAGTGTGAGGAACATAATAAAACAGGCAATGAAACGATTTCTTAACATTGCCTGTTTTTTCTTTTCTTATACAAATTCGTCTCTCTCTGTAAAATAATTTCGGTACGATCGCGCAATTTGTGTCGGTCGATAATAAATTTATTTGATAAATTTGATGGCTGCCACCATAGAAGCTGTTTATTAGCAGCTTCTTTTTTGCATACTTGCTGGAGTTCGTTGCTTGCAATAGGGAAATAAAAGCTTTCGTATGCTTTTTCTGCTCTAATGCGTTCTTCTAGAGATTTTAAAGAAGCTAGAAGCTTTTCAGCATGAAGACCCAGTTCCTCAAGCGTTGTTCGTCGACCTTTCATAATACGACGCGCGTTTTTAACCATACGATAAGCACCTTTAAAGTTGTTTCTTCGTTGATGGTAGAGACCAACGGCGATCTGGATAAACGCAACCCAAATCTCATCTCTATGTTGGACTTCTTTTTCTTTCCAAAAATCTTCTAAAATTTCGTGACACTCAAAATAATCTCGATCACTGTGGAAGTGAACTAAATAGTCTATGTATGATTGTGGGAAATTCATGTTTTTAACCTCCTATAAAAAGTGTAGCACATGTTTTTCTTTCTTCAAAATAAAGAGGAGTTAGCAATTGCTAACTCCTTTTTTACCTATTAGCAGCACCAAGCTGCACCTACGATAATAAGCAAAATAAATAAAACAACGATAAGCGCAAATCCGCTTCCATGATTAAACCCTTTTTCACCCATGATGTTTTCCTCCTTCAATCTTTTCTTACATAAGCATAGTATGTTTTTTCTTTCGTTTTGGTTGGGCAATATACCCAATTCCAAAAATTATTATTGGACAGAAGACTATAATCCTCTATACTAGTTACAGAATGCTCCTAAAGATGAAAGAAAAAGTGTTGGTGAAGTGTAGTGGAATATAGTGTAAAAATAGATGCTTTTGAAGGACCGCTTGATTTGCTGCTGCACCTTATTAATCGTTACGAAATCGATATATATGATATTCCTGTAGCTAAAATCACAGAGCAGTATATGTCTTACGTTCATACGATGCAAGAGCTTCAGCTTGATGTAGCAAGTGAATATTTAGTAATGGCTGCAACTCTTTTAGCAATTAAAAGCAAGATGCTGCTTCCGAAGGAAGAAGAGCTTGAAGAACTAGAAGAGGACTTTGATGAAGAAGACCCTAGGGATGAGCTTATGCAACGTCTTCTTCAATATCGTCGCTTCAAAGAAGTTGCAAAAGATTTTGAAGAACGAGATATAGAGCGTGGATATGTTTTTACACGTCCTCCTCAAGACTTACAAAGCATGGAGATCGAAGCGCAAGAAAGCAGAGAGCTTTCCGTTTCAATGTACGACATATTAAGCGCAGTTCAGAAACTATTAAAACGAAAAAAAATTCAAAAGCCGTTAAAAACCCGAATTGCAAGACAAGAAATTCAAATTGAAGATCGGATGACTAATATTTTAAAAGATCTTCGAACAACGCGGAAGAAAACAAGCTTTTTTGAGCTTTTTCCTGTTCCTGAACGAGAACACATTGTTGTGACATTTTTAGCAGTGTTAGAACTTTTAAAACAAAACCAAATTATTGTAGAACAAAAAGGGAATTTTGATGAACTTTTCGTGTCTGCAAGTGAAGGAGGAGAAGCTGGTGAAGAATGAGAAATGGTTTCCGATTATTGAAGCTCTCCTTTTTACAGTAGGTGATGAAAAGGCAACGCTCGAACAGATTTCAGTTGCGCTTGAGCTTTCTTTGCAAGAAACAAAGGAGTGTATGGAGGAGTTTCAAACCTTTTATGCTCAAAGTGAAAGAGGAATGAGCGTTTTAGAAATTGCAGGCGGCTATCAGCTTGCAACGAGAAAAGAATACTCGGAGTATATAAAACGCCTTATTTCTGTACCAACACATCAATCTCTTTCGCAAGCTGCTCTTGAAACACTTGCGATTATTGCTTATCGACAGCCCATTACACGGCTTGAAGTTGAGGATATAAGAGGAGTAAAAACAGATAGAGCACTTCAAACGCTTGTTGCCAAAGCCCTTGTAAAAGAAGTAGGAAGAGCAGAAGGGGCAGGACGAGCTATTTTGTATGGAACAACAGACGATTTTTTAGCTCATTTTGGCTTTAAAACGTTGGAGGAACTACCTCCATTGCCAGAGGAGTTTTACGAAGAAGAAGTAGAAAAAGAAGCAGATTTATTTTTCGAAAAAATGAATGAGTAAACAACCAAGAAAAGACGTTTTTTGTATAAAAAGACGAATTTTTTCATATAATGGACAATCGCAGTGCCGCTTATAGAAAACGTGTATAAAATATGACAAGAGCAACAAAGCTTGGCCACTATATGAAATTTGTAGAGTAAAGATATTCGGAGGCGAAAAAATGCAGGAACATGCCGTGCAAAAACAAGTTGAATTTGCACAAACAAAGCTTTCCGTCATTGAACAGAAGCTTCAGCATTATTTAAATTACACAAACATTACGGTTCTTGAGAGAGAAGGAAAGGAAAAAGAGGAATATCCGCTCCTTTTATCAGACTTGCGTCGTCTTTCTGTACATTGCTTAGAAGCAAAAGAAGCTTGTACAATGTTTTTAACAACCAAAGCCGTACCTTCCGCTCAAGCTCAGCAGCTATTAAAACGAATTTACCAGCGCTGTGTACTTGAGTTTTTCAATCCTAAAAATGACTTGTGGTATGAGAACAGTAGGGCATCATACACAGGAAGTGATGCAATTCACTTTCGATTTGAGGCACCAAACTCTGTTCACGTCCTGTTTCGGAACATTGAAGAGCCTTTCCTCTCTTTACAGGAAGAACTTCAAATGTATGAAAAAAACTATTTTGCTAATTAAATAAAGAAAAAAAACGTCAGCACATGTGCTGGCGTTTTTTCTTCTTTATTTTTAATCATATCAACAAACGGACAGGCATAAACTTGTACAAACAAATGATGTGCTAAAGGGACGTGGAGACGATGAAGGGTTATAAAAAAATTCTTTGCTATATGATAGTCACTATATTTCTTGCTGGTACCTTTCCATTAAAGAGTCAAGCTCAAGGAGATGTTAGTGCACGGAGCGCTATACTAATAGATCAGCGCTCAGGAAGAATCTTGTATGAAAAAGACATTCATGAAAAGCGTCGTATTGCAAGCATCACTAAAATTATGACGGCCATTTTGGCGGTGGAGTCTGGAGAAATGAATAAAAAAGTAAAAGTAAGCCGAGAAGCCATTCAAACAGAAGGTTCTGCTATTTATCTAGAGGAAAACGAAAAAATCTTACTTGAGGATTTAGTCTACGGTCTTATGCTTAGGTCTGGTAACGACGCGGCAGAAGCTATTGCAGAGCATGTTGGAGGAAGTAAAGAAGGCTTTGTCTACTTAATGAACCAAAAAGCAGCTGAGATTGGTATGGAAAATACAGAGTTTGCAAATCCACACGGTCTTGATGATCATGAAAATCACTATTCAACAGCGTATGATATGGCCATTTTAATGAAGTATGCGATGAACAGCAAAAAGTTCCGAGAAATCTCTGGAACGAAAACATATCGAACTAAAAGCGGAGCACATGTACGCGTATTTAAAAACAAAAATAAGCTCCTTACAAGCCTTTATCCACATACAACAGGCGGAAAGACAGGATATACAAAAAGAGCGAAAAGAACGCTTGTCTCATCAGCACAGAAAGATGATTTAGACCTCATTGCTGTAACGATTAATGCACCGAGTGACTGGGATGATCACATCTACATGTACAACATGGGGTTCGACAACTATAAAGCAACAAAAGTTGTACAAGAAGGTGAGATTGAAGGTGTGAAAAATAAGTTTTATGAAGACAAACTTTATGTAAAGAGAGATTTTATTTATCCTCTTACAGAAAAAGAGCAGGAAAAAGTAAAAACGAAGCTTACCCTTTTAAAACCAAGAAAAAAGGAATGGAAAGATGAAAGAAATGTCCCACAGATTGTTGGGAAGATTTCTATTTCTTTAGATGGCAAAGCTCTTGGTGAGATGCCTATTTATTATGATCATGGAGGAAAAGAAACAGGGTCGTTTTTTGAGAAAGCAAAAGAGCTGTTCTTTATAGGCCAAGGAGTACAGTAGCATGGTTAATATTATTTGGGTTTTGCTCACGGTTATTGGCTTAGTATTTGCGGTTGTGAATGGAAAAGTAGAAGAAGTAAATAAGGCTATTTTTCAAGGAGCCCAGGAGGCTGTAACGATTAGTTTAGGTCTTATTAGTGTTCTTGTATTTTGGCTTGGGTTAATGAAAATTGCTGAGGGAGCAGGTTTGCTTGTGAAACTTGCTCGCTTAGCTCGTCCCTTCATTTCAAGGCTTTTTCCAGAGCTTCCGAAAGACCATCCAGCCATTGGCTACATTTTGTCAAATATGATGGCTAATATGTTTGGACTTGGCAATGCTGCAACACCCCTTGGAATTAAAGCAATGGAAGAGATGAAGCGAGCAAATAATGGAAAAAATGAAGCAAGCAGCTCAATGATCACGTTTCTAGCTCTTAATACATCGAGTATAACGCTCGTTCCAACAACGGTCATTGCTCTCCGCATTACGTATGAATCAGAAAGTCCTGCTGAAATTATTGGAGCAACGCTTCTGGCAACTTGTGTTTCCATGCTTGGTGCTATTTTACTTGATCGTTTCTTTTATCTTCGTCGCTTGAAAAAAGGTGGGAAAAAGTAATGGAAATCGTAAATTTTATTTCGATTTTGCTCATTCCGCTTATTATTGGTTTTATTCTGATTTATGCTACTTTTAAAAAAATACCAACGTACGAGCTGTTTGTTGAAGGCGGAAAAGAAGGAATCAGCTTAGCATTTTCCATTATTCCTTATTTAGTTGGGATGCTTGTAGCTATTTCTATTTTTAGAGCTTCAGGAGCGATGGAATGGCTTCTTTCTTTTTTAAAACCAATGCTTCTTGCGATTGGCGTTCCTCCTGAAATTGTGCCGCTTGCACTTATTCGTCCTATTTCAGGAAATGCGGCTCTTGGAATGACGTCTGACTTACTTGCAACGTATGGACCAGATTCCTTTATTGGGCGGCTTGCTTCCGTTATGCAAGGAAGTACAGATACGACGTTTTATGTGTTAACCGTTTATTTCGGAGCGGTGGGAGTTAAAAAAATGGGGGACGCCGTAAAAGTTGGCCTGCTTGCAGATTTAGTCGGAATTATTGCTGCAATTGTTATTGTAACGCTTATATTTGGGGCATGATGAAAAAGCTTCTTTGTAAAAGAAGCTTTTTTACCGTATATGGATGATAAGAATGAGCTTTTAAAGGAAAACTACTTGTACAACATATATGAAACAAGTAAGATGTACAAGAGGTGAATAACGATGGAACGATTACAAAAAGTGATTGCACACGCAGGAATTGCGTCAAGAAGAAAAGCAGAACAGCTTATTTTAGAAGGAAAAGTGAGAGTCAATGGCAAAGTAATTAAAGAGCTGGGAACAAAAGTAAAGCCACAGGACCGTGTTGAAGTTGAGGGAGTACAAATTGAACAGGAGAAACCTGTTTATTTCTTATTATATAAACCAACAGGGGTTATTTCGAGTGTAACAGATGATAAAGATCGTAAAACTGTACGAGATTATTTTCCATATGTAGAAGAACGCATTTATCCAATTGGACGTCTTGATTACGATACGTCAGGTATTTTGCTTATGACAAATGATGGAGCTTTTGCAAATCATCTTATGCATCCAAAATATGAAATTGAAAAAACATATATTGCAAAAGTGAAAGGCATTCCACAAAAGCACGAAGTTCGCTTGCTAGAAAAAGGAGTACGTCTTGAGGATGGTGTAACAGCACCAGCAAAAGTACGTGTTCTTTCCTTTGATAAGCGAAAGCAAACATCGATTGTAGAGCTTGTTATTCATGAAGGAAGAAATCGTCAAGTGCGTCGCATGCTTGAAACAATTGGATATCCGGTCGTAAAGTTAAAGCGTGAACGCTATGCGTTTTTAGATTTAGTTGGTTTAAATGCAGGAGAGGCAAGAGAACTTACTCCACATGAAGTGAAAAAATTAAATTCGCTTGCGGATACAGGAAAAGAGCGAGTGTGAAGCAACTGCTTCATGCTCCTTTCACCATACTAAAGTATGGTGAAAGGAACATATGTAAGCGGATAACTTATCGATGTAAAGGGGGATTTTATGAAAAAGAAAAAAAGACGTCTCCTCGTTCGAACGATTATTTTGTCCATCTTGTTTAGCGCTGTTGGCTATACAATGTACGCTCAATTTTTTGCTGAAAAAGAGAAAGTTGTGGTTGGGGAAAAAGCGCCTGACTTTGTACTAGAAGATTTAAACGGAGAAAAGCATAAGCTTTCAGATTATGAAGGAAAAGGCGTTTTCTTAAATTTTTGGGGAACGTGGTGCAAGCCTTGTGCAAAAGAAATGCCCGTGATGCAAAATCAGTATGAACAGTTTAAAGACAAAGGAGTCGAAATTCTAGCTGTAAATGCAGATGAGACTGAGCTTGCTGTTAATCGGTTTTCGAAAAGTTACGGCCTTACATTCCCTGTGATGATTGATGATGGTGGAGAAGTGCAGACCGCATATGACATTGGTCCTTTGCCCACAACTATTTTAATAGATTCTAAAGGGGAGATTGTTGAGATTTTTGAAGGTGGACTTGATGAACAAAAAATCAAGGAATATATGGATAACATAAAGCCATAGGAGGTTTGAAACATGAAAGAAGTGAAATGTGAATGTGGCCATGTGAATCCACACGGAACAATTTTATGTGAAGCATGTGGAAAACCAACAAATGGCGAAAATTCTAAAAAGCTGTTAGATATGCGGTATGAAGGAAGTGCGAGAAGATCGCAGACGTATAACAAAACAGTAATTGATCATATTTGGAACTTCTTCTCGTCTGTGAAAGTAGGAATATGGCTTATTGTTTTAACTCTTATTGCCTCAGCTTTTGGAACGATTTATCCTCAGGAAGCGTACATTCCGATTAATGCAGATCCTTCGACTTATTATGAAGAACAATACGGAACACTTGGTGCTCTTTACTATCAGCTTGGTTTTCACAATTTATACAGCTCATGGTGGTATCTACTTCTTATTGCTTCGATTGGGATTTCCCTTGTTATCTGTAGTCTAGACCGAGTTATTCCCCTTCATCGAGCATTGAAAAAGCAGCTTGTCACCCGACATGAATCTTTTTTACAAAGACAGCGTTTTTTTAGCGTAACCGAAAATCCGCTAGAATCTGATATTAATAAGGTAGAAGAACGGTTAAAAAAGAGAGGATACAGGGTTAAAAAAGAAGAAGGCAACTTGTTAGGTGAGAAAGGGCGTTTTTCAAGGTGGGGTCCTTATGTTAATCACATTGGACTTATTATCTTTCTTATTGGAGCAATGCTTAGGGTTGTTCCAGGGATGTATATTGATAAAACAATGTGGCTTCGTGAAGGAGAAACAAAGGCCATTCCCGGTACAAATGGGGAATATTTTTTGGAAAATAATCAATTTATCTATGAGGAGTATGGAAAAGATTCTGATGAAGTATTTCAAAAAACAATCGATCGCGTTGGAGCGGTAGCTAAAAACTATCAAACAGACGTAACCCTTTATAAAGGGCAAGAAGGGAAGATTGCGGGAGAAGATCAGAAACTTGTAAAACAAAAAGACTTTCCTATCAAAGTGAATGAGCCTTTAAAATTTGATGGATATGCTGTTTATCAAGTTGATTACCGGTTAAATGAGCTAAGTGAAATGAAGTTATCGTTAGACGACAAACAAAGTGGAGAAAGCTTTGGAACAATCTCCATTGATTTACATAATCCAAAAGATACGTATGAGCTAAAACAGGGCTATAGAGTGGAGATTTTAAGCTATTTTCCTGATTTTTATTTTAATGAAGAAGGAAATCCTGATACAAAAACGAAAACTCCTTCAAATCCGGCTTTTGTATTTAAAATGTTTACCCCAGATCGGCAGGAGGGAGAAACAAGTTTTGTAGCCATTAGACAAAATGTCGAACCTCTAGGAGAGAATAAGTATAAGATGACGTTTGCAGGAATTGATACGAAAAATGTGACAGGGCTTACTGTTCATAAAGACTCTACCCTTTGGATACTAGGACTAGGTGGATTAATCTTTATGATTGGAGTTATTCAAGGTATGTATTGGAATCATCGTCGTATTTGGGTCCGACATACAGCTCAAGGGTTATTTATGGCAAGTCATACAAACAAAAACTGGTTTGGACTAAAACGAGAGCTTGTAAAAGTAATAGAAGGAACAGCAATTGTGATGCCAGAGGATCAGCAAGAAAAGAAAAAGGGAGGGGATAAAGCATGAACTTAGTTAGTTTAAGTGGAAACTTACTTTATACAGCTTTTATCGTCTACTTAATTGCAACGCTTTTTTTCGGGGGAGCTATCAGATCAAAAAAAGTAGAGCGCAACAATGGAAAAAATAAATTTACAACATTTGGTATTTCGTTAGCGATTGTAGGATTTGTCGCACAAGCAGGTTATTTTGTCACCCGATGGATTGCAGCAGGACACGTTCCTGTGAGTAATTTATTCGAATTTATGACGTTTTTCTCACTTATGCTTGTTGGGGCATTTATTTTGCTATACTTTATGTATAGATTAAGTTCACTTGGGGTTTTTACCCTTCCTATCGCCCTTTTGCTCATTGCTTATGCAAGCATGTTCCCACGGGATATTTCACCTCTTATTCCCGCGTTGCAAAGTCACTGGCTTTATATTCATGTTACAACAACAGCGCTTGGTCAAGCCATCTTAGCCGTTAGCTTTGCAGCAGGGCTTATCTATTTAATTAAGGAAGTTGATCAAACTAAAAAAGGGAAGAGGACGTTTTGGCTTGAAGTTGTGTTGTATAGCCTTGTTACAACACTTGCATTCGTCATTATTACCTCATCTTTTCGAATTGCGGATTATGAAGCAACGTTTTCATGGGTTGATAAGCATGGTGAGAAAGCAGAAGCAGTGTATCATCTTCCAGCACTTGTTGGACCAAACGAACACGAGCTTGTAACAGGAGGAAAATTGAGCCCATTTGTAGAAGTGCCTGCACTTATTAATGCAGCTAAACTTAATACATGCATTTGGTCCATCATTGGCGGCTTGATTCTCTACGTAGTATTACGATTGGTTTTACGTAGAAGGCTTGGAGAAGCTTTAAAACCGCTTGTACGAAATGCAAACTCGGAGTTAGTAGATGAAATTAGCTACCGTTCTGTAGCAATTGGGTTTCCAATATTCACTCTTGGTGCTCTTATTTTCGCGATGATATGGGCTCAAATAGCGTGGACAAGATTTTGGGGATGGGATCCAAAGGAAGTTTGGGCTCTCATTACATGGCTCTTTTATGCAGCGTTTTTACATCTCCGTCTTTCAAAAGGATGGCATGGTGAAAAATCAGCATGGCTTGCTGTTATAGGCTTTGCCATTATTATGTTTAACCTTATTGCTGTTAACTTAATTTTAGCAGGGCTTCATTCATATGCTTAAGCCTTCACAGCTGTGAAGGTTTTTCAATTGCAGAGAAAGGACATAAAAACGTATGATAGGGATGAATCTAGGAGTACAATAAACGATAATAAGTCGTACATAAGAGAAACTAGGAGGTAAGAAAATGGACGTAGCTGCACGAATTTTAATCGTAGATGATGAAGAAAGAATTAGAAGACTATTGAAAATGTACCTAGAGCGTGAAGGATATGCTATTGATGAAGCTTCAAATGGGGATGATGCAGTAGCAAAAGCGCTTGAGACAGACTATGACATGATTTTGCTTGATATTATGATGCCTGGAAAAGATGGACTTGAAGTATGCAGAATTATAAGAGAGAAAAAATCTACACCAATTGCAATGCTAACAGCTAAAGGGGAAGAAGCAAACCGGGTTCAAGGATTTGAAATTGGAGCAGATGAC
Source organism: Priestia endophytica DSM 13796 (assembly GCF_900115845.1). GTDB lineage: Bacteria > Bacillota > Bacilli > Bacillales > Bacillaceae_H > Bacillus_I > Bacillus_I endophytica. The sequence goes on along the minus strand of NZ_FOXX01000001.1, from coordinate 333,661 downwards.
TATATTGTAAAACCATTTAGTCCACGTGAAGTTGTACTTCGCGTAAAAGCTCTTCTGCGCCGCTCATCTCAAACGTCATATTTAACAACGGAAACAAAAGCAAAAGACTTGCTTGTATTCCCACACCTTACAATTGATAATGATGCCCATCGGGTTACAGCTGAAGGAAAAGAAGTAAGCTTAACACCAAAAGAATACGAGCTTCTTTGTTTCCTCGCTAAATCTCCAGACAAAGTATACGATCGGGAGCATCTTCTTCGTGAAGTATGGCATTATGACTTTTTTGGAGATTTAAGAACGGTTGATACACATGTGAAGAGACTCCGTGAAAAATTGAACCGAAAATCAGAAAAGGCAGCAAGTATGATTGTGACGGTATGGGGAGTTGGCTACAAGTTTGAGGTTGGCAATGAATGAGACTTTGGCGAAGTGTTGTAGGGAAGCTTTGGATTACAATCATTCTGCTTCTTTCTGTCGTTTTATTCATTCTAACCATTTTACTTCTTGAGTTTTTCGAAAACTATATTGTTGATCAAGCCGAAGAGGATTTGAACAGTACAAGCAAGCAAGTTGCTCATTTTGTAGAAGAAATGAAAGATGGAGATTTAGCTTTAAAGGCAACATGGAATCTCATTGATGATGCAAATATTATCGTACAAAAAGGAAATGAATATAGCTTTTCACCGAATATTCGAGAAGACAAAAAGCAAATTGAGAAATTCTTAAAAGAAGACAGCTATTTCAAAAACAGTGCAAATGGAACAGAGATGCGGAAGAAAGAAACAACCCTAAACCTTTCGAAAGAAGGGCAATCAGATCAAATCTATATCGTTTCAATGCCGTTTACAATGTCTTCTGGAGAGAAAGGAGCCGTATATTTATATCAGCCTCTTTCTTATCTCCAAGAGCCTTCTCGTCAAACAACAAAATTTATTCTTTTAGCAGCTGGGATTGCTATTATTTTAACGACAATTTTTGCCTTCTTCCTTTCTACAAGAATTACAGCTCCCCTTCGTAAAATGAAACAAGCTGCATTTGAAGTAACGAAAGGAAACTTTGATACAAAAGTTCCTATTTTAACGTATGACGAAATTGGAGAGCTCGCTATTGCTTTCAATCAAATGGGGCGTCAGCTTAAATATAATTTAAATGCATTGAATCAAGAAAAAGAACAGCTTTCAAGTATTTTAAGCAGTATGGCAGATGGAGTTATTACATTTAGCCGAAATGGCACTATTCTTATTACAAATCCACCTGCCGAACAGTTTTTGCAAGCTTCTCTCTATGAACAAAAAATTGATATTACAAATGCATCAGGTCTTTCATCAAAAGTGCAGCGTTTGTTAGAAGAAGTTGTTCAAACAGAGCAGGAGCAAGTAACTGAGATGACAGTACAAGGAAGAACATGGGTTATCCTAATGTCTCCGCTGTATAATCAAACAAAAATACGTGGAGCTGTTGCTGTTATCAGGGATATGACAGAAGAGCGCAGACTTGATAAGCTTCGTCAAGATTTTGTTGCTAATGTTTCGCATGAATTAAGAACACCTATATCAATGCTGCAAGGCTACAGTGAAGCAATTGTTGATGATATTGCTTCAACAGAAGAAGAAATGAAAGAAATTGCAAAAGTTATTCATGATGAATCATTAAGGATGGGTCGTCTTGTAAATGAACTGTTAGATTTAGCAAGAATGGAAGCGGGTCATATTAGACTTTCAATTGATGAAGTAGACATTGAATCATTTACAGAACGAGTGCTTCGGAAGTTTCAAGGTGTTGCAAAAGAAGAGAATATTGAGCTTCATTTATTGTTAGAATCACTTCAAAGACAAGAAGTGAAAATGGATGCGGACAAGCTAGAGCAAGTTTTAACAAATCTTATTGATAATGCTATTCGTCATACGCAGGGAGAAGGAGCTGTAACATTAGAAGTCGAAAGTTTACCTAGTGCCCTTTCTCTTAAAGTACAGGACACAGGAGCGGGTATTGCTGAAGAAGATTTGCCATTTGTTTTTGAACGTTTTTATAAAGGCGACAAAGCAAGAACAAGAGGAAAAGCAGGAACTGGTCTTGGACTTGCGATTGCTAAAAATATTGTTGAGGCTCATGAGGGAACAATTCGAGTTCATAGTACGTTAGGAAAAGGCACAACGTTTTCAATTCGACTGCCACAATAGAAAGAAAAAAAGCTAGAAAAGAGCCATCTTTTTCTAGCTTTTTTCTTTTCATTTAGGTAAAGTTAAATTACCATTTATTAGTATTTTAACCCTTTTAGAAAGCATAGGGGAGGGGGATAGATGATGAACACTGTACTTGAGCGGCTATATATAACATATCATCAAGATTTACTTCAATTTTTAGTATATACAGTTAAAAATCGAGAGAAAGCAGAAGATTTAGCACAGGAAGTGTACATACGTGTTTTGAAATCATGTAGTAAATTTGAAGGAAACTGTAGTGAAAAGACATGGCTTTTTGCAATTGCTAAAAATATTGCAATAGACTATTTTAGAAAAGAAAAAGGTTTAAAAGAGTGTCGTCTTTTATCAAGTTGGCGGAAGCACATTTGTTATGAAGAATCTCCTTCTCCAGAAGAACATACCCTCATCAAGGAAGAGATACAGCAGCTGTATGAAAGGCTCAGCACGTGCAAAAATGATTTTCAGCTTGTTTTACTTTGTCGTTTTATTCGTGGATTATCTGTTGGACAGACTGCCCATTTTTTAGGGTGGTCAGAAAGTAAAGTGAAAACAACGCAGCATCGAGCCATTAAAGCGTTAAGGGCGGAAATGAGTGGAGGAAGAAAGCGTAAATGTAATCGTGAAATACAGTCAAGAAAGTATAATGTACAACATTAACTTTTTAACATTTTTCTGGATAAAACTCTTAAAAATCGTAAAGTATATGGGAGATGTCTTAAAATGGTAGGCACAGTTTAAGGCAGGGACTAAACATGTTTTTTAGGAGGAACTACAGCGATGAAAGCACGCATATTTGGAATTGTAACAATAGTCGCTTTTATAGTTGGAAGCGGGTCTGTACAGGGAAATGCTGAAGAAGCCGAACAGTGGATTTGGCCAACTGAGGGAATATTAACAGACTTATTTGGCACACGTCATGCTAAGCATTATGGCATTGATATTGCAGCTCCTATTGGAACAAATGTTGAAACAGTTGCAGACGGTAAAGTGACGAAATCCTACCCTTCCTCAACATATGGAAACGTTGTTTTTATTAAACAAAACAATGGATACGAAGCAGTATACGCTCATTTGCACAAGCGTCTGGTAAAGCAAGGTGACACAGTTAGAAAAGGTCAAATAATTGGTGAAGTTGGAAGTACAGGTCGTTCTTCGGGAAGTCATCTGCATTTTGAAGTACATAAAGGAAATTGGAATGAACATAAAACAAACGCCGTTGATCCTCTTCCTCTTCTTGATGAAGAAAAGCTTTATGCTTATTTAAGAGGGGGAGTTATAAGGGAAGTTTTTCAGTCTGTTTATGGAGAGACAACAAATGATGGGAAAGTGAAAACAACTGTTCAAAAAGGGGACACGTTATCAAATATTGCTGAGAAATACGGTGTATCAGTTTCAACTTTACAAGCATGGAACAACTTAGATGAAACAACGATTTATGCTGGAGAAAAGCTTATCGTTCAGCAATAAAAGGTCTCCTAAAAGGAGATCTTTTATTGCTAAGGAAAGGAAAAAGGTTTTTATAATTTACTTTTAATTCGAGAAAAGTTATAATGAACATAAAATCACATATGGTTCATCTTCGGGGCAGGGTGAAATTCCCGACCGGCGGTTATAGCCCGCGAGCTTTCATTGAAAGCAGGATTTGGTGAAATTCCAAAGCCGACAGTACAGTCTGGAAGGGAGAAGGTGGAGGTTCAAACGTTTAACTTTTTAATGGCTAAACGTTTATTAAACGAGCTCTGCTAACTCCTTCAGTTATTTATGAAGGAGTTTATTTGCGTTTAATACAAGAGCCTTTCTTCTTTGAGATGGATCGCAAAGAAGGAGAGAGGATTATGAACAAAAATAAAAAGACTCAAAAATTCGTTGCGATAGGAATGCTGAGCAGTATTGCTTATGTATTGATGATGCTTAATTTTCCTATCCCTATTTTCCCAAGCTTTTTGCTTATTGACTTCAGTGAGCTTCCTGCTCTTATTGCAGCAATTGTTTTTGGACCGCTAGCGGGAATTGCAGTTGAAGCAATTAAAAACTTCCTGTATTATGCTGTTCAAGGAAGCATGACAGGTGTTCCAGTTGGATCGCTTGCTAATTTTATCGCTGGAGTTTTATATATAGTGCCCGTTGCGCTCATGTTTCGCAAGTTTCGCAACCGTAAAAGCATTACGCTCGGTCTTGCAGTAGGAACTATTTTAACTTCAATTGTTATGAGCATTCTTAATTATTATGTTATTTTACCGGCTTACACATGGTTTTTACAAGCACCAGCGATGTCAGATAAAATGCTTTATGCAACAGTTACAACGGCTATCTTCCCATTCAACATTGTTAAAGGTGCTATTGTCGGAGTTCTGTTTGGTCTTATGTATGCTAAAATGCACACTTGGATTGCAAAACGCTCTATTCATCCTTCAACATCTGTTTCAAAATAAAAAAAGCTCGTTAGGATAATTCCTAACGAGCTTTTTTCTATTCGTATTTAAGAGCGTCGCCTTCAAAAGGATCGTCCGCTACTTTGATAGACTCAGTTGGGCATCCTTCAAATGCATCCATCATGTCATCTTCAAGTGCCTCCGGTACTTCTACAACGCCTTCATTGTTGTCTAATGTTACAAATGCAATACCTTCGTCGTCGTAGTCGTAGATATCAGGTGCTGCAGCTCCACATGCACCACAAGCAATACATGTGTCCTTGTCAACAATCGTATACTTTGCCATTATAAAGACCTCCTAAAATTCTATCCATCATATAAATTTTATGATTATTGTAGTTATCACGAAACAATACGTTTCATACTCATTAAACATTGTACGGCTGTTTGGATAAGTTTTCAATAGAAAAATCATTCTGTCATCCTAATGCTTATCTTAACAACAAGCTACAAGGAACATCTTGTTGAACTAATTCATTCTGTTCATTATAGTATTACCCGAAAAGGCGTAAGGAAAAACGAATAGGAATTGTCCTTATTTTTCAATGGATCTTTATAGGCTATGCAAAGGGAAAAAAGTGTGTGAAAAACAAATGCATGTTAAAATAAAGAAAAAAGAAATGTTATAAGGAGAAGCGTATCTATTATGAATTCTCTTCATATTGTAATGTTATTTTGTCTTCAACGCTTAAAAGAAGAGCGTACAATATATGGCGTTTATCATTTATTAAAAGGAAAGAAATCAGCCCAAACAATCCAAGATGGGCAAATCTACGGTCTATCTTTTTTGTTCCAATCTTTTCCTTATTTAAGAAAACCATCCTTTGATAGTATGATCACAACCTTAGTTCAAAGAGAGACTATTATCTCCAAAGGGGAACATGTTTATCAGGTTACAGAAAAAGGTCACGAATATGTACAAAAGTGGTTAACGACTAATGAACTTCCATCTTCACTGAACGGCTGGCAGTATGCCAATGTAACATACCCTTTTTGGAAACGTCTTCTTGTTCTTTTCCAAACTGCTTCGAATTTAGTTTACAAAGAGAAGAAATTTGTTCCTGTGACAAGAGATGAAGAAACGCTAAGATGGTTAAAAAAATTTCTTGTGCGAAATGGGCAGAATCGGACTGAATTAGCTCATCAACTCTTTCAAGAACTAAAAGATATTTTGAAGGAAACCCCACAGCTTAATGTAGAGATATTTGTGCGACAGTTTTCAGGATATCAGTATGCAGGAGAAACAAACGTTCAAATTGCGAAAGAGTATAATATTGATGAGCACTATGTGCATCTTTGCCAATTAGCAACGGTGCATTTTATCATTCATATGTTGAAAAAGCAGAAGGATTTGTACAAGTTACTACAAGGATTATTAACTGATTTTAATGTTGTTCTTCCCTTAACATCGTCAGCTAAGGCAACATATGAACTTATGAAGAGAAACAAGTCATTTGAAGACATTATGAGAATTCGTCGCTTGAAAAAAAGTACGATTGAAGATCATTTAGCTGAAATTGCCCTTTTTGTAGATGATTTTAGCCTCTCAGACTACGTAACAAATGATGAACAAGAAGAAATTAAACGTGTCTATTTGAAGCTCAATACAAATAAATTAAAGCCTATCAAAGATGAAGTGTCATCTTCTATTACTTATTTTCAGATTAGGCTTGTGCTTGCTCATTTGACTAAAGAAAGGAGAGTCACATGGAGTTAGAAGATATTCTTTTTAAGAAGTTTGGTTACCAAACATTTAAGTCTGGACAAAAAGAAGTGATAAGTTCTCTTCTAGAGGGAAAGCATACGATAGCTGTTTTGCCAACAGGAACAGGGAAATCGTTATGTTATCAGCTCACAGGTTATATTATAAACAAACCGATTCTCATTGTGTCTCCGCTTCTTTCTCTGATGGAAGACCAAGTTCAGCAGCTTAAAATGAATGGAGAAAAGCGTGTGATTGCTTTGAATAGCTTTTTGCAGGAAAAAGAGTGGAAAAAAGCAGTGAACGAGCTTTCAAAGTATAAGTTTATTTATGCTTCTCCAGAAGCATTACAAAATCCCCGAACGATGGATGCTTTGAAACGAATTGGCATCGCTCTTTTTGTTGTTGATGAAGCACATTGTATTTCACAATGGGGGCACGATTTTAGGCTAGAATATTCAATGCTTGGATCAGTGTGGGAAAAACTTGAGCGTCCAACTTGTTTAGCATTAACAGCAACTGCGACAGAAGCGGTCATTGAGGATGTTATAGCACATTTACACTTAGAAGATGTAACAAAGCTTATTTATTCTGTGAATCGTCCTAATATTGGAATGAAAGTTGAACGAGTTGAAAGTATAGAAGAAAAAAAAGAGCATGTACTGCGCTATGTGCAAAAAATGAAAAAACCTTGCCTTATTTATTGCTCAAGCCGAAATTGGACGGAAAACTTAACAGAATATTTGCTTGAGAATGGAGTAAGTAATGTTGCTTTTTATCATGGGGGGATGCCATATAATGAGCGCATTTTGATTCAACAGCAGTTTCTTCATGATCAGCTTGATGTGATTTGCTGCACAAGTGCATTTGGTATGGGAGTAAACAAGAAAAATGTTCGGTTTGTGCTCCACTTCCATCCCCCAACACAGCTTGAAAGCTACGTTCAAGAAATGGGAAGAGCAGGGAGAGACGGAAAAGAAAGTTTTTCCGTTGTTCTTTACGATGAACGCGATGATGAGCTCGCTTTTCATCTTATGAGTAGCGAACTTCCTGACCGTTCGTTATGCTATGCTGTTTTATCTATATTAGAAAAGTACCAAGATGGAACGAATGTTTCGCTACTTGATCGAGATATTATCGAGACATATGGCATTAATGAAGTTCACTGGCGCTTTATTCGTTTTCACTTGCAGCAAAATGGTATGATTAAAAATGACAAACTAGAGAAGACGAACCATAAAGAAGAAATGGTTAATAATATCCAGAAAGCTGTTGAAAGCAGGCTTCATGATAAAGAAGCTCGTTTCAAAGAGATGAAGAAGTTTCTACTTTCAAAATCATGTCGCCGTTCCATTATCCTTAGTTATTTTCAGAACGATAACGAGCCTACTCCACCATTATGTTGTGACATTTGCGGGATTGATGAAGAAGCATATGAAGAACAAGGATCTGTGAATGATGAGAAAAAAACGTATAGTTGGATAAATCATTTATCACATCTGTTAGGACAGAAAGAGGAAAAATATGAATACTTCTAAGTATAGTGATAGAGAGCTGGTTTGGAGTTTATATGGCACACAGGGGCTACTCTTTCTTCTCACAGTTGGGCTCTTATTCTTTCTGCATGATCAACCAGCAGAATTAGGGGAGTATTTTCAGCTTGACTTTCGAGAGCTTTTTTTATTTGGCATGCTTCCAGCCCTTGTTGTCGTGGCAGTTGATCTTTTACTGACAATAAAGCTGCCAAGTCATCTTTATGATGATGGAGGAATCAATCGCCAAATTTTTCGCTCTCGTTCCTTTTGGCATATTGTCTTTCTTTGTCTTCTTATTTCCTTTGTAGAGGAGCTGCTTTTTCGAGGAGTTGTACAAGCGCATATAGGTCTTGTTGGAGCAAGTATTATTTTTGCGCTTATTCATGTTCGTTATTTAACAAAACCAGTACTGTTTATTTCGGTTGTTTTAATGAGTTTTATGATTGGCTTGCTTTTTTGGTGGACGGATAACTTACTTGTGACAATGACGGCTCATTTTGTAATTGATTTTGTACTTGCTTTATATATTCGCTATATTGAAAAAGAAGAACACGCATAAAAAAACATAATAATGACTAGGACAACCACATACCTATATTAAGAAAGCGGAATGTAGGAGGAGTGGGCATGGAGAAAGAAATTCAAGCGCTTGATCATCATACAGATGAAGCGACAAAGTTTGTATTACAAAGCGTCGTGAAACGGAAAAGAAAGTTTGATACGTTAACAAAAAAAGAAAAAAAGCTACAGGGGCTATTGCTTCTTTTGGCGGTTGGAATAATGGGGTACACGTGGTTTTCTCTTCAAACTTTAGAACAGTTAACGTTTCAATCCGTTCTTACTCATATGCTTGAACGGTCCATTTATTTTATGTTTATTCTTATGATGGGAAGCCTTTTTTTCTATTTAAAATATGTTCATGAAAAATGTGAGAAGGCAGAAAAAGAGTTTCACGAGCTTCGATGTGAAATTATTCAGAAAGCAGGGGAATACTGGCCTCAGCCAACTAGATGGGAAGCGAGACAAGCCGTCTTTGCAATGATGATGAAAAAGTTTGATGTGAATTTATATCACGAGCATAAGTAGCAATAGGACAGACCCATATTCCGTTTTTTTTCATAGTATAAGTTTTGAATACTTTTTATAAAAAAATACATTTTCAAAAATTCTTCTCTAACATTTGTGACTGTTAAGGGAGCGCAGATGTTGTACACCAAGAAAAAGCAGGAGAAGTAGAGGAGGAGATATCGTGAAGTTTATATTTTCCATTGTGTTGTTTCCAGTTGCTTTATTAGGATACATGTGGAAAAGTGCATTTGAAAACCGAATTGTATATCATACGTTCCGTTTCCCGCAGTTTCCCGCTCGTGAAAAACTGCGTCTTTTTTTTATTTCTGATGTTCATAAAAGGAAAATAGATGACAAACTCATTGAGAAAATGAAAGATGAGGTTGACGCGGTCATTATAGGGGGAGACTTAACGGAAGAGGAAGTGCCTTTTCTTCAGGTAGCAGAAAATGTGAAAAAACTAAAAAGCTTAGCACCTGTTTATTTTGTATGGGGAAATAATGACTATGAAGCAGGAGAAGATGAGCTTTCAGAGTTGCTTGAAGAAAATGGTGTAACTGTCCTTCGTAATGAATCAAAGTCGTATCTGTTGAAAGAGCATTCGATTGATTTCATTGGCGTTGAGGATGTTTCAAAACGAAAGGCAGATTTAGAAAAAGCTGTTCAAGGTGCAAAAGCTCCTTTTCGCTTACTTTTGAGCCATAATCCTTTCATTATGAGAAGTATAAAGGAGGAGATGAATATTTCCCTCATTTTAAGCGGTCATACACACGGAGGACAAATTCGCTTTTTTGGATGGGGACCTTACGAGCATGGGGGAGTTTATACAAGAAATGGAACGACTATTTTAATAAGTAATGGATATGGTACAACGAAGGTACCTCTAAGACTTGGCGCGAAGCCTCAGACACATCATATTACAATTACAAGCTAATGATACAAAATGTATACAACGTTTACACAAAAATAATGGTAACGTATAATTCAACTAGATAAAGAAACGATGTTTACTTGGAGGTTTGCAATGGCTTCAAGAGAAGGAAAATATAATATAAAAGCAATTTCACAGCTTGTAGGTGTTCAGCCTGGAACATTGCGTGCATGGGAGAGACGATACAATATAGTAGATCCTGTCCGTAATGATTCAGGTCATCGGTTGTATACGGATCGAGACCTAAAAACGATAAAATGGTTAACAGACAAAGTAAATAGTGGTTTTACAATTAGTCAAGCCGTTTCGCTACTTGAAAAAGAGGCTGTTTTTTCAATAGAGGAAGAAGATACAGCAACAACAACCTCAAAAATCAAAGAAGATCTTTTGAGGGCTCTCTTATCTTTTCAAGAAACAAGAGCTCAGCAGCTTATGGATCAAGCTTTTAGTCTTTATTCAATTGAGAAGGTAGTTATTGATATTTTAGGGTCTCTATTAATATCCATTGGAGATTTGTGGGAGAAAGGGAAAATTACAAGCGCCCATGAGCACTATGCATCACAGCTTATTAAAACAAGAATTGGCATTATTCTTTATTCTTTTCCATCTCCACCAATTATGCCAAAAGCAATTGCTGTATGTGGACCAAATGAGCGTCACGAAGTTGGATTACTCATTTTTACGCTCTTTCTAAAAATGAAAGGTTTTGAAGTTATTTATTTAGGGAGCAGCGTCGATAATCAAGATGTGAAAATAGTTGTTGGAGAAGTTCAGCCTTCCTTATTGTTTATGTCATGCACAATGAAAGAAAACCAGGAAGAAACAATAGCTCTTGTAAAAGAAGTGAAGCGGGAATTTCCTTCACTTTCAATCGGCCTTGGGGGAACTGCTTTTTCAAATGTGGAAGACGAAAGCATCCTTTCTTTTATTGTTGGTGATTCAAAACAAGAATGGGAACATTGGATTAACATAAAATTAACAGAGATTCAAATGCAATAAGGTTGTCTTCTTTCTTATAAACATGTAAACTCTATTGTAACAGCACGAATGAACTCTTTTTCAACAAGTGCATATATTAAACTGTTAATGTCGTTGTTTCGGCGAATGGGGAGGGTGTATGATGAGATTAGAGCGCCTGAATTATAACAAGATAAAAATTTTCTTGACGTTTGATGATTTAACAGAACGCGGATTATCAAAAGAGGATATGTGGAACAACTCGTTAAAAGTCCAGCAGCTTTTTAGAGATATGGTTGACCAGGCGAGTGAAGAGTTAGGTTTTCAACCAACACAGTCGCTTGCTGTTGAAGTATTTGCTCTTCAAGCGCAGGGCATGGTCGTTATTTTAACAACAAGTTCTGAAGACCTCTCAGACCAAGAAGATGATGACTTCATGGACGACTATATTCAAATGCAGGTAACGCTTGATGAAAATCAGGACATTTTCTTTGAATTTTCATCCTTTGAAGACGTTATCCAGCTTGCAAATCGACTCTCCCCTTTAGATGTGAAAAGTGGTACGCTTTATTCTTATGGCAAACACTTTTATCTATTAGTGGATACAGAGAATGAAGAAGATTTGGATACAGAAACTCTTGTAGCGCTTTTGGCTGAGTATGGATATCCGTCAACGCTGACAAAATATCGCATTCATGAATATGGGAAAATGCTCCTTGAAAAGAATGCGCTATCGTTTATAGCTGAAAAATTTTCATCATGAAAAGAAGAGCGATTTTATATGACGAACGTTCGTCATATAGTCGCTCTTTTTTTAAATTTCTAGAGAAGATTTAATCGCTTTCAATAAAGTCAGTTTTTAAATGTGAAAATTTGCGTTTTTCTCTTTGCATCAGCATATGAAAGGTGTATACTATGTCATGAAAGAAGCACCATTTACTATATTTGACTGTGGGAGGTTCTCTAAATGGTTGCCGATAAAATGCAAACCAATGAACATGATGATAGAGACAAAAACGATGTATTAAAGTCAACTCAAACTGTTATACATAGTGCTTTAGAAAAGTTAGGGTATCCAGAAGAAGTATTTGAGCTTTTGAAAGAGCCTTTACGATTAATGACAGTGAAAATTCCTGTACGTATGGATGATGGCTCTGTGAAAGTTTTTACAGGTTATCGTGCACAGCATAATGATGCTGTTGGGCCAACAAAGGGAGGAATTCGTTTTCACCCAGGTGTAACAGAAAAAGAAGTTAAAGCGCTTTCTATTTGGATGAGTTTGAAATGTGGTATCGTTGATCTTCCTTATGGTGGTGGAAAAGGCGGTATTGTATGTGACCCACGTAATATGTCATTTGGTGAGCTTGAGCGCTTAAGTCGCGGCTATGTAAGATCCATTAGCCAAATTGTTGGACCGACGAAAGATATTCCAGCTCCAGATGTTTTTACAAACTCGCAAATTATGGCATGGATGATGGATGAGTACAGCCGAATTGATGAATTTAATTCTCCTGGTTTTATTACAGGAAAACCGCTTGTGCTTGGAGGCTCACATGGTCGTGAAACAGCAACAGCTAAAGGAGTAACAATTTGTATTCGTGAAGCAGCGAAAGCAAAAGGAATCGAACTGGAAGGAGCACGCGTTGTTGTTCAAGGATTTGGAAACGCGGGTAGCTTTTTATCTAAATTTATGCATGATGCTGGAGCTAAAATAGTTGGCATTTCCGATGCATACGGAGCTCTTCATGATCCAAACGGTCTTGATATCGATTATTTACTAGATCGACGAGATAGTTTTGGTACTGTAACAAAGCTTTTTGATAGTACAATTACAAACAAAGAGCTTTTAGAACTTGATTGTGATATTCTTGTCCCAGCAGCTATCGAAAATCAAATTACAGAAGAAAATGCAAATGATATACGAGCAAGCATTGTAGTTGAAGCAGCAAACGGACCTACAACGCTTGAAGCGACTAAAATTTTATCTGAAAGAGGCATTCTCCTTGTGCCAGATGTGCTAGCGAGCGCTGGCGGAGTAACTGTTTCTTATTTTGAATGGGTTCAAAATAATCAAGGTTATTATTGGACAGAAGAAGAAGTAGAGCAAAAACTGGAAACAGTAATGGTCAAATCATTTCATAACATTTACAATATATCGAAAACGAGAAAAGTTGATATGCGCTTAGCTGCATATATGGTTGGTGTTAGAAAAATGGCCGAAGCCTCTCGTTTTAGAGGGTGGATTTAAAGCCCTATATTTGCATCCATCCAAAAAATCTCCTAATATAGATTAGGAGATTTTTTTAATTTATAAGAAAAAAGCTTTAATTTTAATTGCTCTTATACAGTTTAATAAATAGTGAAGTTTTTTTACGACTAAGGAGGAGCGGCAATGAAGAAGGAAAGAGTTATAATTGTTGGAGGAGGCCCTTGTGGACTATCTGCCTCGCTTGCTCTGCAAGCGGAAGGGATAGATGCCCTTGTTATTGAAAAAGGGAACATTGTAAACGCAATCTACCATTATCCAACACATCAAACATTTTTTAGTTCAAGTGCAAAATTGGAGATAGGTGATGTTCCTTTTATTACAGAAAATCGGAAGCCAAAGCGAAATCAGGCGCTTGCATACTATCGTGAAGTTGTTGAACGTAAACAAATTCGCGTGAATGCGTTCGAAAAGGTCGTTAAAGTGGAAAAGCAATCAAATGCAATGTTTCATGTTTTCACAGATAAGGAAACGTATGAAGCAGAGAAGGTAATCATTGCAACTGGTTACTATGATCATCCAAACTACATGAACGTAAAGGGCGAAGATCTTCCAAAGGTTTTTCACTATTTCAAAGAAGCACATCCTTATTACAACTGTGATGTTGTGGTGATCGGAGGGAAAAATTCAAGTATTGATGCATCGCTTGAACTTGTAAAAGCAGGAGCGCGAGTGACAGTGTTATACCGTGGTACTGAATATTCACCAAGCATCAAGCCTTGGGTGCTGCCAGAGTTTGAAGCCCTTGTTCGCAACGAAACCATTCAAATGGAGTTTGGAGCAAATGTGAAAGAAATCACGGAATCGCATCTCACATATGTAAAAGGAACAGAAGTTCATAAGATTAAAAATGATTTTGTTTTCGCTATGACAGGATATCATCCAGATCATGCCTTCTTGAATAAGATGGGTGTTAAGCGTGATGAAGAAACAGGTCGCCCGCATTTTAACAGCGAAACAATGGAAACGAATGTTGAAGGAATTTATATTGCCGGTGTCATTGCAGCAGGAAATAATGCAAATGAAATCTTTATTGAAAATGGACGCTTTCATGGAGGTCTTATTGCCAAACATATTATTTCATAAAAAAGGCGAGCATTGTCGCCTTTTTTCATTAAGTAAAATATTGAGAAAGAACGTCGTGATTTGAAGTTGTTTCTAATGCAAGGGCGAGTTTGATACGAGCTTTCTGACCGTTCAACCCATTTGAAAAAATGATTCCAAGTTCTTTTAGCATTCTTCCACCGCCTTCATATCCATACACATCTTGCGCAATGCCATTAAAACAGCGTGAAACAAGAACAATTGGAATGCCTTTTTCAATATACTTTTGAAGCTGTGGTACAGTCTGAGGAGGCATGTTTCCTTGACCAAGGGCTTCAATAACGAGTCCATCTATTTTAAGAGAAGAGAGAGCTTGGAAAATCTGTTCATCCATCCCTGCATAAGCTTTTAAGAGAATAACATTTTTCGTCGTTTCTTTAATTGGAAAATGGTCATGAGATGTTGGAGCATGATGGAAATTTACTCCGCGCTTTGTTACAATTCCAATCGGTCCGTACTGAGGACTTTGAAATGTGGCCACATTACTTGTATGTGTTTTAGTAACGTTAGCTGCAGTATGAATCTCATCATTCATGACTACGAGAACACCTTTATCTCCAGCTTCTTTACAAAGCGCAACTTCGACAGCTGAAAAAAGGTTGTGGGGTCCATCTGCTCCAAGCTCATTGTTTGAACGCATTGCACCAGTTAGTACAATAGGAACGTTTTGTTGTAGAACAAGATCAAGGAAATATGCCGTTTCTTCAAGTGTATCAGTTCCATGTGTAACCACAACACCTTCGGCACCTCCATTGTGGATTGCTTCTTCAATCCCTTTTGCAAGCTGGCGCATATGTGCAAGTGTTACATGCGGGGACGGAAGACGAAAAATTTCTGAAATTTGAACATCAATTTCAATATCAAATAAACCCGAAAGATCGCTAAGCGGATGTTTATCCCCTGGTTTAACAGCTCCCCTTTGGTCTTCTTCCATAGAAATAGTTCCGCCAGTATGGATGATATGAATCTTTCGCATGTTTATCCCTCCTTATGAATTATGAACTAGGAACAGTAAATTCTTTTAACTGAAACCATTCTCAATCACTAATGAACATGGTACGATTAAAAAAAAGAGAAAAGAGGCGCTTGAATGCTCGCAATCATCTCAGCAGGCATTGCCCCTGGACTGGCGCTTTTGAGCTACTTTTATTTAAAAGATGAGTACGAAACAGAGCCAATCTCAGTTGTCTTAAAAACATTTATCTTTGGGGCAGTCCTTGTGTTGCCTATTATGTTTATACAGTATGTCATGCAAGAAGAGCAAGTGTTGCAAGGGGCATTTTTAAATTCCTTTCTTACAACTTCCTTTTTAGAAGAGTATTTTAAATGGTTTGTACTATATTTTACAATTTTTCAGCATGTAGAATTTGATGAACACTACGACGGCATTGTATATGGGGCCGCTGTTTCATTAGGCTTTGCTACTGCCGAAAACATCCTTTACCTTGTTGCGAACGGTGTGCAAGACGCTTTTGCTCGTGCAGTTTTACCTGTCTCGAGTCATGCTCTTTTCGGCGTTGTTATGGGATACTATCTTGGAAAAGGAAAGTTTTTTGGGAAAAGCAGCCGTAGAAAATGGCTCGCGTATTCTTTATTTATTCCCATTTTGCTTCATGGGATGTACGACTATATCTTAAGATCGATTGATAATTGGATGGTATTAATGATTCCATTCATGATTTTCTTATGGGCGTTAGGGCTGTGGAAAGTAAAAAAAGCCAAAAAAACAAAACCACCTATTAGCGATTTTTATACGCCTTCTTGAAGTGAAAGATAAAATTTAGAAGTTTATGGAAAAAAGATAAATTAAATGATTTTAACGAGTAAACCCCTTAAAAGCCCCTGCTTTTAAGGGGTTTTTCTTATGGAGGGAAGGAAAGGGGAGATCTGAATAAAATAGCGGACTTTACAAAAAATACTCTTATCATCAATCAGGTATGATTTAGGAGGGTATAGGATGATTCGGTTTCGTAAAGTAAGGAATATTTTATTTGTACTATTCATATGTCAATGGGTCTTTATTCCAACTTATTCTGACAAAAATGTAGCCAAAGCCTTTTCAAATCAAGTAATTCAGCATGGAGCTGTTGGTAATGATGTAATAGAGCTACAGTCAAGGTTGCAATATGTGGGCTTTTATACTGGACCAATTGATGGAGTATTTGGATGGAGAACGTACTGGGCATCAAGAAACTTTCAGTATGAATTTGGAATGAAAGTAGACGGATTAGTAGGGCCTGAAATGAAGAGAAAACTTGTTGCTGCGACAAAATATCATGAAGGATATGTAAAAGAGCAAATTCGAAAAGGGCGAGATTTTTCGCACTATGGAAATGTTCCGCTTGATCAACAGACCAAAAAAGGAAGTAGTGGATCAAAAGGAGGCGGACAGGCTGGCGGAGGTTCTACCAAAGGTGGAACGTCTAAAGGAAGCCCAAATAACGCTGGGCAAAAAGGAAGTAGTGGAGCTAATGGAAATCAATCATCCCCTGGTGGAAACCAAGGGACACAGCAATCTGCTACAAAAACAGGAAACTCTAATAAACCACAAGCAGCAAATGTTCCTGATGGGTATTCACAAAATGATATTAATTTGATGGCCAATGCTGTCTACGGAGAAGCTCGAGGTGAACCATACATCGGTCAAGTTGCTGTTGCAGCTGTTATTATCAACCGTACGGAAAGCCCGTCGTTCCCTGATACTCCAGCAGGCGTCATTTTTGAACCTGGAGCCTTTACAGCGGTTGCTGATGGTCAAATTTGGCTTACTCCAAACGCAACGGCTAAGAATGCGGTTCTAGATGCTTTAAACGGCATGGACCCAACAGGAAACGCAGAATACTATTTTAATCCAGATACTGCTACAAGTGCATGGATATGGTCAAGACCGCAAATTAAGAAAATAGGGAAACATATATTCTGTAGATAAAGAGGTGAGCAATATGTTACGAACAATATTGATTTGTATCCTGTCTATTGGGATTATAGGTGTTGGGTATTGGGGGTACCAAGAACATAAAGAAAAAACAGCGGTTCTTTTGCAAGCGGAAAATAACTATCAAAGAGCTTTCCACGATTTAACATATGATATGAGCTTATTGAATGACAAAATGGGTTCAACGCTTGCTATGAGCTCCAGAGATCAGCTTTCTCCCGCATTAACGGAAGTTTGGCGTGTGACATCTGAAGCACATAGTAACGTTGGACAGCTTCCTTTAACACTTGTTCCTTTCAATAAAACAGAAGAGTTTCTTTCAAATGTTAGCGATTTTTCGTACCGAGTTGGCGTACGTGATTTAGATAAAAAGCCGTTAACAGATGAGGAGTACGGAAGACTAGAAGAGCTTTATAAACAGTCTACAGATATTCAGCAAGATTTACGGCAGGTGCAAAATTTGGTGTTAAAAGATAACCTTCGCTGGATGGACGTCGAAATGGCGCTTGCCACAAACGATTCTCAAGCTGACAACACAATTATTGATGGTTTGAAGACAGTTGAAAAGAGAGCTGGAGAATATTCAGAGACTGACTTTGGTCCAACAAATGCAAGCAGTGAAGAGGGAAATAAAAACTTCTCAAAACTAAAAGGAAAAGAAATTGATGAAAATGAAGCAAAGAAAGTTGCGCGCTCATTTCTCGAATTAGACAAAAATGCAAAGATTGATGTAACGAAAAATGGAAATGGAGCAAACTATAAATTTTACAGCCTGCGTATTCAAGAGCCAGGAAAAGAACAAGAAACAAATATGGATATTACGAAAAAAGGTGGTTATCCGATTTGGGCTATTCGCCATGTTGATGTAGACAAGCAAAATATCAGCTTGAATAAAGCGATGAATAAAGCGATGAAATTTTTAAAAGATCAAAGATTTGAAAGTCTTGTGGCATCTGATAGTGCTCAATATGATAATGTAGGAGTTTTTACATTTGTAGAAGAGAGACAAGGAGTTCGTATTTATCCAGACGCTGTGAAAATTAAAGTTTCACTTGGAGATGGAAGTATTGTCGGGTTTTCAGCAGCAGATTTCTTAGCTGCGCACCAAGACCGTGAAATTCCAAAGCCTGCTCTTACCGCTGATGAAGCTAAAAAGAAAATTAATGAAAATGTACTCATTCAAGAAGAAAGACTTGCGATCATTCAAAATGATCTTGGTGAAGAAGTACTGTGCTATGAGTTTTTAGGAACCATTAATAAAGACACATACCGCATTTTTATTAATGCTGAAAATGGAAATGAAGAAGAAGTGAAGAAAATGGATAACACAGAACCAATTTATAATGGTGTCTAGAAGAGAAAGGGATACCCTTTCTCTTTCTTTTTGTTCATGGTTTAATAATAACTAGTAAAATATAGTAGGTTATCCTATTATATGAAAAACGAACGGTAACAAGGAGAGAGGAAGAGAGTGTGTATGGAGCTGAAGATTGGAACATCATTGATGCTAGAAGAAGTAAAAGGAGAGGGAAAGTACTATTGCAAAGTTGTTGAGGAAGGAGCAGGATACATTTATATTGATTATCCTATTCATCAAGCAACCAAAAAGAGTGCGTTTCTTCTTATGCATACAAGATTAAAATCTTATTTTGTAGAGGGGGATGGGGTAACATACCATTTTTTAACGGAAGTTGTTGGTCGTATAAAAAAGGAAATTCCTATGATACAGCTTCATTATAAAGGAAAAGAAAGCTTAGTTAAACACCAGCGACGTGAGTATGTTCGCGTTGATGCAACACTTCCTGCTGCTCTTCACTCTCTAAATGGAACATTTGAGCCTTTTACAACAATCACGAAAAATATTAGCGCAAGCGGAGCTCTTTTAGCTGTTAAAGAAAAGGGAGTCTTTTTTCAAAAGGGAGATAAAATAAATGTTTGGCTCGTTTTTGAGCTTTATGATCAATATTATCATATACAAACCGAAGTAGAGGTTATCAATATTTTGCCTTCTCATGTAGAAAAGCAACATAATGTCGGGGTTAAGTTTTTAACGCTTGGAGTTAAAGAGCGAGAGGCGCTTATTCGATACACGCTGGAAGTGCAGAGAGAATTAAAGAGAAAAGGTCTTCTTTAGAATAAAACAAAAATGATTGCCCCATAATGAGAAAGAAATAACTTTTATAGCTTAATGGAGTGATTATAGATGAAAAAAGTAGAAAGGGTTCTTTTTAAGCTTCTTATTATCCAGCTCTTTTGTTTGCTGTTTTCTCAGGCTCTTCTGCGGGTAGAAGCTATCAGCCCATATATTTCAAAAATTCCTCAATACGAAGGCGTAACAAAAGAGAATATCACAAAAATTGTGGAAACGTTCGACCAGTAAGGGAACGTATGATAAGATAAAGAGAGAGTAAACAAGATACTCAAGGAAAGCATGCAGGAGTGGAAATCCCTGCTTTTTTTTCGTTCACATATGCACGAATTGAAATTTTAAAATAACTAGAGGAGGACGCATGGAAAAGCACATTTCAATTGCGATTGATGGACCAGCAGCTGCAGGAAAAAGCACTGTTGCTAAAATCGTCGCTACTAACTTATCTTATATTTATGTTGATACGGGGGCAATGTATCGAGCCCTAACTTATGAGGCGCAAAGAACAAAAGTAAATCTTCAAAACGAACAAGCCCTAATAGATCTTTTATACACGTTAGATATTACATTAAAGCCTTCTCCTCAAGGTCAGCTTATCTTTATTAATGGAGAAGATGTAACAGAACAAATTCGTACAAATGAAGTAACAAAAGAAGTATCCATCGTTGCAAAACATGGAGAAGTTCGTAAAGAAATGGTTGATCGCCAACGCAAGTTAGCAAAAGGCGGTGGAGTTGTGATGGACGGACGCGATATTGGTACACATGTTCTTCCACACGCAGAAGTAAAAGTTTTCTTACTTGCTTCAGTAGAAAAAAGAGCGTATAGACGCTATGAAGAAAATAAACTAAAGGGATTTGATTCAGATTTAGAACAGCTTAAGCTTGATATTGCCAAGCGTGACAAGCTTGATTCTGAACGAGAAGTTTCTCCACTTCGAAAAGCAGAAGATGCAGTAGAAATTGATACAACTTCATTAACAATTGAAGAAGTGGTAACTAAGATTCTTGATCTTGCTGACGAAAGGATTAATGTCTCATGAGCATTTACGGTTTTGCACGTGGGGTAGTAAAGTCCGTTTTGACCCCGCTATTCCGAGTGGAAATAATCGGTAAAGAAAATATTCCAAAAGATGCAGGCGTAATTGTTTGTTCAAACCACATTTCAAATTTTGATCCTCCTGTTGTAGGCATGACGTTTCCTCGTCCTGTCTACTTCATGGCTAAAGCGGAGCTTTTTAAAGTTCCTGTTTTGAAAACGTTACTGCCAAAAATCTACGCTTTTCCTGTTAAAAGAGGGCTTAGCGATCGAGATGCGCTCCGCAAAGGAATTTCTATTTTAAAAGAAGGTGGCGCGCTTGGTCTGTTTCCAGAGGGATCGCGCAGCAAAGATGGAAAGCTTGGGAAAGGGATGGCAGGTGTTGGCTTTTTTGCTCTTCGTTCAAATGCGGTTATTGTTCCATGTGCCGTTATTGGTCCTTATAAACCGTTTAAGAAACTACAGGTTGTATATGGTAAACCAATTGATGTGACCGAGATGAGAAAAGAGCGAGTCTCTTCTGAAGAAGTAACGGAAGTTGTAATGAAAGAAATCGGTCTTCTGCTCGATAAATATCAATAACATTTAAGGCTTAACACTTGACAAAAAGGGTATATTTATTAGAAGTTAGAAAAAAGAGGATTTCTCGTAGACTAGCGAGAAGACAGTATAAATTCAAACTTTTAAATAAGTAAGTTGTTGGTCAACTAAGGAGGTTAAGGCAATGGTAGAAGATATGAATAGTGTAGAAATTAACAACCTAGAAGTGGGTGCAACAGTTACTGGAACCGTTTCAAAAGTAGAAGAAAAGCAAGTTTTTGTAGAAGTTGAAAACAGCAAAGTAGATGGCATCATTCCGATTAGTGAGCTGTCAAGCTTACATATTGAAAAAGCGGAAGATGTGATCGAAGTTGGCGCGAAAATTGAGGCAAAGATTCTTAAAGTAGAAGATGAAGCTTTAATTTTATCAAAACGTGCTGTTGATGCAGATAAAGCATGGAACGATTTAGAAGAAAAATTAGAATCAAAAGAAGTGTTTGACGTTGAAGTAAAAGACATTGTCAAAGGTGGCCTTGTTGTTGATATCGGCGTGCGAGGCTTTATTCCGGCTTCTTTAGTAGAAACATATTTTGTAGAAGACTTTGAAGATTATAAAGGAAAAACAATGAGCGTAAAAGTGATGGAGCTTGATCGCGAGAAAAATCGCGTTATTCTCTCACATCGTGCTGTTGTAGAAGAGCAGGAAGTAGCGAAAAAGCAAGAACTTCTTCATTCTCTTGAAGAAGGGCAAGTTCTTGAGGGGACAGTACAACGCTTAACAGATTTTGGCGCGTTTGTAGATATCGGTGGCGTTGACGGCCTTGTACACATTTCACAGCTTTCACATACTCATGTTGAAAAACCATCTGATGTTGTTACAGAAGGTGATAAAGTAAACGTTAAAGTATTGTCTGTTGATAAAGAAAATTCTCGTATTTCACTTTCTATTAAGGATACGCTTGAAGGACCTTGGTCAAACATTAGTGACCGTATTAAACAAGGAGATGTCTTGGAAGGAAAAGTGAATCGCCTTGTTTCCTTTGGAGCATTTGTAGAAGTTGAGCCTGGTGTAGAAGGCCTTGTTCATATTTCTCATATTTCAAACCAGCATATCGGTACGCCACATGAAGTTTTATCAGAAGGCGAAGCTGTTAAGGTGAAAGTTTTAGATGTGAACGAGAATGAAAGACGTTTGTCACTAAGCATCCGTGAACTTGAAGAAGGAAAAGGTGCACAAAAAGTAGACTATAGTCAGTATGAGAAAAAAGAAGAATCAACAGGTTTCCAACTTGGAGAAATGATTGGAGATCAGCTAAAAAAACTGAGATAAATGGTGATGATTGTGAGCAGAGCACAACGAAAGATTGATCATATTAACCATGCTCTTTCAACAGGGCAAGAACGAAAACATGGGTTTGAAGATATAAGATTTGTTCACAATAGTTTACCGAATACATCTGTTGATGAAATTGATATTTCTACAAAAATTGGCGAGCTTTTCTTAAGTTCGCCAATTTTTATCAATGCGATGACAGGTGGCGGCGGACGTGAAACAGAACAAATAAATGGAAGTTTAGCAAAAGCAGCTGCGCAAACGGGTGTTGCCATGGCTGTTGGTTCCCAAATGGCGGCAATTAAAAATAGCGAGGAAGCGGCAACATACGAAGTGGTAAGACGCTGTAATCCGGATGGCATTATTCTTGCTAATCTTGGAAGTGAAGCTACAGTAGAACAAGCAAAAAGAGCTGTTGAGATGATTGATGCCGATGCTTTCCAGATTCATCTTAACGTTATTCAAGAGCTTGTCATGCCAGAAGGCGATCGGAATTTTAAACAAGCACTTGAACGAATCGAACGAATCGTGGAAGAAGTTGGCGTTCCCGTTGTCGTAAAAGAAGTAGGATTTGGAATGAGCCATGAAACAGTTGAAAAGCTTTCAAATGTTGGTGTTTCCATTGTAGATGTAAGTGGATACGGGGGAACAAACTTCTCCAAAATTGAAAATGAACGACGCGCCCGTCACTACGAATTTTTTAATAGTTGGGGAATTACAACAGCAGCATCTTTAATAGAAGTAAACAATAAACATCCATACATATCCACAATTGGTTCAGGTGGAATTCAATCTGCTGTAGATGCCGTGAAAGCGCTAAGTATTGGTGCAAATGCGGTAGGAATGGCAGGGACGCTCCTTCGAGTTCTAAGAGATAAAGGAATGAAAGGTCTTTTAGAAGAACTTGGGACAGTTCAAGACGAAATGAAAATTATTATGGCTGCTCTTGGTTGCCGAACTGTGGAGGAACTAAAAGAGGTTCCGCTCGTTATTAGCGGTGATACACATCATTGGCTATCTTCACGTGGAATTGATTTAAACAAATACGGAACTCGAACGAAGATGTAAACAACAAAAAAGGAGGCTTGAGTATGATGATACTCAAGCCTTTTTTTAGCGTTTGTTAATTTGTCTTGCTTCTTCAGGGCTTTGCATATGGGTTGCTCCCTTGTAATGAAGACCCTGATCACGGTCAGACTCCACACGTTTAGACTCTCTTAGCTTTTTTTCTTGACGGTCTTTTCCCACTGTTACCCCTCCTTTAGTAAGTTAGGATTCCCGCTCAGTTTTCTTCCTATACGATTATTTTGAATGGTTTTTACACATAATGGAGATGTTGGGAGGTTAGTGGATGGATATCTTTTATTTTTATTGGTTCTCTTGGATATGGTGGGTTTTACTGACTTTTTTTATGGAAAAAACAAAGGAAAGAACATATTTAAGTGCTCTTATTTTACTGTTGCTTATTTTTTCTACAACGTTTATTTCTTTTGAAATTTGGGAGGTTAATGTAGCGTATCTTGTTTTGTTCACAAGTTCTTTTATTCCTTACAAAAATCAAACAAACTATATGATAAGCTGGATATATACACTCATAATTGCTCTATTTTATGGAGGTTTTTATTTGTTTGCTCTGTATGACCCAGTTTGGATCATTGGAGATTACTTATGGCTTCTGAGCGCTTGTATGTTCCTCATTACATGCGTTGTCGTTGCACCGCATCGGGCGAGGCAGTGGCACTTCATTAATGGAGCATGCGTAGGAGAAGCACTCCTCTCCATTGTGCTAGGAAAGATAGGGATAAAACCCGAAGTTGGGGATGAAGCGTTTTTAAGCTTAATAGCAGCTGTAACACTTGCTCTTTTTTCATGGGAGAGCGCAAAAAAAGCATTTTATTATATTAGTTTTGTTCGCTTAAAGGAAAGACCATCTTCCTTTTTCAAAAAAGGGTAGTTGTTCATAATGATGGTTTTTGATAAAATAACAAGGTTAAAAACCCTTATTATATAAAAGGGTCCTTTATTTTTTAAAACGGAACATTTGAAAAATGAAATGAGACAAATTTGAAATAAAAAATCATAGCGATGGTTAAAAGAAAAAGTATCGCGTTTAGATGATGAACACATGAAGGAGACAAAGTTATGGCAAAACCAGTTATTGCAATTGTAGGTCGTCCAAACGTTGGAAAATCGACTATTTTTAATCGTATTGTCGGTGAGCGCGTTTCGATTGTAGAAGACGTTCCAGGAGTAACAAGGGACCGTATTTATAGTTCTGCTGAATGGCTGAACAAAGACTTTAATATTATTGATACAGGCGGAATTGAGCTTAGCGATGAGCCATTTATGACGCAAATTCGTCAGCAAGCTGAGCTTGCAATGGATGAAGCGGACGTTATTATTTTCCTAACAAACGGTCGTGAAGGCATTACAGCAGCTGATGAAGAAGTAGCTAAAATTTTATATCGTACGAAAACTCCAGTTGTACTTGGCGTTAACAAAATTGATAATCCACAAATGAAAGAGCTTATTTATGATTTTTATTCTCTTGGATTTGGAGAACCATTCCCAATTTCAGGTTCACATGGATTAGGGCTTGGAGATTTGCTTGATGAGGCTGCTCGTCATTTTCCGAAAGATGAAGACGAAGAATACGGAGATGAAGTTATTAAGTTTTCATTAATTGGTCGTCCAAATGTAGGGAAATCTTCACTTGTGAATGCCATCTTAGGAGAAGAGCGCGTTATTGTAAGTAATATCGCAGGTACAACACGTGATGCGATTGACAGCAAACTCACAAAAGATGATCAAGAATACGTAATTATTGATACAGCCGGAATGCGAAAGAAAGGAAAAGTGTATGAAAGTACCGAAAAATATAGTGTACTTCGTGCCTTAAGAGCAATTGAACGCTCTGACGTCGTTCTTGTTGTATTAGACGGAGAAGAAGGTATTATTGAACAAGATAAACGTGTTGCAGGCTATGCACATGAAGCGGGTAAAGCTATTATTATTGTTGTGAACAAATGGGATGCAGTTGAGAAAGATGAAAAAACAATGAAGGAATTTGAAGAGAAAGTGCGTGATCACTTCCAGTTCTTAAGCTATGCACCAATTGTGTTCTTATCAGCGAAAACGAAAAAGCGCGTTCATACTCTTTTACCTGTTGTTCAAACAGCAAGTGAAAATCATGCAATGCGCGTTCAAACAAACGTATTGAACGACATTATTATGGATGCTGTGGCGATGAACCCAACGCCAACGCATAACGGAAAACGATTAAAGATTTTTTATGCAACACAAGTTGCGGTTAAGCCACCGTCATTTGTTGTATTTGTAAATGAACCAGAGCTAATGCATTTCTCATATCAGCGTTTCTTAGAAAATAAAATTCGCGAAGCATTTGGCTTTGAAGGAACGCCAATTCGTATTTTTGCACGACAACGAAACTAGAGAGTGGAGGCGTGGGAAAATTGTCAAATATTGCAGTTTTAGGAGCAGGAAGCTGGGGAACAGCTCTTGCTATCGTTTTAGCAGATAATGGACATCATGTTCGTTTATGGGGGCATCGTGAGGCAACGGTGAAGGAAATTAACGAATGCCACACAAACGAAAAGTATTTGCCTGGAGTTATGCTTCCTGAAAACATCTATGGAGAAGCTTCATTGGAGAAAGCTATTGAAGGATTAGATACGATTATTTTAGCTGTTCCAACAAAAGCAATTCGAGAAGTATGTCAAAGCATTAAATTAACAAACGGTATGTATACGATTGTTCACGTCAGCAAAGGTATTGAACCTGACACACATATGCGCATTTCTGAGATGATTGAAGAAGAGTTTGGAAATCATTCGACACTTAAAGATGTTGTTGTATTATCAGGTCCAAGTCATGCTGAAGAAGTGAGCCGGAAACAGCCAACAACTGTAACCGTTTCTTCTACAAATATGGAAGAAGCAGAAAGAATTCAAGATTTATTCATTAATGACCAATATTTTCGCGTGTACACAAATTCGGATGTTGTAGGAGTAGAAATTGGCGGAGCGCTGAAAAATATTATCGCCCTTGGTGCTGGAATTAGCGATGGCCTTGGCTATGGAGATAATGCAAAAGCTGCTCTTATTACAAGAGGACTAGCCGAAATTTCTCGTTTAGGTTGCGCGATGGGAGCTAACCCGTTGACGTTTTCTGGATTAACCGGAATCGGGGATTTAATTGTAACGTGTACAAGCGTACATTCTAGAAACTGGCGTGCTGGCAATCTGCTTGGCAAAGGGCAAAGCTTGCAATCTGTATTGGATAATATGGGAATGGTTGTGGAAGGTGTGCGTACCGCCAAAGCAGCTTACCAGCTCTCCTCAAAGCTTGGCGTACAAATGCCGATAACAGAGGCTATTTATAACATTTTGTTCAATGACGTTGATGCGAAGAGTGCTGTTGACGGCCTTATGGGGAGAACAAAAACGCATGAAATGGAAGATTTAACGAATATTTTAGATGATAGAGGTATTTAATAGAGGATAGAAAGAAATCTCTATTATTCAATTTTGTTTTAGAGACAAAAAGCCTTGGACAACAATATGTTGTCCAAGGCTTTTTTACTTTTTGTAATAGAAACTAAAAAATTAAAGGTGTATGAAAAAAAAACAAGAACTATATAGTTAAAGTATTAAGAAGGAAAAGGAGCTGAAAAGAATGTCAGAAGGATTGATGAAAATGTGGATTGCCTTTGGAGCAATTGCTTTTATGTTCTTTTCCGTATTCTTTATTTACGTGAGCAGATTTAAGCTTAAAAGAAAGTTTTTGAAAGGGCTTACTGCTACTTTTGCATATCTTTTCATGGTTATAGCAGGTCTTATTATTATGCTTGTTGTATTCAGCGGACCTGTCCAAAAGTAATGTATTTGCTTACATAATAGGTGATAAGGTAGGTTTTTTCATGAAAAAGGCTAGCTCTCTTTTATGTATTCTCTTTCTATTAACAGGCTGTTTATATCCTGAAGAAAGATTAAAAGAAAACAAAGTTCCGTATGAGGCCCAGCTTAATGCTGTCCAGACGGCTGTTGATCAATTTCGAGAAGATAAGGGAGGCATTGTTCCTATTAAGACAAGAGATATGAAAACACCTTTATATCAGAAGTATCCCATAGACTTTAACAAGCTTATCCCTGCTTATCTTGAAGACGTGCCGGGAAACTCTTATGAAGCAGGAGGAGTATATTCTTATGTGCTTGTTTCTCCTGAAGAAGATCCAACAGTAAAATTAATTGATGTTTCTGTGTCCCAAAAAATCCATGATATTCACATTCGATTAGACGCTTATAGACAGAAGCATGGCTCTCCTCCATATGCACAAGAAGCAGGAAGTGGATTTTATACGCTTGATTACAAAAAACTCGGATATGAGCATAAAATCACCGTCCAAAGTCCCTACAGTGGCCAAACACTGCCCGTATTAGTCAACGGAAAAGCTGAGCTTTTTGTAGATTATTCAGAAGATTTATATCGAGCATTGAATAAGACAGAAAAAAGCTATAAAAAAGGAGATGATATAAGAGAGGTTCTTGTTGAAAACTCTCCTTTTGTACCTGTCTTTTCCCCCTCTTATACTGTGAACGATAAGGGAGAACCCCTAATTCTCCAAAATTAAGTCATGAACCTCTTCTCTTCGAATACATATTGAAGGGAAGGGGTTTTTAACCTTTTTCATATAAAAGGATAGACAAATCTTTTTCTTTTAAGCTAGTCATATTTTAATAGGACAACATCATAAGTATATAGTGTTCTAGGCATTATATAGGTTATGAACTCATAGATCGGAGGGGGATCTTTTGGAAAAGGTTGATGTTTTCAAAGATATCGCGGAACGTACAGGTGGAGATATTTATCTCGGAGTCGTTGGGGCTGTAAGAACAGGGAAATCAACATTTATTAAAAAATTTATGGAACTTGTTGTACTTCCAAACATGGCGGATGAAGGTGAGAGAGCTCGTGCGCAAGATGAACTGCCGCAAAGTGCAGCAGGGAAGACAATCATGACAACTGAGCCCAAATTTGTTCCGAATCAAGCTGTAAATGTGGAAGTTGACGAAGGACTGGATGTAAATATTCGCCTTGTTGACTGTGTAGGATATACGGTTCCAGGAGCAAAGGGATATGAAGATGAAAATGGGCCGAGGATGATTAATACACCGTGGTATGAAGAACCAATTCCATTTCACGAAGCTGCGGAAATTGGAACGAGAAAAGTCATTCAAGAACACTCTACAATCGGCGTTGTTATTGCAACAGACGGAACGATTGGGGAGATACCTCGAGCTGACTATATTGAAGCAGAAGAGCGCGTTATTGAGGAGCTCAAAGAAGTAGGGAAACCATTTATTATGGTCATTAACTCTGTGCAGCCATTTCATCCTGATACAGAGAAGCTTCGTCAAAATCTAATTGAAAAATATGATATTCCAGTGCTTGCTATGAGTGTTGAAAGCATGAGAGATCAAGATGTACACAATGTGCTACGTGAAGCACTTTTTGAGTTCCCAGTGCTCGAAGTAAACGTGAATCTACCAAGCTGGGTTATGGTATTAAAAGATGAACATTGGCTCCGTGAAAACTATCAAGAAGCTGTTCAAGAAACGGTCAAAGATATTAAGAGACTTCGTGATGTTGATCGAGTTGTTGACTTGTTTTCAGAGTATGAGTTCATTGATGAAGCAAGATTAGCAGGGATTGACATGGGGCAAGGGATTGCTGAAATTGACCTCTTTGCGCCAGATGACTTGTATGACCAAATCTTAAAAGAAGTTGTTGGCGTAGAAATCAGGGGACGTGATCATCTTCTTGAGCTTATGCAAGAATTTGCTCATGCTAAAGTCGAGTACGATCAAGTTTCAGACGCCCTTCGCATGGTGAAGCAAACAGGTTACGGAATTGCGGCACCTTCACTTGCAGATATGAGTCTTGATGAACCTGAAATTACAAGACATGGCTCTCGCTTTGGTGTACGGTTGAAAGCAGTAGCTCCATCTATTCATATGATTAAAGTAGATGTAGAGTCTGAATTTTCTCCCATTATTGGAACTGAAAAGCAAAGTGAAGAGCTTGTTCGCTACCTTATGCAAGACTTTGAGGACGATCCGCTCTCTATTTGGAACTCAGACATTTTCGGCCGCTCTTTAAGCTCTATTGTGAGAGAGGGGATTCAAGCAAAGCTTTCTCTAATGCCTGAAAATGCACGTTACAAGCTTAAGGAGACGCTTGAACGCATTATTAACGAAGGTTCTGGTGGCTTGATTGCGATTATTTTATAAACTAACAAAAAAGAGAGGATATCCTCTCTTTTTTGCGTTGATTTAATAAGAATCTCTTAAAATGGGCTAAGTCTTTTGGATTATTCATAGAGAAAACCTAGCATTGTTCATAACTTTTCGCTTGATTACCAATATACGATATGTTAATCTTTTAAAAGACATAGCGAGCAAGATATGCCTAAGCCAATGGAACATACTGTGAAACCATTGCATTTTATTAATGAATCCTTTATGATGTAGGCATATTAACGAAACAAGAGGATTCTAACGTATAAAGTTTGAGTAATATGTAAAGAAATGAAATAAGGACTAGGAATGTTACGATATCTCTTACAAGAGATCGATGGATTCATTATCCTTTTTGGGAGGAGGTGAATAGCGTGAATAAGACAGATTTAATCAATACAGTTGCAGAAGCTAGCGAGCTTTCAAAGAAGGATGCTACAAAAGCAGTTGATGCTGTTTTTGATACAATTCTAGATGCGTTAAAAGAAGGTGACAAAGTTCAACTGATTGGCTTTGGTAACTTTGAAGTACGTGAGCGCGCTGCTCGTAAAGGTCGTAATCCACAAACTGGGGATGAGATTGAAATTCCAGCGAGCAAAGTACCAGCGTTCAAACCAGGTAAAGCTCTTAAAGATGCTGTTAAATAAACATTACATATTAACAAGAGCTTAGAAAGGTCGCTTAATAGGCGACCTTTCTTTTTTGCCTTTGGGTGTTCCGTATGCTAGAATTTTGTTTGGAATTATCTCTTTATCCTCTTAAAACCAACTTTGCTTCCATAAAGCAAAGTTTATGATAAATATGAATGACGACTGAACGTCATTGACCGAATATAATGGAGGCTAGTTTTATGGCAGAACAGAATGTTAACAAAGAACAAATTGAGCATGCGGTTCGGCTCATTTTAGAAGCAATTGGAGAAGATCCAAACAGAGAAGGACTACTTGATACACCAAAGCGCGTTGCGAAAATGTATGAAGAAGTTTTTTCTGGACTAAAAGAAGATCCAAAAGAACATTTCAAAACAGTTTTTGGTGAAGATCACGAAGAGCTTGTACTTGTCAAAGATATTCCGTTTTACTCGATGTGTGAACATCATCTTGTTCCTTTCTATGGAAAAGCCCATATCGCTTATATCCCGCGTGGAGGAAGAGTGACAGGGCTTAGTAAGCTTGCTCGCGCTGTTGAAGCGGTTGCGAAACGTCCTCAGCTTCAAGAACGCATCACGTCAACCATTGCAAACTCAATTGTTGAATCATTAGATCCACACGGTGTTATGGTCGTTGTCGAAGCAGAACATATGTGTATGACGATGCGCGGTGTGAAGAAGCCAGGCTCAAAAACGGTTACTTCAGCTGTAAGAGGCATACTTGAATCAGATGCAGCTGCTCGTGCTGAAGTGCTATCATTAATTAAATCGTAAAGAGTGAGAGGAGCTAGGAGTATGTCAAAACCAGCGGAATATATCGTTATTAAAGCAGAGGAAGATGGAGTAAACGTAATCGGATTAACAAGAGGATCTGATACGAGATTTCATCATTCAGAAAAACTGGATAAAGGTGAAGTTATGATTGCTCAGTTTACAGAGCATACGTCAGCTATTAAAGTTCGTGGAAAAGCGATTATCCAGTCTCAACATGGAGAAGTGGAATCAGAGGCGAAAAAGTAAGCTTATATTACGTCTCAAGCAAGCGTAAGTCTGTTTAAAAAAGTAGAATATTTCCTAGACTAGAATTAGGAATAAACGCAAAGATGAGCAGGAAGTTTCCTGCTTTTCTTTATATATACTATCTGTTTTTTGAAAACGAGAACGTTTGAAAAGCATTGTAAAATTAACCGTTTTTTTACGAAAAACTTGTGTTATAATTGACGTTGTCTATTTTGAACGATTATCGAAAAGAATAATGAATAATGAAAGGGAGACAAAGGGTGATTGATGTGTCCAACATCTTGGAATTTATAGAGGACGTAAAAGAGCAGCTTACAAATAAGTTACAACATAAATACATGAAGAACATAATTTCAACTCCGAGCATTGATGAAGATAAGCTGTTGCTTTTATGTTCTTTTCTAGAGCCGTTTTCAACAGCGGAAAAGCCGTTGCATGCACATGCTGTGTCCGTTATGCTTGTGCAATTTGCATTGGACACCCATGACTTAGTCTCCACTCAACAACTTCCTAGTGATACGTCGCTTGAAAAAGAACGACAGTTAACAGTTCTTGCTGGGGATTATTACAGCGGTTTGTACTATTTTCTGCTTTCACAAGCAGGTGATATTACGTTTATTCAACGTCTTGCTACAGCAATTAAAAAAACTAATATATCAAAGATGTTTTTATATAGAAATGAAGTCAAAACGCTAGAAGAGATGATTCATCACTTCACATTAATTGAAACTGCTGTGTTTACAGCTCTAACGGAATATTTTGAGCAGCCGAAATGGACAAAGCTCTTTTTAAATGTCTTATTAACAAAGCGCTTTTTATATGAGAAGCAATGTTTGCTGAATGATGAAAAAACGCTTTTTACAGAAACGTTTAAAAGATATATGAAAAGAAATTCGATTAATAAGCGTGAAGGAATAGCAATGCTCGATTCCTATATAGAAACGAATCGAAACGCTCTTATTGATGGAGACGAGTTTACAAAAAGTGAGGAAATGAAAAAATATATAAAATCACTTTTAATTCATGAAACGAGTATGGGAAGAAGGGTAAACGATGCGAGAATCTAAAGAAGAACGCGTTCATAAAGTATTCGAAAACATCTCAGAACACTATGATCAAATGAACTCGGTCATTAGTTTTCGTCAGCATAAGCTATGGCGAAAAGATACGATGAAACGCATGAATGTAAAAAAAGGATCTCGTTCTTTAGATGTTTGCTGTGGTACAGCGGATTGGACGCTTGCTATGGCTGAAGCTGTCGGAGAACAAGGGGAAGCAGTAGGTCTTGATTTTAGTCAAAATATGCTTTCAATTGGTGAGAAGAAAGTAAAAGCTTCTCCATATGCTAACGTTTCTCTTATTCATGGTAATGCAATGGATCTGCCTTTTGAGGATAATAGCTTTGACTATGTCACAATTGGCTTTGGTCTTAGAAACGTTCCTGACTATTTACAAGTATTAAAAGAAATGCACCGTGTATTGAAGCCAGAGGGCAAGGCCGTTTGTTTAGAAACATCTCAGCCAACATTAATTGGGTATCGCCAGCTTTATTACTTTTACTTTAAGCGAATTATGCCGCTCTTTGGAAAGCTGTTCGCTAAAAGCTACGAGGAATATTCATGGCTTCAAGAATCAGCAAAAGATTTTCCAGATCGACGCGCCCTCAAACGTTTATTTGAAGAAGCAGGTTTTGAGAAAATCAATATCAAAGCGTATGCAGGCGGAGCTGCTGCAATGCATATGGGGATTAAATAACATCATCAACGCTATTTCGATGAAATTTGTTTAAAAGGTGAAAAGAATGAAATTACAAATGATATATGCCTTTTTACATGGAGATATTTCTCGAATTGAAAAAGAGCTAGAAGAAGCCATTGAAAAAGAAAACACGTCCATTATTTCAGAGGCTTCTCTTCAGCTTTTACAAGCAGGAGGAAAACGAATTCGTCCTGTTTTTGTATTGCTAGGAGCAAAGTTTGGCGACTATGATATCGAAAATATCAAGAATGTAGCTATGGCACTTGAACTTATTCATATGGCATCTCTTGTTCACGATGACGTTGTTGATGATTCAGACGTACGTCGCGGGCAGCCTACAATTAAAGCCAAATGGGATAATCGAATTGCAATGTATACAGGGGACTATATTCTTGGGCGCTCTTTGGAATTAATGACGAAGATCCCGGATGTTGAAGCTCATAAAGTGCTCTCACATGCTATTGTAGAAGTATGTTTAGGCGAGATTGAGCAAATTAAAGATAAATATGATTTACAACAAAATTTCCGTACGTACTTCAGACGGATCAAGCGAAAAACAGCATTGCTTATTGCTGTGAGCTGTCAGCTTGGTGCTATTGCAGCAGGAGCAGACAAAAGTATTCATGAGCGTCTTTATTGGTTCGGATATTATGTGGGTATGTCGTTTCAAATTACCGATGATATTTTAGACTTTACATCTTCGGAAAAACAGCTTGGTAAACCAGCTGGAAGTGATCTTTTACAAGGAAATATTACTCTTCCAACTCTTTATGCATTAGAAGTACCAGGCATGAGAGAACAAGTTGAAAAGCTTTTTGAAGGAGAACATGAGCGTATTTCAATTATCATTGAAGAAATAAAAAAATGTGGAGCAATTGAAAAAGCGACGAAAGTGAGCGATATGTATCTTGATAAAGCACTTACGGTTTTAAATGAGCTTCCACCAAGCAAAGCGAAAAATACGTACAATAAGCTTGCAAAGTTTATCGGAAAAAGAAAATTCTAATAACTTCTCCACCCTACTGTTGTAAAAATTCTGAATTAGTGATATTATTCACTTGTGATGTTTGCGTTTTCATAAAGTACATAAAGGGTGGAGATTATGGAAAGAACATTTATTATGGTAAAACCTGATGGAGTACAGCGTAATATTGTTGGTGATGTTGTCACACGTTTTGAAAAAAAGGGTTTCCAATTAGTTGGAGCAAAACTTATGAACGTGTCAGAAGACTTAGCTAAAGAACATTATAAAGAACATAAAGAGAAGCCGTTTTTTGGAGAACTTGTTGACTTTATTACATCTTCCCCTGTTTTTGCGATGGTTTGGGAAGGCGAAAATGCTGTAACAGTTGCTAGAAAGATGCTAGGAAAGACAAATCCTGCTGAAGCAGAGGTTGGCACAATCCGAGGAGATTACGGCCTGCAGGTTGCTAAAAATGTTGTTCATGGTTCAGATTCAAATGAAAGCGCTACACGAGAAATCTCGCTGTTTTTTAACGAAAGCGAGCTTGTTAATTATACGAAACTAATAAATGATTGGGTGTATGAAGGCTAGCATTATGCTAGCTTTTTTTATATTCTAATAGATATGAAGCTAATTTGGTAAAGGTAAAGAAGTAAGGGTGAATAAGGTGAATGACTACGAGCAGTTTATATTTAACATCAAAAAGAAAACAGGGATTGATTTATCACTATACAAAGAACCCCAAATGAAAAGGCGGCTAACATCTCTTTATCAGAAACGTCACGCTTCTTCTTTTATGGATTTTTATAGAGCATTATGTGAGAAAAATGAGCTTTTACAAGAATTCCTAGATCGTTTTACAATTAATGTTTCTGAATTTTATCGAAACGGAAGTAAATGGGTGGAGCTAGAGAAGCAAATTTTAGTTCCAATGCTTCAGAAAAAGCACTCCTTAAAAATTTGGAGTGCAGCATGTTCGACAGGTGAAGAGCCATATACAATTGCAATGATCTTAGCTCAGTTTTTACCATTAAAAAGTATTCGTATTTTAGCAACAGATATTGATGAAACAGTGTTAAGGAAAGCAAGAAAAGGTGTTTATGGAGAGAGAGAACTACAGGAACTCCCCTTACATATGAAAACAAAGTATTTTACATATAGAGAAGGACTTTATTATATTAGCGAAGACATTAAAAATACGGTTGTATTTAAAAAACATGATCTTCTTCAAGACCCTTTTCAGAGCAACTATGATCTTATTGTTTGTCGAAATGTTTTGATTTATTTTACAGATGTAGCAAAGCATGCTCTGTATGAGAAAATGAGTCAATCTTTAAAAAAAGGAGGAGTTTTGTTCGTCGGAAGTACTGAACAAATCTTTAATACGAGCTCTTATGGGTTAACGTGTTCCCGTCCCTTTTTTTATCGCAAAGAATAAAGAAAAAAGATAGACTACAGTTTGAAAATCATTAATAATTTTTAATTGAAAATACTTTAGAGCTTAAAAGCGTTAAAGTTTACGTTCCACAATCCAAATTTTTGTGTTATAGTCATACACAACAGAAAATTTTTTATTAAACAAACATAATAGACGGAGGAGTAAGATGAGATACTTAACTGCTGGAGAGTCACATGGACCCCAACTAACTACAATTCTAGAAGGAGTGCCTTCAAATCTTCCATTGAAGGCTGAAGATATCAATGAAGACTTAGCACGCCGTCAAAAAGGCTATGGCCGCGGACGAAGAATGCAGATTGAAACAGACGAAGTAGAGATTTTAAGCGGTGTTCGTCACGCTTCAACGCTAGGTTCTCCGATTACGCTTGTTGTTGAAAACAACGACTGGAAGCATTGGACTAAAATTATGGGCATTGAAGAAATTTCAGAAGAAGAGAAGGAAGAAGTAAAAAGAAAAATTACGCGTCCACGTCCAGGACATGCTGACCTTATTGGTGGAATGAAATATGGTCACCGTGATTTACGTAATGTTCTTGAACGTTCTTCTGCTCGTGAAACAACAGTACGTGTTGCAGCTGGAGCTGTAGCGAAAAAGATTTTAAGTGAATTAGGTATTAATGTTGCATCACACGTTCTAGAAATCGGCGGAGTTCGAGCAAATCCTCCTCAATATAAAAATTTAAATGAGCTAAAAAATCGTACAAATGAATCTCCTGTACGTTGCTTTGATCAAAGCGTAGAGCAGGAAATGATGAGTGCTATTGATAGTGCAAAAGAAAACGGAGATTCTATAGGTGGAATCGTCGAAGTGATTATTGAAGGTCTCCCACCAGGTGTTGGAAGCTACGTTCAATACGATCGCAAACTGGATTCTAAAATTGCTGCAGCGATTGTTAGCATTAACGCATTTAAAGGCGTTGAGTTTGGAATTGGTTTCGAAGCAGCCCGTTTGCCTGGAAGCAAAGTTCACGATGAAATTCTTTGGAATGAAGAAGAAGGATATACAAGAGGAAGCAACAACTTAGGTGGTCTAGAAGGCGGAATGACGACTGGAATGCCTCTTGTTGTACGCGGCGTAATGAAGCCAATCCCGACGCTTTATAAGCCATTGCAAAGTGTTGACATTGATACGAAAGAGCCTTTTTCAGCAAGCATTGAGCGTTCAGATAGCTGCGCGGTTCCAGCAGCAAGTGTGGTAGCAGAAGCTGTTGTAGCATGGGAAGTAGCAAATGCAATTGTAGAGCAATTTGGTCATGACCGTATGGATCTTATTAAAGAAAATATTGAGCGCTTAAAAAGCTATGCAGGAGAATTTTAATGGAATCCCTGCAGATAAAAACAGCGTCTAAAAAGTATCCCGTTTATTTTGGTGAACGTATATTAGAAAACTTACACAGCGTCATTGAAGATGTATGTCCGTCAGTTTCTAACATCCTTGTTATCTCAGATGAAACGGTTTATAAACATCATGGCAAGGCGCTGATGAAAGAGCTTCCTAATCAAGCTCTTTCGTATATTTTGCCAAGTGGAGAAGGAGCAAAATCGTTTGAGCATTTTTATAATGTTCAAACCTTTGCCCTTGAACACGGTCTTGATCGTCAATCACTCATTATCGCATTTGGCGGCGGAGTTGTCGGTGACTTAGCTGGATTTGTTGCCGCAACATATATGCGTGGCATTCCGTTTATTCAAGTTCCAACAACACTGCTTGCACACGATAGCGCAGTTGGTGGAAAAGTAGCGATTAACCATGAGTTGGGCAAAAATATGATTGGTGCTTTTCATCAGCCAGAAGCCGTTTTTTATGATATTTCACTTTTAGAAACGCTAAGTGAAAAAGAATGGCGCTCAGGATTTGCAGAAGTGGTGAAACATGCGCTTATTTATTCGACGACTTTCTATGATTGGTTGAAATCTAGTGTGTCTACTTTTGAAGATTTAAAAGGAGAAACGCTTATTCAGTCTATTAAAGAAGGGATAAAGGTAAAAGCTGAAATTGTAGCTAACGATGAGAAAGAAACGGGTATTCGCGCCTTTTTGAATTTTGGTCATACGCTAGGGCATGCGATTGAAGCAGAGCTTGGATATGGGGAGATTACTCATGGAGAAGCTGTTGTGATTGGGATGTGCTTTGCTTTCGAAATTGGAAAAGAGCTTATTGATACAACATTTCCTCTTGAAAAACTTAAAGAGTGGCTACATAAGCTTGGATATCGTACAGATATTCCACAAGGGTTGGATAAGAACAATCTTGTAGCTAAGATGAAAGCTGATAAAAAGGCGCAACACGGTCAAATTAACATGGTTCTTTTAAAGGAAATTGGAGAACCTTTATTAATGAAAGTTGATGAGAAGACCATTTTATCTCTATTGTCTGAGACTTCAACATAGAGTTTTAATGGTTGACAGCAAATATTCTAGGTATTAGAATGTTCTGTAAGTTAGAGTTTTAGAGAGTATAAGGAAACATTGTAGAGCTGAGTATAAGTGAATATAAACTAGGTAGATGAGACGAGTGTAGAGAGAGCAGAGCAGAGGTTAGAAGAGTAGTAGTATATCAAAATGTCTATTTGCCTAAAGTCTTATTTGACTTTGGGCTTTTTTATTATCCCTCTTATCATCACCCACCTCACTGTTCTCATTCTTCACTTACGATATGGAGGAATGAGCATATGAATACTAATTTTACTTCTTTTTTGCAAGCATCATTAAATTATCGAACAATCCCAATTACAAAAACATTTTTAATGGATAACGTTATGCCAGTTGATCTTTTTCAATGTCTCGGAGAAGAAGCAATTTATCTGCTTGAGAGCAGTGATGAGAGCTCACCATGGGCGAACTATTCATTTATTGGTCTTAATCCTTTTTTATATTTAAAAGAACAGAACGGCACTTTCTTTTTAGAGCGATCAGATGGGACAAAATTAAACAGTTCTACTTGTTTAAATGAAGCATTTGAATTGGCAAAAGAATATGTGAAAGCAAAGATTCCAGATATGCTGCTTCCATTTAAGGGAGGAGCCGTCGGATTTTTAAGCTATGACTCTCTATCTCTTTTTGAAAAGGTTCCTGTTCATAAAGAAAATGATTTAGGAATGCCTGCTGTTCATTTTTCTTTTTGTGAAACAATTGCTGCTTATGATCACAAAAATAAGAAGATGACGCTTATTCACTATCTTCAAACACATGAAGAGCGAGATGAAGAAAAGTTAAAAGAGGTATACGATAACGGAGAAGCAAAAATTCGTTTCTATGTTGAAAAGCTTAAAAAGGACTGTCGCGCAGCGGAACCAATCATTTTTTCAGCTGAGCGTAAAGAAGTTGATTTTAGCTCTGTTGAGTCTTCCTATACGAAAGAGAAGTTTGTAGAAGATGTTGAAAAATTAAAAGAATATATTCGGAGCGGTGATATTTTTCAAGGTGTTTTATCACAGCGCTTTAAATTGAAGACGGCTCTATCAGGATTGGAAATCTATCGCATTCTGCGTCTTGTTAATCCTTCGCCATACTTGTTTTATATTAAGCTAGAAGACGCTGAAATTATCGGGAGTTCTCCAGAGCGACTTATTCAAGTTGTGAACGGACACTTAGAAATTCATCCAATAGCAGGCACAAGGAGAAGAGGACGAACAGAAGAAGAAGAAGAAAAGTTGAAAAACGAAATGCTTCAAGATGAGAAAGAGCGTGCAGAACACTATATGCTCGTTGACTTAGCCCGAAATGACATTGGGCGCGTTGCTTGCTACGGAAGCGTTCAAACGCCAGTATTAATGGAAGTTGTTACATTCTCTCACGTTATGCACATGATTTCAAAAGTTACAGGAGAGCTTGATCGTAAATATTCCCCAATTCAAGCACTTCTTGCTGCCTTTCCGGCTGGAACAGTATCAGGAGCTCCAAAGGTTAGAGCTATGCAAATACTCAATGAAATGGAGCCTGTTGCACGAAATGTGTACGCAGGAACGGTCGCTTACATTGATTTTGATGGAAATATTGATTCATGTATTGCAATTCGCACGATTGTACTAAAAGACGAAAATGCATATGTTCAAGCAGGAGCTGGCGTTGTGTATGACTCAGTGCCTGAGCTTGAATATAAAGAAACTAAAAACAAAGCAAGCGCCCTTATTCATACGATTAACGTAGCTGAAGAAATCTACGGAAAAGAAGGAGCGAAGTTGCATGTTTAAAGAATACTTAAAGAAATGTCTAAACGGTGGATTTTTAACAGAAAGCGAAGCACAGCTTGTGATGGATGGCATTATGAAAGGAAATGTATCACAAAGTCAAGTTGCTAGCTTTTTAACAATCTTAACGTATCGAGGCGAAACGGTTGAAGAAATAACAGGCTTTGTTCGTGCACTTCGTGAGAACATGCGTCCTTTTTCAACTTCGTTTCAGGATGCCGTTGATACGTGCGGAACAGGAGGAGATGGAGCTTCTACCTTTAATATTTCAACAGCAAGCGCTATCGCCGCTTCCTCTCTGGGGGTGAAAGTAGCAAAGCATGGCAATAGGGCTGTTTCCTCTAAAAGCGGGAGTGCTGATGTGCTTGAGTATCTTGGTATTGATATTGGGTTAACAGAAGAAGCAGCAAAAGAAAAATTAGAACACTATAACATGGCTTTTTTGTTCGCTCCTTTTTATCATCCGGCAATGAAAAATGTTGCTTCAATTCGTAAAGAACTTGGATTTCGGACTGTATTTAATGCTTTAGGGCCAATGGCAAACCCTGCTAATTGTTTAAAGCAAGTCATTGGCGTGTATTCTTTTGAACTTTCTCAAAAACTTGCCAAAGCGCTTCAAAAGCTTAATCCCCATCATGTTTTATTTGTAACAGGAAGGGACGGCCTTGATGAAATAAGCGCATGTGCGAAAACGGACATTGTCGAGCTGAAAGAAGGTCAAATTTCAACTTATACAATTGCACCTGAAGATTTTGGCTTACAACGCGGAACTCAGGAGGAAATTGTTGTAGAAACAGCGGAAGAGAGCGCTCGATTAATTCAAGATATTTTTGCCAACAAAGCGCCGACAACGGCTGTAAATGCGGTTGTTTTAAATACAGCAGCAGCCCTTTATGTAAGTGGCAAAGCGTTGTCTATTGAAGAGGGAGTTCGCATTACAGAGGAAGCGATTAAAAGTAAAACTGTTCAACAACATTTTAGACATATGACAAAAGAGGTGAACCTTCATGCTTGAGAAAATTTTACAAACAAAACGAGAAGAGCTAAAAGAAATACAGTTAGGACAGCAAGAGGATGTTCAAAAGATTTCATTTTATCAAGCGTTACAAAATAAAGCACGTCCTGTCTCATTGATCGCTGAAGTGAAAAAAGCTTCCCCTTCAAAAGGACTGATTAAAGAAAATTTCAATCCTGTCCAGATTGCAAAGCAATATGTGAATGGAGGGGCAAATGCTTTATCTGTCTTAACAGATGAACCGTATTTTAAAGGTCATCATACGTATCTTACAAACATTAAGAAGGAAGTCTCCATTCCTGTTCTTCGAAAAGACTTTATTATCGATTCTCTGCAAGTAGAGCAAAGCGCTCGTATTGGAGCAGACGCTATTTTACTCATTGGAGAGGCGATGAGGCCAGAAAAACTGCATGAATTGTACTTACAGGCAAAGGAACTTCATTTAGATTGCTTAGTCGAAGTACATAGCAGAGAAGTACTTCAAGGCATTTTAACGATTTTCACACCAGAAATTATAGGGATTAACAACCGTAATTTACACACTTTTCAAACAACGCTTCAGCAAACAGAGGAAATCAGTCAGTTTGTTCCTAAAGAAAGTCTGATGGTAAGTGAAAGTGGGATTTTTACTTATGAAGATGTGCAAACCGTAAAAAAAGCGGGCGCAAATGCCATTCTTGTAGGTGAATCATTAATGCGTCAAGAAGATCAAACTACAGCTATTTATAATTTATTTGGTGAAGAAGTTTATGAAAATTAAGTATTGTGGAGTTAAGAATGATAGAGAGTGGAAGCTTGTAACAGAAAGCATGTGTGATTACGTTGGGTTTATTTTTACTTCTAAAAGTAAACGTTATGTCTCACCGGAAGATGTTGGAAAATGGGCTGTTTCTTCTAAAAAAAGAGTAGGTGTTTTCGTAAATGAACAGTTAAGCATAATCGAAAAAGTAGTGAAAAGAGCAAAACTTGATGTTGTTCAATGTCATGGAGAAGAAACGAAGGAAGACCTTTTTCGCTTAAAAGAGGCAACAGGGAAAGATGTATGGAAAGCTTTACCTCATGATACAGACACCGAAGAGAACATGATATTGTACAGCGAGGTTGTAGACGGATTTGTAATCGATACAAAAGTAAAAGGTTCATTTGGCGGAACGGGAACAACGTTTGACTGGAGCGTTGTTCCGAAATATACCAATAAGGCAGAGGATTTGCAAAAACTGTGCTTTATCGCGGGAGGAATCGGCCCGGGAAATATTGAAGATCTTTTAACATATAGCCCACAAGCTGTTGATATCTCAAGTGGGATTGAAGAGAACGGAAAAAAAACGAAAACATTGATCAGTGAATTAGAAAGGAAGATGCACAATGAAATATAGCTACCCAGACAGTTTTGGCCGATTTGGAGAATATGGAGGGAAATATGTACCTGAAACATTAATGTACCCTCTTGAGCAACTTGAAGAAGCATTAAATAAAGCAATGGAAGATCAAAATTTCAAAGAAGAATATGCGAATTTGTTAAAAGAATATTCAGGTCGCCCAACGGCTCTTACGTATGCAGATCAAGTGACTAAAAAGCTTGGTGGAGCTAAAATCTATTTAAAGCGTGAGGATTTGAATCATACAGGAGCACATAAAATTAATAATGCGCTTGGTCAAGCACTGCTTGCAAAGTATATGGGGAAAACAAAGCTTATTGCAGAGACAGGTGCAGGACAGCACGGCGTTGCTACAGCAACAGTTGCAGCTAAGTTTGGCATGGAATGTAAAGTGTTCATGGGTGAGGAAGACATTGAACGTCAAAAGCTGAACGTATTCAGAATGAAGCTTCTTGGCGCAGAAGTTATTCCCGTTTCTTCAGGAACAAAGACGCTGAAAGATGCGACAAGTGAAGCTATCCGTTTCTGGGTTTCACATTGTGAAGACCACTTTTATTTACTTGGCTCTGCAACAGGACCACATCCTTATCCAAAAATGGTTCGTGACTTTCAGAAGATTATCGGTATTGAAGCGAAAAAGCAGTTTCTAGAAAAAGAAGGGCGTTTGCCTCATACTGTGATTGCGTGTGTTGGAGGCGGAAGTAATGCAATTGGAATGTTCTACGACTTTATCGGCGATGAAGACGTTAAATTAATTGGAGTTGAAGCAGGTGGAAAAGGGCTTGATTCAGGTCTTCACTCAGCTAAGATGGCTCGTGGAAGCAAAGGGGTTTTACACGGCACACTCACAAACTTACTGCAGGACGAGCACGGTCAAATTACAGAACCATATTCCATTTCAGCTGGGCTCGACTATCCTGGTGTTGGACCAGAACACGCATTGCTTTCAAGCATCAAAAGAGTCGAATATAAAAGTGCAACAGATCGTGAAGCACTTGATGCATTTACACTTTTAACTAAAACAGAAGGCATTATGCCTGCTATTGAATCATCACACGCGCTTGCTGAAGCTTTCAGGCTTGCTCCTTTAAAATCAAAGGATGAAACCATTCTTGTATGTTTATCAGGCCGTGGTGACAAAGATGTAAATTCACTAATTCGTTTACTAGAGGAGGAAATGGACAATGAGCACGTTCAAAGAGAGACTACCAAAGCATAAAAAATTATTTATTCCTTTTATTACAGCAGGAGATCCTACAGAAGAAGTGACAGTTGAGTTAGCATACAGTCTCCAGAAAGTAGGAGCTTCAGTGCTCGAACTTGGCGTTCCATACTCAGATCCTCTTGCAGATGGACCTGTGATTCAGGCCGCTTCAAGCAGAGCGTTAAAATCAGGAATGACTATTACAAAAGCGATCAAACTTGTATCAAAAATGAGGGAAAGAGGCGTTGAAATTCCGATTATCCTCTTTACCTATTTTAATCCTGTGTTACAATTGGGGTACAAAAACTTTTTCGCTTTAATGCGACAAAATCAAGTTGATGGTTTTCTTCTCCCAGATCTTCCATATGAAGAAAGTGAAGAGCTTCGTTCTCTATCAAAAGAGAATGAAGTAGCTCTTATTTCTATGGTTGCTCCAACATCCAAAGATCGCATTCAAAAAATCGCAGCATCTGCTGATGGATTTTTGTACTGCGTATCTTCTCTTGGTGTAACAGGTGTGCGAGATAAGCTTCCTGAAAATGTGCATGAGTTCTTAGATGAAGTGCAACGATACGCAACGGTCCCTGTAGCAGTTGGGTTTGGCATTTCTAAAGCAGACCAAGTGCAATTGCTTATTGATCATAGCGATGGAATTGTTATTGGAAGTGCACTTGTTCACAAAGTAGGAGAGCTAGAAGATGCTTTAAAAGGGAGCAAAGAGGAGAAGAGAGAAGCCTTAACAACTATTGAGAATTATATTGAAGAGATTATCTCTCCTATATCACTTTGTGAGGTGTAAAAAGCGTGGAAGTCAAAAAACAGCTTCTTTCACTAACTCCTTATAAGCCGGGAAAACCGATTGAGGAAGTGAAAAAAGAATTTGGATTAGAGAAAGTTATTAAACTAGCATCAAATGAGAACCCATATGGTTCTTCACCGAAAGCTGTTGAAGCTATTAAACAGGAAGCTTCAAAGTTAACGCTTTATCCAGATGGCTATGCGAGCGAGCTTCGTACAGCAGTAGCAAACTTCTTGAATGTTAAAGAAACAGAGCTT
Source organism: Priestia endophytica DSM 13796 (assembly GCF_900115845.1). Lineage (GTDB taxonomy): Bacteria > Bacillota > Bacilli > Bacillales > Bacillaceae_H > Bacillus_I > Bacillus_I endophytica. The sequence goes on along the minus strand of NZ_FOXX01000001.1, from coordinate 289,457 downwards.
TTGTTTGGAAATGGTTCAGATGAAGTAATTCAAGTTCTTTGTCGTTCACTTTTAACAAAAGATACAAATACAGTGATGGCGACGCCTACCTTTTCTCAATACAAGCATAATGCCGTAATTGAGGGAGCCGAAATTCGAGAAGTCCCCCTTGTTGACGGCCAGCATGATTTAGATAAAATGCTTGAATCTATTGATGGTAAAACACGAATTGTGTGGATTTGCAGTCCAAATAATCCGACTGGAACGTATGTTAATAAAGATCGTTTGCACGCTTTTTTACAGCGCGTCCCAGAGACAACGCTTGTAGCCATTGATGAAGCATACTATGAGTATGCAACAGCATTGGACTATCCGGAAACCATTCCACTTTTAAGTCAGTATAAAAATTTAATTATCCTTCGTACGTTTTCAAAAGCTTACGGACTTGCGGCCCTTCGCGTCGGGTACGGAGTAGCGAATACGGAGCTTTTACAAAAGATCGAGCCTGCGCGCGAGCCTTTTAATACAAGCCGTTTAGCACAGGCAGCTGCTTGCGCTTCAATTGAAGATCAAGCATTTATCGAAGAATGCCGACAGAAAAATACAAAAGGTCTTCAGCAATATTATAATTTCTGTGAAGAGCACAAGCTTTCTTATTATCCTTCAGAAACCAACTTTATTTTGATTGATTTTAAACATTATGAAGGAGATGCTATTTTTAACTATCTTCTTCAAAAAGGTATTATCATTCGATCAGGAAATGCGCTTGGTTTCCCAACTTCTATTCGTATTACAGTTGGATCAGAAGAGGAGAATAAGGAAATCTTGGGACATCTTCATACTTTCTTACAAGAACATGCAGTGCAGAGCTAACGTATAAAGATGAAAATGAAAGGCCAAGATGAGGCACACATAGACGTGGGCTTCATCTTGGCTTAAAATATAGGGACAAAGTTTTAGTATTAATGAGGTGGAAAACATGACAAGAAATATTGCTGTCATTGGACTAGGTTTGATAGGTGGTTCACTTTCTTTAAACATGAGAGAAACGCAAGAAAGCGTACATATGATTGGATATGATATAAACCAAGATCAGCTTCATCTTGCCAAATCACTAGGTGTTATTGATGAGGAAGCTTCTTCTATTGAGTGTGCATGTGAAAAAGCAGACATTATTATTATTGCGGTACCTGTTACACATGCTGTTGCCTTATGTGAGAAACTTGCTTCTTTAAAACTGAAAAAAGGCGTTATTATTACAGATGTCGGAAGCACAAAAACAAAAATCGTTGAGACAGCGAACATTTTTGCACATCAAGACGTTCACTTTATTGGAGGGCATCCAATGGCTGGATCTCACAAAAGTGGCGTAGCTGCGGCAAAGGTTCATTTGTTTGAAAATGCTTATTATATTTTAACTCCTTCTGAACATACGCCAGAGGAGAAGGTTAGCGAGCTTAAACAGCTTCTTCAAGGAACAAAGGCACAGCTTATCGAAATGACGCCTTCTGAGCATGATAGAGTAGCAGGAGTTATTAGTCATTTCCCTCATATTATTGCGGCAAGTCTTGTTCATCAAGCTAAAAAATATAAAAAGCAAAATGAGTTAACCTCAAAGCTTGCGGCAGGAGGTTTCCGAGATATTACGCGTATTGCTTCAAGCAGTCCTGTTATGTGGCGAGATATTTTAATTCATAATCAACAATCAATGCTTGAACTTTTTGATGAGTGGGCATTAGAAATGGAAGAAATTAAAGAAATGGTACGTTCGCTTGATGCAGAAGGGATATTTAATTATTTCGAAGAAGCTAAAAACTTTCGAGATGGTCTTCCTGTAAAAGAAAAAGGAGCGATTCCTTCTTTTTACGATTTGTATGTGGACGTGCCAGACTATCCAGGGATTATTTCAGAAGTAACAGGCTACTTAGCAGAAGAAAGAATCAGTATTACAAATCTACGCATTTTAGAAACACGTGAAGATATTTATGGAGTGCTTCGTCTTAGTCTTCAAAAAGAAGAAGATCGTGAAAAGGCTAGAATATGTTTAGAAAGTCATGGGTATGGAACATTTATTCCATCTTAAAATAGAAAAAAGGAGCAGGTGAATAAAAAATGACGAAAGTGTTGGAAAGTCAGAAAGTAAGTTTAAAAGGGGAAATTGCCATCCCTGGCGATAAATCAATTTCGCACAGAGCCGTAATGTTTGGTTCTATTGCAGAAGGAAAAACAACGGTTCATAACTTTTTAGAAGGAGAAGATTGCCTAAGCACAATTGAATGTTTTCGAGCGATGGGCGTTGAAATTACTCGTACAGAAGATGTTGTTGAAATCAACGGACGCGGTTTTAAAGGTTTAAAAGAACCAAGTCAGCTTCTTGATGTTGGAAACTCTGGCACAACAACAAGACTTATTCTAGGTCTTCTAGCTGGAACAGACTTTCACAGCTGCCTTATTGGAGACGACTCGATTGCTAAACGCCCAATGGCTCGTGTAACTGTTCCGCTTCGCTTAATGGGAGCAAAAATTGATGGACGTGAAAATGGCCAATATACGCCGCTTGCTGTGCGTGGGCATGCATTAAAAGGGATTACATATGAATCGCCTGTTGCAAGTGCTCAAATTAAATCTTCTATTCTTTTAGCAGGCATTAATGCAGAAGGAAAAACAACGGTAAAAGAACCTCATAAATCACGTGATCATACAGAAAGAATGCTTGGCGCTTTTGGAGTAGAAGTAGAAAGCGATGAAACGAGTGCTTCTGTTCAAGGTGGACAAACGTTAAAAGGAACAACAGTAAACGTGCCTGGTGACATTTCATCTGCTGCGTTTTTCCTTGTTGCAGGAGCGATTGTACCAAACAGTCGTATTCGCCTTCAAAACGTTGGATTGAATCCAACCCGCACAGGTATTGTTGATGTATTAGATATGATGAATGTTAAATACAAAATTGAAACGGAGCGTATTGAAAACGGAGAACCTGTTGGTGATTTCGTTGTAGAAACGTCTGATATTAAAGGAACAGAAATTAGGGGAGACTTAATTCCACGCCTTATTGATGAAATTCCGATTATTGCTCTTCTTGCAACACAAGCGGAAGGAGAGACAATTATTAAAGATGCAGCAGAGCTGCGTGTAAAAGAAACAGACCGTATTTCTACTGTTGCAACTGAACTAAATAAACTTGGAGCAGATATTACACCAACAGAAGATGGAATGATTATTAAAGGAGGCACTCCATTGCATGGAGGAAATGTTGATAGTCATGGTGACCATCGCATTGGTATGATGCTTGCTGTTGCATCTCTTATTACTTCTTCAAATGTAGAGCTAGAGCGTGCAGAAGCAATTAGCGTTTCGTACCCAACTTTCTTTGAACATTTAGCAAAACTGTCACGCTAACAGGAGAGAACCATTTCTGGTTCTCTCTTTCTGTTGCCTAAAACCGAGTAGATTATTTGAAACATTTTTCATTGTCCTTTATCATGGAGTATACTAGATAAAAGTAAGAAGGATGTAAAAGGAGATTATATATGACAGAGCTTGAACAAGCCATAAAATATATTGAAAGCAATGAAGTTGAAAAAGGTTTAAAACTTATCAACGAAATAAAAGATGTTGTGGCAGATGACGAGAAACTTCTCATTCTCGAATATTTTCAACAGTGGGGTCTGATTGATGAAGCGCTTGCAATGGCAGACAAGCTGCTGGAGCTTTATCCAAATGAAGCAGAGCTTCTTGTTATTAAAGCAGAGCTTTATATTGATGTAGAACAGGAAGAGAAAGCACTTGAAACATTAGAGAAGATTTCACACAGTCATCCGGTTTATGCTCAAGCCTTGCTTTTAATGGCTGATTTATATGAGATGCAAGGTCTTCCTGAAGTAGCAGAAGCTAAATTGCTTAATGCAAAAGAGCTTTTGCCTGATGAACCTGTCATCGACTTTGCGCTTGGCGAATTCTTTCTTAGTCAAGGAGAATTTAAAAATGCACAAAAGTACTATAAAAAATTGCTGAAGACAGAAGAGGACTTCAATGGAACAAACTTACACCATCGTTTAGCTGAATCACTCAGCGGTCTTGGTCAGTTTGAAGAAGCACTTCCACATTATGAGAAAGCACTCGAGAATAAGCTTGAAATTAATATTTTGTTTGAATATGGAGTAACAGCTTATCAAGCAGGTCAGCATACAACAGCAATTGCAAGGCTAACAGAACTAAAAGAACTTGATCCACAGTATCATTCTGTATATCTTCCACTTGCTAAAGCATATGAGCAAGAAGAAATGTTAGCAGAAGCACTTCAAACAGCAAAAGAAGGAATAAAAGATGATGAATTCAATAAAGAGCTTTGGTTTTATAGTGGAAAGATTGCTCTTAAACTTCAAAACGAGGAATGGGCAGAGAAAGCTTTCCGTGAAGCTTTAGCTCTTGATCCTGGCTATTTAGAAGCCCTCTTAACTCTTGCCAAACTCCTTCTGCATCAAGAACGATTTGAAGATGTTATTGAGCACTATGAACATGCAAAAGAGTTTGGAGAGGACGATCCTCATTTTGAATGGGACCTTGCTAAAGCATACGAAGGTGCAGAAGAATACAAAAAAGCATTAAATGCTTACGAAGCTGCATATAGTTTCTTTAAAGAAGATATTTTATTCTTAGAAGACTACGGTATGTTTCTCATGGAGGAGGGAAAAAGAAGAGAAGCGCGCACTATGTTTGAAAAAATACTCTCAATTAACCCATCTGCAACAGACATACAAGAAATCTTATGGCAATTAGAAGATTTGTGAAGGGAAAAATCCTTGTAGTGTTGAAGTAATAGACAAAGCATTATACTATAATCACCCCGTTTTCTATCCTGTAGGAATGGGAATATAGAACGCAAAGGAGAAAATCTCTATTGGTAAAAAAGAGGAGGGAAGTGAAAGTAGATGGCGATCCCAGTATCTATAGATGAAAAGAAAGAATTTATTCGCTGGTTTTTAACAAATTATCAATTAAAAAGACGTGAGTGCGTTTGGATTTTGAATTATTTAATGAGCCATGATCAACTAATGAAGAAAGTTCATTTTGTAGAGAAAGCTCAGTTTTGTCCTCGAGGATTAATTATGTCAACACATTGTGTTGACGATCCGTCATTTCGATTCTACAAAGAGAACGTTATGACAACAGATGCGGAAAAATCATTTCATGATATTCGTTTGAACAGGGATGAAGATATTTACATTCAGCTAAACTTTCGCTCATCGTATCTCTCACCACAGTATGTTGCTGTTTTAGAAGATAATCCTTACATTCCTAAAAACCTAGAAGTAAACGAAAAAGATCGGTTGCTTGCTGAAAAAATGTTAGACGATTCCATTAAGTCTTTCCATAAAGCGAAAATTATGGAGCTTATCGATAAAGCTCTGGATGAAGGAGACAAAGAGGAATTTTATCGTCTAACAGACTACTTAAAAAAATATGAAGAAAGTCAATAAGAAATACGAAGAAAACCTTGTCAAGTGACGAGGTTTTTTCTATGCTTAATATAGTCGGAATTTAGAGAAGGAATTGGAGGGGGCAATGTTGAAATGGAATAGTAGTGATGTCGGAATTTATCTTGCTCAAAAGGAATACATTGATACAATTATCATTCCGCTTCACGCAGTCAATTTTGTGGACGAAGTCAAGAAGAATGGTTTTTTATGGGAAAACTTGATAGCGATTACAAATGAAATTGAGCACAGATTTAAAGGGAGAGTAATGTTATGTCCTCCTTTCACGTATCATAGTAAAGAGCCCTCAGTAACCGCGCGTCTAGAGCAATGGATTGAAGACTTCTATGATGGAGAAGCAAAGCATATTCTCTTTCTAACTAGTGATAAAGCGTGGCAACAAGAACAAGTGAAAGGATCGGTTGTTTTTGTCCCTTTTGAAATGCAAGAAACAGAGAAAGGAAAGAAAGAAGCAATCATGATTCAAGTTGAAAAGGTAACAAAAAGTCTTTTAGGAATGTGGAAGTGAAAAATGGCCTTTGATTAAGATTTCTATACCCAAATTAGTTAGAAAATTTAAAATATTTTGACGTAAATTGTCGAAAAGAGGCCTTTTTAGTAGAAAATGTTCCTTTAAAGGATTAGGGAGGGAAAGCGATGGAGGAAAGAGAGCATCGTGTGTCACGCCGTCAGTTTTTGACTTATACATTGACAGGTGTAGGAGGGTTTATGGCGGCTGGAATGCTAATGCCAATGGTTCGTTTTGCAGTTGATCCAGTTCTGAAAAAAGGGGCTGGCGAAGAAATGGTTGCTGTTGCACAAGTGAAGGAAATTACAACAACACCACAGCGGTTTGAGTTCACTATTGATCAAGTTGATGCATGGCATGAATCAGAAGAGCCAAGAACAGCATGGGTATATAAGGACAGCAAAGGAGAGATTGTGGCTCTTTCCCCAATCTGTAAGCATCTCGGCTGTACAGTAAACTGGAATGGAGATAAGAAAAATCACCCAAACCGGTTTTTTTGTCCATGTCATAACGGCCTTTATGAAAAAAGCGGAAAGAATGTGCCAGGTACTCCACCAATGGCACCGCTGGATCTTTTCCACATGGAAGTTAAAAAAGGAACTTTATATTTAGGGAATGTCAAACCACGGGGGGAAGTGTAGCGTATGTTGAATAAAATATATGACTGGGTAGATGAGCGGTTGGATATTACGCCAATGTGGCGCGACATTGCTGACCATGAAGTTCCAGAACACGTCAACCCAGCCCATCACTTTTCTGCTTTTGTATACTGTTTTGGTGGCCTTACTTTTTTTATTACTGTTATTCAAATTTTGTCTGGTATGTTTTTGACGATGTACTATGTGCCAGATATAAAAAATGCATGGGAGTCTGTTTATTATCTTCAAAATGAAGTTGCGTTTGGCCAAATTGTTCGTGGCATGCATCATTGGGGCGCAAGTTTAGTCATCGTGATGATGTTTTTACATACTCTGCGCGTCTTTTTCCAAGGTGCCTACAAAAAACCTAGAGAATTGAACTGGATTGTAGGTGTGCTTATTTTCTTCGTTATGCTTGGTTTAGGATTTACAGGTTATTTATTACCATGGGATATGAAAGCGCTATTCGCTACAAAAGTAGGACTTCAAATCGCAGAATCAACCCCGCTTATTGGAGGGCAAATTAAAACGCTGCTCGCAGGGCACCCAACGATTGTGGGAGCCCAAACCTTAACAAGATTCTTTGCTATTCATGTCTTCTTCCTGCCTGGCGCTTTGCTAGGATTAATGGGTGCACACTTTATCATGATTAGAAAACAAGGAATATCAGGTCCGCTTTAAAAGTTGAAAAGAGGAGGGAGATAAGATGCATCGCGGAAAGGGAATGAAGTTTGTTGGAGACTCACGCGTACCAGATAAAGAAAGACGCAATATTCCAAAAGATTATTCGGAATATCCAGGGAAAACAGAAGCATTCTGGCCTAACTTTTTACTCAAAGAATGGCTTGTTGGCGCTGTCTTCTTAATTGGATATCTATGTTTAACAGTTGCCCATCCTTCACCACTTGAACGAATGGCGGACCCAAATGATGCAGGATATACGCCATTACCAGACTGGTACTTTCTGTTTCTCTACCAGCTCCTAAAATACACATATGCTTCAGGACCATACAACGCAATTGGCGCTTTTATTATTCCAGGAATTGCGTTTGGAGCACTTTTACTTGCACCATTTCTTGACAGAGGGCCTGAAAGAAGACCAACGAAACGCCCATTTGCAACAGGATTTATGCTTTTAGCTGTAGCAGGAACGTTCTACTTAACATGGGAATCTGTAAAAGCAGTTAATTGGGAAGAGCGTGAAGCACAAGGGGAAATTAAAAACGTTGCAGAAGTTGATCAAGAAGCAGAAGGGTATAAAATTGCGAATGAGCAAACCTGTTTGCAATGTCATGGGGAAAACCTTGAAGGAGGAGCAGGAGGGCCTGCATTAGCAGAAACAAAGCTCTCGGCAGATGAAATTTCAAAGATTGCAAAAGAAGGAAAAGGAAATATGCCTTCTGGAGTTTTTAAAGGCACAGACGAAGAGTTAAAAACGCTCTCTGAATATATTGAGAGCGGTGGAAGGCCTAAAGAATAAAAAATAAGGAAGCCGGTTCCTAGTAGCCTGCTTCCTTATTTTATTTGGACACCTTATAATGAGGGAAAGGAGGTTAGGATATGGATTATCTTTCTATTGTTTTAAAAGATCGACGATTTTTATTTTTATTGCTTATTATTAATATTTTAGGCACGGTTTACGGTTACTACTGGTATGGAAATCAGCTTGCACATACGCCAGCTATCTTTTTACCTTTTGTACCAGATAGTCCAACAGCAAGCTTATTTTTTGTTTTTGTGTTAGTTGGGTTCTTATTAAATCGAAGCTTTAAACTATTTGAAGCACTTGCTCTTATTACTCTTTTCAAGTATGGAGTTTGGGCTGTTGTTATGAATTTATTAACATATGGTGTAACTGGATTTTTTAATGGAGCGATGCTTATGCTCGTACTTTCACATTCAGGGATGGCACTTCAAGGTCTTCTTTACGTGAAAGAATATCGTTTTAAGATGATTCATCTTGTTATTGCAGGGATTTGGACTTTACATAATGAAATCATTGATTACGTTTTTGGCATGATGCCAACATATAGTATGCTAAATAATTATATGAAGGAAATTGGTTATTTTACATTTTGGCTTAGTATAATTAGTATTTTACTTGCATATTTTCTTGTTTTACATAAAGATGCTTCTCATACAAAGAAAGTATAAAAATGGGCGAACGAGACGACACCTCCATACTTACAATAGCTAGTAGGCTATATATACGAGGTGAAAGAACGTGGCGCAAACGAAAAAGAAACTTCATCCAAAGGTCGAGGAGTTTAAAGCTTTTGTCAAGAAAAATCCCAAACTAATTGAGGAAGTCCGCGCAAATCGCAAAACATGGAAAGAGTTTTATGAAGATTGGTATTTGCTTGGTGAAGAAGACGAAGTTTGGAATGCTTATAAAACAGATGAAGAAACAAAGACTGAATCTTCACAGCGTGATTTTATTAGTGGGCTTTGGAGTCAGCTGAAAAAAATGGATATGAACCAAGTTCAGCATTATGTGTCAAACGCAAATGCAGCTATTTCTAGTCTGCAAGGATTAATGCAGGAATTTAGTTCAAATACTTCAAAAAGCAATGCCCAAAAACAACAAGGAGGAGGGAACACGTCTCCATTTTGGTTCAAAAAAGACTAAAACAGTTGAGGTGGCAGTATGCGCCAAGAAGTGTATGAATATATACAAGCAAAAGAGAAACTACGTGATTTTATTAGGCAGCAGCCTATGTGGTATCGTAAATTAACGCGTAATCCCCATGCGCTAAACGATTTTGAACTAGCGTCTTTAAATTACTACAAACAGACAATTCCTCATAAAGTTGAGAAGTTTTATAATTCCGTTGAGATGGCAAATATGATGCTAGCGATGTTTCAAGCAACAAGAAGCGGAGATTAAAAAGAGTAAAGAATGAAAAAACGCAAACACTATTCCTAAAAAAGGAGGAATTGAGTTTGCGTATTTTATTACTTGTTTTCGCTCTTTTGAGTCCGACGGCTGCACATGCTGCTGAAAAGCCAACGCTAGATGTAAATTATAGTGTGAAAGAAGGGGCCGTGTATATTGATTGCCGTCTTCACAACTTTTCATTTGTACGAGATGATGAAAATAAAGGTGTGCTTAAAATAACGATTGATGATAAAAAGACGATCTTTATTGAGCAGGCTGCATTTGTGATAAGAGGATTAAAAGGCGGAGAGCATAAGGTTCAGATTGAAGTGATGAAAAATGAGAAAAATAGCTATGGCGTAGAAAAAGAGATTTCCTTTCAAGTAGAAGCGGAAAAAGAACAAGAGCCTATAACTGAATAGGAAAGAAAGCATAAAATCATATTTTCTCATCTTCGCGCTTTTTATTACAAGACCATTCATGGTAGAATGGAAAAGGGTAATAAAAAGCGTTATTTTTATGTTTTCTTTTGAAAACGCCCCGTATAACGCAATCTGAAAAAGAAAAGCGGAGGTATAGATGAATGTTTGCAACGATGGAAACCATTCATTTGCTAGAACAGGCTGACGAGCTATCCGCCATGATTATCCATTCAGAAATCGGCGACGATTATCGAACAAAGTTAAAAGAATTAGAGGAAGATAAGGAAGCGCAAGCTTTAATTAGCGAGTTTGTGAAGATGAAAGAACGCTATGAGGAAGTTCAGCGTTTCGGAAAATATCATCCAGATTTTAAACTTGTTACAAAAGAGATTCGTCGTTTAAAGCGAGAGGTTGACTTACACGGTACAATTTGGGCGTTCAAGCAAGCTGAGAAAGAATTGCAAAATGTACTTGATGAAATAAGTGTAGAAATAGGTAGCGCTGTTTCAGCTCAAATTAAAGTACCAACAGGTAATCCGTTTTTTGATACGATGTCAAGCTGTGGCGGTGGCTGCGGCGCTGGTGGAAGCTGTGGATGTAGCTGACCTAATATAGATTTTAAGGCGTGTTACAGTTTAGTAACACGCCTTAGCATTATACATAGTACAAGCAATAAAGGGGGAAGCAATGGTGATTATGACAGAGCGACAAGGCCTTGTCGTTTATTTAAACTCTGTAAAGCAAGCAAAAGCTTTAAGAAAATATGGAAACGTTCACTACGTTTCAAAATCGCTTAAATATGCGGTTTTATACTGTGACAAAGAAAAATCAGAAGGCGTAATGACTAAATTAAAGAGCCTCCCATATGTGAAGAAAGTTCTTCTATCTTATAAAGGATCTTTGAAAACAGAGTTTGAAAACTCAAGACCTGATAAAGCAAAAGAATATGATTATAAAATTGGATTATAAAATTTAGCTTAAAGGTGGAATATAGCGATTCATTCGCAAAATGCCGATTAAATGCTGGAAGTAAAGTTCCTTTTCACCAAAAAAAGTGGAGGGTTTTACATCAAGCATTATAATGGTTTTTCCTAAATCTTCAGCAAGCGCTTCGAATAGAAGAAGTCGCTTGCTTTTTTGATCTGTAACAGCAATACCTTCGCGACAAATATAAAGAGGTTGAAAAGAACCAACAGAAGTAGGCTCAAGGATGACAAGAAAGGAAGAGAGCTTTCTTCCCTCCTTTTCTGTATTTAAAATCATAAGATGGCGTACGCGGTGTGATTGATTTCTCGCTATTTCTAATAGTTCATAAAGGTCTGAATAACCTTCCCCAAGTTCAATGAAACGTTGAATCATCTTCTTTTCTCCTTTAATGTTTTATAATAAGAGCTAAGCTTACTCTACCAAAAAAGACGATATAAAAAAACCCTGCAATCACTTGATTGCAGGGTCCTTCTATAGCAAGATTAACATTCCCGTATGTTTGTTAATCAAGATAAGAAGGCAAAGGGAGAGGAGAAACCGGAGGAAGAACTTATGGGGAACGTAAGTCTTCTCCGCGGTTGGCAACAACATCTCATCAAGATGTTGCTAATTGTCAGTTTATCCAAATCTAAAAAAAGTTATACAAAAGGCCGCAAAAAAACTTTAAAAGAAAGTGAGCTTGTTTTACGTTTGTAGAAGAATTTGATAAGATAAGTGAAATGAAGTATACATATCTTGACAAGCCGAGGTTGAAAAATAATGAGAGTAGTATCAGGGGATAAAAAAGGATTAAGTTTAAAAGCTGTTCCAGGCACAACAACTCGCCCGACAACAGATAAAGTAAAAGAAGCGATTTTCAATATGATTGGACCCTATTTTGATGGTGGGATAGGGCTTGATTTATTTGGAGGCAGCGGTGGTCTTGGAATTGAGGCGCTAAGTCGAGGGCTCCAAAGCATGATTTTTGTAGACCGAGATGGGAAAGCCATTCGGACCATCAAAGAAAATTTAAATTTCTGTAAGCTTACAGATCGTGCTGAAGTGTATCGCAATGATGCAGAACGAGCGCTGAAAGCTATAGAGAAACGAGAGCTACATTTTGATTTAATTATGCTTGATCCGCCATATAAAGCACAAAAACTCCTGCATCTTATGGAGGAAATTCAAAAACGTCATTTGTTAAAAGAAGAAGGTATTATAATGGCGGAGCATGAGAATAATGTTGAACTTCCAGAAGTTATTGGTAAGCTGCATCGCGTTAAAAAAGAAGTATATGGATTAACGGTTATTTCGATTTATAAACATGTATAAAACAAGTTTTAGGAAGAGAAGGGAGCAAAATTATGGGGAGCATTGCAATTTGTCCAGGCAGCTTTGATCCTGTAACAAATGGCCACTTAGATATTATTACAAGAGGTGCAAAAGTGTTTGATACGGTTTATGTATGTATCTTGCACAACTCTGCCAAAAAACCGCTTTTTTCAGCTGATGAACGAGCAGAATTATTAAAAACAGTCACAAGTCATCTGCCAAACGTTAAAATCGAGATTCATACAGGTCTTTTAATGGAGTATGCGAAACAAAAAGATGCAAGCGCTATTTTAAGAGGTTTGCGAGCGGTCTCTGATTTTGAATATGAAATGCAAATTACTTCTGTAAACAGAGTACTTGATGACAATATCGAAACATTATTTATGATGACAAACAATCAATATTCTTTTTTAAGTTCAAGCATTGTAAAAGAAGTAGCCAAATACGGAGGGAACATTTCAGAACTTGTGCCAGCACCTGTTGCAGAAGCGCTTAGTCAAAAGTTTAAAGAGTAAAAAAAGCGATAGCGTTATCGCTTTTTTTTATAACTTATACTTTATTTTTCGACTATAAAGATAAGTGTATATAGTAAGCATAGCAATAGTGAAAAGCGGACCATATGTAATGCATATTTGCCACCATTCTGTGAAAAAGAGCGATAAAACACTTTGTGAAGGTTCACCGCTTCCACTTAGTGTTGTAACATGTTCACGAAGCGGATTCCATAAAAGGAAAATAAGGAAAACGGAAAACACAGCATGAAGGATACGGGCCATGAAAAAGGGTGAAAAGCGAATATCAGTATCTGCTAAAAGGCTTGCTACTTGGGCTTGAACAGACAATCCGCTAAATGCAAGAACAAATGAAGCGAGCACAACTTGTTGAAATAGTGGTGAATGCGTTTCACTAATAAGCTGGTTACCGAGTGTAATTTCAAAAATTCCTGAAATAAACGGCAAACTTAAAGATGTTGACAATTCAACGGCTGAAAAAATGATGCCAAGTCCTTCTCCAATGAGAGACGTAATGTTGGTTACATAAAGAAGCCTGTTTAACACAGAAAAAATGATCATAAATCCGCCGATCATAAAGAGCGTTTGCACAGAGGACATAATTGCATCACCAAGCAGTTTGCCAATCATTCGTCCATCTTCTATTCTAGCTTTATGCATTTCTTTAAAAGCAAAGAGGGGTGAAAAAGAGCTCTTTGGTTCTTTAGCGCGGTAATCTCTTTCTTCCTTTCGTCCGTAGAATCTCATTGCAATGCCAACGAGCAAATTTCCCCCATAGTGAGCGCAAGCAAGTAACACTCCTAAATGAGGATTATGAAAAAAACCGACAGAAACGGCTCCGAAAATAAATACAGGATTTGAGGAATTCGTAAAGGAAGCAAGACGTTCTGCCTCAATTCGTGTTAGCTGCCCTTTTTTACGCATGTTCACGGATAGCTTGGCTCCTGCTGGAAATCCTGAAGCCATTCCCATCGCAAGTACAAATCCACCGATACCCGGAACGCGAAAAACGGGACGCATCAAAGGTTCAAGCAAAATACCAATAAAGCGAACAACTCCAAAACCAATCAGCATCTCAGAAATAATAAAGAAAGGAAGAAGAGAAGGGAAAACAACTTCCCACCATATGTTGAGGCCTCGTAAAGAAGCATCAAAAGCTTGTTTTGGATACATAATAAGAGTACTTGCTAGCATAAGAGATAATAAAGAGAGAAGACCAGTTTTTATAAACGATGTTTTCACACTTTTCCTCCTTTAGCTATCATAGATTACATTTGGGTTAAACATGCAACAAATAGGGAGACGTGATAAACTATTTTTAACGATTTCGTCTCCAAAGTGAAGGTTGTACATATTCTAATATACGAGCATTGGGGGATTATTTAGACCAAAGAATTCATAAAGGATAATGGGGTGAAGGAGATGAATCGCCCGAAAATTGGTATTGCTCTAGGCTCTGGAGGTGCGAGAGGATTTGCACATCTTGGAGTTTTAAAAGTCTTAAAAGAAGAAAATATAGAAGTGGACTATTTAGCAGGAAGCAGTATGGGAGCGCTTGTTGGTGCCTTTTACGGAACTGGGCTTGAAATGGAGCAGCTTTACCGCATTGCGTTTGCGTTTAAGCGTAAATATTACACGGATTTTGCGTTACCTAAAATGGGTTTTATTGCAGGAGAACGTGTGAAAGAACTTGTGCGTATGTTTACGAAAAACAAGAACATAGAAGACTTAAATATCCCTTTATCAATTGTAACAACAGATATTAAAACAGGAGAAAAAGTAGTATTTGATAAAGGACCAATTGCTCCAGCTGTAAGAGCCAGTATTTCGATACCAGGCATTTTTGTACCTGAAAAAATTGATGGCCGTCTTCTTGTCGATGGAGGAGTTGTTGATCGCATCCCAGTCTCTGTCGTAAAAGAAATGGGAGCTGATATTGTTATTGGTGTGAACGTTTCACGTGTTAAAATGGATGCTGAGATTGGTTCGATTTTTGACGTTATTTTGCAAAGTTTTGATATTTTGCAAATGGAGCTTGTTAAAAACCGGGAAACAAATTGTGACATTATGATTCGTCCACGCGTTGAAAAGTTTAGCTCAAGAGCTTTTACAAACATTAAAGAAATTATTGAACAAGGGGAAGCAGAAGCAATAAAACAACTTCCCGCTATTAAGGAAAAGATCGAGACGTGGAAGGAGTCATTTTATGAAAAGTAGCAGCAAAAGAGTTATATGGTTTATCGTTGGAGTTCTTATTATCTTCTCCATTACGTTCATTCCATTGCCATATTATATTACAAAGCCAGGACTTGCAGAAGAGCTAGAACCGATTGTGAAAGTGGAAGGCGGTTATAAAGAAGATGGGTCCCTCATGTTAACAACGGTCCGTATTGGAAAAGCAACACCCCTTTCTTATGTACTTGCTCAATTTCAAGACTTTAGTCACCTGTATAAAGAAGAGGAAATATTGGGTGAAAATGAAAGCAATGAAGAGTATAACACTCGTCAGCTTCATATGATGGAAATGTCTCAGGAATCTGCGATTGCCATTGCGTACGAGAAGGCGGACAAAGATATAGAGTACAAATATGACGGTGTTTACGTAATGGCAGTCGCTCCAGATATGCCAGCAGACGGCATATTAAAAACAGGTGATGTTGTAACAAAAGTAGACAACAAACTTGTAAAACGCAGCGAAGATCTTATCTCATATGTAGAAGGAAAAAAAGCGGGAGATAAAGTAAGCGTTACATTTAAGAGAAATGGAAAAGTCAAAACAGAGACAATTACGCTAGAACAGTTAAAAGTGTTGAACAACCGAGTTGGAATGGGAATTTCCCTTGTAACAGATTTTGATATCTCTGTTGATCCAAAAGTCAAAATTAACTCAGAAGAAATTGGTGGCCCATCAGCAGGACTCATGTTCTCACTTGAAATTTATAATCAGTTAACAAAAGATGATTTGACAAAGGGACGTCAAATTGCTGGAACAGGCACAATCAATGAAAAAGGAGAGGTAGGAGAAATTGGCGGAATTGAGCAAAAGATTGTGGCAGCTGATAAAGCAGGAGCGGAGATTTTCTTTGCGCCGAACAATCATGGAGCAAAAAATTCTAACTATCAAAATGCCCTAAAGGCAGCTAAGCAAATTGATACAGATATGAAAGTTGTACCTGTTGATACGTTTGACGATGCTGTTTCCTACTTAAATAAGATGCCTGAAAAAGAATAGAAAAGAGCTGTTTTCCGTATGATACGGGAAACAGCTCTTTTTCATAGTTGAATAGGTGGTGTTGTATATTCTTGTTTGAAAAAGCACTGACGCACCTTTGTGTCTAAAGGTAGGCTATATACTCTAGTTGCTTTTATATCCATATTCAAAAGGGGATGGTCCATTTTAGATACGGCTGAAACAAGGGGAACTTCAAAACTTTTTTTCATTGTATTTAAGTAGTTTTTTCCTTGCTTTGTCATTCCTAGAAGTCTTGCATATGGGGGAGGACTGCTTAGAAGAGCTTTAGCATCTTCTTTATTTGTATTCATTAAAATATGTAGGCACATGCGCTGAAGTCTTGTCCACGTGTAACGTTTGTTTTTAACAAGGGTCATCAATGCTTGGAAGGAGTCAGCTTCTTTCATCATTTTTAAGAAGCGATATTCCATTCCTTCTTCCATTTCATAACGGCTTTTAAGTTCAGAAGCCGAAAGAATGAAAAGTTGATGCTGCAAATAGGAGAAATAGGCTTCCCAATTATGCAAAAGTTTATATGTTTTCTTATACTTTTGCAGCTCATCAACTGTAGAAAGTGGTGTGAAAGAAGAAAGACTTTCAATAGTTGTTTGGTTTGAGAATAGGTTTTTTCGGATGCTTGTAGCACTTGCAATAGGACCGCTTGGAAGACTTTCATCATGATAGTCTGCACTTTTTCGCTGAATTGTAAAAGGAGCTAGATTAGCACCAAGCTTCTGAATTTCTTTTACATAAGAAAAACCAAGGATATTGTTTGGTTGTGATAAATCTAAATCAGTTTTAAAATGAGTTAAAGCATTTGTTACTGCATTTGGATAGCTGCTCCCTTTTTTCATTTCACCTTTAATGTTTTCTTCGATAAGAGGCTTGTTTTCACGTGCAATTTCAGCTGCTTTTAGGAAGGCAGAGATGTCTCCATGTTCACTCCCAAAGCAAAGAGAAGAAACAGACAGAGATTCTAGAAGGTTTATAGCACCATATGCAAACGTATCAGCATGTCCTACAGCAAATAAAAAGGGAAGCTCAATCACAACATCTGCTCCCGCTTTTAAAGCCATTGCAGTGCGAGCCCATTTTGAAACAAGAGCAGGTTCCCCGCGCTGGAGAAAATTCCCGCTCATAATAACGACTGCACAATCTGTATCACTTTGCTTCTTTGCTTCATTTATATGGTAAAGGTGCCCGTTATGAAACGGATTATATTCCGCGATAATACCTACTGTTTTCAAGCTTTTTGCCTCCTTTTTAAACTTTTCTTTTGCAATTTATAAAAAAAATGATAAAGTGGATATACGATAACGATTACCAACATTATAGTGTAAAGAAAAAATATTGACAAATAGCTTTGTGAAGGCTATAATTACTTTTGTTGCTTTGAGGTGATAACGTTGAAATGGTCAGTGCACCAATTGCGTAAATTACAAAGTAAAGGTTTAACTATAGATGAGAAAGTAGATCTGTCTGACATCGTAAAGCGAGATGGAGAGATTCGTGATATTTCTCCGGTTCATATTACGGGAAGAGGAGACATTTTCTCAACGCATGTTACCTTTCATTTAAGAATACAAGGGGAACTTATCTTGCCTTGTGCGAGAACACTTGTTGATGTTCCTTATGAATTTGACATTGAAACGGATGAAACCTTTATTTTAACGTCAACAGATGAAGAAACAGGAGAAGATGTTCATTACATTGAACAAGATATCGTTGATTTACAGCCGGTAGTGGAAGAACTTATCGTCCTTCAAGTACCTATCCAAGTTTTTAGTGACGAACAGAATCCAGAAGGGGCTGCCCCTCAATCTGGTCACGATTGGCAGGTTATTACAGAGGAAGATCAAGAACAAAAAGTAGATCCACGTCTCTCTGTTCTTCAGGATTATTTTAAAGACAAGAAAGACTAACAACCTTTAAGAAGATCCGGCTTAACCGGCCTTCATATGATGTAAATCCTTTTAAGGAGGTGGGAAGAATGGCTGTACCTTTTAGAAGAACTTCTAAAATGAAGAAAAGAACTCGTCGTACGCATTTCAAACTACAAGTTCCTGGTATGGTAGAATGCCCAAATTGTGGCGACATGAAGCTTGCACACCGCGTATGTAAAGCTTGTGGAACATACAAAGGAAAAGAAGTAGCAAAATAATAAAAAAACAGTGCACTTTTGCACTGTTTTTTTATTTGTCTTGAAAAAGAAGAGTTTTAAAAAACAATCATGTATTTCTTCTAGTCTATCTTCCCTATTAGCTGCATACGTATATAGTAAACAGAATAGGGGGGATTAAAGATGACATCAACAAGGCAGGATGCATGGACTAGTGATGAAGATTTATTGTTGGCGGAAGTAGTCCTTCGCCATATTAGAGAAGGTGGGACACAGCTAGCAGCTTTTGAGGAAGTAGGAAGAAAGCTATCAAGAACATCAGCTGCTTGCGGGTTTCGTTGGAATTCCTATGTTCGCAAGCAATATAAAACAGGAATTGAAAGTGCTAAAAAACAGCGAAAAGAATTTAAGTCTTCAGCTGTTCCAGCACCGATTTTTGTGCAAAATGCTCCTGAGGAAGGAACAGGGGTTAAAACGTTAACGCTTGATGAGATTATTAGCTATCTGCAGAATCTTAAAAATGGAAATGGTGGTTCTTTGGAAACTGCAGAAGAAAATAAAAAGCTTAGTTTGAAAATAAAAGAGTTAGAAAAGAAAGTAAACAGGTTAGAGCAGGAAAAACAAATGCTACAAACAAATTTAATTGTTGTAAGAGATGACTATAAAGCACTTATTGAAATTATGGAAAGAGCAAAAAGAGTTGTTTTAAGTGACTCAACTGTAAAGGAAAAAGTGGAAGAAGTGAAGTAAAAGACAAGAAGGGAAATCCCTTCTTGTCTTTTTTATTTATAAGGTTGTTAAGCTTTTTGAGCAACACCAGCAGGCTGCCACACAAGTGGATTCTCGCCTAAGTCTCGATCCATATCGTATTTTACAGGAGTGAAGCCCATCTTGTTCCAAAATTCACTTGACTTAACACGTGGACTTGTTTTAATAGGTAGGTTGAACGATTTGGCAAACTCGATAAGAGCTCTTCCATATCCTTGTTGTTGATAGTCTTTCAGCGTCTCAAGTTTCCATATTTCAAGATATTCTTGAGAAGGTTCAAAGTATTGATCATATTTCTTTCCTCGCTTGTATAAACTCATACGTGCGACTAAACTATCTCCTAAATAAATCCCAAAGAAAGGTGACTCTATTTCATTTTCTGAGATGTTTGCTTGTAAATCTTCTAACATGGAGAGCTCTTGTATGCCGTATTCTTTAAATTTCTTAAATTCTTCAAGCGTCTTGTAGTTGATTTTTAGCCTCTTTACATCTTTGTTATACATAAAAAATCCCCCTTGTAGAAGTAATAAAGAACCCCTTGTTGTCATTATATACTAAATTATTAGAAAATTGCTCGTACAATGCTTAGAAAATGTTCTTAAAGAAGGTGAAGAGAGAGCATGATGGAATTTAGGGGAAGAATAAAAATGAGACTTTCGCCCCTCTTCGACTCTTTTTTTTCTTTCTTTCTGTTGGTACAATACAAGAGAGAAAAGACTTTTAAAGGAAAAATAATAGAAGGAGAGCAAAATGGAGAAACTAGACGTAATTGGTGGGGGAAGCCTTGGATTATTATATGCTGGGTATTTATCAGAACAATGGGATGTTACTTTATACACTAAAACAGAAGAACAAGCAAATGCTATTAAGCAAAAGGGGATTTTAGTTTATAAAGAAGCTTCTCTTCGCTTTTTTCCAAAAGTAAAACCAATCTCTTCTTATGTGGATGAAGGTCATCTCGCTGTAGTAACGTTAAAGGAATATCAGCTCTCTTCAGTTATGCCCATTTTAAAGGCTACATGCCGTCCTCTTCTCTTTATTCAAAATGGTATGAATCACTTGAAAATGCTTGATAAATTAACAGCTGAAAATGTTTTTCTAGGAGTTGTTGAGCATGGAGCATTGCGGCTTAATGAAAATACCGTTCATCACAAAGGAGAGGGAAAAACAAAAGTAAGTGTATGGAGAGGGGAAAAAACATTCCTTTCTTCGCTTTTGAGATATGACAAACGATTTCCGTTTGTTTATGAACATGATTGGAAGGAAATGCTTCTTGGGAAACTTGTCATAAATATACTCGTGAACCCCTTAACAGCTCTTTATAAGGTGGAAAATGGAGTTCTCTTAGAAAATCCTTACTTTCTTAAAAATATGAGAGCTTTACTTAATGAAGTACATAATGTGTTAGAGTTAAAAGATGTGGAAAGTACTTTTAAAAATGTATTAACAATCTGCAAAAACACCAAAGACAACCGTTCTTCAATGCTTCAAGACTTGCAAAATAGAGGTATAACAGAGATTGATGCAATCGTTGGTTACGTGTTGGAAGAAGCGGAGAGAAAGAAAATCAAGACGCCTCTTTTATCATTTTTATACGCTTCTATAAAAGGATTAGAAAAGGGGGAGAGTTAAGGATGGGAAGCATCTTTTCAGCGATTTTAGCAACGCTTATAACGCTTCCTTTAGTGGCGTTTATTCTGTTTTATGCTGTGCTTCGCAAAGTTTTAGGAAGCAATCGAAGAGCTTTTCATCTATCAATTGATATTACAACCGTTATCCTTATTTTCTCTGTATACTGCCTATCTGCCGTTATTTGGGAAGGCTCACATTTATGGCTTATTTTACTCATCCTTTTAACTATTGCAGCTCTCACAACATTGCTACAGTGGAAGAAGACGAAAGACGTCCAATTTAAAAGAGTTTTAAAAGGATTTTGGAGAGTGAGCTTTCTTCTTTTTTTTATTGTGCATTTAGCTCTTTTTATATATGGGATTTTCAGTCGTCTTCAAAACATTTAGCTGAGGCTATTTACTAGACGAATGAACGCATAGCATTGATAATGGGAAGTGTGAATTCGAGTACAGAAAGGAAGTTCATCAATGGAACTTATAGATTATGCGGGAAAACCTCTTAATCCACTTATGAACGATTATGTGAATGGAGATTCTTTTATTGGAGAATATTTTCATTATGATGTTTTATCTCCAACCGTTTATAAAGAGCGAAAAGAGGACTTAATGCTTCGCTCGTTACCAAGAGAGGCATTAGTAAATCATTTGCTTTCATATAACGAACGTTTAGGTGCCTGTAAAGAAACATTAGCAAGCATTGAGACTTTAAAAAACGCGGAAACAACGGTTGTTGTCGGCGGACAACAAGCAGGTCTATTAACAGGCCCGCTATATACGATAAATAAAATTGTTTCTATTCTTAAATTAGCAAAAGAGCAGGAGGAAAAGTTAGGTTCGCGCGTTCTCCCTGTTTTTTGGATTGCAGGAGAAGATCATGATATTGCTGAGATTAATCATATTTTTGTAGAAGAAAATGGGATGAAAAAACATGTCTACAAAGATGGAGAACAGAAAATGGCTTCTGAGGCAGTACTTCATAAAGAAACTCTCCAAAAGTGGGTGAAGGAAGCTTTTCAAGCATTCGGGGAAAAAGAGTATTCGAAAGAAGCACTATCGTTTGTTGAAACCTGTTTGCAAAGTGCGACAACGTACGTTGACTTCTTTGCTCTCCTCATTACCAAGTTATTCAGCAAACATGGCCTCATTTTAATTGACTCAGGTTCATCATCCTTAAGAAAAATTGAAGCTGATTTTTTCACGAAGCTTATTAAAAAGAATGCTAAAATTAGTGAAGCCCTTGGAGAAACGCAGGGGAAACTTCGTCATCGCTATAAAAATGCCATTGAAACAGACATGGCTAATGCCCACATTTTTTATTCAGAAGATGGACGTCGCGTATTGCTCCAAAGAAATGGAGCAAAATTTTATGGGAAAAATGGAAGCATTAAACTTTCAGAAGATGAGCTTCTAACGATTGCTGAAGTAAAACCCGAGCTTTTAAGCAATAATGTAGTAACTCGTCCTCTTATGCAAGAATATTTGTTCCCAACGCTTGCTTTTATCGCGGGGCCAGGGGAAGTAGCTTATTGGGCTGAACTTGGGGACGTTTTTGGTACTTTTGATATGAAGATGCCTCCTGTTGTGCCAAGACTCTCTTACGCATTTATTGAACGTGGTATTGCGAGAGATATGGAAAAATTAGATTTATCGTTAGAAGACGTTTTCTCTGGCAACGTTTCTGTACGTAGAGATGAATGGCTAAAAGAGAGTGGGCAAGGAGCATATCTTTCTCATATTGAGTATTTAGAAGAAGAAGTAGAAAAAGTACATTCATTATTTCGTGATAAAGTATTGCAAGAAAATAAAAAATATGTTGATCTACTTCATAAAAATCGACAGCTTATTATGAGACAGATATCCTCTATCAGCCAAATTATGGAGAAAGATCACTTAAAAAGACATAGTGCGACGTGGAATAAATATCTTTCGATTGAAAATGCTTTAGTCCCACAAAATGCGCCACAGGAAAGAATTTGGAACGTTTTTTACTACATAAATAAATATGGTTTTACATTTGTAGACGAACTTGTAAGCTGTTCTGTCGAGTTTGATCATAAATTGAAAATCATTTATTTATAAGAAAATCCTGCCTCTAGCAGGATTTTTTTTTGCCCAAATAGAATTAAATTTATAAAGAAAAACATTTTATGAAAAAAACATTTTTGTTTGTAAGAAAGAAAGAAGTCGGAGATACTAACAAAGAAGAACAATTTCAAAAGAAAAACACATCAGGACTTTTCAAACGTAAAATGTGAACATTATAATGCAACAGAAAGCGTTTTTTTAGCCTTCAAACTGTGGGAGTAACTGGATGTTTTTTTGCATGTTTTACAATGATATAATAAATTGACAAAATTCGTCGATAGTTTGTAGAAAAAGCTAAAAAAAACAAGTAATTTAATATATAATAGAAAAAGCATCCTAAATTAGAGGGTGTAATAGTTTAGGGAACAAAAAGTAGGTGCTAGCATGTTCAAACATAAGACAGTTTTATTAGAAGAAGCAGCAGAGGGATTACATATTAAACCCGACGGCATTTATGTGGACTGTACCCTTGGTGGAGCAGGACACAGTGAATATATTTTACAACAGCTATCATCAGAAGGTCATCTTATTGCTTTTGACCAAGACGATGTAGCATTAGAAAATGCAAAAGAAAAGCTAGCTCCTTATGAAGGAAAAGTAACGTTTGTAAAAAGTAACTTCCGCTTTTTAAAAGAAAAGCTTGTAGAACTTGGCGTTACAAAAGTTGATGGAGTTCTATTTGATTTAGGCGTTTCGTCCCCACAGCTTGATACTCCTGAAAGAGGATTCAGCTATCATCATGACGCTCCGCTGGATATGCGAATGGATCAACAATCAAAGCTAAGTGCATTTGACGTTGTAAATGAATGGCCGTATGAAAAGCTTGTGAAAATTTTCTTCCAATATGGAGAAGAAAAATTTTCCAAGCAAATTGCGCGAAAAATTGAAAGTTACCGAGAAACGAAAAAAATTGAAACAACAAATGAGCTTGTAGAACTAATTAAAGAAGGAATCCCAGCTCCAGCTCGTAGAAAAGGCGGACATCCAGCAAAACGGGTGTTTCAAGCTATTCGAATTGCTGTCAACGATGAGCTTGGTGTTTTTGAAATGGCGCTTGAACAAGCAATTGAGGTTGTGAGAAAAGGCGGACGTATTAGTGTTATCACGTTCCACTCATTAGAAGACCGCATTTGTAAAGCTATGTTCAAAGAAAAAAGTTCTTTACCAGACTTGCCTCATGGATTGCCTATCATTCCAAAAGAATATGAGCCAGCATTAAAGCTGATTACAAGAAAACCAATTCTTCCGAGCGAAGAAGAGCTTACTGAAAACAATCGTGCACGCTCTGCTAAGCTACGTATAGCTGAAAAAGCAAAAGAATAAGAAGGTGCGATAAAAAAAGGGAGGGGTTGCATTGAATAATTTAGCGTATAAATTAAAAGAAAAAGAAAGAGAAGTTGTCCAGCACAAAATTAAACATGTAACAAAAAAGAAAAAAGTACGTCTTCCTTTAGGTGAAAAGCTTATTTATGTAACGTTCTGTGGGTTTATGCTGTTCGGTTCGATTCAGTTTATTTCGAATCAAGCTGCTCTATATGAGGCAAATACGAATGTGCAAAAAGTAGAAGAAAAAGTAAAAGCTCAAAAAACAGTGAATATGGATTTAAATGATCAAGTAAAAGAGCTTAGTCAATATGATCGCATTTTAGAAAAAGCTAAAAAACTGGGCTTAGAAATGAATGCAGACAATGTGAAAGTTGTGAGTGAGAAGTAATGTCGAAACAAAACAATCGATCAATACGAAAAGGAGCAGCGATATTAATTTTAATATTTGGTTCGCTCTTTTTTGTGTTAGCTGGTCGCTTTTTTTATATCGAAGTCACAGGA
Source organism: Priestia endophytica DSM 13796 (assembly GCF_900115845.1). Taxonomy (GTDB): domain Bacteria; phylum Bacillota; class Bacilli; order Bacillales; family Bacillaceae_H; genus Bacillus_I; species Bacillus_I endophytica. The sequence goes on along the minus strand of NZ_FOXX01000001.1, from coordinate 265,062 downwards.
AAAGCAAACGGTCAGCTTTTAGCTTCACGAGCTGAGAAAGCTCATACGCATAAAAGCACAATTGAAGCTCATCGGGGCACAATTTACGATCGAAATGGTACTGCTGTTGCCGAAGATACAACAGCGTATACCGTGATTGCTATTTTGGACAAAGATTATGAAGACCATGTCAAAGATCCAGAAAAAACAGCAGAAAAACTTGCCCCTCTTCTTGATATGAAAGAAGACAAGCTGCTTTCGCTCTTAACGAGAAAAGGAGCGTTTCAGGTTGAGCTTGGTCCAGGTGGACGTAACATTAATCATGAGCTTCGGGCAAAGATTGAAAAGTTAAATCTACCTGGAATTGGATTTAAAGAGAGTTCCAAACGCTTTTATCCAAATGGGGAATTTGCTTCTCACATCATTGGATATGCTCAAAAAAATGAAAAAGGTGAAACTGTTGGAATGATGGGGATTGAAAAGCAGTTTAACGATGCTTTAACAGAAAAGGATGGCTATATGACGTATGAAAGTGATTCTACGGGCTTAAAGCTTCCTAATCCAAAAGAATCCATTGTTGCACCTAAGCAAGGAAAAGATGTGTATTTAACAATCGACCAAAAAATTCAAGTCTTTTTGGAAGAGTCAATGAGCGAAGTGCAAAAAGAGTATGAACCATCAAGTATTATTGGCATTGTGGCAAATCCTAAAACAGGCGAGATTCTGGCTATGTCAAATAGACCTGGATTTAATCCAAATCAGCGGAACATCCAGAACTTTGGAAACAGTGCTATAAGCTCTCGGTTCGAGCCTGGCTCAACAATGAAGATTTTTACCCTTTCAGCAGCTGTTGATGCAGGAGTATACAACGGAGATGAGCTGTATGAATCGGGAAGTTATAAAGTAGGCGGCAGTAAAATTGGCGACCATAACAATGGTGTTGGCTGGGGGCCTATCACATATAATGAAGGAGTACAGCGTTCTTCAAATGTCGCTTTCGCAAAGCTTGCAATGGAGAAAATCGGTCCTGATCGACTCATGGAATACTTTAAGAAATTTGGTCTTGATAAAAAGACAGGAATTAATATCCCAGGCGAAGTGGGAAGTAAATTTGTGTACAATAAACCGCTTGAACAAGTTACAACAGCATTTGGACAAGGCTCAGCTATTACAGCTATCCAGCAAATTCAAGCTGTAACGGCAGTTGCCAATGATGGAAAAATGATGAAGCCGTACGTTGTGAAAAAAGTGGTTGATTCTCAAAAAGATAAAGTGATTTCAGAAACAAAACCAGAAGTAGTAGGTAAACCAATCTCTGCTGAGTCTGCAAAAGAAGTACGTAAACTGCTTCGTACGGTTGTCACAGGCGAGCATGGAACAGGTGCTGCTTACGATATTGATGGATATGAAGTGGCAGGGAAGACAGGAACAGCACAACTTGCAGGAGAGAACGGTAAATATCTGACAGGCCGTGAAAACTATACGTTTTCATTTATGGGAATGGCTCCAGCAGATGATCCTGAATTAGTGATGTACGTTGCTGTTAAGCAACCTCATTTGAAAGCATATGAAACAGGTGGAAAGCCAGTTGCAGAAGTGTTCAATCCAACAATGCAAAAAAGTTTGCAGTATTTACAGGTGAAACCTAGTGAAGAAGAAAAAGAGAAAACAAAATCTAGTGAAACAAAGTATGGAAACACGCTAGATTCATATGTTGGTTCTTCTGTTGAGGAAGCAAAGAAAGAGTTAACAGGAAAAGGGCTATCTCCAGTTATTATTGGGAATGGAGAAACGATTGCAGAGCAGCAGCCTGCTCCGGGGTCAAGAATCATTTATGGAAACAAAGTTTTCCTACAAACAGATGGTTCGCCAACAATGCCTGATTTAACCGGGTTTTCTTACCGTGATGTGCTCGAAATTAGCGAGCTGCTTAATTTAAAGACAGCTGTTAGCGGTCACGGCTATGTAGCAAAAGGCAGTCAAAGTATTAAAAAAGGTGCCTCATTGGAAAATAAAAGTCTTTTAAGCGTGGAACTTCACTCAGCAAAGAAAGCAGCTGAAGAGAAGCGAGAAGATAGCGATGACGAACAAGAAGAATCAAGTGACAGCAACGCACCGCTTGATTAATAGATTAAAAGATTACGGTTTTTTAGTAAATCCAATGTTCTCACAAATAAGAGTGTGTAATTCTTATTTGTGGGAACTTTTGCTTGTGAACAAGCCTCCTCTGTTCGTTCTATATGAGAAAGTACAAGCATATAGTAGAGAACGAGCTTAAACGTAGGGGAGGAAACGTAATATGCGCGTGTCTGGAGTTACCGTTCGAAAGCGACTGTTAATTGTCCTTTTTGTCGGGATTCTTATCTTTTCGATTATTAACGTTCGCTTAGGATACGTTCAGTTTGTATTAGGAGATACATTAACAGAGCAAGCCAAAAGTTTGTGGAGCCGAAACATTCCGTTTGAACCAAAACGTGGTGAAATTCAAGACCGAAATGGAGTAGAGCTTGCAACAAATAAAAGCGCCCCCTCTGTTTTAATTGTTCCAAGACAAATTGAAGATCCTGTAGAGACTGCAGAAAAGCTTGCTGCTGTACTTAATATGTCAAAAGAAAAAGCATACAAGCATGTTACAAAGAAAGCAGCAAGTGAACGAATTAATCCAGAAGGGCGTAAAATCTCTCATGAAAAAGCAAAAGAAATTCGCGCGCTTGGATTAAAAGGAGTCTATATTGCGGAAGATTCTATTCGTTATTATCCATTTGGAAGCTATTTATCTCATGTATTAGGATTTGCAGGAATTGATAACCAAGGGCTAACAGGTCTTGAAGCATATTATGACAAGCAGCTTAGCGGGGAAAAAGGAGCTGTTGAATTCTATTCTGATGCAAAAGGTAAAAGAATGCCTAATATTGCAGATGACTACACGGCCCCTGTAGATGGACTGAATTTAAAGCTGACAATTGATACAAAAGTACAAACCATTTTAGAACGGGAACTTGATCTTGCTGATTCTAAATACAATCCTGATGGGATGATTGCCATTGCAATGAATCCCAAAAATGGAGAAGTTCTAGGTATGTCAAGCAGACCGGATTTTGATCCAACGAATTTTAAAAATGTATCTGCTGATGTGTACAACCGAAATTTACCGGTTTGGAGCGCGTATGAGCCCGGATCCACATTTAAAATTATTACGTTAGCTGCTGCTCTTGAAGAGAAAAAAGTAGATCTTGCTAAAGATACGTTTGTTGATGATGGATCAATTGAAGTAGGAGGCTCAACTCTTCACTGTTGGAAGAGAGGCGGACATGGTGAACAAACGTTTTTAGAAGTTGTACAAAATTCCTGTAACCCAGGTTTTGTTGAGCTTGGAGAACGTCTTGGCAAAGAGAAGCTTTTTGATTATATTAAAGACTTTGGCTTTGGACAAAAAACAGGCATTGATTTACAGGGAGAGAGCAAAGGGATTTTATTTAATCTTGACCGAGTTGGTCCTGTTGAACAAGCAACAACAGCATTTGGTCAAGGTGTATCTGTAACACCTATTCAACAAGTTGCAGCGGTTTCTGCCGCAGTGAATGGTGGTACTCTTTATACACCACATATTGCCAAAGAATGGACAGATCCTGTTACAGGAAAAGTCGTGAAAAAGCAGGCACCTGAAGCGAAGCGTAAAGTTATTTCAGAGAAAACGTCTGAGCAAATACGCTATGCACTTGAAAGCGTTGTTGCAAAAGGGTCTGGTAAAGGCGCATATGTAGAAGGGTATCGAGTTGGAGGAAAAACAGGGACAGCGCAAAAAGTAAAAGATGGGAAATATTTAGAAAACAATCATATCGTTTCTTTTATCGGCGTAGCTCCGGCGGATGACCCAGAGCTTGTTGTATATGTAGCTGTTGATAATCCAAAAGGAACTGTACAGTTTGGAGGAGTAGTAGCAGCTCCGATTGTCGGAAACATTATGGAAGATAGCTTGCGAGCAATGGGGGTTAAACCACGCAAAGATCAAATTGAAAAAGAACTAACATGGCTTGACACACCGATGATTGACACACCAGATTTAGTAGGACTAGATAAAAAAGACTTACGTGAGCAGCTTGTTGATTTAAAAATAGATGCAAGCGGAAAAGGAGATGTTGTCGTGAAACAGTCTCCAAAAGCCGGAACAAAACTTAAAGCAGGGTCTACGGTTAGAATTTATTTAGGAGAAAAATAAACTCACTGTGCAATTTTATAAAGGTTAGCGTATGCTTAGCGGATTTGGAAATGAAATTATTTCAAGAAATAAGCCTTGGGGAATTCCCCCGTGGCTTATTTTTCTGTAAAATGGGAAGAGGAATAACGCAGCTAACCCTTATATTGAGTTTGTGGACATAAAATGGTATAACAATGGTTTAGGTAAAGGAAGGTTTGAATACAATGAAACTAACAGAATTAATTAACGTTTTGCCAAAGTGGCAGTTCAACGTTACAAGTAATGAAAATCCAGAGATTACTTCTCTTAAGATGGATAGCCGAGAAGTTGAAGAAGGCTCCCTGTTCTTCTGTGTGAAAGGGTATACGGTTGACGGACATGACTATGCCAAAACAGCAGTTGAAAAAGGTGCAGTAGCTCTTGTAGCAGAACATGAGCTAGATGTTGATATTCCAGTTGTAATTGTTAAAGACACAAGACGCGTTATGGCTTTGCTTGCTAACTTTTTTTACGGACAACCAACTGAAAAGTTAAAGCTTATTGGCGTAACAGGAACAAATGGAAAAACAACAGTTACGCATTTATTAGAAGCTATTTTTCAAGAGAAAAAACAAAAAACAGGTGTTATTGGCACAATTGAGACAAGAATTGGTTCCGAAGTTTATCCTGTTCAAAATACAACTCCTGAATCGCTTGCTTTGCAAGGCATTTTTAGCAAGATGGTTGATGAAAATGTTGAAGTCGCAGCAATGGAAGTTTCATCACATGCGCTTGATTTAGGACGTGTTCACGGTTGTGATTACGATGTAGCTGTATTTACGAATTTAACGCAAGATCACCTTGATTATCATCATACAATGGAAGAGTATCGCTATGCGAAAGGTCTTCTTTTTTCTCAGCTTGGAAACCGATTTGAAGAAACGTCTCCTAAATACGCTGTCCTAAATGCTGATGATGCTTCATCAAAACTGTATGCCAAAATGACAACTGCTTTTCTACTAACGTATGGTATTCACGAAGAAAGCGACATTATGGCTCACAATATTGAAATGACAAGTAGCGGAACAACATTTGAGCTTGTGACGCCTCTTGGAAATAAGACAATGCACGTTAATTTAATTGGTGAGTTTAGCATTTATAATATTTTAGCTGCAGCATCGGCCGCGTTTGCGCTTAATGTAGATTTAGAAACAATTGTAGCAGCTCTTTCTAAAGTAAAAGGCGTTGACGGTCGTTTTGAAGTTGTAAATGGAGGACAAGACTATACAGTTATTGTCGATTATGCTCATACGCCGGATAGTTTAGAAAATGTGTTAAAAACGGTCAAACAATTTGCCGAGCAAAATATATATGTTATTGTTGGGTGTGGTGGAGACCGAGATAAAACAAAACGTCCAATCATGGCAAATGTGGCTGTGTCATATAGTACAGAAGCAATCTTTACTTCTGACAACCCGAGAAGTGAAGATCCAAAAGAAATTCTAAACGATATGACAACAGAGCTCACAGAAGAAAACTTTACAACAATTGAAGACCGTCGTGAAGCAATTCAGTACGCCATCAACAAAGCGCAGGCTAAAGATGTTATCGTAATTGCTGGTAAAGGTCATGAAACGTATCAAATTATCGGTGGAACTGTTAATGACTTTGATGATCGCAAAGTTGCACTAGAATCTATTGAAAGCAAAACGAAGCAGGCATAAACCCTAGATCTGTTTTTTTGATGTTAAGAGGAGGAAATCACGTGTTTGAGCAATTGATATTAGTAACAATTTTGGTGGGGTTTTTAGTAACGGCGGTTTGTTCCCCTTTCTTCATTCCGTTTTTAAGACGTTTGAAGTTTGGTCAAAGCATTCGTGATGAGGGACCAAAATCACACCAGAAAAAAGCTGGAACGCCAACGATGGGCGGAATTATGATCTTACTTTCCATCGTGATCACAACACTTGTGATGACAAATATTTATCTAGAACCAACAGTTGAAACATTCTTACTTCTATTTGTAACAATTGGCTTTGGTTTATTAGGCTTTTTAGATGACTTTATTAAAGTTGTCCTAAAGCGTAACTTAGGATTAACGTCAAAGCAGAAACTGCTTGGACAAATTGTTATTTCCGTTATTTTTTACATTGTAGCGCGTTCAGCTAATCTATCAACGGCGGTTAATATTCCGGGTACAGATGTAGAAATCGAGCTTGGTATTTTTTATGTTATCTTTCTAATTATTTGGCTTGTTGGATTTTCAAATGCCGTAAACTTAACAGACGGACTTGACGGTCTTGTATCTGGAACAGGAGCGATTGCATTTGGAGCTTTTGCTGTGCTTGCTTGGTATGCAGGGCAGTTTAACGTAGCTATTTTCTCTGTAGCTGTTGTTGGAGCTTTACTTGGCTTCTTAGTTTTTAACGCTTACCCGGCAAAAGTGTTTATGGGAGATACAGGTTCACTAGCGCTTGGAGGAGCTATTGCGACAATTGCAATTTTAATTAACGCTGAAATTCTACTCATTATTATCGGAGGCGTATTTGTTATTGAGACGCTATCTGTTATTATTCAAGTTATTTCATTTAAAACGACAGGACGACGCATCTTTAAAATGAGTCCGCTTCATCACCACTATGAGCTTAGCGGGTGGAGCGAATGGCGCGTTGTTATGACGTTCTGGACAGTTGGTTTACTATTTGCGATTTTAGGCATTTACATTGAGGTGTGGATTTAAGTGAAAACAATCAAAACATATGAAAATCAAAATGTGATTATTTTAGGATTAGCCAAAAGTGGGCTAGCCGCTTCTAAACTTCTACATAGACTTGGAGCTAATGTAACGGTAACAGACCGTACAGAACCAGAAGAAGAAGTAAAAAGAGAACTAGAAAAAGAGGGGATCTCTTCTGTATTTGGAGAGCACCCTCTATCCCTTTTAGATAATGCTTATATGGTTGTGAAAAATCCTGGAATTCCATATCGTATTCCTTTTCTCCAAGAAGCTTTAAAAAGAGAAATTCCGGTTATTACAGAAGTTGAGTTGAGCTATGAGCTGTCGGAAGCTCCAATTATCGGAATTACGGGAAGCAATGGGAAAACAACGACAACAACACTCATTTATGAGATTTTAGCAGCAGCCCAAAAAGAACCCCTTATTGCAGGCAATATTGGAACAGTTTCTTGTGAGGTTGGAGCTAAAGCAGAAAAAGACCAAGTTATTGTTACAGAGCTTTCATCTTTTCAGCTTATGGGAATACGAGAATACAAGCCTAAGATAGCTGTATTATTAAACATTTTTGATGCTCATTTAGACTATCACTCTTCAAAAGAGGAATATGTTGAAGCGAAATTTAATTTATTTAGCCATCAAGATGAAGAAGATTATGCCGTTATCAATGCTGATGACCCTGTCGTTTCTGCTAACTTCGGGAGTATCAAATCAAAAGTTGTGCCTTTTTCACGTCATAAAGACCTGAAAGAGGGAGCTTATTTATCAGGAAATAAACTGATGTTCCAAGAAGAGGAGATTATCAGTTGGGATGATGTTTTATTAAAAGGAGAGCACAATATTGAAAATGTTTTAGCAGCGATTGCTACATGCAAGCTTTACGGAGCAAGCACAGAAGCGATTGTGAGTGTTTTGAAAACATTTACAGGTGTTAAACATCGAATGCAGTATGTTACAAATATTCAGGGCAGAGCGTTTTATAATGATTCAAAAGCAACGAATATTTTAGCAACAAAGGCGGCACTTTCTGGTTTTAAAGAGAACGTCATTTTATTAGCTGGCGGTCTTGATCGTGGAAATGGATTTGAAGATTTAGAAGATGCGCTCTCATGTGTAAAAGCGCTTGTCACATTTGGAGAAACAGCGCCAAAGCTTGAAGAATCTGCAAAAAATGTAGGAATACAAACAATCAAACGTGTCGATAATGTAGAGAAGGCTGTTGCAGCAGCATATAAACTGTCAGAAGAAGGAGACGTTATTCTTTTATCACCTGCATGCGCAAGTTGGGATCAGTTTAAAACTTTTGAAGAGCGTGGTGACATGTTTATTAATTGCGTGCATAAGCTAAAATAGGAGCTTGTCTCAAAAACTGTTCACACCTTAGGAAGAAGCTCTGAATTCTTGTAGTCAGAGGTGTGCTACATTGTCAACTAAAAAAACAACGCCAGATTTCATTTTAATTGTATTAACTCTTTCATTGCTTACAATTGGACTCATTATGGTGTACAGTGCAAGTGCTGTATGGGCTTCGTACAAGTTTGATGATTCGTTCTTTTTTGCTAAGAGACAGCTATTGTTTGCAGGGCTTGGGGTATGTGCCATGTTTGTTATTATGAACATTGATTACTGGACATGGCGGAAGTGGTCAAAATCCCTTATTATCATTTGCTTTGTGCTTCTTGTACTTGTTCTCGTTCCTGGAGTAGGGATGACGCGAAACGGCTCTACAAGCTGGATTGGCGTTGGAGCTTTTTCCATTCAGCCTTCAGAGTTCATGAAGCTTGCGATGATTGCGTTTCTTTCCAAATATCTAGCAGATAATCAAAAGAAGATCACTTCTTTTAAGAAAGGACTAATGCCTTCTCTTGGGCTCGTCTTTCTAGCATTTGGCATCATTATGCTTCAGCCTGACTTAGGGACTGGAACAGTAATGGTTGGAACATGTATTGTAATGATTTTTGTAGCGGGAGCCCGAATTAGTCATTTTGCTTATTTAGGACTTGTTGGGGTAGCAGGCTTTGTTGCTCTTGTTGCATCTGCACCGTATCGCATCAAGCGAATTACGTCTTTCCTTGATCCTTGGGAAGATCCGCTAGGAAGTGGATTTCAGGTTATCCAATCACTCTATGCCATCGGGCCAGGCGGCTTGCTTGGGATGGGACTTGGACAAAGTCGACAAAAGTTCTTTTACTTGCCAGAACCTCAAACAGATTTCATTTTTGCTATCTTAGCAGAAGAGCTTGGTTTCATTGGAGGCTCGATTGTGCTCATCCTGTTTGCTCTCCTTCTATGGAGAGGAGTAAGGATAGCGCTTGGAGCTCCTGACTTGTACGGGAGTTTCCTAGCTATTGGGGTTATTTCAATGGTTGCTATACAAGTCATGATTAATATTGGGGTTGTAACAAATTTAATTCCTGTCACAGGGATTACGCTACCGTTTTTAAGCTATGGAGGATCTTCCTTAACACTTATGCTAGCAGCTGTTGGAGTGCTGCTAAACGTTAGTCGACATTCTCGTTACTAAAAAAGAACTGCTACAATTGTAGCAGTTCTTTTTTTTCTATCTCTTATTATTTTTGGTAAAATAGTTAGGAATGTCTCTATAATAGAAATTTCATGCAATAATAGAAGAGAAAATGTTTAAAAAACGTAAATTTCATATCATCTATGTAATATAATTTTATGGTATGATTTAAAAAGTTGTGCAGATGAGGTGAAAGATATGAAAGTAATCGTAAGTGGAGGGGGAACGGGTGGTCATATTTACCCGGCTTTAGCCCTTATTAGAGAAATTCAAAAACAAGAAACTAATACAGAAGTCTTATATATAGGCTCAGAAAAAGGACTTGAAAGCGATATTGTGAAAAGAGCAGGTATTCCTTTTCGAGCAATTGAAATTTCAGGGTTTAAGAGAAAGCTATCTTTTGATAACGTAAAAACAGTAGCCCGCTTTTTAAAGGGTGTATCTAAAAGTAAAAAGTATATTAAAGAATTTAAACCAGATGTTGTAATTGGAACAGGAGGATACGTGTGTGGCCCTGTTGTTTATGCTGCTTCAAAGCTTGGGGTTCCAACAGTTATTCATGAACAAAACAGCGTTCCAGGTTTAACAAATAAGTTTTTAAGCAAGTATGTAGATAAAGTAGCTGTATGCTTTGAACAGGCAGAAGCTTTTTTCCCTAGTGAAAAAGTGGTTATGACAGGAAATCCCCGTGCTTCTGAAGTACTTAATCAGGACGGAATAAAAGGAAAAAAAGATGTTGGTCTTAGTTTAAATAAGAAAAGTGTACTTATTGTGGGAGGAAGCCGAGGAGCTCGCCCAATTAATGATGCACTGTTAAGCGTTATAAAGGAAGCGGGTCAAAAACCGTACGAGTTTTTATACGTGACAGGTGATGTGCACTATGAGCGAGTTGTGAAGCAGCTTGAAGAAGCAGGAGCGCAAGGAAATGTTATTGTTAAGCCTTTCTTACATAACATGCCAGAAGTGCTTTCTGGCGTTGATTTGATTGTAGCAAGAGCAGGAGCAACAACTCTTTCAGAAATTACTGCGTTAGGACTTCCGAGCATTTTAGTCCCAAGTCCGTATGTAACAAATAACCATCAGGAAAAAAATGCGCGTGCACTAAGCGACAATGATGCAGCAACGCTTTGCTTAGAAGCTGATTTAACAGGCGAACGCTTGCTTGAGTCCATTGATGAAATTTTACTTAATGAGCAAAAGCTGAAAGATATGAGAGCTGCATCGAAAAAGTTAGGTATGCCACATGCAGCAACCGTTCTTTATGAGCTTTTGAAGAACTTGACAAAATAACTTTTGTCACCTTTAATAAAATGGTCAAAATCACTATTAGGTCAATACCCACATATAATAAAGTGGACGTATATAGCTAGATAAATGTAGGAGGATTCTATGGAACGGTTAGTGCAAGAACTAAAAGAAAACAATGTAGGAAAAGTGCTTCAACATGAGCCTCTCGCACATCATACAACGCTTAAAATTGGCGGCCCTGCGGAGCTCTTTATTGAGCCAAATAGCGTTCAAGGTCTTGAGAAAGCAATGACTCTTATTAAGGAACATAACATTCCATGGCGAGCAATTGGTCGCGGCTCTAACTTGCTTGTGTCTGATGAAGGAATTAAAGGAGCAGTTATTAAGCTTGGTCGAGATATTAGCGATCTTACAGTTGAGGGAACAAAAGTAAAAGTTGGAGGAGGATACTCCATTGTCGCACTTGCAACACAGCTAAGCCGTAAAGGGCTTACAGGGCTCGAGTTTGCTGCGGGAATTCCAGGCTCTGTAGGCGGCGCTGTCTACATGAATGCAGGAGCCCACGGTTCTGATATGTCCAAGATACTGGAAAAAGCGCTTGTTTTATTTGAAGATGGAACAATTGAATGGTTAACAAACGATGAACTTCAGTTTTCATATCGCCACTCTATTCTTCAAAACGAACGTCCTGGTATTTGTATCCAGGCTGTATTATCTCTTGAAGAAGGAAATCGCGAGGCAATTGTTGAAAAAATTCAAAAGAACAAAGACTATCGTAAAGAAACGCAGCCATGGAATTTTCCCTGTGCAGGAAGTATTTTCAGAAATCCGCTTCCAAACTATGCAGGAGAGCTCATTGAAAAGAATGGCTTAAAAGGATATGAAATCGGTGGAGCAAAAGTAAGTGACCTTCATGCGAACTTTATTGTGAATACAGGAAATGCAACAGCACAGGATGTTGTTGATCTTATCAAGTATATTCAAAAGACAATAAAAGAAAAAGAAGGCATTGAAATGCACACAGAAGTTGAAATTGTGAGCTAAATCATTTACCGTAGCAAAAGGAACAAAGACATGAGAAAAGCTGTTTGAAAGTGTGAAAGAAAGGGAAAGTGAGTAATTGGCTTTCCCTTATATCGCAAATTAGAGGGATGCAACATTTTAATTCTTTTGATCACTTGAAGAAAGTGGTCTTTTTCCTTGCTCTAATAAAAGGAACAAAACACAATCATCTTCTTACACGTACGAAGAATCGATTGCGAGAATATCGTTTTTAGGCGTGCTGTATGTGCTATAATGTTAGTAATATGTACAGGCTCTTGCTTGTATGACTAAGCTATATAGGGTGAATGAAAATGGATAAACGCAAAGTAGTAAATTTGGAAGATCGTTTACCTAAGCTAAAGGAACAAAGAAAATCAAGAGCTAATCGGAGACTTATTATATATATGTCCGTTTTTTTTATCCTGATCTTGTTTATTCTTTACACACAGTCGTCGCTTAGTAACGTGGCTAAGATTAACGTCGAAGGAAACGAGTACACATCCAAAAAAGAAATTATTAAAGCGAGCGATTTATCAACACATACGAGCTTTTTTAGCGTTGATTCAGATGATGTTAGCAAAAAAATTAAAGAAAATACGCAAATTAAGAGTGCTTCTGTTGAGAAGGCTTTTCCTAACAAAATCAATATTCATGTAAAAGAGTATGATCGTGTTGCTTACGTAGCTGATGACGGAAAATTTATCCCTATCTTAGAAAACGGAGAGATCTTAAAATCTAATCAAGGGGAAGATACCCATGGGGATGCACCGCTCTTAGTAGGTTGGACTAATGGCGAACGTTTGGAAGAAATGATCAAAGAACTGATTAAAATTCCAGACAGCATTGCACATTCAATTTCAGAAATTGAGTATACCCCAACAGATGTAAACAAAATGTTTATCACGCTTTATATGAATGACGGTTTTGAAGTAACGGCAAATATTGAAGATTTATCAAAGAAAATTTTAGCTTATCCACAAATCGTTAGTGAGTTAGGACCAGAAGCGGCAGGAGTTATTGATTTCGAAGTATATGATGGACTTTACGATCCATACTTTAAAGACGATAAAAAAGAAGATGAAGCAGAAGAAGCTCAGTAGGAAAAGTGAAACCTTTTAAAGGGAGTATCGTTCTATAATTAGCTCGTTATAATTACTGTTTCAAAGGGAACAAAATAGGTGAAGAGAGCTGGGAAAATGCGGTAGATTTATTTTTCGGTGTTTTTTACTCTTTCTTTGTTTTATAATACCCAATTGGGCGTAAGTTACACTTTTCTAGCGGTTCATATTAGTGTAGACTAATATTTAATAGGTTTACGAATCTTTTACATTCAATAAATAGTAAATTCTTGTTATGATCGAACTCTATTAAAAATAACGGTTATTTAAACAAAAAAGATAAAAAAATTCAATTCACAAAAGGGAAAAAGAGCTATATGTTGAATAGTTTCATATGATAAATATAATTGTTGTTCTCCTAAAAAAGTAGGATTGAAGTGTTAAGGGAGGTGCCAGAGAATGAACAGCAATGAGATTTTCGTAAGTCTTGACATCGGTACATCCAGTGTGAAAGTAATCATCGGTGAAATGAGTGATGATTCACTAAATATCATTGGTGTTGGAAACGTGGAATCTAGTGGACTTAAAAAAGGGTCGATTGTTGATATAGATGAAACCGTTCATTCGATAAAGAAGGCTGTCCAACAAGCAGAGCGTATGGTAGGTATGGAGATTCATCGCGTTGTTGTTGGCGTTAGCGGAAACCATGTAAGATTACAAGAGTGTCACGGAGTTGTAGCTGTTTCAAGCGAGAATCGGGAAATTATGAATAGCGATATTGCACGTGTTATTGACGCAGCGCAAGTTATGTCTATTCCTCCTGACCGTGAGATTATCGATGTTATTCCAAGACAGTTCATTGTAGACGGACTAGAAGGGATTACAGATCCTAGAGGAATGCTAGGTGTTCGTCTTGAGATGGAAGGCACGATTATTACGGGATCGAAGACCGTGTTACATAACTTTTTACGCTGTGTAGAAAGAGCAGGACTTGAGATTACGGATATTTGCTTGCAACCATTAGCAGCAGGTTCAATTGCTCTTTCTCGGGATGAAAAAAACCTTGGTGTCGCAATGATTGATATGGGAGGCGGCTCAACAACCGTTTCTGTTTTCAGCAAAGGACACTTACAAGCTACAGGAATTATTCCAATCGGTGGGGAACATATCACAAAAGACCTTTCAATTGGTCTTAGAACTTCAACAGAAGATGCAGAAAAAATTAAGCGTGCTCACGGTCATGGATTTTATGATCATGCATCAGAAGAAGAAGTATTTAGTGTACCCATCATTGGAAGCGATCAACATCAGCAGTTCAATCAACTGGAAATCGCTGATATTATCGAAGCGAGACTAGAGGAAATCTTTGATATGGTTGTTCAGGAAGTAAACAATTTAGGATTCAAAGATGTTCCAGGAGGATATGTACTAACAGGTGGTGTTGCTTCTATGCCAGGAGTTCTTGAACTGGCAGAAGTGGTGCTTGAAAACAATGTAAGACTTGCAATGCCTGATTACATTGGAGTAAGAGAACCACATTTTACAACAGGTGTTGGCCTAATAAAGTTCGCCTATAAAAATGCAAAAATTCAAGGACGGGATATTAGTACACCTATTCAAGAAGAGATGGTTGAGGAAGAAATAATGACTCCTCAACAGCCAAAACCAAAACCAAACGCAAAAATAAACTCAAACTCAAACTCAAACTTAAATTCAAAGCAAAAGCCGAAAAATGAAAAGAACTTATCAAATCGGATGAAACGATTTTTCGGATATTTCTTTGATTAAAAGCAACGTAATGTCTAGAATTAGGAGGAACTTAAGATGTTGGAATTTGATACAAATGTGGATCAATTAGCAACAATAAAGGTTATCGGTGTAGGTGGCGGCGGTAATAACGCTGTAAACCGCATGATTGAACACGGTGTACAAGGTGTAGAATTTATTGCTGTTAACACAGATTCTCAAGCCTTAAATCTATCAAAAGCAGAAGTGAAAATGCAAATCGGTGCAAAGTTAACGAGAGGATTAGGTGCTGGAGCTAATCCTGAAGTTGGTAAAAAAGCAGCGGAAGAAAGTAAAGAGCAAATTCAAGAAGCGTTAAGAGGCGCTGACATGGTATTTGTTACAGCTGGTATGGGCGGTGGAACAGGAACAGGTGCTGCTCCTGTTATCGCTCAAATCGCCAAAGAAGAAGGTGCTTTAACAGTTGGTGTTGTAACACGTCCATTTACGTTTGAAGGAAAAAAACGTGCAACACAAGCTGCAGGCGGTATTCAATCTATGAAAGAAGCGGTAGATACGCTAATTGTTATTCCAAATGACCGTCTTCTTGAAATCGTTGATAAAAACACGCCAATGCTTGAAGCATTCCGTGAAGCAGATAACGTACTTCGTCAAGGTGTACAAGGTATCTCGGATTTAATTGCTGTTCCTGGTCTTATCAACTTAGACTTTGCAGACGTAAAAACAATTATGTCTAACAGAGGATCTGCTTTAATGGGAATCGGAATTGCAACAGGAGAAAATCGTGCAGCGGAAGCAGCGAAAAAAGCGATTTCAAGTCCGCTTCTTGAAACATCTATTGATGGAGCGCAAGGGGTTCTAATGAACATTACAGGTGGAACAAACTTAAGCCTTTATGAAGTCCAAGAATCTGCTGATATTGTTGCTTCTGCATCAGATCAAGAAGTAAACATGATTTTCGGATCGGTTATCAATGAAAGTTTAAAAGATGAGATTGTTGTTACAGTTATTGCGACAGGGTTTGATGATTCAAATCTTACAAAAGCAGCACAGCAATCACGTCCCCCACTATCGCAAAAATATGAGCGTGAACAGCCGAAGCGTGAGCCTTTAAAACGCGAGCCTGCGCCAAAGCGTGAAGAACAGCCAACTTCTCAACAAGAGTACAGCCGTCCTTCTTCACAGCCATCTCAATCTGATGATGCGCTAGATATTCCGACATTCTTACGAAACCGCAATCGTCGTCGTTAAGCATAAAATGAAAAATCCCGAGAGGAAATCCTCTCGGGATTTTTTTATTTGAGAAGAAAACAAAATGAGCAAAAAAACGTCAAAATTACTTCTTTCTCTCATCATGAACTGACAGACTTTGGTGGGACAGTGTTTTATACTAATTCATAACAAAAGAA
This sequence comes from Priestia endophytica DSM 13796, assembly GCF_900115845.1. Lineage (GTDB taxonomy): Bacteria > Bacillota > Bacilli > Bacillales > Bacillaceae_H > Bacillus_I > Bacillus_I endophytica. The sequence continues at coordinate 249,143 of NZ_FOXX01000001.1, read as the reverse complement.
GAATAAGAGGGAGGAGTGGAACAGAGTTGGCCATTTATCTTGATTTAATATGGCTACTAAACTTTCTATTTGATGCGCTACTTCTGCTGCTTTGTGCGGTTCTTTTAAAGAGGCCATTTAAATGGTGGAGATTGCTTCTTGGAGCTTTTATTGGATCATTGATTGTCATTCTTTTGTTTACAGATGTAGCTCCTTTTGTAGAACACTATGGAGGAAAACTCGCTTTTTCGGTTGTAATGGTACTTGTTGCTTTTGGTTTCGTTCGCCTCCGCTACTTGATTGAGAGTTTATTAACATTCTATTTTGCTACTTTTACGGTTGGAGGAGGATTGATGGGTCTTCACTTTATGTTCTCAGACACGCTTATTTTCCAAGCTGCTGCAGCTCCTCACTCAGCAAGCTTTGGAGATCCTGTAAGTTGGGTTTTTATTGTTCTCACATTCCCTGTTCTTTTTTATTTTTCCAAAAAGAGAGTGGAAGGATTGCAAACGAGAAAAGTGCTTTATGATGAATTGATTCCAGTGACAATTCATATTAATGGACAAAGAGTAGAGGCAAAAGGGCTGATTGACAGCGGAAACCAGCTTACAGAGCCGTTGACAAAAACGCCTGTTATGATTGCTGTAAAAGAGCTAATGAGTGAAATTGTACCTTCGAAGCTTCTTGAGTTAACATCAAGTCTTGATGAAGATCATCTTTATGATGAACTACCTGTAGAATGGACAAACCGTATTCGCTTTGTTCCGTACAGAAGTGTTGGTAGTTCGAGTCAGCTGTTGTTAGCTTTAAAGCCTGACTTTGTAACATTTCAATATCAAGATGAAGAAATGAAAGTAAAACGAGTGCTCGTTGGCATAAGTCCTGTCGAGCTTTCACCTGAAAAAGCGTACGAGTGTATTGTTCATCCAAAAATGATTGTTGTATCAAACGTTTCTTAATTTGAGAGAAGAAAGGGGCAGAAAAATGGCTACATATAAAATTCGCTTGCGATTATGGTGGTACAAACTCTTAATTAAGCTTGGTTTAAAAACGGATGAAGTATACTATATTGGGGGAAGCGAAGCACTACCGCCTCCACTTTCTAAGGAAGAAGAAGCTGTTTTGCTTACAAAGCTTCCGAATGGAGATGAAGCAGCCCGTTCGATTCTTATTGAACGTAACTTGCGGCTTGTTGTGTATATTGCTCGTAAATTTGAAAATACGGGGATAAATATTGAAGACTTAATAAGCATTGGGACAATTGGCCTTATTAAAGCAGTTAACACATTTAATCCCGAAAAGAAAATCAAGCTTGCCACATATGCTTCACGCTGTATTGAAAACGAAATTCTTATGTATTTGCGACGCAATAATAAGCTTCGTTCAGAAGTATCGTTTGATGAACCATTAAATATTGATTGGGACGGTAATGAGCTTCTTCTCTCTGATATTTTAGGAACAGAAGATGATATTATTACAAAGGATTTGGAAGCAACAGTTGATCGGAAACTGCTTTTAAAAGCTCTTCATCAATTAACTGATCGAGAAAAACAAATTATGGAACTTCGCTTTGGTTTAAGAGGAGATGAAGAGAAAACTCAAAAAGACGTTGCTGATATGCTGGGAATTTCACAGTCCTATATTTCAAGACTTGAGAAGCGGATAATTAAAAGATTGCAAAAAGAATTTAATAAAATGGTGTAGCGAGAAGGAATTAAGCCTTCTCGCTTTTCTTTTAATATTTTGAAATTTAGAAATAAAAACAATGAAATGTATATACGATGCCCTTTTGCTCTTTGTTCTCATTTTTCGTACCATCCCCGCGTGCATATTTTTTCCTTTCAAGGAGATACTGAATTTTGAACATCATCTCCTGATAGGAGGGTCACCATTGGCAAGAAACAAAGTAGAAATATGCGGCGTTGATACTGCAAAACTACCTGTACTAAAAAATGAAGAAATGCGCAAGCTTTTTAAAAGCATGCAAAGCGGTGATACTAGCGCTAGAGAAACGCTCGTAAACGGAAATTTGCGCCTTGTGCTAAGCGTCATTCAACGGTTTAACAATCGTGGCGAATATGTCGACGATTTGTTTCAAGTTGGATGCATCGGTCTCATGAAATCTATTGATAATTTTGATCTTAGCCAAAACGTTAAATTTTCCACATATGCCGTACCGATGATTATCGGGGAGATTCGTCGCTACCTGCGCGATAATAATCCGATACGGGTTTCAAGATCACTGCGTGATATTGCGTATAAAGCGTTGCAAGTGAGAGAGAAAATCATTGGTGAAACTTCTAAAGAACCAACAGCAGAAGAAATTGCAAAAGTGCTCGATGTTTCACACGAAGAAATTGTTTTTGCCCTTGACGCGATTCAAGATCCTGTCTCGCTATTTGAGCCAATTTATAATGATGGGGGCGACCCAATCTATGTAATGGATCAGCTTAGTGATGATCGTAACAAAGATACAAGCTGGATTGAAGAAATTGCCCTTAAAGAAGGAATGAGAAGATTAAACGAGCGTGAAAAATTGATTTTGCGCAAACGGTTTTTTCAAGGGAAAACCCAAATGGAAGTTGCTGAGGAAATTGGGATATCACAAGCTCAAGTTTCAAGGCTCGAAAAAGCAGCTATTAAACAAATGAACAAAAATATTCAGAACTAAGCGCAAAAAAGCGGTTAAGACTAGTCTTAACCGCTTTTTTTATCGGATTAACTTCTGTTTTTACAACGCGTCCCATATATATAATAAAAAGTGTATAAAGGGGAGAAAGAGATGATCCGAATCTCAGAATTTCAGGCAAAAGACGTTGTGAACGTATCAGATGGAAAGCGGTTAGGGAACATTGGGGATGTGGATATTGACGTTTCAACAGGAAAAATCTATTCGATTATTATTCAAAGTTCAAATCGGATGTTAAGCATGTTTACAAAAGAAGAGGAAATTGTTATTCCATGGCGAAGTATAGTAAAAATTGGCTCAGATGTTATTTTAGTTCGCTACAAAAAAGCTTCTGAATTTCCTAGTGAATAGAGCGCTTTTTTAGTCAACAGATGATAACAAACTGTGTTACAATGAGAAAAAGCTATGCTTATAATAAGGGGAAGTGTGGATTGATAATAAATGGAACCGTTTGTAAAAAGTAAGAAAGAAACCCTTTTATCGTTAGAGCCGTGGGAAAGTAAGTATGCCAACTTAACGGCTGGATTTACAACAAAAAAGGGTGGAGTAAGTTCTCCCCCTTATGAGAGCTTAAATCTTGGTCTACATGTGAATGATAGTGCAAAAGACGTTGTTAGAAATCGTCATATTGTAGCAGAACAATTGTCATTTCCACTCGAAAGCTGGGTATGTGCAGAACAAGTTCATGGCACAAATATTCAGAAAGTAACGATGAATGATAAAGGCAAAGGAACACAAAGCTACAGTGACGGCATCGCAAAATGTGATGGTATTTATACAAAAGATCCATCAATTTTACTTTCGCTTTGTTTCGCAGACTGTGTGCCGCTATATTTTATAGCTCCGAATTATCACTGTATTGGCCTTGCTCATGCAGGATGGCGTGGTACAGTTGGAAACATTGCAGGAGAGATGATTTCCTCTTTTAAAAGTGAAGGAATACTAGAGAGTGAGATTTTTGTTACTATCGGACCATCAATTGGCGAATGTTGCTATATTGTAAATGATGAAGTTATTGATTTAGTAAAAACGGTGCTAGATGATAGGGCAGGAAGTGCGTATAATGAAGTTGAAAAAGGTCAGTATACGCTGAACTTGCAAAAAGTGAACAAGCATCTGCTTTTACAAGCAGGAATTGCAGAAGAAAATATTCTTCTTTCCTCACGCTGTACAAGCTGTGAAAGTGAAACATTTTTTTCACATCGCCGTGATGAAGGAAAAACAGGAAGAATGTTTAGTTTTATTGGATATAAGGAGAGTGTCAGCCTGTGAACGTTGCACAAAATGCCGCACATATACATAGCAAAATAAAGGCAGCGTGTGAGCGCGCTAACCGAAACATTGACGAAGTAAAACTCGTTGCTGTGACAAAGTATGTTTCAAAAGAAACAGCTCAAAAAGCGCTAGACGCTGGCGTGGTTCATTTAGGAGAAAACCGTAATGAAGGATTTCTAGACAAATATGAAACGCTTGGTGAAGAAGCTGTTTGGCACTTTATTGGTTCCCTGCAGACGCGTAAAGTGAGAGATGTTATTAATAAAATCGATTATCTTCACTCATTAGATCGTTTGTCTCTTGCAAAAGAAATAGAAAAACGAGCGGAACACCCTTTAAAATGCTTTATTCAAGTCAATGTATCGAATGAGGAAACAAAGCACGGTTTAAAAAAAGAAGAGGTTATTCCGTTCGTGCAGAAGCTGTCAGACTTTCAAAAAATTGAAGTGATAGGCCTCATGACAATGGCTCCGCACATTGAAGATCAAGTGAAGCTAAGACACTACTTTTATGAACTTCGACTGTTAAAAGAAAAAATTACAGCTCTAAATCTTCCATCCGCACCTTGCACAGAGCTATCAATGGGCATGAGCAATGACTATGAGATAGCTGTTGAAGAAGGCGCAACTTTTGTTCGTATCGGAACCTCGCTTGTTGGAAAAGAATTTTAAGAAGGAGAGGTAGAGCAATGGGAATGAAAAGTAAGTTCAAAAACTTTTTTGCTCTTGAAGAAGATGAATATGTAGAGGAAGAATATGAGCAAAGAAGATATGAAGAAGAACCAAGGGAGCAAGAGCCAAGAGAGATGAAACAGCAAACGCAAACTCAAAGCCAAAATCAAAATGTTATCAGTCTTCAAAGCGTACAAAAATCTTCAAAAGTTGTGCTTTTTGAGCCAAGAATGTATGCGGAAGCACAGGATATTACAGATCATTTAAAAAATCGAAAAGCAGTTGTAGTAAACTTGCAGCGTATTTCCCGCGATCAAGGCGTGCGAATTGTAGACTTTTTAAGTGGAACAGTTTATGCATTAGGCGGAGATATTCAAAAAGTAGGGACGAATATTTTTCTATGCACACCAGACAACGTTGACGTTACAGGAGCAATTAGTGACGTAGGTGAAGAACAAGTAACGAATAATAAGAGGTGGTAGCTCTGTTAATATTAAATATTTTAGATAATGTGATTCAAATCTACACATGGGCTTTAATCATTTATGTATTAATGTCATGGGTTCCTAATTTGAGAGAAAATGCCGTTGGTCAGTTTTTAGGGCGCATTTGTGAGCCATATTTAGAAGTGTTTAGACGCATCATTCCACCGCTTGGAATGATCGATATTTCACCAATTGTAGCGTTTTTCGTTTTAAATTTGGCTCGCATAGGATTGCACCAAGTGTTTCTGATGTTTTTATAAATTTTAAAGCAAGCAGAGTGGTATAATGACAGAACTTTATCAGCATTTCAGAAAAGAAGAGCACGAGTTCGTTGACGCTGTGTTAGAGTGGCAAGGGCAAGTATTAAATCAATATAGCCCAAAGCTCACAGACTTTTTAGATCCCCGTGAACAGGAGATTGTGCATACAATTATCGGAAGCGAAGGGGACGTAAAGGTTTCTTTTTTTGGTGGCTATGAAGGGGCAGAAAGAAAGCGTGCTCTTTTATTTCCAAGCTATTATGAGCCAAGTGAAGAAGACTATGAGCTTGAACTTTTTGAGGTCAAGTACGCGTCAAAGTTTGTTACACTAGAGCATCGGCACGTACTTGGCACTCTAATGTCTGTTGGACTTCGACGTTCAAAGTATGGAGATATTATCGCTGGAGAAGAGCGGATTCAGTTTATTGTAGCTCGGGAGATGTCTTCCTTTGTAAAAATGAACATTTTAAAAATGGGAAAAACATCTGTAGCGTTACAAACCAAACCGCTAAGCAGCGTAATGGATAACAAAGAAGAATTAGAACTGAAAGAAACGACGGTTTCATCACTTCGCCTTGATGCTGTTCTTTCTTCCATCCACAACATATCTCGGCAAAAAGTTCAAACTCTTATTAATGGTGGACATGCTAAAGTGAACTGGAAAACACTTGAACAACCTTCTTTTGAGTGTAATGAAGGAGATACTCTTTCTTTAAAAGGGCATGGACGAGCTCGTGTTGTTAGCATTAATGGAAAGACAAAGAAAGAAAAATGGCGAATAACGGTTGGTAAACTAAAATAATTGTTAAATAAGGCAGGAATGTGATGTAAAATGTTGAATATGACAATGTGTAGTTTAGATCAGCCTTATTTGGTAACAGCGAAACCGCTGTAGTGAGATATACAAATTTAACTATGAACTTAATTGATGGAGGTGGCTCTTGTGCCTTTAACACCTTTAGATATTCACAATAAAGAATTCAACAGAGGATTTCGTGGATATGATGAAGATGAAGTAAATGAATTTTTAGATCAAATTATTAAAGACTATGAGCAAGTTATTCGAGAGAAAAAAGAAATTGAAGAACGAGTTCACGAACTAACAGAAAAGCTTGGTCATTTTACAAACATTGAAGAAACGCTAAACAAATCCATTTTAATTGCGCAGGAAACAGCAGAAGACGTTAAACGCAATGCGCAAAAAGAAGGAAAGCTTATCATTAAAGAAGCAGAGAAAAATGCGGATCGCATTATTAATGAGTCTCTTGCTAAATCTCGCAAAATTATGCTTGATATTGAAGAGCTGAAAAAGCAATCAAAAGTATATCGTACAAGATTCCGTATGCTTATTGAAGCACAGCTTGAGATGTTGGATAACGACGACTGGGATCATATGATGGATTACCAAATGGTTGCAGCTGGTGAGGATGTTGACGGAGAGAATGGCGAATAACAGCCTTTCTTATGAAGAAATCTTGACATCTTGAGGAGAGTTATCATATAATACTCAATAAAATGCTCGATTACCCTACAGACGAAGAAAGGGACAGTAATTTCTTTTCAATTATGATCAAGCGAGTCAGGGATGGTGTAAGCCTGATATCAAAAAAGAAATGAACATCACCCTGGAGTTCCATGTTGAACTTATAGTAAACAATGGCGTTTCATTCGCGTTAAGAATGTGAAAGAGGATGAGCTGACTTTTTTCTATCGTCAACGAATCAATTAGGGTGGTACCGCGGGAAACCTTCTCGCCCCTTCATGGGGATGAGTTGGTTTCTTTTTTTATGCCGTAACGAGCGTTTATAGGAAATGACTAGAAAGTGGAGGTAAGGAAATGGAATATAAACAAACGCTTTTAATGCCGAAAACAGAGTTTCCAATGCGTGGTAATCTTCCAAAGCGCGAGCCGGAAATGCAGAAGAAATGGGAAGAAATGAGTATTTACGAAAAAGTACAGGAACGCACAAAAGGTCGTCCGTTCTTCGTTTTACATGATGGACCTCCATATGCAAATGGAGATATTCATATGGGGCATGCGTTAAATAAAGTGTTAAAAGACTTTATTGTACGCTATAAATCAATGGCTGGTTTTCACGCTCCATACGTACCTGGTTGGGATACGCACGGTTTACCAATTGAGACAGCTCTAACGAAAAAAGGTGTAAAGCGTAAAGAAATGAGCATTGCTGAATTCCGCAAGCTTTGTGAAGAATACGCTTGGCAGCAAATTGATGGACAGCGTGAACAATTTAAAGCACTTGGGGTTCGCGGTGATTGGGAAAATCCATATGTAACGCTTGAGCCACAGTATGAAGCACAGCAAATTCGCGTTTTCGGTGAAATGGCGAAAAAAGGCTACATTTATAAAGGTCTTAAGCCTGTATACTGGTCTCCTTCAAGTGAATCAGCACTAGCGGAAGCAGAAATCGAATATCAAGACAAACGTTCACCATCTATCTATGTCGCTTTTGATGTGAAAGACGGAAAAGGCGTTCTAACAGATGAGAAGTTTGTCATCTGGACAACAACTCCTTGGACAATGCCGGCTAACCTTGGAATTTCGGTTCACCCAGCGCTTGAGTACAGCATTGTTGAAGTAAACGGTAGCAAGTATGTTATTGCTTCAGACCTTGTTGAATCGTTTACAAAAGAAGTAGAGTGGGATGAGTACAAAGTTGTGCGCACTCTAAAAGGAGCAGAGCTTGAAAATATCACTGCTTCACATCCACTATACGGCCGTGATTCCCTAATCATGCTAGGTGAGCACGTTACAACTGAGGCTGGTACTGGATGCGTTCATACAGCACCAGGACATGGGGAAGATGACTTTATCGTAAGTCAAAAATACGGACTTGAAGTACTATGCCCTGTTGATGAAAAAGGGGTTATGACAGAAGAAGCAGGCGAGTTTGCTGGATTATTCTATGATAAAGCGAACAAACCAATCGTTGATAAACTTGAAGAAGTTGGAGCACTCGTAAAATTATCGTTCATTACCCACTCATATCCGCATGACTGGCGTACGAAGAAACCAACAATCTTTAGAGCAACGGCACAATGGTTTGCATCAATTAAAGACTTCCGCAGCGAATTACTAGATGCAATTAAAGAGACAGAATGGACGCCAAAATGGGGAGAAACTCGTCTTCATAATATGGTGCGTGACCGTGGTGACTGGTGTATTTCTCGTCAGCGTGCATGGGGTGTTCCAATTCCTGTTTTCTACGCAGAAAATGGCGACTCTATTATTACAGATGAAACAATTGAACACGTATCAAACTTATTTAGAGAACATGGTTCAAATGTATGGTTCGAACGTACAGCAAAAGAACTTCTGCCAGAAGGATTTACACACCCAGGAAGCCCGAATGGTGAATTTACAAAAGAACAAGATATCATGGACGTTTGGTTTGACTCAGGTTCATCACATCAAGCTGTTCTTGAAGAAAGGGAAGACCTTGTACGCCCAGCAGACCTTTACCTAGAAGGTTCTGACCAGTATCGCGGTTGGTTCAACTCATCTCTTTCAACAGCTGTTGCTGTAACTGGAAAAGCTCCATATAAAGGCGTATTAAGCCACGGGTTTGCTCTAGATGGTCAAGGACGTAAAATGAGTAAATCAATCGGAAACGTTGTTGTACCTGCAAAAGTCATGAAGCAGCTTGGAGCAGATATTCTTCGCCTATGGGTTGCATCTGTTGACTATCAAGCAGACGTACGCGTTTCAGATGAGATTTTAAAACAAGTTGCTGAAGTATATCGTAAAATCCGCAATACGTTCCGCTTCCTTTTAGGAAACTTAGCAGACTTTAATCCAAGTGAACATCGCGTTGAGATGGAAAACTTGCGTGAAGTTGATCGCTACATGATGGCGAAATTAAATGAGCTCATCAAAAACGTAAAAGCAGGCTACGATAACTATGAATTTGCTTCTGTTTACCAAGCTGTTCATAACTTCTGCACAATTGATATGAGTTCGTTCTACCTGGATTTTGCAAAAGATATTCTTTATATTGAAGAAGAAAACAGCCATGATCGTCGTGCAATTCAAACCGTTCTTTATGATTCTCTTGTTGCCCTAACAAAACTTGTATCTCCAATTTTAGCTCATACAGCTGACGAAGTATGGGCACATATCCCAGCTGTAGAAGAAGAAAGCGTACAGCTAACAGATATGCCTCAAGAGTTTGTTGTAAAAGGTGCAGAGGAGCTTTTAACAAAATGGAGCAGTTTCTTAACGCTTCGTGATGATGTGTTAAAAGCACTTGAAGTAGCTCGTAATGAAAAAGTGATTGGTAAATCATTAACAGCTAAAGTAACACTATATCCAAGCGAAACAACAAAAGAGCTTCTTTCTTCTATTAAAGAAGACTTGAAACAAATTTTCATCGTGTCAGATCTTGAGATTGCTGGAAATAAAGACGAAGCTCCTGAAAATGCAGCTCGTTTTGATGAGGTAGCGATCACAGTTGAAAAAGCTGAAGGTGAAACATGCGAACGCTGCTGGACAGTGACAAAAGAAGTTGGAGAAAACAAAAATCATCCAACACTTTGCACCCGTTGCGCAAGCATTGTAGACAGTATGGAAATTAAAGAAGCATAATGATAAAAAACCTCCGTTTCTATACGGAGGTTTTTTTATGGATAAAAGGCTTTTTTTACTGTCTTTAAGGAAAAAGTTGTGTTGCACATTTTATGTCACAACCGGTCACACTATAACTACTCTTAACAACAACTTTAACAGCAGGGATGGGGGATAGCATGTATGAGAGCATTAGACATGAATTACTTGTAATGCGTGATGAGCTTAAGCGAAGTTTATACCGAAATACCGCTAGTACGAACCCACAAGTTAGACAGTATATCCAAGATGATTTAGATGATGTTGAACGAGCGCTTTTAAAGTTGGAAATTGGTGTTTTTGGTGTTGATGAGAGCACAGGGGCGCAAATTCCTTATCATAAGCTTTCAGCTCTGCCAACGGCCCGCACGGAGGAAGAAATTATATATCATTAAAATGGTGATAAAAGAGTTAGAAGTAGAACTTAAGCTTCTAACTTTTTTTTATGAGCTAAAAAAGGTCATTTTTAAATTTGAATTTCAAATAGAGGACAACTTGTGCTAAAATTCATAATGGTAATAAATTCGTCAAAATACTGGCAGAGAAAAGCCTTTTCCTTTTTCCCTATGGTTTGAAGTAGGGTTCTTCTTATTTTTAGGAAGGGTGAAAAGGTAACTAGAGAAGGAGGAGCGGCTGTGTGGTATTATTTGATTGCTCTATTTGTTATTGCGCTTGATCAATTAACAAAATGGATTGTCGTTCAAAAAATGGAGTATGGAGAAAGCATTACGGTAATTGAAAATTTCTTTTACATTACATCCCATCGCAACAGAGGAGCAGCATGGGGAATACTAGAAGGGAAGATGTGGTTTTTTTACCTCATCACGATTATCGTGATTGGAGCAATCATTGTTTATATACAAAAACTAGGCAAAAAAGAAGCGCGTCTTAAAGTAGCACTTGCTTTTATGCTTGGAGGAGCTATTGGAAACTTTATCGACCGTCTCATACGTAAAGAAGTTGTCGATTTTATTGATACATACATTTTTTCTTACAACTATCCAATTTTCAACATTGCAGATTCTGCACTTGTGATAGGGGTTATTCTTGTATGTGTGTTTACTTTATTTGATGGAAAAAAGGAGTCAAAATAAATGGAAGTTATTACGTTAAGTATGGAAGAAAGTCAAGCAGGACAAAGGCTTGATAAAGTACTTTCTTCTGCGATTGAAGGATCAAGAACGCAAATTCAGCAGTGGATTAAAGATGGAAATGTCAAAGTAAATGAAAGCAAAGCTAAAGGAAACTACAAAGTAAAAGTAAATGATACGATTATTATTGAAATTCCAGAGCCAGAGCCGCTTGATGTTGTTCCAGAAGAAATGGATTTAGATATTTATTATGAAGATGAAGACGTTCTTGTTGTAAATAAACCGCGTGGCATGGTTGTACATCCTGCGCCAGGTCATGTGTCAGGAACGCTTGTAAATGGGCTTATGGCTCATTGTAAAGACCTTTCAGGTATTAATGGCGTTATGCGTCCAGGTATCGTTCATCGCATTGATAAAGATACGTCAGGCCTTTTAATGGTTGCTAAAAATGATTTAGCACACGAGTCATTAGTAAGTCAGCTTGTTGCTAAAACGGTAACAAGACGATATAAAGCAATTGTTCATGGAGAAATTGCTCATGAAAACGGCACAATTGACGCACCGATTGGTCGCGATAAGAAAGATCGTCAAAGCATGACAGTTACAAATGAAAACAGCCGTGATGCTGTTACACATTTCAAAGTGCTCGAAAGATTTAAAGATTTCACTTTTGTAGAATGTCAGCTTGAAACAGGCCGTACACATCAAATTCGTGTTCATATGAAATATATTGGCTTCCCACTTGCTGGAGATCCAAAATACGGACCAAAAAAGACTCTTGATATTGATGGACAAGCGTTACATGCGGGCATTTTAGGATTTGATCATCCGCGTACAGGAGAATACAAAGAGTTTGAAGCACCGCTTCCTGAAGAGTTCAGCGACTTACTTGATTTATTAGCAAAAAGAAGTTGACAAACTCTTATAATGATGACATAATCTTAAGTAGTTAAATAAGACCCTTTAAAATCAGTCCTGTGAGGCTGAGAAGGAAACGGACCGCAGATGCAGCAGGCATCTGCAAGCTTACTATACCCGGCATCCTCTCAGTCACGGACAAAGAGGATGCTTTTTTATGGAATGAAGAAGTGAGGTGAACGCAGGTGGGAATTAAAGCAAACGTACTAGATGAGCAAGCGATCAGAAGAGCGTTGACACGTATTGCTCATGAAATTATTGAAAGAAACAAAGGCATTCAAGAATGCGTTCTTGTTGGCATTAAAACACGAGGCATTTACCTTGCAAATAGGCTTGCTGAACGAATTGAACAAATCGAAGGAAAGCCGATTCCAGTAGGAGAGCTTGATATTACTCTTTACCGTGATGATTTATCAAAAGCAACAGAAACAAATGAACCTCTTGTAAAAGGTTCTGACATTCCTGTAGAAGTGTCAAACAAGACTGTCGTTGTTGTAGATGATGTCCTTTATACAGGTCGAACAGTGAGAGCTGCAATGGATGCACTTGTGGATATTGGTCGACCATCTCAAATTCAACTTGCTGTACTCGCTGATCGAGGCCATAGAGAGCTTCCGATCCGCGCTGACTATGTTGGGAAGAACATTCCAACATCTAAGAGTGAAAAAGTAACGGTCAAGTTGAAAGAAGTAGACGAACTTGATGAAGTAACAATTATGGAAAAATAATAAACGTAAAAAACCTCCTTTTAAACGGAGTCCTGTGAGGCTCATAAAGGTGGTGTGATAGGATACGTCTATCATCGCCTCTTTATGCCCTCCGGTGTAAAGAGGTTTTTTATTTAAGGAGAGAAAAAGATGAAAAAACAAACGATTGGTGTACAGGAAAAACCACCTTTAAGCAAATGGTTGCCCCTCAGCTTACAGCATTTGTTCGCGATGTTTGGAGCAACGGTGCTTGTACCATTTCTTGTCGGGCTAAGTCCTTCAATAGCGCTGATCTCAAGCGGAATTGGAACACTGACATTTTTGCTTATTACAAAAGGGCAAATTCCCGCATATCTTGGTTCATCGTTTGCCTTTATCGCGCCTCTCATTGCGGCTCAAGCAAGCGACGGGATTCAAGGAGCGATGTTTGGGACATTCTTAGCTGGTGTAATTTATGCTATTGTTGCTCTTCTTATTAAAAAAACAGGCGTAAATTGGATTATGAAGCTTTTACCACCTGTTGTTGTTGGTCCAGTAATTATGGTAATCGGTCTTAGCTTAGCTGGCTCAGCGGTAAACATGGCAATGAATGATAGCGATGGAAACTACAACGGCAAGTTTTTACTTGTAGCACTTGTAACATTAGGAGTTACAGTCATTGCTTCAACATACTTTAAAGGATTTCTTGGCTTAATACCGGTTCTTATCGGTCTTGCTGTTGGCTATATCTTCGCTTTAACACAAGGTTTGGTTGATTTTAAACAAGTACAAGAAGCAAGTTGGATTGCGATGCCAGACTTTGCTATCCCGTTTCTATCTTATACACCTTCATTTTCTTGGCATGTAGCTCTTATCATGATTCCGATTGCGATTGTGACGCTGTCAGAACATATTGGTCACTTGTTTGTACTGAACAAAGTAGTTGAAAAAGACTTTATCAAAAAGCCTGGTCTTCATCGCTCAATCTTAGGAGATGGAGTGGCAACAATGATTGCTGGGTTAATTGGTGGACCTCCATGCACAACATATGGAGAAAATATCGGCGTGCTGGCGATTACAAGAGTGTTTAGCGTGTTCGTTATCGGAGGAGCAGCCGTAATTGCAATCTTGTTCGGGTTCGTTGGAAAGATTTCAGCTCTTATCTCAAGCATTCCATCACCAGTAATGGGAGGCGTATCAATTTTACTCTTTGGAATTATCGCTTCATCTGGATTGCAAATGATGATTGATAAGAAAGTTGATTTAAGCGATAAGCGTAACCTTGTGATTTCATCCATTATCCTTGTAATCGGAGTTGGAGGCACAACGCTTAAAATTACACATCAGCTTGAGCTTGATGGGATGACGCTTGCGGCGATTATCGGAGTTGTTTTAAACCTTGTACTACCGAAAGAGAAAAAAAAGCAAGAAGCACAACAAGCAGAAGTTATTGAAATTGAAAAAAATATTGTATAAAGCTACACCTTTTAAACTAAAGTCCTGTGAGACTTAAAAGGGTGTGTAGGTTTGCTATAGCCTAAAACACCCTTTCCTTACACAAACTTGTGAATGGAGAGGGTGTTTTGTTAGCAAACCTCCTCACCTCCAAAAGAATAGGAGGAGAAACATGAAGAATTTAGTATCAATGGCTGACTTATCAGTTGAGGAAATTTTAGATCTTCTTGAAAATGCAGAGAAAATGAAACACGGTAAGTATGCAACACAGCTTCAAAAGCAAACGTTCGTTGCGAATTTATTTTTTGAACCAAGCACGCGTACAAAATCAAGCTTTGAAGTAGCGGAAAGAAGACTAGGACTCGACGTTATTCCATTTGATGTAACAACGTCAAGCGTTCAAAAAGGCGAAACTCTCTATGACACTGTGCAAACTTTATCATCTATTGGAGTAGAAGCAGTTGTCATTCGTCATACAGAAGATGAGTATTACAAAGATCTCATTGGAAAGATTTCAATTCCGGTCATAAATGCAGGAGACGGATGTGGTCAGCATCCAACCCAATGTTTGCTTGATCTTATGACAATTAAAGAGGAGTTTGGCGTTTTTGAAGGACTGAACGTAGCCATCATAGGTGACTTACGCCATAGTCGGGTTGCAAGAAGCAATGTCGAAATATTAGGAAAACTAGGAGCGAACATTCTTCTAGCAGGGCCTGAGGAGTGGAAAGATTCTTCACTAGAAGGCACATATGTAACAGTTGATGAAGCAGTTGAAAAAGCGGATGTTGTTATGCTTCTGCGCATTCAGCTTGAAAGACATGAAAAGGACGAAGACCTACGTGCTTATCATGAACAATATGGACTAACAATCGAGCGAGAAAAGAACATGAAAAAAGGAAGCATTATTATGCATCCAGCTCCAGTAAATAGAGGAGTCGAAATTGCCGATGAGCTTGTGGAATGTTCGCGCTCACGCATTTTTAAACAAATGGAAAACGGCGTCTATATCCGAATGAGCGTGCTTGCGCGTTCTTTACAAATGACTGAAAGGGGAATGAAATATGCAATTGCTCATTAAAAACGTAAAGGTACTAACAAATAACGGCCAACTAGAGGAAAAAGAAGTTCTCATTGAAGAAAACAAAATTGTTAAGGTGAGCAAAAATATTTCAAGCGAAGCTGCTGAAATTATAGATGGAAAAGGTCAGCTTCTTTTACCGGGATTCATTGATGCTCATATCCATCTGCGTGAGCCAGGCGGCGAGCATAAAGAAACGATTGAGACAGGAACGCTTGCAGCAGCAAGAGGAGGCTTCACAACTGTTGCAGCAATGCCAAATACAAGACCTGTTCCAGATACAAAAGAAGGAATGACATGGCTTGTTAATCGTATTGAAGAAAAAGGGCATGTCCGTGTTCTACCGTACGGATCCATTACAATTCGCCAAGCTGGAAAAGAACTAACAGATTTTGATGGATTAAAAGAAGCAGGTGCATTTGCGCTAACAGATGACGGAGTTGGTGTTCAATCTGCAGGGATGATGTATGAAGCAATGAAAAAAGCAGCAGCACTCAACATTCCAATCGTTGCACACTGTGAAGATAATACATTGATTTATAAAGGCTCTGTTCATGACGGAAAATACGCTCGTGAGCAAGGATTAAACGGAATTCCATCCGTTTGTGAAGCCGTACATATTGCAAGAGACGTTCTTCTTGCAGAAGCGGCGGGTTGTCATTATCACGTTTGTCATGTAAGTACAAAAGAATCTGTTCGCGTTATCAGGGATGCGAAAAAAGCAGGAATTAACGTCACAGCAGAAGTTACGCCACATCATCTTCTTTTAAATGAAGGCGATATTAAAGGACAAGACACGTCATTTAAGATGAACCCACCACTACGAGCAAAAGAGGATCAACAAGCTCTTATTGAAGGACTTTTAGATGGGACAATTGATTTCATCGCAACAGATCATGCACCACATACAGAAGAAGAAAAGAGCGTTGGAATGGAGCGTGCACCATTCGGAATCGTAGGACTTGAAACAGCATTCCCGCTTCTTTATACAAACCTTGTTGAAAAAAATGTTCTAACATTAGCACAGCTTGTTGAGTTTTTGACAGAAAAAGTTGCTTCAGTCTTTAACTTACCGTATGGAACATTAGAAGAAGGGGCAATAGCAGATCTTACGCTTGTGAACTTAACAGAAGAAGAAAAGATTGATCCAAATGAGTTTTTATCAAAAGGTCGCAACACACCATTCACAGACTGGACATGTAAAGGGTGGCCTGTTATGACAATTGCAAATGGAAAACGCGTATGGGAAAAAGGGAGTGTAACAGTATGAAACGTCAGTTAATTTTAGAAGATGGAACAGTATTTATTGGAGAAGGATTTGGTAGCACTAAAGAAATGATGGGGGAAGTTGTATTTAACACAGGAATGACAGGCTATCAAGAAGTTCTTTCAGATCCTTCTTACTGTGACCAAATCGTTACAATGACATATCCATTGATCGGAAACTATGGAATTAACCGAGATGATTTTGAGTCAATTACACCAGCTGTGAAAGGATTTATCGTTAAAGAAACATGCGATTTTCCATCAAACTTCCGCAGTGAATACTCACTTCATA
This sequence comes from Priestia endophytica DSM 13796, assembly GCF_900115845.1. Taxonomy (GTDB): domain Bacteria; phylum Bacillota; class Bacilli; order Bacillales; family Bacillaceae_H; genus Bacillus_I; species Bacillus_I endophytica. Next base: position 232,371 of record NZ_FOXX01000001.1, on the reverse strand, counting down.
CGTTCTTAGAAGAGAAAGGAATTCCAGGACTTTCTGGTATTGATACAAGAAAGCTTACACGTAGAATTCGTACTGTTGGAGCAATGAAAGGGAAAATTTGTGGAATGGATGAAAATCCAGAAGAAGTGGCAGCAGCGCTTCGTGGAACAGATTTTGCAACGGACCAAGTGAGTCGAGTTTCTACAATGAAACCATACCCAAGCCCTGGTCGCGGTTTTAAAGTAGTTGTTGTCGATTTTGGAATGAAGCACGGAATTTTAAGAGAGCTAACAGAGCGTCACTGTGATGTTATCGTGGTACCGTACAATACAACAGCAGAAGAAATTTTACGCTTAAATCCAGACGGCATTATGCTAACAAATGGACCTGGGGATCCAAAAGATGTACCAGAAGCACAGGAAATGATCAAAGGAGTACTTGGGAAAATTCCTTTGTTTGGAATCTGCCTTGGACACCAGCTTTTTGCTTTAACATGTGGAGCGGATACCGAAAAAATGAAATTCGGTCACCGTGGTGCGAACCATCCAGTACAAAATGTTGAAACAAAGCAAGTGATGATTACTTCTCAAAACCACGGCTATGCCGTTCGAGAAGAAAGTGTAGAGAATACAGATCTTGAGATTACACACATTGCACTAAACGATGATAGTATAGAAGGATTAAAACATACGAAATACCGTGCTTTTACAGTTCAGTTCCACCCAGAAGCGTCTCCGGGACCTGAAGATGCAAACAGCTTATTTGAACAATTTATCACAATGATGGAAGAAGAAAAGAAAGCGGGGAATCTTACATGCCAAAACGCGTAGACATTCAAACAATCTTAGTAATCGGATCAGGACCAATCATCATCGGGCAAGCAGCAGAATTTGACTATGCGGGAGCACAGGCGTGTTTAGCTCTAAAAGAAGAAGGCTATAACGTTATTCTTGTGAACTCGAATCCAGCAACAATTATGACAGATACAGAAATGGCTGACAAAGTATACTTAGAGCCGCTTACATTTGACTTTTTAGCATCCATTTTACGTAAAGAACGCCCGGATGCTATTCTCCCAACGCTTGGTGGGCAAACAGGTTTAAACCTTGCAATGGAACTATCAAAAGCAGGAATTCTAGAAGAGCTTGGTGTTGAAGTGCTTGGAACGAACTTACAGGCAATTGAACAAGCGGAAGATCGTGAACAATTCCGTTCTCTTATGAACGAGCTTGGTGAACCTGTACCAGATAGTGAGATTATTCACACACTGGAAGAAGCGTATACGTTTGTTGAAAGCGTAGGTTTCCCTGTTATTGTGCGTCCAGCATACACGCTTGGTGGAACAGGTGGAGGGATTTGTCATAATGACGAAGAACTAAACGAAATTGTCACAAGTGGATTGAAGTTAAGTCCTGTTACTCAGTGTCTTCTTGAGAAAAGTATTGCAGGCTTTAAAGAAGTAGAGTATGAAGTAATGCGTGACAGCAACGATAATGCAATTGTTGTTTGTAACATGGAAAACATCGATCCTGTTGGAATTCATACAGGAGACTCTATTGTAGTAGCACCAAGTCAAACGTTAAGCGATAGAGAATACCAGCTTCTAAGAAATGCTTCTCTAAAAATTATTCGTGCTTTAAAAATTGAAGGAGGCTGTAACGTTCAGCTTGCGCTTGATCCATATAGTTTCAACTATTACATCATTGAAGTAAACCCGCGTGTAAGCCGTTCATCTGCGCTAGCGTCTAAAGCAACAGGTTATCCAATTGCAAAACTTGCAGCAAAAATTGCTGTAGGGTTAACGCTTGCTGAAATGAAAAACCCTGTAACAGGAAGAACATATGCATGCTTTGAACCAGCATTAGACTATATTGTAACGAAAATTCCTCGCTTTCCATTTGATAAGTTCGAATCAGCAAACCGTAAGCTTGGAACGCAAATGAAAGCAACTGGTGAAGTAATGTCAATTGGTCGCACATTTGAAGAATCATTGCTAAAAGCTGTGCGTTCACTTGAATCAAAGGTTTATCATCTTACATTAAATGAAGCAGAAAACATTGATAATGAACTGTTAGAAAAACGTATTTGTACGGCAGGTGATGAGCGCTTGTTCTACGTTGGAGAAGCACTTCGCCGCGGTTACACAATCGATCAAATTCATGAGTTTAGCAAGATAGATCTTTTCTTCTTAAAGAAAATGGAGAATATTATCAAGTTCGAAAAAGAAGTACAAGAAAATCAAAAAGACTATACAGTATTGAAAAAAGCAAAAGAAATGGGCTTTAGTGATAAAGAAATTGCGAAGCTTTGGGACATGAGTGAGCGTGACGTCTATGAGTTCCGCAAAGAAAACAAACTTTTCCCAGTCTATAAAACAGTAGACACATGTGCAGCAGAGTTCGAATCACAAACACCATACTTTTATGGTACGTACGAAGAAGAAAACGAGTCAGAAATAACAGAAAAAGAAAGTATTGTGGTGCTTGGATCAGGACCAATCCGTATCGGACAAGGAATTGAGTTTGACTATGCAACAGTGCACTCTGTATGGGCCATCCAAGAAGCAGGATATGAAGCGATTATCGTCAATAACAATCCAGAAACGGTCTCAACAGACTTTAGTACATCTGACAAACTGTATTTTGAACCACTAACAGTTGAGGATGTTATGCACGTTATTGAACATGAAAAACCAAAAGGTGTTGTTGTTCAGTTTGGTGGACAAACAGCGATTAACCTTGCAGAAGAGCTTGAAGCACGCGGTGTTAAGATTCTAGGAACATCACTTGAAAGCTTAGACACAGCGGAAGACCGCGATAAGTTCGAAAAAGCATTAGCACGTCTTGGTGTACCACAGCCGCTTGGCAAAACGGCAACATCAACAGAGCAAGCTGTAAATATTGCTCGTGAAATCGGCTATCCGGTGCTTGTTCGTCCTTCATACGTTCTTGGGGGAAGAGCAATGGAAATTGTATATAAAGAAGAAGAACTTTTATACTACATGGAAAATGCGGTGAAAGCACATCCAGATCATCCAGTGTTAATTGATCGCTATTTAACAGGTCAAGAAATCGAGGTTGACGCGATTTCTGATGGAGAAACAGTAGTCATCCCAGGGATTATGGAACACGTAGAGCGTGCAGGCGTTCACTCAGGAGACTCAATTGCTGTATACCCGCCGCAAACATTACCACAGGACATTCAAGATAAAATTGTAGATTATACGGTTCGCCTTGCAAAAGGATTAAACATTATCGGTCTACTAAACATTCAGTTTGTCTACTCAAAAGGTGATGTGTATGTGTTAGAAGTCAATCCACGCTCAAGCCGTACAGTTCCATTCTTAAGCAAAATTACAAATGTTCCAATGGCAAACATTGCAACAAAAGTTGTTGTTGGAGCTTCATTAAAAGAGCTTGGATATGAAACAGGGTTATGCCCTGTAAAACAAGGGGTTTACGTGAAAGTTCCCGTGTTCTCTTTCGCTAAACTGCGTCGCGTTGACATTACGCTTGGACCTGAGATGAAATCAACAGGAGAAGTAATGGGGAAAGACTTAACGTTTGAAAAGGCTCTTTATAAAGGATTTATTGCAGCGGGAATGAACATACAGCAGCATGGATCTGTGCTTATGACAGTATCTGACGGTGATAAAGAAGAAGCGCTAGAGCTTGCACACCGTTTCCATACGCTTGGCTATAAAATTTATGCAACAGAAGGAACAGCAGAAAACATTAAAAATGCAAACATTCCAGTTGAAGCTGTGAAGAAAATTAGCCAATCACATGAAGAAAACCTGCTTGGACTTATCCGCAGCGGTGAAGCGAAAATTGTTGTTAACACACTTACAAAAGGTAAACAGCCAGCACGTGATGGCTTCCGCATTCGCCGTGAAGCAGTTGAAAACGGCATTCCATGCTTAACATCACTTGATACAGCGAACGCTATTTTAAGAGTACTAGAATCAATGGGATTCCAAACAGCACCAATGAACAAAAATGAAAAAGCACAGGAGGCTGTTCTTTCATGAATAAAAAAGGTGATATGACGATTGTTTCACAGCGTAATATAGCTAAAAACATCTTTGAACTAACGCTAAAAGGAGATCTTGTCCGTAACATGAACGAACCTGGACAGTTCGTTCATGTTCGGGTAAACAATTCCTACCTTCCTTTATTACGCCGTCCAATCAGCATTTCATCTATCAATAAAGAAAAAAATGAATGCACGCTAATTTATCGGGCAGAAGGAATGGGAACAGAGCTTCTTTCTAAAAAAATGGTTGGTGAAACACTTGATGTGTTAGGGCCTCTTGGTAATGGTTTTAAAATTAAAGATATGGCTTTGAAAAAAACAGCCTTGCTTGTTGGCGGTGGCATTGGTGTTCCACCACTTTATCAGCTTTCAAAAGAATTAAAAGCAAAAGGAATAAATGTTATTCATGTGCTTGGCTTCCAAGATAGAGAAACGGTATTTTATGAAAGCGAATTTGCGGAGCTTGGAACAACGTATATTGCAACAGCTGACGGATCCTACGGTGAAAAGGGATTTGTTACAGACGTTATTAGAAAGTACAATTTAGATTTTGATCATCTTTTCTCATGCGGGCCAACGATGATGTTAAAAGCCTTGCAAGAGGAGCATGGTCACAAAGATGTGTATCTTTCACTTGAGGAAAGAATGGGCTGCGGCATTGGGGCTTGTTTTGCATGTGTTTGTCGAGTGAGTGAAAACTCTACAGATTATAAAAAAGTGTGCAGTGATGGTCCGGTCTTTAAAGGGGGAGAGGTTTTACTATGAACATGCTTTCAACAAAATTGCCAGGTTTAGATTTAAAAAACCCTATTATGCCTGCTTCAGGTTGCTTTGGATTTGGAGAAGAGTATGCAGGACTGTATGATTTAAGTCAGCTTGGTGCGATTATGATTAAAGCAACAACACCCCAAGCAAGATTTGGAAATCCAACCCCACGTGTTGCTGAAACACCTGCTGGAATGTTAAATGCTATCGGTTTGCAAAATCCAGGGCTCGAGCAAGTGATCGAAAAAAAAGTAAAATGGCTTGAACAGTATGATGTACCTCTTATTGCAAACGTAGCAGGAGCAACAGAAGAAGATTATGTGATTGTTGCAAAAGAAATTTCTAAAGCCCAAAATGTTCATGCGTTAGAGCTTAATATTTCTTGTCCAAATGTGAAAGCAGGAGGCATTACATTCGGTGTTGATCCAACCCTTGCAGCTGAATTAACAAGAAAAGTAAAAGAAGTGTCAGAAGTTCCTGTTTACGTCAAGCTTTCTCCAAACGTGACGAACATCGTTGAAATGGCCTTAGCTGTTGAAAAAGCGGGAGCAGATGGACTAACAATGATCAATACGCTGCTTGGCATGCGACTTGATTTAAAAACAGGACAACCGATTTTAGCGAACAAAACAGGTGGACTCTCTGGTCCTTCCATTAAGCCTGTTGCCATTCGTATGGTGTATGAAGTAAGTCAGCGAGTTGAGATTCCAATTATCGGTATGGGCGGTGTGACAAACGCAAGCGACGTTTTAGAATTTTTATATGCTGGAGCAAGTGCAGTAGCGGTCGGAACAGCCAACTTTGTTGATCCATACGTTTGTCCACAAATTATTGAAGAATTGCCTGAAGTACTTTCAGAGTATGGATTTTCACATATTGAAGAATGCATCGGAAGGAGTTGGAAGAAACGTGAAGGATTCGCTCATCTTAGCTCTTGATTTTCCAAACAAAGAAGAAGTTCATACGTTTTTAACTCCTTTTGGGGATGAAAAACTGTTTGTAAAAGTTGGAATGGAGCTTTTTTATAAAGAAGGACCAAGAATGATCGAAGAAATTAAAAGTATGGGACACCATATTTTTCTAGATTTAAAACTTCATGATATCCCAGTAACCGTCAAAAGAGCAATGAGTTCTCTTGCTTCTCTTGAAGTTGATTTAGTTAATGTTCACGCTCTAGGTGGAAAAGCAATGATGGAAGGGGCGCTTGAAGGGCTTGAAGCTGGAACAAGAAGTGGTAAAGCTCGTCCAAAATGTATTGCTGTAACACAGCTTACAAGCTCAACAGATGAGATGGTAAGAGCTGAACAGCTTGGTTCTGTCTCACTGCAGCAAAGTGTTGAACATTTAGCAGGGTTAACGAACGAAGCAGGCCTTGATGGAGTTGTTTGCTCTGTTCACGAAGTAGAGAGAATTCATGAGCTTGTTCGCCCTGATTTTCTTACTGTGACGCCTGGTATTCGTCTTTTAGGAGACAATGCTCATGATCAGCATCGAGTTGCAACACCAGCTATTGCACGTGAAAAAGGCTCAAACTTTATCGTTGTAGGACGCTCGATTACAAGAGCAGAAAATCCTGTTGAAGCATATGGAAAAGTTCAAAAAGAGTGGAGAGGGATAACATCATGAAAAAGAAAATTGCACAACATTTATTAACAATTGAAGCTGTATGTTTACAACCTAACGACCCATTTACATGGGCATCAGGAATTAAGTCACCGATTTACTGTGACAATCGTCTCACTCTTTCATATCCTGAAGTGCGTCAGGATATTGCGCAAGGGCTTGCAAGTCTCATTCGAGAAAATTTCAAAGAAGTGGACGTTATTGCAGGTACGGCAACAGCAGGTATTCCACATGCAGCATTTGTTAGCGATGTTCTTAGCCTACCAATGTGCTATGTTCGTAGCAAAGCAAAAGAACACGGCCGTGGGAATCAGATTGAAGGACGAGTGACAAAAGGAGATAAAGTTGTTGTTGTAGAAGACTTAATTTCAACAGGTGGCAGCGTATTGAAAGTTGTAAAAGCATTAGAAGAACAAGGCTGTGAAGTACTAGGAGTTGTTTCGATCTTTACTTACGAGCTTTCAAAAGCAGAAGAAGCTTTCAAAGAAGCGAACGTTACGTTAAAATCACTTTCTAACTATTCTACTCTAATCGAAGTAGCGCGTGAAAAAGGTAGCATTACAGAAACGGATTTAGAAAAACTGAAAGAGTGGAAGAAAGATCCTTCTTCAACAGAATGGCTTTCACTCGTATAAATGTGATAAAAAGGGTCAACTAGGAATCTAGTTGGCTTTTCTGTTTTGACAAAAGGAACACTATAATATTAAAAAGACCGTTTCTCAATAAAAGTGAGGAACGGTCTTTAAAAGAAGTCTTATTTTCTTAGTTTTAAAACAAGTTCTTCGCTTGGCGTCACAAAAACAGTTTGCTGCTGCTCATAAATCACAAACCCTGGTTTCGAACCACTAGGTTTTTTAACATGTCGAACTTTTGTATAATCAACAGGAACAGAACTTGATTGTTTTGCTTTGCTAAAATATGCTGCTAAATGGGCAGCTTCTCTAATCGCTTCTTCTGAAGGATTTGTATCGCGAATCACAACGTGCGAGCCTGGAATATCTTTTGTATGAAACCAAAGCTCATCTCGTCCTGCTACTCGATTTGTTAAATAGTCATTTTGTTTATTGTTTTTGCCAACGAGAATGGAATACCCATCGCTTGATTCGTATGCTTCAAGCTGAGGCGTTTGATTCTTTTGTTTTTTGGACACTTTCGTTTCTTTCTTTTTCTTCAGATAGCCTTCTTCTGTTAGCTCCTGACGAATTTCGGCAATATCTCTATGTGTCGCAGATTCCATTTGTTGAATCAGTGTTTCAAAGTATTGAATTTCTTCTGTTGCTTTTTGAATTTGTTCCTGTACAACAGTCACCGAGTTTTTCGCTTTTTGATAGCGATGGAAATAATACTGTGCGTTTTGAGATGGCGTCTTTTGCGGATCAAGCTCAATTGTCACTGTGCCCGCGTTTTCATCATAGTAGTTGATAACTTCTGCTTTCTTATCTCCTTGCTTAATCGCAAAAAGGTTTGATGTTAGAAGTTCGCCGTACAATTGAAATTTCTTCGCTTTTTCAGCATCATCAAGCGTTGTTTTGAGCTTTTTAATTTTCTTTTCATTTTTCTTTTTCTCTGTGTTCATAAATTGCAGGAGGTCATGTGCTTGCTGCTTTACACGATCTCGTTCTGCTTTTCCATAGTAAAAACGGTCAAGCGCTTCACTTAACAAAGAAAAGGTAGAAACTTCACCTTCTAGATGTGTAAGAGGAATCATATAAAACGCTTCTTTTCCTTCATGTCTAATAATCTGAGGAGTGAACTCTTTCCCTTTAATCTTAGTCATAAGCTCAACAAAAGCTTTCGGTACTGTTGTGCGATTAGCAAGACCAGATGTGTGAATAACTTCTCTCGCTAAAAGAGGCGAAACTCCTTCAAACGAACTAACAAGCTGACCGTCTAGTTTGCCGCTGTTGAAGTCTACTTTTCGTAACACTGTTTCTTCGTCTGCTTGGAATGGATTTTCCTTATTTTGAGCAGGTGGAAAAACGTAAGAATGACCAGGCAGAACAGTGCGATGACTGTTCACAGATGGTGAAAGATGCTTAATGCTGTCGATAATCGTCTCTTTTTTATGATCAACTAAAATAATGTTACTATGGCGGTTCATAATTTCAATATAAAGAGCTTTATGCGTAACATCACCAAGTTCGTCACGGCCTCGCACTTCAATTTTCAGAATGCGATCAAGCTCAATTTGTTCAATAGAATCAATAATACCGCCTTCTAAATGTTTGCGAAGCAACATGCAAAACATCGGTGGCGTACTTGGGTTCTCATAGCTTTCATTTGTTAAGTGAACGCGCGCGTAGCTTGGGTGCGCGGAGAGAAGAAGTTTATAGTTCGTTCCTCCCGCACGTACGCCAAGAATAAGCTCATTTATAAAAGGCTGATACACTTTTGTTATGCGTCCGCTTTGTAACTTCTCTACTAACTCTTCTTTCATTGCATATGTAAACATTCCGTCAAATGACATTTTAACACTTCCTTAACCCCTATTTAAAAAACTTTCGTCTCTTTCTTTCTATTGTAAAGTATAGCATTTTTTTGGACGAGTCTGAATAAGCTTACCTTAGAAGAGATTAAAAGGCAAAGGGTGTGAACGTGTGTCATGAAGTGGCATGAAATGAGTGAGAATACTGTCCTGCACACAGCACAAACAAACAAAGAAAAAGGACTAGATGAAAAAGAAGCAAAAGGTCGAATAAGAGAACACGGCTACAATGAGTTAAAAGAGGCGTCCAAACCGTCTGCACTGCTTGTGTTTCTTGCTCAGTTTAAAGATTTTATGGTCCTTGTTTTACTAGGAGCAACGCTTGTTTCAGGTTTCTTAGGTGAATATATTGATGCTATCGCTATTATTGCCATCGTTTTGATTAACGGTGTATTAGGTTTCTTTCAAGAACGTAAAGCTGAAAAGTCACTTGATGCTTTAAAAGAACTTTCAGCACCGAAAGTAAATGTGTTACGAAATGAAAAATGGAGCAAAGTGCCTTCAAAAGAACTTGTGAGAGGAGATATCATTAAATTTTCAACAGGAGATAGAATAGGGGCTGATATACGAATTGTTGAAGCAAAAGCACTTGAAATTGAAGAATCTGCTTTAACAGGAGAGTCTGTGCCTGCTGTAAAGGAGACGAACCCGCTTCATGATGAAAATCTTTCCCTTGGTGATCAAACAAACATGGCATTTATGGGAACGCTTGTGACAAGAGGAAGTGGAATCGGCGTTGTTGTTGGAACTGGAATGAATACGGCAATGGGACAAATTGCAGATCTTCTTCAAAATGCTGAAACAGTAACAACTCCGCTGCAGCGAAAGCTTGCACAGCTTGGAAAGATTTTAATTATCATTGCGCTTATTTTAACAGCGCTCGTTGTGTTTGTTGGTGTATTGCAAGGCCATGACGTATACAGCATGTTTTTAGCTGGTGTAAGTTTAGCTGTTGCGGCTATTCCAGAAGGATTACCTGCTATTGTCACTGTTGCGCTATCACTAGGTGTACAGCGAATGATTAGAAAAAAAGCAATTGTTCGTAAGCTTCCAGCCGTTGAAACGCTAGGGTGTGCCTCTGTTATCTGTTCAGACAAAACAGGGACGCTTACGCAAAATAAAATGACGGTAACTCATGTTTGGGCAGGAGGAACAACATGGGGAGTCACAGGAACAGGATATGCACCAGAGGGGAAATTTAGGCTTGATGATCGCGATGTAAATCCTCAAAAATCAAGAGAGCTTTCTCAAGTCCTTCTTTTCGGATTGTTGTGTAACAACACAAATATTTTGCAGAGGAAAAAAGAGTATGTTCTTGATGGAGATCCAACTGAGGCAGCTCTTGTTGTAGCAGCTCGAAAAGCTGGATTAGAAAGAGAAGAAATGCTAAAGCAGTTTACAATCGTAGAAGAATTTCCATTTGATTCAACTCGTAAAATGATGAGCGTTATTATTCAAGACAAAGAAGGCAAGCGCTATGTTGTTACAAAAGGGGCTCCTGATGTTTTATTAACAACAAGCTCTCAAATATTATGGAAAGAACGTCTTGAATCTCTTTCTGTTTCTCGCTACAACGAAGTGCACAAAGCTGTTGAAGATTTAGCAGCGCGAGCTCTTCGTACAATTGCAATTGCTTATAAGCCACTTTCAAATCATAATAGACTAACCGAAAAAGAAGCGGAATCAAATCTTACCTTTCTTGGCTTGCAAGGAATGATTGATCCACCTCGCACAGAAGTAAAAGAAGCTGTGAAAGAATGTAAAGAAGCGGGCATTAAAACAGTGATGATTACAGGTGATCATGTTATTACAGCTCAAGCAATTGCAAAAGAACTTGGTATTTTAACGAAAAAGGGAAAAGTTCTTCAAGGAACAGACATTACGTCAATGTCTAAAGAAGAACTTGAAGAGATTGTAGAAGATGTTGACGTATATGCTCGTGTCTCTCCAGAGCATAAACTGAAAATCGTAAAAGCACTGCAAGCAAAAGGACATGTGGTCGCAATGACAGGCGACGGAGTGAACGATGCGCCTGCCATTAAATCAGCGGACATCGGGATCGCTATGGGAATTACAGGAACAGACGTTGCAAAAGAAGCATCATCTCTTGTTCTTCTTGATGATAACTTTGCCACAATTAAGTCAGCTATTAAAGAGGGGCGCAACATCTATGAAAATATCCGGAAATTTGTTCGCTATCTGCTTGCTTCAAACGTTGGTGAAATTCTAGTTATGCTCTTTGCCATGCTTTTAGCGCTTCCACTTCCGCTCGTTCCGATACAAATTCTATGGGTAAACCTTGTTACAGATGGACTTCCAGCAATGGCCCTTGGACTTGATAAACCAGAAGACGATGTGATGAAAAGAGGTCCAAGACATCCAAAAGAAGGTATATTTTCTAGAGGACTTGGATGGAAAGTAATCAGCCGAGGATTTTTAATCGGAATTGCGACACTCTTAGCATTTATTATTGTATATGACGAGCAAACAGGGAATTTGGCGTACGCTCAAACAGTTGCTTTTGCAACGCTTGTACTTGCTCAGCTGATTCATGTCTTTGATTGCCGCAGCGAGAAATCTATTTTTGATCGAAATCCATTTGGAAACATGTACCTTATCGGAGCCGTTTTATCTTCTATTCTGCTTATGGCGATTGTAATTTATGTTGAACCGCTTCAAGCGATTTTCCACACGGTGCCAATCATTGGACGCGATTGGTTGCTCATCATCGCAATGGCGAGCATCCCAACATTCTTACTTGCAGGCTCATTTTTAACAAAGAAGAAGAAGTAAAAAAGGAAAGAAAAGACACGACAAAACAGGGGAGTTATTGTTTTGTCGTGTCTTTTTTTATGGTATAATGCAAAGGGTTATAAAGGGAGATTTCCTTTTATAATGAAGTGTTTTATAATAAATAATTAAATAATTTAACGAAAAAGTTACGTAGTAATGCTTAAAACATGAAAAGCACATATGCAAGGTTTTAAGATAAAGGGAAGCAATGGATGTGATAACATGGTAGTTAGTATGACTGGTTTCGGGAGAGGAAAAGCCGAAAGTGAAAAAAACACGGTAACAGTTGAGATGAAGTCTGTTAACCACCGATTTTGTGAAGTGATGGTTCGTATGCCAAGACAGCTTGTTGATGTTGAAGACAAGCTTAAGAAAATTGTTGGCGAATCTATTAAAAGAGGAAGAATTGAAGTATTTGTCACTGTCTCTGGAGAGCGTTCGAGTACAAAAAGTCTTCAAACTGATTACTCACTTCTTCAACAATACGTTGAAGCGTTAAAAACGATTGAGAAAGAGCAAAATTTACCTCCTCAATCTCTTTCATTCCAAGACATCTTAGAAATGGAAGGTGTTTTCACAACGCATGATGAAGAGGGAGACAATGCAGAAGTTAAAGAACTTGTACAAGAAGCGGCAAGAAAAGCGGTTTCAGAACTTTATAAAATGCGTCAAAATGAAGGAGAACGGCTAAAAGAAGATTTGATGAATCGTATTTGTCAAATTGAAAAGAGCTGCGAGGAAATTGCAAAGCTTGCTCCAACTGTTTCAGAACAGTACCGAGAGCGGATTCAGAAAAAGCTTCAGGAGCATCTTGGTGACTCATTTGACGAGCAGCGTGTTCTGACAGAAGTTGCGATTTTTGCAGAGAAAGCAGACATCAGTGAAGAGATTACGCGCATTAATAGCCATATTAGAGAATTTAAGGAAACGCTTGAAAGCGGAGCTCAAATGGGACGCAAACTGGACTTTCTTGTCCAAGAATTAAACAGGGAAGGCAACACAATAGGAGCAAAAGCTCATAGCAGCAGCATTGCTAGTTTAGTTATTGATATAAAAACAAATCTAGAACGAATTAAAGAGCAAGTGCAAAATATTGAATAGCCCCTTGTCAAAAGTACAGCGTTCATATATAAATGAAGCAGGGACTTTTGATACATAGGGTTTAAAACAAGAAAAAAAGTCTACAATGTTATCATTCATAAATGGTGAAAAATAGAGTGTGGAAGCTGAGGAGGCTTGTTGATGAACAGCAAGTTTATTAATGTTGGTTTTGGAAATTTTGTATCATCAGGGCGAATTATTTCTGTTGTGCACCCTGAATCAGCCCCAATTAAAAGAATGATTCAAGATGCAAAAGAAAGAAGTACACTTATTGATGCAACGCTTGGTCGTAAAACACGATCAGTTATTATTATGGACAGCGAACATGTTATTTTAGCTCCTGTTCAACCAGAAACCATTTCACAACGACTTGAATCAAAAGGTGAACAACTGACGGAAGGGTAAGGTGTAGCATTTATAATGAAAGAAAAAGGAATTTTAATCGTCCTTTCAGGGCCATCTGGTGTTGGAAAAGGTACGGTACGTAAAGCATTATTTTCGGAGGAAGAACTTTCTCTTCAATATTCTATTTCAGCAACAACTCGTAAGCCACGTGAAGGAGAAGTGCATGGCGTCGATTACTTGTTCAAAGAGCGTGTGGAATTTGAAGAAATGATCAAAAATGATCAACTTCTTGAATGGGCAGAATACGTAGGAAACTATTACGGAACGCCTGTTGAATATGTTCAAAAAACGCTTGATGAAGGAAAAGACGTATTTTTAGAAATTGAAGTACAAGGGGCAATGCAAGTTAAGAAAGCATTTCCTGAAGGACTTTTCATCTTTTTAGCTCCACCAAGCCTTTCAGAGCTTCGCAATCGTATTGTAACAAGAGGAACTGAGTCTGAAGACCTTATTCATAACCGCTTAACAGCTGCAAAAGAAGAAATCGAAATGATGGATTCTTATGATTATGTAGTCGAAAATGACAAAGTCGAGCATGCTTGTGATAAAATTAAAGCAATCGTAACGGCAGAACATTGCAAACGTTCACGAGTAGCTCCTCGCTATAAAAAATTACTGGAGGTTGAATGATGTTATATCCATCAATTGACACACTTATGACAAAGCTTGATTCAAAATATACGCTTGTAACAGTTGCAGCGAAACGTGCTCGCAGCTTACAGGAATATAACGACCTTATGGTTGAAAATCCAGTATCAGACAAGTTTGTAGGATGTGCGCTTGAAGAAATCAATGCAGGCGTTCTACATTTTGAAAAATCGGAAAACTAAAATGAACGTAGAATAACAACCTATTATGATTAGGTTGTTATTTTTTTAAAAGATAAATGTAAAAGGTGGGAGAAGAACGTTGGAAGGAAAACGTATTGTATTAGGAGTAAGCGGAGGAATTGCCGCTTATAAAGCAGCTGCTTTAACAAGTAAGCTTATTCAGAGTGGAGCAGAAGTAAGAGTGATAATGACAGAGTCAGCAACAAAGTTTATTACACCCCTCACATTTCAGGCACTGTCGAGAAATCACGTTTATACAGATACTTTTTTAGAAGAAGATCCAACCGTTATTTCACACATTGATGTTGCAGATTGGGCAGACTTAATTATTGTAGCTCCAGCAACAGCTAATACGATTGGAAAGTTAGCGAATGGCCTTGGAGATGATATGCTTACAACAACACTTTTAGCCACAACGGCTCCTGTTTGGATTGCTCCTGCGATGAACGTGCATATGTATGATAACAAAGCTGTTCAGCGTAATATTATGACGCTTTATAACGATGGCTACCGCTTTATTGAACCATCAGCAGGGTATCTTGCCTGTGGGTATATTGGTAGAGGAAGACTTGAAGAGCCAGAGAAAATTGTCGAGCTTGTAAAAGAGCACTTTACGCCGAAAAAAGAACAGCTTCTCGTTGGAGAGAAAATTGTGATTACGGCAGGGCCAACGCGTGAAAACGTAGATCCTGTGCGCTTTTTTTCAAATCGCTCAACAGGTAAAATGGGATACGCTTTAGCGCAGGCTGCTAAAGATCTTGGAGCGGACGTTACCCTTATTAGTGGCCCAACAAACTTAACGCCTCCAACAGGTGTTACATTTGTGGAAGTTGAAAGTGCTGCAAACATGCTTGACGCCGTTATGAACGTTTTTAACGATGCTTCTGTTGTCATTAAATCAGCTGCTGTAGCTGATTATCATCCAAAAGTAACTTTTGGGCAGAAGATGAAGAAGAAAGACGGAGATTTAGCGATTGAAATGGAACGAACAACAGATATTTTAAAAACGCTTGGACAAAAGAAAGATGGTCAGTTATTAGTGGGATTCGCAGCAGAAACAGAGCATGTTGAAGAATATGCTATGAAAAAGCTTCAAACAAAAAATGCTGACCTTATTGTCGCTAATAATATTTCAACAGAAGGTGCAGGCTTTGGAGGAGACACAAATATAGTGACGCTCTTCTATAAAGATGGACATCATCAAGATCTTCCACTGCTTTCGAAAAAAGATGTGAGTGAAAGAATTATGAATGAAGTTGTGAACTTATTAAAGGAACGGTCAAAATGAAAGTAGCAAGTATTATTGTAGATGTTTTAGCAAAAGGAACGGATCGCCCTTTTGACTACATTATTCCACAAAGTCTAGAAGACGTTGTTGTAAAAGGAATGCGTGTTATTGTTCCATTCGGTCCTCGTAAGATTCAAGGTTTTGTGATTGATATAAAAGAAAGTTCAGATGTTGCTCGTTTAAAAGAAATTGACGAGATGGTTGACCTTCAACCTGTTTTAACAGAGGAGCTGCTTAGACTTGGGAAATGGTTGACAGAAGAAACACTATGTTATGCAATGTCAGCTTTTCAAGCGATGCTTCCCGCAGCAATGAAAGCAAAGTACGATAAAGAAATCTCGCTTCCTTCCGAAGAGGTAAAGCATCAACTTCATGAAAGTGTGCGGCCTCTTTTTTCAAAAGGGAGCATTAGGTTTAGCGATATGAAAAACCATCCTGCCGCTCCTTATCTTTTAAAAGACATAAGTAAGAACTTTTTAGATGTCACGTATATTGTTAAAAATAGAGTGAATAAAAAAATGTTGAGAGGCGTTATGCTCTCTCCTTCTATGAAACAAGAAGACATTGAGAAGTATATGGATGGACTGGGCAAAAAAGGTGAAAAGCAAAAGTTTGTTCTTCAATATATACTTGCCCAAAAGGAAAAGATGAGCGTAAAGCACTTGAAAGACGAGCTTGGTATTACAGATGCTCCTATTAAGTCACTTATTTCAAAAGGTTTCCTAGAAAAGATTGAGATTGAGCTGTACAGAAATCCGTTTGCAGAAAGAGAGTTTCAAAAAACAAGTGCGCTTCCTCTTACAGAAGAGCAAAGCAAAGTTATTAAACCTATTCATACAAGTATTGAAGAAGATAAGCATAACGTATTTCTTTTGTATGGAGTAACAGGAAGCGGAAAGACAGAGGTATACCTCCAGTCTATTCAGCGTGTTCTTGAAAAAGGGGAAGAAGCGATTGTTCTTGTTCCTGAAATTTCGCTCACACCACAAATGGTCACAAGATTTAAAGGGCGGTTTGGTTCAAAAGTCGCCGTCCTTCACAGTGGACTTTCAGCAGGAGAAAAATACGATGAGTGGCGCAAAATTCAGCGGGGAGAAGTATCAGTTGTTGTTGGAGCTCGCTCCGCTATCTTTGCACCATTTAAAAACTTGGGCATTATTATTATTGATGAAGAACATGAATCAAGCTATAAGCAGGAAGAAAACCCACGCTATCATGCAAGAGATGTTGCCATTTATCGAGGGAAGTATCACAACTGTCCTGTTGTTCTCGGAAGTGCAACGCCAACGCTTGAGTCCTTTGCGAGAGGGAGCAAAGGGAATTATACGCTTTTAACACTTTCTAAGCGTATGAATAATGCCCAAATGCCCCAAGTTGAAAAAGTGGATATGAGAGAAGAACTTCGTAATGGCAACCGTTCTATGTTCTCGACCGTTCTGTTTGAAAAAATGAAGGATCGATTAGAAAAAGGAGAGCAAATTGTGCTTATGTTAAATAAGCGCGGTCATTCTTCTTTTATCATGTGCAGAGACTGTGGTTTTGTGCCTACTTGTCCACATTGTGAAATTTCGTTAACGTATCATAGACATCAGAACTTAATGAAATGCCATTACTGTGGACATCAGGAGCAGCTTGCAACAAAATGTCCTGAATGTGAAAGCGATCATATCCGCTATTTTGGAACAGGTACACAAAAAGTGGAAGAAGAGCTTACTAAGGTGATTCCAGAGGCATCTGTTGTGAGAATGGACGTTGATACAACGAGCCGCAAAGGCTCACATGAAAAACTGCTTGCTAGATTTGAAAGTGGCCAAGCCCAAATCTTACTTGGTACACAAATGATTGCAAAAGGTCTTGATTTTGAAAATGTAACGCTCGTTGGTGTTCTCTCAGCAGATACAATGCTTCATCTTCCAGATTTCAGAGCATCCGAAAAAACATTTCAGCTTCTGACTCAAGTAAGCGGAAGAGCAGGGCGCCACTCCCTGCCAGGAGAGGTTGTTATTCAGACGTATACGCCTGAACATTACAGCATTGATCTTGCGAGTTATCATGACTATGATGCTTTTTATAAAAAAGAGATGGTAATGCGGAAGATGCTGAAGTATCCGCCATTTTATTATTTGGCACTTGTGACAGTAGCACATGAAAATATGGCTGTTGCAATGGGAGAAACGGATAAAATCGCATCCTTCTTACAAAACAAGCTCTCCTCTAATGCTATTATTCTTGGCGCTGTGCCATCTCCTATTGCGAAAATTAAGGATAGATATCGTTATCAATGCATGATAAAATATAGAAACGAACCAGACCTTTTTTCTTCTCTGCACTTTTTATTAGAGCAGTACAAAGGGAAAATGCAAAAGCAAAATTTAACGATAAACGTTGATTTGAACCCTTATGTGATGATGTAAGGGGGAAAATAGATAAAAAAATAGATGTGAAAGGTTCAAAGAGCTATTTTAGTTTTTTGGACCTTTTTATTTGTTTTATAAAAGTGGTACAATGTAGTAATGAAAATAAGCGGATGCGGAGTTAAGTGCGAACAAAAGAAAGGCAGTGAACGAATTGACAAAAGTCGTATTTATGGGAACACCGGATTTTTCAGTTCCGGTATTAAAAACATTAATAGAAGAAAAATATAACGTTGTAGCGGTTGTAACACAGCCTGATCGACCAAAAGGGAGAAAGCGCGTTCTAACGCCACCTCCTGTAAAAGTAGAAGCAGAAAAACACGGCATTCCAGTGCTTCAACCCGAAAAGATTAGCGTTGAAGAAGAATACAAAAAAGTACTTTCGTATGAACCAGATTTAATTGTAACAGCAGCATTTGGCCAAATCTTGCCTTCTCCAATTTTAGATGCGCCAAAGTATGGCTGCATTAATGTACATGCTTCACTTTTACCTGAGCTACGTGGTGGAGCACCAATTCATTATGCCATTCTTCAAGGGAAAAAGAAGACTGGTGTGACAATTATGTATATGGTGCCAAAGCTTGATGCAGGAGATATCTTAACAAAAGTGGAAGTAGCAATTGAAGAAAAAGACCATGTTGGCACACTTCATGACAAATTGAGTGAAGCGGGAGCATCTCTTTTGAAGGAAACTATTCCACAGCTTTTAAACGGGGAATTAACACCTATTGCTCAAGACGATAGCCAAGCAACATTTGCTTCAAATATTAAGCGAGAGCAGGAAAAAATCGTCTGGACAAAAGACGGAGAAGAAATTTATAACCATATTCGTGGTTTACATCCTTGGCCTGTTGCCTATACAACGCTAGATGGTGACGTGTTAAAAGTATGGTGGGGAGAAAAAGTGGAGTCAGAGAAAAACGAAGCTCCTGGTACGGTTATTAAAATTGAAAAAGACGGTTTTATCGTAGCGACAGGAAACAGTACAGCTATTAAAATAACGGAACTTCAGCCTGCAGGGAAAAAACGTATGACGGCTGCTCAAGTTCTTCAAGGATCACTAATTGAGACTGGAATAAAGCTAGGGGACGATTATGAGTAACTACAACGTGAGAAAAATTGCGCTTGACGTGTTAATTGCAATTGAACAAAATCAAGCGTACAGCAACTTAACTTTAAATCATCAAATTAAACATCATAAGCTTTCAAATCTTGATGCAGGTCTTTTAACTGAGATTGTATATGGAACAGTGCAACGCAAGTTGACAATTGACTATTATCTAGCACCATTTCTAAAAAAACCGAAAAAAATGCAAACATGGGTTATTGTATTGCTTCGTTTATCGGCTTACCAAATGATCTATCTTGATCGTATTCCGTCACATGCTATTATTCATGAAGCAGTTGAAATTGCCAAAAAACGCGGTCATCGCGGTATTTCTTCAATGGTAAATGCCGTGCTTCGTAACCTTCAGCGTGAAGGTTTAGCATCAACTGAAGAGATTGATCATAAGTTGGACAGACTTGCTACTGAAACAAGTCATCCAAAATGGCTTGTGAAAAGATGGAGCGATCAGTTTGGTTTTGATAAAGCAAAAGCCATTTGTGAAGCAAACCTACAGCCTCCAAAACAAACGATTCGTGTAAATACAAAATACTATAAGCGTGATGAAGTGCTTGTGCGTTTAAAAGAGCAAGGTATTGAAGCTGAAAAATCTGATTTGCTTGCCGAAGCAGCAGAAGTGAAAAAAGGAAATGCTGCAAATACTCAAGCTTTCAAGGACGGCCTGTTTACTGTGCAAGATGAAAGTTCAATGCTTGTTGCACATGCTCTAGATCCACAAGATGGTGATCATATTTTAGATAGCTGTGCAGCACCAGGTGGAAAAACTACGCACATTGCTCAAATGATTCAAAACGGCAAAGTGACGGCTCTTGATATTCATAATCATAAAGCACTGCTTATTGAAGGACAGGCAGAGCGTCTTCGCTTAGAAAATGTGGATGCAAAAGTATGTGATGCAAGAAAAGCGGGGGGCTTATTTGAAAGAGAGAGTTTTAATCGTATTCTTGTTGATGCACCTTGTTCTGGCTTCGGTGTTATTAGAAGAAAGCCGGACATCAAATATACTAAAACAGAAGAAGATGTAATGAAATTACAGCATATTCAGCTTGAAATTTTATCAGCTGTTGCTCCACTTTTGAAGAAAGACGGTGTTTTAGTATACAGCACATGTACAATTGATCGTGAGGAAAATGGGGATGTTGTTCAAGCGTTTTTAGAGGCTCATGAAGATTTTGAGCTTCATCCGCAGTTTAAAGATAGAATGCCTGCTAAAGTAGCTGGTAAAATAGAAAATGGAACACTGCAAATTTTGCCGAGTGATTTTGGCACAGATGGGTTTTATATAGCTTGTTTTCGCAAGAAAGTGTAAAATATGGGAAGTAGCATAAAATGATTTTCTAAAAAAGGAGGTAGATTCCTTTTTTAGAAAATCATCAAGAGCTATGAAAATGAACTGAGGTGGAACTATGGGAGCCGTTTATTTAACAGACCAAGGTAAAGTTCGTCTTCATAACGAAGATTCTGGAGGCGTTTTTGAAAATAAGCATGGAGAGAAAATTGCGGTGATTGCCGACGGAATGGGAGGCCATCGTGCAGGCGACATTGCTAGTTCAATGACAGTTGAACAGCTCCATACTTTTTGGGAAGATAAAGCACCTTTTCATTCACCAGCAGAAGCTGAACAATGGTTCTTAGATACAATACATAAAGTCAACAAACAGCTTCTTCTATATGCCGAAAATCATGAAGAGTGTAAAGGAATGGGAACCACTTTTGTTGGGGCACTTTGCACATCTTCTTTTTGTACAGTCGCTCATGTTGGAGACAGTCGATGCTATCTTTTAAACGAAAGCGGTTTTTCACAACTTACAGAAGATCATTCTCTTGTCAACGAGCTTGTTCGCAACGGTCAGATTTCAAAGGAAGATGCTGAGCATCATCCAAGAAAAAACATTCTCCTCAGAGCTTTAGGTACTGAGAAAAATATTGAAATAGATGTTAAAACTGTTGAAGTAGAAAAGGGAGATTTTTTACTTTTATGTTCTGATGGATTATCAAATAAACTATCAGATGAGCAGCTAAAAGAGGTTCTTACGAATGAAACAAGCATTGAAGCTAAAGCAAAATCTCTTGTTGATATAGCAAATGAATTAGGTGGAGAAGATAACATTACGCTGATCATTGTAGAGTTTGAGCATGAAAGCGAGTGATTCCAATGCTTATAGGTAGAAGATTAGGCGGGCGATACAAAATCCTAAACCCTATTGGCGGGGGCGGGATGGCTAATGTTTATTTAGCGCGCGACGTCATCTTAGAAAGAGATGTCGCGATTAAAGTGCTGCGCTTTGACTATGCAAACGATGAATCATTCATTAAACGCTTTCATCGAGAAGCCCAGTCAGCAGCAAGCATAGATCATCCAAATATCGTAAGTATTTATGATGTTGACGAAGAAGACGAAATTTATTACATTGTCATGGAATATGTACCAGGTCAAACATTAAAAGAATATATTGGGGAACATAGTCCACTTCATATTGAAAAAGCTCTTGATATTATGAAGCAAATTACATCTGCTATTGCTCACGCTCATGAATTCGGCATTATACATAGAGACTTAAAACCTCAAAATATTTTAATTGATCACGATGATCGTGTGAAAGTAACGGATTTTGGAATTGCGCTTGCACTTAGTTCATCAACAACGATTACTCAAACAAATTCTGTACTAGGCACTGTTCATTACTTGTCTCCAGAACAAGCAAGAGGGGGACTTGCTACTAAGAAATCAGATATATATTCACTCGGTATTTTACTTTTTGAGCTTTTGACAGGAAGGGTTCCTTTTTCAGGGGAATCTGCTGTTTCCGTTGCGCTGAAACATTTACAAACAAATACGCCATCACCTAAGCGATGGAATCCTTATATCCCGCAGAGTGTTGAAAATATTGTGTTAAAGGCAACAGCCAAAGATCCTTTTTATCGCTATGATTCTGTAGAGGAAATGGAATATGCTCTGTCTGTTGCATTAAATCCAGACAAGCTCAACGAAGAAAAATTTCAAGTTCCAGATGATGAAGAAGTTACAAAAGCCATTCCAATCATCAAAGAAGATGATATAGAAGAGGATGAGCATACGCTTGTTCATCACAAAGAAAGCACACAAGCGCCGACTGAAAACGTTCCCCAGGACAAGAAGAAACCTAAAAAGCGAAAGGGTAAAATCTTTCTTATTACATTTTTAACGCTGCTTTTTCTAGCTGGAGCAGGAATTGCTGCAATAACGCTTGTTCCATCATTTTTTGCTCCAAAAGATGTTAAGATTCCTGAAGTTGCGGGGAAAGAATATGAAGAAGCGTTAAAGCTTCTTATTTCAAAAGGCTTTGACGTAAGTTCTCCAATTGCTCAATCAAGTGAAACAATTGAAGAAGGAAAAATTATTCGTACAGACCCAAAGGAAGGCACCACTGTCAAAGAAGGTGACCAAATCACTTTGTATCAAAGTTCTGGAAAGAAAAAAACAGTCTTTGATGACTATACAGGACGAAACATTGATGAAGTAAAAAAACTATTAGAGCAGCGTGGATTTAAAAATATTAATGTTGAAGAAGAAGAAAGTGAAGAACCAAAAGGTACCGTTATTGAACACGATCCAGATGAAAACGATGAGGTTATTGCGGAAGATACTGAAGTGAACTTAAAAGTGAGCAGCGGACCTCCTGCTATTGTTTTACAAAACTACGAAGGATGGCAGGAAAAGAGCGTGCGTGACTTTGCTACATCAAATGGATTAAAAGTATCCACCAAAGAAGAGTATTCAGACGAAACGGCAAAAGGACTTGTTGTGTCTCAAACACCAACTCCTGGTACTCAAGTTGAGCAAGGAACAACGATTAATATCGTCGTTTCTAAAGGAGAAGAGCCTAAACCTCCAAGGGAACATACGGTGGAGGTTACGATTCCTTATGAACCTTCTGAACCTGAACCAGAAAATGAAGTGAATCCAAACCTTCAACAACTGCCACAAAAAGTGGATGTATATATTGATGATGCAAATCATGATAGCAACGTTCCATTCGAATCATTCACAATCACAGAGGATACAGTTAAAACGTATACCTTTACAGTGAAACAGGGTGAGACAGCAAGCTATAAAATTGTGAGAGACGATAAAGTTCTTCAAGAGGAGACAGTTCCTTACGAAGATGATGAATAAACAAGGAGTGACGTTATGCCAGAAGGCAAAATTATTAAAGCACTTAGCGGGTTTTACTACGTTTTAAGTGGGGATGAAACGATTCAGTGTCGAGGGAGAGGGGTATTTCGTAAACAAAAAGTAACTCCTCTTGTTGGAGATGAGGTAACGTTTCAAGCTGAAAATGATAAAGAAGGATATGTGCTAGGGATAGAGGATCGCAAGAACTCACTTGTTCGCCCTCCTATTGCTAATGTTGATCAAGCTATTCTAGTCTTTTCAGCTGTTGAGCCAACGTTTAGTACTACATTGCTTGATCGTTTTTTAGTGCTTGTTGAGTCACATGACATTGAGCCCATTATCTGTATTACAAAACTTGATTTGCTTTTAGAAGAGCAGAAAAAAGAGCTTGACGTTTTTGTTTCAGATTACCGTGAAATGGGATATGAAGTTCTTTTGACATCAACATTAGATGAAAATAGTGTTCAGATGCTTCTTCCATATTTAAAAGATAAAGTAACGGTTGTAGCAGGACAGTCTGGTGTTGGTAAATCTTCTTTATTAAATGTGTTAGATCCGAGCCTTTCCTTAAAAACAGATGACATTTCAACATCGCTTGGGCGTGGAAAACATACAACAAGACATGTTGAACTCTTATCTATTGGAGGAGGATTTGTGGCGGATACACCTGGTTTTAGCTCTCTTGAATTTACAGAGCTTGAAGCAGAGGAATTGCCATATTGCTTCCCTGAAATGGTTCGGGTGAGCGAAGGATGTAAGTTTAGAGGTTGCTTGCATGTGAAAGAACCAAAGTGTGCCGTTAAGGAAGCGGTAGAAAACGGAGAAATTCCGTCTTATCGCTACGACCACTATTTAAGCTTTTTAGATGAAATTAAACAGAGAAAGCCGAGGTATTAGAATAATGAAAATTGCACCTTCTATTTTATCTGCTAATTTTAGTGAGCTAGGAAAAGAAATTAAAGAAGTGGAAACAGCGGGAGCTGACTATATCCATGTTGACGTTATGGACGGGAAATTCGTTCCTAATATTACGATTGGCCCGCTTGTTGTTGAAGCAATTCGTCCAATTACAAGCTTGCCGCTTGATGTTCATTTAATGATTGAAAATCCAGATCAGTACATTCCTGCCTTTGCAAGAGCCGGTGCTGACATTATTTCTGTTCATGTAGAAGCATGTCCACACTTGCATCGTACAATTAGCCTTATTAAAGAACAAGGAGTAAAAGCTGGTGTTGTACTAAATCCTGCAACACCAATTGATTCTATTAAGCATATTCTTGAAGAAATTGATCTTGTTCTTTTAATGACGGTGAATCCTGGATTTGGGGGTCAAACATTCATTAAGAGCGTTCTTCCGAAAATTGAGCAGATTGCCCAACTGATTGAAATTCGCGGTTTAGATATTGAAATTGAAGTTGATGGTGGAGTAAATACACAAACTGCAAAGCTTTGTAGAGAAGCAGGAGCAAATGTTCTTGTAGCTGGTTCTGCGATTTATAATGAAGAAGATCGTGCAGGAGCTATCAATGCCCTTCGGGAGAGTTACTAAAAGATCAAACTTTTGTTTGGTCTTTTTTTATAAAGAAAGGGGAGTCAATATGAAAATTAATATATTAGCAGGAGCTCCACAGTCAACAATACCGCCCCTTCAAGATGGTGAAACAAAATGGATTGGTGTTGACCGCGGTGTATATACATTGATGGAGCAAGGCATCATGCCTATCCAAGCATTCGGGGATTTTGATTCATTAACAGAGCTGGAGCTTAAACATATTCAAGATGTTTTTCCTGAATTGAAAGTGTATCCAGCTGAAAAAGATGAAACAGATTTAGAAATTGCGGTAAACTGGGCCCTTAACCAAGAGATTGAAGAAATTGATATATACGGGGCAACAGGTGGTCGTCTTGATCATATGTTTGGGGGGATTAGTCTTATTTATAAAGCTCTTCAGAAGAATGTGCGTGTTCGTCTTATTGATAAACAAAATACTTTAACAATGTATAAGGAAGGAACATATAACATTAAAGCTCATTCCCTCTATAAATATATTTCCTTTGTCCCTTTTTCCCTTGAGGTTGAAAACCTGACATTAAAGGGTTTTAAGTATCCATTACATAAAAGATGTGTTCCCGTTGGTTCGACGCTTTGTATTAGCAACGAACTTATTCAACAAAACGGTACTTTTTCGTTTACAAAGGGCATATTAATGATGATAAGAAGCAATGATTAAGTTGCTTAGCTAGTGTCATAATAAAGCTCATAATGAATAGAATATACGGTTGTTGAATCTTATTTCGTCTCGCGGTGACGAGTAGGAGGGGAAAAAATGAAATTTTATACAATCAAACTTCCGAAGTTTCTTGGAGGAATTGTGAAGGCGATGCTCAATTCGATGAAAAAAGGGGAATAAAAAAAGCACCATTATATGGTGCTTTTTTTATTAAACGCGCTCAACTTTACCAGATTTAAGAGCACGAGCAGAAACGTAAACACGCTTTGGTTTACCGTCAACTAAAATGCGAACTTTTTGAAGGTTAGCACCCCAAGTACGCTTATTAGCATTCATAGCGTGAGAACGTGCATTACCTGTACGAGTTTTACGACCAGTGATTACACATTTACGAGCCATATTGAGTTCCTCCTTACATAACTAACATCATTGACAATTATCAAAAATACTATATTACTTTACCATACGTACTTTTATAATGCAATAGTGCGCGCTTAACCTTTCAAGAAAATTTCCTTGACAGTCTATAAAAACAGGAAATAAGTCTAAGTTGCCGAAATGATAAAGAAAGCGGTTAATAACACAATAGGAGTTAAACTTTCAAAAAAACTTCATGTATAGTAAAATAGCGTTAATCTAACGGAAGAAGGGAGACCCAATACTATGTCCATTGAAATGAAAACACAGTATGGTCAAATTGATATTTCAACAGATGTTGTCGCAACAATTGTTGGTGGGGCTGCTGTAGATTGTTACGGTATTATTGGAATGGCATCTAAAAATCAAATCAAAGACGGGATTTCCGAAATCTTAAGAAAAGAAAACTTTACAAGAGGTGTTGTTGTAAGACAGCTCGAAGATGAAATTCATATTGATATGTACATTATTGTGAGCTATGGAACTAAAATTTCTGAAATCGCTCATAATGTTCAAACAAAGGTGAAATATACGCTAGAGCAAACAGTAGGTTTAACAGTAGAGTCTGTTAATATTTATGTTCAAGGCGTTCGAGTAGTTAACGTGTAAGTTAGGAGGAAATGTTGTGTCAATAACAACGTTAGACGGAAAGCATTTTGCAAGGATGATTCAGAGCGGTGCTCAAAACTTACAAAATAATGTAGAGTTTGTGGATGCTCTGAATGTATTTCCTGTGCCAGATGGTGATACAGGAACAAACATGAACTTATCTATGAGTTCAGGAGCTAAGGAAGTTGGTACAAAAGAAACTGAAAATATTGGCGAAGTTGGACAACTTCTCGCTCGTGGCTTATTGATGGGGGCAAGAGGGAATTCAGGTGTTATCTTATCTCAGCTTTTCAGAGGATTCGCAAAATCAATTGAAGGAAAAACGGTGGTAGATAGCGAAGAATTTGCTGCTGCATTTCAAGCTGGGGTTGAGACAGCTTATAAGGCAGTCATGAAACCAATTGAAGGAACAATTTTAACAGTTGCAAAAGAATCAGCAGAAAACGCGCTCAATATTGCAAAGACGGAGAAAGATGTAACGCTTGTAATGAAGGCTGTTTTAGAAGAAGCAAAAGCTTCTTTAAAACGAACACCGGATCTTCTTCCTATTCTGAAGGAAGTAGGGGTTGTCGATAGTGGTGGACAAGGTCTTGTTATTATTTATGAAGGATTTTTAGCTTCACTTGAAGGAAAAAACTTGCCAAATGTGACGGAAGTTCAGCCATCTATGAACGAACTTGTGAATGCTGAGCACCATAAAAATGCACAAGGACATATGAATACGGAAGACATTAAGTTTGGCTACTGTACAGAATTTATGGTGAAATTTGATGATAATAAGCTAGCATCGTTTCCATTCTCTGAAGAAGCATTTCGCAACGATTTAAGTGAATTTGGAGATTCTCTTCTTGTTGTAGCAGATGATGATCTTGTGAAAGTTCATATTCACGCCGAACACCCTGGTGAAGTTCTTACATACGGACAGCGCTATGGAAGCTTGATTAATCTAAAAATCGAGAATATGCGCGAACAGCACAGCACGATTGTTCAAAAAACAGAAAAGCCTTCTTTACCAAAGAAACAAAAAGAGTATGGCATTGTAACGGTTGCAATGGGACAAGGAGTGTCAGCTCTTCTAGAGAGCATTGGCGCAACAGTAGTACTTCAAGGTGGGCAAACAATGAACCCAAGTACGGAAGATCTTGTTAAAGCGATTGAAGATACAAATGCTAAAAAAGTCATTATTTTACCAAACAATAGCAATATTGTAATGACAGCTGAACAAGCAGCAGATGTCGTAGGAAAGGATGTCGTTGTTGTTCCATCTAAAACAGTACCACAAGGAATGACTGCACTGCTCTCTTTTAATGCTGAGCGTAATTTAGCTCAAAATAAACAAGAGATGACAAATGCTTTAGAAAATGTAAAATCAGGACAGGTCACATATGCGGTTCGTGATACAACAATTGACGGCATCGAGATTAAAAAAGACGATTTCATCGGAATTCACGAAGGTAAAATTGTAACAAAAGCACATAGCTCTCTCGAAGCTGTTCAGCTTTTACTTTCCAAAATGATTGATGAAAATGATGAAATATTAACGGTTCTTTACGGTGAAGAAACCAATGGGGAAGATATCGCTAAACTTGAACAGCACATCGATGAAAAGTTTGAAGATGTAGAGTTTGAAATTCATGAAGGAAAGCAGCCTGTATATCAATACATTGTAGCCGTGGAATAAAAAGCAGCACTCAACAGTTTTGTTGGGTGTTTTTATTTGATTGAAAAAATATTTTTATATATAAAAAAAGTGAGAGTTCTTATAGTGTGAGTAGGTTCAACTTTGAATATAAATGCTTAAATAACCTTTTTTTTAATGCGTAATCATTTACGAAGCTTCCTAAAGTTTGTTATATATAGTATAGTAATTTGATTTTTCATCTTAGAGAGGGTTTTCTATGGATATTTTAATTGGAACATTATTACTTCTTATTGTTCTCGTATTTTTTACAGTATTTAGTTACAAAGCACCGTATGGAATGAAAGCAATGGGTGCCTTGGCTAACGCAGCGGTCGTATCTTATTTAGTAGAAGCTTTTCAAAAATATATAGGAGGCGACATTATTGGTTTCTCGTTTCTTGGTGAGTTAGGACATCTTGCAGGCGGAATGGCAGGAGTAGCAGCTGCTGCACTCGTTTGCTTAGCCCTTGGAGTTTCACCTGTATATTCCTTGATGATGGGCGTAGCTTGTGCTGAAATGGGGCTTCTTCCAGGATTTTTTGCTGGATATATTATAGCTTTTTTAGTAAAAGTAATTGAGAAACGTTTTCCTGCTGGGCTTGATTTATTAGGTACTGTCATTATTGCAGCACCGCTCGCCCGTTTCATTGCAGTAGAAGTTTCCCCATTAGTAGACGCTACGCTTCTTAAAATTGGTGGAATTATCGACCAAATCACATCATCAAGCCCTATCTTAATGGGAATCATATTAGGAGGAATCATCACAGTTGTAGCGACTTCTCCTTTAAGTTCAATGGCGTTAACAGCTATGCTTGGACTAGTTGGTCTGCCAATGGGAATCTCAGCAGTTGCTATTGTGGGCTCAGCTTTTCTGAATTATGTTCTTTTTGACCGTCTTAAGTTTGGTTCTAGAAAAACAACAATTGCGATGACAATTGAGCCTTTAACACAAGCAGATCTCGTTGCGGCAAATCCTATTCCAATTTATGTAACAAATTTTGTTGGTGGAGCTCTATCAGGTATTGTTGTAGCGTTATTTGGCCTTATCAATAATGCAACAGGAACAGCAACAGTTGTTGCAGGACTTGTTGTAATGTATGGGTTTAACGATCCTGTAAAAGTGACGATTTGTGTGCTAATATGTGGAGTGATTGGAATCGTATGCGGTCTTCTTGGTTCATATGTATTTAGAAACTTTAAGATTGTACGTGAGGAAGAAGTTCGTGGTAGAGGACAGGAAGCAGCGTAGAGAAAACAAATAGGCAGCATATAGTACTATATGCTGTCTATTTTTGAGAAATAAAAAAACTTCAGTATGCAGAGGAGAGAGTTTATGAGATATAAATCTGTATTCGATATTATCGGTCCTGTTATGATTGGTCCATCTAGTTCCCATACGGCAGGAGCAGCCCGCATTGGAAGAGTAGCACGGACAATTTTTGGTGTTCAACCTGAGAGCGTTATCATTTCATTATACGGTTCTTTTGCCGAAACATATAAAGGCCATGGAACAGATGTAGCACTTGTTGGCGGCTTGCTTGACTTTGATACATCTGATACGCGTATTCCACTGAGCTTAAAGCTAGCTAAAGCAGCAAACATGAACGTAACCTTCATTGAAGAAGAAGCCATAAGCGATCATCCGAACACTGCTCGATTGCAATTAAAAGCAGGTGAAAAGGAAATGGAGATTGTGGGTATTTCTATTGGCGGTGGGACAATTCAAATTGTTGAATTGAACGGTTTTAAACTCAATTTATCTGGAATGAACCCAGCGATTCTTGTTGTGCACAATGATCGTTACGGTTCCATTGCAGGAGTTACAAATTTACTTACCAAATATCATGTCAATATTGGCCATATGGAAGTATCGCGCAAAGAAAAAGGAAAAGTGGCGCTAATGGCCATTGAAACAGATGAAAATATTAGTGATGAAGTGATTGAAGAAATTAAAGGACTTCCAAACGTGTTACAAGTTACAAGAATGATAGATTAAAGAGATGGGGGAAAAGATATGTTTCGTAATGTAGCAGAATTAGTGGAGCTTGCCGAAACACAAGGCAAAAAGATTTCACACATTATGCTTGAACAAGAATGTGAAGTAACAGGATTAACAAAAGAAGAAATTTTAGAGAAGATGAGTCGCAATTTAACAGTGATGGAAGAAGCGGTTGAGCGTGGATTAAAGGGTGTTCAATCTGTCACAGGTTTAACGGGAGGAGACGCTGTTCTTCTACAAAATTATATTAAAACAGGGAAATCGCTTTCAGGGGACCTTTTGCTTGATGCTGTGAGCAAGGCTGTGGCAACAAATGAAGTGAATGCTGCAATGGGAACAATTTGTGCAACACCAACGGCAGGAAGTGCAGGGGTTGTTCCTGGTACGCTTTTTGCGGTTCAAAACAAGCTCCATCCCTCTCGAGAAGAGATGGTTGAGTTTCTTCTTACAGCAGGTGCGTTCGGATTTGTTGTAGCTAACAATGCTTCGATTTCAGGAGCTGCAGGAGGCTGTCAAGCAGAGGTTGGTTCTGCAAGTGGGATGGCCGCTGCTGCTATTGTAGAGATGGCAGGTGGAACACCACAGCAATCAGCTGAAGCAATGGCGATTACACTGAAAAATATGTTAGGCTTAGTATGTGACCCTGTTGCAGGTCTAGTTGAAGTACCGTGTGTTAAACGAAATGCAATGGGAGCTAGCAACGCGATGGTGGCAGCGGATATGGCGCTTGCTGGAATTACAAGCCGAATTCCTTGTGATGAGGTCATTGAAGCTATGTTCAAAATAGGTCAAACAATGCCTGTCGCGCTAAAAGAAACTGCGCAAGGAGGGTTGGCGGCAACACCAACAGGTCGCAAACTTCAGGAAAAGATCTTTGGTAGCTCGCTTACGAAAAGTGAATAAATTACAGCAATTATCTATTTCAGCTTTAAAAGGGATCGGAGCAGAAACGAATGCATCGCTAAATTCGCTTGGTATTCTATCTGTAGCTGATCTTATTGAATATTTTCCGTATCGTTATGAAGATTACCGTCTTCGTGATTTAGCGGAAGTTAAACATGAAGAAACGGTAACAGTAGAAGGGATAGTACATGGTCCCCCAAATGTGATGTTTTATGGAAAGAAAAAGTCACGGTTAACTTTTCGCATGCTTGTCGGAAGGTATGCAGTAAACGTAACCGCGTTCAATCGCGGTTTTTTGAAAAATAAATTACAGTTAAATGAAACAGTAACAGTAACGGGAAAGTGGGATAAAAATCGTCAAACAATCTCATTAAAAGAATTGAAAGTGGGTCCATTTAAAGCTCAGCAAGAAATTGAGCCTGTTTACTCTGTAAAAGGAAACTTAACCGTTAAGGCACTTCGACGTTTTATTCGTCAAGCGCTTAGCGAATACGGCGAAGAAGTAGCTGAGCTTTTACCAAAATCCCTTTTAGACAAATATCGTCTCCTAGAGCGTGAAGAGGCATTAAAAGTGATTCATCTTCCGAAAACGCATGAGGAACTTAAATATGCAAGACGGCGCTTTGTATATGAGGAGTTTCTTCTCTTTCAACTAAAAATGCAGGTGCTTAGAAAAAGAGAACGAGAAGGTACAAAAGGGATGAGTCAACATATTCAAGCGAAGGATATTGTAGAGTTTACAGAACAGTTGCCGTTTCCTTTAACAGGAGCGCAAAAGCGTGTTGTAAATGAAATATTCGCTGATATGAAGTCGCCGTACAGAATGAACAGACTTCTTCAAGGTGATGTTGGATCAGGAAAAACAGTTGTAGCAGCTATTGCGCTTTTTGGTACGGTAAAAGCAGGTTATCAAGGGGCGCTTATGGTACCAACCGAAATTTTAGCTGAACAACATGTTTCATCGTTAAAAGAACTCTTAGGTCGTGTTGGTATTACAGTGGAACTTTTAACAAGCTCTGTTAAAGGAAAACGCCGTCGTGAGCTCTTAGAAAAGGTAGAAAGTGGCGAAGTGGATGTTTTAGTTGGAACGCATGCTCTTATTCAAGGTGAAGTAATGTTTAAAAAGCTTGGGCTTGTTATTACAGATGAGCAGCATCGATTTGGGGTAAACCAGCGTCGAACATTACGCGAAAAAGGTGAATTTCCAGACGTTTTATTTATGACAGCAACTCCGATTCCTAGAACGCTTGCAATTACGGCTTTTGGAGAGATGGACGTCTCTGTTATTGACGAGATGCCTGCAGGAAGAAAAACGATTGAAACATATTGGGTAAAGCATGATATGCTTGAAAGGATTTTACAGTTTGTGCAAAAAGAGCTTGTGAAAGGAAGACAGGCATATGTAATTTGCCCGCTCATTGAAGAGTCAGAAAAGCTCGATGTACAAAACGCCATCGATGTTCATGCAACACTTCAACAATATTTTGGGGACAAATGGAATGTAGGTCTTATGCACGGAAAGCTTCATCCAGATGAAAAAGACGAAGTGATGCGGGAGTTTAGCGAAAATAAGACTCAAATTCTAGTTTCAACAACTGTTGTTGAAGTAGGAGTAAACGTTCCGAATGCCACAATGATGGTTATTTATGATGCAGAACGATTTGGCCTTTCTCAGCTTCACCAGCTTCGCGGCCGTGTCGGAAGGGGAAGTGAGCAGTCATACTGTGTATTGCTTGCAGATCCAAAATCGGAAGTTGGGAAAGAAAGAATGAAGATTATGACGGAAACGAACGATGGATTTGTTCTTTCTGAGAAAGACTTAGAACTTCGCGGTCCTGGGGACTTTTTTGGAAAGAAACAAAGCGGTCTTCCTGATTTTAAAGTAGCTGATATGGTGCATGATTATAGAGCGCTTGAAACGGCTCGTGATGATGCAGCCAAGATTGTTAACAGTGAAAAACTTTGGAAAGATAAGGAATTTGCCCCGCTATTAATGCATCTTGAAGAAACAGGTGCTTTAACAACAGAAAAGCTAGATTAATAGAACAAAGCTAGAGCTGTTCAAGACGGACAGCTCTTTTCTTCATGGAAAAAAGGTTGCAAAGCCTATCATTTGATTATATACTGCTATTAGTACCTAGTATTAAAAAGCGGATGGTGGAGCATGAGATTAAATAAAAAGGAACGGAAAAAGCAGTTACAAGAAACAATTGATCAAAACCCGTTTGTAACGGATGAAGAGTTAGCTGAACGTTTCTCTGTTAGCGTACAAACCATTCGGTTAGATCGCTTGGAATTGTCGATTCCTGAACTTCGTGAACGTATTCGGCATGTTGCCTCAACACAGCTAGAAAATAAAGTCCGTTCTTTACCAATTGAAGAGGTTATTGGTGAAGTGATTGACTTAAATCTTGATCAATCAGCGATTTCTATTTTTGATGTAAAAGAAGAGCACGTTTTTAAGCGTAATCATATTGCACGTGGCCACCACCTTTTTGCACAGGCCAATTCACTTGCTGTTGCTGTTATCAATGATGAATTGGCGTTGACGGCTAATTCATCCATTCAGTTCCACCAGCCTGTTAAGCTAGCGGAACGTGTTGTAGCAAAAGCCAAAGTGAAAGAAAAAAGTGCAAAAAAAGAACGAACAACTGTTGAAGTATTAAGCTACGTTGGACAAACGCTAGTATTTTCCGGCCTATTTGAGATGTATCATTCAAATAGAGCAGGAGAGGGGGGTCACAATGAAAATCACAATTGATGCTATGGGCGGTGATCATGCCCCAAAAGCGATAATTGAAGGAGCAGAGCGAGCAATTGCTCATTTCCCTGATTTACATATCATTTTAGTTGGGGATGAAAATCTTATTCATCCACACTTGAAAAATAAAGAACGAATGACAGTTTTACATACGGAAGAAGTTATTGAAGCAACGGACGAACCTGTGCGGGCAGTGCGCCGTAAGAAAAAAGCTTCCATGGTGCTCGCTGCCCAACAAATTGCGGACGGAGAAGCAGATGCTTGTATTTCAGCAGGAAATACAGGTGCTCTTATGGCAGCAGGTTTATTTATTATCGGGCGCATTCAAGGGATTGAACGTCCAGCTTTAGCTCCAACACTACCGACTCGTACAGGAAATGGATTTTTACTATTGGATGCAGGCGCAAATCCAGATGCAAAGCCAAATCATCTTCTTCAATATGCTATTATGGGGAGCATTTATGCTAAAAGTGTATTTGGTATCGAGTCTCCTCGCGTTGGGTTGTTAAATGTAGGAACAGAGGAGAAAAAAGGGAGCGACTTAACAAAGCAAACATTTCCACTTCTTCAATATGCCGATATTAACTTCATCGGAAACGTTGAGGGAAGAGACTTATTAGAAGGCGTTGCAGATGTTGTTGTAACAGATGGTTTTACAGGAAACATTGCGTTAAAATCGATTGAAGGAACAGCGCTTTCTGTATTTTCAATGCTGAAAGAGACGCTTACAAGTTCATTTAAGAGTAAGGTTGCAGCAGGGATTCTAAAGCCTCAATTAAAAAAGCTTAAAACGCAAATGGACTATACAGAGTATGGTGGAGCAGGTCTTTTTGGACTAAAGGCACCTGTTATTAAAGCTCACGGTTCTTCAGACGATAACGCTATTTTTAATGCTGTGAAACAAGCGGTATTAATGGTAGAACAAAGCGTACCTAAAACAATCGCTGGGCAAATCGCTGCACAGAATAAAAAACAAGAACAAACCATAGAAAGTGAAAGGAAGGAATAAGCATGAGCAAAATTGCATTTGTTTTTCCAGGACAAGGCTCACAAGCTGTTGGGATGTTAAAAGATGTATACGCGGCATCGGAAGACGCGAAAAAGATGATTGATGAAGGAAATGAGGCGCTTGGCTTCTCGCTATCAAACTTAATGTTTGAAGGACCAGCAGAAGACCTAACGTTAACATATCATGCACAGCCTGCTTTATTAACAGCAAGCGCAGTGCTTTTAAATGAATTAACAAAAGAAGGGATTAAACCAGATTATGTAGCAGGACATAGTCTAGGTGAATACAGTGCACTTGTTGCAGCAGGCTCTATTTCGTACATTGACGGAGTAAAAACGGTTCACACACGTGGTCAATTGATGAATAAAGCAGTTCCAGCTGGTGAAGGAACAATGGCAGCTGTGCTTGGTCTTGATGCAGAAGAACTTGAAAAAGTAACAGCTGAGATTAGCGAGAATGGTGATGTTGTACAACTTGCGAATATTAACTGCCCAGGACAAATTGTGATTTCAGGTACTGTTGCAGGAGTTGAAAAAGCAGGAGCACTTGCAAAAGAGCGCGGAGCAAAACGTGTATTGCCTCTTAACGTAAGCGGTCCATTCCATTCTGCTCTTATGAAGCCAGCAGCAGAAGAATTTAAAAATGTGTTAGCTAACATTACAATTTCAAATGCGAGCGTTCCTGTTGTAGCAAATGTAACAGCAGAACCAATGACAGAGGCGAAAGAAATTAGCGAGCGTCTAGTGGAACAGCTTTATTCACCTGTTCGCTTCCATGAATCAGTTGAAAGAATGCTGAATGACGGTGTTGATACATTTATTGAAATCGGGGCAGGGAAAGTGCTGTCTGGATTAGTGAAAAAAGTGAATCGTCGTGCAACCGTTCATGCGGTATACGATATGGAATCATTACAAAAAACAGTTCAATCTTTGAAAGATGGTGAATGAGGATGTTAAAAGATAAAGTAGCTCTTGTTACAGGTGGCTCACGCGGTATTGGCCGTGCAACAGCGCTTGAACTTGCTTCATTAGGAGCAAAAGTTGCTGTAAACTATGCAGGAAGCGAAGGAAAAGCTCAAGAAGTAGTTGAAGAAATCAAAGCTATGGGTGGCGAAGCTATCAAAATCAAAGCAGACGTAGCTAACAGTGAAGAAGTTCAAGCTATGATCAAAGAAGTGATTGAAACATTTGGTTCTTTAGATATTCTTGTGAATAATGCGGGTATCACACGTGATAATTTATTGATGAGAATGAAAGAAGAGGAATGGGATAGCGTAATTGCGACAAACTTAAAAGGAGTATTTCTATGCACAAAAGCTGTTTCTCGCCAGATGATGAAGCAGCGCAGCGGTCGCATTATTAATATTTCTTCTATTGTAGGTGTAAGCGGAAATGCTGGACAAGCGAACTACGTAGCTGCAAAAGCAGGCGTAATCGGGTTAACAAAAACGAGCGCACAGGAATTAGCAGCTCGAGGAATTACGGTTAACGCTATTGCACCGGGCTTCATTGCAACAGATATGACAGACGAACTTTCTGAAGAGGTGAAAAACGGTATTCTATCACAAGTACCACTTGCAAAATTTGGAGAAGTTGCAGATGTTGCCAAAGTTGTTGCATTCCTAGCATCAGAAGGAAGCAAATATATGACAGGCCAAACGCTCCATGTTGATGGCGGAATGGTAATGTAAAAGAGCTTTTGAATTTTCTTTCTGAAGTTCTAGTAATTTGTTGAGGAATCCACTATAATGACTTGAGGGGAGGTGATAGTATGTCAGACGTATTAGAGCGCGTAACGAGTATCATCGTTGATCGCCTTGGCGTAAAGGAAGAGGAAGTGAAACTTGAGGCTTCTTTCAAAGAGGACCTTGGCGCTGATTCCCTTGACGTAGTTGAACTAGTTATGGAACTTGAAGATGAGTTCGAATTAGAAATTTCAGATGAAGATGCTGAGAAAATTGCGACAGTTGGTGACGCTGTTACTTACATACAGAACAAGCAATAAGCTGTCCTTACTTTTTAGAAGAGTCCCGTTTATATAACGGGGCTTTCTCTACTTTTATCGAACATCTTCTCCATCATACCTTTAAGTTTTTGATTTACTGCGAAAATTTAAAGATGTGAAAGGGCTTCAGTACAATTGGAGACAACTTATTATGACCGGAACCTCCCTTTCTGGAGAAAGAGATGGAAATTTGAAAACGGAAGAAACCATTGGAGGTATTTATGGCAAGACATCGTTATTACCCTAAAAATCAAAAACTACAAGAAAAAATTAAAAAACAGTTTCAAGAACTTCAAGAGAAAATGGGTATTTTATTTGACAACGAAAAGCTGTTAACACAAGCATTTACTCATTCTTCATATGTAAATGAACATCGCAAAAAACCTTATGAAGATAATGAACGTTTGGAATTTTTAGGTGATGCTGTTCTTGAATTAACAGTATCAAAATTTTTATTTAACAAATACCCAGCAATGAGCGAAGGGGAACTTACGAAGCTTCGTGCTGCTGTTGTATGTGAACCATCTCTTGTAAAGTTTGCAAACGAGCTTCAGTTTGGCAATTATGTTTTGCTTGGAAAAGGCGAAGAGATGACAGGTGGACGCCAAAGACCTGCTCTTTTAGCTGATGTGTTTGAAGCTTTTATCGGTGCTCTCTATCTTGATCAAGGTCTTGAAGTGGTCGAAAGATTGCTAGCACAAACCGTATTTCCTAAAATTGATGATGGTAATTTTACGTATGCAATGGATTTTAAAAGTCAGCTGCAAGAGCTTGTTCAGCGCGACAGTCAAGGACTTTTACAATATCAAATTCTTCAAGAAAAAGGACCAGCACATAACCGTGAGTTTATTTCACGAGTGCTTCTAAATGGATCAGAGCTTGGTACTGGCGTTGGCAGATCAAAAAAAGAAGCAGAGCAAAAAGCTGCACAAGTAGCTATTACTGCTTTAACACTTTTGAAAGAACAATAAATCTATGATATACAACTTTAACAAAAGTAAGGAGGAAGTAAGATGTTCCTCAAACGATTAGACGTAGCGGGATTTAAATCTTTTGCCGATAAAATTTCCGTTGATTTTGTTCAAGGAATGACAGCTGTAGTCGGACCGAATGGAAGCGGAAAAAGCAACATCACAGATAGCATTAGATGGGTGCTTGGAGAACAATCTGCCCGCTCTTTGCGCGGCGCAAAGATGGAAGACGTTATTTTTGCTGGCAGTGATACGAGAAAAGCATTAAACGTAGCGGAAGTAACGTTGACGCTTGAGAACAGCGAACAGTTTCTTCCTATTGACTATCACGAGGTAAGTATTACAAGACGTGTCTTTCGCTCAGGAGAAAGTGAATTCTTTATTAATAATCAACACTGTCGTTTAAAAGACATTATTGATCTATTTATGGACTCCGGTCTAGGACGGGAATCATTTTCTATCATTGGCCAAGGGCGCGTTGAGGAAGTGCTTAGCTCAAAATCTGATGAACGAAGAAAGATTTTTGAGGAAGCAGCAGGTGTTTTAAAGTATAAGCTACGCAAGAAGAAAGCAGAGCTTAAGCTTGTTGAAACGCAGGATAATTTAAACCGTGTGAGCGATATTTTATATGAGATTGAGTCAGGACTCGAACCTTTAAAAATACAAGCTTCTATGGCGAAAGACTATTTAGAGAAAAAGGCAGAGCTAAAAAATTACGACATTTCTTTGACTGTTTATGAAATTGAAGAACTTCATAAAAAATGGGAGAAGTTAAAGCTTGAACATGATCATCATAAAGAACTTTCTAGAACGTTAAGTGAGTCTATTGCTAAGAAAGAAAGTCATATTGATGAAGCTCAGAAAAATATGACTACGCTAGAGCAATCACTAGAAGAGTTGCAAACGGTTTTATTAAACGTTAGTGAAGAGCTCGAGAAAATTCAAGGGCGTAAGCAAGTGCTTATTGAAAGAAAGAAACATGCTTCAAAAACGCAAGACGAGCTTGAGGAAAGCACAGAACACCTAGAGGAACAAGTAGCCTTCTTAACTAAAAGTAAAGAGGAAGCATCACAACTTCTAAAAACGTATGAACAAAATGTTCATAGATTAAAAAAAGAGCTTTCAGAAAAGCAGTCTCTTTTTGAAAGTTACAGTGAAGATCTGGATGGAAAGCTCGAAAATTTAAAAAGTGACTATTTTGAAAAAGCACAGAAAGAAACGGCACTTCGCAATGAACGTCAGTTTTTAGAGAAACAAATCGAGCAAAATAGTGAAAGGCAAAATCGTTTAAAAGAAGCGAACAAAGAGCTATTTAGCGAACATCAGAAACTTGAAGGGGAGCATAAAAGTCTTGATGGAGAAGTTTCTGCTGCTAAAGAGGAATTTGATAAAGCAGTTAATGAAAGCCTAACATTAAAACGAGATGTTGAAGCTTTAACAGAAAAATATAGAAAAAAAGAGTCTCTTCTATATCAAGCATATCAATATGTTGAACAAACAAAGTCAAAGCGCAGCATGATGGAAGATATGCAAGACGGATATACAGGCTATTTTCAAGGCGTAAAAGAAGTGTTAAAAGCCCGCGAAAGCGCCTTAACAGGAATTGAAGGGGCAGTGGCAGAGCTTATTACAGTTCCAAAAGAGGTAGAAACAGCGCTTGAAACAGCGCTTGGTGGGGCAATGCAGCATATAGTTGTTTCAGCAGAAGAACAAGCAAGAAAAGCGATTGCTTATTTAAAGAAGCGAGGTAGCGGTCGAGCCACATTTTTACCTCTTTCTACGATTAAAGGAAAAAGTATTCCTCATTCTGTTATTGAAACGATGCAAGGATCTCCTTCTTTCGTTGGAGTAGCCCGTGATCTTATTTCATATGAGCAAAAGTATGAAAACATTGTTTCAAACTTGCTTGGGACCGTCATTGTGGCCAAAGATTTACGAGGAGCTAATGAGCTTGCTCGTCTTGTTTCACATCGCTATCGATTTGTAACATTAGAAGGAGACGTTGTAAATCCAGGGGGATCAATGAGTGGGGGAGCTTCTAAGAAAAACAGCTCATCTCTTATTGCGAGAAAGCGTGAGCTAGAAGATCTTGTTGCAAAGCTTGCTGAAATGGAAGAAAAAACAGGATTGCTTGAAGAAGAGGTTAAAGAACTCAAAACGTCACTTGCTCAGACTGAAAAACAGTCTGTTATACAAGGGGAGAAAGTTCAAACATTAAAAGAAGAGTACGACGCTCTAAATGCAAAGATGAGCGAGCTTCTGTTAACTGAAAAAAATACAAAACGACGTCTTGAAATGTACAATAGTGACATGACGCCGCTTTTTGAAGAGCAAGAACGCTTTAAACAGCGAGAAGC
The DNA here is from genome assembly GCF_900115845.1 of Priestia endophytica DSM 13796. Taxonomy (GTDB): domain Bacteria; phylum Bacillota; class Bacilli; order Bacillales; family Bacillaceae_H; genus Bacillus_I; species Bacillus_I endophytica. Next base: position 192,429 of record NZ_FOXX01000001.1, on the reverse strand, counting down.
AGAGTTAAGGGAATTACTACAAGCTGCCGAAGAGGACATGAAGCATCTTGATGAAGAAATTCAACTCGTTACAGAGCAGAAAAACTCGGAAAAAAGTTCAAAAGAAACTGTTCAAGGGGAGCTTACAAACTTAAAAATTGCGCTTGCAGAAGCGAGTGAGCGTCTTGTTTATCAGCGTGAAAAAGTAGAGCGTGCAGAGCAGGATTTACACTCTTCTTCTACAGCTCTTTCTAAACAGAAAGATCAGCTTTCATTCTTAAAAGAACAGATGAAAGAAGGCTTTACAAGTCAGCATGATTTAGAAGATACGCTTTTAGCTAGAACAAACGATAAGGAAGAAACGGCTAAGCTTATTAGCGAACGACGCAAGCAACGTACAGAGCTTCAAGAAGAGCTTGAAACGTTCATGGCTGAACAGAAGGAACTTACGCGTCAGCAAGAACAGATGATGGAAGCTTTGAAAGATGAAGAAGTGCAGATTAATCGCTTTGATGTTGAGCTTGATCAATATTTAAATATGCTTAGAGAAGAGTATATGCTGAGCTTTGAAGCTGCGAAACAGCAATACCCTCTTACTCTATCCCCTGAGGAAACGCGCAAAAAAATTAGACTTATTAAACTTGCTTTAGATGAACTTGGTACAGTCAATATAGGCGCAATTGAAGAGTATGAGCGAGTATCTGAGCGATATACGTTTTTAAGTGAACAAAAGGAAGACCTTGTTGAAGCAAAAGATACACTTCATCAGCTTATTGAAGAGATGGATACAGAAATGAAGAAAAGGTTCAGTGAAACGTTCACAAGCGTGAGAGAGCATTTTAAAGAAGTGTTTACAAAGCTCTTTGGCGGTGGACGAGCGGATTTAAAGCTCACTGATCAAGAAGATCTTTTAAATACAGGTATTGATATTGTGGCACAGCCGCCAGGTAAGAAGTTGCAGAACCTTGCTCTTCTTTCAGGTGGTGAGCGTTCATTAACAGCTATTGCGCTTCTCTTTGCTATTTTAAAAGTGCGTCCTGTGCCGTTCTGTGTGCTCGATGAAGTAGAAGCAGCGCTTGATGAAGCAAACGTACAGCGTTTCGCGAAGTTCATCAAGACATTTAGTGAGAAAACACAATTTATTGTTATTACACATCGCAAAGGGACAATGGAAGAAGCAGACGTTCTTTATGGGGTAACAATGCAGGAATCTGGTGTATCTAAGCTCGTATCTGTCAAACTTGAAGAAGAAAAGCAGTATGTTTAAGAAGGGTGTGAAACGTTCACATGAGTTTTTTTAAGAAACTAAAACAAAAGTTTTCAGGAACTGAAGTAGAGCAAGAAGAAACAAAGAAATACGAAAAAGGGATGGAGAAAACAAGAAAGTCGTTCACAGGACGTCTTAATGACCTTGTTGCCCGCTATCGTAAAGTTGACGAAGATTTCTTTGAAGAATTAGAAGAAATCCTAATTAGCGCTGATGTTGGCGTTAGTACTGTAATGGACTTAATTGACGAGTTAAAAATGGAAGTGAAACGCCGTAACATCAAAGATTCAACGGAAATCAAAGACGTTATTTCAGAGAAACTTGTTGATATTTATTCAGGAGGAGAAGAACAGTTCTCTTCTCTGAATATTCAACAATCAGGCCTTAGCATTATCCTATTTGTTGGGGTAAATGGCGTTGGAAAAACAACAACAATTGGAAAGCTTGCTCATCAGCTTAAGCAAGAAGGTAAAAAAGTGATGCTTGCAGCAGGGGATACGTTCCGAGCAGGAGCAATCGAACAGCTTGAAGTATGGGGAGAACGCGTTGGTGTTGATGTTATTAAACAAGCGGCAGGTTCAGATCCAGCTGCTGTAATGTATGATGCAGTTCAGTCAGCTCGTTCAAGAGGAGCGGATGTATTGCTTTGTGATACAGCAGGACGCCTTCAAAATAAAGTGAACTTAATGAACGAGCTTGAAAAAGTAAAGCGCGTCATTTCTCGTGAAGTTCCTGATGCACCTCATGAAGTATTGCTCGTTCTTGATGCAACAACAGGACAAAATGCAATGAGCCAAGCTAAAACGTTCTCTGCGGCAACAGACGTGTCAGGCATTGTTTTAACAAAGCTTGATGGGACTGCAAAAGGTGGAATTGTTCTGGCGATCCGTAACGAATTGAGTATTCCGGTTAAATTCGTAGGTCTTGGTGAAAAGGTAGAAGATCTTCAGGAATTTGATCCAGAGAAATATGTATACGGCCTTTTTGCAGGGCTTATGGAAGAAGACGAAGAATAAAAAGACTGTTAAGAAAAAAACTTGACATTTGTTTTTAAAATAAGTACACTATTTGAGTGTAAAGGTTTTTCACTTAACAAGGGCGTGATTGGTTGTGCTTGAAAAAACAACAAGGATAAACTATCTGTATGATTTTTATCAATCATTATTAACTTCAAAACAGAAAAGTTATATGTCGCTTTATTATTTAGATGATTATTCGCTTGGAGAAATCGCTGAAGAATATGGCGTGAGTCGACAAGCTGTTTATGATAATATAAAACGTACAGAACAAATGCTTGAGCAGTATGAAGAAAAGCTCGGCTTGTTTCAGCGATTTCGTCAAAGAAAGCAGCTTTTACAAGATCTTCAAAAAGCTGTAAAACAGCATGATGAAGAGCAGACGCTTTCTCTTATTGATTCGCTTGAGAAATTAGATTAGGGGGCGGCATAGTATGGCATTTGAAGGATTAGCCGACCGTTTGCAAAGCACAATTCAAAAGATTAAAGGCAAAGGTAAAGTTTCAGAAGCAGACGTAAAAGCAATGATGCGTGAAGTTCGCCTTGCCTTACTTGAAGCAGACGTTAACTTTAAAGTTGTTAAAGAATTCGTCAAAAACGTGAATGAACGCGCTGTTGGGCAAGAGGTTATGAAAAGCTTAACGCCTGGACAGCAAGTTATCAAAGTTGTTAAAGAAGAATTAACAAAGCTAATGGGTGGAGAAGAAAGCAAAATTGCTGCTTCAAACCGTCCACCAACCGTTGTCATGATGGTTGGTCTGCAGGGGGCCGGTAAAACGACCACAACAGGAAAATTAGCAAATCTTCTTCGCAAAAAATACAATCGTAAACCTCTGCTAGCTGCTGCGGATATTTATCGTCCTGCAGCAATTAAACAGCTTGAAACGTTAGGAAAACAGCTCAGCATGCCTGTGTTCTCACTTGGTGATCAGGTAAGCCCTGTTGAAATTGCACGTAAGGCTATTGAGCATGCAAAAGAAGAGCATCATGACTACGTTTTAATTGATACAGCAGGTCGTCTCCATGTTGACGAGACGTTAATGGACGAGCTTAAACAAGTAAAAGAAGTGGCAAAGCCAGATGAAATTTTACTTGTTGTGGATGCGATGACAGGGCAAGACGCTGTAAATGTGGCAGAGAGCTTTAACGAACAATTAGGATTAACAGGTGTTGTTCTTACAAAACTTGATGGAGATACGCGCGGTGGCGCGGCTCTTTCTATTCGTTCTGTAACGGAAACACCGATTAAATTTGTCGGGATGGGTGAAAAGCTAGATGCTTTAGAAACTTTCCATCCGGAGCGTATGGCGTCTCGTATTCTTGGAATGGGTGACGTGCTAACGCTTATCGAGAAGGCACAAGTGTCTGTTGACGAGGACAAAGCGCGCGAGCTTGAACAAAAGTTACGCACGCAATCTTTCACATTTGATGATTTTCTAGAACAGCTTGGACAAGTGCGACAGATGGGACCGCTTGATGAAATTCTTGGAATGCTTCCGGGAGCAAACAAGATGAAAGGCTTGAAAAATGTTCAAGTAGATGATAAGCAAATTGGTCATATTGAAGCGATTATTCGTTCAATGACAAAGCTTGAAAAAGAACAGCCTGAAGTCATCAATGCAAGCCGTAAAAAGCGTATTGCAAGAGGTAGCGGTAGATCTGTTCAAGAAGTCAATAGACTTCTTAAGCAGTTTGATGAAATGAAGAAGATGATGAAGCAAATGACAAACATGTCAAAAGGCAAGAAAAAAGGATTTAAACTTCCTTTTATGTAGTGTTAAGAAAAAACACTTTACAAACAAATGCAGGATTGATAATATATTATCCTGTGTGAAACAATTTCGGAGGTGCTTTAATAATGGCAGTAAAAATTCGTTTAAAACGTATGGGATCTAAAAAGTCTCCATTCTATCGTATCGTAGTAGCTGATTCTCGTTCACCACGTGATGGACGTTTCATCGAAACAGTTGGAACTTACAATCCACTTGAGCAACCAGCAGCAGTTAAAATCAATGAAGAGCTTGCTCTTAAATGGTTAACAGACGGTGCTAAACCATCTGATACAGTACGTAACCTTTTCTCTAAAGAAGGTATCATGGAGAAATTCCACAACTCAAAATTAAGCAAGTAATGAAAAAAGGGGAGGGATAACCTCCCCTTTTTTTTACTTCTTTTATATAATAAAGATAAGAGGAGGGAGTGCGGGTGAAAGTTGTCCAAAAAGTGATTGTGAAACAAGTATTAACTGAACAAAGCAAGGAAAAGTTAAGGAATAAGTTTATTCTTGAACAAAAAGGGCTGCAAAATGAAATTGAGCAGTTGCGCTTTCAGTTGAAAAAGATTGAAAATATGAAAAAGCCATCAGCAGCATCGCTTGAAAAACAATTCGAAAAGGAACAAAAAACCCGTTTAGAAAAACTCCGCATTATCGATTTTCAGCTAGAACAGCTTAACTTGCTCCCAATTGGTAGTGAGCTTGAAGAAACAAAGCTAGATGCTATTGTAGAAGTAAAAGAAGGCGACAGCTGGGAAGAATTCAAAAGTTTACAAACGATTCTTGTTAAAGATGGAATCGTGATTGAAATTCGATAGAGGTGAAAAGCAATGGAAAAGTGGTTGAACGTAGGAAAAATTGTGAACACGCACGGAGTTCGCGGTGAAGTCCGCGTTATCTCTCGCACAGATTTCCCAGAAGAACGTTACAAGGTTGGAAATGAGTTATACATATTCAAGGACAATGAAGAAATCAAAGTTGTTGTAGAAAGTCACCGTCAGCATAAAAATTTTGATCTTCTTACATTTGAAGAGTATCATAATATCAATCAAGTGGAGCCATTCAAAAACTGTCTTCTTAAGGTACCATCTTCAGACCTTGTTGAATTAGAAGAAGGTGAATATTACTTTCACGAAATCGTAGGTTGTGAAGTATACACAGAGGAAGGAAACCTTGTTGGCACAATCAAAGAAATTTTAGCAACAGGAGCAAACGATGTTTGGGTCGTAAAAGCATCTGGAAGAAAAGACATCCTTATCCCGTATATTGAAGATGTTGTAGCAGACATTAATGTCGAAGAGAAAAAAGTAATCATCAACGAAATGGAAGGGTTATTAGACTAATGAAAATTGATGTTTTGTCACTGTTTCCTGAGATGTTTCATGGTGTTCTTGAAAGCTCCATTTTAAAAAAGGCACGTGATAAAGGAGCGGTTGATGTAGCTGTTACAGATTTTAGAGAGTACGCAGACAACAAGCATAAGACAGTTGATGACTATCCATACGGCGGTGGTGCTGGTATGGTATTAAAGCCACAACCTATTTTTGATGCTGTTGCTGATCTCAATAAAGAAGGCTCAAAAGCTCGCGTTGTTCTTCTTTGTCCACAGGGTGAACGCTATACCCAAAAAAAAGCAGAGGAGCTTTCAAAAGAAGAGCACCTTATCTTTGTTTGTGGTCACTATGAAGGATATGATGAGCGAATTCGTGAACACGTTGTAACAGATGAGATTTCAATTGGAGACTTTGTGTTGACGGGAGGGGAACTTGGAGCCCTTGTGATCATTGACAGCGTCGTACGCCTTCTTCCTGACGTTTTAGGGAACAAAGCATCTGCTGTTGAAGATTCATTTAGTACAGGCCTTCTAGAGCATCCTCATTATACTCGGCCATCGGATTTTAGAGGGATGAAGGTACCAGACGTCCTTACATCTGGCGATCATAAACGTATAGCGGAGTGGAGAGAAGAAGAATCACTGCGTAGAACATTCCTAAGAAGGCCTGATCTGCTCGAAAACTATGAGCTTTCAGAAAGCCAAAAGAAGATGCTGGACCAGATTGAAAAAACGCATCGTTCAGATGTTTAAAAGCTATTGCATCTACTGATGGGATGTGCTAAGATAATGTTTGTGGCTTTGGGCAGTGCTGTCCAAGCTTTGAAAACGATGTTCCGCTGCAATGATGCGAAAGCATTGATAAGAGCATCTGTTGGAAGGAGATGAAATCATGCAACAATTAATCCAAGATATCACAAAAGAACAATTAAAAGGTGACTTACCTGCTTTCCGTTCTGGAGATACAGTTCGCGTACACGTTAAAGTTGTTGAGGGTACTCGTGAACGTATTCAGGTGTTCGAAGGTGTTGTAATCAAACGCCGTGGTGGTGGAATTAGCGAAACTTTCACTGTTCGTAAAATTTCTTACGGTGTTGGTGTTGAACGTGCATTCCCACTTCATTCACCAAAAATCGCTAATCTTGAAGTTGTACGCCGTGGTAAAGTACGTCGTGCGAAACTTTACTACCTACGTAACCTTCGTGGTAAAGCAGCTCGTATTAAAGAAATTCGATAATCCAAAAAGGAGCTTGTCTGACAAGCTCCTTTTTTCAAATTTCTAAACTATTTTAGGCGAGATTCGCCGATTTTTACATAAAGGTTGAATAATCATTATTTTTTTATGTATAGTAGAGAGGTACATTTTAGCTGTTTGGAGGATAAACTATGGCTCGTAAAAAAAATGAAACAGTAGAATGGATCAAGGCCATTTCGATTGCCGTCATTATTGCGGCAATTATTCGATTCTTCTTCTTCACTCCAATTGTTGTAGATGGAGAATCAATGATGCCAACTCTACATGATCAAAACCGCATGATTGTAAACAAGATATCTTATAAAATTGGTGGGCCTGATCGATTTGATGTTGTTGTCTTTCATGCTCCAGGTGGCAAAGATTACATTAAACGCGTGATTGGTTTACCAGGAGATCACGTTGAGTACAAAAACGATACGCTTTATATTAATGGAAAAGCGTACGAAGAACCGTATCTTGATCAATATAAAAGTGAACTTGACGACGGCATGCCGCTTACGGAAGATTTTAAATTAGAAGACACTCCAGGTGGCGATAAGGTCGTTCCAGAAGGCGAAATTTTCGTTATGGGAGATAACCGACGCAATAGCCGAGATAGTCGCGCGATTGGACCGGTTTCCTTGAAAAAAGTAGTTGGCACAACAAGCATTGTGTACTGGCCTTTTAATGAAATTAGAACGGTTGATTAAAAGTAGGTGAATAATAATGACCATTCAATGGTTTCCAGGACATATGGCGAAAGCTCGTCGCCAAGTTACCGAGAAATTAAAACTAATTGATATTGTTTTTGTGCTTGTTGATGCACGCATCCCTCAATCTTCACAAAACCCAATGATTGACGAGCTTATTGCAAATAAGCCACGAATCATGCTGTTAAATAAAGCGGATAAGGCTGATCCAAAAGTGACGGAACAGTGGATTCAGTACTACGATGAAAAAGGGATTCCAGCTCTTGCTATTAACTCGCAGAATGGCAAAGGAATGGACCGCATTGTCTCACTCTCTAAAACCCTTTTAAAAGAAAAGTTTGATCGTATGAGACAAAAAGGAATTAAAAATCCGCGTGCAATGCGAGCAATGATTGTTGGAATTCCAAATGTTGGAAAATCAACGCTGATCAATCGTTTAGCAGGAAAAAATATCGCTAAAACAGGAGATCGTCCTGGTGTGACACAAGCGCAACAGTGGATTAAGGTAGGAAAAGAACTTGAGCTTCTAGATACGCCTGGGATTCTTTGGCCGAAATTTGAGGACGAGCTTGTTGGATTGAAGCTTGCTACAACAGGGGCTATTAAAGATACAATTTTAAATTTGCAAGATGTAGCAGTTTATGCACTGCGCTTTTTGCAAGAGCGTTATGAATCACGTTTAGAAGATCGTTATGGTGTGACAGAGCGCTATGAAGAGATTGTAGACCTGTTTGACTTTATCGGTACTAAACGGGGCTGTTTAATGGGTGGAGGTATTGTGGACTACGACAAGACAGCTGAGCTTGTTTTGCGTGAAATTCGTGCAGATCGTCTTGGTCCCCTTACATTTGACTATCCAGATGAGGTCCGTGAAAGTGAAGAGGAATAGATGAAAAGGATGCTTAAAAAGCATCCTTTTTTAATAGAAAAAAAAGAAAAAAGGACGATATAAAAGATGAGTGAAAGCATTAAAGAAATTAAAGAAAAGTTAGAAAAGGTAACGTCTAAAAGTGATCCATTTCTATTGCAGTGTGCAACAGACGAGCGTAAAGGGGTTCAAAAGCTAATCCAGCAGAAAGAAAAGTGGTTTAAAAAACAAGAAGCGTTAGAAGAGCAATTTCAAGAGATGATGAAATACGAAAATACGCTTTATGCAAAAGGTATAGATTTAATTGCAGGCATTGATGAAGTTGGCAGGGGTCCTCTTGCAGGTCCGGTAGTTTCAGCAGCTGTTATTCTTCCCCCTGATTTTCGTGCACTTGGTTTAACGGACTCCAAAAAGCTTTCTGAGAAAAAAAGAGAAAGTTACTATGAGCTCATTTTAGAGAATGCTCTTGCAGTTGGTGTAGGGATTATTGGACGAGAAGATATTGACTCATTGAACATTTACCATGCAACACGAAAAGCAATGGAAAGCGCTATTAGGGAGCTTGAGAAAGAACCTGACTATTTGCTGATTGATGCAATGAAGCTTCCGAACGTTTCTATTCCTCAGATTGATATTGTTAGTGGAGATGCAAAAAGTATTTCAATTGCGGCTGCTTCTATTGTAGCTAAGGTTACACGTGATCGTCTGATGAAAAAACTCGGTGAAAAGTTTCCAGCGTATGGGTTTGAAAAACATATGGGTTATGGAACGAAAGAGCACCTAGATGCAATTGAAAAGCATGGGATTATTGATGAACACAGACGTTCCTTTTCACCAATTAAAGAGTATGTTGAAAGCTAGAGGTGAATTATGAATATTTCTTTTTTGCGCTCTTCGCTGTTAGAAGGAATCCAACATTCCACAGTGCTACCTCTTAGAGATGGAAGCATTGTAAAAGGAACCATTCAAAAGTTTTTTAAAGGAGATATAGCGGTTGTTTCTATAAACGGACAAAGCATTGTAGCTAAATTGGAGCGCTCTTTATCCGGTTCACGTCCCTATTATTTTGAAATAGATATTAAAGACGATTTGCCAAGCTTAAAAGTTGTTGGAGAAGAGGCGGGGGATAAAAATGTGCAAAACATATTGCAAGCGCTAGGAACAAGAGAAAAGAAGGAAGAACGTTTAGCTGCTTTTTTGCTTTCTAAAAATATTCCTTTTTCAAAAGAGTTCTTAACGATTATCGCTAAGGAAACATCACCTTCTTTTCCATCCTCTGAAAAAAAAGCCGTAGAGACGATGATTGCGCGGAACTTTATGCCATCTAAATCTATTTTCCAAGCTTTAAAATCGTTAGGAGACGCTTCACTTGCTCCACTTTTTAACGAGCTTACAACTCTCGCTAATCGTGAAGGATATGGTGAAGAACTTGTTAAGTTTAAAGGTGCTTTTAGGCTAACAAAAGGAAGAGAAGTTCTTTCACATTTAGTAAAAGGCTGGTTAGAAGGGAATATCCCTTTCCGTATTCTCCATCAGACAGGGGCGATTGAAAAGCGTATTTTAGAACAGCAGGCATTAGTGAACTTATCTCCTAAAGGAGAAGAAGCAGAAAAAATTACAGCTATGAAAAAAACGCTTCTGAACAATTTGCCAAACATTGAAAAAATGCCGTTCTTTCACCAAATGGTAGAGAACATCGAAAAAAATCCTAACTTAAGAGGAAAGTTTACTCAAGAAGGAACCTCCTTGTTCATAAACGAAGAAGGAAAAGAAATTTTAACAGAGGTGAACAAGCTTCTGCGAACTTCTTTTCAATCTAAGGAGTTTCAGCGTATATTATCAACCTTGTTTTCCTCCTTAGGTCTTACATATGAGAGTGAGCTAAAAGGAGAAAGCTCTGGAGAAGGATTAAAAGGAGCTCTTTTGAAAATGCTTGAGCAACCCCTACCACCCCTTTTAAGAGAACGAGCAGAAGAGATGGTGCATAAATTGACCGCTCTTCAGCTCTTATCTTCTGACGAAGGACAAGGCCCTATTACTTCTTTGTACGTGCAGTTTCCACTCTACGTAAGGGAAAAGCTAACAGAAGTCTCCCTTCAGTGGAAAGGAAAGAAGAGAGAGGATGGAACAATTGATCCAAACTACTGTCATATTCTTTTTCACTTAGAGCTTTCTTATTTACAAGAAACGGTAGTCAGCGTCCGTGTTCAAAATCGAGCGATTATCATAGATATTATAAATGAGCATCCAGATATTAAATCTATTATGGAATCTTTAAAACCATCACTTCGTCTTGGTCTGAGCGAGCTTGACTATTATCTATCAGACATAAAAGTTTTTGCAAGTAAAGATAAAACATCAAGTTTAGCTCAAGTATCGCATAGTGGATATAAAGGAGTGGATCTTAAGATTTGATGAAAAAAGAATCATATTCTAAAAAAGCAGTAGCTCTTGCCTATTTGAAACATGAGAAAACACCAAAGGTAGTGGCAAAAGGAGGCGGAGACGTTGCTCAGGATATCATTGAAAAAGCAAAGGAAAACAATATTCCAATTCAAGAAGATCCGTCTCTTGTAAACTTGCTTCATAATTTAGAGCTGAACGAGCGTATCCCAGAAGAGCTTTATGAGGCAGTAGCAGAGATTTTTGCTTTTATTTACAAAATGGATGAAAAAGCAAAAAAATAGAACAAATTTCTAAAGAAAACGCCATCATTTCTGAATCTTTTATAAATTTCGCAAGAATAGTAGACAAGTAGACTTCCATTTTATACAATGAAAGCGCAGTCTATTTTTTTGAAATGACGTTAGGAGGATGGGATATGAATATTCATGAGTATCAAGGAAAAGAGCTCCTTAGAAAATATGGGGTAGCTGTTCCAAACGGCCGCGTAGCGTTTACGGTAGAAGAAGCGGTAGAAGCAGCAAAAGAGCTAGGATCAGATGTTTCTGTTGTAAAAGCACAGATTCATGCAGGTGGCCGCGGCAAAGCCGGAGGGGTAAAAGTTGCGAAAAACTTGGACGAAGTTCGTACATATGCCGATGAGATACTTGGAAAAACGCTCGTAACTCATCAAACAGGTCCACAAGGGAAAGAAGTAAAGCGTTTACTTATTGAGGAAGGCTGCGATATCCAAAAAGAATATTATGTTGGAATCGTATTAGATCGTGCTTCTTCACGCGTCGTTCTTATGGCTTCTGAAGAAGGTGGAACAGAAATTGAAGAAGTAGCTGAAAAAACACCTGAAAAAATCTTTAAGGAATATATCGATCCAGCGGTTGGGTTACAGGGGTTCCAAGCGCGTCGATTAGCGTTTAATATTAATATTCCAAAAGAGTTAGTAGGTCAAGCTGTAAAATTTATGGCTGGTTTATATAAAGTATTTGTTGAAAAAGATTGCTCAATCGCTGAGATTAATCCACTTGTAACAACAGGGGATGGAAAAGTAATGGCGCTTGATGCAAAACTTAATTTTGATTCAAACGCTCTTTATCGTCAAAAAGATGTGTTAGAGCTTCGCGATTTAGAAGAAGAAGATGTAAAAGAAATTGAAGCATCAAAATACGACTTAAGTTACATTGCGCTTGATGGTAACATTGGCTGCATGGTAAATGGAGCAGGTCTTGCAATGGCGACAATGGATATTATTAAATATTCAGGCGGAGAACCGGCAAACTTCCTTGACGTAGGGGGCGGTGCAACGGCTGAAAAAGTAACGGAAGCGTTCAAGATTATTATCTCCGATCAAAATGTAAAAGGAATTTTTGTCAACATTTTTGGTGGCATTATGAGATGTGATGTTATTGCAGAAGGTGTTGTTGAAGCAACAAAACAAGTAGGATTAGATTTACCACTTGTTGTTCGCTTAGAAGGCACAAACGTTGAGCTTGGCAAAAAGATTTTAAAAGAATCAGGTCTTAACATTACAGCTGCAGAGTCAATGGCTGACGGCGCTGAAAAAATTGTTGCACTTGTGAAATAAAGAACAGGAGGGGTAAAAATGAGCGTATTTATTAACAAGGATACAAAAGTTATTGTACAGGGGATTACAGGAGCAACTGGTTTGTTTCATACAAAACAAGCAATTGAATATGGAACAAAAATTGTTGGAGGCGTAACTCCAGGAAAAGGCGGCACAACAATCGAAGGAGTACCTGTTTTCAACACTGTTGAAGATGCAAAAAAAGCAACAGGTGCAAACGCGTCAGTTGTGTATGTTCCACCTGCTTTTGCAGCAGATGCAATTATGGAAGCAGTTGATGCAGACCTTGACTTAGTTATCACAATTACAGAAGGTATTCCAGTAATTGATATGGTGAAAGTAAAGCGTTATATGGAAGGAAAGCGCACAAGACTTGTTGGACCAAACTGCCCAGGTGTTATCACACCAGAAGAATGTAAAATTGGTATTATGCCAGGATACATTCATAAAAAAGGTCATGTTGGGGTTGTATCACGCTCTGGAACACTCACATATGAAGCTGTTCATCAACTTTCACAAGCAGGAATTGGCCAATCAACAGCAGTAGGAATTGGTGGAGACCCTGTTAATGGCACGGACTTCATTGATGTGTTAAAAGCTTTTAATGAAGATGAAGACACATATGCTGTTATTATGATTGGTGAAATCGGGGGCACGGCAGAAGAAGAAGCAGCACAATGGGTAAAAGAAAATATGACAAAACCTGTTGTTGGCTTTATTGGAGGTCAAACAGCTCCAGCAGGCAAGCGTATGGGCCACGCTGGTGCCATTATCTCAGGTGGTAAGGGTACGGCAAGCGAGAAGATTAAAACGCTTAACGCATGCGGTATTAGCGTTGCTGAAACCCCTTCTGTTATGGGAGAAACGCTTATTAAAGTGCTGAAGGACGAAGGAATTTACGATAAGTGTAAAACGCACGATATTCCTGTAAGTTCACAGTCTTAAAATAGGAAGTTCAACCGTTACCATTTAGGTAACGGTTGGTTTTTATGGCGATTTTTAGAACACTTAAAGAGGTGAATTATGAGAGAAAAGTTAATTTTATTATCACACTGCAGAAGGGTTGGATGGAAATCCATACTCAAACTTCTTCAGTATGATTCCTCCCTATCTTTTCTAAGAGAAGCTTCTCCTGCTCTTCTTCAAACCATTCTTCAACTTCCAAGTTCTTCAACTGAAATTGTCTATAAAGATTTGCAAACTATTCCAATACAAGATATTCTAAAGAAATATAGCGCTCAAAATATTCGATGTATAACAATTACGGATCCTGAGTATCCTGCGTTATTAAAGAATATTTATGACCCTCCATGGGTTCTTTATGCAAAAGGAGATCACCGTTTATTAAATAACAAATCTGTTAGCATCGTTGGAACGAGGACGCCAACAAGCTACGGTATAAAGGCAACAAAGGTTTTGTGTAAACCCCTCGTGGAAGAAGGGTGGACAGTTGTAAGCGGTCTTGCAAAAGGGGTAGATGCGCTTGCACATAAAGAAACTATCCTTCATGGAGGCAAAACTGTTGCTGTATTAGGAAGCGGGTTTTATAACATTTATCCAAAAGAAAATTGTTATTTAGCAAGTGACATCGCTAACAATCATCTGTTATTATCGGAATACAACCCTTTTATAAAACCGCATCGAGCACATTTTCCTCTACGGAACCGTATTATTAGCGGTTTATCGTTTGGAACGATTGTAATTCAAGCGAAGGAAAGAAGCGGTTCTTTTATTACAGCTGACCAAGCGCTCTCTCAAGGAAGAGAGGTTTTTGCTGTACCTGGCTCAATCTTTGAAGAATGTTCAAAAGGAACAAATAAGCTTATTCAGCTTGGTGCAAAACTAGTATGCAATGCTAAAGATGTAACAAGTGAAATTCATTTCCAAGTAAAAAATGAACAAGAGGTTTGACAAAGTGCATATAAGTATTTAATAATAATGAAGATTTTATTCTACCTCTTTAAGGGAGGACAATAGTATGTCGGACTATTTAGTTATTGTAGAGTCGCCAGCAAAGGCGAAAACAATTGAAAAATATTTAGGGAAAAAATACAAAGTAAAAGCATCAATGGGACATGTTCGAGATCTTCCAAAAAGCCAAATGGGAATTGATACTGAACATGATTACGACCCAAAATACATCACTATTCGTGGAAAAGGGCCTGTTTTAAAAGAACTTAAGACAGCAGCTAAAAAAGCAAAAAAGATTTTCCTAGCGGCCGATCCGGATCGTGAAGGGGAAGCAATTGCTTGGCATTTAGCTCATAGTCTTGGCGTTGATACATCGTCAGACTGCCGCGTCGTATTTAATGAAATTACAAAAGATGCGATTAAAGCTTCTTTTAAACATCCAAGATCTATTAATATGGATCTTGTTAATTCTCAACAAGCTCGTCGTATTCTTGATCGTTTAGTAGGATATAACATTAGCCCACTTCTTTGGAAAAAAGTGAAAAAGGGATTAAGCGCTGGACGCGTTCAATCTGTTGCAGTTCGATTAATTATTGAACGGGAGCAGGAGATCTCACGTTTTCAACCTGAAGAATACTGGTCAATTAACGCGAACTTCTTAAAAAGTGAAAAAGAATTTCAAGCATCTTTCACTGAAATGGATGGCAAAAAAACAAAGCTTTCATCAAAAGAAGATGTTGAAAAAGTTCTAGCTCGACTTGACGGCAATGAATTTTCAATTCAAAAAGTAGCAAAGAAAGAACGCAAGCGAAATCCGGCGCTTCCTTTTACAACATCTTCTCTTCAACAGGAAGCAGCTCGTAAGCTAAACTTTAGAGCAAAGAAAACAATGATGCTTGCTCAACAGCTTTACGAAGGAATTGATTTAGGGAAAAAAGAAGGAACAGTTGGTTTAATTACGTACATGCGTACAGATTCAACTCGTATTTCAGAAACGGCTCAAACAGAGTCTTATGAATATGTAAAAGATACGTTTGGTGAAGAATTTCTTTCAAAAGAAAAGCGGAAAGAAAAGAAAAATGCTAACACTCAAGATGCTCATGAGGCAATTCGCCCAACGTCTATTCTGCGTTCACCTTCTGAGATTAAACAGTATGTATCAAGAGATCAACATCGCTTATACAAACTGATTTGGGAACGATTCCTTGCAAGCCAAATGGCACCAGCTATTATGGATACGATGGCTGTTGATTTAGTAAACAATGGTGTAACATTTAGAGCGAACGGCTCAAAAATTAAGTTTCCTGGATTTATGAAAGTGTACGTAGAAGGAAATGATGATAAAGTGGAAGAAAAGGAAAAAATTCTTCCAGACATGACGGAAGGAGAGCAAGCGTACTCAAAAGATATCGAACAAAATCAGCATTTCACTCAGCCGCCGCCTCGCTATACTGAAGCGCGTCTTGTGAAAACGATGGAAGAGTTAGGTATCGGAAGACCTTCTACATATGCTCCAACGCTTGATACTATTCAACGCAGAGGATATGTTGCGCTTGATAACAAAAGATTTGTTCCAACAGAGCTTGGTGAAATTGTATTGGAACTTATCCTTGAGTTCTTTCCTGAAACAATTGATGTGGAATTTACAGCCAAAATGGAAACAGACCTTGATGAAATAGAGGAAGGTAAAGTACAATGGGTATCGGTTATCGATGAATTTTACCGCGACTTCGAAAAACGTTTAGAAAAAGCGGAAAAAGAAATGCGTGAAGTCGAAATTAAAGATGAACCTGCTGGAGAAGATTGTGAACTATGTGGTTCACCTATGGTCTTTAAAATGGGTCGCTACGGAAAATTTATGGCATGCTCAAACTTTCCTGACTGTCGTAACACAAAGCCGATTGTAAAAGAAATTGGCGTTGATTGTCCGAAATGTGAAGACGGTCAAGTTGTGGAACGAAAATCAAAGAAAAAGCGCCTTTTCTATGGGTGCACGAATTATCCAAGCTGTGACTTCTTATCTTGGGACAAACCAATTGCAAGAAAATGTCCAAAATGTGAAAGTCTCCTTGTTGAGAAAAAGCAGAAAAAAGGTGTTCAAGTTACGTGTACTGAATGTGATTACAAAGAAGAAACGCAAAGCTAGACCTTTTTCGTGGTGAGCACAACGTTGTGCTCACCACTTTATCTGTTAAGGAGAAAAGAAATTACATCTGGAGGGAAACAAATGTCTGAAAAAATCGTTAATGTAATAGGAGCTGGACTTGCTGGAAGCGAAGCAGCTTGGCAGCTTGCTAAAAGAGGAATTAAGGTACATCTTTACGAAATGCGTCCTGTTCGTCAAACAGCAGCACATCATACAGATAAATTTGCGGAGCTTGTATGTAGTAACTCGCTTCGTGCCAACACGCTTACAAATGCTGTTGGAGTACTGAAAGAAGAGATGCGTCATCTAGATTCTGTTATTATTTCCTCAGCTGATGCTTGTTCTGTTCCAGCAGGCGGAGCACTAGCTGTTGACCGTCATGAATTTGCGGCACATGTAACAGAACGTGTGAAGCATCATGAAAATGTAACGGTATTTAATGAAGAGATTACAGAAATTCCAAGCGGACCCACTATTATTGCAACAGGTCCATTAACGTCCCAAGCATTATCTGAACAACTTAAAAGTTTAACAGGAGAAGAGTATCTTTATTTTTATGATGCAGCAGCTCCAATCATCGAGAAAGACAGCATTGACATGGATAAGGTATACTTAAAGTCTCGCTATGATAAAGGAGAAGCAGCATATTTGAACTGTCCAATGACAGAAGAGGAATTTGATCGTTTCTATAATGCACTTATTGAGGCAGAAGTTGTACCACTAAAAGAATTTGAAAAAGAAGTATATTTTGAAGGTTGCATGCCAATTGAGGTAATGGCTTCAAGAGGAAAGAAAACAATGCTTTTTGGTCCATTAAAACCAGTAGGCCTTGAAGATCCGAAAACAGGAAAACGTCCGTACGCTGTTGTACAACTTCGCCAAGATGATGCAGCAGGAACACTTTACAATATCGTTGGTTTCCAAACGCATATTAAATGGGGACCTCAAAAAGATATTGTTCGCTTAATTCCTGGACTTGAAAATGCAGAGATCGTTCGTTATGGTGTTATGCATCGAAATACGTTTATTAATTCACCAAGACTTCTAAAACCGACATATCAATACAAAGATCGTGAAGATTTATTCTTTGCAGGCCAAATGACAGGTGTTGAAGGTTACGTAGAATCAGCTGCAAGCGGACTTTTAGCAGGAATAAACGCAGCTCGCTATGTGTTAGGTGAGGAACTTTTAGTTTTTCCTCAAGAAACGGCTCTTGGAAGCATGGCTCACTATATTACACATACAAGTGATAAAAACTTCCAACCGATGAATGCAAACTTTGGAATATTCAAGGATCTCCCAGTTCGCATTAAAAA
Organism: Priestia endophytica DSM 13796; assembly: GCF_900115845.1. GTDB lineage: Bacteria > Bacillota > Bacilli > Bacillales > Bacillaceae_H > Bacillus_I > Bacillus_I endophytica. The sequence continues at coordinate 174,893 of NZ_FOXX01000001.1, read as the reverse complement.
GAAACAAGAGCGCAATGAAGAGTATGCTAAGCGTGCACTTGAGATAGTTCAAAATTTTGTGAAAAATATATAAATTATTTGCGCGGGCTACTAAAAGTGTGATAATATTTAGTAGCCTTTGCGAGGTGAAGCAATGATAAATGTGAAAGAATCTTTAAATTGCTATCTTGAATATTTACAAATTGAGAAAAATTACTCACAATATACAACGCTGTGTTATGAGAAAGACATTTTATTGTTTATGGAATTTCTAGAGGAAGAAGGGATTAAAAGATTAGAGGACGTTACATATAGCAACGTTCGTATCTTTTTAACCAAACTTCACGAGCACAGCTATTCTAAGCGATCGATTGCCCGTAAAGTATCAGCTTTGCGAAGTTTTTATCGCTTTTTATCGCGCGAGCATACGGTAAAAGAAAATCCGTTTACAATGGTATCCCTCCCAAAGCGTTCGCACCGCAACCCTTCGTTCTTATATAAGGAAGAACTTGAACTACTTTTTGAAGTAAGCGATGTTTCTACACCGCTTGGTCAAAGAGATCAAGCAATCTTAGAACTTTTATATGCAACGGGAATAAGGGTAAGTGAGTGTGCTTCAATTATGCTGAGTGATATCGATATGTCAATGAAAACTCTTTTGGTTTATGGAAAGGGAAAGAAGCAACGCTATGTACCTTTTGGTCATTTCTCATATGAAGCCATAAAAAAATATAGGGATGAAGGTCGTCTAAAATTGCTCCCAAAGAGTAATATTGATTGTAAGGCACTCTTTGTGAATCATAGAGGTCAGCCTTTAACAGCTAGAGGCATTCGCTATATTTTAAACCGTATTGTTAAGAAAACGGCAGAGAACATTCATATTACTCCTCATTCTTTGCGTCATACTTTCGCAACGCATATGTTAAATGAAGGTGCTGACATGAGAACTGTTCAAGAACTTCTAGGACATGAAAATTTGTCAACAACTCAAATTTATACACATGTGACAAAAGATCGCCTTCGTTCTATTTATATGAATCATCATCCAAGAGCGTAAGCGACATAAAAGGATAATATGAAAAAAGAACACAAGAACATATGCTGAAGGAGAGATGTATATTATGGGTGACTTTCATGCTACAACGATTTTTGCGATTCAACACAAAGGCGGTTGCGCAATGGCAGGAGATGGACAAGTAACGTTCGGAAATGCTGTAGTAATGAAACATACAGCAAAAAAAGTACGTCGTCTTTTTCATGGGAAAGTGCTAGCAGGGTTTGCTGGATCTGTGGCAGATGCGTTTACTCTTTTTGAAATGTTTGAAAATCGTCTTGAAGAGTACAACGGTAATTTGCAGCGTGCAGCTGTTGAACTTGCAAAAGAGTGGCGCAGCGATAAAGTGTTACGCAAGCTAGAAGCAATGCTTATCGTAGCAAACGAAGAGCATATGCTACTTATTTCAGGTACAGGTGAGGTTATTGAACCTGATGATGGGATTTTAGCTATTGGTTCTGGTGGGAACTATGCGCTATCTGCAGGTCGTGCGCTCAAACGATATTCAGGTGAAAACATGTCAGCACGAGATATTGCTAAGGCCTCTCTAGAGATTGCTGGAGACATTTGTGTTTATACGAACGATCAAATTATTGTAGAGGAACTTTAAGGAGGGAAGAACAGAATGTATACAGAACTTACACCGCGTCAAATTGTTGAAAAACTTGATCAATATATTGTTGGACAAAAGGAAGCAAAAAAGGCCGTTGCCGTTGCACTTCGCAACCGTTATCGCCGCAGTAAGCTAAGTGAATCACTGCGAGATGAAGTTGTACCAAAGAATATTTTAATGATTGGGCCTACTGGAGTAGGGAAAACAGAGATTGCTCGTCGACTAGCAAAATTAGTTGGAGCTCCTTTTATTAAAGTTGAAGCAACAAAGTTCACGGAAGTCGGTTATGTTGGACGTGATGTAGAATCAATGGTACGAGACCTTGTGGAAACTTCTGTTCGACTTGTGAAAGAAGAAAAAACAAACGAAGTACGCGGGCAAGCAGAACAAAATGCAAACCAACGCATTGTTGATCTTCTCGTTCCTTCTAAACGTAAAAATACTCAATATAAAAACCCATTTGAAATGCTTTTTGGTGGTCAAGCTGAAGGGGAAAATCCTCAGCAAGAAACATCAAACGATGATGCATCAAGCGAAATGGAACGTAAGAGAATGGCTCATAAGCTTGCGCTTGGAGAACTTGAGGAGCATTATGTAACAGTTGAAGTAGAAGAACAGCAAGCTTCTATGTTTGATATGCTTCAAGGTTCGGGTATGGAGCAAATGGGAATGAATATTCAAGATGCGCTAGGTAATTTCATGCCAAAGAAAAAGAAAAAGCGTCGGTTAACAGTACGCGAAGCTCGCAAAGTGTTAACAAATGAGGAAGCACAGAAGCTAATTGATATGGATGAAGTAACGCAACAAGCAACAGAGCGTGCCGAACAGTTTGGAATTATTTTTATTGATGAAATCGATAAAATCGCTCGTAAAAGCAGCCAATCTTCATCAGGAGATGTGTCACGTGAAGGAGTACAGCGCGATATTTTGCCAATCGTTGAGGGTTCAACAATTATGACAAAGTATGGCCCTGTAAAAACAGACCACGTATTGTTTATTTCAGCAGGAGCTTTTCACGTTTCAAAACCATCTGATCTTATTCCAGAGCTTCAAGGAAGATTTCCAATTCGCGTTGAGCTTGGCAAATTATCAGTAGATGACTTTGTCCGTATTTTAGTTGAGCCTGATAATGCTATTATTAAACAATATACAGCATTATTGGAAACTGAAGGTATAAAAATTGAATTTTCTGACGAAGCTATTAAAAAGCTAGCTCAAGTAGCATTCGATGTAAACCAGGATACGGATAATATCGGAGCTCGTCGTTTACATACAATTATGGAAAGACTTTTGGAAGATCTTTCATTTGAAGCACCAGATGTAACGATGGAGAAGATTGAAATTACTCCACAGTATGTGGAAGAGAAACTTGGTTCAATCGCTAAAAACAAAGACTTAAGTCAGTTTATTTTATAAAGTCAGCCTTTTGGGGAGAGGGAACGCTTCTTAAAAGAAGAGGCGGATAGACTTTACAGGGAACAGAATTATTTACAATTTTCAGGAGGCAAAATCATAATGAATTTATTAGATAAAACAAGAAAAATTAATGCAATGTTACAGAAAGCAGCAGGAAAACCTGTTAACTTCAAAGAGATGGCTGAAACGCTTCGCGAAGTAATTGAAGCAAACATTTATGTTGTAAGTCGTCGCGGTAAGCTTTTGGGCGTTGCAATTAATCAGCAAATTGAAAATGAGCGTATGAAAGAAATGTTTGAAACACGCCAATTTCCAGAAGAGTACACTAAAAATCTTTTCAATATTAGAGAAACATCTTCTAATCTAGATGTAAACAGCGAGTATAGCGCTTTTCCTAATGAAAACAAAGACTTATTTACGAGCGGTTTAACAACAATCGTACCAATTAACGGTGGAGGAGATCGCCTAGGAACTCTTGTATTAGCACGTTTAGAAGAGAAGTTCACAGATGATGATCTTATTTTAGCTGAGTATGGGGCAACAGTTGTTGGAATGGAGATCCTACATGAGAAAGCTGAAGAAATTGAAGAAGAAGCTCGTAGCAAAGCGGTTGTTCAAATGGCAATTAGCTCACTATCTTACAGTGAATTAGAAGCAATTGAACACATCTTTGATGAGTTAAATGGAAACGAAGGCCTTCTTGTAGCAAGTAAGATTGCAGACCGCGTTGGTATTACGCGTTCAGTAATTGTAAATGCACTTCGTAAACTTGAGAGTGCAGGTGTAATTGAGTCTCGTTCACTAGGTATGAAAGGAACGTACATCAAAGTTCTAAACAACAAGTTCTTGCTTGAGCTTTCAAAACTAAAAGCAAACTAAATAATGGTTATAAAGACTTAGGACAATAAACCTTTATTAGAAATAGCACTTACTAAAGTGCTATTTTTTTGTGCTTTAATCGTATCATTTTTTGTCGAAAGATCTTATAATGTTAAAGAAAAGTAGGATAACCATTTTTAACATAATAAACAAATTACTTATATTTTTAACAAATATTAATATTTTGTATATAAATTGTTAATTTTCTTTAAAGATTTCAAAAAAAAAAGTAAAGAAACTCAAGAAATTATAGACATATCATGTCCTTTTTCCTAAAATGGATAATATCGGTACGAAAAAAATGTCGAAAAGAGGTAAAGAGAGAAAACTATGGAACTTTTTTCACAGACAATGAGTTCAATTCAAAATGGATTAAACTATGCTTCGTTGAAACAGAAAACAATTTCAAACAATATTGCTAACGTAGATACTCCTGGGTATAAAGCAAAAACGGTATCTTTTAAAAGTATGCTTCAAGCTGAGCAAGATAATCTTCTGAAAGCTACTCGCACGGATCCTCGTCATTTTGAATTTTCAACGTTCTCTTCTTCTCTAGGAGTTACAACTGTACATAATGCTTATCAATCAAACGGCAATGGGGTTGACATTGATAAGGAGATGACAGATATGGCTCAAAATCAACTTTATTATCAAGCTTTAGTAGACAGAATGAGCGGAAAATTTAACTCACTTAACACCGTCTTAAGAGGAGGGAATTAATTTTGTCAATTTTTAGTGGGCTAAATGCCAGCGCTTCAGCCTTAACAGCAAATCGCTTGAGGATGGATGTGACGGCTTCAAATATCGCTAATGCGAATACAACAAGAGCGCAATATGTAAACGGAGAATGGCAACCATATCGTCGTAAGATGGTAAATATAGCACCAGATAGTGAAAATCAGTTTTCAGCCGTTTTTCAAAAAGCTTTAAATACAAATAGTACAGGTGTAAAAGTCACAGGGATTGAGGAAGATGCTGAACCTTTTAAACTTGTATATGATCCAAGTCACCCAGATGCTAATGATCAGGGATATGTACAGCTACCAAATGTTGATCCACTAAAGGAAATGACGGACCTTATGAGTGCTTCTCGTTCGTACGAAGCAAACGTTACAGCACTTAATGCGACAAAAGGGATGTTAGTAAAAGCATTAGAGATTGGAAAGTAGGGTGTAACGATGATTAATGGAATTACGAACATATCATTACAGACTGAGGCGCTTCAGCCTAAAAATGAATGGGCTAGCACAAACCAAAGTTTTTCTAATTTTTTAAAAGACGCAGTAAATAAAGTTAATGAAGCTCAAAATGAGTCAGATGCTATGACAACAAAACTTGTGAATGGGGAAGATGTAGATTTACATAATGTGATGATTTCGTCTCAAAAAGCAAGCGTCGCCCTGCAGGCTGCTATTCAATTCCGCAATAAAGGAATTGAAGCTTACCAAGAAATCATGAGAATGCAGATCTAAATTTATTTTCCAAAGTTTAGCGGTTATTGGACTCTAAATAAATAGACAAGAAACATAACCGGGGGAAGAAAATGAAAGAAAGATTAACAGGAATTAAAGAGTGGAGTACTGGATTTTGGAGAGAGCGAAGTAAAAAGCAAAGATGGTTCATGATTGCGGGATTAGTCATTATTTTAATTGCAATTATTGTTGGGTCTATGCTTGCTAACCGTGAAAAATTTGTTCCTCTTTATAGTAATCTTTCAGCTCAAGAAGCTGGACAAATTAAAACGGAGCTCGATGCAAAAGGGGTATCCTCAGAGTTAAGTAACGGTGGGACAACCATTTCTGTCCCAAAAGAAAATGTAGATTCATTAAAAGTAGAGCTTGCGTCTCAGGGCATTCCGAAAAGCGGCAGCATTGATTACTCTTTTTTTAGTGAGAGTTCAGGATTTGGAATGACAGATAACGAGTTTAGTGTCCTAAAAGTAGATGCAATGCAAACGGAGCTTGCAAATCTTATTAAAGGAATTGACGGAGTACAAGATGCAAACGTAATGATTTCTTTACCAAAAGATAGCGTATGGGTGAGCGATAAAGGCGAAGAAGCTCAAGCTTCTATTGTTCTTACAACAAAGCCTGGCTATCAATTTGACGATCAGCAGATTCAGTCTCTCTATCATCTTGTGTCTAAAAGCGTTCCAAATTTGCCAACAGATAATATCGCTATTATGAATCAATATTTTGAGTACTATGATCTGGCAAATAACGATGGAAAAAATCCTGAGGGTGGGGTCGCTTCTATACAGTCTCAGTATGCGATGAAAAAGCAGGTTGAACGAGATATACAAAGAGAAGTTCAGAAGATGCTTGGCGCGATGATCGGTCAAGATAAAGTCGTTGTCTCTGTTTCAACAGATATTGATTTCACTCAAGAAACAAGAGAAGAAAATCTTGTGGAACCTGTTGATAAAGAGAATATGGAAGGAATTGCGGTAAGTGCTGAACGTTTAACAGAAACATATACAGGAGAGAATGCAGCGCAAGGGGGGACTGCTGGGACCGGAGACGGTGAAGTTCCTAACTATGAGAGCAGTGAAGAAAACGGAGATGGTGACTATGAACGAAAAGAAGAAAAAATCAATAATGAAGTGAATCGTATCCGTCGTCAAATTGTGGAAAGTCCTTATAAGGTAAAAGATCTTGGTATCCAAGTTATGGTGGAACCCCCAAAGAAAAATGACCCAAATTCACTTCCAGCTGGAAGTGTTGATGATATTCAACAAATTCTTGGCACAATTGTTAAAACAACAATTCAACAAGATGATGATGAACAAGCATTAACAGATGAACAAATCGAAGACAAAATTGCTGTATCTGTTCAACCTTTTAATGGAAAAACGGCTGTGGCACAAGAGGTATCCTCTTCTATTCCACTATGGATGTACATTATTGGGGGAGTATTACTTCTAGCTGTTATTATTCTAGCTTTCCTACTCATTCGTAGAAGAAAAGAACCAGAGTGGGAAGAGGAAGACTGGGAAGAAGCATATGCATTAGAAGAAGAGGAAGAGGAAGAACAGCCTCTAACAGAAGAACAACAAAGAAGACAGCGACTTGAAGACTTAGCACAGGGCAAACCTGATGAGTTTGTCAAACTTCTACGTTCGTGGTTAACAGAGGATTAGGAGGAAGAAATTGTGGCAAGAGTGGAACAAAAAGGTGCGTTAACAGGAAAGCAGAAGGCAGCCATCCTTTTAATTACGCTTGGACCAGACGTTTCAGCATCGGTTTATAAACATTTAACAGAAGAAGAGATTGAAAGTTTAACATTAGAAATCTCAGCTCTTAAAAAAGTAAATTTAGAAACAAAAGATAAAGTGCTAGAAGAATTTGAACGTCTAGCTGTTGCTCAAGACTATATTTCTCAAGGTGGAATTGGCTATGCCAAAACCGTTCTTGAGAAGGCGCTTGGAGCAGATCAAGCTGCGCTTATTATTAAGCGTTTGACATCGTCTCTGCAAGTCCGCCCATTTGATTTTGCTCGTAAAGCAAATCCAACTCAAATCTTTAATTTTATCCAAAATGAACATCCGCAAACAATTGCCCTTGTTCTTTCTTACTTGGAACCATCACAAGCAGGCCAGATTCTATCTTCACTTCCGCAAGAACAGCAGGCAGATATTGCAAGAAGAATGGCTGTTATGGATAGCACATCACCTGAGGTTATTAATGAAGTTGAGAAAGTCCTCGAAAGAAAGCTTTCTACAACAGTTACTCAAGATTATACACAAACAGGTGGTGTTGAAGCTGTTGTGGAAGTGCTCAATGGTGTTGATCGTTCAACAGAGAGAACCATTTTAGATACGCTTGAAATTCAAGATCCAGAACTTGCAGAAGAAATTAAAAAACGCATGTTTGTTTTTGAAGATATCGTCATTTTGGACAACAGAGCAATTCAACGTATTATTCGAGAAGTTGGTAACGAAGACTTGCTTCTTAGCTTAAAAGTATCAAGTGATGAAGTAAAAGAAGTTGTTTACCGAAACATGTCACAGCGCATGGTTGCTACTTTTAAAGAAGAAATGGAATTCATGGGACCTGTTCGATTAAAAGACGTAGAAGAAGCACAATCAAGAATTGTAGGAGTCATTCGTCAGCTCGAAGAATCAGAAGAAATTGTGATTGCGCGCGGCGGAGGGGATGATATGATTGTCTAATATTATTAAAAAACATCATGGATTCCAACATGCTCAAGATGGAAAAAAGATAGGTATACAGCCTGTTCAATTCAAGATTGAAACAGTAGAAGAATGCGAAGTTCAAAAGCAGCGAATGCGAGAGCAAGCTGAAAGTGAAGTTCAGCAAGCTCAGACAGAGGCTGAAAGAATACGTTTTAGAGCACAAAAACTGCTTCAAGAGGCAGAAAAAACGGTTGAAGAAAAACGTAAAGAATGGCAAGTAGAATATGAACAGCTCTTGGAAAGAGCAAAGCAAGAAGGGTTTGAAAAAGGTTTTTTTCAAGGAAAGCAGGAAGCTGAAAATCAATATAAAGAGCTTTTAAAGGAAGCAGAAGCAATGGTTCACCATGTTCAAGACTCGTATTATCAGTATATTGAACAATCAGAGATGGTGATTTTAGAGCTTGGGATGAAGGTTGCGAAAAAGATTTTAAATATTGAGCTTGAGGAAAATGAAGAGAAGTATATTCATGTTGTTCAAAAAGCAGTTAAAGAAGTTCGTGATCATAAGAATATTCATATATACATCTCACCAAAATACTATACGCTTGTCTCTCAGCGAAAAGAGGAACTTAGCCTGCTTTTAAGCTCTGATACTTCCTTGTTCTTTTATCCAAGTGAGGACCTTGGTGAAACAGATTGTATGATTGAATCTTCATTTGGAAAAGTAAATGCAAGCATCGACAGCCAGCTTGCTGAAATTAAGAAACGCCTCGTCGAAATGGTGAAGGATGAGGAAACGATATGAAAGTAAAAGAAATTTTAGAGAGGATAGAAGACATTTCTTCATTCAAACGATACGGAAAAGTTACGAGAGTAGTAGGGTTAATGATTGAAGCAAGAGGGCCAAGCACTTCTATTGGAGACATATGCTACATCCACTTACGCAATGGAGCAGCACATATTAAAGCAGAAGTGGTGGGTTTCAAAGAAGAATTTGTTATTCTTATGCCTTACAAAGATGTACGTGATATTTCGCCAGGGTGTATTGTTGAAACAACATCAAAGCCACTCCAAATCAAAGTTGGGGAAGCTCTTATTGGAAGTGTGTTAGATTCGCTTGGTCAGCCGTTAAATGGTGAAGAACTTCCAAAAGGTCTTTTCAACGTTTCAGCTGAAGAAGATCCACCAAACCCGCTTGAGCGTCCAACAATTCGCGAACCAATTGAAGTTGGAGTTAAAACAATTGATACGCTATTAACTGTTGGAAACGGTCAGCGGCTAGGAATTTTTGCAGGAAGCGGAGTTGGAAAAAGTACCCTTATGGGAATGATTGCCCGAAATACAAACGCAGATTTAAACGTCATAGCGTTAATTGGTGAACGAGGTCGAGAAGTTCGCGAATTTATTGAACATGATTTAGGTGAAGAAGGGTTAAAAAATTCAATCGTCATTGTTGCAACATCAGATCAGCCTGCCCTAATGCGTATTAAAGGAGCTTATACAGCAACATGTATTGCAGAATATTTTAGGAATCAAGGAAAGAACGTTATGTTTATGATGGACTCTGTAACTCGTGTTGCAATGGCACAGCGTGAGATTGGGCTTGCGGTTGGCGAGCCTCCAACAACAAAAGGTTATACTCCCTCTGTATTTGCTACACTTCCAAGACTTTTAGAGAGAACAGGAAGAAACAAAAGGGGATCTATTACAGCTTTTTATACAGTTCTTGTCGATGGAGACGACATGAACGAGCCTATTGCTGATACGGTAAGAGGAATTGTAGACGGGCATATCGTGCTTGACCGAGCTCTTGCAAATAAAGGGCATTATCCAGCTATCAATGTTTTAAAAAGTATAAGTCGGGTGATGAGCAGCATCGTTACCAGAGAACATAAAGAGAAAGCAAATCGATTAAGAGATCTTCTCTCAACATATTTAGAGGCTGAAGACTTAATAAATATTGGGGCGTACAAAAGAGGATCTTCTCAGAAAATCGATGAAGCAGTGACTTTATATCCTGAAATTATTAGTTTCTTAAAACAAGGAACAGATGAAAAAATACGTTTAGAAGAAAGCATTGAAGAGCTGAACAACCTAGTATAAAAGGAATGAAAAATGTGAGTTTTCAGTTTAAATTTTCTAAAGTTATGGCAATTAAACAATCTGAAAAAGATCGAATGCTGAATGAATACAATGAAGCTGTCAGTCAGTTTGAAGAAGTTGGTCAACGTCTTTATCAATGTTTGAAACATAAAGAGAATTTTATCGATGAATATAATGAAGAAATGAGCATAGGTGTTTCTGTCGAGAAGTTAAAACAGTCTCAAAACTATATGGATTATTTAGAACGTGAAATTGAAGTTCTTCAACAAAAGATGAACATCGCTCGACAGACAATGAGAATTAAAGAAGTTAAGCTACGTGAGAAAAACATCGAAGTGAAGAAGTACGAAAAGATGGAAACAAAATCGCTTATTCATTATCAAAATCTCCAACGAGAGAGCGAAGCAAAACAAATGGATGAAGTATCTATTCAGCAATACTTATTGAAAGGAATTAGGTGAGGGAAAGCTTATGAAAAAACAAAAGGCGGAGACAGAAAAAGAGCCAAAGCGAAAGAAAGGGCCTCTCCTTTTTATTGTTTTCTTACTCTTTCTTCTCATTATAGGTGGAGCAGGATACTTGCTGTTAAGCGCTAGTGGAGTTGATGTTAAAGGAAAAGTATTCTCAGCCCTTCCTTTCTTAAATGAAGAAAGCGACCAAGAGGCATCATCTCAGTCAACGAACTCATCTAACACGCAAAATCAAGAAATGGAAGCATTGCAAAAAAAGATAAAAGAGAAAGATCTTGAAATTGAAAATCTTCAAGTGAAGCTCGAGCGTGCAAAAGCAGAAATGCCAACTGAGGAAAATAGTAAAGAAACAGAAGCAAGCACAGGGGAAGAGGGAGACTCTCAAACAGCGGAGATGAAGAACCTTGTTCGTTCATATGAATCCATGTCACCTAAAAATGCTGCCCTTATTATAAGCGAATTGAAAGAAGACCAAGCTCTTGATTTACTCGGACAACTAAAAACAGAAGCGCTCGCAAACATTTTAGCAAAAATGGAACCTGACATGGCTGCTAAGTATACTGAACTTTTGGCTGAAGAAGCGAACGTTCAATAAGGAGAAAAAGGAATGAAACTTACTACATCCGAAATAGTACCACTCCCTTCTTTAAAAACATCTCTTGAAAAAGAGCCAAAGACGGGTTCTCCTCTTTTTCAAGGTTTGCTTCTTCAAGCAGGTATAGAACAGGAACAACAAAGTCAACAGCTACAAGAAAAGGAAAGCAGAAATGATGATAATATAGCAGCAGAAGAAGGTTTAATAAGTCTTCTCTTTTATCAACATATAACGTCAGAGTCCTCGGGAGATCTTCCCTTGACATCAAGGGTGCAAAAACTTGAGAAAATCTTCACAGAGAAGAGTGGGTTAAATAATCTCTTTCCTATTGATGGAAAAGGAACAGGAAAAGAGATTCAAGAAATGCTGCAGATTGTTCAAATACTTCAAAAAGAATTAATTCAGGGGAACGTCCATGATGCTGAATTGGTTTTTTTAATGCAAAAAAGCCCTTTATTTGCAGATATGAAGGAGACATTAACAAACGATGAAATGAGAGTTTTAAAAGTTTTTTCAAAGCTGTTGGAGGTCTTTCCAGCAAACGTGAAAGATGAGATTTTAAAGGGATCATCTAAACTACCTTCAAGAGAAGAATTAGAGCGCGTGCTTTCTCATATTGATCACAAATTAACCACTCTTTCTCAGAAAAAAGAGTCCTCTTCTCCGTTTGCTTCCTTCCTTTTTCCATCTGTTAAAAGAGGAGAAGAAGGAAAGGGAATGTTAGATACTCAACATAACTTAGTGTCTACTATTCCGAGCGGGACAATGAGTAAAGTCCACCAGCTTGTTTTTTATATTGGCAATAATGGTTCTTCACAGGAAGACCAGCTTGTACGGCAGCTTCAGCAAGCTTTTCAGCGCAGTTCTCTCTTTGTTCATGGAAACCAAACAAAGCTTCTCATTAAGCTTAATCCAGAAGAGCTTGGTACTATAACAGTTCAGCTTGTAAAACAACAGAATAAGCTCACTGCTACAATTGTAACAAGTACATCAGCTACAAAGGAAATGCTTGAACATCATCTTCATCACTTAAAAAGTGCTCTAACCCATCAAGGCGTACAGGTTGAAAAAATGGAAGTGCTTCAACAGTTTTCAGCCTCTGAGGGTTCAGATGCTGAGTTGAAAAGAGATTCTCGTGATGAAGAAGGAAAACAAAAAGAACAACAATCAAAAGAGCAAAAAGAAGAGAATCGCTTTGAAGAGATTTTGAAAGAGCTTGAAATGATAGAAGAAATGTAGGTGCTAAAAGTGGAAATTAATAATCGCTTTTCTTATGAAACAATGCAATCTGAGAAGCGGAAAACGTCTTCTTCAGGAAGCGAGCTTGGAAAAGATGATTTTCTAAATATTTTAATGACACAACTTCAAAACCAAGATCCATCAAATCCTGTTGATGATAAGGAATTCATTGCTCAATTGGCGACTTTTTCGACGCTTGAACAAATAACAAATTTGAATACAGCTGTTCAAAGTTTTATTGAAGAACAAGAACCGAACACGCTTTTACAACTGCAGAGTTTAATAGATCAAAATGTGAGGTGGAGTTCAACAGGAGAGAATGGTCAAACAAAAAAAGAGCAAACAGGCATCATTAAAAGTGTTTATATAGATGATAATCAAATGATGTTTGAAACAACTGAAGGATTAAAAGGAAATACAGCAGACCTTGATAAAATAGGGGTGCAAAATGTTGATGTTTTAGGAAATGCAAGCAATCTTATTAGACGAACAATAGGATGGCAGGAAGACGGGGCTGAAAAAGAAGCTGCTGTTAAATCGGTTTCTTTAAAAAATGGAACTCTTCTTTTTGAAATGGAGAACGGAAATACGATTAAACAAAGTCAAATTACTAGAGTTTTATCATAAAAGTTTAGGAGGAGAATGTATATGTTACGTTCGATGTATTCTGGGATTAGTGGAATGAAAAACTTTCAAACAAAGCTTGATGTGATTGGAAATAACGTTGCTAATGTAAACACGGCGGGATTTAAAAAAGGAAGAGTTCTTTTTAAAGATATGATAAGTCAGCAAGTTGGAAGCGCAAATGCTCCGACGAACCAAAATGGAGTGAATTTGGGAGGGATAAATGCAAAACAAATTGGCTTAGGTTCACAAATTCAGTCTATTGATACTCTTCATACAGAAGGAAGTACACAGTCAACAGGTCGAACGCTTGATTTGTCTATTGCTGGAGATGGGTATTTCCGAGTTCAATCAGGAAATGGTGAAGAATTTTATACAAGAGCAGGCAACTTTTATGTAGATGCTAATGGGGCCCTTGTTAACGGAGACGGCTATAAAGTTTTAAATACGAATAACCAAGCCATTACGATTGGAACAAATGCTGAAGATATCGCTATTGATACTTCAGGAAGAATCAATGTGAAAGTAAATGGTAACTGGAACGTTGTAGCAACACTAGGACTTACTCGTTTTTCTAACCCAGAAGGATTAGAGAAAGCAGGAGGTTCATTATTCCAATCTTCTGCGAACTCAGGAGCTCCTTTGAATGGTACACCTGGTGGGGATGGATATGGTGAAGTAATGTCAGGAACTCTTGAAATGTCAAATGTTGACTTGTCAGAGGAATTTACGGATATGATTGTAGCCCAGCGCGGTTTTCAAGCTAATACAAAAGTAATTACAACATCTGATGAAGTATTACAAGAGCTATTAAACCTTAAACGATAGAATCATAGGAGTTGAGCATTTAGAATGATTATGCTGACGCGTCTAAATGGCAAAGAATTTACTTTGAATGCTTTATATATTGAACAGGTGGAAGCATTTCCAGATACAACAATTACGTTAACAAATGGAAAGAAGTTTGTTGTAAGAGAAACGGTCGAATCTGTTTCCGCTAAAGTGAGCGCTTTTTACAGCGAAGTTCATATTTTAGGTAAAAAGAACGTGCAGGGAGAAGAAGATTGATGGGTAAAAAAGTGAAAATCATAACGATTATTATTTTTCTTTTACTGCTTGCTGGAGGCAGTACTTGGTTTTTTCTGTTTAAAAAAGAAGGAAAAGCAGAAGAAGTGAAAGAGCCATCTATTGATGAAGTTGTGGAGTCTTCTGTGAATATGGATGACGTTACAACGAACTTATCAAGTGAAAATTATATAAAGATGTCGTTTACTCTTCAAACGAACAGTAAGGAAGCAAAAGAAGAGCTAACAAAACGTGAATTTCAAGTAAGAGACCTTATGATTAAACAGCTTTCAAATATGAAAGTAGAACAATTTCGAGGAAAAGAAGGGATTTCTTCACTTGAACAAATGTTGAAAGAAGAGATTAATAGTTTGATGCAAGAAGGAAAAGTTGTAAAAATTTATACAACCTCCAAAATAATACAATAAATGACAAAGCGTCTTAAGGAGGTGCGTATAGCTTGTCAAATGAAGTATTATCACAAATTGAAATAGATGCATTACTTTCAGCCATTTCAGCTGGTGAGATGGATGCAGAACAACTTCGCAAAGAAGATCGTGCTAAAAAAGTAAAAGTATATGATTTCAAACGAGCGCTTCGCTTTTCAAAAGATCAAATTCGAAGCTTAACGCGCATTCACGAAAACTTTGCTCGCCTTTTAACAACGCATCTTTCAGCACAGCTGCGTACATATGTACAAATTTCAGTAGCATCTGTTGATCAAATTCCATATGAAGAATTTATACGGTCAATCCCTAATATGACATTTTTGAACATTATTGAAGTTCCTCCTCTTGCTGGGAGAGTACTTTTTGAATTAAATCCACAGGTTGCCTATGCAATGCTTGATAGACGTTTAGGTGGGACAGGTTCTAGTGTAAACAAAGTTGACACACTAACAGAAATTGAAACAAAGCTAATTACAGATCTTGTAGAGAAATCACTGGATTCATTTGAAGAAGCTTGGAGCAGCGTTGCTAAAATGAAACCACAGCTTTCTGACTTTGAAGTAAACCCTCAATTCCTTCAAATGGTTTCACCAAATGAAACAGTTGTCGTTGTTTCGCTTACAACTCAAATTGGGGATGTAAAGGGAATGATTAACATTTGTTTACCACATGTTGTACTTGAACCTATCGTCTCAAAGCTTTCCATGCACTATTGGATGCAGTCAACGAAAAAAGAGCCGACCTCTGAAGAAACAGAACTCCTGAAAAAACGTGTGTATAGCGCAGAGCTTCCTATTGTAGCAGAGCTCGGTCAAGCGAAAATTACCATTGAAGACTTTTTATCACTTGGAAATGAAGATGTAATTTGTTTGGACCAATCGATTGGTCAACCGCTAACAATTAAAGTAAATCATATACCTAAATTTAAAGCGCAGGCAGGAAAAATGGGACGCAAAATGGCTGTGCAAGTTTTAGAAAAAGTGACGGGAGGGGAAAGCGATGAACAATGACAACATGCTTTCACAAGATGAAATAGATGCTCTCCTTCAGGGAAGTGACGATGACTATGAGAGCCCAGAGCAGGAAAACGTTGATCAGCTCTTAACAGAAGAAGAACGCGATATTTTAGGCGAAATTGGAAATATATCTTTTGGGAGCTCTGCCACCACTTTGTCTACTTTATTAAATCAAAAAGTAGAGATTACAACACCTGGTATTTCCCTTATATATCATCATGATTTAGCAAAAGAATTTCCACATCCTTGTGTGGCTCTTCAAGTGGAGTATGTAAACGGATTAAGCGGAGTGAACTTATTTATTATTTCCCAGAAGGATGCCACAATTATTGCTGATCTTATGCTTGGAGGAACAGGGAAAGATGCTGCACTTGAGCTAAACGATATCCAGACAAGTGCTGTTGAAGAAGCAATGAATCAGATGATGGGAACATCTGCGACATCTATGTCAAAAGTATTTCAGAAAAAGGTAGATATTTCTCCTCCAAGTCTAGAGCTATTAAATATCATTGAAGGAGAAGGTACAAAAGTCGTACCACCAGAAGAAACATTTGTAAAAGTGGCCTTCAAACTCAAAATTGGCGAGCTTATGGACTCAGACATCATGCAGCTTATGCCTATTCGTGTTGCAAAGCAAATGGTTAGCAGTTTAACTCATCGAGATGTAACACCTAAAAATGATTCAAATGAACCGATAAAAATGACAGAAGAAAAAATGACAGAGGAACAGAAAACAATGAAGGATGAAAAACCGTACTTTGATTATGAGCAAGACCGTTCGATGAATACAGAAAAGCAAGATACTCCTTACGAGTCCCGTCCTTCTCAAACAGATGTTCAGCAGGCTACTTTTTCTGAATTTGAGCCATCTCCGATTCAAAAAGCGGATACGAAAAACTTAGATATGTTATTGGATGTTCCTTTAGATGTAACAGTTGAGCTTGGAAGAACAAGAAGGTCTGTTAGAGAAATTTTAACTCTTTCATCAGGATCTATTATTGAGCTTGATAAATTAGCAGGTGAGCCTGTTGATATATTAGTAAATAACAAGCTTGTAGCTCAGGGAGAAGTTGTCGTTATTGATGAAAACTTTGGGGTGCGTGTTACAGATATCGTAAGTCAACGAGATCGTTTAAACAAATTAAGATAAGAAAGTAAGAATGATGAGGGGGGCAAGGGAATGTCAAAGCGGATTTTAGTTGTTGACGATGCTGCGTTTATGAGAATGATGATTAAAGATATTTTAACGAAGAATGGCTACGAAGTTGTAGCTGAAGCTGCAGACGGACTGCAGGCTATTGAACAATATAAAGAGCATAAACCAGATCTTGTAACAATGGATATTACAATGCCTGAAATGGACGGCATTCACTCATTGAAGGAAATTAAGAAAGTGAATCCAAATGCCAAGGTAATTATGTGCTCAGCAATGGGACAGCAAGCAATGGTTATCGATGCTATCCAAGCTGGTGCAAAGGACTTTATTGTTAAACCGTTTCAAGCAGATCGAGTTATTGAAGCAATTTCTAAAACATTAGGATAAGATATGGAGCCAAGGTGTTCTCTACACCTTGGCTATGAAATTTCATAGAAGAGGTGGCTTTTGTTGAAAGTGTTAAAAACGATAGCTGGTATTATTTGCGTGTTGTTTTTATTATCTCCATCTATAACATTTGCAGCCAGTGAGCCATCTGTTAGTGATTGTCTAGAAAACAAGGAAAAGTGTGGGGAAACGGCTCAAACAACTAAAGATTCTCAAAATCAAAGTGAGAGCTCACATGATTTTGTGTCCGCTTGGGACTATGTCAAAGTAGTAATAGCTTTTATTTTTGTTATTGCCCTTTTATATGGAGTTTTAAAATTTGTAAACAAGCGAAATCATGGACTTCAAGCACATAAACTTGTTCAAAATTTAGGTGGAACAACCTTAGGAAACAATCGCTCTGTGCAGGTGGTCAAAGTAGGAGAAAGAGTACTTGTGGTAGGAGTTGGACAAAACGTTGAACTTTTAACACAAATTACAGATAACGAAGAAAGAGAAAAGCTTTTACGCGAATACAATGAGCTTGGAAGTAGCGAAACATATAAAACGCTTCTTCCTACTTTTTTGGAAAAACGCAAAAGAACACAAAAAGATTTTAAGACTGAATTTCAATCTCGTTTACAAGAAATGAAGAATGAAAGATCAGAGCTTTTAAATAAAATGGAAAGGAAAAACGGTGACGATGAATGAGTTTGTAAATCTTTTCAACACGACAGACACAGAATCTGTATCAACAACAATAAAACTGCTTTTGTTGCTGACCGTTTTTTCTTTAGCACCAGGCATTTTAATTTTAATGACGTGCTTTACAAGAGTTGTTGTTGTACTCGCTTTTTTAAGAACAGCGCTTGGAACTCAGCAAACACCTCCAACGCAAGTACTTATTGGGCTCGCTTTATTCATCAGCTTTTTTGTAATGGCACCAACGTTTTCAGAAGTGAATAAAGAAGCGCTCCAGCCGTTATTCAACAACGAAATTAGTTTAGATGAGGCCTATGATAAAGCAGCACTGCCTATGAAGGAATTTATGACCAAGTACACAAGGGAGAAAGACCTCGCTCTTTTTTTAAACTATGAAGGAACCGAAAAGCCTGAGTCGATGAAAGAAATCCCAATGCGTGCTCTTGTACCTGCTTTTGCGATTAGCGAATTGAAAACGGCATTTCAAATTGGTTTTATGATTTTTGTCCCGTTTTTAGTTATCGATATGATTGTCTCAAGCATCTTGATGTCAATGGGGATGATGATGCTTCCACCTGTCATGATTTCTTTACCATTTAAAATTTTACTTTTTGTTCTTGTAGACGGTTGGAACCTTGTTATTAAATCCTTACTCTTAAGTTTTCAATAGGTGGTTACTATGAATAGTGAATTTATTATCTCGTTAGCAGAGCGCGGAATATGGACCATTCTTCTTGTAAGTGGACCATTGCTTTTACTTGCGCTCGTTGTTGGTCTGCTTGTTAGTATTTTTCAAGCAACAACACAAATTCAAGAACAGACACTCGCTTTTATTCCCAAAATTGTGGCCGTGTTCCTTGGAATGATTTTATTTGGCCCATGGATGCTGTCTACAATGGTTGAGTTTACATATCAACTTTTCAGTAACTTGCATCATTATATAGGGTGATTGAAATGGACCATTTACTTTCTATTCTCCCAACTTTTTTGCTTGTGCTTGTGCGCATATCAACGTTCTTTATTGTGGCTCCATTTTTCTCTTACAGGACGATTCCTTCATCGCACAAAATAGGATTTTCAGCTTTGCTAGCTATTGTATTAACAAGCGCTATCGGAGCTGAAGCTATTCCGATTGACGGGCGATTTTTGCTCTTGAGTCTAAAGGAATGCATGGTTGGCATTAGCCTTGGTCTTATTGCTTATATTGCTTTTAGCGCTATTCAAACAGCGGGAAGTTTTATTGATTTCCAAATGGGCTTTGCAATCGCTAGTGTTATTGACCCTCAGACAGGAGCTCAAAGTCCGCTTGTTGGACAATACTTATCTATTTTTGCCATGTTATTTTTATTATCGGTTGATGGTCATCATTTATTAATTAATGGTCTTTACGAAAGTTTTCAGCTTGTGCCGCTTAGTCAACTATCACTTCACTTTGGAGAAGAGTCGTTTATTAAGACGGTCATTTATGGGTTTTCGTCTATGTTCGCCATTGCCCTTCAGTTATCGCTTCCCATTGTAGCGGCAATCTTCCTTGTTGATGTTGCTTTAGGGATAGTAGCCCGTACAGTACCACAGCTGAACATTTTTGTTGTTGGATTTCCTGTAAAGATTATGGTTACGTTTTTACTATTAATTATCGTTATTGGCAGCTTGTTCTCAGTTATGAAGGAAGTGTTTGATTTAATGCTTGAAGTAATGATGCAGCTCGCAGCTCGCCTAGGAGGGGAATAATGTTAAAGCTTGATCTCCAGTTTTTTGCGGGAGAAAAGACGGAAAAAGCAACTCCAAAGAAAAGGCAAGATTCAAGAAAAAAAGGACAAGTAGCAAAAAGTCAGGATATCAATGCAGCCCTTGTTTTCTTGTTTTTATTTCTTTATTTTTCGTTTGGAGCCAAGTTTATACTAGAACAGTTTTTAGATATTTTAGCAGAAGGATTCTCGCATAATCTCCTCTTTGATATTACAGAGCAAAACGTCATGAAAGTATTTATGGACCTTCTTCCTAAAATCGCATTCGCCGTTCTTCCTATTATGGCAGTGGCTCTTGTTGGCGGGATTTTGACAAACTATGCTCAAATAGGACTCTTGTTCTCTACTGACACATTAAAATTTGATCTAAAAAAAATCAATCCAATTATGGGCGCTAAGCGAATTTTTGCAATGCGTGCCCTTGTGGAACTTTTTAAGTCTGTATTAAAAATTTCATGCATTGGGCTTGTCACTTTTTTTATTTTATGGGCGAACTTAAAAGAAGTTCTTCTGTTAGCACAAAAAGGTGTTCAAGATGCTATACCAACAATTGGAAAACTTATTTTTCAAATGGGGATTGCAGCGTCACTTGTTCTGCTTTTTATTGCGATTTTGGATTATGCTTATCAGCGCTACGATTATGAAAAAAACATTCGAATGACAAAGCAAGATATTAAAGATGAACATAAAAACACGGAAGGAGATCCGCAGATTCGTTCAAAAATTAAGCAGAAACAGCGGGTAATGGCAATGTCGCGTATGATGCAAGATGTACCTACAGCAGATGTTATTATTACAAATCCAACACACTATGCTGTTGCTCTAAAATACGATGAACAAAAAGCAGATGCGCCTTACGTTGTGGCAAGCGGAGTTGATTTTGTTGCTCAAAAGATCAAAGGAGTTGCCGCACAACATGATATTACAATGATTGAAAATCGACCGCTTGCCAGAGGGTTATATGAGCAAGCTGAAGTAGGGCAGGCCATTCCTGAAGAATTTTTTAAAGCAGTGGCTGAAATTTTAGCTTATGTCTACCGTATTCAAAAAAAGATCTAGTATTACTAAACAAAGGAGGAAGGAAAAAACGTGACAGCAAGAGATCTACCAATTATATTAGGCGTTGTTTTAATTATCGTCATGCTCGTTATTCCGCTTCCAACTTGGTTGTTGAGTGTTCTAATCATGGTCAACATTTCCCTTTCACTTCTTGTTTTGCTTATGGCGATGAATATGAGAGAGGCATTAGAAATGTCCGTGTTTCCGTCGCTTCTTCTTGTATTAACGCTTTTTCGCTTAGGGTTAAATGTTTCGACAACTCGTTCTATTTTAGGTCAAGGGGAAGCTGGGGGAGTAGTTGAAACGTTCGGGAATTTTGTTGTAGGGGGAAACCCTCTTGTTGGATTCGTTGTTTTTATTATCTTAATTATTATTCAATTTATTGTTATTACAAAAGGAGCGGAGCGTGTTTCCGAAGTAGCGGCACGTTTTACACTTGACGCGATGCCAGGAAAGCAAATGAGTATTGATGCTGACTTAAATGCTGGCATGATTTCAGAGCGTGAAGCCGTTGAACGCCGCGAAAAAATTCAGCGTGAAGCAGATTTTTATGGAGCAATGGACGGAGGAAGTAAGTTTGTAAAAGGCGACGCTATTGCAGGAGTGATTATTACAATCATTAATATTATCGTTGGAATGATTGTGGGAATGATGCAGCTTGGCATGTCTCTTTCCGAAGCTTCGACAACGTATACGCTCTTAACGGTTGGGGACGGGCTTGTGAGTCAAATCCCTGCCTTAATGCTTTCAACAGCAACCGGAATTATCGTTACAAGAGCGGCGTCTGACGGAAACTTAAGTCAAGATATTACAAAGCAGCTTTTTAGGCTACCTCCTGTTTTGTATATTACAGGTGGAACTATTATTTTCTTAGGCCTTGTTACGCCGATAAGCGATGTATTAACGCTTCCTCTCGGTGGATTGATTGCTTTTGGAGGATATATGATCTCAAAACAGCAGAGCAAGGAAGAAGAAACGGAAGATGAGCTCGCTCGTGAAGAAACGCAGCTTGATGAGATGAAAAGTCCTGAAAGTGTTGTTAGCTTATTAAATGTAGATCCAATTGAGTTTGAATTTGGCTATGGGCTGATTCCTCTTGCAGACACGAACCAAGGAGGCGATCTTCTAGATCGAGTGATTATGATTAGAAGGCAGCTTGCGCTTGAACTTGGTCTTGTAATCCCTGTTTTCAGAATAAGAGACAATATTCAACTACAACCAAATGAGTATCGTTTGAAAATAAAAGGGAACGAGCTTGCAAAAGGAGAGCTTCTCCTTGATCATTACTTGGCAATCAGCCCTGGTGAGGAAGAGGAAGGAATCGAAGGAATTGATACAGTGGAGCCTGCATTTGGCATGAAAGCAAAATGGGTAAATGAAGAGATGAAGGAAAGAGCAGAAATGTACGGCTACACGGTCGTTGACCCTCCTTCTGTTGTTTCAACACACATTACAGAAATCATTAGACAAAACGCTCATGAACTGCTTGGACGTCAAGAAACAAAACAGCTTATTGATCATGTGAAAGAAACATATCCAATTTTAGTCGAAGAAATTACGCCTGCGATTTTAAGCGTTGGTGATATTCAAAAAGTACTTTCTAAACTATTGAAGGAGAACGTTTCTATTCGGAACTTGCCCGTTATTTTCGAAACGCTAGCAGATTACGGGAAAACTTCCTCAGATCCTGATTTGCTTACAGAGTATGTACGTCAATCACTGTCTCGTCAAATTACTTCTCAGCATTCAAAAGAGAACAATGGCCTAAAAGTGATTACTCTGTCTGGAAAAGTGGAAAAAACAATGGCGGAAGCAGTACATCAAACAGAGCATGGAAACTATTTGTCGCTTGATCCGACCGTTTCCCAAACCATTGTTCAAAATATTGCTCACGAAGTTGAACAGTCTTCACTTTACGAACATCATGCGGTTATTTTATGTTCACCAGCCGTTCGCATGTATGTGCGTCAGCTTATTGAACGCTACATTCCACAAATAGCGGTTCTATCGTATAACGAGCTTGAGCCCTCAGTTGAAGTGCAGAGTATTGGAGTGGTAAATATCTAATGAAAGTAAAAAAATATAGAGTTAAAACAATGAAAGAGGCGATGGACAAAATTCGTGGAGAACTTGGAAGAGAAGCAGTTATTTTAAACTCAAAAGCAGTGAAGACAGGCGGATTTCTCGGGCTTTTCAAAACTAAAAGGCTTGAGGTCATTGCTGCTGTTGAGAGAGGAACTCAATCTGCCCCTTCTGTAAAAAAAAGAGAAGAGAAGCCAAAACAACAAGCTTCTCCATCTCTTCAATACGAAGAGCTTTTATTAGAAATCAAGTCATTAAAAGAAGTTGTTTCGTCTTCTTCTGCAGAGAAAAAGTTCGCGAGCTACCCAGAGGCAGTCAAAGAAGTTTTCGTACATTTAGAGAATCAGGGAATACAAGAATCAATTTTAGATGAGATGGCGCCATTGCTTCTTGAAAAGTATTTTCTTGGGGAAGCAAACGTAGTAAAGGAAGCAAAGCATTATATAAAAGATCTTGTGATCCCGCTTTATACCGAAAAAGAAGCTAAAAAATGTATTAATCTTGTAGGACCAACAGGAGTCGGGAAAACAACAACTCTCGCTAAACTTGCGGCAAAGTATGTTTTACAAGATGGAAAAAGCGTTGCATTTATTACAACAGACACGTACAGAGTATCCGCCATATCGCAACTGAAAACATATGCTGATATTTTAAATGTTCCTCTTCTTGTTTGTTATAACAAAGGAGAATTTGAAAAAGCGCTCGAAAAATTTGTTTCTTATGACCATATCCTTATTGATACAGCAGGGCGAAATTACAGAGATGAACAGTATGTAAAAGCATTGCAAAGCTTCATTCCTTTTCAAAATAATATGGACACCCATTTAATCCTGGCCTTAACAGCAAAGCAAAGTGATATGGAAGAGATTGTTTCTCGCTTTTCTTCAGTGCCTATTCAGTCTTTTCTTTTCACAAAAAGTGATGAAACATCGTCATTAGGAGCAATTATTAATATGATGCACAAGTATAAAAAACCAGTTTACTATATAACAAATGGCCAAGATGTGCCTGATGATTTACTTTCGGTTACAGAAAATAATATTGCGAATTTTTTATTTGAGGAAGAGTGATGATGAAAGATCAGGCAGAACGTCTTAGACTAAAAATGCAAGGAATCAAAAAAACGAAAGCATTAGCTGTATTAAGTGGAAAAGGAGGAGTAGGAAAATCTCATTTTTCCATTAACTTTGCTCTTTCTCTTCATAAACTTGGCTATAAAGTGCTTTTGTTTGATATGGATGTTGGGATGGGTAACGTAGAAATTTTAATGGGAATATCAACACAGTATACAATTGCAGATGTTCTACATGGAAATGTATCAGTACAAGAAGCTGTGTCAAAAAGTAGCTACGGCATTGATATTCTTTCAGGAGGCACAGGATTAAATACGCTCGTTGAAATGGATGAGGGAGACATAACTCATTTGCTTTCGCAATTCGACGTATCTTTCGTGCAGTACGATTATGTTATTTTTGACATGGGAGCAGGAATGTCAAAGAGCGTTTTATCCTTCTTAAAGGCAGCTGACGAAATTGTTGTGCTCATAACGCCAGAGCCAACGTCATTAATGGATGGATATGCTTCTGTGAAGTTTATGATGATGGAGTCCCTAAAAGGTCCTTATAATGTTGTGATAAACAAGACTTCTTCCTTACGAGAAGGAGAGATTGTTTTTGGACGAATAAATAAAGTAACTGAAAAATTTTTAAATGGTCAACTGAGCTATTTAGGGCGAATTCCGACCGATTCTGCAGTCACAAAAGCAGCGATGAAACAAGTACCATTTTTTGTTCTCTATCCAAATGGAAAAGCGACAAAAGCGGTGGAAGAGCTTGCAGCATCCTTTGTAAACCCTTCTTCTACACAGTCTTCAAAAGGTGGGTTTCTAGCTCGGTTAAAACATCAGTTTCTAGAAAAAAGAGAAAGATTATAAAAAATACGTTTCTCGAAGCAGTTTGTAATTTAGAAAGTATTGAGGTGGACAGCATGGAGATGAATCAATATTTGGATATTTTTATTGATGAAAGTAAACAGCATCTTCAAAATATGTATGATTATCTTCTAAAAGTAGAGAACGGTACGCGAGAAGACGGAGTTGTGCACGAAATTTTTAGGTCTGCTCATACGTTAAAGGGAATGGCGGCCACAATGGGCTATGAACATGTAACAGAGCTTACGCACGGATTAGAAAATATTCTCGATGAACTTAGAAATGAAAAGATAGATTGGTCTAATGATCTCATAGATTTGATGTTTCAAGCGGTAGAAGAGCTTAGCGAATCCGTAGATAAGATTGTAAAAGGGGAAGGAACTGCATCATTTAAAACAGAGACGCTAATAGAACTTCATGAATTTCTATCTTCCCCATCCCTTTCTAAAGAAAGAGAAGAAAAGCCTCTGTCGTCTCTTTCTACCAATGATGATAGTATAATCAAAATCCATCTTTCTGAAGATTGCTTATTAAAGGGAGCGCGTGCTTATATGGTGCTTCAAAAGATAGAAGAATATGCTACTGTTATTAAAACTTCTCCAAGCTTTGAAGAGATTAAAGAAGGTAATTTCACAGAACATTTTATCATTCATATAAGATCAGAGGAGCCCTTTTCACTCATTCAAAAAGAAGTAATGCACATGACCGATGTGAAAAACGTTGAGCTTCATATAAGAGAGAACAAAAAAGAAGCTGTCGTCTCTTCTGAGTACACGGCAGCTTCTGAAACCGTTCGAGTGAAGCTTGATGATTTGAATGTGCTTATGAATTTAGTAGAAGAGCTTGTGATTGATAGAACGCGTATTCAGCAAATGATTCAGCCTTTTTCTGATCATGATCTTGATGACACAGTTAAACACCTTTTTCGATTAACAAATGATTTGCAGCAAGTTGTTATTAACATGCGAATGGTTCCCATTGAAACGGCGTTTAAACGTTTTCCACCAATGGTTCGAAACTTAGCTAGAACGCTTGGAAAGAAAATTCGCGTGAAATTGACAGGACAAGAGACAGCGCTTGATCGGACAATTGTTGAGAAAATTGGGGATCCGCTTGTTCATCTCATTCGAAATTCTATAGATCACGGCATTGAGCATCCAGAACAAAGAAGAGAAAATGGAAAAGAACTAGAAGGAACAATAGAGCTTAGCGCCCGATATAAAGGAAGCCGTATTTTAATCGAGATTAAAGATGATGGAAGTGGAATAAACCGACAGAGTGTATTAGCTAAGGCTATTAGTAAAAACATTGTTTCAAATCAAAAAGCAAACTCAATGCTTGATGAAGATGTTTACCAACTTTTATTTACACCAGGCTTTTCTACAGCAGACGAAGTTTCCAATTTATCAGGCCGTGGTGTTGGGCTTGATGTAGTGCGAAACAGTATTGAAGCATTAGGTGGAACAACGAGTGTTGCTTCTAAGAGTGGACAAGGAACCGTGTTTTCAATTGATATTCCTGCTACGCTCTCTATTGTGTGCGCGATGCTCATTAAAATGAAAGAAGATATTTGTGCTGTTCCTATTTCTTCAATTGCAGAAACGCTTTTTATTGAAAAAGAAGAGATTTTACATATTGGAGAAGAACATGCTATCCATTTCCGAAATAAAGTGATCCCGCTTTTTTTCTTAAATGAGCTTTTTGAATATAATGAGGAACAAAAGGAACGTCTTCATCACTATGTTGTTATTCTAGAAAAAGGAGAAAAATACGTAGCTCTTGGTGTAGACGGATTTCTTCATCAACAAGATATTGTTGTCAAACCACTTAGTTCTTATTTAAAACATGTTAGTCTTGTTTCCGGAGCTACGATTTTGGGAGATGGCAAGGTAGCGCTCATTCTAAATCACAATGAGCTTTTTAAAGACAGAGTAAAGGGGATAGACGGATGAAAATGCTTCAATTTAACGTAGGAAACCATGCTTATATCTTGCCGATTTCTCATGTTCGTTCCATTGAAAAAATGCATACTATCACACACGTTCCAAGAACATTTTCCTACATTAAAGGAGTAACAAACTTAAGAGGAGTTGTGACGCCACTTATCGATCTTCGACTAAGGTTTGGAATGAAAGAAAAAAAATACGATAGTGCGACGCGGATTGTTGTTGTAAAAGGTGAAGAAGGAGAAGTTGGGCTTATCGTAGATGAGGCTGTCGATATTTTAGACCTTGATGAACAAGGAATAGCTTCTCCTGATGATGGAAGTTCCTCCTATGTGAATGGAGCTGTGAAAAGGGAAGAACAGTTTTTATTAGCTCTTGATGTTAATAAGGTTTTAGAGCAGTAGATTTTAAATGAAATAGAATGAATTGCAGTCTTTCCCTTATTGAAAAAGAAGAATAGGAAGCATATGATGAAAAAGATAGAGAGTTTGGATTGGAATTTTTCTCTTACAAGGAGCATTTCAAGTGAGAAATAATCGAAAAGACGCGGTAAAGGTAGGCATTGCGGAAATGGGATTTGTCCGTGCACCATCCTGTATTTATACCGTCGGCCTTGGCTCTTGTGTAGGGGTCGTCATTTATGATCAAAAAGAAAAGATGGCTGCTATGGCACACGTGATGCTACCTTATGCAGAAAAAAGCGGAGATAGAAAGTTTAATAGAGCGAAATATGCTGATACAGCTGTGTATGCTTTGTGCGAAACATTGTTACAAAACGGTGGAAAGTTAGAAAATTTCCGAGCGAAAATTGCAGGCGGTGCCCAAATGTTTCAACACTACTCAACAGAGCATGACATGAGGATTGGACCAAGAAATATTGAGGCCCTTAAACGATTCTTACACGAAGTCAATGTCCCTCTCCTTTCAAAAGACGTTGGGGGACGAAGGGGAAGAACGATTAAATTTGATCCTGTAAGCGAAGTTCTTTTCATTCGAAGCATCAACACAAATGTTAGAGAAATATAAATCTATGAGCGATGAACATTAAATTTTTGAAGCGGTAGTTTAGCATAACAGCATTCATTTAAAAATATAAGTTATTGAATTAAAAGCTGTTTGCATGACGAGGAGGAGTCGAATGGCACAACCATCTCTAGAAGAACAATATTGGCTAAAATGGACACATTCACGAGACCCTCATGCCGGAAACATGTTGGTTCGTAAATATATGTCGCTCGTCCATTACCATGTTCAACGTATTTCAATTGGTATTCCAAAAAGTGTAAGTAAAGAGGATTTGTTCAGCCTTGGCCTTACAGGGTTGTATGATGCACTTGAAAAATTTGATTATAAACGTGATTTGAAATTTGATACATATGCATCATTCCGCGTGCGTGGTGCTATTATAGATGGATTAAGAAAAGAAGATTGGCTTTCAAGAGGAGCGAGAGAACGAGCTAAAAAGATTGAATCAAAAATTGAAGAGCTTGAGCAAGAATATTTACGAACTGTCGCCCCTAAAGAGGTAGCAGCAAGTCTAGATGTAACAGAAGAAGAAGTGTTACAAACAATGAATGAAGGTTTTTTCGCTAATATATTATCAATGGATGAATATATGAAAGAATCTGAAGACAAAGAACAACAAACATATTCTATTCGTGATGATAAAGCAGTTCTTCCTGAAGAAGAGCTTTTGAAAGAAGAAATGTATGAAAATCTTGCTAAAGTAATTGAAAACTTAAACGAAAAAGAACAGCTTGTTGTATCTCTTTTTTATAAAGAAGATTTAACATTTACAGAGATTGGCCATGTCATGTCTTTATCAACGTCGCGCATTTCTCAAATTCACTCAAAAGCATTATATAAAATGCGTCATATGCTTACAAAGATAATGGAGCAGGCCTAAAGAAGACGAGCTCTTAATGCTCGTCTTTTTCTATGAAAAGGAAGGAGGAGAAGAATGGCATTCTTTATTGTGATTTCTCTCATTTTACACGTCATATCATTCTTTTGTATTACGCTTCTTTATATGAAAAGAAGTGAAATGAAGAGAATAGAGCAAGCACAAAAACGCTCGGCAAAAGAACTCGAAGAAACAATGGCTGCTTATTTACTTGAGCTTCAAGAAGAACACCATAATCTTATTAAGAGTTTAAAAAAGTCTAGAGAAAATAATATAAAAAAACCAAACCGAACAGAATTTAATGCAGTTAGCAAACCTGAAGATCTTTCTGATCTTCTTCCATCTCTTCAAACGCAAGAAGACACGATTGAAACATATCTTGCAAAACTAAAGATAGACGAACTAGAAGGGGAAAAGTTGCGGAAAACGGTTTATTTTTTACACGATAGAGGTTTAACAAGTAAAGAAATTGCCAAACATCTACATAGAGGGGATGCGGAAATTCGCCTATTCTTACAATTTCGACAAGAAAATAGAATTTGAACTTGCTTGTGAATAGTGAATGTGCTATATTTATTTCTGGTGTTAATACACACGCTTAAAGATTTAGATAACGGTGCTGGCTCAACGTCAGTTTTATCTAAAGATGACTTAAGCGGAGGAACCCAAAAACCGTTAGGAGGAAAAATTAATGTCAGTAATTTCAATGAAACAATTACTTGAAGCAGGTGTTCACTTCGGTCACCAAACTCGCCGTTGGAACCCAAAAATGAAGAAATACATTTTCACAGAGCGTAACGGGATCTACATCATCGATCTTCAAAAAACTGTGAAAAAAGTTGACGAAGCATTCCACTTCGTTAAAGACGTAGCAGCAGAAGGTGGAAAAATCCTTTTCGTTGGTACTAAAAAACAAGCACAAGATTCTGTTAAAGAAGAAGCAGCACGTGCTGGTATGTACTTCGTTAACCAACGTTGGTTAGGTGGTACTTTAACAAACTTCCAAACAATCCAAAAACGCGTTAAGCGTCTTAAAGACATCGAGCGTATGGCAGAAGACGGAACTTTCGAAGTTCTTCCTAAGAAAGAAGTTGTAGGCTTACGTAAAGAGCTTGATCGTCTTGAAAAATTCCTAGGCGGAATTAAAGACATGAAGCAACTTCCAGATGCACTATTCATCATCGACCCTCGTAAAGAGCGTATCGCAGTGGCTGAAGCAAGAAAATTAAATATTCCGATCGTTGGTATCGTAGATACAAACTGTGATCCAGACGAAATCGACTATGTTATCCCTGCAAACGATGATGCAATCCGCGCTGTTAAACTTCTAACTTCTAAAATGGCTGATGCTGTTCTTGAAGCTAAACAAGGTGAAGAAGCAGCAACTGAAACTGAAACAACAACTGCTTAATGAAGGAAAGGTGATAAAGGGGTAGCCTTTTATCACCTTTTTTTACAGATGATTACTTGATACATACCAAAACTAAGGAGGCAATATTATGGCGATTACAGCACAAATGGTAAAAGAACTACGTGAAAAAACAGGCGCAGGTATGATGGACTGCAAAAAAGCACTAACTCAAACTGAAGGGGATATGGAAAAAGCAATTGATTTCCTTCGTGAAAAAGGGATCGCAAAAGCTGCTAAAAAAGCTGACCGTATCGCTGCTGAAGGTCTAACACAAATCGAGGTTCAAGATAATGAAGCTGTTATTATCGAAGTGAACTCTGAAACTGACTTTGTTGCGAAAAACGAAGGTTTCCAAAACCTTACTAAAGAAATTAGTGCACACCTTTTAGCTGCTAAACCAGCTAGTCTTGAAGAAGCATTAGAAAGCAAAATGGAGAACGGTGAAACTCTTCAAGGTCATATCAACAACGCTATCGCTAAAATTGGTGAAAAACTTTCTCTTCGTCGTTTCGCTCTTAAAACAAAAGGCGACAATGATGCATTTGGTGCTTACCTTCATATGGGCGGACGCATTGGCGTATTAACAGTTCTTGAAGGAACTACTGACGAAGCTGTTGCAAAAGACGTTGCTATGCACATCGCTGCAATCAACCCTAAATACATCTCTCGTGACGCTGTTTCTGAAGAAGAAGTAGCTCGTGAGCGTGAAGTATTAACTCAACAAGCTCTTAACGAAGGTAAACCAGAAAAAATCGTTGCAAAAATGGTTGAAGGCCGTCTTGGCAAATACTTTGAAGAAATTTGCTTACTAGATCAAGCATTTGTTAAAGATTCTGATCAAAAAGTAGGTAAATTCGTTTCTTCTAAAGGTGCTACTGTTGCAGACTTCACTCGTTATGAAGTTGGCGAAGGTATGGAAAAACGTGAAGAAAACTTCGCTGAAGAAGTAATGAACCAAGTTAAAAAATAAGACCATTATATTCTTTATAAATGGGCAAATTATAAAGCAAAGAAGGGGGGAACACGTTGTGTTCCCCTTTCCTAAAAAATGATATCGTACACTTGGGACGATGGAGGTTTAATATGAGTAGTGCAAAATATAATCGAATTGTATTAAAGCTGAGCGGTGAAGCATTAGCAGGATCACAAGGATTTGGAATCAAACCTGAAATCATCAAGTCTGTTGCTGCTCAAGTAAAAGAAATTTACGATTTAGGTGTTGAAATTGCCATTGTTGTTGGCGGTGGGAACATCTGGCGTGGTAAAATTGGTAGTGAGATGGGGATGGACCGTGCAAATGCAGACTACATGGGAATGCTTGCAACGGTAATGAATTCTCTTTCATTACAAGATAGCTTAGAGAATCTTGGAGTTCAAACACGCGTGCAAACGTCAATTGAAATGCGCCAAGTAGCTGAACCGTACATAAGACGAAAAGCGATTCGCCATCTTGAAAAGAAACGCGTTGTTATTTTTGCGGCAGGAACAGGGAATCCGTACTTCTCAACAGATACAACGGCTGCTCTACGTGCTGCAGAAATTGAAGCAGACGTTATTTTAATGGCTAAAAACAACGTAGACGGAGTATATAGCGCAGACCCAACTTTAGTACCTGATGCTGTGAAATACGAAACACTTTCTTATATTGAAGTGCTTCAACAAGGTTTAGCAGTCATGGATTCTACAGCTTCTTCACTATGTATGGACAACGATATTCCACTTATCGTATTCTCTGTTATGGAAGAAGGCAACATTAAACGTGTTGTTGTGGGAGAGAACATTGGAACAATTGTAAGGGGGAAAGAATAATGCCAAAAACAGTATTAAATGAAACAAAAGAAAGAATGGAAAAAGCGACAGGAGCTTTAACAAGAGAATTAGCAACAGTTCGTGCTGGACGTGCTAATCCATCCCTACTTGATAAAGTAATGATTGAATACTATGGTGTTCAAACACCATTAAACCAGCTTGCAACAATCAGTGTACCTGAAGCTCGTATGCTTGTTATCCAACCATATGACAAAACACAGCTTGCTGAAATTGAAAAAGCAATCATGAAAGCAGACCTTGGTCTTACTCCATCAAATGATGGCACAATCATCCGTATTACAATTCCTGCTTTAACAGAAGAGCGTCGTCGTGAACTTGTAAAACTTGTGAAGAAATACAGCGAGGATAGCAAGGTAGCAGTACGTAATATTCGTCGTGACGGAAACGAAGATCTTAAAAAGCTTGAGAAAAATGGGGAGATTACAGAGGATGATCTCCGCAGCTACACAGAAGACATTCAAAAGCTTACAGACTCGTACATCGAAAAAGTGGATGGTATTGCAAAAGATAAAGAAAAAGAAATTATGGAAGTATAATCTTTTTCACTGTAAAATATATTGTAAAAGACCCTCTATTGTTTACAGGGGGTTTTTTTGTTAATAATGGTAGTATGAAAAATATAAAAGGGGACCGAGCCTTTTTATACAAAAATTACAGAAAAAAGATGATGTTTGCATAACGGGGGACTTTTGACATGATAAAGAAATTTCAACAGCTTTTAAAGGAGCAAAAGTCAAATACAGGTACGTATGAACAGCGTAAGAAACAAGTGATGAAAGGGTCTATTCCAGAGCATGTAGCCATCATCATGGACGGAAACGGACGCTGGGCTCAGAAACGAGCCATGCCGCGCATTATGGGTCACCATGAAGGAATGAAAGTTGTGCGGAAAATTACTCGTGCTGCTAATGAGTTAAATGTTAAAGTATTAACTCTCTACGCATTTTCAACAGAAAATTGGAAAAGGCCAAAAATGGAAGTTGAATTTCTTATGAAGCTTCCAGAAGAGTTTTTAAACACATTTTTACCAGAGCTGATTGAAGAAAATGTCCAAGTAAGGGTGATGGGAAACAAAGAAAGACTTCCAGCCCATACGCTTAATGCCGTGAACAATGCAATCGAAAGAACGAAGGAAAATACGGGCCTTATTTTGAACTTTGCGTTAAACTATGGATCCCGTGATGAACTTGTTTATGCGGTGAATAAACTGATGGAAGAAGCTGATCCAAACAAGGCTGTAACAGAAGCTGATATTCAGAAACATTTGATGAGCGGAGACCTTAAAGACCCTGACTTGCTTATTCGCACAAGCGGGGAAATTCGCTTAAGTAATTTTATGCTATGGCAGCTTGCTTACGCTGAATTTTGGTTTACTGATGTTCTATGGCCTGACTTTAGGGGAGAGCATTTTCTGTCAGCTTTAGAGGATTACCAAAATAGAGGACGCCGTTTTGGTGGCGTGAAGGATGTTGATAAAAAATGAGGCAACGAATCATTACAGGAGTCATTGCAGCCGCTATCTTTGTACCCCTTGTCTTAGTTGGCGGGTTGCCTTTTACACTGCTTGTTTATTTGTTAGCAACGGTTGGAGTTTTTGAATTATTAAAAATGCGAAAAATTTCGCTCCTATCTTTCCCAACGTTTATGAGTATCTTGCTTATTTGGACGTTTTTGCTTTCACAGACAAATGCGTCGCTTGCTAATACGATATTTAATCATAAAGTAGAAGTTGTTTTGCTAGCTGTTTTATTGCTGCTGACGTATACTGTATTAATTAAAAACCGTTTTACATTCGATGATGCTGGTTTTGTTATTTTAGCAACCATCTATATTGGAATGGGTTTTTATTATTTTATTGCGATTCGCGAAGAACAGCTTTCTTACGTATTTCTTGCTCTTTTTGTAACATGGGCAAGTGATTCTGGAGCATATTTTATTGGGAAAAGTATGGGGAAACGAAAACTATGGCCTGACATTAGTCCAAATAAGACAATTGAAGGCTCAGTTGGAGGAATTGTTTGTGGAGTGATTGTAGCGCTTCTTTTTGCGTTTTTATCGCCGCTTACAGAGTCCCCTCTTCATCTTATGGTGATCGGTCTTGTTCTTTCTATATTTGGACAAGTTGGAGATCTTGTAGAGTCAGCGTTTAAACGCCACTATGGTGTAAAAGATTCAGGCAATATTTTACCTGGACACGGGGGAGTGCTTGACCGAACAGACAGCTGGCTGTTTGTTTTCCCTATTCTTTACTTTTTAATATAATTGAACGGGGGGACATACGTGAAGAAAATTGCCTTACTAGGCGCAACAGGTTCAATTGGAACACAAACGCTAGATGTCATTCGAACGCATCGTGACGAATTCTCACTCGTTTCCATGTCAGTAGGACAAAATATTGATAAAGCACGAGAAATTGTAGCAGAGTTTCAGCCTAGGATTTTATCAGTTTCAAAAAAAGAAGACTATGAGGTATTAAAAGACGAGTTTCTCAATATTACTATTGTATATGGAGAAGAAGGTTTGATAGAAGTTGCTACATGTTCTGAAGCAGATGTTGTTGTTACGGCTGTAATGGGGAGCGTTGGTCTTTTTCCAACAATAGAAGCTATTAGAGCGCGTAAAACAATTGCTCTTGCAAATAAGGAAACGCTTGTAACAGCAGGTCATCTTGTTATGAAGGAAGCTCGGGAATATGGAGTAAGCATCCTTCCGGTTGATAGTGAACATTCTGCTATTTATCAATGTTTGCAAGGCGAAAATATGAAAGAGATTAATCGTCTTATTATTACGGCTTCTGGAGGAAGTTTTCGAGACAAAACAAGACAAGAGCTAGAAGGAGTAACCGTTGAGGAAGCCTTAAACCATCCGAACTGGTCAATGGGCGCAAAGATTACCATTGATTCAGCAACAATGATGAACAAAGGGTTAGAAGTTATTGAAGCACATTGGCTTTTTAACATGCCATATGAGAAAATAGATGTGCTTCTCCATAAACAAAGTATCATTCATTCTATGGTTGAGTTTCATGACCGTAGCGTAATGGCTCAGCTTGGAACACCTGATATGCGCGTACC
The DNA here is from genome assembly GCF_900115845.1 of Priestia endophytica DSM 13796. Classification (GTDB taxonomy): domain Bacteria; phylum Bacillota; class Bacilli; order Bacillales; family Bacillaceae_H; genus Bacillus_I; species Bacillus_I endophytica. The sequence continues at coordinate 140,049 of NZ_FOXX01000001.1, read as the reverse complement.
TATTCAATACGCTCTTACATATCCAAATCGGATGGTGCTTCCCTCTACGCCTCTTAACCTCGCTGAGATTGGTACATTGGATTTTGCTAAAATGGATTTCGAACGTTATCGCTGTCTTTCTTTTGCTTTTGAAGCAGGGAAAACAGGAGGTACAATGCCAACTGTATTGAATGCAGCAAATGAACAAGCCGTTGCGTTATTCCTTGAAGGGAAAATTTCCTTCCTGCAAATTGAAGACGTGATTGAGAAGGCATTAAACTGGCATACTGTCCAGCAAAATCCTTGTCTTCAGACAATAAAAGAAGTAGATTTAGAAACAAGGTCTTACGTATTGTCTTTAATTTCTTAAAGGAGGTAATAGCTTTTGCCGACACCTATAGCGTTTGTACTCATTTTTGGGTTACTAGTTTTTGTTCACGAGCTAGGGCATCTTATTTTTGCAAAACGTGCTGGCATTCTTTGCCGCGAATTTGCCATCGGCTTCGGTCCAAAAGTTTTTTCATTCACGAAGAATGAAACTGTATATACAATTCGTCTCTTGCCACTAGGTGGGTTTGTCCGCATGGCTGGAGAAGATCCAGAAATGATTGAAGTAAAACCAGGTCAAATGATTGGACTAAAGTTCAATGATAAAGACGAGGTTAATAAAATTATTATTAACAATAAAGACGAGCATCCAGATGCAACGGTCGTTGAAGTTGAACGTATCGACTTAGAACATAAAATGTTTGTAGAAGGATATGAAGCTTCTTCCGAAGAAGGTCGTCTTGAGCGCTTTACCGTTAGTGATACATCGTTTTTCGTTAATGACGGAGAAGAAGTACAAATTGCCCCGTACAAGCGTCAGTTTGGTTCAAAAACGCTCGGACAGCGTGCAATGGCCATTTTCGCTGGTCCGATGATGAACTTTGTGCTTGCTTTCTTTCTTTTTGCGATTATCGGCGTTTTTCAAGGCTACACGGTAGATAAACCAATTATGGGAGAAATCACATCAGATGGAGCTGCCCAAGAAGCAGGTTTACAAGAAGGTGACGTTGTAAAAGCAATTGACGGGGAAAGTGTATCGTCGTGGACAGACGTTGTCAGTAAAGTCGTAAAACATCCTGGGGAAGAAGTAACGTTTGATGTGGAACGTAATGGGCAGGCTGAAGAAATTAACGTTACGCCAAAAAGTGAAAAACGAGGCGAGGAAACAGTAGGGGTTATTGGTGTTTATCAGCCTGTTGAAAAATCCTTTTTCGGTGCAATTGCCAACGGAGTAACTGAAACGCTAACATGGACGAAAGAAATCGTTCTAACGCTTGGAAAACTAGTGACAGGACAGTTCTCAATTGATATGCTTTCAGGACCAGTTGGAATTTATGTTTCAACAGAACAAGTCGCACAGTCAGGATTCTACTACTTGATGAAATGGGCTGCTGCACTGAGCATTAACCTTGGAATTGTGAACCTTTTACCGCTCCCGGCTCTTGATGGAGGACGTCTTCTGTTCTTCTTAGTTGAAGCGTTAAGAGGAAAACCAATTGATCGTCAAAAAGAAGGTATTGTCCACTTTATTGGATTTGCGCTTCTGATGCTCCTTATGCTTGTTGTCACATGGAACGATATTCAACGCTTTTTTGTACAATAAGATAAAAAGCGGCGTTTCCTTTTTGAACAAAAAGGACGCCGCTTCTCATATTTTTTAATTGATTATGGATAAAGGTGGAGAAACCATGAAACAAAGTGCAATGTTTATCCCAACGCTGCGTGAAGTGCCAGCAGATGCTGAAATTAGAAGTCACCAGCTTTTAATTCGTGCAGGATTTATGAGACAAAATGCAAGCGGTATTTACAGCATTTTACCTCTTGGTAAGCGCGTGCTTGCAAAAGTAGAAAAAATTGTTCGTGAAGAAATGGACAGAGCAGGTTCATCAGAAATGCTAATGCCAACGCTTCAGCTTGCTGAACTTTGGCAAGAATCAGGACGTTGGAGTTCTTACGGACCTGAACTTATGCGCTTTAACGATCGTCACGGTCGTGAGTTTGCTCTAGGACCAACACATGAAGAAGTTGTGACAAGCCTGCTTCGCGATGAAGTAAAATCATACAAAAAACTTCCGTTAAATGTGTACCAAATTCAAACAAAATTCCGCGATGAGAAGCGTCCACGCTTTGGGCTTTTACGAGGTCGCGAATTTATTATGAAAGATGCTTACTCATTTCATGCAACAAAAGAAAGCTTAGATAAAACGTACGAAGACATGTTTGAAGGATACCGTCGCATCTTTTCACGCTGTGGCCTAGACTTCCGTGCCGTAATCGCAGACTCTGGAGCAATGGGTGGTAAAGATACGCATGAATTCATGGTGTTATCAGACATTGGTGAAGATACAATTGCGTACTCAGACAAATCCGACTTTGCGGCAAACGTCGAAATGGCTCCAGTTGTTGCTAATTACGAAAAAAGTTCAGAAAGTGCTGTTGAACTTGAAAAAGTAGCAACGCCAGACAGCAAAACAATTGAAGATGTATCAAAAGCATTGAACATTGAAAAAGAAAAATGCATTAAATCTCTTCTTTTTAAAGTTGATGACGAGTATGTGCTTGTATTGGCACGTGGCGATCACGAAATCAATGACATTAAAGTGAAAAACTATCTTGAAGCAAGAGACATTATGCTTGCTCCTGCAAACGAAGTAAAAGATATCATTCAATGTGAAGTTGGTTCAGTTGGACCAATCAATGTGAAGAATGTAAAAGTAATTGCTGACAATGCTGTCGAGTATATTGTCAACGGAGTATGTGGGGCTAATGAAGACGGCTTCCATCTTACAGGAGTAAATCCAGGGCGCGATTTCCAAGCAGACTATGCAGATCTTCGCTTTATTCAAGAAGGCGATGCTTCTCCAGATGGGGAAGGAATCATTCAGTTTGCTCGTGGGATTGAAGTTGGTCACGTCTTTAAACTTGGAACACGTTATAGTGAAGCAATGAACGGTACGTTCCTTGATGAAAATGGACGAGCACAGCCAATGATTATGGGATGCTATGGTATCGGAGTTTCTCGTACAATGGCAGCTATTGCAGAACAGTATAATGATGAAAATGGTCTAGTATGGCCAAAACAAGTTGCTCCATATGATGTTCATGTTATTGCAGTTAACGTGAAAAAAGAAGAGCAAACAGAAGTGGCTTCAGCTCTTTATAACACACTTCAAGATCAAGGCTATGAAGTGCTGTATGATGATCGTGCAGAGAGAGCTGGCGTAAAATTCGCTGACTCTGATCTTATTGGTCTACCAATCCGCGTTACAGTTGGTAAACAAGCTGGCGAAGGTATTGTGGAAGTGAAAGTGCGTAAAACAGGTGAATCTTTTGAAGCAAAAGTAGAGGAGATTCCAGGGCTTATTGAAAAACTTCTTGAACAATAAGAATTTTTAAAGAAAGAAAAGGAAGGTGCCTTTTGAAGAAAAGGTGCCTTTCTTTATGCTAAAATAGAAATCGAATAAAAATAACGGAGGGGAAAAATGAGCGAAGAAGCAGTGATAAAACAGCGTGAACGCTTTTCCATTCTTCTTCAGCAGCTTGAGCTTACGGATGATATGATTGTCCGTTATTTTGAGGGCGGAGAGCTTGAAAAAGTTACAGTTCACAAAGAACAAAAGCGCTGGCACTTTCAGTTTGTGCTTAATCATGTTTTACCATTTAATATATATAATGAACTATTAATGAGAATGAACAAACAGTTTTCACATATTGCAACAACTTCTTTTACAATTAAAGCGAAAAATGAAGAATATGAAGAGGAAGAAGTGAAAAATTATTGGAACCACTGTTTAAGTGAGCTTCAAGGAATTTCACCTATGTTTCTTTCTCTATTAAATGAACAGCATCCAAAAGTACAAGGACGTAAGCTTTGTCTTCATGGACGAAATGTTGCTGAAGCAGCAGCATTAAAACGAAAATACGGAGAGCTTTTGTCAGCTCAATATACAACTTATGGCTTTCCTGCTTTTCAAATTGAGACAGACGTTGTGGAAGCGAAGAAAGAATATGATGAGTTCGTAGAAAAGAAAAAGCAAGAAGATGAACAAAAAGCTCTTGCAGCTCTTACGGAAATGAAGGCAAAAGCAGAACAGCGGGAGAGTGAAGCAGGGGCTATTTCAGGTCCGCTTACGCTCGGTTACACAATTAAAGACGATCCTGTTTCAATTAGCCAAATTATTGATGAAGAAAAGCGCATCACGATTCAAGGGTATGTGTTTCATGCTGAAACAAAAGAGCTGCGCAGCGGCCGTACGCTTCTTACTTTCAAGATTACAGACTATACAGATTCGATTCTTGTGAAGATGTTTTCACGTGATAAAGAAGATGTACCAATGTTTCAGTCTCTTAAAAAAGGTATGTGGCTAAAAGTGCGCGGTAGCGTGCAGAATGATACGTTTGTACGCGATCTTGTTATGATTGGAAACGACGTCAATGAAATTCCTGCTAGGGAACGTCAAGATACAGCAGCAGAAGATGAAAAGCGCGTTGAGCTTCATCTTCATACGCCAATGAGCCAAATGGATGCTGTCACGTCTGTTAGCTCACTTGTACAGCAGGCAGCAAAGTGGGGTCATAAAGCAATTGCTGTAACAGACCATGCTGTTGCCCAATCATTTCCAGAAGCATATGGAGCAGCAAAGAAAAATGGCTTAAAAATGATTTACGGAGTTGAAGTAAATCTTGTAGATGATGGCGTGCCAATTGCCTATAATCCACAAAAACGGGATTTAGCTTCTGAAACATATATTGTTTTTGACGTGGAGACAACAGGTCTTTCAGCAACATACGATAAAATCATTGAGCTTGCAGCTGTTAAAATGCGTGAAGGTGAAATCATTGATAAGTTTGAGCGTTTTGCAAATCCACATCATCCTCTTTCAGCAACAACGATTGAGTTAACGGGGATTACCGATGATATGGTTGAAAATGCACCAGAGATCGAAGTTGTATTAAAAGAGTTTTATGAATGGATTGGCGATGATACCCTTGTTGCACATAACGCAAGCTTTGATATGGGCTTCTTAAATATGGGATTTGGCCGCATTGGGCTTGGCAAAGCACAAAATCCTGTAATAGATACGCTTGAGCTTGCCCGTTTACTTTACCCAACAATGAAGAATCACCGTTTAAATACGCTTGCGAAAAAGTTTGACGTTGAGCTCGTTCAGCACCATAGAGCAATCTATGATGCTGAAGCAACAGGATATATTCTTGTAAGACTTTTAAAAGAAGCAATTGAAAAAGAAATAACATCACATCATCAGCTTAACGATTATATGGGACAAGGAAATGCTTATCAAAGAGCACGTCCATATCATGCAGTGCTATTAGCGCAAAATGCCACAGGATTAAAAAATCTATTTAAGCTTGTATCCATTGCACACTTAGAGTATTTTTACCGCGTACCGCGTATTCCGCGCTCAAAATTGGAGAAATATCGAGAAGGTATACTCGTAGGAACTGCCTGTGATAAAGGCGAAGTTTTTGAGGCAATGATGCAAAAATCTGCAGAAGAAGTGGAAAAAGCAGCAGAGTTTTATGACTATATTGAAGTGCAGCCGCCAAGCAACTACAAGCATTTAATTGAGCTTGATTTGGTTCATACAGAAAAAGCGCTGCTTGAGATTATTTCAAATATCGTCAAAATCGGTGAAAAAATTGGCAAAACAGTTGTGGCAACAGGGAATGTTCACTATTTAAATCCAGAAGACAAAATCTATCGTAAAATTTTAATTGGCTCTCAAGGTGGAGCAAATCCGTTAAACCGTCATGAGCTTCCTGATGTGCATTTCCGTTCTACAAACGAAATGCTTGACTGCTTTTCTTTCCTTGGTGAAGAAAAGGCGAAAGAAATTGTAGTCACAAACACCCAAAAAGTGGCCGATTTAATTGAAGAAGTCAAGCCAATTAAAGATGACTTATATACACCAAAAATCGAAGGTGCCGAAGATGAGATGAAAAAAATGAGTTATGACAGAGCTCGTTCCATCTACGGAGACGACCTTCCAGAAATTGTGGAAGCTCGTCTTGAGAAAGAATTAAAAAGTATTATTGGTCACGGATTCGCCGTAATTTATCTTATCTCGCATAAGCTTGTTAAAAAATCGTTGAACGACGGATACCTTGTAGGTTCCCGTGGATCTGTTGGATCGTCCTTCGTCGCAACGATGACCGAAATTACCGAAGTGAATCCACTGCCACCGCACTACGTTTGTCCACAGTGTCAAACGTCTGAGTTCTTTGATGACGGATCTGTTGGGTCTGGGTTTGACTTACCTGATAAAGACTGTCCGAAATGTAATATTCCGTATACAAAAGACGGCCATGATATTCCGTTTGAAACCTTCCTTGGATTTAAAGGAGATAAGGTCCCTGATATCGATTTGAACTTCTCAGGAGAATACCAACCAAAAGCCCATAACTATACAAAAGAGCTTTTCGGTGAAGATTACGTATATAGAGCAGGAACGATTGGTACAGTGGCTGAAAAAACGGCATATGGATATGTAAAAGGTTATGCAGGAGATCATGATATCCACTATAGAGGAGCTGAAGTTGATCGTCTTGTTGCGGGTTGTACGGGCGTAAAACGAACAACAGGTCAGCATCCAGGGGGAATTATTGTTGTTCCAGATTATATGGATATTTACGATTTCTCGCCAGTTCAATTTCCGGCAGACGATCGAAATTCAGAATGGAAAACAACTCACTTTGACTTCCATTCTATTCACGATAATGTGTTAAAGCTTGATATTCTCGGACACGATGATCCAACTGCTATTCGCATGCTTCAAGATTTAAGCGGAATTGATCCAAAAACGATTCCAACAGATGATCCTGAAGTCATGAAAATCTTTAGCGGTACAGAATCGCTCGGTGTAACGTCAGAGCAAATTATGTGTAAAACAGGAACGCTCGGCATCCCTGAGTTTGGGACAAGATTCGTTCGTCAAATGCTTGAAGATACAAAGCCAACAACCTTCTCTGAGCTTGTCCAAATCTCGGGACTTTCTCACGGAACGGACGTATGGCTTGGAAATGCTCAAGAGCTTATTCATAATAACGTATGTACGCTAAGTGAAGTAATTGGATGTCGTGATGATATTATGGTATATCTCATTTATCAAGGACTAGAGCCATCGCTTGCATTCAAAATTATGGAGTTTGTACGTAAAGGAAAAGGTCTTCAGGATGAGTGGGAAGAGGAAATGGCGAAAAATGGAGTACCTGATTGGTATGTTGATTCATGTAAAAAGATTAAGTACATGTTCCCGAAAGCCCATGCAGCTGCATATGTTCTAATGGCCGTTCGTATTGCGTATTTCAAAGTGCATCATCCGATTCTTTATTACGCAACATACTTTACTGTTCGTGCTGATGACTTTGATATTGATACGATGATTAAGGGATCTGCAGCGATCAAAGCAAAAATTGAAGAAATTTTAGCTAAAGGACTTGAAGCATCACCAAAAGAGAAAAACTTACTAACGGTGTTAGAAATTTCACTTGAGATGTGTGAACGCGGCTTCTCTTTTCAAAAAGTTGATCTTTATCGATCAAGCGCCTCAGAGTTCGTTATTGACGGTACGTCGCTTATTCCACCGTTCAACTCGATTCCGGGTCTTGGTACAAATGCTGCACTTAATATTGTAAAAGCACGCGAAAATGGAGAATTCTTGTCAAAAGAAGATCTTCAGCAAAGAGGTCGTGTATCTAAAACAATTCTTGAGTATTTAGACAACCACGGCTGCTTAGAATCACTGCCAGACCAAAACCAGCTTTCACTGTTTTAAGTTGTGATTAGTGGGTTTGCAACAAAATTATGGTTATGGTATAGTAGGTATGGTAATGCTAGACATAACGGTCGTAAAAGAGTGGGGAAACCCACTCTTTATTATTGGATAGACGTTGGATAAGTTTTCTATTCATTTCATGATTTTATGGTTAGTAACAAGCACGATGATTATGTACTTGTTTTTTATCCCTGCTTTCTTATGTAAGCAGGGAATTTTTATCCTTACAATTGCAAAACTATAAGAGCATACCGCATGACTTGGGTAGGAAAAAAGATAAAACTTGAACAACGCTCTCTTTTAAAAGGAGGAATATGATGGGTGAGAAAGTGACAGAAATCGTAGAACAGCTTGCGACACCTATTCTTGAAGACTTAGGACTTGAACTAGTGGACGTTGAATATGTGAAAGAAGGAAAAGACTGGTTTTTGCGAGTGTTTATTGACTCTGAGAAAGGCGTAGACATTGAAGATTGTGGCGTTGTCAGCGAGCGTCTTAGCGAAAAAATGGATGAGCTTGATCCAATTACCCACAACTACTTTTTAGAAGTCTCTTCGCCAGGAGCAGAGCGTCCGCTTAAAAAAGCAGATGACTTTGAAAAAAATATTGGCAAAAACGTTTATGTCAAAACATACGAGCCAATCGAAGATTCAAAAGAATTCGAAGGTGAGTTAAAAAGCTTTGATGGAGAGTACATTACCCTCCTTATCAAAATCAAAACAAGAGTGAAAGAAATCGAAATTCCATATGAAAAAGTAGCACAAGCTCGCTTGGCTGTTACTTTCTAATAGGGAATGCGATAATTGAAAAAGGGGGACCAGGTTTACCATGAGTATCGATCTATTAGATGCTTTAGAAGTTCTTGAAAAAGAAAAAGGTATTAGTAAAAACGTGATTATTGAGGCAATTGAAGCCGCATTAATTTCAGCTTATAAACGAAATTTCAACCAAGCTCAAAACGTGCGTGTTGATTTAAACCTTGAAAAAGGAACAATGCGCGTTTTTGCTCGTAAAGACGTTGTAGAGGCAGTTTTTGATCCGCGTCTTGAGATTTCACTTGAAGAAGCAAAACAAGTGAATCCAAACTTTGAAATTGATGATGTTGTAGAAATGGAAGTAACGCCAAAAGACTTTGGACGCATCGCAGCTCAAACAGCGAAACAAGTCGTAACACAGCGTGTGCGTGAAGCAGAGCGTGGCGTTATTTATTCTGAATTCATTGACCGTGAAGAAGATATTATGACGGGAATTGTACAACGCCAAGATTCTCGCTTTATTTATGTAAGCTTAGGTAAAATTGAGGCTCTTCTTCCTGTAAATGAACAAATGCCGAACGAGCAATACCATCCACATGATCGTATTAAAGTATACGTAACAAAAGTGGAACGTACAACAAAAGGTCCACAAATTTATGTGTCTCGTACACATCCAGGTCTGCTAAAACGCCTGTTTGAAAAAGAAGTGCCTGAAATTTATGATGGTGCTGTTGAAATTCGCTCAGTTGCGCGTGAAGCTGGAGATCGTTCAAAAATCTCTGTTCATGCTGAGTATGATGAAATCGATCCAGTTGGCTCATGCGTAGGTCCAAAAGGGCAGCGTGTACAAGCAGTTGTAAACGAATTAAAAGGCGAAAAAATTGATATTGTTCGCTGGTCGGAAGATCCAGTGGAATTTGTAGCAAACGCACTAAGTCCTGCTAAAGTCCTTGAAGTTCTTGTGAATGAAGGCGAAAAAGCAACAACGGTAATTGTACCTGATTATCAGCTTTCTTTAGCAATTGGAAAACGCGGGCAAAATGCTCGTTTAGCAGCGAAGCTAACAAACTGGAAAATCGATATTAAGAGCCAATCAGAAGCAGAAGCTGAAGGCATTTTAGTAACAAAAGAGGAGCCATCTTCTCCAGAAGCATTTGACTTAGACCATTCTGAGATGGAATAAGAGGTGTTAAGATAGATGTCTAGTAGTAAAAGAAAAGTACCAATGAGAAAATGCGTAGCAACGCAAACAATGCTTCCAAAAAAAGAGCTCGTTCGAGTTGTAAGAACAACGGAAGGAAACGTAGAGCTTGATGTAACAGGCAAAAAAAACGGGCGTGGCGCTTACATCTCAAAAGATGAAGACGCTGTGTTATTAGCTCAAAAGAAAAATTTGCTTGGTACACATCTAAAAGCTGAAGTACCTGAGGAAGTTTACAGCGAACTATTAGAGCTTGCTCAAAAGGAGAAGCGCAGTTGAATCAAGAACAATGGCAATCATTTTTAGGGTTAGCTAATCGAGCGCGAAAAGTAATTTCTGGTGAAGAGCTTGTAATTAAAGACGTGCGCAGAAATGCCATTAGTCTTGTTATATTATCTCGCGATGCATCAGCAAACACCTCGAAGAAAGTTATGGACAAATGCAGCTATTATAACGTTCCAGTCAAGCTTGTTGAGGACCGGTTCCTCTTAGGAAAAGCGATTGGGAAAGATAGCCGCGTTGTTGTTGGCATAACAGATGCTGGGTTTGCGAAAAAGATGAAAACGCTGCTTGATTAATTTTTGTGGGGGTGAAGTTTATGAGTAAAATTCGTGTTTATGAATATGCTAAAAAACACAATGTCTCAAGTAAAAACGTTATCGATAAACTGAAAGAAATGAATATTGAAGTATCAAACCATATGGCTACAATTGAGCCTAAGGCAGAAACAGAATTAAACAAAACGTTCGCAAAGAACACAGGTAATCAAGGAGATTCCCGTAACAAACGTCCAGATAATAAGAAACAAGGTGGACAAAATCAGTTTAATAAAGGCAATAAAGGGAAAAAAGGTAAGAAGCCAAATCATCAGCAATCATATGTACCACAGCAAAAAGCGGCTCCAAAGCCACTTCCTGAAAAAATTACGTTCCAAGAAAGCTTGTCTGTTGCTGAGCTTGCTAAGAAGCTTCACCGCGAGCCGTCTGAAATCATTAAAAAGCTTTTCGGACTTGGTGTTATGGCAACAATCAACCAAGTGCTTGATAAAGATGCAATTGAGCTAATTGGAGCAGACTACGGTGTTGAAGTAGAAGAAGAGATTGTTATTGATGAAGCAGAATTTGAAACGCTTGAAATCGAAGACAATGAAGAGGATCTAGTAGAACGTCCTGCAGTTGTAACAATCATGGGACACGTTGACCATGGTAAAACAACGCTTCTTGACTCAATTCGTAACACAAAAGTAACAGCAGGCGAAGCTGGTGGAATCACACAGCATATCGGTGCATACCAAATTGAAGCACAAGGCAAGAAAATTACGTTCCTTGATACACCTGGACATGCCGCGTTTACAACAATGCGTGCTCGTGGTGCACAAGTAACAGATATTACAATTCTTGTTGTTGCAGCAGATGATGGCGTTATGCCACAAACAGTTGAAGCAATTAACCATGCTAAAGCTGCTGGAGTGCCAATTATCGTTGCCGTGAATAAAATGGATAAAGAAGGAGCAAACCCAGACCGCGTGATGCAAGAGCTAACAGAGCATGAGCTTGTATCTGAAGCATGGGGTGGGGACACAATCTTCTGTCACTTATCTGCTCTATCTGGAGAAGGAATCGACAATCTTTTAGAAATGATCGTTCTTGTTACAGAAGTGGAAGAGTTAAAAGCAAATCCAAAACGCCGTGCGTTAGGTACTGTTGTTGAAGCAGAGCTTGATAAAGGGCGCGGAAGTGTTGCAACGCTTCTTGTTCAAAACGGTACGCTTCACGTTGGGGATCCGATTGTTGTCGGAAACACGTTCGGTCGCGTTCGTGCAATGGTGAACGATTTAGGTCGTCGCGTAAAAGTAGCAGGTCCTTCTACACCTGTTGAAATTACAGGTCTTAATGATGTACCACAAGCAGGTGATCGCTTCATGGTATTTGAAGATGAGAAGAAAGCGCGTCAAATCGGGGAAGCTCGTGCAACAAAACAGCTTGAAGCACAGCGAAGCGAAAAATCACGCGTAAGCCTTGATGATTTATTCGAACAAATCAAACAAGGTGAAATGAAAGATCTTAATATTATTGTAAAAGCAGATGTACAAGGTTCAGTTGAAGCTGTCGCAGCATCACTTCAAAAGATTGATGTTGAAGGTGTAAATGTTCGCATCATTCACACTGGTGTAGGAGCAATCAACGAATCAGATATCGTATTAGCAACAGCTTCAAATGCTATTGTTATTGGATTTAACGTTCGTCCTGATGCTAACGCAAAACGTACTGCAGACGCAGAAAACGTTGATATCCGTCTTCACCGTATCATCTACAAAGCGATTGAAGAAATTGAAGCAGCGATGAAAGGAATGCTTGATCCTGAGTACGAAGAAAAAGTAATCGGACAAGCGGAAGTTCGTCAAACGTTCAAAGTATCAAAAGTTGGAACAATTGCAGGAAGCTATGTAACAGACGGTAAAATCGTACGCGACAGCGGTGTACGTGTCATCCGTGACGGCATTGTTATCTTTGAAGGAGAGCTAGACGCTCTTAAACGTTTCAAAGACGATGCTAAAGAAGTTGCACAAGGATATGAGTGCGGTATTACAGTGAAAAACTTCAATGATATCAAAGAAGGCGATGTTATTGAAGCATACGTAATGGAGGAAATTGAGCGTAAGTGATAGGATACTTAACATTTGAGGCGATCATTTATGATGCTGCTTCTCTTAAGGAAAAGCGAGCTGTTTTGCAACGCATCATAACTCGTGTTAAAGGTAAGTTCAACGTGTCAATAGCCGAAATTGATCATCAGGATGTTTGGCAACGAACGTCGATTGGTATCGTGACCATTTCATCTGCTAAAAACATATCGGAAAGGGAGCTCTACAAGCTTTTAGAGTTTGTAGACTCGTTTCCAGAGATAGAAAGAACGCTCACAAATATTGAGTGGTTATAAAAACGAGGTGAAATTTTATGAAACTCAGACCAACTAGAATTGGTGAACAAATGAAAAAAGAAATGAGTGACATCATTAGCCGTAAGATTAAAGATCCGCGCATCGGATTTGTAACGGTAACAGATGTTCAAGTTACAGGGGATCTTCAGCAAGCAAAAGTATACATTTCAGTGCTTGGTGATGAAGAACAAAAGCAAAATACGCTAAAAGGCCTTGCAAAAGCAAAAGGATTTATCCGCAGCGAGATTGGTCAGCGTATTCGCCTTCGTAAAACTCCTGAAATTCTTTTTGAATTTGATGAGTCAATCGATTACGGAAATCGCATTGAAACACTAATTGGCGAGCTTCACAGAGACCGTAAAGATGATCATGAATAAATAATGATGAGAAGCCTGCCCAAGCGGCAGGCTTTATTTTTTGAGTAAAAGGAGTAGTGGACGTGGAAGGGATTATTGTTATTGATAAACCAAAAGGCATGACGTCACATGACTGTGTGTTTAAACTTCGCAAAATATTGCGAACAAAAAAAATTGGCCATACAGGTACGCTCGATCCTGAAGTAACAGGCGTACTGCCGATGTGCGTTGGGCGTGCAACAAAAGTTGTGGAATATTTAACAGCTTCTTCTAAAACATATGAAGGAGAAGTAACGTTTGGGCGTTCCACCACAACGGAAGATGCGTGGGGAGAAGGTGTCGAAGAACGTGAAGTAACAGAAACATTCACAAGAGAGAAAATTGAAACCGTTTTTGAAAGCTTAACAGGTACAATCGTTCAAACTCCACCTATGTATTCTGCTGTAAAAGTAAACGGCAAACGTCTTTACGAATATGCAAGAAATGGAGAAAGTGTCGAAAGACCAAGCCGAGAAGTAACAATTGAAAAATTAGAGATCATCGGAGAAGACTTGACAGGGTCGTTTCCAACTGTGCGTTTTCGTGTTACATGTAGTAAAGGAACGTATGTGAGAACGCTTGCCGTTATGATGGGAGAAGCGCTTGGTTATCCAGCACATATGTCCTATTTGCGCCGCATTGGATCTGGAGCCTTCACAGAAGAGGACTGTGTGACATTAGAAGAGCTTAGCAAGGCTGCCGAAGAAGGAACGGTAGATAAATACTTCCTAAGCATTGAAAAGGCTCTTTCTCATTTGCCGAAATGGACGATAAATGATACATTAGCAAAGAAAGTGAAAAACGGAGCGGTTTTATTAAGACCTGAAGAAATTAGCATAGATACGCCTCTTTGGCTCGTCTTGAACGAAGAGGGGAAACTTCTTGCTCTTTATAAGCATCATGAAACAAAAGAAGGCAAAATAAAACCCGCAAAAATTATTGATATTTCTTAATCTAAGGTAGAAAAAGGTGAATTGTGTTTTGGAAATCATACATCTGCAACATCCACATCACCTAGTGCGTGAACAACTTCCACCGCTTTCAATGGCGTTAGGATACTTTGATGGCATGCATTTAGGACATCAAAAAGTAATTATGACTGCAAAGCGTATTGCTGATGAGCTTGGGGTGAAAAGTGCCGTGATGACCTTTGACCCTCACCCTTCTGTTGTATTAGGGAAGAAAGCAGCACACGTTGATATGATAACGCCGCTTGAAGAAAAAGCACGTTTGCTTAAAGAGCGCGGCATTGATTTTCTTTACGTTGTTCGCTTTGATCGTGACTTTTCTAACTTGCAACCAGAAGAGTTTGTTGAACAATATATCGTAAACTTGAATGTCAAACACGTTGTAGCCGGCTTTGATTTTTCATATGGAAAGTTTGGAAGTGGCACAATGGAGACAATGAAAGAACACGCAAAGGATAAATGTGAGTACACTGTCGTCGAAAAGCTTGAGGACGAAGGTGAAAAGGTAAGTTCAACGCTTATTCGGAAGTTCTTACAAGAAGGAAGGGTCGAAAATATCCAAAAGCTTCTTGGAAGATGCTATACGATAACAGGTCGAGTTGTACATGGCGAAAAACGAGGAAGAGAGATCGGATTTCCAACAGCAAACGTTGGAGAAGTAGACGGTTATATGATTCCTCGAACAGGCGTATATGCTGTTGAGCTTGGCATTAACGGTCAGTTCTATGAAGGTGTGTGCAATATTGGCTATAAGCCAACATTTCATGATAAAAAGCCAGAGAAGCCAACAATTGAAGTACATATCTTTGACTTCAAGAACATGATTTACAATGAAAAAGTCGTTGTAAAATGGCATAAGCTTATTCGAAAAGAGCGAAAGTTTTCTGGAATCGAAGCCCTTGTCTCTCAAATCAATCAAGATAAGCGAGAAGCAGCTGCTTATTTTGCTTCCTTGAAGAGCGACGCATAAAACTTTCATTAGAATCCTTGCAATTCTAGGCGAAAAATAGTAATATGAACATTGAACAGAAATTAACCATTGCTTGGCATTACGATTCACCAACGTATTGCTAGGGAATTGGGGATTATTAAGAGGAGGTGAATAGGATGGCTATCACACAAGAGCGCAAGAATGAACTTATTGCTGAGTACAAAACTCATGATACTGACACAGGATCACCAGAAGTTCAAATTGCTGTCCTAACTGAGCAAATTACAAACTTAAATGATCATTTACGTACACACAAGAAAGATCACCATTCACGTCGTGGTCTATTAAAAATGGTAGGTAAACGTCGTAACTTACTTAACTACCTACGTAACAATGACATTACTCGCTACCGTGAGTTAATTAACAAGCTTGGTTTACGTCGATAATAGTAGAAAGCGGGAGAATGCTCCCGCTTTTTTCGTATGTATAATTATTGTGAGTCGTTGTTTTACATAAAAAGTTATGGATTTAATGCTTTCGTCTATACTAATAAGTATAAACAGCAAATAGTACATGCACTCAGAGAGGAGTACAAAGAATGGAACAAGAAAAACGCGAGTTTTCGATCGAATTAGCAGGCCGAAAATTGACCGTTGAAGTTGGTCAGCTTGCAAAGCAAGCAAACGGAGCTGCTTTAGTTCGTTATGGAGATACAGTAATACTAAGTACAGCAACAGCGTCTAAGGAACCAAAAGACGTTGATTTCTTCCCATTAACAGTAAACTATGAAGAGCGTTTATACGCAGTAGGGAAGATTCCAGGAGGATTTATTAAGCGTGAAGGTCGCCCAAGTGAAAAAGCGATTTTAACAAGTCGTCTTATCGACCGTCCAATTCGTCCGCTTTTTGCTGATGGTTTCCGTAATGAAGTACAAGTTATTAGCATTGTTATGAGCGTTGAGCAAAACTGCTCATCAGAAGTTGCGGCAATGTTTGGTTCATCTCTTTCTTTATCTGTTTCAGACATTCCGTTTGAAGGACCAATCGCAGGTGTTATTGTTGGTCGTATTGACGGAGAGTTTGTTCTAAACCCAACAGTTGAAGAGCTAGAGAAAAGTGATATTGAATTAACTGTTGCAGGAACAAAGGATGCTATTAACATGGTAGAAGCAGGAGCTAATGAAGTGCCTGAAGAAATCATGCTTGAAGCCATTATGTTTGGGCATGAGCATATTAAGACATTAGTTGCATTCCAAGAAGAAATCGTTGCAGCAGTTGGAAAAGAGAAAATGGAAGTAAAGCTTCATACACTAGATGAAGAACTTCAAGAGGAAGTGCGCGGGCTTGCTGAAGCAGACTTGATTCCAGCAATTCAAGTTCAAGAAAAGCATGCGCGTGAAGAAGCAATTACAGCAGTGAAAAACAGCGTAATTGAGAAGTTTGAAGAAAAAGAAGCGGATGAAAGCACGATTTCACAAGTAAAAGAAATTTTAAGCAAAATGGTGAAAACAGAAGTGCGCCGCCTTATTACAGAAGAAAAAGTGCGTCCAGATGGTCGTAACGTAGACGAAATTCGTCCACTTTCTTCTGAGGTTAGCAAGCTTCCTCGTACGCATGGTTCAGGGCTGTTTACGCGTGGACAAACGCAAGCATTAAGCATTTGTACGTTAGGAGCACTTGGTGACGTGCAAATTTTAGATGGCCTTGGAATTGAAGAATCGAAGCGCTTTATGCATCACTATAATTTCCCTTCGTTCAGCGTTGGTGAAACACGTCCAATTCGTGGCCCTGGTCGTCGTGAAATTGGTCACGGAGCTCTTGGAGAGCGTGCATTAGAGCCTGTTATTCCATCTGAAAAAGACTTCCCATATACGATTCGTCTTGTTTCTGAAGTATTGGAATCAAATGGTTCAACATCACAAGCAAGTATTTGTGCAAGTACGCTTGCAATGATGGATGCTGGTGTGCCAATCAAAGCACCTGTAGCTGGGATTGCAATGGGACTTATCAAGTCTGGCGAGCACTATTCTGTATTAACAGACATTCAAGGGATGGAAGACCATTTAGGAGATATGGACTTTAAAGTAGCTGGAACAGCTAAAGGTGTTACAGCACTTCAAATGGACATTAAAATTGAAGGTTTATCTCGTGAAATTTTAGAAGAAGCATTAGAGCAAGCAAAACGCGGCCGTATGCAAATTCTAGATCATATGCTAAGCACGATTGAAGATCCACGTCAAAATCTATCTAGATATGCACCGAAAATCTTAACAATGACAATTAACCCTGATAAGATCCGCGACGTTATTGGACCAAGCGGTAAACAAATCAATAAAATTATTGAAGAAACAGGCGTTAAAATTGATATTGAGCAAGATGGTACAATCTTTATTTCTTCTACAGAGGAAGAGATGAACCACAATGCAAAGAAAATTATCGAAGACCTTGTGCGTGAAGTTGAAAAAGGCCAAACGTATTTAGGAAAAGTAAAACGCATCGAGAAATTTGGAGCATTTATTGAGCTATTCCCTGGGAAAGACGGTCTTGTTCACATTTCTGAAATTGCGGAAGAGCGTATCGGAAAAGTTGAAGACGTACTAGCAATTGGCGATGAAATTCTAGTTCGTGTTATTGAAATTGATAAACAAGGACGCGTTAACTTATCACGTAAAGTGATCCTTCGTGAAGAAAAAGAGAAGGAACAAGAAGCGCAGTCTTAATAAAGATTGAAAGCTGAAGAATGCAAAAGAACAAGCTGGGAGAACCCAGCTTCTTTTTATGAAATGATAAGTGGTGTTAGTTCTACCTTGTCCTCCTTTTACATAATTTTGTGAAGAGGGGGGAAGATAATGAAAAAGCAATTGTTTCGTTTTATGCCATTTATCGTTTTTTGTATTCTTTTAGCTATTACATACAATACAACACATTATACAGTTTACATGCCAAGGGAAATTCATTTTGCAGGAGCTGTAAAAGATGCTCTCTATGAAGAGATTGAGGAGAAAGCAGAAAAGTATGAACGAGCTCCACAGGATGCTAAAATTGATCCTGTATGGAAGCTGACACCTGGATATAATGGTTTAAAGGTTGATGTTGATGCTTCTTACCGGAATATGAAGAAAAAAGGGGAGTTTGACGAAAGCAAGCTCATCTATAAGCAAAACGCGCCGAAAGTCCATTTGGAAGACCTCGGGGCTTCTCCCATTTATAGAGGGCATCCTGATAAACCAACTGTTGCCTTCGCGGTGAATGTAGCATGGGGGAATGAATATATTCCAACAATGCTAGAAGTATTAAAAAAACATCGTGTCAAAGCAACTTTTTTCCTTGAAGGACGCTGGGCAAAGGAAAATACGGAGATGGCTAAAATGATTGTTGATGCAGGGCAAGAGATTGGAAATCATTCCTATTCACATCCAGACATGAAGACTTTAAGCAATGAACGAATTAAGGAAGAATTGACGAAAACAAACGATGTGATAGAATCGGTAACAGACCGTGAAGTGAAGCTTTTTGCACCACCGAGCGGAAGCTATCGCGATGATGTGGTGAAAATTGCTCATGATCTTGATATGCACACCATTATGTGGAGCGTTGATACAATCGATTGGCAAAAACCAAGTGAGGACGTTCTTGTTTCTCGCGTGATGGAAAAGGTTCACCCTGGTGCTATTGTATTAATGCATCCCACAAAATCAACAGCTTCATCTCTTGATCGCCTCATACGTGAAGTGAAGGAAAAAGGGTATGACGTTAGAGATGTTTCAACACTCCTTAATGAAGAAAGACCCATTAAAACAGAGCAGCTACAAAACAAAAAAATGAAGAATGAGCACTAGAGGAGGTCATGTTTTGGTTGTTAAACATACGTGTAAAAATGGACTAAGAATTGTATTAGAAAATATCCCAACGGTGCGTTCCGTTGCGCTTGGTATTTGGATTGGAACGGGATCACGTAATGAAACGAAAGAGCTTAACGGCGTTTCTCACTTTTTAGAGCACATGTTTTTCAAAGGAACAAAAACGAGAAGCGCGCGTGAAATTGCGGAAAGCTTTGATCGCATTGGTGGGCAAGTGAACGCATTCACGTCAAAAGAGTATACGTGCTTTTATGCAAAAGTTCTTGATGATCATGCAGATAAAGCTCTTGATGTTTTAGCAGATATGTTCTTTAATTCTGTGTTTGATGAAGAAGAACTAAAGCGTGAGAAAAATGTTGTGCTTGAAGAAATTAAGATGTATGAAGATACACCTGATGACATTGTTCATGATTTATTAGGTAAAGCATCTTACGGAAATCATGCGCTCGGCTATCCGATTCTTGGAGAAGAAGAGATGTTGAACACGTTTACAGGAGATACGCTTCGCAATTATATGAAAGAAACGTATATTCCTGAAAATGTGGTTGTATCTGTTGCAGGAAATGTTGATGAGAGTTTCATTCAAAAAATTGAAGAATACTTTGGGACGTTCGAAGGCGGAAAAGACGAAATCTCTTACAAAGCACCAGAATTTCACGGAGAGCGTATCCTTCGTCAAAAAGACACAGAGCAAGTGCATCTTTGCCTAGGATACAACGGATTGCCGATTGGACATCGTGATACATACAATTTAATTGTCTTGAATAATGTGCTTGGCGGTAGTATGAGTAGTCGTTTATTCCAGGAAGTTCGTGAAAAGCGCGGTCTTGCGTATTCTGTTTTCTCTTATCATTCTTCATTCCGTGATAGCGGTCTTTTAACAATCTATGGTGGCACAGGGGGCCATCAGCTTGATGTTCTTTATGAAACAATTCAAGATACGTTAAATGATATAAAAGAAAACGGCATCACAGATAAAGAGCTAGAAAACAGCAAAGAGCAGTTAAAAGGAAACTTAATGCTAAGTTTAGAAAGCACAAATAGTCGTATGAGTCGTAATGGTAAAAACGAGCTTATGCTCGGCAAACATCGCTCATTAGACGATATTATTCAGGCGGTAGATGAAGTGAATCATAAAAAAGTCCTTCAGCTTGCTGGGGATATCTTTGGTGGCACAACATCTCTTTCTTTAATTGGCCCAAAAGGGGAGCTTCCAAAAGCACTTCAGTAAATTAATAAGCATGTTTCGTGTTGTCTCTTCTTATATATAGAATAAAGAAGAGAAAAGAGGAGAATGCTTGTGAGATTAAGTGAACTGAGTGGAAAAGAAATCGTGGATATGAAAAAAGCGGAGCGCCTTGGTCTGCTTGGACAAACAGATCTAGAGATTGACGAAGAAACAGGCGAAATTAAAGCCTTACTCATTTCGACCGGAAAGTGGTTTAGTTTAAAAAGACAAAATTACGAAACTCGCGTGCCGTGGAGTCACATCGAAAAAATCGGTACAGATATGATTATGGTTGATATTGATACCATTCATGGGCAAAAGCATCCTACTGAAAAGTAGGATGCTTTTTTTATGATTCACCTCTTTCATGCATCTAACATAAACTGTTTAAGAGATAAGAGGAAGCTGCTCTAGTGAGCGGGGACTATTGTTTAAAGAAGGTGAATGAGGGATGTTAACAGATGTACATGTAGCGGTCATTGGCGGTGATGCAAGGCAGCTTGAGGTCATCCGTAAGCTAATTGAGTTTGATGCAAAAGTATCACTCGTTGGTTTTGATCAGCTTGACCACGGCTTTACAGGTGCAACGAAATATCAGCTTCATGAAGTGGCGTTTGAGGACGTTGATGCAATTGTTCTACCTGTTCCAGGCACAAATTTAGAAGGGCAAGTTGAAACGATTTTCTCAAATGAGAAAGTTATTTTAACAGAAGATATTTTAAAAGAAACAAAAGAACACTGTAAGCTCTATTCAGGAATTAGTAATGATTATTTGAACGCGATTACAAAAAGTGCAGGCAGAGAGCTTGTTCAGCTTTTTGAACGCGATGATATTGCGATTTATAACTCTATTCCTACTGTTGAAGGAGCTATTATGCTTGTTATCCAACATACGGATTTCACCATTCATAATTCCAATGTTGCTGTTTTGGGACTTGGGCGTGTAGGAATGAGTGTTGCGAGATCTTTTGGTGTTTTAGGAGCAAAAGTAAAAGTTGGGGCAAGACGCTCTGAGCATTTAGCACGCGTATCTGAAATGGGGCTTACTCCTTTTCACCTTTCAAATCTTGAAACTGAGATGAGCAATGTGGATATTTGCATCAACACGATTCCATATCCTGTTTTAACAGCGGGAGCGATTTCAAAAATGCCTTCACATAGCCTTATTATCGACTTGGCTTCCAAACCAGGTGGAACAGATTTTCGTTATGCAGAGAAGCGCGGCATTAAAGCGATGCTCACTCCAGGACTTCCGGGGATAGTTGCTCCAAAAACCGCCGGTAAGATTGTTGCTAATGTTCTTTCACAGCTTCTAATGGAAGATGCACAAAAGAGAGGAGAGAGCACATCATGACATTAAAAGGAAAGAAAATCGGATTTGGTTTAACAGGATCACACTGCACGTACGAAGCAGTTATGCCCCAAATTGAGAAGCTTGTAGAACTAGGAGCTGAAGTTCTCCCTGTTGTTTCTCATACAGTAGAACATACAACAACTCGATTTGGAAAAGGCGAAGATTGGGTGAAGCGCATTGAAGAGATTACAGGGAATAAAGCAATCAACTCAATTGTTGGAGCAGAGCCGTTAGGGCCAAAAATTCCGCTTGATTGTATGGTAGTAGCTCCAATTACAGGCAACACAATGAGCAAGCTTGCAAATGCAATGACAGATTCACCTGTTCTAATGGCTGCAAAAGCAACGATGAGAAACAACGGGCCTGTTGTCCTTGGGATTTCTACAAACGATGCTCTTGGATTAAATGGGGTCAACTTAATGAGGCTTATGGCGAGTCGCAATCTTTATTTTATTCCCTTTGGGCAAGATAATCCTGAAAAGAAACCAAACTCAATGGTAGCACGTATGAGTCTTCTTACAGAAACAGTTATGCTAGCGATTGAAGGGCGACAGCTTCAGCCTGTTATTGTTGAAAGATTCAGAGACGAGTAAATCTCATCGGGTGCCTATACAAATAAAAGTATAGGGGCCCTATTGCTTGTTTTTGAAATTATGAGAAAAATTCCTTTATCCTTTCATAGCATAGTATGGTAAGATAGTACAATAAAATAGTTAAACCATCAGTATTTTCTAATAAGCAGAAATAGCAGTAGAAGAATGGTTGGAGGGAGATTATCATGGCAAGAAATTTACAAGTAGCAGTCGTAGGAGCAACCGGAGCTGTTGGACAGCAAATGATTAAAACATTAGAGGAGCGCAATTTTCCAATTGAAACATTAACGCTTCTTTCTTCAGCACGATCTGCTGGAAAAAAAGTAACGTTCAAAGGTGAAGAGCTAACAGTTCAAGAAGCAACACCAGATAGCTTCAAAGGTATTGATATTGCTCTATTCAGTGCAGGTGGAAGCGTCTCACAAGAGCTAGCGCCTCACGCTGTAAAACATGGAGCAATTGTTGTTGATAACACAAGTGCGTTTCGCATGGACGAAAACGTGCCTTTAGTTGTGCCTGAAGTGAATGAAGAAGACTTAAAAGAACATAACGGAATTATTGCAAATCCGAACTGTTCAACAATTCAAATGCTTGTTGCACTAGAACCAATTCGTGAAAAATACGGTTTAAATAAAGTCATTGTTTCAACATATCAAGCTGTTTCAGGTGCTGGAGCTGCTGCTGTTGATGAGCTTCATGAGCAAACAAAAGCTATTTTAGAAGGAAAAGAGTTTACACCATCTGTATTACCGGTAAAAAGCGATAAAAAACATTACCAAATTGCTTTTAATGCAGTGCCACAAATTGATAAATTCCAAGACAACGGCTTTACGTTTGAGGAAATGAAAATGATCAACGAAACGAAGAAAATTATGCATATGAAAGATCTATCTGTAGCAGCTACTTGCGTGCGTCTGCCAGTTGCAACAGGTCATGCTGAATCTGTATATATTGAAATCGACAATAGCGATGTAACAGTATCAGACTTAAAAGCTCTTTTACAGGATGCACCAGGCGTTACGCTTCAAGATGATCCTGCAAATCAAGTATACCCAATGCCTGCTGATTGCGTTGGCAAAAATGACGTCTTCGTTGGACGTATCCGCCAAGATTTGGATGAAGCTCGCGGCTTCCATCTTTGGGTTGTTTCTGATAACTTGTTAAAAGGAGCGGCATGGAATTCTGTCCAAATCGCTGAATCTTTGATAAAATTGAACCTTGTTAAATAACAACAGGATTGTCAACGTTATGAGGTGTAAGAATGAAAATTATTGTCCAAAAATTTGGGGGGACTTCTGTTCGCGATGCTAACGGAAGAGAGCGAGCAAGCTATCATATTCAGTCTGCATTAGAAGACGGATATAAAGTGGTTGTTGTTGTGTCCGCAATGGGGCGCAAAGGTGAACCATATGCAACTGACACTCTTCTTTCGCTAATCGACAACAATAGACATGTAAGTAAGCGTGAAGTTGATTTACTTATGTCTTGTGGAGAGGTCATTTCCTCCATCGTATTTTCAAATATGTTAAATGAAAAAGGCATTAAAGCTACGTCTCTAACAGGAGCACAGGCAGGCTTTTTAACAAATAGTGATTTTACGAATGCAAAAATTATCGAAATGAAGTGCGACCGCTTAAAAGAAGAGCTTAAAGACCATGATGTTGTCGTTGTGACAGGCTTCCAAGGTGCTGATGAAAAAGGCGATACAACAACGCTTGGGCGTGGAGGTAGTGATACGTCTGCGTCTGCTCTTGGTGCTGCCATTGATGCAGAATTCGTCGATATTTTTACAGATGTGGAAGGCGTAATGACGGCGGATCCACGCATTGTCGAAAATGCTCGTCCTCTTTCTATTGTGACGTATAACGAAATTTGTAATATGGCGTATCAAGGAGCAAAAGTGATTCATCCAAGAGCAGTTGAAATTGCGATGCAGGCAAAAGTTCCAATGCGCGTTCGTTCGACGTATTTAGATTCAGAAGGAACGCTCGTTACGTCACACGGTGAGGCACACCAAAAAGGCAGCGATGTCAAAGAACGTCTTGTCACAGGAATTGCTCACGTGTCTGATGTTACCCAAATTAAAGTGCTAAGCAAAGAGGGCAATTACAATCTTCAATCTGAAGTGTTTCGTGCAATGGCACAGGAGAGCATCAGCGTCGATTTTATTAACATTTCGCCACGCGGTGTTGCTTATACAGTGCCAGACGAGATGACGGACAAAGCTGTTTCTGTTCTACAAGCGCTTGGATATGATCCTTCGATTACGAAAAACTGTGCAAAAATCTCAACGGTTGGTGCAGGAATCGCAGGCGTACCAGGTGTAACAGCTAAAATTGTCGGTGCTCTATCAGATAAAGGAATTCAAATTTTACAATCTGCTGACAGCCATACAACCATTTGGGTGTTAGTCAAGCAAGACGATTTAAAAGAAGCTGTAAATGCGCTTCATGAGGCATTTGAGCTTTCTAAATCAAATCCACAGGAAAGAAGTCAAGGAGTGAAACCATGATTGAATTTGGGAAAGTGGTTACGGCCATGGTAACCCCGTTTGACAACAAAGGAAACATTGATTTTCAAAAAACAACACAGCTTGTGAATCACCTTATTGAGAATGGATCTGATGCACTTGTTGTAGCAGGAACAACAGGGGAATCACCAACTCTTTCAAAAGAAGAGAAAATTGCATTGTTCCGTCACGTTGTAAAAGTAGTAGACAAGCGAGTTCCAGTTATTGCGGGAACAGGAAGTAACAGTACACACGGTTCATTAGAACTAACAGAAAAAGCAGAAGAAGAAGGCGTAGATGGAATTATGCTTGTTGCGCCTTACTACAACAAACCAAACGAAGAAGGTATGTATCAGCATTTTAAAACAATTGCTGAAAGTACAAAACTTCCGGTTATGCTTTATAATATTCCAGGCCGCTCTGTTATTAATATGAGCGTTCCGCTTATTGTTAAGCTTGCGCAGCTTCCAAACATTGTAGCTGTTAAAGAAGCAAGCGGTGATCTTGATGCAATGACAGCAATCATTGCCAACACGCCGGACGATTTCAAACTTTACACAGGAGATGACGGCTTAACTTTACCAACGGTTTCTATTGGTGGAGATGGAGTTGTTTCCGTTGCTTCTCATATCATCGGCAGTGAAATGCAAGAAATGATCACGTCGCTTCAAGAAGGACATCCGCAAAAAGCGGCTCTTCTTCATCAGCGTCTGCTGCCTGTTATGAAAGCCCTTTTCATGGCTCCAAACCCAACGGCAGTGAAAACAGCTCTTCAAGTTAAAGGACTTGATGTAGGTGGCGTACGCTTACCACTTGTTCCTCTAACAGAGCAAGAGCGCGTGTTTTTAACAAAAACATTAGAAAGCATTGAATAGTAAAAAGCTCTACGTCTATAAGGCGTAGAGCTTTTTGTTTGCTCATTTTTTGAGATGAACAAGCATGAATTTAGAGGAAATGTTCATAATAACAGTATTACTGAGTGTGAAAGGAGTTTCATCATGACCGATCAAAATCAACAGCCTGCAATGGAGAATGAACAGGGAGGACAAGAACAAAAAAGTGAGTTATTGGAGAAAATTCAGCAGCTTGGCCAAACAAATGTACCACAAGCTCCTGATTCAAAAATTCACTGTTTGACGATTGTTGGTCAAATTGAAGGGCATATGCAGCTTCCACCCCAAAATAAAACAACAAAGTATGAACACGTTATTCCTCAAATCGTAGCAATTGAGCAAAACCCAAATATTGAAGGGCTTTTAATTATTTTGAACACGGTAGGAGGGGATGTTGAAGCAGGTCTTGCTATTTCTGAAATGCTTTCTTCCCTTTCTAAACCAACCGTTTCGATTGTACTTGGTGGGGGGCATTCTATCGGTGTACCGATTGCCGTTGCAACAGATTATTCATTCATCACAGAAACAGCTACAATGACAATTCATCCTGTACGGTTAACAGGGCTTGTTATTGGTGTGCCTCAAACATTTGAATATTTGGATAAGATGCAGGACAGAGTTGTTCAGTTTGTAACCAAAAATTCAAACATCTCAGAAGAAAAATTTAAAGAGCTTATGATGTCAAAAGGAAACCTAACCCGAGATATTGGAACAAACGTTGTTGGGCGTGACGCGGTTGAATACGGACTCATTGACGAAGTAGGCGGAGTTGGACATGCGATGAATAAGTTAAACGAGCTTATTGACGCAAGAGGAAAGGAGAATCAACAGCTTCTACAATGATTCATTATACAATGCTTCCTAATGAACTTGTTTTTGGAGGAGAAAATAGCACACTTGCAACACAACAAATGATAAATGTAAACGGATGTCCACTTGTTGTATCAAAAAATGCTAACAGTGATTATGAGGTTGTTCGCAATCTAAGTACAGACCCGAGCCACTACCTTGATTCGCGCTATACTCCAGGAGCTATTATCCCCACATTACAATAAAATTGTTCCGCTATTAAAACATGATTATGGTATAATGAGGAGCATAGCCATAGAAAAGCAGCCATATTGGCTGCTTTTTTGTGCAACGTTGTTCTGACAATACATATGAAGGCCTTTTTCATCAATAGCGAGAAGCGTGTTTAAAGATAGAAGAAAATGAAGGACAAGATTGGAGTGACAAAATGGCTAAACAAAAAAAGCGAGGAAAGACCAAAAAAGCGGATTGGAAGCATGTTATTAAAAGTGAGCTTATTGGAATTGCGCTCATTGCGCTTGCTCTGCTTGCCATGGCGAAGCTTGGCATTGTAGGTCGTTCTCTTGTTTTACTCGTTCGTTTTGTAGCAGGAGAATGGTATATGGTTCTTCTTCTCGGCTTAATTATTGTCGCTGGATATTTAATTTGGAAGAGAAGGTGGCCAATTCTTATAAATCGTCAGCTTTTTGGCGTTTATTTACTGTTATTGGCGCTTCTTTTATTCAGTCATGTTACGCTTTTTGAAAATTTAACGCGAGATGGACGATTTGCAAATCCATCTGTTTTACTGAATACATGGCAACTTTTTATGCTAGAAGCAAGTGGGAATGAAGGAACAAGTGACCTTGGCGGCGGGATGGCTGGAGCCATTATGTTTGCTATCACGCATTTTCTGTTCGATGACTTAGGAACAGAGCTTTTTGCGATTATTATGATTTTAGCAAGTATTATTTTAATTACAGGAAAGTCGCTTCAAGAAACATTGTTTAAAATCTTTCATCCACTTTTGGCGTTTGTTGTACGCGAATGCAAGGAAATGGTGGAAGATTTCAAAGATTGGTTAAAGCGTCCCAAGAAGAAAAAGGTGTCTTCACAAGGACCGCGCTCGTCTCGTGCAAAGAAAAAGGAAAAAGAAGAGGATGAGGAGTCTGAAAGTAATGAGGCAGCGACTGTTGAGGAAGAAACAACCCCAATTATTGCTCACTTTGATCATCAGGCACAGTCTGTAGCAGAACAACAAGAAGAAAAACAAGCACAACCAACACAACCCGTCGGTCAGCAGCGGGAGGAAAAGGAAGAAAAATCAGAAGGAAACTCAGCTCCTGTGCCAATGACGTTTACAGAAGTTGAAAATGAAGATTATAAGCTTCCTTCTATCAATTTACTTACAATGCCGAAAAACAGCAGCCAGAAGAAAGAGCATAAAGGAATTTACAAAAATGCGCGTAAGCTTGAGGAAACTTTCCAAAGCTTTGGAGTAAAAGCAAAAGTGGCAAAAGTTCATCTTGGGCCAGCGGTAACGCGCTATGAAGTTTATCCAGATGTTGGGGTGAAAGTAAGTAAAATTGTGAACTTAAGTGATGACTTAGCGCTTGCATTAGCAGCAAAAGACATCCGAATTGAGGCTCCAATTCCAGGAAAATCAGCAGTCGGTATTGAGGTACCAAACGATGAAATTTCAATGGTTTCTCTTCGTGAAGTACTGCAAGCAACAGACCAAAATGAAAAAGCTAAGCTGCTGATTGCGCTTGGTCGTGATATTTCAGGTGAAGCAATGCTAGCAGAGCTGAATAAAATGCCTCACTTACTTGTAGCAGGTGCAACAGGAAGCGGAAAAAGTGTGTGTATCAATGGCATTATCATTAGCTTGCTTATGCGTACAAAACCACATGAAGTGAAAATGATGATGATTGATCCAAAAATGGTAGAGCTTAATGTATACAACGGAATTCCACACTTATTAGCACCAGTTGTAACAGATCCTAAGAAAGCTTCTCAAGCTTTGAAACGGGTCGTAAGTGAAATGGAAAGAAGATATGAGCTTTTCTCTCATACAGGAACACGTAATATTGAAGGATATAATGAGCACATCCTTCGTCATAATGAAGAAGATGGAAAACAACCAACACTGCCATATATCGTTGTTATTGTAGACGAGCTTGCCGACTTAATGATGGTCGCTTCTTCAGATGTAGAAGATGCGATTACACGTCTTGCTCAAATGGCGCGTGCTGCTGGTATTCATCTTATTATTGCAACACAGCGTCCGTCCGTTGACGTTATTACAGGAGTTATTAAAGCAAATATCCCATCTCGTATTGCTTTTAGCGTTTCTTCTCAAACAGACTCACGCACAATTCTAGATGGAGGCGGAGCTGAGAAATTGCTTGGACGAGGCGATATGCTATTCTTACCTGTTGGGGCTTCCAAACCTGTACGTGTTCAAGGCGCCTTTTTATCTGATAGTGAAGTTGAATCTGTTGTGAACTTTGTGATTGAACAGCAAAAAGCACAGTATCAGGAAGAAATGATTCCAAGTGATGAAGCAGAAGTAAAAGAAGAAGCATCAGATGAGCTCTATGCAGAAGCCGTCGATCTTGTGGCTCAAATGCAAACTGCTTCTGTTTCAATGCTTCAGCGTCGCTTCCGCATTGGCTATAACAGGGCAGCAAGGCTTATTGATGAAATGGAAGTGAGAGGCGTTGTAGGACCTTATGAGGGAAGCAAACCCCGCTCTGTTCTTATTTCAAAAGAGCAAGACGAAGAATTAGGATAAAAAGTATTCATAATTTTGTCGAAAAATGTTATAGTTATGGAAATTACTCATGCACTCTTTAGTAAACATAGTGGGGGAACGTCAGTATGTCGATAAAGACGGAAGGTCAGCATCTATATCTGCAAGTGATTGAGCAGTTAAAAAACCAAATTGAAGATGGCACATATAGAGAGAGAGAAAAGCTTCCTTCAGAGTTTAGTTTGGCAAAAAAGCTCGGAGTAAGCCGAGCAACGCTTCGTGAAGCACTCCGTATTTTAGAGGAAGAAAACGTAATTACAAGACGACACGGCGTTGGAACGTTTGTAAATACAAAACCAGCTTTTAGCGCTGGAATTGAGCAACTTTCAAGCGTAACAGACATGATTCTTCAAGGAGGCATGACGCCAGGGACGATTTTTATTTCCTCAACAACTCAAGCATTAACTGACAATGATATGAAGCGGTTCAACTGCGAGGAAGATGAAGAAGTTCTTCAAGTTGAACGTGTTCGTACAGCAGATGGACAGCCTGTTATTTACTGTATTGATAAAGTGCTTCAAAAACATTTCAAAGAGCCGTTTGTATATAATAGAGAATCGCTGCTAGATGCGCTTCATGAAAGAGCAGGGAAATTTATTTCCTATGCGGTTACTAAAATTGTCCCGCTTGGCTATCACGACAAAGTGTCACCTATTTTGCAGTGTGATCCAGAAACGGCGCTGCTTGTTTTAAAACAAATGCATTATGATCAAAATGACGAGCCGATTTTATACTCTGTCAACTATTTCAAAGCAGATCAATTTGATTTTCATGTTTTGCGAAAACGTGTATAGCATAACATAAATAGAAGCTCTTCCTACATTTGGGTAGGAAGGGCTTTTTTTCTTGAAAAAGGGGTCTTCTTTTCGCTATATTAAAAGGAAGATTAAAAAAGGCAAACAAGATGCACAATAGAACTATAGCAAAAAAGACTGCTTATTTTGAAGGAGGATACAATTTGAAAATTTTATCAGAAAATAAACATGAGCTTGACGGCTTAGTGTTACATACAATCAAAACTGAAAAATATAAAACAAATACAATTCTTTTAAAGCTGAGTGCACCCCTTGAAGAAGAAACGGTCACACATCGCGCATTGCTTCCATATGTACTTCAAAGTGCAACAGCTAGCCTTTCATCTTCAAAAGAGCTTCAAGGATATCTAGAAGACTTGTACGGAGCTTCTTTACAGGTAGATTTGATGAAAAAAGGCGAACATCATGTTATGACATTTCGCGTTGATGTAGCAAATGAAAAATATTTAAGAGATCAAACACCATTGCTTGAAAAATCGCTGCGTTTACTAGGAGATGTACTTACAGACCCTCTTTTAGAAAATGGAGTATTTAAAGAGGATATCGTAGCAAAAGAAAAGCGTGCTTTGAAACAGCGTATTCAAGCCGTTTTTGATGATAAAATGCGCTATGCTAATCTGCGTCTCGTAGAAGAAATGTGCAAAAATGAACCATATCATCTTCATGTAAACGGCAGACTTGAAGATATTGAGGGGATTACGGCTCAAAGTCTTTACGACTACTATAAAAAAATGCTAACTGAAAATAGCGCAGATCTTTATGTGATTGGAGATATTCAGGAAGACGAAGTTGTTCAGTATACAAAAGATATTTTTTCATTTGAAAAAAGAGGAGTGAGTAAAATTTCACCTCCAGCTCAAATGTCTGTAGAAAAAGAAAATGTTGTAGAAGAGAAGCAGCCTGTTAAACAAGGGAAATTGAACATGGGATATCGAACAAATATCGTTTATGGAGACGATGACTATTTTGCGTTGCAAGTATACAACGGTATTTACGGCGGCTTTTCTCATTCCAAACTTTTTGCAAACGTAAGGGAAAAAGAAAGTCTTGCTTACTATGCAGCATCTCGTGTTGAAAGTCATAAAGGACTTTTAATGGTCATGTCAGGAATTGATATGAAAAACTATGACAAAGCGGTTTCTATTATTAAAGAGCAAAGTGAAGCAATGAAAAATGGCGACTTTGATGAAAACACATTAAGTCAAACAAAAGCTGTGATTCGCAATCAGCTCCTAGAAACAGTTGATACAGCAAGAGGTCTTGTTGAAGTTATGTATCATAACGAGCTTACCGAAAATAAGGTTAGTATTGATGAATATTTAAAAAGAATTGAAGCTGTTACTAAAGAGGAAGTTGTGGCTGTTGCCCAAAAAGTTCAGCTTGATACAATTTATTTCTTAAAAGGAGAGGGTGGTGAATAAAATGAAGGAAATTACATTCGAAAATTTAAATGAAAAACTTTACTACGAAAAAATGGATAGCGGGTTAGATGTGTATGTTCTCCCAAAAGAAGGGTTCAACAAAACGTTTGCAACGTTTACAACAAAATACGGGTCAATTGACAATACATTTGTACCGCTCGGAGAGAGCGAAAAAACTACAGTGCCGGACGGAATTGCCCATTTTCTAGAGCACAAACTTTTTGAAAAAGAAGATGGAGACGTTTTCCAGAACTTTAGTAAACAAGGAGCTTCAGCGAACGCATTTACATCATTCACAAGAACAGCTTATTTGTTTTCAAGCACAAATAATTTTGAGGAAAATTTTGAAACATTAATTGATTTTGTGCAAGAACCATACTTTACGGAAAAAACGGTTGAGAAAGAAAAAGGAATCATTGGACAAGAAATTACAATGTATGATGACAACCCAGACTGGCGTGCATATTTTGGCGTTATCCAAAACATGTATCATAACCATCCTGTGAAAATTGATATCGCAGGAACAATTGAATCGATTAGCCATATAACAAAGGATGACCTTTATACGTGCTACAATACGTTCTATCACCCAAGCAACATGCTTCTTTTTGTTGTAGGTCCGCAAGATCCGGAGAAAGTGATAGAGTTTGTTCGGGAAAATCAAGCAAAAAAAGATTATCAAGATCAAGATGAAATCAAACGTTATTTTGACAATGAGCCAGAAGAGGTAGCAGAGAAGAAACAAGTGTTAAAAATGTCTGTTCAGTCTTCTAAATGTCTCGTTGGAATCAAAGCGAAAAATCCGCATAGAAGTGGAGAAGAGCTTTTAAAATATGAACTAAGCGTAAATGTGCTTCTTGATTATCTTTTTGGAAAGAGTTCTTCACACTATGAGAAAATGTATGATGAAGGTCTTATCGATGAAACTTTCTCGTACGACTACACAGAAGAAGGCGGATTTGGGTTTGCGATTATTGGCGGAGATACAGAAGATCCTGATCGCTTGACTGAAGAAATTCAAAGTGTTTTGCTTTCCTTTAAAAATGAAGAAATAGATAAAAAACAGTTTGAGCGCATTTGTAAGAAAAAGATTGGTGGATTTCTTCAGGCACTCAATTCACCTGAATTTATTGCAAATCAGTTCACACGCTATGCTTTTAACGATATGGATTTATTCCGTGTTGTGGAGACGCTTGAAGCATTAACAACAGAAGATATGACAAAGGTAGCGGAAGACTTAATTGATGAAAAGTGCTTTACCGTTTGTCAAGTTGTTCCTTCTTGAACTACCCACCACTTAATTTCTAATGAAATTTGAAGTGGGAGTCTACTCGCCTAAAAGGATAAAAACGGCCCCCATTGAGTATCAATGGGGGCTTTCATAGGTCAAATAGAAAGGAAGAGGAGAAAAGTGAAAACAGTACTTATCACAGGAGCAAGTGGAGGAATAGGGAAAGAAATAGCGCGTACGCTTGCTAGTCATTATCGGCTTGTCCTTCACTATCATCGCAATGAAGAAAGCGTACGAGCCCTAGCTTTAGAACTTGAAAATCAAACAGAAGTGTTTGTTGTGAGTGGAGACTTAAGTAAAGAAGACGGCGTAACAGAGATTTTACAACAAATTGTTGTTCCAGTTGATGCGCTTATCTACAACTGCGGGAAAAGTCAGTATGGTTTATTAACAGACGTTAGTAATGAAGAACTAAGCGATATGCTTATGCTTCACGTTCAGTCTCCCCTTCGTCTCGTGCGAGAGCTTCTGCCTTCTATGGTTCGTAAGCGTGAAGGATCTATTGTGCTTGTTTCATCTATTTGGGGATTAACAGGTGCTTCATGTGAAACTGTTTATTCTACTGTAAAAGGAGCTCAGAATGCATTTGTAAAGGCGTTAGCAAAAGAAGTAGGGCTAAGCGGCATTCGCGTTAATGCTATCGCTCCTGGTGTGATTGATACGCCAATGGTTGCTGACTTTAACGAAGAAGAAAAAAGAATGATGGAAGAAGAAATTCCTCTTGGCAGAATGGGCCGTCCAGATGAAGTGGCAAATGTTGCTGAGTTTTTATTGTCAGATAAAGCGTCCTATATTACAGGACAAATTATTTCGGCAAATGGTGGATGGTATACATAAAAGCCAAGAAAACAGACAAACTAAGGAACGAAACTACAAACAAGGAGGGTTCCTCATGTCTGTTTTAGAAAACTGGGATACGTGGAAAAACTTTTTAGGAGATCGTCTTCACCATGCTCAAAACCAAGGTATGGATAATGAAATTGTCTCAGAATTTGCTTACAAAATTGGCGATTACTTAGCAAACCAAGTAGAAGCAAAAACAGAGCAAGAAAAGATTTTAGCAGATCTTTGGAGCGTGGCTTCTAAAGATGAACAACACGCAATTGCTAACATGATGGTAAAACTTGTGCAAAATAACGGGTCACAAAAATAAGAGAGGAGTAATCCTCTCTTTTTTTGTGTATTTTTGAAAATATTGTTCATAAATTCATACTCATGGTTTATTATTTCCGCAAAATCATTTATATTAGAATACATAAACGTAGAAAAGAAACAGGCAGGAATGGAAAGAATTAATGGAGATAGGAGCACGGACAATGGAAAAGATTGAATGGTATTTAGAATATCAGATCCAAAAGAACCGTCCTGGTTTACTCGGAGACATTTCCTCTCTTTTAGGAATGTTAGCGATTAATATCGTGACGATAAACGGAGTAGACGATCAACGCCGTGGTCTTTTGCTTCGCTGTGATTCTAATGACCAAATTAAAAGACTTGAATCTATTTTAAAGACGATGGATAATATAGTGGTAACAAAGCTTCGTGAGCCAAAGCTTCGCGATAGACTTGCTGTCCGTCATGGTCGCTATATTCAGCGCGATGCGGACGATAAGAAAACGTTTCGGTTTGTGCGTGATGAGCTTGGTTTGCTTGTTGATTTTATGGCAGAGCTTTTCAAAAAAGAAGGTCATAAGCTTATTGGAATTAGAGGCATGCCTAGGGTAGGGAAAACAGAATCTATTGTAGCTGCAAGTGTTTGTGCGAACAAGAGATGGCTTTTTGTTTCCTCAACTCTTTTAAAACAAACGATTCGAAGTCAGCTTATTGAAGATGAATACAGTCCGAATAACTTGTTTATTTTAGATGGTATTGTTTCAACAAAACGGGCAAGTGAAAAACATTGGCAGCTTGTGCGAGAAGTGATGAGACTTGATGCGACAAAAATTATCGAGCATCCAGATATTTTTGTGCAAAATAGTGAGTATACACTCGATGATTTTTCCTATATTATTGAATTACGCAACTCTCCAGAAGAGGAAATTACATACGAACCCGTTGAAGGTCCATCCCTCATTGATGGGAATGGTTTTTCTATGTTTGATTTTTAGCATAATTGGTAGGTGTTAGCATTGACAGAGTTAGGAAAAAGGTTAAAAGAAGCACGTATTGAAAAAGGCTTATCGCTTGAAGATTTACAAAAGGAAACAAAAATCCAAAAGCGTTACTTGGCAGGAATTGAAGAAGGAAATTATGATTTAATGCCAGGGAAATTTTACGTGCGCGCGTTTATTAAGCAGTATTGTGAAGCTGTTGGGTTAAACGTTGAACAGACGTTTGAACAGTATCAGGCTGACATACCGTCCGCACAGCACCAAGTTGCTCCAGAAGAGCTTTCTCGTGTGAAAACAAGAACAAAGGAAGTAGCTCCTAAAAATTCAAAAGTGCTTGATGCCTTGCCAAAAGCCATCATTGCGGCTGTTGTAGTTGGTGTCCTTGTTTTAGGATGGGTGATTGCTCTTTACATCAACAAAGACGATAAAGAGCAGGCAAACAGCACCGATTCGCAAGTTGAATCACAGTCAGAGCAGTCATCAGATGCACAAAAAGAAGATAGTAACGATGACAGTGAGCAAGCATCAACGAAAACGGATGAGAATAAGGAAGCAGAAAAGAAAGAAGCAGAAAAGAAAGAAGCAGAAAAGAAAGAGGCTGCTAAAAAAGAAGAGGAAAAAGAGTCGGATAAAGATGAATCTAAATCCAAGCTTACAACTGTAGAAGGTGCAGCAAATCCAGGCACATACAAGCTTGAAGGAGCAGACGAGTTTAAGCTTGAATTAACGGCTACGGCTACAACTCCTTCATGGGTAGGCGTAACAAATGGCAAAGGCAACTCTTTCTTTAGCAGTATGCTTCAAAAAGGCAAAACAGAAACCATTGATTTAACGAATGAGCAAGACGTGAAGATCCGAGTTGGTTTTGCTCCTGGCGTTGAAGTGAAAGTAAATGGTGAAGTTGTTCAATATCCAAGCGATCCGAAGCAAAACGTAACGCAGAACGTTTTCATTCAATATGACGGATCTGAAGCGAATAGCGAATCATAATCGTTTCTACACGAGCTTGGTATGTACCGAATAACTGGAGGAATCAACTGTGAATTTACCAAATAAGATTACTGTAGCACGAATATTTTTAATCCCTATTTTTCTTATTATTATGTTAGCAGGCTTTGATTGGGGCACGCTACATGTTGGGGATACAAGCTTACCTGTTGTAGATCTTGTTGGAGCCATTATTTTTATCATTGCTTCAACAACGGATTGGATTGACGGCTACTATGCCCGTAAGCTTAATATGGTCACAAACTTAGGGAAATTTCTAGATCCGTTAGCAGATAAACTCCTCGTTTCAGCGGCTCTTATTGTTCTTGTAGATATTGAGCTTGCTCCAGCGTGGATGGTTATTGTTATCATTAGCCGAGAATTTGCTGTAACAGGTCTTCGTCTTTTACTAGCAGGTGAAGGAGAAGTATCTGCTGCTGGACAGCTTGGCAAAATTAAAACATGGGCTCAAATTGTAGCAATTGCTGCGCTTCTTTTACACAATGTACCGTTTTCTCTTCTTTCTATTCCGTTTGGAGAGATTGCCCTTTGGATAGCGGTCATTTTTACCGTTATTTCAGGGTGGGACTACTTTGTAAAAGGAAAGCACGTGTTTATTAACTCTAAATAAGAGGAAAAGGGATTTTAGACAATTTGTTTAAAATCCCTTTTACGTATATTTAAAGGAGACGATTTTGATGAATGCAGAAATTATTGGTGTAGGGTCTGAGCTTTTGCTTGGACAAATCGCAAACACAAACGCCCAATTTTTATCAAAACAGCTTGCATCACTAGGTGTAAATGTGTATTATCACACGGTTGTAGGAGATAATCCAAAACGTCTAGAAACCGCG
Source organism: Priestia endophytica DSM 13796 (assembly GCF_900115845.1). Taxonomy (GTDB): domain Bacteria; phylum Bacillota; class Bacilli; order Bacillales; family Bacillaceae_H; genus Bacillus_I; species Bacillus_I endophytica. Next base: position 103,517 of record NZ_FOXX01000001.1, on the reverse strand, counting down.
ATTGAAGCAGCTAAGGAACGCGCAGATCTTCTTGTTTTCACAGGAGGATTAGGGCCTACAAAAGACGACTTAACAAAAGAAACCGTTGCAAAATCACTGGGAAGATCGCTTGTATCACACGAGGAGTCACTAGCCTCTATCAAAGACTATTTTGTAAAAACAAAGCGAGTGATGACGCCGAATAATGAAAAGCAGGCGCTCGTTGTAGAAGGCTCAGATGTGTTATTAAATGATCATGGTATGGCGCCTGGAATGTACATTGAAGCTGACGGTAAAACGTACATTATGCTTCCAGGACCGCCAAAAGAAATGAAGCCGATGTTTGAAAACTATGCAAAACCTCATATCTTAGACCGCCTTGGTGTAAAAGATCAAATTATTTCTCGCGTGCTGCGCTTTTTTGCGATTGGCGAATCACAGCTCGAGACGGAAATTGAAGATCTTCTAGAAGCTCAAAGTAATCCAACAATTGCACCGCTTGCAGGAGATGGGGAAGTTACGCTTCGCTTAACAGCTAAGCATGAGACAGAAGAAGGGGCATTAACTTTACTAAAAGAAATTGAAGATAAAATTCAAGAGCGCGTTGGCGAATACTTCTATGGATATGACCAAACAACCTTGTTTTCTGAAGCGCTCAAAAAGCTTGGTGAGAAGAACTGGACATTAGCAAGTGCTGAAAGCTTAACAGGCGGCTTGTTTAGTGAAAGAATGACAAGTATCTCAGGTTCTGGTGAGCATATGAGAGGTAGCATTGTCACATATCATGATAATATTAAAGAACACGTTTTAGGAGTGGACTCTGACGTTCTTCAAAAACATGGCGCAATTAGTGAACAATGTGCGCGACAAATGGCTGAGAAAATAAAAGAAAAGTTTAATACATCAGTAGGAATTAGTTTCACAGGAGTTGCGGGTCCAAGCACAGCTGAAGGACATCCTGTTGGACATGTTTTTGTTGGACTTGCCATTGAAGGGAAAGAAACGGTTGTTCACGAACTGAACCTTCAAGGAACAAGAGAAGGGATTCGTAAAAGAACCGTCAACTATGGCGCATATTACTTATTAAAAGAAGACAGTGAGCTATAAAAGCTTGCTGTTTTTTTACAGAGAAAAAATCGAATGAATGTTCGACTTTTTCCTTGGCAAATGACTCAAAAAGATGTATAGTAGTAATAGAAGCTCCCACTGAAAAATAACGTGTGGGAGAGGAGATACTTGCTTTTAAAACAGACTATTATACTAGCAATAGTTTTAATACATTGTGCGTTTAAAGCGCTAAAGGAGGAAATCAATTGAGCGATCGTCAAGCTGCATTAGATATGGCTTTAAAGCAAATTGAGAAACAGTTTGGTAAAGGTTCTATTATGAAATTAGGAGAAGACACTGAACGTAAGATTTCCAGCGTTCCAAGTGGATCACTTACGCTGGATGTTGCGCTTGGAATAGGTGGATATCCACGCGGACGTATTGTAGAAGTATACGGCCCAGAGAGCTCTGGTAAAACAACGTTTGCGCTACATGCAATTGCAGAAGTGCAAGCACAAGGTGGACAAGCAGCATTTATCGATGCAGAGCATGCTCTTGATCCAGTTTATGCAAGAAACCTAGGTGTAAAAGTAGATGAACTTCTTTTATCACAGCCAGATACAGGTGAGCAAGCGTTAGAAATCGCAGAAGCTCTTGTACGAAGCGGTGCTGTTGATATTGTTGTTGTCGACTCTGTTGCAGCTCTTGTACCAAAAGCAGAGATTGAAGGGGAAATGGGTGACTCACACGTTGGTTTACAAGCACGTCTTATGTCACAAGCTCTTCGTAAGCTTTCAGGTGCAATCAACAAGTCTAACACAATTGCTTTGTTCATCAACCAAATTCGTGAAAAAGTGGGCGTAATGTTCGGTAACCCAGAAACAACTCCTGGTGGACGCGCGCTTAAATTCTATTCTTCTGTTCGTCTTGAAATTCGTCGTGCAGAACAGCTTAAACAAGGTAACGAGGTTGTCGGAAATAAAACAAGAGTTAAAGTTGTAAAAAATAAAGTAGCGCCACCATTCCGTACAGCTGAAGTAGATATTATGTATGGAGAAGGTGTTTCAAAAGAAGGCGAGCTAGTAGATATCGGCTCTGATCTTGATATTGTCCAAAAGAGCGGTGCTTGGTATTCATACAAGGGAGAACGTGTTGGCCAAGGTCGCGAGAATGCGAAACAGTTCTTGAAAGAAAATAAAGAGATTGCTGCTGAGATTCGTAATCAGATTCGTCTTCATCATGGTTTAGATGAAGAGATAGTACCACAGGCAGAAGAGCAAGAAAAAGTAGAAGTTCCAGAATAAAAGGCTGATTTTTTCAGCCTTTTTTTTATAATAAAATATTGATATACATAGAGTAGAAAAGCTTTTAAGCATAAAAAGTGAGAGTAATGGAGAAAATGGAACTAGGTGGAAAATTACTCTCATCCCTTCAAAGAAAAGAATTTGAACAAATTGGAAGGCTTGACAATAAATTTTGCCACCTTTACAATTAATATGTATATCTTATATTAATGTAATGAATCAGTTGCTATGTAAAAAAGCGAATTGATGTTACAATGGAATAGGAGAACGGACACGTGCTCAATGAGCATGTGTTAACATGAGTCAAAAGCTTTGCTTACCGTTCGGCTTGCTTTGATATAAGACTCAAAAATCGGGTCGCTTTTTTTATAGCGACGGCTTTTTTTACAAGCCTTTGTATGTATATGGAAACATGAAAAATGTACATGCCGACAAGACAATTTACTTATAGCAAGAGGAGGTGAAAAGGATGGAAACTATTACAATCATCTCCGCTTTGCTTACCTTAATCGTCGGTATTGTTGTTGGGTATTTTATTCGCAGATCTATTGCAGAGGCGAAGATCGCAGGCGCGAAAAGCGCTGCGGAACAGATTGTGGACGAAGGAAAACGCGAAGCAGAATCCTTGAAAAAAGAAGCATTGCTAGAAGCGAAAGACGAAATTCACAAGCTTCGTACAGAAGCTGAGCAAGAAATTCGAACTCGCCGAACAGAGCTTCAAAAACAAGATAATCGCTTAATGCAAAAAGAAGAGAACCTTGACCGAAAAGACGAAACGCTAGATAAGCGTGAAACGGCACTTGAAGGGAAAGAACATTCTCTTACACAGAGACAACAACAAATAGAAGAAATGGAAAGCAAAGCGGAAGAAATGCTAGCCGCTCACCAAACAGAGCTTGAACGAATTTCAGGCTTAACGCGTGAAGAAGCGAAGCAAATTATTCTTGACCGCGTAGAGAATGAACTCTCACATGATGCGGCCGTGATGATTAAAGAAAGTGAACATCGAGCAAAAGAAGAAGCGGACAAGAAAGCAAAAGAAATCCTGTCGCTTGCTCTCCAAAGATGTGCAGCAGACCACGTTGCTGAAACAACGGTATCAGTTGTTAACTTGCCAAACGACGAAATGAAAGGACGAATTATCGGACGTGAAGGCCGAAACATTCGAACACTAGAAACATTAACAGGTATTGATCTTATTATTGATGATACACCAGAAGCAGTCATTTTATCAGGTTTTGATCCTATTCGTCGTGAAACAGCAAGAATTGCACTTGATAAACTTGTTCAAGATGGACGTATCCATCCAGCACGTATTGAAGAAATGGTCGAAAAATCTCGTCGTGAGGTTGATGAGTACATTCGAGAAGTTGGGGAACAAACAACATTTGAAGTTGGTGTTCACGGACTCCATCCAGATTTAATTAAAATTTTAGGACGTTTGAAGTTCCGTACAAGTTACGGTCAAAACGTCTTAAAACACTCGATGGAAGTGGCTTTCCTCGCAGGTCTTATGGCAGCAGAGCTTGGGGAAGATGCCGTTCTTGCACGCCGTGCAGGGTTGCTTCATGATATCGGAAAAGCAATTGACCATGAAGTAGAAGGAAGCCACGTTGAGATTGGGGTTGAGCTCGCAACGAAATATAAAGAGCACCCTGTTGTCATTAATGCCATCGCTTCTCACCACGGTGACGCTGAACCAACATCCATTATCGCTGTGCTTGTAGCAGCTGCTGATGCGCTTTCGGCTGCACGCCCTGGAGCAAGAAGTGAAACGCTTGAAAACTATATTCGTCGCTTAGAAAGACTTGAAGAGATTTCAGAAGGTTACGAAGGCGTCGAAAAATCATTTGCAATTCAAGCAGGTCGTGAAGTTCGAATCATGGTGAAACCAGATACGATTGATGACCTACAGGCGCATCGTTTAGCTCGAGATATTCGCAAACGAATTGAAGAGGAGCTCGATTACCCTGGCCACATTAAAGTCACAGTTATTCGTGAAACAAGAGCCGTTGAATATGCAAAATAAATAACGCCAGATAGTCTCGGAAACATCGTTTCCGAGACTATCTTATTTCTATCAGCTTAAAATGAGAATTTGAACGTAGAAGGGATTTAATTATGAAGATTTTATTTGTCGGAGATGTTGTAGGCTCTCCAGGAAGAGAAATGATAGAAGACTATTTGCCACGCTTAAAGCAAAAGTTTTCTCCAAATATTATGATTGTAAACGGAGAAAATGCTGCACATGGTAAAGGAATTACAGAGAAAATTTACCGAGGCTTTCTAAATAGCGGAGCACACGTTGTTACACTAGGAAACCATGCATGGGACAAGCGCGAGATTTTTGATTTCATTGACAATGCAAAACAGCTTGTTCGTCCTGCAAACTTTCCAGAAGGAACGCCAGGAAAAGGGCTTGTTTTCTATCCATATCGAAATACAGAAGTCGCGGTTATTAACTTGCAAGGTCGCACGTTCTTGCCTCCAATTGATTGTCCATTTAAAAAAATCGATGAACTTATCGAAGAAGCTCGCAAGCGTACGTCCCTTATTTTTGTTGATTTTCATGGAGAAGCAACAAGTGAAAAGCAAGCGCTTGGTTGGTACGTAGATGGTCGTGTTTCAGCTGTTGTTGGCACACATACACACGTTCAAACAGCAGATAACCGTGTTCTTCCAAAAGGAACGGCCTATATTTCAGATGTTGGAATGACAGGTCCATATGACGGGATTTTAGGAATGAGCCGTGAAGCTGTTCTACGCCGTTTTCAAACAGCTTTACCAGTTCGCTTTGAAGTAGAGGAAGGTCGCAAACAGCTTAGCGCGGTTCTGATTGATATTGAAGATAAAACAGGTAAAGCGAAAAAGATTGAGCGCATTTTAATTAACGATGATCATCCATTTTTCGTATAGAAGAAGAGTCGCAGAATTTCTGTGGCTTTTTTACATTAACTGTTTTCGAAATTTTTAGAAAAAATAAAGAAATAGGCAGGAATATGTATGCGCTACCGTGAATATAGTATCAATGAAATTAAAGTTTTTCTACTAAACCTTCAATATACACTGTAAAAGATGAGGAGGATTCAAAGATGGAAATCTTAAAAGTATCAGCAAAATCAAATCCAAACTCAGTGGCAGGAGCACTTGCTGGCGTTTTGCGTGAACGAGGCGGAGCCGAGATTCAAGCAATTGGTGCAGGAGCGCTCAATCAAGCCGTAAAAGCTGTGGCGATCGCGAGAGGATTTGTAGCACCAAGTGGCGTTGATCTCATCTGTATTCCGGCATTCACTGATATTCTAATCGATGGCGAAGAACGGACAGCCATTAAGCTTATTGTGGAACCTCGCTAAAACAATGGATTTTTTTCATAAACGTTCATTCCATAACATAGATAATGGAATATAAAATAACCTGTTGAATATTCAACAGGTTATTCTAGTTGAAAAAGGAAGTGATAAGATGCTCGTTTTTGACGCACATTGCGATGCTTTATTAAAACTCTGGAGCGACGAAAAAATTTCTTTTTTCCAAGATGAAAAAAGTCTGCACGTTACAGTAAAAGAGCTGAGGCAAGGTGGAGTAAAAGTGCAGCTTTTTGCGATTTACATCCCTGAGCGAGTCGCGCCCTCTGCTCGCTTCACAATAGCTCTTAAGATGGTCGAAATCTTTCATGAGCGAGTTTTGACTCATGAAAGGATGAAAATGGTGCGAAACAAGCGGGATATTGAAGCTTTAAAAGAAGGCGAAATAGGAGCAATGCTAACGCTTGAAGGATGTGATGCGATTGGAAGGGAAGAAACACATCTAAAAACATTGCTGAGGCTTGGCGTTTCTTCTGTTGGCTTAACGTGGAACCATTCAAATGCCGTTGCAGATGGCGTTCTAGAAGAGCGTGGGGCAGGTTTATCATCATTTGGTCACCGTATTGTAAATCTTCTTGACGAAAACAAAGTATGGACAGACGTATCACATCTTTCTAAAAAAGGATTTTGGGACGTGATGGAGCTTTCTTCATATCCCATTGCTTCCCATTCTAATGCCTATTCGCTTTGCAAACATCCGCGAAATTTAGATGATAGTCAAATTAGAGCACTTATTTCAAAAAACAGTATGATCGGCATCACGTTTGTTCCCGATTTTTTGCGCCAAGGAGGGAGGGCAACAGTAAGCGATGTGCTCCGTCATCTTGATTATGTGTGCAGTTTAGGAGGAGAACGGAACGTTGGATTTGGTTCTGACTTTGACGGTATTGATGAAACGGTAGAAGGCCTCAGCAGAGCAGGAAAGTATGATCATCTCGCAAATACGCTTTTACGTTATTATAAAGAAGAACATGTTCATCGCTTTTTGTATCAAAATTTCTTCGATCATCTTCCCCATTAGGCAAACGGAAAATGTCCTTTCTAAGAAAGAAATTTTGTAAACACCTATGAAATATGGTATCTTTTTTAATAGCATGTTAGGAATTTAACCATTTTTTCATGTTTCTTAAAAGAGAGGGAAGCCTCTCTTTTTCGCGTGTCTATAAGGGATGCGTGCTTTATCTTGAAAGGAGAATACGTATGAACGAACAACAACGTCTTGAAGGAAAACAAGCGACGCCAGCGGACAAAAAATCCGTAAAGGAAAAAACGTCGGCAGACTTTGCAAAATACTTTGAATCTGTTTATGCTCCGCCATCTTTAAAAGATGCAAAAAAACGCGGAAAAGAAGAAATTAAATATGAGAACGACTTTAAAATTGAAGAAGAATTTAGAGGCATGGGTGAGGGACGTAAATTTTACATCCGCACGTACGGCTGTCAAATGAACGAACATGATACAGAAGTAATGGCTGGGATTTTCATGGCTTTAGGCTATGAGCCAACAGAAGAACAAGGAGATGCAGATGTTATTTTGCTGAACACCTGTGCAATTCGTGAAAACGCAGAAAACAAAGTGTTCGGTGAGATCGGTCACTTGAAGCATCTGAAGCGCCAAAACCCAGATCTTATTCTTGGCGTTTGTGGCTGTATGTCACAAGAAGAATCTGTTGTAAATAAAATTCTAAAAACGTTCCCACACATGGACCTTATTTTCGGAACGCACAATATTCACCGCCTTCCACAGCTTTTAAAAGAAGCATATATGTCAAAAGCAATGGTTGTCGAAGTATGGTCGAAAGAAGGGGACGTAATTGAAAATCTTCCACGCGTGCGCAAAGGCCAAATTAAAGGTTGGGTAAACATCATGTACGGCTGTGATAAGTTCTGTACGTACTGTATTGTGCCATATACGCGAGGAAAAGAGCGCAGTCGTCGTCCAGAAGAAATTATTGCAGAAGTACGTCAGTTAGCAGCTCAAGGGTATAAAGAAATTACGCTTCTTGGTCAAAATGTAAATGCATATGGAAAAGACTTTGAAGATATCACATACGGCTTAGGACATTTGATGGATGAGCTTCGCAAAATTGATATCCCACGTATCCGTTTTACAACAAGTCATCCACGTGACTTTGATGACTATTTAATCGAAGTACTTGGCAAAGGCGGCAACCTCTTAGATCATATTCACCTTCCTGTACAGTCTGGAAGCAGTGCCGTACTGAAATTAATGGCACGTAAATACGACCGCGAACGCTATTTGGAGCTTGTTCGCAAAATTAAAGAAGCAATGCCAAACGCATCGCTTACAACAGACATTATTGTTGGTTTCCCAAATGAAACAGACGAGCAGTTTGAAGAAACAATGTCTCTTTATCGTGAAGTAGGCTTTGATAGTGCTTATACATTTATCTACTCACCACGTGAAGGCACTCCAGCAGCGAAAATGAAAGATAACGTACCAATGCGTGTGAAAAAGGAGCGTTTGCAGCGTCTAAATGCGCTTGTAAATGAAACTTCTGCAGCAAAAATGAAGGAATATGAAGGCAAGGTTGTCGAAGTATTAGTAGAAGGGGAAAGTAAAAATAACCCTGAAATTCTGGCTGGTTACACAGAGAAAAGTAAGCTTGTTAACTTTAAAGGACCAAAGTCAGCGATTGGTAGCATTGTAAAAGTAGAAATTACAAAAGCTAAAACTTGGTCTCTTGACGGTGTGATGGCAGAGGAGATTGTTGAGGTGAAATAAGATGAAAAAGTATTCAAAAGAAGACATTCTTTTGCGTGCGCGCGAGCTTGCTGGAATGATTTCCGAAACGGAAGAAGTAGATTTTTTCAAGCGAGCGGAAGCGAAACTCAATGAAAATGAGAAAGTTCGTCTTACCATTAACGAAATTAAGCAACTTCAAAAGCAGGCTGTCAATTTCCAGCACTACGGAAAAACAGAAGCATTGCGCAAAACAGAAGCTAAAATTGATGCACTTCAAGAAGAACTTGATAACTTGCCGATCATTCAGCAGTTTAAAGATTCTCAAGGAGATGTAAACGATCTTCTTCAACTTGTTGCGACAACGATTTCTAAAAAGGTAACAGACGAAATCATTATTTCTACAGACGGCAATTTACTTAGTGGTGAAACAGGTTCACAAGTGAAATCTTCAAAAGGAACGTGTCATTAAAATAGAAGGACTCAAGCCTTTATAGGTCTTGAGTCCTTTGTTTTTGTCAAAAAGAATCAAAAAATGTGTAAGAGTATCTTACAAAAATAGAGAAAAAGATGTGAAAAAGAGATAATCTTAAAAAGTATTTTTCAGAAAATTATAGACTTTTCCCAAAAAATATTTTAAAATCTACTCAGACCTATCCATTTGGATAGGTGAAACGAAAGGAGTCAGAATTTACAGAAAATATAGAATAATTAGAATTCATCATTTGTAGAGAACAGAAGGGGGAAAAAAGATGAGCAATGGTTTAGCAAGAAAAAAGAATATAGAAGATATGATTGCTGCATCGAGTAGTGGAAAAGGATTAAAGCGTGAGCTTGGCGCATTTGACCTTACGATGCTTGGAATCGGAGCTATTATTGGAACAGGAATTTTTGTTTTAACAGGAACAGGAGCTCTTACAGCAGGACCAGGACTTATGCTTTCGTTCGTTATTGCGGGACTTGCATGTTTGTTTGCTGCTTTAGCATATGCAGAATTTGCGTCAACAGTGCCTGTATCAGGGTCTGTATACACATACACTTATGCAACATTAGGGGAATTTTTAGCCTTTATTATTGGTTGGGACTTAATTTTGGAATATTTGCTTGCGGTTAGTGCCGTTTCTGTTGGTTGGTCAGGCTACTTTCAATCATTTTTAAGTGGAATTGGGATTGATTTACCGACTGCTTTAACAGCAGCACCTGGCTCTGTTGAAGGAGCAACAACATTTTTTAATCTTCCTGCTTTTATTATCATTATGGCAATTACTTTGTTAATTTCACTTGGTGTAAAAGAATCAAAACGTGTTAACAACATTATGGTAATCCTAAAAGTATTAGTTGTTATCTTATTTATCGCAGTTGCTTGCTTCTATGTAAAACCATCAAACTGGACGCCATTTGCGCCATTTGGTTTTAGCGGTATTTTCCAAGCAGCAGCACTTGTTTTCTTTGCTTTTATCGGATTTGATGCTGTAGCATCTGCAGCAGAAGAAACAAAGAACCCAAAGAAAAACTTACCACGCGGCATTATGGCGTCACTTTTCGTTTGTACAATCCTTTACGTTATCGTAACAGCGATTATGACAGGCGTTGTACCGTTTATGAAATTTGAAGGTGCAATTGATCATCCTATCTCACTTGTGCTGCAAATGTCAGGACAAAACTGGGTAGCAGGGATTATCGACGTTGGAGCTGTTCTTGGAATGACAACCGTTATGCTTGTTATGCTTTATGGTCAAACGCGCGTTATGTTCTCCATGTCAAGAGATGGCCTTATGCCAGCCAAATTATCTAAAGTTCATCCGAAATATAAAACACCATTTTTCGGAACTTGGTTTTTTGGAACAGTTGCTGCTTTAGTTGGTGCTCTTATTCCGCTTGACGAACTTGCAAAACTTGTAAATATCGGAACGTTAGCAGCCTTTATCCTAATTTCTATCGCTGTTCTTGTATTACGCAAAACACGTCCAGATATGCCAAGAGGATTCCGCTGCCCTGCTGTTCCTTTAGTGCCAATTTTAGCTATCCTATTCTGCGGATTCTTAATTTCTCAGCTTGGATCTCAAACGTTCATTCGTTTCTTAATCTGGCTTGCAATCGGAGTTGTCATTTACTTTGCATATTCACGCCGTAATTCAAAGTTAAATGAAAAATAAGACACAAAAAAGAAGAGGAGAGCGTTTCCTCTTCTTTTTTTATTCATAAAAAAAGGAATAAAAAACATATTAAGAAAGAATGGAAGAATAAGAATAGCTAATTAAGACTAATTAAGAGAAAAAAGTTGAAATATCACGAATTTAGTATGGCGAAATTAATCGATATTAGTTACTATTAGAGGGTATGTGAAATATAGCGCGTCTCAGCGTTAGGAAATAGGTAGGAGTGAAAAACATGTATGTTCTTATTAACATCATTGGGATTTTAGTTGTACTTGCACTTGCTTACGTTAGTTCCCTTGATCGTAAAAAGATTAAACTATGGCCAATTGCCGTTATGGTTGTATTACAGTTCATCGTAACATGGCTTATGCTTACAACAACAATTGGAGGAACAATCATTAAAGGAGTCGCAGCTTTCTTCGTTTTCCTTATTGACTCCGCTCTAGAAGGCGTAGCTTTCATTGTGCCTGATCTTGTGCCACAAGATGGCTCGGGAACAATGTTCTTTATTGGTGTATTGCTTCCTATTATCTTTATTGTTGCATTTTTCGATATTCTAACGTATTTCGGAATTATGCCACTTCTTATTAATGTTATTGGTTGGATTCTATCTAAGCTAACAGGAACGCCTCGTTTTGAAAGCTTTTTCGCTGCACAAGTTATGTTCTTGGGCAACAATGAAGCGCTTGCTGTTACACGTGACCAAATTAGCAAAATGAGTGACAAGCGTCTCCTATCTATGTGTATGATGGGAATGTCTTGTGTTAGTGCAAGTGTTCTTGGAGCGTATATGACGCTTCTTGATCCGAAATATGTATTAACTGCAATCCCGCTTAACGCGCTGGGTGCTCTTATCATGTCATCCCTAATTGTACCATATACGGTTTCAAAAGAAGAAGACGTTGTGTACAAGCCTTCAAAAGCAGAGCGCAAAAACTTCTTTGATGTGATCTCAACTAGTATGCTAACAGGTGGAAAGATGGCGTTAATCATCGCAGCAATGCTCGTTGGTTTTACAGCTCTTATTGCCTGCATCAACGGAATTTTAGGTATTTTCAATGATAGTCTTACACTTGAATATTTATTCTCACTCATCTTTGCTCCACTTGCTTTCTTAATGGGAGTAGAATGGACGGAAGCATTGAAAATCGCTCGCTTTATGGGAGAGAAACTAGCAACAAACGAATTTGTAGCAATGACAAACTTAAAAGACGTATTAGGTACATTAAAACCGCATTCACAAGCCGTTATTTCAACGTTCCTTGTGTCATTCTGTAACTTCTCAACAATCGGAATCATTCTAGGAAGCGTACAAGCTTTATTTGGTTCTGAAAAATCAGCATATGTTGCGAAATATACATGGCGTTTACTTTTAGCAGGTATTCTTGTTTCTTGTCTTACAGCAATGGTTGTTGGTTTATTTGTACATTAAAAAATCAGCCCACTTTATGTGGGCTGGTTTTTTTTGATAAGCTTATGATCTTCCGAATAACTTACAAGAAAATCAATGAGCTTTCGATTAGCAAACGAAATGTAGCTGTTCTTTTTTACAGCAAAACCAAGTTCCCATAGCGGAGTGGGGTGAACAAGTGGAACCATCGTGATTTTGTCATGATTCATCTTACTGTAGATAGACTGCGGAAGAATGGCAATTCCAAACTCTTCTGCCACAAGTTCGCTAATTAAATCCCACTGTGAGCTTTCATATGGAACACTTGGTGTGAAACCTGCATTCACACATTCCCATATGATGCGGTCATGAAGCGTAAACTGTTTGCTGAACAAAATAAATTTTTCTTCTGATAGTTCCTTTACAGAGAGAGATGTTCTATTAGCAAATTTGTGTGTTTTAGCACAAAAGAAAGCAAACTCTTCTTGGATAAAAGGATAGACTTCAAATTTCGGATTGTTCACAGGCAACACAATGATGGCAATATCCACTTTCTCTTCTTCTACAAATTCGACAAGTTTTTTCGCTCCAAATTCGACAAGTTCAAGTGAAATCTTCGGATATTGGTTATGAAAGCTCCTTGCGATTGATGGAAAGAAAAGAGTGCCAATCAAAGGAGGAATACCGATGCGGATTGTGCCTGTTGGGGAATTCATGAGGTTATCAAGACGAAGCGTTAAATCTGTGAGGGAAGCTGTTAGTTTGAGCGCTTCTTGATAGACAATTTCTCCTGCATCTGTAAGTTTAAGCTTGCGGGTTGAGCGATCAAAAAGCTCGACTTTGAGCTCTTCTTCAAGATTTTTGACAATTTTACTTAAAGCAGGCTGTGAAAGGTGTACGTTTGCAGCAGCTTTTGTGAAACTTTCCTGCTCAGCAACCGCTACAAAGTATTCCAGCTGGCGGATATCCACGGCCATCATCCTCTCTATTCTTTATTTTCATACTATTCATTCCATTTATTTATTTTACTTATTAATCAGAAAATTGTAAACTCTTACATAAGGAAAGGTAAAATTTCCTATATTGGACAAAGAAGAAGTTGAGAGTTCTCTGCCATAAAAAATAAATATGTATGCGCTACCAAAATGTTGAATATGAAAAGATTATAGAAAGGAACGATTGCGATGAAAACGATTTACTCATCCTTTATAGAAGCCGTTTCTGACATCAAAGATGGAGACACTCTGATGGTGGGCGGATTTGGATTATGTGGTATTCCAGAAAATCTAATATTAGCTCTTGCTGAAACAGGAGCGAAAGATTTGACCGTTATTTCAAATAACTGTGGTGTTGATGACTATGGTCTTGGAGTTCTTTTAAAAAATAAACAAATTAAAAAGATGATTAGTTCATATGTTGGAGAAAACAAAGAATTTGAGCGGCAAGTTCTTCAAGGAGAGCTTGAAGTAGAGTTAACGCCGCAAGGAACGCTTGCTGAAAAGATTCGGGCAGGTGGGGCAGGTATTCCAGCTTTCTTCACACCAGCTGGCGTTGGTACTCCAATTGCAGAAGGAAAAGAAATACGTGAGTTTAACGGCAAAAAGTACGTGCTTGAAGAAGCTCTCACAGCAGATTTTACTTTAGTCAGAGCAGAGCAAGGCGACAAGTGGGGAAATCTTGTGTATAACAAAACAGCTCAAAATTTTAGTCCAATAATGGCAGCAGCAGGGAAAGTTACCATTGCTGAAGTTGAGAAATTAAGCGAAGTGGGCTCTTTAAATCCAAACTTTATTCATACACCGAGCATTTATGTTCAAGGACTTATCCAAGGCAAGCAAGAAAAACGCATTGAACGCTTAACAAAACGCGAAGCGGGGGTGAACTAAATGAGCAAAGGAATTCAAGATAAAAAAGCAGTCCGTGAGAAAATTGCGAGACGCGCTGAAAAAGAAATTGCAGATGGCTCTTATGTAAACCTGGGAATTGGTATGCCAACGCTCGTAGCGAATTATATTAGCGATAACAAACAAGTTGTGCTTCAGTCTGAAAACGGCCTTTTAGGTATTGGCCCATATCCTTTAGAAGAAGAAGTTGACGCAGATTTGATTAATGCGGGTAAAGAAACGGTTACAGCTATACCAGGTTCTTCTTATTTTAACAGCGCTGAATCGTTTGCCATGATTCGCGGTGGTCATATTGACGTAGCGATTCTAGGAGGTATGGAAGTATCTGAAACAGGAGATCTTGCTAACTGGATGATTCCAGGGAAAATGATTAAAGGCATGGGAGGTGCAATGGATCTTGTGCACGGTGCCCGTAAAACAATTGTTATTATGGATCACGTCAATAAAGCCGGTGAATCAAAAATTTTGTCTCAATGTGAGCTACCGTTAACAGGGGAAGGCGTTGTAGATCGCATTATCACAGAAAGAGCCGTTATTGATGTTGTAGACTCTGGGCTTTTACTCGTTGAAGTAGCAAAAGGCTACACAGTTGAAGAGGTTGTGAATTCCACAGAAGGCCGCTTAACAGTTAGTGATGATGTAAAACTTGATGCTTATTAAAACAAGAGAATTTTATGGGGAAGTTCTTTTGTTGATATATAAGGGGGATGAAAGCATGAGTTATTCAAAGGGATTAGAAGGCGTAGTAGCAGCTGAAACATATGTTGGTCATGTTGATGGAGAAAATGGCAAACTGATCTACAGAGGCTATATGGCTAAGGATTTAGCTGTAAACTACTCGTTTGAAGAGGTAGCTTACCTTGTTTGGAATGACGCACTTCCAAATGAAAAAGAGTTGCACGAATTTAAAAAGGCGTTAAAAGAGAATCGAAGTATTCCAGATTACGTTTTAAATATTTTACGAGTATTACCAAAAGAAACGGAGATTATGAGCGTGCTAAGAACGTGTATTTCAGCGCTTGGCACAAAAGACTATGCGTGGCCTCCAAAAATTGATCAGGCAGTGAAGCTAACGGCCATTACGCCAACAATTATTGCGTACTGGTATCGCAAGCAAAACAACTTATCAATCATCAATCCGAACAACGAACTTGATCATGTAGCGAACTATCTTTATATGATTAAAGGAGAAAAGCCGCGTGAGGACCTTGTTAAAGCATTGAGCGCTTACTTTATCCTTACAATTGAGCATGGGATGAATGCCTCAACGTTCTCAAGTCGGGTTGTTACATCAACAGAGTCTGATATGGTTTCAGCTCTTTGCGCAGCTATTGGTGCAATGAAAGGACCGCTTCACGGCGGAGCTCCTTCTGGCGTTATTTCAATGCTTGACGAAATTTCAAGCAAAGAAGAAATTGAACCATGGGTGAGAGCACGCTTAGATAAAGGTGAAAAAATTATGGGATTTGGTCACCGCGTCTACAGAACAAGAGATCCTCGTTCTGAAGCTTTGAAAACAGTTCTTCAAAGCGTTGCAAGTAAAAATAACTGGTTTGATCTTGTGCTTGAAGTTGAAAAAACAACGATTGCTCTTTTAGAGGAATATAAGCCAGGACGCGGTATTTACACAAATGTTGAATACTTTGCAGCAGCTGTTATGAAGTCCATTGACCTACATTCTTCTCTTTTTACTCCAACGTTTACAGCAAGCCGATTTGTTGGATGGACAGCACATATTCTCGAACAGTCGGCATCAAATAGAATTTATCGACCACAGTCTGTTTATAAAGGACCTGTTCCAGTTTAAAAGGGTGAAAAGAGCCGGCAGAGGTGTTCTCTGCCGGCTCTCATATAATAGATTCTAAAGTATTGGAGGGAAAGAGATGGATGTCGTTATCATTCTATTTTCACTCGGGTTGCTCATGTTTATGGCTTATAAGGGGTATAGCGTTATTTTATTTGCTCCTATTGCTGCTCTTTTAGCAGTAGCCTTAACAAACCCAACTTACGTGCTCCCGTTTTTTAGTGAAGTATTTATGGTCAAGATGGTGGACTTTATTAAGCAGTATTTTCCTGTATTCTTACTTGGAGCCGTATTTGGAAAAGTAGTTGAAATGTCTGGGCTTGCGCGCATTATTGCTCAAACGATTATAAGTCTTGTTGGAGCAAAGCGAGCCATTTTAGCAACAGTTCTTCTTGGAGCTATTCTTACTTACAGCGGCGTTAGCTTGTTTGTAGTTGTGTTTGCTGTTTATCCATTTGCAAACAACATGTTCAGAGAAGCGAATATTCCGAAGCGCCTTCTGCCAGCGGCAATTGCGCTTGGAGCCGTTACATTTACAATGGACGCGCTCCCTGGAACACCGCAAATTCAAAACGTTATTCCAACAACCTTCTTCAAAACAGATATTTATGCTGCTCCTATTTTAGGGTTTATTGGAACCGCTTTCGTTTTGTTCACAACTCTATTTTATCTTGAATGGCGCCGCAAGCAAGCTGCAAAGCGTGGAGAGGGCTATTCAGGGTCTCTGACAGAAGAGCAGCTTGCAGCATCTTCTGAGCTTGCAAAAGAAGAAAGCAAAGTAAGTGTTGAGTCTGTTACAACGGCAAAGAAGATTTTAGCTTTTTTACCTCTTGTCCTTGTTGGAGTATCGAACAAGTTTTTTACGGAAATGATTCCAAAATGGTATAGCGGGGGTTTTGACTTCTCAAAAATTGGACTTCCTACTTATAACGAAGTAGATTTATCAAAAGTAACCGGCATTTGGTCAGTAGAAATTGCTTTAGCGCTTGGGATTATTGCAACAATTGCGCTAAACTGGACGCCTGTTGTCCAAAATATGAAAAAAGGCCTTACAGAAGGAATTAGCGGCTCGCTTTTAGCTGTAATGAACACAGCTTCTGAATATGGATTTGGGGCTGTTATTGCTGCTCTTCCTGGCTTTTTAGTTATCCGTGACGGCATTTCACAAGCATTCACAAATCCGCTTGTAAACAGCGCTGTAACAACAAACGTTTTAGCAGGGGTTACAGGCTCCGCCTCAGGTGGGATGAGTATTGTTCTTGGCGTTATGGGGGAGAAATATTATCAAGTTGCCCAAGCTGCTAATATTGATTTAGAAGTTATGCACAGAGTTATCTCAATGGCTTCCGGCGGGATGGATACTCTTCCACACAACGGAGCGATTATTACGCTTTTGGCTGTAACAGGAATGACACACAAACAGTCATATGGAGACATTTTTGTGATTACAGTTATTAAAACACTTGCTGCGTTCTTAATTATTGCGGTTTATATGCTAACAGGTCTAGTTTAAATGAAAAAGGGAAATTTAGTGTGAGTAAAATCAGGGCTTTTCTCACGCTAAGATTTCCTTTTTTTACGTTTAGCTATCTAATAAAAAAGCAATATATATACTAAGTCTTGAATTAAAGGAGGTTTTTTGATAGATGAGTCTAAACAAGGTTTTTAATAAGCTAGAGCACGTGAAAACTCAGGCACCAGACAAAATCCTCACGCTGTATATTAACACAGATCGGCGTGATCAAGACCAGCAAGGTGGCGAATATAAAATAGCGCTTAAAACAGGATTTAAAAGACTAGAAGAGTACATGAAAAGAAGTGATGAAGAAGAGCAAAAAAGAGTGTGTGCTCTTCGTGAGAAAGTAGAAGGATATATAAGAGATCAGGAACGGAAAATGCCGCGCAGTTTTGTGATTTTTGCATCATGCGACAGTGAAATTTGGGAGGTTCTGTCTCTTCAGATTCCTGTCGAAACAAACTTTTATTGGGAAGAATATCCTGTCCTAGAGCCGCTTCAGCGTCTTTATGAAACATACCCAAATACAGGAATTGTACTGCTTCAGCAAATAGAAGTGAAAATTATTGATACAAAGCTTTCTAAAGTTCAAGGAGTCAAGCATTATCACTATGATCTTGATATAGATGATTGGCGTCTACATGAAGGACCTTCAAAAGCAGATATAAACATGGGTGGAGGAGCCAATATAGCGAGCCAGAAGGACGAGTTTCAAGAGCGTGTTACCGCCAACCACAAACGTTTCTGGAAGAGCATGGGAAGCAAACTCGACAAAATTGCTGCAGACAATAAATGGACTTCCATTCTTCTTGTAGGAGATAAGGAGATTGCAAAAACAATTGAAGGAAATATGAACAAGAAAATAGATGAGATGATTGAGAAAAACTTACTGAATGAAGAAGAAAATAAAGTCGTTCAAGAGCTTTTAAAAACGTCTTAAAAAAGGAGGGAAGTTCCCTCCTTTATTTATTTATGTCTTAAAAAGTTTCACTTTGATAGAACGGTGGAATAGATAACCATAGCACTTGTCTAACTAGATTTTTAAAAGAAATAAAACGACGAAAAGATAAAGGAGGAGGCGCCATGAGTGGATCAGCACTTACTTTTTTAATTTCAGGAATTGTTAGCGGGATTATTTTGATTGTTGTTTCATATATTCTAGCACGACTAAACCCATTTAAGATGTTCTTTTCACGCTTGCTGTTACCAGGGGTTTGCTTGATAGGCTCCGCTATTATTACAATTCGCTTTTATTCAAACAATGAGACATTAAGCCAAGGAGGAGGAACCTATTTATACTTTGTGATTCCTCTAGGTGTTGCAGCCCTTATTGCTTTCATTATTTGCTTAATTATTAAGCCAACAGGACATAGTGAAACTGGTCAGCGCAAGCTTCATGACAAATCTTCATAATGAGAAACCTTGCTTCTAAAATAGGAGGAAAGTGAAGTTTCAAAGTACAGTGAAAAGAGCTCGTGCACTTAAGTGCGAGCTCTTTTTTTAATATCTAAAACCTTTTTTATCTCATCCATATTAGGATTGATTTTCAATTCACTTGTTGCCTCACCAACTTTTATTCAAATTTCATCCATTCTTAATTTAAAAAGCATATACAACTTTTTAGCAAGAAACTGCGGTGTATAAGGCATATCTCGATGCAACCATTTTACAATGGTTCCAATTAGAGCTGAAGAACTGTACCAAATCGCAATATCTACAGGAATGTCTTTAGTAGCAAGGAAGGAAGCATTTTCCGTTCGCTTTGTTATTATATCTGAAAGGGTATTTAACAAACGTTCTGTAAAAATCGGTGTTCGTCTAGAACCAAGAACGACTTTATAAAATTTAGCATTGTCAGCAATATACTCTAGTAAATCTAGGAGCTTCAACTCTTCTATTTCTTTAGAGTCATCTGGAGAGCTTTCAGTACTACTCATGATTTCCTCAATATCCTCTACCATCTCCTGTGCCATCTTCTCCAACATGTCCTGAATATCACGATAATGTAGATAAAACGTAACACGATTAATTGTTGCGCGTTCTGCAAGTCGATTCACACTAATTTTGCTAACTTCCATCTCCTGTAGAAGATCAATTAAAGCATCCTTTATTAACTGACGTGTACGAATAACTCGGGGATCTATCCGAGTTTTTGAATGGTCTTTCATCAATAATCACCTTTTTCTATTAAATGGAAATTTACATTTAGCTAAGTTCTGTCTATTATTCTCGGTTTTATTAACACAAAGCGAAAGAACTGATAACTAATATACAGTTCTTGAAAAATTGTCTGTTGTCATAGTTACTTTTCATAATGTAATTTATACAGTGTAAATTATTCAACACTTTGTAAAAAAAGTCTACTTTAAAATGAGAAAGGATAAGATAGGATTGAATAATCAAACGAAAATAGTTTCCGATTCGATAAAAAAAGGACCTATTATGTTTATTATGGTTTTAGGTGCTTTTCTTGCAACCTTAAACCAAACACTTATGAGCGTCGCTACTCCTGAACTAATGGTTGAATTCAACATTTCAGCTACAACAGCTCAGTGGTTAACAACAGGTTATATGTTGATAAATGGTGTCTTGATTCCTATTACTGCTTACTTAATGCAGCGGTTTACAACACGTGAGCTTTTTCAAGCTTCCATGTTCATCTTTCTATCTGGGACAATTGTTTCAGCTTTAGCACCAGGATTTTCTGTCTTGTTAACGGGACGTATGATTCAAGCAGCAGGTGCAGGAATCATCATGCCATTGCTTACACATGTTATTTTGACGATCTTTCCTCGCGAAAAGAGAGGAGCAGCCATGGGAATGGTCGGGCTTGCTGTTATTTTTGCCCCAGCAATTGGACCAACCATTGCCGGATATATTATTGAAAACTACAAATGGGAAACAATGTTTTATGGAATGATTCCGTTTGCTGTTGTTGTTATTGTATTAGGATTTATTTATCTCCGTAATGTATCTGATCGAATTAAAACAAAATTTGATATCTTAAGTGTTGCTCTTTCTACAATAGGTTTTGGGGCCTTGCTTTATGGGTTTAGCCAAGCTGGAAGTCTTGGATGGTCACATATAGAAGTACTAAGTACAATGACGGTCGGAATTTTGTCTCTTGTCCTCTTTTCATGGAAGGAATTAAGATCTCAAAATCCATTGCTTGACTTGCGTGTATTCAAATACAATATGTTCTCCTTAACAACCATCATTAATATTGCAGTTACGATGATTATGTATGCAGATATGATGTTACTTCCACTATATCTACAGGATATGCGTGGTTACACAGCCGTTGAGTCTGGTCTTCTTCTTCTTCCAGGTGCGCTTGTAATGGGCTTCCTTATGCCAGTGACTGGAAAGCTGTTCGATCGCTTTGGGGCGAAATGGTTAGCTATTATCGGCATGATTGTGACCATTGTGACAACTCTTGGTTTTATCAACTTAACGGATTCAACTAGTTATACCTATTTGATCCTCATGTCAACAGGGCGTCGTATTGGAATGGCCTTAATGATGATGCCGATACAAACTGCTGGTCTAAATCAGCTTCCCCAACAATTAAATGCTCATGGAACAGCAGTAAGCAATACAATTCGTCAAGTTGCCGGTGCTGTTGGTACTTCACTTCTTGTGACAGTGATGACAACCCGTACAGAGTCACATCTACAGGATATGATGCCTACAGTTGTTGCTAAAGGTTTGACTGAAAGCGAACTTATTACAGAAGCTTCTATACAAGGGGTGAATGACGCTTATCTTGTGATCATTGGGATTGGTATTATTGGTCTAATAATGTCCTTCTTTATTAAAAAAGTGAAACAGGCCTCTGAAGTAGAATCTAACAATCCTTCAGAAAAAGCTGTAGCAGAGAAGTTAAGCACAAATTAACATAATTTGAATTTCTGGATAAACATGAAGCAATCCACGGTTAGAAATGAAAATTACACAAAAAGCTCTCCTTCTATGAGGAGAGCTTTCTTTACGACATATTTTGAGATTATACATATATTTTTCTGATTCTCATTAAATTTAAGTATGTAATAGCTATAAATACTACGCTAATAGTTAATGGGACGATATAATAACGACGGTTAAATAATGGATCATAACGATCTAGAGGAGTAAGGTAGATAGCTGCAAAAAAGCTCATAGCCTCTAATATGACTGTTGTCATTAAATTTAAGTTTTTACCTTTAAGATAGAAAATACTTACATCCAAGCATGTATAAAATATAGATAATAAATGCCCCGATTACCGCATATAAAGGTTTAATCCAATTTGTTAAGATAAAAATAACACTAATTAATATAACCGCACCAAAGGAGCCAAAGATGGCATTTTTTTGTGTGATTCTAAAATTCATGATATTCATATTTTTCATTTGTAAATGAATATTAACTAATGTCATGATAGGCAGTAATGTGATAATCCCTGACAAAAATAAATATTTGGATTTGCTTAAAAGGGAGGCACAGACCATAATTGTTCCACCTAAAAGAAATTGTAAAATATACCCCATCATATTCTCTCCTTACCATCCATACGTCAATTGAGTAATCTGTTATTTTTGAAATGATGTACGTTTCTCATTTTATTTTCTTATAAGATATAAGTAAACTAAATATATGTGATAATAAATATAAGAAAAAATTATGATATGGAGAAGGAGTAATGAGTTTAAAAAAATATATTGCTTATATTACAGTTGTTGAGACGGGAAGTTTAACAAAAGCAGCAGAGATATTGAACTATACACAACCTAACATTAGCCAAATGATTAATAGTCTAGAAGAAGAGTACGGTTTTCCTTTACTGTTAAGGCAAAAAAATGGCGTTAAACCTACTAAAAATGGATTAGCCGTACTACATGGAATGCGAGAAATTCAGAGAGGCTATAAGTCTTTATCAGAAACGGTGAACCAGATCAACGGATTAGAAACAGGGAAAATTCGTATAGGAGCCTATACAAGCATTACTACAAACTGGTTGCCTGACATATTGAAGGAATTTAAAAGGCAATATCCATTTATAGAGATTCAAGTCTATGAAGGTAATGCATCTGAACTAGATCACTGGCTAGAAGAAGATCAAATCGATTTTGGAATTGGTACGGTTCATAATCATAAATGGGAGTTTCAAGCTTTATTTGAAGATCCCATTATGGTCATTATGAATGCACATCACGAATTAGCGAAAGTGGACTTCATCTCTCTAGAAGAAATAGAATCCGTAGAATTTATTCTTCCATATTCAGATTCCCTCTTTGAAGTACATAATATATTTAAAAAGGAACAAATCAATCCTAATGTTGCTTATCAAATTAGAGGAGATGAAACCATCATTTCAATGGTACGTAGTAATTTGGGAATCAGTCTCCTTCCGGATTTACTATTAAGCAGGTGTTCTACAGATATAGTCATTAAACCATTAAAGAACAAGGTTTTTAGACAAATTGGAATTTTAATGAATACAAAGAGGTGTGCCCAAACACCATCTGTAAATAAAATAGTTTATTTTATTCATGAATGGATGAAGAAAAATAGCTAGCAAAAGACAAAGAGACTGGATTCAAATTATCTAAAACATTATCTTTACTTTTTTGACCGCTTTGTTTAGATGTCTCGTGTTTAAGGAACTAAAAATTTCCCCTTAATAAAAAAAGAGCTCGCAATGTGCGGGCTCTTTTTTTGCCTTTTACTCTTCATCACCTAGGATGAAATCTGGATCTAAATCTTCAAACTCTTCATCATCAACATCTAAATCAAAGTCGTCATCTTCAAGGCCGTCCGGGTTCACGGCAACCACGAGCTTTGTTTCTCCAACAACTTCAGCTAACAGCTCTCTTTCTACTTGGACAAGCACTTTATTGCCTTTTGCTGAGATTGTTGCTTCAAGGCAGTTTGGCTGTTGAAGTACGCGCACAATTACATCGTACTCTCCATCATTAATTTGTTCAGCATCTCGGTAGCGAAGACGAATTGTATCTTTATACGACGTTTCTTCTGTAACAACTTCTGTTTTTGTATTGTCATCATAAGAGTACCATGTGTTAATATCATATGTTCCATCAACTTCTACCAGGTTTCCACGTTTAATTGCTTTATATTGGTGATTGATAACCCAGCAACCGAGAATACTTGTAGGTCTATTCGGTGGTGTTAACGTATGAGATGATTGCGTAAACTTGCGGCCTTTGCCTGTAACAGCTTTTGTAATAATCTCTCTGTAGTTTGCCATATTCAGCGAACCCTCCTCAACTATTTTCATTCTAGCTTATGCGCTGTATGAAGCGCTTTTGCTAACTTTTTTAGAAAAAGCAAAAAAGCACTACATGAGATTGTATGCAGGGACAAAGTAACGTTATGTCTCTTTCTATAGATTCTAGGGAGTTTATACCTTTTTAAAAAGTTCAGCTTTTTATGTTATAATACGGCTTGATAATAATAAATGAAGAGATGAAATGTGGGGATAACAATGGCAGGGTATACGCCAATGATACAGCAATATTTGAAAATCAAGGCAGAGCATGAAGATGCCTTTTTATTTTTTCGACTTGGAGATTTTTATGAAATGTTCTTCAATGACGCGCTCACTGCGTCTCGTGAACTTGAAATTACGTTAACAAGCCGCGATGGAGGCGGAAGCGAACGCATTCCAATGTGTGGTATTCCATATCATTCTGCAAACGGCTATATTGAAAGACTTATTGAAAAAGGCTATAAAGTAGCTATTTGTGAACAAGTGGAAGATCCTAAAACAGCTAAAGGCGTTGTAAAACGAGAAGTGGTACAAGTGATTTCACCAGGAACGCTTATGAATGAGAGCGGATTGCGTGAGAAAGAAAACAATTATATTGGAAGCTTAACAGAATTTGAGGACGGGACGTTTGGTCTTTCGTTTGCAGATTTATCAACAGGTGAAAGCTATGTCACTCTTTTATCAAAAGATGTTGATGCGGTTGTTGGTGAACTTTATACGAGAATGGTTCGTGAAATTGTCGTGTCTGAAAGCTTTTCAGGCAGTGTTTTAGCACGTCTGAAAGAAAGTATGACAATGACGATTTCCTACTGGGAAGACACAGAATCAGACGAAGAAATCGAGAAACTAACATCACACCTTCAACAAGACAAGCTTGTAAAAACGAGCGCACGTCTTTTCCACTACTTGCGTAAAACACAAAATAGATCACTTGATCACTTACAGCGTCCACTCTTTTACCAAATTGATCAGTTTATGAAAATTGACTTTTACTCTAAGCGCAACTTAGAGCTAACAGAGACAATTCGTTCTAAAGGTAAGAAAGGTTCACTTCTATGGCTTTTAGATGAAACAGTAACAGCAATGGGAGGGCGCTTATTAAAACAGTGGATTGACAGACCGCTTCTAAAAAAAGCAGACATTGAGCGCCGTCATACAATGGTTGCAACGCTTATAGAACAGTTTTTCGAAAAAGAAGAACTTCGTGATTTGCTAAAAGACGTTTACGATCTTGAACGTTTAGCAGGACGAGTTGCCTTTGGAAACGTTAATGCTCGGGATCTCGTGCAGCTAAAAAAATCGTTAAACAACGTTCCAGCAATTGAAGAGGTGATAAAACGCCTTGATCAGCCATATGCAGAAGAGCTGTTAAACGGCTTAGATCGCTGTGAAGATTTAGCTTCTCTGCTCGAAGAAAGCATTGTCGAGCAACCGCCTCTTTCCATTAAAGACGGAGATATTATTTGTGACGGTTACAACGCTGATCTTGATCAGTACCGAGATGCAAGCAAAAACGGAAAGTCATGGATTGCAGCGCTTGAACGAAGAGAGCGTGAAAAAACAGGCATCAAGTCGCTAAAAATCGGCTATAACCGCGTTTTTGGTTATTATATTGAAGTAACGCGTGCAAATCTGCATCTTTTAAAAGAAGGGCAGTACGAGCGCAAACAAACATTAACAAATGCAGAGCGCTTTATTACACCTGAACTAAAAGAAAAAGAAACATTAATTCTAGAAGCGCAGGAGAAGAGCGTTGAACTGGAATATACGCTGTTTCTTGAGATTCGTGAGCGTGTAAAGGAATATATTCCACGCTTGCAAAAGCTTGCGAAAGCGCTGAGTGAACTTGATGTTTTACAAGCTTTTGCGAAGGTGAGTGAAGAACGTCATTATGTACAGCCATCATTTTCTGATTCGCAATCATTAGAGCTTGAAAATGGTCGTCATCCTGTTGTCGAAAAAGTGATGAACTCTCAAGAATATGTACCAAACAGCTGCAATATGTCTGATGACCGCTCTATTTTACTTATTACAGGACCAAACATGTCTGGTAAAAGTACGTATATGCGTCAAATCGCGTTGACATCTATTTTGGCTCAAATTGGCTGCTTTGTACCAGCGAATAAAGCAGTATTACCAATCTTTGACCAAGTGTTCACAAGAATTGGGGCAGCAGATGACTTAATCTCAGGTCAAAGTACATTTATGGTGGAGATGCTTGAAGCTCGCAATGCGCTCGTAAATGCAACGCAAAACAGCTTGATTTTGCTTGATGAAATTGGGCGCGGAACGTCTACATATGACGGAATGGCGCTCGCTCAAGCGATTGTTGAATATATTCACGAATATATTGGCGCGACAACGCTGTTTTCAACACACTACCACGAGCTCACAGTTCTAGAAGACGAACTGAAAAAGCTTTATAATGTACATGTAAGCGCAATTGAACAGGACGGAAAAGTTGTTTTCCTTCATAAAATCAAAGACGGAGCTGCTGATCAAAGTTATGGCATTCACGTTGCTGAGCTTGCTGAACTTCCAGCACCATTGTTAGACAGAGCTCGAGTTATTTTAAAAGATCTTGAAGAAGGCAGCTTTGAAGTTCCAAAAGCACCAGTAAAAAGCATAGAAGATACACAACCTGCACATAAAGAAGTGAGTGCAGGAAGAGAAGAAGTAGAAATAGAAGAAATTCAAGAAGAAATTAAAGAAGAAGTGTCACAGCTTTCATTTTTCCAAGAAGAAAAAGCAAGTGCGCCAGAAGAAAAACTTTCGAAAAAAGAGCAAGATATTTTGAGAAAGCTAAAAGACCTTGATATTCTAGAAATGACGCCGCTTCAGGCGCTAAATACGGTATATAGTCTGCAAAAGCAGCTGAAGAAAAAATAAGAGAGGGCTTTTCCTCTCTTTTTCTATATAGGAGGGAGAAAGATGGCACGAATTGTGCAGCTCTCTGATGAGCTATCAAATAAAATTGCCGCAGGAGAAGTTGTCGAACGGCCAGCGTCGGTTGTAAAAGAGCTTGTGGAAAATGCCATTGATGCTAACAGCACTGTCATTGAAGTGGAGCTTGTTGAAGCAGGATTAACGAAAATTCGGATTGTGGATAACGGAGATGGCATTGAAAATGAAGATTGCTTAACTGCTTTTCGCCGTCACGCAACAAGCAAAATTAAAAATGAAGGAGATCTTTTTCGAATTAGAACGCTCGGCTTTCGCGGTGAAGCATTACCAAGTATCGCTTCTGTTTCGGAAGTGGATTTAAAAACAAGCTGTGGAGATGAAGCTGGTACTCACCTTTACTTAAGAGGTGGGGAAGTTGTGACACATGAGCTCTATTCAAGTCGCAAAGGAACAGATATTACAATTACAAATCTCTTTTTTAATACACCAGCACGTTTAAAATATATGAAAACCATTAACACAGAGCTTGGCAATATTACGGATATTATGAACCGTCTTGCTCTTGCGAATCCACACATTTCATTTAAGCTTATGCATCATGAGCGTAAACTGCTTCATACAAATGGAAATGGAGACGTGCGTCAAGTGCTTGCTTCGATTTACGGAATTCGAATTGCCAAAAACATGATTCCCATTAAAGCTTCTTCACTTGATTATGAAGTTGACGGCTATATTGCACTTCCTGAAGTGACAAGAGCTTCAAGAGCATATATGTCGACGGTTATTAACGGCCGACATATTAAAAATTTTGGTTTGTTAAAAGCCATAACGGCTGGATATCATACGCTTTTGCCAATTGGTCGCTATCCGATTGTATTTTTAAATATTAAAATGGACCCGCTTTTAGTGGATGTTAACGTACACCCAACAAAGCTTGAAGTTCGCTTAAGTAAAGAAGACGAGCTATTTTCTCTTGTTGAGGGGAGCATTAAAAAAGCATTTAAAAAAGAGCAGCTTATCCCAGAAGTGGCGACAAAAGCGCCTGTTACAAAAGCAAAACCGCAAAGTGAGCAAAGTGTCATGTCGTTTGACTACAGCGAGTCGCCTTCTGTAAAAGAAGAGAGGGTAGTAACGTACGAAAAAGCACCAGAGCCACCTCCAGCCGAAGAGCCTGTAAAAGAAGATTTATCATGGCTAAATGAGCTTGAACAGGAGGAAGAAAGAAAGTTTAATGAAGCACTCAAGCCACAGCAAGAGAATTTTGTTGAGGAAAAAGAGCGTGTAGAGGAAGAAAGCACAGAGGAAGAAGAATCATCTTCTCGTGTTCCAACGCTTTATCCAATTGGTCAAATGCATGGAACGTATATTTTAGCTCAAAATGAGAACGGTCTTTATATTATTGACCAGCATGCGGCACAAGAGCGAATCAAATACGAATACTTTCGTGACAAGCTTGGTGAAGTAGAGCCAGAAGTACAGGAAATGCTTGTTCCGATTACGCTTGAGTATTCAGCGAATGAAGCCATTGTAATTGAGGAGCACCGGGAAGCGCTAGCTAGCGTTGGCGTTTTTATTGAGTCGTTTGGTCACAACAGCTTTATCGTTCGCTCACATCCGCAGTGGTTTCCAAAGGGAGAAGAAAAAGAAACTATTGAAGAAATGATTGAACAAGTACTTTCAATGCGAAAAGTGGATATCATCAAGCTCCGTGAAGAAGCAGCAATTATGATGAGCTGTAAAGGATCTATTAAAGCAAATCATCATCTTCGTCATGATGAGATTTTTGCGCTTTTACAGTCTTTAAGAGCATCAAGTGATCCATTCACATGTCCGCATGGTCGTCCGATTATTGTTCATTATTCAACATATGAGATGGAGAAAATGTTTAAACGGGTGATGTAAAAGAAAAAGGCGTAACCTCCTCTGGTAGGTTACGCCTTTTTTTATTTTTTCGCTGCTACATCTTTCTTTATTTTTGCTGCTTGAACTTTGTAAATTACAATAAGCAAAATAAACCAAACAGGTGTTACAAATAACGAAACTCTTGTATCCTCCGCGAGTGCCAATACGACAATAATAAAGGCAAGAAAAGCAAGAATTAAATAGTTAGAAAACGGGTAAAGCGGAAGTTTAAATTTATTCACTTTCGCTAAATCTGGTCGTGTTTTGCGATATTTCAAATGACAGATAACCGTAATTCCCCAAATGAAAATAAAGCAAACAGTTGAAATACTTGTAATAAGCGTAAAGACACCTTCAGGCATTGTATAGTTCAAAACAACGCCAATTAAAACAACAACGGCTGAGAAAAACAGCGCATTTGAAGGAACTTTATTTGCTGTAAGTTTTGCCAATGCTTCTGGTGCATTTTTATCTTTAGCAAGCGAGTACATCATACGGCTTGTACTAAAGACAGCACTGTTACATGCAGAAGCAGCAGATGTTAACACAACAAAGTTAATAATGGTTGCAGCTGCTCCAATTCCAACGGCAACGAAAACTTGTACGAATGGACTTTCCGCTGGATTAATAGCATTCCACGGATAAATACTCATAATCACAAGAAGTGCTCCAATATAGAAAATTAATATACGAAGCGGGATATTATTAATGGCTTTTGGAAGAACTTTTTCCGGGTTTTCTGTTTCACCTGCTGTAAGACCAACAAGCTCAATTCCAACGAAGGCAAAGACAACCATTTGGAAAGAAAGAATAAAGCCGTTTATTCCATTAGGGAACATGCCGCCGTGGTTCCATAAGTTTGCAAATGTAGCTGGCCCTGAGTCAGTAGAGAAGCCTTTTAAAATCATGAAAAGACCAATCACAATAAGAGCTAAAATTGCAATAACTTTAATTAAAGCAAACCAAAACTCCATTTCACCGAAAAGTTTGACAGTGGCAAGGTTCATAATTAATAAAATCACGAGAGCAATCAATCCTGGAACCCATTGCGGAACGCTCGGGAACCAATATTGTGTATAAAGGCCGATTGCTGTTAAGTCTGCCATTGCAATGGAAATCCAGCAAAACCAGTAGGTCCAACCGGTAATAAAGGCAGCCATATTTCCTAAATAGTCTTGTACAAAATCAACAAAAGAGTGATACTCTAAATTTGTTAAAAGTAATTCTCCAAGCGAGCGCATAATTAAAAAGCAGATCATTCCTGTAATAATATAGGCAAATAAAATTGATGGGCCTGCAAGGTGAATGGACTTTCCAGCTCCAAGGAAAAGCCCTGTTCCAATCGCTCCACCAATTGCTATTAATTGTACGTGTCGGTTTTTTAAACCTCTCGCCAGTTTCTGTTCTTGCATATGTTTCCCCTCTTTCTCGTAACATCATAGCGTGTGACCGTAAAGTTGACCATGTCAGCACGCCGTAATCTTAATCACATTCGTTCGATTCTTTTTTACTGGCTTTTTTTAGTGTGCATTTCACCCATTTTCTCATTAAGTTATCAATGGCTGCAATAAGATATTATACCATTATCATAATCGATATTGAAAGATGACAATTTTTACATCTTCTAGGTAAAATGGTTGGTTTTAAGCAAAAGGAATAACAATTTTGAATAGTCTAAAATTTTAAGTTTTGTAAATCTATCAGATGTGAAGAGCTCTCTATTATGTAGTTGTAAAGGTATGTATGGTATATAGTGAGAAATAGTATTTATCTATACCTTTCTGATTTCCCATCCATTTGATAAATGTTGTGCCGTCCTCCTTTCAATAAACTTATTATAGCGTATCCTCTTTACATTTTCCTTACAAATATCCACTTTCCTCATTCTAAAGACTTCTTTTTCGACAAATTTGAAAGGAATTTTTATTTATAGTCTATAAATCTTTTATCCCTATAGTATTTTCTTCCTTCTTCTTACAGAATATCATTCCATAATTAGGTAACACGACTCTCTCATTTTTGAATAGGATGTAGTAATAGACACTAGAATAGAGCTATAGAAAGCTCTATTTCCTTCTTTCTTTTTTAAGGATGAAAGAGAGAAGGCAACATTGTCAAACAACTAGGGAGTGAATCATATGCCAGCCACTACTTTGGAATATCTGCTAGAGCGCTCGGAAAAGCGGCTAGTAGGGGTAAATGCTATAGTGGCAGCAAAAGCCATTGAGCTTATCAAACTTGCATATAGAAACGGAATTAATATTGCTGTTACACAAGGACTTCGTACTTTTGCAGAACAAAACGCCCTATATGAACAAGGACGTACAAAGCCAGGGAAAATCGTCACCAATGCAAGAGGAGGTCAGTCGATCCATAACTATGGATTAGCTTTTGATATTGCTGTTTTTGATGATGAGCAAAACGCGGTATGGACAGGAAATGACTATAATAGAGTCGGAAAATTAGGTCAGCAGCTTGGACTTGAATGGGGAGGAGCATGGCGATCTTTTAAAGATCTGCCACACTTTCAGTATACCTTTGGACTAACCCTTTCACAGCTTCAAGCAGGAAGAAGACCTCCATCAGGTGGAGCTGTGGCTCCTTCACAACCGCTTCCGAAAAACTATTTTGAAAGAGGAGATAGCGGGACGCTCGTAAAGGGGTTGCAAGGAAAACTGCAGGCACTTGGATTTAGTGTTGGTTCAGGTGGGATTGACGGAGATTATGGAGAGGGAACGGAACAAGCTGTAAAAGCATTTCAAAGAAAATACGGCTTAACAGCTGACGGTATTGCAGGAGCACTTACATTAGCAAAGCTTGATGAAGTATATAAAGTTTCTCAAAAGCCAACTCCAACTCCCACACCAACTCCAACACCGGCACCGAAACCGACGCCAAATCCAACAACACCGCTAGCACAAGACCCGGCAAAGGAGGAACCAAAAGTGGATAAAAGTAAGTTACCAGCAGATCCTGCTGCAAGAGAAGAAGTGAATGGAGCCATTGAACGTGGAATTACCAACGGAGCACGTCCACAAGATGAGGCAAAACGTCAAGATGCAATGGTGATGGCTAAAAGAGCAGGAGATTTTCAAGACTATCAAATTCAAAACTTGTATATAACATTTCAACAAGTAAAAGATAAACTCCCTCTTCAAAAGCCAGAAGTATGGGAAGAAAAGCTTGAAAATGGCGATGTGTCACAGCAAGAAATGCTTTATCTTATTGCTCAGCTTACACTTCGTTCATTTGTGTAGAACGAAGGCGTGAATTTCCTATGAAATTCACGCCTTGTTTTATAAGAATAAAGTGTGGCAAGATAAGAATGAATTCCTAAGAAAACAGGTTTCTATTTACATAATTTAAGAGAAAGGACACGTCATGACCTACATCACTTTTTTATGGATATTCGTTATCTTGCTTACAACCTACTTACCGTTTCTTACATTTTTAGGTATTATGGCAAGTTTCGCCAGAAGAAAAAGTAGGAAACGCTCGTTTATTGCTCTTATCATCGCTGTTTTTATACTTTATCATATGAATGGAAATGGACAAAACATAGAAAATCTTATTGAAAGACTGCATGAGGGATCTTTCGCCGCTGCATTTCTTTTGATAGGCTATCTCTATTTAATGTATTGGTGGAGTGCTTTTTTACATAGAAGGAGTAAAGAAAAGAAAGAGTTTGATTTTCTTAAAAAAGAAGACTTACCTCTTGAGCGAGCCATCAAAAAAGGAAAGAGAGACAAAATCTTTACTGTGACGCTGACAATTGTTCTCGTTCTTTCAATTCCCTTTATTGCATTTGTGTATCCTCGTTATATAAAAGAGAAATCAGTTATTATAAGTCAATCTCTGATGAATATGAGCAAGGTGGAAATTGTGCAAGAAGGAAAACTACTCTCGTTATGTGGTGAGCAAGGTATTAAAGTTTACTATGAGAAAGAAGGGAATCCTCGCTATTCATTTCGTATAAAAATAGATTATGAAGGAAAAAACGTAAAGCCGGAGACTTTTAACGTCTATTGGCAAGACGAAAATCACGCATCACTTATTATTAAAGATAAGAAAAATACGAAGGAAATTATCGCTATTGATCTATTAAATAAGATGAAATAATAATAGCATGTTGCAGATTATAAAAAGCGCCGTTCGTACAAACGAATGGCGCTTTTTAATAAAAGGTTATTTCTCAGTAAATGCTATTTTCACTCCAATGATTGTAAACAACGTTCCTTGCAAAGCATTAATTTTCTGAGAAATTTTCGGGCTTTTACGTAAAAAGCGTCCCACTCCTTCAGCAAAAAAGCTAACAAGTGTAAAAATCACGAATGCTTGAACTAAAAACGTAAAGCCGTACAGAAGCATTTGCAGTGTAACAGAACTATTGTAGTTAATGAACTGTGGAAAAAGCGCTAAGAAGAAAAGCGATACTTTTGGGTTCAAAACGTTCATAATAATGCCTTTTTTGTAGAGCGATTTGTTTTCTAATGAATCGTCGCTTTTCATTGTTACATGCGTGCTTTTGTCACGGAACGATTTATAAGCTAGATAAAGTAAATAAGCGGCTCCTGCGTATTTTACAATTGAAAAAGCAAGAGAAGATTGATAAACAAGTGCTGAAAGTCCAATCGTTGCGGCCGTAATATGAACGAGCAGTCCTGTGCAAAGACCAAGCGTTGTAAAAATGCCGGCATTTTTCCCTTTCGCAATGCTTTGAGCAAGCACAAATAAGTTATCAGGCCCAGGCATAAGAGTAAGAAGCACAGCAACGCCTAGAAATGAAAGTAAAGATAATAAGTCCAACCTCGTAACCTCTCTTTCGCAGTATTATTTTATAAGATAGTATAACAGATTTTAGATATCAAAGGGATGGACGGAAAGGGATATTTTGAAACCCTTTCTTTTCTTACCCGTAAATAGTACTAAGTATAGAGGTTAAAGGAGGAATAGAAATGGAGTATGCAGGTTTTGCACTTGCCATCGCAGCCTTTATATTTGTTACAGAACTTCAGTCTAAAGTGAAGAAGCTTGAAAAACGAGTGAAAGAACTAGAAAATGAAGCGAAAAGTTCTTGATGGTGGAAAGGATCTTTATCAACCTGAGTGAAGAGTGATAAAGAAAATTTAGTTTCAATTCATACTTTACAAATGGGAATAATTAGCTTATCATGGTCATAACCTTTAATACAAATATTCCGTCTGGTCATCCAGAGGCTCATTAAGCGAAGAACATATCGTTCGCTTGGTGAGCCTCTTTTGTTTTTTACATACTAATTTCTTAAATTAATAGAAGAAAGGAAGAGGAAAATGGAGATTTTTTGGTTCATTCCAACACACGGAGATGGGCGTTATCTAGGCACATCTGAGGGAACGCGTCCAGTCAACTATTCATACTGCAAACAGATTGCCCAAGCTGCAGATACGTTAGGATACAGCGGGGTGCTATTACCAACAGGAAAATCATGTGAAGATGCATGGATTGCAGCATCAATGCTGGCACCTGTCACTGAAAAACTGAAGTTTCTTGTTGCCGTTCGTCCAGGCTTAACATCGCCTACTTTATCTGCCCGAATGGCTGCTACATTTGATCGCTTCTCAAAGGGAAGATTGCTAGTTAATGTTGTCGCAGGAGGAGACCCTGTTGAACTAGCTGGAGATGGACTGTTTTTAAATCATGATGATCGCTATGAATTAACAGATGAATTTTTATCAATTTGGAGAGAAGCGTTAAATGGATCAGATGTAGATTTTGATGGAAACTACCTTAATGTAAAAGGCGGGGAAGTCCTATATCCTCCAGTACAAAAGCCATATCCGCCTCTTTACTTTGGAGGATCTTCTTCCGCTGCAATGAATGTTGCCTCTAATCATGTAGATGTCTATTTAACGTGGGGAGAATCTCCTGAGAAAGTAAAAGAAAAAATTGAAACGATGAAAAACAAAGCAGCCAAAAAGGGAAGAACATTGCGATTTGGCATTCGCCTACACGTGATTGTAAGAAAAACAGAAGAAGAAGCGTGGAAATCTGCTGAAGAGCTCATTGAACATGTAGATGAAGAAACCATTCAGTCTGCACAAAAGGCATTCGCGAAGATGGATTCAGAAGGTCAAAAACGGATGATTGAACTTCATAAAGGAGATCGTTCTGACCTTGAAGTAAGCCCTAACTTATGGGCAGGAGTGGGTCTAGTGAGAGGAGGAGCAGGTACAGCTCTAGTAGGAGATGCTGAGACAGTTGCTGAAAGAATGAAAGAATATGCCGATTTAGGGATTGATACGTTTATTTTGTCAGGATATCCGCATTTAGAAGAAGCTTATCGTACGGCAGAGCTACTCTTCCCAAGGTTACCTCTAAATCATCATCATGATGAAAATGAACGTACCTTTATAAGTCCATTTGGTGGAGTGGCTGCAAATAAGGAAAGCTTTGAGAAACAAACAACAAATATGAGTAAATAGAAGAATTCGAGTATATAGAGGAGCGTTTTACATAGTTGAAATGCTTCTACTTGTTGAATACACTGAATATTCGAAAAGGAGTCGGAGTATGAAAAAAAGTAGAATATATTTAAATGCTTTTGATATGAATTGTGTTGTTCACCAATCTCCTGGTTTATGGACACATCCTGATGATCAATCGCATCGATATAACGATATTAATTATTGGATCGAACTAGCACAATTATTAGAGAAGGGACGTTTTGATGGCCTGTTTATAGCAGATGTGATTGGAATATATGACGTATATGGAGCAGATAAAACGGTCACTGTTCGAGAAGCAACACAGGTTCCTGTTAATGATCCAATGATGCTTGTCTCTGCAATGGCACATGCGACAGAACATTTGGGCTTTGGCATTACTTGTTCTACAACGTTTGAGCATCCCTATACGTTTGCAAGAAGAATGACAACGTTGGATCATTTAACAAATGGGCGAATTGCTTGGAATATCGTGACCTCTTATTTAGAAAGTGGAATGAAAAACATTGATACAGGCCATAAAATTCAGCATGAAGAGCGCTATAACATCGCTGATGAATATGTTGAAGTTTGCTATAAGTTATGGGAAGGCAGTTGGGAAGAGAACGCTGTTATCAAAGATAAAGAAAAGAAAGTCTTTTCAAACCCCGACAAAGTCCATGCCATCAACCATCACGGTAAATATTTTAATGTTCCTGGCATCCATTTATGTGAGCCATCCTCTCAAAGGACTCCTGTTTTATATCAAGCAGGTGGATCATCAAAAGGTCGTAAATTTGCAGCTAAGCATGCCGAATGCACGTTTATTTCTGGTCCTGAAAAAAGCTCAATTGCAGCTTATGTAAAAGATTTGAGGTTACAAGCTCGCTTGCAAGGGAGAGATCCGCAAAGTCTAAAAGTATTTGCCTTGTTTACCGTTATTGTTGGAAGAACCGAAGAAGAAGCATGGAAGAAATACGAAGAACTTT
The DNA here is from genome assembly GCF_900115845.1 of Priestia endophytica DSM 13796. Classification (GTDB taxonomy): domain Bacteria; phylum Bacillota; class Bacilli; order Bacillales; family Bacillaceae_H; genus Bacillus_I; species Bacillus_I endophytica. The sequence continues at coordinate 67,822 of NZ_FOXX01000001.1, read as the reverse complement.
CAAACTATATAAGTTATGAAGGTGCTCTTTCATTATTAAGCGGATGGTGTGGCGTTGATTTTTCAAAATGGGATCCAAAGCAAGAGATTGAGTATATTGAAACAAAAGCCGTTCAATCAATGTTAGAATCACTAACCAAATATAGCTCAAATAAAACGTGGACTGTACAGGAATTGGCTAAGTTTGCTGGTATTGGTGGAATGGGACCTGTAGCTGTTGGAACACCTCAACAAATTGCCGACATATTTGAAGAATGGATTGATGAAACAGATATTGACGGATTTAATTTAGCTTATACAGTGACGCCTGGGTCATTTGCGGATTTCGTTGAGCTTGTCATTCCAGAGTTACAAGAGCGTGGTTTAGTAAAAACAGAGTATGAAGAAGGAACATTAAGGGAGAAATTATTTGGTAAAGGAAGGGCACGCTTATCAGAAGAACATGTAGGTTCTCAATATAGAAATATGAATTATCAATTGTAAGCTTAAGAAGCTAGTAGCACGTAAAAGGTAGTTTTTAACTTAAAATTAAATAGTGGTCCGATTAGACAACTAAAGGCATCTGTTCTCCCGCTATGGATAGGGGGAAAAGGGTGTTTTTTTATATGCATTAACAATGCATATTCAAATAAGCGCTATGCTATCTATGTAAATCAAAGCTAAGGGAGAAATCAAATATGACGAACTATAGAAATTTAAACGTCAGTGTTGATACCGGAAAAAGTAGTGAAAAATCTTCATATCTGTTTACTGAACCTGTTAAATTCCATACACCCGCGCTTAATGAGTTAATTTCTATAATTGCTCAAGATACGAAAGACCGAAGAAGTGCTAACAGTGAAGCACATCCATATCTTGCATGGGATGTTATTCGACAGTCACGATTAGGTGCCTTACGGTTACCGATTGAACGTGGTGGAGGAGGGGCGAGTATTCGCGAACTCTTTGCAGTGATTATCAAATTAGCAGAAGCTGATTCAGACGTTGCTCATAGTCTTCGCGCCCATTATTCCTTTGTGGAAAGTTTGCTTATCGCTCCTAGAGATGAGCAGCGAGATTACTGGCTACAAAAAATAGCTGACGGTCACATTATTGGAAATGCAACAACTGAACTTTCCTCCAAAAATGTAGGAACAAAAGTATTTGAAACAAAATTATCTCGGGATGGAGATCATTATCGTTTAAACGGTACAAAATATTTTAGTACAGGCACGCTGTATGCTGATTTTGTTCTTGTTACAGCTTCGGCTGTAGGTGAAACGGCTCTATCTGTTGTTATTCCAACAAATCGTGAGGGCGTCATTCTTGAGGATGATTGGGACGGTATTGGTCAAAAACTCACGGGAAGTGGAACAACCCGTTTCAACAACGTTTTAGTTAAACAAGAAGAAATCGCCGGAACGTACGATAAGAAAACGCCATTTAACTCTTATTTACAGCTGTATTTGCATGCGGTTATCACAGGGATTATGCACAACGTAGTGACAGATGCGGCAGCTTTGGTTCAAAACAGAAAAAGAACATTCAGTTTTGCAGCTGCGAATACGCCGTCAGAGGATCCTCAGCTTCAGCAAATCATTGGGGAAATAGCGAGCAGTGCTTTTGGAGCTTCAGCAATTGTACTTACAGCTGCTGAAGCCTTAGATCAGGCGGTAGCTTCAGCTGTTGAAGGCGATATAGATTATGCTTTAAGTCATGAAGCTTCAGTAAAAGCTGCACAAGCGAAAGTAATGATAGACAATATTGCTTTGCAAGCAGCGACAAGACTATTTGAAGTTGGAGGAGCCTCTGCAACAAGACAGTCAGCAAATCTTGACCGCCACTGGCGCAATATTCGTACCATTGCTTCTCATAATCCAACGGCCTACAAAGCACGAGCAATCGGCGATTATGTAGTGAATGGTAATGAGCTTCCGATAAAACAAGTGTATTTTTAATATCTAATAGAAACAGAGGGATATAAAAATGACCAACATATCAAAAGATAGACCTGTCTCTTCACAATCAGCGATTGAGAAAATGAGAGCCATGATAAAGCCTATTATTGAAAAAAAAATAAAACCAAATGCAGAAATGATTGATAAAACAGGTCAATTTCCTCGTGAAAACTTACTTTACTTAGCTAGTGAAGGGTGGAATTCTGTAACTATTCCTAAAGAGTGGGGAGGACTCGATTTTGGCTATGTGGGATTATCGGTTGCAGCTGAAGAAATAGGAAAAGTAGATGCGTCAACAGGTCTCGTATATGCTATGCATGTTGGTGCTGTTCAAGCTATTCATATTTTTGGTAGTCAAAGTCAAAAAGAGCGATGGTTACCAAAAGTCCGAGAAGGGTATTTAGGTACTCTGTCCATTAGTGAAAAAGCAACAGGAGGTCATGTTTGGTATAACAGGAGCCAAGCGAAAAACGATGGAACAGAGTATATTATTAACGCTCAAAAATCTTTTACAACAAGTGGAGGACAGGCAGATTTTTATATTGTGCAAACCCGTACTGCAGGTAGCCGTGATCCTAAGGAACATAGCTCATTCATTGTAGATGGCCACAAGGACGGAATTATAGCAAAGCCATGGAAAGCACTTGGTGTAAGAGGAAACCATAGTGGTCCATTAACGTTTGAGAACGTAAGAGTAAGTTACCAAGATCTATTGCCAGCAGATGGACTAGATGTGCTAAATGGGACAGGAGTAGCAATAGGATTAAATGCGGTATGGCTAGGTGTAGCTCAAGGAGCGCTTGACGCTGCAGTTGCCCACACAACGAGAACTGTTCATCGAGATTTCAACAAGAGTTTAGCTGATTATGGAGTCATTCGGCAAAAATTAGCTGAAGTGAAAATTCGTATTACAGGTTTGAGAGCATGGCAATTGGATTTGGCGAGGAGATTGGATGAATTACGTGCGTTAAATGAGTCTTCCCTTCCCCTTGCTTCTGAAATAAAAGAGCAAAAAGTACAAGCAACAGAATTAGCGGATTTTGCAGCACGAGTTGCGATGGATGTCGCAGGAGGCTTTGGATATGTAGAAGGAATTTTCGAACGCATTTACCGAGATGCACGCGGAGGAATTCCTATGGCACCTTCTAATAATGTTGCTCGAGAGCAAATTGGAAAAGAGTTGCTAAGTTTGCCTCTAGAGCTTTGGGAAGAAGGGAAATGATCATTAGATTAATGTAAGCAAAGCAGAATCAATGATATTAAACTTACTATTTTGATAGGGTTATAGTATTTTGTTGACTGGTCAACCAGAAACATTGCTGTGCAGAGTAATGTTCCTGGTTCTTTTTTATGACATGAAATATAAAAAAAGGTTGGAGGATGAATATGGCAAAAGTAATCCAAGAAGTTTACAAGGTAAGAGAAAAACAGAATGCATTTCAAACCAAAATTGAAGCTAAATCTCTTTCTTTTAGTTATGAAGGAGTTGAGATTTTACAAGATATTAATCTCACTATTAAAAAAGGAGAGTTTATTACGTTAATGGGTCCTAGTGGTTCTGGGAAGAGTACTCTGCTTCGATTGTTAACAGGATTAGCACAGCCGAAGAGTGGTGAAGTTTTAGTTGATTCTGTATCAACTAAAAAAGCTTTACCAGATAGTGCAGTTGTATTTCAAGACTACTCCCTATTTCCTTGGTTAACAGCAGAAGAAAATATTATTCTTGCAATGAAAAGAACGATGAAAAAATCCAAATCTAAAAAAGAACTGGCACACTTAGCTGGGCAATACCTTGAATTAGTACAGTTAGGGCATGCCGTGAAAAAATATCCTGGTGAGATGTCAGGAGGGATGAGACAAAGAGCAGCAATTGCAAGGGCTTTATCATTAGGAGCAGATTTAATGTTTATGGATGAACCATTTGGTGCATTAGATCCCGTAACGAGAATTCAATTACAAGATATTATTCTTCAAGTAAATCGCGATCAGCAGCGTACTGTAGTGTTTGTTACACATGACGCAGAAGAAGCCATCATTTTAGCGGATCGCATCGTTATGTTTACGCCTGGTCCTCCGGGCAAAATAGCAGAAATTATTGACGTTCCTTTTAAGAAGCCAAGAGACCGAAAGATGTTAATCGAAAGCCAGGAATTTATTAAATTTAGAAATGAAATTTTACGTGTAATGAACAATGGAATATTTAAGAAACTCGAACAAAACGAGACGGTTCAGCCGTATGGAGCAGGAATTTAAATGAGGAGGAGAAGGGGAGGTAAGGGATTGCGAAGCAGACGTTGGATGATAGGGTTTTTGATGATTTCTGTTTTAGCTTTAGCGGCGTGCGGAGAAAAAAATGCAGCGTCAGGTAAGGAAAGTTCTACACTAAGAGTCGGATACGGTCAGCTATACGGAGCGCCTCTAGCAGACATTGCTCGAGCTGAAGGGTTTTTTGAAGATGAAAATTTAGAAGTTGAAATGATTTCTTTTACAAGTGGAGGGTTAGATGCTCTAAACTCTGACAAAATCGATATTGCCTTAACTTTTGGTACAGCAGGACCGCTGAACTACATTGCTCAAGGGGCAGATTTTACATTCATTGGAGGACATATGGAAGGTGGACAACCTGTTGTAACGAAAGAAGAAAATGCCAACAAATATAAAACATTAGAAGATTTCAAAGGAAAGAAAATAGCAACGGTTAGACTAGGGACTCTTGATGTCATCTTCAAATCAGCGCTTGATGATGCCGGAATTGATATTCAGAAAGATGTAGATTTTGTTGAAGTGAAAAGCGTAGCAGATGTACTTGAGGCCGTGCAATCTGGAAAAGTAGATGTTGGTCTTTCCAATACAGGACATTTGACTAAAACAGAACAAATCGGGTTGAAACCTATTTTTTGGAGCAATGATTTAAGTCAAAATGACCTTTGTTGCCGCGTTACGGTAAGAGGAAATATTTCAAGTGATAAAGCCGTAGCATACAAAAAGTTTATGAAAGCTCTTATAAAAGCAGAGCGTGTAAAGTTAGAAAATCCAAAGAAAAACTTAGAAGCATCAAAGCCGACGTTTAAACAGCTACCTGAAGAAAGAGTGAACGAAATTGTCAATGAGAAGCATTTGATCAACTCAGCAGATCCGAATAAGAAGGAAGTTGTGAATACGTGGGGGAAAATGCAAGACATTGGCTATATAAAAGACGTAGATAACATTGATTTAGATGATCACTTTAATTTGTCTATGTATGAAGAAGCTATAGATGAACTTATTAAAGAAAACCCTAATGATGATTATTATAAAAAGGTTCTTAAACGGTTTAATAAGCAGAATGTACAGTCTTAATTTAAAGGAGGCATTCTATGAGAAAGTTTTTAAGTACGTATAGTTACTCGATAGCCATTGCTTTCGCTTTAATAGGGTTATGGATTTATATCACCAATTTTACAGATTGGCTAAGTCCACTTATTTTTCCATCTCCTCATCTTGTGGCCGCTGCTTTTTTTAGAGCAATATTTGAACTTTTTCAAGGGTTTTTAAGTTCGATGAAGCTATTAGTACCAAGTGTTTTATTAGCTCTAGTGTTAGGCATCGGTGGAGGCTTGTTTTTTGGGATGCGTCCAAAACCGAGAAAAATTTTAACGCCTTTTTTCAATGCGTTCAGTCCACTACCGCTCACTTTATTTATTCCTTATGCGATTGCATTATTACCGACGTTTGAACTGGCTTCTATGTCCATATTATTCATAGCTGCCTTTTGGCCCATCTTTTTAGGAACGATTCAAGGTGTGTTATTAATCGATCATCACTATTGGGACAATGCTAAGACAATTGGTTTAGAAAAACGAGATCTAATTTTTAAAGTTATTATCCCAGCAAGTTCACCGCTCATTTTAAATGGCATCGGGCAGTCACTCAGCTTATGTTTTTTAGTTTTAATGACGGCCGAAATGTTTGGTGCAAAAGCAGGTATGGGGTATTTTATTCAGTATTATACAGATTTCACTCAGTATGATTTAGTTATATCAGGACTGATTTTTAATAGTCTTGTTATTTTAATCATTATGATTACGTTTGAACGAATTAAGAAACGTATTCTATTTTGGACGAATTTAAAAAATGAAGCAGGATAAACAGGTAACTATCTTAAGCGAAAAAGTACGTTAGACAAGGAGTTATGATGTGAAAACAACTCTAATCCTCTTTATTTCACTATTATTAGCAGGCTGCTCTCAGTCTAGTATCGCTCACCGTTCAGTAGAGACTCCAGCACTAAAGGTTTCTTTAAGTAGTGATACTACAAACCTAACAATTAATAGTACCGCTAGTTTAACAGCCTCTGTCACATACGGAGCTGAAAAAATTGATGATGCCCATGTACAGTTTGAAATTATTGAAAACGGCACGTCTTTGGGGATGGTTTCCCCAAAGGTTCTAGAGGAAGGAAAGTATGTGTTAGACACTAAGTTTTTAGAATCGGGAAAAAAACAAGTGATTGTACATGTGGATTATAAAGAACAGCATGAAATGAAAGGGATATTTTTATCCGTTACAAATGGAGAGGAGGGAGAAACATCTTAAAGTATAGAACGAAAAAGTTCAGTAGTTCTCTCCTCACAGGTCTGGTGATTTTAGTTTTATTACTAGGGCTAGGTTACACAGTGTATGTTAATTTCTTTAAGAATGAAAAAAACGTTGCTAAAGGTGCGGATCTTAATGACATAGCTTTTGATTTTACACTTCAAGATCTGCACGGTAACGAAGTGAGCCTTTCAGATTTTAGAGGGAAAGGGATTATCCTTAACTTTTGGGCAACATACTGTCCTCCTTGTAAAAAGGAAATGCCTCATTTAAATAGCATTTACGAAGAGTACAAGGATAAGGGAATGGAAGTGATTGCTGTTAACGCAACTGAACCAAGAGTCATTATTAGACCTTTTGTTCAGGAATACGGATTAGATTTTCCTATTTTGCTAGACCGAACGGGTTCTGTTGTTGAGCAGTACGATATTCTAAATATTCCGGTAACCTTCTTCATTAACGAAGAGGGAAAAATTATTGAAAAGTCTTCAGGTGAACTAACAGAGGAGAGTATTCGCAGCTCTGTAAAGCGTATTATTCCAAAATAAATCGATAAGTTAAACAATGGAGATGATAGATAATGTCTAAACCACTTTCGTTTTCTGCCTTTGTGATGAATACGGCCTCTCATATTATTCACGGCTTATGGCGGGATAAGGAAGGTCATCAATTAAACTTTAATGATGTAGAACTATGGGTTTCACTAGCTCAAAAGCTAGAAGCCGGTGGATTTGATGCCATCTTTTTTGCAGATGTTGTTGGATTATATGGGAATCACCGAGGAGGGTGGGAATACCATGCAAGCAACGGTTTGCAAATTCCAAGCAACGATCCAATGGTTCTTTTATCTGCTTTGGCTGTGAATACGAAAAAGATTGGCCTAGCTTTCACTGCAGCACCGCTTCAAGAGCCTCCATTTAACTTTGCGAGGCGTGTTTCTACCCTTGATCATATTTCAAAAGGAAGAATTGCGTGGAATATCGTCACAAGTTCGCTTGAAAACGCCTTTCGAAATTTTGGATATGATGGATTGGTTTCACACGATGACCGCTATCAATGGGCCGATGAATATGTAGATGTTCTGTATAAGCTATGGGAAGGGTCCTGGGAGGAAGATGCCCTCTTACAAGATAGAGAAAGTGGCATTCATGCTGATCCACAGAAAATTCATAAAATTAATCATGTTAGCGAACGTTATAAAGTAGAAGGTCCACATCTTGTTTCACCATCGCCACAGCGCACGCCCGTTCTTTTTCAAGCGGGATCTTCAGCAGCGGGCCGAAATTTTGCAGCTCGTCATGCAGAAGCTGTTTTCATCGTCTCACCTGATCCTGACAATGCGCGCAAGCTAATTGACCAGACACGAAGCCTTGCCGTTCGGTATGGTCGTGATCCTAATGATATTCGCTTCTATCAGGGCCTATCTTTTGTTATTGGAGAAACCGAAGAAGAAGCACAACAAAAAGAAATTGAATTAGAACAAAAGATAGACTTTGACATGATGATTGCTCATATGGCAGGCGGAATGGGCATTGATTTAGGAAACGTTAGTTTAGATACACCTCTTGAAAATGTGAAAACAGAAGGAGTTCAAAGTACATTTCAATGGCTCAAGCAAAGTACACAAGGGCGGACGCCTACTGTAAGAGACTTAGCCAAGTTACGGAGTCGAAATTCTCGCATCGTCGGAACTCCAGAAACGATTGCAAATCAGCTTGAGCTTTGGCAAGAAGCAGGAGTAGATGGAGTGAATGTTATCAATGCAACCATTCCAGGCTCATACGAGGAATTTATCAGTTCTGTGATGCCCGTTCTTCGTAAAAGAGGGCTAGCTCGTGAGCAACAAGTACAGCCTGAAACCTTACGCTCTAAGCTTTTTGGAAAAGACCGTCTGAGCAGGCGTCATCCTAGTGCAAAATATAGGGGAGCTTTTACACAGCCAAATGTTACACCGCAATGATAATCCTACTTGCGATAAGTTACTAGTAATTAGTATGAAAGCGATGAGAAAGATTCATAAAGTTAAAAAACAAAAGCGCCGTTTTTTAAAACAGCGCTTTTGTTTTTTTAGTAAAGGAATGCAATAAGGGAAGGCACAATTTGTTTTTTGTCTATGGAATAAAAAAGAATATATTGACAGAATTTTAAAAGGATAATATGATTTACCTTAATGAAATTGATTATCATTACCATTTGGTTATTGAAAGGGGAAACAAGCATGAAGAAACTACTTTTACCTATCATACTTATTATGATTCTTATAATAAGTGCTTGTGGCAATAAATTGGCGGAACAGGCGTCAGGGGAACAGGGTAAGGATGAAAAGGAAGAAACAATCACATATCAGTCAGAAAATGGGCCTATAAAAGTACCTGCACATCCTAAACGAGTTGTTGTGTTAGGGAGTTATGTAGGAGATTTACTTTCACTAGATGTCAATATAGTAGGGGTAGAGGAATGGGCGAAACAAAGTCCGCTATTCGAAAAAGAATTAAAAGATGTGCCTGTTGTATCTGATGAAGATATTGAGAAGATTATAGAGCTAGAGCCTGATCTAATTATAGGAGCAGATACAAATAAAAACTTAAACAAGTTTAAGAAAATTGCGCCAACGGTTACCTATACATATGGTAAAGTGGATTATCTAACTCAACATTTAGAAATTGGTAAGCTTGTAAACAAAGAAAAAGAAGCACAAAGCTGGATTGACGACTTTAAGGTACGTGCTAAAGCTACAGGAGAAGAGATTAAGAAAAAGCTTGGTGATGATGTTACGGTTACTGTATTAGAAAGCTACAATAAAGAAATCGGGATATTCGGGGATAACTGGGGAAGAGGAACAGAAGTCCTTTATCAAGCACTGAACTTAAAGATGCCGGATAAAGTGAAGGAAATGACAGAGAAACAAGGTTACTATATGCTTTCTACTGAACTTCTGCCTCAATATGTTGGAGACTATTTAGTCATTAGTAAATATAAAGATCAAGATAACTCTTATCAAGATACATCGCTTTATAAAGAAATTCCAGCTGTGAAAAATAATCACGTGTTTGAAGCTGATGCAAATGCGTTTATGTTTAATGATCCTATCACATTAGATTATCAACTGAACTTTTTTAAAGAACACTTTCTAAAATAAGAGAAAAAGCAGAGCGAGATACTATCATCTCGCTCTGCTTTTCTATCTTATTCTAGTGCTCTCGTACTCTAAAAACTAAGCAATGTCTTGCATGCTTTTTACTTTATTCGTCGTAAGCTTGTCCTTAATAAGAGGACTAATTACACCATCGACACCATATCTTCCTGCATTTGTAGCGGAAATTAAAATGAAGATTGATAAAAGAACAAGCTGCGGATTTGTGCTTGTAGCGCCGCTAAACATATAAGAGAAGTTCATTGCCATTCCAAAAAATACGGCTGTTTTTGTAAAGCAGCCAAGCAATAGACCCAATCCTACTAACAGTTCACCCCATGGAACGAGAACATTAAACATCTCGATGTTTGGAAGAGCAACGTGTTCGAGGAACGTTCCCCACCATGCTTGAACAGTCGCCTGTTCTCCAGTTGTTTTAGCTAATGCTCCTTGTAAAAATCCAGCTGTATCAAACTGTCCACCTGTAATTTTGCCGAGCCCAGCCATAAACCACGTGTATCCGATATACACACGCAGCAACCCTAAAAGAATAGCAACACTTTTATGCCGTCTTAAAAACTCAATAATCATGCGTTTCCTCCTAACCAAAAGTAAATGAATAAAAATATAATAGCATAATTGAGAATGATTTTCGTTTTCGTTAATGTAACAAATATGTAAATTTGGTAATGAATAATTCAATAACAGTACAAAAGCTGTCTTTCATATTTATTTATGGGAGTAAGAAATCCTATAAATAAATAAACATTGATAATATACATAAGGAATTGGGGTCGAAATACAGGTGTCATTATGCTCAAGATTTATGCTTTAAGGAAAAGAACGGCTGTATTTTTATCACAGTTCTTCTTTTCTTTTTTTATGAAAATGATCAGGGAGGTTAAATGAGTTTTATCGTGCAATAAAACCATTCGCATCTTATTAAAATGAATAAGTATTTGGTATAAAGAGGTTAACTATCAGTTGGCTCGTCTGCTATGTGAGAAAAAGTCTCTTTGTTGATTTAAGAACATTTGTTCGGTATAATTGGAACATAAGGAGTTGAAAGATTATGCTGCGATTATTACAACAAAGTTCAGAGTCGAAGAAACCGCTTGAAATTATTTATATGGCGGATAACGGCTCAATTACACAGCGCTCCATCATTGTATATGAGATAAATGAAACAAAAGTAAAAGCTTGGTGTTTGCTTCGCCATGAAAAGCGGACATTTAAAATAGATAATATTCTTTCCTGTGCGTTCAAGGAAAGAAAAAGATATGGATTAGCACGATAAGCCTCTAGTTTTACTGGAGGTCTTTTTTTAAGGGTTTCAAAAGTAATAATTTTCAATTTGTGTTAACGTATTGAAAAAGTGAGGTGCTTTATGATAATTGAATTTGAAACAATTACGCTCTTTCGTCCCCTTTTGATTTTCCTCCTCATTGCGCTAGTTGGAGTACTCTTTTTTCTTATTTTGATTAAGCGTTCTCCTCGTGTTAGCGGCTTTTTAGTTGTCGTTTTTTCCGTTCTCTCTATCACAATATCTGCTCTTCTTATGTATAGAATGGGAGTATTGGCTGATGAACTAAACAGGGCAGGAGATCCTTTCTCTTTTTTTCTTTTCTTAGTCATCTCTGTGCTAAGTATTGCTAATCTTGCTGTTTATTTTATGAAAAGGAGGAGTTTTGAATGATTAAAGGATTGTATGAAGCGCATTTACCTGTTTCAAATCTTGAAAAATCGATTGAATTTTATCAAAAGCTAGATTTAGAGATTGCCTTTCGCGAGGAGAAACTGGCCTTCTTTTGGATTAAAAAAGGAGAAAGCTGGCTTGGGCTTTGGGAAACAGAGCAAGTTCATATTCCGTATCATGCTTCCCTTCGCCATATTGCTCTTCACATTGATCAGAAAGATATGGATTCCGCTAAAGATTGGCTGAAAGAACGAGGAATTGAAGTAAGAACGGCGTTTGGATTTGGGTCAGACAGACAACCGCTCGTTTTACCGAATAGTCCGCAAGCACATGCTGCTCTTTACTTTAGTGATCCTGATGGAAATTCGATAGAACTTATTGCTCCGTTAAGTCACAATATGGAAGAGAACTTTAAAATGATGAGTTTAAAAGAATGGAGAGAAACCAAAAAGATGCCTTTTTAAGAGGCATCTTTTTTTATGAAAAAAGCATAGTTTTTTTAGTTTATAAAGTGAAAGATAAATTAAATTTATAGTTCATTTTATAGGTATTTTTAAGAGCAAAGATGAAAAGAAAATCCCCCTCTAGAGGGATTTTAAATGGGGGTTAAACCCAGAGTTGTTACTGATTTATGAATGAAGTTTGTCGAATTATTGAAAAGTGAAAAAAGACCTTTTAATCGCTATCACTTACTTTTCTTTTTTTATACAATTTGATGGAATCCGAGCTTGTTTCATTCGAGACATTAGAAAGGAAGGTGAAATTCCATGTTCAAAAATCGTAAAGCATGGTTGATCGTAATAAGTAGTTTAATCTCACTCGTTATTATTACTGTACTTGGAGTTCGCAGTGATCTTATCGTGTTAGATCCTAAGGGACCGGTTGGGGAAATTCAAAAAGATCTTATTATCTTTTCCCTTTATTTTATGCTTGCTATTGTTGTCATCATTTTTGCTGTATTTACTTTTGTAATTATAAAGTATCGTAATCGAAAAAACTTCAATGACCGCGATTATGATCCAAATTTGCACGGCAGCACGAAGCTTGAAATCATTTGGACCCTTATTCCTCTTTTAATTGTTATTGCTCTTTCGATTCCAAATGCGAAAGCTCTTTATGATTTAAAAGAAGCACCGAAATCTACAGCGCATAAAGAGCCGATTGTTATCCATGCAACGGCCGTTGACTGGAAGTGGATTTTTAGCTATCCAGAAGAAGAAATTGAAACAATCAATTACGTGAACGTACCTGAAAATCATCCGGTTTTATTCAAAATAACGGCAGCTGATTCAATGGCTTCTTTCTGGGTGCCGCAAATTGGTGGGCAAGTGTACGGAATGCCTGGCATGGTCAATGAACTTTATCTACAAGCTGACGAAGTTGGTACATATGAAGGCCGAAACTCGAACTTTACGGGAGAGGGTATGGCTCATCAGCAGTTCGACTTTGTGGCGCTGAATGAAGAAGAGTATAGCAGTTGGGTGGAGGAAACAAAAGAAACGGCTCCAAAGCTGACTGAGGAAACATATCAAAAGCTCATGCTTCCAGATACAGCAGAGCAAACAACTTTTTCATCAACGCACTTAGAGTTTGTTGATCATGGTCTTAACTCAACATATGCGTTGAAAGTAAGAGCGGATCACGGACTTATTGAAGAACCGATTGAAGACAGGGAAGAAGGTTCACACGAAAATGAGCATTCGAATCATGGATCGCACGCTCACCACTAGGAAAGGAGGAACATATGATGTTTGATTTTATTAAAGAGCACTTAATTCTTGATGATCCGCTCATTCTTGGAGCGAACATTTCGATTGCGCTTACCACAATTGGGATTTTGTTTGTCCTTACATACTTTAAAAAATGGAAGTGGCTTTGGACAGAATGGATTACAACCGTTGATCATAAACGAATCGGAATTATGTACATTTTAGCCGCTTTACTTATGTTTTTCCGCGGCGGAGTTGACGCTTTATTAATGAGAGCGCAGCTTACAGTTCCAAACAATGATTTTTTATCATCTCACCACTACAATGAGATTTTTACAACTCATGGAACTATTATGATTTTATTTATGGCAATGCCTTTTTTACTTGGGTTAATGAACTTTGCTGTTCCGCTACAAATCGGGGCAAGAGACGTTGCCTTTCCGTTTTTGAATAACTTAAGCTTCTGGTCTTTCTTTAGCGGAGCGATTTTGTTTAACATTTCCTTTGTTTTTGGAGGTTCTCCTGATGCTGGATGGACAAACTATGCGCCACTAGCAATTGAAGGAAGTCCAGGACCTGGTATTAACTATTACTTACTCGGTCTGCAAGTTTCAGGAATTGGTACGCTTTTAACGGGAATTAACTTTGTCGTAACGATCATTAAAATGCGTGCTCCTGGCATGACGCTGCTTCGCATGCCGATGTTTACATGGACAACGTTAATTACGTCATTTATTATCGTGTTTGCATTCCCGATTCTAACGGTTACGCTTGCATTGATGACGTTTGACCGCCTGTTTGGTACGCACTTTTTCACCTTAACAGACGGCGGAAATCCGATGCTTTGGTCAAACATGTTCTGGATGTGGGGACATCCTGAAGTATACATTGTTGTGTTGCCTGCATTCGGGATTTTCTCAGAGATTATTGCGACGTTCGCGCGTAAAACGCTCTTTGGATATAAAACGATGATTGTCTCGCTTGTAGTCATCTCGTTTTTAAGCTTTATTGTATGGGTGCATCACTTCTTCACAATGGGAGGAAGCGCAGCTGTTAACAATATTTTCTCTATTACAACGATGGCCATTGCGATTCCAACCGGAATTAAGCTGTTTAACTGGCTTGGAACGCTTTATAAAAGTAAGATCGAGTTTACAACACCAATGCTTTGGTCACTTGCGTTTATTCCAACGTTTGTAATCGGAGGGGTAACAGGCGTTATGCTTGGCATGGCAGCAGCGGATTTTCAGTATCATAACTCATACTTCCTTGTTGCACATTTCCACTACACGCTAATTGCGGGTGTTGCCTTTGCTTGTTTTGCTGGTCTAATTTACTGGTATCCAAAAATGGTTGGCTACAAAATGAACGAAAGAATTGGAAAATGGGCGTTTTGGTTGTTTACAATCGGCTTTAACGTATGTTTCCTTCCGCAGTTTATTTTAGGGTTTGATGGCATGCCGCGCCGTGTGTATACGTACGCTCCTGAAGATGGTTGGACAGGCCTAAACGTTGCATCAAGCGTTGGGGCCGCTGCGATGGGACTTGGATTCGTTGTGTTTGTATACAACATTTATTACAGCCACCGCTATGCGATTAGAGAAACAGAAGGAGACGTATGGGATGGAAGAACGCTTGAATGGGCAACAACAACGTCTATTCCGCCTCACTACAACTTTGCGAAGATCCCTCACGTTCAAAATATTGATACGTTCTGGGATATGAAGCAAAGAGCGAAAAAGCAAACAAAGAAAGGGCAAAAAGAAGAAGGAAACTATGAACCTATTCATATGCCAAGCAATACAGGAACAGCTCCTGTTATGTGTGCATTCTTCTTTGTCGCTGGTTTTGCCCTTGTTTTTGAACTATGGTGGATGGCGATATTAGGCGCAGTGGGGATACTATGTTGTATGCTCGTTCGCTCGGTTCGTTCCTTTGAAGAAGATAAAGGCTACTATGTAAGTGTTGAAGAAATTACGGAAGCGGAACAGCCGTTCCATAAGGAAGGGTGAGAAAATGGCACAGGTTAGTAACGCTGGGGAAGAAAACGTTCCTTTAGAATATAAATCGGGGATTGGGAGATTAAATATATTTGGATTTTGGATCTTTTTAGGAGCAGAAGTTGCGCTTTTTGCTACAATTTTTTCCGCCTATTTTGTGTTAGAAGGTGGAACAGCAGGCGGACCTCTGCCTAGCGACCTTTTTGATCTTAATAATACAATCGCTATGACTCTTATTCTATTAACGAGCAGTTTCACATGTGGATTAGCGATTCATGAGATGCGTAAAGGGAATAGGAAGGGAATGCTCATTTGGCTCCTTGTGACGCTTCTGTTTGGTGGAGGATTTTTATACATGGAAGTGATGGAGTTTATCCATCTTGTTCATGAAGGCGCGACAATTGGGACAAATGCCTACTGGTCTTCCTTTTATGTTTTAACAGGAACGCACGGGCTTCACGTAACGCTTGGAATTGGGTGGATGATCCTGATCATCGCTGAAGTGATGAAGCGAGGGCTAACACCGCATACAGCGAAAAAAGTATTTGTTTCAAGCTTGTACTGGCATTTCTTAGACTTTGTATGGATTTTCGTTTTCACAAGCGTTTATCTATTAGGGATGGTGAAATAATGGAACAAAAAACAGAAAAACATAGTCACTTTCCGTGGTCACATGTATTAGGTTTTCTATTATCGATTGCACTAACGTTTCTAGCAGTTTGGGTTGGGTTGTACACCAATTTATCAATCCAGACCATTGTTGCACTCGTGTTCCTGCTTGCTTTTATTCAAGCAGCCATTCAATTGTTTATGTTTATGCATATTTCAGAAGGAGAGCACAAGCTTTGGCAAATTGGGAAAATGATTGCATCAGGTCTCATTGCCATTATTATTGTAGTTGGAAGTGTGTGGGTCTTAACGTCTATGCACTAAAAATAGAAAGGGAGGCAAGTAGGGGGATCTCCTTACTTGCCTCTCTAAAAAAAGGAGATGATGAAGAAAATGAACGGAGAACTGGATTTCTACAAAAACAAGCTAAAGGAAAAAGGAATCAAACTAACACCTCAGCGAGCAGCCATCATCAGGCATTTGTTACAGACAAAACTGCCGATAACAGCAGAGCGCCTTTTTCAAAATATGGCCGTAAAGTTTCCGAATGTGACGAAAAAAACGATTAATACTAATTTAGCTCTGTTAAAGGACGTTAGCGTTGTAAGGGAAATCACAGAAGATGCTTATCAGTCCCGCTATGAGATTGTAACGAGGAAATTGTATCGCTATGGAATATCTTGTATAAGGTGCGGCATTACCCTTGATTTTAGCAGCAAAGAAGAAGAAATGTTTGCGAAATGTGCTGACATGTTTGCCGGTTTTACACCATTAAACCTTAGTCTTACAATTGAAGGGATTTGCGCTGACTGTGAACAACATAAAGTAATCTAGTATGTTTCCTATCTATTTCCCATCAGAAGGAGGAGAGAAGCTTTCGTTAAGCTGAATGAAAATACAATAGTTACGGTATGTAAAAGGAGTAAGAGACAAACAAGAAACAAAAATCCATTGATTAACGCCTCTTTTATAAAAAACAATCCACACGTTATCCTCTCTCATATTTTCCATAGAACAAACACTGTTATATACTTTATCCCGACAGTTGGAAGGTATAGGCTAAAGAACTAGATGACTTATAACAAATAGGTCTATATGTTCTAAATTGAAACTTAAATATTCATTTTGGAATATTTAAGCTATAATACATATATTAGGTTTTTTTTCAGCTATTGGCTGTTGAGGCATATGTTCTCAGCAGTTTTTTGCGTTGAGCATTGTAAAAGTAATCTACATCTAAAGGGGAATTAAGGGGAGAAATTCGAATATATTATAAAAAATCGAAAGAGGTAGAAGTATGCTACAAGAAGAAAAAAAGCGAAGTGAAATGATGCCAAAAAGCAACTTCAAGCTTTTTATGATGCTGCCGATTCTCTCATGGGCGCTTTACGATTTTGCAAACACGATCTTCTCTTCCAATATTACAACCATTTTCTTTCCATTTTATCTTCAGGAAGTTGTCGGAGACAGTGAACGAATGAACCAGATTGCAAGCACGTTCATTTCTTATGCAAATGCAGTGTCTAGTTTTTTTCTTGTTATTTTCGCTCCGCTTTTCGGAGTGCTTATTGACAGAACCGGCAAAAAGAAAAAGTATGTGACGGCATTTACGCTTATTTCCGTCTTTTTTACGATGATGATGGGGTTTTTAGCTATGGAAGATGGAGGAGGAACAGTTGGGGGACTGCCGCTTTCATTAATCCTTGTGATCATTTGTTTTGTGATTGCCAAATTCTTTTATAACTCAAGCCTTGTGTTTTACGACCCGATTTTAGCCGATATTAGTACAAAAGAAAACATGGCGGTTGTTTCCGGATTTGGAACCGCTGTTGGCTATATTGGTACACTCGTTGGCTTATCCATTTATCCATTTGTGAGCAGCGGGAATTATCATGAAGCGTTCATTCCGACAGCGCTCTTATTTTTACTGTTTTCTCTTCCCTTTATCTTTTTTACAAAAGAAAAAGAAGTGGAGAAAAAGGTAGAAAAGGCTTCATTTTGGAGCGGATACCGTGATATCATCGCAACATTTAAAGAAATGAAAAGTTATAAAGCGATCTTTTATTTTATGATTGCGTACTTCTTTTTAAATGATGCCATTGCGACTGCTGTTGCAATGATGTCCGTCTACTCAACAGCAATTGTTGGTTTTGGAGCAGGGGAATTTATTTTGCTTTATCTTGTTTCAACAGTTGCTAGTATTATCGGCTCGTTTATCTTCGGATTTATTTGCAAAAAGTGGGGAGCATGGAAGTCAATTGTAGCGGTTGGCATCATTTTAATAGTGGCTCTTTCCTTTGCGGTTGTTGCAACAAATTCTGCGCTATTTTGGGTGGCAGGAAGTCTTTTTGGGGTGTCACTTGGTTCACTATGGGTAACAACGCGCACGTTTATTATTGAACTCACGCCTCAAGAGAAACGCGGTCAGTTTTTTGGTCTTTTCGCTTTTTCAGGAAAAGTATCGTCTGTTGTTGGTCCATTTTTATATGGAACAATTACGCTTCTGTTAGCGGATTACGGAAATCTAGCAAGCCGAGTTGCGCTTGGTTCTCTTATTATTCTTGTGTTCTTTGGCTTATTTTTTCACCAATTTGTTCGTAAGTATCAAGCTTAAAAAGCTAAAGTTTTTTGTTTATAAGAAAATTGAAATAATCTTTACAAAAATTTAACGTGTAAACCCCTTGTTCATTTAGAGAATTTCGCATATGATGGTATACAATCTCATACAAATGGGGGCTAAAGCATGTTTAAAAAGTTTTTGAAAAATATAATGGGAAGCGACCGCCGCTATTCAAGCAGCGATCGTCGTCACCGTAGACCAAGTCGACGTTATTCAAGCAGTGATCGCTACAGAGGACGTTCGTACTCAAGCAGTGATTATAAAAGAGGACATTCAAAATATGGCCATCGCTATTATAAAGGTCGCTACCGTAGCGGAAGCTATAGCAGCTAAAAAATCCCCGTCGCTTTTAAGAGCAACGGGGATTTTTTTTAGCTTGCTGGCTTAATTTTATTACCGATTTCTTTAATAGCTTCAACATTTTTCTCACGATCAAACTCATTCTCGCTTTTCGCTACTACAATTGTTGCAATTCCGTTTCCGATTAAGTTTACAATTGCGCGTCCTTCACTCATAAAGCGGTCAACGCCTAAAAGAAGAGCAAGACCCTCAAGTGGGATAACTTGCAGTGCTGCAAGCGTTGAGGCCAACACGATAAATCCGCTTCCTGTTACTCCTGCAGCGCCTTTTGACGTTAGCATCAGAACAAGGATAATCATAACCTGTTGACCAAGTGTTAAGTCAACACCAAACACTTGAGCTAAAAAGACAACGGCCATTGAAAGATAAATCGATGTTCCGTCAAGGTTAAAAGAATACCCTGTTGGAATAACAAGCCCAACGACAGACTTTGAACAGCCATAGCGCTCCATTTTGTTCATCATACGAGGAAGAACCGATTCAGAAGAGCTTGTGCCAAGTACGATTAAAATTTCGTCTTTAATGAAGCGTAAGTAGTTCCATAAGCTAAAGCCGTACATTTTACAAATGATATTAAGAACAACGAAGATGAATATGAACATTGTAATGTAAACAGAGAGCATAAGCTTTGCAAGTGGCAGAAGGGACGTTAATCCGAAATGCCCGATCGTATAACCAATAGCTCCAAACGCTCCAATTGGGGCAGCGCGCATAACATAACCAATAATTTTGAAGAATACGAGTGAAAGTTTATCTAATGAGTCAATAATGCCTTTTCCTTTATCTCCAAGTGATGCTAAGCCTACGCCAAATAGAATAGAGAAGAAAAGAACTTGTAAAATGTCACCTTTTGCAAATGCATCAACCATATTAGAAGGAACAATATGAGTCACAAATTCAATCCAGTCGATGCCTTTTGCTTCTCCACTTTCTGTTGTGTAGGCTGAAACGTCTCCTTTATCAAGTGAATCATAATCAAGACCTGCTCCAGGCTTTACAAGGTTTACCACAAGAAGTCCAATTACAAGTGCGAGCGTTGTGACAACTTCAAAATAAATGAATGCTTTTCCGCCCACTTTTCCAACTTTCTTCATATCGCCCATTTTCGCGATACCAAGCACAATCGTTAAAAAGATAATGGGAGCAATAACCATTTTAACAGCATTAATGAACGTGTCGCCAAGCGGCTTTAGTTCTTTTCCGATGTTTGGCCAAATAAGCCCAACAAGCACCCCCAGCGCGATGGCTGTTAGCACTTGAAACGTTAAATTTTTAAAAAGTTTCTTCATCGTAGTTCATCCCCTTTGTCCCCTTAATCAACAACTCTATAAATAAATGATATCGCTTTCAAAGAATTTTGAACATTTTATGAACTTATCGGACATTTTGGTCTTTTTGGTCTCAACTTTCTCTTTTAAAACTTAAAAAAGCAAAAAGAGAAAAAAAGCCCTTTGTTTCGAATGGTCGAAGAATGGATAACAGAAGGAACTATCCCCAAAAAATGTTGAGAGATAAGCTAACAGATATGATGTTGAGGTGAACAAAAAGAGCCTCAGCATCTGAGGCTCTTTTCCCTACCCTAGTAATGATTTTCATCATAAAGGTAGCGGTTAATAGGGCGACCAACGCCTCCGTACTGAATATCAATTTTAACAGCTTTTGTTTTCTCTAAATAATCTAAGTAGCGGCGGGCTGTTACCCGGGCAATACCGACGCTATTGGCAACTTCTTCAGCTGAGTGCGGCTCCTTTTGTTCTTTTAAATAATCGACAATAACAGTGAGCGTAAATTCATTAAGTCCTTTTGGCAAAAGGGAAGAAAAGTTTTCCGGTTTGGATGGTGAATATAAAATAGAGTCAAGCTGTTCTTGCGATAACGTGCTTTCTGTGTTTATTCGCTTTTGATAGTTTCGATATTTTTCAAGCGCTTGCTGAAGGCGTTCAAACGTGAATGGCTTCATAATATAATCAATGGCTCCGTTTTGGAGCACTTTTTTGATCGTTTCGCCATCTTTTGCAGCAGAAACCACGATAGTATCTGTTGTGAAATTTTCGTTCCGCAGTTTTTGTAGTGTTGCAACACCGTTTAGCTTGGGCATAAAAATATCAAGAAGGGCAAGCTCTGGATCCAGTTCCTTTAGCTTTTCTAGACCTTCCTCGCCATTGCTTGCCGTTCCAACGACTGTAAATCCTTGCACTTTATTAATAAATGTTTTATTGAGTTCTTGTACCATTGGATCATCTTCAATAATAAGAACTGAAACATCATTTTTAGTCATTACTGTTCCTCCATCCTAGAGTGGAAAGGTAATTAAAAAGGTTGTACCATAGCCAACATCTGACGTAACGGTAATCTCTCCGTCCCCTTTATCAACAACTTGTTTTACAAGATATAAGCCAATGCCTTGACCGCTTTCTTTTCCTTTTGTAAAATGTCGGTCAAAAAGAAGCGGCACATCATCATATTCAATGCCAATTCCATTATCCTCAACAAGAATCGCGCATACTCCTTCTGATTCATCAATGCTTACGTCAATTCGCTTCTCAGTGTGTGAGCTTTTTTCAAGGGCATCAAACGCGTTTTCAATTAAGTTGCCAAGCAGAATAACAAAATCGTGATAATCAAGGCCTGGCGGAAAATCTGTAAGCGATGAGTTTGGATCAATCACAACGTCAATATCAAGCTCTTTGCCGCGGCTTACTTTGCTTAAGAGCAGCCCTGACACAGCAGGATGGTGGATATGCTCATTAAGGAAGTTTGTGAGCTTTTCCTGCTCTTTTGAAATTTGAAAAACAAACTGAAGAGCTTCTGCTGTACGTCCAAGTTGAATAAGGCCTGCAATGCTATGAAGCTTATTCATATGCTCGTGATTTTGAACGCGCAAGGCATCGACGAAATTCTTTACACCTGTTAATTCTTCAGCAAGCGCGGCTACTTCTGTGCGGTCTTGAAAAATCGCCACAGCTCCAATGCGCTCATCTTTTACTTTAATCGGAAAGCGATTGCTAAAAATTCGCTTGCCACTCATTTGAATTTCCTGATTATGCACATGACGATTTGAATAAAGAATCTCAGGAAGGTGAGTGTCTTTTAATACCGAACGAATCGGCTTTCCGATTACCTCGTCTTGTACATTGAAAATGGAGCGCGCTTTCTCATTAAAAATCGTAATCTCTTCCTTATTATCAATCGCAATTACGCCTTCATTCAACGCATGAAATGTGGCTGTTCGCTCTTCAAGAATGCGGACAATTTCATGTGGCTCAAGCTTGAACATTTGATTTTTAATATGTCGTGCAAGCATAAAAGAACCAATGACGCCAAAGAGGAGCGTAATAAATAAAACAATGAAAATCTCTTTTTTTAAGTTCATTAAAATATCCCATGTGCTAGGGAGGGTTTTGCCAACAAGGACAACGCCAATTTGATTAAGCTCCTCGTCTTTAATAGGAACAAAAGCTCTCAAGGACGTTCCTAACTCTCCTCGTGCTTTTGATAGATAAATATGTTCAGCAAACGAAGCATCTTCATCTCGTCCCTTTGATACTTTTCCTAGCAACTCATTTGACGGATGAGAGTAGCGGGTATGATCCATATCCATCACAATGATATAGTCTGCTCCGTTAATGATTCTGAGCCGTTCAATAATTGGGTTCAGTTTCTTCCAGCCTTCTTTTTCCCGAAGCATTTCCTCGACCTCTGTGAGCTCTGCGACTGTTCTCGCTGTGTTCATTGAGCGCATCCCAATTTCCTGTTCTTTTGTTTGGCCAACAATCCCGACTAAAAAAATCCCGGCAATTAAAAGTGAAAAAAGAACAATTGCATATGATAGAGTTGTAATTTTCCAGCTTATTGATAGTTTTTTGAGCATGGCAGGATCCTCTCAAGTAGAAAATAAATATGTTTTGTAAGCAAACTTATCCTATAATAGTATGAAAAAGCTTTAAAAAGAAAGGTAGGGATGATGTGAAAAAAACAATTCTGCTTATCCTTTTTTTGTTTACTGGTATTGTAACCGCTATCGGGTTTGGATTCCATCATCTTTTTCCTTTTAAGGAACTTCCTTATGACGATGATCAGGAAGGATTAAAAGATCAAGTTTTAATTAAGTTCAGCCACGTTGTTGCCGAAAATACGCCAAAAGGGCTCGCAGTAGACAGG
This sequence comes from Priestia endophytica DSM 13796, assembly GCF_900115845.1. GTDB lineage: Bacteria > Bacillota > Bacilli > Bacillales > Bacillaceae_H > Bacillus_I > Bacillus_I endophytica. The sequence goes on along the minus strand of NZ_FOXX01000001.1, from coordinate 45,023 downwards.
TTTGCTAGACTTGTAGAAGAAAAGTCAGACGGTAAAATTAAAGTGGCTGTTTTTCCAAATGGAAGTCTTTATTCAGATATTGAAGAAGTATCAGCATTAGAAGAAGGAAAAGTACAAATGATTGCACCGGCAACTTCAAAGCTCCAAATGCTGTCACCAAAATGGGGCGTGCTTGACTTGCCGTTCATTTTTCCGAATCAGGAAGCCGCCCGATATGGACTTGAAGGTCCAATTGGAAGAGAGTTGTTACAAACATTAGATGGAACAGATATTAAAGGGCTTGCTCTATGGTCTAACGGCTTTAAGCAGCTTACAACAAATGAGAAAGTCATTAAAAAACCTGAAGATGTGAGCGGACAAAAGTTTCGGATTATGCAAAGTCCTGTCTTAGATGCTCAGTTTACAATGCTTCGGGCGGACGGTATTCAGCACCAGTTCAATGATACCTATTCTTTACTTGATAGGAAGGAAATTGATGGGGAAGAAAATACGGTGTCTAACATTTATTCCAAAGGATTTTATAATGTTCAGCAAAACATGACAATCACGAATCACGGCTATCTTGCTTACGCAGTGATGATTAATCGTTCATTTTGGGATGAACAAGATGAGGAAACGAAGAACATTATTTTAGAAGCCATGAAAGAAGCGACAGAATGGAATGAAAAGCAGGCGCTTGAAAAAAACAAAGAGCAGCTTCAGTATATTCGCGAAAACTCGTCAATGAACATTCATACCTTAACGAAAAAAGAGCGCAAAGAGTGGCTTAAAGCGCTATCTCCTCTTTATAAGAAATATGAAGAAGAATTCGGTCCATCGCTTATGAAGGAAGCGATAAAGCTTAGAGACGGCAATTTTTAGCTCTTAGGACTAAACGGCTCTTGAATATAGGGGAGCGTTCCGCGTAGAATACAAAATGAGACAAAAAACGTGAATATACGTATAAATCTTGTCATATTGGATATAAGGGTTGAAGAACAGAAAAGTGGTGAGAGTTTGACAACGAAAGAAAAAGTGGTCGTAATTATCGGTCCAACGGCCGTTGGAAAAACCGAGCTAAGCATAAAGCTCGCAAAAAAGCTGAACGCTGAGATTATATCAGGAGACTCGATGCAAATTTACCGAGGAATGGATATTGGCACAGCGAAAATTACGGAAGCAGAGATGGATGGTGTTGTGCATCATCTTATTGACATTAAGGATCCGGACGAAAGTTTCTCTGTTGCCGAGTTCCAAAAGCTTGTGCGCGAAAAAATGTGCGATATTACAAGTAGAGGAAAGCTGCCGATGATTGTAGGCGGAACAGGGCTTTACATTCAAGCGGCACTTTACGACTACGAGTTTACAAAAGAAAAAGCAAATAGTACGGTTCGTACGCGTCTAGAGGAGCGCCTAGAACTTGATGGAGCAGAAGTGCTTCACAATGAGCTCCAAAAAGTGGATCCACTAAGTGCAGAGCGCATTCATATGAATAACACAAGACGGGTGATTCGCGCGCTTGAAGTATACGAAACAACAGGAACGCCGTTTAGTGAGCATGTTGACGAAGAAAAGCATGAGCTTCTTTATGATGCAGTCTTTATTGGACTTACGATGGAGAGAGAGAAGCTATATGCGAGAATCAACGAGCGCGTTGATAGGATGATGAGTAAGGGACTTTTAAAAGAGGTTTCAGATTTAATTGGAAGAGGAATTAATAAGGAGGCGCAGTCTGTTCAAGCAATCGGCTATAAAGAGCTGTACGATTTTGCGGAAGGGCGCACAAGCTTAGATGAAGCTGTTGAGCTCTTAAAGCGTAATTCAAGACGGTATGCGAAACGTCAGCTCACATGGTTCCGCAATCGCTTGCCTATTCAGTGGTTTGACATGACAGATGCTCGTCCTTCTGAAAAGTTTGCTGAAATTTTTGCTTATATAGAAGGAAAATAGGATATAATCGAGAAATAGTTAGCTTATAGAGATAAAGAGGAGGCAATATCATGAAACAGTCAATCAACATTCAAGATCAATTTTTGAATCAGCTTCGCAAAGACAACGTATTTGTAACAGTATTCCTACTAAACGGTTTTCAACTTCGCGGCCTTGTGAAAGGGTTCGATAATTTTACCGTTTTATTAGAAACGGAAGGCAAACAGCAGCTTATCTATAAGCATGCGATCTCGACGTTTGCGCCAAACAAACCTGTTTCAATGGAATTTGAATAAATACAAGGCGTTCATGCCTGTGTTTTACATAAAAGAGGCAACCTCACCCTGAGGTTGCCTCTTTTTCTATTTATGTGCGAGAGATTATTTTTTGTTTTGTTTGTTTGAGATACTCTTTTTCAAGTTCTTGAAGAGAAAACTCGTAAAGATGTTTTCCATACTTTTTATATAATCCAACGTTTAATAGTTTTGTAATCAGTTGATTTTTGCGGTCTTCTGCCGCTTTTTGTTTCACTTTATTCATATTTGACATTCCTTTCACACCTTGAAAGCATTTTCTCTAAAAAGGTTATTCCCACATTAACAAATTTCTAAACAACCTTAGATTTTTAACATGGATTTTTTTCTTTTAACATAAAGTGAAAGAAAGAGAGGTTTTTTGAAGATGTGAGAATCAGCACAAGAAGTAAAGAGGTGAACGTTCTTGGAGAGACCAGTTACGCTAAAAAATAACGGTCAAATTAACATCGTTTTAAATAATGAAACACAAAAAACACATGGAACTCAAACTTCCTCCTTTATCCCTGTTGTAAAGCAAGAGGTCAAACATGAAGCACTTCGCGATATTGAAAGAGAGATGGGAAAGCTTGTTGGTATGGACGAAATGAAGCGGATTGTGAAAGAAGTGTACGCATGGCTTTACGTTAGCAAAAGGCGCGAAGAAATCGGTTTGAAAGCTGAAAAACAGGCGCTTCATATGATGTTTAAAGGAAATCCAGGCACAGGGAAAACAACAGTTGCGAGACTTCTAGCCAAACTGTTTCTTGAAATGAAGGTGCTCTCAAAAGGGCATTTAATTGAAGCAGAGCGGGCAGATTTAGTTGGGGAATATATCGGACATACGGCGCAAAAGACGCGTGATCTCATAAAAAAAGCGATGGGCGGCATTTTATTTATTGATGAAGCTTATTCACTTGGCCGAGGCGGAGAGAAAGACTTTGGAAAAGAAGCGATCGACACGCTTGTAAAACATATGGAAGATAGGCACCAAGAGTTTGTGCTGATCTTAGCGGGATATTCCCGCGAGATGGATAACTTCTTAATGCTGAATCCAGGCTTAAAATCGAGATTTCCACTTGTGATTGATTTTAAAGATTATACAGTAAGTGAGCTTTTGCAAATTGCGGATAAAATGTTAAAAGAACGTCAATACGAGCTGACAAAAGAAGCGCTGTATAAACTTCGTCAGCATTTAAACGACATAACAGGACAGTCAAGCCTTCAAGCTTTCAGCAACGGACGCTATGTAAGGAACGTGATTGAGAAGTCAATCCGTTCACAAGCAATGCGGCTTCTCTCTGCAAACAAGTTCGATCGTGAAGAACTGATGACGTTAAAAAGCATTGATTTAATTTTAGCAGACGGAGAAAAGGTGTCGTTTTGAGACGACACCTTCTTTACATTTCTGTTCCTCTTTCTTGGCGAAGTGATCTGAAAGGCAAGCGCCATTTATAAAAAAGAGAGCACATCCGAAGCCCAACAATTCCCACAAGAAGAACATAGAGGCTGATGGGCGTTGTTGCAATGTTAAGCCCGATGAAAAGCGCGGCCATCACAGCCCACACCGCATAAATCTCATCGTGCAGTACAAGCGGCTTTCGTCTTGCAAGCAAGTCACGCACAAGTCCGCCGCCACAGCCTGTTAAAACAGCTGCTACGATAACGGCGCTAAGAGGGTGGTTCATCTCTGTTGCATAAAGCGCGCCTTGAATGGCAAATGCCGCAAGCCCAATCGCGTCCGTTAAGTTTCCCCACTTGCGCCAGTGCTTTAATAAATGATTAGGAAATAAAAAGACCAGTGTAATTGAAATAAGCGCAATGTGGAAATACATGCTTTGATCCCAAAGAGCGGAAACCGGAACGCCGATTAGCACGTTTCGGATGGCACCTCCACCAAATGCAGTGACAATCCCTAAAATATAAACACCTAAAATATCATATTCTTCTTCCATGGCGATAATCGCGCCGCTGATTGCAAACGCAATTGTTCCAATGATGCTTAACACTTCCCACGTCACGCCAAACTCAACCCCCATAAATACGAAATCATTCAAATTGTATGCCGATTTCTCTATTTATTCAAGAGGATATCGGGTAATTTAAAATAAAACCTTTAAAAATTTTGTAAACCTCCACACCTTTTTGCTATGATAGGATTGATTTAGCAATTAGGTGAATATATGAGAAGAAAGTAGGAAAAAGTTTGCATACTTTACAACGAAATGAAAAGGAAAAAACAGTACTTGTTGGTTGTCAGCTTCCAGGAGATGACGAAGTTCGCTTCGGCCATTCGTTAGATGAGCTCGAGTCGTTAACAGAAACGGCTGGTGGAGAAGTGATTTTGACACTAACGCAAAAGCGTGAACGAATCCATCCTGCTACATATATTGGAAAAGGAAAGCTTGAAGAACTGCTCGCAGCTGTTGAAGAAACAGAGCCTGAGCTTGTTGTATTCAATGATGAGCTTTCACCAAGTCAGCTTCGTAACTTAACAGACATGCTCAGCGTTCGGATTATTGACAGAACGCAGCTTATTTTAGATATCTTTGCACAGCGCGCCGCAACGAAAGAAGGACACCTGCAAGTTGAGCTTGCACAGCTCAACTATTTATTACCTCGCTTGTCAGGGCAAGGCGTGAATTTATCTCGTCTTGGAGCCGGAATCGGAACGCGCGGACCTGGGGAAACAAAGCTTGAAACAGACCGCCGTCACATTCGCGGCAGAATTCATGATTTAAAACAGCAGCTGAAAACAGTTGTAGAACACCGCAAACGCTACAGAGCGCGTCGTAAGGAAAATCAGTCGATTCAAGTGTCGCTTGTTGGCTATACAAACGCAGGGAAGTCAACGCTTTTTAACAAGTTGACAAATGCAGGGACATTTGAGGAGAACCAGCTTTTTGCAACGCTTGATCCGCTAACGCGCAAAACGCAGCTTCCATCAGGGCTTGATATTTTATTAACAGATACAGTTGGATTTATTCAAGACTTGCCAACAACGCTTGTTGCTGCTTTCCGTTCCACGCTTGAAGAAGTAACAGAAGCCGATTTTATCTTACATGTTGTTGACAGCTCAAATCCGGATTACACAACACACGAAAAAACGGTACATAAGCTGCTTGAAGAATTAAATGTTACAGACGTACCGATGTTAACCGTTTATAATAAGAAGGATGAAGTGGATCCAGAATTTATCCCGTCTACAACAGAGTCCTTATTAATCTCAGCGCTTGATGCTAAGGATATTGAAGAGCTTAAAGTAAAAACAAGCGATCTTATCAAATCCTCAATGGAGCACTACAATGTAGAGCTTTCGCCAAGCGAAGGGGAGTGGCTGTCAACCCTAAAACGCGACAGCATTTTGGAAGGTTTTCATTTTAATGAAGAAAAAGAAGTATATGAATGCAGCGGCTATATCGCAAAAACACATCCGCTGTATGAATCATTGAGGGAGCGAGAAAAGTAATATGTTAGAAAAGTTGTACGGAACAAAATTAGCACGCATTGCAGAAGAAGTAGAATCACTCATTAAGGAAAGACACGAGGAAGTAGATCTAGTTGCTCAATACAACCAGCATCGCGTGTTAAAAAGTTTCCGTGAGCACCAAATTGGCGACGTGCACTTTACGCCATCAACAGGATATGGCTATGACGATATTGGAAGAGATGCGCTTGAACGCGTTTATGCTGACGTGTTCGGAACAGATGCATCTCTTGTACGTCCGCAAATCATTTCAGGGACGCACGCCATTTCAACGGCACTATTTGGCGTGCTTCGCCCAGGGGACGAGCTTTTATATATCACAGGAAAGCCGTATGATACGCTTGAAGAAATTGTTGGCATCAGAGGCAAAGAAGGCATTGGTTCGTTAAAAGACTTTAACATTGGTTATCATGCCGTTCCGATAGGGGAAGACGGAAATGTAGATTTTGAAGCTGTAAAAGAAAGCATGAATGAACATACGAAAATGATCGGCATTCAGCGTTCAAAAGGGTATGGCATTCGTCCATCGTTTACTGTTGACCAAATTCGGGAAATGATTACTTTCGTCAAAAGCATTAATCCAGACGTTATTGTTTTTGTTGATAACTGTTACGGCGAATTTGTTGAAACAATGGAGCCTTCACACGTTGGAGCAGATCTTATGGCAGGCTCGCTTATTAAAAACCCTGGCGGAGGTTTGGCGAAAATCGGCGGCTATATTGCAGGTCGTGGTGACCTTGTTGAGCTTTGCTCATACCGTATGACAGCACCAGGACTTGGCAGTGAAGCAGGGGCATCCCTATACAGCCTTCAAGAAATGTATCAAGGCTTCTTTATGGCACCGCACACTGTTGCGCAAGCATTAAAAGGAGCGATTTTTACATCTGCACTTCTAGAACGTCTTGGCATGAATACAAGCCCAAAATGGCATGAAAGCCGCACAGATCTTATTCAATCTGTTCAGTTTGATGAGCGAGATAAAATGGTTGCCTTTTGCCAAGCCATTCAATATGCTTCACCAATTAATTCACACGTTACCCCGTACCCAAGCTATATGCCTGGCTATGAAGATGACGTGATTATGGCAGCAGGTACGTTCATCCAAGGAGCAAGCCTTGAATTAACGGCGGACGGACCGATTCGTCCTCCATTTGTAGCATATGTACAAGGCGGACTAACATATGAGCACGTCAAGATTGCGATTCTCTCCGCTGTAACGTCGTTAATCGAAAAAGAATTGTTAGCTCTGTAACGCTTTCATAAAAAAGATTTAGTCAACATATCCAAAAGAAAAATAACGTGCATTGCTTATGAAGACCCTTTGTTCTTAGCGGCTCTAGGGCTCTAGAACAAAGGGGAATAATAGCTCGTCTGAAAATTCATAAAAAATAATGTTAGAAAAACTAACATATAATTGACACAGGAATTCACATGTTCTACAATAAGGGTAGTTAAGTAAAGGAGGAACGAAATATGGGTGATAACATTCGTCGAAACATGCCTTTATTTCCAATGAGTATCGTTATGAAATTGACAGAACTTTCAGCAAGGCAAGTTCGTTACTATGAGGAACACGATCTTATTGCTCCTGCGAGAACAGAAGGAAATCGACGTCTTTTCACATTTAACGACGTTGATAAGCTTCTTGAAATCAAGGAACTAATTGAAAGAGGCGTCAATTTAGCTGGAATCAAGCAAATTTTCGAAGTTCAAAAGGAAAAAGGCAAGTATACAAAAACAGAAGTAAAGACGCCAGACCAAGAGATGAGCGAAGAAGAACTTCGCAAACTATGGCGTTCTGAAATTACGCATCAAGCGGGAAGACAAAACCGCACAGCGTTAAATCAAGGGGATATGTCACGCTTTTTCCATTAATAATGTAAGGGTTACTTCATTTTGAAGTATTCTAAATAAATTACTAGTTTTAGTTATTCAGGGGAGGATAAATGATGGCAAAGTACACAAAAGAAGACATTTTCAAAATGGCGAACGAAGAGAACGTAAAATATATCCGCTTGCAGTTTACGGATATCCTAGGAACGATCAAAAACGTTGAAATTCCTTCAAGTCAGCTTGAAAAAGCACTTGATAACAAAATGATGTTCGACGGATCTTCAATTGAAGGATTTGTTCGTATTGAAGAATCTGATATGTACTTATATCCGGATCTTGACACATGGGTAGTTTTCCCATGGACGTCTGAAAAAGGAAAAGTAGCTCGTCTTATTTGTGACATCTACAATCCAGACGGCACTCCATTCGAAGGGGACCCTCGTAACAACTTGAAGCGCATCTTAAAAGAGATGGAAGAACTAGGCTTCACAGATTTCAATCTTGGACCTGAGCCAGAATTCTTCTTATTCAAGTTAGATGAAAAGGGAGAGCCAACTCTTGAACTAAACGATAAAGGCGGATATTTTGACCTAGCACCAACAGACTTAGGTGAAAACTGCCGTCGTGATATCGTGCTTGAGCTTGAAGAAATGGGCTTTGAGGTTGAAGCATCTCACCATGAGGTTGCTCCTGGTCAGCACGAAATCGACTTCAAATATGCAAATGCCCTAAGAGCATGCGATGACATCCAAACGTTCAAGCTTGTTGTCAAAACAATCGCACGCAAACACGGACTTCATGCAACATTCATGCCAAAACCACTTTTCGGTGTTAACGGATCTGGTATGCACTGCAACTTATCTCTATTTAACAATGGAGAAAACTCATTCTTCGATAAAGACGCTGACCTTCAGCTAAGCGAAACAGCTCGTCAGTTTATCGCAGGAATTGTGAAGCACGCAACAAGCTTTACAGCTGTAACAAACCCAACAGTTAACTCATACAAACGTCTTGTACCTGGATATGAAGCACCATGTTATGTTGCTTGGTCTGCACAAAACCGCAGCCCGTTAATCCGTATCCCAGCATCACGCGGTCTTAGCACACGTGTTGAAGTACGTAGCGTTGACCCTGCAGCAAACCCATACTTAGCAATCGCTGTTATGCTTGCAGCAGGTCTTGACGGAATTAAAAACAAACTAACTCCGCCAAAACCAATCGACCGCAACATCTACGTTATGAACAAGCCAGAGCGTGAACAAGAAGGCATCTCAGACCTTCCAGCAACACTTGCTGCAGCGCTTGAAGAGCTTAAATCAAACGAAGTAATGGTTAATGCCCTAGGAAAACATCTATTCGAACACTTCATCGAAGCGAAAGAAATCGAGTGGGATATGTTCCGTACGCAAGTACATCCATGGGAACGTGACCAATATATGACGCTTTATTAAGAGATTAATAAAGTGATAGAAGCCCTTGATACGAAGAGTATCAAGGGCTTCTTTTATGGATTGCTCAATGTGTAATGACACCTTATATACATTACATACTTACTTTTGAAAGAAACTGATCGATACGCTCTTTTTGCCGTAAGTGGTGCCGGAAATGCATGTCAATTAGCTGAAAATATTCCTCTGCATTTAAATATCCCATTGCCCGGTGCTGAACTTTTTGGCTGGCCGGGATATCAGAGAGCTTTCTTTCGATCTCCCGCATTTTCTCATTGGTTTGAAGAAGTCCTTCCTTTACTTCTTCTTTTCCCGTAGGATTTGGCGGTGTGAAATCTGGTGTATCTGGACCTTTTACTCTGATTGGAGGAAACGTTCCTTCTTTGAAAATTGATTCGCCTATTTCTGTTTTTTTACCGCCATCGGAAGCATTGCCATTAGCACATTGCTCAATTGCTTTCAAATGAAGATCAAGAGTGCACTTTATTAAATGATTGTACATTTGTCCTAATGACCATTCATCCTCAGAAGGCTTCCTCGTAAACTCATCTAGCGAATAGTTACTTAACTCTTCAATATAGTATGTAACCACCTGTTCGAATCGCTTCAATATCTCTTTTGTATCCAATTGATCTCCCACTTTCTTTATAATTTTTTTCTTCTTAATACGGAGTAGTACGTTCCAACGCTAAATAAAATAACATCTTCTGCATTAACTTCGATCACCTAACAAATAATACCTTTTATTTCATTCAAGAAAATGCTCCTATACAAAAAGAAACGTGTATCATCATTTTAATTTGGTAGATTAAGTTGCCAAGAAACGCCAAACTTTTTACTAAATCCATGATTAGCTAACGGCATTAGGACTCCACCGCATCCGTTAAATTCTCATAAAGTCGATTAATTTCTTCTTCTGAATCACATGTAATAAATAAAGAAAATGAAGGTGTAAACGTAAATGTATGCTTAACATTACTATCAATGTACATAAATTCCTGACCCTTTAACGAAAAGGTGTTAAATATGAGACAAACGGAATGGAGATAAAGGAAAAGTCAGTCTGTAACGAGTCATAATTCGAGCTATTTGAAGAAATACTTGTTGAGGTCATATAGGCATGCTAATATTATTCAAAAATAAATAATTATTTATTTTTGAATTCCCACTGTTTATAAGCATTGGAGGGGATATATTTCAAAAATGAATAATTACAATAATCAATTTGAAAAGGTGTTGAACATGAAACAAACAGACTGGAACGAAAATGAATTAATTCTTAATTCTTTAAAAGATGATTTGCTCGTAACAAATCGGGATGGAATCATTGTAAGAGCCAGTAAAGGTTCAGGTGATATTTATAATGTTAATTCGGAAAAACTATTAGGTAAGTCGGTTTATGAGTTAGAATTACAAGGCTTATTCACGCCCAATGTTACGTCGATTATTTTGCGGGATAAAAAGAAAGTAACATTGGTGCAAACGACCAAACAAGGGAAGAAATTATTAGTCACCGGAATCCCTGTCAAAGATTCAAAAGGAGAAATCGTACGAGTCGTCAGCTATTCCCACGATATTACGGAGTTAATAGAAGTTAAGAAATATTTAGATTCCATGGAAGATGAAATGGGACGCGTAAAAACGGAATTGGAAATGCTCAGAAACAAACATCTGCTGACAGAAGGACTAGTGGCAAAAAGTGAAAAAATGCAAAACGTTCTTTCGACAGCTGTACAAGTTTCAAATGTTGATGTAAATGTGCTCCTCCTTGGTGAATCTGGGGTTGGAAAGTCTCATTTAGCTAAATTTATACATAATAAGAGTCCCAGAAACAACGGAGCTTTTATAGAAGTCAACTGTGGGGCTATTCCCGATCATTTGTTTGAAGCTGAATTTTTCGGCTATGAAGCAGGGGCTTTTACAGGCGCTTCGCGTAATGGAAAAGTCGGGTTGGTAGAGCTAGCTGATAGGGGAACATTATTTTTAGATGAAATAGGGGAACTTTCTCTCACACATCAAGTGAAAGTATTAAAATTCATTCAGGAGAAACAATTTTACCGAGTCGGAGGTAGAAAGTTGAGAAAGGTTGATTGCCGGCTTATCGCAGCAACGAACAAAGACTTGGAAAAAGGCGTGAGGGAAAAAGAGTTTAGGGAAGACCTTTATTTTCGTTTAAGTGTCGTTCCAATCACAATCCCTCCATTGCGCGAGCGGCCAGAAGACATTTTCCCTATCATTACCCATTTTCTTCAGCAATTCGAAAAAAAGTACAACAGAACAAAAGAGCTTGATGAAGCTGTTACTCATAGCTTATTGACACATGAATGGAAAGGAAACATCCGGGAATTAATTAATATGATTGAACGTTTAGTGGTAACTTCTCCTACCTCGTTAGTTACTGCAGAACACTTGCCGCAATCGATAAGAAATCAAGAGACACAAGGAATCTTTCAACCAGCAGACGGTCTAATGCTTAAGGATGCGTTAGAATATGTGGAAAAAGAAATGTTATTAAAAGCAAAAAAGCAAAATAGAACCACGATTGAAATTGCAAATGCTTTAGGGATCAGTCAGCCTTCAGTTGTAAGAAAATTAAAAAAATACAACATTTAATAACTCCTCTTTGGCATGAATCTTGCATTAGGAAGGGTAGGTGTTTTTTTAAAAATTCACCTACCCTACATTTGTTTAAGGAGGCCTTTTATGACTGACCCATGGAATCACTTAATGGATCATTTATCCGATCTGCTTGCTCCAAGTATGGCAAAGGATCATCCAAATCTCCCAGTTGTTAAAGCGGAAGGTTGCTATTATTACGGATTGGACGGAAGAAAATATTTAGATTTTACTTCGGGTATCGCAACAGCAAACACAGGCCACCGACACCCCAAAGTGATACATGCGATTAAAGAGGCGGCTGATCATTTGATGCACGGGCCGTCTGGAGTGATTATGTATGAGTCCATCCTTAGATTGGCAGAAGAATTAAAAACGATACTCCCTAAAGGTCTTGACTGCTTTTTCTTTGCTAATAGCGGAACAGAAGCGATCGAAGGCGCCATTAAATTAGCAAAACATGTGACGAAAAGACCTTATGTTGTTTCATTCATGGGTTGTTTTCACGGTCGCTCACTAGGTGCATTGAGCGTGACAACTTCGAAAAGTAAATATCGCAAATTTTTGCAGCCTACAGGGCTTGTTTATCAAGTTCCTTATGCCAATCCGACGGCATGTCCAGTTCATGAAGATCCGGCAGAATACTTCAAGAAAAAACTAGAAAATGACTTTGACATACTTTTTAATCACCAAGTCACCCCAGAAGAAGTCGCCTGCATGATTATTGAACCTGTACTTGGAGAAGGGGGATATATCATCCCTCCAAAAGGGTGGTTGGAAAAAATCCGGGAAGTTTGTGATCAGCATGGCATATTGTTAATCTTTGATGAGGTCCAAACGGGATTTGGAAGAACTGGGGATTGGTTTGCATCTCAAACATTTGGTGTAACCCCTGATATTATGGCCATTGCAAAAGGAATAGCATCGGGGCTGCCACTAAGCGCAACTGTTGCCTCCAAGGAACTTATGGAAAAGTGGCCAATTGGGAGCCATGGAACAACCTTTGGCGGAAACCCAATTGCTTGTTCAGCTGCACTAGCTACGATTGAAGTGTTAAAAGAAGAAAACCTGATCGCTAACTCCAAAATGATGGGCGATTATGCAACTAGGAAGCTTACCGAATTAAAAGCTCAGCATCCTATAATAGGCAGTATTCGTTCAGTTGGTCTTATGATTGGTATTGAAATCGTTGATCCAGATACAGGAGAACCAGATGGACATACACTGTTGGAGATTCTTAACAAATGCTTGGAAAAAGGAGTTTTATTCTATTTATGTGGCAACAGCGGAGAGGTCATTCGTATGATTCCCCCATTAACAGTAACGAAAAAGGAAATGGATACAGGTATCCAAGTGTTGAATGAGGCCATAATAGAAGTCGGAAAAACGGCGCACATTCAACCTACAAACTCTTGAAGCGTTAACAAGTTGGGATTCTACTCGTATGCCAGCAGTGAAACTAAAATCACGAACGAACGTTGGCAGCGATAGTTTGTGAGTGCTTTTAAAATGTGAATGGATGTCATTAAGTTAAATGGAAGGGGGCAAATTATGAATTTATTGGATACGACGGTTATGCTCATGTATTTTGCGGTTTTGATTATCGCTGGATTTATTGGCTCCATTAAGGCGAAATCTTCGGAAGACTTTATGCTTGCAGGAAGAAATTTAGGAATGTTTATGTATCTGGGATGTTTATCTGCAGTTATTCTTGGAGGAGCTTCGACCATCGGAACAGCTCAACTCGGATATGAACACGGAATTTCAGGTATTTGGTTCGTAGCGATGATCGGTTTGGGTATTATTGCTTTAGGAACAATTTTCAACAAACGGATTTCCTCAATAAAAGTTACGACCATAAGTGAACTGCTAGGAAAAAAGTACAATAAAGAAACTAGATATGTCAGTGCCTTAATTGCTACAATTTACACCTTAATGATAACCGTAACTCAAGTGATTGGTATTGGGTCCATCATCAGTGTATTGTTGGATTGGAATTTTATTCTTTCTATGCTTGTTGGGGGCAGCATTGTTTTGCTTTATACCATACTTGGAGGCATGTGGAGTGTCACATTGACGGACATTATTCAATTTGTTGTTATGACAATCGGAATATTCGTTTTTATGTTACCAATCAGCCTTTCGGAAGCTGGAGGGATGGGAAAGCTTTTTTCGGAACTTCCAGCCTCACATTTTAATTTATTATCTATCGGGATTGGAGATATCTTTCAATACTTTTTACTATTTACGTTAGGAATGGTAGTCTCTCAGGATATATGGCAACGCATCTTTACTGCTCGTTCTCCCTCCATCGCTAGGAAAGGATCGGTCTATGCTGGACTTTACAGTATTATTTATGCAATTGCTGGAAGCATTATCGGAATGTGTGCCATGGTTTTATTACCAAACATGGGAAATACTCAAAACACCTTTGCAAATTTCGCTATCGAAGTACTTCCTCCAGGGGTATTAGGGTTCGTTCTTGCAAGTGTTTGTTCAGCTTTGATGTCAACCGCATCCGGAACCTTGCTTGCATCTTCAACTCTTATTACGAATGATTTTATTAAAGTTGTATATAAAAATAAATCAGAAAAGGAAATTTTATTTATTTCTAGGATTACGACTTTATGCGTTGGTGTGGTAGCCATTACGCTTGCTATTTGGATACAAGACGTATTAGTAGCACTGGATGTCGCCTATGCGATTCTATCGGGAGCCCTTTTTGTACCCTTTGTAGCGGCGCTATTTTTGAAAAATGTCACACCAAAATCAGGGTTTTATGCCATTATCGTCAGCACTATTGTCGTCATGTCAGGGCTAATAATAGAAGGTCTTTCATCTAAAAACCCGATTATATATGGCATGGTTAGCAGCATTATCGTAATTGTTGGCTTTACATTTGTGACAGTGAATAAAAAATCTTATCAGCAAGTAAATAAATGATGCTCTACAAATTTTTAGTTCAAGGTGAAACACAGATATTGTTACAGAACATGCATGATTAATAGTCAATTATATTCATAAGGAGGACAACCATGTATAAACCTAAAGATTCATCTAAATCACCGCGTTTTTGTGGCACACGTACATTTATGAGATTAGAACCAATAAGAACAACTGAAGATGTTGATTTTATTGTTGCGGGAGTACCATTCGATACCGCAGCCTCTAATAGGACTGGTCAGCGTCTTGGACCGCAGCATATCCGAAATTTTTCAGTATTGCTACGCCCGTACAATCCTGATCAGGATATCAATATCTTCGATTATTGTTCGGGAGTCGACTACGGTGATATTGATGTCATTCCTGGCAATATTCATAGAACCTATGAAAACATTGAATCGGAACTAGACAAAATTCTTGAAAAAAGGATTACACCAATTTTAATGGGCGGCGATCATTCAATATCGCTCGGTCATTTGAGAGCATTTGCTAAAAAGTATGGCCCTGTTGCCCTTGTTCACTTTGATTCTCATGGTGATACGTGGGACAACTATTATGGGGAAAAATATATGCACGGGACGCCGTTTCGCAGAGCTGTTGAAGAAGGACTGCTTGATGTAGCTCATTCGATCCAGGTAGGGATGCGGGGACCTCTTTATGGACCAGAAGACATTGAAGATGCAAAAGATCTTGGATTTGAAGTGATTACGATGAAAGAAGTAAGGAAAATCGGTTTCGACAATGTGATGAAGCGAATTCACGAAAGGGTAGGGGACAAACCGGTGTTTGTCTCATACGATATTGATTTTCTCGACCCCGCTTATGCTCCGGGTACGGGGACACCGGAAGTTGGAGGTCCTACTAGTTATGAAGGATTAGAGTTTGTAAGAGGGTTAGATGGCCTTAACTTGGTTGGTTTTGATTTAGTCGAAGTTCTACCTTCTTACGACAGCGGCGAAATTACCGCTATTGCCGCATCTTCAATTATTTATGAAATGATTACGTTGATTGCTTTAAAGAAAAGAAACGAGCACTTACAGCAGGACGGAATATCGCAGTATTCCACTGGTCAACTATCCCGTTCCAACGACCGGTAAACGCCCAATTGATTCAACGAACCTTCAGGCACTTCACCTAATGGAAATTTTACTTATTTCTAGGAGGAGAAAAATAATGAATAATACAACTTATTTAAAGATCCCAACGTTTGAAACAGTAGCGGAAGAGCGCAGGCATCGCAAGGAACGGCTGGTTGCTGCTTTCCGTCTCTTTTCCAAATTCAGTTTCGATGAGGGGATAGCAGGTCATATTACGGTACGGGATCCAGAATATACAGATCATTTCTGGGTCAATCCGTACGGAAAACATTTCAGTCAAGTTCGCGTATCCGACCTTTTGCTTGTCAACCATAAAGGAGAAATTGTAGAAGGCGATCAGCCTCTTAATGGAGCTGCCTTTGCTATTCATTCAGAAATCCATAATGCTCGACCGGATGTAGTGGCAGCGGCACATGCTCATTCGGTATACGGAAAAACATGGTCTACATTAGGTCGATTACTCGATCCGATTACCCAGGATGCTTGTCAATTTTATAATGACCATGGGTTATTCGATGATTTTACGGGTGTAGTTTATGCGACTGAAGAGGGACAACGGATCGCAAAAGCTCTCGGTCATTATAAAGCGGTTATTTTGCGTAACCATGGATTATTAACAGTAGGACAATCCGTGGACTCCGCTGCTTGGTGGTTTATTACCATGGAACGTTCGTGCCAGGCACAGTTAATGGCTGAAGCGGCTGGAAAACCAATTCCCATTGACAAAAAACATGCAACGTTAACCGCTGAACAGACGGGAACCGAATATGAAGGATGGCTAAGCTTTCAACCTCTTTGGGAGAAACTTCAAAAGGAACAGCCTGATTTCTTGGATTAATATCAAATCTATCTGCATTCCTTTATTAACCAAGGGGGTGAAGTTATTTTTGCCTCCTCTAATTTTCCGCTATTCCTATAAGAGAGTCCCCTGTAATGGGTTAACATGCTATTTTTATTTATAGATACAACATATGAAATTGTATATTTTTTCAATTACTGATGAAACAGGGAAAGTTTATATTGTTTGTACGGTTCTGATGCAAATGGCTGGCTAGGTTATGAAGGTGAATACTTAGGAGCAGATCTCATCTTATAAGGGGAAATATAGGAAACTTCAAATAGAGAAGTTTCAACAGAAGAAGTAAGTGAGAATGAAGCTTTAAAGGTTGGCCTTAAGTAATAGAACCCCTTGATATGAAGAGTGGGACTTGGCCCCATGACGTGAGATAAATAAAAAACACCTTTTCGTTAAAAATTGGATAAAAATGACCGAACTATAGCGAAAAGGTGTTTTTTCTATGGGAACAAGAGTAAGTTATCCAGTAGAAGTGAAAGTTAACCAATTGCCTTCATTTAGAATACATTAGGAGTAATCGTTAATAATTTATAAATGGGGTAGGTTTGTATGATAAATAATGAGCAGTTTAAAAATTCTACGCTAGAGGGGGAAGAAATTAAACTAGCTTCTAGCCTTAAAATAACATTACTAGCAGGTATCCTTGTAACTGTAGGAGATGCACTTGCCACATATGCAGCCAAACTTGCTATTGACGAGGAAATAGAAGCCCAAGTTACACAACAACAAGAAACAGGTCAACAAGATGATCGGTTAAAGGCGTTAGAAAAGCAAATTCAAGATTTACATGAGAAGATCAATCAGCTGTCTAAATAAAGCTTCTAATATTAAAGGATACTTATTCGTCAGTGTCCTTTTTTATTTTATTAATCCGTATTTCTCAAACTCTTTTTCACTACCATTGAAAACATTAACATCAATAAACTTTTCTTCCCCGTCATATCCCTCTAACTTTTCTCGATCTGTATATTGCCAAAACGTCCACGTTCTCTTATCAGATAACGAAGGTTTTGTAAAAACATCTCTTATCCATATATCACACTGTTTGAAACTACCCTTAATATACAAATCATAAGCCTCTTTTGTTGTATAAAGAATAACGTGCTGTTTATAATGCGCCTCGAGTTTTTTTACCATTGTTTGAAGTTCTTTTTCGACTTTACTGCGATTTGGAGGATTCTTTTTTTTGTCCCCATAAAACTCAACATCAATAACAGGAGGCAAGGGCCCTTCCTCACGAGGAACTGTTTTAATAAAGTTTTGAGCTTGGGTTACACCAGGACTGTCAAAGCTGAAAAAGTGGTAAGCGCCAGTTCGTAATGATGTTCCTTTCGCTTCTTTCCAATTATCTTCAAAATATTGATCAACATGACTGCTTCCTTCAGTCGACTTAATGAAAGCGAAGTCCACGTCCTGCTTCGCTAATGTCTTCCAGTCGATCTCTCCTTGGTAAGCGGAGACATCAACGCCCCTCACAGGATAATCTTTTGCACCACGAGCGTTAGGAATGAAGATCCCTTGATACCATAAGAAAACGAGCAGTAGTGCTGCAACGATGATAAAAAGTAGAGGGAAAACGAACCGGTTTCGTTTTTTTGCTTTTATATCTTCAACTATTGTTTTTCACTCCAATCTATGAATTCTCTATTTACTTTCTTTTGGTCATGAATGCTAAGTAAGATATTACCACTATACTAATTTTCTTGCTATATCAATTGCTAGAATGATCCTTGCTATATTAAAATTCTCTCATTCCAAAATAAGAGAAAAACATCCATTATTATGAAAATAGTGTATAATTAAACTTAATTTTATGAAAAATGGAGGATGCTATGTTGAAAAGATTAAAAGGAAATCTTTTAATTTTTGTTCTTTTGTTGGCTTTTATCGGAGTAATGATAGCAGGACAAAAGAAAGAACAAAATGACTTGAGAGAAACAAGTGAGCGCAATGGGCAAGCAAGAATTGAAAATGTAACGACAGTAGCCACTGATCAAGGTCAGGATACCGTAACTGAGCAGCCTTACAAAAATGAGAAAGTGGATTTTAAAGGAGAAGAATTTACATACTCACCGCTTGGTTCTAGCTTAACAGCAGGCTACTATGCTTCAAAAGAAAACAAAAAGTTTGCAAGTGTGTTAAGCAATTATATCCAAGAAGAGATGAACTACAAAGTATCACTAGAAGGACATAGTGCACATGAAGCATTGCTTATGCACGGGCTTGATGCTGTTCCAGAGATTAATAAGCAAGAGCCTGATCTTGTTTCAATCGAATTTGGGACAAGCGACTGCAGTGCAAAAAACAATATTCCCCTCGATACTTTTCAAAAGCAGCTAGACCTTCTTGTTAATGATTTAACAGGAGAAGGAACTTCAAAACCTCAAGTTGTACTTCTGACAACATGGAGTGCTGGAGAACGCTGCCAAGCTTTTGATGAGGCTGTAAAAACAGTCGGGGAAGAGCATGATTTTCCTGTTGTTGATCTTTCTGAAGTTTGGGGAGACAGTTCAAATGTAGGCAGAAAAGGTGTTCAAACGTATAACGGAGTTAGCGACAATCTTTATCCAAATGATAACGGAATGGAAGTAATCGCGAATAAGATTTTTGAAGCAGTCGAAGGACCGTTAAAAGAGCGCGGATTAAAGACAACAGAAAGTTAAGCATAAGCTGTTTTGAACGATTAATCCTACATCTACGGTATTTTCAATTTCTATAATGCATCACATATCATAGAAAAAAGGTTAAGCTGTCCAAGGACAGCTTTTTTTATTTTGTTAAAAGATATTATTCTTTGAAATTAAATAAACTGTAGAAAAGGCCATCGTCTAGTCCACTTTTACTAGTACTTTCATAAGATATCATAGATTAACACAGAAGGTGGTGGAGGTAATGAGCTCAGGTGGATCTGGAAAAGGCTTTGCTTTAGTTGTTGTTCTATTCATTCTACTCATCATTGTAGGTACTGCTTATGTTGGCGGTAGCTATGGGGGTGGAAATGGCGGCGGCTACGGCGGTGGTGGCTACGGCGGCAGCTGTGGTGGCGGCGGCTTTTTCTGTTAATAAATTAGATGTTAAATACGCACGAGAACAGGCAGATTTGTCTGTTCTTGTACGTATTTACAATCTTTTATCCTTCATTTCTCATTCTCTCTTTAAACTCTTTCGGTGAACAGTTATTGTATCTTTTGAACAATTTATAAAATTGAGCCATATTAGGAATACCAACGTCATAGCCGATATTTTCAATGCTAAGATCACTTGTCATAAGTAAACGTTCTGCTTTTTTAATGCGCTTGTAATTTACATAATCAATAAATGATTTTCCCATCGTTTTCTTAAAGTACTTGATGAAATAGTGATAGCTTAAGTTTAATAGTGAACATGCTTCTTCCACGGTAATCTTGTTTTCTAAGTTGTGATCTATATAGGAGAGTACAGGCTGTAAGCGATGTAAGGCAGCCTTTTCTGTATAACTTAAAAGATTGCGTGTATCATGTCTAAGAAGTAAGAGCATAATTTGTTTAATCATTGAACTGATAGCGATTTCATAACCGTCCAACTTTGACTGAGATTCTGTGAAAATTTCCGTTATTAAAGTATGAAACTCATCTTTTACCAGCTCTTTTTCTTCAAAAATATAATTCATTACATCTAAAGGCTGAGTAAGTTCAGAGAAGCAGTAGAGATAAGGCATTGTACTTTGATCAAAGTGTTTCTGTAGGTCAATTTGGAAAACGATGTAACGCAATTTATCAGTATGAAGCTGGTGGGTGCGATGCAGTTGAGAGGCTCCAAAAATTCTAACATCCCCAGGACCAAGCACAGTATAATGGTCTTTACTTTGAATGCCTAAATAGCCTTCTATAATAGCGAGCAGTTCAACTTCTTTATGATAATGCCAGCAGTGCTCTTCTAAAGTTCTCGTATCTCTTGTTCGATTATAAATTTCCCATATTTTTAAATAAAGCAGCGGATTTTGATACACAACTTCCTCATTAACCGCTTCTAAATCCTGAACATCATTACTTTTTACTAGAGACACGCTAACCCCTCCTTTTTTAGAATATAACACATTTGGAGAGGGATGGAACAACCATTTTACGTTAGATTCCATTGAGGAAAGAAACACAATAGCACTTTTGAATATAAAGAGAGCCAGATTCAGCATATTTTTCTATGCTGATTTTTTTTATACTAATGACAAATCAATAAGAGAGGGGTTGTCGTAATGGTGAGAGTTACAGTATGGAATGAAAATCGCCATGAACAGAAAAATCCGGTTGTAAAGGAAATTTATCCTGAAGGAATTCATGGCACAATTGCAGCGTTTTTAGAAGAAGGGGGATTCCCTACTAGAACAGCAACATTAGACCAAGAGGAACACGGTCTCACAGAGGAAGTCTTACAGGAAACGGATGTTTTAGTATGGTGGGGACATCTAGCACATGATGAAGTGAAAGATGAAATCGTTGAAAAAGTAAAAGAGCGTGTACTAGATGGAATGGGACTCATTGTTCTCCATTCAGGTCATTTCTCTAAAATCTTTAAAACATTAATGGGCACAAGCTGCGACTTAAAATGGCGTGAAGAGGATGACAAAGAGCGCTTATGGGTAGTAGAGCCTAGCCATCCGATTGCAGAAGGAATCTCTGAATTTATTGAGCTCGAGCGTGAAGAAATGTATGGAGAACATTTTGATATTCCAGCACCAGATGAGCTTATTTTCACAAGCTGGTTTGAAGGTGGAGAAGTATTTAGAAGCGGATGTACATATAAACGCGGGAATGGAAAAGTGTTTTACTTTAGACCAGGACACGAAACATACCCAACTTACTACAATAAAGAAATTCAGCGTGTGATTAAAAACGCTGTCCAGTGGGCAAAGCCAGTTGACCGAAAAAGACCAGTATATGGGAACGCAAAACCGCTTGAACGTATCGCAATCAAAAAATAAGGAAGATGAAAGGGGACTAAAATTATGGAAAAAATAAGAGTAGGCGTTATCGGATGTGGAAGTATTGCTCAGCACCGTCATTTACCTGAATATGGGATGAACAAAAGAGTAGAGATTGTAGCTGTCTGTGACAAAAATGAAGAGCGTGCCGTTAGAGTTGCAAATGAATATGGAGCGAAATCCTATACGGATTACAAAGAGCTAATTGAAAGCGGAACTGTTGATGCTGTAAGCGTTTGTACACCAAACTATTTACACGCAGAAATCTCAATATATGCTTTAAATCAAGGTCTTCATGTTCTATGCGAAAAACCGATGGCAACTTCTGTAGAAGAAGCAGAAGAAATGATCGAAGCAGGGAAAAGAAGCGGTAAAAAACTGATGATTGGTCATAATCAGCGCTTTGTTTCTTCTCATCAAAAAGCGCGCGAGCTTATTAAAAATGGTGAAATTGGGCGCGTTTATAGTTTTCGAACAACATTTGGACACGGTGGCCCAGCTCAATGGAGCGTAGAGGGAAAAGAAAGTTGGTTCTTTAAAAAAGAGGAAGCTATCATTGGAGCGATGGGTGATCTCGGCGTTCATAAAACAGATTTGCTTCGCTATCTTTTAGATGAAGAATTCACAGAAGTTGGAGCATTTGTTGAAGAGAATGCAAAGGACTATGGAGATACAGATGATAATGCTGTATGTGTATTAAAAACAAAGAGCGGCATTATTGGCACGCTCGCTGCAAGCTGGGCTTACATGGGGAAAGAAGACAACTCAACGATTATTTACGGTGAAAAAGCCATTCTACGCCTAGAAGAAGACCCAACATACTCCCTAATTGTTCAATATGCAAATGGAGAAGTTGTCAATTACCAGTTAGGAAAAATCCAGACAAACGATGAAGGCGGCCAACGTAATACTGGCGTTATTGACGAATTTATTCATTGTATTGTAGAAGATGTGGTATCACCTGTTCCAGGAGAAGAAGGATTAAAGTCACTTTCTGTTGTTCTCGCTGCCCTAAAATCAAGTCGAACAAAGAAGATTACAGAGATATAAGAGGTGAAGGGTTTGAAAATAGGCATAATTGGTGCAGGAGGAATTGCGGTTAATAGGCATATTCCGGCATTTAAAGCGCTAGGTGATAAATGTACAATTTGGGGACTAACTGACATTAACAGTGAAAGAGCTACAGAAGTAGCAAACGAGCATAACATCCCTCACGTCTTTATCGATTACAGAGATTTATTAAAAGAAGTTGATGCTGTCTGTATTTGTACACCAAATAAGTTTCATGCCGAATTTGCGATTGAAGCATTAAATAGCGGTGTTCATGTGCTTTGTGAAAAGCCAATGGCTCTCTCTCAAAAACAGTGTGAAGACATGATCGGAGCATCCAAAAAGTCAGGAAAGAAGCTTGCCATTGCTTATCATTACCGCTTTATGAAAGAAGCGCAGGCAGCGAAGAAGATGATGTCAGAAGTAGGAACTCCGCTTGTAGCCCGCGTCCGAGCAATGCGCCGTCGCAAAGTTCCAGGGTGGGGCGTATTTACGAACAAGGACTTGCAAGGAGGAGGAAGCTTAATTGATTATGGCTGCCATCTACTTGATTTAGCTCTTTGGCTTATGGGAAATCCAAAGCATACGGCTGTTAATGGAAGCGTATACAATGAGCTTAGTAAAACACCAAATGGGCTAAATGAGTGGGGAACGTTTGATCATCAAACATTTGATGTTGATGATCATGTTACAGCTTACCTTAAGTTTGAGAACGGCGCTTCACTGCTTTTAGAGGCGTCATGGGCAGCAAATATTAAAAATGATGAAGAACATGTTAGCATCTCAGGGGTTGATGGAGGATTAAACGTGTTTCCATTTGAACTCTACACCTCTAAAAACGGAATGTTACTAAACAGCACTTCTCCTTGGATCCAAGGAGAAGACGATCATAGCTTGAGTCAGGCTAAAAATTTCATTGAGGCATGCAGGGGAGAAGCAGAGCTCGTAGTGAAACCCGAAGAAGCTCTACAAGTCTCAGCGATTATTGATGAAATCTATCAAAAAAGCACAGTGGAGGTAAGATAACATGAAGCTTGGCGTATTTACGGTACTGTTTGCTCATCTCTCATTCGAAGAGATGCTTGATAAAGTAAAAGAAGCGGGACTTCATGCTGTTGAGATTGGAACAGGAAATTATCCGGGAAATCATCATTGTCCATTAGATGAACTGCTCGAAGATGAAGCGAAAAGAAGAGACTATCTTGAAAAAGTAAGAGAGCGTAATCTTATCATCAGTGCGTTCAGCTGTCATGGCAACCCGATTTCACCAGAGAAAGAATTTGCACAAGAGTCCGATGAAACGCTTCGTAAAACTATTAAACTAGCATCTTTACTAGATGTTCCAGTTGTTAACTGCTTTTCGGGAACGGCGGGCGACCATGAAGAAGCGAAATATCCGAACTGGCCTGTTACGCCTTGGCCAAATGAATATGGAGACGTCTTAAAGTGGCAATGGGAAAACAAGCTGATTCCATACTGGAAAGAAGTTGGAGCATATGCTGAAGAACATGGAGTGAAAATTGGCTTAGAGCTTCACGGCGGGTTTTTAGTTCATACTCCATATACATTACTAAAGTTACGTGAGGAAACGAACAAAGCGATTGGAGCCAACTTGGATCCTAGTCACCTTTGGTGGCAAGGAATTGATCCTATAGCGGCGATTAAAATTCTCGCAAAAGAAAATGCGATCCACCATTTCCACGCTAAAGACACGTATTTAGATCAAGATAACATCAATATGTATGGCTTAACAGACATGCAGCCATATGGTGAAGTTCAGACACGAGCTTGGACGTTCAGATCTGTTGGGTGTGGGCATGATGTAAAAGAATGGTCAGATATGATGAGTGCCTTACGGACGTATGGATATGATTATGTTGTGAGCATTGAACATGAAGATCCGATTATGTCTGTTGAAGAAGGATTTAAACGAGCTGTTACAAACTTACAAAGCGTCTTGATTGAAGAAACACCTTCTGAAATGTGGTGGGCATAGGGGAACATTCCCCTATGGCTCCATTAAAGTGCGAAAGGAGGAACGACAGATGAAGCGAGTTCTAGTAGGAATGTCAGCTTTGATTTGCACCTTTCTTTTAGCAGGGTGCGGCAGTAGTGGGGCGAAGGAAGACGATGTCGTACACTTAGAGTTCTTTTCAAACAAATCAGAAAGCATTGGTACATATGAAGAGATGATTGAGAAGTTTGAAAAGGAGCATCCGAATATTGATGTCTCTCTTTATGCTCCCCCAGAGGCTGAGACTGTTTTGAGAACGCGTCTTGTTAAAAATGATCTGCCAGACATTGTCTCTCTAGGTGGTAATGCTCTTTATAGTGAATTAGCTCAAGCTGGTATTTTGACAAACTATGAAAATAGTTCTTTACTAAACGGAATTCAGCCAGCCTACATTGAGATGCTAGAAGAGTTGGAAGGATCAGAAACAAAAGGAATTCACGGTATTCCATATGCGGCAAACGCAAATGCGGTTATTTATAACAAGGATAAAATGAAAGAGCTAGGTGCAGAAGTGCCCGAAACATGGGATGAATTTATCGCCCTGTTAGAAAAAGCGCAAGACGCGGGAGAAATCCCCATTTACTTCACGTTAAAAGATGCGTGGACAGGGTTAATTCCATGGAATGCTGTTGGCGGAAACTTACAACCTGATTCTTTCGCAGAGAAAAAGTCTAAAGGAGAAGTAAGTTTTGAAAGCGATTATGAAGAAATAGCTCAGAAGACGAAGCAACTATTAAACTACGGCCATAAGCACATGTACGGAATGGCTTATAACGAGGGGAATAATGCTTTCGCAAATGAGCAAGGTCTATTTTATCTGCAAGGGAACTGGGCGATTCCTGAGTTGCTCAAAGTAAATCCCGAAGCAAATCTAGGTGTGTTCCCTCTTCCAGTAAGCAACAATCCGGAAGAAAATGAACTTGTTTCAGGGGTTGATGTCCTTCTTTCAACATTAAAAGACTCAAAGCATTCGAAAGAAGCAGAGATGTTCCTTGAATTTATGACAGAAGAAGCTCAATCAAAACAATACATGGAAGAGCAATTTGCTTTTTCAGTACTCGAGGGACTATATCCTAGCGATCCTATGCTAGAGGGTTTTCGAGAAAACTTTGAAAGTGGAAAGATTACAAGCTTCCCAGATCACTATTATCCAGTAGGAATGGGTGCTGAGAATTTAATTCAGGAGTTTTATTACCGCAAAAATGTCGAGGCCTTTCTAAAGAAAATGGACGATGAATGGGACAAAATTGAACGTAGACGATAAGGGGGAGGGAGAGTTATGCTCCATCGAGGCCGCATTTTTTACTTTATGACAATACCAGCCGTGCTACTGTTTTTCGTATTCCATACGTACCCAGCACTTCAAGGAATCTTTTATAGCTTTACAAACTGGAGAGGATATGGAGAATGGGAGTTTGTTGGTTTGAAAAATTACTTCAACGTCTTCCAAGACTTTCGTGCCCTCCACGCCTACGGCTTCACTTTTCAATTTGCTATTGTGGGTACAATTTTAGTGAATATCTTAAGTCTCATTATTGCACTAGGTCTTAATGCAAATGTGTATTTTCAAAAAACGCTTAGAGCCATCTACTTTATTCCTAACATTTTAAGCATTCTTATTGTCGGTTTTATCTTTAAGTTTATCTTTACACAATTTTTACCCCAGATTGCCACGTTTACAGGAATCGAGTCTCTATCACAGAGCATCTTAGGAAATCCAACTACAGCATGGCTTGGGATTGTCTTTATGGCTGTTTGGCAAGCAACAGCTTTTAATACCATCTTATATCTAGCTGGTTTACAAACGGTACCAGGCGATATTTATGAAGCAGCAGCAATTGATGGAACAGGTCCGTGGAGAAGGTTTTTTAGCATCACTTTTCCATTAATCGCTCCTTTCTTTACCATTAATATGGTTCTTTCCATGAAAGGATTTCTAATGGTGTTTGATCATATTGTCGCGTTAACAGGAGGAGGACCTGGGCAATCAACAGAATCGATATCGCTACTTATATACAAAGGGGGATTTGGCGGAGGCGAGTTTGCCTATCAGTCAGCAAATGCGGTGATTTACTTCATTATTATTGTTGCAATATCTGTTTTCCAACTACGTGTCCTTCAGAAAAGGGAGGTTGACTTGTAGTGATTAAGAAAAAGAAAAATGTGTTGGTTACGATACTTCTTATTATGGGAACATTTGCTATCTTTCTACCTCTGTATTTAACAATTAATATTGCCTTGAAGTCACCAGGAGAGATGTCTAACCCATTACTATCTCTGCCACAAGAATGGCGATTTCAAAATTTCGCTGATGCTATAGAAGCAACGAACTTTTTTCAAGCCTTTAAAAACAGTTTTCTTGTCACCTTTTTCGTTGTCGTTTTTACAGTTCTAACAAACTCACTTGTTTCTTATGCGATTGCCCGAAACATGCATAAAAAGTATTTCAAAGCGCTTTTCTATTACTTTATTAGCGCGATGTTTGTTCCATTTCCAATCATCATGCTCCCGATTGTAAGACAAACGGCGCTTTGGAATATGGATAACTTAGTTGGTTTAATCTTTCTTTATATTGTTTATCAGCTTTCATTCAACGTTTTCTTGTATGTTGGGTATATCAAGTCTATTCCGATTGCGTTAGAAGAAGCAGCAATTATCGATGGAGCAAGTTCATGGGGCGTCTTTTGGAAAGTCGTTTTTCCCCTATTAGCGCCAATGAATGCCACAGTCGCGATTTTAACTTGTTTAGCGGCGTGGAACGATTTTATGTTGCCGCTCGTGATATTATCCGACCCAAGCGATGCGACACTTCCTCTCGCTCAATATATCTTTCAGTCTGAATTCAGTACAAATTACAATTTAGCTTTTGCTTCCTATTTATTAGCGCTCTTGCCGATGTTGATTGTCTATTTAGTTGCTCAAAAATGGATTATCAATGGTGTCACAAGAGGAGCGGTAAAGTAAAAGGAACGATCTTGATTTAGGAAGGAGAAAAGTATGGCTAAGTTAAGTTTGAATCATATTTATAAAATGTACGATAAAAACATTACAGCAGTAGAGGACTTCAATCTTGAAATCGGAGACAAAGAGTTTATTGTCTTTGTTGGCCCATCGGGATGCGGGAAATCGACAACGCTTCGCATGATCGCAGGACTTGAAGAAATTTCAAAAGGCGATTTTTATATTGATGGCAAGCGTGTCAACGACGTAGCACCAAAAGACCGTGATATTGCGATGGTTTTCCAAAACTATGCCTTATATCCACATATGAGTGTTTACGGCAATATGGCGTTTGGTTTAAAACTGCGTAAGTTCTCCAAAACAGAGATTGATCGTCGTGTAAAGGAAGCAGCTCGCATTCTTGGATTAGAAGAATACTTAGACCGCAAACCAAAAGCATTATCAGGAGGACAGCGGCAGCGAGTTGCGTTAGGGCGTGCAATTGTGAGAGATGCTAAAGTCTTTCTAATGGACGAACCGTTATCAAACTTAGATGCCAAGCTCCGTGTTCAAATGCGCTCTGAAATTGCTAAACTGCATCAGCGCTTACAAACAACAACTATTTATGTAACACATGATCAAACGGAAGCAATGACAATGGCAACTCGTCTTGTTGTAATGAAAGATGGTATTATTCAGCAAGTTGGGGCACCGAAAGAAGTATACGAGAATCCCGCTAATGTTTTTGTAGGAGGATTTATCGGTTCTCCTGCTATGAACTTTTTTACAGGTATGTTAGAAGAAAGCGTCTTTCAGATTGGCACAACCCGTATTGGAGTAACAGAAGGAAAAATGAAAACGTTGCGTGAAAAAGGGTATGTTGGAAAGGAAATGATTTTAGGCGTACGTCCAGAAGATTTTCATGACGAGCCTCTCTTCATCGAATCCTCACAAGGTACAGTTGTTCATAGCACAGTAGAAGTAGCAGAATTGATGGGAGCGGAAACAATGGTCTATTCACACATCGATGAGCAAAAGTTCGTAGCGCGTGTTGATGCTCGGACAGAAGTGAAACATGGGCAATCTATCAAATTAGCTCTAGACATGAACAAAGCCCATTTCTTTGACGCGGAAACCGAACTTCGTATTTCTCTTCCTTAAATAAAAAAGAAGCTTTTACTCTTAGTTGAGTGAAAGCTTCTTTTTTATTAACAACATGTCTATGCGCCATTTTACCTAATTCTTAAAATGGAATTTCCAAAAGACGATTGTTAACTTTCTGTGAAGGGAAAAGAAGGGTAAAGCAAAAAAAGAAAGGAGGGGAAAAGATGAATAAGCTTGGAGTCGCTTCAATCGCCGTCGCCCTTTTTAATATCTTATTATTTCTTCTACTGCGCGGTCCAGGTGCAAACATAGGTCTTGTTGTGGGGATGTTTGGAGCGCTTTCGGTGCTTGGTCTTGTGTTTGCTGTTCTTTCGCAAAAGTGGCCGTCTGTAGTGAGCGGGGCAGTATTAAATGGAGGCGGACTTGTCGTTGCTCTCGTACTTTTTCTAACGGAAGGGGCTATCTCTTAGAGAGCCATAAATAACATAAGGAACGTGTAACTTCAACAGATTCTTGTTAAAGTATTGTAAAAATCCTCCGAGGAAACTTAACTTTTAAATTACCAGTTAATTAGGTATAATTTCCTTGAAATGTTAATTAAAAGGAGGAATTAAAGAATGGTTTTTAACAAGATTGATAGTTTTGTGAATCAAAATACCCAAGCGATACTGCCTTACGCAAATTCGTCGTATCAGTCTATCGTATATGAAGGAGGTGAAGCGTATAAATGTCATGATACGCCGAAGAAGATTATTGAAGATGCCTGTCTTTTTGCAGGATCAACGTATGCGGGGAGGAGAATCGCGGCAACCAAATTGTTAGGGTATCAACGCAAAACACCAATCCTTGTTTGTCCGCACCGAAGAATATGCTTAATGCCAACAGGAGCTCCTGAACGATTTATGGACTGTTCCTGGTTCTCGGTTTTACATATTGCTAAAATTATTAACAATTATGAAGGAACAAATCATCCAGCCATTCAGTTAAAAAGCGGCGTCTACATTTCCGTGCCAAATTCATACATCGTGCTTCGGCAGCAGTTCGAGCGGGCACAAAC
Organism: Priestia endophytica DSM 13796; assembly: GCF_900115845.1. Classification (GTDB taxonomy): domain Bacteria; phylum Bacillota; class Bacilli; order Bacillales; family Bacillaceae_H; genus Bacillus_I; species Bacillus_I endophytica. The sequence goes on along the minus strand of NZ_FOXX01000001.1, from coordinate 15,420 downwards.
CTGTTTGAACTTTTTCACAGAACGGGAGAACGATTCTGGATACTTTTCACCTTAAAACGGTTCTTTTTAGTAAGTGTAGCATAGTAGGAATGAAGTGAGTGTAGAATAGTGTATAAAAGTAGAAAATGTGACGGAAGACTTCGGAGAGAGTCTTCCTTTTTTTTATAGATAGATTGAAACTAAAAGTAGTAAAGTATGAGTCTTTTATAAAAGAAATGTACGCTTTCTATAAGAAAAAAGATACCTTTTAAAATTTATAATTAAAAAAAGTGAAACAAAATAAAAAAGTTTTAAAAGTCTGTGGAAAATGAAAGGTTATAGTCGATAAGAACTATACGAATGTTTTTCGACATATTATGCACTAGTTATTTTTAGTAACAAAAAAGGTCTGTAACCCTATCTATATAGGAAAAGAAAGCGCTATACATAAAAGTTAATAAAAATTATATAAAAGAGAAGAGAAATAAATCTTTTTAAAAAATAGAATAGATTAAAAGAACTACTCCAGAAAAAGAGGTGAATTTTCGACAAAAATTCCCTCTTTATCTGGGGATTTTGTAGTGCTATAATGATTAAAGTTGGAAATGACGGTATAAAAATTCCTTTTTTATGTTAAAAAACGCCAGAGGAGTGAGATTATTGTTAGATATTCATTGTCACATTTTACACGGCGTTGACGATGGAGCAGAAAGCGAAGCGGCATCACTCGAAATGGCACGAGAAGCCGTTTGTGAAGGCATCACGAAAATCATCGCAACTCCACATCACAAAAATGGAAGATATGATAATCACAAAGAAGACATACTTTTAAAAGTAAAGAAACTAAACCATTTACTTCAACAAGAAGAGGTTCCTCTAATAATCTTACCAGGACAAGAAACCCGCATTTATGGTGAAATACTTGAAGATATTGAAAAAGATGAGATTCTTCCTTTAAATGAAGGAAAATATCTTTTTATTGAACTACCATCTAGTCATGTTCCTCGGTATACGGAAAAGTTATTATTTGATATTCAAGTTAAAGGCTTTACTCCGATTATTGTTCACCCAGAACGGAATGCAGAGATCATCGAGAACCCAAATTTATTACATAACCTTGTGAAAAAGGGTACATTAACCCAAGTTACAGCAGGAAGCATTACAGGTCATTTTGGTAAAAAGATTCAGAAATTTTCTAAGAGTTTAATAGAAGCAAACTTAACACACTTCATTGCTTCTGATGCCCATAACACAACAACAAGATCCTTCCGATTACAAGAATCACTAGATGTGATTGAGAGGGAATTTAGTCATGACCTTCTTTATTTTTTTAGAGAAAATACAGAGCTTTTATTAGAAGGGAAAACCGTGTATGGGGATGAGCCGAGGGAGATTAAGAGAAAGAGGTTTTTAGGGATATTTTAAGAAAAGTATCTATTAACTTTAGAATATGAAGTATATGGAGAAGCACAATTATTCTCGATTCTTTGAATGATAAATCTTTTATGATTTAGGTTTAAAGCTTTCTAGTTACATTTTATATTTATATATCACTACAATGAATAAACGTTTATACAGGGAAAAAGTTGTTCATGCTTTTTTAAATTTATAGATATCTTGTCTAGAAAGTTTAAATCTAAGTGATCTATATAAAACGTTCATATATTACGTTTGGAGGATAAGAAGAAAAGGGGTTAATTAATGAAAACTATAAAAAAAGCTATTATTCCTGCAGCAGGATTAGGGACAAGATTTTTACCAGCAACGAAAGCTATGCCAAAAGAAATGCTTCCTATCGTTGATAAGCCAACAATTCAATATATCGTGGAAGAAGCAGTAGCATCTGGCATCGAAGACATTATTATTGTAACAGGTAAAGGAAAACGAGCTATTGAAGACCACTTTGACTATGCACCAGAGTTAGAACAAAACCTGCTTGAAAAAGGAAAGATGGATATTCTTGATAAAGTACGTCAATCCTCTAATGTAGATATCCATTATATTCGTCAAAAAGAACCAAAAGGCTTAGGACATGCTGTGTGGTGTGCGCGCAATTTTATTGGGAATGAGCCATTTGCGGTATTACTTGGTGATGACATTGTGGAAGCTGAAACCCCTTCTTTACGCCAACTAATTGAACAATATGAAGAAACACTATCTTCAGTAATCGGAGTTCAGACGGTAAGAGATGATCAAACTCATCGTTATGGGATTGTAGATCCAGCTCACAATAAAGGTAGACGTTACGAAGTTAATAATTTTGTAGAGAAGCCAGCACGAGGTACAGCTCCTTCTAACTTAGCTATTATGGGACGTTATGTATTTACTCCTGAAATTTTTAAGTTCTTAGAAGAACAAGAGGTTGGGGCAGGCGGAGAAATTCAGTTAACAGATGCAATTCAAAAGCTAAATGCTATTCAACGTGTATTTGCGTATGATTTTGAAGGAAAGCGATATGATGTTGGAGAAAAACTAGGGTTTATTCAGACGTCAGTTGAGTTTGCTCTACAGCATGAAGATTTAAGAAGTGAATTATTAAATTATTTAACGCAAGTTGTTGAGAGAGAAAGTGTGAAAGTTAATTAGGGAACAATTTTCACGATTATTCTAATACTAATATTACTGTAGTGATATGGAGGAAAGTGATGTCAGACTTTCATAGTTTACCAAAAACAATAAAAAAAACGATACGTTATCTCCATCAAGACGCGTCAGTAGATAAACTAGTAGAAATTCAAAAAATGATCAATGATGTGATTCAAAAGAGATTAGCAGAAAAACAAAGTTAGTTGAATGAAAGGAAAAGAGGGGGATACATTGAGTTATTCAAAAAGACTGGCGCTATTAATTGGATTAGATTCCTTAATTGTGTTGTTTTCGATTTACATTGGCTATTATATTTTAAATCCTTATTTTAGCATTTTTACGTTAAAAGTATTACTTGTCAGTTCTTTAGCACTTCTCATTAGTCACCATGTTTTTGCTTTTATTTACCGCTTATATCATAAAGTATGGGAATATGCGAGCATTGGAGAAGTAATGACAATTTTTAAATCTGTAACGTTATCTGTTGCAACAGCAGCAGTTGTACAGCTTGTAGTGAATGGAAATATTTATGTTCGTGTTTTATTCATCACGTGGTTATTACATATTTGTCTTATCGGGGGGTCACGACTTTCTTGGCGCGTTACAAGACATCGTCTTATTAAAGCAAATGCACTACAGGAAAGGGCACTAATCGTTGGAGCAGGAGCAGCAGGGACAATGCTTGTTCGCCAATTGTTAAAAAATTCAGAAAGTGAACTGCATCCAGTTGCCTTTGTTGATGATGATCTAGCAAAGCAAAAGCTAGATATTTACGGAGTGCCTGTTGCAGGGACAACAGAAGATATTCCAGCAATTGTTGAGAAAAACGATATTAAACATATTGTTCTTGCGATTCCTTCTTTAGGGAAAAGTAAGGTTCAAAAGATATATCAAGAATGCAGCAAAACAAACGCCAAAACAAAAGTTATGCCAATGATTGAAGATATTATTACAGGCAAAGTCTCTGTTAATCAGTTCCGTGATGTCCAAGTAGAGGACTTACTAGGACGAGATCCTGTTGAGCTTGATATTAATAGTATTTCGAAAAAAATTAAAGGTAGAACGATTCTTGTCACTGGTGCTGGTGGCTCTATTGGTTCAGAAATTTGTAGACAAGTTTCTAAGTTCGGACCGAAAAAACTTCTACTTCTTGGTCATGGTGAGAACTCCATTTACGCAATTGATATGGAATTACGAAATAAACACGACAAAGAATTTGACATTATTCCGGTTATTGCCGACATACAAGATCGTGAGCGTATTATGCAAGTGATGCAAGATCATTGTCCAGATGTTGTCTATCATGCAGCGGCTCATAAACATGTTCCCTTGATGGAGTATAACCCTAAAGAAGCAGTCAAAAACAATGTAATTGGTACAAAAAACGTAGCGGAATCTGCAGATATGGCTGGTGTAAAAACATTCGTACTTATTTCATCGGATAAAGCAGTCAATCCAACAAATGTAATGGGTTCAACAAAGCGTATCGCTGAAATGGTTATTCAAGAGCTTGATAAGCGTAGTGAAACGAAGTTTGTTGCAGTGCGTTTTGGTAATGTGCTCGGAAGTCGCGGCAGCGTGATTCCACTCTTCAAAAAGCAAATTCGTGCTGGGGGTCCAGTCACTGTCACACATCCAGATATGACACGTTATTTTATGACAATTCCAGAAGCATCACGACTTGTCATGCAGGCCGGAGCATTAGCTTATGGCGGAGAAATCTTTGTGCTTGATATGGGTGAACCTGTTAAGATTGTTGATTTAGCAAAGAATTTAATCAAGCTTTCCGGTTATACAGAAGAAGAGATTGGGATTAAATACGCAGGAATTCGTCCTGGAGAGAAGATGTTTGAGGAGCTTCTTGGAAAAGAGGAAGTTCATGATGAAGCCATTTTTCCTAAGATTTTTATTGGGAAATCCGTAGATGTTGATTTTTCTCGCGTTACTACATTAATTAATAACTTTGAAGTTTATGAAGCAACTTATGTAAGTCAATATGTATTAGCGTTAGCTAATAATAGCATGGATTCTCCTCTTAAGAGTGTTACTTTAGTATAACGTGCTCTATGTGATTGAAGAGTAAGAAGACAAATGATTGGTAAAATATAGGCTTATAAGAAATAGTTTTTCATAACGTACACTGGGTTAAATATATAGGACGTATAAATAACATTAAATAAGGTTAAATCTGAATTTCAACTATAATTAAGAAAGAATCTTTAATTTAAATGTATGAAATAGATAGGTGGAGAGGTTAATAATGAAGATTGCTGTTGTAGGGACAGGGTATGTAGGCTTGGTTACCGGAGTTACATTGTCGGAAATTGGTCATTGTGTTACGTGTATTGATATTGATCAAACAAAAGTAGAGAAGATGAAAAAGGGGATTTCCCCTATATATGAGCCTGGTTTAGAAGAGTTAATGAAAAGAAATATTAGGGAAAATAATCTATTTTTTACTACTAATCATAGAGAAGGATTCAAGGATGCTGAGGTTATCTATATAGCTGTAGGTACTCCAGAAAAAAAAGATGGGTCTGCAGATCTTTCCTTTATTGAAGAGGTAGCAATAAATATTGCACAAAATATTAATAGAAATGTAATAGTAGTTACTAAGAGTACAGTCCCTGTTGGTACTAATTATCATATAGAAAAAATTATTAAACAAAACTTAGTTAATGATATTAAATTTGATATAGTATCTAACCCTGAATTCCTACGCGAAGGGTCTGCTGTTTTCGATGCTTTTAATGGAGATAGAATTGTTATAGGAGCAGATAATAACAAGGCAGCCCAGATAATTGAGGAAGTCAATAATAACTATGGAATCCCGGTATTTAAAACAGATATTAAGAGTGCAGAAATGATAAAATATGCATCAAACGCTTTTTTGGCAACAAAGATAAGTTTTATAAATGAGATTTCAAATATATGTGAAAGATTAGGAGCTGACATTGAAGGAGTAGCTCAAGGAATGGGGCTAGACAACAGAATAGGAAGCCAATTTTTGAATGCAGGGATTGGTTATGGAGGCTCATGTTTTCCAAAAGATACAAAAGCACTCATTCAAATAGCTGGGAATGTTGATTACGAATTTGAGCTTTTAAAGGGAGTCGTAAAGGTAAACCAAAAACAACAGAGGATACTAATAGAAAAGTTAGAACAGAGATTTGGAGAACTGGGAAACAAGGTAATAGGAGTACTAGGTCTTGCTTTTAAACCGAATACAGATGATATGAGGGAGGCACCCTCTATCGTTATAATTAAAGAATTATTAAATAAGGGAGCTATAGTCAAAGTATATGACCCTATAGCTATAGAGAGCGCTAAGAAGGTCTTAGAACCTGGAGTGAATTATGCAACTTCAGTAGATGAAACTTTATATAAGAGTGATGCAGTACTTATTCTTACTGAATGGGATGAATTTAAAGAAATAGACCTATCACTGTTTAAGCAATTGATGAATCAGCCTATTGTTGTTGATGGAAGGAATTGCTTTGATTTAAAGGGTGCATTAGAAAATGATATAGAGTATTACTCAATTGGAAGAAAAGAAATAAATAGAAAAAGTGAGGAACTTGAGAGTCTATCTAATTCAATAAGGTAACTTTGGGCTATCAAGTAAGAAAAAAATATTACCTAATTAATAAATTCTAAAATGAAAGAGTGTTTAAATGAGAACATATTTTCAAGTTAAACGAATTATAGATTTTTTACTCTCTTGTATTGCTGTAGTTATACTTTCTCCTTTATTCTTAATCTTAGCTATTTTAATAAAAATTGACTCAAGAGGGCCAATCCTTTTTAAACAAGAGCGAGTAGGCAAGGATAAAAAGGTCTTTTATATATTAAAATTCCGAACTATGGTTACTGATGCTCCTAAGAATACACCAACACACATGCTAAAAGATTCAACCCTATTTATAACGCGAATTGGAAAGTTTTTAAGGAAGACAAGCCTTGATGAACTTCCTCAGCTAATAAATATATTAAGAGGAGATATGAGCCTTATTGGACCAAGACCTAGTTTGCAAAATCAATATGATCTGATTGATGAGAGGGATAAGTATAACGTGCATAGTATATATCCAGGGTTAACTGGTTGGGCTCAGATAAATGGTAGAGATGAACTTCCTATTTTTGTTAAAGCTAAATTAGATGGTGAGTATGTACAAAAAATGAGTTTACTGTTCGATTGTAAAGTATTCTTTAAGACAATATTTAGTATTCTTAGAAGTGAGGGCGTTAGAGAGGGAGAACCTGTAGAACAGTCAGAGAAGAGAAATTTGTAATATGGTGAGGAAATATAATATGGATAGCAAAGTAAGTGTGATAGTACCAACTTATAAACGGAAGGTCTCATTAGATAGAGCTATTAATTCTTTAATGGAACAGACATATCCTAATGTGGAAATTATAGTAATTGATGATAATGGTGAATCCTCAGACTATGATAGAGAAGTAAAGGAAATAATCTCTAAATACTCTCAATGTAATAAAGAATTAATACACATTAAGAATGAGAGGAATTTAGGTTCTTCGAAAACTCGAAATAGAGGTATATTTAAAGCAACAGGTAAGTATATAACTTTCTTGGATGATGACGATATATATCTACCAGAAAAGATAGCGAAACAGGTAAGATTTATGGAAGATAATAAGCTACAGATGTGTTTTACAGATTTGGTTTTGAAGAACAAAGAGGGAAAAATTGTTGACATAAGGAAAAGAAATTATCTTACTAGTTATGATAGGGAAACTTTACTTAAATGTCACTTAATGTACCATATTACAGGCACCGATACATTTATGTACACAAGAGAGTTTTTGCATGCTATCGGTGGGTTTGACTCTATAGACATAGGTGATGAATTTTATTTAATGGTTAAAACTATTAATAGTGGAGAGAAAATAGGATATCTTCCTAGCAATGATACAATTGCCTATGTTCATGGATTTCAAGAGGGATTATCTACAGGGGATAATAAAGTTCTGGGGGAGAACATGCTTTATGAATTTAAAAAGAACTACTTCAATAAATTAAGTAAAGCTGAGATTAAGTATATTCAGTTTAGGCATTATGCTGTATTAGCCTATGTTTCTTTAAAAGGTAAAAAGATAGGGTCTAGTATAAAAAACATATTAGCTGCATTATGGGCATCTCCTACAGAAGTTTTTAAAATAGGAATCTCCCTAATGAAAAAAAAGAGTATATAATAACAATTTATAAAGATTAAATCAAAGGCTATTAATAATAATTTCACCTTTCAAATTCATCTTAGCAAGGTGAACTATTAATAGCCTTTTGTGATGAATTTCTATTAGATTGTTTATTTTGAAAGGTAATATATAAAGAGGTGAAAAAATGGTAATTTTACATATTGCCTGGTTAGACAATAATAAAGCAAATGGAGTATCCAATGTTGTACCAGAGCATTTAGAAAATCAGAGTTATATTGAAGAAGTAGCGTTGTTAAACTGTTCTAACATTAAACTAGATATAGAAAAAACAAATAAAAGTTTTGAAATCTTTTCACCGGATGATATCTCTAGAGGGGATATATCAAAATTACCCCCGCCATTTAATAATCCTGATATTGTGATATTCCATGGTATATATTATTACTATTTTATTGAAGTCACTAGGCATTTGGTTAAAAATAATGTCCCATACGTGATAGTTCCACATGGCAGTTTGACAACATATGCTCAGAAGAAGAAGTATATTAAAAAACTACTTGGTAATACATTGTTTTTTAATTCTTTTATCAAATGCTCCTCAGCTATACAGTATCTAACAAGTCAAGAACAACAAATGTCAACAAAATGGGGGTCTTCTTCATTTGTTTGTGGAAATGGTATGACTATATCAAAAGAACCCTCTAGGGTAAAGGAAACTGATTTTACCAACAATCGTGGTTGTCAATTCACTTTTATAGGAAGACTGGAACCATATCATAAAGGCATTGATATTTTATTAGAGGCTTGTTCTCTTATTTCTAGTGAAATGAGAAAACGAGATATTAAATTAGCTATATACGGTCCTGATGATAATGGAGGAGAAATTAAGGTGCTTTCTCTTATAAGTAAGTATAATCTTAATGATCTTGTAAGTGTACATGGAGCGGTATATGAGGAAGAGAAAAAGGAAGTTCTTAACAATACGGATGTTTTTATCCTAACGTCTCGTTTTGAAGGTCAACCATTAGCGGTAATGGAGGCATTATCTTATGGTATCCCAGCGCTCTTGACTCCAGGTACTAACATAGCTGAAGAGGTAAGTGAATATAAAAGTGGTTGGAAAGCAGATTTCTCACCAGAAAGTATTGCTAAGAAAATTCTAGAAGCCCACGATTCAAAGGACAATTGGTCATTATATTCAAAGAATGCCATTAGATTGTCACACGAAAACTTTTCTTGGGAGTCTATTGCTAAGAAATCTCTAGATAATTACAGAATGATAGCAGGAAAATGAAAAGAGAATTGAAAGGATAAATCATTTTTATGTTTTTCTATATATTATTATTATTTATTATAGTTCTTAATTCATTTATTTTTTTCAAAGGTACTAATAACAAAAATAAAAAAATTTACCTAATATGGATGTTTTTACCTGTATTTATTATTTCCGCTTTTAGAGGACCTTTTATTGGAAATGATACTCATTCTTACTTGAACCTTTTCAATTCAGTTTCTCACCAAGATTTTTTATATTTTACGAAGGCAAATATTTATTATGAGAAAGGTTTTATTTTTCTAAATACAATAATTAGCTCAATCACAGATAGTAGCCAAGCTATATTGATAGTAACAAGCTTTATAACTATAGGCCTAATATTTTTATTTATATATAGGCACTCAGCAAATGTATGGCTCAGTGTTTACCTTTTTATTACACTTATGTTTTATTATAATTCTATGAATGTACTGAGACAGTACTTAGCTATGGCGATAGTACTTAGCAGTTTAGGATTTGTAGTGAAAAGAAAATTAGTGCCTTTTTTGATTCTTGTTATATTAGCTTCCTTTATTCATACTTCAGCTATATTTTTTATCATAGTATATATATTTCCTAAATTAAAAGTTAGTTATAAAAGCCTTGTAATAATCAGTCTTTGTAGTGTTGCTTTTTTCTATTTTTTGTTTCCATTAATTGATTTAATAACAGGTAGATTTATACAATACCAAGTGTATATTTCAAGATACTTTGGTAGCAATAATCTTGGTAATATATTAAAAACAGGAGTTTACTTTTTAATATTTCTCACAGGTATATTATTTGCTTATAATAATATGTCTAATTCAAGGGAGCCCATGACCAGTAAGGTGAACTCGATAAGAAAAAATAATGATTTTATAGAAATTCATAGCAGAAGGTTATATACATTCACTTTACTTACGGCAGTTATATTATCCTTATTATCTATTCGAATGAGTATATTAGAAAGATTAGCCGATTATTTTACTATAGTTTCTGTAGTTTATCTCCCTAATGTCATTCAAAATATTAATAATAAACGGGTAGCTATGAGAGTAACTATTGCGGTTGTATTAATATCACTAATATATAATATTGTAATACTGACTTTGAGGCCCGAATGGTATCAAGTAACACCATATTCCTTCTTTTTTCAATAGATTAACTTTTAATTAGATAGTAGTAAGAAATATAGTTAAAAGGGTGGGAAATTATGCAAAGACCTACTATAAGTATAGTAATACCGGTGTACAAAGCTGAGTTATTTTTAAATCAATGTATTGATTCCATACTTAATCAAACCTTTAGTGATTTTGAAATTATTCTCATAAATGATGGATCACCAGATAGATGTGGTGAGATTTGTGATGAATATGCTATGAAGGATAGTAGAATTAGAGTTATTCATAAGGAGAATGAAGGCGTTAGTGTAGCTAGAAATACAGGCATTGATTGTGTAACTGGAAAGTTCCTAACCTTTGTTGATTCTGATGATTGGATAGAACCTAACATGTTAGAAGAAAACGTGAGGATACTCGAAAAAACAGAATCAGATCTTCTTATAACGGGGATAATATTCGAATACTTAAATGAAAATAACTCTCAAGTGCGTAAATCTTCAGAGACTATTAATGCTACAAGTAAAAGAGACATAGGAGAGAGTATTATCTTACTAGAAAAGGCAAGAATATTTGGATATGCTGCAAACAAAATTTATAGAACAGACCTTATAAAAAGTGAAAAATTAAAATTTAATAAAGATGTGACCTATATGGAAGATTTATTATTTATATGTGAAGTTTATAGAAAAATTAAATCAGTCCATATATCTAATAAAGCCTACTATCATTATTGTATAAGAGGGGAAGGGTCATTAAGTTCTGGTTTTACACCAAATTTATATCAAACAATTGGAGAAATAAGTGAGCAAATTGATAGTTTGTTCAAATACTACAATATTGAGTCTAAAGAATACCCAGCTAACTTACCAGATGGTTATATACATGGGATACAAACTTGTATTTATAATAATTATCATATTGATTGTGATTGGTCTAATAAGGAGAAGAGACATTTTCTATATACAATATTAAGGGATCAAAAGTTTATAGAACAGATGAATAACTTTAGACCAAGTGATTTTTATTCTAAATTGTTTGTAAAACTTATTAGGACCAAAAGTCCTTTTCTAATAAATATGGTCTACAATTATTTATTTAACGTCCGTTATCATTTCACACCTATTTACTCATTTATCAGAAGAAAATTACTTTAAATTTAACAGAGGAGCTAACTAGTAAAATGGAAGGTTTATATTTAGTTTCAATTCCTAATGAAGTATTAGCCCAAGAGCACGAAGGTGTTTCTAAGAAAATAAAATCTCATATTACATCTCTTAATAAAAAGGGCCTTGCAACAGAATTATATAGTTTCCAACCTAGTAGAAATATAGTTAGAAAAGTTATGAGACAACTACCTTATAATCTCTTTATATCTAGTTATAAGTATTATGAAAGATTAAATTCAGTAGATTTCATATATATAAGAAAAATGGCATTTGACTATTCTTTCTTAAGATTATTAAAGAATATAAAGAAGAGAAACCCTGAATGTAAAATTATTTTGGAAATTCCCACATATCCTTATGATAATGAAATTTCAAAGTTAATACATGTCCCAGGTATCATTAAAGACCGTTACAATCGAAAGAAATTATTTAAATTTGTAGATAGAATTGTTACATTTTCCGATGATGAAGAGATATTTGGAATAAAAACTCTAAGACTTTCTAATGGAGTAGATACAGAACTTATTAAACAAAGAATTCCCCTCGTACGGAAAGAAAACAATATTAATTTAATTGCAGTTGCTATGCATTCTTTCTGGCACGGATATGACCGTTTCTTAGAAGGCATGGGGCGGTATTATGAGAAAGGGGGAAAGAGAAATATTTTTCTCCATATAGTGGGGGAAGGAGACGGAGTTTTCAATAAGTATAGAGAAATTATTAATAAGTATAGTCTACAAGATAGAGTGATTTTTCATGGTAAAAGACATGGTGAAGAGTTAGATCAAATCTATAATAAATGTAATATGGCATTAGATTCCATGGGCAGACATAGAAGCGGAGTATATTATAATAGTAGCCTAAAAGGAAAGGAGTATGCAGCTAAGGGTTTGCCTGTTGTCTCAGGTGTAAGAACTGAATTAGATGATGTATTAGATTTTGAGTACTATCTAAGAGTTCCTGCAGATGAAACTCCTATAAATATTGAAGAAATAATAAAATTCTATGATGAAATATACCAACTTGAAGAAAAAGAAGTTATTGGTGAAATAAGAAGGTATGCTGAGGAGCATTTTGATATGGATATTTGTTTTGATCCTGTAGTAGATTATCTGAAAAGCTAATTAGAACGTCTGGTGAGGTGTGAGATTATTAAATATATTATAAATGAATAGGTAAAGTTTATTCTTAAATCTTTGATTTGTTAGAGGGATATAAAATTATAGAGAAGCTATATAGTTAATAGTTAGTCTAAAACTTTAAATTTACTAAATTTTATAAGATGAAGGAGAAGTACAATTTTGCAACAAAAGTCAATGATTAGAAATGCTATATACAATGTCTTATACACAGGGATAAACTTACTATTTCCGCTCATAACAATGCCTTATGTCTCGAGAGTACTAGGAGCTTCAAACCTTGGTCAAGTAGATTTCACAAAATCCATTGTTAATTGGTTTTTATTATTAGCAAGCTTTGGTGTCACAACTTATGGAGTAAGAGAAATAGCTAGAAATCGTGAGGACAGAGACAAAAGAAGCCAGGTTTTTATTGAATTAATGACTATAAATGGTTTTCTATCTTTAGCAATGACAGTAGTTTATATTCTGTTAGTCTTAAATCTCCCTAGTACATCTGTAAATTCTACACTTCTTTTAATTTTCGCACTAAATATTATACTAAATATGTTTAACATTGATTGGTTTTATCAGGGGTTAGAGGAATATAGCTTTATTACAATTCGTAATGCTATTATAAAATTACTCTCTCTACTTTCTATATTTTTACTCATAAGAGAACAAGATCATTACATTCTTTATGGTTTAATAATTGTGTTAGGAACTACTTTAAATAGCGTGCTTAATTTTATTCATAGTAGAAAGTTCGTGACTTTTAAATTAAGGGAGTTTGCCCCATTTAGACATCTTAAAAAGCTCTCAATATTTTTTACAATTTCTATTGTTATAAGTATATATATTAATTTAGATAGAACTTTATTAGGTTTTATTGTTGGTCCCACAGCAGTAGCATTTATGACTCGAGGTAAAACAATAATTGATGCCGCCACATTATTTTCTACTTCAATTTCTAATGTTGCCATGCCTAGGGCTTCCCACTATATCAAGACAGACATTGCAAAGTTTAATAATTTACTATCAATAGTTCCTAATTTCATTTTGTGGATCACTATCCCTATTACATTTGGAGTTTTTATCTTATCATATGATATTATGTACATCCTTGGAGGAGAAGAATTTATACAAGCAACAAACTTATTAAAAGTATTATCAATGACTATTATTTTATCTCCTTTATCAACATATATGAATTATCAAGTATTAGTTCCAACGGGAAATGAAGGTTACGCATTACGCACATCAATTTTTGCTAGTATTACTAGTTTGATATTAAACTTATTACTAATCCCAAGCATAGGAGTAATAGGTGCAGGTATCTCCTTAGTTCTTGCGGAAATTGTAGTATTCGTGACTAGGTACATAACTATAAGAAGGACACTAGGATATAATCGCTTAAACTTTATTAACAGGTCTACTATTTCATATTTAATTGTATCTATATTTATGGGAATAATAATATTATCTATTAGAACTTTTATTAATGATTTATATGTCTCCTTTATAGTTGTCTCTATTGTAGGGGCGATAGTATATTTCTTGACTCTAATTCTTATAAAAGAACAGGTTACAACTTTGGTTATAAGTAAAGTTGCAAATAAGATTCCATTTGTGAAAATATAAATTTATGTTTCCCTACTTGGTATGAGAAATACGAATAACTTATTATCTTAAAGATTTTTAATAGGTATTGGATTTGAGTCAATAATTTGGACACAAAAAAGTTAAGTCTTAAGCTGTTTTTCTAATTTGATCCTCAATAGCTTGAGGAGTTTGATAGCCGAGGCTACTATGGATTCGATTACGGTTATACCAGCCTTCTATAAACTGAAACATGGCTAACTTTGCAGCTGAATAGTTTGTGTATTGTGTATGATATACTTCTTCTTTCTTTAATATGGCATGAAACGACTCCATACAGGCATTGTCATAAGGGCAGCCTTTCTGGCTAAAAGACTGCTTGATTTTGTGTTCTTGGACATACTGAGTAAACTCACTGCTGGTGTATTGTGAGCCAAGATCGGTATGAAGAATTAAGCCCTGACGGGGCTTTTGGGAAAAGCAAGCGTTTTGAAGGGCTTCTATCACAAGCTCCGACGTCATGGAATGTGAAAAAGAATAACCAACGATTTTTTTGGAGTGTAAATCTAATACGGATGCTAAATAGCACCAGCCATCTTTTACGGTAGGAATATACGTAATATCTGCCACCCATTTCTCATTAATTGTCTGGGTAGAGAAATCTCGCTTTAAAAGATTATTCAGCTGAACAACCTTTTCTTTTGACGGATAGGGACGATACTTTTTCTTCGTAATGGAACGGATGCCAGCCTTTCTCATTAAGCGTTGAACACGTTTTAGACTAAGATAAAACCCATTGCTTAATAAGGTCTTATGAATTTTCGGAGCACCATAACGCGCTTTACTTTTCAGATAAATCCGTTGGATTTCTTTCGTCAGTTCCTGATTTTCCTGTTCACGCTTTGACACTGTCTTTTTAAAGAAGCTATAGTAGCTACTTCTTGGAATCGTTAGTACTTCGCACATTTTTTGGACAGAGTATTGACCTTTGTGTTTTTCAATAAAATGGTTTAACTCTGTTTCTGTTACTTTTTCGCGAATATGGCCATAGCCTTTTTTAGAATGTCTAGTTCTTGTTTTAACCGAAGGTTTTCTTTCTGAATCTCAGCTAACTCTTTCGATGTCAGAGAGCCTTTTTCTGAACTGATAGGTGTAAATTCTTTCACCCATTTATAGATTGTTACTTCTGATACGCCATATTCGCTACTTAATTCTTTTACCGAGTTTCCAGCATGATATAAATCCACAATGATTTTCTTAAAATCGTCATTATACTTTTTACCTGTAGGTTTACGTTTCAATTCGGACACATCCTCTCAAAAATAATTGTAAGGACTTAATAAAATTGTGTCCATGAAACTATACTAACTCCA
>NZ_FOXX01000026.1 GCF_900115845.1 Priestia endophytica DSM 13796 | reverse complement strand
GTGACCAAGGATCTGTGTATACTTCTTATGCTTATCAAAAACAAGTCAAAGAAAGAGGCATGACTATGAGTATGTCCCGAAAAGGGACGCCCGCAGACAATGCCTCCATTGAATCGTTTCACTCTTCTCTAAAGACTGAAACCTTCTACCTCGACAACTTAACCTGTACTACGACCGCCATCGTAAAACAGATTGTCGAAGACTACATCACTTATTATAACAATATCCGTATCCAAACGAAACTAAATAACCAGTCTCCGGTCCAATACCGAAAACTGGCTATTTAGATGGTGTTTTGATCCCTGTCTCAAAAACGGGGGGCAGTCCCTTATTTAAGGAACAGGGTTTTTTTAGTTCGAACTATATTCCTTCTCTATGTTACTAATTTTATCCACTCGTACTTTATGTCTTCCACCTTCAAAAGGTGTTTCTAACCAGACCTTCACAATATCACGTGCAAGTCCTGGACCAATAACTCGTTCTCCCATTGCAAGCACGTTTGAATCGTTATGCTCTCTTGTTGCTCTTGCACTAAATGTATCATGAACAAGAGCACAGCGGATTCCTTCTACTTTGTTGGCTGCAATACTCATTCCAATACCTGTCCCACAAATCAGTATCCCTCTGTCTGCTTCTCCATTTGACACCTTTTCTGCAACTGGAAGAGCGTAGTCTGGATAATCAACAGATGTACCACATGAGCATCCCATATCTTCATATTCTATGTTCATTTCTTCAAGCAAAGAAATGATTTCTTTGCGGATGTTTATCCCTCCGTGATCAGAGGAAATGACGATTTTCATGATTTTCACTCCTACTTGTACAGGGCTTTATCTGTTTTAATGATTTAATAGTCCCTTTAACTTATACCTTAATAATAAAGGTAACCCTTCTGATTTGTAAACCTTTTCAAAGAATAACAAACAACTATTTATGATTTTCTTCAACCTGTTCAAGACACGTTCTACACTCGCATCCTGTATAAAGATAACGGGCTTTTTCATTCTCCAGATAATCAATAACTGCATTACAAGTATGACAAATCAAAGTTACCATTTTCTCTCCTCCTCCCTTATTTGTATATTTACTCGCTGAATATGTAAATAAATAACAATCTTAATTTTTACACTAGTCAACTTCATATAAATATTAAGTACGAATCTCAGCAAATTTGTTACAGTAAAAGCAAGCTAATAGATTTTAAAAATAGAGATTTTTTTGCCCTTCAAAACAGAAAAGTATATAATAAAACTACGTTTTGATAACGATGAATCTATAGTGAGAGAAGTGATTTTTATCAGTTTTAATCCTGTATCAAACAAGAAATTATATATTCAAATTTATGACCAAATTCTTTCACAAATCGAACTCGGTACATTCAAAATTGGAGATAAACTTCCTTCTGAACGAGAGCTGTGCGCAAACTTCGGTGTTAGTCGTGCACCTGTAAGACAAGCATTAAGTGCACTTGAAATGAACGGAATTATTTATTCAAGACAAGGTGAAGGGGTTTTCGTAAAAAACACAAAAGTTACAACGGGAACTTCTCAGTCTTCTTCTCTTTTAGAGAATGTATCTCCTGAAGATATTGTGGAAGCGAGAATGACAATTGAACCTCTTATTGTTAAACTTGCAGCAATGAGAGCTACTGCTGAAGATATCGAAGATTTAAGAAAAACCATTGATATGATGGAAGAAGAAACAAAACAGGGGATTTATGTGCCTGAAACAGATGAGAAACTACATAAAGGGATTGCAAAGGCTTCTCATAATGATCTGTTTATTACTTTCATGGCGGATATTAGCAACGCAATGAAAAAACAAGAAATGTGGCAGTTTATTCGCGATCGTACAGTAACTCGGCCAGATTATCGAGAAGTGAATTTTAAAGAGCATAAAATGCTTATTGAGGCAATTGAAAATCATGATGAGAAGAAAGCAGTTGAGGTGATGACTTCTCATATGAAAAACCTTTTTGAACGGTACTGGAAAGTGTAAGCCGTTCCACGAAGAAATGTTTAAGTCATCTATTAAATAGAAATTTGAAGATCTGCGCTTGTTCTTTGAGCCAACAAAAAAGGATGCACCTTATGTTATTATCCCCTTATAGTGGACAGTAAAAAGAAAGGATTGTACTGTCTTCTATGGAGGGGATTTTTTATGGGGAAGATTAGAAAAACCTATACAAAAGAAATTAAGCTAAAAGCGATTAATTTATACGAAAACGAAGATATGGGGATTAGATCAATTTCCAAAGAGTTAGAGATTGGATATACAATTGTCCAAAGATGGATAGCTCATTATAAAAGAGAAGGAATTCAAGGGTTAGACGAAAAGAGAGGAACATCTCGTAACCCACTGAAAGCTAGAGATAAAAAAGACCACGAGAGTGATACAAAAAAAATAAGTCGATTAGAAGCAGAGAACGCCTATTTAAAAAAGCTCTTAGCTGCGAAAAGGGGGAGGATATCAGAAAAGAAAAATCGTTAAAATACAACATAATTCATGAGCTTACGGATCAATTTACGATCCTCACCTTATGTAAAATAGCCGGTGTTTCAAAAAGTGGTTATTACAAATGGCTAAAACGTCAAGATAACCCAACAGATAAGGAGTTGGATGATCAATCAATCGTAACTAAGATTATTAAATGCCAACAAGATCCTGATATTAATTGGAGCTACGGTTACCCAAGAGTTCAAACTTGGCTTAAAAAGACGTATGGTTTAAAAGTTAATCATAAGAGAATTTATCGTTTAATGAAAGCGAATGGAATTCAAGCGAAGATACGGGAAAAGAAGTGGAAACACTTTGGACGAAAAGAAAAATGTGTCGTTTCAGAGAACGATTTAAACAGAGAATTTTCAGCTACACGCCCAAATGAAAAATGGGTAACTGATATAACCTATCTACCATTTAACGGAATAAAACTCTATTTATCTACGATACTAGACCTTTACAACAATGAGATTATTTCATATAAAATAAGCGAAAGAAATGATCTTAAACTAGTGGCTGATACAGTAAAAGGAGCCATAAAAAAAAGAGATGTGAAAGGCCCCCTATTACATAGCGATCAAGGATTCCAGTACACCTCAATAAAATATAACAAGCTATTAAAAAGATACAACATTAAGCAAAGCATGTCTAGAAAAGGAAATTGTTTAGATAACGCTTGTATGGAGAGTTTTTTTAGCCACTTTAAAGCTGAATGTTTTTACCGATACCCATTTGAGAGTTCGAATGAGGTTAAAGAAGCAGTAAAAAATTATATTAAGTTTTATAATAATAAACGTTTTCAAAAAAAATTAAATAACCTTAGCCCTACTGAATATAGAGCTAAGGCTGCCTAATAAGTGAACCTTTTATTAATTGTCTACTTGACGGGGATAAGACCATTATGTGCATCCTTTTTGTATGAAGAACGTTATATCCTTTTTATAAAGTAAGCCAACAAAGATTTTTACAAATCATGTATTAATAGAGTTCTTTAAATCAGATTGTTCAATGTCTTCCTCCACTTTGTGACTAACTGCTTTACCTGATTGCTTTACTAAAAATAGAATAATCGCTGCTCCAATCACTAAACTAACTCCTAGAAAAATCATACTTGTATTAAAAGAACCTGTAACATCTTTAATGTATCCAACTATATAAGGACCAAAGAACCCCCCAAGGTTTCCAACACTGTTAATGAGCGCAATGGCTCCTCCAGCAGCTGCTCCTGTTAGAAATGAAGGCGGAATAGCCCAGAATGGAGAGTATGCTCCAAATGCTCCACATAAAGCAATGGTTAAAAAGATAAATGATAAGACAATGCTTGTGCTTGCTACATAGCTACTCGCAATCATAGCCACTGCACTAGTTGTTAAACAAATCGCCACATGCCAACGTCTTTCATTCTTTTTATCAGAGTGATTACCAACCATAATCATTACGACCATGGCAATGGTATACATCAATCCTAGTACCCACCCCATACCTTGTGTACTTAGGGATGTTGCTTCTACTAAGCCTTGAGAAATGGTAGGGAGAAACATATTAATACCGTAATAGCCCACCATCCAACAGAAGTATCCAATTGATAAAATCAATACATCCCGATCTTTTAAAGCTTGCGCAAAAGTGTAATGCTTTACTTCTTCTTTTTCCTGTCTTTCTTTTGCAATCACACTCATCAGCCATTCCTTTTCATTACGATTTAACCAGTTCACATCTTCAAGCCTGTCATCAAGATAAAAGTAACATATAATACCTAAAATGAATGCTGGAATAGCTTCTAAAATAAATAGCCATTGCCACCCTGCTAAACCCAACCAGTCAATTCCTAATAGAAACGTAGAGAGAGGCGCACCTATAGCATTTGCTCCTGGAATAGCAAGCATAAATCCTGCAATAGCTTTAGCATGGTGTTTTGTTTGAAAGAAACCGCTCAAATAGTAAACCATACAAGGATAGAAACTAGCTTCCGCCACCCCTAAAAGGAAACGAGCAATATAAAACTGCGTAGGAGTTTGAACAAATGCCATGAAAATGGCGATAATCGCCCATGTTACCATAATGCGGCTAATCCATTTTCTTGCCCCAATCTTTGTCATCATCGCACTTCCTGGTACTTCCAATAAAAAATAACCAATAAAGAAAATTCCCGCTCCTAATCCAAAGACTGCATTGGAGAACCCAAGATCTTCATTCATTTGTAGTGCCGCAAATCCAATATTCACCCTATCTAGTATTGCGATAATAAAACATAGGAATAGAAACGGAATTAGTCGAAGCGTTACTTTCCTTGTTGTAGAACGTTCTAATTCAAGTTGATTCAAGATAAATCCCCCTTTTAGGCTTTTTTGGCTTTTTTGGCCTTTTCTTTTAACCTTGCTTCCTTATCCCCCCTACTTTCAAATATCCTCAATTTTGTAAAGCGCTTTCATTAAAGCTGAAGGTAATAGAATTCAAGAGTTACTACCTATCAACTAAATTAGGGTAACAAACTTCCTTTCTAATCTGCTCTGCCATTTGAAATAAATCAAAGACTGCGTAAGTGCTTACAAAAGATTGTGTAAGTGCTTATAAAAGGAATTCTACCTGTTGTTGCAAGTCCTACCACAATTTCAGCTACATTTTGTTCTGCAATTCCTATATTAAATATTTTATAAGAAAATCAACCTGTATACTTGTATTACAAATAACTTACAATACAAGTATACAAGCAATCATTTTTGTTGTCCATATTTTTTTAAAAAGTCTGTTAATTTTAAATCCCCTATAAAAAGAAGGCTGTTTCTCTAATAAAGAAACAGCCTTCTTTCATAGTTCTCTCTATCTTTCCTTTAAATCTATATTTATAGATGCAATTTACACTAATTAATTCTCTCGTTCAGCAGCTATCGCCTCTCTTTTCGTTCGATGCATCGTACCAAACGGATGCTCAGGGGGTGCATAAATAGAGTAAACCTTCAATGGTCTATCCCCTATATTTGTGACATTATGCCATGTCCCCGAAGGTACCATAATGATATCATCATCAGAAACTCTTTTCCGAAAGGATAAGTTATTTTTTGTTTTTCCCATCTGAACGAGTCCTCGCCCTTCTTCAACCCTTAAAAATTGATCTGTTTTCGGATGAATTTCAAGCCCAATGTCTTCTCCTTGTTTAATACTCATTAATGTAACCTGAACGTCCTGTCCATAAGGCTGTACGGAATGTTTTATTTTGCTTAGTGGCTTCATTAATATTCACTACAAATGGCTGTCTTCCGTACTCTTTTAACTCAATTTTTTCTCTGCTGTACCAATAGGAATAAGCTTCATATGGATTAGACCTGGACGCTACTTGAAATACTGGCTGTTGTACGTAATAAGGATAGGAATACATATAAGGAGAATCATACATTTTTCTTCATTCCTTTCATATGCTTATAAAATATCCTATACGCCATCTTAGCAGCATATTTCGTTTTTCATTCCCCTTATTAAGTGCATCTTTAGTTCATCGTTAAGCCACTATCAACTACAATATTTTGTCCTGTAATTCCTTTAGCTCTGTCAGATCCTAAGAATACCACTGTTTCAGCTACATCTTTTGGGGTGGTAACACGATTTAAAGCAGAACTACTTGCGACAATCTTGAACACTTCCTCTGTTGTAAGGGCACTAGCATCTGTTGTTTGTAAAAGACCACCTGATACCATATTGACCGTAATGCCATATTGTCCAAGCTCTTTTGCCATGTTTCTTGTAAACCCAACTAGAGCTGCTTTTCCTGTTGTATATTGATGATAAGGGACAATGGGATTCTGAAATAAATTTGTACCAATATTCACAACCCTCGCATTATCTGTTTCTTTCAAATATGGTAACGCTGCTTGAATAGTATTCAATGCTCCATGAACAGATCCTTCAAACTGTTCTACATATTTCTCCCAGCTTAACTCATGGACAGGCTCTTGTGCATTTGGATCAAATTTAAAATTTATAAGAGCATTGTTGATAATAATATTAATATATCCGTAATGCTTAATCGTTTGGTTCACTAACTTTTCAACATCATGTTTATTTGTAATATCAGCATAAAGTGCAATTGCGTTTTCTTTCCCTAACTCATTTACTAACATTTCGGCACTCTCTTTGTTCTGATAATAATTCACAACAACACCGTATCCATTTTCTACGAACGTTCTTGCAATCTCAGATCCTAATCCTCTACTTGCTCCTGTTACTAATGCAATTCCTTTGAAGTTTTTCATCGAACAAATTCCTTTCAATCTCGTATTTACAATAAACTTGAAAGAGAGAGTGAATACAAAAAACCCCTTTACTCGTCCAAAGTAAAAGGGCTGAACATTCTTCATGTACAAACTGTATACTTTTACTCCCTACGCGAGTATTAACTCTCAGGTTCAAAGGGTCAGGTTTTCACCTTCTCAACTCGTATGAGTTCCCCTGTAAAATGTTTATTGTCGATATTATTATATTTTAGTTTCTAACGTTTGTACAATTTTGAAAGCATCATACTCCCCTAAAGGGCGCATGATGCTTTTTCATTACTCCTTCGTCATTAACTTCAACGGTGCTGCAATATTCTCTTCAACTTTCTTGCCTTTTAGAACATCACTTGCTGCTTTAACAGCTAGCTCACCAATTAATTCTGGTTGCTGTGCCACAGTTGCCGCCAACTTCCCTTCTTTTACAGCATTAACAGCATCTTCATTTCCATCAAATCCAACCACAAGAACATCTCGCCCTGAGCTGTTAATTGCTTGGATAGCTCCTAGTGCCATTTCATCATTATGAGCGAATACCGCTTTAATATCTGAGTTTCCTTGCAGTAAGTTCTCCATAACATTCAAGCCTTTAGTACGATCAAAATCTGCAGACTGTTTTGCCGCAACATCAAGCTTTTGATCTGCTACATTATGAAATCCTTTGCCTCGTTCACGTGTTGCAGATGCCCCTGGAGTTCCTTCCAGTTCGGCTACTTTCGCTCCTTCACCTAACTTTTCAACAATGTAATCAGCTGCCATTTCGCCACCCTTTACATTGTCAGAAGCAACTAACGTTTCGACCTTTCCTTTATCTGCTGAACGATCTAATGTAACAACAGGAATACCAATGTTGTTAGCTGATTGAACAGCTGTTGAAATAGCTGCTGAATCTGTTGGGTTAATCAGTAAAACATCAACACCTTGTTGTAGTAAATCTTCAACATCGTTAACTTGCTTAGCTGAATCGTTCTGTGCGTCAACAATCACAACGTCCATTCCTTGCTTTTTCGCCTCTTTTACAGCTCCATTTTTTAATGAAACAAAGAACGGGTTATTTAACGTAGAAACCGATAAGCCAATTTTAATATCTTCTAAGTTTCCTTTTTTCTTTGGTTTTGCCCATTCTGGAGGCTCTAATGAACAAGCCGCTAGAATAAGAAGTGAAAACGACATGAGTACAAGTAAGACCTTTTTCAATGAGAACCCCTCCTATGCTGATTTTTTACGATCAATTAACACCGCAATTAAGATAACAACACCTTTTACAACCATTTGGAAAAATGATGATACACCTAATAAGTTCAAGCCATTGTTTAAAGTTCCAATAATTAAAGCACCAATCAATGTTCCAACAATTAAACCACGGCCACCCGATAAACTTGTTCCACCTAATACAACAGCCGCAATCGCATCTAACTCATAAGAAGTTCCTGCTGTTGGCTGAGCTGAGTTTAAACGAGATGTTAAAATTGCTCCAGCTAAAGCTGATAAAAGTCCTGCTAGCGCATAAATCATCACTTTTACTCGTGGTACTTTAATGCCTGAAATAAGAGCTGCTTTTTCATTTCCACCAATGGCATATGTTTTACGGCCAAATGATGTTTTGTGTAAAATCACCCACAGCACTGCAAATGCGATAATCATCGTAATTGCAGGAACTGGAATACCTAAGAAATAACCGCGTCCAAATAGTTGGAAAGCATAGTTTTCACCAAGACCTGTAATCGGGTTTCCATCAGTATAGACAAGCGTTAATCCACGGAAAATTGTCATTGTTGCAAGCGTTGCGATAAATGGTGCCATTTTTCCTTTTGTAATAAGAAGACCGTTAATCGCTCCCATTATTGCCCCTAAGATACATCCAATTAAAATAGCTAAAATCGGGTCAATGCCTGATACAATCATTCCAGCAATTAGCGCGCTAGATAGAGCCAAAATCGATCCTACTGACAAATCAATCCCGCCTGTCAAAATAACAAATGTCATTCCAAAGGCAATAAGCGCATTAATCGCAACTTGACGCAGTAAATTTAATAGATTCAGTGGTTCTAAAAAGCTTGGATTTAAAATAGATACGATCGCAACTAAAATAATAAATCCGAGTAATGGTCCAAGCTTTTGTAGTAAATTATCAAAATGATTCACTTTGTTTACAGCTGTTTTCATGTTACTTCCCTCCTGTTGCAAATGTCATAATTTTTTCTTGTGTTGCTTCTTCTTTCATTAATTCACCTGTAATTCTACCTTCATGAACAACGAGGATACGATCGCTCATGCCAAGCACTTCAGGAAGCTCAGACGAGACCATAATAATGGCAACTCCTCTGTCTGTTAGTTCATTCATTAACTGGTAAATTTCACGTTTCGCCCCAACATCGACTCCTCGCGTTGGTTCATCTAAAATTAACACTTTCGGACCAATGCCAACCCATTTGGCAATAACCACTTTTTGCTGGTTTCCACCAGAAAGGTTTTTCGCACTTGTTTTTCCTGATTCTGTTTTAATTTGTAAGCGCTTAATTAATAGATCAACAAATTCACTCTCTGTCTTATCATCAATAAGCCCTTTTTTAGAAAAGCTTTTTAAGTTCGGCAGCGCCATGTTATCGCGAATCGAAAAATCTAAAATAAGTCCTTCTGTTTTACGGTCTTCGGTAATAAATCCAATGCCTAGTTTGACGGCTTCATATGGATTTCTAATCGATACTTTCTGACCGTTCACCAATATCTCACCATCGTCTAATTTATCTAACCCAAACAAGGCTCGCATAATCTCGGTTCGGCCTGCTCCCATCAATCCTGATACTCCAACGATTTCGCCTTCTTTCACAGAGAAACTTACCTTTTGAAAAGCTCCATTTCTTGTAGCATTGCGAACTTCTAACACTTTTTCACCAAGTGTTGGTGCTCGTTCTGGAAAACGATCGGTTAATTCACGTCCAACCATCTTCCGGACAACCTCATCAAAGTTCGTTTCCCGAATTGCCTTTGTATCAACGGTTTTACCATCTCTCATTACTGTAATGCGATCACAAATGGTGAAAATCTCTTCCATTCGGTGCGAAATATAGACAATGGACACGCCTTCTTTTTTGAGAGCATTGATTACTTCAAAAAGCTTCTGAATTTCACGTTCTGTTAATGCAGCAGTTGGCTCATCCATGATAATGACTTTTGCATTTGTCATCAGTGCTTTGGCAATTTCAATCATTTGTTGCTGACCAACTGAACAAAGCCCTGCTTCTTGCTCAAGTGGAATCGTAACCGAGAGTTTTTCAAATTGCTTTTTTGATAGCGATTTCATTTCTTTCGTTTTTAAAAAGCCAAATGGTGTTTTCAGTTCTTTTCCAATAAACAGGTTATCAAGTACAGTCATATCCGGCCAAACATTTAACTCTTGATGAATAAACGCAATACCATACTGCTCCGCTTCTTTTGGGCTCTTAAAATATGTTTCTTTTCCATCAATGAAGATGGTTCCTTGATCGCCTTTATGAAGACCAGTTAAGATGTTCATCATCGTCGATTTTCCGGCTCCGTTCTCTCCCATCAAAGCGTGAACTTCACCTTCTTTTAATTCGAAATCCACCCCTAACAACACTTGGTTTGTTCCAAATGCTTTATGAATACCATTCATTTTAATATGCATAACGCTCACCTCTTTCTAGAAGATTACACCTGCTTGTAAAATACAGTTGGCATACGGAGTAACTTCACCTGTTCGAATAACGGCTTTGACGTTGTTTGTTAAACGTTTGAATTCTTCATGAGAAACTTCTTGAATATCCGTGTTAGTGAATCTCTCTTGCATATACTGCATAACATCCCGATTGTGAGTGCTCAGCTCACTTGCAATCGTCACTTTTTCAACGACCATATCATCCGTAATCGCATTCACTACATCTCTGTAACTTGGAATACCTAATGTAAGTGCTAGATCAATACGATGTACATGATCTGGAATAGGGAGACCTGCATCGGCAATAGCAATGAGGTCTGTATGCCCTAGATCTGCGAGCACTTTTGAGATATGACTATTTAATATTCCTTTTCGTTTCATAGCGCTTCCTCCACTTCTTCTCGCGTTGGCATACCACCTTGTGCCCCAAACTTTGTAACAGATAAGGATGCAGCGCGGTTGGCAAATTGTAAACTTTCTTCAATGCTTTTTCCTTCGCCTAAGGCTACAGCTAGTGCTGCATTGAATGTATCTCCTGCTCCTGTCGTATCAACGGCTTCTACAGTATAGGACGGAACAAGGATTTCTTTCTCTCCGTCATAGTAACGAGCCCCTTGCTTTCCTTCTGTAATAAATACTTTGTTTGGATATTTTTTTAATGCTTCTTCTATACTTAAATTGTTAAATAGTACTGCTGCTTCATGTTCATTTGGCGTAATATATGTGGCGCGGTTAATCACGTCTTGAGAAAGCGGGCGAGCTGGCGCTGGATTAAGGAGAAGTGGTATATTATACTCCTCACAAATTTCACTCACATATTCTACTGTTTCTTCGGGGATTTCTTGTTGAATAAGAACAATTGTAGCTTTCTTAATGTCATCAACCACGCTCTGCACATATTCAGGTGTAATATAATCATTAGCTCCCTTTACGACAACAATACTATTATCGCCTTCTGCTAATACAATATGAGCCGTTCCACTCCCCACACCTGTAACCGGTTTCACATTAGTTATATTAACATAATTTTCTTTAAAGTTAGCTAGGATTTCTTCTCCGTAGTGGTCATCTCCTACACAGCCAATCATCGTTACGTTTGCTCCTAATCGGGCAGCTGCAACCG
The DNA here is from genome assembly GCF_900115845.1 of Priestia endophytica DSM 13796. Lineage (GTDB taxonomy): Bacteria > Bacillota > Bacilli > Bacillales > Bacillaceae_H > Bacillus_I > Bacillus_I endophytica. The sequence goes on along the minus strand of NZ_FOXX01000026.1, from coordinate 25,601 downwards.
CTTGGTTTGCCCCTTTTCCCCCGGGTACTGTTTTAAATGATTCTCCAAGAACGGTCTCTCCAGCCCCTGGTCGTATTGCAGATGTTACAACTAAGTCCATTGATGAACTTCCAATAACTACAATTTCACTCATTTACCTCAACCTCTCTTGTCGTTTCTCGTTCTATAAATGTTACAGGCATTTCAACATGATTTTGCTCAACATATTCTTTTCTCATTAACTTGATTAAGAGACGAGCAGCTTCTTTGCCCATTTCATAAGCAGGCTGTCTCATTGTTGATAGAGACGGAAAAAGCAGGCTGCTCTGCGGAATATCATCAAACCCAATGATTTGAACCTCTTTCGGAATAGACTTTCCAAGACGAAGGGCTTCATGTAAAACTGCTGTTGCCACAATATCATTACTGGCAAGGACTCCGTCTGTATCTGGGTATGTTTCAAACAATTCTTTTGCCCATTTTTTAGCCTCTTCAAAAGCAAAGGATGTTGTTCCCATCACATAAAAATCAACATTTGATTCACTCAAGTATTCTAACGCCCCTTGAAATCGATCTTGAGCAGGCTGGATATGAGCTGGGCCTTTTAGAAGAGTTATTCGTCTGCTCCCTCGTCTTACCATTTCCCTAGCTGCTGTTCTACCGCCTTCTCTTCCATCTCCATAAACTGATGGATAGTCTTTCGACGTTTGATCTAGAAACACAACTGGAATCGATAAATCTTTATAATTTGTTTCACTTCTATCATTGGTAGCTGAAATAATGCCAACTACGTTATTTTGAACAAAGGTATGAATATAATCGCGTTCTTTTTCAGGCTGTTCATCACTATTTCCAAATAATAAACGAAACCCTTCTTTTTGCATTTCATCTTCTATCCCTCGTGCTAGTTGTGGGAAGAATGGGTTTGTAATGTCTGGCAGCAATAAGCCGATCAGCTTTGACTTCTTTTTATAAAGGGAGCGGGCTACTTCATTTGGGCTATAATTGAGCTCTTCCATGGCAGTTGCCACTCGTTTTCTTGTATCTTCATGGACATATCCATTCTCATTCAGAACACGAGATACAGTTGCAACTGATACACCTGCTTCTTTCGCTACATCTCGAATTGTTGCCATTTGCTCCCCTCCTTCAGGTTTATGTAACCGTTTACACAAATAGAATACCACGAACCTATTGATTATACAAGAATAAAATTTATTTGTGTGCGATCAAGATAATAGAAAAAGGATTCTCCAAAGTTCCTTGTACTTTGGAGAATCCTTTCCCATTCAGCTAAATTATACTTTTTCCTACACTTAATTTACATCTAATAATGGACGATCAGCAAAGTCCACCCATACAGATCCGTTTTCTGCTGAACGGACACAATTTTCAAGCCAGCGGATTCCGTCAATTCCAGCATCGATATCAGGATACACTAAATTTCTTAGTGTTTCTTCATCCTCACGATTTTTCGCATCAATCGCTATTGCAAATTTTAAATATATATTTGCCCATGATTCTGATAATCCTTCCGTATGAAGAGCTCCCAAACGCTCATCAGCATTGCACTGCTCATCAAGGTATGGCATAGCACGAATTAAAGTTTGAACTGGCTCTCCCTGTACTTCATAGCGCAATTCCCCTGGCTTGCTATCCCACCATTCTAGACTAGCTTTTGAACCGACAATTCGAATCCGATGTCCATCCATGCACCCTGCATTAACTGAAGAAGTCCAAAGTCGACCAACAGCTCCATTTTCGTAGTGCATTGAAACGAATGCATTGTCTTCTAATGGCGCTCTGCTGTTTATAAAGCTTTGTCGGTCACAAAGCAACTTTTTAACTTTCATATTCGGCATGATTAACTGAGACATATAATACGTGTGTGTTGATAGGTCACCTAATACAAATGTTGGTCCTGCTATTTTAGGATCTACTCTCCACTTTTGTGCATCGCTAAATTTATCCGCATCTTCTGTTGAACTAAAACCGTGTGTATACTGGAGATCTACAATTCGGATATCACCAATTTTCCCTTGTTCAATCATAGAGCGCATTTGAAGTAGCATTTGATTTCCAGAGAATCCATAAGTCACACCGACAATCTTCCCTTTTTGTTCAGCAAGACGTTTAATTTCTTCTCCTTCTTCTGATGTAAAGAATAATGGCTTCTCACAAATAACGTGAAGGCCAGCTTCTAGCGCTGCTTTTGTAATCTCATAATGAGTTCCGTTTGGCGTAGCAATTGATACAACTTCTACACCATCTTCACGTCTAGCCTCCTCAGCAAACATAGCTTGGTAGTTTGGATAACAGCGAGATTCTTCAACTCCAATATTTATCCCAAAATCTTTTCCACGTTCAGGATCAATATCAAAAGCGCCTGCCTTTAATGTAAAAGCTGTATTGTCCCTTAGAGCTCCAAGACGATGCTTATATCCAACTTGTCCAAGTCTTCCTCCTCCTACCATTCCCCAGCGTAAAGGTCTTAAAATCTTTCTTTCACCATTTAACATATTAAAAACTCCTCTCATTGTTGAGTTATTGAATGAAATAAGCAAAACTTTCTATACGCACTCTAATTATAAGAATAATCTGACATTCTTCCTTAGATTATGGAGTCAATTTTTTGTCTTTTAAGGACATGCTTTAGACTCCCTCTTCTCACATAGCCCATTACCTAGACTTGATTTCTCCTTCTATATTCAGCAGGAGTGATGCTTGTCTCTTGTAAAAATACCCGACAAAAATAATGGACGGAAGTAAATCCACACTCATCTGCAATAGATTGTATAGAGCGACTCGTTGAGCGAATTTTCTTTGTTGCTTCTCTAATCCTTTCATGTCGTACATAGTAAGTGTAGGGAATCCCTACTGTCTCACTAAATAAGCGTGACAAGTGGCGTGGAGAAACATGAAAGAAGCATGCTACATCATTTAGTGAAAGAGGCTGGTCCAAATTATCTTTGATAAACCTTTGAGCTTCCTCTACAATCTTTCTTCCTTTATCGTAAGAAGGCTTAGGGCGTTGATCATCTTCTATTCCACAAAATAGAGATTGCAAAGACAATATAAGGGATACACCCAGCGTGTTTAAAATATCAGCGGAAGATGTTTGCTCAGCATGCTGCATTAACGACTTCCACAGCAAAACGGTTGCATTATCATCGCTATTTGGAATATAGATCTTGTCTTCAATGGCTAATTTCTCAAAGAGAAGCTGCTGTTTTTCTGAGGTATTTTCCTTCTCTATTTCAAAGGCAACCCAAAAGAGAAATAAGTTATTTCCTTTATGGATTCTATGAAGGTGATGAGGACGTGAAAGAAAAAATGTTCCTTTCTCAAGAGGAAAATCCTCATTATTCTCAGAATAAAGACCAGTGCCATCTACAACATAGCAAATCTCAAAGAATGAATGCTTATGGATTGGAGTACCAGGATGTTTCCTGTCAGCTCCCCAATAGTGTACACGGACAGAAAGTTCCCGTCCGACACAACAACTGGCTCCACGTTGTAAAGTTCGAATAGTAGTTGCTAAACTCATTAAGCATCCTCCTTCAGTAAATCCATTTCTATTTTAAAGCATCTACGAGTGTAGAATTAAAGAACTTCTTCAGACGCTTCTTTTTGACTATATTTGTCTCCATGAGAGCGAAATTGAGACTCCAGCTCTTCTAGCGTTTTACCTTTTGTTTCAGGCAAGAAGCCTTTTACAAATACAATTGCTATTACTCCTAGAGCTGTAAAAACGAAGAAGGTTGTTGATAAGCCTATTTTTTCAAGAAGTAGCGGAAATGTTAAGCCTATAAAGAAGTTAGCGATCCACAAGCAGAAAACACTAATTCCCATTCCTAACCCTCTTATACGTAAAGGAAAAATCTCAGCTAGCATAAGCCATGTTACTGGTGCAACAGCACCTTGCATAAAGGCAAGGAACGTCACTGTTAATGATAGAACCACATAAGGAAGCATATCACTTCCAGCGAGTACATTAGAGAATATGCCAATAAGTAAAAGAGAAGTGGTAGTTCCAGCAAGGCCCACTAAAAGCATGGGTCTGCGTCGTACTTTGCCAAGCATCCAAATCCCGACACATACCGCAATAACAGAAATTAAACCATTTGCGATATTGGCAATTAGAGCCGCTTCTGTTTCGAAGCCTGAATCCCTTAAAATTTGAGTACCGTAATACATAATCGAGTTAACACCTGTAATCTGCTGAACAACCGCAATCCCAATTCCTAAAAATACAATACGTCGTATCCAAGGGATAGATAGGTCCTTTAAAGAAGCCTGTTTTAGCTTACTGCCTTTTAAAACTGTCCCCTTAACTTCATCAAGCTCAATCTGAGCTTGATCTCTTGTACGAATTTTCTGGAGCACAGTTAAAGCTTCTTCATTTTTTCCTTTTGAAATAAGCCAACGTGGACTTTCAGGCATTCTTAACATACCGATGAATAGAAATACAGCAGGTAAGGATGCAATGGCTAGCATATAGCGCCAAACGTTAACATCATCAGCCATCATGTTTCCTAATACAGCATTACAAGTGAAAGCTAATAGCTGTCCGCCTACGATCATTAACTCATTTTGTGTAACCATTCTTCCTCTTCGCTCTGCAGGCGATACTTCTGCTAGATAAGTGGGAACCGTAACAGATGCTCCTCCAACAGCAAGCCCTAATAGGAAACGAAAGATGACCATCACTGTCACATTAGGAGCAAATGTACATCCAAGCGTTCCAACAAAGAACAAAACAGCAAGATAGATAATGTTCTTTCGTCTTCCCATGTAATCAGATAGCCTACCCCCAACAATAGCTCCTATCGCAGCGCCCAGAAGGAGCGAACTAGCAACAACTCCTTCTGTGAATGCATTAAGTCCAAGGGTTTCAGACATAAAAGGCAAAGCACCGTTAATAACGCCTGTATCATAACCAAAAAGAAGTCCTCCGAAGGTTGAAATAACAATAATAGTAGTTAAGAATGACCTTTGTTTCCTCTCTCCACCCATATTGATCTCTCCTCTTAAAGTCTCTTGCTTTCTATGCCGAGCTCTATCAACCTTATATTGTTACGGAGACACTAGCTTTTGTTTCAAATTCCCTTGGTAACGTTTCTTTTAATATATCCATTGATTTTCTTACACCTGTGATTGGTTCCATTGTTAGGTCTTCCATCTCTAAAATAATAGGTCCCTTATAGCCTGTCATTTTTACAACTGTGAAAAATTCTTTCCACCATGCACTATCATGGCCATATCCAAGTGCAACGTAATTCCAAGAACGAGATGCAAAGCTTTCCATTGGTTTTATATCAATTAATCCTTGCGCATCAACAATCCCTCGTTCTAATCGAACATCTTTCGCATGGATATGATAGATAGCATCGCCTAATGTTCGAACTGTTGTTATAGGATCCCCACCCATCCAGAACAAGTGGCTAGGATCAAAGTTCATGCCTACCATGTTTCCGACTTCATTACGAAGCTTAAACATTGTTTCTGCATTATGTACGAGGTTATATCCTAAGTTTTCAATTGCAATTTTTTTAACTCCGTATCCCTCTGCCGTTTTCACAGCTTTTTCCCAGTACGGGAAGGCTACCTCATTCCATTGCCATTCAAGCATGTCAAAGTGCTGAGGTAAAATTGGATGTGTGATCCAGTTTGGCGTTTTATCATCCGGGCCTCCCCCAGGACAACCAGACATCATCACAACAGTCTCAACTCCTAAAAGCCCTGCAAGCTGAAATGTTTTTTCGACACCTACTTTATGCATTTCTCCCTCTTCTGATGGATTCAACTGATTTCCTGAACAGTTGAGTGCCGCAATCTCAATCCCTCTTTTCTTTAAGGAATCCATAAACTGCTCTCTTTTGACAGCGCTTTCTAATAATTCATCAACATTGATATGAGGAGCCTTTGACCAGTTTCCACACCCAAGCTCTAATGATTCTATTCCTAATTCTACGCACTTATCTAGCATTTCTTCAAATGGCGTATATCCTAAAATATCTGTTACTAATCCTGTTTTCATTCCCTATTCCTCCTTAAAAGATAAATTCGTGGAATCGTTATCATTTGAAAGTAAAGATAAATGACTGTTTCTATAAGTTATTATAAAACAACACGAAGTAAAAAGTATTTGTACAATAAAGCCTTTATATTGTACTTTAAGGACTTTTTTATTTAATAACGAGTCTTTTGAAATAAAATTTATATGAACAAAAACCTAAATTTAAAAGCAGAAAAAAGAGGCTCTCCAAAAGTTCAAGGAACTTATAGATAACCTCTCAATGTACATTTTCTTATTGCCGCTCTCTTTTATCACTTATCAATATTAAAAATCAAATTCTAAGAATAACAGAGCTCAAATCATCTACCGAACTCTTTCTTTTTTATTTATGCTCCATTACCAATTGATCTTTAGATAATATTCCATTAATCTTATCGATTAATAATGGAAGGTCTTTCATTGTTTCTATTGTAAAATCGGCTCCATTATCAAGGAATGCTTGTCTTGTTTGGTTAATAGCTATCTTTTTATCATCAGAAGACAAAGCATTAAATTCATTTTGAGATAAGCCCATTTCTGAGCTACCAACAATTACACCAACCGACCACACTCCTGCCTGGATTCCCTCTTTTATATCTGAAATTGTATCTCCAACTTTTATTACATGACGAACTGATGAAATTTTTAATTTTTCCATGTTTCTAAAAATCATATACGGATAAGGTCTTCCATAGGAATTTGTTTCATCAGCTGTAATATAGAAGTCAGGTCCGTATCCTTTTTTTAAAGCATTAGGCACAACTACATCCATCATTTTATTTGTATATCCAGTAGTTGAACCCACCTTTAGCCCTTTTTCTCTTAGCACATTTACGACGTTCACTACTTCTGGAATTGGATCTGTATATTGAGATAGAGATTGGAGTAATGCAGGCTCAAACTCCTCATATAAATTCTCTACATCCATTTCATTAAAGACTCTTCCATAAAGCTCTTTCCAAAGCTTAGAGATTCTCGGCATGGACAGCATAGTCCGTATATGATCAATCTTCAGCATTCCCATTGGCTTACGCGCTTCAGCTATTGTAACACTGATTCCAGCTTGCTTGAAAATATCTACAAATACATTTACTGGTGCAAAGCATCCAAAATCTACAGTTGTTCCTGCCCAATCAAAAATAACACCCTCTACTTTACCCATTACGCCTTCACTCCCATGAATTCATTTATAATATTACATAGCTGGTGGATATCCTCTTCATAAACTTCACCGATGTTACCAATTCTAAATGTATCTATGTCTGTTAACTTGCCCGGATAAATGACAAATCCTCTTTCCTTCATGTACATATAAAAAGGTTCAAAACTAAATTGTTCGTTTGGATATAAGAATGAGGTAATAATAGGAGACTGCTTGTCTTCCCCAATGTACGATCCAAATCCCATCTCCTTCATTCTTTTACAAAGAAGCTTATTATTGTTGACATATCGATTATAACGCGCAGAAATGCCACCTTCTTCTATAAGCTCATCTATGGCCTTAGAGAAGGCTGCCACAACATGAGTAGGGGAAGTGAATCTCCATTTTCCATCCTTATTCATTTCTCTCCACTGATCATATAAATCTAGCGATAAACTCCTAGAATTCCCCTCACAAATTTCTAAACTCTCGATCTTAGCTATCACAAACCCAAACCCTGGAACTCCTTGAATACACTTATTTGCACTACTGATCAAAAAGTCAATACCTAATGCAGGAACATTAATATCCATACCTCCAAAGCTACTCATTGCATCAATAATAAGCTTTTTATTAAAATCTTTTGCCAAACGTGAAATCATCTCAATTGGATTTAAAATGCCGGTTGTTGTTTCACAATGAACCATAACAATATGAGTGAAGCTCTTATCTTCTTCCAGTAGATCTCTAATTTTCTGCTCATCTGGATGTTCATTATATTTCGTTGCCAATTCCACGAAATTCAGGCCCAGATATGTTGCCATTTTGACAATACGCTCCCCATACGCTCCATTCGTAACGATTAGTACCTTGTCCTGTTTCGTTAATGCCGTTGTCATAACTGATTCTACTGTGAAAGAGCCACTCCCTTGCATTAATACAACGGTATAGTCTTCACTTGTTGCATAAGCTAGCTCCAAAAGTTCTCTTCTAATTTTCTGAGTGATAATTTTGTAATCATCATCCCAAGTACAACGATCAAAAAGCATCTCTTTTTTCACGGTTTCTGTTGTCGTCAACGGTCCCGGAGTTAAAAGTTTATATTGTTTCATAATGCTCGTCCCCTTTTATTTTGCAGAATTAAAAAATGCTTGATGTTTTTCGAGAAGCTCAACTGTCATTGGTTCTTTAAACACTTTATTATTGGCAGCTTTATTTTCTTCATCTACGGTCTCTCCTTCATACAAAGGAACAGGGTAATAGTTAATAAGCTCAGCTCTTGCATCTTCTACAATAACCTTTGCCATATCCATTGCCAGTTCTGTCTTCTTATCTTTTTTATTGATTACCGCTAATGATTCTGTATTAGAGAAATTCCCTTCAACAGGGTCAATGAAATCTATAGGTGCTCCTGACTGCTTCACTTCGACTGCCTGATGACGAAGACCAAATCCTACAGCAACTTCTCCAGCTTGTACCTTTTTAATCGAACTGGAACCAGAGCTTTCTAAATGTGGCTCTACATTCTTGATAATTCCTGCCATTACTTTCTTTCCTTCTTCTTCCCCATACTCACTGATGATGGCTTGGATCAACATCCATCCTGTAGAGGAATCCATAATATTAGGAATAGAGACCAATCCCTTATATTCCGGACTTGCTAAATCTTTAATAGACTTTGGTATATCCAACCCTTTTTGTTTCATCATTTCTGTATTAAAAAATACAGCACCTGTATTAGCTAAGATGGGAGTATAAAAAGCTGGATACTTATCAATTGTTTTTGTTTCAAATGCTAAATCTTTAAACATTGAATGCTGCTTTTCGGCACTTTCTAGAAAATAAGAACTCATGGTAACTAAGTCAGCCTCTATTTGATCTCCTTCAGCGACTAGTTTTCCTCCTAATTCAGATGTACCAAGAGATTGGATGATATATTTCCCTTCATACCCAGCATCTTTTAACGATTTCTCCATTGCTGTTATTGCTTCTTCATCTCCATTGGAGTAAATCACAACTTTGTCATCGCCACTATTCGCTGATTTGGCTCCACATCCTGCCATGATGACAACAAGTCCAATTAATACCATGAGTAGCCTTTTCTTCATCCTCATTTATTGTCCCTCACTTCATTAAGTTTTTTGAAATTGCCTCTTCTGTATAACATCACAAATGAGTTTAACTACAATGTTTGTACAAAATATAAGTAAAGATAGTACGAAAATCTCGTTGAACTTAGCAAAGTGCTGGAGTTCCTTAATTTCACTTGATACAAGAGATGTTTGTGCAGATACTAGAAAGATAATTCCGCTTACTGTTACCATAGAATTAATAAAATAGTAGCTGAACATCTCGGTAACAGTGGAGGCCGAGTTCGGCAGAATAACACGATAAATCGTTTTAAACCAGCTATCACCAAGCAAACCACCTGTTGTCTCCCATGTAGGATTCATTTTAGACAGAGAGTTTTTTGCCATTAAATAAGGCGTCGTAAAATAGTGAACAATATTACAGAATATTATGATAACAAAAGTTCCTTTTAGGCTACTTTCATTGAATAATAGGAGATAAGAAAGACCAAGTACCATACCAGGTAGTGTATTTGTAATCATGGATACAAGATCAAAGGTCCCTCGTCCTTTTAAGCTTGTCCTCGTATTCAAAATCGCTGAGCAATAGGCAATTACAATCCCTATAACCGTTGTGAAAATGGCAACAATGATGGAATTTTTATAAACTATGCTTAAACCACTCGTTGTAAATACATTAACAAAATGCTGAAATGTAAATGTTAAATTGTAAGGGAAGTTCGTTAAAAATGGTGCAATAAACATGACGAGAAAGATAGAAAACATCCCCACTACTACCCCAATAGATATGAATCCTAGTACACTATCTCGAACTCGATTTTGAATAATATCAATAGGAGTAAATTTATCGTAGTGAAAATTGAAACGCTCTAAGTACTTGAGCAAAATAATAGCGAATAATGCTGGTAAAAGCATAAATACAGCAATAACTGCCCCATCACTAAAGTTTGGGATCGTTCCTAACATGACTTGATATAGTTGAGTTGCTACAACAGAATATGTTCCTCCAAGTGAAGCTGGAATTCCGTAATCCGTAAAACTTAAGATAAAAGAAAGAACAAATGCGCCCCCTAGTGTACCAAGCATTGGTCTTAAAATCGTATTGTAAAAACTTCTCATTGAACTATCCATCATTAATGTACTAACAATCATAAACTTCTTATCAATATACGAAAATGAGTTATTAATTAAGAGAAATGCTGAAGGCAATGTGTAAATAACGTATCCTAACAGCAACCCATTAAATCCATAGATATTAAATAAGGGTTCTCCTAACATTTGTGTAATAAGGCCTTGATTACCAAAAGAGTACATAATGGCAAACCCATATGTAATGGTCGGCAACAACATTGGAATTAAAATTCCTATTTTTATCGCACTTTTTAAAGGCTTAAAGATATTAGTAAAATGAAACGCGTACGCTATTAAAAAAGCAAGGATAGTTGTAATAGCTGCTGTAATACTAGAAATCTTGATACTGTTTGCAAAAGCTGTCATTAGTTCACTATTAGATAGAATGTTTACGTAATTATATATGTCAAACCCTTGACTGCCTTCGAAAGAACGTACAACAAGTATCCCAAGCGGTAATACCAGGAACAAGAAGAAAATCATTAAGATTATCCCATATATCACTCTCATTTCTGCACGTACATTAAGCATATTGCTCACCAAATAAATGAAAGATATTTTGTCTTTTAATCTGTAATTGTTTTAATATAAATCCTTTCACAAATTCATTCTTTGGATGATGAATAATTTCATGGGGTGTCCCAAATTGAGAGACATTCCCTTGATTAATAATAAGAATCTTATCAGATAAAGTTAATGCTTCTTCTGGATCGTGGGTTACAATAATAGTTGTAAGCTGAAATTCCTTTGCGATTGATTTAATTCTTTCTTTAATCGATTCCTTAATAACCCCATCAAGGGCACTTAATGGTTCATCAAGGAGAAGAAGTTTTGGCTTCATCACTAAAGTTCTAGCTAGTGCCACTCTCTGTTTTTGACCTCCAGATAATTCACTGATTTTTTTATTCAGATGAGGCTTTAGTTTAAGGAAATTGATATACTCTTTTAATTCTTCTTCCGTCACTAATCCTCGTTTATTCTTCAACCCATATACAATGTTTTCATAGGCATTCAAATGAGGAAAAAGGGCATAATCTTGAAATACAATATTAAATCCTCGATCCCTCATCTTTACATTCGTCAAATCTTCGTTGTCAAAAATAATTCTTCCTTTGTCCATTTTAATTAGACCTAAAATAATATTTAATAACGTTGTTTTCCCGCTTCCACTTTGCCCAAGTAACGAAACAATTTCACCTTTATTAATTTCCAAACTAATGTTATCAAGCACTACCTTGTTATCATACTGTTTACTAATTTTCTCTAGCTTTAGCAAACAACTCACCTCCATCTGTAAAGTTAAACGTACATAGTTAGTTATAAATGCTTTAGGAGGTAATTGAGCTGAAATGCTCTCAATTCTGTTCTCCTAATCAGCTTGAATCCACTTAGAATCATTTATTCCAAAGTCTTGAACATTTGGCACATTCGTAATAATGTAGTTCACTTCACTCAGATCTTGTATTTTGTAATTAGCAATATTACCAATCTTTGAAGAGTCGCTTAAGATATAAGACTCTTTAGCATTAGCTATAAAGATATTAGAAAGCATACATTTGTCTAAATCATAACTTGTGATACCTGCCCGATGATCAAGCCCATCAATAGAAATAAATGCTTTATCTACAAAGAGCTCCTTGGCCATTCTCTCTGCTAAGGAACCAGAAGTACGAAAATGATCACCTTTTACATGCCCTCCAAGAAAAATTATTTCTCCTTTAAATGGATGTTCATCATCCTCATATTCCATTAACTTCGCTGCAAAAGGAAACGAGTTTGTAATAACAGTCACATCTTTCTTTCTTTTGATAGAAGATGCCATTTGTAACGTCGTACTTCCTTCATCAATAAAAATAACTTCTCCATCTTCCACAAAAGATGCAGCTTTTAGACCAATGATAATTTTTTGATCGATATGGAGGATTCTTCTCTTAAACATAGACAACTCATTAGAAGCTTCTTCAACTCTTACTGCTCCACCATGAACTTTTCTAATTTTTTGTTCACTTTCTAATTCTTCTAAATGACGACGGATAGTTTCTGTTGATACTTTAAAAATCTTTGCAAGATCATTTACCTTCACCTGTCCTTCATTATTCACTATCTCTATAATTCTCTTCTTTCTTTCTTCTGCTAATAAAGACATCATTCATTCTCCTTTGCTTTCTACTCAAATTATAAAAAATGATTGTAAAGTGATTATTAATGCATTGTTAATAGTTTATTGATATTTTGTGGTTTTTTGTGATGTTAGTTGGTTTTTATTATATAGGTTTGGGATATTGCTTGCAAATTGAATATTTATAAATTTATTCCATCTGTTGATACTCTTGGTTAACAACTTAAATAAAATAAGCAATATAGGAAGATTTTTTTATTGGAACAATATTAGGTTGATTAATAAAAAAAGCTGCTCAAAAGTTAATTAAACTTTTGAGCAGCCTTTTATTTGCTAGTAAAATGTGAGTATTTCTTTCTATCTTATTATTAATAAACCTTTATATATATGGGTCATCGTATTGCTATCAACATTTACTTTTAGTTTTTCATCTATAACAGCTTTACTATTAAAGAAGTTGGTCTTTTTAATTTTGAGCCTGAAGAATCATTTTCTAATATATATGTTTTGATATTATTAATACTTTCAAGATTAAATAAACCTGATTCTATCGCATTTTCTCCTAACGTTTTCAATGTATCGTCATCAATACTTTCCATTGCTTGAGGAACAATTTTTACATTTTCCTTTTCATATGCTTGATAAATGGTATAGGAAACTGCATCTAAAACGGCATACCATGCATGTTGTTTTAATCTATTTTCTTCATCGTTGGCAAATTCAGTTATATCTATGTAATCCCCACTGTCTATGTAGTTATAAAGATAATCTCCAGTTACATTTTCCCCTGCAAGCCATTTCCAACAATCATCAAGAGCCTCTCTACCTGTTTGATATCCAGGCTCATTGAACTCTATTGTGTAAAACAGTTTTTCAGCAATTATTAAACCTGTAGCGACTTTGGACTCTGCAGTAAGATAGTGTAGAAAGTTCATGAGCAATCCCCCTTATCACTTTCAAATTATCACAATAAAAAAGCTGCTCAAAAGCTTAATTTTCCTTAGAACAGCTTTTTTATATCAAGATCTCTCTCTTCTGTTATCATTAACAAACCTTTATTAGATCACATAGTAGACCCTATCTGTTTAAAAGCAAGTAAACGATTGAATTTGTTGTAAGCTGATTCCAAAATAAACCCAGTTAAACCCTGTCCATCGATATCCTGAAACAGAAGTTTGACCAACAAATATTGGGTAAAACCAGAACTGTTCAAATCCCCTTAACCATACATACGTATCGTTGAATAAACATCTTGCAATACCGCCTGGATCAACCGCAAATGTTTCTACTTGTTGTTGAGGAACAAAAGTTGGCGGTGGAGCAGTTGGTGGACCAGAAGTTGGCCCTTGACTAGGTGCTCTAGGTGGTCCCAGTGGTGGGGATGTAGGTGGTGTAGAAGGAAAAAAGCCACTGAATTGTCTTTCATCAAAGCCTGTTTGGTCTAAATGAGAATGTGTTTGTTGATGATTCAAATAGCTATAACCAAAGTTTTTATGATAAGGATACATAATATTAAACTCCTTTATTTTCAAATCTTACAGCATCCTATTCTTTAGTTGTTTACCTATCAACTTGTTCGCTAAGCAATGGGTCTTTGGCTACATATCATGATTACTGTGGCAGATTCTGTGAATCAAATAGCCTTTTGAGCGTTTTATCCGTACTCCCCATTTTCTTTATAAGTGTCATATAGGCATAAGTTTGCATATGGTACATCAGAAAATAACCAGTTCATTCGTGTAGTAATGGAGGGATAGAAATGACAAATTTTTATTTTTTTAATGGAATTATTACGATGATTACGGATTTGAATATAGGAGAGAATGAGGGAAATGCAGGGTGTTACAAGTTAATTTCAGTAGAAAATGAATTAGGAGCGGTCGTAAATTTTGTAGCAGGACCTTCAACTTACTTTGTCGATCATGTTGCAGTATCAGTAGGAGATTATATAACTGGATATTATGACGGAGACGCCCCTGTTCCTCTTATTTATCCACCACAATACCAAGCACTTGTTATTGTAAAAGAGAGTACAAGTCAGAACGTGAAAGTAGATTACTTTAATAGCCAGTTAGTGAGTAGTGATGGACAATTACAAATAAATATAGCGCCCTATACTCAAATACTATTAACAAACGGACAATTTTTTTCAAGAATACCTGTAAACCGAGATCTAATTGTTATTTACGGAGCTTCAACTAAAAGCATTCCAGCTCACACAACCCCATATAGAATAATTGTTTTATGTTAGAAACCATCCTAAAAAAAGAAAAGGCCTCCCACCAGTTTTGTAAACTGATGAGAGACCTTTTCTCACAGAGATAGCTTTTATAAGTCGTCTATGTTAAGGAGTAGAGGGCATGAATTACATCATGCCGCCCATTCCACCCATGCCGCTCATGTCAGGCATTCCACCGCCAGCGTTTTCTTCTGGCTTGTCAGCTACAACAGCTTCAGTTGTTAGGAACATAGCTGCTACAGATGCTGCGTTTTGAAGAGCTGAACGAGTTACTTTTGTTGGGTCAACGATACCAGCTTCAACCATGTTTACCCACTCGCCAGTTGCTGCATTGTAACCAGTGCCAACGTCTTCTTTTTTAAGACGCTCAACGATGATTGATCCTTCAAGACCAGCGTTGTGTGCGATTTGACGTACTGGCTCTTCTAGTGCGCGAAGAACGATGTTGATACCTGTTTGAACGTCGCCTTCTTCACTTAGAGCAGCTACTTTGTTATATACGTTAACTAGAGCTGTACCACCACCAGCAACGATTCCTTCTTCTACTGCTGCGCGAGTAGAGTTTAGGGCGTCTTCGATGCGAAGTTTACGCTCTTTAAGTTCTGTTTCAGTTGCTGCACCAACTTTAACAACGGCAACGCCACCAGCTAGTTTAGCAAGACGCTCTTGTAATTTTTCACGGTCAAATTCAGAAGTAGTTTCTTCTAATTGAGCACGGATTTGGCTTACGCGAGCTGCGATTTGTTGAGAATCTCCAGAACCTTCAACAACTGTTGTGTTGTCTTTTGTTACAACAACTTTAGACGCGCGGCCTAGTTGAGTAATATTTGCAGATTTAAGATCTAAACCAAGATCTTCAGTGATAACTTCTGCGCCAGTTAAAGTAGCGATGTCTTCAAGCATTGCTTTACGACGGTCACCAAAGCCTGGTGCTTTAACAGCTACAGCGTTGAATGTACCGCGAAGTTTGTTCACTACTAGTGTTGCAAGAGCTTCCCCTTCAACATCTTCAGCGATTAATAGTAGTGGTTTACCTTGTTGTACTACTTGCTCTAGTACTGGAAGGATTTCTTGAATGTTTGTAATCTTTTTATCTGTGATTAAAAGATATGGATCTTCAAGAACTGCTTCCATTTTATCTTGGTCTGTTACCATGTATGGAGAAGCATATCCACGGTCAAATTGCATACCTTCTACAACTTCAAGCTCTGTTGAGAATCCTTTAGACTCTTCAATTGTAATAACGCCGTCGTTACCAACGCGCTCCATTGCTTCAGCAATTAGTTGACCAACTTCTTCGTCAGCTGCAGAGATTGCCGCTACTTGAGCGATAGACTCTTTGCCTTCAATTTGTTTAGAGATACCTTTAAGTTCAGCAACAGCTGTTGAAACTGCTTTTTCGATCCCTTTACGTACGCCAACTGGATTAGCACCAGATGTTACGTTTTTAAGACCTTCACGAATCATTGCTTGAGCTAAAACAGTTGCTGTAGTTGTTCCGTCCCCAGCAATGTCATTTGTTTTGCTTGCTACTTCAGCAACAAGTTTTGCACCCATGTTTTCGAATGCATCTTCAAGTTCGATTTCTTTTGCAATTGTTACACCGTCGTTTGTGATTAATGGAGAACCAAATTTTTTCTCAAGAACAACGTTACGTCCTTTTGGTCCAAGCGTTACTTTTACTGCGTCTGCAAGAACATCCACACCACGTAGCATTGATCGACGTGCGTCTTCGCTAAATTTAATATCTTTCGCCATGTTAAAAACCTCCTAGTATTTATTCATGTATTTTACGTTATGATATTTAAAAATAAATTACGTGCTTAGCCGATAACAGCTAAAATGTCGCTTTCACGCAAGATTAAGTATTCTGTTCCTTCATATTTAACTTCAGTACCTGCATATTTTGAGAAGATGATACGATCGCTCTCAGAAACTTCAAGCGCTACACGCTCACCGCTCTCTAATACTCGGCCTGTACCAACAGCTACCACTTTACCTTCCTGTGGCTTTTCTTTTGCAGTATCTGGTAATACGATACCACTTGATGTTTTTTCCTCAGCTTCTACAAGTTCAACTATTACGCGATCACCTAATGGCTTTAACAAGTAAAACAACCTCCTCAATAATGTGTAAGTTTTTTTTATTAGCACTCAATCTCTATGAGTGCTAACACAATTATTATATTAAATAAATTGGGTATCTTTTGCAAGTGAAAAGTATAAAAAATTTAAAACACTTTTGTTCAGTCCGAAAATTTTAGTAAGGGTTTTCTTTTATAGAGGGCTTCAGGAGCACATGACAAGATATTCTATGTATTTCTATCCACTGCGGAGCGTAAAATAGATAAACCGCTGATTGCGTTTAGTGTTAGCTCATTTCGATCATATGTTACAATAGCTAAGGTGAATTGTTTTGCAATGTACATAAGTTTTACCTTCAAATATATTGTAAAGGGGTTTTCTTTTCTTGACTAAACGTTACTGGTATGTCATTTTGACGTACGTATTAATGCAGCTTTCTGGATATCCAGTTTTGTATGCCCTAATGAAGATGAATGCATTTTCTACAAGATCTGAGCTTGTCACGGCAAACATTTATTGGACAATCATTAGCTTTATCCTTGCCTTAATCATTACGCTTCTCTTATTAAGACCAGATATGAACATGCGTAAGAAATACAACTGGTCTAAACTTATAACTTGGGCAATTCTAGGCGTTTTTATGGCGCTTTTAGCGCAAGGAATTGCATCTAATATTGAAACAAACGTATTCGGCGTTAACCCTGAATCAGAAAATACCCAGAACATTATGAGGTTAGTAGAAGTTGTTCCATTACTAATTGCTGTTGTCTCTATAATAGGTCCTATTTTAGAAGAAGTAGTATTTCGTAAAATTATTTTTGGTTCTCTTTACGGTCGATCTAACTTCTTTATCGCAGCAATTATTAGTTCCTTTATCTTTGCTCTTGTTCATCAAGATTTTTCACATCTTCTCGTCTATATGGCGATGGGACTAACATTTGCTTTTCTCTATGTCAAAACGTCATCTATTCTTGTTCCCATCTTCGCACATGTTTCAATGAATACATTCGTTGTGATGATGCAGTACGTTTTTAAAGACGATATTGAAAAATACATCGAACAACAGGAGAAACTTCAACAAATTTTCGGAGGCTTTCAGCTATGAGAACTACTCCCCTTAACTTGGGAATTATGTATGGATTTTTAGGAATTATCTTTACGTTTCTTGCGATTCGAAATGCGCATGAAACAGTCTTTAACTTTATGACGATTATATTCACCATTTTTGCAACGCTAGAAATTGGGGTTGCCATTAGAGCGTTTATCCTTCACTTTCGTATCAAAAAGATGAAAAAGAAGCAGTAGAAGATAAAGACAGCCTTTCACAAGCTTTAGCTATGAAAGGCTGTCTTTATTTTATATTCTATTGTACATGGAATTTTTCCTCTTCTTCTTGCACTTTCATACTCTTTTTGTAAGAAAAATATGAGATTCCAATACTGATTTCATATAGAACGAGCAACGGTAACGTCACCATTAGATGAGACAAAAGCTCTGGAGGTGTAATAATCGCTGCAATGACAAGCAATACAAAATATGCGTACTTGCGGATGCTCACTAATGTCATTGGTGTAATAATGCCTAAACGAGTGAGAAACATGACAACAACAGGCATTTGAAACAAAATCCCAAATGGTAACGTAAATTGAAAAAGAAATTCAAAGTACTCATTAATTCCAATCACTTGATTTACGTCTAAACGCTCTGTTAAGCTTGTCATAAACTTAACGACAAATGGAAAGAGAACAAAATAAGAAAATGATACCCCCGCTAAGAACAATAGCACCGAGAATGGTATATAGCTTAATGTTACCTTTCTTTCTTTTTCAAGTAATCCAGGACTTACAAATGCCCATACATGATAAAGAATCACAGGTGAGGAAAGAACACATCCAATAATAAAGGCAAACTGCATATAAATCTTCACTGGATCTGTCAGACGAAATGTATTCATCTCAAGCTCTTTCACTTCATCTGCACCTTGTAAATAGACAATAAGACTGTCGGCAAGAAAAAAGCCTGCTATTGTTGCACCTAAAAAAACGGCTGCAACAATTAAAATTCTTCTTCTAAGCTCTCCAATATGCTCATAAATCGACATGTTTTGTTCATTCATATCGCTTCACCCTTGCATTATTTAACATCAGTATGATCCGCTTTTGCTTTTTCTTTCCCTTCATCATCTGCAATTCCTTGTGCACCTTGCTTAAATTCACGCAGTGTTTTTCCAACTGCCTTTCCTAACTCAGGCAGTTTTTTAGGACCGAATATTAAGAGAGCTGCAAAGACAATGAGAATAATACTTCCCGTGCTAAGCATCTTCTCCCACCTCCTCTAAATGGAATGTGTTACACGTTCCCTCAGTTGACTAACTCTGTTGGATAGTTGCGTAAAAAATAGATGAGCGCTTGAAGCTCAACAGCTAAATCAATATGATGAATGCGAATTGAATCTGGCACATTGATGCGCGCTGGTGTAAAATTTAATATCCCTTTTACACTAGTATGCTCTAATCTGTCTGTTATACCTTGAGCGGCTGTTGCAGGCACTGTTAAAATAACAACGCTTATATCGTTACCTAATTTTTCTTCTAAATCGTTAAGATGATAAATAGGCACATTACTAATTTCTTGTCCTACTCGGCTTTCATCAACGTCAAAAGCCATTTCAATTTTTGTATTATTATTTTTAATGAAATTATAGTTTAATAATGCCGTTCCAAGATTACCAACACCAATTAGCGCAATCTTCGTTAATTCATCTTGGTCTAGCGTTTTTCTAAAAAATGTAAGTAAATAATTTACGTTATAACCATATCCCTTTTT
Source organism: Priestia endophytica DSM 13796 (assembly GCF_900115845.1). Lineage (GTDB taxonomy): Bacteria > Bacillota > Bacilli > Bacillales > Bacillaceae_H > Bacillus_I > Bacillus_I endophytica. Next base: position 5,935 of record NZ_FOXX01000026.1, on the reverse strand, counting down.
TCCTAAAGCTCCAAAATAAGAGAAGTCACGACGAATTGTTGCTGAATCTACTTTGACCGCTTCGCTTAGCTCTGCTGACGATACTCGCTGTTTTCCTGAGGAATGTAAATTCTTAAGAAAACGATAGTATAAAGGCAAGCGTTTTGCTGTTGCCTGCGGTATTTTTAATTGTTCTGTACTCACACTATACCCCCCAATCTGTTAACCCTTGTTCCCTTGTAAAATCTCCACTTTTCCCACCTGTTTTTGTAAGCAAATACGTTGGACCGATAATCATTCCTTTATCGATGGCTTTGCACATATCGTAAGCGGTCAAAGCACATACGGACGCTGCCGTTAGCGCTTCCATTTCTACTCCTGTACTCCCCTTTGTCTTTACAGTAGCTTCAATAAGCAAGCGATATTTTCCTTCTTTTTCAGCCCAATTAAATTCAATATTTACTCCTTTTATAAATAAAGGATGACACATTGGAATAAGATCAGACGTTTTTTTGGCCGCCATGATGCCTGCTATTTGAGAAACAGCTAATACATCACCTTTTCCAATTTCTTGTGATGTAATCTTATCGTATGTTTCTTTGTTTACTTCAATGCTTGAAGCAGCTGTTGCAACTCTTGTTGTTTCAGCTTTCTCTGAGATGTCGACCATATTAGCGCGACCTTGTTCGTTAAAATGAGTAAACCCCACTTTAGTTCCTCCTTATTTTGACTATACACTATTTTTAGTCATCTGTCTTTGCACTTTTCTACCTATATGAATGTTCCTTTTTAACTCTCCTTTATAGGTATGGTAGAATACCTATAGCAGCCTTTTTTTCAACATAATGTGAATTATTTAACTAAGGAAAGCTCTAGAATAGCTGCCTGAGCTCTTCCCCCTTTATTGTAAAGGATTAACTGAGGTGAAAAAATGATTTTATTACAACTAAATAATATCACGAAGTATTTTGGCGCTGATATTATTTTATCGAATATTAAAATGGAAGTACAATCAAACGACCGAATTGGCCTTGTTGGTCGAAATGGAGCTGGAAAATCCACTCTGCTTAAAATTATTTCAGGTGCAATCTCCTATGACGGTGGGGAAATTATAAAACCAAAAGATGTAGAACTTGGCTATATGGGACAGGATACAATGCTTGAATCAGACTTAAGCATTTGGGATGAAATGATGACAGTATTCTCACCGCTAAAAGAAATGGAGAAGAAAATCCGTTTACTGGAAGAAAAAATGGGTGACCCTGCCTTTTTAAACGATTCTACCAAATATGAAAAGCTCCTTCAAGAGTACGACATGCTTCAAGCAGCTTTTAAAGATAAGGGTGGATATCAGTATGAAGCAGAAACTCGTTCTATTTTACATGGATTTCGCTTTAAAGATCACTCCGTACCTATTTCAACGCTTAGTGGAGGACAAAAAACACGTCTTTCACTTGCAAAATTATTGTTAACAAAACCAGATTTACTCATACTTGATGAACCAACGAACCACCTTGATATTGAAACACTTTCATGGCTTGAGCAATTTTTACAAGGATATGCAGGCGCAATTTTAATCGTTTCACATGACCGCTATTTCCTTGATAAAGTAGTCAACCGCGTGTATGAAATTTCACGTCGGCAAATTAAGCGCTATGTTGGAAACTATTCTTCCTATCTCGTTCAAAAAAGAGAACAGTATGATCAAGAGATAAAGCAGTATGAGAAACAGCAGGACGAAATTGAAAAACTTCAAGACTTTGTTCAACGCAATATTGCTAGAGCTTCCACAACGAAAAGAGCGCAAAGCAGACAAAAGCAGTTGCAACGGATGGAAAAGATAGACAAACCATCAGGCGACGAAAAATCGGCTTCATTTTCTTTCTCCATTGATAAACAAAGCGGAAATGAAGTATTTCAGCTTAAAGATGGAGCCATTGGATATGAAAAAAGTTATCCACTTGTGGATAACTTAAATATTCGAATTACACGTGGCGAAAGTGTAGCTCTTGTTGGTCCAAACGGAATTGGAAAATCAACTCTTTTAAAAAGCATTGTCAATCGTCTCTCTCTTTTAAATGGAAACACAATGTTCGGTTCAAATGTCAGTGTTGGGTACTATGACCAAGAACAAGCAACATTAACTTCTTCCAAAACAGTTATTAATGAGCTCTGGGATGACTATCCATCAACACCTGAAAAAGAAATCCGCACGCTCCTTGGAAGTTTTCTATTTAGCGGAGATGACGTATTAAAGCCTGTTAACACGCTTAGTGGGGGTCAAAAAGCCCGACTTGCTCTTGCAAAACTAATGATGAAAAAAGCCAATTTCCTTATTCTTGACGAGCCGACAAACCACCTTGATTTAGATAGTAAACAAGTCCTTGAAAATGCGCTTGTTGATTATCCAGGAACAATTTTGTTTGTGTCCCATGACCGTTATTTTATTAACCGTATTGCTACAAAAGTGCTTGAACTTTCACGTGTTAACGTTCAAGAATTCTTAGGAGACTACGACTATTATTTAGAGAAGAAAGCTGAAGAACTAGAGCTAAAAGAAATGGAAGCATCAGAAAATCAAAAAAGTGTAGAAACACCTATAAAAAATGATAGGTTAACATATGAACAAGAGAAAGAAGCTAAAAAGAAGCTTCGTCAATATAAACGCCGCATTGAGGAAATTGAAGCTTCCATCTCACAAGCAGAAGAGAAAATTGCTGAAAACGAAAATTTACTTCTTCAACCAGAAGTTTATGAAGATCATGAAAAAGCTTATGCTTTAACAGAAGAAAATAACAAGCTTAATGAAGAGCTTCTCTCTCTTATGGAAGAATGGGAAAAACTTCAAATTCAAATTGAAGACTAAAAAAAGCTCGTACAAATGTACGAGCTTTTTTTGTTGTGGATAACCATCCTATCCACAGTTTTTATTCACAAACTCACAGAGAATGAAAAAAGGAACCTGAAACTATTCACAAACTCTGGATAACACTGTGGATAGGATTATAGCATTAACCCAGGGTTTGCATTTAAGTCCATTGCAGCTCTTTTTCCACTTTTGTAAAGCTCGCTTGCAGCAGCACCAATCATTGCTGCATTGTCTGTACAAAGAGGAAGTGGTGGAATAATGAGTTCCAGCTGTTTATCAAAAGGCTCAAATGTTTTTTGAAGTTCTTCCCTAAGCCCTCTATTTGCAGCTACTCCTCCTGCTAACAATACTTGCTTTACATTGTATTTTTCAGCTGCTTTAAGTGTCTTCCCTACAAGTACCTCAATAACACTCTCTTGGAAACTTGCAGCTAAGTCTTCTGGTTTAATCTCTTCTCCTCGCTGTTTTGCATTGTGAAGAGTGTTGATAACCGCTGACTTTAAGCCACTGAAACTAAAGTCAAACGAATCTTTTTCAAGCCATGCTCTCGGAAGATCTAATGTTGGCTCTCCTTCATGTGCTAGTCGATCAATATGAGGGCCACCTGGATATGGCAAACCTATTGTTCTTGCAACCTTATCATAAGCTTCGCCAACTGCATCATCTCTTGTTTCTCCAATTACTTCAAATGTAATATGATCCTCCATATAAACAAGTTCCGTATGTCCTCCTGAAACAACAAGAGCAAGAAGAGGAAATTGCATTTCCTTCACAAGTCGGTTTGCATAAATATGCCCTGCAATATGATGGACGCCAATCAGTGGCTTATTATGAGCAAAAGCGAGCGCTTTGGCTGCATTCACTCCAATAAGGAGAGCACCGACAAGTCCAGGTCCTTCTGTCACTGCTACAGCATCAATATCTTCCATTGTCAGCTTTGCTTGCTGAAGAGCTTCTTCTATCACAATGGTCATTTGTTCTACATGATGACGTGAGGCTACCTCAGGGACCACTCCTCCAAATCTTTTATGACTCTCAATTTGAGATGCCACAACGTTAGCGATAATTTCTTTTCCATCTTGAATAATGGCTACAGCCGTTTCATCACAGCTTGTTTCAATTGCTAAAATCAATTCTTTTTTCATAGTTTCACCCACATTACTAATGCATCCTCTTGATTGTCTGCATAATAATTTTTTCGAACTCCACCAGGTTCAAAACCTAGCTTCTCATATAAGAAACGAGCAGGCTCGTTTGATAACCGAACTTCAAGGGTCATTGTTAATGCACCTGACTGACGTGCAAGTTGCATAACCGCCCGAAGAAGTTTTTCCCCTAGACCTTTTCCTCTATATTCTGGTAAAATTGCGATATTTGTTATGTGTGCTTCATCCACAATAATCCAAACTCCACAATAGCCAACAATTTCTCCCTCGTATTCAATAATCGTATAATGAGCAAATCTATTCTTAGATAATTCATTATGAAGAGCTTCTTCACTCCATGGAAGAGTGAAAGAATGTAGCTCAATCTGGTGAAGAGCTTTTACATCTTCTACAGAAGCTAAGCGAATATGTACGTTCATTTAACGTTCGCTCATTTTATTTTGGGAAGCTAACCAGTTTGCTTCAGCCTCTGCTAAACGAATGTAGTTTGGCACAAGACTATGAGCTTCTTCAGGTTGTTTGTTCATTCCGATTAAAGCAAGTTCACTTGGACGAGGGTTATGGGTTACAATCTCACTAAAACAAGCCTTCTCTCCTAGGATATGTGTAAGAACCTCACGATGTAGAGGAACATCGTTTCCTACGAAAAGAATCTTTTGATCTAATTCTTTTAGTTGAGTTGCCCATGCTTCATTTAAAATGTTCACATCTGCATTTACTTCCACAAGTTTATCTTCATATTTGTATAAGCCAGTATAAACTTGTTGACGTCTTGCATCAAAAAGTGGCGAAATGTAACCATCAAAGAAACGACCATTTGCAGCAAGAACTTCAAGGCTCGAAACTCCAACAAGAGGAATATTCAAAGACCATGAGAGAGTTTTTGCAATTGTAACTCCTATTCTCACGCCTGTATAAGAACCAGGTCCCTTTGCTACTACAATCCTTTCTAGATCTTTAGGTTTCATTCCACAATCTTTTAAAAGTGTTTCTACTGCTGGCATTGCTCGTACAGAATGATTTTTCTTTACATTTGTAATGATTTCACCAATCACTTTATCTTCATCAACAAGGGCTACTCCAAGCGTATCTGTTGATGTATCAATTGCTAATGTTTTCATCTTTTATAAACTCCTTACAGAGATCTATATATTCGGATCCCTTAGCTTTTAAACAAATTTCTCGTTTATCTCCTTCTCTATGATACAATTCTATCTCTAGACGTGAAAGAGGAAGCTGATCTTCAATTAAGTGAGCCCATTCTACAACAGTTACACCGTTGCCTTCAAAATATTCATCAAACCCTAAGTCTTCCATACTTTCTCCTAGGCGATAAACATCCATATGATACAAGGGGAGCTTCTCTCCTTGATACTCTTTAATGATTGTAAACGTTGGACTGTTCACGTTGCGAGTAACGCCAAGCCCTTTTGCTAATCCCTTTGTGAAAGTCGTTTTTCCAGCCCCAAGATCTCCTTCAAGTAAAATTAAGTTTCCCTCTTGAAGATAATGAGCAAGTTTCTCAGCAAGCTTCATTGTTTGCTCGGGTGCTTCAGTAGTGATATGGAAAACTTCTTCTCCAATATTATTCATCATTTATCCTCGCTTTAATAAAGTTTTAGATACCCTTATAGGATGCCCTAAGTTTCATTGTACAAAAAAAAGACCTTAGGATGCTATTCCTAAGGATAAATTTGTGCTCTATAAATAAAAAAACGAAACAATTCTGTCTGTTTCGAATCAATACTACATGTTATAAATGGCGGTCCCGACGGGAATCGAACCCGCGATCTCCTGCGTGACAGGCAGGCATGTTAACCGCTACACCACGGGACCTTTGGTTGCGGGGGCAGGATTTGAACCTACGACCTTCGGGTTATGAGCCCGACGAGCTACCAGACTGCTCCACCCCGCGATATGA
>NZ_FOXX01000002.1 GCF_900115845.1 Priestia endophytica DSM 13796 | reverse complement strand
TGTTTTAAATATCGATTTTCAGCTTCTAATTTAGCGAATGCATCTTGAGAATGCGGTCCTTTCCCATAAGTATATTGTTTTCCAACAGGCTGTTCTAGTCGCTTCATCTCTCCATTCTTATACCATCTCATCCAGGTTTTCAGTTGGGTACGATTCCGAATCTGTAAGGTTTCCATGACTTCTTTTACAGGCACGCCTGCTAACCTCATTTCAATCGCCTTCATTTTCACTTCTACTGGATAACTTACTCTTGTTCCCATAGAAAAAACACCTCCACGTTATAGTTCGGTCATTTGTATCCGATCTTTAACGAAAAGGTGTTTTTTATTTGTCTCACTTCATGGGGTCAGTCCAAATATGTTTTTAGCAGCGCTTGGCGTTTTTTTTAAACGATAAGCTCTGTTACTTCTCGACTCACAATTTGAGCTCCTTTTACCTCTTTAAAATCTCCACCTTGTGAACTAAATATGTTCTGTAAAATAAGTTCCTCCATCACTGCTTTAATCTCGTCTTCTGTCACATTTTCTCTAGGGTGCTGCAAAGAGATACTAACCGATTTTCCACTCTCATTTAAAAACTGCATACTTAGCGTTTTCTCCATTATGGTTCCCCCTTATTATTCAACAATAAAATGAACGTCGTTTTGTTCTACTCTTTCTAGCGGAAGCGATTGTAAAGAAGCAAGAGAATTCGCTGCTTTGTACAACTGATCTTCCGTGCTGCTAGCTTTTGTATTGTACGTTTTAAAAGCATAAATCGGATTTCCTTTCTCATTTGTCCCTTCTAAAAATACGAGTCGAAGCTTGCGTGTTTGTAAAATTGTATTTGCCATCTTTATCCCTCCTTTCACTCTTTTTATACAAAGTAACAATAAAAAGAGGGTAGTCATTTTTTCATGACTACCCTTTTTTTATCGTTTATATAGCTTTTCTTCTTGTAAACCGTTCATACTCATAAAACAAGTGATGAAGAGGCTGATCGTTTAAGTCTTCAAAACCAGCCGTAGCATAAATTGCATATGCATTATACTCAATCCCCATCACCTGTTCGCCTTGCAAAAGAGGATGCTCTGCTATCACCCATTCAGCACCGGTCAGAGATTCAATCACAACTTCACCAAAGTATACAAACATCATTTCCTCAAACTCTTCTTTTGACGTTTGAAAGATGGACCATTTTTCTTTTTTCTCTATCTCTCTATATAAAAGTTCGATATCAAGCAAACTTTCTGCCGTATAATCTAGAGGAAAACCTTCAATACTATCGCAAATTGCCGTAAGTTTGGCAAGATGATCTTTACGCTTTTCATAAAAAAAGACGTTTGCTGCAAAGTTAGTCAATCTAACGCCTCCTTAACTTTACCATTGAGTAAAGTGTATCATAAAGAGGCATTGTCCTTTATACAAAAAAGGTGGTGAACCATCCTATCCTTGCCAATTTGCTACTTCTGCTTCATTTTGAATGATCTCTTGCTCTTCTTTGTATGTGTAAAAGATAACGTTTCTTTCTTCTTCAGAAAATCCAGCCGAATGAAGAAAATAAAGATCCTTTCCTATTTCACGAACAAGACATTCAACCATCACATAAAAATGTGGAAGATGATTGTCTTCCAAATATTTAAAGTAATTTAAAACTTCTTGTTCCCTTTCTGAATTTTGGTTTTCTTCGTAATTATTAACATTTTCTATGTATGAAAAAGTTTCTAAAACCCACTTCTTTATGTGATCTAAAAACTGTTCCTGATTAAAAGAAGGAACCGATTCTTGTCCTATTGTAGCAAGCGAATGAAAAACTTCTTCATGCGCCCGGGCAAGCTGTTCGCTGCACTCCACTAACCACGGCATATCATAAGCAATCTGCAGTAAGCGTATCAATTTTTTTCTCTCCTTTACATTTTTATCGTGCATGCTTAACAGGTTATATTTTTATATTATTCAACAAGTCAATATAAAAATCCTATATAAATATTGCTAAAGTTACTTTAATTAAAACGAACCTTCTCTTTTTTTACTCTATAACCCTTTATTACCTTTCGTAAAACTTTATGTAGTGGGAAGTATAAACAAGAAGAAAAATTTATATAAAACGGCTCTTTCAAAAAAAGAAAGGAGCGAAAAATAAATGAGCAAGAAAATTGCTGTTTATCTTGTTATTTTCTCTATATTTCTAACTGGATTTTCAGATTCTTTCACATCCTCAAATAAGAATGTGGAAGTTTTCGATCTTACTCAAAGTAAAGTTGTTAAAATTACACCAACAAATAAGGTATTGCAAAAAGAAGCAGAAAAAAGCATCCGTTCCATAACTTTATTAAGCAAAAAAGTAAGCCCGCTTCCTCGAAAAGGAGCGTTAGTGCGGATTCCCCTTGATCCAGCTGTTTCCATTAGAAATGAATGGATGGACGACCTTGTTGACGAAGTTATTATTATTTTTGGCGAGCGTGAAAAACCGCTCCTTATGGTATTTACTGATGAAAACCGAACCCTTTTCTTTGAATACAACTATAATCCTAAAGAAATTCGGACTTTGTTAAAATAAGCCCGTGTCATGTCACGGGCTCTTTCTTTAAGAGAGAAGTGTAGGCACATACACTTGGTTCACTAAATACTGACCAATAGCGAAAGAGGCTTTTTTTCCATAGTATGGTATTTGCACAACATGAGCAGAACACTCCCCATTAATGAAAAAGAAGCCTTCTCGGAACTGACCATCTGTTGTAATAACAGCTTGATCCTGCTCTGTAAAACGCGGTATAAGATCTTCTCTAGAAATGGAAGGAATAACGGTTTGCACCTGCTCTAAGAAATACTCTTCGGAGCCTACATCCTTCATCGCTTTTTTATATGTTCCGATCATTCCTTTGTAAGAAGAAGCTTTTCTGATACTTGATATATTCGAAATAAACTCTTTTATATTTCCTTTATCATGATCCTCATTTATGGACGAACCTACTTCCATCCCGCCGTTAAACGTCGGGGCTACATAAATATTTAAAAAAGGGGCAAGAGCAGATGGCACAGGTGACACAATATGCTGAAGTTTTGCTTCTTCAACAGAATAGTACTGTCTCTGTAACGGAAACTTCTCTATATCCGTATAGTAGTCGCTTAATTTTGCGACTTTGTCACTTTGAGATTCTTCACAATTGATATACTTTTTGGAATAGTAAGCTCCATTGTTCGTTTCTACTACAACCGATTTCTTCCCTTCCACAATGCTTTTCACTTTTTCATCATATCGTATTTCCGCTCCACTTTCTTTTACCTCTTGTAAAAGTGCTAAGGAAACTTTTTTATAATCAACAATGCCTGCGGATGGAATATAAAGGGCGCCTACACCAAGCGCAAAAGGCTCTTGTTCGAAAAGCTCCTCTTGTGAAAGAACTGTACTATCTTCATTGTTTTTTTGTAAAAAGTGAAGAAGTTCTACTTCCTTTTCGTCTTTTGCTACAATAAGCTTGCCACATTTTTTATAAGGAATGCTGTGCTGATCACAAAATCGGTATAGCTCTTCATGCCCTTGTTTCACGAGATTTTGTTCTACCGTATTTTTGCACGCATAGATTTCTGTATCAATCATGTTATTTTCTGAGTAAGCTTCCTCAGCACTTTGAGCAAGAATCAAGACACGCGCTCCTTCTTCTCTTTCATGAAACGCTTTCGCTGCTGCAAGTCCCGTTAAATCGCCACCGACAATAATCATATCGTACATACATCTCATCCCTTTCCAGCCCTTGATTAAGTATTTCTTCCTTCTACCTTAGCATGATTCAATTTGAAACCCTATGAAACTACTCTTTCAAACTGTTTATATTCTTCCACCGATAAACGCTAAGAACAAAGCCGATGAAGGACGCATTAATCATAAATGAGATAACACCATAGCTAACAAATGGCACAGAGACGTTTAGAAACGGTACTTTTCCCATTCCCATAAGCAGGCCCCATACACATGTCACTCCATAAAGAAGAATAACGCCAAGTGTTAAAGCTCGTCCAAACGGTTCCCTTGTTCCAATAAACGTTCGGTACATTCGAAAAAGCAGAAAGCTCATAAGAAATAATAAGAATAGACTAAAAAGCCACCCATACATGTACGTAAGAGGTACAAAGATTAAATCAACATAATATTTTGTATTGAGTTCTACTGTTGAAGGTAAAACTCCATTTCCAAACCAGCCTGCTCTGCTTAATAAATAAAATGATTCCGAAAAAAGCTGGTATGGTTTTTCTCTCCATAAGTCTATAACCTTTGATAACGTTGTACCTCTTAGCAAGGATGCAGCGTAAGCTGACAAAATCAACACAACAAACCATATAGAAAGATGGCTTCCCTTTCTGTTCCACTTCCCTGCTCCTGTTAAACATAAGGCAAGCAGGACATAAAGAAGAGAAGGTCCATAGTACCCCATCTGAATAAACATAAAAAACGGAAACACAAGTAAAAAACTTGATGCCAGAAAAGACATCCTGTTCCGTACCGTAAATGAAGCCCATGAAAGAAGAAAAAGAGGAAATGTGATATAAGCACTTGAAAAAACAGGACCAATACTAACAAAAGTTCGACTTCCTTTTATAGTACCAAAAAAATGCATATAAAGAAGAAATGCGCATCCTGCTATATAAAAGAACAACCCTTTATTTTTCAGTTTTTCATAGTTAAAAAACATAAGCAATCCAACAATACATACGCTAATTGAAACACCTATACTGTGCATTTTGAGCATATCTGATGAGGAAACTTTCGTAAAAAGAATAGGAGTTAGGAAACTTAATGCTATTAAGGAAATCATCGTTAAAAGAGCAAACCAATCTATAATAGGTCGATGCAGTTTATTCATCTTTTTCCCAATTTGAGCTGGACTCCCCATTTGTTCAATTGTTTTCTTTTCTGCTTCTTCCTTCGTCATTCCTTCTGCTTCCCATAAGGAAGAAAGCTCTCTCATATGTTGATAAAGCTCTAGTCGAACGACTTTTTTCGCTTCCTTAGAACGAATATGAGCTGTAACACGATTTAAAAAAGCTTCTTTCATATCCATTGATTACTCTCCCAAACTCCAACTTTGGGCAAAAGTCTTCACTTCTTTTCTCATATCACTTGCTTTTCCTAATACTTTCGCTCCTGTTTCCGTTAACTTGTAGTATTTTCGCTCAGCTTTCCATTCCCCTACAATCCAACGTTTGTTCTCAAGTTCGTGAAGAAATGTATACATCATCCCTTCTTTCCCTTCGAACGCAAAAAGAGCTTGCGACTTTAAGGCAGTTAGAATTTCCATGCCGGTTTTTTCTGTTCTCACAAGTTGCAACACAGCGAAAAGTATCTTATTTTTTTCACTATCCCCCCCGTTTATGGAAGAAGAAATAGCACGACGGTGCCGATCTGTAAACTGTAAATCTTTAAAAACCGTATTCTTCATCGCTTTTTTTAAGGATGCTAATTTTTCATCCATTGTTCGGCCTCCTTTAATTCATCTTTTAAAAGCTCTTTTGCTCTTCTAAGGCGTGTTTTCACCGTATTTTGTTTAATACCAATAAGCTCTTCAATTTGTTTTAGCGACATTTCTTCAAAATAGAAAAGGTAAATAACTTCCCTATATTTTATAGGCAGATTCATGACAACACTTACTAAACTTTCATCTTCACTTTTTTGGATTACTTCTTCTTCAACACTTTTTTGCTTAGGAGAAGAAAAAAGCGAAAGTTTTTCAGATACCATAACTTTTCGGTAGTGCCAGCTTTTAAAATAATCTTTACAGTGATTAATCGCAATCCTCCATAGCCATGTTTTCATTTTAGCTTGCCCTTTATATGTAGGAAGTGCTTTGTAGCATTTCACGAAAATCTCTTGTGTTAAGTCTTCTGCAATTTCGCGACTTTTCACATATGAATAAACAAGCTGCAGCACATCTTGGCCATAATCAATCATTAGTTCTTGAAGTACTTCATCACACTGATCCTCTTGGATTAGCTTTTCGAGTGCAATCTCACTCATTCTGACACCCCCTTCTTCTCTTTTCATTTGACGAACTCTCCTCTCTAAAAGTTTGATTTTTTAATCTATGTTTTTATGGACATACTAATGATATATGTATGAAAGGAGAGATTAGATGAGTCAATACTCTGGTTTAATTGTTTCAGGACACTATGTTAGAGAAGAAAATATGTTTTATATTCGAGCAATTAACGATATTTTTCATTCTTCGTCTTATACAAAGGATGAACTGAACTTTTTTTACGAACAAATAAAAAAAGGTGGCTTCCTCAATTTTAAAGATCCTGCTCCTCTTTCACATACTGAACAACATATGCTTCTTAATGATTTAAAAGAGATTAGCCATCTATACTCTCTTTAGCTATTTTCTTAGAAACCTTTTATAATTTCTACCCTTTTTGCCTATTTTTTCAAAAATACCTTTACCTTTTTCTGATTTTTCTATATAATTACATCGTTAAGAAAAAAATTCCAAGGAGGTCGACACTTATGAAAAAGTTTATGCATACTCATGCTTGCTGCCGTTTTTCTGTATTCCATCCGACCTTTCGTGGAGTGAAATAAGTTTTATTCTTTTCACATTCTACGCCACAGGACGGATGATGTTCTGTGGCTTTATTACGTTTAAAGCCATGAGTATTCTCGTGGCTTTTTACTTTGAAAGGAGGTGAAAAGAATGACGCTCAACTTAATATTTTTTACCATTTCTTTTAAAAAAAAGAAGTATACGAACGAAGAAATCGAATACAACGAGTTTGTAGAAAAGATTATGAAAGAACAGCACGATAAGATTATTAACTATTACTACCACAACTAATAAATCCATTTTGAAAGGTGATGATACGCATGAAAAGAAAGACAATATGGAAAAAAATCCAAGTTACACACTATATGGAGACTGACTCAACATAGCCTTCTTGGAAACGGTAAGCTGGACGAATTCAGAAAATAAAGTAAACTATACTAATAGACCTTTATTTTTTGGTAGGAGGAACAGCAATGAATACCATTATTTCGCTAGACAACATTTCATGGATCAGACAAAAACAGCCGATTATTAAAAATGTGTGCTGGACAATACAGGAAGGTGAACATTGGGCACTTGTTGGCCGAAATGGCTCTGGAAAAACGACACTGTTAAATATGATTAATGGCTATCTTTGGCCAACAAAAGGAAGTATTTCTGTTCTTGGAGAATCGTTTGGTCGCGTTAATTTACAAGAGCTCCGCAAGCATATTGGAATTGTTAGCTCCTCTCTTAGCGAACGATTTTCTTCAACAGTGCTCTGTGAGGAAGTGATTGTAAGCGGAAAATTCGCTTCTATTGGATTATATGATCAAACAGAAGAAGCAGATTTTGAAAAAGCGGCTGAGCTTATGAGCATGCTTAGAATCAAGGGCCTAGCAGCCCGAGAGTATGGCATCTGCTCACAGGGCGAAAAGCAAAAGGTGCTTATTGCGCGAGCTCTTATGGCAAATCCCAAGCTTCTTATTCTTGATGAGCCATGCAATGGCCTTGATTTACTTTCACGTGAAGCATTTTTAGAAAGTATTGAAACACTAGCATGTCTTGAGGATGGTCCAACCTTAATTTATGTAACACATCATATCGAAGAAATTTTACCTGTTTTTAACAAAACCTGTTTGTTAAAAGATGGAGAGGTGTATGCTCAAGGGAATAAAGAAGAGCTTTTAACCTCTAAAACGTTATCAACCTTTTTTAACGTTCCTCTTGAAGCTCAAACAGAAAACGGAAGAACTTACGTTAAAATTCTTCAACAAGAAAAGCGCTAAACAATTATGTTTAGCGCTTTTTCCATGCTCCATATTTTTTCTTGAAGTTTTCTTCAAAAGAAGAAGATTTTTGAATATGACGAACTCCTCGATGTAAAAGCGGCTTATCAAATTCTTTATTAATATCTTCTACAACATCTAAAATTTCTTCGTCTTGGATTTCATTTTCATATGTAAACAAGCTAAGCTGCTTTAATGATTGCTCTTTTTCTTCAACCCGAAGAGCTGTAACACCAAGAAGACGTACAGGAGAACCACTCCAATGTTTGTCAAATAAAGAAGAAGCAACTTGAAAAATATCTTCTTTCTCCTCAATTGGATTCATCAATTGCTGACTTCTTGTTACAGTTTGGAAATTGGCGTACCGTATCGTAATTTGGATATCGTCTGTTACGGTATTTCTCAATTGCATTCGTTTGCTAACTGTTTGAGACAAACTATTTAACGTATTTAATAGCAGTTCATCATCGTCACTATTAAAGGCAAGCGTTGTTGAATTTCCTATGCTTTTTACTGTTGCTGCAGCATCAGGATCAACAGGGCGTTTATCTATTCCATTTGCACGCTTTTTTAGCTGTGGTCCTAGAACACCAAGTAAAGCAGATAGCTTTCTCTCTTCTTCTCGAGCAAGGTCTCCTATCGTTTGAATACCAATACTGTGAAGCTTCTCAGCCGTTTTTTTGCCAATTCCGTGCATTTCATGTACAGTCTTTGGCCACAGCTCTTTTTGAACATCCCTTTTTCGTAAAATAGTAATGCCAAGCGGTTTTTTAAAATCAGAAGCCATTTTTGCTAAGAATTTGTTCGGTGCAATTCCGATTGAAACAGGCAAATTATATTTTTTTAAAATGTCTCTTCTAATTCTTTCAGCAATTTCCACAGGCGTACCAAGCTCATGACAGTTTGTAATGTCTAAGTACCCTTCATCAATTGAAGCAGGTTCAAGCAACGAGCTTATCGTTGATAAATAGGTAAAAAGGTTTAAAGATGCTTCTCGGTACAGAGAAAAGTTAGGCGTGCAAACAGCAAGCTCTGGACATTTCTTCCTTGCCTCCCACAAAGGCATTGTTGTATAAATTCCATATTTTCTCGCTTCATAATTGCACGTTAAAATAATTCCTCTTCGCTTCGTTCCTGCTACTGCCACTGGTTTGTCTCTCAAAGATGGATTGTTCGCAATTTCAACAGAGGCGAAAAAAGCATTTGCATCAATATGTAAAATAACGCGTCCCTTTTTTGGATACATCGATTTCATGAGCATCTTCCTTTAATATCGCTTTCCCTTTATCTTATCAAAAGAACGTATGTTCCTCAATAGATATAAAAAAAGTGATGAGCCCCACATAGGGCTCATCACTTTTTAAACTACACGAACAGTTTCTTCTGTTGCTAATTTTACATTCCCAGCTAAAGCTCTTGAAATCATACATGACTCTTCTGCTTTATGTGCTAGACGACGCGCTTTCTCAACTTGAAGAGAAGTTGATTCTGCTTTTAAGGTAATAACAGGCTTATGCGTTATGCTTTCATATGTAAAGATGTTGTTTGTAACATCCACAACAGCATCTGAATGAAGAGTTAAACTCTCTACCCCAATGTCTGCTCTCTCAAGCATAGCAGCAAGTGTTATCACATAACACGTTGCAGCTGCTCCAAGCAGCATTTCATCAGGATTCGTCCCAATTCCAGGTCCGCCCATTTCTTTTGGAATAGAAATAGAAGACTTTAAATTCCCTGCTTCAATATGCCCGTCGCTGTTTCTTCCTCCGTTCCAAACGGCTTCTAATTGAAAAGGATGTTTAGCCAATGTAATTCCTCCTTCTAAGTGTTTGACTTTGTCACTATAGCACACATTACGAAAGGCGCGTACTTTTATGCTCTTTGTTTTTCCTTATCTTTTTTTGAATATAAGCAATAACTAAAAGAAGCAGTGGAAGCATTTGGGGCACAATATGAATCATAATAATATTATGTCCTGTTCCTTCTTTAATGTGCTCAGGATAACTGCTCGCAATTGACATTGAAAGGAGGAGGATTAAAATGCCGAATGGATATGTGAGCTTTTTATAGTCTTTAAACTTAAATAATTCTGCAGTACCAATCAAAACAGCGTAAAAGAAAATACTAATTTTAAAGAATCCACCAAGAATAAGATAAACCATAAAAAACACATCAAGACGCTCTAAAAAATCAGCTACTTCAATTCTTTGGATTGTTCCGAGCAAAGGAAACTGAGAGCGCTCAAAAAGATCTAATCCAAGTACAGATAGGTTAATCACTATTGTAAGCATTAAGTTAATTCCGCTTAACAAAATAGCTAAAATTCCTGTTATTGTACTTTTAGACTTATCATTTAAATAAGGAAGAAGCATTAAAAACACAACCATTTCCCCAAACGGAAAATAAATCATTGACGTTACTAATGTTTTCAATACAGGTTTCCAGCCATTTTCAAGGATCGGCTTTAAATTACTTAAATCAACAAGGCCTGACGCAATGATTAAAATAAATCCAGGTATAGCCAAAAAATAAAGAAGGGAAAAAAACAGCTCCCCTGTTCTAGCAATAACTTCAAACCCTTTATAAACGGCATATACTATTGTTATCATCATTAGCATGCTAATGATAAATAAAGGGGTATCTACGTACGAGAATGCAATAAGAAACTCTCCGAAATCACGCAGTACCCGTGCAGATATATAAATAAAATAGACAAGATACATCACAGCTACAATACGCTCTAGAAATGAGCCAAGAATTTTTGGAACATAGCTTGTTAGAGGCTCATCTGGATAATACTTGTGAAGGCGATCGTAGAGAAAAAAGAGACATATCCCACTAAACATCCCAAGCAAAACAGCAATCCACGCATCCCTGTCAGCTCCCCCGCCAAGACCAACAACAAGAGCGCTTCCATGTTCGAAAAAGATAATAAGAAAGAACAGTTGCTTTGTACTTATTTTAATATTTTCCACGTTATTCACACTTTCTGTTACCGATTAGGATTAGAAAGGAACGGCTGATTACGAAGACCTGTCCTACGGATAAAAGCGTTAACGTTTACATCTACATCTACTTCTGTAAATCCCTTTACATTCCAATCGCACTTCAATTCTTTCCATTTTTTGGACTGTGTTCATAAATCGTTCTTCCAAACCCAAAAATATCACTTTTATCCTTTTTCGCTCTTTTTACTGTTTTCATTACTTCTTGTTCAATTTGCTTCTCCCATAGATTTTCGATTTTTTGAATGACCTGTGGGTCTCTTAAATCAACAGAAACATTAACTCCATTAATGTTTCCTTCTGTTTCGATATTTATCAGAATAATAGGACGTCCATGCTTCCATTTGACATCAAGCTTTGATTTTGCTCTTATTGTTTGCAACGCAATCACTTTCTTATGATTTTCCCAGTCTGTGCTATCTACAATGTCTTTCACTTTATTTGTTGTCCACAAAATTCCGTGCACATTGTATCCTTTTACCCAATCAATTAGTTTTCCTTCTCTAAAAATAGCAATGCCGCTTGCTTCTAACTTTCCTTTTGGATCACTTCCTTGGATACTTTCTTGCATTGACCCTTCTTCTGCACTACCTTGAATTGAAATGCCGTTAATAATAGGTTCTCTGCCTTGAGAGGTGATTTTTTGCAAAACCTCATCAACAGTTACTTTTATATTTTGTCCTCCATTGTCTTCCGCATTTTTAAGCATTTTATTTACATAAACGGCTGGAATTCGATCAATAGGAGTTAAGTTTTTAATTACATTCTCAGCACTTGTACCTTTTGCAATCACAATTGTAGCCGTTTCCCTTAGTTGATCACTTCGTTCAATAAAATCAAATAGTTCATATAGTCCTTTTGTTCTTGCTAATTCTTCATCAATGACAATTAAGTTTGTATGAGCATAGTATAAATTTCGTGACATTTTGCTTGTAACATGTCGACTAGCTTCAAATGGATTAAATGCTGTACTAGACATAATTGTCACAGGAGCATCTTGAACACTTGCTTGTTGTCCACCTGCAACGCTTCCTGGATTCACAACCTGCAGCGAAACTTTATATTTGTTTTCATCTTTATCTTTACTAATTCCAACTGCTGTAACAAAAGCTAAATCAGACATTTCTTTACTGCTCCAACAACCTGATAAAAAAAACAACATAAAATGATCATAAAAGCCCGTATACTACGTTTCATCTTGATTTTCCTCCTCTTCTGTTGGAGGATGAGGACGTTGATTTCTTCCTTGTCTTTTGACATTATCTTCATTTATCAGTGCTGGTCTACGATCAAGTGACCAAAAGGGGGCTCGAATAAACGTATCTCTTAGACCTTGAAAATCAAGTGGAGCAAGAGGAGACATATAAGGGACACCAAACGACCGCAAACTACCTAAATGAACAACCATTATAATTAATCCTAGGAAAATACCATAGAAGCCAAACGCAACTGCACAAACCATTAGAGCAAAACGAATAACACGGGCTGAAATAGCAATTGAAAATGACGGAGTAGCAAAGCTCGCGATTGCTGTTAACGAAACAATAATAATCATAGCTGGAGATACAAGACCAGCTTGAACAGCTGCTTGTCCAATAACAAGCGCTCCTACAATAGAGACAGCTTGCCCGACTGCCCTTGGCATTCGAACTCCTGCTTCTCGTAAAATTTCAAAAGTTACTTCCATAATTAAGGCTTCTACAAATGATGGAAATGGAACAACTTCTCGCTGTGCTGCAATTGAAAAAGCAAGCTGACTTGGAATCATTTCTTGGTGAAACGTTGTTGCTGCTATATAACTTGATGGCGCAATTAAAGAAATGAAAAAAATCATAATGCGCAAGAAGCGCAATCCTGAACTAATATCAAACCGAGTATAGTAATCATCAGGAGCCTGAAAAAATTGAATAAATAAAGCAGGCACAACAAGGGCAAACGGTGTTCCGTCTATAAGAATGGCTACTCTACCCTCAAGCAAATTTGCTGCTACAACATCAGGACGCTCTGTATGATAAACGGTCGGAAATGTTGTAAATGTTTCATCTTCAATAAGCTCTTCAATATTTCCCGACTCTAAAATTTTGTCCACATCAATTCTTGACATCCGGTCTCTTACTTCTTGAACAATTTTATCTTTTGCAATGCCATTCATGTAGACGATGCTTACATCTGTTTGAGTTGCTTTTCCAAGCTTTTTTGTTTCCATTCTAAAATCCGTACTTTTAATTCTTCTTCGAAGCAGAGCTGTATTTGTACGAATCGATTCTGTAAAACCATCTTTTGGTCCTCTAATGGAAACTTGCGTCTGTGGCTCCTCGATAGCTCTCTGTTCTCCCCCTCTAGCGCTTCCTGAGAGTGCTTGTGGATAACCATCAACTAAGACGATGGTTTCTCCATCTACTAAAGACTGAAATAGCGTTTCCCAATCCAACACTATCTTCACGTCATCAAGAGCTACCACTTTCGTTCGCAAAAGCTGAATAGGATTCCACTCATTAAAATAGCGTTCAATATTAGAATCCTCAAGCAGCATCTTAAGGAGAGAATCATTAATAATACTTGCCTCAACTAGTCCATCAATAAAAATAATGGCACACGAAATTTGTTCGTTATAGCCAATTGAAAATTCTCTTACAATAATATCTGAGCTATATCCAACTTCTTCCTTTACCCTTTTAATATTACACGTTAAATTACGATGAAGAAGTTCTGCTGGAGATTGCTCTTCATGGGTGTCATCTGACTTGCTGTCTTCTTTCTTTTTTCGTTTCTTAAAAAACATGGCAGAGACCTACCTTTTTTTATCCATTTTCTGCAGAAATGAGCACAATTATGCATTCATCTGTATAAAGAGAACTTCAAATGAAAAAAGTAAAAAAAACAAATGATAATTGCTGGAGGAAGACTACTTTGAAAATGCTTTTTTGCTCTTTTGCTTATGAGTTCTTTATCTTTCTCTTTAGCCATTGTTTTAGACCTTTTTATGAACTACTCTGTAGCGAGAGCTATTCGTAACGTATTTTATGGTTTTCGCGTTATGGCAGCTTTAGAATTCTTTTTGTTTTGTTTTCTACTTCTGTCTCTTGTTATTTATGTAGGCAGAGAAGTATAGCAACAAAGAAAAAGCAAAAAAAATTAAGAGCCAGCTTTATTTTAATAACAAAGCTGGCTCTTATATTATGAAAGACGTTTTTTTCTTCTAATAAGGCTTATAATAATGAAAATGATGATGAGGACGATAGAAATAGATGCTGTGATAACGATAGCATGCATATCTTGTCTTTGAACGATGATAGCAATGTATGCCCAAATGAAAACAAGAGAGTAGGCAATATCTCGATTTTTCAGTGTAAAGTAAATACTTAGTAATCCTCCTACTAATAGCATAATAATTGTCCATCCATATTCACTAACACCGAAAAGTTCCGTAATTCCTTTATATTTCAGGAGGGTAAAAACATTAACAATTGTCGCAATTGAAACCCAACCAATATAAATAGAGAATGGAAGACGCATGAGCCATGAATGGTGCTTTGTTGCATTCTGTGTTTTCGTGTAAATTACAATAAGCGTAACTAAAACGCCCAAAATGATAACAAGAGAAAGTGCAACATTTTCACTTCCAAAAACAGGACTCCATAACCCATTAAAAATGACGTTAAGTGCAAACCAAAGGCCAACTTTTTCATATATTTCTTTGTCTATCCCTTTGGCAAAAAATTGACGAATAGCATAAAAAGCTAAAAGAAGAAAAATGAGGCCCCAAATTGAAAAGGCGTAGCCAGCTGGTGTTATAAAAGCATTGATGCTGTCCGAGATTTTAGACACGTTGCGGCTTTCTGGAAAAAAGTAATTTGTACTGATCATAAATAAGAATGCTAAAAGATTAATAGCGCTTATAATAAGATATTTCATCGTTATTCCTCCTTCTTTATCTTGTATTCCACTTTTTATCACTTGATAAACACTATTCAAAACACTGCCTTTTCATCCATAAAAAAAGCTGAGGGAAAGTTTCCCTCAGCTTTTCATACTTTACATTTCTTGTGTGCTTTGTTGTTTTCCTTTGCGCTTTACAAGCGGATAAAATACAATTCCGATTAAAAAGAGGCCAATTCCTAAAGAAAAAGTTTTCATATCTGCAGTTCCGGAAATAATAACCCATGCCGCATAAATGAATGCAAGCCCAGCAATAATTCCGTCTTTTATACGCGAAGATGTTCCACCTAGCTCTGCGTATGTTTCACCTTTAATGACAACTTTTAAGAAATAAATAGTTGAAATTAAATATGGGATAAGATAAGCAAGCGTTGATGATGTCGTTAAGAAAGAATAGGCTTGACTAATCGTTCCTGAAACAGTTGAAAAAATAAAGATTTGAGACATAATATTCGTTACAAGTAAAGCATTACTTGGACTTCCTTTTTTGTTTGTTTTTGCAAAAAAGGCTGGAAAGTTTCCTTCACGCGCTGCTCTGTATGGAACTTCTGAACTTAATAAGATCCACCCAAGCATTGATCCAAACAAGGAGACAAGCGCAAGAAGTGCCATAATGATACTGCCGCCACGACCAATTAAAACGTTTAAAACGTCTACAAAAGGCTTATCTGATGCTTGAAGTTCGCTATGTGGGAGTGCCCCCATTGTGATCATTGTAATTGTCATATAAATAATAATAGCAATTGTTACACCTGCAACAGTGGCCTTTTTAATATCGCGCTGTGAAGATGCTCGACCTGATAAAATAACTGCTGACTCAATACCAACGAATGCCCATAGTGTTGAAATAGCGGCATTGTACACTTGACTTGAAAGCCCAAGCGGATTTCCTCCATCTGTGCTCTCAACAGGATAATAAAAACTTCCCATTGTTGAGAACTGAAAAGCAAATAACCCAGCAATAATGAAAAGAGCGAATCCTACGACTTTTGAAAATGTCGTAACAAAATTCAGTTTACCTGCTGCATTCATACTTGTAACTAAGATTGTATGAGTTCCCCATAAGAAGATAGAGCAAACTACAAAAGTAACCAGCTTCCCTAATTCAATCGGTTGAGACCCAACATGAAATAATACTCGACCGTCTCTCATAATCGGTAGAAAAGTAGACAAATAGCCTGCAAAACTTGTAATAATCGCTACGTTGCTAATCCAGTTTGCTACCCAGTATCCCCAAACGGTTGTAAAACTTGCTACATCACCTGTTTTTTTATTTTCAAATAGCGCTCTCGCATAACTCTGCGGTCCCGCTTGTAGCTCTGGTTTTCGAATTGATAGCGTTCCAAAAGTTAGGGCAAGCATTAATACACCAAACCCAGTAACAGCCCATGCTGTCATAACGCCAAGTGGACTTGCCACTTGTGCAAGCGTACTTGGAAGCATGAAAATTCCTGATCCTACCATGTTTCCAACAACAAAAGCTGTTAAGAGCCAAAAGCCCCATTTTTTCGTTTGTTCCATGCTGCAAAAATCCTCCAATAAGTAATTTTTAGCAGACAAAATAAAAAAGTATGGAAATGCCCATACTTTTGCATTCACTCTGCCATATCTCTCTGATAGCCCTCCACAAAAACTTGTGGCAGTCCTGTACTTATTTAATACAGGCCCAGCTTATAAAAAAAGTGGTTTTTTATAAGCTTCGGCGCCCATTCCTTTCACATATGTTCATAAGCTCCACTTGCTTCCCATATGTTACTCCTAATACGCGCAACCTCTACCTCACCGAGAAAGAGTGAGGATTTATATTATTTTTACTACGTTATAATACCAAAGAGAACATGAGCTGTCAAAGCCCTATTTTGTGTAAAATAAGGAAAAACAGCTCATATTTGTTTCTTATGCTTTTAGAGAACTTTTTAATACCTTTTCAATCGCTTTTGCTACTCCATTATTATCATTTGTTTCGGTTACATAGTCACATAATGACTGCACTTCAGGATCGCCATTTCCCATTCCAAAACTTGTAGCTGCTTCATTAAACATACTAATATCGTTGCGATTGTCTCCAATGGCGACTGAATGTTTCATATCAACTTTTAAATGCTCTGCCATTTTACGAAGCGCAATTCCCTTTGTTGCCTTCAAGTGGTTGACCTCCACGTTATGCAAAGCAGATGAACTAATAGCTACGTTGTCACTTTTTCCTAATTCATCTTTTACAACTTGAAGCTTGTTTAAGTCGAAGGAGAAAAAGAGGAATTTAAAAATATTAGTATCTTCTTGGAGCGCTTTTTTCATAAGCTGTTCTTTTGGTAAAAAGGTAACGCCAGCCTGCTGTGACTGTTTGGCAGCTAAAAGATCAAGTTCGAAGCGAGAAATTTTTTCATTGGAGCTTCTCACTCGGTCCGCTTCCGCTTTCATTACATCTCCTGCATTTTCATATGTATACACACCGTCTTGCACATACATTTCAAAGTAAACTTCCTCATCGTTATGGAAGCGAAGATTCATAGCATTTTGAATGTCTTGCTCCTCTAGAGATTGGCGATGAAGAACGTTTCCTTCTTCATCTCTTACGTCTGCTCCGTTTGCACAAATCTTAGGAAGTTTAAGATCGAACGGTTGTAAAGGACGCATTGCATCCTCATAACTTCTTCCAGTTGCAATGACAACCTTAACCCCAGCGCGCTGTGCATTTTTGATTGCTTCTACATTTTCAGCAGGCACCTTACCTTCACTATTTAATAATGTTCCATCCATATCAATTGCAATAATCATCAATTGTTCCCCCTTGCTGTATTTGTTTTTACTATAGCGTATGAAACGCTTTTCATTGAAAGATTTTTTATTATTTCATGTTATTTTTTAGACATAGTAAAAATATTATTCCCTATTTCATATGTTTCAATCAAAAATTAGAGTTTCATGAAATGCTTGTGAATTATCGCTCTTTTTTGTTGTCCTCTTCTCCTTTTCTATAATACTATAGAAAGAAGGAGATTTTTTACGATTTCTTGGTCTATTCACAAATTTTGACGATTGTTTTTTCACATGCTGTATATTATCTTGTATGTAAGCACCTTTAGGACCTATCCTAGAAAGGGGGTAAAGAAAAAACATTGATTCGTTCGCTAAAAAAAGCTCATCGCCTATCATCTGTTTCATACCTTGATTCACCAACGGCTTTTTCGTTTTATGCCTTGAGTTTTACATACATCGTACACATCGGGATATTAACGTTTAAACCACTTTCTACCGAGCATTATATAAGCGCTTTCGTTAACCTTCTTATTTTGTTGATTAATGGATTTTTATTAGCTACAGATAAAAGGGTTATTAAAAGCGTACGCTACAACAAACAAGCTCGGTTTCTCTACTTCTCAACAGCAGCTATCTGGTTATCTGCAGGAGCTATTTTTACAGAAAACTACTTTTTAATGGCTGTAACAGTAACTGTTATCTTTTATTTAATTGTAGAAGCTGTAAGACTTCTTTTATCTTTTTTCTACTATTGGGGAATTGCGCTATTTTTCCCTTATGAATACAAAGAAAAAAGTGACGATATGATTCGTTCAGGTCAGGAACTTTCCATGTTTTTAACAGCACCTGAACAAAAAGGACTTGCTTTCATAAGGCTTGTACATGGAATGTTGTATATAGCTGCTATTTTTGTTCTTTTTATGATTGTTTCTATTACAATGCCTATTCCAAACGAGAGCCTGTTTTCTTTATTTGATCAAGGAAGAAAACTTGCTACAGAAGCAGAGTTAACAAAACCATCTAATATTTTTATTTTTGGAGCTCTTTTCCTATCTGTTCTTGCTTTTACAGTTCCAAAAGTGAAGCAACTTGAACAACTTGCACTAGAGCGAAAGGCAGCCATTCAAAAATCACATGCTGTGTAACGTATAAGTTAAAAAGACTTATACGTTTTTTTGTGTAGAGTAATGTAAAGTGTAGTAAGATAGTGGATAAGAGTAGGAGGCTTTTTTCTTATGAAATACCTATTAATCTTTTGGGTGGTGATTGTATTGGCTGGATTCTCAAATGATCGACAAGCTCGGAAGCAAAAAGTGGAAGATAACATATTAAGAGCCGAGGTAAACATTTCCTATCACTCTAAAACAAAAGAATACACAATAGAGGCTTCACTACACAATAAAACATCTGCAGACATTCAACTTTTATTTGATCATGGCACTCTTCTCTGGCTTAATAAGAATGGAACAACTCAACCTTCTAATACGTTTTCAACACAAGTATACTCAATGCTTCTAGAAGGAAAAACAAGTGAAACCGTTAGTAGAACTCTTACAAAACAAGAGTGGAAAAAAGAAGGCTATGCTCTGTATGTTCAATACAAAGATCAAGATGGAAAAAAGCATATTCTTGCTCTTCATTCTCCTACGTAGCTAAAAAAGCTCATGCGTCTAGACGCATGAGCTTTATAATAAGTTAAATGAAGATAACAATTTCAGCGTGCTTGTCTTTATCGACTTAAAATCCCTTGAATAACGCTCGTTTTCGCTTTCGCGTATTCATTTGTACTTTCCCATTCTCGAAGTGCAAGCTTTCGCTTAACAGAAGCATATGCCTCTAAACTGTCTTCACTACTTCTTAAAATATCGCGAAATTGTAGATGCCTTTCCCATAAGTTGCTCCCCTTTACAACAACATGAAGATGTGCTTCATGATGAAAATCGGCATCCTGTGAAAAATCATGATCTCCATCCCTAATAATGTCTGGAAGACCTTCCTCTTTAAATCGAACGAAATAGCGTCGATTTGGCAAAATGGTTTCATATTGTTGCACATATGTATAACCAAGCTCTCGAATTGGATCAATAGCATACTGTAGTTCTTCTTCTTTTTCCACTCCTACAATTACGTCAATGATTGGTTTTGCCATCATATTTGGTACAGAAGTGCTACCAATATGCTCAATGCTAACCTTCATTGGTGCTAATTTTTCCTCCAACTGTTCTTTCAGAACCCTAAACTTTTCTGGCCACTGTGCATCATACGGAACAAGCTGTACTTTTGCCATTCTTTCTCCCCCCTCATCACTTTCCCATATTATTATATAATAGAAAGATTAATGAGGAAAAGAAGAATTATTGCTTTTTCAGAAAATAAGCGTATTCTGTCGGTTTAACGCGCTTTTTGAGTTTCCGCTACAAGATCAGGATAATCACAAATAATACCATCAACACCTAGGTTATAAAAGCTTTGAATTGTTTTTTTACGATACACAGCATAAGGAATAACTTTCATACTATTTTGGTGAATACGTTTTACAAGCTTCTTTGTAATAAGTCTTCTGTTCGGGTTTACATATGTAGCATATGCTGATATTTCTTTTAATTTTGCAGAAGATATCCCCCATATACTGTACTTTACAAGAACTCCTACTGAAATTTTCGGAAGACGTTTCTTAATCCGTTGAACAGCTTTCTCATCAAAAGATTGAACAATGATTTGATCAGACTCTGCTAATCGAAAACTTTCAAGCGTTCGTACAAGCTTCTCCTCCATCCCTGGATATAAAGAAGGATTCTTTAGTTCGATTAGAAAACCTACTTTCGTTCGGAATGTTGCAAATACTTCTGGGAGTGTAGGA
This sequence comes from Priestia endophytica DSM 13796, assembly GCF_900115845.1. GTDB lineage: Bacteria > Bacillota > Bacilli > Bacillales > Bacillaceae_H > Bacillus_I > Bacillus_I endophytica. Next base: position 444,647 of record NZ_FOXX01000002.1, on the reverse strand, counting down.
ATACGCTCGTTTTTAAACTCCCCGGAAAACCACCCTCCAGCGTCAAGTTCCTTTAGCTCATGAAGCGTTTTTTCACTAACAAGACCATTTCCATCTGTTGTGCGCTCTACTGTCTTATCGTGTATAAGCACAAGTTCTCCATCCCTGCTCATTTGAACATCAATTTCAAGATAGTCTGCCTTCATTTTCAATGCTAAAAAGTAAGCTGCAAACGTATTTTCTGGGGCATACCCTGAAGCACCTCTATGAGCAATATTCATGACTTCTCCCCTCTTATCTTTTTCCTTCATAAAAAAGGTGGAGCAATAACTCACTCCACCGAAATTTTGCTTGCTAATTCTCCATTTTTTAACCATACGTGTACTTCTTGACCCTTTTTCAGTCCAAACACGCCTTGATCTCCGCCCTCAAATTCTGTATCTTTGTCTGCTGTTACTTCAATGATTTGATATCCTTCATCTTGAGTTAATGGACCAAGGTATACTTTGCTTCCGCTAATATCAACTACTTTCCCATGATAATCCGCTCTTGTAAAAATAAAAAAAGCCGCACATATAAGAACAACAACTGCAACAGCAGGTATAACGATTCTTTTTTTAAGCTTCACTGGCTTTCGTTCCTTTCATCTCTTTTTCTTATATTTTCTTATTTATTCGTTCTTTTCCTTTAAGAGAAAAAGAGGAAATATGCAAATGTTTCTGTCATTTTTTGACGACTCTAAAGATATGTTTTAGGATTGTGCTTTATATAAAATTTCGTTTCTATTGCTCTCGATCGTTCTTTAATAAAAGAGGAGGCTTTTCAATAAGAGCTTAAGATCTCTCTAGAGCTTCTTTAGAAAACTTCCTCTTTTGATTAATACGCACTTGGCATGTGAGCTGCTGCAATAGAAAGAAGAATAAAGACGATGAGTACAGCACCATTTATAATGACCGCTACGATAGACATTTTTGTTCTCTCTTTAAAAAAGCTGATAATCGTTAATACGATTCCAACGAAAGATAAGAGAAAAGCACCGAAGAAAAAGAAAATGCCAAACGCAAATTGTAAAACAGTCGGTATAAAGAAGATCCCTGTACAAATAAGGCTTGCTATGCCGAACCATAATGAAGTTTTTCCAATATTCTTTTTTGTTTCTCTATACAATGAAACCTCCCCTTTTGTTTTTATTTCAAATATGACCGGTAACTTGATAATTATTCCAACACTGTACATCTTATCACGAAAAAGAGAAAGAACAAAACATAGAAAAAAGAGAAAATTCTATGAGTTCTGATTCTCAATTACATCCTTTAATACGTCAGGATTATTGGTAAAAAGACCATCTACGCCCCAATTTATAAGCTTCCCCATTGCCTTTTTATCATTAACTGTAAAAGCATGAAGAAACAAACCTTGACTATGAACTTTTTCAATATATCCTTTATCTAAACACGTAGCACGGGGACCAATTCCGTCTGCATACGTTTTAATTTCCTTTATTTCCTGTAATGATGGACGACAAAGAGAAAGCTTAATGAGTGAAAGTTCAGGCTTCTTCTCATGAATGCTTTTTAAACTTTTCGCACTAAAAGATTCAATTAAAAGATGCTCTTCTGGAATATTGTATTTATCCACAAGTTTAAGCAAATTCTCTTCCATTCCTTTATAGCTTTGTGGCGATTTTGTCTCAATATAGTAATGCTGATCACGCCCAAAGTAAGCAAAAATTTCTTCGAGTGATAGAATTGATTCTTTTTCAAATGACTCTTTTGCTTGCTCAGGATATTTTCGATTAAACCATGAACCAGCATCAAGCTTCTTTAATTGATCATATGTGTAATCTTTCACACGACCTTTTCCATTTGTTGTTCTTTCTAATTTTGAATCATGAATCGCCACAAGGACGCCATCCTTTGTTTGCTGCAGGTCTATTTCAAGATAGTCTGCTCCCATATCAAGAGCTTTTTTATAAGAAATCATCGTATGTTCAGGTGCATATGCAGAGGCACCACGATGAGCAATATTTAAAATAGGATGAGTAGATTGTGCTAGAACAAATCTATGTTCAGAACTCACGAGAAGCAGAAGTAACCCAATCGCGATAAAAATGCGTTTTGTCATCGTTTTCTCCTTTTTATGTAAGCCGTGTTTTTTACTATTCACGGTTCTTTCTTTTTTTATGTAAAAAGATTGTGTTTCTTTCATTATCATCTGTTATCCGCATTTCAAATGCTATCATAATTCTTTCATGTTGGGAACATTAGGAAAGGAGAAAGCGTAAAAAAGGTGCTAAAAGTAGCACCTTTTTTACATTTTATAATGTTTTATAGTAGTAATTTAGATCGTATATGATTCTTTCTTCATCTAGCGTTAAGAGAACACGGTTCTCCATTACGACATTTCCGTTAATAACACTATCAGAAACATCTTTTCCACTTGCTGCATATAAGAGATGCGAAGAGGCATTTTCAAGAGGTTGAAGATGAATTTTATCTCTTGGATCAATCGAAATGAAATCTGCTTTGTACCCTTCTTTTAAAACACCTGTATCCTCATATCCTAAAGCTTTTGCTCCATTCAAGGTTGCCATTTTTAGCATGCTATAAGCAGGCATTGCTTCTGGCGTTTTGTGTGTACCCTTTTGCAAAAGTGCAGCTGTGCGCATTTCTTCGAACATATCTAAATTATTATTAGAAGCAACGCTATCTGTTGCAATAGCTACGTTCACGCCTGCACTATTTAGGCGTGAAATATCAGCAACTCCAGATCCTAGCTTTAAATTACTAATAGGGTTATGAGCAATTGATGTTCCTTTTTCATTTAAAAGAGCAACATCTTCGTCTGTTAGGACAACTCCATGAGCAAAAATAGTAGGCTGTTCGTAAAAATCAAGCTCTGCTAGATATTGTACAGGAGTTGTTTCATGTTCTCTAAGACAATCATTCATCTCTTTTTCTGTTTCAGAAACATGAATATGAAGAGGCAAATCAAGCTCTTTTGCAATTGAAACAGATGAACGCAGCAGCTCTTCACTACAAGAATACGGACTGTGTGGAGCAACTGTTGTTCTAATTAATGAACGATCTTTCTTAATATGTTGAGCGATATCATGCGCTTCTTTTGCTATAGCTTTATCTCCCTTGTCATTAGAAAACAGGGTATACGCTAAGTTACCTTTCATTCCGGTATCTTTTACTGCTTCGTAAAGTTTAAATACATCAAGACCAATTGGATTATACATATCGTTAAAAAGCGTTGTCCCGCTCTTCATCATTTCAACAATAGCTGCTTTTGAGCTTGTAATAGCGAGATCTGTTGTAAACTTCGCTTCAAGAGGCCAAATTTTTTCCGTTAACCATGGATGAAGAAGCATATCATCTCCAACGCCACGTAGAATGTTCATTACAATATGAACATGTGAATTCACAAGCCCTGGCATAACCCATTTCCCGCTCCAGTTGTAAGTTTCTTCACAATCTTGCAATCGCTCTTCTTCCATCTTTCCAATATAGGCAATTTTTTCGTCTTCCGTTATAATCATTCCGTCTTTAATTATTTTTTCCTGATCTAAGGTGAATATATCGCAATGATAGAACGCTTTTTTCATTATATGTTTCCCTTCTTTTATGGTTTGAAGTTAAATTTTTTCAAGTATAGCATACCTGTTAAGCTCTCCGTAAGGCGTTCGTTTACTTTCCTAACATTCAAAATAATCAAGCTTATTGCTGGTTAAAAAAATTCCACATCATTTCACTAGCACTTGGAGCAAGAGGATCTGTGAACGTTCCTTTTACACTTCCTCCTGGCCATGAATGAAGCATGCTATTGATTGTCACGTAGTGAATTTTGATGCTTTTATCCGGAGATTCATATTCTTCAATTTTATACGTCTTCCCAACCGGTACCGCCCTCTTGTCTGTTCGAACAGGCGTAGAGGGAATTATTCCATCTTTTCCATTTTTGTTCATTAAATTACACAAAGTGATCCACTGTTTTATTAATTTATTAGCGTTTATTGGATGAACAACACGGTCATATGTACCGTGAAAGACAATAAGAGGAACCCTTTTATTGTACACAGCTGTTTTTTCGTATAAAAGCTCTCCCATCTTTTCAGCATCATGCTGTGGTCCGTTAATCATAGCGAGCGCACGCTCTGATTTGGTTTGGGCTGCTTTATAGGGAAGACCCCCTACAACTCCTATTCCTGAAAAAAGATCTGGATAAACTCCCCCTACGATGAGAGCCATTGCCGCCCCGGCAGAAAGACCTGTTATGTATATATCAGATATTTCATATTTTTCTTTCACATGATTAATCATGCTAACAATTTTGCGAGGCTCTCCTTTCCCTCTTTCTTGATGATCTGCATCATGCCAACTCCAGCATTTCCCAGAATCTTCACTTCTTGGCTGATCAGGATATAAAACAAGAAAATTGTTTTGGCGAGCCGTATCATTCATTTCTGTTGCCGTAGCAATAGTGAAAGGATTTTGCGTGCATCCATGCAAGACAACCATAAGTGGAGACTTTTCGTGTGGGCGATTATTTGGTGGTACATAAAGATAGTAAGAGCCCTGTTTAAATTTATATTCTTCAAAGCTTTCTTCTGCTTTTATCATATACACCCTACTCCTCGTTATTTTCAGAATAAAATTCGCTTCATCATAGCTTCATCGTTCTCTTCTCTTATTCCTTCTTTTTTTAATTTAAAAACAAGATAAAAAAAAGCATTCTCTCTTGTTTAGAGAAAATGCTTTAATAGAGGATGAACTTTCACCTAAAGTCCACCATGGACGGAGTTTCTTAACAATATACCTGCACTCAAAGGACTTACCTTTACTATAGGTTAGTTTACATGTTTTGTCTTCTTCCTTGTTAGAAGAACGAACACATCCTATCATTTTTCTTACATTCCAGCAGTTGAGCGAACTTTCTTTCCTATTGCTGTCTTGTTAAAGTTAAGGACAAAGTATGTGAGCATTCCAACGCCGATTCCAACCATCAAATCAAAAAAGACGGTGAAAAAGAAGGTAACAAGCAATACAAATGATTCACGTGATTTTTCTTTTACAATGCCCGCAAAATGTTTACGTTCACTCATATTCCACGCTACCACCATTAAAACTGGGGCAAGGCTTGCAAGCGGAATATGAGAAGCATAAGGAGCGAGCACGAGGAGGACCATTAAGGCGAATAAAGCATGCACAACACCTGAAAATCGAGTCGCTGCTTTGTTTCGAATATTTGTTGCCGTTCTTGCAATAGCTCCTGTAGCAGGAATTCCTTGAAAAAATGGTAATATAGTGTTTGCAATGCCTTGGGCAACAATCTCCCGATTACTTTTATGCTTGGTGCCAGCCATTTCATCTGCTACAACAGCCGAAAGTAGAGATTCCAACCCACCTAAGAAGGCAATGGCTAACGCTGCAGGAATAAGGGTAATAATTTTTTCTAGTGTAATTTCAGGAAGTCCAAACTGTGGAAGCGTGTTCGGGATTGCTCCGTAGAGAGTATTAATGGTTACAAGCTTATCAGGGAAAAGCAAAAGCGCAAAAGCAGTTGAGACGAGAACCCCAATAAGAGCACCTGGAATTTTAGGGACAAAGCGAGTTGCTAAAATAATGCTTGCAAGACCAACGATGCCTGTTAACACTCCATAAAAGTTAGCATCAGGTAGACTTTTAATAATGGAAACCATTCCAGCTAAAAATCCAGCTTCATCATTTGTATCATATAGACCTAAAAAGTGTGGAAGTTGGCCGTAGAAAATGATAATCGCAATCCCTGCTGTAAAACCGATAATAACAGGTTTTGGAATATATTTAACAAGCGAACCTGCTTTACATAATCCAAGTATAATGAGAATAAGCCCTGCCATAAAGGTCGCAATCATTAGATTATCAAATCCGTACTGTGTGACAATCCCGAGCAGTATCGGAACAAATGCCCCTGTTGGTCCTGCAATTTGAAATTTTGACCCTCCTAATGTAGAAACAATAATCCCGGCAATTACAACAGTATAAATTCCATGTACAGGTTCCGTTCCTGAAGCAATAGCAAATCCCATCCCAAGTGGAATAGCTACGATTCCTACAATAATCCCGGCAATCAAATCGCGCCTCAGCATCTCAAGCGTATATGGCTGTTTTTTTGTTGTATTCATTTTCTTCCTCCTCACCCATCTTCCTTTGTCCTCACTTTTTCTTAGACAGTACGCTCTACTTTTTCTTCTTTTATAAGCGATGTCACATGATCAACCTTTCCATTTTCTGGATTAATGATAAGACCGTGAATTTTTATTCCTTGAGGCAGAAGTGGGTACTCATGGAGGAATGAAACACTTTCTTTTACGCTATCTTCTACATGATCAAATCCTTTGAGCCATCTTTCAAAATTAACTCCTTCATTTGCTAATTGTTGCACGCCTTGTTGAATGTCGCTTCTGTCCTTCCATTTTTCAAGTAAATTGTCGCAACAAAATCCTGCCATACCGCAGTCATGATGACCTACGACAAAAATTTCTTCAACACCAAGCTCATAAACTGAAACAAGGATGCTTCTAAGAACATTTTCACTTTTTTCACAAACAAGAGCACCTGCTGTTTTAATAATGTTGGCATCTCCATTTTTTAAATCAAGGGCTTCTGGCAACATTTTAATTAAACGAGCGTCCATGCATGTAATGACGAGCATATTTTTATTAGAAAATTTACTTGCTTTAAACTTTTCTCCTTCGCCTTTTGCTACAAATTCCTCGTTCTTCTTTAACATGCTTTCTAATCGTTCCACCTTATTCATCCTTTCTTCCCTACGGCTTTTTAATTTGAACCGTTTTCTTTTATGTTCTTTTAAAGAATAAAAGGAAAATATGAGAGAATAATTAGATAAATATTAGAATTCTATGAGATTTTAGAAAATTTAAAAGGCATTTAACTTTCTTAATTTTTAATACAACTCAATTTTGTTAACTTATTGTAAATTAAACAACAAGTATTACAGAACTAATACAAAAGAACCTTTCTAAAGAAAGGTTTCTTTCTTATGATAAAAAGGTATAATGAACTGAAAAAGGAGGATTACATAATGGAACTTACCATTTATTTAGCAGGACAGATTCACGATAACTGGCGCGATATATTAAAAAGTGAAGCAAGTGACTTAAACTTACCACTTACATTTGTTGGTCCAATGGAAAATCACGATCGTTCTGATAACATTGGCGAAGAAATTCTAGGAAAACAACCTAATAATATTTTCAAAGATGAAGCAGCTTCTGCTATTAATAATCTACGAACTGAAATTTTAATGAATAAAAGTGATGTTGTTATTGCTCTTTTCGGAGATAAATATAAACAGTGGAATACAGCCATGGATGCATCACGCGCAATTGAAAAAGGAAAACCGCTTATTTTAGTTCGCCCGGAAACTCTTCATCACCCATTAAAAGAACTGTCAAACAAAGCACAAGTTGTTGTGGAAACACCACAGCAAGCTTTGCAAGCTCTTTCTTATGTATTTTCATAAAAAAAGCGTCTCGCATATGCGAGACGCCTTTTACCTTCTATTCTACTGAAACCTCTTTTTCTTTCCTAAGGTTTTGAGCCATTTCTTCTTTATAGCCAAAGAAGTAAGTGAAAATGAAACCTGCCCCGTAGGAGATTAAAAGACCAAGCAAGTATAAAATAATTTTCCCATCTACAACAAGCAGTGTAAGCGGAAGCCCTGAGATTCCTACTGCTTTTGTTGCTGTTGCGAAAACAGCTTGTGAAGCTCCTCCAACAGCAGCTCCTAGACACGCTGTAATAAATGGACGTCCAAGCGGTAAAGTCACCCCGTATAAAAGCGGTTCTCCTACCCCTAAAAATCCTACAGGAAGCGCTCCATACAAGTTTTTCTTAAGGCGCTCGTTTTTCGTTTTTGCTAAGATAGCAAGCCCTGCTCCAACTTGACCTGCCCCAGCCATCGCTAAAATAGGAAGAAGCGGAGTAGCTCCTGTTGCTTGAATAAATTCCATATGAAGAGGAATCAATCCGTGATGAAGCCCTACCATTACAAGAGGCAAAAATGTACCTGCTAGTACGGCACCAGCGAGAGGCCCACCTATTTCTAGCACAGCAGTTAAGATGCTTAAAATCCCTTCTGAAAGAAGCCCTCCCAGTGGCTGAATAATGTACATTGTACTTATTCCAACAATAAGAAGCGTGAGAAGAGGAGTTAAAATAATGTCTACAGCGTTCGGAATAAACTTTCTCACATTTCGTTCAATAACGGTCATAAACCAAGCTGAGATGAGAACAGCAATAAGTCCGCCCCGCCCTGCTGTTACTTCTTCTCCCATAATTGTAAGATCCAGAGTATCAAGAGCTGGGTTAATAATTAATAAACCTGCAATCCCCCCCAGAACTGGCGTACCCCCAAATTCTTTTGCAGCATTAATCCCAACAAAAATCCCAAGATAGGTGAAAATACATCCTCCAATAAACTTCATTAGCACAATCAGTTCATTTGCTTCATCAACACCGCCGTTGATAAGCGTACTTACAATCCCGTTAATAAGCCCTGAAGCAATAAGTCCCGGCAAAAGAGGGATAAAGACGTTTCCAATTTTCTTTAGACCATTTTTGAAAGGTGTATTGTTCTTTTCTTGAATTTTTCTTTTTTGATCTTCTTCAACTGAAGATTGATCAAAAAACTGCTGAAATTCTGAAGCCACTTTATTCACAAAACCAGGCCCTAAAATAATTTGGATTGTTTCATCTTCTACAACTCCAATAACATCGTCTATTTCTTCGAGTTTTTGAATATTTACCTCTTCTCGGTTATAGACGTTCACTCTAAGCCTTGTCATACAATTTGTAAAATTAGCGACATTCTCCTCAAACCCAAGACAAGCTAAAATTTTGCATGCTACTTTCCGCTCCTTTGACATTGTACTCCCCCTCTTTTTTTACCTATCTTAAAGAGCCTGACGTACAAATCCATTACTAGTCTGCAATTTTTTTTGGGCTTCCTCTGCTGTACAATTGGTTAAAACCATTAAAATGGCAACTTTAATATTTTGTTTTGATTGATCATAATAGATAGAAGCCTCTTCATATGATATACCTGTCGCCTCCATAATAATTCGTTTTGAGCGCTCTACAAGCTTCTCATTTGTTGGCTGTACGTCTACCATTAAGTTTTTATATACTTTGCCTATCTGAATCATTGAAACAGTTGAAATCATATTTAGCAAAAGCTTTTGGGCTGTTCCTGCTTTTAATCTTGTTGAACCTGTAAGAACTTCCGGGCCTGTATTAACTTCAATTGCCACGTCTGCTAGAGCACTAATAGCTGTTTCTTTATTACATGAAATCGCACATGTTGATGATCCTCTTTCTCTAGCATATCGCAAGGCTCCTATAACATATGGTGTTCGTCCACTCGCTGCAATACCAATAACAGTATCATTAGAGGTAATGTTCAGCAATTTCATATCTTCTGCTCCTAAATCTTCACGATCTTCTGCTGCTTCAACAGCTTTAATAAAAGCTGACTCTCCTCCTGCCATGACCCCTTTTACAAGGTTTGGATCTGTGCCAAACGTTGGCGGACATTCCACAGCATCAAGAACACCAAGACGTCCACTCGTTCCTGCTCCAACGTACAAAAGCCTCCCCCCTGATTTAAAGCTTTCTACAACTAGACTTACAGCTCTTTCAACTTTTTCTAATTCTTTTTGAATAGCTTCAGGAACTTTCTTGTCTTCTTCGTTCATAATACGTAAAATATCTTGAATACTCATTGTATCTAATTCTTCTGTTTGATTGTTGCGACGTTCTGTTCCTAAACGTTCTAACACTTCCCCACTCCCTTTGATATCGCTTTCATATATTCTTATTTTATGAAAAAATGAAACAAATAGTCAATATTTTTATTATTTTTAGTGAAATTATGTTTCATTCAGCATATTGCTACCTTCTTAAATTTATGACCGCTTCTCTTGTTTCATGAAACTTTTGAAGAATATCATCACTAAGACGGTTAAAGACATTAATATACAAGGCATCAACAATGTTAAGCTGGGAAGTTCTAGAAGCAATGCTCCCAATTCGGTAATCTTGTTCAACATCTGGAATACAAAGTGGGAAATCTGCTGTTTTATAAAGCGGTGTTTTTTCAAGTTTTGTAATAGCTGCGACACATAACCCTTGTTTCTTAGCTAGTCGAGCTAGTTCGACGACTTCTTTTGTTTTTCCAGATGTTGAAATTCCTACAAAAAGATCTTTTTTCTCCATGCTTGTAATTAAATTAATGGCCATATGAAAGTCGTATGAAACTAAAGAAGGATAGCCAAGCTTTGAAAACTTATATGTAGCATCCATAGCACTTACAGCAGATCCACCAACACCGAAAAAAAAGATTCGGTTTGCTCCTAGACATTTCTCAATGACACGTTCAAATATACTCCCATCAAGAGAACTTTCCGCCATATCAAGCGCTTTTCGACTAGCGTTCGTTACTTTCATAAAAAGCTGCAACGGAAGATCATCCTTATGAATTCTCGACACTTCGTTAATATAATCGTTTCCACTGAGTTCACGCAGCAAAGACATCTTAAATGTTTTATAACTTTTAAGCCCTATTTTCCTACAAAAACGAACAATGCTAGCTTCACTTACCTTACAGCGAAGAGAAAACTCTTTTGTTGTTAAAGTTGGAATTTCTTCAACATTACTTAAGATATACCCAGCGATCTTTTCCTCTGACTTTGTAAATCCTTTTTTACCTTCTTTGATTTGTTGCAATAAGCTCAATGACAATCCCCCACTTTTTATAAAGTCAATCTATTTTCTTTATTTTACGGGGTGGAAAAATGGAATACAATATTTCTTTTCCATATAAAAAGCACAATCACATATTGTGATTGTGCTAGAAAGCATCCTGTTCTTCTTTTAATGAATCAACGGTTAAAGTCTTTTCTTCATCAATGCGTCGACTTGGCTGTGTCGCTCGGTCTGCATTTGGAGAAGGCTGTCCTTTTTCAAACTTCTCCTGTGCTTTAGCTGTTCGTTTTGCATAAGGATTAGCTTTTAAACGTTCGTATGGGATTTCTTCACCAGTATCTACACAAATACCGTATGTGCCATCTTCCATACGCTGTAATGCTTCATCTACTTGTTGAAGTAAGCGTTCATCAACTTCACGAATCGTCTCATCTCGTTCACGCTCATATTGCTCTGTTGCAATGTCTGCTAGATGATTGTCAACTCCATTCGTTAATTCACCTGTTGACTCTTTTAAATCTTCTTTTGGCGTTTCTTCTACTCGCTCTGTTTTATATTTTTTCATATTTAAAAGCATTTCTTTCAAATGCGTTTCTTGTTCTTTAGTTAAAGCCATTTTATTCTCTCCTTTTTTCTTTACTATTTTCATTCCCCCTTTCCTATTGTTTAAACATATAAAAAAGCTATCTCAAAGACAGATAGCTTTTTCCCTTACCTCTTAAAAAAAGATGTTCCGCCACCAAGCTCAACTACTTTAGCAGTTCCTTTTGCACCTTGGAGCACTCCACGCGTGTCAAAAATAAGGTTTGCCTTTTCTAAAATCTGCTCTTTTGGCAGCACGCTATGATCTGTTAAAATTACAACACAGTCGCTTTCACTTAGCTCTTTATCAAGTAGCGAGACGCTATGATGAACATCCCCATTGATCATAATACGCTCAAAGTGTGGATCGTGATAAGTTACATTAACCCCTTTTTCAAGAAGGTGTTCCATCACTTCTACAGCTTTTGAATCTCTCACATCTGGTATATCTCTTTTATACGTTAATCCGTAGAGTAAAACGCTTGTTTCTTCAGGTTCTTTTCCTACTATTTCTAATGTTCTTTCAACAATATACTGAACAATTTTTTCATTTGTAGAAGTTGATAACTCAATAAAGTTGCTAGTAACCCCTTTTTCTTTTGCTTTAAATTGCAAATAGAGAGGATCTACCGGAATGCAGTGACCACTAATGCCTGGGCCTGGATAAAAAGGCGCGAATCCATATGGCTTTGTGCTTGCAGCTGCAATCACTTCCCATACATCAATGTTCATCTGATCACAAAGCATCGCCATTTCATTAATAAAAGAAATGTTGATAAATCGGTATGTGTTTTCTAAAAGCTTTGTAAGCTCGGCAATTTCAGGTGAGGAAACAGGGACAACCGTTTGATAAATCTTTGAATATAAATCACAAGCAACTTCCTGACAATCTGAAGTAATTCCTCCAATTACTTTCGGAATATCTCCAAGCGAGAATTGAACATTCCCAGGGTCAACGCGTTCTGGAGAGTATGCTAAATGAAAGTCTTTCCCTGCTTCAAGCCCACTTTCTTCTAAAAGAGGTTGAAGAATCTCTCTTGTTGTTCCTGGAAACGTAGAGCTTTCGAGAACAACAAGCTGACCTTTTTGAAGATGAGCTTTTAACGCCTCTGCGGCTTTCTCAATATAAACAAGATTTGGAACATATTCTTCTTTAAGAGGAGTTGGAACACAGATAATGATTGCATCTACTTCCTCTACATTTTTATAGCTAGAAGAAACAGAAAAACGTTTTGATTTCATACTTTCTTCTACACTCTTGTCACTAATATCTGAAATATAGCTTTTCCCATTGTTTAAAGAGCGAATTTTATTTTCATCTAAGTCAATTCCAACAACCGTGAATCCTTTTGATAATAGCAACATAGATAGAGGCAATCCAACAAATCCCAACCCTACTACAGCTATTTTCTTCTTATCATTATGCATGTAAAAACCCGCCTTTGCTCTATTCCTTTTATAGGGTATGCATAATGAAAGAAGTTGGCATGGACACCACACCAATTATAAAATATTAATTCTTTTATTTTAGAGATTCCCTACAATCACTTCTAAAAATCGTGGTAGAACGGTTATAGTATCTGGAGTATAATATTTGCGCTCACCATCACAGTCAATCTTTTGTGCTGATGATGTGGTCACTTTAACATGCTTAGCTTGAAATTTAAGAATACTTTCCTCTTGAATAACTTTCTCATCTGAAAAATTTGAGAGAAAAAGCTTCCAAAACGTCTGTACGTTTGATTCCGTTACAACAAGCACGTCCAAACAAGAATCTTGAAGATGGTTTTTCGGAAAAAAAGGTCTTAGCCCTCCTGTAAAAGCCCCGTTTCCTACTACAACCATAACAGCTTCTCCTTTAAACTCCTCTTCATCGCCTTCTATTTCTACATAGAAAGGTTCAACATTTGTAATCGTTTTAGCTGTACTCATATAATAAGAGAGTTTACCAAAACGAGCTTTTGAATCTTTCTCAATATTTTCAGATACTTCATTAATGAGCCCAATTCCCCAAAAGTTTGAAAAGTATTGATGCTCACTCTTCCCAATGTCTACTTTTTCAACTCTTCCTGTTGCAATTTGCTGTGCTGCTTTGATAATATTTTGATCTATTCCAATTCCTCGTGAAAAATCGTTACATGTTCCTCCTGGAAGCACCGCAAATAAAGGTCTTGTTTTTAGCTCACACATAGCATTAATGAGCTCGTGAATCGTTCCATCCCCCCCTGCTCCAATAATTAGATCAACTTTACTTTCAAGCTCTTTTACTAAGCGGGCGCCGTCTCCTTCTCTTTTTGTTTCATAAACAGAAAGTGGAGCATACGTGCTTTCTATGATTTCCTTTATATGTTGTAACTCTTTTTTTATTTTTCCGTTGCCTGCATTAGGATTTAAAATCAGTGCTGCTGACATCATCGTCACCTTCCCCTATTCATAGTACTTTATCTTTGTTTATTCCCTTTTTCAAAAAATTGTACACAATCCCCCCTGTATTGCTTGTCCTTTTTTACATGAGTCTTAGAGAAACGCTCACAAAGAACTTATCGTTCAAATGAAAGAGTTTCTCTCGCTTTTGTTTTCTACCATTTCCGGCTTGCTCCCCCACCGCCAGCGCTTCCACCACCGCCGCCGATATTGCCTCCACCTCCACCTCCTCGAAAAAGAAAAAGAAGCTGAAGCAATAAATTTGTAAGAAAGCCACCAAAAAACTTTACATCAATCACAATAAGAATAATCAAGATAATACCTATAATAATTGCAACAAACGGATTCATTTCTTGTCCTGAAGAAGCTTCCTTTTCAGCTGGTGTGGCTGTTTTTCCTTCCCATTTTGTTTCCACTCCGTATTCCTTAGCTGTTTCCGCATAAAGAACGCGGTATGTTTCAACAATTCCTTTTCCATACTTCCCTTGTTTAAAATAAGGAAGGGTAAATTCATCCAAAATAACTCCTGCTTTAGAATCAGGTATTGCTCCCTCAAGACCATATCCGACCTCAATGCGAACTTCTCTTTGTTCACTGCCTTTTACAACAAGAAGAAGAACACCATTGTTAAGCTCCCTGTCACCTAGCTTATACTGTCTAAATGCCTCAATTCCGTACTCTTCAATTGCCATTCCATCTGTTGAAGAGACCGTTAGTACCGCAATTTGAGCTTTTGTTTTTTGTTGAAGACTTCTCCCCATTTGCTTCAATTCCTTGGCTTCCTCTGTTGTTAGAAGCTTTGCAAAATCTTGAACATAAATATCGCCAACTGGTGTTGGAGCGTTAGCACTTGCTGAAAAAGGGCAAAGAAATAGAGTAAAAAAACAGGGGAACATAAAAAAACGGGAGAGGCTCATTTGCTTCCGCTCCCAAAGTCTACTTGAGGATTTTCTTGATCTTTCTCACTTACTTCATAATACGATTTTTTTGAAAATCCAAAAATATTAGCCATAATGTTTCCTGGGAAACGTCGAACTTTTAAGTTGTATGTTTCGACACTTTCGTTGTAATCACGGCGAGCAACAGCTAAACGATTTTCTGTTCCTTCAAGCGTATCCATTAAACTCCTAAAATTCTCGTTTGATTTGAGGTTTGGATAATTTTCAACAACAACGAGAAGACGATTCAAAGCTCCGTTCAAGTTCTCATCTGCGTTTGCATATTCCTTTGGAGTATTTGCTCCCGCAAGCTGGGCACGAGCATCTGTTACAGATTGAATGACTTCTTTTTCTTGACTTGCATATCCTTTTACAGTTTCAACTAGATTAGGAATTAAATCTGAGCGACGTTTTAACTGATTTTCTACCTGTGCCCATGACGTATCTACTTTTTGTTCCTGTGTGACAAGACCGTTATATGAACTAAACGAAAAGATTGCAAGCAGTACGATGACGCCAAGGACAATCCAAAGTCCCCATTTTTTCACATTATCCACCTCTTTTTCTGATCTTAGTTATAGTATGAACGAAAAACATTTTTTATTTCATGCGTTGTTAAAATAGCTATTTCTTTTCTTTCTAACGCTTTTTTTCTATAATTGAACAGAAGTAGCGGTTAAAAACATAAAGATCAACTCAACCTACTACAACAGCAAACTAAAGGAGCATTCTATGGAAGTAAACGATTTCTTTGCCGGGATCATGCCTCCTTATGTCCCAACAGTGCTGCTTGTTCTAAATATTTTGCTTGCAATGGCAATTGTCTTTTTAGAACGACGCAACATTACAGCAACATGGGCATGGGTTATGATATTAGGGTTTATCCCAATTGTTGGATTTATTTTATATTTAATATTTGGTCAAAATTTAAGCAAAAGAAAAATTTTTACTTGGGATAAAAAAAGTAAAGAATATATTAAGAAAATTGTTGCAAATCAGCGCGAACTTCTTCAATCACATATGTTTGATTTTCACAATCCCATCAATAAAAAGCACCAGCATTTAATTGCCATGCTTTTAAATAACGATCGTGCTATTTTCACTCAAGATAATGAAGTTGATCTTTTTATTGACGGAAGGGAGAAATTTGACTCCCTTTTTCAAGATCTTGAAAAAGCGAAACATCATATTCATATGCTGTACTACATTTTGAGATCAGACGAGCTTGGGACTAAACTTGGGAATTTGCTTATTAAAAAAGCGAAAGAGGGAGTTAAAATAAGGCTTCTTTACGACGATATGGGCTCTAGAGGACTCAGTCGGAAGCTTGTAAAAAGCATTCGAGCAGCAGGGGGAGAAGTTGAAGCATTTTTCCCGTCTCGCTTTCCACTCGTTAACCTCCGCTTAAATTACCGCAATCACCGAAAGCTTGTTATTATTGATGGAAGCATTGGATATATTGGTGGATTCAACGTTGGAGATGAGTATTTGGGACTAAATGAAAAGTTTGGATATTGGAGAGATACGCATTTACGTGTCAAAGGTGAAGCTGTTCACCATATTCAAAGCCGCTTTATTTTAGATTGGAATCAAGCTTCAAAACACGATATTTCTTTTAAGGGACATTATTATCCTCCAGTTTCTCCCAGAGGAGACGTTGGTGTTCAAATTGTTTCAAGCGGTCCTGATTCTCAATGGGAACAAATAAAAAACGGCTATATTAAACTTATTTTATCAGCGGAACGCTATATTTATATTCAAACTCCTTACTTTATTCCTGATGATAGCTTACTTGATGCACTTCGCATTGCGGCTCTTTCAGGTGTAAAAGTAAAAATTATGATTCCAGACAAACCTGATCACCCTTTTGTATATTGGGCAACATATTCGTATATTGGAGAGCTTTTAAAAGCAGGAGCAGACGTTTATATTTATGAAAACGGCTTTCTTCATGCAAAAACTATTGTTATTGATGATGAGATTGCTTCAGTTGGTACTGCAAATATTGATGTAAGAAGCTTTCGCCTAAACTTTGAAGTAAACGCTTTTCTTTATCATTACAAAACCGCTATGAAGCTTGCCGCAATCTTTGAAGATGACATGCTAAAGTCAAAGAAACTGACTCGTGAGATTTATGATCAGCGCTCCTACTATATCCGCTTTAAAGAATCGATTTCTCGCTTATTATCACCTATCTTATAAAAAAAAGAGACAAAGCTAGGCTTTGTCTCTTTTTTAATCTATAATCGTCTCCATATTAGGATTTTCAAGAAAGCGGAAAAAGGTGTCAATTTGGGCCTTTGTCACACGTTTGACAGAAAGCGGTGGCAAATTTTCTTGCTCACAATATTGAACATCAAGTGTTTCCATCCCTGCTTTAAGCTCTCCGCCTTTTACTTCACAAAGAAGATAGAGATTGTAAATATGGAAAAATGATGGTGGGTGATCATGGTGATGCTGATCAAAAACGGCAAGAAGACGTACAGGCTCCACCTCAATTCCTGCTTCTTCTTTCACTTCTTTTACAACAACTTCACGCGGGCTTAATCCAATGTCTGCCCATCCTCCAGGAAGAGACCATAGCCCATCTTGTTCTTCTTGCACCATTAAGATTTTATTTTCCTGAAACACAACTGCTCTTACCGCCACTTTTGGAGTTGGATATCCTACTTCCCCCTCCAATAGGGTGTCTAACATATTAGCATCTACTTTTGTATACTGAAGCAGAATTTCTTTGCTTAGTTCTCTAAGTTGTTCGAAACGTTCAATATCATACTTATCTTTTGAGTATGCTAATCCCGCTTGCGCAATTCCCTGCATTTGTTGTACCCATGCTAACCAGTTTTCACTCACAGTCTCTCACCCTTTACCTAGTTTTCGAGCAAAAAGACGCTCGTCTTTTATAGTATGCAAAGATAAAAAGGCATGTTTCTCTATTTATTCTAGTATTGTTGCACCTACTTTTAGCAACACTTTACTCGTTCTCTTCTCAAGCGGCGGTAAATTTTCTTGAGAAAAGAAAGAAAGTTTCTTTGCTTCCTTAAAGTTACACTGCAAGCTTCCGTATGGGTCAATAGCTAAAAAAACGGAAATGATATTATACACTTCATCACCGTTAGGATATTTAAAATAGTAGTCTTCCCCTGAAAGAATATCCATAAATTGAAGTTTATGAGCTGTTAACCCTGTTTCTTCTTTGAGCTGTCTTGCAGCTGCTTCTTCAAATGTTTCTCCAAGCTCCATAGCTCCACTCGGCAATCCCCATGTTTCTGTATCTTTCCTATGTAATAAAAGTACTTTATTTTCCTCATTCACAACGAGAATCATGGCACTTGGGACAAAAAGAGAAGACGCCCCTATTTTCTTTCTCATCTGCTCAACGTATCTTTCCATAACAATCCTTCCTCATAACAGCGATTTTTCCTAATCTTAACATAGATTTCACACCTATTGTGTACTGCTTTATATTTATTTTCTTTTAAATAAGAAAAAGGCCGTCCGATGAACGGCCTTCTCCTTATTTACTTTGCCCTTTTAAAGCATAATTCAATCCTTTAATTACACCATCATGAAGAGTTTCGTGCCAAAGGCTGAAAGAAAAAAGCTCTCCAATTGTTTTCATTTCCACGCTTCTAAGTTTGAATGGTTCAACAAGCTCATTATCAAATTTCCCTGCAAATGTTTGAGGAAATTGTTCAAGCTGACGAGTTAATTCTTTCTTAACTTCTTCTAGTGATGGAGCTGTTTTTTCCCATCCGTCTTTTTTTGGATCTGTTCCCATATCAAAATGAGAAATAAACTCTTCTGAAAGCTCTGGTTTTTGTCGTAATCCTAATCCATATAGCACGCGTTCTTGAATAACGGCAATATGTCCTAAGTTCCAGTGGATAGAGTTGCTGAATCCTTCTGGAATAACATCAGCCTTTTCCTCTGACGTTGTCTCTAGTAAACGAATTGTCCCTGAACGTAAAAATTGAAATTGATTTATTAAACCTTTTTCCATACTATCGCCTCCCACCCCTATCTTACACTTTTCAACTAGGAAATATAAAACAATAACATCTGAAACTCTACTAAAATAGAGCAAATATATTTAAACAGGCATTCCCTTGGTCAGTACCTGTTTTTTCAGTTTTGGCAAAGAAGCAACCAAAAATAAAGAACGACCAGCGTTAAATACTAAAAAGGCAATCCACAACCCATGATTTCCATAAAACGGGGGAAGCAAGAAATACGAGACTAAAAAGAAAAAGAGTGCAAAAATAGTAGAATCTCGAATTGGTTTTGCTCTTGTTGCTCCTGTGAAAACACCGTAAAAAAGCAAACCAGCACCTGTAGCAAAAGGAAATAGAGTGAGCCAAAAACTATACTCTTTAGCAGCTTCAATTGTGCTCATGTCGTTTGTAAATAACGAGAACAAAGCACTGTCCATAAAGAGGTAGCACAAACTTAAGAAACAAACAACAATGAGTCCCCAATACATTGTAAGCGAAAGACCTTTGTTATACAGAGATTCGTTATTACTTCCAACAGCTCTTCCTACAACAATACTTGTAGCATTAGCAAAACCATCTAAGCAATAAGCCATAATAAATTGAATTTGAAGAAGAATGGCGTTTGCTGCTAGTATTTCCGTACCAAAATCCGCTCCTTTTGCTGTAAACATATTGTACATAACAATTAAACAAAACGTTCTAATAAAAAGATCACGGTTGACTTCAAGCATTTTTTTAAAAGAGGAAAAATCAGCAGTGCTCACAAATGACCATTTTTTTAAAGAAAGGTTAAATGTTTGAGCAATGATGATCATTCCCACAACGGCTCCCGAAACTTCAGCAATTAGGGTTGCAAAAGCAACGCCCTTGACCGCCCAACCGAATCCTTGGACAAATAAGAAGTCGAGAACGATATTCACAACGTTCATTCCAATCTGCAGAAAAAGAGACACTTTTACCCGTCCAGTGCCAATTAAAAAGCCTAATATGACATATGTTATAAGCGCAAATGGCGCTCCCCATATGCGGATATAAAAATAGTTTAATGCAAGTTCCTGCACTTCCTGACTTGGTTTGATAACCATTAATGCTATCTTGCCGATCGGCCACTGCAATAAAAGAAAAGAAACGCCAACAAGTAGAGCAAGAAACATCGGCCGCGTTAAAGCATGAAGAAGTTCTTCCTTTGCTCCCTTCCCTACTGCTTGGGCTGAAAATCCCGACGTGCTTACTCTTAAAAACCCAAACAGCCAATAAATCGTGCTAAAAATTAAACTACCAATGGCAACCGCTCCAATATATGTAGCTCCGCTTACGTGTCCAACAATTGCTGTGTCAACAGCGCCGAGAATGGGAGTTGTCATTGTTGACAGCATAAGCGGAATGGCCAGGCTAAGATATTCTTTATGTCTCATATTTTCACTTCCTTACTCTTTTAAAAAGCAAATGTTCTGGCTTACATGTATCAACAATAGCTCCTTCTTTCATGACTATAATTTTGTCGCTCCCCCCCCTTACACAGAAGTTAGATCATGCGAAAGAAACAAATAAGGGTTTCCATATAATTCTTTTAAAAATTCTAAGATAGAAAAAGCAGTTAAAGATAAAAATACCCCTTTAATTTTCTTCATGGCACCTTATAATGCGTAATGATTACGATTTATCCTCACTAAGGATAATGTATTTTCAAAAGAAAGTAAATAATTTATTTAAAAATGGACTTTTAATGAAACCAACTTCTTCCTGCTCCGTACTACTATATTGTGAAAGAAACTCACAATCTATCAAAGGAGGAAATAGAATGGAAAACATGGTTGAAGTTCGTGAACTTCAGAAAGTAATTGGTAAAAACACCATTATTGATAATCTTTCTTTTTCAATTCGAAAAGGCGAGATTATTGGACTTGTTGGCCCAAACGGCGCAGGTAAAACAACAACGATCAGGATGATGGTTGGCCTTATTTCAATGAATAGCGGGGATGTTTTAATTAACGGCCACAGCATCAAACAGGAGTTTGAAAAAACGCTTGAGGGAGTTGGAGCAATTGTTGAGAATCCGGAGTTCTATCCTTATCTAACAGGACGTCAGAACCTTCTCCACTTCGCTCGTATGCATAAAAATGTTACAAAGGAACGAATGAAAGAAGTTGCAGAGTGGCTAGAAATTGATTCTTACCTTGATAAAAAGGTGAAAACATATTCACTTGGCATGCGTCAGCGACTAGGTTTAGCTCAAGCTCTCCTACATAATCCTAAGTTTTTAATTTTGGACGAGCCAACAAATGGCCTTGATCCTGCTGGTATTCGTGAGTTCCGTCTTCTTTTAAAGAAGCTTTCTCATGAAAGAGGATTATCTGTGTTAGTTTCTTCACATTTACTTGCTGAGATTGAACAAATGTGTGATCGTATTGTTGTTATTAGTAAAGGAAAGCTTGTTCGCGTACAAGATGTGAATCAAAACAGTACTGATGATACTTCTTCTATTTATGAATTGCAGTGTGATCAAGCAGAAAACGTTGTCGCTTTCTTAACGGAAAAAGGACTAAAAGCGGAGCAAAAAGAAGATCTTGTCCAAGTTTCAATTACAAAGCTTGAAGCTTCTCCTCTCATGAAAGAACTTTTTGACAATGGATTTACGCTTTATCGCTTTAATCCTGTCCGCAAAACACTTGAAGATTCATTCTTTGAAATGACAGGAGGCGACCAAAAATGATGAGTTTAGTACAAAATGAATGGATGAAAATCTTTAGACGTCGCGGAACGCTCGTAATGCTGATTTTAACCGTAGTTGCAGCAATTGGAATTGGCATCATTAGTCAGCAAACAACTAACTTCCTTGCAGGAGATGACTGGAAGCAGACGGTGCAAGATGAAATAAAAGATGATCAAAAAACGCTAAATGACTCGAAAGTGTCAGATAGTGAGAAGCAGTTTGCTCAAGAAAATATTGCGAAAAATCAGCTTGCACTTGATAAAAATATTAATCCTTATGGATATACACTTCCTCAATTTTTAAATGAATCTACCTTTTTAATTTCCTTTGTTGCTCTATTTATGGTTGTAATCGCAGCAACAACGATTTCAAGTGAATTTTCTTTTGGCAGTATTAAACTTCTTATGATTCGTCCGTTTAAACGCTATAAGATTTTAACATCAAAACTTATTGCTATTTTCTTAACTTCTCTTGTCTTTCTTGCTGTATTGCTTGCTTCTTGTTTCCTTATCGGAATCATCTTGTTTGGATTTGAAACAAGCGCTACAATTTTTGATATGAGTTCTGCAAGTGGAATTAAAGAAGTTTCTATTGATGGAGATTTCTTTTTGTCTTATCTTTATGGAATTATAGACATCTTACTTGTCGCTATTTTAGCATTTGCGCTCGCGACTGTGTTTAAAGCGAACGCCATTGCAGTTGGAATTTCCATTTTCCTTATGCTCTCAAGTAACGCAATTGATTACTTCCTTCAGTCAAAATTTGACTGGGCAAAATATTTATTCTTTGCGAATACTTCCCTTGTTGGAGCTGAAGACGTATCATTTACGTTTATTGTCCAAATTGTTCACATTGCCGTCTTTTTATTTGCTGCCTATTTTGTCTTCTCAAAACGGGACATCACAAACGGTTAATATCTAAAAAAGGTGGATGCATATGCATCCACCTTTTTTAAATCTTTAATCACATCCTCCTCCACCGCCATCACTTCCGCCACTATCACACGAATTTGAATCACTTGCAAAAAAGCTAAAACCGCTCGTATGGCCAGCATCACCTGACACTTGGCTTCTTTTCTTTCTCTCTTTTATCTTTTCATCATTAGCCATATTTACAAGAAAAGTAATAATACCTACAGTAAATAATAAAATAATGGCTCCTATTATCAAAATGTTCATCTTTTCCCCTCCTTTTCCTTATTATAGTTATACGAAAAGAAAGGCTATAAGTTTCAATTTTCTGAATTCTAAGCAAGTAAAGATAATGTGAAAGATGAACCTCTTAAGAAAAATGTTAACCTCTGCTCCATTTTAGCCAACAAATCTTTAATATCTGTTGCAACTCGTTCATGTTGCCAATAAATAGAGCCTGTATGATCTATGAACATATAAATATCTTCTTTCACTTCTAAAAATGGTAGCATTGTAGCTTCTCTAGAAGATAGCTCCATTAATTCTGAAGGACTAATAATCCGATTAAACAACCGCTGGGACGCTTCAGGATACACAAATCCAAACCCTACTTCTTTATAAAAAACGGCAAGCTCTTTTGGTAACCCTCCCGTAAAATACTGCTCACATTGTTTGATTTCTTGAGAAGAAGCAGGAAAGAAAACGTGAAGAGCGGCAGGAAAAGATGTTAAAGGTTTATTATGAACATAGCTTTGCAAATACTGAAATTTTTTCATTTTTTTCTTCCTTTCTTTTCACAAATAATTTTATAAATGAAATGTAAAAAAAGCAGTACACGACGCACCACTTTCTCAGCATGCTATAGCGTTTTTCCTTCGAAGTTTATCCATGCGTTTGAAAGTTTGTAGGATCCGTCTTTTAATTGTAAATAAACAACTTCAACAGGTTCTCCCTCAATCCTCTTTGTACGCTTAAAAATTTTTTTATATTTTTGATCTTGTCCCGTTTGAATTACAAGTCTAATGATTTTATCAATCTCGTCCCAATTTCGATTTGGTACAAGACGTTCCCAATAGTGATTGCTTCGCCTACTCCCATAAATAACATGGTGAATTTGATTTTCATTCATCGCTTGCAGCTGAACTAACAAATGATCTACTAACAGAGAGGTCGAATATACGGGTGAAAACGGAGCTAAACCAACGGGCAACACCTCGCTAACATTTAATACTAGCTTATTGCGAACTTTCTGTTATAATGACAAATCTCCATAAAAAAAGAAGCACTTTTTGTGCTTCTTTTTTAAATATGAAAGTGATCCATATCTACTATATAACTTGTTGACTGTTCATGAGGAACTTTTGGCGCTGGTGGTCCAATATCACGAGGCTTTTCATTTGGCGTTGGTTGCATTAAAAAGGCAACGGCTGCCACAACAAGTGCTCCTATAATTGGAACAATCCAAATTAGCCAAAATATTCGCTTTCCTTTTCTATATTCATCTTGATTTTCATTAGGTTCATTCATTTTTTGTAGCTCCTTCCCTCCTCCAAATTAGACCATATATTGAGGAGTGAAAACAAGAAAATAACGTTTTAAAAAATTCCTTTTCTTATTAGTGTCACCACTTGTTCACAATTTATTAAGAAATAACGATAAGCTCTTTTGGAAATTTTGTGAGCGTTTCATATCCATCTTTTGTAATTAATACATCATCTTCAATTCGAACCCCTCCAAGATCTGAGAGATAGATACCAGGCTCAATTGTATAAACCATTCCTTCTTTTAGCACTCCGTCATTATTTTTACTCATTGATGGAAACTCATGAACGCTAATTCCTAGTCCATGCCCAATGCGATGTGTAAAGTACTCCCCATAACCTGCTCTCTCAATTGTATCTCGTGCTACAATATCAAGGTCACCAATTCTTGTTCCAGGACGGCTCTCTTTGAGTGAGGCATTGTTAGCTCGAAGTACTGTATCATAAATTTCTTTTTGTTTATCGCTTACACTTTGATAAACAACTGTTCTTGTAATATCTGAGCAGTATCCGTCAAGCACAACACCAAGATCAAAAAGTACAAAATCCCCCTTCTTCAAAGGACGGTTTCCTGGATTACCGTGGGGCTGACCTGATTTTTCTCCGAAAAGTACAAGCGTTGAAAATGACATTTCGCGAATTCCTTTTCGCTTGAGCTCATATTCAATTGTTGCAACAACGTCCATTTCTGTAACGCCTTCTTTTAACGCTTGTACCCCTACTTCCACTCCATAGTCCGCAAGCTGTGCTGCTTTTCTCAATATCTCAATTTCGTTTTCTTCTTTAATAAGACGAAGTTCATTCATCTTCTTCGATCCGTCCACAAAGCTCGCTTTTTCGAAAATCTCACTAAGTTTTTCAGCTCTTTCGTATGTTAAAACTTCTTTTTCAATTGCTACCTCTTCTGCTCCTTGAAGCCCAAGCTCGCTTATTTTCTGACCAAGAATTTCCCATGGTTCTTCATGATCTTCATATGATAGCATTTCATCTTCCCATCCTGCATCTCTCGCTTGCGTTGCTTCCATTTTAGGAAGGATAAGAATCGCATCCCCTTTTTTTGATGCCAATAAGCCTAAAAGACGCTCGTGTGGATCTGTATAGAACCCGCTAAGATAAAATACGTTTTCTGTGGAAGTGAAAAAAGCGCCATCAATGTTTTGTTCCTCTAACCATGTTGTTACTTTTTTTAATCGTTCATTCATTATTCTTCCTCCTTAATTACTTCCTCTTGTTTACTTTTCTAAAATAGCATTTCTCTTTACTCTTTTAAATCTTATCAAAAAGTTTTATTATAAGTATAATCATGCTAATTAAAGGGTATCATATATATGCATTTGTTACTATTTTAATAGAATGATTAGGCGTGAGATTTATAAATTTGGAGGGAAAGGCTTGGAAATATTGGGTTTAAATGTAGATATTGAAACATGGAAAAGAATTGGAATATCAGTAGTGATCTTTGTTCTCTTTTTAGGACTTCGCAAACTATTTACGTCGTACCTTTTCAAACTTGTACTTGGTTTCGCTCGTCACAAACGAATTAATCTTATTACAACAATATTAGAAGGATTTGAAAAGCCAATAAGATGGCTTTTTGTTATCATTGGTCTCCAGTTAGCGCTTAAATATTTCCCATATACAGTGCTAGAGCATGATCTTCATCGTCATCTTTTTCGCTCGTTATTTATCGCGATGATTGGATGGGGAGTTTACAATGTAGCAGGCTCAACTGCTATTTTCATGGCTACCTTTATTAAAAAATTTGACATTCAAGTTGATAGAATTATTATTCCATTTGTGCAAAAGCTTATTCGCTCACTTGTTATTGTTATGGCAATTTCTATTATTGCACAAGAGTGGGGCTTTAACGTAAGTACATTTGTAGCAGGCCTTGGGATTGGAGGATTGGCATTTGCTCTTGCGGCAAAGGATGCGATCGCAAACCTTTTTGGCGGGATTATTATCATTACAGAAAAACCTTTTACAATGGGAGATTGGATTAAAACACCAAGTGTTGAAGGGGTTGTAGAAGATATTACATTCCGAAGTACAAAAGTACGAACATTTGATCAAGCGCTTGTTACTGTACCAAACGCGACCCTTTCAAGTGAATCGATTATTAACTGGTCTAAGATGGGAAAACGTCAAGTTTCCTTCACGTTAAGTTTGACATACAATACACCTCTTCACGTCGTGAAATCGTGTGTGGAAGAAATTCAAAGCATGCTTGAAAATCATGATGAAGTTGATAAAGAAACCATTATCGTTCGCTTTGAAGACTTTAGTCAATCTAGCCTTGATTTACTTGTCTACTTTTTCTCTACCAACACTGCCTATGTAGAGTATCTCCGCATTCGTGAAGATGTAAATTATAAAATAATCGGTATCTTAGAAAAGTACGACGTTTCTATTGCATATCCAACACAAACGCTTGTTGTACAGCAAAATGACCATCCACTTGCTGAAAATCAGTTTCAACGCGCAAACAGCTAATCGCAAAAGCGATTAGCTGTTTTCATTTCTTTCTTCTATTATTAAGACATTGCTTCAGACTGCTGTGCCGTCTTCATTGGAGCTGAAGCTTGCTGAGTTTTTAACAACCTTGGAGCAGATGGTTTTGTGACTTCAATATACTTGATGTGATGGCTATCCATTTCCACCACTTTGAACTTGAATTCTCCGTGCTCGACAACGTCTCCTTGTTTCACATCAAGCTTTTCTGTTAGAATCCATCCTCCAATAGTATCAATGTCTTCATCGTCAATTTCAATTCCTAATAAGTTATTAATCTCACTTACAAGTAATTTTCCATCAACAAGATAGTGGTTTTCTTTAATTTTACGAATCTCTGGGATTTCGTCTGTGTCAAATTCATCGCGAATTTCGCCCACAATTTCTTCTAAAATGTCTTCAACAGTTACAAGACCGCTTGTTCCACCATATTCGTCAATTAAGACTGCCATATGAATTCGCTCTCTTTGCATTTTAAGCAGAAGATCGTGAATGGGAATAGAATCAATGACCTGAATGATGGGTCTTGTATATTGTTCAAGTGACTTCTCGTCTGGCTGTTTTTCATGAACAAGATCTGCAAACATTTCTTTTACATTTAATAACCCGATAATATGATCTTTATCCCCGTCAATAATCGGATAGCGAGTAAATTTTTCTTCACGGATAATCTCAATTGCTTTTATAATAGACTCATCCTTTGAAAGACTTATCATCTCTGTACGAGGAACCATGATTTCTTTCGCTACACGATCATCAAATTCAAAGATTTTATTTACATATTTAAACTCAGATTGGTTAATCTCGCCGCTTTTATAGCTTTCAGATAGCAAAAGACGGAGCTCTTCTTCCGAGTGAACCATCTCGTGTTCACTTGCTGGACGAAGTCCAAACATTCCTACAAACAAACGAGCTGAACCGTTTAATACCCAAATGAATGGATACATTACTTTGTAAAACAAAATAAGAGGACGCGCTGATAAAAGCGTCACTTGCTCAGCTTTTTGAATGGCTACTGTTTTTGGTGCAAGCTCCCCAACAACAACGTGTAAAAACGTTACGGAAGCAAATGCGATACCAAATGTAAGAATATGAGAAAGTGTAGATGGTATATTCAGCTCTACAAACAGCGGGTTAAGCAACCTTTGAACAGTTGGCTCACCAAGCCATCCTAATCCTAAAGCTGTTACAGTAATACCAAGCTGACACGCTGATAAATACTCATCAAGATGTGAGACGACTTTTTTAGCTGCAAGAGCATTTCGTCCTCCCTCTGCAACGAGCTGATCAATTTGTGAGCTCCTCACTTTCACAATGGCAAACTCCGATGCTACGAAGAAAGCAGTTAAGGCGATTAAAATCGCCACAAGCACCAAGTTTAATATGTCCAAATAAAGCCCCCACTTACCAAAAGTAAGCGAGGTGTCACCTCCTAATAATCCGAAATTTTTACTATTATATCTTTATTTTTAAATATTCAGACTAACTTTTACACGAATGAGCTCAAATATTTCGCAATGATGCTAGCGAGTTCATAAGTGCTGAGCTACGATCGGACAATTTGTGATTTATTGTACGTTTTTCCCCGTCATTTAACAGCTGAAAAAAAGGCAAAAGCTCACAAATATCGTGTTCTAGCCGTTCCATCCGTCCTTCTAAATATTCAGCCTGTTTTTTAAGAGCCTCATTGTCTTTTTCTAATGAGCGAACCATATCTAAGCGCTGTTTAATTTCACACAAAGGCATATGTTCATTTTTACATTGCTCAATAAATTTGAGGTCTTCTAAAGCTTGCTCCGAATAGAAGCGATAGTTTGATGGAGAACGAACAGCTTTTAATAACCCTTTTGTTGTATAATAATCAATTGTCCGTTTAGATACATTAGCTTTTTGAGCCAATTCACTTATCCGATACTCTGCCCCATCCTATCACCTCTTTCATTTTAATTAAATTAATCATACAATACAAAAACCATACAGTCAAACGTGACAGTTTGGCTTCTAACATAAAAGCTTGTTTTCTTATACGTTATGCAGCGGCCCTAAAATGTGTTGAAAAGCATCGCTAATATTCATATGAAAAACGTAATCAAAAAGCGAATCAAAGCGCGTTGCCTCTCGATTAATGATAATGAGCTTTGCATCTGTATGTTCTTTCACGATAAGCGGAATTTGGTTTACTGGTCCTACTTCAAGTGACGAGCCAAGCACAAAAAACAAATCGGATTGCAGAGCATCTCTTACCGCTTCTTCAAATTGCTGAATTGGATCGCCGAAAAGTACAACATTAGGTTTTAAAATTTCCCCACATTCCTTACATCTTGGACAATCATGTTCATTTAAATATTTTAAATCATACTCACGATAGCAAGAACGACAGTGCGCTTTTTTGATTGTACCGTGAATTTCATAGACTGGTTCATGTCCTGAATCATAATGAAGGCCGTCAATATTTTGGGTAATAACACGAATGTTCTTCTCTTTTTCCTGCAGTTTTGATATGTAATGGTACCCTTTATTTGGTACATAGTTATGAAGCATTCTAATTCTAAAAATATCTTTAAAAAGCGTCCAAAATAAGACTGGATCTTTTTCATAAAAATCAAGCGAAACAATGTCTGTAAAATTCATATTTTGTTTATATAATCCATTTGAAGAACGAAAATCCGGAAGGCCTGATTCTGTGCTCATTCCTGCTCCTGTGAAGAAAGTAATTGTATCTGCTTGCTTAATTAGCTTTTGAACTTTTTCAATATCTGTCATGAAAATTAATATTCACTCCTCTATGACTAGTCTATTAACATAGAACTCCATAATTTCGCGTCTTCTAATAATCCCAATAAAAATCCCCTGATCGTCTACAACTGGAACAAAGTTGCGCTCCATCACACTTAAAAACATATGATCCACTTTCTCATTAATCGAGATTGCTTCTACTTTCTCATGCCTTGGCACGTTAGAAAGTGGAATACGCGGCGTATCTTCAAATGTAAACTGTTCACTTTTTAGCTTCCAGAGCAAATCTCCTTCTGTTAAGACTCCTATGTAATGACCTTGCTGATCAATAACTGGAATGGATTTGTAACGATGATATTCCATTTTTTCTAACGCTTGCCTCATCGTCCATTCAATGTTAACAGTAACAACTTCTTGTTTTGGTATCAGAAAAAAAGCAATATTCATGTATAATTCCCCTTATCGTTTGTTCATATAATAGCAATATCCCCTTGCCTTACTATTCTTCATTTTACCGTAAATTTACGCTACGCTCAAAGAATAATAGGAAACTTCATTTTCTTTTCAGGCTTATGTTTTATATAATGAAAAGCAGATTGCACAAAAGGAGTAACTATAATGAAGACACTGCTTATTGATATGGATTCTGTTTTATGCGACCTTATGACAGATTGGCATAAGCGGTACAATGAAGATTATAACGATAATTTATCAGTAGATCGTTTACTATGCTGGGACTCAGCAAAATATGTAAAAAAAGAGTGTGGAAATAAAATTTACGACTACTTAGATGAAGAAGGACTTTTTCTAAATCTAAAGCCGCTGCCAAATGCTATTGAAGTTCTCGAAAGGCTTCATAAACACTACAATATTTTTATCGTTACAACGAGTCATACCTATGCATACACCGAAAAAGAACTGTGGGTCAGAAATCATATCCCTTTTATTGGGGCAAAGAAAATCATTTTTACACACCAAAAAAATCAAGTAAAGGGCGATCTGCTTTTTGACGATGCTCCTCATAACTTAGAAGCGTTCAAGGATGCAGGACGACAGGTTGTTGCGATGGATTATCCATACAACCGCAACATCAATGTTCCTCGTGTGAAAAGCTGGCTCGAATTTGAAGACTTTCTTCAAACAAAAGCATTTTATTAAAAAGGAAGCACGAGTTTGCGTGCTTCCTTTTCTATAAACTGAACGTTTATTTATCGTACGTGTTGTGAGAAAATAACGCTTGAAAAGCGTGTGAAATCTCAATTGATTGAAATACTAATAAAAATGTTGCCGTTATTGAGAAAAACCCAATAAGTAATGGTCTCATAATCGCTAACATATATTTCAACTCCCCTTTGTTTGAAAAGTTAACAATTACTACACTTAGTATAACATTAATTTTGTGAAATAAAAAGTTATTTGTTCCCAACTTCATTTTTTAAAATAAAAAAGAGCTCTAGGCTATATTAAAACCTAGAGCTTTCACTTATTTACAGGATCCGTAATAGTCGTTAATTAAATCTAAAATGGTTGGAAACTCTTCAACAGGCGTAAAGACTTGTTGCTCTTTTCTTTTATCTTCTCCTTGTTCCATTTTCATGTCTCCTTTCCTTCATTCTGTTATAAAACATATGAAGGGAAAGAAGAATTGTTGCATAACAAATAGAAATTTATTGCTTTTGATTTGGGAATTCAAGTAAAAATAGAACTCCATGCTCATTATTTTTTACTGAGATTTCCCCTTCATAAAGCGTCACAAGACGCTTCACAATCGCTAATCCAAGACCAAAGTTTCCTTTGTCCCCTTTTTGAAAAGGTTGAAATAATCTCTGAATTAAATTTTCTTCAAGATGTGGTCCATCGTTATAAAAAGAAAGAAAAACCGTATCTTCTCTTTCTTCCAAACGGATTGAAACGTGCTCTTTTGCATATTTTAAAGCATTATCTAGCATGTTTTCACATATAACACGAAAATGCTCTTCCTGACCATAAACAACAAGGGAAGGACATGCTACATTAACAGAAACATCCGGTCTATTTGTCCGCAGTCGCTGAACAACCTCTTTTACAAGAACGTCCATTTCTACTTTGTGCTTCTCTTGATTTTGTTGAGAAACGTAGTCAAGCTTTGTCAAATAAAGTAAATCTTTAATTTTACTTTCTAGACGATTCGCTTCACCATCAATCGTTTCAAGGGTGCTTTCAAACGTTCCATTTGGATGAATGCCATCACGTAGAGCTTCCGTATAGCTTCGAATAACCATAATAGGAGTTTTTAAATCGTGCGAAATATTTTGAAGCATCGATTGCTGTGCTTCATCCTGCTTTTTAAGCTGAACGCGCATCTCATCAATCGAATGAGCAAGAACCCCTATTTCATCTGACCGATCTGTTTCAAGCGTACTATCCCATTTTCGATTAGCAATGCGCTGAACATGTTGCTTCATCTCTACAATTGGCTTTGCGAGCCATTTTGAAAAGAAAAAAGCAATTAAAATTCCGCATAAAAGAACAATTAAAGAAACGAGAAAAATACGTTTAAACAATGTTTTCACAAGCTGCTGGCGATAGGAATCCCACATATAAGAAATTTGATAAAAACCTTCGCCTTCTACACGAATTTTTCTAATCGCATAAAGCATTTCTTGATTGTGGACATTCAGCTTATAACGTTGTGTATTCTTCTCTTGGCTTATTGCTTGCTTATATAAAAAGTTGAGCACGTTGTTTGGTAAGCTCGTATCATTAGCAATCTCTCCATTAACCCCAAGAAATACGTGTTGAACAGAGCGCAGGTTTTGCTGCTGCTTCAAGTCTTGAAGCGTTTGAAAAGGTTCGTTATGGCTTGTTAATGTTTGCTGTGAAGCCTCAATTGTTGCATATGTTTCACTTGTAAAAAATTCATTAAGCGTTCCTCTGACAAAAATTAAAATCATCGCTCCCATTAAGCAGATAACCGCGGTAAATACAATTAAAATTTGTGCAAAAAGCGGTTGCTTCTTCATAGCGAAACGGCTCGATATCCATAAGCATAGATTGTTTCAAGCTTTAAGTGCGGCACCTTTTTCCGAATCCTTCTTACAAGGTCGTCCACAACGCGATCAGAACCAAAATAATTATCTCCCCAAATTAAGTTCAAAATTTCTTCTCTTGAAAAAGATTGTCCAAGATGGGAAGCAAAGAGGAATATGATATCAAACTCTTTTGGAGAAAGAGCAATTTCCGCTCCATTTTCTTCAATCGTCCGCATCATTTGATTGATTTTATATGGACCATATTGCAAAACACTCGGTCGAGCTTGTCCATATATACGCTGAAGCAATTTTTTTGTGCGTACAACAAGTTCTTTTGGCAAAAACGGCTTTGCCAAGTAATCATCACTCCCCATTTCAAGACCGATAATTCGATCAAGATCAGCATCCCGCGCTGAAATATAAATAATGGGTACATTTTCATCCACTTTTTTGATTCGTTTTAAAAGCTCATAGCCATCTAAATCTGGCAACATAATATCTAAAATCCATAGATGAGGTTTTTGAGGGATAAACCGGCTAGCTTCTTCTCCTGTTAAAAAAGATGTTACCTTCCAGCCTTCTTTTTCTAAATACGTTTTAAGTACGGTGTTCAACGTTTTTTCATCTTCTACTAAATAAATATCATACATAACGAAGGATTCCTCCACGATTACTTTTCTTCAACTGCTCTGTTTCTATTGTACAAAAAGTAAGGAGGATGGCAAGGAGAAAGGTGGGGAAGACATAGGAAATAGCCAGCTTCAAAAAAGCTGGTTGAAGGAGTTAACTTGATTTTTTGTAGCCCTGATCTTTTTTAAGCACATCCGCTACTTTTTGGTCCAATGCTTGAATCTTTCTTAACGCTAAGTCATAGTCCATTTTTCGGTAGTGATGGTTACCGCCTGGCTCTTCGTCTGCTTCGTCTGCTAAACGAACGACTTTTTGAAGATTGTTTTTATCAAGATGACCCTCTGGTAAATAAGAGTCTGTATGAAGCAAAACCGCCAGTGCCATTTCTTTTGCAGAAGCAGGATCTTCACCTAGACGAATTAATAATTTATGAGCGCGCTCTGCGCCTTTTATCGCATGAATATCGTTTTCACGGTATTTTTCATAATCCCACTGTCCGTTCGTGTACCATTCGTAATGTCCAACATCGTGGAGAAGGGCGGCTTTTGTAGCAAGATCTGGGTTAACCTCATATTCAAGCGCTAGTCGAAAAGCGTGATGAGCAACAGATACTGCATGAGCAATCCCTGATCGTCCTAGATATTTTTGTGCAATAGGATGTGTAAAAACATCTGTCAAAGTGACGTTTCTCAACTTCTATCCCTCCTTTGTTTTAGGTATTTCTATAAACATTAACACAGATCATGTGGTGTTATCAATAGTTTTGTTACGCTATTTTACAAAATTAGCATCAAAATAGTGCGTAAAAAAGTGCCCTTTTTTTCACACTATTGCATTTTGTACGCTTGTCCCTCCCTTCTCCTTCTGTTAGTAGAAACACGTTTGTTGGATAAACTAAGGAGAAATATTTTGGAAAGGAGATGACCTTGGCTTTTCAAGGACTATGATGATTTTTCTTAACCTGTTTATTATCGTTATTTTAATTGCACTAACGGCTATGTTCGTTTCAACAGAGTTTGCAATTGTAAAGATTAGACACTCTAAAATTAAGCAGATGGTAGAAGAAAATATAAAAGGAGCCGAAGCTGCTGAACAAGTTGTTTCCCATCTTGATGAGTATCTCTCTGCTTGTCAACTTGGTATTACAGTCACAGCTCTTGGAATCGGATGGATTGGAGAGTCAACAATAGAGTCTATTTTACATCCTCTTTTTGTTTTTCTACATCTTGAGCCATATGTTCCAAGAGCATTCTCGATTGTTTTAGCTTTCCTAATTGTCACATTTCTTCATGTTGTGATTGGAGAACTTGCGCCTAAAACATTCGCAATCCAAAAAGCAGAAAGAATCACCGTCATGTTTTCTCCTTTCCTAATCTGGTTTTACAGAATTACGTATCCGTTTATATGGCTTTTAAATCATTCTGCTCGCATGATTACAAAAACATTTGGGCTTCATTCTGTTAGCGAGCACGAAATGGCTCATTCTGAAGAAGAGCTTCGTTTGCTTTTATCCGAAAGTTACGAACGTGGCGAAATTAATCAATCAGAATTTCGCTATGTCGATCGCATTTTTGAATTTGATGACAGAGTTGCTCATGAAATTATGATTCCTCGTACAGAAATGGTCGCTGTTAACAAAAATATGACGATGAAAGAGTTCTCCCAATATACAGATCAACAACCTTACACACGATATCCTGTTATTGAAGGGGATAAAGATCATGTAATTGGATTAATTAATGTGAAAGAAGCGTTAAAAAGCTATGTTCGCGAAGACTCTGCTAACTCAAGAACCATTGAGGAGCTCATTAAACCAATCATTACTGTTTTAGATTCTATCCCTGTTCGTGATCTTCTCTTAAAAATGCAGAAGGAACGAATTCATATGGCCATTTTGTTTGATGAATACGGAGGAACACAAGGA
This sequence comes from Priestia endophytica DSM 13796, assembly GCF_900115845.1. GTDB lineage: Bacteria > Bacillota > Bacilli > Bacillales > Bacillaceae_H > Bacillus_I > Bacillus_I endophytica. The sequence continues at coordinate 409,980 of NZ_FOXX01000002.1, read as the reverse complement.
CTTGTTACAGTAGAAGATATTTTAGAAGAAATTGTAGGAGAAATACGAGACGAGTTTGATGTAAACGAAATCCCTTATATTCAAACGCTTTCAAAAACTCAATATATTTTAGATGGAAAAGTGCTCATTGAAGAAGTTAATCATTTGCTTGGTATCTCTATCGAGGAAGATGAAGTAGATACAATCGGCGGCTATTTGCTGCTCCAGCAAATTGGAGATGGATCAAACCTGTATGCGGATGTTGAAGGCTACCGATTCACTCCTAAAAACATGATTGGAAATCAAATTAAATCTGTTGAAGTAAATAAGATTCCCGCTGAACACTAATTATCGAAAGAAGGCGAAGGAATGTGGAAATATTTTACACCAATCCAGAACAGCAGCTTTTTATTACCCTACCGCTTTTAGCTGTTATTGCAGGTTTTCTTTATGAAGTTTTGTTTCGCAACATTTTTATAGGTCCTTTCTTTTCCTTTTGGTTTCCACTTTTGCTCTACTGGAGCATTCCTTCCTTTCAACATTCTCTGAATTGGATAATATATAGTATAGGATATGCGTTCATTTCTTTACTTTCTTCTTATACAACTAAAAAGCGGCTTAAACTCTAAAAATCGCATTCCCGTAACAAAGAGGTTTCTTTCTTTATACATTTCCTTACATTTTGGTTACAACGCTTGAATTTTGTTTTCTATACGATATGATACGAACGGATAGCTTTTTCGTACGGAGGGGACTATGGATAAACAATACTTCACAGAACTCATATCAAATCAGATTCGTTATGTACGTTTAGAACAAAAGTTTACTCAAGAAAGAATGGCTTATTTACTTGGCATCTCAAAAAAAACACTTTCTCAAATTGAGAAGGAAAAGAAAACAGCAAGTTGGGCTGTTATTGTAACTCTTTGCGCTCTTTTTGAAGAAAGTACAGCATTGAAAAAAGCTATTGGAGACAATCCTGTTGATACAGTTCAATGTATTGCTTTAGAAGACTCCGATCCTCCGAAAGATAAACGACTTGGCGGCGGTATTTGGTGGCGCGAATTAAAATCAAGCGGCCCATTTCGCTTACAGCAAAACATTATTAGTAAACACTATCGTATTTTAGATTTTCATAATTATCGTTATTCAAGCTCTTTTTCAGAGAAAGAAATGATGAGTAGAATGAACGAATTACTTAAACAGTGCCCACTGCAGCCTATTTTTAAAAAATAGGCTATTATTTTTGCTTTTTTCTCCTTTCTCCTTCTGCATATATTTCAGCAATCGAGCCATTATAAGAATAACCTATTATAATGAAGGAGATAAAAAGATGAGAAAGCTTTGGCTTGTTTTATTTAGTGCTATAATTATGTTTCCTTCTTTAGCACATGCTGAAGAAAAAGAAACGCTAGTCCGTATTGTGAACGCTTCAAGTAACAATGAATCTGTTGACATCTACATCGATCATAAGCCGGCTGTGGAAGGGGCTCTTTTTAAAAACGCAACAGATTATATGACTTTAAAAGAAGGAGCTCATACAATAGAGGTCTATCGTTCTGGTGAAAAGGAAACACCACTCATCGTAGGTGATGTAGAAACAGAAGGAAATCAAGCATATACTGTGATTGCATTCGAAAAAGAAAAAAAAATGAGCTTAAAACTTCTTAATGATGAAACTTCAGCCCCAAAAGGAAAAGCAAATGTACGAGTTTTAAACCTTGCTCCTGTTTCTAACGATCTTGAAGCAAGTATCAAGAATGGGAAAAAACTTTTTGATAATCTTGCTTTTAATGATGTTTCTTCTTATGAAGAAATTAAGGCGGAATCAAAACTTCATATTAAAGATAATGATAAAAAAGTAACATCACTGTCGCAAACACTTCAGTCAGGATCTGCCTATACCGTATTGGCAGTAAACTCGCGAAATCAAGTTGAGACCGTTCTCCTTCAGGATAACGCCATTTTGTCACCATCTCTTGTTCCGAAAACTGGAATGGGTGGAATGAGTTCTTCCCATACCCTTTCATATGCTGCTCTTGTTATTTTAGGAGGATGCGTATTTTTCCTCCGTCGCCGTCACCAATGAAGCACTTCTTTTTAGGCAGTATTTTTCTAGTCCTTCTGTTTTTTAATTTACCTTATACTCTTGCTGCTCATCATGATCAGCCTGCTCTGCTTCTTATTCCAACGGCAAACATTGTAGCCCCTATTGAAGCACATGGACTTTCACAAAACGGGGAGCTTATTTTACCCGAAAACAACAATAGCGTAACGTGGTTTCAAAATAGTTCCTTCCCTGGAGAACGAGGGAATGCTGTTATTGCAGGACACGTTGATACTAAAAAAGGACGGGCTATTTTTTATTCACTTCCTAAACTGCGAAAAGGCGACACGTTTTTTATTCAAAAGAAAAGTGGAAAAATGATGTCTTTCACAGTGACAAAAACAGCAGTATATGAACGAAATCAGTTTCCTGTGAACAAAGTTTTTGGTTCTTCTTCAAAAAGAACCGTCCATTTGGTTACATGTACAGGGCTGTTTAATAAAGCAGAAGGAACACATGCAGACCGCCTTCTTGTGACTGCAACATTAAATCCTTTTTCACATTAAAAAAAGCGTTCTTTTACAAACGCTTTTTGTCACGCTCTTACGCCCAAAGGTTACGCGAGCATGCTTAATTTTAGTATAAGTTATGAAACGGTTTTCAGAACAAGTATAAAAAGCGCGGAGAAAATCTCCGCGCTTCCTTTATGCGTTATTCTTTTTTTCAGCATCTTTTGCTTTTAAAAGCGTCATACGTCTCTTAAGGTAAAGACCTTGGAATGTTCCAAAGACGTTTCCGATTACCCAATAAAGAGCTAACGCAGATGGTAAACTTAAACCAGCGATTAAAACAAAAACTGGCATAATGTACATCATAATTTTCATTTGCGGTAATACTTCATCAGTTGTCATCCCTGCTTTAACTTGTAGGAACGTTGTACAAGCAGCAACAATAGGGAAAATGAAGTATGGATCTGGAGCTCCTAAACTCACCCATAGGAACGAATGGTCAGCAATTTCTTGTGTTCTTGCGATAGCATAATAGAAAGCCATAATGATCGGCATCTGGATAAAGATTGGTAAACATCCACCAATCGGATTGATGCTGTGCTTCTGATAAAGCTGCATCATTTCTTGCTGTAATTTCTGTTGTGATTGCGCATCTTTTGATGGATACTTTTCACGAAGTTTTTCCATTTCAGGACGAAGCGCTTGCATTGCCATTGTACTGCGCTGTTGTCTAATAATAAGCGGCAATAGAATAAGACGAATTAAAATGGTAACTAAAATAATTGACAAGCCATACTCGTTGCCTAACCAGTGAGCAACATGTGTTAATAGTTGAGACATTGGATATACAAAGTACTCATTCCAAATCCCTGTGCTATCTGAAGTAATAGGCTCTTTAATACTACAGCCGGCTAAAAGAAAAAGGGCCGGGATAAATAGGGCTAACTTTTTTTTCATAATCCTTCCTCCTAAAGAAATCGTGGTTGAAATACGCCGTTCATTGCAGAAGAGAAAGGATCTTCTTCATCTATGTTAGCTGGCTCTTTTACGGGCTTTTTCACTTGCAAGTAGGAAAAATAGTGTAAAGGTCTACATACTCTCCCTTTTTCAAATAAATGTTTCCCTGTTACTAACTGCTTGTCTATTCTTTGGGCACGAACATAAAAGTAAGATCTTTTATTGCATGCTAAATAATAGGAAACCGCTAGTAGAAACAAACTTGCATATGAAACGCACAGCAATAATTCAATTGAAAAGTCCATATAACAACTCTCTTTCGCGTTTCTACTTAATTCCTTCCCTAGTATACCATTTTCACTTGTAATATAAAACTGTTCATTTAAGATTATAGGGAAAAATGCCAAATTCTCCTCTATACAAAAAAACGCTCTCCCATCCCTTTAGTGGAAGAACGTTTTGAATATCCATTATTTCATTGTTACTGTCATACAAACGGTTTCTCCTTTTATAACAGAATCCGTAGCTACCAAAGAAATTTTTTCCGAATCAGCACTGTTTGTGACAACAACAGGCGTTACCGTACTTTTAGCCTTCTCTCTTACTTTTCCTAAGTCAACAGTTAATAGCTTGTCTCCCTTTTTAACTTTTGAACCTTCTTTTACATGAGCAGTGAATCCTTCTCCTTCCATAGCTACTGTTTCAAGCCCAACGTGAATAATAATCTCCGCTCCGTTTTCTGTTTTTAATCCTATGGCATGTTTTGTGTGAAAAAGCTGGACAATCTCACCGTCTATCGGAGCAACAACTTCTCCATTTGTTGGTTCAATTGCAAACCCTTCTCCCATCATTTTTTGCGAAAAAACAGGATCAGGAACGTTTTCAAGACTAAAAATGCGGCCAGTAAGAGGGGCGGTAATATTTTCTTCTCTCGTCTTTTTTCCAAACAATTTTTTGAACACGTCTCTCTCTCCTTTTAATTTTTTTAATCTTTTGCTTATTTAATCATTTTTTCTTTCGTTCTGCAAAAAATAACGCTCAATAAGAAAAAGTACAGAAATCTTTCTGCACTTTTTGCAACTATTTTCGTTTCGAACCGTTCATACTTGTAGAGTTATTTTTTATACTAAAAAAAGAATGGAAAAGCTCGTACGTGTAGAAGATGATGAGAAGGACAACCCCAGCTACAAATGGACTTTGAAGCCAGTTTTTTATGAGCGCACCTTCTTCAAGAGGTATATTTTTAAATAGAAGATAAAGAGCGAACGTTGCTAATAAAACAGACAAAAGGAGCTGTAATTCAAATAAATCACCTGCATCTCTTCGCTCAAACGAAAGGTATACCCCTGGAAGAGAAAGAGAGCTTACGCAAGCTGTAAGTATACCGAGGAGAGTCATTCTTATGCCTGATACTCTACCAACAATAAAGGCTGTTAAAGCTCCTATAAAAAAACAAAGAACAAGTGCATTATAAAGAGACAGAGGTAAATGGAAGCAGCAAAGGTAGATGGCGGAAAAGGTAGCTGAAATAGTGGTGGAAAAAGTAATAAGCGCTACTGTCGTCTTTTTTTCTTTTAGTGACGTTTGATAACGATAGAGATAGAAAAGCGTCCAAGTAAAGCACCATAGTAAGAAAAACAGAATAAGAAACGACATATTTTTCCTCCTTCAAATCTATTTATAGTCGCACTTCATAACTCGAATATTTAGTAAGGGAACTCTATCTTACATATATGCGTACTTTGCTAGATTTAGTCCTTTCTTCTCTACCTTCTATGTTAATTGAACTATTTTTTTAAAGATGATGGAAAATACTTTGCACATTTCACAAAGAATCGCTAAGATTAAGAAGGACTAGAAGCCTCTTTTTTCCTTTTATAGGGCTAGAAGAGAGCTGATGAAAAGAGAAGTTTAGCTTTATGTTTCAAAGGAATTACGATATAATATTTTTCTACAAAACAATGAAATTGCTAGGTGAAGAGAATGGGAAATAATCGATCTAATGTGCCTCGTTTTGATGTTAATATAGCATTTTTGCTATTTTTGTTTTTTTGTGTTAGCTGTATCGGCATCTACAGCGCTCAGTCTTCAGGACAGTACAACGAAAACTTTTTAGTAAAACAAATTATATGGTATATCGTTTCAGGAGGAATTGCTTTCGGGGTTATGTTTTTAGACAGTGACCAACTTCAAAAGCTTTCCTGGTACGCGTACGCATTTGGAGTCTTTTTATTACTAATTTTATTTGTAGCCCCTAACACAAGTTTTACACCAGTTCGTAATGGAGCTCAAAGCTGGTTCATCTTTCCAGGGCTTGGTTCTATTCAGCCTTCGGAGTTTGTGAAAGTCTTTCTTGTAGTTGCATTAAGCAACGTCGTCACAAAACATAACGAAAAGTATCGTATTCGCGGTTTTCGTGAAGACTTTCTTCTTCTTTTGAAAATGGGCCTAACGCTTGCTCTTCCACTTGGACTTGTATTGAGTCAGCCTGACCTTGGAACAAGCCTTGTACTTCTTGCTATCTTTGTTGGACTTGTGTTTGTGTCGGGTATTTCATGGAAACTTATTGCTCCTGCTTTTTCTGTTTTAGCTGTTTTTGGGGGAACAGTATTGTCTCTTGTTATGTACGCTCCTGACTTTCTTGAAAAGTACTTAGGAGTCAACCCATACCAGCTTACACGTATTTACGCATGGCTTGATCCGCGTTCTTACAGCGGAGAAGGCGCTTATCACCTCTTGCAGTCATTAATGGCCATTGGTTCCGGAATGGTTGAAGGGAAAGGAATTAGTGGAGAAGGTGTCTATATTCCTGAAGGTCATACAGACTTTATCTTTGCTATTATTGCCGAAGACTTTGGCTTTATTGGAGGAAGCGTCGTAATTAGTCTTTTCTTTGTTCTTATCTACTATCTCATTAAATTAGGTCTTGAAACAAAGGAAGCTTTCAACTCCTACCTTTGTGTTGGTGTAATTTCAATGGTTACGTTTCACGTTTTCCAAAACATCGGTATGACCATTCAAGTTCTTCCGATTACAGGTATCCCTCTTCCGTTTATTTCATACGGAGGAAGCTCCCTTATGGGGAATATGCTTGCGATGGGTCTTATGCTTGGTGTTTCATATCATCACAAACGCTATATGTTCAGTTCAAACGGGTAGTAGAGCAATTAAAAATTGCTCTACTTTTTTTATTTACAAAATTATATAAAAGTGGTATATTTATTTCATAGAAAGCGTTTCCAATATGATTTCTTCCTGAAGCATTGTTGCTGAACGCTTTTGCTCAAAGGCCTTGCCATTAGCCTTTTATCCTTTTTTCATTATACAAACGATTAGCCCCTAGAACCGCGTTCTAGGGGTGCTTTTTTTTCGTTAAGCAACATGCTTCACTTCTACTTTTTGAATACTTTTACCGTTCATCTCTTTTACTGTAAAGAACACATGATTATCATACGAAACAGTATCTCCTTCTTTCACATCGTAATTTTGCATAAGAAGCCAGCCGCTAATTGTATCGACTTCATCATCCTCGAGTGAAAGATCTAAAAGCTCATTCACTTTTGCAATAAGTACTTTTCCATCAAGTAAAACTGTAGAATCATCCACTTTCTCAATGTACGGTAATTCATGAACATCAAATTCGTCACGAATCTCTCCGACGATTTCTTCTACAATATCTTCAAGTGTGACAATGCCAGACGTTCCTCCATATTCATCAAACAAAACAGCTAAATGCGCATTCTCTTTTTGCATTTGCAGGAGCAAATCATGAATGGCTACTGAATCAATGACTTGAATAACAGGACGAACGTAGCGACTGAGATTAACGTTTGGATTCTTTTTCTTCATCAAAATGTCGTTATATAAATCTTTGACATTAACCATTCCGACAATTTGGTCTTTGTCATCGCCATGTACAACAGGATAACGAGTAAATTTATGCTGCTTAATTTCCTGTAAGTTCTCTTGTAGTGATTTTTCAAGCTGCAGCACAAACATCTCTGTTCGGGGCACCATAATTTCACGTGCTAATCGATTATCAAATTCAAACACATTTTGCACGTATTGCAGTTCCGAGGAGTTGATCTCTCCACCTCGGTAGCTCTCAGCTATTAGAAGACGAATTTCTTCTTCACTATGAGCCATTTCCTCCCCGACGGCTTTAAAGCCAAACATACGAGCTAATATTCGCGCTGATGTATTTAAGAACCAAATAAATGGATAAAAAATGCGATAAAACCAAATAAGGGGGGTCGCTGTAAACATCACAATCTTTTCAGCTTTATAAATCGCAAATGTTTTTGGTGCAAGCTCCCCTGTTACAACGTGTAAAAAGGTAACAAGAGCAAAGGAAACGACAAAAGAAATGGTTGATGAAAGAGAAGCAGCTAAACCTATTTTTTCAAAAAGCGGTAGGAGTAAACGATGTATTGTCGGCTCCCCTAACCATCCAAGCCCAAGAGACGTTAACGTAATCCCAAGCTGGCAAACAGATAAATATTCATCAAGGTGAGTGACTAGCTTTTTCGCAGCAACCGCTCGCTTGTTTCCTTCTTTTATGCGCTGATCTAACTGTGAAGCTCGGACTTTTACAATGGCAAATTCAGAAGCAACAAAAAAGCCCGAACATATTAAAAGCAAAATTAATGAAACTAATTTAATGGCAATCAATTTCGTCGTACACGTTAAAATGTACGAACTACACCTCCTTAAAAATTTTAATAAAGTTCTTCCACTCTTTCCTTTCCAAGCTTTTCAGTGTATGATAAATGCACGTGATACATCTTTATTAAGGTGGGTGAACAAAATGGCAATTGGTCCTGGTGAATGGTTCATTATTATTGTTGTTGCTCTCCTTATTTTTGGTCCTAAAAAACTTCCAGAGCTTGGCCGAGCCGCTGGTACAACTCTTCGTGAGTTCAAAAAAGCGCTCTCTGGTGAAAGCTCTTCAGACACCAAAGAGAAACTGAAGTAAAAAAGTCCCTTAAAGGGACTTTTTTGGCTTTAAAGTCTTGTTCCATGAATATCGTTACCCTTTTCATAAAGTTGTTAATCTTTTAAAAAAAGCTTTATCATAAAGACATAAAGGAAAGGGAAAAAAGCTGCTGTCCACCCGGACAAAGCAGCCTCTTTCTTATTGCTGTATCGCTGTTTCAAGCGCTACTTCAATCATTTCGTTAAATGTAGTTTGTCTTTCTTCTGCTGTTGTTTCTTCTCCTGTTAATACATGGTCACTAACCGTTAAAATGGATAGTGCATTTCGGTCAAACTTTGCAGCAATCGTGTAAAGAGCTGTTGTTTCCATTTCAATCGCTAACATACCATAGCGAGCCCATTTTTCCCAATCTGCATTTTCATTGTAGAACTGATCTGCCGTAAAGACGCTACCAACGCGAAGACTTAACCCTTTTTCTGTGCCAACATCGTACGCTTTTTTCAGCAAATCAAAATTAGCTGTTGGCGCATAATCAATGCCACCAAACGTCATACGGTTCATTTGTGAGTCTGTTGAAGATGTCATAGCTAAAATAACGTCACGAACGTTTACATCCTTCTTTAAAGCCCCACACGTACCAACACGGATAAGATTTTTCACATCATAAGATTGAATTAGTTCTGTTGCATAAATAGAAATAGACGGAACACCCATACCTGTTCCTTGCACAGAGATGCGCTTCCCTTTATATGTACCTGTATATCCAAGCATACCGCGCACTTCGTTATAGCACGTTACATCTTCTAGAAATGTCTCAGCAATGTATTTTGCACGAAGCGGATCTCCTGGAAGTAAAATCGTTTCTGCAATTTGTCCTTTTTCTGCTCCAATATGTACACTCATTAAATTGTCCTCCTAATAGAAATAGCTTCTCTTTACTATACCATATAAAAAGCTGAACTTGTAATTCCCAAGCTCCCTCTTCCTAGTGAAAAATGGATGGCTATTTTTTGTTGAAATGCTCATCCTATGAAAGAACATATCGTTCACATTAAAAATGAAAGTAAGGAGCTGATGGAAGTGGGAAAAAAGCAACGTAACCGCATTAATAGCCCAAAGAAAAATAACCATGTAACAGTCGATAAAGAAGTGCATGAAAAAGAACATAGCGCTATAAAGCGAAAAAATGGCCCTGGCAATCATATATAAAAAAAGAGCCTGTAATGGCTCTTTTTATACGTGAGAATGAAGCTGGACAGGCTTCCATCCTCCTGAAAGAAGCTTATAATAATATTTCCCTCTTGTTCCTTCATCAATTAAAATGATATCTCGCGTTCCAACATAGCGAGCGTGAAAATCCTTTGGCAAACGATCTGATACATTAAAATTTCGAAATACTTGGCTAATAACATCCGAATGACTGTGCCCTTTTAAAGACATCTTATACACTTGGCGATAGCCGTTTCGGTCCCCAGGATTCGGCGTTTGCATAATGGTAATTTCATATTTCAATGGTCTTTTGACAAGTCGTTTGAAAGTCATTAACACGCTAATTCCCCCCTGCTTTTTCTTCTTTACATTATTAGCTAAGAGGAGAGCGATTTCCTTTCTCTAAAAAAAACTAATTTTGTCGAACGTTTACATATCTAGGAAATACGGTTGCGCGGTTCCTTTTGAGCATGGATTTGCGACTGTATGTCTTGATCTTTCATTTTTAAAGTAGCATGAGAAATCAAGTCATATTGAGTTGCAGAAAGTGAAACGAAAAACACGGTATCATGCGGATAGCATGTTACAGATAAATCAGCTGTTACCGCAAATTCCCCAGCCTCATTTAACTCATAAGTTTGGGGGCCACATAAAACATATGGGCGCCTATTTGGCACAAACTTAATATCCTCTAAAAAGGTTAATGCTCTCTCTTTTACTGCATATCCAAAAGAAGAGGTTAGAATTTTAATCATCTCACCGTGCACTTCTCCGTGTAAAAACGGAATTTTTTCAAACATATATTGAATTCGTCGATATGGGACCAACGACTTTAGTTTTTCATAGTATTCTTTTACTTCTAAAAGAGGAGACTCTTGTAACAATTTAGAGGCGCTTTTTAAAAATAAAGTTTGTAAAGACAAGTAAGCTCTCTGTTCCATTAGATGTATAATCCTCCCTTTGCCTAAATCAACTCATCATTCATGGGCACGTTTTTTTCCTCTGGTTCCGTTAAGCGCTGGTGAATTTTGATTAACAAAATTAAGACAACTCCTCCAGCGAGAAATCCAGCTGTTACATCTGTAAAATAGTGAACACCCAAGTAAATGCGACTAAAACCAATTAAGCCAATGAGCATGCTAAACAAAACGACTACAACAACTTGTGGTGCTTTGCGAGACACACAGTATGTTATCAATACATAAGCTACAAACCCAAAGAAAACAAACGAATTCATGGAATGACCGCTTGGAAAACTAAAATGTGTAGCTGGGACAAGCTGGTCTTGTGGACGTGTTCTTGCAAAAAACTCCTTTAGCATAAAGTTTAAAGTGCGTGGCACAATAAAAGAAAGAATGACAAATAAGGTAAGAACTTTGTCACCTTTATATAAGCTATATCCAAACAAGATAAGCGTAAAGAACAAAATAAATTTCCATGACCCTAAGTTTGTAATAAACAAGAAAACGGTTGTAGCCGCATCACTTTGAAACGAAGAGGCAAAAGAAGCAACCTCTTTATCAATTCCTACGATAAAAGATGTTTCATACGTAAATCCAATCATTAAAAAAAGTAAAATCATCAAACATAACCATACAGTTAAACGAAGCTTCCCCATCATTTTCATCCTTTATAAAGAAGACAAAGCTCCCTCTGTCTTCTTCTGACATGTTATTTTTTAGGTTTTAAGTAATGTTCATTTTTAGGAGATTGAGTGATATATGGAAGAAATTCGCGTGAAAACTCCATTTTCTCTTTCTCATTCATGTTCCCTTTTTTCTTCTCCTCATAACGATTACGCAATGAAATCGCCTCCTTTCACACATTAATGTGTGTTAAGGTGGCGAACATTATCCGCGTTAATCACTTTTTCAGGTGCTTTTGAATATCATTTTGTAATGCTTCAATGTTTTTATAACAAGGGGCTGTACCAAACATTTTACGTATCATAACTTTCACGTTATCGTGAATGGAAAGCTCTTCTTCCCAAGACTTTTCTCTCCCACTAGGCGTGTATGTAGAGTAAAGTAAGAAGAGCAAGAAATGTGCAAGCATATATAAATCATCTTGAATTTCTTCTTGCTTCTTACTTTCTTCCACCCTCCTAGCTAATCCAAAATCGATAATCGAAATAGACTTTTCTCGTAAAATAATATTTGGAATACGCAAATCGTTGTGAACAATGCCTTTTCTGTGAAGGATCTGAACTAAGTCTGTAACATCAAGCAGAGCTTTTAACGCTTCCTGCTCAGAAAATTTTCTATCTTCTTCAAAAATCAGATCTTCAAATGTTTTACCGTGAATGTAATCCATCACAATGCAATAGTGGTTATCCCAAATGAAGGCATTACGAAGAGTGGGAAATTCCGCATTTGTTAAAGAGGCTAAAATATCGGCTTCCGTTAAAAACGAGTTCTTTCCTTTTTTTGTTCCTTTTCGTGAAGGACGCAGCTGTTTTAACACATAGTGATGTTCTTCATTTCTTAAATCTTGGACAATGTACGTAATGCCGAAGCCTCCAAATCCTAAGACTTCCTTGACAACGTAGCGGTTTATAATAATCGTATTCAGTTTAATTGGATGATCAAACAATAATCGTTTTATATGTTTTAACATGTAATTACCGCTTTTTGATTTTTGGCTTTTTGCTTTCTTCTCCAATTCATGCTTCCCGTCCTCTGCTTTTATAGTGAAATTCATCTACTTTAATAACGTTTTATACGCTTTAAGAGTTTCACAATCCGAGAGAACATACGCCTTAATTATGTTCCCCTTTAGATTATTTTCAAACCTATTATACATAGAAATATAAAAAGGAAGTGGTTTTCGTTGTTCACAAAATTATGGTCTTCCTTCAAAAAAGAAAAAAACGTCTCTTTTCCGATTTCAATGGCTTTGTGCGTATCATTCTTAAAATCGAAGTTAAAGGAACAGCAATCTTCATCTCTTCTTTCGACAAAAGAAGAAGCCATTATTAAAAATATTCGGTCAATCACAAGACGTGCAAATATTAATAATATAACAAGGACAAATGCTTACCTCGACTTTTTTAAGCAGCACCCTTCTATTCATTGGGCACTACTGGCGCACTTTGTTTCCCGCAATGGAGGGTATCATATGACAGATTTAGAAGGAAGTTTAATTCCGCACATTTTAAAACTAAAAAACCGGAAAGCTTTCTTCTTATTTTTAGAACGAGCCAATGCTCTTATTTTTCATGATGCCTTTCCACAGCTTCTTCTTTTTAAAGAAAGTACACTCTGTCAAAAACCTCTTTTTCATCTTCTCCCTTTTTTCAACGTTTCTTGTTTTATGGAAAAAGTATGGAACGTTTTTTGGGAATATCCTAACAGTGAATTTCTTACAACAGCTCTTATTATTAATGAGCAACATCATCTTGAACAGAAGCTTGTGACAACAAAAGTTGTACAGCAGAACGTACTTAGAACATGGCCTTTTTTACTTCAACAGTCTTTAGGATTAACAGAAGTCTTACTACCCTCATCTTCTCGTTTATTCAGCATCACTGTAAATGACTTTTCGTCTCTTACAGAACGTATTAAAGTAGGAAAAATGTTGTATAGTATCCTATATGATAGAGTTTTATTTGATGACTTCCTTCTCTTCGCAGCCTCTACCATCCATAGAGGATCACGCGAAGATTATGCTGAGCACTTATTTTCAACTGTGAAAATGCAAAAAACAAAGCTGTATAGTCCTCCTCTTAAAACCGCTTGGTCTAATGTTGTTCATCCTTCTCTCCCTCATCAAGACTGGTATAAAAATGATCATGTTTTAGCTTTGTTTGCAAGTGAGAAATTCGTCATTCCTAGAGATATAACGGCAAGCTATTCTCGTAAAATTAAAGCGCTAAACTCGCTTTCTCATACGCTCTCTTCATAAAAAAGAGCACAGAACAAAGCTCTGCGCTCTCTTTCTTTTTCTATTCTTCTTCCTCTTCTTCATCAATGATGCTTTTCACAATAAGATAGTCAAACATAATGTCCGCAAGCTCTTCTAGCTCTTGGGATGAAGGGACAAACCCTCGGCGTATTAACTCCTCATAGAAAAAATCAGCCATTTCTTCCGTGTCAATCACAACTTCGATTTCTTTCACAGAATCCCTCCTTTGTAAAACGTATGAGATATAGAAGCTATGTATGTACAAAAAGCATGAACAGAACTCTTTTTTTCTTTTTTAGTTCTACTAACTCTAGTTTATCCATAAAGTAGAGTAACTAGTAAAAAGGAGCGTGTTTATCATGAAAAATTCTTGTGCACAAAAAGAAATCCAAGCAAAAAGCCATACAACTTCTTCGTTGGAAGAAAGAATTGATGAGTGCTTGGAAAAGGGTCTTCATATTTTACTTTATGTCGGAGCGCTACCTGTCACGCTCTGGATCATCCTACAGTTTTTCACTAACTTCTTATGAAATTTTACGTAAATGTTTCAATACTAAATCCATCACTTCTTTATACTCTTCATCTTTGAACCACTCATATAAAAAGGAATAATCATTATAGACATCTAATAGACCATCGATAATTTTTAAACGTTCTGCCATAAGACGCTCCTTGTTTTCTCCTACTTCATTCGGCTTTTTCATCGCTGGTAACAACTCCGTCTTATTAATTTCTTTTCCAGAATAAAGAATACCAACATTTTGAATGTAACGTTCTGCATACTCATACGGAGCAACAAGATGAAGTTCTTCTTCTCCTGCTTCAAGCCACTCTCCGTCTTTTACACGAGATAGTTCGTAAATAATATCTTCCCAGCTGTCTTCTTGATAGCGCCAAATTTCAGTGCGAATCCCAATAATTTTAAACAAATCTTCGCCATAATTATGGACTTGCACAACATCACCAAAAAAATATTTGTACTCTAGGTCGATTCTTTCTTGAATAATGATTTGTCCATCATACTCTTCAAGGGATTCAATCGCATCTTCTAGAAACAAGCCTTCGCTATGATTAACCTCATATACATGCATTCCGTCCATCAATTTGATGTCGGTAATGGTGCCAACTGTTCCATAGATGGTAATGACAACAGTATCTCCAATGCTAAATTTCGGTTCTTTTCCATTAGCCATCTTCTTGCACCTCCTTAACACCTCAGCAACAATTACGAAAAGTTAAGATAGTATATGCAAAAAGAGAAAAAGCGCAATAGGAAGATGAAAGAAAGATGCATTTAACCCAAAAAACTTTTACATAGAAAAAGCCGAGGGAGTTTTCCCTCGGCTTTTAACGCTCTTCTTCGTAAAGTTCCCATGCTAGATCAAACGTTGACATCCCATCAAAATAGTCCCCGTTAAGTTCTAAATAAGAGCTAATTTCGTTATAATCTGTTGAATCATTAGGAAAACTATGGTCTTCATACATGTGACGCGCAAGCTTACCAAGCGGATCAGAAGATTTATTGTGACGGTGCTTCATCATGTAGTGGTAAAAAGATTTCATTGTGACTCTCCTTTTTTACGATAATTTCTATTGTGAAGCAGGAAGGGAGTAAATTCTCACAGTAGTAATGCTTTAACTTTTAAGCTTATAATCACACTCTTTTATTTTTAAGATTGCTGTTTGTATTTCAGAAAGTTGGGTAAATTGATGGATAAGGATATAGCCTACCCTTCTGTCTGCTCCCACTGCAAAGTGTGGGAAACTATGTGAAATCGTAACATAAAATTAATGTTTGTTAAAGAAGGATTACAAATCATTGAAGAAACGTTAACAGCGGACAAATATTCACACTTACGCGATAAGATAAGAATACACTATTTCTTAAATGAAAGTTAACTAATTTTATCAAACGTTGGAGGTACCTATGAGTACAGGTCAAACAAATAAACGAACAGCGTATTTTGATAACGCCAAGTTTGTGCTTATTTTCCTCGTTGTGTTTGGTCATACGATATCTCCTTACCGAACGGAAACGAGCGAACTGCTGTCTGTCTATCACTTTATTTTTATCTTTCATATGCCGGTATTTATTTTACTTGCCGGATATTTTTCAAAGAATTTTCATAAAAAAGGATACTATAAAAAAACTTTTACAAAAGTCCTTCTACCGTATTTAATATTTCAAACGGTATATACTTTTTTCTATAATTTCATCTATGGAGTTGATACGTATAGTGTAGACTACTATCTTGTTCCTAGATGGGCAATGTGGTTTTTACTGAGCTTAGTATTCTGGAAACTTATGCTTCCTTACTTTGCAAAGCTCAAACCATCGATTGGAATGACCGTTTCGATTTTACTCGGTTTACTCGTTGGGCTCTTTAACTTTTATGATGGAATTGAAGACTTCTTAAGCATTAGCCGTATGCTTGTTTTCTTCCCATTTTTCCTTCTTGGTTATTATTTATCACAACGAGAAAATCCCTTTGGTTTGCTTGTAACTCCTGTTGGACGGGTATTATCAGTCGTTATTTTACTTTGTACGCTTATTGGATCGTATTATTTCTTAAACGATACGCAATATACGGAAATGCTTTATGGTACAAAAATGTATGATAGCTTTTCAGATTTCTACATTCGAATTGCTCACTACGTTATTGCCTTCATTGTATCATTTGCATTCATGGCCCTTATTCCAAGCAAACGCTCCATTTTCACAGGAATTGGGCAGCGCTCCCTTTACGTTTATTTACTACACGGTTTCTTCCTAAAATGGTTTTTCACAACAGATTACGCTCAGACGATGCAAACGGTCAGTGATTTTGCATTCCTAACGCTTCTGTCCATTGCCATTACGCTATTAACTGGAAGCAAACTTGTTGATATTGTGCTTAGTAAAATAAAAGGAATGAAACGCTTGTTTCGACCAAAAAACGTTACGGCGTCTTCTAAATAAAAAAAGCTTCTTCCAAATTGGAAGAAGCTTTTTTCTATGAAAAAGAAGGTTTTTTCTCTATATGAGAGAATTGTTCTTTTAAAGGATTATCTCAAAACGTAAGGAGAATAAAACATGGAAATTGCTTACTATCAAAACAAGTTTATAGACGTAGACTCTCCGGCTCTTCCTATTGATGAACGAGGACATCAATTCGGAGATGGAGTATACGAGTATGTTCGAGTATATGACGGGACTCCGCTTTTTTTAGCTGAGCATCTTGATCGCTTAGAAAAAAGCGCAGCTGAAATTAAGCTGACCCTTCCGTATCGAAGAGATGAGATAACAGGAATTATTTATGAAGGAATTAAACGTTCTTCCTTGAAGGAAGCAGCGGTCTATTTCCAAATCACACGGGGAATTGCTCCTCGTAACCATTCGTTTCCAAACGTTAAAGCTGTATTTTCTATGACTGTAAAGGAAGCTACTATTTTTACAGATGAAGCTCGCAACAAAGGTATTTCTGTCATGCTAAAGCAGGACGAACGGTGGGCCAACTGCTTTATTAAATCACTGAATTTGCTTCCGAATGTGCTTTCAAAACAAGAAGCAATTGAAAAAGGATATGATGAAGCGATTTTTGTACATGAAGATTTCGTGCGTGAAGGTACAAGCTGCAATGTCTTTATAGTAAAAGACGGCACTCTTTATACTCCTCCTGCAACAAGGTATATTTTACACGGCATTACAAGAAAAGCCGTGCTAGACTGCGCACGCGAATATGATATTCCAGTTCGAGAGCAAGCCATTAATACAACATTTTTCAAAAACTGTGATGAAGCATTTATTACAAGCACATCCATTGAAATTATGCCTATTTATTCTATTGAAGATCAAACACTTCCGAAAGAGCGCCCTGTAACAGAAAGGCTTTATTCTGCTTATCAGAGTTTTTATAAACAAGAAGTATAGAAAGAAAGCCTTTCAATATGAAAGGCTTTCTCTTCTCCCTAAAAGTTAAAGTAGTTGCGCTTGAGTAAGCGAGGCTGTTTCATTAAGTGATGAAATGAAATAGAGTCTTCAATTTTGTTCGTATCAATCAGTAAAAGTTGATCTTCAATATTTGCAATAACATCTTCTTCTTGATACTCCATTAAACAGTTTTCGCATTTCACACAAGGAGTCTCTGTAATTTCAATACTTCTCGTGCCATCAGGAAGTTCCCAATACACTGTATTTTTTTCGATTTTTGCTCCTTCTGCTTCACACCATAAACAGTTCATCAGCCTCTACTCCCTTCCTGTTTGTCACGTTCACTCTCTTTACGGCGCTCTGCTTCGTATTTCTTTACTTTTAATTCATCACGCTTTTCTCGTTTATTTTTCAATGTTTCATGCGTTGGATTACTTTCGTATGTTTGGCGTCTGTTATATCTTTTTAATCCTTGTGGCACAAGATTGAACTGTTCATCATTCATTAAACTGGAAATGCCTGTTGTTGTCTTTTTCTCTTTCATATATGGATAAACTTCTTCAAAATAAGCATCTGCTGTTCCTTCTGTATAGCTTTCAGGCTCTGGATATGTTGTAATAACCCCTTCAAAGTTTCTAAGCACAACTTTTTTAGCGCTTTGAGAAATAATATAATTTGGCTGAACAGAAATCTTTCCGCCTCCTCCTGGAGCATCCACAACAAAGGTAGGTACGAACATTTTTATTGATCCTATCATAGAAAGGAGCCTCCTCTTAAAGATGACTATTCGTCATGTTGCTATTTATTTGCGCATTTCAAGAGATAAAAAAGAGGGAATTGATACTCTTTCTAATCATCGAGACATTTTAATTGACTTTTGTCGCTCTTCGCAGTGGACATATGAACGTTATGAGGAAATTGTGAGCGGAGGTGGTTCAGAGCTTGAGAATCGACCAGAGCTGTACCGCCTTCTTAATGATATTGACTTGTTTGATGGAATTTTAGTTTTTGAGTTGTCCCGTTTAAGCCGTAATGGTCTTGTTTCTCAACAAATTAAACAAGTTTGTATTGATTACGATAAAAAAGTCATCACCCCTTATCAGATTTATGACTTAGCAAATAATCACAATGATCGGCTTCTATATGACTTCGGATCTGTGATTGCTTCACAGGAACATGCACTAATTGGAAAAAGATCGAAAACAAATAAAAAAATTATGGCAAAGTCAGGTCTTCATGTTAGCGGCAGCGTACCTTTTGGATATATTCGTAATCCTCATACTAAAAAGCTTGAAATTCATCAAGAGCAAGCAGAAATTGTAAAGCTTATTTTTCAGCTTCATGCGAAAGGCTATGGCAGCTTTTCTATTCGTAATATTTTAAATGAACGAGGATATAGAACAGCAAAAGGAGGCTACTTTGAGCTTCCAACAATTAAACGAATCATAAGAAATCCTGCTTATAAAGGAACAAACGTCTTTAATGACCGCAGAAAGGTAAAAGAAAGGGATAAGTTTATATACAAAATCGTAGAAACGATTCAAGTACCGAACGCATGGGATCCTATTATTCCTCCTGAAGAGTGGGAAAAAGCAAATGAAGATCGAAAAAAAAGAGCCGAGCATGCCGAAACAACTCGGGAAAAAGCGGCAAATAAAACAGGCGTCACTCTATTGAAAGATCTTTTATACTGCGGAGTATGCGGCAAAAAAATGACCATTCGAAAAGATAAAGGTTCAAAATATATGTTAAAACGATGTGAATATTTGCTTCCAAGTGGGGAGAAATGTCCAAACAGAGGGGTAATGTTGAAGTATGTAGAAGAAGATGTTGTAGAACATATTAAGCAATATAAAGACGAGATTATTTCTATCTTATATTCATTAAAGCTTGATGAGTGGAGCGGAACTGAAAAAGACTATAACAATCATCTTGAGCAGATAGAAAAAGAAATACGCCGTATTCGAATTGAAGAAGAAAACTTATTAAATCTTGCCATAAAGGGACTTTTTTCAGAAGAACAAATTTTAACAAAACGACAGGAGCTTTTGAACACGCTTCATACGTTTACAACTCAAAAAGAAGCGATTATAGATGAGTTAACAAATTTGAAAAAACTCGATACAAAAGAAAGACTGCAAACAGCTGTTGAAGGAATTCATGAACTAGAAATTGTGTTAGAAAACGATATGAGTGAGGAAGCAAATAGAAGCATGAAAAGGATCATTCATAAGATTTATTATAAGAGAGTTATACCAGAAGATCTTTTAAAAAAATCAACGCGGAATAAAGAACGCAAGCTTTATCCGTTCACGCTTAATATTCATTATAAGTAACTCTTTTACAAATAGAGCCAACCCTTCTTTGCATATGGTGAATAAGGGGGGACTCATTATGAAACATGCTGAACAAAGACCTTCTTCAGTTGTGACAAGCAATGAGCCAGACCTTGAAAACATGGCTCTTGTTCTTTTTGAGCTATTGGTAGAACATGGGATTGCTTCTTAGAAGCAATCTCTTTTTTTATACATATTATTGGATCCTCAGTAGGTACGGCATACCCTGATGTGTGACCACGCAGCCCTTCCATAATTTCTAATCCTTTTGAGATAGGTGCTCTAAAATGACTAATTCCTTCTGATAGATCACATTGATAAATATAATATGGGCGAACCCGAATCTTCACTAAGTCATGCATAAGCTTTTTCATAATTTCAACGCTGTCGTTAATTCCTGTTAAAATGACCGCCTGATTGCCAACAGGAACTCCTGCATCTGCCAACATCTCACATGCTTTTTTTGATTCTTCTGTAATTTCAATAGATGTGTTGAAATGCGTATTCAACCATACAGGGTGATACTTTTTTAAAATGGTACACAAGTTTTCTGTAATGCGCTGAGGAAATACAACAGGTGCTCTTGTGCCAATCCGAATAATTTCAACGTGTGGAATATCTCGTAAACTTTTTAAAACATACTCTAAAATTCTATCATTAATTAAAAGACCGTCACCACCTGAAATTAAAACATCCCGTACAGCCGGTGTATTCGCAATATAGCTAATCGCTGCATCAAGCTGTTTTTTAGGAACACCCATGCCAATTTGCCCTGAAAAACGTCGTCTCGTACAGTAGCGACAGTACATAGAACACTGATTTGTAACAAGAAATAAAACGCGATCAGGATAGCGATGTGTAAGTCCTGGAACAGGAGAATCTTCGTCTTCATGAAGCGGATCTTCTAAATCATAACGTGTTTTATAAATTTCCTTTCCAACCGGAACAGACTGCATTCGAACAGGACAACGTGGGTCTTTTTCATTCATAAGCCAAGCATAGTATGGCGTAATATTTAGAGGAATTGTTTTCGTTGAAATCCGAACCCCTTCTTTTTCTTCCTCTGTTAGATCCACAACTTTCTCTAGCTGTTCAAGCGTGCGAATCGTACTGGTTAACTGCCATACCCAGTCGTTCCACTGCTCTTCTGTTACATCCTTCCATAACTCAATATCTTTCCAGTGTCGCTTTGGTTTATAGAGTGATGATTTCATACTATCAGCCTCCTTATTCCATTATATGTGAGAGGGTTCCTACCTAGAAGACAATCTCCTTGTCAGAATTCTTCACCCACACATTCATATTTTCAAGTGTTTTATAAATATAACAATTGTTAACAAGTCGACCATAATAGCGATACTGAAGCTGATGAAAGGCTACATTCATTCCAAACGACTGAGCTCGTGCAATTGTATACAAACAAAAAATTTGAGATTTTGTGAGCTCTTGCTCGAGCGATAGAAGCAATCTTTTCATCAGTCCTGCCTTTCTATGAGAAGGAAGTGTTGCACAATCTGTAAGCTCTGCGTTGTGATACATTATATTGACATCTGCTGACGCTGCGCTCACAATCTCTCCTTTATATTCAGCGACATACCATAAGTAATCTTTTTTTAGAAGTGATGAGACATACGCTCTATCATGAAGAGGTGTTGGATAAACTGAAAAAACTTCTTTATAAAGCTTTGAAAGATTTTCGCTATCCGCATTCGTTCCTTTTCTAATGTTATAAAGAGACGACTCAACTGCTTCGTCTCCCTTTTCAATAGACTGAACGGCTCTTAATGTTTGAGACTCTTTTACATATTGTTCACTATAGCGACGTTGATCTTCTTCATAGCGAACCATAAAAAAAGCATCATCTCCGTTAAAATAAGAAGGAATCAATGCTTCACACTCATAACCATTTGATAGAAGAGACAGAAATTGAGCCTGTCGTGCTTTAACAATTGTTTTATGAAGATGATGCTTGCGCGTTAGAAACTGAACTTTCTCAATAAGTAAAGAAGTTGAGCCTCTATAGTCTTCAACGCGAATACGTTCATTAAATAAATCAATAATAACCTCAGCCCACAGCGCATCTTCTTTAATTTCTATTTCCTCATAGTACCCGTTTTCTTTCATCTCCTCACTCCCTTTTATTCTTTCACCCCACACCAATCTAGCATTGTTAATGCAATAATTTCTGCTGTTTGAAACACCGATTCAATCTCAATATATTCATTTGGAAAATGGGCTACCTCTGTCACGCCCGGACCAAAAATGATAGCTGGAGTTTTAGCACAGTTTGTTAAAAGTCCCCCATCTGTTCCCCACGGTGAAGCTTCAACAGTTGGCTCCTTTTTACAGATTAAAGAATATGCATCAGTCAGACACTTTATAAGTGGATGCGTTTCTTCTACTTCACTTGGAAGCCAATGTGCTCCAAACCAAGAAACCTCTGCTGGATGAAGAGCGAACCATTCATCTTCCTCACTGAGCGTTAAAAGCGATGTTTCGACCATTTTTTTTGCATCATGGATGCTTTCATGTGGTCCAATACCAAGTCTCCCTTCTAAAACTACTTCGTCTGGCACAGAAGAAGGCCAAGAACCTCCGCTCACCTTTCCAACATTAATTGGAATCGGAATTGGCACGTTTTTATAAAGAGGACTTGTAATCTCTTCATTTCGTATTTTCTCAAGCCTGTTTAAATGGTGCAGCACCTTTTGAGCTTTTTCAATTGCACTTACTCCCTCATAGCGTGTTCCGCCATGTGCCGATCTTCCTTTCACTTTGATGCGAAACCAGGCTGAGCCTTGCTGGCTAGGAAAAATTTTCATGTTGGTTGGTTCAGGAATCAAAGCTCCGTCTGCTTTATATCCTCTTAAAATGCAGGAAAGTGTCCCAGCCCCTCCGCTTTCTTCTTCAATCACACTTTGAAAGATAACGTCTCCTTTTAATGAAACCTTTAACTCCTTCAGTACTTTAAGAGCTAAAAGCATTGAGACGTTTCCCCCTTTCATGTCTGTTGCCCCGCGTCCATATACCTTCCCATCTTTTACAACTGCTTCATAAGGATCAGAATCCCACCACGCTATATCTCCTTCTGGCACAACATCAATATGACCGTTCAATATTAGCGAACGCCCTCCTCCACTTCCACGTAAAAGTCCCACAACATTTGGACTTCCTTTAAACGTTTCTCTTGTCGAAACAAAAGCAGGATGTGCTCTTAGTTCATTAATATCTGGTTCCCAGACATCAATTTGAAGACCAAGCGAACGTAAATATTCAATGACAATAGCTTGAACGCTTTCTTCATGGTTTTGAACACTTCTTTCATTTACTAACCTTTTTAATAGATTGATTCCTTCGCTTTTATATGTTGTTAACATTTCATGTACTTTCTCTTTATATTCCTTCATCCCTTTGCCTCCTTAAAATGACGAAATGGAACTTCCAAGGTGAACTGTAGCGCCTGTTGCTTTCACAACATCTTTTACACTGTAGGACTCCATGACTTCCGTGAGCCAAAGTTTTTCTTCTTTAATGTGAAAAACAGCTAAATCGGTAATAATCATATCCACACATCCTGAAGACGTAAGCGGTAAAGAACAGTTTTTAACAATCTTTGAGCGCCCTTTTCGATCAAGATGACTCATAACTACAATTACCTTTTTGGCCTTTTGAGCAAGCTCCATTGCTCCTCCCATACCAGGCACGCGTTTCCCCGGAACAATCCAATTAGCTAAATCTCCTTTTTCACTTACTTCAAGAGCTCCTAAAACCGTCATATCAAGAAGACCGCGCCTTATAATAGCAAAAGCAATAGAGCTATCAAAATAAGAAGCTCCCTTCACTTCTGTAACAGGCAACCCTCCTGCATTACATATATGAGGATCTTCATGGCCTTCGTACGGAGTCTCTCCCATTCCTAACATTCCGTTCTCAGCATGAAACATAACGTTTTGTGCGGTTAAGAAGTTGGGAACGAGCGATGGAATACCGATTCCTAAGTTAACAATCATGCCATTTTTAACTTCTTTAGCCGCTCTTTTGGCAATTTTATTTCTTACGTCTTTTCCCATACCCATTTCCAGTTCACTCCTTTGCTTTGCACAATCATGTCAACGAAGCAGCCTTGTGTCATAATTTCATCTGGGTTCAAACTTCCAAGCGGGACGATTTCCTCTACTTCAGCAATCGTTTTTTCTCCTGCCATTGCAATAAAAGGATTTGTATTTTGGGCAGTCTTGTCATAAATTAAATTTCCGAACGGATCTGCCTTTTTAGCGTAAATAATAGACACGTCTGCTGTAAGAGGTGTTTCGAGTAAATACGTTTTCCCGTGTACTTCGACTTTTTTCTTCCCTTTTGTGACTGTTTCATTATCCATTCCAATGTCTATTAAAATACCGCCTAATCCAACCCCGCCTGCTCGTATACGTTCAATTAGCGTCCCTTGTGGAGAAAACTCGATTTCAAGCTCTTTATTTGTCATCTTTTCTCCTGCTACTGGATTTGACCCAATATGAGATACAATCACTTTCTTTGCTGCGCCGCTTACGATAAGCTTGCCAATTCCAATTGTCGGAAATCCTGTATCATTCCCAATCAGAACAAGATCTTCTATCCCCGTATCAACCATTCCTTGAATAAGTGTTGGTGGACTCCCAATTCCTCCGAATCCCCCAAACATTACAGTGGAATGAGATTTAATATGTGAGAGCGCTTCTTGGACTGAGACAATCTTCCCGTACACATTATTCATTCTCTTTCCTCCTGATTGTTTTTTAAGCGCATCTCTATACTTGATAACGTTTTTTCAAATCGACATAAGAGTTCTTTTATCTCCCCTTCTTTTATTGTAAAAGGAGGGGAAATAATAACAGCATCTCCTCTAACACCTTCAATCCCTGCTGCTGAAGGATAAAGAAGTAGACCATTTTGCATTGCGGTTTGGATAATTTGATTTGTCAGTTGGGCAGAAGTTGGAAATGGCTCTTTCGTTTTCTTGTCCTCTACAAATTCTACTCCTAATAAAAGTCCTTCTCCTCTTACATCACCAATGATAGAAAAACGTTCTTTCAGTTTTAATAGTTCTTTTTTTAAATACGCTCCCTTTTGAGCTGATTCATCGACTAGATTATGTTTTTCAACATATTGAAGAACAGATAAAGCTGTTGCACAAGACAAAGGATTTGCGCTGAACGTATGCCCACTCATAACCAGCTTAGAGCCTTTTTTTATAGGAAGTATCACTTCTTCTGTTGCAACAGCTGCTGCAATTGGCGTATATCCTGCACCTAACCCTTTTCCAAGCGTAACAATATCTGGTTTTGCTTCCCAATGATCGTATCCAAACATTTTTCCTGTTCGGCCTAATCCTGTCATGACTTCATCTGCAATAAATAAAATATTATAGCGGTCACAAATATCCCGGATACGTTCATAATACCCAGGTGGTGGCGTAATGGCAGCTCCTGCTGCTCCAATGATTGGTTCTGCAATAAATGCTGCAATATGCTCTTCTCCAATTCGAATAATGGCCCGTTCTAATTCATCAGCACAGCGCAATCGACAGGAAGGAAATTCCATTTGATATGGGCATCGATAGCAATAAGGAGCTGAAACAGTTGGATAATCTTGCAAAAGAGGAACAAAACGCGTTCTGCGGATAGAGTGACCTGACATTGATAAAGACCCAATTGTAATACCGTGGTAGCTCATCCAGCGTGATAAAATTTTCAGTTTGCTTCCTTGCCCTTTTTCTTGAAAGTGTTGCAGCGCCATTTTCATCGCCGTTTCCGTTGCTTCTGTTCCACTGTTAACGAAAAAACTGTAGCTTAGATGGCCATTAGAAAGCTTATAAATTTTTTCAGCCAATCTCTCAGCAGCTTCGCTTGTAAACTGCGAGCGATAAACAAAACTAACGCGTTTTGCTTGATTTTCTAAAACATCTGTTATTTCTTGAACGCCGTGACCAACACTAACAGTAACCGCTCCTGAAGAAGCGTCCAAATAGTCTTTACCATGTTCGTCATATAAAAAAACGCCTTTTCCATATGAGACTTTTGGATATGTGCCGTCAAGAATGGGTTTAATCAAATGAGACATCTCTTTCTCCTCCTATCCCGCAGTCGAGCCTTTGTCTAGAAAAGAGATTTACCCCGCCTACTTTATAGATATGTGAGAAGAAGGTCTTTTTTTCATATAATTTTTAAAAGCATATTTTGGATATCAACAGTAAGAAGCAGAAGAATTTGGTAAAATAGGAATGGAGATTGTACATAAGGAGATTACAAGATGCGAAAAATTTTTATTATAGAAGATGATCCAAGCCTTGTTGTACTGCTAGAAGAACACTTACAAAAGTTCGGATATGAAACATGCAGCGCTCAAAATTTTGAAAAGGTAACAGAAGAATTTCAGACCTTTGCACCAGACCTTGTTCTTCTTGATGTGAACTTGCCTAAATTTGATGGCTATTACTGGTGTCGACAAATGCGTTCTTGTTCAACATGCCCTATTTTATTTATTTCAGCGCGCGAAGGAAAAATGGATCAAGTGATGGCGCTTGAAAATGGGGCTGATGATTATATTACGAAACCATTTGATTATGAGATTGTAATGGCCAAGATTAAAAGTCAGCTTCGTCGAGCATATGGCACATATGCTAATAACTATCATGATCGTAACGTTAAAGCTGGAGGCCTTACCTTAGACTTCGAACGTCTCTTTTTATCCTATAATCAAAAAAAGGTAGAACTTAGTTTAACAGAAGCAAAAATCTTAGATGAAA
Organism: Priestia endophytica DSM 13796; assembly: GCF_900115845.1. GTDB lineage: Bacteria > Bacillota > Bacilli > Bacillales > Bacillaceae_H > Bacillus_I > Bacillus_I endophytica. The sequence continues at coordinate 383,410 of NZ_FOXX01000002.1, read as the reverse complement.
TGATGAAAAAGCATGAACACGTCGTGAGCCGTGACCGATTACTCGAAAAAATTTGGGATGAACAAGCTTTTGTAGATGATAATACGCTAAATGTATACATTGCTCGCGTTCGCAAAAAATTAAAAGAATTAGAGATCTATAACGCTCTGCAAACAGTAAGAGGCGCAGGATATCGGCTCTATGTTGGTGAAGGAGAATGAAACTTTTTTTCAAAGATCACCTTCTTCTTACAGTACTCTATGGTATACAGCTTGTGCTCACTTTACTTATTTATTGGCTTGATGGAAACGTGCGTATTACAACATCGCTTTACTCTATCTTATTAAGCAGTGTGATTTACATTGTGTACCTTTTTTATCGCTATACAACACATCGTTCGTTTTATACAAAACTTTCTTCTCCTCCAGAGAGTCTAGACGATGTTGGAGAGAAAAAAGAAGAAACCCCTTTATCATCTGCGTTTTATGAGTTTGAAAGAAAAAGATTGCAGCAATATCAACAAAACATTCACCAATATAAGCACAGGCTTGACCATCATATTACCTTTATGAATCAGTGGGTTCATCAAATGAAAACACCCCTATCTGTAATTCACCTTATGATGGAAAGGCGAGATGATCGGGAAGCCCTTGCAATTCAAGATGAAGTAGATCGGCTTAAAAAAGGGCTTGATCTTGTTTTATATACGTCACGTCTTGGTGCTTTTACTCATGACTTTCACGTTGAAATGTTAGAGCTAAATGAGCTTATCCGGAAAGTGACATCTTCTCAAAAACGTCTGTTTATTCGCAACCGCGTTTATCCACATATCGACATTAAAAAAAATACGTGGATTACATCTGATGAGAAATGGTTGTCTTTTGCGCTTACCCAGTTGATCACAAATGCTGTCCGCTATTCAAGCGAAGGAAGCAAATTATTTTTCACCTCTTATAAGGAAAAAGACCATATAGCTCTTGAAGTGAGAGATGAAGGCCTTGGGATTCCTAAAGAAGACCTTCCACGCGTGTTTGACCCCTATTTTACAGGAGAAAATGGCCGGAAATTTCAAGAATCAACGGGTATGGGGCTTTATCTTGTTAAACAGATTGGTGAAAAGCTTCACCATACCATTACGATTACTTCAAGAATTGAAGAAGGCACAACAGTCCGACTTCTCTTCCAAAAAGCAGCGCATTAAGTGCACTGCTTTTTTATATTACAACATTGTAAGGTTCTTGTAAGAAAGCAACATAGCAACATATGCCTCTCTCTCTTACAATAAAACTATCAAACAAAAAGGAGTGCTTACGATGGCTATTTTAGATGTTAGGCATCTAACGAAAATATACGAAGGGAAAATCTCATATAAAGCGCTAGATAACATCAACTTTTCGATTGAAAAAGGTGAATTTGTGGGCATTATGGGACCGTCTGGAAGCGGAAAAACAACCCTTTTAAACATGATTGCCACAATTGATAAGCCAACATCAGGAGAAATATTTATCGGAGGAAAAAATCCTCATTCTTTAAACAAACGAAATACAGCTCTTTTTAGACGTCGTGAGCTCGGATTTGTTTTTCAATACTTCAATCTACTTGATACGTTAACAGTTGAAGAAAATATTGTTCTTCCATTAACACTTGATGGCGTGAAAATAAAAGAAATGGAAAAGAAACTTGTTTTTGTTTCAAAAAAGCTTGGAATCGATAACATTTTAAAAAAGCGTGTCTATGAAATCTCAGGAGGACAAATGCAAAGAACCGCCATTGCTAGAGCAATTATTCATACTCCTTCTCTCATATTAGCAGATGAACCAACAGGTAACTTGGACTCTAAATCATCCAAAGATGTGATGGAAACAATGTCTGCTATCAACATCGAAGAAGGTGCCACAACAATGATGGTAACTCATGATGCTGTTGCTGCAAGCTACTGTGATCGCGTTATTTTTATTAAAGACGGAAAATTTTATAACGAAATCTACAAAGGAGAAAATAGACAAGCATTCTTTCAAAAAATTATTGATATGCTTTCTCTTTTAGGAGGCGACACACATGACCTTTCAACAGTTCGCTTATAAAAATGTAATCCGAAACAAACGAACATATGGAGCTTATTTTTTAAGCAGTGCTTTTTCCGTTATGATTTTCTTCATGTATGCGCTGTTTATTTTTAATCCCCATATTAAAACCGGTCTCGTTGTAGGAGTCGCCGTTCAAGCCATGACAATCTCTGAATATATTATGTACATTTTCTCGTTTTTCTTTGTGCTCTATTCAGTTAGCACCTTTTTAAAAACGAGAAAGCGAGAGTTTGGCATTTTAATGATGCACGGTATGTCTAAACAGCAACTATATCAACTTGTTTTTTTAGAAAATATGCTCATTGGTATCTTCGCCATTATAACTGGAATAGTGTGCGGACTTCTGTTTGAAAAACTCTTTTTACTGCTTGGAGGCCGTATACTTGGTATCGGGGAAATTCCTTTTTATCTATCATGGAAAGCCGTCAGTTTAACCTCTTTTTCCTTTTTATGTTTGTTCGCAGCCGTATCAATATTCACTCTTTTTACACTTAGAGTAAATAAACTCATTGATCTTTTTCAAGCCGTGCAAAAACCAAAAAGAGAACCGAAAGCATCTGTTTTACTTTCCCTTTTATGTGCGCTCCTGCTCTTTTCTTCTTATTTCTTAGCCTTTACAACAAAAGGCGGAGATATTGTCATTAGAATGCTTCCGGTTATTATGATGACGATTGTTGGAACCTATTTTTTCTATACGCAAATGAGCATTTTTATTGTTAAGCTTTTACAGAAAAAACGCACGATTTTCTTGCAGAAAACAAATATTGTGACAATCGCCAATCTTGCTTATCGACTGAAAGATAATGCTCAAATGTTTTTTCTCGTCACTATTGTTTCAACCGTTTCTTTTTGTGCAATTGGGGCATTTTCCTCGTTTAATGTATTAAACAAAGAAGTAGAAAAAAGCTATCCAGTAGCCGTGAACTATATTTCAAAAAAGAACAATATGTTGGAAGAAAAACACGTGCAGGCCATTGAAGATAGCTTGCAGCAAAACAACATATCGTATATCAAAATGACCTTCCCTATTCGCTATGTAAAAACAACAGAAGGAGAAGAAGTTTTATATGTTTCTTTTTCCCAATATCAAAAATTTTTGAAGGAAACAGGAAAGACAGAAGCAATTCGCCCGTTAAAAAATGGGGAAGCTTACCTTCTCCCAACAACCCTTTGGGACCAAAAACAGTTTACAGCACAAACATATTCGCTTACGGGAGAAAACCATGGTTCCCTATCTATTAAGGATGTGGCTAGCCACATTATGTTGCCAAACACCCTTTTGCCAAGTCGAGGCGTGATCGTAAGTGATAAACTTTACGAAAAACTTTCTCCCTCCAAGACTGAAACCTATGTTGGCTGGAACACAAAATCTTTCTCCAACACAAACGGTGTTGGCGCAAATATTAGTCGTACTGGCCTTGTTTCACCTAGCGATGATAAATCATATGCACTGGCCATTGGAGGAACAGTGTTAGCTTCTCAAAAGCAAATTTTCAATACGATGTTCTTTGTAGCTTTGCTTGTTGGAATCGTATTTTTCATTGCGTCCGGAAGCTTTTTATATTTCAGGCTTTATGCGGATTTAGAGTACGACATAAGACAATATAATACAATTGCAAGAATTGGGCTAACAGATCAAGAGTTGCGTACGATTGTTACAAAACAACTTCTCTTGCTTTTCTTTGTTCCTTTCATGCTCGCTGTTTCTCACAGCCTGTTTGCTTTTAAAGCACTACAAAGCTTGTTTTCTATTTCAATTGCTCAAAATATGAGTCTTGTTCTATTAAGCTTCTTAGCAGCTCAAATTGCTTATTTTTTACTTATTCAAGCACGATATTTAAAAATGCTCAAAACAAAGCTTTTATAATTTAAGGAGGAGCTACCTCTTGACTTTTCGTCAGTTTGCTTACAAAAACGTTACGAGAAACATAAGAACATATGCAGCTTACTTTTTAAGCAGCGCTTTTTCCGTTATGATTTTCTTCGTGTACGCCCTATTCATTTTTAATCCCTACATTCGACAGGGTATTACTGTAGGAGCAGCCATCGATGCGATGAAAGCTGCGGAATATATTATTTTTCTTTTTTCATTCTTTTTTGTGCTCTATTCGATGAACGCATTTTTAAAAACCCGAAAACGTGAATTTGGGATTTTAATGATGCACGGCATGTCGCGTCATCAGCTTAATCGAATGGTCTTTTTAGAGAATATGCTCATTGGAATCGGGGCGATCATAACAGGGCTTTTATTTGGTCTTTTAACCGCAAAACTATTTTTAATGATGGGTGCAAAAGCCATCGGAATAACAAATATCCCTTTCTACTTTGCATCAAAAGCCTTTTTCTTAACCGTTTTTTCATTCTTAGGATTATTTTTTGTTATTTCATTGGTTACTAGCTTAACGATTCGAACGAAAAAACTTCTTGATCTTTTCCAAGAATCTCAAAAGGTAAAAGAAGAGCCAAAAAACTCAATTGTCCTTTCTCTTATTGGCTTAGCATGCCTTATTACAGCCTACTATTTAGCGCTAACAGCAGAAGGCGGATTATCTGTTTTAAAACGCTTCTTTCCTGCTGTAATTCTTACGATTATTGGTACATACTTTTTCTTTGGTCAAACAAGTATTTTTATCCTTAATCTTGCTAAAAAGCAAAAGCGCCTTTTTTTCAAGAAAACGAATATAATCACAATCGCAAGTCTTGCTTACCGTCTCAAAGACAATGCGCGTATGTTCTTTATGGTAACAATCGTCTCGACGGTTTCGATATGTGCTATCGGTACGCTCACTTCTTTTAATACGTTCGCAGAGCAAATCGAACAAGATTACCCATATGCCATTAGCTATATAGCAAATGGCGAACATAAAACAGAGGAAAAGCATGTTGAAGAGATTAAACAAGCGCTTAAAGAAAAAAACTTGGACTATACGACATTCTCGATGCCAATTCTCATCATTCAAGGAAAGGTTGAAACAAAAGAGGCGAACATATCAGCAGGAGCTTCTATTCAAAGAAACGGTGTAAGTGAAAACCGTCCCTTTGCCTTTATTTCGCACTCAAATTATATAAAGTATGTAGAAGGAGCTGGCAATCATGTTTCGACTCTGTCGCATCTAAACGAAAATGAAGCACTCATCCCTCCAGCAAATACGCTCACCAAAACATTTATGGATGAGAGCTATATGAATTTTTTGAAAAAAGATGAGTATCAAATCCCTGGAGAACCTGTAATGCATATTAAAGATACAGTAGAACACATTTTGTTTCCTCCTGATATCATGGCTTCAGATACTCTTATTGTAAAGGACGCTGTGTACGAACTCCTTCTTTCAAAAGGAAAGACTGAAACGTTCACAGGATTCAATGTGCGGGAGTGGAAGGAAACGGCGGGACTCCTGCCCGGTTTAGCTGGGGACAGTGGAATTGTCCCCTATAACCCGCACAAGAGCTATTCTATAGCCGTTAGCGGAGAGCCTTATGCTGAACAAATGAAAATGGCGAACATGCTTCTGTTTGTTTCTCTCCTCGTTGGCGCTGTCTTCTTTATTGCAGCCGGAAGTTTCCTCTATTTTCGTCTTTATGCTGATTTGGACTATGAGAAACGCCAATATGTAACAGTTGCCAAAATTGGTTTAACTGAAAAAGAGATGAGCCATATTGTAACAAAACAGTTGCTTTTGCTTTTTTTCATTCCTCTCCTTGTGGCGACTATTCATAGTACTGTTGCTTTTGCCGCTCTGCAAGATTTCTTTGCTCTCCCGATTTTCAGAGGAATCATTACTGTAATTATTAGCTTTTTCATTTTACAGGCTTGCTATTTTATAGTCATTCGAACTCGCTATCTAAAAAAAATCAAGCAATCACTCATCTAAAAAAGCCGCTCAAGTGTGAGCGGCTTTCTTCTATTCCCGTTTTCTACGAATCTCGTTTGCTACAAATTCAACGTCTGTTCCAATTACAACTTGAACATCTCGTTCATTTAGTTTTATTACCCCTTTTGCTCCTGCTTTCTTTAATACTTCTTCTTGAATGAGCGATGTATCTTTCATTTTCAAGCGAAGTCTTGTAACACAGTTATCAAGCTCCTCAATATTTGAAACGCCTCCAAGACCTGCAATATACTGCTCTGCCGCCTTTTCATACTTTCCTTCTCCATTATGTTGCACTTCTTCTACAACTTCATCTTCACGACCTGGTGTTTTAAGATCAAATTTCTTAATGACAGCATAAAAAATAATAAAATACAAAATACCGTAAATAACACCAACACCTAGAAGAAGCAGAGGCTTTTGTGCAATATTATAATTCAACAGATAATCAATAGCACCTGCGGAAAATCCAAATCCATCGTGAATGTCTAAGCTTACCGTAATATACATTGATAATCCTGTTAATAGAGCGTGGACAACATATAAAACAGGAGCTAAAAACATGAAAAGAAACTCAATTGGTTCTGTCACACCTGTTAAGAAGGACGTAAGAGCAAGGCTTACAAGCATTCCTGTTACAAGCTTGCGGCGCTCTTTTTTGGCTGCTGCAATCATCGCAAGTGCAGCTGCTGGCAATCCAAACATCATAATAGGAAAAAATCCTGTCATAAACGTGCCTGCTGTTGGATCTCCTGCAAAGAAGCGAGCAATATCCCCGCGTTCACCGTTATATTCACCAAATAAAAACCAAACAATATTATTTAAAATATGATGAAGACCAACTGGAATAAGTAAACGATTTAACACTCCAAAAATGCCTGCACCAAGAGCTCCTAAATCAATGAGATACTGCCCAATTCCATCAATAAAACTTTGAATTGGCGGCCATACGTACCCAAAAATCCCTGCGAGTACAAGCATAGATCCAGCCGTTATAATGGGGACAAACCGCTTTCCACCAAAAAAACCGAGCCACTGTGGCAATTGAATATTGTGATAACGATTGTATAACAGACCTGCAACTGTTCCAGCAATAAGACCTGCAAAAACAGCCATATCGTTATGCTTGTCAATGGCTTGTGTTCCCCCTACAAGCACAAAATAGCCAATGGCTCCTGCAAGAGCCGCTGCTCCGTTGCTGTCTTTTGCTAGTCCAATGGCAACCCCAATGGCAAAAATAAGCGGAAGCTGTGCCATTATTGCATTACCTGAAGCTTCCATAAACGGGATATCTAACATATCTTCCTTTCCTAATCGAAGCAGCAGAGCTGCTGCTGGCAGCACAGCAATCGGAAGCATAAGTGCTTTCCCTATTCTTTGTAAGAAGCCTAACATTTTGATCCCCCCCATATCCACCTTTTTTATTTATGATCACATCTTCTAGTAAAGAAAGATGTGAATAACGATTTTCTGTCTATCTCAACTTTGAATTTCTAACGATATCCTTGATATAACGAACACACAGCTTCAAGCTTTCTGCCTCTTTCCATAAATAATACGGAACTTTCTTCTTTAATATGCCATCCAGCTGCCTCTATTTCATTTGCTTGAAATATGTATTATCTTTTAGAACATCAATTTATTTGAAAGGTTAACTTCCATATCATAATGAATGTTTATAATTACTAGAAAGCCTATTCTATTCATCCAGATGAAAGATAACAACCTCTTTATCGGTATGCTAAAAGTGAGAAACAATGTTTACGTGCCAAACATTATTCCAGCCGTTAAAAAGCACCATTTTGCTCACTTTTAAAACTCTTTTTTCTTACATTACTTTCAGCATATCTTCTAATAAACTAGTTACCTATACCATTTATATTTTAAAAAAAGAGCCCTTTAAGACTCTTTTTCACAATTTAAAACAATGGGAAGCGTAATTTTCACTTTTGTTCCTATACCTATTTTGCTTGTAAACGTCATTTTTCCCTGATGTTGTTCAATGATTTTGTAGCTAATCATTAATCCTAAACCTGTCCCGGTTTCTTTTGTAGAGAAGAAAGGTTCACCGATCTTTTGTAAAACGCTTTCCTCCATCCCACAACCTTCATCCGTAATCTCAACAACTGCTAAACTCCCTTTCGTTTTTAAAGAGATATGAACGGTTCCTCGCGTCATTGATTCAATTGCATTCTGAATAACGTTAATAAACACTTGTTTTAAAGCATTCTCCTCACAGTAAATCCATGCATCTACCGCTGTAAGGTCTGTTTTAATTTGACAATCTCGATAGCTTGCATGTGTGTTAAGTAACAGAGCGACATGCTGTAAAATACGACATAGCTGTTTAGGTTTATAAGCTGTTTCCTTTTTTGATTTTGCAAGCGTTAAAAACTCTTCAATAATAACCTCAATTCGTTCAATTTCAGCAATCATAATTTCGCTATATTCTTCATTATATTCTTTGGATACTTTTAAAAGCTGAATAAACCCTTTAACAGCTGTCATTGGATTGCGAATCTCATGAGCCACTCCAGCGGCTAGTTTGCTTACCATTGTTAATTTCTCAGAGGTTCTTGCCATCTCATCATATTTCTTTCGATTCGTAATATCACGCATAAAATATTGAATAGCAGGCTTTCCTTGAAACTCCATTTTAGTTACGGATGATTCAATAAATTTCACACCTTCCTTAGCCAAGATTTTCACTTCTACTCTTGGTCTAAACGGCTTATCTTGCATGATGGCATCCATTCGCTTTTTTACAAACCTAATATCGTCTTCATGAATGAACGACAGCAGCTCTTTTCCAATATATTCATACTTACTTCTTCCACCTAAAAGTCGAATAGCTGCCGGATTCACATAACGCACTTTTTCATCAACTACAACTAAAAAAGCATCTTGACTTTCTTCAATAAAACGTTTGTACTGATTCAACTCTCTTAAAACAGCATCCTGCTTTTCAAGAGACAACGACACTTGATTAAACTGAATAAGCTGATACGTACTTTTACTTGTCTTAATCGGCTTTATCGTCATATCGTACTCTAAAGTTGAGATGTGCTGAACCCTTATTGTCTTTTCAATGCTTTCTTTTAACAAGGTTAATAATTGTGCTAATGACAAATTGAATAAAGCCGTAAAGTAAAAGAAAAAAGAACGCTTTTTTTCCTTTTCAACATCGAGAAGCTTTTCTGCTTCATCATTTGCAAAAATACATGTCCCGCTTTGGTCGATAATCAAAGTTGGCACAACGCTCTTCTTAAAAGCTTCTTTTAATAATATTAAATTATCCATAAATCCACCTTCGTTTTGCTTATGTATCACTAGTATAGTATGGAAAATAAGAGATTTATATGGTTTTTCAACATTTATTTGAAAGTTTTTCTCTTTTATTTCTATAAAGTAAAACGGGATGGATCATCATCCACCCCGTTTGCTTTATTATTAGTGGAAACAAACCGCTCCAATAATGATTAACAAGATAAAGAGTACTACAATTGTTGCGAAGTTAAAGCCTTCACAGTCACCGCCATATGGATAGTAATAGCCACAGTTTTCATACGGATAATACATCTCTCTATTCCTCCTCATTTTCATTTACAAAAACAGCTTATGTTTTCTTATAAAAATGGTTTGTGTATTTGCCTATTTTTTCTTCTTATCATTAAACAAGAGAGTAAGAAAAAAGAGAAACAAGGAAAGAGAAAGAATAGGAACTATCATACTTTTTACATAACCTACAACATAACCAATATAAGGAATCTTATACAAATAACGATGCTCTCCGCTTACGTATTCTGTGACAACAAGTGATCCTTTAAAAGCAGATGTGTTGCTATTTACAACACTCACTTCATAGCCGGCTAGAAGAGGCAAAAGAGCTAATAAAAACAGTGTAAAACAAATCGTATATAGAACAAGGATATAACGGTAGGCAGTAAAAACTTTCTTCTTACTCTCCATTGTTCTCCACCTCAAACGTTATAGTGTGCTTCGCTTTAGAAGACGAATTCTCCACTGCGTTTTCCGTAAAATATGTTAAACACGACAGGAGGATAATGCCTCCTAACATGAAGCGAAACGTTTTAACATAGAAATGCTTCATCCTCTCACTCCTTACTTTTCAGTATAGCGAGTATCTTTTTACTTTCGAGTTCTCCGTACGCCATTATATGCGCCTATCGCCTTAAAGGTTATTCATAAATAGACTTTAAAAAGAGGATACGTAGCATTTTTCATTCTTTTCCTGCATAAACTTGCTACGTAAAAATTTTGCTTTGAGGAGGACAAAGTCTTGAATACTAAACAGCAGCACTATGCTCAAAAAGCCGCTATGTACGATTTATTAGCTCAGTACTACAAATACAGAGATCCTTCTTTACACATTGCTTACTACCAAAAACATTTTAAATATGCTACAAAGCTTTCCTATTCGTTATCAAATATGCGTAGTAATAGGCAAGGAACAAGAATCCGTATTCTTCACGCTTCTCCAGGTGCTCCTTCTGTTGATGTATACCTTAATGGACGAAAAACAATCCCAAACTTAATCTTTAAACAAGAAACAGATTATATTGAACTAAGAGAAGGTGGGCGCTATAGAATTGATCTGTACAAAGCAGGTGAAACAGCTCGACCTCTTATTAGTGCAGAAAAAGAAATTAAAAAAGATATGCAATATACAATTATTGCAGCTGGAGAGCCTACTAATTTGTCACTGCTCGCTATAAAAGATGAACACACAGTGCCAAAAGGAGAAGCAAAGCTGCGCTTTATTCACCTTTCTCCAAACGCCCCTTCCATTGATGTTGCAGCAGTGCGTGGAGACGTTATTTTCCCTAATGTATCTTTTAAAGAGGTTACAAACTATTTAGCATTAACTCCAATGGAAGTGAACATTGAGCTGAGAAGAAGCGGATCAAAAGAGGTTTTATTAAAAATCCCACCGCTTCGTCTTCGTCCAGACCGAACCTATACGGTATACGGAGTTGGACTTGTAAATGAAAATCCTCCTCTTGAAGCTTTAGTTACACAAGATTAGCTCAATAAAAAAAGAGCCTTCTCGTTAGAAGGCTCTTTTTTTACGGTTGAACACTTGGATCAATAAGCTTAATTGATATTTCGTCATTTTTTAAGTCGAATTTCTCAGCTTTTACTCGAAAACCATTTTCAAGCTCCATTTGATTTAGAGCAACATAAATGGATTCTTTTTTCGGATTAATACTTACCCACTCAGGCATTGGGAAATGATTATTCACATACTTCAATACTGTCTCCACCGGTAGTGGTAACGCTCCAACGGAAAGACCTGTTTGTTCAAGAACAAGGTTACCGTTTTTCTGGACAATAGGTGCAAATGTCATTTTAATATCAACGTCACGCCCAAAAGCAACGATTGTTCCATATACTTCAACTTCATCATTTAAAACAACATTATATGCTAACGCATCACTAGCAAACTCTTGTTTCAAATACTTATCAATAAGCGCATTCAGGTTTTTCTTATCTCCTACAACTCCGAGTTCTATACCGTTTACCTCTTCTTTTGAAGGAGCCTGTCGCTGTTCAATTGGCTGAAAAATAGCTACTACAGCGACTAGAACTAAAATAATATTTAAGCAAAGTAAACTAAAAAAAAGCGTCTTCCATTTTTTCATCCTGCTATGTCCTCTCCTCTATACGTTGGATTGGCGAACACCATTTTTTCATCATCTATGTTTTCAAGAAAAACGCGCTCGCTAATTCTGTCTGCAATTAATTTATACCCTTTTGTGTTTGGATGAAAATAGTCATTTGATAATAAGTTTTCATTTGTGCTTGTGAAAATATCAGCAACTTCAATATATGTTATCCCTTCGTATTGAGATGCCACTCGTTCACTTGAACTATTCCATTCTTCTACAACAGTATCGATCTCTTTTAAATCACTAAGCGTATTTAAAAACGGATTGTAAAATCCAATAAGGTAAATTGGAGCATCCTCGTTAATACTGCGCATCTTTTTCATTACTTTTTGTAGTCTTTTTTCATACTTTCTCTGCTCTTTTTTATACGTGTTGAAGGTAATGTTATCATAATGATCTCGCATAACTTTCATCATATCATTGCCGCCAATTGTGACGAAGATAATGTCCGCATCTTCAAGGCTTGATTTGATATTTTCATAATCTAACCTTTTAAGAAGCTGATCTGTACGATTTCCCGTTTTCCCAAAGTTGCTCACTTTTACTTTTCCAACAGAAGGCTGTTTTTCAATTTCTGAAGCAACGCGTGTTACATAGCCTTCTTCTTTCGTTGAATCGCCAACTCCTTTTGTTAAGGAATCACCAATCGCAACCATGTTCACATTTGCAGGAAATATATCTTTTCCTTGTTTTGTTGACACTTCTTTGGACTCTTCCTCATTTTGAGTTGGAGGTGAAGCAGAACAAGCTGACAAAAAGAGAATAAGAAAAATAAGACCTATTTTTTTCATCCTATGTTCACCCCTGTTACTAGATGTCTCTAATGTATTATCATATCATATTCTTTAAAACTAAAAAATCATACAAAAAAAACCAACCTATATTCCCCCTACTAAAGGGGTCGGTTGGTTTGATCAGGACGATTTTTCTAATTCCTTTGCTTCATGAATAATATCAGCATAAGGAACATTAGACACCCCATCATAGTCCTTTACAATTTGACCTTTTTGATTTAATAGAAAAAAGGTTGTTCCATGAATCACTTGATCTCCTGAACTCGGCTTTTGAACATTCATATAAAAGTTCTCTCTTGCGAATGTTTCAATCTCTTCTTGGGAGTATCCCGTGAGAAATTGCCAATTATCGCTATTTGCCTCAAATCCTTCGCTAAATTCTTTCAGCTTCTCACTGCTATCAACAGTTGGATCAACTGTGAAAGAGACAAACTCCACATCTGCTCCTTCTTCTTTCGCTTTCTCTTGAAGTTTTGCCATATGAGACGTCATTGGAGGACAAACTGTTGTACAGCTTGTAAAGATAAAGTTCGCTATCCACACTTTTCCATCTAAGCTTTTTGATGAAAATGGTTCACCACTTTGGTTTTCGTATGTAAAATCAGCAATTGGGTCTGATAATTGCTGTTCTTCTTTTGTTTCTGCCTTACTTTCTTCTTTCTTCTCTCCACATGCTGTCAGTAAAAAAAGCGCGCATACTAGCCATAAAAAGCTTTTTCTTTTCATATCCAATCCCTCCTAAGAATTTCAAAAAACGCTTTCATATTTTAGAAAAAAAGAAGAACGGTCATTTTAGCCCGTTCTTCTTTTTTTAAGCATTATGTTTTAAAGGAACTGTTAAAAAGATTTGCTCATATGTTGTCCATTTACAATGTTTTTTCATATATTCCTTAAATGAATAGAGTTCTTTTCGGATTTCTTTTCTTTCAATCATTTTGACGAACGATTCAAAATGAACAGAAATCGTAAACGAAAGTGGATGATGATGTGGCACTACCGGAATTTCAATAACCTTTACTTTTTGTCCATTTGCAAGCTTAAATTCCAAACTTTTAAATAACAAGCAGATCAGCCCTCTTTTTCACCCGTTTTTCTCTATTATAACTTCCCTTTAACGTAAAATCATGTCATAATATGACGCTTCATTAATTTTTTTTTAGACAAATAAGTGGAAAAGCTGACTATCTTTATTAATCTCTGTAAATGGGAAAGCTTTTTGATTCATTCGTTCAATAAGAGGGAAATAGTCTTCTTTATGCTTCACTTCAATCCCAACAAACGCCGGTCCGCTTTCACGGTTATTTTTTTTCGTATATTCAAATCTTGTAATATCGTCTGTTGGTCCTAATACTTCATCAAGGAATTCTCGAAGTGCCCCTGCACGCTGTGGGAAGTTTACAATAAAATAGTGCTGAAGTCCTTCGTAAAGCTTTGAACGTTCCTTAATTTCCTGCATGCGGCCAATATCGTTGTTCCCACCGCTTACGATACAAACAATGGTTTTTCCTTTAATTTGATCTTTATACGCATCAAGAGCTGCGATTGAGAGCGCTCCTGCAGGCTCTGCTACAATAGCATTTTCATTGTAAAGAGATAGAATTGTTGTACAAACTTTCCCCTCCGGCACAACTACAATATCATCAATAACTTGTTGACAGATATGAAATGGCAAACAGCCTACAGTTTTTACTGCTGCTCCGTCTACGAATCCATCAATATGCTGAAGCGTTTGAACACTTCCTTTTTTTAGAGCTTCATGCATTGAAGGAGCCCCTGCAGGTTCTACACCGACAATGCGTGTTTGAGGAGAGACGCTTTTAATGTAAGTACCGATTCCTGAGATAAGCCCTCCTCCACCAATGCTTGCAAAAACGTAATCAAAGTCTTTCTCTGTATCATTTAGCATTTCAACTGCAACTGTTCCTTGTCCTGCAATGACATCAGGATCATCAAACGGATGAATGAACGTTCTTCCTTCTTCTGTACCACACTCCGCTGCTTTAGTGTAAGCATCATCAAACGTGTCGCCCGTTAAAACAACTTCTACAAATTCTTTTCCTAAAAATGTAACTCGATTGATCTTTTGTTTAGGAGTTGTGGCAGGCATAAAAATCTTTCCGTCGATTTTCAAGTGTTGACACGCATATGCAACTCCTTGCGCATGGTTTCCTGCGCTTGCACAAACAATGCCGTTTTCTCTTTCTTTTTTTGATAGTTTTTTGATTTTATTATAAGCTCCGCGAATTTTAAAGGAACGGACGTTTTGTAAATCCTCTCTTTTTAAATAAACTTCACATTCATAGCGCTCTGATAAAAGATCACTTTTTTGAAGAGGCGTATGGTCCACAACATCTTTAATTGTTTGATGAGCGATCAACACATCCTCAAGATGAATGTTTTTCTTTGTTTCTACTTGCTGGCTCATAATCAACTTCCTTCCTTTTCATTCCCTTTTTAATTTGTACATTATAGCACAAAAAATTAAGAAAAATCACTATATTTTATAAATTTCATCATTTCACTATGTGAAATTTACATAAACTAACGGATAATCCTAGTAAAACTTCTTATATTAAGGTGGAACTCCCTTTTTGATAGAAAAGCGGGAAGTAATTGGAGAAGGAGATTTCCGATGGAATTCACCCTAAAAAGTAAAGAAAGTGCCATCCCTTGTTTAGTAACGCTTGATGATGAAAACGGTGGTCGTTATATGATTCGAAAAGAAGATACAAGCGGAGAAGTTTTCAATAGTTCTTCACAGCTTATAGCTTGGGTTTCAGCTAATTGGCATGGAGATGATTTTGTAGACTCAGATTCTTTTCATCATATGATGAAAGAGCTTGATAAATACGAAGAATAGACGCCTCTACAATAAAAAAAGAGGATCATAATTGATCCTCTTTTTCTCCGTCTTCTTTTAGAAGGCCACCTTGAAGGGCTTCTTCTACTTTTTTAATCAACTGCGTTTTTGTGATGGTATCATCTAAATGCTCCCGTATTGGAGAACCAATATGAACAGACAGCGTGCTCGGACGAATGCGAAATGTTCCTTGCTCATCAATTTCTTTCGTTCCATCAATAGAAACTGGCACAATGGGCACCCCTGCTTCTACTGCCATTGAAAGGTCTTCTCCGTTAAGATGATGCAAATCCTTGGAACCTTTTTCTTTACGTTCAGCAAACACGAGCAATGAATGACCTTGTGTTAATAAATGAATTCCTGTACGATAAGCTTCTTTCATTCTTGTACTATCATTGCGATCTATAAGTACGCAATGCATAGAGTTCATCCATTGATTCCATAGCGGATAGTTTTCAAACTTTTGCTTTGAGAAGAAACCAAAAGGCTTTTGAATATAGCCTAAAAGAGCTGGAATATCGTATGGACCTTGATAGTTACTAACAAATAATACAGGCCCATCCAACAGCCTCTCTTTTTTGTTTACTTCTACTTTGGATCCGGTTAATTCAATGACTTTACGTCCCCATTTTTTGGGCTTATCATGCACTTCCTTGTCCCGTTTTGCAGGCGACATTAAAGGTGGAAGATTTCGAACACGATTTAGCTCAGACAAACTAAAAAAAAGAGAAGAAAGTGAATAACCACCAATATAAATTGTACGAATCATGTTGGAACCCCCTTTAAAAGCTGGTTTTCCCTCTTTCTCGTCCTGTTTTCATCCGAGAAGGTTAATGCTAGCTTCGTTCATAGACAACAAATTCATAATCATAAGCATTTTTTTCATCTTTTTTATGCTCTTCAGAATCTATTATCTTCCATTCTTCTTTTGAAAATACAGGAAAATGCGTATCTCCATCAAACGTAGCACGAATGTGGGTAACATACAAACGATCTGCAACAGGCAGTAGCTGTTCATAAAGACGGGCTCCTCCGATAATAAACAGCTCCTCATTCGAACGATTCGCCATTTCTTTCAGCTCGTCCAATGAATGAATAACCGTTACACCTTCTTCTTGGAATGATGTACTGTGCGTTAACACAACGTTCTTCCGATTTGGAAGAGGTCTACCAATCGACTCATATGTTTTTCTTCCCATTACAATTGTATGATTTGTTGTCACCTTTTTAAAATAAGCAAGGTCAGCAGGAAGATGCCATGGTAAAGCATTATCTTTTCCAATCAGATTATTGTCATCCATTGCAACGATGAAAGAAATCATACGCTAACAGCTCCTTTTATATGCGGATGTGGATCATATCCAACAAGCTCAAAATCGTCATACGTAAAATCAAAGATGTTCTTAACGTCTTTATTAATTTTCATTTTTGGCAGCGAACGCTCTTCACGTGTAAGCTGTAGCTTTACTTGTTCAATGTGATTTGTATAGATATGCGCATCACCGAGCGTATGAATAAATTCCCCTACTTCTAAATCACACGCCTGAGCAATCATCATTGTTAAAAGAGCATATGAAGCAATATTAAACGGAACACCTAAGAACACGTCAGCAGAACGTTGATAAAGCTGACAAGATAGCTTACCATCTGCTACATAAAACTGAAAAAGGCAGTGACATGGAGGAAGTGCCATATTCTCGATATCAGCTACGTTCCAGGCGCTTACAATAAGACGACGTGAATCTGGTGTTTCTTTAATTTGTTTTATGAGATTTGAAATCTGGTCGATGCTTTCTCCGTTTGGCGTCGACCATGAGCGCCACTGATGTCCATATACAGGGCCAAGTTCTCCTTTTTCATCTGCCCATTCATTCCAAATTCTTACTCCGTTCTCCTGCAAATAGGCAACATTTGTGTCTCCTGCTAAAAACCAAAGAAGCTCATGAATAATAGACTTCACATGAAGCTTTTTTGTTGTTACAAGTGGAAAACCTTCTTTAAGATCAAAGCGCATTTGATAACCGAACGTACTAATTGTTCCCGTTCCTGTTCGATCCTCTTTTTTTGTACCGTTGTTTAAAATGTGTTGACATAGATCTAAATATTGTTTCACTTTGATCCCTTCCTCTCACTTACTTCTTATCATTAATCAAAAACGATCGTTTTATTTCCATAAACAAGAATACGATCTTCTAAATGCCATTTTACACCGCGAGCTAAAACGCTTTTCTCAACAGAACGACCAATTCTTTTTAGTTCTTCAATTGAATCACGGTGGTCAACTCGCTCAATATCTTGCTCGACAATTGGACCTTGATCAAGCTCATCTGTTACATAATGAGCCGTTGCTCCAATAAGCTTTACACCGCGCTCATATGCACGCTCATATGGTTTTGCTCCAACGAATGCAGGTAAAAAAGAATGATGAATATTCATAACGCGATTCGGATGTCTTGTGACAAAATCAGAAGATAAAATTTGCATATAGCGAGCTAAAATCACAAAATCAATTTCGTTGCTTTCTAAAAGTTCAAGCTGCGCTTTTTCTGCTTCTGGCTTTGTCTCTTTTGTAACTGGAATATAGTGAAAAGGAATGCCTTTGCTTTCTACGAACTCTCGCATTGTTTCATGATTACTAACAACCATCGCTATATCTGTATAAAGCTCTCCACGCTCGTAGTTCCACAGAAGCTCCTGTAAGCAGTGATCTTCTTTAGAAACAAAGATCGCTGTCTTTTTTCGATTTGAAGCTGATTGTAGCTGCCAGTCCATTTTAAAAGATGAAGCAACTTCATGAAATGACTCCTTAAGTTCGCTGTAACGCTTTTGAAAATCAGGGCATTCAAACTCTATTCTCATAAAAAAAAGACCATCAGTATGACTTGTTGAATATTGATTTGATTCAACAATGTTTGCTTTATATTCGAAGAGCCACTGAGATACTTTTGCGACAATCCCTGGTTTGTCGTTACAACTAATAAGCAGTCTTCCTCTATTTTGATATTTATTTGTTACATATTCGAATTTTTTTTGGCGATAACTATTCATCTTTCTTCCTCACTTCTCCATCCATTTTTGTTTCTTCAGCATATGTAAGAACTGAATATCCTTTTGGTTTCAAGAGCACGTTTATTTTATCTTATTTTTCAACCTTTTTCAAAAGCCATTTAATATAGATTTTAGTGTAGCATACCGCTTTTTCTTTTTCTATGAAAAAGATAAGGCAAAACAGGTACAATAAAAAAAGCGCTCGTATTTCTACGACGCTTCTTCGGTGTTTAATTTAGCCATTTTGGTGGCATATTTTGATTCCAATAAATTTTCCCTAAATCATAATGTTTTTGAAAGCCGTCTTCACTTGTATGATAATGAAAGTTAAACCAATATCCGTCTTTTGGCGGATGATCTCTTCTGACGTGAAAACGAATGACATCTTCTCCTGTTTCCCGATTGTATACATTAAAGATTTTTTCTCCATATCCTCCAGAAGGAGACTCGGTAATTCCTAAGTTGGACAACTCACCTTCGTCAGCTTGTTCTGACACCTCTGTTAAAGCCTCTTCAATCTTTGGTAGAATTGCTTCTCTAAATTCCTCTTCAATAACAGGGGAAATTTTGGTTCCAAACTTTTGAAATGACTGACTTTCTGCTTCAGCTAAGGCATTTGTTACAAAGTCTTCTTTTGAAAGAGGTGGACTATAAGAATAAGAGGTTTCTTCACTATATGGAATTGCTACATCTTCAATATAACTTTGCTTTTCAGGCTTGTCCGCTTTTACATCATCTACATACAAGTAATCTGGCGGACTAACAAGGCCAAACGTAAACACCGTAATTAATACAATAAACGTCTTTCGCAACCATTTTGGCATACACTTTCTCCCCCTCTTTACAACGTGTACCACTACTCCGAACATACTTTTCTTTATTTTAACATTTTTTAAAAGAGTCCCCTGAACTTTTCAGATTTTTAACAAAAGTAATGAAGGTGAAAACTCTCTTAAAATCTTTGCAATATTTCTACTTTTTCATATAACGGATGAATTAGGCTAGAAGTTTCATTTTTTCTTTTAAAAGAGTTCTTTTTTGACACACTATGTAAAAAGGAGATGAATGAAGTGGATACTATTTTTGTCATTTCATTGTGTATTGTGCTCGTCTATAATATTACACTTACACTTTTTGATTAAAGCTCAATTGTGAGTAGGTTTTTTACACCGTAGTGAAAAAGAGCCGTTTTTCGTTTATGAACATCAAAATTTAAAGCATTAAAAAGCGGGCTTCTGAAATGATCTTTTAAAACAACTCTTTTTCTTGCAACTCGGCACGCTTCCTTCACCATCTTTTTTGTCACCGGATAGTGAAGAGCGAGCGGACGGAGACTTTCAATTCCTGCTGATTCTTCCACAGTTTGATGAAACATCGGATCAAAATACACAACGTCAAATGACTTATCTTCACAGGAGATCAAATAATTTTCGCTTTCTTCTGCGATTACTTCTATTCTTTTCATTGCACGGTTCAACTCAGCAATGGATGTTTCCCAGCTTTTTAACCCTTCTTTTACAATATAAGCAACATAGCGATTACCTTCTGTCCCCACCACTTTTCCTTTTTCTCCAACAGCAAGACTTGCCATAGTACTGTCAGAGGCAAGGCCAAGCGTACAGTCTAAGAAGGAATCTCCTTCTTTAAGATTTACGGCCTCCAAAAATGGGTCCCTCTCTCCTTTTATCCAACGTTTTGCACGAAACATGGCTGAATTAGGATGAAAGAAAAAAGGTTCACTACTCTCTTTATAAAAAAGCTCAAGTCTTTCTTTTCCAACAACGAGAATGTTACAATCCCTCTCATCTCTAAGCTTTGATATCGAGCGCTTTCTTCGTTCTTCAAACGGGACCTTAAGTACCTTTGAGATCTTATAAGCCCGTTCAATTATCTCTTGATTTGTTCGTCCAGCAGTTGTAACAATCATCTCTTTCGTCCCTTACATGTAATTTGAACGTCAAAAAAGAGTGTCACTAGACACTCTTTCCCGCTTACTTACAATGTGTATTTAGTCCTGTAATAATATTTTCCATAATGCTTTCAAGCGCATGATCTTCAATGTTATGACGAGGAATAAAGTGAACAACTTCTTTTCCTTTTAGGACCGCCATTGATGGCGAAGAAGGCTCAATATCTGTAAAATATTCTCTCATTTTAGCTGTTGCCTCTTTATCTTGTCCTGCAAAAACCGTTACAAGATGATCTGGTTTCACTTCGCTATACAAAACAGCTTGCGTAGCAGCTGGACGAGCAAGACCTGCTGCACATCCACAAACAGAGTTTACAACAACAAGCGTTGTTCCTTCGACATGCTCCATAAAGTCTTCTACTTCTTCAGCTGTTGTCAATTCACTAAAACCTGCCCGAACAAGCTCCTCACGCATCGGCTTGACAAGTTGACGCATATATTCTTCATATGCCATTGACATAATTCATTCCTCCTTATTCCTTGACGGTAACAGCATACTATAAAAGAGGGCAAAAAATCAACGAGCTTGCGCTAAATTCGACAATATTTTTACTATTCATTTAAAAAAGAAACCTTAGCAGTACCAAGGTTTCTTCCTTATACTATTTTGAAAAAGCCGTCTCTTTTTTTGCTGTTTTTTCAAATTTATCTGTTACAGCTCCTTCTGATGAGCATGATACAAGATGTGCGTATTTTCCTAACACGCCTTTTGTATGAAGAGGCTTTGGTGTCCAAGCATCACGGCGCGCTTTTAATTCTTGTTCTGAAACGTTCATTGATACAGTCTGAGCAATAGAATCAATTGTTACTTCATCACCTGTTTGCAATAAAGCAATCGGACCTCCAACTTGGGCTTCAGGCGCAATATGTCCTACAACAAGTCCATGTGTTCCACCTGAGAAACGTCCGTCTGTTAGAAGCGCTACTTTTTCTCCAAGTCCTTTTCCAACGAGCATTGAAGAAATCGAAAGCATCTCAGGCATCCCTGGTCCGCCTTTTGGTCCGACGTGGCGAATAACTAAAACATCGCCTTCCTTAATTTCATCATCTACAATCGCTTTTGTTGCTTCCGCTTCTGAATCATATACTTTTGCAGGTCCTGTATGGACTTTTACTTTTACCCCGCACATTTTTGCCACAGCACCACTTGGAGCAAGATTTCCTTTTAAGATGATAAGCGGTCCGTCTTTTCGTAGCGGCTGATCAAGAGGAACGATAATGTCCTGACCTTCTGCTAGATCCTGTGCTTCCTCTAAGTTTTCGGCAAGCGTTTTTCCTGTTACTGTTAAGCAATCTCCGTGAAGATAACCTGCTTTATATAGCATTTTCATAACAGCTGGTACCCCACCAACGTTGTGAAGATCTTGCATCACGTATCTTCCGCTTGGCTTTAAGTCTGCAATATGCGGTACTTTCTTTTGAATGCGATCAAAGTCTTCAATTGTTAAATCAACGCCAACAGAATGAGAAATTGCAAGAAGGTGAAGTACAGCATTTGTAGAACCACCAAGCGCCATTACAACTGTAATTGCATTTTCAAATGCTTCTTTTGTCATAATATCTTTTGGATAGATGCCTTTTTCAAGCAAGTTATAAACAGCTTGTCCTGCTTTATAGCAATCTTCTGATTTTTCTTTCGATTCTGCTGGGTTTGAAGAACTTCCAGGTAAGCTCATTCCAAGAGCTTCAACAGCAGATGCCATTGTATTTGCTGTATACATACCACCACATGAACCAGATCCAGGACATGCATTACATTCAATTTTGTTTAGTTCTTTTCCGTCAATGTCACCTTTATTGTATTGACCAATTCCTTCAAAAACAGAAACAATGTCAATGTCTTTTCCATTATGTTTTCCAGGAGCAATGGTTCCTCCGTATACGAAAACAGCTGGTACGTCTGTACGTGCAATCGAGATCATACAACCTGGAATGTTTTTATCACAGCCTCCAATTGCAACATAGCCATCTAGGTTTTCAGCCCCAATTACAGTTTCAATAGAGTCAGCAATTACTTCACGACTTGAAAGAGAGTATCTCATACCATCTGTTCCCATTGAAATTCCATCGGAAACAGTAATGGTATTAAAGATCATTGGAGCACCGCCAGCTTCACGAGCTCCTTTCTTTGCCTCAACCGCCAAATCATCAATGTGAATGTTACATGGCGTTACTTCACTCCACGTACTAGCAATCCCAAGCATTGGTTTTTTAAAATCTTCGTCTTTAAAACCAACCGCACGAAGCATAGCACGGTTAGGTGCCTTTTTTACGTCATCACTGATTACCTTACTTTTAATTCTTAAGTCTTTTTTCACTACAATGTCCCCCAAATCAATTGTTATTGTTAAATAATATAGTACTTTTTGAGAGTGATTGCAATAATATTCTTAATTTTTTATTTTATATAATTTTTCTGTTAATATAAAAGGCTAATTTCTATCTCTTACGGAAGCGCTTTATTATTTCTATATAACAAAAAAAGAGTAAAGGGAACTTCCCTTTACTCTCTAGCGTTTACGTGCTTCTGTCATTTGCTTCCAAACAGAACCTTTCGCTTCTTCTCCACCTTGAATACGCTCAATAGCAAGTTTGATTTGCATACTTACTTCAAATTCCGGATCATCTTCAACAGCTTTTAAAGCTGGTAAGGCACTTTCATCTCCAACTTCATATAAAAACATAGCTGCACGCCAGCGGACTAATTTACTTTTATCTTCTAACGCCTCTATTGCTGCAGGCATAGCTTCTACAAATCCTAAGTCTGACAAACAGTCTGCTGCTGTTCTTCTAACCGTTACAGATTTGTCTTTTAATGCTTTATCAAGATATGGAAGCACGCTTTGATCTTCAATCATGCCAAGATAAACTGTAGCAAGACGTCGAATTGACACTTTGCTGTCTTCTAATGCTTTGTTTAGAAGAGGAAGATCTTCAATAGTTGGATCCATTTGCTCTAAATGTGCATAGCGCTTTGTCCAATCTTCATCTTCGAACATTTCAAGCGTAACTTTATAGCTTTTACGCTCTACAACCGCTGATTTTGTTTCTCCTTTTTGCGAAGAGCTAACAAGTTCTTCTAAGCGTTCCTCTGGATATGCAGCATCAATTTCACTTGCAACTTCCTTTGCGATTTCCTCAAGATCACCATAGCGAACTCCATGATCTTTCCATTTTCGTTCAAGTACAACGTTGTCATCTTCTCGCTGAGCCTTCACAACCGCTTCTTTGAATCGAGCTGGCAGACCTTCACGTTTTTCCGTTTCCCCATCTGTTAGCTTAATCTGCATTGGAATACCTTTGAAAAGTTGAAGAGAAACGTTCACTTCGCCAAAGTGCTCATCAACTTTATCCTGTTTTTCTTCACCTTCTACTTCTTCACCAAATAAAGCACGCACTTTTGGTAAGATTTCTTTCCAATCAAATTTTGCATTACGCTCTACTGCCAAAAAGTCAGCTACATGATAAACGCCTTTCACGCCATCGATTTCCATCAAATCTTGAATAATCTTTGGTGCTTGCTCAACGTTTGTCCCATTATAGTTGTTGCTTTTACCAGCTGGAAGCTCACTATCAAGCGTGACTTTCATCGTGTTTGGACTTGGTGTAGGTTCAATTGACTTAATGTTCATGTTTCCACTGCTCCTTTTTTTACTTCTTAAAGGGATTGTAACACAATTACCCATTCAGCTCTTCTATAAGCTCTGAAAGCTCGGCCCATCGCTCAATTGCTTGTTCAAGTTGCTCATTCAACTCCTGCTCACGATTCATAAGCTCTTGAGCTTTTTCATAATTTGTTCCAACTTCAGCAAGGTCATTTGCGACAGTTTCAAGCTCTGTTTCAAGCTCAGGTATTTTTTCTTCAAGCTCCGTCCACTCTCGTTTTTCATTGTAAGACAAACGGCGTTTCTTTTTCTCTTGTGAAGGCGTTTCTTTCGGCTTTTGTTTCTGAACCGTTTTCTTTTTTGTGCTTTCTTCTAAAAGCTCACTATATGAACGAAGATATGTTGAAACTTCTCCTTCTCCTTTGAAAACAAATAAGTAGTGCGCAATTTTATCTAAAAAGTAGCGATCATGTGAAACAGTAATAACAACGCCAGGAAACTCTTCAATATAGTCTTCAAGAACTGTAAGCGTTTCTGTATCAAGATCGTTTGTCGGCTCATCAAGAAGCAGGACGTTTGGGGATGTCATTAAAAGACGAAGAAGGTAAAGACGACGTCTTTCTCCTCCTGAAAGCTTTCGAATTGGTGTACCGTGCGTATGAGTTGGGAATAAGAAACGCTCAAGCATTTGAGAAACAGAAATGGTCTTTCCATCTGTTGTTTGAACAACTTCCGCTCCCTCTTTTACATAATCAATCATACGCTGGTTAAGGTCAATTTCTTCACTTTCTTGTGTATAATAAGCAACTTTCACTGTCTGGCCTTGCTCAATTTCGCCGTGATCAGGCTGGATTTTCCCTGCAATCATATTTAAAAGCGTTGATTTACCGCTTCCGTTATATCCTACAATACCAATATGGTCGCCTCTTTGAATAATGTGAGAAAAGTCTTTGATAAGCAAACGATCTTCAAAGGATTTGTTCACTTGTGTAAATTCCACCACTTTTTTACCAAGTCTACTTCCTGATAAGCTAATCGAAAGTTTATCATCTTGGCTACGATCAAGACGCCCTTCAATATCTTCAAATCGCTGAATGCGTGCTTTTTGCTTTGTTGAACGTGCTTTAGCTCCACGTCTAATCCAAGCTAGTTCATTGCGGTAAAGATTGCGAAGCTTTGCCTGACTTTGACGCTCTTCTTCTTCTCTTTGTGCTCTTCCTTCAAGAAAAGATTGATAGTTTCCTGTGTACGTGTACATATTTCCTTCATGAAGTTCAAAAATACGGTTTGTAACACCATCAAGAAAATAGCGATCATGCGTCACAAGTAAAACAGCCCCGCTATATCGTACAAGATAATCTTGTAGCCACCCAATAACTTCATAATCAAGGTGGTTTGTTGGCTCATCTAAAATGAGCAAATCAGGCGTTTCAATTAAGCATTGAGCAAGAGCTACTCGCTTTTTTTGCCCTCCTGATAAGTTGCCCATTTTTTGACGAACATCATGAATACCAAGCTTAGATAAGATAGCTTGAACGTTTGCGTTTGTGTCCCATGCATTCATTGCATCCATTCGTTGTTGAAGAGCATAAAGGTTTTCTTGATGGCCTTCACTTTCGGGATGCTTTTCAAGATCATAGAGAGCTTTATCATATTTTTTCAGCAGCTCAAACATTGGGGTACTGCTCGTAAATACTTGCTCAATGACTGTCAAATTCTCATTAACTTCCGGATGCTGTGCTAAATAACTAATTGTATAATCTTTTGAATGAGAGATCTCTCCTTGATCGTCTGTATCAAGGCCTGCAATAATTTTTAATAGCGTTGATTTGCCTGTTCCATTAACACCGATAATACCAATGCGCTCACGTTCACTAATTGTAAAGCTTATATTGTTAAAGAGAAGCTTTTCTCCGTATGTTTTTGTCATGTTTTCAACTGTTAACATCTTCATTTGTACCATTCCATTCTTCCTTAAATTTCTCTAAAAACTCCATCATAAAACGATGACGATCTGTTGCAAGCTCAATTGCTTTTTTGGTGTTCATCTTTTCTTTTAAAAGGAGAAGTTTTTCATAAAAATGTCCAATAACGCTTGACGGATTTTGGTGATATTCATCTTCTGTCATCACTGTTCTAGGAATCTCGTCCTCTTTAAACAAAACATGACCTTTTGCCCCTCCGTACGTAAACGCTCTTGCAATTCCAATCGCCCCAATAGCGTCAAGCCGATCTGCGTCTTGAACAATTTTCCCCTCTATTGTAGAAGGGGGCTCCCCATTCCCCCCTTTAAAAGAGACGCTTTTAATAATGTGGATAATGTGATTGACATCATTCGGAGGGACATCGCAAGCTCGAAGAAGCTCATCAATACGCTTGTATGCTTCCTCTTCTGAAGAAACAAGTTTTGGATCTGCACAATCATGAAGGAGTGCTGATAGCTCAATGATGTCTCGGTTACCTCCTTCATG
Source organism: Priestia endophytica DSM 13796 (assembly GCF_900115845.1). GTDB lineage: Bacteria > Bacillota > Bacilli > Bacillales > Bacillaceae_H > Bacillus_I > Bacillus_I endophytica. The sequence continues at coordinate 357,038 of NZ_FOXX01000002.1, read as the reverse complement.
AACAGCAAGATGTAAAGAAAGCCGTCTCACGCGAAAAACATGTTCTAAATCGTGACCAGTCCGATCATCTTTCAACACGGAGCATACAAATTTTTCTACCGTTTTTACTCTTTCTTGTTCGTTCATTTTCTCCTCCGGTACTTTTCTTCTCCCCTATTTTAACACAGCGTCTCAAAAGGATAGGCACTTGCGGATTTTTTTTAGACGATTATCTCTTTTTGTTTCTTTTACATAGGATACTAACGTACGAATTCAAACTACTGAGGAGCTGACAAAATGTTTCGTCATAGAAATCACCACTGTTGTATGCCACTGCCAAAACCTATGCCTTGTCACCAACCAATGCCTTACCATCAGCCAATGACAAATCCTGCACAACAACTGCCTTACAACATGTCACCGGAGCATATGATGGGCAATCACAATATGCCTGAACAATATGACATGATGGACTACAACATGATGCCACATATGGATGATCAAAAAGTGATGGGAGATTATGATATGGGAAATGAATCTCCTATGATGAATATGCCGTATGATATGGCACCACAGCATATGAATCCGCCTCATCAGGTGATGGGAGATTACGATATGGGAAATGAATCTCCTATGATGAATATGCCGTATGATATGGCACCACAGCATATGAATCCGCCTCATCAAGTGATGGGAGATTACGACACAGCGGAAATGCCTTATCATCAACAACTGCCTTACAACATGCCTCATCAAGGTCATCAAATGATGCCTGAGCATCAATACCCTCAGCACTATCCACAAGCACCATCCTGTTCATGTGGAAAAAAGAAGCGTTAACTAAAAAAGAAGCGGCATTATAGCGCCGCTTCTTTTTTATCTTTATTGCACAACATCTGTTTTTTCTTCTAAAAGCTGCTCAATATCATGCTCTAAGTCTTCCGGAGCCGTTTTTGGGCTAAATCGTTGAACAGGTTCACCATCTTTATCAATTAAAAATTTTGTAAAGTTCCATTTAATAGCTTTCGAACCTAATATGCCTGGTGCTTTTTCAGCTAGGTATTGAAAAAGCGGATGAGCATTATCTCCTTTAACATCTACCTTTGCAAACATTGGGAAGTCAACTCCATAGTTGCGCTGACAGAACGATTGAATTTCCTCCTCGTCTCCAGGCTCCTGCCCGCCAAATTGATTACAAGGAAAGCCTAAAATGACAAAGTTGCGGTCTTTATACTTTTCATATAGATTTTGAAGCCCTTCAAACTGTGGAGTAAATCCACATTTGCTTGCTGTATTAACAACAACAATTACTTTTCCTTTATATTGCTCTAGTGACTGTTCTTCACCTTTTATATTTTGAGCTGAAAATTGGTAAATGTTCATCTTTATTTCCTCCTATAGGTCAACGAGCTTTTTTTTACTTTTCCCTTTTTTTAAGAGATGAAACTGCCTATATAATCGTTTATCCAATATTTTTCACACTTCCTGTTGAAACTTCTTGCAGTTGTTCTTATAATAGATTTATTGCAATTTTTCAGATTTTTAGAAACAGGAGGGATATTCCATGCCGATTAACATCCCCTTTGATCTTCCGGCAAAAGAAATACTTACAAGCGAGCGGATCTTCGTAATGGATGAAACAAGAGCTTTCACACAAGACATTCGTCCATTAAATATCGTTATTTTAAATCTTATGCCTCAAAAAGAAAAGGCTGAAACTCAATTTTTACGCCTGCTTGGAAACTCTCCTCTTCAAGTGAATATAACGCTTATTCATCCTGAAACACACCAAGCAAAAACAACGAGTAAAACTCATCTTGACCGCTTTTATTCAACTTTCCCACAGATTAAGCATCAAAAATTTGACGGGATGATTATTACAGGAGCTCCTGTTGAACATATGCCATTTCGCGATGTTACATACTGGCAAGAGCTCTGTGAGATTATGGACTGGTGTAAAACAAACGTTACTTCTACTATGCACGTATGCTGGGGTGCACAAGCTGGACTTTATCATCATTTTGGAATTGATAAAACCCCTCTCGATAAAAAATGTGCAGGTGTTTTTTCTCATACTTCCATTGCTGAACCAGTAAAACTGCTCAGAGGATTTGATGATCTATTTTTCTCTCCTCATTCACGTCATACAGATGTAGATATAGAAGAAGTCAAAAGACATCCTGACCTTGAGCTTCTTTCTTCATCAGAAGAAGCAGGCGCTTATTTAATGATGTCTCGTGATGAGAAGTTTATTTTTGTAACGGGACATCCTGAATATGATGTTCAAACGTTAAAAGAAGAATATGACCGAGATGTCCAAAAAGGACTGGAAATTCAAGTACCACGTCATTATTTCCCAAACAATGACCCTGCAAGCTCTCCGCTTAAAACATGGCGTTCACATGCCAATCTTTTGTTTATGAATTGGCTTAACTATTATGTTTATCAAGAAACGCCTTACAATTGGAATTGAAAGAACCGCTTGTCCGCACTACAACAGTAAAAGAAAGAGCATTTATTGCTCTTTCTTTTTTTCTAGCACAAAAAGCCAAAAGAAGGATAAGGCTTGTTGAAGTGGCCGAGAAAGTTTGTCAGCTTCATTCTTTTGTACACCTGTCTTATAAACAGGATAACCATCAAGCACATACCATCCATTTTCAGAAGACATACGTTCAAATTCCCACGGCATCATTGTGTTGCAAATCACGTCTTTTCCATACAAGCGCTCATAGCTGTTTGACCTCGGTCCTGCTGTAGGTCCAAGAATTGCAACGAAAGCCTTTCCTCCCTTTTTTACTACTCTTTTTAATTCTTGCAAAGAAGAAAGTGGAGTTTCTGTCCACTCCAATGCATTAATGACCATCGCTCCATCAAATTCTTCATCTCCAAAAGGAAGAGAGGCAAAATCACCTTGAACAAACTTCAATCCCTCTTGTCCAAAAAGCTCTTCTGCTTTCTCAATCATTTTAGAAGACAAATCAACTCCTGTTACATTTATATTTTTGCTATGTAAAAGAGAAGAGCCAAACCCATCACCACAGCCAACATCAAGATATTTTTCGCCTTTTTGTGCAAACTTCTCAATTGTTGGAATTACAATACTCCTACTTCCTGTTTCCCACATTTCTTTGCTTTTGCTATTCCATGTATTTGCTTGGTTGTCCCATTTTTCTTTTGAGGTTTCATGCCATTTAAATTGTTTTTCCATCTCTATATCCTCCTCCTTCTCTCCCTTTTCTTTTATGATACATAAATTTATCGATGACTCAAATATTAAAGGTTAAAGAAGGAGGAAAGTTTATGGAACAAAAACAGTTTGTTGCTGTGCAAAAAAATGCTGATGGAGATCTTACAGCATTTAAAACTTCCGATGGTTCTTTGCTTTCATATGAAGAAGCTCTTCAAGAAGTTTTAGCAGGTTCAATTGCTAACGTCAGCGCATTTAAAGGAAAAGATGGGGAAACTTATATAAGAAGCAACCCTGATAATCGAAAAGATAATAATCTTGATCAACTACCTCTATTCTAAAAGGAGTGTCCTTAGATGACTAAAAAACCAAACAAAGGCAGCATGAATCAAAACTCTCCAAAACTTCAGCACTATTTAGTTGAATCAGGAGAAGAAATCACAAGCGGTGATAATAGCAAAGGAAATAAACATAACAAAGATCAATCAAGCAAAACAAAAGAAAAGAAGCTTCATCGTAAAAGATAACAAAAAACCACGCCAAGTGCGTGGTTTTACATTTGCTGTCTTATTTTAGTTTTTGTGATCCCTTTAAACTGAGGATAAGCAATCCCAACAAAAATAAGAATTAATCCTGTCCACTGTAAGGGTGAAATGGACTCATGAAGAAAGATCCCTGAACAAATAACAGCTGTTGGAAGCTCTGCAGCTCCTAAAATACTGCCAATTCCAGGATCTACTTTAGGCATACCAAGTGCAAAAAGCAACGGTGGCAAGCATGCTCCAAAAAGACCGAGCATACTTCCCCACAGCCACAGTCCTTCTCCTAAGTCTCCGTTGAACACGAAAGTTGGCTGAAGGACTATAAATGTTAACACAACTGCTCCAATACTCATGTAAGCACTGCGCTGAATAGGCGGTACACTCACTTCTACTTTGCCACTAGAAAAAATAAATAAAGCAAAAGACAATGCGGCAAGAAGCCCAAGTACAATTCCTTTTGGATCCAATTGAAGTCCTTTTCCTTCTATCAAAGCGCCAGCTAGCACTGTTCCTCCTAAAAGAAACAGAGCGGATACAACGTACCGAGCACTTGGTCGTTTTTTAGCAAAGATACTTTCTAACAAAATCCCCATCCATGTAAATTGGAAAAGAAGAACAATAGCAATTGAAGCTGGAATGGTTTTTAAAGCATTATAATAAAGCACGCTCGTTGAAAATGTGAAACATCCAACAGCAATCAGCTTCATCTTTTGTTTCCATGTCAAACGATTACGCTTACAAAATAAATTTAACATCCACAGAAGCACAGCACCAATTAACATCTGACTTCCAATTACATTTTCAACACCAAATCCTTTTGAATAAGAGATTTTCACGATGGTTGATAAAATTCCATAGCTGCATGAACCAGCAAGCACGAATAAAATAGCTTTCATGTCTTCCTTCTCCTTTATTTGAACTAAAAGAGGGCTTTTCACTTGGAAAAGCCCTTTTTATTATCCCATACATTAATGTTATTGGAAACGCCTATTCCCCCACTTCTTTTCCTTTCGAAGAGAAACGTGGATAACCTATTACGATAGCAATAATACCGCAAACCGCAATTAAAAATGGATAATAGGCATAAGGTAAAATCTCAACTGGTGATAATGAAGCAAATTGAGCAGCTGCAAGCATTTGAGCTCCATACGGGATAAGCCCTTGTACAAAGCAAGCAAAAATATCTAAAATACTCGCTGATTTACGACGGTCAATTCCGTACTGATCTGCTACATTGCGAGCAAGAGGACCTGCAAAAAGAATTGCAATCGTATTATTTGCTGTAGATATATTTGTTAAACCAACAAGAGCGGCAATTCCAAATTCTGCTCCTTTTTTAGAAGAAATGTTTTTCGTCAGAACATGAAGGAGATAATGAATTCCTCCATTATATTTAATAACTTCAACCATTCCTCCAATAAGCATTGATAAAATAACAAGTTCAGACATTCCTAGGATACCGTCTTTAATTGCTGAAAAATACTCCACAAGATTATAACTAGACGTTAACATCCCTATAATTCCTGTAATGATAATGCCCCCTGTTAATACAGCTAAGACATTTACACCTAAAAGAGCGGCAATAAGGACAGCAAGATAAGGAAGAACCTTAATAAATTCAAAATTATGCTCTCCAATAGACGTATGATTTCCAAGTGTCATTACAGTCAAAACAATGATTGTTACAATAGCTGCCGGCAATACAATGAAAAAATTCGTCTTAAACTTATCTTTCATTTTTGTTTGCTGTGTACGAACAGATGCAATCGTTGTATCAGAAATAAACGATAAGTTATCCCCAAACATAGCTCCTCCTACAACGGTTGCCATGACAAGAGCTAAAGAGATATCTGTTTGGCTACTAATCCCTACACCAATAGGACCAAGAGCAGCAATTGTTCCTACTGAAGTTCCCATTGCAAGCGATAAAAATGCTCCTATCACAAATAAACCTGCAAGAATAAGATTTGCTGGAAGAATGGATAAAGCCATATTAACTGTTGCATCAACAGCTCCCATCTCTTGAGCAGCTTGTGAAAAGGCTCCCGCTAGAATAAAAATAAGAACCATTACAATAATATCCGAGTTTCCTGCTCCTTTAGAAAATCTCTCCACTTTATCTGTTAGACTTTCTTTTCGATTAAATAGAAAGGCTACAATAGACGCAATAAGGATGGCCACTAGGACAGGAAGCTTATAAAAATCTCCTGTAATAATACCTGAACCGAGAAAAAGACCAAGAAATACCACAAGTGGCAATAAAGCAAGAGGATTTCCTCTTGAGTTTTTCATGTTGTTATCCCCTCTTTCTTTGAACAATAAAAAAATTCTTCTTAACGAGAAAGAAGAACAATTGTAAAACTTTGTATATAAACAGAGAAATATTTCTCGTCATTTTAAACGTTTTTACAAACATTCTTTCATACTGTAATAGGAAAGAGAGAAAAAGTCAATTGATTTTACTATTTTCAGATAACTCCAACATTTCTTCTCCCTTTCCATTCTGGATTATTTCATCAGTAAATTGAGTTTTTTTCCTAATTTCTCTTTTGTAGACGAAGAAAGCATAGCATTTAATATTTTAGCTAAACTGGCTCCTATCAATGTCCCCACTGTATTGAGAATAAGGTCATCGACGTCTGTTGATCTTCCAATTGGGAAAATATACTGAAATAGCTCTACAGTAAAGGACAAACACATTCCATAAAAAGTCACTTTAAAAAGGGACGCTTTTTTTCTCAAACAGAGAAAAAGAAAAAAGCCAAACGGCATAAAAAGCAAAATATTCAATCCTAAGTTACTTATTGTGACATTTGGATCTGTTGAATACAGAAGCAAATTGTACATCCCTTTTAATGGTTCAACATTAAGCACTCGTGCATCTCCGTAATTATAGCCTGTCGGGTACATTGTGATAAATAAAATAGAGATAGTACTTATGCCGAGTGCACTTTTTAGAAAGAAACGGCTTACCTCAAATGGATTTTTCCCCTTTTTTTCCAGAAAAGAAAGGGTAAGAACATACAAAATAGACGTCACAACTAACGGCGGAACAGCTGAACCGAAAATCGTCCAAAGAAATCCAAACATCTTTCTCACCTTTTCTTTTTTGCGTGTTAGCTTTTAAACTCTATCATAACTATTTCCCTCTTCCAATAAAGAACTACGTTTCTAATTAATATGTAATACAAATGTAAAAGTCCAGTAAAATTTGGGTATATTAACTCTCCCTTCCTCGTCTTTCTTCTTTATTCTCTGCGATATTCTTGTATTCTTTTTTTCCTATCCTCCCTGTTTTCTGATAATATAATAGAGGAACTGTACGTAATGAATGTGAGGTAATGGCCATGACGTATTCAATAAAGAAATCGCTTTCTTATCATGAGCAAGTGTACAAATCACTGAAAGAAATGATTTTCAAAGAAGTTTTTCAGCCAGGAGAACGCATTTATGAAACCAAAATTGCTCGTGAATTTGAAATTAGTAGAAGTCCTGTCAGAGAAGCAATCCGAGCTCTTGAACAAGAAGGACTTTTAGTAACAGACGAAAAATCAAGAGTGACAGTCTATGAACCAACGTTAAAAGACGTTGAAGATATTTATGAATGCCGTAAAGCACTTGAATCGCTTGCAGCTTCATTAGCAGCTCGTCATGCAAGAGACGAAGATATTAAAAAACTTTCAGAAAACCTGAAGCAGTCAAGAGAAGTAATTAGAAACTTAAAAGATAATCAAAAAGGAAGCGAAGAGATGCTTCATTTAAACACGGAGTTTCATCAAATTATTAGACGTTCTACAAACAATAAGCGCCTACAGAAACAAATTAACGACCTTCAGTCTCTTACTTACTTTTATCGAAAGCTGAACATGGAAGGAGAACAAAGATGTCAGCGCATTGTAAAAGAACATGAAGAGATTTTTGAACTCATTAAAAATCGTGATGAGGAAAAAGCTTTGCTGCTTATGAAAGATCACATTAATAATGATCTTCAACATCTAAAAATTGTGATTACAAATCATCAATAAAAGAAGGAGCAGCAATGAATATCAAAACTTTTAATGCCGTATATTCCATTATGGAAGCGGCTTTTCCACCATCAGAACGACGAACACGAGAAGGACAGCTAGAACTTCTTAATCATGAACAATACAGCATTAAAACAAAAGAAAATAAAAATGAAGAGATTGTAGCTTTTCTAGCTTCTTGGCAGTTTCCTACCTTTTCATTTATCGAACATATCGCTGTTTCCTCTTCTTGTCGTGGTCAAGGATTAGGCAAACTGCTCATTCATGACCATCTAAAGTCAACAAATAAGCCTACAATTCTTGAAGTTGAACCTTGCTGTGATGATATTACAGAACGCAGAATTCGTTTTTATGGAAACCTCGGCTTTCATAAAAATGATTTTCCTTACATGCAGCCTCCGCTTCAAAAAGGCGAGGATTTTATTCCGCTTGATATTATGAGCACGCCTAGCCTGCTCAATGATAGCGAGTTTTCTACCATAAAAGAACAACTTTTTAGAGAAGTATACAAATTACAATAAAACGCCAAAAGCTAGCAAGGATATCCTGCTAGCTTTCGTGCTTTTCTAATACATTTTCCATATAATCTTTCCCCCATTCATACATGGCATCTAAAATTGGCATCAAACTTTTTCCCTGTTCTGTTAACGAATATTCTACTTTTGGAGGCACAACAGGATACACTTCACGGTGCACAATAAAGTGTGCTTCAAGCTCTCTAAGCTGGTTCACTAACATGCGCTGTGTAATCCCTGGCATAAGAGCTTTTAATTCACCAAATCGTTTTGTTCCTTCTTTCCCTAAGTGCCATAAAATAAGCATCTTCCACTTTCCACCTATAACAGCTAGCGTTAGTTCTTTTTCACAATTAAATGTTTTTTCTGCAAAGTTTGGCAATTTACACCATCATTCCTTTTCTCATAGTATACTTTTAGACACTATATGATTTCAAAGTGCGTACTTTCATAAGAATAATATACCTAGTATACTAGCCAACAAAGTGTTAGTAAATGAAAACAGCTGAAGACACTACCACAGGGTCACGTTATCCATCAAACTTAAAGAAAAAAGGAGAATCTACACGTGAAATTACAATTAGCTTTAGATCTTGTAAATATCCCAGAAGCAATTGAAGTCGTAAAAGAAGTTGAGGAACATATTGATATTGTTGAAATTGGTACACCTGTTGTAATCAATGAAGGATTAAAAGCTGTTAAAGAAATGAAAAATGCATTTCCAAACTTAACAGTGTTAGCAGACCTTAAAATTATGGATGCAGCAGGCTATGAAGTTTCTCAAGCATCTGAAGCTGGAGCAGATATTATTACAATTTTAGGTGCTGCAGAAGATCAGTCTATTAAAGGGGCTGTTGAAGAAGCGAAAAAACGTGGAAAGCAAATTTTAGCAGATATGATTGCTGTTAAAGATATCGAAACTCGTGCTAAAGAACTTGACGAACTTGGCGTTGATTATATTTGCGTTCATACAGGCTATGACCTCCAAGCAGTTGGGAAAAATTCATTTGAAGATCTTGCTACAATTAAAAGCGTTGTTAAAAATACAAAAACAGCTGTTGCAGGCGGCATTAAGCTAGAAACGCTTCCTGAAGTCATTAAACAAAAGCCAGATCTTGTTATTGTTGGTGGAGGTATTGCAACACAAGATGACACACATGCTGCTGCAAAAAGCATTAAAGAACTTATTAACAAAGGTTAAATAATGGATACTATTCACTATTTCAATAAAATTGTGAAAGAGCTTGAACACTCTGCCCCACTTATTTCAAGTGATGAAGCTGAAACGCTCTTTTGTCATATTGTAGGAGCAAAAAAAGTTTTTGTTGCAGGTGCTGGCAGATCTGGATTTATAGCCAAATCGTTTGCAATGCGAATGATGCATATGGGGATTGATGCCTATGTTGTTGGCGAAACAGTGACTGCTACATTTGAAAAAGATGATCTACTCCTTCTTTGTACAGGCTCAGGTGAAACGAAAACATTAACAGCTATTGGGGAAAAAGCAAAAACGGTCGGCGGCACAATCGCAGTTGTTACCCTTTCTCCTCTTTCAACGATTGGGAAAATGGCAAACACGACAGTCACATTACCAGGTGCTCCAAAAGATCAAGATGGAAGTCATCATGAAACGATCCAGCCAATGGGTTCTCTATTTGAACAAATAATGCTCCTCTTTTTCGATGCATTAATTCTTCGATTTATGCATCATAAAGAACTTGATACAAACAAAATGTATGGAAAACACGCAAATCTTGAATAAAAAAGAGGCAACCTCAGTTGCCTCTTTTTTATTTTTTATTAAATTCCATCTTCCAGCTATAATAATCATTATCCGGGTTTTTCTCATAGCGCAGCATCGCATCAAACTTATTCCCTTTTTTACTTGTTAGCCCTTTAACAGGCGCGATGCCGTTCTTTAAAAGCGCTTTGACCATCGTTTTCGTTGGTTTTTTCTTCATTGAGCCTAGAAATTTATCATTTTTCCAAATTACAAATTTACAGCCGCTTTTCCAATTGCTGCAGCCAAATCCTTTTTGCCCTTCAATCACTCCGTGTCCACAAACAGGACATTTGCCGAGCACTTCGTTTGGCTTCCGCTGTGACGATACTTCATTAATTGTTACATCTTTCTCATTTTTAATCGTTTCAACCGACTTTGTAGTAAAGTCAAAAATTAGCTTCAAGAAATCGTCTTTTGTAAACTGTTTTTTCTCAATATCAAACAGTGATTTTTCAAGTCGTCCTGTAAAGTCTAGATTAAACAAATCTTGAATCGGAAATGTTTCAACAAGCTTACGACCAAGCTCTGTTGTGACAAGGTTTTTGTTTTGACCTTCAATATAGCCAACATCTTTTAACTTTTTAATTGTTTCAGCCCGCGTTGCTGGTGTACCAATACTAAAGCCATCTAAAACAGCATTCACGCTTTCTTCATCGTCTCCATCAACGTTTTTCCCTGCCGTTTCCATAAGACGTAAAAGCGTTTTTTCTGTATGCTGCTTTGGAGGCTTTGTCGTATGAGTTGTGACTTCATGCGCAACTAACTCAACATCTTCTCCTTTCTGAACAAGAGGAAGCATAGTGTCTTTAGACTGAATGTGTTCAACTTTCTTCCACCCTTCAACAAGCTGAACTTTTCCTTTTGAAACAAAAAGACCTTTTAAATCTACGTCTTTCACTTTTGTTTCAATTCTTGTTTCTTCATACTCTGCAAGAGGCATAAATTGCATAATAAATCTGTTTTTCACTGCCTCATAGACTTTTTCTTCATCACCTGTTAACTTTTTCGGCTTCATATATGTTGGAATGATTGCGCTATGACTTTCTACTTTTGCATTATTGAAAACGCGTTTTGATTTTACAAACTTCACTTCGTCTTTATACGGAAGATCTGCTGCTAGTGTTTCAAGCACTTTTGCTGTTTTCCCAACAAGACTTTCTTCAAGGGCGATACTTGATGTACGTGGATACGTAATAAACTTTTTTTCGTATAGAGACTGCGCAACTTTTAATACTTTATCAGATGTCCACCCTTTAAATTTACTTGTGATATAACCTTGTAAATTAGAAAGATTGAATAAAAACGGTGGATACTCTTTTTTCTTTTGGACGTCTTTTTTATGAACAAGTCCCTTTTTATTCTCAAGCTTTCTCTCGATTTCTTCTAATGCTTCTTTGCTTTTAAACTTCTCTTCTTTTCCTTCAAAATAGGTTCCATCATACTTATCGCCTTTTTCAGTTCCGAACGTTGCCTGAAGTTTATAGTAGTTTTCGGGAACAAAGTTTTCAATTTCTTTATCTCTATCGTAAATAATTTTCAAAGTTGGTAAAAGAACGCGTCCAATATTAAGCGCTTTTCCTTTTCCTTTTTGATATTTAAGTGTTGCAACAGACGTTAAATTAATTCCGATTGCCCAGTCTGCCCATTGTCTGCTTACCCCTGCGTCTTGAAGGGGCTTTAACTCTTCATTTCGCTTTACATTTGCTAGTCCATTTAAAACTTCAGCAGGTGTCCACTCATTTAAAAGAAGACGATAAACAGGCTTTGTTGGCTTTAAGTTATAAATGATACTATCTCCAATTACTTGGCCTTCACGATCATAATCACATGCTGAAATAATAGCTTCAACGTCTTGTCTTCTCATCAAACTTTTAATAATCTTCAGCTGTTTATTTGCCCCACTATCCGGCTTATCGCGGTTCTTTGGACTACTTTTCACTTTATACTTAAAAACGCTTGGAATGAACGGAAAGTTATCCATCTTCCATGTTGCCATTTTATCATCGTAGTCTTTTGCATCATAAAGTTGAAGCAAATGACCGAATGCCCATGTGACAATATAGCCATTTCCTTCAAAATATCCGTCCCCACGTCCTTTTATTTTAAGCGCGTCTGCAATGTTTTTAGAGACAGACGGCTTCTCTGCTAATATTAATTTCATTTGAATAATCACCTTACATTTTATTTTTCCTATTTCATTACTTGCTAATTGCAAATGATTAGGGAGATGCGTTGTAAACTTAGAAACTAATGAGTATTGTACTCTAGCATCATTTATAATCAATCATTTATTCTTTAAAACAATGATGTAAGTCACATAAGAATTTAATTTTATCACATTAACATGACAAGAAGCATTGGGTTTCTTCCTTATTAGAAGATATTTGTTTCCATGAGTTAGTTATTTGTTATATCTATATTTAAACTTAAATAGCAATAAAAATAGGCCTTTGTTCTATAAAGACAAAGACCTTGTAACATCTAATATTAAACTGTATCATTTATTTTCTTAAAACTAAGGCATACATGCTTATTATTCTTATATCTCGAAGTGATTTTTAATAAGTAGGCCACCCTTTTGAATCCCAATAAAGATCATTAATCAACATTGTAGGTGAACCATTTGCTAAGGAGTCATACGAATGCCGAACAATAAGATTATTATTTAAAATATCCGAATGTCCAGGTCCTTTCCATCGTTCATTTCCCGCATCAAAAATAGTGCCGCCACCCTTCATCATATCAACGCCATTTTTATCGTAATATGGACCAGTAATATTTTTAGATCTTCCGACAGCCATTTTATATGTGCTATTTACACCTTGACAACATCTATCGAAAGAGACAAACAAATAATAGTAGCCATTTCGATAAATAATATTAGGAGCTTCTATAGCTCCACCGTTCTCAGGTCTAGAAGCAATAGAATAAAGAGAACCTACAGGTTTCATTGTCGTTTTATCAAGACGAGTTAACTTAATTCCACTCCAGAAAGAACCAAATGATAGCCATGGGTTCCCATCTTTATCAATTATCAAATCACCATCTATAGCATTATAGTTATCAGCTGATGTAGATCGAATGACTAATCCATCATCACGCCATTGTCCAGATGTAATACTAGATGTAGAAAGTAAACCGATTAACGAAGTGTTAGAACCGAAAGAAGAAACAGAATAGTAAAGCCAATAACGTCCATTATAGTAACTAATATCAGGAGCCCATTGATTACTCTCGTAATTTGGCACATAGTTTTTCCACCAAGATGGACTTGTTGGAAAGACACTAGGGGCCTTATACCAATGTATACCATTATCAGAACGTAATACTCTTATCCCGTTCTCTCCTACTAGCCCAGTACCAAAAGTATACCAAGTATTTCCTTCTTTAATGATAGATGGGTCATGAATAAGTGTATCCCCTGTAAGGGACCAATTACTAGCTGAGGCCGGCATACATATTGAGAAAGTTAGCAACAACGATAGAGCTAAAATAAATAGTTTCTTCCCCGCTCTTGAGTAGTTTTTCATGAAAACACCCCTTAAAGTGGATTATTATCATTTAAAATACAGCACCCTAAAGAAAACGCATACATTTCCTTGCGCATTATACAGTCAATAATCCTATTATGTTTCACAAAAAACATCTATTTCCACCTTACTCTCTTTGAAAGAGAGTTCATGAGTATCCGGCTATTTTGTTGACGTGTAGAGAGGCTCTTGGACTTGGACTTGTATTCTCTTATCGTCTGTTAAAGTGAAATAAGAAATTGCCGTGATTATTAACACAATAGCACTTAAGAAAAAATACGTGTTTTGGAATCCCATAGACGAATACATATTTCCAGCGATAGAAGAGAAAATACCAACAGCACTTTGTTTAGCAAAATTAAAAGCTAGTAAATAGATGGTTGCTGAAAAACGAACATCAAATACTCCTGTAATATACTTAAAAATGGAAACTAACAATAGTGGCATTTCAAAAGCGGCAATTAGCCGACATACAGATAACAATATAGGCTCCGAAGCTACAGCACTTCCAAAAATCCGAACAAAAGTTAAGATTCCAAAGAGAATCAATCCTTTCTTAGCGCCTATCTTATTAACTATTACAGGAGCGAAAATCATTAGAATAGCTTCAAGGCCGACCTGAACGGATACTAGTTTACTAAAAATATCTGTACCTATCTCTTTAGAGGAGAAAAATTGAACGTAGTAGTTAGGAAATTGTTGATCGAATACATCGTATATAGCTGCAGTCCCAACAATAAGGAGCGAAAGGAACCAAAAGTTTTTTAATTTAAATATAGAAACGATAGCTCTCTTGTTTATTTCACTACTTTTAGGATTTGTCGGTTTTATTAAATCTTTCCCTTTGACTTTTGCAGTGAAAAGTAGGATGGCAAGAAAAACTGCTGCTCCTGACGCAAACCAGAAGATAGAATTAGGATTTCTTACAAACATAATACCGCCAATCAGTGAAGCTGTAGCTCCGGCAATTGACCCAAATAATCTTACACGACCATACTCAAACCCATTATTGCGGCTAACTCTCTCTATATAGGATTCTACAACCCCTACTCCTGCATAAAAGACAGCACTAAGGTAGGCACTTCCTATAATAGCTCCCACAAATATATTCATTTGCAGCAATGGTACATATAAAAAGCTAAAAAATGGACCCATAAACATCAAAAGGACAACAACAACCCAAAACAGGTTCTTTTTAAAACCTAATTTATCTGAAATAATACCAAAAAACGGTTGATAACATAAGGCTATTAATGACATAGATGAAAAAACAATACCTGTCTCACTTGTATTGAGTCCTGCTACATCTTCCAACCATAAAGGTAAGAACCCTAAAACAATGGCCCAAATAATAAAATAGAAAAAGAATAAACCCCCAAAGTTCCAAAAGCCTCGATTAGGAATATTCATCATAAAATCTCCTCTACATTCTATAGAAATACATACAGTTATTCAAAAAAGTTCGTAGCTATGAGAAATCTTTTAACACTTATAGAAAACTCACTATCTTGTTTAGCGTTCAGATTTCACTTCTTCTGCGTCTGGAACAGGTACTCCGAAATTAGGAAACCCTTCTTCTGTCCATTTAATAATCTGGGCACGTGTATGTCTGTTAGGATCATATAGTGGGTCACCTTTAATATCTGTATAATTCCGGCCATGATAAATCAGGACATCTTCTTTATTATCCTCAGAAACTGTAAAACTATTGTGACCAGGCCCATATTGTCCATTCTGTGGAGAACTCTTAAATACTGGATTTTGAGACTTAACCCATGACTTAGGGTCTAGCAAATTACTCTCTTCATCAGCTGTTAATAATCCCATACAATAGTTGTGGTCTGTAGCACTTCCTGAGTACGTCATAAAAATTTTCCCATTACGTTTAAGGATAGCCGGACCTTCATTTACCCAAAAACCTATTGTTTCCCATGGTAATTCAGGCTTTGAAAGCATCACTTGAGGACCTTTAATTGTCCATGGATTCTCCATTTCTGCAATGTATAGATTAGAATTCCCTTTAATATCCACATCTCTTTGAGCCCATACATAATACAGAACATCTCTATGAGTGAATGTTGTAGCATCTAGGGAAAATGACTCCCAATCTGTCTTAACTTGCCCTTTTTCCGTCCAATTTCCCTCCATTGGATTGGCGTTTTCATTCTCAATGACAAACATACGATGATTGAATGTACCATTTACAGGTTGGTCTGTATTTGCTGCTGCGAAGTAGATATACCATTTTCCTTTAATGTAATGAAGTTCTGGTGCCCAAATCAGTGCGCTCATTGGTCCCTCTGCGTGTTTCTTCCATACAGTCACTCCCTTAACTGCCCCTAATTCCTCGATAGACTTTGCACGTCTAATTTCAAGTCGATCATATTCAGGAACTGATGCAGTGAAATAATAATATCCATCCCAATGCTTATATACCCAAGGATCTGCTCGTTGCTCTACAATTGGATTTTTATAAGTTTTACATGTATTCATCATGCCATCTCCTCTATATTTAGATATCAAACAATAAAAAACATAATATTCAGACTAATAAGTTTTTAAGTTTCTCAATTCTTTAATAAATAAGTTTCGTACTATCTGTAATTTCTGTCCACTGTTAAAAATAAGAAGGTTATATACAACTAAAGGTAGCTTATTAACTCCTTTCTATAAAATGCAAACGCTTTCTTAAGAACAAATATATTATTTATACGTATAAATGTCAACGTAATTATTTTTATAAGTATGTATTTTTTATCTTTCATCATTTTTAAAATGGCTGTCTAGGAGGTATTTTATGACCCTTATAAATTCTTTTATACGCTCCCTAAGCATTGCTTTATTTGAGAAATTGGCCATAAAAAACAAAGGCATACGAAGAGGAAATCCTCATTAGTATGCCTTTGTTACTTACCTTTATAAATTAAGAAGTCACGATAAATCCAAAATAGATTCGTACCCCTATTCAGCTAATCCACTTTACTTAGCTCATATTCTACATAAGACATCTCTCTTTTCTAATGCAAAATACTCAGTAAAAACGTCAGCGTTCCGAAACTAAGCACTGTTGTAATCAACGTTCCGCTTGAAACAAACTGTGGCTTTGTATTAAATTGAATAGCATACATTGCGGTTGTTGCAGCTGATGGCATTGCAGCCATGATGACAATCACGTTTCGTAAAAGCGGTTCAATCGGGAACATGAGACAAATGAGATAAGCTAAAATGGGAGAAGCAATAAGACGAATGCCGCTTGCAATACTAATATTCCCCCATTCAAGCTTTTTAGCATTTACGTCTGCAAGCTGCATCCCTAAAATAATCATCACAACTGGAATACAGCAGTTGCCTACAAGCTCGATGCTTGCATAAAAGTTATCAGGAATTGAAATATGGAATTCTTGCAGCAAAACAGCTGGAAGAATAGCATAGTTTGTTGGCTGTTTTAGAACTGTTCTCACGGCAAGTTTTATTCCACCTTGACTTCTAGCTGCAAAATATACGCCAAAAACGCTCATCAAAATGGAGTGAAACACCATAAGTGGAACAGCATAGTTCATACCAGCCTGCCCAAAAGCAAAAAGAACAATCGGTGCTCCGTAGTTCCCGCTATTTGCAAAAGCAGATGTTAAAATAAGAGCACTTTCCTGTTCTGTATCTTGTTTACATAAGCGAGAGGTTACAATGCTTACAACAACTAATGCTGCAAAAATAAGCGTTGATGTAATCACAATATAAAATAAATTACTATCAAGCGGCGTTGTGTAAAAGGTTTGAAATACAAGCGCAGGCATTAAAATATAAATGGATATGGTTGAAATTGGTTTAATATCAACCTTAAAAATTTTTTGAATCATATAGCCACTAAAGAAAATGAGAATAACAGGTAAAATTACTTCAAAAAAAATCATTCTTCCACTCTTTTCTTAAAAATTATGTATACAAAGATTATATCATTGTATACGGTTGTTCATTAGGACTATAATGAAATTTCTCAAAAGAAAAAGCACAATCTTTTAACAAAAGATTGTGCTTACAATACTTACTCATCAACATATTTCCCATAGTCAGGGATAGCTATTCGATCGAAATCCCGTGCTAATACAGCTAAATGTTCAGCTAACCATTTGCCTTCTACAGGTTTGCCGTGACCTGTTATGGCTACTTCAGGATGAAGAGAAGCAAGATGTTCAACAGATTTTTTCGCCGCTTTCCAGTCTGTTGTTAAATATCTCGGTGGTCCGCTTATTTCTAGCTTTTGCGTAATCACGTCAAATAAGTTTTCTTGCTTTGTTGTAATAAACGCATCTCCTACAATAAGAGCTCTATCTCGTTTTCTGAAGAACGAAACATGCCCTTCTGTATGACCTGGCGTATGAATCCATTCCCACTCAGGCAGTTCTGGAATAGACCCGTCATCATGAAGAGGAGAAACGCGGGAACTTATGTTAATGCTCTCTGTTGGAAACAGCGGAGACATTTTAACAACCATTCCACCTTCAACTGTTTGATCTGGGCGTTCATAGTCTTTTTCTCCTTGAAGATATGGAAGCTCAGCTTTATGAGCATAAACAGGAACATCCCAATGGCGAAGCAGCTCAAGAAGTGCTCCAACATGATCAAAATGAGCATGTGTTAACAGAATAGCTTTTGGACGGGCATTGGAGCCAAAACGATTTTCTATTTCTGAAATAATACTTTGAGCTGACTTCGGCATTCCTGCGTCAACAAGGACAAATTCGTCTCCTCTTCCTCCGATAAAGCAAACGTTCACAATTTGTGTTGTGTAGCTGTAAAGGTCAGGGGTAACTTCAATTCCTTCTCCACTTTGAACAGATGTAACAGGAATAAACCGTTCTGTTGAAGAACTTCCGTGCAGTTCATTTTCCATTTCCGAAGATTTCCTTACGCATTCATATCGCCTAAACCAGGGCTATGCTCATTTGGCATCTCTGGAAGCATTGGTGCTGGGAATGCTTGTGGTGGATCTGTAACTGTCATTTCTCCACCGTTACGACTTGGCACTTGACCTTGTAAAATCTCACCGATTCTCGTTGGATCAAGGCGGAAGTTGAACTGTGTATTATGATAGCCCATCTCAACAAACTTACGACATTCTGGATACTTATTAATATCATAGTTCGGAATAGGAAAAACCTTTCCCCAATTTACGCCTAGCGTCTCAAGAGCTTTTGCAAATGCGTTTTGATGAGCGTTATCCCGCACAATTAAAAACCCAAGTGTTTCACGAAACGTTTGATTTGAGCTCATTTCATAAATACGAGTTTTTTGTAAAACCCCCGTTGATTCCAATACAACGTTATTAAGAAGATCAGATATTAAATTTCCGTGGCTGTATACCCAAGATCCGTTCCAAGGGTTTCCACCTGCATCAACAGGAAGAGAGCTTTGTGCTCCCATAATATAGTGATGAGGGTTAGCGTGTTTGACTGCTTCATCAAGAGGGGCACGATCCGCTCCTTGTGCTCCAACTCCTTCACCGCCCGATTCATCAAGAAGAGCATTGATTGTATTTTGTACAAGCTCAACGTGAGCAATCTCCTCTAAAAAAACACCGCGCATTAAATCTCTAAACTGTGTTTCTTTTCCCCGAAAATTTGAACTTTGAAAGAAATACTGCATCATTGTTCTCATTTCGCCATAATGACCACCAAGAATTTCTTGCAACACTTTTGCTGCTGCTGGATCTGGCTTATCCGGTTTAATTTCATTAATTAATCCTTCTTTGTAATAGTACAAACAAAGCACCCCTTTTTTATTTTTAAAAGCAGTTTAAAAATTCCCCTTTTCAATATGCCCGAACAATAAAAAGTTTATGTGAAGTCTTCATTTTTTCTTTCTTCCTAAAAGTAAAAAGTCCGATGTAAAAGTATGCTTATATTTTATGCAGGCCAAGAGAACGATAAATAAGACAATAAGAGAACTGTGGAGGTTATATATGAAAGCTGTCACATATCAAGGAAAAAAAGAAATTGCCGTAAAAGAAGTGGAAGCACCCAAAATTCAAGATGCACAAGATGTTATTGTTAAAATTACGTCAACAGCGATTTGCGGGTCTGATTTGCACCTTTATCAAGGAAATTTCCCGCTTCCAATTGGTTATATTATCGGGCATGAACCAATGGGGATTGTTGAGGACATTGGACCAGAGGTGACGAAAGTAAAAAAAGGGGACAGAGTTGTCATTCCTTTTACAGTTGCGTGTGGAAGCTGTCCATACTGTGATAATCACCTTGAAAGTCAGTGTGATAATTCAAATCCTCACTATGATTCTGGAGGCCTTTTTGGCTACTCCGAAAAGTTTGGCAACTATCCTGGCGGGCAAGCAGAATATTTGCGCGTTCCTTTCGGAAATTATACGCCTTTTGTGATTCCAGAAAGCTGTGAGCTTGAAGATGAAAAACTTCTATTTCTATCAGACGTTTTACCAACCGCCTATTGGAGTGTGGAAAATGCAGGCGTAAAAAAAGGGGATACTGTGATTGTGCTAGGATGCGGTCCTGTAGGTCTTATGGCTCAGAAATTCGCATGGCAAAAAGGAGCGGAGCGCGTGATTGCCATTGATTACTTTGATTACCGCCTCAATCATTCTAAAAAAATGAACAAAACAGAAACGTTTGATTTTACTCAGTATGATGATATGGGCGAAACACTAAAAGAGCTTACAAAGGGTGGCGCAGATGTTGTCATTGACTGCGTTGGAATGGATGGTAAAAAATCTCCTCTTGAATATGTAGAACAAAAACTAAAGCTACAAGGTGGAACAATGGGTCCTATTCAAATTGCCACAAAAGCAGTAAGAAAATGCGGAACTGTTCAACTAACAGGCGTATATGGTGGCTTGTACAATATGTTCCCACTAGGCCCCTTCTTTTCAAGAAATGTTACCTTAAAAATGGGACAAGCACATGCAAGAAGCTATATGCCGAAAATGTATGAACAAATTATTAAAGAAGAAATCGATCCAACCCAAATTATTACGCATACTCTTCCATTAGAAAAAGCTTCACACGGCTACGATATTTTTAATAATAAACAAGATAATTGCATTAAAGTTGTATTAAAGCCATAATTATTATAAAAGAGAACTTAAAATTTCTAAATTGATAAGAAATGAATTAGAATAAATAAAAAGGGCTTATTTTGTTGTAAGCTCTTTTTATTTTACCCCCCTCTATTTCCAATATTACCCTTTTATAATTTATACAAAATATTTATTTATAATAATTATAATTAAGTATTGATTTTTTATTGATAGATGTTATTATGATATTAAGCTATTTATATTATAAATATGAGGTGAATCTAGTATGGGGAATAACAATAATAATCTTACAACTAGTTGGGGAGCTCCTGTTGGAGACAATCAGAATTCAATTACAGCAGGCTCAAGAGGTCCAACGCTTATCCAAGATGTTCATTTGCTAGAAAAACTAGCACATTTTAATAGAGAGCGTGTACCAGAGCGTGTTGTTCATGCTAAAGGTGCAGGAGCACACGGCTACTTTGAAGTAACAAATGATGTAACGAAATATACAAAAGCAGACTTTTTATCAGAAGTTGGCAAACGTACGCCACTATTTATTCGTTTTTCAACTGTTGCAGGTGAAAATGGATCTGCTGACACAGTACGAGACCCACGCGGATTCGCTGTTAAATTTTATACAGAAGAAGGAAACTACGATATTGTTGGAAACAATACGCCTATTTTCTTTATCCGTGATGCTATTAAGTTCCCTGATTTTATTCATACACAAAAGCGTCATCCACAAACACATTTAAAAAACCCAACAGCTGTATGGGATTTCTGGTCTCTATCACCAGAATCGCTTCATCAAGTCACATATTTAATGGGTGACAGAGGAATTCCAGCAACGTTCCGTCATATGCACGGTTTTGGAAGCCATACATTCAAATGGACAAATAAAGATGGTGACGGTGTTTGGATTAAGTATCATTTCAAAACAGAACAAGGTGTTAAAAACCTTCATCCAGATGTAGCAACAAAAATTGCGGGTGAAAATCCTGATTACCATACAGAAGATTTATTTAACGCAATTGAAAATAAAGATTTCCCAGCATGGAAACTTTACGTTCAAATTATGCCGCTTGAAGATGCTAACACATATCGCTTTGATCCATTTGATGTTACAAAAACATGGTCTCAAAAAGACTATCCACTAATTGAAGTAGGCCGTATGGTACTTGATCGTAACCCAGAGAATTATTTCGCAGAAGTAGAGCAAGCAACATTCTCTCCTGGCACACTTGTTCCTGGTGTTGACGTATCACCAGACAAAATGCTTCAAGGACGTTTATTTGCTTATCATGATGCACATCGCTATCGCGTTGGCGCAAACCACCAAGCACTTCCAATCAACCGTCCACGTGCAGATGTGAAAAACTATCAGCGCGATGGTCAAATGCGCTTTGATGACAATGGAAAAGGTTCTGTTTACTATGAGCCAAACAGCTATAATGGTCCAACAGAATCTCCTGAAAACAAACAGGCTTCATTCCCTGTTTCAGGTGTTGCTGAAAGCGTAGCATATGATCATAACGATCATTATACACAAGCAGGTGATCTTTACCGTTTAATGAGTAAAGAAGAGCAAGATCGCATTGTCCAAACAATCGTGAATGAAATGACACCTGTTGAAAAAGAAGAAATTAAAGTTCGTCAAATCGGACATTTCTATAAAGCAGATCCTGACTTTGGAACGCGCATTGCAAAAGGCCTTGGCCTAGAAGTGCCTCAAGAAGTAAAATAAGAAGAAAAAAAGACAGCCACGTGGCTGTCTTTTTTTATGCCTTCACTTCGAGGTAATGAACGCTAAATAAATTCTCTTCATCTGTCCATACTTTTTTCGGGATAAAGTTCGCTTCCTTCGCAAGATTTTGAAACTCTTGCACTGAAAACTTATAAGAGCTTTCTGTATGAATTGTCTCTCCCTTTTGAAAGGAAACTTCTTCTTCACCAATTGTAACAAGCTGATTTTTCAAGCTCTCAATATGCATCTCAACTCGACCTTCTTCGTGATTGTAAAAAGCTTTATGCTCAAAATTCTCCACAATAAAATTAGCAAGAAGTTCGCGGTTCATCCGCTGAAGTAAATTTAAGTTAAAAGCGCGTGTTACTTGTTTGGCATCGTTATAGGCGGAATGAAGTAATTTTTCATCCTTTTTCAAATCTACTCCAATGATAAAGCCATCTCCTTTTGTTAACAGAGTAGACATTTGATTTAAAAAAGTCTTCCTTTCTTGTTTATCAAAGTTTCCAATTGTTGAACCTGGAAAGAATAAAACTTTCTTTTTCGCTTTTAAAGAAGGAAGAGAGAAAGGAACTGTATAGTCGGCACAAACAGTATGCACATAAAGATGTTGATGTTCTTTCTTCAACTTCTCTACAGACTGCAGCAAAAAGCTTTCTGATATATCAATAGCCACATACTCTTTAATGCCTTTCAAATGATGCAATAAAAATTTAATTTTTTCACTGCTGCCACTTCCAAATTCAATTAATGCTGCATCATCCCCAATATAGTGAGAAATACTATTAAGCTCTTTTTTTAAAATTCTCATTTCTGTACGTGTTGGATAATATTCAGGAGTCTTTGTAATTTCTTCAAAAAGCTCTGAACCTCGATAATCATATAAATATTTAGGTTCTAATCTCTTAGGAACTGAGCGTAATCCAGTCAAAACATCTTTATAAAATGATTTTTCCATCTCTTTTACATTTGTCATTTATACGTCCTCCGCTAAGCGGAAACCCGTGAATTGCCAGCGTTTTTCTGGCTGAAAGAAGTTTCTATATGTTGGACGAATATGACTGTGAGGAGTTGCACAAGAACCGCCTTTTAGCACCATTTGATTGCACATAAATTTCGCATTGTATTCTCCAAGTGCCCCTTCTAAAGGTTTGCTTTTTGGATATGGTACATATGGACTTCGCGTCCATTCCCACACGTCTCCATATCCTTTATAAAGTGGACCGTTTCCTTTATACTGTGAATTTGGATGATAAAGGTTGTTTTCAACAAAGTTGCCTTCACATTCTATTCTACTAAACGCATGTTCCCATTCCTGTTCTGTTGGCAATCGTTTCCCTTTCCAGCGCGCAAATGCATCTCCTTCATAGAAACTCACATGACAAACAGGTTCATCTAAATTTAAAGCACTTTGTCCGTGCAGAGTGAAGATACTCCATTCCTCACCATCTTTTTTCCAGTATAAAGGATGTGTCCATCCTTCTTTTTTGATATGAGCCCATCCGTCTGAAAGCCATAATTCTGGTCGTTCATACCCTCCATCTTCGATAAATTCTATATATTCTCGATTAGTAACAGGCGCATCAGCAATTCGGTAAGACTCTAACCATACTTTATGGCGAGGGCGCTCATTATCAAATGAGAATGAAGAATTATCATGTCCAACTTCAATAAGTCCTCCTTCTATTTCAATAAATGACGTCTCCTTCCTTTTTCCATTTTCTTCTGTAGTTTGACTAATATATGCAGGAAGAAGAGGGTTGGTGAAAAAGTTATATTTAATATCTGTTAAAAGAAGTTCTTGGTGCTGCTGCTCATGCTGAAGTCCAATTTCAACGATAGAAAGAACTTTATCTCTATTTTCCTCTGTTAGTTCTTCAAAAAGTTCTTTCATATGTGCATCAATGTAATATCGATATTGCTTTACTTCCTCAATGCTCGGTCTAGCAAGAACTCCTCTTTGCGCTCGAGGGTGAAATTCTCCAACTGTTTCATAGTATGAATTAAAAAGATAGTCAAATTGATCGTTGAGTGCTTCGTATGTAGTCTTATATTCTTTTAAAACAAATCGTTCAAAAAACCATGTTGTATGGGCAAGGTGCCACTTTGGAGGGCTTGCATCAGGTCCTGCTTGAATAATATAATCCTCTGTTTGAAGTGGAGCTACAATTTTTTCTGTGCATGCTCGCACCTCTTTATATTTTTCTGCAATATTTTCTTTTACTGCTGTTTCATTTTTCATTTTATTCCTCCCTATCCAAAGATGTTTTACGACTTTTGAACAAACTTCTAACTATTAATCTTAATAACCTTTTTTTTCAAAATTAAAACACTTTATAACGCATAATCATAATCTATGAAAAGTTAACTTTTTTTAGTACTATGCTAGACTAGAAAAAAGAATTAAAAAGGATGTGTGAAAATGGAAAACTTGATTAAAGAAGATGTAGAGAAAGGATTTCCAGGTGGTTCTTTGCTTGTAAAGAAAAAAGGAAAAGAAATTTACCGTGAAACGTACGGATATCAACAGAAATATGAGAAAAAGCAGCTTCTTTCACATCCGTCAAAGCTCAAGAATAAGACATTATTTGATCTTGCTTCAAACACGAAAATGTATGCTACAAACTTCGCATTACAAAAACTCGTTACAGAAGGAGAACTAAACCTGCTTTCTCCTCTCTCTTTCTACTTTCCTTCTTTCAAAGAAAACGTACGTATTATCGATCTTTTACAACATACCGCAGGATTTCCAGCTGATTTTCCATACTATCATCGTGAAAAAGCTGGAGATCTATATTCACGAGATCGTTTAACAACGATTGAGCATATTCTTAAAACGCCTCTTTCTTATGAACCACATACTCAACATCTCTACAGTGATTTAGATTATATGATGCTTGGTGCCCTTGTTGAAAAATTAACTTGTCAAAAGCTTGATCTATTTGTAGAAAAAGAGATATTTCAAAAGCTAGGATTAACTCGAACATTATTTAATCCTCTAAGAAAGGGCTATGCTCGCTCTGACTGTGCAGCAACAGAACGAATGGGTAATACACGAGATGGGTTTATTCATTTTCCAAATGTTCGAACACATACGCTTCAAGGTGAAGTTCATGATGAAAAAGCATTTTACTCTATGGATGGTGTTTCAGGGCATGCGGGTCTTTTTTCAACCGTTGATGAGCTTTCCGCTTTGGTAGAAATTATGCATCACAATGGTTCGTATGGAACAAAACAGTTATTTAGTGAAAGCACTGCAAAAACGTTTGTTACGCCTTCACAGCAAAATCCTTCTTATGGTCTTGGATGGCGTTTAAACAACGGAGATATGAAGTATATGTTTGGAGAGCACGCAAGTTCCTCTGCATTTGGTCATACAGGTTGGACCGGCACGCTAACAATAATTGATCCAGCCCATAAACTGACAGTTGTCCTTCTTACAAATAAGAAGCATTCTCCTTTGAAAGATCCTTTAAAATCTTTAAATCTTTTTGAAGGTGATGAGTTTAAAACAGGACAATATGGACCTCTTGTAACAGAACTATATAAAAATCTCCTCTAAAAAAAGCCTAGAATACTCTAGGCTTTTCGGTCGTTTCTTTCATCACTATTAAACGTATCTTCGCTTACAGCGCCTTCCATATACGAATCGCTTACTTGTTCATGTGTTACATCAAGCTCAGATGTTAATTTCTCATTATTTTGTTTCTGCTTTTCTTTCATTACTTTCCCTCCTTTTTTTACTTCTGCTTTCTATTTTCTCTTATTTTGAAGAAATTATGTAAGAAAGTGGTTAATATAACCTCTAAAAAACCAATTTTCAAAATGGTCTCTCTTTAGAGCACGTCAGATTATTAATGTAACCATGTCTATATTCATTGCGACAATTGCGGTCTTGATTATGTCTTGTTACAGTGTAACTTCGCATATTTCACTTTTTTATATATGGTTCTTTTTATTTTTAGCTTTTCTTACTTTCGTATCTCTTACACAGCTTTTCATTGTTTTATTTGGACCAAGCGGAGTGATTTTCAATATTATTTTATTGTCTCTCTAACTTGTTAGTGCAGGCATTATGGTACCTCGCGAAATGCTTCCATTATTTTATGAGAAAATAAGTGCAGTTCTCCCTGCCACATATGTTGCTGAAGGTCTTTTCACTATTGCCTTTGGCGGAAGCAACATTTTTTCTGACATATCGGCGCTTATGATTATTCTTTTTCTGTTCTACTTCTTGCCGTTTTTCGCCTCAGCTTTTCTCGTATTAAAAAAGCTGATACTGTAGAGAAACCGAAAGCAGCTCTTTCGTAACTCTAAACAACAATACTCCTTTGTATAAGGCGGGAGAACTTGCTCAAACTAATGATATTCATTAAAAAGTGAAATCATTTCAATAGAGGAGTTTACAATGCCTTATTATCATGTGAAAGATACAAAATTATTCATTGATGATGAAGGAAAAGGCGTCCCTATTATTTTTCTTCATCCTGCTGGTATGGGGCGCAAAGTGTTTTATTACCAAAAGGAGCTTGCAAAGCAGTTCCGCGTTATTATGCCTGACTTATCAGGATGCGGAGACAGCGAAAATCCGAGCTATATAAAATACGGATTGTTAAGTACGTATGCTGAAGAGTTAGTTGAACTGTTAAATGTACTAGGCATTGAAAAAGTAATCCTTTGTAGCTACTCATGTGGTGGAACAGTTGCTCAGCAATTTTGCCTTCTTTACCCTGAACGCGTAAAAGGACTGATTCTAACAGGAGGCTTCCCAATTGTAAATACAAAACCTCTTCAATGGGAACATCTCTTAGGTCTTCACTTTATAAAAAAGTCTCCTTCTTTTGTTAGCAACGTGATTTCACTTGCACACACTAGAGATAGAGCATTTCAAAATGAGCTTCTGCAGCATATGAAAAAAGCAAATCCTTCTGTTTGGCACCAATTTTATGTTGAATCATATCGCTTCAATATTGTTCATGATCTCCATCAATTCTCATGGCCTATTCTTGCTATGTATGGAGCACGCTATGACATTACGAGTCATTATCACCACTATTACGATGAGCTCACTTCAGACGTGTTTTTTATTCATGATGCTTTTCATGAACTTCCAACACTAAACTGGCGTCAAGTTAATCTTCTAATAACGGGCTTCATTTATAAACACGGGCTCCAAGAATAAAAGAGCTTCTGCATATTTTTAGTCTGAACGAATCAATCTATAAGGTGAACAACTAAAAATATAAAAGTGGAGGCGGTTATAGTGGAACACTTTTCAAATGATAACGTAACAACAGGGTATAATGATCTTGGAGCAACAAATGCAGCTGTAGAGGCAACAAAAAACATTGTTGGCGCAGCAACGAGAAATATGGACCCTGAACGTTTAAGAGAAGCAACAGAAGCTCTGTCATCTGCCAAAGCACAGCTTGAAAGTGCCAGAAACAGCGCAACAGGGGTTGATGAAGCTTTTCTACAACGCTGTGAAGAAACCCTTCAAAAGTGCGAACAACAGCTAAATGCAGCCAAAATATAATCAAAAAAGCTGACAGAACAATGATGTCTGTCAGCTTTTTATTGTTTATTTCGAGCAGGCTCTGTCATGAGTAACTCACCATACTTCTGAAGCTTCTCTCCTACTGTACATTGCTTAATACAAAATGTTTGAGCGTGCTTTTTCCCTTTTTCTTTATTTAGCGTTTTTTTGATTAAACATCCTTCACAATAATAATCTGAAAGATGAGTAAGCTCTTCCAATATCTCCTTACGATTCAATTTCTTTCATCTCCTGTTTACTCGATTTCATACGTACTTGATATCTCTTTTCCATGTAACGCTTGAGCAGCAAGGGTATCAGCTTCTTCATTTTCTTTCCGAGCAATATGTGTATACGTTGGTTTAATATGCAATCCTTCTAACTCTTCTTCAATTCTGTCGAGCCATCGATTAAAACTTTCTTCATAGCATGGCCATTCTCCAGCAAGCTGCTTTAATACAACTTTTGAGTCTCCTAAAAACGTAACCGGAAGATGGTGTACACCAAGCTCCTCTAGCTGTTTTACCACATAATGAAAAGCTGCATATTCAGCTTCATTATTTGACTCAAGTTCATCAAAAGAAGCGCTTGAACGCAAACGATAGTTTTTTCCATTTTGTCTATAATAGATAACAGCTCCAACGCCAGCCTTTTTAGTTGAAAGGTCAAATCCGCCATCAAAATAAGCTTTCACATAGTGAGGCTGTTCTTTCACTTCTTGTAAAAGCTTCTTCATCTCTTTTAATGTCCATGATTGATTCATTTCATCTACAAATGTGATCTCTTTTAATCGCCCTGTTTTCAGAAGATCTTCCGCTATGAGGAGAGCCTCTTTACCATTTGTAAATGCAGATTGAAAATCAAGACTTCTTCCATGACTTTTATACGTCCATCGTAATTGAAAGTCCATCTTCTCTCCTCCTACTAACTTCTTTTTTGACAGTTCGTTAAAGTACAACGACTATCGTACCACTTGTTTTTTGTTTAATCAATTCAAACCTACTTTCTGATTTATTCATAATTTTTGCAACCACTTCTCTTCTTATTCTTAAGAAAAATATATTTTCCTGCCTTCTTCCTTATACGTTCCGTAAAGTTATATGCTATAATTTTTGTGAACAAAAGGAGGGATACTTTATGATTGAAGTATTTATTGATGGCGCAAGCGCAGGTAATCCAGGACCGTCTGGTGCAGGCGTTTTTATTAAAACACAAAGTGATGTTCATCGTTTTTCTTTCCCTCTTCCTCATATGACAAACCATGAAGCTGAGTATCATGCTCTTATTAAAGCACTTGAAGTTTGTATTGATAAAGGATTTAAGACAGTCTCCTGTAAAACAGATTCACTGCTTGTTGAAAAAGCGGTGGATACAAGATATGTGAAGAATAAGCTCTATGCCCCTCTATTAGAAGAAGCTGTTCAGTTAATTGATCAGCTTGATCTTTTTTTCATTAAATGGATTCCTGAAAAACAAAACAAAACGGCCGATGTGCTTGCTCGGCAGGCGATTGTTCGTTCATAATAAAAGCACCGCATTTTTGCGGTGCTTTTTGTTATTTATCCTTTTGAATGCCTTCGTTCATTTTCTCAGCTTCCACTTCTGCGTAAGAAGCAAATCGATGTTTCTTACTTCCACCTTTTGGCGTTTTTTCAGTTGAGAATTCTTCGGCATATTTTTGCGCTTTGTCTTTATCAAGACGCGCTTTATACTCAGGACTTGGGTTATATTGAGAAGCGAATTCTTCCGCATAGCGGCTGTTCATACTGCTCTTGCTCTTTTGTTGCATACTCGGCATTTCAGAAGCAAACTCTTCCTTCTGTGCCTTTTTGTTGTTGTTAATTTGAGCATTTCGGTTAGCATTTTTCGTACGACCCATTGCTATCTCCCCCTTATCGTTGTGCAAATGTTATGCACATCTTTATTATGGAGAATTACTCGCTTTTTTATAGATAGCAAATGGTGAAAAAACAGCCAAGTTTTCGCTTTACTTTTCTAGACGTTCAACATATTCCTTTACCATTTCTTTCGTCACTAGCTTACGCGTTGGCACAATTCCTTTCTTCGCAAGCTCGTTAATCCTTTTAGTTACTGCGTTAATAGCATCAACCGAAAATGTTTCACCATTTCTGCATTTGCCTACGGCTTGATCAATTTCAAATTCTCTCATGCTTTCTAATTCAGCAAATTTTTTAACCTTTTCATGCTGTGACTGTGAGTGTTTTGTAATGGCTTTGTGTACGCTCAATCTTAATTCCTCCTACATGCTTCTAGCTGTTTACTGTTTGTCTTCTTTATTATAGCGACTTTGAGTTAAAATCGCACTTAGTTCTTTTTCAGACTTTTCAATTTCTCTTATATCAACAGGTGTTGTTAAGCTTTTTTGAAGTCTGTAAATATGCTGTTCAATGTTTGTATTCATCTCGTGCTGGTAATGATACAGCGTATCTTTAATCCACTGTGCATAGTAGATATTAAAGCGATCTGTCTGCTTTATCCCTGCTTCATCCATTTCCTCTAAGAGCGGCTTTTTCAATTCATCAACCATTTTTTTCTTTTCGTCTCCTTCAAAAAACGCGCGCGCATTTCGATAAAGAGATAATGCTTTTTCATAGCTGTCATGTTGCTGCTCGAAAGGTTTATAAATCGTAACTTCCTTTGCCTTCGGAATAGGGATTGGAGCAGGCGCAAATGAATCATGAATTTCCTTCATTCGCTGAAGTACAACTTCATGCGCTCCATAAATAAGCTTACTTGAAAAAGCTTCAAGTCTTAGTGTTGTTGCTTGAATCTCTTGTACAAAGTCAAATTGAAGAAATTCAAGAAGCTCGTTTAAACAGCCTCGAAGCTTCTCTTGTTCTTGCTTTTTTGTCCCTTTTAAAACAGAAGGATTAAACGACTCTTTAAAAAAGTCATAGTATCTCATCATCACTCTCTGTTTCACATAGTGAACAAGCTCTTCTGTTTCTTGACGAATTCGTTTTTGCTCGCTTTCAAACTTAAGTTGTTGAACTGTTAAATGAAGAGCTTGCTTTACTTTTTCAATGTGAGCAAGTCGCTCTCTTTTTTCTTCCTTAGATTTCCGACTAAGCTCTTTTAAATCAAGAAGCGCTTTGTACGCTCTCTCTACAATTTCATAAGCTGATTCTGTTACCATTGTCGTTAAGTCTTCTTTAATAAAGTGAGAGAAAGAAGTCCAAAACTGATTAAACTGCTTATCTTCTACTCCGCTTTCTAATGCACGATGACTTGAAAGTGGGTAAAGGCGCGGCTTCCGAATTCCATACTGAAGCAATTGTTCATAAACATAGCGCTTTACATCAAGCAGTTCATTCTCGTCGTGAGCTAAATCTGCCGCATTAATAACAAAGAACATTTTATCAAGCGTAAAAATGTCTTTAACACGACCAAGCTGAATAAGAAATTCCCGATCAGCTCGAGAAAATGCGTGATTATAGTAAGTAACGAAAAGAAGTGCATCAGCATCTTTTACATATTGGAAAGCAACGCCCGTGTGGCGGGCATTAATAGAATCTGCTCCAGGTGTATCAACAATCGTTATCCCCATATCTGTTAAAGCACATGAATAATAAAGCTCAATTTCATCCACAAAACAAGATTTTTGTTCATTTGCGACATAGCTTGGAAATTCTTCAATTGAAACAGTTAAAACGGTATCAAAATGGTTTTTCATTTCTTCATAGCCGCGACCAACCGCCTGTAAAAACGAATAATGAAGACGTTCTTTTCCTTCTAGCTTCTCCGTTATTTTTAACTCTTTAATCTTATCTAATGCTTCATCTAAAGAAGACGGGTTGATTCCAAACATATGAAGGGAAGCGGAAATATCGCTAAACATCTCTTTTTCACCTTTCACATGGACTCTTACTGTCTCATGTTTGTGTTCTTTTGTTGGCGGCAAAATTTTATTAATTGTCGCTGTTGTTGGATTTGGTGACACAGGTAGCAGTTTTTGACCAATTAAAGCATTTGCAAAAGATGATTTACCTGCACTAAATGCTCCAAAAAGTGCAATTGTAAACGAATGTTGACCAAGCGCTTCCATCTTCTTTTTTAACGGAAGAATAAATTTCTCAAGCGGCGGAAACGGCTCTAATGCTTCTACTGTCTTATCAAGATGAACAATCGTTTGCTCCATAGAATAACTTTCTTGGCTCTCTGTTATCTCCTCTTCCACAGGCATCATTTCTTTCGTAATTTGAAAAGCTTGCAGCCCTTCTTTGATAACGGGATGTTCCTCATATTGAATTAACAGGCTCCAGTCAAGTTCTTCTTGAAAACGTTCGCCTCGTTGAATAAGCCTTGCTTCGATAATATCTTCTTGTTTACGATCTAGAAAATGCCCAACGCTCTCTTTAAGCTTTGCAGCCTTCTCATATTGTAAAAGTTTTTCTTCTTGTCCATTTCGCCATTCCTTATACTGTTCTTCTTTCATTTGCTTTAGATGAGTCAAAATTGGATACGCTTTTTGTTTAGCCTTTGTTTTAATAAATGTTGAGACATCGTTGCTATACGTTAAGATATACTCATTTGTTATGCCAACGTCGCTTTTTACAATACTTTCTATATCATCTTCTGTAATCACGAGGTCGTAGCCTTCAATTTTTGCTACAAGCTCCTCTGAAAAAAGCTCTTCTTCTCGCATGCGCTTATGGAGAAGTGGAGTAATGTGCCAAACAAGCTCTGCTATTGTTTTCTCTCGAAGAGCTTCTACAAAATTATGAAGCCGCTGCTTTTGAACTTCCTTTGTTTTTTGTTTCGAGAAAAGAAAACCTACTTTAAACTGAGGTTGAATACTTTCTAAATATTCTCGCCCCTTCTCTCTTACTTCGTATGGAATAAGCTGCGCATTTTCAGCTAGCGTACTTATTTCTTTACGAATCGTTTCCTCAAATGCTGCAAGCTCTTGCTCTTTTTCGAGCAACGTTTTGTTCATTTCTTGAATCATATTACGAAACGGAAGTGCTTCACTTGTTCCCATCTCTTCTAATGCGAGAGAGAGTTCTTCTTTTGCCTCTTCTTTCTCATCACTTACTTCTTTTATATATTCTTCTATTAAAGCTTGTAGCGTATTTTGCACAGAGTTCTTTAAAAGATCTTCATAATCTTGAAACATGGTTTGGAGCGTGCGCTTTACAAGAACAAACTCATTTCTTTCATGCTCTTCTTTTTTTAAGGATGTGAAAAACATCCCGTTTGGCTCTGCCTGCCAGTTTTGAAAAGATGTTTTAACAGAATGAGTAAACTGCTCAAATGTAAGCTCTTCTTCCCGATGTTTATCAATCTGATTAACGATTAAATAAACCGTTTTTCCTTGTTCACGCAACTTTTTAACAAAATCAAAGTTTACTTCAGATTGCACGTGATTATAATCAGTTACGTAAAAAATCACGTCAACAAGGTGAAGAGCAGATTCTGTTGCAACACGGTGGGCATCATCTGCTGAATCAATCCCAGGCGTATCCATAAGTTCAACGTGATCTGGAAGCGTACTTTTCTCTGTTGAAAGATGAATCTCTTTAATCGCATCTCCATCTCTACAAAATTGTTTAATTGCTTCAAAGTCATATGGAGCCGTATAGCGAACAGGAGCATCGTGTTTATAGTACACTGTTGCATGTTCTGCACCTTTCACTACTTTCACTAAGTTAGCACTTGTTGGAATCGGGCTTGAAGGCAAAAGCTCTTGGTTCATTAACTTATTAATCATTGTTGATTTACCTGCAGAAAAATGACCACAAAATGCAACGGTAAACGTTTTTTCTTCTAACTTTCTTCCTAAATCTTTTATTTTCTCAATTCTTCTTTTGTCTTCTCGTCCTTGAAAAAATGCGTATGCTGTCATTAACTTTTTTTGTAAAGATCTTTCAATCTGCTGTTTTTCCATAACCATCACAATACCCCTTTTGTAAAATCAAACTGTCGTTATGTAGGCTAGTTGCCCCTTTATTTCTCTTTCCTTCTTTCATTTTAAATGATTCTTCAGAAAATTTATACGAAAAATAGACAGTTTTTGGACAAACAAAAAAAGACGAGCATCTGCTTCGCCTTTTTTCTTATTGGATCTGTTTCTGTGCTTTCTTTACACCTTTTAACATATAAGTTGCTACAGCACCGTACGCTACAACAACACCCGCAATGATCATGCTTAACATTGTTAACACCTCACATTGATAGTGATAATCTTTATCAGTAGTGTATCATTAAAGATAATCATTTTCAATTACTTTTTTAATCAATATTCACTCTTTTTCGAAAAAAGAAGAAGCGACCCTTATTTTCCATAGCACTTTCATAATCTGTCCACTTCTCTAATGCTTCTTCTTCAGCGCTGATTCGAACAGATAAGATACAAAGGTTCAATAACGAAAATGCAACAAGAGTTGCATAAGCATGAAGAATAAGCGGCACTAGCAAGAATTCACATGTAACAACAAAGTAATTCGGATGCTTAATGTACTTATAAGGCCCTTTTAATACAACGTTTGCATCTTTTAAAATCAAAATTTTTGTATTCCAAAAGCGTCCAAGCGAAACTAAAGCCCACACCCTGATAACTTGAACAACTACAAATAAAATAAAAAGGAGACCAATTACCTCACCTTGAAATTCCCTCCATAAAAAAGCTTCCCCACCAAGTGAAACAAAAAATAGGAGATGAATAACGACCATAAGCGGATAGTGTTCTTGGCCATGCTCAATGGCTCCCTTTTCCTTCATCCATCGCTCGTTTCGCTTTGCTACAAAGAGCTCAGCAAGACGCTGTACAATAAGAAAAAGAAATAAAAACATTGTTTATCCCTCCCATTTCAAGAGAAGCAGCTCAGAGCTGAACCCAGGTCCTAATGCTGTTACAATTCCATAGTCTTGTTCAGTTATTTCTTGTTGTAAGAATTCTTTTAATACATAAAGAACAGTTGCTGATGACATGTTTCCGAAACTTTGAAGCACATGAGAAGATGTTTCTGTCATCTCTTCACTAAAGTTCAGCGTTTCTCGGTATGCTTTTAATACTTTTTTCCCGCCTGGATGAGCGACAAAATGTTTAATATGCTGCTCAGTAAGACTATACTTCTTTAAAAACTCTTTTACTTGATCACCAAGCCACGAGCGAACGATAGAAGGAATATCTCTTGAAAAAACGACATATAACCCGTTATTACGGATATCCCAGCCCATCACATCTTCGGAGTTTGGCATAAGTGTTGACTCTACTCCCTTAATAGAAGGAAGTCTTTTTTTCTTACTATGTATTCCTGTTGCTTCATCTCCTGCAAGAAGCACACATGCTACACCATCTGAAAAAAGCGACGTCCCTACAAGATTACTTTTTGATTGATCATCACGCTGAAATGTTAAGCTGCAGAGCTCAACAGATAAAAGAAGCACCTTTGCTTTTGGATATGCAAGACAATACTCATATGCGCGTGATAATCCGGAGGCTCCTCCAGCACAGCCTAGTCCCCAAACAGGAATGCGCTTTGTATGTAATGAAAAAGGAAGCTTGTTCATAATACGTGCTTCAATGCTCGGCGTTGAAAGCCCTGTTGTTGAAATAAAAAAAATCGCATCAATTTCTTCTACTGGAACTGTTTTTTCCAAAAACTCATTTTCTCTTATACAATCTTTAATAGCATTTATTCCAAACTTTATGGCATTATGAATAAAAGCTTCATTTTTCTCTTCAAAGGTATGATTTTCTTTATACCAATCGAGCGGCTGTGCGAAGTAACGGGTTTTAATATCGCCATTTTGAAATACTTTAAGAAGACGCTCAATATCTGAGAAAGAAGAAGAAAACATTTCTCGTGCAAATTGGAGTGTCTCTTCTTGTAAAAGTTTATGAGGTGGTGTACCGACCCCCACTGAGATGACTTTTGGCAAATGAACCCGCCTCCTTCATAGAATACTTTTATCTTTCTTCTAGAAGGATGTTTTTATACAAAAAATTCCTTTTAAACTAAAAAAAGCCCTAACTTCTATCTAGAGAAGCTAGGGCTTTTTCTCAGTTAAACAACTCTCTCTTCATGCAAACTTTTTACATTTTGAGCTTTGCGAACTTTAATGATATTAAAGAAAATATTCAATACAATCGCTGTAAGGCTTCCCGCAACGATTCCATTGCTTGTTAGAATTTGCAAACTTTGTGGTAAGTTTGCAAAAAGATCTGGAACCACCGTTACACCAAGTCCCATACCTACCGAACACGCGATAACAAGCAAGTTTTCTTGAGCTGAGAAATCAACAGTACTTAACATTTTAATTCCGTATGCAATGACTGTTCCGAACATGGCAATCATCGCCCCACCTAAAACAGGGTTTGGGATTACGGTTGTAAAGGCTGCGATTTTTGGAGCAAAACCAAGGACAATTAGAATACCGCTTGCTGTGAAAATAACTTTACGTGACTTAATACCTGAAAGTTGGATAATTCCCACGTTCTGAGAATAAGTTGTGTACGGAAAAGCATTGAAAAGTCCTCCTAAAAGGATCGCAAGACCTTCTGCACGATATCCGTTTGCAAGATCTTTCTCAGAAATTTCTTTTTTACAAATGTCGCCAAGTGCAAAATAAACCCCTGATGATTCAACAAGACTTACCACTGCAACAAGAACCATTGTAATGATAGCTGTTATATTAAATTCAGGAGCTCCAAAGTAAAAGAAGTGAGGCATATGGAACCAAGATGCTTCTGTTACAGCTGATAAATCCACTTTTCCCATGAAATAAGCGACAACAGTTCCTCCGACAAGGCCAAGCAAAATAGCAACAGATCGAAGGAACCCTTTTGCAAAACGATAAATACAAAGAATGAAAAGTAAAACTCCAAATCCTAATACAATATTTGAAAGAGCACCAAAATCTTTGCTTCCATCTCCACCGCCAAGGTTTTGCATGGCTGTTGGAATAAGTGTAATCCCGATAATCGTAACAACAGATCCTGTTACAACAGGAGGGAAAAAGCGCACAAGCTTACCGAAAAATTGGGCGATCACAATGACAACAAGACCTGCGACAAGAATTGAACCATAAATAGACTGAATACCGTATGAAGTGCCAATAGCAATCATTGGACCAACAGCTGTAAATGTACACCCAAGTACAACCGGTAACCCAATTCCAACATATCCTGTTCGTAAAACTTGAAGAAGCGTCGCAACCCCACACATTAATAAATCAATAGCTACAAGATACGTAAGCTGAGCGCTTGTTAATCCAAGTGCTCCCCCTACAATAAGCGGTACAACAACGGCTCCACCATACATCGCTAAAACATGCTGAAAGCCTAGTGAGAACACTTTCCAGTTACTCATCGAACAAGCTCCTCCTCTTTAGCAAATGAAACAGCGCCATTTTCAAGTGAACGAATTGGTGCAAGTGATTCAATTCGAATCCCTTTTTCACGCAGCATTTGCCCGCCGTTTTGAAATACTTTTTCAATTACAATGCCAAGGCCGACAAACTCTGCCCCTGCCTCTCTTACAATATCAATTAAACCAAGTGCTGCTTGCCCATTTGCTAAAAAGTCATCAATAACAAGTACACGGTCATCTTTATGAAGAAACTCTCCTGATACGGTAATCTCATTTTCTTCTTGCTTCGTAAAAGAATAAACTTTCGCTGTTAGTACACCTTCATTTAATGTTAATGATTTCTTTTTACGAGCAAAAACAAGTGGAACATTCAGTTCAAGTGCTGTCATCAATGATGGAGCGATACCTGAAGATTCTAGCGTTAAAATTTTAGTAATACCATCTTTCTGAAATCGCTTTGCAAACTCCTTACCGATTTCTTGCATAAGAAACGGATCAATTTGATGATTTAAAAATGAGTTTACTTTAAGTACTGTTTCAGATAAAATAACGCCTTCTTTTTCAAT
This sequence comes from Priestia endophytica DSM 13796, assembly GCF_900115845.1. Lineage (GTDB taxonomy): Bacteria > Bacillota > Bacilli > Bacillales > Bacillaceae_H > Bacillus_I > Bacillus_I endophytica. The sequence goes on along the minus strand of NZ_FOXX01000002.1, from coordinate 319,248 downwards.
CTTTTCTTGTAAAGCTTTCATGAGTTACCCTCCATAGTGTGTTAATAAAAAAGAGCCCAGAACTTCCGATAAACGCTTCTCTTTTTCGCGAGTAGCGCACCGGATGTCCTGAGCTCATAATGACTCTCTAGACGTTACACAAAGAAACCTAAAAAAACCTTTGTGTAAACTAAAAGACGTGCTGCCTACTCATAGTCGAATTATTTACGGTAATCCGGTAGAAACTTAGCGAGCCATATTCTCGCAATTATATGAGTTACAATACATATGAATCTTATTTTATTAAGATGATATGTTGAATTATAACAGCTATTCTTCCCTATGAAAAGAGGGTATTTTAAAAAAGTCGAACTTTCACTAAGGTTTTAAGCTTGAATATTCGTCATTATTTTAATTTTCTTTTTATTGCTCTTTTATAGATTATAAAGCTTGCTATATTTTTCTGTTAAATGTTCAACTAAATAGCGAGCTTCTAATCCCTCTCCTGTTGCTGCTTTTAATAGTTCTAACGGATCTTTTAATTTTCCATATTGATGAATATGTTTTGTCAACCATGCTCTTATCTCAGTCACTTTTCCTTGTTGAATTCGTTCTTCAAAGTCTGGGATATCTTTTACAAGTGTATTTTTTAGCTGTGCTGCATAAATATAGCCAAGAGCATAAGAAGGAAAATAACCAAAGCTTCCATCAGACCAGTGTACGTCTTGAAGCACTCCTTCTCCATCGTGTGCTGGACGAACTCCTAGGTATTCTTCATATTTGTCATTCCAAATCGCTGGCAAGTCTTTTACTTCGATTTCTCCGTTTATTAGTGCTTTCTCAATTTCATAACGGATAATAATATGAAGAACATACGTTAATTCATCTGCTTCAATACGAATAAGTGAAGGTTTCACTTCATTTACCGCTCGATAAAACTCATCAAGATCGACGTTTTGAAATTGGGAACCTCCATGTTCTTTCAACGCTTCATAATGACGCTCCCAAAATGCTTTTGTTCGCCCAATCATAAGCTCATAAAAAAGAGACTGTGATTCATGAATTCCCATTGACGTTCCTGTGCAAAGATTTGTTCCAACAAGCTCTTTTGAAATGTTTTGTTCATATACAGCGTGTCCGCACTCATGAATTGTTCCAAAAATGGCAACGCGAAAATCGCTTTCATCATATTTGGTTGTAATCCTAACATCTCCTGGATTAAGTCCAATTGCAAACGGATGAACTGTTTCATCAAGGCGGCCTGCTTCAAAATCATAATCAAGTTCTTTTAATATTTCTATGCTAAATGCTTCTTGTTTTTCCTTTGGAAATTTTTCATATAAAAAATCTGTTTTAGGAGACTCAGCTTTTTGGACTTTTTGTAAAAGAGACAAAAGCGTTTCTTTTAAATCTCCAAAAACACGGTCAAGCGTTTCTACTGTAACGCCTGGTTCGTATGTATCGAGAAGAGCGTTATATTTGTGCCCCTCATATCCCCAGTACTCTGCAAACTTTTGATTAAATGCTACAATCCGTTCCAAGTACGGTTCGAAAAGAGAAAAGTCACCTTTCTCTTTTGCTTCTTCCCAGATGCTTCCTGCTTCAGAAGTTAGCATTACATATTCACGATATTCTTGCTCTGGAATTTTTTGATTTTGCTCATAGTCTTTTTTACATTCTTCAACCATTTTTAGCGTAATAGCGTCAAGCTCTTTTTTAACCGCTTCGTCTCCTAAATCCTTTATATACCCGGCCATTTCATCTGAAATAGACATCGAGAAAATATCGCTTGAGAGCATAGCCAAAACGTTAGAACGCTGCTTTACTCCTTTTTTCGGAGCTCCTGTTCGCATATCCCAATACATTACGTTTACAGCTTCCTCATATCCTCCCATTTTCTCAACATATGCGTGAAATTCCTCTTTTCGTTTATTTATATCCATCCACTGCACACTCCTTTTGGTTACTTATTCCTATCGTATCATAAAACAAAAAAAGGATGCTGATTTTAGCATCCCTACTTACTTATGTGAGATATAATAGGAATATCGTTTTCCAACAAGCATTTCATAGTTTTGAGCAGCAAGTAAATCTTCTCTCGCATTTGCAAACTCAGTTGCTGTGGTCTCAGACATTTCGCCTGTCCCGTTTAACTCATTGTAACTTCTCTCCAACGCTTGCTGGATAAGAGAAAAGTTGATACGTTCTTTCATTCAAGCATTCCTCCTTATATTTTTCATGAATACCTCTACTATATTCAAGGATTCTGGTTCTATGCCTTCTTTTATTGTCGTCTTTTTCATAAAAGGATATACTTACTATAGAAAGTTGAAGGAGGAACAAAAATGATACGATTTGGCGTTATTGGGACCAACTGGATAACAGAGCGTTTTATTGATGCAGCTAAAGAACTCGATGATTTCTCTCTTACGTCTGTCTATTCAAGAACAGAAGAGAAAGCGCGCGAATTTGCTCATAAAACAGGTGCTTCTTTTACCTTTACTTCTATTGAAGAAATGGCAAAAAGCAACGAAATTGATGCAGTTTACATTGCAAGTCCAAACTCTTTGCATCATGACCAAGCTATTCTTTGTATGAAGCATGGTATTCATGTTTTATGTGAGAAACCGCTCGCTTCAAATGCAGCTGAAGTAGAAAATATGATTAAAACAGCTCAAGAACAAAAAGTAGTATTTATGGAAGCTATGAAAGCAACGCTTCTACCAACCTTCCTAAACATAAAAGAAAATGTCCATAAACTAGGGACTGTCCGCCGCTATGTTGGGAACTATTGTCAGTACTCATCGCGCTATGATGCATTTAAAGAAGGGACTGTCTTAAACGCATTTAATCCACAATTTTCAAACGGCGCACTTATGGATCTTGGTGTATACTGCCTTTATCCTCTCATTGTCCTCTTTGGTCAACCAAAAAGCGTAAAAGCAGAAGCAACAATGCTTTCTTCAGGAGTTGATGGACAAGGAAGCATCATTCTTACATACGAAGATATGGAAGCCGTTATTACGTATTCTAAAATCACTAATTCTTCTCTTCCTTCTGAAATTCAAGGTGAAGAAGGAAACATGGTAATTGATGAAATTCACACGCCGAAAAAAGCACACATTTATTACCGTAATGGTGAACAAGAAGACATTAGCGTAGAGCAAAATGAAAAAGCAATGTATGCTGAAACAAAAGAATTCTTAACGCTCATTAAGGAAGGACGTTTAGAATCAAAAGTAAATTCACATGAAAATTCACTTATAACAGCAAAAGTTTTAACAGACATCAGAAAACAAATCGGTCTTGTTTTTCCCGCTGATCAATAAAAAAAATAAGGGTTGAAAAAGCACTGCTTTTTCAACCCTTATTTTATGATTGAGGCTTTCGCGGTGGACGTGGTCCCCAATATTGATAATAATTTGTTTCAATAAAGCCATTAAACAATTTACGTTTCTTTGTTGCTTGTTTTCCGTAAAACTGTTCGAATCCTTTATGTGACGTAATAATATAAGCGCTCCAAGTATCAAGCTTGTTAAACGATATGCCGATTTCTTCGTACAAGCGTTCAACTTGCTTGCGCTCTTGCATACGTTCACCATAAGGAGGATTCGCCACAATAACTCCATATTCTTTGTTTGACGTAAGGTCACTTGCCTGCATTTGCTTGAATTCAACCAAATCTCCAAGACCTGCTTCAATGGCATTATTTTTTGCAATATCAATCATTTTGTGGTTAATATCATATCCTGCAATATCAAGCGGTTGATCATAGTTTGCAAGATCTTCAGCTTCTTCGCGCGCTTTATCCCATACTTCCTGTGACATCCATGGCCACTGTTCTGAGTCAAACTCACGGTTAAAACCTGGAGCAATATTTTGACCGATAAGAGCTGCTTCAATCGGAATTGTTCCAGACCCACAGAACGGATCAAGGAACGGACGATTTGGATGCCATGTTGTAAGTTTAATAAGAGCTGCTGCGAGCGTCTCTTTTAACGGCGCTTCCCCTTGTCCTGTTCTGTAGCCGCGCTTATGTAATCCAGCACCTGACGTATCAATTGTAATTGTTGCAATATCTTTTAAAAGCGAAACTTCAATTTTAAAAAGCGGTCCTGTTTCTTCAAGCCATCCACTTCTTACTCCATAATGGCTCTTCACTTTATCTACAATGGCTTTTTTCACAATACCTTGACAGTCTGAAACGCTAAAAAGCTTTGATTTTACTGATTTTCCACTTACCGGAAAGTTTGCATCAGCAGGTAAAAAGCGTCCCCAATCAAGTGCTTTTGTTCCTTCAAAGAGCTCATCAAATGTTGTTGCTTTAAACTCACCAACTTTAATTTTCACACGATCCGCTGTTCGAAGCCAAAGGTTTGAACGCGCAATAGCTAGCTCGTCTCCTTTAAAAACAACTTGACCGTTTTTTACATTTGCTTCATATCCTAATTCTTGTACTTCTTTGCCAACGATTGCTTCAATACCCATTGCAGCCGTTGCAATTAGCGTATATTGCTTTTTCATTGTTCACATCCTCATTATGTTCAGTCATTCATATCATATCAAAATATTTCCCACAAAAAAACTCTCCTAGTAATCCACGCTAGGAGAGCTGATGTTGGAATGAAATTATTTAAGCTACAGTGTAGCCGTTCATAATAGCGTTTCGTAAGCCATGTTCTGTTCCGTTGTACTGCAAGCGGCTATATAGCCTCGTACTCAGGTGGTAATCATTTATCTACGAAAGCACGTAGCTTTCGTCCTTCCCTCCGTTTGGTTCCTTTAGGAAGATGCCCCTACCATTATTTGGGTTTCTCGCTCGAGGGGTTTACCGCGTTCCACTCTCACTATTTCTAGTGAGACTACGTCACTGTGGCACTTTCAGAGTATTCCAACCATATCGAATGACTTAGGTTGTTTCCCCGCCGTTAGCCCTTATAAGGCTACCCTAGCTTATGAATTGGCTAGGCACGAACACTACAAGCATCTCAGCTTGTGCGAGCATGGACTTTCCTCTACATTATCAAAGTAATGCAGCGATTACCTAAAACGCCACCATGAATAGCGACAAAGATTAGTATAATAAAAATAACCGCACTTTGCAACTTCTTTTTTTTGTTAAAGTTACCATCAGTCGTATAACTTGCTGCCAAACACGTGCTTTTCTAAGTTTGAAAGACGTTTTAAAATATCGAAATTTGTTGTACCTGCTTGTGGCTGTGTTGCCGCCTGTGGCTGGCTAGGCTGCTGTGCTGAACGTTTTGGCATCTCTGTTAGCTGACGTTTCAAACGATTGTTTTCTTGGCGCAAAGCCTCTAGCTCCTGCTGAAAGTTCTCATAGTCTTTAATAATAGTGTCTAAAAACTGATCAACTTCCTCTTGGTTATAACCACGCATACTTGTTTTAAAATCTTGTTCTAAAATTTCCTTTGCCGTTAACTGAATTTTATCTGAAATCATTTTTTCACCTCATACATAACCCTTTTCATGATAACTGCTTTCTGTACCGAATCGCTATGTAGTGCCTCTCGCGAACGTTTTTCTTTAAATTAGTAAAGAACTCTTGCCTCTATTTTTTCAAAAAATGAGGCACTTGTCAATTTTCTTTTACAAAAATGTTACAAAAAGCTAATAACTGTCTTCATTAACAATTTCCTGCAAATCATCCATTGTAATCACATCAACCGGATAATTTCCTGTTTCTGCTTTCTTTTGAGCGAGTTTATACATATACTGTGGTGTTCCCTCATTATTCTCATCATAAACAATAATCATACTGTCGCTTTTCGCCATAAAAATTTGATTCTTTGCTCTAAACTGAGCTGGGTTTTCATATTTCTTTTTTGAAATGCTGTCAAAAAAGTCAGCGCTTCCGCAAATAAACTCATAAAACTCTTTATTTTCTTCATTCCAATTTTCTTCTTGATGGAGAAAAGGAGTTAAAATCGCTAGTTTTAAGTCGGGATATTCAAGCTGCAGATCAAGCACAACTTCAGCGCTCCAGAGCTCAACACCAAGCTGACCACTTATTAAGACCCATTCGCCTCCTTGTTCAATAAATGACAAAAGGCGTCTCTTTATTCCTTTTTTTATATAGTCAATACCAGGATGTGAAGAAGAAAACACGCCAAGCTCAAATGGCTTATATCCTGTTATTGTTACAACACGACTCAATGCTTGTCCTCCTATCTATATAAAAGAAGGAACTAGATCTAGTTCCTTCTCCCTTTTCTAGTAGACGCCTCCAAATGGAGGGCGTTGTCCGTACGGAGGGCGTTGTCCGTAGTTGAATTGCTGGTTCGTTACCACATTTTCAGTAGACTGAGTATGCGGGAAGTAATGCTGATGTTTGAAATTTGTGTGATGAACATGTGTCGTGTGCGATGGATGAATGTGTGGTACGATCACTTCTTCATAGCTGTTTGTTGTACAACATTTTGTTGGATGAACAATCGGTGGCAATACTTTCGGACGATGACAATGATTTTTAAACATTTTTCATTTCCCCTTTCCTTTCTGTTGGTACAATACTAACTTATGATGAAAGGGGACTACATGTACTAATATAAACACCTAATTTCGGTAGTTTTTCACATAAACAGCATGTTTATATTTTTTAAACTACTGAATATAACAACTGTTAAACCGACAAGTGCAAAAAAAGACACTAGTAAAATCTGTCTCATTTAAACCTCTCCATCTTTCTCTATTTTCTTTTGATATGGCAATATTTTAGCAAGTCTAAATCACATGAGCAAGCAACATTTTATTACATTTTCACAATGCGATGATTCCTTTTAAAAGCGCTACAGAGCAACCTTTTTCCGCAATCTTTTCAACCTTTTTTCAAGCTCTTGTTTTAGACGTTCATTTGTTGTTTCGTCTATATAACTATACGCTTTTTCGGCATGAAAAGTTGCATCTTTTATGTCTTTAAATTGATGTTCATAAAGCTTAGCAAGTTCAATTTGAGCTTGCATAATGAGGTTTCTTGTTCGTTTAATTCTCCCAAAATACCCTCGACTTTTTTCCCACTCTTTCTCACGTTTGGCCTGGATTCCTAAGGCAAACAGCGCCTTTTCTGCTTCCTCGTCCTCTCCATCGATTACTTCTTCATATTGACGTACTGCTCTTTCCTTTTCACCGAGCGCTTCGTACCATCTTGCTACTTCATACGATTCTGTAGACGTTCTATCAACATTTTGCAACAAATGTTTTGATAGATGAATGTATAACGTAATAAGCGACAAAATATCGTATTCATTATGCTGCATCACTTTCATAAGACCTTCAGTTTTTTTTGTTTCCACATAGTCAAAGTAAATCATTGGTGCTAAAAAACCCGGGATGTCATCATAACGCTCAATATTTAAAATTTCTTTCTCAACGTTAACAAGCTTGACAGATTCTAACTTACGCTTCCATAACCGTCTTGCAGCATGCAGTAAATCAAAGTGACCGAATGAAGGAAGCTTTGGCAGATGTTCACGAAGCAGAGTATGACGCGTTTTTACCATAGGCCAATCAAAGGATTTTCCATTGTACGTGACAAGGGCTTCATAGTTCACTTCCTGTAAAAAACTCTCATAAAAAGCAATTTCTCCACTTTGATCAGGTAAAACATGCTGACGAAAAACAACTCCATCTCGTTCCACCCGCGCATATCCGAGCAAAAAGATCGTTGTGCCCGCTCCAGTGCTCAATCCTGTTGTTTCCGTGTCAAAGAAAAAGAGTTCATTTGTACTATATCCTTTTGAGGATAACGGATGATGATAATCCGTTGCATTCCATCCTTCAATGACATGAGCAAGCTCCTTGAATGTGTATAAGCCATGTTTATAATCAAGCGGGTATTTTACTTCTCGAATTAAGCAAAATCCTTCTGTTCCCTTGTAAACAGTCGTATTAAAGTTTTCCCACTCGTCCAGATGTGGAATACTTTTTACAGGAGGACGCGATTTTGGTTTTTCTTTTCCTTCTTTAACATTCAAATGTGATTTCATTCGCGCCAGTTTATTTTTAAGTGACATTTTTTTCACTCCGATTAAGTAACCTTCTATAATAAATCAAGCAGCTTTAAGCTTCTTTCTTTAGCGTTTTGGGCATCAATTTCTGTTCCAATACAAGACGGACAGCCGTCTTCACATGGACATCTTACAATAAGATCCTTTGCTGCTTCTTTAATTTCAGCAAATCGCTTAAACACATTTTCACTAAGACCAATTCCACCTGGGTATCGATCATACAAAAAGACTGTTGGAAGCCCTGTATATGTTGCTTTAATTTGGGGAACAACATATATATCATTGCGATCACACATAACATGAATAGGTACAACGTGACGCAGGACATTTGAAATACCTGCTAAAATTTGCTCTAGTGCTTTTTCTTCAAATTCTCCTACATCTTTTAGCTCAAACCATGCTGAACTTGTATGAAGCTCTTCTTCCGGCAAGTGAATTGGCCCGGATCCAATATTTTCAAACGTCCTTAAGCGGATTTTCTTAAAAATCGTTGGCATTGCATTAACCGCTACTTCTCCATAGTGAACATTTGAATGCTTATTTTCCATGCTTTCGTCAATTTCAAGCACCTTTAAATTGACCGCTAAGTTTGCATCTGTAAAATACTCAACGTCAACTTCTCTCACGTATGCTTTCTTTTCTTCCCAATCAAGTTCTTCGACTTGATACTGAATACCTTGATGAAGATAAATAGCTTCTTTATGAAGAAGGGTCATAGCGCTAAAACGATCCATTTCCCCAATAATTTGCCGATTTCCTGTTTCAGAAATGTCCACAATCACAACATTTTCTTGTGATGCTGAACGAAGACTAATATTTGTAGCAGGGAAGGACTCATTAGCCCAGTACCATTTTTCTCCTGACTCGTAAAGTACTCTTTCCTCCACTAAAAACTCTAAAACGTCTTCAACCTCAACTCCACCAAAAACTTCTCCTTTTCTAAAGGGAAGTTCGTATGCTGCACATTTCAAATGATCAACTAAAATAACTAAGTTATCTGGATTAATGCGCGCAAATTCAGGTGAACGTTCAAAAAAATAGTCTGGATGCTGAATGACGTACTGATCCATTGGAGCAGAGCTTCCAACCATCACAATGAGCGCTTCCTCGTGCTTTCTCCCCGCTCTTCCTGCCTGCTGCCATGTACTTGCAACAGTTCCAGGATACCCTGTCATAACACAAACTTGAAGCTGACCGATATCTACACCAAGCTCAAGGGCATTTGTACTCACAACTCCCATAATGTCTCCTGTTCTTAAGCCTCTTTCAATTTCTCGGCGCTGTTTCGGTAAATAGCCTCCTCGATATCCTCTGATCGACTTTGGTCCAAGCTCACGTTTCACAAGCTCCTTTAAGTGACTTAAAATAATCTCAACTCGCACTCGACTTCTTGCAAACACAATTGTTTGAACATTATTTTTCAAGAAATCTTTGGCAAGTTCATTCACTTCAACTGTTGCACTTTTTCTTATATTAAGCGGCTTGTTCACAATGGGAGGATTGTAGAAAACAAAATGTTTTCTTCCTCTTGGCGCTCCGTTATTATCAATTAACGTCATCTTCTCTCCCGTGAGCCCTTCTCCGAGCTCAAGCGGGTTGGCAATTGTTGCAGATGTACATATAAAGAGCGGATAACTTCCATAAAAGTTGCAAATTCTTTTTAATCTTCGGATAACATTTGTAACATGACTGCCAAAAATACCTCGATATGTGTGAAGTTCATCAATTACTATATATTTTAGGTTCTCAAAAAGAGAGACCCATTTTGTATGATGAGGTAAAATAGCCGAATGAAGCATATCAGGATTTGTAATCACAATATGCCCTGCTTTTCGAACCGTTTGCCGTATTTGAGGAGATGTGTCACCGTCATACGTGTAACTTTTAATATCAATTCCCATCTCATCAATGATTTCATTAAGCTCACTTTTTTGATCTTGAGCAAGCGCCTTTGTCGGAAAAAGGTAGAGGGCTCGGTTTTCTTCGTTCTCAGCAATGGACTGCAAAACAGGTAAATTATAACACATCGTTTTCCCTGAAGCTGTTGGTGTGACAGCTACAATACTTTTCCCATCTTGAATTTCCTTATATGCTGTTGCTTGATGTGTATAAAGCTCTTCAACACCTCGTTTTTTCAGTGCTCTCTTAATGCGCTCATCAATACTTTCAGGGATTTTCACTGTTTTAGCTTCTTTTGGCTCAATTTCATGCCAATAGGCAATATTTTTATTCTCTCTTAATCTATCAATTAACTCTTTTAAAGATTTTTTATGCTTCATTTTTGTCACCTCTATTCTTTTTATTCTATCGAATGTTTGTTTCGGTTTCTATAAGAAATATTTCCTTTCACTTTAAATATAAAAGCATAAAATTCCGCTTTTCTTCATATTTAAATATACTTTCTTCTCATTTATGTTTTTTCACAAAATAAAGCGATGAACAAAATCTTTCTTTGTTCATCGCTCCTACTTCTATCTATATATTTTTCCTCTTCCTCATCTAAAATTTGCATAAGCTTTGGCATTACCCATTCAAACGCGATTTTCCCTTTATAGCGAGCTAATAAAGTTCCAAAATCAACTCCAATTGAATACTTCTCCTCATTTTCTCCCACCCTTTCAATATAAGAGATTTCTATGAATAAACTATAATATTTATACGTGCAAATATAGAAATTGTTATTTTTATGAGGATTTATTTTTATAAATCGGTTTTCTGTTTTCTTGTATGAACCATATAAAATGGTTATGATGTTAGTAAGATTGATGGAGGGATTACAATGCAACCAAAATATAAAACTGTAAAAGACGAAATTAAATCGTGGCTTATGAGTGATAAGTTTTCCCCGCATGATAAATTACCAACTGAAACACAGCTTATGGAAAAATTTCATGTAAGTCGACATACCATCCGCAGAGCGATTGGAGATTTAGAAGTAGAAAATTATCTATATCGCATTCAAGGTGGCGGAATGTATGTTTCAAATTGGCGAGAAAAACAGGAAACTCAAACGCTCACAAAAACAATCGCTGTGCTAACGACTCATATTGCTGACTATATTTTCCCAAGCATTATTGTTGGCATTGAAAAAGTTCTGTCAGAACATTCTTTTTCACTTTTACTTTCTAGTACACATCATGACATTTCATTAGAACGGAAAAGCTTAGAAAATTTACTCTCACATCCTATTGAGGGCATTATTGTAGAGCCAACTAAAAGCTCCTATCCTAGTCAAAACATTGGGTTTTATAAAAACTTAGAAAAAAGCAACATGCCTTGTGTTATGATTCACTCTACATATCAAGACACAAATTTCCCTTCTCTTACGATGGATGATACAAAAGGCGGGTATATGGCAACTGAGCATTTGCTATCACTTGGACATCGTAAAATCCTTGGAATTTTCAAAACGGATGATCACCAAGGGTTAAAACGGATGAATGGCTTTATTTCTGCTTATCAACAAAATCCTTCTCTATCCGTTCCAGGAGATTTTATTACATATGGAACAAACGAGGAAAAGAAAGAGTTACCCCAGCGTATTAAAGCAAGTTTAACAAATTCAAATCGCCCAACTGGTATTGTATGCTACAACGATCAAGTTGCTTTGACTGTGATGAGCATCGCTAAAGAACTAGGCCTGAGTATTCCAGAAGATTTATCAGTTGTTGGATATGACGACTCGCAGGTCGCAAATATTGTAGACGTTAAATTGACAACGATAAAGCATCCAAAAGAACAGATGGGAATTGACGCAGCAAATATGATTTTGAAACTTATTGAATCACCTCTTACAAAAAAAGTAGAATCAATTGTATACGAACCAGAGCTTGTCATAAGAGAATCAACAAAAGAAATAAGAGATTAAACATCTATTTTTTAATAGGTGTTTTTTTGTATGCATACTTTTTATCTATTGACATTTATACGTATAAATTATAGAATCAACTCCAAAGAAAGCGCTTTCTCTTTATTATTGTTAAGTATACAAAGGGGGAAGAACAATGGGAAATCAGCAAAGTGTAATGAAACATTCAGTCTGGTATATTGCTGTCATTTCAATGGCTGCCGGAATGGCTGGGCTTCTATATGGATATGACACAGCTGTTATTTCAGGAGCTATCGGTTTCTTGCAAGAGCTGTATGGTTTATCACCATTTATGGAAGGGTTCGTAATTTCAAGTATTATGGTTGGAGGTATTATTGGAGTTGGTATTTCTGGATATTTAGGCGATATTTTCGGACGTCGAAAAATCTTAATGGCAGCTGCCATAATCTTTTCTATCTCCTCGGTATTATCTGCCCTTGTTAATTCAGTCGAAATGCTTATTGCGGCCCGTATCTTTGGAGGTCTAGGAATTGGCTTAGCTTCTTCACTAGCTGTGACGTATATTACCGAATGTGCTCCTCCTGCTATCCGGGGGCGATTGTCATCCATGTATCAACTATTTACAGTACTCGGTATTTCTTCTACCTACTTTGTCAACTTAGCTGTAGCAAATGCTGGCACGCACAGTTGGGGCGTTGAAGCAGGATGGCGGTGGATGTTAGGATATGGAATGATTCCGTCTCTTCTCTTTTTCATTACTCTCCTTTTTGTTCCGGAAAGTCCTCGTTTCCTTATTAAAAAAGGAAAAGATCAAGAAGCTCTTTCTATTTTGCGTCGGATTAATGATAAGCAAACAGCAGACTTAGAAATGAAAGCGATTAAATCATCCATTACTACAGAAACAAATTCTTCTATGCTAAGATTATTTCAACCAGGATTAAGAAAAGCACTTGGAGTAGGTATCTTTTTAGCGCTCTTCAACCAAGTAATTGGCATGAATGCAATTACTTATTACGGTCCTGAAATTTTTAAATCTGTTGGATTTGAAAACAACACAGAGTTTGTAGCAACAAGCCTTGTTGGCGTTGTGCAGCTCATCTCCACAATTGCCGCTGTCTTTTTAATTGACCGGGCAGGTCGAAAAAAATTGATGGCGATCGGTTCAAGTTTAATGGCCTTTTTCATGCTTTTAATTGGAGGCGTTTTCTTCTTTAACATTGCAGGTCCATGGCTTATTATCTTTATCATTGGATTTACAGCTGCATTTTGTATTTCAATGGGACCTATTCCTTGGATTATGATTCCTGAAATTTTCCCAAACCATTTAAGAGCAAGAGCTGTTGGATTAACGACGATGTTCTTGTGGGGAGCAAACTAGGCAATCGGGCAGTTTACCCCAATGCTCCTAAGCGGATTGGGAGGAGCAGATACTTTTTGGACGTTTGCTGTTATTAACGTTATATGCTTTATCTTTGTTATAATAATTGTACCGGAAACAAAAAATAAATCTCTTGAAGAAATTGAACAGTTTTGGACACCAAACAATAAGGATACTCGAAAACTATCAGTTTAAACGAATAGTGACTCTCTTTTTATAATAAAAAGGCCAAATGCTATATTAGCATTTGGCTTCTTTCATACTTGTATTTTATTTTGCTCCCATTCTTTTACAATGGAAAGAGAGTCTTTATAGTAATTTTTCACAACCTCAATATATCCTTCTTCCTTTACGGGTGTGAATGGATTTGGTCCAGGAGCGGTCATTTCCATAATCATTGGGCCCCTGTAGTTAATCTCGTGCAGCACTTCAATTTGTTCTTGAATATTAGCGTGTCCTTGGCCAATACTTTGGCGGTTTGAATCCCCAATATGATACACACCTAAATGTTGTCCAACCTCTTTTAGCGCTTGAGCCGGGTTTTCCTCTTCAATGTTCATATGATATGAATCAAGGAGAACTTTCAAATTAGGGCTTTTCACATCTTCAATCAGTTTTAACGCTTCTTGCCCTGTTCGCACTTGATGATTTTCATATCTGTTTAATACTTCAAATACGACTTCAATATGAAGGTTCTCTGCTTTTTGCAATATCTCTTTAGAGCTTTCAACAAGCCGTGCCCAATCTTTTTGTTCGTCTCCGCATCCAACAATTTTTCCAACATCTCCATGCAAACAAATTCGCTTTGCTCCAAGCTCATCTGCCCATAAAAGGAGGTCTAAAAAATACTCAACCGCTTTTTTGCGAACGCTTTCATTATCACTTGAGATATCTACATTGTTTGGCGTAATAGACAGGATTTTCAAATCATATTTAGAAAGGGTTGTTAATATTTCTCTAGGGTCTTGACTAATGTCTCCTTCCACTTCTACCCCATTTACTCCAACTTCACTTGCTAGACGACACTTTTCTTCAAAAGGAACATTTCCAAATGTCCATAAACATATTCCATAGTCTCTTTTCATAGTGGCCTCCTATATGTGAGAATTTTTCATTTTACTTTCGAATAGATACCGCGACTTCTCTAGAACGAATCGTTTTCTTTGATGAGATTTCAGCTTCAATTTCTTCAAGCGTTTTTCCTTTTGTTTCAGGAACAAATTTATAGACGAACAGAAAGGCAAAGATACCGATCGCGCCGTACGTAAGGAAAAGCGAACCTGAGCCAAAAGCATTTAATAAAACAGGGAATGAAAGGGATACAGCAATGTTTGCTAACCAAAGCGTCGTACTTGCTAATCCGATTGCGGTACCCCGTATTCTCAGTGGGAAAATCTCTGCAAGTACAACCCAGACAACCATTCCCCAACTTGCTGAATACGCTACCATAAATAAGCATAAGCATGTTAATAAAAGCCAGCCAGGTGCTGTAAAGAACAGCGTGCTAATCCCAAGCACAACAAGAGCAATTGACATTCCTACATTCCCGATTAACATGAGCATTCTTCTACCAATCTTATCAATTAGCACTAAACCAATAATCGTAAATAGTAAGTTTACAATGCCGATTCCAATTGTCCCAGCAATAGCGCTTGAAGCTCCAAAACCTGCATTTTCTAAAATAGTTGGGGTGTAATAGATAATAGTGTTCGTACCAATTACTTGTTGAAAGATTGCGACCCCAATTCCAATGAACAAAATCGGTCTGACAGATGGAGCAAACAGAGCAGAGAAAGGCACTTTTTCCGCTGTTTTTACTTCTTGAATACTTTTAATTTCTTCTTCAACAAGCTTTGCATCACGCGTTAAAAGCAAAACTTTTCGCGCGTCTCCTTCTCGGTCTTGTTTTAATAACCAGCGTGGACTCTCCGGCATAAAAAACATCCCGACCATCAGTAAAACAGAAGGTACGACAGCTAAAAGCAGCATCCAATCCCATCTTCCCCCAGTAGCAAAAGCAAAATTGACGATATAAGCCATAAGAATACCTAATGCATTCATTAGCGTGTTTAGTGAGGCAACTCTTCCGCGTATTGCTGCAGGTGCCATTTCTGAAAGATAAAGCGGTACAAGAGCAGAAGCTCCTCCAACAGGAACACCAAGGAAAATCCGAAATAAAACAAGGACTTCAACATTTGGTGCTAATCCTGTTCCAATTGCTCCAATTGTAAATAGAACACCTAACAATATGATTGTTTTCTTTCGGCCAATCTTGTCAGCTATAGGTCCACAAAGAGCGGCACCAATTAAAGCACCAATTAAAACACCGCTCACAACTAGTCCTTCCATAAAAGGAGTTAATCCTAAATCTTCTCTAATAAATAATAGCGCTCCAGATATAACGCCTGTATCGTATCCAAAAAGCAACCCACCTAAAGCTCCAAAAAAATAAATGACGCTAATATATGCCTTTTTAGATTTCATAACGCCCTCCAACACAACTGTAGTTTTTATATCCATCTTTGCGAAAGGCTTGCTTTTATACTGCGCTCTTTTATTTCCTACATTGTGAAGTTGACTCTCTTATAACGAGCTTTGGTGATAGCGTTACTCGTTGTTTCACATCGCTTTTTTGCTCAATCTCACTTATAAGAAGTTCAATGACTTTTTCGCCCATCTCTTTCTTTGGCTGTTCAATTGTTGTAAGCTGTGGATCGCTAATTTTAGCAAGTATGCTATTATCAAAACCAATAACAGAAAGTTCATGCGGAACGGAAATATTTAAAGAACGAGCAGCTTGCAAAACTCCGAGAGCAAGAATCTCGGTTGAAACGAAAATAGCAGTTGGTCTTTCTGAAACATCTTTCAGCAGTTTTAAGCTTGCTTTTTTACTTTCATGGAGATTATGCGGACAGTAGACAATATCTTTATCATTAAAGGTAAGATTTGAAAGTCGAAGACCTTCTTTAAATCCTTCTGCCCGCTGTTTAATAGAAGGAACATCAACATCCTCGGCAATCATGGCCATCCTTTTATGTCCAAGGTCTGCAAGATGAATAGCTGCTTCATATCCACCTTGAAAGTCATCAACCACAACCGTATGAAGCGGAAGATAAGGAACATCACGAGAAAGCATGGCAACAGGCATATTGCTATCAACAAGCTCTTTTATCGCTTTGCTGTTTTTTAATCCTGTTGCAATAATAAGCCCATCAACGTATTTTTGACGAAGCATGGAAATATATTGATCTTCTCTCGTTGAATCATTATCTGTACTGCAAATAATAACGTTAAATCCCCTTTTCCTTCCGCTGTCCTCCACGGCTCTTGCTACCTCAGCCATAAAGGGGTTTGCTACATCTGGGATTAATAATCCAATTGTTTTAATTGCTTTTTTTACAGATGAAACGACACTTGGCTGATACTGAAGTTCTTCGATTATGTTACGAATTCTTTTTTTTGTTTTCTCACTAATATTTCCTGTTCCATTTAATACTTTTGAAACAGTTGAAATCGAAACGTTCGCTTTTTTGGCTACATCGTATATTGTCGCTTTCATGGAAAACCACCTCTACTGTTGTTTACCATAAGTATAAGCGAACTTCGATTTCCTAAAAAGCTCTTCTATGTTTTTTCTTATACAAGATTTGAAACAGTGTGCTCGATTTGAATTGGTTTCTTATGCACAACAGATTCAATGCAAGCTCGTGCAATAAGAAGAGCCATTCTTGCTTCTTCTCCTCCAACTTCTGTTTTTTCATTATTTTGAACAGCATTTACAAAAGAGGCTAATTCTTCTACATAAGCATCATATAATAGATGCTGATCATAGCGAAGTGTATTATAACTTACTCCATCTTTGTTATAACGCGTCATATTAGATTCTCGAATACTTCCAATTGTCATCATCCCTTTTGAACCGAACGCTTCTGCTCTTACATCATATCCGTATACAGCTTGGAAATTGGCTTCTGCGGTAGCGATTGCTCCATTATCATATTTAATTGTCACAACAGCTGTATCTAGGAAACCTCTTTCCTTAAAGTCCGGTCTAACTAAAGCATCTGCTACAGCATATACTTCTACAGGAAGAGCTCCTGGATTTAGATAGTTTAAAACATCAAAGTCATGAATAAGCGTTTCTAAGAATATTGTCCACTCTGGAACAGGAGCTGGATCCGCTAATACTGGGTCTCTTGTTAAAGAACGTAAAAGCTGCGGCGTCCCAAGATCTCCTTGTAAAATCTCATGATGTGCACTCCTAAAATCTTTTGAAAATCTGCGATTAAATCCTACTTGCAGAGGAACGTTGTACTCATTAACTGTTTGAATAACCCGATCCGCCTCTTCAATCGTGACAGCCATTGGCTTTTCGCAAAACACAGCTTTTCCATTTTGCGCTGCTCTAATAATATTTTCAGCATGCGTTCTGGCTGGCGAAGCAATCACAACTCCATCAATATCGGGATCTTTAAACATATCTGATGGATTATCATACTCTTTAGCTGACGAACCTAGTGTATGAATTAATTTTTCAGCAGCACCACTCACAGGGTCTGCTACAGCATATAATTCTGCTCCAAAAAGTCGCTTCTCTATTGTTTCTGCATGAAAAGCTCCCATTCTTCCTGCACCAACTAGACCAATTCTAAGTTTCTTCATCTTCAACACCCCTATGTTTGTTCTATTCTAATTAACTATCCTTTTTAGGAAAGTTCTTTCCCTATGAACCAATTGTAAGCATTTTCATAAGTGAGGTCAACATCTTTTTTTATTATTCAGAAAAATAAACAAAGGACAAAGCAGAGAAAAGCTTCAGTCCTTTGTTTATGATAAAGAAGGGTTCACATAAATTCTCAGTTTTTCCCCTTCAATAGAATAGCCATCTTTCATATAGGTCCATCCATATTTTTCATAATAGTCTTCAAGCTCTGTTGACAAGTAGAGGTCATAAAATCCTTTCTCTTTTGCTTTTTGACTTCCATGTGTTAAAAGGCGCTGACCTAAGCCATTTCCTCTCCATTCTTTTTTCACATAAAGACAAGAGAACCAAGGCATTAAATCTTGCCGACTGATGAAATCTGTTCGTAGTAAAGCATAAGAAGCAATAATTTCATTTCCGTTCACCATAATGTAAAAACGGGGTAACTCTTCATTTGTATAACAAGAATGAAACATACAATCTTTATAAAAATGCTGATTAGCTTCTGTACCCCAAGCATTCCAAAAGAATTCTACTGCATGATTGAAAAGCTCCATTTTCTCTTTCAATTCATAAATCCTCATCTTTCCCGCTCCTTTTCTGCTTATCTTTCTTCTCATTATAAACAACAGACTTCTGTATGAGTCGAGAGTAAAATGCATTCCTGACAGAAATATTTACGAAAACGCATGAACGTAAAGAACATGGAGATATTAGAGAAAGAGGAGGTGCTAATATATGACAAATCCATATCTTTGCCCAAGCTGCAAAACAAATCGCACTCGTTTTAACCTTATTTCTCAAGTTGCTCAATCTGTAAAAATGGATCCGCAGTCTGGAGAAATTACAAATGAATATGATGATAGCAATCGAGATGCATTCCATTTAGCTTATAAAGGACCAGAACGAAAAGTTCAGTGTGGGACTTGTGGGCTTGTGGAAGAAGAACAAACATTTATTAATCATGCCAAATTGAATCGCTAAAAGACTCAAGAACATCTTGAGTCTTTTTATTTACCTTTCTTATTTAATGCACTTCTTTTCTTTTACTCGTATAATAACAAGAAAATGCATTATTTTTATAAAGCAAAGGAGGGCTTTTTTCTCATGAATTCTGCTGAACAAAGCTTCATAAAGTTAACATCAGATCTCGCTCATATTATGCAGACTAAAGAGTATGAACATCGTGACATTATCTTTTTATGTATAGGATCAGATCGATCCATTGGTGACTCTTTAGGTCCTTTAGTTGGAACAATGCTCAAAGAAAAAAAAGTTCCCTTTGAAGTTTATGGTACATTAGAGACCCCTATTCATGCGTTTAATTTAGAAGATACGTTAAAAATAATCACCAAAAGATTCAAGAAATCTCTAATCATCAGTATTGATGCTTCTTTAGGAGATGAGGATCATGTTGGGGCTGCTTTTCTAAAAAAAGGGCCTGTTGTTCCTGGAAAAGCCTTAAAGAAACTTCTTCCCAAAACAGGTGATTTTCATATCACAGGCGTTGTGAACTATGTTGATCCCCTCCCTTCTACTCAATTCCTCAACGATACACGTCTTTATATAGTAAGAAATCTTGCTCTAGCTATTTCAGAAGCCGTATATCAAGCTTCATTAGAAAATGTTCAGCATTTATGAAAAAAAGCGGTTGTATAACCTCTACTAGTTATACAACCGCTTTTTTATATAATAGCTCCTGTAATAATTGAAATTACGATCATTACTAGTGAACAAATAAGAGCCCATCCAAAAGCAAACTTTTGAATCTCACCAAGATCTTTTTTTACCATTCCGACGAGCAAGAGTGTTGAAGCAACAAGAGGGCTTAAAAAGTGAATAGGCTGACCTAACACAGAGGCTCGTGCAATTTCAACAGCTGTCGCTCCATAACTTGTTCCTGCTTCAGCTAAAATAGGCAAAACCCCAAAATAGTAAGCATCGTTAGATAAAATAAAGGTAAAAGGCATACTTGTTAAAGCCACAACAATGGGAAAAAACGATCCTAGTGATTCAGGGATAATAGCGACTAGAGAATTAGCTATAGCATCTACCATTTTTGTACCAGAAAAAATCCCTGTAAAGATACCAGCAGCGAATACAAGCGTAACAACCGTAATTGCATTTCCTGCATGAGCAATAATCCTCTCTCTCTGTTGCTCTATATTTGGATAATTAATAACAGATGCTACGACAAAACCAATTAGAAACAATACTGGGATTGGAATTAAGCCCATGATTAGAATAACCATAACAGTGATAGTTAAAATCAAATTCAGCCATCTTAAATTTGGTCGCTTCAAGTTATCTTGTGCAATAGAAGTGACGGCAGCTTCACTAATAGCGCTTTTCATCTCTGAAGCTTCCTTTATTGTGATAACTCCAAGGCGCTTTCGCTCTTTTCTTCCAAGCATATAAGCCGTAAAAATAATACACATCATTCCTGCTAACATTGTGGGAATAATACCGATAAAAAACTCATTTGCATCCAAATTAAGAGAAGCAATTGCCCTTGTAGCAGGTCCTCCCCACGGTGTCATTCCGCTCATAATACTAACGGAAAGTAATGAAACGGTAGCCAAGATTAAAGGATTTATTCCAAGTCTTAAATATAGCGGTAGCATAGCAGAAATGGTAATCATATGAGTTGTCGTACCATCTCCATCCAATGCAACCGTCATAGCTATCACTGCACTTCCAACCGCAATTTTTACAGGATCACCCTTCACAATTTTGAGCATTGTTCGAATAAGTGGATCAAAAAGACCCGCATCTATCAAAATACCAAAAAAGAGAATTGCAAATAATAAAAGAGCTGCTGAAGGAGCTACGACTTTTAAACCGTCAAGCATCATCTCTCCAATTTGGGACCCAAATCCCCCTATCAAAGCAAAAACAATAGGGATGATGGTAAGCGCTGCTACTGGTGATAGACGTTTAGACATCATTAAGTACGTAAAAACAATAACCATTGATATTCCTAAAAATGTTAAAATGTTAATTCCCTCCCCTTATAAAAAAGAAATCGCTTACAAAATCTTAAGAGACAATGAAGCGAAGCATATAAAATTCCCCTTGTGATTATTTACAGATTAGTCTAAATATTTCAATGTGTAAAATATATTTTTTTGATAAAAATATTTTAAAAAAACTTATAATCCGAATTTAAAAGAAAAAAGCACGCAATGCGTACTTTTATAGTTTCATCTTATTTATGAAATCAATAAACTGTTTTACAGCGGCAAGTTTTAATGAATCTTGATGGTACATAAGCCATGTATTACGAAGAACAGGTTCACCGTTTTTATAAGAAAGACCATATGTATAAAGATTATCAGAAGGCTGCATGCAAATCTCCGGAAGAATAGAAACACCTAAATCATTTTTCACCATCTCTTTGCATGTTTCTTGCCGGTCCGTTTCCATTGTGACACGAGGAGGCGTTGAGAATCGATCATTCCACCATCCTGTAATAAGATTTTTTAAAGAGCTATCTGTTTTATAGTTAATGAACGGGATCGTTGGTAATTCGTTTAAGTTTACTTCTCTTTTTGAAATTAAGCAAAGGCGCTCTCTGTGAAGAAGCGTCTTCATTCCATGCCAGCGATAATTTCCTCGTAAAATGCCAAGTTGCACAACCGAGGAATTTAAAAGATTCATAATCTCTGTGCTCCACCCTGTGTTTACGTTAAACTGAACAAGTGGAAACTGATTTGAGTACTGTTTTAAAATTTCCGGCAGTTTATATTGAGCAAAATTACTCGACGCTCCCAACCTTAGAGTGCCTCTAACCTCGTTTTTCATATTCAACATATAATCTTTTGTAAGCTGCAACTTTTTGATCATTTCCTCTGCGTAGCTAGCCAAGTGAATACCTTCTGAAGTAAATTCAATCCCCCCTTTAACTTTTAAAAATATAGAAGTGCCAAACTCATTTTCCAAGTTTTTAAGCCTGTACGTTAAAGCAGGCTGTGATACGTACAGGCGCTCTGCCGCTCTGCTTATATTTTTCTCTTCATACAGCGTTTTAATGGCTACCCAGTCCTTTTCATCCATTGTAATTCCTCCCTCATCTAGATTATAAAATTCTTTTATACTATTACTTTAAAAATATGTATTTTACTTATAATTAAACATATCATACTATATTTCTAAAGGAAGCGGTACCAAAGAAAATCCTATCATAAAGGTGGTTATCCTAATGAAAGTACCTGTAGCTCTAATGCGCGGTGGAACAAGCAAGGCCGTATTTTTCAACTATGATCATATGCCTTCAGATCATTCTCAATGGAAAGCTTTTCTGCTTGATATAATGGGAAGTCCTGATCAACGTCAAATTGATGGTCTTGGGGGTGGGAACTCTTTAACAAGTAAAGCTGCTATTATTCGTAAATCCACTTCTCCTCATATTGATGTTGAATATACATTTGGACAAGTGAGTTTAACAAATCAGACCGTTGATTTTAAAGGTAACTGCGGAAACATATCATCAGCAGTGGGCCCATATGCTATTGAGCAAGGACTCGTCCAAGCGATAGAACCAATTACAACAGTAAGAATTTTCAACACAAATACGAAAAAGCTTATTACGGCAGATGTTGAAGTTAAAAATGGACATGTAAAAACAGACGGAAGTTTTTCAATTCCAGGCGTACCTGGTACAGGTTCTCCTATCTATCTTTCTTTCACCAAAAGTGAAGGAGCTGTGACAGGAAAACTTTTTCCGACTGGAAATCCTAAAGACACAATAAAAGTGAAAGATAAAATCTTGCAGATCTCAATTGTAGATGTTGCAAATCCACTTGTATTTGTACGGGCTATGGACATCGGCTTAACTGGAACTGAATTACCTCATGAATACACATCTGAACAATTGGATCTATTTGAAAATATTCGTTCCATTGCTGCTGAACTGTGCGGTTTTTCGCCTAAAGAAAAGGCAACCGTAAAAACCCCAGCTGTTCCAAAGCTAACTCTCATTGCTCCACCTATGAACTATACGGATGTAACAGGTGTAAATAGAGAAGCAAAAAATATGAATCTTGTCATTCGAATGATGTCTATGCAAAAACCTCATCAAGCATTAGCGATTACAGGAGCTATTTGTTCTACAGCATCAGCTTTCTTAGAAGATACCATTGTTTCTGACATAGTAAAAGTGAATAATGCTATATTTCGTTTAGGTCACCCAGCAGGTATTATGGAAACAAAAGTTGATATTGAAGCAGGTCATATTCAAAGCATTAAAGTAGCTCGTACAGCTCGGAAGATTTTCGAAGGTTATGTTTATACAAAACAAAACTATGAGATATCTTACAATCTCGCCTAACTTTCTACATTTAAACTTCTAGTAATATTCTGTTGCTAAAAAGCCTTAACAACAATTAAGGCTTTTCTTTGCATATATCCCTCCTTTTTTACTTTTTTCGTATCTCCGCTAGCTTTTCTAACTCTATATTTCCTCTTCTTGATAAACTAATAACTTGATTTTTTTCTTCTTTGTTTAAGATCCTTTTAGCTAGGGCTTCTCCGATTCCACTTGATGTTCCTGTGATTATATAATATTTCATATTCTTCCTCTCTCTAAATCCATATATATCCATAACTTCATATTGAAAGTTTATCACAAAAAAGAAAGGGTAACGTTCTTTTATATACTAATTTTTACAGGACGGTGAATGAAATGAACGCAGAACAAACATTAATTTTTAAAGATAAAGAGTATTTAAGAGAGCAGATTTTTAATATTTTATCTTTTTATTATCCAAAATGTATCGATAAAAAGAACGGTGGGTATATTAACGGCTTTTTAAGAGATGGAACCATTATGGATGAGGAAACGAAACATCTTGTTGGTACTTCTCGTTTCATTTATATCTTTAGCCTTGGAGCCCTTTTGGACGGCCCTGCATGGTGCAAGAAAGCAGCTCATCATGGGCTCCAGTTTCTTGAGGATTATCATCGTGATAAAGAAAATAATGGTTATTTTTTCGAATTAGAAAACCAAGAAGTTGTAGATTCTTCAAAACAAGCCTACGGCCACGCCTTTGCATTGCTCGCCTCTTCTATTGCTCTTCAAGCGGGAATTCCTGGAGCCGGAGATGTTGTAAACAATCTTTTCTCTATTACAGAACAATATTTTTATGATTCGAAGTATGGGTATTATATGGAGGAATGGAATGAAGATTGGACAAAGTCTTCTTCATATAGAGGACAAAATGCCAACATGCATATGTGTGAAGCACTGTTAACAGCGTTTGAAGCAACAGGAGACGAAAAGTATATAAATAGAGCCTATCATCTTGCTAGACGTGTTACAGGAGAACTTGCTGAACAAACAGGCGGGATGATATGGGAACATTTCAAAGAAGATTGGACACCAGATTGGGAGTACAACAAGATGGATACAAAAGATGAATTTCGCCCATATGGGTTTGTACCAGGGCATCAAATAGAATGGAGCAAGCTGCTTCTTTGGCTAGATCGTCACAAATCAGAACCATGGATGCTTTCTCGTTCAAAAGAACTTTTTCTAACAGCTTGGAAAAGAGCTTGGGACCAAAGCTTTGGTGGAATGTATTATTCACTCTCCCCAGAAGGAACGGTTATTGATCATGACAAAAATTACTGGGTAATGGCAGAAATTATTGCAGCTTCTTCTCTCCTAGCAACCAAAACAGGAGAAGATTCATTTTGGGACTACTATAATGAAACATTCTCCTACTGTAATGAGCATTTTATTGATCATACTTATGGAGCTTGGTATCCACTGCTTAGCGAGCAAAACAAACCTTATAGTGAAGAAAAGAGTTCAGCACCTAAAACAGACTATCATCCAGCATCTGCTTGTTATCAAGTAATGCGCGCACTTTCATTTTTATAAAATTTCAAAGTGAAATAGAGAGGTTAGCTCAAGCTAATCTCTCTTTCGCATAGGAATAATTTTATAATCTATACAAGTAGAACACAAAAGACCGATAAACTCATCGGTCTCCCAATTCAGGGTGTTCACTTCATTTGAAGCGCTTTATTTGCTATTTTTAAATCATTGCTTAAAAGAGCATTTAAATCATACGAAGGATAGTATCCTTTTTTATACATATAGTTAAAGATTTGTTCATGCCCTTTAATAGCTTTTAAAAGATGATTTGTAAGTACGTTGCGTAAAGAAGGAGTAGCTGTTTCCGTAATAGCAATTGAATAGTTACGAACAGAAGTTTTTAACAGCCCTAATAAATCTCCTGCATAAAAACCAAGGTCATTTCGCAAATCTTCTTCTCGACCTGCTGGAGCCAAGGAATAAAACGGAATAAGCTCTTTAATATTGCCTTCAATATCAAGGATAGATTTTCGGTAAATTTCTCTTAGCTCTGGATCATTCACTTCTTTTATCATTTTCTTCAGCTTTATTAACCCATTGGATTGAAAAGCAACAAGCTCATGAATTTCAAGCGTCTCGTGCCATGCTAGTGTTCTGCGTTCTTCCGTCGACATGATGATGCCTCCTTTAATCTCGTTGTTCGTCAACCCATCTTATTCTGAAACGAAAAAATGGTTAATTGTCCTGATTAAATTCTTCATTCATAGAAAGCATGTTTATAAAATGTTTGGTGAATCTAAAAGGGTGAAAACCAATAAAAGAAAAGCTTTTTAAAAAAGGGAGGAATTCAAAATGAAAATGGCTGGAAATACTGTCCTCATTACAGGGGGAGGCTCAGGAATTGGGTTAGCCTTTGTCGAGCGCTTTTTAAAAAAAGGAAATAACGTTATTATTGTAGGACGTCGTGAAGAAAAACTTCAGGAAGCAAAAAGGAAATTTCCCGAACTGCATATAAAAGCATGTGATCTTTCTAAACAAGAAGAACGAATTTCTTTATTTGAATGGGTTACGTCCCACTTTCCAGATGTTAACGTATTAGTAAACAATGCCGGTATTCAGCAAAGAGTAAACCTGTTAAAAGCAACGGAGCATTGGGACTATTACAGTAAGGAAATCCACATTAATGTAGAAGGACTAATCCACCTTTCCCTGTTATTCATTCCTTACTTTTTAACTCGAACAGATGCATCAATCATTAACATTTCATCAGGATTAGCAATAAGACCTGGTGCATGGGTGCCTATTTATAGTGCTACAAAAGCAGCTGTTCACTCTTTTACAACTTCTCTCCGCCTTCAGCTCGAGAATACTCATATATCCGTTGTAGAAGTGTTCCCACCAGCTGTGAATACAGATTTAGGAGGGGTTGGGCTTCATACGTTTGGCGCTCCATTAAATTCTTTTGCTGACTCGATTTTTGAGCGCTTTGAAAAAGGAGACCTAGAAATTGGCTACGAAGATTCAGAAAAAAGGCTTCATGCGTCACGAGAGGAAAATGCAGAAGGAATGAAAAAATCATGGGAAGGATTTTTAAAAGGAAATCCTGACTTTTAACTTCCCCCCTCGCTTCGTATAAAGCGAGGGGGAAGTTCTATGATACAGGTGTTACAATATACTCCGCGTACTCTCTAGCACTTTTCTGAATTTCTTCTTTTGTTGCTCCGTACGTACCGTAAAAAAGATACGAAGGTAAAAAAGTGGTGCCAATTAAATTACTTGTTGCTTGAAACGGCTTCAACAGCTCGCTCATTGAATAATGATTAAGCCCTCCTGCTCTATACTTCTCTGCGCCACTTCCTGTTGTAACCGCTAAAATGAGCTCTTTTCCATGCAGAGCATTCCCATTTGATCCAAATGCCCATCCGTATGTAAGCACTTTATCTTGCCACTCTTTTAAAAGTGGAGGAGAGCTATACCAATAGAACGGAAATTGCCACACAATGCGGTCATGCGCTTCGCAAAGTTCTTGCTCTCTTTTTACATCGATCTCTTCTTTATATTCTTGATAAAGTTCATGAACCGTTATGTTATCATGCTTTTTCAGCTCTTCCATCCATGCTTTATTAACTGTTGATTGTTCAATTGCAGGATGAGCGATAATCACTAAAACCTTCATATAAAATCCCCCTTTTATTTTCTTGCTTCTATTTTAACAGCCTAGTTCATTTCAGCCTAATGATTACACTTTTGATTATGGACATGTTTTCGCCTTAGGTGAATATATTTAAAGAATAATCGATGTGCTATCCATCTTTGAAGGAGTGACAAACTGTGAAAGGAAATCACGATAACTATGCTTCTATTTTCTTTCAGCGCATTTTAAATACAATGATTTTCTTTTTGGGCATTATTCTTTCTTTGTTTCTTGTTAAAAAAACCATTTTTCTGATTCAAAGTCTTGCACTACACGACGACAAAACGTCTTACTACTATCTTGTTGAGGGCATTCTCGTTTACTTCCTTTACTTTGAATTTTTAAGTCTTGTTGTGAAATACTTTCAAAACAACAATCACTTTCCCCTCCGCTATTTTATTTACATTGCGGTCACAGCCATTGTTCGATTGATTATCGTTAATCATGAAGAACCAATGACAACTTTCGTCTATACGCTAGCCATTTTAACTCTTATTATTTCTCTTCTTCTTGCTAATCTGCGTTTTGTTCGTGATGACTAAAAAATCCTCGCATAAAAAACCATCATTTGACAAACCTACTTATAAAACATCCTTTTAGATTATGTGAAGGAGCGAAAATGATGGACGAATATCTTCATCTGCTTTTACGCACACCGTTTATGTTTGTCGTCATCCTAATCTTTTTTCGCTTAACAGGAAAAAAAGACCTAGGAGACGTTAGTGTTTTAGATGTTGGCATTACCCTTATGATTGCAGACTTAGCTGTATTAACCATCGAAAATCCTGAAAGCTCCATTTTCAAAGGGCTTCTTCCTATTATTTTACTAATTATTATTCAGTTTATCCTTTCTAAAATCACGCTTAAAAGTCAAAAAGCTCGAGCCATAATGGATGGGCGTCCTTCACTTGTTATTGAACACGGAAAATGTAATCAAAAGGTGATGCGTGACCTCGGCTATACGTTAGATGATTTATATCTTCAACTTCGTAGCAAAGATATTGCAGACATCTCAAAAGTAAGCTTTGCTCTTTTAGAACCAACGGGACATTTATCGGTTTTTCAGCACAAAGATGATTTCTCACTTCCGCTTATTCTAGACGGAAATATTCAAAGACAACATCTTCACCTGATCAATAAAGATGAAAAATGGTTAAAAGAAGAGTTAACAAAACTAGGAAACGAGAAAATTCAAGATATTTTTATTTGCAGTTATACAAATGAAGAATTTTATATTGAAATGCTTGATAATAAAGCAGCAATAGAGTAACAAAAGCTTTCTTTCCTTTCATAGAAGAGAAAGCTTTTTCTATATGCTACAATACATCTAATTATATTTCTTTAACGGTTTTTTTTACATCATGAATCAACCTCTGTTTAAGGAAAAGGAGGATTATGATTATATGATAAATACAATTGTTCAGTCTGACGATACGTGGATGCTTTGGGGAATATTGGCTGTTTGGGCCTCGATTAGTATTTTTCTTGAACAAAAATATAAGTGGGCCTCAGTCCTGTCAGGAGCCGTGATTGCCCTACTTGGCGCTCTCATTCTTTCCAACCTTAACATCATTCCAACAGCGTCTCCTGTTTATGATGCTGTATGGATATACCTTGTTCCACTCGCAATCCCCCTTCTACTTTTTAATATTAATATGAGAGAACTTTTTCAAGAAAGTAAAAAGCTTATTTTAACTTTCTTGATTTGTGCTACTGGTACTGTTATCGGAAGCTCGATTGGTTTCTTTCTTTTGAAAGATCATATTCCAGAGCTTGCCAAACTCTCTGCTGCTATTGCTGCTTCTTATGTTGGAGGTGGTGTTAACTTTGCTGCTGTAACAGCCCGATTCGAACCTTCTAGTGAAATGGTATCAGCAACCGTTGTAGCAGATAATATGGTGATGGCTGCTATGTTTGCTCTTTTTATGCTCATTCCATCTCTTTTGTTTTTAAAAAAACGATTCAACACTCCTCATATTGATGAGCTTGAACTTGGAAGAGTAAATAAAGGAGAAACGCTTGCATCAGAGTATTGGCGTAGAAAGGAAATTTCCTTAAAAGATGTTGCCGCCTCTGTTGGGACTTCTTTTTTCTTAGTTGTTCTTTCATTTAAACTAGCCGAATTTTTCGATCGCGTGATTCCTAGTGATGAAAATACTTCAGGGATTGTAGTTTTTCTGAATGGTATGTTAGGAGAAAAATATTTACTGCTTTCAACACTTACATTTCTTTTTATCTACCTTTTTCCGAACTACTTTAACAAAATAAAAGGCGGACAGGAACTTGGCACATACCTAATCTATATTTTCTTTGTTGTTATTGGCGCGCCTGCCTCTATTCCTTTAATTATTGAAAAAGCCCCACTTTTAATTTTATTCGTTTCAATTGTTGGTTTATTTAATTTAGGAACAGGACTTCTATTTGGAAAACTATTCAAACTTGATCTTGAACATATTGTTTTAGCAAGCAATGCAACAGTAGGAGGTCCAACAACAGCAAGTGCAATGGCGATTGCAAAAGGGTGGAGAAATTTAGTAGGACCTATTTTAGTTGTAGGGACGTTAGGGTATATTATTGGAAACTATATTGGATTTCTACTTGGTCACTGGTTTTTAACATTTTAAATGCGCCAAACTATCCAAATAGTGGTATTATATTCAATAGTTTAGTATATTTTGTAAAAGGCGGTGCCTCCGATCGAAAACGCAGTGATTTATGAAAGGTTGAAAGAAATAAATAAGGAACTATACGATCCTTTCCCGTATGAAGAAACAAAGAATATTAAGAAAGATTTTAAAGAACGTTTAACGTCTGAAGCTTGTTTTAATGCTGATCTTAATACATACATGATGAACATTGTAGGAAGCGTTAATTATGTTTTACGCGGAAAAGGAACAAAAATTCCTGAGCGACAGATGAATGCTCTTAGTCTCACTTTCTTTGAAGCTTTTCCTCAATATTCTTTTTTAGAAAACAAGATGAACCAATACCCGCTTTTTTATCGAGAGTATACTAGAAATGAAGAAGCACGAAGACTTATTTTACGCTATGTAGAGAATGAAGGGGTTTTAAGTAAATAACCCCTTTTTTTATTCTTTTCATCCTTTCTACAAAAACGAGTGAAAATATCTCCTACTTTACATTTTACTTCTGTTTTAAAAAATGAACATATCCTCCAGTTCCTTCCTTATCTACATTCCATCCTCTCTCACTGAAAATGCTGAGATTTCCTTCGTATTTAAGCAAGCTCTTTTCTTTTATTGTTTCGTATTGATGATACACATATATTGAAAAGGCTAGAAAGCCGAGTAAGAAGCCTAAAATAATTACTGCTTTTATGCGAGCTTTGTTTTTCTCTCTCATCTTGTCACTCCTTTCAAGTCTCCTTGCAAGGATACAAGATGAATGTTAAAAATTGGTTAAATCATAGTTAACACATGTTTAATTTATCTCCCTACC
Source organism: Priestia endophytica DSM 13796 (assembly GCF_900115845.1). GTDB lineage: Bacteria > Bacillota > Bacilli > Bacillales > Bacillaceae_H > Bacillus_I > Bacillus_I endophytica. Next base: position 288,863 of record NZ_FOXX01000002.1, on the reverse strand, counting down.
ACCCGATAGGATATGTTTCTCATATACTCACCTTTTGAAGCCATTCTTTTGTAACACGAACCATTTCATCTTGCTGTTGTTTAGGCGTGATTGTCGCTTTGTTATCTCCTTTTTGTTTTCCATATAGTCCAAACTGAGCATGATTTCCACCTTTAATTTCATGCACAACTGCATCTTTAGATAAGAGATGATTAGTTTGTGCAATTTTCTTTTTAGTTGATAAACCATCAAGCTCCCCGTAGAGAGACAGCATTGGAAGTTCTTTTTCCGAAAAATCATCATTTTCAGTTGGATAAGATCCTAGGAAAATAACGCCATTTATCTCTTTTGGATGTTTATAGGCATAAGAAGCGGCACTAACACCTCCAAGAGAATGTCCCCCAATATACCACCCTTTGATGTCGTCGTATTTTTCAATAATATCTTTTGCCCTGTTTTGATCAAAAATAGAAAAATTCAATAAAACATGTGGAATAGCCACAAAATAGCCATCTTCAGCTAATTTTTTCCATAGTAGCTGTATGCTTCTGGCTCTACTTTTGCTCCAGGATAAAGAATAATTCCTTTTCCATTGCTTTTTTTAGGTTGAAGAATAACAGCATCGTCTTCGTGTTGTATATTTTCAATATTAACAAGTGTTGTAAGCTCTTTTGATGGTTCATATGTAAGTTGTGACCAAACAAAAAAGCCCCCTACTCCAATAAGAAGCAAAACAAAAACCGCAATAAGGCTGTATTTGATTCCTTTTTTCATCTTTTCTTTCTCCTTTTTAAAGAAATCCTTTGAACAACATTCAAAGGATTTCTTCGCTTAATTCTCTTCTCTTGCTTTGACCTTCCCAAGCTTTGAAGGCCAGAATGCCCATTTTCCTAAGAGACTTGTAATCGCTGGAACGAGCAGTGGACGAACAATGAACGTATCAAGCAAAACTCCAATTGCTGTAATTAAGCCAAACTGAACAAGTACTTGAATCGGAAGTGTTGTAAGTACAGCGAACGTTCCTGCCAAAATAATTCCTGCAGATGTAATAACACCCCCACTCTGTCCAACTCCTTCTTTTATCGCTTCCTTAAGCGGTAACTCTTTTTTCTTTTCCCATATGTTTGAAATCATAAAGATGTTGTAATCTTCTCCAAGCGCCACAATAAAGACGAATGCATAAATAGGGATAAGCCCTGAAATAGCTCCCACATCAAATCCATAGTGAAGAATAACCCAGCCAAGCCCAAGTGCACTTGTAAATGAAATTAATACTGTTGCAATTAAGTACCCCATTGCCACAATAGAACGTAGATAAAGTAAAAGAAGCAGTGCTACTACAACGATGACAAAGCTAATAATCTTCGTCTCATCGTGAGCAATAACAGTTCTTTGATCAAGCTGCTCTGCTGTTTGACCACTAACCCAAACATTTTCAAATCCTTTGTCATCTGAAAGCTCTTTAAGATCTTTACGCAATTGCTCTACATCATCCATCGCTTCATTACTATACGGATTTTGTTCAAGTTCAACTTTATAAGAAACAAAATTTTGATCACTTTGACTCGTTTCTGGATTTTCAACACGACTTATTCCGTCTAAACGAGCAAGATCATTTTTAATATTCTCGTTTTCATCATTTTGTTCAAAGACAACTGTTAAAGGAGCGAGATCTCCTGCTCCAAATCCATCGCTAATAAGGTCGAACCCTTCACGAGATGGCGTATCTTTCGGAAATGCTGAAAGCGTATCATATGAATATTTAATTCCTGTTACAAATGTGGAACTCACAATAAGAAACAGAAGTGTAATGATAACGGTACGAACAGGCTTGTTAGCTGAATAAGCTCCAACTTTATACCAAAAGCGAGATTGCTTGTGAAGCTTAACTTTTTTATTTTCTTTCTGTGCTCTTTCTTTTTCCATATCTTCTGTTCTTGGCACAAATGGGAAAAACGCGCTTCTGCCAAGAATACTTAAAAGTGCTGGCACAAGGGTTAATGATGAAATCATCATAATAAAAATGGATAAGCTAAACGGAATGGCAAAGTTGTGAATTGTAGCATATTGAGAAACAAGTAAAGCTAAAAGGGCTGAAACAACAGTTAAACCACTTACTCCAATTGCTCCTGACGTATCTAGAAATGCTCGTTTTAAAGCTTTAAGACAACTTTCTTCTTCATAGAGGAAAAGACGAAAGCGCGAAATTAAAAATAAACAATAATCTGTTCCAGCTCCGAAAAGAAGAACCGTCATAATGGAAATGCCTTGAGAATCATAACTTATATAGCCAGCCTTTGCGAGCGCACCCAGAATTGGTGTTGCAACAGCATAAGCAGCTCCAACTGCAATAAGAGGAACAAAAGGCAAAATTGGCGAACGATAAATAAGCAAAAGAAATACCAGTACAAGTAAAACTGTTCCGATTAATAAAGAAACGTCAGCATTTTTAAATAATCCTGTTGCATCAACGCTAATTCCCGCAGGCCCGGTAACACGAGCAACAAGACTATTTGACGTAATTTTTTCATTAAGAGGATTTCCTTCAAACTCACGATCTACACGCGTCTCTAATTCTGTAAGACCTTCTTTTAATTCATCAGAAGAAGCTCCTTTTTCAAATAAAACCGTTTGAATAAAAGTTGTGCCATCTTCAGAAACAAGCTCTTTTAAAGCAGGCATTGGTATTTTATCATACGGCACTGCCATCTCTTGATGAGAGAGCTTATTTTCATTCAACTCTTTTGATAGAGAGGCAATAGCAGTAAGCTCTTTTTCACTAATGCCGTCCTTGTTATACCATGTAAGCAAGGCCGGTACCCCGGCCGGTACCCCGTCGCTGTTTGGAAACTTCTCTTCTACAATATTAGCAGCTTTCATAGAAGGTTCACTGCTTGGAAGTGGCTCAACGCTGTCATCTGTATAGGTACTTGAAGACGGAAGCACCATCTGTAAAACTCCAATAAGTAAAACCCATACAATAAGCGTAATCCAGCGACCTTTTTTACCAACAATTCCACTTATGAGTTTTTTCATAAAATGATTCATATTATCCCTTCCTTCTATTTATCATTTGATAAGTTCACCTTAAAAAAATTTCTCATCATGCGCTACATCGCTGCTTCTCTCCTTTATTAATCAATTGATAAGTTTTAAACATAACTTCCTCACTCACGTTATATCATAAAACTATTTAACTTATCAACTGATAAAATTATGTTAACAGTGCGATATCATAGGGGGATTCCTACTCACGCCCCCATTTATATCACAGTGCTCTTTTTTTTGACAATCTTTCGATGTGTTAGCTTTCCGTTTTCTTTGTTCCATGTAAAATAAGATCAACAAGCGTTTTGAACTGTCCTGCTAGAGATTTTGGTTTTCCTTCCCATGTTGACATTGTTTGTCCTAAAGTAAGCAAACAAAAGCGTGCAGCCTCTTCCGGAGAGATTTGTTCTCTTAATATTCCTTCGTTTTTCATCTCTTCAAAAACAGCAACAAACGAATCTAAATATGCTTCCTTCCAAAGCTTAAAAATAAAGCGTCTGTTTTCTTCCTTAAATTCAACGAGCGTATCGTGAAGCATCATCATCATGCTTGAAGGATGTTCTTCAGAGAGAACTTCAAGCATTGTTTCTAATCGCTCTGCTACTGTTGGTTTAGATACAGACTTTAAACGTTTGCCAATCTTAGCAACGAATCCTTGAAGCATTGCTACATACAATGACTCTTTATCAGAAAAGTGATAATATAATGCTGGCTGTGTAATGCCACATTCAGAGGCAATTTCTCGTGTCGATACTGCCCGGTAGCCTTTTTCCATAAATAAATTTTGTGCCGTTTTTAAAATGCGCTCCCTTGTCCATGCTAGTTCCTCCGCTCTTGTTCGTTTTTTCTCCATAAGGGTATGCTCCTTTCCTAGCCGCTGAATTCAACCTTATCTCTTATTTTACATGATTTAAGAAAAGATAGCACAAATGAGTATGGAAGGAGCTTTGCAACTTCCCCCCACTTTCTAAATATTTTTAGAAACAGGGGATAATAAGTTAAAAAAAACGAAACCTTGTACTCGCTTACATATTTATATTCCCAAGCTTTTTAAGATTATTTGGACACATTTATTCATTGAAGTTTTTACCCTCTTCTTATATAATAAGATTATAATTTTCTGAATAATATCAATTATCTTTTATTTATAATAACTTTAGTTTAATTCCCTTTTTTGGAGGATGCGATGAAAAAACTACAGGTGTTGTCAAAGATCTCAGAGTGCGGTATTGTTGCCGTTGTAAGAGGTGATTCAAAGGAAGAAGCGCTCAAAACTTCAGAAGCTTGTATTGCAGGCGGTATTACAGGAATTGAAGTAACCTTTACAATTCAAGGTGCTGAGGAAGTTATTAAAGAACTCTCTTTTAGCTACGATAAAAATGTTAACGTGTGCATTGGAGCTGGTACAGTTCTTGACTCTGTTACAGCCCGCACCGCTATCCTTGCTGGGGCACAGTTTATTGTAAGCCCTTGCTTTGACGTTGAAACAGCAAAACTTTGCAATTTATATGGTGTTCCGTATATGCCTGGTTGTATGACGGTCACTGAGATGAAGGAAGCACTTTGTTACGGAGTTGACGTTATAAAACTCTTCCCAGGAAGCGCATTTGGTCCTGACTACGTTAAAGCTGTGAAAGCTCCTCTTCCCCAAGTAAACATTATGCCAACAGGCGGCGTTGATCTTGATAATGTGGAAGATTGGATTAGAAGTGGGTGCATTGCTGTTGGAGTTGGAGGAAAGCTAATGGCTCCCGCCAAAACAGGCAATTTCTCTCAAATCTCTCTTCTTGCCCGCCAATATGTTGAAAAAGTTCAAAATGTAAGAATGGCTCTTCAATAAACTAATGACGAAAAGGAGAATGAAAAATGGAAACTCGTTATGCACATCATCCTGAAGATGTAAAAAAGCAAACAACAGAGGAATTACGCAATAACTTTTTAGTTGAAACTCTTTTTGAAGTAGATCATGTTCATCTAACATATACACATAACGACCGCATGATCTTCGGTGGAGTCACTCCTAGTCAAGAAGAATTAACAATTAAATTAGATAAAGAGCTTGGTGTGAATTATTTCCTGGAGCGTCGTGAACTTGGCATTATTAACATTGGAGCGGACGGAACTGTTATCCTTGATGGAGTCGAGTATGAAATGAAAGGTCGAGATGGACTATATGTTGGACGCGGAACGAAAGACGTTAAGTTCCGTTCAAATAATGCAAACAACCCCGCGAAATTTTATATTAACTCAACACCAGCGCACCATACATATCCAACGGTAAAGATTGATATTAAGAAAATTGATCCCCTTCATAAAGGTGAGCAAGGAACACTAAACGAGCGCAACATCTATCAATATATTCATCCTAACGTTTGTGAAAGCTGCCAACTTCAAATGGGCTTAACAATGCTTTCTCTTGGAAGCGTTTGGAACACAATGCCTTGTCATACACATGAACGCCGTATGGAAGTATATTTATATTTTGATATGGAGCCTGATACACGTGTTTTTCACTTTATGGGAAAACCCGATGAGACAAGACACCTTGTAATGAAAAATGAACAAGCGGCAATCTCTCCAAGCTGGTCTATTCATACTGGAACAGCAACAAGTAACTATACGTTCATTTGGGGAATGTGTGGAGAAAACATTACGTACGATGATATGGATCATGTCAAAATGGAAGACTTACGCTAAGGAGGAACCGGTAAATGACAAAAGATGTAAGCTCATTTTCAATGGACTTCTTCCGCCTTGACGGGAAAGTAGCAATTGTGACAGGAGGAAACAAAGGACTAGGTCAAGGCTGTGCGGTTGCCCTTGCTAAAGCTGGTGCGGATTTGTTTATTGTGACACATGGAAAAGAGTGGGATGAAACCCGAGCTCTTGTGGAAGAAGCAGGAGGAAATGTTCATTTCCATCAAGCAGATTTATCTGATCGCTCCGCTATCAAACAGGTAGTTTCAGAATGTCTTAACATTTATAAGAAGATTGATATTTTAATTAATAACGCTGGAACTATCCGACGGGCTCCTATCCTTCAATATAAAGAAGAAGACTGGGATGATGTAATGGCGATTAACCAAGATGCTGTTTATTTTTTAAGTCAAGAAGCAGCAAAGGTAATGGCTGAACAAAAGAGCGGTAAGATTATTAATATTGCTTCAATGCTATCCTTCCAAGGTGGAAAATTTGTTCCTTCCTATACAGCAAGCAAACATGCTGTAACAGGGCTTACAAAATCCTTTGCAAACGAACTTGCTGAATACAATATCCAAGTGAACGCTATTGCTCCTGGATATGTAGAAACAGCAAATACTGCCCCTATTCGAGCTGACGAGCAGCGCAACAAAGAAATTTTAAGTCGAATTCCTGCTGCTCGTTGGGCAACTCCAGTAGATTTAATGGGTACAGCTGTCTTTTTATCAAGCAGAGCTTCAGATTATATGAACGGGCATATTTTAGCCGTTGATGGCGGTTGGTTGGCTCGGTAGACGATTAAGCCGCATCAACATGATGCGGGATGGAAGCAACTCGAAGACACGATTTAGAAGCACACATGCCAAAGGCGTCTGCAGATAAAAAAAAGAGTTCTAGCATTTGCTAGAACTCTTTTTTTTATTTTCGCTCCTCATACAGCATTTCCATTTCAGCACTTGCAAGAATGAATGGTCCAACCCCTTTGTGGTCATTAGTCACAATTGGTTCACTAATATAGTAAGCAAATGAGCCATCTCTTTTGTCTTTTCCACCGAGTCCTGCCACTTGGCATATTTTATTAACATTCACTAATCCATCTTTTGTTGTTAAGATAAACTCATCAATAATCCCTTTATAGATATGTTCAGCTTTTTCAAACCAGTCTTGTGATAAATAATTTTTTCTCACGCCTTTTGCAATCGCATATAGCATCATAGCTGATCCAGATGACTCTAAATAGTTTCCTTTCCGCTCCTGCTGATTCACAATTTGATACCATACTCCTGTTTCTTTATCTTGATAGTTCATCATCGCTTCTACCGTTTCTTCTAACATATTAAGAAGAACGTCTCTTCCTTCATAACTTTCCGGAATGTAGTCGAGTACATCAACAATCGCCATCACGTACCAGCCGATTGAGCGTGCCCAATAATGTTTTGAAAGTCCTGTTTCTTTATCACACCAAGGCTGCTCTCTTTTTTCATCCCATGCATGATGAAGAAGACCTGTTTCTTCATCTCTTGTATGCTTATAAGAAAGGGTAAACTGTTTCATCACATCTTCAAACTCTGCTTCTTCACCAAATTCTTTAATATAGCGGGCATAAAAGACAGATCCCATATAAAGACCGTCCAACCAAATTTGGTATGGATAAATCTCCTTATGCCAAAATGCTCCTTCACTTGTTCGTGGATGGTTTGTTAACTGACTTCTTAAAAGATCTGCTGCCTTTTTATAACGCTCATCTTCTGTATGCTCATAAAGAGCAAGAAGCACCTTTCCATTGTTAATGTGATCGATGTTGAATTCGTTTGATGAATACTTTGGAATATTGCCGTTCTCATCGACGAATAAATCCATGCTTTTCATCATATATTCTAAATATTTTTTATCACCTGTTTTGTTGAAGACAAGCTCCATCCCTTGAAGAACAACTCCATCTTCATATTCCCATTTTGTATTAATTTCTGGTCTTCTTTTCATAACAGAATCTGATGTTTTAGCAGCCCAATCATTATACAGTTTCTTATCATTCATTTGTAACATTGTTCCACCTCATTTTTAGATTTTTTATTATATGAGAAAAAGCTTATGCTTTTAAACTTGAGTCAATGTCTGGCTTCTGCTGATAGCCAACGTTATTGTTTCCAAAACATTTTTCATATGGAAATCCTGTTAGCGCTTCCACTACAGTGCGCGTTTTGTTGTCAACTTCTTTCATTGAACCACCGTCATTAATACGGTCAATTTCTTTGATTAGAATGCCGTGTGATTCGCGATCTAGTTTTAGTTTATAAGCTGAGATTACGCCTCCAATTGCAAGGCTGATAACGCCGATAGCAAATACTCCTACAACGGCTTGAACGGCTGCTTCCGGCTGCGTTGACTGACCTGAGACAAAACCGAAGTTTCCTAATACCCAGCCAAGAATATATACCACAACAGCTCTTGTAAGTTTTCCCGCAAACGTCATTACACCAGCGTAAAGACCTTCACGTCTTCTGCCTGTTACCGCTTCATCAACATCAGCTAAGAATGTATATACGTTCCATGGAATATAGAACACTCCTCCTGTTCCTAAACCAAAGAACATCGTGATTGCAAATAGAAGAATTACAAGGTTTTCTGAACCTGTAAAGTAGAGAGCTGTATAGCCAATAACACTTAATATAACAACATTCAGAGCAATTCGAAATGGACGTGCAAATCCCATTTTCACGCAAAGCCAAATAAAGAAAGCAGTTGAGATAAGCTGCATGATTGAGCTGAAGCTTAATAAGTTAGAAACAAGTTCAGAACTCTGACCAAGACCAAAAACAATGAAATACGTAAATGCAGAAGCAAACAGCCATTCTGCTCCAAATCCAAACAAGTACATTCCTAGATGGTGACGAAACGTCCGAACTCTAAACGTTGATATCATATCAATAAAGAGCTTTTTCAATGATTCCCACAAGGATCCTGTACGTTCATCTCTAATCTCGTCTGCTGAACGCTCCCATGAAAACATATAGAGACTGATGAGTGCGATAACCATAATCCCTCCGTAGAGAAGTCCCGTGTAAAAGAAAGGTAATGGTGAATCTTGCCCATATTCAGCAATAAAACGTCCTGGAATAAAAGCAGCGAGAAAGTTTGCAATCTTCCCAAAGATGGCTTTGAAACCTGTTAATTTTGAACGAAGGCTAAAATCTGTTGTCATTTCAGCTGCAATTGTTTCGTACGGTACCATAACGGATGTGTAGATTAATTCAAACAAAATATAGGTTAATAGATAATACCAAAATCCAAATCCGTCTACCCATAGCATTGGATAAACAAGCATAAGCGGTATTCCTAAAAGAATAAAAAACTTTCTTCTTCCAAATCGTTTCCCTAACCTTGTTTTATGAAAATTATCTGTAATAAAACCCATGATTGGATTACTTACAGCATCTACAACGCTTGCGATAGAAAAGATAGCTGCGGCTTGAACAATTGATAATCCACAGAAGGTGGTATAAAAATACATGAGCCATGCTCCACTGATGGCTAATGCACCACTTCCAAGTAGATTCGCACTTCCATAAGCAAGCTGGTGGCTTAACCCTATTTTTCTCTGCACGAAAATCTCCCCTTCTTTACAGCACCGATAAAGAAACATGAGTTTTTGTTTGTCATAGATCGCAATTTATGTTTCAATAATGGTATGTCTATGAATTTATTAAAAATGACAGGCTATGTTCGCAAGAGAAATTATCCACTAATTTCTCTTGCTTTTTTTATTACGCGACTTTTTTCTTAAAACTGTTATCTATCTCTACTCTCCTAAAATGTTAACGTTAACATTTTAGGGATTGCTAACTTGCAAAGCTAAGAAGTTTTCTTCTCTTTTTTTATAATTTTCAATCTTCTCAGCTTAAAATTCACGCTCACGTGTATGCCAAAGTCTTTCCTACCCTGTCCTCCTTTCTGCTTTTTCTTCGTTAGCATAAAAATTGCTCTAATGTTAACGTTAAGCTTTTATGTTTTCATTATAATGTTTTCTCTGGAAGAATACAACACATTTCTGAAAGCGGATTCATATTTATTTTCTGCTTTTTTCTTTGAATTTCAGCAGACTTTCAATTGAAATTGGACGCTTTTCTTGGACTGAACGCCATACCCCTTCTCCTACTGCAATGGAATAGGCCCCAGCTTCTGCTCCTGCTAAAATATCGTAATTTCGCAACGGATCTCTTCCTAAAAAAAGCTCTTCTAAAAGAAGTGGATCTCCACCTCCGTGTCCTCCTTCGGTTTCTACAACTTCAATGCTTTCTTTTGCACCAAACAGCGGAAAATAATCGATTTTCTGCTTTGGAAATTGAAATGAAATTCGACTTGGCTCATGATATTCCGTTGTCTCAATTCTTCCTTTTGTTCCATTAATAGCAAGGCGATATCCTTCATATGGAAGCGAAAAGTTAATAGAATAGCTTAATAGAGCTCCCTTTTTATATTTAATCGCAGCAGCATACGTATCTTCAATTTCAATGTCATCATCAAAAATGCAAGCATCAGGACGATAGTTCGTATACATAGCTTGATTGCCGTTCATCATATCCTGTTGCAGATGATCATCTTGAACTGTTCTACTTTCACTTCTATTGTTCCATCTCTGATAATAATGACATCGATTTTTCACATGACAAGTACCACAAAAACGACCGCTCTCTTTTAATGGATTCCATTCTCCTTCTTCTCCATAGTAATGCAGACTTCCATATGCAAAAACTTCCTCGGGCACATCGTTAAGCCACCAGTTAACAAGATCAAAGTGATGTGTTGACTTGTGAATAGAAAGCCCTCCTGAACGATCGCGATATCTATTCCAACGTTTGAAATAACTTGCGCCATGATACGTATCAATATACCAATTTAAATCAACAGAAGTGATTCTTCCTAGTCTTCCATCTAAAATCATTTCTTTGATTTTACGATGGTAAGGGTTATATCGATAGTTAAACGTCACCTTTACAGAACCTTCGCTTTTTTTCTCCGCTTCCATTACTTTTCTTGCATCTTCTGCTGTTGTAACCATTGGTTTTTCTGTAATCACATCAAGATTATTTTCTAAAGCTTTCATAATATAATCAACATGGGTATCGTCTCTCCCTGCTACAATCACTGCATCAGGTTTCTCTCGTTCTACCATTTTCTGAAACTCCTCTGGAAAATAAACGGGAGTCATAGCAAGGGTTGGGAATCTTTTTTTACAGGCTTCAAATCTTGCTTCATCATGGTCTAATAAACTAACAATCTTATGTTCTGAAAAGGTTGTTAACATCGGTTTAATAAACATTCCTAATGCTCTGTTACTTACTCCACAAATGGCATACTTTTTCACTTTTCATTCCCCTTTCTTCTAAAGCGTAACACCTGACTTAAAAATGGCTATTTCTCGGAAGCTGTTCTTTTCATTGTTCACAAGTTCTCCGTTTGCAACAGAAGTAATATACGCAATAAAACGGTCTAAAGAAGCTTCCTCATTTTCCGCTTCAACAAGTGTTCCTGCATTAAAATCAATCCAGTGCTTCTTCTTTTCATAAATCGGTGTGTTTGTTGATATTTTCATTGTTGGAACAAAGGTACCAAAAGGAGTGCCTCTTCCTGTTGTAAAAAGTACGATTTGACACCCTGATGCGGCAAGAGCTGTTGAAGCAACAAGGTCATTTCCAGGAGCACTCAAAAGATTCAAGCCTTTAGCTTGCAAAGACTCTCCATATTTAAGTACATCTACAACAGGCGAAATTCCCGCTTTTTGTGTACATCCAAGCGATTTATCTTCAAGGGTGGTAATTCCACCTTCTTTATTTCCAGGAGAAGGATTTTCATAAATCGGCTGATTATGGGCGAGAAAATATGACTTAAAATCATTAATCAAATCAACAATTTTATGAAATACTTCTTCATTTTTAGCTCGCTCCATCAATAATGTTTCGGCCCCGAACATTTCTGGAACTTCTGTAAGGACACTTGTTCCTCCCTGTGCGATAAGCCAGTCAGAAAAGCGACCAAGAAGCGGGTTAGCCGTAATACCAGACAAACCATCAGATCCTCCACACTTTAGCCCAACTTTAAGCTCGCTTAACGGTACCTCTTCTCGTTTATCATCGCTAGCAGCTGCACTAATTTCCTTTAGCAGCTTTACTCCTTCTTCGATTTCATCTTCTACATCCTGCGAACGTAAAAATTTGATCCGATTTTCATCGAAAGAACCAAGCGCTTCCTTAAAATCTTCTAAGCCATTATTCTCGCATCCAAGGCCCAAAACAAGAACTCCTGCTGCATTCGGATGCTTAACCATTTTAGTTAAGATAGTACGTGTATTTACATGATCGTCTCCAAGCTGTGAGCAGCCATAGTTATGTTTTAGAACCATCATATTATCAAACGGGTTATTAGAACCTACTTCAAGCTCAAATTCTTTAATCATTCGTTCCCCAATTCCATTTACACATCCAACTGTGGGAACAATCCATAGCTCATTACGGATACCTACATTTCCATCTTTACGCCGATATCCTTTAAAAGTTCTATGCTCTTTCACTCCTGTATTGTGTACTATATTTTGTTGAAATGTATATTCTATTTTGGCGCTTAAATTTGTTTTCGTGTTATGAGTGTGTACCCATTCTCCTTTTGCAATACTCTTGGTTGCATGCCCAATAGGAGCTCCATATTTGATAATATTTTCTCCTTGGGCAATATCTGTTAACGCAATTTTATGCCCACTTTTTACTCCGTCTTTAACTTCCACTTCATTTTCTGCAACCGTAATTTTTTCTTTGTTGCGAAAACTTCTTAACGCAACAGCTACATTATCAGCTTCATGAATTTTAATCATGTTTTTCATTTTTCCGACTCCTTTTATGTTGTTGATAAATGAAAAAGTTTTTTTAAGGCGTTCTCCATACCAGCTTCTTCAATTTGCAATATAGCACTCTCTACAGCATTTGCTAATCCAGGGATTTTGCTTAAATCTTCACCCCAATGTTCTTCTAGCGAAAGAGCGGTGCTCACAAGATGATGAATTCCCTTCTCACTATTGCTTTTTTCCCAAAGAGATTGAAATAGCTCGATAAGCTCTTCCTGATCTGAAAGTGGAATATTCTCTTCTCCTCTTTTACCTTTATAAAAAACAAAAAACGCACCAAGAGAAAAAGAAAGAAGTTTTGGAACTTTCCGATACTTTTTCACATACTCTCTCAGTGTTGGAAGATTCCTAGCTTTAAACTTTGTAAGACTATTAAGAGAAATGCTTAATAAGTCATGACGAATAAACGGATTTTGGAATCGTTCAAGCACTGCCTCTGCAAATGCCGATGCTTCTTCTTTGGAAACAGAAAGAATAGGAATAATCTCATCATAAGCAAGGGCTCGAATAAAAATACCAATGTGAGGACTGCAAATCGCTTCTCTTACTGTATTGCATCCTGCAAGATATGCAATAGGCATCATTGCTGTATGAAGGCCGTTTAATATTCTTACTTTCTGAAGTGCATATGGGGTAATATCGTCTACAAATTTCACATTCAACATTGCCTTTTCAGCTGGGAATTCCTCACGTACAAACGAAGGAGCTTCTATAACCCACTGATAAAAAGGCTCTGCAACAACAAGCAAACGGTCCTTGTATCCTTCTTCTTCTTGTATTCTCCCTGCTTCTTCTTCCGAATAGCCAGGAACAATACGATCGACAAGCGTTGAACAAAAGGTGTTGGCACACTGAATCCATGTGCTAAATTCTTTCTCAAGATCCCACTTTTCAGCATAACGCAGCAGGAGTGCTTTCAATTTTTCTCCGTTTTGATCAAGCAGCTCACAAGGTAAGAAAATAAGACCTTTTGTTTCATCTCCTTCAAAAAATTGGTATCTATGATACAAGAAAGCTGCTACTTTGCCTGGGAAACTTTCCTGTGGTTGATCTTCAAGTTTATCTTCTTCTCGAAACGCAATACCTGCTTCTGTTGTATTGGAAATAACAAAACGCAGATTTTCATTTTCTGCTATTTTTATATATTCATCATACTGTTTATACGGATGAACCCCTCTTTGCACACAGCTTACAACAGAGGAGGTTTTAACTATTTCGCCATGTTGTAGTCCTTGTAAAGAAACCGTAAACAACCCATCTTGCTCATTTAATTTTGGCGCATTTCCCGTTCTGCGAGGATTCACGGCTACAACACTCCCGTTAAAATAGCCTTTCTCATTCATTTTCTGAATTTGCCAATCAACAAAGCCACGGAGAAAAACACCTTCTCCAAATTGAAGCACATTCTCTGTTTGAACAGAATGAAATTCTGCATTTCCACGGCTTAATTTCATATTTATTCCCCCTTATTTGCACACGTTAACAATCAGAAGCCGGCTATTCCTATAACCGGCTCTATATTCATAAGCTTTTCACGGATTTGCGGCGAATTAATTCCGTATTAATAAACGTCTTCTTTTGAAGATTTTCTTTCCCATTAATGAGCGATAAAATGGCCTCAACGCCTGCCATGCTAATTTTTTCAATGGGTCTTTTTACCGTTGTTAAAGATGGATTTGTATACTTTGCAGATTCAATATCATCAAAGCCAATCACAGAAATGTCATGAGGTACGCTTAAGTTTCGCTCAAAAACAGCATTAAGTGCTCCAATCGCCATATCATCATTTGAGCAAAAAACAGCTGTTGGCCGGTTTGGTAAATCAAGTAGCTTACACATCGCTTCATATCCACTTTGCATATCATAATTTCCTTGCACAATATATTCCTGGCGAATTGTGATTCCATTGTCGATTAACGATTGTAAGAAGCCGTCCCTTCTCTGCTGCGTTGATTTGAATCCTTGAATTCCCTCAATAATAGCTAGATCTTTATGACCTGAAGAAACGAAGTATTCTCCAGCTTCATAAGCACCTTCTTTATCATTAGACAAGATATTCATAACAGCATCATCGTCCACTTGTCTATTGAGTACAACAAGCGGAATTTGCTTTTCGATAATATTGTAAATAAACATATTATCACGATCACTTTGACTCATTAGAATAATCCCGTCAAAGCGCTTATTGTTTATATAAGAAAAATCGTCATAGTCATCAATTCCTCGCACAAACAAGTTGTACTGAACATCAATAATTCTGTTCACTCCTCGAATTGTATCAACGAGAAAGCTTGGTGATGTTCCTGTTCCCATACTTGTAAAAAACAAACCAATTGTATGGGATTTTTGCATCACTAAATTTTTGGCGTGATAATCTGGAATATAGTTAAGCTGATTTGCGATATCTAAAATTTTCTTTTTTGTTTTTTCTTTTATAAGCGGGCTATTGTTCAAAGCCCTTGAAACTGTCGTATGTGATACATTAGCTAGCTTTGCAATATCCTTAATTGTAACACTCATTTCATTTACCTACCTTTAGTGAGTTACCCTGTATTTTCAGTATAAGAATATCACAAAAACTCTCGAATAATAAGCAGATATTGGCTAAAGATGAGGATTTTCTAAGTTCGAGCTTGAAGATCTTTTACCATCTCTTCGTGCTTTTCATCCGTCAATTTATAAAGCAAGCCAATTACAAGCATTGCAATCCCCAAAGCAACAGCAGGATAGAGAAGCAACAGACTTTTTATCCCTAAAAGCGTGTTTGATGCTTGTGTAACATTTGGAATGTATCCAATAATACCAAGTCCAACTCCTGAGAGAAAGCCTGACAGAGATTGAGCGAGCTTTCTCGAAAAGTTAAAGAGAGCGTATGTTGTTCCTTCTTTCCTTTCTCCTGTTTTCCATTCTCCATAATCAATAATGTCTGAAACAAGCGCCCATGTAATCCCGTTTGGAATGCTAATACCGATAAAGGCAATGCTAGCTAAAACAGTGAACAACACAACATTTGACGGCATAAAAAAGTTTGCTGTATCTGCTATGATACTTATGCCGAGTCCAATCATCGCCGTTTTTTTCTTACCAAAGCGCCTTACAAGCTTCGGAAGCATGATAACTCCTAGAAAAGAGGAACCAATAATAATAAAATTCATATAAGCCATAAGCTGAACATTTCCAAGATTATATTGAGCAAAATAGATAAGCATTGCTGATTTAATGTTGTAGGCAGATATCGTAAAAACCGTCATAAGCACAAGTGTTAAAAGTGGTTTATTTGAAGCAAAGGTTCTGATGATAGACATGAACGAAAGTTTTTCCTTTGGACCTTCTTTTACAACAATGCGTTCTTGGCAGTTACGATAGCATATATAGAACCCTAACACGCCAACAAGAGACATTATCCCCATTACAACGGGGTAGCCAATCCTTTCGCTCGGAAACAATAGAATAAGAGGAACAACAGCAATGCTTGTCATAAAAAGTGCTCCAAGAGAACCTGTTTGTCTAAAAGCAGCAAGAGACGTTCGATCAGCAGCGTTTTGTGTCATTGCCGCCCCAAGCGAACCATAAGGGATATTAACAAAGGAATAGCCAATTCCCCAAATCATATAGGAAGCATAGGCATAAACGAGCTTTCCTGTTGAGGAAAGATTCGGTGAAATAAAGGTCAAGACAGTTAAAATGGCTAAAATAATGCTTCCAAATAGAAGATATGGTCGAAACTTCCCTTTTTCACCAATATTTCTTCGATAATCAATAGAAGAGCCTACAATTGGATCACAAATAGCGGCAAAAAGTTTGCTAACAAGAAAAATCCCTCCAGCAGCAGCGGCTGGGATTCCTGCTACATCTGTAAAAAACTTGAGTAAGTATAGCTGTCCTAAGTCAAACATAAACCCATTTCCAAAGTCTCCCATACCATAGGAGACTTTTTCTTTTATGCTAAGTCCTTCTACTTTGACCTCTACTTTTCCTTCTGTTTTTACAACGCTCAATCGCGAACTCCCCTTCTTTTACAATCTCCTCTCTTAGCTAAGATTGTTGAACTGTATAAGCTGGAAAATTAAAATAGCCTTTAGCATTGTTATAGCAAATCCCTTTTATAATGCGTTCTAACAGTTCTTCATCAAATGGTACTTCCCCTTGCTCAACCCATGTACCAACAAGGTCACAAACAAGTCTTCTAAAATATTCATGCCTTGTATAAGATAAAAAGCTTCTTGAATCTGTAAGCATGCCGATAAACTGACTGAAAAGCCCCATATTTGATAGCGTTTTCATTTGATCTAACATACCTTCTCTCTGGTCGTTAAACCACCATGCTGTTCCGAACTGCATTTTCCCTGGTACTCCTCCTCCTTGAAAGCTTCCTATTACTGTTGCGATAACAGGATTGTCTTTTGGATTTAGAGAATATACAACGGTTTTTGGCAAACTTCCTTCTCTCTCTAGCTGATTGAAAAGACTAACAAGCGGCTTTGCTATTTCTCCGTCGTCCATTGCATCGTATCCAGTATCAGGTCCAAGACTTTCAAAACCTTTTGTGCTGTTATTTCGAAGAGCATGGATATGAAATTGCATAACCCAATCAAGTTCTTTATATAATTCCCCTAAGAAAATAAGCGTATATGTCTTGTATTTTCGCTCTTCTTCCTCTGTAATACTTTGTCCTTGCAGCATTACTTTCTCAAAAATGCGTCCTGCTTCTTCTTTTGTTACCACTTCATATACAACGCGGTCAAGAGCGTGGTCAGAGACTCTTCCTCCAACAGAATGGAAAAAGCGCACGCGGCTTTCAAGTGCTTCTAGAAAACGATCATAGTTGTCAATTGATATATTAGCAGCTTCTTCGAGGGATTTAACCCAATTACTAAACCCCTGCCGATTGATTTCAAGTCCTTTATCAGGTCTGAAACTCGGTAGTACAGCTGTGTCAAAGTTTTTAAGTTCTTTTATTTTAAGGTGATACTCCAATGAATCTACAGGATCATCCGTTGTACAAACAACTTCAACTTTTGAAGCCGTAATAAAGTCCCTTGCTCTTAGTGACCCACCTGCTAACTTTTCGTTTGTTTTCTCCCAAATATGATCTGCTGTGCGTTCATTCAGAAGTTCATCAATATTAAAGAAGCGCTGCAATTCAAGATGTGTCCAATGAAAAAGTGGATTTCCAATTGTCATTGGGACTGTTTTAGCCCAGGCGATAAATTTTTCATAGTCGCTTTTGTTTCCTGTAATATAATCCTCCTCAATTCCGTTTGCTCTCATCAATCTCCACTTATAATGATCACCATCTAACCAAATGTCTGTTATATTACGAAACTGCTTATTTTCATAAATCTCTTTTGGACTTAAATGGCAATGGTAGTCAATAATCGGCATATCTTTTGCGTATTCATGATATAGCTTTACTGCTGTGCTGTTTGTAAGTAAGAAATCTTCACTCATAAATCCCTTCATCTTTTAGATATCCTCCTTTTTTGTTAACGTTAACATTTTGTGATAAACAATATTTATTTCATCAACAAATTATTAGATTAACATTTTATCAATATCTATCTCTTAAAATGTTATCGTTAACATTTTATTTTATTGTAGTCTGAATTCTACACATTTGCAACATATTTCCTTAAATTCTCTTTAAGTTCAAAAGCCCTTCTAAGGAGAGAAAGGCTTTTGAATCAATTTTGGACCTTCTATCGTTTTTAACAAGAAACTTTCTTTACTGCAATATTCCATCAGCGAGAAACTTCCAAACTTTGTTTCTACAGAAATATCAACTCGGCTTTGTAGATCACCCAAATCAGCTAACAACTTTCTCGCTTTTTTTGTATCTATCGCATCTTCTTTATATAAAATAACGTCAACATCACTTGTCTCTTTTACAGTTTCTACTCCTGTAGCTAACTCAAAACCAACGCTTCCTCCAAGTCCCCATCGTTCTTCAGTTTGTAAAATCTCCCTCACTCGCTTTAGCGTCTGAAAGGCTTTTAAATGTCGTCTTTCCTTTGATGGAAAACTCTCTTGTAACTGAATGGGTGAAATTACCTCACTAATATCACGCTTACTTATATAAAAGCCAAATCGTTCACTTCGTTTTTTTTCCCGGACACCAACAGGGATATATTCTCCCCTAAAAGGCGCTCTTCGTACAACAACATAAGGAGAAGCTTGAAGAGAATTCTGTGCCCACTGTGGTAACTCGTGCTCTTCTGTTAAAAATCCATTCCTTAATGAAGAAAGTTTAATTAAATCATGAGGTTTTAATTCCACTGTTTTTTCATTCTTTCTCTTACCTCAATAGAGGCTTTTCGTCCGCCTAAAAGAGCTTCCTTTGTTTCCAAGCGAATGGAAAGGGAACGATCATTTCGGTTTTGAACATCGTGAATACTAGTTATAAGCGCGTCTTTAACAATATGAATATCTTCTTCTGAAGGATCCTCTCCATTGATATTTGTTATAAGCTGTGAAAGAGCACCAAGCGTTTTGTAAGAATGAATATCATAAGCCATAGCGGGAACCTTCTTTGTTGCTTCTTCAAGCTCTCTAATCGTTCTTTTCGTAATACGTGCTGCTGACTTTTTCGACATCGCTTGTACATTAATTTTATCATCATCTAATGAAAGTAACGCATTAGCTTGAAGACCTAGCGCTAAAAAAGCACCTGAAATAGCGTTTCCTGGAATAAATCCAATCACTGGATGACCGTAAAGTCGTGCTTTTGCTAACATATTTACAGAAGCAGCAAGAGCTACATTAATACCAAGCACTTCTTCTTTATAACCATAAGCTTGTGATGGAACATCAATAACAGCGATAATGGCTCGCTTTTTCTCATTCTTCTCATCTCTTTTAATAAACTCTTGCACCGTTTGCGCAATTTTCCATCCTTCATATAAACCTACTTCACCGTGACGAGCTCGCTTGAATCGGCTACAAGAATCAGGAACTACCGCTATATAGTTTTCATTTTCATCACTATGTGAAAGAACGGTAGAAGCCCATCCAGAAGGACTTTGAACACTTGTTAGTGCTTCAAACCACTTTCTTCCTCGACTTTGATCTTCTTTTTGATTACTCCCTTTCACTCTCTCTTTAGGAAGTTCCTCTACCTCTTGTTCCTTTAAATGATGATATAGTTTCTCATAATCTTTCGGGGTAAAGGTATCTTGTGAAAATGCTTTATTAATTAATGTTAAATAGAAGTTAATTTCCTCTGTCCGATTTTTAACAGGATGTTCTTTCATCGCTTTTTTGATGATTGAAAGAATTTCATCAATATCGTCTTCAACAAGTGCATCTACAAGACCTGTTTTGACTCTTTGTGTTCCGCCGATCATTTCCCAAATCATTTTTTTATCGCTTGAATCAAGTTCTCTTACCCCTGCTTCTTGTTCAATAACTTCAGGTCCATTCAAACCATAGCGTCCACTCGGTGTCATCATAACGTGAGAAAAAAGAGCTGCTGTAATAGACATCCCGCCGAATCCCCCGACTTTTCCTGGGATGATTCCAATTGTTGGAACATATTCATTTAAAGCAACAATGGCTCCTTGAATTTCTGCAATTGACAGAAGTCCATAGTTTGCTTCCTGCAGCCGAACACCTCCTGTATCAAATACAACGACAGGTACGATTTTCTTTCCTTCCCTGTTGTCTTTTAAAGCAAGCTCAAGTGCACCAGCAATTTTAGCTCCCGAGACTTCCCCAATACCGCCTCCTTGAAACGATCCTTCTATTGAAATAACAACGACTCTTTTTCCATCAATTTCACCTTTTATAACGATAACTCCATCATCATTTTGAGGAACGATTCCTTGTGGCTCAAGATGCGGAGACTTCATCCCTTCAAAAGGATCTAAAAGTTCTATCCCTGTCCCACTGTCTAAAATAGCTTTTGCCCGTTCACGTCCGTTTAATTCGATGAAGCTTTCTTTAAATTTACTCATGTTCACTCACCTCTAATACCTGAGCTAAACGCAGTCCTACAACACCAGGAGTTGCTCCAAAGTCGTTTATTGTGAATATTCCTGTTACCTCATTTTTTATAAAAAAGCGCTCAAGCACAGCTTCCCACACTTCTTTAAACCCTTCACTTCCAGTTTTAATTGTCACGATTGCTTTTGTCTCTTCCGTTGGCTCAACAAGTATTTCTAGATCACCTGATGCAACAACCCCAATATGCGCACGTTTGGTTATTTTTCGCTTTCCTTCATAAACGTAACGAAGTGTTTCCATCCGAATTCCCTCCAATTCCTCTCTTCTCTAATTCATATAAAAAGAGACCTGCCGCTAGTAAATCTGCACTTCCACCAGGAGACACAAAAAGCGCTTCAACAAGGCTATTTAATTTTAGAAGACTTTGAAACCCTTCTCTTGTTCCAACTCCGCCATTTCGAAGAACGGCACGTGCTCCTTCTTTTACTTTTTCTGAAGCAAGAGTTCCTCCCCTATGAAGAATGCACGTATCATCTAAATGTGCCATCACAGCCATTAAGGCATTTAAACGACTATGATTTATATTTTTTGTTTCTCTAAGCATTGGTAAAACAAACTTTATAATATGAGGGAAACCAGCTTTAGCTTCTCCTACAGCTCCATTTACTCCGTACTTTTTCTTTGCTCTTATTCCATTTGTTAACCTTTTCATCATAAAAGTATCCTCAAAACGAGCAATTTCACCTGCTCTTTTCGCAATTTCCTCTGACGTGCTGTTTCCTTGTGAAGAAACACTTCCAATCAATAAACCAAGAGACCAAATTGCTCCTTTATGAGTGTTTATTCCATTTGTTACAGCAAACATTTTTTCTTCTGCTTTTCTTCCTATTTCCCCTAATGTCTCTCGCAACGATTGGGAGGGTTGTTTATCTTTAGCAGCTTGTGCCATTTCCACAAAAAAAGGATATAGGGAACGAGCAGAAGCTTTCATCATAGAGAGTGTCAAATCATGATGAGAGCCGTTGTTTTCTTCATCAACTAGTCCTGGCTTAGGTGTTAAACAAACTTCATCCACTAGCGCATTTACAGCTAACGTACTTAAATATTCACTCGTATTAAAAACGGCTATTTTCTCCATATCATCACCAGTTCTTAAATTTTTCAGGTGGATCGTAAAGCCCGTCTGACCACTGAACCAATTCACGTACATTTTTAGCTGCAAGCAGGGAACGCTTAGCTTCTGTTCGTTTCACTTTTAAATCTTCCGGTAATGCGACAAGTCCTTTATCTCGCAGCTTTCTCATTTCTTTTGGACTTTGTTCGCGTCCAAGCTTTGTTACTCCAGCAATTGCCGAAAGAGCCTGTCTTCTTTCCTCAAGTCCTTCAGCTTTATAAAGATACGCAACTCCTTCTTCTGTTACAACATGTGTAACATCATCTCCGTAGATCATCACAGGAGTTGTTGCTAGATCTGCTTCATCACGTACTTTAATAGCATCTAATGATTCCACAAAAACAGGGGAGTTTCCTTGTCCATATGTTTCAAACATTTGCACAACAAGCTTTTTCCCTCTTTCCATACTTGAGTTTGTTGTAATCATATCTAACCAAGCTGGAGTTGAATGCCTGCGCCCATGTGGATTATGCCCCATGTTTGGTGCACCTCCGAATCCTGATAAGCGTCCTGAAGTGACTGTAGAAGAGTTTCCGTAATAATCCATTTGCAGTGTAGAACCAACAAACATATCTACTGCATATTGCCCTGCAACTTGGCAAAGAGCTCGGTTCGAACGCATTTTTCCATCTTTCCCCGTAAAGAAAACGTCAGGACGTGCTGCTGTATACCTCTCCATTCCAACTTCTCCGCCGAAGCTATGAATGCTTTCAACCCAGCCGCTCTCAATAGCGGGAATGAGTGTTGGATGCGGATTGAGCGTCCAATGTTTCGCAATTTTTCCTTTTAACCCCAAAGACTCTCCATACGTTGGTAAAAGAAGCTCAATTGCTGCTGTATTAAATCCAATCCCATGATTTAAGCTTTGTACATTATGCTTTTCGTAAATACCGCGAATGGCCATCATCCCCATTAAAATCTGTAGTTCAGTTATACCAGAAGGATCTCGTGTAAATAAGGCCTCGAGCTGATATGGTTCTGGAGACTGAACAACAAAATCTACCCAATCAGAAGGAATATCAACGCGTGGAAGCTCTTCTACAATTTCATTTACTTGAACAATAACAATTCCATCTTTAAAAGCAGCTGCTTCAATAATTGTTGGCGTTTCTTCTGTATTGCTTCCTGTATACAAATTCCCTTTTTCATCTGCTTTCTCAGCTGCTACAAGAGCAACTTTTGGAATTAAATCAACAAACAAACGTCCGTAAAGTTCTAAGTATGTGTGAATTTCCCCCATTTTCAACACGCCATCTTCAATCATTTGCGCAACGCGTAAACTCTGTGGGCCAGCATAGGAAAAATCAATTTTACTGCCAATTCCTTTTTCAAAAAGAGTTAAATGATCAGGCCTTGAAATACTTGACATAATCATGTGAAGATCATGAATTTTTTTAGGATCCACACTATTTAAAGCTTCTGAAAGAAAAGATGCTTGCTTTTGATTATCACCTTCAAGCACTACTCTATCACCACTTGAAATAAGACACTCAAGGGCTTCTTTCATATTTTTAGTGTCAATAATTTTACCTTTTACAAGATGTTGTACAGACTCTAGCTTTTTTCTTTTCTCATCTCGTTTTGTCGTCCATGAACGATTCTTCATCATACTCACCTCTTGTTATTTACTTTTGTATTTCTTTACTAAAAACAGGACATCATCTAATGAAAAGGATGAAAGAGGAAAAAAATGGCCTTCTGGGTATTTACGTTTGATAAGATCTACTAGAACATGACCAGGAGCCATTTCAACAAATAGTTTTACACCAAGTTCCTTCATTATGGTGGAACAGTTATGCCATAAAACAGGATGAGAAACGTTAAAAGCTAAGTCTTCCTTGACAGCTGAGCCTGTTTGAAGTGGACGAGCCCTTTTATTTCCGATGAAAGGAACAGCAGGATCTGAAATTGTACATTTTTCAAGTTCCCCAAAAAGTGTTTTCCCCACGTCGTTCATAAGAGGACAGTGTGAAGGAACTGTCATGTTTAAAAACTTTGCCTTGGAGGCTCCTTGCTTTCTTGCTTTTTCTAACACAACTTCTATACCTATCCGCTTTCCTGAAACAGTATACTGATCTTCTGCATTTTCATTAGCTATATAAACAGGTGTTGTTTCACTATGAACAGATGCTACAATGTGAACTAACTTTTCCTTGTTCACCCCAACAATAACGCCCATTCCATAGTCTTCTCCACCAACATTATCCATTAATTCAGCACGTTTTTTCACAATGTGAAGTCCATCTTCAAAAGATAGGACTTTTGCTGCTACAGCTGCAGCGAAACTTCCTATTGAATGCCCTGCAACAACGTGTGGATAAATTTTTTCCTCCTCAAGGTGAGCTTCTAAAACAACGCCTTTTATAAACAAGCTAAGCTGAGTACCAACAGATGTGTTAATATGCTCTTTATCATCAAGCAAAAGAGGATCATGACCCAACCGATTTTGAGCTCTCTCCAAAAGTGAGGAAGTAAGAGTTGTTTGAGGGAGATCATCAAGCATCCCTTCATACTGTGTTCCTTGTCCAGGAAAAAGAAAAGCTATTTTGTTCACTGTTCCCCTCACCTCCTTAATG
Organism: Priestia endophytica DSM 13796; assembly: GCF_900115845.1. GTDB lineage: Bacteria > Bacillota > Bacilli > Bacillales > Bacillaceae_H > Bacillus_I > Bacillus_I endophytica. Next base: position 264,550 of record NZ_FOXX01000002.1, on the reverse strand, counting down.
TGATTTTCTAAAGAAAAGAACGCTCAAATTGTATGCAATCCATTCTATTTATTATGTAATATCTTATTTTTAGTGTATTCTTCTCTTTTCTTTATGTAAAATATGGATTCGTTTATAATAGATATAACCCTGTGGTTATAAGTAAGAAAGGAGAAACCTTTTCATGGATTTATTACAGCTTCGCTATTTTCAAACAGTAGCTAAATATGAACATATGACAAAAGCAGCAAAATCTTTATATATTTCACAGCCTTCCTTAAGCAAAACGATTCGCACGCTCGAAAAAGAACTTGGTGTTGATCTGTTTTTGCGCAAAGGAAAAAGCATTAAGTTAAGTACAGCTGGAAAAGTGTACTTAGAACATGTGGAAAAAGCCCTTTATTCTTTAGAACAGGGGAAGAAAGCGCTACAAGGGTTACAGCCACATGTCTTTGGAACATTACATTTCTCTATGCTTGTTGGTTCTCCTATTCTTCCTGAACTTCTTCAAAAGTTTAGCGAAATTCATCCTAAAGTGGAATTTCATATTAGCCAAAATATTGATGGTAGGGAAGTGCCGAACTCATTTGATATTTGTCTCTCTTCTTCTCTTATTAATCTAAAAAATGTAGAAAGTACTCGTCTGTTTACAGAACGAATTATGTTAGGCGTACCCAAAAGTCATCACCTTGCTCAAAAAGAGACGGTTTCACTAAAGGAAATAAAAAATGAGCGCTTTATTTTACTAAACGAAAATAAAAATTTACGCAAAACAGCTCAGTCCATTTGTGAACTTGCTGGCTTCTCGCCTACCATCTCTTACGAAAGCGACAATCCGTCAACAGTAAGAGATCTTATTAACGCAGGACTTGGCGTCTCGTTTATTCCGTCTATTACATGGCATAAAGTATTGAATTCAAGCGTCGTGTTATTACCAATAGAAGAGGCTTTTTCAGAACGAAATATTTACCTTTCGCTTCCAAAGGAAAAGCAGCATTCTAACGTTTCTTTATCCTTCCAAACTTTCTTAATTGATTTTTTTTCCAAATTTACATCTTCAAAAGACTTTAAAGATACATAGAAACTATATCTCTATTGTGGCAATAAGTTATCAATCGTAAAAAAAGCTCTTCCTCTAAAAGGAAAAGCTTTTTTGTCTATTTGTTAATGATGTGAATGGTGATTATCTTCTTTCTCTTTTTCTGGTTCTAATGATTTTGCTTCCTCTTCTGAAAGCTCTCCAACAATCATCTGTTTTGTTGGCATAATATGAAGGTCCTTTGTTCGAACATCTGCTTTGACGTAGTAGATTCCATCTTCACTAAATGTGTTTACTACTTCATACGTTCCTTTCGCTGTTCTTTTTCCTTCTATCACTTTTTTATTCTCTTCATTTCCTTTCTTCCATATTTCAATGTTCATGCTCTCTAACTTTTCTACTTTCTTATCTTCCTTTGTTACTTCTACTTTCAAGTCTACTTCCTCATTCGGATTTACAGTTTTAGGAATCACAATAACTGCCTTCATCTTTTCTGACTGTCGATACAATTTAGCCGCATCAGAATCAACACTACAAGCTGAGAGCAAAAGTATAATAACAAAGCTCGAAAAGAGATAAAAAATTTTTTTCATCATTTACACCTCTGAATTTCTTATCTTTTGTCTACCTAAGCGTTTAGAAATCTTTTTAATTGTGGTACTCTCTTGACCACGAAGAAATCAAATAGAAGTACAACAATAATAGAAACGCCCACAAGCGGAAACAAAATTCCCATTATAATAATGATGAAAGATAAAGTTTTCATTTGTTTTGGATTTTCAGCTACTTTTGGAGCCCCGAGCTTGCTTTTTGGCTTACGTTTCAACCACAGATAAAAGCCGCTTAATACAACGCCTGCAATCCCTAAACAAACAAGAAGTCCTATAAGCTGGTTCATAAGACCAAACTGTGTTCCTTTATGAATTGTGATACCAAAAGCAATCATTTTGCCTAACGGTTTATAGCTATCATATCGATAATCAGCAAGTACTGCTCCTGTGTATTGATCAATATGCATTGTCACCTCATCCTGTGCTTTAGGTGGAAATAGTGAAAGCGTATATACACCATCATCTGTTTGCGGAAATATGATGTTGTATCCTTTTGTAACATTTTGCTCATCAGCTACTTTTACTACATCATCAATTGAAAGAGGCAAAAGGTCTTTGGATGTTGAAAGAGGAACCTTCATTGTCTCAGCTGCCCAAGGCACATCTACAATTTCTTTTGTTTGCACATCAGATTTCGGTGCGTCACCAACCCAAACAGAAGGCGGATATCCAAGTCCTGCATTTGTTGTAATCTGCTGAAACGTATTCCCCCACAAACCAGACCATGGAAGACCTGTAAAAATAAGAAACAGGAAGCCTGCTGAAATCCAAAAGGCAGGTACTGCATGCAAATCTCTCGTAAGAACTTTTTTCCCTTTCAAAAAACGCGGCAGTACAACACCCCAAAACTTTGTTTTTCTACGTGGCCACCATAAATAAATACCTGTTACAACGAGAACAATGCCCCAGCATGCAGCAAGTTCAACAATGCGATCTCCTATCGTTCCTACCATAAGCTCTCCATGGAATTTTTCGATATTATCCATAAGGCGGTCTTTATCGTTTAATTGGCCAATAATTTCTCCATTATGTGGATTCACAAAAATAGTATACGTTCCATCTCCTATATGAACGCCTACTTCTGATGAACGATTAGGTGAATCACTTGGGCGATATTTATATACATGAGCATCTACGTATTTCGATGTTACAGCTTCAATTTGTTTTGAAGGTGAAATGCTCCCCCCTTCATCTTCTACTTCATATAAATCTTGATACAAAACATTTTCAATCTGAGGTTTAAATAAATAAATTCCTCCTGTTATTGCTAATATAAGAAGAAAAGGAGTAAAAATTAATCCCGCATAAAAGTGCCATCTCCAAATTGTCTTGTAAAGGGAGGAAGATGAAGTTTTTACTGAGGGACGTTTATCTCGGTTTGAAGCTTTATCTTCTGATGTCATTTTGTATTCACCTTCTTATTAAAAAAATAGGTATTATTGTATAAAAGAACTAAATTTTTCGACCAATGTTTCCTTATTAAGATTAGGTGACTACTAACTATTAAACAAGAGGGTGAATGAAGAAAGATGTGAAAAAACATTGAACAAAAAAACAGCTAAACCGTTAATGGTTTAGCTGTTTTGAGGAGCAAAAAGAGATTTGTCTTCGACTTTGTGGGTCACAAAAGTCAAAATCAAACCAAATAAAATCATTCCTGAGGCAATTAACGTAATAAGTGTAAAACTTGCTCCGACATTTAAAAAGACTGTGCTTAGAGTTGCACCAATTGAATTAGCTAAATTAAAAATAGAAGCGGCAATCGTCCCTGAAAGTGATGGAGCTTCCTTTCCAGCTAAAATAATCTTAGCATTTAAAATTGGTGTTGTACCAAAGGTTCCAGCACCAAATAAAAAGCACATGATAAAGGCTATAAATTTAAATGGAATAAGGAAAGTAAATAAAGCAAGAACGGCTGCTAACCCAATAAGAACCACCATTAGTCTTTCTGTTAAAAGATGTGGGGGAATTTTTCCAGATGCAAAAGTGCCAATAACAGCACCAACCCCAAAAACAAAAAGACCAATTGTAATATTTGTTACATTAAAACCTGCGATTTGCGTAAGCATTGGTTCTGTAAATGTATATGCTGTAAAAACACCTGAAAAGCCGAAAACAATAATAGCAAGCACAAGTAATACATTCCGATTTTTAAATATTTTTAGCTCTGAACGCAAGTTTGGGGTAACACCAACCTTTTGATTTGGAACAACAAGGATAAGACCAATAAGCGAAACAAAGCCTAACAAAGCTACAAACCAGAACACATAGCGCCAGTCAAAAATCCCGCCAAGATAAGATCCAAATGGAACGCCCAACATAATAGCAATTGTTAGTCCACCTTGTACAGCAGCAATTGCACGCGTACCTTTCTCAGGGGTTGAAAGCGTAAAAGCAATGCTCATACATAACCCAAAGAAAGGAGCATGCATCACAGCAGACAACAAACGCGATAAGACAAGCACCTGAAAGTTTGGTGCCGTAGCTGCGATAATATTACTTATAATAAACAAGCCCATTAAACCAAGAAGAAGAGGCTTTGATGGCAATCTGATTGTTGCAATTCGCAAGAGAGGACCGAATATTGCAACGCTTATTGCATAAACACTTAAAAGAAGTCCAGTTGTGGAAACATTCACATGTAAATCCTCAGCAAATTGAGTTAAAAGACCTGTTACAACATATTCAGTCATTCCAATAGCGAATGTTGAAATCATAAATACAGTTAAAATAATATTTCGAGAAGCAGAGAATCTGCTCATATTCTTCTCTCTCCTTTCAATCTATATTTTCATACAAGTGACTAGGATATAAGATTTTCGCTTAAAAGTCTATAGAAATGCGCTCATTATAAAAAAATCTTTACAAACCTTCTCCACATTTTTACGTACCCTTGTGAATTGTAGAAAAAACAGTTTATAAATGACCGGAGGATGATTTCTAACTATACTACATAAAGAAGCTCGAAATTTAACGTCACAAATACAATAAAAAAAGACGCTGCTTTTGCGCCTTTTTACGTTAATTTTCTATACGAACTAGAATGCGTTGCAAGATGAACACGATTTCGTCCATTTCTTTTTGCCACAAACAAAGCCTCATCTGCTTCTCGAATCATATCTTTCAAGGTTGAATATGAGAAATGATACGTGTCATCAAAGCAGGAAACGCCAAAGCTTGATGTAACATTGATTTTTGTTCCTTGGACAATAACCGTTTTTCGCTCTATTTTTTGGCGAACTTGATCCCCCCATTCATACGCTTCAACAAAGGAAACATCAGGAATATAAATAATAAATTCTTCCCCTCCGTATCTTCCTATAAACCCCCTATTTATTAAAGCATCTTTTGCAATTTTAGAAATACACGTTAATACAGCATCACCTGCTTCATGACCAAATGTGTCATTTACACTCTTAAACCGGTCACATCAAACATGATAATACAGGTTCGCCCACCATGTTGCTGAAATTTTAGAAACTGCGCTTGTGCTTTCTGCATAAAAAACGTACGATTTAAAACTCTTGTTAACCCATCAATGCTTGCAAGATGTTGAAGTTTCTTTTGTAGAACCACTCGTTCCGTGATGTTACTGAACGTTACAATAAATCCAACTTGAAATCCTTGCTGATTTTGAATAGTAGAAAATTGAACGTGAAAATATTCTTCTTTATTTTCTTGTATCACTTTATAGTCACAGTCTTTTCTTTCATGATGCACAAAAGGTCTACGTTATCTCTCACAATTTGCCGGACACTCGTTCCAACAGAGCATTTGCTAAGAGCGGGTATAATAGACGTCATCTTTTGGTTATAATCTACAATATGAGTTTGTTGATTTAACACAATAACTCCTTCTTCCAAACTCTCAAAAACCCGATCTCTCGCAATTGGCGCAACATTAAACATTTGAAACATAAAAAGAGCTATACCGTGAAAAAGAAACGAAATACTCATTGAGATTGGTCCAAGATCAATCCCATAGGAGCTAATTCTGTTCAAGTAACAATAATTTGCTACCATGGGAACAAGCAAGCCAAAAGCCATAAGAAGAAGCTGTATTTTAAAACGAAGTTGTGCTTTTTTTATTTCTATCAGCAGCACAATTGCTCCTGTTACAATACACGCAAACATAAAAAATGAATGAAGATAAAAAAGGGTCCGTGTTCTAGGTTTGCCACTGGAAACGGCGCATCCGCACTTAAAGAAACAGTCGTATAGTAAAGATGATGAAGGTCATTCGTGCTGTGCATAAAGATTGTCACAAGTGGAATAGTGAATAAAACATAACGAAGCCATACGCTAATCTTCTTTCCTATGTATTCAAAACACATGAGTAAAATAAAGGGAGGAATAAAAGGCAACGCTAAATATTCCATCCCTACCCAAAACTTTATTTGAACCAATGAAGTGCTTTTAAGCTCAAAAACGTAAGAAAAAGTGAAAAAGGTGGACAAAAGTATCACAAGTGTATAGGAGGTAGCACCAGGTGCATCTTTTATCTTAAAATAAGAGTAACAACAAAGAAAAAAGCTTAACAAACCTGCAGCTGCTACAATAGTAATATACATCCATAATTCTTCCACGATCCGTTCCCTTTCAATAGTTAAAAAGAACTGTTTTTTGTTTCATCATATAGCAAATCTATACTTATTGACTAGTTTTTAATTTATTGTCTTATTTTATTTCTTCTAGCTCATCTTCTGTTACCCATTTGTGATTTTTCAGTTCTTCCCCTGATGTTTTTGACGTATAGCTTACCATATAAACTGTCGTTTCCTTAGCTGACACAATTGTTGCCTCTGCCCCCTTCATTCCTTTCATGTGGTTCGCTTTAAGAATAACTTTATCTCCTTTTTCCGTCGTTTCGTTTTCTGCATTTTTTATCTCCTCTTGAATTACCCATTTATGATTTTTGACCGTCTTTCCTCCTGTTGTTGGCTTATATGAGACAACATAAGCTACTGTGTTATAGGCTCCTTCAACTGTTGCTTGTGCTCCTTTCATTCCTTCCATATGATCTGATATAATAATAGCTTCACTTCCAACTTTAAAATGAGGATGTTTTGCCTTTTGTAAATCTGCAGGAACTTTCTCGGTTCCGCTGTGCTCTTCTTTATGCTGATGTTCATCCTGCATTGTTGTTTCTTCTCTAGCCTTTGAATCACTTTTCTCACTACACCCGACAAGACTTATACTAGCTGCTAAACCTATCAAACCAAGCTTTTTATACATCGTCACCACTCCTTTCTATATTCCCTTTCACAATATACCCTACATAGGTATAAAACAAGCTATAATATGCCCATTTTCTTTTAAAATGGAGCCGATTGTAAAAATTTCCAACTCATCATTTTAAAAAATAAGAGACGAAATTTAGAGAGGCGAATGTCCTTTTTCTTTCAAAAAAAAGCTGAAAATTTTTCTCTTTACAAATTCAATTTTTAGCAGTATATTACCTATGAAAACATTATATTGAAATTCCATTTCACCTTATATCGCTTAATCTGTAAGGAGTGGGGGACCCAATTTTTTGTGCTTTGTCACTAGGGGTGAATCCTTTTAAAAAGGTAGGGCTACTCTAAAGGCCCGAATCCGACAGCTAACCTCATCAGCGTTTATAGAGAAGGTTTGCTTTATGCTGCTTAATATGAGCGCTAAGGAAAACCTTAGGGCTCTTTTTTGCGCTCTTTTTTAAGCCTAGTAAACACTTCCTTCATGAAATGGCAAAATCTTAGGAGGAAAAATGATGAACTATTCAGCTCTTAAAAAGTGGTTAATTGGAAAGCCCTTAAAATCAAATGAGCTTGGAGAGCAAAAGTTGAGTAAACTAAAAGCACTTGCTATTCTCTCGTCTGATGCACTATCTTCTGTTGCATACGGTCCTGAACAAATTTTAATTGTCCTTGCAACAGTTGGGGTTGTCGCATATTGGTATTCTATTCCGATTGCTATTGGAGTCCTTGTTTTACTAATGGCGCTTATTCTCTCTTACCGTCAAATTATTTATTCTTATCCTGAAGGCGGCGGAGCTTACGTTGTATCAAAAAAGAACTTAGGAGAAAAGTCTGGACTTATTGCAGGTGGTTCACTTTTAGTTGATTATATTTTAACCGTTTCAGTAAGTATTGCAGCTGGAACAGACGCCCTTACATCGGCTTTTCCTGCCATTCACGATTATAAAGTACTTATCGCTTGTATACTCGTTATTGTTATTACCCTTTTAAATTTACGAGGTGTGACAGAATCAGCGTCTGTGCTTGCTTATCCTGTGTACCTCTTTGTAATTGCTCTTTTAATCTTAATTGCAGTTGGTCTTTGGAAAGTTGCAACAGGGCAAATCCCCCCTGTTACACATACAGCAATGGGTACAGCTGTTCCTGGAATTAGCTTATTTCTTCTATTACGAGCTTTTTCATCAGGATGCTCAGCTCTTACAGGAGTTGAAGCTATCTCAAATGCGGTAACAAACTTTAAAAATCCTGCTGCTCAAAACGCAGTCAGAACGCTTAGCACAATGGGAGTCATTTTGGCGATCCTTTTTTCAGGAATTATTTTTTTAGGATATTGGTATAGCATTTCTCCAAAAGGAAATGAAACAGTTGTCTCCCAAATCGCTGCTGAAGTTTTAGGAAGAAACGGATTATACTATTTCGTTCAGGGAACGACAGCCTTGATTCTAATTCTTGCAGCAAATACAGGATTCTCAGCCTTTCCTCTTCTAGCTGTTAATCTTGCAACAGACAAATATATCCCACGAATGTTCACTATTCGTGGAGACCGATTAGGATATTCAAATGGAATTGTGACTCTTGGTGCTGCTTCTATTTTGCTTATTGTCATTTTCAATGGCCAAACAGAAAAACTTATTCCGCTCTATGCTGTTGGTGTATTTATCCCTTTTACACTTTCACAAACAGGGATGATTGCAAAGTGGCTGAAAGAAAAGCCTAAAGGATGGCAAGGAAAAATGATTATTAACCTAGTCGGCGCTCTTATTACATTTATCGTACTCATTATTTTCTTTACAACAAAGTTCACTCAAGTGTGGGCAGTACTCATTTTCTTACCAGTTATGGTTCTGGCTTTTCATCGTATTAAACGTCATTATGAAGCAGTTGGCGAACAGCTTCGCATTTCAGATGACGATCAAACCACATTTGCTTTGTCAGGAAATGTAGTGATCATTCCTGTAGCAGGAATGACAAAAGCTGTAGAACGTTCATTAAGTTATGCAAATCTTATCGGAGATACCATTATTGCTGTTCACGTTGCTTTTGACCGTGAAAGTGAAAAAGCACTTGAAGAAAAATGGAAGAGAGTACATCCAGACATTCGACTTGTTACGTTTTATTCTCAATATAGAAGCCTTGTACGTCCGCTTCTGCGGTTCATCGACATTGTGCAAGAAAAATCAAAAGATAGCAATATGGCAGTAACAGTCCTCATTCCACAGTTTATTACAAGCAAAAGCTGGCACAATATGCTTCACAATCAGTCCAGTTTATTATTGAAAGCACATTTGCTTTATCGAAAAAACGTTATTGTAACAACTCTTCCATTCAAATTTAAGAAATAACTAAAAAAGGAAAGCGTATTTTTCATCATAAATACGCTTTCCTTTTTGCTTACTTCTGATATTATGACTTTCGCCGCATAAATTTCCAGTAATTGAAAAAGATAAAAAGAAGCTTATTATATAAAAGGAGGGTATTTATGAAGTTTCTCTACCCCGTTTTTATCCTTCTCTTTTCTTTATTAAATAGAAGAAATCTTTTTTGGTATGAAGGTACTATTTTTCCTTTTTTCCCGTTTAAGCAGGTTAATCCCGAGAATCTCAGCTCCTATAAACCGCTCTCTTTTTCTAAACAAAACAGATTATCAGAAAGAGCTTGAAAATGGAGAGAATTTTTTGGAGTATTGCTTTCCCAGGGTTTGGTCAATTTTTAAACGGAAAATATATAAAAGGAATTACATTTATCATTTTAGAACTAGTCATTAATGTAAGAGCAAATTTTAATGAAGCAATTTACTATAGCTTTCTAGGAAAAATTGAGAAAGCTTCTGAAACAGCTGAGATAGGATGGCTCATGTTTTATCCTTGTATCTATTTTTTTGCAATGTGGGATGCCTTTAAAGATAACGGCGGTGGGAAACATCCGTTAACGTTCCTTCCCTTTGCCTTCTGCGCTTACTCTGTAACAGTTGGCCTTATGTATTATTCAAAAATTGAAATTGCCCACCATAATTTAGGACCTGTGTTTCTCCCTATGCTCTTTGTTATTCCAGGAATTTTAATAGGTCTGTTACTCAAAATACTGCTGTCTTTTTTGCTAAACGTAAAAAAAGAGCAGAACTAATTCTGCTCTTTTTGTTACATTTGAGTTGGTCTGCTAGTTCCCGTTTCAACAGGTTTAAGCTCTGGAGAAGCTTGTTTTTCTGGAGGGTTGTCCACATTTCCGCTCATTGTTTTGTTCTCGGACGCTTGAGGATATGCTTCAGCAGCTTGTGAACCTGCTTTTGCTACTTTTGAACCTACCTCTTTAATATCTTCTTTAGAATCTTTGACTGTTGAAACTGCATCTGAAGAAATGTCTTTCACTTCTTCTACTTTGCTAAATACGTCTTCATTAAATTTAGCATATAAGTCTTGTGCATCACTAATAGCATCTTTTAGAGTTGTTGAAGCCGTCTTAAAACGGTCAATCATTTGATTTTTTGTTTCTTGAGGATTTTCTTTTACATTCACTAACATTTCTTTTGAAGAAGCAGTCATTCCTGACGCTGCTTTTTTCACTTTGCTTCGCGTTGTGGAATCAAAAAGAGTAAGAGCTCCGCCAACAATTCCCCCGATAATGATTCCTTTTAAAAGCTTACTATTTGCTTCTTGATCCGTATATTCTTTATACATTTGTTTGTTCATCCTTTTTCTCCTCCTCTTTTTATCGCTTAACTTACTATACCTCTTCCCCCTTCTTACTAAGAGTAAACCAAAAAAGCATTTCATCACGAAATGCTCTCTATTTAGCTGCGATCCGCTCGTATATATCTCTTAGCGTTTCACACCCAGATTTCTGAACTTTTTCAACATATGTGCACCACAGCTTTGCCGTAAGCTTTGCGTCTCCAAGTGCATGATGGCGATTTTCTACAGCAATATTATTATCAAGGCACCACTCTTCAAGCGGCTTATTATCATCTTTTTCATCAGCAATTCGATACAAAAAAGAAGTATCGATAATTCGGTGTTTTAACGGTGCACGAAATAGCTTCCAGCTTGCATGTTGCAAAAAATTCTTTTCATGATTTGCATGATGAGCAACAATTGGCATATCTCCTGCAAAAGAAAAGAAGTCAATGAGCACATGTGATAAAGAAGGAGCATTTTTGACCATTTCTTCATTAATTCCCGTTATCTCTTTGACCTCTTTTTTTAAGGTTCCTTCATATTGAACAAGCGAATAAAATGATTTCGCTTCTATCATTTCTCCCTTTTCTACTTTCACAGCTCCAATAGAAAGAATCTCATCCCCTTTGTCAGGAAAAAAACCGGTTGTCTCTAAATCCAACACAACAACGTCAAGTTCGCAAAGAGGCACATTCAACGATCTTTCTACATCAAGTTCTCGTTGAAGCTGACGCAAATAAGCTATTTGCTGAGAACTCATCCCTTGAGCTCCGCCAAAAATACTTGCGTTTAGCTTACCATGCATCTCCCTCATAAAATGAATAAACGGCTCAAACCCCATTATCTAACATCCTTTTTTGATAATCTTTTGTACATATTCATGCAGTTTTCTCCCATTCTTCAAAATGTGCTTTACTTCTTTTTTTTCATCTTTACTCAACTTTTTAATATTTAAGTAATGTACTTCATCATACGTCGTAGATGCTTTAAAAAGCGAGACTCTATAGCTTAACAGTCGTTCAAAATTCTCATAGTACGGTTTCAGCTCTTTATAGCCAGGAAGCAAGCAAAGTTCAGAGAGCCTTCCTAGAGTTGACGTTGCATGAATTCCCTCCTTAATTGATAAAAGACGAACGCTGTTTACATATGGCATAAAAGCAGCGTTTTTAATATGAATAGAGTCTTTGTGTGCACCGTTGTCCTCAACAAATATTTGCCCAAATGGACCAACTGCCTTTTTCACATGCATCATATTATCTAAAAAACGCCTCAATAATGTGTGATGTTCCTTTTTAAAATCATGCACTTTGTTTTTTAATGTTGTGATGTACTTCTCTTCTCCAACAAGGGAGCGAGCATCATAGAAAATTTGCAAATAGCGCATACTCTCCCAACTTTGCGAATCCATCCATTCTAGAAGCTGTTCCTCCCACTCCTCTAACGACTTTCTCCATACTTTATTTGAGCTCATTACATTCCCTTCGCAATAAGGATATCCAACTTCGTTTAACCCAAATGAAAGTTCTTCTCCAAGAGATTTAAAATATGTTTCATACTCTTTGCTTTTCGTCTCATATACAAGTCCATGATCTTGATCACTCGCAACACCTTGTTCACGCCTTCCAGCACTTCCGACTACAAACCATGCAAAAGAACATGGTGGTTCACCACTTTGATTTTTTATCGTTTGAAAAGCTTTGTTAAATACCTTTCTCATCAGCTCATCGTGAAATTGATTCAACTTCTTGTTATCTGTCAAATAAGCTTGAATGTGTTGAGACCGCCATTCTTTTAGTTCTGTGTACTGAGCTTCATTTTGCACTGTGCCACTTCCTTTTCTTATACTAAAAGGGAACACTTTCTATTGAAATGAAATAAAATCCTCCAATTTCTTTTATGGAGGATTTTATTTCATTTATTGCAAAGTTTTCTCTTTCTTTATGAACTAAGCTTATTGCTTTCTTTTTGAGTTGTAAAGGCTTCAGGATATCCATAGCTCCCATGCTCGCTCATATCTAATCCCAGAATTTCTTCCTCTTCTGTTACGCGAAGTCCTCCCATTACTTTTTTAACAATAGCTAAAATAATGAAAGAAACAACAAAAGCATAAAGAGCAGAAACCGCTACACCTGTGAATTGAACGCCAAGTTGGTCAAATCCACCGCCGTAGAACAAACCTGGTTTTCCAACTGTAGCAAGTTCAGGCGTTGCGAAAAATCCCGTTGATAATGTTCCCCACACCCCTGCTACACCGTGAACAGATAAAGCAAAAATCGGATCATCAATACGTCTTCTTTCAAAGAAGCGTGCACTATAAAATACAATAAGTCCACCAATGAAACCAATCACAACAGCTGCCCACGTATCAACAAATGCACAAGAAGCCGTAATTGCAACAAGTCCTGCCAATGCTCCGTTTAAAATGGTTGGAACATCTGATTTTCCAAGCACAAGCCATGAGATAAGAAATGCAGCAACAGCTCCAGCTGCAGCAGCAAGGTTTGTATTAAGAGCAACAAATCCGAAAAAGCCATCTGCTACAGAAACTGTACTTCCAGCATTAAAACCGAACCAACCTACCCATAAAATGAGCACGCCTAGAGCCGTAAACACTTGGTTATGACCATAAATGTTGTTCGCTGAACCGTCTTTATTATATTTGCCAATACGAGGTTTTAAAAGAATCGTTGCTGCTAGCGCAGCCATAGCCCCTGTTAAATGCACAACCGTTGAGCCAGCAAAGTCTTGCTTACCGTGCTCAGCTAACCAACCTCCGCCCCAAATCCAATGTGCAACAACCGGATAGATAAGTGCCGCAAATAAAATAGAGAAGATAAAATAAACTGACATTTTTGCTCGCTCCGCAAACCCACCTAGCGCGATAGTTAACGAGATGCCGGCAAAAGCTAATTGAAAGACAAAAAATACAGCCGTTGAAAGTCCTTGCCCTTCAATTTCATAACCAGAATAGAAAAAATGAGATAAACCAACAAGAAAGTTTGCATTATCTCCAAAGATAAAAGCAAATCCAACTGCCCAAAAGACAAGGGAAGAAATGCCGAATGTAAAAATTGTTTTTCCAGCAATATGGCCAGCGTTTTTCATTCGCGTTGATCCTGCTTCAAGAAGAATGAATCCACCTATCATAAAAATAACTAAAATTGCTCCAAGCATAACCCAAACGCTGTTCATCAAAAATTCCATATCCATATGATTGCCCCCTTTTTTCATCATAAATCTCTTTATTTACATTAGGTGTTACTTTTCCTTACATTTAATGATTTAATTTTATTTTATAGCATTAGAAAGAAAAGTCAACACCATTTTTTAAATTTTCAGATTTATAATGTCAGAACTTCTTACATAGTTTCAATTCATTTGAAAATGTATACATTGTTTACATACAAAAAAGCAAGGATTAAACATTCAATCCTTGCTTACTTTAATACGTGATAAATTAATTCTTCCTGGTTCTTTATGTTCCAACCTTCATTTTCTGCTTTTTGCTTAGCTTCCTCAATTGTTCCGATAAAATCCATTTGTCCTTCCTTTAAAACTCCCATCCGGTGACAAATGGTTGTAATCTCACTCATATCATGTGTTGTATAAATAATTGTTGTTCCTTCAGTAGCTAGCTCTTTCACGTAACGATTAATTTCAAACTTAGATTGAATATCTATTCCAACCGTTGGCTCGTCCATAATTAAAATAGATGGTTCATGAATGAGGGCAATACAAATATTAAGCTTTCGCTTCATTCCACCTGATAGATTTTCAACTCTATCATTCCACCTGTCACCAAGACCTACTTTCTCACATAGTTTATAAAGCTCTTCTTTAGATTTTTTGCGTTTTGATAGTTTACTCCAAAACTTTAAGTTGTCTTTTACTGTAAACTCTTCCCAAAGAGCTAAGTCTTGAGGAACATAGCCAATCTGTTCACGTACTTTTTTCTTATGTTTTCGAAGATCGAGTCCTTGAACAGTGATCACTCCTTTAGACGGAGGGACGATTGTTGCTAGCAATGATAACAACGTAGACTTTCCTGCTCCGTTTGGACCAAGAAGTCCAAAGATTTCCCCTTTGCGGATGGACAGTGAAACCCCTTTTAATGCCATTCTTCCTTTATATTTTTTATATACGTCTTTTATAACAATTATCTTTTCTGTTTCTGTATTTTCCATACTGTTCCTCCCCATAAAATCACGCTTATTCCGATTATAAAAGCACTAAAACTGTAATAATACTCATGAGCAAAAGATGCTTTTACAAAAAGCGATTGAGGCATCCAAGCTGATATATGTGCTAAAGAGGGTGAGAAATCACTGAGCGGAAAGAAACTTCCACCAAAAGCGCTTATCATCATTACAACTAAAAAAGATAGCAAATAATAATTTCCACTAGAACGTATAAAGCTTGCCATAAACATACTTAACATACTAGAAAACAAACTAAATATGATCATACTTACTAGTACTTTTATATTCATTGGAGTATGGTGAAAGTATGACAGCACACCAAAAGATAAGGCGGCGCTTCCAAACAAGAAAAGAAGCTGTGATCCTAATTTTCCGTAAAGATAGGCCGCGAGTCCTTTATATGTTGTTCTCATTCTCGAAAACAAAAGCCGCTCTTTTAAAATCCATTCATTCATAACAAAACAAAGAAGCAATACTGAGAAGCTCCATAGTCCTAAATAAGAATTAAAACTCCCTTTAGTTTCTCTATTGCCGAACTTCTCTCCCTCTTGTTTATACTCGATTGTCATAAGTGGTTCTGGTTCCCACTGGCCGTCTGAATAGCGATATGCATCTTTCCAAACTTCTTCCTTATCTATATCCATTTTTCTCTTGTCATAAATGGCAATAACCCGGTTAGCAGCTTTTGCATTGCTTGTCAGACGAGTCACTTCGCTTGCGACAAGTTCACGAACGATGTGATAAGTAAGAGATGAAGGTGTAGAAACTAGCTTAATAACACCCTCTCTTTCTTCATGTTTTATTTTTTCTTCAAAACCCTCTTCAATGATAAAAACGCTATCTACTTTATTCTGTCCTAAACGACGAAAAGCTTCCTTTTGCGTTGCTGTTGAAACCTCTAAAAGATCTTGCTTTTTCAGCCGATTCACAACAAATTTTGACGAGGTACTGTTATCTTTATCAACAAAAACGACCGGAATTCCAATCTCGCTTCCCTGCTTTTCAATCAGCCCTCCAGCTCCTACTGTAAGTAGAACAGGGAAAAGAAAAAGCAGCCACGTTGTCCATTTTTTTAGCATTTGTTTAATATTTAATCCTATTAATCTCATATTACTTCTCCCCTCTTCCTAACTTGAATTTCATCAACGTTAGAGCTAGAAAAGCACATGAAAGGAAAAGAAGAGATAGAGAGGATCTTAGAAAATGGTTATAATCTTCTCCACTAAATAAGGCAAGAAACGATTTTAAAATAATAGAGTTCGGATAATACGCTTCAAGCCACAAAAGCCCTTCTGGAAAATAGACAGGTGGGATAAGATGTCCACCTAAAAGAGCACTGAAAATCATAAAAAAGAGTCCACATAGTTGATAAAATTGAATACGTTTTGTTAATGCTTCGATCAGGATAAATAAACTTATAAAGAAAAAGGCTGAAAGTATGGTTAAACCTCCAAAAATCCAGCTATTTTCCACGGCTTTTAATCCAAGACTTTCAAAGATAGGCACTCCAATCAGAAGCGAACATAGACTAATTAGAAGAAGCAAAGCAAAACCTTTTCCGATACTGATAGAGAAGAGTGAGATATGCCGTGAAACAAAACGATAATTTAATGCTTTTGTTTGCTTTGTTCGCAGCAAAAATAGCCCTCCATAACTCCAAAACATAATAAGCAACACATAAAAGGAGACCGCATAGTACTGAATGACATTTTGACTGAACAATCCCTTTACAATATCATGAGAAAAAGCTTCGTTCCTTTCTAAAACGTGAAAAGAAAACGAAAGCAGAGAGGATCTGAATTCTTTTTCAAGCTCACTTTCCGAAAAACCAGCATCTTCTGAAAATTTATATACAGTATTTATTCCACTTTGTGATGCTGAAACAAAGTCAGCCGCGCTCTTCATAAGATAGGCAACAAGCTCAGATTGAAGAGGTCTTCTGCTGTTTCCTATTACTTCAACGGGAATATTTTCTCCATTTTTTAATCCTTCACTAAATCCTTCGGGCACAATAATAATGGCCGCTATTGTATTTCTCTTTAAGAGGCTATTTGCTTCATTTATATCTGTTTCAATTGGCGTAATTAATTTATGTAATTCTTCATTTTCTGTAAACTGCTGAAGAATAAATTGCGTTTCAAACGTATTGTCTTCATCAACGATGCTAACTGAAAATGACTTAACTTGCTCTTCCTTGTGAAATAGCGCACTAAACGTAACGCCGAGAGTTGCCACAAGGGCTAGCGGCATTAGCAAAAGCAAAATTGTCATGCGCCAGTTTTTTAAAAGTATTTTAAAAGAGAGTGAAAAAAACGTGCCTGTCCGCTTCATCTTGTTCACCCGCCGCTAACTGGTGGTATGAAAGCAACAACGTCGTTTTCAGATAGCTTTTCCTCATCAAAAGCGTACTCTTCGTTAACAGCTACCATTACATTATCCAATAGGAAATCATATTTCTGTTGAAGCATTCCTTTAAGTTCTCCAACAGTTTGACCACTATATTGCACATGAAGCTCTGACTTTCCTACTTGTTCTTGCAAGCGTGCAAAAAGTAAAATTTTAATCATTCTTTTCTCCTTCCTTTTGAGGCTTTCCATCTGGATATGGAATTGTTTCAAGCTGATCTCCAATCCACTGTTCCCCATCTTCCCAAAATTCTTTTTTCCAGATTGGGACAATTTGCTTAATTCGTTCAATTGCATACTCGTTCGCCTCGTATGCATCACGTCGATGAGGAGTTGAAACAGCGATAACAACGGCAATATCTAAAATATCTAGCATCCCGATTCTGTGCGTAATCGCTACTTTTACATCTCCCCACTTTTCTTCTATTTCTTTGCCAATTTTCTCAAGCATTTTAACAGCCATTTTGTCATATGCATCATATTCTAGCTTCAGCGTACGCTTCCCTTTTGTAAATTCCCTTACTGTACCAATAAAAGTTGTAACGGCTCCTGCTTCACGTCTCATCACTTTCTCCATTACTTTGTTTGGCTCGATCGGTTCGCGCACAATTTCAAATAGTTGATTCATCATTCATCACTTCCTTAAAATAATTACCTAACCATTCCGTAAACTCATTGTTATGAATAGAATATACGGGATAAGGTCCTTTAGGGATTGGCCCCCATGTTAAAACAAGTAACACGTTCGATAGATGCTTGAGCATATGTACATCTTCTTCATTTTTCACTAAACAGATTTTAGGATATGCCTCTTCTTTATACCCTTCTACAATAATCATTTCAATAGAAAAAAGACGATAAAGTTCGATAAGCTCATCAAGCGTCCATTTTTCTTTTTTGATGGAAAGTGAAAAAAGACCGCCTCCTTCTACTCCCGAGACATCAGCACCAGCAAGGCGATGTCTTACACTATCCTTTCCTTCTACATTATAGGGTTCTCCTCCGTGACCATGATGTTTAATAGTGGCAACACGCACGTGCTTCTTTTTTAAATAAGAGACGATTTTTTCTACTAATGTTGTTTTGCCACTATTTTTATAGCCTACAACCTGCAAAATACGGGCCATAAAATCACTTCCTCTTATGTATAATCCTTCTTCTAGTTTACCATGAAAATGATCTGAATAACGTTGTATTCCATTCCCTTTAAAAAGAACGACACTTTTGGTAAGTATCTTGATCATTAATATTAAGAAAAGCAGAAGAAGGACTTTTAAGATTGTTAGCAAAAAGAACAGAAATCGAGTCTAGAAGACTGCTCATTCTCAAGTTCCCTTCCTCAAGATTCTCTATAATAAAAGGGAGCGTTCTTTTATGATAAAGAGCGATTAGCGGCTGCTTTTTTCCTTCTATCACAGGAACAATTGCATCAAAACGTTCGTCTCTGAGCTCTTTTAATTCAGCAAGCACATCCCTTGTTATATTTGGTGTATCACAAGGGAGAATAGCATACCAGTTTGCTTTTATCTTTTTCATACCCGTATACAAGCCTGCAAGAGGTCCTTTTCCACGATATTTCAAATCATCTAGATACACTTGGTCATACATCATTTTTAAATTTTCTTCAATAGATGGATGACTAATAATTACTGTATTTTGCGTTTCTTCATTAAGGGCTTCAAATGACCATTGATAAAACTCTTTGTCTTTCCAATGAGCAAAAGCTTTTTGTCTTCCAAAACGTCTAGACTCTCCTCCTACTAGTAACACCCCTGCTATGTCCATAGAATTCCCCTTCCTTTTTTAGTTGATTATGTCACAGTTTTTTCAGTACCTCAATGCACTCACCTAAGGTTACTTCGTAAAAACGGGCAACTTGTCTAATTCATTAACCTATACGTTTTATGTTCTTCTGCATAAGCTAAAAGTACAGAAAGAAAGAGGGAAGTTAGATTTACTTTAGAAATAAAGGAGGGCAATAAAATGGGCTTTAATTCTGGCTTTGCATTAGTTGTCGTTTTGTTCATCTTGCTTATCATCATCGGTACTTCTTACACTTACTAAGAAGGAAAAGAGCCTATGAGCGCTTGTAAGCTCATAGGCTCTTTTTTTATTTTTTAGGACCAAAAAATTTATTTTTAGTCTTCTTAACCATTTTCCCCGTTGTATCTGCAGATTTCCCAATCATCTCGTTCGCCTTGCTTGATGTTCCTTTCAAAATGTTTGAGGATGTATCTGTTACCTTTCCAACTAATCCGCCTTTTCCAGATACGCCTTTAACAATATTGTTTGCTGTGTCAACTGTTTTATGAAAAAGCTCATTTACTTCATTTGACGTATTTTTCACAAACCCTCTTTTTTGCCCATCTCGTTGGTTCTCCTCGCGTTGTGAAATAATAGTCTCCTCCTTTATATTCTGCTTATTTTTATACATATGAACCTATCGGTTGTCCTAGAATATTTCTTTCGTTTTATAGATAAAAACCTATATACATTTCTCTTTACAGCAAAACAAAACATCAAAAAAGATAAATGTCAGAATAGTTTTATTTTAATTAATTAAAGATAGCGCTTACATTATATACAGCAAGCGGTGCAACAAGAGTTCAGTTTTCACAATAATAGGTTTAGAACCTTGAATAATGGGTAATATTTTGTTAGGTTTAGAAACCATAAGCGATTTATTCATATTTTTGTTTTTGTGTCAATATGACGTAAGAAGAAAAATGTGAAAAAAATTACAGAGTTGTGGAGATATTGAACTACCGTACTCTTCTCAATATCTCGAGAGAGGAGGAACTGAAAACTTTCCATTTTATTTCATGCGTAATGAGCTCATCATTGCGAGAAAATAAGTAAAAAGATTTTATGTTCTTATAAACCACATTAGTCGTAAGTTTTTTAATGTTTTAAGGAGGAAGTTGATGTCTGGAAATTTTAAAAAGTCCATATCATTATTTGATCTTATTCTTATTGGATTGGGAGCAATCTTCGGTTCAGCTTGGCTTTTTGCTGTAAGTAGTGTTGCTTCAAAAGCAGGTCCAGTAGGAAGTTTTGCTTGGTTAATCGGGGGGGCCATTATTCTTTTAATTGGTCTGGTTTATGCTGAGCTCGGGGCAGCATTACCTCGTACAGGTGGAATTCTTCGTTACCCAGTATATTCACACGGTCCGTTAGTTGGGTATCTCATTTCTTTTGTAACGATTATCGCCTACACAAGCTTAGTTTCGATTGAAGTAACGGCAGTTCGTCAATATTTAGCTTTCTGGTTCCCAGGGTTAACAAAAGCTAATTCAGAGTCACCAACTGTTATTGGATGGCTGCTGCAGTTTGCTTTACTCGCTCTATTTTTCTTACTCAACTACTGGAGTGTTAAAGCATTTACAAAAGCAAACGCTATTATTTCAGTTTTCAAATATTTAGTTCCTGTAACAATTATCGTTATTCTTGCTTTCCATTTTAAATCAGCTAACTTCTCAGTAGCTGGGTTTGCACCATTTGGTGGACAAGGAGTTCAAACAGCCATTGCAACAGGCGGCGTAATGTTTGCTTATCTTGGATTACATCCAATTGTTTCAATCGCAAGTGAGGTTAAAAACCCACAGCGTAACATTCCGATTGCGTTAGTTGTTTGTATTATTCTTTCAGCTCTGATTTATACAACAATGCAAGTTCTTTTCCTCGGAAGTATTCCAACAGATATGATCGGTAACGATTGGGCGCAAATTGCTGATAAATTTTCACTTCCGTTTAAAGATATTGCCATTGCATTAGGTTTAGGTTGGTTAGCTGTAATTGTTGTGTTAGACGCTGTTGTTTCTCCAGGAGCAAGTGGAAACATCTTTATGAATACAGCATCTCGTCTCGTTTATGCATGGTCACGTACTGGAACACTTTTCAAAACGTTCTCAAAAGTAGACAAAGGAACAGGAATTCCTCGTTCTTCTCTATGGCTTTCATTCGGACTATCTGTATTCTGGACATTACCGTTCCCATCATGGGACGCGCTTGTTAACGTTTGTTCGGTTGCCCTTATTCTTTCATATGTAGTAGCTCCAATTTCGTCTGCTGCGTTTAGAGTAAATGCAAAAGATCTAAAAAAACCGTTTAAGCTTAAAGGTATGAGTATTATTGCACCCCTTTCATTTATCTTTGCAAGCTTTATCGTATATTGGTCAGGATGGAAAACAAACTCTTGGTTATTAGGTTCTCAGCTTGTTATGTTTGTTCTATACCTTATCTTCTCTAAATATGTACCAACAAAAGAAGTAAGCTTAGCACAACAATTAAAATCCGCTTGGTGGTTAATTGCTTATTACATTATCATGCTTGTTATTTCTTACCTTGGTTCATTTGGTGGAGGAACAGAAACATTAAAAAATCCTGTAGACTTAATTCTTGTCACTGTAGTAGCACTAGCTATTTACTACTGGGCTAAATATAGTGGATTACCAAAAGCAATTATTGATAATGATGAGCCTATACCTGAAGAGAAAGCGGAAGCGGAAGTTAAAGCAGAACCTGCTAAATAAACCTTGTTTCGCAAACTGAATAAAGTTAAAATAAAAGCTGCCTTCTGGCAGCTTTTATTTTTCACAAAGGAGCTTATTAAAATGAACTATGAATGCTTATTAAAAGCTTATTTATCACTTTGGAACAACCGCCATCTTTCTTCCTATAAAGAAGCTGAAGAAAAACTTAAAGAACTTATAAAAGAAGATTTAAATTCAGCATGGTCGCACCCTCGTATTCGTAAATCAAAAGAAGTTCAGCTTACAACCGCCCTTACTCGAATTGAACAGTCCTCTTTAGAAAATAAGACGAAGCAAGCATTAAAAGCTTTGTATGAACAAATTTATGATGAGATAGAATAAACGTCAAGAAATTCATTCCTTGACGTTTATTTTTTATTTATATGAAAAAGCCTTTTCAGCTTTCTCAAATGCTTGTTTTAGATCTTCTTTTAAATCCTCAACATCTTCAAGCCCAACTGAAATTCGAAGAAGATGGCCTGTAATTCCTCTTTCTTCTTTATCTTCTAGAGGCATGCTTGCATGAGTCATTGTGGCCGGATGCGTTAAAATACTCTCTACTGCTCCAAGACTTACCCCAACTGAAGAGAGAACAACATGATTAAGCGTCTCTTTTGCTACTTCTTCGCCTTTTAATTTAAACGAAATGATAGCCCCGTAACCACTTGCTTGTTCACTTGCTAATTTGTGCTGTGGATGAGATGGAAGTCCTGGATAATACACCTCAGCTACTTGTGAGTTATCACTTAACCACTGCGCAAGCTCTAAAGCTGACTTTTGTTGCTGATCTAGACGTACTTTTAGTGTTTTAATACCTCTTAATAGAAGCCAGCTATCATTAGGGCTTAAAATTGCTCCAAAAGCGTTTTGTACAAACCCAATTTTCCCAGCAAACTCCTCGCTATTTGTAATGGCAACTCCAGCTACCACATCACTGTGACCCCCTAGATATTTCGTTGCGCTATGAACGACAATATCTACGCCTTTATCAAGCGGTTGTTGTAAGTATGGCGTCATAAACGTATTATCCATAATCGTAAATAAATCATGTTCTTTTGCAACGCGCACGATTTCTTTAATATCTGTTACGTGTAAGAACGGATTTGATGGAGTCTCAAATAAAATCGCTTTTGTTTTTTCCGTAATACATTTTTCTACTTCTTTAATATCTGTTGTATTAGCAAATACAGCTTTAATATTAAAATTAGTGAAGAGCTGTGTGACCGCTCTGAATGTTCCCCCATATACATCGTGTGAAACGATAATTTCGTCTCCACTTTTTAACAAGCATAAAACGGAAGAAATAGCAGCCATCCCTGATGAAAAAGCAAATCCATACGTTCCATTTTCCAAAGATGCAACAGTATGTTCTAGAGCTTCTCTTGTAGGGTTACCTGATCGAGAGTAATCGTAGCGGTTATTTTTTTGCTGATTAAACGTAGTTACTTGATAAATAGGCACATTGACAGAACCAAATGGCTCTTCAACATGAGTTTTAGCGTGTATAAGCTTTGTGCTGAACTTCTGATCTTTTGTACTCATCAAATCTCTCCTTAAAGTCTTGAATTAAATCTTCTCCATGTTCAATACCAACTGATAAGCGAAGCAAGCAATTCGTTACTCCAATTTCATTTCGCACATCCTCTGGGATATCGGCATGTGTTTGTCGGGCAGGGAACGTAATTAATGTTTCAACGCCTCCTAGGCTCTCAGCAAACGTAACTACTTGAAGATGTTCTAATAAGAAAGGCACTAGTGCTTCTTCTTTTACAGAGAAGGAAAGCATTCCACCAAAGCCTTTTGCTTGTTTCTTTATTACATTATAGCCTGGATGACTTTCTAATCCTGGATAGAATACTTTATCAATTAAATCTTGTTCTTCAAGCCACTGAGCAATCTTCAAAGCATTTTCCTCGTGACGATCCATTCTTAGTGCCAATGTTTTTAAGCCTCGAAGAAGGAGAAAACATTCTTGCGGTCCAAGAATGGCACCAATAGCATTTTGATAAAAGCGAATTTTTTCACCAAGCTCACGACATCGACTAACAACAAGTCCACCAATAACATCATTGTGTCCACCGATATACTTACTTGCACTATGCACAACAAGATCTGCACCAAGTACAAGTGGCTGCTGTAGATATGGAGACATAAATGTGTTATCAACAATTGTTAGAAGATCATGTTCTTTTGCAATAGCAATTGCTTCATGCAAATCTGTCACGTGCATAAGTGGATTTGTTGGTGTTTCAATAAATAAAGCTCTTGTATTTTCTTTTACATTTCTTTTTATCTCTTCTGTATTTTCAGTGTTAACATATGTAACCTCTACGTCATTTTTCTTCACAATATCTTCAAGAATACGATATGTTCCACCATATAAGTCTTTTGAGATAATAAGATGATCTCCTTTTTCAAGAAGAAGGAAAATGGCTGAGATAGCGGCCATACCTGATGAAAAAGCAACTCCTACTTCTCCTTTTTCAAGCACCGCAATTGCTTCTTCAAGCGATGTTCTAGTAGGATTGGCTGTCCTAGAATAATCGTAACCTGTACTTTCTCCTAAACGAGGGTGTTCAAACGTAGATGCTTGATAAATTGGCGTTGTAAGTGAACCTGTTGCAGCATCTCTTTTCATTCCTGACCTTACTAACTCTGTTTCAATACGCATAATATTCTCCCTTTCTTCCTCAATATAAAAAAGCCACTCTTTACAAATGAAAGAGCGGCTAATCCGAAATCTCTCATCTGTAAGAACAATTTGTTCTACAGGAATTGGCACCGTTCAAGTATATTACTTGATGGTTGCCGGGCTTCATCGGGCCAGTCCCTCCGCCACTCTGGATAAGAGTAAATTTATAATTCATTGATTTTTTTAAGTAATTAATCTTACTTTAGTAAAAATAGGAGTGTTTGTCAACGAAGTTTTCTAAAAAGGTTAAATATACACACTATTTAGAAGTGTTTTCTACTTTTTTTTGTTTTAAGGGTTTATTAAAAAAACAGCAGAAACGAATGTCTCTGCTGTTTACTCATATAAAAAAGCGGTGATGGAGTACACAGTACAGTCCCACCTTCTTAATCTTTCACTCACTAGTTCATTGTATTCTGCTACGCTTTTGGTTGCCTCATATAAAGGAAAGTCCATTGCCTTATTCCTCCTCTATCTTATTTTTATCATTATAGACAAACGTAGGAACATCTAATCTTGTGAGTTTGTTCCTTTCTATCTCTTTTTACGCTTTTGAAGCTCTTTTTTCACAATTGGAACACCTTTTTTAATAGCTCTTTGGACTTTAGGATTCTTCAGTAATCTTATAATTTTGCTCAATCTTCCCATGATCATTTCAGCTCCTTATTATTTCGATACTGACTAAGACGTTTGCAGTATTTATATAAATAAGCAATTGCTTCTAAAAACCATTTTGGAAACTTTTTTGGGAAATAAGATTTTTGATAAAAATAGCGATAAGCTCGTGCTAAATCGCGCCACTGATAACATGTTTTCTTCTGGGTATAGCGTACAACATCAATAATACGAACTTCTTTCTCCTGCGTTAGAATAAGATTGTGTAAATGAATATCTGAAGGATTTAATCCTTTCGAGCGTGCAAAAGCAAGTCCTTTTTCAACCTCTTCAATTGCTTTTGTAGGAATTCTCACACCTGTTGTTAAACATTGATAAAACGTTTTCCCTTTAATATATTCCATTACAATATAGTTTGGCCCAACTTCATATATTTCAGGGAAAGTGACAGAATGTGATAATTTTTCATACACTTCTCCCTCTTTTTGCGCTAAGTGATCAAAAGAAGGAAAAAATAGTTTAATCACTTTATTTTC
Source organism: Priestia endophytica DSM 13796 (assembly GCF_900115845.1). Classification (GTDB taxonomy): domain Bacteria; phylum Bacillota; class Bacilli; order Bacillales; family Bacillaceae_H; genus Bacillus_I; species Bacillus_I endophytica. Next base: position 239,035 of record NZ_FOXX01000002.1, on the reverse strand, counting down.
ATTTTTCACTTTAAAAGCCCAGGCACTTCTCCCTGTTCCTATTACTTTTAATTCTCTTGGCAGGTGAATAAGAGAATATGAAGAGCCTTTTTTTTGGAACTTAACTTCCTCTACGAGTTCTGAAGCTTTCCTCACATTTTTTCCCCCTTCACTCTTTTTTCAAACATACTACAAATTTCACACTTTCCATAATAATATGCTTCTAAAAAAAAGAGCTCTTACCTTTGGTAAAAGCTCTTTTGAGATGACTTTTTTAAGCTGAGAACTTGCGTAGCTTTGTATCTAAAATAAAATTACCAAATGGAATAACAGATGCTAACAAAGCACTTACTATCCATTTATATGACCAACGTACTTTCATCGTGACATAACCAACCATTAAAATATATAAAACAAACAATCCCCCATGAATAGAACCAACAACTGTTACAACTTCAGGGATGTTTGCCATATACTTAAGCGGCATTGCAATTCCTAAAAGAGCTAAGAGAGAAAGCCCTTCAATAAGTCCTACAAACCTCATTCCACCGAGTGGAGAGTTCTTCATATTATCGTCTCCTTTGTATTGTTTTTATTTATGTATGTCCAAATTCATTTTTTATGTGCTTACGTTTTTAGTATACCAAAGTTACAAATCTTTTATCACCTTGTTCCTGTGACAGTTTCATGACATTAAGAAGCCGGGAACTCCCGGCTTCTTCCTATACTTTAAAAATTGACGTAACACCTTTAAAAACCGTTGATAGCTGGTTAACAGCGTTCATCATTTGACCTGCTGTATTCATCATTTTATCCATATTATACGTGCCATCGCTGTTCTTAAACTGTGCTAAAATTTGGGGTGGCTGACCTTTGGTTTGCATCCACTGCTTAGGATAATAGTGAGGCTGACCTTGTTCATACATATTTTGCTGTGGCATGTATCCACTGGTTGTTATATGTTGATTGTACATGTTAGGAGCATAAGGAATATCTACAAATTGAGCGTTACTTACATATGGATGACTCTGATACAAATAGGGATTTCCGTAATTTTGAATAGGTGCATATCTGTACTGATGAACTCTTCTCATCCGTTCTTCCCCCTCTCTTTTTCATTCTTATACTATGTAAATAGCCTAGGAAGACGTGAATACAGAATTTATCGTTTTTTGTCATTTTTTGTCGGAATTCTAAATTTTTTGAACAAAAGGAACTTGCCGATTATTGTGTTAAACTATAAAAAAGGGGTAAGGGGGAGTTTAAAATGACAGTTGAAACACTTCGTAACCGTTTTGTTGACGTAAAACAATGTGAACCAGAAAATCACGATCAGCTACTCGATTTTGCTAGACGCAAGTATTTAAAAGGGGAATTGAGTCTTAGCGAGTACAAGAAAGTGATGTATGCACTTGAACAAGATGGAGCAACTAATTTAACTTTTCCTTAATACTAAGAGAGCGCTTAATAAAGTAAGCGCTCTCTTTTTTTATATTCCCTACAAAAAGGAGCTTTTATCAAGCTCCTTTTTCTTTTTCTGCTAAAATAGATTCTAGAAAATACTTATTTGATATATACATTTTGCTAAATTGTTTAGCTCTTGTATCTTTATGAAACGATTGCAAAATAACATTGTGTAAATTCTCAGTTGCTGCATCAACTTGAGTAAAATGAACATATTTTGGTTTCGTCTCTAGAATCCATTTTCTTACGGCTTTTTCCCATTCGTCAAGCAATGAAAAAAACGTTTCAGCATATGGCTTTACTTCCTCATAAAAATCTGCTGATTGTTCTTTCGCTTTTACAACCTTTAATCTATTAGAAGCTTCTTCGTTATAAGATAGAAGCTTTTCAGTAAGCTTATAAACGTTGGACATCAAATCACCTCTAAGAGGTTATTGTAACATGGAAATAAAAAGTTGTAACATTAAATTGGTTCTGCGATAGCAATGCGATATTCAGACTTTTTTACATATTTTAGTTCATCAACTGCTTTTTCGATTTCTAAAAGAGAGGCTTTGATTGAAGACAGCATTTCTTCTGACGCAGTGGGCTGTTCTTTCGCTTTTTCGCTTACTCGTCTTCCTAGCTCTTTTTCAGTTTCGTCTAAACCTACAATCGCCTGATCCAAAAGACCTAAAAGCTCGCTTTTACGAACCCATTTTTTATTCATTTGTCTTCCTCCTCTACGCTATGTTCTTCTATGTATTCTTTCTTTTTTCTTTCCTCCCTTTCTCGCTGACAAAACTAGTTTTGATTCGCTAAATAAATCTTCTTTTTAACTGTTATTCGACATTTTCTAAAATGTATGATTTTCAGATAATCGACCATACTAACGATTGGAGGTGGATATCAATGAAAGAACGTTTCGAAAACAACACAAATGACAGCACTGAACAAACACTTCAAAAACAACATAACGCTGCTCAAAACCTTGCAGATCAACAAATGGATGCAGGAAATTCAACAGAGATGAGCAAAAAACAAGATGGACCAAATCGTCCTTCAACTTAATATCATAAAAAAAGGACACCAACATAATGTTGGCGTCCTTTTTTATTTCCACTTTATTATCTCCTTCATTTTTCCTTCTACTAACATATAGAAGTGAAGCGTCCTTTGTTTCTTTTTATACCATCTTGTAATGTTCACAATTTCAACAAGAGGCGTATCTACTAGCCATCTTTCAAGCTTTTCTTTGCTTTCAACCCATTTATCTCTCTGCGTCTCATGATGAGCAACAGGCCTAAATGTGGAACGAAGATGCGGAGTGGCTATTTTTCCTCTTTCTCTAAAGTATTGTTCATAATCATAACGAGATCCTGTATGAGGAGTTGAAGAAGCAAAATCATCAAATAAAGTAAAAAGCTCTCTGTGAAAAAGAAGTTCTGAAAGCTTTACCCCTAGTTCAATGCGCTCTTCAACTTTTAAAAAATTATATACAGAAAGACCATAAAGCTCTCCTTGTATTGTTGGAAATAGAACAGAGCTAAAATGCAACATTTCTTGAAGTTTGAAAAAAGGACGAGAAAACACTCTTTTCTGATAAACAGGATGAGAAATAACAGGTTGTTGGATAATATGCTGTTCATTCACAACGAGCGCATGAACGAGCCTTTTTTTCTTTCCTTCCTCCCAAAAACGAGTCCACTCTTCTTCCATAAAAGAATGAACATCGAACTTAGAAAGCAATGAAAAAAGCGATTTCTTCTTCTTTTTTGATAATTCATAAAGTAAAAGCTGTGGATATGCATCTTTGAAAATGAGCCAATTGGCACGCTCATATGTTAAAAAAAGACGTTTTCTTAGATTTTTCTTCAAAGCAAAAGAAAAATACGCTCCTTCTAAATCACACATATTCCATCCTGCATTGCGGGACACCATACTTGCAAGGAAAGCCCATTCTATTTCTTTATGTCGTTTAAAATATGCATAGTACGCCTCTGTTCTTGAGATGTTGTCTATGTTTGCTTTTTCCGTTTCTTTTATAATATAATCAACAATCTCCTGCTCGTTCATCCCTATTCTCTCCTTTCTAACAAACGACCTTTTTCATATTTTTGTAACTATGGACTTATGATTTTTGTTATGATATATAATATATTTTTTTGTGGGGCGTTAAATTTAAAGGGGGGAAATCATTCATGATTCGATATCCAAACGGTCGCGCGTATCAGAAGGCAGAGATAAACCATACTAAGCAAAAAGGAAATCATATTTACAGCAATCGTGGGATGACGCTTGAAGATGATTTAAATGAAACAAACAGCTATTATTTAGACCGTAGCATTGCTGTTGTTCACAAAAAGCCAACGCCCATCCAAATTGTAAACGTAAACTATCCGAAAAGAAGTGCTGCAGTTATTAAAGAAGCTTACTTTAAACAAGCTTCAACAACGGACTACAACGGCGTTTACAAAGGAAAATATTTAGATTTTGAAGCCAAAGAAACAAAAAACAAAACGTCTTTCCCACTTCAAAACTTTCATGATCACCAAATTGAACATATGAGCAATGTTGTGAAACAAAATGGCATTTGTTTCGTTATTTTAATGTTCTCTTCTTTGGAAGAAGTATACTTGTATGAAGCATATCATCTTCTAAAATGGTGGGACGACATGAAAAAAGGCGGGAGAAAGTCCATTCCGAAAAAAAGTATTGAACAAGATGGACACCTAATTGAACTTGGATTTCAGCCTAGAATCCCCTATTTAAAGGTTGTTGACGAGCTTTATTTTTAAATTTAGCTTCTTAATATTCCCCTTTTATGTTAAGTTAATTATTGACTTTCTTTTATCAATAGGTATGATTATAGTGGTTGATTCTCTTTTCAATTCGTTGAAAGGTAGGAATGAAAATGTCTGATCAATATACTTCTCGCGAACAGCGAAGAAAACAAAAGGAAAATTCAAAGCGAGGAAGAGGAAAACAAAAAGGCGATAAAGGAAAAAAGAGCCTTTTTAAACGCGTACTAGCTATTATTCTTCTACTTGGCGTTATTTGTTTCGTGATTGGGGTAGGAACGTTTGCTTATATCGCAAGCACCGCTCCAGAGCTTGACGATGCAAAATTAACTGATCCTGTTTCCTCAGTTATTCTAGACAAGAACGGCAAAGAAATAACGGAACTCGGCGGTGAGAAGCGAGAGCTTGTTACATATGACGAGATTCCAGATAAGGTTAAGAATGCTTTTATTGCAACAGAAGATGTGCGCTTTTATAAACATAGCGGTATTGACTTTTACCGAATCGGTGGAGCGGCTGTTGCGAACGTAACAAGTGGATTTGGAGCTGAAGGAGCAAGTACAATTACCCAACAGGTTATTAAAATGTCTGTTCTTACTCCTGAAAAAACCGTCACTCGAAAAGTACAGGAAATGTGGCTAGCTCTTCAACTTGAACGTAAATATTCAAAAGAAGAAATCTTAGCTATGTACTTAAATAAAATTGACTATGCGCGCTCTCAAGTGTTCGGAGTCAAGAAAGCCGCTGAGTTCTTCTTTGGAAAAGACTTAGACGAGCTTACGCTTGAGGAAGCTGCCCTTCTTGCTGGTCTTCCACAAGCTCCAGGAGCGTATGATCCTTATACACATCCTGATCGTGCTGAAAAGCGTCGAAACACAGTATTAAACTTAATGGCTAAACACGGCTTTGCTTCAAAAGAAGAAGTAGAAAAAGCTAAACAAGTGCCTGTTACAAAAAGTTTAATTCCGATTGACGAACAGGAAGAGACAGATGGAGAATATACGACTTTTATTGATGAAGTCGTAAAAGAAGTAAAACAAAAAACAGATGTAGACGTCTATTCTGCTGGTCTTAAAATTCATACAACGCTTGACACAGATGCACAAGATTACGTTGATGAACTTTTATCAACAGACAACATGGTCAACTGGCCTGATGACAAGTTTCAAGCAGGATTTACTGTTGTAGATACTAAAACGGGAGCGATACGTGCCGTTGGTGCGGGACGTAATCGGGTTGCGCGTGGCTTAAGTTTTGCAACAGGAGTCAATCGCCAACCAGGATCAACCATTAAACCAATTTTAGATTATGGACCTGCTGTTGAAAATTTAAAATGGTCCACATACCATCAGCTAAAAGACGAACCGTATGAGTATTCAGATGGCACGCATATCGGAAACTATGGCGGCAACTATCATGGTAACGTGTCAATTCGAAAAGCGCTTGAACAATCATACAACATTCCAGCGCTCAAAACATTCCAAGCTGTCGGAGCAGATAAAGCTCGTGAGTTTGGAACAGATCTTGGTTTAAATCTACCAGATCCTATTACCGAAGCTTACTCAATCGGTGGCTTTAGTGGCGGAGTAACTCCAACACAAATGGCTGGAGCATATAGCGCATTTGGTAATAACGGTGTGTACAATACACCACATACGGTAACAAAAGTTGAATTCCCTGACGGAAACGTTATGAATTTATCTCCTGAATCTGACTCTGTTATGCATGATTACACCGCATATATGGTGACAGATATGTTAAAAGACGTTGTGAAAAAAGGGACGGGTAAAGCTGTTTCTGTTCCAAATGCAACGGTTGCAGGAAAAACGGGTACAACAAACTTTAGTAAAGAAGACCGTGAAAAGTACAATATTCCATCAAGTGCCTCACCTGACGCATGGTTTGTTGGATATAGTCCAAACTATACGATTGCCGTCTGGACAGGATATGAGTCCATTGAAAAAGGAAAGTACTACATGGATACAAGCCAAGAGCTTGGCATGGCAAAGCAAATCTTCAGTAAAGTAATGACTCACGTTTCTGAAGATGTAAAAGATGAGGACTTTAAGAAACCAAGCTCAGTATCTGAAGTAACGGTTGAAAAAGGCTCAGCAAACCCAGGTCGCCTGGCAAGCAAATATACGCCTGACAGTGCAAAGGTAACAGAGCTTTTCGTAAAAGGTACAGAGCCTTCTAAAGTATCAAAAACATATGAGAAAAAAGCAGAAGAAAAGGAAAAAGAAGAAGAAGAAAAAGAAGAGAAAAAAGAAGACAGTAACGTTAAGAAACCATCAGGTCTTAGCGCTTCGTACAACAAAGCTTCCAATCAAATTGTGTTGAATTGGAATTATAGTGGAAATACAGACGGTGTTTCCTTTAGAGTCTCTTCAACGGTAGATGGTCAAGCAGGTTCATCTACAACAACAAACGGCACTTCAGCTACGTTTGAAGCCTCCTCTCCTAACGGTAACTATACCTTCACCGTTGTAGCGGTCAATAGTTCAGGTGATGAGAGCGACGGTGCTTCAACATCCCTTCGTATAGGAACTGGAGATGGTTCAGCAGGAACTGACGAAGAAACGGATGATAATAATCAGGATGATCAGCAAGGTACGCGTCCTGAAGATGAACAACCTTCCGAAGATGATAGCGGAAGTGATGATGAGAACAACAATGATAATACAAATGATGAACAAAATAACGAGCAGCCAACACCAACTCAGCCAACGACTCCACCTAGTGGAAACAATGGGAATGATGATGGAACTGATGATGGAACCGGTGGCACTACTGAAACACCAACAACTCCAGACACTGATGAGGGTCAAGGTACGACACCCCCGACACAGCCTGATGAGGGAACTGAAACACCAACAACACCAACTCAGCCTGAAACTGCTCAATAAAAATAGCCGATCCTTTTAAAAGGATCGGCTATTTTCTTTTTATAATGGCATTTACTTTTGCTTGTTTATTAGCTTCTGTAAAGAGCTCATCAAGCTGCATATAAGATACATACTGATTTGGCTTTTGCATAATAAAGAAAAGGCGCTCTGTAACATTGAACGGTTTGATTTTTAAAGAAGCTACATGATCTGAGAAGTTTTGAAAACCGGGAATTGGTGAATGATTCATCCAGAAAAGAAACGTAATAAATTGACCAATCGAACTTTTCATAAGTTCTTTAACGTCTTCTTTTTTTCGCTGCCGAAACAGGTCTCTCATCTCTTCCTTTTCATTTTGAAACACTTTAAAAGGAGTCTCGCTCCCCCTTTCCCACGGACGTTCTTCTCTTTCATTCAAAAGAGCCATCATATCATAATAAAACAAGTCACTTTTGGAGGAAACAACATCCCCCTCTTGATAAAAAAGCGGATGAATAAAGCTTTGTGGCACCATTATGCTTTTCATGCTTTTTTACTCTTCATTCTTTTCTTTCCTTCTCGACAAAGCTCAAGAAGTGGACAAACCTCGCATTTTGGGGCTTGTGCTTTACAATGATAGCGCCCGAAAAAAATTAAGCGATGATGTGTAACAGACCATTCATCTTTAGGTACTTTTCTCATTAGTGTTTTTTCCACTTCTAAAACAGAGTCTTTCCACCGACAGATAGCAAGTCTCTTTGAAACTCTTTCAACATGTGTATCAACAGCTAGAGCAGGCACACCAAAAGCCACTGATAGAACGACATTAGCTGTTTTACGTCCTACTCCAGGAAGCTTTTCAAGCTCCTCTCTCGTTTTTGGAATTTCTCCGTTATGTTCCTTTATTAATAATTCACAAAGTTTTCGGATGTTTTTAGCCTTATTACGGTAAAGACCAATAGAACGAATATCTTGCTGTAATTCTTCTTCTGTTACGTTCACATAATCTTGTGGTTCATGATATTTCTCAAACAAATGGGTTGTTACTTTATTAACTAGGGCATCTGTACATTGTGCAGAAAGCACTACAGCAATCGTTAAATCAAATGGATTACGATGATTGAGCTCACAGTGAGCATCAGGAAACATCTCAGCCATTTGATCCAAACAGTAGCGAATTTCTTTTAGAGTTAACATTCTTTTTGTTCTCCTTTATTCTTTCTTATCAAAAAAAAGAAAACGAGAGAACCCTCCCGTTTTCTTCTACTGCTCTAACCAATTAAAAAAGGGAATCGTCGTTTTGCGCGTTCCTTCATTAGAACTTACTCCTTGCTTTGGCTGCTGATGTTGTCTAAACTTTCGGCTTTGATTTCTAGCCTGTTCAATTGTTTTTACACCGTTCTTCTTCCATTCAAAAAGAATGCGGTCAATATAACGAAAGTTTAGTTTCCCGCTCATAACAGCTTCACGGAGAGCGGCCTTAATAATAACTGGCTCATGGTCGTCTTGGTCAATCCACATCGATAATGTTTCACATTCAAAAGGTGATAGCGGACGACCAAATTCTTTTTCAAACATTGTGTAAAGGTCTGTCTCCGACTGTTCTCTCTGTTGTTGTTCTTCTTCGTGAACTGTTTCAAACATAAGGGAAGCAAGCTTTTGCCATAGAGGTCGTAAAGAGTACTTTTCACAGATCATCATAGAAACGTCTTGCTGCTCAATTGCCAAGAAGCCTCTCTTCATTAAACTTCGTAAAACTTCTGAGCAAGCTGTTCCGTCAATACTCATGCGGTTGGAAATTTCAATTGGGGTTGGGAAGGGATTGCCGCTTCCAATCGATTCATGGATGTGTAGCAGCGTCAAAAATTCAATTTCATTAAGTCCAATGTCCGCATAGTGCTTGAGCAAAACTTTTGGAATAGAAACGCTTCCCCCTTCTAACCACTCTACTACCCTCTCTCTATCCATTGCGAACACCTCTTTTTATTAGTATATCATGTTGTAAAGAGTAAATAGAACTTCAATTATTACCTAAGCTAGAAAAGCTAGAGAAAGGTGTTTAAAAAGCTTAATGGCTTTTTAAACACCTTTTTCTCTTTCTTATTAAGGATATAAACGATTTAATAAACGTGGGAATGGAATGCTCTCACGAACGTGTTCTGTACCGCTCAACCAAGCTACAGTACGTTCAAGACCTAATCCAAATCCAGAGTGAGGTACAGAACCATATTTACGAAGCTCTAAGTACCATTTGTATGCTTCTGGCTCAAGACCGTGTTCTTCTACACGCTGATCTAATAAGTCAACATCATGAATACGTTCTGAACCACCGATAATTTCGCCATAACCTTCTGGAGCAATCAAATCTGCACAAAGAACAACTTCCTCACGCTCTGGATCTGGCTGCATGTAGAATGGTTTTAATGATGTTGGATAGTGTGTAATGAAAACAGGCTTATCATAGCTATTAGCAATAGCTGTTTCATGTGGTGATCCGAAATCATCTCCCCATTCAATATCATCAAATCCTTGCTCTTTTAAGAATGTAATGGCATCATCATACGTAATGCGTGGGAATGGAGCTTTAATGTTTTCCAGTTTTGATACATCTCTATCAAGCGTTTTAAGTTCAAGCTTGCAGTTTGCTAGCACTGCTTGCGCAATATGTTCAACATATTGTTCCTGAACCTTTAAGCTGTCCTCAAATTGATAAAATGCCATTTCAGGCTCAATCATCCAAAACTCAATTAGATGACGGCGTGTTTTAGACTTCTCTGCACGGAATGTTGGTCCAAACGAAAATACTTTACCAAATGCCATTGCAGCAGCTTCCATGTAAAGCTGTCCACTTTGAGAAAGGTATGCATCTTCTTCGAAATATTTTGTATGGAAAAGCTCTGATGTTCCTTCAGGAGCACTTCCTGTTAAGATTGGTGGATCAATTTTTGTGAAATCATTTTTGTTAAAAAATTCATATGTGGCACGGATAATTTCATTACGAATTTTTAGCACCGCATGTTGCTTACGAGAGCGAATCCAAAGATGACGATGATCCATTAGAAACTCTGTTCCATGCTCTTTTGGTGTAATTGGATAGTCTACTGCTTCATGAATTACTTCTAACCCTGTAACAGAAAGCTCATATCCAAATGGAGAACGCTCATCTTTCTTTACAATTCCTGTCACATAAAGAGAAGATTCCTGTGTTGTTGATTTTGCTACTTTAAAAACATCTTCTCCAACTTCTGCTTTCACAACAACGCCTTGCATAAATCCTGTCCCATCGCGAAGTTGTAAGAAAGCGATTTTTCCGCTTGAACGTTTATTTGCAAGCCACGCTCCAATTGTGACTTCTTGATCAATATAGTTACTTACTTGTGAGATTGTTACCTTCACCATTTTAGCCTCCAAGTCATTCAATATGTATCTTTTTTTAAACACGTTTAAAGCGCCCGTTTCATGCGCGCACGCTTTCTATTATAACGTCCACTTTCAACAAGTACAAGAGCCGTAAAAGTATCCCTTTTTTTACAGCTCTTTTTTCATCGCTAGGCGTTCATCCGATTCTTCATAAAATTCCTTATCCGTTCCACCGCCCGACCAAGTTCATCAAGTGATGTTGCATAGGAAAGTCTTGCGTTATGAGGCGCTCCAAATCCAGAGCCTGGAACAAGCGCTACTTTTGCTTCGTCTAAAAGTCCTTCCACCCATTTATCAACTGTATCATATCCTGCAAGATTTGCTGCTTTTGATACATTTGGAAACAGATAAAAAGCACCATGCGGTTTCAGACATGTAATTCCTGGAGTTTTTATTAACTCTTCGTAGATAATGTTTAAACGTTTTTGAAACGCCACTCTCATTTCTTCTACGACACTTTGATCTCCATTGTATGCCTCAATAGCTGCATATTGCGCAATTGAAGTTGGATTTGAAGTACTATGGCTAGCTAAGCTTGTCATTGCTTTGATAATCTGTTTATCTCCCGCAGCATAGCCAATTCTCCAGCCTGTCATTGCATGTGACTTTGATACTCCATTAATGATGATGGTCTGTTTCTTTATATCTTCTGACAGCTCTGCAATTGAAACATGACGATATTTATCATATACAAGCTTTTCATAAATCTCATCTGAAATGATAAGAATGTTATGTTGCACACAGAACTTCCCAATCATTTCAAGTTCTTCTCTTGTATAAATCATTCCTGTTGGATTGCTCGGTGAATTTAACACAATAGCTTTTGTATTGCTTGTAACAGCTGCTTGAAGAGAAGAAATAGTAATTTTAAACTCATTTTCTTCGTATGTTTTGATAAAGACAGGTGCTCCACCAGCAAGCTTCACTTGCTCGGGATAACTTACCCAGTACGGAGTGGGGATAAGCACTTCATCTCCTTCATTTAACACTGCTTGAAAAAGCGTATAAAGAGCATGCTTTGCCCCCGTACATATAATAATTTCAGAAGCATCGTAATGAAGGTTTTGATCTCGTTCAAACTTTGCAGAGACGGCCTTTTTCAAAGAAAGTAATCCACCTGATGGTGTGTATTTAGTATAGCCTTGCTCCATTGCTTTTTTAGCTTGTTCTAAAATATTATGAGGGGTATTAAAGTCAGGTTCCCCAGCTCCAAGACCGATTACATCATATCCTTCTTCTCTAAGCTCTCTTGCCTTTGCCGTAATTGCAAGCGTTGCGGACGGCGTTAAAGATGAAACGCGATTAGCTAACATACCGCTCCCCCTTATGTAGTAACCATAAGCACCTTAGCTGCTCGTTAAGCTATAGCGACGATAAAAGTCTCCGCTTCCTGTCGTGACATAATAATAGGTTAGGCGATTTTCATCGTCTGTATACGTTACTTCCCAAAGCGGCGTTTTTCCATTAGGGCTTACAGCTAAGCGAATGGATTTAATTTCTTGTGGATTTCGATCTTGCTTTACAATACTTTCTACTTGTTCCTTAGAGATAATATCCTCTTTTTTTCGAACTATAACGTCACCTTTTTTTGCTTTTTCAGGAACCCATGCAATTACGTTTTCACCTTTTTCATTTTCTCCACTTGCAATGTAATATGTTTTCTTTCCATAGTAGGTCGAAATTGGCTCAACGTTTTTTAATTTATACTGTTTCGTTAAAATAGAAATGTCGCCTTTGTCCACTTTCTCTGCGCTAATTGAACTGTGATAAATATCTGCACAAAGCCATACAAAAAGAGCAACAATAATACTACCACCGATAATAAACCATTTTCTCATTTCAAATCACTCAAGTCCTATAAATTGTAAATACAGCTTTTTCTTTGTCTTCTTCATCTAAAGCTAGTCCAAACATTAAATCTTGACGCTTTAACGTTCGATTCAACGTATCCACCACTTTATAAAGGTCTGAAGAATTCTCTACAGTTACTGTTGATAATACTTCAATTTTCGTTTCCATATTCATTTCGCTCCTATCAAAAAAATTGCCAGCATATTTTGTACGATTGGCGCACATATTATAGCCATAAAGATCATGACTTTAAGCAATATTATAACAGTTCAACCTAGATTTTACGACAACATCACAACAAAACTCCTGCCACACACAGGGAAGAAAAGCAGCTATGATAAAGTAGCTGCTTTTTTTATTCTGAAGGATCCCACCATTCCTCAAGTCCTTCTATCATTTCATCAAATGGCTTGTATACAACATCCACTTCTGGGATAGATTTAATAAACTGTTTTCCATACGGTGATTCTATAATCCGTCGATCAAAAATCACGATTGCTCCTTTATCTCTCTTCGTGCGGATAAGACGACCAAATCCTTGTTTAAATCGGATAATCGCATCTGGAAGGGCTTGCTCTGTAAAAGCATTTCGCCCTAGCTTCTTTATTCGATCCATTTTAGCCGCGACAACTGGGTCGTGTGGAGGTGCAAAAGGAAGACGTACGATAGCAAGACATGAGAGAGCTTCTCCTGGAATATCCACACCTTCCCAAAAGCTGCTTGTTCCAAAGAGAATAGATTGATCAAACTGTACAAAGTCTTTGACAAGTCTCGTTCGATTTCTTGTTGAAATTCCTTGTCCAAAAACCATAAAACGTTCTTCAAAATCTAAGTCTTTTGTATAGTGAAATGTTTTTTTCAACATTTCATATGACGTAAATAAAACAAGCATTTTCCCATTTGTCACCCGCGCAACTTGCAAGATGGAATGAGCAAGAGAAAGACAATAATCATCAAGATCCGTTTCATTAACGGCAGGAAGATCATCTGGAATAAAAAGTCGAGCCTGCTCTTTATAATGAAAAGGAGATTCTACCTTCAACTGCAAAGGTTGAAAATCATATAAACCAAGTCTCTCAATTGTATAATCAAAGGCTTCTTTAATTGTTAATGTGGCAGATGTTAATACAACGCTCTTTTTATGCGTGAAAAATAGATCAGCAAGCGCTTCACTTACATCTGCTGGTTGATTGTATAAAAAAGCAGCATTTGCCGCTCCTTTTGCTTCAATTTCAACCCAACACACTTCCCCTTCTTTTTCTGATAGAAGAAGAGTATGTAATTTATCTCGAATAAGCAAAAGCGCTTCACAGCATGCAATCAAATTATGCCATTTTTCATACTGTTTACTTACGGGATCCCACTGCTGTTTTTCTCCTTCTTGTTTAAAGATAAGATAAATTCTCTCAAAATCCTCCAACAAGAAAAGCGTCCTTAAACAAGATTCTTTAATCGCGGATGGAGCTTTTTCTACTTCATATCGTTTACGAACTCTCGTTGTCGCTTGTTCATGCTGCATGCTTCTTCTTACATAGCGATGAATAAGACGAAATAAATCGTCCATTTCAGCTCGCACTTGTCTAACATTCCCGTCAAGTTTAATAAACCGCGACTTTCTTCCTGTCATATACTCACCAACATCTTTTAAATACCCTTCCGTATCATTTGTGCCGATCTTTAAAAGAAGATGATGAATTTGAAAATAGTCAAGCTGTGTGCCAAGCTGCTCACTCGCAATTTCTTCTAAATGATGAGCTTCGTCGATAATTACACTATCATATTGAGGAAGAAATTTTTGCTTTCTCATCACATCCAAAAGCAATAAACGATGATTTGTTACGATAATGTCGGAATCTTTTGCTCTGTTTTGAGCTCGTTCATAAAATGAGAACCTCTGCCATGGTTCTTGAAAATCTATAGGGAGCGGCTGTTCATCATTAATTTGTTCCCAAAAAAGCTTTCCGCCAGAAGGCAAATTCAGCTCATCAATGTCCCCTGTAGTTGTCATAGTCAACCACACTACAATAGCTGACTTAGCAAGCACAATATCATAGTTACTTTCTTTTTTAGGTAAAAAGCTAAGAAACTTTCTAACATTCAAGTAATGATGGCGCCCTTTCAAAAGAGTAACAGAAACAGGAAATGAAACAAGTTCTTCAAGAAGCGGAGCATTTTGGTCGATAAGCTGTTGCTGTAAATTCACTGTATGTGTTGAAACAACAACAGGCTGCTTTTTTTCTTTAGCCACAAAAATAGCTGGAATAAGATAAGCTAACGTCTTACCTGTTCCTGTTCCTGCTTCAATTATGGCATGCTGGCTCGTTGTGAGCGCTTCGTATACGGTTTCCATCATCGACCATTGAGCACTACGTGATTCATACTTCTTCAGCACTCCTTTAAAAAGCTCTTCTCGCTTCTTATAAAAAGTTTCATATGATAGATCCGTATCGTTATCGACATTTTTTACAACTGCTTTTTTAATTGGCAAATCTTGAATAATTTCAAGTTCTTCTCGCTCTTGTGCACGCACAGCTTCTTTCAATCCCTGATTGAAAAGCTCACCAATAGCGCTTTTATAGGAAGGGGCAAAACGAGAAAGCCATGTTAGCGTTTCTTTAGGAAGCTCCTTAATTTTATCGAGGAGCAACAAAAGCAAGTCACCTGTTGCTTCTGCATCACTATCTGCTTGATGTGGATTATCGTGTTCCATATTAAAGTGAGTTGAAAGCTGCTGAAGCTTGTATCCTTCATTTGTTGGAAGTAAAATACGTGAAAGTTCCACTGTATCAATTAGCTTATTTGTTAATGGCCTAAAACCAATTCTTTGTAATTCTTGATTCAAGAAAGAAAAATCAAAGTGAACGTTGTGCGCTACAAAATAAGCATCCCCAATAAACTCAACAAGCGAGGAAGCAATCTCTTCAAACGTTGGTGCATGTTGCACCATTTCGTTATTAATATGCGTAAGCTGCTCAATGAACGTCGGAATTTCAGCTTTTGGGTTTACAAAAGTTGAAAACCGAGCAAGCACTTCTCCATCCGCCATGAGCAGAGCCGCAACTTGGATAATGCGATCTCCGTTTTTAGGGTTATGTCCTGTTGTCTCTAAATCAAGCACAACGTACTGATTACTCATTGTAAAGTCCACCTCTATTGTTCCATAACTAACATTTCTCTATGTAAATATAAAAAGAGTGTCACCATCTTTTAGACACCCTCTTCTCTATGTTGCTTTAAGTTTATCTTTGTTAAAACAACGTTATTAAATATGAACTATTGCCGATTGGCTAAGTTATAGAGAAAAGCAATGGCGACTACTGTCTCTAAAATTTTAACAGTTGGCTCCTGTTTAAGCAATTGTTTGATGTCCATTGCTCTTGTGAAAAAGAGAGGAAGAAAAACAAAATTGTTTTTTCTTCCTCTCTTTTTAGACTTCTATTTACTAGCATTACCAACTTCAGTTATTTCAAGCCTGTTTCCTTTTACATCACTTTTTTAATATCTAGAATCACGTTATCAATTAAGCGTGCTTGGGAAAACTTCACTGCGATGGCAATAATTATTTTCTCTTCAAGAACTGTTATCTCTTCTAATGATGGGTAGCGATAAAGTTCTACATAATCAACTTCTCCATCTGTATGCTCATTAATGTGAGTCAGAATGCTTTCTCTAATCTTTTGTTTATCTCGTTCCCCTTGTTCGACAAGCGTACTTGCTTTTCGCAAACTTTCATATAAATGAGGAGCTTGTTCTCTTTCTTTTTCCGTTAAATAAACATTTCTTGAACTTTTAGCTAAACCGTCTTCTTCGCGCACTGTCTCAACACCAATAATTTCAATTGGAAAGAAATAATCCTCTATAAACCCCTTTGTTACGGCTACTTGCTGAGCATCTTTCAAACCAAAATAAGCTCTATCTGGCATTGTTATATGAAATAGCTTTGAAAGGACAGTTACAACTCCATCAAAATGTCCTGGTCTACTTTTTCCACAAAGAACGTTAGTACGATCTATAGCTGTAAGTTTCGTTGTCGGGAATGTTGGATACATTTCATCAACAGAAGGAAGAAAAACAATATCAACTCCTTCTTTTGCTGCAAGAGTAAGGTCACGCTGTTCATCTCTTGGATATTTTTCAAAATCTTCATTAGGACCAAACTGAGTCGGATTAACAAAAATACTTAAAATTACAGTATCATTTTGTTTTTTAGCTTTCTTAATAAGCGTCAAGTGTCCTTCATGTAAAAAACCCATTGTTGGCACAAATCCAATTGTCCGATCACTTTTACGCTCTTCTCTTACAAATTCCTTCATTTCTTCTACAGTTTTTATAACTTTCATACCTATGGCTGTCTTCATGCTTACTTCCCTCCATAAAGAGAAAAAAGCGCTTCTTCTTTCATCGTAAAAGAATGCTCTTCACTTGGGAATATTTTTGCTTTTACATCACTGACATACTCACGTAAGCTTTTTTCAATATATTCATTTGCATTTCCGTACGTTTTCACAAACTTAGGCAATCGTTCAACTCCATAAGAAATGACGTCATGATAAACAAGAACTTGCCCATCTGTATATGAACCAGCACCAATTCCAATGACAGGGATCTCTAGTTCCTCTGTAATTCGTTTTGAAAGCTGATATGGGACACATTCAAGCACAACTGCAATAGCTCCTGAGGCTTCAGCACATTTCGCATCTTCAATAAGCTTTAATGCTGACTGAGCATCTTTTCCTTGTACTTTATAGCCTCCAAGTACGCCTACTGTTTGTGGAGTAAGCCCTAAATGACTTACAACAGGAATGCCTCCTTCTGTTAAAGCTCTAATAACACTAAGCGTTTCACCTGCTCCCTCAAGCTTCAAAGCATGTGCACCACTTTCGCGCATTATTTCGGCTCCTGCTCTTAGTGCATCTTCTCTTGAAGTGTGATATGACATAAACGGCATATCTGTCACAATAAACGTCTTGCCTGCTCCTCTTTTTACGGCCTTTGTATGATGTATCATATCCTCTACCGTAACAGGAATTGTTGACTCATATCCAAGTACAACCATCCCGAGAGAATCTCCAACAAGAATCATCTCAACGCCCGCTTGTTCTGCTAAACGAGCAGATGGATAATCGTAAGCTGTTAGCATTACAATTGGCTCTTTTTCCTTTTTCATTTTCATAAAGCTGTCTCTTGTTCTCATGTTCGCTTCCTCCTTTAAGTGGAGAGAAATGAACAACCATCTGGTTTGTCATTCCTCTGTCCTAGTCCATGCCCGGATCAAGGCAGAATAGTATTTCTTTTCAATAAAAAAGAGTGAAAGATGTAGTTCATGTAGATACTACTCTTTCACTCGTCATTATAAGAGAAAAATCCCTTTTTTACCACTACTTATCGTTACTAAGCTCAATATCAGCAGAATAAATATAGTGCATTTTCCCTTCAAGATCTTCAAGCATTAACGTTCCTTCAGGAGTAATACCTTTTGCTAACCCTTCAATTGAGCCTTTTAACGTTCGTGCAATAATGTTTCGGCCAATTGTAATAGCATATGCTTCCCACAGAATTTTAATCGGCGCAAATCCTGCTTTTAAATATTGATAATAAAGTTCTTCTAACCTCTTTAAAATAGCTTGTACAAGTGTTGCACGAGAGATTTTTTCACCTTTTTCAATAGAAAGCGATGTGGCAATAGAAGAAAGCTCATCATTAAAATCTGCTTCTTGTTGATTCACATTAATTCCCATACCGATAATAACAGAATGAATCTGGTCAGCATCCGCCTGCATTTCAGTTAGAATACCAACGAGCTTCTTTCCGTTTATTAAGATATCATTGGGCCATTTAATATCTACTTTTATATCTGTAATTTCCTCAATTGCTTGCACAATAGCCACAGCTGAAAGCAGTGTAAGCTGTGGTGCTTCATGAGGAGGAATTTGTGGACGCAAGACCAGACTCATCCAAATGCCTGTTGTTTTTGGAGAATGCCATGCTCTATTTAACCGCCCACGTCCACCAACCTGTTCTTCTGCAATAACAAGTGTTCCTTCTTCACATCCTTCTTGTGCAAGGCGATGTGCAACCTTTTGAGTTGAATCAACTGTTTCTCTATAACAAATATTTTGGCCAAGCTTCTTTGTATCTAATCCAAGCCGTAGAGCATCTGGCGTAACAAGCTCTGGCTTTTTAATAAGCTTGTACCCTTTTCTTCTAACAGCTTCAAGATCATATCCATCTTTTCGTAAATCCTCGATATGTTTCCAAACTGCCGTACGTGAACAGCCAAGTTCGTCACTTATTTTCTGACCTGACACATACTCTTCTTCTCCAGTGGTAAACATTTCTAACAACTTTCGTCGAATTTCAGACTCCACTTGCTTACCCACTCCTTAATCACGTTCCGATCATTTTCTATTTTGCCACAAACAATGTTTTCGCTTAGTTCTTGGATGCATTGTGCAATCCACGGACCTTGAGCACGATTGCCCCATGAAACAAGATCTTTTCCATTTGCTTCGATATCTTTAGGAGAATAGATAGGAAGGGATTCATAAATCAATCGAATTTTCTCTTCTTCACTCTGTACGCCTTGTAAAATCCTTTTTAGATGATTTACTCTTAACGCAACTTCTAATCCACTTTGATAAATAGCAAAAGGAGTCCATTCTTTTATAGAACGGTAAAAAACGACCGTCTTTTCCGTTTCTTTTATTCTTTTGTTCGAAAGCTTCCACTTTCTTAAAAATAGAGCGGTATCCTCTACTTCTAGAATCAGACAAAGGAGCGACCATGCTGAGGTCTCTTCACTGATGGTCGTCCAGTCATATTCTATAAGCTCCTTCTTTTCATGAAGAGGCAAAACCTCAAGCAATCCTGTGTCTACAATTGTTCGAAAAGCCTCTGTAGCTTTATTTCCTAGCATGAGTTTTTGAAACTCAACTGAAATGCGCTCCATTGCGATATTTTGTAAAAGATGGCGGTTTCTTCTTATTGCTTCTTTTACATCAGGAGTAATTGTAAATGAAAGCTGACTCATAAAACGCACAGCTCTCATCATACGCAATGCATCCTCACTAAAACGCTCGTCTGCGTTTCCCACCGTTTCAATGATACCCCTTTTGATAGCATCCCTTCCACCGAAAGGGTCAATTAAGGTTTCATTCTCGTCCATTGCAATAGCGTTCATTGTAAAGTCACGTCGTTCTAGGTCTCCTTCAAGCGAACTAATAAACGTAACTTCCTCAGGACGTCTAAAATCTTTATAATCACTTTCAGTCCGAAATGTTGTGACCTCATATGGTTCATTTTCAAGGACAACCACAACTGTTCCATGCTCAATGCCAACTTCAATAACTTTCGGGAACAAACGAACAACATCCTCTGGTCTTGCTGAAGTAGCAATATCAATATCTCCAATAGGACGGCCAATGATAAAATCGCGAACAGACCCTCCAACAAAGTATGCTAAATAACCGTTTTGCTGAAGCTTATGTAAGATTGCTAAAGGTTTTATAAAAGGGTCTCTCATGGTGTTCACCTCACTCTGTTTAACGCTTTTTCATAAAGCTCCTCATACTGCGCGACGATATCTTTTGAAGAAAATTTACTCCATACGGAACGAAGAGCAGAAGCCGACATTTCTTCATACAAACTATCGTTTTGTAAGAGAAATAGAGCTTTTTCGGCAGCTTCTTCGTAATTACCAACTTCACAGATATAGCCTGTTTTCCCATCTTCGATAACTTCTGGAATTCCGCCAATATTTGTCCCAATGCACGGAACGCCGTTAGCCATTGCTTCTAATAAAACAAGACCAAAGCTTTCTTTTTCAGAAAGAAGAAGCTTAAGATCGCTAATGGCATAAAGATCATCCACATTTTCCTGTTTTCCGAGAAAAAGAACTTTATCTACAATATCAAGATCTTTAACAAGATAGCAAACAGCCGTCATCTCTGGGCCATCTCCAACAAGTAAAAGCTTCGCATCAACTCTTTGTTGAACATGATAAAAAGCCCGCACAACATCTGTTACCCGCTTCACTTGTCTAAAGTTTGAAACGTGAATAAAGACTTTCTCTCCTTCTTTAATTCCATATTCTTTTTTAAGCAGTGAAACATCTTCACCCGTTTCTTCTTTCTGTTCAATAAAGTTATGAATCGTATGAATCTCTTTTTGAGGAGCGATAAGGTCATACGTTTGTTTAACAAGTGAAGAGGACACAGCTGTTACTTCATCGGAATTTTCAATCGCGAACTTAATAATACTCTTCAAGGAGAGATCATAGCCGAGTACAGTAATATCCGTTCCATGCAAGGTTGTGACAACTTTCAAATGCTCCCCAACCATCTGCTTTGCTAAGAAAGCACAAACAGCGTGAGGAATGGCGTAATGAGCGTGAAGAAGATCCAACTTCTCACGCTTTGCCACTTCTGCAATCTTACTTGAAAGAGCTAAATCATATGGTGGGTATTTAAAAACAGAATACTGATTCACTTCTACTTCATGAAAGTAGATATTTGAATACACTTTATTTAAACGAAATGGCATGCTTGAAGAAATAAAATGGATCTCATGTCCTTTTTCAGCAAGTAATTTGCCGAGTTCTGTTGCTACAATTCCAGATCCACCAACGGAAGGGTAGCAAACAATACCGATTTTCAATTTCATTAAAGATTTCCTTTCTGCTCTTCATGAACAATTGTGCGCCACTTCAAATCTCCACGATGAAGCCCATGAATAAGTACTTCAGCTGTGCCCATATTTGTTGCAAGGGGAATCGCGTATACATCACAAAGACGAATAAGCGCCGTTACATCTGGTTCATGAGGCTGAGCTGTTAAAGGATCACGGAAAAAAAGGACCATATCCATCTTATTGTTAGCAACCATTGCCCCAATTTCTTGGTCTCCTCCAAGAGGACCAGATTGAAAGCGATGAACATCAAGGCCTGTTGCTTCTTGAATTCTAAGACCTGTTGTACCTGTTGCAAAAAGTTCGTGATCTTTTAAAACTTCTTGATATGCCGTCACAAATTGGACCATATCATTTTTTTTCTTATCATGAGCAATTAGCGCAATTTTCATCTCTTCTCCCGCCTTCTATTCGATAATATTTTCAAGTCCATAAACAAGTGTATCAATATTCATTACCGTGTTTACACAAAGCTCAACACCTGACATGAAGGACGCTCTATTATAAGAGTCATGACGAATCTTTAATGACTCTCCGTCACGTCCGAATAACACTTCTTGATGTGCAATAAGACCTGGTAGACGAACGCTATGAAGATGTATTCCATCAAATTCTGCTCCACGTGCTCCTTCTATAATTTCTTTTTCTTCAGGATGCCCTTGCTTCTTTGGTTCACGTACTTGAGAAATAAGCTCTGCTGTTTTAATCCCTGTTCCAGACGGAGCATCAAGTTTGCGGTCATGGTGAAGCTCGATGATTTCTACGTCTGAAAAATAACGAGCTGCCATTTGTGAAAACTTCATCATTAAGATCGCACCAATTGCAAAGTTAGGAGCAATAATACAGCCTACCCCTTTTTCTTCTGCCATTTCTTTAAGCTCTGTTAAATCTTCTTCAGAAAAACCAGTTGTACCTACAACAGCGCGCACTCCAAAGCTAAGGGCAGTTTTCGTATGTAATCGTCCAATTTCAGGTGTTGTCAAATCAACTAAAACATCTGGCTTTGTGTCTGTTAAGCATGTATGAATATCTGTATAAATAGGAGCATCAATTGCCGGTAATCCTTCTACATCACTAATTTTCTTTCCTTCATTAATACGATCAATAGCTCCTACAAGCTCAAAATTTTCCGTATTTTTCATTAAGTGAAGGGCTTCTATCCCCATCCGTCCTCGTGGTCCTGCTACTACAACTTTAACTTTATTCATCTTACTTATCCTCCTCAATTTTCGTCCAACGATTCGCATCACGCGTATTAAATTTATTCATCACAAGATTATGCGATTCTTCTAAGCTAATGTTCAACGAGTTGGCTAAACAAATAAGCACAAAAAGAACGTCTCCGATTTCTTCTTCCATTGCTTTTTCTTTTTCTGTATCTTTTTTCGGTTTTTCTCCATAATAATGATTGACTTCTCTAGCAAGTTCACCAAGCTCTTCTGTCAGACGAGCCATCATCGCAAGAGGACTAAAATAGCCTTCTTTAAATTGACCAATATATTCGTCTACCTCTTGCTGCATTCTTTTCATTGATTTGTTTTCCATTGTTTCACCTCGTTCATACTAAGAGAGTTGTAAAAACGCTTCCTCTGTTCATATGTTAGCGAATGAGAACGTTCTTGACAATTATTCTAGCTTTAAAAACAGCAATTGTCACTATCAACTCTCTTTTCTATGGTAGGATAGGTGTTGAATACTACGTTAAAAAGGAGGGGCTTTATGCTTAAAGGAGTGCGCATAACTAACATTGTATTTATTTTGTTTGGAACCGCTATCTTTGGCTTTGGTCTTGTTAATTTCAACATGCAAAACAATTTAGCTGAAGGAGGATTTACAGGTATTACCCTGCTATTATTTTTCCTTTTTAAGATTGATCCTTCTTATTCTAACCTTGTCTTAAATATTCCACTCTTCTTCATTGGATGGAAATTGCTTGGACGCGTAGCCTTTATCTATACAATTCTTGGAACGGTAGGGCTTTCACTATTTCTCTGGATATTCCAGCGTTTTCCTATCAATTTTCATCTCGAAAACGATATGACCCTTGTTGCTCTATTTGCAGGTGTTTTCATTGGAGTTGGGCTCGGAATTATCTTTAGATTTGGAGGTACAACAGGCGGTGTCGATATTATCGCTCGCCTTGTAAATAAATATGTAGGATGGAATATGGGGCGAACGATGTTTATGTTTGATTTTGGTGTTATTGCTCTTTCACTTATTACATATTTAGATTTTAGAGAAGCAATGTACACGCTTGTTGCTGTGTTTGTTGCTGCACGCGTTATTGACGTGATGCAAGAAGGTGCTTATACAGCAAGAGGTGCCACAATTATTTCAAAGGAAAACGATAAAATTGCAGAACGTATTTTGAAGGAGATGGACAGAGGGGTCACAATTTTAAAAGGCCAAGGTTCATTTTCTAAACAAGATACGAACGTCCTCTATTGTGTTGTCGGGAAAAACGAAGTATTTAGGTTAAAGCAAGCTGTCACATCTATTGATCCACATGCCTTCGTTGCTTTCACAACCGTTCATGACGTGCTTGGAGAAGGTTTCACACTTGATGAAAATAAGATGCCATTACAACGTTAAAAGAGCCGTCCAGCTGGACGGCTCTTTCTTATTCTTCGCTATTTGACATTCCTGTATAAATTAAAACAAGTCGGACGAGCTCAAGCACTGCGACAGCTGCTGCTGCTACATATGTTAAAGCTGCTGCATTTAACACTTTACGCGTGCGGCGTTCCTCATCATTTCGAATTACCCCTGAAGAAACAAGCTGAGCCATTGCCCGATTTGACGCATCAAACTCAACAGGGAGTGTAACAATTTGGAATACTACAGCGGCTAGCATAAATACAATTCCCAATAACAGAAGATTTGACATTCCTGCTATAATCCCGATAAAAATCAAAATCCAAGAAAAATTCGAACCGATATTAGCAACTGGAACAAGTGAATGACGAAGTCTTAAAAACGCATAGCTTTCATGGTCTTGAATCGCATGCCCTACTTCATGGGCTGCAACAGCTGCTCCTGCTACTGATGTGCCATAGTAATTATCCTCTGATAAGCGAATAACCTTTGCACGTGGATCATAGTGGTCTGAAAGAGTTCCGCCAACTGGTTCAACTGTAACATCATAAATTCCATTGTCGTTCAAAATACGACGAGCAACGTCTGCTCCTGTCATATTTGAAGAACTATGAACTTTAGAGTATTTCTTGTAAGCACTTCTTACTTTCCAACTCGCTAAAATTGGAACTAAGATGATGATTATAAAATAAATGAGCATTCCCATTTATACGCCTCCACATAGTTAAATTTACTTATCCTCATTCTATTAAAGGAAGCGCTTCATGTCAAAAAATTTGCCTTCCTCTAATAAGAACTATGAATCGTCTGGCTTCCAATATATTTGCGCCAGCCAACGTAAAGAAGAGTCGTCACAATAATACTTCCTATTGTCATCATTACCCAAAATGGAGAAACATCAGATTGAAAGGGAGCTTTTTCAAAAAGCGTTTGAAGATCTTTTTCAATTTGTTTGAAATAAGCTTCTTTCTCTCCATCACTCATCGCCTCAAGGCTTTGATTGTTCAGGAAAGCAACGTGATCATTCATTTTCTCAATATCTTGCTGATTGCGATCAACTTGTGCACTTGGAAGAATAAGATCATATTGCTGCAAAAACACGGCTAAATCTTCTTGAAATGCAACCTGATCGCCAGTTTCAGCATTTTCCTTTAACTTCCCAAAAGTACTTAACATCTCTTCTTCCATTTCTGTCCAAAGTGGTTGATGATTCGTTTGAAGCGCGTCGACCAAAAGTCGGAACTGCATCACTTTTGAACTTGGTTCTTCTTCGCTGTTTCCTTGTTCTAACGCTTGTAACGCAAGACTGTGACTATATTGTAAAATTCGAAACTGCTCTGTTGAAATATGCAAACTTTCTCTATTTACTGGAGTCAGCTCGTCATTAAAACGGTCCATAAATGTGATGGCTTCCTTATAATGCTCCTGCTGCGCTAAGGACAAAGCCTGGTCGGCAAGTTCATTCAACGTACTCCAACTGCTTTCTGCTTGCACAGTCACTCCTTTTTGCAACAAAAGAATCATGCAGAATAACGTTATCCATCGCTTCATGTTCGTCCCTCCTCACTACTAAACTTTATGTAAGAAAGGACGAGTTTAGACCATGTCTAATTTCTTTCAGCAATGAAATTTTGTGTGTAATATTGTTCATTAACACCGACTCCAAGCTTATCAAAATCTGGATTTAACATAGCTTTCCTGTGCCCTTCGCTATTAAGCCAACCTTCAACAGCTGCAATGCCATCCTGATACTCGGCAGCAATATTTTCTCCTGCTGTATCATAGGATACGCCTCCTTTTTCTAGGCGATCAGCTAATTTTCCAAACGTTGGAGAAACGTGATCAAAGTAATTATTCTCTTTCATATCTGTACTGTGTCCATATGCTACTTTAGCAGCTCCTTCACTCCATCCTAACTCATTTAGGCCATGCCTAACCCGAATCACGTTTGTAATATCAAAAATTTGTTGTTCATTTCCATGCTGAATCTCTTCTTGAATCTCTTTAGAAGGTTTTTCTGCACTTATAAGCTCTCCTCGATATGTGAGCTCATAAGGACGCTGTTCGATCAAGGTCTTAGCATCCATTGCTCTTATACTTGATATTTTGTTTGTATATTGATCAAAATAAAGCTGTACAAATACGTCCTCGTATTGAATAAGAGGTTTCATCTGCATATCTGCTTCAGACATTTCAAATTGATACATATTTCCCTTATAGTTGAATTGAACTTGTGGAGAAACAGGTGTATCTTTCATCACTTCCTGTCTCGTTTCATTAATGGAATAAGGCTCTACATCGACGTTATCACCAATTGTATATACCATAACAACTTTATCTTTTTCCACACCAATTTGCATATATGAAGAAGGCGAAGAACGATAGATCCACCATTTATAACCATATTGTGATTCATCGATTCGGTCTGGTTTACCAAAGCGTTCCGAAACATCATCTTTATTTTTACCAATTAAAGATAAAATAGACTCTTTACTTATTGATGCTTCTTCTTTTTGGTCACTAAATGTTGCTTCTTCCTTCTGCTGATTTTTTTCCTCATCGTTGAATTTAAAAGGTATGCTGCTTATCGCATAAAAAATAGCGATAACCGCAATTACAAACAATATCTTTCTCAACTTTCCACCTTCTCTCTGTCTACACTAATATATCATGTATGTTCAACAGCTTATTATTTTCGCTCTTATTATGTATCATACATTCTTTTTATGTTTTTTGCTTTTATTCTCCCTTTTAAAACAGTGAATATTTCTTATTATAACCTTCTTAGCTTTTTGAAAACGGGTTACAAAATAAGAGCGACAGATATTCTCTGTCGCTCACTAGTTCGGCTTCTTAAAAGTTTAGTTCTTTCGAAATTTCCACAAGCGCTAAACCTGCTTTTTCGTTTGAGTACTGATTTAATGCTATGTCTCCTAATGAAACAATTCCTGCAAGCTTGTTGTTATCGACAACAGGTAGACGACGAACTTGATGCTCTGCCATCAAAGAAACTGCTTTTTCTAATGAATCGTTTGGTGTTACTGTTACTAAATTAGGACTCATGACATCTGTAACTTGAGAAGAATTTGGTCTTTTTTCAGCTATCGCACGAATTGCTAAGTCACGGTCTGTAATTAACCCTACAAGATTATTTCCGTCAAGAATAGGGATAGCTCCAACATTTAGTTCTTTCATCTTTACAGCTACCTCATAGATATTATCCTGAGTTGTACAGCAGTCCGTATGATGACTCATAATATCGCGTACAGTTTCCATTCGTTTTCTCCTCGCTTCTCGTTGTTTTTTAGGAAAATTCCAAGCTTTCCAAAACTATGAGGAACCTCTTCCCGTAGTTAGTATGAGTTAAATCTTTCACCTTATGTACGCTGTTTTTTTGAAAAAAATATCTATAAAGAGAACGTTTTCATTGAAAGTTTTTTCCATACATACTATGATTAAGAAAAGAATATGTTTGATAAAAAGGAGTGAAGTCTTTTGCGTTTTGAACAAGTTGATTTCGATGGTCTAACCGCTCCACTTGATCGCCTTGATTACATCATGGAAAAGCACGGTCTTATTCGAGCAGAGGGCTGGGATTATGAACGTGTTACATACGATCGAAAATTTGAGATTCAATCTGATACGTACTACTTGCGCGTCCAAGCTTTTGTGATTGAAGGCGATGTAGGGGCACATAAAGCAACTTTACAACTTTTAACTCCTCTTCTTGGTAAACATTATTATCCACACGGAGTGGAATACGGTGAAGGCGAAACATTTCCTGCTCATCTTGTCGAACAATGCGAATCACTGCTTCTTGATATTGAAGGCGAACTTGGAAGTTTACAACAAAGTAAAAAAGACGAAAGAGTTTAAACTCTTTCGTCTTTTTTATTTTAGAAGAAGTCCGGAAAATAAGTTGGTTTCACGTTTTTTACTGCTTCTTGTAGCGCTTCCACATCTGAAATATCACCGTGAATCTGTCCTCCATAATAAAGGTCTATTGGTGTTACATACCCTAGCAAAATTGCAGTCAAAGGACCAACAGAAAGCTTTAATCCTCCTTGCCCTCCATCTTTCAATTTCTCCACTTTTCCGTCAGAAATAGCATAAGTACCCTCATTCCATGGAGCCGAACTATCTTGAACGTTCAGAAGGAGTTCTCTTTTCGTGCTGAGCTTGTAAAGAGATAGAAACTTTTCAACATCTATAATTCGTGCCATAAAATACGGCCATATTTTTTGTTCAATACGAGGATTATCCAAAAGGTGGGCAAGGATATCACTCTTTGCTGCTTTGATTGTGACTTTATCAACCATTGAATCGTGTTGACAAATAAAATTCCATATAGACTTTTTGGCATCTATGGTGATGCTTACATACTCATGTACAATCATAGTACGGTTGTTGATTTCATAGCGGAGATACCCTTCCTCTTGATTATCCTTATTTTTGCATACTATGTAGTAATCTCCTTCTTTATAAATCCGCTCTCTCCACCACTTCTCTGTTCTGTTTAATGTTCCGCTATAGTGATTCTGTACTTTTTCATATAAAAACTGAAGCGCTGGCAAACTTTCTTCAAAAGAAAGTCGTACGATATGTCCTTCTCCTTCTTGAAATCGTTTAAGATCCACATTTTCGATTGTATACTGTTTTTCGTCTGCAAAAATTTCGTATCCATATTTGCGATAAAAACTTACTTTAAATGGATGAAGATAAGAAATAACTTGGCCCATTTTCCTCATCTCCACAAATGAAGCTTCCAAAAGCTTTGTAACAAGTCCTCCCCGGCGATGTTCTGGATAAGACCCAACGCTTGCAATGCCTCCCATCGAATAATATTCCCCATTTATGCATACTTCTGATGAAAGGACTTGGAGATTTGCTGCAAGTTCTTCTTCTTTTTTGATGCCGAGCACCAAGTTTTCCTGCATTCTCTGAAGACGAAGTTCTTTTTCTTCCTCTGTAAACCCCCGCTGAAAAGCATAATCAGATAGCTCAATTGATTTTTTAAAATCTCTCTCATCTATTAGTTTTTCTACATTCATCTTTTCTTCCCCCTTTGCTTTTCCTTTATATTGTAAAGCGAGGTAGAATGACTTTCAAACGTTTCTATTTGTTCCCAATATGCTCAGAAGGGGAAAAATCGTCGGGAAGCGGTGAGATAGCATCTTTTGCTCGCTCTCTTCGTGCCCATCCAAAAAAGACGTACGCTAAAATAGAACCATATACAATTTCTTGAATAATTTTCATCAAAACCCCACCAAGCTGCTGATCTTCTAACGGCGGAAGCGTGTTAAACATTTCTGGACCTGATATATTTAATGAACCTAACATATCCACTGGCACACAAAGCGACATTGCCTGTAACCATGCCTCAGGAGAGGTATATGTCTCGTAAAGCGGAGTATCTGCAAAA
Source organism: Priestia endophytica DSM 13796 (assembly GCF_900115845.1). Taxonomy (GTDB): domain Bacteria; phylum Bacillota; class Bacilli; order Bacillales; family Bacillaceae_H; genus Bacillus_I; species Bacillus_I endophytica. The sequence continues at coordinate 209,975 of NZ_FOXX01000002.1, read as the reverse complement.
ATAATAAGCGCGCATGCAGGCGTCAGTAAAACCCCATTAGCAAAAATATAACCTATTTTCTTAATCCCTGACATGTCATTTTCATTTACTTTGTTCATAAGAGGCCACCACATGCAAAAAGAAGCAACAAAAAGAAAACTTGTTACACTGCCATGTATAAAAGCATTTGTTTTCACAAAATCGAAGATAAGAGGAAGATGATAAAACGAAAAAGCACCATTGAATAATATAAGAGAAATAAGCGGTTTTATAGCAAATGAAAAGAGCGGTTTAACCCACTTATTAAATAGCACTGCTTCAAATCCCCATGATGGAATACCAAGAATAAAAAGAGGCGGCACAACTAAATATAAAAGAGCCATTTGCGTCATATGAGCACTAAAAATAAGGTGACTAAGAAGGTCAACAGGACTTCCTTTAATAATATATAGAGTGACTATTGCTAGTACAAAAAACATTTTCGTTTGCCATGAAGTTTTTTTCCCTTTCCCAAATCGACTGTAGCCCTTATTGACTATGAGAAAATAAAGAAGAGTAATAAAAACAAGAAACAGAAAGAAATAAGGACTAAAAAGCGCGCGAAAGCCAAATATATCAAGATTAGACATGTTCTTTCTCCTTTCTCTGCATAAATGTTAGAAAAGGATCAGCATACTGCTGATCCTTTTTGTAGTTTCAAATCCAAACAATCGTTAAAAATGTCAGTACTGTTAAGAAAGCAACCAAAACACCTGAGTACAAAAAGAATGCTGCTGTTCCATGACCTCTATGACTCATATGCATAAAATAGTAAAGTTGAAAGACCACTTGCACAACTCCAAGCAATAAAATAAACGGTACGATAAACCAAGCGGAGTATTTATCGTAGGAGACTGCAAAAAAAGCGACTAATGTTAAAAAAAGCATAAGGGCAAAAGAGACAACTTGCATTCTCATCTCATCCCTATTTTTCTTAAGGCGGTATTCCCAATCGCCTCTTAAATTTTTTTCTTCTGTCGTCATGTTTTATCCCACCATTCCCATTAAATATACGACTGTGAAAATAAAGACCCAGACAACATCGATAAAATGCCAATAAAGACTTGCAACATAGAATTTAGGCGCATTGTATAAGCTTAGCCCTCTTCTTCCATTGCGGATTAAAAGAGTAATAAACCAGCCTAACCCAACCGCAACGTGCCCTCCATGAAAGCCAACAAGCGTATAAAAAGCAGATCCAAATGCGCTGCTTTTAAATGTAAACTCAAACTCGTGTACATAGTGATTGAATTCATAGATTTCAAGTGCTAAAAATCCTGCACCAAGTAAAATTGTAATAATAAACCAAATCTGCATTTTACGATATTGGAAGTTTTTCATATGATAAATCGCGTATACACTTGTTAAACTGCTTGTTAATAACAACATGGTGGCAATAAATACAATTGGAAGCTCAAATAAATCTTGAGACGTTGCTCCTCCAGCATTGGAGTCCTTTAGAGCCAAGTATGTCGCAAATAAAGAAGCAAACAGAACGGTCTCGCCACCAAGAAAGAGCCAAAATCCTAAAAACTTGTTCTTTCCTTCTAGCGTTGCTTTTTCAGGAGATTCAGGGAAATTTTCTCTTGTTAACTTTTCCTCTGCGCTCAATTATTTAACCTCCTTTTCCTCTTCATCTATAAGCTCTTCTTTATGAATATGATAGCCATGATCATCAATCCAAGATCTTAGAAACATAGAAGCGAATGTAATAAATAACCCTCCTGCTCCAATTGGATCTCCCCAAGCATAGTCATTTCGATAAAGAAATCCAATTGCCGCAATAAACAGTCCAAGGGACATTAAAAGCGGTAAAATAGAGCCATTTGGCATATGAATGTCTCCTACTGGCTCAGCTGGAACAATTTCCTTTCTGCCTTCCATCTTCTCAATCCACAATGGATCAAGACCACGAACAAGAGGTGTTTGCTTAAAATTGTATTCAGGCGGTGGAGATGGAATAGCCCATTCAAGTGTTCGCCCATCTCCCCATGCATCGCCATCTGCTTGTTGTTTGCTCATGCTCGTTTTAATAATATTAATCACTAAAACAAGCACAGCAACAGCCATAAACACAGCACCAATTGAGCTGATTAAGTTTGCTGTATTCCATCCTTGCCCATCTAAGAATGTCCATACGCGGCGCGGCATTCCCATTAATCCAACAAAATGCTGAATAAAGAATGTAAGGTGAAAACCGATTAAAAATAGCCAGAATGTAATTTTCCCAAGTTTCTCGTCAAGCATTTTTCCAAACATCTTCGGCCACCAGTAGGTAACACCAGCTAGAAGACCGAGCACAACACCACCAACAATCACGTAATGGAAGTGAGCAACAACGAAGTATGTATCGTGATATTGGTAGTCAGCTGGAGCAGCTGCAAGCATAATCCCTGTTACGCCTCCTAAAACGAAAGAAGGAATAAAGGAAACAGCATAAAGCATTGGTGTTGTGAATGAAATACTTCCGCCCCACATCGTTAAAAGCCAGTTGAAGATTTTAATTCCGGTTGGTACAGCAATCGCCATTGTTGCAACAGCAAATATTGCGTTTGCAATTGGACCAAGTCCTGTTGTGAACATATGGTGAACCCATACCATAAATCCTAAAAATCCAATAAGCACAATGGCAAATACCATTGATGTATATCCAAAAAGGCGTTTTCTTGAAAATGTTGCAAATACTTCTGAAAAAACACCGAATGCAGGAAGTATAAGAATATATACTTCAGGATGACCAAATATCCAGAAAAGGTGTTCCCAAATAATTGTATTTCCACCAAGAGTCGGATCAAAGAAATTAGCACCAAAAAGGCGATCAAAAATCATAAGGAAAATGCCAACAGTTAGCGGTGGAAAAGCAAATAAAATGAGGGCCGAAGCAACAAAAACGGTCCATGTAAAAAGAGGCATCCTCATATATGTCATGCCAGGAGCACGCATGTTAATAATTGTTACTAAGAAATTAATCCCACCAATGAGCGTTCCTGCCCCAGAAATCTGTAAACCAAGCGTATAAAAATCAATACCATGGCCAGGGGAGTACAAGGATAAAGATGCATAAGACGTCCATCCTGCATCAGGAGCTCCACCTAAAAACCAGCCAAGATTAAGAAAGATTCCACCCATTAAAAACAGCCAAAATCCAAGCGCATTTAAAAATGGAAAAGCAACATCTCTCGCTCCAATTTGCAAAGGAACAACGGCATTCATAAGGGCAAATATAAGTGGCATGGCAGCTAAAAAAATCATCGTGGTTCCGTGCATTGTCATCAGCTCATTGTACGTATCAGCTCCAACAAACGTATTCTCAGGAACAGCAAGCTGAATACGAATAAGCATTGCTTCAATGCCACCAACAATAAAGAAAAAACCGCCTGCAACTAAATAAAGAATGGCAATTTTTTTATGGTCAACTGTTGTTAAGTAATCCCATAAAACAGACTTAGGTTTTGTATTCGCTAATGTACTCACGCGTGAACATCCTCCTTTACTTTAGAATTGTGCTATTCTTTAAGCTTCAATGTTTGTAAGTATTGTGTTAATTCATCAACCTGTTCTGGAGTTAATTCTTTATATGTTCCTGTCATTTTATTTCCTGGCTTGACTGATTCCGGATTTTCAATCCATTTTTTCAGATTTTCTTCATTGTGTTCTAAAACACCAGCAATTTTTTCACGATCTGCAAAGCCCGCCAGGTTTGGAGCTGTTCTTGCTTCAGCAGGTCGTTTATCTCCTGCATCAACCGCGTGACAGCTTAGACAGTTTTGCTTAAATACTTCTTCTCCAGCGCTCGCTTCTGCTGTTGTTACTTCAGGTTTAGTATTTGCTAGATCTTTAGCCCATTGATCAAAACTTTCTCTATCAACCGCTTTTACTTTAAAATCCATCAATGCATGTGAAGGCCCACAAAGTTCAGCACATTTCCCATAAAATACGTTTCCTGCTTCTTTAGATCTCTTACTGTCAAACTCTAAATAAAACTTGTTTGTTCCATCTGTATTTGTATCAAGCTTGCCTCCTACAGCTGGAATCCAAAAAGAGTGCTTTACATCTGAAGCTTGCAAATTAAAATAAACTTTTTCATCTGTTGGCACAACAAGGTCTTGAGAAGTAACAATCTTCTGGTTCTTATACTCAAATTCCCACCAGTATAAATTAGCTCTTACGTTTACAACCACCGCATCTTCTGGATCTTTCGCGTTCTTCATTTCCCTTGTGTCCGCTAATTTGAACGTGTAAGAAACAGTTGGTACAGCAAGAACAACAAGCAATAAAATCGGAATAACGGTCCACAAAATTTCTAGCTTATGATTTCCTTCTACCTGTCTTGGAAGATAGCTTTCTCTTCCTTTTCGTCGGAAACGAATAATAACGTAGATAAAAATAACTGTCACAACTACAACGACTAGAACCATAATGGCGGTGCTTAAAAGCATAAGTTCATACTGCGCGTCTGCTACTTCACCAGCTGGGGTAAGCGTTGATATAAAAGGCTCCCCACAGCCAGAAAGAAACAGGACAACAAAACTGAGCAAAGATAATAGGCGCCATTTTCCCATGTTCTATCCCCCTATTCTTTTATTTTCAAATCAACTTTCGAGATAAAAGCGTTTTCTTAAAAAGAATCTTAAACCTTTACAAAAACGCTTCCTATTCTTCTATATAAAAAGTAAAGAAGAAACAAATTAAGTAAAGAAGCTAGCTAAAATCATACTTACAAAAAGAAACGTGACATAGTTAACAGAATAAACAAACATGATTCTAGCCCATTTTTCAGTTTTTAATTTCCAATATAAACTTACTCCTATTAAGAGCCAACCTATTGTTAAAATAGATGCAATAACAACGAATGTTATGCCTAACTCATAAAGATAAAAAGGTAGCGGAATTAAACAAGTTATCCATACAATCATTTGTCGCTTTGTTAGTCTATTACCATAAACAACAGGTAACATTGGAACTTTAGCAGCTCTATACTCTTCAGCTCGCAAAATGGCAAGTGCGAAAAAATGGGGAGGCTGCCAAATGAATAAAATCAAAAAGAGAATCCAGGCTTCAAGACTTAATGTAGGATCAACAGCTCCCCACCCTATTAACGGAGGAACAGCCCCTGAAATACTCCCAATGACTGTATTTGTTGTATAGCGACGTTTCGACCACATGGTGTAGAAAAAAATGTATGTAAGAATGCCGACTACTCCAATAAGAGCGGCTATAACATGAGCAGCTAACAGCATAAAAAGTCCTGTTGCTGTCAATCCAAGCCCAATAAGTAATACAGTTAAAGGATGAAATCGACCTGTAACAGTTGGTCTTTTTTGTTTACTTTTCATAAGAGGATCAATATCTCGATCAATGTAATTATTTAAGCTACAAGATCCCGCGATAATAAACGCTGAACCTACTAGGGTGAAGAAAGCAAGGTCTATATGCTCAGTAAAAGGTTTTTCATTAAACTTGAGGGAAAGCCAAAAACCTGTAAATGTAGTGAGCATACTTGAATTTACAATGCCAATTTTAATAACAGTTAAAAACTCTTGCCAAACTGTTGTTTTAATTTCTGGATTCTGTGGTGGCAATGATACGGATTCTGTGGAATAATCCATTTCCTCTCCCCCCTTTTGACTTACATAAAGCTACTTCAGGCTATACAGAGGTGTATCTTGCTCTTTGCAAGGTTATAAACATATGAGCTTAATTTAGTATTTTTAACATAGGAAGTTGATTAGCGCAGTTCTGTCGATAATTGTGAAAGAAATATGAAAAAAATATGGACTTTTTATGTCAAACAAACAAATCTCTTATTCTATTGTTGATTGTTTTCTATAAAAACCTCTAAAATGGATATGGAATATGTGAAAGGACTAATCTCGAGCGTAATCTTGGAGAGTTTTTAATGCTTTTCTCTTAGCATACCACAAAATGTAGCGCTTTCATGTTAAAAGTTAGCTATTTTCTATAAGTTTACATTTCTGTGGTAAACGTTTTTTTTCCTGCACCTCTTCCTTTTTTCTTGTCTTTTTCATAAAAGAATTTATGATAGGATAAAGAAGCGCCTTTATAACATTTCACAACAACATACTTAACAAAAGATGCTATTGACAATGAGGATGGTGAATAATTTGCAACGCGGTTTAAAAGTATTATCTGTTATTACAACACTTGCGATGTTGTTTATTTTATTAGGTGGGGCCCTCGTAACAAAGACCGGGTCTGGCATGGGCTGTGGACGTTCTTGGCCACTTTGCCACGGAGAGCTTATTCCGAGTAATATTACTCCTGAGCTTATCATTGAGCTTGCTCACCGTGTAGTAACAGGAGTCGGCGGTTTTATCGTCCTGGCTTTATGTATTTGGTCATGGATTGTAATTGGACATATCCGTGAAACAAAGTTCTTAGCAATCATGTCTCTTGTGTTCCTTATCCTACAAGCACTTCTTGGAGCAGGCGCAGTAGTTTGGGGACAATCAGATATCATTATGGCTTTACACTTTGGTGTTTCTCTTGTTTCATTTGCTTCTGTTCTTCTTCTTACCCTATTAATTTTTGAAGTGGATAAAAAACTTGATGCTGATAACGTATCTATCGGCAAACCAATGAGAGGATTTATTTATGGAACATTAGCCTATAGTTTTATTGTCGTATATTCAGGAGCGTTCGTTCGTCATACAGAATCAAGTCTTGCTTGTCCTGATGTACCGTTCTGCTATGGAACGAATATGCCAACACAATTTAACGAATGGGTTCAAATGGCCCATAGAATGGCCGCTGGTCTTATTTTTGTTCTTATTTTGATCGCTTTCATTCATGCAGCAAAACATTATAGAGATCAAAAGAACATTTATTATGGATGGTTAGCATCACTTGTACTTGTTTGCTTGCAAGCATTGTCAGGAGTGCTTGTTGTCTACACAAAACTAAGCCTTTTCTTCTCCCTCTCACATTCATTATTTATTAGCTGTCTATTCGGAGTTCTAAGTTATTTAGTAATGGTAGCAAGTCGAGATAAAAAGAAAAAACGTATACAATAAAAAAAGCGACGAGAGAACTCGTCGCTTTTTTTATTTTTGAATTTCCGCCAATAAATCACCAGTACTAATTCCTTCACCGTTTTTAGCATAAATCTCTGTAATGACACCATCAAACGGAGCTTGTACTGTTGTTTCCATCTTCATTGATTCTGTAATCATTAAATGATCACCTTTTAAGACTTTCTCTCCTTTTTCAACAAGGACTTTCACAACCGTACCTGGCATTGAAGCACCAATATGGCTCTGATTTTGTCTATCTGCCTTAACCTTAGTAGCAACAGTTGATTTAATATTCTCATCTTTTATCACAACTTCACGAGACTGACCATTAAGCTCAAAATAAACGACTCTCGTTCCGTCTGCTGCAGGCTCTCCAATTGATACAAGCTTAACAATAAGCGTTTTACCACGCTCAATTTCCACTTCAATTTCTTCTCCTAAACGCATGCCGTAAAGGAATGTTGGTGTATCTAATACAGACATATCACCAAACTGTTCAAGCGTTTTTTGATAATCTAGAAATACTTTTGGATATAGAGCAGATGCAATAACATCAAAGCTTGTTACAGGTCTGTTAAGCTTATGGAATAAGGTATCACGAATCTCTTTGAAATCAGCTGGTTTTAACAGCTCGCCAGGACGTACTGTGATTGGCTCACGTCCTTTAAGAATGATGCGCTGAAGTTCTTTTGGAAAACCACCATGAGGCTGACCAAGATAACCTTCAAAAAACTCAACAACAGAATCAGGAAAATCAAGCGTTTCTCCTCTGTCATATACATCATCTTCTGTTAAGTTGTTTTGCACCATATAAAGTGCCATATCTCCAACAATTTTTGAAGAAGGCGTTACTTTCACAATATCTCCAAACATCTCGTTTACACGAGCATACATAGCTTTCACTTCATCCCAGCGCTCACCAAGACCAACGCCTTTTGCTTGCTGCTGCAGATTGCTATATTGTCCACCAGGCATTTCATGAACGTACACTTCTGTATGCGGAGCATTCATTCCACTTTCAAATGCACTGTAATACTTGCGAACATCTTCCCAATAGTGTCCAAGCTTTTCAAGGTTCTCAACAGCTACCCCAGGCTTTCTGTCCGTTCCTTCAAGCGCATAGTAAAGCGTGCTTGCACTAGGCTGTGAAGTTAAACCAGACATTGAACTTACTGCTACATCGACAATATCGACTCCTGCTTCAATAGCTTTTGCATATGTGAAGATTCCGTTTCCGCTTGTATCATGCGTGTGTAAGTGAATTGGAATATCAATTTTATCTTTTAAAGCTGATACAAGTTCATATGCTGCTTGAGGCTTCAATAATCCAGCCATGTCTTTAATGCCTAGGATATGGGCTCCTGACTCCTGTAGCTCTTTTGCTAAGTCTGTATAGTAGTTTAGGTTATATTTACGGCGAGTTGGGTCTGAAATGTCCCCTGTATAGCATATTGCCGCTTCTGCAATCTTACCTGTATCACGAACAGAATCGATTGCAAGACGCATACCATCAACCCAGTTCAAGCTATCAAAAATACGGAAAACATCAATCCCTGCTTGTGCTGACTTTTCCACAAACTCTTTAATAACATTATCAGGGTAGTTTTTGTAACCAACCGCATTTGATGCGCGTAGAAGCATTTGAAACAGTACGTTTGGTGCTTGCTTACGAAGTTCAATTAAGCGATCCCATGGATCTTCCTTAAGGAAGCGGTAAGCAACATCAAATGTGGCGCCTCCCCACATTTCCATTGAAAATAGTTCAGGAAGCAAACGCGATGTTGGTTCTGCAATTTTTTTCAAATCGTGTGTACGCACGCGCGTTGCTAGCAATGATTGATGGCCATCTCTGAACGTTGTATCTGTAAGAAGAACTTCTTTTCGTTGTTTTACCCACTCTACAAGCCCTTCTGCGCCTTCTTTATCTAAAATTTGTTTAGTTCCGTTTACAAACGGCTCACTGCTTGAAATTTTTGGAACACGTGGCTTCTCAAAAACCGGTTTCTTTTTCGTTCCAATTCCAGGAAATCCATTAATTGTAACATTTCCGATATAAGAAAGCATTTTCGTTCCACGGTCTTTTCGTTTAGGAAACACAAAAAGCTCTGGAGAAGCATCAATAAATGATGTATCATAATCTCCTTTTAAAAACTTTTCATGCTTTACAACATTTTCTAAAAAGGCAATGTTTGTTTTAATTCCACGGATTCGGAATTCTTTTAAATTTCGAACCATTTTAGCTGCAGCTTGTTCAAAAGTTAAAGCCCATGTTGTTACTTTTACAAGAAGTGAATCATAGTACGGTGTGATAATGGCTCCTTGAAAGCTGTTTCCTGTATCTAAACGAACTCCAAAACCACCGCTTGAACGATAGGCCATAATTTTACCTGTATCAGGCATAAAATTGTTTTGTGGATCTTCTGTTGTTACACGAGATTGGATCGCATAGCCGTTTGTTTTAATATCTTCTTGTAATGGTATTCCGATCGCATTTTCGTGTAAAGAATAACCATCAGCAATTAGAATTTGAGATTGTACAATATCGACCCCTGTAATCATCTCTGTAATTGTATGCTCTACTTGTACACGTGGGTTTACTTCAATGAAGTAGAATTCGTCTCCAGCTACGAGAAACTCAACGGTTCCAGCGTTTATGTACTGGATGTTTTTTGCCAGCTTAACTGCTGCGTCACAAATTCTTTGGCGAAGATCTTCACCAAGCGATAAACTTGGCGCAACTTCCACTACTTTCTGATGGCGACGCTGAATAGAGCAATCACGCTCATACAAGTGAACGATGTTTCCATCATGATCTCCAAGAATTTGCACTTCAATATGCTTTGGATTTTCAATACATTTCTCAACATATACTTCATCATTTCCAAATGCTGCTTTTGCTTCAGATTTTGCTCGATCATAAGCTTCCTTTAGTCCTGAATGACTGCGGACAATTCTCATTCCACGACCACCGCCGCCTAGAGATGCTTTAATCATCAATGGATAGCCGTATTTTTCACCAAACTCTTCAACTTCGCTTAGGGAAGAAACAGGACCATCTGTTCCTGGAATAACAGGAATCCCAGCGCTTACTGCTTGGTGACGAGCTTTTACTTTATCTCCAAACATATCTAAATGTTTACTTTTTGGTCCAATAAAAGTTAGTCCTTCTTCTTCACAGCGTCTTGCAAAGTGGATATTTTCTGATAAGAAACCGTATCCTGGGTGAATCGCATCGACGTTATGTTCTTTAGCAATTTCAATAATATTTTCGATATCAAGATAAGCATCAATTGGTTTTTTCCCCTCACCAACCAAGTATGCTTCATCTGCTTTATATCTGTGGAAGGATCCTGTATCCTCTTTCGAATAAATAGCAACCGTTCGAATGTTCAGCTCTGTACAAGCCCGAAAAATCCGAATTGCTATTTCTCCTCTGTTTGCAACTAAAACTTTCCCAATATTTTTTGTTACTGTGCTCATTTTACCCTCTCCCCTTTACATCAAAAACTGTACATCAAAAAAATTGCTATATGAAGATATATTACTTGAACTTTTTAATGCTCACAAGGGTTATGTGTAAATTTTCTGAATAACATGTCAAAAAACCACGAAAATGTACGCTTACATTTCGTGGTTTTTCGACAAAAAAATTCACCTATTTTTTTAAAAAGAACGCTCTGTCTTTGAATCTACAGCTCGCAAAGGTGATTCCTCTCCTTCTGCTTTCTTACTTCGATAATTTGTAAACATAGATATATTAACAACAATTCCCATTGAGGCTAGTAGAAGTAAAATTGATGTTCCTCCGTAGCTCACAAAAGGAAGTGGAACACCTGTAAGGGGAATAACACCTGTAATTCCACCTAAATTGAAAAAAGCTTGAATTCCAATTGTTGTGGCAATTCCAATACAAATTAAACTTCCATAAACATCTTGACATTTTTTCGCGAGAAGCAGTGTTTTAATAATAATAAATGCAAGGAGAAATAAGACCGTAGCTACACCAACAAATCCTAATTCCTCTGCAATAATGGCGATAATAGCATCTGTATGTGATTCTGGGAGATATCCGTACTTTTGCACACTCTGGCCAAGACCAGCTCCAAAAAATCCTCCAGAGCCCATCGCTATATATGCATTAACAAGCTGAAAACCATCACCTGATGCATCTTTGAATGGATCTAACATTGTTGTTACACGGGCAATTCTTGTTGCTGAAATATAGCCTGACATCCAAGCAATTGGTAGAATAACGAGCACGCTTCCAACACCAAGAGCCAAAAATTTTCTAAACGTATACTTATCAATGCCAGAACAAAGAAGAACAGCAGCAGCAATCCCTACTACAATCATGGCTGTCCCAAAGTCTGGTTGAACAGCGATTAATCCAGTTAAAAATATAACGATTAAAACCGGTCCTGTAAATGCCCTTTTAAAATCATTAAGATATGGCTGTCGTTTTTCAAGCACCATTGCCAAATATAAGACAATGGCAAGTTTTACAAATTCAGAAGGCTGAATACTCAAGCCGCCAAAACGTAGCCAACTTGCGGCATTGTTCGAAACGTGTCCAAATATACTCACGAGAAAGAGCCCAACAACGACGAGTGCTAATATTCCTTTAATAAAGCGAGCATAAAGCTGATATGGAATAATCATCGTCACAAAAAACACCAACGCTCCGATAATCAACGAGAGTTTCTGCCTTTGATAGAAGTGATCAGGTGCAAAATCATACCTTGAAACAGCCGTAATCACGCTTGCACTGTAAACCATTACAAGACCAATTGAGCACAGAAGAACAAGCGCAATAATAATTGAATAGTCATAGTTTCGAAACATCTTTTTAAACATAGTCTCTTCCCTCGTCCCTTCAACATCGTTGAGATGAAAAAGTTGTCTGTGTTATAAGTAAGGTGCAGCATGTGTGTAGGGTATATCCCTTTCTAAGTAAGTCTAAAACCTGTCCTTTTTGAAAGTTGAGCACTATAGACAAAAAGTTCTTATTTTTATCTTTTCTTCCTTTTAGGCACAAATTCCTTTATGTATGAAATAAGAAATCTCCTACTTTTGAATGAGAGAGAACGAAACTAGGGATTATTGCCCTCTTATAACGTAAAATGATAAAAACTCAAACCGACTGAGCCTAAGTTTGAGTTTTTATACTTCTTATTTTTTTGTAAAGGCTTCGTGTAAGGCTGATAGCTCGCGTTCTAGGCGATCTAATAGTTGTTTCCCCTTATCTTCCTCGATAAGATGCAGTCTTACCGCAAAGTCAATCTCACGTGATAAGCCAAACATTTGTGTATCTAAAACCTCTTCATAAAGAGGACATTGCGGCATTGTTAAGTTATCCATTTGAACTTGAATAAGCTTCAAAATCTTCTCCGCATCCGCCTTTAGCAGTGCGTATGCTCTTTCACGATGATCTACTGCAACCTCAGGCGTCAAATTAATCCCTCCGTTCCCGAGCGATTTCCTATTCTATCTATAAATCATACAGTTAAACGAACTAAATTGCAAGAAAAAACAAGTAGTTCATTCTAAATTAAGAAGAACAGTTTTGAAAAATAAAAGTCTTTTTACATTCATAAAATAGGCTTCTAACGAAGATCGTTGATTTATTAAGAACATTCATAATTTGCAGATGACAGCTTTGTTCTTGTTCTTTATACTAAAAGAGCGGAGATTAATTATTGTAAACAAAGGGAGTTTTTCATAGTGAATGATATTATCATCTTAAAAGGAAAAGTATCTTATCCAATTACATTAGATCCGAGCGTCTGGATTTTTGATGATCGCAAAGTTGAAAGACAAACGCTTAAAAATCAAAATGATGAAAGCGATTCAAAAGAATTAACAGCAAGACAGTGGTCTCGTGAAATTAGTGAAGGAAACGTTTCTCCTCCTACTTTGAAATCTGAACGTAAATACGAACGTGAACGTATTTTAACAGGATCATTTGCTATTCATCTTTCTCATTTTTTAAAAAATGCTGAGCCGCTCAGCGAGGCTTGTGAGCTTGCCGTTATAACTCAAAAGGGCGAAGTCATTGTACCCCTTACAGAAGCCTATAGCTATTTGTTAGCCTTTTCAAAAGATGGCAAACCCCTTAAAGATGATGGCCCTGTTCATCTTCTAAAAAGCGATGGCACAACAGAAGCAACACATGTTACAGAATTTCAAGTTCGTTAATTAAGCTCCGTTTCCTCTACATGAGGAAACGGTTTTATTTTACAAAAGATCAGCAGCTAGCTGCGCGAGTTCAGAACGCTCCCCTTTCACAAGCTGTACGTGACCTGCTACTTTTTGTTCTTTAAATCTTTCTAGTACATATGTTAACCCATTGTTGTATTCATCTAAATATGGATGATCAATTTGGGCAGGATCTCCCATAAGAACAATTTTACTTCCTTCTCCAACACGAGTTAAAATCGTTTTCACTTCATGTTTAGATAAGTTTTGGGCTTCATCAATAATGATGAACTGATCTGGAATACTTCTTCCTCTTATATATGTTAAAGCTTCTACTTCGATAGAACCCATTCCTGCTAAAATAGCGTCAAGCTCTCCAGGTTTTTTCGTATTGAATAGATATTCTAAGTTATCATAAATAGGCTGCATCCATGGTCTGAGCTTTTCCTGTTTTTCTCCTGGTAGAAACCCTAAATCTTTCCCTACTGGAACAATTGGTCTAGCAACAAGCAATTTCTTATAATACCCCAAATCTTCTGTTTGCATAAGGCCTGATGCCAATGCTAAAAGTGTTTTACCTGTTCCTGCTTTGCCGATAAGAGTAATAAGTGGTATATCATCTCGTAGCAAAAGTTCAAGTGCCATTGTCTGCTGAACGTTTCTCGGTTTCACTCCCCAAATATGCTCATAATCAAACAATAACTTTTTCACTTTCTCTCCTGTTGAATCAACAATCCCAACAGCAGAACCAGAGCCTCCAAATGCGTCTTTCATCACAACAAATTGATGTGGATAGAACGGATGATTTGCCCACTGTGATAAGCTAAGCTCACCTTGTTCATAAAAACGATTAAGCTCGTCTTTTGGAATGTAAAGATCAAGAAAACCCGAGTAAAGGTGGTTTACTTCGACAACTCGGTCGCTTAAAAAGTCCTCTGCTAAAAGACCAATCGCATCTGCTTTGACACGTACAAGCGTATCTTTACTAACAAGGATAACCTGTCTTCCTTCTTCTTTTGTTTCTTCCTCAAGAGAAAGATTTTTTGCAACTGCAAGAATGCGATTATCGTTTGTTTTCTCTACAAATACTTCTTGAAGTTGATGAAATGACCGATGATTAAGCTCAATCCGCAGTGAACCCCCATTTTCTAGCGGGATTTTCTCATGAAGTCGGCCATGCTGACGAAAACCATCGATAAGTTTAGATACTTGTCTGGCATTTCTCCCTACTTCATCCATATATCTCTTTTTAGAATCGACTTCTTCCAGTACAACAGCTGGAATAACGACTTCATTATCTTTAAAAGAGAAAATAGAGTGTGGATCTTGTAATAGTACGTTCGTATCTAACACATAAATCTTTTTCAAAGGTTTTTGCCCCCTCCATTTGTCTTCTTTGAAGAATAAGCACCCGATACTCTCACCTTTCTATGTAATGTGACAATAATCCTCTACTTCTTTTACTATATGTAGCCATGCATAAAGATAGAAGAATGAACAGACAATAATTTAGAAAAGCCATTGTTCCTATGCTAGCTATATGTTCAAAGAAGTTTTAAAAAGGTCTCATCGCCATATTACGCACTATAAAAGGAGAGATTGCTGTATGCAAAAATACTTTATGTGGCTTGTACTACTTGTAGTATTTCTAACAGGCTGTCAAAATAACAGTGCAGCAAACGATGAAAGAAACAATGATAATTTAGTACGAGTAAAAAATACAACTCCCCAACCTGAAGAACAACAATCAAATAACGCTATCTCCCAACGGCTGATAAACCTTGCAACAGACGTCCCAAAAGTTGAACGTGCAACAGCCGTTGTTGTTGGAAAATACGCTATTGTTGGCATCGATGTTGGAGGTGATCTTGATCGTTCAGAAGTAAGCTCTATCAAGTATGCTGTTGCTGAAAGCCTTAAACATGACCCAAATGGTGCGAACGCTGTTGTTATTGCTGATCCTGATACGTTCTCTCGTTTACAAGGGATGGCACAAGAAATTAGAAACGGACGTCCTGTAACAGGCGTTCTCGACGAGCTCGCAGCAATTGTAGATCGCTTTGTACCTGAAATGGCTAATGAAATACGACAAAAACATCCAAATGAAACAAATACAAATAATGATCGTTTAAATGAACAAAATCAGCAAGAACTACAAAAAGAACAGAACGATCAGTCTAATAATGAACTTCAAGATAAAGAATAATAAAAACGCTTAGTCTTTTTCCATGCAAAGACTAAGCGTTTTTATCTACTTTTATAAATTTCATCGTAAATGTACATGCTACGTTTCTGTTTGACATTTCTAGCACCTCTTCCATTGACAGGATTGATAGTTGCCTTACAACCTCTTTACAACAATCAGTAAAGATTATGTTTATCATAACGTGTTTTAGAAGAAATGAAAATAGAATTCAGAAAATTCCCTTACTTATTCACCCTTTTTTTACACTACATTTACATCTGAAACTTTTACCATTCATCTTCGTCCTTTTTCGATTCATAAAGCTTAAAGTTCCCCGTTGCTTTTCGCTCTTCTGTACGCTTTGTAATACGGTCATGACACGTTTGACACATATATGTATGAATAGGACGATTTCTAATTTTTTTGGCTAACGGTAATTCGTTATCAATTGTTTCAATTACATCACAAATTACGCATTGAACTCTCATTTCTCCACCTCAACAACGTTTTTGCTTATAAAAACAGGATAACGTCCAACAACGCTATCCCGCTTTTTTACATTTGTTCGTTTTTCTTTGCTTGATGCAAGCGCACTTTGTAGGCCCCAAGCACAAGAACCGCAATGAGCAAGCCCTCTGCTACAGGTAAAAAGGCTCCGAAAAACGTAAGAATTGTGCAGCCAAAAGCTAATAATGCATAAATGATTACGTTCTTGATGATAGGCAGCTTTCGCGCAAAACCTAAATTGTATACAACAACGGCTAGCAAAAGAATGGTAAAGTACAATAACCACATGCCCGCTTCGGGGTTTTCGTCCACTTTAAAAAGCTTCGCAAAAAACTGAAGGCGTTCACTTACACCCATCATCAATCACGCTCCTTTAGATATTAACTTTTAAGGCCACAATTATCATTATTTATTTGCAAGCTTTTTCTTTTTAGCTGCTTTTTCGCGCTCATTTTTATCTAGAATTTTCTTACGTAGACGAATAGATTCTGGTGTAATTTCACAATATTCGTCTTCGTTTAGATATTCTAATGATTCTTCAAGAGACATAATACGAGGTTTTTTCATTGTTACTGTTTGGTCTTTTGTTGCAGAACGAACGTTTGTTGCATGCTTCGTTTTTGAAATATTAACAACAAGATCGTTTTCACGAGAATGTTCTCCAACAATCATACCTTCATAAACTTCTGTATTTGGCTCAACAAAAATTACGCCACGTTCTTCAACTTGCATAATTCCGTATGAAGAAGCCTTACCTGTTTCCATTGATACTAACACACCTTGGCGACGTCCACCAACTTGGCCAGCTTGCATTGGTTGATAGCTATCAAAGCTATGGTTAATGATGCCGTATCCGCGAGTTAGTGATAAAAATTCCGTTGTGTAACCGATAAGACCACGAGAAGGTACCATAAAGATTAGACGAACTTGGCCATTGCCGTTGTTTGTCATATCTAACATTTCACCTTTACGAGCTCCCATTGATTCCATGATTGAACCTGTGTACTCTTCTGGTACATCGATTTGTACGCGCTCAACCGGCTCAGAACGAACACCATCAATATCTTTGATGATAACTTCTGGTTTTGACACCTGAAGCTCGTAACCTTGACGACGCATGTTTTCAATTAAGATTGAAAGATGAAGCTCTCCGCGTCCCGAAATCACCCAAGCGTCAGGAGAATCAGTAGGATCAACGCGTAAACTTACGTCTGTTTCAAGCTCTGACATCAAGCGCTCTTCAATTTTACGCGCTGTTACGAATTTACCTTCTCTTCCAGCAAAAGGACTGTTGTTCACAAGGAACGTCATTTGTAGAGTTGGCTCATCAATACGAAGAACAGGAAGTGCTTCCTGATGATCTACAGGACAAACTGTTTCCCCAACGTTGATGTCTTCCATTCCAGATACAGCGATTAAATCTCCTGCTTTTGCTTCTTCAATCTCAACGCGTTTTAATCCGATAAAACCAAACATTTTTGTTACACGGAACTGTTTAACAGAACCGTCAACTTTCATAAGTGCAACTTGTTGACCAACTTTCATTGTTCCGCGGAAAACGCGTCCAACTCCAATACGGCCTACATAGTCGTTGTAGTCAAGCATCGCAATTTGGAATTGTAGCGGTTCTTCACTGTTATCAACAGGTGCTGGAATGTGCTCAATGATAGCATCAAATAAGCTTTCCATGTTCTCATCCTGCTTTTCAGGATTACGGCTTGCTGTTCCGTTAATTGCTGATGCATAAACAACAGGAAACTCAAGCTGTTCTTCAGTTGCATCAAGCTCGATTAAAAGATCGATTACTTCGTCCACAACTTCTGCTGGACGAGCAAAGTCACGGTCAATTTTGTTTACAACAACAATTGGCGTTAAATTTTGCTCTAGCGCTTTTTTAAGTACAAAACGCGTTTGAGGCATACACCCTTCATAAGCATCGACAACCAGAAGAACGCCATCTACCATTTTCATGATACGTTCTACTTCTCCACCGAAGTCAGCATGTCCTGGTGTATCTAAAATATTAATACGTTTATCTTTATAATGAATGCCCGTATTTTTTGCTAGGATTGTAATTCCTCGCTCACGTTCTAGATCATTTGAATCCATTGCACGTTCGTGAACTTGCTCGTTAGCACGAAACGTTCCAGATTGATGTAACAGCTGATCTACAAGTGTTGTTTTCCCATGGTCTACGTGGGCAATAATTGCAATATTTCGTAAGTCTTGACGAATGTTCAAGCCCTTCAACTCCCATACTTTTGTGTAAATACTTCACTAGCTTATCCAAATTTCACACATATCAAGCTAATGCCTAGGATATTATAACATAAAGAAACTAGAAATGCTTTCGGTTTTTCGGTACACTTAAGATATTCTTCACAATATGAAAGACATTTGGGAGGGTTTATGGTGAAGTCAATTAAATGGGGTTTACTTTTATATGCGATCTTGGGAACGCTATCAATTATGTTAATTGGGGTTTTTCTCGGAGAAGGTAGCATTGTTGGAGTAATTGGTTGTATTGTTGCACTTATTGTTATTATTGGACTTGGTTTTACAACAAAAAAGAAGCTTCGTGAAGCTGGAAAGCTATAAAAAGGACATTTTGTCCTTTTTATAGCTTTTTTTAAAGAGGATAAACTAAAATAACGTATTCTTTTTCTTCCTCATTTTTTTCTACTTTAAATTGCTCAAAGCCACACGAAGCCAGAAATTGTAGCCAGCCTGTTTTTTCAACAGGACAAGCACAAAAAAAAGCTTTATGATTTCCCTGAAAATGCTCGGCAATTTGTGTAATAATTTCCTTTCCAATTCCTTGTCCTCTTCGTGATTTTTTGACAAGTAGTGTGCCAAGCCAAGGTTTTTCATTTGATGGAGCCCAAGGCAAACTATAAGAGAGCCCTACCTTTTCTCCAGCTTGTTCATATATCGTCCAATGGCCTTGAAGCATTTCATATTTTTTTAAGTAAGCAGGAAGATTCTCTGCAGAGCATTCTTCACTTTCCCATTCTTTGCTTGCCAAAACTAACTGCTGAAAAAATGGGAAGTCTTCATCTGTGTATGAACGAAACGACAGTTTTTCCATAGTTATCTCTTTTTATTAATGTACGTTTGAAGGACTTCTTTATGAAATGCTTTTTCACCAGCAAAAACACTATTTTTTTCTAAAATATTAAGTTCTTCTCCGTAAACATTAGTAACTACTCCTCCTACTTCTTCGATCAATACAAGACCACCGGCAAAATCCCACGGAGCAAGTCTCATCGTTATATAACCATCAAGACGTCCAGCGGCAATGTAAGCAAGTTCTAGAGCAGCAGAACCATATGATCTCGTTCCTCTAACATCTTTTACAAGAGGAGAAAGAACTGCTGGATCAATGCGGTGATTATCTGTTACCCATGTAGCGTTTAGGGAAAGGATAGCTTCTTTTACAGGTGATTCAGTAAGCATCGGAAGCTTGATATCATTCATATATGCCCCGTTTCCACGAATTGTATGATAAAGCTCATCATGCATAACATCATAAATCAATCCAATTTTTCCTACGCCATTTTCAAATATACCAATGGAAATAGCAAAATTACGCTGCTGATGGACGAAATTCATTGTACCGTCGATAGGATCAATAACCCATAAGACCCCTTCTGCCGATGTAACATCTGTTCCATGTCCCTCTTCTCCTACAATACGGTGCGTTGGAAACGTTTCTTGAATTTTTTCGTATAAAAAAGTTTCAACATCTTTGTCCATATTTGTAACAAGGTCATTTGGATTTGATTTTGTTTCAATAAGAAGCTCTTTACTAAAAGAATCTTTGATCATTTCTCCCGCTTCTTTTACCCATGATGTAGCATATGTATAAATATTTTCCCAAAAATCTTCCATTTCGCAAACCCCCTTAAAAGTCAAACTAAAATTAAGTTATAAAAGTAGCTTATGAAAATCAGCGCCACAAATCAAGTTTCATCCTTTTTTATAGTTGTTATTCTAAAACCTTCATAACAAGAGACTATACAGACCTGTATAGTCTAAACAAGTTTTATTTTTTTATAACGCTCATACTATTGTTTTTTTTCGCTGTACTTCAATAGCTCTTGGCGAAGTTTTTCTAATTTTTGTTTACTTTTTAGTTTTTGTTCCTCATTTTCTTCGATCATTGCTTCGTACAAAGTGGCAAGCTCATAATCAAGTTCCATCCTCAACACTGCTAAACGGTTGGTATATTCAGTTCTTTTGTGAATATTTACTACTTGCTTCATTGTTGAAGCCCCCTCTCTTAACATAACAAGCTTGGCGAAAAGTTTTAATATTCAGAATATATTATTTTTATATCGTATGTAGAACATTTATATCTTGTAACTACATTTGTAAGAAAGTTTTAAAAATAGGCTTTAGAGGTTTTAACCTCTATTGTTCTATCTAAGTTGTGATATGATTACTTATTAGTTACCCTTACCTATTCTAAAAAAAACATTCATCTGGAGGTGCACCATGAAATTCGAGAGATTTACAAAAGAAGACTTTAATGTTTTTACAGTGGATGGTCTTGATGAGCGTATGGGCGAATTAAAAAAACAAGTACGTCCAAAGCTAGAAAGCTTAGGCGAAATATATGCTCCATTTCTATCTTCTCTATGTCAGGAAGAAATGTTTGCACACGTTGCAAAACACGCCAGACGCTCTGTCCATCCACCGAAAGATACGTGGGTTGCTTTTGCAGCAAATAAGCGCGGGTATAAAAGACATCCACATTTCCAAATCGGACTTTTTGAGTCTCACGTCTTTATTTGGTTTGCTGTTATTTATGAAGCAGATATTAAAACAGAGTATGGAAAAGTTCTAAAAACACATATTGAGGAAATCGAAAATAGCATCCCATCTTATTTTGTTTGGTCAAAAGACCATACAAAGCCTGATACTATTTCAATGGAGGATTTATCAAGAGAAGACTTAACAGCTCTCTTTGACCGCTTAGAAAAGGTAAAAAAAGCAGAAATCCTCTGTGGTTTACGTATTCCGCAAAAAGAGGCTATAGAGATGTCAAAAGATGAATGGGACCAAACGTTTAAAGATGCCTTTACAACGCTACTTCCTCTATATAAATTAGGAGCTACAATCTAAAAAAAGAAGAGCAAGTTGCTCTTCTTTTTTTATCTCATACGAATAAAAGTTTCTTCTGGTGCGTCTTTTGCTTTTTTGACCGTTCGATACGGTGAGTAATGACTTTGTTCTTCGAATTCATTGCAAATTTGCTTTTCCTCTGATTTGCTTGGGACAATTTCTTTAAAGCGTCTATATGTGCTCATAAGCTGTTCGCGTGAAATTCCTTTTTCATATGCTTTTTCAATTGCTTCAAAAAAGCGAACAACATCAACAATTTCATCTGTACTCCAATCAATTGAAATTGGATATTGATATTCCATACCTTTCATCTCCTATCATTTACTTCTCTTTTAACATTGTGCCTCACAATATAGAATAAACGCAACTTCTTTTCATTTTTTAGAACTTCTTTTTATTTTTCCTTTCAAAACGGAAAAGCTATGAAAAAGAGCTTTGCAAACCATTCTATAAGTGCTATAATTCATTTGTTTTTTAAGTTTGATAATTAAGGTGGGATTAGTATATTGTCTTCGCAGTTTGAAACACCCCTTTTTACAGGTCTTATCGAGCACGCTAAAAAAGACCCGATTCAATTTCATATTCCAGGTCATAAAAAAGGCCGTGGAATGGATGAAGAATTTCGCTCGTTTATTGGGGAAAATGCCCTTTCTATAGATTTGATTAATATTGCACCGCTTGATGATCTCCATCAGCCAGGCGGAATGATTCGAGAAGCTCAAGCACTTGCTGCTCGCGCTTTTGGAGCTGATCATACATTTTTCTCTGTGCAAGGTACAAGCGGAGCCATTATAGCGATGGTAATGTCTGTTTGTGGACCTGGAGACAAAATTTTAGTTCCACGTAACGTTCATAAATCTGTTATGAGTGCTATCATATTTTCAGGAGCTACCCCTATTTTTATTCATCCTGAAATTGATCCTGATTTAGGAATTTCACATGGCATTACAACAGATGCAGTAGAAAAAGCACTTTATCAACATCCAGATGCAAAAGCTGTTCTTGTTATTAATCCAACATATTTTGGAATTGCAGCAGATCTAAAGCGAATTGTTGAACTTGCTCATTCATTCTCAATTCCTGTTCTTGTTGATGAAGCTCATGGAGTTCACATTCATTTTCATGATGATCTTCCACTATCAGCTATGCAAGCAGGAGCAGATATGGCTGCTACAAGTGTGCACAAGTTAGGTGGATCTTTGACAGGAAGCTCTATTCTTAATATGAAAGAAGGACTTGTTTCACCAAAGCGTGTTCAGTCCATCTTAAGCATGTTAACAACAACATCAACATCTTATATTTTGCTTGCTTCACTAGATGTTGCTCGTAAAAGACTTGCAACAGAAGGAAAAGAGCTTGCAGAGTATGCTATTGACCTTGCTGAGACAGCACGTAAAAGAATTAATGAAATTGGATATATCCGTTGTATTGGACGTGAAATTCTTGGCACGAAAGCAACGTATGATATGGATCCGACAAAGCTTATCATTTCAATTAAAGAGCTTGGCATTTCAGGCTATGATGCAGAAAAATGGTTGCGTGAGCGCTTCAATATTGAAGTAGAACTTTCTGATCTTTACAACTTGCTTTGTATTATTACACCAGGAGATACAATAGAAAATATTAACACGCTTATAGAAGCACTAACAGAACTTGTTAAAGAGTGTAAGGACAACGTCCAAAGCTCTGAGGATATCTCTGTGCTCTTACCAGACATCCCTGTACTCTCTCTAACACCTCGAGATGCTTTTTATGCAGAAACAGAGGTTGTTCCTTTTGAAGAATCAGCAGGACGTATTACAGCTGAATTTATCATGATTTATCCACCAGGGATTCCTGTCTTTATTCCTGGAGAAATTATTATGGAAGAAAACCTCCAATATATTAAGAAAAATCTTGAAGAAGGTCTTCCTGTTCAAGGACCTGAAGATCACACATTAAAGACACTTCGAGTCATTAAAGAACATAAAGCCATAAAATAAAAAAAAGCTCTGCAAATGCAGAGCTTTTTTATTTTATTATTCTATTATTCTATTTATCTTTTTCCTCACAATATGGGCACGTTCCGTAAAGCGTTGATACTTTCTCATCATCAAAATACTCGATTGTGTCACTGCATGTTTGACAAATAATTGTTCCCATCTTATAGCGCTCCTTTTTGCCTTTTGAGGTTATTTTTGAAAACGTTTTATCTTCTTGTTTTCTATAATATTATGTCACATTTAAAATGTCAACGCTTATTTGTATAACACATTAATAAATTTTATAAACCTTTTTCTTTTCATAACATCAGCCTAGAAAAAAGAAAACACTAAAGTTTGCACACTAAAAAAAGTGATCATAGAAACTGCAGTGAGAAAGAAAGCGTTTTTTTTATGTTTTAAATATATTTCAGCAATGAGGTATCCTAAATATACAAAAACAATGAAGAGTAGCGCTTTGGCTCCAAGATGGTCTCGGTGAGAAAGATGCTCAACAAATGTAAATGTACACCATATAAAAAATTGTAAGATGTAAATATGATACAGCACCCTAACCTTCTCCTCCTCTCTCACCAACAAACCCTTGTCCTATATATATGCAAGCTTTCTTATTGTATACAAAAAAATCCCTTAGTCATTCGACTAAGGGATTTTTCTTCATCTATCTTATAGCATATGAATTGGAGTACCAAGAGCAACTTCAGCTGCTTCCATTGTAATCTCTCCAAGAGTTGGGTGAGCGTGAATTGTTAAAGCAACATCTTCAGCTGTCATACCAGACTCAATTGCAAGGCTAAGTTCTGAGATAATATCAGAAGCGCCACTACCTGCGATTTGAGCACCGATAATTACACCGTCTTCTTTACGAGTGATTAGTTTTAAAAAGCCGTCTGTGCTGTTAAGAGAAAGAGCACGTCCATTTGCTGCGAATGGGAATTTCGCTGCTTTGATTTCGATGCCGTCTTCTTTTGCTTTTGCTTCTGTGTAACCAACAGATGCAAGTTCTGGATCTGTGAAGCATACAGCTGGAATTCCAAGATAATCAATCTCAGAAGGTTCACCGCTAATTGCTTCAGCAGCAATTTTTGCTTCATAAGAAGCTTTGTGTGCTAATGGTGGTCCTTCAACAATATCACCAATTGCGTACACGTTGCTTACGTTTGTACGACATTGTTTGTCAATTTTGATAAGACCGCGATCAGTCATTTCAATACCAAGTTGCTCAAGACCAAGCTCGTCAGTATTTGGACGACGACCAACTGTTACAAGAACATAGTCTGCTTCAACAGTTTCTGCTTTTCCGCCTACTTCAAACGTTACTTTTACGCCGTCTTTAGTTTCTTCAACGCCTTTAGCCATAGCTTTTGTATGAACTGTAACGTTTCCTTTTTTCTTAAGTTCACGTTTAACGATTGAAGTCATTTGTTTTTCGAAACCAGCTAAAATATCGTCAGCAGCTTCAACAATTGTTACTTCTGTGCCAAAGTTAGCGTAAGCAGTTCCAAGCTCAGTACCGATGTAACCTCCACCGATTACAACAAGCTTTTTAGGAATTTCTTTAAGAGCAAGAGCTCCTGTTGAGTTAATTACGCGCTCAGAGAATTTGAATCCTGGAATTTCAACTGGGCGAGAACCTGTTGCAATGATTACATTTTTGAATGTATATGTTTGCGCAGAGTTTTCGTCCATAACTCGAAGTGTGTTTTGATCTACGAAATAAGCTTCACCTTTTACGATATCCACTTTATTTCCTTTAAGAAGACCTTCAACACCGCCAGTTAGTTTGTTAACAACGCCAGCTTTCCACTCTTGAACTTTTGTGAAGTCAACTTTTACGTTGTCAACTGTGATTCCCATATCTTCAGAATGCTTCGCATGCTCGATACGGTGACCTGCTGTGATAAGAGCTTTTGAAGGAATACAACCAACGTTTAAGCATACTCCACCAAGATTAGCTTTTTCGATAATTGTTACTTTTTGTCCTAATTGTGCTGCACGGATTGCTGCAACGTATCCACCAGGACCTGCTCCAACTACAATAGTATCTGTTTCAATCGGGAAATCTCCTACTACCATGATATTACGCCTCCATTAATAATAGTTCTGGATCGTTAAGTAAACGCTTGATGTTGTTTAATGCATTTTGTGCTGTAGCACCATCAATCATACGGTGGTCAAAGCTTAGAGAAAGAGCTAATACTGGAGCGATAACAATCTCACCGTCCACTACGACTGGTTTCTCAGCAATACGACCAATACCTAAAATAGCTACTTCAGGATGGTTGATAACTGGAGTGAACCATTGTCCACCAGCTGAACCGATGTTTGTGATTGTGCAAGAAGCACCTTTCATTTCTGCACCAGAAAGTTTACCTTCACGCGCTTTAGTTGCTAGGCTGTTGATCTCATCTGAGATAGAGAAAACAGATTTGCGGTCAGCGTGTTTTACAACTGGAACAACAAGACCTTTTTCAGTGTCAGCTGCGATTCCGATGTTGTAGTAATGTTTTTGAACTACTTCATCTGTTGCATCATCAATAGATGTGTTAAGAGCTGGGAACTTCTTAAGAGCAGATGTTAAAGCTTTAACAACGTAAGGTAAGAACGTTAATTTTGTTCCTTGCTCAGCTGCAACTGCTTTGAACTTCTTACGGTGAGCCACAAGTTTTGTTACATCTACTTCGTCCATAAGTGTAACGTGTGGAGCCGTATGCTTAGAGTTCACCATTGCTTTTGCGATTGCACGACGCATGCCGCTCATTTTCTCGCGAGTTTCTGGGAAGTCACCTTCTGGAGCTGCTACTGGTGCACTTGGTGCTGCAGAAGCTGCTTCAGGAGCTTTTTCTTCTGTTTGTGCAGCAGGTTGTGCTCCACCAGATACAAAGCTATCAATATCTTCTTTTAGAATACGACCATTTTTACCGCTACCAGCTACTTGACGGATGTCAATGCCTTTTTCACGAGCATATTTACGTACAGATGGCATTGCGATAACGTTACGATCAGTATCTATTGCTTCAGTACTAGCTGCTGGTGCATCTTGTACTTCTTCTTTTTTCTCTTCTTTTGGTTCTTCTTTGGAAGAGCTTTCACTATCGCTACCTTTAAATTGTAAGTCTTCGTAGCCAGGTGCGTCAAATGTTACGATAACTTGACCAACTGTCGCAACTTCACCTTCACTAACTTTTAACTCTTCAACTGTTCCGTCTACTGGAGATGGGATTTCAACAACAGCTTTGTCGTTTTGTACTTCTGCAAGTACATCATCCTCACTAATTTTGTCTCCTGGCTTTACGAACCACTTAACGATTTCACCTTCATGGATACCTTCACCGATATCTGGAAGTTTAAATTCAAATGACACGAGCATTCACCTTCCTGTAATAAATTATGTTTTATGATTTAAAGTACATAGATAAGCACAACAGCTACCTTGGCTGCGCGAAGCAGTCAAGGAAAGCCATTTTGTGCTTTGTTTACTTTATTAGCAATTAAAATTCAAGAACTTCTTTTGCTTTTTCTACGATGTCGTTGTTGTTTGGTAACCAAACACCTTCAGCTTCTGAGAATGGGAATACCGTATCAGGAGCTGCAACACGTAGTACAGGCGCTTCAAGGCTAAGGATAGCGCGGTCATTGATTTCAGCAACAACGTTAGCACCAATACCTGCTTGTTTTTGAGCTTCTTGAACAACAAGTGCACGACCTGTTTTCTCAACAGAAGCGATAATTGTGTCAATATCTAATGGACTTACTGTACGAAGGTCAACAACCTCTACAGAGTAGCCTTCTTTTTCAAGTTCTTCAGCTGCTTTTAATGAAGAGTGAACCATTGCACCGTAAGTGATGATAGAAAGGTCTGTTCCTTCACGTTTAACATCAGCTTTTCCGATTTCAATTGTATATTCTTCTTCAGGTACTTCCGCACGGAAAGAACGATACAATTTCATGTGCTCAAGGAAAATAACAGGATCGTTATCGCGGATCGCTGCGATTAAAAGTCCCTTTGCATCATATGGAGTTGCTGGAATAACAACTTTAAGACCAGGTTGTTGAGCAACTAATCCTTCTAAGTTATCAGCATGAAGTTCAGGCGTATGTACTCCACCACCAAATGGAGAACGGATTGTAACTGGAGAAGTCCAACGACCACCAGAACGGTAGCGCATACGAGCCATTTGACCAGAAATTGAATCCATTACTTCAAATACGAAACCGAAGAATTGAATTTCTGGAACTGGACGGAATCCTTCTAGACCAAGGCCAAGCGCAAGACCGCCGATACCAGATTCAGCAAGCGGTGTATCAAATACACGATCTTCGCCGAATTCTTTTTGAAGACCTTCAGTCGCACGGAAAACCCCACCGTTTACACCAACGTCTTCACCGAATACTAAGACGTTTTCATCGTTTTTCATCTCTGTGCGTAATGCATCAGTGATTGCTTGAATCATTGTCATTTGCGCCATGTCTTACTTCGACTCCTTCTCTTGATAAATTTCATATTGTTCCTCTAAATTGTAAGGCATTTTATCATACATGATAGACATTAAGTCTGTTACTTTTTGTTTTGGTTCAGCATCAGCTTTTTTAATTGCTTCTTTAATGTCTTCTTTAGCTTGATCAATTACTTCGTTTTCTTTTTCTTCATTCCATAAGCCTTTAGCTTCTAGGAACGCACGGAAACGAACTAGTGGATCTTTTTGCTCCCACTCAGAATCAAGCTCAGCTGTACGGTAGCGAGTTGGATCGTCACCAGCCATTGTATGTGGACCATAACGGTAGCAAAGTGTTTCAATTAATGTTGGACCTTCACCACGAACAGCGCGCTCACGAGCTTCGCGAACAGCTGCATATACTGCTAAAGCATCCATTCCGTCTACTTGAATTCCAGGAATACCTGCTGCTACTGCTTTTTGAGCTACAGTGCTTGCTGCAGATTGCTTTTCAACAGGAGTTGAAATTGCGAAACGGTTATTTTGAACAACGAAGATTGCTGGAGCTTTGAACGCACCTGCAAAGTTAATACCTTCATAGAAATCCCCTTGTGAAGCTCCGCCATCACCAGTGTAAGTGATTGCAACTGCTTCTTTACCGCGCTTTTTAAGTCCAAGAGCAACACCTGCTGTTTGGATGTATTGAGCACCGATAATGATTTGTGGAGAAAGAGCATTAAGATCCTCAGGCATTTGGTTACCTTTAAAGTGACCGCGAGAGAATAAGAACGCTTGATATAATGGAAGACCGTGCCAGATTAATTGTGGAACATCACGATATCCAGGTAAAATCCAGTCTTGTTTTTCTAATGCAAATTCAGATGCAAGTTGAGAAGCTTCTTGTCCAGCAGTTGGAGCATAGAAACCTAAACGTCCTTGACGGTTTAAAGAAATTGAACGTTGATCTAAAATACGTGTATAAACCATACGACGCATTAATTCTACTAATTGTTCATCTGTTAAATTAGGCATTGCTGCTTCATTCACAACTTCGCCCTTCTCATTTAGAATTTGAAGCGTTTCAAATTGCTTTGAAATTGCCTCACGCTGCTTATCAAAATTTAAAACTGATTTCTTAGTTTTGGCAGCCATTCTCGTCACCTCTTCCTTTCGTTTTAAACGTTTGCAAATTTAGTGTAAAAAACTAGTGTTAAAATAGTTCCTATCTTAGAGTAACCAAAAAAGGCAAGCTGAACTCATTTTGTTTTCTAGCTTCTCATTCTTTATGTATTCTTCCCCTATTCTTTTGACAAAAACAGCGTCAGAATGAAAACAAACATTTTTTTGTAACGTTTAACTGTATTAATTCCTACTGAAGAAATAGTAATACAATTTTTTCTTTCCGAGGACTAGTTTACAACAACTATAAAGAATTCGTCAATCTATTTACATCAACATTTTCTCCCCTTTTTATTTCCAACTTCCTCTTTAAAAAAACACTCCCTTCTGTACTAATACAACATTGTTCACTGTACTATTATAGTGGTCCATTCAACAGACAATGCTCATTATACAGCGGAACGTAATCTCGGCAAAATTCAGGTTATAGCGACAAAATGTGCTCTTGTGTATTGTTCACGTAGTTGTTTTTTCCTTTTTTTCCTTCGTGTTATATAAAAGGAAAATCCCTATTTATAAGATGTCTTTTCTTTTTAAAATTTTTTAATACTTATATTTTTTAAAAATGCAAGCTTATTTTTTCTCCATAGGCAGCAACCTACACACCATAGAGCATTTGTCATAATGTATAGTAATCCGGTTTTAAACCCAATTTTTTAAAGTCGGTAAAGGGAATTAAAAGGAGGAAACAAAATGTACGGTTACGGGGGACACGACTGCTGTGGTTATGAAGGATATAGTTATGGTGGAGAATGTGGAACAAACGGTGGATTTGTTCTAATCGTTGTTCTATTCATTCTATTAATCATTGTTGGAGCTTCTGTATTCTGTTAATTAAATTACAAAGGAGGATGTCTAAAAGGCATTCTCCATTTTTATATGCTTTGAATGTATGCTTTAAAAGGAAGTTGTTACATAATTAAATTGTCAATGTTATAATAGTGTCTTGAGTAAAGGAGTGTGGAAAGATGATTACAATGAATGATATCGTTCGAGACGGACATCCAACGTTAAGACAAGTTGCTGAAGAAGTTCAGCTTCCAGCTTCAGAAGAAGATAAGCAAACGTTACAAAGTCTGTTGCAGTACGTTATTAATAGTCAAAACCAGGACACTGCTGAAAAATACGGGCTTCGTCCTGGTATTGGACTAGCAGCGCCACAAATTAACGTTCCAAAGCGAATGATCGCTGTTCATGTGACAGATGAAAAAGATAAGCTTTACAGCTACGCATTGTTTAATCCAAAGATTGTAAGCCATTCTATTGAGCAAACCTATCTTTCAGGTGGAGAGGGTTGCCTTTCTGTTGATGAAGAGATTCCTGGATATGTTCCTCGCTACAAGCGTGTGACTGTAACAGGAACAAATATTAATGGAGAAACAATCAAGCTTCGACTTAAAGGGCTTCCTGCCGTCGTATTTCAGCATGAAATCGACCATTTAAATGGTGTCATGTTTTATGACCATATTAATAAGGAAGAGCCCTTCACTGCCCCTGATGGATCAACACCTATTGAATAAAAAAACAGCGCTGCGTTTCAGCGCTGTTTCTCATTAAAGAAGTCCAAGCATCTTCAGGCCGTGTAAAATTCCATCCTCACTTACATCTTTTGTTTGATATCGCGCTGCTTCTTTTGTCTCTGGCTCCGCATTTCCCATTGCTACTCCGTGCTCTACGTATCCAAGCATTTCAATATCATTTAATCCATCACCAAATGCGTAAACATCTTCTTTGGAAATTTTAAGCGCTTCAATTACTCGCTCAATCCCTTTCGCTTTTGAAGCGCCGCTTGGTAAAATATCTGTTGAAACAGGATGCCAGCGTACAAATTTAAAAGCATCAAACTCTTCTTCATACTGTTTTTCTTCTCCAACTTCACAAAATAAAAGAGCTTGGTAAATCTCACGCGTTAAAAAATAGTCTGGGTCATGCTGTGGATGAGAGAATTTTAATGTGCTTATACTATCCTCAATATATTGGTGATGAGGAGTATTTGCTTTCATATCGTCATGATCCATATATACGACAGGGTGTTCTAAACTAAGAGCTTTGTCTGTCAGTTGACCTAGCGCTTCACGCTGAAGAGGATTCTTATAGAAAACTTCACCATTTAATACAATGTATTGGCCATTGAAGCTTATATAAGAATCAATCTCTAACTCTTCTCTTAATTCTTTATACATAAATGGCGCTCTTCCTGTTGCAATAGCAACTATGTATCCTTTATCTTTCAGACTTTGCACAGCACTTTTAGTTGTCTGTGGCAGATTTTTCTCATGATCAAGTAAAGTTCCGTCAATATCAAAGAAAATAATTTTCTTGCTCATTCATGCATCACCTTGCTCCCTTAGTATAATATATGATTTACCTTATGCTTCTTTTAGCTTCCACATTAGATATGTCTCTTTCAGTATAACAAAACGCCCTTTCTCAAACAAAAGAGATTGAGTTCTCCAATGTTGCTAAAATAATAAATTCCCAATATCAACCATGCGAGAAACAGGACAACCTTGCATATAATAGAAATAAACATTTTTGTCATAAGGAGTTGAATCATCTTGCTAAAGCGACTGAAAAAACGCCTTGTACGCCAATGGAACGACATGTGGCGTCAGAAAACCATTGCCTAATCTTTTTATTTTACAGTTGCGACTTCTTCGAAGAAGTCGCATTTTTACTATAATTATTAAAACGCTTTACACGATAGATTGACTTCACGTCAAAAGACAACTAAAATATAGACACAGAGAAACTTTATGTAAGTAAGGGTATACGTTCCCTTCAGTACGGATCAATACATTCACAGAAGCTTTGAGTATTGCTTTTTCTAGAACGCCCTAGCGATACATCAAGCTTTTCATAACAGAAAATGAGCTATAATAGCCTTTTGAGTTCCCTGCGATAGGGGTATACATAATTATAAAGTTCTTTGATAGATACTATAGCTATACCTAATAAAGATGCTTCCCATTCTGCTATAATGTATTTTCAGTTAGAAAAAACATTAGATATTAGCGGATTTTATAATATTATAATAAAAAAATGATTTGAATTACGGAATTAAGGAGAGATGAAACAATGATTTTTAAAGTGTATCACCAGCAAGATCGTTATGAAGTACCTGTACGTGAGAAAACACAAACTGTTTATGTAGAAGGTGATTCTGAGCGCGACGTACGCTATAAGCTCAAAGATCACAATATAAACATCGAATTTATCCAACGTATTGAAGGTGCACATCTAGAATATGAACAACAGAACGAAGATTTTAAAGTATTGGAGTTATGATAGAAATGAAATTTGTAAAAAACAATCAAACAGCAGTGTTCGCTTTAGGCGGACTAGGTGAAATCGGGAAAAACACCTATTGCATTCAATTCCAAGACGAAATTATCGTTGTTGATGCTGGAATTAAATTCCCAGAAGATGAACTACTAGGAATTGATTATGTTATTCCTGACTATACCTACTTAATTAAAAACGCAGATAAAATCCGTGGAGTTTTCATCACTCATGGTCATGAAGACCATATTGGAGGAATTCCATACTTATTAAGAGAGCTTAATGTTCCAATCTACGGCGGAAAACTTGCTCTAGGTCTTATTCGCAATAAACTTGAAGAACATGGTTTACTTCGCCGTGCGAAACTTCATGAAATTCATGAAGATGACGTTATTAAGTTCCGTAAAACGTCTGTAACGTTCTTCCGTACAACACACAGTATTCCAGATTCTTATGGAATTGTTATTAAAACACCGAACGGTCAAATTGTTCACACAGGTGATTTTAAATTTGATTTTACTCCTGTAGGTGAACCAGCAAACTTAACTAAGATGGCTGAAATCGGAAAAGACGGAGTTCTTTGCCTACTTTCTGACAGTACGAATAGTGAAGTTCCTAACTTCACAATGTCTGAACGTCGAGTAGGAGAGAGCATTCACGATATCTTCCGCAAAGTTGACGGACGTATTATATTTGCTACATTTGCTTCGAATATTCATCGTCTTCAGCAAGTAACGGAAGCTGCTGTACAACACAACCGAAAAATTGCAGTATTCGGCCGAAGCATGGAAGCAGCAATTCAAATTGGTCAAGATCTAGGCTATATTAGCTGCCCTAAAGATACGTTTATTGAACCAAATCAAATTAATCGCTTACCTGCAAACAAAGTAACAATTCTTTGTACAGGAAGCCAAGGAGAACCAATGGCAG
Source organism: Priestia endophytica DSM 13796 (assembly GCF_900115845.1). Classification (GTDB taxonomy): domain Bacteria; phylum Bacillota; class Bacilli; order Bacillales; family Bacillaceae_H; genus Bacillus_I; species Bacillus_I endophytica. The sequence continues at coordinate 177,100 of NZ_FOXX01000002.1, read as the reverse complement.
CTCTTTCTAGAATTGCTAGCGGTACTCACCGTCAAATTCAAATTATCCCTGGAGATACTGTTGTTTTCTCTTCTTCACCAATCCCAGGAAATGCGATTAGCGTAAGTCGTATTATCGACAAGCTTTTCAGAGCAGGTGCTGAAGTTATTCATGGTCCATTCAGCGATATTCATACATCTGGACACGGTGGACAAGAAGAACAAAAACTTATGCTTCGCTTAATTAAACCAAAGTTCTTTATGCCAATTCACGGGGAGTTTAGAATGCAACGCATGCACAACAAACTTGCTCAAGACTGCGGTGTAGAACCTGAAAACTGCTTTATCATGGACAATGGTGAAGTACTTGCGCTAAGTGAAAACGAAGCATCTGTTGCAGGAAAAGTACCATCTGGCTCTGTATATATTGACGGAAATGGTGTTGGCGACATTGGAAATATCGTTTTACGTGACCGCCGTATCCTATCTGAGGAAGGCCTTGTTATTGTCGTTGTAAGCATTAATATGAAAGAATTCAAAATTGCAGCAGGCCCTGATATTATTTCAAGAGGATTTGTATATATGCGTGAATCTGGGGATCTCATCAATGATGCTCAATCCCTTATTACAAAACACCTTAGCAAAGTAATGGAGCGCCGTACAACACAATGGTCTGAAATTAAAAATGAAATTACGGACACTCTTTCTCCTTTCTTATATGAAAAAACAAAACGTCGCCCAATGATTTTACCAATCATTATGGAAGTGTAATAAAAAAAGACCCTGGATGTCCAGGGTCTTTTTTATGAATCACTAACAAGACGATTTTCAAAACGATTAATATCCACATCAGCTCCAATAACAATTAAAATGTCACCTTGACGAATTGTTTCAGATGCTTGAGGAGATACAATGATGTCATGGTTGCGCTTGATAGCGACAATGTTAATACCGTACTTGGCACGGATGTCTAAATCAATTAAAGAGTTTCCATCTATCTTCTGTCCTGCTACAAGTTCTACAATACTATGTTCTTCTGATAGCTCTAAGTAATCAAGAACAGTGTTTGACATAAGGCTATTGGCAATTCTTCTTCCCATGTCTCGCTCAGGATGCACAATTCGATCTGCGCCAATTTTAGAAAGCACTTTTTCATGATATTCGTTTTGTGCTTTTACCGTAATATGCTCTACACCAAGCTCCTTTAAAATGAGTGTTGTTAAAATACTTGCTTGAATGTTATCTCCAATTGCCACAATGACATTTCCAAAATTACGAATTCCTAAACTTTTTAAGACATTCTCATCTAGAGAATCTCCAATAACAGCATGTGCAGCAATGTTGGCATATTCGTTTACTTTGTCTTCATCAATGTCAATTGCTAGAACTTCCATTCCTTGGTCACTTAATGTTTTACAAATGCTTCCTCCAAAGCGCCCAAGTCCAATAACGGCAAATTCTTTTTTCATTTTGACACCCTCCATTATGTACCGATGTTTCTCATATAAATTTAGCCTATGCTTATTTACTATAAGGGAAAATAGATTAGAAAGCAAAGAAGGAATCTTCAAAAAAAAAGCGTCCAATATGGACACTTTTTTTATTATTCACTTTTTTCTGTTTCACCAAGCACACGGTTTACGCGTTTTTCAAGCATCTTCATGCCGCTTCCACCTGCTTGGAAATGACGAAGCTGACCTGTTTTATCGAAAACATAGTATGCTGGCACATATTGATTTTCAAACGAATCTGTTAGCTTATGCTCGCTGTCTACGAAAATAGGCTGCGTAATTTCATGTTCTTTGGCTACTTTTTCAATTTGTTCAAGGTTAAGATCATCTTCAGAACGAGGCATATGTACAGCAACAACGTTAAGCTGATCTTTATATTCATCGCGAAACTCGTTTACTTTTGGCATTGCTTCTTTGCACAGATGGCAGCTGATGGACCAGAAGTGAATAAGTGTTGGTTTTTCACCAACTAAATCTTCTTTGGAAACTTGTCCATTTACCCAAGCTGTTGCACCTTCAAGTTCAGGCATTGGGGCACGTAATTTCATCGTCTACTTCCTCCCTATTAACAAGCAGTTCACTTGCAAATTAAGTTTAGAAAGAGGTCTAACGCTCTGTTAGACCTCCATGTCATCATGTATAAATTAAAGAGTTTTTTGACCTGGTTTCCAGTTTGCTGGGCAAAGACCACCAGTTTGAAGGGCTTGAAGAACACGAAGTGTTTCATCAACGTCACGACCAATGTTGTTGTGGTTAACAACCGCATATTGTAATTCCCCTTCAGGGTTGATAATGAATAGACCGCGAAGTGCTACACCTTCTTCTTCAATTAACACACCATAGTCACGAGAAACTTGGTGATTTGTATCGGCAGCTAATGGATAGTTAAGATCTCCAAGACCGTTGTCTTTGCGATCTGTGTTAATCCATGCTAAGTGTGTATGGATTGTATCTGTAGAAACCCCTACCACTTCCGCATCAAGGTCTTCAAACTCATCGTAGCGATCAGATAAAGCCGTAATTTCTGTTGGACAAACGAAAGTAAAGTCCATTGGGTAGAAGAACAATACTGTCCATTTGTCATTTTTCATGTTTTCTTCAAGACTTACTTTACCAAATTCTTTATTAGCTAGTACTGCTTCCATTTCGAAACGTGGTGCTTGTTTACCTACCATGCGTTCTGCCATTAATAATCCCTCCAACAATATAGTTAAATGAGAATACATAGAAGTTATTCTCATTTATATCTCTTTTCAACAAGTTCAATTATAGAATAGACAGGGTCACCAGTCAACAGTTAATAGTTAATAGTTAATAGTTAATAGTTAATACTATTTTAAAATAAATTTAAATAACTGACGATTTTAATGAGCTTATCCTTATGAAACAAGCTTAACTTTTCTCTCTCTATTTTAATACAACCCTAACCTAACTTTCCAATAATATGATTGATTCTTTTCGTACTTATTATGCATGAAACTTTCGTTGACAATTCTACTTTGTAGTTTATCATGGACAAATGAGGGAAAAGGTTAAGAAGTAAATGCTGTGTTCCTTACTGTTTGGACGAGAAAGGATGATTTTATTGTTTGATGTAAATCAGTTTGATTGGGAAGGACTTTTAGTTGATGCAGGACTCATTGCACTTAAGGTTATTGGGCTATTTATTACCTTTTATATCGTAAGAGCTATCGGTAGTCGCGTTATGAACAAAGCTTTTCAAGAAGTTGCAAAGCGTAGAAATATTTCAGAAGGCAGATCCTTAACTTTACATAAGCTAGCCGAAAATATTTTTTCCTATGTTTTAATATTTATGCTTGTTGCCACACTATTTGGTATTTTTGGTTTACCAATTGCAAGCTTAATCGCTGGAGCAGGTGTTGTGGGACTTGCCATTGGATTTGGAGCCCAGGGACTTGTCAGTGACGTTGTAACTGGTTTCTTTTTACTGTTAGAAAAACAAATTGATGTAAATGATTATGTAACAGTTGGAAGCTTTGATGGAATTGTTGAATCTGTTGGACTTCGTACAACACAAATTAGAAGCTTTGACGGTACGCTAAACTATGTGCCAAACCGTGAAATTACAAGCGTTAGCAATCATTCTCGAGGAAATATGCGTGCGCTGGTTGATATCGGAATTTCTTATGATGATAACATTGATCATGCGATGGAAATTATGCAAGCTGTATGTGACCGTGTAGCCACTTCTAACCCCCTTGTTGTTGAAGGTCCTAATGTTATAGGAGTTCAAGGTTTAGGAGCTTCTGATGTAGTGCTACGCGTTATCGCTAAAACAGAAAATATGGAACAATGGGGGGTTGAACGTCAGCTTCGTAAAGAAATTAAAGAGGCGTTTGACGAAAATAATATTGAAATTCCTTTTCCACACCAAGTTTACATTCACAAAAATCAAGAAGGAACAGAAACATCTTCCTCTTAATTAACAAAAAAGACGTCTTCAAGACGTCTTTTTTTGTTTGATGATTATTGTTGATTAATATGGTGGCTTACTTGCTGACAAAGCTCTTCAGCTGTATATCCTGCTGCCGTAAGGATTGGATTTTTCGTTGTTGTATCCATAATTCCCATCACGTTTGATTCGCTTCCTGTGACAACACAGCAGTCACAGCTGTTTGCATCATTTTCATTATGAAGCTCTACAACTTCATGTCCTTGCTGTCTTAGGGCTTCTGCCACATCTGTTAAGCCATTTTCAACACCAATTCTTGCCATCACTTTCCACCTCCTACATACACGTACTATTTCCTTAAGAGGGGAAAGTTATTCCAATATTTTAGTTTTTTCTCTTTCCTTTATAAGTTACGTAGCGGGATAGAAGGGAAATGGCTTTCTCAATTGCCTCCTCATTTGGCAGAAGCTTTGAATGATGAAGGCCGTTTTCTGAGTCAACACCAAGCCAAAACATAACTCCAGGAATTTCTTTTAACATGTAACCAAAATCTTCTCCTGTCATTGCTTCCTTGCAGTGAACAAGGGACATTTCTTCATCTTTTTGAACGAAATCCATAAATTCTTTTGCAAGGTTTTCATCATTATATACTTGATGATACATCGCTCCGTAATCGATTGTTGCTTTGCACTCATAACCGGTTTCTATACCTTTTACAATAGCTTCAATTCGGTGTTTTACCTTTTGCATTGCTTCTGGTGAAAGGGTACGAATTGTTCCTTCAATACGCGCATTTTCTGCAATTACGTTTTGAACTGTGCCACCTGCAATTTTACCAATGGTAATAACTGCACTATCTAGTGGGTCTACATTACGCGCGACAATGCTCTGCAACTGTGTTACTAAAGAACAAGAAGCGACAACCATATCATTTGTAAGATGTGGATATGCAGCATGTCCACCGCGTCCCTTTAAATCAATAAAAAGCTCTGACGTGTTAGCAAACAAAAGGCCTGGTTTAGTTGCAACCGTTCCAACAGGATATTCAGGAGCAATATGAAGAGCAAGAATAATATCTGGTTTCCATTCTAGCATTTCTTCGCTCTTTAGCATTGGCTCTGCTCCACCTGGTCCTTCCTCTGCTGGTTGAAAAATAAATACCATATTATCCTCAATTGGATTTTCAACAACATACGTAAGAAGCCCCAAACCAATGCTCATATGAAAGTCATGTCCGCACGCATGCATATTTCCTTCATGTTCTGAAGAAAATGGTAGATTGGTTTCTTCTGTAATCGGTAAACCATCAATATCTGCTCTGTATCCAATCGTTTTTGACGGATCTGATCCTTTAACACGTACGAAAAGCCCTGTTTTCCAAGGTTTGATTTCGACCCTTTCTCCTGGAAGAGTTTGTAAATACGATAGTAAGTAGCGCTGTGTTTTAAATTCTTGAAAGCCAAGCTCAGGGATTTTATGTAGATCACGACGAATTTTTATAAACTGATTCATGTCTCAACATCCTTTAATATAAAATGGCGATGAAAATAAACAGAAAGGAAAGCGTGGCAAATAAGCATACCACGCTTTCCTTCTTAAAATGAGCTTCTTCTAACTCTTATTTAGTTTTCTTCGTTAAGTTGGCGAAGCTCTTGCTTGATCTCAGTTTTTGATTTTGTTTTTTCATCAATTTTCTTAATTACGCGTGCTGGAGTTCCAGCTACAACAGAAAATGGAGGAACATCTTCAACAACAACAGCTCCTGCTGCAACAACAGAACCTTCACCAACTGTTACACCTTCAAGAACAACTGCATTTGCTCCGATTACAACGTCGTCTTCAACAATAACAGGTTTTGCTGAAGGAGGCTCAATAACGCCAGCTAAAACAGCGCCAGCTCCAATGTGACAGTTCTTACCTGTCGTAGCACGACCACCCATTACAACGTTCATGTCAATCATTGTACCTTCGCCGATTACACAACCGATGTTAATAGAAGCCCCCATCATAATAACGGCATTATCACCGATTTCAACTTGGTCACGAATAATTGCGCCTGGCTCAATACGTGCTTTCACACCTTTAAGATCTAATAAAGGAATAGCAGAGTTGCGGCGATCGTTTTCTAATACGTAGTCTTCGATTTTTCCTTCATTGCTTTCAAGAACTGTTTTAATATCTTTCCACTCACCGAATACAACGCCAGTATTGCCTGTAATGAAAGCTTTTGAAGCACCAAAGTCAATTGACTCTAGCTCACCTTTCACATAAACTTTCACAGGTGTTGATTTTGTGCTGTTTTGAATAAATGAAATAATTTCATTTGCATCCATCATTTTCATCCTTAGTTCCTCCTTAAAATGCTTATGTATTTGTTTAATGTAACAAATCCGACCTAAGTTGACAAGCTTTATTCACTTCTCTTAGACCTAGAATGTGTTAAGGTTAACATTCTTTCCCTTTGCTTAATGAAGAACAAACATATCTTTTTTGCATCCAACATATTTGCTTTCATACAACCCTGCAACCATGAAATCTTGTTCACTATTTGCCACACGGAATCCGTGTCCTTTAACAGTTTCACACTGATGAAGAGCACTGTTATAAACATCAACAGAATAAATGTTAGAGAATCCTTGTCTATTTTGAGTAGATGATGCATAAATTTCGCCATTATGTTCTGATAAATCTAAATAGCAAGACTCTCTTCCAGGGCTCTTACATTCTTTAAAAACCCATCTCTCCATTGTAAGGATTGGCGTATATTCAATTTTTCCCCGTCTTCCTTTACTTGATCCTTTTGCAGCTACTAAATAGCTATCATTTAAAGTAAGAAGAGACGAAATCATCGCTTTTTCCTCTTTGTTAATATGTGTGAGACTTCCTGTTTTTAAACTATACATCCATATTCCACCGTACAGGCTATGAATCTGAGTTCCAATAAATAGAAAATGACTTGTAATACAGAGTGAACGAATCGTTGGCTTGTTCTTCAGATTCTCAAAAGGCTTAATCGTTCGCCAAGAAGCACCTGCATTCTCTGAAAGGTAGATCGTATGCTGACCATGAGTAGCGACGATGTTCTCGTCGCTACCTGTAATAGACCATACTCTTGCCTTTGTTGGTAAGTGCGCAAGGTTCCACCTTTCTCCACTATCCGTTCCTTTAATCATTGTGCCATCGTCGCCAACTCCAAAGAGATTACCACCGACTTTTTTTAAACTTAAAATACGATTTCCGATTGTTAGCACTTTTTTAAACTGACCGTTATAAAAACGATAAATCCCTTCTCCTTTTACAGCTAAGTAATAACTCCCTTCTCCATCGTATACAACAGAGGTAGCTCCTTTATGAAACATGGGAATCCACTTTTCCTTTCTCTACCCATTTCAAAAAGTTTCTAGCAAATGTTTGGCATTCTAAAATCTGCTCATCTGTTTCTGGATAAAGCTCGATTTTCAGCTTTTCAGAGAAGACGTCGCCCCCTGCTTCTAAAGCCCGCTCTGCAAATAAATTTACAGCTTCACAATACTGAGGATAGTCTCGATCACCAGAGCCAAAGCAGCCAATTTTCTGACCTTGTAGCGTACCCTTCTCAAGCTCATCGTAGAAATCTTCTGCCTCATATGGTAAATCTCCATCTCCCCATGTATAAGAACCAATTAAAATATTGTCATAGTTTTCTATATCTTCAATAGATATCTCATCCATAAATGTGTAAGAAACGTTTTGTCCTTCACTTTCCAATGTTTCTTTTAATATCGTTGCGATATCTTCTGTATTTCCCGACATACTTACAAATGTAATAAGCGTACGGCTCATTTCCATCACCTCTTGTAATTGATAATGATTATCATATGTTCATATTATTGAAAATGATTATCATTGTCAACATTATTTCTTTATTCTTTCTTCTTATAAAAAAAAGCTTGCCTATTATTCAGGCAAGCTTATACACCTCTATATTCTGATATTACTTCTAAAAAAGCTTGTACTTGCTTTAACTTAAAGGAAGAGTCATAGCCAAGAAGCCACGTATCTCTCGCGATAGGCTTTCCTTTTTCATCTAACAGTGGAAGCTTATAAATAGAGTCATCTTCTTCCTTTAGAGATACAGAAGGTAATATTGCATACCCAATTCCATGTAAAGCCATTTGTTTACACGTTTCAATCTGGTCTACCACAATTGTTCTCTTTGGACTCGTTTGAAATTGAGTATGCCACCAATCTTGAATTTCTTGATAATACGTTGAGTCACTTTTAAACTGGATAAAAGGTTTCTCTGTTTTTAAAACATCTTGGAATTCTTGAATTTCTGTATCAACAAGATAGAGCTGATCTGTAAGAAGGTACTCTTTAACTCCCTTCCAATCAGGGTTCCCTCTAATGATACCAAGGTGCACGCTATCATCATACACATATTGCAACATTTCACTACTCCAGCCTGTTACAAGCGAGATTGTCACGTGCGGATATTTTCTTACAAACTCTTTTAGTACATTTGGAAGCCAGTGCTGACCGATAATGGATGCAACAGCAAGCTTCAATGTTCCATGGACTTCTGTTTGCAAAGAGCCGAGCTCTTCTTTTACTTTTTCTTCTTTCTCGACCATCTCAGTTGCAAACTCAATAATTTTTTCTCCTGCTGGTGTAAGAGCAAGTCCTTTTTGTGAGCGTATAAAAATTTGAGTTTCCCAAGCCTTTTCAATTGTTTGTAAACGCTGTGAGAGCGCCGGCTGTGAAACGAAAAGCCGCTGAGATGCTCTGCGCATATTAAGCTCTTGTGCTAACACAACGAGCATTTTACATTCAACAAGCTGCATAATTTCCCTCAATTTCTTTTGTTTTTATTTATTATAGTCTTTCAAATAATGTTTGAACATATAAAAGCAAAAAGGCAAGCGAATACGTCTTATTCGCTTGCCTTTCTTCACTCTATCATTCTGTATTATATGTATTGCTATGATAATTCTCGTAAACGGCTATATAAAGAAGCAATTTCTTGATATTGCTTTGTTTCTACTGTTTTTAATCCATGTTCAATATCCACAAGATGACTGCTTACAACTTCTAGCGCATATCCTTGTTCAAATAATATATGAAGTAAAAGCTGCTCTTCTTCCTTTGCAAGCGAAGCTGTCGCCTTCATTCCTCTCCCCCCCTCTCTTATCCTATATATAAAAGTCTAAAAGGTCTATATCGCTCTGTCAATATAACAACTTGGCAATTCATTCCTCTTTTCCTGAGCTCTTTCTACATTTTTCGACGCATACAAAAAAGAGCCAAAACAAATGTTTTCGCTCTTTTTAAACTTTATGAAAAAATATAACATATAACCTTTTTTTCACAAAAAGCTTTTTTAAAATATTTCTTATACAAGTTGAAGTAAATCAAAGATTTCAATTGTGATAATATCAATATTATCGAACTCATACGTTTTAGGCTTTTCACCTTTGTTGAATACTTTTAATTCAAAAAGGTCCCCTTTTGCTTCATATGTAACGCTACAGATGCGCTCTCCGTTTATTTCAAAAAAGCGCTGTGGCTTTTCAAGCGTTTCTGTTTGGTTTTTCAAGCTTTCTAATCGGCTAATAATCGCTTTTAATTGTGACATTTTTAAACTCCCTTATGTTTATTTATTGTTATTCATTATCATTTGGCAGAATACGAACAGTCATTCTTCTTTTCATTCCACCTATAACGGTGCTAAGCTATGATAACATGTACCACATTAAAAATCACCTTAAGGAGGAACAAAAATGAAAAAAGTAGAATTATACACTCAACAAGATTGTCCACCATGTCACATTGTAAAACAGTTTTTAACACATCACAACATTTCATTTATAGAATTTGATATAAAACGTGATGCGAAAGCGCGAAAACACATGATAAATACGTTAGGCTCTTTTTCTACTCCAACCGTTGTTGTAGAAGATGAAGTTGTGACTGGCTTTAATATTGAAAAACTTGAACAGCTTCTATTATAAACAGTATTACCCTTATTATGAAACAGAAGACTATAAAATATAAAATCCCCTTACCTAAAAAGGAAAGGGGGGACATTTATAAGAGCGCATCTTTTTCATATAAGTAATCATACGACAAGTCTATAAACAAATACTGTGCTTGACCAAGCGGGAACGAAAACGTACGGACGGTTTCACCTACTTCAATATCGCTGTACAAGTCCGAAAGAATTCCGCGCTGATTCAAGCTCATTTTCATTACATTTTCTAAAAAGTAAGGACGCCAGCTCCAGTTTTTATGAAGATATTCAGGCTGAAAAATCCATTCTCCTTCTCTTTTTAATCTGTTCCCTGAAAGCTGAAAACCATTTTCATCGCAAACGTACATCCGAAAGCACATTTTATCAAGCTCCTCACACATAAAAGCTAAAAGCTCGTCATATGTTTCGTAATGCTTATGCTTAGATAACACATCTTCGACTTTTCGATGAATTTTATTTGTTAATTCATGAAGAAAACGCAACTTCTTTTTTTCATGATTAATAAACATTTCAAATTGGTTTTTTAATTTTTCTTTTAAAATCCCTTGCTCAACTCGTTTTCTTTCTGGTTTATGTAAGTAAAACCCTTGAAAATACCTTCCTCCATTTCGCCATGCATATTGGAGCTGGAAAGAAGACTCAATATCTTCATAAAGAAGGGTTGCTCCTATCTTATGAGCAAGCATTGAAAGAGAATATAAAACATCGCGGTACGACTGTGGAACAGAGGTTTTTAGAAGCATATGTAGATCAACTTTTAAAATATCTGGCTGAAGTAAACCAATACGGTCTAAGTTACTTCCTTCTTTTCCAATATTATCTACAGCAAGTTTGATACCATATGTACGATAGTATAAAAGTAAATGCTGAAGATGATCAATCTCTCCTTCAAAATTATGTTCCGTAATTTCCATCACAATACGAGAAAGAGAGAGTCCTTTTTCTTCATACGTTCTTAAAATTGAAAGAAGCTCTTCTCCATGATCAAGCATTAGCAAGTTCGGGTTTTGGTTAAAAAACAAAAGATAAGGCTCTTCACTTTCTACGGCATCTTCCAGCGCTTGCACAATAATTGATTTTTGTACTTCATTTCGATATTCTTCTGGAATTGTTTGGTCATAAAAAAAAGACCCTAAGCTTACAACCTCACCATTGTTATCAAAGCGTGCTAATGCTTCATAACCAACAACTCGGTGTTCATCCGCACTAAATATAGCTTGGTAATAAGGGAAAACTTTGTCCATGTTTGTTAGGATGTCAAGTGGATCCATTATGAACACCTCCTTTAGTTTTAATGTTAACAAATAGTATAATATGAGTTTTATATTTGCGCTAGTATATTATCTCACCATTTTTCATTTTTTAAGAAAAAAATGAAAAATAAAAATAAACAATTATCTTCTCTATCCTTATTTAAATATCCTACATCTAAATAAAAAACAAGGTGTGTTAGTAAAATGAAAAAGATAACGAGAAGAACATTTTTAAAAGGAAGCGGTGCTCTTATACCATTTTTAGTAAGTGGTTTTGGATATATGTACATTCGCTATATTGAACCTTTTTACGTGCACACGGTTTTTAAGACCCTAAGCTCAACAACAATCCCTAAGGAACTTAGTGGAAAAAGAATTGTTCAATTTAGCGACATTCACCTTAGTTCAACATATACACTAAAAAAACTTCGTAGACTTGTTGAACAAATAAATTCCCTCTCTCCTGATCTTGTCTTTTTTACAGGTGATTTAATCGATGCTCCGCAGCAATACAAAGAATCTGGAGAAATCCCCCCTATTCTAAAACAAATTAGAGCCCCTCTCGGTAAGTTTGCTGTTTATGGTAATCATGATCACGGAGGGTTTGGAACTAATTTATACGAAGAAATTATGAGGAAAAGCCATTTTCAGCTTTTAAAAAACAGTTCTGTACGAATTGAAGGGAGTGATGAAAAAGCACTAGTAATCTACGGGCTTGACGATGTGATGCTCGGTAAGCCAAACCTTGTTCAAACGCTCCAGAATGCTTCTCAAGACTTTTTCTCTATTGTCCTTGTTCATGAACCAGATATCGCTCCAGAAGTAGCACGCTATCCAATTAACCTCCAATTATCGGGTCATACCCATGGTGGACAAATACAACTGCCTTTTATAGGTCCTATTGTTACTCCTCCATATGGCACTAATTATGTAGAAGGTCTTTATACAGTTCAACATACAGCAATGAAACTTTATGTAAATCGAGGCTTGGGAACAACTCGCCTTCCTTTTCGTCTACTTGCTCCACCAGAACTCACCATCTTTACACTAAATCATATACGTCCATAAAGAACAGGCTCATTATTGTTCATCTTGTCATACACTGCTAAGGACTAGAGTTTATGAGGAGGAATTTCACTATGCAATATTATCCACCACACTACTACCGTAATCAGACAGATGAACGCTTTTTCGGTGCTCCGTTTCTAGGCGGTCTTGCTGGAGGATTGTTAGGTGGATTGACTATTGGCGCAATTGGCGGAGCATATCGACCACCTTTCTATGGACCAGGACCTTTCTATGGACCACCTGCTCCGTATTATGGAGGCTTTTACGGAGGTTATCCTTACTATCGTTAACTAACTTGTTGTTTTAAGATAAAAAGCCCCCAAACTTCTGTTTGGCGGCTTTTTTAGCTATTCCTCGTCTTCTCCTACACTATAGGCAAGCTGAAATAAGGTTTGCTGGCTATCTACAATTGGTTCATCTTCAGCTCTTTTTACATAATGGTACGTTCCATCTGATGATTGTTCACGCGCTTTTACATTATCACTCATCATAATTTGCATCCATTGGGTGATACGCTGTTTCAAATATCCACTGAAAATTGGAAACATAATTTCAACACGTTTTTCCATATTTCTCGTCATTAAATCCGCAGAAGATAAGAAAAACTTTTTCTCTCCGTTATGGTGAAAATAATAAATGCGTGTATGCTCCAAGAAACGCCCCACAATACTTCTCACTGTAATGTTTTCGCTTACGCCTTTAATACCAGGGCGGAGGCAACAAGTCCCTCGTACAATTAAATCTACTTTTACACCTGCATTTGAAGCTTCATAAAACTTCATAATAAGCACTTTATCTGTTAAAGAGTTCATTTTAGCAATAATATGCCCATTTTTGAACTGATGGTGATAACGAATTTCTTCTTCAATTAAATGAATAAAATCTTTACGAATGTCAAATGGAGCAACGGAAAGATGATTATAATTCGGTTTTTCAGTATAACCGCTTAGATAGTTAAAAAAGTTAGTCGCATCAATCCCAATGCGATGGTTCGATGTAATAAGACCTGCATCTGTATACATTTTAGCTGTAGCATCATTATAATTGCCTGTACCAAGGTGGACAAACCGTTCAATGCGATGATTTTTTTTACGTACAACAAGCGTAATTTTACTATGTGTTTTAAGATATGTCATACCGTAAATTACATGACAGCCTGCCTTTTCGAGTTCCTTTGCCCATTGCACATTATTTTCTTCATCAAATCGAGCTTTGAGCTCTACAAGTACTGTAACCTGTTTGCCTTTTTCAGCTGCTCTCTTCAACGCTTTAATAATTGGCGAGCCGCCGCTGACACGATACAGTGTTTGCTTAATTGCCAATACATCGTCATCATCTGCTGCATCGTTCACAAAATCGACTACAGGTTCAAATGATTCGTATGGATGATGAAGTAAAATATCACGTTCTAATGCTTTTTCAAAAATATTTTCATTATAATACAAATCACGAGGAGGTTGAGGAATGAGTGCTTCATAAATTAAATGATCATGCGTCATTGATAAAGTTTTATAAAAGGAGAATAAAAATGTTAAATCAAGCGGTGCATTAATGCTATAAACATCTTTATTGTGGACTTCAAGTTCTTTTTTTAAGTAATTTAAAACATGGTGATCATACTGTTCCCCTTTAACTTCTAATCGAACAGCAGCTCCCCACTTTCGTTTCCGCAGCTCTTTTTCAATTTCCCGTAGAAGATCTCTTGCTCCCTCTTCATGGATAGTCATATCGGCATTACGGGTAATTCGAAATTGTGTAACACTCTTAACTGTAAAACCTGTAAAAAGCTTGTGAATATAAAAAGATATAACATCTTCTAAAAAAATAAATAATCGCTTATGTTCAGATTGTGTAGGAAGTTCAATAAAACGATCTAGCACACTCGGAACTTGAACTAATGCAAGTTTTCCTGTTGGAAGAACCATTTCTTCATCCTCTGCTTCTCCTTGCTCTAATACAATAGCTAGATTTAGCGTTTTATTTAGAAGCATTGGAAAAGGTCTATAAGCATCAACAGCCATAGGAGTTAAAACAGGAAAAATTTGCTCATCAAAATGATTTTCTAAAAAAGCTCTCTGTTCTTTTGTTGCTTGATCCATTGAAATAAAGCTTATTCCTTCTTCTTCTAGTAATGGAATGAGCGTATTATATGTTTCAGACTGGATACTTACTAGTGAATGATTCTTCTCAGCAATTTTTGAAAGCTGCTTTTTAGGCGTGAGTCCTGCTTTATTTTCTGGTTTGTTGAAACCTGCTTTCACTTGATCTTTCAATCCTGCTACTCGAACCATAAAAAACTCATCAAGGTTAGAGCTAAAGATAGCAAGAAATTTCAAAGATTCTAAAAGAGGATTATATGTATCCATCGCTTCTTCTAATACCCGTTCGTTAAAAGCGAGCCAACTTAACTCACGGTTGTTGTAATACTCAGGATTCCCTAATCCTTCTACCTTGTTATTTGCGCTTAATAGTTCCACAGTTTTTTACCACCCTTACTATTTCTCTATCTCTTTGTATAAGGAGCGTAGAAAGAATTATCATCTTATTTCAAATTACCACTTAATTGTTAAGTTAATGTAAATTTTCTGTTAACATTCTTTAAAATTCAAAGGATAATTCCTTTTTTGTCACATAATGTTAACTGAACGTATTTCTTTTAGCGCATATAACAATAAATTTCAATAAGGGCTTTAGGCCTGCAATCTCCTTTTACAATTGCCAAAAAAGCCCCTTTATCCAAAGAGGCTTTTTTAACATATTTAAACTTCTATTTTGTTTACAAACTCAAGCTTTAAATTTTTTTTAATTACTTTCTCTAAATGCTTTTTTTGTTTTTCTGCCTGATATTCTTCCGCTCGATAATCATCCCTACAGCTTATATGAAGCTCAACTGTATTGTTGTTGTCTTCTTTTACTTTTATCTCTTCAACAATATTTCGTTTTGTTGCATTTAAGCTATAAGAGAATTTAAGAAGAGCTCCTAAAAAGCGAAGTTTTCTTTGCTCGTCCTTTGTAAACCAGCGTCCATAAGGCTCCATATATTGTCTAAAAACACCCTTGCCTTTATACGATGAAACAAAAGCAAGTTTCAACCGATCTCGGTGACGTATCCCCTCGATCGTTCTATTAGCTATAATGTTAAATGTATGCTGGCTGCTTGATTCAGAATCAATATATTGACCAAAGTGGAATAAGTAAGCGCCACGCTTAAGCAGCAGCCAATCTTCTTCTTCCCATGATAGTTGAAGCACTTCTTTTAAAGAGTCTAACATGCTCATTGCAATCGTGAGCACCTGCTTAGCATGATCTGTATCAATTTCAAAGTCATAAATAAGGGCTTGGAAACTTTCACGGGCAACATGCGGAAACGATTCAATATTAAGAGGTCTCATAATTTCATCAAAAAATACCCCTTCACGCAGCCCTTTTCTACTCAACATAAATAAAGGAGCGTCTGAATATTCACAAATTTGTCTAAATACCTCAATTGCTGGAAGAATAGTATCTGCTCGATCTTTTGAAAGACCGTCCATTCCTTGTAACTGTTCATAGGAAAGTGGACAAATCTTTTGGCTAACATACGTAATATCCTCAGGCTTCATTTCATACTGGTGAAGTCCTCCTAATGGATAACTTATAAAGCTTTGATGAAGCTGTGCAGCATTTCTTGCACTTCCCCCAATAGCTATTATCGGAAGTCCTCGAGAACGGAGCCATGGAATTTCTTCAAGCTGACTATAGAGATAATTTTTCATCTCTTCGTACTCAGCAACAGTTGGAACATCTCCTTGAACAAAATTTAACTTTAAGGAAAGAGCTCCAAACGGAAAACTATGAAACTCAACGAGCTTTCGATTTTGGAAATACGTAACTTCTGTACTTCCTCCTCCAATATCAATTGTAATACCTTCTGTAATTTCAGTTGAATTAATAACAGCTAAAAATCCATAGTATGCTTCCTCAAATTCCGTAATTACATTCATATGAAAGTCCGTTTCAAGCGCAACTCTCTTTTTTATTTCTTCAACATTCTTTGCTTGGCGAACAGTTGCTGTTGCTACACATTTTACATGGTTTAACTCATGATGTTTTGTAATTGATTCAAAGCTCTGCAATGTATTTAACAAAACAGAAATGCCCTCTTCTGTTAACACGTTTTCTTTATTGAGATAATTTCGTAACCGAGCTACTATTTTTATATTTTCAATTTCTTTAAATCTTAAGCCTTGATTGTGCTCATAAATGACTAATCTCATTGTGTTTGATCCAATATCAATCATTCCATATTTTGTTTTCAACGTTTCTTCTACACCCTTTACCATTTGTTTTCTTTATCTTCCCTCGCTAAATCGTTCAATTGAAAAGAAACTTCCAAATATGGAAGTTTCTTTTTTATTTATGTCCATTTTAGCTGAAGTTTTCAGAGGAGACAACTATATTATCCTTTACCAGCTTGGAAACCTGGATAAAGTGTCATGCCTCCATCTACGTGCACAGTTACTCCTGTTACATACTTCGCTTCTTCTGAAGCAAGAAAAGCGGCAATTGAGGCTACTTCTTCTGATTCTGCTACATATCCCATTGGAATAAGCTCAAGTACTCCTTTTTTCGCTTCTGGATCTGAGAATTTCTCAGCATTGATTGGCGTATTAATAGCTCCTGGACCAATAGCATTTACACGAATTCCTTTTGGTGCATATTCAAGTGCCAGCGTTTCCGTCATCATACGAATTCCGCCTTTGCTTGATGCATAATGCACAAAATGTGGCCAAGGAATTGTATCATGAACGCTTGACATATTAATAACAGTTCCTTTTTTATCGTTTTTAACCATATAATCAATAGCATTGCGAGAGCACATAAATGTTCCAGTTAAGTTTACTGAAATAACTTTGTTCCAATCTTCAAGCGACATCTCATGTGATGCAATTTCTTTTTGCACCCCAGCATTGTTCATCATAACGTCGAGTGTTCCAAATTCAGATATTGCCGTATCGATCAGCTTTTTCACATCTTCTTCTTTAGAAATATCTGCTACAACACCTGTTGCTTCTCCGCCTGCTTTTTTGACTTCTTCTACAACTTCTGCTAAAACCTTTTCATCATTTGGTCCATTTACAACCACTTTCATTCCTTCTTGTCCAAAACGAATAGCAATAGCTCGTCCAAGACCTGAACTACTTCCTGTTACAACGGCTACTTTTCCTTTTAAGTCATTGTACATCATGATGTCCTCCTTCTATTTCGTAAATCCTAGCATAACTCCGCCAACGATAATTAAAATGGAACCAATAATAACAAATACCATTTGCGTTTTAGTTTTTTTCTCACCAAGGAAGAATATTCCTCCTAAGGTAGAAATAATAATTCCTGTTTGCGATAAAGAGAAACTTGTTGCTACACCAACAAGTGGAATAGACAATAGTAATGCAAGGTTTCCCGTACTCCACCATATTCCTGTGAAAATATTTCGCAATGTGTACTTATTATAGGGTTTATGTTTAAGAGACATAATGAAAGCTCCTACAACCATTCCTATTGACTGAGGTAGGATAGCTGTCCACCCGTCAATTTCAAACCACCGGATAATAACAACATATGCGACATATCCCACTGTTGAAAGAAGGAGAATAAGCAGGCCTTTTGTGAAATTAGACTTCCCGTTTCCTTCACCACCATTTTCTGATTTATCATAGGAATTACAAATGGCTCCAATGATAATCGCAACGAGGGCAATGATCCCTATTGTTAACTTTTTCCCTGTATCCCATTCCCCAAAAACAAGTACACCAAACAATGATGTTCCAACAAGCTGCATTCCTGTTGAAAGTGGAACTGTTTTAGATACACCGAGATATTCAATTGAACGGAACTGATTCATCTGTCCAATCGACCAAAAAACTCCTGAAATAAAGCCAATAATAAAAATAAGCGATGTAAATTCTGGAGTAGTGAAAAAATAAACGACAATAGAAAATAAAAGGGCGCCTATTGTTGTCCCGAGGACCTGACTATAAGGTCCTCCTCCTAACTTTTCACTTAGGAAAACAAGGCTTCCCCACGTAATAGCAGGTATAAGAGCAACAAGAATATCCAACATAAGTTCACCTTCTTTTCTTAAGGTTTTAAAAATCAAGATGAAATTATTATGTGAAGTGTGCTAACCTTTTATGTACAATGTTGCAAAATTAACAAGAACGGCTATAATAGAGGAAAATGTTTAAAGGACAAGGAGTGAAAATATGTCTGCTCATGAACAAAAGACATTTTCAACATTGCAGCTTGCACAGGCTCTCTTTACTGTAAATCGCCATGCGAAAACAGCTACAGATCCTAAATATCTTTACATGCTAAAAAAACTTGGCTTGAAGAAGCTAATCTCTGAAAAGAAAGCCAAAAAAGAAGGCCTTCATTTTTCTCCCAACCCTAAAAATAGTCAACAGCGTTCAGATTTACTTGTTTCAGTTGCTGACTATTACTTTCATCTTCCTCCTCAGAAAGAAGACTTTGCTACCCTGCCACATCTAGGCTTACTAGATCAACAGTATCGAAATCCACCTACTAAAATGTCGCTATCTCATGCTAAAAAAATTCTTGTAGCCTATACAGGATATGAAGAAGAAAAAAAACAGGACGAGCGCTCTCCTTACAAGAAAAAATATCAAAAGCCCATATTCAAACCGCTCGGGAAATAAAACAAATGAAAGCTTGTTCAAAAAACAAGCTTTCATTTGTTTTTATCTATTGTTAAATTTGCTGAAAGATTGGTGAGGCGCTGAAGATCGAGAAATTGTACAATCCTATCTTCTACTATGCCTATGCTTTTTGTTAGCGTATCTTCTCTTTTTCCGAATGACGGCATCTCCACAATATCTTCCTGTCTTATCTCCAATAAACCAACTACTTCATCTACTGTAAAGATAAGAGAATGCTGCTCTTGTTGAGTAAATAAAACAGGGTTTGCCCCTTCTCGTTTTTCAACAAGTCCAAGTAACTCTTTTCCACTATAAAATTTTAGCTCTTTTTCTCGTTCTGCTATAAGCTCTTTCTTATCTTTAATTTTACAAATAGACGACAAAGGAACTGCCATATGAAAATTTTCTATTTTAAATTCCAACCAGTTATGTGTCATTAATTCTCCTCTTTTCCTTCTTCTCACTATCTCACGTATCGGCGCTTTAAAAGCTTTATGAATAGAAAAAGAAAAAACCTCTTAATTCACAGAAAACTTTGGATATAGTTCAAACGGTAGACGAATAAGCAAAAATTTCTTATACTAACTAAAGCTTATTACGAAAGTAAGGTGTTGATTTCAATGAAAGGCTCAATCGTTGTTTTTAATAAACAGAACGAGATGAGAGTTATTGAAGATATAGAAGAAACTTTGTTGGAGGACATTTGTCGTCAAAAAAAACAAGAGCATTGTCTTGTTCAATTAGCTAATGGAAAAGTTGATTTAGGATATATTTCAAATGCCTTTTTCCGTGAAGGAGAAATTCATACAGATTAATAAAAAGAGCTGTAGTCCATTGACTACAGCTCTTTCTTCTAGCGAAACCATCCTTTACGACGGAACCAGGTTGTTAATACAATAGCGATAACCGCCATAACTCCCAGTAAAATGAAATAGTTGTATTTCCCCTTGAGTTCAGGCATAAAAGTAAAGTTCATTCCATACAGTCCTGCCAAAAAGCTAAGAGGCATGAAGATAGTTGTAATGACGGTCAACGTCATCATAATGCTGTTCATTCGGTCTGAATTCATAGAAATATAGTTATCTCGTATATCGGAGGTGAAATCTCGGTTCACTTCAACAAGCTCCGTTAATTTGAGAAGGTGATCTGCAATATCTTGGAAATAAAGATGTTGTTCTTCTACATCCTTTATATGCTGAGTGCTAACAATCTTATATATTAACTCACGCATAGGAAAAATAGTTCGACGAATTTTCGTTAGCTGTCTTCTTAGTTCAAATACTTCATCAAGGATAGAGCTGCGGCTCTCTTCATCATCACTTCCCTCAATTTCATTGAGACGGTCTTCAATACGATAAAGAGGCGGGAAGTAATCATCTACAATTTGGTCAATAATATCATGTACAATTTCTGTTGCTCCTCTTTGCAGCCTTTCATTTTTTCTTAATTTTGCCCACGTATTATTTATAGCTCGCACGCTTTTCTTATGGAATGTAACAACATAATTTTTGCCAAGAAAAAAGTTAATTTCCTCTGCCTGTAAACTTTTTTGCTGAAGATAATGAACTGTGAGGAACGTGTAATTGTCATAGGAGTCCATTTTTGGGCGCTGTACATGCTCTACGCAGTCCTCAATTGATAAAGGATGGAACCGAAACTTTTTGGAAAGAAGCTTAATTTCCTCATCTGATGGTTGATCAAAGTCAACCCAGTACCATGAGATACTCGCTCTTCCTGTATCGCGAAGTGGGAGATTTTCTTTAAGCTCCCCTTCTTTCGTTATTCCATATACTCTTATCATAAAATGTCACGTCTTTCTTTTTTATGTATTCTAGTTTACATACCCAGTTAGGACTTTTTTAAAACTCTTTTCTCTTTCTATCGTTTTTATATGGTACTCTATGTATAATATTATTTCTATAAAAATGGAGGACATCGAAGTGGAGCATCTTATCAATACTAGTGTACAAAATATAAAAATTTCAGGCATTCGCCAGTTTTTCAACATGGTTGCTCACTATGAGGACGTTATCTCATTTACAATTGGGCAACCTGATTTCCCAACACCGTTACATGTTAAAGAAGCAGCTAAAAAAGCCATTGATGACAATGTAACATCCTATACACATAATGCAGGGTTTATAGAACTTCGAGAAGCGGCTTCGAGCTTTGTTCGTTCACGCTACAATCTACAGTACAGAGCAGAAGATGAAGTGCTTGTAACAGTTGGAGCAAGTCAAGCTATTGACATTGCTTTCCGTACCATTTTAAGTGCTGGAGATGAAGTCATTTTGCCTGCTCCTGTTTATCCAGGATATGAACCTGTTATCTCCCTTTGTGGTGCTCATCCTGTTCATGTTAATACAACAGAAACAGACTTTAAGCTCACTGCAGAGCTACTTAAAAAGCATATTACACCAAACACAAAAGCTATTATTTTACCTTATCCATCAAATCCTACAGGTGTGACTCTTTCGCTTGAAGAATTACAAGACATTGCAACTCTTTTAGAAAAGCACGATATCTTTGTGATTTCAGATGAAATTTACAGCGAACTTACTTTTTATGGCGATCATGTTTCAATCGCTTCTATTCCTTCAATGAGAGAAAAAACGATTGTTATAAATGGAGTTTCTAAATCACATTCAATGACAGGATGGCGCATTGGCTTTTTATTTGCTCCTGCTCAGATTACAAAACATATGATCAAAGTGCTACAATACAGCGTTTCATGCGCTTCTTCTGTTTCTCAAAAGGGTGCACTTGCTGCCTTAACAGAGGGAAAAGATGATGCACTGCCAATGAAGAAGGAGTACAAAAAACGGATGGAATACGCTTATGAAAGACTTGTTAAGATGGGCTTTACCGTTACAAAACCAAGCGGAGCATTTTATATTTTTCCATCTATTAAGCCTTTTCATCATGATTCACACGAGTTCGCTTTAAATCTTGTCAAAGAGGCTGGTGTTGCGCTCACACCAGGTACGGCCTTTTCAGATTATGGACAAGGATATGTACGCCTTTCTTATGCTTGTTCAATGGAACAGTTAAAAGAAGGACTAGATAGGATGGAACGTTACTTAAAATAAAAAGAAATCCTCCCTCAACCGGGAGGATTTCTTTTTATAATCCGCCTTTATATACTCCTGCATTTTTTGAAGCATTTTGCTTTTTCATATCTTCTTTATGCTTATGATTTGCTTTGGCACTTCCCATTTCACGGCTAAACTCAGTATCCGTTTTTGATGAGTCAAAACCTTTTTTATTTTTTTGATCTGCATCATGTTTCTTTGTGCGTTTTGCCATTGTCCTCAACTCCTTCACCACTTATTGTGGAGGAAAGCTGAGCTCTTTATCCTTGTTTATTCATACCATTTATAAAGGACTTGAGTACCTTTATTTTCAAATCCTTGCTGTGCTAACTTTTCATACATTTCTTTCGCCATCTCAACTCCAGGCATTTTAAAATTCATCTTTTCCGCTTCATCAAGCGCGATTTTCAGATCTTTAATAAAATGTTTCACAAAAAAACCTGGCTCAAAGTCACCATTTATAATGCGAGGAGCTAAGTTACTTAATGACCAGCTTCCAGCTGCTCCTGCTGAAATCGATTTTAATACATTTTCCTGATCTAATCCTGCTTTTTTAGCGTATGCAACTGCCTCACAGATACCGAGCATATTAGAAGCAATAGCAATTTGATTGCACATTTTAGTATGCTGTCCTGCACCTGCTTGTCCTTGTAAAAGAACATTTTCCCCTAGCGCTTTCAGCATTGGAGAACATGTGTCAAAAACATCCTCATCTCCACCAACCATAATTGTTAATGTAGCATTTCGAGCACCGACGTCTCCTCCTGATACAGGTGCATCAAGCGTATAAAGCCCTTTTTCTTTTGCACTTCTATAAATTTTTTGTGCTAAAGAAGGCGTTGAAGTTGTAAAATCAATGAGATATGTTCCAGCTTTAGCATTGTTTAATAAGCCTTGCTCACTAAAATATACTTCTTCTACATCACTTGGATAGCCAACCATTGTCATTACAACATCGCACGTTTCTGCTATTTCTTTTATAGAGCACCATACGGCTCCTTCATCAATTAATGACTGCGCCTTTTCCTTCGTTCTTGTATACACAAAAAGTCCATGACCTTGATGTTGAAGATGGGAAGCCATGCTTTTTCCCATTACTCCTGTTCCAATAAATCCAACCTTATATACTTTACTCATTTTCCTCACCTCAAGTATTTTTTCTTTATCGAACACATACTAAAAACAAACTGTTTGACTTTTTGCTTGCTCCCCTTTACAATCTTTAACTTAGTTAACATTATAATTTGGAGGTTTCTTAATGGAACAAAACTTTTTTGAAGTTGTTGAAGCTCGTACATCAATTAGACATTACGATGCTTCACATAAAATATCAGAACAAGAACTAAAGGACATTTTAACCGCAACAGCAAAATCTCCATCTGCATGGAATCTTCAACATTGGCATTTCATGGTATTCACAAGTGATGAAGCAAAACAGCGCCTTTTACCAATTGCTTATAATCAGAACCAAGTAACAGAGGCTTCAGCCGTTGTTGCTGTTTTAGGTGATTTAGAAGCAAACAAAAATGTAGATGATGTATATAATCCGCTTGTAAATAGAGAAGCAATGACAGCGGAAGTAAAAGACATTTTAGCAGGTCAAATTAACCGTGCTTATGAAAACGATGTTTTCGCTCGCGATGCAGCATTTACAAATGCTTCTTTAGCCGCTATGACTCTTATGCATGCCTCAAAAGCAAAAGGATATGATACATGTGCAATGGGCGGCTTCAATGCAAAAAACTTCGTGGAAGAATTTAAAGTGAGCGATAGATACCTACCTGTTATGCTCATTTCAATCGGAAAAGCAGCAAAAGAAGCTCATCAAAGCGAACGCTTTGACCTTGACCGTTTAACAACGTGGTTATAATGAAAAACAGTTGGACATTAGTCCAACTGTTTTTAAATGGACTTCACTGACCCACCATCGACTAAAAATGAACTTCCCGTCATATATGTATTGGCATCAGAGCTTAAAAACAAAACAACATTTGCAAATTCTCTAGGTTCTCCATAGCGGCCAAGCGGGATGCCAGCCTTTGCTTCCTGCGCTACTTGTTCGATACTTTTCCCTTGTTTTTCAGCTCTTACTTCATCAAGATGCTCAACGCGAGCTGTTGCGATTCTACCTGGTGCTACCGTGTTTACTAAAATGTTGTACGGAGCAAATTCTCCTGCAATTGTTTTAGTTAATCCTACAACCCCCGTGCGGAAGATGTTTGATAGAAGAAGCCCCTCAATCGGTTCCTTAATAGAAGAAGAAGCGATGTTAATGATCTTTCCTCCATTTTCTTTTAGAAGCGGGAAGAAAGCTCTAATTGACCTCACATAACTAAGAAGATTGAGTTCAAAGGCATTGTAAAAATCTTCATCAGTTAGTTCATTAAGCGTACCAGCTTTCGGTCCTCCGCTGCTATTAATTAAAATGTCTAGTGAACCAAACTCCGCTTTCACTCGTTCTAAAAGAGCTTCAATATCTTCAGGTTTCGTAATATCTGTTTTCTGATATAAAACACGTGACTCCCCTTTTTTTGTTAGCTCCTTACACATTTGCGCTAGCTTGTCTTCTGAACGACTTGCAATAATAACATTTGTTCCCTCTTTCACAAATCCTTCAACAATAGCTTCTCCAAGCCCTTGGCTTCCTGCAAGAACAACTGCATTTTTCCCCTTAAGTTGTAAATCCACTTTTCAACTTCCTTTCTCTTTACACATTGTCTACTTCAAATTACCATAGAAGAAAGAAATGAGCAAAATATTTTTATTATTCAATCTTTTTTAAAAGGAGAATGAGAGAATGGAATATAAAAAACAGTTGCTTATGTTTCATAATAATAAGTTTGTAGAAGCAAAAATTCGCAGCTATAATGCAGATGATATCAATGCGTTAATAGCTGTCCAAAAATGTGCCTTTCCTTCACCTTTTCCACCTGATCTTCTTTGGTCTAAACAACAGCTTACAGAACATATTAAGCATTTTAAAACAGGATGTTTATGTGTCGAAGTTGACGGGGAAATTGTCGGCTCCATCACGTCACTTATTATCAAATATGATGAACATCAAAAAGAACACACGTGGGACAAAGTGACTGACCAAGGCTATATCCGTAATCACAATGAGCATGGCGATACTCTTTATGTTGTAGACATATGTGTTGCTCCTTCGTTTAGGAAGCTACAGCTTGGCAAATGGCTCGTTCATTCACTTTATGAAGTTGCTGTACATTATAATTTAAAAAGATTGCTTGGTGGAGCTCGCATGCCTCACTATTCAAAATATAAACACCTTTATTCACCTGAAATATACATTGAGAAAATCATGAAAGGAGAAATAATCGATCCTGTTGTAACCTTTTTATTAAAAAGTGGACGTACTCCCCTCACCGTTGTTCCCAACTACTTAGAAGACGAACAGTCTTGTCATTACGCTCTTTTAATGGAATGGAAAAACCCACTATACAAAAAAGACGCTCCATCTGAAGCGTCATCTTAGTAGATTAAATCCCACATATCATCTTTTCGAGAATAAATAAGCTTCGCTTTATAACTGCTTTCTTGCTTATAAAAAGATAAATCTTGCAAAAGTTCATCTATACTGAAAAAAGAACCTACAGTATAAAGCGGGATTTGCAAATCCTTGCGTGACCTTGTCATACTTTTAAAGTCGATTAACAGGCCGTCATGTGTTAAGGTTAGAATCGTATGTGCCAAGACGGGCGGCAGCGGTGGATAATCTAAATGTTTACGAAAAAGCGGAAGGCGTTTTTTTATTAGCATTGATGTCTTTAGTGGTACAATATGACTAATCATATGCTGAATATGGGCTACCTGCTTACAGTAAACTTTATTTAACCAGCCGTCCTCTTCTGTTAAATAAACATATTCATTATTAAGCTTACGGAAAAACGGAGAAGATAATGGTTTCTTATAATGTCCTAAATAGAGCAATGCTGCCTTTTCTTCTGGTTCTAGGGAATCAAGCAAGCTTGTATCATCAATATCAATCCAGCAAAATTCACTGTATGTCCTGATCGGTTCTTTAACAAGCTCTGTGATCTGTTCCTTTTCAACATAATTCATAAACGTTCCCATATGGAAATCGCTATCTTCGTAATTATGTTTCAACAGAAGAAGATTTGACAGCTCTGTTGGAAGGGATGCAAGGAATTCCCTAAATTCAATGCCGTGCGTTAAGAAACACTTATCGTTTACGTTTCCGTTGATATAAACAAGCTCTTTTATATCATCTGGATGCGCCAATAGTAGATACCTGCCTTTTACATATATTAATTACTGAAGAGGAAAAGTGGTTATTGAACTTTCCTTATTATGGTACACCGTTACTACTTTAGTTTATTTTATATAAACGACATCGATAAACGATTCATTATACTGTAAATTATTATATCGTTTCTTTCTTAATAAAGAAATGATAAATTAAAATTCTTAACCTATAAGTTAACGCATTCATCCCAATATAAGCCTACATACAAAGTCTCATGTTTATACAATAAATACAGTCTACAGAAGACATTGTAAAGGAAGGAGTAAAAATGGATTTTAGACATTTACATTATTTTACAACAGTTGCTAAGCAACAAAGTTTTACAAAGGCTGCTCACAAACTCCATGTGTCTCAGCCATCTTTAAGTAAAATGGTTAAAGCTCTTGAAGATGAACTTGGAGTAACGTTAATCGACCGCTCTGGCAAACAAATTCAACTTACAGATGCGGGAATGATTGTATACAAAGAAGCAACAACCATTTTGCATTCATTATATGATTTATCTAATTCTCTTTATGATCTCATGAATTTAAAAAAAGGAAAAATAAAAATAGGGATTCCTCCTATTGTGGGAACGCTCTTCTTTCCAACTATTATTAAGTCATTTCGAGATGCTTATCCTGATATCGTAATTGAAATGATTGAATTTGGTGGAGCTAAAGTAACGAAAATGGTTGAAGTTGGGGAAGTTGACGTTGGAGTTATAGTGCTTCCGATTGAAGAAAACATCTTTGATATTACAAAACTAGGTGGAGAGCCTATGAAAGTCGTTATACATGAAGAGCATCCGCTTTCAGATCAGGAATCGCTCAGCTTGCTTGATTTAAAAGATGATTCATTTATTATTTTTCATGAAGACTTTGCTATGCATGACATTATTTATAAAGAATGTATCAAACATGGCTTTGCACCTAATGTGGCCTATAAAAGTTCACAGTGGGATTTTATTGCTGAAATGGTTGCTGCAAATTTAGGGGTCGCTCTTTTTCCAACTTCCATTTGCCGAAAACTTTATCAACCCTCTCTAAAAATTAAAGAACTAAAAAATTATATTCCTTGGCAACTTGCTGTTATTACGAGAAAAAATCGTTATATTTCCTTTGCTACTAAGACATTTATTAAACATACCGTTGAGGCATTTCAAACGGGTCATAACTAAAACGAATACAAACTATAACATTTATATATTTTACGGATAAGCAAAATCGGGCTAAACTTAAGTTGTAACATTCCTCACACTCCGTAAATAATACGGCAATTTGCGTTAACCCTGTTACGTAAAACATGAAAAGTTTTCTCTTCTCCCAATTGGAGTCGTCTTCCTCATAGGCGGCTCTCTTATTTATTTTGGAAGATTTTTGTAACTTATGTAATTTTTGAAACCTGGAGGTGCTTAAAGATGAAATGGATAATTATGATTTTACAAATTGGTTTATTAACAGGCATCTATATGATTGGAACCTTTATATCTGATTTCTTCCACCTCCCAGTACCAGGTAGTATTGTTGGTTTAGTTCTACTTTTTATTTTATTACAGCTCAAAGTTGTTAAATTAAGCTGGGTAGAACTTGGTGGGAGCTTCTTGCTTGCAGAATTGCTGCTTTTTTTCGTTCCCGCTGTTGTTGGACTTGTTGACTATGGAGAGATGATGAAAACTTACGGCCTGAAAATTATTATTGTGGTTTCTATTAGCACATTGATTGTGATGTTTATCACAGGAGTTGTAGCGGAATATATTTCAAAAAGAAAGGAGCGCTCAATATGAGTGGATTAATTATTGCTTCAGCCATTGTTGGAACGCTTGCTGCTTATATGCTTTCCAAGGTTCTCTACAAGCGCTTTAAGACAATCATTTTTTCACCGATTGTTCTAGCTCCAGTTATTTTAATCGGAACGCTAGTTATCGGTGATATCCCGTATACTTCATATAAAGAAGGTGCAGATTCTATTAGCTATTTACTTGGTCCAGCAACCGTTGCTTTCGCTGTACCAATTTACAAAAATCTTCATTTACTAAAAAAACACGGTGTCGAAATTATTTTAAGTGTTGCAAGCGGAACGATGATTGCGATGTTCTCTTCCCTTTTGTTAGCCTTTTTGTTCCACTTTGATCACTTATTAACAAATAGTCTTGTCCCTCGTTCAATTACAATTCCGATTGCTGTTAATGTTTCACAAACCCTTGGGGGAGACCCAAGCTTAACTATCCTTTTTGTCATTATTACAGGTATTGTTGGTGCCTATGCAGGACCTAAACTTATTAAGCTGTTAACTCTCCGTTCTTCTGTAGCAAGAGGACTTTTACTTGGCGTATCAGCCCATGGAACAGGAACAGCTCGTGCATTTGAGTTTGGAACTCTTGAAGGAACGTTTTCTAGTCTTGCTATGATTATGACAGCCCTTCTAACTCTCCTTATTTCAACTGCACTTCTTCCATTCCTTTTATAAAAAAAGAACCGATCGAATCGATCGGTTCTTTTTTATTTCTCAATATGGAAGTTTTCTGTTACATATGAGATAACTTCTTCAGTTGTGCTCATTTGTAGAATTGTTTCCATGTGACCTTCTAATTCTTGTTTAGAAAGTTTTGAGATTTGTGAACGTGCTTTTAAGATAGAAGTGGCGCTCATTGAGAATTCATCAAGACCTAATCCTAAAAGGATTGGAATTGCAATTTCATCTCCTGCCATTTCACCGCACATTCCTACCCATTTACCTTCTTTATGTGCTGCTAGGATTACCATATGCACAAGACGAAGGATTGCTGGGTTGTATGGCTGGTAAAGATATGACACGCGCTCATTCATACGGTCAGCTGCTAGTGTATACTGAATTAAGTCATTTGTACCAACTGAGAAGAAATCAACTTCTTTAGCAAATACATCTGCCATAACAGCTGAAGATGGAATTTCAACCATCATCCCAATTTCGATACCTTCAGCAATTTCTACTCCTTTAGCCTGAAGCGCTTCTTTCTCTTCAAGAAGAATAGCTTTAGCTTGACGGAATTCATCTACTGTTGCAATCATCGGGAACATAATCTTTAAGTTTCCGTAAATGCTTGCGCGAAGCAGTGCACGAAGTTGAGTACGGAAAATATCTTGCTCTTCTAAGCAAAGACGGATAGCTCTGAATCCTAAGAATGGATTCATTTCTTTTGGTAAGCTTAAGTATGGAAGTTCTTTATCTCCACCGATATCAAGCGTACGAACAACAACAGATTTACCTTTCATACGCTCAAGAACTTTCTTGTACGCATCAAACTGTTCTTCCTCTGTTGGAAGCTGGTCACGTCCCATATATAGGAACTCTGTACGATAAAGCCCAACAGCTTCTCCACCGTTTTCAAGAACGCCTGTTACATCATCAGGTGTTCCAATGTTTGCTGCAAGCTCAACGTGATGACCATCTTTTGAAACAGTTGGCTCATTTACAAGCTTTGCCCACTCAGCTTTTTTCTTTTCGAAATCAGCTTTCTTTGCTTCGTATTCAGCAATTACTTCTTGTGATGGATCTACAATTACTTTTCCATCTAAGCCATCTACGATTACAACGACATCATTTTCGATATCTGCTGTTACTGTTTTAGCTCCAACAACAGCTGGAATCTCCATTGAACGAGCCATGATAGCTGAATGAGAAGTACGACCACCAATATCTGTTGTAAACCCTAGTACATATTGACGGTTTAGCTGTGCTGTATCTGAAGGTGTTAAATCTTCTCCAATGATGATAACTTCTTCTGAAATCATACTAGGATTTGTAATTGTTACTCCTAAAAGATGAGCAAGCACACGCTTTGTTACGTCACGGATGTCTGCTGCACGTTCTTTCATATATTCGTTGTCCATAGACTCAAACATACTAACGAACATATTAGCCGTTTCCGTAAGCGCAAACTCAGCATTAACGCTTTCATTTTTCACTTTATCTTTAATTGGATTAATAAGTTCTGGATCACTAAGAACTAAAAGATGAGCTGCAAAGATATCTGCTTTATCTTCTCCAAGCTCTTTTCTAGCATGTTCTTTAATTCCTTCAAGTTCTTCTTTAGAAATTTGTAGCGCTTTCTCAAAACGCGCAGTTTCTTCTTCTACATTTGAAATCTTCTTCTGTTCAACATTCAACTCTGGTTCTTCGAGACGAAAAGCTTTGGCAATGGCAATGCCGCTTGACGCGGCAATGCCTGTAATTTCTTTAGCCATTATTCTGCTAAACCTTCTTTTTTCATTGTTTCTTCTAAAGCAGAAAGAGCTTCAGCTTCGTCAGAACCGTTTGTTACGATTTTGATTTCTGCTCCTTGTCCAATTCCAAGAGACATAACGCCCATGATTGACTTAAGGTTTACGCTTTTTCCGTTGTACTCTAAGTTAATGTCTGCCTCGAATTTGCTTGCTGTTTGAACTAGAGTTGTTGCTGGACGTGCATGAATTCCTGAATCACTCGTTACTGTAAATGTTTTTTCTGCCATTTTAATCATTCTCCTTTTTTCCTATTACTTAGTAATGGTAATAATGTTCTGTTCACCGCTATCTACATGACCTTCTTTGTTGATCATTACTTTTTCGCCTTCTTGTAAATTTGTAAAAATGATTGGTGTAATAATGCTTGGCGCATTTTCTTTTACAAAATCCAAGTCAACTTTTAGAAGCGGATCACCTTTTTTGACGTCGTCACCTTGTGAAACAAGAGCTTCAAATCCTTCACCCTTAAGATTCACTGTGTCGATTCCTACATGAATAAGGACTTCTCTTCCACCTACTGATTCAATTCCTAACGCATGTTTCGTCGGAAATAAGTTTACAACTTTTCCGTCTACTGGTGCAACTATTGTCCCTTTTTCGGGAATAATGGCGAATCCATCGCCCATTAATTTCTGCGAGAAAACTTGATCAGGAACTTCTGAAAGCGGGACAACCTCTCCAGTAATTGGAGAAACAATCTCTTCTGCTGAGTCAGCTACAGTTGGTTCACTAGCTGGCTTCTCATCGCTTTCCTTAGAAGGAACAGGTGTTTTTCCAGACATAATGTCTTGCATCTGTCCTTTCAATGTATCAGACTTCGGTCCAAAGATAGCTTGAATATTGTTACCAACTTCTAGTACACCAGAAGCGCCAAGTTTTTTCAAGCGTTCTTTATCAACATTCCCAATATCGTTAACCGAAACGCGTAAACGTGTGATACAAGCATCAAGATGAGCAATATTTTCGCGTCCTCCCATTGCTTGTAAAACATTGTAAGGAAGTTCTTCTGCTGGTGTCGCAATTTCAGATCCTACATCTTCCTTCTCGCGTCCAGGCGTTGCCAAGTTGAATTTGCGAATCGCAAAGCGGAAACCGAAGTAGTAGATAACAGCTAAAATAAGACCAACGATAATAACATACCACCAAGCAGTTTTATTCGGCAAGACTCCAAATAAAATAAAATCAATAAATCCTCCAGAGAACGTCATTCCAATCTTAACATCAAGCCATGCCATAAGCATAAATGAAAGGCCTGCAAACACAGCATGTATTGCGAAAAGAATTGGTGCAACGAATAAGAATGAGAACTCAAGCGGTTCTGTAATCCCTGTTAAGAATGACGTTAAAGCTGCCGAACCCATAATACCAGCTACGAATTTTTTACGTTCTGGACGTGCTTCATGGTAAATAGCAAGCGCTGCTGCTGGTAAACCAAACATCATGAATACGTACTTACCAACCATGTATGTTCCTGCTGTAAATTGATCAACATTATCCTTTAACTGTGCCATAAAGATTCGCTGATCTCCACGCACTAAATTCCCTGCTTTATCAATATATTCTCCAAATTCATACCAAAACGGTGAATAGAAAATATGATGAAGACCAAACGGAATTAATGAACGTTCAATTACCCCGAAAATAAAGGCCGAAAGCATTGGATTTGCATTTAACATCGTTTGTGAAAATGTATTTAAACCACTTTGAATTGGTGGCCATACAACCATCATAATTAATCCTAGGATTAAAGAAGAGATAGCTGTAGCAATTGGTACAAATCGTTTTCCTGCAAAGAACCCTAAATATTGAGGAAGCGAAATTTGGTAAAAACGATTATACATTGAAGCAGCTAATACCCCAACGATGATACCACCAAATACCCCTGTTTGCATCGTAGGAATACCTAAGACGTTTGCAAATGCTGGATCTTTTTCTATTGTTGACCCAACATTAAACATTGCAGGATCAAGTTGTCCTGTTCCAGTTAAAATTGTTCCCATTGTTACGTTTAGAATGAGATATCCGATAATTGCAGCTAATCCTGCAACACCGTCTCCTCCTGCTAAACCAACTGCAACCCCCACAGCAAACAATAATGGCAAGTTAGAAAAAACAATATCTCCTGCTTGCGCCATTACTGTTGCTACTAACTGAAACCAATCAGCTCCAAGTGCCGGAATATACTTTAATGTTTGCTCGTTTTGGAATGCTGTACCAAATGCGAGCAGAAGACCTGCAGCAGGTAGAATTGCTACAGGAAGCATCAAAGCTTTCCCGATTTTTTGAAGAACCCCAAAAAGCTTCTTAAACATGAAGTAGCCCCCTTTTTTTCTGTCCTTTTATAGTGTGCAACAACGTTTTCAATCCATGCATAAACCATCTTTTGTTAAAACGCTTTCTTAGAAAATATAAAAAGGCATGAGTGGTCGGAAACGGTCTCATAAAAGGGTATACTTGTCCCTTAATTAGAGTCGTTTCATCTCGCCACTCATGCCTGATCGTATCAGTAACACGTATTGAAATGAATGCTGTTCTTTATATTTTTGTCATTAAACGCTGTAAATGCATTGTTAAGTAAACTGCCTCTGCCTCATCAACAGGGCGTGAAAGCGCTTGTTGCATCACTTTTACTACTTTCCAAGAAAGATTGTAGCATAAGGGATACTCTTTTTTCAATAGCTCTGCTAATTTTTTTGGTTCTTCTACTTCTTCTCCTTTATTTGCACGTTCAATTGCGAAGTGAAGATGGCGGATAAGGCGCATATAATTTAAAGATTCTTTATCTAATGTTATAGAAAAACCGTTCTCAATCATGCTAATAATTGTTTGAATAAGTGCTGAATGACGATTAATCTCAGACAAGTCACGAGCCGTAATTGCTGTGTGAATATGAAGCGCAACAAACCCTATTTCTCCTTCTGGCAGGGAAATACCCGTTTGTTCCTTAATCATCTCCAAAACGTGCCTTGCAAGCTCGTATTCGGTAGGATACAGTACCTTTGTTTCAAGCAAGAAAGGATTGTTAATATCCATCCCTTGCTTCACACGTTTAATAGCAAAAGAAATATGATCCGTTAAGCTAATATGAATATGCTCATTTAAAGGCGTTTTCACATGATGTTGAATATAAGAAATAATATCATTCATAATGACGACAATTTTCTCATCCACTTGAGTGAGCAACATTTTATATTGTTCTTGTTCCCGTTCATTGTGTAAAACAAATAACTTTTCAGCTGAAGTTTCTGTAATTTCCTCTCCGCCTTTTTTCCCAAAACCTATACCCTTGCCAATCATGACGGTCTCTTTATATTCATCATGAGTGGCAATTAATACATTATTGTTTAGTACCTTTTTCACTAAAAAGGTGCTTTTCACTCATTCCCCACTCCTTATAGCTTCTCTGTCATCTTTCCATATTACGAAACCATTTTCACAACGTCAACATATCGTTTTATGAAATCAATGGAAACACTGTATTGTCTTTCTTCTAGGTCCACGTTCATTCTATAAGAAGAGAAGACGATTATGGATTGATTTAATAATAATTAAAACAATTACATTATACAAGCATATAGAAAGCAGTTTATATACAGCAGCTATCTCTAGAATATTAAGCATAATCAAACTGTAACTGACAGCACAGATAATACAAAGCAAACCGTACGTATATAGCGAATTTGTGCTATATACAACAGACATGCTATAAAGGAAGTTTACGATACCTATATAAATGGTGGCTAGGATAATTTGCTCCCTTTCTCCATCACTGAAAAAGTCTGTGTTTAACGTATTTAAAGAGGTGAAGACCGTAATTAACGAAATGCCTATTCCACTGATCACAAAGACTACGAAATAAAGAGTGAGAAAATTTCTCCATTTCGACTCATCTCCTTTATTCATCCCCTCGTACCATTTCTTCGCAATAAGAAAACCGATAAACATAAAAATACCTGTATAAAATGTCTTCCACCAGAAATGTTCATATACGTCGAGTGATAAAAAGAGCGTTTCAATTCCCATAAACAAAAAAGACAAAAGAAAAACCCTAAAAATAGACCAATTATAAGCTACAACAATTAAAGCTGCTGTTGGATAAACAAACGTTTGGGAGACAAGAGAGCCCAGCATATTATCATAATAGCGGTTCTGAACAAAATGAGGCTTATATACGTAGCTATTTAAAATAAACATAATAAAAAAATCTAATAAGTGCGCTAATCCGCCAATAAATAAGAATAAGAATAAAAGCCTCTTGTTCGATTTTCTCCACAATATAAAAACAGTCAAAAGTAAACTTAAAACAAGAAGAATAAAAAAAGGCAGTGACTGCGACAAACTACCTCCTCCTTTCCGACACTTTTTAGCATGTATCAACGCCTAAAAGATATACGAAAAAGAGCGCTAAAGAAGATCTTTAGCGCTCTCTTTGGAGAAGCAATGAATTATTCAATACCTTTTAGGAGATTTGCCATTTCAATAGCCGAAATTGCTGCGTCCCATCCTTTGTTTCCTGCTTTTGTTCCTGCGCGCTCAACGGCTTGTTCAATTGTTTCCGTTGTTAAAACTCCAAATATAACTGGAACGCCTGTTTCAAGACTTTGAGCAGATACTCCTTTAGCTACTTCATTGCATACATAATCAAAGTGTGGTGTTGAGCCACGGATTACAGTACCAAGAGTAATAACCGCATCATATTTCTTAGATGCTGCTAATTTTTTTGCCACAAGCGGAATTTCAAATGCGCCTGGTACCCAAGCGATATCAATATTATCAGGGTCCACTCCATGACGTTTCAATCCGTCTTCTGCTCCACCTAGAAGTTTGCCTGTAATAAACTCATTAAAACGACCTACAACGATTCCTACTTTTAATCCTGTTCCTACTAAATGTCCTTCAAATGTTTTTGCCATTTTTTTCTCCTCTTTCCTTTTAAAAGTGTAGTAAATGTCCTAATTTCTCAACTTTTGTATGAAGATAGTGCTCATTGTCTTTTAAGACAGGCATTTCAAGCGGGACACGCTCGACAACGTCTAAACCATATCCTTTTAACCCAGCAATTTTTCTTGGGTTATTTGTTAAAAGTTGCATTTTTTCAATTCCTAAATCACGGAGAATTTGAGCTCCTAATCCATATTCACGCAAGTCCGCTCCAAAACCTAGTTTTTCATTTGCTTCAACTGTGTCATATCCCTCTTCTTGAAGCTTGTACGCTTTTAGTTTATTTAAGAGTCCAATGCCACGACCTTCTTGACGCATATAAAGAAGAACACCTTTGCCAGATTTCTCAATTTGAGAAAGAGCTGCATGAAGCTGTGGCCCACAATCGCAGCGATGTGAACCAAACACATCTCCTGTCAAACATTCAGAGTGAACGCGAACAAGCGGGACATCTCCTTTATTTATATCTCCTTTTACAAGAGCGATATGTTCACGATCGTCCACAGAATTAGAATATCCAAATACTTTAAAGTGACCAAATGACGTTGGAAGTTCAATTTGCACTTCTCGTTTCACAAGCTTATCGTGCTTACGACGGTATGCAATCAGTTCCTTGATTGTAATAAGCTTTACATCTAGCTTTTTCGCAAGCTCTATTAAGTCAGGGACACGCGCCATTGTGCCATCTTCCTTCATTACTTCACAAATTACAGCTACTTCTTGAGATCCACAAAGCTTTGCCAAATCAACAGCAGCTTCAGTATGACCTGCTCTGCGAAGAACGCCTCCCTCTTTAGCAATTAAAGGGAAAACATGACCAGGCCGACGAAAATCAGCTGGTTTAGCCTCTTTATCTAAGAGAGCTTGAATTGTTTCAGAGCGTTCAAAAGCACTAATACCTGTTGTTGTTGTTTTATGATCAATGCTGACTGTAAATGCTGTTCCATGGGCATCTGTATTTTGAGAAACCATTGGTGAAAGCTCAAGCTCTTCAGCGCGCTTTTCTGACAGCGGCGTACAAATAAGTCCTCGCCCATGCACAGCCATTAGATTAACATTTTCAGGTGTAGCATGCTCTCCTAGAACAATAAAGTCTCCTTCATTTTCGCGGTCCTCGTCATCACATACAATAACAACTTTTCCTTTTTTTAAATCTTCTAATGCTTCTTCAATTGTGTTAAACATTTTGACACCTCTTTTTTAAAATCCATGATTTCTCAAAAATTCATAGCTTAGCTTATCCTCTGGTTTTGCTTCTTCTTTATGAACAAACTTATGAAGATATTTTCCAATCATATCGCATTCAATATTGACGGTGTCCCCACGTTTTTTAGCCCCTAAAATCGTATAATCCGTTGTATGCGGAATAAGTGAAACAACTAGTTCATCCCGCTCAAGCCCAAAAATAGTTAAGCTTGTTCCATCAAGAGCAACAGAGCCTTTTAATAACAGGAAACGAGTTAAATTCTCTGAAAGGTGAATACGGTAATAAATTGCATTGCCTTTTGGCGTTACTTCAACAATTTCTCCCGTACCATCAATATGACCTGAAACAAAATGACCTCCAAATCGCCCATTCGCTGCCATTGCTCTTTCTAAATTCACTTTTACTCCTTGCTTGAAGTCCTTTAAGTTGGTTGCTTTAATCGTTTCTGGCATAACGTCAACAGTGAATCGATCTTTCGTAAAGCTTGTAACAGTTAAACAAACTCCATTTACTGAAATACTGTCACCAAGATTTACATCTTTTAAAATTTCATTTGCTCGAATTGAAAAAACAATTGCATCTGTCTTTTTTTCAACTCGTTCGATTTCTCCTATTTCTTCTATAATCCCTGTGAACATATTATTTCCCTTTCTTTCTAGAGACAATTTTAAGGTCTTCACCTAATACACTTGTTTCTATAATCTCAAGATGCTGCGTTTCAGCCATTCTAGAAAAACCAGCTCCACCAAATGCACTTGGAGCATCTTTCCCACCTATTAAAATAGGAGCAACGTAGGAAACTACTTCATCAAAAAGTCTGCTCTGTAAAAAAGCTCCATGAACAGTTGCTCCTCCCTCAACTAACAGGGACTGAACTCCTTTTGCTGCTAAAAGTTCTAAAATATGCTCTATATTTTGAGGCTGCTCAAGTGAAAAAATAGAAACATGCTCTTTAGCAAAAGGAGCTTTCTTCTCTTCTCCAACATTTCCTGTAATAATCCACGTTTCAGCAGAATCATCTTGAAAAATCTTAGCCTCAGGTGAAACTTTAAGGGTTGTGTCTAGCACAATACGGATTGGGTGACGCGCATGCCCCATAATTCTTGTTGTCAACAATGGATTATCAGCTATCACTGTATTTGCTCCAACTAGAATTCCATCATGAGAATGTCGAAGCCGATGACCATCAAGCCTTGCTTGTTCACCTGTAATCCACTTGCTTTCTCCAGTTTTTGTCGCAATTTTACCATCCAAACTCATGGCAGCCTTTAATGTCACAAAAGGACGCTTTTCTCTCATAAAATGGAGAAAGAAAGGGTTAAGTGCTTTGGCCTCTCTTTCAAGAACGCCGACTTCCACTTCGATACCCGCCTTTTTCATCATTTCCATCCCTCTTCCGCTTACAAGCGGATTTGAATCAAGAGATGCCACAACAGCTCGCTTAATTCCTTTTTGGATAATAAGCTCTGCACATGGAGGTGTTTTCCCATAATGGCTACAAGGTTCAAGAGTGACATAAATTGTTGCCCCATAAGCTTTGTCTCCTGCCATATTTAAAGCATGAACTTCAGCATGTGGTTCACCTGCTTTTAAATGTGCACCCATTCCAACGATTGCTCCATCTTTTACAACAACAGCTCCAACTGCTGGATTCGGTTTAGTTTGTCCTATTGTCGCACTTGCCATTTGTATAGCCAGTTTCATATATGCTTGATCGTTCACTTTTCCCCCTCCATTACGAACCCCTTTATACGTAAAAACCCCTTTAGGATTGGGTCCTAAAGGGGTAGAGATGCTGAATCAGTATATTGACAAAATGAAAATAAGCGAAAACAAACTATCATGTGTATGTTTAAAAAACGTTATGCACGCTTAAAAAAACACAAACTGATAGTGTCGCACCTGATCCTTCTCCCATCCAGACTTTAACTGTCGGCTCAAGATTCAAACTTGATCAACCGCATATCAGTAAAGACATGCGGGTCGCGGGCTTAGAATATAATTATTCACCACCGCCGGTTAGGATTTTCACCTGACCCCGAAGGATAACTATGAAATTTGATTTTATTATAGCAGAGGTTCTCACAAAAGTCATAACTTTTTGCTTCTTTTCTCGTACTTTCTATTTTTTTCTCTTTTAAATCCGAACATTCTTCCTAAAATAAAGTTTAATATCCAAATTTTCCTTTTTAGCTTTTTTAGAGTATGTTTACCCTTAAGAAAGAGAATTTTAAAAAAAGGGTTTAAAATGTTCAGAAATTATTGTATAATTTCAAAAATCAGATACACTTTCCAAGGAAAAGTAAAATTTATTAATTAGTATGTTTAAAAACTATCCAAATTAATACGTATATAACGATTTCTTATCACGAGAAGTGGAGGGACTGGCCCTATGAAACTTCAGCAACCAGTTACGTTTGTAACAAGGTGCTAAATCCAGTAAGCATATTTGCTTAGAAGATAAGAAGACAACTACAAGTCTTCTTTTCATAAAGAAGGCTTTTTTTATTAGGAAAGTGATGTTCACGAACAGGGGGAGATGAAAATGGGTTTACTTGAGGATTTGCAGTCAAAAGTTTTAATTGGGGATGGAGCAATGGGAACACTGCTTCACGCTCACGGAATTGATAACTGTTTTGAAGAATTAAACATTACAAAACCAGAAGATATTTTTAACATTCACAAAGCATATCAAAAAGCAGGTGCTTCTGTTATTCAAACAAATACATATGGAGCAAATTTCCCAAAGCTTAAAAGATATGGAGCGGAAGAAAAAGTAAAGGACATCAACATTGAAGGAGTTCGTCTCGCTAAAAAAGCAGTTGGAGATTCTGGCTACGTTCTAGGTACAATTGGCGGAATTCGATCGTTCCAAAAAAGTATTATTTCTCTTGAAGAAATTAAAAGAAGCTTTAGAGAACAACTTTTTTGGCTTTTGTCTGAGGATGTTGACGGACTTCTTTTTGAAACATTTTATGACTTGGAAGAGCTGAAGACCGTTTTGGAAATCGCACGCCGTGAAACAGATAAACCTATTGTGACAAACGTCTCTCTCCATGAAAAAGGAGTACTTCAAGACGGAACTCCTATTGTGAAAGCTTTAAAAATATTAGAAGAACTTGGAGCAGATGTTGTAGGTACAAACTGTCGTCAAGGCCCTTATCATATGCTTGAAATTTTAGAGGAAGTTCCTCTTTTAGATAAAAGTTTTCTATCAGCATATCCAAATGCTAGTTTACCTCAATATGTTGATGGTCGCCTTATTTACGAAACAGATCCAGACTATTTCTACAAAACAGCGCTTGCGTTTAAAGACCAAGGAGTTCGATTACTTGGAGGATGCTGCGGAACAACACCTTCACATATTGAAGCAATGGCAAAAGCGCTCACAAATGCTGTACCAATTACAGGAAAAACCGTAAAGGAAGCTCCACCAATTGAGGTTCTTAGTCAAGAGATTCAGACACAACCCCATCTTCATGAAATTGTACAAGAAAATCACTCCATTATTGTTGAGCTTGATCCACCTAAAAAGCTTGGAGTTGATAAGTTTCTAAAGGGAGCTCACGCTCTTCAAGCAGCTGGGATTGATGCATTAACACTTGCAGATAACTCTCTAGCAAGTCCACGTATTAGTAACCTAGCGATGGCTTCACTTTTAAAAGATCAGTTAAAAACAAGACCTCTTATCCATTTAACGTGCCGAGACCGAAATTTAATTGGTCTTCAGTCACACTTAATGGGCATGCACACATTAGGGTTTAATCAGATTCTTGCTTTAACAGGTGATCCATCAAAAATTGGAGACTTCCCTGGTGCTACGTCTGTTTACGATCTTTCTTCGTTTGACTTAATTCGTCTTATTAAACAGTTTAATGAAGGAGTTTCATTTTCAGGTAAACCCCTTGGCCAAAAAACAAACTTTTCAATTGCAGGAGCTTTCAACCCTAATGTCCGTCACCTTGATAGAGCAGTGCAGCGCCTTGAGAAAAAAGTTGATTGTGGAGCAGATTACTTTATCTCTCAGCCTATTTATTCAATTGAGCAGCTTGAAGATGTATATAAAGCAACTAAAAGTTTAAAAGCTCCTATTTATATCGGTATTATGCCGCTTACAGGTGCTAAAAATGCTCGGTTCTTACATCATGAAGTGCCTGGCATCAAACTATCGGAAAATATTCTAACCCGTATGGAGAGAATTGAACACGATAAAGAACAAAGTGCTAAAGAAGGAATTCTACTCGCAAAAGAGCTCATTGATAGAGCATATGAGCTTTTCAACGGCTTGTATTTAATTACTCCGTTTATGCGCTATGAGCTGACAGTTGAGCTCGCTAACTATATTAAAGCAAAAGAACTTGTTTCAATAGAAAGGAAGATTTAAATGACTTTCACGAACATCACAGAACAATTACAGAAACGCATTCTAATTGTTGATGGCGCAATGGGAACAATGATTCAGAATGCCAACTTAACAGCAGAAGATTTTGGTGGCGAAGAATATGAAGGATGTAATGAGTATTTATCTAAAACAAAACCAGAACTCATTCAATCTATTCATGAGCAATATTTAGAAGCTGGAGCAGACATCATTGAAACAAATACGTTTGGGGGAACAGCCCTTGTTCTAGATGAATATGATCTTGGCTCTCTTGCTTTTGAGCTTAATGTTGCTTCAGCCAAACTTGCACGCGCTGCTTGTGATAAATATTCCTCC
Organism: Priestia endophytica DSM 13796; assembly: GCF_900115845.1. Lineage (GTDB taxonomy): Bacteria > Bacillota > Bacilli > Bacillales > Bacillaceae_H > Bacillus_I > Bacillus_I endophytica. Next base: position 135,686 of record NZ_FOXX01000002.1, on the reverse strand, counting down.
CCTGACTGGCCCCGTTATGTTGCAGGTGCAATGGGGCCTACAACAAAAACTCTTTCTGTAACAGGCGGAACAACGTTTGATGCTCTTGTTGAAGATTATTTTGAACAAGCGAAAGGTCTTATAACAGGTGGCGTTGATCTACTTTTACTTGAAACATGTCAAGATATGCTGAATGTAAAAGCAGGGTTTCTCGGCATCCAGAAAGCTTTTGAACATTTTAATAAAGAAATTCCGCTTATGGTATCAGGTACGATTGAACCAATGGGCACAACGCTTGCTGGGCAAGATATTGAATCTTTTTACCTTTCTCTTGAGCATATGAAACCTATTTCTGTTGGGTTAAACTGTGCAACAGGTCCTGAGTTTATGACAGATCATATTCGCTCTCTATCAGGGCTTGCTACAACTGCAGTAAGCTGTTATCCAAATGCAGGACTTCCTGATGAAGAAGGACAATACCATGAATCTCCTGAACTTTTAGCTAAAAAAATTGGTGGTTTTGCTGAAAAAGGTTGGTTAAACCTTGTTGGAGGATGCTGTGGAACAACTCCTGCTCATATTAAGGCTCTTCGGGAAACTGTTGAACAGATTCCTCCTCGTTCTCTCCCTGAAAAAGACCACGCTCATGCTGTGTCAGGAATTGAATCTTTTGTGTACGAAGACACGATGAGACCTCTTTTTGTCGGGGAACGAACAAACGTAATTGGCTCTCGCAAATTCAAACGCCTTATTGCTGAAGGAAAATTTGAAGAAGCTTCTGAAGTTGCTCGCGCTCAAGTGAAAAATGGCGCTCATGTTATTGACATTTGTTTGGCAGACCCTGATCGTGATGAAATGGAAGACATGGAAACTTTTATTCAAGAAGTTGTGAAAAAAGTAAAAGTCCCTCTTGTGATTGACTCAACAGATGAAGCAGTCATTGAACGTGCGTTAAAGTATTCTCAAGGTAAAGCAATTATTAACTCCATCAATTTAGAGGATGGTGAAGAACGCTTTGAAGCAATCACTCCCCTTCTTCATAAATATGGAGGAGCAATTGTTGTCGGGACAATTGATGAAGTTGGAATGGGCGTAACAGCACAACGCAAGCTTGAAATTGCTAAACGATCTTACGAGTTACTCACAACAAAGTATGGCATTAAACCTGATGATATTATTTTTGATCCACTGGTCTTCCCTGTTGGAACAGGTGATGAACAATATATTGGTTCAGCAGAAGCGACAGTAGAAGGAATTCGACTTATTAAGCAGCATTTTCCACGCTGTCTTACAATGCTTGGTGTTAGTAACATTTCGTTTGGTTTACCTCCTGTTGGACGTGAGATTCTAAATGCTGTCTTTCTCTATCACTGCACACAGGCAGGACTTGACTATGCAATTGTAAATACAGAAAAACTAGAGCGCTTCGCCTCTATCCCAGAAGAGGAGATTAAGCTAGCTGATGATCTTCTTTTCAAAACAAATGACGAAACACTTCAAACGTTTACTGAATTTTACCGAGGCAAGAAAAAAGAGAAAAAAGTTGATGCTAGTACATTAACGCTTGAAGAACGCCTTGCCAGTTACGTTATTGAAGGAACAAAAGAAGGACTAATTCCAGACCTTGATCAAGCTTTACAAAAGTTTGATGATCCGCTCGATATTATTAACGGACCGCTTATGGACGGCATGAGCGAAGTTGGACGTCTTTTCAATTTAAATCAGCTTATTGTAGCAGAAGTTTTGCAAAGTGCGGAAGTTATGAAAGCTTCTGTTGCTCATCTTGAGCCATATATGGAAAAGAAAGAAGATGATACAGGAAAAGGAAAAGTCATCTTAGCTACTGTAAAAGGTGATGTGCACGATATTGGAAAAAACTTAGTGGACATCATTTTAAGCAATAACGGTTTTCGGGTAGTAGACCTCGGTATTAAAGTCACTCCGCAAGATTTAATTAAGGCCATCAACGATGAAAAGCCGGATATCGTCGGATTATCAGGACTTCTTGTAAAATCGGCTCAACAAATGGTGATCACAGCTCAAGACTTAACCCAAGCTAAAATTTCTGTTCCGATTTTAGTTGGAGGAGCTGCCCTTTCTCGTCGATTTACTGATCAAAAGATTTCTGCGGAATATAACGGGCTTGTGTTATATGCAAAGGATGCAATGGAAGGATTGTCTCTTGCAAATTCACTGCGCGATGAAGAAAAAATGGGTGAAATGATTGAAGAACGTAGACAAAAAGAGAGTGCTGTTGCTGTTTTAGAAAAACCGGCTACAGCTGTTAAGACAGAAATCGTTGTTCCAAAACGTTCAAATATCTCAACAGATGCTCCTGTTTATATACCAAATGATTTAAAAAAGCATGTTATCAAAAACTACAGCCTTGCAATGGTCGAGCCGTATATTAACTTGCAAATGCTCCTTGGCCATCATCTTGGAGTAAAGGGGAAAATTTCTCGCCTTCTTGCTGAAAAAGATGAAAAAGTGGTTGGAATGAAAGAAATGATTGATGATTTAATGACTCTTTCTAAACAAGAAAATCTCATTAAACCATCTGCAACATATCAGTTCTTTCCTGCTCAAGCTGATGGAGATGATGTTGTTATTTATAATTCTGATGAAAAAACAGAGATTGAGCGTTTTACGTTTCCTCGTCAGCAAAAAGAACCATTCCTTTGTTTAGCAGATTACTTAAAACCAAAAGAATCTGGCATTATGGATTATGTATGCATGTTTGCTGTAACGGCTGGGAAAGGTGTAAGAGAGCTTTCGAAAAATTTCAAAGATAATGGGGATTTCTTAAAAAGCCATGCGCTTCAAGCTCTTGCTCTTGAAACAGCTGAGGGCCTTGCAGAACGTATGCACCAACAAATTCGTGATCAATGGGGCTTCCCAGATTCTCCTGACTTTACAATGCAGGAACGTTTCACAGCTAAATACCAAGGTCAACGCTTTTCATTTGGCTATCCTGCATGTCCAAATCTAGAAGATCAAGAAAAGCTTTTTAAATTGTTACAACCAGAAGAGATTGGAATCCAATTAACAGACGGATTTATGATGGAGCCTGAAGCATCTGTAACAGCGCTCGTTTTCTCCCATCCACAAGCACGTTACTTTAACGTATTATAATAAAAAGAGCTAAGCATAGTTGCTTAGCTCTTTTTATGTGCATCCTAAAATAAACATTGCTACAATATAGACAACAAAACCTATTGGTTGGAAAAGGAGAGACACAATAGATTGATTAAGCTACTTGTAAGTGATTTAGATGGAACACTATTAAGCGCCGAGAAAAAAGTCACGCCTGCTGATTTAAAGGCAATTAAGGACTTAAAAGAAAGCGGAGTTGATATTTGCCTTGCTTCTGGTCGAATGGATAATGAAATGGCTAAGGTGGCCCTTATGCTTCAAGGAGATTTTCATCAAATAAGTCAAAATGGAGCCTATGTTATCACACGCGAGCGTGAAACACTGTATGAAAAAGTATTTTCCGAAGAAATTGCGAGGAGCGTTTATAATACGGTTAAAAGTCCTGAAACAATTACGCTCGTTTGCTCAAATCATACAAATTTTGTTGAACAAGATCATGAAGCGCTAGCGGAGATTCAAAAATATCTCTTCTTCCCTATTGAGAAAGAACCGAACATGAGCGGTGAGTTTGGTCAATCACTTTTTCCTTCTAAAATTTCCGTCATTAGCTTTCCTGACGAGATTTTCGCAATTGAAAAAGCCATCCTTGAGCAGTTTTCCAATGAAGTTGATTGTTACGTCTCAGCGCCAGGATGTTTAGATATTATGCCTAAAAACATTAGCAAAGGACATTCATTACGCATTCTTCTCTCTCACTTAAATTTAAAAGAAGACGAAATTGCCTGTGTTGGTGACTCTTTTAATGATATTCCGATGTTTAACATCACTCCGCATAGTTTTGCGATGAAAGGTGGAGAACCTGAGGTTCAGAAACTTACCACTCATGTCGTTTCTTCTGTAAAAGATGTTGCGGAATACATCTTAGACTATAATGCAAAGATAAGTGTAAAATAAGAAAAAAAGACGTGTTTTGAACACGTCTTTTTTCACTGTACTTTTACATCCCTTTGCTTTACCATCATTGTATTATAAGCCATTCTTGTTTTCGAAACAGTTGCTTTTAAAGATGTTGGCGGATCTGCATCTTCCCTTAACTGCGTGTTCGTCAAATCAACAACAACTCTTGCAAGAAGTTCTACTACCTCCTGCAAATCTTGCTGACGATAAGCAGTTTGATCTTGTAAACGGCAGTGTAAAATCTCGTATGCAAGCTCTCGTATACGAATTAATTTTACTCTTTCTTCCACAGTGCTTCACTCCTTCCAACTTTGAACTGCTCTCCTATTGTTCATATTCCACAGTATTGATTGATATCCTTTTACTATTTTATATTATTCCTATTTTTCTTAAAACATACCAATTAATACCTATAGGAAGAAAAGCCCCAACGAAATGACTGCTCCACTTACAAGGAGAATAAATACGCAAAATCCCATAATATCTCTTGCCTTCAAACCAGCGATAGCTAAGGCAGGAAGAGCCCAAAATGGTTGGATCATATTTGTCCACGCATCTCCCCAAGCAACAGACATCGCTGTCTTCGGAAGTGAGACGCCCAAGTTTTCAGCTGCTTCTAGCATAATTGGGGCTTGTATAGCCCATTGCCCTCCACCAGATGGAATAAACAAATTCACAAGTCCTGCACTCCAAAATGTTAAAACAAAAAAAGTAGATTCAGTTGAAATTGACACAAATGCTTCAGAAACAGCTGTCGCTAACCCAGATGACTGCATAACTCCCATTAATCCTGCATAAAAAGGAAATTGAACAATAATTCCGCCTGTTCCTTTCACAGCCTCTGTAACCGCATTCAAAAACTTTTTTGGTGTTCCATGAAAAAGGATACCAAGAAAGAGAAAGAGAAAATTCACAATATCTAAATTAAGTTCAAGGCCATTTTCACCTACATATATTCCTAAAAAAACAAGCCCTGTCCCACCTATTATTAAAGAGATGAATCGGCTATTTTCAAGCTTAGTTGCTGGTGTCTGTTCTTCGATTGAAGCTGCTTCGAAAGAAGCTCGTTCTTCTAAAAGTTTTGGATCAATTGTGATAGTGTCTTTCCGAGAAGGCATTAAGAAGCGATTTGTAGCAGGAATGATAATAAATAAAGCAAGGACGATAGCTAAATTATACGTAGAAAAAATGGTATCACTTGTTGAAACGATCCCTATTAGTTCTTCTGAAAAATGACCTGGGGTTGAAATTGTTAAAGGAATGGATCCAGATAACCCTCCATGCCAAATCACAAATCCACTATAGGCACTTGCAATAAGAAGACGGTAATCAACATTTTCTATCTTTTTAGCAACTTCTTTGGCAAACAGAGCGCCAATAACAAGCCCAAATCCCCAGTTAATAAAACTTGCAAGCATTGATATAAACGTAACTAAAATGATAGCTTTACCAGGAGTCTTTGGAATACTTGCAAGAGCTCCTAACCAAACTTTAAAAAGGTGACTGCTTGCTAGTACATGTCCTGTCAATAAAACAAGGACCATTTGCATTGTAAACGACAAAAGTCCCCAAAACTCTTCACCCCAGTAATTAAAAAGTTGCGTAGCTGTTGTTGGAGTGAAAATAATAGCACATCCAAAGACAAGAAAAGTAAGTAGAAAAACAAAAATTAAAGGATCTGGTAAGTATCTTTGCATAAGCCTGTTTGATAAGGAAACAAGCACCCTCATTTTTCTCCCTCCCTATAAACAGTATTTTCATTTTCTGACCCGAGATAAAGAAAACTTGTTGTACAAAGCAAAACGGCTCCAAAAGAAAGTAAACTGAAAGGAATGGCATATTCAATGATTTGAAGATTAAAAGTCAAAAAAGTAGACCATACTGCGCCACAAGCTAACATTATGCTATAGATAAAAATTAGATACTTTTTCACTTCTAAGCCCCTCCCCTTTCTAAATTCCGACCTTTTCAAAACTTACGATATGTATCTTTTTTCCACATTCTTTTATAAATACCTTTTATAAATGTATTAAAAATAAAAAGCAGCTTTCAACAGCTGCTTTTTATTTTAGTAATATGGATAATATGGATAAGGATATGGCGGGTAGCCATAGTAGTATGGGCGGCCTATAAGTGCACTTCCTAAAACTCCCCCCAGTACTCCTCCAATAAAAGGTCCTCCAAATCCATAGCCAAACCCATAACCAAAAGGACGGCCAAATGGTCGGCGGCCAAATCCGAATGGACGACGAACATCATGTGATGAAATTTGATGATACATCATTATTTCCTCCCTAAAAAAAACTGATTACACTTCAACATATGACAAATGTACATATTTGCGTAGGCATTTACCCTAAGAGAAGGGATTTTTCTTTAGAAGTTATTGAACAAAAGCAGAGAGCATACGCTTTTATTTTAAGAATTTTCTGGTAAAATAAAACTATAATGGGTTTAAAGAAATGGTTTTAAATGCTTTGCACTAGGCGCAGAAACACAAAATGATAGCGCTATCAAAAATATAGGGGGCATACTAATGGTTGAAAATAAAGTTGTTTATATTACAGGAGCAGCACAGGGAATTGGATTTCAGATGGCTGAACATTTCGCAAAAAACGGAAGTAAAGTAGCATTAACAGATATTAACGAAGACGGAGTCAAAAATGCCGCTGCTTCCTTACAAGAAAAAGGATTAGAAGCAATCGGGTTAAAGTGTGATGTTACAAAAGAAATAGATATTCAAAACACACTATATGAAACAGTTAGACATTTTGGATCCCTTGACGTGCTTATTAATAATGCAGGTATGCAATATGTTTCTCCTCTTGAAGACTTTCCAACAGAGCGGTTTGAACTTCTTATTAAAATTATGCTAACAGCACCATTTATAGCTATTAAACATGCGTTGCCTATTATGAAAAAGCAAAAAAACGGCCGTATCATTAATATGGCTTCTATTAATGGCGTTATCGGATTTTCTGGGAAATCTGCTTACAATAGTGCAAAACATGGGGTTATTGGTCTTACAAAAGTAGCTGCCCTTGAAGGAGCTGAACATGGGGTGACGGTAAATGCTCTCTGCCCTGGATATGTTGATACTCCACTCGTTCGTAATCAGCTTAAAGATCTCGCCTCAACGCGTAATGTTGCACTTGAAAAAGTGCTTGAACAAGTTATTTACCCACTTGTTCCACAGAAACGATTGCTCTCTGTAGAAGAAATTGCAGATTATGCTCTCTTTTTAGCAAGTGAAAAAGCAAAAGGAGTAACTGGGCAAGCCGTTCTTCTTGATGGCGGATATACGGCTCAATAAAAAAAACACAGTGAGACGTCTCACTGTGTTTTTTATTTATTTCTACTTCTTACTTGACTTGATAAGTAATGGATAATCTCCTCTTGGAGAGCGCCTTTATCCTGAATTTTTTTCGTCCCTGTAAAAACACCATCTCCTCCGTTGGCAAGGAATGAGGTTGTGGAAATAAGATAGCTTTCTTTTTCTTGAAGTGGAATACCTCCAACTTTCACATTCCTCACTCTTTTTCCTTTTGGATACTCTGGCTTAAAAGCGAAGGATAATCCTGATGCATGAAGAAAACCACCATACTCTTTAGGATAGCGTGATACACTGTTCTCAAGGGCCTTCTTTATATCAGCCCCTTCTGCTTGAAACGTAACCATTCTATCTTCAAATGGGATAACGTTATAAATATCTCCTCGTGTCAACACACCTTGAGGCCATCCATCTCTAATCGCTCCCCCATTAATGAAACCGATATCTGCACCTGTGCTCTGCTTTAAAATATCAGCCAAATAATAACCAAGTGGCGTTTCTTTTGTACGCAACGTTTTTCGTTCTCCTTTAAAAGCTGAAGAAGAGTACCCCACTTTCTTATTAAAATGCTTTTCTACTTTCTTGTTGTACATCGATATAAGGGTATTTATATCTTCATCTTTTTCGACCCAATGTTTCTTTTTTAACAGTTCTCCGTGTATAGACGAAAGGATTTTCCCATTAAAAATTAACTCAACTTTACCTAACGCTTTTCCATGTTCACATGCTTGCGCAATTGCAGCATACTTTCTTTTTTCAAGATCTTCAAGGCAAGTATGACTATGTCCTCCAATAATAAGATCAATACCTTTCACATAATCCCCTATCTCTCGATCCTTTGTAATACCACTATGAGAAAGGAGGACAACAGCATCTGCCTTTTTTCTCACATCATTTACTATATGTTGTACCGTTTTTCTCTCATCTTTAAAAGCTAATCCTTTTGTATTATGAAAACTTGTAGCTGTCTTTGTTTCAGTTGATGTCACACCAATAAAAGCAATCTTTTTGTTTTTTACAGACTTAATCATATATGGTTTAAAAATAGGTTCTCCTTTTTTTGTGATATTAGCACTTAAGATAGGGAAGTTCATCATGGTTTCTAACTTGCTCAGATGCATACCATAATTAAAATCATGATTTCCAGGCGTCACTGCATCATATTTTAGCTTGTTCATGATCATAACAGCAGATTCACCTTTAAAGAAAGAAACAAAGTTTGTCCCATGCAAAACGTCTCCTGTATCAACTAGTAAAAGAGATGGATAAGAATCACGCATTGTTTTAATTAGATAAGCCATCTTCGCATAACCGAGCTCACCGTTTTCTCCTTCTACTATATGTCCATGCATATCATTCGTATGTAAAATAACAATGCTATCTTTTTCAGTTCCATAAGTGTCTTTACATCCTAAAAAAAATGTAAATAAAATTAGTGAAAAAAGACATTTTTTTAGCATAACTTCTTTCTCCCTCTCATAATGTTTGAGTACTATCTTGTTGTAAGAATGTGAGAACATTTTAAAATATCAAAAATCATTATTGACATTGAATAAGGTAAGCTTTATCATCATTTAAAATGTTCTATTCTACATGGTGCTATTCTTATCAACGAAGAGGAAACAATTTTTTGGCTTTGAGAAGGAGGATTATATATGCAAAAAAATCTGGAAGTTCGCAGTGGTCCTAATTACTATGAGTGTCAAAAGGATGTGCTGTCTTCACTTGAGGAAAGGCTTATTACATTAAATTATAAAAAAGCCTTGTGGATTCATGGCAAGAAAAGCCTTGAAGCTGCACAGCCCTTCTTGCCTCAATTTCATTATATTCAATCGCTTTTTGTACCTTATGAAGAGAAATGCAGCCTAAAAGAACGAGATCGCCTTGCTAGTAAAGCAAAAGAGTTTAGGGCAGACGTTATTATTTCACTTGGAGGCGGCAGCGTATTGGATCTTGGAAAGGCTGTTGCGAATATGGTTGATTGTGAAGTAATTCTCATACCAACGCTTGCTTCTACATGCTCGGCTTGGACGCCAAAAAGTCTTATGTACAAAGACGGGCAGTTTCATAGCGCTCTTTCTCATCCAAAACAAGCGCTGATGGTTTTGATTGAACCAAGAATTATTCTTCACTCTCCTGTAGCCTATTTGCGCTCTGGTATTAGCAATACGCTTGCAAAGTGGTATGAATTAGACGCTCTAATGGCTAAAGAAGAAAACAAAACGTTTGCAATGGAGCTCGCTCATCAAATCGCTCATAATAGCCATACATTACTTCTTGCACACGGTAAACAGGCACTTATTGATCTAGCCACTGTAAAACTCAGCGCGTCCCTGCTTAAAACAATCGAAATTATTATCATGGGCGGGGGAATAGCTTCAAGTTTTAATTCCCAACACGAAACAGCGACACTTTTTCAAAATAGTATTTCCCTCAATTCTTCTTCCCCCTTGTTACTTGGTGAAAAAGCAGCTTATGGGATTTTCATTCAGCTGGCTCTTGAAGAAAATTGGGACGAAATAGATCGCATTCTTCCTTTTTATCGTCAAATTAAACTTCCGTATGGAGAAAATATAGAAACGGTAGAAAAGCTCGCTTCTTTCATTGCCCAGGATAAAAGAGTGCATGTTCTTTTTCCATCCCTTACTCAGCAGGAAGTAGCAGACAGTATTCAAGCCCTACTTCATCATATTCAGCAAAATGAGCGTGTACCTGTTTTATAATTGAATAAAATTCGGTTACACTAATAAGTAAGTTGATGAAATGGGAGATGAAAGGTTTGGCTAAAGAACATATTGAAGAGTATTTAGATCGTGGAATGTACGGAGTAAAAGAAACAAAGCCTGAAGAACGACGCTATTATTTAACAGCACTAAGAGAAAGAATTGAAGTTGCCTTGAAAAAAGGACAGGTTATGAGAACATCTCCTTATGAACAAGTTGTGGCAAACATTAAAAATGTGCGAAATGGACATCTTTATTTAAATGGAGAAATTAGCTATCCTCACCTGTCTAAATATATTAAAATAGCCAATCAAGAGAATGTACCTTTTACAATTGTCCAAAATCATCATAGTGAAACAGATATTGGCCTTGTTTTGACAGGTAGCAACGGAAGTGAAGATAAGGATATCTTTATCCAAAATTAAAAAGCAGGCTTTTGCCTGCTTTTTTATCTCTAGAATACTTATCATTATTTCATAAATACATGCTCACCAATACGCGCTACAACAGGACGAGATTTTATCCAATCACTTGTTGCAATGTCTGGATTGTAGAAAAACAGCGTTTCTTTTTGAGCACGATTTGTAATAGCTTCATTTACGGCTTTCTTTGATTCTTCTGAAGCTGGATTGTTAATTGAACCGTTTTGAACAGGTGTGAAGGCATAGCTTCCCCCCGGAATCTTTTGATTAATAACTTCTGTAATTGTATCCGGAAACTCGCTTGAAGCAACTCGGTTTAATACAACGTTTGCTACTGCTACTTTTCCTTCATAAGGCTCTCCTTTTGCTTCAGCCTCAACAACGCGCTCTAAAAGATCACGCTCTTCTGGCGAAACAGCTTGTCCTTGATTTTCTGGTGATGCACTTGCTTGTTCAGCTGTACTTGGCTGTGTAGCTACGTTTGTTTCTGCTGCTTTAACTTCTTTTCTTTGAGCAGGCTGTTCCGTTTCTTTATTTGGAATTGTAAGCATTGCTTGCGCATAAATAAGGTTTCCTGTTAGGTTGTTTGCTTGCTGCAACTCTTCAATGGAAACGCCATAGTTCTTTGCAATACTAGATAATGTATCGCCTTTTTTAATTTTATATAAGTCATCATCGTTTGTTGGAATAAATAGTGACTCACCAATATAAATAATGTCATTTCGACGATCATTTGCTTTTTTAATATCATCAATTGAAATATGGTAATCTTCTCCAAGCTTCCAAAGGGTATCCCCTTTTTGAACTTGATGGTTTGTTGCAGCAGAAGCTGTTCCTTTTCCAACGAATAAGAATGCGATCGCTGCTGATACAACAGCCCATTTTTTCATATTTTTTTTCTTCATGATGCCCCTCCTGTAGAAAAACTATGTTCCTAAATCTATCACAGCTTTTTCTACAATGCATTGAAAAAATAGATTAAGTTTATTGCATAATCTTTAAAAACTATTACAAAAGAAACCGAGAAAGCTTTAAGCACAATAAAAAGTCCCAGTTTCATTTGTAATAAAACTGGGACTTTATACAATATATTTTTTTAATCTTGAAGACAAATGTCTACAACATCATAGAAATCAATGACAATTTTAGATCCGTTTATATCCATAAATGTAAATATATCTTCTTCTTTTGAAAGATGAATAACATATCCATCAAGCGCTTGCTCTCTGTTATCGTAAACTGTCTTAATAGCTACTTTTTTATGATGAATAAAAGCATCTTGCAAGATTTCATGCAGACGCTTAAGACCTTTATCTTCAGGACGCTTCGTTAATAGCATGCCATACGTAATGTGACCTTTTTCGTTTCTCCATACGTAGTCTGCAAAATAAAATGGAGTTTTATTTTTCATACTCTTCCCTCCGTTCATATCTTAAGAAGTCTAGCATAAGAAAAGGCACTGAAAAGTTTTTCAGTGCTAGCTGCGTGGAGCTTCTAAATAGTGATAAACAATTTTACCACCGTGCTTTGCAATTCCTCTAAAATGTTTAAAGTCTTCCCTTTGAACAAGCAGAGGTTGAAATAAGAGAAAATGTTCTTTTTCAACTACAAGTTCATCTATCTCTCCCTTTTTCAATGCATCAAGCTGCTCATTTGCTTCTTCTCTATCCACTAAAAACACCTCTTTTATACTTCTAGCTCATCTTTCTTATTCATACGCTCTAAAATACGGCGCTTCTGATATAGCATTATACCAGCTTCTGCAACGTCCTGCATCATTGACTTATTAATAAATGCTCCAAAAAAAACACCCGCAATAGGGACAAGTTGGAAAAGTTTCTTCCATCCAAAATTATCTCTATACGTGTAGACTACTTCGCGCCATCCTTGCAGCTGTGAAGCCATCGCAGCATATTCATATTCTCCGTTACGATAAAGAGCTAAATCCTCTAGAATAGCTTTTTTTCCAACAACGTCAGCAGAAGAAAATTGCAGGCATTTTACGATAAAAGCCCGCTCTTTTTTATCATTTGGATCATAACCATAGCAGACGGCTATATCTTGAAGTGTTTTAAGTGACAGCCCAAGCAAGGCAGGAATATCAACAGCAAGGGTAAATACTCCCCCAAAACCTGTTGTTGCTCCTTGAACTGTTGCCATATTTCCTCTGTTTTTTTGAATGCTTTCACTTACAGCATTCATTACAGCTACAGGAACTTTGTCTATGTCTTCTATTGTTTCTGGATTAATTCCATTATTTTGCTCACGCAAACGTTTTAGTACGCCTTTTTCACTTGTTAAATACTTTCCTCCACTTTGAACAAAGCTTCCTAGCTCATCTAGTAAAGAACCGATTTTCTTTTGAATAAAAGCAGGCGTTAATTTATCTATAATTTTAAAAGGAATACGGCTGAAACGTTCCCAAAACCATAAGCCCTTTTGATCTTTTTCCCATTTTTCAATTTCTTTTAACATCTCTTGAAGTGTTTCTCTATTTTCCATCCGCTCTCTCCTTACTTTCTAAAACTTTAGCTTTCATCATAATACGTTTAAAACAGAGATAAAGTTTCAACCTAAATAGGGCTTCTTTCCCTTTTTTATCTTAACCAAAACTATACCCCAAATTGCTTACAATGTCAGTTCAAATGTGCTATTTTTCTAGAAAGGTCTTTACGGAATTTGTTTTTTAAGGCAAAATATTTAAAAAAGTAATTTTCAAAAAAATGAAACTTTTTTAAACCAGTAATCGTTAATGTTATTAAAACGCTTTTGTAAAGGGGAGAGAGCATGAAGATTGCGGAGATTGGAAACGTTATTCAGTTTAAGGATGGATTGAAAGGAATTGTAGAAAAAGTAAACGAAAACTCTGTTATCGTTGATCTTACGTACATGAGCAACTTTCGGGAATTAGATTTAGAACATAAAACCGTTGTAAACCATAAAAACTATCAAATTATTGAAGAAACCCTATAGATGAAAAAAACGCGGTAGAGTCTCTACCGCGTTTTTTTACTGTTTTTATCTATAACCTGTTTCTTTTGATCTTTTGTTAAAATGCCGATTTTATAAAATAAATAAGCGTATTTCTGAACTTTGTTCACCGTATTTCGCTCCTTTTTACTCTATTATATGGCAATGGCAAAAAAAGTTTCCTTAACGCAATAATAAACCAAGCCCTTTTCAAAAAGCAAGAAAAAAAGCTAGAGCTTTTGCTCTAGCTTACATATGTTGTACAGATTGTTGGTTCACTACTTCATTACAATTACCATTAAAAATTTCATCACTTTCGTGAACATGAACCCCATTTTGTTCAACTAATGCTGCTGCAACCATTGCTTTGGCGACATTTTCACATTTAATTGGTTTGTATTTACGATATTTTCCTACAAAAGCAAACGAGAACAGTCTCATTAAACTAAAGATCGCTTTCTCATATAATCCTATCCGCTCTCTTTTTCCGATCAGCACTGATGGACGGAAAAAATGGGTAGATCGAATATAAAGCTGACAAATATCTTCCTCTGCCTGCCCTTTTACTTTAATGTAGAAAAAAGGTGAGCGCAGATTAGCACCTATTGAGGTTACCGCTAAAAAGCTTCGGGCCTTTTGACTTTCTGCACATTTTGCTGCAGCAAGAGGGTACTCATAATCCGCTTTTAAGAACTGTGCTTTTGTTCCTGATTGTTTCATCGTTGATCCAATACAGCAAAAAACATGGTCAACTTCAAATTCCTTCTCATACTGTTTTAAATCATCAAAACTCGTGCGGATTTGACGAAGTTTTTTATGTTGAATAGGTAATGTTTTTTGTACAAATACCGTTACTTTTTCATACAGCTTGTTGTCTAATAAAAGGTACAAAAGCTCTTTTCCAATAAGACCCTCAGCGCCAAGCAACACTGCTGAACGTTGTTCCACTGCTCTCACCTTCTTATACCATTTTTCCTTAGAGAATACTTAAGTGACACTTATGAAAAGTGTCACTTATACGTTAACGGTTATCAATTTTCTCTGGATAAAGATCATGATTCATTAGACGATGTTCGGCAATACGTTCGTATTTTGTCCCCGGTTTTCCGTAGTTTACATATGGGTCAATTGAAATACCACCACGTGGTGTAAATTTCCCCCATACTTCAATGTAACGTGGATCCATGAGCTCGATTAAATCGTTCATAATGATATTCATGCAGTCTTCATGAAAATCCCCATGATTTCTGAAACTAAATAAATACAGTTTTAATGATTTACTTTCAACCATCTTTTGATCTGGAATATAGCTAATATAAATTGTAGCAAAATCTGGTTGGTTTGTTTTAGGACAAAGACTTGTAAACTCAGGACAGTTAAACTTTACAAAATAATCGCGATTTGGATGTTTGTTATCAAACGATTCCAGCACTTCTGGAGAATAGTGAAAAGTATATTCTGTTCCCTGATTTCCTAGTAATGTTACACCTTCGAGTTCTTCATTTTTACGACCAGTCAATTGTCGTTCCCCACTTTCTACGCTAGTCATTCTAACAGCGTTTTTCATTTTTGTGAATAGTTCTGTGCATATTTTTTATTAAATTTTTTTTTGCTTTTATACCCCGCGCTTGTTTCCCCATACAAGAGTGTGAAGCTGAGGCAAAACACGGGCATGATTCATTGTTTTAGATTGCACGGCTTTATCAATAAGCCACTCATACTTTATTAAGAGATTTTTTAATAAGTCCTCATCATTTGCTGTTGTCACATCATCGTTTCCAACCTGCAAATAAAAAGAAACGTCAGGATAGCGACTGTGAATAGCTTCTGCAAATTCAAAGTCTTCATCATTAAAAACAACCACTTTCAAACTTACATGGTTGAGACGTTCTCCTTGTTTAAGTCGCTCCATCACTTCATCAAGAACTTCCAAGTTTGGTTTCATCTTAGAACTTGGAGGTTTTGGAGAGATTGTTAGGTCATTGATTTTTAAAAACCAGTCTTGATAACGACTTCCTTGTGTTTCAAGACCTGTTTCAATTCCCTTTTGTGAAAGAAGATCAATAAGCTCATCTAAATGTTTTAAGAGCGCTGGATTTCCTCCAGAGATTGTTACATGATTGAAGTGCTCTCCACCTATGTCAAACAACTTCTGTAAAATTTCTGAAGCCTCCATCATTTTAATATCTTCTTTTGCAGAACCGTCCCATGTAAAAGAGGAATCGCACCAAGCACAGGAGTAATCACAACCTGCTGTACGAACAAACATAGTCTTACGCCCAATGACCATTCCTTCCCCTTGAATGGTTGGACCGAATATTTCTAATACGGGAATTTTATGACTCACTTTTCTTCCCTCTTTTCGGACGATACACAACATAACTTGTTGGCGTTTCTCGCAAGAAGACTTGCAAACAAACTGGTTTGTTTTTTAATGTATCTAAATGCTTTTGAATGCGCTCATAAATTGTACGTGCAACAACCTCTGTTGTCGGAAAAAAGTTAGGATCACGATCATCAAATACTTCATGGTCATTTAACAACGTATGATCAAATTCTTTTGCCACGAGTTTTTTTAAACTTTGAAAATTCACTAAAAATCCCGTTTCATCAAGCTCGTCACCTGCAATAGTCACGTTAGCAAAGTACGTGTGACCGTGCATATTTTGACATGCTCCTGCACTTTCATGAGGAACAAAGTGAGCTGATGCAAAATGCATATCTTTGTTTAGTTCATAGCTAAAATCATGAGCGACGCTCGGATAAATTTGCTGTAGCATTTTTCTCCTCCTCTTTCTCAGCTAAATATTGATCAAGCCCATTTTTTCTTAGTTTACATGCTGGACATTCTCCACAGCCATCAGCTTTGATGCCGTTGTAACATGTAAGCGTGTTATAGCGAATATAATCAAGAGCACCAAGCTCATCAGCTAATCTCCATGTATCTTTTTTATCAATCCACATTAGTGGAGTATGAATAACAAAGTTATGATCCATTGATAAGTTAAGCGTAACATTCAATGATTTAACAAAAATATCTCGGCAATCTGGGTAGCCCGAGAAGTCTGTTTCACAAACTCCTGTTACAAGATGGCGCGCGCCCTTTTGCTTTGCCATAATCGAAGCAAACGATAAGAAGAGCAAGTTTCGGCCATCCACAAACGTTGTTGGAAGCTCTCCTTCCTTCTCCTCTATTTCAATATTAGATCGCGTAAGAGCATTTGGAGCAAGCTGATTTAATAAAGACATATCAAGCACTGTATTTTCTACGCCAAGATCTTTTGCAATTTCTTCTGCAACTTCTATTTCTTTATTGTGTCTTTGCCCATAATGAAACGTCACAGTCTCAACTTCTGCAAAGTTTTCAAGTGCCCAAAACAGGCACGTTGTGCTATCTTGTCCACCGCTAAATACAACAACCGCTTTCTCATTTTTCAACACGAACAACTCCTTAACAAACTTAATTTATGCAAAAAAAAAGCGAACTTTTAAAAAGTTCGCTTCACTTCTCATTGTAAAATAATACCTAAATATAACTAGAGCAACCGAAAAAAGACCATAGCTTTCCCCTGTTCAAAAAGCGGAGCTATCGTGTTGCTTAGTTTTTTATCGAGGGAGTTTGCGAACCTCTCCCATGCAAGTGCATGGATTTTCAATATATTTTTCTATCCTACTATAGCATATCTTTTTTACTGAGGACAGGTTTTTATTTATATCTCATCAAAAAAGCTAACAAATGTGTTAGCTTTTTTACAATACTATTGTTTTTCCTTTTTGTTTGGATAAGGACTTGTTTCTGAAGCAAGCTCTTCGAACGTTTTCACTTTTCCATGTGGTTGTTGAGTTTGCTTTCGGACATTCCATTGACGCTCTTTTTCATGCTTTGACTTTGTCAAATTCCTCATTCCTTTCTCTATACATTCCTTTATTAGACTACACTTTTCCTCGTATTTTATCCGCTTCCTTTTTATATAATAAGGAAGATTTCCTGCAAAAAAGGTTTGAAGGAAGCTCATAGTGTAAAATAGTAAAGAAAAGGATTTTTATCCACAAATGCAAATTACTTACGGTAGAGAAGGTGAAATTATGGGAATCGGCAAAAGAATGTTAACACGCTATATGTCAAAAGCTATTCCATTTGTTAAAAATAAAAAGCGCAGCGCGTCTCTTTTAACAGGCGTTGTTCGCAAAGTTAAAAAACGTTCTTTCAAACAAAGCAAAGAAGAGCTTACATGGCTTATCAATATGTTTAGAGACTGGATTAAAGGAGACTATCCTAATATCCCTAAACGCACATTGCTCACTGTAGCAGGCACTCTTCTTTATGTTCTATCTCCTATTGACCTTGTTCCAGATTTTTTATTCCTAATTGGTGTCTTAGATGATTTTGCTGTCATCAGTTTTGCAATGAAACAAATTGAAAAAGATATTAATCAGTACAAAGGCTGGTTTCAAAGTCAAAAGCGACCTCTTGAGCTACCGGAAGATACCCTTTCTTCTACAAAATAAAAATAAGCTACTGTAAAAGTAGCTTATTTTTTTAGGTGAGCTTGAAACCAGTTTTGAATCTCTGCATCTGTTTCTTTTTCATATTGACTTAATGGATGATCTCCATTTGGGTAAATAACAAGCTTTACTTCCTTGCTATTGTCTTGTAACTTCTTCACAAGCTTCTCTGCTTGTGTATAGTGAACAAGCTTGTCATTTGTTCCGTGTAAAAGCAACAGTGGAGAATTCACTTTGTCAGGCCAATATACAACAGAGCGGGATTTATAAGCGTCTTTGCTTTCTTGTGGCGGTCCAACAATTTGATCTAATACTTCTTTCATTTTAGGACCACGCTGATCATAAAACTGAAACATATCTGTAATGCCTGATTTAACAACGACTGCATCAAACTTTATATTGTTTTTCATTAAAAGATATGTCATCATACCGCCTCTTGAATATCCAAGCGCAACTTTGTGATTTTCATCCGTATATGGAAGACCTTCAGCATAATTTAAAAGATTTATAACATCATGAATATCTTGTCCTCCATACGTTTCGGTTCCTTCACTCCCACCGTTGCCACGATATTGACTTGCAATTACAACATATCCTCTATTTGCCCATGAGGCGAGGTAAGCTAACCTTTCCTCATTAATTTGGCTATAATGGCCATGACCGCCTCGATTATAAACAAGAATAGGCCAATTTCCTTCCGTTCCTTTTGGCTTTAGCAAATATCCTTTTATTTTTAGCTCATCGCTAGGATATGTTAGTTCATACGTATCAACGCTATTTTGATATGAAGAGGAAACGTGAATTTTACGTTGAATATCATTGCTTCCCTCTCCTCTTGTTCCAACAAAAAGCAAAAAGCTACAGATGACAACTCCTACAAGTAGTAGGATTGCTTTTTTCATGTTCTTCTCTCCTATGCTCAAAATGGTGTTTATAGTATGTGCTTAACAATGATGATTTTATAGTTGGTAATAAAGTGAAACATTTTACAAAGATTGGTTCTTATGAATCTTTTCAGTAAAAAAAAGGGTTTAATATAGTTCTAATTTCTTTCTTATGAAGATTTTTTAGCTACTCCAATCCCTGTATAAGCAAATATAATTGAAAATAATGGACAGAACAATAGGAAAAAAGCCCACGGAACATAAGTTTGCACAGAGACACCTAGTACCTGTGAAATGAATGCACCGCTTACTCCCCACGGAATAAGTGGATTTACAAGCGTTCCTGCGTCTTCTAATGTACGAGCTAAGTTTTTATTTTCTAATCCGTACTTATTATATAAAGGTTTGAAAGTTTGACCTGGAAGTAAGACTGATAAGTATTGTTCTCCTGTAATAAGGTTAACACCAATACTAGCTAGAGCTGTTGAAAAAATAACGTCTCCACTTCGTTTTATTAATGAAATAATTCCTTCAAGGAAGGCTGTAATAACGCCAACAGTCTTCATCAATCCCCCAAGTGATAAAGCAATCATAACAAGAGACACAGAGCTCATCATTGATTGAAGACCGCCTCTATTTACAATACCGTCTACAATTTTATTACCTGAATCAATGCTTACACCATCTTGCAATGCTAGCAATACTTCTCCAACTGCAAACTGAGGTTGAACAAGAATAGTTGTAATAAAAGCTGTTAAAATACCAATAATGAGAGTTGGAACAACATCTTTTCTTCTAATAGATAAGAAAAGAACAATAAGGGGAGAAATTAATGTCAACAAGCTTAACGTAAATTCATTTGATAAAACCTCTTTAACAACTGCAATTTGCTCGTAATCGAGATTGTCTGCAGTATTTCCTTGAAGCCCTAGGACTAAAAATAGCACGGAGCTTAATAATAAACTTGGCACCGTCGTCCACATCATATGACGAATATGTGTGAACATATCGACTTCTACAATTCCTGCTGCAAAATTGGTTGTGTCTGAAAGAGGAGACATTTTATCGCCAAATGCAGCTCCTGAAATAATAGCTCCAGCAGCAAGGGCAGGATCGATGCCCATTACAGAGGAAACACCCATAAGTGCTACTCCAACAGTACTAACTGTTGTAAACGTACTTCCTGTAAAAGTAGAAATTAAAACCGTAATAAATAAACTACTCACTAAGAAATAGTGTGGAGACAAAAAGTCAAATCCAAAATAAAGAATCGTTGGAATTGTACCACTCATCATCCATACAGAGATTAATACACCAACTAATGAAAGGATTAGAATAGGTTTAATACCTAATGAAATCCCCTCTATAATTCCTTTTTCAAGCTCTTTCCATTTGATACCCTTTATAAAGCCAAAAAAGCCTAAAAGGATAACGCTACCTAGAATGGGAATATGAGGAGGAACCTTAAAAATAAATAAACAAACAAAAATGAGGGCTAATATAAGAACAATAATTCCGAGCGCCTCTATAAAGGATAATTTCTTTTTCATGCTGATACGAGACTCCTTTTCTACTTCAACGCTTTTGTGCAACAGAGTAAATTATAACGCCTTCCACTGTCTTCTGTAAATTTTCTTTTATTTCAGTTTTTAAGAGCAGTTTACTTGCGTAAAAAAACGGGAAGATTTATACTGAACCTCACAATTTAATATCAATTTCTCAAAAAAAGAAGAGCAATTTTCTTGTTATCATCACCAGCAAAGTGTATGATAAGAATCATAAAGGTCAAAGATAGTCAAACAAAACTCTTGATAAACAAAATTAAAAGGTGTACAATAATCTTACAAAGGTCAAAGATAGTCAAAGTCAAAGCAAAATTTTTGACTTTATTACTCTATTTTTGGTATAACTTTTAAAATTACTATTGGTTTTATAGAGACAGAAATATAGGAGGCAGATATATGATGTTATGTCAAAACTGTGGTCACAACAAAGCCAATATTCAGCTAAATCTTCAAATTAATGGTGAACGTAATCAATATCAACTTTGTCATACATGCTATCAAGAACTACAACAAAAACATAAGACTCCTGCAGGATCTGGAGGTGGATTTATGAACATTGATGATTTATTTAAACATTTAGCATCATCTTCTTCACAACCTGAACAACAGAACACTCCATCCTCTTCACAAAATGGTGGTGGAGGAGGCTTCCTTGATCAATATGGAAGAAATGTTACAAATGCAGCGAAAGCTGGTCTTATTGATCCAGTCATTGGTCGTGACGAAGAAGTAGAACGTGTAAGTGAGATTTTAAATAGAAGAAATAAAAACAATCCTGTTTTAATTGGAGAACCTGGTGTTGGTAAAACAGCCATTGCTGAGGGTCTTGCTTTAAAAATTGCAAATGGTGATGTACCAAGCAAGCTAATGAATAAGGAAGTTATTCTTCTTGATGTAGCATCTCTTGTTGCAAATACAGGAATTCGAGGTCAATTTGAAGAACGCATTAAATCGCTAATTACAGAACTACAGTCTCGTAAAAATATTATTCTCTTTGTGGACGAAATCCACTTACTTGTTGGCGCTGGTTCTGCGGAAGGTTCAATGGATGCTGCTAACATCTTAAAACCTGCTCTTGCTCGCGGCGAGCTTCAACTTATCGGAGCAACAACGCTAAAAGAGTATCGCAACATTGAAAAAGATGCTGCGCTAGAGCGTCGATTCCAACCTGTAATGGTTCATGAACCTTCTGAAGAGGAAGCTGTTGCTATTCTTCAAGGTATTAAAGAAAAATATGAACAATATCATGGAGTAACGTTTACAGATGAAGCGCTAAAAGCATGTGTATCTCTTTCACATCGTTATATCCAGGACCGCTTCTTACCTGATAAAGCAATCGATCTTCTTGATGAAGCTGGTTCAAAAATGAACTTAAAAGCTGGCGTGCGAGATCATAAAGAAGTTGAAGCTCGTCTAGCTGAGATTGCAAAGGAAAAAGAAGCAGCGCTGAAGGAAGAAAAATACGAAGTTGCAGCTAAACTTCGTGATGAAGAAGTGAAACTAGATGCTTCTCTCAAAGGCAATAGTAACGACTCACTTACTATTGAAATTTCTCACATTGAAGAAATTGTAGAGAAGAAAACCGGCATTCCAGTTGGAAAACTTCAAGAAAATGAAGCAACTAAAATGAACAACTTAGCTGACAGCTTAAATAGCCACGTGATTGGCCAAAAAGAAGCTGTTTCTAAAATTGCTAAAGCAATCCGTCGTTCAAGAGCTGGGTTGAAAGCAAAACATCGTCCAATTGGTTCTTTCCTCTTTGTAGGACCAACAGGTGTTGGTAAAACTGAGCTTACGAAAACACTTGCAAAAGAGCTGTTCGGTACGAAAGATTCAATGATTCGGCTTGATATGAGTGAATACATGGAGAAACATGCCGTCTCTAAACTTATCGGTTCACCTCCTGGTTATGTTGGACATGAGGAAGCTGGTCAGCTTACTGAAAAAGTGCGTCGTAACCCATATTCACTAATTTTGCTTGATGAAATTGAAAAAGCACATCCAGATGTTCAACATATGTTCTTGCAAATTATGGAAGATGGACGTCTAACAGACAGCCAAGGACGAACAGTAAGCTTTAAAGATACTGTTATTATTATGACAAGTAATGCAGGGGCTGGCGTTAAGAAAATTACGGTTGGGTTTGAAAATAGCGCTATAAAAGATACTTCTGTTCTTGAGTCACTTTCCGCTTACTTTAAACCAGAATTTCTTAACCGCTTTGATAGCATTGTTGAATTCAATTACCTTGAAAAAGAAGATCTTATTAAGATTGTAGATTTAATGGTTGAAGAACTTAACGAAACGCTAAAAGAACAAAATATTGATGTCACTATTTCACAAGAAGTGAAAGAAAAAATTGCTGAACTTGGATATCATCCAGAATTCGGCGCTCGTCCGCTGCGTCGAGCAATTGAAGAACATCTTGAAGATGCTATTACAGACCGTATTCTTGATGAGCCTGACGTGAAAACACTGAATATTATTATTGAGAATGACGATATTGCAGTCAAAGCATAAATAAAAAAATCCCCTCTTAGCTAAGAGGGGATTTTTTTATATTATTGCTGATCGTCTGCGTTGTCTTCACCTTCAGTTTGATCATCACTATTATCATCTGTATTTCCTTCTTCAGTTTCAGCTGCGTCATCTGTTGCATCATCCGCCGCAGCCGGCTCCTCTTCTGTAGAGGTACTATCATCTGTAGAAGTTTCTTCCTCAGTAGAAGCGTCCTCTTCTGTTGAAGTTTCTTCGTCTGTTGAAGTCTCCTCTTCTGTACCAGACGTATCTTCACCAGTACCGCTTGTTTCTGTTTCTTCAGTGTTGTCTGTGTTGTTTTCCGTTTCGTCTTCTCCATTTGCATTACAAGCTGTCACAAGCGTTAGAGCTAAAGCAGAACCAACTAATTTGATTAACAAACCTTTGTTTTTCATATGCAAGCTCCCCTTTTCTAATTCAGATTTTGGGCAATACATGGTAAGTTGTCCGCCCTACAGAAATTATATATAATTCTCTTTGTCGAAAGGAGTATTTTACCATTTTATCATTCAATCTTTACAGCTTCTTCATTCATTTACGTTGTGTCTACACTACATAGGAAAATAGAGCTGTCTTTCTTAACAATCTTAACAATTAGAAAAAATCTATTATAATTTTTACGTCGTTTTTTTTAACTTTATCAAAACTTATCCTTTATTATGGTATGATGGGAATGTTAAACATTTGTCGAATATTTGTGAAAGGTCGATGTAGGATGTCAGAAAGTATGAAGTTGATCCAAAATCGGAATACGATTTTAGTAAAGCTATTGTGGTTCTTCTTTATGGCAGATCTTATTGCCATTTTTACTGTTAACTCGAAAGTGGAAGTTGTGTATACTTTTATCGGGTTTTCAGCAATTGTGGGATTATGTTTGCTTATTCCATTATCTGCACTTATTCTCTATTGTAAAAATCATGCGATAACAATGTATAGCATTATTACAGCATTTTATATTTATATCGTATATCTGATTATGTCTAACCCTTCTTGGGTAAATTACCTTTTTCTACTACTCGGCATTATGATTTGCTTCTTTTATCAAGATGGAAAATTAATCGTTTTGTCGTCAATTGTATCCATTCTGTTACTCGGATACTTTTATACAACTCAGTTTTCTCTCATAGTAGAATCCATGACAAAGTTTGATGTTATTTATTTCATTCTATTTATCATATTTTCAGCTATTTTATACGGATACTATGCTCGGTTTACCAATCGACTATGGTTGAAAGTATTTAGCGAAGTCAAAGAGAAAGAGGAAGCGCTTCACTCAGCACAAGAGCATTTTCAAGCTTTTTTTATGTATAACAATGACGCAATGGTTGTTGTAGACTTACTAGGAAATGTTATTAACGTAAATCCAGCTTATGAACGAATTTATGGATGGAAAAAAGAAGAAATCTTAGGGGAGTTTCTCCCTTCCATTCCGAGAACGCACATAAAAGAAGCGAGGCAGCGCTTTTGTCGTGTTGAAAATGGAGAGCGAATCATTGGATTTGAAACCGTCGACATGTGTAAAGATGGAACGCTCATCCATGTAGAGATCACGATATCTCCCATTTATGACCAGTTTGGGAAGGTGATTGCTCTTTCTGAGATTTGTCGGGATATTACGGAAAGGAAAGCAACAGAAGAACTTTTAAGACAGCGTGATAAGCTTGTCTTAGCTGGAGAAATGGCTGCTGGAGTAGCACATGAGGTACGTAATCCGCTCACATCCTTGAACGGATTCATTCAGCTTATTCATGAGACAGATTCAAAGCATAGAACATATACAACAATTATGCTATCGGAATTAAAGCGAATTAATGATATCGTAGGCGAATTTCTTTTGCTTGCAAAGCCCCAATCCCTTCATATGGAAATTGGCCTTCTTGAAAAAGTATTGTCAGATGTTACTCTCCTGTTTAAAACAGAAGGTGCCTTAAATAATATTTCAATCTCTCTTGAACCATTTCAAGAACCAGCTTATATTCAAGGAGACACAAATCAGCTTAAACAAGTTTTTATTAATTTGCTCAAAAACTCGCTTGAAGCTATGCCTAACGGGGGGAAAATTGTCATCACGCCAAAGACTACAGAAGACGGCTTTGTGGACATATTTATTAAGGATAACGGAGTTGGAATTTCCAAAGCCCTTCTTTCTAAAATTCAAGAACCCTTTTTCACAACAAAAGAAAAAGGCACAGGGCTTGGACTTGTCATTATTCAAAATATTCTTCATCAACATCAAGGATCATTTGTCATTTATGATTCAAAGATAAATGAAGGAACAACAGTAAGAGTTCGTTTACCTGTCGTAAATATTTCACAGTAAAAAGGCGCTAAAACTAGCGTCTTTTTATTTATGAAAAGAACTTGCGTGAAGTCCTACCTTTTTCAAAAGCTCAATAGCAGTCTCTTTTTCATCTTGTGATAAAGGATTGAAAAGTTCATGTATTCTCTCAGCATGAGGTTTAAAAATATCTTCAATAATCTTCTTACCTTCATCGGTAATTTCTGCATATGTAACACGTCTATCTGTTGGACATGCTACACGTTTTAAAAACCCCTTCTTTTCTAACTTATCTACAACATAGGTAATACTACCGCTAGCTAATAAAATTTTTCCTCCTATTTGCTGAAGTGGCTGTCCTCCTTTATGATAAAGAAGTTCTAATACCGCAAACTCTGTTGGGTTCATACCATAACCTTGAATAATGTGTTGCACTTGGTCATTTACTGATCTACTTGCTCTAGATAAAACGATAAAAAGCTTTAACGATTGGTCAAGCTCTTTATTTGTTAATTCATTTCCCATCTCTAAACTCACCCTCTATTTATCTCAACTTCAAGATATAATCATACTAAATTAGAAATTTATTTGTCAAACCTTACTTACAATTTATTCTACTTTCTTCTCTTAGCTTTTCATTTACCTTTAATATCCATTATACAAGAAATTTTCCCCTCTTCCTACTCTTATGAAACGTATACAAAGATAGTTTTACTCTTTTTCATTTGATATAATCAAAAAATGGATAATGTATAAAGGAGCTATTCGAGTTTGATACTTCGATCACTTTTTTCTAAATGGCGAACATCTCATTTACTTTTATATTTAGTCATTGTATTAATCCCTTCCCTTCTTATCAGTACAGTTGCAACCCAATGGCGGATAAACGTTTTACAAGAACAAGAAACAAAACAAGCGCTTCACATTGCATCTCTGCATAAAAATTACGTGGATCGCTTTATTAGTGAAATTATTACGAGTATTGAAACAATGGCAATCTCTTCTTATGCTGAAGATCAGTCTTTTGAACAGCTTCAAACTATCTTTGAAAGAGCACAGCAGAAGGACGCAAGGTTATCCGGTATTTACTATTACGATGTAGATGGAAATACAAAATTTGGTTCAAATGCTCTGCTGCAACCTTTTAATGTAAGTGACCATCCCTTTTTCAAAGAACTTCTAGAAACTAGAAATACAACGATTTCAAATGCCTATTACGAGCCAACAACAGGCCGATATATTATTACAATTGCTACTCCATTACTTGATGACCAAGGCGAAATTAAAGCTGTAATCGCAGCAAATTTGCGTGTTCGGTATGTAGCAACCGTTTTAGAAGAGCTTACACCAGATGAAAGTGTGAAGCTGCTTGATGAAAACAATAAAGAAATTTTCCATACCGGGAAAGGCCTGAAAACCGAACACAAAACAACAATAGATACCCAGCTTGAGCGAGTTCCGTGGACAGTTTCTGTAGCTACTTCTAATGTTAACCAAGGAACCTTTGGCCCATTCTTTGCTCTTTCCTTTTTTGGTTCTTTTATTGTGATGAGCGTTCTTTTTTTAAACTTTAGAATTAGAATGCTAAAAAGACAGGCGCTTCAAGAAAGAATCCAAAATGAAGCTCAAAAACTTGAACTTGTTGGAACTCTTGCAGCAAGTACTGCACATGAAATTCGAAATCCCTTAACAGGAATTAAAGGTCTTGTAGCCCTTTTAAGCGAAAAACATAAAGGAGAACAAGATCAGTTTTATTTTTCAGTTATTCAAACAGAAATTGAACGAATCAATGAAATTGTTAGCGAATTTCTTATTCTTGGGAAACCTGTCGTAGAAAAACAAGGATACTATCACCTACAACAAATACTATCCGATGTTACACCTATTATAAAATCAGAAGCTAACTTACATAATATCGAGGTCAAAACAAACCTTCCAACAGAGCCTCTTTATGTTCTTTGTACGAGAGATCATTTAAAACAAGTTATTTTGAATTTAGCAAAAAACGCCTTAGATTCAATGCAAGAGGGAGGAACATTAACCCTTTCTCTTTCCAAAAGACAGGAAGTTGCCATTTTGCATGTCCAAGATACGGGTACTGGGATATCAAAAGAAATGCTTTCAAAAATTTTTCATCCTTTCTTTACGATGAAAGATACAGGGACAGGACTTGGACTTGTTGTTTGCAAACGAATTATTGAAGCTATTGATGGGACAATTGAAATCGATAGTACAGTAGGAAAAGGAACAAATGTTATTGTCACAATCCCAATTCAAACAAAGCACACCGAAAGTTAAAAATTCATGTTACTTTCGTTTTACTCTCTCATTTGCGATAATAAAAGAAATCTATGTATAGGTTAGTGGTGAAAATATGACACGAGCACATCTTATTTTTGATTCATCAATTGGAAAACAAAAACCTGAAACAATTGTTAATAGACAAAATCCTTGTCCATTTTGTAATGTAGAAGCTCTCACTCATATTATGGATCAAAAAGACTCCATTATTTGGCTTGAGAACAAGTATCCGGTTTTACAAGATGCATTTCAAACCGTCATTATTGAAACAGATGAATGCACATCAGAACTTTCTTTATATTCAAAAGAACACCTTCATAAGCTCATCGACTTTGCGTTAAAAAAGTGGAAAGAAATGCAGGAAAATAGCCAATATAAATCTGTTCTATTTTTCAAAAACCATGGTCCTATGTCTGGAGGTTCTTTGCGTCATCCACATATGCAAATTGTAGGACTTAAAAATGTTGATGCATATAGAGAATTAGACGAGCGACAGTTCGAAGGATTAACTATTCATGAGGAAAACGGGGTAATATTTAACCTTTCTACTCTCCCAAGAGTTGGTTTTTTCGAATTTAATGTTCGTTTAAAACAAGGTGGAGAGCAAACAATATTCGCTGATTTGCTGCAAACGGCTGTTCACTATGTATTACATCATTTTCATAGAAATTGTACGAGCTATAATTTATTTTTCTATCCCCTTGAAAATAAGGAAGTTGTTGTGAAAATTCTACCGAGATTTTCAACCTCTCCTCTTTTTATGGGCTACGATATTGCTCAAGTTTCTAACAAGCTCTCAGACGTCGTCCAACAAGTTCAAGAACTGTACTTTTCTCAAAAAAAATAACTTAAATAAGCTATATTCCTTCTTTGAGAGGAATATAGCTTATTACAGCACAAGACATCCCTTCTTATGCATATTGTAAAAAAGTGACTCTCTATGATCATTGACGACTATTAAAGGAGCTTAAACATTTATGAAGGAAGTTTTAATTGGGAGCATTTTATCAGCTCTTTCAACAGGTTTAGGAGCTCTTCCTATCTTATTTATTCAACATCTCTTAACACACAAATGGCGCGATACTTTATTAGCTTTTACAGCTGGTGTTATGACAGCTGCCGCTACAATGAGTCTTATTCCAGAGTCGCTCCAAACAGGCGGTCTTCTCCCTTTAACAATTGGATTATTGTTAGGAACCATTGCTTTAACATTACTTGAACGTAATATCCCTCATATTAATTTAGAACACCAAAAAACAGGAATTCAGTTTGATGAGAAAGCTTTCCTGATCGTTGCAGCGATTACTTTGCATAACATTCCAGAAGGTCTTTCGGTTGGAGTTAGCTATGCTTCTGATGTGGATAACACAGGTAACTTAATTGCTCTTGCCATTGGATTGCAAAATGCGCCTGAAGGATTGCTTGTTGCTTTATTTTTAGTGCAGCAAAAAATGAATCGTTTCAAAGCTTTCATTATAGCAACACTAACAGGTACTGTAGAAATAGTTGCGGGTCTTCTTGGCTTTTATCTTACATCTTTCTTCGACTCTCTCGTTTCCTATGGTCTTGCTTTTGCAGCAGGAGCGATGCTTTATATCATTTATAAAGAACTGATTCCAGAAAGTCACGGAGATGGTAATGAACAGACCTCCACTCATTCTTTTATCATTGGTGTTCTTTCCATGATTCTGCTCATCAATTTATTTTAAATTATAAAAAGCCTGATTGAATTATGATCCATTCAATCAGGCTTTTTATATATATTTTTTTATACAAATTATCTTGGCATACTCTATAATAATCATAAACTCTTAGTTGTTAAGCTTTTCTCTTCTCTATGTTGAAAAACGATAAAACAAATCATTTATTTAGAAAAAGCAAGTGACGTTGGTAAAATAGTAAAGAAAGGCCTCTTGTCTTCTTGCTTTTGCTCAAGACATCGCTGATATCTATTTAATAGCTCGTCCAATTCTTGGCTGCAGACAATGGTATCTTTATGTGTATAACCTTTTTGCTCAGCAAGTTTACACATCTCTTGTCTTTTGTGTAAAATTTCGCCCAGCAATGCCTCTGCTTTACCATTACTATACATTTGCAACATTTTATCCTCCCTTGCCATTAAAAGTAACCCCCTTATGCTTCATTACAAATTCTACTAAAATTGTAAACAGGTTTGCAATAAGAAAAAAAACTTTTTCATTACTTCTTAACAGCTTTGTAAAACAAATGTCGTAAATAACATGATTCACATAATGTTACAGCATAGATGTGATATACAAAAAGACGTATATGAGAAGCTACTAAGAGTATAGCTATATTCTTTTGTTTAGATTAACAGTATATTTTGATTTTGTAAAATGATAGCATTTATTGGAACAATACCCCACAAAATACCGTCTAAACATAAATATATTATATAGAAAAGTGTGCCTTTTTAAATAAAAAATGATTTCTGCATTTTTGCAGAAATCATTTCTTTAAGAGCATATTATTTAGTATCAGCGTAGATTGGTACCCATCCTTCTGTTGTAACAAAAATACGGATTGCAACAACTTTTCTGTCATCCATAAGGGTAAAGTAATGCTGAATATTTTCAGGAACGGAAATAAGATCGCCGGGTTCAAGCTCAACATCGAAAAAGTGGCCATCTTTTCCTTGGATAACAAAAATACCGTGTCCACTTACAATAAATCGAACTTCATCATCTGTATGATGGTGTTCACGCTGAAAGTTATTTAGCAGTTCATCTAGATTGGGAGTTGCATCAGATAAAGAAATAACATCTTGAGCTTTATAGCCACGACGATCCGAAATGTCTGCAATTTCTTCTTTAAATGTTGTTAAAATCTCTTCTTTTTCTTCTTCTTTTAAACGATAATTCTCTTGCAGGTGAAGAGGTAATTTTGAAATATCCCAATTCTCATAGATTACTTCTTGACTTTGCAAAAATTCCGCAACTTCCTCTTGATTTTCAATGCGTGCATTTGTTTTATGTAAACGAATGTTTGCCATGTTTTCTCCTCCTTAGTTTGTAAACTGAATTTGTTTTGCAAAAAGCTTAAGTTTTAATAGATAACTACATAAAAACTCATATGCTTCTAAATGACGTTTAGCTTCAAAAGATGTTTTTCCCCATACTGTGATTCCATGATTGCGAATTAATACAGCTCCTGTATCTTCCTTAATATGCTTTTTAAATACATCACCAAGTTTTTGCAAATCCGCAAAATTCGGGATGATTGGAATCTCTACTTTCGCATCTTCTTCCCAAAGTCCTAATGCTTTAATAATCTCCTGTTTTGTAAACACAACTTTTCCCTGATCACCATAAAGCTCTGAAACAACGTTGTTATCAACTGTATGCACATGCAAAACACATCCTGCCTTAGTTTTCTCATAAATAGCCGTATGGAGGACAGTTTCTGCAGAAGGTTTAAGCCCTGTTTTTTCTGCAGGAAAACCATTTTGATCTACAAGTAAAAAGTCTTCGTTTGTGCGTTTGCGCTTATCTTTTCCGCTTGCTGTAACAAGAAATGTTGTAGGACTTTCCGTTACTCTAATTGATAAGTTACCGCTTGTGCCAAAAAACCAGTCTCTTTCTGCCAATTCATCCTTGATATCAGCTAATTCAAGCCACTTTTCTTCGTACCCACTCATTTTAGTTCCTCCCTCACCTGATTAATCTCAGAGATAACATCATAAAATGTGTCAAATGAAGCATGTGGAAGCTCTAATTTTTCACATTTCTCTAACAAGTAATCTCTAGCAATTACGTAATCAGCTTGCTTTGCAGCTTGAAGATCTGTTACAGAGTCGCCAATAACAATTGTAAATGCCTCATCTTTTTGCAACGTTCTTAACAGTGATGGTTTACAGCACCCACAACCGTTATTACACTGACTATCACAGCTATGTGGCCAACGAATTTTTACATTCTCTCCGCTAAAATCTCCTTCATTGCAATAAATAAAGCCTTTTTCTATATATGGAGAGAGAATGGGATGAACAAAAAAGTCAATACCTCCACTTACAATATAAAGAGGAATGTTATGTTCTTTCGCATACAAAACAAATTCACTGAAGCCATCGCGAATTTGCGCATTTTCTAGTACATACTCTGTCATATCTTCTTTAAGAGACGATGGTAAAAGATTAAACATCTTTCCAACTCCATCTTTGATGGCAATTTCTTCAGCAAGCACTTGATCTTTTAATGTAACCCATTCTTCCGGCGCGAATTTTTTCATGATTTCAATAATATTATCTTTAGATGTAACCGTTCCATCAAAATCACAAAACAAGATCAAATTCTTCATTTCACAACCTCTTTAGCTCCCCAAAGCTCAATCGCTTCTTTGAGGTCTTGGCTTGTTTTTGAAGCCTCTTGTAATGTTACTCCAGACACCGCAGCATCAATGGCTGCTCTGAATGCTTTCCCTCCACCGACTGCTCCATTTGGGTGTCCATGTACGCCTCCACCAGCATTAATTATCGTATCCTTTCCAAAATCATGATAAATAAGAGGCACAAGACCTGGATGAATCCCAGCTGATGGAACAGACCATCCTTTTTTCAGAGAGCTAGTTGCTGTTAGATATTCATGGGTCTTAATTGCCTCATGGTGATCAAGGGCAACACTTCCATATGGGGAAGGAAAAAGGGAAAAATCAGCTCCTACTAAACGATTAAGTTTTCCAAAAAGCAATGAAGCACTTACTCCGTAAAAAGGTGATGAAGTCATTGCGCCACTAAACGCTGGGTGCGCCATAATTGGCAGCCCGATTTCTTCATCTTCTCGAAGAGATTGCAAAACATCTAAGCCGTATGAATAAACGTTAAACAAAAGAGCATCTGCTCCAAGTTCTTTAGCACGCTTTGCTTTATCTTTTAGTTCAAATGTTTTGCCAGATAAGTTTACAGCATAAAGCGTTCTTTTCCCTGTCTGTTCATAAACATCATCAAGTACTTTCTTTCCTTCACTAATTCGATTTTCAAAAGGTGTGAGTTTATTTTCAAATAAAATCTCATCATCCTTAATTAAATCTACGCCACCTAATGCCTGGCTTTTTAACTGATTTTTCAAGTATGACATGTCACGTCCAATCACACCTTTAAAAATACTCATCACTAGAGGGCGATTGTGAACGTTAATTTTTGTACGTATTTCTTCGATGCCAAAGCGAGGTCCTGGAAATACTTTTGTTAGTGCTTCTGAAAGTTTTAGATCAATAAGTTTAATCTTCCCGTCTAAAGAAAGTTTTCCAAAAACTGTTGTTAGAATAGCTGGTATGTCATGAGAAAAGTTAGCAGAAGGGTAAGCAATAGCCATTTCTGCTTTATAACCTCCCTCTTCTTCTCCAATGATTTCTGTATACACAACGCGACCTTTGTGTTGTTTTAACTGCTCTCTTTCTAAAAGAGGCAAGTCTGTCCATGACCCAACAGTAAGGCCTAACGCTATCTTTTCTGCCTGTTCTTCGATTTTTCCATTTTTTAAAATACTATGATATATTGCAATTACTTCGCTCATGTAGCGTCACCTCTTTATGTAAAAATAAAACCTCTCTTCAATCACTGATTGAAGAGAGGTTTTGTATGGTCCTCTTATCTCTCAGCATTGCTGTAAGATTTAGCACCGTACTTTATAGCCGGTTGCCGGGCTTCACAGGGCTTATTCCCTCCACCTACTCTTGATAAGAATTATATTTATGTTTAGTTGTTTATGAGTCAATTCACTTTGGATTATGACATTCAAAGAAAAGATTGTCAATAATTTTTAGAAAATTCCTAATCCCTTGATTCGCTCAATAGCTTCTCGGATTCGCGTTTCCTCTGTTAGCAATCCTGTTCGTACATATCCTTCACCATGCTCACCAAAACCGATTCCAGGAGCTACCACAACATGTGCTTTCCTCAAGAGTAGATCGGAAAATTCCGTTGATGTATATCCTTTTGGGACACAAAGCCAAGCAAAAAAAGAGCCTGCTGGAGCTTTCACATCCCATCCGATATTTTGCAATCCCCCTACCCAAACTTCACGTCTTCTCTCATAAAGAGACAAAAGGTCCTGAACACTTTTATGACTATGCAGAAGCGCCACTTCCGCCGCTTTTTGAATAGGGCTAAAAATACTAACATAAAGGTGATCTTGTAAAAGTTCAATTGCTTTAATAACACTCTCGTTTCCAACCGCAAAAGCAATGCGCCAGCCTGCCATATTAAATGTTTTAGAAAACGTATAAATCTCAATCCCAACGTCTTTTGCTCCTTCAGTTTGCAAAAAACTTCTTGGCTTCTTGCCATCAAACCCAATTGCTCCATAAGCAAAATCGTGAACAACACAGATATCATTTTTCTCGGCAAAGCTCACCGTATCTTCAAAAAATTCTTTTGAAGCAACAGCACCTGTTGGATTATTTGGATAGTTTAAAAACATCAGCTTAGCACGTTGCTTCTCTTCTTCTGACAGCGAACTATAGTCAGGTAAAAAATCATTTTGCTCTGTTAAAGGCATTTTAGTTAATGTTGCACCAGCTAGCGCAACCCCTGATAAATAGTCCGGATAACCCGGATCTGGAACAAGGATACCATCCCCTTTATTAAGCAAACACTGGGGAATTTCAACCAATCCTGCTTTTCCGCCAAATAAAATGGCTACTTCTTTTGTTGGATCGATTGTTACTCCATATTCTTGTTTATAAAAAGAGGCTGCAGCCTCTTTTAAAAAACTGTGCCCTTGAAAAGGTGGATAACCGTGAAATTGAGGGTTATTACTTGCTTCTTGAAGCGCCTTTACGATATGATCAGGAGTCGGCTTATCTGGATTTCCCTGACCGAAATTAATTAAGTCATGTCCTTCATTCGCTTCTTTTGCTACTTTTTTAACAAGAGAAGCAAAAAACTGTTCTGGTAAACCTTTTAAAAGGTCTGACTGCTGAAATATTTTCATCATAAACAACCTCTCGAAAAATTCTACAAATTCTAATGATTCATGATATCTGCTTCTTTCATTTCTGTAAAGATGAAAAAAGAAAAGTTTTTCTCGCTCTGAGCAAACAACCTAATCTTAAATTTACGTGTTGACAAAATCTATAATCGTTGCTAGTATACTTTTCAAACAGTGTTATTTCATTTCCAATTTAAAATCACATATACTCTTATCAAGAGTTGGCTGAGGGAATTGGCCCTTTGACGCCCAGCAACCGACCATTTGTTCATTCTGTATAAAATGAACGTAAAAGTGGCACGGTGCTACTTCCAACAGAAAGGATATCCTTTCTGAAAGATAAGAGGTTTGACTATATCTTCAAGCCTCTTTCATAAAGGAAAGGGGCTTTTTCATTGTTGAATAAGCACCCCTACTCCCTTTCACTTCTTAATTCCGATTAAACAAATCTATTTTGGAGGTTTACTTCTCTTATGACTTTTCAATTTGATGTTTATAAACCGTTAACAGAAGAAAGCGCTATATCTCTTTTAAAAGAACTTCATTTTTTTGCTAAAAATGAACATGTAACATGCCGTGAAATTGGCGATGGGAACCTTAACCTTGTTTTTCAAATGAGTACTCACACTAGCACAAAAAAATGGATTGTAAAGCAAGCTTTACCATACGCTAAAGTTGTGGGAGAAAGCTGGCCATTGACGCTGAAACGAGCCAAAATTGAAAGCGATGCTCTGTTACAATTTGCAAAATTCACACCTCATCTTGTTCCTGAAGTGTTGTATCGTAATGAGACGCTCGCACTAACAATTATGGAGGACTTATCACATCTTTCCATTGCAAGAACAGGACTTATTAAAGGTGAGTCTTATCCGAATTTAGGAAAAGATATTGGCACATTTTTGGCTCATATTCTCTTTAAAACATCTGATTTAGGACTAAGTCCAACTGAAAAGAAAGAAAAAGCACAGCAATTTTCAAACCCTGAGCTTTGTAAAATAACAGAAGACCTCGTTTTTACAGATCCGTTCTTTGATCATGATACAAATGATTTTGAACCAGAACTATCAGAAAAAGTAGAACAACTTTGGAAAGAAGATGAACTTAAGCTTGAAGTAGCTAAATTGAAGAGACTGTTTTTAACAAATGGCGATGCCCTTATTCACGGTGATTTACATACAGGAAGTATTTTTGCTAGCGAGCATGAAACAAAAATTATTGATCCTGAATTTGCTTTTTATGGACCTTTTGGTTTTGACTTAGGTCATTTCATCGCAAATTTATTGTTTAATGCACTCCGTCGTCCTCAAGCTCAAACTGAGCTTTTTGGCTTTATTCATGATACATGGGAAACTTTTTCGTCTGTATTTACGTCTCTTTGGAAAGAGGATAAAAACAATCCTTTTCTACAAGTTAACGGCTATCTTGACTATACACTCCAAACGATTTGGCAAGATGCATTAGGTTTTGCAGGATGTGAAATGATCCGCCGAACAATTGGGCTTGCTCATGTAGCAGATCTTGATACGATTGAAGAAAGTGAGCTTCGCATTCGTACAAAAGAGACTGCTTTAGACATAGGAAAATCTCTCGTTTTAAATCGAGTAGAGATTAAAACTGTTCAAGACTTGCACGATTTTTATATTGAAAATAATGAATTTTTAGGAAATAACGCTAGAACTGTTTAGAAAGGATGAAAGAAAAATGGCAATACCAAGATCGGTAGAATGGAAAGAGGATTCCATTAAAATTTTAAATCAACAACTTATTCCCAATTCTGTTGAATTTCTAACTTTAGAAACAATTGAAGATGTATGGGATGCTATTAAAACTTTAAAAGTGCGTGGAGCACCAGCAATTGGAATTGCCGCTGCTTTTGGATTAGCCCTAGCTGGATCAAAGTTTGAAGGAGAGGACTTACAAGAATTTCATACACACATTCGTGAAAAAAGCTTATACCTTGCTTCTTCTCGCCCAACGGCCGTTAATTTAACATGGGCCCTTCGTCGTTTACAAAATAAAATTGAGAATGCGGCTTCTGTCAATGAAGCAAAAACAAATCTTGTTCATGAGGCTATTTTGATTAGCGTTGAGGATGAAAACATCTGTTATAACATTGGACAGCATGCTTTGTCACTTTTTAATAAGAATGATTCTGTAATGACTATCTGTAATGCAGGGTCGATTGCCACCGCTTATTATGGTACAGCATTAGCTCCTTTCCATCTCGCAGCAGAAGTTGACTTTCCTATCCATGTATTTGCTTGTGAAACTCGCCCTCTCTTACAAGGTGCGCGATTAACAACGTGGGAACTCTTACAAAGTGGGGTAAATGTTACATTAATTACTGATAGCATGGCTGCCCATACAATGAAAACAAAGAAAGTCGACGCTGTTATCGTTGGAGCCGACCGCATTTCCGCAAATGGGGATACAGCTAATAAGATCGGAACCTACGGATTAGCTATTTTGGCAAAACAGCATGGAATTCCATTTTATGTGGCGGCTCCTTTATCAACATTCGATATTTCTCTTAAAAATGGAGATGAAATTCCAATTGAAGAACGAAAAGAGGAAGAAATCCTTAAAGTAGGAAATGAGTGGGTTGCACCTAAAAACACATCTGTTTATAATCCTGCTTTTGATGTTACACCTGCAGAACTTATCTCAGGTATTATTACAGAACAAGGTATTATACATGAAACTGAATTCGATAAAATTCCTGACTTATTTACAACAAAGAGCTTATAAAAGAGAAGAAGCATTGCTGCTTCTTCTTTGTTTTTTACAGAAGTGTAACATTTCATTATAGAGAACATATTCTTCTCTTTAACTGCTTATTATAATAATGAAATTTTTAAAAAGTGTAAGGAGGACAAGAAAGTGAAAAAAAATGAGAAAGAATTCACAGAATCCGAAAGCTCCATGCACGAAACAGATGAACAACAATCTGTTGATCTCGTTTTTATAGAAGGACAAGGGTGGAAAGAAGAAGAAAGCGAATAAGCTAAGCGAATGTATCGCTTAGCTTTTATATTTTTACTGTGCCATTTTGAACTGTTAATCCTTCAACGATTAACAGAAGTTCTTTTTGATGTATTTTATTTCCCGCATATCCTGTTAAAGATGCATCTTTTCCTATTACACGGTGACATGGAATAATAATAGGCAAAGGATTAGCTCTATTGGCCCCTCCTACTGCTCTTACTGCTTTTGGACGCTGAACCTCTGCTGCGATATCACTATAAGACCAGACGCTTCCATAAGGGATTTTTGATAATGCATTCCACACTTCCCGCTGAAATAGCGTACCTTTTTCAATGCAAAGCGGTAAATTAAACGTTTGTCGTTCTCCTTTAAAATATTCTTCAAGCTGTTGCTTAGCAGTAAGCGCCCAACCCTGATTTTTAATTTCATCATTTTCAATAACAAGCTCTTCTCCAATGCAAAGAGCTGTCACTCCTTTGTCGTTTGAACGGATGACAATGTTGCCAAGCACCTCATGAACAAAGACGCTATAATATTTGGTCATTCTTTCTTATTCTCCTCATTTGGGTTGATTGGTAAGATGATGGAAAAAGTTGTGCCACGTCCTATCTCACTATGAACGTCAATATAACCGCCATGTTCCTCAATAATTTTATATGACACCATAAGGCCTAATCCTGTACCTTTTTCTTTTGTTGTATAAAAAGGCTCGCCAAGACGCTTAATTCGCTCTTCAGGCATGCCTTCTCCTTCATCTTTAATAGAGACTACAATAAACTTTTCATCTTTAGCGTGTACACTTACAGTTAGGGTACCACCTATAGGCATAACTTCCAATGCATTTTTCATAATGTTAATAAATACCTGTTTCAGCTGATTCGGTTCACAGTAAAGAAGAGGCAATGAAGGATCAAATTCTGTATGAAACTGCACGTTTACAAGGGTTGCTTGTGCTGTTAATAAGTCCATTGTTTCTTGGACAATTTGAATAATATCTTTTTGCTCATGTTTAATTGCCTGAGGTTTTGCTAATACAAGAAAATCTGTGATAATGTTTTCAATACGTTGAAGCTCTGACGTAATGACATCAAAATATAAAGAAAAATCATCTTTCTCTTCATGATCAATACTATTTTGTAAAAGCTGAATAAACCCTTTTAATGCTGTCATTGGATTTCGGATTTCATGAGCAATTCCTGCAGCAAGCTGCCCTACAACTTGTAGGGTATCTGATTTTCGGATTTGCTCTTCCATCTCTTTCTTTTCAGTGACATCTCGGAGCATTGTCATATAGACCCCTGGAATAATATCTTTCTTCGTTGAATATTCAATGGTTCGCTTGCGACCGCTCTTCATTGTGTAAGTTAATTCACCTTCATGCTCTCTGTATTCCTTAAGAAACGATAAATGAGCATCTAATATCTTTTTGTTTCCTTCATCTAGCAGGTTTCGCACGTTCAATGAGCATACTTCTTCTTTTGTTAATTCAACAAAATCACACAAAACAGAGTTAGCATCAATAATCTTTAAATTTTCATTCCAAAGCAGAACACCGTCCACAGATCCATTGAAAATCGTTCTAAATTTTTGCTCACTTTCTCTTAATTCTTGTTCCATCTTCTTTCGTTCACTTATATTACGGAAAATAGTTAGATTATGGCCTTTTATAATACCTTGTTTTGCTGTAAACTCTAAATCTTTCTTTTCACCATTTGGCATATAAAAAGGAAGTTCTTCTCTTATCGCATTGAAATCATAAAAACGATTTGTAATTTCTTTTGTTTTTGGCTGTGATAAATCTAAAAATTCTTCAAGATTACTTCCAATAAGTTGATGAAGAGGAAGCTCAAATGTACGAGAGGAAGAAGGATTTGCATCAACAACTGTCCAATCTTCATTCCAAATAATAATGGCATCAACAGCGCTTTCAAAGATTTCTCTAAATTTCTTTTCACTTTTAGCTAGCTCTTGCTCCATGTCTCTCTTTTCTGTAACATCGCGCATAATAGACATATAATAATCACTATTAATATGAGCTGTTGTTGTAAAATCAAAGTACACTTCTTCTCCCTGCCTAGTTTGAATAGGAAGTTCTCCTTGCGATTTCCCATTCCTTTTTAGCGCATGCCAAAGACGCTCAATCTTATAATGATAGATCGGAAGAACAAGCTCACTTAATGTTTGCACAAGCAGTTCATTTTTAGTGTAGCCAATCCTTCGGCAAAGGGACGGATTCGCATCAATAATTCGCCCTTTCTTGTCAAAAATCAGAATACCATCAATCGCTTGATTAAAAATATCTTGAAACATTTCTTGACTAATAAACCGCTCATTTTCTAAATTCTTTGTCTTCGTAATATCCCGAAACGTTGTCATTAAAATCGCATTTTTCCCATCATGCTTTTCTGACTGAAATTCAATATACTTTATCGAGCCATTTGGCAAATATAACGGGCCCTCAAAATAAAAATGATCTCCGCTTGTAAGCGAATAGTCATACCGCTCTAATGCCTCACTTGACATCATTTCCAAAAAATCTCGCACATGAAGTGAGAGGAGCTCCTCTTTTGCACATTCAAACAAGCGACAGGCTGCTTGATTGACGTCTGTAACGCGCAAATCACCATTAAATACAATCATTGCATCCCGTGCTCTGTCAAATACGATTCTAAGCTGCTCCAATTCTGCTGTTTCATCTCGACTTTTCTCAGTTGCTTGAAGTGATCCTTCAGCCGACATAAACGTTGCTCCTTTCACACATATATAGTGACAGCTTTCTTATTATCTTATGGTTATTCTACATATTACTCCAAATTCCTCCTATCTCTTTTTGAATAGACAGGAAAAGATGCTTGACTAGATTTCTCTAGCCAAGCATCTCTTTAACAGTCTTCAACAATTATATAGGTTGCTTTGACAGGCCCATGAACACCAACGACAAGGTTCATTTCAATATCTGCTGAGTTACTCGGTCCTGTAATAAAATTAATGCAAGAAGAAATATCTTCTCCTCCTTCAACTTTTTGATGAATATACTGAGCAGCTTGCGTCATTCTCGGCACGATTGTACTCTTGAGAATAATAGCAATATATGTTGTAGGAAGAAGGCTAACTGAACGTCCCTTTCCTCCTCCGTTAAATAAAACAACCGTTCCTGATTCTGATAGAGTGATATCGCTAAACGTAATCCCAACATTAGCTTGCGCTGCTTTTTGGATATTCTCTTCTCGCTTATCTGTGTCCCATACATGAACATTTTGTCTATCTAGAAGGGAAGATAGGCCATATTGAGAAAAACGAGGGTCATCCCATACAATAACCTCTCCTCCTCCATTTGTTTCAACTACTTTTTCCACTACTTCTTGCAAGCTTATGGATAAGGTACGAATACATTTTGTATGAATCTGTTCACAGTATTCTTCAAGATGATCTG
The DNA here is from genome assembly GCF_900115845.1 of Priestia endophytica DSM 13796. Classification (GTDB taxonomy): domain Bacteria; phylum Bacillota; class Bacilli; order Bacillales; family Bacillaceae_H; genus Bacillus_I; species Bacillus_I endophytica. The sequence goes on along the minus strand of NZ_FOXX01000002.1, from coordinate 94,774 downwards.
CTAGTTCATCACTCGAAGCATCTTGAAAAACATATTGTTGGGGAGAGTGCGTCCAAGTTGGACGTTCTATATGTTTACTTCTTTTCCTTCCAAGCTGCTTAGCAATATCATTCAGGAAGGAATCTCTATTGTGAATTGTTCCATAGCTCATTTGTTTTCCCCCTTTCTTGCCTGAAACCAATCTCTGAATCGCTCTTTGTTTGGAGCAGGAAATTCTCGAATATTAGTCCAGGCTTTAAGCGGTCCAGGCCCTTTTGATATTTTGTCATCTGTTGTAAAAGGACTTAGTGCAGACTTGGCCACCTTACCACCCAAATTATATAGTTTAGGAGTTGATGCCCCTAATCCAAAGACTTTCATAGCCATCTTCTCTGAAATAGGAGCACGTCCCTCTCTTTCTACAATAACTTCTCTATGCTTGTGCAAAAGTTCATGAAGCGGAATTTTAACAGGACATGCTTCTGTACATGCTGCACAAAGGGTAGAAGCATATGGAAGTTCTTTATAATCATCATAGCCTCCTAAAAGTGGAGACAAAACAGCTCCTATTGGTCCTGGATAAATAGATCCATAGGAATGGCCACCAACGTGTCGATAAACAGGACAAACATTTATACAGGCTGCACAGCGAATGCACTGTAAAACAGATTGAAATTCAGTTCCAAGAATGTTAGACCTTCCGTTGTCAACAATTACGAGATGAAATTCTTCCGGACCGTCTACATCTCCTTCACTTCTTGCACCTGTTAAAGCTGTGACATAGCTTGTTAAGCGTTGTCCAACAGCACTTCTTGTTAATAAACTAACAAGAACCTCAAATTCTTCAAACGTTGGCACAATTCTTTCCATTCCCATTACTGTGATCTGAGTTTTAGGAATACTTGAAACAAGCCGAGCGTTCCCTTCATTTGTAACAAGACCAATAGAGCCTGATTCTGCTATAGCAAAATTACACCCTGTAATTCCAATATCAGCTTTTAGAAATTCTTTACGCAACATTTCTCGAGCATGAAGGGCAAGTTCTTCTGGCTTCTCACTTTTCAAGTAAGACAACTTTTCCTTAAACACTTCGCGAATTTGTTCTTTATTTTTATGAAGAGCAGGTGCCACAATATGTGAGGGCGGATCGTGTTCATCTAGCTGAAGAATGTATTCTCCTAAATCTGTTTCAATCACTTCACACCCTATACTCTCTAATCCCTCGTTCATACTAATTTCTTCTGTTACCATTGACTTTGATTTCACAATCTTCTTAGCTTCTTTACACTTTACAATATTTTGGATATACTCATTTGCTTCTTCACTTGTTTTAGCAAAAAAGACATGGCCACCTCTTTTAGCAACATTATCACTTAGCATTTCTAAATAATAATCAAGATGATCAAGGGTATGTTTTCGGATTTCTTCCCCTAGTGAACGCCATTCTTCCCAATGTCCAAGCTCTTGGGCCGCGTGTAAACGTCTAGCTCTTAAACGTTCCTGAGCACTTGACACGGCGGAACGCATAAAATCGTCTTGCAGGCCATCACCAACACGTTCTTTAAACTGCTTTTCTCCAATTTTCATCCCCATATGTTCTGCCTCCTTCTAATGGCTATTCAATACTTCCGCAATGTGAAGCACTTTGATTTCCTTTCCTCTCCGTTCTATCCTTCCGCCAATGTTCATCAGACAGCCACAGTCTCCACCAATTAAATAGTCTACTTCTGACTCGTCAATATGGTTCACTTTTTCATCTACCATTCTTTCAGAGATATCTCCCATTTTCACCGCAAATGTTCCACCGAAACCACAGCAGTTGTGTGAATTAACAAGCGGTTCAACTTCTAGACCTTCTACATGCTGTAAAAGCTTAAACGGGGCATCTCCAACTTTTAAAAGCCGAGTCATGTGACAAGAGGTATGGTAAGTCGCTTTTCCTCGTAGCTTTGCTCCTACATCCTCGACTCCTAATACTTCAACAATAAACTGAGTAAGCTCATACGTTTTAGCTGCTAAGCTCTCAGCTTTTTCACGCCACTCGCTGTCATTTTTAAAAACGTGAGGATAATCGCAAAACATCGTTGCACAAGATCCTGATGGTGTGACAACATACTGGGCATGCTCAAATGTCCGAATCATATTTTTCATTGCTTCTCGCGCTTCCTTGACGTATCCGCTGTTATAAGCAGGCTGTCCACAACACACTTGCGTAATCGGAAAATCAAGTTCACATCCTAATCTTTCTAAAAGCTCCACTGTTGCTTTTCCTACTTCTGTTTGAAACATGTCGACAAGGCACGTTGCAAATATGGATACTTTCATTTTTATCCCTCCGCATTAAACAGGTCATCTGATGACTTATGTTTAACTTATTTAAATATAAGAATATTCGTAATCTATATTTTACCATAATCGTACTGTTAATTTATGAATTATGCTACTTTTTATATACTTTTACGCTCCTCTTTTTCATATACCCTTGTTTTTCTTGTTTGCAAAATGATGGTGATAATGAGTCCTGCTACTATTCCTCCAAATAATAGAGTACCCATGTTAAAACCCATTCCATATAGAATCATATACCCTGCTGCCCCTGTAATGAAGACGTAGAAAGTCATCGGTAAAAGAAGCTTGCGAATCAGTGAACCTTCTTTTCCAGCTAAACCTGCGGCAGCTGATGCAGCTACAACATTATGCACACATATCATATTCCCAGCAGCTCCCCCTACAGCTTGCAAAGCAACAATAACGCTTGGAGTTGCGCCAATATTATCTGCTACTCCAAATTGAAAAAGAGCAAACATCATATTGCTGATCGTGTTACTTCCAGCTACGAAAGCTCCAAGTGCTCCTATTGCTGGTGAAATAAGAGGCCAATTCTCATTGAAAACCCCTGAAATTCCCTCTGCTATTGTTAGCGGCATACTAATATATCCTTCTAAACTTCCTCCTGTATTAATAAAAACTTGAACCATTGGTACGGAAAAGATTAGAGCAACCATAGCAGCACTTACTGTCTTCCCTGATTCTCCTATCGCTTTTTTAGCACGTTTCCATTCCATCTTATGAAGAAAGAATACGATAAAGCTTGTAAGTAAAAACACAACTCCAGGAATATTAAGCGGAACTGTAGAAAAACCAATTTCACTTCCAAATAAATGGTCTACTCCCACTTCCCAGCTTTTCAACCAAGATGAAAATGGCAAAAAGTTAACTCTTGTCATAACTAAAAACACAGCTACAATAATGTAAGGAACCCATGCTAAAAGGGGTGAAATAAAACGACTAGGCTTTTCATTTTTTATTTGTAACGTTCCGCTCCATTCTTTACTCCATTTTTCCTTATGTTCAAAATCCCAAGATTCTTTTGGTACAAACAAACCTTTTTTAACTGCAGGAATTACAATAGCTAGTCCGACAAGTCCTCCAATAAGGGAAGGAAACTCAGGACCTAGAAAGACCGCTACAAGCATATAGGGAACCGTAAATGAAAATCCTGCAAAAAGAGCAAACTTCCAAACTGCAAAACCTTCTCTAAATGATTTTTTCTCACCGAAAAATTTTGTGAGCATAGCAACTAAGAAAAGTGGAATAAAAATTCCTGCAATACTATGGATGATTGCTACCTGTCCTCCGATATCAATAAGATAGCGCTCATATGTTGTGCCAAGAGTTGTAATATGTTTATCAACAAGATCTGAACCGTTTAACCCTGTTCCAACTCCTGTTAAAATTGGAGTTCCAACTGCTCCGAAAGAAACAGGTGTTGATTGAATAATAAGGGCTACCATTACAGATGCAAGTGCAGGAAATCCAACGGCTACAAGAAGTGGAGCAATAACAGTTGCTGGTGATCCCCATCCTGCTGCTCCTTCTAAAAATGAGCCAAAAAACCAGGCGATAATGATTGCCTGAATACGCCGATCAGGAGTAATCCTCATAAAACCTCGACGAATCGTATATACTGCTCCACTTTCCTTCAACATATTTAAAAGGAGAATAGCTCCAAAAACGATAACACCAACTTCAAGAGCAGACACAACTCCCTTTACACTTGCAGCTAAAATATCTGTCAGCGGCACCTTCCATACTCCATAGCTCATTACAGCTGTAATGAGTAAGGATAAAGGCATTGCCTTATTTGCTGGCCAACGCAAAACAACAAGAAACAAGAAAACTGAAAAAATAGGTACAACCGCTAGCAGTGATAGCATCCCCATGCTCATTGCTAAATTCCTCCCTCTCCTTATAACATACGGTCATCAGATGACTAAAAGTAATCATATATAATTATATTAGAAAACGCTTACAAATAACAATACTTAAAAATGTTTTTTCCTTTTTATTCTAAAAATATATGAATGGGAGATAATGAGAAGAAATGAAGGTTCTTTTCTTATCCATATCTGATTATCTATCCTATTTTCTTTTCTAGCTATAGCATCGCTAAGCTTTTATGAATGATATAAAATCGTTATAATAAAACTAGGCTATTAAGGAGGGTTCTCGTATATTTATGGAAAACAATCAACCCCAGTTGAAGAACAACTTAATTTCAAAAGCAATTGATTACACACGTGTGGGTGTCGTTATTACAGATCCTTCACTTCCCGATAATCCTATTGTCTATACAAACCAGGCATTTTTGAATCTAACAGGCTATGATGAAGAAGATGTCATTGGAAGAAACTGTCGTTTCCTACAAGGAGAAGCTACAAATGGAGAAACAGTTCGAGAAGTTAGAAAAGCAATTCAACAAAAAAAACCAATTTCTATTGAAATTCAAAACTATCGAAAAGACGGAAGTATGTTTTGGAATGAGCTTGCGATTGATCCTGTTTATTCTGAGGAAAATCAAAAATGGTATTTTGTTGGAATACAAAAAGATATTACGGTGCAAGAAAACTATAAACAGCTTCTAGAAGAAGCTTTAAAAGAACTAACCGTTCTCTCAACCCCAATTGTTCCAATTGCTGAGAAAATCTCTGTTCTTCCTATTATCGGAACACTTACAGAAGAACGATATGAAGAAATGATTAACCAAGTAAGTCACTACTTAACGAATGCTAAAGATGATGTTCTTGTGATGGATTTATCAGGTCTCATCGGGATTGATACACATGCCGCACATAAAATCTTTAAATTTCATGAACTTCTCAAATTAATGGGAACAGATCTCATTTTAACTGGAATAAAGCCAGAGCTTGCTATCAAAACAGAGAAACTCAATCTTGATTTTTCATCCCTTCAAACGTTCCTAAATGTAAAAGATGCAATCAAACAGCTTAAAGGTTAAAAAAACCAGCGAAGAGTTACTTCTCCGCTGGCTTTTTTATTTCTTCCAGAAATCGTCATAAACAGTGATTGGTAGATGACGTTTATGCTCTGTTTTAAGGAAATGTGCTTGAATTTTCTCTGCTGCTTCTTTTCCTACGTCTTTTCCTTCTAGATAATCGTCAATTTGATCATATGTGACACCAAGTGCTTCTTCATCAGGAAGCTGTGGGCGATCTTCTTCAAGATCTGCTGTTGGTTTCTTATTATAAAGATGCTCTGGACAGCCTAGCTCTTTTAAAAGCATCTTACCTTGACGTTTGTTTAAACGAAATAGCGGGACAAGATCCGCGCCACCGTCACCATATTTTGTATAGAAACCTGTTACAGCTTCAGCAGAATGATCTGTTCCAATTACAACTCCGCTATACATACCCGCAATTGTATATTGAGCAATCATACGCTGCCTTGCCTTCACATTCCCTTTGTTAAAGTCAGAAACTGAATCACCAGTATCTGTTTCAACAGCAACAAGCATTTGATCAACAGCGCCTTTAATATTCACTGTCACTGTACGGCTAGGTTGAATAAATTTAAGCGCATCTTGACAATCTTTTTCATCCATTTGTGTTCCGTACGGAAGACGAACTGCAATAAATTCATACTTTCCTTCTCCAACCTCTTCATTGAGCTCGTCTACTGCCATCTGAGCAAGCTTTCCTGCTAATGTAGAGTCTTGTCCACCAGAGATTCCTAAGACAAATGTTTTTAAAAAGTCGTATTGTTTCATATAGTCTTTTAAAAAGTCTACACTCTTACGAATTTCTTCTTGTACATCAATAGATGGTTTTGTATTCATTTCTTCAATAATACGTTTTTGTAAATCACTCATAGTTTTCTTAACTCCCCTTCCAGCTTTTCACGATAGTTCTTATTAATGTTCCCTATTTCTTTTGTAACACATTGGAAAGTTTTTTAAACTCATTAACGTGTTTGCATGACTCTTGTCGCTTCTCTGCGCGTTTCCTCAATATTGTGCATTTTGTTCTGCCAACATTCTGTGCTTAAATCAACAGGATATTCTGTTGGTCTTGATACATCTTCATCTGATTTTGAGATAATTTTATAATCGTCCCACAAATATTGGAGGTTCTGCAGACAGTATGCTCTCATTTGTTCAATGGACGGCTCTTTATAAACAAGCTCCCCTCCAGCAAAGATGTTTTGATGAATGTTTGTTGCTCTAAAGTCTGTAACATATTTACTTACATGCGTATGTACAGGATGGAACATTTTTAAATGATCTTCTTCGTTTGGCTTTTCATTTTCCATTGCAATGTAATCGCCTTCCCATTTTCCATTCATCGTATTTGCAATACGATATACGCTTTTTAAACCTGGGGTTGAAATTTTCTCTGGGTTTTCTGACAGTTTAATTGTATCTACCATATTCCCGTTTTCATCTTCAATTGAAACAAGCTTATATACAGCTCCTAATGCGGGCTGTTGATAAGAGGTAATCAGCTTTGTTCCAACCCCCCAGCCATCAATCTTAGCTCCTTGAGCTTTTAAATCTGTGATGGAATACTCATCAAGATCGTTTGAAGCAAAGATTTTCGCATTTGGAAACCCTGCTTCATCAAGCATTGCTCGGGCCTGTTTAGACAAATATTGAAGCTTTCCACTATCAAGACGGATGCCAATAAAGTTAATACGGTCACCCATTTCTTTTGCAACGCGAATAGCGTTTGGCACGCCAGAGCGGAGCGTATTATATGTGTCAACTAAAAATACGCAGTCTTTGTGCGTTTCAGCATAATGTTTGAAAGCCTCATACTCATTACGATACACTTGAACAAGGGCATGTGCGTGAGTACCTGAAACAGGGATGCCGAAGATCTTTCCTGCGCGCAAATTACTTGTTGAATCAAACCCACCAATATAGGCTGCTCTTGTTCCATAAAGAGCGGCATCTAATTCATGGGCCCGTCTTGAGCCAAATTCCATAAGCGCTGGCGCATTTTCTCCTTCAATAAGCGTATCTGCTCCCACAGCTAACCTGATGCGTGATGCTTTTGTCGCAATAAGGGGATGGAAGTTTAAAATATTAAGAAGCGGCGTTTCGATAAGCTGTCCTTGTAAAAGAGGAGCATCAATTCGCATAATTGGCTCATTGGCAAAAATAATCTCTCCTTCTACAACAGACTGAACGTCCCCAGAAAAACGTACGCCCTTCAAATAATCAATAAACTCTTCCTCAAATCCTAGTACATTATATAGATAATCAAGATCTGTCTCACTAAAACGAAAATTTGCTAAATAATCGATTACGCGTTCAAGACCCGCAAAAACCGCATATCCTCCCCCAAAAGGCATTTTGCGGAAAAACGTTTCAAAAACAGCTCGACGATTGTGCATGTTGTTTTTGAAATACGATTTCGCCATATTAATTTCATATAAATCTGTATGAAGTGCTAAACTATCATCCTGGTAGCATTTACCCATTTCCTGTTCCTCCACCGACAATTGGTTATTTTCGTTCACATAATTCATGGTGAGTGCAACCTATTTCCTCTATAATTAGAAGAATGTTAAACTTGCTACTATATAAAAAAGCTGAACTCTTTTTAAATCGAACTAATTCTATTATTTTTCCCACCTGCTATTTTACTTCTCCTCAACAACATTTTCTAGTAAAACAGCTTCAACACTCATTAAATGAGAAATCATTAAATCTTGGGCTCGCCTAACATCCATTGCTTCAATAGCCTTATAAATTTGCATATGCTCATCATAAAGGCGCTGAGAAGTGGTTTCTTTAGAATACAGCCATACTCTCCTTGTTTCCCTCATTGATTGAAGCATCATTTCCCCTACATTGTTCATAAGTCCTACTAAAAGGGGGTTTTGAGAAGCTTTCGCAACAGCGAGATGAAATTGAAAATCAGCTTTCTCACCAAGTTCCTCATCACCAACAGAATTCATCATTTTTTCTAATATGTTTTTCATATTTATTAAATCTTCTTCTGTTCGCTTTGATGCTGCAGCCCCTGATGCCCCAACTTCTAGCACTTTTCGAACTTCTAGCAAGTTTTCAATATCTTCTTTCTTCATAAGAACGGCTGTTGTAATAGGGAGAGAAATCATAGATGGATCAAATTCCCTTACAAAGGTGCCTTCGCCTTGTCTCATTTCAATAAGTCCCATTGCTCTTAATGCACTTAGTGCTTCGCGAATAGCAGAACGGCCAACTTGAAAGTTTTCAGCAAGCTGCCATACAGAATCTAACTTATCACCAGGTTTCAAATCCCCATTTTTTATATTTAAAAGCAGCTCTTCTGCTACTTGTTCATAAATTTTCCTTGGTTTAATTTTCTTATATTCCAAAGCCGTCACCTCTGCCTTGTTACTGCCCTTATTGTAACGAAAACATGTCGATCATACAATCACCACTTAAAGTAAGAAGGAAAGATGATTGCACGTATAGAAAACCTCGTTACAAGGCTAAAATGTGATAAAATGAACTATTGATAGGAATTAGTTTACCATTTGTTAACGCGAATTTCACCCTAATTCTAAGGAGGAGTTTCTTTCTTGTGAACATTATTGTCGCAACATTAAATGCTAAATTCATTCATACCAACCTTGCACTACGCTACTTGAAAGCGTACGCAGAGCCTGATTATACTGTGGAAATGGCTGAATATACGATTAAAGATCCTCCAATGAACATTGTGACTGATCTTTACCAAAAGAAACCTGATATTATCGGATTCAGCTGCTACATTTGGAATATTGAAGAAACAATTAAAGTAATAAGCATGATTAAAAAAATTAGTCCCCACACCAAAATTATTTTAGGGGGTCCTGAAGTAACCTATGATGTTACATATTGGCTTGATCGACTTTCTGATGTTGATTTTATTGTTATTGGTGAAGGAGAAAAAACGTTTAAACATCTTCTTGATGAAATTCATGGGCAAGAAAACTTCACAGATGTGAGCGGTATTGCATTCAAAAAGAATGGAAGCTACCATATAAGCCCACAGCGTAATAAAGTAGATTTGCGTGAAATGCCTTCTCCATACCGGTTTGAAGAAGATATTAAAAATCTTTCAAAACGCGTCGTGTACATTGAGACAAGCCGTGGTTGCCCCTTTAGCTGTCAGTTTTGTCTTTCTTCTATTGAAGTTGGCGTGCGCTACTTTGATCGAGAAAAAGTGAAAGACGATATTCGTTATCTCATGAAAAATGGTGCCAAAACGATTAAATTCGTAGACCGTACCTTTAACATTAGCAGAAGCTACGCAATGGAAATGTTCCAGTTTTTAATTGATGAGTATATCCCCGGAACAGTTTTCCAATTTGAAATAACGGCAGATATTATGAGACCTGAAGTTATTCAGTTTTTAAATGATAATGCTCCGAAAGGACTGTTTCGCTTTGAGATTGGCGTTCAATCTACAAACGATTCAGTTAATGAACTTGTAAAGAGAAAGCAAAACTTTGCTAAGCTTACAAGAACGGTTACCATGGTGAAAGAAGGGAGAAAAGTTGATCAGCACTTAGACCTAATCGCAGGACTTCCAGATGAAAATTACGAATCTTTTCGCAATACGTTTAATGATGTTTTTCAACTTCATCCAGAAGAGCTTCAGCTTGGCTTTTTAAAATTGCTTAGAGGAACAGGACTGCGCCTAGAGGCTTCAAAATATGGGTATGTGTATATGGATCAAGCTCCTTATGAAATGCTCTCGAACAACGTTCTTTCTTTTGATGAAGTTGTACGTATTAAACAAGTAGAAGATATTTTAGAAAAGTATTGGAATGCCCACCGTATGGATGAAACCATTCATTACTTAGTGAATCATCATTATGAATCCCCATTTGATTTCTTCCAAAGGTTTGGAACGTTCTGGGAGGAAAAAGGTTGGAGTCGTATTGGCCATCAGCTTGAAGATTTATTTAAACGTCTTCAAGAATACTTACTAACTGAAGATTTTCCTGAAGAAGACGTAGTACTAGGATTTATGAAAATAGACTATTTAGCAAACCAGCGCTACAAGCCAAGAAAGCCTTGGTGGCGCTCTAGTGTAGCAAAAGATCATCGTTCAAAGTATTATCAACAGATACTGAAAAATCCGCTCCTACTAGGCAAAGAATTTCAAGAAGAGAAACTTGATGAAAAGGATTTGTACAAGCATACTGTTCTTGAAGTTTTACCATTTGATTACACTAAATATCAAAAAACAGGGGTTTTAACAAAACAAAAAACGCTCGTAATGGCGTATTATGATCAAAAACAACAGAAAACAAAACTATATATGAGCACGCTTGATTCCTTCAATTTATCAAGCGTAGGATAATTAAAAAGAAGCAGCATGCTGCTTCTTTTACTTTTTCTTACGTTCGCACTCCGCTTTTCGTTCAATGCTTCCTTCATAAGGCTTCATGAAGTTATAGTCTCCAAGCTCAGGACCAAATTCTTCATGCATAGCACTTTCTTTTTCATCTCTTGAACGTTTTTCATTCTTCTTCATCACGAAAAACTCCCCTTCTTACCTTTTCGGCCTTTCTTAGAGTTACGATTTGCTGCTTTGTGGCTGTCTTCCCCACTGTACTCTGCGGAAAATTCAGTGTCTGGCATACTTTCAGTTGGAGTTTGATTGTTCGTCTTTGCTGCGTCAAAAGAAACTTTACGCTTTGGCATTTTTTCACCTTCTTTTTTAGATTCTACCTTTAGTTTGGAGCAGTAAAGAGAAAATCATAAGATGAAATAAATAGAAAAAAGCCGAAAAAAGAATCTTTCTTTTTTCGGCTTTTTTTATCCAATAATAACTCGTTCTTTCGGATAATGGAAATCAGGTTGAACACCTTTTCCTCTTAAAATAAACAAGCAAAGTAAAATCCCAACGCGACCAATAAACATTAAAATCATAATAATAATCTTGCCAATATTACTCAGGTCTCCTGTAATCCCTGTTGAAAGCCCTGTTGTCCCAAAAGCTGAACAAACTTCAAACATAATATTCACAAGCGGAAATGGCTCAAGGACGCTTAATATAATAACTGAAATCGAGCAAAGTCCAACTCCTATGATTGTTACAACAAGTGATTTTATAATATCTTCTTCATGCAGCTCTCTTTTAAAGATACGAACTTGCTTTTTTCCACGTGCGTAGTTATATATAAACAGGATATTAAGAGCAAATGTTGTTGTTCGAATACCTCCTCCTACTGAACTTGGAGAAGCCCCAATAAACATTAGCGCACTTAAAACAAGAAGAGTTGAGGTTGTAAACTCTGAAACGTCCATTGTAGCAAGTCCTCCACTTCTTGTTGAAGATGACTGAAATAGAGCATAGAAAAAACTTTTATGCCATGATTCTCCTTTTAAGAAATGATTTCCTTCAAGGAGAAGAATAGCAATCGTACCAATCACAAGAAGTAAAAGAAACATAGAAGACGTAAGCTTTGTAAAAAGCGAGAAGCGGAATTTTCGCTTTGATTTTACGTTTAGAAAAAATTGTTTAATCTCAATTAAAACAGGAAAACCAATAGCTCCAAGTGCAATAAGGAAGATATGAATCATTTGCACATAGTAATCATCTGCATATGGAACGAGAGAGTTCCCTGTAATGTCGAATCCTGCATTTGTTGTCGCACTAACAGACGCGAAAAGCCCTCTTAACAGAGCTTCAGGAAGACTGTGATAATAATATAAATAGAAATGAATCCCTAAAAGAAGAGCACCAATCAACTCAACAATAATAATGATAAATAAGATTTGTCTCATTAAGTTTACTAATCCTGATAAATTCGATTGATTTTGATCAGTCATAATAAGCTGGCGCTGTTTCAGCCCAATCTTCTTTCTTGCGATCAACCAAATAAACGTGCTCAACATCATTACACCAAGGCCACCAAATTGAAACACAAACATCAATATAAACATCCCTGTTGTGCTGAACGTATCAACTGTTGAGATGGGAGAAAGTCCTGTTACACTCACGGCGCTGATCGCTACAAAAAGAGTATCAATTGTTGCAACATGTACCCCTTGTTTATGAGCAATTGGTAGACTCAATAACAAAAAAGAAATGGTGACTGCCATTATGTAAAAAAGCACAATAATTTGTGCAGGTGAAAACTCCCGTACCGTTTTATTATATTTTCTTAATAACATGTTTTGACCTTCTTTCTTCAAACCCACTGCAACATTATTACCACACTTTCTTTCTTATTAAAAGACTTTTTACACAAATTTAAGTTACAATTATAATGTAATGCGTTTTCATAAGTAATCGTTTCGCTAACATCTATTACCATAAGAACTCAATTTCTTGTGAAGTGTAAATGGAGGGAAAAAACGTATGATTTCACCGGAAGCTAGACAACGATTTATCTCTATTGTTGGCCAAGAAAGTTATTACGATTCAAAAGCAGACCTTCTTGCCTATTCATATGATGCTACTCCTGGTTTTCAAGCTCTTCCAGATGCTGTCCTGGCCCCATCATGTACAGAAGACGTCAAAAAAATTGTAGAAGTGTGTTCTTCCTATAACATTCCAATCGTACCACGAGGCTCAGGAACTAACCTTTGCGGGGGCACCTGTCCAACTCAAGGAGGCATTGTTCTTCTCTTTCATAAGATGAACAAAATTTTAGAAATTGATGAAGATAATTTAACTGCCACTATTCAACCTGGTGTTATCACTTTGAATTTTATTACAGAGGTAGAAAAAAGAGGGCTTTTCTATCCGCCAGATCCGAGCTCCATGAAAATTTCTACACTCGGTGGCAACATCAGTGAAAATTCCGGAGGTCTTCGCGGCTTAAAGTACGGTGTTACACGGGACTATGTTTTAGGTCTCGAAGTTGTGCTTGCCAACGGAGATATCATCAAAACCGGTGGTAAGCTCGCAAAAGACGTTGCTGGATACGATTTAACCCGCCTTTTTGTTGGATCTGAAGGAACGCTTGGCATCGTTACAGAAGCCACGTTAAAGCTCATCCCAAAACCTCAAAGTAAAAAGACTGCGCTTGCTCTTTATAATGATTTAGAAAGTGCTGCACGCTCTGTTTCAAGTATTATTGCCCATAAAATCATTCCTACAACACTTGAATTTCTAGATCAACCAACCCTTCAAGTTGTGGAAGATTTTGCTCATATTGGTCTTCCTACAAATGTAGAAGCTGTTCTGCTCATCGAACAAGATGGCCCCCTCCATGTTGTAGAAAAAGAAATGGATAGCATTGCTTCTCTATGCCAAGCTCACGGCGCCATTTCTGTTGACGTGGCATCTTCAGAAGAGCATGCAGAAGCTTTAAGAACAGCCCGTCGTTCTGCTCTCAGCGCTTTAGCACGTCTTAAGCCAACAACTATTCTAGAAGATGCAACAGTTCCACGCTCACAAGTAGCGAAAATGGTACTTTCGATTAAAGAAATTGCTCAAAAATATAATATTACCATTTGTACATTTGGTCATGCAGGTGATGGCAATCTTCACCCTACTTGCCTTACCGATGAACGAAACAAAGAAGAAATGCACCGTGTTGAACAAGCTTTTGAAGACATTTTCGCGCGCGCTCTCGAACTTGGTGGAACAATTACAGGAGAACATGGAGTAGGTGAAATGAAGGCTCCCTATTTAGAATGGAAACTTGGAGAAGAAGGAATAAAAGCGATGCAAAATTTGAAGAAAAGCTTTGATCCTCAAAACATTTTAAATCCTGGTAAGCTGTTTGCTAAAGACACAAAAAAACGGGTGGTTATTTCCTCATGAATAAAACATTACAGATGACTGAAATGATGGAGCGCTTTGCAAAAGAAATGGATAGTGATGAACTTCTTAACTGTATGCGCTGCGGATTTTGTCTTCCTTCATGTCCAACATATATTGAATCAGGTTATAAAGAAACACACTCACCACGCGGTCGTATTGCTCTAATGAAAGCTGTCTCAGATGGAATGATAGAACCTGATCAAGATGTCCAGCGCTCATTAGATTTATGCCTTGGCTGCAGAGCTTGCGAACCTGTGTGTCCTTCTGGAGTAAAATACGGTCACCTTCTAGAAGATGCACGGTACATTATAAACCAAACAAAGAAAAAATCTTTCAAAGAAAAAACCGTCCGAAAATTTGTCTTCAATGAACTTTTCCCACACCAAGAGAGGATAAGCCAAGCAACTGGGCTTCTTCATATGTACCAAAAGTCAGGCCTACAAAAACTGGCTCGAAAAACCCAATTAATTAACCTTCTTCCCGAGCAGCTAAGAACAATGGAAAAAGTATTGCCTGAAGTTCCAACACGAAAAGAAATAAGGAAAAGACCTCGCCATTTGCATGCTGTTGGATATGCTAAAAAGCGTGTAGCCTTTTTTTCAGGTTGCTTAATGGATACTATGTTTTTAAAAACTAATCAAGCAACAGCAGAACTTCTGCAGCTCGCTGGGTGTGAAGTAATAATCCCCTCAACACAAGTGTGCTGTGGAGCTCTTCACGGGCACAGTGGGGAAAAAGACGGTGCTAAACAACTTGCTAAAAGAAACATCGAGGCTTTTGAAAAAGAGAACGTAGACTATATTATTACAAATGCTGGAGGGTGTGGAGGTTTTCTTATTGATTATGCTCATCTCCTTCAAGATGAAAAAGAATGGAAAAAGCGAGCTCAATCTTTCGTTCATAAACTAAAAGATATCTCTTCCCTCTTAGTAGAGCTGGACTTCCATAAAAAAGAGCTTGCCCTTCCACCTCAAATTATTACGTATCAAGATTCTTGTCACTTACGCAACGTGATGAACATACATGAGGAACCAAGAAAGCTATTACGCTCTCTCACTAACGTTTCTTATATCGAAATGGAGAACGCAGAAAGCTGCTGTGGATCTGCTGGCATCTATAATATTTTAGAATCAGACATGTCAATGCAAATTTTAGACCGCAAAATGAGCTCTGTGCAAAAAACATATTGTCAAACTGTTGTAACAACAAATCCTGGCTGTCTGCTCCAAATGAAGCTCGGTATTGAACGAGAAGGACTTAGTGATAAAATAAGAGCTGTTCACTTAGTCGATTTATTAAAAGAAGCTTTGGAATATAAAAAGCATGCTCTTTAAAGAGCATGCTTTTTGTGTTACGAACGTTTCACTAACCAATCTCCAATGCAAGGATATGTTTCCTTTACAGCTTTTGGTCCAAATACAACTGAAACATGCCCTGTATTTAGAAGCTTAAATTCTTTGTCCTTGCTAGAAATAACATTCATTAGTGATTCTACTTGCTGCGGCATTGCAATATGATCTCGATCTGCCGCAATATTTAAAACGCTTGCTTTAATTTTAGACAAGTCTACTTTTCGACCTCTTACAGTAAGTTCACCTTTAATTAGCTTGTTTTGTTGATAGAAATCGCGAATCCACTGACGATAAGCTTCACCCGGGAATGGAATACCATCTCCTACCCACTTCTGCATCAGTTTCCAGCTCTCAACAAAACGCTGATTTTCTGATCGATCCATAAGGGTAACATATGGGCCATAGAAGTTCGTAATCGGTTTAAGCATCTTATTCCCAAAATCAATCATATCAGGAGGAATATTCCCAAGTGTATCAACTACTTTATCAAGGTTAAAGTAACGTTCATCTAAGAACACACCATAAAGTCCTGTTTCTGAGAAATCAAAAGGACTAGTCATAAAAATAAGATTCTTAATTGGTAAATCATCATGTAGAGAAGCGAAGATAGACGTCATCGTTCCACCCATACAATATCCTAAGATGGACAAATCACTAGCTCCTGACGTACGCAACACTTTTTTCACTGCTCTTGGAATGTAGTCTAAGATATAATCATCAAGCTTCATATCTTGGTCTTCAAGCCCAGGAGTGCCCCAATCTAATAGATACACGTCAAATCCGCGATCAAGAAGATATTCTACAAGACTGTTCCCCTTTGTCAAATCAAGAATATACGGTTTATTGATAAGAGCGTATACCATTAAGATAGGTGTACGGTGAGTAGTTTCTTGTTTTGGCACATATCTATAAAGCTTTGCTTTATTCTTCTTCCAAATTGTCTCCTTAGGAGTTAACCCTACTTCAGGCTCGGGTTCTGTTGTTAAAATTTCCACTGCCCGTTTAAAGCGTCGAGCAGAATGTTTATATTCCTTCGGCATTGTAGCTAACAATTTTTCCATCTGCTCTGCATATGGTCTAGTTCCAATTGACACACGTACTCACTCCTTTTCATTTTTTTATATAACCTGACGGAAGACGCTATCATGTTGCAGACAACGTCTTGATGGTCACTTACATATATAAACCGCCGTTAATACTTAGCTCTTGACCTGTGATATAAGCTCCATCTTGGCATAAGTATAAAACGCCACGAGCAATTTCTTCTGCATGACCGAGACGACGCGCAGGGATTTTTGAAATAACTTGTTCACGTACATTTTCAGGCATAGCCATTACCATTTCTGTCTCAATGAATCCTGGACAAATTGAGTTTACTGTTACGCCTGTGCGTGCAAGCTCTAAAGCTAGAGATTTTGTAAATCCTAACAAACCAGCTTTCGCAGCAGCATAGTTTGTTTGACCAAATCCTCCTGCTTGTCCAATAATGGAAGAAATGTTAATTACTCGCCCACCTTCTGATTCTAAAAGGTATGTAAGGGCTGCGGAAGTAGTGTTGTAGACGCTATTTAAGTTTACATCAATAACTTTTCTCCAATCCTCTTCCCCAAGCTTCTTAAACGTTCTATCGCGTGTAATGCCCGCATTATTTACTAAAATATCAAGCTGTCCAAATGCTTCTTTTGTTTCTTCAATAAGGCGTTTAGCTTGTTCACTATAAGAAACATCCGCTCCAATAGCAACCGCTGCTCCACCATCTGCTTCAATTTGCTTTACAATCTCTTCTGCACTTTCTTTGTTGCTGTTATAGTTGACAACAACCTTCACTCCGTTTTTCGCCAATTCCTTTGAAATAGATGCTCCGATTCCTTTAGATCCACCTGTTACGACTGCTACTTTTCCCTGTAATGAAGTCAACATCATTCTCCCCTTTGTTTTAAACTAGTTGTTTTTTTCTCTTTATCTTGACGTTTTTATACTTAACTTTATTTCTTTGATGAAGATTGCTGTTGTTGCTTTGGTGAGTTTCCAGCCGGTTTTTGGGTTTTTGCTTCTCCCTTTTCAGAAGATACAGCCGTTTCTGCTCCTGCAGATTGCTTCACATTATCTTTAATAACAGACTGAATTTGTTCGTTTTGAGAAGAAAGTTCCTCTCGTAACGTTTCTGGCAACGCTTCCTGTAGTTGCTGTTGCGCTTGTAGAAGTTCCATTACTTGGTCAAGCTTTTTAATCTTTTCGTTTTGAGAAGAAAGTTCCTCCCGTAACGTTTCTGGCAACGTTTCCTGTAATTGCTGTTGCGCTTGTAGGAGTTGAACTACTTGGTCAAGCTTCTTATCTAATGTTTTCACATCAGATTTGATTTTCGTAAATTCTCGTTTGAAGTTTGGCGCATTGCTTTGCTCATCTTCGAGATTATCAAAGCGCTCTTCAAGAAAATCCACCTTTTCTTCCACATTTACAACAAGAGTTGCTACATTTGCAATGTCTTCTTTCGAAGGAATGTTAATATGTTCCAAGCATTTTGTTGTTACTTCATTAACAGCTTGCTGGTACTGAAGATTTAAGTTTAATACTTTTCCCATCCAGTCAGAGAATTCATCCTTCTTCATGTTTTCTCCTAAAACCTTTCCCCAGTACGATTCAGTTTTGTCATACATATCCTTCCATGCTAAAAACGGGTCGAATAATTTTTGCTGATCCATTTTCTCCACTCCCTTCTTTTCTCGATGATGACCTTTCCTTGAGAAAAATTGAACAATCTAAAATATGTGGAAAGGGTATATATTCATTATAGAATTCTTTCTGACAATAAACAATTCTAAATTTTTGATATATTTTGATGTTTTTTGGAGAATGTTGTCGAAACTCTTCAATTAATTGTTAAACTTCAGAATTTTTTTATTGACACACACATCATGTAGGTGTAAATTACACTTATAGACATAGAAAAACATTCCATCTACTCATACCAGCTTATTATTCTAGATTGGGGGGGTACGATGTCATCGAAAGAAACAAAACCAAAAAAAGAGGCTGACAAATCGTTAGGTGGAGCGCCAAAAAATTTAATGATTCCGTTTTTACTACTGAGTTTGCGGGAATGGAATCTACATGGCTATAAGCTTATTCAACAGCTTATGAACTTTGGATTTACATCAATTGATCAAGGGAACGTTTATCGTACTCTTCGTCAGTTGGAAAAAGACGAACTCGTAAAGTCTGAATGGGATACTTCTTCAGACGGACCAGCAAGACGCATTTATTCTATAACAGAAGCTGGGGAACAGTATTTAACAATCTGGGCTAAGTCTCTTGAGCAATACCAAAGCATGTTAAATTCATTTTTTGATCTTTACGCAAACATGTTTTTCCCTTTCAATTCTTCAAAAAAAGTAGAAAAAGAAGAAGAAAAGCAATCGAAAGAAGATTCACAGGTTTAAGGCTGTGTTTCTAGATACAATGGATCGTGAGATAGACAACTATGACTGTTCTTTTTAGATTATTGCACCTTCACGCTCCGCTTACTTTTTCATTATCCAAAGGAGGAAATACGCAATGGCAAACGTTAAGTATGATGCAGTAATCGATATGATGTGGGATCAATGGTCTAAAGGATTTAACACTCTTCTAGAAGGTAGCAAAAACTTCGAAGAATGGACGCTTAAGGCTCTTTCTGGTCAAAAGCAATTTGTTGAAAAAGCAATGGAACAAGTGGAACAAACAGATGAGCAATGGCAACAAGAACTTCAGGAAGTTCAAGCTCAAACAGTTGAAAACATCCGCAAAACAGCAGGAGAAAGTGTTGCTCAATCTTATGACCAATGGATGCAGCGTGTAAATGAAGCAATGGTAAAAATGAAGCAGCTTTCTTCTGAACAACAAAAAGCTGGTTATAATTTCATTAAACAAGCTCAAGAACAATATGAAGCATCTGTTCAACAATTTGTGAACGAACATCATAAACTTCGTATTGAGATGCAATCAGCATCTGAAAATTATATGGATCAACTTAAGTCATTCCAAAAAACATTTCTTCAATCAATTGAGCCTTATACATTAGCGAAATAAGCATTTATTCCTTGCTTGGAAAGCGATAACAGGTATTTTTCGTATTGTAACTCCTATACTATAGATACAGCCTGAGCGCTGTAAATGTATAAAAGGAGTGAACGAGATGGCTCGTCGAAATAAATTACTTGTACCGGGTGTTGAAAGCTTTCTTGATCAATATAAATATGAAATTGCTCAAGAGTTTGGTGTAACGCTAGGATCTGATACAGCAGCTCGTGCTAACGGCTCTGTTGGTGGCGAAATCACAAAACGCCTTATTGCACAAGCACAGCAAAACAACCTAAAATAATATGAATGGCAAAAGGCACAAGCAATTGCTTGTGCCTTTCATTTGCGCTATTCTTCTTCTGTTTCTTCATTTTGATTGCTATTCTCGTTTTCAGCATGAGGTGGAGGCCCTTTTGATCCAGAATGAGGCGGTACAGTTTGTTCGTCTTTTCCTTGCTGCTTAGAAGGTTCAGCTGGTTTTTGGTTCTCATCCTCAGGTGTTGAGTTTGGAACTTCTGGAACTTCTTCATTATTTGCTTCACTTTGATTTTCATTTGGCTTTGTTGGTTGAGCATTATCCTCGTCTTTTTCTGTTTCTTTTTCTTCTTCATCCTCTTCTGTTTCTTGTTTGGAATCTTGCTCTGTTTCTTCTGGCTTTGTTTCTTGTTCATCTTTCTCTACATCCTCTTCTGAAGATGTAGGTTCTTCTTCCACATCAGTCTCTTCTTCTTTACTTTCTTCTTTTTCTATTTTTTCATCTTCTTCCGTTTCTTCGGTTAACACATCATCATTATCTTCAAGTTGTTGATCTTTTGGGTCTTTTTCCGGATCTTTTTCTTCTATATATTTGCCCGCTGAGAGTCCTTTCTTTTGAGCTTCATTTCGCTTCTTAAAGGAACAATCTTTTTGAACAAATTTATATTCTGACTCCCGCCATGTCTTTGTTGAGTCTTTGACAACTTTTGAAAAGTTTTCCTTTTCTTTACTAGTATCATCTCTATAAGAAGTCGTGACAAGAATTTCCTTATCTTTATGAAGATAGCCCTCTTCTTTGCTTTTCTCTAAAATTCGATTTGCTACCTTTTTAAATGACTCATATTTCCATTTTTTCTTTAACTTTGCAATAATCTCTTTTCCTTCTTCATTATATCCTGTTAGTGAAATTACTTCGTATGAAGGATTAACCCCGATTTCAATGCTTGGGTTAATATCAATTGATACATAAGCGAACACTTCTTGTTTGTTTTGACCAAAGGGAATAAAAAATAATAAAAGAGCGGCTGCAATTACTAAGCTTGTAAAAGCCATCCTTCTCCACTTTGAATGCTGTCTTTGCTGATTTTGCTGTTTTCTTGATGAATAAAGCTTAACGGGAACTTCTTCGCCAAGCTCATACGTCGCTTTCTCTCGCTTCGCTTTTGCAAATTCACCATCAGGGGTTAGTACAACAATATACTCACGGTTTATATCCATCACAATACCTTTTTTCAAGATGTGAGCACCCCTTTTATATAGTCTTTTAAATACACGTACTCTCCTGCTAAAACTATCGTCATTGCAATAATATATTTTCGGTTGCGCTCGATGGTTTTCCGGCTAACATGGACACCTTTTTCGATTTTCCCAATTTGAAGCCTTTTCTTCAAAAAGAGCGCTTCTAATACATCAGGATGACGAACAATCCACTCCGCAACTTCCATTGCATTTTTTCTCGCCTGTTTATGCTTTGGTGTTTCATTCACAATTTCCTCCAATGAGAGACTAAAAAGCTTTAACTGCTCATTGTAGTGAATGATTTCTTCCTTTCTCATTTCTTGCTCAAGCTTTTGTGAATGGTAGTTTATCGACAAGTCTGCATCATATTGTGTACTATCATCAATTGATGGATCCTGCAGCTGACGTGAACGAACTTCTTTGCGTATATAGTCAATAACACGTCTTTTTATCACTAATTCACAGAAACTTAAGAAAGAACTTCCTTTTGCAACGGTGTATTTTTCGATAGCTTCGTGAAAAGCAATGAGACCAATACTAAATTCATCGTCTGTTTCATATATGTAGCGCTTGCACACGCTTGACACCGTTTTTGCAATAAACGGCTTATACTGTTCTAAAAGCTCGTTCTGCACAATATCATCACCATTCTGAGCCTGCATAACAAGCTCTTCTACCGTGTGTTTCCGTTTCACTCCAAATAGAATGCTCAGCATTGATCTCACCTTCTTTTCATAAAGTATTCGCGACTAATGTCCTATTTCAGGGTATATTCCAAGTAATTGTTTATTATACATTAACACTTACAAGGTGACTATACGCAAAAAGATGTGCTTTTTCCACAATCTCACATAAAAAAAGAGAGTAATGACACATGCTTTTTTACTTAGCACACTCATTGCTCTCTTTCCCTATCTTTTATAAATAACTTCCTTAAATGAAGTTAGTATGTTGCTTCTTTTTTCTGGTCCTTTTCATGTGAAGGCTCTTTTTTAGATAAGAACCATCCACCAAGACCAATTAAAACTAACACAATCCAGAATGAAATTTTCCATAGTTTTGATTCAGGGAAGTGTTCGTTAATAACCCCTAACTCTGGATGTGCCAATGTGTAAACAGCAAGTTTCACACCAACCCAGCCTACGATTAGAAAGGCAGCTGTCTCGAGACCTGGACGTGTTTTCAGAAGCTTCACAAATGCATTTGCAGCAAAACGCATAATAATTAAACCAATTAATCCTCCGAGGAAGATGATAGCAAATTGACCTCCGTCAAGTCCTCCAATTTCAGGGAAAGTTGTTGGAGGTAACGTTACTGCTAAAGCTACTGCAGCTAAGATCGAATCAACAGCAAACGCAATGTCTGCAAGCTCAACTTTTAAGACTGTAACCCAGAAACCAGATTTTGCTCGCTTCTTATTAAGCGCTTCTTCATCTGGTTCTCCATGTTCATCGCCTTTCTTTTTAACAAATTTCTTAAACAAATGGTTAAATGCAATAAACAATAAGTAAATCGCTCCAATTGCTTGAACTTGCCAAACATCAACAAGGAAAGAAATAATGAATAATGAACCAAGACGGAAAACAAAGGCCCCCGCTAATCCATAAAACAATGCTTTTTTACGTTGATCATCAGGCAAGTGCTTAACCATAATAGCAAGCACAAGTGCATTATCTGCTGCCAATACTCCTTCTAAAACAATTAAGACAAGTAACACCCAGCCATACTCAAGTAATAGTGATGTATCCAATCCTTTTGCTCCTCTCTTTTTTGCCTTTCTATCTATAGTTGCTATTCCCTACGTAAAGGTCTAAAACACATAAAAAAGACCTTTGCCAAATATGGCAAAGGTCTTGCTAAGCATATATATGCCAATACAGCCGATGAACACAATGTTCATGTAATGACGACTATATTTCAGGTTTCCCTGACGCTACTCCCCTTTACGTGGAAGGAATTTATATTTTATTATAATTTTATTCTAAATGGATATGACTTACATGTCAATAAAAAAAGATAGGCTTTTTTATTTATTCTGTTTTTTTAGACGTGAAGTCTTTTACATTGTATTTTTCATAAGCTTTCTTTCGCTTCTTTTTGATAAGAGCATAAATAACAATAAGAACGACCACGCCAATAATAACTTCCCATTTATATTCATCAAGAAGTTTGGAAGCAATCTCTTTACCTTGATCTCCGAACTTATAGCCAATATATACATAAAAAAACGTTGTAGGAAGCATTGCTAAGAAGGTATAAACGCTAAATACCCAAACGTTCATTTTCGCCATTCCACAAGGAATGGAAATCAACGTTCGAATCCCCGGAAGAAATCGCCCTGTAAAGGCAACAATTGCTCCATGCTTTTGGAAAAAAGCATCCGCTGCATTAATCTGTTTGTCTTTAATAAAAAAGAACCTGCCAAACCTTTGCAGAAAAGGGCGGCCTCCGTATCGACCTACAGCATATAGAGTAAGTGGACCTGTTACTCCTCCAATTGTTCCAGCTAAAACGGTTAACCATAAATTCATATCTCCATCTTGTACCCATGTTCCTGCTAAAGGTAAAACAAGCTCTGCTGGTACGAATTCAAATGTCAAAGCAAGCATAATTCCGAAGTAGGAAAGACTTTTAAAATACTCAATAAAATCTAAAATCATCTGCTCCATGAAGGAAACATTCACCACCTATTTTATTTAAAATCCAATATTTATCATAAAGAAAAGTTTCTTAATATACAAGCTATAAAACGAACGGGATGAAAGAAAGTTTCGCTTTTATCTTCAAATATTGACAACTTTTTTATTCTTTTCTCTATATTTTGTATAAGGAAGAAAAAAGCAACAAAGAATATAGCCAATGATAAATGCAACGGGGGATTTTATATGTTTTCATGGCTTAGAGGCTCATCCAAAAAAGAAGAAATAAAGCTTTCTGTTCCAGAAGCGCTCGAAATTCTCCATTCATCAAGTGACTTTTTACCTGTTTCAATTGGAGATGATGAAAACATATTTGTTATGTCTTATTATAAATCTCTCATTGATGCCCAAGATTTACAGGAGCAGTTCATTTGTAGTGTAAAACGCGCTCGTGATGATATCAAAACACTCGAAGATTTAAAGACATATATCCCATATGAAGATGTCACGATTACATCAGATGGAAAAAAAGTAATGGATAAGTTGCTTGAAGGCTATATTGCTTTTCAAATATATAAAGAACAAAAAGAATGTGCACTTATTAAAGTTCTGAATATTGAAGGCGGCTTTCGTACTGAAAATGATACTGAAAATGAATTTAGTGTAACTGGCCCAAAGCTTGGATTTGTGGAAGATCTTGATATGAATTTATATATGTTACGGAAAACTTTCGTAACAGAAAAGCTATCATTTAAAGAAGTTTCTCTTGGTAATTTATCCAAATCACGTATTGTCATTGTTTATGTAGAAGGCATTACAAATGAGAAGCATATTGAAAATGCAACAGAGCGAATCAACAATATTGATTTTGATGTTGTATTTGACGGCTCTCTTCTTGATCAGCTTCTTTCGGATAACCAAAACACCCCTTTTCCACTTTTCCTTGGAACAGAACGAATTGATCGTGCCATCCAGACGCTCATAAATGGTCAACTTGTTATTTTCACAAGTGGTTCACCTTATGCAATTACAGGTCCTTCATCTCTATTTGATTTTTTCATTTCACCTGAAGACTATTATTTACCTTGGATCATCGGCTCTTTTCTAAGAGTGACCCGTTTTTTTGCTGTAGCTTTTTCAATTTTTGCTAGTGCTATGTATGTTGCTGTATTAACGTTTCACTACGAAATGATTCCAAAAGACCTGCTTGGCCCTCTTGTTTATTCAAGAGCAAACGTTCCATTTCCACCTGTACTCGAAGTACTCTTTTTAGAAATTACCATTGAGCTCCTTCGTGAAGCAGGAGCTCGGTTACCTACTAAAATCGGCCAAACGCTTGGTATTGTTGGAGGTATTGTGATCGGACAAGCGTCTGTTGAAGCATCATTAACAAGTAGTGTGTTGTTAATTATCGTCGCCCTAGCAGCTCTCGCTTCTTTCACAACACCTACTTCCCGCATGTCTAATACAATTCGTCTGTTGCGTTTCCCTTTCATTATTTTAGCCGCTTTTTTAGGTGGATTAGGAATTGTGATCGGAATTGTCTTTTTACTCGTTCACTTAATGCGCCTTCAGTCGCTCACAAGTCCTTATCTTGCTCCACTATATCCGTTCCGTCCAAAAGATATGTGGGGATTTCTGTTTCGCCCACCGTACAACTTCTCAACCGCAAGACCAGCTTATTTAAGACCTCTTTCCAAATGGAGATATAATCCAAAAAGAGGAAATAAAACAAAAGATATAGACAAGGAATGAACAGGATGAAAAAAAGATCCCTACTCGTTCTTTTGATGTTTTCTATCCCCTTTTTATCAAGTTGCTCTTCCTTTGTTATTGATGATGTTTTAGTTGTTCAAGGAATAGGACTAGATTATACAAAGGACGGAAAGATTCGTGGGACTGCTCTTTTTCCTCTTTTCCGAGAAAGCACAACAGAGGAACCGAGTACAATTAGTGTTACAACTGATAATACGTATAATATTTTACAAAAAATCAATGAAAAATCGGCACTTCGAATGGTGGAAGGCCAAACGCGTATCCTTTTATTTGGAAAAGCTTATGCTAAACATAATATAGAAGAAATCATTCATAGTTTCTCAAGAAGTCCCTCTCTCGGACGGCGCGTTCATGTAGCTGTTGTGGATGGAAAAGCAGAAACAATGTTACAAGCTGTAACAAAAAAAGATGTAAAGGAATCACTTTACATTACAGATTTAATTGAACAAAACATCCATACAGAAAACTTGCCATATACAAACCTTCATGTTTTTTTCTCAAATTACTATGGAAAAGGGCGAGATGTTTTTCTTCCTTATTTAGGGGGCGAAAAAAACGAAATCAAATTGAAGGGGCTAGCCATTTTTGATAAAGAAAGGCTTGTCACAACATTAAATATGAAAGAAACGTTTTTATTTAAACTCATTCGCAGCGGCTCTAAAAATGGTCTTTATCATACATTTATTAAAGCAGAAGGAAAAAAAGGAGCGGTTGTTCTTCGCAATCTATATGCCAGACAGTCTATGACATATTCAAAAAAGAACAACTCAATTAAAGTTGATGTACACATTAACGGACTCCTAAAAGAATATCCTGCTTGGGTGAATGCGAAAGACAGAAAACAAGTGCACAATATTGAAGATCAAATTAAAAATGAACTCACCAAAAATGGAAATAGAATTGTTCAAGACATGCAAAAACTGCAAGTTGATCCAATTGGATTTGAGGATTTTGCAAGAAGCAAAACACGTCACTTCGATTGGAAGGAATTTCACAGTAATTATCCAGACATGGATATTAAAGTAAACATCGATGTAAAGCTTACTCAAACAGGAATTGGTGAATAAAGAAAGGAGGCAATGCAACATGTCTAAGCTTGTGGATGAAAAATTTCAAGTTTCCCCTTTTCTAGTTTTCTTTCTTATTCACGGCTTTCAAATTGGGGTTGGTATTTTAGCTTTTCAACGATTAGTAGCCAAATATGCAGAGCAAGATTCATGGATTTCCCTCTTCCTAGCTTCTTTTGCAATTCATATTGTGATTTGGTTTTGCTATAAAATGCTTTCTGAAGAGCAGCCTGACATCATTTCTGTTCATCAGTTTTTATTTGGAAAATGGATAAGCAAACTATTAGATTTTGCTTTTTTGGTCTATATTTCCCTCATTTGTTTAACTATCTTTCGAACTTATATAGAAGTATTGCAATTATGGATGTTTCCACTTCTTCCAACTTGGGTCCTTTCCCTTGTTATCATTGCTATTACCTACTACATTCTTACTTCAGGATTTCGAATTGTAGCAGGTGTTGCTTTTTTCAGCGTCATTCTGCCATCTTTTCTATGGGTTATGCTCATTTTCCCTCTTCAGTTTGCAAATTACCGAAATTTACTTCCTGTGTGGGATCATTCTGTTCAAGATATATTGATGGCTTCAAAAGTTTTTATGTTTGAGTTTAGTGGATTTGAACCATTACTTATTTTTTATCCTTTTATAAAGAAAGCCCATAAATCTCAAAAGTTTGCTCATGGAGCAAACGCTCTGACGTTTTTCACTTATTTCGCTATTCTTCTTGTGTCACTTGTTTATTTTAATAAAGACGAACTTCAGCACACTATCTATCCTACGCTGTCGATGGCTAAAATTATTGAAATTCCATTCATTCAACGTTTTGAATATATCTTGATTTCCCTTTGGTTTCTTGTCGTCGTTCCTGGAATTTCCATTTCAACCTGGTGTTGTGCAAGGCTATGTAAGAGAAGTTTCTCTCTGCGTCCATCTCGATTTCTACCTTTCTTTTTTGCCTTTCTTTTTGCTGGAGCTCTTTTTTTTGATACCCGTTATGAAATTAATTCGCTTGGGAAGTATTCAAGTTTTGTCGGTCTTTTCCTCTTTATTTTATACATTCCGCTGCTCAGCATTTTAACAATGCTTAAGCGGAAATGGCAAAGAATGAAAAAAAAGCAAAAGGAAGCATAACGCTTCCTTTTGCTTTTTTATGAGAATAACTTTTTGTATTCCCCATATCCTTCTCTTTCAAGTTCTGATTTTGGAATAAAACGAAGCGCTGCTGAGTTGATACAATAACGTAAACCACCATGTGAAGAAGGACCATCATCAAACACATGTCCTAAGTGGGCATTTCCTCCTTTGCTACGTACCTCCGTACGAATCATGCCGTGCGATGTGTCTGTTTCCTCTTTCACAACACTTTTATCAATTGGTTTTGTAAAAGAAGGCCATCCACATCCTGCATCGTATTGATCTTGTGAACTAAAAAGAGGCTCACCTGATACGATGTTAACGTAAATTCCCTCTTCTTTGTTGTCCCAATATTCATTACGGAAAGGAGGCTCAGTCCCATTATTTTGAGTTACTTCATATTGCATTGGGGTAAGGCGATTGCGAAGCTCTTCTTGCTGTTCTTTATTGCTCCAAGCTTCTTTTAAAAATCCTTCACGTCCAGAACCTTTTCGATACATTTTGTAGCGAATTGGATGTTTTTTATGATAATCTTGATGATATTCTTCAGCTGGATAAAACGGCTTAGCTTCTATTATAGGCGTAACGATAGGTTTCGAGAATCGACCGCTTTTTGCTAGGTTCTCTTTTGACTTTTCAGCAATTTGACGTTGTTCTTTACTATGATAGAAAATAGCTGTTTTATATGATTCTCCTCGATCAGCAAACTGTCCGCCTTCGTCTGTTGGATCAATTTGTTGCCAAAATAATTCTACAAGTTTTTCATATGGAAAAATCTCTGGATTAAAAGTGATTTGAACAGCTTCAACATGTCCTGTTGTATCTGAACATACTTCTTCATATGTTGGGTTTTCTTTATGGCCGCCCGTATATCCTGAAACGACTTTTTCAATGCCTGGCTGTTCGTCAAATGGTTTAACCATACACCAGAAGCAGCCACCTGCAAATGTAGCAATATGATTGTGACTTGTCATAATTCCAGCTCCTTTATAAGCTTTGTTTTCTTATTATATCGTCTCCTTGTTCACTTTCAAAACAATATGCTATTTTCAGCATGCGCTCTCTTTTTCTCATTCATACAAAAAAGCGAAAACAGAATACTGTCTTCGCTTTTTTGGTCTATTCTTTGAACCGATCTAGTCGGTGTAAGGCATTAATAAGTTGTTGAAGTTCTTCATCGCTGATTACTTCAAATTTCTCGGTTAAATACTTAAGTTTTTTATCTCCAAACTTCTTAAATATTTCTTCCCCTTTTTCTGTTATCACAATCTCAACAACGCGACGGTCATTTGGGGATCTCCGTCTTGTAATGTACTCTTTATCAATCATTGTATCGGTTACCGCTGTAATATGACTAGCAGATACACCAAGTGCTTTTGACAGCTCTGTTGCCTTTTTACCTCCGCCTTCTGATAAAAGACGTAAAATTGCAAATTCACTGCTTGTCATTTCCGATTGCAATAGATCGTTGATTTCATAGCGGATTTGTCGAAATACGCGACGCATTGATTTTTCTAAATCAACCATCATCGTATGACGTTCCATACAATCGCCTCCTCTTTTTCATATCGTAAACTTGAAGCCCGCTTGTTACTAGCTACATCATACATCTAGTAACCATCGTTCTTTATTTAATTGTACCACTGTTATTACAATAATTCCTCTACTACTTACCAAAGGAGAAAATAAAAGACTTTTAAATAAAAAAAGACTTGATAGCAGTGCAAGCTATCAAGCTACAAACTCCATAAGTTCATAAAGAGCGTCTTCCACCTTGGGAGTTTCTTATTTGCAATAAACCCTTCTTTCTTTTCTAACTGTTCCTCTACCATTGCCAAACGTTCTTCTAGCTCATATATCTTCTTTTGTAAATTCGTAATTTCAGTTCGATGTTCTAGAACTTGGAAGGTGACAACTTCACCTGCTTTTTCTTCAATTCGACGATCATTTTCTGCGATTCTCCCCATCATACTTCCCATCTGTTTACACATCTCTTGAATTTGCGCTTCTAAGGCATCAAAATCTGTAGAACTCTGAATATGTCCTTTTCTAGCTGAAGAGCGCGGCTGAATGTTATGAGCTTCCCGAATTTGCTTAATATTCTCTTTTGAAATATCAAAATGACCGCGCTCGTTTTTAGCACAATCAATATTATAATGCCGAATCCATTTTATAACGGTTTGAGAACTAACTCCAAGTTCACGTGCAGCTTCATGTGTCTTCATATCCGCTCACCCTTTCGTTTCTTCTCCTTACCAAACTACATTCGAGCGGAAATGATGAATCCCTTTCTGTTTGACAAAACTAGTATGAATTCGCCAAAAAAAGAAGAGATATTACAAAAAAGCCCCACTACAAGGAGCGGGGCTTTTTTGTAAATTATTGAGCAGATGTTGCTGGTGTCTCTTCACCAGCTGCTGGAGCTTCTGGTGTTGCCGGTGTTTCTTCACCAGTTGCTGGAACTTCTGGTGTTGCTGGCATAAAGTATTGCTCAAGTTCATCTGTTGTAATTAAATTTTCTTTCTTTGTATCAACTGTAAATTTCACATCTTTGTTTATAGACTTGTAGTTTGTTTTCGTATCGATTGCAAATGTACCGCCGCCATCTTCTGATTCAACGTTCATGTTCACTTTAATATCTGAAGACTTCGGAAGATTATCATTGTATTTAGAAGAGAAAGTAAAGTCCATTGAAACTTTGTCACCTTCTGGCTCAGCAGTCATAGAGAATTTGCCAGAATCAGATACAAGTTGGTCTCCATCAACTTCACTTGTTAATGTAAGACCGCTGAATTTTGCATTTGCATCATTTAACGCTTTATCAAACTCTTCACGCTCTTCAGCTGTTAAGTCTGCTTCTTTAAGGTAATTATCAATAAGACCTTTAACCTCTTTATCAGAGAAGTTAACTGTAATTTTTCCATCTTCTTCTTTAAAATCATCTTCTGATTTATCTTTTAGAAGTTTTTCAAGTTCTTTACGCATATTTTCTTGAAGCTGCGCAGTGTCTTGAGAATTTTTCATTGCATCAAGTTCTTTTTGAAGCTCTGGATCGTCTTTTGCTAACTCATTAAGATCAATAGAAATTGTCTTTCCTTTGAATTTACTAATATCGATTCCAGATCCTTGTAGGAATGGCGAGATGTTATCAACAAGGCTATCTGCCTCAATATAGAATGTATTTGCTTTCTCATCAAAAAGCATTGGTACTTTAGCATCTAGAGCCATCATACCCATTTTTGCTTTAATGTTTAATACCACTTCTTGTTTCTTCGTTTTTTGATCATACTTCGTATCCATTGTTAAAGAAGAGTTTTTCAATACGTCAACTACTTGCTGCATCTCTGGATCAGACTCAGCTGCATCAATTTTAATATCTTTGAAAGATAATTTTGTTGTTGCTTCAAAAGATTTAACCGTTTCCAGATTGCTGTATGCTTT
Organism: Priestia endophytica DSM 13796; assembly: GCF_900115845.1. GTDB lineage: Bacteria > Bacillota > Bacilli > Bacillales > Bacillaceae_H > Bacillus_I > Bacillus_I endophytica. Next base: position 63,772 of record NZ_FOXX01000002.1, on the reverse strand, counting down.
TGTCAATTGTTCTCCTGGAGCGCTATTACACGCCGTTAAAGCGATTGCTGCTGTACCAAGTAAAGCTGTGTTTGTAATAAGTAATTTACGTTTTTTCATATAGTTCGAAGCTACTGCATATAAATTGTAGCTTCTTACCTCCTCTCGATTTCCCAATCTCCATTTTGCACTACTTCTACTAAAACATAAAGACAAAATTAACGTCAATGTTTTTTGGAAGAAATAGGTCTTATACTTCACAAAAATTTCTACTTATCTAGTTCTTTATTACCCTTGGTTAATATTTGAAAAACTTCAAATTAAAAACTTATCAGGAACTCTTATTCCAGAATCCTTCTCCAAAAGTAATAAACTTTCTGTACTGTACTTATATTTACGGGCCAGAATTCATTCGGTTTCAAAAATATTTTTCTTTAAATTGGTCATTACTAATTACAAAAGAATGATTTACTGTATTTCTATTAGAAATATGAAAAACTCTTGCACTATACTCAAAAAACGAATATTATGGATGTTGTTTCAGAAAAAATGTTCGTAATTTGGAGGTAAACATGTTTAAATTACAAGAAGCAAATACGAGCGTTCGTACAGAGCTATCAGCAGGGCTTACAACGTTCCTTACAATGGTATACATCGTAATTGTTAACCCTGTCGTGTTATCAAGTGCAGGCGTTCCTTTTGAGCAAGTTTTTACAGCTACTATTATTTCAGCTGTAATTGGAACCCTTTGGATGGCCCTTGCAGCTAATTATCCTGTTGCAATTGCTCCAGGTATGGGTTTGAATGCTTATTTTGCTGTTATTTGCTCACAGGAAGGCATTACGTATACAACAGCGTTTTCTGCGGTATTTATCGCTGGGCTTATTTTTCTTATCCTTTCTCTAACTTCTTTTCGAGAGAAATTAATTGATGCGATTCCAGATAGTTTAAAGAACGCTATCACAACTGGAATTGGTCTTTTCATTGCTTTTATCGGTTTACGAAATGCTAACATCATTGTTGATGATCCAACAAACCTCGTAAAACTAGGAGATTTAACAGAACCAGGCACTTTCCTTACCATTGTTGGACTTGCCATTACGCTTCTTTTAATGGCATTACGTATAAATGCAGCCCTTTTCCTTGGAATGATTGCAACCGCAATTATCGCTCTGTGCACAGGGCAACTTTCATTTAAAGAGGGATTTTTCTCTTTCCCATCGTTACCAGAAGGACTTATTGTTTTTAATCCTATTACAGCACTGAACGATGTCATTACACACGGCCTTTATGCTGTTGTATTCTCTTTCTTGCTTGTTACGATTTTTGATACAACAGGCACAATGGTTGGCGTTGCTCAAAAAGCAGGACTTATGAAAGATGGAAAGATGCCTCGCCTGCGTCAAGCACTTCTTTCTGATTCATTTGGAACAACATTTGGAGCAATGTTCGGTACAAGTCCAACAACAGCCTTTGTTGAATCGTCTTCAGGAGTTGCTGCTGGAGGTCGTACAGGGTTAACAACACTAACGGTTGGCATTCTGTTCATTGTTGCTGCTTTCTTCAGTCCTCTTGTAGGAGCTGTTTCAGGAATTGCTGCGATTACATCACCTGCTTTAATCATCGTTGGAAGTTTAATGATGGAATCTGTTGCTAAGATTGAATGGAAAGAACTTGATGAAGCTTTCCCAGCCTTTCTTGTTATTTTAAGCATGCCTTTAACATCAAGCATTGCAACAGGTATTGCACTGGGTTTCATTTCTTATCCCCTGATTAAACTAGTAAAAGGGAAAGGAAAAAACGTTCACCCTCTTGTTTATATTTTTGCCCTTTTATTCTTTATTCAACTTATGTTCTTTTCCCATTAAAAAAGACAAACGAGCCGTTCTGCGGTCCGTTTGTCTTTTTTTATATAACTGTTCATCTAAGCTTCCACAGATAACAATTATTTTAGAGTGAATAATGCACTAGGGGGCTATCAGTGCGCCACCAGGCTATACAGATTCTTCTGCATACTCTGCTGGTGGAAACCCTTATGGGACAAGCATTACTGTTGATGAAAACGGAAATATGCAAGAGGATGTGGATGAGGCTGTAAAACACCAAGCAAACCGAACAGCTATGATTGCTTCTTGGATAAAAAACGACAAACAATAAAAAAGCGGATGACCCTCCGCTTTTTTATTGTTTTAAAAAGTTTTCTACAAATTCTTGATAGTTTTTTTTCGGATATGAATGATACATATTGCTAAGAAGACGAATAGGATCGCCAAAAAAGAAACGTTCATACAATGTTTGACGTGTACCAAAAGCACTTAGAGTCATATCCCATGCAAGGCGGAAGAGTTTGACACGCTCATATCCTCCTTTTGAGAAACTTTGCAAATAGTAATCAAGCTTTTCTCCCATTTCAGAGTCAAAATCAGCTTCTGTTGGAAGAGTAATAAGACCGCTTGCACCAAGGAGTTCTACTATTTCAGTTAAGCGGGGATATGTGTTAGAAAAAAGAGTTACAGCAACATAGAGAGGATGTACGCTCGGAGCCATGATACCAAACTGATCCTTTTGAGCTTCTTTTTCTGATGTCAAAAGTAATCCTCTCATCGTTTCTAAAGCGATCACAATTTCACTTATTTTCGCTTGCACGTGCTGATATTCACTAATATTAATAGTATCTACAATTGACTGTGCTACACCTAATGTAAATTCCAGCTTAACAACTTGACGGGATACAACTTGATGAAGGATAAGGGCAACATAGCTACTTCCCAAAAAAAGACTTTCCGCTGCTTGTTTATCTTCGTAGAAAAAGAGCCTCTCCCACGGCACTAAAACGTTGTTGAATATAACCACTGCATCAAGCTCATCAAAACGCGAACTTAATGGATAATTAAAAGGGGAAGAATGATAAGAAAATGGTTCTCTGCACAAGAACGTAAGTCCTTCTGTATTACTAGGAATCGAAAAAGCAAAAGCTCCTTTGTCATCCAATCCTCTTCCACCTGTTGAGAAAACGAGAAGTTCATCCGTAAGACCACCTTGTGTAGCAAGTAATCTTGCTCCTTTAAATAAAAGACCATCCTTCGTTTTCTTTACTGCCTGAGCTGCAATTGGTTCCTCTTCTAATTCTTCATAATAAAAAGATCCTCTATTAACCTGCGGACTTACATATGTGTGTGTAAAAGATAAATCAAGGTTCTTTGCTTCTTCATATAGCTGGACAATGTTCTCACTACCTTTTTTATGCTTCTTTTCAATTAACGAAGCTCCTGAGGAAAAAGCCATAAGAGCTGTGTTCATATAATCAGGGGCCCTTCCCATCATTCCACCTGATTTCCTAGCCCAAATCTGTGTCGCTTTTCTCCTCTTTTCTAAATCTTCCTTTGTTTTTGGTTTCATAAAAGATGTTCCGTATGTTTTTCCTTCTTCAGAATGAGTAAGGACTGATTTATGCTCGCCAGCTTGCATGTCATAAAGTTCCGCTTTGCTTTTTACAACTCCTTGAAAAGCACTGTGCTCACTAATATCTCCTTTTACTCTTTCTCCTTTTACCCATACATCATTTTTTAAAAGGTTTAATCTTGTAACAAACTCTTTTCCATCTATGATCCCCAAAGAAACTCGCTCCTCTTCTCTGTTATTGTCTTCTATATCGTATTCACTCTTTTTAAAAAAGAAACAGAGTATATAACCTAAATAAGATAGAGAGCACTTCAAACGAAAAAGATGGTGAAGAGCCTATAAGTCTTTACTTTTAAAAGGAGAAAAATGATGAAGCAGACTTTATAAAAGTTCACTTATAAATATGTTTACCAAGCGAACATAAAAAAGAAGAACATCATTTAAAATCTGTTCTTCTTTTGATCTATTTTTATCTTTTGATTCTTTTTAAAGCTTCTAAATCTTCTTCTACAGAAAATATTTTCTGCTCTACAATTGTTTTGCTGTCTTCAATTCCCTTATTATAGAAATAAGCTCCTACATTTTCTTTTATAAAATAAAAAACCGTTTCAGCGGCCAGTTCTCCTATCTCTTCTCCTCGTTCTTCTAGGAAAAAGCGTTGAATTTCATTAATCACTTCTGCCTTTTGTTCTTTTGATAATAAGATTTCCATACAGTGTAACCTCTCTTTTCTAGCTTTCTACTATTGTTCTCTTCCATGTTATCGAGAATCTCGTCTATTTAAAACACTCTTTTACAGTCATTTGTAGCAAATCCATAAGAGGACCAAATGAATAATTAACATCAAGTCGTTCTGTCCACTGATGCGCGTCTCTCCCTCTAGGACCTAAGTTAAAGACAGGTACTTTAAACTGTTCTAGGTCAGAAAATGGAATATCATAGCCTTTCTTCCATAATGGCATGTTGTGAACAAGCGGCAAGAAAGTTTCTAACGCATGATTAAGTCCAACATAGCTAAGGTCTGAAATGCCTCCAAAGTAAAGCTGCTTATGAAACGCTATCCCATACTTTTCTGCACCTGTTTTTGTTAGTATTTGAACAAGTTTTTTTACAAGCGGATGATCATCTGTACATACAGCAGGATAGTATGGTGGCGCGAAAAAAAGGATAATCATTGGTGAAAGCTCTTTGCATAAAAGAGCAAGCTCATTCAAAATAGCCGTTGTTTGTTCCCTATGATCGAGAGAGGACGTCTCATGTTGTACCTTCTTAATTAAATTATCAACGTGCTCCTTCCCGTAAGTATCTACTCCATATTTATAAAGTTTCTCATACGTAAAAACGTGAACATTTACAGACTTTGGAGTAGAAGATTGCATCATTCCATAATGAAAAGCACGATTATTATAGTGCTTCTCTACTTCACGTGCTGCTTGCTGAGCACTTTCTAAGAGAGAAGAAACAAACTTATCCATCGGCTTCTTCATCACAAGGAAATTATAAAGAGCTAACGCTCTGTTTGGTGTTTGTGTTGAATACTCTTTCTTTAAATCTCCCTGAGACAAAATAGTTGGAGGAGGGCTTACTTCCCCTTCAATCACTTCACAATAGTCTGTATTAAGCTCTAATGCTCTTGCAAGCTCACTGACAAGTAAATTAGCATTAAGGCCTGCAAAAGGCTCTCCAACATGACTTTCTTTTCCATAGCAAAAGAAACCTGGCAATACCTTTCCAATCGATCCAACATATAAATAATCTTTTGTATCACCAGGATAACGACTGAACATCGGTTCTCCATTCAAGACAAGAGAATATTGAAAACTGTGTTGTTTTGCAAGATCAAGCAAAACAGGTACTGCTCTTCTCATTCCTATAGAACTTACTTCTTCATCTGGAACAGATAAAAACAACAGATTTCCTTCAAAGTCTCCATTTGTCGCTCGTTCAATGAGAGACATTTGAGTCGCCATTCCGCTTTTCATATCCATAATTCCACGTCCAAAAAGCCATTCTCCTCGATCTAAGTCTTGGCGGACTTCAAATGGTACAAGCTCACGCTGCCCATAAAATCGTTTTGTTAGTTCAATGGGGTTAAAGGCAGCATCTTTCCAAATCCCATATCCCTCAACTCCAACAACATCATGATGATTAACAAGAATAACCGTTTTATTTGTTTTTTGACCTTTTACAAAAGCAGTTACAATAAATCTGCCGTCTTCCGTATCATGTAATTGAGCATAAGAAGGGTATTTCTTGAAATATGGAAGCTGCAGAAACTTACGATGAATAAACTTGGCCATCTCTCCTTCTGCAGAGCTTCCAGTAATACTCGGAACGGACACAAGTTCACAAAGAAGGTCGATGAGCTGTTGTTTTGTTTGAAAGTAAGTTTGCTCTTTCATGTTCTCCCCCCTGTTCAACTTTTTAGAAAGCAATGTTTATGCTGCTATAATTAAGCCCATTCTCCGCTATCTTCCTTTTTACGTCAACCACTTTTTAAAGAAAGAAAACCAAATAAAAAGAGCAGCTCTTTCACTTGTAGGCTGCTCTTTTTTCTTATTTTGCTTCTAAATAGTCCAAGATGTGATCAATTAGTTCTTCACTGCTTTGATCGCTTCCATATTCAATGGAATAATCCATGAACGTCGCCCCTTCCTCAATTTACCTTTTATATAAGATAACACAGTTTTTGACTATTTAGGATGTGTATTTTTTAAAAAATTTCGACAAATTTATTTTGTGCTACTCATAGCTTTCTTGCAAACATCCTATAGAGGTAGTTTGCTCACTTTATTATACGTGATAAATACCAGATTCGTTCTCTCTTTCTAATAAGAGGCAAGCACTCTTTCTTTATGCTCAAAACCTACTCTCTGAAGCTTTTCTAATAGAAGGTTAGACACTTTCTCATCATCACTTCTCTGTAGTTCCTTGTAATCAATAGCTACTGAATATGTACAGTCACAATCTTTAGCGATAATTTGAATAAATGTCTCAAGGGAATGAATATAAACTTCTGACACCACGTTTTCTAAATTTTTTTCAACATAAGCTTTCCACTCGACATGTTTCATTTTATCTCTCTCCTTTTAATATACTTTTCGACAAAGGCAAAATAAAAATGCCAACCGCTAAAAGCGATTGGCATCTTTTCTCTGCACATTTATCACTCAAAGCGTTTGCTTTGCTGGTAGTAGCACCTTGCATACGCAGGTTGCTGTGGAATCACTGAGCCAGTTCTCTTATCCACTCTTGATAAGTTGTATATTTTTCTATTGTTAATAAAGTTGACTGTCTTAATAAACAATATATGTTTGTGAATAATGGAATTATACCAACTATTCTTTACTTTGTAAATGAGCATTTTGAGTAAAAATAAAAGAACGGTTTGAGCATATGTATCAATTTCCTGATATTATTAATAAGAAGTTATCGGTGTAACCTTGACCTTCACCTTAGTTTACATATACAATGAAAATTTGTAGAAAGGAGTTTCAATATGTATCATTTTAAAACAAAAAAGCATAGTTTCAATTACACGATTCACCAAGTTCAAAATACAACAAACGTTCAAATTTCAGTTTGCAAAGATGAAGGGGTTCTGCTTACTGTACCGAAAAGTTTTACAAAAAGCAACCTTCAATTTGTGTTAGCTCGCAAAGCTGACTGGATTGCTGAGCAGCTAGGAGACGTCCAACCTTCTGAGGAAAATCATACTCAAGATGAAGAAAAGATCAGAGAAGCGGAAAACGTTGTTCAATCTGATGAAAAGAAATCGTTTCAATCTGGAGAGCGTTTCTTTTACCTTGGACGTCAGTACCGTTTAAACATCGAAACAACTGAAGATACTCCATCTTTCGCTTTTAAATATTCAAAATTCACGGCCCAGATTCCAACAAGCTGGGATGAAGCAAAAACGAATGAAGAAATCTTTACTATGTTAAAAGAATGGTACATAGCAAAAGGCCATGATAAAACAAAAGATATTTTAAAAAGCCTTAATCCTCTTTTAACAAACGATGTAGCTTCTATCACATGGGAAGAATCGCCGAACCTTGTTTCTTACAACAACGGAGATGTAAAAGCAGATTGGCATTTACTTATGGCACCAATGGCAACAATTGAAGCTGTTATCGCCAAAGAAGTGGAACAAAACCCTTCTTCCCTTTTTGAAGACTATAATGAACGCTTAGAGTGGCTAAAAGAACATACGCTCTCTCTATAAATTAAAGGAGTAGTATAGCTGAAATGGTTTCATACTTATAATCAAGGGGTACAAACATAAAAATACTGATCCATCTAAAAAGGAGAGTTTTTTATGAAAGGACAACGCTATTTTATTTTAGCTCTTGTTTTTGCTCTTATCGTTGCTATTTTAGCTATTGTAAATGATGAACCCGTTCAGTTTAACTACGTATTTGGTACACAAGACTGGCCACTGATTCTCGTTATTCTTGGCTCTGCCGTATTTGGTGGCGTTGTAGCTGTATCATTAAGTTTGGTTAAAATCATTCGTCTTCAGAGTCAAATCCGTCAACTTCAAAAAAATGGAGCATCAGTGCCTCCTTCTGTTGAAGCTAACAAAGACAATACAACGGCCGCAAAAAAGAAAGAAAAAGAATTATCTTCTTCAGAAAATAAAAATGTTGGTATAAAGAGCAGGCTAAATAAATAAAGATGTAGAAGGTTAGTACAGGGAAATGTACTAGCCTTCTTTGCGTTGCATAGCATCCAACTATCTTTATTAAAAGGAGCGAATTGTAGCTTGACAAAAAGTACAAAAAGCGAGCTTTGGTCTTATGTAAAAACCATCATATTAGCTATTATTTTATCCTTTTTTATTCAACATTTCTTCTTCCAACCTTATACAGTAAAAGGGGATTCAATGCTACCTAACTTAAAAGATGGAAACAAAATTGTGGTCAATAAAATAAACTACAAATATGGAAAACCCCAGCGAGCAGATCTCGTCGTTTTAAAATCTCCCGAGCATAAGGAAGAATATCTTGTAAAGCGGATTGTGGGCCTTCCTGGTGAAAATATCTCGTTCAAAAACGATGTTCTTTATGTAAATGGACAAAAAACAGCCGAACCTTATTTAAACAAAGCAAAGCAAGAAAAACTACCCTATGAACAAGTAACGAATGATTTCACCTTAAAAGAAATAGTAGGGCTAGCTAAAATCCCTAAAGACTATGTACTTGTATTAGGAGATAATCGTCCTATAAGCAATGATGGGCGCCATTTTGGACTTATTAAAATCGATAATATTGTTGGGGAAGTGAACATGAGATATTGGCCGCTGAATGAGATCACTTTTATGCATTAACTCTCACCTCTCTGTTTTTTTACATAACTGTAATATTATTTTGATACCGAATTTACGTTTTTCCTTTATACTAAAAGTAGCAAAAGCAATTAGAGCAAGGAGGAATTTTAATGCTACTTTTCCGCTCCCTTATTGCGTTTTTAGTAATCTGTTTTCTGACTGCTTAGCTTCCTGAAAACAGCTCTATTCAAATAAAAACAACACCTTATTTTCGAAATTAAAAATAAGCCCTATATAAAGAGAGCCATTCAATATGAATGGTTTTTTTCTTCTATATATTGTTTCCATTTCCCCCATACCAAATATAAAAAAATCGATATAATACAGCAAAGGAGATGATTATTATTCAAAATTTGCCTTTTTATTCTTATGACGAAGCTTTATCAAAAGTTCAGACAGGCGACATCTTACTTTGCTCTGGTCATTATATAATAAGTCGTCTCATTGGATTTTTTTCACGTTCTTCTTTCAGTCATGTTGGGGTTATTGTCAAATGGGAAGATCGTATTCTAGTAATGGAAAGTGTTGAGGATGATGGTGTACGTATTGTCCCCCTCTCCCACTACTTTAAAAATTATGAAAATAAAAATGAAAGCTATAGAGGCAAACTATTTATCGCTAGACATGATAAATTTATGAGCGATAACGTCTCAAAAGAAGAGAAAAAAAGACTAATTGATAAAGGGATTTCCCTTCTAAATAGACACTATGATAAATTTGAAATTCTAAAAATTCTACTTCGTATTGTATTTAAAGTTCCTAACTATAAACAAAACAACCAATATATTTGCTCTGAGCATATTGATATCCTTTACAAAGAAGCAAATATTACCCTTGCCCCATTACAGCGTCGCCCTCTTTTTCCAGAGCATATTGCGAAAGATAAAAGTATTACATTTCTCTTTCGCCTTCTGTAAAAGAAAATAAATTCCTTTTTCTTCCCTACTCTTTTATAATAAAGAGAGAGTAGAGCAGCGGGAGGAATAACTAGATGCAATATCGACGCAATGAAGGTTTTCGCTTTCAATTCGAAAAACCGGTAAAAGGGCTTTTTTCCATTATTCGGCGGAATGGTAAACAGGTGCAAAGCAGAAGCGGCAGCGTCACAGTTATCGACATAAGCCCAAACGGACTGCGCCTTCAATCTCCATTAGAACTTCCTATTGAAACCAATCAAAAAATTGAAATTAGCGTTTCCTTCACAATAAATAGTACTAAGCTTTCTTACAAAGGGACAATCCTCTGGAAAAGACCTGTTCAAGAAAGTTTTCAATATGGAATTTTACTTGAAAATGGGGAAGATGAACGCCAAGAAATTATCGATGAAATTAAACTTTATCAGAAACGCTTAAAAAAAGAGTAGTGTACAAAGCTAAACGTTTTGTACACTACTCTCTTTTCTGACTTTTCTGTTTATTAAGCATTCTATTAGGCTAAATAACAAGAAAGACAATTGAAAGGAGAAAGGAGAAATGGTCAAAAATCAGGCGAACACAAAAATGAAAAAAGCAACGATAGCTACTGCTATGGGAAACGTTGTAGAATGGTATGAGTACGGCGTATATAGCTACACAGCGGGAATTATCGGTACTCAGTTCTTCCCTTCTGGCAGTACAACAACTGCCTTTTTATATGCTTTTGCTCTTTTTGCTATTTCCTTCTTTTTTAGACCGCTTGGTGGTATTATTTTCGGGTCTATTGGAGATCGACTAGGTCGAAAAAAGATTTTGACGATAACAATCATTCTTATGTCGCTTTCAACAGCAGCTATTGGAATTATTCCTAGTTATGAGTCATTTGGAATAGCAGCTACTATTTTGTTAGTTGTAATGCGAATGATTCAAGGACTAGCTGCAGGGGGAGAATATGGAGCAGCTACCGTTTTTATGACAGAATCTGCTCCATATCAAAAAAGAGGTTTATTTACAAGTTTCCTTGAATCTGGTGTGCTTTTTGGTTATATCATTGGAGCCAGCTCTGTTGCTCTTCTTACATCCATCTTAAGTGCAGATGCTATGAATCTATGGGGTTGGCGCATCCCGTTTATCTTATCTCTACCTTTAGCTTTAATTGGTATGTATTTACGTACAAAAGTAGATGACACACCCGTTTTTTCTAAATTACAGAAGGAAGATTCTTTATCCGAAAAACCGTTTAAAGAAATGTTCTCAACTGCTCGGAAACCTCTCTTGACAACTTTTTGCTGTATCGCTTTTGCAAATGGAGCATACTACACCCTTTTAACTTATCTCCCTTCTTATTTTGAAACCAAAATTGGACTTTCGGCAAGCAGTTCCTTACTTATAACCATCATCGGAATGATATTTATGATTTTTCTTATTCCTTTTGTTGGCATTTTAAGCGATCATTTTGGACGCAAACTTTTTATGTTTTTATCAAGCATCCTAGCTATCATAAGTTCTGTGCCTATTTTTTGGTTCATCAAGGATGGAGGAAACTTCGGACCTCTCTTTGGCTTTTTATTATTAGGAATTCTTGTTTCTCTTTTCGTTGGCGCTCAGCCTGCAGCTCTTCCACCTTTATTTCCAAGTCGGGTTCGCAACAGCGGATATTCGTTTTCGTATAATATCTCCACAGCTATATTCGGAGGAGGAGCACCTTTTATTATTACAGCTCTCACTTCCTTATCTCAAAGTTCGCTTACTCCTTCCTTCTTTCTTGTAGGAGTTGCTATTATAGCTGTGATTGGGCTTTTATTTGTTCCTGAAACAGCCAAAAAACCAATTCACCAAGATGGCATTGACAATAGCACATAAAAAAAGAACCCAGAGCCTGGGTTCCTTTTTTTACTCAACAACACGATTTACAACACTGTTAACATCCTGTCTCGTCATCTTCTCTTTTCCTTCTTCTAATGCTTGAAGTGTAGCCTTTGCAAGAGCAAGTGGAATTTTACAAAAATCTAGAATTGGGCCAGATTTGATTGCTTTTGTATACTCTTCACCAAGCTTTAAATTGCGACGAGCATATGCAAACATATCTGCGACTTCCCACCCTTCTGGAAAGAAATCAACGCCGCCTCTTTCTAAATCTTCGCTTCTATTTCTTAGAATGTTCACTGACTGCAGCCCACGTCCAAATCCGATTGCTAGATCTTTATCTGTTTCGATACCAGAGTGCCATTTCCAAATGTCTGAAAGCATAACGCCAACCAAGCCTGCTACATAGTACGTATAGTCATCTAAATCTTGTTCACTTTTAATCTCCCAATCTTTCAAAGCCCAATCAGCCATTCCTTCTCCCATAATAGCCGTTGCATCTAGCACTTGATCTACAACTTTTTTAGGACAATATTCAATCCAGTCTGCTAACCTAAGCGTAACTTCAGGAAGAATATTTTGATAAGGAGCGAAAAGCTTTGCTAATTCCTCTTTAGAAACACCCTCTCGTAAAAGGGAACTTACAGAACGAAGCAACGTTGCTTTTGCTTTCTTTTCTAATTCAGGATGATCTTCAATTTCATCAATTGCTCTCATGCATAAGTAGGCAGAGCCGACAGCTTCTTTTAAACCTTCTGACAAATACGTAATTGGAATAAAAAAGGTACGGCTCGTCTCCTTAAGCATTTCAATCGCATCTTTATGTAAACGTATGTTTTCACTCATCTTTAATTATCTCCCTTTCTCAATATGCTCCATTCTCTCTATTGTATCATTTATAGGTGAACAGATTAACAAACATTTATTATCTTTATGCATCATCTGCTATTCTTTAGAACGGTCGTCTCCTTTAACAGTGATTCCTTTATTAAGAAGCCTTGCTGTCAATATCCCCATTAAGAGAGTATTACTCATAAAACCTGTTATCATTTCAAGAGAAGCAACAGCATTTGAAACAATATGTGATGACGAGACATCGCCATAGCCTGTTGTTGTAAATGTTGTAATGCTATAGTAAAGGAAATCTTCACCTGTAAGGTACGTTCCCGAAAAGGTTTGCCCACCTTTTAGATGATAAATTTGTAAATAAATATCCGCATACGTAATGATCATTAAAAAAATCACTAATGCCGAACCAATAAAAATGCTAGGAAGCGATTCTTTTGTTTTTGGAATAAGAATGACAAATTCAGCAAGTAAAAAAAGACATAATCCTAAAAGCAAAAGAAAAAATATTAACAAACTAGTCCCCCAAAAACCAGGTGGAACCTTTATAAATGAATTCAAGATAAGTAAAGCTAACGCTACAATATTAAGGATAAAATAAAGCCACAGTTTTTTTCGATTGAACTCCCGCTTCATAAACAGTTTTCTTATCATATACATCCTCAACTATATTCTTTTTTTGTATCTTTTCCTACGTTTCTTTTTTTATACAAAACATCATTTTTAGACAATGACGAAAAGCCCTCTGCTAAGCGTTAACAGAGGACTTTTCCCTGAGAAGTGAGAAGGTTTGAACCTGCAGTGTTACTGAATGTAGGCAATAATCAGAAGATTTTCTTATGTCTAACTCGTGCATTGGCTCCGCCTTCGCCATATGCCATGGTAGCCACGCATGCTACCCAACCTATAACCATTATATTTGAAAACGCTTTCAAAGTAAAGAATAAATTTTTTTCGTCCCAAAGAAAATTTCATATCATTCCCTACATTTTCGGTCTTTAATGTACGTAATTATTACATAATTTTGTTCTTGCAGATAACATTTTTAACATTTTTTTAGCTTTTTAGCTTTTTCATCTTTTATTACGTACAGTGAAATTACCGCGGCAATATATGCAAAAGCTTTTGCACTGAAGGAGTTTAGCAGTGGAGAACAACGAATTCGAAACATTAAAAGAAGAATATGATCCAATGATTCATTCCATCTTACACAAGTTACACATTAAATTGGATTATGAAGAATATTATCAAACTGCTCTTATCGGCCTTTGGTATGCAGCAAATCGATTTGAAGAAAACAAAGGAACTTTCACAACATTTGCTTACACAACAATACGCGGTGAAGTGTTAAAGATACTTTATAAACAAAGTCTCTTTCTACAGCGAAGCGTCCAAATGGAACACGATACGCTAGAACTAATAGCAGAACCTGCTCAAGATCAGATTCTTCAACAACTTCTCCTTGCCGAATACTGTACATGCCTAACCCCTCGTGAGAAAGTTTATGTTGAAGAGAGGATTATAAACGATAGGAGCTTTGAAGAGATTGCATCCCGCTACAATGTTTCCCCTGAAACTGTAAAAACGTGGGGAAAGCTTGCCAAAAGAAAACTTCGAAATAAATATAAAAAATAATAAAATAAGAGTACAGGTTTTTTATTCAACAAAAAGCCCGTACTCTTGTTCTGACTTAAAAAAGATTTTTCTATACCCTGCCCAGCTTTTCACATGGCGAAGTTCTAATGAGGAAACAATGGGGCCATTTAACTTAAAAGAGGGAGAGAGCCTTCCATATTCATATTCTATATTTTTCCTTCTGATTATTACTGCTGCTCCACCTAAAATATACTCTTCTACTTCCTTTGCATCTAGTCTTTGAAATGTATAGTCTTTCATCTCGTTCTGAATCCAGTACGTATAAATTCCATTTGCAATCTCTCCATCTATCTTATATGTCCATTCTTCATCATCGTACAACATTTGAACCCAAAGTGTAATATAAGCAGCTAGTTCATCATGGAATTGCTTTTTAGATGCTCTATAGAAACAGAATTCTGGTGCATATTCTCTAGGGATTCGTGCGCGAATCCGCTGAACTTCTTTTTGTTTCACGTCTAAGATCGCTTCTATTACTTCTCTATTACTTCTCTTTTTCTTTCTTTTATCACTTTGTGACTAATGTTCATTTCTTGTCCTTCTCTTCCCTGTATAGACCATTAACATATAAAGAAGAAATAGTTTGTGAAATTTCTTCCACACTTCCATCATGTTCTTCTTGAACAATCTCCCATAAATACATCTCATTCATAAAAAACCAGCCTTTTGCAATAATATGGGCCTTCATATCACATCGTGCTAAATGATGTTCCTGAACGTAAAGAATGTCTTTTGATATACGTGCAACAAACTGTTCTCGTATATCTTTCCACTGATGTGCAATAACAGCTGACATACCAATGGCTTCTTGAAACACCCTCATAATCTCTCTCTCTGTTTCAGCCATCTTGAGAAAACGGTATGCTTGTTTTTCGATAATTTCTTTAGCTTCTTGTTTTGTTTTTGGAAAAAAAGGCATTTCTGCAATTTCGTAAAATTGATTCATTACTTCCTCCATTAACACAGAAAGCAGCGCTTCTTTTCCATTAAAATGAACGTATGCTGTTCCATATCCTACTTTTGCTCTTTTTATCACTTGTGAAATCGTCGTTTTTTGAAATCCTTCCTGCAAAAATATATATTTTGACGCTTCTAAAATTTTTTGGCGTGTAACAAGCGATCGAAGATGACGCTTGTCTTCTATTTCATGCTCTTTCAACGCACTTTCCTCCTCTTTCTATTAGCATATAAGTTTCCCAAATAAAAGAAAAGCATAGGAAGCTCGAAAATAAAATAAATTTTCTGAAAATTAAATTGACATCATGTCATATTGTTGATATGATTTCTAAAAATAATGTAGCAAGGAGATTGATTAATCATGCCTTTCTCTTCGTTTCAACCCACACTCGAATATGCTAAAAATCTTGATGAACAGGATATTCTAGCTTCTTTTAGACAAGAATTCTATTTAAAGGAAGACTCCATTTATATGGATGGAAATTCATTAGGGCTTCTCTCTAAAAGAGCTGAGAGAACCCTTTTGGAAGTTGTTGAATCTTGGAAAAACTTAGGAATTGATGGTTGGTCATCAGGCAAGCATCCTTGGTTTACGTTATCAGAAAATCTCGGTGAAAAACTTGCTCCACTCATAGGTGCCTCTGCTGAAGAAGTGATTGTAACAGGCTCAACAACCGTTAACCTTCATCAGTTGCTCTCTACATTTTATCACCCAAAAGGAACACGAACTAAAATCTTAGCTGATGAACTTAATTTCCCTTCCGATATTTACGCTATTCAAAGTCAACTGCGTACACATAGTTATGATCCTGAAACACATCTTATTAGAGCAAAAAGCAGAGATGGTCGCTTTTTATATACGGAAGACATTATCGAATTGATGACTGAAGATATTGCTATTATGATTCTTCCTACTGTCCTATATCGAAGCGGCCAAATTCTAGATATGGAGACATTAACAAAAGAAGCTCATAAACGCGGCATTTTAGTTGGATTTGATGCTTGTCACTCTATCGGTGCTATCCCTCACCTTTTCAATAAATGGGACATTGATTTTGCCTATTGGTGTAATTATAAACATCTTAATGGCGGACCAGGAGCTGTTGGAGGTTTATATGTAAATCGTAAACATCTTGGCACTTCTCCAGGTCTTGCTGGTTGGTTTAGTTCCAATAAAGAAAAACAGTTTGATATGGAGCATACATTGACACCTTCTGGCACAGCTAGCGCTTACCAGATTGGCACTCCTCACCTGCTAAGCCTCGCCCCTTTAATTGGGTCTCTTGAAATCTTCCATGAAGCTGGCATTGAAAAGATTCGTAAAAAGTCCGTAGCCATGACAGACTACCTTATCAAACTTGTAAACCATTATTTAATACCCTTTTCTTTCACTATCGGAAGTCCTGAAAATGCTAATGAACGCGGAGGTCATCTAAGCCTTGAGCATAAAGAAGCCGCTCGTATTTGTAAATCCCTTAAAGAATACAGCATCATACCCGACTTTAGATCACCAAATATAATTCGTCTTGCTCCTGTTGCGCTCTATACCTCCTATGAAGAAATATGGAATGTTGTTCAAGCATTAAAAGAAATTATGCAAAAAGAGCATTATAAACAATATAAAAATGAACGTGAAATTATTGCTTAATATCAATTGCTGAATTTCATAGGAGGAATTAAAAAGATGACGTCAAAAAACAATTCTCGCCCCGAGCAAAATATTCAAACTGACTTTCAAAAGGAAATGTCCTATGGTGACTACCTTCATCTTCATAAAATCTTAGATAGTCAGCAAAGACTTTCTGGTCATCATGATGAAATGTTATTTATTATTATTCATCAGACAAGTGAACTATGGATGAAGCTTATTTTGCACGAAGTGAAGGCCGCTATTAGCTGCATACGCAATGGTAATTTAGAATCTTCTTTCAAAATGCTTTCTCGTGTTTCTCGTATTCAACAACAGCTCATTCAATCTTGGAACATCCTTTCAACGTTAACACCTGCTGAATATATGGAATTTAGAGACGACCTCGGAAAGTCTTCTGGGTTTCAGTCGTACCAAAATCGTCTTATTGAATTTTCTTTAGGAAACAAAAATGCTCATACTCTAGCTGTCTACAAACATGATAAAAATCTTTTCAATCAAATGCAGCAAGCACTTTATGAGCCAAGTATATATGATGAAGCAATCAAAGCTATGTTTAGGCGTGGCTTACCAATTGACGAGCAATGTCTGAACAGAGACTATTCCGAACAATATGAGCCCAATGAAAGCATTGAATTGGCTTGGCTTGAAGTTTATCGCAATGTTAACCAATATTGGGATTTATATGAGCTAGCTGAAAAGCTAGTTGACATCGGAAGCCAACAGCAATTGTGGCGCTTCAATCATGTGACAACAGTTGAGAGAATTATCGGTCATAAAACTGGAACAGGGGGGTCTTCTGGGGTAACGTACTTAAAAAGAGCACTTGATCAGCATTTCTTCCCTGAATTGTGGAGCCTTCGCACAAAAATTTAAAAGATGGAGGAATTGTGATGTGGATAGATGTTTCACAGCGACTTGATAACAATATAGCTGTATGGCCAGGAGATACCCCTTTTTCATACGAAGTGGACGTATCAAAAGAAGAAAGTGGGTCTGTTAATATTGGCAAACTCACCTTGAGCACTCATACAGGCACTCATATTGATGCCCCTTTTCATTTTGATAATGAAGGGAAAAAAGTAATTGATTTAGACATTAACTTATATATTGGTTCTGCAGTTATTGTTCACTTGCCAAATCGGCAATTAATCCAAAAAGAAGAATTAGAAAAGTTAAAATTAGATAATGTAACACGACTCCTAATACGTACTGATGCATGGCAGAATCGTACTGTCTATCCAGAAGAAATTCCGACGCTTGAATCAGAAGCCATTGACTATCTCGCTAGTATAGGAGTGCTTCTTATTGGTTTTGACTTGCCTTCTGTTGATCATATGGAAAGTAAAACACTGCCTAATCACCATAGGTTAGCAAGCTCTGGCATTCATATTTTAGAAGGACTCATATTGGACGATATTCCTTCTGGACTCTATCAGCTTATCGCCCTTCCCCTTCCTCTTGTAGAAGGAGACGGTAGCCCTGTGCGTGCCCTATTAAAAAAAGAGAAAAAATAGAGTTCTAAAGGGATAGGGAATGGAATCTTTTCTTTTCCTTTCCCTTTGTTTCTGCACCTACTCCCCTTACATACCTACCTTTAATACTTTCAATATATTATAAAACACGATGTATAGTAGAAAATAACCTTTAGAGGAGGCAATGAAATGGCCATTCAGGAGCCTGTATTTGCGACGATGTTTATCCTTGCTCTAATTGCACTAGGAGAAGTTGTTTCAATTGTAACAAAAGCAAAAATCCCCATGCTTCTTGTTACACTTATTGGATTTTTAATTCTTATTTGGACGGGTGTACTTCCAAAAGATATTGTAGACACTTCGTCATTTAACCAAATTGGATTTTTACTCGTTACCCCACTTGTTGTTCATTTAGGAACACTCATTCCATTAAAAATGATGTTTAAACAATATAAAGCCGTCCTCATTGCATTAAGCGGCACCTTCTTCGCCGTGTTACTCGTCATTCCGATTAGTACACTTATATTTGGTTATGAAACAGCAGTTTCAGGGGTTGGTCCACTTGTCGGTGGAATCGTTGCATTCATTATTACATCAACTGAATTAAAGGAACAAGGATTCGGCTACTTAGTAGCTATTCCTGCTCTTATCTTAGCCATCCACAAGCTTTTTGGCATTCCGGTAGCAACTCTATTTTTACGGAAATATGCTCTTATTTTAAGAGATAAATTTTCTCGAAATGGAGAAATAGCAGCAGCACTAGAAGCACCTGTGCAAAAAAAAGAGCATCATCATAGCTCAAATATCTCATCTCCAAAATCCAAATTTAATACAGCAAACGTTCTTCTCTTTAAGCTTTTTGTTTGAGGAGCTCTTGCTATTTTATTAGAAAGTTTTACGGGCCTTCATAACACGGTATGGTGTTTATTAATTGGGATTCTCGGAGCGCGAATTGGATTCTTTGAACAAAATATTATGGATAATGCTAAAGCATCTAGTGTAGCCATGATAGGAGCTATTTTTATTGTTATTGACTCTATGAGTGAAGTCAGCCTGCAAACATTTATCAATTTCATTCCTCAAATTCTAACAATTATTATTTTAGGCTTAATCGGGATTCTTATTGGAAGTTTTCTCTGTTCAAAGCTGCTTAAAGTAAACCCTTATCAAGGAATGGCCCTTGCTCTTACTGCTATGTTTGGATTCCCTTCGGATTACATTTTATGTCAAGAAGTAAGTCGGAGTCTTGGACGTACAGATGAAGAGGAAAAGTTCTTATTAGATACACTCTCTCCTCCAATGCTTATTGGTGGTTTTACAACCGTTACGGTCGCATCTGTTATTATTGCAAGCTTTTTAATTCAAACATTATAAAAGGAGAGAAAAAAGAATGGATGAACTAAACACCCTAGAAAAGATAGTTGAAACAAAAGAAAAGGAGTATCTACAATCTCTCTTTACGCTTCTTCGTCAAGAAAGCATTAGTACACAAAACGTTGGAATTGCTGAATGCGCCGAACTTCTGCAAAACATGATGCATGAAATTGGAATCCATACTCGTCTTATTGAAACAGATGGACATCCTGTTGTATATGGAGAAATAATAACAGATCCTAATGCTTTTACTTTGCTTATTTACGGTCACTATGATGTACAACCTCCAGAACCGCTTCATAAATGGGAGTCTCCCCCATTTGAACCAACAATACGAGACGGAAAAATTTTCGCACGTGGAGCAGGAGATAATAAAGGACAACTGATTGCTCAGCTTATGGCTATCAAAACATATAAAGAGCATTTCTCAAAGCTTCCTATTAATCTAAAATTGGTTTTTGAAGGAGAAGAAGAGAAAGGAAGTCCTAATCTTGCTTCTTTTGTGGAAGCACACCAAGATCTCTTAAAAGCAGATCTTGTTTACACTTCAGATGGATCTTCCCATAGCAGTAGTTCCCCTCTTATGCTATTAGGGGTACGTGGAGCTCTTGCTATTGAAATGAAGGCATATGGAGCTGATTGGGATAACCACTCAGGGAATGCTGGAAACATCGTTCCAAATCCAAGCTGGAAATTGATTGATGTCCTCAAAACGATGAGAAACAGCGACGGAAAAGTTCTTATTAAGGGTTTTTATGACAATATTATTGCACCATCTCAACAAGAAAAAGAACTTCTGCAAAAGCTGCCTTTTGATAAGGACGATATAGCTAGTAAGCTTGGTTATACTGACTTGAATATGGATGGAGTAACTTATTATCATAAGTTAACAATGGAACCGACTTTTAATATTGGTGGTATTACGAGCGGATATGGAGGAGATGGGATAAAAACCATTATTCCCTCTCATGCAACCGTGAAAATGGATATTCGCCTTGTTGTTGATCAAGATCCGGGAGATATTTATGAAAAAATTATCCATCATGTTCATAAGGTTGATCCAAGCATTGAAGTAAACATGTTAGGTTCTATGCTTCCTTCCAGAACGCCAGCAAATTTGAAACCAGTAAAAGTAATTGCCAAAGCAATGGAAAGAGCTTATAAAAAAGAACCTCTTATTCAACCAAGTTTGGGTGGTTCACTTCCTGATTATGTTTGGACAAAAATTCTAAAAACTCCCTCCATTATTGTTCCTTATGCTAATTTTGATCAGCGTAATCATTCTCCAAATGAAAATATTCGCATTGATTATTTTTTAAATGGTATTAAGTGTACTTGTCATGTTATCCATGCACTCTGTTATGAAATGTAGATTAAAACCGGTAGAATTATTTACTCTACCGGTTTTTTGTTCTTTTTAAAAACATAGCCAAAAGAAATAAGTTGTGAGAGTATGAAGAGATTAAAAACTTCAAGGAAGGAATTTTACGAATGAAAAAGAGCCTGTTTTTTATCGTATTAATCGCCCTTATTATTAGTATTGTTATCGTTTCAAATAAGCGCCAATCTTCCCTATCTGAAATGCGTAGCTTATATATTTCAGCTGAGGGAGATGATCATAATAACGGAACAAAAGCGCATCCTTTTAAAACGCTTCAAAAAGCAAGCAAGGAAGCAACGAAAGGAACAACGGTCTTCATTCGAGGTGGGACATATAAAGAGGCCTTGACGATTAAACATAGTGGTACATCTACATCTCCTATCGTATTTCGCCCTTATAAAAAAGAACGTGTCATTTTAGATGGCAGTCATATTCCCCAGAAAGAAGAGGAAACAGCCCTAGTTAAAATTCAAGATAAGAGCTACATAACGATTCAAGGTCTTGAGATTCGCAATTTATCTACTTCTCTCACAGATCAAACTCCTATGGGGATTTATGTTACAGGCAAAGGAACAGGAATTAAACTGCTATCTAACAAAGTTCATCATATAAAAACAACAGGACAAGATGGTAATGCTCACGGTATTGCGGTTTATGGAACAAAAGAGATTACAAACCTCACTATTAAAGGAAACTTACTAGAGCATCTGACACTTGGATCAAGTGAATCACTTGTGTTAAATGGGAACGTTTCAAACTTCTCTGTTTCAAACAATACAGTAAGATATTCCGATAATATTGGCATTGATTTAATTGGCTATGAAGGAACTGCCAAAAAACATGACTACGTAAGAAACGGAAAAATTAAAAATAATATTGTACATCATATTTCAAGTTATAGTAATCCTGCTTATGGTGAGGATTATGCAGCTGGTGGAATTTATATTGATGGAGGACATCATCTTATAGTCAGCAACAACGTGGTTTACAAAAACGATATTGGCATTGAAGCTACTTCAGAGCATAAAGGGAAAGATGCTCAGGATATTACGATTTCTCATAATACCCTATATAATAATGACTACACTGGTATCTCTATTGGTGGATATGACAAGAAACGTGGAGGTACTAAAAACTCTTTAATCACTCACAATGTTTTATATAAGAACGATCTTAAAGAATTAGGTGGCGGGCAACTTCTTCTTCAATATAATACAAAGGGCAATACAATTGAGAACAATATCTTTACAGCAAGTTCTTCAGGTATTTTTATTAGCAATGATTTTAAAGAAAATAAAAACAATCATTTGAATCGTAACGTATATGATTCTCGAATTGGCGAGGATGCTATTTGGATTTGGAAGAAGCAAGAAGTTTATTCTCTTTCCTCATTTAAAAAGCTAACAAATAGTGATGAAAAGTCCATTTTTGCTAACCCTCATTATAAGCACGAAAAAGAATTTAACTTTTCACTTAAAGAAGGAACAAAAGCAGACCTCCTTATCCATTAAAAAAACGGGCACAAAAATTGTGTCCGTTTTTTAGATTCCCTATTTTCCCATGTTGGTGTACGCATAAATAGCATCTCTTAAAAATTCAGCTAATCCATCACCATGTTGATCATAGTATTGCTTAAATCGCTCATCTGATACATACATCTCACCAAGACCTCTATGAGCTTCCTTACTATAGCTATTCCAGTAATAAAGAAGCCATTTTTTATGGAGTTCTGCTGCTCTTAATGCATTTTCACTTTGGGGGTCGCCTTCTTCAAACGCTTTTTTTAGTTTTTCGAACATTTCCTTCTCAGTAGCCGTTAGTTCTTTATATTGCTCTTCTGTCATATTTAGTACTTTTTGATTTGAATGTTCTACTTCCTTTTCTCCATACTTTTGACGAATTTCTTTTCCATATTTTCTCTCGTTCTCTTCAACAAGCTCTTTTTTAAATCCTTCAAACTTCTCTTTGTCATTCATCTTCTCGTTTCGCTCCTCTGCATATATTGTTTTTTCTACATTTTGGATAAGTTTGTTTATCCGTTCTTTTTCTTCAAGAAGCCCAAGATGGTGTTCTTTTAATGCTTTGTAACGATCAAAAGTTGGAGAAGCTACAATTTCTTTAATCTTTTCCAAATGAAGACCTAGCTCTCTATAGAATAGGATTTGCTGCAGTTGATTGATTTCATGTTCTCCATAAATTCGATATCCTGAAGAATTTATGCGCGCTGGTTTCAAAAGGTTGATTTCATCATAATATCGAAGTGTTCTTGCACTTACACCAGCTAAGCGGGCTAACTTTTGAACGGTATATTCCATTTCTTCCCCTCCTTACAAATTAACAATACACTTTGACGTTGCGTGAATGTCAAAGTAATTTATATAAAAAAAGAAGAAACGATTAACGTTTCTTCTTTCATGCTCCTTATTTATAACTTACCTGTTAAAAACTGCGCTTCACCCATTCCAAAGCTCCAGTCCGCATCTCCATTTGTTACAATTGAAACCATAATATCTTCTGGACGAATTCCGCAGCTTTCATGAAGTTCTTGTGCTAAAAGTTTATATAACTTTTGTTTTTGCTCTTCTGTGCGCTCTTTACTTGTAACTGTAATAACAACAAGGTCTTGGCTACGTTCGAATCCTAACCCTGTATCTTGGATAATCAATTCATGTGGTGGATGCTGATGGACAATTTGGTAACGATCGCGCTCAGGCACGCCAAATGCTTCTAGCATAGCACGATGAGCTGCATCAAGTAGATTTTTTAAACTTTGTTCATCTCTTCCTTCAATAACGTCAAATTTAAGTAATGGCATTGTAAACCTCCTATATGTTTGTCCCATGATGAAAGATGTTCCAGATATAAAAACGAAAGTGTTTCTAACTAACAGAACTTCCCTCTTCGTCTACTATTCTAACCTCATCCCTTACTATCCTTCTTTCTTTTAAAAGGAATTTATTTTTCATCAAATAAGCTATTAAAAATGGCTTTTTTTAACGTATTCAGCTTTACACTTGTAAAAAAATACAAATTACACATTCTTTATACCTATATAAACTTCTTTCTTTTTTAGGAAGTCTTGTAATATAATAAAAAAGAATTTGTTTCTACCTATAGGAAAGATGAGGGCTTAACACATAATGGAAAGCAGAGCAAAGAAGAAACCAAAGAAAAAAAGAACGCTTTTAAAGACAATCATCATTATTTTTATTCTCCTGATTTTAGGCGGACTTGGATTTGCTTATTATATGTACCATTCACTTGCAAATACACTTGATGGCACACATCAAGCACTACATCGTAAAGTTTCTGAAAAACGAGATGAAGGTGTGAAATTTTCCGAAAAAGATCCAATATCCATTCTTTTACTAGGGGTAGATGAGCGTGAAGGTGACAGAGGTCGCTCAGATTCCATGATTTTAATGACGGTGAACCCTGAAACAAAATCAATGAAAATGGTCAGCATTCCGCGCGACACAAGAACTGAGATTATTGGCCATGGCACAACAGATAAAATTAACCATGCTTATGCTTATGGTGGGGTTAATATGGCCGTTGATACAGTTGAAAACTTTTTAGATGTTCCTGTTGATTATTATGTACAAGTGAATATGGAAAGTTTCAAAGATATCGTTGATGCTGTAGGAGGAGTAACGGTAAATAACTCTCTTGATTTCACATATGATGGTGTTCATTTCAAAAAAGGTCAAATTTCTTTAGATGGTGAAGAGGCATTAAAATTCTCACGCATGCGTTATGAGGACCCGCGTGGTGACTTTGGGCGCCAAGAACGTCAGCGTCAAATCATTCAAGCTGTAATTAAAAAAGGTGCTAGTTTTAACACCCTTGCCAACTATGGGGATATTCTAGATACCATTGGAAAAAATATTAAAACGAACTTAACATTTGATAATATGAAAGATATCCAAAGCAACTACAAGGAAGCTAGACACAGCTTAGAACAGCTTCAAGTAAATGGAGAAGGACAAAAAGTAGACGGCGTTTATTACTATGTTGTTTCAGAGGCAGAACGTGAAAAGCTTTCAACAGAACTCAAAGAACACTTGAATATTAAACAATAAAAAAGAAGATCTCTTTCCTAGAGATCTTCTTTTTATTATTTAGCATACAATGATTTTTAAAAAGTAGTTTAATAAATAAATAACAGGGTATATTGTCATAATGGAATAAACCTTATCTCACTTTATTTCAATAATTGTATGACATTTGTAGAGACAGTGGTGATAAATCACGTGAATGAGAAATCACGCTTTAATGTGCCGAAGGAAAGGCCTGGATTTCTGATGTGGAAAGTAACTGGAGCTTGGCAAAGACTCATTACAAAAAAACTTAGTCCCTTTAATTTAACTCATGTGCAGTTCATTTTGCTATCTGCGAATGAATTTTTAAGTGCGCATGGAGAAAATGTAACGCAAAAAAAGCTTTCAGATTTTACTGGAACTAATATTATGATGGTATCTGATGTAGTAAGAACGCTGCAGACAAAAGGACTTATTATCCGTTCAAAGAACCCATCTGACAAACGTGAAATGATCTTGTCTACAACAGAGCAAGGGACTCAAAAAATAAAAGATGTTTTGCCTATTGTAGAAGCTGTTGATGAAGAGTTTTTTGGTAACATCAATAACGAACAAGAGACACTCGTAGCCATGCTCTCTTCCCTTCTTGAAAGTGAAAGAGAAAAAGAACAGATAAAGCTGAAATAAGGTATTCCATAACAAACGAAAGCCCCTTGCAACATGGCAAGGGGCTTTTTATTATTTCAAAGCTTAATAGGTGTGTTTCAGATTTCAAGTAGTAAAAGGCTTCATTCATGTCTTACTTATTGGAGCGCTATTAGTACAACAATCAACATGGTGATTGTTGGATATACATTACATTTGTTATCGTATTTTCTTAATAACATACTCTACAATACATGCAAATTCCCCTAATGAAAGAACACTAATTAGGGTTTTTCACTAAACAATCAAAAGGATATATACTCGACAATAGATCATGACTAAAAAATTTAATTCTTTTACATTGATGAAAGTCTTTAATGATTATGCATCCCAAATGACATTACCCAAACAGAACCGGCTACGATGATAATAGCTGTAAAAAAGGCATGAACCATGTTACTAACTTGCACAGTTCCCTCTCCTTCTCTTACATGCATGAACAGTACAAGTTGCATTCCCGCTTGTAAGAAGGCCAACAGTAACATAAGAGAAAGAACCATTTTGTCTTGAAACCCGGATCTAAAGGCTACCCATAATGTCAAAAGGGTCAAAACGATTGATAACACAAAACCAATTACAAGTTTCCAAGGGAAACGATCATGATTCTCTTGTATATTTTCTTTTTCATTCACAGTTACAACACCATCCCTGATAAGTAAACTAGCGTAAAGATAAACAACCAAACAATATCTAAGAAGTGCCAATAAAGACCGATTACAAAGACTTTGCGGGCCGTTCTCGGTGTGAACCCACGTTTTTTTAATTGAATTAAAATAAGGGTTAACCAACCGATTCCAAGCGTTACATGAAGTCCGTGTGTTCCAACGAGCACAAAAAATCCAGATAAGAATGCGCTTGTCTTAATTGATACACCTTCAAGGGCAATGTATTCATGGAATTCATAAATTTCACATCCTAAAAAACCAAGCCCAAGCAACATCGTGAGTAACAACCAAACAATCATTTTCTTCATATTTTGAGCACGTAAATAATGAATAGCCATACTTCCTGTAAAGCTGCTCGTTAACAAGAGAAATGTCATAATCAGAACAATTTCTGGCTTAAATAACTCAGCAGAAGTGGGACCATCTGCAGGACGTGAATGTAACACTAAATATGTCGCAAATAAAGTTGAAAATAATACAACCTCAGCTCCAAGGAAGACCCAGAAGCCTAGGATCGTCATCCGATCTTCGGCTTTTGAATATTCAAGTGGGACATTTTTGTCATGTATATGTGTAGACTCTGCCATACGCTAATTGCCCTCCCCAACTTTATGTGCTTCTTTAACTTCTTTAACACTTAAATAAAATCCATCATTATAATCAAAGGAACGAATAACCATGCAAGCGAGAACTCCAATTAAACCCGGGATGGCCATCCAATACCATTCCCAAACAAGACCAAACCCAGCAATAAAAAAGAAGACTGACATTATGGCTGGTACATGAGATTTGTTAGGCATGTGGATTGGTTTTAACTCTTCCTCTTTTACTTCACGTGCTTCCTTAAAGCCTTTTTCCTTTTTCAAGTACCAATATTCATCTAGACGGCTTACTTGCGGTATTTTAGCAAAATTATAATGTGGCGGTGGTGAGGGAATCATCCATTCAAATGTACGACCATCCCATGGATCACCTGTTACATCACGTTTTCCGTAGCGTGCACTGTAATAGATGCTATACACTAATACAATAAATCCTAATCCCATTCCGAATGCTCCAATGGTTGCTACAATATTTATGCCTGTCCATCCAAGGCCTGGTGAATAGGTATACATACGACGTGCCATTCCCATCAACCCTACAAAATATAAGGGGAAGAAACAGACATTAAATCCAATCATAAACAACCAAAAACTAATCTTGCCTAAACGTTCATTAAGCATGTGCCCAAATGCTTTTGGATACCAATAATAAAGCCCTGCGAAACAAGCGAAAACAGTTCCTGCGACTAATACATAATGAAAATGGGCTACTAAAAAATAGGTATTATGATATTGGTAATCAGCTGATGCCATGGCAAGCATAACTCCTGTTATCCCACCAATAACAAAGTTTGGAATAAACGCTAGGGACCACATCATGGCAACAGTCATTTTAATGCGTCCTTTATAGAGCGTTAAGAGCCAGTTGAATATTTTAACCCCTGTTGGAACCGAAATTGCCATTGTCGTTATAGAGAAAAACGAGTTAACGCCTGCTCCAGCTCCCATTGTGAAAAAGTGATGAACCCATACAATAAAACTTAAGCCTGCAATTGCAATCATTGAAAACACCATAGCTTTGTAACCAAATAACGTTTTACGGGCAAAAGTACAAATAATTTCAGAGAATATACCAAATGCCGGTAAGATTACAATATAAACTTCAGGATGTCCCCAAATCCAGAACAAGTTTGCCCACATCATTGGCATACCGCCATTTGCCAAAGTAAAGAAGTGAGAACCAAACAATCTGTCAAAGGTCATCAATGCTAATGCTACGGTTAACACCGGAAAAGCAAAAACAATGATGATTGATGTAATAAGCGTAGACCACGTAAAGATTGGCATTTTCATCAATGTCATACCTGGAGCTCGCATTCTTAAGATAGTGACTAAGAAGTTAATCCCTGTAGCTAACGTACCAATCCCTGAAAGTTGTAAACCTAATAAATAATAATTTTGGCCTGGCCCTGGACTTAACTCATTCCCAGCTAGTGGCATATAAGCTGTCCATCCTGCATCAGGTGATCCCCCAATAACAAAGGAAATATTAAAGAGCATTGCTCCCATAAAAAATGACCAAAAACTAATAGCATTTAAAAATGGAAAGGCTACATCACGTGCTCCAATTTGAAGGGGTACAACGATATTCATTAACCCAATGAGAAAGGGCATAGCCATAAATAAGATCATAATGGTTCCATGTGTTGTAAAAATTTCATTATAGTGTGAGGAACTTAAGACTTTTAATTCTGGAAGTGCGAGCTGTGTACGCATTAACATACCATCTATACCACCGCGAAAAAGCATAAGAAGGGAGGCAATGATGTACATAATACCAATCTTTTTATGATCTACTGTTGGAATCCATTCTGTCCAAAGCCATTTCCATTTTTTAAAATAGGTTAAAACGAAGATAATCCCTAAAGTTGCCACAGCAATGGAAACATAAGCACCATAGATTAAAGGTTCACCTGTGACAAAAAATTCATCAAGCTTCATTTTATAGCTTCCTCCTTCCCTTGTGTTACCAAGGCATCTTGATTATATGGAGGGAAATCAATGATCCATATGACTGTTATGTGGGTCATGTTCTCCCTTATCTTTGTAATACGCTTTTTGGGCTGCATGATTAACCCAGTCTAAGTGGGTATTTGAATAGGTCATACGCCCAACATGACTTGGCTCCAAAATTTTGTTATAGGTTGTTTTTGTAAGCTTTGGGGCTGTATCTTGAACTTCTGCTACCCAATCTTTGAAATCTTTATCTGTTTGAGACTCTACTTCAAACTCCATCTTAGCGAACCCTTCTCCATTAAAATTTGCATTACGTCCCATATATGTTCCTGGGTTATCAGCCAGTAGATAAAGTTTTGTTTCCATCCCAGCCATTGCATATTTCTGTCCACCAAGCTCTGGAATCCATAAAGCCGTTATTGAACTTGTGGATGTTAATCTAAATTCAACTGGTCGATCTTCTGGAATATTTACATAATTGACCGTCTCAATACCTTGTTCAGGATAGCTAAAAATCCATTTCCAGTCTGCTGATGTAGCGTGAATGACTAAAGGCTTTTGTTGCTCTTCTGCTGACGTTTTAGGTGGTTCTTCCAGTTCAAATATAGCTTGAACAGTTGGAATAGAAAGAGCAATAACAATAATAATCGGAATTCCTGTCCATATAACTTCCAAAAGTTTGTTTCCATGCATTTCAGGTGGTTCGTAGTCCATATTGTCCGGTCTTTCACGATACTTAATAAGAATGACAGTAAACAAAACGAAAACTACCACTACGATAATAAGCATAAAGATAATGGACCATATAATAAGGTCATATTGAGTTTGAGCTACAGGTCCTTTGGGATTTAGTACTCCCATCCTTATGTCACAGCCGCTTAATAATAAAACAAAAGCTAACGCTGCTACTAACTCTCTCTTTCGACTTATGTTTTGAAACCTTTTCATCGTTGTGTCTCCTTTCCTTATATAAAAAATGGCGAAATGAATTCCTTTGATTTTTAGATGCCGAAAGATAGGAAGTAATGATGAAACTAATTATTTTAACGAATGGTCACGAATGGTAATCATAATTGTCTAATTAGAGACTTTTTATACCACAAATTAAGAAAAGACCGAATCGCTAGATTTGATCTCTAAAGTTTGATCACTGAAAAAAACAAAAAAAGATTCTTTAGCATAGGCTAAAGAATCTCTATCTTATTAAAAATATTCTGCTTATAATGAAAATCTTTTTATCACATTGCCGATTTGATATTCGCCTTCAGATTTGGGTTGTTCCACAGCTCCATCCACTTCTTAATTGCTGTAACAACAATAATAATACCAAGAACAAGCATAATAATTGAAAGGATGGCATTTAAAACACTGTATCCTGTCGCATCTGGGTTCAGATAGACATTTTTCACCATCCAATATCCTGCATAGTTAACAGTAACATATAAGTAAGCAAGTGGAACGAGACATGTTAGCATATACCAGCGTTTGTCCGCGATTTTTAAAATGACCGTTGCTCCAACAATTAATCCAATGGAAGCCATAAGCTGATTCGAAACTCCGAAAAGAGCCCACACAGAACTAATGTCTCCTGAGAAAAGAAGATATCCCCACATAATACATGCTAATGCACTTGCAAAAATAGATCCTGGTAACCAATCTACTCGTTTTAATGGTTTATAAAATTCACCAAAAAAGTCTTGAATAAGATAGCGCGCAACACGAGTCCCAGCATCAATTGCCGTTAAAATGAAAACTGCTTCAAACATAATAACGAATTGGAAAAAGTAAGAAGCAAGGTTGCTAAACCAAGGAACTTCTGTAAAAATATACGTCATACCAACTGCAAGTGTGACAGCTCCACCTGTTCTTCCTTCAAGATCAAGTCCAACCGCTTGACTAAGCTGTGGTAGATTTTCAACGCTCATCCCAAGTGTTGCAAACACTTCAGGTGTAGAATTAATTGCAAAATAGTCACCAGGCTGAAGAGAAATAGCAGCAATTAAAGCCATAATAGCTACAACACATTCTACAAGCATTGCCCCAAATCCAACTACTTTAATATCACTCCAACGATCAAGCATTTTTGGTGTTGTTCCAGAGCTTATAAAGGCATGAAACCCAGAAATAGCTCCACAAGCGATTGTAATTGAAATAAATGGCCACACAGGTCCAGCCACAACAGGCCCTCCGCCGTGGATAAACTCTGTTACAGCTGGAAAAGGAATAGCTGGATTAACAATAAATACTCCTATAATAAGAGCTAAAAACACCCCAATTTTCATAAAACTACTCAAATAATCGCGCGGAGCAAGCAATAACCAAACAGGCAGTGCTGCTGCAAAAAAAGCATAAATAGGTAAAATAATAGCAAGCGTATTCATATCAAGTGTTAAAAAATCACCAATGGCTGTATTTTGAAGCGATGGTCCAATAAAAACACCAACCATAATAAGAATAAAACCAAGTGTTGCAGCACCTTTTAAATTTCCAGTTTTCTTGTGGTACAACCCAACTCCCATTGCAATTGGAATTGTAATGCCAACTGCAAATGTTCCCCATGGGTTACGTTCAAGTGCATGAAGGACGACCATTGAAAGTCCTGCCATTGTAATAGTAATAATAAAAAGCATTGCAAGTCCTGTACAAAATCCTGCTACAGGTCCTAATTCTGCCTTTGCTACTTCTGAAAGAGATTGACCTTTTTTACGCATTGAAGCAAACAATACAACTGCATCATGGACAGCTCCTCCAATAACAGCTCCAACAAGCAACCAAATCATGCTTGGTAAATACCCAAACTGTGCTGCTAGTATAGGACCTACAAGCGGACCTGCGGCAGCGATAGCAGCAAAATGGTGCCCGAATGTGACCCACCTGTTTGTAGGAACATAGTCTTTTCCATCTTCTTCTGTATATGCTGGTGTTGGCTTATCATCATTTAGTTTCAAAACCTTTACAGCAATAAATGTACCGTATAAACGGTAGGCAATCATTAAAATACAAATGGAAGCAATCATAATTGTAATCGCATTCATTTCTTCATCCCCCTCTTGCCTTCTCTTATAATATATATATATATCATACTAAATGAAAACGCATTCATATCGTTTTCATGCTGAAATGCTCTAGAGAGGAAATAAAAAAGCAAAAAAGCGTTATGAAATGCATACTAAAAACCTAAAAGTTCTCTAAGTTGTCGCACATAAGTACGGCTAACAGGAATAGTCGAATGCTCCTTCATTAAAAGATTATAAGTGGAGTTGAACCACGGCTGTATTTCTACAATATGTTGAAAGTTTACAAGATAGCTTCTATGCACTCTAATAAAGGAAAAGGCAGTCGCTTTTTTTTCGAGGGAAACAAGCGTCTCACTTGTAACAAATTGATCATTAAACGTCTTTACAATGGTTTTACCATCAAGAGCACCTATATATATAATCTCTTTAAAATCTAGTAGAATAATGCGTTCCTCTTCTAATACCGCTATTTTGCCGGAATTCTTCAAAGAATGAGGGGGTGGCTCTTCTACTATTAGATCCCGGGCAGCATAGTTTTTCACAAGTTTGTCTAATGCTTGATGAATACGCGCCTCTTCAAAAGGCTTTAATACATAATCGGAAGCACTTAAGTCAAAGGCTTGCAGTGCATATTCATCATACGCGGTCGCAAAAATAATAGCTGGAATTTTACTGAAAGATTGAAGTTTGTTCGCTAACTCAAGACCGCTTTTTTCAGTTAGTTCAATGTCTAAAAAAACAACGTCTGGAGCGAGCTCTTTAATTTTCTCTACTGCATCTTCGAAACAGTCTGTCTCTCCAATAACTTCTGCTTTTCGGCTTCTCTTTAACAAATATGCTAACTCATCTCTAGCAAGAGGTTCATCATCAACAATAAAAGCTTTCAACATCTTTTTTATAGTCTCCTTTCAATGGTACAGTGATTGTAACTTTTGTGCCGTTTTCCATGCTTTTAATTTGAAATAAAGCCTCTTCATTATAAATCCCTTGCAATCTTTCAGAAATATTGTAAAGGGCTGTGCCTGTCCCTTCACTTGAATGTACTGGTTCTTTTCCAAGCATATATAATCTCTCGCTTGAAATGCCATGCCCATTATCTTGAACGCTAATGATCAATTTTCCTTGTTCTGTATAAGCTTCTATTATAATTTCTCCCCCATTCTTCCGCGCTGACAAAGCATGTCGAACAGCATTCTCAACAAGTGGTTGAAGAATAAAGGGCGGGATAAGGGCTTCTTTAAGAGTCTCCTCAATATTGAATTTAATTTTATATTTGTCCGGAAAACGCGCTTGCTCAAGCGACAAGTATGCACGAACGTGCTGAAGCTCTTTTTCAAAAGGAATGAGAATATGCCTTGCTCCTTGTAAATTTCTTCTGAAATACCGACTTAATTCTAAAAGAAGGGCTCTAGCTTTTTCAACGTCGACACGACAGAGAGCTGAGATAGTATTAATAGCATTAAAAAGGAAATGGGGATGAACCTGTGCTTGAAGAGCTTTAATCTCAGCATCTTTCAAAAGTTTCCCTTGATTTTCTGCTTGAGCTAATTCAAGTTGAACAGAGAAAAGATTTGCCAAACCTTCAGCTAACTCTCTTTCTACTTTATTTAGTTTATTCGCACTAACAAAATAAAGTTTTAACGTTCCAACTGTTCCACCATGGAGTTTTAATGGTAGAACTACTGCTGCTTGTAAAGGACAATCAGGATGAAAACATAAAATATCTCTTTTACTATGAGCTGTTAAAATTTCACCTCTTTTTAGTACTTTCTTTGTTAATTCTGTAGCAAAATCTCCCGGAGCAATGTGATGATCCTCCGCCACTCCTACATGTGCAAGCACTTCTTTTTCATTTGTAACAGCTATTGCATCTGCCTCTGTTCTCTTCAACATAATTTCTGCTACCCTTTTACAAGACTGTTTATTAAGTCCTTTTCTAAAATGGGGAAGCGTTTCTTCTGCAATTTTCATAGCTTGATGTGTTTGAAAAGCTTTCGTTCGTTCTTCTTCTCTTAATATTGAAATAATAATTAGCATAAAGAGAAAAGCGCCAAGACCGTTCAATAAAATCATAGGAACTCCAATTGTTTCAACAAGTCTCCTAAACCCAGAACCCCACAAAATAATCATTTGTAGTACTTCCATTAACATACTTATCGTAACAGCAAACCAAGGTGATGTTGTAATTCTTCCTTTAAAATACTTTCCTACTATACCAGCAAAAAACCCGGCAATAACGGAAGAAATAGCACAAGAAAATGCTGTGTAGCCACCAAGTAAATAGCGATGAAACCCGGCAATAATTCCAACTCCTCCTCCAACTAAAGGACCGCCTAATATTCCTCCTATAACAATATTCATAATTCTTGTGTTAGCAATTGCATTTTCTGTTCCAATTTCATCAATCCATGTTCTTGCAGTGATCTCACGTTGATGAACTTCAATTCCAGTATAATTACTAATTATTCCAAAGACACCAAAGATAAATAAAATGAATAGCTTTTCTTTTATTCCTTGCTCATGTTGAACAACTTGCCGAAATGACTTCATTTGAGCAAGAATGAAAGCAGCAATCACAATAACGCCAACGCGTTCAATCATTAATGGAACAAGATGAATCAATCTTATTATCTCCTTTTCTTTTTAGTTTATCGAAAATTGCGAAATATAGAGAAATAAATCTTTTAATTATAAAAAAAAGCTAGTCATATGACTAGCTTTTAGCTCTGGCCGTAATAATAATATTCACCAATGTTTACTTTCTTTTCATTCAGTACAACTCCAAGCAGTTTTCCTTTCGCATTCTGCAAAAGATCTTTCGCCTTCAGCGCTGTATCAATAACCGTGCTACCGCTTTTTACAACCAGAATCGTGGCATCACATTGGTTTGCTAAAATTTGAGCATCTGTCACGGATAAGATAGGAGGTGTGTCAAAGATAATAAAATCATAATTTTCATATGCTTCTTCTAGCATATTTTTCATCACTTGAGAGCCGATTAGTTCAGATGGATTTGGTGGAATAGGTCCACTTGAAAGTAAATCTAGATTAGCTACTTCCGTTGTTTGAATAGCATCCGCCAATGTAGATTTTCTACTTAAAACAGTTGTTAACCCTTTGAAATTTTCTGCACGAAAAGTATAATGAGCAGTTGGTTTTCGAAGGTCAGCATCAATAAGCAATACTCTCTTTCCTTGCTGAGCAAATACGGTTGCTAAGTTAGCTGTTGTTGTTGACTTCCCTTCACTTGGGCTTGCTGATGTAATCATAAGAGAGCGGATATTTTGATCAACACTAGAAAATTCAATATTTGTTCGAATTGTTCTATACTGCTCAGCAATCGGCGCTTTTGGTGTTGTATGAGCAACTAAGCTACGCTTTGTTGTTTGCTGAACACTACTTTTTTTTCTTTTAAGCACCGTATGTTTCCCTCCTTGTCTTACGAAGCCCTAACTTTGACTGCTTTGTTGGATTAGCATTCCCATCTACTTTTGCAACAACACCCATTACTGGAAGTCCTAGTAATTCTTCAATATCATTCTCATTCTTAATTGTATTATCTAAGTATTCTAGTAAAAAGGCTAGTCCTACCCCTGTCATTAGTCCTACCACAAGAGCAATAGCTACATTTAACATTTTATTAGGCTTAATTGGATAATCGGGGATTTGGGCGACAGATAAAATTGTAACATTATCAACCTTCATAATTTTTGCAATTTCTGATTTAAATACAGTCGCGGTTGTGCTCGCAATTTTTGCTGCAAGTTCCGGATCGCTATCTTGCACAGTTACAGAAAGGACTTGGGAATCTTGTTCTGATGTAACCTGAATTTTACCTGCTAAACTACCTTGATAATCTAGTTGTTCCTTTACTTTATCTAATACAGCTGGGCTCTTCATAATAACAGTATATGTATTCACAAGCTGTAAATTGGTCTGAATTTGATAAGATTCATAGAGCTGTTGACCGTCTTTTGATTGGTTAACTAAAATTTGTGTTGAACTCTGATACACAGGTGTCAAAACAAAATAGCTTATAATGGCACTAATTAAACCTGCTGCTAACGTAATAATAATGATTAGTTTTAATCTTTTCTTCAACGTTGCAAACAGCTCACGAAGACTAATCGTTTCTTCCATGTTAACCTCCTAGTTTTGTTAAAATTTACACATCGTATTATACTCCAGTCCTAGTAGAATAGCTATAGGAAAATAAAGTATAGGTAAATCCCTTTTTACTACAACTTAAATATCGACAACCTTATCATTTTGTTTACAAAAAAATAAATTATAATTTTAAAATACTAATACTTTACCTCTTCTAGATGATATTGTAGTACAGTATTTTGTTCTCTTCATATTATATGTAGGCGAACTTCGGCCCCTTTGGATTGTTCAAGAGGAGGGAAATAAGGTGAGACCGTAACAAAAAGAGTATATTTTTTAAGAAACATAAAAAAGGATACGGATAAAGAGAGAAAACAACATGTATAAGTCTTTTCATGAAGCATTTTATAGACTCCTACTTTTTCGAAATAAAAGTGAGGAGTCTAGTTTCTATTAAAGTAAAAAACGGAGAATAGCCGCTAAGGAGGGGTACATTTTTCACCGTTTTAAAAATAAGGGACGGTTATTTTTTTTCTGTAATTTTCTCTTTTTGTAAAAGCTGTTCCATTGTCTCTAACATTGATTCTTTTAAGGCAGGATCTTGTAAAGCAAACTCAAGTGTTGTTTGGATAAATCCAAGTTTCTCTCCTACATCATAACGTTTGCCTTCAAAGTCATATGCAAAAACGCGTTGAATTTCATTTAACTTTTGGATAGCATCTGTTAATTGAATTTCACCACCTGCTCCAACTTCTTGGTTCTTAAGATACATAAAGATTTCCGGTGTAAATACATATCTCCCCATAATAGCTAGATTTGAAGGAGCCGTGCCTTGAGCTGGCTTTTCTACAAAGTTCTTTACTTGATAGCGTCGGCCAGAACTTGAAATTGGATCAACAATTCCATATCGATGAGTTTGCTCCTCTGGTACTTGTTGAACGCCGATAACTGAAGAAAGGGTTTGTTCATATTCATCCATTAGCTGGCGTAAGCAAGGTTTTTGCGCTTGGACAATATCATCACCAAGTAAAACAGCAAAGGGCTCATCACCAATAAAGTTACGCGCACACCATACAGCATGACCAAGTCCCTTTGGCTCTTTTTGTCTAATATAATGAATATCTACTATATTAGAAGCTTTACGAACTTCTTCAAGTAGCTCTTGTTTTCCTTTTTCTTCTAAATTACGTTCAAGTTCAGGTGCATTATCAAAGTGATCTTCAATAGCTCTCTTTCCTTTACCAGTTACAATAATGATATCTTCTATGCCTGATTCGATAGCTTCTTCCACAATATACTGAATTGTCGGCTTATCTACAATTGGAAGCATCTCTTTTGGCATTGCTTTTGTAGCTGGCAAAAATCTTGTTCCAAGGCCTGCAGCAGGTATAATAGCTTTTCTGACTTTTTTCATTATGTTCCTCCATTAGCTCTATATTTTGTAGTAGAATCTATCACTTTAAATATGAAGGATTTTCCCTTCTATATTATGTAGATTATGAAATGCAATTTAAAATCCATGCATTTAAAAGTATTAGCATTATGTTTTATATCTCTACTGGAGAAAAGTTAAACTTCTCATCTCTATTGTTTTGTATTTAATTGCCCAGGTCCCTAATTCGTTCATATTATAAACCTGAAATACAGAACCTTTGAACTAGTATAAAAGAATCAAACAAAACATCACTAATACTACCACAAAAACTTTCGTAATAAAAGCATCCATTCAATCTCTATTGTAAACTATTTCCTTACATTCCACTAGAGAAGAAACAAACGTCTGGAAGAAATTCGCTCTGGCTCTTCTCTTATAATCGATTCTCCTACGAGTAATGATGAGGCATTACGCTGAAGTTTAATAGCAGTACTTTCTCCAAATTTTTTTGCTATAAACTCATATCCTTCCTGAAGAGAAATGTACTCGTCCATATAAGCTGTGCCAACAAGATCAGCAAGGTTAGCATTTAAGAATTTAACAGCAAACTTCTTTGCTTTGCGCCCATTCTTACCAAGTAAACTTGCTATGCTAATTTGAGAAAGCGCTCCTTTTTTAATATATTCATAAAGAAGATTAGGCTGACTTTGAAAAATCTCCATTGCTTCAGGAGCAGGAATAATAGGAACAATGCCTTTCATTTGCAGGTCATAAAAAATCTTTTCAATTTCAAATTGATTTTTCTCTACTGCATAATCAATATAGACATAGCGTTCTCTCTTTCCTAATGTATAAACATTTCCCTGTTTCGTCTCATAAAAAAGAGCTTCGTTCAACTCACACAAGCTAATGATTTCAAGTTTTAGAGGAAGTGATTCTTTTGCTAACAGTCTGCTTAGCTCTTTTACAGACGATGCCTCATCTTCATTTTTCACTAATACAATAACGTTTGTTATTCCTTCTTGCACCATTTCTCTTGCATTCGAAATCATTTCTGTATTTGAACAAGACTTCATTTTTGAATGACTCATTAATAGACAATTGGTATCGATCATATTCAACATCAACCTCTTAATATATAAATTTGTTTTTAATTTATCGTATCACGAACTTCTAAACTATAGCTTAGTTTTCCATCTCTCTTTTTCGACAAATTCTGTAAATTGCTTTTTTTTATTTTTATCGATAATATAGAAAGGAATCTCTATATAGAAAGCTGTGAAAAACGTGCGTAAATTGCTTTTATTTCTTGTATTAATTAGCATCTTTTATGCTTCAAACACACCAGGGATTAAAGCCACAGACCCAACAACATGGGTCCATTCTCCATCACTCAAACCAAATGCAACGCTTGGAACTATCCTTGTTCCTCCAAGTGATTTTTATGAACCTTGGGAATTAGATAGTAGTGCTGAATTTATTGCACGTAAGCTCGCTCATTTCCTCTTTTTTGGATCCGTTGGTTTGCTTTTTCTTTTGAACTTAAAACCAAATAAGAAAGCACCTTGGCTTGCTTCAGTTTTTGCTGCTCTTTTTGCCTTCACTGATGAGATCCATCAAGCCTTTATCGTTAATAGAGATGGAAGAATAATGGACGTAGTTTTCGACTCTCTTGCGGCATTTTTGTTCATCCTTATTGCCGTAAAAATAAGAAAAAAACGCAGTTCAATTATACATAAAGCAAAAGACTGCTAGAAATTTCTTAGCAGCCTTTTGCTTATATCGAATTCTGAAATTGATTTTCTTTGTGATATCTATCGACAAGAATTTCATTTCTACGAGCTTCTCTACTTTTCAACAAAGTTTGCTTACTAATCGTTTATTATCCATATTCTTAGTGCACGAGCCCCATTTTCTAAATCTCGTTAAGTTCCTACAATTGCAGGTTACTATCACTATGATAAAGGATAAGGAATAAATACGGGATAGGAAAAAAGATTCTTTTTTTGCCACAATTAGTAAATAAGATCCACAAAAATCCTTTTTAATAACTAGGTGAAAAGGACTGTATACAAAGTTTTTATTACATAATGAACAATAAAAGTCGAGTTTTTCAACTCGACTTTTTACAATTTATAATAGGTTGGACTGTTCTTTTTAGATTGATACACGTTTTTTGTATCAAAGATAATCTGAGCATTCTTCTCAACCCGTTCATAATCAACATCATCATGATCTGTTAAAATAATAACAAGATCTCCTTCTTTAATCTTTTCATAATTAACATTTTCCACTTCAACTATTCTATCATTTATCTTTATAACTTCAACATGATTATCTTGAATGCTTACATTTGCTGCTAATGTGCTTAATTCTTCATACAGCATATAAACAGCTGATTCTCGTGCATCTCCTATATTCTTCTTATAAGCAGCACCTAGTATAACAATATTGCTGTCTTTTAGAAATTTATTTTCATTGTTTAAGATTTCAAGAATGCGTCGTACAGTATAATGAATCATGCTGCCATTTACTTCGTTTGCTAAATTAATCATCCTTGTATTAAAACCATATTCCTTTGATTTAAAAGACAAGTAATGCGGATCAACAGGTATACAATGACCTCCAACACCTGCTGTTGGATAAAAAGGCATAAACCCATACGGTTTTGTAGCTGCTGCATTAATTACTTCCCATACATCAAT
The DNA here is from genome assembly GCF_900115845.1 of Priestia endophytica DSM 13796. Lineage (GTDB taxonomy): Bacteria > Bacillota > Bacilli > Bacillales > Bacillaceae_H > Bacillus_I > Bacillus_I endophytica. The sequence continues at coordinate 23,773 of NZ_FOXX01000002.1, read as the reverse complement.
CCCCATTCGCTCACATACAAGAGCTAACTCGTTAGCAAGTGCAATATTCACGTATCTGAATGTGTTTTCAAATACCTTCGACATTTCTGCAACCTCAGGAGAAGACACAGCCCTCACTTCTCCTCCAAGTACTTCTAAGGCGAGTTGTGTACATTTCTCTGTTACTCCCCCTACAATACGAGGTGTATTTTTAACATTGAATGATGCATTTGCTGGATCAATACGCTCTGGAGAATATGCTACAAATATATCTTCCCCAACGAGAAAGCCTTTTTCCTCAAGAGCATTTACAACATATTCTCTCGTTGTGGCCGGATATGTTGTACTTTCTAAAATAACAAGCGTACCTTTTGAAACATGGGAAGCAATAGAAAGTGATGAATTTTCTACATATGTTAAATCAGGCTGCTTATATTTATCAATAGGAGTTGGAACACAAATATGAACAACGTCCACTTCTTTTAATTGAGAAAAATCATCAGTAGCTTGCAAATAGCGGTGCTGTACAACTTTTTGAAGTTCCTCCTGAGTTACATCATTAATATAACTTATCCCTCTGTTTACTTTCTCTACTTTGATTTCATCTAAATCAAACCCGATAACAGAATAACCGTTCTCAGCTTTCGCTACAGCATTTGGCAAACCAACATAGCCAAGTCCCAATATACCAATCTTCGCTTCCTTAGACTGAATTTTCTGCCATAATTGCTTGTAATGATGATTTTGAGCTTTCTCATTTAGTGTAGAAAGCATCTTTTCAGTTGTAGCCATAAAAAGCCCTCCTTTTTCATCTTGTTCCCCAACCATTTGACTTGATTGTTGCTAGAGCATAAAGTCGAAGTGGATATAAAATGCAAATATGAATTAACCCATATATTGGTGCTAACAAAAAGATATGTGGATAGCGCAAAACATAGAAAACGTTTCTTGCATAAGCTGACAAGCTTAGGTAGAAAAGATAATAAACTAGCAAAATATAACCCATTGTAGCGGATTTAATAATAATACTTCCAATAATGACAAAACCAAACATAAACCACATAATAAGTTCAAGGAGAACCCAAATTAGTGTTCGTGGTTTTTTAAAACCTATCTTTAATGCAATAAGACTTTCTCTAAAAAAGGACTTGTTCCACCTCACTTGTTGCTTAATAAATTGTCTAAGTGTTGATGGTACATCTGTAATACAGCGTGCCGTTGATTGATAGATAGTCTTTCCTTTTAAGATGGCATAGTTTGTAAGACAGCGATCATCTCCAAACTGCACAGGTTCCCCTAAAAACATTTGATTTTCATAATGTTCAATGTTTTCTAAAATCATTTCTGTACGGTAAGCGCTAAAACACCCGCTACATACTAAAATATTTCCTGTAACAGACTGCGCTGATCGCTCAACACGAAAAGCATTGTCATAACGCATATCTATTAGCCTTGTAAACAAACTATCTTCTCGGTTTCGAGCTCCTACGTGACCTGTTGTGGCCATTACTTTTTCGTCGTTGAAAGGTTTGATAAGTTCACGAATAGCATCAGGAAAAAGGTATGCATCAGAATCTACTGTTGCAATAATATTTCCTCTAGCCCTTTTGAATCCCCAAATTTGTGCGTGACGCTTTCCTTGATTTTTCTCTAGACGATGGACAATAAGAGCTGTATTGTGAGCTGTCTTCTCATATTCTTTCTTGAAATTCACCATCGCTTTATAAGCAGATATATCTTTACTTCCGTCATCAATAATCATAATTTCTTCAATTGGATAATCCTGTTTAAGAAGACTATCCACAGTAGCCATAACTGACTCTGGACTCTCATTGTAGCAGGGAATAATTGCTGAGACTTTGTGCTCAATTGGTTCTTCTTTTTTAGGATTGTACCAAAAAGAGAGAGCCATTTTTCCAACCATATATGTGACCATAATGCTCCCATATATGCCAAGGAAAATGTTGAATCCTCCTTTGATTGTTGCATTTACATAGAACAATACGCACACAAGTCCAATAAATAACGCAACTACAATCGTTTTTTGCCCATATGTATCACGATTAGAATTGAACGTTTTTTCTTTCTTTAAAGGTTGTACATCCACGTCTTTAACCTCCTCTTTACAAGCTTGTACACAAAACAAAGTAAGCTTTTCTGTTTTGGTCTCAACTTTCATGTCTAACAATATATTATACTGAGATAAAAATAGTCAACGAGACAAATGAACGTAATTATTCCCATAATTTCCTTTGGAATGAGTGGTTAAAAAAGGAATTTCTCTTCCTTTTCAAATCATAAAAAAAGGAATAATTATTATATAAAAATACATTATATAAAGAACTTTGTTTATTTTTCTAAGAGCTTCCTTTTCCTTGTAACGCATAGAAAAAGGGAGCTTCTCCTTGATAGAGAACTCCCTTTTTTAAATCTTCATATCTCTTCCGATATTATCTCTTACTGTGAAAATATTTCTTCATATAAATGAGTGGATTGCTTCTTATAAACTAAATCTTTCTAACTAAGACTACAGATGTTTTTGCCTCTCCTGGTGATAAACGTATGAAGCATTAGGACCTATAAGCTAAGTGAAGAAACATTTTCTTTTTGGCAATCTTTAATCTTTTCCCACATATCACCGGCTACTTTCTTCAACTCATCAGGGGGGATAGGACGTGAAAAATAGTACCCTTGAATTTCATCACATTTCTCCTGGTGTAAAATAAGAGCTTGGTCTCTTTCCTCGACTCCTTCTGCAACAATGGATAGATCAAGACTTTTAGCAAGTGAAATAATAGAACTCACAATAGCTGCCTCTCTTGAATCTGTATAAAGATTTTGAATGAAAGAACGGTCAATCTTTAGCGTATGAATAGGAAGTCTTTTTAAATAACTAAAGGATGAATATCCTGCTCCGAAATCGTCAATAGCAATCGAGATACCGTGTTTCTTCAATTTCACAAGCTTTTCAATTACAAGATCTACATGTTTCATAGCTACACTTTCTGTGATTTCTAGTTCAAGTTTGTTTGGAGAAAACCCTGTTTCTTCTAGGATATTAAGAATCATGTCAACAAAAGATGGTTCCGCAAACTCAACGCTTGATATATTAACGCTAATCTTTAAAGAAGAAAAACCTTCTTCCTTCCAACGTACTCCTTGAGAACACGCTTCTCTGAGTACCCACTGCGTCATTGGCACAATAAGTCCACTTTCTTCTGCAATAGGAATAAACTCGCCTGGAGATAAAAATCCCATCTCAGGATGATTCCAGCGAATAAGGGCTTCCACTCCTACGATTTCTCCCTTTATAATGTTCACTTTCGGCTGATAGTGAAGCGCAAACTCGTTTTTTTTCAACGCTTGTCTAAGTCCATCTTCAATTTCCATTCTTCTATTTACATATGTCTTCATAAGGGGCTCGTAGCATTTCCAACCGTTTCGCCCTAACTTCTTTACCTCGTTCATTGCAAGATCTGCGTTTCGTACTAGCGTTTCAACTGTAACTCCATCTTCTTGGAACTCACTTATTCCAATACTAACACTGTGATACAATTTGTATTTATTAACAATAAATGGTGGTACAAATGCCTCTAAAAGTCGATCCGCTAACTGAAATACTTCTTCTTTTGCTTGGGGGGAATACAACATAAACTCATCTCCACCCATTCGAGAAAGCGTATCAGTGCTACCCAAGCAGCTCTTTATTCTTCTTGTTGCTTCAATTAATACCTGATCTCCACCATGATGACCAATAGCATCGTTAATTTGCTTGAAGCGATCAATATCAATTGAGAGCATAAAAGCTTGTTTATTTTCTTGTTGCACTTTCCATAAATCTTGCTTAACAATTTGATGAAAAAGCGTTCTATTTGGTAGATCTGTTAAACTGTCATGAGAGTTCAAGTATTGAAGTGTCTCTTTAGCACGATGATTTTCCGTTACATCTTGAGTAATTGTTTGAATGTAATTTTCCCCATTCATAATAATCACAATCGACGTTGCTTGAACTGAAAGATAATGATTCTGGTTCGTTTTCACTTTCACTTCATCTATAAAAAAGCTATCCTCGTCTTTTAATTTCATAAATTGATCAATTCGACTTTTAATGTGTTGACGCTGACTTTTATCTATAAATTCTGTAATATTTCGTCCGACAATTTCCTTCTCATGTTCAAAGTGCAACATTTTTAAGAACCGAGCATTAACAGAGATAATTTCCTCTCCCTTATGAAGCACAATTGAGAGCGGAGAAACATCGAAAAGACTGCGATATCTATTCGTTGCTTCTTCTAACTGCTTTTTTTGTAAATGTTCTTCGGTTACATCTCTTACTGAAATAATATACTGCTCCATAAATTCAAAAGTTGCTTTCGTAATGTTAACGCAAATTCGGTATTGTTTATCATTAACAAATATAGTGCTATAAATCTGATCTCGAGAAGAGGATGAGACCTCTGTTAAAAAAGACAAAAAATTAGTAATAGGTTTGCCACTTACTTCTTGTTTTTTAATATGAAAAAACTCTTCACCTTTTTCATTTATACCAAGTATGTTGCCTTCCTCATTCGTAATGAAAATAGCTTCTGTTGAAGAATGAAAAATAGCTTGTTGAAGAGTATGCTGGTGTTTAGTTCGCTCGTCCATATATATAGTAAGGAAAATCATTGAAAACATTGTCATAATACAAATAGCAATAACAACTGAAAAGAAAGCAGGATTGATATATGAACCCACCGCTGTATCCACTTCTTTTGGATAAAACTGAGCCGCGTTCATTCCCATATAATGCATTCCTGTAATAGCTATTGCCATAAAAGCCGCGCAAATTAGTTTCACTTTCCATGTTAGTTGATAGTTAGTATAAAATGCTATCCTCAATGCGATAAACGATGCTATGAAAGCAATACAAATAGATAACAAAACTTTTGAGGAAGTATATGACACTATAACTGACGCTATTGCACTCATTCCAATATAGTGCATGAGAACAATGCCACTCCCCATAAAAAAAGTTGCAAATAATAAAGCAAATAAAGAATTTTCCCCATAATGAATATAGGCTAAAGCTAAGTAACAACCAGCCGTTGCAAAGAGAATCGAAACAACAATATATCCTATATGATAATGCACATTTAGAGGTAGAGAAGGAGCAAGCATTCCAACAAAATGCATTGACCAAATCCCCATTCCAAGTGCACAAGATCCGCTCCACAGCCAAATTCGCTCTCCTTGCTTCGATTGAAACCTAAGTCGGGTTGCAAAACTAAATGACGCATAGGCTGAAACCATAGCAATAGCAAATGATAGAAAAACAAGCCACACATTATAGTGACCGTGAAAAGGCCCAGCATCGTTCATATTGTTTGTTCGTTCCTTTCTTAACATGCACTAATTTCTAACTTCTATATCGGTCAGAAAAAGATATTGTTAAGAATTAAACTCCTCCTAATGTATATTTTAAACATTTAAAACATTTGAGATCATCCTTATATCCTGTTTACAAATCCTAAACTTTTTCTATATAGAAGAGAAGGAGTTCCTAATTATTATCTAGAAAGTATCTAAAGGTGATGATAATGTTAATCAAAGTGATAAACAGTTTCGTAAAACAAGATAAACGCTATGCTTTTTCTTATTCTCAAAAACATTGGAGCGCTCTTGCACATATTGAAGGGTTTTTAGGTCAATTTGGTGGGTGGAATATTGTAGAACCAACAGATGCTTGTATTATTGGTATATGGAAGGACACTGATAGTTATCGATCTTTTATGAATGACGTTCACGATGATATTTTTTATAAGAACGGGCAAAAAGCTTCATACGATAAATTAGAAACTACTTTGTCTTCAAATGGTCAATTTGTAAAAGGGATCTATCATCACACTCGCTCAAGTATTGTTGGAGCAAACTATATGATGATTACTTCTATTTCTCATAATAATCACGATAAAAGCCTTATTCCTTTTACTCTCATCTCAGAAAGAGATCGCTGTTTAAGCACCTTTGTTTTTGCTGACGAGCATACAAGTACATTCATATCCCTCTTTGGATACGCTCCGCCTGATGCTACAAAGCATGTTTTGCAAAAAAATAAAATTCCTGTTCAACAACAAAACATCTATAAATTAGAAAAAGAATGGACAGTGTTACAAACCTTTTCCTCTTAAACATTATAAAAGCTACCCGCTAAGCGGGTAGCCTAAGCCATGATATTTGATTCTGTAACGATGTTACAAATCATATTATTTATGACCAGCTAATTGTGATTGAGCAGTAGCAACTAAACGCTTTGTGATCTCTCCACCTACAGATCCGTTAGCACGAGCAGTAGTATCAGCTCCAAGTTGTACACCAAATTCGCTAGCAATTTCATACTTCATTTGGTCGATTGCTTGTTCAGCACCTGCTACAACAAGTTGGTTGCTGCTGTTGTTGTTGTTTGCCATGTTTTTCACCTCCTTTGTTTTCTATACCTTTAATATGTCTTTCTCCCCTTTCCTCAATACTATGTAATGTTTGGATGAAAAGGAAATTTTGCATCTTATATATCCTCTATTCTAACTACTTCTCTTTTCCCTTACATAATTCACCTCTCAACTAAAAACTCAACGATATGTAATTTCATAAAATACATTTTTTCACACACCCTCTAACGTTCTTTGAATACGATGTTGTTGGAGGTGAATATATGGAATTTCGCTGCAACAATTGTAAACGAAGAAAAGAATTTTGTGGATGTTATAAACCAAGAAATCAAAGGGGTAAAGATAAGTGTAGGCCTAAATGTGAGGACGTCAGTGGAGTACCAGGCCCTAGAGGACCTCAAGGAGAGGCTGGGCCAGCAGGTCCTAGGGGACCTCAAGGGATTGGGCTACAAGGTGTAGTACCTTTTGATCCGACTGAAGCACCTTTCTATCCAGCAGGACAAATTGTTACTTATATGGGAAGTCTTTATATTACTGATACTGCTTCACCAAGCGGTGTACCGAGTACTTCTTCAGACTATACGATCCTTGCCTCAGCTGGTGCAGATGGACCAACAGGGAATACTGGGACACCTGGACCGACCGGAGCTACAGGGATAGGACTTGACGGCATCGTTCCGTTCGATCCAGCGGCAGCTCCTTCTTATCCTGCCGGACAGCTTGTTACTTATAATGGCAGTCTTTATATTGCCGATGTCGCAGCTCCTACGGGTACACCAGATACGTCACCAGACTATACGCTTTTAGCCGCAGCCGGCGTCACCGAACCGACGGGCATTCAAGGACCTAGTGGTGCGACAGGCGTTCCGAGACCAACCGGAGCTACAGGGGCAGGACTTGACGGCATCGTTCCGTTCGATCCAGCGGCAGCTCCTTCTTATCCTGCCGGGCAGCTTGTTACTTATAATGGCAGTCTTTATATTGCTGATGTCGCAGCTCCTACGGGTACACCGGATACGTCGCCAGACTATACGCTTTTAGCCGCAGCCGGCGCGACCGGTGTGACTGGACCAACGGGACTTCGTTACTGGCCTTCCTGGACCGACAGGACTTACGGGTGCGACGGGCATTGGACTTGACGGCGTCGTTCCGTTCGATCCAACGGCATCTCCTTCTTATCCTGCTGGGCAAGTCGTTACCTATAATGGCAGCCTTTATATTACAGATGTCGCAGCCCCTACGGGCACACCAGATACATCACCAGACTATACGCTTTTAGCCGCAGCCGGTGCGACTGGTGTTACTGGACCAACGGGACTTGCAGGTGTCACGGGGGTTACTGGACCAATGGGACTTGACGGTGTCACGGGTGCTACCGGACCAACAGGACTTGACGGTGTCACAGGGGTTACTGGGCCAACGGGACTTACAGGCGCGACGGGCGTTACTGGGCCAACAGGGCTTACGGGCTTCACTGGATCAACAGGTGCTACTGGAACAGCCGTTACAGCTACTTCTCTAAATGCTGTTGACACAGGTGGATCAGTATATGCTGTTGTTTTAGGTGGAACAAATATTGCGCTTCCTACACAGAATATTGGTGGCGGAATTACTGCCAATGCTGGAAATACTGTATTTACTGTTCCTACAACAGGACGTTACTATATCACGTACCAAGTCAATATTACAGCTGCTTTATTAGTAAGCACTAGACTTGTTATAAACGGTGCAGGAAACCTTGCTTCAACTATTGCCCCAGTAGTTGGTCTCACAAGTTTCAATAATGATGTAATCGTACCACTTAATGCAGGTAGTACTATTTCTCTTCAATTTTTTGGGCTCATAGGTCTCGCAACTTTAATTGCTGGCGGAGCTGGAGCTACCTTGACAATTATTCGAGTAGAATAGTCAACAAACTTTATATGAAATAAAAAATGTAGCAAATTCACAAAAAAAATAGGCACCAATTTTATTCACAATAATAAAATAAGTAATGAAGAAAAGGCGCAACGTTACAATGCGCCTTTCTTCATGATCTCTTTTTAAAAAGCGAAAGGGTGAACAACATGGTCTCCATCAGCTTATGTATGATTGTAAAAGATGAGGAAGATACAATTGAAAGATGCTTGAACAGTGTAAAAGAGCTTTGTGATGAAATAATTATCGTTGATACAGGCTCAACTGATAAAACAAAAGAACTTGCTCGCCGCTATACGAAAAGGCTGTTTGATTTCAAATGGGTTCATCACTTTGCAAAGGCTCGAAATTTTGCGTTTAGCAAAGCAACTAAAGATTACATTTTATGGCTTGATGCAGACGACGTTATTTTAAAAGATGATCTTCAAAAACTTCTCCTGCTAAAACAAACACTTGATCAATCAGTAGATGCTGTAATGATGCCTTATAACCTCGCTTTTGATAGTAGTGGAAATGTTACTTTCTCATCTAAGAGACATCGACTTGTAAAGCGTTCAAGAAACTTCCAATGGATTGGGGCTGTTCATGAATACTTAGCTGTCGGAGGAAAGATCATTCGACAAGATGCGGCCGTTACACATCGCAGCACAAAGACAGAGAAAAGTGATCGAAATCTAAAGATTTACCAACAAAATTTAAAAGATGGAAAAACTTTTTCTCCACGTGACCTGTACTACTATGCAAATGAATGCTTTGATCATTCTTTATACGATGAAGCCATAGCTCATTATGAGAAGTTTCTAAAGAGCGGACTTGGATGGAGCGAAGATTGCATTTCAGCTTGTGATAAATTAGCAGAAATATTTATAAGAAAAAATGAACAAGACAAAGCTATTAAAGCTGCACTACGCTCCTTTGAATATGATTTGCCCAGAGCCGAACATTGCTGTAAATTAGGATATATTTATTTAACTCAGCAAAATATTGATAAAGCTATTTTCTGGTATAATTTAGCAACTAAATTAGATATACAACGAGCTGAAAATACAGGTGGGTTTGTTCAAAAAGCTTATTATACTTGGATCCCTCATATTCAGCTCTGCGTGTGCTATGACCGCAATGGCAACATTGAAAAAGCATTTGAACATAACGAAAAAGCTAGAGAATATGCCCCTACTAATCCCTCTGTTTTATATAACAAAGAATACTTTGAAAAACGCTTTTCTAAGAGCTAATCAGAAGTCCCTTAAGAGATATTTCTTAAGGGGTTTTTTAACTAAATTAACCTTATAATGACATTTTTGAACATTAATAAACTATCTACGGAATTTATAAGGAATTATGGTATGATTGGATAAAGATGTGTTAACGGACAAACTTACTAGATGAGGTGATCAGGGTGGGAGTAGCATTTTTTATTTTAGTCATCGCAGTCATTCTCGTTGTGGCTGTGCTTTACGTTTCCTACAAAAACAAGCAAAAACAGGAGTTTTCTTACAACGATGACAGCATGAAACCTACGATATATGGTCATGTTCATGGAGCTGAAGGAATAGAGGAAAACAAAGTAGGACGGATTGAACTTTTTCATGATAAGGTGATGATTAATCAAGTTGCCATCATTCCCCTACATAGAGTAGAAATGGCTGAGTACTCAAAAGTTGTTAAGAAAGAAAAAAGTGCAGATGGAAATAGTGTAAATAGGTATTATGGAAATCTCACAATCTTCTTTACTGATCGAAATGGAGCTGCATCCTCGATCAGGTGTGAGACCTCCAAACCTAACCAATTTAACTCTCTTCACCAGTATAAACATCTTGTTAAAGAAATTAATCGGGCTACAGGATCTGAGCTAGATGGAAAACTATTAAAACAGGAACCATATGAACTTTAAACAACACACCTTAGCTTGTAGAAATTCCTTCTACAAGCTTTTTATTTACAAAGGAGCGTTTTTCTTAACACCAGTCCTCCTATGCTATTTCATCTTTTTTACTACCTTTCCATCTTCAACAGTAAAAACAATTTTAGCCATATTGACAAATAAACCATTCTCTACTACGCCAGGAATTCTGTTTAATTTCTGAGATAATCCCTCTGGATCTTCGATAATCTCAAAAGAACAATCTAAAATATAATTTCCATTATCTGAAATATAAGGATCTGTTCCATTTAATCGACGTGTTGCAATACTACCTAGCTCTTCAATTTGTCGGGCTGTTCTTTCCCATGAAAACGGGGTTACTTCTACAGGGAGAGGAAACTTCCCTAGCTTTTCTACCATTTTACTTGAATCAGCCACAACGATAAATAAATCTGTTGCATCAGCTATCAGCTTTTCTCGAAGAAGAGCTCCGCCTCCTCCTTTTGTAAGCGCAAAATGACAATCCACCTCATCTGCTCCATCTATCACAACATCAAGGTGATTTACTTCAGCAAATGTTACAAGAGGTATGTTGAGATCAAGAGCTAGCTTTTTAGTTTCTTCTGATGTAGGAATAGCTCTTATGTTCATTCCTTCTTTTACATATTCTCCAACCTTTTGAATCGTATAATAAACAGTCGATCCCGTTCCAAGTCCAACGACCATGTCGTCTTTTACATATTGTGCTGCTGCTTCTCCAACTGCCTTCTTTTCAATCATTTCTTCACCTTTTTTCCGCATAAAATTCATCATCATTATAACATCGTTCTCATTGAAAAGAAAAATCACCTTCTCTATTCTTCATCTTTCTTTTCCTATCATTTCATATAAGAAAAACTTTGACCAAATTCGTCAAAGCTTTAAAATTAACCTTATCCTTCTTTTTGTACTTTCTTTGCATAAAGCAGTTCCTCAAGGGATGCTTTGAGTTTCTTTATATCTTCTAAAGCCTCTTCTATATACTGAGAACGCTTTTTTATATAACTAATACGGAGAATCTTTTCAATATCCTGTCGTTCGTTTCCTACAAAATCTGCTTTCTCCGCTATGTTTTCTAGCTCTGGCTCCCTTAATATAGAAAGCTTATATAGAAAGCTCTCATGATTGATGAGCGTTTGAATAGTTTTTATCAAACTCAGATTGTATAACTCTGTATGTTGTAAATGGCTAACCAACTTCTCGAGCTCAACAAGCGCAAGAGCATCTATTTTAATTTCTTCTTTATGTTTAGCAATGTGAGAAAAGCATTGCTCTGTCATCTGTTCATAAAGCGCTTCGATTCCTGTGAGCACTTCACTAATTTTCATAACAAATTCACATCCCTTTTGTAATCAACACAAGCTTTACATCCTTTGTATATGAAAAAAAGATGATGATTAGAACTCTGCTTTTCTCTTATCTATATAACGATGGAAAGGCTGAAAAAAGATATGGTTCTTCACTCTCTAATTCAAATGGCATAAGACGTGTGTCATATGAAATGAACTGCAATTGAGAAGGATGATTTTCTTGTCCACTAAAACATGCAAGATCCATTCCCTCAAAGAGCTGCTTTATGTCATTTTCTCTATCATGAAAAACATTTTTCCCCCATGCTGCTATAACAAGATCAGCATTTCTTGTTCCATAATATAAATATCGATCTGTTTCAGCGCCTATTGCATCTTCCTTATCTAGATCACTAAGATCCTCTGCCTTTTGAGCCCGATAAGAAAATAAATTTAAGCATTCCACAGCATTAAACCCCCACTTTTTTGCAAATGTAATACATTTGCTTGTAACGTAATCTTCACGAATTTCGTCCGCATTGTCCGGATAAAGGGTGATAAACGCAACTTTACGCTCTCTATCATTTCCCCATTTACGTTTTAACGAATATCTGTATGTTCCTGTTTCATCAAAAATAGCTTCTCTCTTCATCAAAGACCCACCTCGTTATAAAGTAGTTTCCTTTCGTCACTTTATTCTTATTATCATTACGGAAAACAATGACACTTTTCAATCGTGCCCAAAACAATTTGTTTTTTATACCCATGTACATGTAAATTGCCACTATATGAAAGTGGGAAAAACGTATGTAGCATTAAAAAGTGTTGTACACTATAATAGAATCTAACCTGAAACGTTTCTTCAAAAGAAAGGATGATTTTCTTGAGTGAAACACACACATTCTCACGTGGTGAAGAAATTGCTAATGCAATTACACACGGAATTGGGACTATTTTAAGTATCGTTGGTCTTACGCTGCTCGTTGTATTTTCTGTTCAATTTGGGGATGTTTGGCATGTAGTTAGCTTTACTGTTTACGGGACAACAATGCTACTTTTATACACTTCTTCAACGCTTGTACACAGTTTTCCACACGGACGTGTTAAAGATTTGTTCGAGATTTTTGATCATTCTTCTATTTACTTGTTTATTGCGGGGACTTACACTCCATTTTTATTTGTGATTATTCAAGGAACAGTTGGATGGACACTTTTTGGAGTGGTATGGGGACTAGCTGTAGCAGGAATAGTATTTAAAATTTTCTTTGTGAAACGCTTTGTTCTTGTCTCTACGCTTCTTTATATTGCAATGGGATGGCTAATTGTACTAGCATGGGATCCTCTTGCTTCTTCTCTAGCAGGACCAGGCCTGAATCTACTTGTTGTAGGTGGAGTTTTATATACGATAGGAAGTATTTTTTATGTTTGGAGAGGTTTTCCTTATCATCATGCAATATGGCACATTTTTGTTCTTGGCGGAACTATCACACATTACTTAGCGATATTGCTATACGTTCTTCCTCATTAGAATTTAGAAATTTATTAGGAAATCAAAAATGACCCTCTTTTTATAAGGGTCATTTTTGATTTAAAACAAGGACTTTTGTAAGTTTAATGGTAACATTCTATCCTACAATTATTTTTCTAATATAATCTCTTCATTAATCTATTTTTAAAATCCCTCATTTATTTCTTTTTAGCGAGATAAGTAAGTGTCTTTATCGTTTTGTAATTATTTGAACCATCTTCACACATTCTAAGACTAATAGTGTCTATGATACAATTTAAAAAACAAATACAGGTGTGTGAACATTATGATTCAAAAAAAAGGAAAGCTAATCGTTATTATTGTATTGTTCTTCTTTTTTGTATATTTGTTAGTCTTTTCACCATTTAATGCTATCCAAACGCTTTATCCAGAAAGTATTTTAAACGAACATACTCTTTCTGAGAAGTTTGAAGAAATGCAAGTTCAGGAAGTGGTTAAAAAAGGAAGATACACTTATATTGTAAAAACAAACAAACAAGACTACGTTGTTATTAAAGAATATAGCTCTATTATCCACTATAATTGGAGGGTTTATCCTTTTACTAAGGAAGAGAACTTTTAGCATTCCTTTATTTTGGAGTCATAAGCTTATTACCTTTGTACATTTCATACACATATGGATTTGTAGGAGCTTCTACCTTTTTAATCGTTTGAAGTTTGAGAGATGGCAAAATAAAACCTTCATACTCTTTCTTTTCAATCATGCCTGTTGCTTCAACCCAATCATCATCAGCGAATTCTTTAGACTCTTTAACATTAGCAAGCGTTCCATATACGGAGGCATCAGCTACACAGCATGACAATCCAAACCGTGCAATCACAAACTCATCCTTTTTAAAGTTATCCTCCCTATAAATAAACCCTTTCACTTTCACCTTTTTCCCAACAAAATCTTCAACATGTTCTTCAAGAATGTTCATCATTGGGATATACTCTTTTTCTGTTATCATAATTACGTCTTTTTGTAGCATCCTCTCTTTTAATTCTTCATAATATCCTTCAGGAGGTTTCTGAGGAACAAATCCTGCTTTGTGTTCAAGAGGAATCTCTCCATCCTCGGTTTGTGCTTCCTCTACTTCTCTATTTAATACTTCATCATAGTATTGTTCTAAAGCTTCATCACTTGTTAATTCTTCACGCTGTTCTACACTCGGTCTTTCTGTGACGTTTGCTCCAAATTTCACGCCTCGATTTTTAGCAACATCGCTTGTAAGAGCGTGATCAGGAAATAGAAATCCTGTTGCAATCGGCAAAAAGAATAGGCAATAAATCCACAGAGGAGCTTTACGGCTATGATGACACGAGCAGCTCTTTTGTTTTTTGTCTGAACCGCTTCGCCAAATGCCTATAGCTCCTAGAACAAAGAAAGTAAAAGAAGCAAAAGTAACAAAACCAAGCATTTTCGGTGCAACAAAGGAGGAAATATATCCAGTTAGCAGCAGTTTGAAAATAAAGAGAGCAAAACCAATCAAGAGCAGTCCTCGAATATAGTAATGGAAGCCTTCTTCGTCGTTTTTCATACTATACCTCCTACATAATAAAGTTATAAAGAACCGTTATGACGTAAACGGATATTGTGACAACAGCTATAAATATTAACACGAATCTTTTCTTAAAAAAGGCCAAATACATAACCGTATTTTTCAAATCAAGCATTGGTCCATAGATTAAAAAGGCAAGAAGTGAACTAGCTGAAAATGTATCTACAAATGAGGAAGCAACAAAAGCATCTGCTTCAGAACAAAGAGAAAGCACATACCCAAACACCATCATGACCGCTGGGGCAATAAAACCATTTCCTCCAATACTCATAAGTTCTCCTCTATCCAAAAACGTTTGAAAAAGACTTGCAACAAATGCCCCAGCAATTAAATATTTTCCCATATCAAAAAACTCATCAATGGCATGAAATAATGTTTGGCTCAATCGATTTCCATGCTGATGGGGCTCTTCGGCAGCAGCCTCATCTTTTAGTTGAGGCTTATTCTTTAGAAGCTTGTACATTACAATTCCAATTATGAAACAGAGAATAACCGTAAGCCCCATACGGCCATACACAATTTCTTTATTGCCTGGAAAAGCATAGAAAGTAGAAAGGAAAACAATCGGATTAAGAATCGGTGCTCCTACAAGAAGAACAACGCCTACGTGGATGGGCATTCCCTTCTTTACAAGCCGTCTGACAACAGGGATAATTGCACATTCACACACAGGTAAAAGTGCGCTCACTACCACACCTGAAGCTAATGCTTTATAAGGATTTTTAGGAATCCATTTCATTAACCATTCTTCTTTTACAAACACTTGAATAATTGCAGAAGCAAAAACACCTAATAAAATAAAAGGAATTGCTTCAAGCAATATACTTAAGAAAATCGTGTTTACATTCAGAAAAGCTTTTGGGAGGTTCATATCCAAATCTTTAACATCTAAAAAGAAAAAAGCATAGCCAAAAAATAAGATGAGTAAGACGCCTAGCACTTCTTTTGAAAGCCGTGATAAAGCCATTTTTTTCACCCTTTCTATTAAAAAGGTCTAGTATACGGCGATGACTTAGCTCCCTTTACGCTGAAAACAACAAACCTTTTCTATTAAAATTTAATAGTTAATAGATGTATATGGAGATACAAAAAATATATGATGCTCTTTTTTGTATTGCTCATTCATAAAATGTATGGTAGTTTAACTAATATGAAAAATAAAACGTAATTATTACGATTTGCATCACAAAACGGAAAAGGAGATATTGTTATGTTAGATTGGATTGTGATTGGCGGGGGAATTCAAGGAACAACAATGGCTCATTTTCTAGTACGAATGAGAAAAGTTCCGATTGAGAAATTAGCTATTGTTGATCCTCACGAAGCACCACTTGAAAATTGGCACTCTTGTACAGAAAAAATTGACATGCCATTTTTACGCTCACCGTCTGTTCATCATCTCGATGTTGAGCCATTTAGCTTGCAGAAATTTGTTTCGAAAAATCGCTCATTAACTAAACAAGATTTCTATGGACGTTATAAACGTCCTTCCCTCTATGCCTTCTCTGAACACTGCGGACATCTTATTCGGGACAGCAATCTTCTACAGGCATGGCACAAAGGCCGAGTTGTGTCTCTTTCTAGAAAAAAAAAATATTGGATGGTCATAACAGAAGAAGGAAAAAAACTTGAAGGCTTAAATGTTGTGCTTGCAATTGGTGTTAGCGAACAAACCTATTGGCCTGAATGGGCTAAATTATTGAAAAACAAGGATGCGCAGTCTGTTGGACACATTTTTGACTCTTCTTTTTCATTGAATAAAAGTCAAGAAATTACCATTATTGGCGGAGGAATTAGTGCTGCACATTTAGCTATTAAACTAAGTAAACAAGGACGCAGTGTTCATCTTATCACTCGGCATCCGTTCCGTATTGTTGATTTTGATAGTGACCCAGCTTGGCTTGGCCCAAAGAATCAGCTTATGTTTAGAGAGGAAGCATCATACCAAAAACGTCGTGCTTTTATTACAGATGCTAGACATAGAGGATCCATGCCCCGAGATATTTATATCAAATTAATTGAACAAACTCGGAAAAATAACTTAACAATTAGTAAAGATGAAATTCAAGAGGCAAACATAAAAGATAAAAAAATCATTTTGTATGGAAAAACAGCTCAATATGAAACAGAAACAATTGTATTAGCTACAGGGTTTTCTTCTTCTCTTCCAGGAAAAGAATGGTTAACTCCTCTGATAAACAAGGAAAATTTACAGTGCAGTGACTGTGGATATCCTATTGTTAGCTCATCTCTGCAGTGGAGTAATAACTTATATGTTGTAGGAGCATTGGCAGAGCTTGAAATAGGTCCAATTTCTCGAAATATTTCAGGAGCAAGGCAAGCAGCAGAGCAAATTGTGAAATCTCTATAAAACTTTTTTCTCTTTTCCCCTTGATAATTTTGTGTAGCAAAGGTATTATTGTAATGTTCAAATCGTAATAATTACGATTTTTCTATAAAAGGAGAAGCGTAAATGAAAAAAATTGGAGTCACCGTTTTAAGTGGATATCTAGGAGCTGGTAAGACCACATTATTGCACCACATTTTACATAATGAATCCTCTCTAAAACTAGGAGTTATTGTCAATGACATGAGCTCTCTTAATATTGATGGATCTCTTGTAAAAAAAGAATATTTCTCTCATACGAAAGAGACACTAGTGGAAATGCAAAACGGATGTATTTGCTGTACACTTCGAGAAGATTTGCTTTATGAAGTGGAAAACCTCACTAAAATTCAGGATTTAGATTATATCATTATTGAATCCTCAGGTATTAGTGAGCCTCTTCCTGTTGCTCAAACTTTTTCTTATGAGGATGAAGAAACAGGAATAGACCTTACAGTGAAGACATTTTTAGATACGCTTGTTACAGTTGTGGATGGATTAAATTTTATGAAAGATTATCGTTCAGATGAAGATCTTTCCGACCGAAATCAAGGATCAGATAGTACAGACGATAGAGGTATTTCCGAGCTTCTCATTGAGCAAATTGAATATGCAAATGTTCTTATCCTAAATAAAACCGATTTGCTATCAGTAGAAAAAAAAGACGAGTTGAAAGCACTACTACGTAAACTTAATGGAGAGGCTAAGATTATTGAAGCTGTTCAATGCTCTGTTTCTCTTGAAGATATTATAAACACTCGTTCTTTTGACTTTGACAAAATGAGCCTTTCTCCTGGATGGGTAAAAGAACTTAACAATGAACATACTCCTGAAACTGAGGAATACGGAATTACTTCCTTTATATATGAAAAAAGACGTCCATTTCACGCTCAGCGCCTGATGAATTTCTTTGAAACATTTCCTAATGAAATATCGCGTTCTAAAGGGTTTTTCTGGGTTGCTACAAGAAATGATGTTGCCTGTCTCCTTTCACAAGCAGGCGGTTCTATGACAATTAGTGAAGCAGGAAAATGGGTAAATACTCTTTCATATGAAGATAAAGAAGACATAGAACTGTCGAGCAGATTTCACCCTACTTATGGAGACAGACTTACAGAGCTTGTATTTATCGGAATCAAAATGAATAAAAACAAAATTATGAATGCTTTAGATGCATGCTTATTAACAAATGAAGAAATGAAAAAGGACTGGTCTACTTTCAATGATCCACTTCCTTCATTCTTGATTCAATAAAAGGAGAAGATACAATGAAAAAATTAATGATGTTATGCAGTGTTATGCTTTTATCTGCTGTATTTCTAGCAGGTTGCGGAAACGAAGACAGCAGTTCTTCTGAGAAGAAAAGCGACGGAAAACTAACCATTTATACAACAATTTATCCGATTGAGGATTTCACAAAGAAAATTGGTGGAGATAATGTTACCGTAAAAAGCGTTATCCCTAACGGTGTTGATGCTCATTCTTTTGAGCCCACAACAAAAGATATGCTAAAAATCGCTAAAGCTGATGCGTTCATCTACTCTGGAGCAGGTGCTGAAGGTTTTGCTGATGCAGCTAATAAAACGCTAAAAGATGAAGATGTGAAAATGATTAAAGCAGCTGAAGGCGCCGACCTTATTGCTGGTCATGATGATCATGACCACGAGCATGAAGAAGAACATGGTGATGAGCATGAGCATGGTGACCTTGATCCTCATTTCTGGCTTGATCCACAGCGTTCTATCGTCATGGCTGAGAATATTAAAAATGCATTATCTGAACTAGAGCCAAGCAAAAAAGATGAGTTTGAAAAGAATTTTAAACAAGTAAAAACTGATTTAGAAGAACTTGATAAAAAATATGAAGAAGCTATTAAAAATGCTCCTTCAAAAGAAATTTTAGTTTCCCATGCTGCATATGGCTACTGGGAAGATCGTTATGGCATTGAACAAATAAGCGTTTCTGGACTTTCTCCAACTCAAGAACCTTCACAAAAGGAACTAAAGGAGATTGTAGAAACAGCAGAAGAGCACAATATCAAATACGTTATCTTTGATGCAAACGTAACAAATAAAATTGCCACTCTTGTTCGTAAGGAAATCGGTGCAGAGTCTCTTACATTAAATAATATGGAAACACTTAGAGACCAAGACCGTGAAAACGGGGAAGATTACTTTAGCTTAATGAATAAAAACTTGGAAGCTTTGAAAAAGGCGCTGAACAGTAAATAAAGGAAAACCCCAAGGATATATCCTTGGGGTTTTATTTTATTGCTTTATAAGTGTTTAAAGCTTTTATATTTGTTTCCTCAGATCTTTCGCTTTTTTGAAGGAGTTTTTGCTTTGCTTTTTTAGGGTTGTCCTTTAAGTTGTATTGATCAATGATAAGCGCCAATGTTCCAGATACTTTTGGAGCTGCTGAAGAAGTACCTGCCATATAAATATATCCTCCCTTTGGAGACGTGCTAAGCACTTGTTCTTTCGTAAAAAGCTCCATTTTCCTCCATTGCTCAACTCCATATGCTTGAAGGAGCTTAATATCCCCTCCTGGTGCTGATAAATCAACATAACGACCTTTATTAGAAAAAACAGACAGATCTTTAGCAGGACCTGTTGAAGTTACTGCAACTACACCGCTAATATGAGCAGGTACATCTAAAAGATGTCCTTTCACTTTAACATCATTAAGTTGAAAATGCGATTTCATGAAGGAAGATACTTCGTTCTTGTTATTAAAATTAACTGAATCATTACCAACAGAAGCTACAACTACACTTCCCTTTCCTTCTGCATACATAACTGCTTTTTCATAAGCCAGAATTTCAGCAAGTTGACTTTTCGAACTTCCACCTTCTTCATTCATATGTTCAGAAGTTAGATACTCTCCTAAACTAAGATTAATAACATCTACATCATCTTTTGCAGCTTCAATAATTCCTTTAATAATCCAAATAGATTCAGCAGAAGAAGTACCAAATACTCGGTATGATTTAAGGCTAGTTTGCGGTGCTACTCCTCTCACTACTCCATTTGCAGCCACTTGCCCTGCGACATGTGTTCCATGTCCTGTCAAATCTTCAATATTATTTATTATGCCTTTTTCAGACTGTTCGGTTTCACGAAACCCACCTTGAGGAACCAGATTTTCAGATCCCTTTATTATATTATTTTGAAGAGCAGGATGATCTTCATCAATCCCAGAATCAATAATTCCCACTACCACTTCCTTAGAACCTTCAGAAATGGTATAACTCTTTCCATTGTTTGTAATCTCTTTCATATCCCACTGTCTGTCCCAAAGCGAGCTCGGTGCTCCAACGACATCTGACTGTTTAGCAGAAAATGCAGATGTAGAAGCTTTTAGAGAATAGTTATACGTCCGGACCATTTTATTTCCATTTAACCTCTGGACCTCAGCTTCACTTGCCTTTATTTGGATTAATCCGATTTCCCGTACCACATACGTTATTTTCATATTGTGCTGTTGGGCTTCTCTTAGAAACTCTTCTGTATATTCTGGGTTACTTAATAATACGCTATAGTAAGAAGTTCCATCTGCTTGTACTTTTGCATTCATACATAAAAAGAGAATACTACAAAAAAGAAGTGATATAAGATCCTTTTTTCTCACTGTTTTCCGCTCCTTAATCAAGTAGTAATAGTGATGGAAGGGATGGATTTTTCAATCTGAGCAGCGCATAAAGCTGACCTGTTATTCCAAGCATAAAGCCTACTCCCGAAAAATCATTCTTAATGCCATTTTGGAAATTGTACATTTCTAAATCCCTTCGGAAGTCTACAAGCCATTTCTCTATTGTGCTAGTAATCTCGTCTTCTTTATGACGAAAAGACTCAAGGCTTCTAATTTCGTTTAAGATATCTAAATTCCCCAATGTGCCATGACAAAGAGAATAGCCTTGATTATGTTTATTTCCACTATGCAGCGTGTTCTGCAAAGATTCTTCTAGATAGTTGACTTCCACTTCATTTCCTAAGTTATCCTTAATCTTACCTCTTCCAAGTAGAATTCCCGCTGAACCATGACACCATAGAGGAGCGGAATGAGTAGAATAATTCTCCCTATTGTCTTTCCATGCATGTTGTGACTCATCATAAAAACGATCTTCATAAAGAAGAGCCTGTTGAATGACAGAGATAAGCGAAGTATCATGATTCACTTTCGTTACATATTCACTCAATGCATAGCATATACCTGTTATTCCATGTGAAAACCCGCTTAAGGTAAGATTACGATTATGATCAGCTTCCCAATAAAGGTGCTGATCCTTTGTGATTGCTTTATTTACAATAGTATTCTTCACAACTTCCGCTGCTTTTTTTACAACTTCACTCTTTTCTACGTTGTAAAGGTTCACGAGCACTTTTAATAAACCAGCTAGTCCTCCAATAAAATCTAAACTTTTATAGGATTCAATGTCTCTAACTACTTTTTCAGCAAAGTCTTCATACTCCTTTATAGAATCATAAGATAGATTACCTGTCTTCTTCATATAGTGACTATAATAATAGTAAGAAGGCAAACCATAATACGCAGAAGCGTTTCGCCTATATACACTCTTTTCTACTAACTTGTTGATTGTACTATGAACCTGCGGAAGTATTATATCAACTCGTGAATCAGAAAATGTCTGAGCATATGAAGCCAAGTAAATCGCTATTCCACTGAGTCCGTCATAAATATTAAAATTCAGAGGACCTGATACAAGCTTTCCGTTTGGACTAAGATGGGGGGAAACCCACTGTATATATTTATCGTGGATTATGGCTCTTTCCAAAATACGATTTGTCTCTTGCTGAAGTAATGTGCTACACGATATTTCTCGACCTATCGTATGAACATGATGATAGCAAGAAAACTCAGGATTTCTTTCCCTATTT
This sequence comes from Priestia endophytica DSM 13796, assembly GCF_900115845.1. Taxonomy (GTDB): domain Bacteria; phylum Bacillota; class Bacilli; order Bacillales; family Bacillaceae_H; genus Bacillus_I; species Bacillus_I endophytica. Next base: position 1,883 of record NZ_FOXX01000002.1, on the reverse strand, counting down.
CCTTCTGTACTGCTCAATGCCATATTAATAAGCTGGATTTGATATTCCATATCTTTTGTTGATAAAGAGCTTATTTTATTGATTACTTCTTGCTTAGGGCAACAATGCAGGAGATTATAAGAAATCTCATGTCCACTACTACTGTAGACTTGCTCTTTATCAAAACTTGTATAAAAGTAAGGAACATCCCCTTTATACATGTCATCCATTTCAAACATATGGAGGAATTTAAAAGCTTCAAAACCTTCTGATGACCCTTGAAAAAGAGAAAGAATTCTTTTCCTTTCCTCTTTTTCCTTTAAATATTTAGGATGCAGCAACGAACTTAAAAATTTAGCATATATATATGTTGGACGCACAATAATTCGGACAGGAAAAGAAGAATGTTCTTCAATCATCTGCAAAATTAATTTGTCATCCTTTATAACTTGATAAGCTTTCGTAAATCCTTTTACAAAAGCATGTTCATATCCAAATATCTCTATTCCACTATCTTTATAAATTGGTAAGTTCGTTCCTCTTCCAAATTTACTTTCTTGAGACTCTACGGCAACCTTATCTGTCTTATTGTTCACAACGACTTCCTTGTCAAAAGTGTGAAGCTCAATATTTGTTAATCCACTTACATCTAACACATGGTTTTCTTCTGGGTAGCTTGTATGAGTAAAGAAAGTAGATTTATAAACTGTACGATTGATAGAAGATGAAACCTTTAATACGGAGTCTTTCTTTGATTCCTCTGTAAAGTAAAGAGTACTTTGAAAAAGAGTTTCAAGATCAATTAAGACGGGATGTAATCCGTTACATATAATATTTTCATAATGAAAATCAGATCCTTGAAAAGCATAAATAAAAGCTAGATGTATTCCTAATTCATAATAATAATTTGATACCTCATCAAGTGTCTGACAAGAGGTTGATTCTATATACTCTTGGAAACCATAGTTACTTTTGCTTACCATAATAGGTGTTTTCAGCTCGGTATCATATTGATGATTAAAATATCTAATAATCTTTTGATATAATTGATCTCCTTCTAATGAACGAGGTTTATAAACAATTTTTCCGCATTCACATATTAAAATAGCTACACTTTTCCCTTCACAATGAGAATCGCCTGCATCTACTTTTATAGATAAGAGCCGACCAAATTGTTGATGAAATGTTTCAGCTATTTCTTCATAATGGGCTATGTATGCTTTTATAATGGATAAGCTGTATTGGATAAATTGATCAGAAGTCCTATCAATCATTTCCCTAAGTACAGGATACTTCTTCAGTATGTTCTCCACAGCACTGTAATTAGAGAAAGCGTCATTAAATTGACGATAGAAAAAATCTTCTTCTCTATGGAATTCATCAAACATTTCGTGAAATTCATATATAACTGTTTTTCTTGCCAACTTATATAACATCTTCTTATATTGAATGGTTAGAGAATACAATAACGATTTTAAATCAAAAAAACTCTGATTCAACCGTCCTAGCTCTGTCACTAATTTTTCCGAAAAGCGATCTGTAAAATGAGTATAAAATGAAGGGAATTCATCTTCTTCAGTAAAGGGGGTAAATTGAAATTTTTGATTTCCAAGGAAAACTGTGTTAAAGTGAGGGGTATAAAATTTAGATTTATGAAACAACTTCATAGCTATCACATCCTATTTATCATAATAATCGGGTGCAGCAAGGCACCCGATTCTGTTTTCGTATTTTAGGCGACAAAGCTAAGGATATGTACGGCCATACATATTTTTAGCTTTTTAGTCGTTGCATGGTGATACGATTGATGCACATTGTGTTGTTGGGCATGCTGCTAGAGAAATGGGAATTGTGACTGTCCAAATTGCTCTTTCTTCTGCTCCACCCGCTAATTCCTTTAACTC
>NZ_FOXX01000003.1:138123-437864 GCF_900115845.1 Priestia endophytica DSM 13796 | reverse complement strand
TTCCAATCGTTTCAGTTTGGTCTCTGTTGTTTCAAGTTGAGTAGTGGGTCTTCCCTTACCAACCCCTTTTGCTTTTCCACGTTTTTCTTCGAGCCCTTTTAGTCCCTCAGCTTGAAAGTGCTTCACCCATCGATAGATGATGGCAACATCAATTTCTAACTCCTTCGCAATCGTTTTATACCCCATTTCTTCTTTCAGATATAAGTCTACTGCTTTTCTCTTCGTTTTTAGGTCATACGTTCTATTAGTTTTACCCATAAAAAAATCCCCTCCGTAGTAGATAGAATAAAGGGCTCTCTTTTTTCTGTCTACTATAAGGGGATCATATCAGAACGGGCTTGCGTTTTTTTACTTCCTGGAATGTGCGTTATGTTAACTCATTTATTATGAATTGAATCCAATAAATTACGTCGTTATCTAATATGATTAGAATAGGGATCATAAATTCCTGTGATTAGCAGAATAGAAAGGATAAGAAAAAATATCACTAATACTCATAACTATATAGAAGGCTATGTTCGTCTTGTACTTACTAATGATTGCGAACAAAATAAAAAGTAGCTGCTTAATCTCAAAGTTAACAGGATATTACCATTCCATGTTTCTATTGCATTATTTTCGAACCAGAACTGCCTTTTTCCTCTATTGATTTCTGTCCTCTCTTCATGCTTATTTTTATCCATTCTCTGACCTTTTGCATCCTAGAGTCAAAAACCCTTTGTAATAAACCCGTTAGTTGGAAATCAAAAAAGTGTTGTTTCCTTATTTTTACCAATGCTTCTTCATAGGAGGAAAAACGGAGCTGTTGGAACAGAAAATAGTCCATCGTTTCTTGAATAGATACACGATCTTTCCAACAATTCAGTGGGACATTCGCAAATTGCCACGGTTTAAATACACCTGGATAAACAGCCTGAATAACTTGAAAAGGAGATTGTTCAAAAATATCGAAGACACCATATAAATGATACTTTTTAAAAAAATGAAGATTCACGTGTAAGGGGATTTCTTCTATAGGAATATTCAGTTCATTTTCTATTACATGCTTAACCGCCTCAATTGCTCGATTTTTCCCTTCTTTTCCGTGCCAATATTTATGAGGGACTTGCTGAAACTCCCACGGTTTAAAGCGTCCTGGATAAGCATTTTCAATTACATCATAATAATTCCAACCATAAATCATAGCAGGTGGTTTTAGACGATGGGACCATAGTATATTTGCCTGTACTCTTATAGGAATTTCATGAATTGGAATCGATAATCGGTCTTCAAGCAGATAACATGTCATATATCTCACATACTTTTTTCCTTCTTCTCCTGAGAAAAACTTATTGGGAAAACGCTTTACTTTTCCATTTAAAACATCTTGATAGATTTCAACCACCCATTCTCGGCTCATTGTTTCGCCTCCCCTCTGGTAAAATTCATTACAAATCTATTATAGATAATAATGCAATTATTCTATACATAGAAATCACATATTATTTTCCTCTTAAAGGTAAAGTAGAATGATTAGATTTGACCCGGGCCAAACTAACTTTGTTCCCGTTTCTCATTTTGAAGGTTACGATTTATACATACTTATTTTCCCTTTCTTTTTTTCATAAAAATGTAAGCAGACTCAGCAAAGAACAGAAAGAGAAGAAAAAAGAGAACAAATAATTCTACAACTTCCATTACACGAAAAGGGGTGACAGCCTTATACAACGCTTGAAAAACATCTGCTCCTTGAAGAATATCGATGCCTAGAGATAATCCCATTAAACATCCCGTCATTAAAAGGGAAACACCTATAATTTTCATCCTTATCACACTCCACTTAATAGGGTCTTCCCTTTCCTTTCATATAATACAAATTTTTTGTGGGAATTTACATAAAAATTCCTTACATGGTTAAGGTAATAGAAACTAAAGGAAAGGTGCCTTAATTTATGCCTTCGTTTTTTAAAGACCGGAAATCAAAAAAAGACCGTCAACAGGATACTGAAAATCAATCTGATAACAATTCAGTAAAATATTTGCACAGTTCTCTATCGGCGAATCTTAATACGATTAAACAGAAAACAGGAAACAGTTCAGACGTCGTGATTCGTCAATTAAAAATGGGGGAGAATTTTAATATTAAGATAGCCATCGTCTATGTAGAAGGAATTGTAGACAATCAATCGATTCAAGAGTTCTTGCTCGAATCCATAATGAAGGACGAACATAGAGAAGTAGTGAATCAGCAGAACGCATTCGATTTGATTTCTGAAGATATGGTCACAATTGGAAAGGTATCATCCATTGATACTTGGAATGACCTGTTTTTATCCTTATTGTCAGGCGATACCCTTATTCTAGTCGATGGAACAGACCAGGCAATGAGTGTAGATACAAAAGGTGGAGAGAGGCGTGCCATTACCGAATCAAATACTCAGATGGTCGTACGCGGTCCAAAGGAAGCCTTTACGGAGTCTCTTGGGACCAACACGGCCATGATACGTCGAATTATTAAAAGCCCAGATTTATGGATTGAATCGACGAAGATTGGTCGTGTCACCCAAACCGATGTAACCATGATGTACATGCATGGCATTGCGAATGATCAAGTCATTGAAGAAGTACGCCAACGATTACATAAGATTGATATTGATAGTGTTTTAGAATCAGGGTATATTCAACAATTCATTGAAGATCAAACATTAACCACATTTCCCACTATGTACGATACCGAAAGGCCAGATATCGTGGCAGGGAATCTCCTAGAGGGACGAATTGCTATTTTCGTTGATGGAACGCCCTTTGTACTGATTGCACCAGCTGTCTTTATCCAATTTTTCCAATCAGCCGAGGACTATTATGTTCGTTTCGATATTGCAACATCAATTCGCTTTTTACGCGTTGTTATGTTTATTATTTCACTTATCGCACCAGCTGCCTATGTTGCTGTGACAACGTTTCATCAGGAGATGGTCCCAACACAGCTTATCGTAGCGATTGCAGCACAAAGGGAAGCGGTCCCTTTTCCAGCCTTCGTAGAAGCGCTTCTCATGGAGGTCACCTTTGAAATCTTGCGAGAAGCAGGGGTTCGGTTACCCAAAGCCATTGGTTCAGCTGTATCGATTGTCGGCGCCCTTGTTATTGGGCAAGCTGCCGTTCAAGCTAGCATTGTGTCACCAGCCATGGTTATCGTGGTATCCCTAACGGCGATTGCTAATTTTGCTATACCTTCCTTTGCCATGGCCATTTCGGTTCGTTTACTCCGTTTTTTGTTTATGATATGTGCAGCGGTATTTGGTTTTTATGGTATTATTCTGGCCCTTCTTATGTTGGTCGTTCATTTATGCAGTTTACGCTCATTTGGCATTCCGTATATGGCACCATTGGCCCCCTTTATCCCCTCAAACAATGAAGATACGATTGTACGATTACCATGGTGGACGCTTAGAAAAAGACCACGATTAATAAGTGCAAATACGAAGCGTGAAGGGGAAAACCAACAACCCCATCCTCCTTCATCCCGTGGTATGGTGAATCGGGATATTGAAGAAGGTGACAACAATGAAACGTAAAGGTGCTTTTCTTTTATTAATGATGACGGTGACTGTCTTACTAACAAGTTGTTGGAGTAAAAAGGAATTAACGGACCTTGCTATTGTGGCAGCTGTGGGAGTAGATAAAGTGGAAGATGGACGATACAAATTAACACTTCAAGTTATCAATCCTGGGAACGTGGCTGGAGGGATGCAAGGCGGTGGAGGCGATGCACAAAATCCCCCTGTAACCGTCTATTCCGTTTCGGGGAAAAATTTAGCCGAGGCAAGCAGACGGGCTTCAAGCAGAATTTCTCGAAGATTGTATTATGCCCATACAAACTTAGTCGTCGTTGGGGAAAGTCTGGCAAGAGAAGATGGGATTGAGGTATTAATGGATGCGTTTGATCGAGATGCTGAATTTCGAACGACCTCAACTCTCGTTATTGCTAACCATTCAACTGCCTCAAATTTGATTAAAACATTAACTCCTGTTGATAAGATCCCAGCAAATAAAGTGCTGAAAACTTTAGAATTCACAGAAAGACAGTGGGGAGAAAATGTAAAAGTTTCACTCCAAGATGTAATGAAAGGACTTCAATCTTCCAAAGAGGAAACCGTCGTATCTGGATTTCGTATGACGGGGAATTCTAAACAAGCAGGGAAGTTAGAAAACATTCAAGACAGTGTGCCTGAAGCAACACTTCGAGCTTCGGGAATTGCGGTTTTAAAACAAGGAAAGTTAGTGGATTGGCTGTATGGAAAAACAGCAAGAGGAACGGTATGGATTTTAGATAAAATACAAGAAACTGCTATCAGCATTGATTGGGAAGGAAAAAAAGAAGCCATAACCTATCAAACCATTCGTCAAAAAACAGATGTGTCCGCCCAAGTGAAGAATGGTCACCCTCACATTTCTATTCATGCGCGTGTTGAAGGAGACCTCAGTGAAATGGAGATACCTATTGATATTACCAATCCAAAGGTCATTACAAAAATTGAAAAATCCTTGCGAAAAGAAATTGAAGACGAGCTAAAGGAATCCATTAAACATGCGCAGAAAAACAAAACAGATATACTTGGATTCGGTGCGACCGTCCACCGTTCTAGACCAAATGAATGGAAAGAAATAAAATCAGAATGGAGCGATGTGTATTTTCCGAAATTAGATGTAGATATTACCGTGGAGGCCTATGTCCGTCGTGCTGGCTTACGAAACAAGTCGTTTCTTTCAGGTTTAAAAGAAAATCAAAAGTAAAGCAAAGGAGGTACCAATTGAATGGAATGGAGAAAGCTAAAATTAGTGCCAATCAGCTCTTTATCTTAATGGTCTTGTTTGAACTGGGGACTGCTATGTTAGTGCCCCTCGCCATGAGGGCGAAGCAGGATGCCTGGCTGGCGATTTTACTTGGAATGATAGGCAGTTTAGTTCTATTTTTAGTCTATTATAAACTTTATTGGTATTATCCTAATCTTCTACCTACAGAATACATGCAAAAAATCTTAGGTAAGGTGATGGGAACTTTACTTGCCTTTATCTACATTCTTTACTTTATGTATGATGCTTCAAGGGTTCTACGCGATTTTGGTGAAATGCTGTTAACCTTTGCCTACCCTGAAACGCCTTTATTTATCGGGAATGGATTATTAATACTTGTCATTATTTATACCATCAGAAAAGGAATAGAGGTCATAGCTCGATCAGGGGAACTGCTTTTTACTTTTATGTATATCCTCGCGGTTTCTGGATTTATTTTAATTATGGGTTCGGGTTTAATCGATTTTACCAACTTGCAACCTGTACTAGAAGAAGGGCTAATACCAACCTTAAAAGTTACATTATCTGAAACCCTATATTTTCCATTTACCGAAGCTATTGTGTTTACGATGATTTTACCGTACTTGAATGAGCCTAAGAAGGCAAAGGTAACGATGTTATGTGCCACGGGATTAAGTGGAATCAACTTGGTGATTACGATGATCATTAATGTGAGTGTGCTTGGGGTGGATCTGACTGCGCGTTCACAATTCCCTCTTCTTAGTACTGTACAAAGTATCCAAGTCGCTGACTTTTTAGAACGTCTTGATGTGTTTTTTATGTTTGCCATGGTAATCGGTATTTTCTTTAAGATTAGCGTGTTGGTTTATGCAGTTGTCATAGGTACAGCGAACTTATTTAAGATTAAATCACCTTCACGGCTGTCGTATCCTTTAGGCATAGTCATTCTATTTCTGTCTACTATAATTGCGAGTAATTTTCAAGAACATCTCTATGAAGGGCTAAAAATAGCACCGTTTATTCATATTCCTCTCTTCATTATTATTCCTCCTCTCCTTCTTCTTATTGCTTTTTTAAAAAACAGGAAGAAGCAAAGAGAATAATAAGGTTTATAAGAGGGGGATTACAATATGAGTGAAATTAAATTTGAAATAGAGCGATGTGTACTCTCCAAAATTAAATGTATACCCGACAGGAGAGGAGAAGCAGCTGGCTCACAATATAAATCGTTTCTTTTGAGCATAAAAGAGAATCAAAAGTGAGAAAAAGGAGGGGTAAGGTGAATGGAAAAATCCAAAATTAGTGCCAGTCAGCTATTTATTTTAATGGTACTATTTGAACTAGGTAGTTCTTTACTAGTACCCCTTGCCATGGATGCAAAACAGGACGCTTGGCTTGCGATTCTACTTGGAATGATAGGCAGTTTAGTTCTGTTCTTAATCTATCACAAGCTTTATTCCTATTACCCAGATCTCTTGCCTACGGAGTACATGCAAAAAATCCTCGGTAAAGTGATAGGGACAGTAATTGCCTTTGCCTACATTCTTTACTTTATGTATGATGCATCAAGAATTTTACGTGATTTTGGCGAGATGCTACTAACCTTCGCCTATCCTGATACGCCTTTATTTATCGCAAATGCTTTATTAATTCTTGTCATTATTTATATGGTTCGAAGAGGAATTGAGGTTATAGCGCGTTCTGCAGAGCTCCTCTTTATATTGGTGTACATCCTCGCGGTCGCTGGATTTATTCTCATTGTGAGTTCGGGTTTAATCGATTTTACCAACTTACAACCGGTACTTGAAGAAGGGATGTTACCTGTCTTAAAAATTGCATCTACACAAACTTTATATTTTCCTTTTGCAGAAGCTATTGTGTTTACGATGATTTTTCCTTATCTAAATAATCCTAAGAAGGCAAAAGTGACCATGTTATGTGCAACAGGATTAAGTGGAATCAATTTGGTGATTACGATGATCATTAATGTTAGTGTACTTGGGGTTGATTTAACAGCACGTTCACAATTCCCTCTTCTTAGTACTGTACAAAGCATTCAAGTCGCTGATTTCCTAGAACGTCTTGATGTATTCTTTATGATCGCCTTAGTAATTGGTATTTTTTTTAAGATTAGCGTGTTGCTTTATGCAGCTGTTATAGGCACGGCTAGTTTATTTAGAATTGCATCACCTTCACGCCTATCGTATCCTTTAGGCATAGCCGTTCTCTTTTTATCCATCACGATTGCGAGCAATTACCAAGAACATATCCGTGAGGGACTGAAGATAGCAATTTTTGTTCTACATATTCCTCTCTTTGTGTTCATTCCTCTCCTTCTTCTTCTTGTTGCTTTCTTGAAAAATAGGAAGAAGAAGAGAGAATAATGCATCATTTTGTTGAAAATGAAGTTATTATTGGTGAATTTAGGATTTTAACTAATGATAATAAACAAAATATAGAAAGGTTTATAACAAATAAATTTCCTAAGAAGTAGGGCATAGGGGTACAATTAAAAGTAGGGCATAGGGGTACAATTAAAAGTATCCCATTCTCTTTATACACACGATGAGGTGATTTTTTATGTATACTTGGTTTTATGATCATTTCGTTAACACTGTCATTTTCCCACTTACCTGTTTAGTGCTAGTTACCATTACTTTAAGCATGTATGCATACTTTAAATTGAAGAAAACAAATAAACAGTAGTTCACAGGAATATTTGATTGCTAAAATAACTAACAAACTTCCTTCTTTGAAATTTGGTTATGATTAGGGAGAGAAGTTACTAATAGAAATAACAATTCAATATCAGAATGATTTTTCACTCCCAAAAATCAATTTTTGTTTTCCTTTCAAACACGACTAACTATCTGGAAAATACTATTCTGTATTCAGATCAAGGTTGGCATTATCAAATGACACGACCTCAGCATATATTGAAGGAGCATAACATTATCCAAAGTATGTCTCGTAAGCGTAATTGTTTAGATCACGAGGGGATAGAAAACTTCTTCGATTTATTAAAATCAGAGTTATTTTATCTTCAAGAGTTTAACCGTATAGAGCATTTAAAAAAAGAATTAGAGTCCTATATTTTCTATTACATTCACAAAAGAATTAAAACAAAATTAAAAGAATTGACTCCTGTAGAATGCAGAATTCAGTCCTCATTAGCAGCTTAAATAAATCTCTAACTTTGTGGGTTCACTTCACTCCAAGCAGTAGTTTTTCTGTTTTTACTCTGTATAAGATATTTATTTTTAGTTCACATAATGTTACTTTCAGGAAGTGAAAAAGAGCACATCCATTCAGTTATAATGAACTTGCTCTTTTTTTGTATCACTTTTCAATTTTACGAATCCATTTGTAATAGCATACCACCATAATAAGTAAAAGGGGATAGACGAACAAGGAATACCGTAATCTCCACCACACATGATGAAAATATCCCCATGGTTCAGGTAACAAAGCGATGGCTTCATAAAGTAGTATACCTATAGTCCAGCAACCTACATATAACATTCGTTTACAAAGAGAGGAACCAAACGGGTATCCATTTAGAAACATCATATTTACAGGTGGAATCAATATAGTCAATGCAAGAATGGACTCCCAATCAATCGCTTGAGAAAAGTACCAATACCCATCGTATTTTCCAGCTACATATAGGTCAACAAGCCCTTGAAAGGCTATAGTAAACATCCAAATATGTACGATTTGATTCCGTGTTAATCGTTTATTGGTTGTAAAGGCTACCGTATTAAAAAGAGTAATAGCTAATAGAAAACCTATCATAGTAAAAATCCTTTTCAAAAAGTAATATCTCTTCAGACATCGCATATCTGCTGCTCACAGCAAAAGAAGTGAATATAAACCTCTTCTTATATTGTATTCATATCTTTTCACTATCAGGAAGTGATATGGCTTGCTTTTCAGTCTTATGGAACATTAGACCTTTTATGGAGACTTGTAATGAATTTACCTAATACTACTCCGGTAACTATACCAGGAACGACAAAAAGTATGGGGAGCCAAACGGGCCCAAGCAGGAGCCCAAAGAGTCTAAAATGTGAAGAGTATATACATCCAACGGTCACAAAATAAGCACAAAATACAAAAGGTAAAAAAGAATATTTTCCTTTCCCTCCGCCTCCATCTTTAAAAGCATCCCACATGGAAAAAAAGTATAAACATGGAAAAAAAGTATAAACATGGATAAAACAGTAACCATTGATAATCAGCTTGTTCAATCGCTTCTTTTATGTGTCCCTGAAAACTTGAAATAATTATGGTGTTAAAATGACCTTTAACATTAATTAGAAATTCTAAAAACATAAACACAATACCTTTTATAAGTTTACCATTTAGAAATTGACCGAATCCTGGGAGTGCAATACTCCATAACAACGCTTCTTTATTGTTCGCCACATCGCTCTATTCCTTTTTAAAATTATTTTCGACTAGCTTTCAATTGGAAGTTGTTCAAGTTGTTCCAATTGTATCTTAAATCCTGTCATACGCTTTTGGCGGTGATTCCAACCAACCTTTATCAATTAAGATATTAATACCGTCGTCAACAAATAGGCCAATGTTCATAAGATTTCTTATATATAAGAAATCGATATCTCTTCTTGCTGTTACCGCCAGTGAGTTTCCGAATGACCTTATCTTCATTGCGAACATATCTACTTTATGGAACAGCATGATTTTGTCAGAAAAAGGTGGATATGTAGAGGTTGTAACCAAATGGTTTAGGTACGACGGTGATTGAATGTGCTCAATATGCAGTTTTTCCTTATATTGCTTTAGCGCTTTATCAGTCATGTCTAAACCTCGTTTAAACAAAGCCTTTATCTTTGGATCTTGAACTATCTGATGAAATCCCGATAATAATGTCATACTTGTTACATTATTCTCAATGTTATCCCAAAGATGTATGATTTCTAATGCCTGTAATGGTCGGATATCTCCCATAAAACCCTTTAAGTAACTTTGTTTATCAATTTTATCAATTCCATCTGGTGTTGGAGTTGGAATGATAGGAGGTGTTGCAATGAATTTTTTGTCCATTAAAACACTATTAATTTGTCCTAAAAAGACGGTAGTACATTGATTACAATAAATAAAAAACTCCCTTATATCCTCCTGCATTACCAATGGAACGGCTACTGCGTAAAGACTCAAACCTGCCTTAGCAGCATATTTTAAATAGTGAACATAAAATTCATCTGCGTATAAACGGGGGGCGCCAAGATTTACATCATCTTTAGTAAATCCAATGGGGATAGGGAAATTTTCATTTTTAAAAACTCCTTCTATCTTTTGTATGAAATCCTTTGATAGGGCTAAACCATTTTCCAATAGCAACTTAATATCTTCATCCTCGCAATGTTGAAGAAAATAACTTAAAATTTGAATGGACATGCTGTTTCCCATATAAGTAGCCCAAAGTTTACCCATTTCAAAAGACGTTAAAGGTTGAGTCTCATCTGATATTTTGGGATTTATATTGAGTGGTTTCAACACATTCATTGGATTTAAATCTTTATCGGTGGTCATAATCCATCTCCTTTTCCCGCATTTTCGCTTATGATAGCCATTGGAAAAAATTAATTCTAACAAATCTGAACTTTAACTTATAACGGCGATGAAAAGACTACTGAAACGGTCATTTTCTTCTCCTATTGATATAGAGGATTAATCTGTTGAAAAAATCTTCTTCTGCCATTTATGATAAAAGTAAATCACAAAGGAAAGTCCATAAATGACTAATGCATATTGCCAAAACGTAATATTCTTATATTTCGCAACACCTAACAAACTTAATAAGGGCAACATGATAAAACTCATAAAAATATCCATAATCAAATTTACAACGGTATACAATAAAAAGTTATGGAACGTTAATCTAAAAATCCAAAAGGTTCCAACTGCGAAAATTCCATAGGCAAAGCTTACGTCAGTCATATACCCCCATGGGACAATATACTCTTCGATAACCCACCAGTTATATATATAGGCTATTTGAAAGATAATTGTCATTAAGAAACAAGTGGAAATGGTTACAGGCATAAACCTTTTTATTGTCCTTGAGCTAGCAAAGAACAAAGTAAACCAAGGGAGGATTAAAAAAATAAACAAAAAGATTTTTGCTGTCATAAAGCCAAACCCTCCAATCCTTTTCCATCATCATTCAATTTTATTGTTTCAATCGAATACAAAGTTATTCAATCTTACTCTTAGTTTCCAGGGTGTCTATTAGCAGGATAGAAAAGAGTTTTCAATTAAAGGTTTTTGTAGCTGAATTATTTCATCGTATCTTTTTTATTGGTTAGTTGTTCTTTATCTATAGTGGGAGGTGGTTGCTCCATCCATTGATTCCTAATCATAATATCAGCTCCATCCTTAGCATACAGAGCCACTTCAAGGGATAAACGTTCATAATTGATGATTAAATCACTTCTTTGACTGGCTGATGCGGCTGTGGCATAATTTCCTGTTCCTGTTGCACTTAACATCCCCATATGAAACATAACTAGTTTATCCGAAAAAGGCGGGGTTGTAGCATCTGTAATGGCCACATCAGGTGAAATAGGGGATTCTATATCGCTATCAAGAAGAATCCTTGTAAAGATTCGCACATGCTTTCGGGAAATATCCCTTCCTCTTAACATCCAATTTTGAACCTCTTCATCAGGGGAGGTTTGGGCAAAACTAAGAGACAGTTTACTTCCGATATGGTTCGTTATACTGTTCATGTATAAATGGGAAATCTCTATGGCGTTTAATGGTCGTTGTTTGCCCAATAGAGAAAATCCACTTAAATATTTATGACTATTTACAAAATCGGTTTGAGTAGGATACGGGATAGAAGGGGCTCGAATATATAATCCCTTTTCGAGTAATAAATCGGTACTCTGGTCAAATAAATCAGAGGTTTCTCGAAGTCCTTTTATAAAATACGTTTTGAGATCTTTCCTCGCCCCCATAGAGGTGAATCCACTATATCCAAGCATCCCTACCCTGGTCATATGGGATAGATAGTTAAGCATAAAAGCATCAGTATATAAACGAGGGGCATTTACATTCACATCCTCATCTGTAAATCCTGTTGGGAGTGGAATCTGTTCCGTTTGAAATAGAGTGGTTAACTCTTCGATATGAGTACAAGAGATGTCATACGCCCACTGAATAAGGGGACGAATATCTTCATCTTCTACCGTTTGTAGGAAATAAGATAATACACATTTGGACATACTATCTTGCATATAGTTAGTCCAAATACAAGCTATTTCGGCTGAAGTCAGCTGTGTAGGATGTTTCGTCATAATTTAGATACCTCCAGAGAATAATGGTGCAGGGTATGGATATATTCTTTGCAGGTTGAATCTAAATTATGACGAAGGCCAAGGGATACTATCCCTTGGCCTTTATTGATAAAGTTATGTTTAATAAGCTTTCTCTGTTTAATGGTGAATGCTTTTTCATGTAGTCCCTAATGAGCAGTAGGTGAATCACTAAAGTAATTATCATCTTTTCTAGTTCACATAATAGGCCTTATTAGAAGAGAAAAATATTTATTTTGTTAAAAAGTATTATATTTTAAGTTTCATCTTTAGCTTTTAAGGGTAAAACACTAGGTGGATTGGAATTCCTCAAGAAACAGATCTGAAAAGACGGTTTCTTTTTTTATGTATATGAAATACAAACTAGTTCACATAATGGTGATTCCAAGAAGTGAAAAAGTGCAAGTCTGTTCAGTAACAGTGAGTTTGCACTTTTTCTTTTCTCTGGATACCATCCAACATCATCAAAACCCCTAACGCAGTGTTTTTTAAAATCGTATGTCAACCGGTTGACGTATGAAAACGATTGACATATAATATTTTGAAGGGGCTTTCATTGATTGTTCTTTTAAGTTTTAAATTCCTGTCCTTATAAATCATGATTTAAATTAGATACTATCAGGAGATGCCTAGTATGAAAGACTATATGCTTGAATTTTTTCCCTTTTCTTATTTTAAAATAAATAGCAAAGGTTCAATTTTAGATAGTTCTAAACGAGCCCATGCTCTATTTAATATCCCGTTAGATCTATTAACCATTATTCATATAGATGACCAGCCAAGGGCTTTAGAACTTCTAACATCATTTGCTCATAACGAACCATTAACAACAAGTTTGCGTTTGCGAATGGTCAATGGTTCATTTATTGATTTTACGTGTACAATTAACTGGGAACAAAGTATAGGGCATTTAGTTTGTATCGAAAAAACACCTCTTGTAAGTTAATTTATTGACCTAAGTCTAAAAAATAAAGAACCGCAATGATTCATTAATATTTCTTATAAACAACTCTATATTAATAATAAAGCCTTTTGCATGGGGGACTCTTAATAATTACATCTTTTTTGGAGTGAAAGGTTCCTCCTTTTTGTATAAAATAAAGTGTTATATATCTTTTGAAATTAAATATATATTATTTCACTCTTTGAGCAAACTATTCAAGGTGTGTAATATATCGCTCTTAAAAGTTGATGTGTATTAGAAAAAACTACTGACTCGCAGTAGTTTTTTCTGTTTTTACGCTTTATAAAATCCTTATTTTTAGTTCACATAATGTTGATTATAGGTAGTACCTATGAGTGTTAAATTTTTATATTTAATAATAAAATAACCAATTGAGATACATTATTTATTTTTGCATGAGAAAAATATAAGGAGGCATAAAAAATATGATCCATTCTTTTTTACTAGTTGGCCAATCAAATATGGCTGGACGTGGATTTCTAAAGGATGTTCCAATGATTTGCAATGAACGTATAAAAGTTCTACGAAATGGAAGATGGCAAATCATGATGGAACCTATAAACTACGATCGAGCTTTTGCAGGGGTTGGTCCTTCGGCTTCTTTTGCAGCTGCATGGTGTAGAAAAAATGAAGATAAAGAAATAGGTTTAGTACCTTGTGCTGAAGGTGGTACAAGTCTAGATGCTTGGTCAGTAGAAGGACCACTGTTTGAACATGCTATCCTACAAGCAAAACTTGCAAAGCGAAGCAGTAAGTTGGAGGGAATTTTATGGCATCAGGGTGAAAATGAATGTTCTTCAGGACTTTCTAAACTTTATCATGAGAAATTTTTAAAAATTGTTGAGGCATTTCGTCGTGAACTTTGTGAGCCAGATATACCTATTATCATAGGTGGAATTGGTAACTATTTAGGAAGTGGTTTTCTTGGTCATTACTTTCCAGAACATTCTGAGGTTAATCAGGAATTACTGGAATTTGCTAAAAAGGAAAAGAACTGTTATTTTGCAACAGCATTAGGACTAACATCTAACCCTGACGGTATTCATTTAAATGCAGTTTCGCAGAGAATATTTGGTCTTCGATATTTTGAAGCATATGATAAACGAAAGCATATATTAGAACCCCTAGAAGGTGAAGAAAATGCTATTAATATCGATAGTGAAAGACCTTTAACAAAGGCTGAAAAGACTGCAATACTAGAAAAACAATTTGCTGGAGGAGAGATATCTTTAGAAGAGTATCAATCGCAGTTGATGAGTTAAAATCCAGAAAACGGATATTTTAATTGAGTAAAGGGGGAGGTTTTTCTGTTTTTAGTTTATAAATGAAATACAGATTAAGTTAACATAATAGATCTTATCAGTACTAATAAAAAAAGCTCTTCTTAAGAGCTTTTTTTAGATATAACATATATTTTTCTTTTACCATCCTTTTTGATTTCTTAATGTTGTAATATGGGCAATATGATGCTTCCCATGCCAAGCATAAGTAGCTATCAACTGCTCAACAGTTACTTTACCGTTTTCAGGATGTTGAACAATTTTCTTTAAATCCTTTTCTTCAAGTGAGTTTAATATTTTATGAAGACGTTCATGTAAAGCAGAAAGAAGGTGGAGGGATACTTCAATAGATAAATCATTATCAGGAAGCTTTGCCCAAGACACCTCATCATATGTATTAATAATAGGATCTCGCTCTGTTAAGCCTAATTTAAAACGAATATAACCATTTAAATGTGAGTCAGCTAAATGGTGGACAACTTGACTCAATTTCCACCCTCCTTCACGGTAGGGAGTAGCTAGTTGCTCTTCTGATAGCCCTTTTACGGCTTCTGATAATTGTTTTGGAGCATTTCCAATGTCACTAATCCAACCTTGGATATCTTCTTTTTGGATATTTTCTTTTACTGTAAACTTTCCAATAGGATATTGATTAAACATATTTGTTCATCCCTTTCTATTTTTACCACTATCTATTATAACAACTATATCTACTTATAATTCGAAAGATTTGGAACAGGATTTCCAATAAAGAATCTAAAATTATATATACATCCTAGTTAACATAAAATATGTTCCAGATAGTAAAAAAGCGCAAACCTGTTTAACAAAAATCATTTGGCTCTTTTCCCCATTATGAACAAGCACAATTAACGTACCCATTAAATTCCTTTTCCCTCTATAAAAAGTAAAGATAAGCAGATAGTTCGCAAAATGAACGTCCGTAAAAGTGTGCTTTTACGGATGTTTCTTTTTTATAAGGAATCTAGCAATTTTGATGTTCATTTAAGTTAGAAAAAAAATTACGAACGTCCTCTGAAATTTATATACTTTAGAAATTTATATACTTTAATGGATGCTTTTAAAGAAAAATAAGTAGTGAAGTACAAAAGTATAATAACGGAGAATAGAAAGTTTGCATACATACTAGTAGGCAATCGAAATGAAGATCTTCAACTTTAACTCATAGAGGAAGCTGGAAGACCTTCTCGAGATATTTTTATTGATAAACAACGTGAGAAGAACTTCAATCGAGAACAGTATTAACTTATGAAACGGAGGATCTGGAAAGGGAATATTTTTTATATTCACTTCTTAAATTTTTTTGGACGCACAAAGAAAAATTTTATAATAATGGAATGATATAATTCAGGGGATTGAGGGGGATATCGTGATTATAGATAGGCCATTGCTGGACACTACTCAGTATAAAGACAGTTTTGGGACCTTTATTGCAGATTCGGTTTTACAAATCCTTTCTTGGGTGGCACAAGAGGAAGGAGATCATATCCGTAAACCTCAGCATAAGGGAATGGATGCTGCGATAAAAAATGGTGTGTTTTTTGGACGACCTAAAGCTAAGATTAGTCACGAATTTATTGAATCTTATAAAAGGTGGAAGACTAAAGAGATTACGGCTGTTCAAGCGATGAAAGAAGCTAAGGTAATCAAGAGGTAGAGAATTAAATATTCTATATAAAAACCTCCTACAACTACCATAGGTGTCCTTGTTATACTGTGGCCTAAAACTCATTAAAGATAGTAAACACAAAAAAGATAGTTGGGTTCTAGCCAATCTTAATCTAGGTTTTAAGTACAATTGATTTTCTGGAATGAAATAATAAACCTCCTTACAAATACATTAAAGTATAAAAGTGTGGTGGCATAATAATAACTACCAACAGGTTGGTAATGTTTCAATTTAAATAGATTTTGCTTCTTCATCCTAATTATATTTTTGAGTACTAGTATTAGTATGTCCAAGTTTTGGTGAAGTGATTTGAAGTTTTTACACCAGAATTTTTTATCCTTTCTTACATTATCTTTCTCCTAGAATCAAAGTTTAACCTTAACTGCATTATGTTTTCTTTTTGTATGGTTAATGATATGATTTTCACAAGTCTGTTTTACTTGAGAATTTTTTTACACTTACAAAATACCTGAAAAAGAACTCTTTATAATATATAAAGGATCCTATCCTCTCTTAATCAACAATAGGAAGTGATACAAATGGATAAAACAAAGCAGCCTTATGGAACGGTTCTTATTAAAGCCTCCCATATCTTAGATTTTTTATCGAGTTGCGATGAACCACAGTCTTTGAATAAGATTGCCAAAGAAACTGGTTTAACGAATTCTACAGCTTTAAAAATACTAGACACTTTACTCATGATAGGTTATGTCCAAAAAAACGCGGAGTTAAAGAAGTTTAGTCTCGGTTTATCAATTATTAAATATGCTAATAAATCAATAAATAATTTAGATATTAAAAAAATTGCACAACCGCATTTAGAAGAGTTACAAAGAGTAACAAATGAAACAGTTCACTTAGGTATTCAAGATAAAGATAGTATTATTTATATCACAAAAATAGAGAGTAAAAATCCTATATGTCTCTATTCAAAAGTTGGCAATAGTATTCCTATGTATTGTTCAGCAATGGGAAAAGCTATTTTAGCCTATTCATCAGATGAAGAGATTAAAAATTATTTAGATCGTAATCCATTAAATAAATTAACGAACAATACCATTACAAATAAGTCTGAATTTATGGAAGAGATTTTGAAGGTTAGGGAAATGGGTTATGCTTATGATAATGGTGAACATGAAGAAGATGTATTTTGTATTGGAGCTTCTATTACTTTGAATCACAAAAATTATGGGGCGTTTAGTGTTAGTATTCCTAAATATAGACTGACTGAAGAGTTTCAAAAACAAATTATTGAAGCAATAAAAATTTGCGAAAATAATATCTTAAACGATCTTCGTTAACAGAGAAATTGAATTAGAGTTAAATTTAGCCAAGGATTTCCTTATAGAAATCCTTGGCTTTTATATATTTGTAAATTCTTTGTCATAACATACGAAAACTTAGTTTATATAACCTAGTTTCTTGGAGATACACTCACTGCATTCTTTTGCATATTTGCCGTAGATGTTGATTTCTTTTTCTGGAAAGCGAAGTGTTGGCACAGAAATACTGAGGGCACCAACCACATTCTTAGAAAAGTCAAAAATGGGAGCTGCCACACATCTTATCCCAATTTCAGTTTCTTCATTATCAATTGCGTAGCCATTTTCCCTTATCGATACTAATTGCTCTAAAAAATCATCAATTTTTGTAATCGTGTAAGGGGTATTTTGCACAATTTCACTTTTATTCCATACATCTATTACTTTTTCCTTATTAGAAAATGCAAGAATGGCCTTCCCTACAGCTGTACGATACATCGGATTCTTCTTTCCTACCCATGTATGCATTCTTATTGTGTTAGTAGATTCAACTTTATGTATATAGACGATCTCAGTTCCTTCTTCAACAACAAGATGGATTGTTTCCTTTGTTAATTGAGCCAATTTTTCAAGATCAGGTTTTGCCTCCTCTAATAAATTAAGGTCTTGTATTCTTTTATTCCCCATTTCAAATAATTTGAAAGTACATCTGTATTTATTTGAATCTTTTACTTGTTCAATATATCCATTACTCACAAGCGTTGATACTAATCGATACACTGTTGTTTTATTTAAATTTAAAGATTTACATATATCAGTAATACCAATTTGATTGTGTTGAGACACAATTCCTAAAATCGCTAACGCTCTATCCACAGATTGAACAGTGTCACTCTTAATCAATATTGCCACATCCCATAATAGATAATTTGTTTAACGTTACTATTAATTATAGAGCTTTCCTACTTAAAAATCTATTACTCATTATCAATGGGAAGAGGGAGTATCTATTTCAAAAAATCAAATTCTTAATGAATCTATGATTATAAGATAAAAAAATATCCATATTATGATGGTTTGATGCAAAAATATAAAGTGATAAAAATGTCTGTTTTATTTTGATTATATTCCATATATATGTTTATGTTTTTGTTTTTTGTGTATAATCTTTTGAAAATATGAAAAACATATTGATATCCAATGATTTTTTTCGTATAATGAAATAAGAATTCACAATGTGAAACAAAAAGTTGGTTAATAAATTATAGTAATCTAGATTAAGAGATAGGCATGGAGTGTCAGAATTGAAAGCGCGTTCAGTATTTCGGACGAATATTCTTATTTATTTCATAATTGTGAATCTAGATACTTTTTGTAAAGAACAAAACGAGTAAAGAGATAGGTCAAACTATAAAAAGTATGAGAGGTATCATTTATTTTTGCTTGGAGGGAACAGCATGATTCAAAATAAAGCATTTATTGAAAAAGAAGAAGTAGTAAGCTATATCCATTTACTAATGAATAATCTTTCACAGATTAAAGATAATACTGGGGAATTTTTGCTGCATTTTGATGACGTAGTAGTAGATGACAAGAGTTGGGCAGTGTGGAATTGGCCACAAGGTGTAGGATTATATGGAATACATAAATATTCAAGACTATCAGGCGATCAAAAAGCTTTAAAGATTGTAACAGATTGGTTTAAAGATAGATTCGAAGAAGGAGTTCCGCCTAAAAATGTAAATACAATGGCTCCGCTTTTAACATTGGCCTTTTTATATGAAGAAACAAAGGATAAATCACTTATTCCCCATCTTGAAGAGTGGGCAGAATGGGTAATGCATGATATGCCACGTACAAAAGAAAACGGACTGCAACATATGACATATGGGCCGGAAAATAAAAATCAGCTATGGGATGATACGTTAATGATGACTGTATTACCATTAGCAAAGATAGGGATGCTTTTCAATAAACAGGAATATATAGAAGAAGCTAAAAAACAATTCTTAATCCACATTAAATATTTAAGTGATCGAAAAACAGGCCTATGGTTCCATGGATGGACGTTTGAAGGAAATCACAACTATGCAGAAGCCTTATGGGGAAGAGGGAACTGTTGGATTACCATTGCAATTCCGGAAATCATCGAAATATTGGAGTTAAAAGAAGGGGATTTCTTTAGAGAATTCTTGATTGATACGTTAAAGAGACAAGTAGAAACATTGACTCAGTACCAAGATGAAAGCGGTTTATGGCATACATTGATAAATGATAAAACATCTTATCTTGAAGCATCTGCCACAGCAGGGTTTACCTATGGAATTTTAAAATCTGTTCATAAAGGCTATATAAGCCAAGAATATAAGGACGTTGCTTATAAAGCAATTCAAGGAATGCTAAGAGAAGTAAGTAAAGATGGAGCTTTACAAAAAGTTTCAGTTGGAACAGGTATGGGAGATACCTTAGATTTTTATAAGGAAATCAAAATAACAACAATGCCGTATGGACAGTCACTAGCAGTTCTCTGCTTAGCTGAATTTTTACATTCCTATAGTTAATTAGAAGAGGGGCATTACGAATACTCATTAGAAGTAATACTTCATGAGTATTCGTAATTTAACTATACGAAGTCAATTTTATCATTAAATTCAAAGTAGATATTCAGTTCACATCTATATGAAAGCGCTTCTAATATATGACGGGGGAGAAAATGGGGATGGAGAAGAGAAAGATAAAACTTGTTAATTATTTAGCGTATGGATCCACCGATTTTTTAGGTGCAGGTGCTTTTGCTTTAACAGCAGCTTGGCTATTGTATTTCTATACAACATTTTGTGGGCTAACTCCAGTTCAAGCCGGATCTATTTTTGCAATTGCTCGTTTTGTCGATGCTATAGCAGCTCCGGTAATGGGCTATATAACAGACAACTTTCATAAAACTAAACTTGGGAAGAAATTTGGAAGAAGAAGATTCTTTCTATTGATTTCCATTCCTTTAGTGCTTTGTTATTCCTTAATTTGGGTCAGTGGAATGAGTTATTGGTACTACTTACTTACATATATCGCCTTTGAAATTGTGTATACAATGGTGTTAATTCCTTATGAAACATTAGCATCAGAAATGACGACAGATTTTAAAAAGCGTGCAAAGTTCACTGGTGCCAGAATGTTTACTGCTCAGCTATCAGCCGTATTTGCTGCATTTATTCCAGGAAGGCTAGTTGAAGCATTAGGAAAAGATGATCCTATGACTTTCCTTTATGCAGGAACTATTTTTACAGTCATTTTTGTTTGTGTATTAACATTTGTTTACAAATTCACATGGGAAAGACCTTTAGAAGATATATTAAATGAAGAAGTACAGGGAGAAAAAATCCCATTTTTTGAGAATGTAAAGAAGGTATATATAGATCTAATTTCAACCTTGAGAGTCAGAGTATTTAGACAACATTTAGGGATGTATTTAGGGGCTTATCTAAGCCAAGATATCTTTAATGCAGTCTTTACATATTTCATTGTTTTCTCCCTTTCACAAGATGCAGTTGCAGCCTCAAATTTAATGACAGTTATGTATCTGCTGCAAATCTTTGGGGTATGGCTGGCTATGACTATGACTCTAAAATTAAATCCAGCTCCAGCATATAGATTAGCAATTTCTCTGTTTATGATAGGTGTCATTGGATACTTAGTTGTTTATTATGCTAATCCGTCTAATTTGATGTTAATGTTGTTTATTTTGATAGGTGTAGCGGGCCTTGGAAGAGGTGGATTGAACTTTATTCCTTGGAACAACTATCCTTTCATTCCAGATGTAGATGAAGTACTTACAGGGCAAAGAAGAGAAGGAGTATTTGCAGGTATGATGACATTTATACGCAAAGCTTCTCAAGCACTTGCTGTGTTCCTTGTTAGTTTTATTCTACAAGAAGCTGGTTTTGTTTCAGGAAAAGATGTTCAATCAGCTTCAGCACTCAATGCTATCGTAGCAATTTTAACAATAGGAACTTTAATTTTTCTTGTTGGAGGTTTTTTAATCTCTTACCGTTACAAGTTAACAAAAGAGAATCATACGATCTTATTAAATGAAATTAGCAGGTTGAAAAGCGGGGGTTCTATGAGTCACGTTGATGCTACCACACGTAAAGTAGTTGAACAATTATCAGGGTGGCAGTATGAAAAGCTTTGGGGGAATAATCCAGTTGGATATAAAAATAGAGTTGCTTATAGAAGTCTTCAAGATAAAAAGAAGT
The DNA here is from genome assembly GCF_900115845.1 of Priestia endophytica DSM 13796. Taxonomy (GTDB): domain Bacteria; phylum Bacillota; class Bacilli; order Bacillales; family Bacillaceae_H; genus Bacillus_I; species Bacillus_I endophytica. The sequence goes on along the minus strand of NZ_FOXX01000003.1, from coordinate 416,275 downwards.
CAAAAACAAGTTAAACAACCGTTTTTAATGTGAAATTCCATTATAGAAGTTTTAAATAGCCTTATTAATGATTGAAATTTCAAATATTTTAATATATAATTAGAATCGTTAATTTCCAAATAGGAAATATAATTTCTTATTTGGAAATATTGATATCCTATTTCTCTGGAGGATGACTCAAAAATGAATATATTATCTAAACTTTCTGATTGTGGAGTAGTTGCAGTTGTAAGAGGCGATTCAACAGAAGAAGCTATCCGTATTTCTGAAGCATGTATAAAAGGAGGCATAAAGGGTATCGAAGTTACCTTTACTGTTCAAGATGCAGATACCGTAATCAAAGAGCTTGTCTCTATCTATGATAACAATGACAACGTCATTATCGGTGCGGGAACAGTACTTGATGCCCAAACAGCACGTATTGCAATTTTGGCTGGGGCTGAGTTTATTGTAAGTCCAAGCTTTGATAAAGAAACGGCAAAACTATGTAACTTATATAAAATTCCTTACATGCCTGGTTGCATGACAATTACAGAAATGAAAACTGCATTAGAATATGGCGCAGACATTGTGAAATTATTCCCAGGAAGCGCCTTTGGTCCTGATTTTGTTAAAGCAGTAAAAGCACCGCTTCCTCAAGTCAATATTATGCCAACAGGAGGTGTAAACTTAGAAAATATTAAAGAATGGATTCAAAATGGTTGTACGGCTGTAGGAGTAGGAGGCAATTTGATTGCTCCAGCGAAAACAGGGGACTTTGAACAAATTACCTTACTTGCCCGTCAGTATGTAGAAAAAGTGCAAGAGGCAAGGGTGGGTTAATGATGAAAAAAGTGGTAACACTTGGTGAGATTATGCTTCGTCTTTCTACTGATACTGGAGAGCGCCTTTGGCAGTCAGATAAGTTGACAATGCACTATGGAGGCGGGGAAGCAAATGTGGGAATTTCACTTTCACATTTTGGACACGATGTTTACTTCGTTAGTAAAGTACCAGATAATGCGCTTGGCCGTGGAGTTAATCGTCATCTCCAATCTCATGGAGTTTATATGGATTATGTTCTAACAGGGGGAGAAAGGTTAGGTACTTATTATCTAGAGAGTGGTGTAGGAGAACGGAGTGCGAAGGTGATGTACGATCGAAAATACTCTAGTTTTTCTACTCTAACAATAGAAGAGTTGAATTTAGAAGAAATTTTTCATGAGGCAACACTATTTCATGTTTCAGGAATCACTTTAGCTCTGTCTCCTAGTTTACGAGAATTAACTCTTCTAGCTTTAAAGAAGGCGAAAGAAAAAGGGATCAAAACAAGCTTTGATTTTAATTATCGCGCAACTCTTTGGAGTCACAAAGAAGCATCTGAAGCCATTCAGTCTCTTTTGCCTTATGTAGATATTTGTTTTTGCGGGGAACTGGATGCTATTCATTTACTTTCAATAGAGAAAGCAGCCGAGTCTTTATCAGAAACAGAAAGGATTAAATACTATTACGATAGAATCAAAGAAATGTATCCGAATATTCAGTATACGAGTTCAACTGTCCGTCATGTTATTTCTGCTTCAGTAAATACATTACAAGGGAATTTGTATGGGGATGGAAAGTTGTATCAAAGCAAGGTTCATCACATCGACCAAATTGTTGATCGAGTTGGCGGTGGAGATGCATTTGCAGCAGGTGTACTTCATGGAATAATCAATCAATCACCTTTACAACAAATCATTTCATTTGCAACAGCTGCTTCTGTGTTAAAGCATACAGTTCATGGTGATTGTAATGCTTTTTCTGAAGAAGAGATTCTAGAATTTGTAGCTAATGAAAAAGGAAAGATTGTCCGATAAGAAGAGAATTAAAAATTTTATGACTAAAAAACGATATTAAATGATAAAGGAGAATGAATAATGGAAACTCGTTACGCTCATCATCCCGAAGATGTAAAACATCAAACAACAGAGGAATTAAGAAAGAACTTTTTAGTTGAAACTCTTTTTGAGAAAGATCGTGTTCACTTAACATACACACACAATGATCGAATGATTTTTGGCGGGGTTACTCCTGGAACAGAGGAACTAACAATTCAATTAGACAAGGAACTTGGCGTAAACTACTTTTTAGAACGTCGAGAGCTTGGCATTATTAATATTGGAGACGAAGGTACTGTTATTCTTGACGGAGTAGAATATGAAATGAAAGGCCGTGACGGTTTATATGTTGGACGCGGTACAAAAGATGTTCGATTCCGTTCAAAAGATGCTAACAAACCAGCTAAATTTTATATCAACTCAACACCAGCACATCATACTTATCCAACAGTGAAAATTGATATAAAAGAAATTGATCCGCTTCATAAAGGTGAACAAGCAACATTAAATGAGCGCAATATTTATCAATATATTCATCCAAACGTTTGTGAAAGTTGCCAACTTCAAATGGGATTAACGATGCTTTCACCAGGAAGTGTATGGAATACAATGCCTTGTCATACTCATGAGCGACGTATGGAAGTCTACTTATATTTTGATATGGAACCAGATACTCGTGTATTCCATTTTATGGGTAAACCAGATGAAACAAGACATTTGGTTATGAAAAATGAACAAGCAACCATTTCACCAAGTTGGTCTATTCATACTGGAACAGCTACAAGTAACTACACATTTATTTGGGGCATGTGTGGAGAGAATATTACTTATGATGATATGGATCATGTGGAAATGGAAGATCTAAGATAAGTTAGTTAATACCTAACTAAGAGAAAACAAATAGTATCCTAACATACGCGATACTATTTGTTTCTCTTTAATGTAAAATGTAAGTTTTTGATTTGTGAAGCTAAAAATATGAGATTGAAACATCAAGAATACATAAAATTGGGGGAGTTAAGCAATGTCGAATAATTTGAACTCATTTTCAATGGACTTCTTCCGTCTTGACGGGAAAGTGGCAATCATTACTGGTGGGAACAAAGGGCTAGGTCAAGGATGTGCGGTGGCACTTGCTAAAGCAGGCGCGGACGTGTTCATTGTAACACATGGAAAAGAGTGGGATGAAACACGAGCTCTTGTGGAGGAAGCTGGAGGAAATGTTCACTTCCATCAAGCAGATTTATCAGATCGCTCCTCTATTAAACAAGTAGTTTCAGAGTGTCTTAACGTATATAAAAAGATTGATATTTTAATTAATAATGCAGGAACAATTCGTCGTGCCCCTATCTTTCAATATAAAGAAGAAGATTGGGATGCAGTAATGGCGATTAATCAAGATGCAGTTTATTTCTTAAGTCAAGAAGTCGCAAAAGTAATGGCTGAACAACAAAGCGGTAAAATTATTAATATCGCTTCCATGCTTTCTTTCCAAGGAGGAAAATTTGTTCCTTCCTATACAGCAAGCAAACATGCTGTAACAGGTTTGACAAAATCATTTGCTAATGAGCTTGCTGAACATAACATCCAAGTGAACGCCATTGCACCTGGATATGTAGAAACAGCGAATACAGCTCCTATCCGTACAGATGAACAGCGTAACAAAGAAATTTTAAGCCGTATTCCTGCTGGACGCTGGGCAACTCCAGTAGATTTAATGGGAACAGCTGTATTCTTGGCAAGTCAAGCTTCTGACTATATGAACGGGCATATTTTAGCCGTTGATGGCGGTTGGTTAGCTCGATAACTCTATTTCTATAGAGTAGATCATTAAAAATTATATGAGCTGTATCGCATTAGTGATACAGCTTTATTATATTACATCTGATAGGATGGACACTAAAAATAAAAAGGATGATATAAATGAATCTAGGCATAAGAGGTCATGATATTGAAAAGAATGGTTTAGAGGAATTAGTAGAAGAAATTGAAAAAAAGGGGCTTACATCTGTACAGTTAGCTTTAAGTAAATCTTTAGATTATGTAAATACAGATTTAGGAAGTTTAAGCCCTGGTCTTGCTCATTATGTAGGAAGTACCTTTCAGAAACACGGTATTCAAATTGCTGTATTAGGCTGTTATATTAATATGATTCATCCTGATAAAGTGGAAAGACGAAAAGGCTTAGAAAGATTTAAAGAACATATAAGATATGCAAGAGATTTCGGATGCAGTATTGTAGGAACGGAAACTGGTAATGTAAATGCTGAAATTTTTTATACTACAGAAAACTTCAAAGAAGAACCATTCCAAGAAGTAGTCGAAAGTGTCCGTGAACTTGTAGAAGAAGCGGAAAAATTTGGCGTAATCGTAGGAATCGAAGCGGGAGTAAATCATCCTATTTATTCATCAAAAGTGATGAGAAGACTTTTAGATTGTGTGAATTCCAATAATCTACAAGTGATTTTTGATCCCGTAAATTTACTGACAATAGATAATTATAAAAAACAGGACGAGATTTTTGAAGAAGCATTTAACTTATTTGGAGATAGAATGGTCATCCTACACGCCAAAGACTTTATTATAGAGAATCAAATGTTAAAACCAGCTGCTGTTGGTAAAGGATTATTAAATTATGACCTAGTGATGAAATTAATAAAGGAGAAAAAACCGTTTATAAATATCTTAATGGAAGATACAAAAGAACCTTTTATAGATGAAAGTATTGTTTTTTTAAGAGAGAAGTATAATCAAGGTTAAGGAACAATAGGCGTAAATATTTTTTGATCTAGTTTTTATTTTCGTATTTCTAGGTAGATTTTAAAAGACTAAATAAAACTTTAAAGTGAAAATGAACTCATCAAAGGTCCTTTGTTTTGGCAAAGGACTTTTTTTATTGATGAAATCTAGATTACTTTTATCAACAATTTGAAGTATATTTGTATTAATATAGGGATCTTAATGAATTTCAAAAATTTTACTTTAGTTTATCCAAAACATTTTTACATTATCATTTTTAATTGTTAATAATAATAGGTAATCAAAACTCCAATGTAAACTCTAGAATAGTTAGAAACCCATACTTTAAAATGAGTATACAAAATGAAGAAAGATGGTAAAAAAGGAGAACTTCTATGCAGGATGAGCTTTTAAATGAGTTATTAAAGATAACAGAAGAAGAGGAAATAATCTTACAAAACAGAAGAGAGATCAAAAAAGAGCTTTATACAAATCAGTCCAATTTTATTATTGAAAGTGAAAAATTTCTCAGTAAAGATAAGATGATTATGGTCCGCCAACATACACGCTTTGTTGATTTTCCTAAACATAAACACAATTATATTGAAATCAATTATGTTTATAATGGAGAATTAAATCAAAAGGTAGGGAATCAAAAAATAAGTTTAAAACAAGGAGAGCTGTTATTTTTAAATCAGCATATTGAACATGAAATTGCCGCATGTGCAACAGAAGATATCATTATTAATTTCATTATTCAACCTCAATTTTTTGATTTCATCTTCTCTTTCTTAACAACTGAAAATAGAATTAGTAATTTTCTAATCAACAGCTTATATAATAGCACTCAAAACGGACAATTTCTCTACTTTAAAGTTTCAGAAGTGGAAAGTATTCAAGAGTTAATAAAAAAAATTATTATGGAAATTATGTCTTCTGCCTTTATGTCTGAATCAACGGTTAAATTATATATGGGTCTTTTAATCGTTGAGTTAATTAAACACGCTGATAAGGCTGAACATACAGAAGATTATCCTGTCCATCACTATTTAATCGTTGAGTCTTTAAAGTATATCGATGAAAATTTTCAAAAAGCTTCGTTATATGAGTTATCTTCTCAATTAAATCAACCCCACTATGCTTTAAGTAAAGAAATTAAAAAGGCTACAAATTATACCTTTAAAGAGTTACTTCAAGAAAAACGTTTGAGCAAATCAAGAGAGTTATTAGAAAGTACAGATATGCCAATTACGACAATAATAGATCAAGTTGGGTACGATAATGTTAGTTATTTCTATCGAATTTTTAAAAATAAATATAATCAGACACCAAAACAATTTAGAGAACATTTAGCGAAGAAATAAAGAGCTAAATGTTCTTTTTATGGAGTTTTTATCCAGGTGAACACTATCATCATAAAACGGAAACCTTTTTATATTATACGCTTTGATTCTAAAAGAACGTGTCCCATAAATTTATTTAGGATAACAGAAGACATCTATAACAATTAAAAGACGAATGTAATGTATTTTTGCAAATAAGGACAATAAATAAATAATTTTAGTCATTATTTACTCTTTCAATCTGTTTTAAGATAAGAACATAAGCAAACGCTTTCAGATGAAGGGTGATAGTAATGAAGAAATGTTGTTTAGCTGTTGATATTGGTGCATCTAGTGGTCGATTGATTGCCAGCCACCTCGAAAATGGACAATTAAAACTAAATGAAATTCATCGTTTTGAAAATAAAATTGTCCGAAAAGATGACCAATTTTGCTGGGAACTTGATCGATTATTTTTAGAAATAAAAAAAGGGATTAAAAAATGTCAAGGCAAAGGTTTGAAGCCTGAAAGTATAGGGATTGATACGTGGGCAGTTGACTTTATCCTACTGGATGAGAATGAAAAACCTTTGACTAATTCCGTTGCTTATCGGGATCCACGAACAGATGGAATGATGGATGAAGTCTTTAAAATCATAATGAAAGAACGACTATATTTAGAAACAGGTATTCAGTTTCAAAAATTTAATACGATTTATCAACTTTATTCTATTAAACAAAATAATCCAGAGATATTAGATAAGGCAGCATCTTTCCTTATGGTTCCTGACTATTTTAATTATCTACTGACAGGAAAAAAGGCAAATGAATATACAAATGCTACGTCGACTCAATTAGTTAATGCATTTACAAAGAAATGGGATGACGAAATTCTAGATCAATTAGGCATTAAAAGAGAGATCTTTCAGGAGATTCACAATCCTAAAACAGTGTTAGGAACGCTGAAAGAGGATCTCAGAGAGGAATTTGGCTTTGATATGAAAGTTATTCTGCCTGCAACACATGATACAGGCTCAGCCGTCATCTCGGTTCCAGAGCTAGACGAGACCATCTATATAAGTTCAGGGACATGGTCTTTAATCGGAGTCGAAAACTATTTTCCGATTTGTGTTACAAAGGCTCTAGATTACAATTTTACGAATGAAGGCGGTATTGATTATCGCTATCGATTCCTAAAGAACATTATGGGACTTTGGATGATACAGGAAGTAAAAAGAAATTATCAGGATCAATATTCGTTTGCCGAGTTAGTTGATTTAGCTCGCCAAGTTCAAGAATTCAAATCTACTGTTAATGTAGATGATCCAAGGTTTTTAAAGCCAGAAAATATGATTGAGGAAATTCAACGCTACTGTCAAGAGACAAATCAAGCGATACCAACTACACCTGGCGAAGTAGCCAAGTGTGTATATGATAGTTTGGTATGCAGTTATCAACAAGCTATTAATCAAATTGAAGAGATATTTGAAAGAAAATTCGAAAAGATTAATGTCATCGGTGGCGGTTGTCAAAATGAAATGTTAAATCAACTAATTGCTGATACAACAAAAAAAATAGTATACGCAGGTCCAGTAGAGGCAACGGCCATTGGAAATATTGTCTCACAATTAATGGCAGTGGGCGAAATTGAAGATATAAACGAAGCAAGAACAATTATTAAGCATTCCTTTGAAGTGAAAAAGTTTTCACCTTCAATCATTACAGCATAAGAAAGGAAGAATATAAAATGACACTTAATGAAAAGTATGAGATTGCGAAAAAGGAATATGAAAAATGGGGAATCGATGTTGATCATGTATTGGAACAGTTAAAAAATGTACCTATTTCGATTCATTGTTGGCAAGGAGATGACGTTGCTGGATTTGAGGTAAATAAAGGAGAGTTATCAGGTGGTATTGATGTAACAGGAAATTATCCAGGTAAAGCAAGAACACCTGAGGAATTAAGAGCAGACCTTGAGAAAGCGCTATCTCTAATTCCCGGAAAACACCGTGTGAACTTACATGCCATTTATGCGGAAACAAATGGAGAAGCAGTAGAAAGAGATCAATTAGAGCCGAAACACTTTGAAAACTGGGTGAAATGGGCGAAAGAACATGGCTTAGGCTTAGATTTCAATCCAACGTTATTTTCACATGAAAAAGCAGCAGATGGTTTAACATTATCACATCCTGAAGAGGAAATTAGAGAATTCTGGATTAACCATTGTATTGCTAGCCGTAAAATTGGTGAGTATTTTGGTAAAGAATTAGGCACGCCATCTTTAACAAACGTTTGGATTCCAGATGGCTATAAAGATGTTCCAAGTGATCGCCTAACGCCTCGTCAAAGACTAAAAAAATCACTAGATACGATTTTTAGCGAAGAAATAAATGAAGAATATAACCTAGATGCTGTTGAAAGTAAGTTATTTGGAATTGGCTCTGAGTCTTACGTGGTAGGGTCACATGAATTTTACTTTGGATATGCATTAAAAAATAATAAGTTATGTTTATTAGATACAGGACATTTCCATCCAACTGAAACGGTATCAAACAAAATTTCATCTATGTTACTTTATAGTGATAAACTTGCCCTACATGTATCTCGACCTGTTCGTTGGGATAGTGATCATGTTGTGACATTAGATGACGAATTACGTGAGCTTGCTCTTGAAATCGTTCGAAATGATGCATTGGATAAAGTCATGATTGGTTTGGATTTCTTTGATGCTAGTATTAACCGTGTAGCAGCATGGACAATCGGCACAAGAAATATGATTAAAGCATTACTATATGCAATGTTAGTGCCAAATGAACATTTAAAACAGTTACAGGAAGATGGAAACTTTACAGAAAGATTAGCATTAATGGAAGAATTTAAAACCTATCCTTTTGGTGCAATCTGGGATTATTACTGTGAAAAAATGGGAGTTCCAGTGAAAGAAACATGGTTAGAAGACGTGAAGCAATACGAGCAAGATGTATTAGTAAAAAGAGACTCTGTTTTAGCCTAAAATATTGATTAAAAACGATATAGTAAATTTATAAATAGGTATAGCCAGGGGGGAGGATCTAATAGATCAATTCCCCTGTTTTATATTTTAACAATTCTTTCTTATATAAATAAAGAGCAAGACTAAGCTTTTTTATATTAATAGAATAAGAACAATTTTAAAGGTGTTAGGATGATGGCATGTGGAGTATAAATCAATTCGCCCAAAAAAGATATATGAAGAAATATCAGACCTTATTCTTTCTATGATACGAGAAGGGACGTTAAAACCCGGGGATAAGCTGCTTTCTGTTCATCAGCTTGCAGAACAATTCGGAGTTGGAAGATCTGCTGTGCGTGAAGCATTAAGTGCTGTTCGTGCGATGGGATTAATTGAGATGCGACAAGGAGAAGGGACCTATGTAAAAAAATTTGATCCTTCTCATTTACTAATACCTCTACATTCTCACCTTTTATTGCAACAAGAAGATCTTGTTCACTTATTTGAAGTTCGAAAAATCGTTGAAGTGGGAGCTGTACAAGCCGCAGCTATAAAGCGTACTAAAGAAAATTTAAAGGAAATGGAACACTGGATTGACAAAGGAAAAGATGTGGCGGGTGATAAAGAAGATGAAAGTTCTATTGATTTTCACTTTCATCTAACAATTGTTAAGGCTTCTCATAATCCGATTCTATTAGAACTTATGAGCCATATCTCAAAAATAATCGAAAAAACGATTCATGAAACCTATCATTCCATTTTATATGAAGAACAAATAACCAAAAATTTATTCTATGGACATCTAGCTATTTATGAAGCTATTAAAAAACAGGATGTTGAGAGTGCAAGCAAGGCAATGATGAATCATTTAATAGAAAGTGAAAAACTACAGTCTGTTTTAAGACATCATAAAGATGAATATAGCGCGATCTGAAGAACTTTTCTAGATTGCATGTATCATTTTCATCATTACCTTTACCTTTTATCTATTAATAGTCAGATGACCAGATGAATTTAAGTATATGTTGAGAGGAGATTTAAAAATGAAAGTGAGTCTATTTATCACATGCTTAGTCGATACCTTCCAATCAAATGTTGGTAAAGCAACAGTCGAGTTACTTGAGCGTCTTGGTTGTGAAGTTTCATTCCCTACCTCACAGGTTTGTTGCGGTCAGCCTGCTTATAATAGCGGCTATGTTGCCGAAGCTAAGAAAGCCGCAAAAAATATGATTCAAACTTTTGAAGATGCGGAGTACGTAGTGACGCCTTCTGGGTCTTGTGCAACTATGTTCCATGAATATTCACATATGTTTACAGGAGATGTTCAATGGGAGGAAAGAGCTAAGCGCCTTGCCGAAAAAACATATGAACTAACTCAATTTATTGTAGACGTTTTAAAAATTACCGATGTGGGAGCACGTTTAAAAGGAAAAGCAACTTATCATACATCTTGTCATATGACACGTTTGTTAGGCGTTAAAGAAGCACCTTTTACGCTACTTTCTAATGTAAAAGAATTAGAAGTTGAGCAACTTCCGAACTCCCAAAACTGCTGTGGATTTGGTGGAACTTTCTCTGTCAAAATGATGCCAATATCTGAACAAATGGTAGACGAGAAAGTAGCGAGTGTTAGGAAAACAGGAGCGGACTATTTAATTAGTGCAGACTGTGGGTGTTTAATGAATATCGGGGGAAGAATGGAGCGTTTAGGAGAATCAGCAAAAGTATTGCATATTGCGGAGGTATTAAATAGCCGTTAAATACAAGAAGGGGGAATAAAAAATGAGCATGAAAATCAGCGATAAAAAGTTTAATGAACGTGTTAATAAAGGTATCCAAGATTCTACAATGCGTGAAGCCGTATCTACAGCTCAAGAGCGCTTGTATACACGCCGTTTGGCAGCTAGTGATGAGCTTGGAAACTGGGAAGACTGGCGTGAGCTAGGAGAGCAAATTCGTCAACACACATTGGAAAATCTAGACTATTACTTAATGCAATTAAGTGAAAGTGTTACAAAACGTGGGGGCCATATATTTTTTGCAAAAACAAAAGAAGAAGCAGCTCAATATATTAAGGAAGTAGCAGAAAAAAAGCAAGCTAAAAAAGTTGTTAAGTCTAAATCAATGGTAACGGAAGAAATTGAAATGAATAAAACACTCGAAGGTATAGGATGTGAAGTAGTAGAGAGTGACCTTGGTGAATATATCTTACAAGTTGATAATCATGAGCCACCTTCTCATATTGTAGCCCCAGCTCTTCATATGAAAAAAGAACAAATTCGAGATGTATTTCAAGAAAAATTGGGTTATAAGCAATCAGAAGACCCTTACGAAATGACAAAATTTGTTCGTGAAATCCTGCGTGAAAAATTTCTTGAAGCAGAAATTGGTGTAACAGGCTGTAACTTTGCAGTTGCAAATACCGGTTCTATTTGTCTAGTAACAAATGAAGGAAATGCAGACCTTGTTACAGCTATTCCTAAAACGCAAATTGCTGTAATGGGAATGGAGCGTCTTGTACCAACAATGGAAGAACTCGATGTACTTGTTGGATTGCTATGTCGAAGTGCAGTAGGGCAAAAGCTAACAAGCTATATTACGACAGTGGGGCCTAAATATGAGGAAGAAGCAGACGGTCCAGAAGAATTTCACCTTGTTGTAGTGGATAATGGCCGTTCTGAAATTTTAGGATCTGAGTTTCGCCAAGTTTTACAATGTATTCGTTGTGCAGCCTGTATTAACGTATGCCCAGTATATCGTCATGTAGGGGGGCATTCTTATGGCTCTATCTATCCAGGGCCGATTGGTGCAGTGTTAAGTCCATTATTAGGCGGTTATGACGATTATAAGGAGCTTCCATATGCATCGAGCCTTTGCGGGGCATGTACAGATGCTTGTCCAGTTAAAATCCCATTGCATGAACTGCTTGTAAAACATCGTCAAGTCATCGTTGAAAAAGAAGGGCGTGCTCCTCTCGCTGAGAAACTTGCCATGAAAATGTTTGGCATGGGAGCTTCATCTGCTGCTCTATACAAATTAGGAACAAAAATGGCACCTACAGCTATGAAGCCTATTGTATCAGGAGACCGAGTGTCTAAAGGAATTGGACCTTTAAAAAATTGGACAGAGATTCGTGAGTTTCCAGCTCCAAGTAAAGAACGTTTCCGGGACTGGTTTGAGGATCATAAAAAGGACGGTGAAAAATAATGAAAGGAACATCTCAAAATCAAGAAGTTTTTTTAAATCATATTGCTGAACAACTTGGGCGTGAAAGACGAAAGAGTGGGGTTACACGGCCAGATTGGAAGAATAACGTGAATTGGGAAGTAATGAAAGGAGCCACAGAAAAAGAATTAATCGCTACGTTTACAGAGCATTGCAGTAAAATTCATACTGTTGTGCTTGAAACAACAAAGGCTAACTTATCCGAAACATTAAAACAAATTGTTTCTGAGCATGGAGGTGGTCCTGTGATGACTGCTGATGATTCACGCTTTGAAGAATATGGATTAACCAATTTGCTTGAGGAACAATGGCCAAAAGAAGAAATAGAAGTAAGCGTTTGGGATTCAACTAAAGGGCGCGAAGAGAACCATGCCTTAGCTGAAAAAGCTAACTTCGGTATTGTATTCAGTGATTATGCACTTGCAGAATCAGGAACAATTGTTGTAAAAACTCATATAGGACAAGGACGTGCCCTACACTTTTTACCAACTATTTATGTGGCTATTATTCCACGCGAGACTATTGTGCCACGGATTACGCAAGCCGTTCATGATCTAAATCAACAGGTGGAAAAGGGAGAAGATATTGCTTCTTGTATTAACTTTATCTCTGGACCAAGTAATTCTGCAGATATCGAAATGAATTTGGTCGTGGGGGTGCATGGCCCCTTAAAAGCTTTTTATTTAATTGTGTAATAATAGGTTAAATACAAATAGAGATTCTAACTAGAATCTCTATTTGTATTTGTAAGGCGATAGATAAAGGGAAAATAAACGAGCAATTAAAATCAATCATGTATATAACTCGACTGAACAAATAATACATACAGAGGGATTCATAAAGGAGCGAATGTTTAAGTTAGAAAAAGGTAATGGTTTGTTTAAAGAAAGGAGACAGGCTTGCAAAGCTGTTCAATTTATAAAAAATGATAGAAGCTAAAAATCCGATGCACATCATATATATAGGAATTCAAGAAGGTGAAGAAGGGACTCTCTGTGTGAATAGAGTAGATGATAAAAAGCTCTGGGAGACTTTTTTAGATGCAGAGTAAATCAATAACCTAGAATAAAATAGCCAAGCTCCGTTTAGGGGCTTGGCTATTTTGGATTCTATTCCTTATTTAGTGTATTCTTTTAAGCACTGTATCGTTCTTCTTCAATTTCTTTTAATGATTTTCCTCTTGTTTCTGGAGCCATTACTAATCCAATGACTGCTGCAATTAGTAGGAATCCAATCATAATAGAACCTGATACTTTAAATCCTAATGTAGAAATCATAGTTGGAATCGCAAGTGAAATAATACCAACAGCTACACGTGCTGTACAAAAAAGAAATCCTTGTGCTTTTGCACGATATTTTGTATGAAATAACTCACTTGCCCATAGGCCATAGAAGGCTTGAGCACCAAAGCCTGCTGCAGTTCCCCAAAGTATGACAAATATAAGCAGTTCAGTCATTCCCATTCCACCATATGTGAGAACAGCCCAAGCGGCAATCCCCATGGCAGCTCCTACTCCATATAATATACGTCTGTTTACTTTATCCCCTAATTTAATAAAAACAAAGTATGATCCTAGAACGGTTAGAATCCATAAAAATGCTTGTAATAAATTTGCTTGTTTTGATGAAAGCCCTCCAACAGTTTCATAAATATAAGGCATGAAGTACCCCATTACACCAGCTACGAGGTTCCAGAAGCAATAGATGCCAAGCAATAAAACAATGGCATGACGATTTGCCTTGATTGTGAATAATTCTTTAATTGGGCTTTCTAGCTTTTTACCTTTTGCTTTTTGGCTTACTTCTTTTTGTTTTTCTTCTTCCCAAATTTTTGATTCATTGATTTGCTGTTGCATAATCCACGTAATTAAAGCGATTACAAATAACTGACCAAAAATAATTCTACTTCCTAATAGACCTAATGGAGCTAATGCTACAGAAAGAAGTAACGAGATAGCGGGACCAATAGACCACGCTAACTGTCCCCATCCTACACGAGATGCACGTTCATTTTCAGGTGCTTCTTCTGCTATATACGTCCAAGCAGCAGGAATGGCAGCCCCTACAGCTAATCCTGTAATGACATAGCCTATTAATAACATCGGAAAGTTAAAAGATAGAATCGTTAATAAGACACCAAACATATATACAAGTAAATCATATTTATAAATTAACTTACGACCATACTTATCAACCAGAATGCCTCCTAATAATGCTCCTGCTGCTGAAGCGAAACCATTGGCACTCAGTGCTCCTAGTAACCCTAGTTTAAAGTCATCTAGATTTAAATATTCCATCCAAAGCGTTAGCCCACCAGCAGCAGCTACAATGGATCCTGCTTCTAAATAGTTAGACATTGCTACAGTAAGAGTAGACTTTAATCCACCTTTAGTATTACTGGCCATATTCAAAACTCCCCTCAAATTCATCCAAACAATGATATAAATGTTTGGATTACTGTGATTTTCTTGCTGACTGTATCTTCTTAAAGAGTTATGCTAAGTAAAACAATTCATCTAAGTCCACAGAACGGGGACTATTATCAGAATTTGTCTCCATTAAAGGCTCCATGTAATCCCACCACTTTTTACAAATGGCGCTTTCAGCCATCTTGTTCCATTTATCTTCATCTTCAACTTCTAAATAAGCAAACAATTTTCCAGTTTCTTTTTCTAAGAAAATTGAATAGTTATGAGCGCCATGTTCTTTTAATGCTTCTACCATTTCTGGCCATATCTCATCGTGTCGACGTTTGTATTCGTCAAATTGATCTTTATAAACAAACATAATACTTGCTTTTCTAATCATTACTATCACCTCAAATAATTTATATCGCTATTAAGATAGCGCTTACAACGAATATGTGTTATGACATGGATATTTTCAAAATCATACTTATTAAATTGAGCTAGGGATAGGGCTTTGAATTCGGTTACAAATCCAAGGGTTCTTAATACCTTACTTACTAGTTTTTACTTGTTTAAAAATAATTTTCTACCTAATAGGAATAAATGGACTCAAAGTATAAATTGTCACTCTCCTTAAGAAAAATCTTTAAATAGTTTGTTTATAGTATACATATTAACACAAAAACAAAATGAAACAACAATTATTTTTGTTTTATTTTTGTTTTTTGTTAAAAATTGTTTGTTTATAAAGAAGGCAAACTTACTTATGGATAAGTTTGCCGAATAAAATAGCTTATAGAATTTTACTTAACTGTGTACAGTAGCTTCTTTAAAAAAGTAAGAAGCAGACTCATTACCCCAATTTACGGCTGTTACAGCTATATTTTTCTCCGTAAGTATTTCTTTTAAAGTGTTGTCTAATTTGGCATCTACAATAATTTGATTAATATTGTGTAAGGAAGTAATATGAGAAAAATCTCGATGTCCAAACTTACTTGAATCAACCATCAGTATTGTCTCAGCTGATCTTTCAATCATTTTCCTTTTTAATAATGCTTGCCATTCATTTGAATCGCTTAACCCATTCTTTAAATCAAGTCCCTTACAAGAAAGAAAAGTTTTGTCAACGTGATAATTATCAAGGGAACGTTCTGCTAAAGGTCCAACGTAAGATAATGATTTAGGAAGCAGTATGCCTCCTGTTGATATAACTTCAATTTTTTCTTTTTTACTAAGTTCCATTGCTACTTTAATCGAATTTGTAATAACGGTAAGTGGGAAATCAGGAAGGGATCTTGCCATATACCATGCAGTAGTGCTAGCGTCAAGGATAATCCGATCTCCACTTTTTACTTGATTAACAGCTTCACGGGCAATTATTTTCTTTTCTATTACATTTATGATTTCTCGTTCAGAAAAATCCACTTCTAGATTTTTTTCCTGAATACTGAGAGCCCCTCCATGACTTCGTCGCAACTGCTTTTCTTTTTCAAGCTTCTCAAGATCACGTCGAATTGTTTCTTCTGTTACGGAAAATATTTCACTTAGTTCAGAAACACGGATGGTCGTTCGTAAGTTTACTAAGTCCACTATCTTTTTTTGTCTTTCAGCTACTAGCATTTCTAACTTCCCTTCTTTTTTACAGTTTTAAAAAATCATGAATATTAAATCAGAAACAAATATATTGATTGTTTTTTGTTTGTTTTTGTTTCATCATATCATATTTCTTAAACGGAGAGAGATTCCCTATAATTAAAAGTATTTTTTCTTATATAAAACAGATTAATTACTACTATTATTTATTAACCAGCTAATATTACAAGTTGGAATACTCTATAAATAAATGTTTAGTATATAAAAAACAAAGATGAAATGATGCTTAAAAAATAAAAAAACAAAACAAAACAAAAAAATATTGTTTATTTATGTTGACTTTTTTCTTTGGAAAACATATCATGGTTTTGTAAATACTTTGATTCAAATATCTAAAGTAGTAGTTATTATATATAAACCCCAGAATTAAAAAGCTATTTATAATATCTCTTAAAGAGAATAAAAGGAGAGATGATGAAGTGAAAGAGGTTATGACAAAGAAAGACATATTAAAAGCTCCTTTCCTCCAAGAAATGATGAAAACTACCGCAAATCTTTACCGATTAGGGTGGGATGAACGTAATGGGGGAAATATTAGTTATCTATTGGAAGAAGAGGAAGTAGCTACGTATTTAAACATTAATGATATTAAGCGTACAGTATCAATGATCTTTGATGGTTCTCCTTTAGCTGGAAAGTATTTTATTGTAACTGGTTCAGGTAAATACTTCAAAAATGTAATCGATAACCCAGCTGAAAATCTTGGTATCATTCGTATAACTGAGGATGGGAGATCCCTTGATATTCTATGGGGATTAGAAGACGGGGGAGTACCAACAAGTGAACTTCCTTCCCATTTAATGAGCCATATTGAACGATTGAAAGTGGATCCAGATCATCGTGTTATTATGCATTGCCATGCAACTAACCTTATTGGAATGACTTTCACTCATAGCTTAGATGAGAATGCCTTTACGAAAACATTATGGCAAATGTGCACAGAATGTATTGTTGTATTTCCAGAAGGAATTGGTATTATTCCATGGATGGTTCCAGGAACTGATTCAATCGGGGAAGCAACTGCAGAAAAAATGAAAGATGTTCGTTCTGTTATCTGGCCTCATCATGGGGTATTTGGAGCCGGAACTACGATGGATGAAACATTTGGTTTAATTGAAACAGCTGAAAAAGCTGCAGAGGTATATACAATCGTATGTGCACAAGGCGGAGTTAAGCAAACGATTACAGATCAACAGCTTCAAGACCTAGCAGATGCATTTAATGTTGTGCCAAAACAGGGAATTTTAAACTTATAAAAATAAACGTAGATAAAATTCACAATTAATAGGGGGACTTGGGAAATGAGCACACAAACAGATGTCAAACAATATCAAATGTATATCAATGGAGAGTTCACGAATTCTAGTTCCAATGAATTCATCCAAGTAATAAATCCAGCAACAGAAGAAATTATTTCAGAAGTACCAAGCTGCACAATAGAAGAAGTTAAAGAAGCTATCAATTTTGCAGAAGAAGCACAAAAAGAGTGGAAGAAAAAACCTGCTGCTGAAAGAGCAAAATATTTCACTCGTTTAGCTGAAGAAATTCGAAATAATAAAGATCATCTAGCACGTGTTATTTCAGAAGAACAAGGAAAAGTACTTGCTCTCTCTACTACAGAAGTTGAATTTACAGCTG
Source organism: Priestia endophytica DSM 13796 (assembly GCF_900115845.1). GTDB lineage: Bacteria > Bacillota > Bacilli > Bacillales > Bacillaceae_H > Bacillus_I > Bacillus_I endophytica. The sequence goes on along the minus strand of NZ_FOXX01000003.1, from coordinate 398,436 downwards.
ACTATATTGATTACATGGCAGGATCAGCAAGAACTTACGAAGGAGAAATTCTTCAAAGTGACAGACCAAATGAAAACATTATGATTTTTAAGGAACCAATTGGTGTTGTAGCTGGATTTTTACCATGGAATTTCCCATTCTTTCTTGTAGCTAGAAAAGTTGCTCCTGCATTAGTGACAGGTAATACAATTGTCATTAAACCTAGCAGTGATACGCCAAATAATGCGATTGAGTTTGCGAAATTAGTGGAAAAAGTAGGCATTCCAAAAGGTGTATTTAACCTTGTAACAGGACGAGGTGGCACAGTCGGCAATGAACTTGCTTCAAATGAAAAAATTGGTTTAGTAAGCTTAACAGGTAGCGTAAATGCGGGTGTAAGTGTTATGGAAGCAGCTGCTAAAAACGTAACAAAAGTAAGTCTAGAGCTTGGTGGAAAAGCACCAGCTATTGTAGCAGAGGATGCAGACATCGATTTAGCAGTTAAGGCGATTGTGGACTCACGTATTATTAATACAGGGCAAGTGTGTAACTGTGCTGAACGTGTATATGTTCATGAAAATATCGCGGATACATTTATTGAAAAAATCGTTGCGGCAATGAAAAAGGTGAAATTCGGTAATCCACTTGAAGATAAAGACTTAGATATGGGGCCACTTACGAACAAACAAGCAGTAGAGTCTGTTGACTCAATGGTGAAAAAAGCAGTGGAAGAAGGGGCTCAAGTATTAACAGGTGGAAAACGCGGGGATGCAAAAGTCGGCTATTATTATGAACCAACTGTTCTTGTGAACGTAAAGCAAGATTCACAAATCGTACAAGAAGAAGTATTTGGACCTGTTCTTCCAATTCTGACATTTAAAGATCTAGACGAAGCGATTGAACTTGCAAATGACTGCCAGTATGGCTTAACATCTTCTATTTTTACACAGAATCTAGATACAGCAATGCGCGCTGCAAATGAATTACTATTTGGTGAAACATATATCAACCGTGAAAACTTTGAAGCTATTCAGGGCTTCCATGCAGGTCGTAAAAAATCTGGAATTGGTGGAGCCGATGGTAAGCATGGTTTAGAAGAATTTTTACAAACTCATGTTGTTTATCTTCAACATAATCCAAATAAAAAGTAATATAAGAGAAATATAATTTAATATTGAGAGCAATATTAATAACTTGCAACATATTTTAGGACTAATTCACAAATCTGTGAATTAGTCCTTTTTTTCATGTGGATGATTTTAATGGAGAATCCTTTTAATCAGAAAATGGCAGTAACCTTCCCCTAAATATAGGTTGAATAACCTGCTTTGTTTCGATGACATTAGATACAAAGAAGAAAAAAGCCCAGAGGAAACTTCTATTGAAGCTTCTTCTGGGCCTATTTTAGTTTTCTTACTGACTGATATCCTATATTAAAGTTTTTAAATCTTCTTTTGTAAAGGCCGTTAGCTCTTCCGTTTTACCGTCACGAATTTTAGTTACCCATGCAGGGTCATTCAGTAGTGCTCGACCAATTGCTACAAGGTCAAACTCTTCGTCTTCTAGACGTTGAACTAATTCATCAATACTTGCAGGTTGACTTCCTTGGCCTTTTGTAAGTAGATCCATAAATTCAGAATCTAATCCAACAGAGCCAACTGTAATAGCAGGTTTGCCCGTTAGTTTACGAGTCCAGCCTGCCAAGTTAAGGTCAGAGCCTTCAAATTCTGGTTCCCAAAATCGACGAGTTGACGCATGGAAAATATCAACGCCAGCTTCCACAAGTGGTGTGAGAAAACGTTTTAGTTCGTCAGGGTTTTTTGCTAGTTTGAAATTGTAGTCGTTAGCTTTCCATTGAGAAAATCTAAAAATGATAGGGAAGTCAGGACCAACAGCCTCACGTACGGCTTTAATAACTTCTACTCCAAAGCGAGTGCGTTGAACTAAATCCCCGCCATATTCATCATTACGTTTATTAAAGGAATCGGCGAAGAATTGGTCAATTAGGTAGCCATGAGCTCCGTGAATTTCAACTGCGTCAAAACCAATTTTTTTAGCATTAGCAGCAGCTTGCCCATAAGCATTCACAATGTCCTTAATTTCTTGCACACTAAGCGGTTCAGATACTTGTTCACCACTAAAGTTGATGCCTGAAGGTCCAACAGGAGTGGCATCTGAATCAGGGAAATGCTCTTTTTGACGAGCCATTCCTGTATGCCAAATCTGTGGAGCAATTTTTCCGCCAGCTTCATGCACTTCTTGAACGACACGTGCCCAACCGTTTAACGCTTCTTCTCCGTAAAAATGGGGAACATCATGTTCCGCTCCTGCAGCAGGATGTTCAATAAGTACTCCTTCAGTAATAATTAATCCAACTTCATTTTCTGCTCTGCGACGGTAGTAAGAGGCAACATCAGATCCTGGAATTCCGTTTGGTGAAAAACTACGAGTCATAGGTGCCATTACGATACGGTTTTTAAGTTTTAGATTTTCAAGTTCAAAAGGCTTAAACAAAGGTTCAATAGATTTTTGCGAATTCATAATTTTTCTACTTCCTTTACTTGTTAATTTAAGTTTGCGTTTTTTTGAAAAAATTCATTTGTTGGTAGAAAATCAATATTACGATTTAGTACATAAGTAATTTATTGCATGCGCACGCATATAAATTATCATCCCTTTAGTTATCCTGTCAAATAATATGTTTAGTGTCTAATTTTACTATTTAATATGCCTCGTATTTAAACATACTTAGTGTATTGGAGTATAAATTATCACTATATATCTTTCTTTGTCAACATATATACTCTTAACCAGGACGGTAGAGTAGATGAACAATCTATACTTGAGCAGTTGTGAATACGTATATGGAGTGAAAAAGCCGATTCCGTAATAGAGGAATCGGCTTTTTATTTATGCAGGTCAAATATTAATCAACCCACTGAACAACTTCATCTTGGCTCTGTCTAGATTTTTCGCGGTGTGGTTCTTCAGCTCTGTATCCGAATGCTGCCATAACGGATACACCAAAGTTTTCACGATCTAGCAAGCCTTCATTCTCTAAGACTTCATTTACTTTTTCCATATGGAAGCCTTCAATTGGACAAGAATCAATTCCAATTAATGCTGCAGCTGTTAACATATTACCGAGTGCAATGTATGTTTGTTTGCTAGCCCAGTCAAACAGCGCTCGTTCACTTTCGTATAGGTTAAGGTTAACACCCTGGAAGTGTTGATAAGCTTTGACCATTTGCTCCATCTTATCCTGAGGAACTTTTTTCACATTTTTTAAAATATGTTGCCCATAATCTGACTCAGGAGTGGCATTTTTGCGTGCAAGAATAATAACGAAGTGACTAGCTGTTGGAAACTGACCTTGAGCTCCGGAGCTTACTTCACGTAATTTTTCACGAATTTCGCGATTTTGAACGACTAAAAATCTCCATGGCTCATATCCAATTGAACTTGGTGATAAGCGGCCAGCTTCTAGAATGATATTAAAGTCTTCTTCTGAAATTTTTTTCGTTGGATCGAATGCTTTTGTCGCATGACGAAAGCTAAAGGCATCCATAAGGTCTTGTTTTTTTGTTGTATCATTAATCATAATAAATCCACCTTTCTTAGCTTTTTCATACATCATCCCATAAGTAAAAAACATAACTAACAGTAATCTTCAATACGTGTATATTGTAATGGACTAAACCATTTTAGTAAAATAAATACAACTGGATAAAGGTTTTAGAAAAAAGGAATGAATAAGAGAAGTCAAGCTACAAAACCTTACAAGCTAATGTTCGGCGGGATTCTGGAGCTATGTGAAATGGCTTAATAATTAAGAAGATAGCTTTGGAAGAGCAAGGAAATTGTTAGTATGACCTAACCTTTAAGAAAACTAAATCTGTTATGAAAATAGTGGTGATAATGATGGGGAAAAAAGTAGACAAAACAAACGTCATGCGGATTCTTGATCAGAAAAAGATTTCGTATCGCGATTATTCTTTCGATAGTACAAAGCTTCAAGGAATTGAAGTTGCCAACTATTTTAAAGAAAATTCTGAACAGGTATTTAAAACGCTCGTTACAGTAGGGAAATCAAAAGAACATTATGTCTTTATGGTTCCAATTGCAAAAGAGCTAGATTTAAAAAAAGGGGCAAAAGCAGTAGGAGAGAAGTCAATTGAGATGATTCTGCAAAAAGACCTTCTACCTCTTACAGGATATGTACATGGAGGCTGTTCCCCTATAGGAATGAAAAAACAGTTTAAAACGTTTATCGATGCCACGGCGAAAAACTTTAATACCATTTATTTTTCTGGTGGACGTGTAGGACATCAAGTCCAAGTATCACCAAGTGATCTGCAAAAAGTAATCAGAATTACTTTTGCGTCAATTACAAAAGATACGTGAAACTAGGACAAGCTAAGTGGAATGATAAAAATTATACAAGCTGATTATTTAAAAAATCGTACGTAGTGTCTTTAGTAGTTCGATTTTTGCGGAAGTCTAAGTGTAATGAAAGTTCGGAATGTGTACCTTTTAACAGAAGGTTGCTTGTGAATAAAACAAAACTATTCCCGTTCTCGTTACTGCTATGAAATGCAGCTCAAATAATTTCATAATGAATAATCTACTAAAGGAGTTAACTTAAAAGTTAACTCCTTTACGTTTGTTATAGGAAAACTTAAAAATAGGTCTGCTGTCATATTTACATGATATATAAAGGAAAACAGGGAGTTTGTTTAGAAACTAGAAGAGAAAGGGAAAAAGATGTATACGTATGAAGAATGATTGTTTTAAATAACCCTATTTCATTGTTAAAAGACCTTCTGTCTTAGAAAGCTAGATTCTTTGATTATTTATGAAAAAGGAGCGAGTATAATGAAACAAAATACAGCGGGATTTTTTTCAAGACATACATTTTCTACTCCAGAGGAAAATTGGAACGGACGGTTTGAATGGTATGACAAAATGAGAAAGACTTCTCCTATTACATACAATGAAGAAGAGAAGTGCTGGGATATATTTTTATATGAAGATATTGAAGCAATTATTAAAAATAAGGAAGTATTCTCTTCCCAGCGACCTGTTCAACAAGGAGAACCAAACATTCTCAGTCTTGATCCTCCTCGTCATACTCAATTACGTTCACTTGTGAGCAAAGCTTTTACCCCAAGAGAATTAAATTTATGGAAACCTCGAATTGAACAAATTACGGAAAACCTTATAGATGATATGAAAGGAAAAACAACGTTTGACTTAATTAAAGATTTAGCGTATCCATTACCTGTTATGGTTATTGCTGATATTCTTGGAGTCCCTGAAGAAGATATGGGGGACTTTAAACGCTGGTCTGATTTATTAGTTGCAGGACCAGAAGATTCATCAGCAGAGGCACTTCAAAGATTACAAAAGCTTCGTACGCAAAGTATTACTGAAATGGATACGTATTTTGAGGAGATTATTAAATACAAAAGAACTCATCCTAAGGAAGACATTATTTCTATTTTAATAGATGCTGAAATAGAAGGGCAAAAGCTAACAGACGGTGAGATTGTCTCATTTTGCCGCTTGCTGTTAGCAGCAGGTAATGAAACAACAACAAATCTTATTGGAAATACCCTGTATGGATTGTTAGAAGAACCGAGCCATTATCAAGAGATCCAGCAAAATCCTGAACATATTACATTAGCCATTGAAGAAGGATTACGTTACCGTTCACCTGTTCAAGCCCTTCATAGAATTGCGAAAGAAGATAAGGAAATAAGAGGGCAGAACATAAGAAAGGGAGACTCTGTGACCCTATGGATTGGATCAGCTAATCGTGATGAAAATAAGTTTGAAAACGCCGATCAGTTCATTATTAATCGAAAACCTAATCCACATCTATCATTTGGAAAGGGAATTCATTTCTGTTTAGGTGCCCCTTTAGCTAGAATGGAAGGCCAAATTGCTTTTGAACAATTAACAAAGGAATTTTCAAAAGTCTGTATCCCACATAATTTTGAATTATTGCCTATTCAAAGTGCATTTGTGTTTGGACTTAAAGAATTTCCGCTAGAAGTACAAGAGCATTAGAGTTTTGGACAGTTTCTATATTTAGGAATACAATGTAGCATATGAACTTTGATAATTATTTTTTCTTAATCTAGGGGAAATAGCCTGTTTTCAGATTAAAAATGAATATGAAGAATTCTACAATTTTTTGTTTAGGTTTTGATAAATATAAAAGTTGATGAAGAGGGATTAAAAGAGAATTCTTTATGATAATAATGAAAAACACAACTGGATAACAAGCCTATTAAATAGAAGATGTTCTCGCTTAGAGGAGTTGCTGTAGCAACTCCTCTAAGACTGTAGACAAAAGCCGGAAATCGACGTTCCGGCTTTTTGTCTTACACTCTCCAATTTTTAGTATCGCTCATCAAGAAATTTCACTGCTAGTTCAAAGGCAGCAATGCGTCGCTGTATTAACGTATGCTGTGAGCTGCCTGGTTTTGCCTTATCATAAAACTTACCCAACATCGGAAGCATTCCTGCTAAAACATTTCGTGCTTCCTTGCTTTCTGTCATATCGTATTCAAAAGACTTTTCCCGCCAAACAGACTGCAAAACCGCCAATCCCACCTTTGCGGCTTTTAATCGTTTTATCAACGTCTTACGGGCCGGAACATTTGGTGCCATACTATCTAACGCATGCTCAGACTTTCGGATAACGGACTCGAATGCTGCGATTGCATGGTTTTGTTCTACTGCACTTACTTCTGACATCATTTCCTCCTAACATAACCTAATCTATGAAGCTGTTAGGTTCACAGACATTCTAACTTTTTTTAGAGTTATTGCATTAGCGATTATATATTCAATTATATAAGCTGACAAGGAGGAATCCATCATGAATAATGTGTATTCGATGGAAAAACAGATGAATAAGAATTTCCTAAGATTCGTTTTTCAAAAAAGATAAAAGTTATATATGATACGAAAACAGGAGGAATTAAAGATGTTATTTAATGAAAAAGGTGACGCTAGGAATTACTCGAGAGGTAGGAGATCAAGAAGTGATTTTATCGGTCTAAGGAGAGAAAGTGACCGTTTCTCTCTCCAGGAAGGACGCCAAAGAGCTTTATCAATATGTGCAAGTTCAGGAGAATTGGTTAGTTCCAATCCATACTGAGACGCAGGAGCTCTTTTTAGAATATAAGGATCCATGGAATGAAGAAGAAATGGAGGAACTAATGGAGATTAGTCGATCTCAAGAGGTGAATGGGGATGAGTAAAACATATTTTTGCAATTAATCCATATTGTTAAATAAGCTTTTAGAACAAGACAGATTTGCGTGGGAAGATTATTTAGTAAAGGGATTTTAGGGGGGAAGCTGAAGATTAGATTTATAAGAAATTTAGGGGGGAAAATATGCAAAATATAGTGGAGAGCATCCATCATTGGATAAAAAGATTACCAGAGGAGTACAACTCTATGTCTGAAGAGGAAATTTCTAACCGACCATTACCAAATAAATGGTCTAAAAAAGAGATTTTAGGTCATCTATGTGACTCTGCCATAAATAACATTGGAAGATTTATAAAAATTCAATATGAAGAACCAGTATATAGGATTCAATCGTATAATCAAGACCAATGGGTAAAGGTTCAGGGCTATCAAGATCGACCACTTGATGAAATAGTAAACCTTTTTCAGGCGTTAAATAAGCAAATTGCTACTATTATTAAGAATATACCTAATGACAAACTATCCAACCCTTGTGATATAGGAAATAATTGACAACAGACACTAGAGTGGCTTATAAAAGATTATCTTGAGCATATGGAACACCATATTCACAATGGAATCTTAAGTAAATATTGAATAAATCTTTAGTGTTCCTTTATGAAAAATGGCTGTCAAATCATGAATGAGTATAAAGGGGGGAAGGTAAATTAATATTGACATGAAACCAAAAGGTTTTATCGCAGAAGACCAGGAAAGTTAATTGCCGATCTTTTTTGTTCCTCAACTAACGATTGCGTTAGTTGAGGAACATCTATATAACCCAAATAAGAAGAACAGCAATTATAAGACTTTGAATGAGATGAATTACATATACTGTTCCTCTGTTTTTTCCCTTTTTTGAACTGCATCCCCATTGTTAGACACCACTTACTTTAACGAGTTGGTCTTATTAAAATGCACCTTTCAATGTTAACGATTAACTAATTCCTTTCATCCTAAAACGTTCACCTTTATAATGAAACAAAAGGATTCAAAAATCAGCGACACTATTATTAATATCAGTGAGGAAATTTGGATAGTGCCTGTAAGTACTTGGATGGCGCCTGTCGTCTTCTAAGATATGGAATGATATAAGAGGTGGAAGTAAGTGAAAACAGTTGTTGTGATTGGTGGCGGTATAACGGGATTATCGGCCATGTATGAATTACAAAAATGGAAAAAGGCGAATGGAGAAGATATAAGGATAGTTCTCGCTGAAGCGTCCAATCAGCTTGGCGGGAAAATCCGAACAGTCAAACGAAATGGGTTTTTGATGGAAGCAGGTGCGGATTCGATTGTGTCCCGTAAATTGGAAACAATGCCTGTGATTGAAGAACTTGGTTTAGAAAAGGATGTTGTTTACAATGCGACAGGCCGTTCTTATATATACACTGACGGAGAATTGAAGCCCATTCCGGATGATGCTGTCTTCGGAATTCCTGCAAGCATAGAATCGTTGGCGAAGAGCACGCTCGTTTCTGCCGAAGGAAAAGTAGCGGCATTGAAGGATTTGTATACAACCAATAAAATATTTACGAAAAACGATTCTATCGGTGCCTTTCTTGAGCATTTTCTTGGAACAGAGTTGGTTGAAAAACAAATTGCCCCTGTTCTTTCCGGTGTCTATTCCGGAACACTCAGTGACTTAACCATTGCCTCTACCCTTCCGTATTTGATTGACTATAAGGAAGAATACGGAAGTATTATAAAAGGGCTTGAAGCTAATAAACAGAAATTTAAAGGAGGGGAAAGAAAGTTTCTTTCTTTTCAAAATGGCTTAGATACATTGATTGATGCGTTTGAAGAAAATCTTGTTGATGCTGAGATTTTGAAAAATACCAAAGTCCATAAAATTGAAAAAGAAAACAGCCATTATCATGTGTCTCTAAACAATCAGGAAAGGATCGAAGCGGACTATATCATCCTTAGCATTCCACATACAGCTGCTGAATCTTTAATTAATGATCCGGGTCTTAAAAGCGAATTTACTGGATTGAAAAGCAGTTCACTAATTAGTGTGTATCTTGGCTTTGACGTGCCTGACAGTATCCTTCCCGCGGATGGAACGGGCTTCATCACTGCGAATATTAATGAATTGTTCTGCAATGCCTGTACATGGACAAGCCGAAAATGGGGCCATACCTCAAAATCCGGCAATCTGCTAGTCAGACTTTTTTATAAAAGCAGTCATCCTTCATTCGCTTCATTAAAGAACATGAACAAAGAAGAATTGCTTGATATTGCCCTAGGCGATATTCACAAAAGCTTAGGGATTGACGCTGAGCCAATAGCCAGTGAAGTAACCAATTGGACGGACCAAATGCCGAATTATTTGATTATCCATCCGCAAAGTGTAGAAGCTCTGGAAAGCAAAATGGCAGCCGACTATCCTGGAATCATCCTTGCCGGTTGTTCCTATTACGGAGTGGGCATCCCTGACTGTATCAAAAATGGAGCAGATTCAGCAAAGAAGCTTATACAGATGTTTTAATATAGAAAAAGGAGGTGCCCCTAAAAGGTATACTTTTGAGGCATCTTCTTTTTTTGTTTATGCAAAATTTAATTACTTTACCCAATTAGAAATTATAAGTGGGTTTTAACCAATTTTGTTTTAAAGTTACATTCGCATAAAATTTTAAATTTGTAGCAAAGAAAAAATTCAGAGCGTGTTCCTGTACATTATTAAAGGAAATTTCTATATGTATTGAGTGCATAAACCTGTTGGTTTTTATGTGCTTTTTTTATGTTGGGGAACAAAAGAAAGCTTGCTAACTCAATGATGTATAAAATCCTACATAACAAGAAAAAGAAAAGGTTATGGAATCCTTTGGAGGACAAGGAGTTATGAAATGTCCACCTTCTCCTAAGATCGATTATGTTAACTAACCTTGTATATCATATACAATCTATAAAATAGAAAAACCTACTGTTTCCGAGACAGTAGGTTTTTTTCTGCTTTTTCAACATCTGAAATTTTAATCTACATAAATATTGAATTTGGTAATAGGACAAGAAAAATGTTCATTAAATAAATTGAAAAGATTATAAAAAGAGAGAGATTATTGAGGATTGAAAGGGGGAAAAAGTTTGATTAAAAAAGGATTTATACTCTTTATTTTGGTTTTTCTTGTGTTCTTTAGTGCGGGGGGAATTACTAGTTCTGCAGCAGGCAGTAAATTTATCATTGTTAATAAGGCAAACAATCAGCTTGCTTATTATGAAAATAGCTATTTGAAGAAAGTCTTTAGAGTAGGAACAGGGAGAACTCAATCTTTAACACCGGAAGGTACATTTAAGATTGTGAATAAGATTGTGAATAGACCTTACTATACGGGAAACATCCCAGGGGGCGATCCAAGAAATCCGCTTGGGAACCGATGGCTTGGTTTGAATGCGCGCGGAACATGGGGTACAACTTATGCGATTCATGGTAATAATAATCCGAGTTCAATTGGTTATTATGTAAGCAGTGGATGTATTCGTATGTATGATAATGATGTAGAGTGGTTATTTAGCCAAGTGCCAACCAATACAACTGTTATCATTACAACTTCTGGAAAATCATTCGATTCTATTGCAACAGCATATGGACTTATAGGATCAGGCAATAATAACAATGGATCAACCCCAGGACCTTCTACCGGAACTATTTTAAAGGAAGGTAGTCGAGGTAGCGAAGTGCAAATTCTTCAGCGTAAGTTAACATCTCTTGGATATAACACTAAAGGAGTAGACGGAATTTTTGGTGCGAATACCGATCAGGCTGTTCGTCAATTTCAAAAAGCACGCCATTTAGCAGTAGATGGAATTGTGGGTCCTGCAACAAAAAAAGCACTTGGGATTTGATAAAGTGAGGAGATAAATAACTTTTTGAAAAGGAATAATGAATCTCAACCAATGAGAAAAGATATTGAAAGAAACAAAAGGTTATATTGTGTATTCAGAAAAATTCACTTCTCTTTTATTATATTCAATTGAGGTTGGGTAACCAGACGCCTAACCTTTTTTAATGCTTATAATCTTCATTATGTAAACTGAAATTGTATAGAACATAGATTATATAAGGAAGAATAATTTAGTTTATATGGGATTATATTGTGTTTTCATGGAGTGAGAAGTTTATTGATAAATGAACCAATATTTAGTCTTCCATTTGTTTCTTCTCTCTTTGTGATAGGTGGTCTTATCGAGGTTATTTACCTCAATTTACAACTTTATACACTTTTGACGAGTTTCTTCTTAATTATATTGTCCTTGCTAAAACTAATCTCATGTTCCTTCATTAATTTATAATAGGTTGTCTTTAAATAACTAAAAGGACATTTATTTGCTTCTCTCAATAGAGACAGTAAAAGAAACAGGCTTATTGTTATGTTTTTTTACTGTCTTTTATTTTAGTAACAATATCTGTTCTAAAAATGTTTGTAAAAGTGCACTTTTACAAACATTATTTATTAAACAAATTTATTTTTGCAAAATGCTTTTTCCCTGAAAGTGAATAGCTGCTAAATAAAAACAAAAAGAAAGTATTCATTCAATCCTTACCTTATACAAGGTGGGGTTCTTTTTATTCATAAAGTCTATGAGCAAATGATAGGGAATAGATTAGAAAAAATTCTTTTGACAAATCGTATACATTTGTATACAGTGGAAATATAAGGAATGTATACAAGTGTATACGAAAGGGTGTCTATGAATGAAGGATTTTAAGGAGCATATGAAAGGTGAAAAGCATCGAGGAGGTCATAAAAGAGGGAGTCATGGTGCTAAAACATTTCGAAGAGGTCGAGCGTTAGATTTTTTAGAAAGACTACATATAAAACGAACAACATTAAAACAACAGCTTGATTCACCAGAATACGCAGAAATTAAGCAAGTTATTCTTGGTGAGTTGAAAGCGATTGAGTTAGTTATTGATGAATTTACGAGACATTTTGAGCTCCACGAAACAGAGGAGAGAGAGCTCTCTAGAGAGAAAATAGAGAAAGAAGAAAAAAAATGACTTTATTGAAAAAACAAATTTTTGCTCAAGGAGACGAATGAAAATGAGTGGAATAAAAGGATATATAAAACCTTATTGGAAATTCGTTATTCTCGGCCCTCTTTTTATGTTGTTTGAAGTGTTTTTTGATTTACTACAGCCAAGATTAGCCGCTTATATTGTAAACAATGGAGTAGTAGAGCGAGATTTCAATGTTATCGAACATACAGGAATACTCATGGTTTTGGTAGCATTGCTTTCCTTAATAGCGGGGGTCGGATGTAACATCTTTGCAAGTCGTGCGTCGCAAAATATAGGGGGAGATATTCGAGAAGCTCTGTACAAGAAAGTGCAAACCTTCTCATTTCAGGATATAGATAAGTTTAAATCAGGATCTTTAATTACGCGCATGACAAATGATGTTGTGCAAGTCCAAACATTAGTACAAGTTGCGCTTCAAGGTCTTGTGCGAGCACCATGTTTACTCATTGGTAGTGTCATTATGGCATTATTGATGAACCTTCGGCTTGGTCTTATTTTGCTTGGGACTCTTGTTGTACTCATTGGCGTTCTCATTGTCCTTATGCGTTTTTCTTATCCGCTGTTTTCAAAAGTTCAACAAAAACTAGATATGGTAAATACGAGAATACAAGAAAACCTAGCAGGTATTCGCGTTGTAAAAGCTTTTGTACGATCAGGTTATGAAACAAAGAGATTTCACAATGTTAATAGAGGTTACACGCAAAGCTCTATAAAAGCTTCACGTTTTATTGCCTTGAATGCTCCTATTATGACGCTCATTATGAACGTTTGTCTTGTTGGTATTCTCTTATATAGCGGTCCTCTTGTTTGGAGAGATTCTGTTAAAGTAGGAGACTTGGTTGCTTTTATTAACTATGTAGCGCAAGCTCTTTCTTCGTTAATTATGGTAAGCGGCCGATTGGTGGACGTGTCTCGTGCGAATGTATCAGCACAACGTATCCAGGACGTTTTGTCTACTGAACCTAGCATTGTAGACGCTAAAAGTGAGGGGGAATCTGCACTTCTAGGAGAACATATCTCATTTAAACATGTAAACTTTTCGTATAATAATAGTAAAACAGCAGAGGATTCAATATTACGAGATATCAACTTTGAGGCTTCTCGGGGAGAGACTGTTGCTATTATTGGATCTACAGGGGCTGGAAAATCAACGCTTGTGCAGTTAATTCCAAGGTTGTATGATGTGACATCAGGATCTGTTGTCATCGATGGGAGAGATATTCGAAATATTCCGCTTGCAGAACTTCGGCACAATATTGGAATGGTTCTTCAAGATTCCTTTTTATTTACGAGATCTATAAGAGATAATATTTCACTTGGTAAAGTAGATGCAAAAGAAGAAGACATTATAGAGGTTGCTAAAATAGCCCAAGTACACGATTTTATCTCCAAACTACCTCATGGTTATGACACAAAGGTTGGCCAAAAAGGGGTTAATTTATCTGGAGGCCAAAAGCAACGTATTTCAATTGCTAGAACACTGCTAATTAAGCCTTCTATTTTAATTATGGATGATAGTACAAGTGCTTTGGATTCTGAAACAGAAAGAAAATTGCGCAATGCTTTAAAAGGATTAATAAAGGATAATATAACATTCATCATTGCACAGCGAATCTCATCTTGTATAGATGCTGAAAAGATTCTCGTAATGGATGAGGGAACGATTGTAGGAAGCGGTGCACATCAAGAGCTATTAGAGAATTGTACTGTTTACCAAGATATTTATCGCTCTCAGTTTGGTGAAAGGGAGGTGTCTTATGAGCACAAATAATCATGGGGGGTCCAAAGACATTACTAACCTAGCACAAATGGGGCTTCAGCCTGGTAAAGGTCCACGACCAGGCACAATTAAAGGTGAAAAATCTAAGGATGTAAAAGGGACATTACGTAGAATATGGCAGTATTTAAAAAAGCAACGCCGTAGTTTGTTGTCAGTTATCATCTACACGGCGATAACTTCCCTTTTGCTGCTTCTTGGTCCATATCTTATCGGTAAAATGATTGATAACTATATTGTTCCACATCGATGGCACGGGCTTGTAAAAATGAGTTTTGTCTTGTTAGGAATTTATGTCCTTGGAGCAGTATTTACATGGCTTCAGCAATATACGGCTGCAAGTTTATCACAAGAAACAGTACGAGAAATGCGGCAAGATTTATTTGAGAAATATCAAGCATTGCCAGTTAAATTTTTTGATCAGAAGACACATGGCGAACTAATGAGCCGAACAACAAATGATATTACAAATGTGTCAAATACCCTTAATCAAACAGTCATTCAACTTATTTCAAGTATCTTTATGTTAGTTGGTAGTATTGTAATGATGCTTAGTTTAAGTCTTTGGATGACACTTGTTACAATGCTTACTGTGCCAATCATTGTGTTCATTACAAAGCAAATTACCAAATATACGCGTCGCTATTTTTCAGAGCAGCAAAAAAGTTTAGGAGAAGTGAACGGGTTTGTGCAGGAAAGTATTTCAGGATTAAGAATTGTTAAAGGATTTGGAAGAGAAGATAAATTTATTGAAGAATTTCAAGACATGAATGAGAACCTAAGATCAATTGGTGTTAAAGCTCAAAGTCTTTCTGGCTCAATGGGGCCTATTATGAATACAATGCGCAACTTAAGTTTCTTAATTATTGCGGTAAGCGGTGGGGTTTTTGCTTATCACGAGATGATTACAATTGGTATTATTGTTAGTTTTCTTAACTATTCCAATCAATTCAGTCAACCGCTTAACCAGCTCGCTAACCAATATAATATGCTTCAATCCGCTATTGCAGGAGCTGAACGTGTATTTGAAATACTAGATATGAAGTCTGAGGATGGAGAAAAAAGTAATGCAGGATCTCATTCGGAATTTAAAGGGGACGTTACGTTTAACAATGTGTATTTCAGTTACAATGAGGATGTAGCAATATTAAAAAATCTTTCGCTCCACGCTAAACCCGGTCAAAAGATTGCTCTAGTCGGACCAACAGGGGCAGGAAAAACAACGATTATTAATCTATTAACCCGTTTTTACGATATTCAATCAGGACAGATTTTAATCGATGGAAAAGACATATATACATTAGACAAGAAGGAGATGAGAAAACAAATTGGTCTTGTTTTGCAAGATGCTTATGTGTTTTCTGGGACGATTCGGGAAAATATTCGGTATGGTCGTCTAGAGGCAACAGACAAGGAAGTAGAAGACGCTGCAAGGCTTGCTAATGCAGATTCCTTTATAAGAAAGCTGCCAAAAGGGTATGACACATCTTTAAGCGCAGAAGGAAGTAATTTAAGTCAAGGACAAAGACAGCTGTTGACAATTGCTCGAGCCCTGCTTGCGAATCCTTCTATCCTTATATTAGATGAGGCAACAAGCAGTGTTGATACAAGAACAGAGCTTCATATTCAAGAAGCAATGGAAACTTTAATGAAGGGTAGAACAAGCTTTGTAATTGCTCATCGACTTAGTACAATTAAAGATGCAGATACTATTCTAGTTATTAACAACGGCAAGATTATGGAAGAGGGATCACATGAAGAGTTATTAGAGAAGAATGGGTTTTATGCTAACCTCTATAATAACCAGCATGGTCAAGGTCATGTGAGTTGAAATAACTGAGAAAGCGCAGAAGGGGTATTAATCTGCCGGACAGTTGAAAGAAGATAAAAAGACAATCTTACAAGTAAGATTGTCTTTTTATGGTTCAGTTCATTTTTTAATACCTCTAGAAAGTATCATGTGAACATTTTCTAATAATATAACATTAGTTCTACGAGTGAAAAATTTTGAGGGATTCATTTATGTTATCTTTTCAGCTGGCACATTGTCATGTAACAAAAGTAACAAGCTTTAGTTTATTCCACCTAAAGCCTTTTTGTTTTACCTAAATAATAGATATCATATAAGTTCAAAAAACTAAGTCTATTTCCAAACCCGTTTTAATTTGAACATTTCTTGTAAATAACCCCAAACAGATACTGGAGACATAATCATCTGATAACAAAGAACAAATAAGATAAATCCTAATGTGTTCCTCCTTACTTTTAAGCCAAGATTTTTAAATACATAGTTTCTTTGATAAGTATAAAGCAAACTATAACTAATGATAGTTAGGGGTAAAACTAAGAGAGTTAAGGGTCCTACAATCCAATAGAAACCAAAGAAAGCGAGAATCAATCCCGGAATCCAGCAAAAAGTATAAACAAAATCTAAATACGGCATCATAAAGTTGATTCCTGTGAGATATTTTGTATACAACTGTGGTTGGTTCCATGGTTTAATTTCGATTAAGCCTTCAATCATTCCTCTTGCCCATCGTGAGCGCTGCTTAACAAAATGGCTAAGCGTAGGAGGGGCATCTGTAAAAGCTACAGCTAAAGGTTCGAAATATACTTTCCATTGATTGTGTAAGAGTCTCCACGTTAAGACGATGTCTTCTCCAATAGCATCTGGCCAGCCTTGAACTTCTCGTACACACTCCGTTTTATATAAGCTAAAAGCACCTTGTGCAACAAGTGTACCTTGGTATAATCCTTGCAGTCTTTTTATAGAAGCGATCCCTAGAAAATAGTCCCACTCTTGTATTCTAGTCCAAATGGTTTCACGACTGTTACGGACAAGCATAGATCCAGCTACTGCAGATACGTTAGAAGGGCTATTTTTAATTCTTGATACAAGATAACGAATAGAAGATGGATGAAGCAACGTATCCGCATCTAACGTAATTACATATGGAGTCATCACATGCTGCAAGCCTTTGTTCAAGGCATGAAATTTGCCAGGCTTATATTCATGTAACAGAGTAATATCTAAGTTTAATTCTTTTTTTGCTCTTATAATTTCTTGATCTGTATGATCTGTTGAATTATTATTAATCACAATTATATGTATTTTTCCCAAATAATCTTGATTAGCTACATATTGTAATGTGTTGAAAATAGACTTTTCCTCATTATAAGCGGCAATGAGCATTGTCACTGAATCAGAAGGATATTGATCCCTTAAGACAGGTTGTCTATCTAATAATAAACTCGCTATAAGAAAAGCATTCATATAACCTGGGACATAGGCTATTCCTCCAATAATTAAGATTGCTAGTGGAAGAGAAACGATAGAGGATAAGTCTCTTAGCCATGGCAAGGAAAGGTACAAAGCAAAAATAGTCCATCCAATTGCTAGGGCATGACTTACCCAAAATTTCGTAGTAACGGTTACATAAAATCGATTATTTCTAGGTTTGAAACTAGGTTTTATAGGTGATAAATTCGGTTGCATTTGTTTACCTCTGATATTGATAATTTTACATAAGTAGTATTTTACTCCTACTAATTCTAAAAATCTATCTTTTTTTTAGGTAAAAATGTCCAGGGGATTTCTATTGAAAAGTAAGGTGTGAATATATTTAACTTCTTATTAACTAGATATTGACAAGAGAATAAATGAGATATAACATAAATATAGTTTAGTTAACTTAACTTAATTATTTTAATTTAAAGAAACAAACCTGAAAATAACGTGTTTATACAAGGAGATTTCTAATGTATACTTTGTCAAAAAATAAAAAATTTATGTTTCTTTTAGGTGCTGAACTTTTTTCAGTATTAGGTTATTCCATGTTTCTCCTCACTATATCTTGGTATATAGTTGATCAGTTAAAACAACCGCAATATATGGGGCTTCTTTTAGCCATTGCCTCGTTGCCACGTATGTTCACAATGATAGTGGGGGGAGTAATGGCCGATCGCACCCAAAAGTCTAAAATCCTTTTTAGCACAGGAATAGCAAAAACCATTCTTATAGGGGTTCTCCTTTATGCTTATCTTGATGGAAATCTTACATTTCCTATCCTCTTAGTTGTTTCGTTTCTACTTGGTTGTTTGGATGGACTGTTTTTTCCTGCTTTGTCTTCTTTAATACCAGTGCTAGTAGAGAAAAAGGAGCTTCAAGGCGCAAATACAATGATCCATAGTTCTCAAGAGTTAGTTTTTTTAATAGGACCAGTCATTGCGGGAGCTTTAATTAACTACTATTCCTTTTCTGTTACTTTTATCATAAGCATGATTAGTATGTTAATTTATTCATTGCTTGTTTTTCCCACTATTATTAAGGATGAAAAACCTTTGTCTACTGGGGAAAAAAGTACAGTTTTTAGAGAACTTCAAGAAGGGTATAATTATGTTCGGGCTTCACCTTTATATATAGTAGGAATCGGAATTATCATTGTCATTAATTTCTTCATTTTTGGACCTCTTTTTCTAAGCTTACCTCTCTTAGCGAAAGAAGAGGGGGGGACAGCTCTTCACTTAAGCTTTCTAGAGGCAGGTTTTTCAATAGGTTCTCTCGTAGCTACAGTGATGTTACTGATCGTTACACTTCATAAAAATCGCGGGAAGTTAACATTAAATTCATTAATAACAAGCGCAATTCTTATGTGTGTGTTCAGTCAAATCCCTTCTATATGGGGCCTCATTCCAATGGTGAGTTTAATTGGTTTCTTAGGTTTCATGACCTTTATACCAACAGATGTGATGATTCAAGAGCACACAGATCCAAAAATGATGGGAAGAGTTATGGGAATTGTTTTCTTAGCTCAAACAGCCTTCGATCCTATTTCTCAGACGTTGTTTTCCTTTTTAATGACATTAGGTATTTCTGTTCGCTACTTATTATTTGGATTTGCTGCTATGGGAGTGGTTTTTTCTCTCTTTATCTTTATGAAGGCTAAGAATTGGCGTATGATGCATTAATTATCTTATAGCTAAAATGGTTTTAGTGAATGGGGGGTAACAGTTGTAAGCTAAATTACACTGTTGGGAAAGAGAAAAACCTTAATTAGTTTATATGAAGGATAGAGTGAAAAGATATTTTGAAATTTCTATTGTATACTATATCCAAAGTGATGGAGGGGATAAGCAGTGTTAAATATCAATCATATCTGTTTTTCGGTTTCGAACTTAGACTCATCTATACATTTCTATGAAAATATACTTCAAGCTAAATTACTTGTTAAAGGAAGAAAGCTAGCTTATTTCGATTTAAATGGTTTATGGATTGCCTTAAATACAGAGGAAGATATTCCAAGAAATGAGATTCAACATTCCTATACTCACATTGCATTTACGGTGAACGATAAAGAATTTGAAAATTTTAAAAAGCTGCTAATAAAAAATAATGTCCATATTTTATCTGGAAGGGAAAGAGACGAGAGAGACAAGAAATCCATATACTTTACAGATCCTGATGGACATAAATTTGAATTTCATACAGGGAGTCTACAAGATCGTTTAGAGTATTATAAAGAAGATAAAGCACACATGGAATTTTACATTTAAATTGCTAACTTTCTTAGTGGAAATCATTTAAGAAACAAAGGATTATTCTATATATTTCTTCTTTAGAAAGAGAACAACTATATTGAGCTATATCAAGAACCATAATTCTGGGATATAAAATAATAGAGGATAATGTTCTCCTAGTTAAAACGAAAAGCCTTACTACCATGAAAATGGGGAGTAAGGCTTTTTTAGTGATCTAATGTTTTTTCATGGAAAACTTTGTTGCGTAGGAGACTTATGCGTTTATTTTTTGAGCACGTATACGTTTGATATCTTCTCTTGGTGGAAATCCAAACATACGAGAATATTCCCGACTGAACTGTGATGGACTTTCATAGCCGACTCTGAAGGCTACTTCACCGGCATCTGATGACTCTGCTAATAGTAGGAGTCGGGCTTCTTGTAGTCTCAACTGTTTTTGAAACTGAATAGGACTCATAGCTGTGACTTCTTTAAAATGGCGGTGAAATGACGAAACGCTCATATTTGCTCTTTCAGCAAGATCTTGAATGCGCAGAGGGGAATCATAGTTATGGATAATATGTTCAATAACATCTCTGATTTTGTAAGTATCGCTGCCTTCTATTGCGATTTGTTCGAGTGTAGCACCATGCTTACCTTTTAGAATCTTATACAGAATTTCCTTCATGAATAGGGGAGCAAGCGTTGGAATGTCTTCTGGACTGTCTAATAGACGAACTAGCCTTGTAACCGCATCTAATAGGGATGGTTCTGTTTGACTAACAAATAATGCTCGCTTTGGATCTTTCCTATGACGAACTTGATTTTCGCAGCTATTCAAAACATCTAAGATTTGATTTGGCGTAAATTCAAGTTTGAGAGCTAAATATGGAGCATGCATGTGAAGAAGCTTTTATAACTTGCCCTGTCACAGGTAAGTCAACAGATGACACAAGGTAATCAGCAGGCCCGTATTTAAAGCGTTCTTGTGCTAGAAGCACTTCTTTTTCACCTTGAACAATAACGCAAAAAGAAGGCTTGTAAACAACATGAAGCGGCTCAGTAATATGAGATTCGTTAATGAAAAATAGCGATGGGATAGCGGTCTGATAAATACCGTCTTTCTTAGAATAATGCTTAATGACTTTTGCAAGCTCATCGTTTTGTTTATATACGTGTTCAAACATAGCATTCTCCTTATTCCTTCATTCTTACTAGCTTTATTATAAGGTATATTTGTTTATTGTATAAATAGCTGTGAGAGGATTAGGCAAACATTTGCAATGAATGTGATAACGGTTTCTCTCTTGTTTATTTCATAATAAGAATACGAAAACAGATAAATCGTGTGAAAGTTCAAAGTAACAATCATACAAGGGAAAGGAAGATGAATCATGAGAAAGCGTACATTAGGAAATAGTGGTCTAGAAGTTTCGTCTATTGGACTCGGTTGTATGGGGATGAGCTATGGATATGGACCTCCTTCAGATAAAAAGGAAATGATTTCGGTTATTCAAGATGCTGTTGAACGCGGTGTTACTTTCTTTGATGCTGCTGAAGTATATGGACCATATACAAATGAAGAGCTTGTAGGAGAAGCTCTCCTTCCTTTTAAAGATCAAGTTGTTATTGCTACAAAGTTTGGATTCCATATTCAAAATGGAAAACAGGTTGGAATGAATAGTCGGCCAGAACAGATTAAGAAAGCGGTAGAAGACTCGTTAAAACGCCTTAGAGTGGAAGCTATTGATCTATATTATCAGCATAGAGTAGACCCGGGTGTTCCGATTGAAGAGGTAGCAGGAGCTGTGAAAGATTTAATTCAAGAAGGAAAAGTAAAACATTGGGGATTATCAGAGGCCGGCGTGAAGACGATTCGCCGCGCTCATGCTGTTCATCCGCTTGCTGCTGTTCAAAGTGAATATTCCTTATGGTGGAGACGCCCTGAAGAAGAGTTATTACCTTCCTTAGAAGAGCTTGGAATAGGGTTTGTTCCGTTCAGTCCATTAGGGAAAGGGTATTTAACAGGGCGCTTTAACGCTAATTCAACGTTTGAAGGTGACGATTTCCGCAGCATTCTTCCTCGCTTTACTTCAGAGGCTCTCCAAGCAAACGAAGTGTTAATCCAGTTACTTCAAAAAGTTGCCGAGCGGAAGGGAGCTACAATGGCTCAAATCGCCCTTGCTTGGTTGCTTGCTCAAAAAACATGGATTGTGCCTATTCCAGGGACAACAAAGTTAAATCGACTAGAAGAAAACTTAAATTCCGCTAACATTAAACTAACATCTGAAGAGCTGGATGATATAAATTCCGCAACTTCAAAAATTACGTTGATGGGAGACCTTTATCCAGAAGAGCTAGAGAAGAGAACAGGACTTTAAGTCGGAATTAAGATCATAATGAATAGAAAGTGAAAGAGGAGTTACGGAGTTTATGGAGAGGCTTTTACGTTTTATTTAGTAAAGAGACCAAAAATAAAATACACTAATCCTCTATCTTTCTAGCTTATATAAATGAAAGTGATAAATATAGCTATAGAAATAAGGTGAGAGAAGATGTTAATGAAAAAGCTTACTGTTCAGCTTCCTCGTGGACTTCAAGCTAGACATACAGCAATATTTGTGCGTAAGGCTTCATCATTTAAAAGTGAAATAATGCTTTCTAAGAATGGAAAAACAGCAAATGGAAAAGATCTTATGGAAATCATGGATTTAGTTATTAAAGAGGGAGATGAAGTCACCTTAATGGTAAACGGGGGAGATGAATGGGAGGCAAACCGAATTTTAGAAGAATTTCTTTTAAATAGTAACTCACAAACTCCTATGCATAGAAGTTAAAAAACAAAGTAAAAATCTAACCGATGAAAAGCTTGTTAATGTAGGAAATAGTGAGGATAATAGAAAAGGAGATCAAGAAAGTAGAACTTCTCTTAGATCGTAACTTGCTGGATTTTCGTTCCACTACTTGCTTCAATTAAACAAAGAGAATATCTTCTTCTTTACTAAATTGATGATAAAGAATGCTGTGACAATTACTAGGATGCAAATTTTTCATATAGAAAGCCTGAAGATAACTCATGGACAGTTTCTTTCAGGCTTTTTTCTATTGCGACATAGGATAAACACCAATTAGCTTTTTCCGTAGAGCAAACCTAACGTATTTCTATATGTATATATAATACATTTATTCAAAAATATGTTGACAATACATTGGTTACCATTTTATATTTTAGTTAATTAAAATATGGTGAATAGGAATGGATCTCTTAATGTAGGGCGTTGAATCTAGGCTATTATCTTTAAGAAATACAGAAATATAGCATCACGTTTGATAAGAAACGGTACTCATGTATATGATATTCATCTATTTCTTACTTATGTACTCAAGTTAGTTATATAACTAACTAAAGCGTTTTTTGAAAATCCTGATATTTATCCTTTTTAGAGAGATCACAACCTAAGAAGAAAGAAATGCTTTCTCCTTATAGGAGTGTTCGTAAGAAAATGCTTGATAGTGGAGGGGTTGCAAAGCAGTATAAGGATATAAAAAATAGAAGAATTTCTTGTTATTGCTTATCTCCTATCCTAGTTATTGGACTAACAATTAAATAAAGGAGAGGTTCATATGGCCGAGCCGAATGTGATTACAAAAAAAGATCTAATCCAATCTGCAAAGAAATGCATAGTAGAAAATGGGATAAATAAATTGACTTTAAAAGCAGTAGCAGAAGGTGCAGGTGTAACACAAGGCACTGTATATTACCATTTTAAAACAAAAGAACAGCTTATGATTGAGATTGTAAAGGATATGTGTGAAACATCATGGGAAGAGTTAGAGGAAAAGAAAAAAGTATCTAAAAAACAAGGATTAGAGTGGATTCAAGCTGCCATGAAATCTGCTTATAACAGAAATACGAAAGGTTCTTTCTATCATCCTTTATTTCTATCACTAATTGTAACAGGGCTACACAATGATAAAGTTAAAGAACTTATTAGTGAATTGTTGAAATATGAAAATAAATCTCTTCAACAACAGATGGAAGCATTAATAGGAGCAAATGAATTTTATGGCCTTTCAATAGAAGTATGGAGCACCCTCATGAATGCGTTAATAGATGGTTTGGCCATACAATCTTTAATGGTTGAAGATTTTGATGCAGAGCGTGTATTTAAAGGTCTTGAGTCCCTCTTCATAAAGCAAGTAGAATCTGTTCAATCTTATAGAGCAGAGGGTTAAACCTCAAAAGGAGAGTGAGAGAATATGTTTTTTCTAACTTGGGGATTTTTAGTTTGGTTAGGAGCCACAGCTTTATTTAGATTTTTAGGACATTTTTTCTTCTCGCTAGAAACCCCCGTATTGTTAGTCGCTTCATATATTTTGGTTATTCCTTTCATATTAATTCTTACTTTACCCATTTATAGATACAAACAATTAGATTCATATAATCGATTAAAAGCAGCCATTTTAATCGCTTTACCAGGTATGTTACTTGATGTTGTATCTTTAATTTATTTCTCAGATATCTTTATAAATTTGGATAGTAGAATGGATAGAATTTTCGGTTCTTGGCTTTTATTAGCTTATTCTTTCATTCTTCTTTCAGGATTTACAATAGAAAAACAAACGAATAAAGATAAAAGGTGTCAAAGCTAATTTAGAAGCTGTTGGAATGATGATTTCTTCTAACAGCTTCTATTTGTATAAGCGGTTGTAACGAAAAAGTGAAATAAGGATTAGTGGAATTAAATTTATTTTTAAAGAAAATAAACAGGTGATGAAGATGAGACTGAAGAATTCAGCAAAAGCTATATTAATACATAATGGAAAGTTATTAGTAACAACTTATAAAGAGGGGGAGGAGATTTATCATCTTCTTCCAGGTGGAGGACAAAGAATTGGAGAAACCTTAGATAATACGCTAAAGAGGGAGTGTATGGAAGAGACAGGCATTGAAGTGAAAGTAAACAATCTTTGGTTTATACGGGAATGTTTTATGGAGGAAGAGATACATAGAGTAGAGTTTATGTATTCTTGTTCGCTAGTATCATTTACTAACTTAAAGTTAAACGACTTTAATATGGATGATAATCAAACAGGAGTTTCTTGGTTGAAGATAGAGGAATTATTAACTCATCCTTTGTTTCCGGTTGGTATTAGAAAACGTATTATAGAATGTTATGAAGGTAACTTCTCAAGCTCAATTTATTTAGGAGAAATTCATTGAATGTAAACAATAAAAGTTTAAGAGGGGAACTTTTATACACTGGTTATTTTAAGATAAAATCATGTGTGATGAGTGGAGGTATGAATAGTGGAGGGTATACCTGAAAAAGTAGAAGCTTGTTTAACGGACTATATAAAACATATAGAGAAACAACTTCCAAGAGATCTTTTAGTAGGTGTGTATCTTTATGGATCGATTTCTTTAGGTGCTTTCGATGAAGAAAAAAGCGATATAGACTTTATCACACTATTAAAAAGGGACTTAACGAAAGAAGAAGGAAAATGTGTAAAATCCATTCATCAAAGTTTGAATGTAAATTCTTTAGGACAAAGAATGGATGGTATGTATCTTTCAATAGATCATATAGGTAAAACTAATGGTGAATTGTCTCCTTATTTTTACTGTTCAGACGGAAAAGTAAAGAAAGGGTACTGGGATATAAATGCTGTTACATGGTGGATGTTAGAAAACAACGGAATAAAAGTGCAAGGAAAAAGAATATCCGATTTAAGCATTCGTTCGAAATGGAATCATGTAGTAGAAAATATGAAGTTCAATATTGATACATATTGGCTAAACAAAGCGAAACATAAAATCATGTTTGTTTTTGATGATATGGTTGAATTTTGTGTTTTAACACTTAGTAGAATTTTAAGTACGTTAGAAGTTAAAAAAATCTTAACAAAGGTAGAAGCCTTAAAAAAAGTGAAAGAGATTCTTCCTCAAAGATGGCATTTGCTCTTAGAAGAAGGGTGGCGTTTGCGACATAACCCTAAATCAACCTCTTTGTATCAGTCTAGAGTGAAAAGAGCAGTAGAATGTAGAAAGTTCATTTTTTTTGTTTATCAATTTTGTCATGACTGCTATTTTGATGATGTTAGGGAGATGAAAAAAGGGTGGGAGAACAATATCTGAAAAATAGTAAGGTGATATTTTAAATATTGGGCACTGTTTATATAGATAAAATACCCCTTTATCAAAATAAAGGGGTTGAAAATCATCATTTTGTAATATAGAATGAAATTATTCTAAAATAAGGAGGATTATTAAAAAATGACAGCTTCTATGAGACTACGTATCCATGCTTTGAACAAATAATTGAATATGTTCAAGGACTCTGTTTAATAATGGCAGAGTAAACAGGATAAGTCTGCTCATTTTTAATAATCTTCAACGGAGACTGTAATATGCGACATTAACAACAAGGATGATTTATTTGTCTTTCTTTTGTTATGTTTAAAAATGTGCTCTTTTCCATCCAATGATATATGAATTGGATTTCTCACTGTGTTATAGAGTGTAAAACATAGTTGAGGAATGTTTACTTCAAGCTGCAGACAGAGAATTCTGCAGCTTTTTTCATGTTTAAAAACCCAATTTATATCCGTTCATAACCAGTAAATTGTGTTATTGATTATAAGAATTCGGGCTGAATAGAATAGAAAGAGCAGCGGAAAAACTTAAAAAGGTATGGAGGAATTTATATGAATAAAGTAGAGATTAAAGCATTAGCAAAACGTAAAGGCTTAAATATAAACGAAAAAACAATAAGATTAAATGAATCAGGTCTTGATTTTCAGGTTGCACATGTAGAAGATGAGCAAGGACAAAAATGGATTTTACGAATTCCGCGAAGACTGAATTCTATGGCAAAAGCAGATCAAGAGAAGACGGTATTAGATGCTGTTAATCAATATACAACAATTCAAGCACCATATTGGGAGATTTTCACTGATGAGGTTGTAGCGTATAAGTCGCTAGACGGAGTGCCTGCTGGAACTATTAACCCTGAAATTCAAAATTATGAATGGGTTCTAAATATAGAAGACATTCCATCAGCATACCATGAATCATTCGGACGTACGTTAGCGGAAATACATCAACTGCCAATAAGTTTAGTGGAAAACACTGGTATTCAAATTTATACAGCGTATGAGGCAAGAGAATTAATGAAAACGAGAATGCATAAAATAAAGAATGAATATGAGGTTCGGGAGGATTTATGGAATCGTTGGATGAAATGGGTGAATAACGATAATATATGGCCAAAGCATACTGGACTTAGTCATGGAGATGTTCATCCGGGACATATTTTAATTAATCGTCAATCAGAAGTTACTGGCTTAATTGATTGGACTGAAGTAGCGGTTACAGATGTATCGCGTGATTTCATTGTTCACTATTTATTTGCTGGAGAAAAAGGATTAGAAAAAGCTATTATGGCTTATGAAAAGGCAGGCGGGAAGACGTGGCCGCTTATGAAAGAACATATTTTAGAATTGGAAACAACCAGGGCAATTTCAGTTGCTGAGTTTGCTGAAATCTCTGGACTGCAAGAGTATGAAGAAATGGCTAGACAAATGCTTGGTTCTATTCATCAATAAAAAGTTTTTCATAAAAGGAGACTTGGTTAGCCAGGTCTCCTTTTATGAAGGATTTAGATAAAGGTTATTTTTTGTTTATACAATCTTCCATACAGAAGGAAATCAATCTAATAAAATAATAGTCTGTTTATTTCCTTATTAAATATTAACCTTCTAGAGATAAAGAAATACATTCTTTATTGAATAATTATTTGGAATCTAAACGAACATTGAAGGATAAAGGAGAGATGAAATGAATCTAATAGAATGGGCACAAGATGCTCCTGTTTTATGGCAGTATACAGTCTTATTTCTGCTTGCTGCAGCACCTTGGATGGATGTATCTATTGTTGTTCCACTTGGAATTGTGTGGGGGTTACCTCCTTTTAGTGTTGGATTAACAGCATTTTTAGGGAATTGTATTTTAATTTTATTGCTTGGGCTATTTTTTAAGCAGTTTTCAGCATGGAGAGCGAAAAGAAGAATGAAAAAGGGAATCAATAGCCCAACTAAAAAGGAAACAAGATCAAGACAAATTTGGGAAAAATACGGTATACCAGGCTTAGCTTTGCTTGCCCCTATTTTAGTAGGTACAGATATAGCCGCAGTCTTGGCTCTAACTTTTGGCTCTTCACGCCGGCATGTAATTGGATGGATGACAGTTAGTTTAGCAGTATGGACAATTTTATTTGCTGTTGGATCGATTTATGGTTTTAGCTTCTTGAACTTAATTTGATTCTTAAAAATGAGTAGGTTTACCTAGTGTGTTTTAGTTACTACGATTTTAACAGCAACTGCGCAAGGAGGTTTATAATAAGCACGAGTAATAGGGTATTGTTTATATTACTTTTTTATCAGTTTGTACTTTGTATTTTTTAACCTGAAAGATAACAAAACTAATAATCTATAATTTGTTTTTTACATAAAGTTTATTAAAAAAAAGCGCAGATCTCTTGTTTTTCAAGGAACTTGCGTTTTTTCTTCATCACATCGTAATAAATGGACTAAGTGGAGATGAAAGGAAAGTGCCTAGGAATAAACGATATAAACTCGTTAATAAAAACAAAAAATGTTGACAATAAGTAAATTTATAGAATAATATACAAATAGTTACACTATTGACTGATTAGTCAATCAAAAAAGGAGAGTTACTAATGCCTAGACAAGATCAACAAAATAAACAAATCCGGGATGAAAGAAGAGCACAAATATTACAAGCAGCTTTGCGAGTATTTGCGCGAAGAGGTATGGTAGCAGCAAAAATTAGCGATATTGCAAAAGAAGCCGGACTTAGTCATGGACTTGTTTACCATTACTTTAAGTCAAAAGAAGAGATCTTCATGACGTTAGTACAAAAAGCGTTAGATAGTTCCCTTAACGTCATTCATTATGCTCATGAACGAGTGGGAACTCATTTAGAAAAGTTACGTTGGATGACAGAACAAATTATTAAAAGTATTGACAACGGTGATGAAATTCTTCTTTTTCTCATTATGATTCAAGCTAGCACTTCAGATATTGTATCAGAAGAAGTAAAAGAAATGTTAACAGGAGAGCATGCTGTTTCGCCTGTTATGGCTACTATCCCGCTAATTGTGGAAGGACAAAAAGTAGGCGAAATTAAGCAGGGAGATCCAGTACAGTTAGCTGTTACGTATTATGCCTTTATCCAAGGGTTAGCCATAAATAGGATTCAATGGGAAGGGTGTCCAATGCCAGAGGCTAATCTTATCATGAATATATTTAAGAAAACTCCCTAATGTAAAGGAGCTCTCGCCATGATATTAGAGATTAGTAAGAAAAAAAGAATACTTATTTTACTATCCCCGATCAATGTTATCTTACTTGGATTTATCACAGCTACTGGCTTCTCAAAACTTATAGACGGATGGGCATGGACGCCTTTAGCAATTGTGTATTGGAGTTCTCTTGGATTTTGTATTGTATATTTTAAAGAAAACAAACATATTAAAGACTGGTTAAAGAAACCCAAAATCTCCATATTCCCTATTTTCTTGTCTTTACTTCTTGGCATGTTTCCTCTCTCTATATTAATCATGAATTACAAATTATTTGACTCAATTTTACTGATCGTTCTTTGGATCTTGTTTGCTTTAATCAATCCTTGGTTTGAAGAGCTATATTGGAGAGGTGTATTATTAGATGCTGCGGTTGACTGGTTTCCAAAGTGGATGAGCGTTTTGTATACTACAATCTTTTTTGTACTAAGCCATCCGCTTATGTGGGGAGTATTTTCAATTGCAAGTACATCTTATCACCTTTATATTTACTTAACGGTTATGGGGATCGTTTGGTCCCTAACGTATTTTAAAACTAAGAGTTTAAGATGGGTGATCCTTTCGCATTTTATTGTAGATGTAGGAAACTTGACTGTCTTAACTTTTCTTAATATATATGTACCACCAATTATGTAAGAAGAATGATTTGAAAAGATAGGAAAAGACGATGAGCAAACAGAGGAAGTAACGGTTCATAAAGTTGGATTTGCAGATTCAAAACTTTTTTCTCTATCATTTTTTTTGATTTTGCAGAAACATAGTTTAGAGTGCATTGATAAACACGATTAATAACAGAGCCCCTTGTTCCTCAAGGGGCTACTAGTTTTTAATAAAATTCCTAACACTTATGCTAGCTTACCCCATCCGTTTGAATTGATTTCTGTCCTTTCACAAATTTAGCAAATGAAAAGCGAACTAAAGGTCCGATAATGAGAAGTTGAAGCGGAAGAGCAAAAATAAAATTTTTACCTACTGTTAAAAAATAGTGTTTAAGCAATGAACCTTCTCCTAATGAATTGGCAAAATACGCCATTGTTACTCCATAAATAGACATTGAGAGTACCATGCCAATGACCATACAAAAGGCAAGAGATAAAATGACAAAAAGCTTGTTCGATTTGTCATATGGTAATGAGAAAGCCACTTTATGTGCGATAGGTCCGATAATAAATAGTTCTAAAATAAAAGCAATTATGAACCCTAAAATAAGTTGAAGCAGCATTCCTTGTAATGAGATAGTACCAATTAAGTCATTTATAACGAGGTTATAAAAAGTCATACCGATAACCATTCCAATACACATCATCATTCCGAAATAAAAGTTTTCTTTTTTTGTTGTTGGCAATGTTGATCATCCTTTCTTTTCAATCCTTTGCTATTATAGCGAGAGAGGGATACTCTTCATAAGTGAACATTTTGTGAACAATTTAATTTATATAATTTTTGTATCACAGCATTTGGATCTTAAAAAAGAAAAGATAGAAAGAAGTGTTATGAAGTTTATCGGCGTAGGAATAAGGCGATATATACATCTATACCTTATATATGGTAAATTTTATTTAACAGATTTTTTTCTTTATAAAAATAGCAGAACTTGCCAAACTACTCAGTAATGATGTGAGAACGAAAACCGAAAAAGAGGAGGAACAGCCTTGAAAAAAAGAAAGGTAATTAGTGTCTTCATCGTAGGAATGTTAGCGCTCACAACGTTTGGATGTAGTGGAGAAGCTAAAAAAGAAGAAAAAGCGAAAGAGAGAACGGCGAAAGAAATTGTGCAAGATATGACAGTTGAAGAAAAAGTAGGGCAAATGATTATGCTAGACTTTAGAAATTGGAAAGAACAAGGAGCAGAGAAAGCAACAGGCTTTACTGAGATGAACGAAGAAGTAGGAAGTCTTATTGAGAAGTATCATCTTGGTGGGGTTATTTTATTTGCAGAAAACGTTGTAGATACAGAGCAAACA
Source organism: Priestia endophytica DSM 13796 (assembly GCF_900115845.1). Lineage (GTDB taxonomy): Bacteria > Bacillota > Bacilli > Bacillales > Bacillaceae_H > Bacillus_I > Bacillus_I endophytica. The sequence continues at coordinate 367,523 of NZ_FOXX01000003.1, read as the reverse complement.
ACAAGGCTTGTGAACGGATTAAAAAAGAGCAGCAACGATGTGCCCCTTTTTGTAGCGATTGATCAAGAAGGAGGAATTGTGACAAGGCTTCAATCAGGAACAAATCTTCCAGGAAATATGGCATTAGGAGCAACAAGAAGCGAGAAAAATGCCCATCAAACAGGAGAAATCATTGGACGTGAACTTCATGCGCTTGGGATTAACGTGAACTTTAGTCCTGTCCTTGATGTGAATAACAATCCAAACAATCCTGTTATCGGTGTCCGCTCTTTTAGCTCTAACGAAGAACTTGTTTCAAACCTCGGTGTTCAAACAATGAAAGGACTGCAAGGAGAAAAAGTAGCGACAACTGTCAAACATTTTCCTGGTCATGGAGATACGGCAGTTGATAGTCATTATGGTTTGCCTGTTGTTAATCATTCTAAAGAACGCTTGCGTCAGGTGGAGCTAGCCCCTTTTAAAAAAGCAATTGAAAATGGTACAGATATGATTATGACTGCTCACGTGCAGTTCCCAGCTTTCGATGATACCGTCTATAAGAGCAAAAAAGACGGAGAAGACATTATTGTTCCTGCAACACTATCGAAAAAAGTATTAAATGATTTGCTTCGAGGAGAAATGAATTATGACGGCATTATTGTGACAGATGCGCTTAATATGAAAGCAATTGCTGATAATTTCGGGCAAGAGGAAGCAGTTATTATGGCGATCAATGCAGGGGTTGATATTGCGCTTATGCCTGCTTCTGTTACATCGCTTAAAGAAGAAGAAAATTTAGCGAACGTTTACAATGCAGTTGTTGAAGCTGTTCGGACAGGTGAAATTAAAGAAGAAGAAATTGATGATTCAGTTGAAAGAATCCTTGATTTAAAAATAAAAAGAGGATTGTATGAGGAGAAAAGTGTCTCAGAGGACCAGAAAGTTAAAAATGCACTGAAGGTGGTAGGAAATAAAAAACATAAGAAGCAAGAAATGAAGATGGCCCAAGAAGCGGTAACCGTTGTGAAAAATGAGAAAAAAACGTTGCCATTAAACCCGAAAAAAGGGGAAAAAATTGTTGTATTTACTCCATATGATTATCAAGGGGAAGCGGTAAAGAAAACAGTTCAAAATATGATTAGTGAAAAGAAAATAAAAAATGTTGAAGTTGACGTTGTCCCATTTGAGAAAAAGGTGTTTAACGAAGAGATGAAAAGAAAAATAGATGAAGCAGACTATGTTTTGACAGGTTCATATGTTATACAAAACGACCCCGCTGTAAACGACGGAGTTATTGAGGACGAAATTAATGAACCTTCAGCATGGGCAGTTTCTTTTCCTCGTGCAGCTATGATGTATACCCAAAAGAGTGAGAAGTCTTTCGTGCTCATGAGTCTGAGAAACCCATATGATGTTGCTAATTTTGAAGAAGCTCATGCTGTTTTAGCTCTATATGGTTTTAAAGGCTATAGTAACGGAAGATTTCAACAGCCTAACATTTCAGCAGGAATTCACGTTATCTTTGGTGAAGCAAAACCAAAAGGAAAATTGCCTGTTGCCATCCCTTCTGTAACAGCTAAAGGAGAAACACTTTATCCGTATGGCCATGGAATCAAGCTTAAATAAGGGGAGGAGAAAAGATGAGAAAGAAACTGACGTTGTTAGCCCTTTTTCTACTTGTTTTTTCGTCATGGAATACAGTCGAAGCAAAGCCGGGCCAAAAGAAAGTTGAGCTTGGTGTTGAAACCCTTTTTCGTGAGCATAAAAACCTTTTAAAAGGAAAGCGAGTCGGCCTTATTACAAACCCAACAGGAGTGGATTCAGAATTAAGAAGCAGCGTTGATTTATTTGCTGAAGACCCGGATATTGAGCTAACTGCTCTTTATGGACCTGAGCATGGTGTAAGAGGAGATGCTCAAGCTGGAGATAAAGTTGACTATTATATTGATGAAAAAACAGGGTTACCTGTTTATAGTCTTTATGGAGACACGAGAAAGCCAACACCTGAAATGTTGAAAAACGTAGATATTCTCGTTTTTGATATTCAAGATGTTGGTGCACGTTTCTACACTTACATTTATACAATGGCTTATGCAATGGAAGCTGCAAAAGAACAAGGAATTCCGTTTGTTGTTCTAGATAGACCAAACCCACTAGGTGGAGAAGTTGTGGAAGGACCTGTTCTTGAAGAAAAGTATTCTTCATTTGTTGGGAAATATCCTATTCCACTTCGACATGGAATGACAGTTGGAGAGCTTGCTCAACTTTTTAACAAAGAATTTGGGATTGGTGCAGATTTAACAGTTGTTAAAATGAAAAAATGGAAGCGATCTTTCGACTATGATGAAACAAACCTTCCGTTTGTGATGCCTTCCCCTAATATGCCAACTCTAGAAACGGCGTTTGTTTATCCAGGAACAGGTCTTATTGAAGGAACGAACGTGTCAGAAGGAAGAGGAACAACAAAGCCATTTGAACTGTTAGGAGCGCCGTTTATTAATGGAACAGAGCTCAGTGAGAAGTTAAATAATTTACATTTAGATGGAGTGAAATTCAGAGCTGCTTCATTTACGCCTTCTTTTTCAAAGCACAGCGGACAGCTTAGTCATGGTGTTCAAGTTTATGTAACAGATAGAGAGAAATATCAATCGGTTGAAACAGGTTTGCACATTGTTAAAACGATTCATGATTTGTACGGAGAAGAGTTCTCGTTTAATAAGAGTGGAAACTTTGATTTATTAATCGGAAACAGCTGGGTAAGAGAAGAGTTGGAAAAGGGAACAAATGTAGAGGATATTATAGCAAAGTGGCAGAAGGATACAAAAGCTTTTAAAAAGATCAGAAAACAATATTTACTTTATTAAAATAGAAAAAGCTCTCCTCTTGAAGAGGAGAGCTTTTTACTGGACAAAGGAGCCCATTCGTCTATAATGGGCGATTGTTAATGTAAAACACACATTAGCTTCTTTTCTAGTATATCATTTTGCTGGAATAAAATAAATAAAAAAAGTTTAGTTTATTAAATCTATAATGCGAAGATAACTGTAAAAAGCATGTATAAATTTAACGTAATGTTAAGCTTATACATGCTTTTTATGCCAAGAAAAATATTGTTTATGTAAATCCCTTTGTTTGTCCCCATTTGTTATTCTAGCACATTTCATTAATAAATAAAATATTTTAATTAAAAAAAGTTGATAGATCAATATGTTAGAAAACAAGATCGTGTATATTTCTTTATGTTTACAATAACCTAAAAATATCGTAAGCTAAAGAAAATAAGCTGTATAAAGGGGAGGGAGTTAGCAATGAAAGTGCAGCAGCTTGTACTACTTAGTGTGTTTGTTGGACTTTTATTTGCAAGCGCTATCAATTTTATAAAAGAAGGCTCTATCCCTATTGCTTTTTTAGCAAGCGGAGTTAGTCTTGTTCTTATTGTATCTCTTACATTATGGGCAGCGAAATGGCGCCATGAATCATAGGAAGAGTCTATGCATTTGCATAGGCTCTTTTTTATAAAGAAAGAGTTGCTTCAGAGACGGAAGGATGTTGCATACATATTAAAAATAGTCTCTTTCACATGAAGAGCAATGAGGAGACAGTGTATTCACTTAGTTTCTTCTATTTAACATTATGTCTAATGTGGATGAAGAGAAGCTATGCTATATTTTTTAATAATCTTATCATCTAGGAGGGGTTGTTATTCTTACATCTTCTATTATTAATCATAAAAGGGTAGAAAGCAGAATAAAAGAACTATCAGCTATAGGGAAAATTGAGGAAACTGGGGTTTGTCGCTTAGCTCTATCAAAGGAAGACAGGCAAGCTGTTGAACTTGTTCAATCATGGATGAACGAAGGGGGCTTGAAGACTCATATTGACAATTTTGGAAATCTTGTTGGCCGCTTAGAAGGTCGGGATAAAAGCGCCCCTGTTCTTAGAATTGGCTCACACATTGATTCCCAGCCATATGGTGGAAGATTTGATGGAGTTATTGGCGTTATTGGTGGATTAGAGGTTGCCCAAACGTTACATGAAAAAGGTGTTGTTCCCCCTGTTTCAATTGAAGTTGTTGCCTTTTGTGATGAAGAAGGATCACGGTTCAATAAAGGCTTGTTTGGTGTGCGGGGGATGCACGGAAGATTAGAAGAAGACGAACTCCAGCGGAAAGATCAACATGGAACAACAAGAAAAGAAGCACTCATTGAGTTTGGATGTGACCCTAATCAATTTTCAAAATGGGAGTACAAGGATGAAGAAATAGGGGCATATTTAGAACTTCATATTGAACAAGGCCCTGTTCTTGAAGAAAAAGGACAAGGAGTAGGAATTGTAACCGGCATATCTGGGCCGTTATGGCTGACTGTTGAATTGGCAGGGTTTGCAGGACACGCAGGAAGCGTGCCAATGTCAATGAGACAAGATGCGCTAGTTGGAGCAGCTGCCATTATTACAACTCTTAACAACATAGCTTCTCAAAACATCGAAAACCCTACAGTAGGTACAGTAGGAAATATTGAAGTGTTTCCAAACTCCCGCAACATTATTGCTGAAAAAGTACGGTTTACCATTGATTTACGAGATATGGATATGGAAAGACGAAATGCTTATGAGCGAGATCTTCGTAAAGCAATTGGAGACATTTGTGCAGAACAAGGCTTAACTTATACAATTAAAGAAGATACAAACTCAGAGCCTCGCTACTGTGCCAAATGGATTAAAGATTGTATGAAAGAGGGGGCTGCGCTTATGAATATTTCTCCACCAGAACTTATGAGCGGGCCTTTTCATGATGCATTAGTTATGTCTTATGTTTGTGATTACGGAATGATTTTTGTTCGTTCTAAAGATGGCATAAGTCATAATCCAAAAGAGTATTCTTCATATGAAGATATTGCATTGGGAACAGAGCTTCTTTATCATACAACTGAAAAAGTATTGGAAAAGCTTTAGGAGACGGAGAGCTGGATGCGTTAAAGCCAGCTCTTTTTGTGCGTTCTTCTTTTTCTATTGCAAAAGACAATGTTATACTAAAGCCTGGAGGTGGGAAATGTGAGATTACAAAATAAGAAAGTAATTGCCCTTGTTAGTGATGAATTTGAAGATTTAGAACTTTGGTATCCAATTCTTCGTCTACGTGAAGAAGGAGCAATCGTTCATGTTGTAGGAGAGGAAAGCAATAAAACGTACATAGGAAAATATGGCGTTCCTATTCAGTCTGACTACAGTTTCAAAGAGGTTGCCTCGTCTGACTACGATGCTGTGTTAGTTCCGGGAGGATGGGCTCCTGATAAGCTCCGTCGCTATGACGAAGTTATTACCATTATTAAAGAAATGAATGAAGCGAAAAAGCCAATCGGTCAAATTTGTCATGCTGGATGGGTCCTTATTTCAGCTAAAATTTTACAAGGTGTAAATGTAACAAGTACGCCAGGTATTAAAGATGATATGGAAAATGCCGGAGCTGTTTGGCATGATCAACCTGTTGTAACAGATGGTCATATTGTATCAAGCCGCAGACCTCCTGATCTACCTCCATATGTAAAAGAATTTGCCGACGTTTTAGCAGCTAAATAAAAAGAAAGGGGGAACCCTTTCTTTTTTTATGGGTCAAACTGAGTGAATGACTTACTTTATATAAGGTAGCTTCTTTTTTTTGAGTAGAATTTACCTTTTTTAGATTTCTTTACATTTTAAAGTGTTGCTTTCCATAAAACTGTGTTTTAATAGACAAGAAGACTTCCAATTTCAAAATTAAGTTATAAGGAGGAAAGGTGATGAGACATCTAAAGAAGATTATTCCTCTTTCTATGGGGCTAAGTTTGTTCGCAAGTCCTCTAGGAGCGGATAATACAGTAAGCGCTGCAAGTACAGATACAAATGCTGATATTATGCAGCTTCAACGTAAACTCAGTTTACTTGGCTACTTTAATACAACACCAACGGGATACAATGGAGAGATTACGAGAAATTCTGTAAGTAATTTCCAACGAGACTTTGGACTTGGGATAGATGGAGTTGCAGGTCCATTGACATTGCAGAAGTTAGAAGACGTAGAAAAAATTGCACATGTTGTATATGGTGAGGCACGAGGAGAATCTTTTGAAGGACAAGTTGCTGTTGCGGCTGTTGTGATAAACAGAGTTCATTCTCCAGAGTTTCCAAGCAGTGTCGCATCTGTGATTACCCAACAAAATGCGTTTACAGCTGTGAGTGATGGGCAATATTATCTTTCACCAAATGCAACTGCTTATAAGGCAGTGAAGGCTGCTTACAAGGGATGGGATCCTTCTTATGGAGCGACTTATTATTACAATCCTGTCGATTCAACAAATACGTGGATTTTCTCTAGAAAAGTTATCCGAACAATTGGTAAACACAATTTTGCATACTGAACTTATTGTCTCTTATACATAAAAAACGAATTCCGCATAGGGATTCGTTTTTTTTATATAATCAAATGACAAACAACCAAAAGTCCAGAAATCATGCCTACACCAATCAAACGCATCACCCATTTTTGAATGGAGGACGACGATTTCGGAAAAATAAAAAACAGTTGAAAAGCAACTGTCGCAACTATAATAGCAATAGCTGCCCAAAGAAGATGAATCATAACAATTCCTCCTATTCATGATGGAAAAACCACCGTATTTTTCTAATACAGAATTCGCACTTATTCGTCATTTTTGGTCCGTCTTTGAAAAAAATTTTTTAAAGACGGACAAAAGCAGAAGAGAAGTCCAACCAAAGATGGTGATAAACTTTTGTAAGAAAAACGAAATTATAAAAAGTGGAAAGAGTCTCTAATTAGCTTTTATAATAGAAAAGGTAATAGTCACAATATAAACCCCTTTGTTTGTGACTCCCATCCCCTGAAATAGAAGATAAGAAGCCTTTCAAATTGAAAGGCTTCTTTTTTTTGAAAAAAAAATCTCCAAGAAAACTTGGAGAGGGCGCAATATCTAATATTTTTTAGGGGGAAATATCAGATATATCAATGTTCATTATTTTTATACCCGCTATAATAATATTTAAACCCTTTTAAAAAAAATTACTTTAATGACATTCCATCAAAAAGTTTCGCCCATTTTGCTTCATCCCGAAGCTTATCCATATCAAAAATAGGATACTGAAGAACGCAAGTATGAGCCAAATTCCACTGTAGTTCTGTAAAATCTTCTACCTCTCCATTTATGACTAACAGCACTTTGAAGTTTCCCTTCACTAAACTCGCAAGAACGCTTTCAAGTCGTCTTGCATCTTCATACGTGCCTCCAAGTCTTACAAAGAGAAGATCGTCACTTTTCTCAAGCGTATCTAGAAAACGTTCAGCACGTCGCTTATATTTGGCATATACTTCATCATATTCTGGCCAAGATGTTGGCGTATTGTTTTTCGCTAAAAAATCGTGTGCTGAATCAATACTGTAAAGGTTATCACGAATTTTAAGAGTCAGACCGTTTGCAAAATAAGATTCAAATGTGAGATTTTCTTTCTTGAGAAAGTTAGCAAAACGATTTTCTAAAAGCTTGTTCACCTCGCTTAATGAAAAGCTAATCATCCAGTCTAACACCCCTGCAAAAGGGCGTAGATTATGATTACGTAAGTAGATTGCAGGAAAACAATTATGCCCTAAACTAAATGCAGCGTCATAAGGTTTTTGGATATCTTTTAAAGTAGCCATGTTTTATAATATGAAGTAAAAAAAGAGTGGAAACGGCGCCTGTCCTTATCCTTAGGTCACTTTTCAAAAGAACGAAGAAATGTATGGTGGAGAGGGCGCATAAGATTAAAAGAGATTATGAAACTCGAGTGACCAAGGAACCCTGTACTTTATAGAAGCTTTAGCGTATAACTTTGTGAAAGAATGGAGAGGAGTTTATGGACAATAAAGATGTTGTGCGAAAACAGTTTGGAGAAAATGCTGAACAATACATTAAAAGTCCAACACATGCAAAAGGTCAAGATTTAAACGAAATGGAACAAATTATAAAAAGACAAGACTGTTCTTATCTTCTTGATATTGCAACAGGAGGAGGACATGTCGTGAATAAACTTGCCCCTCTTTTTAAAAAAGTAGTAGCTCTTGATCTTACAGAAGAAATGCTTCAAAAAGCAGAATCATTTTTAAATAAAAACGGACATAGAAATGTTTCATATGTTTGTGGAGATGCTGAGAACCTTCCTTTTGAAGATAGCACGTTCACTGCTGTTACTTGTCGTATTGCCCCACACCATTTTTCTAATGTTGAAGCTTTTATTTCTGAAGTACAGCGAGTACTCACTCCAGGAGGGGCATTTGTCCTTATTGATAATGTGGCACCTGAGCAAGAAGAGTACGATAAGTTTTATAATAAAATCGAAAAATTTCGTGATCCGAGTCATGTTCGAGCTTATAAAAAGAGCGAGTGGTTTTCTCTTATTGAGAAAAATGAGCTAAAAATAGAAAGCGCCACCCTTTTCCCTAAAGAGTTTCAGTTTTATATCTGGTGCAACATGATGAAGTTAGCACCTGAAAAGGTGGATAAATTAGAAGACGAAATGAAGAATGCTTCCCATGATATTAAACGCTATTTCTCTATTGCTATAAAAAAGGAGAAGCTCCATTCATTTAAAGGAGAAGCGCTCTTATTAACAGCTCATAAAAAAACGAACTAGATTTCTAGTTCGTTTTTTTAGTAGGCAAGTATGAAAGCCATCTCCACAAAGATTCAAAAGGTCCTCTAGGAAAGAAGCTAAGCCAGACATTAGAGAAAAGAGCGAGGAGGCATGAAATGATAAGGAGAACTGAAACGGTAAGAAAAGCGTTGTCTCTACCGCCTAAACCGAGTCCCCAGCCATAAAATATATAAGAGGAAAGTATATTTTGTAAAATGTAGCAGCTTAAAGCAGTTCGCCCAATCTCGGAAAGTCTTGTGAAGAAAAAACGGTTTTTCTTTCTTTCATATAACATGATTACAAGGCTAATATAGCCTAACGAAAGAAGAGGAGCAAATAAATAACGCACAGGAAACATAAAAAGCTCGCCTTGCACTATAAGAAGAAAGTTAAGCGGAAGTGCTCCTATTCCAATCTTTAATAGCTTCTTTCTCCATCTTCTTCCACTGTCGTCAAAAGCGAAAACTCCAAGATGTAAAAGCTTTCTGCCAAGCAGAAAAAGAAAAACGTTAAGAGGAATAATGAAAATAGACTCAGATCGATAAATCCAAAAAGAATCAAAACGATACATAATTTGATCGATCCAGCTACCATCTCTGTATAAATTTAGATTAACTTCATCAGAAAGCGCTGGAGAAAGTAATGTGAGGAGGAAGACAGAGACTACCATTAAAAAGTGAAGGCCTCCTGCGCTAATCATTACTGTTTTGGCTGCGCGATCACTTTTTGTAGCAACGAATGAGACAATGATTGCTGTTACGGCATAGCTCATTAAAATGTCATATTCCATCACAAGAAGATAATGGACGTAGCCTTCTATTAAAAGTAGAAAACAAGACCAGAGATAAAGTCCAGGCCAGCGTTCACCTCGTTTCAGTGCTCTTTTTCGTTTTAGTTCCAAACCAGCACCGAAAAGGAGTGTAAGCATTCCAAGAAACTTTCCGTTTACAAGGAAGAGTACCAATGCTTGAAGAATCCCGTTTGCTGTCTTCCAAAACTCTTCATCATTTCCAAAAAGCACGCTCGTATCTCCAAACGAGGAAAAGAGCCAAATATTTGTGCCTAGCGTTCCAATAATGGCTAATCCGCGCAGTATATCAAGTGATTCTAATCGCTTCATTGAGATGCCCTCTTCGAACGAGGTTTTTGACGTGGCCAAATGGTGTAGCTAAAGCTAATGAAGAAATCAATGAGCAGGATGATTCCCCAATATTTTAGGAGAGAAGCAAGCCCAGCTGTTTGACTGTTATTTCCTATAAAAAAGATGAGGGAAAGGATAAAAATAGAGCTAACGAGAAATGAAACAGCATGCTTGTAAAAACCAAGTCTCTCAAATGAAGCATGCTCTTTTCCATAAAGGCGTCTTTTTTCAGGTTTTTGTTTTTTCATAAATCGATAAGAAAACTGTTTATCAGCCCACTGAATCATACTATGACCATAAATAAGACTTACGCCAATGTAAACGGCTGCTAATCCATGTAGAGAAGTAGCGGTAGCACCATTTTTTAAATCAATATAAGTGAAAATAAGTAATAAAAGGTCAATAAGCGGTGTACAGGAAAGAACGATAATACTTAGCTTTTTTTTTCTCCATTTATATCTTAGGAAAAGACCTCCTAAGATAAATATCCAAAAGCTAATCTCACATAAGACAATGAAAAATCCAATCATATACCTGTCTCCCTTTTTTAATACAGTTGTGTTAAAAACAATATAGCACAAGTGTATTAAAAAAGTAAATATGTTATAATAAAGTTATGCCAAAAATCGTCGATCATCAAAAACAACGTGAAAAAATCGCAGCAGCTGCATGGGAAGTAATCCGAACGAAAGGTATGGATCAAGCCTCAATTCGCAATATTGCGAAACAGTCGGGATTTTCTGTTGGCTCTATTCGTCATTATTTTCCTTCTCAAGCTAGCTTGCTGACATTTGCAATGAACTTAGTATCAGAGCGGGTGAATGAACGAATTCACTCTATGTCTTTTGAAGGAGAACCTTTTAAAGTAATGAAAGAATTTCTCCTGCAGTTTCTACCAACTACAAAAGAAAAAGAAGTCGAAATGGAGGTATGGATGGCCTTTATTATTAAATCTTTGTCAGACGATTCGTTGAAAGAAGCGAGTGACGAAGTATATAAAGGAATCAAGTTTGGAGCAGCAAGTGTTATTGATGCTTTAAAAAAACTAAAACTGTTAAGGGACAACCTTGATGAAGAATATGAAGTTGAGCGACTTTTTGCTCTTCTAGATGGACTTGCTCTTCATGCGATCTTACAGAAAACAGAATTTTCAACGGAGAAGCTTGAAGGTATTATTGAGCAGCATTTAAAGTCTCTCTGTAAATAATAGAAGCCCTAGTATGCTAGGGCTTTTGTAATGTTTAAATTAAGAAGAATTAGTATTTCTGCTTCAGTAGGGAAAGCTATTTCATAAATACATTGATTTGGAGAGATGGAAAATGAAAAAATGGTTTTTCTTACTTGTGTTTGTTTTCTCAACTTTAACTTTACAAGCATGTGCTCCTAGTAAAGGGGATCCTTCTACATCAAACCGGAAAGAAGAAAATGAACAAAAAGACGGAAATGGGGAAGAGTCAAAACAGGAAAAAGAAGACGAGAAGAAAGAGGAAAAAGAAAAGAAAAAAGAGGGAGAAGATGAGAAAGAGAACAAAGAAGTAAATATGGACGATTACCAAGGTGACAGTGATGATAGTGACGAGAAGAAAAAGAAAAAAGATGATGATTAATCGTGCATTTTTCTCTAGGCGTTCCTCTTCTTTTTTATTAAAATAAAGAGAACTGAAAAAGAAAGAAGGGTACATATGCTATTTTCATTTTCTCGTATTGACCACGTTCAACTCACAGGGCCAAAAGGGTGTGAAGAAAAAGCAAGGCGCTTTTACAATGGGGTTTTAGGTTTGAAGGAAATTTCAAAGCCGCCAAGTGTTAAAAGTAGTGGAGGATGCTGGTTTGTGATAGGAACACAGGAAATTCATATTGGCATTGAAGATCCGTTTACGCCTCCCGTTAAAGCTCATCCTGCGTTCGTTATTCAAAATATAGAAGAGTTAAGAAATCATCTCAAGGCGTTAGAAATTGAAATACAGGAAGATCGTCCGATTGAAGGAAGAACGCGTTTTTTCGTTCGCGACCCCTTTGGTAACCGCCTTGAATTTCTAGAATATGAATAAGCGCAGGAACCTCCTGCGCTTATATTCTAAAGCGGTAATGAAAAAGCAATATAGTCTAAAGCTAAAGCTTGTTTTTCTTCATCCTCTGAAACATGCTGTTTTTTAACGGCTGCTGAAAGAACATCTCCAACTGTTTCATATTCCTCAAAGTGTTCTTCGACTGTATTGACAAAAGAATCTCGATCAAAAGCAGAACTTAACGCATCTGGCAACTGTTTTACAGTATTGCCAACCGCTTCTAACAGTTCTTTTTTATCAACAGCGAGCTTTGTTGCTGGCTGTATTGTTCCATGACTTTCTCTGTGCTCAAGTGGTGTTTGTTTTTTCGCATTGATGATGCTTTGTTGTTCATCTGTAAATGAAAGATGTGAAATGCCTTCATTAAGCTGTTGTTCTTGTTCATTTGTTAGTTCAGTTGTAGCCATGATATCTCTCCTTCATTTTCAGTGTTACATAAAAAATACCACAATAAGAAAAAACTAAACGTCCTATGCTTAGAAAGAATGTATAATCATATAAATGACAATCCCCCAAATGATAAGTGCAGCACTTTTATTTAAGAGGTATACGGTTTTTCCAGAGGAATCAATGGTTTGTACAAAACGACCTGCAAAAGCCAGAAAGAAAAACCATACCCATGAGACTAAAATCGCAGCAAGAGTAAACCAGATTTTAGTTTCTCCGCTATAAAGAAGCGAGTTAGAACCAATAACGCCGACTGTATCTAAAAGGGCATGAGGGTTAAGAAGAGAAACGGAAAGGGCAAAGCTTATCTGTTTTTTTGAAGATAAAGCTTCTATTTTTTCGTTTTCTTGCTGCTTTGTTTGCCAAATTGTCCATCCCATATAAGCTAAAAATATAATTCCACAGCCATAAAGCACAGTTTTTAAAAAAGGGACTTGCAACAACAGGATAGAAAGGCCCAAAACAGAAGTTAAAATAAGAACTGTATCACATACTGAAGCAGTAATAACAGAAGGAAAGGCTTTTTTTAAAGCAGGTTGACTTCCTCCTTGATTAAAAATAAATACATTTTGAACTCCAAGTGGCAAAATAAGCCCTAAAGCTAAAAGAACTCCATGAATAAATGCTTCAATCATCATTTTCTCACCTTTTCTTTATATTCTTTCTTTAGAATAGTAAAAGAAAAGGATCTTGTCCCCATCCATTTAAGAGAGCATTAACCCAACCAAATGCTAAAATAAAGAAAGAAGGTGGTGAATTTTTGGATTGGAAGCCAAATCGCTATGAAGAGAAACCGCTATATAAGCAAATTACAGACTATATGAAAACGAAAATTGAAAGGGGAGAATGGGGATATGATACAAAAATCCCTTCACAGCGCGATCTTGCATCTCATTTTAATGTAAATAGAAGTACGATTGTCTCAGCTCTTCAGGATCTAATAGCGGAAGGATATGTTGAAGGAGAGCATGGGGGAGGAACAAAGGTCACATACGGAAAATGGGAGAAGCAATCACCGTTGCCAAATTGGAATGCATATATCGAAAAAGGGAGTCACTATCCAAATCAGCCTTTTATTCAGAAGATTAATCAATATGAATTTGAAAAAGATCTGATTCGGTTAGGAACAGGAGAATTAAGCGCGGATTTACTTCCGAAAAAGCTTTTTCAACAGTTGATGAGTTCCGCAGATGAAACAGACTTTCATCTCGGCTATTCTGAGCCTAAAGGGGATTTACAGTTAAGAGAAGCGATTAGCAAACGATTGCGAGAAAAAGAAATTTATACAACACCGTCTTCTATTTTAATTGTCTCAGGAGCCCTTCAAGCTATTCAACTTCTGTCCCTTAGCTTACTAGAAAGATCAGCCCGTATTTTAGTAGAACGTCCTTCTTATTTATATTCAGTAAATGCGCTTCAGTCTGCTGGGATCAAATTAATTGGAATAGAAAGAAGCATTAACAAGCCTTTATCAATTGAAAAAGTTGAAAAGTTAAAAAATCGTTTTGATCTTTCACTGTTTTATGTGAACCCAACGTTTCATAATCCAACAGGAGCTTTAATGGGGGAAGATGAAAGAAAAGCCCTTGTTAAGAACAGCATTCGCATGGGGCTTCCTATCATTGAAGATTCAGCATACGAAGATTTATGGATTGATAAAAAGCCACCTCTTCCGCTTAAGAGCTATGATAAAAGTGGACAAGTTCTTTATTTAGGAACGATGTCCAAGCTAGTAAGTCCAGGGCTAAGGATAGGATGGGTTGTTGGACAAGAGGGAGTTATTGAACGTTTAGCAGATACAAAGATGCAAACAGACTATGGATCAAGTACAGTTTCACAATATGTTGCTAAAAGGTGGATGTTAAGCGAACAATATGAAGAACATAGCGCATATGTAAGAAAGATGTTAAAAAAGAGAAGAGATTTTATGCAATTTCTTCTAGAATGCTATTTTTCACATCTTGCTACATGGAGTATACCAAAAGGCGGATTTTATATATGGATTGTTTTTCACTTTCGTTTGAACTTTGATAAGTTGTTTAAAAAAGGAGTCGAAAAAGGCATTTTAATTGCACCTGGACATATATACGACAGACTAGATCGTACATCGCTGCGTCTTTCGTATTCTTATGCTTCACTAGAGGAAATGGAGAAAGGACTTAGAATACTAGCAGAGCTTATTGAAAAAGAGATGATAAGTAAGAAGATGTAAAGCAGCGAGAACATAAAAATAAATTTTGTCAATGAAGACGTTTACGTATAAGCATTAGGAGGGAAAAGAAATGAAAAGACGTTATCCAATTGGAACATTTGTTAAGCCAAGTACGTTCACTCAAGAAGATAAACATTCTTACATAAATGAAATAAAAAACTTGCCAGAGCGACTAACAAAAGCTGTTGAATCGCTTGAGGAAAGAGCACTTGAGAAAGCATATCGTGATGGAGGTTGGACGGTTCGCCAGGTTGTGCATCATGTGGCTGACAGTCACATGAACAGTTTTATTCGATTTAAGCTAGCGTTAACAGAAGAAAATCCGACAATTCGTCCGTATGATGAAGGAAAGTGGGCGGAACTTTCAGATTATAAAGCAGACGTGCATGAATCTTTGCTTCTTCTACAAGCCCTTCTTAGACGCTGGGTAACCCTTCTAGAAAGGATGACTGAAGAAGATTTATGGGCGAACGTTTAGACATCCTGAAACAGAAGAAACGCTAACATTATACGAAGCTCTTGCTCTATATGCATGGCATGGAAATCACCACCTTGCGCACGTGAATGTAGTTAGAGAGAAGTAAGAGTGTAAAATAAGATCGAAAAAGTAGAAAGTAATTAAAAATTGATGAGTTATGAGGTGGCTTTCATGATTAACGAAAACGTTCTTTTGGTGTCCAAGACATCTTCTGATTCTTTTAAGTCTGTTAGTGAGGCAATTGCCAATGCAGACAATGGAACCAAAATTATCATTGAACCTGGTATATATTATGAAAATGTCCCTCTTAAGATTGACAAAGAAATCTCCCTTGTTGGACGTGGACATCCCTCTGAAGTAATTGTTTGTAATATTTTAACGCCTGTTGCGTCTGTCTATGCGAAAGAAGCAAAAATCCAAAACATAACCTTTTACCGCGGGACAGAAAAGAAACAAAGCGATTTTGGAGTTGTTGTCTTAGCTGGAGAGAGCATTTTTGAAAATTGTCATTTTATATCTGAAACGGCTTATGGTATAAAAGTCGCTGGAATAGAAGCAAACCCACTTTTTAAAAACTGTCAGCTTTATTTCTGTAACGGAGTTGGAGCGCATCTTACAAGCAATGCAAAGAGCCGATTTGAGAATTGTTCCATTTATCACAATAGAGGTTCAAATGTTGTTGCAGATAATGGGGCACATCCTTCCTTTGAAAACTGCCGTATTTGGGGAAGCAAGCAAACAGGTGTGTATGCGAGTGGAGAAAGCATTGTATCTATTCGCTCCTCTAAAATTTTTCAGAATGAGAATACAAATCTTGTTGTAACAGATGAAGCTAGAGGGGACATTTATTCATCCAAAATTTTTGAAGGAAAAACGCGGGGAATTGTTGTAGAAAACAACGGTCATGTTTGGATTGAGCACAGTGATATTTACGAACACCTTCATTCTAATATTGCTGTTCTTTCAGATAGTACATTTCGTGCCACTCGCTGCCGTATTCATCATAGCGTATACGAAGGAATTTTTATTACACAGCGAGGTGAAGCATTTTTAAAAGAATCCTCTGTTTATAGTAATAAAGGTCATAATATTTCTGTTTCGGAGAAAGGCCATATAAGTATGAGTGATTCGCAAATTTATGATAGTAAGCAAAACGGACTTCTCCTTGAAAAAAACGGAGAAGGCACGCTTGAGAGATGTGATATTCATCATAATCACTATGCAAATATTAAAATAAGAGAAAAAGGAAGCATAACGGCAAGTGAATGCTCTGTTTATAATAGTGAACAAAATGGTCTTTGGATTAAGGAAGAAAGCTCGGCTTTTTTCTACCGTTGTCGCTTATTTAAAAACGGTTATTCAAATATTCATTCAAGGTTGAACAGCCATGTTACGCTTTCCCATTCTGAAAGCTATGAAAGTCGGGAAAATGGCATATGGGCAACAAGATCAGCAAATGTACATTTGAAAAAGTGTCATATTTATAAAAATGAAGCTGCAAATGTTCAAGTTGAAAAAAGATCTGTAGTTACAATAGAAGATTGTCATATTTACGATGGCGAGCAAGAAGGAGTTCTCGTTAACGAATCGGCGAAAGTGCTTGTTTCACACTCGAAAATATATGCTCATGAATGGGATGGCGTTGTTATAAGAGAAGGAAGCTACCTTTCAATGGAGCATAGCGCTATCTATGATGGTGCACAGCATGGATTGTTCGTTGAAAGGGAAGGAACGTGTGAAGTGATTCATTGTGAGATTTATAATCATCAAGGTTCAAATACAGGTGTTGCAACAAAGGGCTTTTTATCTCTTAAAAAATCTTTTCTTCACAACGCGAACAAATTTGGTGTTTTTGCTGTCGATGAAGGAGAAGCAACAGTAAGTCAATGTGAAATTCATCATCACCAAGAAGGCGACTTCCGTGCAACTGAAGAAAGTCAAATTTATCGAAACGAAAAAAAACAAGAATAACAAAAAAGGTGAAAAAGCAAGAAGAGCTCTTTTTCACCTTTTTTAAAGGGAAAATCTATTTTACAAGTTGTTTTACAAGTTCTTTGTTTCGTTTTTTAAATATTTCATTATGAGAAGATACCATTGCGCTTTTATGAGCGGTTGGTTCAATAAACAATTTTGCTTTATTAACAGCGTTTGCTGCATCTTGGAATGCTCCAGCAATTAAATGCAGTTTTCCCTCATGGTGGAGAATATCTCCAGCAGCATAAAGTCCTTCAATAGAAGATTCGCTGTTTGAACTTCCTGAAATAAAGTAGTCTTTTGCAATATCAATATTAAGATCGCTATTTTTGAGCAGAGCCTGATCTCGTTCATATCCATGATTAATGATGACTTCGTCAATTGAAACAATAGTCGTTTCACCTGTTTTATGGTCAGTTAACTCAACGCGTTCAACTGTATCTTGTGTATCTGAAGCGATAAGCTTTGTAATAGATGTATTGAAAAAGCAGTGAGCAGAGCTGTTTAGTAGTTGGTTGACTTGTGCTTCATGTCCTGTTAATATCTCTTTTCGGTATGTAACATACACTTTTTTAGCAATTGGCTCAAGCTCATTTGCCCAGTCTACAGCTGAATTTCCGCCTCCAGAAATAATAACGGTTTTATCTTTGAAACGCTGCAGAGATTTTACAGTATAGTTTAAATTTGAAACTTCAAAACGCTCTGCGCCTTGAATGTCTAATTTCTGAGGATTTAAAATACCGCCTCCAACGGCAACGATTACTGTTTTTGAAATATGCTCGTTTCCTGAAGCTGCTTTTAGCACAAAAAATCCTTCTTCATTCTTTGAAATAGAAATAATTTTTTCAGACAGCACAACAGTAGGATCAAACGTTAATCCTTGTTCAACAAGTTGCTCAATTAATTTCGCTCCAGGAATAGGAGTAAGTCCACCAATATCCCAGATCATTTTTTCAGGATAAACATGCACTTTTCCACCTAATACTGGCTGGTATTCAATAATTTTTGTTTTCATTTCGCGAAGTCCGCTATAAAAAGCTGAGTAGAGTCCAGCTGGTCCGCCGCCAATAATTGTTACGTCAAAGAGTTCTTTTTCCCCCATATGTTGTGCACTCCTTTTAAAAAACCGATAGTATTGATTATCATTATCAATTAAATAGTACACCTTTTTTGCTTTTTTTACAATCCTAAATCATATTGACAAGAAAAAAGAACAAGTATAACATTGATAAAGGTTATCAATTAAAAGAGCTTTTCCTAGTTATTGTCATACATAAAATTAAAAAGATATGAGAGGATATCATGAATAAGAAAAGGGGACGTATTGCTTTTACATATAAAATGATTGCCTGTATGATCATTTTAATTGGCATATTTATAGCAGGCTGTGTATTTGGAGCAGCAGAAACGACCATTAAAGACGTTTGGCTTGCTTTTACTTCAGATGTAAAAAATGAGCAAATTACAATGCTTCGTGAAATTAGGTTGCCGCGCGAAGTAGCAGCTGTTCTTGTTGGAAGTGCACTTGCTGTGGCAGGAGCGATTATGCAAGGATTAACGAGAAATCCGCTCGCAGATCCTGGACTTTTAGGATTAACAGCAGGAGCGAACGCGGCCCTTGCTATAGCCGTTGCTTTTATTCCTGGCGCAAGCTATATGGGAACAATGGTTGCTTGCTTTATTGGAGCTGCTGTCGGGTCTATTATTGTATTTGGAATTGGCTCTGTTAAAGGAGGGCGTTTTTCACCTCTTCGTATTGTTTTAGCAGGTGCTGCAGTTTCTGCTTTCTTGTATGCTGTTGCAGAAGGAGTAAGCCTATATTTTAAAACATCAAAAGATGTCTCAATGTGGACTTCAGGAGGAATGATTGGAACAACGTGGACACAGATAAAATTCATGGCCCCCGTTGTGATAATTGGCATTCTTCTTTCTCTTCTTCTATCTAAACAGCTTACGATTTTAAGCCTTAGTGAAGAGGTAGCTGTTGGATTAGGGCAAAAGATTGGGCTTATTAAAGGGCTTCTCTTTATCGTCATTATTTTACTAGCAGGTGCAGCTGTATCACTAGTAGGGAATATGGTGTTCATTGGCCTTATGGTTCCTCACATCGTTCGAACGATTGTTGGAACAGATTACAGGTTTATTTTGCCAGTCTCAGCTGTTGTGGGAGCTGCTTTCCTTGTCCTTGCCGACTTGATTGGGCGGACGATTAGTGCTCCTTATGAAACGCCTGTAACTGCTGTTGTAACTGTAATAGGATTACCCTTCTTTCTATTTATTGTTCGTAAAGGAGGAGGGAAGTACTTATGATTTCACCATCTTTGCAAAAAAAGCAGCGCCTTTTGTTTAGTTTGTTTGTACTTGTTCTTTTGATTACTATTTTTATTTGTCTTGGTATAGGTTCTTCTTCTCTTTCGTACAATCGTCTTCTTCCTGTATTTTTAGGAGATGGAACGTTTAAAGAAGAATTTATCTTATTTTCCATTCGTCTTCCACGCATTTGCATAACCATTTTAGCGGGGATAGCTCTTGCGTTATCAGGTTCTATTTTACAAACGATTACAAGGAATGATTTGGCTGAACCTGGTATTATTGGTATTAATTCAGGCGCAGGTGTAGCTGTAGCTCTTTTCTTTTTATTTTTACCAATTGAAGCTGGCTCATTTATTTATATGCTTCCACTAGCTGCTTTCATTGGAGCGCTTGTTACCGTATTGCTTATTTACTTTTTCTCTTATGATCGTTCGTCTGGCTTACAGCCTGTTCGGCTTGTGCTCGTTGGAGTTGGTTTTTCATTCGCTCTTTCGGGACTGATGATTGTGCTTATTTCATCGGCAGGACGGGAAAAAGTAGACTTTATTGCAAAATGGATTAACGGTAACATTTGGGGAACAGATTGGCCGTTTGTTTTGGCGCTGCTTCCATGGGTTGTTATTCTTATTCCATTTACAATGTACAAAGCAAACAAGCTTGATGTTTTAACATTAAGTGAATCAGTTGCAATAGGAGTGGGACTGAGAATTGAAAAAGAGAGAGTTATTCTGCTGCTAGCTTCTGTAGCACTAGCTGCATCAGCTGTCTCGGTTACAGGGGGAATTTCATTTATTGGCCTCATGGCTCCACATATTGCGAAAACGCTCGTTGGACCGAGAAGCAGAATGTTTATTCCACTTGCAATTGTCTTAGGAGGATGGCTACTTTTTGTAGCAGATACAATTGGTCGAAATATTATCGAACCAAACGGTCTTCCAGCAGGAATTGTCTCTGCACTGATTGGTGCTCCATATTTTGTTTATTTACTTCTAAAACAAAAAAAATAAGTAAAAAAGGCTTCTGTACATAGCAGAGGTCTTTTTTATGTATAATTTGTTCCCTGTTAATGAACGTTAATAAACAATAGAGGAGGGATAATATGATGCTATATGACTGTATCATTGTAGGTGGGGGAATTGCTGGTCTTCAAGCTGCCATTCAGCTTGGAAGATATCGCTATAAAATTCTTGTTCTGGATACAAGTGAAGGTCGTTCAACATTATGCAAAGGATACCATAATTTGTTAGGGTGGCCACAAGGAGTAAGCGGTGAAACGTTAAGGAAGTTAGGACGAAAGCAAGCTTTATCGTATGGAGTTGCTTTTGAAGAGGAAAAGGCTGTTTCTGTTGTAAAAAAGCAATTCTTTGAAGTACAAACAGAGCAAAACACTTTTGTAGGAAAAACACTCCTATTAGCGACAGGGCTTCGCGATCATTTTCCTCCTATTTCTTCTTTAAAGGCTTGTCTAGGAAAAAGCATATATGTTTGTCCAGACTGTGATGGGTACGAAATTATGGGAAAAAAAACAGCCGTATTAGGGGCTGGAAAAGCTGGAGCTTCCCTCTCATTAGAACTTGCATACTTTGATCAACCCATTACATATATTAATCATGGTGAAGAACTCGATCTAGAAATGCAAAAAACTCTCCATGAACATAACATTTCCATTCGTTCTGGTAGTGTAGCCTCTATTAAAGAAGAAAATGGGATAATCAAATCAGCTCTTTTAAAGTCAGGAGAGAAAATAGAAATGGAACGCGCTTTTTTAGCTTTTGGTGGAAATAAAATTCATAATGAGCTCGCTCTTATGCTGGGGGTTGAGCATGAAAAAAAGGGACATGTTATTGTTAATCCACGCACGAAAGAAACAAATATAGAAAACGTATGGGCAATTGGGGATTTAGTTGCTCATTCTCAGCAGGTAGCTATTGCTTTAGGAGACGGAGTGCAGGCAGCTATTTGGATTCATAAACGCTTAAAAAAACAAAACAGCTAATCAAAAACCGTACTCTTCAGAAGACGAAAAGTACGGTTTTGTTGTTAGAATGATTTTACGTTTCTTTTTTGTCTGATAAGCTCCCAGTATGTCCGTTCTCCGCTGTTACTAGTATTACAGAACCCGCATTTTTCAAGTACTCTTGCTGATGCTTTATTTTCTATCACACACTCAGCAACTATTGTATGTATATGTTCATGTGAAAAGAGCCATGAAATAAATGCTTTTACAACCTCACTTCCATATCCGTATCCTCTGTAGTCTGTCACAACTCCGTATCCAATCTCAACATGATCCTTTTGGTCAGGATACTCGTAACAGCTTATTTGTCCAACAAGCAGTCTTTGTTTCTTGTGTACAATGAATCTATTCCACTGTTGTTTAAAAGGATGGTTAAGAACATCTAGAGCAATGATAGGAAGGAGAAGAGAGTAGTTTGCATTTGGCCACTGAGGAGAGATAGCATAAGGAAAAAGTCTTTCTAAATGTGAGCGACCTTTCAAAACTGCTTGGGCATACGAACTTTTAAAGGAGACGAGCTGCAAGCGCTCTGTTTCAATCATAATATTTCCTCCAGCTTGTTCATTCGCGAAATAACGGGAACCAACAGAACAAAAAAGCATTAAGCTCTTCTCTAAATATAAGGAAGAAGGTAAAGGAAAACAATGTTAGATGTTCTAAGAAGAAAAAGAGGGATAAAAAACGTCCCTCTAGTGGTAAGCTGATCCGCCTAATTTTTGTTCAGCCATTTGAACTAAGCGTTTTGTAATTTCTCCACCAACTGAACCGTTAGCGCGAGAAGTAGTGTCAGCACCTAGCGTTACACCAAATTCAGAAGCAATCTCATGCTTCATTTGTTCAATAGCAAGTCTTGCTTCATCACGAAGTAAATCATTTGAACGATTGTTAGCCATAAAGGTCACCTCCTTTTTTATATAATTTCACCATTTTTTAGAAATATGTATAAAAGAAGATTTTTTTTTGTAGATTATGATAAATCTCAATGTAGGATAGGAGATTTACCGTTATAATAAAAGAAAAAAAGAGAGGGGAAACATATGAATATTAAAGGAATTCATCACGCAGCAATTATTTGTTCAGACTATGAAAAATCCAAAGATTTTTATATGAATGTGTTAGGATGTGAAATGATTCATGAAAGCTATCGGGAGGAGAGAGACTCTTTTAAATTAGACTTAGAAATAGGCGGAAAGGATAGAATTGAACTGTTCTCTTTTCAGAATGCGCCAGAGCGTCCAAACTATCCTGAGGCAAGAGGGTTACGTCATCTTGCTTTTGAAGTGGAAAATTTACAAACATGTATAAAACATTTAAACAAACATGGCGTTCAAACAGAACCTATAAGAGTGGATGAAATTACAAATAAGCGATTTACTTTTTTCAAAGATCCAGATGGATTACCGCTTGAGCTTTATGAAGAAGGTTTATAAATAGTAAAGATCTTCTTCACTTAGTACGATAATGCCCGTTTTGCTTAATAGAGCGCTTGTTACACCTTCTCCTTGTATTATCTCGCCGGAGAAAGTTCCGTTATATATAGCTTTGCTTCCACATGATGGGCTAAACTGTTTTAAGACAACATGAGTTACCTGAAGTTTTAAGGCCATTTCTAACGTTTTGTAAGCACCTTTTACATACAGATCTGTCACATCTCTTCCCGATTTTTCAATAACTTTTGCGTTTCCAGCCAAAACGTCTTTACCAGTACCACCAACAATTTCTGCAGATTGTCGGGGTGTGAAAAATCCACCTAGGAGTTCAGGACAGACGGTAACCGCTTTTTTTTCTTCCACTAAACAACGTATTTTCTCTTTCAAACGATGAGTGCCGTCATACCGGCACTCTATACCTGCTAAACATGAACTAACTAAAATCAAGAACAACACCTGCACTTTCTCCTCTGGTAGTAAAAATATAAAATGAGATGAAAAAAACAAGAGGATTTCCAAAAAAGTTGGAAGGTATAGCGAAAAATAAGAAAGGCTAAAAGAGGACGTATAGGTAACACTCAAAATCCATTATACAGAAGCTTCAGCATAGATTTCGTGTGATAAGGTCATATAAAGATCTTCAAGTTCCTTATGATATTGACGAGTATGATGCATTGTATCTTCAACTGCAAATGAATCCAAAAACTCATGATCAAACATTTCAAACTTTTGAATAAACGCTTCAAGCAACCTTTTGTTCTTTTCAGAAAGGAAGTAATAATATGTATCTTCTATTGTTTCCTTGAGTCGATACGCTCTACTTAATAGTTCAAGAGCAACTTGTCTGCTTGAAATAGATACAGCGGATGGATAGAGATGATTATACGAAATTTTTAAGTAGTATAAAGCATCTGCAGAGAGAGACATAAGCTTAGCGAGCTTGTTACGCAACGCCTTCACTTTGCAATCTTTCACTTCGCCATTTTCTGTCAACTAAGATTCCTCCTTATAAATATTTCTTCCCTTATTCCATTCGACACGGCCTCTAAAAACCCTTTTAATATTCAGAAGATTGTGCAGTAATTAATTAGGAAAAGAGTGGAAAAAACTGATGGTACTAAAAAAACTTTTGTGGTACCATTAGTTTTAGGAGGTGGAAAATATGGAAAATAGAATAATGGAGGAAGCGATAAAACTTTTAAAATTAAAAGGAGTAAAATTTACAATGAATGAGCTTGCTACTGAACTATCTGTAAGCAAGCGAACGTTATATGAACATTTTCCTTCTAAAAACCATCTTATCAATAAGATTGTGGACTGCTTTTTGGCGGAAATAAAAGTAAAGGAGGAGAAAATAGCGTTAGATACAACACTCTCTCTTATAGAGAAAATCAAACTGTTACTTGTTTGCGTTCCAGCAGAAGGGGAAGCAATGGATGCAAGACTCCTTCTTGAACTAAAAAAGTATCACTATGATCAATGGGAAAAAGTTCAGCTATTTTTAAAAGAAGAGTGGAACATCATAACACATTTATTAGAACAAGCAAAAGATGAAGGGATTCTTAAGGATATATCGATTCCGCTTTTTATTGAAATGTACATTGGAGCTTTTAATAATGCTTATACTTCCTTGTCCGAACACAATCTTACGCTAGGGGAGCTTCTTCAACAGATTGTGGAGATTTTAATGAACGGAATTAAAGCTTAGGAGGAGAGAATTTTGCATTGGATATATTTAAGTATAGCGATTATTTTGGAGCTCGCAGGAACTATAACAATGAAACTAACAAATGGGTTAGAGAAATGGGGGCTTAGCCTCCTTATGCTCACATTTTATGGAGGAAGTCTTACTTTTTTAACACTTGCCTTAAAAAACATAGAAATTTCAATTGCTTATGCTATTTGGTCTGGAATGGGAATCGTCCTTATTACAGGGATCGGCTTTCTATATTTTAAAGAAGAAATAAGCATAGTAAAAGTTATCGCTATTCTTTTTATTTTGATTGGAGTCATAACGCTAAACATCACATCAAGCGAGCATGAAGCTTATAAAGATGAGAAAGTTGTGGAAAACAGATGAGATCTCTTCCTTATTTTTTTCTCGTTACAGATATCGGTTTTGTTCTTTATTGGTTGCTCACGCTTTTTCATTTTATTCCTCTTCACTATGCATTCAAAGATTACGAAAATCCCATTCTTGTAGCATGGAATTGGTCGTTCTTTCCACTAGATATCCTTATTTCAATTACGGGGTTTATAAGCTTAGCTTTATATAGAAGAAACAATAGAAACTGGGAATCTTTTGCTTTTTGTTCTCTTCTTCTTACTTTTTGTGCAGGACTTATGGCGCTTAGCTTTTGGATTGTAAGAAAAGACTTTGACATCATGTGGTGGGGAGCGAATTTATTTTTGCTCATTTACCCATGTTTCTTCCTCAAAAGCATGTTCACTTTAAGAGGAAGGAGTTAAAATTTCTGCTTTTGAATGTCTTGAAAAGTTAGAGGACCACCGTGGCCAACATAGATTTTACTTGGTTTCTCATGAATCAAACGTTGAACACTTTTTCGAACAGCATCCATATTATGAGCAAAGTAATGGTGTCTCGGTTTATGAGGAAGAAAAAGGCCGCCAATGTGTCCACCCACTAAAAGATCTCCTATAATCATTTTACTGTTTTTTAAACATTTTTCTTAGGGGCCCCTGTATCAACGATAATTGTTTTTTCTTCTTGAATGACGAACACGTTTGCTTGCCCAACTTTTAATGAATGAATCATCTTTACGCTCCTTTTTAAATGTATTAAAAAATGTGAAGTCAAATAGCATGAATTACCTTCTTCTTTTTGGCATAATAGGGAAAGACAATAAAAAGGGGGAGGATAAATATGGCACGGTATGACTTTACAGAGGGAAATATATTTAAGCAAATGTTATGGTTCTCAACCCCCATTTTACTAACAAACTTGCTTCAGACGTCTTATCAGTTTATTGATAGTTTGTGGGTTGGTAATTTACTAGGGGCTCAGGCGCTTGGAGCTGTTGCAGTATCAGGTACCGTGATTTTTACGATTTTATCATTTGTCATTGGAGTAAACAATGCCTCATTAACCATTTTATCTCAGCAAAAAGGGAAAGGAAATGAAGAAGGCTTAAAAAACTATTTAAATGCCTTCGTTGTTACGCTTACATGTTTAGCATTTGTGCTTGGAGTTGTTGGTTATTTCTTAGCTCGTCCAATTTTAATGATGCTAGGAACGCCGCCATCAATGGTTGATGAAGCTACGTTATACTTAAAGATTAACTTCGTTGGGATTCTCTTTTTGTTCGGCTATAATTTTATCGCAACTGTTTTACGAGCATTAGGAGACAGCCGAACACCGTTAAAGTTTGTATGTATTGCGGTTCTTCTTAATACAGTGCTCGCACCATTGTTTATTATACAGTTTCATCTTGGAATAGAAGGAGCTGCATATGCAACCCTTATTTCACAAGCGTTTGCTTTTCTGTATGGACTAGCTTTAATAATTAGGAAAAAGCTTGCTCCATTCACAAAGCCGAGTTTACCTCAAAAGGAAGAAATCCTGCTTATTTTAAAGCTTGGTATTCCTGCAGGACTGCAAATGATGGTGATTTCTTCAGGGGTAATGGCCATTATGAGCGTTGTGACAAGTTTTGGAGAGCATACTGTAGCTGGTTTTGGGGCAGCACAGCGTCTGGATTCGTTACTAATGCTTCCAGCAATGGCTCTTGGTACAGCTGTTAGCAGTATGGCTGGTCAAAACATAGGTGTTTCGAAGTGGGATCGAGTGCATAAAATTGCGCGGTATGGGGTTTTATACAACTTGGTCATTATGCTTGTTGTTTCTGTTATCATTTTCTTCTTTGCTCATGAAGCTGTTAGTCTTTTTACAAATGACGAGAGTGCTATTAAGTTTGGAGGAGAGTACCTCCAAATTATTGCCTTTTTTTATCCGCTCCTTGGGATTAATTTTATTTTAAATGGAGTTGTCCGAGCTTCGGGAGCTATGATTCAAATTTTACTTTTAAATGTTGTTTCCCTTTGGGTGCTACGCTACCCACTAACATATGGTTTATCTGCTTTTTTTGGAGAGATGGGAATTGGTCTTGGAATGGGCATTAGCTTTTTAATTAGCAGTATAGTTGTCTATTTCTATTACAGATATGGAAAATGGAAAGAAAAAGAACTTTTTGAAAAGAAGAGAATGTGAAAAGAGAGCCACTTGTAGTGGCTCTCTTTTTTATAGTTGCTTCATGCGGATTTTCTCTACTCCATGATCTTGTCCTTTACGAAGGATAAGATCTGCCCTATAGCGGGTTGGAAGAATGTTCTCATGAAGGTTCTTTTGGTTAATATCTTTCCAAATATTTGTCGCTATGTTTGTTGCTTCTTCTTCAGAAAGGCCTGCATAGCGATGGAAATAAGAATCTGGGTTTTGAAAAGATGTTTGACAAAAGATTTTAAAACGTTCTACATACCAACGGAAAATATCAGACT
Source organism: Priestia endophytica DSM 13796 (assembly GCF_900115845.1). Lineage (GTDB taxonomy): Bacteria > Bacillota > Bacilli > Bacillales > Bacillaceae_H > Bacillus_I > Bacillus_I endophytica. The sequence goes on along the minus strand of NZ_FOXX01000003.1, from coordinate 340,287 downwards.
CATCAGCATCTACATAAATCGAGAAATCAAAGAAATCAGACACGGAGAGCTGAGGAGTCTCAAAATTTTGCATTTGTTGGAGAACGTTAATGCCTTCCAAAATTAAAATGTCAGGCTGTGAAATATGAGTATATTCATCTGGAACTCTATCGTATAGCACATGTGAATAAAGAGGCGCATTAACATGTGGGTCTCCAGATTTTACAGCTGTTAAAAAATCAATTAAATATTTTGTATCATAGCTTTCAGGAAAACCTTTGCGGTGCATGAGTCCTTTTTCTTCTAACACATGTTTAGGATATAAAAAGCCATCTGTTGTTACAAGATCAACGCGCGGATGTTCAGGCCAGCGAGACAAAAGCGCCTGAATAACGCGTGCTGTTGTGCTTTTCCCAACGCCGACACTTCCGGCAATTCCGATAATGTAAGGTACTTTACTGCCTTGTTTACCAAGAAAGTCGTGTGTACCTTTGAAAAGCATTTGAGAAGCTTTTACATAAAGATTTAAAAGACGAGAAAGCGGTAAGTAAATGTTTGATACTTCACGGACGGACAGTTTATCATTAATGCCTCGGAAGTTTTCGACTTCTTCTTTTGTTAATGGAAAAGGTGTAACAGAGCGAAGCTTAGACCATTCCTTTTCCGTGAACGTTATGTATGGAGAGTATGTTCCATTCATGATTTAATCCCTTCTCTACTACTAATAATGTAATTATAAAAACTATAGCACATAAAAAAGAAGATGAATAGAGGAGAAAGAAAACGTATACAAAAATGAATGGATCTTTCTAGTCTTTCTCTTGCTTTCTTTGTTCATCCATAATTTTCATTTAGTCGATTTTATTGAAACCAACAAAGTGAAGAAAACGTATAAAAATAGAGGAGGGGAAGCTCGTTGCTTTTTTTATCTCTTATGTTTCTTACTTTTACAATGGTTTTTATTTTGATAGTTTTGGTTGCGTGCTACAAATTTTTTATTTTAAAACGTATGGTTTCTAAAAGCCACTATACGCCATTTGATTATATTACAGGACAAAATACTGTTGAATTTCATGAAGAAGAAAATAACAGGGAAGAAAATAAGGATAATGGAGAAAAATTTAAAAAAGCTCCCTATTAGAGCAGTATTCCATTAAAAGCTTAGAAAGGCTTTTGATGGAATACAGTGTCTCTTTGCGGAATTAGTAGCCTTTTTCATAGTCCACTGTATTAATAGAAGGTGTTTTTCCACTGAGATAGTCTTTTACATTTGGAAGAAAAATATCTTCTACAACTCTCTTCGCATAATATTCAGTAGCGCCAGAAGTATGTGGAGTCACAATCACGTTTGGGAGTTCCCAAAGCGGGCTGTTTTCTTCAAGTGGTTCTTGTTCAAAAACGTCAAGCCCAGCTCCTGCAATTTCCGCGTTTTGTAAAGCGTGAATAAGTTCTCTTTCACGAACAAGCTCACCTCTGCCAATATTCACAAGAAATGCTGAGTTTTTCATTTGTTTAAACTGCTCTTCACCGAACATTCCGTGTGTATCTTCAGTGAGAGGAAGTGTAATCACAACATAATCACAGTGAGGCAAGAAAGAAGGGAGATCTTTTGTTGTATACATTTCATCAACATACTTTTCTTCTTTACCTGAGTGGCGAAGACCTAGCGTTTTCATATTAAAAGCTTTCGCAATTTTAGCCGTTTCTTTACCAATGGCGCCCATTCCAATGATCCCAATTGTTTTCTCATGAAGTTCTAGGCTCAATCCGCTATTATGCCACTTTTTCTCGAGTTGATTTCTTACATATGTATGAATTTTTCTTGTTAAAGATAAAAGAAGTCCAAAAATAGTTTCTGAAATAGGATAAGCGTGAACGCCACTTGCTGTAGAAAGAAAAACCTTCTTTTCTTTAAGTTCTGTAAGTGGAAGTGTATCAACACCAGCGCTCCAGCTTTGTAAAAAGCGAAGATTCTTAAATTCTTCAACATTCATCTCTTTTCTCCAACCGAGCATAACTTCTGCTTCTTCCACGTAGTTTTTCCATTTGCTTTGGTCTTTTTCAATAATTACATTAAATCCTTCAGCAACTTCTTCAATTGCGGAACGGTATTCTACGACATCGTGTACGATAAGCATTGTTTTCATATTCATTCCTCCTTAGAGCTAGTCTATCATAAAGCTCTTTTCAATCAGAATTTATAATATGTTTGATTTTTTTAAGAGAGGGAAAAGAAAAAATAACAATTTAAAAAGGAGAAGGTGATGTAAATGAGTAAAAACAACGGACTTAGTGAAAAAGTGAAAAGTGCAGTGAATAAAGTAAAGGGAGAAACAAAAGATCAAGTCGGGAACGCCACGAATGATCGTCGCATGCAGAATGAAGGTAAAAAAGATAAATTAAAAGGCGATGTTCAAAAAGAAATTGGAAAAGTAAAAGACCGCTAAGAATAAGCTCTTCTCTTCAGAGAAGAGCTTATTCTTATGTGAAAATGCATTTTTAATAGAGATATAGGTCTTTAGATAGAGGTGAAGAGGAAAAAGAGTCTTTTTTACCATCCAATATCTTACTTTATCCCTTTATAATGGAAAGATAGAGTGGTATGGAAGGAAGGATAAGATATGGCAAGACAGCAAGGATTAGAGCATCTTACACATGAGGTTAGCGATGCTGCACATAAAGTAGGGGATGCGCTACACCATGTGAGTGATACAGTAGGAGAGGCAATTGAGCGAGAATTTCTAAAAGCAAAATATTTAGCACAAGCTCTTGTCCTTGAAAGCTATGCAAACACGGTAAGAAGAGCTGTTAACCACTTCAATGAAGGTGCTCAAGAAAACGTAAATGCTTGTGGTGTACATGCGAGCTCTTGGCTTGGACATCAAAAAGACGTTTACATAGAGCATCAGGCTCAGCTTACGATAAAGTCTCAAAAGGCAAATGAAACAGGCTCAACTCTTATTCAAAAACTAGAAACACTTGCTGCTGACTTACGGAGCAAGGCTAAAAATATAGCATAGCGTATGTAAAGAACACATCTTTGTGTTCTTTTTTTTCTTTTCTATTTAAAAAAAGGTTTTGAACAAAAAAAAGGTGGAATGTAGGAGAGAAAAGGAAACTTTTTATAAGCTTCCGTCCATTAAATTAACAGGAGGGACCATCATGTTTGGGTTTGAAGATTTACCGAAGTTTTTCTTTTCCTTTTTAATTGTCCTTCCACTTGTCGCCATAACTCATCAACTAGGACATTTAATCGTTGCTATTCTTTTTGGGGGAAGAGTAGATTTTACAATTGGTCGTGGTAAAACGATTTTTAAGAAGGGGAAATTTAAAATTAAGTCTGTCTATTTTTTAGATTCCTTTTGTGTTTATGAAGGATTAAAGATTGATAATCGATTTACCCATGCTTTTGTATATGCAGGAGGAATAATTGCTAACCTAGCTTCTATTTTGATTATGAATGGGTTAGTAGTATACAGTGCAGTGGAGCCTTCTCTATTCTCTTATCAGTTTGTTTATTTTTCTGTCTACTATATAGCATTGTCTCTTTTGCCTATTAAGTTTTCAGAAACAACGTCAAGCGATGGTCGAGCGATCTATGATGCACTTCGCTATGGAAAGATTGCCTGTAATCCAGACTGAGTCTAAGTTTTGCGTAATAAATAAAACTTAGAAAGAATGTCTCATCGTGAGAGAAAATAATGAAGAGATAATGAAAAAGCCCCTTACATGAAAGTAAGGAGCTTTTTCATTATGAAATTTCTTCTTTTGTAGTCGTTGCAACGCTTGTTACATTTTTCTTTTTAATTAAGAAATAAGAGGCTACAACACATAAAGCAATCAATGTTGTGAGATAAAACTGTGAGCGAAGCGAATCAATGAATGCCATTGCAAAGAAAATACTAGCCATTGCAGCGATTGTAATATACGTTAAGTAAGGGAAAAACCACATTTTAATTTTAAGCGCTTCGGGATTTGTCTTCTCATACCTATGGCGCAGTCTTAATTGTGAAAAGGCAATAACGAGATAAACAAGTAGCGCAACTCCGCCAGAAGCATTCACTAAGAACAAGAAGATTTTATCTGGTGAAAGATAGTTAAAACCAACGCTAATATAGGAAACAATTGTACAACCTATAATGGCATTAAAAGGGATTCCTTTTTTGTTTACTTTTAAGAACATGCGAGGAGCATCTCCTTTTTGAGCCATTGAAAACAGCATCCGTGAGCTTGTGTAGAGACCTGAGTTCAAGCAAGAAAGGACAGCTGTTAATACGATAAAGTTCATAATTTGGGCTGCTCCTGGAACGTTTACCATTTCTAAAATGGAAACGAAAGGGCTCTTCAGAAGAGTTGGAGAGTCCCAAGGAAGAAGCGTAACAAGAATCATCATTGATCCAAGGTAAAAAATAAGAATACGATAAATAACTGTTCTTGTAGCAATTGTAATTGCTTTTTCAGGATCTGCTGATTCTCCAGCTGCTGTTGCCACAATTTCAGTTCCCATGAATGAAAACATAACAAGTGCCACACCTAAAAGTACGGAGCTTATGCCATTTGGAAGAAAGCCGCCATGTTCAACTAGGTTAGTTGTTCCTGGTGATTCAACGCCTGGGATAAGGCCTAAAATAATTGCTCCTCCAAGAATTAAAAATAAAGCAAGACTAACTACTTTTATAAGAGAAAACCAGTACTCAAATTCTCCAAATGACTTAACGGAGTACACGTTTGTAAGGGTTAATAAGAAAGTAAGAATGAGACTCATAGCCCAAGAAGGAATGCCTGGAAACCAATATTGAATAATATTTGATCCTGCAATGGCTTCAACAGCAATAACGATTACCCAGAAAAACCAATAAAGCCAGCCAATCGTATATCCTGCCCAAGGACCTAGAGCTTGTCTTGCATAAGTAGCAAAAGAACCGCTGGACGGGTTAGCTGTAGACATTTCACCAAGCATTCTCATAATGAGAATAACGAATAAACCTGCAAAAGCGTAAGAGAAGATAGAGCCTGGTCCTGTTTGACCGATAAGGGTTCCACTTCCTATAAAAAGCCCAGCGCCGATTATTCCTCCTAAGGAGATCATTGTAATATGACGAATTTTTAATTCTTTCTTTAGTTGCGGTTGTTCCATATTCATTATGTAGTTCCTCCTTTGCGACATCGAAAATAGAAAACGCTTTCAAAATCGTAGATTTGTTAGGAAACGAGCTATATTCCTCCTTTACTAAAAAGATAAATAAAAATAGTGTTCATAAAAATTTCTTAATTGTATGATAATTTAAATTATACAACATTGTCTACTGTTTTTAGTAAATTAAAGTATTTTTTATACAGTTTCACTTGTAGATGATCTTAAGTATATATAAGAAATAAGAGAAAGTATAATACATTGTTCGACTTTCTAACATGAAATTTTACATTTTTAGATTTAAAAGGCAATTTTTCTCTTTGAGTTACTTTTTTCTATAGAAAAGAATGTTAGAAAAAGGGAGAAGAGGTTGTGTATTTTTTTAAACACTTTTGTTCAAAAACAAAAATTTGAACATTTTTGTTAAAAAAAGTGTATACAAACGAAAACGAATGTGTTTATAATAAAGCATAGAAAATTTAATAAATTATAAAAAGTCAGATAACTGAGGTGGAGATATACTCCAAAAGATGTTTTTAAAGAGATGGCTTTACACGTAATTTGTTATGAAAGTGGTTTTACAAAATTGACTGTTTAAAAGGAGAGAATAAAATGACAACAAATACAGAAATCAAAGCGTACAAACATGAGCCATTTACAGATTTTACGGTAGAGGAAAATAAGACACAGTTTCAAGAAGCTTTAAAGCTTGTTCAATCATCTCTTGGAAAAGATTATCCACTTGTTATTGGTAAGGAAGAAATTGAAACAGAAGACAAAATCATTTCTGTGAATCCAGCAAACAAGAGGGAAGTTATTGGTCGTGTTTCAAAAGCGGATCAAAAGCTAGCGGAAAAAGCAATGGAAGTAGCATTAGAAACTTTTAAAACATGGAAAAAAGTTGATCCTACAGAACGTGCAGAAGTACTATTTAAAGCCGCTTCTATCATTCGTAACCGCAAGCATGAATTCTCAGCTTATTTAGTAAAAGAAGCAGGTAAACCATGGAAAGAAGCTGACGCTGATACAGCTGAGGCAATTGATTTCCTAGAGTTTTACGCTCGTCAAATGCTGAAACTAAAAGATGGTGTTCCTGTTGAAAGCCGTGAAGGAGAGAAAAACTCATTTGGCTATGTACCATTAGGAGTTGGAATCGTTATTTCTCCATTCAACTTCCCATTTGCAATTATGGCTGGAACAGCAGCTGCTGCGGTTGTAACTGGTAACACAGTGCTTCTTAAACCTGCAAACAACACTCCTGTTATTGCGGCGAAGTTCATTGAAGTAATGAAAGAAGCAGGTCTTCCGGATGGTGTTCTAAACTACATTCCTGGAAGCGGCGCAGAGCTAGGTGATTATCTTGTAGATCATCCAAAAACTCGCTTCGTATCTTTTACAGGATCTCGTGAAGTTGGTTGCCGTATTTATGAGCGTGCTGCAAAAGTACATCCTGGTCAAATTTGGCTAAAACGTGTTATTGCTGAAATGGGCGGAAAAGATACTGTTGTTGTTGACCGTGATGCAGACCTAGATTTAGCAGCTTCTTCTATTGTTTACTCTGCGTTTGGCTTCTCTGGACAAAAGTGTTCAGCAGGATCTCGTGCAGTTGTACACCAAGATGTGTATGACGAAGTATTAGAAAAAGCAGTTGAGTTAACAAAAACATTAACACTAGGAAATCCAGAAGACGTAAATACGTATATGGGTCCTGTTATTGATCAAGCTTCATTTGATAAGATTTCAAAATATATTGAAATTGGAAAAGAAGAAGGAAGATTAATGATTGGTGGTAAAGGAGACGATTCAGAAGGCTACTTTATTGAACCAACAATTTTCGCAGACGTAGATGAAAAAGCGCGTCTTATGCAAGAAGAAATCTTTGGCCCTGTTGTTGCTTTCTCAAAAGCGCGTGACTTTGATCACATGATGGAGATTGCAAATAATACAGATTATGGTTTAACAGGAGCTCTTTTATCAAATACAGAAAGCCATATTGAACGTGCGAAAGAGGAATTCCACGTTGGGAACCTTTACTTTAACAGAGGTTGTACAGGAGCGATTGTTGGTTACCATCCATTTGGCGGTTTCAATATGTCTGGTACAGATTCAAAAGCTGGCGGCCCTGATTATTTAATTCTTCACCTACAAGCTAAAACAACGAGTGTGACTCTTTAATTAAGAAGAAGGAGAGCATTTTGCTCTCCTTTATTAAAAAAGTGTAAGGAACATAGAGAGGGGAGAGAATCATATGTTAGCAAATGTATCGAAAAATGTGTTTCTTCACGCTTCACAAAATAGAGTGCTAAATAAAGCAGCTAAAAAATGGGGACTTCGATTCGGTGCTGGGCAAGTTGTTGCTGGAGATACAATCGAAGGGGCGATGAAAAAAGTCCGCGAACTTAATGAAAAAGGATTAGTTTGCACACTGGATCATTTAGGTGAATTCGTCTCAAGTAGAGAAGAAGCAACAGAAGCCACTCAATATAACGTACGAACATTAGAGGCAATGGCCGCTAATGGGGTAGACTGTAACTTATCTGTTAAAATGACGCAGCTTGGACTAGACATTGATCGAAGCTTTTGTTTAGATAATATGCGTCGTATTTTGGACACAGCGAAACAGTATAATAACTTTGTGCGAATTGATATGGAAGACTATGCTCATTGTCAAATGACACTTGATATTTTACGAGAACTGCGAGAAACATATGATAACGTTGGGACTGTTATTCAATCATATTTGTTCAGAGCAGAGCAAGATGTAAAAGATTTGAAAGGAGTTCCGTTACGGCTTGTGAAAGGAGCGTATCAAGAATCTCCAACAGTTGCTTTTCAAAACAAAGAAGATGTTGATAAAAACTACGTACGCATTATTGAGGAACATCTATTAAGTGGAAGTTATACAGCTATTGCTTCTCACGACCATAATATTATTGAGAAAGTGAAAGAAATGGTCGAAAAGTATAACATTCCTCGTACGCAATTTGAATTTCAAATGTTATATGGATTCCGTTCAGAGCTTCAGCTAAGTCTAATTCAAGAAGGCTACAAAGTGCGTGTTTATGTTCCTTTTGGAAAAGACTGGTTTGGCTACTTTATGCGTCGTCTAGCAGAAAGACCGCAAAATGTAGCATTTGCTCTTAAAGGATTCTTCTCAAAATAAATAAAATAAGGGTGTCATTTTTCGGAAGAATTGCCTACATTAAAACAACAACGAAAAAAACACCCTTCTAAATAATATACCTTTTCCTTCTATTATATAGTTATCTATATAGTCATCATTTATAACCTTCATTTTCTCCCGAAAAATTCTTGATCCATTCGTCTTACTTCAATACATTCACTTTTCTTATTAGAGATATATTGGTTCCTTTCGTAATTATTTGTTATGCTAAAATTACAAAACTTTCTTCATTTCTTATGTAATGTTAGAATTATTAAAATAAGCGAGTTCTCTATATTGCAAGAGAAAAACGCTAAAAACGAGATTAAGCATAGCATCACATATATATATTAGATGAAAAATATAGAATGAAAGGAATCTCATATGCTCGAATTTGAACAAAATAATCTTCACACGTCTTTCCTTATTACTTCTTTGAATCAAGACATTTCTGAGATAAAAAATAAACTAACAGAATACTCGTTCGTTGTTGTCGAAGGAGAGAAGTATTATGTTATCTCTCGCAATGAACGCCATTTCCTTCCGGGTGATGATATATTAGTAAAGCAATGGATTGAACAAACAGAATGGCCATCATCTCCTATTTATATAGAAGAACTTTCATTAAGCGATCTGGATTGGAATCGCCCCCTTCTTGTTTCAAACAGGGAAGGAAAAATAAAAGGTATCATAACCGCAACTTCCTGGATTAAAACATTGGAACGAAGAAACGAGAATTTAGAAAATGCTTTTTTTACGCTTGCTGAAACGATTAATGATGCTGTGACAGCTGTTGATCGAGATGGAAACGTTGTTTGTTGGAATACAGCGGCTGAAAATACATATAAGATTAAGCGGGAAAATATTATTGGCCAGAAGATAGGTGAGCATTTTCAGTCCGATTCTATCGTCTTGCATCGGATTTTAAATGAAGGACGTCCTGTTCGAGGAACCTACCACAGGCCGAACAGCGATAATCATGTCCTCATTAATGCCTCCCCAATTACAAGTCAGAATCAGATTATCGGCGGTATTGCGACAGAGCAGGATATCACGCAGATGGTCCGGCTAAATGAAGAGCTCGATTCTTCGCTTCCGCTCTTAATTCAGCAGCCTAAACCTTTTTCGTCCATTGTTGGCACAAATTCAGATCTTCATCAAGCGCTAAAAGTAGCTCAAAAAGTAGCGTATGCAGAAATTCCTGTTCTTTTAACAGGGGAATCTGGGTCTGGAAAAGAGATGCTTGCTCAAGCTATTCATTATGGTGGTTCAAAACGTACAGGACCTTTTATAACCTTAAATTGTTCAGTTGTTCCTCCAAACTTTCTAGAGTTTGAGCTTTTTGGATATCAAGAAAGAACGTTTACTGAAGATGAACAGGTTACTCAAGAAGGGAAGATTCAACAGGCATCTAATGGAACGCTTTTTATTGAAGAACTTGATAAAATGCCGCTCGATGTTCAGCAAAAGTTCTTAAATTATTTGGATGATCAAGCCTTTTATCGTGTAGGGGAGAATGAACCTGTTACCCTTTCAGAGAATACGCGTGTTATTGCATCAACATCACAAAATTTAGAAGAAATGATGCAAAATGGAGAGTTTAACGAAAGTCTTTATTATCATTTAACAGTTATGAATATTTATATTCCACCGCTTCGTGAACGTAAGGAAGATATTCAAGAACTTGTCGAGCAGTTTATGCAAGAATTTAGTGCAAAATATAAGAAAAAAGCACCTGAAATTTCCGAAGAAGTCATGGAAGTGTTGCATACTTACAGCTGGCCTGGAAACGTCCAAGAACTTAGAAACGTTATCGAGCGATTTATCTTACTCTGTGACGGAGGTCATGTTAGTGTTAGTTACCTTCCACATAACATGAGAGAAGATTTTTCTTTGCCAGAAGAGGAAAAGGAAGTAGAAGAAAATGAAGAGAAAAATGAAGCTGTTCTAATTGAGGAAGCACTCAAGAAAACGTATGGCAATAAAAGTGCAGCAGCGAACTTATTAGGGATATCGCGAGGGACGTTATATAATAAGTTAAAAGAATATGGACTAAACTAGCGGTATTAAAAAGAAAAGCGACATAGCGTCGCTTTTTCTTTTTTTATGATGAAGTTATATGAAAAGTTGAATAATGTGAAAAGTAATATAAGAAATAACGAAAAATGAAGCAATGAAAACAAACGGTAAAATAATAAGAACAAATAAAGCTACCCATTTGCGGACTTTTTCAATTTTGCTAATATTTACCGTCCAGTTAATTAAACTCCATAAAGCTAAAACCAATCCTAGCATCGTAGCAATAAATATTAAAAGTGTATCTGTAGGGGTTCCGTAGTAAGATATGTATTCAGCTGGATAGAAATAAAGGGCACCTGTAATGGAAACAACAATGATTGCCACTAAATTAGCGGGAATACAAGGAAAGAACTCAATTAGCAATGCTTGTACATGTTCCTTATATATTGCTCCTTGGCCACCTAGTCGTTTTATGAAAAGTTTGACAAGAAAGCTGCCAACGAAAGTGTAAATAAGTCCTACAACAAGACCAAGCCCAAATATAGAGAGAAAAGCTTCTCCTAAAGAAGTATAATCGAAGCGTCTTGAAAATAGAGGGCTTAACCCGACATTAAATAAAAGTAAAATCATTACTGGGATGCTGAGCTTTGTTTTATAATGGTGAAAAGCTGCGCGCTATTTGAAAAAAATGCGCAGATAATTTCGCATATGTATTCTCTCCTAATGTTTTATCTTAGTTTTTTTAAGAGGAGAAAGGTACTGAAGCAATCGAAAGAATAAGTATAACACTCATTAAGATAATCCATAATCCGATTATCGTCACAATAATCGCAAGGAATCCTTTCCACGCTGACATTTCTTCCGCTCTTCCAATAGAAATACACCACACAAAAATTGACCGTATACTTGCTACAATATGCAAAATGATCCATATCCCTATTAGCACAGGTAAAAAAGTAAAATCACGTTCTACATAGACTTGTTCTGGGTTTTGTAAGAAAAGAATGGTAGATAAGACTGCTACTATAAGCAAGGCAATATTCGATGGTAAATAAGTTAACATGCTAAATAAATAAGCTTTGCGATGGTCTTGTAGCATATGGCTTTTCCCACCTATCCACTTTGAGACCGTTTTAGTGGAAAATCCTAAGACATATGAAATAATAAAAGCAATGAGCCATGAGATTAAAAATAGGACAAGAAAGCTCAGTGGGATAAAAAGTAAACTAGTTTCAGAAACATCGCCAAGCATCATAAAACCATAAAGAAAAAAGCCGAGGGCAAGAGTTAAAACAACTCCATAAAAACCAACACTTGTAAAGCCTGCGTTTAATAATAGAAGAAATATAGCCCACTTACTTTTAATTACTTTATTCTGTTCCCAGAAGGCTGATGGGCGATAAAAAAGATACCAGTAGTTTTTCATTGTATTCCTCCTTTTAAAAATTCAAAATGTTATCTTAAATAGAAAAAAATGAAAAAAGACAACAGAAACAATCGTAGCAAAGGGAGAAACTCTTTCACAAGAGGCCTTTAGCATATTTATACAATTAAGGAGAGTGATTACAGAAAAAGAGATAGGGGTATTATGATCTATTAATAAGGAAGTAAATGTATAAAAAACTCATTTCTTCTCTGGTGAACAAGGAGATCATGATGAAAGTTTTAAAGTAATAATTATCTATTTTAGTTATTAAGAACTATATAATATTTCTAAAAACAATCTTTTTCCTCTCTTTACGTGCATTGTTTATAGGTATAAAAGGCATTGTAAGGATAAAAAAACGTTAAGAAAAGAAGGATCGTATACGATCCTTCTTTTCTATACTACATGCTTTAAATTTGACCTATGAAATACAGATTAATGAGTCCAAAAAACGATGAAAAACCCAGCAATAGATAAAACTAAAGAACCGAACAAACAGGCAAAGAAAGCACTTTTCCCTTTTTTTATTAAGGTTTCTATTCTCACTTGTAACCCAAGAGCTCCCATAGCCATGGAAATGAGCAGGTAAGCAATTGTTTGTAGATAGGATTTTGTTTCTTCTGTAAAAAGCCCAAACGTATTGAGAATACTCATGATAAGAAATCCAATGATAAACCAAGGAAAAGTAATGGTCGTACAGTGGGATATTTCTTTGTTCTTATTAAAAAATAAACCTACTATAAAGGCAATTGGCACAAGCATGAGTACTCGAGAAAGTTTAGCGATAAGAGCTGCTTCAACAGCTTCTTGACCAAAAGGAGTGGAAGCTGCTATAACATGGGCAATTTCGTGAAGCGTTCCACCTGCAAAGAGGCCATACTCCGTTTTAGAGAGTGGTAACAGGGGGAAAAGTGAAGTGTATAAAATGGTGAAAAATGTGCCAAGCAGTGCTACAACTGCAATGCTTGTTGCTGTTTTTTCATCTTGAGCTTTTATTTGAACAGCAATTGCTACAACAGCAGCTGCTCCACAAATAGCTGTTCCACACGCTGTTAAAAGTGAGAGGGTTTTATCCACTTTTAACAATTTAGCAAAGAAGATAACCGCAACAAATGCTATTAAAATGTTTGTAAGTGTAGAAAGAGAAAGAAACCATCCCCCTTCATAAATATCTACTATATTTAATTTTGCTCCGAGAAGAATAATTCCCATCTTGAGCAATCTCTTGTTGGAGAAAGAGATTCCGCTATTTAGAGAAATGGGGACAGAAATAAGTGTTTTTAACAACATACCAATCATAATAGCGATAACGAGCTGCCCCACAACAGATAGATATGGAAGTTTCGCTAACAAATAGGAGAATGCTGCAATGATAGCCGTAACAAATACTCCTCCTATAAAAAATAAACGCTTCTTATCCATAAATGCTGCTCCTTCCTCTTTTAGCTATTATTAACTTTACGTAAAGAAAAAGGATAAGTAAAATACATATAAATGATAGTAATGATTAGTTTTTTTAATAATAGGAGGGGCGTTATGTACTATGATGCTTTGAAAACATTTGTTAGTGTAGTCGAGGAAAGAAATTTTACAAAAGCAGCCGAGAAACTACGGATTTCTCAACCTAGCGTAAGTTTACATATTAAAAACCTTGAAGAAGAGTTTCAGACAACACTTCTCAAAAGAACGCCTAAAATGGTCACAGTAACTCCTACGGGAGAAATGCTTTATGAAAGAGCAAAGCAAATTCTTCATTTATACAAACAAGCAAAACAAGAGATTTACGAATATCATCATTTTGTTCAAGGAAAATTAACGATCGGGGCGAGTTTTACAATTGGTGAGTATGTGTTGCCAAAGTTACTCAGTGAATTTCATCAACTATATCCACATGTAGAAATTGAAGTACTGATTGATAATACAGCGCAAATTGCTGAACATGTGCGACTTTTTCAAGCTGACATTGGTCTTATTGAAGGACGAGTCAATCATACTGAACTTCAGATTTCGCCATTTTTAGAAGACGAGCTTTCTATTATTGTAAAGGAAAACAGTTTGTTTCTGACTCAAAAAAATCTTTCTTTGTCAGATTTACAAAATCAAACATGGATTACGCGAGAAAAGGGGTCAGGCACAAGAGAGTATTTAAAACATGTGCTTGATTCTAACGGTTTAAAAGCACGTACATTTATTACAATGAGCAGTAACCAAGCTATTAAAGAAGCAGTGTTGAATGGAATGGGAATGTCCATGTTATCTACATATGCTCTTAAAAAGGAGGAAAGGATAGCGATTCTTCCAGTGAAAGAAGCGGTGTTTAAACGTAAATTTTCTTATATAGAAAGTCCTGTTGTAGAAGAAAACAAAAATAAAGCTCTTTTTCTAACATTATTAAAGAAACTAACGAAAAAATAACTAAAGTAAAATGACCTTTATATTTGTCGAAATTTCTCGAAAAATTAGCGTTAAAGCGTTGAACCCGACTAACATTATCGGTATAATCAATCATTAAGCGACAATTTCAGAAAACAAGAGACTTTTGCAGTGATTTTTGTTTGACAGATAAGGGCCTGTCATATAAATTATAGGAAGGACTTTAAAACTGATAATACATATTAGAATACTTGGTTTTAAAACCTTTATATTATAAAGGTTTTAAAAAGACTGAATATCTCGAATTCAATATGATTAGTTGTTCATTTTTCTACATAACCTAAGGGAGTACATGAAACACAAAGTGAAAAATTGAACATATAAGTGCCTTTAACTTTTGTTTATAAAGAGATTAAACGTAAATTTTTTATAGGAGGAAATCGTTGTTATGAGTAACAAAAAGGAAATAAAAGTTGGCCTGTTTCTTGCTGGTACTGGTCATCATATCGCATCTTGGAGACATCCAAAAGCAATTGAGGATGGAGCCATGAATCTCCCTTATCTAATCAATTTAGCTCAGACAGCTGAAAAAGGGAAATTAGACATGATCTTTTTAGCTGACAGTTTATCTGTTAACAAAAATTCTCATCCAAATATTATTACACGCTTTGAACCGCTTACCCTTTTAACAGCTATGGCAGGGGCAACAAAGCATATTGGCTTAGCTGCAACAGCTTCTACAACATATAGCGAACCTTTTCACATTGCAAGACAGTTCGCTTCTTTAGATCATTTAAGCAGTGGGCGTGCTGGATGGAATGTTGTAACATCTTCTATCCCTCAAACAGGTCTAAACTTCAGTAAAACCGAGCACCTTGAACATGACAAGCGCTATGAGCGTGCAGAAGAGTTTGTGGAAATTGTCAAAGGCCTTTGGGATTCATGGGAAGAATTCGCGTTTATTCGCGATAAAGAAGACGGTAAGTTTATTAATGAAGATAAAATGCACGAGCTTGGACATAAAGGTGAATTTTTCTCTGTTCAAGGTCCTTTAAATATTGCCCGTGCTCCTCAAGGATATCCAGTTATTATTCAAGCAGGTTCATCGCCGGCAGGACAGGCTCTTGCAGCGCAAATTGCTGAAGTGATTTTTACAGCACAAAATAATATCGAAGATGCTAAAAAGTTCTACAAGGGAATTAAAGAGCAAGTACGTTCTTTTGGTAGAAATCCTGATGAAGTTCTTGTTATGCCTGGGATTTTTCCGATTATTGGTGATACGGAAGAAGAAGCACATGCTAAATATCAAGAACTTCAAGATCTAATTCCTGTTGAGCTTGGATTAAGCATTTTATCCAATTACTTAGGTGGTATTGATTTAACTCAATATCCACTCCAAAGTCGTTTTTCTGACTTGAATATTGAAAAAGTAGACGGAGTCCAAAGTCGCTATGAGCTTATTAAGAAAATGGCTGAAAAAGATGATCTTACACTAGAACAATTATATAAGTCTGTAGCAGGTTCACGTGGACATCATATCTTCATTGGTACACCAGAACAACTTGCAGATAAAATGGAAGAATGGGTTGAAAGAGAAGCTTGTGATGGTTTTAATCTTATGCCGCCACTTCTTCCTGAAGGTTTAGAAAACTTTGTTGAAAAAGTCGTTCCGATTCTTCAAGAAAGAGGCGTATATCGAAAAGAGTACGAAGGTAAAACGCTTCGTGATCATCTTGAATTAAAAGAACCTAAAAATCGCTATGCTTCTAATTGATTTTAAAAGATGCTGAGGTGACAAAATGAGAAACTATCGACTAGCAACTGAAGAAGATGCAGAGAAGCTTTTAGACTTAACACTTCGAGCATATGAGCCGATTCGAGAACTAGGAATCAACTTTGCGGCAGCAACAGCAGACCTTGCGTTCGTAAAGAAGAACGTTCGAAATAATATGTGTTATGTGTTAGAAGAGGATGGAAACATTATTGCAACAGCTTCACTTAGGATGCCATGGGGGCCTCAGCCAGGACCCTTTGAATATCCGCATATTTGGTGGTTTGCAGTAGATCCAAGCTATGGTAAAAAGGGCATTGGGAGCTTAATGATGGAATGGTTAGAAAATACGGTACTAAGAGAAACCTTAAAATGTCCAGCCGTTTCTTTAGGAACGGCTGACAAACATCCTTGGCTTATTGAAATGTATGAACGCAAAGGATATGAAAAGGCAGGATCACACGACTTAGGAAAAGGACATATTACCGTATATTTAGTTAAGAAGCTTCGTGAAGATTTTTAGTAAATCTTTATAGAGGATAAAAATAAAAAATGCTATTTAGAGAAGTAAGGTGGTGTGGAATATGAATTTTGATTTAAATTATTTTATTAACGTTTTTCCGGACGTTATCCCGTATATTCCGGTTACATTGTTAATGGCCGTAGTTGCGATGATTGTTGCGATTATTGTAGGACTCGTACTCGCTCTTATTACAAAGAGCAAAATCCCTGTTTTGCACCAGTTAGCAAGCTTATATATTTCATTCTTTAGAGCGGTACCAACGCTTGTGCAACTTTTCTTAATTTATTATGGACTTCCACAGATTTTTCCTGGACTTCAGGCAATGCAGGCTTTAACAGCTGCGATTATTGGTCTAAGTGTGAAGAACTCCGCATATTTAGCTGAGATCTTTCGCGCAGGATTAGATTCTGTTGATAAAGGGCAGCTTGAAGCATGTACATCTGTTGGAATGACAAAGTTCCAAGCATATAGAAGAGTGATTTTACCACAAGCAGCAAGAAATGCAATTCCTGCAACAGGGAATACGTTTATTGGATTGTTAAAAGAAACGTCTCTTGCGTTTACACTAGGTCTAACAGAACTTTTTGCACAAGGTAAGATTTTAGCGTCTGCATCTGCTCGTTACCTTGAAACATATTTAGCAATTGCTATTTTATATTGGTTATTAACAATTATTTATAGCATTATTCAATCTGTAATCGAAAAAATCATTGGGAAACCGTACCGAAACTAGGAGGTGTAACAATTGATCGTTGTAAAAGATTTGGTGAAAAAATTCAAAGATTTAACGGTTCTAGATGGAATAAGTATAGAAGTTGAGCGAGGGGAAGTTGTTGCGATTATCGGTCCTTCTGGTTCTGGTAAATCAACGTTTCTCCGCTGCTTGAACTTGCTTGAGACTCCTAATAAAGGAGAAATTCAAATTGGGGATGTTAAGCTGAATGCAGAGAGATATAGTCGCAAACAAGCGCATGCTTTAACAAGGCAAACAGCGATGGTTTTCCAACATTACAATCTTTTTAAAAACAAAACAGTGCTTCAAAATGTAACAGAGGCACTTATTATAACGAAAAAAATAAAACCAAAAGAAGCGAATGAGATTGGAATGAATCTTTTAGAGCAAGTTGGACTTGCTCATAAAGCAGACAGTTATCCTATCACACTTTCAGGTGGACAGCAGCAGCGAATTGGAATAGCAAGAGCACTTGCTATTGATCCATATGCTCTTTTGTTTGATGAACCTACATCCGCACTTGACCCTGAACTTGTATCTGGAGTGCTTGCAGTTATTAAAGAAATCGCAGAAAGACAAACAACCATGCTGATTGTAACTCATGAAATGGACTTTGCGCGTGAAGTAGCAGACAAGGTTATTTTTATGGCGGACGGCCATATTGTCGAGCAAGGAACACCAGAGGAAATTTTTGACTTCCCAAAACATGAACGCACAAAAAAATTCTTACAGCAAGTTGGTAGTCAGTAAACAAAAAGGAAAGGAATGAAGAACGTGACTTTACATCAACAAGGAAATGAAAAGCTTTTAGAAAAGCTTACAAACATGCGTCGTGAACTTCATGAATATCCTGAGCTTTCTATGATGGAAATTGAGACAACAAAACGAATTCGTCGCTGGTTAGAAGAGGGCGATATTGATATTCTTCCTTTTGAAAACCTTGAAGTTGGGGTTATCGCAGAAATTAAAGGGGCAAAGCCAGGACCAACGATTGCGATTCGCGCAGACATTGATGCATTACCTATAAAAGAAGAAACAAACCTTCCGTTCTCATCTAAAGTAGATGGAGTGATGCATGCTTGCGGCCATGATTTTCATACAGCTTCCATTATCGGAACAGCTCTTCTCCTAAAAGAGAAGAGAGATCAACTGCAAGGGACTGTGCGTTTTATTTTTCAACCAGCAGAAGAAATAGCTTCTGGTGCCAAGAAAGTCATTGAAGCAGGAGCGCTTGAAGGAGTGGAAGCTATCTTTGGTATGCACAACAAACCAGATCTTCCAGTTGGAACAGTTGGCATACGCGAAGGGGCCTTAATGGCAAGTGTTGATCGTTTTGAAATTGACGTCATTGGTGTTGGCGGTCATGCAGGTATCCCAAATAGCAGCATTGATTCGATTGTGACAGCAAGCTCTATTGTGACAAGTTTGCAATCTGTTGTAAGTCGAAACGTAAGCTCGTTGCAAAATGCGGTTGTAAGTATTTGTAATATTCATGGAGGAAGTTCATGGAACGTTCTCCCTGACAAAGTGAAGCTTGAAGGAACTGTGAGAACATTCCAAGATGACGCACGCGCAAAAATTCCAGAGTTTATGCAGCGAACCGTTGAAGGAGTTGCAGCAGGATATGGAGCAAAAGCTGAATTTCGTTGGTACCCATATCTGCCTTCTGTGCAGAATGATGCTCGCTTTGCTGAAGTTGCAACAGAGGCAGCGATTGAATTAGGATATGAAGCAGTTGAAGCAGAAAAGAGCCCAGGTGGAGAAGATTTCGCTGTATATCAAACGAAAATTCCAGGTTTCTTTGTATGGATGGGCACAAACGGTACTCAAGAATGGCACCATCCAGCCTTTACATTAGAAGAAGGTGCGCTTGAAGTTGCATCTTCCTATTTTGCCAATTTAGCGTTGAAAGTGTTAGAAACATGGAAATAACAAAAAAACTATCCGAGCTTGTGTATTCTTCACATCCGCTTGAAGATAAAAGAGCACTAGAAATGGCGAAGCTTGGAGTAATCGACTATCTTGCTTCAAGCTTTGCAGCCCGAGATGATAAAGGAGTTCAAAAGCTGTTAAAACTCATTGAAGAAGAGGGAGGTTATCATAACGTCCCCATTATCGGTCAGAACAAAAAAGCAAACTTTTTGCAAGGTGCTTTAATAAATGGTTTTCTCGGTCATGCGCTTGATTACGACGATGTTCATTCAGATGTAAGAGGGCATCCGAGCACTGTTATCTTACCGGCGCTTTTGTCTCTTTCCTCCTGTGAAGATGTAAGTGGGGAACGTTTCTTGAGTGCTTATGTGATAGGTGTAGAAGTTATGGCGAGATTAGGACAAGCTATTGGCAGTGATCACTATATTAAAGGGTGGCATAATACAGCAACGCTTGGAACAATTGCTGCAAGTATAGCATGTGGATATTTAAAAAATGTTTCAGTAGAAACACTTCAAAAAGTTATCGGTTTTGCAGCAACGCAGACTGGGGGAATGAGGGCTCAGTTTGGAACAGAAACAAAGCCCCTTCATGCAGGGCTTGCAGCACGCAATGCTTTGCAAGCTTTAAAACTTGCAGAAATCGATTTTGGAGGAACACAAAATGCATTAGATGGCAATAGCGGTTTCTTCGCTCTCTATGGAGAAGATCCTGCTCCATCATCTCTTTTCTTCTCACGTTGGGGAGAGGAGTGGAAAATTTATTCACCAGGTCTTTGGTTTAAGATTTATCCCTTTTGTTCTGCTGCTCATCATGCGGCAGATGCTGCTGTTAAGCTTTCACACAAAAATGAATTTCGTGTAGAAGATGTGACAAGTGTTAAAATCTCTTTTCCAAAAGGAGGAGATGCTGCACTTGTAGAACAAAATCCGCAAACTGGTGAACAAGGCCGCTTTAGCGTTGAGTACGTTGTTGCGCTTGCTTTACATAAAAAAGCACTTGGATTAGAAAGTTTTAAAAATAAACCGATTGATTCTAGTATAAAAGCTTTTTTACCTCGTATTGAGAGAGTGTATAGAGGGGACGTAGTGCCTTCGCCAACTGCAGTTCCAAAAGGCCGCTTTACGATTGTTGAAGTTGAAGCGAGAGGTGACACTTTCACAGAACGTGTTGATCTTCCTAAAGGAGCACCTGGAAATGGATTATCTTTTGAAGAACTACACAAGAAGCTTTCCAGCGCTTTGCAGGATGAACCAAAAACGGTGAAAATAGTAGATGAAATTCAACAGCTTGAGAGAAGCCAAACAATGCGAGAGCTTCTTGACGTATTATAAAAAGAAAAAAAGAGCACATAGTATGAAGAGATTGAAAAATTTTAAAAGGGTATTTTAGGTGAAAGAAGGGAGTTCATTAAATGAAAAAGCTATTAACGCTTGTTACTGTAGTTCTATTATCTGTGGCACTTGCCGCATGCGGAAATTCTTCAGATGAGAAAAGCAAAGGTTCAGATGAAAAAGTAATTAAAGTTGGAGCAACAGGTCAAAGTTTTCCAAACGCATATCAAGAAGATGGTAAACTTGTTGGTTATGATGTAGAGGTAATGAACACAATTGCTAAAAATCTTGGGTACAAAGTAGAATGGACAACAACAGATTTTAGTGGTCTAATGGGACAGCTGAATTCAGGTCGAATTGATACTGTGGCAAATGCGGTAGCAGTGACAGCTGAGCGTGAAAAAATGTATAAATTTACTGATCCATACTCTTATATTGGAACACAAATTGTTACAAGCAAAGATAATAAGAACGTAAATCAAATTGAAGATTTAAAAGGAAAAACAGTGGCAGGTGTCTTAGGTTCTAACCATGTCGAAAAGCTTCAAGAGTATAATACGAAAAATAAAATGAACCTTAATATCAAAACGTATGAAACACGTGAAGGAGCAATGAACGATGTTGAATTAGGCCGTATTGACGGATATGTAAATTCAGGTTCTGTTCTTTCAGCTGAAATTAATAAACATGATTTCAAAGCAAAGCTTGTTGGAAAGCCAATTGATGAGGATGCAACAGCATTTCCTTTCCAAAAAGATAACGATGAGTTAAGAGAAAAAGTAAACACAGAGCTTAAGAAACTTAAAGAAGACGGCACACTAGAAAAACTTTCTCAAAAATATTTTGGTACAAACACTGTTGAAAGTCAAACAAAATAAAAAAAGAACTCTTACACAACGTGTGTAAGAGTTCTTTTTATTTACGTATAGTTGAGTTTTTTTAAAGCTGGTTCACAAATATTTTGTAGTTCTTTTTTCTTTTCTTCTGGTAAAGTTGGCCACGTATCAGGCTTGGGGCGGAATATTGGTGCTGCTTTTTCGACCCACATATCGTCTGTTTTCTCATCCCAGCCGTTATTTATAAATGTAATAAGTTGTTTTAAGTTGTCTTTAGGATTTTTCACAAGCTTTTCGTAGCACAAGTGATGCACTTGATGTGAAGGGAGCTTAGCGAGCGTTTCCTCTGTGTGAAGAACAGCAGAAGCGAGTTCAGCACCGAAAGTTTGAAAAGGAATCTCAAATTTATTTAATTTTTCAATACTAAACTGATCTGGATGAAGCCATGAAAGGTCCCCGAAATCTTCAGGTCGGGTGTTATTATCTGACGGCTTTAATCCTGTTTCTTCATAAGCTTGTTTAAATGCCATGCCAAGCTTAAATCCTTGAAAACGATTAAATGCCATAATATTTTCTCTGACGTCTCGATACAGAAAAACAAACTTTGCATCTGGAAACATCTTAAGAAGTTGATCTACAAAGAGAATGGATAAACCAGAGCGTTCAATCCAAACCTCTTTTTGAAATTTATTTAAAAGCCAAGAAAATAACCGGTTATATTGATTTGAAAGATGATCTTTAGGAAAATGCTTAACAACGGTTTCCATTTCCTCAAAAAGAGAATCAGGATCATTTGTAATGTGTGGCAATGGCATTGATATAATCCCAGGTATGCCTGTTTTTTCGTTAAATTTTGACGTTTCGGTTATGTTGTACAGAAATTCTTTGAATGAAACACCTTTCTTCATATAGAAAGGAATAAGACTTGGTGCTTTTTCGGATAAAAAGGCCCAAAACTTTTCTCCATCCCATACTTCATCTGAAAGTCCAATCCACTTATCTTCTTGACTTGCTTGAAAATGAATCGACATAAAAAATTCTGATAAGCTTAAAAGGTGTGGGTGCATGTTAATGCAATTAGAAAGAGCTGTTGACCCACTTCTTCCAGCTGAAATAATGAACGTTTTTTCACTCATGCTCTCCATCTCCTTTGTTCAGTGTTCAGAGTTCATTTGAAGAAATTTTCATTTTTGCTTTTATATGTATATTTTAACAACTTTACTTAATTCACTTCAATTTTGAACTGTATTAAAAAAGAATAAAATAAATGGTTGCGGTCTTTTTTTCTAACTCATACTACAAAAGACCGAAAAAGCACAGAAAAACAAAATCTCAAAATATAAGCCTTCACGTATTATGTTTCTGTAAAGCATATGTTAATATAGTAAAGATGTATCTTTGCGTACGGACGAATGAAGTAAAGCAATGCTACAAAAGAAATGTGAATTTAATTCATGAGTTAGGAGTTATGAGAATGATTACTTTAAAATCAGCAAGAGAAATTAACTTAATGCACGAAGCGGGAAAGCTGTTAGCTTCTTGTCATAAAGAAATTGCAAAAATGATCAAACCGGGCGTAACAACGTTAGAAATTGAACGTTTTGTTGAAGGGTTCTTAAAAAAGCATGGTGCAACAGCTGAACAAAAAGGCTACAAAGGTTATAAATATGCAACATGCGCATCTATTAATGATGAGATTTGTCACGGTTTTCCGCGCAAACAACCCTTAAAAGATGGAGATATTGTTACAATTGATATGGTTGTAAACTTAAACGGAAGTCTAGCGGATTCTGCTTGGACATATGAAGTTGGAAATACAGATGAAAAAACAAAACATCTTTTAGAAGTTGCAAAAGAGTCTTTATATAAAGGAATTGAAGTAGCACAAGCAGGGAATCGTTTAGGTGATATTGGCCATGCTATTCAGTCTTATGCAGAGGGAGAAGGCTTTTCTGTTGTAAGAGATTTCACAGGTCATGGTATTGGGCCAACAATTCACGAACCCCCTCACGTTGCTCACTACGGGCCAAAAGGAAAAGGTCCACGCTTAAAAGAAGGCATGGTTATTACAATCGAGCCAATGATCAATGAAGGAACATGGCAGGCGAAAATGGACGATAATGGTTGGACAGCGCGAACTGTAGATGGCAAGCTATCTGCTCAATATGAACACACAATTGCCATTACAAAAGAAGGTCCTATTTTATTAACAAATCAAGATTAACATAAAAGATCCTAATTTTTAGGGTCTTTTTTTGTTAAAATGAGGAAGTAAAGGGGGATTGTTTATGACGTTACTTTTCTCGCAGAAAGTTAAAACAGAAGGAGAGCTTTTATCGCTTATTGGTGAATCAAATGAAATGGCCCGCAAGAAAGTGATTAATTGCGTTGATCAACACTGTCGCGATTTTATTGCGCAGTCACCGTTTATTATTTTATCTTCTTCAAGTGGAAGTTGTTGTGACGCCTCTCCACGAGGTGATGGTGCGTCCATAAGGATGTGTTAGGGATTGCTGTCGTAGCAAACAGCTGATGTGGTCATAACATCATAAGGTCAAAGACTTATTGATATTATTAAGATATCAAGACACTTGTGTTGGGAAACCAACATGGGGACAATAGCATGTCTATAAAGCCACAAGTTACTGGCGTGTTACAGTACGACTGGATGGCAAGACCAAAGTAATAGACAAGGATGAAAGCTACACTGCTTGAATGATAGCCAGAGGGGTTGTATCGTGGACCATAGTAAACAACACGTGAAATGCTATGCAAGTGGGGATTTTAATGGATGTGTGACGCATTGAAATATGACCCCCCACTGACCAACATCTGTAAGATGATAAATGGCGAAAGTCACATCCGATACTATTACAAGCTTCCCTGCATAATCTAAATGGAGATTGTCTAAGTCGATATGCCCTTACGGGCTATATCCATGTGGGATTGAAAAATCGATATGACAACGGAGTCTTCGTACTAGTTTGAGATAGGGAAAACCTATTACGCTAACATCAGATAACGCATGTTAGGTCATAGCTGAGAAGCTAGGATGGCGAAGGAGGACAGTTAACTGAATCCAATATTATAAGAAGAAGGAGCGAGAGGCTCTATGAGAAATCCTCGAGTAGTATTGGACAATCTAACAAGTAAGTCCAATGACGAAAATTACAAGTATCAAAGAGTATACAGAAACCTATACAATCCTGAGTTTTACCTTATGGCATATGATGAAATTTACCCTAACCCTGGTAACATGACTAAAGGGTCAGACAATACAACAATCGATGGCATGAGCATGAAAAGAATCCATAATATTATTGATTTACTCAAGGATGAAAAGTATCAACCGACTCCAGTAAGAAGAACCTATATCAGAAAAAAGCGTGATAATGGCAAAAGACCACTTGGTATTCCATCATTTGATGATAAATTGTTACAAACTGTAGTGAAGTCTATTCTGGAAAGTATCTACGAAAGTTCGTTTAGTAACAGTTCTCATGGTTATCGACCAAACAAAAGCTGTCACACAGCCATCAAGCAAATCGCTGACACCTTCAATGGAGTAAAATGGTTTATAGAAGGAGATATAAAAGGGTTCTTTAACAACATAGATCATTCGATCTTGATTAATTTACTACGTAAAAGAATCAAGGATGAAAAATTTCTAAGACTTATCTGGAAATTTCTTAAAGCAGGATATGTAGAGGATTGGAAGTACCACAATTCTTACAGTGGCGTACCTCAAGGAGGTATTATCAGCCCCATCCTTTCTAACATCTATCTTAATGAATTAGATCAATTCATTGAGGGATTCCGAGATAAATTCAATAAGGGCAAACGTAAGGTGGAAAATCCTGATTACAAAAAACTGCACGCAAAAAGTATGATTCTTAAAAAGAAATTAAAGGATAAGGTTGCCAAAGGAACACTGAAAGAAGGCGAACGTGAAGAAATTATTGGTTACATCAAAGAAACCAATAATAGAAAAATAAAGTTACCTTCAAAAGATCCTATGGATCAAAATTACAGAAGATTGAAATATGTCAGATATGCGGATGATTGGCTAATTGGTCTTATTGGCAGCAAGGAAGATGCAGTCATGATAAAAAAAGAACTAACTGAGTTCATCGGTCATAAATTGAAACTCGAACTCTCTCAAGAAAAGACACTTATCACAAACAGTAGTAAGTTCGCTAGATTCTTAGGTTATGACATTGCCATTAGCAGAAATCAACAACCAAAACCCTTAACAAGACCAGCTGGACAACAAAAGAAGGTTCTCTCGCGTTCTAACTCTGGAAGAGTTTCCATTTACATGCCAAGAGAAGCTTGGGTGAGTAAACTTATAGAATACAAAGCTATAAAAATGGATGGACGCAATTGGAAACCGATGCATCGGAGGATACTGGCTAATAACGATGATTTGGAAATCCTCACTCGTTATAATGCTGAAATCAGGGGTATATACAACTACTATAGGCTAGCGCATAACGTAAGTGGACTTAATAAATTCAAATACTTTATGGAATACAGTCTTTACAAAACTTTTGCCAACAAATACAAAAAATCAATAGGTAAAATAAAAAACAAATATTGCATTAACGGAGTCTTTGCGGTTAGATACAAAACGAAGAAAGCTAACAAAATCCGATACTTTTATAATGATGGGTTCAAAAGAAACACCTCCATAAAGGCAGACCACACTAATACAGACCTACCTATCAGTAAATTTGATCATGGTAGAACTAGTCTTATTTCAAGACTAAAGGCAGAACCCTGTGAATGGTGCCATGCGGAAAACGTCGATTTAGAAATTCATCATGTAAGAAAATTAAAGGATTTAAAAGGTAAAAAGCGATGGGAACAAGCGATGATAGCCAGAATTCGCAAAACAATAGCACTTTGTGCCCTGGGACAGGGCAATGACTGTCATCGCAAACTCCATGCTGGACTGTTAGATTGAAGTAAGTTAATGGCGAGCCGTATACATGGAGACGTGTACGTACGGTTCTGGGGGGGATGCATGGGAACCTACCATAGAAATATGGCAAGGCACTGGGTATCTACGCTACCACCTGGATTTGTTTCTGTTTTGGATAACAATCATTTATTAATTCCTGAACGAAGAGGAAATAAACGAATGGATTCGCTCCGCAACATTTTAAAAAACCCTTACGTTGGCCTCCTTTTTCTCATCCCAGGAATGGGAGAAACGCTACGTGTAAATGGAAAAGCAACTTTAGTAAAAGATGAAGAATTACTTAAACAACTAGAAGTGGAAGGAAAAGTCCCGCTTATCGGTATTTTAGTTGAAGTTGAAGAATGTTTTATTCATTGTGCGAAAGCCTTTAAGAGGTCTTCTCTTTGGGAACCTGAACATTGGCCTAAAAAATATCCATCAGCAGCTAAAATGTTAGCACATCATGTTAAGCTTCCTAATGCAACAGAAGAAAGTATTCAAAAAAGCCTTCAAGAAGGCTATGAAAAGCGACTGTATTAGCAAAAAAGCTTTGAGCGATTGTGCTCAAAGCTTTTTATGTTCATTCTTTTTCGATGTAGGAGTTTTTAGAGGATTCACCCATTCGCCAGTAAACAAGAAAACTAATAGCGATACATCCTGCAACATAAAAGAAGAAAAGGGATTCAACTCCAACATTTTTTAATCCAAGTGCAATGAATTCTGCTGTTCCACCAAAGATGGCAACTGTGACTCCGTACGGGAAGCCAACTCCTAATGCACGGATTTCTGTTGGGAAAAGTTCCGCTTTTACAATGGCATTAATGGACGTGTAGCCTGTGACCATTATCAGTCCTCCCATCATAAGTAGAAAAGCTATAATAGGACTGTTTGTCTTTTGGAGAAGAAAGAAAAGCGGTACTGTTAAAATCGTTCCTGCGATTCCAAAAAACATAAGAAGAGGGCGACGTCCGATTTTATCAGAGAGTGCTCCCGCGAGTGGTTGTAAAATCATGAAAACGAGAAGAGCAACAAAGTTAATAATACTAACAACATCTTTTTCTAATCCTGTTGTGTTGATCATGAATTTTTGTAAGTATGTTGTATACGTATAAAAAGCAACCGTCCCACCAAGCGTTAGTCCAACAACCGTTAAGACTGCTTTAGGATGTTTCATTAGTTGTTTTAACGTTCCTGCTTCTTTAGGATGTTTTGATTTCTCTTTTGTTTTAGTGAACTGTTCAGATTCATCCATTGTTCGGCGGAGCCAAAGAACACTCAGTGCACCAATAGCACCGATAACGAACGGAATTCTCCATCCAAAAGCGAGCATATCGCTTTCAGAAAGCGTATTTTGAAGAATAATTTGTACGCCAAGTGCTGTCATTTGCCCACCAACAAGAGTTACATACTGAAAACTTGAATAGAAGCCGCGGCGTCCGCTGCTTGCCATCTCAGAGAGATATGTGGCAGATGTTCCATACTCTCCTCCAAGTGAAAGCCCTTGAAGAAGACGAGCCAATACTAAAATAATAGGAGAAAATATTCCAATACTTTCATAACTCGGTGTACAGGCGATAATCAAAGACCCACTTGCCATAATCGTAATGGAAAGCGTTAATGCAGCTCGTCTCCCATACTTGTCTGCATAGCGTCCAAAAATTAAACTTCCAAGCGGACGCATAAGGAACCCAACAGCAAAAATGGCTGCTGTATTTAAGAGTTGAATTGTCGAACTACCTTGAGGGAAAAATTGAGAAGAAAAATAAATAGCAAAAGCTGAATAAACATACCAGTCATACCATTCAATTAAGTTCCCGACAGATCCTTTAAAAATATTGCTTGTGATACGTTTTGTTGACAGATTTTCGGATGGATTCATTGCTACGCTCCTTTCTAAAATGATAATAACGATTTTTTAGAATTTTCGTTATTATTACACAACATTTTACCATTTAAGAGATTGTATCGGTACCTTTTTTTAAAAGTTGAGGAATTAAAAGGAGTTTAGGTCTTTTCTATGAGAGAAGAGTTAAAAAGAGAGGAAGACATTAGAAATACTTCAATATCAAGAGGATGCTAGCAGCGATAGCGGAAAATTTGGTTACAAGATGTTGGCTTCGAGTTTGAACAAGTAATCGAGTTTTTTTAACTTAAAGATGATAAAGTTTCTTTATTAGGGATTATGTTAGGCGAAAACAAGGAAACAATGCAAAGAATAAGAGGGGATAGGAAACTAATTCGCAAGTTTGTTATCTAGTAGGAGAAAATCAAAATGGCAGAACAGCGCTGTTCTGCCATTTGCTTATTGTTAATATAGTCTAAATAGGTTATCATAGATAAGGATACGTTTAAAATACATGAAAATAAACTTATCCAATATAATTATATAATAAGTTTATCTATATGTCAAACTTTTTAAGGGCGTGAGAACAAGATGGAAAAAAGTGAAGAACGTAAATTTGAAGAAAAGAGAATAGAGAAAGTAAAAAAGGAAATTGAACGTCAGCTTAATACGATTACTTCTTATTCAGGAGATTTAAAAACAGATGTTGTCCATTTGCGCAAAACGTTTTGGGATGATGTGACAGTAAACATTGAGAATGATGAAGATGCTGTTGAAACGTTAGCAAGCATAAAGCAACAGGCTGAAATGCTTTCAGAGCGGGAGCGCACTCACGGTCAGTTACATAAAAGATTTAAAACTCTGTCAAGATTAAAAGATGCTCCGTATTTTGGTCGAATTGATTTTCGAGAAGATGGGGAGAAAGATAAAGATATTGTGTATCTTGGCATTTCCTCTTTAATGGATGAAAAGCAAGAAAACTTTCTTATTTATGATTGGAGAGCTCCTATTTCAAGTCTTTATTATGATTATTCACCAGGCTATGCTAAATATGAAACAGTCGAGGGAAGTATTGAAGGCTCTATGTTGTTGAAACGACAATTCATTACAAAAAACGGTAGAATTACAAGCATGTTTGATACAGGAGTAACAATAGGGGACGAATTATTGAAAGAAGTGCTTGGAAACAACGCTTCAACACATATGAAGACAATTGTAGCTACGATTCAAAAAGAACAGAATGCGCTCATTCGAAATGAAAAAAGCCGCTATTTAATTGTTCAAGGTGCAGCGGGAAGCGGGAAAACGTCAGCTGCCCTTCAACGTGTAGCTTATTTATTATATCGTCATCTTCATGATTTAACAGCTGAAAATCTTATGCTCTTTTCTCCAAATCCGCTTTTTAGCAGCTATGTTGGTACAGTACTTCCAGAGCTTGGAGAAGATAATGTTAAGCAAACCACATATCGGGAGTATATTGAAAAAGAGATTGGCGGTCGTTTTAAAATAGAAAATCCATTCAAACAGCTTGAATATGTTTTAACATATGAAGAAAATGATTTTTATGAAGCAAAGTTAGCAGGCATTCAATATAAAGCAACGCTTTCTTTTCAGAAGCTTATTGATTCTTACATTGACCATCTTAAAGAACAAGATATGATTTTTAAACATATTCGTTTTCGCGGTAGAATGCTCATTCATGCTGTTAAAATAAAAGCTTACTTTTATTCTCTTGATTCCTCAATATCTATTCCAAATCGAATTAACCTTGTTGTTCAGTGGCTTTTAACGGAGCTTTCGAAGAAAGAAAGAGAAGAAAGGGAAGAAGAATGGGCACTAGAGGAAAGTGAACTTTTAGAAACAGAAGATTACGTGAATGTCTACGATCAGCTTCAAAGGGAAGAGGCGTTCTCAGAGAATACGTTTAATGATTTTGAAAGAGAGCAAAAGAGACTTTCTCGAAAGATTGTTAAAAAGTATTTCAAACCGCTAAGAGCGGCAGTGAAAAAATTAAAATTTATTGATGATGTTGCTCTTTATAAGCAACTCTTCAAAGTGAATGGGCTTCCTGTTCCACATGACTGGGAGAAAATAAAAGCTTATACTTTAAAAAACTTGCGTAAAAAGCATCTTCCGTATGAAGATACAGCTCCATATATATATTTCCTCGGAAAGCTTCAAGGACAAAGACGAAACCTTCTTGTTCAACATTTGTTCATTGAT
The DNA here is from genome assembly GCF_900115845.1 of Priestia endophytica DSM 13796. Lineage (GTDB taxonomy): Bacteria > Bacillota > Bacilli > Bacillales > Bacillaceae_H > Bacillus_I > Bacillus_I endophytica. Next base: position 310,035 of record NZ_FOXX01000003.1, on the reverse strand, counting down.
GAAGCACAAGACTATTCGCCGTTTCAGCTTATGCTGTTTCAAGAGCTTTTTCCGCGATGCCAAATGACGATTTTAGGAGATAAGAATCAGGCGATTTATGCTCATGCGATGAATGGAGAAACATTGCTGTCACCGACTCTTTATAACAAGGAAGAAAGAGAAGAAATGACGCTTTTAAAAAGCTATAGATCAACAAGAGAAATTGTGGAGTTTACAAAGCCGTTAATCCAAGAAGGAGAGAAGATAGAACCTTTTAACAGAAGAGGACCAAAGCCTGTTGTTAGCGTAGTTGACGATTCTTTTCATCATAGAAGGATTGCTGATTATGTGAAGGGATTTATTGATAAGGGGCATACGACAATCGCGATTATTTGTAAAACAACTCGAGAAAGTCGCGAAGCTTATGAAAAATTAGAGAGTCTTTTTCATGTCCAGCTTATGGATGAGGAAACCTATTCTTTTCAAAAAGGAACGATTATCTTACCTGTTTATTTAGCAAAAGGAATCGAATTTGATGCTGTGATTGTTTATGACGCCTCTTCTCATAAGTACGAGAAAGAGTTTGAGAGAAATCTGTTTTATACTGCTTGTACAAGAGCAATGCATGAACTTTGTATTTGCTCAAGAGGCCCTGTTAGTTCATTTATTCAACAAGCAAATCAAGACACATACAGGGAAGAATAACAGTAAAGAAAACTAAAAAGCTCAAATACAGTATTTTGAGCTTTTTAGTTTTCTTTTAAAATGTATTATACACATTCTCACATGTTTCAGCTGTTGGTTGATAAAAGCAGTGAAGCTTAAAGCGAGCAACAAGCGGCTGATCGTACCATGTTGCAGGGCAATCTCCTTCAGGACGGAAATACCAAAGGCTATACCGAGCAGGCCATGCATATTCTCCGCCAATAACGCGACGAGCTAATCGTCTTTCTTTTTCACGTGCTCTTTGATAAAAATAGCCGTGTGTCACAGCTTCAAAAGCGTGTGGCTGATAAATCATTTGAGGGATTGTCCGGAGCCCTTTAAAATCAGAGCAGTTTGCACGAATTCGATTAATGCCGACATTTCCAACGAGAAGCATTCCTTGTTGTCCTTCACCTTCCGCTTCTGCTCTGAGCAAGCGGGCGAGAAGATCAATATGTGCATTTGTTGCTTTTACAACACCCATTTATTCACCTCCGTGATCTTGGTCATTCTATTTTATGTTTTTGAACGATTGTCTCATGAACTTTTAGGGAAACAGGCACAATTCTACATTTTTAAAAAAAGTTTGCGATATTTTTTGCTTTTTCTTGGGTAGCGTGTTATAGTTTATTTAAACCATTTTACTTTTAATAATATAGAGATTTAAATAAGCTGTAACTGAGGAGGGGATAGCAAGGTTAAATCTCCAGATTCTGTTGCAGCTTTTTTAATTGCCTATAATTATAAGTAGATGGTTATAATAGGATATTGTACATATAGGTACAGTTATTTAGGAGGATTTTTTCATGCAAAACGGTAAAGTAAAATGGTTTAACGCAGACAAAGGTTTTGGATTCATCGAAGTTGAAGGTGGAGACGATGTATTCGTACATTTCTCAGCTATCCAAGGCGAAGGTTTCAAAACTTTAGAAGAAGGTCAAGAAGTTACTTTCGACGTTGAAGAAGGCAACCGTGGACCTCAAGCTACTAACGTAGTTAAAGCATAATTTTATAAAATTATGGCTAAAAGCGAAGGAAATACGTTTCCTTCGCTTTTATTTATTATAGAGACCTTTTTATTTCGATTCTCCGATATGAAAAACAGTATAACCTTACCCGATAATACTTCTAATTTACTTCCTCAGAATAAAAGAACCCCTTGTAAAAGCTTTACCTTATTGATATAGTACGGTTTTTTTCTAAGAATTAAAAAGTAACTCTAGCGCATTGCAAGGTTTCAAGTTAAATGTAAGAGGGGAAATGCTGTAACAGAGGTGATAAGACATGTTAGAATTGCAAGATATAAAAAAATTAAGAGAAACCGTTCAAGAGAATTTTGCTTCACTATCTACAACATATCATGAAGATTATGCTGGCGTTCCTATGATTAAAGCGGAAGTTGAAGAAGGAAAAATTCGTGGTGGTTTTGATGTATTAACAAAAAATCGTGAGCTATACGCAACGAGAACAGGATGGGATCTTTTCGAATATGAAGGGAAAACACATTCCTATGAGTATTCAGGAGAACAAATCACCAAATCATCTCATGCTCCCTTAACAGATGAAGAACTTTTGAATTTATATGTGCAGCGCATTTTCAACGAGAAAGAGCTCAAGCAGTTTGAAGAAAGCTATCATAAATATTGCAGAAAATAAGAAAAACCGAGCCAAACTTTGTGCTCGGTTTTTTAAGCTTCTGCTTTATGTTGAAAAGGCGTTTTTATCGAAGATTGTATAGCTTGTTCTTTGCTGCTAGCTGCTATTTGACGTTTGAAATAGCCGATGATAAAAGAAGTCACAGCAATAGAAGCAACGGAACATAGTCCTTTGAAAATGCCGATGCTATACATGCTCAATAAAACAACAGCAAAATCAAGCAAAAAGTTCACTTTTCCTGGGTTTAGTTGAAATCGCTTTTGAAAATAAAGAGTTACAATATTAAATCCACCAAGAGAAGCTCCGTTTATAAAAAGAAAAGATAATCCGAGACCAATTACTGCTCCACCAATTACAGTCCCGAGGATGCTTGGAACTTCAAAATAAGGGAGAAAGGGATTAACAGCTGTTATTAAAGATAACAGTGTTACAGCACAAATCGTTGTAACTGTAAACTTCATGCCCATTTTGAAAAAGGAAAAAATATAAAAGGGAATGTTAATAAGAAAAAATAAAATAGTAAAAGGGGCGTCCGAAAGATACGCCAAGCTTAACGATAAACCTGCAGTTCCTCCTGTTACAACATGTGAATGATTTAAAATAATAACGCCTGTTCCTGTAAGAAGGCAAGCGAGTAAAATGCTAAAAATTCTTTTCATCATATCCTCCATTAATAAGTCTTCTTTATTTCTAAAAGAATAGTTTGATATGTCATAATTTAATGATATGATGACAGGGAGAAGAATTACATATCAAAAGGAAGGGAATAAAAGTATATACTTTCTCTTTTGAAATATATTTTGAATTTTTGTTTTTATTTTGAAGGAGTTGTTCGTATGGATGTAATTGATGTAAAGCTATTAGAACTTTTGCAGAGAAATAGCCGCATGACCGTTAGTGAACTTTCTAAAAGGTTAGCTCTTAGCAGACCGAGCGTTTCAGAGCGCCTTCATCGTTTACAACACAGCGGTATTATTGAAGAATTTAGTGCGCGCATTTCATTAAGCAAGGTTGGTTTAGATATTCAGCTCTTTATCCAAATTGGGGATTTAAAAAAGTCTCCAGCTGAGATTGAAAAGTTTATTGAAAAAGAGGAGGGAATTATTGAAGCACATCGCGTAACAGGTACATCAGGCTATATTCTAAAAGCCGCTGTTCCGGATATGGCAAAAATGAGGATGCTAATTGATCGACTTATGCCGTTTGGAGCGTTAACAACGTCTGTTATTCTAGCTTCTCCTGTACCTCATCGTCATGTGAAAATAGAAGCAGAATAAAAAAGCTAGCGCATTTTAAAAAAACGCGCTAGCTTTTTTATTTGATTGTGTAGTTTCTAGCTTATTTGCACTTGCTGTAAAAATAAAGGAAGCGAGTAAAGAAGTAATCATAGCAATAATAAACCCTGGTGTATGATTGGATAGAAATGGAGCAATAAAGGAAGGAACGTAAGCTGTACCATGTAAGTCATAAAGCCCAACAATCATCCCCCCAATTCCTGACGAAAGGAGTGCGCCGATAAAGACTAGTTTGCTTGCGAACATAAATGGATAAGCAGATTCGACAAACGTTCCAAACCCAATGTTGATAAGGAATGAGGGAGCTGCTGCTGCGGATTCCCCTCGTTTTTTAGGGAAGATAATATTCGCAAGATTAATACCAGCTGCAACCATAACGAGTCCGACCATATCGACAGATCTTAAAAAACTGTTTCCTGTTTTCTCCATTTCTAAAATAACAATAGGTAAAATAGCTGCATGATAGATACCAGCTAAAATAGCCGGCCAAATGAGCAATCCTGCTAAAGTTCCAGCTACGATTGGATTAAAATCAATCATACTTTCAATCGTGTTTCGAATGAGATTGCCGGCTTTGAGAGCAATAGGACCAAGGATAAAGTAGACGGCAAGACCAGGTAATAGTCCTCCTAATCCACCTGCAACAATATTAACAGTTGTGGTAGGAAAGCGCCATTTTGTACACAGTGAGAACAGAGCTGGCACAAGATAACCTGCACAAATTCCTGCAAGTAACCCACCTAAGATACCGCTATCTGTTGCCATCACCCCAGCCACAACACCTGCGACAATTGATATTTCATCTAAGTCAGCTATTTGTCGAGCTGCAATAACCGCAATTACAACAGGAAGAGCTGCAATTAATAAATCAAATATATCTTCAACTTTCTCAAGACCTGGAATTTTGCTTAATGCTAAAATAATAGCTAAAGAGATAAAAGCAGGAAGTGAAGAGGTCATAATGCTTCTAAAATTCATCTTTTTGCTTCTAGAAGATAAATCATTCTTATTTTGTTTTTCGTTTAGCACTGGTCGATATTTTACATCCCAGTGTTTAGAAAGTGACGTAACAAAGCCAATGGCTCTTGTCTTATTTGAAGTACCTGTTGTACCTGATTGTGAAATAATATGAGCTCCGAGCGATCCAAAGGCTGCCATTGATGTTCCTCCTGTTCCAACAAGAGGAATCTTTTTTTCAGCTGTCGCTTTAGCAGCAAATTTGTTTGCTCCTTTCGGATCAGCACTCATCGCGATAACACCATCAATATTTCCCTCATAAATGCTTTTGGCCACTTTTTGATCTATTTCTTTAGCCTTTTCATTGACAGCTTCTAAACTATCTTCTAAAACGAGCGTCAGCTGTTCTTTTTCTTGATTCCACTCGAGTAATCGTGCTTTTGTATTCTTTTTTAGGGCATCCATAGAAGCATCTGTTGCAATAAATTGAGCACCTTCAATTATAAAACCAGCTTCTTTTACTTGTGTATTTAATTCTCTCATCAATTGATCTGGACTGCTGCCACCTAGATGATATAAATTACCCCCACTGCTTGCCATTACAAAAATCTTTTTCATATTTGTTATCCAACCTTTACTATTTTATCACTCTAATAGTTTACTACGATAAAGTATGAAATGAAAGATATTTCTGAAAAATTTAACAGAAAAGAAAGTTAAAGCAGGGGAAACAAAAAGAAGAGAACAATCGTATAAAGATTTAAATGAAAACTGAAGGATAAGGAGGGTACTTTTTGATGATTAAGCTGTTTTTAGTGATTCTTATGAGTCTTTTTATCATTTATGTAGGGGTTAAAATTGGGAAAAGAGAAAAGGTTGATTTCATTGCAGGCTATAACATTATTTTCAAACCTCGAAATGAAAAAAGCTTGCAAAGAGGGTAGGAGCTCTTGTGATGTTGTTTGGTATCGAAACCATTATTTTTATTACTCTATCTTTATTACTTTCAAATTTGGGTGGTTTTTATGGAACTTTTGTGGTTCTTAATGGCTTATTCCTAGGCATTTTTATAATTATAGATCAAATGTCAAACTTCTAAAATAGGAGATGTTCTATTTTTTGCATCCTATCATTAGAAAAGATACTAGACTTAACATAAGAGCGCCTCGAACAGTTCTTTTTCAATTTTCTTGTTTTAAATGTATAGAGACGGGTAAACAAAGACTAGACAACATTATAACAGGATAACATTTAAAAATAGAAAAGAGTAAATTGAAAAGGGAGAGATGAACATATGTATACAAACTTAAAACATTTTATTAACGGTGAATGGGTAGAATCAACAGGTAACGAAACAGAAGATGTCATCAACCCAGCAACAGAGGAATCGATCGGTCAAATTAGCCTAGGAACAAAAGAGGATTTAGATAAAGCTGTTCAAGCGGCAAAAGCGGCTCTTCCAACGTTCTCAAGAACATCAAGAGAAGAACGAATTGAAATGCTTGAGAAGATTGCAAAAGGATACGAGAAACGTAAAGACGAGCTTGTACAAGTAATGACGGACGAGCTTGGCGCTCCGCTTAAATTTTCTGAGGAAGTTCACTACGAAATGGGTCTTGCGCATTTCAAGAAAACGGCGGAAGCTTTAAAAGACTATAAATTTGAAGAAGATTATGGAAATTACAAAATAATTAAAGAAACAATCGGTGTTAGCGGTCTTATTACACCATGGAATTTTCCAACAAACCAAACGTCTACAAAAATTGCGAGCGCCATCGCAGCAGGAAGTCCAATGGTATTAAAACCTGCTGAGCTTACACCATTTGCAGCGATGATCCTTGCTGAGATTATTGACGAAGCTGGGGTACCAAAAGGAGCGTTTAACCTTGTGAATGGTACAGGCAGCACAATCGGAGACGGCATTAGCTCACACCCTGATATTGACTTCGTATCCTTTACAGGTTCTGCAGGTGTTGGCGAAAAAATTATGCAAAATGCAGCAAAAACAATTAAAAAAGTAGCACTAGAACTTGGCGGTAAATCTCCATTAATCGTATTGGATGACGCTGACATTGAAGAAGCTGCCAAAATTGCCGTATCTCATATTTCATTGAACTCTGGACAAGTTTGTACAGCAGCAACTCGTATTATCATCCCAGAATCTATGAAGAAAGATTTTGAGGAAGCGATGAAAAAAGCTGTTCCGTCATTCCCAGTCGGAGATCCGTTAGACAAAAATGTTGTAACAGGTCCTCTTGTAGCTAAAAAGCAATGGGATCGTGTTCAATCTTATATTGAAAAAGGAATTGATGAAGGAGCAACGCTTCTTACAGGTGGTACAGGAAAACCTGATGGATTAGAAAAAGGTTATTATGTGAAACCAACAATCTTTACAGATGTGTCAAACGACATGGTCATTGCCCAAGAAGAAATTTTTGGACCTGTAACAACAGTGATTACGTACAAAGACCTTGATGAAGCATTAGAAATTGCGAATGATACTGTATATGGTCTAGCAGGCTATGTAGTTGGTGAAGATCAAGAAACTCTTGATTATGTGGCTAAAAACATTCGCGCAGGTCAAATTGTTGTAAATGATGCTGAACAAGATCGCAGTGCACCATTTGGAGGCTTTAAACAATCTGGTATTGGCCGAGAATGGGGAGCATTTGGGATTGAAGAATACCTTGAGCCAAAATCTGTATTTGGTGTTAAAGTACCTGCTAAAGCATAAGAATAGAAAAAGGAAGGAGATTTTCTCCTTCCTTTTTTTATGCAATGAAAATTAGAGGTTACGAGAAGCTTATTTAAAAATTTACTTTATAGATGGAGCGAGGTCTTCCTTTTTGGTAAGGTTGTTCTTCTCCTACAATTTGAGCTAAATGATGATCCAGAAGTTTTTTGAGCATTCGTTCGGCACTTCGTTTACTTAAATGTAAGTAATCAGAAAGGTCATTTGCCGAGAAATGATCAAAATTACGGAAATTTAGAAACTCTACAATTTTGCTTACGTTTGATACGCTTATCCCTGTTTTTTTAGAGATTGAAAGAATATCTTCATCCATGCTTCTTAAGGCATATTGTTGAGGTTGACTGTCTAAAGGGCCAATGACTACTTTTTTATCTGTCACAACATAAGCTTTTCCTTGTACTGAATTTCTTGAATGATAAAGAGCGATATTAGCATTTTCCTGTGCTTCCTTTGTTGTTAACCCAAATCCAAACCCAAAGCTGATTGAAACCTCTAGTCTTTTTTCCATTTCAGCAGCGATAGGAAGCTCACTATAACCATTTGTTATTTTCTCTATAGCGCCCCTTGTTGCATAAAGGATAAATTGATTCTCCTCTAACTGTAAAACGGATGCGTTAATCTTTTTCACAAATTCTTTTAATATTTGATAGGCTTTCATCGATGGGTTATGATGAAGCTCATTTTCAGCGTTATGAAAAGAACAGGAAGGATCTTCAATTGTAACAAGACCTACAACAATTTGTGCTTTCTTACTATTTCTAATTTTCCCTTGATCAATAGCGCGATCTAGAGCATCGGAAATGTTTTTTTGAGGTTTAATAATGTGCATACTTTTTACGCCGAGTTCGTTTAATTTTACATATACAGCTTCAACACTTGTGAGAACAAAGTCAACTTTACCTTGTTTCCAAAGGTTGTAATGAAAGGCTACAAGTGAGCCCAGGTTATAGTTTCCTTCATATTCTTTAACAAATAATGAGTCTTTACTTATATCTAGTTCATCAAACACGTTATATACATAATCTTGGTCTGATATATCAATAGAAATGCTCTTTGTTTCTTCTTGTAAAATATAACGAATATGATACAAGGATAAAATAATGCTATATTCATCTGATGGAATATAAACGGAGGGAAGACCGCTTTTTTGAATTTCCTGCTGAGACAAAAAGTAAGGAATGGGACCTGCGAAAAATAACACATGAGTGTTGTTCTTTACTTCTTTGACGAGAGCAGGGGCATCCTCAGGAGTTTTATATATGCATGGCACGAGTTCAACATCATCTTTTTTAGTCTTTAACACGTGTTTTATAAGTTGTTCAGAACCAATAACAGCAATACGTATCATCATTTTCCCCTTCTCAACGTTAGGATGTAATAATGTCATCATAAAGCAAACTATAAAATTTTGGAAGAAAAATAAAAACGTTTACTAATAAAATACTAAAAAATAATATTGTAAATATTCTGAAAATTATTTATAATACTTTTATCGGATTATTTAGCGACAATATAGCGTCAATTTAACGGTCTTGTATTTATAACATCAAAGGTCGTTAGTTCCGATCTATTAAAGTTTGAGTGAAAACCTTACATTGAATGAAAAAAGGGGAGATGGATGATGACCTTAAGAAACGTTTCAGCAATGATTGAAGAGAGAAAAGAAGACTATTTAAATCAATTGTTTACTTTACTTCGCCAAAAAAGTATAAGTGCTCAAAATACAGGAATAAGGGAGTGTGCAGTTTTACTTAAAGGAATGATGAATGAATTTGGCATTAATGCACGTCTTATCGAAACAGATGGTCATCCTGTTGTATATGGGGAGCTGATGAACAGTAAAAATGATTTTACTCTCTTAATTTATGGACATTATGATGTCCAGCCTCCAGATCCGCTTGATGAATGGGTTTCTCCTCCATTTGAGCCGACAGTTAGAAACGGGAAGATTTATTGTCGCGGTGCAGGAGATAATAAAGGACAACTAATGGCACATGTACTAGCTGTTAAAACATATTTAGATGCTGTAGGGGAATTGCCGATTAATATTAAATTTGTTTTTGAGGGAGAGGAAGAGAATGGAAGCGTCAATCTTCCTTCATTTGTAGAAGAGAATAAAAAGCTTTTAAAAGCAGATCTTGTCTATAGTTCCGATGGCTCTTCTCACGAAAGTAATGCACCACTTATGTTGCTTGGTGTGAGAGGAATGCTTTATCTAGAACTTACAGCTAAAGGAGGAGAGTGGGATAATCATTCAGGTAACAAAGGGAATATTGTGCCAAATCCAGTATGGAAACTTTTTGATTTGTTATCAACAATGAGAGATTCTTCTGGACGAGTATTAATTGAAGGATTCTACGATAATATTTTGCCTCTATCTTCAAAAGAGACAGAGCTACTAAAATCTATTCCTTATGATCAAGAGGAAATAGGGGAAAAAATCGGTTATCCGGGTTTGAAAATGGATGGAGAGACGTACTATCGAAAATTAACAATGGAACCAACTTTTAATATATGCGGGATTCATAGTGGGCATACAGGAGAGGGAGCTAAAACGATCATTCCTTCTAAAGCGACACTAAAGATGGACATTCGTCTTGTTGTTGATCAAAGTCCTGATGATATCTATAAGAAATTTTGTACTCATGTAAAAAAATATGCTCCAGATATTAATGTTAAGAGAGTTGGCTCTTTCAAACCTTCTCGAACGTCAGCAGAATTGAAATGTGTTGAAGTTGTAACAGAAGCATTGCGAGAGGCTTATAACGAAGAGCCTATTATACAGCCAAGTCTTGGAGGGAGCTTGCCAGACCATGTATGGACAGAATTATTGCAATTGCCATCTATCCTTGTTCCATATGCAAATTTCGATCAAGGAAATCATTCGCCAAATGAAAATATTGAAATTGATTATTTTCTTAATGGGATAAAATGTACGTGTCACGTCATTCAGAAGCTAGGAGAATATGAAAAAGATCTTAAGAAGGAAGGCGCAATCTCAATAGATAAAGGGGGAATGTTTTAATGCATAACTCACCCGCCAAATCGTCCGGCAAATACTCGGTTTTAGCTTTTTTATTTCTTGGTTGGTGTATTTCTTATATTGATCGAGCTGCAATTAACATCGGGATTGCCGCCATTGGCAGTGAGTTTAATTTGAGTACAACAGTGCTTGGGGTAGTATTAAGCAGTTTTTTTGTTGGTTATGCAATTATGCAGCTACCAGGTGGATGGCTCGCTGATAAGTTTGGTTCAAAAAAGATTATTATCAGTGCTATTTTAATTTGGTCTGTTTTTACAATATTCACTGGACTCTCTTGGTCATTAGCTTCACTAGTTGTGATACGTTTCTTATTTGGAATTGGTGAAGGAGCTTATCCATCTGCTAGCTTAAAGGGAATCGCAGAAACGTTCCCTAAAAAAGAGAGACCTAGAATGGCTTCTATTTTGATGTCCTCTAACTATGTTGGAAGTGCTTTTGCTCCCCTTATTATTGCTCCTATGATTTTATGGTTAGGATGGAGAGAAACATTTTTCATTATTGGAGCAGCAGGGATTGTTTTTGTCCTATTTTATTGGCTTTTCATAAAGTCCCCTGTACAGAAAGAAGAAAAACAAAGTAAAAAAACAGAAGAGAAAACGTCTTTAAAACAACTATTAAAAATGCCGCTTATGTGGCAACTCGTTATCGCTTGGTTTGGATTAAGCATGGTCAATAAGGGTCTTGATTCTTGGATGCCAACGTATTTGATGAATGTACGTAATTTAGATCTGAAAGCCATTGGGATTTTAACTCCGCTTCCTTTTGTTGCAGCAGGAATTGCTATGACAATTGGCGGATGGATTATGGACAAATATTTTAGCGGCAAGGAAAAATATTTGTTGATTTCTAGCGCATCTTTAACAGCTATCTTTCTATACCTCATGTATAATGCTTCTTCTGTTGCAATGGTTATCACCTTTCAAGCTCTTGTTTATTTCTTCAAATCTTTCGTTTTTGCAACAGTTACAGCTCTCCCTCAGAAAATGTTTTCAAAAGATATTATTGGTTCAGCAAGTGGAATGATCAATCTTGGCGGTCAATCTGCTGGATTTGTCTCACCACTTATGATTGGAATTTTAATTAGCGCATTTAATGGCTCATATGACGCAGCTTTTTGGTTTCTTATTGCGTCAGCAGGACTCTCCATTATCTCAGGTTTAACAATTCAAAGAGTGCGAAAGTCAACCGAGATAGACGATGCTCCGACGCCTACTGTTTCGTAATAGTAAATTTCTTTTGCGATACGAGAAACGTTTATTTTTAATAGCAGATAGAGGATATGAACATTAGGAGGACAAAGATGAAAATTGAAAAAGTAGTCTTGCGAAAAATGAAAATGAGATTGAAAAAGCCGTTTAAGGTTAGCTTTGCGGTTATAAAAGAAAGAGATTTCATTGTGGCAGAAGTTTATTCTAGAAACTATGTAGGATATGGTGACTGTTCAGCTCTTCCTTTTCCTTTTTATAATGAAGAAACAAATCAAACTGCTTGGCATATTCTTAAAGACTATCTGATTCCTCTTCTTTTTGAAAAGCGAACGATTGATCATCCGGAGGAAATGAATAAACTATTCTCTCATATCCGGCGAAATCAGATGGCAAAATCAGCCTTAGATTGTGCCGTATGGGATTTGTATGCTAAAGAAAATAATATGCCATTATGGAAAGCTCTAGGTGGGGAGCGTTCGCAAGTTGAAACAGGAGTCAGTATTGGAATACAACCAACTACAAATGACCTCTTGCGCGTTATAGAAGGTCACTTAGAAGAAGGGTACCGCCGTGTGAAAGTTAAAATTAAGCCAGGTCAAGATTTGTCCTATTTAGAAGAGGTTCGTAAACAATTTGGAAACATTATGTTAATGGCAGATGCGAATTCTGCCTATACCTTAAAGGATATAGAGCTACTAAAACAGCTAGATGATTTAAACTTATTAATGATTGAACAACCTTTAGCACATGATGATATTGTGGACCATGCAAAACTACAAAAGGAAATGAAAACAAGAATTTGCTTAGACGAAAGTATTCATTCTGTAGAGGATGCAAAAAAAGCTATTGAGTTAGGAAGTACAAAGACTATTAATATCAAAGTAGCACGTGTAGGAGGACTAACAGAAACCAAAAAAATTCACGACTTGTGTGCTGATCATAACATTCCTGTATGGTGTGGAGGAATGCTAGATACAGGTATTAGTCGCGCTCATAATATTGCTGTCGCAACTCTACCAAATTTTAAGTTTCCAGGTGACATTCCTGCCTCAAACCGTTACTGGGAAAAAGACTTTGTCTCTCCTGAAGTTGTGATTAATCAAAATAGTATGATTGAAGTGCCAAAAGGGGAGGGAATAGGATTTCAACCAGTTTCATCTTTGTATGAGGAATTCACTTATAAAAAGAAAGAGTTTGTACGATAATGGTTTCATAGTAGAAAGGAGTGAGCAAGATGTCATTAACAAATATAGCCGAGACTTGGAAAAAAATCTCCTTGTACAACAAATTATGGATTATAAAGAAGTATTATGGCTCAATAGCGACTATTTTATTAATGATGAAGCAACAATGAATCTATCTTTAAGTGAAAAGGATATTCTAGAAGCTGAACAGCGGCTCAAACGTTTTGCTCCATACATTGCAAAAGTGTTTCCAGAAACAGAAGAGAAGGATGGAATGATTGAATCTCCCTTAACGAATATAGTTTCTATGAAAGCAGAACTAGAAAGCCGATATAACGTGTCTATACATGGCCAGATGTTTTTAAAGGAAGATAATAAACTTCCCATATCAGGTTCAGTAAAAGCGAGAGGCGGTATTTATGAAGTTTTAAAACTAGCAGAAGATTTGGCAATGAAAAATAATATGATTCACCATGATGATGACTATACGAGATTTTCTCACTATCAATTTAAATCTTTCTTTTCCAATTATTCTATTGTCTGTGGATCAACAGGGAATTTAGGATTAAGTATAGGAATTATGGGATCTGTATTAGGATTTAATGTGATTATCCATATGTCTAAAGACGCCAAACAGTGGAAAAAAGATTTATTAAGAAGTAAAGGTGCGAAAGTGGTAGAACATAGTGATGATTATAGTAAAGCAGTAGAAGTAGGGAGAAAACAGGCTCTTCAAGATGAGAAAAGCTATTTTGTTGATGATGAAAATTCAAGAAACCTATTTTTAGGGTATGCTGTTGCCGCCTTACGATTGAAAGAGCAGTTAAAGGAAAAAAATATAACAGTTAATGAAGAAAATCCGCTTTTTGTTTATTTACCTTGTGGAGTAGGAGGCGCTCCTGGAGGTATTACATTCGGTTTGAAGACTGTATTTGGACAGGGTGTTCATTGTTTCTTTGTTGAGCCTACTCATTCTCCATGTATGTTACTTGGTCTTATGACGAAGCAGCATAGTGGTATATGTGTACAAGACTTTGGATTAGATAACCAAACAGAGGCAGATGGTCTTGCAGTTGGTAGGCCTTCTCGTTTTATTGGAGAATTTTTAGAACATCTAATTTGTGGTGTGTATACAATATCAGATAATGAGTTGTTTTCTTTGTTGCATCTCTTAAAAGATAAAGAAGCGATTAAAGTAGAACCATCTGCAGCAGCTGGAATGGCTGGTCCGGTCGTTTTACATAGGAATAAGGGAAACCATCTTGTTACCGGTCAGTTAGAAAAAGCAACCCATATTGCGTGGAGTACAGGAGGTAGCATGGTACCAGAAGATATTTGGGACTCTTACTATGAAAAAGGCAAAATCATAACCCATAAATAGTTTTACCTGAGAAGGCTATCATAAATAGCCTTCTTATTTTTTAGTTATGTAAATTTTGTGAAGATGTAAACAATCTCCTTGAATTCTTGCATTAGAATGTTTATAATAGCACACCTGTGCACAAGTTATAACAGTGCTTGCAAATTTATAAAATGGAGAAGATTATACATATGGAAAATTTCACGTATCATAACCCGACAAAATTGATTTTCGGAAAAAATCAGCTTAACGTTTTATCAGAGGAACTAAAAAACTACGGAAAAAATATTTTGCTTGTTTACGGAGGCGGCAGTATTAAGCGAAATGGCTTATATGACAAAGTGATTAGCCTTCTAAATGACGCGGAAGCTAGCATATTTGAACTTGCTGGAGTAGAACCAAACCCACGTTTATCAACGGTAAGAAAAGGAATTGAAATTTGCCAAAATGAGAAAATTGATTTCCTGCTTGCTGTTGGGGGAGGAAGCGTAATTGACTGCACCAAAGCGATTGCAGCAGGAGCTTCATATGATGGTGACGTATGGGATATTATCAATAAAAAAGTAACAGCTACAAAAGCATTGCCATTTGGCACTGTGCTAACTTTAGCAGCAACAGGTTCTGAGATGAATCCAGACTCTGTTATCACAAACTGGGAAACAAATGAAAAATACGTATGGGGTAGCGAAGTAACGCATCCGAAGTTTTCTATTTTAGACCCTGTTAACACGTTCTCTGTTCCTCGTGATCAAACAGTGTATGGCATGGTAGATATGATGAGTCATGTTTTTGAGCAATATTTCCACAATGTCAAAAATACAAAGCTACAAGACCGTATGTGCTATTCTGTACTGCAAACGGTTATTGAAACAGCTCCAAAATTGCTTGAAGATCTTGAAAGCTATGAGCATCGCGAAACGATTTTATATTCAGGCACAATTGCTTTAAACGGTACGCTTCAAATGGGGTACTTCGGAGATTGGGCTTCTCATACAATTGAGCATGCGGTATCTGCTGTATATGATATTCCACATGCAGGTGGACTTGCCATTCTCTTCCCGAACTGGATGAGACATACGATTGATCAAGACGTAGACCGTATGAAACGTCTTATGACAAATATGTTTGAAATAGAATCAGAAGGAAAAACAGATAAAGAAATTGTACTAGAAGGAATTGATAAGCTAAGTGCATTTTGGTCAAGTCTAGGAGCTCCGTCTCGATTAGCAGACTACAATATTGGCGATGACCGACTAGAAGAAATTGCAGAAATTGCAGCTCGTGAAATGGAACACGGTGGATTTGGAAACTTTAAAAAGCTGACGAAGGAAGACGTACTTTCTATTCTTCACGCATCATTATAATAAAAAAACCTCCAGCTTAACAATTGGAGGTTTTTATTGCATATTTTAGGATGAAACAGAAAGTTTTCCTTCCATATAACCAATAATTCTTTCTGCTTCTCTAACAGGTCCTGGGGCTTTTTCAAAACTGCGCTTGATAGCCTCAATTCCTTTTTTATACTTTTCATCTTTTAATACTTCTTCGACAGCATTTCTTAAAATAGCCGAAGTGACCGTCTCTTTTTCGATTCGATATCCTGCCTCAAGATCAACAAGGCGCTGTGCGACCATTGGCTGATCTTTGTCAAAAGGCATTACAACAAGCGGTACTCCGAAATGAATGCCTTCGTTAACACTATTCATTCCTCCGTGTGTAATAAAAACATCTGCTTTTTTCAAAACATCAAGTTGAGGAACATAGCTGAAAATAAGAAAGTTTTCAGGAGCTTCTTTTAGTTTTGAAAAGTCTGTTCTTTCACCAGCTGCGATGACCACTTTGCCATCGAAATCTGCAAAAGCTTCAATGCACTTGTTGAAGAATCCTTCGATATCATCTAATACAGTGCCCATTGAGATATAGATCACTTTTTCATTTTCAAGCTTCCAAAGTGGAAAAGAATGTTCTACATTTCGGTTAGGGAAGCTTGGTCCGATAAAGTGACATGTACTGTCAAACAGTTCTCTCGTAGGTTGGAAAAATTCACTTGTATACACAACTGTTAGTTCTCCCTGATTGTTCATCAGCTGAAGAAGGCTTTTTAGTTTGACGCCATATTCACTCTCAAATTTATCAATATTGCTTTGAACTTCCTCGCTAGGGAGAAAGTTAGCGGCGTTATTTGGATGAAGAGGGATGGCCTCTAAACGATTTTCAGGCATTAAGAAGGATGCAGAAGATACAACTCCAGGAATGTTCAAATAATCACGTACAAGTTCGCCAGCACCAAATTTATCATAAAAAACAAAGTCAAATTGAATGTTTTGTTTTAAAGTACTAACAATTTCAAGAACATGAAGGCATGTTTTAACTTGAATATTTAAAAATGCGTTAAGACCTTCAGGTGTAAAAGGTTTAATCGAGACACCTGTTACTAAATCAGGATGCGTATGTACAGAAGCGCCGACTCCTTCAAGACGAGTTCTAAAGCGTTCGGTTGTAACATAATGGACGTTATCTCCTCGCTTTTTGAAAGCTTCTACGATACCAAGGGTAGGATTTACGTGTCCTTCAGCAGGAAAATTCACCATTAAAATATTTGCCATTATATTCACTCCGTTTCTTTGTTCTCTTTTATCGTAACGAACTCTGTTTACTTTTACAACTGAAAAGGATATAAATAACGCTCTTATAATACATTGTCAATGAAAAAATATTTACAAAAAAGGATAGTCTAGCCTAAAATTCTTTGTTGAAATGGATTTCACTATGTTAAAATTTAAGTATTAACTAAAAGCTATTTTTTAATAAAGATGTAGATTGATATAGATTTCTGTCCTAATAAAAAACGGAAATCCATTTTATTTTATTCCAAAGTGATGAGCTAAATTAAAAAACTAGTATCGGAACATATTCAACGCTCATAAATTTTGGGAGGTCGTTTTTAATGTTAGATTACATCAGCTCTGTGGCCTACTTTGGATCGATTGCTGTAACGATGATGTTCATCCAAATTCTTCCGTTGGTTTCTCTTGTTATAGCCCTTACCCAACTCTTTTTTAAAGTCCGAGTTAAAACATCATTCTTGACTGTTTTAACAGCTATCTTTATTAAGGTTGGCCATGATAGAGGAGTATTAGAGAAAGGGCAAATAGAGATAGGAAGACTCATAGATCATATTTACGCTCCTTCTTTGTTAGGGTATACGCTCCTACTCTCTTATATATACTTATTTTTTTGGTTCATTTACTCGCTTGTATGGTGGCTAAGAAAATACATAGAAAATCGTTTTAAAGAGGGAAATGACAGGAAAGATAAAGATCAAGCAAAAGTTAATAGGAAAAGAAAAGTGCTCGTTTTTTTCTGTATCCTCGCCTTTCTTCCGTTTATTCTTTTCACAGGCTATTATTCCCATCAATATTATTTACAAAAAACTCTGATTGTAGAAAGTCATTCTCCAAGGAATATAAATAAAATAGAAGTTTTTGAGACGGGAAAGCCAACATTTATTGGTCCCTCAACGATAGAGGCTAGGGGTCATTCCTTTGTTTATATAAAACGTCCTGTTTTTAACGATGGAGATGCGCTTTCCTCACGTAATGTACTTGTCATATGGCAGGGTGATTATCGAGCGACGATTATTCTCCAAGGCAAAGGGCAGGAAGATGAAAAAATACAATTTATGATTTCTCCTAAGACGGGGGAAGAGACATTTAAAGTGTTGCGTTAACAAAATCTCGTCTATTTTGTAAAAAAGAACTCCACCTTCAAAGGAAGGGGAGTTCTTTCTCATAGAAGGAGATAAAACGAAAAGGAACGGTCATCGACCACAATTGCAAAAGTTGGTTATTTGTAAAAGGTAAAAGTGTGATTGGTCAATAGTCATTGGTTTTGCTAAATCCATCACATGAACCAAACTTATTTTGGGAGGTTTCTCCTTCTATGCCTTGAAGGGAGTCTCACCGCTTCAAGGTTTAAAAATATTTATCGCGATCAAATGGAAGATAAACAGCGTAATTTTTAGCATTAATGCTATTTGATAAACGATTAGCTCTTTTTTCTGCTTCCAAAGCTTTTAGGCGATATTCCTCTGGATCAAACATTGCGAGCTTAACAATTTGTACTCCATCTCCATAGTATTGGTATTCTTCAATAGAAGATGAAGCATATGTTTTATATTTACGTGCTTTGGCTCTAAGTTGAGTAGCGAGCTCAATCGCTTCTACAATTGTAAGTGGAGTTTCATCAAACATAACTTCATTTTGTACATTTGCCTCATACATAAGGCGATCAAGCAAACGTAAATCTCTTCTTACTTCTTCTACATCATTTTCAACATGTTCTAGCGTACGAGATTGTTTAGGTGGTTTTTGATCTTTTTCAATTTCTACAAAAGCGACACGATCCATTTCTTCCTCTAGTTCATGAATACGTGAAGATAGAACGCTTTTTAATTTTACAGCTTCAGCTAATGAAATAGTTGCCATCTTATATTCTCCATTTCTTTCTCATTTTTTATGAATATATAGTTTGTTTTTTTTATTTTTTAGCTTGCTTTTTGAAGAGAACAACATAAAATATACTAGGAAAAAGAACAGCAGAAAATAGGGGAACAGAAATTTTTCAAGAAGAGAAGACGATAAAGAAATAAGAAGTCATAATTACGCCTTCTAAAAAAATATATAATAGCGTTTCTTAGCATTTTAGACATATTGTACCATAAAATCCTTTTTTGAGGAGTGGAACATTTGAATATTTTTTCCTAGATGGTGATAGCGTCTTATCATTACAAAAGGAGTTTCATATACTAACTAGTGAGTAAGATAAGAAAGGAAAGTTGTAATGAAACTCATTTCTTTATAAAAAAGATGTGATTGATTCTAAAAAAACTTGACTTTTTAAAAAGATGTTCGCTATAATCACTACAACATAACGTCGAATAATGATTTAGCGATGAAAAGGACATGAATTGTTTTTACCTTTCTTTTTCAGAGAAAAGGGCCTTTGGCTGAGAGCCTTTAAGAGAGAAAAACAATTTACCACCTTTGAGCTTTTGCGGGGAAATAAATAGTTAGAGTATCTGCAAACGGAATAAACCGTTATCAAATCTTTGAGCATAAAGCTGTTTTTGCTTTATGGAACTTAGGGTGGAACCACGACCGCACTCGTCCCTTGTATTGGGATGAGTGCGGTCTTTTTATTTTTAAGGAGGAATAGAGATGGAACAACAAGCAAAGGAAAGAAAAAGTCACCAAAAGCTAGGAAAGGAGCTTGATCTTTTTACAACAATGGAAGAAGCACCAGGGATGCCTTTCTTTTTACCAAATGGGGTGATTGTACGTAATGAGCTTGAAAATTATTGGAAAAAAGAGCATTACAAAGCAGGTTATCAAGAAATTAAAACACCAATTATGATGAAACAAGAAATGTGGGAAAAATCAGGACATTGGGACCACTACGGAGAAAATATGTATTTTACTTATATTGATGAGCAAAATTATGCAATTAAGCCAATGAGCTGTCCAGGAGCAGTGTTAACATTTAAACATAAAAGAAAAAGTTATCGTGAACTACCGCTTCGCTATGCAGAACTTGGGCTTGTGCATCGTCACGAGCTGTCAGGCTCGCTCAATGGTCTTTTACGTGTACGCTCTTTCACACAAGATGACGCACATATCTTTGTAGCAGAAGAGGGAATTCATCGTGAAGTAGCCGATATTTTAACTTTGATCCATCAGTTTTATACTCACTTTGGTTTTCAATACAAAGTTGAACTTTCAACAAGACCAGAAGATTTTATGGGCGAAATCGACATGTGGGAAAAAGCAGAAGAAACATTAGAGAGTGTGCTCAAAGAAAAAGGTGTGTCATATAGCGTAAATGAAGGAGATGGAGCTTTTTACGGCCCTAAAATTGATTTTCACATTTTAGATTCTTTAGGCCGAAGCTGGCAGTGTGGAACAGTTCAACTTGATTTTCAAATGCCTGAGAAATTTCAATGCACATATATTGGGGAAGATAACAAATCTTATCATCCTGTTATGATTCACAGAGCAATTTACGGTTCTATCGAACGCTTTATGGCCATTTTAATTGAACATTATAACGGTGCTTTTCCATTTTGGCTCGCTCCTGTTCAAGTGAAAATTTTACTTATTAATGATGCTCAACTTCAGTACGGAGAAAAGGTAAAAGAAAAGCTAGAAGAATTAGGATACAGAGTTGAAATAGATGACCGCACTGAAAAAATAGGTCTAAAGATTAGAGAAGGGGAGATGAAGAAAATTCCGTATATGTTTGTAATCGGAGAGAAAGAAAAGAATGATAATGCTGTCGCTGTGAGAAAACGTGGCAATGAAAATAGGGGAGTAATGAAAATAGAAGAAGCTATAAAGCTAATCCAAGAAGAACTCTAATCTAGTAGAGTTCTTCCTTCCTAAAACTTTTGAATAATAATAACCCCTAAAGCAACGAGCCCTACACCCGCTAACCGAGGAAGGCTTAACTGATGAGTATGAACACCAAGAAGTCCATAATGATCAATCAGTACAGAAGCAATCATCTGCCCGCCTAAAATGTAAGCGACAGTAGCAGTTGCTCCAATCCGTGGAATAAGAATAACGGTCGCTACAACGTAAAAAGCGCCAAGAAGTCCTCCTGTCCATACCCACCATGGTGCATGTAGCCATTCTTTTTTGGCTTGCAGTCCTTTTCCACTTATGGAAATGATGAGCAGAGCTAGAGCCCCGACAATAAAAGAAATCGTTGAAGCAACAACAGGGGACCCAACGACATGACGAAGTTGAGCATTGATGCTAAACTGTGTTGGTAAAGCCATCCCAGCAATAAGAGCAAATAAAATTAAGATAAGAGCCAAAACGTTTCATCTCCTTTTCACGTCCTCTTTATCGTACAGCATTTTTGCACTGAAAAATAGAGGGGGTTTGCTTAATTAGGAAAGGAGCGAACATTTATGGTAAATTTGTAAGAGGAGGTTTTGGCTGATGCGTAAAAAAATGTATATAAGAGCTATTATTGAACTTGCTCTTTGTCTTATCGTTGGATGGCTACTAACAACAACTATGTTGAAAAACATATATGAAAGTGAAGGGATTTCTTATGGAGGTCATGAGGGAGTTGTGTGGCTTGGCGTTTCTTTGCTTTTATTTTGTCTTTATACGGCAGTTCGGCAAATATTTCAAAAGCGGAATACACTCATCAAGTCTGCTATGTTTTGGATTGTAGTTGTGTTCTCTCTCTATATCATTGTGGCACCTTTTATAAAAGGTCATATGTAAAAAATAAAATCTATAAAAATAAAACACCAGCGCGAATTTTTGTGCTATACTTAAGCATACCATTTGCTTTACACATTACTATTTTTGCTTTAACGAACCCTATTCATAGTGAATAGGGTTTTTTACTTGAATGAATGCACAAAAAAAGCAGACTCAGAGGAGTCTGCTTTTATAATTATGCTTTTACAACGTTAGTTGCTTGTGGTCCGCGTTGGCCTTGTTCTACTTCAAACGTTACGTCTTGACCTTCGTCTAAAGATTTGAAACCTTCGCTTTGGATTGCAGAGAAGTGTACGAATACGTCGTCTCCACCTTCACGTTCGATGAATCCAAAACCTTTTTCTGCGTTAAACCATTTTACTTTACCTTGTTCCATAGTTGTTGCCTCCTCGTGCATTGTGCACATACGTTAATACTATCCTTGTCCAAATCTTAAGACGAAAATTACTTAACTTCTAGATTGTTGCCGAACAAAAATAATTCTTCTTAACTTTAACAGAAAGAAAGAGGAATTACAAGGAAAGAAAAGAGATAAAAATAAAATAAGTTTATCTTTTTTAAAAGTTGAGGAATTTTATTCTCTGAAATACCATTTGAAATTGAAGAGAAATATTATATTAGAAGGATATAAAGCGCTTTCTTTGAAAGAGTTTGTGAAATATTAAAATCCTTTCGAAAAGTGAATCGTTATTACAGCAACAAGTGATTTTTACGAAAAATCATAATCTATTTCTCGTAAATTGAATTCTTTTCACATGTTTTGTTTTTCTATCAAATTTTGTGGGTATAGTAAAAAACACAAGATACACATTTTACTAGTCGATATTAAAAAGATAGGAGCAGTGAACATGAATAACAATGGAAATGAAAAATCAACGCTGAGGATGATTATCCTCGTTGCTACGTTCGGTGGGCTTCTATATGGCTATGATACAGGAGTAGTAAATGGAGCCTTACCCTACATGTCTAGGGAAGATCAATTGAATCTTACTTCACTAACTGAAGGACTTGTAACAAGTGCTTTACTCTTAGGTGCAGCGTTTGGAGCCGTAATTAGCGGGAAATTATCGGATCGCTATGGACGTCGTACAACCCTTTTATATAGTGCTATTTTATTTTTTATTACAACGCTTGGATGCACGTTTGCTCCAAACGCAGCTGTTATGATTACTTTTCGCTTCTTATTAGGTCTTGCTGTTGGAGCAGCTTCAACAATTGTACCAGCATACTTAGCAGAAGTTTCTCCCGCTGAACGCAGGGGCGGAATTGTAACCCAAAACGAATTAATGATTGTAAGTGGTCAGCTTTTTGCTTTTACATTTAATGCCATTATCGGTAATACACTTGGCCAATATCCAAATATTTGGCGCTTTATGTTGCCGATTGCTGCTATTCCAGCTGTTATCTTATTCTTTGGAGGACTAAAACTTCCAGAAAGCCCGAGATGGCTTGTAGCAAAAGGAAAAAGAGAAAAAGCGCTATCTGTCTTAGAAAAGATGCGCACAAATGATCGTGCAAAAACAGAACTTCATGATATTGAAATGGCTATAAATCGTGAATCAGAAATTAAAAAGGCATCTTTTAAAGATTTAAAAATTACGTGGATTCGTCGTCTCATTTTGATTGGAATCGGAATTGCTGTTATTCAACAAATTACAGGTGCTAACTCTATTATGTATTATGGCACAGAAATCTTAAAAGATTCTGGATTAGGTACTGAAGCAGCTCTTATTGGAAATATTGCAAATGGCATTGTTTCTGTATTAGCAACTTTTGTTGGAATTTGGCTTCTTCAGCGAGTAGGTCGCCGAAAAATGTTGATGGGAGGCCTTATCGGCATTACAGTGACGCTGATTTTAATCGGAGTAAGCTCACTATTCTTAGAAGGAACAACTGCTCTACCTTACGTTGTTTTAGCCTTAACTGTTACGTTTTTAGCATTCCAACAAGGAGCTGTTTCTCCAGTAACATGGTTGATGCTTTCAGAAATATTCCCTCTACGATTAAGAGGGATGGGAATGGGGATTACAGTCTTTTGTCTCTTTACGGTCAACTTTCTCGTTGGCTTAACATTCCCAATGTTAAAAGGAGCAATCGGGCTATCCTCAACATTCTTTATTTTCGCAGTACTAGGTGTAGGCGCGCTTCTTTTCGTTAAAACGTGGGTTCCTGAAACAAAAGGAATGACGCTTGAACAACTTGAACAAAAGTTTCGTAACTATAACAAAAAGAAGCCAAAAGTGCTAAAAAAGACAGAAGATGTTCTTAACAGAAATAAAGAAAGCAACAACTATTTGTAGATCTTTTATGTTAAAAAAAGCACAAAGAAACATTTTTCGATGCAAAAAAGGTGCTCCATTATTGTTATATAGAAAGAAAAAGTAGCTCTTAACTAGAGCTGCTTTTTCTTGATCATACTTATTCTAATGAACTTTTCCTAACTGAAATTTGTACTGCATTAGGAAGTATATAAAAGGTATTTAATCGTATTAATGCTGTGCTAACAGCATAAGAATAAGTTAGCTCCCTAAAACAAAAGGAAGAATGTTATAGGAAACAAGTTCTGTTAAAGTAAGAAATAATAAAGGAAATTTTCATTATCTAGTAATATAGTTTTGATAGGTTTTAGAATAAAAAAAACTATTTTGTAAATAATCACTTGCATAAAACCGCTAATTCCGATAATATAAATTCATAGTTATACTTTATATGTCTTCTTCCAGAGTGGGGATAATGTCCCTTTTTGATGAAGAACATCCAAAATAATTCAAACGAATTATTTTATTTTTTAATATCAATTGAGAATGATTCTCTTTATTAAAAACATTATTTTCGAAAAATAACATATATAAAGGAAGAGTTTGGACAGTGAAGAAAAGGTATCTCGTTGCAGCACTAATCGTACTATCTCTTGTGTCCCTTTTTATTGGGGTTACAAACATTAGCCCTTTTGATATTAATAGTTGGACAAAAGACGAAATAGAAATTCTCCTTATCAGTCGAGTACCGCGGCTTATAAGCATTATCATTGCGGGAGTAAGTTTGAGTATTGCTGGACTTATTATGCAGCAGCTTACGCGGAATAAGTTCGTATCACCAACAACAGCAGGAACAATGGACTCGGCTCGCTTTGGTATTCTAATTTCTCTTATGCTGTTTTCCACAGCAGGGCCAATGGTAAAAATGCTTGTGTCCTTTTTATTTGCTTTGTTGGGCACGTTTATTTTTATGAAAATCTTAGACAGAATAAAATTTAAAGACAAAATTTTCATCCCACTTGTTGGCCTTATGTTTGGAAATATTGTGAGCTCTATCACAACATTTTTCGCTTATAAAAATGATCTTATTCAAAACATTGCATCATGGCTTCAAGGAGATTTTTCTACCATCATTACAGGGCAATATGAACTCATCTACATAAGTGTTCCTATTATGATCTTAGCCTACATTTATGCAAATAAGTTTACAATCGCCGGAATGGGTGAAGATTTTGCAGTTAATTTAGGCTTGAATTATAAAAAAGTCGTGAACATCGGTCTTATTATCGTTGCTTTAATCTCATCCGTTGTTTTACTAACGGTTGGAATGATTCCTTTCTTAGGACTTATTGTTCCAAATATTGTGTCAATTTATGCTGGAGATAACTTAAAAAAGACGCTTTCTCATACAGCATTAGTTGGAGCCATTTTTGTTCTCCTATGCGATATTTTAGGAAGAGTCATCATTTATCCATACGAGATTTCAATAGGTTTAATGGTAGGGGTTATTGGAAGCGGAATTTTTCTGTACATGTTAATTAGGAGAAAGGCATATGAGTAATCGAATTAAACTTCTTATTTTATCTATAGCAGCTATTACACTAATTTCTATTTTCTTATTTTATCAAACAGGTGGAAATTGGGATTATATTTTACCAAGAAGAATTACCAAGATCTTAGCAATTGTTTTAACCGGTTATTCTATTGCGGTTTCTACCGTTATCTTTCAAACGATTACAAATAATCGGATTTTAACGCCGAGTATTCTAGGACTAGATTCGCTTTATCTTCTTGTACAAACGGTAATTATATTTGTGCTTGGTTCTATGAATGCCGCCGTGATGAACCCAAACATTAATTTTATTCTTTCCATTGTCTTTATGGTGCTTTTTACAAGCATCCTTTATAAGATATTGTTCAAAAAAGAAGGAAACAACAACATCTATTTTCTTTTGCTTGTTGGGTTAATATTTGGAACGTTCTTCCAAAGTATCTCTTCTTTTATGCAAGTACTCATTGATCCGAACGAGTTTTTAATTGTGCAAGATAAGATGTTTGCAAGTTTCAATAATGTGCAAGTCGAGCTTCTTGTTTTCGCAGGTGTTCTCGTTATCTTACTTTCTCTCTATCTATTCCGTTTCTTTAAGTATTTAGATGTACTTGGGTTAGGAAGAGATGAAGCAGTCAATCTAGGGGTTCCCTACGATCGTGTTGTGAAGCAACTTCTTATTATTGTAGCGATTTTTATCTCTATTTCTACAGCACTTGTTGGACCTATTACATTTTTAGGGTTGCTTGTTGTAAATATCGCTTATGAAATGTTTAAAACATACAAACATTCCTATTTACTTGTTGGTTCTTCATTAATTAGTATTGTAGTTCTCGTCGGAGGATTGTTACTTGTTGAACGATTATTTACATTTTCCACAACGCTTAGTGTGATTATCAACTTTATTGGTGGAACCTATTTTCTTTATCTTTTATTAAAGGGGAGTAAATCATGATTGAAGTGAAAAATGTCTCTAAAGCATATGGTTCAAAAAAAGTCGTAGAAAACGTTTCGATTAACGTTGAAAAAGGAAAGATTACGTCTTTTATTGGTCCGAATGGAGCCGGTAAAAGTACGCTTCTATCAATGATTAGCCGCATTCTTTCTAAAGAAGAAGGAGAGATTGAGATTGATGGAAAAGAAGTGAGCGAGTGGAAGAGCACTGAGCTTGCTAAAAAGATTTCTATTTTGAAGCAAACAAATCACCTGACAATGCGACTTACAATCCGAGAGCTTGTTTCCTTTGGGAGATTTCCTTATTCCCAAGGAAAGCTCACAAAAGAAGATTGGAAGTATGTAGATGAAGCCATTCAATATATGGAGCTTGAGAATATTCAGCACAAATATATTGATCAACTTAGCGGTGGACAGCGCCAGCGCGCTTATATCGCAATGGTCATTGCTCAAAATACTGAATATATTTTGCTTGATGAACCGCTCAATAACTTGGATATGAAGCATTCTGTTCAAATTATGAAAGTATTAAGAAGACTTGTTGATGAACTTGGAAAAACGGTGATTATCGTTATTCATGACATTAACTTTGCTTCTTGTTACTCTGACTATATTGTAGCTTTGAAAGATGGAAAAGTTGTCGAAGAAGGAGCAACAGCTACTATCATTTCTGAAGAAGTATTGGAAGACATTTATGATATGCATATTCCAATACAAACAATTAATGGTAATAAAATTGGCGTTTATTTTTCAGCCTAGTATTTCATAATGAGGAAAATGGTTGAGGTGATTTTCATAAAAGGTCATCTCAGCTATTCATATAAAATTTTTTAGAGGTGAAAGACATGAGAAAGTTCCTATCTATCTTTTTAGTCGCTCTTGTTGCACTAGTAGTTGCAGCGTGCGGCTCAAACAATGAAAGTTCGTCAAGTAAAGCGGACGAAGAAAAAAGCAGTAAAACAGAGGAAATTACTGTTAAACATAAGCTTGGAGAAACAAAAGTTACGAAAAACCCTGAAAAAGTTGTTGTATTTGACTTTGGTGCTCTAGATTCTTTAGATGAGCTAGGTGTAGACGTAGCAGGAGTTCCACAGGACAGCATACCATCATACTTATCAAAATATGAAGAGAAAAAGTATGAGAATGTTGGAGGCTTAAAAGAACCAGACTTCGAGAAAATCAGCGAAATTAATCCAGATTTAATTATCATTTCAGGTCGTCAAGCAAGCCAATATGAAGAGTTTTCAAAAATCGCTCCAACAATTGACCTTGAGCTTGATACAACAAAATACATGGATTCATTTGAGCAAAATCAAGAAACATTAGGAAAAATCTTTGGTAAAGAGAAAGAAGTAGAAAAGAAAATTGCTGATGTAAAAGCAAAAATGACTGAAGTGAAAGAAAAAGCAGAGAAATCGAATAAAACAGGCTTAATTGTATTAGCAAACGAAGGAAAAATCAGTGCTTATGGTCCAAACTCTCGCTTTGGTATTATTCACGATGAGCTAGGCGTAAAACCTGCTGATCCTAACATTGAAGCTTCTACACATGGACAAAGTGTTTCATTTGAATATATTTTAGAAAAAAACCCAGACTACTTGTTTGTGATCGATCGCAGTGCTGTAGTAGGTGGGGAAGCTTCAGCTAAAAAGACGATTGAAAATGATCTTGTAAAGAAAACAAATGCATATAAAGAAGACCATATTATTTACCTTAATCCAAACTACTGGTACTTATCAGGTGGAGGACTGCTTTCAGTACCTGAAATGGCCAAGGAAGTAGAAGAAGGATTAAAATAAAAAACAGGTGCCTCGCTTCATAAGCGAGGCACTATTTTTTTCCACCATTTTAACCTTATAATAACCTTATATAATGAAAAACTGGAGGAATAGAGATGAGTCAGTATTTTATTAACTCGATGAGTAGATCACATTTTAAAAATGGAGCAACTCCTCAGCTTGTACATATGTGCAACGTAGAAACGAAACATACGATGTGGCCTCGTGTATTGCATATGCATGAAGATATAATGGAAATTGTATTTATTAAAGAAGGAAGCGGATTTCATCTTATCGGAGAAAAGCAGTATTCTGTATGTGAAGGAGATATATTGATTTATAATAGCAATGTTCTTCACGACGAATATACGAATCAGGATCAAAATATGAGTGTTTACTGCTGTGGGATTTCAAATTTACATATAGAAGGGTTGCCTGCAAATCATCTTGTATCTCAAAATCAATCGTATGTATTAAGCAGCGGGGAAAAGAGAGAAGAAATCGAGAATCTTCTTCAAATTATGTTTTCCCAAGTTCAAAAAGGTGAAGATGGGTATGAAGAAACATGTCATTACCTACTATGCGCTCTTATTTCAATCATTTTACAAATTTCTCAAGAAAATGCTTCTTTGCCAAGAGAAGAAGAATCCGTTTTATTTAATCAAATTAAAAGCTACATTGATAAATATTATAGAGAGGAGCTTACACTAGCATCTATTGCTAAAGATCTTTCTATAAGTTCCTATTATTTAGCTCATTTATTCAAGAAAGAAACGGGATTTTCACCAATTCAATACATAATGCGACGGAGAATTGGAGAAGCACAATCATTGCTCATTAATACCAATTACAATGTAACGATGATTGCTGGCATAGTTGGATATGATAATCCAAACTACTTTACAACCCTTTTTTCTAAAATAGTTGGAATGTCACCAAAAAAATATCGTCAGCTTTGGAGCATCAGTCCTTAATTTATCTATTTGTGTAGCGCTTTCATTATAAAGCAAGATAGTAAACTTTCTCTCAAAAATAAGTTCAAAATAATAGGTTTTACTCATGAATTTCAGCAATAATGTGAAGGATTTTAAGCTTCCCTCTCTTTATACTGAATATAAGCGAAATAAGTAGATGAAAAAGTGAGTAGAGCGCTTTTTTGATAACTATTTGTATACGCTTTCTTTTAGGGGGGGAAGACAGTGATGAACGAACGGGGGATAAAGAGAGAAGGAATTTGGAGTAAAGTAGGAATACCGTCTTCTTTAAAATGGGGATATTTAGGAATGATTATCTTTATGATTGGAGATGGGTTAGAACAGGGATGGCTTTCGCCTTATCTTGTTGAACAGGGGATGTCTGTTACACAGTCAGCGAACTTGTTTGCGGCTTATGGACTTGCTGTTGGAATTGCAGCATGGATTTCTGGTGTAACAGCTCAAATTTGGGGAGTCCGTAAAACAATGTGGTTTGGTTTTATGATGTTTATTCTTGCATCCATACCATTTGTCATGTTTGGCGTAGTACAGCTTAATTATCCAGTTATGCTAATTACCTACGTATTACGAGGGTTTGGATATCCCCTTTTTGCATACTCTTTTGTTGTTTGGATTACATATCGTGCTGAAAATAAAATATTAGCTCGATCTGTAGGCTGGTTCTGGTTTGTGTTTACATGTGGATTAAACGTAATTGGTCCATTCTATTCTAGTATGATGATTCCTGTGATTGGACATATTAACATTCTTTATACAGGAATACTGTTTGCTGCTATTGGCGCTGTCTTAGCTTTAGTTATAAACAAAGACGAAATTATACTGAGGAACAAAAACACAAACTCTATGTCTTCAGAACTACTGCACGGATTTGTATATATGTTTAAAAATCCTCGGATAGGAATTGGAGCTATCGTTAAAATTATCGGAACATTAGGACAATATGGTTTTGCTATCTTTCTGCCAAGCTACATGGTGACGTACGGATATTCAACAGAAGAGTGGTTGAAAATTTGGTCTTCTATCTTTGCCGTTAATATTTTATCAAATATTTTGTTTGGCTTTATTGGGGATAAACTGGGATGGCGTAAAACAATCATCTTATTTGGGTCAGTAGGGTGTGCTCTTTCGACAATAGCTCTTTATATTGCCCCAATGATCATTGGTCATCACTTTTTCGCTATGCTTTTTATTGCTTGTTTATTTGGATTCTTCCTTGCTGGATTTGTACCAATTACAGCTTTGATACCGTCCATGGCGCCTCCTGAAGATAAAGGAGCGGCAATGTCTGTTCATAATTTAGGTTCTGGATTAAGTGTGTTTGTCGCTCCATTTATTGTGAGTTTGCTTATTGAACCTTTTGGGGTGGGAATTGTGATTTATACATTTGCAGCTCTTTATCTATTAAGCGGAGTTTTAACAACATTTTTAAAAACACATGAAGAAATGCTAGAAAGTCAACAAAAAATCGATCAAAGTATCTCTATTTCAAAATAACAATCTGTAGGAGGGAATTTATATGACTATTAAAATTGCTGGAGCGCCTTGTTGTTGGGGTGTTGATGATCCAAAAAATCCATACTTGCCTCCATGGGAACTTGTCTTAGAAGAAGCATCACAAGCTGGATATAAAGGAATTGAGCTTGGGCCTTATGGATATATTCCAATGAACATTAAGAAAGTCAAAGAAGAACTTGCAAAACACGGTTTAACAATTATTGCGGGAACTATTTTTGATAACTTAGTTGATGAAGAAAATGTAGGAAACTTACTGCATCAAGTAGATGATATATGTTCACTTATTACCCAATTACCACAAGTGCCACAAGTACAAGGTCAGCATTTCAAAACACCATATCTTGTCATTATTGATTGGGGACATGATGAAAGAGATTATAGAGCAGGACATTTTGACAAAGCAGAACGTTTATCGGCAGAGAGATGGGCTGGCATGATGAAAAACATTAGAACCCTTTCCCAATATGCGCGAGACAAGTATGGCATTCGTCCTGTTATTCATCCTCATGCTGGTGGATACATTGAGTTTGAAGATGAAATAACAAAGCTTATGGAAGATATTCCTTATGAAACAGCTGGCTTATGTTTAGATACAGGTCATTTATATTATTCTAAAATGGATCCTTATTTATGGATCAAAGACTGTGCTGATCGCTTAGATTACGTTCACTTCAAAGATATTAATTTAGAAATATATAAAGAAGTGATGAATGAAAAAATCCGCTTTTTTGATGCTTGCAAAAAAGGCGTCATGTGCCCTATTGGACAAGGAATCATTGATTACTCATCAATTCATGAATTATTAAAAGAAATTGATTATCACGGATATATCACAATTGAACAAGAGCGAGATCCGAGAAACTATAGTACAAGTTTACGAGATGTAAAACAAAGTGTTGATTATTTAACAAGCGTTGGTTATTAACATAATGGAAGCTAACAAAGGAGGAAATACAGATGATTAATGGAGAAAAGAAAATTAAACAACCAATTCGCTGGGCAATGGTAGGGGGAGGACGTGGAAGTCAAATCGGCTACATCCATCGATCCTCTGCTCTTAGAGACCATAACTTCCAACTTGTTGCAGGTGTTTTTGATATTGATCCTGTGAGAGGAAAAGATTTTGGAATCAACATTCATGTTGATCCTAAGCGTTGTTATCAAGATTATCAAACGCTATTTCGAGAAGAAGCAAAGCGAGAAGACGGTATTCAAGCAGTTTCCATTGCAACTCCAAATGGAACACACTATGAAATATGCAAGGCGGCGTTAAATGCAAATCTTCATGTTGTATGTGAGAAACCCCTTTGCTTTACAACAAAAGAGGCAGAAGAATTAGAAGCACTTTCAAAAGAAAAAAATCGAATTGTAGGAATAACTTATGGTTATTCAGGACATCAGGCAATTGAACAAGCCCGTCAAATGATTGAAAATGGAGACCTTGGGGAAATTAGAATCGTAAACATGCAGTTTGCTCATGGTTTTCATTCAGAGGAAATTGAAGTTGATAATCCAAGTACAAAATGGCGAGTTGATCCAAAAGTTGTTGGGATGAGTTATGTTTTAGGAGATGTAGGAACACATCCTTTATATCTCTCAGAAGTGATGTTACCAGATATGAAAATCAGAAAGCTATTGTGTACTCGCCAAAGTTTTGTGAAAAATCGTGCTCCTCTTGAGGATAATGCTTATACAATTATGGAATATGATAATGGAGCTGTCGGCACAGTTTGGTCCTCTGCTGTTAATGCAGGTTCGATGCACGGTCAAAAAATTCGCGTTATTGGTTCAAAAGCAAGTATTGAATGGTGGGATGAGCAACCAAATCAGCTTCGTTATGAAATACAGGGCAAGCCGGTGCAAATTTTAGAGCGCGGCATGAACTACCTCTACGAATCAGCTTTGATAGAGGACCGAATTGGTGGAGGACATCCTGAAGGTTTGTTTGAAGCATGGTCTAACTTATACACACGCTTTGCAGAAGCAATGGAAGCAGCAGATGAAGGGAAAGAGTACACGGGTATTTGGTATCCTGGAATCGAAGCAGGTGTTGAAGGAGTTCGATGGGTTGAAAATTGCGTTCGTTCAGCTAACGAAGGAGCAGTATGGGTAGAGTATCAATAACCATATACAAGGAATGAAAAAGAAAAAGCTTGTTCAGAAAATGAACAAGCTTTTTCTTTTTTAATAGATTAGAAAACTTTTATGAAAAGAGATTTAATGAAAGTTTACTTTTCATAGGGGTGTAAAGAAATAGGAGTTGATGGAAAAATTCTGATTTTTTTGTTGACTGAAAGCGCTTTTAATATTAAAATTAAAAACAAGTTAACCAATAGGTGACAAAGAGATAACAAAAAGTTAGTATTTTTCTTGTTTTTTTATCTCTGAAAGCGTATTCAGTTAGAAAGAGAAATGAAAACACGTTACATGAAAGAGGGAGAACAGATGAAAACAGAGGATATTTTATGGGGGATTGCTCCAATAGGTTGGAGAAATGATGATATTCCTGAAATTGGCGCGGAAAATACATTGCAACACTTGTTGAGTGATATTGTCGTAGCGGGGTTTCAAGGTACGGAAGTTGGCGGTTTTTTTCCTGAAGCCAAAATTCTAAATAAAGAGCTTGAACTTCGTAATTTAAAAATAGCTGGTCAATGGTTCAGCAGCTTCATTATTCGTGATGGAATAGAGAAGGTAGAACAAGATTTTCATCAATATTGCAAATTCCTTCAAGAGGTACGAGCAGATGTTGCTGTTGTATCAGAACAAACATATAGTGTTCAAGGTACAGATAAAAATGTTTTTGATGAAAAACCGTATTTTACAGATGAAGAGTGGTATGTTTTATGCTCTGGATTAAACAGATTAGGTGAAATTTCTGGTGAGTATGGGTTAAAGCTAGTTTATCACCATCATATGGGAACAGGAGTTCAAACGCTAAGTGAGATTGATCGCTTAATGGAAAATACGAATCCAAATGTCGTTCATCTTCTTTATGATACAGGTCATATTTACGTATCAGATGGAGATTATATGACGCTTTTGCATAAGCATATCAACCGTATTCGACATGTTCACTTTAAAGATGCAAGAAGAGAAATAATGGAGAGATGCAGAAAAGAAGGAAAATCGTTTCAACAGTCGTTTCTAATGGGTATGTTTACAGTACCTGGAGATGGATGCGTTGATTTTACAGAAGTTTATCAAACTCTCCTTGAATACAACTACACAGGATGGATTGTTGTCGAAGCAGAACAAGATCCATCAGTTGCACATCCTTTAGAATATGCTTTAATAGCTAGAAAGTATATTAACGAGAAGCTCAATCCACTTGTAAAAAGATAGGAGAGGTTGATATGAATCGAAATTCCTCATTGAGTATGGTCATTATTATTTCAACGTTTGGCGGTCTTCTTTTTGGTTATGATACAGGAGTTATTAACGGGGCATTGCCTTATATGTCAGAAAAAGGCCAACTTGATTTAAATTCTGTTACACAAGGTCTTGTAACAAGTGCCCTACTCTTTGGTGCTGCATTTGGTGCCATTTTTGGTGGAAGGCTTTCAGATCATCATGGTAGGCGTACAAACATTTTATATCTTGCTGTTTTATTCTTTATTTCAACATTAGGATGTACATTTGCTCCGAACGCTACTGTCATGATTATTTCTCGCTTTGTACTAGGACTTGCTGTAGGGGGAGCTTCTGTAACGGTTCCTGCATATTTAGCAGAAGTGTCTCCATCTGAAAGAAGAGGTCGAATCGTAACTCAAAATGAACTTATGATTGTAACTGGTCAACTTTTAGCGTTTACGTTTAATGCTATTCTCGGTACAACACTTGGACACAATCCAGAAGTTTGGCGCTATATGCTTCCAATTGCTGCGGTTCCAGCTGTTATTCTTTTCTTCGGTATGTTAAAAGTTCCTGAAAGTCCAAGATGGCTTGTTTCAAAAGGAAGAAGTCAAGAAGCATTAACAGTTTTAGAAAAAATGCGTGAGAAAAAACGAGCTAAAGAAGAAGTATTAGAAATTGAAACAGCGTTTAAACAAGAAGAGAACATGAAGAAAGCAACATTAAAAGATCTTTCTGTTCCATGGATTCGCCGCCTCATTTTTATCGGTATTGGGATTGGGGTTGTTCAACAAATCACAGGTGTTAACTCAATTATGTATTATGGAACTGAAATTCTAAAAGATTCAGGGTTTGGAACAGAGGCAGCTCTTGTTGGGAATATTGCCAATGGTGTTATTTCCGTTCTAGCTACGTTTGTCGGAATTTGGCTGCTTGGTAAAGTTGGGCGTCGTCCAATGCTTATTACAGGGCTTATTGGTACAACATCAGCACTTCTTTTAATTGGAATTCTTTCCTTAACGCTTGAAGGGTCACCGGCTCTTCCATATGTTGTTCTAACGTTAACAGTCACGTTTCTAGCATTCCAGCAAGGAGCTGTTTCGCCTGTAACATGGCTCATGCTTTCAGAAATTTTCCCGCTTCGCATGCGTGGAATGGGAATGGGAATTACCGTGTTTTGCCTATGGATTGCCAACTTCCTTGTTGGCTTAACATTCCCAATCTTGCTCGCTGCTATTGGACTTTCTACAACGTTCTTCGTTTTTGTTGTATTAGGAATTGTAGCTATTACATTTGTGAAAAAAGCTCTTCCTGAGACAAAAGGTCTTACACTAGAGCAAATTGAGGAAAACTTCAGAAACTATAAACAAGCTCCTGCTATAGCAGACAAAGAAGTTATCTCAAAATAAATAACTGAAGATTCTATTATTTTTAATCTTGAGGAACGAATAAGAGTGGTGAAAGTTCTAATTTCATTGTGAGATCAACCATCATAAAGTCTTTCGTAAGAAGTAATGAGGAATATAAGCGAAAAAGGTTTTCTGGAAACTTCCAGAAAACCTTTTTGCTTTGTTTAGATTGAAAAATGAATAGCTTTGTATAAGAGGTACGTTCGCTTCTTATACTAATTGAAACTAGTAAAGATGTAACTACCAATTTATAAGGTGATGAACATGTGGAAAACAATAGTGAATTATATCCCAGAATGGACGGCTTTTGTTCAGGCATTTATTGTCTTTATTGTTCCGTACGGTATTTATAAGGTGTTTGAATGGATTCAGCGTGAAGAAGAAGGTGAAGTATGAAAGATCAACAACAGAAAGGTAAAAAGACGGAGAATAAGAAGCAACAAAGAGAAGCTAGTAAAAACAAATGCGAAATAGATGTTGACTTGCTTCAAGAGGAAATAGGTCATAATTCAGATGTTCAGTTTAGAGATTTTTTTCTTGGCTGTAAAAATATTAAAGCTTCCCTCATTTATATAACAGGTTTGGCTGACAAAGATTTAATTGATAGACATATTATGCCATCGCTTATGAATCGTTTTTTCGACCTTGATGAAGTAGAAAGAATAGCTTTGCCGTCTTTTATTAAAGACAACGTTTTATCGATTAGCGATGTCAAAGAGGAGACTTCTGTAAACGAAGTAGTTTCAAAAATTTTATCCGGTTCAGCAGTTCTTCTTATCCATGGATTACCTTCTGTCCTTATATTAGGAACGGAAAAGCTAAAAACAAGAACAATTGAGGAACCGATCTCAGAAGCTGTTGTAAGAGGACCTCGAATTGGCTTTACAGAGTCATTAGATGACAATACGTCAATACTGAGAGGCTACGAACATATTGAAAAATTATCTTTTGTACCGTTTCAAGTCGGAAAACGTGCCAAGCGAAACTTAGTTGTTGCATATGTTGAGGAAATTACCAATCCTGAGCTTATAGAAGAGGTTGAAAAAAGAATAAAAAAGATTAATCTTGATAATGTTCCAGAATCAGGATACGTTGAACAACTTATTGAAGATAATTACCTTAGCCCGTTTCCGCAGCTTCAAAGCACTGAGCGCCCTGACAGAGTTGTTGCAGCTTTAATGGAAGGAAGGGTCGCCATTTTATTAGAAGGAACACCGTTTGCCTTAATTGCTCCTGTAACGTTTAGCATGATGCTGCAATCTCCTGAAGACTATTATGAAAGATGGATTGCAGGTACTTTTATTCGCTTATTGCGATATTGTGCCGTATTCCTTGCTCTCTTTACTCCTGCTTTATATATTGCATTTATTTCTTTTCATCCAGGTTTGATTCCAACAAAGCTAGCGGTTTCTATTATTAGTACTCGATCTGGAGTGCCTTTTCCATCTCTTATTGAAGCATTATTTTTGGAAATTGCCATTGAAATATTAAGAGAGGCAGGCTTACGATTACCAAAACCAATTGGACCTGCCATGGGCATTGTTGGAGGTCTTATTATTGGAGAAGCTGCTGTGCAAGCTGGAATTGTTAGTCCTATATTAGTTATTGTTGTAGCTTTGACCGCAATTTCCTCTTTCACTATTCCCCAATACAATGCAGGGATACCACTGCGGATTCTTCGTTTTGTAGCGATGCTTTGTGCAGCAGTTCTTGGTCTCTATGGAGTTATTCTTTTCTTTTTGTTTCTGATCAGTCATGTTGTAAAGTTAAAAAGCTTTGGAGTTCCTTATTTAAGCCCTGCTGTTCCTTATCGATTAAGTGAATGGAAAGATTTAATGATAAGAATGCCTCTTATGATTATGAAAAAGCGACCAAAAATGATGAACCCGAAAGATTCGACGCGTGAAAACTAACTCTTTTGGCAAAAGGAGGTTCAGCTTGCGATGCTAAGGCCGATTGATCGTCTGACAACCCCTCAAACAGTGATTATTTGTACAAATTTCATTCTTGGAACTGGTATATTAACATTGCCAAGAACTGCGCTAGAGAAAGTAAAAACCCCTGACATTTGGCTAACTATTATTATAGCAGGACTAATTTCCATGGCAGTTGGCCTTATTATCATAAAATTGAATGAACAGTTTCCTGAAAAAAGCTTTTATGAATATAGTGGAGAAATTATGGGGAAATGGATGGGAAAAATCTTTAACTTTCTCTTTATTTCTTATTTTCTTCTTATTTGTGGGTTTCATTTACGTTCTTTAGTAATGGTTACATCGTATTTTTTGTTAGAAGGAACGCCTTCGTGGGCTATTATGATGCCGTTTATGTGGCTGAGTGTTTATTTAGCAGTCGGAGGAATCAATCCGATTGCGCGTGTATTTGAAATTATTTTTCCAATTACCGTTATTTTGCTTCTTCTTGTTCTATTAATGAGCTTAAAATTATTTGAAGTAGATTATATTCGGCCTTTCTTAGGTTCAGGAATACTTCCAGTGCTACATGGTATTAGAACGACTTCACTTTCCTTTACAGGTTTTGAAATTTTTCTGTTTATCGGAGTGTTTATGAAAAATCGGAAGAAAGCTAAAAAAGCCGTATTGTTTGGGATAGGCATTCCGGTTGTTCTCTATATTATCACGGTGATCCTTGTCATAGGTGCGCTATCTATTGATGGAGTGTTAGGAAGAACATGGCCAACTATTACGCTTATTAGAAGTTATGAAATAACGGGATTAATTTTTGAACGGTTTGATTCTTTATTTCTAGTTGTATGGATTATGCAAATGTTCGCCTCTTTTAATATTAGTCATTATGTTGCATCACTCGGATTAGCAAAAACAACGCATAAGGATAGAAAGCTTTTTGTGTATGTTACGCTTCCTCTTATTTATGTTATTGCTATGATTCCTAAAAATGTTGACGATGTTTTTCATCTCGGTGATTTTGTGGGAAATATTGCTCTTTTATTAATAGGGGTATTACCGTTCATTTTACTTGTAATTTTAAAAATGAAAGGAAAGAAATATGAAGAACAACCATCATCATAAACGTAGAGGAAGGAGAAGGTGTGTTATTGTTTCTGTGCTTATGTTAATCATCCTTACAGGGTGCTGGAGCAGTCACGAAATTGAAGAACAAAGCTTAGGGGTAGGGTTAGCTTTAGATAAAGCAAAAGAATCAGAAATCGAAAGAAAATTAGATGAACAAGAAAATATGTCAGACAATAAAAAGATGATTACATCAACATATCAAATTATTACTTCTCAAGTTGCGCGTTCTACAAATACTCAAGCAGATCCTACTCAAAAGTCTTATATGAATGTGAGTGAAACAGGAAACTCTATTCACGAAATGGTGCGAAACGTTTCATTAGAAAACGATACGCCCATTATGAGCTATCATATGAAAGTGATTGTTATTAGTCAAAAGCTTGCTTCAAAGTATAGTCTTGAAAAACTGTTAGATCAAGACCTTCGTGATAATGATTTTAGACCAAGCTGTCTTGTTTTAATTAGTAATGGAAGAGCAAGCAACACGTTGAAATCTAATGTTCCGGGAGAAACTCCAGCTTTTCGCTTAGCAGGAATTGTAGACAACAGCTATCGTACAACAAAAATTCTGGCGCCTGTGACTCTTGTAAAAATTGAAAGTAAGCTGCGAACAAACGCTAGTTTCCTGCTCCAAAATGTTCAAGCTGAAAAAGGAAAAGTGAAATTTGGAGGAGCAGCTATTGTAGATGGAAAAACAAAAAAAGTGATAGGGATATTAGATGAACAGGATCTTGAAGGGATTACATGGATGACTGGAAAAGGAAAAGGAGGAACAGTTGAAAGCGTTCATAAAAAAGGGGAAGAGCTAGTTGTATATGAGGTTATCTCTATGAAAAGCAAAATTAAACCACATATCAAAGGTGGGGAAATATCTTTTGACGTTAAAGTAAGTTCTAAAGGTCGGTTATCTGAAAGATGGTCAAAATCTGATACAGCCTCTACTAAGAACGTTCTAAAAAAGGTAGAAATTTTAACTGAAAAAGAAATTGAAAAAAAAATAAAAAACTCTGTTGAGAAGATGCAGGGGAAATACAAAGTTGATATTGCGGGATTCGGAGAGCAGTTAAGAATTCACTACCCGAAAACATGGGATAAGGTAAAAGATAATTGGGATGAGATATTTAGCGGAAGTTCTGTACGTTATAAAGTCGACGTAGAAGTTGAAGGTTATGGAACATCAACAGAAACAAAAAAGGGATAAAAAGAGAACTTTCTTTCCAAATAAGAGAAAGTTTTCTTTGTGTTTATTTTATCCCTATAAACTTAACCAAAAGAGGAGAGTTCTTTGCTGGAAAGGAAAAAAATATTGACTGATAACGCTTTTATACTTATGATAAGAATAGATATAACCAAAACATAACCAAGAATTAATAATAAAGTGATAATATTGAAAGTTAATTCTAATTTTTAAAAGTTTTAATGAAAGTGCTTACAATGTATTTGTTTTTAAGTAAGTTTAAATTTAATACTTTGATAGAAGAGGTGCTGTATAATGACGGTAGTGCAAACGAAACTAATTTCAATGAAAGAAATACTAGTAAAAGCGAAAGAAGAAAAATATGCAGTTGGACAATATAACATTAATAGTTTGCAATGGATACAAGCTATTTTACAGGCAGCAGAGGAAGAACAAGCCCCTGTTATTGCGGCTGCATCAGATCGTCTTGTAGATTATCTCGGTGGATTTAAAACAATCTCAGCAATGGTGAGAGCCCTTGTCGAAGAGATGAATATTACTGTTCCTGTTGTTTTACATCTTGATCATGGAAGCAGTTTTGAACGGTGTAAAGAAGCTATTGATGCAGGTTTTAGCTCTGTTATGTTTGATGGTTCTCATTCTCCAATTGATGAAAATATTGCTGTTACTAAAAAAGTAGTCGAGTATGCTCATGCAAGAGGAGTTTCAGTTGAAGCAGAAGTGGGAACTGTTGGTGGTATGGAAGATGGACTTTTTGGTAATATAGTGTATGCAGACCCTCAAGAATGTTTGCGTCTTGTACAAGAGACAGGAGTAGATGCGTTGGCTGCTGCGCTTGGCTCTGTTCATGGTCAATACAAAGGAGAGCCAAAGCTTGGGTTTGAAGAAATGAAGGTCATTTCAAACTTAACGAATGTTCCTCTCGTATTACATGGTGGTTCTGGAATTCCAAATTATCAAATTCAAAAGGCTATTGACTATGGTCATGCTAAAATCAACGTAAATACAGAATGTCTCATGTCATGGACAAAAGCCGTTCGTAACGCTCTTGAACAAAATACAGAAACATATAATCCACATGATTTCTTAATTCCTGGAAAAGAAGCTGTTATGAATACAGTAAAAGAAAAAATGAGAGAATTTAAAACGAGCGGCAAAGCATAAAAGGGAAAGTGGACATTTATGAACTCAATATTATAAAAGAATAGGAAGATAGAAATGTTAAAAGCTAAACGAATTCAACAAATTCAAGACTACGTTCTTGAACATCAGTCCGTCTCTTTAGATGAGCTTGTAACTGTATTTGACGTTTCTAAAAATACTATTCGAAGAGATGTACAAATGCTCGTTGATCAAGGGGTAGTAAAAAAAGTATATGGTGGAGTTGCGGTTGATCATGCTCAGCTTGAGTCATTTAACGATCGAAAAACCCGCAATCAGCTTGCAAAGCAAGCAATTGCTAAAGAAGCGGCAGATTATGTAGAGGATGGAGACGTTATTTTTATCGACTCAGGTACAACAACGCTTGAGATGTTAGAGTTTGTGAAAAATAAAAATATAACCGTTATTACAAACAATCTTGATTTCATTGTATATGCCCTTCCTTATGAGAATTTAAAAGTCATTTCAACGGGTGGGGCACTTGAACGTGAAACAAAATCATTTTCAAGTTTTAAAAACATGGACTTATTAAAAACGTATAACGTGAACAAAGCTTTCATGGCTTCAACAGGTGTTTCCATTTCCAACGGGGTTACAAACTCTTCTCCTGTTGAAAGTGAAATTAAACAAGCCGTTGTAAGGAGAAGTGTTGAAGTGTTTTTACTTATTGATCATACAAAGTTTGATAAGTATGCGCTTATTACGTATTGTGAATTAGCGGAGTTAGATTATTTAATTACAGATGCTTCGCCAAATGAAAGCTATGGAAACTACGCAGAAAGAAATAACATAAATATTGTAATTGCTCAAAATGATTAGAGAATGATATGAAAAAGGGCATCCATTTCTTATGGATGCTCGATCATAAAGAGTATATTTTAATAGTAGAAATTTTTAAAAAAAGGTTTACAAAAACGTTTTCATATTATACACTAAGACCATAGAAGAAAGCGTTTTATTATTAAATTAATGAAATCGATTTCAGAAAAGTTTCACTTTATCTCTACAAATCCTAAGTTATCTGTTAAGTTGTAAAGTTGCTAAATATGACAGCGTCCAACAAAAAGGATTAAAAAGTGACAAGGAGAAAGTGAAATAAAGGATAAATAAAGGATAAATAAAGGATAAAATGAAATCGATTTCTTTGAAAAGAGGATGATAGTGCTTCTGTTAGTTTCCTTTTTGAATGAGAAAGAGCTTAATAATAATGATTTATAGTATGTTAAAAGAAAAAGAGATTTATATTTTTTAAGTTAAAATGAAATCGATTCCATTGCATTTCATATAAGATGGAATCAGCAATCTACAAAGATAAGGTAGGAATGCTATGAAAACAATTCGTTTAACAACAGCTCAAGCATTAGTAAAGTTTTTGAATCAACAATATGTAGAGTTTGATGGTAAAGAAGAGAAATTTGTACAAGGAGTTTTTACAATCTTTGGTCATGGAAACGTTTTAGGGCTAGGACAAGCACTTGAAGAAAATGCTGGCGATCTAAGAGTTTATCAAGGAAGAAATGAACAAGGAATGGCTCTTGCTGCAACAGCTTATGCCAAGCAAAATCATCGCAGAAAGATCATTGCTTGCACATCATCAGTAGGGCCAGGAGCAGCGAATATGGTAACAGCAGCTGGAACAGCTTCAGCAAACAATATTCCACTTTTGCTTCTTCCAGGAGACACTTTTGCAACACGTCAACCAGATCCAGTTCTGCAGCAAGTTGAGCACTATCATAACTTAACGGTAACAACAAATGATGCGTTTCGTGCGGTAAGTAAATATTGGGACCGCGTAAGTCGTCCGGAACATTTAATGACAGCTATGATTAACGCGATGCGTGTATTAACAGACCCTGCAAATACTGGAGCTGTTACGGTTTGTCTTCCACAGGATGTGCAAGGTGAAGCATATGAATTTCCAGAATACTTCTTTAAGAAACGTGTTCATCGTATTGATCGCCGTGTTCCAACAGAAAGCGATATCAAAGAAGCGGTGGCTCTTATTAAAGAAAAGAAAAAGCCAATTATCGTTTGTGGTGGCGGGGTACGTTACTCAGAAGCTGCTGAAGCTCTTAAAAGCTTCTCAGAGAAATTTAATATCCCTTATGGAGAAACACAAGCTGGAAAAAGCGCCGTTGAAAGCTCTCACTCTCACAACTTAGGGGGTATTGGAATCACTGGAACACTCGCTTCTAACCTGATGGCAAAAGAAGCTGACCTTGTGATTGGTGTTGGGACTCGCTATTCAGATTTCACAACAGGATCTAAGCAGCTTTTCCAAAACGAAAATGTTCAGTTCTTATCTATTAATACATCTGAATATCATGCTTACAAACTTGATGCAACAAAAGTTGTGGGTGATGCGAAGTTAGCTCTACAAAAACTTGAAGAAGAACTTTCAAACATCGACTACAAATCAAGCTATAGTGATGAAATTCAAAAAGCGAAAGAAGCATGGAACAAAGAAGTGGATCGTTTATACAGCATTCGGTATGAGGAAAATGAATTTATTCCAGAAGCAGGAGATCATCTTCCACACGTATTACCTGAGTTTGCTGAGCAATTTGGCTCAACGATTACCCAAACAGAAGTGCTTGAATTTATAAATGAACATGTAGCAGATGATGCAATTGTTGTAGGTGCTGCAGGAAGTCTTCCAAGTGACTTACAAAGAATGTGGAAGTCGCGCACACCAAATACGTATCATATGGAGTATGGCTATTCTTGTATGGGTTATGAAGTTTCAGGCGCGCTTGGTGTTAAGATGGCTGAGCCTGAAAAAGAAGTATATGTAATGACAGGAGACGGAAGTTACCTTATGCTTCACTCTGAACTTGTGACAAGTATTCAAGAACGAAAAAAAATCAATATTGTTCTTATCGACAATGCGGCATTTGGATGTATTAATAACCTACAAATGAACAACGGAATGGGAAGCTTTGGTACAGAGTTCCGTTACCGCAATGAAGAAACAGGAAAGATGGATGGCGATCTTATCAAAATTGATTTTGCCAAAAGTGCTGAAGGATACGGAGTGAAAACGTATCAA
Organism: Priestia endophytica DSM 13796; assembly: GCF_900115845.1. Lineage (GTDB taxonomy): Bacteria > Bacillota > Bacilli > Bacillales > Bacillaceae_H > Bacillus_I > Bacillus_I endophytica. The sequence goes on along the minus strand of NZ_FOXX01000003.1, from coordinate 266,325 downwards.
GTAACAACAATAGAACAGTTGAAAGAAGCGCTTGAAGATTCTAAAAAACAGGAAGTTTCAACGCTTTTAGATATTAAAGTATTGCCAAAAACAATGACAAGAGACTTTGAGTCATGGTGGAACATTGGCGTTGCAGAAACGTCTAAAAAGCAAGCAATTCAAGATGCTTATGAAAGAAAAGAAAGCGTATTACAAACGGCTAGAAAGTATTAAGCATGTCGTTAAAATTCTTAAATAGGAGCGTGACAAAGTATGCCAGATTTAATTGTACCAAGTCAAACACCTGATGAAGAAGGAAAAGTATTAAGTATTACACCAGAATCAGCAGGTTGGGAATATATCGGATTTGAAGTGTACGCTTTAGAAAAAGGAAAAAAACTTAAAAAAGAAACAGGAAATCAAGAAGTATGCGTTGTGTTACTAACAGGTAAAGCGAACGTGTCTACTAAAAAAGAAACATTCGAAAATATCGGAGAGAGAATGAGTGTTTTTGAAAAAATCCCTCCATACTCTGTTTACATTCCAAATGAAGATGAGTACGAAGTTGAGGCTCTAACAGATTTAGAAATTGCCGTATGTGCAGCGCCTGGTAAAGGTACATACGAAGCTCGCCTAATCGGCCCAGAGGATGTAGGTGTTGAAGATAGAGGAGCTGGCAATATTTCAAGAAAAGTGCAAAACATTCTTCCAGAACAAAAGCCAGCTGATAGCCTTCTTGTTGTAGAAGTTTTTACACCTGAAGGAAACTGGTCAAGCTATCCTCCACACAAGCATGATCAAAATAACTTGCCACACGAGTCATATTTAGAAGAAACATACTACCACCGCGTGAATCCTGGTCATGGATTTGCCATACAGCGCGTCTACACAGACGACAAATCGCTTGATGAGACAATGGTTATTAAAGATGGAGATGCTGTGTTAGTTCCAAAAGGGTATCATCCTGTATCAGCTCCTCCAGGATATGAAGTATATTATTTAAACGTTATGGCTGGACCTGTTCGTACATGGAAATTTAACAATAGCAAAGACCATGAGTGGATTATGGAAGATAAGCTAGCGCTAAAGTAAAGGGAGGATAACATGAGCTATTTAACATTCGATTCTGAAAAGAAATTTGATTTAGTGGCTATTGGCAGACTTTGTGTTGATTTGAATGCAAATGAAATCAATCGTCCAATGGAAGAAACAATGACGTTTACAAAATATGTTGGAGGTTCTCCTGCAAATATCGCGATCGGCTTATCTCGTTTAGGAATGAAAACAGGCTTTATTGGTAAAATTGCCGATGACCAAATGGGTCGCTTTATTACAAGCTATCTAGAAAAGAACGAGATTAATACAGATAGCGTCATTACAGATAAAACAGGAGCTGTAACAGGGCTTGCTTTTACAGAAATTAAAAGTCCTGAAGAGTGCAGTATCCTTATGTATCGAGACAATGTAGCAGATTTAAAATTAGAACCAACAGAAGTATCTGAAGAGTATATTAAACAATCAAAATCTCTTCTAATCTCTGGAACAGCTCTTGCTAAAAGTCCTTCACGTGAAGCTGTGTTTATGGCACTTGAATATGCACGAAAAAATAATGTCCCAGTTTTCTTTGACATTGACTATCGTCCATACACATGGACATCTGAGGCTGAAACAGCTGTTTACTACAACTTAGCTGCGGAAAAATCAGATGTGATTATTGGAACACGAGAAGAATTTGACATGATGGAAAAACTGTTAAATCTAGAAGAGTCAAATGATCAAGTAACAGCAGAGCGTTGGTTCTCACACAATGCCAAAATTGTCGTCATTAAACATGGTGGAGATGGATCTATTGCGTATACAAATGACGGTAAATCTCATCGTGGCGGCATCTTTAAAACAAAAGTGCTGAAAACATTTGGTGCTGGTGACTCATATGCTTCAGCTTTCATTTATGGACTCATGCATGATTACTCTGTTACAGAAGCGATGCGCTTTGGCGGAGCTTCCGCATCTATCGTAATTTCTAAGCACAGTAGTTCAGATGCAATGCCAACTGTAGAAGAAATTAAAGGATTTATGGAAACGGCTGAAGAAGTATTGCAAAAAGCGTAAAAATCACTAACTATTAAACAACTAAAAGGAGAGAATATTCATGTCACAAACAACAGTAAAAGAAGTTCAAAACTATATTGGTGGACAATGGGTAGCATCATCTACAACACTTACAGAATCTGTTTACAATCCAGCAACAGGCGAAGTAATCGCAGAAGTACCTCTTTCTACAAAATCAGACGTTGATCAAGCGGTTCAAGTAGCAAACGAAGCTTTCAAAACATGGTCAAAAACAGCGGTGCCAAAACGCGCTCGTATTCTATTTAAATATCAGCAGCTTCTTGTTGATAACTGGGATGAGCTTGCAAAGCTTGTTACAATTGAAAATGGAAAAAGCTTTAATGAAGCTCGTGGTGAAGTACAGCGTGGAATCGAATGCGTAGAATTTGCTGCAGGTGCTCCAACGCTTATGATGGGAAAACAGCTTCCAGATATCGCAACAAATATTGAATCTGGTATGTATCGTTATCCAATCGGAGTTATTGGTGGAATTACACCGTTTAACTTCCCAATGATGGTACCATGCTGGATGTTCCCACTTGCAATTGCTTGCGGAAATACATTTGTATTAAAACCATCTGAAAGAACGCCGCTTTTAGCAGCTCGTCTTGTAGAGCTATTTGAAGAAGCTGGTCTTCCAAAAGGCGTTTTAAATATCGTAAACGGTGCACATGATGTTGTAAACGGACTTCTTGAGCATAAAGACGTAAAAGCTATTTCATTTGTAGGATCTCAGCCAGTTGCTGAATATGTATACAAAAAAGGAACAGAAAACTTAAAACGCGTTCAAGCACTAGCTGGAGCGAAAAACCATTCTATCGTGTTAAATGACGCAGATCTTGATAGTGCAACAAAACAAATTATTGGCGCTGCTTTTGGTTCTGCTGGTGAGCGTTGCATGGCTGCATCTGTTGTAACGGTTCAAGAAGACGTAGCAGACGAGCTTATCGCTAAACTTGTAGAAGAATCTAATAACATGGTAATTGGAAATGGATTAGATGAAGATGTATTCCTAGGACCAGTAATTCGTGAAAACCATAAAGAGCGTACGCTTGGCTACATCCAAAACGGCGTTGAAGAAGGTGCGAAACTTGTTCGCGATGGCCGTAATGACGAAGCTGTAGAAGGCAACGGATATTTTGTTGGGCCTACAATCTTTGATAACGTAACACAAGAAATGAAAATTTGGCAGGATGAAATTTTTGCTCCTGTACTTTCTATCATTCGTGTGAAAACGCTTGAAGAAGGAATTGAAATTGCAAACAACTCTCGCTTTGCAAACGGTGCTTGCCTTTACACAGACAGTGCATCAAGCGTTCGTACATTCCGTGAGACGATTGAATCAGGCATGTTAGGTATTAATGTAGGAGTTCCAGCTCCGATGGCCTTCTTCCCATTCTCAGGATGGAAAGATTCATTCTATGGAGATCTACATGCAAATGGCACAGATGGTGTTGAGTTCTATACAAGAAAGAAAATGGTTACAGCTCGCTACTAAAATAAAAGCCAGGAAGGGGAAACCTTTCCTGGTTTAATAAAAATTGAAATGAAATCGATTACAAATAGGGTTTACCTTTATAAAACCTGTGAGTAGATAATTGGAAGTGATTGATTGAAAGCTTTTCATAGTGTCAGAGATATCGGCGTTTTTGCTGTTGTATCTTTTCTTTTTTGGTTTTCGCAGTTTATCTATGTTCCTACATTTTCTCCTTATATGAGTTCATTAGGTGGAAACTACGCTTTTATTGGGCTTGTTTTAAGTAGCTATGGTCTGATGCAGCTGTTTTTCCGGCTTCCGCTTGGAATTTTTTCAGATCTTACGCGTGTAAGAAAACCGTTTATTATTTTGGGAATGTTGGCAAGTTCAACAAGCTGCCTTTTGTTCACTTTTACAGATAGCTTAACCCTCGTTTTCATTTCACGCTGTTTAGCTGGATTAGGTGCTGCAACGTGGGTAGCATTTACAATTCTCTATGGGAGCTACTTTAAAGGAGAAAAATCAAACAGAGCGATGAACAGCATTTCCTTTATCGTTGTGCTAGCACAGCTGTTAGGGATGATGCTGAGCGGCTATGTTGTAAGTCATTTAGGCTGGCATGGACCATTTTGGATTGGAAGTGTTTCGAGTTTGATCGGACTTCTGTTGTCTTTCATGCTTTTTGAAGATAAACAGAGCAGTGAAAGAGAACCAATTAAAATGAAAGAACTTCTTTCAGTTATGCGGAATCCTACTTTGTTGAAAATATCATTTTTATCAATTTTGGCACATAGCATCATCTTCTCCACCATGTTTGGTTTCACTCCAAACTATGCGCTGAATATAGGTCTAACAGAAAACGAACTAACATTAATTGTTTTTTCTTTTATGATTCCACATGCTATTGCGCCGCTTGTTATTGAAAAGGTATTTCTTTCAAGGTTTAGAGAATGGACAGTTTTAAAGCTAGCTTTTCTTACCGCTGGATGTTTTACATGTCTTATTCCATTCGCTGATACTAAGCTTTTGTTATGTATTATTCAGAGTGTTAACGGTTTTTCACTAGGAATCATTTTTCCACTTATGCTTGGAATGAGTGTTAAGTCCATTCCAGAACAGAAAAAAGCAACAGCAATGGGAGCGTATCAAGCTCTATATGCAATAGGGATCTTTGCCGGACCATTTTTTGCAGGCTTGTTAAATTCACATCTAGGGATTGAAGCAGGGTTTTATTTTGCAGGAAGTTTAGGGATAGTGGCTACATTAGCCGTGGTTTTATGGAGAAAGAAAACATCTTCGTATGAAGTTTCTAGAGCCAAATAAAGCAGAGGGCGCTTTATCTTAAAGGAGGAAAAAATATGACGTTGAAAATTGGTGTAATTGGTACAGGAGCAATTGGACAAGATCATATTCGCAGAATTACGAATGTTTTATCAGGGGGAGAAATTGTTGCTGTAACAGATGTAAATCAAGAACAAGCAAAACAAGTTGTAGAAGTAGAAAAGTTAAATGCTAAAGTATATGAGGACGGTCATGCGCTTATTCAGTCAGAAGATGTTGACGCTCTCATTGTAACATCATGGGGACCAACACATGAAGAGTTCGTGCTTGCTGCGATTAAGGCAGGAAAGCCGGTTTTCTGTGAAAAACCTCTTGCAACAACAGCAGAAGGATGCAAAAAGATTGTAGATGCAGAAATGGCTTACGGAAAGCCACTTGTTCAAGTTGGTTATATGCGTCGCTATGACAAAGGGTATCAGGCGCTAAAAAACGCGCTTGATCATCAAAAAATTGGAGAACCGCTAATGGTTCACTGCGCACACCGTAATCCAACGGTTCCTGATACCTATATCGGTGACATGGCGATTACAGATACGCTTGTTCATGAAATCGATGTTCTACGCTGGTTGTTAAATGATGACTACGCTTCTGTGCAAATTGTTACCCCAAGAACTTCGTCTCTTGCTAAAAATGGATTAAAAGATCCTATTATGGTTCTGTTAGAAACGAACAAAGGGATTCGAATTGATGTTGAAGTATTTGTAAATTGTCAATTTGGTTACGATATTCAGTGCCAAGTTGTGGGAGAAACAGGTACAGCTAATTTACCTGAGCCTTCTAGCATTATTATGCGAAGCGAAGCTAAGCTTTCAACGGAAATTTTGGTAGACTGGAAAGATCGCTTCATTGAGTCTTACGATATAGAGCTTCAAGACTGGATTAATTCTACGAAGAAAGGTATTGTAAGTGGCCCAACAGCGTGGGATGGTTATGTTGTCGCAGTTGTATCAGATGCTTGTGTTGAAGCAAGAAATTCAAAAGGAATTGTTTCAATCGCAACAGGTGATATTCCTGAATTTTATAAGGGTAATTTAAGCATCGTAGGAGAAGTATAAGCATATAATTTGTGCTAGATTTGTATCCGTATCATCGACCTATTTTGAAGATAGATAAAATAACGAGGCTATGTATATACTAAGCTTTGATAGCGAAAAAATGATATGGTAACTTGAATGCTCCTTGTAAAGATCTTATTAGATATTTCTACTATAAAATGAAAGCTTACACATATTTCTTTGCTAATATTTTCGTCAGTGTATGAAGATTGGTAAAGGAGAGATCTATGAGAACGTTCTTTTCTCAAAGGTTCGTGAAATTGAGTTTGATGGAATCACAACAGTAGCCATATTGAAGAAGATCGAGCAGATGAATCTAGTCGCTATACGCTTGAAAGAGCTTTAGGAGAGCTAGCGTTTAGTTCAAAAAGTTAATCTTTAAAAGCAGCTGGTGTGAAACATTTTTTGAATAATGTTTCATACCAATTTTTATATCAAAATAGCTTTTCTCTGTTGAAAATAAGAAGGGTGGTATAGAGCCAAAAGCCATTAATCCGTCATGCATCTTTGGAGAAAAGAAAGCTTTCCTTGTTTTTTGTCCTTGATGAACGTGCTAAAATAGAATAGTTGAAAGTGAACGTGAACATTATAAAAACTATGTGCTACAAATACAAAGGTGAGTGAACGTATGACGAAAATGAGCGATGTGGCCAAGCTAGCTAAAGTAGCGCCTGCGACTGTTTCTCGCGTTTTAAGACACCCACATTTAGTGAGTGATGAAACAAGAGAGAAAGTTCAAAAGGCAATCCACGAGCTAAACTATAAGCCAAATATGATTGCAAGACAGTTTAGAACAAAAGAAACAAAAACAATTCTTGTTGTGGTACCAGATATTACACAACCCTTTTTCTCCCAAGTTTTAAAAGGGATTCAGCATACAGCTGCAGAGCATGGGTACAGGGTTCTTTTAGGAGATACAGAAAACGATGTTGAACAAGAAAGAGAACTTGTGGATCTTATGTTTCAAAGACAAGCTGATGGAATGATTCTATTAACCGCTCGAATGGAAGAGGAGAAAATTGAAGAGCTTTCAAAACAATTTCCTATTGTTCTTGCCTGTGAGTATATTGATGGATTAGATGTATCAACAGTGTCTATTGATAATATTGGTGGGGCACGAAAAGTCACGGAACATTTAATTCAGTTAGGACATACGAAAATTGCTCATATTGCAGGAGCAATGAACGTTATTTTGAGTCGTGACCGTTTAAAAGGTTATAAACAAGCTATGATAAGTCACGACTTAGAAATTCACTCTTCTTATATTCAAGAAGGAGAATCAAATCTTGAGTCAGGGTACCATCAAATGATTCGCCTCCTATCCCTTGCAGATCCTCCAACGGCTGTGTTTGTATTTAATGATGAAATGGCTATTGGTGCTATTAAAGCGGCAAAAGACAGCGGATTATCTGTTCCTCAGGACATAGCTATCGTAGGTTTTGATAATCTTCAAATGTCCTCCATTATTGAACCTCACATTACAACGATTGATCAGCCAAAATATGAGATTGGTAAAAAAGCAATGGAGCTTCTTGTTCATCAAATGAAAGGTGAGCCTTTAAAGAGAAAAAAATTTGTATTAACAGATGAGCTTATTGTAAGAGAGTCGTGTGGATTTACGGCTAAACGAATGAGCATAAGGTAAGGAAGAGAATCCTAATTTTTAAGGATTCTCTTTTTTTAATAGGTTTAAAATTCTTCCGATTAGGTAACGTAACATATAAGACGGAAAATAAAGGAGACGTTTAACAATGAAAAAGAAATGGTTAGCCGTTGTACCTGCAATAGCTCTATTTGCGGCTCCGTTTGCAGCGAGCGCAGAAGCTCATACTACAAATATAAAAGCAACAACAGAAAATGTTACAAACACTGTCCTTTATGAAGGCATTCTTTCACATTCAAAAGAGGTTCAAACACTTCAAGAAACGTTAACACGTGTAGGGTATCCAACAGTTGTAAGCGGGGAATTTGAAGCAGGAACAAAACAAGCTATTGAAGTATTTCAAGCGAGCCACGGTCTAAAGGTTGATGGCATTGTTGACGAAGAAACATGGAACATGCTTGCTCAAGATGAAGCAACAATCGATTACTCTTTCACAAAAGAACAAGCAATATCATATGCAAAAGCAAAGTTTGGAGAGGGATTTGTTTTTAGCTCAGATTGGAAACCGAAAGCAGATCAAGATGGACAAACGTACTATCGTGTTCACGTAGCGAGTCAGGAGTTTATTGATGAAGGGGGCACAGGAACAGTAGGTTTCTACTATGTGTATAAAGACGGAAGAGTTATAGAAGAACAATAGGAAAAAGCACTGTAGGATTGTTTTCTACGGTGCTTTTTCAATGCCTTTGATGTAATGGATTTACTAAATAGTAGGATAATATTGCTCATACCTTGGATGACAATAATAGGGAGGTCTAGGTCCTATTTTGGGCATTGACCAAGTATATGGATTTGCATTATATAACAGTTGAACTTTCTCGTCTGAATGGTTAACTAACAATAATTTTACTTCGGGATTGTATTCATAATCTTGCATACAGAACCTCCTTAAAGCATTACTTCCCTTTACCATATTCAATTTTTACAGCATTGAGCCCGTACTAAGCTTACATATTTTAAAAATAAGAATCTTGCACTATATGGGCTTCTGTGACATAAAGTAACCAGAAGATTGTTGATTAGGAGGATTGCTTATGTCATATGATGAACAAAAAGGTTATCCAATGCACCCTAACTATGGGAAAATAACACGCTATGAAGAGATTCCAATTACAGTACCAGAACAACGTCAACTTCGCCAGCCTGGTGTAGAAAAGCTGATGGTTCCACGACCAATCATTGAAAATCCAAATTATAAAGGAAGCGGAAAATTAAGAAAAAAGGTTGCCTTGATTACAGGAGGCGACAGTGGAATTGGGGCGGCGGTTGCTATCGCTTTTGCTAAAGAAGGAGCTAATGTAGCTCTTTCATATTTAGACGAACATGAGGATGCGAACAGAACAAAGAGCAGAATTGAAGAGCTTGGAAGGCGTTGTTTGTTGTTACCAGGGGATTTAAGAGAGAAACAGCAGTGCGTTGATATCGTGAAAAAAACAATTCAAGAATATGGAAAGCTAGATGTGCTTTGTAACCATGTTGGAATCCAGTTTCAGCAATTAGATTTACTAGATATTACGGATGAACAATTTGATGATACTTTTAAGGTAAATATCTACTCACATTTTTATACAACGAGAGCTGCACTTCCATATTTGGATAAGGGGAGTTCGATTATAAATACAGCTTCTGTTGTAGCATATATAGGAAACAAACAATTGATTGATTATACAGCGACTAAAGCAGCTAATGTTGGATTTACCCGTGCATTGGCTAACAATCTTGTAGATAAAGGGATTAGGGTAAACGCGGTTGCTCCTGGAAGAGTGTGGACACCTCTCATTCCTGCAAGTTTTTCTGCAGATCAGGTTTCACTTGTTGAAAATTCAATGCAGCGTCAAGGTCAACCATTTGAGCTCGCCCCAACGTATGTTTATCTTGCTTCAGATGATTCACGGTTTGTAACCGGTCAAACTTTTCATGTGAATGGAGGAGAATGGACGTCATCTTAATTTCGGTGAATAAAAACTTCATAATACCTAATTTTCACGTTAATAAAGCGCGTCAACATAATAAGGTGTATCTGAAACATATTAATTTTAAACTAGGCAGTCTTGATGACTGCCATTTTTTTTAGGCATAGATAACTTAATAAATCATGAGAATAAATCTTTCTAGTCGCTCATTTTTTCTTAAATTCTTTTCTTTTTTACTTTATAATAAAGAAAAATATGGAAAGTGGGAAAATATGAAGATTGGGTTAGTGCGACATTTTAAAGTAAATCATGCGTATCCTACGAAAAGAGTTGAAAGAATTGAGCTGCAACAGTGGTTAAACGGATATGATGAAGCAGACATAGAGGAAAAGGACATTGACCTTTTAGGGATTGATTGGACATGTTGTTTTGTAAGTGATTTGCCTCGTGCGCTTACAACAGCAAAATCAATTTATAATGATGAGCTTTTTGTGCGCTCTGAGCTCCGTGAAATCCCGGTTTCTCCTTTTTTTAAAAGAGGCATCAAGCTTTCTGTGAAAAGTCATGCTGTGATTATGCGTCTTGCCTGGATTTGTAATCATTCTTCTCAGACTGAGAAAAAAGCAGAAGTGAAGAAAAGAGTGATTACAGTTGTAGACGAAATTTTGGCTGAGAAAAGGGAGAATGTATTAGTTGTAAGTCACGGGGCTGTGATGATTTACTTGCGAAAAGAACTGTTGAAAAGAGGTTTTAAAGGCGAAAAGTTTACACGAGCTCATAATGCTAGGGTTTATTTATATGAAAAAGAAGAGTAAGAGTTTCTTTCATCATTTTCGTTTCCATAGTGGAAATGAATACCGAGAAAGAATTGCTTCCTCCTTTTTTGACTATCAGAAAGTAGACGATTTTTAACGAAGTTTACTAAAATTTGGTGATTTTTTCTCTCAAGGATAAGTATGTTTTTCAGAGAGAATAATCTCCTTAGATAGTAAAAAGGCGCTAATGAGAATTAGCGCCTTTTTGTTATGAAGCTTCTGTATGGACCGTATTTTTGTTCGATTTTTTAAACGTTGTGAGTGCAAAATAAATAAGAACCATTGCAACGACAAGGATTGAAGACCAAGCGTACATGGCACTGTATCCTAGTGCACCAACTGCTTGCCCTAAAATAACGGCACCAATGGCAACTCCTAAATCCATAAAGCTTAGAACCATTGCATTTGCTGTTCCTTTTTTATCTGGAGTAACACGGCTAACAGCCCAAGCTTGGAATGTTGGCTGCATAATTCCGTATGCAATCCCATAAAAAATACCTGAAACAACAAGCATACTAAAGTGTGCTGTATGTGAAAGTAAAAGAAGACCAATAATACCTGTGATACACGCAGGATAAATTAAAAACTTATGACCAAATTGATCATAAATTTTACCTGAAAAGGGTCTTGTTAAGACGAGCATCGCTCCAACGATAAGAAAGAAGAAAGAAGTTTTTCCTCCAAGACCTGTATCAGCTCCAAGACCATCTAAATAGTTCACAATACCGGAAAATGTAATATAAAAAATCATGACAAGAAAACACGGTAGAAGTGCTGCTCGTGCAAAAGCATGATCAAGAAGTGATTTTGTATGTGAAACTTTTGGTGGCGTGTATTTATAACGAAGGGCGATTCCACCGACAAATGTCAATACTGTTAAAATGATAGAAAAAGTAAGAAGAACATTAAAACTGTATGCATGAATAAGTGATAAAGCAATCATTGGACCAACAGATGTCCCGATACTTGTTGAAAGCCCAAAGTACCCAATTCCTTCTCCAATACGATTTGGCGGAATTAAATTAGTAGCGAATGTTGCTAAAAGGGTTGTAATGATACCAAACCCAACTCCTTGAATAATACGTAAAACAATTAAAAATGAGACAGATTCATTGTTAAAGCTTAATGCGACAGCTGCAATAAGAAAGACAAGAGTGATAAGCATTGTTTTTTTCATATTTAGTCTTTCAAGAAACATCCCGATAAATGGTCGAGATAGGATCGCAGCAACCATGAATACTGTTGTCATTAAACCACCTGTTGTTGCATTGTGACTAATTTCACCTACAAAAACAGGGAACCCTCCTAAAAGGGATTGAAGACTTAGGAAGAACAAAAATGTAATAACAATAATCATTACATATTGACCTGTCCATAGTTTTGTTTTTTCGTGTTCCAAAATATTACCTTCTTTCTTTTTTTGAAAAATTAATGTAACTTATTCTTCACATTAAACTGAATGTCTTGAAGAACACTCACAAAAGAACGTAGCTTTTCTTCCGAAATCCCCTCAAATATTGTTGTGTACAAATTCTCAATATGTGGAAGAACCTTTTCCGTAAGAACGCGCCCCTCGTTTGTAATTTCAATAAGGTAAGAGCGCCGGTCATCAGGATTTGGTAAACGTTTTACAAGATCACGTTTCTCAAGTAAGTCTAAAATTTTCGTTAAAGTTGCTTGATCTTTGTCAGCTTTTTCTGCTAATGCTTTTTGTGTTAAATGCTCAACAAAAGAAAGCTGTTTTAAAACGGTCCACTGTTCAGCTGTAATATTGAACGGCTTTAGTGAATGTGTTACAGTACTTCGTAGCAATTTACTTGTTGTGCTCGTGCAAAATCCAATATCATCCTTTAGCATCTTCTCATATAACCCCCTGAGTAAAATCACATGTTTCCTATTATACATCTTAATATTGTTTGTGTAAATATAGTTTGTATACAAACTATTTGTTTAGAAGGAACGTTTTTAGAACGTAGAAAAACCGTCCTTTCAAAAGGACGATTTTTTTAAGTGAGTGGAGCAGGATTGAATAAGCAAAGATCATTATGAAGCTTCCAGTAGTCTGCCCATGTTTTCTTTTTACCGCTTGCAACATCAATCATATAATGAAAAAGCTCTGTGCCAACATCTTCGATTGTCGCATTTCCAGTTGCGATTTCTCCTGCATTAATATCAATTAAATCATGCCACTGCTCTTTCAAAGCATTTCGTGTGGAAACTTTTATAACAGGAGCCATTGCTAAACCATAAGGAGTACCGCGTCCTGTTGTAAAAACGTGCAAATTCATCCCTGAGGCAAGTTGCAACGTTCCGCAAACAAAATCACTTGCAGGTGTTGCTGCATAGTGAAGACCTTTTTTAGTTGCTTTTTCTCCAGGTGCTAATACATCTACAATTGGACTTCTTCCAGATTTAACGATAGAACCAAGTGCTTTTTCCACAACGTTTGTTAAACCGCCTTTTTTATTTCCTGGTGAAGGGTTTGCACTTCTATCAGCTTTTCCTCGTTCTAAATAGCGATCATACCATTCCATTTCTTTTACTAACTTTCTTTGGACATCTTCGTTTGCCGCTCGTGGTGTTAACAAATGAACAGCATCACGAACTTCTGTTACTTCAGAAAAGAAGACAGTCGCCCCAGCACGGACGAGGAGATCTGCTGCATATCCAACAGCAGGATTAGCCGTTACTCCAGAGAAAGCATCGCTTCCTCCACATTGTAATCCAACAACTAAGTTGGATAGAGAGCATAATGTACGTTCTCGTTTATTTAACCGCTTTAATTTCTCTTCAGCCATTTTCATAATTGTTTCAAGCATGCCATGAAATCCTTGCTCTTCTTGCAGGAGAACAACATCTCGTTTATCGTCGTTTGATAAAAGCCGACCTGTTGTTAGCTTTTCACATCCAAGTCCAACAACCATCACTTCTCCCCCAAAGTTTGGATGCTTCATTAAATTTTGGACAGTACGAATAGGAATGGCAGCATCAGCTGCATCAATAGCAACTCCACAGCCATAGTTATGGTTTAAAGCTACAACGTCATCAACGTTTGGATAATGGGGGAGAAGTTCTTTCTTTACACGTTCTACGGCATAATCTAGAACACCGACAACACATTGGACACTTGTTGTAATTCCGAGGATATTTTTCGTTCCCACACTGCCGTCGTTGTTTTCATAGCCAAGGAACGTATATCCATTAAGAGGCTTCATTTCTTCTGTTTTGGGACTTTCTTGAATCAGCTCTGCTAATGTTGGAGGAACAGGGAGCGAGACAGCACTTTCTCTAATGCGGCTTCCTTTTTGTAACGGTTCACGAGCATACCCAATAATTTCTCCATATCGTATAATGGGTTCTCCAATGGATAAAGAGGTAAGCGAAACTTTATGACCTTGTGGAACATCATCGATGAGTTTTAAACCACATGGGAAAATGGTGTCTTTTGAAAGACCACCTTCATTTACAACAATGGCAACATTATCATTTTCATGTACTTTAATATAAAGAGGGCTACTCTTTTTCTGTTTATTTATTGACATTTTTCCATCTCCTTTTTATAAAAGCTATTATTGTAATATGCAATAAACGTGCCAAATAAAATGAAGTCGCTTTCTTAGAGGATTACAGAAAAAGAATAGGAATAAGTGTATCGTTTTGCAACATATGTTGGCGACACTTGTTGTATTTTGCGAGAGATGAGAAAGGAGAAAGAGAAAAAAAGACGAAAAAAGATAGAATAATGATCTTAGAGAAAAGGGGAGAAAACAATGGGGAAAATAATCTTTATTGCACCAGATAAAGCTCTTTATAAAAAGGGACAAGACATGATAAAAAGATTGTCTTTAGAGAACGAAGTAGAAATCTACTTATCAAGGCTTGGGAGAACAGTTAAACTAGCTTGTAGCTTACAAAATGACCATGTAGATGTCATTATTTCAAGAGGTGGAACAGCTTCTCTTTTAAGAAAAGAAAACTTAACTATTCCGCTTGTTGACATTCGAGTTACTGGGCAAGATTTAGCAAAGTGTTTTCATGAAAGCAAGAAAAAAACAGGTCTTGTTTCGCCTAAAATAGCACTTTTCGCTTTTGAAAATATGAAAGAAGAAGTAGAAGGCTTATCCTCTATTTTAAATGTGTCGCTTTCCCTTTATAAACTAGAGAAAAAGGAAGATATTTTCACAAAAGTTAATAATCTTTTATTTAAAGATGCAGACATTATTGTAGGGGGAATGAGTACTGCTGTTTATGCACGTAAAAAAGGATTTCAAGCTTGTGTGATTCATTCAGGAGACTTTGCCATTAAGAACGCTCTTTTAGAAGCTAAACGAATTGTAAATGGTCGGAAAATAGAGAAGAAGAGAACCCAAATGTTTAAAGCGTTGATAGATTACTCCACACAAGGAGTAATCGGGGTAGATGATAAAGGGTTGATTAACGTATTTAACGAAGCAGCGGAGAAGCTTTTAGAAATAGAGGCTAAAAACATCATTGGAAAATCTCTTTCCACTCTTTTTCCATTCTACTCTTTTCCCGACTTGAAGGAGAAAAATGAGCTAGGAGAAACAAAAATATATGGAACAAAAACTTTTCTATTTCATAAAATTCCTATTATTGTGGACGAAAAGATGGTAGGAGGAATGATTGCTTTTCAAGATATTACCCACATTCAAAAAATGGAGGAGAAAATTAGAAAAGATATAGGAAATAAAAACTTGACAGCTTCTTATACGTTTCAAGATATGTTCGGTATTTCAGAAGAGTTAGACTGTGTAAAAAGGACAGGACTTAGAATGGCTAAAACAGAAGCCACTGTTCTTATTTCAGGAGAATCTGGAACAGGGAAAGAACTTCTAGCTCAAAGCATTCATAGCGAAAGCGAGCGAAGAAATGGTCCATTTGTTGCTATAAACTGTGCTGCTCTTCCATCTTCTCTTCTTGAAAGTGAGCTTTTCGGATATGAAGAAGGAGCGTTTACAGGAGCAAGACGCAAAGGGAAGAAAGGGTTGTTTGAATTAGCTCATAGAGGAACAATATTTCTTGATGAGTTAGGTGAAATGGATGCGTCTGCACAAAGCAGGTTGTTAAGGGTGCTTCAGGAGAAACAATTTATGCGTGTAGGAGGTCATCAGTACATCTCAACAGATGTTAGAGTTATTGCCGCTACAAATCAAAACTTAGTTGAAAGTATACAAAAAGGAACGTTTAGAGAAGACTTGTTTTATCGATTGCACGTTTTATCAATTACGATTCCACCTCTTCGTGATAGAAAAAGCGACATTCCTTATCTTGCTAGGCTCTTTCTTCAGCATTATAACGAGAAGTATAAAAGAACATTCTCCTTAAGTGAGGATGCATATAAGATGTTGGAGAAGCAACAATGGTTAGGGAATGTAAGGGAATTAAAGCATTTTATAGAGAAACTTGTTGTTGTAGAAGAAAAAGATAGAGTGAAGCGAGAAGATATTTCACACTACTTCGGAGTGAACTCAATGGTTAAGGAGCAGGAAGAACAGCAGTCACTAAAAGAAAACGAAAAGGAAAAGATTAGAGAAGTAGTGAAGGGATGTGATGGAAATATCTCGAAAGCAGCACGTCTTCTAGGCATTAACCGAAGTACCCTTTATCGAAAGTTACGAAAATATCATATTAAAGTAGAGAAGTCCTATTGAAAAGACAAGTATGCTCTTTTTTTAGCCTGGTAGAGGAGTTTATAAAAAAAGAAAAGAATAATTTTTTGTAACCGTTGACAAAACAATTTAATTTGTCTTACAATAAAATTGTAAATTATCAGAATGTTTGGAAAGGGGAAGAAGATATGCCGATCACAAGAAAAGCACCAACGGGGATTCTAGGTTTTCCTGTTGCTCCATTTAATGAGCAAGGGAAAATAGACGAAAAAGGATTAGAAGCTAACATTCAATTTTTATTAGATGAGGGATTAGAAGCTATTTTTATTGCCTGTGGATCTGGAGAATTCCACGCTTTAAATACAAGTGAGTATGAGAAAATGGTCGAGGTGGCTCAAAGTGTTGTAAATGGTAAAGTACCTGTTTATACAGGAGTAGGAGGGAATTTATCAACGGCACTTGAGTGGGCGAAGATTTCAGAAAATAAAGGGGCAGATGGTTATTTAATTCTTCCTCCTTACTTGATTAAAGGAGAGCAGGAAGGACTGTATGAATATCTCAGAACAATTATTGATTCTACAAGCTTAAATGCAATTGTGTATCAAAGAGACAATGCGATTCTGCAGCTTCCAACGCTTCAAAAATTACTTGATCTTCCACAGCTTGTTGGTTTAAAAGATGGCTATGGAAACATGGAACTCAATATTCAGTTAACACAAACAGTTGGAAAAAGATTAGGATGGCTGAACGGAATGCCGATGGCGGAAGTGACAATGCCTGCATATGCTCCAATTGGATTTGATTCATATTCTTCAGCCATTTCAAACTACATTCCACACGTTTCAAGAATGTTTTATAATGCAATCTTAAATCAAAATCAAGAGCTTGTAACAGAGCTGTATCAAAACGTTATTCTACCTATTAATTCGATTCGTCATCGAAAATCAGGCTATGCTGTATCACTTATTAAGGCAGGAATGGAGATTATCGGATTGCCTGTAAAAAATACGGTACGCCCACCTGTTGTACCTGTTGATAAAGAAGATTATCGCGATCTTGAAAAAGTAATCGAAAGCACATTCCAAAAATATCCAAAAACACAAAAAAGCGTTCTTTCTTAAGTCTGTACAAATTGTAAACGCTTAATCAAGGAGGAGAACTATGAGTATTCATACAGAAGAAAAGCAATATCCAAACTTTATTAATGGAAAAGAAGTTTTCTCATCTTCGAGTGAAGTGATTGAAGTCATCAATCCAGCAAACACAAAAGACGTTGTTGGATATGTTCAAAAATCAACGGAAGAAGATTTAAATGAAGCAGTTCAAGCAGCTGCAGCAGCACAACAGAAATGGAAGAAACTATCAGGATCTGAGCGAGGACAATATTTATACGCTGTTGCTGATATTATGGAAAAGAAAATAGATGAAATCGCTCATTATGCAATGCGTGAAATGGGAAAAACGCTTGGGGAAACAAAAGGTGAAACAATGAGAGGAATTGCTATATTACGCTACTACGCTGGTGAAGGTATGCGTAAAGTAGGCGATGTGATTCCTTCAACTGATAGTGATGCGCTTATGTTTACAACACGTGCACCGCTTGGCGTTGTTGGTGTCATTACCCCTTGGAACTTCCCTGTTGCTATTCCAATTTGGAAGATGGCACCTGCGCTTATCTACGGAAATACAGTTGTAATTAAGCCTGCAACAGAAACTGCGATAACGTGTGCTAAAATTATTCAATGTTTTCAAGAAGCTAATGTTCCAGAGGGAGTCATTAACATGGTAACAGGCTCTGGCTCTGTTATTGGACAAGGAATTGCGACTCACCCGGGAATTCAAGCAGTAACTTTCACAGGATCAGACGGAGTTGGAAAGAGAATCGGTCAGCAAGCACTTGCACGTGGAGCGAAGTACCAGCTTGAAATGGGTGGAAAGAACCCGGTTATTGTAACAAATGATGCAGACTTAGATTTAGCTGTTGATGGAACAATTAGCGGGGCATTTCGCTCAACAGGTCAAAAGTGTACAGCAACAAGTCGCGTTATTGTCCAAAGCAGTGTTTATGAAGAGTTTAAAGAAAAGCTATTAGCCAAAACAAAAGAACTTACGGTAGGTAATGGAGAAGATAGCAGCACATGGATGGGCCCATGCGCAAATGAAGGTCAGCTCAATACGGTTCTTTCTTATATTGAGAAAGGAAAAGAAGAAGGAGCAACACTTTTATATGGTGGGGAACGATTAACAGAAGGCGAGCTTAAAGATGGTTATTATGTTCAACCTACAATTTTTGAAAATGTAAACTCCAAGATGACGATTGCTCAAGAAGAAATCTTTGGTCCAGTTATTGCGCTTCTTAAAGTGGAAAGTGTTGAAGAAGCTCTTCATATTGCAAACGATGTGGAATACGGTTTAAGTGCTTCTATTTTCACAACAAACATTAGCTCTATGCTGTCATTCATTAATGAAATGGATGCAGGGCTTGTACGGATCAATTCAGAAAGTGCGGGAGTAGAGCTACAAGCGCCGTTTGGAGGTATGAAACAATCAAGCTCACATTCTCGTGAACAAGGAGAAGCGGCAAAAGAATTTTTTACAGCTATTAAGACTGTTTTTGTTAAAGGATAAATGGCTTCTCCTCAATATATAGATGGAAGAAAAGCGGGGGTGATTTCTTCCATCTATATAAAGAGGAAGCGCTTTACAAAAAGGATAAGCATCAGGGGGGAACATGGGGAAAGCGCTAGATCATAGTGCAAGGGGAGGATAACAATGGGTCAAGCAAAATTAAGCATCGAAAATACAAGAAAAAGTCGGGTTCGCTGGTTTGTTGTCTTTATGCTTTTTGTTTTAACAACAATTAACTATGCTGACCGTGCAACGCTTTCAATTGTTGGTGACTCTGTACAAAGAGATCTTGGATTAAGTGCTGTATCAATGGGCTACGTCTTTTCAGCATTTGGTTGGGCATATGTTATTGGACAGCTTCCTGGTGGATGGCTTTTAGATAAGTTTGGATCAAAGATAGTCATTGCTGCAAGTGTCTTCTTTTGGTCTCTTTTCACTTTTTTTCAAGGATTCATCGGCTTTTTTAGCGCAGGAATTGCTATAATTATGTTATTCAGCTTGCGTTTTATTGTAGGGCTTGCTGAAGCTCCTTCATTTCCAGGGAACAGTCGGATTGTTGCCTCATGGTTTCCAAAATCTGAAAGAGGAACAGCCTCAGCAATCTTTAATTCCGCTCAGTACTTCGCATTAGTATTGTTTTCACCGTTGATGGCATGGATTGTACATAGATTTGACTGGCACATGGTTTTCATTGTGATGGGTGTTCTTGGAATGATTCTAGCAGGCGTATGGTTAAAAGTTATTCATAGTCCTAAAAAACATCCTCGTATAACTAAGGAAGAAATAGCCTACATAGAAGAAGGCGGCGGCTTAGTTGATATGGATGAAGGAAAAGAAAGAAAAGAAGGAAAAGAGAAAGAAACAAAAAAAGGACCGCAGTGGTCTCAAGTGAAGCAGCTACTAACAAATCGGATGCTTGTTGGAGTTTATCTTGGGCAGTACTGCATTACAACACTAACCTACTTTTTCTTAACATGGTTTCCTGTCTATTTAGTTCAAGCGCGCGGCATGTCTATCCTAGAAGCCGGATTTATTTCTTCTCTGCCTGCCATTTGCGGGTTTGTCGGTGGGGTGCTAGGAGGAATTGTGTCTGATTTCTTCTTGAAAAAAGGGCGTTCTTTAACCTTTGCACGTAAAACGCCAATTGTAATTGGAATGCTGCTTTCCTGCAGTATGATTGCTTGTAACTATGTTGATGCAGAGTGGCTTGTTGTTGTCATTATGTCACTTGCGTTTTTTGGAAAAGGATTTGGTGCATTAGGCTGGGCTGTTGTTTCAGATACGTCGCCAAAAGAAATTGCAGGATTAAGCGGCGGACTTTTTAATACATTTGGAAACATTGCTTCTATTACAACACCTATCATCATCGGATATATTGTAAATGCGACAGGCTCTTTCAACGGAGCACTCGTTTTTGTCGGAGCAAATGCGATTGTTGCTATTCTAAGCTACTTGCTTCTTGTTGGTGAAATTAAACGAGTGGAGTTAAAAGGTGCAGGAATGAAACCTGAAAGCAATCTTAAGATGTAAGCGTGTTCAAAAGACAAAGGGGAGTGAATGGATATGACAAATTACGCAATTCAAAACAGTGGGATTCAAGGAGAAAAAGAGAAAACAGCACATATTACAAGTATGGAAGTGATTCCTGTTGCAGGTCATGACAGTATGCTATTAAATTTAAGCGGAGCGCATGGTCCTTTTTTTACACGGAACATCGTTATTCTAAAGGATAGTGCAGGAAATACGGGCGTTGGCGAAGTACCAGGAGGAGAAAAAATTAGAAAGACCCTTGAAGATGCTAAGTCACTTGTTATTGGGGAGAGAATTGGGCGATACAACGCTATTTTGAATAACGTGCGGGAGAAATTTGCAAACAGAGATGCAGCTGGGCGTGGATTTCAAACGTTTGATCTTCGCGTTACAATTCACGCTGTTACTGCATTAGAAGCAGCTCTTTTAGATCTTGTTGGGAAGTTTTTAGGCGTTCCTGTTGCTGCTCTTCTAGGAGAAGGTCAGCAGAGAGAGTCTGTGGAGATGTTGGGTTACTTATTTTATGTAGGAGACCGTAAAAAGACAGATTTAGCATACAGAAGTGAAGAAGATCAAAAAAATGACTGGTTTAGACTTCGCCATGAAGAAGCGTTAACACCAGAAGCGGTTGTCCGTCTTGCTGAAGCATCGTACGAACAATATGGATTTAACGATTTTAAGTTAAAAGGTGGCGTGCTAGCAGGGGAAGAAGAAATTGAAGCTGTTACAGCACTCTCCAAACGTTTTCCAAATGCAAGAATTACTCTTGATCCAAATGGAGCATGGTCACTTGAAGAAGCTATTTCTCTTTGTAAAAATAAACATGACGTTTTAGCATATGCTGAAGATCCATGTGGAGCAGAAGGTGTATATTCAGCGCGTGAAGTAATGGCGGAATTTAGAAGAGCTACAGGTTTGCAAACAGCGACAAATATGATTGCAACAGATTGGCGCCAAATGGGCCATGCTATTATGCTCCAATCTGTTGACATCCCACTAGCAGATCCACATTTCTGGACGATGCAAGGTTCTGTTCGAGTTGCTCAAATGTGTCACGAGTGGGGATTAACATGGGGGTCTCATTCAAACAACCATTTTGATATCTCATTAGCGATGTTTACTCACGTGGCAGCAGCAGCACCTGGAAATATTACGGCAATTGATACACATTGGATTTGGCAAGATGGTCAACGATTAACAAAAGAGCCGTTCCAAATTAAAGGCGGGGTTGTAGAAGTACCAAATTGCCCTGGCCTTGGTATAGAAGTTGATATGGAAGAAATCGAAAAAGCTCATGAGCTGTATGAAAAAATGGGTCTTGGAGCAAGAGACGATGCAAAAGCAATGCAATATTTAATTCAGGATTGGAAATTTGATAACAAGCGTCCTTGTTTAGTTCGATAACAAAAGGTGAAACAAATGTTCTTGAAAGCTCGAACAGTCCTCATATTGTTCGAGCTTTTTCCTTATAATACAAAGAAAAGCAAGCATAATTTTGGATGATAGATTGGTAATATGCAACATTCTTTCTTATAATAGAAGAAGTAGGATTCAAAAAGGAGGAATACGTATGACGGGGCCAATGAAGAAGGTTTCATTTAAATCTGTGAATCGAAATACGCTTGCTAAACAAGTTGTTGACCGAATTATTGAGCTTCTCATTAGCGGACAGCTGAAACCGGGTGACAAACTTCCAACGGAGATGGAGCTTCTTGACGTTCTCCATGTTAGCAGACCTGTATTAAGAGAAGCATTAAGTGCTTTAGAGATATTAGGGGTAATTACGCGAAAAACACGCGATGGTACATATTTTAATAACAAAGTAGGTACACAGCCTTTTTCAGTTATGCTTGCCCTTGCGGTTGATAACTTACCTGCTATTGTGGAAGCTCGCATGACATTAGAGCTGGGTCTTGTAACAATGGCTGCTGAGAAAATAACGGATGAACAACTTCAGCAGCTAAAGAAAACAATTGAAAGTATCAAAAACAGCAAAGACCATAACTATGGTGAATTTGATAAAGAATTTCACCGCATTATTGCCACAAGTGCAGACAATCAAATTGTAGAAGGAATGATACATTCTTTGCTCCTTACACATGAAAAGACGGATAATGAAATAACGTTTAGAGAACCACAATTAACAGCTCAGCATCATACAGCGATCTATAATGCTCTTTGTAATCATGATCCAATTGATGCTTTCCAACAGATGTATAAACATCTTAAGTATGTAAGAGATAAAGTATTGAAATCATATAATCCTCCTCAATAAAAAAACCCTCCCTTTCCTCGTAAAGGGAGGGTTTTTTATAAGGAAATAAAATGATTGACTTTAAAGAAGATAGGGATTAGAATATAAAAGTTCTAAAAAAAACTGTTCTAAATGGAACAATTAATAAATTTAATATTAAGTGAGGTAAATATGGAAGGTAATGAACTACGTGAAGGACGTCCTGTAGAGCTTCTTAAATCTTTTTGGAACGTGCAAAAAAATATGATGCAGCTTATTCAAAAAACAGCGGTAAACCATGGACTGTCTGTTCCTCAATATGTCATTTTAGTAACCATTGCGCCATATGGGGAGATGCTTCAAAAAACAGTTGTAGAAAAAACGTTTCTTCCGAAAAGTACGTTAAGTCAAGCTGTTGAAGGACTTGTTTCAAAAGGATTTATCGAGCGACATCATGTAGAAGGAAACCGCAGGGAAGTAGAACTTTTGTTAAGTGAAGAGGGAAAACGCTTTTTAAAAGAGCTTCATGTTCAAAAAAGTGGAATACACGATGTTTTTCAACAAGCAGCAGATGTATTAACAGAAAAAGAATATGAAGGAATTTTACGAACACATAACGAGATTTCTGCGCTTTTAGAAAGAAAAATAGTAGAATAGGAAAGAGGGAAAATAATGACAGTTGAAAATAATAAATCAGGCAGTCGTAAGCTTGTTTTGACAGGACTTATTATTGCTATGTTTTTTGCTGCTCTTGATGGCACAATTGTTGGAACAGCAATGCCGAGAATTGTCGGAGATCTTGGCGGGCTTAGCATGATGACGTGGTTAACAACGTCATACTTATTAACATCAACAGCTGTTGTACCTATCGCAGGGAAGCTAGCTGATTTACTTGGAAGAAAAACAGTTTATGTATCAGGTATTGTTATCTTTATGATTGCTTCTGCATTGTGCGGATTAGCAACAAACATGACAGAACTTATCATTTACCGAGGATTGCAAGGAATTGGCGGCGGCATTATGATGCCAATGGCGATGATTGTAATCGGAGATTTATTCACAGGGAAAGAAAGAGCGAAGTTCCAAGGGGTTTTTGGTGGTATTTATGGTTTAGCTTCTGTTATTGGTCCGCAGATTGGCGGTTGGATTGTTGATTCTCTGAACTGGAAATGGGTATTTTATATTAATCTTCCTGTTGGGATTTTAGCTGCAATATTTATTGCTATCGGTCTTGAAAAACATGAACGAAAAGGCAAGATTAAATTTGATATTGCTGGAATGTTTACGATGATTGTTGGAGTTGTAAGCTTGCTTTTAGCGCTAAGCTTTGGTGGGAAAGACTATGCTTGGGATTCATGGCAAATCCTTGGATTGTTCGCTCTTGCTCTTGTTGGTTTAGTAAGCTTTGTTATTGTTGAGAATAGAGCAGCTGAGCCTATTTTACCGATGTACCTTTTCAAAAATCGAACGTTTACTCTTTTAAATTTAATCGGATTTTTGATGAGTGTTGGGATGTTTGGTGCTGTTACGTTTGTTCCATTCTTTATGCAAGGCATCGTTGGAGTAAGTGCAACAGAATCTGGCACAATTATGACACCAATGATGATTGCGATGATTGTAACAAGTATTATTGGTGGTCAGCTTGTCTATAAAATCGGTGTGAAAGCACAAATTATTACAGGTATGATTGTCATGGCATTCGGTTTCTTCCTATTAACAACACTAAATCTTCACACAAGTCAGCTTACTGCCATATCATATATGGCTATTATTGGTCTTGGTATGGGACTTGTAATGCCTATTATTACGCTTGCTTTACAAGAAAGCTTTTCAAAAGCAGAGCTTGGAGTTGTGACATCTTCAAGTCAGTTTTTCCGTTCGATTGGTGGGACATTTGGAATTACAGTGTTAGGAGCTGTGATGAATGCAAAGTCTGGTACGCTTTTAACAAACGACTTAGTTCCATACCTAGATACTCTTCCTTCTCAAGCAAGCGCGCTTGTTACAAAGCTAAAAGAAATGATTAGCACAAATCCACAAGGACTTCTGCAGTCATTATTTAGTCCAGACTCTGTTAAAGGTATGCCTGGAGAAATAGTTCCTATTTTAAAAACATCTTTAATGGAATCTTTGCACAGCGTATTTTTCGTAGGGTTTGCACTTATTATCGTTGGTGCTTTATTTACGTTGTTTCTTAAAAAAATTAAACTTGAAAATAAAAAAGGGGAAGCTTCTTCTGAGCAAGAAGAGGGAGTTCCTTCCGCATCACATTAAAAAAAGAGAGCCTAGGCTCTCTTTTTTTAATGTAAGGAATCAACATATTGCTTTGCTTCAAGAAGAGAAAATCCGAAATGTTCGCGGGCCTTTTTTACTGCTTTTACGTTTTCTCCATCTTTTACGAGCTGCTTTAGCTCATCTTTTACCTCTTCTTCATATTGAAAGAAAGCATCATGCTTATCTTTTGTGATGAAGGCTTCTAACCTTTTCATTCTAAGGTCCATCTTTTTTTCCAATTGCGAGATACGACTTGAAATATAAAGAACTCCAAGCACTACTATAAAAAGTATGGTGAATATATCCATAGAAAAACCTCCCTTTTCAAATTTTACCATGATGAAAAGGGAGTGTATATGGTGATTAATCCAAACTATTAATATGTAAAAAATCGTGAGCTGTTTTAGCTGTTTCACGAGCTTTTTCTACGCTTTCAGCACCGCACAGGGCAACAGCTAAACGTCTCCCTACAGTAGCATTTGGCTTCCCAAAAACACGTACTTCTGTATGTGGAAGAGCAAGTGCATCCTCCAATCCTCTCATTTCATATTCTTTCGTTTCTTGCGATGATTTCAATGGTCGGCTTGCGCCATGTGTGCTGAGTTTGATTTCAGGAATAGGAAAACCTAACAGGGCGCGCACGTGTAAAGCAAATTCTGACAGTTTTTGAGTTGCAAGTGTTACAAGACCTGTATCATGAGGACGAGGGGAAACTTCGCTAAAATAAACACGATCTCCTGCTAGGAAAAGCTCAACTCCAAAAAGCCCATATCCCCCTAATCCGTCCGTTACTTCCTTTGCAATTCTTTCTGCTTCTTTAAGCTGTTTTTCTGTCATATAGTGTGGCTGCCATGATTCAATATAGTCTCCGTTCTCTTGTTTATGGCCAATTGGAGCGCAAAATTTAGTTCCATTCACAGCTCTCACTGTAAGAAGGGTAATTTCAGAGTCAAAAGAAATAAATTCTTCAATAATAACGCGCGTGCTTTTTACACGTCCGCCTTCTAAAGCTATGTTCCAGCATGATGTTAAATCTTCTTCACTACGACAAATACTTTGTCCTTTTCCAGAAGAACTCATAAGTGGCTTAATGACACAAGGGTAGCCTATTTGTGATACAGCTTCAGTAAATTCTTCATATGTATTTGCAAACTGATAGTGAGCTGTGGGGATGTTCAGTTCTTCAGAAGCAAACCGGCGAATTCCTTCTCGATCCATCGTTAGTTTAGTTGCTTTTGCATTTGGAACAACGTTAAATCCTTCCTTCTCAAGACCAACAAGTTCATCTGTTGCGATGGCTTCAATTTCCGGAACGATAAAGTCCGGCTGTTCTTTTTGTATGATGTCACGGAGGGCGTGTGAGTCTAACATATCAATTACATAATGTTTATGAGCAACATGCATTGCTGGAGCATGTTCATAGCGATCAACAGCAACTGTTTCAATACCAAAACGCTGGGCTTCAATCATTATCTCTTTTCCAAGTTCACCTGCACCTAATAAAAGCATTTTCTTTCCGCTAAACATAATAAAACTCCTCCTTGTCTAAAAACAAATTATGAATCTTGAATATTGTTTAAAGTTCGGTTTTTAAGTTTATTTAATTCATCAATAAGATTAATTTCTTTTATTAACCTTATTTTAACGTACATTTTATTTTTGCGAAAGAGTAATGTTCAGACTCTTTATCAGACTTAGCAAAACGTATAATATTTACCTTTTGTGACAAAATAAAAGCGATATTGGGAAGAGTTGGTGATGATAATGAGTGATATATCTTCGTTAAGCACTGGATTAGAAAGGAATTTAGCATATCTTACGCCTTTATTAAAAGACCAGGCAGACATGTCGCGGAAAGATATTTATATAAAAAAACATGATAGAGCATGTACCATTTTATATTTGCAAAATACGTTAAATAGTGAAGCGCTTGAAAAGCTCATCGATTCATTAACTTCAATTGATTACTTAACAGAATTCGAATATCCATTTAAAGAAATTTTATTTTCTAGGATTGGACTTCTTAAGCAAACAGAGCTTTCTTCGTATGAAGCAATATTAGAAGCTATTTTCAATGGAATGTCTGTCTTGCTTGTGGATGGAATGAATATAGCTTTTTCGTTAAATACAATAATGCCTAAAATGAGAGCATTTGCTGAACCAACAACAGAACGCGTTGTCCGCGGTCCAAAGCTTTCCTTTATTGAAAATACGGATGAAAATATCGGGCTTATTCGTCAGTTTATGAAGGATCAAAATTTGATGATTGAGCAAGGTGAAGTTGGTTTGCACGGAAAAGTAAAGATCACCAAACTTTACATTAAAGGTACAGCTGATGAAAAGCTGCTTCAGATAGTAGAAGAAAAGCTTTCGAAAGTTCAGGAGAGAGATATTGAAGATTCGGGTATGCTTGGTGAACTTCTCGAAGAAGTACCGTTTTCTCCCTTTCAACAAATTCAAAATACAGAGCGGATGGACATTGCCTTAGCAGCTTTAAAAGATGGAAGAGTGATCATTATGGTCGATGGATCACCATTTGTTCTTGTTGTTCCCACGACAATTAACATGTTGTTAAAGTCTCCTGATGACTACTATGAGCGGTGGATTGCGGGAACGTTTTTGCGCATACTTCGGTATGTATCTTTATTTATCACGCTTTTTTTATCTTCGATTTATATTTCGCTTGTTTCATTTAATCAAGGATTGTTGCCAACTGAACTAGCGTTGACAATTGCACAAACCCGTGAAAATGTGCCATTTCCACCTTTTATTGAAGCAATTATTATGGAAATGACGATTGAATTATTGAGAGAAGCTGGAATACGACTTCCAACCCCGCTTGGTCAAACAATTGGGTTAGTTGGAGGGGTTGTTATTGGGCAAGCGGCCGTACAGGCTAATCTTGTAAGTTCAATTATGGTCATTATTGTTTCCATCACAGCAATCACTTCATTTATTGTGCCTCAGTACGGGTTTGGTCTTGCATTCCGGGTTTTACGTTTTGGAGCAATGATTAGTGCAGCGCTTTTAGGAATTTATGGAGTCACTCTTTTCTTTATTATTGTAACGATTCATATTTCAAAACTAGACAGCTTTACGATTCCATACTTTGATCCGGGGGCCTCAATTCAAAAAGGGAAGTGGAAAGATTTTATTATGAGGTTTCCATTCCCCAAAATGTAGAGCAACAGTCGGAAATTGATTAAAAAATGAGGCTTGAATGGAGGGAATCAGATGGGCCGAGATGGTGGACAGCTTACAACATTAGATTTTATAGCTTTGATTTCATCTACAATGTTAGGTGTTGGCTTATTAGTACTGCCACGAACAATTACAATTAAAGTTGGAACACCTGACGGATGGCTTGTGCTTGTCATCGACGGCCTCCTCTTTTTTGCGATCATTTATATACTCCTCCAAATCTTAAAGAAGCATAACGTGAAGAATTATTTTGATTATACACAAGAAGGATTCGGAAAAAAACTCGGAAAACTCGTTAATTTAATGATGGTTGTTTATTTTGTAGGAGTAGCAAGCTTTGAAGTCGTAGCAATGAGTGAAATGGTTCGTTTTTTCCTTTTGTCTGAGACACCTGTAGAGCTTATTATACTTACGTTTATTTTAACGTCTGCTTATTTAATTAATAGCAATCTCAAGATAATTGCAAAAGTGTGCGTTTTTTTCTTTCCAATTACAATTGCTGTTATTCTACTGATATATGCTTTTGGTCTACAAATTGTAGATGTAAAAAACATTCAACCTGTTCTTGGGCAAGGGATTATGCCAGTTGTCAAAGGAATGAATACAGTTATGCTTTCTTTCTTTGGGATTGAACTTCTGCTCATTTTAAAAGGGTTTACAAGCAAAGATACAAAGCTTGTAAAAGGTGCCTTTGTTGGTTTTGCCGTCCCGCTGTTTTTATATATTTTAACGTACGTGCTTGTTGTAGCAGGAGTCACTGTTCAAGAAGTAACAACTGTAACATGGCCAACGATTTCTTTCGTGCAATCGTTTGAAGTAAAGGGAATCTTTATTGAACGGTTAGAGTCTTTCTTACTTATAACATGGATTCTGCAATTTTTCACAACGCTTACACTTTACTATTTCTCAGCTGTCACAGGATTGCAGTCAGTCTTTCGAAATGGATATAAACCAAACATTTATATTCTTATTCCGATTATCTTTCTCTTGGCTAATTGGCCGAAAGATACTATTGAAATTTTAAAAATGAGTGATATGTTAGGATGGATTTTTCCATTTGTTCTACTAGCTATTCCCATCATAAATTTCCTGCTTGTAGCAATAAAAAGGAGAGTGAAAGCGAGATGAAAAAAATCTTAATCTTGTTTGTTCTTCTTTTTTTAGTTGGGTGTGGAGACAGTCAAAACCTTGAGGATGTTTCTTTGCTAGTTGGTTCTGGAATTGATGCAGGAAAAAAGGGAGAAGTTCATCTTACACAGCAGATTATCATTCCTTCTGGAGGGGGAGGAAGTGAGGCAACTAGGCCTTCTTATAAGAACTATTATACAAAGGGAGACACGATTCAAGAATCCATTCGGGATATTGCTCTTAAAACATCCCCAGTGATGAGCAACCACCAGCGTGTGTTGATTTTTAGTAAAAATGCTCTTGACAAACACCCTCTTGATGTGTGGATTAATGAATATATTAGAGACGACAATACAAGAAGAAGTGCGCTCGTGTTTGTGACAAGGGAATCAGCAAAAAAAATCTTGTCAACAGGATCAAAAGAAGACATTCCATCTAATAAAATCTTTGAAATTGCAAATAACAAAAGATCTTCTAATAAAATATTAGAACCGATTACACTTGGACAAGTATCAGCAAAGCTTCAGTCAGACGGAAGTTTTGCCGTACAAGATCTTAAAATTAAAGATGGGGAGCTAAGTCTTGATGGAGTAGAAGTCATTGATGATGGAAAACCCATCGGACATATGACACCAAAGGATGTGAGCCATTTAAATTGGCTTATTGGCGATGTTCAAGGTGGAGTCGTTCCGGCAACATATAAAGGAGAACCCATTTCCTTTGAAATTTTTCATATGGTGAGAAAAGAGATTAAGACCAAAATTAAAAATGGAAAACTTCACTTCGACATTTCATTAGAATGTAAGGGTCGAATTTCGGAGAACTGGTATAGAAAAGAAAACTCCTTTAAAAAACAAGATCTCGAGGAAATGGAGAGAGCAATAGAAAAACAAGTAAAAAAAGATGTAGAAGACATTATTCATAAGCTCCAAACAAAATATAAAACAGGTGTTGCGGGTCTTTATCAATATGTCCAAATTCAGCACCCAAAATATTGGAAAAAACATAGTAAAGAGTGGGGAAAAGAGTTTAGCGAAGCTGAATTTAATTATGATGTAAACATTGAAGTTATCGATTTTGGAACAAAAGGATCAACGTCATAAGAGATGTCAAAAGAAAGAGAAATTGGACGAAAGATGTTATATTGTTAGAAGTTTTGACATTAAAATTGAGCATTTCTTTTCATATGGTATAGTAATGATATAAAAGGTAGAATATTTTGAAAAAGAGGAGAAAAATGAACACACTTTCTTGCTTAGAAGACCTCCATCATCTATCTTTATCTCAGAAAGAAAGAATCATGGAAGTTGCACATACTCTCCAACTTACAGCAGATATTGCAAAGTCAGATATGTTTATTGATTGTTCGCTTTCTGAAGATAAAGCAATGATTGTTGCACAAGCTCAGCCTGCAACAGTTTCTTCTTTATATAAAAGAAATATTATAGGAGAAACAGCAACAGAACAAAATGAACCAGGGGTGTTTTTTAGCTTAAGAACGGGTAATCCCATTACGAACTCACGCGGTATCACCCAAGAATGTGTTATCGTTCAGCAAGATATCGTACCTATTTTTGATAACAAAGGAACTACTATTGGGGTGCTCATAAGAGAGCGAGATATTTCAGAAGAAATGATGACTAATAAACGGGTTGAAGAGCTGTTAGTTCCAAAAGAGAATGTAGACAGAGAAGGAACGGTAAAATCTCTTATTCAAAAAGAAATTCATCACCGGGTTAAAAACAACCTGCAGATTATTTCAAGCTTGCTTAGATTGCAAACACGCCGAGTTCATTCTGAAGTATCGGATATCTTGCAAGATAGTGTAGCAAGGATTGAGACGATTTCAATTATACATGATTACTTAGCGCAAGGTGGAATAGAAGCCGTAAACATTGTGCTTGTAATGGAGCGAGCCGCTGATATGCTTCTAAGCCTAGCCTATGTGTCAGAAAAAGAAATCTCTCTTTTCGTTAAAGGGGAGCCTACTTTTTTACCATCTAATCAAGCAACATTTGTTTTACTTATTGTGAATGAACTTGTTCAAAATTGTCTCAAACATGCTTTTGAACAACGAAAGAGTGGAAAAATCAGTATTACAGTCATCTGCCGTAAACAAATAGCAAACATTACGGTTGAAGATAATGGTAGAGGAATAATTGAGGATAAGCCGTCCTCGCTTGGACTGCAGCTTGTACATACGTTGGCAGCAGAGCTGAACGGCATTCTATCCACTTTTTCATCAGAAGACGGAACAAAAATGACGCTCACATTTCCTATAGCAAAAGCGGTGATGTTATGAAAGACCGAGTGATGGTTGTAGATGATGAACCTATTACACGCTTGGATATAAAAGAAATGCTTGAAGAGCGCGGTTATAACTTGGTTGGAGAAGCTAAAAACGGTGAAGAGGCCATTGAAAAAGCTAAACATCTTGCTCCAAATCTTATCATTATGGACATAAAGATGCCTATTTTAGATGGTATAAAGGCTTCTTCTATTATAAAGAAACAATCGGATTGTGCAATTTTACTTTTAACAGCTTACAGCGATCAAGAATTAACAGTAAAGGCTAAAAAAGCAGGAGTGACAGGATACCTTGTTAAACCTGTGAAAGAAAGAGAGCTTATTCCAGCTGTTGAAATTGCTTTAAGTCAACGGGAGAAAGAGCTAGAGCTCTCTAGAAAAGTTGCTCTTTTAGAAGAAAAAATAGAACATCGTAAAAAAATTGAAAAAGCAAAAGGAATTCTAATGAAAGTAAAAGGATATTCAGAGGAAGAGGCATACCGAAAAATCCAAAAAAAGAGTATGGAAACTCACGTATCAATGGTGAAAATAGCGGAACACGTTATGGCAAAAGTGAATAAATAAAAGCAATGGCGCTTTGAAGATCCTCTACATGTTGTAGGGATTCTTCAAAGCGCTTTTTCGTTAGGAGGAGGAGCTTTGAGCGAGTATTGGATAAAAAGTATAGGAATTGACATTGGCACAAGCACAACAAAAGTCATTTTAAGCAGGCTTCTTATTAATGAAAGGAAGGATGGTTTTAGCCTTCCTGTTTGCCACATTATTGATCGAGAGGTGACCTATACAGGTTCTTTATATGAAACACCTTTAGAAACCGAAGATATGATTCATATTGAAAAGCTAAAGAGTCTTCTTTCAAAAGAGTATCAAAAAGCTAACGTTAACTTAAAAGACATTAAAGGAGGAGCTGTCATTATTACAGGGGAAACAGCTCGAAAAGAAAACGCTGAAAGTATTATTCACTACTTGGCGGATAAAGCAGGAGATTTTGTTGTTGCAACAGCAGGAGATAGCCTAGAAGGTATTCTAGCTGGAAAAGGATCAGGAGCTATGAAACGTTCAGAAGAGATAAATGGAACAGTTGCAAATGTTGATATTGGGGGCGGAACCGCAAATGTAGCTTTTTTCCAAGATGGAAAAGCTGTAACTTCTCTTACTTTCCATGTTGGGGGACGCCTTGTTCGTTTAACAGAAGATGGAGAAGTGCAGTATATAGCACCATCGCTCTTTAAATGGCTTTCTTATCAATCTATTAACCTAAAAAAAGGAGACATTTTATCATACAAGCAAGCTCAAAACCTATGTCAAAAAATGAGCGAAGACTTGTTTTCTTACTTATTAAGGAACGACAAACAAGGTGGAAAGCTTTTGCTGACAGGTGCACATAATGAAGTGCTTCCTAAGCCTGATGAAATGATGATTTCTGGGGGAGTTGGGGCAATGATGAATGATGCACAAATTCATACAATGAAAGAGGCAGCGAGATATGGAGATATTGGTCCGCTCTTAGCGTCTGTAATTCCTACTGCTTTTCCCTTATCAAGTGTGCGTATTAAAAAAGCAGTTGAGACAAATAGAGCAACGGTGATTGGGGCTGGTATGCAAAGTATGGAAGTAAGTGGAGCAACTGTTCATGTACAAAAAGAACTTTTACCAATCAGAAATATACCGCTTTTAAAAGTGAAAACAAGTAAAAAAGGAGAGTGGAGTTCTCTCGAGTTCTTGAGGAGATTGAGAGAAAAAATAGAGCATGCAAAAGAAGTGTTTGATACAAAACAAAATCCACCGTTTGCCTTAACGCTCCTTGATATGCCTTATTGTTCGTACGTGATTCTACAGGAAATTGCCCAAGCTATTCATGAAGAAATGAAAAAAGAGTTTCAAAAGGAAAATATTGTCGTCATTTGTGAAGACGATGTAGCAAAAGCGCTCGGGCAAGCCCTCAAAAAACGGTGTGCTGAGGATGTGAATATTGTTTGTATTGATGGCGTGCAGGTTGCTGATGGAGATTATATAGATCTTGGGATGCCTATTGGAGGAGAAGCCATTTCGGTTTCTGTTAAAACACTTGCATTTCATCAATAGAAGGAGGAAAACGAATGAACAAAAAAACAACTATTCTCGGACAAACGTACTCTTTTAAAAGTTTAAAAGAAATTATGGCAAAAGCAAATGAAGAAAAATCAGGAGATGATCTTGCTCGTGTTAGTGCTGAAAATATGAAAGAAAGAATGGCAGCTAAAACCGTACTGTCAAACATTACACTTGCAGATTTTCGCAACTATCCGCTTCTTGAGGATGAAGTAGCTAGAGTGATTGAAGAAAGCGTTGAAGAGAATGTATACAGAGAAATAAGAACATGGACTGTTGCCGATTTAAGGGAGTATATCTTACATGACGAAACAACAGGAGAGCATTTATTAACCATTTCAAAAGGGTTAACAAGTGACATGATTGCAGCAGTAGCAAAGCTGATGTCTAATTTAGACTTAATTCAAGCAGCCGCTAAAATTCAAGTTATTACCCATTGTCAAACAAAAATTGGACAGCCAAAAACTCTTGCTTCCCGCGTTCAACCTAATCATCCGTCAGATCGATTGCAAGGAATGCGCGCCTCTTTATATGAGGGGTTAAGCTATGGAATTGGAGATGCAGTAATCGGGATTAATCCTGTTATTGATACGACAAACAATATTTATGACCTTCTCTTGGAAACAAAAAATATTATAACGGAATTTTCCGTTCCAACTCAAAACTGTGTTCTTTCCCATGTTACAAGCCAGATGAGGGCAATTGAAAAAGGAGCCCCTGCTGATCTTATTTTCCAATCACTCGCAGGTACAGAGGAAGGAAATCAGTCATTTGGTATATCCATTTCTCTGCTTGATGAAGCGCACCATCTGATGCAAGAAAAAGGCACAGCACTTGGACCAAACAGATGGTATTTAGAAACAGGGCAAGGATCTGAACTTTCCTCAAACAGCCATTATGATATTGATCAACTAACTTTAGAAGCACGCTGCTATGGCCTTGCTAAACGTTATAATCCTTTTATTGTGAACACGGTTGTTGGATTTATTGGACCAGAGTATTTGTATGATAGCAAGCAAGTGATAAGGGCAGGGCTTGAAGATCATTTTATGGGGAAAATGCATGGACTTCCTATGGGTGTTGATGTTTGTTATACAAATCATATGAAGGCAGATCAAAATGATATGGATAACTTGAGTATGCTGCTTGGCACAGCAGGTGTGAATTTTGTTATTGGTGTACCAATGGGAGATGATTGCATGTTGAACTATCAGTCATTAAGCTATCACGATATCGCGACATTGCGAAATGTACTTAATTTAGCTCCTGCTCCTGCTTTCTCAGCTTGGCTTGAACATCAAGGGATCATGGAAAACGGAAAGTTAACTAGGGTAGCAGGCGATCCTACCATTTTTATGAAAGTTAAATAGAGGAGGAAAAGAAGATGAGAGAAAAAGAAGAGAAACTTGCTCACTTAAAACAATATACACCAGCACGAATTGGAGTAGGCAGAACAGGTACAAGGCCTCTCACACAAGATTTTTTGTCATTCCGGATTGATCACGCTGCTGCGGTTGACTCTGTTTATGGAGAAGTTAGTGAAGAAACATTAGCGGAATTTAATCTCTTTTCTGTGACAACCCGTTTTCAAACAAAAGAGCGGTATTTAAAGCGCCCTGATGAAGGGAGACTTCTTTCATTAGAAGGACGCAATCTTATTAAAAAGGAGTGCATAATGCATCCTCAAGTTCAAATTGTGATAGCGGATGGATTGAGTGCAAATGCCATTGAAGAGAATATCCGAGATGTATATCCTGCCTTAATAGATTCGCTAACATCATATGAATTAACTGTTGGAACTCCTTTCTTTTTAAAGGGGGGAAGAGTTGCCTGTATGGACGATATTGGTGAAATTTTAAAACCCGAAGCTTTTATTCTTCTCATCGGAGAAAGACCTGGGCTTGTTTGTGCTCACTCACTAAGTGCTTATATGTGTTATAGACCGAGGAAGGGAACGAAAGAGTCAAACCGAATGGTCATTTCAAATATTCATCGTCAAGGTACATCGCCTGTTGAAGCGGCAGCACACATGGGTACGCTTATAGACCAAATGTTAGCCCAAAAAACGAGTGGCGTAAGTCTTGTTGTTTAAAAAAGGGGGGGATAAGAGTGGAGAAAATTGGAACATACGTTATTTATATTTTAATGATTTCTGCTATTATTGGAGGAATTGCCGCTATTAAAAATAAAGAAAGAGGAGTAGGAAAGGAATTTATGGAAGGCATTCATTCCATCGGTTATATTTTTATCCCAACTGCAGGCATTATGGCGTCTATTCCATACTTATCTCAATTTATTGAATCCGTTTTTGGTCCACTTTTTGTAAAGCTTGGAGCAGATCCATCCATTGCAGCAACATCTCTTATTGCCGTTGATATGGGCGGTTATCAGCTAGCAGAGGCATTAGCTCAAACAAAGGAAAGTTGGATCATGGCTATGATTATTGGATATATGGCAGGAGCAACCATTGTATTCTCTATTCCAACAGGTCTTGCTATGCTTCAGAAAAAAGATCACAAGTATATGGCGCTTGGGATAATGTCAGGGGTTTTAGCTATTCCGATTGGCGTGTTAGTAAGCTGTTTACTTATTGCCTTTACAAATCCAACTATTCGATCTTCCGTTTCCACAAACTCTTCGGCAGTGTATGAGCTTAGTCTCAGCCTTGGAATAATATTCATGAATCTCATTCCGTTGATTGTTTTTGTAGGTTCTCTTGCAATAGGATTGCGCTTTTTCCCAGATAAAATGATTAAAGGATTTATGATATTTGGCCGCGGTCTTGATGCTTTCTTAAAGCTTGTTCTCCTGTTCTCCATTGTTGAACACTTTACAGGAGCATTTAGCGCTCTTTTTGGAAGTTTTGGATTTAGTCCGATTGTAGCTGATGAACAAGATCAATATAGAGCACTTGAAGTAGCAGGATATATTGGGTTAATGCTAGCTGGGGCTTTTCCATTTGTATACTTAATGCAAAAGTATTTAGCCTTACCTCTTGAAAAAATAGGAAATAAATTTGGTATTAGTAAAGAAGGAAGCGCTGGTATTCTTGCAGCATCCGCGAACATTTTAGCAATGTTCCGTCTTGTAAAAGATATGCCTGCTAAAGATAAAGTAATGAACATTTCCTATGCGGTTTGTGCTGCTTTCTTATTCGGGGATCATCTTTCATTTACAGCGAATTTTCAACCTAACTTAATTTTGTATATTATGATTGGAAAATTCGTAGGAGGGGCATCAGCTCTTGTTCTTGCAAAATACCTTTCTGTTCCAAAAGCACTTGAACTTGAAGAAAAAGAGAAAAAAGAAGAGTTGGACATTGAAACTGTAAATTCAGCGGTTATATAAAGTGCTCATTTTTGAGCGCTTTTTTATTTTATAAGAGTATTTTTATTCATAAAGGGTAAGGAGACCATAAAAGAAAATAAGGAAGAGAAAGGATGATAAAGAATGAACAAAATCTATGGGAATACGCCCCCTTTTTTAGGAGCAAAAAATGTGTCGACGGGAAAAGGGATAGAAGAAACAGACGTTTTAATATATGGAGTGCCATGGGAAGGAGCTGTAACATGGGGGGACTATACAGGATGTGAACTTGGTCCAAAAGTAATTCGACTTTCTTCTGCTCGTTATAGCGGCTATTTGCCTGAATTAAATCATATTGATGTTTTCGGACATTTAAGTTTAGGAGATATGGGAGACGTTGACGTTGTTCCAGCTAGTGTAGAAGAAACAATGGAGCGGATTGAAACATTTTCTAAACGAGTATGGGAAGAGAACAAATTTCCGGTTGCATTTGGAGGAGATCATGGGATTACATATCCAATTATGAAGGCCCTAACGGAGACGCAGCAGGGAAAGAAATTTGGAATCATTCACCTTGACGCTCACTATGATAATATGGTTTCACACGAAGGAGATGAATTTGCCAGATCAACTCCTTTTGCAAGAATATATGAACTAGATGGAATCCGTAATGAAAGTATTATTCATACAGGGATTCACGGGCCGCGAAATAAACCTGAAAGTGGTCAGTATGCAAAAGAAGCAGGAGCAGAGACTGTTACAATTCGGGACATTAGAGAATGTACAAACATAAAAGAGCTTGCTGAAGACGTTTATAAAAAAGCAAGTCACAATGTTGATGGAGTGTATTTAACTATTTGTAGTGATGTTTTAGATTATGCTTTTAACCCAGGCGGTCCTGTTGATGGAAATGGGTTAACATCTTATGAACTATTAACATTAGTTCATGAATTTGCAAAAAGGGGAATTGTAGGAATGGACTTTGTTGAAGTATACCCTCAGCAAGATCCAAGTCAGTTTTCCGCCCATTTTGTCTCAACGGTTGTTCTCTACGCGCTTGCAGGAAAAATAGAAGGAGAAAGCTAAAGTTTAAGATTCTTAAACTTTAGCTTTTTATTTCTCTAAAAACTTTTTTTGACATCTTTCCGACATAATTGCTTGTTATAGTCTAAATACACTCAAGGAAACGTTAAAAACGTTGAATTGATAAAAACATGATTTAAGAGATCAAAGTTAGTAGAAGTCCGGACTCTATTAGCCTCAATAAATCATCGTTTTAAATGATAATGAGGTGAAAAAATGAAAAAGTTTATGTACAAAAGAATTGATCTTATCCTGCTAGGGATTATCCTTCTTTCTGCTTTCTTAAACATCTATAACATTTGGAAAAACGATTATGCGAATGCTTATTATACGGCAGCAGTAAAAAGCATGCTCGAAAATTTCCACAATTTCTTCTATGCTTCTTTTGATCCAGCAGGTTTTGTAACAGTTGATAAGCCGCCGCTTACATTTTGGATTCAAACATTAAGCGCTGCAATTTTTGGTTTGCACGGATGGAGTGTTATGTTACCACAAGCTTTAGCTGGAGTTGGATCTGTTGTTCTTCTATACTTCCTTCTAAAACCAACCTTTGGAATTACAGGAGCTAGAATCGCAAGTTTGACAATGGCGATCACACCAATTGTTCCTGCCATAAGTCGTTCAAACAACATTGATAGTATGCTTGTTTTTACTCTTTTAATTGGGGTATGGATGCTATTTAGAGGTGTTAGAAAAAACAAAGCTATTTGGGTAATTGGAGCTTTTGCCATGATTGGACTTGGCTTCAATATGAAAATGATGCAAGCTTTCATGGTTGCTCCTGCATTTTATCTTTTCTACATAACTGCAGCAAAGGTGAAGTGGAAAAAGAAAATCGGGATATTAGCAAGCGCAACAGCTGTTATGATGGCATTGTCTCTTTCATGGGCTGTTGTTGTTGATAGTGTCTCAGCAGGCGATCGTCCTTATATGGGCAGCAGTCAAACGAATTCTGTGTTAGAGCTTGCCTTTGGATATAATGGCGTAGCTCGTTTAACAGGTCAAGGACAAAGCACACCAGGAGGTGGTGGTGCTGATAAAGGAAATGGAAACGAGATGCAGGCTCCTCCAAATGGAATGGAACAAGGAGAAGCGCCAGAGGGGATGCCATCAGGAGCTCCACCAAATGGTCAAGGTGGACCAAATCAGGCTAATGGCGCAAATACAACAAATAGTGATGATTCATCTTCTACACAAGATAATACAAACTCAGAAACTCAGACGTCTGAAGATAATGGACAGCGTGATTTTCTAAGTAAGGGAGATCAAGGTGGACCAGGTGGTCAAAATGGGGGAGGAATGTTCAATACAGGCACTCCAGGGTTCTTCCGTTTGTTCCAAATTGGGTTAGCCGATCAAATTAGTTGGGTTCTTCCGTTTGCTCTTTTTGGATGCGTTGGTTTACTTTCAGGAATTCGTTTACGAAAACAGTGGAGTGATGAGGAAAAAGAAAGCCTATTCTGGCTTGCTTGGCTTGGTCCTGTTGGTGTCTTCTTTAGTATCGCAGGTTTCTTCCATCAATACTACCTGATCATGTTAGCTCCTCCAATTGCAGCATTTGTTGGGGCAGGATGGGTTAAACTATTTAAGCTTTATCAAACAGAAAAAGGATTTAAATCAATGTTGCTTCCTATTGCAATTCTAGCAACAACTGCTTTTGAAGTCTTTACGTTGAAGTCTTATATAGATCAAATTGGGATGGTTTGGAGTATTGGAGTAGGAGTAGCAGGGACATTGCTTTCACTAGCGCTATTCTTCTTCAAACAAAAAGAGAAACGAGCGACATATTTTGTGTCCTTAGCAGCCCTTCTTGCCATTCTTGTTATTCCTGCTTTTTGGGCAAGCACTCCTATTATATACGGAGATGGAAATAGTGTAATGCCAGCGGCTGGTCCTACAACGATGGGAAATGGAAATATGAAGATGGGTGAAGGACAAAACAGCATCAATGAAAATTTAGTTTCTTACCTTAAGAAACATAGCGATGGAGAAACTTACTTATTTGCTACATCTAATGCCTCTTCTGCTGCTCCTTACATTATTGAAGGTGAAACAGTCATGGCGATGGGTGGATTTTCAGGCTCAGATCCGATTTTAACAACAGAGAAGCTTGAAGAAATGGTTAAAAACAATGAAGTGAAATACTTTTTAATTGGTGGCGGAGGTCCTGGCGGTAGCTCAGATTTACAAACATGGATCAAAGAGCATGGAGAAGAAGTGCCACAAGAAGAATGGAACGGTACGTCGTCGAACAGTGATTCTGATAGCGATTCAAATAGTGGAATGCCTGGTAGAGGAGGTCAAAGCGAAACACTTTACAAAGTAGAGCTATAAAAGATTTAGATTTGTAAAAGGAGAAACGTTTCTCCTTTTACAAATTCTATTCATAGGAGGTTATAAATGAGATGGAACATATAAAATATTCGATTATTATTCCTGTTTATAATGAAGAAGAAGTTATTGAAACAACGTACGAACGTTTAAGTAATGTCATGCATTCTACAAAAGAAAAATACGAGCTTTTATTTGTAAATGACGGAAGTCAAGATAAGACGGTAGAAATTTTGAAAGAGATTAGCTTACGTGATTCATCTATTAAACTAATTGATTTTTCAAGAAACTTTGGTCATCAAATTGCGATTACAGCAGGAATGGATTATGCAAAAGGAGAGGCGGTTGTTGTAATTGACGCAGATTTGCAAGATCCCCCAGAACTTATCCTCGATATGATTGACAAATGGAAACAAGGGTATGAAGTTGTATATGCAAAAAGAACAAAGCGAAAAGGAGAAACATTTTTTAAAAAGCAAACAGCAGCCATGTTTTATAGAACGCTCCGATCTATGACAGACATTGACATTCCTATTGACACAGGAGACTTTAGACTTATTGATCGTAAAGTATGTGAGCAAATGAAAGGTCTTCAAGAAAAGAACCGATTTGTTCGTGGGCTTGTTAGCTGGGTTGGTTTTCGTCAAACAGCTGTTGAATATGAACGTGATGAGCGAGCTGCAGGCGAAACAAAATATCCCCTAAAAAAAATGTTAAAGTTATCTCTTGATGGGATTACATCGTTCTCTTATAAACCATTGAAATTAGCAACGTATGCGGGTTCTCTTTTTTCAGGAGCAGGATTTGTTTACATGCTGTATGTTTTATATTTGAAATTCTTTACAGAGAGTACTGTAACAGGTTGGGCTTCACTTGTTATTATTCAGCTATTTTTTAGTGGGGTTGTGCTCATTCTTCTTGGCGTAATTGGAGAATATATCGGACGCATCTATGATGAATCAAAAGGTCGACCTTTATATATTGTGCGTGATATATATAGTGCAGAAACGTCTGTAAAGAAAGAGAAGCAAATGATTCATGAATAAAGGAAGAACGTTTATCAAGTTTTGTATTGTGGGAGCTTCTAATACGATGATTGATTTTCTCGTTTTTACCCTTCTCGTTTTCGGGGGTATGCCAGCTGTTCTTTCTCAAGTAATCTCTTATAGTTGCGGGCTTTTTAACAGCTATATCCTAAATCGGAAATGGACGTTTAAACAATCATCTAAAGCTCAAAGAAGTGAACTATTCCGCTTTGTTCTCATCAACATGCTAACGCTTTTAATAACAATGAAATGTTTGCTTTTATTTTCAGAACAATTAGGATGGTCTCTTTTGATCAGTAAGGGTGGAGCTACCATCATCGGTTTGGGGATCAACTTTATAGGAACGAAAGCGTGGGTATTTACAGCACAAAATGGATAGAAAAAGAAATCAAATAAAATGGAGGAGAAAAAGATGAAGAAAGTAAGAAAAGCCGTTATTCCAGCAGCAGGGTTAGGTACTCGTTTTTTACCTGTTACAAAATCAATACCAAAGGAAATGTTGCCGATTGTCAACAAACCGACAATCCAAATTATTGTAGAAGAAGCGCTGAAATCGGGAATTGAAGATATTATAATTGTGACAGGAAAAGGAAAACAAGCAATTGAAAATCATTTTGATTATGATGCTGAGCTTGAAAGACATTTAAGTGAACAAGGAAAAGAAGAACAGCTTAATGCCATTCAACATGTTTCAAACTTAGCTAATATTCATTATGTTCGTCAAAAAGAACCAAAAGGTCTTGGCCATGCTATTTCTTGTGCTCGCACTTTTATTGGAGATGAGCCATTTGCAGTCCTTCTTGGAGATGATTTAACTTACTCTGAAGAACCTTGCTTGAAACAGCTCATTAAGCAATATGAGAAAAAAGAGTGTTCAGTTGTTGGCGTTCAGCCTGTCCCAACCGAAGAGATCAGCAGATACGGAGTGATAGATCCGGCTGAGAAAGAACACCGCCTTTATAGGGTAGATTCATTTGTTGAAAAACCGCAGCCTGAAGAAGCTCCTTCAAATTTAGCTATTATTGGTCGCTATGTTTTTACACCAGAAATTTTTACTTACTTAGAGAAACAGAAAGAAGGAAAAGGAGGAGAAATTCAGCTCACAGATGCTATTGAAGCAATGAATGAGTTACAATCTGTTTTTGCTTATCAGTTTGAAGGACAAAGATATGATGCAGGCGAGCCGCTCAGTTTTCTTTTAACAAACATTTCTTTCGCCTTAGAAGATAAGGAGCTTCGGGAACCAATGTTGAAGGAGCTTAAAAAGCTGATCGAAAAAAGTGAACTTCATCATACATCCTAATGTAAAAAAACACGAAGTTGTTGGATTTTTTAACAACTTTGTGCTTTTTTTGTGAACAACACCAATTTTGAATAAAAACACTAGCGTAGTCTTGCTCACATGTGATACGATTTTCTTCGGAAAAATGTTATAGGAAAGATGAATGAGGTGATGATTGTGCAACCTTATTTCTATTTAGCTCTAGCTATTATTTTAGAAATTATCGGCAGCTCTATGCTTAAATCGTCAGCAGGATTTACGAAGCTTATCCCAAGTATAGGAGCCGTTGCTGGCATAGGAGCTGCTTTTTATTTTCTTTCTCTATCTCTTCAAAACATACCATTAAGTATGGCTTATGCTATTTGGTCTGGCGTTGGTACGGCTCTTACAGCTCTTGTTGGCATTATGATTTGGAAAGAAAATATAAGCATATATAGTGTAATAGGAATTATCATGATTATTGGTGGAGTTATTGTTTTAAATATGAAAGCTGCACCACATTAAAAACGCTTAAGCTCAGTTGCTTAAGCGTTTTTTAGTCACCCGACAACCCCGCCGACCTGGTTAAGTGTCCCGCAACAAGCGAATAATATGGGGAGCGGGTGACATATATAGCGTGTGTAAAACACGCAAAAATATACTTCCCTTTTTTCTTTCTATCTAAACTCTTTTTTATTTGAAAGATAAAAAGTTCAACTTTAATTTAATTTTTAATGAATTCATAAAGGATAATAAAAAAACAAATTTCAGAATATTGTAATTTTTTAGATAAAAAGTAGAAAATTAAGATAATTTGGCAAAAAAGCAGGGGAAATAAAATAATTGTCTAATTTAAGTAGATGGGAAAGAGAAATGACATTTGATGGTAGAAAAATAAAGAAGATAATTTAGTAATAAAATGAGTGACAAACATGGGGGAACTGGTAGTGGACATATTAATGGATAAAACATTAGGAGCGCTATATGGTTTAGCAATTGGCGATGCAATGGGAATGCCTGGGGAACTCTGGAGCAGAAGGAGAATTAAACAACACTTTGGTAAAATTGATACGTTTATCTCAGGACCACAAGAAAATGAAGCTGCACGCTACTATAAAAGCGGACAATATACAGATGATACAGCCCAAAGCATCGCTATTTTAGATGCTTTAATTGAGTGGAATTTTATCCCATCAACAACAGCAATTGCCGATCATCTTATTGAGTGGGCTGAAAAAAATCAAGCTTTTGAACACAATATTCTTGGCCCAAGTTCAAAAATAGCGTTACAAACAATTCGGACAGGGGGGAATGCTTCTCCTGTTACAGCGAAAGCTGAAACAAACGGAGCAGCAATGCGAATTGCTCCTATCGGATGTCTCATTCCATCTACTTGCATGGAAGAAATTGTAAGGTATGTTTATGAAGTTAGTCGAGTAACGCATGGGTCAGATGTTGCTATTAGTGGAGCAGCCATGATTGCGATGGCTGTTAGCGCGGCGTTTGAAGATTGCAGTTGGGAGGAGATTATACAAAAGGTAAAAGATACTTATAGTTGTTCTCTTAGCTTATATGGGACAGAAACATTTAGTCCATCATTAAAAGCAAGACTTGATCTTTGTTTGCAATATGCAGAGAAATTTAAGAATGAAGAAGACGCTTTTGCTGATCACCTTTATCATATTATCGGAGCAGGGACATTAACGTGTGAATCCGTGCCAACAGCTTTAGCTTTGGCGTATTATACAAAGGATGTTCATAAATGTAGTATCATGTGTGCCAATTTAGGAGGAGATACGGATACTATTGGAGCTATGGCAACAGCAATATGCGGAGCGAAGGTAGGAATTACAGGAATTTTACCAGAATGGATTGAGACGATTAACAGAAGCAATGGAGTCGATTTTACTTACTATGCTGAACATCTTGTGAAATATCGAAGATTTCATTATTAAGGGGGAGGAAAATGAGTAAACCATCTTCATCTATTTTTTTGTCACCTTCTGAGCGATCGGGAAAACCAAAGGAACTTTTTTTTATTTGGTTTGCAAGTAATATTGGAATTTTAGGTGTTGTATACGGCACAATGATTGTAGGATTTGGCCTTAGCTTTTTTCAATCGCTGCTTGCGGCTATGCTTGGATCGTTATCTTTTATTCTTGTTGGATTAACAAGTATTGCGGGTAAAAATACGGGAGCAAATATGCTGACGTTATCTCGAGCCGCTTTCGGAAGAAAAGGAAACTATTTTCCAACGTTGATGGTGTGGATGAGTTTTGTTGGTTGGCTTGCTGTTAATGTTATTACAGGGACTTTAACATTGTTGTCATTACTTAATGTTTGGGGTTTAAATACAACGTCGTTATTAACAGTTGTCAGCCTTTTTGCTTTTTCTCTTCTTGTTTTACTTTCAAACTTATTT
Organism: Priestia endophytica DSM 13796; assembly: GCF_900115845.1. Classification (GTDB taxonomy): domain Bacteria; phylum Bacillota; class Bacilli; order Bacillales; family Bacillaceae_H; genus Bacillus_I; species Bacillus_I endophytica. The sequence goes on along the minus strand of NZ_FOXX01000003.1, from coordinate 221,499 downwards.
AGTCAAAAGGTACTTGTAAAAGCTCAAACCATTTTCACATACGTTTTTGGTTTGTTAACTCTTTTGGTAATAGCCTTACTTATCCCGAAAACAAACTGGCAAGCTTTGTTTCAAATAAATAACGGGGATTGGTTAACGTCTTTTCTTCCTGCTGTTTCTATTATTATTGCAGGAACTGGCATTGGATGGGTAGGGGCTGGTGCTGATTATAGTCGTTATCAACATCCTAAAACTTCTTCTCAATCCGTTGTTATGAGCGTAACTTTAGGAGCGTTTTTTCCGTTATTTATCATTATGAGCGCTGGTATTTTAATGACCACGTCGGTTCCGTCATTAGGAACAGCGGATAATCCAATTAATGTAATTAGTCAAGCTCTTCCATCTTGGATGACGGCTCTTTATTTTCTTACAGCTTTAGGTGGGTTAATTCCACAAGGTATTTTAAGTTTAAAATCAGCGCGTACAAATTTACAGACGTTAGATATTCATGTGAAAGACTCCACAGCGGTTTTTATCCATGCTATCATTATTATTGCTCTTCCTGTGTATGTTTTGTTTTTCTCTCAAAATTTCCTAGGAGATTTTCAGGTTTTCTTAGGGCTAGTCGGAATTGGGTTAGCTTCTTGGGGAGCTACGTTTCTTGTTGATTTTGCTCTTGTTCGGAGGGAATTTGGGTATGATGAAAAACTGTTGAGCAACAAGGCAGAGGCAATAAATCCAGCGGGACTTTTAAGTTGGTTGATAGGAATCGCAGCAGGTCTGGCGTTTACGAATACGTCATTTTTTACTGGGCCATTTGCAAGAGGGATTTTTGAGGATAGTAGTTTAGGTGTATTATTAGCATTTATTGTGAGTGGAGTTGTACAAGCTGTTTTAGTAAATGTGCAATCTTCAAAGAGTAGAGGTGTAGAAAGTGGAAAAATGGCAAAATGAAGACACGAACGAGCCTGGACCGAAAGGAAAGGTACTTATTATCGGTGCAGCTATTATCGATGTAATCATTAAAGTAGCAGAGCTTCCTAAAAGCGGTCAAGATATTTTTGGAAGAGCGGATCAAGTGACGGTTGGTGGTTGTGCTTATAATGTATCAAGTGTGTTAAAACAGCTTTGTATTCCACATGACTTACTTATTCCTGTTGGAGAGGGGATTTGTGCAAAGGTCATTAGAGAGGAGCTTCTGAAAGAAGAATATCCGCTTCTTATTGAAGAACCATATGACAATGGCTGGAGTTTATGCATTGTTGAAGAAGGTGGAGAACGAACGTTTATAACTATACCAGGGATTGAAACACAGTGGAGAGAAGAGTGGTTTCAAGTTATTGAAATTGAAACATACGACTACATTTATATATCAGGATATGAATTAGAAGGTCCTTCAGGCTATATCGTGACAAAAGCGCTTGAAAAGCGGAAGAAAGAAGCTAAGCTAATTTTTGATCCGAGTCCAAGAATCAATTTTATCGATGAAAGCGTTATAAAAAAAGTTTTGACGAAAGGAACAATTGTTCATTCAAATAAGGCAGAACTTCTTTGCTTAACAAGTGAAAGCTCTGTTGAAGACGGAGCACGCGCTATTTTTGATAAAACGGATGAACCTGTAATTATCACATTAGGTGCTGAAGGAACGTTCTTTTACACAGAAGAAGAAAGTGACCTTATTCCATCAGAGCCTGCCCTTGTCGTTGATACAATCGGTGCAGGAGATTCGCATCTTGCTTGTTTTATTGCAGGTCTTGCTGTTAATTTGTCGTTAAGAGAAGCATGTGCAGTTGGAAATGGTATTGCAAGGCTTGTTGTACAGCAATCAGGTAGTAAACTTGTTTTATAAAGGAGACGATGCGAATCTCGCATCGTCTCTTTTTTTAGTGATTTTTTCTAAAGAGAAACAATACAAATTACATTTTCTCCAAAAAGAAAGAATTATTGTTAAAAGATATGACAATGGTGAGGTTTGAATTTAGAATATCGTCTATGATTTATAAAAGATTACTAAAGAAATCATTTTTCGTAAGGTTATATAACATAATTTGCGTTTTTTGAAAGGGAACAGGAAGGAAAGGAGAAAGAGGGATGGAGAATATATACGACATTCTAGCTTTGTTGAAATGTTCTAAACAAAAAGCTGTTTTAGCTACTATTATCGAAGTAGAAGGATCATCATATCGCAAGGAAGGAACTTCAATGCTCTTATTGGAAAATGGAGAAAAAGCAGGGGTTTTAAGTGCCGGCTGTTTAGAAGAAGATTTATTTCAACGTGCTGCAGACTTCTTTGGAACATCAAAATCGGCTACCCTTACATTTAACATGAAGAGCGAAGATGACTTGCTATGGGGAACCGGAGCTGGATGTAATGGAATCATTCACGTGCTTGTTCAAGGAATAGATGAAAAACTGCGTGAGCATTTACTAATGCTTGAAGAATTTTTAAAACAGAGCAAAACTGTAACTGTTGTGAAGAAGATCACGCACGATTTAAGAGTTTCTCACTATCTGTTTATTTCAGAAGATGAATATGTTTTTGGAGAGTGGGAAGGAGCAGTTTCGCCAAATGTAAAAAAACTGATGTTATATGGAAAAGAAAAGAGTGGTGTGGCATTTTTTAACGAACATGCCTCATATGTATATGTTCACTGTTTTTATCCAAAACCACGACTTCTATTATTTGGAGGTGGAGAAGATGCTATCCCCCTTGCAAAACTTGCAGCTCAAACTGGTTTTTCTGTTACAGTAACAGATTGGAGAAGAAGTTTTTGTCACAGAGAAGCGTTTCCTCTTGCAGATGAGCTCATTGTCTCTTTTCCACATGAAGTGATCAATAAAATGACTATTCAGTCTAAAGACTTTGTTGTCATCCTCACCCACAATTTTCAACGTGACCAAGAAATTTTATCTCTTCTAGAAAAGAAACAGCTTCATTATGTAGGAGTACTAGGATCTGCAAATAGAACGAAGCGGCTCTTTGAAGGAAGAGACGTTCCCCCTTATATATACAGTCCAGTTGGTCTCTCAATTGGAGCAGAAGGACCTGAAGAAATTGCTGTTAGCATTGTAGCGCAGCTTGTACAGCAACAGCGTTTAGCTGTGAGAGAAAGCCGTACATCAGCATGAAAATAGTAGGAATCTTTTTAGCCGCAGGTTCTAGCAGGCGAATGGGGGTAGATAAATTATCTTTACCTTTTCAAACCTCTACCATCGGGAATACATCTCTTTCACATGCTCTTTTATCTCAACTTCATACAATTATCGTTGTTCACCGTCCAAATGATCATCTTTTTTGGATGAACGAAAGGGATAAAAGAGTTCGTTTAGTTTCTTGTATAAGAGCTGAAAAAGGGCAGGCATATTCATTAAAGTGCGGTGTGCAAGAAGCGATACATCAACAAGCAGATGCAGTTGTTGTTCTTCTGGCAGATCAGCCTTTTGTAACTCCTGCAATGATTAATCATTTAATGTTCACCTACTCTAAGCAACCATTCCTTTCCTTTATTGCCCCTCGTTTTCAAGGGATGATGGCGCCTCCTATCTTATTTACGGCTAGTATGTTTTCTCTTCTTTTAAGCTTAGAAGGAGATACCGGAGCTAAGAAAATCTTGAAAGACAGACGTGATGGTCTCTTTCTTTTCTATAAGGAAAAGAAGTGGCTCTATGATATTGATACAAAAGAAGCATATGAACATGTTTTGGGGGAAAGGAGCAAATGATGATTAACGAAGCAATGACAAGCACACCGTATGTTTGGGTGCCAAATACAATTACAGAAGCTCTTGATATGAAGAGAAAGCTAGGGCTAAAAGCAGAATTTATTGCAGGAGGTACCCTCCTTCAAATTCAATGGGAAAAAAGTGGAGAGATGCCGAAGCATTTAATTAGTTTAGAAAACATAATAGAACTTACAGGCATTACGGAATGTAAAGAAAAAGAACTTTCTATTAGACTAGGCTCTCTCTCAACTCTCTCTCATTGTCTTAAAAATGCCCTTATTAAAAAGTACGCTCCTCTCTTACAAGAAGCTCTTAGAGAAATCGGCTGTGTTTCTGTTCGGAACAGAGGAACAATTGGGGGAAACATAGCTGGTGTTTATGGAGATCTTCTTCCTCTTTTGGTTGCACTTGATGCAGAAATTGAAGTATTTACTTCAAAGGGTTATGAACAAAAGAAAATCGTGAAATGGTTAGAGGAGCGGAAACTTAATCGTATCTATGAAGAAATAGTAACGGCCATTTATCTTAAAAAGCAATATGAATCCACCTTTTATCAAAAAGTAGGCGGCAGGGAAGCTTTTACACTTTCAACGCTAACAGTTGCTGGGTACATCGAAAAAGATAAGAAAGAAATAAAGGAAGTTCGTCTTGTAACAGGCTATGCAAACAATGAGACAAAGCGCCTTTTTGATTGTGAAGACTGGATTAAAAGAAAGGTGAGAAAAAGAGAAGATTTAAGGTCATTAAAAGAAAAGATAAAAAAAGAATTTCGCCCTTATACAGATGGTATTGCTTCTGGGACATATCGCCAAAAGCTTGCTTGTAACATTATTGAAGCAAAAGTACACAAAATTTTATTTGGCGAGAAGATGAAAGGGGAGGGGCTTTGATGAACGAAACAATAAAAGACAGAGTTCGTCCTGATGGAAAAGAGAAAGTAACAGGGGAACTTAAATATTTAACAGACTTAACTTTTCCAAATATGCTGTATGGAAAAGTACTCAGAAGTAAGTATCCTCATGCAAATATCATCTCAATTTGTACGAAAAAAGCTGAAGAATTAGCAGGAGTAAAAGCGGTTGTAACAAGTAAAGATGTGAAGGGAATGAATCGATTTGGAATTGTTTTTCCTGATCAACCGGTTTTTTGTGAAGAGCGAGTTCGCTATATAGGAGATGCTATCGCAGCGGTAGCGGCTGAAAGTGAAAGGATAGCCGAACAGGCGTTAGAGCTTATTGAAGTATATTATGAAGAGCTTCCTATCATTTCTAGTCCAGAACAAGCCTTAGAGAAAAGTGCTGTAAAACTTCATCCAAATGGCAATGTTTTATATCAAGCACAGTATGAAAAAGGAGATGTTGAAGAAGGATTTGCAAACTGTGACGTCATTATTGAAGAAACATATAAACTTCCTAGGCAAGCCCATCTTTATATGGAAACAGAAGGAGGCGTTGTTGTTCCAGAAGAGGATGGAAAGATTACGGTTTACATGGGAACACAGCATGGCTACAAAGATCGTTTTCAGCTTGCTCGCATTCTTGCCATTCCCGAACAGGATATAAGAGTTGTTTCAAGTCCAATGGGAGGATCTTTTGGCGGGAAGGATGAGCTCAATGTGCAACAATATGGAGCAATTCTTGCCCTGAAAACGCAGCAACCTGTGAAAATTCATCAAACTAGACGTGAATCTATTCGTTCAAGTATAAAACGCCATCCAATGAAAATTAGGATGAAAACAGGGGCAACAAGAAAAGGGAAAGTGCTTGCTCAAGAGACAAATATTATAGCAGATACAGGAGCATATGCAACATTAGGGCCAGCAGTATTGGATTTTGCAGTTGAACACGCTATAGGTCCTTATCTTATTCCACATGTTAAAACAAAAGGAGTTTCTGTTTTTACTAATAATGGTGTAGCAGGGGAGTTTCGGGGGTTTGGAGGAAATCAAATTACGTTTGCACTTGAGGGTCAAATGGATCGTTTAGCTGAGGAGCTTAAGTTAGAACCTCTTCAAATTCGAGCTCAGAATCTTAGAGAAACGTTCGATCCAGGCCCTTTAGGTCAAAAAATTGCGCCAACAGATGGAGCGCGAGATGTGCTTTGTGCTATTGGAGAATCGCCTATTTTACAAAAAGATAGAAGAAGAAAAGAAGGAAAGCTAATTGGAGTAGGAACAGCTATAACAATGCATGGTGGTGGGTTAGGTTTTGGGCGACTTGATGCAGCAGGTGGACGACTTTCTTTAACGAAAGATGGAGAAATTGAAATATCTTTTGGATTTGAAGAATGTGGGCAAGGATTGCTATCTGTCATTGAAAACATTACAACAGAGGAGCTTGGGTGCGCTCCAGAAGACTTGAAAATTGTGATTGGAGATACTAAATATGTTCCTTCTTCTGGATCTTCAACGGCGTCAAGAGGCACAAGTATGGTATGGCAAGCAATTCAAAGAATGAAAGGAGAATTTAAAGCTCAATTACTACAAGGAGTTTCTCAATTTCTCAATTTGCCGACAGATCTCCTTTTATTAGGAGCAGGAGGGGTATGGTATAAACAAGGCGAGTGTGAACATAGTCTTTGTCTAACATACAAAGAAGTGGCTGAGCGCGTTTTTTCCCCCAGACTCCCTCGTGTTGAAACTCATTTTCATTTTCCAACAACTCCTGACGCTGTTGTTGGAGGTCATTTTCTATACGCATTCGGGGCTGTTGCGGTTGAAGTTGAAGTAGACGTTATAACAGGAATGGTAAAAGTGTCAAAAATGGACCATGCTATTGCTGCAGGGCCTGTTATAAGCGAACGAGGTTATCAAGGGCAAATTGAAGGAGGAGCGGCAATGGCTCTTGGCTATACGCTAATGGAAGATTCACATATATGTAGTGGGTTATATACAAGAGATAACATTGACACGTACCTTATTCCAAGTATTTCAGATGTGCCTCTTCAAATGAACATAAGCAAAATTGAAACTCTCTATAAAGAAGATAGCTATGGTCCTCGAGGCGTTGGAGAAATCGGAACAATTGCTGTTGCTCCTGCTATTGCGGCAGCTGTTTATGATGCTATCAAGTGTTTTGTAAACAAACTCCCTCTTCAACCTGAAAATATATTAGATCAACTTGAGGAAGGAGTGAAAAAATGAGCTACGAAAAAATAGAAAAGCGTAATTTGAAAGAAGAACGAGAAAAATTAAAGCTTACTTTTTCTGTAAATGGTGAAGAGTTTACAATCACTGTTTCTCCAACAAAAAGACTTGTTGATATTTTGCGAGATGATCTCTCTTTAACAGGTACAAAAGTTTCGTGTGGAATTGGTAGGTGCGGAGCATGTTTGATTTTAATGGATGGGAATTTAGTGAATTCCTGTTTATTGCTCTCTTATCAAGTTCAAAATGCGCACATTACTACAATTGAGGGATTAAAAAAAGGGGATTTAGATATTTGTCAAAAAGCTTTTTTAGATGAAGGTGGGTTTCAGTGTGGATATTGTACATCAGGAATGATTATGGCCACTAAATATTTGTTTCAAGAAAACGAAAATCCCACAGATTGCGAAATTAAAGAAGGCTTGTCTGGGAATCTTTGTCGCTGCACGGGGTATGGAGGAATTTACAGAGCAGTTGATAGCATCAAAAGAACGCTTGATTCTCAACCAAAGATAGAATCATAGTGTAATCGCTTCACTATATTCTTTTATTTTTATAGATGAAAAATGTGTTTCTTCATTTTTTATTTTCGCTTATATTCTATTTTTTCTCTGTTCATTTTTTAGTAGGTTAAATACCGTTTCGTCCTTCACTAAGTTGAATAAATTATAAGAGCTAAATAAATGTACGAAGTGGAGGAGGAAGACAGGTGTCAGGGATAAATTTTTGTGGACCTCTAGGCAACTGTGGGGGGGAAGGAGCGACGGGGGCAACGGGAGTAACGGGGACAACAGGTACTAGTGTAACAACAAGTGGAATATTTGCTTCAAACACGCTTGGATCTATTATTGTTGTTGCCCTAGGTGGATCAACAAATATTCGCCTTCCAAACAACCAAAGTTTAGGAAACTTTATCGTAAGTATAAATGATACAGTTTTCACTGTTCCTGAAACAGGTCGCTATTATATTACGTATCAAATTAATACAACAGTTGGCCTTGGTCTTGGCGCTGGAGCGAGAGTAACGGCAAATGGAACGCCTATTCCAGGTACAATCCTAGTTCCGGCTGTTAGTAATGCGACATTTTACAAAGATTGTATTGCACCGCTTACAGCAGGGAGCACGCTTTCTCTTCAGCTTTTTAGCAGTATTTTATTAACGGATACCCTGATATCTGGTGGAGGAACAATCGGAGCTTCTCTCAATGTAATAAGAATTCAATAGGAAAATGAAGAAGACCTTGCTCAAGTTAAAGAAGGTCTTTTTAACATGTACAGCTATTCTGACAAAAAGAGAAATTTATCGTATAAAATAGCTCTTTTTTATAAATTATAAGAAGAAATTGAAACATAAAGAGATGAAAAAAATATGAAAGCAAAAAGCATAGTGAAAGGACTAGTATTTGTTTTATTTTTATATGTTACATACGCTATAGTAACAGCAGTTGCTTTGTTTTATCTTCCTATTGAAAAAAATGATGAAGATAGTAGAAGTACAGCTCATGTTTGGAAAGAACAGCATTCTAAAGATGACCGGGTTCTGCTCCTTGAAGACGGTTATAACTCAGGAATTGCTCGAATAAAGATGATTCAAGAAGCAAGGGATTCAATTGACATTGCCTATTATTCCATTGGAAAAGGAGAATCTACTGATTTCGTTTTAGGAGCGCTGTTTCAAGCAGCAGACCGAGGGGTGCGTGTACGCGTGCTTTTGGATAGTATTTGTCATAATTTACGAGGAAAAAGAAGTGATGTTCGCTATGCTTTAGCTTCGCATCCGAACATTGAGCTAAAATATTATGAGCCATTTACACTATTGAAGCCATGGACATGGAATAATCGCCTTCATGACAAAATAATGATGGTAGATGAGGATTTAGCCATTATTGGAGGGAGAAATATAGGAGACAAGTACTTGGCGAAGACTCCTTCTGATGATTTTGTTTATGATCGGGATACGATAGTATTTAATGAGACACAGCGCAAAGATAGTGTTATCATTCCAATGAAAAACTATATGAATGAACTGTGGAAACATCCCTATACAAAGACTGTTTTCCAAGATATTTCAGAAAGTGAAAAAGAAAAGGGAGAACGTGTGAGAGATCGTTTGAAAGATAAATATCAAAAAGCAAAAGAAATTCAGAATGAATTTGTGAGTCCACTTTTTCAGTGGAAAACATCAACAGTGCCTGCTCATAAAATTGCTTTTATTCATAATCCAATCGAACGGTTTCATAAAACACCTGTTGTTTGGGAAAGTTTAATCTCACTCGGAAAACAAGCTCATACTTCTATGGTTATTCAAAGTCCGTATATTGTTCCAACTAAAAATATGGAAAAATATATGCCTCGTAAAAGAAATGAAAAAATAGAGACAACCATTCTTACTAATTCGTTAATTTCTACGCCTAATGCTCTTGCTTTTGCGGGATATATGGCATCAAGAGATCGTGTTGTTCAAACAGGATCTACGATTTATGAATATGGTGGACCACATTCTATACATGGAAAGTCCATTGTTTATGATCAAAGTCTGAGCGTTGTTGGGTCTTTTAATATTGATTCACGTTCAGTTTTCTTAAATACAGAATCTGTTCTTATTATTGATAGTAAGGCATTTGCATCAGAGTTAACGAAAGCTATTGACGATAAAGTAGAGCATAGTGCACTTATAGCGAAAGATCAACAGTATGTACGAAAACCTTATGAAGAGAAACAAAAAGCACCTTTTTTAAAATCTACATTCCTTCGTGCACTTTCCAAAATGACTGTATTATGGAAAGAGCTTATTTAACTCACATATTATAAATGCCTAAAACCCTTATCAGCTTTGATAAGGGTTTTTTAAGGTTTATGTAAGGTTTACATTAAAATGATGTAAGGTTCGGCATCTATAATCGTTCTTGTAGATTAGTCAGGGAGGATAACAAATGAAAACCATTTTAAAAGCAAGAAACATCCAAAAGGTATTTGGAACTAAAGGGAATGTATATAGAGCATTAGAAGACATCAATTTAGAGATTCAAGAAGGAGAATTTATCGGCATTATGGGACCCTCTGGTGCTGGTAAGTCAACATTACTAAATATTTTTTCAACCATTGATACCCCAACAGCTGGAGAGATTATGATCTCAGAGCAAAACATCGTCAAAATGAAAGAAAAGGAGCTTTCGGACTTTAGAAGAGACAAACTTGGCTTTATTTTTCAAGACTATAACCTTCTTGACACATTAACAGTAAAAGAAAATATTCTTTTGCCTCTTGCCCTAGCAAAAGTCTCAGCAGCAGAAATTGAAAAACGGGTGAACGATATTGCTAAAACGTTCGGCATTAGTAATCTTCTCGATAAGTATCCTTATCATATATCAGGTGGTCAGAAACAGCGTACAGCAGCAGCGCGAGCGATTATTGCAAATCCTGCTTTAGTATTAGCAGATGAACCAACAGGAGCACTTGACTCTAAATCTGCGAAAAGTCTGTTAGAAAGCTTAACGAAATTAAATAGAGAAAGAGAAGCAACGATTATGATGGTTACACACGACGCTTTTGCAGCAAGTTTTTGCAAACGTGTGTTGTTTATTAAGGACGGCAGCATTGCTGCTGAAATTTATAAAGGTGAAAAAGATCGCCAAGGTTTCTTTGAACAAATTCTATATGTTCTCGCTTCCATTGGAGGTGGAGCATAGATGAGCCTTTTTAGTATTGCTAGAAAAAACATGAGGAAAAATTTCAAAAACTATTTTTTATATTTCACATCTCTTATTTTTAGCATTGTTATCTATTTTACGTTTATTTCGTTAAAATACGATAAAACCATTCAAGCAACTTCTGACTCTTCACCAAAAATTAGCTCTGCTTTTAATGGAGCATCTGTTATTTTAATCATTTTTGTAGCCATTTTTATTTGGTATTCCAATACTTTTTTTACGAGAAAGCGAAAAAAAGAAGTTGGATTATATGCTTTACTTGGTGTGCGTAAAAAACAGATTGGGCGCATGCTCTTTTATGAAAATTTCATTATGGGAATAGGTGCTCTATTTGTAGGGATTATACTTGGAGCAGTACTATCTAGATTTTTTGTGTCTCTTTTAATGAGTGTTATGGGATACGAAGTGCTTGGGAATTTTGAGATTTCTTTTAGCGCTGTGATAAACACCGTTACTGTATTTCTTATTATAACGCTTATTGCTTCTTTTCAAGGTTATCGTCTAGTTTATCGTTTTCAACTTATTGAACTTTTCCGCGCAGATCAAGAAGGAGAGAAAGAGCCAAAAGCATCTCTTTTCATCGCACTTTTATCGCTTATACTCATTGGTATTGGTTATTGGCTTGCGCTTCAAAACCTATTGCAATCGGAAGTTTGGAAAACGATAGGGTTTATGGTGACTCCTCTCGTTATCTTGATAACGGTTATACTAGGTTCGTATCTATTATTTAATACATTCTCTCTTTATGTACTAAAGCTTGTTAAGAAAAATAAAAGCTATGCTTGGCGGGGAAGTAATCTGATTGGTGTTTCTCAGCTTCTATATCGAATAAAAGGAAATGCTCGTATGCTGACGATTATTGCAATACTTAGTGCAACAACCTTAACAGCCGTTGGAACAGCATACAGTTTTTATTATAACAATAAAAGCAATGTAGAAATCAATGACCCGAACAGTATGATGTTTAGAGATGAAGATAAAAGTAAAGCAAAAATCGTGCAAGATTTAATCTATCAAAATAAAGATCATAAAGTAGTGTATCATAAACAAATTTCAACACTTGAGTTAAAAGGAGATATTACAAATCTAAAGGATAAACTGCCTTTTAATACAATGATCTACACTGTAATTTCATCTAAGGATTTCAATGAATTAGCAAAAGAGCAAAAAAGGAAAGATAGGCTCTCTTTAAAAGGGGATGAAGCAGCTGTATTAGAGCCGGCCTATTTTGAAGGGATATCACCTAAATATGTAGGCTCAACCGTTTCTTTCAAAGGAAATGAGCAGACAAGAGAAATTACGTTTACAAAGTTGAAAAAGTATAATGTTTTAAATACGTATACAGCGGGAGCAACCGTTGTTGTAAGTGATGATATGTTTGCACAGTTAGCAAAAAATGAGAAACAAGTGAACATGGAAGTTTATGAAATTACAGACGAGGAACACGCAAAACAACTTACGGAAAGTATTAATGCTGTTCTTGCTGATCGTGCACAATTCTCAAGCTTTTATGAAGATTATGCTTCAGGACTAGAGGCTGCGGGCTTGATGATTTTTATGGGAGGTTTTTTAGGACTAGTATTTCTGGCCGCAACAGGAAGTATTATTTATTTCAAACAATTAGCAGAAGCAAATGCAGATCAAAGTCGCTACGTCATTTTATATAAAATTGGTGTAGATAAAAGGCAAATTAAGAAAACAATAGCGAAACAGCAGGCATTTATATTTACGCTTCCTTTAATTGTAGGGATTGCTCATTGTAGTATAGCTTTAACAGCCTTATCAAAGTTATTACAAACAAATCTAGTTGTGCCTGTTCTTATATGCATAAGTGCATATGCTTTCATGTATGTGTTGTATTACATTTTAACTGTAAACTCGTATTACAAAATTGTGATGAAAACAAATGAATAGAAAAGGAGACAAATAATGAAAAAAACGGCAATCATTCTTATATCGTTCTTGGTTGTATTAGGTGGAGGATTTCTATTTCTCCAGAACGTAAATATTAATAGATTAGGTACTGACAAATATTATACACAAATTATAGGTGAGGGTAAAAAGTTAGAGGAAAGAGCCACTAGTGGAGAAGTATATGTGAGATATGAATATACACTTCAGGCAGTAAAGGAAGACGGTGAAGCCAAAACCGTAACATTTACGTCTCAAAACCAACTCCGCCAGCAAGCTTATTTAGAGCTATTTATAAAAAGTGATAAAGGTGTTACATCATATGAAGAAATAAAAGGAGATAAAGTTCCTCAAAAAGCAAAAGAAAATTTAATGTGAGTCACTTTACGCCCTTTGCAAAATACTTCTTTTGTAAAGGGATTTTTTTATAGAAAGAGAAGGAAATATGGCAATGTTTTATAAGGACAGAAATTTCTATATAATAGGGAACATGATACATTTTAAAGGTGGTTGTTAATATATGGTGAATAATGAAAAGATCCTTGTCATAGATGATGAGGAAGATATTTTGCGTCTTATAAAAACGGTGTTAAAAAAGGAAGGAATTGAGCACGTATTAACAGCTGCAACTGCAAAGGAAGGGATGGCTCAATTTCGCCAGCAGAAACCAGATCTTATTTTACTAGATATTATGTTACCTGATGGAGAAGGATATGACGTATGTAAAGAAATTCGAACAGTGTCAAGAGTACCGATTCTCTTTTTATCAGCCAAAACAGAAGAAATCGATAAGATTTTAGGTTTTGCAATTGGGGGAGACGATTATATTACAAAGCCGTTTAGTCCAAAAGAGGTTGCTTACAGAGTGAAAGCTCAATTAAGAAGAGCAAGTTATGGAAAGGAACAGGAAAAAAGCGATCCTATTATTGCAAAAGGTCCTTTTATACTCAATGAAGAAAAAGCAGAGCTAATCAAAAACGGAGAAACTGTAGAGCTTAAGCGAAAAGAGCTTGGACTAATGAAGCACTTTCTTGAAAATCCAAATAAAGTAATTAGTAAAGAAAGACTTTGTGATGTTGTATGGGGAGAAGACTTTATTGGATTTGATAATACAATTATGGTTCATATAAGAAGACTGCGCGAAAAAATAGAGGATCAGCCTTCAAAACCCATTTACTTAACGACTGTAAAAGGGTTAGGATACAAGCTTGTTATCGAGGATGAATAAGAGATGAAATGGAAGCTAACAGGCCGGTATTTATTATCCATTGTACTTGTCGTTATTTTAGTTGTGATTATTAATATTGTGACACTCATTGGATTGTTCCTCATTGAAATTAATACAGGAAAGCCGGTATTTCATGGTGGAGAAATATCAGCCGAGCGGTTTACAAGAAATTTTGATCGTTATATTACTGTAGCAAATGGAAATATTGATGTTACTGAAAAAGGGAAAGAAAAGCTTGACCAAAAAAACGCGTGGATTCAAGTTGTTGATGAAAACGGAAGAGAAGTTTACGGCTATAAGCTTCCAAAAGCAGTGAAGAAAAAATATACGCCGTTAGAAACGATCAATAGATATAAATATAAAGAAGAAGATATATTAGCGACCGTTTTTGCAGGCGGAAAATCGATGAATAATCGGGAATACAGCTATTTCGTTGGCTTTAGTGATCCAAACATTAATAAATATGTTTTTACATTTGATATAGAGAGCATTCTCCACAACTTTAAAGTAGGAATACTTATTTTTTTACTTATCGATAGCTTGATTGCTTTTTTCATTGGCTATTTATTTAGCAAAAGACTAACATCTCCATTAAATAGCTTAATTGATGGAATTAAAAGACTTGCAAACAAAGATTATAGCGTGAATTATAAACCAAAAGGCATTTATAAAGACGTTTTTTATAATGTGAACTACTTGTCAATTGAGCTAACCGCAAATGAGAAGGAGCGCAAGAAATTAGATCATATGAGAGAAGAATGGCTTGCGAACATTTCTCATGATATTAAAACGCCGCTTGCCTCCATTCAAGGATATGCCGAAATGATGAAGAACAAAGAATATCATTTTTCATTAGATGAGATGCGAGAATATGCCGACATTATTGAAAGAAAAGCGCTGTATATGAAAGAAGTAATGGAAGACTTGAATTTAACAACAAGACTAAAAAACAAAGAACTTATGTTGAATAAAAAGAAAGTCAATATTGTTGCAGTGCTTCGCAACATTGTCATCGATATTTTGAATGATGCAAGATATACTAACCGTCATATTGAATTTGAAGTAGAGCAAGAAAAAGTAGAAGTAGAGGTAGACGAGATTTTAATTCGTCGGGCGTTGCACAATTTAATATACAATGCGGTTGTACACAATGATGAGAACGTAAGAATAATGGTTCGGATTGAAAAGAAAGCACGACCATATATTGTCATAAAAGATAATGGAAAAGGGATTAAGAAAGAAGAGCTGGATAAAATTTTTGATCGTTATTATCGAGGGACAAATACAGGGGAGCTTCATAAAGGGTCTGGTCTTGGTATGGCTATTGCGAAAGACGTTATTAAAGCACATGATGGAGATATTGAAATGAAGAGTATGGTTGGAATGGGAACAACAATTAATATCTATCTCTAGTCTCTCAGATGATTTATAACTATTTATCCTTTTTATATGTATTTCCTCCACTGTTTGTAAACACTAACTACAATAAGCTTAATTTTAGGAGGTTACTACAATGGAGGGAAAGAAGGTTTATTTAACATCGGCTGAGATTGCTTCTCTTTGGACGGCTTATATGAATGATAGTATGTCAAAATGTATTTTAGGTCACATGCTGAAACATATTGAAGATGAGGACATAAAACCTGCTATTAGGTATGCTTACGATATTTCTTCACAGCATTTAAAACAGCTAGTTGAGATATTTAATGAAGAAAATTATGCTATTCCAAACGGTTTCACGTCTCAAGATGTTAATGAAGAAGCTCCATGGCTTTATACAGATATTTTTTGTTTAGATTATGTTAACTTTATGGCTAGAGTAGGGATGATAACATATAGTGGCGCTATTTCAATGAGTTCAAGAGGAGATATTCGTCACTATTTCACAACAGCCTTAACTGAAACGAGTGGACTTTATAATATGACAACAGATATTGCTCTTTCAAAAGGAGTATTTAACCGCCATCCATATATCCAAGTTCCTAAAGAAAGCAGCTATATAAATAGTAAAAAATATTTGAGCGGTTTAAATCCATTTAGCTCTAAACGGCCATTGAATGCAGTTGAAATTTCTCACTTGTTCATGAATATTGTCACAAATGTGATTGGTGTTCAGCTTTGCCTAAGCTTTGGACAAACTTCATCCTCAAAAGAAATCCAACAGTACATGCAGCGTGGAAAAGAAATCTCGAACAAGCATATTAAAGTATTTGCAGATACGCTGCTTGATGATGATATCCCAACCCCAAGGCTACCTGATATGGGGGTAAGCAACTCTACAACTCCAACATTTTCAGACAAATTGTTAATGTTTCAAATGTCTCTTTTAAGTGCGGCAGGGACGGGAAACTATGCGACTGGGGCAGCCGCTAGTCAGCGCAGTGATCTTGCTTTAAACTATGAACGGTTATCATTAGAAATTGGTCAATTCGCTAAAAAGGGAGCTGATATTATGATTAAACATAACTGGCTAGAACAGCCTCCTGGAATAGAAGATCGCGACATGTTAGTTAGTAATAAAGAACGCCAAGAATAAAGAAAAACCTCTTATTTAAATAAGAGGTTTTTCTTTTTAAATTCCTCACTTTTTCTAATCCAATGGGGATTAAACACTTCTTTACTTTAAATAAACGCTTTCTTTTAGAAAAATAACCTCAAAAAGGCTAACCAATATGGAAAAAAGTTCATAAATTAGTTGTATAGAACAGGGGGATTGCATGTCTTCTATTCAAGCTGAGCACCCTGAATCCCATTGTATAAGAGTTGCGAAGGTGTTTGACTAGATGACTCGATCCTCTACAATTCAATTCGAGCGGGCTGTTTTTAAGAAGAAAAAGCACAAAATACAGCATGAAAAAATATGCCGTCACTTCCGAATCGCAAATCCCGCTGAGTATCCAGCTATACTTTGGGAACATCATTCTTCTGTTCCTACGACGGGCACGATTTGGATATGCAATAATTCTCAACATGGAGAAGAGATGAGCGTTTTTGTTAATCATGAGTTTGTTTTCTCCGTTTCAAGGGGACAATCAAGAATCATAACAGTTGCAAAGCTTCATTCTCTAGCTGTTACAAACGAAGAGAAACACGAGGTAAAAGGGATGTTCCACATTGTTGTGCATAGGAAACTATCTTTCGTATCAGATGAAGAGTTTGATATTTCCGTTTTGGAAAATGCACTCTGCTTCTTTAGTGATGAAAAAGGGTATCCTCTGTCTTCAGAACAAGAAAAAATAACGTGTAGAGAAAAAAGGGATTCTTCAGAATGAAAAAGGAGAAGAGTTGTTTCGCCAAATGGGGAGACTATCCTTCTTCAAGAAATTCAGTTTGTACAAGAAGGATACGTATGCATCGAATTTGAGGATGGTATTATAGGTCCTTTTACTTTTTCACATGAAGAAATATATCTTCTATATGCTCCAACTCAAACTATTGTAATCGCTGCTATTCAAAATGCTCATTGTTATAGAGAGTTTCTAGAGAGTAATGAGAAAGAAGTTTGTTTTATTGTTAATTTGATGATTCATTTTGATATGACAATAGAAGTTCTAAAAGATGAAAATCGAAGTATAAATGGGACATTTGTGATGCCTAGAAGAAAGTTTCTAAAAATCGTTTTTTAACCATTCCGAAAAAACAAATTAACATATAATGGCACCAAAAAGAATTCATTTTACAATGAGGAGGAAATGAAATGGCTCAATTAGGAGGTTGTAGCAGTGATGAACTTGGCGTTGTAAATGATGCGGTCTGTGTAACTATTGATTTACCAGTGACAACAGTTGGAACGCCTATTCCAGTTTGGACTGATACAAGCACATTTGCGATTAATGAAACAATTGTAGTTGAAAACAATGGAACAGTAGGGATTTCACCAACAGCGAGTTTGGAAGTTAATGGAACAGATGTTACTGATTTTACAGTTGGACCAGGCGAAGCACAATCCATCACATTAAACAATATCGAGTCCATTGCAATTGCAGGTACAGGGGGAACAGGAACGGCAAGTGTAAAGGTTGCTTTTTCCTTAAACTATAAGTTTTAATCGTGAAGAAAGCTTGGATTATTCTCAATCCAAGCTTTTTTATATCCTTTTAGCTTATTCTTTGGAAGAAGAGATAAAAACTGTTATCCTAAAGTGTACACATTTTTATTTTTCGGAGGCAGTTGTAATGGAAGCGCATTTTAACATGAAAAATACTCTTATGGAAAGTCTAGGGATAGAAATTTTAGAAGTAAAAGAAAACGGGACATGTATAGCAAAGATGCCTGTTGATGAAAGAACACGTCAGCCATTCGGTTTTCTACATGGTGGAGCGTCTGTAGCCCTTGCTGAAACGGTTGCAAGTCTTGGAGCCGCAAGTTTAGTTGACCTTAAGGAAAAAGCAGTTTTTGGACAAGAAATTAATGCAAACCATATTCGCTCTAAACAAAGTGGTTTTGTAACAGGAATAGCAACTGTTATTCACCAAGGTCGGACAAGCATGGTATATGAGATTCGCATTGTTGATGAAGAAGAAAAGCTGATTTCAATCTCAAGATGTACGATTGCGGTTGTTGATAAACGCTAAAAAACATCCTTTAAGCCTTAGCGCTTAAAGGATGTTTTTTTTGAAACAAAATGAGACAAAGTGACGCAAATGTGCCATTTTGTCTCATTTTTTCAGAAGGAAAGTGAGACAGAAAGCTTATAAAACAACATTCTTTTTTTGGCATGCTTCTTGCATTTATGTATAGTGAGATATTAAAAAAGGAGGCTGTACAATGAAAATGACTGAGCAAAATCAAAAACACCTTTCTTGGGAGAAAGCAACGTGGATGTATCAGAAGATGGTTGAAATTCGCAAGTTTGAAGATAAAGTTCATGAAATCTTCGCACGAGGCGTTCTACCTGGATTTGTTCATTTGTATGCAGGGGAAGAAGCTATTGCAGTTGGAATGTGTGCTCATTTAACAGATAAGGACAGCATTACAAGCACACATAGAGGGCATGGACATTGCATTGCAAAAGGATGCGATCTTGACGGGATGATGGCGGAGCTTTTCGGAAAAATTACGGGTCTTTGTAAAGGAAAAGGAGGGTCAATGCATATTGCAGATTTAGATAAAGGAATGCTTGGAGCAAACGGAATTGTTGGCGGAGGATTCCCGCTTGCGTGTGGGTCTGCATTAACAGCAAAATATAGAAAGACAAAGGATGTAAGCGTTTGCTTTTTTGGTGATGGGGCTAATAATGAAGGAACATTTCACGAAGGAATCAATTTAGCAGCTGTTTGGAAATTACCTGTTATTTTCGTTGCTGAAAACAACGGATATGGAGAAGCAACACCTTTTGAATCTGCTTCAAGCTGCTCAACAATTGCAGAAAGAGCAACATCATACAACATTCCAGGAATACGCGTTGATGGAAAAGACATTTTAGCTGTTTATAAAGCAGCAGAAGAAGCGGTCCAAAGAGCCCGTAACGGAGAAGGCCCAACGCTCATTGAATGTGTAACATATAGAAATTATGGTCATTTTGAAGGTGACGCTCAAACCTATAAGAAAAAAGAAGATAGAGAAGAACATTTACAAGAACGTGATGCAATTGCTTTGTTTAAAAGCTATCTTATTTCAGAAGAAATTGTTAAAGAACAAGAGCTTAATAATATTGACAGAAGAGTAGAAGAAGCCGTTTCACGAGCAGTAGAACTTGCTGAAAACAGCGAATATCCAGATAAAAAAGAGCTGTTTACAGACGTATATGTTTCATATTAAAAGGAGGAGAGAAAAATGAGCAGACAACTAACAATGTCAAAAGCGATTAATGAAGCACTTCAGCTTGCAATGAGGAAAGATGAAGACGTTATCATGCTTGGAGAGGATATTGCAGGTGGTGGAGGAGTTGACCATCTTCAAGATGATGAGGCATGGGGAGGCGTTCTTGGGGTTACAAAAGGACTTGTTCAAGAGTTTGGGAGAGATCGAGTGTTAGACACCCCGATTTCAGAAGCAGGATATGTTGGGGCAGCAATGGGGGCAGCTGCAACTGGACTTAGACCTGTTGCAGAGCTTATGTTTAACGATTTCATCGGATGTTGTCTTGATCAAGTGTTAAATCAGGGAGCGAAGTTTCGCTACATGTTTGGTGGAAAAGCAAAAGTCCCTGTCACAATCCGCACAACACATGGAGCAGGATTTCGAGCAGCAGCACAGCATTCCCAAAGCTTATATGCTTTATTTACAAGCATTCCAGGAATTAAAGTTGTTGTTCCTTCTTCCCCCTATGATGCAAAAGGACTGTTGTTGTCAGCGATTGAAGATGATGATCCTGTTATTTTCTTTGAAGATAAAATTTTATATAATGCAAAAGGAGAAGTTCCTGAAGGATATTACACAATTCCACTTGGTAAAGCAGATATTAAGCGAGAAGGAAGCGATTTAACAATTGTTGCAATTGGAAAACAAGTTGGCACAGCGCTAACAGCGGCAGCACAGCTTTCAAAACGCGGTATTGAAGCAGAAGTTGTTGATCCACGTAGCCTCTCACCACTTGATTCTGCAACAATTCTTTCTTCTGTTGAAAAAACAAACCGCCTTATTGTTGTTGATGAAGCAAGCCCAAGATGCAGCGTTGCAACAGACATTGCGGCACTTGTAGCAGATGAAGCGTTCGATATGTTAGATGCACCAATTAAGCGGATTACAGGTCCACACACCCCTGTTCCATTTTCGCCACCTCTAGAAGATGAATACTTACCAACGCCAGAAAAAATTATTAAAGTTGTATCAGAACTGATCGGGGACAAATCTCTTCTAAATGTATAGGAAAAAAGGGGGAAAAGAAAATGGCAGTCGAAGTTGTCATGCCAAAGCTCGGAATGGCGATGAAAGAAGGAATAATATCGTCTTGGAATAAAAGAGTAGGAGATAAAGTGACAAAAGGAGAGCCTATTGCGAGCATTAACTCAGAGAAAATTGAGATGGCAGTGGAAGCGCCAAGTGACGGAGTCTTACTAGATATTAAAGTTGAAGAAGAGGAAGGGGTTCCTCCAGGTACTGTTATTTGCTACATTGGAGAACCGAATGAACAAATTGTCCAAAAGAAAGAGAAAGAAACAAAACGTCTTTCTTTATCTTCTTCAAAAGAGGAAGTGGCAGCAACAGTTGCTATAGAAGAACGACCTATAAAAAAGAATCGCCTTAAAATTTCACCCGTTGCTAAAAAGATAGCATTAGCTTCTGGACTTGACATTGACACTATACAAGGAAGCGCTCCAGGAGGTCGCATTACAAAAGCTGATGTTGAAAAAGAATTGAAAAAGCAAGGTGAAAAAGAGGATGAGAACAGAGAAGAAGCAAGAGGAGAACAAACGAAAATACCTTTAGCAGGAATGAGAAAAGTGATTGCAGAACGTATGCAAAGCAGTTTATTAAACAGTGCACAGCTTACAATTACAATGAAAGCAGATGTTACAAATCTTGTTAAACTAAGAGAGGAAGCGAAACAATCCTTTGAAAAAAGGGGGGAAGAAAAGCTTTCTCTGAACGACTTTATTGTGCGAGCTACTGTTTTAGCGCTAGGAAAACATAGAGAAATGAACAGTAGCTATGATGAGGACGGCATTATTTATCATGAAGGCGTACACGTTGGAATTGCTGTTGCTATTAAAGATGGCTTACTTGTTCCTGTTGTAAGAAATGCCGAAAAGCTTTCCCTAGTGGAAACAGCGACAACGATTAGAAAACTGTCCTCTTCAGTTCGGCGAGGAGAGATGGATGGAATTGAAATGACAGGTTCGACCTTTACAGTGACAAATCTTGGCACATACGGAGTAGAATTTTTCACTCCTATTTTAAACCCACCAGAAACAGGTATTCTTGGTGTTGGGGCAATTGAGCAAGTTCCAATGTATAAAGGAGCAGAACTTCAAAAATGCAGCATGCTACCACTTAGTTTAACATTTGATCATCGTGTTGTAGATGGGGCACCTGCTGCGGAATTTTTACAAACCATTAGAGGATACTTAGAAGACCCAATCGCAATCCTTTTGTAGGAGGAAAAAACATGTCAACATTAGTTGTAATTGGAGGAGGTCCTGCTGGTTATGTTGCCGCAATCAAAGCTTCCTCACTCGGAAAAAAGGTGATATTAATTGAAGAAAAGGACCTTGGAGGTACGTGCTTAAATGAAGGATGTATGCCAACGAAATCCTTACTTGAGAGTGCTTTAACATATGAAAAAGTAAAGAAAGCAGGACGCTTTGGTATAGAAGTTCCAAACGAAGCCGCCGTTAATTGGAGTGGTGTTCAGGCTTATAAGCATAGGGTTGTTCATCAGCTTGTGCAAGGAATTAAATACTTAATGAAGAAAAATAAAATTAACGTTATAAATGGAAGAGCTTCTTTCATCAATCATAATCGAGTAAGAGTGCAAAAAGAAGACAGTGTTGACGAAATAGAAGGAACAGAGTTTATTATTGCCACAGGATCTGTTCCTGTGCCTTTACCGTTCGCTCCATTTGATGGAGACTGGATAATCCATAGCGGGCAAGCAATGTCGCTTTCAACTCTTCCATCTTCCCTAATTATCGTTGGAGGAGGGGTTATTGGATGTGAGTTTGCTAGTATTTATAGCCGTCTTGGAACAAAAGTAACCATTATTGAAGGAAGTCCAAATCTTCTTCCACATGAAGATGAAGATATTTCAGCTCTTTTACATGAAAAGCTTGCAGAAGATGGAGTAGAAATTTATACAAATGCTCGATTAGAAAGTGTAGAGAAAAAATCTAAAAAAGTAAATTTTATAACAAGTGAGGGAAGATGCGAAGAAAGACAAGGTAATTATGTACTTGTTTCTGTTGGAAGAAAGCCAAAAACAAGCGATCTGGGTCTAGAGAGAGCTGGAGTGAAATTTACGGATGAAGGAGTTACCGTAAATGAACACATGCAAACAAGTGTCCCAAACATTTATGCATGTGGAGATATTATAGGAGGCATTCAGCTAGCACACGTTGCTTTCCATGAAGGAGCAGTTGCAGCACTCCATGCTTGTGAAGAGAAAGCCAAGGTGAATTATCGAGCAGTACCTCGGTGTGTCTATACTTTTCCAGAGGTAGCAAGTGTCGGTTTTACAGAAAGAGAAGCAAGAGAAGTATATGATAGAGTAAAAGTTGGAGAGTTTTCATTTGGGGGAAATGGAAAAGCCCTTATTACAGGTGAACCGTTTGGAAAAGTGAAAGTAATGATAGAAGAAGAGTTTAATGAAATTATTGGTCTTTCTATCGTTGGTCCAAAAGCAACAGAGCTCATTGGGCAAGGAACAGTAATGATTCACAGTGAACTAACAATAGATATAATGAAAGATTTTATTGCTGCTCATCCAACACTTTCAGAAGCTATTCATGAAGCGCTCTTGAATACGACAGGAAGTGCGGTACATGCATAAGAAAATGGACTGCTGTTAACAGCAGTCCATTTTCTTATGCTACAGATTTTGTTGAAAACGCTTTCTGAAACTTCTATAATAAAAGAAGAATACATGATTAAAGGATGAAATCAACTTTCTAGAGCAGGCACCTTTCTTATGTAAAACAACGATTATAGGAGAGGATTTGATGATAGAGGGAAGTTTTTCTTTAAATATGTGGGAGCGTTTTATAAAAGAAGGCACATTAGAAGAAAGTCGTCTAAATAAGAGAATTATAGAGTCTTGGTATCGCTGTAGAAGCGAAGAAGTGAATCCGAATTTAAAAGTTGGACAGCACGTCTTAAATCAAGAGCAGTTAGAAAAACAGCGAAGCAAAAATTCTTTTTTAATTCATGCAGCCCTACCATATATGAATGAAATAGAAAAGTTTATTCGGGAGACAAGTATGGTTTCGCTGTTGATCGATGCAGAAGGATATATTTTATCAATGAATGGAGCTCAGCACGTTTTAGAAAAAGCAAGGGAAATTAATTTTATCGAAGGATCATGCTGGACAGAGAAAGAAGTCGGGACAAATGCCATTGGCACAGCTCTCCAAAACAAGGAAGCAATGATAGTGACAGGAGCTGAACATTATGCAAAAGCTTCCCATGAATGGAGCTGCTCTTCAGCTGTTATAAGAGGAGTAGAGGGAGAAGTTCTTGGTGTTTTTAATATTTCGTGTCCTGCTGAGCATGCTCATCAGTCTATGATTGTGACTGCTACTTCAGCAGCCTATATGATTGAAAAAGCACAAGTACATCTAAAAAGGGAAGAAGAGGTTGCCCTTTTACACAATACAATGGAATGGATTGAAAGCGAGCGTCCGCTTATTGTATGTACAAATGAGGGGAACGTCGTAGGAGCAAGCAAAAGCGTAAGGGAGAAGAAGGGGAACTGGGCTGAGATATCGAAGGCGAGTTTATTAAATGAAGGGTATGATGTACAGTTTGAAGTCCCTGTATTCTCGAAAAATCGGTTGACGGCTATTGGATATATTGCCTATTTAACACCTAAAAGACATAAAAATAGAGATTCATTTTTTGTTTCCGCTCCTTTTATATTTAATGGGGCAAAAAGCGTCAGTAAAGCTTTTCAATATACCCTCACAGAGGCAAAGTGTGCTGCACCAACAGAGGCAAGTGTCTACCTTTCTGGTGAAACAGGGGCAGGAAAAGAAATGATTGCAAGAGCCATTCATGAAAACAGCGGACGAAAAAATGGTCCCTTTATTGCATTAAACTGTGGAGCGCTTCCAAAAAACTTGCTTGAAAGTGAGCTTTTTGGATATGAAGAAGGAGCATTTACAGGAGCAAAGCGCGGAGGATATAAGGGGAAATTTCTGCAAGCGAACGGCGGTACCCTATTTTTAGATGAAATTGGTGACTTACCTTTTGCGATGCAAACCGCTCTTTTACGTGTTTTGCAAGAACGTGTTGTTACTCCTCTTGGCAGTGAAGAGGAAAAATCCATTGATGTTCGAATTATTACAGCAACACATCAAGACTTAAAAGTTCTTGTTAAGCAAGGGAAGTTTCGGGAAGATTTATATTATAGACTTCATATTTATCCAGTCCATGTTCCATCATTAAGAAGTCGAAAAGAAGATATCCCCCATCTCGTTCAGTATTTTTGTGAAAGATATAATTGGGATGTAACTTTATCTCCTCTTTTTTTGAAGAAACTTGCTCACTATGATTGGCCAGGCAATATACGTGAACTGTTTAATATGCTTCATCGAATTAAAATTGTGGAAGAAGCAAAAGGAGAGGGAGTAGAAAACATTTTAGAAAATATTCTATTGAATTCGCTCTCTTCGTATTCTGAAAGAGAAGAAAAGAAACTTCCCTCTCTTTCATTTCGAGAAGAACTTCAAAAAGAGAAAATGAAGACGGCACTTCGTGAAACAAATGGAAACATTACGCTTGCTGCAAAATTAATTAATGTCCCGCGTAGCACGTTCTATAGACGTCTTCAAAAATATAATCTCCATTAAAAAAGTCAGGGTTAGAGTCCCTGACTTTTTTAGCGTCCGCGATAAATTTGGTATCCCAAAGGAGAAAGGAGAAGAGGTACATGATAGTGTTGTGTACTGTCATTGATATTAAAACGAACAGGAATTTTGTTTAAGAAGGGAGGTTGCGCTAGAGAAAGATGTGTTTCTCTAAAATAGTCACCAATATAAAACAACAGCTCAAATTCTCCTTTCTTCATCTCGTTTTCGGTTAGAAGAGGAGATGAAAGTCGTCCATCTTTATTTGTATGAACTTTTTTCAACAATTTCCCAGTACTATTATAGAGCTCAACTTTCACAAGATTTGCCGGTTTTCCACTTGCTAAATCTAAAATATGTGTTGTTAGGCAAGCACTCACTTCAACTTTGTTTCTTTCTCTCTTGAAGAGTTTACTTTTAAATCTTCCTTCGTGACAGAGAAAAGTTGGAAGCCAAACGGTGGCTTTGGTTCTGTATATACTTTTCCTTTCTCACCTGGAATCTCTTCAACAACTGTATCCCACGTATGGTTCTGAGATTGAAAGTTAACACTTTGTAATTGTGGAAAACGCTCTAGTATACGGCAGCCGATGCGGTAAATTAAATTTTGGATAGAGGGTGTTTCAAGTTCGTGAAAAACAGAGGAGGCAATGTCATGAATCTGTTCAGATGCAACATAAAGTGATGGAGTTTCTCCTAGCGCATCTTCACTATTTTCATAGTTCCAGCCAATGTTTAAATAGATGAAAAGAGGAAGGTTTCCGTCTTCAGGAAGTGTTGTATATTCATCACGGATAAATCCAACAAACGAATTGCCGCTTACTTTAATAAGCTGAAGATCACAAATTGAGCTTTCTCTACTTTCAACATTAATGTCTTGACCATGACGAATAAGATGAATAGAAGAAACTGCTTTTTTATTTCTTGAATGATTAAAAACAAGAGGGCTCTTTTTTATTTCCTCATTCTCAAACATGTTTGCTTCTTGGAATGATAAATGTTCGCCGGTAAGTTTTACACTATCTATTTGAGAATACTTAAGGAGAAAGGATCTTCCCACATAATCAAGGAATCCTTCCATTGTTGTTCCACTGTATGATGCAAGATGCTGTTGAATAAAATTCTTCATAGAATCTGTTTGCTACAACGAGACGATTATCTCCTTCTGTAAAAGAAGAAAGAAAAGCAGAACCTCCAACTTCAACACGAATATTAGCTCCAAATATAATGTTAGAGCGTCCTGTGAAATTTGATTCCGGAATTTCTTTAACACCTTTTAAAGGGGCTAAGTGCGTACGATAAGCAAAAACGTCTCCTTTTCCATAAGCCATTATCCGGTTATTATTTTTCATCACCTTTATCTCTCCTTTGTTGTACATGTATACGAATTAGAGGGTAATTTTATATCACTGATAACTCGGAAAAGCAACCCATTGGAAATGCTCAAAGATATCGCCGAATTTATTCCTGAACTTCTGTAAACTAAAGGAATCCGGCGATGTTCATCTATGAAGCTCCTTTCATTTTTACTCAAGCTTCTTCTGCCTTTAAAGAGTTAGGAAGAGAAACGTCTCCTTTTTTCTTTTTAGCGTTGAAAAACAAATTCAGAATAATAGCAGCAAGACTTCCTGTAATAACGCCGTCACTTACAAGAATGCTTAAAAAAGATGGAAGGGATGAAAAGAGATTAGGAACAGCAGTTACGCCGAGTCCAAGTGAGATAGAGCACGCTATAATAAGCAAGTTATTGTTGGTGAATTCAACATTGCTCAACATCCGCATCCCAGAAGAAATCACCATCCCGAACATGATAACGGTTGCCCCTCCAAGAACAGCATTTGGAATAATAGTCGCAAATGCGGCGATCTTTGGAATAGAGCCAAGAAAGATTAAAATACCGCCTGCTGCAACGACAACGTTACGTGTTTTAATTCCAGATAGTTCTACAAGTCCGACATTTTGAGCGAACGTATTGTAAGGGAATGCGTTAAAAATACCGCCTAAAAAGATAGCTAAACCTTCCGCTCTGTAGCCATTTGCAAGTTCTTGTTCTGTTAAAGAACGATCGCAAATCTTTGCAAGGGCAAAAAACACTCCTGTTGATTCAATCACAATGACAAGTCCAACGATAAGCATTGTCAAGATAGCTCCAGGTTCAAAAGTTGGCAAACCGAAGTAAAAAACTTGTGGGAAGTGAAACCATGAAGCTTCTTTTACAGGATCTAGATTCACTTTACCTAAAAAAGCAGCAAAAATAGTACCGGCGATAATGCCAATTAAAACGGAAAGGGAGCGCATAAATCCTGAGAAAAAACGGTTCATAGCTATGATAAGAAAGAGAACACTAAAAGCTAACAGCAAGTTCTCACTAGAACCGAAGTCTGAGCTATTTGCTCCGCCTCCCATGTTTTTAATTGCCGTTGGAACAAGGGATATCCCAATAATCGTAACAACCGTTCCTGTGACAACAGGAGGAAAGAAGCGGACAAGTTTTCCTAGAAAAGAAGAAGCAAAAAAGATAAAGAGACCTGTGATAATAATAGCTCCATATATAGCAGGAACTCCGTACTGAGAACCGATGCTAATCATGGGTGTTAAGGCTACAAAAGAACTGCCAAGAATAACAGGTAATCCAATACCGAGATATTTGCTTTTTAATGTTTGGAGAAGGGTAGCAATTCCGCATGTTAACAAATCAATCGCGACAAGATATGCTAATTCTTCTGCATTTAAACCAAGCGCTCTTCCTACAAGTAAGGGAACAAGGATAGCTCCGGCGTACATTGCTAAAACGTGCTGAAGACCAAATGAAAAAATTTTTCCTCGTGACTGCCGAGTGTTCATTAATCAACCTCTCCTCTTTTAAAATGCTTTTATGTGTTACATTAAGTAACATGTTACGTTAGAAAAGGGGTTAAGTCATTAGTTAAAATAACTAATATTTTCATATTGATTATAAAAAGGTTACGAAAATTCTGAAATAAACGATTTTTATGTTATGAAATATAACATTTGAAATTTACAACATTGTTCCAATGCGAAGAGCTAGTCTTAACTTTAGCGTTGTATCAGGATCTTTTAAACTTTTGCCAAGCAGTTCCTCGCATTTTTCAAGACGATAAATAACAGTATTGCGATGCACGTATAATCGTTTTGCTGTTTCAGATATTTGACAGTGGGTTTCTAGAAAAACAGAGAGTGTATGCAATAAGCGTTGTTCCTCATCTTGGGTGTGAGAAGAAAGTTTTTGAAGCGTATGATCATAAAACTTTTTTAAATCCTGTCTAGGAACGACTCTTAGAAGTTCTGTGACATCTTTTGTTTGATAGGTTTGAATAAACTGCATACTTCCAGAGAAATGACCTGTATCAAGGGCATCGAGAGCTTCTTCGTAAGCACTTTCTATTTCAAATAAATTTTGAGTAATGCTGCTTATCCCGAAAGAAATCGTCCTCTGAAAGCTTGCTAAAACTCCTTTTTGAATATGTTGTAGGGCTGAAATGATTGTTTCATGAAGACCAATCCATCTATCATTTACTTCTACAAAAATAACGCCAATCGTTCCCTTAAGAAAAAAGTGACAAGGCCATGGAATAGATTCAAGCTCTTCCTCTAAAAATTCATATACAACGTCGGTTTCCATTTGGTGAGCTGTAAAGCTGATGCCTTTTTCATTTCGATCAAGTTTTGTTGCGATAAGAATATATTTTTGCTCACAGTTTAGTCCAAATTCTTTTGTGCGGTTTCTTATTTCATCTCTTGATGTGAATTTTCCATCTACAAAATTAGTGAAAAACTCATTTTTTGCTCTTCGTTCGTATTGTTTTAAAGCACTTTCCTTCATCAGTTCAAAAGCAATAACATTTGCTGCTTGTTCAATCATCAAAATCTTTCCTTGATCAAGTTTGGCAAGATTTTCTTTGACTAGTAGAGAGCCGCATCTCTTTTCATGTGTTGGAACTGGGAAAGCGGAAAAAACTTCATGTGTATCTCGAATAGAGAAACATGAATAAGGAGTTTTTTTTAGGAAAAAAGAAGTGTTTTGCGTGTTCCATTTCTTTGAGCTTTCTGAAGCTTTTTCATCATAATGGGTTTGAGTTAAAAGTTTGAAATGTTGGTTAAGAAGTAGAACAGGATAGCCAATCATAAGGGATAGATTTTGTAACAACTCATCAATGCTGCGTCCGCTTAAAACATGATTTGTGAACTGTTGATGAGCATGAATGGCTTGTTGAAGCTCATTTGTTCTCGTGTTTAAAATAGTGCCTAAGGTATTGTTTACGACATCTCCAAGGGCAACGCTTTCAGGTATTTCAATAATTGGAAAAGAGAGTTTATTCGCGAGTGCTAAAACATCAGATGGAAGCTCTTTTAAAAACCGTTTTGTTTTTACACAAAGACCTGCACAGTTTCGTTCATGCATTTTTCTAATTAACGATAAAAGCGCTGAAGGATCATCTTTGAAATGATAAGCTGTTGTGAGAAGTAAGTCGTCTTTTGATAAATAGTGAATAATGTCAGGAGCGTCCATCATGTTCACATGCTGAACGTTTCTGTAAAGCCCTGAGTGTCCTGCTAACGTGAACGCTTCTTCTAGAGAAGGAAGCTCTAATACGTCTTTTACCTTCACATTCTCACCTCTTTCTTTAAAAAACATAAACATAGTGATCTAACCTTTTGGAAAATTAGCTAGTATAACTAAAAAAATGCGTAAAAACGAACATTTTTACCGATGATTATTTTCTATATTAGCAGTAAAGTTCAGAAGATAAATCATTAGTGTTAAGAAACTTAACATAAAAAAAGAAACAAGAAGGAATACACTGTTAAAAAAAGAATACATAAAAAGAACGATTAAAATTTTAAAAAAGGAAGGAACATATGATACGTATTCGTAAAGCTACCGAGCAAGATGCAGCACATATTGTAGAAATTAAAAATGAGATTGCAAGAAACACGACATTTTTTCTTCGGTCACAAGATGATGATGAAGAAAGGGAGGAGGACTATAGAAGAAAGATAGGAGAGCGAGAGAAAAAAGGAGGATTAACGATTGTAGCAGAGGAAGGTGGAAAGGTGATCGGATTTCTATCGTTTTCGAGAGTTCCTTACGTTCGCTTCTGTCATACTGGAACATTCGGAATGGGTGTAAAGAGGGATTTTAGAGGAAGTGGTGCTGGAAGTTCTTTGCTTCAGTATCTTATCAGATGGGGGATAGAAGAAGAAGGACTTGAAAAAATTGATCTTGAAGTTTTCTCCCACAACGAAAAAGCCATCCGACTTTATCAGAAATTTGGTTTCTGTGAAGAAGGACGACAAAGGAAAGTGATGAAAATACGAGAAGAACAATATAGTGATGTTATTTTTATGGGATTGTTTGTTTAATATACATAATGAAAAAGAGCTTTTACATAAGCCGTAATAGTAAGTTCTCCTTTTTCAATCGGAGGGCCACCTTCAGCACTTAGCGCTTTTTGAGCAAAAGGAGTGAATACTGTTCCTTCTTCTATTCTTCTCTCCACTATTTTTAATGGAATAGGATTTACTTTTACGCCAATAGATTTACTTAAGCTGCGTGCTTTATGTTGAACGCCGAGAAGTGCATTACTTAAAGCTTCTTCATAAGCGGTTTCAGTATTTGATAGACTAAGCCGCATACTATGAGTTGTTGTCGCTCCGTTCTCAAGAGCTGTTTCATAGACAAGACCAAGAAGAGACAAATCTTTCACTGTAACAAGGAGAAGATGTTGAACTTCATAGTCTTTTAAAGTTGATACTCCTTCAATGTAATCATAGCGAGGGTAAATAGAATATGAGCTTGTTCTAATGTTTTGCTCTGAAATTCCTAAAGTTTTTAAAGCTCCAATAACGTTATGGGAGCGGGTAGTATTTTCTTCTTGGGCTTTCACTGGACTTTTATTATTTGTTACAATTCCAATGATCAATGAAGCTTGATCAGGTTCCATAACTGCTGTTCCTTCTCCTTCAAGAAGCATTGTATTCATCAATAATCCTCACTCTCTTTCTTTAAATATAATAAACTTCTCCTATTTCTAGCATATGTTTCTTTTTCTTCTCTATGAATAGAAAGAGAGGATGGTGGTCGTAATGCTTGACACCTTTTATCATCAATACGTATAGTTACATTGTGAACTTATGTAAGTTTAAAAGAATAGATGAGAAGTGTGGGCAAAAGCAAAGAAAAAGACGGAGGGAATTCATGAGCAAAAAGAAAAAGCAAAAGCAAGGATATAAAAATACGTCCAAAACAAAATCATCAAATATATGGTTTTATATTATTATTGCCGTTTTTGTTATTGGAGCTGTTGGATTAGTTGTTCTAAACAACATGGGAGATGAAAAGGCTTCTTTTGATTATAAAAATCAACCTGTTCTAGGGGAAGAATCAGCGCCAGTTCAAATTGTAGAGTTTGGAGATTATAAATGTCCTGTTTGTAAGACATTTAACGAAACATACTTTCCTCAAATTGATAAAGAGCTTATTCAAACAGGGAAAGTTCAGTTTCACTTTATGAATTTCCCGTTCATTAACAATGATTCAACGCGTGCCGCTCAATTTGCAGAAATAGTGTACAAGGAGCTTGGTGACGAAACATTTTGGAAGTTTCATGAAAGTTTATACAAAAATCAGCCTGCTGATTACAAATATGAAAAAATTGACTTTTTAACAGAAAAAGAATTAACAGAGCGTCTGAGTGAGTTTGTAAGTCAAGAAGAAGTAGATAGAGTTGTCAAAGCCTTTAAAGATGGAGAAGGAGAAAAGCCGGTTAATGAAGATCTAAAGGTTGTTAACGATCTTCAAATCAACTCTACTCCAACTGTTTATGTGAATGGAAAGCTTTATGAAGGCAAATCATATGAGGATTTAAAGAAAATGGTTGAAGAAGAACTAGAAGATGCAAAATAATATAGATATAAAAAGGCTAGCTCATCGTGAGTTAGCCTTTTTGTTTTTATTTATAGCAAAGAAATATAGCAACGAATAGTAAAACATAACATTTATTAAAATTTATGGATTTTTTTACATAAAAATGAAAAAAGTACTTTATCATTCTTTTTATAATATGATGTGGATTCCATACGTGTAATATTATATTATTACATAAGAAATAGAGAAAATGAATCCTTGTTTAATTAATATAAAACATTTATAATTAAACACATTTAGGTATGAAGATTCATATCTAATTGTTCTCAAATTGAGCTCTAATGGTTTTACAGCTTAGAAACGAGATCATCAAAAGACAACATTTAAGGGTAAATGTTTGAGAGGGGTTAAGAAAATGAAAAAGTTTGGGTTAGCTACACAAATTTTTGTTGGCCTAGCCTTAGGGATTGCTGTAGGTGCCATTTTTTATGGAAATGAAACGGCGATGGCAATTCTTCAACCAATTGGGGATATTTTTCTAAATCTAGTTAAAATGATTGTTATTCCTATTGTCGTATCAGCTCTTGTTGTATCAATTGCTGGAGTAGGGGATATTAAAAAATTAGGTAAACTAGGTGGGAAAACGCTTCTTTATTTTGAAATTGTGACAACAATTGCTCTTCTAATAGGGTTGCTTGCTGCTAATTTATTTCATCCTGGTACAGGGATTGAAATGGGGAACCTTGAAAAAAGCAATATATCTTCCTATGAAGAGACTGCTCAGACAGAAGAGAAGGGAAGTATTGCGGATCAATTTGTTCACATTATACCAAGTAATATTGTGCAATCTTTAGCTGAGGGAGATTTACTAGCGATTGTCTTTTTCTCGGTCCTATTAGGCTTAGGCGTAGCGGCTGTTGGAGAAAAAGGAAAGCCTGTGCTAAGTTTTTTTGAAGGCTTATTAGAAGCTATGTTTTGGATCACGAACTTAGTTATGAAATTTGCTCCTTTTGGAGTTTTTGCTTTAATTGGTGTGAACGTAGCGAAATTTGGAATAGGTTCACTGATTCCATTAGGTAAGCTTATTCTTGTTATCTATTTAACAATGTTCTTCTTCGTTTTTGTTGTCTTGGGGATTATCGCTAAGATGGCAGGAGTAAATATCTTTGTAATCATAAAGATTTTAAAAGAGGAGCTTATCTTAGCTTTTACAACAGCAAGTTCAGAAGCCGTTTTACCAAAATTAATTGATAAAATGGAGAAATTCGGCTGCCCAAAAGCTGTGACATCGTTTGTTATTCCGACAGGTTATACATTCAATTTAGACGGCTCTTCCATTTATCAAGCTATCGCAGCTATCTTTATTGCTCAAATGTATGGAATTCACCTGTCTATCGGAGAGCAAATCACTCTTCTACTCGTACTCATGTTAACTTCTAAAGGGATGGCGGGTGTTGCAGGTGCCTCATTTGTTGTGGTAATAACAACACTAGGTTCAATGGGATTGCCATTAGAAGGAATGGCTTTCATTGCTGGAATTGACCGTATTTTAGATATGCTTCGTACATCTGTAAACGTAGTCGGTAATGCTTTAGCTTCTATTGTGATGTCAAGATGGGAAGGTAGTTTTGACAAACAAAAAGCAGCAGAATATACAGCATCACTTAAAAAATCGAATGCCGCTTAAAGAGAGATGGATTTATCTTAATTATAGCGTGTATAAAAACCTTTACTCTATTAGAGTAAAGGTTTTTTTAAGCCTATATTTTTAAAGAACGAGAAGAAGACTTAGAAAATGTTAGGTTTAGAAACTTTTTTAATTTTTATTATTTTAAACAATGCCTCATATATTCTTGTTTTGTTAGTTGGACAACAATATATAAAAGACTTTTTGAATGGTTACTAGACGGGTAAAGGTTAGTAAAGAGAAAGGGGGAGAAGGGAGGAGGAAATGAAACGAACAGTTAAAGGTAAGTTTGTGTTCGCAATTGGCCTTCTTTTATTTATTATCGGCTTTGTTGGATGGATGAATTTTTTTGATTATAGCGTTATACAAGACAACGGAATTGTGAAATTTACAGCTATTTTAGGACTTCTTCTTATTCTGATCTCTAATTTCTTAAGAAAGAAGGGAGCTTAAGTGAGTAAGAGTGGGAAACGAAAAAACCCTCTCTCATAGAAAGAGAGGGTTTTTTCGTTATGCTTTAATAGCAATATAAATCAACAATCGCATTTTCTCTATTGTGGCTCTTTTCGGTATATTCCTCAAAATCTCCTGTGTAAGCATGATCATAATGGTTTCCTTCTTTCTTAAACAATTGCCAAAGGTTTTTGTCGTACAGCAGGAACGACTTCGGAAATAAGTCCTTTTCTTAATGGGAATTTTACATATCTAGCAGATGGGACTTTCCTGCTAGATATGTTTTTAGGATGACCCTCATAATGAAATGAATAAATAGAAAAAAGTATTTTGAAAATTTTTGAAAGAGAAAAAGGGACTAAATCTTATAGTAATAAATTACCACGTTTTCCACATTAAAATTATGTTGACTTTTTAAAGAAATGGTGTAATAAATTAGTAATGTAAGTTTAATATTTTAGTAATATTTTAGGAGGAGTAAGATTGAAAAAGTTTGGGCGCATGTTGCTAGCCCTAAGTCTTCTAATGACGGTTATTATTCCGTTTCAGCACGCAGACGCTAGCAGCACATTTAAAGACGTTACTCTTTACGAAAAAGAGATTAATTTCCTTGCAGATAAAGGAATTATTAACGGGTATGAGAATGGTACTTTTCAACCTGAAGCATCTATCAAGAGAATTCAAGCTGTACAAATGCTTCTGCGTGCAAAAGGAATAAAGGATTTAAGCGGGGCTCCAGATCCGAATTTTGCCGATTTGAAAAAAGGAGATTATGGCTATGAGGAAGCAGCTAAAGCTGTTCAGCTTGGCTTTATTTCGGGGAAGCAAGATTCAAAAACAGGCAAAAAATATTTTAATCCATGGAATACTCTTACAAGAGGACAAATGGCTAAGGTTTTAAGTCTTGCTTATAATCTAAAAGGAACGACTGTTAGCGAGTTTTACGATGTGCCAAGCACAGATGGATTTTATACATACATCAATGCATTAGCATACAATAACGTAACAACAGGTTATTCTAACCATACATTTAAGCCATATCAGTCTATTTCACGTCAGCATTTTTCCGTTTTTCTAGCTCGTACGCTTGATTCTTCTTTTAAAGAAGATGCGGCAAACCGTGCTATAACAGGTGGATTGAAGCCAAATCCACGCAAAACTTACGTTTATAGTTATTCGTTTGATGAAAATTATAGTGAAACGGTAAAGTATACAGGTACAGATTCGGGTATTGACAACTGGACAGGCCGAGACACAGACGGAGATACGTACGATTATGCTTATAGCGAAGATAAGGACGGCTTTATTGCTGGATGGCAAGACGGCTTTATTTCTTCGACAGTCCCATATCCGCTTAAATTAAATACAAAGTGGACAGATGATTTCTACGAAGATGAAGATCCTATTACGTATGTAGTTACTTCAATGAACAAAACAATTACAACTCCAGCAGGTACTTTCAAAAATGCGATTGAAATTAAAACTAATTTTGATACGTCTGAATACTATGTACAAGGTGTTGGACTTGTGTTAATGCTTGATACTTCTGTCAAGCCGGTTGATAAAATTCAAGAACTTAAAAAGATTTACTAATGTGAAAAGCTAGTAAGAGGCCTTCCTTTTGCTAGCTTTTTCGTTATATGTCAACATGCATAGAACAAGGCTTTAAAAAGGGCATATTCTCATAAAAAACTAGCTTTTCTATCCATTCATGGTACAATACGAAAAGTAACTATTCTTCATAAAAAACATAGAAAAATGGTTTCGCATGTGCTGAAGCCATTTTTTGTTTTATGAACGTAAAAAGCAAGGAGTGCTAAATATGAGCTTTCAATCACTAGGAATTAGTATAGAAGTATGTGAAAGATTAAAAGCAGGAGGAATTGTAAAACCGACGCCAGTGCAAGCGAAAGCGATTCCTGCAGTTTTAAAAGGACAAGATGTTATTGCAAAAGCGCAAACAGGAACAGGAAAAACGCTTGCGTTTCTTCTTCCAATTTTAGAAAAACTAGATCTTGAAGATGAAAGTGTGCAAGCCTTAATCGTTGCTCCAACGCGTGAGCTTGCTCTTCAAATTACAGATGAGAGCA
Source organism: Priestia endophytica DSM 13796 (assembly GCF_900115845.1). Classification (GTDB taxonomy): domain Bacteria; phylum Bacillota; class Bacilli; order Bacillales; family Bacillaceae_H; genus Bacillus_I; species Bacillus_I endophytica. Next base: position 185,241 of record NZ_FOXX01000003.1, on the reverse strand, counting down.
ATAAGCTCACTAAGCAGCTTGGCTTGCCAGAGGCGCTTGCTGTTTATGGAGGACAAGACGTTGAACGTCAAATGAGAAAACTGCAAGGAAACGTAGGAATTGTTGTGGCAACACCCGGTCGACTTCTTGACCATTTGCGCCGAGGAACGATTAGCCTGCAGAAAGTTCGAACGCTTGTTTTAGATGAAGCAGATCAAATGCTTCATATTGGCTTTTTAAATGAAGTGGAAGAAATTATTGCTCAAACGCCAAAAAATCGTCAAACGCTGTTGTTTTCGGCTACGATTTCGGATGGAGTGCGTAAATTATCGAAAAAACATTTAAAACAAGCTGTTGATATTACGATTAAAGCTGAAAAAGTAACAGTTAAAGAAATTAAACAGTTTATTATTGAAACAACAGACCGTAAAAAACAGTATGATTTATTAGAAACATTAAAAACACATAGACCTTTTTTAGCCGTTATTTTCTGTCGTACAAAGCGTCGTGCTGGCGTCTTAAATGATGCTTTAAAACGTAACGGTTACAAATCAGAAGAGCTTCACGGAGATATTACGCAAGCAAAGCGTGAAAAAGTAATGAAGAGCTTTCGAAATGCAGAAATACAGCTTCTTGTCGCAACAGATGTAGCAGCCCGCGGTCTTGATGTAGAAGGAGTAACACACGTTTTTAACTACGATATTCCAGAAGATGCAGAAAGCTACATTCACCGAATTGGTCGAACAGGAAGAGCGGGTGGAAAAGGACTAGCGATTACTTTTGTTGCTGAGAAAGACGAAAGAACAATGACGCTTATTGAAAAGGAAATTTGCTTTAAGCTTAATCGTAAAACTGTGGATGATGAGCCACTTCGTTCTCAACAAAAAAGAGCGCCTCAAGGGGAACGAAAGCAAACGAAAAAAGAGCCGAAGAGAGAAGGAAAGCGAGAAAATCATTCAGCTTCTACTTCAAGAGGGAAAAGAGGCAAAGGAACAGACTCCCCAAAAAGAGGGCGAAAAAAAGAAGATAAAGGTGGCAGAAGCAGCCGTGGGAGCAGCAATGATCGTCAAAGCAACTTTGGAAAAAACAGCGGCCGCAAAACTGGAAAGCAAAGTCGCACAAAACGATCAAGATAAACAGGGAGAACTTCTTCAACATGAAGAAGTTCTTATTTTTTTAAAAACCTAAATGTGATATATTGGTTTTATGGATAAAAATCAGAAAATAAAAAAAATTATTCGTCCGTCATTGCGCGATCAAGTTTATGAAGGTCTTAAGTCAGCTATTATGACGCTAGAGTTTCAGCCTGGTGAACGATTGCATGATCATCAGCTAGCAGAGGACTTTGGGGTTAGTCGCACTCCTGTGCGTGAAGCGTTAAAAAGACTCGAAGATGAAGGTCTTGTTGAATCTTCCCCAGGATCTTCAACAAAAGTTGCTCCTTTATATAGCGAGGAGGCGAAACATACCTTTGTTGTTGTGGCAGCTTTACAAGCTCTTGCAGCAAGGTTAGCATTTCCATTCATAGGAGAGGAGGAAATAAAAGAGCTCTCAGACGCAAATAAAAACTTTAAATACCGAATGAGAGAGAGAGATGCTCGAGGTGCGATTGAAGAAGATTATCGTTTTCATAACGTATTTGTGAGAGCTTCTAAAAATCCAGAAATTGAAAAAATGCTCGCACGCCTTATTGGAAATGTATATCGGCTTGAGCTTTCTAAATTTAGCTCTGTAGAAGGAGAAAGTTCATACAGAGATCACCAGGAAATTATTGAAGCTGTTCAAAAAGGAGAGAAAGAGAAAGTAGAGAAGCTTGTTGAAAAAAACTGGCTTACTCTAGGGGATAAACTCGCTCGGTAATAGAGCTAGGAGGAGATAAAATGCGTCCTATTTTCTTAGGGATTTTAGCTTCTCTCTTTTTTGCTTCCACATTTGTGTTAAATCGCTTTATGGAAGTAGAAGGAGGAAGCTGGATTTGGAGTGCTGTACTTCGCTTTGTTTTTATGATTCCCTTTCTGTTGTTCATTGTCTATCGTAAGCGAAAAGTATTTCATTTAATAAAACAAATAAAACAAAAGCCTTGGAGCTGGCTTTTATGGAGCACTGTTGGCTTTGGCTTATTTTATGCACCGCTTTGCTTTGCGGCTGCTTATGGTCCTGGGTGGCTTATTGCAGGAACATGGCAAATTACCATTTTATCTGGATCATTATTAGCTCCGCTCTTTTACGCAAGAATTAAAAGGGGCTCAGAGTATGTTTTAGTAAGAGGGCGTATTCCATATAGAAGTCTTTTATTTTCTTCTTTTATTTTACTAGGTGTTATATTTATGCAAATAGATCATGCAACCGAAATTTCTTTACGAAGTATGATTCTGTGTGTTCTTCCTATTCTAATCGCTTCTTTTGCCTATCCTCTTGGCAATCGTAAGATGATGGAAGTTTGCGAGGGAAAGGTAGATCCATACGAGCGCTTGTTAGGAATGACGCTTGCAAGCATGCCATTTTGGGGCATTTTAACAATCTATGGACTCTTTGAAGAAGGAGTGCCAAGTGTAAATCAAACGGTTCAGTCACTTATTGTTGCGTTACTTTCGGGAGTTTGTGCTACAGCGCTCTTCTTTGCGGCAACAGATCTTGTGAAACATGATATGCAAAAGCTTGGAGCAGTGGAAGCAACGCAGTCATTTGAAGTTCTTTTTGCTCTTTTGGGAGAAGTTTTATTGCTTTCGGCTCCGTTACCAACAGCGATTTCATGGATTGGGATTTTGTTTGTTGTCGGCGGTATGATGGCCCAAAGCTATGCTTCAAATAGAAAGATTAAAAAAGATCAAAGTTTATCTGTTTAATCCATAATATATATTTTAATAAAATTATGTTCTAAAAGAAAAGTAAGAAAAATGAATAAAAAGATTGCTATTATTGGCGGAAGAGGTACAGTAGGGAAAAAAATAAGTAAAAAAGCATTAGAAAAAGGCTATAGCGTCAAGATGCTAACACGATATCGAGAAGAAAGTGGAAGTGGGGATAAAGTTTGCTTCATTAGGGGAGATGCTAGGAATAAAGATGATATAAAAGAGCTGATAAAAGGGTGTGATGCTGTTATTAATACTGTTGGACATCCTAAAAGTGAAAAGCCTTTTTATAGGACGGTAACTTCACATATTATACAGGGAATGAAAGAGCTAGGAATAAAACGTTATATTGTGGCAACAGGAGCGTCTTTAACGCTGAATGGGGACGAAAAAACATTTCTAAATCAAGTAGGCGCAAATTTGTTTCAACTCTTTTTTTCGCCGATGATGAAGGAAAAAGAACAGGAATACGAACTTTTAAAAGCAAGCTCGCTAGATTGGACGCTTATTCGTCTTCCTTTTGTTGTAGACAAGAAAGGAAAAGGAGATATTAAAGTAGCGACAAAAAATATGCCAGGAAAAGTAATTACAAACGAAGATATAGCGAGTTTTTTGATTTCTCAAATAGATAGTAAAAAATATATAAGAGGTACGCCGTTTATATCGAACTAATCGTTGGTAATCTTATACTAGACATGATAAAATAGCGCTTGCAAACAAAAGGTAAACTTAGATAGAAAACAGGTGAAAGTATGGCTTTCGGTATTAAACGAAAAGAGTTAGAAAATTGGAAGAGAGCCGTTGAGGAGGGCGAAATTGCATTTTTGACCCACTATTGGCTTGATGATCGCTTTCCAAACGCTAAAACGGTCACAAAAGTAGGCTGCAGCAATATAGAACGTTTAATCTCTTGGGGAGAGAAATATAATCTTCCTAAAAAAGCTATTGATAACCGTTCAGGGTACCCTCATTTTGATTTGTTAGGAGAAAAACAAATTGAGATTATGACAAAGGAAAACCGTCTAGATCAGCTTAAGCGGTTTACATAATTTAAAAGAACACCTGCCTACAGGTGTTCTTTTAAATTTGCAACGATAAACTTTACTAATAGTGAAGGAGTTTTTTAATTTTTGTTTAACGTTTACATTTTTTTGTTTAACAAGTAAGAAAAAAGGGAAGAGAAGGAGTAAAGAAACACCAACATCCTCAAAAAATAAAGAACATTTTTGAAGCTTAAAAATAATTATTAAAATAAGTTGAATTATCTGAAATTTCTGTTATAATGTAAAAAAGGACAAGGAGTTGATTTCTTATGAAAGACAATGCAGTTAATCCTTCTCAATCCCCTAAAGTAAATGTTACGGACTCGCTTATTGCTGAAATGGTATTGGATCAAGCTTTAAATGCGTTTCGAGAGCAACAAATCCAAAAGGAAATCGACCAGTCACTAGAGAATCAGAATAAAGAAGAATTTTTACGGTTAACGGAAGAGTTGAAAAACCTCTCTGCCGTATAGCTTAATAGATGAACGTTAAAAGAAGAAGCAACTCTGCTTCTTCTTTTTTGTATTGTTTTACATCATAACAAATAGGGTAAGAAAATGCAGGGGCTTGAAATTAATGGGAATAAGTTTTGCTAGGAAAGCTAACGATGATAAAAAGATTCAATTTATTTATAATATGAAATTCTTTTCACATAAAGACGGTAAAATAGATTGCTAAGTTGAGCCTTTTTGTTTTACACTGTAAGAATGCTAAAATATTGTAGCGCTTATTCTTTACTAAAAGCATACTAATCATTGTGGAGAGAGATAAAATGGAAAATGAAACCCCAAAAACGTATAATGTCATTGAACTCTGCTTACTTGCCGGAAAATTGATGCTTGAAAGTGGAGCAGAGACAAACCGAGTCGAAGATACGATGATGAGAATTGCCGCTTCATATGGAATAGGTCGTACACATAGCTATGTTACCCCAACAGGTATTATTTTCTCTGTTGAAGGCCAAGGAGAACCAACAAAGTTAATTCGCATCTCAGACAGAACAACAGACCTGCATAAGGTGAGTGTTGTGAACAGCATTTCCCGTGAAATTAGTACAGGGACAGTGCCTGTTGAAGAAGCGTTCAAACGATTAAAAGAAGTTGAAACAGACAGCATGACATATCCTGTTCGCATCCAGGTTCTTGCAGCTTCTATTGCAAGTGGCTGTTTCTTATTTTTATCACAAGGCGGATGGAGCGATTTTTTTCCTGCTCTTATTACAAGTGGTATTGGATTTTCTTGCTTTATTTATTTTCATCGTATTGTCCGCGTTAAATTTTTAGCTGAGTTTCTAGCCTCTCTTATTATTGCTCTTATTGCTTATGCTTTCGTTACAAAAGGGCTTGGAAACGAAATTGATAAAATTATTATTGGCTCACTTATGCCGCTTGTACCGGGACTTTTAATTACAAATGCAGTAAGAGATCTTATGTCAGGGCACCTCATTTCAGGGCTTGCAAAGGGAGCAGACGCCTTTTTAACCGCTTTTGCTATTGGAGCAGGCGTTGCCGCGGTTATTTTTACAGTTTTATAACTTACAGAGGAAAGGAATATGTAATATGATGATTGATCAGATTTTAACAAGTTTCGTTGCTTCCGCTGCCTTTGGCATTATTTTTAACGCACCGAGACACTCAATCATTAAATCGGGCTTTGTTGGCATGTTTGGCTGGTGCATTTATAGCCTACTTGTAGCGGATGCTGATACAGATTCAATAGTGGCCACACTTGTGGCTGCATTTGCTATTGCAATTGTCAGCCAAGTATTTGCCAAGCTTTATAAGACACCGATTATTATTTTTAACGTAGCTGGAATCATTCCTCTTGTACCAGGTACGCTTGCTTACAATTCAATGCGAAATATTGTTGAAAATAACTATGCGTTAGCAGCTCAGTTCGGAGCAAAAGCGCTTATGATTTCAGGAGCTATTGCAATGGGGCTTGTACTATCCGAGATTTTCAATCAAATGATTCGCCGTGTAAGGTTATAAAAAAGCGCAGGAAATCTCTCCTGCGCTTTTTTTAGTGTGCTGGTGTTAAAACAAATTTTTCAAGAGCTTTTGGAATACCGTCATTCATGTTTGTATCTGTTACATAGTCTGCTTTTTCTTTAATGTCATCAGGGGCATTACCCATAGCAACTCCAAGCCCTGCGAATTCAAGCATAGCAAGGTCGTTATAGCTATCACCAAACGCAATAACTTCTTCACGTTCAATACCAAGCTTTTTAATAAGTTGGCTCAAGCTCGTTCCTTTTGTTACCCCAGCCTCTGTAAATTCTAAGAAATAAGGCTTCGATCTCATAACGCTAAGAATGCCGTTCAGTTCTCTTTGGAGTTTCTTTTCTACAAGGGCTAGCTTTTCGGGATTACCCACCATAAGAACTTTTACAACAGGAGTTGTGATGGCTTCTTTAAAGTTAGAAACTTCATTAATTGGCAATCCTGTAATTTGTCCCTCAATCTCTGTAAATTCATTGTTTTTTTGCGTTACAATGGTATCGCCTACATACGTATGAATGTCCACGTCTTCTTTGCTACTTAAGTCGTATAAATGGTGCACTGTTTCAGGAGAAAGGGTACTACTGAAAAGTTCTTCCTTAGTTTTATAATTAATAATCTTAGCTCCATTGAAAGATAAGATAAAACTTCCATACTCATCTAAATGAAGTTCCTTCGCAATATCAAGCATTGCATATGTAGGACGTCCAGAAGCTAAGACGACTTTTACACCGCTCTTTTGTGCATCCATTAGTGCTTTTTTTGTTAATGGTGAGATGGTATGATCGTCACGCAAAAGGGTATCATCTAAATCTAGCACAATCATTTTATAGGCCATTATTTTCGCTCCTTTTCTTTTCTATGTTCATATCGTACTATAAATCTCTCTAATAGAAAATAAAAAAAAGATTGTTATTTTTTATGAATGATGTTATATTAATAAAGCGATGAGCTAATTGCATAAGACGAAAAATGAGCTTTTGCTCAACATATGAATGTGGTCATATGGTTTTTCGCCGCAATACGTCAGAGAGGCCGTTTATACGGCCTCTTTTTGTTTTGTACAGAAATCCGTGAAGAAGTAGTCTCTTCATGGATTTTTTGTGTTTCTATTAAATTAAATAGGGTAAAGAGAAGAAAAGCCATAACGATAGGGGGAGAAATAATCGTGAATAAAGAAAACTATATTGAAGCAAGAGAGGAGCTTCAAAGAAGTTTAACGAATATTTCAAACGCATATATTTCTTTAAACCAAGATTTAATGGAACAAAGAAAAACGATAAAAGAAGTGAATATAGGATATAGGGAGCTTTTAAAACAATATACCTCTTGCTTAGAAGACATGAAGAAGTTAGCTGTACCAGAACAGTATAACAATAATCATCAAAGCGCTCTGAAAACTGTCCCAATGTTTATAGAATCTGTAGAAATGTTACTTAAAAAAGCACGCTTTGATGAAGAAGCATTGAAGCTTTCCTTTGCTAAAAGAAAGCAAGCAGAGATTGAGATGAACACGTTGGAGAATAAGCTAAAAGAAACAGAAAAAGCATCCATTGCATAGGATGTTTTTTTATCCTATTCATTGTTAAGTACATTCTATATGTAAATTATACTTGATAAATTAATGATAAAAGGGCAAACTTTTAATAGAACGGATAATGCAATAAGAGAGAAAAGTTCTTTGGAGGAGCAAAAGGATGAACCTGTATAACCATGAGTTTATTTTTAACATTGGGGTTTCTGCTATTTTATCTATCATTATTGGCCTTGAACGTCAGCTAAAGAAAAAACCGTTAGGACTCAAAACATGCGTTGTAATTGGGATTACAAGCTGTTTATTAACAAGTGTGTCCATTGAGGCTGCCTATCAGTTCGCAGAAGAGTATGAGCGACCGATGGATCCTCTGCGATTGGCTGCTCAAATTGTATCTGGAATCGGATTTTTAGGCGCAGGTGTAATTTTACGCCGAAATAACGATATTATTTCTGGATTAACAACAGCAGCAATGGTATGGGCAGCAGGAGGAGTCGGAATTGCTTGTGGAGCGGGTTTTTGGTTCGAAGCCATTCTGGCAACAGGATTGCTTATTATAAGCGTTGAAATTTTACCTGTTTTAATTAAAGGAATCGGTCCGAAAAAGCTTCGTGAAAAAGAGCTAAAAGTAAAGATTGTAGTAGATAACGATGAAAAAATGACGGATATCTTGAAAGAACTAAAACAGCGTAAAATGAAGGCACAAAAAGTCCGAATTAAAGATTTAAAAAATAGTGATCTTCTTCAGCTTGAGCTAAGTCTTTTAGTAGATGAAAATGTTTACACAACAGAAGTGTATTATGAGCTGAAACATATTGAGCATATTGTAAGCGTTGAAATGGAATCCTTATAAAAAGCGAAAGCCTACAGGCTTTCGCTTTTTATTCTGGTTCGTTTTTATTATGGATATCAGTTTCTTTTGCCATTTCAGTACTATAAGCAGGACGGCGTTTGAAACGCATATCTTTCACTTTTCTTTCTTTCGGTACATAATTAAGGAAATAGCGATGAACAAGTACTTCAGCTCCTGTAATAATTAGCGCAGATAAGATACTTCCCCAAGCTACTTGCGGGTAGCTGTCAAAGAGAATACTTCCAAAAATCCACACGCTCATATACGTTAGCAAAAATTCGACAATAATAGCTTCCCGGTTGCCAAGACGGCGCAGGATGATTTGATCGCCAATTAAGTATGAAGCAACTGTTACGAATAAACTAAATGAGAGAATATCAACAATTGTGGCATCAAAAAATAAATCAAGTGCAATTGCAAAAGCAACGATAGAACAAATAAATTTTACAAGCAGCGCTTTTAGATGATTCATATCCGAACCTCCTTTTTATTTTTAGTGTGAACGGAAGAATAAAGTTTTATACTCGGGTAACATGCCCATAACGTTAGGAAGGAATGAAACTGAAATGAAACTAAGCATACTCGATCAAGCACCGATTTCAAAAGGACAAGACGCTCACCAAACACTTGAGAAATCAGCACAGCTTGCTTTATACGCGGAGTCATTAGGATATAGCAGATATTGGTTTGCAGAACATCATGGAACAAGAGGGCTTGCAAGCACAGCTCCTGAAATATTAATGAGTCATATTGCAGCTAAAACCTCATCTATTCGTGTTGGTTCTGGAGGAGTGCTTTTACCACAATATAGTCCATTTAAAATTGCCGAAGTATTTCAGCAGCTGGAAGCTCTTTATCCAGGACGAATTGATCTTGGCATTGGGAGGTCTCCAGGTGGGCCAGAGAAAATTAGAAGAGCGCTCGGAGATACGGAGGAAAATGGGTTGAAAGCTTATCCAAGAAAGCTTCAAGATGTTATTCATCATCTTCATCGAACGCTTCCAGGAAGTCACTTATATAACGGCATTAAAGCCGCCCCTCTAACAGACAAGCCTCCTACACTTTGGACGCTAGGGCTTGGGGAGAATAGTGCTTCCCTAGCTGCAAGTTATGGAGTAGGCTATGTTTTCGGCCATTTTATTTCTCCGAACAGAGGAGTAGAAGCGTTAAAGACGTATAAAACATTGTTTAAACCTTCCATGTACTTGAAAAATCCTGCTTCAATTGTAGCGGTTTTTATTATTTGTGGGGAAAGTGATGAGGAAGCAGAGTTGCTTGCTTCAAGTCAAGACTTATGGCTCCTTCAGGTTGAGAAAGGGTTAGACAGTCGTGTTCCGAGCATAGAAGAAGCAAAAGCTTATCATTACACAGAACGAGATCAAGAGAAAATACGTCAAAATCGAAAGCGAATGATCATTGGTTCACGTGAAACAGTAACGAAAGAGCTTTTTAATCTTATGAATCGATATGGTGCAGATGAAGTGATGGCTCTTACGAATATATATGATTTTGAAGAAAAGAAAAAATCATTTAAGCGTTTGGCAGAGCTTTTTCTGTAAAATAAAAGATCCCGCGTTAGCGGGATCTTTTATTTTAATTTATCGTTTAATACACTCTCTTCCAAGACAGAAAACTTGTCTCCATAAATCTTTGTAATATGAGAAGCTCCCCAGTTGCATAGTGCATCTAGAATGCTTTCTAAGCTTTTTCCATACTCGCTTAGTTCATATTCCACTTTAGGGGGCACTTGCTGATACACGATGCGATTTACAATGCCATCTTCTTCAAGTTCTCGAAGCTGTTGAGTGAGCATTTTTTGCGTAATGTTTGGCATAAGGCGCTTTAACTCACTTGTTCTTTTTTTACCGTGCGTTAAATGACAAAGAATAACACACTTCCATTTTCCTCCGATAACTTCAAGCGTTGCTTCTACTGAAATGTTGTATTTCTTTTTTGTTTCAAGCTTTTTTTCCATTTTCTTCTCCTTTTCTATAGGCACTAAAAAGTACCTACAGCACTTTAAAGTGCGTTCTTCCTTTTTCTATTCTTATCTCCCATAATAACATTTACCGGCGGTTTATTAGATTTTTTTTTACTGTACCTTGTTTTTTGATAAAAAACAAACAAACCAAAAATCAATAGATAAAGGAGGAAGTTTTTCATGTCTTTAAGTAAAAAACAAAGTACGTTTGCACTGCTTGCTTTAGCAGTGAGTGCTTTTGCTATAGGAACGACAGAATTTATTAGTGTAGGACTTTTGCCGCTTATTTCCGAAGATCTGAATATTTCGGTTACAACAGCAGGTCTAACCGTTTCTTTATATGCACTAGGAGTAACATTTGGAGCACCAATTTTAACGAGCGTCACTTCTAATATGTCAAGAAAGTCACTTTTACTGTGGATTATGATTGTCTTTATTATCGGAAACATAATCTCAGCAGGGGCTATTCACGTTAACATGCTTCTTATTGGAAGAGTTATCGCTGCTTTTTCTCACGGTGTTTTTATGTCAATTGGTTCAACAATTGCCGCTGATCTTGTTTCAAAAGACCGCCGGGCAAGCGCAATTTCTATAATGTTTACAGGGTTAACGGTTGCGACTGTTACAGGAGTGCCGTTTGGAACTTTTATTGGTCAGCAGTTTGGATGGCGTCTTGCTTTTGTAACAATTGTTGTCATTGGAATGGTTGCTTTTCTAGCAAATAGTATACTAGTGCCAGGAAACTTGTCAAAAGGACAAAAAACAACAATTAAAGATGGAGTGAAATTAGTAACAAACGGTCGTTTATTGCTTGTCTTTGTTATCACAGCTCTTGGATATGGGGGAACATTTGTTGTCTTTACGTACCTTTCACCACTTTTACAAGATGTAACAGGTTTTAAAGGAAGTACTGTTGCTGTGCTTCTTCTTCTTTATGGAGTAGCAATTGCGATTGGAAACATGGTTGGTGGGAAACTTTCTAACCAAAACCCGGTAAGAGCGCTGTTTTACATGTTTATTTTTCAAGCACTTATTCTGTTAGCATTGTTTTTCACTGCGCCTTTCAAAGGGATAGGGTTAGCGACCATCTTGATGATGGGGCTTTTCGCATTCATGAACGTTCCCGGTCTGCAAGTATATGTTGTAATGCTTGCAGAGAGATTTGTACCAAGTGCTGTGAATGTGGCGTCTGCGATTAACATTGCAGCGTTCAATGCAGGAATTGCGATTGGCTCTTATTTTGGAGGAGTCGTCACAAACTCACTTGGCCTTGTTCATACAACATGGGTTGGAGCCTTGATGGTAGCTGGCGCTGTTCTTCTAACAGGGTGGAGTCGTTCTTTAGAAAGAAAAGATCAAAAAACAGGAAGAAACATTGCTTAGCAAGGATAAGAAAACTTTTTTAGGAGGATTTTAATAATGAAAAACTTACAGGATACGGTAACACTATACAATGGAGTCAAAATGCCTGGATTTGGACTAGGCGTGTTCAAAGTAGAAGAGGGAAAAGAGCTTGTAGAAGCTGTGAAAAATGCAATTAAGCACGGGTATAGAAGCATTGATACAGCTGCTATTTACGGCAATGAAGAGGGAGTTGGAGTTGGCGTTAAAGAAGCTTTAGAAGAAAATAATTTACGTCGTGAAGACCTATTTATCACATCAAAAGTATGGAATGATGGTTTAAGTTATGAAGAAACAATATCTGCTTATGAAGAAAGTTTGAAAAAACTTGGTCTCGATTATCTTGACCTTTATCTTATTCACTGGCCAGGAAAAGATCAGTATAAGGAGTCTTGGAGAGCACTTGAAACTCTTTATAAAGAAGGAAAAGTGAAAGCAATTGGCGTAAGCAATTTTGAAGTTCATCATTTAGAGGCATTATTGCAACAAGCTGAAATGAAACCAATGATCAACCAAGTCGAGTACCATCCTCGCTTGACTCAAAGTGAAGTAAAGGCTTTTTGTGAGGAGAACGAGATTCGTTTTGAAGCATGGTCACCACTTATGCAAGGAGAGCTTTTACAAAATGAAGAGTTGACTCGCATTGCCAAACATCACGGAAAATCTGTTGCTCAAATTATTCTTCGCTGGGATGTTCAAAATGGAGTGATTACAATTCCGAAATCAACAAAAGAACATCGCATTATTGAAAATGCCAACATTTTTGATTTTCAATTAACAAAAGAGGAGATGAAACAAATTAGCTCCTTAAATGAAAATCGTCGTGTTGGTCCAAATCCAAATGAATTTAACTTCTAAATGAAGGTAGAGAACGCATATAACTTTAGTTGTATGCGTTTTTTTTATGGAACTTTTTTCTTGTTTTTTCGTATATATTATAGAAAAAAAAGGAGGAGAAAAAATGAACGAGCTTAGCGGTTTTAGAGCCTTTCTAGAAGAAGAAATGAAAGCGTGGGAAGTACCAGGAGCTGCTGTTGCAATTGTCAAAGACGGAGAAGTCATATTTTTAGAAGGACTTGGGTTGCGCGATATCGAGAAAAACCTTCCTGTCACAGAAGAAACCTTATTTGCGATCGGTTCATCTACAAAAGCATTCACAGCCTCAGCCCTTGCACTTCTTGTTGATGAAGGAAAGCTTGCATGGGACGAGCCTGTTCGTACGTATTTACCTTCCTTTAAATTAAAAGACCCTGTAGCATCAGAACGTATAACGCCGCTTGATTTACTAGTTCATCGCTCAGGTTTACCTCGTCATGAACTAGTATGGTACGGGGCAGATTTATCACGAGAAGAACTGATTCAACGTATTCAGTATTTAGACGGAAACGTAGATTTTAGATCAGAATGGCAGTATCAAAACTTAATGTATTTAACAGCGGGTTACTTAGCAGGAGAAGTTGCTCTTTCTTCTTATGAAGCGTTAATCAAAAAACGCCTTTTTACTCCTCTGCATATGAAGAAAAGTAATTTTTCAATTGAAGATATGAAAAAAAGCAAAGATTATTCTCTTCCATATAAAGAAATCGACGGAAAAGTAACAAAAGTCCCTTTCCGAAACATCGATGAAATTGGTCCAGCAGGATCTATTAACTCAAATATAAAGGAAATGGTGAACTGGTTGAAGCTTCATCTTCAAAAAGGAGAGTTTGAGGGAAAACGAATCATTTCAGAGCAAGAGATCAAAACTCTTCATACACCTCATATGTCTTGTGAGCTCATGTTCCCAACAAAAGAAGTGCCAATTTCTACTTATGGAGGAGGGTGGTTTATTTCTCCGTACAGAGGGCATCATCATATTCATCACGGCGGAAATATTGACGGTTTTACAGCTCTTGTGTCATTTCTTCCGTATGAAAACATTGGAGTAGTTGTATTAACAAATAAAGATGCAACATTTTTCCCTGATACAATTGTCTACAATATTTATGATCGTCTTCTTCACCTAGAGGAAAAGAAGTGGAGTCAAGAACTGCAAGAAAAGCTTAAAGATTTGAAAGCAACAATGACAGGCATTGGAGAAAAGGAGGAGAAGGGAAAAGTACCAAATACTCAGCCATCACATCTGTTAAGAGATTATGAAGGTACGTATCATCATAAAGGATATGGGAATATAAAAATCACCTATCAGGATGGCAAACTAGAAGCAGCATTAAACTCTTTTCACTCAGAGTTAACTCATTATCATTATGATGTTTTTCAAATGAAAATTGAGGCATTCAATCATACGCTTCTCCTCTCTTTTCAAGGAAATGTATATGGAGAGATTGCGTCGCTTTCAGGTCCGTTCGCACTTGAACCTGGAACAAAAGATATTGTATTTGAAAAAGTTCCTGATGAACGTCTTCAAGATAAAGAAGAGCTTATACGATATATTGGTCAATACAAGCTTCAAGAAGGGATTTTAGCAACCGTTTCTCTAAAGAAAGAGAGTGTGTTAATTCTGTCGCTACAAGGTCAACCTGATTATGAGCTTGTTCCATATAAAAAAGGTGCTTTTTATTTTAAAGGACTAGATGGATTTAGCGTGCAGTTTGCGGAAAATGAACAAAAAGAAGTTCAACGTATTACGATCGTTCAGCCAAACGGGGAGTTTGTTGGTGAAAAAGTAAATAAAGAAAAGGAAAAAGTGGATTGTTAGATAAGAGGAGCCTTCATTTTGGGCTCTTTTTTCTCGTTATAAAGATAGTAAAGATAAAAACGATTTGAATGGTTTCGTTTCGCTCATACTAAGAAAAAAGAAGGGGTGCGTTATGGAGCGAAATGAAGCAATTGATTATATAAAGTTTTTTGCTATATTAGCGGTTGTTATCATTCATACATTTCCGATTGATGGCGAAGTTGTTCTATTTATTCTCGATAACTTTGCTCGTTTTGCTGTTCCTTTTTTCTTTACAGCTTCAGGATATCTGTTTGGCTTAAAAATGCTGACCACAAAATATTCGTGGACATACACATTTAAGTATATTTTTAAGCTTATAAAAATCTACGTTTGCTGGTTCATTTTTTATGCTCTTTACGATCTTTTTATCATATATGAAAAAGGAGAGAATGTAACCAAAGAAATTTCCTCTTATTTTGAAAAGCTGACATTGAAAAATGTTTTTTACTATGGAGAAGGAACAAGTGCTTATCAGCTTTGGTTTTTAACTGCTCTTATTTGGAGTACTCTTATTGTTTATATGTTCGTAAAAGTAAAAAAACTGTATATGCTTTTACCGATCAGCTTTTTTTTATATATAGCAGGACTTTTCGGTCAGTCTTATGCGCTTTTTTATAAGGTGTCCGTGAGTACAAGAGACGCGCTTTTTTTTGGCTTGTTTTATACAACCCTTGGCTGTTTTTTTGCTCTTCACCCAGGCCTTTCAGCGCCAAGACCTATTTCCTCTTCCATTTATAGAACGTTCTTTTTTCTATTTATCCTGCTTCAAGCAACAGAAGCATATGTGCTTCGCTATGTGTTACACGCTCCTTTTGGAGAGTACTTCTTATCTACTTTCTTTCTGACTTTCTGTCTTTTTTCTTTTGCTCTTTCATATCCCCAGTATGGGAAAGGAAGCTTGCTTGCTAAAGTAGGAGCAAATGCTTTAGGAATTTACGTTATTCACGTCTTTTTTATTCGTATTTTAGATTTCCTCTTAAAGATGATTGGCATTGAAAGTCTTGAAGGCCATTTGTTATTGAATATTGTTTATACGCTCTTTATTTTTGTATTCTCATATATGACCTATGCTGGGCTCCAAAAAACCAAAAAGGCTGTAAACTTAAAAAACAGCTGAAGGAGGACCTTCAGCTGTTTTCGATAACACGATTTTTTCCTGCACCCATTCCGCATAAAAAAAGAAGAAGCGAAAAGAATAGCAAAAGGAAAAGGGGAATTGTCCATCCATGTGTTACATCGTGAAGTAACCCAAACAAAAATGGTCCAAGTGCGGCTAACAAATAGCCTAACGACTGAGCCATACCGGAAAGTTCAGCTGCCTCCTTGGCATTGCTTGTGCGAAGAGTAAAAAACATCATCGCAAGACTAAAAGCAGATCCTATTCCAATTCCTGATGAGATAATAAAAAGTTTTATAAAAGAAAGAGGTCCATATAAAATTCCAATGATTCCAATACATAAAAGAACTCCAGAAATGGTGACAAGGCCGCGCTGGTTGTTAAGCTTGCCTGCAATAATTGGAATAAGGAATGTAAAAGGAATGATAGCGAGCTGCATAAAAGAAAGAGTCCATCCCGCATCATCTGATGTTAGTCCTTGTTCTTTCAAAATATCAGGCATCCAAGCAATGATCGTATAAAATAAAACAGATTGAAGTCCCATGTAAAGCGAGATTTGCCAAGCGAGTTTTGATTTCCAAAGGGAGAGTGACGGCGTCTTTTTAAGCGTTTTGGCTTGTCTTTGGTAACCTGGTTTTTTAAGTTGCGGCAGCCATAACAAAAGCGCGATAAACGATAAAATTCCCCAGCATCCAAGCGCTCCTTTCCATCCTAAGCTTGTGGCCACTGAGATAGGATGACTTATTCCAGAACCAATTGCTCCGCATAAGTTCATTGAAACCGCATAGACTCCAGTCATTAAACCAACATTATGAGCAAAGTCTTGTTTAATTAAACTTGGCAAAAGAACGTTACACACTGCAATAGCGAGTCCAATGAAAAGAGTGCCGATAAATAAAAGGCCTACCCCACTTGTTGAACGAATAAAGATTCCCATTGTTAAAAGAAGTAGGGAAAGAAAAAGAGTAGCTCCCATCCCAACTTTATTTGCCACTTTTGCTGCAAACGGTGAAAGAGCCGCAAAAGCAAGTAATGGAACAGTTGTCAACATTCCTCCTGCAGTGCTTGAGAGATGTAGCTGCTCTCTGATCGAAGAAAGCAAAGGACCAACAGATGTGAGAGGTGCACGTAAATTTGCACCAATAAAGATAATGCCAATTAAAAGAAACACTTTTGTCTCAGCTGCTGTGCTATTTGAATTTCTAAGTGTTTTTGTACTGTGCTCCATTTTTTATCCTTCTTTCTGTACGTGTTTCATATTCCTTCGTCAGATTATCACAATGAGCACAACCTGTATAGTAGAAAGCGCCAATTATTTCTACGTAATCTTCCTCCTTCTTTTAGGGAACGCTAAATGAGAACCTCATTTTATAAAGAGCGAAAAACAACAAAGGGAGGATGTCAAAATGCTAACATCGCGCCAGCTTTCAGAGTTTAAAAACCAGCTTTTAGAGCGCAAAAAAGAATTATCCGTTCATTTTGAAGACAATGATCACTTTAATTTACAGAGAAGCTTAAGAGACTCAACAGCAGAGCTTTCCCTTTACGATAATCATCCAGGTGACCTTGCTACAGAAGAGTACGAACGTGAGAAAGACGTTGCCCTAAATGAAAACTTTAGAGCTGAGTATGAAGGAGTAGAAAGAGCGCTTGAAGCGATTTCAAAAGGAACATATGGAATTTGTGAAGTATGCCAAGAGCAAATTCCAGTTGAACGATTAGAAGCGTTACCAACAGCAAGATATTGTGTAGAGCATGCCCCTGACCAGTTTGTGTCACATGGACGTCCGATTGAAGAGGATGTATTAATGCCTCCGTTTGGACAGTATGATTTAGACGATAAATTTGAGAATGTGGCATATGATGCGGAAGATTCTTGGCAAGACGCTTCATCATATGGTACATCAGAATCTCCAGCAGATTTTTATGATCCTCCTGAAGATTATCAAAACACATATATTGAGTCAGATGAGAACTATGGATATGTAGAAGACTACGAAAACTTTGTTGGGGTTGATATCGACGGGAAAAATATTACGATCTTCCCAAACAAAGAGCATGAGGAATATGAAAACGTGTTGGATGAAGAAGGTATTATGACGGAGTTTGGCGATTTAGAGCCATACGAAAAAGATCCATATACAGAAGACTAAAGGCTAAAAAGCCAAAATCTTATAGGTTTTGGCTTCTTGCTTTAAATAGCGGTTTTGTTGAGGAAGATGTTCCAACAATAACAATGGAAGAAATAACGAGAATAATGCCGAAATATTGAAAAACATCAAGGCGTTCATGAAAAAATAGAAAGCTTGCCAGAGCAGCTACAACAGGTTCAAGCGTAGCTACAATTGAGGCTCTGCTTGATTCCACGTAGCTTAGTCCCTTTGTATAGAGTAAAAAAGCAAGCATTGTGGAGAAGAAACCAAGTCCTATTCCATAAAGTAAAACGTCTATGTGAAGTAAGCGCTGTGGTGAAGACAGCAGGCCGCTAAACGGCATGATAGCGATTGCAGCAAATACAAAGGTATAAACAGTCACAGTGATTGATTCGTACTTTTTTAATGCAAATTTGCCAAAAATGCTGTAAAGAGAATAAAAGAAACCAGAGCCAAGCCCAGCAAGTAAACCATAAAGTGAAATGGTTGTATCATTTGAAAAAATTCCTACAACAAAAGCGCAGCCGCAAAATGTCATAAGGAGTGCGATTACTTTTTGAAGGGTAAACGCTTCCTTGAATAAAAGGTAAGATAAAATCATCACAAAGGCAGGAGCTGTGTAAAGAAGAATCGCTGAAATAGAAACGGACGTTTCTTTAATAGCTGTGAACATACAAAGATTAAAGAAGACAATACTAACAATACCTGTTCCAACAAAATAACGGCTGTCGCGTATATGAATTTTTAACATCTTCTTATTATGTATAAAGGTATAACAAAGAAGAAAAATAGCCGCCATTAATGTGCGAATAGCAACAACTTCAGCTGGAGTAAAACCAAGTTCATAAAGTTTTGTAACAAAGACGCCAATAATTCCCCAAAGAGAAGCTCCCCCTACAATATAAAGATAAGCGAGCTTTTTATTCATAAAAATCCCTCCTTATTCGTTTTTCTAAATTGTAATCGACAAAAGGAGCTGTTGCAATGGGGATAAAAGAGACATTTTCTAAGATAGGTGATAAACATGGAAGGTAGCTGGATTTCGATTCTCCCATTTTTAGTTGTCATTCCGATTGCTGTGTGGACGAAACAAGTGTTACCAGGGCTTTTGGTTGGTTTATTAATTGGCTCCTATCTTCATACCCCTTCACTTATTGGAGGGATGGAGACGATGCTTCATTATATTGTACAGGCACTAATTGATAAAAATAATATTGAAATTATCGTATTCCTTTATTCGTTTTCTGGTTTAATTGGCATGATTAAAACATCAGGGGGAATTAAAGGGTTTGTAGAAAAAGCAGCTGAAAAGATTGATACAAAAAAGAAAGCGCTGCTGCTCACATATGTTTCAACAATTGGAACATTTAGTGCACCAACGTTTCGATTTGTCACAATAGCGCCTATTATGCGTGCCCTTTTAAAAAAGGTGAAAATGACGACAAAAGAATTAGGATTTGTTATTGAAACAACTGCAACGCCCATTATTGTATTGATTCCTGTTGCAACCGCTTTTGTAGGGTATATGGTTTCAATCATCCAAATTTCACTGCAAAACCAAAAGATTACGGAAGATCCGTATACGATGTTTATTAAAAGCATTCCATACAATTTTTTTGCTTTCGTTATTATTTTGGTTGGCATTTATTTAAGCTTTTTTCACCACTCAAAATCAAATGCTCCAACACAAGTTGAAACAGAAGCAGAAGAAGAAGAAGACTGGCATACGTGTCATCCTGCTGTTTCAAAAGATTTACCGTCCAAACCGTGGAATCTTCTTGTTCCTCTTATTCTTGTTATTTTATTAACGCTTTTTTTAACATGGTGGAGTGGTCACACGAAAGCTAATAGCTTTTTTGGAGCATTTATTAAAGCAGATGTTCTTCAAGCAATGGTTGTATCTCTTCTTATAACTATTTTGCTTTCAGCCTTTTTCTTTCTTTTTCAACGTTTTAAGATTAATGATCTTATTACAAGTTTTGTTACTGGAGGAAATGATTTAATGTCAGTCGTGCTGCTCCTTTCAGTTGTATGGGGGCTTTCCTCTGTTGCCGAAGACTTGGGGTTTTCTCAGTTCATCACAGCTCACTCGGGTTGGATTCCACAAATGTTTGTAACTCCGCTTCTTTTTTTATTTGGAGCAGCTGTTTCTTATTTTATTGGTTCAGCATGGGGAACGTGGGGAATTCTTATGCCTCTAGGTGTTTCCATTGCCTCTGTTTCTGGCGTTTCACTTCCATTAATTATAGGAGCAGTATTTGCGAGCGGATCTTTTGGGGCTTTTTCATCCCCGCTTAGCGATGATACAAACACAATCGCTAAAATTTTGAATTTATCTGTTGTTGATTACGCACGCTATAAATTAAAGCCTGCTTTGATTGCGGCTGTCATTGCAGCTGTCCTTTATACAGCAACTATTTTCTTTATATGAAGACAAGGAGTGAAGATATGGAACAATCATTAAAGTATTTGCGTGAAATTTTAGCGGCACATGTTGACAGAGATGTGCTAGGGAGAACCATTTATGAACGTCTCTCAACATATGAATACGAAACAGAAGAAGCATTTGTAGAAGATTTAACAACAAAAGAAAGTCACTATTTGAATGCCATTTTAACAGAAGCGATTGATTACTCTAATCAAGAACAAGACAAAGAGCGCGCGCGTCAGCTTAGTGATATTTATGAAGTTTTATTTATTTAAAAAGAAACGAGCGATTTTTTCGTTCGTTTTTTTTTCTTTCCTTCCTTTGAAAAAAACGGAGTGTATTTGTAGAATAGAGAGGAGAAGATAAAAAGAAAAAGGTGTAAAAATGAAAAAATATATTGTCGTTGGAGCAGGAATTCTTGGTGCTTCAACAGCCTATCATTTAGCAAAAAAAGGAGCAGAGGTTGTTGTGGTTGATCGAAAAGATCGCGGGAGAGCAACAGATGCTGCAGCAGGTATTGTTTGTCCGTGGCTTTCACAGCGTCGTAACAAAGTGTGGTATGCACTTGCTAAAGGTGGAGCAAAATACTATCATCGTTTAATTTCTAATCTTGAAGAAGATGGAGAGTATGAAACAGGCTATAAAAGAGTTGGAGCTATTAGTCTTCATTATGATGAAAAGAAATTAGATGGAATGGAAAAGAGAGCATACAAACGTCGAGAAGAGGCACCTGAAATCGGCGAGATTACAAGGTTAAACAAGGAAGAAACAAAAAAGCGATTTCCTCTTTTAAGTGACGAATATAGTTCTGTACATATAAGCGGAGCAGCCCGTGTAAATGGACGGGCGCTTAGAGAAGCTCTTCTTAATGGAGCAAAAAAGCATGGTGCAACACTCTTAGAAGGAAATGCCGCTCTTTTGGAAGAAGAGGGAGAAGTTACGGGAGTAAAAATAAACAATGAAGACATTTATGGTGGAGAAGTCATTATTACAGGTGGAGCATGGGCAGATGAGCTTTTAAAACCATTAGGGCTAGAATTTTTAGTAACGTTCCAAAAAGCGCAAATTGTCCATTTACACGTGGAAGAAGATACAGGGAACTGGCCTGTTGTGATTCCACCGAATGATCAATATATTTTAACGTTTGAAGACGGGAAAATGGTTATTGGAGCAACGCATGAGAACGATACAGGCTTTGATTACCGGGTAACAGCAGGTGGACTTCACGAAGTATTAGATAAAGCTATCTCTGTTGCACCAGGCATCTCAAATAGTGAAATTGTGGAAACAAGAGTAGGTTTTCGACCGTTCACACCAGGGTTCTTGCCTGTTTTTGGCCCTGTTCCAACTATTAAGAATGTATTTGTAGCAAATGGACTTGGTGCATCGGGTTTAACGTCGGGACCTTATCTTGGGAGTGAACTTGCCAAACTTGTTCTTGGAGAAGAAACAGAGCTTGATCATAATAATTATTCTGTTGAGGAAGCTCTCACTTCAATAAAAGCATAGCTTTTTATAGTTTCGTGTGTTACGATTTATTTTTACTGAAGAATAGGACGTGAAATGATGATTAAAATTAGTATTCCAGCACCAGATGTAACAATTACAAGAAGAAAACAGCCTGAAAACGCAGAACCAAAAATTCGCCCAATTAACGGCTTTATTGATCTTCACGAAATTCCACGTGATAAAGGTGGGATGATTTTCTTCTATAATAAAGAAGATGAGGTGCTTTTTGTCGGAAAAGCGCGCAAGCTAAGACAGCGTGTGAAAAGACATCTTGAAGATA
Organism: Priestia endophytica DSM 13796; assembly: GCF_900115845.1. Lineage (GTDB taxonomy): Bacteria > Bacillota > Bacilli > Bacillales > Bacillaceae_H > Bacillus_I > Bacillus_I endophytica. The sequence goes on along the minus strand of NZ_FOXX01000003.1, from coordinate 163,392 downwards.
ACGTATCACCATTAAAACCTTACAGAGATGAAATCTACAAAATTTCCGTATCTTTTGTAGAACGTCCTGTTGACCGTGAAATTTATGAAACATATGCAATTAATGAACTAGAAGCAAAATATAACATTGATAAAGTGTTTTATAAATAAGGGAAGAAAAGCGCGCGCAAACCTTTCATATCGAAAGGTTTGCACTCGCTTTTTTTTATAAGAAGGTAGATGAATATGGTCAAGCGTCAGGTTCATCTAGTCTTGCAGAAGAATAGGAGTAAGATAAGGAAACGACCTTTAGGTAAGGTCGTTTTTTTATTCAATCTCAATTTTTCGCTGTTTTTGCTCGCCCTTTTGCAAAATGACTTTTAAAATGCCGTCTTGATAAAGCGCTCGTGCTTTTTCTTCCTGAACAGAGCATGGGAGAGCAACAAGTCGTTCTGTTTTTTTTATGGAAGAGCTCCTCATTGAAACATATTCTTCACTTACATCTTCAACAGTTTGGTTGTACTCTGCTGAGATTTTTAAATGATCTCCAATAAGTTTAATCTCAATATGTTCTTTGCGGAATCCAGGAACTTCTGCTTCCACAATCACTTCATCCTCTGTTTCATAAACATCCACATAAAAGGATTGTTGATTCAATAAATGGCCAAGCTGCCCTGCAGATTCTTGAAAAAGAGAGTCAAACGATTTTACAACGTTCTGAAGAGAACTTTCAAATAGCTTTGAAAGCTTATTATCATTAGAGTCCATTCTAATGCCTCCTCTAGGTATTTTTACTACAGAGTATGCATCCGGATTTCAAAACGTACGTGCAATAAAAAAACAATATAATTTATTTTAAGCTTGCAAGAAAAATATTTTCTTGTTAAAATCGTTTCATAGCTAACGATTTTGAAAATTCGATGAGGTGAGTCATATTTATTCATTTGATAAGGAAGGAAAGCTTTTGCAAGAAGAGAAAGAAATCATGGATGTCTTAACAAATGCCAAAGTTGGCTCACTTGATTTGAAAGCCATTGCTGTTGTGACAAACATTTATCGAGTTGCACAAGGACTACGGAATAAAATGGAGAGAGAAGTGCTCTCTCAATATGGATTATCATGGACTGCTTTTTCACTTCTTTATGATTTATGGGTAAGAGAAGGAGAAGAAACAAAAGCATTAGCCGAGTCAGCTGGCGTAACAAAAGCTACAATCAGCAATATTACGAAGACGCTTGAGCGTAAGGAGCTTTGTTACCGTAAAAGTGATGTTAGAGATCGGCGCAAAACATATGTTTTTTTAACAGATGAAGGAAAAAAAGTGATCGAAGAGCTTTATCCTCATTTTCATCAAGGTGAAGTTGAGATTGTCTCAAGTTTAGACTCGGAGGAGAAAGACTATATGTCACATCTGCTTCGAAAAGTAATTCGAGCGAACAAATTTTAAAAGTTCATATTTAAAAAGCAATGAGAGGAACTCTAGTAGCGGTTATCTCCCTATTTCAGAGAGTCGGCGGGTGGTGTGAGTCGATATAAAGATAATGCGAAATACAGTCCTTGAGCTTTCTTTGCCTGATAAAAAAGCAAAGAACGGAAGAACCGTTAATCATGAAGTGGAAGAATACTTGTATTCTTCAATAAGGGTGGTACCGCGTGTCAACAACAACCACGTCCCTTTTTAGGAGACGTGGTTTTTTTATATTTAAGGAGGAAGAAAAATGGAAAATTTCATCGAGAAATTAACAAGAGAACAAAAAGAAGAAGTAAAGAGACAAATGAAGTTGTACACTCAAGGTGTGCAAGAAATCATTCCAGCAGAAGAATTAGAACAGAAGCTCGCTAAGTCTATTCTTAACAATGAACCCTTAAAAATTAAACTAGGATTGGATCCTTCTGCTCCTGATGTGCATCTCGGACACACGGTTGTATTGAATAAAATGCGTCAGTTTCAGGAAAATGGACATAAGATTCAGCTGTTAATTGGGGACTTCACGGGGAAAATTGGGGATCCAACAGGAAAATCAGTAGCGCGTAAACAGCTTACAGATGAAGAAGTAAAGAGAAATGCTAAAACATACTTTGAGCAATTTGGAAAAGTAATGGATATGTCAAAAGTAGACCTTTACTACAATTCAAAATGGCTCTCAAAGCTAAATTTTGAAGAGGTTATCGGCTTAGCTGGTAAAATAACAGTAGCAAGATTATTAGAAAGAGATGACTTTGAAGAACGTATTGCATTAGGGAAACCAATTTCCTTACATGAATTTTTCTACCCTGTGATGCAAGGATATGATTCCGTGATGTTAGAGTGTGATATTGAATTAGGTGGAACAGATCAACATTTTAATATTTTAATGGGTAGACATTTTCAAGAGAAGTTTGGAAAAGAAAAACAAGTTGCGCTTTTAATGCCTCTGTTAGAAGGGCTTGACGGCGTTGAAAAAATGTCGAAATCTAAAAATAACTACATTGGAATTGACGAAACTCCTGAGGAGATGTATGGAAAAGCTATGTCTATTAGGGATGAGCAGATGATTAAATACTTTGAGCTTGTGACAAAGTTCACTCCAGAGGAAATAGCTAAAATAAAGGCGGATTTAGAAACAGGTGAGCTTCATCCGAAAAAAGCTAAAATGCTTCTCGCTGAAACGATTGTAAGCATGTACCATGATAAAGAAGCAGCTAAAAAAGCAGGCCAACACTTTGCTTCCGTATTTCAACAAGGAGCGATCCCAACAAATGTTGCTGAAATAGAATGGAATGCAGGAGAAACAGCATCTCCTATTGATCTTATTATGCATGCTAACTTACTCGGTTCTAGAAGCGAAGCTCGGAGAATGATTGACAATAACGGCGTGAAAATAAATGGAGAGAAAGTTGTCCACAAAGATGAGCAGTTAGTAATCTCTGATGGTTTAGTTATTCAAATTGGAAAACGCAAATTTGCAAAAATAAGAGTAAAAGCTTAAAGAAAGAGAGGAATCCTCTCTTTCTTTTTTTTGCGAACATAGCCATTCTGTAAATAATCTTTACGCTATTAGCTTATGATAACAACAGAAGAAAGCATTATATATAGGGCGAAAAGGAGAAGGTCAAAATGAAAAGAGTGTTGCTTCTTTTAGCAGACGGATTTGAAGCTGTTGAAGCGAGCGTGTTTACAGATGTTTTTGGATGGAACGAAATAGAAGGTAACGGTGAGACAGAACTTGTGACAGCAGGGCTGAGGGAAGAACTAAAATGTACGTGGAATTTTCGAGTGAAGCCTGAAATGCTTTTACAGGACGTAAAAGTAGAAGATTTCGATGCCCTTGCTATTGGTGGAGGATTTGAACAAGCAGGGTATTTTAAAGATGCGTTTTCTAAAGAATTTCAGGATATTATTCAACAGTTTCATCAGCAGAAAAAAATAATCGGAGCTATTTGCATAGCCGCTTTAGCGCTTGGGAAAAGCGGGATTTTAAAAGGGAAAAAAGCAACAACATACAGCTACCCTGGAAATACGAGAAAACAGGAGTTACAGCAGTTTGGAGCAGAGGTAGTTCAAGCGCCATTTATTGAGGAGGGAAACATTATTACATGCGCAAGTCCATCGGTAGGCTTTGATGTTTCCTTTCTTATGTTAGAAAAGTTAACTTCAAGAAAAAACGTTGAGAAAGTAAGAGGTTTAATGGGTTTCTCATAAACTTATTATGTAAACAATTTTTAAGAAAAAAATAGTAAAAGTGGTAACCTTTCTCTCCCTTTTTCGTATATGATAAGAGAAGGAGGTGGGCCACACTTTGGGTAGATTGCTCTTTTTATTTTTTATTGCCCTGCTTGGCATTATTTTACGTTATATTATTTTGGGGGAATTTGAGTGGGAGCATATTGTGATAGTCTCTTTCTTTTTAGTTGGAGCGTTTTTTCTTTTAATTTTTATAAAGTGGAGAGTCAGCCTTGATGAAAAGTACATACCAGCACAATCGGAAAAAAAGCTTTGGACAACCCGAATAGGTGAGCGACATTCAAAAGGAAGAAAAATGCTTTACTTCGGTGAAACAAAGCGGGGAGAATACCGCCGTTACTATGCGAAGTGGTGGCATAAAATAATTGTGGATATTCTTGAAGGAGACGGACAATGGTATATGAACCTAGCTGTAAAATGGGAGGATGGAGATGAAATCCGATTTATTGACCAAACTGAAAAAGTATGGAAGCTGAATTGGGGATGGAAAATTATCCAAGATAGCAAGGAAATCGGAATGATTAAAACTGATTTTTCACTGAAAAATTCGGCCAAGTTGAAAGAAAAGTTTTGTTTACATTATAACGGCTCTCTTTATGAATTCTACTCTTCTAGTATTGGATCAAATATAAAGGTGAAAAAAGGGGGAGAAATGGTAGCAGAAGGCGGCCAATGTGAATTTTTGAAGAATCGGTACTATTTTGACGTGAAAGAAAAGTTTCAGCATCATGAAAACTTGCTTGTTATGACCTACCTTTTATTTAACTATGTTCATAAGCAGTAAAAAAAAGAAGGCTTTTTAAAAGCCTTCTTTTTCAATAAAAACCACAATTTGAGGAAGCGATCCCTCCTAAAGTAGCAGAACTTTTCAATGATTTCTATGTTTCAAAATGACAAGAAACGTTAAATTTGCTCCTTTAATCCCTTTTTGCGGAGGATCTTAACAGAATGACTTCTGTGCTGATCATTACAGCAGAGCAAGACTCGCTTGCAAAGGAAGCAGATTTATATGCAGAAAAATTACAAAAGGCTGGCATAGAGGTGACATATAAAAAATATAAAGGAACAGTACACGGTTTTATACATAGCGGAAGTTTAGAAAAAGCTGAAAGCGCATGGCACTTTATTCGTGATACATTGAAAAATAAAAAATATACCCTTTTTAAATAAATAAAATTTCCTCTTTTATATCTTGACGCTCTATAGTGAACGTCAGGATTTTTACTATCTAACATCTCTGTTATAAATATGGGAATTAATAAGCTGTGCACGTATTTGTCGCTTCGTTTGATATGTTAAAAAACAGTTATAGCGTAAAATTTATTTTTGAATGGCACGTTCTTCTAAGCGAGATATTAGTTTATAATAGCCAAGCAAAATTAGTAGCAAGAAAGGATCAAGAATTGCAGCATGCCATAATCTCCACCAGCCATAGTGAAAATACCCCCATGGTTCAGGTAACTTTGTTATTACTTCATAGAGAAGAATGAAAATTACCCAAAGGACAATATAAGCTGCTTTTTGAATCAATGTTTTATGAACAGGATACCAATTTAAAAACATAATATTTACAGGAGGAATCAACAGCGTATGAGGAAGAAGCCCTAGCCAGTCAATTTCCCGATCAAAGTACCAATAACCGTGATATTTATATTCAATCATAAGATCAAATAGTTGCTGAAAGGCGATGGTAAACATCCAAATATGTAAAATTTGATGAGCTGTTAACGTTCTATTTGTTTTAAAGGCGATCACGTTAAATACAATAATAGCAACAATCAGTCCAACCATACTCTTTTCCTTTCAGCAAAATTTTATAAAAAAATCCGTGTTTTCTTAGAATGAACGTTATAGAGGGAAGTTATACAAAAGGAGAGGAAAGGTTAGAAAAGGGAAAGAGTTATCTATTAGTTTTCTGAATATTTAAATTTAATTATATTCTTATAAGGAAATATTTGAAAAATAAAAATCTTTTTTAATTTCTCTATTATTATAAAAAGGATATATTGTTCTCCTGAAAAAAACAATTGTATTTTTAGGAGGAATTTATTATTATAGAATAAGTAATAAAGTATTGCACTTATAAATAATAAGCATGTTCTCAACTATTCCAGTAAATATAAAGATGATTTTGGAAGGCAGCTTTAGTACAAGCAGAAAAAGCTTAGCCCTCTTTCATCACGTGGAGACTACAGAGAAAAGAGGAGGAACAAAAGTGGAGAAAGAAGAGCTACAAAGAGGACTGAAGTCGCGTCATATTCAAATGATTGCTCTAGGAGGAACAATCGGTGTTGGTTTGTTTATGGGATCAACAAGCACAATTCAGTGGACAGGCCCGTCCGTACTCCTAGCATATGCGATTTGCGGTATTTTTATCTTTTTTGTTATGAGAGCAATGGGGGAAATGCTTTACGTTGAACCAAGCACAGGTTCTTTTGCCACATTTGGTCATAAGTATATTCATCCATTGGCAGGATATATGACAGCATGGAGCAACTGGTTTCAGTGGATTATTGTTGGAATGTCTGAAATTATTGCGGTTGGAGCATACATGAAGTTTTGGTTTCCAGACTTGCCGGCTTGGATTCCAGGGATCGTAGCTATGGCTATTCTTGGAGCAGCTAATTTAGTGTCTGTTAAATCATTTGGGGAATTTGAATTTTGGTTCGCGATGATTAAAATAGTTACAATTGTGCTTATGATTATTGCAGGAATTGGCCTTATCTTCTTTGGACTTGGAAATGGCGGAGATGCAATTGGAATTTCAAATCTTTGGGAGCATGGCGGCTTTTTTGCTGGAGGTTGGTCTGGATTTTTCTTTGCCCTTTCTCTTGTAATTGCCGCTTATCAAGGAGTAGAACTTATTGGAATTACAGCAGGAGAAGCACAAAATCCACAGAAAACATTGAGAAGTGCTATTCAAAGTATTATCTGGCGTATTTTAATCTTCTACATTGGAGCTATTTTTGTTATTGTAACTGTGTATCCTTGGAATGAGCTTAACTCATTAGGCAGTCCATTTGTGTCTACATTTGCAAAAGTGGGTATTACAGCAGCAGCAGGGATCATTAACTTCGTCGTCATTACAGCAGCGATGTCAGGATGTAACAGCGGAATTTTCAGTGCAGGGCGCATGCTCTACACATTAGGTCTAAATGGACAAGCACCAAAGTTTTTTACAAAAGTTTCTCGCAATGGTGTTCCACTATACGGTACGATAGCTGTGCTTATCGGCTTAGCAATTGGCGTTGTATTAAATTACGTTGCACCTCCTAAAATCTTTGTGTACGTATATAGTGCAAGTGTTCTTCCAGGTATGGTGCCTTGGTTTGTGATTTTAATTAGTCAAATCCGTTTTAGAAAGGCTAAAGGAGACGAAATGAAGAAACATCCATTCAAAATGCCTTTTGCTCCTTTCACAAACTACTTAACAATTGCCTTTTTATTAATGGTTCTTGTTGGAATGTGGTTTAACGATGAAACGAGAGTATCGCTAGTTGTCGGGATTGTTTTTCTTATTATTGTAACGCTTAGTTATTATGCTTTTGGAATTCATAAGCGTTCCACATTAGCTAAAGAAAACGAGCAGCATAAAGCAGGATAAAAAAAGCGTGTGAAATATCTATTTCACACGCTTTTTTTTAGGTTGTTTTCTCTGTTGTTGTTTTGCGTAATGATCCGATAATCATCCTATTTAGCAATGATTTTACCGTCATGCTAAGGAAACTATAATACCAATTCCATTTCCTGCTCCATCGAATCAGCTTTGTATATTTTTCAGCCCACGTTTCGACTAGGACAATGACACTGACAAAAGATAGAGTTTTATAAACCGTTATTATTACGCCGTCCTTCTTTGTTGTTTCGTTTATAAGGATGGACGTTACAGGGTATAAGAGAAAATCAAACAGGACGTGAATTCTGAAATCCCGTTTTAGCAGTCTAACAGGATATTTGATCAATTTTCGGTTAACAATAAACTTATCGATAATGCCATTTGTAAAGCCATTCAGCAAGAAAGTTAACAAAAAGTTTTTCATTCCCATTCTTTTTAATAAAAAAGGGCATAGTAGCAATGTAAAGAAGAACAAAAATTTCAAAAAGCCTTTCTCAAACGTTTTGCTCATATTTTCAACCACCTTTTGCGATACTTGATAATAAGGGAATGCCGTTATGATAATAAGAGGCTTAGCTTCTGTCGCTTATTGTGGATGAGAACTAGGCGTATTATACAGAGAAAAAGAACAATAGAAAAAAACCGTCTGACTTTTTAAAAACAGACGGTTTTTTCTTTATGCTTGAACACGGCTTCGCCCTTTACTTTCAACGACATAAATTGAAAATCCTATTATAAACGCTACTGCAACGAAAGTAGCTCCAATCCATGGAAGAGAGGTGAGCCCCATATGAGTAATAACAACTCCTCCAAGAAAAGCTCCAAATGCATTTCCTAAGTTTGCTGCAGAATGGTTAGATGTTGAAGCAAGAGCAGGGGCTTCGTGCGCAAGATTCATAATCTTAACTTGAACACCAGGCATAACAGCGAACGCTGCCGCTCCCCAGAAGAACATTGTAATCACTGCTGCCACAGGGCTTTTTACTGTAACAGTGAATATTAAAAGAAGGACACAAATTGTCGCAAATATTCCGAAGATAGAGGGCATAAGCTTCCAATCTGCCAGTTTTCCTCCTACGATGTTTCCTAACGTAACACCACAACCGTACAGCACAAGAATCCATGTTACGCTATGTTCATGAAATCCAGTGACGTCTACAAGCAACGGCGTAATGTAAGTGAAAACAGTAAATAAACTTCCACATCCTAATGCACTAAGCAGAAGGAAAAGAAGAAGCTTTGGCTGTTTAAATGCGCTAAACTGTTTCGTTAAGTTTGAAGACGCTTCTTGACGAAGTTTTGGAATAAAAATAATGATGCCAATAAAAGCGATAAGCCCCATTATTGTAATTGCTCCAAATGAAGCTCTCCATCCTAAATGTTGCCCAATGAAGGTTCCAACAGGCACGCCGACAATATTAGCAATCGTTAAGCCTGCCATCATTGTAGCAACAGCACTTGCACGTTTGTGTGCTTGAACAAGCTTTGAAGCAATAACAGCTCCAACACCAAAAAATGTACCGTGACATAATGCAGTTAAAAGTCTAGCGCCCATTAATAATTCATAATTTGGAGCAATGATAGCAAATGCATTTCCAAGAATAAATAAAAACATGAGTAAGCAAAGCAGCATTTTTTGAGGAACCCTGTGTGTGAAAATCGTTAGGATAGGAGCCCCAATGGCAACGCCTAACGCGTAGCCTGTAATAAGCTGCCCTGCTTTTGAAATACTAACGTGAAGGTCTTCCGCAACGTTTGGAAGGATGCCCATAATAACGAACTCTGTCATTCCAATGGCAAAAGCACCTAACGTTAGGGAAAGAAGAGCAATTGGAAAAGGCTCTTTTTTTCCGCTAAGCTTTTGAGCTTGTGAAGAATTCATAACCTATTCAGCCTTTCTTTATAAAATAGAATAAAATATATCTAAAATGCAGTCCAGTTATTTATCATACTGAATTCATAGGAATTATACAAGGGAAGAAATTAAAATAACCATTAAGTTTAATAGAATAAGAGCGAAAATATGTAATGTAAAGCACACAGACAGAGAAGGGCTATAAATATAAAAGCCCCGACTTAGAAGAAAGGATAGCCTTCGCTAAGTCAAGTTCCACTTTAGGGTTAGATTTTTATAAACATCCTTATTTGTAATAAAATAGGGGTATGAGCAAAGGGGGGATGTCACTTTACAAAACTTTGTTTCAACTTTCCCTTTGTATGATGGTTATTTTTGGAGGGACGTTTGTTCTAAAGTATGTAAAAACAGGAGAAGTATTTGTAGATCAATTTTCTGGCTTTTTTATAGGCCTTGTTCTGTTTTTTCACTGCTTTTTTGGAAGGTTTATGATAAGAAAAGAACGTGAGGAGCGTCTAGATTTAGACGCTCTTTTTGCATGAAAACTTAACGGGCTTGATACGGTGACAAGTGTCAATTTAGATTATAAACATTGAAATGAAATATAAAAGATGTAAAAAGAATGAAGGATAAACGAACCTTCTTTACTTTTTGATTAACTTTGCAATAGAAGAAGAGTAAGGAACTCTAGTTTGGGGTATTAACAACCATAAACAAGTCGTATATTTATCATGTTTTCCGAAAAACTAGTTGCAAATAGAAAAGAATAAGCGTATGCTGTATATATAAATAGTAATTTAAGAAATACAAATTACTAAAATGAAGAAAAAGGGGAATTCGTGTGGCGAAATACAAGACAGAAAAAGAGATGTTAGATCATTATCGTTCATCAGACTATATTACACCTGATGGCTATACGTCAGACATCGCCATTTTCACCATCCAGTCATATAAGAAAGAAGAAAAAGCACCACCGGTTATGAAGCTTTCTCTTATGCTTATTAAACGAGCTGAAAAGGACAAAGAAGGAAATCCAAATGTTGAAGGAGGAAAATGGGCAATTCCAGGAGGATTTGTTGATGCGAATCATAAGGAAACAGCTTTGGAAGCAGCAAAAAGAGAGCTCAAAGAAGAAACAAACATAGACGGTCTTCATATTCAGCATTTTGGAGTGTATGATCGCATTGGCCGAGATCCGCGGGGATGGATGATTTCAAATGCTTTTTATGCTGTTGTACCTGAAGAGCTTGTAGAACAGCGAAAAGCAAGTGACGATGCAGCAGAAGTAGAGCTCTTCACAATGGAAGAAGTATTCAAGCTTGATCTTGCTTTTGATCATCGACAAATCATTGAAGATGCTCTTTCCTTTATAAAAAAAGATATGATTCAAACAACGCTTGCTAAAAATTTTCTACCGAGTGAATTTTCGCTATCTGAACTGCAACGTGTTCTGTTAACAGTTGGAGAAGATCCTCGTATTTCAACAGATTCTGTTTTTTTTACAAAGGCACCAAAACTTCCGTTTATTGAGAAAGTATTGGATGAAAAAGGTCAGCCGAAAAAAACAAAACGCAATTCATTTCGACCGTCACAACTTTACCGTTTCAATAGTATTGAAATCGTTCAGTCTGTTTATCATTAGGGAAGAGTTTCTTTCCTAATCAAACTTTAGTTTCACTAATTTGTAATTTGATAATTACCAATTAATAGAGGAGGAAGAAGATGAGAAAGGTGCCTTTTGAACACATTGTGGAGATAGAAAAAATCGGAAAGAAGAATGAAAAAAAACTTGGTGATGTATTAACCCTGTCCTCAAAAGAGAAACTACCAATAGAAGAAAGACGGAAAAAAGTTTTATTTATTGGAATCGACTATCAATACGACTTTATGGAAGATGGAGCACTTCCTGTTCTCGGTTCACACAAAGATGTGGAAAACGTAACGCGTTTTATTTATGAAAACTTAGAAAAGATTACAAACATCTCTGTTTCGCTTGATACACATGAACCTTCTCAAATTTTTCACGAATGTTGGTGGGAAAATGAGCAAGGGGAACACCCGCAACCATTTACAATCATTACAGCAGAAGATGTGTTAACGAATAAATGGAAACCTCTTTATGAAAGAGAGAAAAGTTTAAAATATGTTCAAAACTTAGAGAAATATGGTAAAAAACAGCTTTGTATTTGGAACTACCATTGTATAAAAGGAACAGAGGGAGCTTCCTTAGAGGGCCAGTTTGCAAACATGATTCATTATCATAGTTCAGTGCATAAAACACCGATTGAGAAAATTGTAAAAGGAGAAAATCCCCTAAGTGAAATGTACGGCATTATTAAGTCTGAACATGCTGAAAAAGATGATACAAATTATAGCTTTCTTAATCATTTAAAAGAGTATGACAGAATTATTATTGCAGGGGAAGCAAAGTCTCACTGTGTGTTGGAATCTATCAAGCAAATTACGCATTATTATAGAAACGATTATAATTTAACTTCAAATATTATCGTACTGCAAGACTGCATGTCCTCTATTCAGGGTTTTGAGGAAGAAACAGAAAAAGAATATGCACATCTTGCGAGAACGCACGGTATTAAACTGATGAATTGGAAAGATGTTCGACTATAAAAAATATGGAGGAATAACAATGAGCGGAAAATATAGTGATGATAGTATTATGCTTCACCTTGATCTTTATCAAATTAACATGGCTGAAACGTATTGGAGAGACGGGATCCACAATCGTAAAGCAATATTCGAACTTTATTTCCGTAAGAGCCCTTTTGGTAATGCATATGCCGTTTATGCAGGGCTTGAACGTGTTTTACAATTTATAGAGAGCTTTGGGTTTTCAGAAAGTGATATTGAATATTTACGAAGCGAAGGATATGGAGAAGATTATCTTACTTTCCTAAGCGAGATGAAATTTACAGGAAGCATTCGGTCAATGAAAGAGGGTGAGCTTGTTTTTCCAAATGAGCCGCTTTTAAGAGTTGAAGCGCCTCTTGCCCAAGCTCAGCTTGTTGAGACACAGCTCTTAAATATTGTGAACTATCAAACCCTTATCGCAACAAAAGCTTCAAGAATTAAGCAAGTTATTGGCGATGATGTTGCAATGGAGTTTGGAACACGCCGAGCGCATGAGATGGATGCAGCGGTATGGGGAACGCGAGCTGCCTATATTGGTGGATTTTCAGCAACAAGTAATGTGAGAGCAGGAAAAATGTTTGACTTACCAATTGCAGGTACGCATGCACATGCAATGGTTCAAGCTTATCGAGATGAATATACAGCATTTCGAAAGTATGCAGATACACATAAAGACTGCGTATTTTTAGTTGATACGTACGATACGCTTCGCTCAGGAGTTCCAAATGCTATTCGCGTCGCAAAAGAGTATGGAGAAAAAATTAATTTTATTGGCATTCGCCTTGATAGCGGGGATCTTGCCTATCTCTCTAAAAAAGCTCGTAAAATGCTTGATGAAGCAGGGTTCCATGATGCGAAAATTGTAGCTTCAAATGACTTAGACGAATATACCATTATGAATTTAAAAGCTCAAGGAGCTAAAATTGATGTATGGGGTATTGGGACAAAACTGATTACAGCTTACGATCAAGCTGCGCTTGGAGGAGTATACAAGCTTGTTTCCATTGAAGACGAAGACGGAGAGATGATGGACACAATTAAGATTTCAGCAAACCCAGAAAAAGTGACAACGCCAGGAAAGAAGCGAGTATATCGAATTATTAATAATGAAAATCAACACTCTGAAGGAGATTATATTGCGCTTGAACATGAAGATCCCGAAGCGGAAGAAAAGTTAAAAATGTTTCATCCTGTGCATACGTACATTAGCAAGTTTGTGACAAATTTTACGGCAAAAGAGCTTCATGAAGAAGTTGTAACAGATGGGAAAATAACATGTACTCGTCCTAAATTGCCTGAAGTTCAAGCGTTTGCACGTGAGAACATGAGCCTGCTATGGGACGAATATAAACGAACCCTTAATCCTGAAGAATATCCTGTTGACTTAAGTCAAGAGTGCTGGGATCATAAAATGCGCTGTTTTAATGAAATGAAAGAAAAAGTTAAAAAGAACAACTTGTAAAAGAAAAGAGAAGATTAGTTTGGCTAATCTTCTCTTTTCTTACCTTTTTAAAACTAAGTAAACAAGTTGGAATAGTAGTTTTAAGGGGGAAACGACTGATTTTTCAACTTTTACAAGATAAATTGTTCTTACTCTCTTGTATTTCTCACCCTTTTTGTACTATTATAGTAGAAATCTATTTTTGAATTTTGAAGAAAATCCAAAGATAACTTTAAAACCGACTTGACTTATAGGAATAGTGAAATTATGATTATAGTAATTACTTCTCTCTTTGAAAGGTGAATAGAGAGAATTTTTGAAAAAGTCATGATACATATGATGGCGAAAAATTAAGCTTATATTTTTGTGAGGTGGATAGTGTTGCAACTTCAGGTAATAAACAGTCCGTTTAATGAGGAGCAGGTAGAGCTTCTAAATCGTCTTCTACCAACATTAACAGAAACCCAAAAAGTATGGTTAAGCGGTTATCTAGCTTCAAGTGCCGTAAACAGCGGTGCAGGAGCTACACCAGTGGCTACACCTGCTGCACCAGCGCCAACTATTTCAAAAGAAGTAACAGTTCTTTACGGTTCGCAAACTGGTAATGCCCAAGGCTTAGCAGAGCAGGCGGGAAAAACGCTTGAAGGAAAAGGGTTTAAAGTAACTGTTTCATCTATGAGTGATTTTAAACCAAACAGTTTGAAAAAACTAAAAAATCTGCTTATTGTAGCGAGCACGCATGGTGAGGGAGACCCACCAGATAATGCCTTATCATTCCACGAATTTTTACATGGAAGACGTGCTCCAAAGCTTGAAGATCTTCGTTTCTCTGTTCTTTCTTTAGGGGATAGTTCATATGAGCAGTTCTGTCAAACAGGAAAAGAATTTGACGCTCGTCTTGAAGAACTTGGCGGCACACGTATTCATCCGCGTGTTGACTGTGACCTTGACTATGATGAGCCTGCTGAAGAGTGGGTGAATGGAGTTATTGAAGGGCTAAATGAAGGGCAAGAACAAAATGAAGGATTAGCACAAAGTGCGGTAGCAGTAGAAGCCGCTGTAGAATCCCCATATTCAAGAAAAAATCCGTTCAAAGCGGAAGTTCTTGAATCTATTAATCTAAATGGCCGTGGTTCAAATAAGGAAACACGTCACTTAGAATTATCGCTTGAAGGTTCAGGCTTAACGTACAAACCAGGTGATAGCCTTGGAATTTATCCAGAGAACGATCCAAAGCTTGTTGATCTTCTTATCGAAGAGTTAAATTGGGATCCGGAAGAAATTGTTACAACAAATAAACAAGGAGACGTTCGTCCCTTAAAAGAAGCTTTAATTTCTCATTTTGAAATTACTGTTCTTACAAAACCGCTTCTTGAGCAAGCTCTAAAACTTTCAGGAAATGATGATCTTGCAGAGCTATTAGCAGCAGGAAACGAGGAAAAGGTAAAAGAGTATATTGATGGACGCGACCTACTGGATCTTGTCCGTGACTTCGGTCCGTGGCCTGTTTCTGCGAATGATTTTGTTGCTATTCTTCGTAAAATGCCTGCTCGTCTCTATTCGATTTCAAGCAGTTTAGAAGCAAATCCAGAGGAAGTTCATTTAACAATTGGAGCTGTTCGTTATAATACCCACGGTCGTGATCGCAATGGCGTATGTTCGATTTTATGCGCAGAGCGCTTAGAACCAGGCGATACACTACCAATTTATATTCAAAATAACCAAAACTTTAAGCTTCCTGAAAATCCAGATACACCAATTATTATGGTTGGACCTGGAACAGGTGTAGCTCCTTTCCGTTCTTTTATGCAAGAGCGTGAGGAAATAGGAGCAGACGGAAAATCATGGATGTTCTTTGGAGATCAGCATTTTGTAACAGACTTTTTGTATCAAACAGAATGGCAAAAATGGCTCAAAGATGGTGTGTTAACGAAGATGGATGTTGCCTTTTCTCGTGACACAGAGGAGAAAGTATATGTTCAGCATCGAATGAAAGAACAAGGAAAAGAGCTATTCGAATGGCTTGAAGCTGGAGCTTCATTCTACGTTTGCGGGGATGAGAAACATATGGCACACGATGTTCATGAAACACTTATTGATATTATTGAAAAAGAAGGCAATATGTCTCGTCAAAATGCAGAAGAGTATGTAGCAAATATGCAACAACAAAAACGTTATCAACGCGACGTATATTGAGCTTGGATTGAAAGGAGTAATTCAACATGGGGAAAGTGAACCAACTATTAAAAGCACCAGAAGGACCACCTAGTGATGTAGAAGAAATTAAAGAACGAAGCGATTATTTGCGTGGAACGTTAAAAGAAACGATGCTTGACCGCATTAGTTCTGGAATCTCGGATGATGATAACCGTCTAATGAAATTCCACGGAAGCTACTTGCAAGATGATCGAGATCTTCGTAATGAGCGACAAAAGCAGAAGCTTGAACCAGCTTATCAATTTATGCTTCGTGTTCGTACACCAGGAGGAGTTTCAACACCAGAGCAGTGGCTTATGATGGATGATCTTTCTGAGCAATACGGAAATGGAACGCTTAAATTATCAACACGTCAAGCTTTCCAAATGCACGGTATTTTAAAATGGAACATGAAAACAACGATTCAAAAAATTCATGCCTCCCTCTTAGATACGATTGCAGCCTGTGGCGACGTTAACCGTAACGTTATGGCAAACCCTAATCCATACCAATCTGAAGTTCATGCAGAAGTTTATGAATGGTCGAAGAAATTAAGCGATTATTTGCTTCCTCGCACGAGAGCATATCATGAGATTTGGTTAGACGAAGAAAAAGTGGCTGGAACACCTGAAGGGGAAGAAGTAGAGCCAATGTATGGTGCTCTTTATTTACCTCGTAAGTTCAAAATTGGTATCACTGTTCCACCTTCAAACGATATTGATGTATTTTCTCAAGACCTGGGCTTTATTGCCATTGTTGAAGATGGTGAGCTAATTGGTTTTAACGTTGCAATTGGGGGCGGAATGGGGATGACCCACGGTGATAAAGCAACGTACCCTCAGCTTGCTAAAGTGATTGGTTTTTGTACCCCAGATCAAGTGCTTGATGTAGCAGAGAAAGTTATTACAATTCAGCGTGACTACGGAAACCGCTCAGTTCGTAAAAATGCTCGTTTTAAATATACAGTTGATCGACTAGGGCTTGAAACTGTAACAGAAGAGCTTTATGATCGTCTTGGTTTCAGACTTCAAGAAGCAAAACCGTACCATTTTGATCATAATGGCGATCGCTATGGCTGGACACAAGGGATCAATGGAAATTGGCACTATACGCTCTTTGTAGAAGGCGGCCGCGTTGGCGACTTTGAAGACTACAAGATGAAAACAGGTTTGCGTGAAATTGCGAAAATTCATACTGGGGATTTTCGCTTAACAGGAAATCAAAACTTAGTGATTGCTAATATTACAGAAGAAATTAAAGACGAAGTAACAGCGCTTATGAATCAATATGGTCTTACAGATGGATCACATCATACAGCACTTCGCCGCAATTCACTAGCATGTGCAGCTCTTCCAACGTGTGGCCTAGCAATGGCTGAAGCTGAGCGTTATTTACCGAAACTTATCGATAAAATTGAAGAAATTGTAGATGAGAACGGTCTTCGCAATGAAGAAATCAACGTGCGAATGACAGGCTGTCCAAACAGCTGTGCGCGTCCAACGCTTGGAGAAATTGCTTTTATCGGAAAAGCGCCAGGCAAGTACAATATGTATCTTGGTGCAGCTTTTGACGGAAGTCGCTTAAGCAAAATGTACCGTGAAAACATTGGAGAAGCTGAAATCTTAGAAGAGTTGAAAGTACTTCTTAGTCGCTATGCGAAAGAGCGTGAAGAAGGAGAACACTTCGGTGACTTTGTTGTACGCGTTGGAGTCGTAAAAGCCGTAACAGACGGAACAAACTTTCATGATTGATAAAAAAGGCTGCTAATTGGCAGCCTTTTTTTCTTTAGTTTTTTTTCTTCTAAATCGGTCTTTTATCATCATGCTTTGGTGAGCAAGGGGAAGAAAACATGACATGGCAAATGTTCTAATAACAGGATTAGCAAATCTCCGCTGCCAAAAAAGTGGAGGACGTGCTTCATCTACAGCTTGTGGAGCATAATGGAGCATTTCAGACTGATAAGCTTTAAGAGCTAAGCTGATTTGATCACGGTTTGCTAAATTTTGAGCTAAGTTTACTGCATCAATGATCGCTGTACTTGCGCCAACACCTCCTGTAGGCGGCATTGGGTGAATCGCATCACCAATAACAGTTACTTTCGAATTTCGCCAAGGTTCAAGTGCTGCTGGAAAGTAAAAATGAAAAAAAGCAATATTTTGAGCAGGGGAGAGAGAAACTAGTTTTTGGTAACAGTTATTCCATTTCGAAATAAGGGAAAGTGCTTCGTTTTGAAGTTCTTGTGAAGAGAGTTTGTTATGAAAAAAAGATGAAGGTGCACCAACAGACCAAACAACATATGGAGATTCGTTTTGTGCTAGCTCGTTTCCTGTAGATTTCAACTGGTTGTGAACAGTCAGAAACATTCCAATTCCTTTTGGACCTATCGCAAAGGCTGGCCCATGAAATATGTCATTAGGGAGGAGTTTTTTTACTTCAAGTGTTAAAGGAACTTTCCCTGCAATAGCAGCTGTATCAGCACTTTTTGCACTTTTTTTACCAAGAAGCTGGTTGGCAACGGCTGAATGAACACCATCTGCTCCAACTAATACATCAACTTCAACACTTTCACGATTGGAAAAATGAACAACAACCTGATCTTTTTTCTCTTCGTAGTGTGAGAATGCTGTGTTCCAGTGTATAATATGGTCTAAATTTGAAGCTAAAATTGTTCTAAGTGGCACTCTCCCAATCATAAGTACTTCTTCCTCTTCAACAGGAAAAGAGAGCTTTGTGTTGCCGTGATGATCCAAGAGAGAAAACTTTGTGAATGACTCTTTGCCTGTGCCGCTAGACAGCAGTGCCTCCATAAGTTTTTGAGGGAGAACTTTACGGAGTGCATTCAACGCATCTCTATGAAGGTGCAAACGATATCCACCGGTTTGTGTAGGCTTTTGATCACGTTCAAATACAATAACATTAATATTTGCTTCGCGAAGAGCTTGAGCAAGCGTAAGGCCTCCGATGCCACCTCCGATAATGCCTACAAGCATATAAGTCTCCTCCATCCCCAATACATCTTTTTTAATATTTTATGATTCAATTCTCTTTATAGAAGAAAAAAGGTCTTAAAAAAAGAACGGTTATTATACCGTTCTTTCATCCCAAAAATTCATCCGTAAGAAATATAAATCGTTGTTATAACAAGAAAAAGGCCAACTAAGAACATAAAAATGGCATAGCCTTTTCTTTTGTTTTGTAGCTCGATAAAACCTGAAATAAAAATCAAGATACATAAAGAAACTTGCATAATAGAAAGGGAAGTAGAATTGTTAAAAAAAAGTGTGTAAAGAGCAGAACAGATAACAATAATCGCGACCATAAAACGTAGTATCTTCACTGGTGACCTCCATCATATGTATGTAATCTCATCATATCAAAACTCCGAGCTTTATAAAAGAAAACGCAACAGTAAGTCAATAAAAGCGCTTTATTTTTTGGGGAAAAAGCTATGAAGAAATGTAAAATAAGATGAAAAATGCTTCCTTTATAATGTATGTTTTAGCTTGTGAGGCAAACGATAATAAAAACTGCCTTGTTATAAAGTATCGCTAAAATATAAGAAAATAAAATTTGAAATTATGAAGAAATTAACCCATATATAGAGAAAATAGAAGGAATATTTCAAGAAGAAGGAATTCCTATTCAGATAGGTTTCACAGCTGAAGATGTGTATAAAGAAGCACCTAAGCTATATGACAACGGATTTGATATTATGTTTGTTCGATTAATTAAAGAAATTAGTATAGGGATTCATACTTTGAACTTGTCATATCGAAAAGATTTAAGAGAAATATTTCGTGAATTATCGATTGTTACTCAAAAATATTTTGATTTCTGTACAGAGTATTTAATTGAGAGAGGGATCATTCAGAAGTCACCTTTTGTTAACCTTATAAAGTCTGTCGAATTTGTTAAGGATGCAAGTTATTTAGGCGTACTGAACTGAACCCTATTAAAGGAAAAAGACCGTTAAACACTGTAGAAATGGCTCATATCTATCATGCTATTGAATCAAATATGATGGGAATGCAAATGATTTTTGGATTTGCTCAGTGTGCTGAAAACAAAGAGGTTGGAAAGTTTTTTTCTAAAGGAGGAGAACTTGCTAAAAGGATGATTAAAGAGTTAGGAAACTTCTTTTTAGAAGATAACATCCCTGTTCCAGGAATAGCAGGAGGGAACGTCACAACGTCTACAATTCTTCCTTTTTCAGATAAATTGATGCTTTATTGTGTAAGTCTTTTTTGTAGCTTTTCGCTAGGAGGGAATTCGCTTGGCACGGCTTTTAGTTTGAGAAATGATTTACCTAGAAAACTGTCTGTTTTTATGAAAGATATTTTCCAATATGCCCATGAAGGAGCAAAAATTATGACCAAACATGGATGGAAGAACCGGCTCAAATTTTGAAGAAATAATATTAACAAACCTTGTGCTTTAAAAAGTACAAGGTTTGTTAATGTTAACGTCTATTTGGTTGAAAAAGTAAGGACGATTCTTGAAAACGGTCTATTTACATGTTTACTTTCCGTCCGAGGGTGAGAAACAAAAACGGAATATTTTTCGTGGTCGTTCACGTGCTGGAGGCTGTTCTTCTCCACAAGGCTCTACCAAATTTACGATTTTAGGATTTATTATAGATAAAATTATCCCGTTCAAAATTCCTGTTGTTATATGTGTTTCTCTTCTTGCTTTGTTTGTCTCTTCACCAATTTGTCCGGGGAATGATTTTATTGTAGAACAAACAGAGAAAATTAATTTTATGGCTATTGCTACTCCAATTCTTGCTTATGCTGGTTTATCATTTGGAAAAGATTTAAAAGAGTTTAGAAAATTAAGCTGTCGAATTGGTGTTATTTCAATTGTTGTTTATACAGGTACATTTGTACTTTCAACTCTTATTGCAGAGGTTGGATTTCGTTTAACAGGGAAATTTGTTATCTTTTTGTAATCGGAAATTTACAGAAATTATAGAGGGTAATACTTTATAATAGCTTATAAAATAAACTTCAATTTTCTAGTGGTAAATAATATCTAAAAGGTTATGTAATGACTATAATTCACTTGATTTTCTCTTTTATTCCTTTACTAATAGGGGTATATATACGCTAAGTAAATGCTTTTCTTATCAAGTATGAATAAGCTATATTTAGTTTTTCTTATATATATTCCCCTCTTTAGACCTGTGAGAATGTATTCATTTTCCATAAAATATGCCAGAAAGGATTTATTGTATTCGGAATTGCGATAAAATAAAAAAGTAGATAAAAATGAACGGGAATAGAGAAGCGGAAAATAAGTGATTAAAAGTAAAAGCATAGAAAAAGAAAATGCTTTTATAGGCTGTACTTTCGGAGGAGTTGATGAGGCATGATAAAGCATGAAGAGTTGCTTTCGCATATAGAAAAACACGTTGGGGAAATTGATGGATCGCTTGGAGAGATCGTTCCTGGAAGCGATGTCACAGTGAACCTACATATTATTAAGCCAACTGAAAAAAGAGAATGTACAACTCTTGTTACAACAGGAATGAGTGATTTACCAATGAAAGGAGAAAGAGTAGATGATGAGCTTCAGTTTGCTGAACTGATGATCTGTCTTCCTTCTACATGGCCAATTACAAAAGAGGAGCTTGTAAAACCAGAGAACTATTGGCCACTTGGATTCTTACGACAAACTGCTCACTTGCCACACCTTTTCGAAGGATGGATTGATGAAGGAGTGATCATTCCAAATGAGGAACCACCTATTCCTTTTGCTCGTAATACAGAGCTTTCAAGCTTGCTTGTAATGCGACCAGAAAAGGAAGGGCTTCGTGTTTTTGAAAAGAACGGCAAAATGGTGAATTTTTATCAGCTTGTTCCTCTTTATGAAGATGAAAGAAAGTTAGCGATGAAAAAAGGTTCTCAAACTTTAATTCATAAATTAAAAAAGCACGTAGATACTCCCCATGTATTAGATATTGATCGGAAAAATATGGCAAAACCATTTTGGAAAATAGGTTAGAAGCATAAAATAGAGGCTAATTTAGAAAGAAAATATTGATAATTTAAAGAAATTATAAAAATTTCACAACAGTTATTGAAAATCACTGAACAATTTGGTAAAGTAAAATCATTCAAAAGGCTGTATGTGACTGGCGAAACGCGGATTACCGTGAGGGAGCATGCAGTGTCGTAGCCGTTCGCCTGGGCAGAGGTAAGGGAGTTTATTTCCCTTGCCTCTTTCTATTATAGGAGGCTGATAAAGGCAGTTGCTACTATATAAAAACTCTATTATGATAAAGTTACAGATTGTAAAAAGATGAAATAGCCATATTATTTTTAATTTTTATTTTATTAAGAATTCGTAAACAACTATTACGAAAAAAGAGGAGCCAATACAATGACCACAACGATCTTAGAAACAGTAAAAACGATTAAAACTTTAAATGCAATTGCTCAAACAGGCCTAAATGTATTCAATCAACCAAATTTCAAAGTTGATGATGAAAGTGAAAATCCAGATGCATATGTTCTTCGCAGCTTTAACATGCATGAGATGGAACTTGGAAACAACGTAAAAGCAATTGCGCGCGCTGGAGCTGGTGTAAACAACATCCCAGTTGATAAATGTACGGAAAACGGTATTGTTGTTTTCAATACGCCTGGAGCAAATGCTAATGCAGTTAAAGAACTTGTTCTAACTTCTTTAATGGCTTCATCTCGTAATCTATTTGATGGAATTAGATGGACGAGAACGTTGGAAGAAGAGGGTGAAAAGATTCCAAAGCTTGTTGAAGCAGGTAAGAAGCAGTTTGTTGGAAAAGAAGCGAAAGGAAAAACATTAGGGATTATTGGTTTAGGTGCTATTGGAGCGCTTGTAGCAAATGATGCTCTTGATTTAGATATGGATGTTATTGGCTTCGATCCATTTATCTCTGTTAACACAGCATGGAACTTATCTCGTAACGTACAGCGTGCAATGACAATTGAAGAGCTTTTTGCAAACTCTGATTACATTACAGTTCATGTTCCGCTTACAGATAAGACAAAAGGAATGTTTAATAAAGAAACATTTAGCATTATGAAAGAAGGCGTTCATATTCTAAACTTCTCACGTGGTGAGCTAGTAAATGAAGATGATATGAGATTAGCTCTTGAAAGTGGAACAGTTGGAAAATATATTACTGACTTCCCGAATGAAAATGTGTTAAAAATGAACAACGTTATTCCGATTCCACACCTTGGTGCTTCAACAAAAGAATCAGAAGAAAACTGCGCAAGAATGGCAGCACATCAAGTGAAAGACTTTCTTGAAACAGGAAATATTAAAAACTCAGTAAACTTCCCAAATGCTTACATTCCTTACACAGGAAAAAATCGTGTTACAGCATTCCATAAAAACGTACCAAACATGGTTGGTCAGATTACGAATGCTATTTCTAGCTATAATTTAAACATTGCCGACATGGTGAACCGCAGCAGAGGCGACTATGCGTACACAATGATCGATATTGAAGGTGATGTGAGTGATGAAATCATTCCAGGTCTTGAAGCGAAAATTAGAGAAATTGGTGGAATTGTAACAACACGTATTATCTAATACACATTTATTAAAACCCTTCCGTTCTTTCATAGAACGGAAGGGTTTTTTTGAGCATGGTTTTAGCAAAAGTTTTCTTTTCGCTGAAAATAATCAGTTGTCATATTTCTAAAATCATGCAAAATAGGAGAAAGCCATTTGTTTTCATGAAAAGCCATTTTTGTGATAAGCGGTGGAAGAGAAGCGTTCCAAGAAAGAGATTGTAAGTCTCCATTTTCTATTTCTCGCCTTACCGTCATTTCGGGAAGAAGAGCGATGCCAAGGTTGGCAGCTGCACATTTTTTAATCGCTTCAATGCTTAAAAATTCGATGGCATTCGTAAGAGAAACTCCGTATAGTAAAAGCTCTTTTTCGAAAAGCGTGCGATAAGAGCATCCGCTCTCTGTTAAAAGTAGTGTTTCATTTTGTAAATCTGACGTTTCAATAATAGAAGCTTTACTTAAAGGATGTTCAGGAGATGTAACAAGTAAAAGCTTTTCTTCTAAAAGTGTTTCTGTTTGAATATTGGGGTGCTCTTCCTCACGATCTGTGATAAAGGCAACATCAAGCGTTCCTTCTTTTAAATCTTGGGCTGCCTTTTTGTCAGAATGGGCCGGCTTAAATACAAGGCGAACAAGTGGGTACTTTTGTTTGAATTCTTTCAAAAGATGTGGCAAGCGGTATGTACACTGACTTTCTTGTGCGCCAATCTTAATTGTCATTGTTTCTTGACTATTGCTAATCGTTTTCTTTGCTTCTTCACTCAAATTTACGATGCTTTTTGCATAACTTCTAAATTTATGACCTCCTTCAGTCAAAATCAATCTTTTTCCAAGTCGGTCAAACAGCGGAGTTTCGAACTCTCGTTCAAGTGCTTTAATCTGAGCGGTAACACTAGACTGAGCATAGTTTAGCATTTGAGCTGTTTTTGTGAAATTTAGCGTTTCACTAGCCATTAAAAAAGTATAAAGCTGTTTCAACTCCATTTTTTCTCCTCCTTAATCGATAAAAGCGATTGTTGTTATCGAAACTATCATCTGTAACGATTATAACCTTTCTTGTAGTCTTATAGTAAGAGAAAAAGGGAGGATGAAAAATGAAAAAGATTCTACTTATTAATGGACATGAGCCTTTTAAAAAAGCGCAAGGAAAATTGAATCAAAATTTTTTTAAGCATATGGAAGTTGTCTTGAAAAACTTTGAAATCGAGAAGACCGTTGTTACTGAAGGATATTGTGTAGAAAAGGAAATAGAAAAATTTAAGTGGATGGACGCTGTTATTGTTCAAACCCCTATTTATTGGTTCAGTGTTCCAGGTCTTTTTAAGACATATATTGATACTGTTTTTTTAGAAGGAGCCTTTTTCGAAAAAGCGAAGAAATTTGGGCATGGTGGTCTTTTGACCGGAAAACAGTATCTTTTCTCAACAACATGGGGAGCTAATGAGGCTGTTTTTAATCGAAAATCATCCTTTTTAGAAGGGAAAAGTGTTGATGATGTGCTCTTTCCGCTTCATAAAACATTTCAATATTGTGGAATGGATGCTCTGCCGTCTTTCTCTGTTTTTAACGCAATGAGAAATCAGCATATACAAAATACATTAGAAGATCTTTCAATACATCTTAACCATCATATAAATCAATCAAAAGAGAAAAGCACTTTTACAAAAGAATTAGCACAAATTGCTAAGGGAATGTTGCCATATCATTGAGAACGTGTAAAGGTGACTGTAGTTCTTCTTCAAGAAGTTGTTAAACTGTTTTTAGTGATTTTATTTTGATCAATAGGAAAGCTTTACTTTTTAAAGATGAGGAGTAGAAGAGCAGGAAACTTCTTGCTTTACTACTCTTCAGAATGGTTAACTTTTCTTCTAGATAAAAGTAGTGTAAGAAGAACGGCAAGAAAACATATGACCCTAATAATCTCTGAAACTCCATTATTTTCAATGAAGAAGCTGCTCACAATCGAAATCCCTATAAATAGAAGCAGTAAAAAAAGTCCAGTTATTCACTATCGTCCCCCCTTTTGATTTTTAAGTTGCATAATGGGAATTTCCTCTTTCAGGTGAGAAGTGACATAAGGGCTGCTTCATCAAACGGTGAAGCTATTAGAGGGTGTAGCAGATGATTGAATGTTGCTGACAGATCCAAAAGATGGTGCGACACGTTCCTAAGTGAAAAGCTTAGGCATTATTGAACTCATTAAGTTCAATAATGAACTGTTATTCCGAGAAGTCAAATGAGGGGGTAA
>NZ_FOXX01000003.1:89583-136178 GCF_900115845.1 Priestia endophytica DSM 13796 | reverse complement strand
ATTGCTTATGAATCTATTCATGCTTTATTTACATACATAAAAACGCGTTCTATGAGCTTTGAAGAGCAATGTAAGTTGGTGTATCGTATTGCTTTAAATAAATTTAATGAACTTGTGCAAACAGCAGATCAAAAAGATAAAGAAGAGTATGGAGTTGTAACTCCTCGTAAAATTGTGCGTAAAGAAATGCTTCCGGATTGGTTTCAAGAACAACAAGAAAAAGTAAAAGAAAGCACTCTTTCCATAAATGATGAATCACAAGAAGATGAAATGGCCAGAATGAAGGCTATTTTAGCACATTATTCTTAAACAAAATGTAAAATTACTGTGTTAGTAACAGACAGTAAACCTTGAATTTAAAGTCATGCTATTAAAGTGAAGGTTTGTTGAAGACGAATTCTTATATTTAAGGAGACAAGAAATGAAGGCAAATATACTTCTTAAATTTTTGATGTTGGTATTAGGAATAACATTCATTCTTTTTGGCTGTTCAACATCGGATGAATGGGAAGAAGAAGTTTCTAAGTCTCCCCCTCTGAGTGGAACTTCTTTTCTTACAAGCCATTCGCCAACTCTAGTACATACCATCGACTTTCAGGAAATGAGTACCAGAACTATAGATGAGAAGGATAAAAAGATAACCTATGGATACTCTTCCCTACGGATTTATTACGGAGAATATGGTAGCAAGTTGGTGAAATATAAAGAACTTACAGGGTTTGATTTAACGACAGTTGATAATTTTGAGGTTAAATGGCAAGGGGATAGTCAAGTTATGATTAATGTGTACCGAAAAGCCAAAAATGGAACTATATTTAAAGACGAGACTATTCGTTTAGACACTTCAATTTAGTCCCTGAATAACGGGGGAATTCAGAAATAAAAGCTATAATAGAGCAATGTTAGGCAATTGAGAGTTTTAATAAAGCAAGGATTTTAAAACAATCAACCTTTTTTGTGAAAAGTTAATCAATCCTATTAAATAAGAGCATGTTTGGGTTTGCCTTTTCCCAAAATATGCCCTTATTTTTACCTATAAGATTTTCTTTCTACACGCCTTCTTAAGAAAACAATCGAGCGAAAAACCCCTTCTTTTTAGTTGCAGCTACTTCAGATTTTGATTGTTGGGTTTCTTTAACTACGTCCAGAAGTTGTTGGTCCCTCTTTTCTAAGGAGTTCTGTATGTACTCTTGTTGTTTTTCTAATCTATTAATTAGTGCCTGGTTAAATTCTTCTTGTCTCTTTAAATGTTCCTTAATAACCTCTAGTTCCAACATAACGGGATCCTCTGGTGTCCTTGCAGGTTTTAAAGGATCATCACCAGTAGAAAGATAATGATTAATTTGTTTAATGGAATAACCTTGTTCCCTACTTAGTTTCTTAATTAATAATAACTGTTCAATTGAAGACTTATCAAAATAATGATACCCATTTTCTCCTTGTAAAGTAGGAATGTGATTTTTTAGTTCTTTCATCCAGTTGCGGACAACATGTACACTTTCATCAATCTTTTGAGCAGCTTCTTTAATAGTTAGTTTTATATCACCAGAGTTATCATCAATGTTATCTGAAGTTGGGTTTTCACTTTCCCTTAGGTTTTCGTTATCTGTTTTCACCTTTGTCTTCACCTACCTATAGAGATAATAAACTTATTTTATAAGAATTTAAAGTTAAGTTTCAACTTTCCTTACCCTTTTCCTCCCTCTTGTTTCTACTTAGTAGCTAATAGTAACTATGATATAAAAGGTTTATCCAAATAATGATATCCACTTTCTCTTTGTAAAGATAGAATATGATTCTTTAATTCTTCCATTCCACTCCTAAACACTTGTACACTTTCATCAATATTCTAAGCGCCTTCTTTAGTGATTAGTTTGTTATTACCAAAGTTATCCTTGAGGTTTTGTAAAGTTGGGTTTTCACTTTCCCTTAGGTTTTCACCACATATCTTCACCTTTGTTTACACCTACCTATAGAGATGATAACCCTATTTTACGAAGATTTAAAGTTAAGTTTCAACTTAACTCAACTTTTTCCTTCTGAATGTTACTATTCAATAATTAATAATAACATTTAGATAAAAAACTTATCAAAACGTTGATAGTTATCTTTTGATAATGTTGAGATATAAGTTTTTAATTCATTTTCCGGTAATATGTACACTTTTATCAATCATTTGGGCGGTTTCTTTAATAATTAATTTGATATCACTAAAGTTATCCTTAATGTTACATAAATGTAGGTTTTAACTTGCACTTAAGTTTTTATTATTTATAATTACCTTTGTTTACACTTATCTATAGAGTTTATAAGTATGTTTTATAAGGGTTTGAAGTTAAGTTTTAACTCTCCTTAATGTTTACACTAACTTATAACTACTTAGGTTTAAATTCACTATAGTTATTTAAAATCTTCTCTGTGAATAAAATTTTAAATGAAGAGTCATTATGCATTAATTTTATATAAAAAAGAAAATTAAAATTTACTAAAAATATATAATTTATATTTAAAATAAGTGTTTTGTACATTTTTATCTGAGTTTATATAATAATATATTAGTATTTATACAATTATTATATAAAAATTACTTCGTTTTATATTTTTGTTTTTAAATTATAAAAAAGGTATAAAAAATATATTTAAAATATTAAATATGTATGTATTTTATGCTACAATATATGAGAAAATAAAAAAGGAGTGGGATTTAATAATGAAATTGATCCTTGCTAATGATATCGGAAACGATAAAATGAAGATTCTTGAACCAGGCATGAAAGAGGTAGTGAAAGTTCCAAGTGCTTATAAAAGAATTAATCGAAAACCTTCAGTCCATGAAAATGATGTAAAAAAGAACGTAGCAAATCTCATTGACCAATTACTCGTACATATTTCAAGCTCATCCATTCGTCGTGATGGTTTATATATGATTGGAGAACGAGCAATTCAAACTACAGAAGGCGTAAGTAATATGGATATTGCCGTTCATGAAAAGCATAGTAGTGATTTACCTTTAATTAATACGTTAGGTTATGTGGCAGGAAGAGCTGTGCAAAAACATTATGATGCGGAAGGGAACCTTCCTCAATCCTTAAAAGCCGAAGTGGGTATGAGTAGTGCCATCCCAGCCAGTCAACACAATATAGAGACAGCGAGACAGTTAGAAGAGCGTTTTATGGAAACTTCTCATGTGGTCATTGTGTATGTAGGTCAAGAACAGGTAACCGTAGAATTAAACTTCTCACAAGTAAAGGTTACCAAAGAAGGTATTCCGGCGTTATATGCAATCTTTGAAGGACCAAATGATATGTTTAAAGAGTTTTGCAAAGAGTATGGAATGAAGAAAATCGATGGATCGCATTTCACAAACTCCAAAATTATGCATATCGATATTGGAAGTGGTACAACCGAGTACATTTATTCTGTGGGTGTAAATCCTCAACCAGAGCAGTGTACAGGAGAACGACGTGGAGTAGGGCATGCGGTCGAAGAAGCAATTCAATTAATGAAAGAAGAACGTAAAGGCCTTAATATTAATCGTCAGCAATTTGCGAAATATATTGAGCGACCAGATGAGTATCCTAAAGATCATGACTTAGCTGTTCATTACTTGCGTGAGGCTCGTATCAATCAAGTGGATTTCATTTTGGAAGATGTAGAACGTAAATACACAACAACACTCTCTAGTGAACCAGAATATCTAGCTTGCTATGGAGGAGGCTCCATCGAATTTAAAGAGGATATGTATAAATACTTAAAAGAATTTGCGGACTCTGTGGATGCGAAAGTCCTTTGGATCCCCGAACAATATGCTGTTGATATGAACGTGAAAGGATTAGATATCTTAAATCGCAACATGCTATTTACAGAAGAATACAAAGAAACTGTGGTGATGTAAAGGTATGACGAACGAAAAAAAAAGAAAAACACAGTATAACTGGAAGTTTAAAAGCAATGAAACCGATGAATTTTATGAGTGGTTTGAAAATCAAGATAACATTGCGCTTTCTTTACGTAAGATGGTGTATCATATGATTGAGCTATATGGGACGGAGAGCATTTTAAATCATCATGTCGATAAAGAAATGAGTCGGGATATGTTTATCTTAGAGGCCCTTAGAGGAAAAGATACCTTAACGGTAAAAGAAAGTATACTTTCGGGGGGATCTCTAGGAAAAGGTTCGTCTGCCTCTGAGAACCTGTATTCCTCTGTACAAAATGAACGTCCAATAAATGAAGAACCGAATAAACCAGAAACCAAAAGTAAAGTCAATTATCAAGAGGTTAACCCAAAATCGATTTTTTGATAACTTTTAGGGAATGAATGTTAAGCCTCTCATGGACCATGGGAGGCTTATTTCATTAAAGGGGGATGAGAAGGTGGAAGCTGTTAATCGCAGGATAAAACCGATTTTTGTATGCACCATCGTTCTACTATGTCTAATTGGGTTCTTTTTTTTCTTTAAATATGCTCTTTTGAAGATTTTAGGTTTGTTATTGCTTATTGGGATCTTTCTGATTGGTTCCTATCTTGTGTTTTGTATTCTGTTTGAAATTATAGGGTGTTTGGCTGTTTTGGCATTACCATTAATTGTGATTCTTATTGTTATAGGAGCCTTTGTTTACTTTATGTAATAGAAATAATTTGAATTTAAAAAATTGAAATCTATTGTATTACAGTTCATTACCTTAATTTGATATAATTGAAAAATAAGACCTATTTAACTGTAAACAATTTGGAAAGGGTTAATATGGATAAAACTATACTTTTTAATTTTAATGGTACTCTTTTAAATACTAAACATTTGGCTATTAATATATTTAACGAAATTGCAGGAAAGTATGAATACAGGAAGATTGCTGAGGAGGAAATTCCATATCTAAGTACATTGTCTGTACGTGATAGGTGTAGAGTATTGAATATACCAATATATAAGATGCCTATAGCAGGTATGAAAATAAAACAGAGATACCAACAATATCTCCCCGATTTAGAACCAGTAAAGGGGATTCATGGTGTTATAGTTCAATTAAAGAAAATGGGTTTTCAATTGGGTTTTTTGACTACGAATTCTCGAGATACAACTAGTAGGTTTTTAATAAATAATTCTATGGATATATTCGACTATGCCCATTATTCATTCAATCCATTTTCTAAGAAAGGGGAAATATCCTTTTTCTTAAAAGTTCATAATTTAAAAGCCGAGGATATTATTTATATAGGTGATGAACTAAGGGATATTAAGGCTGCTAAGCAAAATCAATTATATTGTATAGCAGTATCTTGGGGATATGATTCTAAAGAACTTCTAGAAGCAGGAGAGCCAAATCATATTGCCGATAGGCCACAAGATATATTAAATATTTTGCAAAGTAAATTCTAATTATATAGGCTAAGAAAAGAGTTAGGGGTAATGAATTTGTTTATTTCAAAATTAATTGATCATTATGCTTTATATGATTTACATAGGAGGCGTAGTGCAAATTCTCAATTTTCTTCTGTGATTAATGAAGTACCTTCTATAAAGGATAGGGAGAGCTTTTATCAATCATTTAAAACGGATGTAAATTATGATATCCAATATTCCAAAGAAGGATATGATGTAGGAAGCTTTAGTTTTCCAAGTCTATTTTCATCAGGCGATACACCTAATGACCTTGTAAATGGAGAAGTATTTCTTAATAACCATCATGATGAAGTGCCTAACGTGATTTTTATACACGGTTGGCGTATGAGTTCATTTGACAGAATAAAAAAAATATTCCATGAACGGATTGCCGAAGAATTGAAATGGAATATGTATTATTTTACGTTACCTTACCATTTCGAGAGGGAACCAGAAACATCACTTTATAGTGGCGAGTTTATGATAAGTGCTAATATCTCTAGAACTATTGATTCGACTAGGCAAGCCGTAAAAGATCTTAGGGCGCTTATTCAATGGATTAAAAAGAATAAAAAAGGGCCAGTCGTATTAATTGGCGTTAGTCTTGGGGGATTTATTACAAATTTGGTGGCTACTCTTGAGTCAGAAATTGATATTTTAACTTCCATTTTCTATGCTAATCGACTTTCTTATTCGATATGGAATACTATACCTGGAAAGTTTATACGAAAAGATTTAGAAGAGCATGGTGTAAACTATGAAGATTTAACCTCATACTGGAAGATAACGGATCCTAGTCAAGCTGTGCCCAAAATGAAAAAAGATAACATTTTGCTTATTTCCGCCAAGTACGATCAGTATGTTCACATTGAGGATGCAGATCACTTATGGGAAGCATGGGGGAGACCTCCAAGATACATCTATAAAGGTGGACATGCCGGTATTGTTTTAAATCGAAAAAGAATTGCAGTAGATACCCTTTCTTTTATTCAAAATAAGCTGAAGAGGTAGATAGTATGCTCATACTTGTAATACTGCTCTGGTTAATGGGAGCAATACTCCTTATTAGAAATCCTAAAAATGAAAAAATCAGATGGGCAAGTTATATTGGCTTTTTCGGAGGATTTGGTGGAGTAGGTGTTTTACTGGGAAAAGGTACAGAACGTCCAGAGTGGGCTCTGGTATTGGATGGTATATTTACTTCGATTGGACACTATTGGACTCCCTATGCCATTTTAATATTTGGACTAATATATTCTGACACAATAAGTAATCCTAAACATAAAAATTTGTATAAATGGTTGTTATTGATTCCGCCTATTATTATGTATTTTACCTTTCCTATATATCCAGAGTTTAGGGTGAACTTTGATGTACTATCTATTTGGATTGTTCCTTATGTCCTGATATCTAACTTTCTATTAGTCTATTCGGCTTGGAAAGAAACAAGGCTAACGATAAAGAGACAAAAGGCATTAACTGCTTTATTAATAGTACCCATGACTACATTTGCTGTTACCACTAATATTATCCTTGAAGCGTTTGGTTTTGTTGGGATATGGAAATACAATACATTGGTAATAATCCTTCAGTTCTTTGTGTTTTTTTATTTTGCTATTAGATACGGTATTTTAGGAGTACAAATTAGAGTAGAAAAAGAAAGACGTGATACTACCATGAAAGCCGTAGTATCGGGAACAGCTCTCTTGAATCACACTATAAAAAATGAAATAGCAAAGATTGATTTCTTAGTAAGCCAATTACGAGATCATATTCCTGAAAATGAGAAAGTCGCTGAAAATATTGATTTAACGTTGAATTCAACACAGCATGTTTTGGAGTTATCTACCCGAATCCAAAGTAAGTTGAATATTATGGATCTTAAAGAATCTACTTTTTGGTTGAATAGTATTGTGGAACGTACTCTTGAGCTATTAAAGCCTTATATAACGTCAGATATATCAATTATTAAGCAATACGAAACAAATGTTAAACTCGCGGGAGATGTTATACATATACAAGAAGCATTTATGAACATTATTAAAAATGCCATAGAGGCTATGGGTAAAGGTGGGTCTTTAATTATTAAGGTTTATCAAAGCCGTAATAAAGTTTATATAGATTTTAAAGATAATGGAAAAGGTATAGAGCAAGATCAAGTTCCACTTGTATTAGATCCCTTTTACTCTACAAAAAGACGAGTTGGAAATTATGGATTAGGTCTAACTTATTGTTATAACGTGATCCAGAAACATGATGGTGACATTTCAATAAAGAGCCAAGTTAATCAGGGTACAACAATTACTTTAATGTTTCCTTCAAAAAGAATTAGAAGTATGAACAAGCATCATAATTCACAATCAATGGAGGAGAAAGTCCATGTGTCCAATTAAGCTAATGGTTGTAGAAGATGATCCCGTATGGATGAAATGTGTATGTGAGTATGTAGAAAAAGAAGAGGATATTACTGTAGTTAAACAAGCTTACACAAAAGAGCAAGCTATCCAAGTTAATAACGAACAAGTAGATATAGTTCTAATGGATTTAAGCCTTACAAAAGATGAAGCAGATTTGAGTGGGATTGAAGTAGCAAGAAAATTATATAGTAAAGGCATGAGGAAAATTATAATGTTAACTTCATGGGAAGAAACGGACACTATTTTAGAATCCTTTGATATAGGAGCCATTAATTATGTAACCAAAACGTCCTATAGGGATATTCCTAAAGCTGTAAGAGATGCATATGAGGGGAAGGTAAGCTTACATTCAGATGTATCACCTATCCTTGTTAAAGAGTTAAAGAAAGAAAGGAAAATAAAAGTCTTAACTCCTACGGAACGAGATGTATACGAATTAAAAGAGAAGGGTTTAAGTCGAAAACAAATTGCTGAAAAACTATATAAGTCAGTTGAAACCGTAAAGAAACAACTGAAAGTAATAAGAAGCAAGATAAATTAACATTCTTTGTTGATTTGTCTTGCTTCTTTGATTTGATAATAAAAGGATTTTAGTGAAATGAGAAAAGGGGGGGTATTATTTTAACCCTCCCTTAATTTGGATAATACCCTTATTATGTAAGTAATCTTACTTATTCATTATCGAATTAAACAGTTCAGTTAAAAGCTTTTGTTATAGTTATTATTTATTATTAGCTATGGAACTGAGAAACATTGTCAGATGTTTCTTTTGAGTAGAATTTAACTCATTAATGATTCTCAATAAAGGCATATAGTTAATGACTAGATTTTCTATAAGTTCAGTATCACCTACGGATAGCCTATCTAAAATAATATTAGACTTTTCTTTAGATTCATCCGTCACCTTTAGATTTTTATTATATTCTGGGGGCAGTACATCATATAATCCCACTCCTAAGACATCACAGATATCTATCATGGAGTCAAATGTAACAAATCTTTCTCCACGTTCAAGACCACTAATAGTACTCTGAGAAGTTTTAGATAATCTTCCTAACTCTGCAGTAGTCATATTAAGGCTTTTTCTGTAACTTTTAACCTTCTTACCAATGTGATTTTTAAGTTCATCCATAATTATCTACTCACTTTAACATTTTCTTTTATTTTAACAAAAGGAAAGGGTATTTGTTAAAATACCCTCATATTAATAATTTATTTAAAAAACCTATTTACAAATTATTTGTTATTGAATATACTGTAATCAAGGAGGTGGAAAACATTAACATAATCAGGGTGAAGAGAGTGAGAAAAGGGTGGACTCAGTTAGAACTAGCCGAAGTATCAGGGGTTCCTCAATGTACAATCTCTCAAATTGAACGAGGAAGTCGAAGGTACCCTACGTATGATACGATTCGTAAAATCGCTAAAGCATTGGATTTGCCGTTGGAGGATTTCTCCTTCATGGAAGACCATAATGAAAAAGGGGCGGTGAAAGATGAAGACAGCGAAGCGACTAGCATTCTATGATATAGCTGGGGCTCGAGCTCAAAGTGCTAAAACCTTCGATGGAAAAGTGTATAAACTACAGGGAGCTGTTGCTGTTGAACATGAAACAGGAAGTATTAAGAGAGTAGCTGATATTTATTATGATATTCGTTCCGTCCGGGACCATAATCAACGCATTATGGCGAAGAGACGACATAAGGAAGAAGAACTCAAAGAAGTATCTCACAAAAGTAGTTAACCACTATTCTTTTTGTTCTAAATGGAACACATACAAGCGATTCTAAAACGTGCCGAAAGCACAAAATGATCCTCGACAATTGGATACAGCGTGCCTCCCCTTAACCGATCACAAGGGGATTCAGGTATACGATGATGATAAGGTTCGGTGAAGGCGTCCTCAAACTCACCGGTGATCGATGTGAAATTATTACAGTGTATCTCACTACCAGGGGATGCATAAGGTTCTTCGTACATGCCAAAACGTTGTGCATTGTTGGGCTTGGTGATTTTCATCATGCATGCCAACATAGGGTTAACCCTTTCCAGCCATAATAAGGGATATATTTTCCTTTCCTTTCCTTGTTATACTGAAAAGACAGAGACTGAGCTTATCCAAAAATCTTTCGGTAGGTTTTAGAATCGCTTAGTATGTCTGAATATTTAGAACAAAGGAGAATGAAAACATGAACCGTAAGTACGGGTTGATTTCACTCATTGCAGGTTTAGTCTTAGTCCTTGGCATAGGATCAGTATTTGTGTTTTCTCAAGGTTCAAGTGAAGTGAAGGGAAATGGAAACATTGAAGAATTGAGTCCTCAAGCTATGAAGAAGTTTATGAAAGAGAATGGAACAGGATTTGTTATCTATACATTTGATGAAGAGAATAGAGATACGTATCTTTATAGCGTGAAAAAAGCAATGGAAAACAATAATGTAGAAGGAAAGGAGCTTAATAGTCATCATCCTAGCTTTGATGGATCAAGGGATCAAATATATTATGGGGTGAGGCAACAGACTGATACTTTAGCTGTTTACAAAGACGGTGAGATGAAAAAACAAATTAACTTAGATAAATATGAACCTTCTCAACTAGAAGCTGAACTCGACCACTTCATTCAAGTGTCCAAAGAAACATATTTTACAGACTAATTTCTTCCTTTATGAAAGGAGTGAGGCGATTGTCCATAACACAAAAGGATTTAAAGAAATCCAAAGATCTCGTAGAAAAATTATTAAAAGTCCAAGGTCATAAATATAATGATTGGCTTCATCAACAACATCAAACGTTTATTGAAGACAATCAAGACTTAATTTTAGAGGCGTTAAGTGCTTTTACAGAACCCGATGGAGAGGAGGAGACATCTAAAAAAGATGCTCCTTCTAATGTTTCTTCTCATGAAAACCCAGTAGTTCATAATTAAGAGGAAAAGGGGAGTATAGAATGATTGATCTATTAAGCCAAATGAACGACTTGTCACTTGGTGCTGCCGATGGTATGAGTGGATTAATTGAAAGTGGAAAGTCTACCTTAAAGTGGGGACAACGTTTAGGACTTATTTGTGCAGCGATCGCATTTGCAATCGGAGGTTACTTGTTAATGCTTGGTGGTGACCGAGGGCGCCAAAAATGTATTGGATGGTTTATTGGTGGGGCTGTTGGTCTGGTGATTGTGATGGGAGCTTTAGGTATTGCGCAAGGGGTAGACAGCAACATTAAATTTGGAGGATAACCGAACTTATCATCATTTATAAAAAAGAGATGAGGAAGCTATGCTGCTAATAGGTATAGCTTTTTTTCATCTCTTTTTTTCATAAAAAGGAGGAAAAACATGTTTTTCGTGATGTTCCTGAAAAGTGAAACGAAAGAGGTTCTTACGTTTCAGAAAATCTCTTTTCAAGAAGCGTGTGAGAGAACACATGAATTAGAGCGTAAATATCGTCAACAAGAGAAAATAGCTTCAATTGACTTCCACGTACTGAATGAGGAAAACCAAGAGTTATATGCCGGCACGTATCAACTAGGCTCTCACTTTGCGATGAATTTACTCGATCACATCAAAAAACAGTTATCTAAAATGAATTTAAAACCACAACAAGAAGCCATCAAACAATTTTTTCTCAAAAAGCTATATCATGAAGTACCTTATCGTTTACATCCCGAAGCCATTGAGTTTCCAGAAGAGGAAGAAGTTGAATCCACTCTAATGACCGGAACTTCCTCGAAAGGAGGGTATACCTCAAAGCTTTCCCGTCTTCATCGAAAGATGATTTATGGAGGAAGTGCTTTATCCGTTTTACTTCTATCCATAGGGTGTTGGACGACGGTTTCAGCTTCTCAACAACAAAGTGATGAAGTGGTGCAACTCCAACAAAAATTGAGAGAAGAAGAAAAGTTAACAAACTTATATGAAACAGCTCTTCTAGGAGATACAGAAAAGGCTATAGAACAGCTTTCCAAAGAGAAAGGAAAGCAAGGTTCAAAAGTTCAACAAGAGGTCTATATGGGCCTTCTGTTAGAAGAAAAAAAGTATAAGGAAGCTGTGAAGGTAGGAGGTAAAAAGAAAGTAGAAGATCTATTATTAGAGAAAGGCGACGTGCAACAGCTAAAAGCATTCCAAGAACTTTTTCCTTCTGCTACAGGGACGTTTGATGTGGCCTATCTTGAGCAACGATGGGAAGATGTGTTATCCCAAAAGGGTGTAAGGATGACCGAAAAGCGTCAACGAATGAAAGGATATGCTCTTCTACGAACAGGTAAGGTAGAAGAAGCGAAGAAACAGGTCAACCACCTTCAAGATGAGCGCATTCATCAAAAGATTAAACAGTACGAACAGGTTCACCAAGAAATAAAGGATCTTCAAAAACAGATAGAGGGGGAGCAGCAAAAGGAACCAAAGGATGCAGGGGAAATTCAATCTTTAACGGAGGAGAAACAGAAGAAAGAGCGTACATTAAGTAGTATATAGATAAATCTGTTTAAATAAGGAGGAATAGAACATGGAATCCTACGAAGGATGGATTAGAGAACTAGATGGAAAAGTGATCAAAGTGAATCCTGAACTGAAACATATCCTCCACTCTCTTTGTTTAGAGGGAAATGATGAAAAGGAGGAACGGAGATGAGAGAATCGACCTCCATCAAATATAAAATAGCTAAAAAACAAGTACTCCTTCCAATGGGTGCTTGTTTTTTTATTCTCATCGTGTTGGGTGTCAATTTTATATTTAATATGATCTTAGATGTGCTGAAAACGAGTTTTAGTGATGTGTTGGATCCTCAACCGTTTCATCCATCCATTAAGGACGCCTATACGTTTCATTTTCTTGATTACCCTTATGTATATGGAGCTATAGGATTAGGAGCCACTCTTTTGACGGCCAAACTTATTTATAATATCCGTTCTAACTTTAAGGATTTAAACAGAAATCAAAAAGGGTCGAGTCGTTTTACAACACTAGAGGAGTTACAGAAACAATATCGAGCTGTACCAGAAAAAGGGAAACGATATTCCGGTGGAGGAGGGGTTCCTATTTCTCGCATGGATAAAGTTAAATTAGTTTCCAACTGGAAAACGTACAGTAAGGTAAAAGGCATTCAAAAATTATTACAGGCTCATCAGTTATTTAAGAAAACACCCTATGTACTGATTGATGATAGTCCCGTGAATAATTTAATCATAGGGATTACCCGAAGTGGGAAAGGCGAAACGTTTGTCTTTCCGGCCATCGATGTATACTCGAGAGCTGAGAAACAGCCTTCTCTCATCAACAATGATCCCAAGGGCGGTGCGACACGTTCCTAAGTGAAAAGCTTAGGCATTATTGAACTCATTAAGTTCAATAATGAACTGTTATTCCGAGAAGTCAAATGAGGGGGTAACGCCCTGAAGGGCTTCCTCTAATCCTCCGACATGCGGTTAGATTAGCAAGAATCTGACGGTAGGAAGCTCGGTGAAGTCGGCTGAGAGCTGTCGTAAATCTAATGATACGAAAGCTGTCCAGAGGTGGATGGTATAGCCTATAGGCCGGGAGTCTACAAAACACTTATGGTTAGAATGCATAATAAAGCAGTCACGAGCTCTGAAAATGCAGACGAATCTCTGATGGTACGGGTCTATATCGGGAGCATATCGAAAGGTATGCTGACACAAATAGTGTCGCTACTGTGGGCTAGTAAAACTCTCCTTTATGAACGTCCATATATTGTTATAGGCAATATCAAGGTAGCAGGCTCATAGGGGAAACCTAACAGTGTATATGTACAGATAGGAATAATGGAACGTGGTAAGCTACTAACGCTGAAGACTTGCTTCTTGCGAAGCGTTTCTAGGGAAAGTACTAATGAGATTAGTTAGTTATATAACCTAGATTTATAGTAGTGAAGGTGGTGGCACAGTACCTGTGAAACGTCTAATGAACGTGGAGGGATAGCCACTAGTCAATTGAAGGCTAATTAAGTTACCTACGGTTAACATGGATTCGAGTAAGACTAAGAGATGTAGTATTTCTCCTCATCGAAAGGAGGCTACAGCCCATGTTGAAGAAAACCAAGATAAGACATAGTGAATATTACAATATGCAAGATAAATATGACCAGTTATATTCTTCTAGTCTTAACGGTAACAATTTTTATAAGTTAATGGATATCATCGGTTCAGAAGAAAATATTAGATTAGCGTATCGAAATATAAAAACCAATAAGGGTAGTAAGACCGCAGGTGTTGATGGATTAACAATTAAGGATATCTGGCTTCTTAATGATATTCAAATCATTAGAGAAGTCCGTAAAAGATTGAGGCGTTATCAACCACAAGCTGTCAAACGCGTGTATATACCTAAAGAAGGAAGCGACAGTATGCGCCCATTAGGTATTCCTACAATATGGGATAGACTTGTGCAGCAATGTATCTTACAAGCTCTTGAACCTATTTGTGAAGCCAAGTTTCATAATCACAGCTATGGATTTAGACCGAATAGGAACGCCCATCATGCGCTCAGTAGGATGGTCAGCTTAATAAATATAGGAAGACAGCATTATTGTGTAGATATAGATATTAAAGGATTTTTTGATAACGTCAATCATGGCAAATTACTAAAACAATTATGGACATTGGGTATTCGAGATAAACCACTTTTATGTGTTGTATCCAAAATTCTTAAGTCGGAAATTGAAGGAGAAGGAATTCCTAGAAAAGGGACACCACAAGGTGGCATATTATCACCTCTATTATCCAACATTGTTTTAAATGAATTGGATTGGTGGGTTAGTAATCAATGGGAAACCTATAAACCTAAGAACTGCAAGAACCCTATCGGTTTCAGGTCATATGCACGACAGTATACGAACTTAAAAGCCGGTTTTATCGTAAGATACGCGGATGATTTCAAGATTATGTGCAAAACATACCAGGATGCCCAAAGATACTTTCATGCGACCATTGATTTCTTAAACAAAAGGTTAGGTCTTGAAATCAATAAAAGGAAATCTAAAGTCGTCAATCTTAAAAAGAATGC
Source organism: Priestia endophytica DSM 13796 (assembly GCF_900115845.1). GTDB lineage: Bacteria > Bacillota > Bacilli > Bacillales > Bacillaceae_H > Bacillus_I > Bacillus_I endophytica. Next base: position 121,359 of record NZ_FOXX01000003.1, on the reverse strand, counting down.
CTCTACTTTTTTAGGATTTAAAGTTAAATTAGTTCAACAGAACAAAGCAAAGTATGGGTTTGTGGCTAAAAGTAGTATGTCAGATAAAGCCGTGGTAAAGGCTAAACAAATCTTAAAAAGTAGAATCAAAGAAATACAGAAACATCCTATACCTGAGAGTGTCTTGAAGTTCAATCTTACCCTTATAGGAATACAGAATTACTATAAATACGCTACTAAGATTTATATAGATTTAACTAAAATTAACTACACTCTACTTAAATCCATGAAATCCAGGCTGAAAAGTAACGGAGAAATTATTCGATTTGATAGTACACCGAAGAAATTTCAAGCAAGAGCAAAAGGAATTAAACCCAATTCAAAAGTGTATTCTGTTTGTCATACCCCTTTACTTCCAGTTACAGGGATACATCACAAAAATCCATGGAATTTCTCTCAAAACATATGTAGTTACACCAAGTTAGGGAGAGCTAAGATTCATAGGAATCTAAAAACGATACCTAAAGAGGTCTTATATCAAGTTATGACGGGATATTCTAAGAATCGGAGCATTGAATACAACGATAACAGGATATCAAAATATATCGCCCAATATGGAAGATGTTATGTAACCAACGAAGTTATAGGAATAGATAGAGTACACTGTCATCATGAGGTTCCTTTGAAAAATGGAGGGTCTGATAAATACACTAACTTAGTCATAGTTGATAAATATATACATCATCTTATCCATATGACAAATGAAAAGAAAATCAGAGCTTCGCTCCTCTTATTGAAATTAAAATCAAAGCAACTAGACAAATTGAATAATCTCCGAATTAAAGCTGGTAATGAACCGATAATTTTATAAGTTAACTTGTAACTATTAGCTAGAGATGATGGGACGCCGTATGACGGGAAACTGTCACGTACGGTGTTAGGTGGGGGAAAAGGTGGAGATAATATCAAATCCTTACCTATCACGCACAACTACATGCCAAAACGTTTGATGTCTTATGTCTTGATCAACTCCACGTCTAAAGAGTTTGAGTACATGAACTAATCGTTACGTTACAAGAACAGAGATACGATGTTGAGATTTTATCCCATTACCCCTTGAAACAAAAAAGAGCAGCAAGCTATTATTCATCGCTCACTGCAGGGAAGAGTTGACTATTGAGAAAAGTAAAGCTATGTCGAACAATTTAATAATAACACATATTTCCTTTGAAGGAATAATTTAAAAAATAAACTATAAAAGAGAGTGAAGATTTAGGGAACAACTTTATATTATTCAGATGAATCGAAAAGGATATCTAGATGGCACAACCAGCACACACAGAAAGTGATTACTTTGGAACGGAGTGTGAAGATCCAGCCATAGGAGAGATGAAGTTAAAAGAAGAGTTAGAGAAGTATTTAGAGGTCGTTTATGATGTCAAATTTCCTTAAGCAAAATAAGAAAGAGCCCGTAGCTGGTACTACGAACTCTCAAATAAGGTCTATGCATTCCTAATTAATTTAATATTATCGCATTAATCTCTAAAAATCAAGGAAGTTGCTCATAGAGTTAAATGTCTTAGTTTCTACTCAAAACAGGGATTATGAAGAGTGGAAAGATATGAGGAGAAAAGGAATCGGTGGCTCAGATACCGCTGTCATTGCAGGACTAAGCATATGTTTTTGATGATTGCAGAAAAAGAGAGCACAAGCGCTCTCTTCTCTCTAACGACGATGTTCAACAAGGTCAATTACCCCTAATACAACGTGAGCTAAGCCAAAACCAAAAACCGTATTTGCGATCATCTTATTAGATCCACGGTTTTGTTTCAGTGCATAACCAGTAGCTGTTACAGCTGTACCTAATACAGTTGGAATCATACCTTCACGAATATCCATGGTTATTTCCCTCCGCATCGAAGTTAGTTAAGGTGTATAAGCACCAATTTTATTATGTTCTTACTGGATAAAAATATGTAATGGTAATGGAAAAAGAAATATTTATTTACATATTTGCAATAGGAAGTAAGAGGATTTAGCTCTCCAAAGAACTTTTTCTATGAAAAATTCTCAAATATCAGTGATTTGAAAAAGGGATTCTAATTGTATATATCCAGTGTAGAATAGTAAAATTAAAACGTAAAGACATAGAGGAAATAAAAGGGAGAGGGCAAAAAGATGAAAAAGGAAAATGAAGGGTTAATAAAACAGTTTACTAAGATTCAGGAGGAGCTGCTCCCTCAAGTTAAATTAGAAAACAACTTTCATAAAGAGGAGATAAGTTTAGTTGCAGGAGTTGATTTAGCTTATTGGGAGAATGATACTAAGCACTATGGAACGTGCTGTATTGTTGTCGTTGACTATCATACAATGAAAGTTGTTGAGAAAGTACATAGCTATGGCGAAATTATGGTTCCTTATATTCCTGGTTTTCTAGCTTTTCGAGAGCTTCCGCTTATTATAAAAGCCGCTAAAAAACTGAAAACAGCACCAACTTTATATATGTTTGATGGAAACGGCTATTTACACTACCGTCATATGGGCATTGCTACTCATGCTTCGTTTTTTTTGAAAAAGCCAACAATCGGAGTAGCTAAAAGTTACTTAAAAATAAAAGAACAAGATTTTGCAATGCCAAAGCAGGAGGCTGGCGCTTTCACAGATATTATGATTGATGAGGAAGTATATGGACGAGCGCTTCGTACAACAAAAGGGGTAAAGCCTATTTTTGTTTCATGCGGGAACGAAATAGATCTTGCTACAAGTACAGAGGTTGTGATGAACTTTATTAATAAGGAAAGTCGTTTACCTGTTCCTGTTCGTCTAGCAGACCTTGAAACACATAAAGTTCGAAAAGAGTTAAAAGATAATTTGTGAGCAAATGAATAACGAGCAGAAAGAGAAGGCAAAGGAAACTTGGCTTCTTTTTTTGTATTAAGGGATGTGAATCTTTTCATTATAGAAGACTAAGAAAATAATAAAATTACAAACTTTTTTATATAAAGGAACTTCTTCTTTCATATAGATAAGATGATGGCTTTTTATAAGAGGTTGGAGAGAGAAAAGAAATAAGGGAGGAACGCACATGTTTGTTCATGTGGTGCAGACAGGTGATAGCTTATTTTCGATAAGTAATAGATATCGTTATCCTGTCGCCCAACTTCGCGCTGTTAATGGATTAGAAACGGAGAATATTGTTCCAGGGCAGGCTTTGCTTATTCCCCTTTATGTGTATACAGTACAACCTGGTGATACACTCCGAACTATTGCTCAGAAGTCATATGTTTCTCAAGAACAGTTAAGAAGAGAAAACCCTTCATTCAATTTTAATGCTCTACAACCAGGAATGAAAGTGAACATCCCAAACACATCAAATTACATCGCAGGCACGCTTCAATACTATGGTGTGCGTAGTCCAGAGCTTGATCGTGATTTAATTAATGATTTTGCACCATACTCTTCTTCCATCGCTATTTTCGAATATCATTTTGGACCTAATGGAGACATTGTAAACAAGTTAGATGACTTAGTTGCCATTCAAACAACATGGCGAAATCGAGTAACTCCTCTTGTTACGATTACCAATTTAAAGACGAGTGGATTTGACACTGGCGTTGCTCGTCAAGTATTAAACAATCCAGCTGCAAGAACGAAGCTTGTAAACAATATTGTTTATCTAGTATCAACAAAAGGTTATGGAGGAGTCAATATTGATTTTGAACAAATCCGATTTGAAGATCGAGATTTGTTTACTGGCTTTTTGCGTCAGTTAGGAGATCAGCTTCACTCAAGGGGGTATGCTTTAACTATTGCAGTGCCAGCCAAAACAAGTGAAGATATTTCATGGTTAAGAGGGTATGACTATGGAGGAATCGGAGCTGTTGTCGATTATATGTTCATTATGGCTTATGATTGGCATCACCCAGGAAGTGAACCAGGTCCTGTTGCACCACTTACAGAAGTTCAAAATACAGTCCAGTTTGCTATTAACAAAGTGCCAAGGAGGAAACTCATTATTGGGGTACCTTTATATGGATACAACTGGACCATTCCTTATACACCAGGAACGGTCGCTTCTGCTATTTCAAACCAAAATGCTATTGAAACAGCAATGAAATACGGAGCGCCTGTGCAGTATTCTGAAACATATAAGTCGCCTTATTTTCGTTACAAGGATGAAAAGGGGCAGGGGCATGAAATATGGTTTGAAGATGTAAGAAGTATGAGTGAAAAGATGATGTTAGTAAAGAGATATGGACTTCAAGCAATAGGAGCTTGGCAACTTACGCTTGGTTTTACGCCAGGACCATGGCTTTTACGAAAATTCTTTACGATTAGAAAATTATGAAGCATGTTACATCTTTATCATCTTCTTTTATAAAAGATTCAACAACCTTATTTAAGACAGACATAATATGGATATAGGGTCATATATGTATTAAGAATTTACTGAAGAAATGGAGGAGAAGAAATGCAACCATCTTATTCATCAGGTGATTATCAAGGTTCTCCAAGACCAAGACCGCGTCCGCCGTATTATCCATCTTATCCGGGATATTACCCAGGGTATCATACATACCCTGTATATCCACCATATCCATACTATCCCGTATATCCATCGTATCCCGTATATCCGTATTATCCAAGACCATATCCATATTATCCGAGACCGTATCCGTATCGCCTTGAAGACGAACAGTTTGGCCAACAGTTTGACCAACACCAACAGTTTGACCAACAGTTTGACGAACAGTTTGATGAAGATTTGTAAGTAAAGACTACTATTGAAGATGTTTGAAAGAAGAAAAGCCATTGAAACTGTTTATTCAATGGCTTTTCTTCATTTAATATGTCTGCGCTCTAAAAGGCTTATAACGATTGGAAGAAGAGTGCTTATAAGCATAAATGGTAGGAACCATATCCCAATGTGGAATTCCCAACCTAGCGAAATAGAGACGGATTCAAATACAATAAGAGAAAATAAAATCAAACATATATTTTTAAGCATATTTACAAGCTTGCGACTGTTTAAATAGAATTGAGCGGCATTGTTTTCGTTAAAACGTGCTGGATAGTTATGAACGTTTGGGAATTTTTCAAGCAATGTCATCAAGATAAGAAGAAAAGTGCTTATGCCTGGAAGTAAAAGTAGCTCCCACTTTGATCCTCATCTGTTCACTTCTCCTGCTATATTGTAGTGAGCAGGAACTTTAGTGGGGATATCATACCAGGAAAAAAGTAAGAACAAAATAGAACCAACGTAAAACAGGGTTCCAACAGCATTCCAGATTTTCTCCCTCTTTGTACGAGGAATGTGTAAAAGCGGTCGATTTGATGAGTGTATATTTTTCACCTCCTTGTTTTACTATACGAACAAAGAAGCGGAATGTTTTCAGATTTTTATCCAAAAGAGTACTTGAGCTTTCCACTACGTTACCCTTTATAGTAGAAATATTTTAACTAAAGGAGTGATTGTAGTGAAAGCATACCCTATGCCATTGTTTGTAAAGCTTGCTGTTCAGGATATAAGAACGGCGATTCTCTGGTACGAAAATATTCTTCAGTTTAAGTCTGTATTCGAGCTCCCAAACGAAGAGGGAGAAATTATGATGGCTCATTTACGAGGTGAGAAATATCAAGATATTATGTTAGTACAAGAAAGGAATAAAGAGCCAAAGGGAAAAGGAGTTGTATTAAACCTTACTGTAGAACAAATTGAAGAGTATTATGAACGAGCTCTAAGTGAACGAGCGGTTATTGTAGAAAAACCAATTAAAAGATCATGGAATGCTTATGAACTTTTGCTAGCAGATTATGATGGTTACCTTATTACCCTTTCTATGAGACTAGATCAAGAGAAAGGGTTTGAGGAAATGGTTAAAGACGTGATAGGATAAGGAACTAAAAAACCAACCTTGTTTATACAAGGTCGGTTTTTTGAACTTTTTCATGTTTTCCTTCTTCAAGAAAGTGAAAAGCTTTTTTCATCTTTTGTTCGTATTCTTTTGCGCCGCTTGAAGATGTAAATGTTACACTTTGCTCACCAGCAGTGTTCAGCATATTGCGCTCCTTCAATACGTATTCTAACCTTTTAACAGTTCCGATACTGCCATCAATAAATTGAACAGATGGTGGAAACATATCACGAAGAAGTCCTTTATAAAAAGGAAAATGAGTGCATCCAAGCACAACAGTACCATATTGATGAAGATCTAGCCCTTGTACTTTCGACTGAAAATAGGCTTTTAATGTGTCCTGATCAAAGTTCAGATGTTCACAATATTGAACAAGTTCTTGAAGAGGAATGGAATCAATTAAAGATTGATTGTCAATTGTCTCGAGTAAATGCTTATATTTAGCTTGTTTGAGCGTTAGCGAAGTAGCAAAAACAAGGACTCGTTTATTTAAGGAACGACTAATTTCAAGCGCTGGCTTTGCAGCAGGCTCCATTCCAATAATAGGGATGTTATACGTAGCTCTTAATGTTTCAATTGCAATACTTGTTGCTGTATTACATGCTACAACGAGCGCTTTTACATCTTGTTTTATAATTTCCTCTGCTGCTTGCAAAACGTAAGACTTTACTTCTTCTTTTGTTTTGCTTCCATAAGGAACGTGCAGTGTATCTGCATAGTATAAAAAACTTTCGTTAGGAAAATGTTTTACAGCTTCATGCAAAACAGAAATCCCACCAAGTCCTGAGTCAAAGAAACCAATTTTCATTTTGTTCACCTGATATTTTTATAATATGATGTATAACTAAAATTTCCATAACTATTATACCGAAACATAGCCATGTTGAACAGTCGGACTTGCATAAACGGGGCAAATGAACTAAAAAGAATAAGCGTTTTTTCTTAGAAATCTTTTCTTTTAGCAAGAAAAAATAAAATGCCGTTTCCAATGAGGAACATAATGGCTTCTTTGAAAGAATAAAAAAGAACGGTTGCTGTTTCAAAAGCAACAAGCCCAAAGAAATAGGGGGTTACGGTAACTTTTAGGGCTAGTTTATGGACTTTTTGTATATTGAGTAGCGGTTGATCTTTTAAAGATTGAATAAATAAACGCCATTCGTTATTTATAACCTGTTTGAAAAGAAACAAGACAAACAGCAAGGAAATTTCTTTCATCAACGTATTTGAAATAACGGCAATGGCGATAAGTGAATACAACGCAATCTGTGCAATCATTCGCAACGTTTTGGAATTTCGAACCGTTGTTTTAATAAAAGAATCAACAATTGTATTTTCTATTGTTTCATTTCTAAATAAATACGTTTCTTTAAATAAACGGTTTGGCTTTGATTTATAATCAAGCGCATCTGCCTGCTGAAGAATGATTTCCCGAAGGCGATTGCTGTTTGACAATTCTCTTTCAATCTCTTTGTCAATGAAAAGGGGTTCATTCACTTTTACAATAATAAGCAATATAACAAGTAAACTGCCAAAGCCCCAAATAAAAGGAGAGAGGCTATGTATGTAAAGAATGATGTACAGAGCTAATGCAACCACAAACACTGTGGAGAGTTTTACTAAACATTGCACAGTATATCGCCATCTTCTCGTTTCAATCATGTAAAAACAAAGCGAACGGAAAAGTTGTAAAATCGCACCTGTCATAATATAAGCAGAGAGAGAAAGCGAATAGGAAAGATCACGTACAAAGGGATAGAGAAGCAAAAAAAGAAGAAAGTTAGTGAAGATAATCTTTCCATTTGAATATAAGACTCCAAAACTAACAATCTTTCTTATAAATGGTTTGTTGAGAGTTAAAAATACTTCATCTGGTTTCTCTAGGAAAGTGCGTATTCTCCCCCATAAAAGATAGAAAAAGAAAACAAAAAACAGATACTTATCCATAAAGTGAATAAAGTAAGGAGACGTATTTCCTAAGTAATACAGATAGAAAACGATGAGAAATAACATTCCAGGAATGAAGATGTATAACCAAACAGTCCAATCAGCAATCGTTTTTATAATAGACCTATAATAGCGTATCGTTTCACGTAGTTTTCGTCTAAAGAGAGCCAAAGCATTCAATTTAGGGCTCCCTCGCTTTCTTGGAGTTTGTAAAAGCATTCAAGAAGGGGTTTGGAAGGTAAACCCGCTTTTTGTCTAATCTCTTCAAGATTCCCTTGTGAAAGTATTTTTCCCTCATGGAGAAGTACAAAAGAGTCACAGTAGCGTTCAGCTGTATCCAACACATGAGTACACATTAAAATACAGGCTCCTCTTTTTCGTTCTTTTTCAATGAGATGAAGTAAATCTTTTGTTGCTTTTGGATCAAGTCCGATAAAAGGTTCATCAATGATAAAGAAGTCAGCTTCTGTTATAAAGGAGAAAAGCAGCATTGCTTTTTGTTTCATTCCTTTTGAAAAGTGGATTGGAAAATGATCAAGCTTTGTTTCTAAATTGAAAAGGGAAAGAAGATCTTGTGCTCTTTTTTCATAAACTTCCTTAGGAATGTGGTGGAGGGAGGCTGTTAAGCGAATATGTTCCCTTAATGTTAAATAGTGGTAAAAAGAAGGGTGTTCAGGTACATATGTTTGAATTTCATTTTCTGTTTTAGTAATCTTCCCTTTTAAGAAAGGAAGTGTACCAATGATAGATTTAATTGTTGTACTTTTCCCGCTCCATTTGATCCAATAAGTCCTATAAGTTGTCCTTTTTCAATCGTGAAATGGACATTCAAAATAATTTCTTGATTTTGTACATAACCCGCTTTTTCAATATTTACAGAAATCATAAAAAAATCCTTTCATTTCCTTTTTAACATTATTATAACAAAAATACTTCATAAGGTTATAAAAAAGAGACTTCATCATGAAGTCTCTTTTTTTATGAGTAAAGAGCAATACCTACAAGCCCCGATAAAATAATTACGTAAACCGGATTCCAGCGCAGCTTTAAAAGCGCAAATAGAGATAACCCACAAATCACGATTAAGCTTATCGTATGAAAGGAAGCATCTAGACTAACGAGGCCGTTTGAAACAGCGAATTTGATTGCTGAATAAATAATTAAGCTAACCACAATAGGGCGAAGGCCATAGAATACTGATTTTACGATGGGATGATGATGGAGTTTTTGAAACGCTAAAGCGATAATAAGAACCAGAATGACGGAAGGAAGAAGAATTCCAAGCGCAGAAACTACCGCTCCTTGTAAATTTGCCATCGAGTATCCTACAAGAACAGCGCTATTTGTGGCAATCGGACCAGGAGACATACCGGCAATTGCAATCATGTCTGTAAATTGTTGAGGCGTCATCCATTCGTGTCTCAATACTTCGGTTTGAATAACGGGAATAATGGCATATCCACCTCCAAAAGAAACTAAACCAATAATAAAAAATGTTTTAAAAAGCTGCCATAACAGCACAAATCTTTCCCCTTCCTGCAAGTTAAATCATATAGTGCCAGTATTTATCTTCTTCATCCTCTTCTTCTTTTTCGAACGTGACAGTATAACCAAGACGTTTTTTAATAGAAACAACAGCAATGCCTATAATGCCGCCTAAAAGAATAATTAAGATAGGATGAAACAGAAATAAAAGGGGAATCCCTACGATAAAAATGGCGATGGTTGTTTTGTCTAAAAGAGCTGTTCTGCTCACTTTTATAGCCGCGTATAAGATAAGTGCTACAACGGAAGCGCGAATAGCCATAAAAGCAGCTTCTACTTTTGGATTGTCTTGAATGAAAATATATAAAATTCCAAGTGCAAGAATAATTCCGAACGTTGGTAAGGAAACGCCAAGAGCAGCAGCAATTAGCCCTTTTACACCGCCAACTCTTTGCCCAATAAAAGTAGCTGAATTCACAGCAACAGCCCCAGGCACAGATTGTGAAAGGGCAAGAACGTCTGTTACTTCTTCTTTTTTTAGCCATTTTCGCTTTTCAACAATCTCTTTTTCGATAAGCGGAATCATTGCATATCCGCCACCAAATGTAACAGGACTAATTTTCAAAAATGCCCAAAAGATGTGAAAAACCTTTTTCCATTCTTCTTTCATAAAATGTCCTTCTTTCCTAGCAAAGAGTATGTAAATCATAATTTCTTTCCTATTATAACACTGTCCACTATAAGAGAGACAAATATACATAAAAAATAGGACATCCGAGTTGGAGTCCTATATGATATCTAAAATTTAGAAGTTAAGTTTTCAACAAAATAGGGTATAGTGAATAAACAAAGAAGTTTATTTAGCTTTTACTTTAATGATTGCTTCGCCGTAGCTAGTCATAGATTGTTTGTAAGACATTTTTAACATTTCAAATAGTGAGATGCATTTTTTCATGATACCGATCTCCTTTACGAAATAATCTTTTATTATTATCGAACATAACCCTTGCTTTTGACAAAGAGGGTGAAAACGGGTACATTTTCCATGAAAGCGAAAACATGAAGGGGTTTTTGGGGATATACTCTATTTTTCTTAATTTTTCGCGAAATTTCTCTTGATTTCATATGAATTTGGATTTTTCTTTTGAAAGGATAGCCAAATTCACTGAATAGTGAGTTTATAAAATAATAAAGAGGCCTTCTACGTTAGAAGGCCTCTTTATTATTTTCCGATAAACTGCTGTGTCCAGTAGTTTCCGTCTTTTACATATCCAACACCAATGTGAGTATATTTACTGCTTAAAATATTTGCTTTATGACCAGGGCTATTCATCCAAGCTTTCATTACTTCAGCAGGCGTTTGCTGACCTTGAGCAATATTTTCTCCAGCTGCTTTATATGTAATTCCAAACTGCTTCATCATATCGAATGGTGAACCATATGTAGGAGAATTATGATCAAAATAGTGGTTGTCATGCATGTCTTGTGATTTAAGACGAGCTGTTTTTGAAACTTCGTTATCAACTTGAAGTGGCTGTAAACCAGCTTTTGCACGTTCTGCGTTTACAAGTTTTACAACTTCTTGTTCATAGGCACTTACGCTTGATTGAGAAGAAGTTGTTGTAGTTGTATTTTGGTTTTCAGGTTTTAAACGAAGAATAGAACCAACTTTCATGTTATATGGATCAACATTTGGGTTTAATTTCATTAACTCTTTATAATCTAAACCATAACGTTTCGCAATAAAGTAGAAAGTGTCTCCTTTATCAACTTTGTATGCTTCAAAAGGTGGTTCCTTATACATTGTCATGGCACTTGTACTCGTTGCTGCAGCTCCGCCTGCGATAGACAGGGCCAAAGCAGATGCAATAATTGTCTTTTTCATTATGCTCTCTCCTTAGCTATGTATATTGTAATCTCGTTAATACAATAGCTTGGCTAAAGAGGGAAAGCTAGGTGTAAATCCTTCCAAGATTGGTACTTTGAATTCGAATAGGTACATTTTAATAGGTTAAAAGGTCTGCTTTGTTAATGTGTCTCACATGACGTTTTAGACATAAGAAAGAATGCTTCTCGTTCCATTATAACGGTGCCTTCTTGATTCAGACATGCTTCTCCAATCTGTTTATTCTCTTCATACTGTTCTTTCATTTGTAAGAATAAGAAGATCCCCGTTGCTAAGATTAAAAGAGAACTGCTAATAGAAAAATAGAGTTGTTTTTTCTTCATTTATCCTGTTCCTCCTATGTGAAATAGTGAGATGAGATAAGAGATATTATACCATTTTATATAACTTTGTAACTGTGAAAAAAGAGGTGTTGGGAATTATTGTGTTTTCATTTAAAAAAGTGGAAATAGGGAGAAGAAATGGAGAAAAAGGGGCAAGGATGATTTCTAAGTTTTACAAAGATAAAAAGTCTACAAAACTTCTTATCTTTGTAGACTTTTTATGGTGTATATTAAAATATAAAGTAGCGGATCACGGCCATAAGCAAAACACCAACGATAACAGTCAGTGATAAGCTTTTTGTCCAAATCGCAATAAGAGCGGTTGGCACAATAACGGAAATCACGGTCCAGTCTATTTTTAAACCTTGTTCTGTGTGAATAATAAAATTTTCAACAACAAGCGCTGTTAGAATACAAATTGGGACGTAGGAGAGCCATTTTAATACGGGTTGTGGCAGCGCAACGTTCCGCACTATAATAAACGGAAGAACGCGGGGAATAACGGTAACAATGGCACATCCTAAAATAATAAGAAGTGTTGTGCTGTTTACATTCATTTATCACTCACCACCCCGATTGTTGCTACAATAACCGTAGAAAGAATAACGGCTACATGTGAAGGAACAAAAAAGGAAAGAACAATCATCGCAATAACCATGTAAATCATCAATCGTAAATAATGTTTTACTTTTTCAGGGATAATACTTTCAAGCTGCAAGATAAGCAGCGCGATGAACATCGCTGTTAAGGCAAAATCAAGTCCAAACTTTTCAGGATTTGAAATTAAGTTGCCAAATAGAGCTCCAACAGTGCATGATAAAATCCAAAAGATATAAGCTGTTATATTTAGTCCATTCACCCAACGATCTGTTAGCTTTTCATTTTTTGCGATCTTGCTTGAAGCAACGCCAAATGACTCATCTGTTACAAGCATTCCAATTCCTATGTTTTTTAATAAAGAATGTTGAGAGAAGTGTGGAGCAAGCGTCGCACTTAAAAGAAGATGTCGTAAATTGATAATAAAAGTTGTTAAAATAATAGCAGAGATAGAACTATGTGAAGCAAGTAAAGCGCAAATAACAAATTGGGCAGCTCCTGCATAAACGAGTATAGACAAAAGTGCAACTTCCATAACGCTCAAATGCGATGCAACACCAACAACACCTGCAGCTAATCCAATACTTATGTAGCCTAAGAGAGTTGGAATACAATCTTTCACGCCTTGCGAAAAGGTGAGAGCATGACTCTCTTTATGACTTGCAGCTTTTTCAGCAATCAAATTATCGCCTCCTTGTATATTATATTATACATATATTCATCATACCGAACAATGCTATGTTATAATAAATTAAAATCACCGTAAAGGAGATTTCTAATGGAAGAAATTCAGCATATTATCGGAAACAACCTTATGAAATTTAGAAAGCAGCGCGGTTTGTCACTTGACCATGTTTCAGAATTAACAGGTGTCAGCAAAGCAATGCTTGCTCAAATTGAGAAAGGGAAATCAAGTCCGACCGTTACAACGCTGTGGAAGATTGCGAACGGTCTTAATATTTCGTTTTCAGAATTTATTAAAGAGGACAAGCCAGATGTTCAAAAAGTGCATATAGAAGATTTAAATGTGATCACAGATGACGAAGAAAAATACCTTGTATATCCGTTTTTTCCTTATCATCCTGAGAAAAAATTTGAAATTTATATTGTAACCCTTGAGTCTGGCTGTGTTCATGAAGCAAAAACACACTTAGGAGAAGAGTACTTATTAATGAAAGAAGGAGAGCTTACGGTAAAGTTCCAAGATGAAGAGCATTTGCTTTCATCAGGGGATGCGCTTAACTTTATGGGGAATCTTTCTCATAGTTATATGAATGCATCAGCACAACCTGCAAGCTTTTTCTTACTGATGTATTATTCTGAATAACAATCCTTTTAACCCGTTTTACATAAAACAAACAAGCGGTCTTACGAGCAGACCGCTTGTTTGTTTATTCTTTTAGATGTTGCATTTTGTGCTGCTTCCACGTTCTTAGCATACTTGGTACTCCGATCACCATACTAACCATAGCGCTCCACATCGCATAACCCCATTCTCCTGTAAATGCTGAGACTCCTATGAAATAGAGTAATTGCCCAAAGAGAGCAGATAGGGAAGCAATCCAAGCAAAAGTTAGATTCTTTTTCATTCTATTCCTCCTTACTTATTAGAGTATAAAGTTCAGGGAAGTTAAATGATAAAGACAGTAAAATGAATGAGCTTCAATATAATTACATTTTAACATATATTTCTAATTGCGAAAGTGTTTGTATCTCTTTTAAAGATTCGTTCTTTCTCTAAAGAACAGAAAAATAAAAAGTCACTCTTCTACTAGAGAATTAGAAGAGTGACTTTTATTAGCAATCTTTTTGCTTGAATGTATGAAGAGGGGGAGGAACTAACCAACCTTTTTCTTTATTAAGGCGTAAAAATTTTGCTCCAATTGTAGCTTTTTGCATATGAATTTGAGCAAACATCGTCGCTAAATCTTCTCGAATTGATTGACTAATAAGTTTGCTACAAGTTACTAATCCTGCTGCGATTTCCATTGCGACAGCAGCGGAAATCTCCATGTCTTGAAATCTTGCTCCGACTGGGATATCTTCTAAGCATGCTTCAGGACGTTCTGGTGGAGAAGGGGGAAGACCAACTCCGTTTTCTTTCAAAAGTGCTTCACCTTCTTTAATTTCTTGTTTACATTGATCAATCACTTCTAAAATGAGCTTATGTAAATCTTTATCCCCAATATGGTTTAAATAAGTTTGATAAGCTGCTAAACATCCTTTTGTGACACTAACGAACGACCATAATCCAAATACTTCTCCATAATGCATGGGTTCCTCTTTTGGATTTCCACTTAAAATACCCATTTTAATCCTCCTTATTAGGTTCATGAATTTGTTCCACCTTTAACAATTTAACGATTTAACAATTTAACAATGGACATATTTAGCTTATCCAAAAGCTTTGTTACTATTCTTTATTTTAATGTTTTCTATTCCACTCCTTCTGTGTAAAGCGGATTAAAAAAACAAGCAGTTATTTGACAAGAATCAAATAATTCAAGTATCATTATCTTAGTAAAGTACTCTAATTAGAGTACTTTATAATAAATAAACTATTAACCTTGTCTTATTAGCAAACGTGAAGAGTCTTTAGATGAAAAAAATCTTACTATTAAAATGTGAAGGGAGATTTTTATGGAAAAAGAAGTTATTGCACTTAAAGAGGTTATGAAGGCTAAGAAACGATCAGATGAATTTTTTCCAATTAATTGGTATAAGGAAAAGCTTGAAAAAGATCCTGTCTATTTTCACGAAGAAACCAACACATGGAACGTTTTTAAATATAAACATGTAAAAGAAGTGCTGAGCAACTATAAATTTTTCTCAAGTGAAGGAGAACGAACAACAATTTCTGTAGGTGCTAAAAGTAAAGAAGGACAAACTCCTGATAAAGTACAGCTCACAAGTGTAGATCCTCCAGCACATCGTAAAGGTCGCTCATTGCTATCTGCAGCTTTTACACCGCGAAGTTTGAAAGAGTGGGAGCCGCGTATTCGCCAAGTTGTTAGAAATCTTTTGGATAATATAGAGGAAAACAGTGAAAATGACATTGTGCAAGTGTTGACAGGGCCTCTACCAGCTGTAGTTATGGCTGATTTGTTTGGTCTTTCAGGCACTGATCAAATGTTATTTAAAAAATGGGTTGATATTCTCTTCCAACCGTTTGATAAAAACAACCAAGCAGATATTGAAGCACAAAAACAAAAGGCTGCGAAAGAATATTACGAGTACCTTTATCCATACGTAGCGGAACGACGCTTCAATCTTTCAGATGATATTATTTCGGATTTAATTCGAGCTGAAGTAGACGGCGAGAAGTTTACAGATGATGAAATTGTACGCATAACAATGATGATTTTAGGAGCGGGCATTGAAACAACAAGCCATATGTTAGCTAATACATTTTATGCGCTTTTATATGATGATCAGTCCATATACAAAGAATTGCGCGCTAATATAGAGTTAGTGCCGAATACGGTAGAAGAAATGCTTCGTTATCGCTTTCATATGTCACGAAGAGATCGTACTGTAAAACAAGATAATGATTTGCTTGGTGTTCCTCTGAAAAAAGGAGATGTCGTGATTGCATGGATGAGTGCTGCAAACGTTGATGAAGAAGTATTTGAAAATCCATTTTCGCTTGATATTCATCGTTCCAATAATAAAAAGCACTTAACATTTGGAAGTGGATCGCATTTTTGTCTTGGTGCACCGCTTGCCAGATTAGAAGGGAAAATTGCACTCGAAGAATTTGTCCAAAGATTTTCTAAAATTGAGCCTGTAGAAGGATTCGAACTAGAAGAAAATTTAACAGATTCAGCAACAGGTCAATCTTTAACACACCTTCCCCTTAAAATATATAAGTAAATACGAACAAAAAAGGAGCAGCTCTTTTGGGCTGCTCTTTTTTGAGCTATACTAATGTTTATTGACATGATAGAAACGCTAAGAAATTTAAGGTACACTGAGATGGAAATAATATTAATAAAAATTATTTGTTGAAACTGTTAGAAAGTGGGGCAATTTTATGTCACTGTCACTGGAGATTTTTATACTTGGTATCCTAAGTGAAGGTCACAGTCATCCGTATGAAATCAAGAAAACGATCTTGAAAAATTTAAGCGATGAGGAAAACCTTAAAATAAAAGACGGTACATTGTATTATCGATTTGATACGTTATTAAAAAAAGAACTTATTCAAAAAGTAGAAGTTGTTCGTGAAGCAAATCGTCCTGATAAAACAATGTACGCTATTACAGATAAAGGACGAGAAGTATTAAAAGAAGATATTTATAAAAGCTTTAAAAACTTTTCAAATATCAAAACAGTGTATTCATCCATCCTTTTTTTAAAACATGTAGATCTTCAAATTGTTATGTTCCTTGTTCAAGAAGCAATTGAAAAAGTAAAGAAACAAAGGGAACAGTTAATAAATGAAAGTGCTGCAGAATGGTGGGAAAGTAGGGAAACGGAAATAGACTATGGCAAAAAAGAAGATTATCATTTTGTTAAAAATCATTTTAACGAAGCAATAGATTTCAACTTAGCAGGCCTTGAAAAATTTCTCGCGTTTCTGAAACAAAAACAATAAAAAACGGCTCAACAATATGTTGGACCGTTTTTTTGATAAGTACAAACATTCAAGGAAGCTTAGGAATCCATCAGGCCTTGTTGAAATGCATAGCTTGTAAGCTGTACTCTATTTTCAAGGTGAAGTTTGCTTAAAATGTTTTTTAAGTGACTTTTTACTGTATGCTCTGAAATAAAAAGAGATTCCGAAATATCCCGGTTTGAAAGGCCTTTTGCGACAAGATGCAATACTTCAAGTTCTCGATTAGACAAAGGAATTTCTTTTGTCTCTTCCTTTTTATTTTGAGGAAATTCTTTTAAGATTTGAAAGGCAATTTCTTTTGACATTGGCACTTCATCTAGCGCAAAAGCTTTCAAATATTCATACCAAGAATCAGATTGAATGTTTTTTAACAAATAACCTTGAGCTCCTTGTTTCAAGGCATTAAACAAGTCTGTAATATCATCAGAAACGGTGATAATCACAATTTTTACATATGGAAATTGGAGCTTGATTCTTTTTGTTGCTTCAAGGCCGTCCATAACAGGCATTTGAATATCCATTAAAATAATGTCTGGCATTAGCTTTTCTGTTAATTCAAGCGCTTCTTTCCCATTTCGACCTTCGCCAACAATTAAAAAGTCTTCATATTCTTCAAGTATATCTCGAATGCCTTCTCTTGCATGAGCATGGTCATCAACAATTAAAATTCTAAAAGCTTGTTCCGCCATTTATTACGCCTCCTTTTTTAGTTCAACAATTGTTTCATCATTTTCCCGTCGCACTGAAAATCCCCAATTCATATCACGAGCTCGATTTTTCATAATTTGAAGTCCATATCCTTCGTGGATAGGGAGAGTAAAGCCTGTTCCTTTATCTTTTACATAACAAAACCAACCATTTTCTGTTTCTTTAGCAAGTATCCAAATTTCATTTGTTTTGGCATGCTTCATTACGTTTGTGACCGCTTCTTTAATACACGCAAAAAGCTCAACTTTTTCTTTAGAAGAAAGGGTATCTTCTTTGATTTTCCACTGAAGATGAACGCGCATAAAATGCTGATTTTCAAGCTCTTCTTTGTATTGATGAATACGCTCTTTCCAGCTAAAAGGAGTGTGGGTTGGAGCATATTTTAAATTCGTAATCGCTTGCCTTGTATCGTCGTGAACGTGCTGAAGCGTTTGTTTAATTTTTTGGAAATCTTCATTTTCTTGAAGGCCATGATGACGCCCAAATTTATTTACTTTTACAGATAAGAGAAAAAACGACTGAGCAATTCCGTCATGAAGCTCGCGTGCTAAATTTTCTCGTTCAAGCAAAGCCGCTTTTTTCGCTTTCTCAGTTTTTAACTCTTCATGCATACGTTCTAAAATCGTAAACAGCTTGCGCAAAAAGATGATTGTAATCATAAAAACAAACAGGGGGGAAAGAATATTTCCTGTCTCCATCGAAATATAGGGAAGCAAGAAAGCGTGACGACTATATTCCCAGAGACCGATTGCAACCGTTGGCAATATTAAAATTAGCCATTTAATTCCTTTATAACTCAAATTCTCACCTTGTTTCTTTTCAAATGTGTCTATATTTTATCATTTGTTGTAACGTTTGCTCTATTTTTTAATCAAAATCACTCTTTTGAGTTATTATTTTAATTTTTACTTTCTCTTATAATGAACAAGGAGTATTAAAGAGGTAAGGAGCAATAAATATGATGAACAAAAAAGTACCGCTGCTTTTATGCTTTTTGCTTCTGCTTGTATTTCATCCTTTAAAAACATCTGCACACGCTGTTCTTTTAAAGGCAACGCCAGAGGAGCAAAGTGAGCTAAAAGAAATGCCAGATGAAGTTTCGCTTACATTTAATGAACGACTAGATGGAGAAGTGTTTGATCTTAAAGTTCGAGATGACAAAGGAGAGGTTATTACAAAGAAAAAGGCTGTCATTAGTGAGGATCACAAAACAATTTCGCTAGACGTTCCAGATCAGCCAAAAGGGATCTACACGTTAAGCTATTCCATTATTTCAGCTGACGGACATCCTGTAAAAGGAACGTACATATTCTCAGTTGGTGAAAAAATAGCAGGTCCTGTACCGGACCGCAATGATGGATTCCAACAGGGGAGCGATGCGATTTATAACGTCTTGTTATCAATTGTGCAAGTTTGTTATTACCTTTTTCTTTTGTTATCGGTAGGATGGGTGTTGTGGAAATGGTTCATTCCGTTTCAAACTAAAGAAAATGAGGAGATTTACGGTCAAAAGCACAAAGGAATTTATTTAAACTACATGGTCTTTTTAGTGTTAAGCATTGTAGTGCAAGCGATGAATGTATTAAATGGTTCCTCCGCTTCTCAAATAGGCACGTTTATCTTTAGCTCTGCCACAGGACTTTCTTGGATTATTTCACTCTTTTTAGCACTTATCGGCTACTTTCTTGTTTCAAAGCACAAAGGATTTGATTTTGTATGGGCAGGGCTTGTTCTTTTAGTCAGTACATTAAACGGTCATGCTGTTGCAACAAACATACCGTACTACACGGTCATGCTTGATTTTATTCATCTCATTACAGCCGCATTATGGGCTGGAGGTATTGTATATCTTCTTCTTTTCTTTAAGAAGCATAGAGAAGATGTTCTGTTATTTATGCCGAAATTTTCAAAGATAGCACTCTTTAGCTTACTTTTACTAATCATAACCGGTATTTTATATACGCTGATGATTGTACCAAACATTAGCGTGATTTTTCATACGACGTGGGGGATTTTACTTCTTGTAAAAGTAGGGCTTGTGTGCATTGTGCTTATCATTGGAGCATTAGTCCGGAATGCATTAAAGAAAAATGAACAAACTAATTTGAAAAAGCTTCTTACTGTAGATGTAACTCTAATGGCCCTAATTGTGCTTATTGTCGGGATTATTACCCATTTGAACCCAATTCCGCAAAATAAACCATTGTTATGGAAAGAAGAGCAACAAGGAATGTACATCGTAACCAAAACAAGTACGTTGCAGCAAGGAAACTTTGCAATGGTTGTTAGTCCGTCACAACCTAAAGACGGTTCTTCCATTCAAATGGTAACAGCTACGTTAACGCCAAAAGGAAAAGGGAAAGAAGAATCTATTGAAATCCCGCTTGAAAAAGAAGACTCATCGTCTTACAAAACGAGTAAAGCTGTACTTCCATATGCCGGAGAGTGGGATTTATCGGTTAGAGTAGTCACAACAGAGTTAGATGAATTTATTATTCAAAAAAACATTCAAGTTTTTGATCATTAGAATAGGAAAGAAGGATAATATGATGAAGAAAAAAGTAACGACGATTTTAGCTGCTCTTTTACTATCAACTATTTCTTTTGCAGGAGCTGCAAGCGCACACGTTGTTGTTTATCCACAGGAAGTAACACAAGGATCATACGAAAAATTCACGGTCCGTGTTCCAACTGAAAAAGACATTCCAACAACAAAAGTGAAAATTGATATTCCAAAAGATGTGGAAATTTCCCGCTTTGAGCCAAAGGATGGCTGGACGTATGAGCTTGAAAAAGATTCTTCAGGATTAATTAAAAGTGTAACATGGACAGCAACTGGTGAAGGACTTTCAGCAACAGAGTTTGGAGAGTTTAGCATGCAAGGTAAAGTTGGCGATTCAGCGGAGAAAATTGCTTGGAAAGCGTATCAAACATATAAAGACGGATCTGTTGTCGCTTGGGAAGGACCAGCAGATGCAGAGTTACCAGCATCCGTTACAAAAGTTGTAAAGGGTAATACAACAACAGACGCACATGGTGTTGCAACAGAAGAAACAACAGATAACGAAGAAACTGAGGACAACTCAACTTCTAATGTTCCTCTGATCCTTTCTATAATCGCTGTTATTCTAGGAGCTGTTGCTCTTATGCGCTCATTTGTAAAAAAATAAATGTGAAAAAGAGACGCCTCTAAAGGGCGTCTCTTTTTTTAGAAGTTTCGCGTTGTATTTCTCCCGGAAAAAAATGTGCTTTCAAAAATAGGATTCAATGGTTTTAGCTTAAAGACAATATAGTGGGTGAAAGAAGCCATAATGATTCCGTTTAATGCTCCTGCCATAATATCAAGTGGATAGTGTACGCCTACCCACACTCGTGAAAGGGCAATTCCAATCGCAAGTATTCCCCATATGTAGCGAGTACGAGAGCCGCATAAAATAATGGTGAAAGCAATAGCAAAGGCAGCTGTAGCATGGTCGCTTGGAAATGAGGAGCTTGTGCTATGTTCAACTAATTGATGCACCTCATGTGATACAAAAGGCCTGTCTCGAAAAAAGAAAAAGCGAATTACACGGTTGACAGCAAACCCGAGTACAAGTGCAAACCCGGCTTGCATCGCGATAACGCGTGAGTAATTGCGGTTGATAAGAAATAAAACGACAAGCAATAGCGCAAAAGCATATTGCAAATAGTCCGCAAAGAAAATCATTATATGATCTAAAAACACATTGTGATCTGCTTTGCTGTTCACCCACTCAAACCACGAATAATCTAAATCTCCAATACTCATCCAAAAACCCCTTTAATCTCTATTACATTCTCTTGTTTAGCATCCAAGTAAGCCATTTTTTGTATTTATATAAAACAAGAGAAACAACAATTACAAGGACGTTAGAAAGGAAAAATGGTTGCAGTTTCTTTTAGAAAAAGTAAAATGTTTCTCTTATTTAAGTTATATAACCTGTAAGAGGGAATCATTCCTATAAGGGCAGTTATAGATGGAAAATAAAAAAGCTAAGCGTTTCGTTTTATTTAAAATTACAAAAAAGCTTGAAACCTTTGAGAAACGAAGAGTGAAATCGAACGGTACATCAGAAAAGGAGCAGGAGTTACGCTCCCTTTCTGGTGATGTTTTTATAGCCCGTACGAACAGGTGAGTTTAGCATTATTTACAGTAAGGAAGGCAATAAAAACCCCAACTTAGATATAGTTGGGGAGATAACTTTATTCTCTTATTTTTCTACTTGTTTTCTCTTCTTGTTAGACGAAGATTATATTTAAATGTTTCCTCGTCAGAAGAAAGTTTATATCCTAAAGTAGGATTATAGTCTACATATAACTTTTGGGGTAGGTACTTTAATGAATCAGTAGAAATAAGAAAAGGAATACCTTCCACTTCAATCTTTGTATCTTCTGTTTGTTTTTCATCAATCTACAGGTGATGATCTACATAAAGAGAACAACTTCCTACAAAAACAGCTTCTATACGAACTCCTTCCGTCTTGTTAAAAGACACTTCGTTTAATTCTTTTAATGCTGACGGTTTAACAATTAAATTCATATTTTATTCTTCTCCTCTTACTGTATTGTGAAAGAAAGGGTCTATTCATTTATATACCCAATCTAATTTTCGCTAAAGCAGCAAAATGCGTTTCTTTATTTTGTCCATGAAAGGGTTTCTAAAAACTGATAAACATCGTCATGAAGTTCTTCTTTTTGACGGTCTAATGTGATAACATGACCAGAATGCTCATACCACTTCAAATCTTTATGTACAGAAGAAATGCTATCATAAAGCAAGTTTGCACTATTAGCGTTAATCTGTTGGTCAAGACGTCCTTACACAATCAAAGTTGGAGCGTTTACGTATGAAAGTTCTTCTTTTGTGTAGTTTATAAAGGAGAGGACCGACTCTATTGTATCTTCAGCTTGTGTCTTAAAAGTATCCATCTCTAGTCTAATGCAATCGTCCCTTTTTCCTTCCAACTTTTTATATTTCTTGGCATAGTCAACAACACTTTGAAGTAGCACATCCTGACTGATAATATCTAAAGGTGCACACATTGATACAACACCTTTTACGTGAAGTTTTGTACTTAAGCTCAAAGAAAATAAAGCACCAATCGATAACCCTACAACAGCGATTTCATGATATCCTTCACTTCTTAGCGTTTGATATCCTGCTAATACGTCTTCCCACCAGTCTTTTGGTGAAGTATTCAGTAATTCTTCCGGTGGTTTTCCATGCCCTTTATAAAGCGGAGCAGATGATGTATACTCTTTAGCTTGTAGAAAGCGTCCTAATTTTTTGACGTGGCCAGTACGGCCTTTGAACCCATGTAAAAGTAGGACAGCACGAGGTCCGCTGCTAAAGAAAAAAGGTTTTGGTGGAATTAGCTTCATGTTTTTCACTTCCCCAATAATATATTTACAAAAGGCAGACTTTTATAAGTCTGCCTTTTCTCGTTAAATATGAGCCTCATGTGATTTAGGGACAGCTTTTTGCTCTGCTTTAATAAGAAAATACGTAAGCAGAAAGGCACCAAGAACGAAGCAAAGTACAAGACCCACAACGCCTTCCCAACCAAAGTAAGGCCATAGTACACCGCCTACCGTTCCTCCAACGCTAGATCCCGTATAGTAGAGGAATAGATAAAGAGAGGAGGCCTGTGCTTTATTGATTGCAGCACGCTTTCCAACCCAGCTGCTCGCAATCGAATGGCAGCTGAAAAAGCCATATACAGAAAATCCTAAGCCAACAAGCTTAACAACCAAGTGTCCATTGATTGTTAGAAAGGCACCAAAGCATAGAAGAAATAACCCAAAAATTAAGGTTTGACGACGACCATATTTTCCGATCATCCGCCCTGATATAGCAGAGCTAAACATTCCTATAATAAGAAGAAGAAATATCCAGCTCACCGTTGATTGACTAAGAGAAAAAGGCGGTGCCACTAATACATAGCCAATGTAGTTAAAAAGGGCAACATTGCTTCCCAGCAACAGAAAACCTAATCCGAATAAGCAAAGAAGGCCAGGGTCTTTCAAGTGATGAAAAAGCGAGCCTGTCAACGTTGAAAGTTTCAGAGGCCTGCTTGTGAAGTTCTTGGAGTTTGGAAGGTTTCTCCAAAAAATCACACTTGCAATAAAGCTAATAATTCCAACAATCAAAACGGCCCACTGCCAGCTCATAAATTCGGTTAACAAGCCAACAATAACGCGGCCAAACGTAGCTCCAACCGCGTTCCCGCATATATAAAGCCCCATTGCAGAACCTAAGCTTTTCGGCTCAATTTCTTCACCAAGGTAAGCCATAGCAATTGAAGGGAGACCAGCTAAAGAAATGCCTTCAATTGTCCGCAAAATTAACAGCCAGTGAAAATTCGGACTAAACGGGGTCAGAATACAGATAACAGAAGCAGCAATCATGGAAATCACCATGACAGGTTTCCGTCCCCATGCTTCTGAAAGTGATCCAAATATCAACATACCAATAGCAAGTGAGATTGTTGAAAGGGAGAGTGCTAGGCTCGCCTGTGCTGGTGTAATATGATATTCTTCTGTGAAATGTGGGAGAAGAGGCTGCATACAGTATAGAATCGCGAATGTATTAAAGCCTGCCGCAAAAAAAGAAAAATTTGTTTTTCGATAAACTGCTGTTCCTTTTTGAATAAAGCCCATTTTATACTCGCACCAACCTTTTAGTGTGGACGATATTTATCATTGTTCTAACAA
Organism: Priestia endophytica DSM 13796; assembly: GCF_900115845.1. GTDB lineage: Bacteria > Bacillota > Bacilli > Bacillales > Bacillaceae_H > Bacillus_I > Bacillus_I endophytica. The sequence continues at coordinate 97,152 of NZ_FOXX01000003.1, read as the reverse complement.
TCCTTTCAGTAATAAAGGGCCCTTTTGTAAAAAAGTGTAATATAAATGCTGACTGAACACATACTCGAGTTTGCTTCTTCTTCTATGTTAGCACTGAATTTCTATGATGTATAATGTATTATAAAAATGAGATTGATGCATATTAGTTATCAATGTTTCTCGGCATTTACAGTAGAAATTGACCACATTTTGACCACGTTTGTTTCGGGTTATAGAATTTTTAGGTTTTTGGAGAAGATTTGGACGACTTCTTCTTGCATATCATCTAGTACGTGAGAATAAGTGTCTAACGTCATATGAATTGTAGAGTGACCCAATCGTTCAGATACGATCTTAGTATTCGCTCCCATTTTTAATAGAAGAGTAGCATGGGTATGACGCAAACCATGAAGAGTGATTTTAGGTAATCCTATTTCTTTGATATACAAGTTGAAATAGTAATTTAAACCTGATGGAGCATATAGAGAACCATTGGGGTGTGCGAAGATAATACCTTCCTCATTTTTATAGGCAGACCCATATTGCAATTGCATTTTTTTATTATATTTCATCTGATGACTTAAAATGGATAATAACTGATCATCTATAGAGATTCGTCGTCTCGACGAATCGGTCTTCACATCACTGAGATATACATGCCCCTTTATGTTTGCAACATTCTTGATTACACTAATTTTTTTATATTGAAAATCAATGTCTTTTTCACGTAGTCTCAACACTTCTCCTTTACGCATACCGGTTAAAGCAGCAGTTGCAAATATTCCATAATAAAAAGAATTCCTCTTCTTAACAAAATCAAGAAATGCGAGGGAGGATTTATTCTAAGTGGAGAAAAATATGAAAATAGAATAGGTGAAATTATAGCTACACCTTATAAAGATGGTTTAAAAGAAACATTAAACTTTTTGGTGAAAAATGAAATAAAACAGAAGGAGAACGTCTAAATTCTAAATAATAATGAGAATAAATATTTATCTAAGGGAAACACTAAACTAAAAACATGAACGGAGGAGTGTATGAAGCAGCCTGATTTCGATTTAGGCCAGGGATGGTGGTACCCTGCAATTCTTGGTTCAGTTTTATTTTTAATCGTGTTGTTTATGCCGAAAGTAAGAATAAATTGGAAGGAAATTTATATAACTTTCGGGATAATTGGTTATATTGTTTGGATGATTGACACAACGATAGCTGTTCCATTTGACATATTTGATATAAATCATCCTAAAAAAACAGGATTATCTGAGATTATACTTTACGGTGTCATCCCCTCATGTTTATCCATCATTTATTTAAATTTATATAAAAGGGAAAAGAAGTGGACTTTGGTTACGTTCTTTGTCATTATATCCTTTATACTTGAATGGCTAACAAGTAAAGTGGGAGTAATGAAAGGAGCATGGCAGATATGGTGGTCAATACCTATTTTTTTGGTTGCTTATGCTTTTTTCTTACCCTGGCATCTAAAGTTTATACGAAAAAAATGGAATTGACAGGATTATCATTGCTTAATAAAGGTGAACAAAAACCGGACAAATATCGGACAAAACGGGTACCTTTTTATTTTGGGAATAGAGGTAACATTTTCTTATAAGCGATTGATCTTATGGGAGAAGCGCCTTTCCCTTATCAAGACGTACTCGAAGATGTTTTATAGGGCTGTGAAGGATACAAAGCTATTACGAGGGGGGATCTGGGGTCTCAAGCGCGCTAGTCTAAAAACAGGATTATATCTCATAATCCTGGCGATCCAACCTTCGGGGAACTAATTAGAGGTTCTTTTTCTAATTCAAGTTTCGCAATCTCAGTCTGTCCTCTCGAAGTATTGAGGAATTTAAATTAATTATAAAGCAATTAGCGTGATGAGATAGTAAACGTCTCTTATGTATTTTATTTTTGCTAATTATTATGCATGTGTTGAATTTTTTCAACATAGGATATTGTATAAAAGAAAAGGTTACTTTAACATGCCAGTGTCAAAGCAACCTTCAAATAATAATTATTGCAGGTATTCTACAACATGTAAGATGAAATCGAGAACACTTACTATGACACTTACAATGCAGAGTGGAATTTCTTTGTGCTTCATTAAACTCCTCCTTTCTAGGAGGGAGATTAAAGGGAGTTAGGGCCTCCCTTTAATTGATTTATATGATTTTCAATTGTGGAATATTCGTATATTTGAATATAATCAGCACCCTTTCGAGGGTGTTTTTTTCAATTGTCCAAGCTTTCGTGCATAACTTTGAGAAGGATTATAAGTTGTTGGACAGCCTTATCAGTTATAGGTGAAGAATAATCAAAGCGTTTTACGCAGCGTCTGTATCGAAGTTGTGTTTGATTGAGGAATAATTGAAGTTGTTCCAAATCGTTCATATTTCACCTCCTTGTTTAAAAGTTATATCAGGATATATGTTCAATAATTGTAATAATTACGTAAATGTTCCTCTTTGTCCGGTATAATAAATGAAGGGGAGGTGAGAAAGTGAAGCTTTCAGTTACGTTTGTTTTTGAAGAGAGGAATATAAGACAAGTATATATCGAAGATAAAACAGCCGAGGAATTATAGGAGGAAATCTCAAATTGCAAAGGCTGGTATAGATACGAAAAGAACAAATGCACTCATGCTGTGAATATGAATCTTGTTACTTATTTTAATATTAAATAGTTTGATAAAGGCGTCCTTTCGGGGGTGCTTTTTATTTGGAGGCGGTAATGATGTAATGACTAAACTGACACCAAAACAACAAGCATTTGCTGATTTATATATAGAAACTGCAAATGCTACAACTTCATACAAGAATTCTGGCTACAGTGTGAAAAGTGATAAGGAAGCCGCTGTAGAAGGGAGTAAATTACTTAGAAATCCTAAGGTTAGAGCTTATATTGAAGAAAGAATGGATCAAAAAAGTGCTCAAAGGGTTGCTAAACAAGACCAAATCCTCTCTTTCCTCACTCAGGTTATGCGTGGTGAACTCACTGAACAAGTTCCTATTGGAGTAGGAGAAGGAATGCAAGAACTAGAAGACAAAAATCCTTCCCTCAAATATCGTGTAAAAGCCGCTGAATTACTTGGTAAACGATATTCCATGTGGACGGAGAAGAAAGAAATCGAAGGGAATATGGGAGTTACTATCGTTGATAATGTGGGTGATGACTTTGAACATGATTAAGATTAGCGACATCATCACGCCTCATTTCTAATCCTTCTGGAAAGCTTCCAACAGCCGAAAATACCTCAAACTTGTATTAAAAGGTGGACGTGGTTCTGCCAAGTCTACCCACATTGCTCTTAAACTTATTCGAGACCTGATGAAATATCCGGTCAGTACCTTATGTGTTCGTAAAGTTGCTCGAACCTTAGAGGAATCAGTATTTGAACAGTTAAAAGAAGCCATCGACATCTTAGGTGTGGAGACCTATTGGCATGTCAACAAGTCACCGCTCAAACTAACCTATTTACCAAGAGGAAACAATATTATCTGTAGAGGAGTGGATGACCCAGCTAAAATTAAATCGATTAAAGTTAGCAAGTATCCCGTGGCTTTTCTCAGGATAGAAGAGTTAGCGGAATTTAGAACAGAAGATAAGTATCGAACATTGAGAACTCGGTTTTACGTGCCGAATTGCCCGATGGTCTTTTTTATGCCTTCTATTACTCTTACAATCCACCAAAACGAAAGCAATACTATAACCTAAGCTTTTTCTACTTTAACTCACATTTAATATATGTGTTAGAGACAAGTTAATTGAATTCATCTTTTATCAATGCTAACAATAGTCCAAAATCTCTCGTCCATCTGAGATTAACAACTGATGTAGGGACTACAAAGATTAGGAAAACCAGAACGGTTCACTACCACTAAGCCTTTTAAGAAGATAAAAGAATTCAAAAACCAATTAAAAGGCCCAATCAATAATAGGAATTTATCATCTAATATATTAAATTTCTAACCTAATCACACAGGAGATGAAATCCATGAATCTCATGAAGTTTGTGGATCAGCTACCACTCATGAACACTGCAAAACCAGAGCGGAAAAGCAAAAAGGAATCTTATTACGAAATTCAAATGGAAGAATTTTATCAAAAACTGCACAGAGATTTACAACCGACACGTCTATGGGGCTATAATCGTCAGTTTCCGGGCCCCATCATTGATGTCAATCAAGGGGAGTGTACTCAGGTCAAATGGACTAACAATCTTCCCAATACGCATTTCCTTCCAGTTGACCGATCGATACACCATGTTACCCATCAACCAGAAGTACGGACTGTTGTCCATTTACATGGAAGTGAGACTCGACCATCTAGTGATGGCTATCCAGAGGCATGGTTTACCAGAGGATTTAAAGAGGTAGGTCCTTCTTTTGAAAGAAAAATATACGAATACCCCAATCATCAACGGGGTTCAACACTCTGGTACCACGATCACGCTATGGGCATTACAAGACTCAACGTCTATGCTGGGCTCGCTGGTATGTATATCCTTCGCGATGAAAAGGAAAACTCGTTAAATATACCAAAAGGAGACTACGAAATCCCACTTATGATTATGGACCGATCATTCAACGAGGACGGTTCCCTTTTTTATCCGGATCAACCCAACAATGCTTCTGAAAATATACCGAATCCCTCAATTATTCCGGCTTTCCTAGGAGATACCATTCTTGTCAATGGAAAGGTATGGCCATATTTAGAAGTGGAACCACGCAAATATCGATTTCGACTACTGAATGCCTCGAATACACGGGCTTATCAATTGTATCTTGATTCTGGGCAATCTTTTCATCAAATTGGTTCAGACGGAGGCCTGTTACAAAAGACCGTACACTTGAAAAATTTTGCAATTGAGCCAGCAGAACGCATAGACTTTATTCTCGATTTCTCTAAATATGAAGGAGAGACCATAACTTTAAAAAATAATCTTGGTCCTAATGCAAACCCAGATGATAGCACGGATGAAGTCATGCAATTTAAAGTGATCCTACCTCTACAACGAGAGGATAAAGCTGTCATTCCGAAATACCTATCCCACATTCCTTCTCTTGAACAAAATGAAGTAAAGACAATTCGAAACCTGAAACTTACAGGGTCGACCGATAAATACGGGAGGCCTTTGCTGCTATTAAATAATAAAGCGTGGTCGGCACCTGTGACGGAAAAACCGTGTTTAGGTTCAACGGAAACTTGGTCATTAATCAACATCACTGGATTTACACATCCAATTCACATTCATTTGATTCAATTTCAGGTTTTAGATCGCCGTCCATTTGATCTTGACCTTTATAATCAGGATGGCCAAATTGTATATACCGGCCCAGCCATACGACCGAAAGACAACGAAAGAGGATGGAAAGACACTATAGCAGTTCCTTCTGCGCAAATCACACGTGTCATCGCCCGGTTTGGTCCCTACACGGGAAATTATGTTTGGCATTGTCATATTTTAGAACATGAAGACTATGACATGATGCGTCCATTTATGGTTATAGATCCTAAGGATTTGAATGATGATAAATAAGGAGATCAGATGAGTGACTGATTTTCGTTGGTGAGATAACTAGATAAGCCGCGTGTGAAAATGAAGGCTGTGTGCCCCCTTATTGAAAACAACTTCTCTTATAGGGAATATCTCACTATAAACTAACTTTGGATATCGTATACTATCTTAGTTACATGATTGTTATTATCAAAAACAAAATAACAAAGAGAGTCGCATCATTACTAACGACCTTCTCTTTGTTATTTTTAAAAACCTACAATAATGCCTTAATAGATAGTATTAAAAGATTTTCTTTTTATCCCTTTCCTCTTTTAATATTTCTACGGCTTCACGAAAACGTTGAGAATGAATAATTTCCCTTTCCCTTAAGAACCTCAAGCTATCGTTTAAATCTGGATCATCTGATATATCAATTAACCATTGATATGTAGCTCTTGCTTTTTCTTCTGCTGCTATGTCCTCATAAAGATCTGCAATTGGGTCTCCTTTTGCTTGGATATATGTTGCTGTGAAAGGGACTCCTGCAGCATTACTATAGAAAAGAGCACTATCATGATTTACATAATGCTCTGCCAATCCAGCCTCCCTTAATTGTTCTGGTGTAGCATCTTTTGTTAGTTTATAAATCATTGTTGCAATCATTTCGAGATGAGCAAATTCTTCTGTACCTATATCATTTAATAATCCCACAACTTTATCTGGGATTGTATAACGCTGATTTAAGTAACGTAATGCAGCAGCTAATTCCCCATCAGCTCCACCATATTGTTCCATAAGGTATTTTGCTAGCGTCGGATTACAGGTACTTACTTTTACTGGATATTGCAATTTCTTCTCATAAACCCACATAAGATTTCTCCTTTACTAAACTATATTTGCCATGGCCAAGGCATTGTTCCCCAACTCCATTTTGCATCTGTATAGCTATTTCCATATTGCTGAAGAGGACCAAACTTTGTTTCAAAACTTCTTTTAAGTTTCTTAGCATATTTTGCATATTCATTAAACTGCAGCATTGCTTGCTGATCGTTTGGATGTGTATCTAGATAAAGGGTTAATTCTACAAGTACAAAATCAATAGCTTGAATTTCTTCTAATTCTTGATAGTACTCTGGAGGTAATTGTTTCATTCTTCATCCCTCTTTTTTACTTTATACGGATTCTCATAGTAATCCCAAAATGCAGGCCATAATGTTCCTTTTTTTAATGCTTCTCTAGGAGAAAATTGTTGCATATTTGGTGGTTGAAACCCCATATATAGTTGAGGAGGCGTAGAATAATACTTAGTACCAATCGGTCTGCAAGGATCATACATACTATGGAAAGGTTTATACGTTTTTAAAGTTGTAAATGTTGATTTTTTATTGTGCATTCTGAACCCTGAACCCCTTTCTCTAAAAAACATTATGATTAATGATATGCATATTTAAATATACTAATGTTAAAAACAGAAAAAATTCCTGACTAACCTACCGGAAGTTTTTTGCTTTTAGAATGCATACCATATTTACTCTTAGTTCACATAATGGATTTCAAGAAAGCTAGAAAGCCCAGATCTCTTTTATGACAAGGGATCTGGGCTTTTTTATTTTATTTAGGGTGTTATACGGCATTGTTACTAAAGTATTTTGCGCTTAGGAGTTTAGAAACACTTGCATAAATAATATATTTCATTTGACCACAAATGACCATGTGAAAATCAAGAGTTCTTTCTAATGAGAAGTGGTAAATATCAACGATTAGAAAGAGACACAGACACAAATAACTGTAAAAAGGAATCGTGGTATATAATGTATTATAAAAATGAAATTGACGCATTGCATCTTTCTTTTCACATCTTAAAACAGAAAATATCTATTTTTTTGTTTTAAGATAGAAAGGAAAACTTCTCAAGCTATTCAGGATTATATTTGGTTTTATAATCACGAACAATTCCGGAAAAAGTTAAACCAGTGTGCCTCGATACAATATCGAAACACACTGGTCGCTTAGTCTTTTTTATGACTGTCTAATCGACAGGGATAACTCTACGCCACAGCACCACCCGTAGGTCCAGTCGGTCCAGC
>NZ_FOXX01000003.1:0-89562 GCF_900115845.1 Priestia endophytica DSM 13796 | reverse complement strand
AGATGATGGGACGCCGTATGACGGGAAACTGTCACGTACGGTGTTAGGTGGGGGAAAAGGTGGAGATAATATCAAATCCTTACCTATCACGCACAGCTGATTGCTGCGTCAAAAGAAACACTTGAAAAAAGAGGCTATCATATCGAAGTGCTAAATCTTTTAAATCCCTTAGAGTCTATGAGTTATAATCCTTTACAACTCATTATTGAGGCCTATAAACAAGAAGATTATTCAACGGCTCAGTCGTTATGTAACACGCTTTCATACACACTCTATTACAATCCCAACTCCAAGGATCCTTTTTGGCAAAACTGTGCCATGAGCTTATGTAATGCGATGATTTTAGCCATTACAGACAAATGTATTAAGGAAGAAAAAGAAGAAAAAATTACGATGTATGCTGTAGCGAATATGCTGTCGGAGTTAGGATCTAGAGAGATTGAAATCGATGGAGATTCAGAGGAAACACAAAATGCGCTAGATAAATATTTTCAGGATTTACCTTCTGATAGTGTGGCGAAAATGCAATATGCGACCTCAAACTTCTCAAAAGGAACGACGCGAGGTGGCATCTTTACTCAAACCATGGATCGACTTTCAATTTTCACATTCGATGAAATTGCGAAGATGACGTCTCGAAATAGTGTGGATCTTAAGCGTGTGGGATTTGGAAAAACCATAAGAGGAAAAGCGACTCCTAGGAAGCGAGTAGAAATTCTATTTCCTGATAAGACAACGGAAAGCGTTAAAACGGATGGAGAAGGGCGCTTTGAATTGAATTTTCAACAAACGTTAGGAGTAAACAAGGGGATTTACATTCAAGAAAGGGAAGGGAAGAAAAAATGTAAAGTGACGATTCAAAAGATAGATGAGGATACCGGGGAAACAACATTAGAGGTCAAGGAAGCCTCAAAAGGTATGGAAATTCAAGACATTATTTATTTCAATAAGCCGATTGCGATTTTCATGATTACACCGGACTATGACTCTAGTAATCACGTCATTGCCTCTATTTTTGTACGTCAAATGTATTCAGTTCTAGCCAAAAATGCCTCCCTAGCTCGAAGTGGGAAATGTCATAGGGAAGTAGTGTATATTTTGGATGAATTTGGAAATATGCCGGCAATTGAAGATATGAGTAACATGGTGACGGTTTGCCTGGGACGAAATATACGTTTTAACTTAGTCATTCAAGCGTATTCTCAGCTGAAAAATAAATATGGAGACAATGCGGATACTATTAGTGGAAACTGCGGAAACACCATTTATATTTTAACCAGTGACAATCAGACGGCTGAAATGATTTCCAAAAAGTTAGGGAATGAAACCATTCATTCTACTTCTCGAAGTGGAAAAGGATTGTCTTTGGATAAGAGTAAGACGGAAAGTGTAGATACAAAACCTCTTTTAACAGCCAGTGAGCTCATGAGTTTAGAAGAAGGCGAAAATGTGGTGTATCGAGTCATTAAGCGACAAGATCAGGAGCGTAATCGTGTGAAAGCCTATCCAATTTTTAATACGGGAAAAACAACCATGAAATATCGATGGGAGTATCTTGGAGACGAATTTAATACGGACCAATCCATTTTAGATCTAGATATTGTTTCGCTGCATGAAAAGGTGGATCCAAAGAAACTAATTGTAGACTTTTCGTATTTATTTGGAGAAAATCCTTACGTGTCTGATCAAGAGAAAGTTGCTTCACCGCAACCAACCTCTTCTCAGGAGAAAGAGGAAGAAACATCTCAAGCGTCGGATGCTCCATTTGCTTCCTCTCCTAAGGATTGGAAGTCGATGACGATCAACGAGTTTTTTGGGTCCGATCCAAATGTATTGAAATTGATTCAGGATAAGTTGTTATCGGATTTACCTCAAACGATGGAAGACCTAGAACATGAAGTAATGGAGGACTTCTTGGGTATCTTACATGAACTTGGAGCGAACGATCAAATGGATTCGTATCTCTATGATGCGATTACTAAGCATATTCGACGTATTAGTGAAGTGTTAGAAAATGAGGAACCTCAACCGGTCCAATCTTAAAAGGAGGAGAAACATATGAATACTATTACAAAGGAAATAGAACGTATTATTACGGAGTATACACCGATTGTGGCAGAAGGACATCGGGTTTCAATTGGGTTATTAGATGGGATCCTTTTTCTTCAAAAGGGGAACGAAGAAGAGGGCGAAGCACCGATGGTGATCCGAGTGGATGCCCTGGCAGAACGTCTTTCTCTTACCGTTGAAGAGTTGTTTGAAGGCTAATCCAGTGAACGAAACGTTAAAAGGGAGATGAGCACCGGATGAAGGATGAAGAAATTGTAGAGAAGCTTCAAACCTTTTCTGATTATTTAGAAGTAGGAAATATTTTATCCTACTGCTTGAGGTGGTTGGGATGGTTTCTCATTCAAGCTTTAGCTTGGTTAGTCGATGGGTTAGAAGGCATTACAGATAGCATTTTAGGGATTAAGACCTTTTTTAACTCCCCTGATGTGCAAGGGTTTATTAAGGATATCCAACCTTTTCTTTATGTGTTATTAGCTTTTTCCATCCTGTACATTGGATATTTGCTAATTATGAATAAGAAGCTTAACCGAGAACAGATTATGTTTAATCTATTTATTTCCATTGGGGTCATTGTTCTTCTCAATGTGGGCATGTTAAAAGCTGATAAGTTCACGGATGAGGCAGTTGATGCCGTAGATTTAAATGAAGAAGGCACCACTAGTGAGAAGATTATTAAAGATGGTATTACCGATATTGCACAAATTGATGTGAATGGATGGAAAACGACTGATTTAAAGAAACCAAATAAAGTACCTCAAAAAAATATCAAGATGATTGATATTACAGAGAAAATTGATGATAAATTTAAAATTAACAAGGATAAAGAATTAAGTAATGATGGAAAAGATATTTTACAAAAGAAACTAGCCTTGAATGGGGAAGGGAAAGAAGGATTGGCGAAGTTAGACAATGGGTGGTTTGACTTTTTTCCAGAACAGTACTACCGATGGCATTGGGATTTCTGGACAATTGCTATTACGCTCTTTGTTACCGGAATGACGTTACTGTTTATCACAATTAAATTAGCTAAGTTATGTTATGAATTGGCCTTTAATTCGATTCTAGCGCAATTGTTAGCTCCGGCAGACGTGGCCGATGGTCAGAAGCTTAAACAGGTTTTAAAGAGTATTATGAACACCTTTTTGATTATTATCATGATTTTTATTTCGATGAAAGTGTATCTCATGGGAACACAATTCATTAGCGATAAACTAGATGGAATCGCCTATCTCATTGCATTAATTGCAATTAGTATTGCCGTAGTTGATGGACCGGTGATGTGTGAACGTATCTTTGGAATCGATGCCGGCTTGAAGAGTGGTTGGGCTGCTGTAGCAGGCGGTATGGCTTTAGCTAAAGGTGCAGAAAGTGCCTTAGGCGCTCTTGGAAAAGGAAGCGCTGCATTAGGGAAACTCGGAAAGTCGGGTGTTGGTGGTCTTTCAATGGCAGGTGGAGGTGTGGCTGGCATGGCTGCCGGTTTAGCCAAAGGATCTGGTCAAGGGCAAGGTAAACAAGATACTCTACCCGAACAAATGAAGAAAGCGATGGGCCAAGGGCAAGGTAAAGGGCAGCAGGAAAGACAACAAGGGAAAGGTTCTGATCTCACTTCTCATATGCCGGGGCAGGAACAGGAAAATGGAAAGATGGGGCAACATCAAGCACAAGCAAACGGGATGAATCAAGGGACTTCTCTTCAAGAAGAAATGAAAGCAGCACAGTCCCAAGAAGGAAGCGCTCAAGGACAGGATCTTTCTTCTAGCCTTCAAGGGGAAAAAGATCCATCCTCTACCGTAGGAAGTGAGGGACCAGGAACAACAAGCTTACAGGATGAAATGAAGGCTTCAGAAAGCGAAACAAATGCTTCACTGGGAAGTCCATCGGGAACGCAACAAGGATCGAGTCAAGGCCAAACCACGCTTCGGGATGAAATGAAAGCTGTAGAAGGGAAAGGAGGTTTCTCTTCTTCTCAAGGTTCTCCATCTCCTTCAAATGGTGGATCGAGAACGATAGATACATCGTCAGTTCAAGGAGGTAACAGCCTTCAGAATGAAATAAAAGCGTCAGGAGGAACTCAAGGTTCTCCATCTCCTTCAAATGGTGGATCCCAGAACATTGATACACCGTCGATTCAAAGAGGTAGCAGTCTTCAACAAGAAATGAACACATCAGGAGAAGTCCAAGGATCTCCGTCTTCTTTAAATAGTGAATCAAGAACAGTAGAGACCCCATCCATTCAGGGAAGTAGCAGTCTTCAGCAAGAAATGAATACATCGGGAGGAGCACAGGAGATTTCATCTCCTCAAAGTCACGGGTCTCAAACCATTGATACGCCTCCACCGGTACAAAGTGGAACGACGCTTCATCAGGAAATGTCATCTATAGGGAATGCAAGTTCCTATACCGAACCATCAGAGGCTCCATCTACCATACCAAGCGTTACCCATACATCTGGTTCGGTTCCATTACGGGAAGATATCCGTCAGGCTGAATCTCAAGTGGCAGCAACGCAAGAATCGTATACGGTTCCTGTTTCTTCTTCGACTCCTGTACAGAACACTTCTCCACAAGAAGTGATTCCATCAAGAACACAAGACATGCCGATGCCGAACCAACAACGGACAGAAACGCGTCATATTGGGCAGGTCATTCGAGATAAGGCTTCTTCTGCTTGGAATGGGGCGAAGACAGTTCAACAAACCAAACGTACGTATCAAATTGGACGTAATACGGGGGAAGCCTTACATCGTCAGATGAAACCCAATCAGAATAAGAAAAAATAAGGGAAGTAGGGATCCTCTACTTCCTTTTTCATATGAAGGAGTGAAAACATGGCGAATTACAACATTCCCAAAGAAGTGACCACGGAGCTTAAAATCAATAAATCTCTATTTCTCTTTGATTTACTGTTCATTATTAGTTTATTAATCTTCACGATGATCTTAAATATCTTTATTCATCCGGTTTTACAAATTCCGTATTACATCTTTATGGGAATGGTGGGGCTTGTGATGATTTGGAGACCGCATACCAATCCAAAAAAGAGGATGTATCAAGTGTTGTTGATTACGATGATGCGAAAGAAAAGTACGTACTGTGCCATTGATCGAGAAGAGGAATGATAAAGGAGAGAAGACGTATGGCTTTATTTGAAGAACAACCGATTCAACAACCCGTACCTCACATGAAAGAGGAAAAGAAATTATCTCAAGAATCTCCATTCTTTTTGGATGAGAAGGAAGTGGAGACACAGAAACGCTCCTTCTTACGTCCTCTTGCCACGTTAAAGGAAAAACGGGCTAAAGCACAAAAAGAGAAGCCACCTCGGATTAAGAAGTTGATTACGGAGATTATCCCGATTGCCGACTATACCGAAAGTGGCTTATTTCAATTAAAAGGGGGAGGCTACTTTGACATTTGGCAATTTCAAAGTAAAGATATTTATGCCATGAATGGAGAAGAAACCTCCTTTCATATTTACAGTCATGCAAGCAGCTTTCAAAGTTATCCGGAAGCTTTTAAAATTGTGTCTTTAAATCTTCCAGTTTCAACCGAACAACAGCAGCGTTATCTAGAAAAGAAACTAGCAAGGTCTCAAAATCCTTTATTTGAGCGTTTTCTTCAACAAAAATTAAAAGAGCTTCAATTTTTAGAGTGGGGCCGAACGAATCGTGAGTACTTTGTATTTATCTATGGAAATACGGAGTTGATGGTGAAGGAAAGGAGAGAAAACCTCATTCGTTCCTTTCAGAGAACGACTCCTCTTTTTGAAGTGAGTGATAAGAAGAAAATCGAATTAATCTATAAATTTTATAATCAAAATGCCAAGCTTGGCAATAAACAATAAGGGGAAGGTGGGAGAAACATGGCATTTCCTTTTTTAAAATATAAAACGAATGAAGAGGTCAAAAAGAAAGAAGGCTATAACCCTACGTTATTAAGTCAAATTCAACCGCAAGGTGGCGTAAGTTTTAAAGAAAATTGTGTTCGGAATGGGGATGGATATTCAACATGCGTACACGTCTATGATTATCCGAACAACGTTAATGACTTCTGGTTAGAGCCGATCCTAAACATGCCTAACGTGATTACCACCCTAGATGTGGTGAGTGATGATCGCAAGCAAGTGATTGATTCCATTAATAAGAATATGTCGGAACAAAATGCCCGTCACCTTCATGCGAAGGAGAGCATTGATCGGTTAGATGCCGAAAACCTGTTTCATGAGATGAGGGAGTTATATCGTCAAATCGTGAATGGCGAAGTTATGAAACGGATTCACTTACGAATCTACTTGGCAGCCAAAACCATTCCAGACCTAGAAAAAGAGTTTAAGAGGGTCGTTGAGCATTTAGAATCGTATAATTTTCGAGGCTCCATCTTTTTAAATGAACAGGAGTATGAATGGGAGTCCATGGTGACTGACTTCGATACGCAATTACAATATGTAAATAAGAGAAAAGGAAAGGAAATCCCTGCGCTATCCCTAGCCGGTGGGTTTCCTTTTCATTTTACCCAGTTAGATGATCCCTATGGGATGTATTACGGCACGACTCGAACCGGGGGAAGTGTCATTTACGATCTTTTCCATAAAGATGAACATCGTAAAAGCTATAATGCCGTTCTCATGGGGTTGATGGGAGCCGGTAAATCCACATTTTTGAAGAAACTTACGATGGATAATGCGATTAAGGGTTATAAGATTCGGGGCTTTGATATTACAGGGGAATTTAGAGAGTTAGTTCGTGATTTAGGAGGAAAACAGATTGCATTAGATGGATCAGAAGGGAAAATTAATCCTCTTCAAGTGTTCAAAACCTCTGAAAGTGAACTCAATTGTTTTACGCAACATTTATCGAAGTTGACGATTTTTTATCGCTTTATTGCCCCAGAAGCTAAGGATGAGGAATTGAAAGAGTACGAGAATCTCTTGCGTAAATTGTACATTCATAAAGGCTTATGGAAGGACGAAAAGGGAGAAAACAACACCATTACGAGTCAACCTGTAGAAAAGTATCCGATCTTTAGTGATTTCCTTTCCTTTGTGAGAGAAGAATTGTATGCCAACTTTGATAAGAAAGAACATCATGCTCATTTAGGCGTCAGTCGTGTTCATCGCTTGGAGTTAATTGAGTTGAATTTGATGAACTTGGTGGAAACCTACGCCCATCTTTTTGACGGAATCTCAACTATTGAAGATTTTAATGAAGAACAAATTGTGTTCTTTTCCTTACGCCATCTATCAAGTTTAAAACCGGAAATCTTTCAAGCTCAATTGTTCAATGTAATGAACCTTCTCTGGGATAATATGCTACAGCAAGGCTCCCCTCAATTTGAAGCCTACAACCGAGGAGAGCTTTCGTTTGAAGATGCAACGCGTTATCTCATTGTCATGGACGAGGCGCATCACATTGTCAACACTCGGCAAGGTAGTGAGCATGCGCTACGCTTCTTAACAAAATTTAGCCGAGAAGCTCGTAAGTATTTCGGTGGGTTGATCTTTGCGAGTCACTCTATTCGAGACTTTGTTCCAGAGGGATCGGATCTATCAGCTGTAGAAGAAATTAAAATTCTATTTGAACTCGCTCAATATAAATTCATCATGCAGCAGGATAACAGTAACGTGGAAATGTTGAGACGTATTTTTGCCGGACAGCTCACTGAGAGTGAGTTGGATGTCATCCCGAACTTAGCTCAGGGGGATGTCATTTTATCGATTAAAGCTGTGAAGAACATACAGTTTCATATTGAAGTGACCGATGAGGAACTTGCTTTATATGGAGGAGGCGCATAAGAATGCATATTGTCTTACAGCTCATTCCGAAGAAGTACTTAATCGGAGGCGTTCTCGCTCTAGTGGGTGTCATCGGTTTGGTTCTCATGGGGGCTGTGATTACTCTAGTCGGTGGGTTAGAAAGTGATTCGGGTCAAGAAGATGTGACGATTGTTGGGGGAGGCATTGGGGCAGGAACGGCCAATGTTTCTCCTCAAGTTCAACAGTATCAACCCCTACTGGAAAAGTACGCGAGTAAGCATGGATTAGATCCTTCTTATGTGCCGATTATGATGGCTTTAATGATGCAAGAAAGTGGAGGACGAGGAAACGATCCAATGCAAAGTAGTGAATCTTTTTGTGGGTCAGTTGGATGTATATCGAGTCCTGAGCTTTCGATTGATAAAGGAGTTTTACACTTTAAAAAGGTGCTTGAAAAAGCCAATTATGATTTGAAACTTTGTCTTCAATCGTATAACTTTGGCGGCGGTTTTATTAACTTTGCACAGAAGAATGGGGGGCACTATACGAAAGAATTAGCCATTCAATTTTCCCAACTACAATATCAAAAGTTAAAGCATACGGGCATCTATCGTTGTGTACGTCAAGAGATGGTTCCTTACGGAGCTTGTTATGGGGATGCGGCCTATGTTGATGCGGTTTTGAAGTACTATACGGGCACCATTTCAATCGATGGAAAACCTACTACTCCTGTTAGTGGAGGCAACGGGTCCAAAGGAATGGCAGCTGCTCAAAAAGGAATGAAATTCGTGAATAAAACGAAATATGTGTTTGGAGGAGGGCGGAATCAGGCCGACATTGCGGCCGGACGATTTGATTGTTCGAGCTTTGTCCGATGGGCGTTTGAACAGGTCGGGGTGAACCTCGGACCGATGACGAGCGTCACTACGGATACGATTAAAGTACAAGGGCAAGCGATTAATCCAAAGGATATGCAACCAGGAGATGTTATTTTCTTTGACACATATAAAATAGACGGACATGTTGGAATCTATCTCGGAAACAATCAATTTATAGGGGATCAATCCAGTACAGGAGTGGCCATTGCAAGTATGGCTCCTGGAACATATTGGTCGAAAGTATTTAATGGAAGAGTCAAACGTTTTTAAACAGGAGAGTGACGTATGGAAAAGAAAAAATGGGTCCTATTTATCACGCTTGCGGTGTTCGTCGCAGGCGTTACGTTTTTCAATATTTATCTAAACCGAAACATCTCTCAAACGACTTCAGCGAAGCAAGAAGCCATTAGTAAAGAGGCCTTGCAAGAGGAAAATCAAGAACTCAAAAAGCAATTAAAGGTGGTGTTACCTTCTGCTCAAGAGCAACAAAGACGGAACTACTTAGAGACGGTGAACACCTTTTTAGATGTTTCCTATCATCAGGAAAAAGAAGGCTTTACGGAACGAAAAAAGAAAGCCAAACGGATTATGAGCCTGGAATTATATGAACAGTTTTATCCTTCTGCTCAATTTGAATTGGGCGACACCTACCGTTCAAAGCCTCAAGATATACAACTCTACTTACAACAGTATGACAGTGATTTAGATGAGGTTCAAGTGGTGACTGAGTTCCAAAATCATCTTCAAATCTCAGAAGAAAAAGTGGAAGAAACGACGAATATCATTGCTAAGATTTCGTTACGTAAAGAAGAAAATCGATGGATCGTCACAAGTATAGAACCATTAAAAAATGAAATTGTATCGGAATAGAAGGGAGAGGAAACATGAAGGCATTAAAAGATTATAAGTATAACTTGCGTCGAAAAAGATCCTGGATGTTTTCTCTTATCATGGCGTTTATGTTTGTCGGTTTTTTTACCTTTTTGACCTCAAAAGTTTATATCGCTTCGGACGAAAAACTGTATCATACCGAAATGGGAAAAACCTTAGATTTGAGCTCGAGTGGAACGGTTATGTTAGAAAAACGTACGTATTACCCGGCTCAACATCAACTCGAAATGGTGTTGAAAATGGATCAGATTGATGAAGAAGATTTTCAGTTTAAGGCGCAGGAAAAAGCCAATTCGGGAGTCGACCTACCGATTAAAGTTTTGTACCAAGATGATGGATATTACGTCGTAAGAGTCAAACAATTATCTTCTAATTGGGAAGCCTTAGCGTTTGATTTATACCAAAAACCTGTGCAAGAAGAAAGCGTGGATGTGGAGGGAAGTGAAGAAAAAACAGAGGAAGAAGAGCCCGAAGATGAGCTTGTTCAGACCATCTCTTCCGACCAATCCAAAACGTCTACGAGTCCTGAAAAGTCATCTAAGAATATGCAAGCTTACGGGTTATTAGTGGTCGAAATTCAGCAAAAAGAAGTCAAAAAGAAAATGAAATCCTATGAAAAAGCGATTGGGGTTGAGATGAAAAATCAGAGAGCTTTACGAAAAGAAATTGGCGAATTAAAAGCCGATATGGAGTATCAAATTGAAACAGAAAAAGCTGAAACGGAAGCTCAAATTTCACTCAAAGAAGATGAAATTCGAATGAAAGAAGAGAGCATTAATCTCTATAAAGAGGAGAAGAAAATGTTAAAGGAAAAGCTCAAAAAGTTAAACGAAAAAGAGCAAGATTTAGCTCCTACTCATTAAAACCCGAGGGGACGTTGAGGGGACTTCACGAAAAAATGAGGGGACGCTGAGGGGACCACGACCTAATTTGAGGGGACGTTGAGGGGACGTTTGGCGCTTTTCTTTGTACCCACGGTTTTGTTAGGCTCTGCCTAACCCCACACCATAGTGGGGGCAAAAACCCCTTATGCTCTTCTAGCTTTTGAAATGTAGAGCACTGAATGTTAAGAGAGGATGAATGAAATGGAGATTAAAGTGAGAAATGTAGATCCAGTTGCAGTGAAAAAGATTGATGAATTGGCAAAAGAAAAAGGAATTTCACGCCAAGAATTTTTGAAAGGTCAGCTTGAAATGCTGGCCTTTTTTCGAGAACAAACGACGCGAGAACGTCATCTAGAAAACCTCATTGATAAAAACATTGAGATGATAAAAAAGTGTTCTTATTTTATGGAGAGAAATGCCGAGTCCTTAGAAAAGTTACATCATAGTATTGAGACTGTGGTAGGAGAAATCGAAGAGTTGTAAAGAAGAAAGGGAATGATCATGAGTACATCCACGTTGACACCAGGTGTAGTATTGAAAACAAAATTTGTCACAGCTAATCAAAAAGCATTTCAAGAGTATGTAGAGTATGTTGATCGAGAAGAGGCCAAAAAGGAAAAAGGAAAAGGGGAACAAGATTTTTCGCTCTACCAAGATTACATGCATAATCCTCAAAAGACCTCTTCTCTATTTACAGAAGAATTCAATGTTTTAAATGAAGAAGAGAAAAAAGAATTAAAAACAAAGTTCCAAACGGCGCAAAAAAATCAGAGTATCATGTGGCAGGATGTCATCACATTTCATAATCCCTGGCTTCAAGAAAATGGTTTATATGATGCAAAAACAAAGACCGTTGATGAACAAAAGTTAATGGATGCCACACGAGAATCCATGCAAGAAATGTTGAAAAAAGAAGGGTTGAAAAAAACGGCTGTATGGTCAGCAGCTATCCACCATAATACGGATAACGTTCATATTCATATTGCAACGGTTGAACCGTATCCGACAAGAAAACGAGGAAAGAGAAAACCGAAAACGTTAGATGCGATGAAATCAAAAGTGGTGAATCATCTTTTAGATCGTGACGTTAAACAAAAAGAATTGAATCATTTTATCCGGCAAGAAGTTGTGGCTCAAAAGAAACAGCGTTCTTTGATGAGTTGGCGTAATCGAGAGTTCAAACCTTTGTTTTTACAGATTTATAATCATCTTCCCCAAGATAAAAGACAGTGGCAATACAGCTACAATACCTTAAAACCGTTGAAACCGTATATCGATGAATTAAGTCGAACCTATATTGAAAAATACCATGCGAAAGATTATGCCAAGTTCACCCAAAAGTTAGACCGAGAAGTGGAAGTGATGAAGAAAGCCTATGGGGAAGGAGGAAAAGATCAAAAGCATTATGCGAACTATAAGCAAACAAAAATCGATGATTTATACAAACGATTAGGCAACGCCTTTTTAAAAGAAATGAAGGAATATGATCGGAAGGAGAAGGAGCTTCAAAAGAAGCTCTTTTCTCATCCCAAACAAAAAACCTTTACCCAACAAGGTTCGATCCAACATGCTTTTCGAAAGATGGAAAGAGCCTTTAAAACAGAATATGAGAGTTGGAAAAACCAACGTCATTATGAACGTTTACAACGAGATATTGAGCGAAATCACGAACAGGAGAGGGGATATTAAATGAGTAGACAACGCATGAAAGTCGCACTAGATGAGGAAACGAGAACGTATATTCAAACTTATATGGAGGAACATAACATTCGCTATACAGGGGATGCCATTGCTCGTCTATGTAAGGAACATGAAATATCTAAAAATCAAGAGTGGTCGTTAAAATATATCTCCGAAGTGGTCAGTCAGAATTTACATGAGGTGTTGAAAAAGGAGCTCACTAAGATTCGGTTAGGCACGAAT
Organism: Priestia endophytica DSM 13796; assembly: GCF_900115845.1. GTDB lineage: Bacteria > Bacillota > Bacilli > Bacillales > Bacillaceae_H > Bacillus_I > Bacillus_I endophytica. The sequence continues at coordinate 77,164 of NZ_FOXX01000003.1, read as the reverse complement.
GCTGCGGATAAAAACAGTCAAATTCTCATTGAATTACTAAATGGAATCTTCTTTAATAAATCGGAATTGGGGACGGGTTTTATCCCGACAAGCGTTCAAGAGGTAGAACCTGTACGTATTGCAAAAGAAGAAGTGGAGAAACGGATTGCTCATCAACGTCAAAAACGGATTGATTGGGAAGAGTCGAGAGGGAAGAGAGAAACTTATTAATGCTATATATCAAATATGGTATATATGTTAATATTTAGTATGTAATCATTAACCGGAAATGTGGTCAAGGTAGGGAGGACACCATGAGAAGAGGATTATTTTTTGTCATATTAACAGTGCTTATGCTTTCTTTAGTTGCTTGCAATGGAGAGGATTCAAAGAACATAAAAGCCAACACTATTTCTAGCGCTACTTTGACAGAAAGAGAGGAAACGCTACTTTCAGGAACGGCGGATCAATCCTTTGTATTTGATTTTAATGCTGGTGATCAGTATAAAGAAGTAGCTGTATGGGTTGAGAAATATGAATCAGGCAAATTGGTTAGAAAGTTAACCCAGATGTCTACTGAGATCAAAAATACAGGTACGATGGTCTTTAGCACAGCGAAAATCAATGAAGAAAACAATCAAACTCGTTTTTCAATTAGCGTTCATAGTAATGAAACGACAACCACAGGAACAAGTTCAGAAACCATCAAAGATGATAATTTAGGGATGGTATTGGGAAACAATCCATCAGAGAGTATTTCAATTAAGGATAAAAGTATTGTTTTAGCAAGTATTGGATATTCAAGTAGTGAAAAGGGTATTAGTGATCTTTCTACAGATTTTTATAGTGACATGGGTAGTCATATGGATGAGCTGAAAAACTTTGACACTGTCTATTTGCTCAGATGTACATTTAAGTAATGGCCAGGTTTTTAAACAACTTTATCATTCTATTTTTACGTACAGGGAATTATCTTACATCAAAGATTAACCCACTACATTCTAACCCCGTTCTACATTCAGAACGGGGTTATATTCGGTTGATATTTTAAAGGGAAATCTCTTTAAGAACATTTTATAAAAGAGGAGGAATGAACATGTTATTCAATGAAAAAGTGACACTAGGAATCATTCAAGAAGTAGGGGATCAAGAGGTGATTTTATCGGTCCAAGGAGAGAAAGTGATCGTCTCTCTTTCCGAAGAGGAGGCTAAAGAGCTTCATCAATATGTGCAAGTGCAAGAGAATTGGTTAGTTCCCATCCATACCGACACGCATGAGCTCTTTTTAGAGTATGAGGATCCATGGAACGAGGAAGACATGGAGGAATTAATGGAAATCAGTCGGTCTCATGAGGTGAACGAGGATGAGTAAAACCTATAAGAAAAAGTCAGTGGAAGAGAAGAAAAAAGAAGTTGAAAACCTCACCAAAAATATGGAGAAACGAATTGAGCAACACTTTCATTCTCCTCAAGATTTAAAAGAGTATCTGAGCTTTATGGGGAAGTTTTATCAATACTCGATATCTAACGTAGCATTAATACAAAGTCAGTTTCCGGGGGCAAAAGCCGTCGGTTCTTTTGCGTTTTGGAAGAGTAAAGGGTTCGCGGTTCAAAAAGGAGAGAAAGGCATTGGAATCCTTGTTCCCCAACGAACTGTACCTAAATTTAAAGATGAAAATGGAAAATGGAAGTCGGTAAATAAAGCGACAAAGGAAGAGAAAAAGCTCCTAGAAGAAGGTAAAAAGGAGGTGAAAGATGGTGGCTTATATTTTTCTGTTGGATACACGTTTGATATCTCGCAAACGAACGCAACAACTCAGGATCTTCCGAAGATTTTTCCTAATCGGTGGATCGAGGGAAATATTGAAAACTATGCTGCATTGTATAAGGGAATGGAAGCCATTGCCCAAAAGAACGGGATTTCTATTGTGGAGCCTAGAGGAGAGTTAGGCGCTGCTAAGGGAGTAAGCTATACCCTAACAAAAGAAGTCGCTTTAAATCCTCGAAACTCAGAAAAACAGAATGTCAAAACGCTGTTGCACGAATTAACTCACGCCACTTTGCATACAAAAGAAACATTCGATAACTATACGAGTGCGGAAAAAGAATTTCAGGCTGAGATGACCGCTTATACGGTGGCTTCTCATTTTAATATTGATACGAGCGATTACTCGTTAGACTATCTTGCTCATTGGACGAAAGGAAAAGAATTTAAGGATAAGACACAATTATTGAAAGAAGTTCATACTACATCCGTCAATTTTATTGAAACTATCGAAGAGCACCTGCAAAAGGGAAAAGAACCCTTGTTAGCTCAGGAAAAAAGGCACCAACATGAAACAGTACCTCCTTCTTCTGAAAACATAGGAGAGAGGTTAAAAGCATCTTACACACACTATAGACAGACTCTACACCAAGAATCCCCTCAAGATACCGATAGTATATTAGATTGTTTAACAGCTGGAGATAACTACCATACCTCAAAACAAACCGCCTTAAATAAAGGATGGGTGGGTGAAAAAGATATTGTGAAGATGGAAAAACAAGTGGATTCCTCTTTTCAGAAGGAAGAGAAAGAAAAAAGCCCTCAAGCTTCATCCTTGAAAAAGAGAACCGGAAAGATAAAAAGGAAGAAATCTGAATATGAATTAGAAAGATAAGGGAGCTTAATCGCTCTCTTTTTCATTTTATAGAAGAAGGAGGGTCTTTATTGAGGAATCGAAAATTCGTGCGAAAGGATGAGAAGATGAAAGCAAGAGATGCTGATTTGCTATCATACCTAGAATCCAGAGGCGAAACGTTCAAGAAAGAAGGGAAGTATTACCGTCATACCGAACATGACAGCTTAATTATCCGAGACAATATGTATGCTTGGAATAGCCGGAATGAAAAAGGATACGGGGCCATTAATTTTGCCCAAATGTACTATAACTTATCGTTTGTAGAAGCTGTGCAAGACATTAACGCTCGAAACCTTAAAACGTTTACTCGTTCTTATTCCAATGAGCAAGAATCAACAAAGCCTTTCCAATATCCTCAACACCTTGAGGTAAAGAATCAGGATAAATTGAAACACTATTTAATCCAGGAACGAAAGATTGATCCTCGTTTAGTTCAATGGCTGCTGCAAAAGGATTTAATCGCACAAGACAAACGAAATAATATTGTCTTCAAATGGAGAGAACAAGGAGGAAAAGGCAACATTATAGGAGCCGATCGACAAGGAACTATCAAAATGGATCATGGCCGAGGTTCCTTTAAACAAGTGCTACCCGATGCCAAAAAGGATGCAGGGTTTACTGTGGATGTAGGAAAGCCTACGAAACTCTATATGTTTGAAAGTCCAGTAGACCTTTTATCGTATTGGAGCCTCCAAAAAGAGAAACTCCAAGGTGCTCGGCTTGTGAGTATGAATGGTCTCAAAAGTCGTACGGTTTTACAATCTTTCATTGATGCCCGTAAAGAAGGACTCGATATTAAAAAAGTGGTATTATCCGTAGATAACGATGAGGCAGGGAAGAAATTCATTCAAAAGATGCATTTGCTTCTCAAAGAAGATATGATTCAACCCAATCTTCCATCCAAGGGAAAAGATTGGAACGATGAGTTAAAAAAGACAGGACAAAAGAGAGAACAACAACCTCTCCACCAAACCAAAAAGAAAAGAAAACCGGTATACGAACAGGAGATGGCATAAGTGGAAAATACGATGGTAGCCTTTACTACCTTTTTTCTTATCATGATCGCCTTTTATTTTATACGTATTGTTTATCGGAGATTACAAGAACGAACGGCTATGAAACGATTGGCCCGTTCAGGTATTCAATACATTGATCAAATGGATGGGTTTCAATTCGAGACGTACTTAAAAGCCTTGTTTCAGCAATTAGGGTATAAAGCTCAGGTAACCCCTAAAAGTGGTGACTTTGGGGCGGATCTTATTATGAAAGGACAACAAAAGATTGTCATTCAAGCGAAGCGATACGGATCCAAAAATAGAGTCAGTTTATCAGCTGTGCAAGAAGTCTATGGAGCCCAAGCGTATTATAAAGCCGATGAAGCGTGGGTCATCACGAATAGTTCCTTTACGAAATCAGCAAGAGCATTAGCCGAAGCGTGTAACGTACAGCTATTTGATTGCAAAGCCCTTCAAGAGTTGATTTTAGAAGTAAATCCTACTCACACAGCCGAAAAGGTGTAGCGAGAGATAGAACCTGAGCCTCGTACATGTCCAACGTGTGGAAAGTCATTAGTGGTACGCCAAGGAAAGAGGAATCGTTTTTTGAGATGTTCGTCTTTCCCTCAATGTCGTCATACAGAAGCGATTAATAAATAACAGATCCCATGGATTCATGCATGTTCAAGACCCTTTAAAGGGTCTTTTTTATTTCAAAATAAAGGAGAGAATAAAATGAGTTCTTATAACATTTATCAAACGTTATGTGATGTGGTGAAGAAGGCTTATCCGGAAGACCAGTATCCTAACAATGCATTCACGAAATTTTTTGTGGACATTAAGGTGAAAGAGATGAAAACCGTTCATGGACGCTACTATCCTAAATGGAATAGATATGGGATGAAAAAAGCATGGGTGAAAAAGATCCCTACACAGTCTTTACAAAAAGAAGAAGCAAAGCTTTTACACTTGACCAATATTAAGGTGAAAGTTGCAGTCAAAAAATAAGCAATTTATGGGTTTATAGAAGGACCCGAATTTTACATTTAGTGAAGAAATAAATGCAAAATTCGGGTCTATTGATAACTGATATTTCAGGATTATCCTCTTATTTATTAATTCGTATTGAGGCCTCCACCATTTAAACCTTCTTTGATATAACCATTTACTTGACTGTTTGATAATAAGCCAATATGGGAAATGCCAGTAAGTTGAATGTTTCTTGCCCCTTGTAGACGAGAAAGGCTAGGCGCTACAATTCCATCGGTTAAACTATAGATGGAAGTATATAAGATTTTTTGGTTAGGATCTGTTCCTGGCAATGCTACAGAAGTAGTTAAACCATTAGCTCCACCCAATGTTACAACATTTTCAATTTTGTATCCGCCACCAAGATATTTGATGTAATAAAGAGTATTAGCTCCTCCCATACTGTGAGCCACAATGTCTACTTTATCTGCTCCTGTTTCTCTTAGGACACGGTCAACGTATGTAGCGAGCTGTGGACCATTTGTTGAGTTAGAACCTTGCTTATTATAGAAATCAATTGCATAGAATTGACTTCTATCCCATCCTTGAGAGCTTAAATAGTTTTCAATACTGAAGAAATTATAAGAAGCGCCTCCAATACCATGTACAAATACAACTGGGTTGTGAGCAGACTCAGCTTTAGCACTTGATGGTTGAACACTAAACAAAGATAGAACAAGTGCAAAGGAGAGTACTGCTACCATCATTAGTTTTTTCATTCTTATCCCTCCTAAATTTATGTAACAGCTCTATATATTACATCAAATTTAAAATTTTGCGAATAGTTTTTTAGAAGAATTATAGAATAAATTTCGAAAATATTAAATAAAAATACAGTATTTGTTAAAAGTGTTAGGTTAACTATAGGATAAATATAAATTTAAAAGGAGAATTTTTCATTCAGGCTATATAAGGGTAAAGATGGAAGTTGAAAAGTAACGGATATTGGTTAGAAATCATCTTCTTTTTTAGAAGATGATGTTTTTGTTACAGAATAGTATAGATATTTTGTATAAATAACGATATTCATGTAAATATTTCCTATAATGTTATGAAATATAGTTAGAATTTATGGATTTTTATTAAAATCATGACAATCTTAGCTTTACTCGTATTTCTAGTAGGTGGAATGGCGACCGGTAAAAGTAAGGCAGCAAGTAACACAGCAAAGCAGGATCTCATCATTATCAACAAGTATTATAATAAACTAGCGTATTATCATAATGGATACCTCGAAATGGTGGTGCCTGTTGCAACAGGAAAGACGTGGGATAAAACACCGGTTGGATTTTTTAAAGTTGTTAATAAAATTAAGAATCGTCCATATTACACAGGAAAGATTCCTGGGGGAGATCCTCGCAATCCACTAGGGAAACGTTGGTTAGGGATCAATGCCAATAGAACTTATGGTGATACGTATGGCATTCATGGAAATAACAATGAAAGCAGCATTGGAAAATATGTGAGTCAAGGATGCGTTCGAATGCATAATGCGGATGTGGAAAAGCTTTATGATAAAGTTCAAGTGGGGACACCTGTTACGATTACATACTCCTATAGAAGTTTTGAGGAGTTAACAAAAGTCTACGGATATAACTTTAAGGGATATAACACCAAAAATTAATGTACGAAGGATCCACTTCAATAGTGGATTCTTTTTTATTTATGAAGGATGTATAAGCGATAAAAACTACACATTAAAACAGGCCTGAATTTTGCATTTAGTAATTACCCGCAAAACAAAAGATAAATGAAAAATTCAGGGCTATAATTCTTAGTATACGCTCTTATTTCTCCTCGTTATCTACTTTTGGATACTAATTCCTTTTCCTTCAATTCTTGAGAAAGAATATCTAACCCTTCTTGACTGAGTACCACTCGCCCATTTCCAAATACCATATTATCTTCCGATACTTCTCCCGTAATCATACAAGTTTTGTAGGCTTGGTATTTTTTTAGAACAATGCGCTCTTCCTCTACAAAGATTTCTAAAGGATCATTCTTTTCAATAGCAAGTGATTTTCTTAACTCGTGTGGTAGGACAACACGTCCTAATTGGTCTACTTTCCTTACAATTCCTGTGCTTTTCAAATTCATAACACCTCTTTTCTGTGTTGACTTTATTTTAACAAATATGGAAATAGAATGATAACGTGCTAAATTACTAATATTATTTGGTTGTAACCCTGTTTTTGCATCTTTTCTGGATTTTTGCTCTAAATAAAAGAATTTGGATTGTGTGCCTGTACATTATTAAAGGGAATTCCTATATATAAATGCCAAACCTAATCTGATAGAGAATTATTCATTTTACCTTTAAATGGATTCTTTTTATTAGTTTAACGGGTTGTCCGACTAGCTCAATTCAAGACTATGGTAAGTACCTGACTTTTGATATGGAGGAAAAGGGAAGTCCTAATGCACTAAAAGGGATTCCATTTAAGAGTAAGCCGATTAACTATACCGTTGTAGTAAGTCTAAAACAATTAGATGAAGTCATCAAAAGAAGTAGGCTAGAGGCTGTAGTGGTCAATCTAGTTATAAAATTCCACATAATGTAAAATATCGCGAATAATTAGACTTTAGTTGGATAATTTATTGAGTATGGACTAGTGAGGGAAGTAATAAAATAAATAAGAAAAGGTGAAACATCAGTTAAAGTCGAGGATTTCTTTAAGGGAAATTTGCGCGCTACATTTTTAATGATTTGAAATTAAAATAATATAAAATTTACTATTAAGAGGTAATGAAATGAACTCCTTTTTTTCCTTTCACTCAAAACAAGAATCATTTCGCCTTTTTTCAGGTGAACACTTATTAACAATAGGAATTATTTTAACTCTCTGCATACTTTTCGTTTTCTTTAGAAAGACCTTTCAGGAGGAGAGCAAAAATCGGCTTATTCGTTTTTTTTTAGCATTTCTATTAGTGTTATCTGAAAGTGTTTATCAAGTATGGCTTTTAAGCGAGAATGAATGGTCAGTTAAAACTGCTCTACCGCTTCACCTTAGTGACCTTGCTGTATTTCTGGCTATCATAATGTTGCTAAGAAATAATTGCAAACTACTTACATTTATGTATTTTGCTGGGTTGGGTAGTTCTATTCAAGCAATACTTACTCCAAATCTTGGACATTTTTCATTTCCTCATTTTCGATATGTCGAATTTTTTGTATCGCATGGAACTGTAGTGCTAGCCATTTTGTTTATGGTTGTTTCATGTAAATTTAGACCGACCATTCGTTCAATTTGGACCACCGTTTTAATAGTAGACTTTTATGCTGCATGCATTTTTCTCCTAAATAAATGGTTGCGGGCGAACTATCTCTATATCATGCATAAGCCAGGGAATACTTCTTCACTTTTAAATTATCTTGGTCCATGGCCATGGTATTTATTTTCGATGGAGTTAGTGATGATCATAAGCTTTTATATTTTGTATAGTCTGTTTTGGTTAAAAAGGCGATGAATCGGATAGAAGTGATTCCATACATAATTTGCTGATCAATTATAAATATCAAAGGGAAGATGTAATGATCCTGAAGGGAAGGAAAAAAGGGTTCTGGTGCAAAAACTTTAGAACAATTGCAAGTAATCTCTGAATTTATTGAGTGCATAAACTCCCCAGTTTTTATGCACTCTTTTTGTATGGAATGAAGGTAGAAAGCTTGGTAACTCAACGATGTATAAAATCATGTATATCGAGAAAAAAGAGGAGAGTGGAGAGTCCTTATCCCCCAATGGATTGGGAGAAGGACAACTCCCCCTAAGATGTATTATGTAAACTAAGATTGTATAGTTTATACATAGTGCTTTATGGTTTATCTTTTGATAAAATGGAATTAATAGGAATTTGAAGGAATAGAAATGGGGTTGATTTAAGGGGGAGTAGAAAATGGAATTTATTATGTATTTATTTGTTTTTCTTATTTTTATTGTTATTAGTTCATTCTTAAATATAATGTTTAAACTGACAACAAAAAGAGATTGGCTTATGTCTTTATTATTCAGCATAGTTTTATCAATTATAACAATTGTAATTTTAGGTTAACACGGAGGAAGAAAGAAACTAAAATTTTAACTTGCAGTCAGTCATACATATTCAAAAAGCCGTTGAAACTAAGGTTTTCAACGGCTTTTCTTCCGATAAATCTCATTATGTTAACTAAGTTTGTGTAGCATATACATAGTGATTTTTGATTTATCTTTCGATAAAATGGAATTAATAGGAAGTTGGAGAGGGGGAAAGGGGAGAGTTTAAGGAGGAGTAGAGAATGGAATTTATTAAGCTTTTATTTGTTTTTCTTATTTTTATTGTCATTAGTTCTTTCTTAAATATAATTTTTAAACTGACAGCAAAAAGAGATTGGCTTATGTCTTTATTATTAAGTATAGTTTTATCAATTATAACAGTTGCAATTTTAGATTAACACGGAGGAGGAGAGAAACTTGCAGTCATACATATTTAAAAATCCGTTGAATGAAGGGTTCCAACGGATTTTATTTCTAGTAATGTCAGGCTGATGATGTTTCCATTTGAATAAGTTATAGTTTTCCATACTAATTATGCTCCTTTTTAGAGTACTAGTATTGGTATGTCCAAGATTTAGAGATTAGTTTTAAATCAGATGGAATCTCCATATAATAACCATTATTTACATAATCTTTAATTGAATTGGAAAATTTATTGAAATTATGCTTGAACAGAATTATAATGTAATAGGAAGATCTTCCCAATATATTATTATATGGAGGAATTATGAAAAAGATTATTGGAACAGTTGTTTTTGCACTTGCTATCACAGGAGTTTCTACAAGTGTGTCTGCATCAAGTTCAGATGAATATACTCCTAGTGTTAAAAATATTGATAAAGTAGAATATATTGATGGTGAACAAGTAGAGGTAAATGGAGTTGAGTTAACAGTTGAAGAAATCCCATCAGCGTCTATGGGAGTTTATGCTACTGGAAAAAGGAATGCAAAAGTTATCGCTAAAAAACCTTTATTTGCAAAATGGTATGCAACTGCTACATCCGATGCAACTTATAAACAAAAGGAAATTTCAGCTAAGGTAAGAGCATATAAAGGAAATGGGGTACAATTGGGGGGGACTAAGTCTCAAACAGTAAAAAATTCAACTTATGCAGCAGCTACGGTATATCCAGGTAGTGCAATTGGTCCTACTGCTTTTGCTATTGGTAATCATGGATTTATTAGATCAGGTTATGTAGATTGGTTTCCACAAACTAAAAAATCTTTTTAATAAAAACAAATAGGGAGATAGGGTCATTAGACTCTATCTCCCTAATATATTTTATAGAAAATAAGGAGAAAAGAGGGTATCTGTATTGAAAAAGAGTAAGAGAATAATTCTTGGCTTAATAGTTCTTTTTCTAATATCGGCAATTTTATTTTTTTTAAAAGACTATATATTTACTTCTAATAACGAACCTTCTAGTAAGGAATCTAAATTTAAGATGGGGGATATGGAACAAAACGCTTTGGGATTGGCAGGCTTCAAAGCAAACGGTGAACCTTTATATGATGCCCAGCCAATAAAACTTGATGAAAATCAAACCGCAAACTTTGAGTTAGCCTTAGCTCATATGCTTGACACTAATGAAACCTATGGAATAATTTTAATGCAAGATTACATTCAAAGTAAATTTACATGTGGAGATAAAGTAACTGCAGATATTTGTAAACAGAGTATCCCTCCATCTACGGAAGTGTCAATACCATTGTCCATAAAAATTAATCCTGATACGAGAGAACTAATTGTACTCATCGTTAAAGAACCTGATTCGATAGTAAAAGATATGGATTTAAATCGATTATTCTATTATGAGCAAGCGTATGCAAAACGGTATATTATTGATGGTTCTGTAGAGAAAGCTGATCTTGTTTATATTGATCCTGATTCTACTTACAAGTCACCTGGTGATACGAATGCTATCACTTTTAGTGGTGATAAAACAGAAAGACAATTGGTTAGTAGCATGTTTTCTGGTGAAAAAGGTTATTTACATATGGGAACTAGCATAGGAAATAAAGAAATGGATTATGCTGTAGTCGCATTTAATGATTGGAAACAAACAAAAATAAATGATAACACTATAATGCATATTAATACTAAACCGGATATAACCTATGTATATGATGTGAGTCTACCCTTAATTAAAAAAGAAGCAAATCTACAATTTTTCGCGTTTCCTACACCATACACTTCAGACAGCTCTGATAGTGTATTTAAAGTTTATCAGTCGACTAGAACAGTAGTAGAATCCTATACAAACTAACGCAAAATCAAACGGTTACTAACTTTAGTATTTATTGGAAAGCCATCTGATAATCAAATTATATATGGGTGGTTTTCTTTTTATGCTCTTAATTAGGTCCTCAGGTAATTGAAAAAGCAATGTTACAACTTATCTCGATTTCTTCTTTTTAATTTATTTTAATAATCCCCCCAAAAGTATAACCAATATTATAAACCCAACTAGAATAAAAAATGGCTGCGTTAATGTTAAAACATCGTATAAAATGAGTTGTACTGGTTCATATCCAAAGAGAAACGCAAAAAATAAAATGATAGATATAATACTTAATATCCTGCGCAAAAAAAATAGCCTCCCTTGTAAAGTATTGAAATTTTATTTAGGAAATTAATAACATTATCATATATTATCTATCTAAGATTCGAAAGGTTTAGAAGGTTTTGGTACAAAGATTCCTAATAAGTTTGTTCTTATATAGGTATTCCAAATAGTAGATGAATGAACTTCAGTTAATTTTGGGCAGGCCTTCCTCTTTGGGGAGTTTGTCCTTTAATTATTGTATGTTGAGTTTGGATGAAAATAAGACACGAATTGTTGGTTGAGGAAGGACAAATTTTTAAAAATTATGAAAACTACCTCTTTTCACTCCCAAATTTGCATCAATTAATTATAAAAAATTACGTTAAATAAAAGGAAAGTAGTAGAAATAGAGAGTTTCTAAACCGTCTCAAAAACTATGGTTTTTGGGATAGTATGCAAATAAATCATTTTTCCACTAATACATCTCCATTTCTGTATCAAAACTTATATCAAAATCTATGTGTCATAAAAGGATGTTTTTAATACAAAAAAGAGCAATATTCCTATATTAAGGAATTTGCTCTTAGCTCGCAGGGAGCGCTATTTTCTAATAAGTTAAATATTTAAGGTTTTCAGCAGCTTTTATGGTTATTCCGGTATATATACTCTTTGAAGAGGGAGTAAGGACCGTGTTTCGTTAGGCATCTTATCGTACCAACCTACGATTATCTTAACCAGGCTTTCTAAATCTAAGAGTTTTACATTATGTTGTCTGGCTACAGTAATGGCTGGGGATGTAAATCCTCCTGTTGAAACAAACAGGGCGTTTGCATTAACAGGATGTGCACCGAGTAATTGCTGAATTTCAGGGGATGAGGAGGTTGATTTGCGGTGTTTAACCTGGACCTTGATAATCGGCTGTTCAAAACCAAATGCGTCTTTGTAGGCAAGGATATCAACTCCTCCATCTGGTCCCTTTTTCATTTCATCTACGTTATAACCCATGGCCTGAAGTAAGCCAGATACCAGAAGTTGCATTTCCCAATGCCCTAGGTTATCAACCCTATCTTGAATCATAGTTAACGATTTTTCCACGAAATCATCAATAATAGTCTCTGTTTCTCCCTCATCTGAGGAAGTGGGAGGTATTACAGTATTGCCTTGCAGTAAAAGCTCAAATTCATGTCCCCAATCATCTACACGAAAAACCGTGGATATAGATCCCAATGAGTTTTTTGCCTTCTCTGATAAGTCATCTCTTGAAATTTGTTGCTCTTCCCATTCAACATGAATTACATTGGGATAGTAGTCACTTATCAAAGCTGGATTAAATTCATAATTACCTGTTATCCTTCCAACCATGTATTCCCTTTTATCCTTAATATATGTAATAATCCTATCCCCTACGGCAATTTCTGAGCTAAAACGCCAAACCTGGCTTGCCCACATTACACGTCGTCCAGGTTTTTCTTCTTCATAAACGTTATGTGCATTTTCTAAGAATGCTTCTCTTGATGTAAAATTACTTGGATTCCCCAGTTTAGGCCATCCTATGGATACTATGTTTTTCTTTTTCCATTCTGGAATTAGTTCATTATTATCTCCAGCACGTACTAGCCACCATTTTGTCATAAAAGCCTCTTTCCCCCTTAATTTGCTATAAGTAATCCCAGCCCTTTTAATAACCTTATTATACTATTTAAAAAGGTAAAAGTAGATAATTAAGAGGGCAAAATGCTGGGGAAGTTTCAGGTGTTAAAGTTAGGAGAGGATTAAAATTAACGAGAGCAGTAACCTATAAAGAATTCGGAAAATATAAGGTTGATGATTAGTGGAAGTTGATTATTAATCTAGTTAGCTTTCTTCTAATTAGATAAGTGAAATATGATGAAATAGAGCTATTAAAAACTATAGTTATATTTGAAGAGATGCCCAAGAAAAAAGAATTTATTTTGCGTAAAAAAGTTATTATGGGGAAAATAGTAAATTGATTTAATCTTCTTTATCCTCCAGGTGCTATAACTCAAAATAGGAGCAGATACTGAACGAGACTTTAATGAAAATTGAAACTTTCTTTAGAATTTTTAATACTGGTGCAGGGTAAAATTTAGATTCACAATACAACTAACTGCTTAAGTACTATAGGAGCTCTAATATTATTACCGTTTCACTATATCTATTATTATTTCCGGGCTTAATTCAGTCCCTTTGGTTAAATACGTATAAACCTATTCTTTGAAATTAGTAGATCAATAGTAACAAACCTTGATGTTTGGTATAGTTATATAGAACCTTTTTAATTTCTTATATAATAAACAAGGGGTTTACTAAGTTAGAAATGCATAACAGTTCATCTAGTTTCTCTTAATTAAATCATTTAATACTTTCTTAAAAAAGGTAGGTATAGTTAAATGGGGTTGAATCTAAAGCAGCGTAAAGCAGTAGAAACAACAGAAGGACCTTTACTAATAATTGCTGGCCCTGGTTCTGGTAAGACATTTACACTTGTAGAACGGATACATAACCTAATTACTAATAAAAATATTTCTGCTGAAAATATATTGGTTGCTACTTTTACAGAAAAGGCAGCTCAGGAATTGATAACAAGGGTATCTAATCGCCTTCAAGAGGAAGGTATACCCTTTAATGTGAATGAAATGTACCTAGGTACTATTCATTCTATTTGTTTAAGGATACTAGAGGAGAACAGAGAATTTACACGTCTTAAAAAAAACTTTATAGTGATGGATCAATTTGACCAACAATATTTCCTCTATCAAAGGATATATGACTATAAACAATTACCAGATGTAGTTGATTTAATTGGTCATAATACTTCTAGGTGGAAAGCTGCTGAACTACTTTTGAAATGGATTAATAAAGTAAGTGAGGAAATATTAGATATTAAACAGTTGAAAAACTCCTCTAATCCGAAAGTTAAAGCTATAGGATATTGCTACGAGCTTTATCAACAACATCTTAAAGATGAAAATGCTCTTGATTTCTCTACAATTCAATTAGAAGCATATTACTTGTTAAAAAACCATCCACAAATTAATGATCAGCTTAACGAAAAATTACATTATTTAATGATTGACGAGTATCAAGATACAAATACTATACAAGAAAAAATAATATTTATGTTGGGGGGGAAGCTACAAAATATTTGTGTAGTTGGAGATGACGATCAGGGGTTATATCGTTTTCGTGGTGCTACAATCCGAAATATCTTAGAGTTCCCAAAGAAGTTCAAGGACAAAACATGTGAGAGAGTTGAACTATCTCTAAATTATCGTTCTCACCCTTCAATTATTGAATTTTATAATGGATGGATGAATCAACATAATTGGTCATACAAGGGTAAATATTTTAGATATAATAAGCAAATAGAGGCTAGCCAAAGGGAGCATCCTAAAGGTAAATCTGTAATAAAGGTTTCCGGTTCTGATGGTCTAAATAACTGGGAAGAAGAAGTATATGAATTTCTAATTGCCCTAAGAGAAGAGGGGAAATTAACAGATTGGAACCAAGTGGCCTTTTTATTTCAATCTGTAAAAAATAATAAGGTGATTGCCTTAGCTAATTATTTAGAAGAGAGGAATATTCCGGTTTACTCCCCTAGGTCTAATATGTTTTTTGAAAGACACGAAATTCGCTTATTAATTGGGGCATTTATGTTTTTATTTCCCCAATTCCCCCATATAAGGAAATGGAAAGAAGATGCGTATTTACCGGAATGGGAATTATATGATCAATGCTTAAGAGAATTTGGTACTGAATTAAGGAAATCGGAGAATCAAACACTACTAGAATGGTGTCGATTACATGCAAGAGAACATATGGGACTCACAAAAAATACTGATTACTCCTTTGCAGGTCTTTTCTATCAATTACTGCAGTTCAATTTATTTAAAAACTATTTAGAACAAGGCTCATATAATGTTCGAGATAGTCGCTCAGCTAGAAATTTATCACTATTTTCGAAAATCCTAACAAAGTTTGAATACCTTCATCGATTAACTGTTTTTACTCCAGAAACAATTAATTATCAAATCACTACTTTTTTTAACCACTTCCTTAGATTTTTAATTAATGGGGGAATTAATGAATATGAAGATAAAGATGAATATGCTCCAAGTGGCTGTGTATCCTTTTTAACAATTCATCAGTCGAAAGGATTAGAATTTCCAATTGTAGTTGTTGGCTCCCTGGATAAAACACCTACAAAACAATACAGTGAGTTGGATGAAGTTCTTCAAGATAAATACTATCACAAGGAACCTTTTGAACCTCTAGAATATACAAAGTATTATGATTTTTGGCGTCTATATTATACTGCATTTTCTCGAGCACAAAACTTGCTTGTTTTGAGTTGTCAAGAGAATTTGTCCATTGGACAGGGAACAAGAAATGTTCCTACAAAACCTTTTGTAGATTTATATGATACTCTTACTAGCTGGAGACAGGTCAATAATATTTATAATCTAGATATCGAAAAAGTTAGGAAAGGAAGTATTAAAAGAGAATATTCCTTTACCTCACACATCAATGTGTTTGAAACCTGTGCTTTACAATACAATTTCTATAAAGAACTAAACTTCTCACCTGTTCGTCAAGGTGCTACTTTGTTTGGTACACTTGTGCACCAAACAATAGAAGATATTCATAAATCGGCCCTTCGAGGAGAAGAAGACAAGATTATAAAAGGAAATATTGAAGAGTGGTTTAGTGCTAATTATAACAATTTAATAAAAAAGGAAAGAATATTCCTTGCTCCTCAGACGCAGAGAGCTGCTTTAAAACAAGTATTGCAATACGTAAAAAAACAGAATAACAATTGGACGCATATAAGAGAAGCAGAAGTTGATATCTCTTTAGTTAAAGAAAATTATATACTAAAAGGAACAATAGATTTAATTCAAGGAAAAGACAATACAGTTGAAATCATTGATTTTAAATCGGAAAAGAAACCTGATTTGGTTAAAGAAGCAGATATGATGTATCATTATAAAAGACAATTAGAAGTGTATGCTTACTTGATTGAGGAAAGAACCGGCTATCAAGTAAGCAAGATGCATATATATTATACCGGGGAAGAACATAGTAATCCTTATGTTACTTTTTCAAAAGACACAAGTGCGATTAATCAAACCATCTCAACTTTTGACAGAATTGTTAAGAGAATAGAAGATAAAGATTTCACAATAAAAAATCGCCCAACAAGACATTGTAGAAACTGCGATATGCGTTTTTACTGTAATGAGAATGAATAGGGAGTGTATATATAATTGAACACTAACAATCAAGAAACAAGCATCGAACAGTATGAATTTGAACCTATTAAAGGTTATCCTATGTTGAATTGGAAAGGAAAACGTCCCTTCCGATCTACCCAGTTTTATCCCGCACAAATAAAAGAAACCTATGGAGATTCTATTAATGGTTGGATAAATAAGATATTTTGGGGAGATAATCTTCAGGTTATGAGTCACCTACTAAAAGAATATCGTGGAAAGATAAAATTAATATATATTGATCCTCCATTTGATTCAAAAGCTGATTATAAAAAGAAAATTTCTTTAAGAGGAAAAAATGTATTAAATGATCATAATTCCTTTGAGGAGAAACAATACACGGATATTTGGTCTAATGATGATTATCTACAATTTATGTATGAAAGACTAATCTTAATCAAAGAGTTATTAAGTGAAGATGGAAATATTTTTGTTCACTGTGATGAGGAGAAGAATTATCAATTAAGATGTATTTTAGACGAAATATTTTCTCCTAGTAACTTTCGAAACGAGATAATTTGGAAGAGATCTACCTCTACTGGATTATCCACGAAGAAGTGTGGTGCTTTACACGATACTATATATTGGTATTCTAAATCTCAGAATTATACATTTAATATGCAATATCATGAATACGATGAGAAATATCTAAAAAGAGCTCGTAAAGATGAGAACGATAGGTTATATATACCTATACCAACAGGTAATCCAGGTCCTCGACCTAATCTCTATTATAATTATAAAGGTTATTGGCCCCATCAGAACGGTTATAAATGGACTTACGAAAAAATGGAAGAGTTCGATAAAGAAGGAAGACTAATTTTCCCAGATGATAAGAAAGGGAGAATTCAATATAAGCAATACTTAGATGAAATGCAAGGAGTGAAGTTACAAGATATATGGCTTGATATACCAGCTGTTAATCCTGTTGCGCAGGAAAGAAATGGATACCCAACTCAAAAACCAGAGGCTCTACTAGAACGAATTATAAAAATGGGTTCCAATGCTGGAGATTTAATCTTTGATTGTTTTATGGGTTCTGGTACTACTCAAGCTGTTGCTATGAAGACTGGGAGAAGATTTTTAGGAACTGACATCAATTTAGGTGCAATACAAACAACAACTAAGCGATTAATCAAAGCTTCTAATGATTTAGAAATTGAAAATCCTGATCAAGAAATTGAAGCAGTCACTTTATATACAGGCTTCTCAATTTCTAATGTAAACAACTATGATGTATTTCGGAATCCTGTACAAGCTAAAGAAATACTCATAGAGGCATTAGAAATACAGCCTATCCTAAATAATGCAGTATACGATGGTGAAAAGGATGGGAAAATGGTCAAAATTATGCCTGTCAATCGTATTGCTACCAGAGCAGATTTAAATGAATTAATTACAAACTTTGATTATAAACTATTTGAAAAACGTCAACAGGAACATCCTAATCAGCCTGTAGAGAAATTACTTTTAATCTGCATGGGCCATGAGTCAGATTTAGCTGCAGCTCTAGAGCAAGAAGTCGGTTACAAACTTGATGTTGAAGTAGTTGATATTTTAAGGGATAAATCAAACCTTGAATTCAGGAGGGACTCAGAAGCTGAAATCCTAGTAGAAGATAACAAGTTAATTATTAATAATTTCTATCCAATGAATCTTCTTCAGAAATTGAGCATTATGAAAGAAAACGTAGAAGATTGGAAAGAACTTGTGGAGTCAATAATTATTGATTGGAATTATGATGGAGCAGTATTAGAACCAACAGTGGTAGATATCCCAGATAAAAATGAAGTTGTAACAGGAATTTATAACATACCAGAATCCTCTGGTACAATTCGCATAAAGATTACTGACCTTTTATCTGAGTCCTTAGAGGTGAGTATTGATAATGGCTAAAACAAAGACAAAAGACTTTGCACTGGATTTCGCATTTTTTAATTATTTAAGAGATTTCTATGAAGAAAATAGAGGTCGAATTAGAAACCATTATAGAAGTCTTTCAAAAAAATTTTTAGACTTCAACGATTCCTCTAACTCTAATTCATTTCTACGTACACCTCAATTTGAGGCCTTAGAGATGTATGTATTCTTAAAAGAGTACCTAGATAATAAGCAGGTCCATCAAATTTTTGAAGATTGGTACCACAAAAAAGATGGTTTTGAAAAAAGAAGTGATTTAGGACTTTCAAAAGGTGAACAGAGTACTTTATTCAGTGTAGATATAGACCAGTACCAAAGTGTTTTTTCCAGAATGAAAAAATTTGCTCAAGATTATCCGAATTATATTTTTGCACTAACAATGGGCACAGGTAAAACAATTTTAATGGCAACCTGTATCTTTTATGAATTTTTACTAGCAAATAAATTTCCAAAAGATAAAAAGTATTGCCATAATGCGTTAGTTTTTGCACCTGATAAAACTGTATTACGTTCGTTAAAAGAAATTCAAACGTTTGATAGATCTCTTGTAATTCCACCTGAGTATCTAAATTTATTAAATACTCATCTTAAAATTCATTTTCTTGAAGATGCTGGTACAACGCTAAATACAATTGATCGTTCTAAATATAATATTATTATCTCCAACACCCAAAAGATTATTTTAAAAAAACAACATAAAGAGAAAAGTAAAGTTGACCAACTTTATGGTTCTTCCTCTTATGAAACAGGCACTGCTTATGATGATATCTCAGATTTGTATAGTATCAATCAGCCTGAAGATGAAGGAGAATTACTTGATAATCAACGTTTTTCTAAGTTAACGCGTCTTGAACAATTAGGAATCTACGTTGATGAAGCTCACCATTCTTTTGGAAATGCTCTAGCAAAGGATATGGGGTTAAAATCCAGCAAGACAAGTCTAAGATTAACAATAAACGAACTTGCAAAATCTTTAAGGGAATCAGGCACATCGGTAGTTGCCTGCTATAACTATACAGGTACTCCTTATATTGGAAAAGAGGTATTCCCAGAAGTTGTTTATGCTTATGGATTAAAAGATGCTATAGAAAAGAAATACCTCAAGAATGTGACGGTAAATGGTTATTCTAATCCAAAGTCAAGAGAATTTCTAAATTTGGCTGTAAGAAATTTTTGGGATAAGTATAAAGATAATCGTTATGAAGGAATGCTTCCTAAACTCGCAATTTTCGCCAGTACTATAGAAGAACTTCAAAATGATTTAAAACCTGCCCTAGAAGAAATCTTAAATGATTTAAATATTCCAATTGATAAAATTCTAGTAAACGTGGGAGATAATAAGTTATCAACTAACGATGATATTAGGGAATTTAATCGTCTAGATACACCTACATCTGATAAACAATTTATTCTTCTTGTTAATAAAGGACGTGAAGGCTGGAATTGTAGATCTTTATTTGGCGTAGCATTATTTAGAAAACCTAAGTCTAAGATATTTGTATTACAGGCAACCATGAGATGTCTAAGAGCTATTGGTAATTTTCAAGAAAGAGCTAATGTATATCTTTCTGAAGAAAATATGGAGATACTTGAAGAGGAACTAGAACACAATTTTCGAATGAGTATCAACGATTTATCTCAAAATAAGAACCAGAGTGAAGAATATAATATTCACCTTGTACCACCCCCAGTCACAATTAGGGTTAATCGACGTAAGAAACTATATGAATTAAATGAAAAGCAATTGTCTAAGGATATTGATTTTGAATTTGATAAAGCAAATTTAGAAAAATATAAACTAGTTCATACAGAACAATCAGGATTAATAGCTGGTAAAGTAAACAGGAAGATTAGTGAAGATTTAACTGAGTTTCGCGATAAGCGAACATTCAGTTCACTTACATTAGTAGCTGAGATTTCTAGATATCTAAACCGTTCATGTGTAGAATTGAACAATATTCTTTCTAACTCTATACAAGGGTATAAAACAATCTTAGAGTATGTAAATACCTATAATGAACTCCTATATGATTGGATTATTCCAAAGTTATTTAATGAGATATATACTTTAGAAAGCTATGAAAAGAAAGAAACTAAAGAAATAAATCTAGTTAAGAAACCGAAGGAAGGTTATTATCAGGTTAATGCAAATCCAAAACTGACAGTAGAAATTAACGATGTGGCATTCAAAACTTTTATCGGTAAAAGTTTCCATTTAGATACCTACTGTTTTGACTCTACTCCCGAAAAAAGATTCTTTGAAGAAATTGTTAGACTCCAAGATATACGAAAAGTTTATTTTACAGGGATGCTAACTCATGGTCAATCTGATTTTTACATTCAGTATATTGATCCGAATTCAAACACCGTGAGAAGTTATTATCCAGACTTCTTAATTGAAAAAAATGACGGTAAGATGCTTATCGTAGAAGTTAAAGGTGATAACAAAATTGATGATCCAATAGTAAAAGCTAAAGAAAAGGCCGCAAAAGAGATTGCAATCGCAAGTGAAATGGGCTACCGAATTATAACTGGTAATCAAGTAATGAAAGGTCAATCAAAGTTAGTTTTAAATGAGGATAATTAAATAATAAAAAAGAGTCAGATTTTCTGACTCTTTTTTATTAAAAACTCGCTCTGAGTTTATGTTTACCTTGAAATCTAAAGCTATATTATTCAATTACATACTTCTTATAATCATATACGCATAATAATTTTTTATAATCAGTGCTTCGTTTATTATCATAATCTTTTAAATACCTTTCTACGTCTTCTAAATTAATTCTTCTAGAAAGAATACCTTTTACTATGGCCAAGGTTTTATTAGTATTTGCAATCCCCTCGTCTTCTAATATATTATCTATGCTGTAATGATTTGTAGCTAAGTCAGGTAAATTTTTCAGGTTGTTAATTTTCTTCATTTGTATGTCTTGTAACCTTTCGGAATTGGAAATATTCGGTTGGACCCTAATGAAACCAAATATAGGAAAAAATTGATTACTCTGGATTCTATGTTTTTCAATTAATCTTAGTAACTGATGGTTAGATTCCTCAATTAGTTTAAAATAATTAACCATCATTTCCTCAGCAGTATGATATTCATATTTTATAGTTTTTAACGAGCCGATTGCTAATACTTTTTCACCATTCTTTAAGCTATCAATATCTTCTGTAATACTAACTTTAATGTTTCCCCCAGCATAGATCTCTTTTACAACATTTTGGACTTTTCTAACATCCATTGCGGATACTGGCAGACTTAATGTTCCTAGATGCTCATATAATTTAATGAAATTATCAGTCTTAATTTTATTAATTCTAATAGTAGACATACCGTCTATATCAATGTCATGCTCCACTACTTCCAGGTTACCTGAATTTTCCTCATATTCAACTAATAAGAAATTACTTCTAATTTTTTCAGCTGTTTCTGAAGAAGGGTCCACATATGTAAATATTGTCTTTAAAATACTTTTTATATTTTTATCACCTAAGTTGTATCCTAAAAAGATAATAGGATTATGAATGAATAGTGATAATAATTGGGCTCTAATTAATTCGTATTTATTTTCAAATTGCTTATAGTCATAATTGGTGATTATTATTTTATCTGGGTGTTGTACACATCCATGTATCTTATATGCGGACCCATAGGGATTGCTTAATAGTATTTCATTACCAATTAAAGAATTAAACTCAAATATATCTTCTATAAAAGTATCATAGTTAGTTGTAATCACTGATCCAATATTTTTCCTTACTTTTTGTAATTCAGCTATTTCATCCTTTTTTTCTGGTTTTATCGAGTAATTACTTAATAATTCTGTAATAAATAATTTAAATCTACTTATACTAATATTATTTCCTATATTTTTATAGAATAGATCGTTTATTCTCTTGAATTTTCCATTTCTATCCTCTTGTAAAATTACATCAAATTCAGCTTCGAGCTCACTTGCAATCTGGGGATAATCATACTCTCCATTAGTTTGATACTTATATTTTAAATCAAAGTAAAATTCATTATTACCTTTTAATTCATAAGAAATATAGGATAATAAACCGTCCCAAGTAAATGTATTTTCTATATATCTCAAACTAATGCCTGTACCAATGAATAGTACGGGATGGTTATCAAATTTAGCTATAAACTCATTGATCCTCATATTAAAATCCACTCATTTCTTTTTAGTTGAATATAGTAATGTTAATTTTAAACTAACTAGAATATTTTTTACAATTAAATCATAAGTATGAAATAAATTCTTAAACATAATCAATCTTTATATCGGAAAATTGACTCAACTATATTAGTCTAAAATAGAAAGTAATTAGAATTACCTAATCTATTATTTATGATAATAACTGTATAATTCTTTACTATCTTCATATTTCTTTACTAACTTATAAAATGTTGTCTTTTTCACATTGGCTGTTTTCATAGCTTGTATAGCTATAATCTTCTTATTTCTCCACTAATTATAGGCTTCACTTCAATAAACTCCTCACTAATCTGAGCTTTAGGACGGACAAACGATATACCATTCTTCGGGGCAGAATCAATACCCTCCTGCTGACGTTTCCAAGTACAATTCCGTTCCTCTTGTGCAATCCAAGAGAGAATTTAAAGAACTAAGTCAGCAATAGAATTATTTAAACTATCCTTATATTGGATTGTATCCAATAAAGGTATATTCGTCACTACGATGTGCGCCTTAACCTCTTTTGAGATATTACTCTATTAATGTAAAATATCTTCTTTATTACGACCTAAGCGATCTAAGAAATGAATATAAAGAATATCTCCTTTACGGATCATCTGTTTCATCAATTGATCCTGTTCTTTATTGAAATTTTTCCGTTTTACTTATCGATGAAAATGTCTCGAAAGAAATTTCTAAATTCATCCATTGATTAAAGTTGATGACCTTCATTTTGATTTTGACTACTTACTCGTATCCAAATTTTATATTTTCCATTTTTATCGCTATTTTGTATTTTTATTCCTATTATTCTATTAAAAACGTCCGTAAAAGTGTATGTATTTCAGAGGACGTTCGTAATTAAATTTTAAACTTAAACGAACAATAAAAATGCTAGATTTCTTATAAAAAAGAATCGTCCGTAAAAGTAAACTTTTACAGACGTTCACTTTGCGAACTATTTGGGTGTGTTCACTTTTTATGAAGTGGAAAGGGAATTAATGGATGTGTGAATTATGCTCGTTCGTAATGAAAAAAAGTTTTAACTCGCTTTTATTAAACAGGTTTGCGCTTTTTACTATATTTAACATATTTTGTATAATCTGAAATCTTATGTAGTATCCAGAATGAAAAAGTATAATTTTTGTTAAAATGTAATTACGAGGTAAAAGGGGTAGGTAAGATGTTTACAGTGGAAATCGATGTAAAAAGAACAAAAGAAGAATTAATTGTTAAATGGCAGCTTGCTAAATTTAATATTGCATTAGAGGATATTATTGAAGTTACAGACGATGATACATATGGAGGTAAAGATATTGATGCAATTCGTATAGGATCACCATATGGAACAACTGATCGAATCTTTATTAAAACTAAGAAAGAAAACTACATACTTTTTACTACAAACAAATCAACTCTATTAAAAGAGATAAATTCATACTTTCAAGTATGAATAAAGCCTTTGCTCATCAGCGAAGGCTTTATTTTTCTTCGATAATCAACATTATGGTAACTAAATTTGAATCTAATGCCTGAAAGTTTTTTAACTAATATCAATAGAAAATATTTCTTTTAACCCTCTTTTTCCCTCAGAAGTAATTTTTATAGCTCTTGTGTTAGGTAAACGTTGAATCCAATTTAGCTCTAACAGCCTTTCTAAAATTACATTTCCTAAGGATCCTGCAAGATGATGACGCCTTTCACTCCAATCTAAACATTTAGGTGAAAAAGAACGACGTTTTTTTCTGGCCTTTCCCATATCAATTTGAAGTTTCTTGAAGAATTCATGCCCTTCTTCAGTGACCAGAAACTCATTTTGTTCTTCTAATAAAAAGCCTCTTTCAATTAAAGAATCTTTTAGTTGTATACCTAAATTTCCTGCAAGATGATCATAGCATGTCCTTGCGAAACGAATTTGTTTATCCTCGGTAGCTTGTTTTAGGGACCTTACTTCGACTGGTGGAGCTAAAGATAAAAGGGATTCCATAACTTGGGCTACTTCTTCATTAAGAATCCCATAGTATCGGTGTCTCCCTTGTTTTTCAACGGCAACTACATTGGCATTCATCATTTTAGTTAAATGAAAACTAGCTGTTTGAGGCTTTATTCCAGCCATATAAGCAAGTTCATTGACCGGATGAAATCGACCGTCCAGTAAGACGGTTAAGATGGCTGCACGTGAAGATTCGCTTACAAGAGTAGCAATCTTTGCTACATTAGGATTTACGTTCATTTTTACTCCTCCCCTATGTAATCCACATTTCGATGAGGATTGAGATGTTTATATTTTACAATAAAAAAGAGCCTACAAATAGAGGAGAGATAAAGATGAACGGCATAAATCAACTTCCATCTACTAAAATAATCAAACCTAAAGTCTTATATTATGGGACTTCCGTTATTTTACTCACTACACTAAATGAAGATCAAACCGTCAATATAAGCCCTCTGTCATCTTCTTGGGCATTAGGAAATTACATTATATTAGGAATTGCAGCAGGAGGAAAAGCGCTAGAGAATTTGCAACGACATCCTGAATGTGTCATTAATATTCCCAACGCTTCGCTATGGGGAAACGTTGAGAAAATAGCTTCTTATACAGGAAAAGATCCTGTTCCGGACTATAAAGAAAAACTAGGGTTTACCTATCAAAAGGAAAAGTACCTCCATAGTGAATTAACGCCTATTCCATCACAATCCATTAAGCCTACACGTATTGCAGAGTGTCCACTTCAAATTGAAGCTAAGGTGAAACAAGTTAGAATCCCTGACTATTCAACCCATTTTGCCATTGTAGAGACAGAAGCTATACATGTTCATGCTCATAAAGACATGATTATAGGAGAGAATCATATTGATCCAAACCAATGGAATCCATTAATTTATAATTTCCGTCATTATTTTGGTCTTGGTAAGGAGTTAGGAAAAACCTATCGTTCAGAAATCTAAACCTTTTATACATCTTTAAGATTTATAAACTTTGATTTAAAAAGCCCTCTTTTTTAATAAAAAAGAGCTTTCTTAGTTTCCTTATAACCTGTTTGGTATTGATGAATCCTATTTGAATAGTCTTTACACATAAGAAAATTCTTTGCTCAGTACTAGCAAAGAGTTTTCTTATAGGTATAGATAGGGGAATACATTAATAGCTTGTCCAGTTTTATAGACTCATATACATATATAGCATAAAAATTCCTCTGAGTAGTTTATGTCCGATAATGTGTGTTATGTAAACTAGTGATTGTTAAATAAAAAGAAACCCTTTGTTTAATATTAACAAAGGGTTTTTACATATAGGATAATATATTAATGGAAGAAACTTTTGAAAAAGAGGAGTAAATCCTATGACCCTGTATCAAGAATATACATTACCTGATGGAAAGATAAAGATTAGAAAAGTAGTAAAGGGTCGCTATATACAGGAAGAAATGAAATTGTTATATACTTCAGAGCGAGATATTCTTTCTATTCAATTGTTAGATAAAAATTTCTTACAAAAACCTAAATAAACAAAGAATAAAACAGCCCTTACCTATATTAGGTAAGGGCTGTTCGTATAGCTATCCTATATATTTTGGGATAACCTATAAGAGGTCCTGCCGACAAAATGCGGATATTATAAGCTAAGCAAATTTTAACCTGGAAAGTCGAATTCCTCTAAGGTGCTTTGGCTTGTTAAGCTAAAGCACCTTGCTGGCAAAACATTAATGAGGCATATTCATCACCTTGTGGTTGACGATGACACGGCGGATGAAGAACGCTATGACCAAGCCAATCAGTGCTATGATCATCGTGAACAGGAACACGTTTTGTGATCCAGCTGTCATCGCGTTTGCAATTTCGGCCTGTTTGGCCGGAGTGGAGGAGCGATGCAAGTATTCCTCCATACCGC
The DNA here is from genome assembly GCF_900115845.1 of Priestia endophytica DSM 13796. Classification (GTDB taxonomy): domain Bacteria; phylum Bacillota; class Bacilli; order Bacillales; family Bacillaceae_H; genus Bacillus_I; species Bacillus_I endophytica. The sequence goes on along the minus strand of NZ_FOXX01000003.1, from coordinate 50,595 downwards.
CCGTAAGGATACTGATTGCGACCGCCGTTCCAATCGCACCCATCACCTGCTGAAGTGTATTCATGACTGCCGTGCCGTGCGGGTATAACTCCGGCGGTAATTGATTTAACCCGTTCGTTTGGGCAGGCATCCATATCATCCCTACCCCAACCATGAGCCCGATATGCAAAGCCACGATAAAGGCCACTGATGAAGCAGGAGACAGGGTTGTAAAGAACCATAACATGACTGCCACGATTACGAGACCAGGAATAACGAGCCATTTCGGCCCATATTTATCGAACAAGCTCCCCATACGTGGAGAGAGGATACCGTTCAGCGCGCTACCCGGCAAAAGCATGAGTCCTGCAGTGAACACAGACAATCCTGCACCCGTCTGCAAAAACATCGGTAGGATAATCATGCTCGACATAATGATCAACGTACACGACATTACCAGGAGCAGCCCAACGACGTACATTGGGTACTTGAAAACGCTCAGATTCATCATCGGATCGCGTTTAGAGTTCTGCCGCAGTATGAACAGTACCAGCGCGACGAGCCCAACAATGATTGAAGTGCCCACAACTGCGCTTCCCCATCCTTCAGCTCCTTCGCCTGCCTTACTGAAGCCGAAGACAACTCCTCCAAAGCCGATCGTTGACAATGCGACAGACAGCATATCGATTTGGGGCTTCGTGACATCGGTGACATTTTCCAAATACTTCAGCCCTATCAACAATCCAATAACCAAGAACGGCAGTGAAAACCAGAAGATATAATGCCATGTTAAATACTCGATTAATAGACCGCCTATGGTCGGTCCGGTTGCTGGCGCAAACATGATAACAAGTCCAACGAAGCCCATCGCCGCCCCTCGCTTTTCCGGCGGGTATATGACAAGAACCGTATTGAACATGAGTGGCAGCAATAATGCCATGCCTGCTGCCTGTAAAACTCGAGCAACCATCAACATCTCAAAATTAAACGCGAGCGCCGCAATGAGGGTACCTATGATTAAGCTCATGAGAGAACCTGTGAACAGCTGTCTCGTTGTAAATCTCTGCAACAGCAGGCCGCTTATCGGCATTAAAATGCCAAGAGTCAGCAGGAAACCGGTTGTTAACCACTGTGCGGTTGCGGCTGAAATTTGGAACACTTCCATTAAATTAGTCATTGCTATATTTAGAGCCGTCTCGCTAAACATGCCTACAAAACCGCACATAAGCAGCGATGCCAAGATGACACGCGTATTGTATTGCTTCTTCATTTCTATATCTCCTTGTAAATCCATTTAATTAGTAACAGTTTATTTTTTAGCAAATCCTTGTTTGTTTAAATACTCAAGCATGAAGGGTAATTTGCTTCTTTCAAGATGATCCTCAATATGATCTTTCCATCCCTTTACTTTCTTTACTGTGAAAGGAGCTTTAACAGGACGATCTTGGTAATACTCACGCATCTGTTGGTCATAGGTTGCTAATTTTTCTTCATCTAGTGCTTGATACTGATTATTAAACATGACCATTGATTGAGGTAAACGTGGTTTTAGTCCAGGTTTCTCTCCAGCAGGGTGGCCTATGCATAGCCCCACTAAAGGAACCACATGCTCTGGCAAATTTAATACCTCAGTTAATTCTGTAATATTAAGTCTTACTCCACCGATATATACACCACCGAGTCCCATTGATTCAGCTGCCGTTAAAGCATTCTGAGCCATGAGCCCCGCATCGAATGTACCGATTAAAAGGTATTCAATATAGTCAAGGTCTACCTTGGGGGCAATTTGATGATTTCGGTTAAAATCTGCACAAAAAATCCAAAACTCTGCTGCCTCTTCAATATAAGGCTGATTCGCAGAAAGCTGCATTACTTTTTTGCGAAGATCTGAATCTGTAATTCTAATGATAGAAACGGCCTGTAAAAGGCTGAAAGATGAAGTCTGATTAGCAGCCTGAAAGATTGCCTCTCGTTGTTCCTCTGTTAATGGTTGATTTGTATAAGAACGAATGGACGTATGATTATGAAGTAATTTAAGGGTATTATTCATTTGAATTCTCTCCTCTATTAATTATTTTAATATTTTAGTCTTCTGTATTGATAAGGAACTCCCATATTCTCGCGCAGTGTTTTTCCTTCATATTCCCTGTGGAACAAACCGCGCTCCTGCAAAATGGGGACAACCAGATTCACAAAGTCAGCAACTCCATCATAGGCTATATCCGGAACAACCGAGAAGCCGTCACATGCACCAGCTAAAAACCATTCTTCCAAGAAGTCAGCAACTTGTACGGGGGTACCTGCAACTACTGGATGATAGTTAATGACCCCATGGGCAAGAACATCTCGAATGGATAGCCCTTTTTTCAACAGCTCTAAAGCTCTGGGGGAACGTGGATCCATTGGGTTGGCATATGCCTTTTTCAACATATCAGCTGCTAATGGTTGATCAATATCTACCGAATTCACCGATAGTGGTAAACCAACCATGGAACCAAGGTAACTTACCCTTCCTGGAATCTCCTCAGGATTAAAACTCATAAGCTGTCTTCGTCGTTCTAAACCTTCTTCTTCAGTTGAACCTATGGAAAACATAAAACCTGCATACATCTTGATATCATCGGGATTTCGGCCAAAACGAGCTGCACTTTGTCGAAGCGCTTGTCTATGTTCACGAGCAGACTCAATGTCGTAAGGGTTAGCATAGACACCAGAAGCGTACCTCCCTGCTAATTCCAATCCTTCTTCCCCTCCGCCTGCTTGGAAAATAACTGGCTGACCTTGCTCAGAAGGGGGGATTGGTAAAGGACCACGAGATGCGTAATACTGCCCTTCAAGGTTGATAGGCTGAATTTTGTCCATGTCCGCAAATTTTCCTCCATCTACATCTAACGTCCAAGCGTCTGGTTCCCAACTCCCCCATAATGCTTGAACGATTTGTATACTCTCATGTGCCTTACCATATCTTTCTTTGCGATTGGCAACCCGAGCACCAAAATTTGCTGCTGCTAATGGATGGGATGAGGTGACCGCATTCCATCCTACACGTCCATGACTTATAACATCTAGTGCTTTGAACTGACGTGCTATGTTATATGGATAATTGAATGTCGTTGATAGGGTAGCAACAAGCCCAATATGTTTCGTTTCTCTAGCTACAGCCATTAGCGCTAACATAGGATCCATAGGGAACATAGGAGTCTGAGGACCTAAGTCATTGTATAATGCAGGAGTATCCGCGATGAAGATCATTTGAAATTTTCCTTTTTCAGCTAATTTAGCTCGCTCCACATAACTATCCGTATTTGTGTAGGCTGCTGGGTCGGTACCAGGCATTCTCCAAGCGCTAAATTCGGCTCCATATCCAGAAACCATTTGTAGTGCTAGTTGCATTTCTTTTCTTTTTTTCATATATCTCTTCTCCTTAGTGAATTATTTCCAATCAAGTTTTAGTAGCTCGGAGAAAATTCAATATTATTTAGCTTGCTAACTAATCTACTGGTTATTCCCCAGCAAAGACAAGACTTCTTTTGACTTCCTTACTGAATTGTAACGTATAATACTCATATCCCTTGGGTTTGAGTACGTCATAGTTGTAAAAGGCTGGTGCAATGATTCATCAAAATGCTGGGTCCCACACTTCCAAAAAAAAGCTTCCCTGTTGAGAAAGGCTATTATTCAATGTACGTCTTTAAAAATATATTCTCCTATGAAATTAAGCCAAAGCATTTTAGAAAGTACGGATATCATTGTTTTTGGCTAGACGCATCCTCTTCAGTGGATCCATAACCTTTTTGTTAGTAAATAAACGATATAGAACTGTTAAATATTTAGCATGCTAAATATCAATATAGAGAAAACTTAGAACAAGTTTCTCTCCATTCGCTTCATAAGTTGCCTTAATAGTAAGCGTTCTTCCGGTAAGATTGAATGGAGTAACTTTTCTTGCTGCTGTTTCCATTTGAACTCAACCGGTTTCTCTAATTCTTTGCCTTTGTCCGTTAGATAAATTCGCATAACCCTTGCATCTTGTTCATCACGTTTACGGTATATAAATCCGTTTTGCTCCAATGATTTAACCATATTTGTTACCGTAGGCGGTTCACATTTTAAATGTTCACATAGTTGCCTTTGTGTTACCCCATCGCCTAACCACAACCGAGAGAGTAAATTATCTTGGCCAACATAAAGATTAAGTTCTCTTAGACTCTCATTATAATCTCGACGCATTTGAAATGAAATTTTATCTAATGACTGACGAATATCGCAATCAACATTATCGTTCATAGATATGCCTCCACTACCACACTATATTTAGCAAGCTAACTATACCACGATGAAAATTTAGTTGTCAATTTATCCTAAGGGACCTACTCACATTTTATCGGGCTATGGAGGGCAAAAGTATGGATCCAACCATAAGATAGAACCCATGATCCACATCAGCTGTTTCACACTCAAATGTCCAAATTCTGTTTATTACACCGTTTGCCTATCAACTTGTTGTATGGAGTAATTTTGTTACATATCCTAGAATAAAACCAATTCTCATTTTTTAAAAGAGGGCAATAAAAATTGCCATAGTACATTTTTTTGTACTTAATAACAAAAAGCTGGAGTTATTGCAACCCATATTACCATGATCATTGGTCAGCTTGTAATCGGCATTGTTATTGACAATCTCGGCTGGTTCAATAGTTTAGTCATTCATTTAGATATAAAACGTTATTCTGCATTACTATTTATGATAGTTGCTTTTTATCTTATCTATAAAGAAAATAAACACCCTAGTGAAGAAATATCTGCATAATATAGTAAAATAATTCAAAACGCTGCAATCTAATTTTAACGATTGCAGCGTTTTGAATTAGATAGAATAACCCTATTGAACTAAACCCGTTAGTACAATACTTCACAAATTCGGTCCAATTGATAAAAAATATCATTTTATTATTTCACTCAGGTTTCTCTCCGAATTTTTTGCCGAAATTCTCCATCATATCAAGTATGGGGATAAATTCACATCCTTTAGTTGTTAATGAATATTCAACACGTGGAGGTACCTCAGGAAAAACCTCTCGCTTAATTAATCCATCTGCTTCTAATTCTCTCAACTGTTTTGTAAGAGAACCCTGTGAAATGTCCCATAAAAAAGCTTTAATTTCGCTATAACGACGTTCTTTGGTTTTTAAAAACCAAAGAATAATATACTTCCAGCGTCCTGAAAGCATATTCTGGGTATAGGCAATACCATATACTTCTCTTTGTTCCTTTATACACTCTGGGTCAAATCCATCCTTACATATTCTAGACACCTTTTCACCTGCTTTCTATTGTTAAGTACAAAAAAATGTACTATGGCAATTTTAATTGCCTACTTCAAAAAGATGAGAAATGATTTTATTCTAGTATATGTAACAGAAGTATTCAATACGTTTTTTATATCTAATGAATATATGTTTACGGTTTGATAAATATATGATGGTGTAACTTTAAGCAGAATAATGCTTTTATATACAAATTCTTGAGGAGGAACAATCATGAGATTTGGAATTATAGGTGCAGGACCAATTGGGTCAATTATTTCTAAAAAATTAGTTAAGAATGGGCATGACGTCAAAGTTGCAGATGCAAGGGGAATTGAACATTTAGAAGGAAAAGAGCTTGCTGGAACAGTTGTGCGCGTAGAGGATGTAATGGAAAATATTGAAGTTCTTATAATATCTCTCCCTACTAAAGCAATGCAAAGCATTCGGAACATTATCGATCAAGTCGGGGAGGAAGTAATCATTGTAGATACTTCAAATTATTATCCTTTTAGAGACGACAAAATTGAAGAAATCGAGAACGGGATGGTTGAAAGTGTTTGGGTTTCAAAACAATTAGGCAGACCTGTCATTAAAGCTTTCAACAACTTATTAGCCTATACGTTAGAAAATGAAGGAACATCTGAAGAATCTAGTGGACGAATTGCGATGGCGGTTGCTGGTAATGATCCATCACAAAAACAAGTAGTCATGGACATAGTATACGAGCTAGGCTTTGATGCAGTAGACAGTGGTTCTTTAAGTGACTCTTGGAGACAACAACCAGGAACTCCTGCTTACTGCACAGAGCTAACAAAAGATGAACTTACGGAAGCGTTGAAAAAGGCAAATAAAGAAAAAGCACCATTACTACGGGATAAGGTGATCGAAAGGTTTACAGAAAAAAAGGAAGTTGAATTTTCACATAAGGATGTTGTGAATCTAAACAGAAAAATATACAATTCATAAAAACAAAAGGTGCACTCAGTTAGAGCGCACCTTTTGTTATATAAAACACATCATAATCGTCTACTTTCTGGAAAATGACTATTTAAATTAACTTTTTATCTAGTAAGTATTTGAAGGAGGGAAAAGGAAATGTTTTTTGGCATTTTATTTACGATTCTATGGGCATCTGGGGCGGTTTCTGTTAAATTTGGTCTTTTATCGGCCCCACCATTGATAATGGGGACTATTCGCTTCCTTTTAGCTGGGAGCTTATTGTTATTATATATTTATTTATTTAGGAAAGGTAAATACCGCATGCCCAAAAAATATGAGTGGAAACCCCTGATACTATTAGGTTTATTTAATACTTCTCTGTATCTTGGTTGTGGTTTTTGGGCACTAAAAACAGTATCATCTGGCTTTTTTAATTTAGCAGTCGTTGTTAATCCTTTTCTTGTTGCAATTCTATCCTCCATTTTCATGAATCGTTTCATTCAAAAGAAAGAGTGGATAGGGATGCTTGTTTCAGCCATTGGCTTAGTAATTGCTACATATCCTTTATTACAAGATGGACATTCTACATGGAGTGGAATTATCTTGCTACTAATGGGCATGATATCCATGGCAGTTGGCAGCGTTTATTTTCAAAAACAAAAGTTGCAACTACCAAGCCTAGTAATTAATGCCTGGCAGGTTTTATTCGGGGGGATTATTTTAATTATACCTTCTATTCTTTTAGAATTAGATGAACCTGTTGTATTGGATATAAATCTGATCCTATATCTCGTGTGGTCGGTTTTAGGTGTTTCAATCTTTGCCATGATTTTATGGTTTTATTTACTTAAACAAGATGCTGTTAAAGCAAATATCTGGCTATTCCTAACCCCCATCGCAGGTTACCTTTTAGCCTCTATCTTATTAGGTGAAAAGATTACAATATACGATGCCATTGCTTCCCTTTTTGTTTTTACTGGGTTATATTTATCAGGTAATTTACGACTGAATAAAACACCTAAACCTCCATTAGAGAAAAAGGTAGAAGCCTAAGAAAACCCTTGACTTTATCCCTTTAAGGTTTTAAAACAGAAACAAATAACCGTCCGTCCCGACTAAACTAATTTAGTTCTAAATTCCTTTTAATAAAAAAGAAGCCTTTGCTCAGTACTAGCAAAAGCTTTTCACATATGGGGGAATACATTAATATTATGAACAGTTTTGTAGATTAATATACACGTATGTTTATATATCTTATTCTTTATTCAAGGTACGACAAGGGGGCTTATGGTAGGTGTGGGGGTGTTTTCCTTTTAGAAAGAAGGTTTCAAAATAAATAAAAGCTTTCTTTTGATATGAGAGAGAAGTAAATGATCAACAAGGGGATTTGTGGCAGATGTAGGGAATACTTCCACAAGCATTAGTTGTTATATTGAAAAAAATGGGGATGAAAATGTAACGATTATTTTAGGAAATTTATTTAAACGAAATACAGGCCCGAATTTTGCATTTATCTTTTAGTTGTTGGGTAATCCCCCACTAAATAAAAATGAAGCACTAGTGATGGGTGAGCCACTAGTGCTTCATTGTTTCATGTTCAGAGTAAAGAAGGAGAGCCGTATCACGCCATTGATCTAACTTTTGGTAAAAAAACTTTTTTCTCTCAATGTTTTGTTTTCCTGTGACAAGCTTCTCTATAAGGGCATCTAGATAAAGTTCTCTCTCATTGCGGAAATATATAAATTCTTCTTGAGTCACAATTTATCATCCTCAACTTTCCTTAATATGTAGATCTATATGCTACCACAAGATCTAAAAATTGGGTTGTCTTACAAATGACATTTATAGGTGTTTTAGAGAAGACTAAAAGAGGATTTTAAATATGCGAAGTAAGTATATCTCCTTGAAAGAACTCTAATCAAATTGTGTTTAAGGATATTCTGTGTATTAAAAAGACGTCCGTAAAAGTGCACTTTTGTGAACGTACACTTTACGAACCGTCTGGTTGTGCTCACTTTTTATAGAGTAAAAAAGCAACGAAGTTTAAATATCGTTGCTTCTGGTTTATGGTATAGGATTCGAAAACCAAAAAATGAGCGTTATGATTGGTATTACAAAAGTTAATATGATAATTAAAAGATTCCCATAGATACCTACATACTTTAAAAATCCTCTCTCGCTGAAAAAAGAAGCAAGAAAACCAAGGAAAGGTAGTACATAGTTTAAAAAGATTGCAACAAATACACCACCATACGGAATCCATCCACCCATTGTCGCATAGCGTCCAATTGTAAGAATGAAGGAAACGATGAAGCAAACAACTGAGATAATACCTATTATCTTTTTTCTTTCCACTTTACATTTCTCCTTATCCTAACCTTATAGCATGTTAGACGAGGAATAAGATAGGTATGTTTGGCATTATCATATTAAATAGGATATGTAGATTCCACGGGACGGGCTTGTCTTTTATCTCCTATGACGTACATTATGTCTATCCTTCGTTAATTTTCCGAGGATAAGAGTAAAATACATTATTAAACTCTTATCAAGCAAATCAATGGTTTTTCTTTTGGTAACAATCATTTATCTTTATTCTTCTTTTTTTTTCTGTAATTCAGCTTTCAATTGATTAAATAGTTGCTCCTTTAAATCTTGAATATCTTTTTTCAATTGCTTATTCTTTTTGTCCATTTTAGGAATGTAATCTGGATCCCTTGTAGGAACCTCCTCTGGAGAGTAATTTATCCAAAGCTCACGAATAACATCCAACAATTTCTGGGATATTGAGCTAACTGTATCAGAAAAGAACAAGATATTTAATAGACGGAAATTATTTGCTTCTAAGTATGAGATTTCTGCTTCATTGTATTCGATCTTTCTCAATCTATTCTCCAAGATATTTATTGCTTTTTGTCTATTATCCTTCCAATTCTCTTCAATCAGTTTTCGATCCAAGTTCGTAAAGTTTTTGAATTCCATAAGTGACTTGATATCTTCTATATCAGCATTCGTGTAAATGGGACTCTTTCGGGATCCTCTTAGACCTGTTATCTTTCCTATGCTTACTAAGATTTGTTTGTATAACTCAGGATAATACTCATGCCTTTTAGTAACGTATAGCTCATAATCTTTCAAAAGTATATTCTGTCGGTATTTTAATTCTTCAAGCTTCTCGCTCAGTTCAGCTTTTTGCTTATTAATTTCTTTTTGAAAAGTGGTTTTAACTTCCTCCTGCTTCTTAGTAATTTCTCCAATATCCGTTTTAGTAGCAAGATTTCTTCCCTTTTGCCTAAAAAAACCTGCTATAAAAAAGGTAAGTACAGAGAGAGCTACATTGATTAGAGTAATAAATAAGTAATCCATTCCATTCATTAAAACTCTTCCCTTCCCTTGTTAATAGCTATATCTAAATTATGCTACTAAATTATACATCAATAATTAGAAAAATTTTCATTAAAGAGTTTAAATAAAATATTTTGTATATCCAGAAATCAGGTTGTGTATCAGTTCCCTTTTTTTTATAAAAGTTATGATATTATAGAAACAATCTTAAATTAGAGGAGTAAGTTGTATGACAATGTATCAAGAATATACATTAAGAGATGGAACCATCAAGGCTATAAAAGTAGTAGAAGGTCGCTCTCATAAAGAAGAAATGAAGTTGTTAGGGATCACAGAACGAGACATTTTTTCTATGCAGTTATTAGATAAGAAATCACTACAAAAACCAAAGTAAGCGTTCATACAAAAAGCGTTGTCGGATAGCGACAACGCTTTTTTGTGTAAATCGGGGCATTCATATCATTCATCGTAGTCTTTCTTTTTATTCTTAATTAATTACTTATCTTCAAATATTATGGAATACGTCCATTTTTAATATATTGAATAAAGAACATTAGTTCGTATATAATAGAACAAACGTTCTTTTTTTAGAGAGGTTATTTCAATGGATTATGAGCAGCTTCCAAACCGAATCGTTATGTGTATAGATATGAAATCTTTTTTCGCTTCGGTTTCAAGTGTAATAAGAAGACTAGATCCCTTAAAAGTAAGGCTTGCGGTTGTAGGGGATACCACACGGCCAGGATCGGTCGTATTGGCTGCTACGCCCTTATTAAAGAAAGAAGGGATCAAGACCGGAAGTCGACTTTTTGAGATTCCAAAAAGAAAAGATATTTACATCGTAAACCCTTCTATGGAGCGATATGTGAAAGCGTCTAATTATGTTTCAAGCCTGATGTTACAGTACGTAGCTCCTGAAGATTTTCATGCCTATAGTATTGATGAATTTTTCATTGATGCCACAGCTTCTTTACATTTATTTGCTCAAACACCAGAAGCATTAGCTCATAAAATCATTCATGAAATTTATCAAAAAACAAGACTGACAGCAACAATAGGAATGGGTCCTAACCTTTTAATGGCTAAAGTTAGTTTAGATCATGAAGCAAAACATAGCTCAGCAGGAGTCGCTTATTGGCACTATGAAGATGTACCTCATAAATTATGGTCGATCTACCCTATGAGAGATTTCTGGGGAATTTCATCAGCTACGGAAAGGCGATTAAATGGCTTGGGGATACACTCTCTTAAAGAATTAGCCCTATCATCTAAAGAGCTATTACAAAAAGAATTTGGTGTCTTAGGTAACGAGCTTCATCAACATGCGAATGGCATTGATTATAGCCGTATTTCGGATGTATATATTCCCGACTCTCGCTCATTTGGGAAAAGTCAAATTCTCCTTCGAGACTACACGAGCCGAAAAGAAATTGAATTATTACTATTAGAATTATTAGATGATATTTGCTTTCGGTTACGCATGCATCAAGTGGTTGCTCAAACGGTCCATTTATCCATTGGATATAGCAAACAAACCGGTAAAGGATTTTCTAGACAAAAGAAAATGATTCGAGCCTCCAACTTAAGTCAAGATATCTTTCCTTATTGTTTAACCATCTTACATACGCATGACAACGGAATGCCTATTCGTTCCATAGGCATTTCTCTATCAAATACAACCATTCAAGAGGAGGAACAAATGAGCCTGTTTGAAGATATTGATCGACGTGAAAAAGCCTATACACTTGTAAAGACGATAGATGAGATTCGTCTTCGCTATGGGAAGAATAGTCTTCTTCGGGCTTCAAGCGCTCTCGATTATTCCACAGCTCGTTATCGAAATGGCTTAATGGGAGGCCATAAATCGTAAAGGAGGATGATGATATGCAAGAAGATAGAGGAATGAAAAAATGGAGGGCTTTTGTTACCATGCCGGAGCAATACATAGGATTACAGAAAATCATAAACAAACAATTAGAAATATCAAAGTCCCATTTAACAGAAGAGCAAATGGAACAAATGAATTACATATTACTAGAAGCTTTACATATGCTTAAAACCGTACATATAACCTACTATAAGCAGGGCAGACATATCACCGAAACAGGTGTGATTGAGTTCGTTGATTCCTCTAAAGATGTATTTGTTTTTATAAATGAAGCAGAAGAAGAAATAAGTAAGGTAAGGCTAAGCGACCTGATTGACGTTTCCTTTATTTAAAAATAAAAGCTACTCTTTAGTTATATTTAGAGTAGCTCAGATATAAATACATTTATATTGTTAGACCTATTATAGATTCTTAGTCAATCCACAAGTGGTGCATTTACGTAAATATTGACCATCCTTTTCTGCAGTTTCGACTTTAACAATCAGGACTAGCAGGATTTGAATTGGCGTTCTGATTTTTCATCCCTAACGAAAACGTATCAAAAATATGCTTTTGCACCTGCTCAGGTGTCTCATCAAAATTGTATTTTATCCATTGATAGATAATACCAAAATACCCATAGGAAAAAAAGGATATTAGATAAGAGTGGCTTTTGTCGTAGGGTTCGCCAGCAGGTATCAGCTTTTCAAATACCCGCATAATTGTCACAACCAATCCGTTGTTATTTAACATAGTAAACAGTCGTCTGTTTTCGTAAATATAGTTTAACATGGCAAAGCCCTTGTCTTTCTTTACATCCTCCTCGTGCTTCTGGGCATAACACTCCCACTCGTAATTGAGCTTAAAAATTAATAATTCATCTTTGCTATTTTTGCGACCGAGGTGTCTGTAAAAGGTTGTTCTTCCAACTCCCGCCAAATTGCAGATCACATTCACATTGATCGTATCATAGTCCTGCGATTCCATAAGTTTTATAAGAGCGTCTGCTAGACATAATTTTAGAAATACCGTTTGATTCTTTTTCATAGAGGTACAAATTCTCCTTTTTGTTCCGCATAACGTGTTTGCAACAAGTTTCAAGCTGTTTGGTATTGCTAATCAAGAACTCAACTGTTATAAATATAATGCGATTGAAACAGATGTACCGAATTAGGGCATTTGTTTCCTGTTGACTTTATTCTAATATAAGTCATTTCTTTGTCAACGGAAAGGAAAACGGAGGGTGGAAATATGAAAAAGGTGCTAAAAGTAATTGGGATTACGGTTTTAAGTTTTATCGCTTTAATCATAATCTTGTTATCATTTTTACTAATCAAGAATTACTTGGATTCTAAAAAGCCGATTATCGAGGATACCTATTATAAGAATTTTCAATCTGACGCTACATTAGAGAAAAAGTATGCGGGATTGGGGAGTTATGAAGTATCGCTCGTTAAATTGAAATCAGAGGATGATACGATAAAGGAGTACAAAATTTGGTATCCTACAGAACTCAAAAGCAAAAGTCAAGCGTATCCACTCATCGTCGTGACAAATGCAAGCAACACAGCTGCTTCCGTTTATGAGTCGTTTTTTGAAAGACTTGCTTCATGGGGATTTATTGTGGTAGGCAATGAGGACAAGCAGGCGGGGACAGGTTTAACGACTTCAAAAACACTGGATTATGTATTGGAACTGAATAGCGATTCCGACAGTATATTCTACGGGAAGGTAAGTCAGGACAATATCGGCGTTATCGGCTATTCTCAGGGAGGCGCAGGAGCGATAAGAGCCGTCACGGAATATGATAACAGTAATAAATATAAAACGATATTTACCGGAAGCGCCGCATATTCGCTGCTTGCCAAAAATATGGGTTGGGAATATGATATTTCAAAAGTTGCGATACCTTATTTTATGTCAGCAGGAACAGGCAGCTCTGACGACTCAGGTGAAGATTCGAAAACCAGTTTTGGAGGCGTCGCACCGCTTTCATCCCTAATTGTTAACTATGACGGAATCAGGAATGACGTGTTTAAGGTCCGTGCAAGAATCAACGGAGCAGAACACGGGGATATGCTTACAAGAGCAGATGGATATATGACTGCTTGGATGTTATATCAGCTACAAAATGATGAAGAAGCGAGGTTGGTGTTTATTGGAAAGTCGGCGGAAATACTAAGTAATTCTAACTGGCAGGATATTGAAAAGAACAACTAATACGAGTTTGGAGAAGTTACAATTTAATTTAAGAGAAAGCAGAAACGGCTCAGAAACGCTATCTGAACCGTATCTCATTTGTTTCAGAAGCCCACGTATTTACCTAACTCTAGGAATTTTGTTGGTAATGGTGTCAGCAGGAATAATCATTAAAAAGATAATAAAAACAAAACCTTTAAGAGAAATCACTGGTATTTAACCAGTGATTTTTTTATTAATTTAGTTTTCCTTTTTCCACGAACCTGTCCCGATAGTTTAAGTGAATTTTTTCACAACCTTTAAATTGTTGTTCAACAATCTGGCCCTATTCTTGAATAGTCAACTAAAACTTTATCCTAAAAACTCATGTGCTTGTTTTAGAACTTGTTTATGATCTTCATACTTAAATAAGTTTAATGCATCGGTAAATGTAACCCATTTATACACTGCAATTTCACTTTTTTGAATGGTCACAGAGTTACTCGTGGGTGTCCCTAAGAATAAAATTACTTGTTTTCTATTATTTGTTTCTGAAATTGTATATTCCATACTTGTCTTGAAACCTTCATGAATTAGAACATCTAGACCTGTCTCTTCTTTAACTTCGTGGTACTCTTTTCTTTTACAATAAAATAATAGTTAACTTGTAATGAAAGATAAGAAAGGGGAAAGCGTATGAAAAAGTTAAAACTAATAACTGTCTGTCTTGTTTTAATAGGCATAGGTTCATTGTCTTATTATATATTTGGTCAAGAACATAGGTATGCTAAGAGATACGCACATCAACTCTTTGATTATCCGTTACCTCCAAAAACAAAAATAATGGAACAGGATTTTGATCATGGAGTTTTATACGGTGGAGGGCCTTCAGGAAGTGGAGGGTATCCAACTGTTGCAGCATACATGAAATTATCCTCTGAATTAAGTGAAAAAGAGATATTCGATTATTATCATAAGAAACATTTTGAGATATACTTTGAGGGCGATGAAACAATGGAGAAGGATAGTAAAGGACGAATATGGTATGAAGGTAAAAATGCAGTGAAAGAAAATCTGAGTATCGAAAATAATAAAGGAAGACCCATCAAATTCATTATTCAAAGTAAAAAAGAATTTAGTTATCCATTCTTTATAAGTTTTTAATAAAGTTCGTATGCCCTTTTACTACCTAGAATCAACATTATGCGAACTAAAAATAAGTATCTTATACAGCGTAAAAATAGAAAAAACTACTGATTGTGAAGTGAACCCAAAAAGTTAGACATTTATTTAAGCAGTTAATGAGGATTGATTTCTGTATTCTACAGGAGTCAATCCTTTTAATTTGGTTTTAATTCTTTTGTGATTGTAATAGAAAATATAAGACTCTAACTCTTGTTTAAAGTGCTCTATACTATTAAACTCTTGAAGATAAAATAACTCTGATTTTAATAAACCGAAGAAATTTTCTATCACCGCGTTATCTAAACAATTACCCTTACGGGACATACTTTGGGTAATGTTATGCTCCTTCAATAAATGCTGATATCGTGTCATTTGATAATGCCAACCTTGATCGGAATGTAGAATAGGGTGATCTCCTTCATTCAAGTGTTCAAATGCTTCATTTAACATCGTTGTCACGAGTGAGAAAGCAGGTCGTTTATCAATATGATAGGAGATGATTTCTCCATTAAACAGGTCCAGAATTGGGGATAAATAAAGCTTTTCTCCACATAAATGAAACTCTGTGACATCCGTTACCCACTTTTCATTTGGTTTAGTAGCTTTAAAATCACGTTTAAGAATATTTGGAGCGATTCTCCCTGCTTTTCCACGATAAGAACGATACTTTTTAAGTCTTACAAGGCATTTTAAACCTAATTCCTGCATTAACCGATAGACGGTCTTGTGGTTAATCAGGTAGCCTAGACGGCGTAACTCGATTGTAACACGACGATAACCATATCTACCTTTGTGTTCATGAAAGATACGCTTAATCATTTGTTTTATT
This sequence comes from Priestia endophytica DSM 13796, assembly GCF_900115845.1. Taxonomy (GTDB): domain Bacteria; phylum Bacillota; class Bacilli; order Bacillales; family Bacillaceae_H; genus Bacillus_I; species Bacillus_I endophytica. Next base: position 34,964 of record NZ_FOXX01000003.1, on the reverse strand, counting down.
TCTTTATATTTATCGGGACGTTTAAAGGTTTTCATCCAATAATAGTACGTACTACGGGCGATTCCAGCTACCTTGATAAGATCGGCGACCTTATACTTATGCTTTAATTCAACGATTACTTGAGCTTTTTCTCGTTCTTTGATTCCCTTGATGTCTGAACTAAGGCGTTTAACTTTTTTAGATAAACATTTTCCATTCGCAAACGTTCGATTTCTTTTACTAACTCTTCATTTGTTTTCCTGGCATCCTTCTTCTGATTTAAATTCTTTTTCACTTCTGGAGTCCTCCTGCTTTTAGGATACAAACCATCCAGGCCCTGTTCTTGGAAATTCCTTCTCCATTTTACAACGGTTGAGTAGGAAGGAATATTAAATACAGAAGAGGCTTCACGAATAGACGCCCCCGTTTTTTCAATATAGATTAATACCTCCATTTTAAACTCGACAGAGTACTTTGTATATGTTGACTCTAAGCCTGCTTCTCCATGTTTTCTAAATAAAGCTACCCATTGAATCACATCTGATCTATTCGCCCCAACTAGCTCAGCTGCTTCTTTATAGGAATACTGTTTATGAATATAAAAATCTATAGCTGTTAATTTTGTTTTAAGTGTGTGTTTTGACATAAAAAAACTGCACCTCCGATTGTTAGATTGTGTCTAACAATCGGGGTGCAGTTCAGAACGGGTTTGCGCTTTTTTTACTTCCTAGAATAAATTTTATATAAACTAAGTTTATATAAAATTTGTTAGAGGTAGTGTTTATAAAAACTATATATCATAGTTTTACACTTAAAGTATTAGTAAAGAGAACTTACAAATAGAGATAAAAAACACAAGCAATCCCTTTTGACAAAGAATTGGCAAAAGGGATTGCTTGTTAAGAGTTCAGGTTCTTTTGTTTTCACCTTATTTATCTTTCTTCCCTTTTAAATCGTCTAATAACTTTACGTGACTCGTTTAAATCATTCATAATTCGATAAGGTTTGCTAATCATACGAATTGGAACCTTATATAAAAATCCACTTAGATCTTCTTTATATTCTTTTGTAATTCTTGATGGTTTCGTTGAGATACGATTATAAACTTCCTTATAAAATTCTTTCATAATATCTCTTCGTATTTTCATTCCACGTTTACAATCTTCACATTGAACACTTTCAATTTTATGATTAATGTAAGTAATTAAGTGAGGGGTTTCTTCATTACAAGTAATACAGTATAAATTAGCTTCCATTTTAGAACTTTTCATGTTGTTCCTCTCCTTAACATAGTTGTTATCTAATTGTTTAGTTTATGTTCAATAAAGTTAACCAAGGCGTCTATGGCCTGTTGTTCATCAGGTCCCTCTGCTTCTATTTTAATTGTCATTCCCTTTGGAATAGCCAGACTCATAAGCCCCATAATGCTTTTACCACTAACTTTTCAATCACCTTTTATGACTGAAATCTCAGAGTGGAATTTATCAAGTACTTTTATAAATTGCGTTGCATGTCTTGCGTGTAATCCACTTGTATTCATAATTCTTATTTCAACAGAATTCATGAAAAGTCCTCCAGCTTCCTTTTAAAGTACTTTATTAGTTAGCTCTTGGTTACTTAAATAAAGAGGTGATTGCAACTTAATAATTCTCGTCTACCTTTGCAGTCTATAATCAATTTTCGAATCCTCATTGTTCATAGTCTAATATCAACACATAATTGGCTTTCTAAGATAACTGTCTAAACATAAGTTGGGATGAGGATGTAATGGTTGGAATCTCTTTTTCTTCTACACAAATCATTCCAGGCATTTCGGATTTCGAGGAACCATCAAAAGTGATAGTTGAATGTCCTAAATCTCTCATTGTTTCATTCACTTTGTTTCCAACAAAGGTGACTTTAAAAGATTGGTTGTCTATTACTAATTCATCACCTATTTTAATATCTTCTTCTAATGAACAACGCTTATGCACAACAGAAATATCTCGTAAATCATCTGGGGCAGAATCATTAAATAAAATAATCATTTTTTCCTGTAAGAATAGTTCTACTTGTGAACCTACTTCGGTAACAATAGATTGATAAATTGTCTTCATAATGATCATCCTCCAGTTATTTGTTATTCGTATAAACCAAAACTAAATACATAAGCAATAGCTACAGATAGTGGACCTGTAATTAATCTTGACATTAGTACAGCTGGTACACCTACTTCAACTGTCTCAGAATCAGCTTCACCAAGGGTTAGTCCTACTGGAACAAAATCACATCCAGCTTGAGGATTGATTGCAAATAAAGCTGGTAAAGCTAAGTTTGGTGGAATATTTCCTCTACCAATCTCCACGCCAATTAATACGCCTACAACCTGAGCAATAACAGCTCCAGGACCTAGTAGTGGCGATAAGAGGGGCACTGCACAAATAACTGATAGAAGTAGAAGTCCTAAAATATTTCCAGCCAGTGGAGATACAAATTTAGCGATTAAATCTCCAATTCCTGTATATAAAATAATGCCAATAATGGTACTAACTAGGGCCATAAAAGGCAATATATTTTTAATAACCTGTTCAACAGTCTCACGTGCAGCTTGATAGAATATGCCGACTATTCCACCCATACTTCTCCCAAGTCTTTCAATAAGTGATGTCTTACCTGTCTCTTTTGAGGTGTACTGAGCAGCTTTTTTCTTAGCTTCTTCTTTTAGTAGTTGAGGTGTTTGAGTAGCTGTCTGTTGTTCTACTTGAATCGGGACAGTATCTTTAGATTCTCCTGAGAGGAATTCAATATTATCTTCCTTAACACCTGATACAAAGTTATGTTCTTTAATAAAATTCATTAAGGGTCCTGACGGAGACGTGGGCATTAAATTAATTGTCATTACTCCCATTTTGGGATAGACACCACAGCGAGCAGTTCCTCCACAATCTATAATGACACAAGCCATTTGGTTACTCTCAATAGATGTTTTGAACCCATCTATAGCTATGCCACCTGTTAAATCGGCAATTCGTTGGGCGGTGGGGTGTATCCCACCGCCAGTGACTGATACAATATATTTTCGTACTTCATTCGGTTTAATAAATAACGGGCCTCCCCATCCACCATTTCCTTTGGATATTTTAACTTTCTTAAATGAAGTTAGAACAGCCTGACTTTGACTCATAAATTTTCCTCCTTTCTTTAAATTTGATTAGTTAGACGCCGTTTTTAGTTCCTTGTTTTTCATCATTTTTATCGTAATCTTTTCTGTTATAATCCCTCTAATTAAAATTACGATCATCCCAACAATAAAGAAACGAATCGCTAATGGACCCAAGGATAGATTTAATTGAATAATCCCTGCTGATATACCAGTATAAACAAATAATTCAGCTGCATTTGCATGTGGAAATAGTCCAGTTATTGGATGGACTAGAGAAACAGCTGAATCATAAAATGCAGGTTTTTGTTTTTCAGGTAGAAACTTTCCGAACGTGTAGGCCATTGGGTTTGTTAAGAAAAAAACAGCTAATAGGGGAAACAAAGTGTATCTTAAAATAATATTTTTAGTGCATTTTAGTGCAAACCTCTGAATTCTATTTTCACCAACCAACTTAATAAGGGCATTAACAGCCGTAATTAAACATAGGAGGGTGGGAACAATTCCTGTTAACATTCCAACAAATGTTTCTCCCCCTTTTTCAAACATACCTATAAACCCTTCTGCCAATTTTACAAACCACTCCATCATTTTCCCTCCCTTTTCATAACATAGGAACTGTTTCTTTCATTTGTTGATATATTTTTTCAATTGCCATTTTTAAAGAGGATTGGTACTTAGCTTCGTAATCTAAAATATTTATATCTAAAATATCAAGATCTTTAAAACGCTTACATTTTTTGAATCTTGCAAAGACTGTAACTCCCGACATCATTCTACAATCAACAATAATCCCTTCTGAATTGGTTACCACTATTAAAACAGTTCCAATCCCTAGTCTTTTTTTATCAACTCCTACTCCTAGATAACCAGAAAATCGATTGCTCATTTCCTTTATGGTTTGATGGTAGTGCTTTAATTGCTTCCTTGTCATAAAAGATTGTAATAGCCAAAGAGTTATAAAGATTACAATGAATATCCCCCACATACTCACACTCCTTAACAAAGGTTCATTAATATTACTTTTGTTAAGTATAATTTCCCTTCTGTTAGGTTGTCAATAAAATTAATCTGAATAGTCAAAAAACTATTTATGTAACCTTGATTTAAATGTAATTTTTATTGTTTATTCAATTGATATATTGAAAAGAAGTTTTTGTACTTGACGAATTGTCTGAAAATAAATATGATGTTAACAAAGGTAACTTAATTGAACAAATGTAAATAAGGAGGAAAAATCATGCTCAGCACATTAAAATTGCCTTCTCATATAACAGAGAAGAAACTTAAAAATCTTTATAAAGAAATGTGGCTCATTCGATACTTTGATGAAAAAGTCGATCAATTTTTTGCAAAGGGAATGATTCATGGTACTACTCACCTTTGTGTAGGACAGGAGGCATCAGCGTCTGGATCAATTGCAGCGCTTCAAAGCAAGGATAAAATTATCAGTACTCACCGAGGTCATGGACACTGCATTGCAAAAGAAGGTGATGTTAATAAAATGATGGCTGAATTGTTTGGTAGGGTAACAGGCTATTGTAAGGGAAAAGGCGGTTCAATGCACATTGCAGATGTCGAAAAAGGGAATCTGGGGGCAAATGGAATTGTAGGTGGAGGGATTCCACTTGCTGTAGGTGCTGCATTAACATCTAAAATGAAAAATCAAGGTTATGTAGTCTTATGCTTTTTCGGGGATGGTGCTTCTAATGAAGGGAGTTTCCATGAAGCATTAAACTTAGCAGCTATTTGGGAGTTACCAGTGGTGTTCATCTGTGAGAACAATCAATATGGAATGTCCGGTCCTGTAAAGGAAATGACAAAAATTGAAAATATCGCAGATCGTGCAATTGCTTACGGAATTCCTGGAGAAGTGGTAGATGGAAATGACATGATTGAAATCATGAATACTGTCCACGGTGCAGTAGAGAAGGCGCGTGATGGTAAGGGACCAGCTTTAATTGAAATGAAAACCTATCGTTGGAAAGGTCATTCTAAAAGTGATGCGAAAAAATATCGTACGCGTGAAGAAGAAAAAGAGTGGAGAAAGAAAGATGGTATTAAACGATTTAAGGATTTATTGATAGGAGAGAAAATATTGACTGAAAATGAAGCAAATAAATTACAAGAAACAGCAAAGCACGAAATTGAAGAAGCTGTGAAGTTTGCTGAAAATAGTCCAGAACCACCGTTAGAGAGTCTCTTAGAAGATGTTTATGCTTAAAGTTGGGAGGAATTAATATGACGGAAATTAAAACAAGAGAAATTACGTATTTAGAAGCAGTTAGGGAATCTATGAGTCAAGAAATGCGCCAAAATGAAGATGTATTTATACTAGGAGAAGATATTGGGGTATATGGCGGAGCATTTGGTGTGACGCGCGGAATGATTGAGGAATTTGGACCAGAACGAGTTCGTAATACCCCTATTTCAGAAGCAGCCATTGCAGGTGGGGCGGTTGGAGCTGCTCTTACTGGTATGAGACCAATCTTAGAATTGCAATTTTCAGATTTTATCACTATTGCAATGGATCAACTAGTAAACCAGGCAGCTAAAACACGTTACATGTTTGGTGGAAAGGGAAAAGTTCCGATGGTTGTAAGGACACCTGCTGGTTCTGGTACCGGAGCAGCAGCACAACATTCGCAAAGTTTAGAAGCTTGGATGGCTCACATTCCTGGTTTGAAAGTTGTTCAGCCCTCTACTGCCTACGATGCTAAAGGTTTATTAAAGGCTGCAATGGATGATGACAATCCAGTTATTTTTTATGAACATAAATTATTATATCGGACACAGTGCGACGTACCGGAGGAACAGTACTCTATTCCATTAGGAAAAGCAGATATTAAACGTGAAGGAAAAGATGTCACGATTGTAGCTACAGCAATTATGGTACATAAAGCATTAGAAGCAGCAGCAGAATTGGAGAAAGAAGGTATTGAAGTAGAAATCATTGATCCTCGCACAATTGTCCCTTTAGATGAAGAAACTATTATAGAATCTGTAAAAAAGACTGGCCGTCTTATTGTCGTCCATGAGGCAGTTAAACGTGGGGGCTTTGGTGGTGAGATTGCTAGTATGATTGCTGAAAGTGAAGCATTTGATTATTTAGATTCTCCAATCAAACGATTAGGAGGATTAGCAGTGCCGATTCCTTATAATCCAACATTAGAGAAGGCTGTGGTTCCTCAAGTACCAGATATTATTGAAGCAGTCAAAGAAACAGTTCGTTTTAAATAAGGAGAGTGAAAATATGGCAAAAGAGATTTTTATGCCGAAATTAAGTAGTACGATGGAGACTGGTACCCTCCTTGAGTGGTTTAAAGAAGAAGGAGATAGGGTTGAAATAGGAGAACCACTTTTTGAAATCCTAACAGATAAGATTAACATTGAAGTTGAAGCATATGACGATGGTGTTTTATTGAAAAAGTATTTTGATACTGACGATCAAATTCCGGTTAATCATGTAATTGGTTATATTGGTCAAGCAGATGAACAAGTACCTGAGGAATCGCCAGGTGAGTCGGGTGAGTCAAATGAATCAAATGAATCAAGTGAGCAATCAGTTCAAGAAGAAACGGAAACTGAGAAGGACGAAAAACGATTAGTAGCCACCTCAGTTATTTCTAGCACAAAACCACGTGCTACTCCAGCAGCAAAAAGGATAGCAAAAACAAAGCAAGTGGACTTAACAAACGTAGCCGGAAGTGGTCCAAATGGAAGAGTTCATGTAAAAGACGTTAATCAGTATGTAGAGGAAGGTCAAGTGCATTCGAAAATCACACCACTTGCTAATAAAATAGCTCAACAAGAGAACATAGATGTAACTACAATTTCAGGAAGTGGCCTGAACGGAAAGATTGTTAAACAAGATATATCTACAGCTATTCAAGAAAAAGGTATAAAAGAATCAGATTCCTCTAAGAAACGAAGAAAAATTGGTGGCATGCGTAAAATCATTTCAGATCGTATGTCTCAGAGTGCTTTTACAGCGCCTCATGTTACGTTAACGAGTGAGGTTGATATGACGAAGGTAAAAGAATTACGCACTCAACTTTTACCTATTATTGAAAAGCAAACAAGCCTGCGTCTATCATATACAGAAGTAATCATCAAAGCAGTAGGATTAGTATTATCACGTTTTCCAGCAGTTAATGCATCTTTTATAGATGATGAAATTATATACAATGACACTGTTCATATTGGTTTGGCGGTTGCTGTTCCAGATGGATTGATGGTACCTGTTCTTAAAGATGTAAACCAAAAGGGCCTAGCAGACTTAACGATGGAGGCAAAAGATATTGGGAAACGTGCAAGAGAACAAAAATTATTACCTGATCAATTAAAAGGTTCCACATTTACAATTAGTAACCTTGGTATGTATGCAATAGATGTATTTACACCAATTATTAATCAACCAGAAACAGCTATTTTAGGAGTAGGGAGAATGCTAGAAAAACCGGTTGTTGTAAACGATAATATTAAAATTCGTCCGATGATGACATTAAGTATGTCGTTTGATCATCGTGTAATTGATGGTGCTCCAGCAGCAGAATTTTTAACGGAACTTAAACGTGTCCTAGAAAATCCGTTTGAATTGCTAGTATAAGAGGTGAAAAGTATGGTAAATGTTTATGAAGTTGTAGTGATAGGTGGAGGACCAGGTGGATATGTAGCCGCATTACACGCGGCAGAGCTTGGAAAAAAAGTTGCTTTAATTGAGGCTGACTTCTTAGGTGGTACGTGCTTAAATAGAGGTTGCATTCCTTCTAAAACATTATTGAAACATGCTGAGATAATTGAATCTATTGAGAAAGCACAATCATGGGGAATTGAAACAGGGGAACTCTCTTTCTCATTAGGCAAAATGAAAAAACGCAAAGATGATGTTATTCAGCGTTTGCGTCAAGGAATTTCTTATTTACTAAGTCAAGGAAAGATAGATGTCTACGAAGGTTTTGGCAAGATTGAAGAAGGAAAAGTGATTAAAATTGAGTCAAAAGAGAAAGAAGAACGAATTCAAGCTGAACGTATTATTATAGCTACAGGATCATCCCCTATTGTCCCACCAATAGAAGGCTTATCCTCTGTTGATTTTGATACAAGTGATACAATCTTTGATATTCAAGAGATCCCTAAATCAGTTGTTATTATTGGTGGGGGTGTCATTGGAGTAGAGTTTGCCTGTATTTTTGCTAGTTTGAAAGCAGAAGTAACAGTGATTGAAGCAGCAGATCGTATTATTCCAAGTGAAGATATAGACGCTTCTAAGATATTGAACAAACTCCTTAAGAAAAAAGGAATTCGTTTTTATACAAGTACGAAAGTAACCAAAGTCCAAGAACAAAACACGCAAAAAGTTGTGACATGTATAGATGCAAAAGGGAAAGAACATCTCTTTGAAGCAGAGACTCTTATTTTGAGTGTAGGGCGAAAACCTAATCTTTCAGCTATTCAGAATCTAAATGTTGGAATGGAAGGACCGTTTATCAAAGTAAATGAAAAAATGGAAACAAGTGTTCCTTCAATTTATGCAGTTGGTGATGTGGTTGGAGGTTATCAATTAGCGCATGTTGCGAGTGCAGAGGGGATTATAGCTGCTAATAATGCAGCTGGATTTAATGATAAAATTGATTATAAAGTAGTGCCTCGTTGTATCTATACATTACCTGAGGTAGCAAGTGTAGGAATCACAGAAGAAGAAGCAAAAAAACAGGGGATATCTGTTCGAGTCGAGCGCTTTGATCATGCTGGAAATGGAAAAGCTCTTGCTTCAGGAGAATCAGATGGTTTTGTCAAAATAGTGTATGAAGAAAATTATGGAGAAATCATAGGTGTAACAATGGTTGGTTCGCATGTTACCGAAATGATTTCTGAAGCTTCTGCTTTTATATATTTAGAGGGAACGGTTGAGGAAGTTTCAAAGATGATCCATCCTCATCCAGCTGTTGCTGAATCATTCTATGAAGCAGCGATTAATAGTATAAACTCTATGAGAAAGAAAAGTGTTCTTGTCTAATAAAGGATATATCTTTGTTAGGAGATACATTTAGCTAAAAAGAGGCGATGACATGGTAGTAGGTTGGGAAGAAAGAAGGCAGCTGGTTAAAGTAGCTAATTTGTATTATATGGATGGTTGGACACAAGAACAAATCGCTAAGAAAGTGGGTGTGTCCAGGCCTATTGTTTCAAGGATATTGCAGAAGGCAAGAGATTCGAAAGTGGTTGAAGTTTATATTAAGGATGAAAATATTCATACCGTGGGATTAGAACAACAATTAGAGAAATGTTATGGATTGAAGGATTCGATTGTTGTACCTACTATAGGATTGACAACAGACATGATTAAAAAGGCGGTAGGCCAAGCAAGTGCCTATTATCTTTCTAAACATTTAAAGAAAATGAATGTAAGCCAACTTGGTATTTCATGGGGCTCTACTTTAGCTGAATTAGTGAAGGAATATCCGTTTGAAAGAAAAGAACAGATGAACATTGTACCTCTTGTAGGTGGTATGGGAACGCAACGTGTAGAAATTCATGCTAATCAATTAGCTTATGAGTTAGCTAAAAAAATGAATTGTACGTGTTCCTACTTATATGCTCCTGCCATTGTAGAAACTAAGGAATTAAAGGAGCGTCTAGTAAGTATGAGGGAAATTTCCTCCGTCCTTGAGGAAGGAAAAAAGGTAGATGTGGCCTTGATTGGATTAGGGAACCCTTATAGAGGCTCCATGCGAAAGCTTGGTTACCTAAAAGACAATGACCTAAAACAATTACGAAAATTAGGTGTTGTAGGCGACATCGGATCTCGTTTCTTTGATGAATCAGGAGTTGTTGTTAACCATTCGTTAAATGATAAAGTAATTGCTCTGCCACTGGAGCAATTGAAGAAAGTAAAAGAAGTCATAGGGGTGGTTGAAGGGACTCATAAGATGGAAAGCACCCAAGCTGCCTTAAAAGGAAACTATTTAGACGTGCTTATTATAGATGAACAAACTGCATTAGCGCTTTTAGAAGCGAAATAATAGAGCTGACTCAAAGGTCATTTTATAAATTTCCTTTGATGTCAGCTCGTTTATGTAAAACCTAATAAATTTAACAATCTTGATACGTATTGAAAACAATTCTATCTGAATTTTCTGATCATAAATTTCTATAAAGGAAAAGAGGGAAGAGAAGTATGCAGAGAGTTTTAAAAAGGTTGGGCATGGACTCTAAGATGGCTTTGGGTTACTTAGGAGTTATACTTTTTATGATGGGAGATGGCCTTGAGCAAGGATGGTTATCATCCTATTTAACTGATAATGGTTTGAGTATTCAACAGGCTGCATTGTTATTTAGTGTTTATGGAGTTGCTGTTGCCGTTGCCTCTTGGTTTTCGGGAGTATTGGCTGAAATATTAGGAACTAAAAAGGCTATGATATTGGGAATAACATTATTTTTGATAGGAACGATTGCTTTTTTAACAATTGGTTTACCATCTATGAATCTTTGGATTGTGATACCAACATATTCTCTTAGAGGATTGGGTTATCCCCTATTTGCTTACTCCTTTTTAGTTTGGCTTACATACTACACGCCAGGTAATAAACTTGGAACGGCTGTAGGTTGGTTCTGGTTTTCGTTTGCAGCTGGCTTAAATGTATTAGGAGCTTATTACTCTAGTTTTATGCTTCCTGTTTTAGGGGAAATCCATACTTTATGGAGCGCTGTAATCTTTACGGGAATAGGTGCCCTAATTACAATTATCACAAATAAAAATGATTCCAGCAGCAGAAAAACTTTTGAAACGAGACAAGAAATGGTTAAATATTTATTAAAAGGTATTACAATTGCATTTGAAAAGCCTAAAATTGGTTTGGGTGGTATCGTAAGAACCATTAATACGACTGGGGCATATGGTTTTGTTGTTTTTATGCCTGCTTATATGATGGAAGTTGGCTTTACAAGAACAGAATGGTTACAAATCTATGGAGCGCTTTGGACCAGTAACATTTTCTTTAATTTAGTCTTCGGAATTGTAGGGGATAAACTAGGGTGGCGTAATACAGTTATGTGGTTTGGTGGGGTAGGATGTGCAATTTTTACAGCAGCATTTTACTATGTTCCAGCCTTTTTAGGAACAAATTACATCTTTATAACTATTACAGCTTGTTGCTTCGGAGCTTGTTTAGCTGCATATGCTCCCTTATCTGCATTAATTCCTTCATTAGCAGGAAATAACAAAGGAGCTGCTATGTCAGTGCTTAATCTTGGGGCAGGACTAAGTACATTTCTTGGACCTGCAATTGTTGGCGCTTTCATCGGTGGTGTAGGTACATTAGGTATTATATGGATTTATACCATTTTGTATCTCCTTAGTGCGTTTTTAATGAAATTTATTCGGCTTCCTAAAAAGGAAGGAGAAAATCCTTCTGCTGATTTTACTGACTTAAAAGATACAGTAGGTTCTTCGAATTAAGTATTAAAGTTTGCGAATTATTAAACATAAAAAAGGATGTCTTTTAAAAGGACATCCTTTTTTTATAACTAGCCATGCTCTAGATGAAAAACAATATCTAAATAATTTAAAGGTAATAAGTTGGAATAAATTACACGTATGTAAGAAAAGAACATTCTAAATTAGTTTTAGAGGGAATTTCATTATTACCAAACTTTCCTATTTATCTAAAATTCATTTCTGTTTAGGAGTAGGATGTTCTCATTTGATATAGTTATTGCTATACTAAAAAGCATATGAACAGATAAAGAGGCGATTGTATGTTAAATTGGGAAGAAAGAAAGCAGATGGTGAAAATAGCTAATCTGTATTACATAGATGGTTGGACACAACAACAAATTGCTAAAAAAGTGGGTGTATCAAGGCCTATTATTTCTAAACTCTTACAAAGAGCAAAAGACCTTGGGATTGTAGAGGTTTATATCAAAGATGAAAGTGCTCATACTGTGGATCTAGAACTGCAACTTGAAAAGAAGTATGAATTACAAGATGCCATTGTTATATCGACTGTTGGATTAACACCAGAAATGACTAAAAGAGCAGTGGGACAGGCGGGCGCTTATTATCTCTCTAAGTATTTAAAAAGAATGAACGTAAAAAGGCTCGGTATTTCATGGGGTTCTACTTTAGCTGAACTGGTGAAAGAATATCCGTTCGAGCGAAGAGAAGAAATGAACATTGTACCTCTTGTAGGTGGTATGGGAACGCAACATGTAGAAATTCATGCTAATCAATTAGCTTATGAGTTAGCTAAAAAAATGGGTTGTAAGTGTTCCTACTTGTATGCTCCAGCGATCGTAGAGACAAAAGAACTAAAAGAACACATAGTAGCGATGAAAGAGATTGCTTCTGTTCTTGAAGAAGTGAAAGAAGTAGAGTTAGCTCTTGTAGGTATAGGTAATCCTTATAGAGGTTCTACGATGAAAGAACTTAACTACTTACAGGAAGATGATTTACAAAACCTTCGTAAAACGGGAGCTGTAGGTGATATTGCTTCTCGTTTTTTTGACGAGTCGGGAGAAACGATTAATCACCCTTTAAATGATAAAGTAATTGGCTTGTCGTTAGAAGATCTAAGGGGAATTAAAGAAGTCATTGGGGTAGTCGAAGGCACACATAAATTAGAAAGTGTGTTGGCTGCTTTGAAAGGAAAATATTTAGATGTGTTAATAGTAGACGAACAAACAGCTTCAGCACTTTTAGAAGAAAGATGAAAAGTTGATTAAATAGATATTTAAAATACTCTTAGGTAAGATGAGGTATAATTTTATTCTATTTTAAAAATTTTTACATTTTACAAAATAATGTCCCAAAAATAAAGTGTTTTCATTTTATTTTTGGGACATTATTCATTTCCATTTTTATACTTCTAAGCACCCTTTCTGAGATTTGAGGCCATAGTATACCTCGAAACTCGTCTCCTAAGCATTTGAGGTTCGCAGCTGTTAATACATCCAAGCATAATATCGATTCCTATACCTTCAAAGGTTGTATTAACTGGTATTACTACGTCGCTATCTAAAACAAGTTTAACTTTTGTGCCAACTTCCTGTATATCTTCAATATTTTTATTTTTACCTTTAACACACAATTAAATTTCTAGCTTTTTTTGTGAAATACTTACTCACATAGTTACTGCTAAAACAGTTAAAGCTTTACTGATACGAGCTGAAACAATATTGATACCTTCTAAGGGGACAACAGTGACATCGACTCGTGTAACACCCTCATGCCTACTTTTTCCTTAATATGTAGCATGGTTACTCTATTCATTTCTCCCTCACTAATTACTAAAGTACCCTCTATGGAATTTGTTTTAAAAATATCATGTCTCCCCTATGTTGCTGCATTATTGATCTCCTTTTTTCTTTTCTCATCTATCTTACTGAATCTAAATCGGCCACTTCTGTTACGCGAACAAGTTATAGAAAAAGATTATTGTTCATCTTCCCATTCTCTTTAATTTTTCCAAAAAGCCTTACGAGATGTTCTTAGGATAAACCTTGAACAATGATAATAATAAAAAGGTCTTAGTTAATATATCCTCTTATTTATAGCCTCTTTATCACTTAACTTGTATAAGGTTAAATAATCACCTTTATCATCTTACCGATCGTTCGTTATTTTTACATTTGTAAAAATAATGGTGAATTTTTTGGGGGAATCAAACTGAAAAATAAGTTTAATATTGATATAAACCCTATATATTAGACTTTAAAGTGATTTTTTTGAAAATTTAAACATTGACATCACCTATATAAAATTCTATAATTTTAACAAAAGTAAACTATCAGAACCTTTGTAAACGCCATCTAATTATACTTGAGATCTTTTAGTAATAACTATTTCAACTTTTTCCTCTTTATATTTAATGAATAACAGTATGTAATCTTTTCTAAAACCGCAATGCTTAGAGTAAGTGATCGTTATAAAAGAGAAAGGAGTTCACTTATTATCGATGTATTACAAATTCTACTCACAAATTCTGTTAGGAGGCTTAAAACATGTTGGGATTAAACTATAAATTAAGAGATTTAGAGAAATTAGGCAGAGAAATACATGTTGGCTTAATTGGCTGTGGACAAATGGGGAGAGGAATGATTTCTCAAATTGAAAGTATGAAAGGTATGCGTGTTGTTGCAACAGCAGATCTTCATCCTGCATTAATTCAACAAGCTTATTTAAAAGCTGGCATCAACGAACATTCAATAGTTTTAACAGACCACCTTGAAGAAGCCGAGAAAGCTATTGAACAAGGGAAGACTATAGGCACAGCTTACAGTGATTTAGTTACAAGTTTACCAAGTGTTGATGTTATTGTAGATGCAACTGGTGTTCCTAACTTAGGAGCTGAAATCGCATGGAAATCTATTTTAAATAAAAAACATATCGTCATGTTAAATGTGGAAGCTGATGTAACAGTAGGACCACTTCTAAAGCAGATGGCAGATGCAAGTGGAGTTGTTTATACAGGATCAGCAGGTGATGAGCCTGGAGCAGTGATGGAATTGTATGACTTCGCGGATGCGATTGGATTTGAAATTATCGCATTAGGAAAAGGAAAAAATAATCCGTTAAATCATGGAGCAAATCCTTCCTCTGTTGAAGTAGAAGCTAAAGCAAAAGGTGCTAGCCCTAAAATGATTGCTTCGTTCCAAGACGGAACGAAAACCATGGTAGAGATGAATGCAGTCGCAAATGCTACTGGTTTTTTACCAGATATACCAGGTATGCATGGTATATCTGGGACTGTGAAGGAGTTACCTTCCCTATTTCAACTTGTGGAAAGAGGTGGAGTGTTAGCTAATAAAGGAATTGTTGACTATGTAAATGGAGTTGCTCCAGGTGTATTTGCCATTATTTCTTCGGATAAAGAAGAAGTTCATCATGAAATGAATTATCTAAAAATGGGGGATGGTCCAAACTATGTGTTATACCGTCCTTACCACTTGACGAGCCTTGAAACTCCACTTTCAATCGCGCGTGCCTTTTTCCATAAGGAAGCAACAATTGCACCATGGCAAGGTCTACAAGCTGAAACAGTAGCTGTAGCAAAGAAGGACCTAAAACCAGGAGATCATCTTGATGGAATTGGCGGATATACCGTATATGGAAAACTACTAACTCAAGGGGATTCTGCTGCAGTAGATGCTCTTCCTATTGGATTGGTTGATCAAAATGTAGTAGTAACTCGCCCGATAAAACAAGGAGAAATTATTAGATATGGGGATATTGAACAAGAAAGGGAATCAATGATTTGGAAATTACGATCCTTACAGAATCAGAGTAGCAATAATTCATCCCCTAAAAATAAATTAGAACAGCCAAGGCCCTTTTTAGTCTAAATAAAAGATTTATAATAATCTTGTAGTAACTGAAGAACTAACTAGACAGTATAGTAAATATGTAATAAATAAAATGAAGAAAATCAGGTCAAAAGCTTTTCACTTTGGTCTGGTTTTCCCCTATTTGTATGAAGACTAAAAATGTTGATAGATTTACAATTTATAGTCTGTATTTTTGTTTAGATTCATGAGTTAATATAATAAGAGTTATAGGATTTCTCTATATTAGGCAAGGAGATAAGGACCATATTTTTTTACATTATTCAAATTACGAATTTATATAAGATAATAAAAGTAAATTGTGACTTAAGCAATTTAACTTTTGAAGGGGAGAACGAACAGTGAAAAAGGAATTAGTTATAGGGATAGATGCGGGAACAGAGAGTGTAAGGGTAGGTATATATGATTTATATGGGAATCAGGTTGGTTTAGGTGTTACTGGATACAAAACCTATCATCCTCAACCGGGTTGGGCAGAACAAGATCCAAATGAATGGTGGTTGGCTTTAGTCAGTAGCGTAAAAAAGGCGATGAATCAGTCTAGAGTGAATAAAGATCAAATTATTGGATTAAGTTTAGATACAACGTGTGCTACTATTGTCCCTTGTAAAGAGGACGGAACGCCTTTAAGACGTGCTCTATTATGGATGGATCTCCGTTCTCAAAAGGAAGCTCAGTTTATTTCATCTACTAAAGATGAGGCTCTAAAATATAACGGGTATGGAAAAGTTTCACCAGAGTGGATGGTGTGCAAAGCTCTGTGGCTAAAGAGAAATGAACCGCACATTTATGAAAGCGCAAACAAAATCATAGACTTTTCTGATTGGTATACGTATAGACTTACAGGAAGATACACTGGAAGTATTAGTACAACAACGTATAGATGGCATTACAATAGAGAAGAAGGAGATGTTCCAAAGTCTTTTTATGAATCAATTGGTTTAGGTGATATTTTTGAAAAACTTCCTCAAGACATATGTGCATTAGGTGAACATATTGGAGGGCTTACACAAAAAGCAGCAAAAGAATTAGGGTTAAGAATAGGAACACCAGTGGCTCAAGGTGGTGTGGATGCCCTTAATGGCATAATTGGTTTAGGAATAACTCAACCTGGAAAGCTAGCTCTTATTACAGGTTCCTCACATAACATTTATACATTAACAACTAAACCAATTCATGCAAAAGAAATATTAGGTGCTTTTCCCGATGCAGTTATTCCTGGTTTAAGACTTGTAGAGGCAGGACAGTCGTCCTCTGGTTCAACAATTAAATGGTTTAGAACAAACTTTTGTAAAGATTTAGAGATGTTGGCTAATAATAAGAATATGAGTGTGTATGACTTATTAAATCAAGAGGCTATTAACATACCACCAGGTTCTGAGGGATTGGTTGTTTTAGATTATTGGCAAGGAAATCGCTCACCTCATGTAGATCCAAATGTTAGAGGATTAATCTCCGGTTTGTCCTTAAAACATAGCAGAGCTCATATTTACCGCGCTGTTATGGAAGCGATTTCTTACGGGACAGATTGTAACATTCGCAACTTTAGAAATAATGGTATTAACGTTACAGAGGTATATGCAGCTGGAGGAGCAACAAACAGTAACCTATTTTTACAGATTCATGCCGATGTAAGCAATGTCACTATAAACGTACCAGAGGATAATCAGGTAGCTTGTTTAGGTTCCGCAATTCTAGCTAGCGTAGCCGGAGGAGCGTATAAAAATATTAAGGAAGCTACGGCTAATATGGTGCGCTTTAAAGAGGAGAGAATAGAACCTAATAAAGAAAACCATGAGAAATATCAATTATACGCTGAACAATATAGAAAAGCATATCCTCAATTTCATGAATGGATTGGGGAAAATACAAAAATTAATCAGAATCAGTCAATCAGTATTCAGAAAGAAATCTTGGTTTAATTAAATATATTGTAATTTGTTAAGCTTTCCTTTGGAGATTACTCAAATATATGTAAAAACCCTTTACTATTCCTAAGCAAAGGGTTCTTTTTTATTGGAAGGAATTTAGAGTTAATTTAGTTTACATAAAATATGTGTAAGGAAGTAAAAAAGCACAAACCCGTTGATTAACAACAGGTTTGTGCTTTTTATTTTTTCCCTAGATAGATATACTTTTCGAGAAGGGCTTACTCTATTTAAAGATGTCCTTCTTTATTTTTAATTGTTCAATTGCTTTAGGTAATGTTAGTTTTTAGAAGCTTTTTCCCAATCAGCAGCGAATTTTTCCATACCTTGATCTGTTAGTGGATGCTTGGCAAGCTGTTCAATAACGTTATAAGGGATAGTTGCAATATGAGCACCAGCCATAGCTACACGGGTTACATGATCCGGATGTCGAACAGAAGCTGCAATGATTTGTGAATCCAAGTTTTGCACACGGAATAATTCAGCAATTTTCGTTACTAATTGGACACCATCCTCGGAAATATCATCTAAACGCCCTAAGAATGGAGAAACATATGTGGCACCTGCGCGAGCAGCCAAGAGTGCTTGATTCACAGTGAAAATAAGTGTAACGTTCGTTTTAACACCTTTTTTGTTAAGATAGCGACAAGCCTCTAAACCAGCTAACGTCATAGGAAGTTTAATAGTTACTTTCTCATCTCCGCCATTAATTTTAATGAGTTCTTCTGCCTGTGAAATCATCTCTTCAGCTGTTACAGCGTCAGGGGTTACTTCTGCAGAAACAGATTCAACCTCTGGTACTGATTGGCAGATTTCCGCAATCCGATCCTCGAATGTAACGCCTTCTTTAGCAACCAACGAAGGATTTGTTGTCACCCCAGCTAAAATACCAACTCTATATGCTTTTTTGATATCCTCAAGATTTGCAGTATCGATAAAAAATTTCATGATAATTGCCTCCGGTTTCTAAAAATCTAAATTAATAATCAGCTGTACAGCCTTGAATAGTCTATTTTCTTTATACCATAGCTGTATAATATCTTTGCTGTATAGATGCATTTTGTATATCTTCAACTTCAAGTTGAAGTGACTTTTTCAAGAACTTTATAGCATTACTTCGTTTTTTTATATCGTCTTCAGTTTGAATATTTACATCTTCTTTTAGGTTTTGTATCTTTTGAGTAACTGCATAATTAAATGCATCGGTTTTAATCAGCCACATTCCAATTAAATTCTTTGTCGCTTCTCTTTCAGCTTCATTTTTAACAGCAAATAGGCTTTCTATATTTGATTCAATTAGTGTAATTAAATCGGTATGTTGATTCCATTTAATCCAAAAATAATTCTTTTTATCTTCAAAGTTTCTATCTCTTAAAAGAAAGTAACTAATTCCCAATTTAATCTCGCACAGAGAAGTATCTCTAGCAGAAGTATAAATAGTAGTAATTTCTACATTGTTTCTCTTATCAATGTAAGCCTCTAATCCATATTGTGTCTCTATTAACTTAGCATCTAATAGATTCATTATTTATCCCTCTGTTTCTTAGTTAATGAAATACGTTCAATATTGCCTTCATTGGTAAGCTTTTATCCATTAAACTTTTTTATGGGGAAAGGTTCAGAATTATTACTTCTTCGCATATCATGGATGAATAGATTCATATGTGGTTATTTTATTAACACGCGATCCATGTCTACCACCTTCAAATGGTGTTTTTAACCATAGATTTACTATATCACGAGCTAAACCTGGGCCAATGACACGTTCTCCCATAGCTAATATGTTTGTATCATTATGTTCTCTTGTTGCTTTAGCACTAAAAGTATCATGTACAAGCGCACAACGAATTCCTTTTACTTTATTAGCTGCAATGCTCATTCCAATACCTGTTCCACAAATTAAGATACCACGGTCTACTTCACCACTTACTACCCTTTCAGCTACAGAGATGGCGTAATCTGGATAATCAACAGAGTTATTACATTCACATCCTAAATCTATATACTCAATATTCATTTCTTCCAACAATGAAATAATTTCTTTTCGGATATTCATGCCTCCATGATCAGATGCAATAGCTACTTTCATCTTTGTTCTTCCTCCCCCCTTACTTAAAAGTGGCTCTTCACAAATGCTACGACTTCTTCTGTTGTAGACATGGAGAGTATAGTCTCTATGTGCTGCTCCATTTCTATTTTTGATAAATGTCGGATTTGGGAGCGTGCCCTTAAAATCGAAGTGGCACTCATAGAGAATTCGTCTAATCCTAATCCAAGAAGGATTGGAATCGCAATTTCATCTCCTGCCATTTCCCCACACATTCCTGCCCATTTTCCTTGTCTATGAGCTGCATCAATGACCATTTTTACGAGACGGAGAATTGCCGGATTATATGGCTGGTAAAGGTAAGAAACACGTTCATTCATACGGTCAGCTGCCAGCGTATACTGTATTAAATCATTAGTTCCAATCGAAAAGAAATCAACCTCTTTTGCGAATAAATCCGCATTTATTGCCGAAGAAGGGATTTCTACCATCATACCAACTTCAATATTATCAGACACCTCTATACTTTCTGATTGAAGTGCCTCCTTCTCTTCCAACAAGATGGCCTTCGCCTGACGTAATTCATCAAGGGTTGCAATCATCGGGAACATGATTTTTAAGTTTCCATATACGCTTGCCCGAAGTAATGCACGAAGCTGCGTACGGAACATATCCTGCATTTTAAGGCATAGACGTATCGCACGAAATCCTAAGAATGGATTCATTTCTTTTGGGAGGTCCAAATATGGAAGCTCCTTATCGCCACCGATATCGAGTGTACGAACGACTACCGGTTTCTTTTCCATACGCTCTAGTACTGTTTTGTAAGCTTCAAATTGCTCTTCTTCAGTCGGAAGCGTATCACGTCCCATGTATAGGAACTCTGTGCGATATAATCCAACACCTTCACTACCGTTTTCAAGTATACTCTTTACATCGTTTGGAGTCCCAATGTTGGCTGCCAATTCTACATGGTAATCATCAGCTGAGACCGTCTTTTCATTAACGAGCTTTGCCCATTCTGCCTTTTGAGCCTCATAAGCCACTTTCTTCTCTTCATATGTCTTGACAACGTCCCTAGTTGGGTCAACAATGACTTGTCCATCTAGTCCATCTACAATAACCAGTACACCATTTTCGATGTCGGATAGTACGGTTTTCGCTCCTACAACAGCTGGAATTTCCATAGAGCGAGCCATAATGGCAGAATGAGAAGTACGCCCACCAATGTCTGTTGTAAAACCTTTTACATATTGACGATTTAATTGAGCTGTATCAGAAGGCGTTAAATCTTCCGCAACGATAACCACTTCTTCATCAATGAGGCTTGGATTGGTAATCTTTACACCTAAAAGATGGGTCAGCACACGTTTCGTTACATCACGAATATCGGCTGCACGTTCTTTCATATATTCATTGTCCATTGATTCAAACATACTTACAAACATTACCGCCACTTCATTTAAGGCAAATTCGGCATTTACTTGTTCATTTTGAATCTTCTCTTTGACAGGATCAATTAATTCTGGATCACTCAGTACCAGAAGATGGGCATTGAAAATATCTGCCTTGTCCTCGCCAATCTCTTTACGAGCATGTTCTTTAATAACGTCTAGGTCTGATTTAGATCGTAAAAGCGCCTCTTCAAATCGCGATAATTCTTTATCTGTATCCTTTACTGAGATTCTTTCTACAGTAAGATCTGGATTCTCCAGTCGGAAAGCCTTAGCAATGGAAATTCCCGGTGAAGCTGCAATTCCTTTGATTACTGTAGACATTGTTTCAATAGTCATTACCTTCCCCACCCCTCACTTTTATAGTTTTTAAGATTGACCAGAGTTACATCTTATTCTTCTGTCATTTCAAGATATACCGTGTTCCCCTGGTCTTTTATTAGTCTTATTTAGCAAGACCTTCCTTTTTCATGACTACATCAATACTTTCAATGACTTGTGATTCATCATCGCCTGTTGCAATTACCTTTACACTCGCTCCTTTAGGAATTGCCAATGACATAACTCCCATAATGGATTTTAAGTTTACTTGTTTCTCTTTATATTCAATCTTTACATCTGATTTAAAAGGTGTAATAGCACTGACTAATGCGGTCGAAGGACGCGCATGAATTCCTGCTTCATCTATTATTGTGTAACTTTTTTCAATCATCTCTGATTCCTCCACTCTATATTTTGAATATTCAAACTATTTAAGTAGGTTTTTTACTTTTTCTACAATATTATCTACTGTAAATCCATATTTCTCGATAATTTCTTTACCAGAGGCAGAAGCACCAAACTGATCAATCCCTAATACTTCTCCTTCTGTTCCTACGTAACGGTACCATCCAGAAGAAGCGCCCATTTCAATGCCAAGACGTTTTGTTACAACTTTTGGTAATACAGATTCTTTATACTCAGCAGATTGAACTTCAAAGCGATCCCAAGCAGGCATACTAATAACAGAGACATCAATCCCCTTTTGTGCTAATACTTCTTGTGCTTCCACTGCAAGACTAACTTCGGAACCCGTTGCTAAAAGAAGCGCATCAGGTGTTTCTTTCTTACTTGGGGAAACGATATAGGCCCCTTTAGACACTTTCTTATAGGTATCTTCTTTTGCTCCTCCCAATATCGGTAAGTCTTGACGAGATAATACTAATGCCGTTGGCTTGTCTGTAGATTCTAATGCTATTTTCCAAGCTGCACTTGATTCATTTCCATCAGCCGGGCGAATAACAGATAAATCTGGCATTGCACGCAATGCTGCTAACTGTTCAATTGGTTCATGTGTAGGCCCATCCTCACCAACTGCAATACTGTCATGTGTTAATACATAGGTCACAGGCAATTTCATAAGTGCTGCAAGACGAATAGCCGGACGTAAATAATCCGAGAATACAAAGAACGTCCCTCCATAAGTTTTCAAACCACCGTGTAAGGCTATTCCGTTCATGGCCGCTCCCATTGCAAATTCACGCACGCCATACCAAATGTTTTTACCACTGTAATTTTTCCTTGAAAAATCTTTTTCATTTTTTATATAGGTTTTGTTAGAACCAGCAAGGTCCGCAGAGCCGCCAAAGAAAAATGGGACTGTTTCCGCAATAGCATTAATAGCATCTCCTGAAGATGAACGGGTAGCAATGGCTTTGCCTTCCTCATATTTTGGCAGATTACTATCCCAATTTTCAGGCAGACGTCCTTCCATTGCCATCTTCAATTCAATTGCTAATTCTGGATAAGCCTTTTTATATTGTTCATACAAGCTATTCCACTCTGATTCTTTCCTTTCACCAGCTTCTTTTACAACTGAACGGAAATGCTCATATACTTCTTCTGGTACATGAAACTCTTGATTAAAATGCCACAAATATGCTTGTTTTGTTAATGTAGTCTCGTCTTTACCTAATGGAGAACCATGAGAATCAGATTTCCCAGATTTATTTGGAGAGCCAAAACCAATGGTTGTTTTTACTTCAATTAAAGTTGGACGGGTTTCTTCTATTTTAGCTTCCTCAATGGCTTTCATAATCTCTTCCATATCATTACCATCTTCTACCCGAAGAACTTGCCATCCATACGCATTGTAACGTTCTTCCACGTTTTCGGAGAAGGAACGGTGCAAATCTCCATCAAGAGAAATATCATTTGAATCATATAATACAATTAAACGGCCTAAGCCTAAATGGGCAGCTAGAGAAGAAGCCTCTGCTGAAACACCTTCCATTAAATCTCCATCTCCACAGATTGCATATGTATAATGGTCCACTATTTCATAAGAGTCACGATTATACTTCGTAGCTAAATGTCTTTCAGCCATTGCCATTCCAACAGCCGTTGCAATTCCCTGTCCCAAAGGACCTGTCGTAGCATCAACACCTGGGGTATGTCCATATTCCGGATGTCCTGGAGTCTTACTTCCCCATTGGCGGAATGATTGAATATCGTCCATGGTGACGTCATAGCCGGACAAATGTAATAAACTATATAAGAGCATAGATCCATGCCCAGCTGAAAGAACAAATCGATCACGATTAAACCAATTTGGATTTTTAGGATTTTGATTCATACATTTTGTCCATAGTGTATACGCCATTGGAGCAGCCCCCATTGGCATTCCTGGATGGCCTGAATTCGCTTTTTCAATTGCGTCTATAGAGAGTGTTCGAATGGTCGAAACAGATAACTGTTCAATAGATAGATTCATTTCTCATTCTCCTCTTTCCTATTTTTCAAAAAATACTGGGACGATTCTAAGAATGTCTCGCCCCAGTATTGTTGATTTAATCTAATAAAGCCTGTGCTGTTTGTTCATCTGTCACTAATACATCTACCAACTTGCCTTCTAACGCTGCTTGTATTGCCTGTACTTTTTCTAATCCGCAAGCCACTCCAATGACAAGTGGGATTTCCCTTAATTGATCTAATTCCAATGTAATTATTTTTTCATTCCAGGAGATAAAAGATGATTGCCCATTTTTATCGATGAAATTATAACAAATGTCTCCAACTACATCGCTATGATTAAAATACTCTTGATGTGCTTGACCTAGATAGGACTTCACCATAGTTGAATGTTCAGGAGTTCCTCCAATTCCTACAATTGCTATATCAGATTGGGCAGATACATTAAAAATGTCTTGAATAGAAGTTTGCCTCATAAATATTTCTTTTGCCTCTTTGGAATCCACCATTACTGGAGCATGAAGAAGCTTGTACTGAGATTGTAGACTCTCAGCGAGCTTAGCTACAATATGATTAGCATGTATATCTACTCGTTCATTTCCCATTCCTCCAACTAGAGGAACGAATGTAGCAGAAGGATAGGGGTGATTAGAGTTCATAGCCTTAGCTACTTCATACATGGTTGTTCCTGCAGAGACTCCAATCGTTTGTCCGTCTCTCATTACGCGTAACAAGTATTTACAAGCTGCAGCTCCTAATCTACTTTTTGAGGATTCTCCTCCAAGGTTGGGAACGCATACTACTTCACGTAATCCATATAAACGTTCAATCTTTCCCTCTAGTTTTCTATAAGGATGAATCGTTTCATCATGAATAATAATTTCAACGATTCCCAGGTCCCTAGCTTTTGAAAGGTATTTAGAAATAAGAGAGCGACTTACACCAATTTCCTCAGCAATCTGAGATTGATTAAGTCCTTCCTCATAATACATATGAGCTACTTTAACAAACAATCTATTGTCTTCAGGTAAGTTCAAATTAGTACCCCCTTTTTTCTTTGTATGTGATTTAATATCTAGGAGGTCCTATAAATCACGATTTAAATTCAATGATACTACCATTTTTAACTTTCGGAAGCATATGCGGGCTAGCAAACACAGCACCAGGAAGAACTTCCCCAGTAGGCTCGCTGAAGTAGATAGAAATATGCCCTAGTTCCTTTAAATTGTTGTTAGCTGCAGACCCTACAGCTGTAACAGTAAATTCCTGATCATCAATTTTGAAAGTATTCCCTTCTTTAATTGGACCCTCTGACTGATCTTCCTCAACTTCATGAATTACAGCCATTTCACGCAATCCTTCTGGTGTTTGAGGACCAAATAAAATCATAATCTTTTCTTCCTCAAATGATAAAGCTAATTCTCCGATTTCTTTTACAATTGACTTATACATTCTAATACCCCCATTTGTTTTATAATCATTTCAAATTTATTGATATAACCCAATACTTGCAACATAAGCAATTATAACAGCAAGAACCCCAGTGATAAGACGACTATATAAAACGGCCGGTACACCATATTGTACCGTTTCTGCTTTCGCTTCGCCAAGTGACAGACCAACTGGTATAAAATCAGCACCTACTTGAGCATTAATAGCAAATAAAGCAGGTAACGCAAACTGAGGTGGAATATTTCCTTTTGCTATTTCAGTACCAATTAAGACACCTATGATTTGAGCTATAACAGAACCTGGTCCCAACACTGGTGATAAGAATGGTAAGGAACAAACAAATGCTAGAATTATTAATCCCCACAAAGAACCAGCAAGAGGTGATAAAAAGGTAGCCATCGCATCGCCAATACCTGTGTAGTTAATGATTCCAATAAGCATACTTACGAAGGCCATGAATGGAATTATATTCTTTATAAGCATGTCAATTGAATCTCGTCCAGCCTGATAAAAGGTACCTGTTACTTTTCCGATGCCTTTTGAAAACCTCATTAGGAAGTTATCTCTGTCTCCCTGATCTTCTTTTTTCAAATCTTCATTATTTATGTTAGAGTTTTCTTTGTTACTTGTGTTGAGTTGACTAGTTTCTGAATGGCTCTCTATTTGCTCATCAGCTAATCTGATTTCTTTTTCTGTAACACCAGAAACAAAAATATCCTCTTTAATATGCTTAGCCAGTGGACCTGAAGGTGAAGAAGGAAGGACATCCACTGTAGGAATACGTTTCATAGGATAAAGTCCAATTCTTGCTGTTCCTCCACAGTCAATTACAACGCACATCATTTCATCTTCCGGAACTGAATTTTTAAATCCGTCTATAGCTTCTGTTCCTGATACCTGAGCTATCTTTCTTGCGACTGGATGAATACCTCCCCCTGTAATAGAAACAACCTTTGTCTTTTTTCCTTTAGGTTCAATTCTTAGACCTGTTCCCCAACCACCAGAACCTTTATCCACAAAGATTGCACGCTGCTTATTCATGATTGTTCCCCCTCGAGTCATGGTGATTCCTCCTTCAATTAAGAATTCGCTTCCATTCTTTTAGCTAGATATTTTGTGATAAGTTCAGTAATCACTCCGCGTAAAAGCATAATGACAATTGCTATCAGGAAATAGCGAACAGCAAGATCAGACATAGGGTAACCAGCCTCTTTTATACCATTAGCAATTCCTAAATAGACGAAAAGTTCTCCTGCATTTGCGTAAGGGAATAAAGCTGTAACAGGATGAAAGAAAGTAACTAGAGAATCAAAAAAAGCTGGTTTTTGTTTCTCTGGTAGAAATCTTCCAAAAGTATAAGCCATTGGGTTTGTTAATAATAAGATTGATAGGATAGGCATTAATGTATATCTTAATAGTGTATACTTTGCTGCGAACTGAATGACCTTATTGACTCTTTCCTCTCCAATGAACTTAATCATTGCATACGTAAATGTGAGTAACACAACTAGAGTAGGAACAATTCCAGTCATTAAATCCATAAACTGTTTACCACCAGCATCAAACATTCCTATAAAGTGTTCGCCGAACCATTGAATCCATTCCATGGAAATCAACACTCCTTTCCATTAAAGCATAGAGATATTTTTTGTAGAGATTGACAATAAAGCATTTTCAGCAGCCTTTGAAAGAGCTGTATTAATAGCTGGTAATCGTCTATAATTCCTATTTGTTTTAAATTCTTGTAACTCATCTAGTACAGTTCCTAGAGGTTGTCCCTTATATTTGCTCATCTCCTTAAACTTAGATAAGACTGAAAAACCATTGACTACATGGCATTCCTGAATTATATAGTTACTATCAACAACTATCATAGCAATGGCTCCAGGACGAAATTTTCTTCTTTCTGTACCAGAAAACAAATAATACCCTTTTTTTCCTCTGTAAGTGCTTACAACATCATTTGTACTCTTTCTGTAATAACGGACTTGTATGAAGGTAAATACATATTGAACTACTAGCAAAAAACAGAGAATCATAACAAATTTCATATGAAGTCATGCCCCCTTTAAGTTCTTTTTGAGGAAGAAAAAGGGTGCGGGCAAAACTCTTATTTAACAAAGAGTTTTGCTGCACGCCTATGAGCTTACAAAGTAGTTACAATTTTACTCTCAGCTATCTCTGTAGGGAATAGACTATCTTGAAGCGATCTTAATTTCCAGACCGTTGTTGTAGGGTCTAATTCTACATCGTCAGTTGTTAGGAATTGCCCTTGACGAATATCCTTTTTCGCCACTACATTTCCACTGATTAAACCAATTGGAATATGATTATTTCGCTTCATATCTTGATGAGTTTCAAGAACCCCACGTACAGAATAACCTCCAATACCATCTAGGGTTTCTCCGGCTTTAATATCACGTTTTGCAACGGAAACCGTATCAGAAATAGGTGCCCCTAGTGGTTGAATAGAGCTTTCATTCTGTAAAACGGCTTTTGCAATAGTAATAGGCGTTTCTAAACTAGCTAAATGATATGGTCGAAATAAAATGTGATGATCTCTTTCACCTTTTTTCAATAGATAATCCAGCTCATGTGCTACAGCATCATTTTGTCCTTTTACAATGACAAATACTCCAGGTGCAAGTCCATCCACATATTCAACTACACCAAAGTTATTTAACACTCCGCCGTTTTCTTTAAGGTCTAAGTCTTTAATAACTGAATCTAGATCTCCAGAAACTCCATGCATCCCAACTACATCAGGTACAAATCCAATAGCATTCGACAATAAGTTCATTTCAGCCATTGTTTTAGTACCATCTTGGAAAGCAGCAAGCATATGAGAAGCCATCTTCTTCTTATTTGCCTCTTCTTGTGCAGTAGTAGGGTTTGCTGTGACGTTTAATTTATTATTTTTCCCTTTACCAGCAACTAGAACTTCCATTCCCATTGTTTTGGCAAATTCAAATAATTCAAGTGTTGCTGCCGGCTCATCCCCAGCAGATCCACTATAAACTAATCCAGAGTTAGTAAACATTTGATGCATTACGGAACCGATTGTAATATCTACTTCAACATTTAATAAAACAAGATGTTTTTTAGATCTTAAAGCTTCAAGTGAAATGTTAGCTCCTACTTCGGGAACTCCCGTCGCATCAACGATAACTTCTACATTCGAAGATTGAATAACTTCACGAAAATCATTTGTTACGATAATAGATTCTTTTCTAGATGCCTGTGAATTATAATAATTTGCAGCTCTTTCTGCTGCCTCAATATTTATATCACTAATTCCAGTTACACTCATACCAGGAATGTGAGAGATTTGACCAATCATTCCAAACCCCATTTGTCCAGCACCAATAACCCCTACTTTAATCGGTTCGTTTGCACGTTCTCTTTCTAAAAGTTGTTGATAAATTGACATGTGTTCCATCCCCTTTATGAAAATTCTTAAAATTAATTCTACTAAACGCTTTCATACAAAAGTAAAAAAATAGTCTGCAGACCTTAATATCGTAAATTAACAATTAACATTATTTACTGTTGTTATCAAATGAAACGTTTTTGTAACATTTTCTACACCCTTTAACATTTGTTAATTGCTATGGACTTATTGTAGAATGAGATGAAAGGGCTGTCAATAAAAAATAATAAAAAATCAGAAAAATACGAAAGGACAGATGTCATAAAATGAATAGAATAGACTATTATTACAGTGATAATGCGCCAAAGCCACAAAAGATTGTTCCTGCTGTTTCAGCTGTTGTTCTTCAGGATGTAAAAAAAATTTTATTGCAGGAACGTTTTGATAATGGAAAGTGGTCTTTACCTGGTGGCAATGTGGATCCGGGAGAAACAGTGGAAGATGCTATAAAAAGAGAGGTTAAAGAGGAAACTGGTTTTGATGTAGAAGTAAAACAACTAGTTGGCGTATACAGTGATCCTAATCATGTTATAGCATATGAGGATGGAGAAGTTCGTCAACAGTTTTCCATTTGTTTTTTATGTGAGAAGATAGGTGGATCACTAGCAACTAGTAGTGAATCAAAAAGAGTAGAATTTATTTCATTAAGTAAGTTAGATACTATAAATATTCATGTCACTCAGAAGATACGAATTCAGGATGCTCTTAGTGGAAATAGTAAAGCCTTTATACGATAGTCCAATTAAGAATTAGGGAAATTGTGAAGCTAAAAGTATTTTTTAGAAATCATCTTGTCAATTTTTCGGAGGGAGAGGATGGATTTTGAAAGGATCTAAAATGGAGGCTAATCTATATTGCATTCGATGCCGGGATGAGACTCCCCATATTATTTTTTATATCAATAATAAAATTAACACTATTGAATGTGAAGAATGCCATCGTATACAAGGAATTAAGATAGATATTATGAAAGAATTTTATAAAGAAATTTATGAGAGAATTTCAACAAAGCCAGTCAGAATTACACAGGAATATAAACAAGATTTGAATAAATTCCTAGTAAGACTTCCGGCTCGAGCTATTACTAAGCCTTATCGACTTATAAGAGACTTAAATGATTCACGTAAATTCATTAAACGATTTAAGAATTAAGTAGGTAACTATCTTACAGGTTCTGTTGCAAACATAATTGGACAGGCTTATCCCCTTGAGACGTGTTCATAGTTTCAATCCTCGCAATAAGCCGTCTAGTAGACCAAAAGGGCTTTAAACTAAGAACTTTGCAAATTTTGTTGGGATGGGAATAGCGATGGGAAATGCACACGATGACGTGAAACCTTTTGCCGAATTTACAACCAAACATATCGATGAAGATGGAATTTATTATGGATTAAAAGAAATCGGACTTATTTGATATAAAATTACTTAACATAATGTTGATTATCAGAAAGGTCGTTATTCAACTCATCATAGACATCAATTTTAATTCCATGGACATCTACAATATGATTATCTATTCACTTAATTTGAGAATCATCCTTGTAATGAAAAAATATAAAAGACCGTCTCAAAATAAGATAACAAGAATACCAAAGAGCAGCTTACTTAATCAGTTATAAAGTACTGCTCTTTGGTATTTCTGTATTCTGTATGTAAAGTATGAATGGTTACGACTTTTCGTAAATATTGATATGGTTATAAATCAATAGATAGTCGATACGCTTTTACAATAATTCCGTCATCGGCAGGTTGAAAATCAAATTGTGGTATTCGTATAAAGTTCATACGCTCGTACAGTCTCATAGCCGTTTTCATAAAGTCTCCGGTATGTAAACCAATATACTTTGAACCACTTACTTTTGCTCGAAGAATACATTCTTTTATCAATAATTCAGCCACACCTTTTCCTCGTGCATGTGGTGTGACAGCAAGCATTCTTATTTCAGGATAATCTAACATATCAACAAGTCCTTCATAAGCATCTGTTTTTGCGGGGAACAAAGCAACACTACCTACTATTTCCCCATCTAATTCGGCAACTAGATGTTCAACATGGATTTGTTCATCAGAATCTGACGATATGGCCTTTTTAAGAGCATTCCAATGTCCTTCTGGGATGATTTGTGCATGTTCCTCATATGCCTTCACTCTTTGTTCTCGAATTATTTCTTTTTCATTATCTAAAGCCTCACGGATTTTTACCATTTAACTAATCTCTCCTCTTATCTCTTTATACTTTTTACTATAACTCCGCACGTTGATTAATCCAATTATTGAATATAACTGCCAGCTAGATATTGAGCAAAATATAAAGTCAACAATCCCATTCTATAAACCTTTTCTTCTAGGAATACCCTTGCGAGGTAATATTTTTATGTTTATACCCCAATAGAATTTTGTATTTAGTAGACTATTACTCACCAAACAGAAGATAAATGCAAAATACAGCCCTATATTACTTTATTTTCATGGCGACAACTACTATATGCTTGTGGGGATATTCCCTACACTTTCCACAAATCCCCTTGTTGCTCATTTATTTCTCTTTTATATAAAAAGAAATCCTTTTATGCTATTTTCATGCTTTCTTTTAACATGGAAAACGTCCCCCCACCTACCACAACCACCCTTGTCGTATTTTTAATAAAGGGTAGGATATACAAACATACATGTATATCAATCTACAAAACTGTTCATACTGCTCATGTATTCCCCCATATGTAAAAACCCTTTGCTAGTGCTAAGCAAAGGGTTTCTTTTTTATTTGCTATATGAAGGTTGGTGAAGTTCTACCTATGCTTACTCTAGCCTTTAGATAATGGCGACAGATACTGAGTCATGGTTGAAGTCCTTATTTTTTAGATATGAAGTAATATGTTATTTGAGGAGTCTTTTGTATACTAATAAGTTCTTATCAAAAAAACAATTGAAGTTCTTCCGTTAAGCGTAAAAAAGTTTCTTTATCTTTATTTTTTAATGATTGGTCAATTTCCTCAAGGATCTTACCTTTTTTGAAATCCTTCACCACTTGATTCAAAAATAATTCAGCCACTACCTCGTCCTCTATATTTATTTCAACTTGGTTCATTTCATTAGACACGTTATTTTCCATCCAATGTCAACCCCTTTATCTCTTCTCTTTGGTAAAAAGTATTCCCCTTTTACACTCTTTTAATACGAGATTGATAGATAAAATTTTTAATGTCATATAGCCTTAAGGCTATAGACAAGGGCTTGAGCTTTTTTAAAATCATAAGCATACCCATAACAAAGACCGCCCAGTATCCATAGTGTATAAGGCGGTCTTAAGTATATTTATGACATATAACTATTCGCTTTTTCACGACAATATTCCAATCTATAATTCTAGATATCAAAAAAATCTTCTGCTTTGGCGCTCTTGTTAACTTTCCTAATGGCAGACATAATCTTCTTCACTGTAGATATAGTGGGGTCTCGTTTACCTGTACAAATTTCACTCATTGCTGTACTTGAGATTTTGGCGTTCTTCGCTAGCCATTCTTGCGAACGTCCTTCTTTCACTAACCAATTCTTCAGCTTCGTTCTTTTGACACCCATTCTTTACACCTCTATATTACGTTTTTATAACTCCATTTATGTCCACTTTTTAACGTCCTTATACAAAAAGTATTAAACCCCCGTAAAACTTTTTTTATGGGACAAGATAAAGTGTGCAAGCCATACAACATACACTCCACTATACCAACTTAGGAGGCGTTCAAATGGTTACAGTCCTGGGAACAAGCCTAGTGTTGTTTACGGTGATTTATGCGGAGAAAAAAGGATGGGTCGACAAATCGAAAGTGAGAGTGATTATGCAGATTGGAATGAATGCTGGTATATTGGGGAGCTTGCTCTATTTTTTATATACCTTGTCTTCTTTCCTTCCTTTCTTATGACCAACGTTCCAACCAGGCTAGTATAGAAAAAGGAATAGGTTCATCGTGATCAGAACAACATTTGGAAGCTTCCTTTTGTAAGGAACTATCTAAAGAAGATAAAAAGAAGGAGGAAGAATCATGTGGGAACTCATGGCGATTCCGGTTTTAACAAGTGCCGCAGCTTTATGGTTTGGAAGGAATACATCGAGTGAGGAACATCGTATCGTTCAACAGACCTTTGAGCACTACCATATCCATGTGAAAGACGGTAAAAACAACCGATATCCTCAGCTTGTTCGGGAGTATAAAAGTACGAAAAGAATTAAGCTCATTTATCGCACACCTTTAGCTTTAGAAGAAAAAACCTTGCGAACGTTACAACAGATTTTATCCGTCACTTTAGATCAAGAAGTAAACGTATCGTTCAAGAAGTGGCTCATCATTGAAATTTCAAAGCATAAAATGCCTTCCTATGTGTCGTATGAAGAGGTTCCCTATCGTAAAGGATGGATGGTCCCATTAGGGAAAAACCGTCAAGGGTGGCATTTCCACCATTTTGACCGTACACCACATACCACCATTTCGGGAACGACTCGCTTTGGGAAAACAGTCATGATGAAAGTTATGATGACCTATCTCATTGAGCATCATCCTTGGGATGCCCAATTCGTTATTATCGATTTAAAAGGTGGATTAGAGTTTGATCGGTATCAAAACCTTCAACAAGTCAAGCGTATAGCCAGTAATCCCATAGAGGCCTTATACGCCTTGAAACAAGTCCAGAAGGATATGACGGAACGAATGGACCGTTTTAAGCGTCAAGGATGGTCTAATATTGTAGACACTCCCCTCTCCCAACGTCTGTTTGTTTTCATTGATGAAGCCGCCCAACTCACGCCTGAGAAATTTATGGAGAAAGAAGAAAAGAAGACGTTAGCGCAGTGTCAATCCATCCTCAGTGAAATTGCACGTCTAGGAGGCGCTCTAGGCGTTCGATTGGTGTATGGAACCCAATACCCTACCTCCAATGTATTGAATGGCTCTATCAAGCAAAATGCGGATTTAAAGGTGAGTTTTCGCCTGGGAAGTGATTATGCGTCCAAAGTAGCCCTGGATGCGTATGGAGCTGAAGCGTTACCGTCGGACATTAAAGGGCGTGCGTTGATTAAAACGCATGAAGTGAAAGAAGTGCAAGTCCCCTACCTCAATCATGAGGAAATCTGGAAACGGATTGGAGGCTATGAAGTTGCAAAACAAACAGTTGTGCCAAACGAGACAGGAGAAGATTATGTACGCCTTGGATAAGTTGGAGTGTATGAGTCGGTCCCAACTTCAAACTCTCTTTCAGTTGAAAAGTGTCCGCAATGCCAATCGTGTTCTTTATAATATGAGTTCCTTTTTAAATCACAAGCGTCTCCATGAAAATGTCTACTATTTATCGAAGAAAGGACGTCAACACATTGGATCGGAGAAGAATAAACCTCATTTAACACAGTTAGAACATAAAGTGAGACGGAATGATATTTACTTGTATTATGGGTGTCCGAAGGATTGGAAAGTGGAACGACCGAATGAATGGAGGATCCAAGGAGAAACCTATAAGCTCATTAGTGATGCTCGCTTTTCCCTTCACGGTGTCATTTGTTTTGTAGAAGTGGATCTCAAACAGAAGATGCTCGAAAATAAAAAGAAAATTAAACTGTATCGTTCCCTCTTTCAAGCTTTAGGCCATCAACAAGCTTTACTCATCTTTTATACGACCACTTCAGTGAGAAAAGAAAGGATTCTAAGCTGGTGTCAGGAATATAAAGTCAATGCAGAAATTTTAACGACAGAGGATTTTGAAAATTATTTTTTATAAATTTATAAACGGTATAGATTCTAATATGGACAAAGTGCAACCAGGCAGCCCTTATGAGAGTCAATTTATCTTTTAGAACTATGTTCTAAAAGATAATATTTAAACAAAAAAATAGTAACTCATTTAAGCGAAATCTATAAAAATAGGTCGAATATACATTGTGCACATTGGTAGAGTTTGCTATAATAACAGCAATTAGACAGTTCGGAATAGAAAAAAGGTTCAAGGCAATCGTAGCGATGTTGGTAGCATCCTACGACGGCTCACCGTGCTCACCCACGGTAAACACTTACCTCAAACCTTGTTCACAATAGTTAAAGTTTCTATCTGCATTTTACAGTAAAACTTTAATTATTGCAAGGGTTTATTGTACTCTCTTTCGTAAAGGGTGTGTTTACCGAATTTTTAAACGGTAAACACACCCTTTTTCTTTTCCTACAGAAAAGAGGAGAGAAAATATGTTAATTTTCAGTGATGATTTTGCCCGTATGCAAAACTATGAATCTTATACGAAAACACAACATGAACAGAAACAAATGAAGTATAAATTATTAAGTATGGTAGAGTCTGTATTTGGAGATTCATATGCTCGTTTAAAACCCGAAACACGTAACGCCATTGATATGATTTGCTTTCTAGCAACAGATAAAGGCTTTGTTTATGCGAAAGATACTTATTTTGCTGAGAAACACGATAT
>NZ_FOXX01000005.1 GCF_900115845.1 Priestia endophytica DSM 13796 | reverse complement strand
CTCAGGTCGGCTACGCATCGTCGCCTTGGTGAGCCGTTACCTCACCAACTAGCTAATGCGCCGCGGGCCCATCCTTGAGTGGTAGCTAAAAGCCACCTTCTAACATATCCTCATGCGAAGATATGTGTTATCCGGTATTAGCTCCGGTTTCCCGGAGTTATCCCCGTCTCAAGGGCAGGTTGCCCACGTGTTACTCACCCGTCCGCCGCTAAGTTTTGAAAAGCAAGCTTTTCAAAACTCCGCTCGACTTGCATGTATTAGGCACGCCGCCAGCGTTCGTCCTGAGCCAGGATCAAACTCTCCATAGAAAGTTTGGTTTCATCTTTCGATGTCCATAGCTTTTTGTTTCTAATAAGAAACGTTGTTTTGAAAATAAAATAGAATTAACGTTGACGTATTTTGTTCAGTTTTCAAAGGTCAATCATTTCGTTTGTCGTTAACAGCGACTTTTATATCTTATCACTTCTTCCGAAGTGTGTCAACAACTTTTTTTAAAATGTTTTTTAACTCTTTTCTGTTTTGTGCTACCGTAGCAGCGACAAGTAATAATTTATCACGTATTAAATTGTTTTGCAATAGGTTTTTTAAATTTTTTTCAAAAAACTTAAGAACCTTAGTACCTATAGAGTTTTAACTTCTTTCTGCTTAACATATCCTATCATTATTTAGAAGAAATGAAAATGTTTATTAATAGTTTTTATTTCATTTATAAAAAGGTGCTATAATCTACAACGTACCTATTCACTACTTCACATACTTTTCTCTCTATAGAAGAAAGGTACTTTGTAGCCAAGAAAATTATTGATTGAAAGAGGTGTTCACATGCAGCGTGGCCGCACTTTAGTTTTAGCAGAAATAAGTATCATGACTGCCCTTGCCTTCCTATTAGACATTATTGCTCAATTTTTCTCTCTTCCTCAGGGTGGTGCAATTTCCATTTCAATGGTCCCTGTTCTTATCGTTGCTTTCCGTCATGGTATAAAAGGAGGCCTTGCTTCTGGTTTTTTATTAGGTCTTCTTCAAGTTATAGTAGGGCCAAGTCAAATTTACACACCTGTACAAGGTCTTATTGATTATCTTATTGCCTTTACAGTTATCGGATTTGCAGGATTAACTCGAAAAGGAATTATTTCTTCTCTAACAAATAATCATACAAGAAAAGTAATTTTGTACGTTGTTTTAGGATCTTTTGTGGGCAGTTTTTTGCGTTATCTTGCACACTGCGTATCAGGTTATTTCTTTTTTGCTGCTTATGCTCCAAAAGATGTTCCTCTTTTGTGGTATACCATCGTTTATAACAGCACATATATGATACCAGCTTTTGTGTTAAGCACGGTTGTAACATGCCTGATTTTAATTTCTTCTAAAAGACTGTTTATCTAATGAGCATAAACTAGTAAATCTCTACATACTTTCATAGTAAAGATGCTAGAGAGGAGTTTGCACTCATGTTAATTCAGTTAGGAATGTGGCTATCTTTCCTAATGGCCATCTCCCTTATTTGTTTTGCTTACTTTGAAGGAATTAAAATAGGAGATAGAACGGAAAAAGTAGAAGGCAGCCACTTTATATTAAGTTCTGTATTGGGCCTCATTTTTTGCTTATTTTTCTTTCATTTTCAGGACATGCTTTAAAGCCTCTCGCTAAGCGGAAGGCTTTTTTGTCTTTTTATCTTTCTTTTCTTCTTGTCCTCTTTGTACTACCTCCCGCTTATAGTGCATATATCTTATACACATAAAGCATTAAATTCTAGCCAGTGATCTTCCTTCTTTTCACCTTATAACGAAAGCGAGGTAAGAACATGTATTACGAAACGATATTAAAGCTTGGAATATCGGCTGTGCTAGGGTTGATTATTGGTCTTGAAAGAGAACTAAAGCGAAAACCTGTTGGATTAAAGACCTCACTTGTAATGTCCATTGTAAGCTGTATTTTAACTATCGTCTCTATTGAATCTGCCTATTTATTTGAGAAAGCAAGCAACATTACAATGGATCCTTTACGACTTGCTGCTCAAATTGTATCTGGTATAGGATTCCTTGGAGCAGGGGTAATTCTGAGAAGAGAAAATGATAGTATTTCAGGCTTAACGACAGCTGCACTTATATGGGGAGCTGCTGGAATTGGCATTACGGTTGGAGCTGGCTTTTATACGGAAGCTGTGATTGCCGTTATTCTTCTTATGATCAGCGTTGAATTTATCCCTTTCCTTACTAAATTGATTGGCCCTAAGCAGTTTAAAGAGAAAGAGATTCGACTGGAGCTAACCGTCTCTAGAGATGTTCATTTAACAACTCTTATCTCTGAAATCAAAAATCTAAATTTAAGGGTAAAGCACGTTCGGGTAAAAGACCTGGATGACTTTGTCGTTATTCAGCTAAAAATCTTGGCCCACGAGAAGCGGTTCACGACGGATGTTTATTATGATATTCAAAAAGTTGCAGGGATTAAGCAAATCGATATTCAAAGCCTTTCTTAATAAATAAAAAGTACGAGTTGAGGTTACTACAGCAATCTCTACTCGCACTTTTTAATCTTTTTTATATTTATCATATAAAGCTTGCCAAAAAAGCTGCTGATGATGAGCATCTTTCATTTCTTCTTGCAAAGAACTATGAAGAAGCTTCCTTTTTTCTTCAGCCTGTTTTTCATTTTCATGTATAAAAGAACGTACCTCATTTAGGAAGTTCACATACTGTTCATAGCTTTCATCATAACGCGCTGAAAGTTCATCGCGTATCTTTTTAGCTAACAGTGGGCTTCCCCCCCCTGTTGAGACTGAAATGGTTAAGTCGCCACGTGTGAACTGAGCTGGCACAGTATAGCTTCCCTTATCTCCCTTATGCGCTACGTTAACAAGTTGATTTGGTGAAGCAGCTTTTAATAGTTTTTCATTATCTTCTGTGTTATTTGTTGCTAATATAACGAGAAATGCCGAGGGAACGTCAAGCTCATTTGCTTCTCGCTTTTCCCAATGCACTTCGCCTTTTTCTTCCCACTTCTTGATTTCATCCGTAGCTTCAGGAGAAATAACGGTAACATTCGCTCCTTCTTTTAAAAGATGTCTAATTTTCCTTGTCGCGACAGTCCCCCCACCAACAACAAGAGCCTTTTTATTTCTTATATTTAATGTGACAGTGTACATAATCCTTCTCCATTAAACATTAAGTTTCCCTTTTGATTTTTCCACTTTTCGATTCTCTCAGCAAGAATGTCTTCTAAAATAGTATGATAGCCTAAAAATGAACATAGAAAAATGTTCGAAGAGTCAACAAGCAACTGACTTACATCTGCTGCAATTTGTCTCATGAGTAATCCAGTGAAAAGAATATACGGAACAATGTAAACTTGCTTATTTCCTTCAAGCCCACGAAGTCCTTGTTCAAAAGTAGGTTCTGCTGCAGCAAGAAAGCATGTATCCACTTTTAAGAAACCGCCTCGTCGCTCTAACATAAGGGCAATTTCATTTAGATCACGTTTCACATCTGGATCACTGCTTCCTCTACCAACGAGTAAAACTGTTGCATCTTTATCAATGATACTGTTGGCTTCACGTATACGGTCCATTAATACATCAACAAGTTTGTCATGAACCCCAAAAGGAGTTCCATAAACAACTTCAATTTCTGGATGTGCTTCAGCTAAGGAAAGCAATATTTCTGGTATATCTTTTTTTGCATGTCCTGCTGTTAAAAGAAGAATCGGGACAGCTACAATTTTTGTTGCCCCCTGCTTTATACATCGAGCGAAAGCTTCTTCAATAGTTGGTTCAGCAAGTTCCAAAAAACATGCTTCTTGAATAGGAACGTTTACTTTCTCTTTGCAACGTTCAATAAATTGCAATGCTCCGATCTGTCCATCTCTAATCCGTGTCCCGTGACAAATATACAATACAGCTTCCACTTTGATCCCTCACTTTAGAAAACTTGTTCAACATATTGCTGCGTATTTTCCTCAAACCAACTTAATTTGTCTTTTAACACAACAACCTCTCCCACAATGACCATACTTGGATTCTTCACCTTTTCTCTATGAGCTATATCAATAATCGTATCAAGTGTACCTACTACAGTTTTTTGCTCAGTATACGTTCCCCAGTGAATCAATGCAACGGGTGTGTCAGGACTCTTGCCGTGTTGAATAAGCTGTTCGCAAATATATGATAGATTTTTAATGCCCATATAAATGGCTAATGTGTCAATTCCTTTAGCTAGAGCTTCCCATTTCACATGTTCATCTTCCTGTTTGCGATGACCTGTCACAAAAGCAAAGCTTCCGCTGTATTCACGATGTGTAACAGGGATACCAGCATAAGCAGCTGCTGCAATACCTGAGGTGATGCCTGGAACAATTTCAAAAGAGATACCGTTTTGAACAAGAATTTCAGCTTCCTCGCCACCACGACCGAACACAAATGGATCTCCACCTTTTAAACGAACAACTGTTTTCCCTTCTTTAGCATGTTTTACAAGGGCATTATTGATTGCTTCTTGTTGAAGGATATGAGCATTTGGAGATTTGCCACAGTAGATAAGATCAGCACCTTTTTTGGCATATGTTAATAGATGTTTATTAACAAGACGATCATATAAAATGACGTCAGCCCCTCCAATACAGCGGATTCCTTTTAAAGTTATAAGTTCCGGATCTCCTGGTCCTGCTCCAACTAAATAAACCTTTCCAATGTTCACGTACATCTTCCTCTCCAAGTTGTCAGTTTATACACTCTATTCTTAACTTTATATTATTAATGTACCAACATATCTCTAAAATTTGAACCGTCATTTGGAGATGCTTTGCATAAGCTATCTTTAAGAATAAGGCTCATAGCATTCACTATGAGCCTTAAACTAAGAGCCTTACATGACTCTCTTTTTATAGAAAACTCCTAGATAAAGTTTTCATTTTTTAAATATGCAACAATTTGGTCTACACATTCTTCTACACTATACTGATCAGAACGAACTGTGATCTCAGGGTTCTCTGGAGCTTCATACGGAGAACTAATTCCTGTAAAATCTTTAATTTCTCCAGCACGAGCTTTTTGATAAAGTCCTTTTGGATCACGGCGTTCACATTCTTCTAGATTACAGTCAATATAAACCTCAACAAATTCATTTTCTTCTACAATTTCTCTTACTTGTTTTCGATCCTCAATAAAAGGAGAAATAAAAGCTGTTAGCACAACTTGACCACTATCTACAAAAAGCTTTGAAACTTCTCCAATACGACGGATATTTTCTGTACGATCTTCTGCAGAGAAACCGAGGTTTTTATTCAATCCAAAACGAATGTTATCTCCATCTAGTACATACTCATTGATGCCCTCTTGAAACAGACGATGCGCAACAGCATTTGCAATTGTTGATTTTCCAGACCCTGACAGCCCAGTGAACCATAGAATAAAGCTATGATGTCCACTTTTTTTACGACGATCTTGTTTCGTTACGCCACTTTCATGCCATGTAATATTTGTTGACTCACCCATTGCTTTTCCCCCTTATGATTGAACAGTCTGCTGTTTCATTCCTTTAATAAGTACTTCAACAACTTCACGACGGCTAAATGTGCTTGGCGGTACTTCTCCATTACGAAGCATTTCACGCACTTTTGTACCTGATAAAATCACGCGATCTTCTTTACCATGTGGACACGTTTTTGTTGAAGCCATTCCTTCACACTTTTTGCAATAGAAGCTATGTTCAAAGAATAGAGGGGTAATGCCTAACTCTCCACTTGTAAAATTACGGAAAATCAATTGTGCATCATATGTTCCATAATAATCACCGACCCCCGCATGGTCACGTCCAACAATAAAATGCGTGCAGCCATAGTTTTTACGAACCATCGCATGGAAAATTGCTTCACGAGGACCAGCATAACGCATTGCCGCTGGGAACACAGCTAAGAATACGCGATCTTTTGGATAATAGTTTTTTAGCAGAACTTCATAGCTTTCCATACGGATGTCTGCTGGAATATCGTCTGATTTTGTCTCTCCAACTAACGGATTTAAAAAGAGACCATCAACAATTTCTAGAGCTGTTTTTTGAATGTATTCATGAGCGCGGTGCACAGGGTTACGCGTTTGGAAGCCAACTACCTTTTCCCATCCAAGCTCTTCAAACTTAGCGCGCGTATCTTTTGGATCTAAATGATAGCCAGCAAATTTCTTCTCTTCACGACGTACAAGGGTAATTTTCCCTGCCACATACACATCCGGACGTTCTAGCATTTTTTTCACACCTGGGTGAGCTGCTTCAGTCGTACGATAAACTTTTTCAGCTTCAACTTCTTTATTCGGCTTATAAGCTTCTTCAAAATGAAGTACACCATAGGCAATTCCGTCTTTAGTCAACTTAACATCTTCACCAGCTTGAAGCGTTTCGGCTACCTTTTCTTCAACAGGTAATGTAACTGGAATACTCCACACTGTGCCATCAGCTAATTTCATATTGTGGACAACACTCTCATAATCTTCTTTTCCTAAGAAGCCTTGTAAAGGGCTGTATCCTCCGATTGCAATTAACTCTAAATCACTTAGAGCCATTGGATCTAGCTCAATGCTTTTAGAAATCCCATCATATTTATAGTCTGGATTAAAACGATTAATTAGTGTACCTCCATGTGGCTGACTTGCTGTCATCACAAAAACCTCCCAAGTATTATTGTATATTCAATCTCTTAATTCAAAGAGTTGTTCGTTCTGCTGACGTTACTTTTAGTTTTTTTTTGCTTGAATTTTGCGCAAGACTTACGGTGCCAAGCGTAGCTAAGCAGCAGATGATGATAACAAAAAATGAGTACCAATCATCTTGAATTGTGAGCTTGACTAGGCCGTAAGAAATCATTAAGGAAAAGATAGGTGACACGACCCAAACTTTAACCATTTGAAACACAATACTTTTCTGCCAGATTCCTGCTCCCTGTTTTGCAGTTCCTACCCCAATGATAGAAGAGGTTGTCACTTGCGTGAGAGGGATAGGCAATCCAAATAGAGAGGCTACAAAAACAAGACCTCCTCCTGTTAGAGAAATCATAATTCCTTCTCCTTTAGAAAGAGCCGTTATTTTCTTACCGTTTGTTTCAAGCACTCTTCCACCTAACAAAAGAGCTCCAAGGGCAATAAAAACTCCTCCAACAATTACACCGAAAGAAGGACTGATAACACCAGCACCAACAAGGGGCCCAACGGCATTTGCAACATTGTTCATTCCCGCTGAGAAAGCTTCAAAGCACCCTGCAACAAGAAGAAAGACAACTAAATATTTCTCTCTCCCCTGCTTTTCTCCAAACTTTTCTCTTCTTTTTTGAGTCATAATCCACTTGCGAATTATGTACGTAATAAAGAAAGAAAAGACTGGAACAAAAACCCAAAAGAAGACAATTTCCAAAATAGAGCTTATATACAGAGCTTGATAAGCAACCCCTACCCCTACTACTGCTCCAACTGTCACTTCACTTGTTGAAAGTGGGATACCCATCAGATTTGCAAAGAACAGAGTACTTGTTGCTGCTAATAAAATAATGACTGCGATTTTGACACTCGCAATACCTTCTGGAATAATGCCACTACCTATTGTTTTTACAACTTCCGTTCCAAAATATGAACCAAGTAAAATAAAGAGGCTACATATAAGAAGAGCTGTTCTTTTCGTTTTTATAGCTCCGGAACCATATGCAACCCCCATTGTTGCAGCAGCACCACTTGCCCCAATATTCATGGCAAAAAAGAGTGCGATAATAATGGCTATCGTTGTAAACATGGTCAATCAACTACCTTTTATTAAGACTCGTGCAGCCCACATTCTACTTTTTGATTTCCTGTCCAGCGGCCAGATCGTAAATCATCCATGTTATATGCTGGAGCTGTACATGGCGCACACCCAATACTTGGATATCCTTTATCATGAAGCTCATTGTATGGAAGATCATGTTTGTATACATAGCGCCAAATCTCTTTCCAAGTCCAGTGAATAAGCGGGCATACTTTAATTTTGTTAAAACGGTTATCTTTATTAATGAAATTTGTATTTTTTCTTGTTTCAGATTGATCTCTTCTTAATCCTGAAATCCAGGCATCAACTTCACTTAATGTTTGTTCAAGCGGTAAAATTTTTCGAATATAGCAGCATTGATTTGGCTCACGTTCCCAAAGTTTGTCTCCATACTGCTCTGCTTGTTGTTCAAGATTAAGAGATGGTTTTTTCATCTCAATATTAAGATCGGGAAAACGCTCTTGGATTTTATCAATCACATCGTAAGTCTCTTGGAAATGTACGCCTGTATCTAAAAATACAATGCGTGCTTTTGGATTTACCTTTGCGATGAGATCGATGAGCACTATCCCTTCGATCCCGAAACTACAGGCATACACAATTGAATCTCCGTAATAATCATAAGCCCATTTTAGAGTAGCAAGAGCTCCTTTTGTTTCATCATCATGTGCAAATGTAGGAACCTCATCTGTCCACGTTTCGTGTGTTAGCTTTGCCATATTCTCACCTTCCATATAAACATTTAATCCGATAGATAAACACGGTTTTAAACTTAAAAGAAGATAGAACGTTCTAAGCGTCCTATTATTTCAAACGAATTTTTTCGACTTTATCAATACCAACAACTTTTCCACCTTGGATAACAAGAGTAACAGAGCCATATTGTATTGTTTGAAGAAGTTCTTCTGTCTTTTGCAAAGCTTCTTTATGATTAGAACTATTCCCCATATTGACTCCTCCTCTTTTCTTCCTAATAATTAAAAACTATATTTCCGATGGTTTAAGTCAGATTAATCCCAATAAAAATTCTACTTTCTTTATAAAAAGAAGAGCGTGTTTAGCAAATATCCCTTTATATTATGCTAAAAAATGAGGATGTTGAAGAAATTTTAGCACAATTAGCTAGTTTGTCAACCTTCAATTCCGACTATTTTTATCGACTAAGTCATTTATCTGAAATTATAACACATTACCTTTTGAATTGTTATAATTTTTTCATTATTTATTATATTTTTTTGTCTCATCTCTTTCTGTTATTAAAAAATATTATATACTTCATGTTTAAAGGGATAATTTTGTTATATCTTCTAACATTCTTTTCTAATTTCGTTATCTTCCCTAACACTTTTTCGAACGATAGGTTAGTGATGTATTAACATACACAAGAATAATTCATTTCTTTTTCCTCCATATAAGGAAGAAACAGATCTACTATAAATTTAAGAGAAGTAAGACGTAATAAGATTTAAAATCTTCAAAATCTTACTATTATTCAATACAGTGA
The DNA here is from genome assembly GCF_900115845.1 of Priestia endophytica DSM 13796. Classification (GTDB taxonomy): domain Bacteria; phylum Bacillota; class Bacilli; order Bacillales; family Bacillaceae_H; genus Bacillus_I; species Bacillus_I endophytica. Next base: position 296,192 of record NZ_FOXX01000005.1, on the reverse strand, counting down.
AGAATAGTATTGCTTTCTGTTTCCCTTCCCCTATATAATATTATTTATGTTAGAAAAGTTCACATACATCTAAAGTTGTAAATCACATTTGTTTCATAAGGGGGAATTATTAATGGATTTATTAAATGATGTAGTTCTTAGGATAAATGATGTGTTTTGGACATACGTTCTTATTGCTTTACTACTTGTATTAGGACTATATTTTACGCTTCGTTCAAGATTTCTGCAGTTTCGTTTACTAAAAGAAATGTTTAGATTACTGACAGAGAAACCTGCTTCAAAAGAAAAAGGCAGCATTTCAGCATTCCAAGCTTTTTGTATTAGTATGGCTGCTCGTGTTGGAACAGGAAACATTGCCGGAATTGCTCTTGCTATTTCAATCGGAGGACCGGGTGCAATCTTTTGGATGTGGATTGTAGCACTTGTTGGTTCTGCCTCAGGTTTCGTTGAAAGTACATTAGCTCAAATTTACAAAGTTCCAGATAAAGGAACGTTCCGTGGTGGACCTGCTTACTATATGGAAAAAGGGTTAAAACAACGCTGGCTTGGTGTTTTATTCGCTGTTCTAATTACTATTTCATTTGCTTTCGTGTTCGTTGCTGTACAAGCAAACACAATTACACTTGCATTTGAACAATCTTTTAATACTAACCGACTTGTAGTCGGAATTATCGTTCTGGTTGCTTTTGGTATCATTATCTTTGGTGGTATTCAACGTATTGCCAAAATGTCAGAATATATCGTAGTTTTCATGGCAGGTCTTTATATTCTAATTGCATTTGGAATTGTTTTAGTGAATATTAATGAAATGCCATCTCTTATTGCTTCAATTGTGAAACATGCTTTTGGATTTGAACAATTTGCAGGAGGAACGCTTGGAGCCGTTTTACTTCAAGGTGTTAAACGTGGTTTATTCTCCAATGAAGCTGGTATGGGTAGTGCGCCAAACGCAGCGGCTACAGCGGATGTTACCCACCCTGCTAAACAAGGTCTTATTCAAGCTTTAGCTGTTCTCATTGACACATTGATTATTTGTTCAAGTACGGCGTTCATCGTACTTTTAACAGATGCATATAAAACGCCTGGACTAGATGGTGTTCAAATTACGCAAGTAGCATTAGGAGAACATATCGGTGGATGGGCTTCATCTGTTCTAGCTATTATGATTTTCCTTTTTGCATTCAGTACGCTTATTGGTAACTATTATTATGGGGAAACAAACGTTGAATTCATTAAAACAAATAAAATCATCATTTTCGTTTACCGTATTCTTGTTCTTGCAATGATCTTATTTGGAGCTGTTGCAAAAGTAGATTTAGTTTGGAATTTAGCTGATTTGTTCATGGGTCTTATGGCGTTCACAAACTTAATTGCTATTGCGTTCTTAGCAAAAACAGCGTTTAGAGCTCTTAAAGATTATACAGATCAACGTAAACAAGGAAAAGATCCCGTTTTTTACAAAGATTCTCTTCACAATATTGGAGAGCTTGAAGGTTGGGAAGAAAGACCAAAAGAAGCCAAAAAACAAACAGTATAAGTTAGAAAAGCGTGCCTATAATTATAGGGGCGCTTTTTTCATACCTTCTTTAGAAATGGGAACACTATGTTTTAAAGGAGGAAATTGCACATGTTTGACAGCTTTCTATTTCGCTTTTTCCGTCGCTCTGTTTTATATCGACTTATTGTTATCATTCTACTGCTTTGCGTTATTTTTGGCGGACTTATTCATTTTCTTGAAGAAGAAACCTTTCCAACCGTTTTTGATGGAATATGGTGGTCAATTGTTACGATATCTACAATTGGGTTCGGAGACTATGTTCCTCATACAGTAGTTGGACGTATTTTAGCTATGTTACTTATTTTAATTGGAACAGGGTTTATCACGAATTATTTTGTAACGATTGCTAGAATGGCAGTTTCTAGAGAGAATGCTTATGTTGATGGAAGTCTCCCTTATAGAGGAAGCGACCATATTGTTATTGTTGGATGGAATGAGCGTACAAAACAGCTTCTAGAGCTTTTTGCCCAATCGCATCTTGCTAAACATATTGTTTTAATTGATGAAACACTAGAAGAACGTCCTATGCTTTCTGCATACGTTCATTTTGTAAAAGGAAATCCGACACATGAGAGTACACTTATAAAAGCAAATATTGCTGAAGCTCGGGAAGTGATGATTACAGCTAATCAACATAAAGCTGAAAACGAGGCAGATATGCAGGCTATTTTGACTATCTTAGCTGTTAAGGGACAAGATCGTCATATTCCTATCACAGCAGAAATTCTTTCTTCTTTACATGTCAAAAGTGCTGAACATGCTGGAGCAGGTAAAATAGTCGAAACAAATAAAATGATTAGTCAGCATATGTACGAGCAGCTTTTTTCAAAAGAAGGCTTTGTTAGAAAGTGAGCTAACAAAGCCTTTTCAAATTCAATATAGAAGGCGCTGCTCTGCTTCTCTGAGGAGTTCCTGACCTAGTGGGATGTATTCTTTTGGAAAAGAAGCGTCAGGATCTTGCGGCTCTTGAAATTGATCAAATGAGCTCTTCGTATTGCCAACATGAACATGATCATCTAAACCAATTTGATATTTATGAGAAAGCAAAAAAGGTGTCATAAAACGTACTGTTGCTCCAGGGGCATCAAGCTGACCATCTATAGCTTGAAATGGGAGACGAAGAAACTGATACCCTACTTTATCATCTATCTTATAGTCAAATGACCCTTGATCATACTCCCATCCTCCCCCAATTATATATCCTAAAGAGCCTAAAGTTTCTTCTAACTCATGTAGCTTAAATACTCTTCCCTCAAGGTTTGACTGTAATTCAATCATAATAAGCACCCCTTTTCTATGTTAACGTCTCCAATATTACGCTTTTTATCCTTTTATATAGTTACAAAAAAAACAGTCATAGCCTTAGGCTATGACTGTTTTTTCATTTATTATTTTAAACGTTTTTCAAGCTCTGCTTTCTTTTCTTCAAATCCTGGTTTTCCAAGAAGTGCAAACATATTTACTTTGTATGCTTCTACACCTGGTTGATCAAATGGGTTAACACCTAAAAGGTAGCCACTCACTGCGCAAGCTTTTTCAAAGAAGTAAGCAAGATAACCGAATGTATAAGCATCAAGAGCTGGTGCTGTTACAAGTAAGTTCGGAACTCCTCCGTCTGTATGAGCAAGCATTGTTCCTTCAAGCGCTTTGTTATTAACAAAATCAACTGTTTCACCAGCCAGATAGTTTAAGCCATCTAAATCAGCCGCATCTTCTTCAATTGTTAACTCGTGACGAGGATTTTCAACACGAATTACGGTTTCAAAAATATCACGACGACCTTCTTGAACATATTGTCCTAAAGAATGCAGGTCTGTTGAGAAGTTTGCTGAAGATGGATAAATTCCTTTTTGGTCTTTTCCTTCACTTTCTCCAAACAGTTGTTTCCACCACTCTGCAAAGTATTGAAGAGCTGGCTCATAGTTAATTAACATTTCAATTGTTTTACCTTTGTTGTAAAGAAGGTTACGAACTGCTGCGTATTGGTATGCTGCATTTTCTTCTAGGTTAGGCTTTGCAAAGTCTTCGCTTGCAGCCTCTGCACCTTTCATCATGTCAGAAATGTTCGCACCACTTACAGCAATCGGAAGAAGACCAACTGCCGTTAAAACAGAGTAGCGGCCACCTACATCATCAGGAATTACAAAGGTTTCATATTTCTCTTCATCAGAAAGTGTTTTTAATGCTCCACGTGCTTTGTCTGTTGTTGCATAAATACGCCCACGTGCTTCTTCTTTTCCATATTTCTCTTCAAGAAGCTTACGGAAAATACGGAACGCAATCGCAGGTTCTGTTGTTGTTCCAGACTTAGAAATGACATTGATTGAGAAGTCTCTTCCATCAAGAAGGTCCATTACGTCTTTCATATATGTAGAGCTAATGTTGTTTCCAACGAAAATCACTTGTGGTGTTTGACGTTTTTCTTTCGGTAATGCGTTATAGAAAGAGTGTTGAAGCATTTCAATTGCTGCTCTTGCACCTAAATATGAACCACCAATTCCAATTACTAATAAAACATCTGAATCACTTTTAATTTTTTCAGCACTTTTCTCAATGCGAGCAAATTCTTCCTTATCATATTCTTTCGGAAGATTTACCCACCCTAAAAAATCGCTTCCTGCTCCTGTTTTATCATGGATAGCATGATGTGCTGCTTTTACAGCATCACTTAAGTATGTAATTTCATGCTCTTTGAAAAAAGTAAGTGCATTTGAGTAATCAAAACGAACATGTGTCATAAATATGTTCCTCCATAAATTTTATTCTCTTTCTCTCACTTTATCGAAACCGCTCATGGAATTCAAGCAATGTTTCTCCATATTAGTACTTTCTTTTCAAAATTATTGTATAAATCCTGCATAGAAAGGTTTGAGTAGGCCTAAAGGAGGAAAATCACTTAATAGAAGTGACTCACTCTATACTTAACTCAAACTCTTCCATTGCTTTATTCAACCGCACGTATTCTCTTGAATCGAATGGGCGTAACGGGTGCTTATTCATTGTCTCTCCATACTGCTCAACTAATTTTTCTACTGTTTCCTGATCTAAGTATTCTTTCTTTGTAGCGGCATTAAACAAGAAAGCACTTGTGAACATCGTGATAAAAATAGTGGAACTTACAATGATTTGTTTCTTATACATAATAAACATCACCTCATAGTTAGGATGAGATGATTTTTTTATTTCTATTCAATGTAATGGAATTCTTTAAGAAAAAAAGTGAAGACTAAAAAAGCATTCTATACCCCAAAAAAGACCTTAAAAATAAAAAAATATATAATTTTTTTACTGTAATTTTTCCGACTTTCTATTTATTTAATAGCACAGAAATAGTTGAGCAACATAGAAGAGTCGTTGGGATGCAAGGCATCTCGAATTATTATATAATCGGTTCTAGAATAAAGTATCCGTCTAAAATTAGTATATTTGAAGGAGGTTTATCATTTGTCATTGCTACACTTACTCGTACTATCGCCTTTCTTATTTGCGATACTTGTACCCTTTCTATATAGATATGTGCGAAAGGTTCATACAGGATGGTTTGTCCTTATTTTACCTCTTGCCTTATTTCTATATTTTCTTCAATTCATTAAACTTACGAGCAGTGGCGAAGAAGTTGTTCGTACATTTGAATGGATTCCAAGCTTAGATATCAACTTCACTCTGCATGTTGATGGGCTTGGTCTTTTGTTTGCTTTGCTTATTACAGGAATCGGGTCTTTAGTTACTCTTTACTCTATTTATTATCTATCAAAAGATAAAGAGGCATTACATAATTTCTATGTATATCTTCTCCTCTTTATGGGAGCCATGCTTGGAGTCGTGCTTTCTGATAACTTAATTGTTCTTTATACATTCTGGGAGACCACAAGTCTTTCCTCTTTTTTACTTATCGGATATTGGTATAAAAGAGAGAAGTCCCAGTATGGAGCACAAAAATCAATGCTTATTACTGTTTTGGGAGGGTTAGCTCTTTTAGGCGGAATTATTCTCTTGTACATGATGACGGGCACATTTAGTATCCGTGAAATTATAGCTAACCTTGATCTCCTAAAAGGAGAAGCTTTGCTTTTACCTGCTCTTATCCTTGTTCTCTTCGGGGCATTCACAAAATCAGCTCAGTTTCCGTTCCATATTTGGTTACCAGATGCTATGGAAGCTCCAACTCCTGTTAGTGCTTACTTGCACTCAGCTACAATGGTGAAAGCAGGAATCTATCTTGTAGCTCGTTTAAGTCCTGTCTTCAGTGACCATGCTGCATGGTTTATTTTGATTTCAACATTTGGAATCTTCACCTTGTTTTGGGGCTCCTTTTCTGCTGTAAAACAAACGGACTTAAAAGGAATTTTAGCTTTTTCAACAGTTAGTCAACTTGGAATGATTATGTCATTACTTGGGGTTGGAAGTGCGTCTTTACATTACGACTACTTAGAAAACAATATTTTTATCGTCGCTGTTACTGCTGCTATTTTCCATCTCATTAACCACGCTACTTTCAAAGGAAGCTTGTTTATGGTAGCCGGAATTGTGGACCATGAAACAGGAACACGTGATATTCGAAAACTTGGTGGTTTAATGGGGATTATGCCTGTTACTTTTACAATTGCTTTAATTGGGTCATTCTCAATGGCTGGTATTCCTCCATTTAACGGATTTTTGAGTAAAGAAATGTTTCTAACTGGGATGATTAATGTTCTAAAGATGGATATTTACCATATCGAAACATGGGGGATTCTTCTTCCTGTTATTGCATGGGTAGCTAGTGTGTTCACCTTTGTATACAGCATGATTTTATTCTTTAGAACGTTTACAGGGAAACTTCAACTTGAGAAGCTTGAGAAAAAACCGCATGAAGCGCCAGTTGGAATGCTTATATCACCAGTTATCTTAGCTTCCTTAGCTGTTATATTTGGTTTTTTCCCAAACATTCTATCTTCCACCCTTATCATACCGGCTATGAAATCAATACTTCCAACGATTGCTCAAAGTAGTCGAGAATTCGATGTGGAAATCAAACATTGGCATGGGTTTACACCTGAATTGTTTATGACGATTGGAATCATTGTAATAGGAACGATTCTTTTCCTTACTGTTCGAAAATGGTCCTTTATTTATGAACGTTTTCCTCAAAAACTCGCCCTTAACCATTTTTATGATCAAGGGTTGATTGGAACAGAACGTGGTTCAGCATGGATTATGAAATCATTTATGTCTGGCCATATTCGAGATTATCTTGTTTACATTTTTGTATTTCTATCTATTATTTCATTAAGCTCTCTCTTTGTGACAAATGCATTTCATCTTGACGTAACAAATGTTGCCCCAATTGGAGTTTATGAAATAATCCTAAGTCTTCTGGCTGTCGGAGGAGCTGTCATCACTGTTCTTGCTAGAACACGTATGGTTGCCATCATTGCAGCTGGTGTCGTTGGATATACCATTTCACTATTCTTTGTTATCTTTCGGGCACCTGATTTAGCGCTTACACAGCTTGTTGTAGAAACAATCTCTGTTGCTTTATTTTTACTTTGTTTTTTCCATTTACCAGAAATCACAAAGAAACAAAAACGACTCAGATTTCGATTACTAAACTTACTTGTTTCAATTGGAGTAGGATTTGTTGTCACAATGTTTGGTATCGCCTCTCATAGCGAGAAACTATTCCCTTCTATTTCTAAGTATTTTGTGGAGGAAAGCTATAAAGAAGCAGGTGGGAAGAATATTGTGAATGTTATCCTTGTAGACTTTCGTGGATTTGATACATTGTTTGAAATTACAGTACTTGGTATCGCTGCTTTTGGAATCTTTGCGATTGTTAAATTACGTCTAACCAAAAGGAGTGAACGTGAACATGAAGGTAAATGATTTAATTTTAAAAACGGCTACGAACGTTGTGTCGTTCATTATCATCACTTTCTCCATTTATCTGTTTTTCACTGGTCACTACACTCCTGGTGGAGGATTTATCGGTGGATTGATGGCTAGTGGTGGTTTGTTATTGTTATTACTTGCTTATGATTTGAAAACTATTCAGTCAATTATCCCTTTTGATTTCAAAAAGGTGATTGCTACAGGGCTTTTAATAGCCGTTGCTACTGGAGTAGGTGGATTCTTCTTTGATGTACCTTTTCTTACTCATACGTATGGGTATTTTGACCTTCCATTCTTTGGAGAACATACGGCTTTAGCAACAGCAACTCTATTTGACTTGGGGGTTTATCTTGTTGTTGTGGGAATTACCATGACCATTATTCAAACGATTGGAGAGAGCGAATAATGGAAATATTAATGTCAATTGTATCAGGCATACTCTTTATGTGTGCAACGTATTTAATTTTATCTCGTAGCTTACTACGGGTTATTATCGGAACTGTCCTTTTGAGTCACGGAGCTCATTTAATGATTCTTACAATGGGCGGACTAAAACAAGGAACAGTTCCTCTGTTAGGCGAAAATGCTTCTTCTTACACAGATCCATTGCCACAAGCTTTGATTTTAACGGCTATTGTTATTTCTTTTGGGGTTACTGCTCTTTTCTTAGTTCTTGCATACCGCTCATATCAGGAATTAAAGACAGACGATATGAATGATTTAAAGGGGTGTGAGGACGATGAGTAATTATGTAATTTGGCCACTACTAATTCCTTTAATTACAGGGATTATTCTTATGTTTTTTAGCCGAAATGTTACTGTTTCTCGTACAATTAGCATAGTTTCTTCTCTTGTGGCTACTGGTTTCTCTGTACTTCTTGTACATTTAGTTAAAACGTATGGAATTTTAACTCATGAGCTTGGAGGATGGAAACCTCCTTTTGGAATTGTACTTGTAGCTGATATGTTTTCAGCACTACTTGTCCTTACAACAAGTATTGTCAGCTTGTGCTGTATTTTATTTTCTTTTCGTTCTATTGGACTTGAACGAGAAAGATTTTACTTTTACTCTTTTGTTCAATTTATGATTGTAGGTGTCACAGGGGCATTTTTAACTGGAGATATCTTTAACTTATTTGTATTCTTCGAAGTTATGTTAATGTCTTCCTATGTTTTGATCTCATTAGGAGGCACAAAGCTTCAACTTCGAGAGTCTCTTAAATATATTCTTGTAAATATTGTTTCTTCAGCCCTTTTTGTTATCGCAGTTGGGTTCTTATACTCTGTAACAGGAACATTAAATATGGCTGATTTATCAGTGAAAGTTGCAGAAGTAGGACAGCCTGGTATCATAACAGCTATTGCTCTTCTCTTGTTTGTGGTCTTTGCCATAAAAGGAGCTCTATTTCCACTATATTTTTGGCTTCCTGGTTCATACAAAGCACCTCCACCTGTTGTAACAGCTTTATTTGGTGCACTGTTAACTAAAGTTGGTGTTTATGCTATATTCCGAGTGTTTACACTTATTTTCTATCATGACCAAGCATTTACACACACCATTATTGGTTATGTATCGCTTCTAACGATTGTAGCAGGATGTATTGGAGCTATTGCCTATTGGGATGTTGAAAAAATTATTATTTATAACATTATCATTGCAGTTGGTGTTATTGTATATGGAGTTACCTTAACAACAGAAACTGGAATTGCAGGAGCACTTTACTATTTAATTCATGACATGATCATTAAAGCAGCTCTATTTCTATTAGCAGGAGCAATGATTACTATTACAGGAACAGCTTCAGCCAAAAAAATGGGTGGTCTAATTAAACGTCACCCTTTCCTCGGATGGATGTTCTTTGTAGCTGTAATTTCTCTTGCTGGAATCCCTCCTTTGAGTGGCTTCATTGGAAAGTTCTTATTAGTAGAAGGTGCTGCACAGTCACATAGCTATCTGTTTATGGGTATCCTTTTAATCTCAAGTTTAGTTGTTCTATATTCTGTCATCAAAATCTTCATTCATGCTTTCTGGCGTGAGCCAAAGTTAACAGATAAAGAAGAGAAAGGAACAACAAAGGGAATGTTACTACCTATTGTCATTCTACTAGCTCTTTCTGTTGGATTAGGTGTAGGAGCTGAATTTGTTTCTCCTTATATTTTTGAGGCTGCAAAAACGCTAATGGACCCGTCTATTTATATTGACGCGGTTTTAAAGGAGTAGGTGAAATATGTCGTTTCAAATCCTTTTAAACGTAATAATTGCTTTATTATGGATGTTCTTTCAAAATGCTTGGAGCGGTCTCGCATTTTCTAAAGGCTATCTCGTTGGAATCATTATCTTATTCTGTTTAAGACGTTTTTTCCCTAACCGTTTTTATATTCAAAAACTTGTTGCTATCGTTTATTTGCTTTTATTATTCTTAGTTGAATTACTCAAAGCAAACTATAGTGTGTTAAAAGAAGTCATTCGCCCAACCTTAAAAATCCAACCAGGAATCTTTGCTCTTCCACTTGAAGTAGAAAAAGATTGGGAAATTATGCTCCTTGCTAATATGATCACACTTACCCCTGGAACACTTGTTGTTGATATTTCAGATGATAATTCAGTTTTATATATTCATGCAATGCATATCGATGATGTGCACGAAGCAATCGATGATATTAAGAATTCATTTGAAAAAGCTATTATGGAGGTGAGTCGATGACCCTTGATATTCTCACTACAATAGCTTTAATCATTTTATCGCTAGCAACGATAGGACTTCTTTATAGGGTTGTGAAAGGGCCTGGTATCTCAGACCGCGTTATGGCTCTTGATGCAATTGGTATTAACCTTATGGCTATTACCGGAATCACATGTATTATAGTTGATACAGATGCATTTTTAGATATTATTCTCCTGATAGGGATACTAGCCTTTATTGGAACAGTTGCTTTTGCTAAGTTTCTTGAGAAAGGAGCGATTATTGATCATGACCGAGACAGCTAAACTTATAGTAGGCATTTTAGTATTATTAGGAAGCCTTCTTTCCCTTATTACAACAATTGGAATGCTGCGCTTTCCTGATACTTATACAAGAGCTCATGCAGCTTCTAAGAGTGCTACACTTGGTATTATGTTCACACTCATTGGAACGGCAGCATACTTCTGGTTCACAAAAGGATATATAAGCGCAAAAGTAATCCTTGGTATTATCTTTGTACTAATGACAACTCCTGTCGCTTCCCATTTGATTACGAGAGCCTCTTACAATAAAGGTGTTGCTCTTTGGAAAGGGAGCGTTAGGGATGACCTTAAAGAAAAATATAAAAAACAGAAACAAGAACAATAAAAAAACGATCCACATGTGTGGATCGTTTTTTTATTATAAAGAAGCACGTAAAATAGCTAATACATCTTCTTTGTTTAGTACTTTAAATTTACCAAATTCTCCATTTGCCATCGCTCTATCTGCCATAAGCTCTAGTTTAGAATCATCGATATCATAATCAGCTAAACGAGTTGGTGCACCAAGGCTTGTCCAGAACTCACGTAGCTTCTCAATTCCTTCAAGAGCCACTTCTCGATCAGATTTACCCTCTTCTTCAACTTGGAATACGCGAGTAGCAATCTGTTTGAAGCGCTCCACATTTTGATCAAGCGTATGCTTCATCCAGTTCGGGAACAGAATAGCAAGCCCTCCTGCATGAGGAATATCATATACAGCTGAAACAGCATGTTCGATATTATGTGTTGCCCAGTCGCCACGGTGTCCCATTTGAAGCATGCCATTTAAGGCAATCGTACCTGAATATAGAATGGTTTCACGGTGCTCATAGCTTTCTAAGTTTTCAAGAAGTTTTGGCGCTGTATCAATAACTGTTCTTAACGTTGCTTCACACATACCGTCTTGAAGCTTTGTATTTGAGACAGGATGGAAATATTGTTCAAATACATGACTCATCATATCAATCATGCCATATACGGTTTGATCTTTTGGAACTGTAAATGTATTAACAGGATCTAGGATTGAAAATTGTGGGAATGTTGCTGGGCTACCCCAACCATATTTCTCATTTGTTTCCCAATTCGTAATAACAGATCCAGCGTTCATTTCAGAACCTGTTGCAGCTAACGTCAGTACTGTACCAAATGGAAGAGCTTCTGTTGCAAATGCTTTTTTCGTTACTAAATCCCAAGCATCACCATCGTACTTAGCGCCTGCTACAACAGCTTTTGTGCAATCAATAACGCTTCCACCACCAACTGCTAGTGCAAACTCAATACCTTCTTGCTTACAAATTTCCACACCTTTTCTTACCGTTGTCAAACGAGGGTTTGGCTCAACGCCCGCTAGCTCATGAACTGTTGCTCCCACTTCGTTCAAAATGTTCATTACTTCATCATATAGTCCGTTACGCTTAATGCTTCCGCCACCATAGACTAAAAGAACTTTCTTTCCATACTGTGGAACGAGTTCACGCAATTGCTCAACTTGCCCTTTACCAAAAATTAATTTAGTTGGGTTATAAAATGTAAAATTATCCAAAACAAATTCCCTCCTCGATTTCTTCCTTATTATGCAGAAATCCATTTTACTTTGTAAAGAAATGTGCTCCTTCTTTAAAGTGTCACAAATCCTAAAAAACATGTTCTATAAAATAGGCATTACCCACAAACATTACCACAGAAACCGTAGAATATTTTCGTCCTAAAACACCAAGCTAATAAGGAAAGATTACAAAAGGAGGTTGTCAATTATGAGTGGTATTCAACGAACTGCACTTGTTCTTACTATTATCGGAGCAATCAACTGGGGACTTATCGGGTTCTTTCAGTTTGATTTAGTAGCGGCTATTTTTGGAGGCCAAACTTCTGCTCTTTCTCGTATTATCTATGGATTGGTCGGCATTGCTGGCTTAATTAACTTGGGACTTCTGTTTAAGCCTTCTGCAGAAGTAGAGCGTACAGAGCCAAAAATGAATGAACAATAAAAAAAGCAGGGGACTATTACAGCCCCTGCTTTTTCTTATCATTGAAGAATCTTTTTGATTTTGTCAATAGCCCAATTTAAGTCTTCTTGCTCAATGATAAGCGGTGGAGCAAAACGAATTACAGTATCGTGTGTTTCCTTGCATAGCAATCCTTCTGCTTTTAGTTTTTCACAGTATGGCCGCGCTTTTTCATGAAGTTCTACTCCAATAAATAGGCCCTTTCCCCGAACTTCTTTAACAATCGATGACTGAATTTTTTCTAACTGTTCTTTGAAATAGTTCCCTAAATCGAATGACTTTTCCACAAGATTTTCATCTTGAATCACGTCAAGAGAAGCTAGGGAAACAGCGCATGCTAAGGGATTCCCTCCAAACGTTGATCCATGTGAACCTGGGTTAAATACACCTAGAATTTCCTTGTTTGCCGCAACGCATGAAATAGGAAAAACACCCCCTCCTAGGGCTTTCCCTAAGATTAGTACGTCTGGCTCTATATCTTCCCAATCACAAGCAAACATCTTTCCCGTTCTTCCGAGTCCTACTTGAATCTCATCTGCCACAAATAGAACGTTTTGTTCCTTACAAAGAGCAGCAGCTTCTTTCAAGAAGCCTTGTGGAGGAACGTTAATGCCTGCTTCACCTTGAATAGGCTCCATTAGAAAAGCAACAGTATTCGGTGTAATTGCTTCTTTCAGTGCTTTTAAGTCTCCGTATGGAACAAGTTTTATGCCAGGAAGCATTGGACCAAAGCCACGTTTGTATTCTTCTTCCGAAGAAAGCGAAACTGCTGTCATTGTACGTCCATGAAAATTATCGTAGCATGCAATAATTTCCGCTTTATTTTCTTCAATTCCTTTTTTCTCGTAGCCCCAGCGTCTTACGGCTTTCACCGCTGTTTCCACTGCTTCTGCTCCTGTGTTCATAGGTAAAATCATATCTTTATTTGTAACCGCACACATTCTCTCATACCATGGACCAAGCTGGTCATTGTGAAAAGCTCTTGATGTAAGGGTGACACGGTCTGCCTGTTTTTTTAATGCTTCAATAATTTTAGGATGGCGATGCCCTTGGTTAACAGCTGAGTATGCACTAAGCATATCCATATATCGATTTCCCTCTGGATCCTCTACCCATACCCCTTCTGCCTTTGAAATAACAATCGGTAATGGATGATAATTGTTGGCACCAAATTTTTCAGTTTGGTTAATTACCTTTTCACTTGTTATCTTCATTTTTCATCCCCCTCAAAATTTCTAAACATTCTTACTATTAACTATACTGAAGTAACCATATCTAAAAGTAAATAAAAGAAACTCATTTTTCGTTAGTTCCTCTTCTAAGAGGAACATTACCCGTTCTTTTCTTCCTTCTAACGTATAAAAAGCAATAAAAAAAGCAGCTGACTTATCAGCTGCTTTTCACCGTCTTTACTTCTTAATTAGATCTTGACGGTTAGATTGCTCAACCCACTCTTCAAGCTTTTCGCGTAGTGTGTTGAAACCTTGTGGTGCTGCGTTCTCTACAGGTTGCGCTGCCGCTGCTGCTTGAGGACGCTTTTTCTTTGGTTCTTCTTTTACTTCTGGTTCTGGTTGAGTAGCACGAATAGAAAGACCAAGCTTTCCAGACTTTTCGTCAACAGAAATAACTTTTACAGGTACTTCTTGACCTACTTTAAGATGCTCATTAATATCTTTAACGAAACCGTGAGTAACTTCTGAAATATGAACTAAACCTTGAGTTTCTTCGTCTAGTGCAACGAAAGCTCCGTATGGTTGAATTCCTGTAACTTTTCCATCAATAACGCTACCTACTGTAAACTTTTCAGCCATGTAAACACTCCTAAGTTTTTGTTAGTTTTTTCTCGATTATACGCAATTTTAAATTATAGCATACTTATCTGTCATAATCAAAACAATCCTGACTTATACTTAGTTTAGACTGTTGCTTCTTTTTTGTATCCTTTAAGTTAAATAAAATAATGCGTAATTATTACCATTTCCTTTTTTTCACTGTCTTCCTTAGACTGTCTATTGGAATGTGTTTCTTCGCTATATATCTTTCTAAAAATAAAGAAATATACAAAATCGACACATAGTTTTCAGAATATTATCATCAAAATTTCTTGAACTGTGTTAAAATATAAGAAAAGATAAAAAACTTCTGTTGGGGGAAGAGTGAAGGTCAAAAGAGGTGGTTGTGTAAAAACTTTAAACAGGGAGGCTAAAAAATGAATACAATTGGACAAAATATTCGTTTTCAGCGTGAGCAAAAAGGAATGTCACAGGAAGAGCTAGCATTGAAAATCCGTGTAGGGACTTCAACAATTCAAAAATATGAATCAGGCCAAAGTTTACCTGATACTCAAACTATTTTAAAGATCTCTACTGCTCTCGATATTCCAGCAGCAGAGCTCACAAGCAGACCTACCGTGCGCCAGCTTGTTTTTCCAGATGCTGAGCTAACACAGCTTGTTAATGAGATTGGGGTCGAAAGAACAAAGCGCCTGTTACAAAAGATAAAAGGATATAGCGATGATCAATTTTTAACAATTATGAACACGTTATTTTATGAAAAAGATCTTCTTATTGAAGAAGGATAATAAAAAAGGAACGTACTTCTGTACGTTCCTTTTGTTATACCTGTTGCTTTTCTTTTACTTTTGTAAACTGATTCATAAATCGTTCCATTCTTCTTAGAGCTTCTTGCAAGGAATCAAGAGAAGCTGCATAAGAACAACGCACATATCCTTCTCCACTTTCTCCAAACACATACCCAGGTACAACCGCTACCTTTTGTTCTAACAACAACCTTTCTGCGAATTCATTTGATGTTAAACCCGTTGCTTTCACAGAAGGAAACGCATAAAAAGCTCCGCCTGGCTTGTGACATGATAATCCAATTTCATTTAACGATTTGACAAAGAAGTTGCGGCGACGACGATAGCTTTTTTTCATTGTCTGCACATCTTCTTCACCTGTTTTCAAAGCTTCTAATGCTCCATATTGAGCCATTGTTGGCGCACACATCATCGCATATTGATGAACTTTAAGCATTGCCCCTGCCAAATCTTCGTGTGCGCATAAAAATCCAAGGCGCCATCCTGTCATCGCAAATCCTTTTGAAAAACCTGAGATAATAATTGTACGGTCTTTCATCCCTTCTAATGAAGCGATTGAACAATACTCTTCATCATACGTTAACTCAGCATAAATTTCGTCTGCTAACACAATAAGATCGTGTTCTTTTGCAATAGCAGCAATTTCTTCAAGCTCACCTTTTGAAAGAACACTGCCTGTTGGGTTGTTTGGCGAACAGATTAAGATGGCTTTTGTTTTATCTGTAAGCTGTTCTTTTATTTTAGAAGCATGAAGTTTAAAATCTTCTTCTCCATTTGTTTGAACAAATTTAGGAATGCCTCCAACAAGCTCAACTAACGGTCCATAAGCAACAAAGCTTGGTTCGATAATGAGCACTTCTTCACCAGGATTTACGATGGCTCTCATTGCGATATCAAGCGCTTGACTCGCTCCTACTGTGACAATAATGTTAGAGTTTGCCTCATATTGAAGATCAAATTTACGATCCATATAGTTTGCAATTTCTTCTCTTAGTTCCAATAACCCTGCATTTGCCGTGTATGACGTGTACCCTTTCTCTAGAGATAAGATAGATGCCTCACGTACAGACCATGAAGTAACAAAATCCGGTTCTCCAACTCCAAGGGAAATCACGTCTTCCATCCCATTCGCAAGATCAAAAAAACGGCGAATGCCTGATGGCTGAAGTTCATCTACAGTTTTTGATAAATGTCGTTTCATTATGGTGACACCACAATTCTTTTGTCGTCGTCATCATATTCATAAATTGTGCCATCATGTTTATATTTCTTCATAATAAAATGGGTTGTTGTGGAAACTACTGAATCAAGTGTTGATAATTTCTCAGACACGAAATTTGCAATTTGAGACATTGACTTTCCTTCGATTGTAACAGATAAGTCATACGTACCTGACATCAAATAAACCGCTTTAACTTCCTCGAAGCGATAAATTCGCTCTGCAATTTCATCAAATCCAACACCACGCTTTGGCGTAACTTTGACATCAATCATAGCTGTTACACCTTCATGACCGTCTACACGGCGCCAGTTAATATCTGTTGAATATTGAACAATTACTTTTTTGCCTTCAAGCTTTTCGACAACTTCTTTTGTTTCTTTCTCTGATAAGTCCACCATTTTAGCGATACTATCAAGAGGTAATCGGCTATCATGTTCTAATATTTCTAAAATTTCCAATTCTTTTTCAGATAATTGCACGGAAAATCCTCCTCATGTCCCTGTACTGATACTTACATTAAGTCGTATACCATTATACACTTTTGTTCTAGCAAAGATTATAACAAATCCACTCTTGTTCTCCTACCTCTTTTTCAACTTCTTTTTTTACACATATTCCCAACCCTTTAAAGAGAAGGATATCTCCTCTCTCTTTCCAGTTAAAAACTTTGCTTAAGAACAAAGAAAACGGGAAAACTATGAAAAAAATTGTTGGAGTTGAACTAAATGCATAACGTTGCCTTTTCGTCTGGACATTATATTGATTTTATAAATGGTGTGAAAGTTTTTTACGAAGTACATGGTTATCGTAAAAACAAACCAACAGTCTTATTAATTCATGGGTTTTTGTCTTCTACGTTCAGCTTCAGACGCTTAATTCCTATTTTAAAAGAAGACTTCACAGTTATTGCAGTTGACCTCCCTCCTTTTGGTCAAAGCGAGAAATCCCTCTCTTTTAAATATTCATATCAAAACCTTGCAAATCTTGTGACAGGACTTTTAGACTTATGGGGAATTAATAAAGCAATTGTGATGGGACATTCAATGGGAGGACAAATTGCATTAAATATCGCAAAAGAAAAGCCAAACTATGTTTCGAACCTTGTGCTTTTATGCAGCTCAGGTTATTTAAGCAGAGCTCATTATGGGCTTGTTGCTTCTTCTTACTTGCCTTATTTTCATCTCTGGATTAAGCGTTGGCTTGGAAGAAAAGGAATTCAAGGAAATTTAGAAAATGTGGTGTACAACTTGGATCTTGTGAATCAAGAAATGGTTGAGGGATATATGAAACCATTTCGAACCGATCACATCTTTATGGCTTTAGCCAAGATGATTAGAGATCGTGAAGGGGATTTATCGTCTGAAGCCTTAAAAAAAATCAATGTTCCAACGCTTTTAATTTGGGGAGAGGAAGATAAAGTAGTGCCAATTAGCGTTGGCAAAAGACTTCATGGAGACATTTTAAATTCTACATTTATTTCCCTTAATAAGACAGGACACTTAGTTCCAGAAGAAAACCCTAAAGCAATTTGGAGACATATGCTACAATTTATTTAAGAAGAGAGACTCCATCTATTAGAGTCTCTCCTTCTTAGTTAATGGAGCAGCTGCTTTGATCTTTAACAAGAAGAAGTTCGCTTGCTTTTTGTTTACATTGTGAAAGTGGAATTACTTCTTCAGATGAGAATTCATAGATACTTTGGATTTTACGAGCAAGTTCTTCAGCATTATCGTGTACGTGTAATGCTTGTAAAACATCGCTAATTTCAGTTTCATAAAATCCTTCACCGTATCCAAGCGGATCCCAGTAATACAAGATTTCATATAACTTTATATTTGTTTGCTGTGTTTCGTTCACACTTTTTCACCTCTTTTTTTACTTTATCATGTTCAAGGAGTGATGTTAAATGACAAATTCTTTTGATCAAGTTTTAAATCGCAAAAATACTCAATCTGTAAAATGGGATTTTAATAAAGCCGTTTATGGAACAGATGATGTCTTACCAATGTGGGTAGCGGATATGGATTTTAAACCGCCTCAAAAAGTTCTTGATGTCTTATCAGAACGAATTCAGCACGGTATCTTTGGATATACATCTCCAACAACCGATACATATAAATCTGTCTGCAGATGGTTACATAAACGACATGGTTTTAGTGTTGACGCATCTTCTATTATTTATAGTCCTGGCATTGTTTTTGCAATCAGCATGGCAGTACAAGCCTTTACAAATGAAGGAGAGCAAATTGTCATCCAACCCCCTGTTTATACTCCATTCTTTAATATGATTCAACAAAATAATCGTAAACTTGTTGAAAACCCGGTTATTTTAGAGAATGGTCAATATAAAATGGACTTTGCGGATTTAGAAGAAAAGTTTGCACAAGGTGCTAAAATGATGATTCTTTGCAGTCCTCATAACCCAGCTGGCCGTGTGTGGACAAAACAAGAGCTCCAAAAAGTTGCAGACCTTTGTATGCAATATAATGTGATTTTGCTTTCTGATGAGATTCATTCAGATCTTGTATATCAGCCAAACAAGCATATTCCTATTGCAAGTTTGTCAGAGGAAACATCAAACCTCACTATCACTTGTGTAGCTCCTAGTAAAACATTCAATTTAGCTGGACTACAAGCTTCAGCAATTGTTATTCCAAACAAAAGTCTTCGCTTGAAATACCAAGAAACACAGCGTAGGCAAGGAGCAGGTGGCCTTAATACGTTTGGGATCATTGCGTTACAAGCAGCCTATAATTATGGAGAGGAATGGCTTGAAGAGCTTCTTCCATATTTGAAAGAAAACATTAATACAGTACATGAATTCATTCAAAAAGAAATTCCAGATATTGAGCTAATTTATCCTGAAGGCACATATCTTGCTTGGATTGACTGCCGTGGAACAGGTTTTTCAGATGAAGAATTAAAAGAAAGACTTCTTCATAAAGGTCATTTAGCACTTGAGCCTGGACCTAAATATGGTACGCAAGGTGAAGGATTTGTTCGTATGAATCTTGGTTGTTCTAAAGAAACAGTACTTGAAGGTCTGAAACGTTTGAAAATAGCACTAAGCAAATAGAAAAGCAGGCTAATGCCTGCTTTTCTACATTTTCGTTGTATTTTTAATTTTTTCCTCAAGCTCTTTTGCTTGTCTTTCTTGCTTTTTGGAAATTTTCTTTATAAAGCTCATTGTCCAAATAGCGGCTAAAAAAAATAAGATAAGCGTAATAAATGCAGGAATATACTCCGTCTTATCTTCAGGAAAATATAAAAAGAAACCAAAGCCAAACATCTTTTTCACACTCCTCAGTTTTTCTATTTCTAACCTGAAATTTGTGAGCCTTTCCTTTATACTAAACATAAGGAAAATCTAAGAGGGGGAAATAGCATGGAAGAGAAGATTGAAGTAGGTTCTATTGTGACGGGCCTATATAAAACAGGAAAGTATGTAGGAGAAGTGACTGAAATCCGTCCTTCTCATTATCTTGTGAGAGTTTTAGCTGTTTTAAAGCACCCTACTCAAGGAGACCTTCATAACCCAAATCAAACGGATGTTGCGCTCTTTCATGAACGCAGAGCTCTTGCTTACCGTGAACAAACGAATGTTCCAAAAAAAATGGTTCATATCTTTGATGAAGGTGTACCTGATTATAAAGAGTCACTTGCAAAAGCGCTCTCTGCTCAAATTGAGAAATATGAAGGTGATGAGAGTTCATTTGCTCAACAATGTCTTGTTCATCTCAAAAACCTAGAAAAGGACTACTTTCCTCAAACGTAAAGCCAAATCACTTTTTGAATGACTTGGCCTTTATGCAAACTTATTTAATACTTTGGAAAGGTCAATTCGATCTCCAATGGTTGTTTTAGCAGGGCTTGATAAATAACTTTTATCCTTTTCAACAAGCTTGAAAATGTTATAGGTTGTCATCGCATCATCCAACGCACGATGATGCGTCCCTGTTCCTTTTTTCCCGTATGCTTCAACTGCTTTCCAAAGACCTGTTTGATTACGATCCCCAAAGAATTTCTTATATTCCATCGATAAATCAACTTGTTCACCTTTAAATGTGAAAGGAATGCGGGCTTTCTGACAATTTTGTCGCAACACTTTCATATCCATATTTCCCCATGTGACAACAGTAGTCTCATAGTTTTTACAATAATTTTTGAATAGGTCTGCAAGCTCTTGAAGTGTTATACCACTATCAACGCTTTGCTGTTCGATGCTTAAAAATGTTTTACAACGGTTAGTTAATGTGGGGAAATGCTGGGGGCGAACATAAGAGGAAAATGTGTCAATAACTTTGTAATTTCTCGCTACTACAATGCCAACTTCAATAATCTCCGGAAAAAAACCTTTCGGGCGCCCTTTTTGTTCAGGCATTGTGAACTCAAAATCAATAAAAAGATGCTGACTTTCTTTTCCCATAACTCCTCCCACCCTTCAATATTTTTCTTCTTTAGACAATATATTTTTATTATACCATCTCAACTGCTTTTATATGTCAGTTTTTTGACACGAAACTAAATATTCAGAATTTAATTTTTGTTCTTTTCTAGCTTTCTTACTAGTTAATCTATTCATTTTTTTGTAAAATGATAATAGTTAAACGCCCTTAATTCTATCTTTACGAGAAAAACGGCTTGTTTGTTTAAGAATTCTAGAATATAAGGAAGAAGAGCTAACTAAATTTTAAAGATTGTTCTATCCTCTTACAAAGGGATTCCCACCTTTGGTAAAAGTTTATTCCATAATAATACTTTATAATATATAAGTTATACTATATAATGTATACTATACGTATTAGACCTTCTCAAGAATGTGAAGGTCTGTATTTCTTGCATGAATTTCTTGGCTAATTTATTTAAAAAGTTTAGAAGCACTATTAATTGTTTTATTTTTGTTTTAAGTTCATTATTATATGTATCTCAAAATTTTTGATAGGTTTGAATCTGTATTTTTTTTACACTTTCTACCTCTACATGCTTGTGAAAAAGTTTGTGCACTATTTTACAAACTTTTTTGTAGGTGTCTAAAAATCAAGCGTAATGCTTAAAGTAAAGGAGAATTGGATATGTCAGAAACAATCACTCAAGCAAAAACTGATCAAGAACGATCAAGATTTTCTGCTAGCCAAGAACAACTTGATGTACTCGATCAGCTATTAAAACCTGAGGTTCAAGAATCTCTAACAACACTAGTTGAGGAGCTTCCAAAGTTAACTGAGCTTGTTAGCATCTTATCTAAGTCTTATGACTTTGCACAATCAGTTGCAACTGATGATGTCCTAAAAAGTGACACAGTTGGAGCAATCCAAGAGCTTGCTGAGCCGGTAGTTCACACAGCTAAAAACCTTGCAGCAACTGCTATTGAGGCAAAAGATCGCGCAGACGAAAGCAAAGAAGTAATTGGTATCTTTGGCTTAATGAAAATGCTGAAAGACCCTCAAGCACAAAAACTATTCCGTTTTGTAAATGCTTATCTACAAGTTTCAGCTGAACGCGAAAACAAATAGTATTTTTCATACTCAATTAGTAAAAACGGAGGAACTAACATGTCAAAAAAAATTGTCATTCTAGGCGCTGGTTATGGCGGAGTTTTAGCAGCTTTAAATGTTCGCAAACACTTTAGTAAATCAGAAGCAGAAGTAACAGTTATTAATAAATATCCTACACACCAAATCATTACAGAGCTACACAGACTTGCAGCAGGTAACGTATCTGAGCAAGCTGTTGCTATGCCTTTAACAAAGCTTTTTAAAGGTCTTGATATCGATCTTAAAATCGCTGAAGTTGAATCTTTCTCTGTAGACAATAAAGAAATCAAACTAGGCGACGGTTCTACCCTAACTTACGATGCTCTTGTTGTTGGTTTAGGAAGTGTTACAGCATACTTTGGTATCCCTGGACTTGAAGAAAACAGCATGGTACTAAAATCTGCTGCAGATGCTAATAAAATCTACAAGCATGTTGAAGAGCGTATTGCAGAATATGCAAAAACTAAAAATGAAGCTGATGCAACAATCCTTATCGGCGGTGGCGGTTTAACAGGTGTTGAACTTGTTGGTGAATTAGCTGACATCATGCCTAAACTTACTCGCAAATACGGTGTTGACCCTAAAGCAGTAAAACTTAAACTTGTTGAAGCAGGTCCAAAAATCCTTCCTGTTTTACCAGACCACTTAATCGAACGCGCAACTTCTAGCTTAGAAGCTCGCGGCGTTGAGTTCTTAACAGGTCTTCCTGTAACAAACGTTGAAGGTAACACTATTGACCTTAAAGATGGTCAAAAAGTTGTTGCTAACACTTTTGTTTGGACAGGCGGAGTTCAAGGTAATCCACTTGTTGGCGAAAGCGGTCTTGAAGTAAACCGTGGTCGCGCAACAGTGAACGACTTCCTTCAATCAACATCACACAAAGATGTATTTGTTGCTGGAGACAGCGCGGTTGTATTCGGCCCAGAAGGTCGTCCATACCCACCAACAGCTCAAATTGCTTGGCAAATGGGAGAACTTATCGGTTACAACCTTTATGCTTTCTTAGAAAACAAAGATCTTGAAACATTCTCTCCAGTTAACTCTGGTACACTTGCAAGCTTAGGCCGCAAAGATGCAGTAGCAACGATTGGAGCAAACTCTACTCCACTTAAAGGGCTTCCTGCTTCTCTAATGAAAGAAGCAAGTAACGTTCGTTACTTAACTCACATTAAAGGTCTTTTCAGCTTAGCTTACTAAGTTAGACAAGCTCTCTATCTATACGATAGGGAGCTTTTTTTATTATTTGTACACTTTTCTCTTTTTATGATGTTCTTGCCTAAATTACTTTTTTCCTTCATACACTAACAAGAGTTCATTTTTTTGTGACAATTTCTGTCTGGAACATTGTAGTTTGGAGAACAGTTTCATTTAAAAGGAGGAATTTTAGTGTATTATTACCCTTACACATATCAACCTTACCCATATGCCCCCCTTTATCGATTTCAGAGCCTGCCTACTGTACGTCCTAATCAATTTAAAAATTCTGCCCAAACAATGAAAAGATTACTAAAAGATGCTGAGAGCATGACAGAAGCTATCCACTCTTCAAATGAGCTAGCTTCCTCTATCATGCAGGCTGCTCAAAAGTCAGACATCGTTCGAGTTAGAAGACTGTTACAAGTGTATATTAGAAACTCTAATTTCAACCTTCATTTTAATCCTGATGGCCTGATTGTTACACTAGTAGACTTATCTAAAAAATGCTGTCAGCTTCAACTTTCTTTTTTATGGGGAGAACTATGACCAGCTATATCGCTCTTCTTTCCATGGATTTCCATAGTGATGATAGCCATTTTTCTCCCAAAAACCTAATTGCTCTTCTGCTACAAATTCAATTCTCCGCAGCCATTTTGCACTCTTCCAGAAATAAAGATGTGAAACAACCGCTCGGAGTGGAAAGCCATGTTCAGGTGTAAGAGGTTTCCCTTCATAAGAATGAGCTAGAAGAGTTTTCTCATGCAGAAAGTCTTGAATTGGCAAATTTGTTGAGAACTCTTCCTCAGCATGTAAAACTACAAATTTTGCAGAATCATTGACTTTAATAGAAGACAACAAATCCTTTGGTGTAATACCTTCCCACATATTGTTCAACTTAGACCAGCCAGTCACACAGTGTATATCGTTTTGCAAGCGCGTTTGAGGCATATCAAGAAGCTGTTGATACGTATACGTCATCTTTTCATCGACAAGTCCATCAATCGTTAAAGTCCACTCTTCTAAATCGCGATAGTAGGGAACATTGCCATGGTGAAGAACGGGAAAGCGGGTTGTTTCTTGCTGTCCTGGAGGGATGTTTGCATTGTGTGTTTTTTTAGGCTTACCGAAATACATGTATCTTCTCTCCTTCTATAGTTAATTCCATAATAAAAAGCGACATCGAGATGTCGCTTTTTATTATATACTTATTCTAACCTTAGTTTTCATTTATAAAACCATTGCGGCAATCCAACCAAATATAATTAGAGGAATATTATAATGAATAAATGTTGGGATAACAGTTTCCCAAATGTGATTATGCTGTCCATCCACGTTTAGACCCGATGTTGGTCCAAGTGTACTATCTGAAGCTGGAGAACCAGCATCACCAAGAGCACCAGCTGTGCCAATAATAGCAAGAGTGGCAATAGGACTAAAACCAAGCTGAACACAGAGAGGAACAAAAATAGCTGCAATAATTGGAAGGGTTGAAAAAGAAGAACCGATTCCCATTGTAACCAACAAACCAACAATTAGCATTAGAAGTGCACCAAGAGATTGGTTATTGCCAATCAAATCTGCTGCATATGCAACTAAAGATTCAACATCTCCTGTTTTTGTCATTACAGCGGCAAAACCTGCTGCTGAAATGATAACAAATCCAATAAAAGCCATCATGCGCATTCCATTTGTAAGAAGCTCATCTGCTTCTTTAAAATTCATTGCCCCACTTATAAGTAAAATAATGATTCCCGTAATAGCTCCAAAAATCATGGCTCCTTCTGTATCCAGTGTTAAAAGCTGAACAGTAAGTGCTGCTAACACAGCTACAACAGCTGTAATTAAACTACGTTTTGAATATTGAGCTTTTTCATTTGTTTCTATATATTCAATAGTGTCATATTCTCTTGGTTTTCGATAACTAAAGAAGATAGCAATCAGCAAACCAACAACCATACCAAGAGCCGGAATTGCCATTGCAGCCGGAATGTCTTCTACGTTTACCTTTAGTCCGCCAGCTGTAACTGTTTTGGCAAGAATATCATGATAAATCTTACCAAATCCTGCTGGTATAAACATATAAGGGGTGATTAATCCAAAAGTCATAACACAAGCGATAAGACGACGATCAAGATGAAGCTCATTGAAAACTTTCAAAAGAGCTGGAATTAAAATTGGAATAAAAGCAATATGAACAGGAATAACATTTTGAGAAAAACAAGAAATAACTAGAATTAGTAAGACAACTAGCACTTTAGAGAATGCCTTCTTCTTCGTATCATTCGAGTTACCGATAATTCTCAATGTTCCATCTACAACTGCATCAGGTAAACCTGTTTTTGTTAAAGCAAGAGCAAATCCTCCAAGTGTTGCATAACTCAACGCAACTGTTGCGTTGTCACCTAATCCTGATGAAAATACATTTATCGTTTCTTCTACACCCAATCCACCAATGATGCCTCCTGCAAATGCACCAACAATAAGAGCAATTGTTACATTAACTCGTAATGCACTTAAAATAAGCATAATGAGGACTGCAGCAACAACTGCATTCATAATTAAACCCTCCAAAAATCCTTTATCGTGATAAATTACTAAAACACTAAAGACATTCTTAATTATAATACGAAAGATAAAGTTGTCAATGGGATGCTACAAATTTAATATATTCCATTATTCTACAGTGCTTATTTTTTTAAAAAAGAGCCTTAAGTAAAAAGGCTCTTTCAAATCTCTTTATTTTGTTTCACTATCAAATCGTTCTACAGCAGCAGCAAGCGTGCGCACCATAACTCCTGTTGCACCACTCGGACCAAGTGATCCGGATTTCTTCGTAACAGAAGTACCTGCTATATCTAAATGAACCCAAGGTGTTTCTTCAGCAAATTCTCCAATGAAGGCGCCCGCCATAATAGCATGACCTTCACGACCAGGAGAGTTATTCAAGTCTGCTATTGCACTGTTTCTTACTCTTTTCTTGTCACGTTCAAAAATAGGTAGCTGCCACATATCTTCCTGTGCTTCTACACTTGCTTCAGCTACTTTTTCATACCACTTTTGATTGTTTGTCATTGCTCCTGTTGTTTCCTCTCCAAGTGCAACAATGACTCCCCCAGTGAGTGTAGCAACATCAATTAAATATTCTGCTCCATGATGCTTAGCATACGTAATACCATCTGCTAAAGCAAGGCGCCCTTCTGCATCTGTATTCAATACTTCAATTGTTTTACCACTCATCGCTGTAATCACGTCATCAGGCTTAAACGCACTCGCACTTACCATATTATCAGTGGAAGGAATAACAGCAACTACGTTTTGGTTTGGACGGATCTCACCAATAACTTCCATTGCTCCAAGTACAGACGCTGCGCCTCCCATATCTGTCTTCATTCCAACCATGCTTTGGCGAGGCTTGAGAGAATAACCTCCTGTATCATACGTAATTCCTTTCCCTACAAGACCAATAACGTCTTTCCACTCTTTTTTTCCTTGGTATTTTAAAACAATCATTTTTGGTGGCTCAACAGATCCTTTGTTAACAGCAAGGAGTGCTCCCATACCGAGCTTTTCCATATCTTCTTTTTCAAGAATCTCCACTTCAAATTCATACTTTTCGCCAAGTTCTCTTGCATATTGAGCAAGATCTGTAGCTGTAAGCATATTTCCAGGAAGATTCACAAGCGTGCGCGCTGAGTTTGTAGCCTTCCCATATATGTATCCTGTCCGAACCATATTCTCTATCTCTTGGTTATCTTCATCTGTCAAAAGAGTCACTTTTTCAATACGTTTGGCAGGCTCATTCGATCGACGTTTATAATCATTAAATTTATATGTTGAAAGTGGGAGTGCTTCGCTCAATGCATAAGCACACATATATTCATTTATTGCATCAGTTTCAAAAGAAGACAATGCAATTGATACTTCTGATATACCACATTTTTGAATGTGTTGAAAAAGTTCACCAAATCCTTCTTTTAGAGAAGAAGCCGTCATCTCTTTTGGTCTTCCTAATCCGACGAAGAAAATTCTTTTTGGATCTATTTTCCCTAGCGTTGGAATCTTTGTAATAGCCTTATTTCTCACTTCAATATCTCCGCTTTTAATAAGGTTACGAATATCCAACTGTTCATCAAGGTCAGCCAGAATGCCATCAAATGGTTTTGTTTGTTTAAAGACACCCACAACGAGGGCTTCTGTTACTTCTGTTAGATCTGCGCTCTTTTGAATGTGAAACATATCTTACCATCTCCTTTTTACTTTATTTTTATCATATCACTATTGCAAGCATGACGAAAAATAAGAACTTCTTTAAACAAACGTATGTTTAAAAGTAAAAAGGGACGGATATATAAGGAAGTGAACGAAATCTCTACATTTTATAACTAAGATACGAGTAAATATCATAAAATAAGACGACATACACACATACCTTCTTAATAAAGGAGCAATGCCCCTTATGGATTTATTATTGAATTATCCGCTCATTAGTGCTCTTGTTGCTATCTTCTTCGCTCAAGCCGTTAAAGTTCCATTAGAGTTTCTTGCAACAAGGAAATTTGATGTACGCCTTGCTTTTAGTACAGGCGGCATGCCTAGTTCACATTCAGCAGCTGTTACATCCCTTGCAACAGCTGTCGGCATTAGCGAAGGATTTTCTTCTCCCTTTTTTGCTATCTCTTTTGTACTTGCTGTAATCGTTATGTTTGATGCAACAGGAGTTCGCAGACATGCAGGAGAACAAGCTATTGCTATTAATCGACTTGTGGAAGATTGGAACACATTTATGTCTGAAGCTAAGAAATGGCCTAAAAAAGAACAGCAAGAAAAACAGCAAAAGTTAAAAGAATTGTTAGGTCATCAGCCAATTGAAGTTTTCTTTGGGGCTTTAACAGGAATTATTATCGCTATCATTATGTACGGTATTTATAATTTATAAAGATATCAAAAAGCGTGAAGAACTTTCTTCACGCTACGACTTTTCATCGATATATTGCTGTCTGAATACTTTCATTGTTTGATCTTCATTCCATACTTTCATCTGTTTTTCTGTTAATGTTCCATTTCCTTCTTTTACAACATAAACATCAAGTAATTTCTTTCCCCATGAAGCATATACGTCTTCGACTGTTTCATAATATAAATCAAGTTTTTCTCCTTTTATAGCTCCACCTTTGTCTGCCACAACCCCATAACCATATCCAGGGATAAACAAAATAGTACCGATTGGAAAGACAGTCAAATCTGCTGCAATTGTAGAAAACATATCTCTTTGTACTTTAACACCTGAATATGTAATTCCATATGACGGATGTGTTGGCTCTTTTCCTGTTGATTCATAGCCTGCTGTGTATCCTGTTGCCGTAACCTTGACTTTTCTATATTTAGACCAATCAAAGCTTCCTTCAAGTGTTTGTTCATCAACATCAGTTGGAATTTGTTGATTAAGTTGATTCACAACCCTGCTTTCTCTTACATGATTCTTTTTCTCTTCTTTAGAATTAGCACTTACTTGTTCACTTGAAGATAAAGAGGAGACCTGCCTTCCTGTTATACTTTCAAACGTTGTTAAAAGAGCTCCACATAGAAGTAGCCCCATGATGAATCGTTTAATATATAGTTTTTTTACCATCTTTTTCATCATTCCTCCCACCAACATAGTTTTTACCATGTTGTAGGAGAATTATTCGCAGCAATCAAGATAAAAAACGTCAAAAACCGAGAGAGGTTTTTGACGTTTTTAAAACATTCGATATCCTTTTGATCGAAGTGTTCGAATAGCAATTCCGGAACAAAGAGCTCCTATAAAACCAGAAGATAAAATAACGATATCTGCTAGCTTAAGTGAAAGCACTTGATTTCCTACATGTGTTAATGAATGAAGGGGCTGAAAGATATACTGAGTCATTTCAAGGTTATCAACAATAAGAAGAAAGACAATTGGATAGATAAAAGCCATAACCCATGACATTCTTAAAATCATATTAAGCAGGAAACCGATTCCAAAAAAGAGTACAAAAAATAAAAGTATGGAAATTATTAAGATTGGAACACTCATTTCCATTTCCATATCCCCCCTTGCCTTTTATTGCAAGCTCTTTATTCTTCTTCACTTTTCTTTTTCTCTATTAATTCTACAATTCCTTCTCCTTCACAAAACAAACATTGTTCTGTTCCGCCTACAAGGAGAGTTAAGAAACCATGGCCTTTACAATGATCGCAAATCATCTATAAACCACCTTTCCGAAAATTCAGATTAATTTTCGTGTTAGAGAAAAGCAAAGGGGTTTTCCTCTGCCTTTCTCATGACTCTTAAAAGAAGTTAAATTTTCCTTTCTTAAGCAAGAGTCCTGGCCCTCCTTCAAGGAATAGCGCTCTATTATCAACAACTTTTTTCATTGCTGAAGCACTTGTTCCAAATAACTTACGCCCAAACACAACCCCAATAGCATCATCGTGACCTAAAGAGCATACTGTTCCTTTTAAGTCTGGCTTAAAGGTTTGAAGTTCTGTACCGCCTTTGATGAGAGTAGTAATATTTTTCGCAGCAACAGGTCCTTGCTGCATAGCAACTTGAGCTGTTGGTGGGTAAGGTTTGTCTGTTTCATCATTAATAACAAGTGAGCAATCCCCAACAATAAATACACCCTCAGCTCCTGGAGCACGCAAATCTGGACCAACTTTCACACGACATCGATTATTTTCAATGCCTGTTTTTTCAATAATATGGCTACCACGCACACCAGCTGCCCATACAACTGTTTTCGATTTGATTTCTTCTGTTTGATCATCTTTAGAAACAATGATTCCCTCTGGTGTACATTCTTTAATCATCGTCCCAATCTTAAATTCAACACCTTTACGCTCAAGCTGTGTTACAGCATATTCGATAAGCTGTGGATCAAAACCTGGAAGAGCAGTTGGAGCTGCTTCTACGCAAATAATGCGAACTGTATCACGAGGAATGTCAAACTCTTTACAGAGCTTTGGCACCCTATTTGCTATCTCTGCTACAAACTCAATGCCTGTGAATCCTGCTCCTCCTACAATGATAGTCATCATACCTTCTGGTTTTTCTTCCAAGTTATTGTATGTTGCAAAAGTATAGTCAAGATGCTCACGGATTTGACGAGCAGTATTAATATTAGAAATAGAAAAGGCGTGTTCTTTTAATCCTTTAATACCAAATGTTTCAGACTCATATCCAAGCGCAATTACAAGATAGTCATATTCTATTTCTTGATTGTTTTTGAGTATAACCTTCTTTTGTTCAATATTAATATCTGTAACCGTATCTTTCATAAATGTTACTTTGTTTTTATTAATTAAGTCTGTCACGCTAACACGAGCACGATCGTGATGAAGCGTCCCAGCTGAAACTTCGTGTAGCCATGTTGTTTCATAATGATAGTCATTTTTATTAATTAAAGTGATTTCAGCTTCATTGACGCCTAGCTGTTTTTGTAAGTGAATCGTCGTCATAATGCCGCCATACCCAGCACCTAGAACAACAACTTTAGGCTTCTTCATTTTAATCACATCCACCTTTTTGTTAGAATTTTATTCATGTATTTATGCTTCACAGATGTATTTTCCCTTATTGTAAGCATTTGAATATATTCCTATCCCTTTCAAAACGTTAAGGTAAATAATTGTTGTGAATTTATTCACGAACCTAACTATAAAAGAATGAACTACCATTAAATATTTTCAAAAATTAGATAATAATGTTTGTAAAACATGATATGATGTTTCTTAAACTTTTTCAAGGACATTTTAGTATGAACAGAGCATTTTAGGCTACTCTATATTGGATCTCTTGCTATCCCACTTAGGATAGAACTACTGTTGCATAGGGTTTCCTTCTGTAAGCATTTTCAATTTACCTAGGCTCAAAAAATTTGTGTTTTTTCTAAAATCCTTGTATAGTATGATAATAAATCATTAAATGATAATCATTCTCATTGTTATTGTGTTTGCTAAACTTCTTTCTACCTTATGCTACGGTAAGGAAAGGTTTAACTAATTTTATAAATTTAATACGTGTTTTTTCACATGTGTTTCTACATATTTTCACATTTTTGAAGGAGGAACTCATCTTGAAAGAAGATCAACAAGTCTTTGATATTACTGTTATTGGTGCGGACCAACAGGTTTATTTACAACTTTTTACGGCAGTATGCGCCAAGCAAGTGTAAAAATCATTGAAAGCTTACCACAGCTTGGTGGTCAACTTTCCGCATTATATCTAGAAAAATACATCTATGGTGTAGCTGGATTTCCTAAAATTCGTGCTGGTGAGCTTGTAAACAACTTAAAGGAACAAATGAATCAATTCTCACCATCTGTTGCTCTCGAACAAGCTGTTCAATCTGTTGAAAAACAAGCTAATGGCGTGTTTTTCAACAGATAAAGAAGTTCACTTTTCAAAAACAATTATCATTACAGCAGGAAATGGTGCATTCCAACCTCGTAAGCTTCAAATCGAAGGTGCTGAACAGTATGAATCTAAAAACCTTCATTACTTTATTGATGATTTAAACAAGTTTGCAGGACAACGTGTGATGATTTGTGGCGGCGGAGACTCTGCAGTTGACTGGGCTCTTATGCTTGAACCGATTGCTGAAAAAGTAACACTTGTTCACCGTCGCGATAAGTTCCGTGCACATGAGCATAGTGTAGAAAAATTAATAAACTCTAAAGTTGATATTAAAACACCATACATTCCAGAAGAGCTTGTTGGTGAGGAAAATATTAAACAAGTTGTTCTTCAACATGCTAAAAATGAAGAAAAAGAAGTTATTGATATTGATGCATTAATCATAAACTATGGTTTTATTTCAGCTCTTGGCCCAATTAAAGACTGGGGGCTAGAAATTGAAAAGAACT
Organism: Priestia endophytica DSM 13796; assembly: GCF_900115845.1. Lineage (GTDB taxonomy): Bacteria > Bacillota > Bacilli > Bacillales > Bacillaceae_H > Bacillus_I > Bacillus_I endophytica. The sequence goes on along the minus strand of NZ_FOXX01000005.1, from coordinate 264,333 downwards.
CTATTGTTGTAAATACAAAACAAGAAACAAATATTGAAGGCATCATCTAAGCAGCAGGAGATGTTTGCACATACGAAGGAAAAGTTAAGCTTATTGCTTCAGGTTTTGGTGAAGCTCCAACAGCTATAAGCAATGCTAAAGCTTACATCGATCCAAAAGCGCGCGTACAACCTGCACATAGTACATCTCTTTTGCTCAATAAAAAAGACGCTCAGATGAGCGTCTTTTTTAGCATTCTTCAGGTGATCCCGTATTTGTTGCCGTACGGAATGAAGAACCACAGCCACATGAAGCAATAGCGTTCGGATTTTCAATCGTAAATCCTCCACCAAGCATGGACTCTTTGAAATCTATTGTTGTGCCGTTTAAGATAGCTGCATCTTCTTTTGCGACAATCACTTTAATTCCATGTTGCTCTAGCTGCTCATCTGCTTCTGTTGGAGCTTCTTCAAACCCCATTCCATAAGACAAACCGCTACAGCCTCCGCCTTTTACACCAACGCGCAAGTAAGAGCCTTCTTCACCATGCTCTTTCATCATATCTTTAATTTGATGACTTGCTGCTTCGGTAATGATTACAACGTCTTTCATTTCTAGCCCTCCTTTTTACACATAAAAGGTGTTCTCTTTATAGTATACTATTCCTTCGATAGTGGAACAAACGATACCTCTTAATAATAGTACTCACCTTTGCAAACGGTTTTCGCTTCACCTTTCATAAAAACGTCTCCATCACTTTTCCACTCAATTGTTAAGTCGCCCCCAGCTAGATGAACAACAACAGGGACATCCCGCTCTACTTTATCATTTAAAACAGATGACACAACAGCGGCACATGCTCCAGTACCACACGCTTGTGTAATACCTGATCCTCTTTCCCATACGCGGAAATGAACTTCCTTCTCGTTCACAACTTCTACAAATTCTACATTTACTCCCTCTGGAAAACGTTCATCTTTTTCAACAATAGGACCAAGCGTTGTAAGAGGTGCTTCTTCAATATAATCCACATAGAAAATAACATGAGGGTTGCCCATTGAAACAGCCGTAATATTGTACTCTTGCCCAGCAAAGGTAGCCTTTTCGTTCACAATGCTTTCTACGCTTTCACCTTTCATCGGGATTTGTTCTCTTGATAAACGTGGTTTCCCCATATTTATCGTTACTTCTTCAACTATCCCTCTATCAATGTGAACATATGCTTGAACAATTCCTGACAACGTCTCTATTGCAAATTGTTCAGACTCTACAATTCCATTTTCATAGGCATATTTAGCAACACAGCGCAGACCGTTCCCACAGTTTCTTCCTTCTGAGCCATCGTTATTAAAAATGCGCATTTTTACAGGAGCTACCTCTGAAGGACAAATTAAAATCATTCCATCAGATCCAATGCCTTTATAAATATCAGATACGCTTACTGCAAGTGATGCTAATCTTTCTTCTTCAATTTGTTCTTTGAACATATCAACATAAATATAGTTATTCCCTAGTGCATGCATTTTTGTGAAGTTAAACTTTTTCATCATTTCCTCCAAATTTTCCGTTTTTTCTAGTATAAAAAAAACAAGTTCGGAGCACAATAAGGATATCCCCCGTTTTTAGCTCCTTGGATTTGATCAGGGAGTTTTTTTTATGAAAAAAAGCAAAAGACCTAAAAAGCCTTTTGCCTTAAAACATTGGATTTTCTTCTATAAACGTATACACATTTTTCACAAGTTCATCTGGGGATTCAGCTTCAACTACTTCTCCATTCACCATCGCATATAAAGAATGTGCACATTGTCCACAGTACCCTAAACAGCCATATTCAATAACATCGAGGTCTGGATCTTTCTCAAGCTCCTCTAATGCCTTTTGAGAACCGTTTGCTAAATTACTAATGCAAAATTCTACAATTGGTTTAATCATTTTTTCACCTCTTCTCATTATACCCGCTTCTCATTCATACTATAGTAAAAAAATAAAATTTCATCTATACCTTAAAATCCTAACACTTCTTTAAATAGGTGTTAATTGTTCACTTATTTTAGTTTGTTCTCTCTTTCGCGTCAAATATTATCTACTAAATCATATCAATATACAAATCTATTAACAAAGCTTGTGATTTTTTTTCAATTTGGCTATACTTTTAATGTGTTTTTGATTTAAAATGTTATCAAGAAACCTTTTTACACCGAATTATGTTACTCCATTTACAATATACATAAAACTTTAAAGGGGAAATTGCTATGAAAAAGTTTGTTATTCTCGGTGGCGGTTACGGTGGTATGCGCATGCTTCAGCGCCTTCTTCCAAACGCATTGCCAAATGATGTTGAAATTACGCTTGTTGATCGAGCGCCTTATCATTCTTTAAAAACTGAGTTTTATGCGCTTGCAGCAGGGACGATTTCAGACCAGCATGTTCGCGTTTCCTTTCCAGATGAGCCTCGTTTAAACATCAAATATGGAACCATTGTAAACATTGATCTTCAGAACAATCTCGTCCATTTTGAAGATGGAAGTACCCTTTCTTATGATGATCTTGTAATTGGCTTAGGCTGTGAAGACAAGTATCATAACGTGCCTGGAGCACCGGAACACACATATAGTATCCAATCCATTGATCAATCTCGAGCAACATATCAAACACTAAACAACCTTCCTCCACATGGCGTTGTATCTATTGTTGGTGCTGGTTTAAGCGGAGTTGAGCTTGCAAGTGAGCTAAGTGAAAGCAGACCAGATTTAACAATTAAACTTTTCGACCGTGGTGCCCTTATTTTATCCGCATTTCCTGAGCGTTTAAGTAACTATGTACAAAAATGGTTTGTAGAAAATGGAGTCGAAATTGTAAGCAAGGCAAATATTACAAGAGTAGAAGAAAACAAGCTTTACAATCATGATGAAGAGATTTATAGTGATGCAATCGTATGGACTGCAGGAATTCAGCCAAGTAAAGTTGTTCGTAACTTGGATGTAGAAAAAGACCCTCAAGGTCGTGTTATCCTCACTCCTCATCATAATATTCCAAACAATGAACATGTATATGTATTAGGTGACTGTGCAAGCCTTCCGCATGCCCCAAGTGCACAGCTTGCGGAAGGCCAAGCCGAACAGATTGTTCAAGTTCTTCTTTCTCGCTGGAAAGGTGAACAGCCTCCTGAACTTTCAACAATTAAGCTTAAAGGAGTGCTCGGCTCTCTTGGAAAGAAACACGGATTTGGCTTACTTGCAGAGCGTCCTATTACAGGTCGTGTTGCTCGCCTCTTAAAGTCTGGTCTTCTTTGGATGTACAAACACCATAATGGATAAAAAAAGGCGGTTAGCTTATACTAGCCGCCTTTTATACTAACTGCTGAAGCTTTTGGTGCAAATGCGAGAGCTGAATATGTCCTTCTCCAGCAATTTCTCCGTTTATTGTAACAAGTGGATAAAAAAACTCTTCTTCTAGAATTCTCTTACACATATCCGTTTGCTCTCTATCTGATTGTTGTTCATTTATGTCAACATATATAAAATCAAAACAATGCTGACCATATTTACGCGATAAAGCTGCTTTTAACCATTCGAAGGTATCTTTTGAAGTGGGAGCATTTACACAGCTTGCACAAATCACTTCTGCTCCATACACACAAATATTAACGACCGCTTTTTGAGACATTTCTCAATTCCCCTCTCTTTTTCTCTTTTACTATATATATTCTCTTCGTTTGCAAATTTTCTTTCTTTTTTATTCCTAATAAAAAAACTTGATACTATGCGCTTCTGGAAGCTAAAAACAAATTTTCCTTTCTTAAGTTCTGTTCCTCAGATAGATTTTTTTCTTTATAACCTTTATAATGTAGTTAGGTGAGCAAAACCGTTAAGCTTCACATATAAAATTATAAGTATTCATGAGTTCCAAAGTCTTTTCAACAAGACTATAAACTCTTTTTAATATTGAAACAGAAAGGGGTTTTCAGGAATGGAAACTGTAGAAATGAAAGGCCAAGTACAAGAGGTTCTTGATAAACTTCGTCCGTTTTTACTACGTGACGGCGGAGACTGTGAGCTTGTTGATGTAGAAGATGGTATTGTAAAACTTCGTCTTCTTGGAGCTTGTGGAAGCTGTCCAAGTTCAACAATCACTTTAAAAGCTGGTATTGAGCGTGCACTTCTTGAGGAAGTACCTGGCGTTGTAGAAGTTGAACAAGTATTTTAATAATGATAACAGCCCTTTTGCCTCAGGCAAAAGGGCTGTTTTTTATGCATGTTCATTTGTGACAGTTTCTACTGAAACACCTTTTACATCAATTTGAATTGATTCTACAAGGCAATGAGTGAGCGATGGAGCTAAAGCAGCCGCAAGCTCTTCTCCACGACCTTTTTCAACTAAACAAAGCACTGTTGGCCCTGCACCACTTAAAGCTGTGCCAAAGGCTCCAAATTCTTTTGCTTTACGACGAACAAATGAGAGCTCTGGAACAAACTGTTCTCGATATGGCTCATGAAAAGAATCTTGCTCCATCATCTCTCCAACTGTTTTCCAGTCTTCAATAAGCAATGCCCCTGTTAATACATTACTTACAGCGCTTGCTTCGACAGCCTCCTTAAATGAAAACTGAGAAGGAAGCGCATTTCTAGCATCATCTGTTTTAAGCTCATAATTCGGGATGACAACGACAACATCCACATCTTTTGGCACAATAGAAACAGTATATGTCTTAGCTTCCGTGTGGCAGCCTACGACAATTCCTCCATTAACTGTTGGCGCCACATTGTCAGGATGTCCCTCCAAAAGGCTTGCAATCCGGATTTTCTCTTCATTGGATAAATTCAGCTCACACAGCTGATTAGCAAGTTCAATCCCTGCAATAATAGCTGAAGCACTACTACCAAGGCCTCGTGCAAGGGGAATATTACTTTTCACCTCAACACAGGCGCTCGGAAGCGAGACATCAAATTTGTCTGCTACATGCTTAGCCACTTCATACATCATATTATCTGTTCCTTGAGGAATAAGTGCTACCTCTTGAGTAAGAGGAACAAATGACCATTTTTCAGCAGGCTCAACTGTTAGTTCAAGGTATTTTCCAAGGGCCATTCCAACTGAATCAAACCCTGGACCAAGGTTTGCCGTGCTTGCTGGAACGGTAATATGAAACCGTTCCACGGCTAGCATGAAGCGACAACTCCTTGGATATATTGAAATACCTCTTCTTCATCATTTGGAAGAACAGTTGGTGTAAAGTTGTTAGACTCAATGGCAACGTTAGGATCTTTCAAACCGTTACCTGTCAGCACTGCAACAACTGTCTCACCTTTTTTAATTTTACCTGCTTTTAAATCTTTAATAACCCCTGCTACAGAAGCTGCTGAAGCTGGCTCTGCAAACACACCTTCTCTTTTAGCAATAAGATGATAAGCTTCTAAAATCTCTTCATCTGTTACATAATCAATTTTTCCATTTGAGTTTTCTGCCGCTTCCACTGCAAGATTCCAGCTTGCTGGATTTCCAATTCGAATAGCTGTTGCAATTGTTTCAGGTTGTTCAATTACTTTATTCTGAACAATAGCTGCTGCTCCCTCTGCTTCAAAACCGTGCATACGGGGTAACCCTGTATTTTTCTTATCGTTATACTCGTTGAAACCTTTCCAATATGCTGTAATATTGCCTGCATTCCCAACTGGGATAGCTAGTACATCAGGCGCTACTCCTAAAGCGTCACAAACCTCAAAAGCAGCTGTTTTTTGTCCTTCAATACGATATGGATTTACAGAGTTTACGAGCGTTAATGGAGTTGTTTCGCTAAGTTTACGCACCATTTTAAGCGCTTCGTCAAAGTTTCCGTCAATTGCGATAATCTCTGCTCCATACATTACAGCTTGCGCAAGTTTCCCCATAGCAATCTTGCCATTTGGAATAACAACAATACAACGGAGTCCAGCGCGTGCTGCATATGCAGCTGCAGCTGCTGATGTGTTCCCTGTTGAAGCACACACAACTGTTTTACTTCCTTCTTCTTTCGCCTTCGCAACAGCCATAACCATTCCACGATCTTTAAAAGAACCTGTTGGATTAGCTCCATCAAATTTCACATGTAAATTAATGCCAAGTTCTTCTGAAAGAGAAGCTAGATGAACAAGTGGCGTATTTCCTTCATGAAGTGTTAATAATGGCGTATTCTCATTTACGGGTAGAAACTCTCTATACTCACTTAACAAACCTTTCCATGTCATAGCGATCCATCTCCTTCAACTCTATAGCTGCTTTTTATTTCTTGAACAATTGGTAGTGCTTCAATGGCATGTAATACTTTTTCATATTTTCCTAGCGATGCTTCATGCGTAACAAGAACAATTTCAGCTAGATCACTATCTTTAACAGGAAGCTGAATAATTCTTTCAAGACTTACTCCTTGATCTGAAAACAAGTTTGTCAGCTCTGAGAATGCTCCAACTTGATCATGGACATGAAGACGAAGGAAATATTTCGAAAGTACTTTTTCGTCTGCTTTAAGCTGTTTCGGGAATTGCGGAGCAACTGCACTGCTTCCGTTCACACCAAGCCTCATGTTCTTCATTACTCCAACAAGGTCTGATACAACTGCTGTTGCTGTTGGCAAACTACCTGCTCCAGGTCCATAAAACATTGTTTCACCGACAGCTTCCCCATACACATAGACAGCATTATATTCATCATTTACTCCTGCTAATGGATGATTGTTCGCAATCAATGTTGGTTGAACACTAACTTCAATTTCTTCTTCATCTCGATGAGCATAACCAATGAGCTTCATTGTATAACCTAGCTGTTTACTATACTGTAAATCTTCCTCTGTAACTCTAGTAATTCCTTCTACCTTTACATCATCAAGATCGACCTTCATAGAAAAACCAAGCGTTGCTAAAATAGTCATTTTACGGGCTGCATCTAGTCCTTCTACATCTGCAGTTGGATCTGCTTCTGCATAGCCAAGCTTTTGGGCTTCAGCTAGAACGTCATCATATGCTTTTCCTTCATTGCTCATTTTTGTTAGAATGAAGTTTGTTGTACCGTTCACAATTCCCATCATCTTCGTAATTCTATCTGAAGAAAGACCATCAACTAATCCTCTTAAAATTGGGATTCCTCCTGCAACACTTGCTTCGTAAAATAAATCACATTTGTTATCAGCTGCTACTGTTAGCAATTCTGAACCGTATAAAGCCATTAAATCTTTATTTGCTGTTACAACATGCTTTTTATTTTGAAGTGCTGTTAGTAGATAATCACGCGTTTCTTCGACCCCGCCCATTACTTCAATTACAACATCGATTTCTGGGTCATGTAAAATATCACTTACGTTCTCTGTGAATTTTTCCTTCGTTAAATTCGTATCACGGCTTTTATCAAGGTCACGTACTAATGCCTTTTTTATCTCAACGGGACATCCAATTTGATGCTGCAGCTTATCCTGATGTTCTTCAACAATTTTCACAACACCTGATCCAACTGTTCCAAGTCCTAGTAAACCGACCGATATTTTTTTTGTCATAGCTGTGCCACGCTCCTTCGAATGTTTATCTTGAAAATACATATGTACTCGTATAAAAGACATTATAAAGCTTTTTAAGGATTTTACAACCCATTTTGCTAACAAATATAAATTTTCTAATTATTTTAAAGGAAAGAATGATCTTTCACAATAGCTTTTCATGATTAAAAAGAAAAAGTCGCAACGTTCTTTTATTTTAAAGAATATTGCGACTCCTTTCATTATATCATATCCTACTTCTATATATTAAGAAGATAACCAAGGAATTTCCGGGATATAATAGCGCTTTGTAGAAATCCCTAGTAAGCGATAAAATTCTCCCAAAAAAGATTCATAGTTTCCTGATGTATGAAGCATATCTTCTAGTTCCTTTCTGTACTGTTCTTTTAAATCTTCGTTATTCGTGCTATAAAAGCCTTCAACTAGCTCAAAATAATGCAGTGGACATAGAAGCCTCGCATAAAGAAGACGCCAAGCAAAGGATGAGAGAGGTGTTTTACGCTCATACTTTTCTAAAAAGGCGTACATGCTGGCTTGGAACGTTTCTGGTTCTTGAAAATAAATAGTGCGAATGTATTCACTGAGATCTCTACTTGGATGGTCATAAACCCAGTCCATTGGGAATTTCACAAATTTCTCCGTGCTCCATATCTCTTTTGTAAAACGATGATGACAAACAGTTGCTGTGTCAAATGCTCGCGGAAGATCATCGATCTCTGTATCCACTAAATATTGAATTGCATTTTCAGTAAGACCTGAATAATAAGGAAAAGATTCAATTAATCTTTTATCCATTTCATCATTTGGATGATCGCGCACCTTTAAAATCCAAAATTTCTCCATCTGATCATGTCTTGTTGCCCACAGCTCTTTCCAATTTCCAAACCTGCTGCGATGAATTTTTTCTTGTCCACCATACATCATCTTTCCTCGCTCGTGAAACAAAGCAAGTTCTTCTCCTAAAGTGGAAAAGGATTTGTTTGAATGAGCCATATGACGGCAAAGCATGAATTTTTCATCTTGCCATTCAGAAATAAGCTTTCCTTCTTTATTCTGAAGAAATAACCCTGCTTCTTTGTCTCCTTTAGCAATTAAATGCTGACCCATTTCAAAAAGTTCCCTTGCTTCTTCTTCACTAAATGAGGAAGCAGGAATAATTGTATATAAAAGATGTCCTTGCGAAAAACCGTCATATCCAAATATGTCCGAGAAAGAAGTTGGTTGAATTCCATACATTTCATAAATTGCTTGTTGCAATGATATCGCTCCTTCTCTATTCATTTCTCTTTATGATTATATGAAGAGATTGCTGTAAAATGGTTACTTTTCTCATCATCAAAAAAGAGCAGCTGGTAGCTGCTCTTTTCTTTTTAAATGATTGGATAGTACTCCATATAACTTGCATTACAATAGTATGGAAATCTTGGTCCATGTTTTACGGGTTTAAAAGGATACGGATTATCGTATTCTTTTTAGCTGGCTCTCCTTCTATATAGAAGGCTACTGAGAAAAGAAAGGAGGTTGAAATTCATTTAGGTTGTATTGCATAACCTCCTGTATGCTCTTCTGTTTTCTATCCTACTTCAAACAAATACTGTCTTATACAGCATTTCATCAAGTAGCTTACTCAACAGACATTATACTAGCTTAATTTGCATAGTGTATAAAGGATTTGATTGTTTGGAGGAAAGAAAAATGAAGCCAAGGTATCCATTAATGCCCTACTACGGAAAGTTCACGAAATATGAGGATGTCCCAATTAGCTTTCCATCTCAAAGAGAAACAAGGCACCCGGGTCTTTAAAAACTGATGAACCTAAGACCAGTTATTGAGAAGATGGAAGTGGAAAACTAACTGGAAGACGAGCCTTAATTAATGGTGACAATAGCGGGACTGGAGTAGATGTTGCTATCTCCTGCCAAATGAACGAAAACACGCGTTGAGGAACTTAGAAAACGCTGCTCCCTTCTTCCTAATGACTTTAATGACTTGCGTGACAAACATCATTGTCAAGGCATTGCAGAGGCTACAATGGACACATGCGGACATCTTGAAAACAGTTGCAACCACGCAGGCATACATGTTCAACAACTAAGCTTGTTAGGTATTACAGATGAACTGTTTGACGATACATTCAAAGTGAACATCTATTCTCATTTCTATACAACAGGATCTTTAGCAAATAACCTTATTGATAGCGGAATAAGGGTAAATACTTTTGCTCCTGTCCCTGTGTGGCCCCCGCTCATTCCAGCTAGTTTCCAGCTGATTCTATAAGTATGCATGAGTCAAATGCACCAATTAAACGGTCAGCACAACCTTTTGAGCCTGCTCCAACATACGTTCATTTGGCATTTAGTGATTCACGCTACATAACAGGACGGACGCTTCATATTAACGGTGTGATGGTTATGTCGTAAACTTTAGAGCGCTTTATCTTCCTTAGCATATTGTTTAATAAGAGTTGGCACTTGAGTAAGTGAGTTTAAAGTAATAAGTTCACCTGTTGGATCAATATCAAGCTTAATTTGGTTATAACTCCATTCAAGTTCAGAAGGAATATGAATAGCATGAATTCCAAGCTCAACAGCTGGCTTAATATCTGTTTTTAGGGAATTACCTATCATCCACGTTTGTTTAGGGTTAGAGCGGATAGTTTGTAAAACCGTTTGAAGAGCTTCTGTATTCTTATGTTCAAAAATAAAAACCCGATTTCCAAAATACGTTTCAAGCTCAAGCTGCACAACTTTCCTGCTTTGGTTCTCTTCATCACCGCCTGTAAAAAGATAAAGCTCGTGTCCTTCATTTTGCAGTGTTGACAACACTTCATACATATATGGAAAAGGCTGTACTTCAATTTCAAAAACGCTCACACCAATTTTTCTTATTTCCTCTATCTCTGTTTCTTTTATCTCTTTCTTTTGTTTCTCACAAAAAAATTTATAAGTTGAAACAAGAGATTCAGGGAACCTTGAGGAATGAAGTCCATGTTGTTCAATGCTTTCTAAATCAATCTGGAGCTGCTTTTCTTTAATTTCATCAGCAGTAAGAGTAGAAAACCATTGTTGCATTGTTGATACAAAAGTATTAATTGTTGCTCGAAAGTATTTATTACAATGAATAAGTGTGTCATCTAAATCAAAAATCAATGTTTGTTTTTCCATCTGTTCAATCCCCTTTTTTAGTGTGTATAAATAGTATATGTAGAAGAAGCATATCAGTGTTCACAAAATTGTCAAATTACATCTTCGTAATATAAGTGAACTGTTAGTTTTTATTAAAGGAAAATCTTTTATTCCATAAAAAAAGAGAGGAACAAAAGTTCCTCTCTTCATTAAATAGATTCCATCCATTCTAAAAGTGAATGTGCAACATGGGTAGGCTGCTGTTCAAATGTTGTTAAATGTTCTGGAGTTGTAACTCCTGTATGAACAAGGAGCGTGTCAATTCCTGCATTCATTCCAGCCATAATATCTGTGTGATAATTATCGCCAATCATAAGCGTTTCAGATCTCGGTGTTCCAATTACTTCAAGAGCTTGTTCCATAATAATTTTTTCTGGTTTTCCTATAAAAATTGGCTGTGTTTCTGTTGACACTGTAACAACAGAAGTAAGAGAACCATTTCCAGGTAAAAGACCTCTCTCAGTCGGAATTGCAATGTCTCCATTAGTGGATACGAACGTTGCTCCATTTCTTACTCCTAAACAAGCCTTCGTAAGTTTCTCATAGCTTATGCTTCTGTCGATCCCAACAACAACAAAATCCGGATTCTCGTCTTGAAGCGTAAATCCTTTTTCAATTAGTGCTTGTTGAATTCCTTCTTCACCAATAACATATGCTGTTGCATTCTCTTTTTTCTCCGCTAGAAAGTTTGCTGTTGCTTGGCTTGTTGTAAAAACTTGTGGTCCCTCTGCTGGGATACCAAAATCTCTTAATTTTGCAGCTACTTGCTCAGGCGTTCTTGACGAATTATTCGTTACAAAAAGATATGGGAGATTCTTTTCTTTAAGCTTTACAACAAAGTCTCTTGCTTCTGCGATGAGCTCTGTTCCTTTATACATCGTTCCATCTAAATCAAATAAATAGCCTTTATACTTTTTCAAAACGTAAATCCTCCTTATGCCACCCGTTGTTGTTAGTTTTTAAATGCTGAAACAGGACCAAGTTCATTTTCCAAATATGTACGGATTCGTGTTGGGAATGCTTCAAGCACTGGTGCGTTTCTTTTTAAAGCCTCAATAAGTTCTTCATGGTTAATATCTATATACTGCTGTACAAGCTCTTTACGATAGCGAATAAAGTCTTTTAGTAACCCTTCGTCTTCGCTTGTGATTACTTTCTCATCATGCAAAATATCCACAATATCATCATAGCTTCCTGGATCTCTCATAATAAAGCCGTCAATCATATCGTTTCCAACATCTAGAATACCTTCGATGAGGAGCTGACCAATTCTCTCAAGAGCCCGTAGCTCCAGTTCGCTTTTCCATTTCTCATGATGTAAAAAAAGCGCATACTGCTCCTCAAAATGAACCAATATCTTTTCAATACGGCCGCGATCAACAAAATACATGCTTACTCATCCCCTTATGTTGCATAAGCTAATTTTTGTTTTAGTATTTTCCCTCTATAGTTTACCATACAAGGGCAAGCTCTTATACTAAATAACCTAGGAGAAAGCTCAGTAAAACTTCATCAAAAAAATAAAAGCCAAAGCCTTTAATAAAGTGCCTTGGCTTTTATTTTTTTATCTTACGTAGCACAAAATAAGCGCATCCAAAGTTACAGTATTCGAATAAATACTCCTGTAGCGTGCTAATTTTCGTGTCATATGTTGAACGATTGTTTTGATCTTCGAAAAATCCTTTTAGGCGAAGCTGATTATACCCCCAGTCACCTACAATATAATCATATTTATTCAAAATTTCACTGTAGCGTGCTTTGAAAGCCTCCTCTTGAAATCCCTCTTTAACATTTTCAATTAATTCATACGTATTATTTTGAACTTGTACCAAAAACTTCACCTCATTTCTCTCATTTTAACATACCATAACAACATCCATGAAACCATCATTTGACAGAAAAAAACGCTCGTATTTGTCGCATTCTAATAGGAAAGGAGGTGCTTGAATGAAACGTCTTATTTTCCCTTTTTCTTGTTTACTTCTCTTCACAGCAGCATGCCAGCAAAACGCTTCTGAAAATGATTCTTTAACAGATAAAGGAACAACCCCCATTACCGTTTCAGATCGAGATACTGAAAATGATACAAACTCTAACTATGGATATGTTAGACGTCAAAGAAATGATGGAGAAAATCAAGAACAACGACAAGAAGGTGTTCCATACTTAGACCGAGAAGCATTAGCTGACTCTATTAGCCGAATGACCTCATCGCTTCCAAATGTAGCAGATGCCGCAACTCTTGTTACAGATAAAGAAGTGCTCGTTTCGTACAAGACTAGTGCACAAGATCGCTCTGCTACAGCAGATAGCGTTAAGCGAACAGCTTTATCTGTTGTGCCTCGCTACTACCATGTATATGTTTCTGATAACGAGGAACATCTAGACCTTATTGAACGTTTAAGTAACGGAAACTCTGCTACAGCATCAGACGAGTTTCGAAACACGTTGAATAAGACGATAGAAAAGATGAAAACTTCACCACAAGGTAAAGAAATGAACAATAGTGAAAACGCAAATGGTGAATAAAAAACAACACGCGTTTTATTAACGCGTGTTGTTTTTGTTTATGCTTTTTCTTGACGTGCTTTTGAAGCTGCATTTACTTGCTCATCGGCATGATAAGAAGAACGAACAAGAGGACCTGCTTCAACGTGGCTGAAGCCTTTTGTTAAAGCAATATTTTTCAACTCTTCAAACTCATCTGGATGATAATATTTCTGTACTTTAAGATGTTTTTTAGATGGTTGTAGATATTGACCAATTGTCATGATATCTACGTTGTTTGCACGTAAGTCATCCATTGTTTCAATAATCTCTTCTTTCGTTTCTCCAAGACCAACCATAATACTTGATTTCGTTGGAATATCAGGCTGCATCTCTTTTGCACGGCGTAAAAACTCTAATGAGCGGTCATATGTAGCACGAGCACGAACTCTCTTAGTAAGACTTCGAACAGTTTCAATGTTGTGATTTAAGATGTCGGGACGAGCATCCATTAACAATTTTAAGTTTTCTTCCACTCCACCCATATCTGAAGGTAGAACCTCAATTGTTGTAAACGGGTTTTTTCTACGTACAGCGCGAACTGTTTCCGCAAATACTTGGGCGCCGCCGTCTTTTAAATCATCACGAGCTACAGCTGTGATAACTGCGTGTTTTAGGTTCATAAGTTGAACGGAATCTGCTACGCGTTCCGGCTCTTGTAAATCTAGCTCTGTGGGTAAACCTGTTTTTACCGCACAGAAACGACAGGCACGTGTACATACAGCACCTAGGATCATGAACGTAGCCGTACGACGTACTGCCCAGCATTCATGAATATTCGGACATTTTGCTTCCTCGCAAACTGTATGAAGATTGTTCTCTCTCATCATCTTCTTTAAACCTGTATAGTTCTCATTTGTGTTTAGCTTAATTTTCAACCAATCTGGTTTACGAATATGATCTTCTTTCGTTGCCATATCCCATCATCTCCATCATATAAAAGTTGTTATTTTTCTAAAAATTTTTAAGTAAATAATAAGTCAATCCTATGCCACTTTATCATATTTACCATTAAATAGACAAGCTTGCTTGCTTATTCTTCCATGAGTTATGTGTCCTATGAAAAGGCTTTTCCATAATTTTAAGTTTATGAAAAAAAAACTTTTTCACACACTAATGAATAGCAGTTTGAAGAAAGGAGGACTTTTCGTTGCGAACCTTATTTATTGGTTTATTTATAGTTAGTTTTTTCTTTAGTAATGTGCAAGCTGCTTTTAGCACGGAGAATGAAAAAGATGAAAAAACACTTCGTGAAGAACGTATGAGCTTGTATAAAAAAGCAGAAGCAACAACACATATTCCTTGGTATTACTTTGCTGGAATTGATCAATATGAGCGCCAAGTCCGACGCACTCATAAAGATATTCCGCATGAAAAAGGAGCACTTGGCATTTATATCGAGCCAAGCCGTTGGGTTGGGCCAATGAATCCTCATAAAGAAGCTCAAGATGAAACAGTTATCTCCTTGTTTGGAGGAATAGGGAAAGATGGAAATGGTGATGGAAAAGCAGATCAATATGACGACGAAGACATTTTATATACAATTGGTTCTTATTTGCAGTCATATGGAATTACCCCTCCTCAAATTAAGATTGGTCTTTGGCAATATTATCATCGTGACCGAACTGTAAGTATCATTCTAGGACATGCAAAGCTCTTTAAAACTTTTAGCACTCTAGATTTAGATCATCATGCTTTCCCACTCCCGCTTAATGCTAATTTCAGCTACAAGAACACATGGGGAGATGCACGTGGATGGGGCGGACGTCGCATCCATGAAGGAACAGACATCTTTGCCAACTACAGCGTTCCTGTTCGTTCTACTTGCTATGGAATTGTTGAAATGAAAGGCTGGAATAGATATGGCGGATGGCGGCTTGGCATACGCGATGTAAATAATAATTATCACTACTTTGCTCACTTAAACGGATTTACGAAAGACCTTGAAGTTGGGCAGGTTGTGGAGCCAGGAATGGTTGTCGGCGGTGTTGGAAGCACAGGATATGGTCCACCTGGAACATCAGGAAAATTCCCACCTCATCTTCATTATGGAATGTACAAAGACAACGGACGAACTGAGTGGTCTTTTGACCCCTATTCACATTTAAAAATGTGGGAGCGCTCAGATCGTCAAAAAGCAAAAGGAAATTAAATAAAAGGGCTTCCTTTCCTGGAAGTCCTTTTATTTTTTTCCTGGCAGTTCTATTGCTGCTCCATTGCCGTCTCCGCCTCTATTGTAATAGTCTGGTACACTTCCTTCATGAATTCTCATTGCAACAGGAACTTTCGTTGTTACCCTAGCTATATCCGTTGCAAACGGAAGCACTACTTGCACATCAACTTGAACTTTCACATAAACTGTAATCATAGCATTGTTAATTCCGTACTCCTCAATGCTTGTTTCTACATCTGTATGGGCCGCTCCAATTGTGCTAAACTCTACTGGAATGTTTGGACCTAGGTTTGCAAGCAATGCATTATCTGTTGCACGTCCAAGTGGAATATGATACAAAATTCCCTCTTCGCGAAGTTTTTTACTTTCTTCTATTTCTACTCCACTAGGGGGATCTGCAATTTGTCCTTCTCCTTTTTCAATATCGCGCAGACTCTTTTGTACAAGTGTTGTTGTCTCTTTTAAAACATTTGTTACAACAGCTGTATTAAGATTTACTGCTGTGCCATCTCCTGCTTCTCCAGTTGTACCAAAGACTGATTCAGGGTCAAGCTGGTTTGTAATTTCTTTATCAATTGCTTCATTAATGACATATTGAGCAATTTTTTTCGTTTGCATATTTGCATAAGCCATAAGAGTCGGTTCTACCGCCTTATTAATAAGCCAAATTCCAAGCGACGTAGATAAAATAAAGAAAACAAAGCTTAACAATAATACATACCGAAATGGCAGAGGACCTTTGCGATGGGGTCTTCTTCTTAATTTGTACACGGCTTACCCCCCCTACAAACTATATATATGCAAGAGAAGATAAGCTCATTTCTAAATTCATAAAAAAGAAGACGGCATCTTCCGTCTTCCTACACCATTTTTAATAAAGCATCTTTTCCCTTCATGCCAGCCACAATCCCTTTTTGTTCCGCATAAAGTGTCACAGATTCAAGAGGAGCCTCTAATAGTTGGTCAATCGTTTTAACCCCTGTTGCCCGTCCTGCTAGAATATTGCGATCTTTTAACTTATCGTTTAATAGTCCAACATCAAGGGCACCACACATAATGTATCCTTTGTCGTTAGAGACAACAAGAAGCGTTGTTTTTGGCAGAGCAACTGTTGTAGCATTGAATGTTTTTCCTTCAATTACAATCGGTTCTAACGTTATCATTTTGACTACACCCCTTCTATAGTCAATGTATGATAAACATTTAGAAAGGTGATTAAAGATAGTTATAAATCAAAGAAATCCAGCTGCTTTGGAGCAAGCCCTTCATACTCTAGATTAAGAAGGTCAATCATCTGCTTGGCATTATCTGCAGCATCTCCTGCTGAATTGTTGTTAAAAAGAAGACAAATTTCTTTTGTTTCCTTTTTCATCTCTTCAAGTCGATTTTTCCACTCTACTAATTCCTTTTCATTATAGCGATACAAGCAGCGTACTTTTCGCCACTCTGCATTTGAGCGGTTCCCTCTCGTCCATCCTGCACTATTACGACCGTGAAAACGAATAATTGTTAACTCTTTGGAGGTTGCCTTTGGCACAATTGGAACGTATCCTTCTCCACTTTGAAGCTGTGGTTCATCACATACAGTGTGAATCCATCCGTTTTCTTTCAGATAAGATATTGTACGCTCTCTCATCTCCCCTTCAAACCATGTCTTATTACGAAATTCAATTGCAATAGGAATAGATCCCATCATTTTCTTTGTATAGTTCAGTAGGTTGACTGAAGCTTTTTCACATCGGAACCAAGGCGGATATTGAAAGAGAACAGCCTTTAGCTTACCTGCTTTTATGAGAGGAGAAATGGATAGCTTAAACTTCTCAAACATTTCCTCTTTAGATTCAAAAGGAATTTCTTCTTTCAAATGCCCTGTCATGCCTTGATATGCCTTTACAATAAATCCAAATGATTTTGGTGTTTGTGCTACCCATTTTTCAAATGTTGAAGAATGTTGAACAGCATAAAATGAAGAATCCACTTCAACAATAGGAAAATGGCCGCTGTATACTTCTAATTTTTCATTACTTCTTGTTCCAGCTGGATAAAGGGAATCATGATCACCCCAGCCTGTTACACCTATTTGAATCATATCAAAACCCCACACCATTTTATTTTCTTCTATTATATCCTATTCTTTTCGATTTCTCGATTGAGCAGTGTTAATAATAAAAAAAAGCCGGAAATCGGCTTTTTTTAGCTTGAAATGTAGGCTCCTCCATTAATGTGGATGAACTGTCCTGTCATATATGATGATTCATCGCTTGCAAGCAGGACATAACTTCCTACGTGCTCTACAGGCTGTCCTGGTCTCTTCATTAATGTGTCTAAGCCAAACTCTTCTACTTGTTCTTTTGGGAATGTCGCAGGAATAAGCGGTGTCCAGATTGGTCCTGGTGCTACACCATTCACTCGAATCCCTTTATCTGCAAGAGACTGTGCCATTGAGCGTGTAAAGGCTACAATTGCTCCTTTTGTTGAAGAGTAATCAATAAGAGTTGCATGCCCTCTATATGCATTAATAGAAGCTGTATTGATAATTGTGCTTCCTTCTTTCATATGTGGAAGAGCACCTTTTGTTAGATAAAACATAGAGAAGAAGTTTGTTTGGAATGTTTTATGCAATTGCTCTGTTGAAATGTTTTCAATTCCGTCTTGTGGGTGCTGTTCACCTGCATTGTTTACTAGAATATCAATACGGCCATGTTCAGCTACAACATCTTTAATAAGACGTTTACAGAAGTCTTCATCTCCTACGTCCCCTGCATGAAGCGTACATTTTACTCCTTCTTTCTCAACTGCTTCTTTAACAACTTCTGCATCTCCTTCTTCATCTAAGTAAGAAACAGCAACATGTGCGCCTTCTTTTGCATAAGCAATTGCTACAGCTCTACCGATTCCGCTATCTCCACCTGTAATAAGAGCTACTTTGTCTTTTAATTTGTCCGCCCCTTTATAGTCCTTCTCTTCATATACAGGTCTAGGATCCATTTCACTTTCAATTCCTGGCTGACGATCTTGAGTTTGTCCTTTTGTTCCGCCAACTTGTCGATTTGTGTCTTTCATCCTCAATTCCTCCTTGTCATTATCTTTAATTATTTTTTATTGTTATATATGTCAGTACCACGTTTAATTTTTCTTTAAACAGGGCGATAGGTTACGATTCCAATAATGTTTATTATAGAAAAAAGGGGGAAAAAGATAGATGAATGCTTTTTAAGAGGAGGAAGATATGGTAGAAGCTTAATTTCTAGAACAATCTCATGGACAGTACGTAAGCTTTGATTACAAATTTTAAAAAAGGAATGATTAAAAAGTGGAAATCCCTCATTCTAAAAATGAGACAGAGAAGATTGAAGAAAAAGCGAAAAAAGACCATATTGAAGACCAAAAAGCAAAAAGAATGGTAGAAGAAGCTAAACAAACAAGCCTTAACGCTCTACGATAAAGGAAAAGGGTGAACCTCTTTGAAAGAGGTTCACCCTTTTTTCTGTCTATTAACCAATAGAACCTTCCATTTCGAACTTGATAAGACGGTTCATTTCAACCGCATACTCCATTGGAAGTTCTTTTGTAAACGGCTCGATGAAGCCCATTACGATCATTTCTGTTGCTTCTTCTTCTGAGATACCACGGCTCATTAGATAGAAAAGCTGTTCTTCAGATACTTTTGAAACTTTTGCTTCATGTTCAAGCGAGATGTTATCGTTTAAAATCTCGTTGTACGGAATTGTATCTGATGTTGATTTGTTATCCATGATAAGCGTATCGCACTCGATATTAGAGCGAGCACCTTCTGCACGACGACCAAAGTGAACAATACCACGGTACGTTACTTTTCCGCCATGTTTAGAAATCGATTTAGAAACGATTGTAGAAGACGTATTTGGTGCTAAGTGAATCATTTTAGCTCCTGCATCTTGGTGCTGACCTTTACCAGCTAGAGCGATAGAAAGTGTCATACCACGAGCACCTTCACCTTTTAAGATAACTGCTGGATATTTCATTGTAAGTTTTGAACCGATGTTACCATCAATCCATTCCATTGTCGCGTTTTCTTCACAAACTGCGCGTTTTGTTACAAGGTTGTATACGTTGTTTGCCCAGTTTTGAATTGTTGTATAACGACAGTAAGCATCTTTTTTGATGATGATTTCTACAACTGCACTGTGAAGTGAGTTTGTTGTGTAAACAGGTGCTGTACAGCCTTCAACATAGTGTACATGTGCGCCTTCATCAACAATGATAAGCGTACGCTCAAACTGTCCCATATTTTCTGAATTAATACGGAAGTAAGCTTGAAGAGGTGTTTCCACTTTTACACCTTTTGGCACATAAATGAATGATCCACCAGACCAAACTGCTGAGTTTAGTGCTGAAAACTTATTGTCTGTTGGCGGAATTACTTTCGCCCAGTGCTCACGGAAAAGCTCTTCGTTTTCTTTTAGTGCTGAATCTGTATCCTTGAAGACAATCCCTTTTGCTTCAAGATCTTCTTGCATGTTATGGTAAACAACTTCTGACTCATACTGAGCAGATACCCCTGCAAGATATTTTTGTTCTGCTTCTGGAATTCCTAATTTATCAAACGTTTGTTTAATTTCTTCAGGTACTTCATCCCAAGAACGCTCTGAACGTTCTGATGGTTTTACATAATACGTAATCTCATCAAAGTTTAAGCTATTTAAGTCTCCGCCCCATTGAGGCATTGGCATGTTATAAAAATGTTCAAGCGACTTTAAGCGGAAATCAAGCATCCACTGTGGCTCTTCCTTCATACGAGAGATCTCTTCTACGATTTCTTTCGTTAAACCACGTTCTGAACGGAAAATGGATACGTCTTTATCGGAAAAACCGTACTTGTAATCGCCGATTTCTGGCATCTTCTTCGCCATCTTTTACTACCCCCTACATATTGGTTTGATACGATCATAAAGCTACTTATGCGTCGCTATCCTTCTCGTGCAAACCTTTTTCCATTGCTTTCCAAGCTAATGTTGCACATTTAATGCGGGCTGGAAACTGGGATACACCTTGTAATGCTTCGATATCTTCTAACTCAAGGCTGCTATCTTCATATTCTTTTCCCTGCATCATATCTGAAAAAACTTTTGACATTTTAAGAGCATCTTCAACTTTTAAGCCTTTAATAGCTTGTGTCATCATAGAAGCACTTGATAATGAAATTGAACAACCTTCACCATCAAACTTCGCATCGACGACTTTATCGTCCTCAACTTTTAAAGAAAGTTGAATTCGATCACCACAAGTTGGGTTGTTCATATTAATTGTCACTGTGTCGTCATCAAGGTTACCCTTGTTGCGAGGATTTTTATAATGATCCATAATCACTTGACGGTACAGTGTATCAAGGTTACTAAAAGACATTTGTGAAATACTCCTTCGTTTTAATTAATGAAGAAACAAAACGGTCAATTTCTTCTTCTGTATTGTATAGATAGAAACTTGCACGAGCTGTTGCAGATACGTTCAAGTACTTCATAAGAGGTTGTGCACAGTGATGACCAGCACGAACAGCAATTCCATCTGCGTCAAGTACTGTTGCTACATCATGTGGATGTACCTCATCTAGATTGAACGTTACAACTCCTGCGCGTTCTTTCGGTCCATAAATCGTAATGCCTTCAACTGTTGACAACTTTTCTAACGCATATTGTGCAAGCTTATGCTCATGTGCAGCGATGTTATCAAGACCTACATCTTCTAGAAAATCAATTGCAGCGCCTAATCCAATAGCTCCTGCAATGATTGGTGTCCCACCTTCAAACTTCCAAGGAAGCTCTTTCCATGTTGAATCATAAAGGTTAACAAAATCAATCATTTCTCCTCCAAATTCAACAGGCTCCATTTTTTCCAGAAGTGCTTTCTTTCCGTAAAGAACACCGATACCAGTCGGGCCACCCATTTTGTGTCCTGAAAAAGCATAAAAATCACAGTCAAGATCTTGTACGTCCACTTTCATATGTGGCGCACTTTGTGCTCCATCTACAACCATAACTGCTTCATTTTCATGAGCAATGCGAGCAATTTCTTTAACAGGATTGATTGTTCCAAGAACGTTAGAAACGTGCATAACAGCTACAATCTTTGTGTTTGATGTAACTGTATTGCGCACTTCTTCTAAATCTAGAGAACCATCATCTGTTAATGGTATATATTTTAACGTAGCTCCTGTTGCTTTGGCAACTTGCTGCCATGGAATGATGTTACTATGGTGCTCCATATAAGTGATAACAATTTCATCGCCTTCACCTACATTCTCACGTCCATAGCTTGCAGCAATCGTATTAAGAGCCGTTGTTGTACCTCTTGTAAAAATAACTTCCTCTGTTGATGAAGCATGAATAAATTTACGTACTTTTTCACGAGCCCCTTCATATCCATCTGTTGCTCTTGTACCAAGTGTATGAACACCGCGGTGCACGTTTGAGTTATACTCACGGTAGTATTTATCAACTGCTTCAATCACTTTTAGAGGTTTCTGTGATGTTGCTGCACTATCTAGATAAACAAGCGGATTTCCATTGACCTCTTGATGTAGAATTGGAAATTGTTCACGAATATCATGGATATTCATTACTTAACTTTCCTTTCAATTACCTCAACAAGCTGTTTTTTCACTTCTTCAATTGGTAATTCGCGAACAACTGGGTCAAGGAATCCATAAACAATTAGACGTTCTGCTTCAGCTTTTGAAATACCGCGGCTCATTAGATAGTAAAGTTGAATCGGATCAACGCGACCAACAGAAGCTGCGTGTCCTGCTGTTACATCATCTTCATCAATAAGAAGAATTGGATTTGCATCTCCACGTGCTTTTTCACTTAACATAAGAACGCGAGATTCTTGTTCAGCATTTGATTTTGATGCACCATGCTCAATTTTACCGATACCATTAAAAATTGAAGATGCACTATCCTTCATAACGCCGTGCTTTAAGATATATCCTTCAGAATTTTTCCCGAAGTGTGTAATGTTTGTAGTTAAGTTTTGTGTTTGATGACCACGGCCAACTGTTACTGTTTTAATATCGCCATATGAACCGTCACCAATTAGATAAGTAATGTTTTCAACAACAGTGTTGCCTTCATTCATTAATCCAAGCGCCCATTCAATGCGACCATCACGTGCTGCAATACCACGGCGATTTTCATACGTTGTTGTACCTTCTCCAAGGTAGTCTACAGCACCAAATGTTACTTTCGCATTATTGTTTGCGAAAACTTCCGTCACGATGTTTGCGATGCTTTCATCTGCATTTGTTGTTGAAACGTAGTTCTCAACATATGTTACAGAACTATTATCATCAGCAACAACAATAACATGGTTGAATAACGGTGTTTTAGCATTTTCATGAACAAAAACAGCTTGCAATGGTTCTTTTACTTCAACGTTCTTTGGAACATAAACGAACACGCCGCCATTCATTAGAGCTGCGTGAAGAGCTGTCAGACGGTTTTCGTCTACTTTCGCTCCTTGCATGAAGTATTTCTGTACAAGGTCACTATGCTCTTTTGCTGCTTTTTGAATGTCTGTAAAAATAACGCCTTGCTCTTTAAGCTCTGCTGTTAACTCTGAGTAAACAGCCGTTTGATTTTGCTGAACGTACAGGTTATTTGCATTCTCTTTATTAATTAAAGACTGTACAACTTCAGGTAGCTCATTAATAGAAGAAATTGCTGAACCTTCTACTGTATGCTCCTTAAAGCTTGTAAAATTCCAGTTTGTAATCTTTGTTTTTTCTGCTTTTGGCAGTGGAAGAGATTCCGCTTGTTCAAGAGCTTGTAAGCGGATGTCTGTTAGCCATGTTGGCTCTTCTGACTGCTGTGAGTAATTGCGGACGTACTCTTTATCAAATGGTAATGTTGTCTCAATCGTCATGACATTTCCTCCTAACGCTTACTTTATGCTTCTTGTCCTACTGTTTCATCTTCAATGCCAAGTTCTTTTTTAATCCAGTCGTAGCCTTCTGATTCTAGACGTTGTGCTAGTTCTGGACCACCAGATTTAACAACGCGTCCTTGCATCATAACGTGAACATGATCAGGTGTGATGTAGTTAAGTAAACGTTGATAGTGAGTAATCATTAAGCAACCGAAGTCTTCTCCGCGCATTTCATTGATTCCTTTAGAAACAACCTTTAAGGCATCAATATCAAGACCAGAGTCAATTTCATCAAGGATTGCTAATTTTGGCTCAAGCATCATAAGTTGAAGAATTTCATTACGTTTCTTCTCCCCACCAGAGAAACCTTCGTTTAGGTAACGCTGTGCCATGTCTTGATCCATTTCAAGCAATTCCATTTTTGAATCTAATTTACGGATGAATTTCATTAGAGAAATTTCATCACCTTCTTCACGACGAGCATTAATTGCTGAACGTAGGAAATCTGCGTTTGTTACACCACTGATTTCACTTGGGTACTGCATTGCAAGGAAAAGACCTGCTTGTGCACGTTCGTCAACTTCCATCTCAAGAACATCTTTTCCATCAAGCGTGATGCTACCTTTTGTTACCTCATATTTAGGGTGTCCCATAATTGCAGATGATAACGTTGATTTACCAGTACCGTTCGGTCCCATAACAGCGTGGATTTCGCCGCCTTTAATTTCTAAGTTAACACCTTTTAAAATCTCTTTTCCTTCAATCTCAACATGAAGGTCTGTAATCTTTAATGTTGAACCTGCCATTCGTAAACCCTCCAATTATTAGCTTATATATGCCAATATTTATTATTAATTTTATTACTAATCATTCTCATTTTATTCTCATTATAATTTTATAACAAATAAAATCCTATGGCAACCCAGAAAGGCTAATCTCCCTATTAGGCTTAGCTCTTAATCTCTTCTCATTCTATCCTATTTTCTACTATAGAAACAGAGAAAAGCTTTAACTAATTTTAAGGAATAGCTGTTATTGGTTTCTTTCCTTACTTATGTAAAAGACCCCTTTTAAAAAAGGGGCATTGTAAAGCTTGAATACTAGCCTAGAAACATTAATCAAACGTTTGTTTAATGTGTGTGCTGATCTAGTTCTCCAATGCATTCTTGCACGAGTGTAACAGCTTGACTCATTGCTGCTCCTCCGCCAAATGCTGCGCCAACGCCGCATGCTTCAAGAATTTCCTTCTCACTTGCTCCTTCATCTAGACATCCTTTTGTATGGTAAATAATACAGTATTCATCTTGTGCTACAAGACTGATTCCAAGAGCAATCAGCTGTTTCTGTTTTGCTGAAAGTTCTCCTTCTTTAAAACATGTTTCTGTAAATGCATTAAATGCTTCAGCAACATCTGGAAGCTTCTGTGTGAATTCACCGATACCTACTTTATACGCATGCAACGCCTGGTCTGTTGAATTTTGACCTGTATCCATCCCTATCAACTCCATTTCTTTAAACTTTTCAACGTTAGTATGGTCTTCTAGAAAAAATGTATGCTTTCTGCACCTCTCATAAAAATAAAAAAGGGAGCGCAAATGCGCTCCCTTTCCAAATCATTTTGAAACTGGAATGATAGAACCTTTATATTTCTCTTTAATAAAGTCTTGAATCTCTTTCGAATGAAGAACTTTCATAAGTTCTTTAATTTCTTCACGATCTTCGTCACCTTTTTTCACTGCAACGATATTCACGTATGGCGAGTCTTCTCCTTCTAACTCAATCGCATCTTTTGTTGGCGTTAAGTCAGCTCCGATTGCATAGTTAGTGTTAATAATAACTGCGTCTGCTTCTTCATTTTCATATGCTTTTGGCATTAAAGCAGCATCACCACCAACTTTAATGTTGATATTTTTCTTATTCTCTACAATATCTTTCTTCGTTGCTGAAACAGCGTCAACGCCTTCTTTTAGTTTAATAAGACCGCCTTGTTGTAAAAGAGAAAGCATGCGTCCTTCTTCTGCTACGTTATTACTAATCATAATTGTTCCGTTTTTAGGAATTTCATCAAGGTTTTTATATTTTTTAGAGTATACACCCATCGGCTCAAGGTGTACGCCACCTGCACTTACAAGATCAAAGCTTTTGTCTTCCTTCATTGCATTTTTAAGATATGGTGTATGTTGGAAGAAGTTTGCATCAACTTCACCACTAGCTAGCATTTTATTTTGTAAACTGTAATCGTCGTTCACTTCAACATCAAGCTTGATGTCTTTTTTCTCTAAAATTGAGGCTGCTTCTTCTAAAATCTCAGCATGTGGAGTACTTGTTGCTACAATTTTAATTTCTTTTTCCTTAGAGCTGTCGCTACCGCCGCTTGAACCACAAGCTGCAAGGCTTGTCACAGATAGAGCTAGAACAGCTGATGCAAATAACTTTTTCATGTAATGACTCTCCTTTTATTTCAAAATTAGTTTATAACATTAGCGTTTGTCGATTTTCTTCGTCGCTAAGTCGCCAATGAATTGAAGAATAAATACAATAACTAAAATTAAAGCTGTTGCTAAAAATGTTACATCATTCTCATTACGTTTAAATCCTTGGTCATATGCTAGGGCGCCAAGTCCTCCTGCTCCAATTGCTGCCGCTACTGCTGTGTATCCAATAAGAGCAATAGCTGTTACAGTAATACCTGAAATAAGGGCTGGCAATGACTCTGGTAACAATACTTTGAAAATGATAGTTCTTGTTTTCGCTCCCATTGCTTGAGCTGCTTCAATAACTCCACGATCAATTTCACGAAGCGCAATTTCTACAAGTCGCGCATAGAAAGGGGCTGCTCCAATAATTAATGCTGGAAGAGCTGCTTTTGGACCAAACATAGAACCAATTATAAAGTTTGTAAAAGGAAGCAATAGAATGATTAAAATGATAAAGGGGATGGAACGAAATACGTTCACAATAACAGCAATAATTGTGTTAAAGAACTTGTTTTCCCATAGACTTCCCTTAGATGTTAAAAATAATAAGAGTCCAAGTAAAATCCCTAAAATAAACGTTGCAATAACTGAGATAGACGTCATATAGAGCGTCTCAATTGTTGCTTGCTGAAAAGACTCTAAGTCAACGTTTGGAAACCATTCACTAAACATGATTGATCACCTCTACTTCGATGTTCTCTTGTTGCAAAAAGGCTAATGCCTTGTTTAGTTCTTCTTCATTTCCATCAAGATGGATAAATAGTGTACCGTACGCGCCGTCTTGGAGCTGAGACACTTTCCCTTGTACAATGTTTACCGCAATATCAAACTTTCGGATAAGCTGAGTAATAAGCGGCTGCTCCGCATCATCTCCAATAAATGTGAGCTGTACAATTCGTCCGCTCTTATAGCGTTCTACTAAAGTAGAGATTGTTTCAGAAGCATCTTCTGCTTCTGCTACTTGCTTAACGAAACGTTTCGTTACGTTCTGCTGTGGGTTGCGGAAGACTTCTAATACTTCACCATGCTCTACGATATTTCCGCTCTCCATCACCGCTACACGATGACAAATTTTGCGAATAACGTGCATTTCATGCGTAATGAGGACAATTGTTAGTCCTAATTTTTTATTAATGTCTACAAGTAAATCTAAAATTGAATCTGTTGTTTGAGGATCAAGTGCTGAAGTGGCTTCATCACAAAGAAGAACTTTTGGATTGTTAGCAAGTGCTCTCGCAATTCCAACCCTTTGTTTTTGTCCTCCACTTAATTGAGAAGGGTAAGCTTTCTCGCGCCCTTCAAGCCCAACAAGCTTAATGAGCTCCTCTGCTCTTTTTTGTCTCTCTTTCTTCGGTACTCCAGCAATTTCAAGAGGAAACGAAATATTATCACGTACAGTTCGAGACCATAATAAATTGAAATGTTGAAAGATCATTCCTATTTCTTGACGAGCTTTTCGGAGCTGTTCGCCCTTTATATGACCAATGTTGTTATCTGCTACTACGACATCCCCACTTGTAGGCTTCTCAAGGCCGTTAAAAAGTCGAACCATCGTACTTTTTCCGGCTCCGCTGTAACCGATAATCCCAAAGATTTCTCCCTTTCCAACTTCGAGATTTACGTCTTTGACTGCTACAACTTCACCTGATTTCGTTTTGTATGTCTTGTTGACGTTCTTCAATGTAATCATTGTGTATTCACCTTCTTCGATCTGTCAGTTATTCTTATTTATCGTTTAAAAAGTCAGTTTTTTCCGATAAAGAGGCCTAGTAATGAAGGATAGTATCCCCAAACAGAATCTTTTCAGCATAATAAAAAACCTTTCTGCACGACGAGCAGAAAGGTTGTGTATGTTCAAGCCTCTCTCTCATCTCTCAAAGTCGTATTACACGGCTTTGCAGGAATTGGCACCTTTTCAGATTATCTGACGGTTGCCGGGCTTCATCGGGCACAGTCCCTCCACCTCTCTTGATAAGAGTTGCAATATTTAATTAAACGATTAGAAGTTACGAGAGTGATTGTAGCACCTATCATAAATAATGTCAAATAATTTTCAACAGTGATAACATTTCTATTTTTTGCTATGAGGCTAACTGTACAACTTTTCCTTTTTGCTCTTTTGTAGCCAGTTTAATCAACATTTCAGCTTTCAGAACATCTGCAAAACTACCTTCTATAACCACTTGTTGCTGTTTACTTAGCTTCTGCAAAGCTTCTAAACTTAGTAGCAAATCATAATAACTTTTATTATCACCCTGAATCCGAACGTTTGCTTGTTGAACTAATCCAGACACAACAATTTGCTCGTCTTTTGAAATAAGCAAGGAATAGGAATCTGTTTCATCTTGAAGAGAAATAACAAAATATTCGTCTCCCATTAACGGCAGTAAGTGAGCGCTTTTAGTAAGGCGTTTCATAAAACTGTGAACTAATGTTTTTAGTTTCATCCGCTTACACTCCTTTTTTCTCGTATTGTTAAAGTTCTCTCTTTTTTTTCCTGTTCCTTGTTCTTTTTCTCGACAATCTCTTTTCTTAAACTTCAAACAATGTCGCAACACCTTTATTTCCTAAGAAATATGTCAAAAAGTGCTTTACATTAGCGTAAAGCACTTTCATAAGAGCCTAATTTTCCAATAATGTTTTCAACTGAATGAAAAGCATATACTTTTTCCTCTAATTTCCCATCTTTCAAAATGAGCAAACATGGCACACTTTCTATCTTAAATTCACTTGCCTTATTTGGCATATAGTTTAAATTAGCTGCTCCAATATTTACATCTGGTAGCACTTTCTCACTTACTTCAAGCATCTTCTTTGCAAGCTGACATGTTCCACAAAGTGGTGTGTAAAAATAGAGAAAGCGATATCCGTCTTTGTTTATATTTTCATTTACAATCTCTTCTGTCCATTCCTGCATCGTTAACCAAATCCTTTAAACTAAAAATTCTGTGTTGATATCAATATTAGCACTCAACAACACGGTCGCAATATGGTTTCTTGGTGCAGCAGCTACTTCTCGATAGGCTCGATCAATATAAAGATGTTCTGCTTCAGGAAATTCACGACGAAATTGTTTTCTAAGCTTATCACCAGCATCGTCTGAATCGACTAATATATAGACGTCTCTGTCGAATGTTGCATCAATAATTTCATCAAGTTTGGCAACGCTAAGCGTGCCATTTGTACAAATAATCTCAATCGGTTCTCTAATAATGTTTTCAATTCTTTTTTTATCCGATCTTCCTTCAACAATAATTACCTTATCCATACCTTCTACCATTGTCATCACCTGTTTGTTAGAATGTACACCAATATCCATTTATCCTTTAGTATACAATATTCGCTTTCTCACGTCTTTTCCCCTGTTTCTTCATATTTAATTTTATAAAATGCTTTCTTTAAGAGAAAAAGCAGCGGAATCCCGCTGCTTTTTAGCACCAACCTTCTTCATTGTCACAATCTGTATACTTCATATCTTTACCTGTTGTAACATCTGTATGTTGGTAAAATTTATTATCGCGATATTGATATCCGTTATTTAACTGATATTCTGATTTTCCTTGCTCGTTAACAGTCACCTTACCGATTGGTTCATTTTCAACGTATAAATTCAATTCATCATTTACATACTTTCCGACAACACGGTCCGTTACATCAATATGACGCTTTTCTAACATTAAGCTTCACTCCTTATAGACGAATCTAATTATAGATTCTCCTGAAAGAGAGGGGTTCATAAATGAAATTTTTCCCTTTTCAGAATAAAAATGAGGAATGTTTCCCTTTTGGAAACATTCCTCATTTTTATTCTGAAATCATTTTTTGATATTCTTCTGCAGTCATTAATTTCTCAATATCTTCCTTATTATCAGGCTCCACAACAATCATCCATGCGTTTTCGTATGGAGATTCGTTAACAAACTCTGGGCTGTCATCTAGGTTTTCGTTGATTTCAACTACTTTTCCGCTAATTGGTGCGTACAGCTCAGATACTGTTTTAACAGACTCAACGCTTCCAAAAGGCTCGTCCGCTTCAATTGTTGCTCCTACTTCAGGAAGCTCAACAAATACGATATCGCCTAGTTCTGATTGTGCAAAGTCAGTAATTCCGATTGTTACTTTGTCACCCTCAACTTTTACCCACTCGTGTTCTTCTGAATAACGTAAATCTTTTGGTAAACTCATTCTAGTTCCCTCCATACATCGTTCATTTTCTTATCACTTTTATTCGTTATCAAAGGGAGCACATAAACGCTCTCATATTATTTTAATTGTAACGTAAAAATAGAATATTTTCTATTTAAAAGCATTCTAAAATAAGAAAAACTTTCAATAAGTATTATCCTTCTATTTCCATTCTTTCTGAAACATCTCATCTTTAAACCCAACCGTTACTTTTTCCCCGTCTGTCACAATTGGTCGTTTTAAAAGCATGCCATCTGAAGCTAGAAGTTCAAAAAGTTCTTCATTTGAAGCAGAAGCTACTTTATCTTTTAATCCAAGCTCACGATACTTTTTACCACTTGTATTAAAGAATTTCTTTAGCTCTAAACCGCTTTTTTTGTAAAGTTCCTTAATTTCTTCTTTTGAAGGAGGGTTTTCTACAATATGTATGGCGTTATATTCCACATTATGTTCATCAAGCCATTTCTTTGCATTTCGACATGTACTGCATTTTGGATATTCATATATTGTTACACTCATTTATTACACCACCATAATTCCATATATTTTCTTTCTCATTTTATCGTGAATCTTCATTAAAAAACAAGGAAAGCTCGAACGCTCTCCCTGTTTTTTTATAGTCATTACACAATAAACTCCTCTTGTTCGATTAGTACTTCAGCTACTTCTCTTTTTTTAGCAATCATATTTTTGGGGATGTATTTCGTAAATTTACGCAAAGCAGAAAGCATCATTCGGAGGCTATCCCCTTCTTCAACATATGAAAGTGTTTCTTTTGCATGATGCTCAATTTTTTGGAATGCTTCTTGGCAAAAGATTTCGGTATAACGTACTTTTAATTGATTTTTCTCTTCACCAGTAGCCCTCACGGCCTTTTGTGTTCGAAGTAAAACAGATTCCATTGCATATACTTCGCTAATAATATCAGCAGCGTTTGCCAAAATCTCCTGTTCTTCCGCTGCTTTTTTTCCATACTTTTGAGCAATAAGACCAAGAATTAATAAAGCTATTTTTTTACCGTTCTTCACTAAGTTCTCTTCCTGATTAAGAAGCCCTTCTCCTGCTTCTACAGCTCTTGTCATCATCATTTCTTCTTGAAGAGCTTGCGCTTTCTCAAATAGAGGTAGCTCTCCTTTTACTCCTTTACGCAAATAAGTTGCTGGGACGAGCAAGCGATTAATTTCATTCGTGCCTTCAAATATCCGATTAATGCGTGAATCTTGATAAAGCCGTGAAATTTCGTATTCTTCCATAAATCCGTAGCCACCGTGAAGCTGCAACCCTTCATCAACAACATAATCAAGCACTTCTGTACCAAAGAATTTATTTAGTGAACATTCAATAGCGTATTCAGCAATTGAAGCCGCTACTTTTCCACCGTCTTTTCTTTCCTCTTCGTTTAAGGATCCCATTCTCTCTTCAAAAAGCCCCACTGTTCGATAAACAGAGCTTTCTGTTGCATAAATCTTAGCTGCCATTGTTGCCAGCTTTTCCTTTGTTAAAGAGAACTGTGAAATCTTTGTTTTAAATTGTTTTCGCTCATTTGTATATTTTACAGCAAGCTCAAAGGCATGTTTTGAAGCTCCAATCGCTCCAACCCCCAATTTATAGCGGCCAATATTTAAAATATTAAAAGCAATGATATGTCCTCTGCCAATTTCCCCTAACACATTTTCTTTAGGAACTCTAGCATCTTCTAAAATAAGGGTTCTTGTTGATGAACTTTTGATTCCCATTTTCTTTTCTTCTGGGCCTGTTGAAACTCCCTCTGCTGTTCGTTCTACAATAAATGCGGTAAAATGCTCTCCATCTACTTTCGCATATACAATAAAAAGATCGGCAAATCCTGCATTTGTAATCCACTGCTTTTCACCATTTAAAAGATAATGTGTCCCTTCTTCATTTAGACGTGCCGTTGTTTTGGCACCAAGGGCATCAGAACCAGATCCAGGTTCTGTTAAAGCATATGCTGCAATCTTATCCCCGCTTGCAAGCTCAGGTAAGTATGTTTGCTTTTGCTGTTCTGTACCGAAAAGAACAATTGGCAAAGAGCCTATTCCAACGTGCGCTCCATGAGTAATAGAGAATCCACCTGCTTTTGAAAACTTTTCCGCTACAAGGGCTGAGCTGATTTTATCAAGATCAAGTCCGCCATACTCCTCTGGAATATCTCCGCCAAGCAACCCAAGATCCCCTGCTTTTTTCAACAGCTTCACAGATCGATCAAACTCATGATTCTCAAGATGCTCCACCTCTTTTAATACTTCTTTGTCAATATAGTCAGCTGCTGTTTTAGCAATCATTTTGTGTTCATCTGTAAAGTCTTCTGGGGTGTATACCATAGCAGGATCAATATCTTCTAAAATGAAACTTCCACCTTTTACTACTTTCTCCCCTTTGCTTTTCATAACTCTTCCTCCCTTTATGCTAAAAGTTCGAAAACCCCAGCTGCTCCCATGCCACCACCAACACACATTGTAACAATGCCAAATTGTTCTCCTCTTCGCTTCATCTCATGCAAAAGTGATAGAGTTAGTTTTGTTCCTGTACATCCAAGTGGATGACCAAGCGCAATCGCTCCTCCATTTACGTTTACTTTTTCCTCATCTATCCCCAGCTCTCTAATAATCTGGATGGCTTGTGATGCAAATGCTTCATTTAATTCAAATAGCCCAATATCACTCAACGACAGACCAGCTTGCTTCAACGCCTTTGGAATAGCAACAACAGGACCAACTCCCATGATTTCAGGCGGAACTCCCCCAACAGCAAATGAACGGAATTTGGCCATTGGTTTAAGACCTTCTGCTTTCGCCTTTTCATGATTCATTAAAAAGACAGCTGCTCCCCCATCACTTGTTTGAGATGCATTTCCTGCTGTCACCGAACCATTCAAGGCAAAAGCTGGGCGAAGATGACTAAGAGCCTCCATTGTTGTTCCAGGACGTACTCCTTCATCTTTGCTAAACAACACTTTCTTCTCATTCCATTTATGATGTTCATCCACCGTTCTTATCGGCACTTCAACAGGTACTATTTCATCTTTAAATTTACCTTCCTGTATTGCTTTTGCTGCTTTTTGGTGACTCCTTACAGCAAAGGCATCTTGATCTTCTCTGCTAATGCCATACTTATCGGCAACTCGTTCAGCTGTATGCCCCATTGCCATATAATACTCCGGTTTTTCTTCCGCTAGGCGAGCATTCAATCGTGTCACATGCCCTATCATCGGCACAAGGCTCATTGATTCTACGCCTCCTGCTAATACTGCATTCGCTTTTCCAAGCATAATACTCTCTGCGCCATACGCAATCGTTTGTAATCCAGATGAGCAGTATCGATTGATCGTAACCGCTGGAACGGTGTACGGTAACCCTGCTAAAGCCCCAATGTTTCGCGCTAAGTTTAACCCTTGCTCTGCTTCTGGAATCGAACATCCTATAATGAGATCATCAATTTCACCACTATATCCGCCTGCTCTTTTCAACGTTTCTTGCACAGCAAGGGCCCCTAGGTCATCAGGTCTTACGTTTGCTAATGATCCTTTTTTCGCTTTTCCAACAGGTGTTCTTGCTCCGGCTACAATAACTGCTTCTCTCACAGTCCTACTCCCCCTTCTAATTACGCAATGGTTTGCCTTTCAAAAGCATATGCTGCATTCTCTCCTGTGACTTTAGCTCTCCAATCAGGCTTAAAAAAGCTTCACGTTCTAAATCTAATAAGTATTGTTCATCAACTTTTGTACCAAAAGGTAGTCTCCCACCAGCAATCACAAACGCGAGCTTTTTAGCAATTTTCAAATCATGATCAGAAATATACCCAGAGTATTTCATGCTTTGCGCTCCAAGTAAAAGCGTAGCATAACCGCTCTCTCCAACAATCGGAATCTTTTGCTGTAAAGGCGCACGATAATCGGAAGAAAGATGAATGACTGCTTGCTTTGCATCATAGAGTAGAAATTCTTCATTTTGCGTGATTTTATCTTGCGGATTTAGAAAACCAAGCTCCCCCGCTTCACGAGCAGAAGTCGAAACTTTTGCCATCGCAATCGTTTCGAAAACGTGTGAAGCTACTTTTAAAAGATCTGTTCCGCTCCCATTTTGAGAAAGAACTTTTTGATAAAGGTTTTGACTTCCTCCTCCACCAGGAATAAGACCAACTCCGCCTTCTACAAGCCCCATATATGTTTCACTTGCAGCTTGAATATGGGCAGAAGGCAAACAAACTTCCGCTCCTCCACCAAGCGTCATGGAAAATGGAGCAGTTACGACAGGTACAAGGCTATATTTGATATGCTGCATTGCTCCTTGAAATTTGGAGATAACAAAGTCGATTTCTTCATAGTTATCGTCCTGCGCTTCCATTAGCATCATGGCAAGATTGGCGCCAACACAGAAGTTTTTTCCTTGATTTCCAATAACGAGCCCTTTATAATTTCGCTCTGCTTCATTAATACCTTTGTGGATCATGTCGATAATATCAAGACCAATTGCATTGTTCGGTGATGTAAATTGTAAACAAAGCACATCGTCCCCCATATCGAGTAAAGAAGCACCGCTATTTTTCTGAAGTACGTTTGTTTTTTCAAGACTCGCTAGATGAATCCTTTTTTCCTCTCTCTCTTTTACTTCGTACTCACTCTCTTTAAAATAGAGCAGAGCTTCAGGTGTTTGCTTATAGAAAGTAGTGAATCCACTTTCAAGCATTTCTTCAACCCAGCTTGGAACCGTTTTTTCTTCGTTTTTCATTTTGGCGACGGTCTCTTCTACACCAAGCTCATCCCATAGCTCAAATGGACCTTTCTTCCATCCGAACCCGGCTCGCATTGCTTCATCAATGTCGATAATATTGTCAGCAATCTGTGACACAAGATGGGCAGAGTAAAGCAATACAGGGCTAATGATGTTCCATAGAAATTGATCTTCTCTGTTGGATGAATATAAAAGCGCTTTCATATCTTTCTTCTTGCCTTTACTTTTATCTGTCAGCGGGAACTTTTGACGTGGTTCATATTGAAGTGTATCAGTATTTAATTGAAGAATTTCTTTTCCTTCTTTTTTATAAAAACCCTTTCCTGCTTTACTTCCATACAAGCCCTTTTCTAACATCGCTTCCATAAAAGGTGGAATGGTAAAAAGCTCTCTTTCTTCTCCATCTACATGCTGAAATACATTGTGTGCAACGTGTGCAAATGTATCTAACCCGACAACATCAAGCGTTCGAAATGTTGCGCTTTTTGGTCTTCCAATAAGAGGACCTGTCAGAGAATCGACTTCTCCAACATTTAACTGACTTTTGTTCATCTCTCTTACTGTTACAAGTAATCCATATGTGCCAATTCTATTGGCAATAAAGTTTGGCGTGTCTTTGGCAAACACTACTTTCTTGCCTAGTACTTCTTCACCAAAGTCTTTCATATATTGAGCAATAGCTGGTTTTGTTTCTTTTGTTGGAATAATTTCTAATAGTTTGAGGTAGCGAGGTGGGTTAAAAAAGTGAGTGCCTAGAAAATGCTCTTTAAAATCTTGTGAGCACTCCTCCGACATGTCATGAACAGAAATTCCTGATGTGTTAGAACTTACAATGCTTCCTTTCTTTCTCACTTTATCAATGTTTTGAAGCACTTGTTTCTTTACTTGTAGATTCTCTACGACAACTTCAACAATCCAATCACATGTTTTTAATTCATTCCAATGGTCTTCAGTATTTCCAATCGTTATAAAGTCGACATTTTTCTTTGACGTAAAAGGAGCTGGCTTTCTTTTTAAAGACTGCTCTAACGATGTTTTCGCTAGTCTGTTTCGCACTTCATCATCATCTTTAGATAACCCTTTCTTCTTTTCAGCTTCCGTGAGCTCGTTTGGTACGACGTCTAAGAGGAGTGTTTGAATACCTACGTTTGCAAGTAAAGCAGCAATTCCTGACCCCATTACACCTGAACCAATGACAGCTGCTTTTCGGATCGTTTTTACCATATAAATTCCCTCCAAACCCTATTGAATGAATGACCATTCATTTTATGGCTAAAAAA
Organism: Priestia endophytica DSM 13796; assembly: GCF_900115845.1. GTDB lineage: Bacteria > Bacillota > Bacilli > Bacillales > Bacillaceae_H > Bacillus_I > Bacillus_I endophytica. Next base: position 228,332 of record NZ_FOXX01000005.1, on the reverse strand, counting down.
CGCCTTATTTACCCTTCTTTTAATATATATTATTTTTAGAATTTTCTCAATACTAAACGTTTGGTTATTTTGCTTTTTTCAGGTTATGTTAAAAAAGGGAGGTGGTTATGCGATGGCACGTTTGCAAAAAAATCCGTCTCGAAATGGCGTAAGCGCTGCAAGTGTGAAAGGAAATGCAGGTCCTCATGGAAGAGATAATACGGGAAAACAAAAATCACAAAATCAACAGTACAAGCAAGAAAATACACAAGGACATTAACGATAAAAAGACTTGCTAAAATAGTAGCAAGTCTTTTTCTACTTTTTGCTCATTCCTTTTAAAACAAAAGCGACGTTTGCAGGACGCTCTGCTAATCTTCTCATAAAATAGCCATACCAATCTGTCCCATATGGAACATATACCCTCATTCTGTATCCATCTTTCACAAGCTCTTCCTGCTTTTCAGTTCGAATTCCATACAGCATTTGAAACTCAAACTGTTCCTTTGGGATGTTATGTTTTAGAACTAGATTTTTTGTGTATTCGATAATCTTGTCATCATGTGTTGCAACAGCTGTATAATGTCCATTGAGCATGTGCATTTCAATAATCTTCTTAAAATTCTCATCAACATCCTGCTTTTTTGGGAAAACTACTTCTTTTGGTTCCTTGTATGCCCCTTTAACAAGACGCAAATTTGGCTCGTATGCATCAAGTTCTTTCATATCATTTTCTGTCCGGCGCAAATAGGCTTGAATTACGGTTCCAATATTATCATACTTTGTTTTAAGTTCTTTGAAGATTCTAAGCGTTTTCTCACAGCGTGAATAATCTTCCATATCAATTGTTACAAACACACCGTTTGTCTCTGCTTCATCTAAAATACGCTTCATATTTTGTATTGCTATATCTGAAGACAAATCAAGTCCAAGTGATGTGAGCTTAAGAGAAAGTTGAGACTCTATACTTTCACGTCCGATTGCTTGTATTGCTTCAATGCACTGATTTGTCATTTCCATTGCTTCTTCTTCGCTTTCAATAAACTCACCAAGATAATCAATCGTAACGTCTAATCCTTTATTATTTAACCCTCTAATAACATCCACTGCTAAATTAATTGTATCCCCTGCTACAAATCGTTTAGCCCCAAATTGTAAACCATACTTTTTAGCTACTTTCGTAAGCGCTTTATTCCTAGATAAATATAGAAAAAAACCTCGCATTGCTTGTTCCATTTCTTTCTCCCCCTTGATTAAATAACATTTAATGCTACTTAAATGATTTCATTCCTTTAAAACAACAGTAGACCATCAGAGCTAGATTGAATATCTTTAAATATTTCTACATGTAAAGGGTAACGTACTAGAAATTTACCCTTCCCCAAAAAAAGACAAACATTTTTTCAAAAAGTAGGCTCATTTACTCAGGGATTTTTCTCTTTTTATTCAAACATATATTTATGCTATATAATATGAAAATTCCGGTGAATAGGAACATCCTAAAGAAGCCAAAATAAAGGAGAATTTTTTTGCCTTAAGGAGGGATTTTTATGCAAAATGAAATGAATGAACAAAGTACAAATCAATCACAACCAATGTTTATGGAACCACCAAAAGTCATTTCTACAAAAGACGCTCTTTATATTACAGATATGCTAACGTGGAACTTAGTAGCAATGAAAAAAGCACATTTCTTTGCTTCTCAATGTCAAGATGCAGAGATTGCACAAGAAATTGAAAAAGTATGTAAAATGCATCAGCGCCATTATGAGAGAATCTTACCTCATCTTGAAAATACACAATCACAGCAAATTTTACAGTAAAGGAGAACTAAACGATGGCTGATCAGAAAATCAAAAACCCAGAATTACCCATTAACAAGACATCTGCAATGAATGATCTTGATTTTATTACAGACATCCTTTCAACCGAGAAATATATGACAGCTTCATATTGCACGGCTCTTAATGAATTTAGTCATGATGAACTATATCAAGAGATTTCAGTAATCTTTAACGAGTCACAAGACTGTCAGCGTGAGATTTATAATCTTATGTTTAAAAAGGGCTTTTATGGTATTGAGGCTCAGGACTCAAATAAACTTCAGCAAAGCTATGAACAATTCCAAGGATATATGAATCAATTTCCAACTCATTAAAAAAAGGCTTGATACTAAAGTATCAAGCCTTTTTTTGATTTTCCCGATGTCTCTCGTTTAGTTCTTTAATCTCACGCACAAGATCAATCATTTCTTTCTTTGCATCTGGATACTGACTGTTCCAATGTTTAGCAAGAGGTGGCATCGTTTTGGAGATATGGGTATACAGAGCCCACATTTTGATTTTTTCTTGAAGTTCTTCTGACGTATCTCCAAGCATAAGCTCTGTATATTTTTCAATTAATGCTGAAAATTGACCTTGGAACTCTTCTTTCATTATCATCCCTCCAAGCTTTTAAAGGTTTCCCTTTACCGCTTGCTTCTTATCCAACGTCTGCATTTTGATTTTTCGTTACTTGCTGAACAATACATCTTCCTTTTCCATGTGGAATACAAAGAGGTGTTCCAAAGAGCGGATCAACCGTTACTTGACAGCTCATTTCAAAAACGTTCTTTACAAGTTCACAGCTTACAATATCTTCTGGACGCCCTTGTGCATATACTTTTTTATCACGAATAGCTACAATATGGTGAGCATAGCGACAGGCAAGGTTCAGATCATGAAGTACCATTACAATCGTACGCTGTTCTTTCTCATTTAAATCAAATAGCAAATCTAAAATTTCAATTTGGTGTGTCATATCTAGATATGTTGTTGGTTCGTCAAGCAAAATAATTTCTGTATCTTGAGCAAGCGTCATAGCAATCCATGCTCTTTGACGTTGACCGCCTGAAAGGGAATCAACGTGGCGATCTGCAAGAGCGCTCATCCCTGTTGATTCAAGCGCATTCTGGACTTTTCTCTCATCTTCTTCAGACCACTGTTTCAACCAGTTTTGATAAGGATAACGTCCTTGCTTTACAAGTTGTAATACAGTAAGTCCTTCTGGAGCTACAGGGCCCTGTGGTAAAATAGCAAGCTTTTTAGCCACTTCTTTTGTAGCAATTTTGCTCATCATTTCTCCCTCAAGTACAACAGAGCCTTGCTGTGGTTTTAACAAACGTGCCATTGAACGAAGCAACGTTGATTTTCCACAGCCGTTTCCCCCAATAAAAACGGTTATCTCTCCTTTAGGGATTTCCAAGTTCAGTTCGTCAATAATAACCGTTTCTCCATATCCTAATGTTAAATCTTTTGTTTCCATTGCCTTCATATCTGCTAACGCTCCTTCAACAGAAATTTTCTTTTCTCACTTATACACTCCATAAACTTCTGTTTCCCTATCCTACATTGCGCTGTTTGTAGAGTAAAAAAATAAAATAAGGAGCTCCGACAGCTGCCGTAAAGACTCCGGCTGGTATCTCTAATGGAAGAAATACAACTCTTCCAATTGTATCTGAAATTAAAACTAAAATTGCTCCAATAAAAGCACTTAGTGGAATTAACGCCCCAAATGATGATCCTACAAGTCTTCTTGCAATATGTGGAGCTAATAAACCGACAAAACTAATCCCTCCACCAAAAGCAACGGCGCTTCCTGTTAATGCTGTGCTTACAAGCAGTAGGAAAAAGCGGGAAAGTTGAACACGGTTTCCAACTGAAGTTGCTACGTCTTCTCCAAACTCTTGAATGTTAATCATTCTAATCATCACTATTGTAACAAAAAATAAAATAAGCGTAATAGGAAAAAGAATCCGAACTCCTTCCCATGAAGCTCCATATACTGATCCTGTAATCCAAATATTTGCCTGACTTTGTTGATGGATCGGTCCCATAATAAGAAGAAGCGTTGTTGCAGCTTTTGTAAAAGCCCACATCCCAATACCTACAAGAACCATTCGAACTGGTGAAACTCCACCTTGCCATGCAAAAAGGTAAAGAAGAATAGAAACGATACAGGCCCCAGTAAATGCTGCAAGCGGAAGCCAATCGATACTCACAGTTAGTGTCCCACTATCTGTACTAAAAAGATTTAAAAATAGCACAACGGCAGCAGCAGCTCCTCCTGTAATTCCAATGATATCAGGAGATGCAATAGGGTTTTTTACCACTCCTTGTAAAATTGCACCTGCGATTGCTAAACAAATGCCAACAAGCATCGCAATAATGATTCGAGGTAAACGAAAGGAGTTAACAATAAGTGTTGAAAAAGGATCGCCATTCCCGAACAAGACAGCGACAACTTTTAGAGGTGAAATAAACTGCTCTCCAAGCCCTATTACAACAATCGCGCTCCCCAACAATAAGACAAAAAAGACCATATTAATGCTTAATGATTTCCGATCTATCAAAAATGAAAAGCTATTACGCATCCGAAAAGGTGTATATTTGTTCATAAAACCTCTCCTTTTCTACGCGCAATGTATATGAAAAAAGGAGTTCCCAAAATAGCCGTCATAATTCCCACAGGCACTTCTTCTGGCATAATTACATATCGTGCTCCAATATCTGCTAGAAGGAGTAGCACAGCTCCTAGGACTCCGCTGTACGGAATGAGCCAGCGATAATCATTTCCAATCACAAAACGAGCAAGCTGTGGAATAATAATGCCAACAAAGCCAATTGGTCCTGCTACAGCAACTGCTCCTCCTGCTAACAGAATGGTCACAACTGCTGTTATTAGTTTGACAGTTCCTGTTCGTTGACCAAGTCCAAGAGCTACCTCTTCACCCATTGCTAGTGTATTTAATTTTCCTCCTAAAAATAAGGAGACAGCTGTTGCTCCTACAAGATAAGGTAAAACAGCTTGTAAAAGTGATAAATCACGGCCTTGTACAGAACCAGACAACCAGAAGAGCATCTGTTCAAGAGCCTGTTCATCCAAAACAAGTAAACCTTGTGTTAAGGAAGCAAACATTGCTGCAATCGCTGCTCCTGCTAATGTAAGCTTCATTGGTGTAAGACCATCTCGCCCAGCGGAAGCAAGCAAGTAAACGATAATGCCTGAAAAAGCAGCTCCTAAAAAAGCAAGCCAAGTGAATCCTTGCAACGAATTGATAGAAAAAAGCATAAGTCCTATCACAATGAAAAAACTTGCTCCTGCATTAAAGCCAATAATATCTGGTGAAGCGAGCGGATTTTTAGTTAAAGCTTGCAAAAGCAAACCAGAGATAGCTAAGCTACTTCCTATTGCCGTTGCAATCAAAGCTCGTGGGATTCGCACAGTTCTTACGACAATTTGCTCATTGGAACCATTAAAATGCGATACGGCATTTATAACAGTATGTATTCCTGTATTTGTATAACCCATTAAAACACTTAGACACATACAAAGTATTAACAAGAGAATGAGCAAAAAAAGTCCAAGACTTCTTTGAAGAGGTGTGCTCAGATTCATAACGGTGACCCCTATTCTATCTTAAGTATAAAATTTTCTGTTTTTTTCTCTCTTTAGTGTATGAGATGATAAAAATACTGTCAATGACTTTGAAAATCATTTTCAATTATTATTGACTTTCTATTTTCTTTCTCCTATTATCTAATTGATAATGATTTTCATATATTGAGGGGGATGAAGATATGCTTAGGGGTACAAAAAACCGTTTTCTTGCTCTTTTTACTATCCTAACATTTCTATTTGTATTAGCAGGATGCGGAAATAGTGAAAGTTCAGGAAAGGAAAAAAGCAGCGAAAAAGAAACAATAACAATTAAACATGCAATGGGAGAATCTAAAGTTCCAGAGAATCCGAAACGGGTTGTTGTGTTAACAAATGAAGGAACAGAGGCCCTTCTTGCACTTGGTATTAAACCTGTTGGTGCTGTTCAATCATGGACAGGCAACCCATGGTATAACCATATTAAAGATGACATGAAAGACGTTGAAGTTGTCGGAACAGAAATGGAGCCAAGTCTTGAAACAATTGCGTCTCTTAAACCAGATTTAATCATTGGAAATAAAGTACGACAAGAGAAAGTATATGATAAGTTAAATGCTATTGCTCCAACTGTTTTCACTGAAGAACTTCGTGGAGATTGGAAGGAAAACTTCAAGGTGTATGCAAAAACAGTTAATAAAGAAAAAGAAGGAAATAAAGTATTAAGTGATTTTGATAATCGTGTTGCTGGACTAAAAGAGGAGCTTGGGGATGAAACAAATAAAAAAGTCTCGCTTGTTCGCTTTATGGCCGGTGAAACAAGAATTTATCATAAAGATACATTTGCAGGAATTATTTTAGATCAACTAGGTTTTAAGCGTCCTGAAGAACAAAATAAAGCAGACTTTGCTGAGATGGGTGTAACGGACGAGCGCATTCCGGCAATGGATGGAGATGTTCTCTTCTATTTCACGTATGATACAGGCGATAAAAAAGGAAATGAAGTAGAAAAAGAGTGGACGAACAAAGAGCTGTTCAAAAACCTTTCCGTTTCTAAAAACGGGCAAGTTTATAAAGTTGATGATGCCGTTTGGAACACTGCAGGTGGTGTAATTGCAGCAGATAAAATGCTTGATGATATTGAAAAATACTTTTTAAATAAGAAATAACATAAAGGAGGCTAATAATAGCCTCCTTTTTATACGGTTCTCCGTTCAATTAATTTTAAAGGAAGTTGAGATTGAGAAGGAGATTCTACTTCATGCAGAACTGAATGAATTTTGGCAAGAGCTCTTGAACCAAGCTCTACAATCGGATGTTCAATTGTTGTAATATGAAGTGCTTCTGCTAATGGGTGATTATCAAAACCTATGAATGCTAAATCTGTTGGAACTTCTACCCCGTATTCATCACAGCTCGTCATGATCCCTGCTGCAACATAATCACTTGCAACAAGTAAAGCAGTTGGAGGATCAGGCATCTTCTTTAATTGCTCTATCACTCTTTTCCCGTCTTCAATAAATAAACATCCCTTAAAAATCCACTGTTCTCTAACATTCATTTCAAATTTTTCTCCGAAGTCATAGTAAGCTTGTATCCTTTTTTTACTATTTGATCCTTCCAAACGATTAAGACAGCAACCAACTCTTTTGTGTCCCTTTTCCCTCAAATAGTTCATTCCAATGGCAAAGCCTTCGTAATGGTTAATTGAGATTGTAGAGACTTTTTTACTTTCTCGGTCTTCACAAATAAGGATAGGACCGTACTCACTATAAGATTCGATAAGACTCCATTCTACTTTCCGAGAAATAATAATAAGGCCATCAACTTGCTTTTTCTTTAACATTTCTAGGGCTTCAATTTCCTTTTCTCTTTCATACTTTGTTTGATAGATCATTAATTTATAATCATGTTCCATCGCTTTATTTGAAATCCCATCTATAACACCGCTGAAATAAGGAAGAGTCATATTAGGAATGACAACACCAACAATACCTGTGTGGCCTTTTGCAAGATGAATCGCATTAATATTAGGGGTATAATTTAACTGTTTGATGATGTCTAATACTGCTTTTCGCTTTTCTTCAGCCACATATGGATGATTATTTAATACTCTAGAAACGGTTGTAATAGAGACATTTGCAAGCTCTGCAATCTTACGAATGTTACTCATCTCTTCCCTCCTTCTTTTATAAAGCAAAAAAGCATAGGAGAATACTCTTATGCATAAATCCAACTAGTCCACAAGTTTGTTTCGGTGAGCATAAATGGCTGCTTGTGTCCGATCTTCTACTTCTAGTTTTGAAAATATATTTGTTGTATGAGTTTTAACTGTCTTCACAGCAATAAAGAGAGCTTCCGCAATCTCTCCGTTTGTTTTTCCTTCTGCAATAAGACGAAGAATTTCCAGCTCGCGCGCTGTTAAAAGATCGTGTGGAAAAGACTGTGAAGGCGTTCGCATTCTTGATAGCACTTTTCCTGTTACCTTTGCTTCAAGGACCGACTCACCTTTAGCAGCAGCTCTAATCGCAGAAGCAATTTCATGAGCTTTCGAGGTTTTAAGCAAATAGCTTAATGCCCCAGCTTCAATAACAGGATACACTTTGTCATCATCAATAAAGCTTGTTAGAACGATAACTTTAGCATCTGCCATAGATGAACAGATTCGTTTTGTTGCTTCAACACCATCCATTCCTTCCATCACAAGATCCATTAAGATAACGTCTGGTTTATGCTCTAAAGCAAGCTGAATTCCTTCCTCCCCGTTTGATGCTTCCCCAACAACTTCAATATCAGGCTGTGCTTCTAAATAAGCAGCCATTCCAAGTCTAACCATTTCATGGTCGTCTACTAGCAGTACCCGAATCATTATTCTCTCTCCTTACTCTCATCTACAATCGGTATTTTTACGGTTATTTGTGTTCCTTTATCAGGAAGCGATATAATCTCGGCTACTCCTCCCACCTCACTGGCTCGTTCTGTAATAGACTGCAAACCGTATGAAGAAGCTTTTGTATCTCCCTGAACAAACCCTACACCATTATCAATAATCTTTAAATATACTCCATTATGTACTTTATGAAGCTTCACAACTACAGCGCTTGCCTTTGAATGTCTAAAGACGTTTGAAAGAGCTTCTTGTACAATCCGAAACAAGTGATCTTCAATGCCTTTTGAAAGGAGAATATCTTCAAAATCCCAATGAATGTCCATTGTTTGTTTGCTATTTAATTCTTGCAAAAGTTCCTGTAGTCCTTCATTGAGCGATTTATTTTCAAGCGTTGCTGGACGCAAATGTAATAAAAGGGCTCTCATTTCATTCTGAGCATCTCCTGCCATTTTCTCGATTAACGTAAGTTGTTTTAAATGCTTGCTGTCCTGCTGCGTCATTTCCTTTACAGCAGAAGACATCATTGAGATAGCAAAAAGTTGCTGACTTACTGCGTCATGAAGCTCTCGTGCCAAACGCTGACGCTCTTCAACAACTGCTGAACGTCTTAGCTGATCACGCCACTCTACTTTCTCTGCTGAAAGTTTTTGAAGAGAAGCTACTTGCTTTTCAATTTGACTAGCCATCTGATTAAGCTGTTCTCCAATTAAACCAACCTCATCTTCCCCAAGGTTGGATAATCTATAAGAAAAGTTTCCTTTTTCATAGCGTAAAATAGATTCAAATAAGACCTCCAGCCGTTCTTTAAGAGGATTTCCATATGAATAGCCTGCTACAACTCCAATTCCGATCACAGCAAAGAGAAGAAAGAAAATAAAGGGGATATTAAACCAATTCAAGCTCAAAAAATCGAGGGGATTAAGTTTGAAATAAGACATTACAATTGTTAAAACAAAAAGAAGAGTAATAATGTTCATGGCTACGAAAATATTAATAAAGCGCCACTGAATATTTAATCGTTTCCTTTTCATAAATGCCTCACATCAATATCCCCAATAAGTGTTGTAATAGCAATCTTCACTTTTGCATCAGCCCCTTCATATCCGTTTGTAGCAATAGAGGCTTGTCGATTGAATCCGCTTTGTTCATAGTGAAAAACTTTTGTTTTCCCAAACAGATTTGTTGTTGTTACCGAAACTTCCAAATCATACGGTACATAAATATCAACATCTCCAATAAGTCCGCTAATAACGATGGCATTTTCACCCACTGGAACAATTGCTTTAGATAAATCAATTTTCACATCTCCAATAAGGTGAGAGAGATTTAAATCTTTTAAATCAAACTGATGATTAATCAAACGAAAATCACCAAGAAGCGAATTTTGGTATGGGATTCCTCGCACGTGGATATCTTCTTTGTATACTTGTTCCTCTTTTTGAAATGAAATAGGTTCCTTGCCCTTCTTGGAAAAGAAACCTTTCTTTTTACGATTCTCCTGCTTTTCTCGTGTTTTCCACATCTTCTTCCCTGAAAGAAGACGATAGCCAACATATATAAAAGCTGCTGCAACTGCTAAGCCTGCTAGGTTTATGCTGAAAATATTTTGAAAAGCAACAACTGCTGAAAGACCTAAGAATCCTATGCCAATGATTCGATTGCTGTATCGTAATAAGAAGGCGCCAACCATAAATAAAAAGAGAGGACCTGCTAATAGACCAGCTAAATGAACAATGTTGAGTAAAATACTAATTCCGGTAAAAACAATTAGAAGTCCGAGTAGTTTGTTTTTAGGCAGGCGCACATCCTCCCCTCCTTTTCTCATTATTGAATATCAATATCACCGCTTGTAGCCTTGATGTTGAAAGCATATTTTCCATTTCCTTCTTTAGCCTCTAAGTCTTCTTCCATTTGTGTTTTCACTTTAAATCTTTGATCTACGTTAATATCGCCTGAGGAAACATGGGCTTTGAGGTGCGTATTGCTCTTATGGGGAAGTTTGACGTTAATATCGCCTGACGTTGCTTTCACATTTCCGTTACCTTTAACCTCATCCATTACGATGGAAATATCGCCTGATGTTGCTTTTGCATCAATTTCTCCTTCAAACCCGTTAAGCGTTAGATTTCCTGATGTTAAATGAGCAAATGTGGTCTCTGTACTAAGATTTTCACCCTTCACATTTCCAGAAGACTTTTCAATATGAAGCTGTTTGGCATCTACATCAAAAAACTGTGTATCTCCTGATGTAGCTTGAACCGTAAGACGGTCTAATTTCAGCGGTTTCTCTCCATTATTCTTAATCACAATATTACCAGAGCTTGATGCAACATTTACATCTCTTTCATAGCTACTTGGTACCTCTATTGTAACCTGTGTGGATTGAAACATATTAAACGTAGCACCTTTTTGTTTAATATTTAACACATCTCCAACTTGATTCAGGCTTATGCTCTTTTTAAATGCCCGCTTATCTTCTATGATAACTTTAATATCTTGACGGTCTTTTGCAATAAAGTTAACATCAGCACTTTTAATATTTAACTTGATATTATGAATCTCATCTTCTGCAAACGTCTCACTTTTTGTTCTCTTGTCTCCAAATGCAAAAGAACTTTGACCAATAAGAACACTAGACAACACAGTTATTCCTATAATAACAAATAAAAGCCCTATTAATTTTTTCATATTCGTTTCTCCTTAGCCTAAAGTAAAATTCCCATCGGTGTGAAAAGAACACCGATGGTTTGTTTACTTTTCATAGTTAAGCCTTTTGTACTTCTTTCAATTTTTGGAGCTCTTTTTCTACATCTTCCTCATGCTCAAGCTTTGTAAATGCTGTTTGTTCCCCATCAAAGTTGTAGGCAGTATATACGTTTGCTTTTGTTTCCATGTCCATAATACGTGCTTCAAGACGCTGAAATTCTCTGTATGAACTATTTGAATCAATTCGATTAATAGATGCGTTCATATGTTCTTTTGCTTTTACAACGTTTGCACGTGCAACAAGCGTATGTCTCTTATCTCTTAAAGCTTGAATTCTTTCTTCTAATTTTCCTAATTGTTCTTTTAATTCAACAAGCTGTGCTACAGATTGCTCATATATCTCTTCGTATTGTAACACTTTTTCTTCATGTTGTTTCATCTCCATGAGTGCTTTTCGGGCTAAATCTTCCTCACCAGAATTAACAGCAATCTGAGCTTGATCATAGCGTTTCTTTTTCATTTTTTGAGAGTATGTTAAACGACGTTCAAAATCTGCTTTAATAGCTTCTTGCTGAGCAACAGCATGCCTTGCTTTTGAAAGCTCTTCTTCCATATCGCGTAAATATTGATTAATCATCACAAGCGGATTTTCCATCTTGTCTAAGTTATCGTTTACTGTTGCAACAACCATATTTCTAATTCTTCTTAATACCATCTTTATTTCCTCCTCAGGGGTTTTAAATTATTTATCTTTTTTTAAAAAATCTTCCCATTCTGTATCAAATGAACTTTTGGTTACAGGGTCTGAAACAACTGGGCTACTGTAATGATATTCTTCTGATGAAGCTTCTTTTTGGCTTGTTAACATCTTCCAGCCAACATAGATAAAGAAAGCAGCGAAAGCGACTCCCGCCAGAAACGGTACTGCGTTTGCAATTAAGATGATTCCAAAGAAAATAGCAATGATGCCTAATACTTTTTTTCCTTTTGAATCCCCTTTATTTACCGTTAGCCATCCATAGTATAAAAGGACGCATGCTACAAGGAATGATAGAATCCCTCCTAAAAAGCCGTTCCCTAGCAAAATGCTTCCTCCAATAAGTACGAAGACAATTCCAAGCAATGCTTTTACATTCAATGTTTTGTCCCCTCCTTTCGTTTCGTTACTTTTACTATAGGTAATTTTCATTGTTCTCATAACGTCTTAGCGGTGCATTTTGTGCTAAGACTCTAGTCTTATTTTTATATCAGTCCACCAAAAAAAGAGGATTCCCCTTAGCGGAGAACCCTCTTTTTGGGCCTAATCAAACGTTTGTTTAAACGTCGTTAGCCTACTATTATAAATAGTTCTTAACAAGTGAACGATTCTTTTCATTAAAGTGATAAAGATAAACAGGTCTTCCTACTGTACCATATGTCATCTTTTCCTCTAATACATGAATGTCTGTTAAAAAGCGTAAATATTTCCGAACAGATACTCTTGAAATTCCTACATCTTCGGCAACATCGTCTGTTGAAAATGGATCTTTGTCCATATTTTCGATCGCTGCTAGTAAAATTTTAAGAGTGCTTTTAGTTAATCCTTTTGGCAATGATTCCGAAACTGTTTTTTGTGTTCTATTTAGGATATTTTGATCCAAATCTTCTTGCTTAACATTTGTTTGCATGTCAAAAAATGCTCGTTTCTCCCGATATGATACAAGTGCACGATTAAAACGATCAAATTCAAATGGTTTAATTAAATAATCTACAGCTCCATAACGCAATGCTGTTTGGACTTTGTCCACTTCAGAAGCTGCCGTAATTAAGATAACATCAATTTTCTTATGCTGGTTACGAATTTCATCCAACAGCTCTAGGCCCGTACGTTCAGGCATAAAAACGTCTAAAAGTATCAAATCAACAACTGTGTCTTGCAATTTCCCGAGCGCCTCATCGACAGAATAAGCTACCCCAGCAAGCTCAAATCCTTCTATTTCTTCAAGGTAGCGTTTATTAAATTCAGCTACCATTGGATCATCTTCAACAATCAAGACTCTAATCACGCTTCTTCACCTCTAGGTTCATAAAATAGTTCTACAACAAACGTTGTTCCTTCGCTAGGCGTTGACTCTACGTCAATATAGCCACCAAGCTCTCTTACACTTCTCTCTACCAAATAAAGTCCTATTCCTCTATTGTCTCCTTTTGTGGAGAAGCCTTTAACAAATAAATTTTTCTGCACTTCTTCTGAAATGCCAGCCCCTGTATCATTTACTTCAATCGTTAGACGATTGTTTTTATAATGTAAATTAACCGTAACTTCTTTTCTTTCCCCTTTTGCTACAGCATCAATTGCATTATCAATTAAGTTTCCGATGATGGTAATAAGCTCGTGAGTTACTTCTGGTGATTTAGGTTCAGGGATAGGTGTTTCACTATCAATCTGCAAGCTCGTTCTTTCTTCTCTTGCATAGCTTAATTTTCCAATAATAAACCCTGCAAGCGCAGGGCTCTTAATATGTTTCATCACAAGCCCAACTTCTTGATTTTGATGATTTACAAGCTGGTTAATGTAATCAGACAGCTCATCATAATATCCCATTTGGGTCATCCCTAAAATTACGTGAAGTTTATTTTTAAACTCATGTGATTGTGCTCTCAATGCTTCTGCATAAAGTCGTACTCCTGTTAACTGCTCTGCTAGCTGATTCACTTCTGTCTTATCACGAAGTGTTGAGATAGCTCCAACAACTTTATCTTCCAAAATAAGCGGAACTCGGTTCACAAGCATTGAAACCCCGTTAATATTAATCTCTTCATCTAACTGAACCTGTCTTTCCTTCAAAATGGTGCTTAGTTTTGATACTGGCAGATACTCGTCTACAGCCTTCCCAATTGGCTCATTTGATAAGCCTGCTCTTTGAAAAAGACGCAGAGCAGAGCGGTTAACAAGCGTAATCTTACCATCTCGGTCAACGGCAATAATGCCTTCATGAGCAGACTGAAGCATTGTATTTCGCTCTTCCAATATTTTAGCAATTGCATATGGTTCAAGCCCAAAAAGAGTCTTTTTAATATAACGAGCAAGTAGAATGGCGCCAAGAACTCCAATGATAAGACCAACAATAGACCCGACTAAAATGCTATCATGAGCTTTTTGCAAAGCTTGTTCAATCTTATTCAGAGAAGTGCCTACCGCAACAGCCCCAATTTGCTTTCCATTCTCATCCCTTACAGGTGTGAAAGAGCGGGAAGACATGCCAAGTGTTCCTTCTGAAATAGAGATGGTTTCTTTCCCTTTTAAAACTTCCTTTTCATCTCCTCCTGAAAACTTCTTGCCAATGTTTTTTGGATTTGGATGTGATTTACGAATGCCTTTCATATCAATAACAACGACAAATTCCACTTTTGTAGCTTTTTGAATATCTTTTGTATACTCCTGAATCTCCTTGCTTTCTTCTTTATGTAAGAGCCCTTCTCGAATAACAGGAGAAAGCGCAACAGTTCGGGCTACGTTCATTGCTTTTTCTTCTTGATCTGTTCGAATCGTTTTCGTAATGGTTCGACTAATTAAAGTATCTGTTAAAAATAAGGACAAAATAACAACAACACACACAAAGATGATAATACTAGAGCTTAACTTCAGGCGATGCTTGAACATCGACCTTCACCCCCGCCTCTTGTCAATTGGGCTGTTTTAATCACACTATATTCTATCACTATTTTGATCTTAAAAGAAAACGTTTAGCAGGAATTTCTATTCTCCTCCGTTAAGAAAGCGCATCGTTTTAATATATAAAAAAGACTGCCAAACAAGGCAGTCTTTCTTTCTTAGTTTTTCATTCCTGTGTTTGCTTTAATCAGAATTTCATCAAATTTTTTCTGATCTGCTTTTTTACTAGAGAAGATTGTACCAAGATAGGCACCTAAGAACCCCAGTGGAATAGACACAATCCCAGGGTTTGCTAATGAAAAGAGTGGATCTCCTACGAGAATAGCTCCCCCAACCTCAGGAGACCAAACGTTAGGTCCTGCAATGACGAGAACAAGAGAACTAATTAATCCAACAAGCATACCTGTTACAGCACCTGTTGTATTGAAGCGCTTCCAAAAAATCGTAAATAAAATAATAGGCAAGTTAGCACTTGCTGCGACAGCAAAAGCAAGAGCTACAAGAAACGCCACATTAAGCTTTTGAGCGAATAGGGCTAATATGATAGAAAGGACAGCAACTCCAATTGACGCCCAGCGTGCAGCAACAATTTGTTCACCTTCTGTTGCTTTTCCTTTTCTTACAATATGACTATAAAAATCATGTGCAAAAGCGGAAGCTGCTGAAAGAACAAGCCCTGCAACAACTGCTAGAATCGTCGCAAAAGCTACAGCAGAAACGAAAGCAAATAAAAAGTCTCCTCCTAATACTTGAGCTAGCAGTGGAGCAGCCATATTCCCAGCCGCATCTGCTGCTGTAATATTATCAAATCCTACAAATGCCGCAGCTCCAAACCCTAAGAAAATCGTCATAATATAGAAAATACCAATAATCCAAGTTGCGTAAACAACTGATTTTCGAGCGGTAATGGCATCCTTAACAGTAAAGAAGCGAATCAGAATATGTGGAAGCCCTGCTGTACCAAGTACTAAAGCTAAGTTAAGAGAAATCATATCAAGAGGGTTTGTAAATTTATTACCTGGATGAAGAAAGCTTTCTCCGAGCGGTGTAGCACTTTTCATCTCACTGAACATCTTAGCAATGCTAAAATCAAATTTTGAAAACACAATAATAGAAATAATAAACGTTCCAATCATAAGTAAAACAGCTTTTGTAATTTGAACCCAGCTTGTAGCAGTCATTCCGCCAAATACCACATAAATGGTCATGAGGACCCCTACAATAAGAACAGAATATACGTAATCAATTCCAAGGAGAAGTTTAATTAAACCGCCAGCTCCTACAAGCTGAGCAATCATATAAAAGATAGAGATTGTAATTGTGTTTAAAGCAGCAACTCCACGTACCTTTTTTTCGTTAAAACGAGCAGCAATCATATCTGCCATTGTATATTTCCCAAGGTTTCTTAGAGGTTCTGCTACAATGTATAGAACAACAAGGTAAGCAACAAGAAAGCCAATACTATAGAAGAAGCCATCAAAACCCGAAAGCGCTATCATTCCAGCAATTCCCAAGAACGAAGCTGCTGACATATAATCTCCTGCAATAGCTAATCCATTTTGCCACCCTGTTAAACTTCCGTCTGCTGTATAAAAATCACTGGTTGTTTTTGTTCGTTTTGAGGCATAATACGTAATAATAAGTGTAAGAGCTACAATTGCTAAAAATAGTGAAAAAGCAAGTACGTTCATCCTAAACTTCCCCCTTTAACGGCCAGCTTCTTTTTTTAGATCTTCTACAAGCACATCAAACTTTTGAGAGCGCTTTGTGTAAATCATACAGAGTGTCCAAGTCATGATGAATTGCGCAAATGCAAAAACCCATGCCCATGTTAAAGACCAAAAAGCCGTCTCATTTAAGAAGGTAAAATAGGCAGTTAAAACAGGTAGCGTGAAATAAAAAGCTAAAAAGAATAGTGAAAAAGGTAAAATAAAACGACGTTTTTCACACATGAGCCGTTGAAATGTTGGAGATTGGACAAGCTCCGTGTAATCTAATTCTTGTTCTTCCCTCTCTAACTTCACTTCTTTCCCTTCCACAACAACTCCCCCTTATTGTTCATTCCTCCTCCAAATTTCCCTCCTTCCACAGAGATATATCTATTATATATTTTTCTAAATAATTAGTAAATTCTGTTTTTTATTATTTTTGAACTATTTAGTGACAAAGTGTAAAGACATATGTAAACTATTAATCAGCATATGTATCTACATTAATCTATACAGGAGATGAAAAGAATATGAAGGCACAAAAATCCCTATCTGAGCGAAAACTGCTTGGAGTTGCTGGGCTTGGGTGGATGTTCGATGCCCTAGACGTCGGAATTCTTTCCTTTATTATTGCTGCTTTGCAAATTGAGTGGAAATTAACACCTGAAGAGATGAGCTGGATTGGAAGCGTTAATTCAATTGGTATGGCTGTTGGAGCCCTGATTTTTGGACTTTTAGCTGATCGAATTGGCCGAAAACCGGTCTTTATTATAACGCTCTTACTTTTTTCAATCGGAAGTGGCTTATCAGCACTTGCTCCAACATTGTTTGTGTTTTTATTATTACGCTTCTTTATCGGTATGGGGCTTGGCGGGGAACTTCCTGTTGCTTCTACGCTTGTTTCCGAAACCGTTGCTCCAGAAAAAAGAGGGAAAACAGTTGTGTTGCTTGAAAGCTTCTGGGCTTTTGGCTGGTTGCTTGCTGCTCTTATCTCCTACTTTATTATTCCAACGTATGGCTGGCAAATTGCACTTTTAATTACAGCTCTTCCTGCTTTTTATGCGTTATATCTACGCATCGGGTTACCAGATTCACCACGCTATTTGGCACTTGAGAAGAAACCTTCATTTTCTCAAAACATTGCAAAAGTGTGGTCGAAAGAAGTTCGCAAACAAACGATTGTCCTTTGGGTGCTTTGGTTTACAGTTGTGTTCTCTTATTACGGTATGTTTTTATGGCTGCCAAGCGTCATGGTGTTGAAAGGTTTTAGCCTTATTAAAAGCTTTGAATATGTGCTTATTATGACCCTTGCCCAGCTTCCAGGTTACTTTACAGCTGCATGGCTCATTGAACGAGCTGGACGCAAGTTTGTACTTGTAACGTTTCTACTCGGAACTGCTGCGAGCGCCCTTTTATTCGGAACAGCTGAAACATTACCGCTCTTACTCGCATCAGGTATGTTTCTTTCATTTTTTAATCTCGGAGCGTGGGGAGCTCTTTATGCTTATACGCCTGAGCAATATCCAACTGAAGTTCGTGGAACAGGTGCAGGAATGGCCGCTTCATTCGGTAGAGTTGGCGGGATTTTAGGTCCACTTGCTGTTGGCTATTTAATGAGCAGCGGATCTTCTGTTGCCACGATTTTTACCATCTTCTGTCTATCTATTATCGTTGGGGTTGTCGCTGTGGCCTTTTTTGGAAGGGAAACCAAACAAAGAGAACTTGCTTAACAAGCAAAAGCTCATCTTCTTAGAAGATGAGCTTTTGCTCTTAAATCAGTTTTATTATAAAGACTTCTTATAATAAAACTTAAAAGTTGTGCCATTTTCATTTGAGTCTACTTTCCATTTAATATTCATCGCTTCAGCCATAAGAGCAATAATCGACATTCCAATCCCTCGACCGTGTTTGTTTCCACTTGTGTTCGTAAATCCTGGGCCATGATCCACAACTGATATTTTATACTCTTCACCTTTTCCTTCCATATAAAACCCAATAAACTGACCATCTTTTGCATGGCGAATCACATTTTGAATGACATTATCAATCATACGCTGGAACCAGTTCACATCAATATTGCTTTTAATGTCATCTCCTTGAATCTCTATATCCACTTCAAAGCCTTCCTCTTCCAAGCGATCATACCAGCAGGCAACCGTTGTGCGAACAAGCCTCACTATATCCGTTTTCTCCGGCTTATATGGATATTTGTTTGAAGTGAGTAATGAATAAGAAAGGAGGTTTTCAATGAGCTCTCCTAAATAATGAATTTTTTCATCAGCAAGAGCAATCGTTTCTTCACCTTTCTGAGAGTGAACTTCCTTCTTCAAAGAGTAAATTTGCGCTTTTAGGGCGGTGAGCGGTGTTCGCAAATCGTGAGAAAGGTCAGCAATAAGCTTGCGACGTGCACTTTCTTCTTCACGCTCATTTTGCTGACTTTCTTCTAATGCCGTAAGCATATTATTAAATGATTGCTCAAGAGCCCCAATTTCATCTTTTCTTGATATCTGTATTTTAGGAGGAACATTCCGAGCATTTGGCATTTCCATTGCATCTTGAAGGCGCAGAAGACGTCTTCGGATGCTGCGGAAGAAGAACCAAGAAATCAGTAGAAATAAAACAATAATGATAATAGAGAGAAGAAAAGTAAGGAAATCATATAGTGGGTTCTCATCCCGATTTATAGCCGTAATATAAGAACGTGGCATTTGCAAAATAACAAACCCTGCTTCTTTCTTCCCACCTACATAGGAAACAACAGTAAAAGGATCGCTATCAATGCTGCTTTTCATAAAATCCATGGTTGTCATTGCATTCCACTCTGTTGGGAGATTTACAGGAGCTCCTTCCTTTAACACTGTTTCTCCATTTCCATTCACATAAACCATTGCTGTAGATTTATAGCTCTTTTCTACTTTGCTAAAAGCTTTTTTTACACTTTGAACGTCATGAGGCATCATTTTTTTAGATTCCTTATGCCACGTATCAACAACTTCATAGCTTGGATAATAAGGCTCATCCTGCTTTTTATACCATGGGCTAATATAAAGAACTCCACTAGCTAGCATTGCTACTGGAAGCATAATAATTGCTAATAAAACAATCAGAATATACCGTGCTGTTAACGAATTAAGCTTTCTCATGCCTTCATCCGATACCCGATGCCGCGAATTGTTTCAATCACTTTTGGCTTGCTTGGGTCTTCCTCTACTTTTTCGCGGAGGTGGCGAATGTGAACGGTGAGCGTTTTATCTCCTTCAATATATGGGTCTTTCCATATGCTTTCAAATATCTGTTCTTTTGTTAGTGTTTGATTAAAATGTCGTGTGAAAAAGAAGAAAAGCTGATGCTGTTTTCCTGACAGGATAATCTCTTCGCCATCACTTCGACGAATAATACGCTGTTGCTTTGTATACACATCCAAATGTCCAACCGTTCTACAGTCTTCTTCCTGACGGTTATAGCGCCTGAGCAGCACTTCTATACGGGCCATTAGCTCTTTTGGATGAAAAGGTTTTGTTAAATAATCATCTGCAAACGTTAGCCCTTGCACTTTATCATCAAGAGCTGTTCTTGCTGTCAGCATAATGATTGGCACATCATTGTAGTTGTTTTTAAAGCGCTGACCGAGCGTAAACCCATCAAGACCTGGTAACATAACATCTAAAATGACTAAATCCGCATTTTTCATTCCTTCTTCACTGCCCTCGTCTGAAAGATACCATGACACATGATATCCGTTGTCTTCAAGCTCTTCCTTCAACCATTTCCCGATTGTTTCATCATCTTCTATATAAACGATGTTTTTCATAAAACCACCCTCAACCTAATAGTTTCTAATCTTATGATAGAACTAAAAAAGAAAATTGGAAACTATTTTCCTACATTTAACCAAAACTTAACCTTACCCTTCTCCATTATTAACCTTCTCTGTCTACAATGATTTGTGAGGTGATGAAAATGGAAAATATTTTAACGGCAAATGATTTAACGAAAAAATATAAAAGTGACGCGGTTGTAAATCGCATTAATTTACAAATTCCACGTGGAGCAGTTTATGGATTTTTAGGACCTAATGGAGCTGGAAAAACAACAACAATTCGAATGCTCCTAGGGTTAATCAAACCTTCTCATGGTTCTATTTCAGTTTTTGGCAAAGATCTGCGCAAAAATCGCATTGAAGCATTAAAAGAAATTGGTGCACTTGTTGAAAATCCATCCTACTATGGACATTTAAATGCTATTGAGAATTTGGAAGTTTACCGTGTTCTCCGTAAAGCCCCAAAATCTAAAATTAAAGAAGTATTAGAAATTGTAGGGCTTGAAAAAGCAGCCAAAAAGAAAGTTAAAGAATATTCATTAGGAATGAAACAGCGACTTGGGATTGCGATCGCACTTCTTGGAGATCCTAAATTACTTATTTTAGATGAGCCAACAAATGGACTTGACCCACAAGGAATTTTAGAAATTCGTACACTCATTAAATCTCTTGCAAAAGAACGGGGTATTACAATTATTGTTTCAAGTCACCTTTTAAGTGAGATTGACCAAATGGCTACATATGTTGGAATCATTTCAAAAGGACGACTCATCTTCCAAGATCGTATTGAAGAACTGCGTCGTTTCGCTTCCGCCTCTGTTTCATTTACAACAAGTTCGCCTGAAGAAACGTTTAAGCACATTGTTTCATATGGAATCCAAGCTTATCGAGAGGAAGAAAAAATCATGGTAGAAGCGGAGGATGAAGCCATTGCGAAAGTTATTAGTCTCCTTGTTCGTCACGGCATTAGCATTTATCGGGTGGAAGAAAATAAAAAATCGCTAGAAGATATTTTCCTTGATCTTATAAAGGAGGAAGGCACAAATGTACAAAGCACTTTTAAAAGCCGAATTTCTTAAAATTAAGCGGAAGTGGATATGGGGATTAGCTTTTCTTGGACCTTTTGGGGTGATTGCTCTTGAAGCTTTAAACTTTGGGCTGAGATATGACTATTTAACAGATCTCTATAAAGATGATTTATGGAAAGGGTTAATCGGCGAAGCCAATATGCTCTCTGTGTTTGCTTTAATGCTCGGCGCTACGCTTGTTGCTTCACTGATTTCATCTCTCGAACATCAATCAACATCGTGGAAGCATTTATTGTCACTTCCTCTTTCAAAAACGAAGATTTTTATGGGGAAGTTCTCTCTGGCTTTTATTTTATTGACAACATCTTGCATTTTGCTCGCAATTGGCATTGTTATTCTTGGGATCAGCTTAGGGTTTGGAACTGATATTTCGATTGCCCTATTATTCAAAACATGCTTTTATCCTTTCTTAGCTGCACTTCCAGTTGTAGCGCTACAATTATGGCTTTCAGTTGTACTTAATAACCAAGCTCTTCCACTTGCTATTGGAATTGTTGGCTCTATTTTTGGAGGAGCTTTACCACGATGGACTATTTGGAGCTGGCCTTCTTTAAGTAACCAGTGGGATAAACCAATTATTAACGTTTTCCTTGGCATTGTTGTTGGTCTAATTTTGTTAGGGTTTAGCACAGTTCATTTCACAAAAAAGGATGTGAATAGTTAATGATACCTCTTATGAGAGCAGAATTATTGAAGTTAAAACGGACAAAAATCTGGCTATTATTGCTTATTAGCCCTCTTATCATCCTTACTGATGGTTTGGCATTTCCCGACGACCTAAAAGTAGAGAGTGGAAAAATTACACTTATGCACCTATATCAATCTGGAGCTGCCTCACACACCATTTTACTTTTTCCTCTTCTTATCGGGATATTTGCGGCTTTTCTTTGCCGTCATGAACATCTTAATGGCGGATGGAAACAGCTGCTTGTCCAGCCCGTTCGAAAAGGAAATGTGTTTCTTGCCAAACTCCTTTTCATCGTTATGATTTGCGCTCTCATTCAGCTGTTTTTCCTAGGAAGCATATTACTCGCTTCAGCGATTAACGGAGGATCTGTCATACCAGAGGACTATATGCTTAAAGGTGTTCTAAGTGGATTTATTGCTTCTGTTCCACTTGCAACATTACAAATTTGGGCTTCTTCTCTTTGGGCAAGCTTTGGCGCATCGCTTGCTTTGAACGTGATTTTCACAGTGCCAAATATACTTATTGTAAATTCAGAAACGTACGGTCCTTTTTATCCGTGGGTTCAGCCAGCCCTTGCGATGATTTCAGAAGATGCTAATAATATATATTCACTTTCAATTTCCACTGAAACACTCATTTTCGTTATCGGCGGCAGCTTTCTCGTCTTCTTTATTTGCGGCTTCTTCTCTTTCAAACGTAAAGCCTACTAATAACGCTTGTTGGTCTCTACTGTTCTTAATGATATAATGAACCGAACGAAAAATATCTTTTCTTGGAGGCCACATGCTAACTTTTGAACAAAAACTAGCTATTATTGAATCTTTCCCGCAGCTTCAGCGTAAAAATGTTTCGCTTAAGCGCGTTAATTTCCACTATGAAGAAAGTGTGACAGATAAAAAGAACGTTGTGTATCATCTTCACCCAAACGGAAATGGGTTTGTTTACGGTGAATATCTTGACGAATACGAGATTGATGAAAGAGGTATGGTGAATATTCGCGATTTTACTGAAGAAGAGCTTCGTACAATCGTTGAGAAAGCCATTGCATCTCTTGCTCCACCATCACATGAGGAACAAGCTATTGCTGGGGATGAAGAAGTAGAACATTGGATTGATGATGACGGTCATACTCTTATTCTTATGTATGAGCACGATATGTGGAACACATACGCAGGACTAAATCTTGACGGATCATTTCTAACATACGATGAAGCATTGGAATATTTAGATGAAGAAGGATTTAAGCCAAAAGCATAATAAAAAAAGCGAGATGAACATTCATCTCGCTCTTTTATTTAAACCAGCCTTTTTCCTTAAAACGCGTAATGGCTTCAATTCTATTTTTCACTTCAAGCTTATCTAAGATTGTTGAAATATAGTTTCGCACTGTTCCGTTTTTAATAGAAAGAGCATCTGCGATTTCTCTTGTATTCTTTCCGTCTGCAATAAGACTTAATACTTCTTTTTCACGTTCTGTAAGCGGATTTTCTTCTGCGTATGCATCATCGATAAGCTCTGGAGCATAAATACGGCGCCCACTCATAATACTGCGAATAGAACTTGCGAGCTCTTCACTTGGACTATCTTTTAATAAATAGCCGCTTACTCCTGCTTTTAATGCCCGCTGAAAATAGCCAGAACGTGCAAAGGTAGTTAAAATAATCACTTTACAGTTTGACTCTTTTAATTCTTCAGCTGCTTCAAGACCTGTTTTTATAGGCATTTCAATATCCATAATACAAACATCTGGTTGCTGCTTGTGAGCTAAGGAAACAGCTTCTTCTCCGTTTGAGGCTTTTCCGACTATTTCCATATCATCTTCTAAACTAAGAAGCGAACCTAATGCTCCTAAAAGCATGCGTTGATCTTCGGCAATGACTATACGAATCATCTCACTCGTCCCTTCTCTTCTTGTTTTACAATATTCGGCACTTTAATTCTAATAGTTGCTCCACTCTCCACATCCATTTCAAGCTGTCCATTCACAAACTCTAATCGCTCTTCCATCCCGATAAGCCCGTTTCCTTTTATAGTCCTTTTATGTGTATCAAAGCCTTTTCCATTATCTCTGATTGTAATGCCGCTCTCATCAATAGTCTTCCATGTCTCAATAATACAAAGTGATGCACCGCTATGTTTCACAACGTTCGTTACCGCTTCTTTCAAACACATACTTAAGATATTTTCAAGAAGTGGAGAAATCGTATTCACATCAAGGCGCTCCTCTACAACAAGATCAATATCTGCAGCTGTTAAAATTTGTTCGACGCAAACAAGCTCTTCCTTCAGCTTAATCCCTCTCATTTGAGACACCATCTTCCGGACTTCATTAAGAGCTGTTCTTGCCGTCTGCTGAACATCTTTTATTTCTATTTTAGCTTGCTCTGGGTCTTTTTGAATTAATTTTCGTGCTAAATCACTTTTTAGTCCAATAAGTGAAAGCTTTTGTCCAAGCGTATCGTGAAGATCTCTTGCAATCCTCTGCCTCTCTTCTTGTTTGCTCAGTTCTGCAATTCGTTTGTTAGCATCTTCAAGTTTTTCTTCAAGGCGATCACGCTGTCTTCTGTTATAAATGCTAAATGGAAGCACCACAACGCTTAATGTAATAATAAAGATAAACGGAAGCTGTCTTAAGTACACTTCTTCTGTCATGATTGTATTGTAATTAACAGATATAAATGTACTGATGAGATGAACCGCATAAAGAGTAAAAAAGATTAGCCTATTTTGAACATGACCAATAAAATAAGCTAGAAAAAAGGCAAAGTAAAAAGCAAAATAAATATAGGTGAAAATGCTTGTTAGTGCAATCGAAATGCTAATAAGTAAAAATGCCCACAAATAAACAGGCCACCCTTTTGAAATAAAAGCAAAACGATAAAATAAAAAAAACAAAATGTTGAGCACTACCCCTGCTATCACTTCATTAGTAGAGGAAGATTGAAATACAAAGTAAAAAGGTAAAATAGCAAAAACACTCCAAATATACGGAGATAAACCCGTGACCTTTTGGAATATTCTATATCGTCTTTTCATTAATACCCCTCTTTAAACGTAGTATTCTTTTATTATACCCCATAAAAAAGGGGCTCGTTTAACACAGTGGAAAACCTGTATTAAACGAGCCTTCTTATAGCTCTACTTTGGATTGAGCCACAATCTTTCTTTTTTTCTCTTTTACTGAACGTCTTTTCAGCTCATGAAAACTAATAAATGTTTTCTGTTCCTCATCCCACAGTCGAAACTTAAGGGACTGTAAACTTGTCTTTAACGTAATTGTTGGGACGTTTTGAAGAGGAACTGTTTTGTTATGCACTTCTTCTAATTTATAGTTCGGCACTCGTGGACTTAAGTGATGAACATGGTGAAAGCCAATATTTCCTGTTAACCATTGCAAAGGCTTCGGAAGTTTATAAAACGAGCTCCCTTCGACAGCAGCTTGAACATAGTTCCAATGCTCATCTTCTTCAAAATAAGAATCCTCAAACTGATGCTGCACATAAAAGAGCCAAACCCCAATTGTTCCTGAGATCAAGAAAATTGGACCTTGCACTAGCAAAAAGTTCTGCCACCCTAGTGTAACACAACAAAGTGTCACAATAAGGGCAATCGCAACGTTTGTAATATACGTGTTCCATCTTTCTTTCTTCTTTGCTCCTTTTTTATTGAAGCGGTTTGTTAAAAGAAACACGTATGTTGGTCCAAGTCCAAACATGATAAGTGGGTTTCGATATAAACGGTACGCCACTTTTGTCCAAAAAGAAGCTTCCTTATATTCATTTACTGTAAGCACCCACATATCTCCAACGCCGCGTTTATCTAAATTTCCGCTTGTAGCATGGTGAATAGCGTGGCTGTGTGCCCATTGATTGTAAGGGAAAAGCGTCATAATCCCTGTTATAGTTCCTACAATTTTATTGTAACGTCGATTTTTAAAGAACGAATGGTGACAACAGTCATGGAAAATAATAAAAATTCGTGTAAGAAACCCCGCCGCAATAACAGTGAAAGCAAGCGTAAGTAGATAAGAAATTTCTAAAGATTGATAAGCAAGAAACCATAAAGCAAAAAACGGAACAAGTGTATTTACTAGTTGTCTAACACTTGCCTTTGTGTCTGCTTTCTCATAAGGAGATACATCTTTTCTTAATTGCTTTTGTTTATTCATATTTTTAATTCCTTCCCTCATCGTTGTCTTTCATTATATAGAAGAAAAAAATGAGCTTGTAGTAGCACATGTCATATACGGAGTATGACAAATGTCATATTCCCTATATTTCTTGTATACAGAACGCCCTTTCTTCACAAAATAACGTTACTACTTAGATAGCAAGGAGGTACAAACATGAACATAAGGGACGTTTTACAAGACATAGAGTTTTTAAATCAACCTCAAATCCCTCATTTAGAGATTCACTCTATTTCTTTTAATTCAAAGAAGGTACAAAACAACTCTCTTTTCGTAGCCATCTCAGGCGGACAGTTTGATGGTCATCATTACATTGAGGATGCAATCAAGAGAGGAGCAGTGGCTATTGTTGGGGAAAAAGAGATAAAGTCTCCCCTTCCCGTTCCTTATTTTCGTGTTAGAAATAGTCGTGAATCACTTGCTAAACTTTCTTCGAATTTTTATCATAACCCTTCCAAAAAACATATGATGATTGGTGTAACAGGTACAAATGGAAAAACGACAACAACATTTATATTAAAGCACCTTTTTGAAGAACAAGGGTTAAGCTGTACAATGATCGGCTCTGTTATGAACATTATTAATGGGGAAAATCGCCCTTCAATAGCAACAACACCAGATAGTTTGGAACTAAACCGTATTCTTTCTGAAAGCAATGATGATGTCGTGATTATGGAAGTTTCATCACACGCCTTAGCACAAGCCCGCGTAGAAGGACTTGCATTTGATGCTTGCTTGTTTACGAACTTAAGTCATGATCATCTTGATTATCATGGTAGTCTTGAAGAATACTTTTTAACAAAAGCACGCCTTTTTCAACAGCTTAAAGAAAATGGAAAAGCCATTATAAATATCGATACTGAATGGGGCGAAAGGCTTTTTTCAATGCTACAGCAAAAAAAAGTAAACTCTCTCTCTCTCAGTCGTCTTCATGATGCAGATTATAAGATTCTTCATGTTCTTTCTAATCAATGCTCTTCAGCGTTGCTTGTTCATCAACATCATGAGGAATTGTATATTCATCTTAATATGCCTGGTGAACATAATATTTATAATGCTGCAATGGCTTATATTGCAGGGATTGAACTTGGTTTAGATAACCAGAAACTGCTCTCTAGCTTAAAAACATTTAAAGGGGTGCCAGGACGTTTTGAAATGTTTGATTATCACGGAGCAACAATTGTTGTAGACTACGCCCATACAGCAGACTCTTTTTCTTATTGTCTAAATGCAGCGAAAACATGTGAAGCAAAATCTATTCGCCACGTCTTTGGATTTCGGGATGGACGTGATCAATCAAAACGTGCAGAAATGGTTCAAGTATCAAGCTCACTTTCAGACGAATATACGCTAACGCTTGACGATTTAACAGCAGTCTCTCCTTCAGATATGCTCCTTGAGCTAATAAAACTTCAAAAAGAGGCTGGCAATAAGAAAGGAAGAATAACAAAGGACCGCACAATTGCCATTAAAGAAGCTATTGAAAAAAGCGCTAAAGGTGACTGGGTGTTTGTAACAGGCAAAGGAAATGAACAATATAAAAACACGTATGCGCTTCCTTGTTCTTCAGATATTGAAACTGTTCAATACGTAATAAAGAAAAGCACTCATTGTGAAGAAACACCCCAATCTTTTCACGAAGATGACCAACAGTCATTTCTATAAGAACTCCTTTGACGTTTTATAAACTAATCATGCGGGTACACCTATTGATAGAAGGAAATGAAACGTTCAGGGAGGTTTTTGGTTTATGAGTCGATTACAATCTAAAACAGCCATTATTACTGGAGCGAGCTCTGGTATTGGAAAGGCAACAGCAGAACGATTCTCCAAAGAAGGAGCAGTCGTTATTTGTGCTGATATTAAAAAAGATGCGGTAAAAGAGGTTGTGGATCACATTAATGAGCAAGGTGGACAAGCATATGCTTACTATCTAGATATCTCAAATCAAGATGAAGTAATGAAGTTTGCTGATGAGATGAAAGAAAAGTTTGGAACAATTGATATTTTATTCAATAATGCTGGAACAGATACAGAAGGTGGAAGACTTCATGAGTATCCTGTTGAATTGTGGGATAAATTAATGTCTGTTGACTTACGAGGTACGTTCCTTGTTAGTAAATACCTTATTCCACTTATGCTTGAAGAAGGCGGTTCAATTATTAATAACTCCTCTGTCTCAGGCCTTGCAGCAGACCTTGACCGCTCAGGTTATAATGCAGCGAAAGGCGGTATTACGAACTTAACAAGAGCAATGGCCATTGACTATGCAAGAGATGGAATTCGCGTTAACGCAATTGCACCAGGAACAGTTGAAACTCCTCTTCTTGATGACTTAATGGGAGCGAAAGCAGGAAAGAAATTTCGCGAAGCATATAAATGGGTGGATCCAATGGGCAGACTCGGCACCCCTGAAGAAGTTGCAGGCGTTGTTCTTTTCCTAGCTTCTGATGATAGCTCATATGTGACAGGTGAATATATTACCGTAGACGGCGGTCATATGGCATACACTTGGCCAGGCAAAATGCTAAACGAAAAGCTATAAAAGCATTATAATAAAATGGAAAAGGAGATGAATATAATGACTAAAAAAGTACAAATTGGAAAAACAGATTTATATGCAAACCCAATTGGATTTGGTGCTAATGCTGTTGGAGGACATAACCTTTATCCAAACCTTGATGAAGAAGTCGGCAAAGACCTCGTTCGCACAGCATTAGACAAAGGAATTACACTGCTAGATACAGCTTTCATTTATGGTCCAAAACGTTCAGAAGAATTGATTGGCGAAGTATTACAAGAAAGAGGAAATCGCAGCGACGTTATCATCGCAACAAAAGGCGCTCATAAGTTTGTTGGAGATGATACGGTTATGGACAATTCACCAAGCTTTTTAAAACAATGTGTAGAAGATAGCTTACAACGCTTGCAAACAGACTACATTGACTTATTTTATATTCATTTTCCAGACGAAGATACACCAAAAGATGAAGCTGTTGGCGCACTAAAAGAACTAAAAGACCAAGGTAAAATCCGCTCTATTGGTGTTTCAAACTTCTCTCTAGAACAGTTAAAAGAAGCAAACAAAGATGGCTACGTTGATGTTTACCAAGGCGAGTACAACCTTTTCCAACGTGATGCAGAAAAAGAACTGCTTCCATATGCAGCAGAGAACGGCATTTCTTTCGTTCCATACTTTCCACTCGCAGCAGGACTTTTAGCTGGTAAATATGACAAAAACACAAAGTTTAATGACTTACGTGCAGACATGCCTTTATTCCAAGGCAAGAAGTTCCAAGAAAGCCTTGCAAAAGTGGAAAAGCTTCGTGAAATCGTTGATAAAAAGCCTCAAGACATGGCAAACATTGTGCTTGCATGGTACTTAACACGCGATGCAATTGACTTAGTTATTCCTGGTGCGAAAAAGCCAGCACAAATTGAATCAAACCTACAAACATTAGATGTTGAACTATCTCCACAAGAAATTAAAGCAATTGATGAGATTTTCAGCTAATAAACAAAAGCCTGCTTAGAGGACGAGCTCTAAGCAGGTTTTTTCAGTCAAAGCGGCGTTTTTTGTATGTGATAATAGTAGCTACAACAGCAACAATAGCCCATACTCCTAATACAGCTATATTTTTTGTAATATCACCTAGTTCAGCCCCTTTGCTAATTTCAATCAACGCAGCTGAAAATTGCTCACTTGGCAAGTATTCTATAATGTTTAAGATCGTTTCATTTTCTATCACTGTCTTTATTGTTGATGCCATTCCAAAAATAATTAATACAGGCATACCAATGATAGAAGTTTCCATAACGGTTTTTGACACCAAACCAAGCATTGTTCCTATTCCAATAAACGTAATAATGTTAATAAGAGAAAGCAGAATAAAAAGGCCTAGAGAAGGAATCTCATAATTTGATAAAAGGATACAACCAGCAATAATTAATATGGTAGCAAATGCTGATAAAAGACTTTTTCCAATAAAAACCTCTATTATACTCGCAGGAGAAAGCAGTAGTCCTCTTAACGTATTTTTCTCTTTTTCTTCCGCAACCATTGCCGACTGAATAAATGCTCCAGCAATAACAAAAGCAAAGTTGATGGCAAATAAAGCCCCAACTTCCCCAGCTCCCATTCTGTTATACATGATAGCAAAAACAAGCGGAAGAGCCAATGTAACAAGAACATAGCTGTTTCGCATTAAGTCCTTCCAATCTTTCATAAAAATAGCTTGAATGCGTTTATACGATAAAATCATTACAGTTCCCTCCCCGTTAGTTTCACAAATAGGTCTCCTAGTGTTGGCTCATTTGAATGAATTGTTAATAGCTCGCCTTGTTTCATATAGTTATAAATTTCTTTTGCCCCTTCTTCATTTGTTTCCACAACAACCTTTCGCTGTCCTTTTAAAAGCAGAGAAACAGTTGAGTCACTATGTTGACTGCGCAGTTTTTCAGGAGCATCAAAAAGCCTAACTTCTCCATTATGAAGAAAAGCAACCCTGTCACAAAGCTCTTCCGCTTCAAGCATATCGTGCGTCGTTAAAAAAATCGTCGTCCCTTCTGCATTCAACCTTTTTAATCCTTTATGAATATGCTTAGTATTTACAGGATCTAGAGCTGACGTTGGTTCGTCAAGAAACAATAATTGGGGCTTGTGCAAAATAGCCCTTGCCAATGTAACGCGCTGTTTCATCCCTTTTGACAGTTTTTGAATACGCGTTTTCTTTTCTTCTACTAAATTAACATCAACAAGAACTTCATGAATACGACGTTTATCTATTTCATACAGGTCACAATAAAGAGCTAAGTTATCGTAGACCGTGAGACGATCATATAAACCACTGTTATCTGTTAATACACCAATTCTTTTCATATACTGAGGATCTTTTAATTTCTTAAGAGATGTACCAAATACTTTCACATCTCCACCTGTTGGTTGAAGCTGTGCTGTAAGGATTTTAATTGTCGTTGTTTTGCCTGATCCACTCGGCCCTAAAAATCCGATTGTTTCTCCTTTTTTCACACTAAATGATACGTCTTTTAAAGCTATCTTATTTCCAAAAGACTTTACTAGGTTTTTCACTTCGATTACGTTTTCCACCCATTTCGCTCCCTTTCATCAAACCAACTTAAAATGTGGCTTGTTGCATTTGTTACTTTAAGTTTAGAGAGAGATGAGCTTACCTGCATTAAAATAAGGGTGAAAAGAGTATAGAACATCTTAAAAGGAGTCATTTTGAAGATGAATCCACACCTTTTTAAGATAAAACTTACATGTTGAGGAGAAAAATTAGATTCTAAGAATTTGTTTTAGTTCTGCTAAATTTCCTTTTGAAAGAGGAATCGAGCTTTTTTTGGTATCTTCTAATACAAGGCTATAGCTATTTCTTGTCCATGTAATAACTTCTCGTACTTTTTGTAAATTGACAATATACGAACGATGACATCTAAAAAAACCAAATGGTTGAAGACGATTGAACAGTTCATTTAACTTATATGTACAAGGAAACGCTTCTTCCTTCACATGAAGATATGTTGTTCCTTCATTGCTTTCAACATAAGAAATTTCCGTAGGATCAAAAAGAATAATTTTATCATCTACTTTTGCTGGAATCTTCTCAAAGTTAATTGGATGGATTTCTTCTACTATTTTCTCTTCTTCCTTTACTTCAGAATCAGAAGCTGTACCCATTTCTCCTATTTCCTCCACAACTTTAATCTTCTTCATTCCATCTTCATTTAGCTTGTATACATGGTTTGTAAGAAGCACAGCACTTTCAAAATTGCTTGTTGTAATAAGAAAAGAGGTACCTTGTGCTGCAAGCTCTTTAATCACCTGTTGGATAATAAACTTGCTCTCAATATCTAAATTTTGGTCAGGTTCCTCCATTAAGATGAACTGCGGATTATGTAAAATTGTTTTAGCAAGCTGAAGTCTTTTTTTCTCTGAATAAGAAAGTTTACCAATCTTACTTTGCCTAAGCTCTGTTAAGCCTGCTTTATGTATATATTCTTCAACGTCTATTGCCACATCATACAGTCGTTTAAATAACTGCAAGTATTCTTTGACTGTTAAGCGTTCGTACATTCCTTCATTTAATGAAAAGATTCCAATCTGGTTAGCTACCTTATGAAATGGGCAAGGGTATTTCTCATCTAAAAGGGTTATTTCTCCGTTCAATACTGCTATTTCTCCACTAAGCATGCCTAATAGGTTCTTTCCCACTTCACTATTGCATTGAATAGCAACAATTTCCCCTTTATCAATATGCAGACTCATTTTTGGAATCGTAATGGCATTTCCCTTTCGTTCCTCAACATTTTTCATACTTAAGATAGCCATGTTTCATATACACCTTCTTCTCTCTGTTTAGAAATGTGTTTTCTTTACATAACAAGGTCCACTTTAAAATAAAGTGAACCTTGTTATGATCTATTCTTCTTTTCGACGAAAGAAATCAGTTATTAATATATTTCTCATAAATCTCGCCATAATCTTTTAAATGATATTGTTCGCGAGCGGATGTTAACCATTTGAATCCAAAGTCTGTTAAATCATGGTATGTTTTGGAAAGGTCATTATCATCTGTTCTTGAATTTTGCAGTACTTGAACTGCTTTATCTAAACTTTGCGAAGCCATGTTTATATAAAGATCATTTTCATACGTAATCTCAGAAATGCGAAGAAGTGCTTTATATAAATCTTTTAATTGATCAATCTGACTCTTTTGGACATCAATATCAAATCTTTCATTTCCAAGCGTGAATTTAATTTCAACGTCCATATCAATTTTACCTGCGGTTTCTAACACCACATTGCCAATTTTATGTTGGGTATATGGATAGCGCTTCAATGTTCTCTTTGACGAAACAGCATTTGCTCCATCAACATGGATGATTGCTAAATTTGTGAAGCAATATTCATCAGCTTTTGTTTTAATTAAAAAATAGATTTTCTCATCATCTTCATGCATTACATAGTCGTCTGCATCTGTTTTATCATAGTCAACAGGGCTGATAATCTTCCCAACATCTGATAATCCTAATGCATCTGAAGCCATCTTTTTAAACATATTTTCGCATCCTTTCTCGTGAAGAGATTGTTATTCCCTCCCTAATTTTAACAAGTCTTCCCTTCAATGAAAACTTATTTCTGATAAATTTTGTATTAAAAAAGCCGCAAATCAAGTTTGCGGCTTTTTCGCTATTTTCCTTCTTTGGAGAACTTCTTGATTCTCTCTTCAATTTCATCACGAACACGTTGAAAGAAAGCCCATTTCTCTTCATCCGTTCCTTCTGCTTTCGCTGGATCATCAAACCCCCAATGTTCACGCTTTACATTTGGTGGAGTCATTGGGCATTTATCAGCTGCATCTCCGCAAAGCGTTACAACTAGATCAGCGCTATTTAAGATACTTTTATCGATAATGTCAGATGTTTGGTTTGAAATATCTACATCAACTTCTTTCATCGCTTTCACAGCATTCGGGTTCAGACCATGTGCTTCGATTCCCGCACTATAAACATTCCAACTTTCTCCCAAATACTTCTTTCCCCATCCTTCAGCCATTTGGCTTCGGCAAGAATTTCCTGTACATAAAAAATAGATTGTTTTTTTCGACATGTTTTGTTTCCCCTTTTATGAAATAATGTGTAACCAAAGATATAACCCTAATAGGGTAAAGAACAAGGTAGGAATGGTAAGGACAATTCCGGTCTTAAAGTACGTCCCCCATGAAATCTTTACACCCTTTAAGCTTAGAACATGAAGCCATAATAGTGTTGCTAGGGATCCAATAGGGGTGATTTTTGGTCCTAAGTCAGAACCAATCACATTGGCATAAATAAGAGCTTCTTTCACGACTCCTGTAGCACTTGTCTCATGGATAGCAATGGCATCAATCATAACGGTTGGCAAGTTATTCATAACAGACGAAAGAATAGCTGCAATAAATCCCATTCCTATTGTTGCTCCAAATAGGCCTCCGTCCATTGTCCACTCAATAGCATTGGCAAGAATAGAAGTTAATCCGGCATTACGAAGCCCATAGACAACAACATACATTCCGACTGAGAAAAAAACGATTGCCCACGGTGCACCTTTTACAACCTTTTTCGTTGATACAAATGGACTTTTCCTTGCAAGCATTAAAAATACAAGAGCCACAATTCCTGCAATAATGGAGACAGGAATATGGATGAATTCACTTGTAAAGTATCCAACTAGAAGAACTGCTAAAACAGACCATGAAATTTTAAACATTCTTTTATCTTTAATTGCTTCTTCAGGGCGTTTTAATCCAGAGAGATCGTATGACTTTGGAATGCTTTTACGAAAGTATAAATATAAAACAGTAATGCTAGCTACTAATGAAAAAAGGTTTGGAATGATCATTCGAGAAGCATATTCAATAAAGCCAATGTTAAAGTAGTCTGCTGAAACAATATTAACAAGATTGCTTACAACAAACGGAAGAGATGTTGTGTCTGCAATAAAACCACTTGCGATAATAAACGGAAAAACAATCTTTTCACTGAAGTTTAAATTCCGAACCATTGCCAGAACGATCGGCGTAAGAATAAGAGCTCCCCCGTCATTCGCAAAAAGAGCTGAAACCACCGCTCCTAACACCGCTACATAAATAAACATGCGCACGCCTTTCCCTTTTGCCGCTTTTGCCATATGAAGAGCAGCCCATTCAAAAAAACCAATTTCATCTAAGATAAGAGAGATGAGAATAATAGCGACAAATGTTAACGTGGCATTCCAAACAATAGACGTTACATCGATAACATCGCCAAAGTCCACAACGCCTGCAAGAAGAGCAACAATAGCGCCCCCACATGCAGACCATCCGATTGAAAGATTTCGTGGCTGCCATATTACAAAAATTAAAGTAAGTAAAAAAATAACAGATGCTAAAATTGCGGATATCATTGTTGTTTCCTCCTGCTATTCACAGCAAATATTTAATCCTTTATTCTGAAGCTTATCTAAGCGTTCTTCTTCATGTGGAAAATGTTTGAGAATAGTAGAAATCCACTCATAGTCAGCACTTTCACTATTAAGACTATAAAACATCCACTGTCCTCTTCTTTTTTCTTTCACAAGTCCAATGTCACGCATTTTTTTTAAATGTTGACTTATAGCAGGCTGACTTATGTCATATAATTCAACGAGCTCACATACGCACCGTTCCCCTCCTTCGAGAACTTTCATTATAGACAAGCGCGTTTTATCGCCCAAAATTTTAAGAACTGCTGCCGCACCTTCAATGCTCAGCTCTTGATTTACCATCCTTCTCCCTCCTTTATATAAGTATTTGCTTATATAAAATATCATATAACCATATGCTTATATAATCAACCCGATTTTTAATAAAAAAACGACACAGAAAAGACTCTGCGTCGTTTTTTCGCTTATTTATACACCTACATAAACGCGGCGTGCTACACGTTCTACTTCTTCTGCCACTTTCTCATGTACTTCCGGTTGAAGCGGATCTGGTACAAGATCTCCATGTTTCGTACAAGAAGCAATTGCTTCTGCTGCAGCAACAAGCATCTCGTGGTTCACTTCTTTACTTTTAGCATTAAGAGCTCCTCTAAAAATCCCTGGGAAACCAAGAACATTATTAACAGAGCGTCCGTCTGCAGCATATGCAGCTCCGGCTTCTAATGCTACTTCAGGCTCAATTTCTGGTCTTGGATTTGATAAAGCTAGAATAACTTGTCCTTCTTTTACAAACTCTTTTTTTATAAGTCCAGGAACACCTGTTGTTGCAATAATGATATCACACGTTTCCATTAACTCTTCAATGTTTGATGAAGTTTGTCCACCATATTCTTTTAAACGATTCATTGCCATTTCTGATTTGTCTGTTCCATAAACAGCTTGAACCCCATATGCCATAAACATACGACAAATCGCAACTCCTGCAGCGCCAAGGCCAATTTGTCCTACTTTTGCTTCTTTCAAGTCAATTCCTGCGCTCTTACAAGCAGAAATAGCGGCTGCAAGTGTAACAACTGCTGTACCATGTTGATCATCATGCATAACAGGGATGTTTAATTCTTCTTTTAAACGGTCTTCCACTTCAAAGCAATGTGGTGAACCAATATCTTCAAGAAGAATCCCACCAAATCCAGGTGCGATATTTTTCACGGTACGAATAATTTCTTCCGGATCTGTTGTATCAAGTAAAATGGGCACACCACTAATTCCTGCTAGCTGGTCAAAAAGAGCAGCCTTCCCTTCCATAACAGGCATTCCTGCAACAGGACCGATATTTCCAAGCCCAAGAATGGCTGTTCCGTCTGTTACAATCGCTACAGAGTTATTAATTGTTGTATAGATTTCAGCTTTATCTGGTTCTCTTTCAATAAGGCTACAAACATCAGCAACACCTGGTGTGTACACACGACGCAGTTCTGCTAGAGACTTGATTGGCATCTTACTCTTCATCGCAATCTTTCCGCCTTCATGAGCTGAAAGAACTTCGTCTGAAACCGTATGAAGCTTAATGCCCTTTTCTAACCCTTCGATTGCTGTAATAATTTCATTTAACTGTTCTTCTGTTTCTACTTGTACAGTAATATTACGCATCGTATAAGTTGGACCAACTTTTACAGTTTCAACTTCACCGATGTCTGCCCCTACAAGACCGATAGCTGTTGCAACTTTTCCTAGATTTCCCGGAACAGTAGGTGTTTCAATCATAAGTGTACGAATCATATGTTTAGTAATCATTTACTGCTTTCTCCCCTTTATACTCTGTCTCATCTGAAGGTGAATTTTCATCAATATACCAAATGAATTTTCCTGTATATCCATAAATGAGTGCAAGTGCTAATGCTACAAAACTAAGCCACATAAATGGTAAATATGAAAATGTCGAAACTCCAAGGATACCTGCCATATATATACCATTATCAGACCACGGAACCATACCAGACGTCAATGTGCCACCCACTTCTGTGTTACGTGATAGGATTCGGCGATCTAGCTTCAGCTTATCGTAACTTTTCTCCATAATTTTTGGAGTCAAGATTAACGATACATACATTGCACAACCTAATACATTTCCTAGAAATGCTACAATTAAAGTTGACAAAGTCACGTTTCCTGCAGATGTCAGTTTCTTTTCGAAAGTTGCTACAATAACTTTTAATACTCCTAGCTTTTCTAAGAGTCCACCAAATCCTAGACCAAATATAATCACAACAAGTGTATCAAGCATACCGACAATACCACCGCGATTTAGGATACCGTCCATAAACTCTACACCAGTATCAATTGAAAAACCTTTGTAAGCTGTATTAATTGCATCCGCAAAATCCATCCCTTGAAATACAGATGCCCAAATAGCTCCTAATAGAGCACCAATAACAATAACAGGCATTGATGGTTTCTTTAACGCTAACAATAAAACAACAATAATAGCTGGAATAAGCATCCAAATCTCAATATCAAAATGTTTTTGTAATGAAGATTTTAAAAACTCTACTTTCTCTGTATCAATGTTTCTTCCACCATATACAAATCCAGTAATCGTAAATAAGATAGCTGTAATAATATATGCGGGAATTGACAAGACCATCATTGCTCGCACATGGCGTAAAATATCTACCTTTGAAAGAGATGAGGCAAGTACTGTACTATCAGATAGTGGTGATAGTTTGTCTCCAAAATACGCACCAGACAATACAGCTCCCGCTACAAGTGGAAGAGGCATCCCTAGGCCTTCTCCAATTGCAATCATTGCGATACCTGCTGTCCCAACTGTTCCCCATGATGTTCCTGTTGCAACAGACATAATAGAACAAATGATAAGAGTTGCTAATAAGAAGATACTTGGATGGATGAATTCTAATCCGTAATAAATAAGAGTTGGTACAACCCCGCCTGCAATCCATGTACCAATTAAAGCTCCTACAGATACAAGAATCAAGACAGCTTCTAATCCATTTGAGATCCCATCCATAATTGATTTTTGTAAATCTTGATACTTATGACCGAGTCGAACACCTAGAATAATAACGAGAAACCATGATATGAATAATGCCATTTGAATCGGTAAATCAAGAAACACCGTAAATGACAACACAAGTGCAAGAAATGCTCCTAATATAATCACAATTTCAGGTATTGTTGGTAATCTTACTTCCTTCATGCATAGTCCCCCTAGTTGAAAATGATAGTAAAACGCTTACATTTAGAGCTGTTGTAACGTATATTACTATACTTCCTCATCCCCAAGCTTGCAACATTTAGTCCATACGTCCTGTATAGACTAAATATTACAATGTTCTTTTTATTATTTATCAAAAAGCTCTTCCCCAGCAATTCCTGGTTTCGTCATTTCAAAAGGGTTTAAAATAACATCGAGCTCTTCTTCTGTTAATACATCATTTTGCAAGCAAAGCTCTCGAACAGACTTACCTGTTAAAATGGCTTCTCTCGCAATACGTGCCGCTGCTTCATAGCCAAGATGTGGGTTTACTGCTGTAATAATACCAACGCTTTTTTCCACATACTCTGTCATACGAGCTTCGTTTGCTTGAATTCCTTTCAAGCAATGATCTGTAAATGAACGGAATCCATTGTTCATAATGCTAATGGATTGAAGTAAATTAAAGACAAGTACTGGCTCCATAACATTTAATTCAAGCTGACCTGCTTCAGAAGCTAAGCAGATGGTATTGTCGTTTCCAATCACTTGGAACGCAATTTGGTTGATAAGTTCTGGCATAACAGGATTTACTTTGCCTGGCATGATTGATGAACCAGGTTGACGGGCAGGAAGGCTAATCTCATTTAAACCTGCTCTTGGACCTGAAGCCATTAGACGAAGATCATTCGCAATTTTAGACATGTTCATCATACATACTTTAAGAGCTGCTGATACTTCTGTATAAGCATCCGTATTCTGTGTTGCATCAACAAGATGATCTGCTGTCACAAGAGGTAAATCACTAATACGTGCTAAGTGTTTCACCACAGATTTAATGTATTTTGGATTTGCGTTTAATCCTGTTCCAACGGCTGTTGCTCCCATATTCACCTCGTAAAGATGCTGACGAGATTGCTTAATTCGCTTCATATCGCGCTCTAGAACGCGGCTATACGCTTCAAACTCTTGCCCAAGTCGAATTGGCACAGCATCTTGAAGGTGTGTTCGACCCATTTTAATCACAGAATCAAACTCTACCGCTTTTTTCTTGAATTCCCCTTGCATGTACTCCATCGTTTCAAGGAGCTTTTGGAGCATTTTTAATGTAGAAATATGAATCGCTGTTGGAAAAACATCATTTGTTGACTGTGACATATTCACGTGAGAGTTCGGGCTTAAATGATTGTACTCTCCTTTATGGTGACCTAAAATTTCGAGTGCTCTATTTCCGATTACTTCATTAGCATTCATATTCATAGATGTCCCTGCTCCACCTTGAATAGGGTCAACAATAAACTGATCATGCCACTTACCTTCTAGAATTTCATCTGCTGCTTGAACAATAGCATTGCCAAGCCCTTCATAGAGACGTTTCACATCCATGTTCGCAAGAGCTGCAGACTTTTTCACAACGGCTAATGCTTTAATCATTTCTTCATGAATTCGATATCCTGTAATGGGAAAGTTTTCTGACGCACGAAGCGTTTGAATGCCGTAATATGCATCTTTTTCAATTCTCTTTTCACCAAGAAAGTCTTTTTCTATGCGGTGTTTTTCTTGAATTTCTACCATGTGTAAAACCCTCTTTCTCCCCTATTAGCTTAAAAATTTTTATAAAACAACATCATCAGCAACAGGTGTTTCCATAATACGCTTAACTTCATGTAAGTCAGGAGATTGTCCTAATGCCCACATAAGTTTTGGTACAATAGCTTCTGTATTCATATTTCGAGAACGAATGATAAGATCTTGATTAACGCGTCTACCAACTTCATAGATGCTCATATCTTCGCCTTCTTCTAAACATTGAGTTGTAATAACAACAACTACACCACTCTCAACAAGCTCATTAATTTTTTCTAAAATATTGCGTTCTTCAAATGGAATGCCACCGCTTCCATAACTTTCAATCACAATACCTTTGTAAAGGCCTTTTAAAGCATCAAACATTTCAGGTTTTAGTCCTGGATGCAATCTCAACAAAAGAACATCTGTACAAAGAGACGTATCAACTGTAAATTTATGCTGTTCTTCCTTTATTTTTTTGTTGTATTCAATGCCATCTTCATTTATAAACGCTATATAAGGATAATTAATACTTTCAAAAGCATCATAGCTTTTCGTTCTTAACTTAATCGCTCTTGTTCCTTGAATAACGCGTCCATCAAAGACAACATAAACTCCTCCAACGCCTTCACAAGCAAAACGAATAGCATCTGTGATGTTCTTCTTGGCATCCGTTTTCTTAAACGTAATGGGAATTTGTGAACCTGTAATAACGATTGGCTTTCTTGCATGCTGAAGCATGTAAGAAAGAGCTGCAGATGTGTAAGCCATTGTGTCTGTTCCATGCGTAATGACAAATCCATCATATTCATCGTAATGTTCCTGCACAGCGTTCGCCATCTTCACCCAATCTTCAGGCTGCATGTTTGTACTATCAAGATTCATAAGTGATTTTGTTTCCATCGTGTAATCATTATCAAGCTCTGATACATAACTCAACAGTTCGTCTGCTTTTACAGCTGGTGAAAGTCCATTTTCTCCTTCAACTGAAGCAATGGTTCCCCCTGTTGTTAATAATAATAGCTTTTTCATTCCCCACACCTCTTCACCTGTAAATGACTTAATTTTAAGATGATTCACAAAAAGCATTCGCTTTCTGCATACTTTTAACTCAATTATAGACAAGGATTTCAGAATTAGCAAGGTAATATTATTCAATTCGCGTACACCTTGAATATCCTTTATGATATAATACTTTATAAGAAAAAGGAGCGGAAAAGAGATGAACTTAGATCGTTTAACAGAATTACGAAAAAAGAAAAAGTGGTCTCTTCAATACACAGCAGACCGCCTTGGCATCGCAAAAAGTACATATGCTGGCTATGA
Organism: Priestia endophytica DSM 13796; assembly: GCF_900115845.1. GTDB lineage: Bacteria > Bacillota > Bacilli > Bacillales > Bacillaceae_H > Bacillus_I > Bacillus_I endophytica. Next base: position 187,122 of record NZ_FOXX01000005.1, on the reverse strand, counting down.
ATCTGGCTATAGACGCCCTTCGTTTGAAGCGCTTGCTTTATTAGCTGATCTTTTTGAAACAACGTGTGATGATCTACTCGGGCGCACACCTCACCATGAACAAATCTCTCTTGAAGTCACAGAACCAAATAAATTAGCTGTTGACGGTAAAACGCTGACAAAAGAAGAAGCCATAGGGGTTGTGGCTTTTGTTCGGGCTAAGAGAGCCATTGAGGAAAAGAGATAATGTATCCTTTACTATGAGTAATTTAGTATCACTCTTTTAAAGAAAGGGATGTTCCTTTTATGGAACATCCCTTTCTTTGTTTTTATAGATATAGTGCTCCCCTTTAATTTCCTTCTTTACAATAAATCATATTTCATGCATAAATCCCCACCTCTTTGGGGAATACCTTATATGTATGATTGATTATTTTTCCAAGGAGGGATTAAGGTGGAAGATAAGAAGAAACCAACAGAAAATGGAACGGCTGTAAATGGTGAAGGTGATGCCCTAGATAAGCGTATGGCAGAAGGCGAACATGAAGATACACTCACAACTCGTCAGGGCCACCCTGTTAAAGATAACCAAAACATCCGAACAGTCGGAAATAGAGGACCTGCAACACTAGAGAACTACCATTTCATCGAGAAAATTTCACATTTTGATCGCGAACGGATTCCAGAGCGTGTTGTTCATGCTCGTGGTGCAGGTGCACATGGATATTTTGAAACGTACGGAAAAGTTGGAGATGAACCTGTTTCTAAATATACGCGTGCTAAAGTGTTTGAAGGTGCTGGTAAACAAACGCCTGTCTTTGTACGCTTTTCGTCTGTTATTCACGGCGGTCACTCTCCGGAAACGCTACGGGACCCACGAGGTTTTGCGGTTAAGTTTTATACAGAAGACGGAAACTGGGATCTAGTTGGAAACAACTTAAAAATTTTCTTCATTCGTGATGCCATTAAATTTCCAGATATGATTCACGCTTTTAAACCAGATCCTGTCACAAATATACAAGACAGCGAACGCTTTTTTGATTTCTGTAGCAATTCACCTGAAGCAACGCATATGGTAACGTTTGTTTATTCTCCGTGGGGAATTCCAGCAAACTATCGCCAAATGCAAGGCTCTGGCGTTAATACATACAAATGGGTAAACAAAGAAGGAAAAGCTGTTCTTGTTAAATATCATTGGGAACCAAAGCAAGGAATTAAAAATTTAACACAGCAAGAAGCAGAAGAAATCCAGGCAAAGAACTTTAACCATGCAACACAGGATTTATATGAAGCAATTGAAAATGGTGACTACCCAGAATGGGAACTTTTTGTCCAAATCTTAAGTGATGATGACCACCCTGAGCTTGATTTCGATCCGCTTGATGATACAAAGATTTGGCCAAAAGATCAAATTCCGTGGCTGCCTGTGGGAAAAATGGTTTTAAATAAAAACCCTGAAGACTATTTTGCTGAAGTTGAACAAGCTGCATTTGGAACAGGTGTTTTAGTAGACGGTCTTGACTTCTCTGACGATAAAATGCTACAAGGGCGAACCTTCTCTTATTCAGATACACAGCGTTATCGTGTTGGGCCAAACTATTTACAATTGCCGATTAATGCACCAAAGAAGCATGTAGCAACAAACCAACGTGGCGGGCAGATGATGTATTATGTTGATAAAGGGACTGACCAAAATCCACATGTTAACTATGAACCCTCATCATTAGGAGGTTTAAAAGAAGCTCCTCGTCACGGTAAAGAATATACGCCATATGTTGAAGGAAACCTTGTTCATGAACGAATTGATAGAACAAATGACTTCAAACAAGCTGGTGAAACATACCGTGCATTTGATGAGGTTGAACGGGATGATTTAATTCGTAACCTTGTCGATGGTTTAGCTCCTTGTAAGCCTATTATTCAAGAAAAAATGATTGAGTATTTTACAAAAGCAGATGAAGATTACGGCCGCCGTGTCGCAGAAGGATTGAAAAAGCGCGGAAATACCGATCATCATGGTCCACTAGGCGCAACGGAAACAAAAGAAACAGTTGATAAAGCAAAAGACATGGGACATGATACAGACTCCTATTAAAAAAACGTGAGCTTTTACAGCTCACGTTTTTTACTTTCTTATTGACTATCTACATTTATATATACGCAGATAGCTTCACATCATGATAGACAATACTTTAAAGACAAGCGCCCCTAATAGTGCTGTCAATGGCAATGTAATTACCCACGTCAGCACAATACGTTTTGCTGTGCCCCACTTTACCGATTTAAACTGCTGAGCAGACCCAACTCCCATGATAGAAGAGGAGATAACGTGGGTTGTACTTACAGGAAGTTTTAATGCTGTAAATCCGAAGATAATAAGTGCGGATGATATATCAGCTGCTGCTCCACTTGCTGGTGTCAGCTTCGTAATTTTCCCACCAACGGTCTTAATAATCTTCCATCCTCCAACAGACGTTCCAAGAGCCATTGCAGCTGCAACTAAGATTTTAATCCAAAAAGGTACTGCTGTTGAGCTTTGATAACCTGATGTAATCAGTGCCATTGTCATAATGCCCATTGTCTTTTGCGCATCATTTGTTCCATGTGAAAACGACTGCAGCCCTGCCGTTACCATTTGCAGTGATCGCATTCTTTTATTTGTTTTATACAGAGGCAAATTTTTAAGTGTACGTTGAAAAACTTTCATAATCAGGAATCCAATAATAATGGCAATAATGGGCGAAATAATTAACCCTTGTACAATTCCAAAAAAACCTTTGTAGTTCAAAATATGAACACCGCCAGCTGCAATAGCTGCACCTGAAATAGAACCAACAAGAGCATGTGACGAACTACTTGGGATGCCAAAATACCATGTGATTAGATTCCAAAAAATAGCGGAAATTAGCGCTCCTAAAATAACGGCTGATCCGTTTTCCAATGAAAATGGATTAACAATGTCTTTTGTAATCGTTTCAGCAACGCCTGAAAATAATAGGGCTCCACCAAAGTTGGCACAGGCAGCAATTAAGATTGCTGTCCGAGGTGATAAAGCTCTTGTTGTCACGGACGTAGCAATGGTATTAGCCGTATCATGAAATCCATTAATAAAATCAAATACTAACCCTAATATAATAATAAGAATTAGGAATAAAGGTAGATGTTCGATAGCAAATCTACCTCCTTACTTTTTTATTGTTGTTTGTTGAGGTTGATATCTATATCTTTCCTCTTCTGTCGGCAGCAATTCAATCTGGAACATTTTCTTTCTTCAATACGGAAAGAACAACTTACACTTATGTCTATAACTTTATTGAACATTCATCGTGTGCCACTCTAATGATGTTCCAACCTTAAAATGATTTCAGCAGACATATAAAACCCTTAAATACCTTTATTACAAAGATATTAACAAAGTTAAGTATAAGCTCAACAAACCCTACTACTTATTTTAACATTATTAAACCTACTATCCTATTTTACTTTTACAATTTTTTGCTTACTATATTTACTTATTTATTTTTTATCTCAAATCATAAAAAAGAAGAGCCTTCTTACAAAAACTCTTCCCTTTCTTGACCTTATTTTGTTTTTTCAAAAATTAATTCAAAATTGTCTGCACTTCCTACAGTTCCTGTTCCAGGGGCAAAGATTTGAACAAAACGCCATCTTTCTTCTGCATGCTGTTGAATAATTTCTCGGTAATCTTCTTTTGATGTACTTTTTAACAATCCATGTTTTAACTCTACTTGTACAAACTTATATTCATACATTAAGTTTTCCTACTCTCCCTATTTTTATAACTATTATACCATTTATAGATATATTTTACATTTTATAAGCATTAAAAAAGCATAGGCTCTGGTTAAGAGCCTATGCTTTACTTTTTTATAATAAAAAACCACCAAAATATGTATTTGGTGGAGACGGTGGGAGTCGAACCCACGTCCAAAGATATTGATACTTAAGCATCTACGAGCGTAGTCGGCATATTCGCAATTCGCTCTCTCTTATGCCTACCGACAGGCGTCCGAGGAGCTAGTCTGATTAATCTCTTCTTAAGACCTCAGACGGTGGCCTTAAGCGTAGCCCACTTCATAGTGAACCCTATGCACTTCCACATGGGCGATGGAAGGAAAGGGCCTCTAGCATTATGCTGCTAAAGCGAAATTGTTTTGTTTGCCAGTTATAATTAACTCGACGTTGGTAACGAGGACGATCCCCCCGGCTCGCAACTCAAGCTCAAACCATCCCTGTCGAATCCGTAACGTCCCCATATAAAAGGTTATCGAAACGGGACAACTATAAGTTTAAGCTTAGCTGTCGCTAGTTACTGGCTGTGTTACATTTATTATTATAGCACATACGTTCTTGAAGTCAAATGTAAACTTTTAGGACTCTACATTTTTTGACGTTCACGAAACGCACGCTCAACATCACGTTTAGCTTCTTTACGTTTTAAGTCTTCACGCTTGTCATACTTCTTTTTACCCCTTGCAAGCCCAATTAAAACTTTTGCGTATCCATTTTTCAAATAAAGTTTTAATGGAACAAGAGAATAACCTTCTTGCTTCGTATCGCCAACTAATTTATTAATTTGTTTACGGTGTAAAAGAAGCTTTCGTGTGCGCAATGGCTCATGGTTGTGGCGATTTCCTTGCTCATACGGACTGATGTGCATGTTATGAAGAAACACTTCTCCATTTTGCACGCGTGCGAACGAGTCTTTTAAGTTAACGCGACCACCACGAATAGCCTTAATTTCTGTTCCTTTTAATACAAGGCCCGCTTCATATGTTTCTTCAACAGCAAAATCATGACGAGCTTTTTTATTTTGGGCAATGAGTTTTCCTTCTCCTTTTGGCATAAAACACGTTCTCCCTTCAAACAACGAACATCTAGCGTATTATCTATTGTAACAGATTTTATGATCTGCTCTCAACTTATGAGAGGCTGCCACAGGCAGCCCCTCTGTTATTTACGCTTACGTCTCTTTTTCTTTAATCCTGGTGCTCCTTCATAGAAAGCTTTGCGCTTTCTCTTCTTTTTGTCAGAAGACGGATTTGTTGACCATTCTTCTTTTTTCTTACCTTTTGCAGTTGGTCTTGTGCGCTTATTATCATTTTTAATGACTTTCGGACGATCCATGCGGGCACGCTTTTTGCTGCCTTTCATGCCAACAATTACAAAGTCAATTGAGCGCTCGTCTTTGTTTACACTAGCAACTTGGACCTTCACTTCATCGCCAATGCGAAGCACATTTCCTGTTCGCTCTCCGATCATAGCAAAGTTACGCTCATCATAATGATAGTAATCATCAGACAAGTCACTTACATGAACAAGCCCTTCAATTGTGTTAGAAAGCTCAACAAAGATACCAAATTTGGTTACTGAGCTAATAATTCCTTCGAATTCTTCTCCAACCTTGTCTGCCATGAATTCTGCTTTCTTGAGGTCATCTGTTTCACGCTCTGCATCAACTGCACGACGCTCACGATCTGATGTATGTTTCGCAATCTCTGGCAGACGCTCTTGCCACTTCTCTTGTGTTGCACTATCTACTTGATTTTGAACTAAATACGTTCGAATAAGACGATGAACAATCAAGTCTGGATAACGACGGATTGGTGACGTAAAGTGTGTATAAAACTCTGTTGAAAGCCCGAAATGGCCTAGACTCTCATGAGAGTAGCGTGCTTGTTGCATAGAACGAAGCATTACAGTTGAAATAACCATTTCTTCTGGGCTTCCTTGTACAGCCTCTAACACTTCTTGAAGTGCGCGTGGATGGATTGAATTTCCTGTTCCTTTAACGGCATACCCAAAGTTTGTAATGAACTCTAGGAAACGGTTAAGCTTATCTTCTTTTGGATCTTCATGAACTCGGTACATAAACGGGATATTCATCCAATGGAAGTGCTCTGCCACCGTCTCGTTTGCTAGAAGCATAAACTCTTCAATCAGTTTTTCTCCTACTGAACGCTCATACAATCGAACATCGCTTGGATGCCCTTCTTCATCTACAAGAACTTTTGCTTCTTTAAAGTCAAAATCAATTGCCCCACGGTCCATTCGTTTTTGTCGTAGGATAGCAGCCAGTTTTTCCATATCTTCAAACATCGGAACGAGTGGCTCATATTTAGCACGAAGTTCTTCATCTTTATCTACAAGAATCTTGTTCACATCTGAATAAGTCATTCGTTCCGTTGTCTTAATCACACTTTGGAAAATTTCATGCTTTACAACTTCTCCCTTTGCGTTTACTTCCATTTCACATGAAAGCGTAAGACGATCAACTTTCGGATTTAATGAACAAATTCCGTTTGAAAGGCGGTGTGGAATCATTGGAATTACGCGGTCTACTAAATAAACACTTGTCCCGCGATCAGTTGCTTCCACATCAATTGGCGACCCTTCTGTAACATAGTGACTAACGTCTGCGATATGAACCCCTAACTTATAGTTTCCGTTTTCAAGTTCTGTAACGGTAACCGCATCATCTAAGTCCTTAGCATCTGCGCCGTCAATTGTCACAATTGTTTCGTTACGAAGGTCACGACGATCTTTTAAATCACTTTCAGCAATTGTATCTGGAACATCGTTTGCTTGGTCAATAACCTCATCAGGGAATTCAACAACAATGCCGTATTTATGAATAATGGAAAGAATATCAACTCCAGGGTCGTTTTTGTGACCAAGAATTTCTTTAACTTCCCCTTCTGCATTCATGCGGTTATCAGGATAGCTTGTTAGCTTTACGATAACTTTATGGCCGTCAATTGCTCCATTTTGAGCATTTTTTGGAATGAAAATATCACTCTTAAACTTTTTGTCATCTGGTACTACAAAACCGAATCCTTTGCTCTGTTCATATGTACCAACAATTTCTTGGACACCTCGCTCAAGAACCTTCATAACTGTTCCTTCACGTCTTGCTCCTGATTTTTCAACGGTAATACGAACAAGAACTGTATCACCATGCAGAGCGTTCCCTGAATCGCCTGGTGGAATAAACACATCTTGTTCAATTGTGGTATCTTCAGGACGAACAAAGGCAAAACCTTTTGCATGACCGATTAATTTACCTCTTACTAAATTCATTCGCTCAGGTAAACCGTAGCGGTTTGTTCTTGAACGAATGATAAGTCCTTTCTCTTCCATTTCTACAAGAGCACGGACAAATGTTTTGAATTCAGATGAATCTTCAATGCCGAATACTTCTTCAAGCTCTTTCGTTGTTAATGGTTTATAGCTTTCTTCTCGCATATAGGCAAGAAGACGATCAATATGGGTTTGAATATTTTGATCCATTGTCAACCTCCTTGTTTTCAATATTTGATCTACCAGTCTAATGACTCCAAGAAGTTATATACATCTTCATGAAGTACATCACGTTCTTTATCTAATGTGATTACGTGGCCTGACTCTTCATACCATTTAATATCTTTCTTTGTTGATTCTACTTCGTTATAAATAATATTGGCACTGTCCGTATTAATCATATGATCATGACGCGCTTGTGCAACGAAGGTTGGAGCATATACCATATCCACATTATGACGAACATCTGAAATCAATTCTTGTAATGCTTTTAGGGTTTCCATTGGTGCCTTCTTAAATTCCTGCATTTCATTCTTAATTTCTTCTTCTGTTTTCCCTTGGCGTTTCTTAAATTCACGAGCATATTCTAGAACACCATTGTACATGACTTCTTCACTTTTAATATACATTGGAGCACACATGGGCACTATACCCTTTACAGGTACAGTGTAACCTAATTTCAGCGAAAATACGCCGCCAAGTGAAAGACCTGCTACTGCAATATCATCAAAGCCTTTTTCCTTTAGGAAGTTATACCCTTCCATCACGTCTTTCCACCAATCATCAGGACCTGTATGAACTAGTTCTTCAGGAGGCACACCGTGTCCTTTATATTGAGGAGCATGGCACGTATACCCACGTTTTTCTAAGTAACGACCAAGCATCCGAACATCTGCTGAATTACCTGTAAATCCATGCAGTAAGAGAACTGCTTTATCTCCACCTTCAAATGTAAATGGTTTTGGTAACGTAATCTTCATTATGTATCTGCTCTCCTTCTTTTTGCGATAGTGATTTTCTGCCTGTCTATTTAAAAATTCCCTTATATGGTCTTTCTTAATCATAATCTAAACAAGCGTTTATTTAAACAAAAAAGGCCAGCTTATAATAAGCTCGCCCATTTAAAACTTACCGTATGACACTAAAAGTGTAAGAACAAAGAATAAAACAGAAAGAACAACTGTAATACGGTGTAGAACAGCATCAATACCACGGGCTTTCTGTTTCCCAAAAAGTTGCTCTGCTCCTCCTGAAATTGCACCTGAAAGTCCAGTACTTTTACTTGACTGAAGAAGTACAACAATAATTAGCGCGATAGCTACGATAATGAGTAATGTCATAAGAACTGTATGAAGCATTTATAAAACACCTCCCGGTTAAACACACGTTTCCAATATTTTAAATTTATCATAAAAACAATAGGGTTACAAGGACAGAGAAAATATGTTAACAATACGTTAACAAAAGTGCTTATAACTATAAAAAAGCTCCGCTCAAGCAATGAGCGGAGCTTTCTATTCATTCACCTTATTTTTTAAGGTTGTAGAATGATTTAATTCCATCATATTTCGCAACTTCACCAAGTTGGTCTTCGATGCGAAGTAACTGGTTGTATTTTGCAACACGGTCTGTACGAGATGGAGCACCAGTTTTGATTTGACCTGCGTTTAATGCAACAGCAATGTCAGCAATTGTGCTATCTTCAGTTTCACCACTGCGGTGAGAGATAACAGCTGTGTAACCAGCGCGTTTAGCCATTTCGATTGCGTCAAATGTTTCTGTTAACGTACCGATTTGGTTAACTTTGATAAGGATTGAGTTTCCAACACCTTGTTCAATACCTTGAGCAAGTTTGTTTGTATTTGTTACGAATAGGTCGTCTCCTACTAATTGAACTTTGTTACCAATACGCTCAGTTAGTAATTTATGACCTTCCCAGTCATTTTCGTCAAGACCATCTTCGATTGAGATGATTGGGTATTTAGAAGCTAATTCTTCATACCAGCTTACCATTTCTTCAGAAGACTTCACAACGCCTTCGCCAGAAAGATGGTATTTGCCGTCTTCTTTGTTGTAAAGCTCAGAAGATGCTACGTCCATTGCTAACATAACTTGTTCGCCTGGTTTGTAGCCAGCTTTTTCGATCGCTTCGATGATTGTTTGTAATGCTTCTTCGTTAGAGCTTAAGTTTGGTGCGAAACCACCTTCGTCACCTACAGCTGTGTTGTAACCTTTTCCTTTAAGAACTGATTTTAAGTTATGGAAAATTTCAGCGCCCATGCGAAGAGCTTCTTTGAAGTTTTCAGCACCTACAGGCATAACCATGAATTCTTGAATATCAACGTTGTTATCCGCATGCTCTCCACCGTTTACGATGTTCATCATTGGAACTGGAAGAGTTTTTCCGTTTACTCCACCAAGGTATTGGTAAAGTGGCATATCGTAGAAGTCTGCAGCTGCACGAGCAACAGCCATAGATACACCAAGGATTGCGTTTGCACCTAGTTTACCTTTGTTATCTGTACCATCAAGCTCAATCATAGATTTATCGATTGCAACTTGGTCAAATACGTCATAACCAATGATTGCTGGAGCGATGATTTCATTTACGTTTTCTACTGCTTTAAGAACACCTTTACCAAGGTAACGTTCTTTGTCACCGTCGCGTAATTCTACTGCTTCATATTCACCAGTAGATGCACCACTTGGAACTAGAGCGCGTCCCATAGCACCTGTTTCTGTGTAAACTTCTACTTCAACTGTTGGATTCCCACGAGAATCTAGTACTTCACGAGCATAAACATCAACAATAATAGACATATAAATGTCTCCTCTCTTATTTGATTAAAGTTTTTCCTGTCATTTCTTTTGGTTGTTCTACATCTAACAATGTAAGCATTGTTGGAGCTAAGTCAGCTAAAATTCCGTCTTCACGTAACTCTACACCATCGCGTGTTACGATAACCGGTACCGGGTTTGTCGTATGTGCTGTATGCGGAGTTCCTTCTTCAGTGATAATAATGTCAGAATTACCGTGATCAGCAGTAATAATGGCATCTCCACCTTTTGCAAGAATAGCGTCAACAACTTTGCCTAAGCACTCATCAACAGCTTCGATTGCTTTGATGGTTGGCTCAAGTTTCCCAGAGTGACCTACCATATCTGGGTTAGCAAAATTTAAGATAATAGCGTCTTGCTTGTCCCCTTCAATTTCTGCTAGTAACGCGTCCGTTACTTCATAAACAGACATTTCAGGTTTCAAGTCATACGTAGCTACTTTTGGTGAATCAATTAGAATACGTTTTTCACCAGGGAATTCCGCTTCACGTCCACCGCTCATAAAGAACGTCACGTGCGGATATTTTTCAGTTTCGGCAATGCGAAGCTGATTTAAGTTATTTTGTGCAAGAACTTCACCAAGTGTGTTGTCTAAGTTTACAGGCTTAAACGCCACAAATCCGTTAACTGTTTCACTGAAACGAGTTAAGCAAACAAAGTGTAAGTTTTTCGGATGGTTCTCTCCACGTTCAAATGAACGGAAATCTTCATTTGCAAACGTGTTTGAGATTTGGATTGCACGGTCAGGACGGAAGTTATAGAAGATAACTGCATCTTCGTCTTCGACTTTTCCAACAGGTGCACCATCTTCATCAACGATAACAGACGGTAAAACGAACTCGTCATAGATATCGTTTTTGTAAGAGTCTTCAACTACTTCAAGTGGGTCTGTGTATGCTGGGCCTTCACCATAAGCCATAGCACGGTAAGCTTTTTCAACACGATCCCAACGCTTGTCGCGGTCCATTGAATAGTATCGACCAGAAATAGTAGCAATCTTACCGATACCAACCTCTTTAATTTGTTCTTGAAGAGCTTTAATATACTTACGAGCTGTTTGTGGACCTACATCACGACCATCAAGGAATCCGTGAATGTAAACTTCGTCAAGGCCTTGTTTCTTCGCTAAACGTAAAATAGCGTATAAGTGCTCAATATGACTATGAACACCGCCATCAGAAAGCAAACCAAAAGCGTGAAGCTTTTTATTGTTTTCTTTTGCATGCGCAATTGCGCCTACAATCGTTGCGTTTTCCTCAAACTCACCTTCACGAATTGCCAAGTTTACACGTGTTAAACTTTGATAAACAATTCGTCCAGCTCCGATATTTAAGTGCCCTACTTCAGAGTTCCCCATTTGGCCCTCTGGTAGTCCTACTGCTTCACCACTCGCTGTTAGCGTTGCGTGAGCATGCTCGTTCCAATAACGATCGAAGTTAGGTTTTTTTGCTTGAGCAACGGCATTTCCGTACTCTTCATTACGCAAAGCAAACCCGTCTAGGATGATTAATGCTACTGGTTTTTTAGCCATTGTTACTTCGCCTCCACTAGCTGTAAGAAAGACTGAGCTTCAAGGCTAGCTCCACCAACTAAAGCACCGTCGATGTCAGATTGTGCCATGTATTCTTTAATATTAGCTGGTTTTACACTGCCGCCATATTGAATGCGAACAGCTTCTGCAACGTCTGTTGAGAAAACATTTTCTACAACTTTACGGATTGCTGCACAAACTTCGTTAGCATCTTCTGCTGTTGAAGATTTGCCTGTTCCGATTGCCCAGATTGGTTCATAAGCAATAACAACTTGTTTTGCTTGCTCTTCTGATAAACCTTTAAGAGCTGCTTTTACTTGTGTTTCTACAACTTCTTTCGTTTTATCACTTTCGCGCTCTTCAAGTGTTTCACCACAACAAACGATTGGTGTTAAGTTATGCTTGAATGCTGCAAGCGTCTTTTTGTTTACTGTTTCGTCTGTTTCAGCAAACATTTCACGACGCTCAGAGTGACCTAGGATTACGTAATCAACGCCAAGATCTGCAAGAGCTACTGGGCTTACTTCACCTGTGTATGCTCCGTTTTCTTCAAAGTGCATATTTTGAGCGCCAACTTTAAGGTCTGTTCCTTTTGTTGCTTCAACAAGCTTGTCTAGGAATAGTGCAGGTGAACAAACTACTGCATCTACCTCGCTTGCTGCAGGAACACTATTTTTTACTTCTTCCACGAAGCTTACTGCTTCTGAAAGAGTTTTATTCATTTTCCAGTTACCAGCGATAATCGGTTTTCTCATCGTTACACCGTCCTCTTTTATTGTTTCACTAAACGTGAAGTGTTTCTTTATAAGTGCTGTGTAAACGTTGATTTTACTTGTCGTTAAGTGCTACAACGCCTGGAAGTTCTTTACCTTCCATAAATTCAAGCGAAGCTCCGCCACCTGTTGAAATATGGCTCATTTTATCTGCTAAACCAAATTTCTCAGCAGCTGCTGCAGAGTCTCCACCACCGATTACAGAGTATGTATCAGTCGCTTCTGCTAGCGCTTCTGCTACAGCTTTTGTTCCGTTTGCAAATGTATCAAGCTCAAATACGCCTAGTGGTCCGTTCCAAATGACAAGCTTAGAGTTTTTAATAACATCTGCATAGATTTCACGCGTTTTTGGACCAGCATCTAGGCCTTCCCAATCGCTTGGAATGCTATCGATGTCAACAACTTGTGTGTTAGCATCATTTGAGAAATCATCTGCTACAATAACGTCAACAGGCACGTAGAAGTTTACGCCTTTTTCTTTTGCTTTGTCCATGAATGTTTTTGCTAAATCAATTTTATCTTCTTCTAGAAGAGACTTACCAACATCATGGCCTAATGCTTTGATGAATGTGTAAGAAAGACCTCCACCGATGATTAAGTTATCTACTTTATCAAGAAGATGGTCAATTACACCAATTTTGTCTTTAACTTTTGCTCCGCCAATGATAGCAGTGAACGGACGCTCTGGATTTGAAAGAGCTTTACCAAGTACTTCAAGTTCTTTCTCCATTAAGAAACCTGCAACCGCTGGAATATGCTCAGCAATTCCTGCTGTTGATGCATGTGCACGGTGGGCAGCGCCAAATGCATCGTTTACATATACGTCTGCAAGCTCAGAGAATGCTTTTGCAAGCTCTGAATCATTCTTCTCTTCTCCAGCATAGAAACGAACGTTCTCAAGAACAAGAACATCTCCTTCGTTCATGTTACTGATCATTTGCTTTACGTTTTCTCCATAAGCTTCGTCTGCTTTTGCAACAGGCTTGCCTAATAGATCTTGAAGGCGTTCAACAACTGGTGTTAAACGAAGTTCTTCAACAACTTCTCCTTTTGGACGACCAAGATGGCTTGCAAGAATAACTTTAGCACCTTGTTCAATTAAGTAGTTAATTGTTGGTAAAGCTGCTTTGATACGTGTTTCGTCTGTAACTTTTTCGTCTTTCATTGGGACGTTGAAATCTACACGACAAAAAACGCGTTTTCCTTTAAGATCGATATCTTTAACAGTTTTTTTGTTCACCGTAAAGACCTCCTTTGCATGATGAGTTTTTGGGTGCTCTCATTGTAAAACGAACGAAGAAAACAAAAACAGGGAAAACGGGGGACAAATCCCCGCTCCCCCTGTTTCACATTTACATTATAGTTGTTATAAAGCATGTAAGCCAACTACAAATTGTTCGAAATTTGTAGTTTGAGGTGATTTATAACTTATAGACCTTGTTTTGCGATGTAAGCAGCAAGATCTACTACGCGGTTAGAGTAACCACTTTCATTATCATACCAAGAGATAACTTTAACCATGCTGTCTTCCATAACCATTGTAGAAAGAGCATCGATTGTAGAAGAGTTTACGTTACCGTTGTAGTCACCAGATACTAGTGGCTCTTCGCTGTAACCAAGGATACCTTTAAGATCTCCTTCAGCTGCTTCTTTGAATGCTGCGTTTACTTCTTCAACTGTTACGTCTTTGTCAAGCTCAGCTACAAGGTCAACTAAAGAAACGTTTGGAGTTGGAACACGCATTGCTCCACCGTTTAATTTACCTTTTAATTCAGGTAATACTAATGATACAGCTTTTGCAGCACCAGTAGTTGTTGGGATGATGTTTTCAGCAGCTGCACGAGCACGACGGTAATCTTTATGTGGTAAGTCTAAGATTTGTTGGTCGTTAGTGTAAGAGTGAACTGTTGTCATCATACCGCGTTTGATACCGAACTTTTCGTTAAGTACTTTAGCGAATGGTGCTAAGCAGTTAGTAGTACAAGAAGCGTTAGAAATTACATGGTGGCTTCCTGCATCATATTTATCTTCGTTAACACCCATAACGATTGTGATGTCTTCTTCAGAAGCTGGAGCAGAGATAATAACTTTTTTAGCGCCTGCTTCTAAGTGTTTAGCAGCATCTGCACGTTTTGTGAAGAATCCAGTAGATTCAACAACGATATCAACACCAAGGTCACCCCAAGTTAATTTCGCTGGGTCACGCTCAGATAATACTTTGATTTCTTGGTCGCCAACAACTAGGTTGCTGCCATTTACTTTTACTTCTTGATCTAATTTACCATGTACAGAGTCATATTGAAGAAGATGAGCTAACATGTTAGCGTCTGTTAAATCGTTAACAGCAACAACTTCAACCTCTGGATTATTTAGAGCTGCACGGAATACGTTACGGCCGATACGACCAAAACCATTAATACCAACTTTTACTGCCATGAGTAAAATCCTCCTTAAGAATGGTGAAATTTAAATTTATATGAAGAAATCTAAAATATTAGATCTCTCGCTAACTCTTTTGCTGCGCCTTCATCCGTTATAAGGATAGAATTGCGCGCTTGATTAAGAAAAGCCTTAATCGCTTTTGCCTTCGTTGAACCTCCTGCGACTGCAATAACATATTTATTGTGGTTCAAATCGTCAAGCTGTATGCCTATTGTTTTTACTTTGTGTACAATTTTTCCGTTTTGGTCAAAATAGTACCCGAAAGCTTCTCCAACAGCATGTCCATTTTTGATCTTATTTAAATCACTTTCTGATGTTTGGCGTCTTTTTGCCATTGTCATCGCTTCTCCAATACCATGGAGAATAATGTTAGATGATCGAATAAGGTGAAGCATGTTTTGAATTAAAGGCTCTTCAATCATCGAGCGATACGTATCATCACTAAGCTGATCTGGAACATGCAAGAGACGGTAATCTTGAGAAGAACGTTCCGCCATCTTGGCACAAATCGTATTTGCTTGGTTTTTTACATTTTCACCAAGCCCCCCTCGTGCAGGAACGAAAGTGATTTTATGGTTTTTTACATGAGGCGTCATCATCTCTGCTACGGAAGCAAGAGTTGTCCCCCCTGTAACAGCGACAATGTTTTCTTCGGGTGCAAGGTATTTTTTCAAACAAGCAACGCTTGCTCTTCCCATTTCTTTTTTCACCCATGGGGAGAGATCACTATCGCCAGAAACGACAATTACTTCTGATAAAGAAAAGGCTTCTTTAATTGTTTTTTCCAATAAGGAAGCACCTGAAACTTCTTTCATACTATCTTCTAATTGCGTGAGTAACGTTTCCCCTTCATGCGTAAGCGTCATGCCTGTTGCTTGAACATGAATCAAATTTTGTTCTTTTAAAAAGGTCACTTCTCCCCGCAATACTCGCTCTGTAATGTTAAGGCTTACAGCTAAGTTACGGCGACCAATTGGTTGCATTAAACGTATGTACAACAAAATTTGGTAACGTCTTTCAAGCAAAGGTAGAAGATCTGGTATTAATTTTTTCTGTAATTGAATAATCGAATACATGAACCTTCCCCTTACAGCCAATCACATGGTCATTTTATGTCCCACGTAGACATATTATGTCCCGCATTGGCTAAAAAAAATCACCCCTGCTACAAAATTCATTTTATCAGGAGTATTGAGCTTATTCAACAAAAGAAAATCGTATATTTTATAGTAAGCGGTTCCATCGTTGAATATGCTACTTAAAAAAATTTCAAAACTCTTCTTTCTATCTAGAGAAAAAGGGCATGAGGTCATCTTTTGTTACTTTACCATATGCCACAACATCTCCATTAATTTCTACTACTGGAATCATTAATCCATATTCTTCAACTAAAAAGTCTTCTTCGTATATGTCTTTTTCTTCAAAGTCATACTTGAATTTTTTCTGAAAAACCGTCAAAAGATCTTTTGCCATATCACATAAGTGACATCCTTTTTTCGAATATAGAATAATTTTCATTTTTTCACCTCTAATACGTTTTCCGTAATGAGGAGGCCAAAATATTAAGCTGTTCACGATACTTTGCAACTGTACGACGTGAAATGGAAACATCGTATTGTTCTTTTAATTGTGAAACAATCTTCTTATCTGACAAAGGTTTACTTTTATCCTCATTCTGTACAATATGCTTAATAGCAGTCTTTACAGAGGTCGAAGAAGTTTCTTCAAGCCCTTTTGCGATGCTTGTAGTGAAAAAATATTGCATTGGATAGGTTCCAAAAGGTGTTTGCACATATTTATTTTTTACCGCTCTGCTTACTGTTGATTCATGCACATCAATAAAATCTGCAAGTTCTCTTAATGTTAGCGGTTTCATATTTGTTGGTCCATCTAAGAAAAATGATTTTTGTAATACTAATAAACTCTCCATAATTTTACCTAATGTTTCTCTTCTTGTTTCAATTCCTTTACTAAGCCAGCTAAATTCTTTGTAATGATCCTTTAAATAAGCTTGAACTTCCTTATTAGTAGACGAAGCTGCGCCTCTTTTATACATTTTATCCATTTGGATATCATAGTTATAATCATTGTTTCGCAGTACTATAAGTTTCCCACTCGCCTTTTGCTTAACAATAAAATCAGGTGTAACATATGCATCACTCACTCGTTCATACGCAGCACCTGGTCTCGGGCTTAGCTTCAACACTTTTTTTTGCAATTCCTGAATGGCACAAAGGTTAATACTAGTCTCTTTTTCAATAGCTTTCCATTTCTTAAAAGCAAATTGATCAAAATACTCGGTAAGGATGATATAATCCTCTTCTGTTCCTTCACCAACATAGTCAAGCTGAATCCATAAACATTGTGCTAAACTGTGTGCCCCTACCCCTATTGGTTCGAACTGCTGTAGTACTCTCACCATTTCCTCTACTTTTTCAACGTCAACAGCAAGCAAACTAGCTAGTTCATCAGTATTTTCCTGCAGATACCCATTGCTATTTAAGCTATAAATAAGGTGTTGTAGAATCCTAGCTTCTTCTCCTGTGATTTTCATGTCACGCATTTGAGCTATCAAATAATCTTCTAACGTGCCTTTGCGTTCTTTAACAGGCAATTGCTCAGAGCTTGAAGAATAGTGCTTTCTTTTAGAAAACGCTCCATGAAAATCATTAATTTGAATAAGGGGATTCTGCAACGCTTTCTCCTGCAGAAACTCAAAAAGATCAGCTGTTGAAAACTGAAGAAGTGAAATTGCCTGCGACAATTCTGTTGACATATGAAGTTTTAGCGTTTGTTGTTGCCATAAAGAAGGCTCCATTGTTTTCCCCTCCCTTTTTCTATATTACTATAAAGTCTGAAAAATCAAAATCCTTTTCAGGAATTTTTCTTTATGTTTTCAACAAAATACTCCTATTTTAAAAAAGAATCCCCCGCTTAACATCGCGAAGGATTCTTACCTACTTATTTTGCTGCTGCAATTGTTTTAGCCATTGCTAAATATGGTGCTATTGCAGGGTTTCCGTCTTTTTTCGTAAAGATTGATAGCTTCATTGGTGTGTTTCCTTTAACAAGAATAAATCTTGTTTCATCTTCCCCAAGTACAGCTGTATATGAAACAGCATTTGCTAACCCGATATTTTCGTCTTTTTTGAAATTATCAGGGTTAACAGCCTGAGCTAGTGCCTTCACATTTTCCTCTTCTGCTGCCATATCAGCATTCTCATCTAACATTTCAATACGCATAAATGAATCTGAATTTTGCTTACTTGTAATAACATCTTTTCTAGGTTCTTCTGCTGAGAAAGTAAACCCATCTAAAAGATAAACATTATATCCTTGATTATCGCTAGATGTTAATGTTGCTTTCTCGCTTACAGATTGGCCATTATTTTCATAAGTAAGAGTCTTTTGTGTTCCATTACTCTCTTCTTCAGCCGGATTTTCATCCTGAACTTCCTGAGCTTGTTTTTCATCTTGAGTTTGTTTAGCTGTTTCTTCTGTATTCTCTTTCTCTACAGAACCTTTGCTTTCTTCTTCTGCATTTTCATCTTCTGTTGAAGCTTCTTCTTTATCCGAAACCGTTGACTCTGCCTGCGAATCATCGTTTACTTCTTGCTTAGCACTTTCTTCATTGTTTGTGCTCTCTTCATTGCTTGTTTGTTGCTTATTCTCTTCTTTTGTTGCGTCATCTTGAGCACTTTCATCATTTTGCTTTGCTGTTTCTGTGCTTTGATTTTCGTCTGTTGTGTTTTCATCTGAGCTTGATGAGTTGCTTGATGTTCCACAGCCTGCTAACACGAGCATTAAGGCAAATACAATCGGAAGCAACTTATGTAGCATTTTCAATTTTATTCCTCCTTTGTTTTTCCTTTCATATATAGTTTTAAAGCAAATTCTCTCAATTGACAAGCTTGGCCCATCTAAAAAAAGACAATTTTCTACATTTTACCCAATAAAAAAAGACAAGTTGGCAACCAACTTGTCTTTTTTGACACCCTCGATAGGATTCGAACCTACCCTAAGAGAACCGGAATCTCTCGTGCTATCCACTACACTACGAGGGCATGTGCATTCTCTATTATATGAAAATATGAAGATGATTTCAAGTAATTCTGAATTGAACCTCTTTCTATCGTTTAGTTTTTGGATAAAATGTTTGTTAAGATTAAGAGGATAAAATGAGACTTGCAAAAAAATTATAAAAAGGTGTCAGTATTTTTTTGTAGAAATAAACGTAGAGGGGTATAAAATCAGTCGCTTAAAAACGGAATGACTAATTTCTTTGAGGTTTAGACGTAGAAGTTTCGGGTAAAAATGTAAGTGTTAGTTTTACTTTATAAGCAAGGTCGAAATAACTCGATTGTTTTTGTTTGACCTTTATTGACCTTAGCTGTATGATATTAAGTAAGATACATATTAAAATTTAGATTAAGAGGAGGAATTTTCATGAATCTAATTCCTACAGTTATTGAACAAACGAACCGTGGTGAGCGCGCATACGATATCTACTCTCGTCTTTTAAAAGACCGTATCATTATGCTTGGTAGTGCTATCGATGATAATGTAGCAAACTCTATCGTATCACAGCTGCTTTTCTTAACAGCAGAAGATCCTGAAAAAGATATCTCTCTTTATATTAACAGTCCTGGTGGATCAATTACAGCAGGTATGGCTATTTACGATACAATGCAGTTTATTCAACCAAAAGTATCAACAATCTGCATTGGCATGGCTGCTTCTATGGGAGCATTCTTACTTGCTGCAGGTGAAAAGGGTAAACGTTTCGCTCTTCCAAACAGTGAAGTTATGATTCACCAACCACTAGGTGGAGCTCAAGGACAAGCAACAGAAATTGAAATTGCTGCTAAACGTATTCTTTTCTTGCGTGACAAACTAAACCACATTTTAGCTGATCGCACTGGTCAACCACTTGAAGTTATTGAGCGTGACACAGACCGTGATAACTTTATGACTGCTGATCGTGCAATGGAATATGGATTAATTGATAAAGTGTTAACAAAAGATCCATCAGCTAAGTAATATAAAAAACCTGTTTTCCTTTTTAGGAAAACAGGTTTTTTATATATAGAAAGGCTACTCTTTGTTTTGAACAAAGTTTGCTAAAGCTTCAACTGCTTCTTCTTCGTCATCTCCAGAAGCAATAAGATTAACAACAGCCCCTGAATTTAGTGCCAAACTCATTAATCCCATAATACTTTTAGCATTAATCTTTCTTCCCTCTTTCTCAAGAAAAACATCGGATTTAAATCGATTTGCTTCCTGAACAAAAAGTGCTGCAGGTCTTGCTTGTAAGCCCGTTTTCAAACGTATATCAATTTCTCTTTCCACCATATCTTCATCTCTCCCCTTTTAAGTTTGCACCTCTTCTAACGACTCTCCTAATCGTAACCTGTTGGCAATTTCATCAATTTTACGCAATCGATGATTAATGCCAGATTTACTGATTTTTGAACCTGAAACCATTTCCCCTAACTCTTTTAGCGTTACATCTTGGTAAGCCACTCGTAGCTGGGCAATTTCTTTCAGTTTTTCTGGCAAAACATCAAGCCCAACTGTCTCTTCAATGTAACGAATGTTCTCTACTTGTCGAAGAGCCGCTCCAATTGTTTTGTTCAAATTGGCTGTTTCACAATTTACAAGCCTATTAACAGAGTTACGCATGTCTCGGACAATTCGAACATCCTCAAATCGAAGCAGTGCATTATGAGCTCCAATTATATTCAAAAACTCAGTAATCTTCTCAGCTTCTTTCAAATACGTAATAAATCCTTTTTTTCGCTCTAATGTTTTACTATTTAAGTCAAAAACGTTCATAAGCTCACAAAGAGAATCATTGTGTTCCTTATAAAGAGATGCAATCTCTAAATGATAGGAAGAAGTTTCTGGATTGTTAACAGAACCTCCTGCTAAAAATGCGCCTCTTAAATATGCTCGTTTGCAGCACTTTTTCTTTACTAACTCTTGTGAGATGGTCCGGACAAATGTAAATCCTTCTTCAATAATATGCAAATCTTGAAGAATGAAGCGGGCTTTCTCTTTCATTCGTACAATATAAACATTGTTCTTTTTCAATCGCATTTTTTTCCGAACAAGCAATTCTACTGCAATGTCATAACTTTGTTTCAATAAAACATAAATTCTTCTTGCAATGGCTGCATTTTCAGTTTGAATATCTACAACAACTTTGCGATTTGCAAATGACATGGAGCCATTCATTCGAATCAGTGCAGATAACTGTGCTTTTGCACAACATTCTTTTACTTCAATATTTGTTAGCTCTTTTTTAGTAACTGAAGCAAATGACATGCTCTCACCCCCTCTTTTCTATTTTCAAAGAGCATATTTCCCCGTTATTCTTGATGAAGTAGCGAGAAAATGGTTTGTGCTACTTTTCTTGTATTATGTCGAATAACGTCTCCATCATATTGAATAAAATCGTCTGCAATAACATGTAGACCTAGTTTTTCCAACGTTCTTCGATCATAATCAACGGGAATAGCTTTTTCTTCTTTATATTTAGTCTGAATTTCTTTAGGAATTTCTCCATTATGAACAATAATTGTATTTAAAAAAGGACTTGGAACGTGTTTATACATCGCTAATACATGATCACTAGCTTTATAATCATGCGTTTCTCCAAGCTGTGTCATTACATTGCAAACATAGATTTTTTTAGCGGCTGATTTACAAAGCTCTTCAGCAATCTGTGGAACAAGTAAATTAGGAATAATGCTTGTAAATAAGCTCCCTGGACCTAATACAACAATATCTGCTTCTCGAATAGCTTCGATAGTTTCTTCAACAGGCTCTATTGTTTCTGGGGTTAAGAAAACACGATCAATCGTTTTCTCTGCTTGGGGAATCATAGATTCTCCTGAGACAACAGTACCATCTTCCATCTTTGCATGCAGCATAACGCTCTTATTAGCTGAAGGAAGCACATTTCCACTCACATTAAGCACTTTACTCATTTCTTGGATGGCGTGCACAAAATTCCCAGTTATAGATGTCATTGCTGCTAGAATCAGGTTACCTAGCGCATGACCTGTTAACTGGTCCCCACTTGAAAATCGATGTTGAAAAAGGTCTTCTACAAGAGGTTCTACGCGTGAAAGCGCTACAAGAACATTGCGAATATCACCAGGCGCGGGAATACCTAGCTCTTCCCGCAGCCTGCCTGAACTTCCTCCATCATCTGCGACAGTAACGATTGCTGTAATGTCAATTGGATAATATTTCAACCCTCTTAGTAAAACAGGTAGCCCTGTTCCACCTCCAATTACAACAACCTTTGGATGTGCTGTAGTCATTTACTTCTGTTTTCTCCTCTCAATATCTCGATGCAGTGGATTTGTTTTGAAATCTCCTTCAAAAATTTTGGCAAGATACTCAGCTAAAGTAACAGAACGATGCTGGCCTCCTGTACATCCGATTGCAACAATAAGCTGACTTTTCCCTTCGCGTTTATACTGTGGAAGCATAAGCTTTAAAAGGTCGATGAGCTTTTCAAGAAACTTTTGAGTATCATTCCATTTTAGTACATAAGAAGACACTTCTTCTTGAAGTCCTGTTTTAGGACGAAGCGAATCAATATAATGTGGGTTGGGTAAAAAACGAACATCAAAAACTAAGTCAGCATCAATAGGAAGACCATATTTGAAACCAAATGAAACAAAATTCACACTAAATACTTGAGAATTATTTGTTGAAAACTGCGTTATTACTTTTTCTCGAAGCTCGCGTGGCTTCAAGTCCGATGTATCTAAAATGATCTGAGCTCTTCCCTTTAGGTCATCCAATAGCTCTCGTTCAAGCTGAATACCATCAAGAGGCATGCCTGTTTTGGCAAGAGGATGAGAACGTCTTGTCTCCTTATAGCGCTGAACAAGAACATTATCTTTTGCATCTAAGAATAAAATTTGAGGCGTAATCCAAGATGTTTCATCAAGGTGATCAAGTGCCTGAAATAAACTATCAAAGAACTCGCGCCCTCTTAAGTCCATGACAACAGCTACTTTATTCATTTTTCCGTTAGACTCCTTCATAAGTTCCAAGAACTTAGGAATAAGCGTTGGCGGAAGGTTGTCAACACAAAAGAACCCTAAATCTTCAAAGCTTTGCACAACAACTGTTTTCCCCGCACCAGACATTCCTGTAATAATTACTAACTGAACTTCTTGTGAAGAATTAATGCTCATGTTTCTCCCCCTACCTAGTAAGATTATCCCTACTATTTATTGCAGACTATGAAGGATCGATTCGATAAGAAAGAAGCTCAAAGTCTTTTGTATATGTGAAATTTCCGTAGATCATGCCAGATCCTTTTGCAACATAGTCAATAATATGATGGTCTCCAGGAGCCATTGGAAGCTCATTAACAACATCAAGCTTATGCCAAGACAGCTTTCCTTCCTCAGATTCAAGGACATTTGTTCCATCAAATTCAGTTGCTAAAAAGGTAAACATCATCCATTCTGACACAACTTCATTTCCCTCTTTAATAACAAATGTAAAAATCCCTTTTACTGTTGGATTTTTTAAATAAACCCCTGTTTCTTCTCTAAATTCACGAACAACAGAATCCTTTACAGATTCCCCCTGTTCCATCTTCCCTCCAGGAGCAACCCACCAGTTGCGGCGCGGTTTTTGGAGAAGAAGAATTTTATCATCTTTTAATAAGACACAGTTTGTTACACGCTGCATTTTTTCACCTCTGCTGTTTATGACTATTGTTTTTCTTATTATACAATGAAGGAGCAATAGACAACAATATATCGGCATCATTCACAAATGTTTAACAACTTCAATTTGGCCTCTAAATTCACAAAAAAAGAGCACAGCTTGAACTCGCTGTGCTCAACGTAACGTATTTATAAAAGGGGGTCAATTACTTATCTATACTATAACGAACCAATGTAACATAGGTGTTACAGCACAATTAAAAGGCAATTACGGTTCTGTTAAACTCCCCTTTTTGTCTTTTTCGCCTATTATTTAGCAGATTGTAGCTCTTCTTGTAACTCTTCTACATAATGTTGGATGCTTTGAGCAGCAATACTTCCATCACCTGTTGCTGTTACAATTTGGCGAAGTGACTTTTCACGTACGTCTCCGGCAGCAAAAATTCCCGGTACTTTCGTTTCCATACGTTCGTTTGTTTCGATATAGCCTTCTTCATTTGTAATACCTAAGCTCTCAAATGGTTTAGATAAAGGAACCATGCCGATGTAGATGAAGACACCATCAGTGTCTTTTTCAGATTCCTCACCTGTCACGGTATTAATAAGCGTAACTTTGCCTACTTTCCCTTCACCTTCATGAATTTCTTTTACAGTATGGTTCCAAATAAAGTCTACTTTTTCGTTGTCAAATGCGCGTTTTTGAAGAATCTTTTGAGCACGTAACTCCTCACGGCGGTGAATGATCGTCACTTTAGAAGCAAAACGTGTTAAGTATACGCCTTCCTCAACAGCAGAGTCTCCTCCACCAACAACGATAAGTTCTTTATTTTTAAAGAATGCTCCATCACAAACTGCGCAATAAGAAACGCCGCGTCCGCTAAGCTCTTTTTCGCCAGGAACGCCAATTTTCTTATACTCTGCCCCTGTGCCAATAATGATTGCACGGGCTTTGTATTCTTTGCTTCCAGCTACAACAGTTTTGTACTCTTTTCCATCAATAACTTCTTTGATGTCGCCATAAGCATATTCTGCTCCAAACTTTTTAGCATGTTCGAACATTTTATTTGAAAGGTCTGGACCTAAAATGTTTTCATATCCTGGGTAGTTTTCAACATCTTCTGTATTTGCCATTTGACCACCAGGTACCCCACGTTCAATCATTAAAGTTGAAAGATTAGCACGAGATGTATATACAGCAGCAGTCATGCCTGCAGGACCTGCTCCAATAATAATGACATCATAAATTTTTTCTTCTGACATTTCTTCCACTCCTTCTTCACTTATGCATTTACTTATTCTTATCGTATAAGGTATTAGAAACATCGTCTATCTTTTTGCTCAAAAATTACAGTTTATTTCACAATCTTTCTCTAGACAGAAACAATGCTTACCGAACGGATTTTCTTTATATATTTTGACATTGTTGTAAGAGATATTCCATACTCTTGTGCAATTTTTTTCTGAGGGACTGGCCTTTTTAAACTTTGATAAAACATATATACAACACTGGCAGCAAAAGCAGAGATATTTTTCATTTCAATCTCAGTAAATCGCGCTTTGTTATAAAGAGTATACCAATATACAATTCCTTTTTCTTCTTCTTCGCTTTGCAAGCTTTTTTTCATTGTTAAAGCAATTTGCAAACAGCGAGGAAGTTCCTCACTCTTTAGCATATCCTGAGAAAGAGTTTTCAAAAACGGGGAATACAGAAAGTGTTCTGTTTCTTTTGTTAGAAGTGTTTTTCTTTCTTCCTTCTCCATTTGAGCTAAAAGATAAAGACCAAAGAACTGCTCTTCCTCACCTTGTTTTATATAGTGAAGAACCTCTTGTATACCATCCCTTGAGGCTGCAATGTTCCATGGTTCTTCTCCCTTTTTTTCAGGAGAAGATACAAGCAGCTTTTCCCACGCCTGTTTTGCTAGGTTTTCATGTCCAATATAATAAGCAGAATAAGACAACCAATATAAAAATGTTGTATCTCGTGCAGCTCCCTTTTTATAAAGGCTATAGAGCCAACGATAGGCTCCGCTATATTCCCCAATAACAGCAAATGTTACGCCTAATTTATATCGATGATCAAATGAGATAGGATAAACAACGCGTAGTTTTGTAAGCTGTTTCTCTAATAAGTCTTGCTTTCCTGTCTTATAGTAGAAAACTGCTTCATTACAAAGAGCATGCAGATTTCCTGGATTGCTTTCAAGGACTTTGCGTACATAAATCATAGCTTGTTCATATTCGTCTGTATAAAAATGAGCAAGCGCTAAGTTATTATAGGCAGCCCAAAACTCTGGATGTTCCTCAATGATCTCATGAAGAAGCTCTTTTGCTTCTTCAAATTGAGCCATTTCAAGCAATAGTTTTGCTTTCTCTTGCTGCATAATAAGACGATCTTCATTTTCATTCTCTTCTTCGTCTATATCATCCATTTCAATTGATAAAATTTCTAATAAATCTTCAACAGCTTGAGAGAATCGACCATTTTTCTCATTATTTATATATTGAAGTGCATGTTTCTTTGCTTCTTGAAAAAAACCAAGATAAGCATAATTATTCGCCATAAAATAATGGCATTCATACACTGATTCTTGATTTGCATTCTGCAAAGCAGATTGTAGCAATTCGTTTGACTGCTGATAATCCCCTAAGTCTGTTAAAATTACAGCTAGCTGACAGAGCACAACCGTATTTTCCGGTTCAAGTTGCAATACTCTTTCTATATATCGTTTTGCTTTCTTTACGTTTCCTCTTTTGTAGGCTTTAATGCCTCTATCGAAAAAGTACTCGCTTGTTTGAACCAACGGAATAACTTTAGCCGCTTCTGAGCGTGTGTTTTTCTCCATTCCGTCCTCCATGTCCACTGTTTATTTCACCTGAACTTTTTGTGTAGTATAGTTATTTCTTCAACATGCTGAAAAATGCTGCTCATCAAAAGCTTATAAAAAAGCTCTTTGACAGGCAACAAAAGAAACCATATTTTCATGCCGAATTACTTTATTTATATCGTTCGTAGTATATCACACTTAATAGCTTTGAGAGTAGAGGCGACCGTTAACTTTTTACTGGGAGCGAAAAAAAAGACGCTCACTATACGTGAGCGTCTTTTCTTTGTTATGATCCGTGTCTTTCTTCTAAAACGCTAAGCACTTCATCAAGCGGGAGCTTCTGTTCACGAAGAAGAACGAGCAAGTGATAAAGTAAGTCAGCTGCTTCCCATTTTAATTCTTCAGGATCACGGTTCTTTGCAGCGATGATAACTTCTGAAGCTTCTTCTCCGACTTTTTTCAGAATTTTATCCACGCCTTTTTCAAATAAATACGTTGTATAAGCTCCTTCTGGACGTTCCTGTTCACGAGCTGCAATAACTTGTTCAAGTTGATTAACAATAGCAAAGCGGTTATCAGATGAAGCGAATTTCTTCTCTACAAGCTCCTTGTTAAAACAAGAATATTTTCCAGTATGACAAGCAGGTCCATTAATTTCAACTTCTACAACAAGAGCATCTCCGTCACAGTCATAACGCATCCCTACAATTTTTTGAGTATTGCCAGATGTTTCTCCTTTGTGCCAAAGCTCTTGTCTTGATCGACTATAGAACCAAGTTTCTTTTGTCTCTAAAGATTTCTCCAGTGATTCCTTGTTCATATAAGCTAATGTAAGGACTTCTTTACTTATCGCATCTTGGACAATAGCTGGAATAAGTCCTTTTTCATCGAATACAACATCTTCTAGGTTCATCGTACGTTCACTCCTCGTTGTCTTAGCTCTGCTTTAATTTCCTTTACTGACGTTTCTTTATAGTGAAAAATAGAAGCTGCCAAACCAGCGTCTGCTTTTCCTTCTTCAAACCCTGCATAGAAGTGCTCTGCATTTCCAGCCCCACCTGATGCAATCACAGGTACAGAAACAGCTTCACTTACAGCCTTTGTCAGTTCTAAATTAAATCCTTGTTTCTCGCCATCACAATCCATACTTGTTAAAAGAATTTCACCTGCTCCTGCTAACACTGCTTCTTTCGCCCATGAAACTACATCCCACTTAGTCTCATTACGTCCTCCGTGCGTATATACACGCCACGATCCTAGCCCTTCATCCCACTTAGCATCAATGGCAACGACGATGCATTGGGAACCAAAGAAGTTGGCTCCTTCTGTAATAAGCGAGGGAGTTAATAAAGCAGCTGTATTTAACGATACTTTGTCAGCACCTGCTCTAAGCATTCTTTTCATATCCTCAAGCGAATTAATCCCTCCCCCTACAGTAAAGGGAATCGCTAATTGTGAGGCAACTTCTCTTACAACATCAACCATTGTTTTACGACCTTCATGAGAAGCAGAGATATCTAAAAAAACCAGTTCATCTGCGCCTTCCTCATCATAAAACTTTGCAAGCTCAACAGGATCTCCCGCATCGCGAAGTTCTACAAATTGAACGCCTTTTACAACACGCCCATCTTTTACATCAAGGCAAGGAATAATTCGTTTTGTAATCATTTCTCCACCTCTTTAAGTGCTTCTTTTACGGTAAACTGCTCTGTATAAAGAGCCTTGCCGACAATAGCTCCTTCAATCCCGCTTTCTCCATACACGGAAAGATCTTTAAGATCAGCAAGAGAACTAACCCCACCTGAAGCAATCACATTTGCTTTTGTAACTTCAGCAAGTTCCCTCACTGCCTCCACATTTGGACCAGACAGCATACCATCTGTGGCAATGTCCGTAAAAATAAAAGTTTTAGCTCCTTCAGCTGCGAGCTTCTTACCAAGCTCTGTCGCTTTAATTGTTGAAGTTTCAACCCATCCTTCTGTTGCAACATATCCGTCCCTTGCATCAATTCCAATGGCAATTTTCTCTCCATATTTGTGAAGCATATCCTTCACAAACTGAGGGTTTGAGATAGCAGCACTTCCTAAAATAACGCGGTCAATTCCATTCTCTAGATAAAACGCTACATCTTCCTCTGTACGAATCCCACCGCCGATCTGAACAGACACGTTCAGTTCCTTTTTAACAAGTAAAACATGGCTATCGTTCACTCGAGCTCCTTTTTTAGCCCCATCAAGATCTACCATATGAATCCACTGGGCTCCATCGTTTGCAAATACTTTTGCCATATCAAGCGGTGAATCTCCATAGACCGTTTCTTTACTGTAGTCCCCTTGGACAAGGCGGACACATTTTCCACCACGCATATCAATAGCTGGATAAATCGTAAAATTACTCACTTCTTTCTCCTCGCTTCTCCACATAGTTTGCAAAATTCCTTAGCATCTTTACCCCGATATCGCTGCTTTTTTCTGGATGAAACTGTGTTCCAAACACGTTGTCCCTGCCAACAACAGCGGGTACTTTAACATCATAATCAGCTGTTGCAATAATCGCTTCTTTATCGTCTGTATCCACATAATAAGAATGAACAAAATAAACATGTTCTTCTTCCACGTTTGTTAATAGCTCTGAATCTCGGTTAAATGTTAGCTTATTCCACCCCATATGAGGAACTTTATATGACTCGCCCTCTGCTGTAGTGCCTTTAAATTTAATAACGCGCCCTTTTAAAAGGCCAAGACCATCCGATATTCCATTTTCTTCGCTTTGTTCAAATAGAAGCTGCATCCCTAGACAAATACCAAGAAGAGGTTTTCCTCTATCTGCTTCCTCTTTTATAAAAGAGGCAAGGTTTTGACGGTTAAGCTCCTCCATAGCATCTCCAAATGCTCCTACGCCTGGTAGAATGTAACCTTTTGTTTTCTTAAGCTCTTTGGGGTCATTTGAAATAATATAGTCATAATCCAAACGTTCAAGTGCTTTGCTGACGCTATAAAGATTTCCCATTCCATAATCAATAATGCCAATCATACTACAACATTCCTTTCGTGGAAGGAACGCCTTTAACACGAGGATCAATCATTGTTGCTTCATCTAATGCACGGCCAAGCGCTTTAAACACAGCTTCAATAATGTGATGTGTATTGCGACCATAGTGAATAATAACGTGTAGATTCATACGAGCCTCTAGCGCAAACTTCCACAGAAACTCATCAACAAGTTCTGTATCAAATGTCCCAACTTGGCTTGCTGGAATATCTCCTTTTAATTCAAAATGAGGACGATTGCTCAGATCTACCACGACTTGAGCAAGTGCGTCATCCATCGGCACCATAGCTTGGCCATAGCGCTTAATTCCTTTTTTATCTCCTAACGCTTCTTTAAAAACCGAACCAAGACAAATTCCAATGTCTTCTGTTGTATGGTGGTCATCAATTTCCGTATCTCCATTTGCTTTAATATCAAGGTCAAACTGCCCGTGTTTTGTAAACAAATCAAGCATATGTTCCAGAAACGGCACGCCTGTTTTGATCGAAGACTTTCCTTCTCCATCAATGTTCATACTTAGAGCAATATCTGTTTCATTTGTTTTACGTTCAATTGAAGCTTCTCTCACTTTAATTTTCTCCCTTCGATTTAAACCTTGATTCAACAGCACGTGCATGTGCTTCTAATCCTTCTAAGCGGGCAAATGCAGCAATTTTACTAGCATTTTCGATTAATGCCTTCTCACTATAAGAAATAATGCTTGATTTCTTAACAAAAGACTCCACAGAAAGCGGACTAGAAAACGCCGCTGTTCCATTTGTCGGCAAAACATGGTTTGGACCTGCAAAAT
The DNA here is from genome assembly GCF_900115845.1 of Priestia endophytica DSM 13796. Classification (GTDB taxonomy): domain Bacteria; phylum Bacillota; class Bacilli; order Bacillales; family Bacillaceae_H; genus Bacillus_I; species Bacillus_I endophytica. The sequence continues at coordinate 157,090 of NZ_FOXX01000005.1, read as the reverse complement.
AATCTCCAACAGGTTCTGAACTATATCTTCCCAAAAAGATTGCTCCTGCATGTCGAATTTGACCGAGTAGATTATAAGGATCTTTTGTGACAACTTCTAAGTGCTCTGGAGCCAATTTATTAACAACAGTTACAGATTCTTCTAATGACTCTGTCACATAAATGGCTCCATAATTTTCTATGGAAGCTAAAGCAATGTCTCTTCTAGGCAGTGTTTTTAATTGTTGCTCTACTTCCTTCTGTACACGATAGGCAAGTTCTTCTGAATGCGTAACGAGAATACTTGAAGCAAGACGATCATGCTCTGCTTGGGAAAGAAGATCTGCTGCAACTTCATCCGGATGTGCTGACTCGTCTGCTAAGATGACAATTTCACTCGGACCTGCAATAGCATCGATATCAACAAGGCCAAAGACTTCACGCTTTGCAAGTGCAACAAAAATATTCCCAGGACCTACGATTTTATCAACAGGTGCAATTGTCTCTGTTCCATAAGCGAGAGCACCGACAGCTTGTGCTCCTCCTACTTTGTAAATTTCATCAACTCCAAGCTCGTTCGCCGCAACAAGAACACCAGCTGGAAGTTCGCCTTTTTCGTTTGGAGGAGACGTCATTACAATTCGTCCTACTCCAGCAACTTGAGCTGGAATAACGTTCATTAATACTGATGAAGGATATGCCGCTGTCCCACCTGGTACATATACACCAACAGCATCAAGTGGTGTAACCTGCTGACCGAGCATTGTCCCATCTGGTTTTGTTACAATCCAAGATTGGCTTTTCATTCGTTCGTGGTAATCACGGATATTTTCCGCGGCTTCTGTAATGATATTTACTATGCTCTCCTCAATTTGTTCATATGCCCTTTTAATCTCTTCTTCTGAGACGCGGAAATCTTCCAACAATGCTCCATCAAACTTCTTTGTATAAGCTCGAAGAGCTTGATCTCCACGCTTCTCCACGTCTGCTAATATACTAATAACAGCTTCACGCTGTTCCCCTGTACCATTATCAATTTTCCGTTTTAAACTTAGCTCACTCGTTACTTTCCGAATATCCATCTTTTCTCACCCTTCTAAAACTGAAGCTAATTTCGTTACAATTTCATCAATTCGCTCGTCTTTTAAACGGTAGCTTACAGGATTTACGATTAACCGAGATGTAATATCTTCAATATGCTCTAGCTCTACGAGTCCGTTCTCTTTTAATGTTTGCCCTGTTGAAACAATATCAACAATTCGATCGGCTAATCCTACAATAGGAGCAAGTTCAATTGATCCATTTAAGCGAATAATCTCCACTTGTTCTCCTTGCTCTCTAAAATATGAAGAAGCAACGTTCGGATACTTTGTTGCTACCTTTGGAGCAACTTCATCACGAATAGCGTTAGGCAAACCAGCTACAGCAAGATGACATTTGCTAATCTTTAAGTCTAGAAGTTCATAAACATCTCGTTCTTCTTCAAGCATGACATCTTTCCCCGCAATTCCAAGGTCTGCAACTCCATATTCTACATATGTTGTTACATCCATTGGCTTAGCCAAAATAAAGCGCATGTTCTCAGCTTCTACGTCCACAATAAGCTTTCTTGAGTCATCAAATTCTGCTGGAAGAGCAAATCCAGCTGTTCGTAGCAAGTCTGCTGCTTCTTCAAAGATACGACCTTTCGGCATAGCAATTGTTAAAGGGATGCTCATTTATTCTCACCTCGTGCTTTTCCAATTAAATATGTTACGTCATCAAATTTTTGTGTGAAAGAGTCAACGTCCTTCACTCCCGCAATGTTCTGAATAACTACTTTTTCCTGAGCTTTTCTTTTCTCTTCCGCAAGAGCAAAAGCTTCAGCAAGTCTTTCAGTACTATATAGGATACAATCTATTTTTTCTTCTTCTTCAGGAGCATTCAACGCTTCTAATAAACGATTAAGCTGAATGCCAAATCCTGTTGCAGGTGTGTTTTGATTAAACTTTTCCAAAAGTTCATTATATCTTCCACCATTTCCGATTTGAGATCCGACGTTTTCAGCATAAACTTCAAACAAAATGCTGCTGTAATAACTCATATGACTTACAAGATTAAAATCAATCTTAATTTCATTTGTAACACCATATACTTCAAGAAGCTTCCAAAGGTCACGAAGCTGTCTTCCTGCCTTCTTCCCTTCTTCACTTTCAGCAAGGTCAATTGCGTCTACAATTTTTGTTTCATCTCCGCGTAGTTCAAGAAGCTTCAATAAGCGATCTCGATCAATGGAAGAAAGCCCTAAGTTTTGGACATGATTACGATAGCCAACGTAATTTTTTTCATAAAGATAACGCCGCAGGATATTCGCTCGTTCCTCGTTTCCAACAATTTCTAAGAAAAGTGAATTAATGTAGCCAACATGACCAATTGCAACCTTAAATGATTGTAATCCTGCTTTTTTAAGGGCACTAATCATGAGAGAAATGACTTCTGCATCACTTGTAATTGTTCCGTCCCCAATAAGTTCAATCCCTACCTGTTCAAATTCTGACGGTCTTCCTCCTTCATCCTGCTGTGTTCGATATACGTTTGCTTCATAGGCAAGACGAAGTGGAATATCATTAGCTAATTTGGATGAAGCAACCCTTGCAATTGGCGTTGTCATATCTGGTCTTAAGACAAGTGTCCGTCCTTGTCGATCAAGAAGTTTAAAAAGTTGCTGATCTAGAATAGCTGAAGCATTTCCGACCGTTTCGTAATATTCTAAAGTTGGAGTTTCCATATATTGATATCCCCAATTTTTAATCTCCCCAGCAAGCTGATCACGAACTGCTTTTTTTCGATTATAAAGCTGCGGCAATGTATCTCGCATTCCAAGTGGCTTTTCAAACATAAATAACTTCGACATCGTAACCATCCTTTGATTTATAATAAAAATACTTTATCACACTAACGAATTAGAGAAATAATGAATTAAAGTTATTAGTAGTTTACATCTTTCATTTCGCCTCGTCAACAGTTCATGCTCAAATAATGTATGAAATAATCAAATTTTCTGTTTATTGATCTTATCTTTATAATACTTATTATTTCCATAATTGACGAACAAAAAAAACCTTGGCCGAAGCCAAGGTTTTTTTAATGTTCAAGTTCAATACTTCTATCGTTATATATAGTTGTATCAATTTCTTTTGTTGCTTTACTTGTGACAACTCCTGCTGTCATACTTCCGCTTACGTTCAATGCTGTACGTCCCATATCAATAAGAGGTTCAACTGAAATAAGCAGACCTGCAAGGGCTACAGGAAGATTCATTGTAGAAAGAACGATTAAAGCAGCAAACGTTGCTCCACCGCCGACACCAGCTACTCCAAATGAGCTAATAGCAACAACAACAATTAATGTTGCAATAAATGAAGGCGAAAATGGATTAATGCCAACTGTTGGTGCAATCATTACAGCAAGCATTGTAGGATAAATACCTGCACATCCGTTTTGCCCAATAGACAAGCCAAATGACCCAGCAAAGTTTGCAATTGCATCAGGGACACCAAGCTTCTTCGTTTGTGTATCAATGTTAATTGGCAATGTTCCAGCGCTTGAACGTGATGTGAAAGCAAAAAGTAAAACTGGAATGATTTTCTTCACATACGTAACTGGGTTCAAGCCGAACACAGATAAAAGAATAAGGTGAACTAAGAACATTACAATTAACGCAACGTATGATGCAATAACAAAGACACCAAGATTTGCAATTGATTTTAAGTCACTTGTTGCTGCTGTTCTCGTCATGATCGCTAATACTCCAAATGGAGTAAGACGAATAACAAGCGTTACAATACGCATTACAATTGTACGAATAGATTCAATAATCTTTTCAAACATTTCTGCTTGTTCAGGCTGCTTTCGTTTTACACCTAAGAAAGCTATCCCAATGAACGCAGCGAAAATAACAACCGCAATTGTTGAAGTTGGACGAGCTCCTGTGAAATCAAGGAATGGGTTAGCTGGTAGTAGTTCAACAATTTGTTGTGGTAATGTTAAGTCTTTGACACCTGTAAGCTTATCTTCAAGCTCAAGACCTCTACTTTGCTCAACAGACCCACTATCAATCTGATTTGCATCTAAATCAAATAGAGCTGTTGCTCCAATACCAATTGCTGATGAAATAGCCGTTGTTCCAAGTAAGATACCGATAATAAGGACACTAATTTTCCCGATATTCTTCGTCATTTTCAAACGTGTAAAAGCTGAAACGATTGAAATGAATACAAGTGGGACAACAAGCATTTGTAGAAACTTAACATAGCCGTCTCCGACAATATTAAACCAATCAGATGACGTTACAACAACGTCTGATGTTGCTCCATAAATAAACTGTAAAATAAGACCGTATACAATCCCTAAACCTAAACCTGTGAAAACACGTTTTGAAAACGAAACATGTTTTCTCTGCATATAGATAAGCAGTCCGATGAACACTGCCATAATTAAAATATTAATGATGATATACAAAGTATCCACAGCTGTTAAACCTCCTAATGTAGTAAATATGTTATTCCCTCTAGCATTATAATACAACAATCCCAATAAGGAAAGTAAGAATTACTAATACCTAAAAAGACCTTTCTTATAGAATTAAGAAAGGTCTTTATTTTTATCCCTATTTTCCATTTCTTCTTTTGAATAAATCACGTTCATTGGGTTTCCACCCACAAATGTTCCTGGGGCTACGTTCCGATGTACAACAGTTCCTGCTGCTACAATGGCTCCATCACCAATCTTTACGCCAGGCAAAATCGTTGTATTTGCTCCAATCATTACTTCGCTACCAATTTCTACATCCCCAAGCCGATACTCTTTAATTAAATATTCATGAGTCAAAATCGTTGTGTTGTAGCCAATAATAGAGTTACGACCAACGGAAATTCGTTCAGGAAACATGACATCAACCATTGCCATTAATGCAAAAGATGTTTTTTCTCCAATGTTCATGCGAAGAAAAGTCCGATAAAGCCAATTTTTCACTTTTAAAAATGGTATATAGCGCGCAAGTTGAATCACAATAAAGTTTTTGACAACTTTCCAAAATGAGACTGTTTTGTACATGTTCCACAATGCATTCTCATCATGTACTTTATAATGCTCTAATTTTCGCACTGTTACTTTCCTCCAAGTATGGCTTTTAAATCTCCCATCTCATCGAGAATGTAGTCTGGCTCATATGAAGCAACATGTGCTTTTCCTTTAGCACTCCAAGCTACCCCAACCGTCTTTGTGCCAGCATTTTTACCAGCCAGAATATCGTGCGAATTATCTCCAACCATCATTGCTTCCTCTGGTTTAGCATTCAGCTTAGCTAATGCTTTATCAATTGGTTCACGATGTGGTTTAGCATGCTGAACATCATCAAGCGTAATGACCACATCGAAAAAAGGATCTAATCCTGTTAGCTTCAATCCCATTTCAACTGTCTGACGAATTTTTGTTGTTACAATACCAAGCTTGTAACCTTGCTCTTTTAACCATTTTACCGTTTCAAAAACAGTTGGAAATTCTGTCACTAAGCGATCATGATGTTCATGGTTGTATGCTCTATAACAATCAACCATTTCCTCTATATTTTCTGGATTTAATTGAGCAAATGAATCATAAAGAGGCGGTCCCATAAATGAAAGCACATCTTTCCTTTTATATTTGCTTGGATAATATGTTTCAAGCGTATGTAAAAAAGAAGAAATGATTAACTCATTTGTATCAATTAATGTTCCATCTAAGTCAAAAAGAAGAGTATTAACGTTCATAGGTAACTTCCTTTCTTTGAGATAATCCTTTTTGGCGGCTCCAAATTTTGGCGATAACAATCGTCAAAAGAAGGGCCGTAATAACGCGAATAAGCAGCAATGGAAGGACAGGAATACCAAGCGGAATAAACACAAGAGTGTCTTCTACAACTGCGTGACAAGCAACTAAGAAAATAAAGGCAAGCGTTGCATCTTTTTTAGATACCCCTTCTTCTTGAACTGCTTGAATCATTACCCCTGCTCCATACGCCAAACCAATTAATAATCCCGTTACAAGCGTTGTAGAGGTATTTCCATTCATGCCCAATAATTTTGTAAAAGGAACCATCTTATTTGAAAACTTACTTAACCATCCTAAATCTTTTAAAATTTGAAGTGCGATCATGACAGGGATAACAATGATGGCCAGCTGTAAAATCCCCATAGCAGCTGTTTCAATCCCTTTTAGTATAATGGCTCCCCATCCTGATACAACTTCATCCTTTTGAGAAATAAAGCCGTACTGAGCCTGCTCTCCTCCACCTTTCCAAACAAGATTGATAATAAAAGCAGACAAGAGAGCAAGCCCAATACGAACAGACAAAATAACGGAAAGTCTAACTCCCACTTTCAACGCTACTGTTGATTCAATAAGCAAGTTATGACTAAATGACAGCATAACAGCTAGAATAAAAACTTCTTTTACAGACAAGTCGAGCGTTAAGATTCCTGCAATCCCAGCATACAAATTAAGTAAGTTCCCTAAAACAAGTGGAACAGCTGCATCCCCTGGAAGTCCAATGACTTTCATTACAGGTGTTAGCCACGAAGCAATAAGATCAATGACTGGCGTATACCGAAGAAGATAAACAATAAGCGTAACAGGAAAAATGATTTTCCCAAGTGTCCATGTTGTTTTTAACCCTGAGATTATTCCCCTTTGAAGTGACTTTTTCATGAAGTATATCCCCCTCCCCCTAAATTATTGAACATTACTGATCAAGATAGTGCTTCTTGCTCCATCCTTTCCAGCGACGAACTATAATAAAAACAATAGAAAGGAGAATTAATACAATAGAAATAACTTGAGCAATACGAAGTGAACTTGTCAGCATCAAACTATCTGTTCTCATACCTTCAATAAAGACGCGCCCAATTGAATACCAAATAACGTATGTAAAGAAAAGCTCTCCTCGACGTAAGTTTACTCTTCTTAACAAGATTAAAACAATGACGCCAACTATGCTCCACAGTGACTCATATAAAAATGTTGGGTGATAATAAGTCCCATTAATATACATTTGATCTATAATGAACTTTGGCAAATGTAAGTTTTCTAAGAAGGCTCTTGAAACAGGTCCTCCATGTGCTTCTTGGTTCATAAAATTTCCCCATCGACCAATTGCCTGACCTAGTAAAATACTTGGGGCTGCAATATCAGCGAGCTTCCAAAATGAGTATCCTCTCACTTTAGAATAGATAACGGCTGTTAATACAGCTCCAATGAGTCCTCCATGAATTGCGATCCCTCCATGCCAAATCTGCGGGATTTGAACTAAGTTCTCAGAATAATAGTCCCATTTAAATGCTACATAATAAACACGCGCAAAGATAATAGCAATCGGTACTGCAAATAGAACTAGATCAACAAAGACTTCTTTCGGAATACCTCGACGCTCACATTCTTTTGTTGCTAAATAAAGACCAAGGATTACGCCAATCCCGATAATCACCCCATACCAATAAACCGTTAGTGGACCAATTTCGAGGAACACACGATCAAGTGGCTGAATGTCTTCCATCTCTCTCACTTCCTTTATGGTTTAGTCTTTTCTCAATATGTTTCGTCATGGTCTTCAAGCGTTGTATCTTCAATTGCCCCTGTTAGGCGATTCGAAAATTGTTCAGCTGCGTTAATACCCATTTTCTTAAGACGATAGTTCATTGCAGCTACCTCAATGATAACGGCTAAGTTTCGACCTGGACGTACAGGAACTGTTAGTTTCGTAATCTGTGTATCAATAATTTTCATTTTTTCTTCCTCAAGACCAAGACGATCATAATGCTTTGTTTGATCCCATGTCTCCAAGTTAATAACGAGAGTGATGCGCTTAAAGTTTCTCACAGCACCTGCTCCAAAGAGTGTCATAACATTAATAATACCTAGTCCGCGAATCTCTAGAAGATGTTCAATTAACCCAGGAGCGTTTCCAATTAAAGTATCCTGGTCTTCCTGACGAATTTCAACACAGTCATCAGCAACTAAACGATGTCCTCGTTTTACAAGCTCAAGTGCTGTTTCACTTTTCCCAACTCCGCTTTTTCCGATGATTAAAACACCAACACCGTAAATATCAACTAATACACCGTGTACCGCTGTCGTAGGAGCAAGTTTACTTTCTAAGTAGTTTGTCAATCGACTTGATAAGCGTGTTGTTTTCATGTCAGAGCGCAAAACAGGCACAGACTCGCGCTCAGACGCTTCAATAAGCTCTTGTGGCACTTCCATATCTCTTGATACAACAATAGCTGGAGTAATATCTGTACAAAGCTTTTCCATTCTAATTTGCTTTTGCTCAGCATCAAGTTGATTGAAAAAAGAAAGCTCTGTTTTTCCAAGAAGCTGAAGACGCTCTGCAGGATAATATGTAAAATAGCCTGTCATCTCAATGCCAGGTCGTGAAATATCACTCACTGTAATCGGGCGGTTCACCCCTTCTTCGCCACTGATTAGTTCTAGATTAAATTTCTCTATTATGTCTTTTGTTCTCACTTTTGCCAAGGGTGGTTCCTCCCTGTTTTCTCGTATTTGATGTAAAGATATTTTCTCTTCCTAATTACAAATGCTGTTATCCTGTTTATTGTATCATTAAATGATTTTAGAAGAAAAATTTCTTAAAAAAACTAAAAAAAGAGCAGGTACCTTCACCTGCTCTTCTAACGTTGCATTGGCTCAATAAATGCTTTTTGAGCGATTAAATTTAATAGTGCCATAATAATTGCCGCAAACAAAGCTGTACTAAACCCATCAATAATAAAGGCATCTCCAATAATTCCTTGTGTAATCATCAATGTGATGGCATTGATGACAAATAGGAACAATCCTAATGTTAAGATTGTTGCTGGTAACGTAAATAAAATAAGAATTGGCTTAATGATGATGTTAATAATAGAGAGCACAATAGCAGCAATTACAGCTGCACTAACTGAACTCAAATAAAAATCGTCAAAAATAGTTGCTACAATCATGAGGCTTAATGCATTCACAACAATGCTAATAACCCATCTTTTCCACATAAGTTATTCTCCTTCATTTGGAACGATGAAAATCCATATTAGATAAATCCACCCAATAGATCCTACTCCGCCAATAAATGCAACAATAAAAATAATACGAAGAAGGCTGCTGTCCATATTTAAATAGTCAGCAAGTCCACCGAGTACTCCACCTAACTTACGGTCCTTTACAGAACGATACAGCTTTGCCTTCAATTGCTACACTTCCCTTTCATACAGTCCAATAGCTCCTGTTCTAGATTCAGCCACTATTTTCGTGACACTTTCCCCACTATTAATAGAGCGGAACTTTAAAACCTTTTGAATTTTCTCATTCTTTTCTTCTAATATATGAACATTTGGAAGGTTACATGTAAGGTTGCCAAAGTTTGAGCGAATACTTCCATCAATAAAAGCTCCAGGTGCAAAGAAAGTTTTAATGCTTCCTGCTGTTGATTTTAGAAACACGTATTGAGAAGGCTGTATTAAATACTGTTCAATGCTTCCATTGAACGTCTGCAAATCAACATGTCTTGCTTCTCCCCTTAAATTAATAGCTCCATTGATTGTCTCTCCTTCACACTTATTGAGTGAAATATTTTGTAGTGAAAGAGCTCCGTGTACTGTCTCAAACTCCCCTTTTTCCCCGCGTATATTCTTAAATGATAAGCTGCCGTTCGCCGTTTTAGCTTTTAAATTTCCTATTTTTAAATCTTTCCCAACGATAGGACCGTTAAACGTGCGCAATATGATTTCATTATACTCTACATTTGGAATGAACAGGTGTGCTTTGACTTTAATCCCTTTATTTTGAACATTGAAACGGATCTTGCCTTCTTCAGTAGAAAATATTGTTTCTTGAGAGAAAAGCTTCTTGGCTTCTTCTTGGCTATTTACTTTATAAACTTTTGCTGAACATTCAATACGCACCTCATTTTGTGACCAAGGTTCGATTGTTACATTTCCGTTTGCAATATCAAGGTCAAGGCTACTAACTTCCATATCACTATGTTGGAAAATTTGATTAACATCGTAAGAAGTACCAAAGTTAAAATCTAAATCTGTATCTTTAATCTTCTTTACAGTTTGATCTAAAAATGAAAACACTTTTTTCTTTAAATCACGTTCACGAGGAGGCTCTTCCTTTTGAAAAGCTTTCTCGTCTACAAAAGGAGAAACTTCTACTGCTTTTTCTTCCTTTTGTTTTGCTTCTTTTTCTTCTCTTTCCATTGCTTCAAGTAATTTAAATGCTTCCTCAGCAGAAATTCGACCTTCTTCAATCATTTTCAGAAGCTGTTTACGTTGGTTTTCCATTATATTTCCTCCTTATTAACGATCAATGATGACTTTAATCCCTTTAACAACATTCCAAATGGCAACTCCAAACGAGAGAACAAGACACAGGATAGCAACAAAAATAATCCATGCGGCTGATAAGCCATAGTGACCTGAGAAATATGGGATAAGGTAAAGGAAGAATAAAGGCATTGATAACACTGGTAATATATGAGAGAACAATGCCCATTTTGCATCATCCTTAACTCTTTTATCTTGGGTAACAAAGTAGATGATAATTGGTAAGAGAAAGGGAGCAAAGAAAAGACTAAAATAAGAAAGGGCTGACAAGACTTTATTAGACTCCATATTTGTTTTTTCATCTCCTTTATCTGTATTACGTTTTTATGTTGAATTAAGTTTCAACATTCGAAAAACTTTCATTAGCTCTATAAAAAAAGGATAAGCCACTTTTTAGTAGACTTACCCTTTTCATATTATGATTTAACTGTTTCTGCTCCTTTTAAACGATCTTCCATTCTTTTACGATCTCGATCAAGGATAGGCGCAAGATAACGGCCTGTATAAGATCCTTCAACATTTGCGACTTCTTCTGGTACTCCCGTTGCTACAATTTGTCCACCTTTATCCCCACCATCAGGACCAAGATCAATAAGATAATCAGCAGTCTTAATAACATCTAAGTTATGTTCAATAACAAGCACAGTGTCTCCATTGCCAACTAATCGCTGAAGAACTTTTAATAAACGAGCAATATCATCAACATGCAAACCTGTTGTTGGTTCATCTAAAATATACATTGTACGGCCTGTTGAACGACGATGAAGTTCTGATGCAAGCTTCACACGCTGTGCTTCGCCTCCTGAGAGAGTCGTAGCCGGTTGACCAAGTGTAATGTAACCTAGGCCAACATCTTCAATTGTTTGAAGCTTACGCTTGATTTTAGGAATATTTTCAAAGAATTCAATTGCATCTTCAACCGTCATTTCTAAAACATCTGCAATGTTCTTTCCTTTATATTTTACTTCAAGCGTTTCACGATTATATCGCTTCCCATGGCAAACCTCGCATGGAACATACACATCTGGAAGGAAGTGCATTTCGATTTTGATAATTCCATCTCCTCGGCATGCTTCACAACGTCCTCCCTTTACATTAAAGCTAAAACGTCCTTTCTGATACCCGCGTGTTTTCGCTTCATTTGTTTGAGCAAATAAGTCACGAATATGATCAAACACACCCGTATATGTTGCTGGATTTGAGCGAGGTGTCCTACCAATAGGTGATTGATCAATATCAACAATTTTATCAAGGTGATCAATTCCCTTAATTTCTTTATGTTCCCCTGGTTTCTGTTTCGCATTATTCAACTTTTGGGACAGCGATTTTCTTAGCACTTCGTTGATAAGCGTACTCTTCCCTGAACCTGATACGCCTGTTACAGCAAGGAATAAACCTAGTGGAAGCTTTACTTTCACATTTTTTAAGTTATTTTCTTTTGCTCCTACAATTTCAAGCATTCGCCCCTTATCAACAGCTCTTCGCTCTGTCGGCAGTGGGATGAATTTCTTTCCTGATAAATATTGACCTGTTAAAGATTTTTCGTCATTCATTACTTCTTCAGGCGTTCCGGCTGAAACAACTTCTCCTCCATGAATCCCTGCTCCAGGACCAATATCAATAAGATAATCAGCTGCCATCATTGTATCTTCATCATGTTCAACAACAATAAGTGTATTTCCTAAGTCGCGCATGCTCTGCATTGTTTCGATAAGACGATCGTTGTCGCGTTGGTGAAGTCCAATTGATGGTTCATCTAAAATATATAAAACGCCTGATAAACGAGAACCAATCTGAGTTGCCAAACGGATGCGCTGTGCTTCGCCTCCTGAAAGCGTTCCTGCAGCTCTGTTCAATGTTAAATAATCAAGACCAACGTTGTTTAAAAACCCTAGACGCTCTGTAATTTCTCTTAAAATCATTTGAGCAATTTGCATCTCTTTTTCAGAAAGACTAAGGGTTGCAAAAAACTCATATGCTTCTTGTACAGAAAAACTTGTTACCTTCCCAATATGCTTACCATCAATTAAAACAGCAAGCGTTTCTTTCTTAAGACGGTTGCCTTTACACTTTGGACAAGGCTGTTCTCCCATATATTTTTCCATCTGCTCGCGAATGTAGTCTGAGCTTGTTTCACGATAACGACGCTCAATGTTTGGGATAACCCCTTCGAACTCAATATCGTTTTCACGAATTTGTCCAAAATCATTTTCATAGCGAAAATGAATACGTTCTTTATCACTCCCATAGAGCACTTTGTCTAACAAATGCTTAGGAATATCACGAACAGGGATGTCCATATCGATTCCATAATGCACACAAACAGCTTTTAAAAGCTGTGGATAATATTGTGAACTTGTTGGCTCCCAAGGTGCAATTGCATGTTCTTTGAGCGATAAATCATAGTTTGGAATCACAAGATCTAAATCAACTTCAAGACGAACCCCTAATCCATCACAGCTTGTACAAGCTCCAAATGGGCTGTTAAATGAAAACATTCTTGGCTCAAGTTCACCGATTGAGAAACCACAATACGGACATGCGTGATGTTCACTGAAAAGAAGCTCTTCTTCTCCGATAACATCAATAACGACTTTTCCTTCTCCTAAACGAAGTGCCGTTTCAAGAGAGTCAGCTAAACGTGTTTCTACCCCTTCTTTTACAACAATACGGTCAACAACTACTTGGATAGTATGTTTTTTATTTTTTTCAAGATCAATGTCATCGCCAAGATCATACATTTCCCCATCAATTCGAACGCGTACGAATCCTTGTTTTTTAATACCTTCAAGCACTTTTACATGCATACCTTTACGTCCATCAACAACAGGAGCGAGCACCTGAAGTTTCGTGCGCTCTGGATACTCTAAAATGCGGTCAACCATCTGTTCGATTGTTTGAGAGGTAATTTCAATCCCGTGATTTGGACATGTTGGTCGTCCAACACGCGCAAACAGTAAGCGTAGATAATCATAAATCTCCGTGACTGTCCCCACTGTTGAGCGCGGGTTACGGCTTGTTGTTTTTTGGTCAATTGAAATTGCTGGTGAAAGACCTTCAATAGAATCCACATCCGGCTTATCCATCTGTCCTAAAAACTGACGAGCGTACGCTGATAACGACTCAACGTAGCGCCGCTGTCCTTCCGCGTAAATCGTATCAAAAGCTAATGAAGATTTCCCCGAACCAGATAAACCCGTCATGACGACGAGTTTATCTCTAGGAATTGTAACATCAAGATTATTTAAATTATTGGCTCTAGCCCCTTTTACAACAATGCGATCTGTTGCCATAAGACAATCATCCCTCCGCTTTCAACTCTAAAATAGTATCACGAAGCTGTGCGGCACGTTCGAAATCGAGCGCTTTTGCAGCTTCTTTCATTTCTCTTTCCATGTTCTCAATAACTTCTGCACGCTCTCGTTTCGTCATCTTCTTCAAGTCTGTACGATTTTCATACTGTTCTTCATCCTCTGCAACCATTGTTGCTCGAATAGAATCACGTACTTTTTTCTGAATCGTCTGCGGCGTTATACCATGTTCTTCGTTGTAAGCTATTTGCGTTTCACGACGACGTTTTGTCTCGTTAATGGCAATGTCCATTGATTTTGTAATTTTGTCAGCATACATGATAACATGACCATTTTCGTTCCTTGCAGCACGACCAATCGTTTGGATAAGAGAACGTTCTGAACGTAAAAACCCTTCTTTATCCGCATCAAGGATAGCTACAAGAGAAACTTCTGGAATATCTAGCCCTTCTCTTAATAAATTGATCCCAACAAGCACATCATATGTGCCAATGCGAAGCTCACGAATTGTTTCAATACGTTCTAATGTTTTTATTTCTGAATGAAGATAGTTGACCTTAATGCCAAGCTCTTTTAAGTAGTCTGTTAAATCTTCCGACATTTTTTTCGTTAACGTTGTTATAAGTACCCGCTCATTTCGTTCAGTACGCTGACGAATTTCGCCTACAAGATCATCAATTTGTCCTTTAATTGGACGCACATCAATTGTTGGATCAAGTAATCCTGTCGGTCTAATAATCTGCTCAATGAATTCTGGTGCTTTTTCCATTTCATAAGGCCCTGGCGTTGCTGAAACATAAATCATTTGAGAAATATGTTTCTCGTATTCTTCAAAGCGAAGCGGACGGTTGTCAAGAGCAGAAGGCAACCGAAACCCGTGATCAACAAGAACCTGTTTACGTGCTTGGTCACCGTTATACATGCCGCGAATTTGTGGCATTGTTACATGTGACTCATCCACAATCATTAAAAAGTCATCTGGGAAGAAATCTAAAAGCGTATACGGAGTTGATCCTGGTGGGCGAAGCGTTAAATGACGAGAGTAGTTTTCAATCCCTGAACAAAATCCCATTTCACGCATCATTTCGAGATCGTAGCGTGTGCGTTGTTCTAGTCGCTGTGCTTCTAGCAGCTTATCGTTATCCTTTAATACTTTAAGGCGATCTTCCAACTCTTTTTCGATATTTTGAATAGCAACACGCATTTTTTCTTCACGAGTAACGAAGTGGGAAGCAGGATAAATGGCTACATGGTTACGGTCACCAATAATTTCCCCTGTCAAAGCATCCACTTCTCGAATCCGATCAATTTCATCTCCAAAAAATTCAACGCGTATACAATGTTCATCCCTTGAAACTGGGAAAATTTCAACTACATCACCACGAACGCGAAACGTACCGCGTTTAAAATCAATATCATTTCGTTCATACTGAATATCCACGAGATTGCGCAAAAGCTCATTTCGCTCTCGTTCCATGCCTACTCTTAGTGATAGAACCATCTCTTTATACTCTTCAGGTGAACCTAGACCATAGATACAAGAGACGCTGGCAATGATAATAACGTCATTTCTTTCAAACAAAGAAGACGTTGCCGAGTGACGAAGCTTATCAATTTCATCATTAATACTTGCATCTTTCTCAATAAATGTATCTGTTTGAGGAACATATGCCTCTGGTTGATAGTAATCATAATAACTAACAAAATACTCCACAGCATTGTTTGGGAAGAATTCCTTAAACTCGCTGTAGAGCTGTCCAGCCAGTGTTTTGTTATGAGCAATAACAAGCGTTGGCTTATTAATTTCTTTAATTACATTTGAAACAGTGAACGTTTTGCCTGTGCCTGTTGCTCCAAGCAATACTTGATGCTGTTTACCTTCTTTAATCCCTTGGACAAGCTTATCAATAGCCTTAGGCTGATCCCCTTGAGGTTGATAAGAAGAAACAAGTTCAAACTGATTGTCCACACTAAACACCCCGCTCTTACACAAATTATAGAAATATCTTATCACAATAAATGAAGAAAAACCAAAAATATGTTCGTATTTTCTTGTAATTTTTTACCGAACTTTTTTCTGTTTGTAGTACACACTTTTCCCTTATTCCCTTTAAAACATGCAAAAAAACGAAGGAGCTGTTTCCCTTCGTCCTCAAAATATACAAATATTAAAATCCATTTACTAGTTTTTTGTAGAATAGGGCCTCTTCTTGCAAAAATACTTTTGTTTCTTCATGATTTTTATAGAAAGATTCCCACTCGTTATCTTTCAGAATTTGTTGCCATTCCTCTGTCTCTACCATTTCTTTAATCTTCTCATCCCAATATTTTATCTGCTCATCTGTCATACCCTTTGGTCCCATTACTCCTCTCCAATGTGAAAAAACAACATTAAGACCTTGTTCTTTCCATGTTGGAACCTCTTTAAAGTTTTCAATCCGTTTCTCAGATGAAATAGCAAGCATTTTTATTTTTCCTTCTCTATAATATGGCTTTGCTTCAGAGAGAGGCATAATTGTTACATCAAGCTCCCTCTTAAGTAATGCTGAGAGAAGAGACGAACGATCTTCATACACGCTGAAATCAAGCTTTGCGCCATTGATTCCATACTGATTGATGCCTTGAATAAAGGATAGATGATCGTCATTTCCGATGCCAGGGGAAATACCCAATTTTAATGATGCAGGATCTTTCTGCAACTTTTTAATAATATCTTTCACTTCTTTAATACCACTATTTTTGCTTACAACAATAACTTCCCATTCTGTGGAAAGCATTGCAATTGGTGTAAAATCACGATAAGTTAGAGCACTTTGCCCAATAAGGTTATTTGTTAAAAGAAGACTTGAATTCATTGCGACAGAATGACCATCTTGTGATTGAAGATACTTCCAGCCCTTCTCCCCATTTCCACCTAAAAGAGAAGTAAGCACAACAGATTGATCTGTAATACTTTCGTTTGTTAGAATGGACTGCATCCCTTTAGCTGTCTGTCCCCATCCTCCCGTAGAGGCGCCTGGTATGACAATTTCTAACTCACGCGTTGGAAAGGCTTCTTTGTCGTTTTCTTTCTCGGCACAGCCTGATATATAAACGAGTATAAACAAACTGATAAACAGCATTATTTTTCTCATTTAATACCTCCACTCATTCTTCACTCGCAATCAAGTAGTATTTTCGCTCCGGTCTTCCCACAATGCCGTATTCTAACTCTGCTCTTAACCGTTGAATGGATACAAGATATTCTAAATAACGCCGAGCTGTTGTACGAGAAGCCCCCATCGCTTCGCTTACTTCTTCAATTGAAGCCCCCTTATGAAATTGATTCATAACTTTAGTAATCTTCTCTAGCGTCAATGGATCAATGCCAGAAGGAAGCTGCTTCTCAGCCGCTGAAGCTTCATGGATGCCTTGGAAGAAAAGTTCTACAAACGTTTGATCAATCTCTTCAGCAGATTGAAGCATTTCTTTCTTCTTTTTATATTTTTTAATTGCCTCTGTAAATTTTTCAGCACTTACAGGTTTGATTAAATAGTTCTCAACCCCTATTTTTAAAGCTCTTTCTAATAGCTCCTTTTCCCTTGCGGCTGTGATCAAAATCACATCTAAGTCTCTAAACTCCTGCTTTAAACTAGGCAGAAGATCAATTCCTGTTTGATCTGGAAGGTAGATATCAAGTAAAAGCAAATCAGCCTCATTCTCTCTCAAAAGCTCCATTGTTTGTTCTGCATTAAATGCTTTTCCTACAACCTCTGTTTCTTCTATTTTTAAAAGAAATTTCTCTTGAATATCAGCGATTCGGAAATCGTCTTCTGCAATTGCTACTCGTAACATGTTGGACTCCCCTTTTATGCCCCTTTAATTTCTTTTGGTAGATAGACTGTAAAAATAGTCCTCTTTCCTTTCTCACTTTGAACTTCAATTTCTCCATGAAGGTGAGCAACAGCTCTCTTCACGTTTGTTAATCCATATCCCCTATCTTTTCCTTTCGTTGAGAAAGCTGATTGAAAAATAATTGAAATCTGTTCATCAGATATTCCTTCTCCATTATCCTCTACTTCAATAATAATGTCCTGTCCGAGGTCAGTGATAAAAAAGCTCACCTTTTTTTCTCTATCCATGCTTCTAACAGCTTCAAAAGCATTATCAATTAGGTTTCCAATAATCACCGTCAGCTCAGAAGTTTCAATATGTTTTGGAATCTGATGCAACGAACTGTTTTCATCAATTGTAAAATGAATTTTTTTCTCAGATGCTTTACCAATTTTCCCAAGTAACATACCTTGGACTTTGTGATCCACTATTTTTTGAAAAAGAGCATCATTTTGAGATTTTTGAAACCCATATTCTTCCTCAATAAAAGCAATTGCTTCATCATAGTAGCCTAATTGAAGCAATCCGAGGAGAAGGTGAAGTTTGTTTGCAAACTCATGGGTTTGAGCTCTTAGATCTTCAGAGTACTTTTTCACTTCAGAAAGCTTGTCAACTAGTTTCTTAAGCTCTGTTTTGTCTCGAAAACTGGCCACTCCTCCGATGATTTTCTCTTTTCGCATAATTGGCGTTACATTTACAATAAGAAGCTTATCATTTATTAAGCACTCTTCATTACTTTTACTTTCTCCTGTCATAAGCACATCCTTCATCCCAATTTGAGGGTAGATATGCTCTAGCAGCTGACCTGAATTCGCTTCTTCAAGTCCAAGTAACTCTTTTGCTGATTGATTAAATGTTGTAATATAGCCCTCTCTATCGATTGACACAATTCCTTCTTTAATTGATTGAATAACAGCCTGCCTTTCTCTATATAAGGAAGAGATTTCAGCTGGTTCTAAGCCTAATGTGTCTTTTCGAATGCTTTTTGTTAAGAGGATACCTCCCCAAATGCCCAATAGCACAACAACTAGAGAAGAAAATAATACAACATGAAGTTTGTTCCAGATTTCTTTGTATATAGACTTCTTTGAAAACTCTGCTGTAACAACACCAATGATTTTTTCACTATCCTCATTTTCTTGTACAATCGGTGCCTTTGCGATATAAGACGGGCCATTAACGCCTTTTCCTTCTTTTAAATAGTAACCTCCAAAAGTTAGTGCTTTATAATTTATAGGCTCATAAACATTAGATATCGTAGAACCTCTTGTAGGGTATGAATAAGACTTTCCTTCTTTACTTGTAATCCTCAGCGCATCTGCTCCAACCTGAGCTCTCATCTGCTGAAGAATGATTTTTGCATCTTCAGGTGAATTTTCGAATGCATGTTGAATAGGAGGTAAGAAAGAAAGCGTTTTCACTACTTGCAATGAGAGCTTTTCAACCTTATCGCGTTCATCTTGAATTTCATTGTAAATATAAATTGTTGTTAAAAGAAGAACAATCCCTAAAATAAGCCCAATAATAAGAGTTAGAATTTTAGTTTTTAGCGATACAAACGATTTCTGTTTCATTATTAACTCCTCATTCACTTCCACTTATATTCTAATCTAGACGTATTAAACCTATTTTTCAATACTAAATGTTTGGAATTTATAGAATAATGAAAAGTTAATGACTTGTTGAGGAATGTTCACTTTTTAACTTTTACGATTGTTAATAGAAGGGTATACATATAGTAGCTGAATAAATAACCGTTCCTTTTCACTAATCATAGCTATATGCGAAAGGAGAAAAAACTTGAATTCATTATATCGATCCAAAAGAAGAAAAGTATTGCTTGGTGTTTGTGGAGGACTATCAGAAAAGTTCGGTATTAGTGCTTCACTCATCCGAATTTTAGTTGTCATTCTATGTTTTGTCACAGCTTTTCTACCTGTTGCACTTGTATACGGTGTTTTAGGAGCTGTTCTTCCAAAGCAGTAAATAAAAAAGCCCTCATATAAAATGAGGGCTTTTTTTAGGCTACCATTTCTCTGCAAGCTGCTCCACAAACCTTACATGCTTGAGCACATTCCTTACAATGAGGAGGGTCATGTTTTTCACCCTCTTTTGCACATTGATCACAAACCATTGCACAAAGTTCGCATGTTTCCTTGACAAATGAACCTTCAAGCTCAATTGTTTTCATTGTTAGAGAGACAATCATTGCACATTGGCGGTCTGTTTTAATACATTCTCGCATATGATTGATATCCTTTTCTTTTAAACCCTCTGTATAACAAGTATTACAAGCTGCTAAACATTGCCTAAGTGCTTTTAAGCATTCTTGCTTTGTCATTTGATTCCCCCCCTAATCTATAAAGATTTTTTCTACAACGTCTTTAAGATCCATGTTTATCTCTCTTCTGTCAGATTAATTTTCTTAATATCACCAAGCACAAAGAGATAGAAAAGAAGCCCAATAAGCAACACAGCACCTGCTACAAGGAAACTGGAGTCAAATGATCCCGTTAGGTCAAAAAGATAACCTGTTAGAGCTGCTGCTATAATACCACCAAATAAGTTATTCGCAAGGTTAACAATTGAACTCAACAGCGCAGTTGTACCTGGAGGAGCAATTTCAGCAGAAATGGACCAGCCAACAGGAGCTGTAGCTGATATACCTGCTAATCCAATTGAAATACACACAATAGAAACAACTGCACTACTTGTAAAAATAGAGCCTAGAAAAACAAAACCAAGTAGCATCCCGCACAAAATAATTCGACGGTACACTTTAGCTGGTTCATACCCTTTCTTCACAAAGTAATCCACAAGCCATCCACCTACTAATATTCCTGAAACGGTTGAAATCAGCCATGGAATAGCTGTATAAAGTCCAGAAGACATCAGATCTAAATTAAACTCCTCTTTAAAAAAAGTAGGCATCCATGTTAAAAGCAAGTTGAACGTATAGCCATATCCAGTAAAGCCAATCATTAGTCCCCATACTTTCCGATGACGAAACAGCTTACTTAATACCTTTCTTGTCCCATAGGGCATTTTATCTTCAGTAATTGCATTGTACTTTTGAATATAATTAAGCTCTTCCGAAGAAATTCGTTTATGGCGATTAGGCTGCTCATAGTACCACCAAAAAATTAAGGTAAATAGAACGTTAATAATTCCAATTGTAAGAAACGTTATTCGCCAATCAAACCTTGTAATCATAAAAGCTACAAAAGGAGCTCCAAGTACATTGGCGAACTTAGCAGCAGAGTCAAAAAAGGAATTAGCCAAGCTTCGCTCACTTGGCGGAAACCACATTGCCGTTGCTTTTGATGCAGCTGGAAAAGCAGAGGCTCCTGTTAGTCCGATTAGAAATCGTACTGTATACAATAAAAGTTTTCCTTGTAAGAAAGCCATCGTAATGGTTAGCAAACTCCAAAGTACCATTCCAATCCTTGTCACCCAAGAGACACCGAACCGATCAAGAAAGCTTCCAACTGGAAGCTGCATCATTGTGTATGAATACGTATAAATAGAAAATACAATCCCAATCTCTGTAGCGCTTAGATGGAACGACTCTTGAATAGCTGGCGCTGCAACAGAAATGGCTACACGATCAAAATAGTTTAAAATAATTAAGCTGCTTAAAAGAGAAGAAATTAGCCAGCGCGTACGACCAGGTCGTTTAATCTTATCGATTCCCATTTAACGTTCACCTCCTTCTTCTTAGAATGTTCTTTTTTGAAACACATGATTCTTTAAAATACTTGTGAAAGCATTCACTCATGTGTAAAAAGGAGGGTAACATAAAAAGCCTGTTCAAAAAAATTTGAACAGGCTCTCAATATGCTATATTTTATTTTCTTCTTCTTCTCGTTAATTTCATTAATGCTTCATAAACAATTGGAACGATTAGAAGAGTAATAAGCGTTGAACTTGTTAATCCTCCAATAACTGTAACAGCTAACCCTTTTGAAATAAGGCCACTGCTTTCCATTCCAAATGCCATTGGAATAAGAGCTCCAATTGTAGCAATAGCTGTCATTAAAATTGGACGAAGGCGGGTTGAAGCTGCTTCTAAAAGGGCTTCTCTTGTTATAATGCCTTCTTTCTCTTTCTCAATAACTCGATCAATTAGCACAATTGCATTTGTTACAACAATTCCAATTAGCATGAGCATTCCAATCATCGCTGATACGCTAATTGTTTCTCCTGCAATAAAGAGACCAAGCAGACCACCAATGATAGTGAAAGGTAGAGAGAACAGAATAGCAAATGGCGCTAATCCTCCTCCAAATGTTAAGACGAGCACAAAGTAAACAATTCCAATTGCAGCAAGCATAGCTAGCCCTAATTGTGTAAATGAATCGTTAATTTGCTCAGTAACACCCCCCATTTCAACACTTACATTTTTCGGAAGATCTAACTTATCAACTTCTTTTTGGATAGCTGTAGACTCTGCTCCAACATCCTGACCTTTAAACTCTCCGCTTACTGTTGCATACATTTTTCCATCAAGCTTCGAAATGGTTGCTGGCGCTTTGCCTTCTTCAACTTCCACAACATCGCTTAGTGGAACTTCCTGACCTAATGGAGACGTGATAGTCTCTTCTTCAAGCTCATTTATCGAACTATAGTCTTGTTTATCTGTTTGAATATAAACATTAAGATCTTTTCCATCCTTATTAAGGGTCGTTAAGACTGGACGTTCCCCAAGCTGACTAAGCTTCATTCCAATTTGACCTGCGCTAAGTCCGCGCTTCGCTAGTTCTTCTTGGTTAGCTACAAGCGTATATTGGTCGTTCTGTTCCGAAAGACTTGATTCTACTTTATCTAAATCTTTGCGATCATCCATAATATTTTGGACTTTTTCTGCGGCAGCTTGTAAATCTTCGGTGTTATCTCCAAACACACGAAGTTCAATTGAGTTATTTCCCATCCCTGAAATATCAAGGGAATTCCACTCACCAATTGACTGCCCTTTATTTAAGTCTTTAACAATCTGCTCTTTTTCATCACTGAAGTTTGGTGTATCCTCTTTATACTCCACATAGAAAAGTGCTTGATTTTGAGCACCTGGATCAAAAGGGTTTCCACCTCCAATAGAGTATTGAACAGTTTTAACATTCTTTTTATCTAAGAAATATTTCTCAGCATCTGCTGCCTCTTCTTTCACATCCTCTTTAAGCTCGCCTGGATTTGGATTAAAGGTTACGTTAACCGTTTTAATTTCCTGCTCAGGCAAGAAGCTTGTGCCAACAAGTGGTGCTAAAAATAAGCTGGCAATGAGAATGATGATAGAAAGACCTGAAACAATCCATTTATGATTAAGAGACCATTGCAGAACGCTCTTATAGAATGAAGATAAGCGTCCAGCATTCTCTTCATGGTTTTTACTTTTAACTCCTTTTTTAAATAGAGAATGAGCAAGCATTGGAACAATTGTAATCGCAATAATCAGTGAAGATAAAAGGGCGAATACAATTGTTAAAGCAAATGGTAAAAATAGCTCTCCAACAGGTCCTGTTACAGTGCCTAATGGTAAAAAGACGGCGATTGTAACAATTGTGGAAGAAAGAATTGGCTTAAACATCTCTTTTGTTGCTTCACGAATTAAATCTTTTCCTCTTAACTTCTCTTCTTTTAGAGCCATTCGTCTGTAAATGTTTTCAATAACAACGATAGAATCATCCACAACACGCCCGATAGCAACAGTCATAGCCCCAAGCGTCATGATGTTAAGTGAAATATCCATCTGTTTTAAGAAAATCATAGCCATCAAGAGTGACAGCGGAATGGAGATAATGGAAATAATTGTTGAACGAATATCCCGTAAAAACAGCAAGATAATGATTACCGCGAATAAGGCTCCAAATAATGCTTTCTCAATCATTGTTGAAACAGACTTATTAATCTCAACAGATTGATCAAGGGTTGTTGCAATCTTTAAACCGCTGTTATCTTCCTTAATATCTTTTAAAGCATCCATTACGGCATTTGTTACGTCAACTGTGTTTCCTTCAGACGTTTTTACAACTTGCACACCAATAGAACGCTCACCGTTTGTTTTAGATAGTGATTCGGTAATTTCAGCTACTTTAATATCTGCGATATCGCTTAACTTAACTGTTGGAATTCCTGAGGAAACTGACCCAGCAGTCATTTCACCTGAAGGAGCTGATTGAGATGGAGTAATTGGAATCTCAAGGTTCTTTAAATCCTCAACAGTTTCAATATTTCCATCTAGTACAATTGTTTTTTCTTTCTCTTCCATATTGAAAGTGCCTAATGGGTAAGAGACTTTTGCTCCTTTAATAAGGTTTTCGACAGTTTCTTTATCTAAACCATATTCCTTTAGTTTATCTTCTTTGTAAGTAAACTGAACTTCTTGCTTTTGCTCTCCAGCAGTTTCAATAGAGGATACTCCTTCAACTCCTTCGAGTACAGGAACAATCTCTTCTTCTGTTAATGTTGTTAACTCTTCTACTGATTTCTTATCATCTGAAATACTTAAACTTAAAATTGGAAAATCATCAATACTTTGTTGAGCAATTGATGGCTCTTCAATATTCTCGCCAAGATCAAGGTTGTTAACAGCTTCCTTTGCCTCATCAAGAGCTTTGTCCATATCTTTATCAAATGCATATTGAACTTGAATGATAGACATGTTTTCCCTTGAAGAAGAGCTTACTGTATCAACCCCAGATAAATTTGATACTGCTTGCTCAACAGGATCTGTTACTTTCTTTGAGACTTCTTCTGGTGAGGCTCCTGGGTATGTAGTTGTGATAGACAACACAGGATTTGTAACACTTGGTATTGTCTCAAGCTTCATACTTGTGCCTGCATATAAGCCTGCAATTGTTACAAGAATGGTTAAAATCCATAAAGCAAACTTATTTTTTAACGAAAAGTTAATAATGTGCTTCATTTAAAGCGCTCATTCCTTCCCTTTTTCATTATACAAATTATTCTCTCTCTAATGACTAAGTGGTCATTCCTTCAAAAGTATATAATTTACTGACCTATGAGTCAATTATAATCCCCTTAACTCTTTCTTAATTCATAAACTTTACTTATCAAGAATAAGCTGTTGTCCCCTTTACATCATTATTAACGTAACGTAATATAATAGGAAGGAAAATTGCTTGGCCATTGACTCTTCGGTCAAAACAGGGAGTTGTATACATGAACGAAAAAAAACTAAAAATTATTCAAGAAGCAAGCATGCTTTTTGCGGAAAAAGGATTTCATTCAACTTCCGTCCAGGAAATTGCAGAGAAGAGTGGAATTTCTAAAGGTGCTTTTTATTTATATTTTCAATCAAAAGAAGAACTTGTTACTTCTCTTATTGACTACTATATAAACCAGTTAGAACAGTCTTTAGAATCTCTTGAATCAGAAGATCTCTCCCCTAAGGACAAGCTTATTAGTCAAATTAAATTTCAATATGAATTTGTCCATCAAAATAAACAACTAATTATAGGTCAATTCGATCAATTGATGATGTTTGGTGAGGGTATGAAAGACCGTATTTACTCTTTTAAAACACGCCTCTTTCACTGGGTGGAGAGCCTTTTATATGAGATTTATGGTGAGAGCATCCATCTTCTTGTTTATGATATTTATTACTTGCTAGAAGGTATCCAAAGCTCCTACTATCGCTTAATTTTCATTGAAGATTTTTCAATAGACTCAGATCGGTTATCTACCTTTATATTCGATAGAATTGATGACATTGTTCAAGCTATGATTGAAAAAAACATCGAACCACTAATTGAGGAAGATACTCTTCATCAAGTTTTTGATCGTATCCGCGCTCGAAAAAAGGAACGAATCTTTCCACTTTTGTCAGCAATTGAACATGAAATCAAAGCACTAGATGCCTCTCCTAAAACTAAGAGTCATCTACTAGAGATTGTGAACTACCTTACTGAAGAAGCTAAAAATGATGAAATCAAAGGAGTTATCTTCAAAGGAATGCTTGCAAACTTCACAGATTATGATGCCCTTCGCCCTTACTGTGAGAAACTTGCGAGAGAACTTGATATTGAGCTTTTAATGTAAAAAAGACCAATCATAATTGATTGGTCTTTTATTTATCCTACAGATGTTTCGTGGTCTTCAACAAACAGGATGCCTAGCTCATGATGCTCTCCATCATACAAAGCTCGCTGAACAATGCGGATTTCATTATTGAGATCAAGCACTTCTAATTTACATAGCGCTCGGTTTTTTTGCAACGCTTGATAGAAGTCTTGTTCTCCTGCAATGTCTTCTCCATTCACCCTTACAATAACCTCGCCAACTTTAATTCCCATTGCTTCTGCAGGTGATTTTGGTAGCACACCAAGAACAATGCTTCCATTTTTCCGCTGTGTAAAAAAGAACGGAAGACGTGCATCTTCCAAGCGCTGAGAAATGCTAATCCATTCTCGGCCAACGATAGCAACAAGAGCAATGAAAACAGTGAAGACTGGAAAGAAGCTAGCAGGAATAGCAAGGACGGCTGTCACAATCCCTAGACCTAGTACTCGCTTTCCGGTAAACTCTACTGATTGCTTTGGATGCATTGCTTTCATTCGTTGGAAGAATCCAATGCTAAATGGAACAAAGAAAAAGTAGAATTCCTGTCCGTTAATGTTAAGAAGCGGCCACCAAGAAAATGGGGCACTAAATCCTTCACTAGGGATAAGCAAAAATAAAGGCACAAGCCAAAGACGCTGGGATATATGAGACCCAACTGGAAGACCTCGTTTGCTTTTAAAAATTTCAGGCGACGTTGCCCGACTTCCATATTTCCAAATCAGATAACCTTCTGCAATCACAAGAAGGGCAAGCAAGATAGCAAGAGAAGAAAGATTTGTCTCTCCCGCTTCACTCATCCATCTTGTAAACGTATCACTTCCAGCTTCTCTTGGTAAAAATAAAGAAACGATAACAGCTAGTCCAATAATATACGAAGGAGTAAGCCATCTAAACGTCCACGGTCCGCTCAGTATAAATATTAGCACTCCGATAAGCACAATCATCCCAATAGGAACGACTACACCGACTGCTATTGTAATAATAGAAAGAAGCAACCCTATTGCAAGCCCTGGCCAAAATAAGAAACGCAGTTCATAAATAAAATCAAAAACCCGAATACGAAAATGCTTCCGTTCTCTTTTCACACGAACTAACCCGATAAAATATGTTACTAAAATCGCAATATATGTAAGTGGATGAAGAAACAGACGACAAAGCCCAAGCAAAATCTCTTGAAGTATTTCCACGTTCTTTCCCCCCTTTTCTTTCTCTTTTTCAGCTAACTAGCACACTTTCTTTTATTTTAGCAAAAATCCACTCTCCTGACATAGCAAGAGCCGTTTTTTATGTGACAAAATAAAAAAACCCCCCTGTTTTATAAAACAGAGGGGTTTTCTTATTCAGCTACTTCTTTTAACGCAGCTTGAAGCTGTTTGTCACTCTGATGAGAATCAATCTTTTCAAGAAGTCTTGTTTGAATGAGAGAAGCTGTGTTTTCGTCAACTTCACCTGTTTGTTTTACATCATTTTTCCCTTGAAATTCTTTGACTGCTTTCTCTGTTTGTTCACTAAAGTAACCATCTTCACGACCTGGATCAAATCCAAGTCCTTTCAACATCACTTGCGTATTCTTCACTTGAGTACCGTTAGAATCCTTTTTTAACGTTTCTTCAATTTGAATTGGATTTGCATAATAATACTCTGGTTGCTCTACTTTAATTGTTGGCTGAATTCCTTTTTCATGAATCCAGTTACCATCTGGTGTTAGCCATTTGTGTGTTGTCATCTTTAAGTTACTTCCATCTTCAAGCGGCAATGCCTGTTGAACGGTTCCTTTACCAAAGGACTTCTCACCAACAAGGGGATATCCTCCAGCTTCTTTTAATGCCCCTGCTAAAATTTCAGAAGCAGAAGCACTTCCTCTATCAATAAGTATGGAGATTGGATAATCCTTTTTCTCTCCATTTTTGGAGTAGACTCCTTCTTTTTCTCCATTACGTTGTTCAATTTGAACGTATGGCTTATCTTTTGTAACAAGTCCATCTAGAATCTTTTCGACGCTTTCTAAGTAACCACCAGGGTTACCTCTTACATCAATTACAAGCCCCTCAATTCCTTTTTTCTCAAGTTTCTTTAGATTACTATTAAATTCATCTGCTGTATTTTCAGAGAATGAGGTAATTTCCAAATATCCAATTTTCTTCCCATTTTCTTCTTTCAATGAAGAATATACTGTTTCAATTGGAATATCGTCACGAACTACTTTGAATGTTAGCGGCTCTTTCACGCCTGGGCGCTGCACTTGAATATTGACTGTTGAACCTTTTTTGCCCCGAATTTTCAAAACAGCTTGTGAAAGATCAAGCCCCTCAACACTTTTTCCGTTAATTTGCAAAATCTGATCGTTTGCTTTAATCCCAGCCTTTTCAGCTGGTGAACCTTTAAATGGAGAAACAATCGTCACTTTGTCGTTTACCATACTCACTTCTGCCCCAATTCCTTGGAAAGACGAATCAAGTGATTGTGTAAACTGCTCTGCCGTTTTTTTATCCATATAAGTAGAATATGGATCATCAAGAGACTTCACCATACCGTCGATAGCCCCTTCAAGCAGCTTGTCTTCATCAACGTCCTTATAATACTTCTCAGAAAGCGTGTTATACACTTTCTCAATCTTTTCAAATTCTGCTTTTGTTGAAGCTGATTCTTGTCCACTATCTGATATGCTAGCTACTGATAAGCTACTGTTTCCATTATTGAAAAACTGAAGGCCTGCATAAGTACCAGCTCCTCCTGCTATCAAACACAAAATCATTAGAAAGACAATGAATATGCGATTGTTTTTCAAAATTTATTCCTCCTCAAAACATACATCTTCTTTTAGTATGCCATATTTTATGGAAACTATGTACCTTTTCATATGTAAGAAAAGACATCACACCGTCAATTCGTGTGATGTCTTTTAAAAAGTATATGAAAATAAAATAAGCTTTATACTTCTTCTTAGAAATTAATATATTTACGTGGATCAACAGCATTTGTTTTCTCTAAATTCCACGGTCCTTCATGCATTTCAAAATGCAGATGAGCTCCATAAGATCGTCCCGTATTCCCCATATAGCCGATAACTTGTCCTTTTTTCACCGTTTCATTTCCACTAACGTTACGAGATTCCATATGAGCATAAACCGTTGTATATACTTTTCCGTTTACATTATGAGTAATGAATATAGCATTCCCATAGGTAGAAGAATAGTAAGAGCGGAAAACTTGTCCATCAGCTGCTGCAACAATCGGCACGCTTGCACCTCGTTTTCCAATATCAATTCCTTTATGATCTCCTAAGCTTCTTAACCCGAACTCAGACGTTACAGGACCTGCAGCTGGTCTTGTAAATGTTCCGCTTGCTACAGGAGGTGCCTCTCCGCCACTTGTTGACGTAGACTTTACTGGTTGTGCTGAAGATGCTTGCTTCTCGACCTCTTCTTTTTGCTTTTTCATCTGTTCTTCAATTGCTTTTTCTTGCTCTGAAAGAAGCTCATCTTCATTTTCTAATTTTGAAGATTTATCTTCTGCTGTTTGTTGACTTTCTTTAAGTTTTGCCATAAACGCATCTTTCTCGGCTGCTTGCTTTTCTTGATCTGCTTTCAATGTCTCTAATTCTTTTAAACTCGTTTCTAAAGAGCTTAAATCTTCTTTCACTTTATCTTCTTTTTCTTTTTTAACTTTTTTATCTTCTTCATGTGCTTCTAAAATATCACGGTCAGCACTTGAAATCGTGCTTACTGCATTTACACGATTTAATAGATCACTAAAATCTTGTGATCCTAGTAACACTTCGATATAATCAACAGAACCTCCGCTCGTTTGCATCGCACGAGCACGTTCTTTTAAAATCTCATTTCGCTTCTCAATACGCTTATCCAGCTTCTTAATATCTTTTTTCAGATTTTCAATCTGCTGACGCGTTTCGTCAATTTCATCATTTTTATTGCGAATTTTCTCGCTTGTTTTTGTTACTGCTTCATCCAATTGTTTAATTTCTTCATCAATCTTCTTCTGCTCTACTTCT
Source organism: Priestia endophytica DSM 13796 (assembly GCF_900115845.1). Classification (GTDB taxonomy): domain Bacteria; phylum Bacillota; class Bacilli; order Bacillales; family Bacillaceae_H; genus Bacillus_I; species Bacillus_I endophytica. The sequence goes on along the minus strand of NZ_FOXX01000005.1, from coordinate 127,437 downwards.
AAGCTCTCAATCTCTTTCTTGCTTTCATTAAGAGACTTAGAGACATCTGAACGCTTTTCTTTAACTGTATCCATTCGTTCTTCTAGACTCTCGGCTTTTGCAGTCCCTTGTTGAAAAGAGAACCCTATAAAGAATACACTAAGCATTGCAGCAGTTGACCATGATAGTACTTTTTTCTTCACTTCCGTTTCCTCCTCTATTCTCCTAAACATTTAATCTATGTAGGACAGGGAACAAGTTCTACGAGCAGTCTATTTCCCTTTTGTTCTAAAAAAAATCCAAAGAGACGTAGGAAAAAGCCCCTTTGGACGAGAAAAACTATTTTTTAAGAAACTTACGCATTGAAATCATACTTCCCCAAACCCCAATACAAGCCCCAATTAAGACAAGCAGAAGTGAAAGTTGTAATGTGAATGGGAACACTGGTAGCAATTCAAACGTTTTATACGTTTTTGCTAAATCTGGCTGTACTGAGTCAAACAGTAAAGCATACGTGCTTACAACGATAGCAATTGGGATAATAGAACCAAGTACACCAAGGAACAATCCTTCTAAGAAGAATGGCCATCGAATAAATGAGTTGGTAGCTCCTACAAGTCTCATAATCTCTATTTCAGATCTTCGAGCGATAATTGTAATTTTGATTGTATTTGAGATAAGGAACATTGCTGTAAACACAAGCCCAACAATAAGGACAATTCCAATGTTACGTGCTACGCTCACAACGTCGAACAATTTATCAACGTATTCTTGTCCATATTCTACTTTCTCAATGTAATCTAATTTTTCAACTTTTTTTGCAACAGCTTCTACATCTTTAGGCGAGTTAGGCTTAATAATATAGGCGGCATTTAATGGATTTTGCTGTTCAAAAGGTTCGAAAACCTTACCTTCTTCTCCTAATCCATCAATAAGCTTTCTCAACTCTTCTTCCTTAGAAGAAAATTCGACAGTACCAACCTTCGGCACATTATTAAGCTGTTTTTCTAGGTCTTTAATATTATCTGCTGTTGCTGTACGTTCGATATATGCGTTAATCTCCACATCGTTTTCGACTGATTTCGCAAAATGGTTAAGGTTTAACATTACAACTAAAAACACACCAACAAGCAGTAACGTAACCGTTACAGCACTTACAGATGCAAATGTCATCCACCCGTTTCGCCCAATGTTGCGGAATCCTTCACGAAAATGACGGGAAAGTGTCCTACCCTTCATAACCGTAATCCCCCCGCACTTCATCACGAATAATCTTACCATCTTCAACTGCAATTACTCGTTTTTTCATAGTGTTTACAATGTCTCTATTATGTGTAGCCATGACAATGGTTGTTCCGCTCTTATTAATTTTCTCAAGAACGTCCATAATCCCCCAAGATGTCTCAGGGTCAAGATTTCCCGTCGGTTCATCCGCAATTAAGACTTTTGGATTGTTTATAATTGCACGCGCAATTGAAAGTCGCTGTTGTTCTCCCCCTGATAGCTCAGCTGGAAGAGCATCTTCGCGACCTTGGATTCCTACTAATTCAAGTACTTCTTTTACACGTTGCTTAATAACATCTTTCTCTGCTTCAATTACTTCTAACGCAAATGCTACATTTTCAAATGCTGTTAGCTTTGGAAGAAGCTTAAAGTCTTGGAACACAACGCCAATATTACGTCTAAAAACAGGGACTTCTCTATTTTTTAGCTCTCCTACGTTCTGTCCATTCACCATAATGTATCCTGATGATGCTTTTTCTTCCCTATACATCATCTTAATAAAAGTAGATTTTCCTGCACCACTTGGGCCAACAACATATACAAATTCACCTTTATTAACCTTAACTGTTAACCCATCAATAGCTTTAACACCATTAGGGTATGTTTTATATACATCCTTCATTTCGATCATATATTTATACCACCTGCATTCCGTATTTTGTCGAAAGCCTATGTAAATCTACAAAATATGAGGAGTTTTGTCAAAATACAAGGGATTTCAACATAAATTCGCTCTAGACACGTGCCCCCTCATTATAACACCAAAAATTCATCTGATAAGACTCAAAAATATTACATTTTCTTTTCAAATATGTCAAAGGTACGATAAAACTATGTAAAAAATAGTAATTAAACCAATTCTTTAGACCTAATTCATTTCTCGTTTTTCGACATAAAAAAACTATCTGAATTCACATCAGATAGTGTGGAAAGAATATTTATTTCATTGTCGAAAGCCATTCGGCTACTTTATCTGCCTCTTCTTTCTCAAGAAGCCCTTTTGGCATTGCTCCTCTACCATTCACAATAATCTCACTAAGTTCCTCTTTGGAATATTTCTTCCCTACCTGCTGTAAGTTCGGGCCATTGTTTCCTTGAAGATTATCGCCATGGCAACCAAGACAACTTTGCTTATAAAGTTTTCCTGCTTCTCCTGCTTCATCAACGTTAATCTTCTCTTCCTTTGAAGAAGATTTCTCTTCACTGTTCCCACATCCGCTCATAATAAGAGTTGCTCCAATGATAAGTGCCCACGCTGCTTTTTTCACTGTCTTCACCTCTTTGCCTTTATATATTCTCTACTATTATACTCGTTCTGTTTGCTATTAAATCATATATTTATGACGATTTATGCAGAAACTTGTTTCTTCTCCACATAATAGCAAAAATAAACTCGAAGATAAAATGGTTCTTTCTTCAGCCTTTTAAACAAGATCGTTTTGTTACAGGGTTGTTATTCCTATGTAATATTTCACCTTTCCTTTACGTTTCTATACAAAATGCCCGCATTCTTCAAAAAGAAAGCGGGCATTTTCATCTTTAATTCATAAGCGAACGAAGATATGAATCAATAAACGGATCAAGATCTCCATCCATGACGCCTTGGACATTTCCAATTTCCGTATTTGTACGATGATCTTTTACCATTGAATATGGATGGAACACATATGAGCGAATTTGACTTCCCCATCCAATGTCTTTTTGCTCTCCGCGAATTTCATCTAACTCTGCTTGCTGTTCTTCAATCTTACGCTGCAAGAGTTTTGATTTCAGCATTTTCATAGCACGCTCGCGGTTTTTAATTTGAGAACGCTCCGTTTGACATGTAACAACAATATTTGTTGGAATATGAGTAATCCGGATAGCCGAATCTGTTGTATTAACGTGCTGACCACCAGCTCCACTTGCTCGATACGTATCCACTTTTAAATCTTCAGTACGAATATCGATTTCAATATCATCACTAAGTTCCGGCATAATTTCGCATGATACAAATGAGGTATGGCGACGACCTGATGAGTCGAAAGGTGAAATACGCACTAAACGATGTACGCCTTTTTCTGCTCTTAAGTAACCATATGCGTTATGACCTTTAATTGAAAGTGTTACGCTTTTAATCCCAGCTTCATCACCTGGAAGATAGTCTAGTGTTTCTACTTTAAATCCTTTAGCTTCTGCCCAGCGTGTATACATGCGAAGAAGCATTGAGCCCCAGTCTTGTGACTCTGTTCCTCCTGCACCTGGATGAAGTTCTAAGATAGCATTGTTTTTGTCGTAAGGTCCATTTAAAAGAAGCTGCAGTTCAAACTTGTTTAGAGACTCTGTTAACTCTTTCAATTCTGGTTCTACTTCGCCTGCTAAATCTTCATCAAACTCTTCTTTTAACAGTTCATAAGATACTTGTAAATTTTCATATGATTCATTTAAGTTATTAAAAGTTGTGACTGTCTCTTTTAATGAATTTGCTTCATTGATGACCGTTTGGGCACTTTGCTGATCATTCCAAAAGTTTGGGTCTGCCATGATTTCATCTAGCTCAGCAATGCGTGCTTCCTTTTGATCAAGGTCAAAGAGACCCCCTAAAGTCCGCCAAGCGATTGGCTGTTTTATCTAACTCTTGTTTCATTTCTACTAATTCCATTATTCTACACCTCATCATTTATATTGTTACATAAGAGTGCTTGGTGACAAAGCCACCAAGCACTGTTTTGTTTATTTTATCTTCCACAACATTGCTTATACTTTTTACCGCTTCCGCACGGGCAAGGTGCATTACGGCCAATATCAACAACGTTTGTTTTGGGCTTTTTCTTTACATCTTTCCCATCAGATTCCTCTTTTGGATGAACAGCACTTTGACCTTGAGCTACTTCTTGACGTTCAAGATTGTTACGGATTTCTGCTTTCATGATGTATTTTGTTACATCTTCTTCAATTGCAGCAATCATGCTTTCAAACATTGAGAAACCTTCCATTTGATACTCACGAAGCGGATCATTCTGACCATATGCACGTAGATGAATACCTTGACGAAGCTGATCCATCGCATCAATATGATCCATCCATTTAGAATCTACTGCACGAAGAACGATAACTTTCTCGAACTCACGCATTTGATCTTCGGCTAACTGTGCTTCTTTTTCATTGTAAAGCATTTTTACTTTTTCAAAGATAAGGTCAATCATCTCTTCTGGGTCTTTCATTTTCAGTTCTTTCACATCAAGCTGACCTTCTGATAAAACATTGCTGTTCATATAATCAACAATTGCTTTTAAGTCCCAATCTTCTTCAAGCTCTGCTTTTGGCGTATGTGTTGTCACAACTCGTTCGATTGTAGAACGAATCATACCTTCTACAATATCACGTAAACTTTCAGAGTCTAACACTTCGTTTCTTTGTTTATAAATAACTTCACGTTGCTGACGAAGAACATCATCATATTGAAGAAGCTGTTTACGAGAGTCAAAGTTATTTCCTTCTACTCGTTTTTGAGCTGATTCAACTGCTCGAGTAACCATTTTACTTTGAATTGGCTGTGAGTCATCCATTCCAAGACGATCCATCATACTACGCATTCCTTCAGAACCGAAACGACGCATAAGTTCATCTTCCATTGAAAGATAAAATTGAGTTACCCCTGGATCACCTTGACGTCCAGAACGACCACGCAGCTGGTTATCAATCCGACGTGACTCGTGACGCTCTGTTCCAATTACTGCAAGGCCACCAAGTTCTCGTACACCTTCACCAAGTTTAATATCTGTACCACGTCCAGCCATGTTTGTTGCAATTGTCACAGCACCCTGTTCACCAGCATGTTTAATAATATCTGCTTCGCGTTCATGCTGCTTTGCATTTAAGACGCTATGTGGTACATTTCGTTTCTTTAGAAGCTGACTTAAATGCTCAGATGTTTCGATGGCAACTGTTCCGACTAGAACTGGCTGTTTCTTTTTATAACGCTCTGCAATATCATCTGCAACAGCACGGAATTTTCCTTCAATTGATTTATAAATCAAATCAGCACGGTCATCACGAGCAACCGGTTTGTTCGTTGGAATCACAACTACTTGCATGTTATAAATATTGCGGAATTCTTCTTCCTCTGTTTTCGCTGTACCTGTCATACCTGAAAGTTTTTCATACATACGGAAATAGTTTTGGAACGTAATCGTTGCAAGTGTCATGCTTTCATTTTGAATTTCAACGCCTTCTTTTGCTTCAATTGCTTGGTGAAGGCCATCACTGAAGCGGCGCCCTTTCATAAGACGTCCAGTAAATTGGTCAACAATCACAATTTTACCGTCATCTACAACATAATCCACATCATTTTGCATCGCAACATGGGCTTTTAATGCTTGATTAATATGGTGATTTAATGTTACGTGTTGAATATCAAATAAGTTTTCAATATGGAAAGCACGCTCAGCTTTGCTCATTCCTTCTTCTGTGAGCTGCACTCCTTTTGTTTTCACATCATACGTATAATCTCTTTCTTGTTCCAACGTACGCACAAAAGCGTTTGTTTGTACATAAAGAGAAGTTGATTTTTGAGCCGTCCCTGAGATGATAAGCGGTGTACGTGCTTCATCAACAAGAATGGAATCAACTTCATCAATAATGGCATAGTTAAGCGGACGCTGTACTCGTTGATTGCGATAAAGCACCATGTTATCACGCAAGTAGTCAAATCCAAGCTCATTATTTGTACTATAGGTGATATCCGCATTGTATGCTTCAATTTTCTCTTCACGAGAAAGACTATTTACGTTTAAACCAACGGTTAAGTCTAGAAATCGATAAAGTTCACCCATTTCCTCAGCATCACGACTTGCTAAGTATTCATTGACCGTTACAACATGAACACCCTTTCCAGAAAGGGAGTTAAGGTAAACAGGCATTGTTGCTGTTAATGTTTTACCTTCCCCTGTCTTCATTTCGGAAATGTTTCCCTCATGAAGTGAGATTGCCCCCATAATTTGTACTTTATAAGGGTAAAGACCAAGTACACGCTTAGCTGCTTCACGAACAACAGCAAATGCTTCTACAAGCAAATCATCAAGCGTTTCTCCCTTGCTGTAGCGTGTTCTGAATTCAGCTGTTTTAGCTCGCAATTTTTCATCACTTAAGGCAGCCATCTCGTCTGCAAGCTGCTCTACTTGATTCGCTACTTTTTCTAACTTACTAACTTGGCGCCCACTTCCATCAAATACTTTTTTAAACAGTCCAAGCATGTAAAACGCTCCTCTATATTAAAATATAATCGATTGTTAAAAGTTTTATTTCTTCTATTATAAAATCGTGCTTGTCCTTTCCATCCTAGGAAAACAAGCCCCATACTTCTTCATTATTATAAACGATTCTACCTCAAATTGTAACATTCACTATTGAAAAGTGCCAATGAACCGCAAATAGATTGTTTTTACTCTGTATTAACGTAAAAAGACAGCTCCATACGCTAAAGCTAATATAATCACATAAGGAGCACTTACTTTAAATTTTTCTAAAAGCAAAAAACTTACAATTGCAAGGCCTATTGTTTGAAATGAACCATTTGCTTCATATGAAGAAAAGAAAAAGTCGTATGCCATCACTCCAAGAAGAACCGCAATTGTAGGACGTACATAACTTGTTAAACGTTTCACTTTTGGTGATTCCTTATATTTCATTAAAATCTTTAAAAGAATAAGCATAAGCAATAAGGAAGGTGCAACTGTTGCAAAAAGACCAACAATAGATCCCAAAACTCCTCCAACTTCATAGCCAATATATCCTGCTATTTTAGTGGCAATCGGTCCTGGAAGCGCATTTCCAAATGCTAGTGCTTCACTAAACTCTTGATTCGTAACCCATTTATAGCGATCAACAACTTCATTTTGGATGAGAGGAATTGATGCAGGACCACCACCATAACCAAGAATACCTGGAATAAAAAAAGCTAAAAAAAGCTTAACATAAATCATCTTGAACGCTCCTTCTCTTCACCTTCTTTTTTACCACCTTTCTTAGTAAAAGCAGCTATTAGTAGGATTACAATAACGATAGCCGGATGAATATGAAGAAGTTCTGTTGCAATAAAACTTGCAATAATAAGAAAACCACCGCTTAATAAACCAAGCGATTCTTTTGATTTTTTCCAAAAGCTCCATGTTAAAGTTAACATCATAACTCCTACAACAGGAAGCACCGCATTTGATAATCCTTTTACCCACGGCTGGTCTTTATAAGCATATAAAAGATTAAGAAAAAGTATCATTAAAATAACAGTTGGAACTGAAGTAGCAATTACTGCGTTAATCATCCCAAATACGCCACCAATTCGATATCCTATATATCCTGCCATCTTTGTATTGATTGGCCCTGGAAGCGCATTTCCAAGTGCTAATACATCTGAGAATTCTTCGTCAGACATCCATTTATATCTTTTTACTACTTCATCATGGACAAGGGGAATTGATGATGGTCCACCACCATATCCTAAAATGCTTGAACGAAAGAAAGCTATGAAAATATCTCGCTGCTTCATAATTCTCTCTCCTTTCTGGCTAAAACCTTATATTTATCACAGCTTATTAACGAACTTAGAAGGCTGCTTGTTTCATTTTATAAAGTAAGAAACGCTTTGAACATACACTATCCTATCAACTTTCTCAAACTCTTTTTATTTTCCCCTTCTTTTTATAATACTTTTACAAAATAAGAAGGAACTTTCCCTCTATGCTCTCGTATATAAAAATAAAGAACAATTTGTCAGGAAGAAGGGATGCAAGATGAAATTAAAAAAAGAAGAGGATGTTCAATCAGAAATAGAAGAACTTAGAGGAAAAGTAAAAGAACTAGAAAATGTTACACAAACACTTTATGAAGAAATTCAAACTCTCCAAACTTCCGTACCTGCAAATACTCCTCGTGCCTCATCTCCATTAGTTGGACAAATCGGCGGGCTTGTATTAGGAGCCATCGCACTTATCGGACTATTTTGGTTTTAAGAACAAAAAAAGCTAGGGAAATCCTAGCTTTTTAGGCTGATGCATGTGAACTTTTTGCTTTTCTTACATCCCAATGGTTTAGAAGTCTAAAGATAGGCGGAAGCATAATACAAACAATAATGATGCGAAGCACTTGAACAGCTACAACAAGGGTAGAATCAGCATGGAGTACAACAGATGTTGTAGCCATTTCTGCAATTCCTCCTGGAGCAAAAGCGAGTGCAGCCGTCACAAGGGAAATACCTGTTAGTTCAGAAACAAAAAATGCACAAACAAGCATGGCTACAATCAGTCCAATAGTGCTTACAAAAGCAACAAATATCGTTCTTTTTAATCCTCGGAACATTCTTTTATGAAAACGAGAGCCAATACTTCCTGCTATAGCGAGTTGAGACAAAATCATCATGCTATGCGGCCAATAAGCAACAAGGTCATAGCCCGCATACATAGAGGAAAGAGCTTGAACAAGAGCTACCGTTACCATTCCCCCAACGAGCCATGGAGCCGGAAATCTAAGAATTTTACCGATATAGTATCCTCCCCACGCTGCTAAAACAAGAACTAAAGACCAAATGATATGTGGAAGTGTAAAACTTCCTCCTGCTGAAGCTGTTTCGGTTAAATGTGAAACAGGCTCTGAATAAGAAGAAAACCAAGAGGAAACAATCATTGGTATAGTCAAGACAACAAGAAAAACCCGCATTGTTTGAATGATGCTTACAACGCCAGTATTTGCTCCAACTTCTTCCGCAATCCCAGGCATTGCACTCAATCCACCAGGTGCCGTCCCAAAAAAGCTTGTTAACATATCTGTGCTACTACATTTCCATAATATAAATCCAGAAAGAAGAGCAAAGAAGATGGATAAAACAAGAACAACAATAATAGTGAACCAATTCTCGGTGAAAATTTCAATGATAGATAAGTTGATTTTTTGACCAAGCTCAATAGCTAAAATACATTGGCCAATTCTAAGCCAGTATGGAGCAATCCCTTTCCCTTCTTGTAATTTCAAAAATTTCGGTCGAAAAAGAGAAAGTACAGCTGCTAAAATGAGTGTACCAAGCATCCAACCGATAGAAAGACCTGTTAATGAAAGGAGCAGTCCCCCTACTCCACTTATTAGAATAAATACTATGCTATAAAAGAATCTCTCATTTCTCATAGCTACTCCTTCTTTCTACACATCACTATCCCTTATAACCTCCAAGAGTACCGTACATTTAATAAGAGATGTTATATCAAACTATAGTATAATAAGAGATATAAATAAAATATTATATTTTTATATTTAACCATAACTAATATCTATGACTTATATTGAGGTGATGATATGGATGAAAGAGATTGGCTTATTTTACGTACGCTTTACATCCAACAAAATATTACCAAAGCAGCTAAGAGTTTGTACATCTCACAGCCTGCACTGACAAATCGCCTACAGCAAATCGAAAAAGAATTTGGAGTTCAAGTTGTTATAAGAGGAAGACGCGGCGTCCAATTCACGCCACAAGGCGAGTATTTGGCTCATTGTAGTGAAGATATGCTGTTACGAATTCAAAGCATAAAAGAAAATGTTCTTAATATGGAAGATGACTTCACAGGAACACTTAAGCTTGGGGTTTCAAACCTTTTTGCACAGTATTTGCTTCCTGACTTACTCAAAATGTTCAAAGATCAATATCCTAAAATTGAATTTAAAGTAACAACAGATCAAAGCAGTTCTATTACACATCTTGTTCATAATGGCAGCGTACATGTTGGATTTGTTAAAGGGGACTATAGCTGGAATGATAGAAAACACCTGTTATTTCAAGAAGAAGTATGTATTGCATCAAAAGAGAAAATAGAGTTGGAGAATTTACCAAGGATGCCTCGGATTGATTACAGAGCAGACCCATTACTAAGAACCCTTGTCGAAAACTGGTGGGTTGAAAATTATCCTCAGCCTCCTAATGTAAGTATTGAAGTTGATAAGGCAGACACTGCAAAGAAAATGATTATAAATGGCCTTGGTTACGCAATTTTGCCTACAATGACGCTGAATGATGCTCCAATAATTCATAAAATACCTCTTCAAAATAAACAAGGAGAACTTATTTTAAGAAACACGTGGATGTTTTATCATGAGGAGTCTATGCAACTTAATATGGTTAAAGCTTTCGTGAATTTTGTAGAAAAAATGACATTTAAAGCTTCATAAATTTAAAAAGGACATAGCCTAGTAGGCTATGTCCTTTCTTATTTTAAGCTTGCGGCTCAATTAATCCATATCTTCCATCTTTTCTTCGATAAACTACATTTGTCGCATCTGTTTCAGCATTCGTATAAACGAAGAAACTATGTCCTAGCATATTCATTTGCAAAATGGCTTCTTCACTATCCATTGGTTTAAGATCAAAACTCTTTGTGCGGACAACTTCGAATTCATCATCATCTTCTTGTTCTTCGAGAATCGTTGTGGAAGTTGTGCCTTCCATTTCAGCGAAAGCATATTTTGCTCCGCCCTTCTCACGTGATTTTCGATTCACTCTTGTTTTATGCTTGCGAATTTGACGCTCAAGCTTGCTTACAACAAGATCGATAGCTGCATACATATCATCGTTTGTTTCCTCGGCTCTTAAGACAAGAGAATGAAGCGGAATAGTAACCTCTATTCTTTGGCCATCGCTGTAAACTTTTAAGTTCACATTAGCTTCGGAATTTGGCACTTCTTCAAAATAGCGCTCAAGTTTGCTAATTTTCTTTTCCACATATTCTCGTAGTGCTGGAGTGACTTCAATGTTTTCCCCTCTAATGTTGTAAATCATGGGAATTCCTCCTTTTGATCCAAGGTATGCCTCTACTACTTCTTTTCCCGACAAATTGTTTCTTAAACCTACAAAATAGTTTGAAAATTTTGTTTTCTTGTTATATAGATTATCATACCTCTTCTCCCTTTGCAAAAGAAAAGGACGGGAGACACAAAAAATTCATAAAGAAAATGAAGCGGGCCTTAAAGAAACCCCTTCATTTTCTCTTATCATAAAATGTACCATCATGGCTTTCTATGCCGTATGGATTAACATAACGATTCTGTCCACGTTCCCGATTTTTCAATGCTTTAATATCCTTTGAAATATTAAAGCGAATCTCACGCAGTTTTTCATCAATAGAGTCATTGAGCTTAACCATCTCTCTTCCAAGCTCCTTCTCTTCCGCTGAAAATGGCGGTTTAATAAGTTTTATAGCGATATCTCTATCGTTTAACAGCTGTTCAATATTCTGAATATGCTTATCACGATCATGTCCTTTTTGTGAAAGTTCTTGCTGCAGCTTTAGTGTTAACTTATATGCTTCTTTTACAGCATTCATTCATGATCATATCCTTTTAATAATTTTGTCTTTTGAATAACTTCTTTCCATGTATCTCTAAATTCCACAACATAAGATTCAACTTCTTCTAAAATGTTTACATTGCTTTCAATATTGGCCTTCATTAGACGTTGATTCATATAATCATACATCGCTCTCATCTGATCTGATAATTCACTTCCTGTTCGCAACGTAACCCTCAGTTCTGTAATAATATTTTGAGCTTTAATTAAGTTTTTGTTTTTTTCCTCTACTTCTCCATTTTCAATTGCCGTCTTTGCTCTACGAATAAACTTTAAGCAACCATTATAAAGCATAAGTGTCAACTCTCCAGGAGTTGCTGTATTAACAGAGCCTTGCTGATAAGCTTGATAAGCATTGTTCATAGTTATTTCTCCTTTACTGCATGAAGTATTGTGATAAATAAGAAGACTGAGAGTTTGCTTTTTGGATAGCTTGCTCCATCGCTGTAAACTGACTCCAATAACGATTTTCAATCATTTTCAAACGGTCATTAAAATTATTAATACGCTCATCAAGATCATTAAGGCTTTTCCCAATTGTATATTGAGTATCAGACTGTCCTGTGTTTCCTGCTCGTTTTTCAATTGTTATAATGGTATCTTTTATCGTATTACGAAGACGCACTGCGATTCCTTGTGTATCATATGTATCTCCATTTTTTGAGAAAAGCTCTGAAATGGCTTGTGGGTTCTCCTCAATTTGTTTCTTCAGCTTTGCTTCATCAATTTCTAAGACCCCACCGAGACGATACTGCTTTGTTGTTGTGATTCCAATCTCAGATAAGTGATCAATACCAAAAGATCCACCTTGCAGTGACGTATAAAAATCAGACCTCATACTATTTAAAGCACTCGACAATGTGCTATCACTACGAAGAAGTCCACTTTTTGCTTTTTCTTCCCACAGTTCAACCTCTTTATCAGACATCTCTTTCTTTTGATCACTTGTAAGTGGCGCATAGTCACGATAACGAGTTTCTCCCACTTTTTCATTAATCTTGGTAATTGTTTCATTGTACTTCGTAACAAATTCTTTAATTTTATCAAAAATACCATCAACATCTGTAGATGTGGTAATAGTAACAGGAGTGTTAGTTACTCCTTTCAAGGTGTACTTCATTCCATTCATTTCGAAAGTATTTGTTGTTTTTTGCATTTCAAATCCATCTATGATAACGGTTGCATCCTTACCTTTTTCACTTTCTTGAAGTACTGTATCGTTTAGTTGAAACCCTAGATTATCCGTCATATATGAACTTGTGGCACTATCTGCAGCCCTAATTTCCCCGCCAGTTCCTGTCTTATTGTTTACAAACACAAGTGTTTCAACGTACTGACCACTTGTTGTATCACGAATTCGTTCGTTCATAGCTCTTACGCCTAAACCTGAACTATTAATTGCTTTTACAACGTCATCAGCTGTTGCTCCTGCTTTAATAGAAAACGACACCTCTCGAGCTTCTGTACTTCCTGGGTCTTTTACTGTGAACTTCAATTCCTGGGCAGCTGATGAAGAAGTGAAACCACTTGATTTGAATCGACTAGAAGCTGCAAGCTGTTTAACTTCTATTTGAGTAGAGATATTTTGGCTAATGTTTACTGCTGTCGCTGTAACCTTTCCTTCCTCAGAAGAAGTAACCATTTTCTTGTTGAATGTACTACTTAGGATAATATTATCAAAAGTATAGTTACTTAAATCATTTAATGAAGTATTAATCTCTCTGTACTGATCGCGTTGCCATTCTAAAGTTTGCTTCTGCCCTGTTAATTTATTAAGTGGAACACGCTCAGCCGTCATTAATTTCTCAACCATGCTTTCCGTATCAATCCCACTTGCTAATCCACTGATCCTCATTCCTGTCATCTTTTCACCGCCTATATTTCTTCGAAGGTATTTTTATTTATATCGGCTTTTCTTTTTTCTTTTTAATAGGAAGTTAGCTCGAATTATAATCTATATTTTTACACAAACTAAAAACCAAGACCACTCTTATGGCCTTGGTTTTCATTCATTCACAGCATCCTGAATAAGTTCAGTTAATGCCTCCGATCCTTTTTGAGTAAGATGAACTCCATCTCCCCCAAAATATTCGGGGTGCTCTAAGGATTCTTTATGCCAATTTATTAATTTTACGTTCTTATACTCCTTGGCTTTTTTAGCTAGTGTTTCATTAACTTGATCTTCCCATGAACGTGGAACACGCGTATTTACAAGATAAACGTTTGCTTCATCGAAATATGATAGTAATTTATCAATCTGTTCATCTGTAAAATAACCATTTGTTCCAAGCTCAATAACAACAACTGCATCTTTATTATTAAATGATGCATATGAAGGAGCTATTTCAATCGCCTCATAAAGCTGTCTTCCAACCTTCCCATCAATTGTTATATTTGGGTATTTTTCATGAAGATTTCCTGCAATATCAAGCATAACAGAGTCTCCAATTGCAAATATTTTCTCAGGGGGAGTTAATGACTTCTCTTGTTCATCCACCTTAGAGGATTCTGATTCCTTCTCTTTTGAATCTGTGTCTTTTGATTGCTGAGATTCTTCTTTTTTCTCTTTTACAGCGTGTTCCTCTTCATTTTGATTTGGAGAAACCTTAACGCTCGTTTTCTCTGGAGATTCATGTCTTACTTCTCCCTTAGCTAGACCCGTTACACCAGCTGTAAATACAAGTACAATGAGAAAAATAGCTACTGTTGATAGTTTGCGAGTAATAGAAAGCTTTTTCCACGTTAGTGTTGTGGTTGGAATATAGCGTTTGAAGAATTGTCTAAACCCGTTTTTACGAATCGGCATCTCAATCATTCGATATGACCACTCTGCTACAACAAAAGTCACGAATATCTGCAAAGCAATACGCCAATAATTTTGTGTACCAATCTCTTCTACAGGCGTTGTAAGTACAATAACTGGATAATGCCAAAGATAGATTCCATATGAACGTGAACCAATCCATCTTAATGGCTTCCAAGATAGCAATTTACCAAGAAGGTTGCTTGGATGGCAAATACATGCAACAAGAATGGCAGTATTTAAACAAAACAGCAGCATTCCACCTTGATATACAAACGTTTGATATTCACTAACAAAGAAGAAGCAAAGTATAATAATAAGGAAAGAAACAATACTTACTCCGTTAAATATTTTTCTCACTTTCACAGGAAGTTCTTTTGCTGAGAGCCTTTTTAATGGCCAAACAAGTGCTAGCCAACAGCCAACCAAAAGCTCAAATGAACGTGTATCTGTACCATAGTAAACACGACTAGGATCCATGCCTGGTTCGTAAAGCATTCCCATTGACATTGCTGAGATCAGAATCCCAACGAGAACAACGCATGATACTACACTTCTTCTTTTAAAGATATAGAAACTAACCGCTAACAATATTGGCCATAGTAAATAAAATTGTTCTTCAATCGCTAAAGACCATAAATTCTTTAATGGTGAAGGAGATCCAAAGCTATCAAAGTATGAAAGCTTATGGAAAATAAACCACCAGTTGCTCGTATAAAATAAAGATGATACAGCATCTCCGCGTACAGTTGCTAACAGTTCTTCTTTAAATAAGACAACCCATACAACGGTTGCAATAATCATTACATATGCTGCAGGAAGTAATCGGCGAATTCGTCTTATCCAAAAGTCCCGAAAATCGAATGTTAGTCTGCTTCCATGCGAAGGTAAAATAATAGAAGTGATCAAGTACCCGGACAGCACAAAGAAAACATCAACTCCGAGAAATCCTCCCTTGGCCCAACTAAAATTCAGATGATAAGCAATAACTGATAACACGGCAAACGCTCGAAGTCCATCTAGTCCATAGACATATCGATGATGCGTTTTGTTGCTCAATATAAATTCCTCCAATAACCCTTTCTGTTTCTCCCTGTTGTGTACAAAAGTTGTTCACATTAATGTAATAAAAAAAGAATTTTCATTTTAGCGTAAGTTATTTTAAGGAACGGAGATAAGGTCTGATGTGATTTTTAAATATATTCTGACTGACAATTATGTATACCTTTTACCCTTCTTCTACAAACTATATCAACAAAAAAGAGGTCTCAAAAAGACTCCTTTTCCATTATATATTTTCTGCAATTAAACTTCATCCCATTTTCAATAATAAGTCTTAAGCCCCACTCTCATTTACCATAATATAGGAAAATTTAACATTTGTCACTAATCAATTCAAATAACAAAAAGGCTTTTTTCTCCATAAGAAAAGCAGCTAGAAAATGTTCTAGCTGCTCTCTTACTGAACCTTAATTGCTTGTCTCTTCTTTATAGTAACTTTTAGATACAAGCAAGCTTACAATATATCCAATTACCCCTCCAACAATTGCTGGAACAATCCATCCTAAACCAATTGAGTATAATGGTAAAATACTTCCGAAAAGATTGTCGATAAATGTGATATGAACACCCGCATCTCCTAGCCCATCAAAAAGGCTAACAATAAATGTTAAAATCAAACTACCTTGATAAATTTCTGTTCGTCCTTTGAATAAAGGATGTAGAAATGTTAAGAAAATAAGCACAATAGCTAGTGGATAAATAATAGTTAATACTGGAACTGAAATAGCAATAAGCTGAGTAAGACCAACATTAGCAATGATCGCACTGAATACAGATAGAGTAATTGCAATAGCTTTATATGAAACAGACGGAAATAACTTATGGAAGAAAGCTGAACAAGCTGTAATTAAGCCAACGCTTGTTGTTAAGCAAGCTACAGTAATCATAAGTCCTAAAAGAATAGCGCCATAAGAACCGAAATAGTAATCTGAAACACGTGCTAAAACTGTTCCACCGTTATCTAAATGACCAAGCTCTGAAACGCTTGATGCCCCCATATAAGAAAGTGCGGTATAAATTACGGCTAAAATCACGGCTGCAATAATAGTTGCCTGCACGCAGATTTTCATGATTTGTCCTTTTGTTTTAGCTCCCTTTTGTTTAATTGCATTAATAATGATAATTCCAAATACAAAAGAGGCTAACGTATCCATTGTTAAGTATCCTTCTTGGAATCCTTTAGAAAAAGCATGTGTCATATATTCAGGACGCGGTGCTTGAAAAGGTCCAATAGGATTAATAAAAGCTACAAGAACCAAAATTCCAATAAATGTTAACTTCAGTGGAGTCAATACTTTTCCTACTAAATCGACAATTTTCGCAGGATTTAGTGAAAAAAAGCACGCAATGCTAAAGAAAATAATCGTAAAAATAAGAAGTGGCCAGAACCCTGCATCTTCACCTAAAAATTGAACTACAAATGGATGAACTCCAATTTCATATGACACCGTTCCTGCTCTTGGCATTGCAAATAGAGGCCCAATTGCTAAATAAAGAACAACCGTAAAAACAAGTCCAAAAACAGGATTTACGCGGCTTGCTAGTGACTGCAAATCATCCTTACCAGAAAAGCCAAGAGCAAGTACACCAAGTAACGGCAAACCGACGCCTGTTACAAGGAATCCAGCGTTTGCAGACCAAATGTGTTCCCCCGCTGTTTGGCCTAACATGGCTGGGAATATTAAATTTCCTGCTCCAAAGAAGAGAGCAAAAAGCATAAGACCGATCACAACAACAAAGGAAGTCGGTACTCTAGTTGACATATTCAAAACCTCCGTGAGAATTAAAATTAATTATTGTAGAAAACAATTAAAATTTTCCGAAAATTATAATCGAACACAATTTTAAGAACTATTAACGTATTATATACGTATAATTTCGGTATTTCAATATATAATTTTAGTTTTATTTTTCCTCCCCCGAAAGAAAGCGCTTCAAATCTAACAAACAAAAGGACTAAAGAACCAGAATTTTTCATATATTTCTTTGCAGTTACTAAAAAAGAACCTCTCTTGTACTAAAACAAGCTCGCTCTTTTCCCTTTCTGTCTTACTTTATCATTCCCAATAATTCTTTAATTAGTAAAAAAATTCTTGTTAAATCTATTTTTTTCAACTACAAATTAATACTTGTATGATTTTTTCAATTGATTTCTGATTCATAAAATGCTTTGTGTTAAAACATTTTTCACTCTAAGGGATATTCTATTTTTCATGAACTAGGATGTTTATCCAAAAAACCATCCCAGTTTCAAATATGTAATAAGAACCTAAAGTGAGCAAGCCTCCTATCACTACATAAAATTTACTTTTTTACCTTTTATTATTAATTATCCCTTTCTCTTCGTGTAATATAAAAGTATAGATAACAAAGGAGGTATTCACATTATGTTTTATATCTGTACAACATGTGGTGTTCAATATGACAGTAGCTTTCAACACCCTAAAAAGTGTGTAATTTGCAACGATGAAAGACAATATGTGAACCCTAATGGACAATCATGGACAACACTTGAAGAGCTAAAGGACTCTTCATACCGAAATATCTTTTCTCAAGCTGAAGAGGGCCTTTATAGTATTAAAACAAGTCCCACGTTTGCTATTGGCCAAACAGCTTATCTTCTTCAAGGAACAGAAGTAAATATCTTATGGGACTGTATTTCCTATCTTGATGAAGACACTATAGAGTACATTAAGAGCCTAGGAGGAATTCATGCTATTGCCTTGTCCCATCCTCATTATTATTCAACTCAAGTAGAGTGGGCAGAAGCGTTTAATGTTCCCCTTTATATTCATCGTGATGACAAACAGTGGGTTATGAGGGATAGTGAACATATCGTTTTTTGGGAAGGTTCGATGTTAAAGATTAGTCAGGATATTACGCTTTATCGCTTAGGAGGACATTTTAAAGGAGGCGCTGTACTGCATTGGGGAAATGAAGATGGTGTCTTACTTACGGGAGATATTGTTCAAGTTGTAGCAGATCAGCATTGGGTTAGCTTTATGTATAGCTATCCAAACCTGATTCCTCTCCCAGCTTCGAAAGTGAGCGAAATGGTAGAACAATTAAAGCCTTTACATTTCGATCGACTTTACAATGCTTTCCACCGTAGTGTAAAGGAAGATGCCAATAGAGCTGTACAACGATCAGCTGAGCGCTACATTAAGGCTTTAGATGGCTCACTATTAAATATATAAATAAAAAAGAGTTTCCCTTAAAGGGAAACTCTTTTTTATTATGATGCGTGTCGCATCTTTCTCATAACAAAGCTAACAATTAGAACTAGGATGACGGCACCGATAATTGCAGGGATAAGGGCAAAACCGCCAACAGTCGGACCAAAGCTACCAAAGATAAGTGAACCTAACCAGGCTCCGATAAAACCAGCAATAATATTTCCAATAATTCCACCTGGGACATCACGACCTGTTAAAACTCCTGCAAGCCAACCGATAATGCCACCAACAATAATTGTCCATAACCACGACATGTCTTATCTCCTCCTTTATCAAGATTGTTTTCGTTGCTTAGTTAAAGTATACCCAGAAAGAAAATTTAAAAACGTCATTGAACACATAGAAATTAAACCTATAATAAAATCTAAAGTTGTCTTCTTCTTCAACTTTAATTCTATTTAAACTTCTTTCAATGAGATCTTTTTTTACATTCATAGTGACTCTCTTTGACATCCTTTTTACTATAAATATAATGACCAAAATGAATTTATGAACTTTTATAGAAAGATTGTTTTTATGGTTTACATTAATTACTAAAGGGCGTATGATAGCATCAAAAGGTAAACAATTTATCTTTTAAATTCAAAAAAGGGAGGAAAACAAAACGTGTGGGTAATTACTGTTTATGCAGACCAAGACGTAAAAATGTATGAGTTTGACGATGAACATGAGGCAAAGGAAGCGCTAGGAAAGTTAGAGAACTGCTCTTGCAAGATTCTCTCTCAAGTTATTTATTATAATGACGAATTCATCGTTGAAAAGGCGGCTGTTTAATTTTGGGACATGGGCCCCTTTAAAGGTATAAACTTTACATTACCCTTATGGAGTTCCATCAATTGAAACTTTTGAAAATTTAAAAATGTAATTTTGAAACGAATTGTAGAGATAGTAGATTATTAACGCTATTTACTCTTAATAATATATTTTGCTCACGCCAAAGTTTAGCACCGTTCAATGAACGGTGCCTTTTTTATCGAATATCTTCAGGCCACGTTTCTCCGTGATAAGCCATATCCCAAAAAAGAAATTCAAATCTACTTGTATTTAGAAAAATTTCCTCTAGTTTCTTTCTTTCTTCCTCTGATTTTCCTATTGCTAGTTTGTTCATTAAGTCTTTTAACCAATTTGAAAGTTCACCAAATTCCTTTGAACTATACATCTCTACCCATTCTCCGTAAAATTCATGCTCAAGAGCTCCTGGAATTTTAGCCAATTCCCTTCCAATTTCATTATAGCTCCACATGCAAGGAAGAAGGGCTGCTACAAGTTCGGCAAGTGTACCATTTTGAGCAACTTGTAGCATATAATGCGTGTAGGCAATTGTTGAGGAAGCAGGCTGAGCATTTTCAAGCTCTTCCTCTGAAATAGCAAATTTTTTCGCATATTGACGATGAAGATCCATTTCGACATTTAACGTAGAATGCAAGATTTCTCCAAATTTACCCATTGTTTCAACATCAGTTGCTTTCACACTTCCAAGTGCAAAAAGTTTTGCATAGTCAATGAGATAGAGATAGTCCTGAATCATATAATGACGAAAACTTTCTTTTGGAAGGGTGCCATGGCCGATCCCTTGAACAAATGGATGCTTATGATTTGCGATCCAAATGTGTTTGGCTTTTGCATAAAGTTCTTCACAGAATGTCATTTATTTTCCCCCTTTTTTGTATGACACCAGTTATAAATAAATTCAATTAATACTTTTGTGAAATCTACTAAACTCTCAATTGATACTCGCTCATTTACGGCATGTGCATACTTTGTTTCCCCTGGTCCATAAATAACGGTTGGAATTCCTGCTTCCCCTAACCATCCTCCGTCTGTGACAGAGGTAGACATTTCTATTTCAGCTTGTTTTTTTAAAACCTCTTTGTGGATGTGCTGAAGCATTTTCACTCCATCATGAGTTTCATCAATTTCAAGTGCAGGAAATATTTCTCCTCTTTCTTCAATCATTGATGATCCTCCCCACCTAAAGCTTGGAGGATAATTCCTTAACCATAGGTCACCATGAGACATTCTTAAAATATAATCTTCAATTTCTTTTGTAACACTCTCGTAAGTTTCATTTGGATAGAAATGTACGGTAATCCACAGGCGACACTCATCAGCTACAAAAGCAGGGTGTCTTCCTCCTTCAATGACGGCAGGATTAATTGTTGTTGTTCCTGGGAGAAAACCATCATAAGTTTTTGTGACCATCCAATGTCTTTCGAGTTCATTGAGCCAGTTAATGATCTTCATCATTTTCTCAATTGCGCTGGCTCCGACCGTTTCTCCTCCCGCTGCAATCATATGCCGCCTTGTTCCATCATGAAATGTTTGATCACTTTTTACTGTAATCCATCCTGTAATTACACCGCCCTGACCACGAATAACCATTTCACTTGTATCTACAACAAGTGCAAAATCAGCACTATACCCTCTTTCACAACACTGTTTTGTTCCTGCTTCTCCTACTTCCTCTCCAATCACAGATTGGAAAATTACATCACCAGGAAGTTCTACACCATACTCTCCCAATAATTCTAATGCAAAGAGAGCACACCCTAATCCACCTTTCATATCGGAAGTTCCCCTTCCAAAGAGATATCCATCTCGTACAAAAGGAAGAAATGGGTCACGTTCCCACTGCTCGTTTTCATCTACTTGAGCCACATCTATATGGCCGTTAATAATTAAGCTGTTATACTCTCCACTACTTTTCCCCTTTTTAACTCCCACAACATTTGGATCGTTTTCATAAACATCCCACATTTCAACTGCGAATTTATTTTGTTTAAGCTGCTTTGCCACAAATTCTTGCGCTTCCCTTGTATTACGGGCGGGAGGGGCAGGTGTTTTAAATTTCACAAGTTTCTCAATAAGTGAGATTAGCTCTTCTTTTCTTAACTCTACTTCTCCTAAAATCTTTTCTATATGTTCCATACTTTCACTCCTTATTAGAGCGAAGGAAACGAAAAAACCCCTTCACAATGTGAAGGGGTGTGATTATGTACGAATGCCTAATAAAACAATTCGCCAACCACTTCCCTTCGCTAGCATTACCTAGATCAGGTGTAAGGGTCAAGACACTCGTCTCTCTCAGCCTTTCACGGCACCCCTAGCAGTCTTACTTCTCTATTATTATCATAATACTTTTTTTATTGCAAACGTTCATAAAAACAGCTTAATCATAAGGAAGATAAAAATAGCTCCTCCAATTAAAATGCGTCTAAGTCCTTTTCCCTTTGAACTTTTCAGTTTATGTAAACCCCAAATGATAAGAGAAATTCCTAGTGTGACACCCATTAAGTCTAAAAAAAGTTCCCTCGACGTTATCAGCGCAAGAAGGGGAAACAAAATGGTCAAAAAAGCAAAGAATAAACCTATAACGAAAAGGGATAGATTTCGTTCGTAATTTCCATAAGACATTGCGTTCCTCCTTTACAGAAATACTAACAAAAAGAGGTTTAGGATGATATAGGAACGTCGCCTCGTTTTATTAAAAAAAGAGCCCTTTAAGGAGACTCTCTTAAGGATTGTTCATATTCTTAAATATATTCATAAGATTTTCTTCAAGACTTGCAGCTTGCTCATTTTCCGTTTGGATTGCTTCGTACACTTCTTGCCTATGAACTTCAATATGTTTGGGAGCATTGATCCCTAGCTTAATTTGTTCTCCATCAATATCTACAATTTTCAGTTCAATATCTTCTCCAATTCGGATACTTTCGCCAACTTTTCGTGTTAAGACAAGCAAAAAGATCCCCCCTACTTCATCATCTTCCGAAAGAGTGGATGTTTAGTTTTATAATCCGTGCCTGTTAAAATAATTTGTCTTCCTCTTTTTTGTTCACGATTTAAAATAAGCGGTGCTTGTAAATTAATAGTAGACTCCAAAAATGGGTCCATTATTGTTACAAAAGCATAGACCATTACATTTTTCTCTGAGGTAATATCAAGTTCTGTCATATAATGCGAAGCTAGGTTGAAGTCATATTCTTTATAAAAAGCAAACGGATCTGCAATCACAAAAGCTAAATCTGGTGTTTTTAAAGACTGAAGTAAAAAGAAGACGTCTTCATCATTGAGAGGTAAAAGAGTAAATTTCTTTTCTTCTAAGAAACCAGGAATACCTTTCGAAAAAGTAATCACCTCTTCACGATTTACTTCTAATTCCCCATGATATTTCGTTGCTATTTTCATCTTTTCACCACTTTATAGTATTGTTGTTTTTGACGTTTTTAAACAGAAAGCCCGGTAAATGCCGAGCCTTTTGCTGTCTATTATGCTAGAAAATCTACTAAACTCGGCTGCATAATTTTAGCTCCCACAGCTAATGCTGCCCGCTGAACAGTCTCCTGCATTTGTAGGTCCATAATTGCTTTCTCAAAATCTATATCTTCTACATCTGAAAGTTTCTTTTCAAGAAGTTCTCCTTGCTCGTTTAAACGTGCTTCCATAATTTCCAGACGATTTGTACGAGCTCCGATGAGAGTTCTAGCGCTTATAATAGAGTTAATATTTTCATCCATTGCGGAAAGCTGATCACCAATTTCCTCTCCTGATGAACCTTCTGCTAAGCTTTGTTCAAGCTTTGTAAGATTATCAAAGAAAGCTTGACTAAAAACGCCCGTTCCATCAGTACTAATATCAATTGGAAAACCTTTAGATAGTTCAATTGATATTGGTTTCTCACTAGCTCCTACAACAATTGTTCCGTTCTTGTTATCTACTGGCGCTTGTCCAGTATTTATTCCGTTAAAAAGAAACTTCCCTTCAATGTTTTTATTCGCAATTGAAACAAGATGTTCTTTTAGTCCGCTCACTTCGAGTCTAATAGCTTCTCGCTCATCTTCAAGTTTTGTTCCATTTGACGCACTCACTGTAAGTTCTCGAATTCGTTGCATCACTTTATTTGCTTCTTCCAGAGATCCATCGCTGTTATCAAGCCACTTGTAGGCTTCTGTAAAATTCTCTTTATATTGGTTATTCTCGTTTAAATTTATTCGGTAGTTTAAGCTTTTAACAGCACCAATTGGATCATCAGATGGGCGGTTCAACTTCTTACCACTTGTTGCTCGTTCTTGTAAATTCATTAGTTTCTCATAGCTATTGCTCATATTACGCAACGTATGTTGAGAAATCATGGACTGTGTTACTCTCATCGTTTTCCCTCCACTAGCGGCCAACAATGCCCATATTATTAATGATTCGGTCAAGCATCTCATCCATGACCGTCATGCTCCTTGCTGCTGCATTATATGCATGTTGAAACTTAATCATATTTGTCATTTCCTCATCTAAAGAAACCGAGCTAACGCTGTCTCGCTTTGTTGAAAGAAGATCTCTGACATTTTCACTATTTACTTTTAGTCTATTAGCATTTTGGACTTTTACACCAATCTCCCCAATCATTTCACTATAAGCAGACCTGATTGTTCCCTTGCCAACATTGGGATTTAAAAGTTCAGCAAGTTTTGCTGCATTTCCTCCATCACTTTTCTTATTTCCTTCAGCTCCAACTGCTATATTATCCGTACTCTTCATAATGTCATCTGAAAGTGTGATTGTGCTTGAAGCATTTTCTGATGAAAACGTAAAAAAGTCGCTCCCTTTTTCTCCATCTTGCTTGTAGCCATTCCCATGAATATTATTAAATTCTGTTGTAAGAGTTAGCGCAAGCTGATCAAGCTGATCAATCGTTGTTTTATAGATGCTTTGATCTGTGCCAAGGTTACGAATTAAACTTTGAAAACTTCCTGTTGAAGATACAGTTGTACCATTAATCTGGATTTCTAGATCACTTCCGTTAGAAACTGTCTCAACCTTTTTCGCTATATTCCCTTGTACGAGTGCTTCACTGCTTCCAGCTACCTTAATCGTATAGATACCTGCAGCGGCTCTGTTAGCTCCGCTGCCTGACGAAGTGCGCTCAACTTTAATACCCATATAACTTGAAAGCTTATCAACAAGCAAATCACGTTGATCATAAAGATCATTTGGCAAGTAACCAGATGGCTCAAGTTCACCGATTTTTTGATTTAAATCTGCAATCTGAGATGCAATAGAGTTAATATCATCTTTTGCTCCATCTACTTCTGCTTGAAGGTCTTCTTGTGCAGTTGTTAGTGCACTATTTAAGTAATGGAATGTGTCTGTTAAAGAAACGGCTTTCTCACGGACAACCGTTTTAATTCCTTCATCATTTGGGTTAATACTAAGATCTTGAAGAGAGCTCCAAAATTCATCCATCGCTCCCGAAAGACCTGCACCTTCTTGATCGTTCATAATTGCTTCAACAGTCTTAAGGATATTACTTTCCATGTCAGCATAACCAACTTGTGCCTCTCCGCTGCGATATTGAGCATCAAGATACTGATCACGAATTCGCTCAATTGAGCTTGCTTCTACCCCTGTTCCTATCGTTCCTGCTATTTGCGGCGAGTTCATCCCACCCGAAGGATATGGGGAAGTTGCTTGCAAATTCACTCGTTGCCTTGTATAGCCAGCTGTATTGGCATTCGCAACATTCTGTCCAGTTGTTTGAAGGGCTGATTGCTGAGCATGAAGAGCCCGCAGTGATGTTTCAAGTCCTTGAAATGTAGAACGCACCAGTCTTTCCTCCGTTTCTTTTATGCTTTACTATCAAACATAGAACGACTAGGAGCTGACGGACGCTCTTTCTGCGAACTATGATAATTTAAGTTTTTAGGCTGATTGCCGAACATATCTAAAGTCATATTCACAACTTGTAGGGAATGATAAAGAAGCTGCTGATTTAGTTCATTACGCTCTTTTAATGCTAAAAGACAAGTGCTCAACTCTTCCTTCAGTACCTCATATTTGGCTCTTTGAGGAAGAGGGAGTTTCTCGATAATCTCACCTAGTGTAAGGGATTCTCCCCATATTAATAACACTTCTCGCCGGCGAGCTTCTTCTAGTTTTGTTATAGCTTTTATGTGAGACTGCTCCTCACTCATTAGCTTTGAGAGCATTGTTTCGTTCTCTTCCTTCAAGCATTCTGTTTTTTGTTGAGCTAAATGTAATAAACTTTTATGAAGTGATAAAAGCTTTTCTAATAATGCCTCTAACCGGTCTATGTTCATTACTTATTCACCTTTTGAAAATTTCTTATAATAGTCAACAAGTGAAGACGCTACTTTATGCGCATCAACCTTATACGTTCCATTCTGCACCTGATTCTTTAATCGTTCGATCTTATCTGCTCGTTCATTTTGAAAATTATTTGTTTTTTGAAGCTCTTTTGCCTGAGTTGATATCTGAACTTCATCACGTCTTGTGACAGAAGTTCTTTCCACCTGTCTCTGTTTTTCAGTTTGGTTTTGATATGGATTCATTCCTGATGAATGAAAAGGATTAATCTTCATTTTCCTCACCTCACGAAATAATTACCGCTATATCTTATCTTTCTTTTATTATCGGTAAAAAAACAGAGGATTTAAAGGAATTTAAGGAAAATGATAAAAATAGTAATAATAACATATTTTTCTTCTTTTTTCTACTTTTTATTTGTTTTTTCGTGACAAAAGAACTAGAACTTTATTCCTTTTTCAAGGTTTGTTCTCGTTCATAAATCTCTAAATCTTTTCTAAAATCATAGCGACAAGAATTACATATCCTTCCTTCACGCGTTTCTTGATGACAAACTTCACATTGGTAGTATACATTTGGTAAATATGAAAGCTGAAGCCACCCTTTACGAACAAACTTATAGAATAGCGGTATAGGCACCCCAGTAGCTTCTGTTATCTCTTCAAGTGTTAAGAGTCGGTTGTCTCTATTACGAATAAACTCTCCTATTCTTTCATAGTGAGCAATCTCTTCCTTATAGCAATCGTTACAAACACTAATAAAGCTATTCTGAATAAACAGACTTCCACACGTCGGACAGTTTAATAGTTGTGACATTCTTACCCTTTCGCTCCTTCATTCCGCTCTTCTCCTAAAAAGAAAGTCGCGCCGTTACCTTTCTTATCGGATAGTTCTTACAATTGTTTATCTTAGCTTCTTGCTAATGTCATTGCTGAAATAAGACCTGCTCCGTTTTGTTTTAACACCTTACTTGCTCTATAAAGAGTTGCTCCTGTTGTATAAATATCGTCAATGAGGAGAACCTCTTCATTATTGAGTTTCCGAGAGGAAGAGAAGGTAAAAAGCTCTTCTTGTAGACGCTCTTGTTTATTTTTTTGGGACTGTTTTTCTGTATGAAGGCGGGAAAGGGGCGAGACGATCTGTCGAGGTAAAAGAGAAGCTAAAGCTTCAGATTGATTGAATCCTCTCTCCAAATGGCGTTCTGCTGAGAGAGGAATAGGGATGATAAGGGAGCAAGTCTTAAAGTGTTGATAGAAAAGGGAAAGCCACTCCTTTTTAAAAGATAGCAAAAGCGCATAGTCTCCTTGGAACTTAAAACGATTCATCCATTCTTTTATAAAAGCATTATAGTGCAGTAGAGAGCGATTCTTTGTCATCATCTCCCTATATGAAGAAGTTTTCCAGACAGCACAGTCCTTACAGATATCATGATCAATAAACTGCGAAGAAAGATGAAGAAGGCTACGTCCGCATAGCAAACAATACGGTTCTTTAATAAATAAGCATTTCTTAAGACAAAGCTCACAAAGGCCAGTTTCCCCCCCTTTCAAAAAGTGAGAGAATGTAAACTGTGACGTATGTACTCCTTCACAATATAGGCAGGTATTCATTCAATAAGCCCCATCTTACGCGCTTTCTCGTTTAGAGAAAGAATCTGTTTTCTTGCCCGAATCATCTCTTGAGTTCGGCCGAAATGGAAAAGGGTAACATCTCCATTTGGATAATTAGCACTTCTACCCACTCTTCCTCCAATTTGCACGAGCGCACTTTCTGTAAAAATATCCTCCTCCGCCCCTAAAACAGCAACATCTATATTAGGGACTGTTACTCCCCTCTCTAGAATAGTAGTTGTTACTAAAATGCGTGTTTCACCATTTCGAAACCGTAGCACCTTTTTTTCTCGATCATGATCTTCTGCATGGACTCCTTCTGTCTGCTTTTCCCCTTTTTTTATAATTCCCACAATTTTAGGAATCACTTCAATCGATGGTACAAACAAAAAGACTTGTTTTTCTCTTCTTTCCTTCAGCCATTTTTTAAGCTTCCATGGAAGCTCGTTTTTTAAGAGCTGTTTTTTCCAGTTTCCACACCAAATCATATGTGGTACAGGTATCTCTCTTCGATGATAGCGTGCAGGTAGAACAAAGGCATCTCTCCTTCCTCTCCTTATTTCCCGCTGCCACTGACGATTCGGTGTTGCAGTGAGGAGGATTGTTGCACAACTCTGTTTTTTCACATTTTCTACCGCTTGTTGAAGCATTTTGTCATATGAGAATGGAAAAGCATCTACCTCGTCTACAATTACTACATCAAATGCTTTTTCATAACGAAGCATTTGATGAGTTGTAGAAATCGTAATAGCTCCACTTTTTCCTCTGTCTTCACTGCCTCCATATAAAGCGATAACAGAAGAGTAAGGAAATGCTTGCGCTATACGAGGCTTTAATTCACGTACAACATCTGCTCTTGGTGTAGCAATAAGAACATTCTCTCCTTGTGAGAGAGCATAATTAATTCCTTCAAAAAGCATTTCTGTTTTCCCTGCTCCGCAAGCGGCCCAAACTAAGAGTTCTCCTTTTCCTTGGATTGTCTCTTTAATGGCCTCTGCTCCTTTTTGCTGCATCTCGGACAGTTTACCGTTCCATGCTAAGAAAGCTGGATGTTCCCTTTTCTTATAGATAGGACCACTCCAAACAAAAAGTGGTGTGCACATGCTGATTCTCCCCATTCCAATGCAAGCACGACAATAAAAGCACATCTCTTTACATGTATAACAAGGAAATGCTCCAAACTTTTGTAAGACCGTATTTCCACAACGATTACATTGACATATATCCTTTTTTTTATTAATTCCTTTTATAATCTGAACATATCCTTCTTTATAATGCTCATAAAGGGTGATAAATGGAACTGAAAGTTCGGTAAGAAGCAACTTTCGTTGTGATAACTCTTCTTGAAGCTTCTGTGAAAAAGGGTAGGCATCATTTATGGGATAAAAAGTGTAGGTAGAGTGATAGGAAATCGGTTGACCTTCTTGAGGAGAGAAGACAAGCTTATTATCTTCAACAGTAAAAAGCATAAAACACCTCTTTTCTTTTTACTATATCAACTTTTCATAACTTGTTATCAACGTCTTCATAGGGATAATAAAAAAGAACGAGCATAAAAACTCGTTCTTTTTTATTTACGGTACCATCCAAGCCCTAAAGCACCTTCACCTAGATGTGTACCTATTACAGGTCCAAAATAAGAAATATTAACATTTACATTGGGATATTTATTTTCAATCTCTTTGCAAAGTTCTTCCGCCTCTTGAAGACGATTAGCATGAATAACTGTTGCTTCAATTGGCACCCCTTGAAAAGCATCTTCATGAAAAAGCTCTAACACTCGTTTTAAAGCTTTTTTTCTTGTGCGAATTTTTTCAAATGGAACAATTTTTGTATCTTCAAAATGAAGGATTGGTTTGACTTGAAGAACACTGCCAATTAGGGCTTGTGCAGCACTCAATCTTCCTCCTCTTTGAAGATGTGATAAGTCGTCCACAATAAAGTAAGCCCTAATGAACGGTTTCATTTCATCAAAACGTTTAACAATTTCCGTTGCACTTTTGCCACGAGCAGCCATATCTGCTCCTTCTAGAGCATAAAACCCTTCTACCATGCAGCTTATCTCTGAATCATATGGATAAACAGTCAGTCCTTCTACCATTCTCCCTGCAGACTGAACGGTTTGATAAGTACCGCTAATACCACTTGAGAGCGTGATAAATACTGCTTCATCATAATCAACTGCTATTTCTTTCAATAACTCTACAATCTCACCAATTGGTGGTTGTGATGTTGTGGGAAAAATTTTTTCTTGTTTTACTTTCTCGTAAAACTCTTCTGCAGTTATATTCTCTTCTTCTCTGTATTGCTTGTCATTAAAGATAATGCTTAATGGAATACTATATATATTCTTTTCTTCTCTCAATGATTTTGGAATATATGCTGTACTATCAACAATAATTGCCGTTTTCACTCATGCTCCTCCTCAGATTTTTCCTATGTATAAAATCTTTCTAAAGAAAGAATACCCATTATTATGTATTTTTACTCTATGTGCAAGAAAAGGTGAGACAATTTGCCTCACCCTTTTGACTATTTTTCTTTTACAGAACGCTTACCCAGCCATTTTTAATAGCTACAACAACAGCTTGAGTTCGATCATTAACATTCATTTTTTGTAGGATATTACTTACATGGTTCTTAACTGTTTTTTCACTAATATATAATGTTTCACCAATTCCGCGGTTGCTTTTACCATCAGCTAAAAGCTGTAATACTTCACACTCACGACGAGTTAAAAGGTGAAGCGGACGGCGAATTTCAATTTCTCTTGCCGCATATTTACGTTCATTTTGAGCTTGTGAAGCTAGACGGCGATACTCATTCACAAGGCTGTTTGTTACTTTTGGATGAAGATATGAACCACCTTCTGCTACAACGCGCACAGCTTGTACAAGAGCATCTGCATCCATCTCTTTTAATAGATATCCAAGCGCACCTGTTTGCAAAGCATGTGTTACATATGTTTCATCGTCATGAATAGATAGAATGATAACTTTTGTATCTGGATATTCTTCAATTAGCTGTTTTGTTGCTTCAACACCATTCAATCCAGGCATATTAATGTCCATAATCACAACATCTGGATTATACTCTTCAACAAGCTTTACAGCTTCTTCTCCATCGTCACCTTCTGCTACAACATCAAAGTCTTGCTCAAAGTCTAAAATTCGTTTTACCCCTTCACGGAACAATTGATGGTCATCTATAATTACTATTTTCGTTTCCATATCTTCTTACCTCCTAAAATCTATGTGCCTACGTTTTATGATTGGAACAGCTGAGACTGAGGAACAATAATCATCACTTTTGTACCTTTGCCAATAGCTGAATTGATTTCTAGTTTTCCATCTAAAATTTCCACTCGTTCCTTCATTCCCATAATCCCGAATGATTGCTCTTTTTTCTCTTCTACTTCAAAACCTTTTCCATCGTCTTTTACAATAAGAATGACTTGGCTATCACACACTTCAATTTTGACAGTCACATAGTTTGCATCGGCGTGTTTAATAGCATTTGTAATCGATTCTTGCGCAAGACGGAATAAAGCAACCTCAAGTTTTGGCGGCATCCTTTTATCAGATCCAAGTGATGTGAATGAAATCTGTGGTTTACCATCATTGTAATCTTCAACAGTACTAATATATTTTCTTAAAGTGGGAATGAGCCCTAAATCATCTAGTGCCATCGGTCTTAAATCATAAATAATTCGCCTTACTTCATAGAGAGCTGAGCGAACCATCTTCCGTAAGTCTCTAATTTCCTTCATTGCCTCATCAGGGCTTCTTTCACGATAGACTCGCTCAATTAGTTCGGAACGCATCATAACGTTAGCGAGCATTTGAGCAGGACCGTCGTGAATTTCGCGGGACAAACGTTTCCTCTCTCCTCTTCTTGAGCCTCAATAATTCGGAAACCAAAATACTCTTTTTGAATGGCATCTTCAACAATCTCTCCAACTTGTTGGAGATCGTCTGTTAAGTACGATAAAATCACCGAGATTTGCGACACAAGATGTTCAGCTCGTTCAATCGTCTCTGTTAACGTAAGAAGCCGTCTTTCAACTTCATCACGTCTTTGTTTAAGCTGGTGTTCAAGCTGACGATTGACCATAAGCTTTGTTTGGAAATTGTGTGCTTTCTCGTAGGCTTCCTTTACTTCCACTTCGTCATAAATTTTAAAATGGCGGCTCACATCAGAGAGTCTTGCTCTCGCAGCACGCACGTTTATTTCAAGACGATCACCTTCTGCAATAGTTTCAAGCACTTTTCTCTTTAACTGTTCAAGTTCCTGGTGCAATTGCTCGAATTCTTTGCGAGAATCTTCAGCAATACGGTGAATCTCACCTTTGCTATTGTCAACTGTATAAATAATTCGTTCAAAAATTTCATCTAATACTCGGCTTGTCAATTTCTGTTTCGACATCTTTTCACCTCAAGACAAGCTTTTTTGGACAAATGTAACATGCGAATGTCACATTGTTTCATATAGTTAGGCAACACGCCTCTATCCTTCTAAACTTTTCACAACGTGAACTTCACGTTATAGTACGGAATGGGGATTCCGTCAGTTGTAGAGTTTCTTTATTAGTAAAATTATTACTAACTTAATAGGCACCTGTCAAAGTCTTGCTCTCTTACCACTGTGCTTATGACATTTCGTGTTCCTTTTAATTTGCCGAGTACAATTTTTGTCATTATAATGAGAAAGTGAACATAGTGAAGTTGTTCAAATACGACACTATTTTCACACATCTTTCCCTATTTTTTTTTAAAAACATCAAAATGTAACATAGATTTAATAAAACGATAATACATAAAACATGACTATAGTTTTGGTGAATATGTATAGATTTCAGGCTAACCTATAATTTTAAAGGAGGGACTTTTTTCAGTGCTTACCGAATATTATACAGCAAAAGAGCAAGGAGAACATGAGATTATCATCCAAAAGTCACGCTTTATCTGTCATGTACAGCGCGTGAAAACAGAAGAAGAGGCACAAAACTTTATCCAAGACATAAAAAAAACGCATTGGAATGCTACCCATAACTGCTCTGCTTATCTTGTAGGAGAACGAGATCAATTTCAGAAAGCTAATGATGATGGTGAACCGAGTGGGACAGCAGGTGTGCCAATGCTTGAAGTGTTAAAAAAACGCGGTTTAAAAGATACTGTTGTTGTTGTTACACGCTATTTTGGAGGCATCAAACTAGGTGCTGGCGGTTTAGTACGAGCATACAGCAAATCGACGTCAGAAGGTCTTAACGCTGTAGGAATTGTTAAGCGAACCCTAATGAAAGTCATGCATATAAAAGTAGACTATACTTGGCTTGGCAAACTTGAAAATGAACTGCGCACATCTACCTATAAGCTTAAGAATATCAACTATGCGGAAGATGTTGAATTTGAAGTTTATGTTGAAGAACCTCGTATTGATTCCTTTGTCGAATGGATGACAGAATTAACAAATGCACAGGCAATAATTGAAGAAGGAGAAAATACCTACCTAGAAGAAGACGTTCTCTAAAGGCTTGTTTACGAATATGAAGAAACATTGTAAAATGAAATCTAACGCTTTGATTGAACACAGTTATTTTCTCAAAACAAGCCAAAAAGCTATTTAATGTTTTTCATGTGGGAGAACATTAAACTATTCTGTCGTAAAATTTTATTAATTTCGTTAAAAGGAGTCAAAGAATGTCTCAATACAGACGTTTTCAAAAGAAAGTAAACAAGCGCAAGCGAAGAAGACGACTATTCATCTTCCTTGTTTTACCTATTTTACTTGTTGTCGGAAGCGCCACCGCTTATGGATTTAACTTATTTGCTAAAGCAAAAACAGCAATGGATGAATCATTTGAAAAGATTGATCGTGCTCATTCTCCCCTAAGAGAAGGCGCAATTGATCCAGATGATGACAACATCTCTATTTTATTTATGGGAATTGATGAAACAGAACAGAGAAACTATGGAAACAATACAAGAACAGATGGTCTTATCCTTGCTACATTTAATAAAAAACAAAAGTCCGTCAAGCTTGTGAGTATCCCTCGTGACTCTTACGTGTACATTCCTGAAGAAGGTAAGGAAAATAAGATTAACCATGCTCATGCCTCTGGTGGTTCAAAAGCTACAATGGAAACGGTTGAAGAACTATTTGATGTTCCTGTAGATTATTATGTGAAATTAAACTTCAAAGCATTCATGGAAGTTGTTGATTCTCTTGATGGGGTAAAAGTAAACGTACCTTATGAAATGTATGAGAAAAATTCAAAAGACGAGCATAATGCTATCCATCTTGAAAAAGGTGTTCAAACATTAAATGGTGAAGAAGCATTAGCCTTTGCAAGAACACGTAAGCAAGATAGTGATATTTACCGAGGACAGCGTCAGCAAGAAGTAATGAAAGCCATTGTTAATAAAGCTTCTTCTGTTGGATCGATCAACAAATATGAAGGTGTAATTAAAGCAATTGGTGACAACATGAAAACAAACTTGACTTTTAATGATATGCTTTCGTTTTATGATTATGCAACAAAAGGAACAAAGCTTGATATTGAAACATTAACGCTTGAAGGTGAAGATTACCAACCTGGAGGCACGTATTATTACAAACTCAATGACGATTCTGTTGAAAAAATATCTAAAAAGTTGAAGAAGCATCTGGAGATTGACTCTTCAAGCAACTAACTAAAAGAACGCCTTGTCCAAGGCGTTCTTTTTATACAAAAAAGCACTGACTATCCAGTCAGTGCTTTCTCTTTACGCGTTTTTTCGCATGCCGCGTACCATATTTAAAATTGGACGGTAACTTTGATGTACAAGACCAATTTTTTCAACGATAATTTCAATCGTAATAAGCAAAATTCCTATAACAAGAACCGAGGCCCACATATCCACTTTTGATAAGATAATGGCTGCTAGACCAAAAACGGCGCTCATTGCATAAATAATGAGTACTGTTTGACGATGGCTATAGCCTACTCTTATTAAACAGTGGTGAAGATGGGATTTGTCCGGTGCTGATAACGGCTGCTTTTTCACAATACGACGCACAATTGCGAAAAATGTATCAGAAATTGGTACACCGAGAACAATAATTGGAAGGATAAAAGATATGACCGTTACTCCTTTAAAACCAAGAAGTGATAAGACGGAAATAATATATCCTAAAAATAAGGCTCCTGTATCCCCCATAAAAATCTTAGCTGGGTGGAAGTTATACAGTAAAAAGCCTAATGTACTTCCAAGGGTAATAACACCCATTGTTACAACAAATGGATCATTCATCATAATAGCCACACCAGAGACAGTAATTAAACAAATAGATGACACTCCTGCAGCCAATCCATCTAGTCCGTCAATCAAGTTTATGGCATTTGTAATTCCTACAATCCATAAGATTGTGATTGGAATACTTAGAAAACCAAAGTGGAGCATTCCATCAAACGGGAGGTTTATGGATACAACTTTAACATCTCCATAAATAACAACAACAGCTGCTGCTAAAAGCTGGCCTGCTAACTTGTATTTTGCAGATAGCTCGATAATATCATCTAAAACCCCTGTGATAATGATGATGATACTTCCTAAAACAATCGGCCAAGCAAATTTATTATCTGGTTGCATAATCAAAAAGCCGATGATAAAGCTAAAGAATATTGCTAATCCTCCCAAACGAGGCATAATGCGCTGATGAACTTTTCGTTTATTTGGTTTATCTGTAGCCCCTACGACGAAAGCTAACTTCTTTACAAGAGGTGTTAGTAAAATCGAAGAGATAAAACAGATAAACAAGGTCAAGTACAACATGTAGACCCTCCTCAGGCTTATCTTAACCAAATCAATTCTTAATCAATACTTAACATCTTCAATTGGTTAGTATTACAAGACACTTTTTTGTCTTTTTATGCAGGTTTTGTAACTTCTTTGTAGCTACAGAGCATTTTTGACCAATAAAAAGGTCTAACAATGAAGATTTTCAGTTACCAAAAGGATTATACCACATAGAATCTATGACTTAAATAAGATTTTTAGCTCTAAAAATTTAAAAATTCTATGACATTATAAAACTAACGTAACTGAAATCCTTTTCAATTAGACTTTTAGATCTTACAGCTGCTTTTATAGAAATTTATTCTCTCTACAAAACTATAATCTTTTTCTCTTAATCTGTCAAAATTCTATCTTTTTTTTCTGAATAATAGAATCATAATAAAACTCATTAGATAAGGATTTTACAGCTATTTTTGTTGAAGACATTTTCTTCATAAAAAATAGCCGAGGAAGATCTCCGGCTATTTTATCACTTTGCGCTTCATTTTATTGAAGAAAGAAGAAATCTCAGGGATTTTAGTAACTGCACCAGCTAATAGAACAGTGATAACAAAAAGGATTCCTCCTATAATGAGACGACCTATGCTGTTTTCAATAGGTAATCCCCATCCTATAAGAACTGTAACAACTGTGAGCAACAGAAGAAAAATCCAAATAGAACCGCTTAATAGGGAACTGCGTATACTAAGCCCTAGCTTCCCTTTTCCAACAATAATAAGAGCAGTAAATTGAACAAATGCACTGATCGTTGTTGCTAAAGCAACACCACTAGCTTCCATGCTTTCCATAAACAGATAAATAAGGCTAACGTTGATTACAAAAACAGCAATAACCCCACTTACTACTGGGAAGAATGGACGCTCTAAAGCATAGAAAAAGCGCGTCACATAAACATTTGCTCCATGTGCGAACATTCCAATAACAAACCATTTCAAAAGCGTTGCTGTAAGCATTGTAGAATCTTCTGTGAAAGAACCATATTGAAATACAGCTTCAATGATTTCATGGGCATATACATAAACAAAAACTGTAGCCCCTCCAATGCATAAAAGAAGCGCTTTTAGTCCTTTTTCATACATCAGATTGACACCTTCACTATTTCCTTTAGATGCTTCACCTGCAAGTTTTGGATAAATAACGGTTGTGACAGCTGTCATTAGAACCACTTGTGGTAGCTGAACAAGCTTTGAAGCATAGTTTAAAGCTGCAATGACCCCTTCGCTTAAATCAGAAGCAAACATACGCTGAATTAGAAAATAAAACTGTAGTGTTGCTCCTCCTAACAAAATGGGAATCATCATTCTAAAAAATCGTTGGACATACGCCCCTTCTTTCATACTTAAGCGAAAACGGAACGTCATAATATTATACTTTTTAATTTCAATAGCTAATAAAATACACATTACAATTGCGCCTGCAAGAGCTCCTATATTGTACGCATCGATCCCAAGGAAAGGGTACAGAATAAGTACGAGTACAACAAAACCAGCATTGTTAGCTAATGTGGAACATGCTGGCATGAAGAACCGATTATAAATATTTAGAATTCCTGTTAGCCACATTGACAACACAAGAAAAAGAGACGACGGAGCCATCCATCTAAATAGGTAAACAGTTGTCTCTTCCGTTTTTGCAGAAAGACCTGGAAAAAGAACCTGCACAATTGGGCCTGCAAAAACAACAAGTAAAAGAGATAAGAAAACCATACCAATACATGTATAAGTAAACAGAACTTCCTGAAATTGTCGCTTTTCGTCTTCTTTAGTCATCTTTTTATAAATGCTAATAAAAGCCGTTGTAATAGCTCCTCCTAATACAGTATAAAGGAACATTGGAATCGTATAAGCTAATATAATAGAATCAGCCTTATCTGATGTTCCAAATTGATATCCGATAACTGCTTCCCTAAAGAAACCAAAAAAACGGGAAAGAATATTGAGTAGAGCCACAACGCCTATTACAGCTAAAAGTGATTTTTTTGACATACTCTTAGTTCTTTCCCTTCACATTCTCATCTATAAATGATTCAATTAACGAGAGAATGTTATTTTTCCCGCTATAAAAAGGCTGTGGTGTAAAGTGAGCAGCTCTTTGAAGCACCTCTTCAAAATTATCTTCATCTGTCCAAGGAATAAGGTGACCTGTTCTTGAAAATTGATTAACAATCTCAAGCTGATGATCATCATTATGCTCACCATATTTAATAAGCCTAGGAGCCGCAATTAATGTCTTTCCTTTTTTAAGACCTGATGTAATTGATCCTGTGCCACCATGAGTAATAATGACTCTTGCTTCATCGTACAAGCGATCCATCTCATCATAGCTTGTAAAATCGATAAGCTTCATATGTTTTGAAGTAAATGGTGTATGTCCGACTTGAACAATAACATCCTCTTGAATTAATCCTGCTTCTATTGCTTCTTCAACAGCTTCTAGAAGCCTTGTGAAAGGGAGCTCATGAGTTCCTAAGACAACTAAAATCAATAGATTGAACCTCCATGCACTGCTTTTGGATAATGTACTTTCATCGTTTCCCACTGCACGATAAACAAGTCAGCAATCGGGTAAACAAGACGTCCTGATATTGTTGGAGTCGTTGTTTTTGCGAAGCTTTCTATAAAGATAACTTTCTTTCCGAATAGCTTTGCGATATAGCACATTGGAACAGCTGTATGAGCTCCTGTTGTTACGATAACATCAGGCTTTTCTCTTAAGAATAGATACAGCGATTTGAAGCAGTTATAAGTGAACTTAAATAAGTACCGAAACAAATAGTTACGAGCCCCATATACGAGAAAGGACATTTTATATTCCTTTTGAAGGGCTTCTGTAATAACAGAGCGTTCTGTAATAATATGATAATCATATTTTTGAAACAGTGGTTTTAACTGTAAGAGCTGTGTTAAATGTCCACCAACAGAAGCAATAAATAAGACTTTCTTTTGTTTGTTTTTCTTTCTTCTCATTTTCTACCCTCCAAGAGGAGAATAAACGTTGATTACTTTCCGTATTAACGTTTGTTGATCATTCTCTTGTGCTCTTTTCTCGCCATTTGAAATCAATTGTTCTCTAGAAGCAACATCAGTCAACACTTTATTCATTCCTTCAAAAAGCGATGAAACATTTTGCGGCTCTACTAATATACCGCTGTCTTCATTTAATAAATAACGCAAACCACCTACATTTGTGCCCACAACAGGCGTATGACAGCTCATTGCTTCTAACGCAACAAGGCCAAACCCTTCAATATGAGATGGCAATACAAAAGCATCTGCAGCACTCATCCATAATGCAACCTCTTGTTGTGCTCGAGGTTCCAAGATATCTACATTCCCTACATTATGATCTTTAATGTAGGTTTCCAATTCTTCTCTAAAACGAACATCTTTTGTTGCTCCCATTAAAATGAGACGTTTATTATCCTTTGGAAGTTTCTCATAAGCTTGAACAAGCTCCATTAGTCCCTTTTGCTTAATCAAATTGCCCACAAACAAGAAAATATGCTCATTCTGCGACAAATCTAACTTCTCTCGAGCTACTGCTTGGTCCG
Organism: Priestia endophytica DSM 13796; assembly: GCF_900115845.1. GTDB lineage: Bacteria > Bacillota > Bacilli > Bacillales > Bacillaceae_H > Bacillus_I > Bacillus_I endophytica. Next base: position 88,611 of record NZ_FOXX01000005.1, on the reverse strand, counting down.
TAGGTTTGAACACTTCTCGATTCACGCCCATATTAATAATAGAGAGCTTTTCTTTTGGAACATGAAAGCTTCCATGAATCTCTTCATAAAGCTCATTTCCAACTGCAATAACATGGTCTGCTTCTTTTAATATTTTTGCCGTCCACTTACGAATACGCGGAGATTTTTTCGCCATTTTATCAATATCTCCACCATGAGCTGTTATAATCATTCTACATTTAAATAATTTCTTATATAAAAGGGCTAACATCCCTGTTGGAAATACGTAATGAGCATGAACAGCATCATAAGAACGCCCTTTTGTAAGCAAGTTACCTGCTGTTTGGAGCGCCCATTTTCCATACTTTTTCAATACATTTGCTTTTCCCATATTTGGGTTTTGAACAGCTACTACATCTACTTCTAGTCCCTGCTCTCTTAATGCGTTCACTTGGTTTTTAACAAAAATGCCAAATGTTAAAGCCTCTTTACTTGGGTACATATTACTTAATACTAGTAATTTTTTCGGTTTCATTTTCGTATCACCGCACTGTATTATTTTCTCGCTAACTTTTCTAACCCTTTTGCAGCACGCTGTGCGAAAGTTTCAGAAAGATCTTCGTAAGCACACTGTGTCTCATCCCACTGTCTTGTCATTGCTTGCACTTTTTGCAGGAAAGTATCTTTTTCTTGTAAAGCCCCAATCTCTACAAAATGTTCTTCTTTGCCAAGCGCTTGAAGAAAATGTTCCACCTTATGATGATAACCAACACCAAGCACAGGTGTACTTGCCACAACTGACAAAATTAAAGAATGAAGTCTAGTCCCGATAATTAAGTCTTGCTCTGCACAAAGCTTAACAATTTCGTCTGGATGCAAGTTTTCATCTTTAAGACGAACAAACTGTTTATATGTCATCATATCATAAATCTCTCTTGTAACCTCAACATCTTGAGGGTACTTTGTTGAGAAAAATGTGACAGTGGCGCCCTTTTTTTCAATAAGTTCATCTAGATTTTGAGCCATACCTTTTACATACGCCTCATATTTACTGTCATCTCGCTGTGGCCAATATTGTTTACTAAAGTAAGGAACAGCTGTAACAGCTACTTTTTTAAGCTCATTTGTTTTACTTCTTTTTCGAACAGGTTCAATAGCAAAAGCAGGGTCTCCGATAATGTCAATCTCTTTTCGGATTCCAATGTCCTTTAATAACTCTTTAGATTTTACATCTCTTACTGAGATAGAGTCTGCTTTATTTGCTAATGTTTTAATGAAAAACTTTCCTGCCTTTGTTGTAATAGGGCCAGCCCCTACTCCGTAGATCACTACCCTACACTTAGCATAGTATCCGAGTAAACCGAGCGTACTATAAAGAGGCGCATCTCTCTTATACATATCCATTAAGAGACCACCGCCGCCAATAATAAGTAAGTCAAGGTCCTTCATAATTTTGAAACTTTGCTTGACAGTATGAAGGACAGAGAGAATGAAGTTACCTTTCTTATGTAAAAGGGGAACTGCCTTGATGTTGTAACGAGACTCTGTATTGCTTGGATTGTTACTAAAAATGACAATTTCACCTTTACGAATACCTAATGTATTTAACTGTGTTAAGATGCCTGACAAAATGGCCTCATCTCCATTATTGTCATGCCCGTAATTTCCAATAATACCTACTCTCATCATGTGTACACCTATTATCCGACTTTCTGTTGTATTTATAATAAAATGTTGTTTTTAGCTGAAATTCGTCAACTTTTTTATTATACTACTCTTACTAAAAGGATTAAACCTTTGATACCATAATTTTTGTCGAAACTCGGACAATGAGATAGTCTTATTAAAATATGAAAAAAGAGAAGGATTTCTCCTTCTCTTTTCCTATTATAAGCTGTAGTAATTCTTAATTCCTAAGTAGATTGCTTCTGCAAAAAGATTGCGATAGTAATCAGATTTAAACTTAGCGGCATCTCCTGAATTTGTAAGAAAACCTAATTCAACAAGAACGCTCGGCATATCTGTATTACGCACAACATAAAAATCGTTATCTTTTGTTCCTCTATCATTCATTCCAACTAAAGAAACAAACTGTTCTTGAATTTCTTTTGCTAGAATGGCACTTTCCGATCCATTAGTATTTTGAGATGTATCATAGTAAACTTCAGAACCATTTGCTGAAGGTGCTGAAGGCGCTGAGTTTGTATGAACACTTACAAACATATCTGCATATTTGCTTTGCGCAAGATCTGTGCGGTCTTTAAGCTCTGGATATGTTGCTGCATCAGTTCTTGTCATAATAACTGTTGCTCCAGCAGCTTCAAGTTTTTTCTGAACACGTTGTGCTATATCCAACACAAGTTCTTTTTCAACAACTCCATTCCCGCTAGCACCGGGATCTTTTCCACCATGACCTGCATCAAGCACAATCACTCGGTTTGCTACAGAGCTTCCTTGCTCATTTTTAAGTTTTAAGTAGAGCTTATGTACATATCCAGTTTGTCCATTATAACGGACTTTTACCCAGTAACCCTGTTGGTCCCCAAGATAGTCTACTTTTGTCCCTCTCTTTAAAGAAGCAACAACCCCACTGCTTGTAGATGGACCGCTACGCATATTGAGAGAATCAGTTTTTACAATTCCGTATGTACTTGTTGTTGCCGGAGGAGTTGTGGACGAACCACCGTTCTCTGCACTGCTAACGCGATAGCTCGGTTCAATTGTTCTACTTAAGAATACAGAAAACTGAGCACGGTTCACGCTGCTATACGGGCTATAGTGGGTACTATCAGTTCCTGTTGTAATTCCGTGTTGATAAAGTTTACTTACATATGGACGAAATTCTTGATTAATCCATACATCGCTAAACGGTTCAACTGTGTCATCTTTAACAGAGAGGTCATATTCTTGCTCAAATGTTCTAACAAGAAGTTTACTCATTTGCGCTCTTGTTAATGTTTCTTCCGGCTTAAATGTGCCATTCTCATATCCACTAATAATTCCCTTTTGTTTCGCTAAGCTGATCCATCCTGCTGCCCAGTGATCTTTTTTAACATCAGAAAATACATCATTTGAAACAGTTGGTTCTTTTTCCCCTAGAGCACTTAAAATCATTTTAGCTGCCTGAGCTCTTGTAACTTTGTTATTTGGTAAAAACGAACCATCGTCATACCCTTCAATAATTCCTTTTGAATGTAAGAAATTAATTTCCTTACTTGCCCAAAAACTACTTGAGACATCGTTAAAATTTGCTGCTGCATGTGCCTCTCTTGCGTTGCCTCCAAGAGCAGACGGAAGCGGCGCAGAAGCTAGTAAAAAACCTGCTGCTGCACAAGAAACAACTTTCTTCCACATAAAAAAATAGCTCCTTTCATTTTTGGTATAGCAGTGCAAAACAACAATCGCCCTGCTTCCCCTAAAAATACTAATATTTACTCATTTTTATAAGTCATAACTCATTTTCCAATTATATCAAAATTTATCGTAAATTCAATGTTCGATAATAGATTACTAACTTAATAATCCCTTGATTAGCAAGGGATTAAGCACTATAAACATCCAAATATTTTATTTTCTTTACAAATCAAAAAACGCTTCCACATTCCTATTTCTTTATACCTAAGTTAAGGAATAATTAGGGAACAAGAGGGAGAATAGGCACATCCCTATTCCTAAGACAGATTTCTGCAATATTCGACAATATTTATTTTATCATTTTATGGTTTAATTTCCATTTGCTCTTATACCTAACTTTTTGCATTTTTCAGGAAGTTTTTCTAGCCATTTGTGAGGGGTTTTGGTGAAAAAGGGAGATTTGACGCATACTAAAAGGTGGAACGAATTGATTTTACGGTATGTAAAAATTCATTCCACCTTTTTTCTTTTATCATTAATGTGTCCATATATTCATTCCTTTGACAAGTGAGCCTATGCTATTTTAAATGCTTGCAAGCTGCTCTTGTTTTTCTAATAGTTTTGATACTTTATCTGCCACAGCAGAAATGTCTTCTCCTTCAACAACAACGTAAGTTTCCTGTGTTTTCTTAGCTGTTAATGTAAAAGGAACAAGTTTTGTTAATTCTGCAACATTACAAATTTCTAAATCTTTGTAGAAGAAAATTTTGCACCCATGTGTTTTTGTAAGCTTGTACAAATAAGTCATTTCTTTAAGAGTTAACCGACTTCCTGCTAGATTAAATGAAACGATGTTTGACATTTTAACTGCACTCCTTATTTAAATAGTTAATTTTTGTAATTCTATTGTTTCATATATATATCGGTTTTGAAACCGGGTTATTTTGTCATAGAGACACTTTTATTGTTGAATAAAGATTTATCTTTCTACTTATTAAATACCCCTATTTTTATTTTGTAAACGTTAGCATTCGCTCTTTTTGCGAGCGTACATTTTATAGATAACAAACCCAATAATAGCAATGCCTGCAATCACAAAAATATACGTCTGAGCCTGTGAGATGATGAAATTAGCCATTTTTAGATTACCCGCTCCCCCTACTAGAATCATTGCTAGTACCCATGGAAAGATACCTAAGAATGTTAGCAATAAAAATGGAAGAAGGCGTATTTTTGAAATTCCAGCTAAATATGAAACATAGTTGCCAACTCCAATTGGTCTTGCAAGAGCAATTGTCCATTGACCGCATTTTTGAAACCAGCGCTGACTTTTCTTAAATACTTTTTTATCTTTCCATTTTTGAGATAACTTATCCTCTAACTTATAGCCAATTCCATAAGGGATAAGGCTGAATAGTGTATAGCATATGCTTCCTATAGTTGAGATCCAAAATGCATCGAGAAAAGAACTGTTTAGCAGATAACCATAAATAAGCGTGATGAGAGCACCTGGGAACGGTAGAGAAGAAGCCTCAACAGCAAGGCCAGCTAAAAGACCCCATATTCCAAAATCTTTAAGCGCCTCCGTAATAAAATCAATCATACCTTCCGACTCCTTCCCCTTTTGGAAAGAATATAGCCTTTATGATTGATTATTAAACAAGTTAATTAATGGAAAAGAAAAAAGCGCATCGTGAAGACGCGCTAGGTCATAATTATAAGCGTACTGTTTCATTGTTTGTAACGATAACTAAAACTTTACCTTGGTCAAGCTTTTCTTCATACATCTCAGCTTCAGTTTTAGAAAGACCAACCTCGCTTAATTTATGACGAAGCTCGTCCCCTTTTTTGTTAAACAAGTTGCTTGCAGCAGTGCCTAAGCCCATTTCTTTAATGCCGATTGTATTTGCATCTGCATTATTAGCAACACGGTTTGTTCGTTCGTCATCATGGGATAATACGTAGATGTCTTTTGCGTCTACTCCTTGGGCTTGAAGTTTCTTCACATCTTCTTTTAATAATTCATCATTTGTATACTCGCGTACTACTGGTTTCATAATCTTAAATTCCTCCTTTATGAAATGTATAAATACTATTCCACAGAAAAAAAGATTTAAAACATAAAGAGCACATTTCAAAGGAGAAATTTAATAGTCTTATATATTAGATATATATATTAGAGATTTTAATGAAGCCATTTGTTTCTTAACGTACGCCCTCCATAATAAAGAACTCCTCCTAGTATGAACGAAAGGATTAGGCCTAGGTTTGTAGCTTTTGATAAAAATTCTTGATCTGCAATATGTAGTACATAAAGCGTGTGTCCGAACATCTCTGGGCTAGAAGTAAAAGCTGAGCTTCCTCTCATCATTAAAATCATCGGTGTTACAAACATTATAAATATATAAAGCAAGGATGCTGAAACACTTACTAATAAAGCGTTTAGAAATATTTTCATGATTGCCCTCCTTACAAAAGGTTAATAATACCATTTTAACATAATCCGCTATATAAATGTAAATAAATTCCTTTTATGAGGTGTCTTTATAATTACTTTTAGCAGTATTTTACACAATGGAGGGAAATTAAATGCTCTATAAATATAAAATAAAAGCACCTTTTCAGTGCTTTTATTTTACTTTTATAGTGACATTTGATAATAGTTCACCACTATCACTGCTAATAGGGCCTACAATATCTACTGTGTCAGCCTTCTTATTATTTGCAGAAGAAGCTAAAGTTAAAATCACTTTATTTCCCTCTCCCTCTACTTTCGCAGGAAGACTTCCTTCAACAGAAAAATCCTCCTTTGTAATGGACGTTTTTTCAACAGGTTTTGAGAAAGTTAATAAAACTTGTTCCTCATTTTCTGTTGCCTCATTAATTTCAAACTCTTCCTCTCTGCTCTCTCCTACTTCAAGAGCTCGATATACGAAAGAAGCAAACTGTGCTCGTGTAACTGCTTCACTTGGACGATACAAGCCGTCATCAACTCGCGTTACTCCATTTTGAACAAGTGTTAGCACATATTTACGCATATTGCTTGGTACATAATCAAGATCTTGAAGATTATTAGGGTACGCGGTGCTTGGTTGTAAATTTAGTGCTTCAACTAATACTTTCGCCATTTGCTGTCTTGTAATTGGCTTATTAGGCATCATTTTACCGTTAGATCCTGTCATAATTCCTTTATGATAAAGCTCGCTTGCAGCTAAAACAAGTTCTTGATCTTTATAGTCAGCTGGGATATCACTGAATACAGATTCTTTCTTGCCTTCCCCATCAAGAAGACGAGAAAATATTTTCGCTACTTGCCCTCTTGTAATCTCTTGATATGGTCGATATGTTCCATCAGAAAACCCTTTAATAATTCCTCTCTCTGTTAAAGAAGTAATAGCTCCAGTATGATCAGAATCTTCTGAAACATCTTTAAATGAAGATGCATGTGCAACAGGAGCAACAATACTTGCTACTACAGCTGCTGAAAGAGTTCCAACCAGAATTTTACGTGAAGTCTTTCCCAATTAAAAAACCTCCATCTCTTTTTCTAGTTTCTAAAAAAATTGTCATATTATTGAATATACTCTCTTATCCTATCATAATTTGTTTCTTTGCTACATCCTCTTTTCTAACTAGAAAACAAAAAGTCGCCAAAAGGCGACTTTTATTAGAGAGTAAAATAATTTTCCGTAAAATATGGGATTCCTTCATTATTTATTGAAACACCAACGCCTAAATACGTCCAACGTTGATCAAGAATATTTGTACGATGACTTTTAGAATTCATTAATGCTTCATGAGCAAAGATGCTGTTTTGCTGTCCCATAGCTATATTCTCTCCTGCAACAGAATATTCTATATGATCTTCTTTGATTCGATCAAAAGGCGTTTTGCCATTTTGGTTTTTATGACTGAAATAATCATTGTCAGCCATATCTAAACTATGATGCTGAGCTGTTTTAGCTATTTGATCATTCCATACAAGAGGAAGAAGGCCATGTTTTACTCTTGTAGCATTAATAAGATCGAACATTTGCCATTTGAATCCTTCCTCCAACATTTGAGATGGATTACCATAGTAGCCTTTCTTCTCTTCTTCAGCACGTTTTGTAATGGCTTGAACAGCCGTTACTTTTCGTCCATCTAGATTATCATAGAAAAATGTTACGTAATATCCATCTAGCTCATACGTATCGTATTCTTCATCTTCAATAGAATAGTTACTTCCATTTTTCTGGATAGTTCCAAGTGGAGAACCATATTTCTCTCTCACTTCATCAAAAGTAGAGCCTAACTTTATCCCTCTGGTTGTTTTGAATACATCCTGGTTTGTATAAAGGGCAGCAACTCTTTCATCTTGATAACCAACCATAAAGAAATGATTGTAATTTTGATGATACGTGTTCCACTCTATTCCATAATCATTCGATGATTTTCTAATGGGGTCTCCAAGTTTTTGGAGAACAGATTCTTTGTTTTCTCCAATGAATATAGAATGAATTGTCACTAATGGCTTATTGTCTTGTTTTTCTATTTTCATCTCTTTATTAGAAGAAACTGTATTTACTTTCCCATTATCTATTTTATTTTTATCTTGCTGTACTTCTGTTGTCCCTTTAGCTATTACCTTATCTTCGTTTGAAATATTTTCTTTCTTTTCGTTGACCTCTCCCACACTATCTACTCTGTTATTAGTAGTTGCTGCTTCTGTTTGGGGTCCAATTATATTGTCAACGGCTGCTGCATACTCTGTTAGCTTCATATTTGAAAGATCACTCTCTGAAAAAGGAGTCATATTGAATAAAAAGAAAAGGGCAACACTTGCACCAAATAATTTATTCATACTCTCGACACTTCCTTTATTAAGGGGGAATATCTCCCTCCCTTAAAAAACTTCTCTATTTGTTAACGTACAACACATACAAAAAGTTACACTGTATTAAATATTCTCCTTATTCCATTACAAAACAGTATCTCTCTACAGTCATACAATATAAAAAAGCTGCTAGAAAGATCTAGCAGCTTTTTATGACTACTGAAACAGTAGCTTTAGGTTGTGAAAACCTCGATTGGTAGATTTAATAGTAGTATGAAAAGAAAAAGATATCAACTGGTAATTTAATACATGTATATCTAAAAGTAAGCCATTAGACCTTTTATAATGATGTAATACAATCCTAATTAATCATTTTACTTCCAAATTCAAACTTCAAGCTTACAAAAAGGGCTTTTATACCCAAATATATTCCAATATAATCTTTTATAGGTTTAATTATACATAAATACTAAAATATATTAAATGAATTATAGATAAGAATTAAGTATAATAAAAATTGATAAGATTTTGGTTGGTAAACCATATTTTTGCTCATCTACTCGTATAGATGGGCCTTTTTTATGTATAAAAACTTATATCCTTCCATTTACTTCATTTTATTCCTCTCCTATTATTAAGAAGTACCTCTATATTAAAGGAGCAACAACATGAAAACTAAATATATGTGTTCGCTAATTGTATTGTTTTCTTTTATTTTTTCTTTTTCTACTACTGTTAATGCTTCATCTCTTCTCTACTTTCAAACTGAGAAGGAAGCTAAAATTTTTCTTACTAAATATCCTGATGCGAAACAAAGTAACAATGTTGTCAAAACAGATCTCCCCAATTCAGAGATTCAAATGCTAAAAAAACAAGGGACTATCTCATTTTATGAAAGCGAAAAAAAGAAAGAAGTAAGTGCTGAAACTTCTTCTCTTGTTGATGAACAATGGGGGCTAAAGCTTATTTATGTACCATCAAACTTATGGAAAAACAATAATCTCCTTTTAGACAAAGAAATCCAAGATGTTGATGAAGGAACATCTATAAGATATATAGGACAAACCTTTAAGACGGCTAGCAAAGAAACAAAGCTAAAGATAGCCTGGGAAAATCAAACATTATCCCGCTTAAGCATCACACTTGATCATGTTGAGAAAGATTGGTCTGTTAAAGTATATAATGATGGCTCTCTGATTAGTGAACAAAAAACAGGGCTAAAAAGGGCTGATGTGCTTCTTCCGAAAAAGATGACATATGGAAACATGATTGTAGAGCTTCCCTCATTTGCAGGATGGAATAAGACTCCATCTATAGAGAACATAACAGCTGTGAACAATGCAAGAATTGCGGTTATTGATTCTGGTATAAATCAACATGAAGACTTTTGCGATAATATCTTAACAAGCCAAGGAAGGAACTATATTTCTCCTCATGATTGGCCTTCAGATAAGCTTGGCCATGGCACTCATATTGTAGGAATCATTGGAGCTTGTGCTTACAATAACAAGGGAATAGATGGAGCAATATTAAATGGAGCTGTAGATATTATTCCTCTTAAAGTTCTTGATGATTTCGGGAATGGAAGTGACTTTGAAATTAGCCAAGCTATTGAAGATGCTATAAAGAAAGATGTTGACGTTATTAATCTTAGTCTTGCTGGTAGTGGTGAAACTACTATATTACGTGAATCAATTCAAAACGCTCTTTCTCATGATATTGCTGTTGTAGCTGCAGCTGGAAATCAAAACAAGGATATTAGCACCATTTTCCCAGCTTCGTATCCTGGGGTAATTGCTGTTACAGGAATCACAAAAACTAGGGCACCATTAGAAAACAGCAATAAAGGATGGGAAATTGATATAAGTGCTCCAGGAGAGGATATTTATAGTACATATGGCTTGAATGAGTACAAATCATACAGCGGCACTTCTGTTGCAACTCCCTTTGTAAGCAGTGCTGTTGCATTAATTAGAACGGTAAATCCAAACCTAGACTGGCTTTTAATAAGAGACAAGATTCTCTTATCAGCAGAGAATCTTTCAACAACCTACGGTCTTCTAAATGTTGAAAAGGCTATTAATATGCCATCTTCGTCAGAGAAAGCAGAATTTCTTAATATAAAGAACGGACAATCTCTAACAGAACCTAAAAGTATCGCTCTAGCTTTTACTCATAATCTTATAAACAAAAAACTTCTTATCACCAAAAATGGAGATATTATAAAGCAACAAAACATCACATCGCAGCTCGTTGATATTCCCCTTCCCTTCTTAGATGACGGACTTCCTAGTAGCGTAGGATTATTTGTTGTAGACGAAGAAGGTAAAATCTTAACTAAAAATAAGCGAACATTAACTTCGGGCGAGAAAAGGATGATTCCACAAGATTTAGATGAAGCAGTATGGGCGAAAAAGGACATTCAAACAGGTCTTGAACAAGGATGGATTAGAGGATATGAGAATGGGTTTTTCAAGCCAAATGATTCTCTCACAAGAAGGCATGGTGTTATGATGATCTCTCGTTTTCTTTCATTAGAACCTAAATTAATCGACACCCCATTTAATGATGTCCTTCTAGACCAAAGCGGAGGGCTCGCTGTTCTAAGCGCCTATCAGCATAGTGTTGTGAAGGGTTATGGTCATAAGTTTAAGCCAGAAAATACCCTTACAAGAGCCCAGATGGCCCTTATTCTAGATCGCTCACTTTCTTTGTCAGAGAAAAGCACGTTTACTTTTGAAGATGTCTCTTCTTCAAATTTTTGCTTTGATGCAGTCAGTCGTTTAACAGAAGCTGGCATCATTACGAAACAAGACAAATTTAGACCATATGAACCGATTACGCGTGCCCAATTTTCGGCTATGTTATATCGTGCTTCAAAACTGTAAAAGAGAAGATTTCATCGTCTTCTCTTTTCCTTATATTCTTTCAGTAATATCATTCATCTTTTTAATAGGAAATAGAAAGATTTTACCAAAAATATGTCTTTTTATGCTAATATATTGAATTAAGAGAATATTCTTTTATATTATTTTTAAGGTTCTTCTAAAGATTAATACCTCCTTTATGAAAGGTGTGATCACCAATGAATAAAGTATTAATTATTGTTCCCGCTTATAACGAGGAAGAAGCGATTTCAAATACGCTCTATTCATTACTTCATCTTAAGAACGAACACCCTAGCTTAGATATTTGTGTTATTAATGACGGCTCCAAAGATCAAACTTCAAAGATTGTAAAACGCTTCAAAGACGTTATACTCATTGATCTTCCCTACAATCTTGGAATTGGAGGAGCTGTTCAAACTGGTTATCAATATGCATATCGTCATAACTACGATATTGCGATTCAGTTTGATGCAGATGGACAACACGATGCAAATTCACTTCAAAGACTTATCCACCCCCTTCAAAAAGATGAAGCAGATATGGTTGTAGGCTCAAGATTTCTGAAAAAGACGGACTATAAAGGAGCTTTTTCAAGAAGAGTTGGGATTTATTACTTCACGTTGCTGCTTCGGTCACTAGCTGGACAAACATTCACAGACCCTACTTCAGGCTATCGAGCTATCAACCACAAAGTCATCAAAATATTTGCTAATACGTATCCAAAAGACTACCCAGAACCAGAGGTATTAATCTACCTCTCTCGTAAAGGACTTCGCATTCAAGAAATCACGGTTAATATGACGAATCGTCAAGGAGGACACTCCTCTATTACTCCTTTTAAATCTATATATTACATGTTCAAAGTAACGCTATCTATTGTTATTCAACGAATTGTAAAGGAGTGACATCATGAAAATCGCCATTATCTCTCTCATTATTGTAATTGGTATTTTTATATTTGTTATTGAGTCTGTAAGAAGAGGGATTCTTGAAACAAAGTACTCAATCATTTGGATTTTAACATGCTTAGGAATTGGTATTTTGAGTGCCAACTCTTCCCTTATCAACAAGATTGCTGATGTGCTTAACGTATACTATGCTCCATCAATCCTTTTTTTGTTTGGAATGCTTTTTCTTATTATTGTAGTCTTTGACTTAACTCGACGGATTTCTAAGATGAATCAGCAGCTTGTTACATTAACACAAGAATATGCCATCTTAAAACAAAAATATGAAGAAAAAGGACAACACCAACAGTGATTTATATTCTAATACTCTTAAATATTCTAATGCTCGTAACAGGACAAATCCTCTGGAAAGTAGCTGTAGCTAACGTTGATACTTGGACTTTGCAAAAAGCTATTTCCGTTCTTCTTTCTCCATTCTTTATTGGCGGAGGTATTCTTTACGTTTTAGCTACTGGCTTATGGCTTGTTATCTTATCAAAGCTCCCTTTAAGCATAGCTTATCCTTTTCAAAGCATAAGCTATGTACTTGGAGCTATCGCTGCTTTTCTTATTTTCAAAGAAACTGTTACAGCTCAGCAATGGTTTGGTATTTTTGTCATTATTATAGGCGTTTATTTTATAGCCCGATAATATTAATCAGTGAAATTCTGGAGGAAAATTTAACATGATGAAACTTATAAAATTTCACACAGCTTTTCTACTACTACTTCTTCTCTATTTAGTTTTTAACCTTTTCCTTCTGTTCACACATCCAGGCCTTGTGTTTAACAGGCCTGATATTTTTGGAGAACCGATTTCTACGTACGGCTCACGAGATGCTTCCCTGTACGCAAAAATGGCTTGGCAACTCATTCATGAAGGAATTTACGGATACAACGCAACTGTTCCAAATGCTTATGTAACATATGGACAGCCTTTTTATCTTGTAGCTGTCTTTAAAGTTGCAGAACTTCTCAATACAAATCATATTATGCTCTATCGATTATCCAATATGATATTAAACATCGGTGCCTTCATCCTTATTTATGTAATTGCTCAAAAGCTTTTTCACCGTCGTGTCATTAGCCTTATTGGGGCTTTCTTATTTGCAGTACATCCAGCACCAACACACTATTTTCAAACGGCGCTAACAGAAACACCAACAATCTTTTTATTTCTATTAACAACCTTTATCTTTATTGTTGCCCTTCAAAAAGGAGAATACCGCTATCATATTTTATTTGGAATTGTGGCCTCTATTCTCCTGATGTTTAGAGCTTCACCAGCTCTCTTACTTTGGCTCGCATGGGGTATTGTTGTATATCGAAATGGATTTAAAAAAGGGGTTAAGACTGGCTTAATATGGTGTATTGGGCCTATTCTAGTTATGGCTCCATGGGCAGTTCGAAACTATCTAATGTTTGGTCATATGTATCTTTTTTCATCACATGGTTCAAACCCGCTTATTGCTGGAACTAATCCTTTTTATCTTGATGATCTTTCCCTGTATGAACAACAAGCAAAAGAGCTTGGAATGAGTATTGAAGAGTTTTCTCTCCACAAGATCCTAACTGGTTTACGAGAAAATTTTCCACTTTACTTTTCATGGCTTACAATTGGAAAAACAACGTGGCTTTTTGTCGATCAAGCAGGGAACCCTGACGGACTTGGTGCATATGCTCACCTTTTACCAAACTGGATGGAAAAGCTTTCTAAATATCAAAACTTGCTCACAGTTGCAGTCGGATTTCTTTTCGCACTTATTTACTGTAAAAGAAAGCCTGTCTTATGCTTAGTTCTCTCTATTATCATTTATATTTGTTTCTCTAATGTTTTTCTTACTCTGCCACGTTATGGATTACTTATTTATCCTTTCCTCTGTATGCTAACTGGCTATGGACTCGTAGACATTGGAACGAAAGTAACCAAACATCTAAAAGAGCGAAAAGGAAAGGTGAAAGAAACATCTGCTAAATATTAAAAAAGCGTGTAGAGAAGCTTCTCTACACGTTTTTTGCTACCTCTTGAGGAGGCGATGATTTTTCTTTTTGACTTTTAGCTTTCTTACTTTCAACAAACAAACTAAATCCATAACTTCCTATAATAATGAACGATGGGATAATGAAGAAACGGTAACGTGTTTGAATTTCAATAAGAAAGTGAATACAAACATATCCAATAACAAGCAATAAAAAGAGTGATTGATTCATATTACTCTTTCGAATAAGACTGTATAATAAGCCAAGAATGCTGCCAATAGCAATTGTCATATACATGATTCGTTCACCAACATAAAAAATGTTGTGAATAAACGATTGCCCTTGATAGCCAACACTCCAATTGATTGATGCATCTAAATCTCCCCACATTTTTTCGGACTTATTCCACATCAAATCAATAACAGCATCCTTATCTTCTAATCTTTCTTTAATAAGCTCTTTTTCAGCTTCTGTTCGCTCTTTTCCTAGCGTATACTGAGTCATAAAATTGCTATCTTCTGTCGAATACTGCCCAACTGTCTCATGATTAAATCCAAGCACAAATTTCCACATTGGATTGCGGTTTGATAATGGATAATCTGTTACGCCAGCTGTCATAAAGGCAAAACTTACCCCATAATGAAGAAGATAAAAAACGGCAACGATCCCAATAAATTTCTTGGCCACTGTCTTTTTTCGATCTTTCTTACTGCTTATAAACTGTAAGAACATATAGCAAAATAAGGCAACTAAAATAAATGCTCCAAGCGGACGCATGATATCTCCAAGTGAAAGAAGAATCCCAATAAAGAACCAGCTGCTTTTGTGGTCTACCCCATTTTTCACAAGCAGATAAAACCCAGCATAAAATAAGATAATCGCAATATATTGATTTGTTAATACAGAGGTCATAAAGATACTTGGTAAGTATAAGGTATAAAAGACACCTGCAACTCTACCTGCAGCCTCATTAAAAACATGCGTACCAATTTTATAAACCAAAAAGACGGTTCCAACTCCATATACAACATTTAGAAGTTTAAGTACAAATGCTCCTCCATCAAAAATGGATAAAATAAGAGCTTGATACATTGTAAAACCAATTTGGTACACCCATGATAAGAAGTATGGCGTTTGGCTAAATGAGAAGTCTCCCTTACTCGCGTCCACAGCAGCTGTATACAACACATTAAAATCAGATTGAATTGGTGTATCTACAACAAGAATCCATATAAAGCGCAGTAAAAAAGCAACGCTTAACATTACAATTAAAAATGTCTTCTGACTTAATTTTTTTACATAGGAAGAAATTAAAAAGATAATCAACCCATAGATAATAATGCCCATTGCTATCACTAGAATAGCTGTATTACTTGAAAAATTCAACTGTCCTACTTTTAGAAATTGAGATGTTGCTTCCCATGAAAAAACAAAGATGGCTCCAAAAATAACTAAAGTAAGTAGAACGAGAAATTTGTTAAAAAGACCACTAACGGCATTCATATTGAAATTCGACATATCGTATATACTCCTTACTTAATTGCTTGAAGCGCTATACACTTCATACATAAAAAAGTTCACTTTCAACGCTTGTACTGTCTTAAGTGAACTTTTTGATTCTACTTTTCAATATGCTTAATTATACTGTATTCCGTTTTTGAAAACTAGATAGAAAAGGCTTAGTCTTCTCTAATGCCCGTACACTTTACAGGAGAAAAAGCCCTCTTTTTTCTATCAACTTTTTCTTCCTTTACTCTACTGCTCTCTCTTCTTTATTCTTAAAAATAAAGTACTTACTTGCTATATAATTGACAAGAATGACAACGATGTTTGCTAAAATTTTAGCAACAATATCATCGATGGAAAGCCAGCTGACACATATAATCATAATAGCAAGATCTAATACGTATGAAAGTCCCCTAAAAAAGAAAAATGAAAGAAGTTCTCTAAACATAATGCTAGTAGTAAGAGTTTTGCTCTTAAATACATAAAGCTTGTTTGTTACAAAAGCAAATAGAACAGATACAATCCAAGCAACCGTTGTAGCCCATCTGTAGTCTATAGAAAAGCCCTTTGTAAGTAAAATGTATAAAGCAATGTTCACTACTGTTGTGAGCACTCCAAAAACAAGATAACTAATCATCTCTTTTGTTCGACTGTTCATCCTTAAATCCCCTTAGATTCATAATGACGTTCTTTTTTCTCAAACATCACTTTCTCATTGTTGTATTCATCAACAAAATAAAGTGGACGATGTTTCGTTTCAGTGAATATTTTTCCTAAATACTCTCCAATAATCCCTAAGGAAATAAGCTGAATTCCCCCTAGGAATAACATGACTGTCATAAGGGACGGATAACCTTGAACCATTTCACCAATAACCAAGGTCTTTGCAATAATAAACATCATGTATATAAATGCACAAAGTGAAATAGTAAAGCCAAAGTAAGTTGATAAGCGAAGCGGAGCTGTTGTAAAAGACGTAATGCCTTCAATGGCTAAATCCATAAGCTTTTTATAATTCCATTTTGTCTCACCAGCCGCTCTTGGATTACGGTCAAATAAAATTTCCTTCTTATTGTAACCGATCCAGCTGAACATTCCTTTTGTATAACGCTGCGTTTCACGTAGTGTACGAAGAGCTTCGATACAACGACGATCAAGTAACCGAAAATCACCTGTGTTTTCTTGAACAGGAATCTTTGTGATTTTTTGAAGCACGCGGTAGAATGTTTTAGCTGTCCACTTTTTCATCCATGTTTCTCCTGCTCTACTTCTTCGTTTTGCAAAAACATCATCATAACCTTGTTCCCAATATTTAATCATCTCAGGAATAAGTTCTGGCGGATCTTGAAGGTCAGCATCAATAATAATGACCGCATCTCCTTTAGCATAATCAAATCCTGCCATCATACCAATTTCTTTTCCAAAGTTTCTAGATAAATCAACATATGAAATGCGATGATCTGTTTCACGCATTTCCTTAATAATTTCTAACGTTCTATCTTTACTTCCATCATTGATAAACAAAAGTTCAAAATCATAGTTTGGAATAGCTTCAATTACAAACGTCAACTTCTCATATAACTGCTCCAGCACATCTTCTTCATTATAGGCTGGAATCATAATTGAAATAGTCTTCAATGTTTTTTCTCCTTTCTATTAAGCCTATTTTGGTGCCTATCGATACAAAATAGTCCACCTAACAAAAAAGTTCACTTGCGTCTAAAAAATAGAGCGGAAGTGAACTGAATTCTTAACTTTCTGTCACTTAATTATAACTTATCTTGTTTTTTTTCACTAGTAAGACAGTGAAAGTCATTCATAGTTTAAGATTGCTTCTTATCCTTCTTTCCTCTCTCTATCACTTAGTAATTTAGTATGACAAAAGAGTGTAACGAAGCCTAATGAAGCGATAATAGCTAGTGCTGGGTTGATAAAAAAACGATACTTAGTTTGGACTTCGACGAGAAGATGAACAAGAACATAGCCAAGAATAAGAATAAGGAAAAAAGCTTCCTTTTTGTCTATCTCTACTCGAAAAGAAAGGAATAAATAGGCTATCCCTCCAAAGAGTAAAAGAAGAAACATCATTCGTTCTGAGGCATAAAGCACTTTATGAATGTCTTGAGCAGATTCCTTTTGATGTCCCATGCTCCAGAAAATAGACTCATCTCGTATTCCCCACATGTTGTTAAACTTCTTCCAAAGTAAAGCAACCACCTCACTCTTATCTTCTAAGCGCTCTTTAATAAGCTCCTGTTCCACTCCATTACGCTCTGTACCCAATGGATAGCGAGCAACATATTCTGCGTCGTCTACTGAATATTGACCTCCTGTTTCGTGATTAAACCCAAGAACAAATTTCCAGAGTGGATTGCGATTAGAAAGCGGATATTCTGTAATTCCCCATGCAATGAAAGAGGCACTCACAAGGTAGTGAACAAAGTAAAATACCGCAAATATTCCAATAAGCTTTTTTACTACTCTTCCTTTATGTATTCTACCTTTCTTGAGAAAAGCTAAAAACATGTAGCAAGAAACAGCAAGTAAAATAAATGCTCCAAGCGGCCTCATGATATCCCCTAAAGCTAATAAAATACCAATAAAGATCCAGTTCCATTTATAATTAATGCCGTTCTTAAGGAGAAGATAGAAAGCCCAGTAAAAGAAAAAGATGGCGATATACTGATTTGTTAAAACAG
This sequence comes from Priestia endophytica DSM 13796, assembly GCF_900115845.1. Lineage (GTDB taxonomy): Bacteria > Bacillota > Bacilli > Bacillales > Bacillaceae_H > Bacillus_I > Bacillus_I endophytica. The sequence continues at coordinate 70,443 of NZ_FOXX01000005.1, read as the reverse complement.
AGGTCATTACAATAGCTGGAATGTAAAACGTATAAAAGATCCCCGCTATTCTCCCTGCAAATTCATTAAGTAGAAGTGAAGCAATCTTATAAGTAAAGAAAACTGTGCCCACTCCATATAACACATTTAAAAACTTGATACTAAATGTTTCTTCACCAAACAGGGAAAGCAAAAATGATTCATATGCTGTAAAACCAAGTTGATATGGCCAAGAATAGAAATATTCCCGCTGAATCGGTGCCCAATCACCATAAAGAATTCCCACTGCGCCATGATACATAGCTCTAAAGTCTGTTGCTGGTGGTGTATTGATAGTTAAGATCCATATAAGACGCACTGAAAAAGCTACGAATATAAGCAAAAATAAAAAAGTACGACTCTTTAGCTTCCTAATATAGTAACTTAGTGAAAATAGCAGTGCTCCTAATATAATAAGAAGAAACAATACAAGAGCAAAGGCACCTAAATTTGAGAATCTCAATTGTTCCTTAATATATTGTTGTTCCGTTCTCCACGAAAAATAAAACATAAGTCCAAAAAAAGAAAGTGTTATTATCATCAAAAGCTTATGTAATCCCTTATTTAATCCATTAACCAATGCTGCCTTCACCTTCATCCTCTAGTTCTTTTGTTATAAATAATTAACTTCTTAATGTAAATTATACCTTATTTTGGAATATAAACAGAATTAAGAGCGCACTTATTTATATAAAAAAAGCCAACCACAGATGTGGTTGGCTTTTTTGATTAGCTCCTATTATTTAGGAACGTTTACGCTAGTTGCTTTGATTGCGTTACCAGCAAAATCTTGTACAGATGTGATGCTGATTGTTTGAGCGTCTGTTGGAGCTTGAGCAAAAGTAACTTTGAATTGTTTTTCAGATACTTTAGTAACAGAAGCTGCAGCGTTTTGAACTACTTGACCACCTTGGTTTACAGTGTAGTTGTCTTTATCAAGAGCGAACTTAGAAGCTACTTCGTTAGCTGCTTCTTCTGTTCCAGCTTGAACATCTTCACTGAAAGTAACGATAAAGTCGTTTTTACCTGATGTTTCTGTATCAGCAGCAATTGTTACAGTAGGTGATACTGTATCAAGAACTGTATCTACATTTTCAACTCTTTCATTACCAGAAGTATCAGTTGTACGAACTAGGATGCGGTATTTACCGTCAACTGATGGTAAATCGTAGTTGATTGTGTAAGCTTCTGAATCTGAGTTGATGCTTCCGTCATTAATTGTAACACCCGTTTTTCCGTAAGCTTGAACTTGAGTTTCATAGCTTCCGTCTTTGTCTGCATCACGGTATACTGCGTACTCAATGCTAGCTACTTCAACATTGTCATTAGCTACACCTGTAATCTTAACGTCTTTCTTGTTTGTAACTTCTCCAACGTTGGATTTTGGTGTGCTTTCACCTGGGATCGTTGTGTCGCCAGAGTTTGCTGGAGTCTTGAAAGTTCCTTCTTTTGCATTACCGCCAGCTGTTTCTACACCACTTACAGTAACGTTTTGAGCTTTGCTAGTGTTACCAGCTGCATCTTCGCTTCTTACTTCAATTAGGTAAGTTGTCGATGCATTAAGTTGTGGTGTTGCAAATTTGTAATCTTCTTGTTTTTCGTTGAATGAACCATCTGTTGCTGTTGCGTTTGTCCACTCAGTAGAAGTTGTATAAGCATTTGTTGATGCATTGTAAGTAGATACGCGATATTGTACGTTCTTAACATCGCTATCTGCATCTGTTACTGAACCTTTAACTTCTACAGTGCGAGTTGCAGATTTGTAAGTTGCTTCACTGTTTACAGTTACTGGAGCTGTAATATCTTTCTTAGTGATTTCTAGAGTAGCTGCTACTTCAGAATCACTAACTTTTCCAGCTGCATCTACAGTTTGAATGTATACTTTGTAATCTCCACCAGCAAAACCAGTAGTATTGATTGAACCTACAGCTGTTTCTGAAGTTTCATCAAAAGCACCATCTTCTGCTTCTAGGTTTGTCCAGCTTGTGAACGTGTTATCTGGATTTTGGATACGGTAACGAGCTGCAACGATATTGCTAGCATCATCTTTTGCTTTAACATTTAATTTTACAGTAGTTCCTGCATTAGCTGATACTTTTGTAGAAGTTTGAGCACCGTTAGTAAGTGTAGCACTTGCTTCTGGTTTTGCACCATCAGCTACAGGAGTTACGTTAACTGTTTTAGAAGCGATAACAATTCCTTTGTCAGATTTAACATTCTGGATGTTTAGAGAACCTTTATCTTCAGTTGATAGAGCACCGTTGTTAAAAGTTAATGTTACAACTTGACCAGCTGCATAAGGACCTACTGCTTCAGTGTTTACAGATGCACTTGTTGGATGAACAGGTACATTTGTAGTGCTGTTACGATCGTTGTCATAAGTGTAATTAATAACGTTTTGAGCTGTTGCAGTATCAACAGGGCTGTTAAAAATTACTGTTGCTTGGTTTCCTGCCGCACCTACAGAAAGAATAGAAGCTGCTGGAAGAGCGTCAACAGTGAAGCTTCCAGATTTAGCATCAGTTTCTTTGTAAGCTACAGAATAAGAAACAGTTTGCTTAGCAGTGGCTGCTTCTACTTTTTCTACGCCAAACGTAGCTGTTTTAGAGCTAGCATCATATTTGAAATCTGTTGGAGCTACAGAAGTTGCTGTACCACCGTTTACAGATTTAGTGATTGTGAAATCGTTAGCAGTTGGGGCTGTTTCAGGCGCTTTGTTGAACTCAACAGTTACTTTTCCGTTAACTGCTGTTACATCTTGAACGCTTGGTTTAGCAGTTCTTGATTCTTTAACTTCGTAAGCACGAACGATGAATGAAGCAAATTGAGCACGAGTTAGGTTTGTTTCTGGGTTGAATGTTTCAACATCAGTTACACCTAATTTAGAAAGAGTTTGGATATCTTCACGATACTCGCTGTATGCTTTGTCAAGGTCTTTTACTTTAGAAGTATCATCGCTATCAACAAGAGCTTCTAAGCCTAAGCCATTAACAAGTACTTTTGCCATTTGTTGACGTGTAATGTTTTGATCGGGAAGAAGTTTTCCACCGTTACCAGTGAAAACGCCAGCTGCACGTACTTTTAAAGAAGCTTCTACTAGCTCTTTATCAGAATAGTTGCTTGGTACATCTGAGAAGTTCTCAGTTTTAGAAGTGTCTACATCGTCTCCTAGTGTACGAGCAAGGATTTTAACAACTTGTCCACGAGTGATTGTGTTGTAAGGTTTGAAAGTTCCATCGCCATAGCCTTTGATGTATCCTTTTTCAGATGCAGTTGCAATGTTTTGGTAGTGATCTTTAACTGTTTCCTTTGTTACATCAGAGAAAGATGCAGCACTTGCAGCAGGAACGATTGCGCTTGCTACTACAGCAGCAGAAACAGTACCTACTAGGAATTTACGATAAGATTTTGGTTGGTAAGCCATTGAGTTATTTCCTCCTTAAAATTGTGTTCTAGTAAAATAAGACTAATATCAAGAGTTTGTTATATATGTATATCTCTTAACATTAGTTACTAAACAATTACAGATATTAGTATAGGTTTTCATAGATTTTATGTCAATATTTTTAATTAATGTAAAAAATAGAGATTTATATGGATAATCTATGAAAATTAACTAAAATAACTATATTAGGGAAAACCCCACCTATAATTCTACAATATTTCCTATAAGTTTCAATAGTTTTTACATAACTTTGTATTTTTTTAGGTCTTTATCTCCTGTTTCAAACTATTTCTAATAGAGAATAAAGACCCAAATTCAAACAATAAAAAATAATCATAAAGAAAATATTAACTTTTTTTAAGATTTTATAAATTAGTTTGGAATTTCTAAATACCTAAATCATACTGTAACAATATTGTAATATAAGAGGTCTAAATAGGAAAAACAGAATTTATTATTCTAATTATTCAAAATTTTTACATTACTAATACATTTCTTTTTCCCTATCTTTCTTCCACTATTGTAAAATTACCAACTTCATTATAACAAACTGTAGTTCTTTTGTTACATAACTGTAAAATAGAAGCCTGTTTTTCTATGATAAACTGTTATCATCTGTTGAAAAAGGTAGAATAATGAAATTTTAACATAGAAAATTTAGGATAATTTGGAGGATACATATGATTAGACGAGTCACACTGACGTTGATTTCATGCTTTGCGTTACTATTATCGAGTCTACTGCTAGAACCATCTTCATCAGCCAAAGCGGCTAATCTCACAAACTATGATAAGTTATTGCCTGCTGCTTATAAGTATATGGGTGTTCCTTATCGTTATGGGGGAACAACGGCTTCTGGATTTGATTGCTCTGGGTATGTACGCCAAGTGTACAGTGAAGTGGGTATTTCCCTTCCTAGAACAGCTGCTCAAATGTATGGACAAGGTACAGCTGTTTCAAAAAGCAATCTACGTGTTGGCGATCTTGTTTTCTTCAACACATCTGGCAGAGGGGTTTCACATGTTGGAATCTACGTTGGAAATAATGAATTTATCAACGCTGCAAGCTCAAAAGGTGTAAGTATTGCAAAAGTTAACGATCCATACTATTGGGGTTCTCGCTATGTTGGAGCAAAACGTATTTTCTCAACTGGAAACGCAAAAGGCAACTTCCGCGATACTCAAAACAGCTGGGTAGCTAAAGATGTAAATGCACTAGCAAATAAAGACATTGTAATAGGGTATTCAAATAACTACTACCGTCCGAACGAAAGTATTTCTCGTGCACAAACAGCAACAATTCTTGCTAATACACTTGACTTAAAAATGACAAACCGCAAACAGCCTTTTAAAGATGTAACATCATCAGCTTGGTCTGTTGGAGCTGTAAATGCAGTAAAATCTGCTGGAATTTTTGAAGGGAACAACGGTTACTTCATGCCTGACAAAGCTTTAACACGTGCTCAAATGGCAGCTGTATTAACAGATGCTTTTGATTTAAAAGCTAACTCTTCTTATACATTTAAAGACGTGCCTAAAGACAATTGGGCTGCTGCAGATATTTCCGCTCTTGCTGCTGCGGGTATTACAACGGGATATGATGATGGAACATTTAAACCGAATGAGCCTGTTACACGTGCTCAAATGGCAGCATTCGTAAATCGTGCTGTAAGCCGATAATAATATGTAAAGAAAAGAGCTCCCTTTCTCTAAAAGAAAGGGAGCTCTTTTTTATTTCAATGCTGCAGATCTCTGGAGAAAAAGAGCAAATTGACCTCTTGTTACATTTTCATAAGGGCGATAATACTCGTTTAATATTGTAATTTTGTTCTCTGCTAATATATTAATATCGTTATAACTCCAAGAAGTTCTTTTTACATCTTTAAAAACTCTCTCTTGTTCTGCTTTCTTATATACTTTGCTGTAAGCTCTCGCTAGAACAGCTGCCATTTGTTCTCTTGTTAATGGTTCTTTCGGACGAAGTTTTCCTCCCCGCCCCATGATGTCATATTGTTCTAAAATAGCAAGTTGTGTGTAATAGAGATTATCTTTATTAACATCAGTTGCCTTCAGTTTATATGTAGGATTTTTCGTTAACTGCAGTTCCTGAACAAGCATCTTTGCTGCATGTTCACGGCTTAATGGTTGATATGGATGAAATGTTCCATCTCCATAACCTTCAATAACTCTTCTTAGTTGCAGATAGGCTACTGCTGAAACAACTTCATTTTGAACAATATCACTGAATATTGTTACATCTCCACCTTTGATATGTTCTGCTCGTATATATCCGTTCTGCCCGTTAAATGTATTAACTTTATAAAAAAGATGACCATCTTTCAGCAGAGCATTTTCCCTAATTAAAACTGGAGTATATTTCAGGAGACTTGTAAGCCCTTTTCCCCCTGGTTGATTATATAAAACCCCTGTATCAGTATAAACATAGCCTTTTTGATTATTTGTATATAAACTTGTTGCTTCTGTTGCCTCTTCTAAAGGATAAACTTTCTTTGTTAACTTAACTACCCCATTATCTTGGCTAGCTTCTACATATAAGAGTTCTTTTAGATCTCTATCTACTATATCCTCAATATATTTGTATACAGAATGCTGAAAGCTATCTTTTTTTTGCGGATTTGTATCTTCTGTAAAACCCCTGTATGCTATAAGGGCAAAATACCAATGTTCTAACATTTTCTGATTTTTGTTCTTCATAGAGGGCAGCGTATTATCATCAAACTGCTCTTTTAATAATCTTACTCCAACTTCAATATTGTAAAGTGGGCTATATTTTAAGGATTCGAAATCAATATTCTGAGCTGTAGCCTGTTCAGCTGTTAGTTTTACTCCCATAATGCCTATTCTACCGTTCTCATCTATTTTAGGCTGCTCATTTTGAAACTGTTCATAATTGGAGCTTTGTGCTGCAACTGCTGTAATCAATTCGTAGGGAACGCCCTGTCTTATTCCCTCTTGGAGCATTTTCTCTTCTATTTCCTCTTTAGTTAGATTTAAGTGTTCGATAAGCTTAGCATTGCTTGTTTTACTCTCCTCTATATTTTGAAGATTGATCTTTAACCGCTCTGATCCCCTATTAAAACCATTTTCACTATGCTGAATAAGTTTGAATACTATGCCGCTATTTTGGTCTCTTGAGAAAAGCCAGCTTGATTTACTTCCAAGCTTCTCACCTTCATACCATTTACGTACTTGCATCACACCTTTAAAAGTATCTAAAAGGATTGGTAAATATTTATCTTTATCATCTTGGGCCATTAGATAAGTGTCATGTGTTCCAAGTTTTAAAGCGGTTAATTGTAAGCTAAGTAAATTGGAGGATTTATAATCTGTAAAATAAAGCGGGATAGCTTCTTCTCGCTTATATCCTTTTTCTTGTATAGCGTCTGTCCAATATTGTTGGATGCTCTTGTTTTCAAACGGTGACTGAATTTCACTATTCAGTGGCATATGGGTAGCAATGGCTTTGCTGGAACCAAATAACTCAACATAGTCTTCAGCTAATATCTCTGATAAATCCCATTTGTATGGAACAGGGTTTTGATTGAATGGCTTGTACTGTGTCATATGACGAATTTGTGCATATTGAGAGTCTTTCCATTTGCTAGGAACTAAATGTTCTTTTTTAAAAAGATGATAAAACGTAAAATGATGTCCATACTCATGGGCCATAGTTGAAGCAATACTTTCTACTGTTGAATATTTATCGCCTCCATAAAGATGAATTTTTCGATGTGGGGAAAGCGAGACTGATTTACTTCCATACGTATATTCAGCAAAATATTGTCCAAGAACATCTTGTCCAGCTGGGTAGTCTGAAAAAATATTAATGGTTGATAAAAGCTTGAGTTCTTCCCCATGCTTATTTTTAAGCAATTCTGTTTCAAGCGCTTTTAGTTTTTCTATCGTATTCCATTTTGTACTATAGCTTATAAAAGTAACACCAGAATCTCCCCTGTACGTCATTACTTTATTTTGATAATAATCTTCATAATCAAACTGAGCTGTTTTTAGTTTTGTTTCATCCACAACTTGTGCAGAAGTATTTAAAGGGTGGATAATAAAAAACAAACTGACAACAAAAAACATAGGTAACAGCAGTTTTTTCATCATTTACTCCCCCTTACATATTAGTCCTTTTTTAGATTAATATTCTACTATTACCTTATTATTCTAGACCACAGAAAAACAAAAAGCTAGCTTTCTTATATACTAGAAAGCTAGCTTACATCATTCTTATCTATTGTTTTGCAATTGTTAATTTGTAAGGCTTGGCACTAGAACGCATTTGCTTATCCTTAATTTCCACAAAATATTTTCCTTTGCTAAGATCTGCGAATCCAACTTCATTATCACCAATATAATAGTTGTTTAACTGTTTTACGAGTGTACCTTTTTCATTATAAACATTAATTACACCGTCAATCTCTTTTGGGGCATCCATATTTAGCTTGTATGTGCCCTTTTCCGAAACGTTAAGAGCATAGAAATCTCGATCACCAAAATCAATTCCAGCATTTAAGTATCCTGCTGCTTCCCATGCATTCTTGCCTTTTGCTTTAAGAGAGATTGATTTTGAAGGTACATTATTTTTAACAGTTGAACCCTCATCCTCATCTTTCTTTGTTAACGTGTTTAGCAACATCTCGTACCCACCAATGTTTGAGCCACCGTAGTTTTCGGCAACAATGAAGTATCCTGTTCCTTTTTTCGCTTTGAACGATCCTGATTCAATTCCTCCATCAGTTTTGTCAAAGAGGATAACTTTAGAGGCTTCATTGTTATCTATTTCCATATTTCCATTTGTATCTTCTACGATGGTGATCATAAGATCAAGTGGCAATCCCATTTCAAGCGGGAGGCCTTTCTTTTGGTTTTCACTAACAGGTAGCGGATTTGCATAGAACCCATACAATCCATCTTCTTTGCGATGCTTGTAATAGAATGTATCAATGTCACCTAATGGAGCAAAGTTTCCTTTTACAGGTTGATCCGGTTTTAAAACAGTTGCTTCAATTGGCTCATCGTTTGCTTCATTTTGATCAACTGGAGCATCTTTTACTTTTACCGATGTTAATTCATATTTATCCAGTGATAGTGGTGTACCATTTTGAAGATGAATGTAGTACTCTTGACCCTTTTGAAGCATGATTGTTGTTTCAGAGGTTCCTTCACTCCCCCCTGTTAACAAGTCCATTAAAGGGTCTCCTGAGCCACTTAGTTGGTTTAGCATGCCTGATTCTTTATCATACTGGAATAAACCAATCATAGGTTTAAGTGTATTTGTTCCATTAGTTGATAGTTTATAGAAACCATCTTCCTTTACTTTTACTTTAAACCAATCTTCATCTTCTAGCTGTTGGAAATAGCCTGTCCCAACGGAACCTATTTCATAATTTCTAGCATCTTTAAGAATAGCTTCTGTTGTCTCTTCATCAAATTCCATATACTCGCCTGTTAGTAAATCAGTAAGAGCATCATATTTTTCCTTATATGTTGTTGGTTCTGGTAAGCTTTCTTCCTCTTCAGGCTCTTCTACAGGAGTGGGGATAGCAAGTGGTAGACTATCTTCATCTTCTGGTAGATCTTTTACATTTGCTTTCAAGTCATAAGGAATTAGAGAACCAAGAACTTCTTGTATTTCTTCGTCAGAAGAGCCTCCCATCATTAACGCCATCATCATATCTAACATTTGTGACGAACTTACAGGACTTGATGTAACTTCTATAATATAAGAGGTATCTGGTAATGCTTCAAAAGCAAGTCCTTCCCCTTCACTCATTCCATTATTATTTGCCGCATATTCTGCAATTGGCCATTCTTCTCCTTCAGGAAGATCTGCTGGAGGCTCTTCTTTAAAAGCTGCTTCATCGTATACTTTTATTTCTGTATCCACTCCTGGGAGTGCTGAAAGATCTAGATTCACTTTTTTGCCCTCTTTAAAGGACATACGGAAATAATCACTATCTGCTCCTTCTTCACTATTAATAAGAGTTAAATCTCCTTCTGATTTTTTACTGCTATAAGGAAAGCTTTTAATTTTAGCTGGTTTCTCTTTTGATGCTTTACTATCATTAATATTCGTTCCTTTAGTTAACTGAAGTGTATATGTTGAAGCTCCTGATGTACTGTAATTTTCATTTCGGTCTTTAACACCGATTAACAGTTCTCCCTTTTGTTCTGCTTTATAAAGGTAACCTTCTGTTTTTCCTTGGGTCACACTATCTACATCTACCTCTTGTTCTGTTCCATCTTCACCTCTAAATTTAAGTTCTAGCTTATAGTCATAGTTTTTAGAAGCATCTAGAACGGTTTGTAGAAATTCACCTTTTTCTACATTGACTTTATACCAATCTTGCTGAGCTGGTTTAATTAATGAGCCTGTCTTCTTAACGGTTCCTTTTCCAACCTTAACAGCAGTTGCTTTTTTCACAATCTCATCCATTGTTAGCTTCTTAAATGAAGGAAGCTTATTTATATCAAAATCAAGTGCCTTAGATGGATCAACAAGTCCATATCCATAATCCATATCAAACCCTTTATTCCCTAAATCCTGAGCTGTTTGTTCTAAAATATATTCTACTTGATAGGAGTTCAAGTCAGGATACTTTGATTTAATAAGGGAAGCTACTCCTGCTACTGCCGGTGAGGCCATTGATGTTCCACTCATTTTAACAAAGGATGATCCTGATTCTGGCGTATAAACAGTACTATAAATATCTTCACCTGGTGCTACAACATCAATGTTTGGACCATATGTTGTAAAGTAAGCCTTTTTATTTTGATCATTTGTTGCTCCAACAGTAATCACTCCATCATATGAACCTGGATAGTTATAGACCATATCTCCATCATTTCCTGCTGCAGCTACTACAACGACACCATTATCTACAGCTTTTTTAATAGCTTCTTCAACAAGCGGAATTTCAAATGAGGCTCCAAGACTCATATTAATAACGTCAGCCCCATTGTCAACTGCGTGCATAATGCCATCAGCAAGTACATAGTCAAAGCTACCATTTTGATCAAAGATATTTACAGGCATAATATTGGCGTTTGGATTAACCCCATATCCACCAACTCCATTCCCTTTCTTACCTGCAATAATACCTGCAACATGTGTCCCATGGTCTCCTGCATATCCAGGGTTTGCTGGATCTGTTACGCTATAAGGAGCAAGCAAATTTCCTTTTAACTCCTCATGATTTGTATCTATGCCTGTATCAATAACAGCCACATTTACTTTATTTTTGCCTGCTTTTTTCAGGGCTTCATCGACTTTTAATGTTTTTAAATGATACATGCTGCTTGCTTTTGGATCACTTATTTTTGCATTACTTTCTGTTGCAAATGTTTTAAGTTTCACACTTGGTGATGCACTCTTAACGCCATCTACTTTCTCATATTTTGAAATAGCTGTCTCAATCTTTTGACCTTTACCTATTCTAACTACTTCATATTGAAATTCCGGATATGAACGGATAACCTTTCCACCTAGCTTCTTATGTACTGAAGAAGAAAGTTTTTTGCTGTACTTTATAATGATGGTATTATTACTTAGGTTCTCCTTTTCTGCTTTTTTCTGTTGATAAAGTTTTTTGCTCTTTTCACTTTGAGACAAATTAAACTTCTCCATTACTTTGCTTTTCTTCTCTTTTACCTGTGATGCATTACTCTCTACTGCAGCTGAGGCAAAGGAGGGTACTAACAGGGTTAATCCTAATACTAGTGCAGTTAGAGTACGAAGCCCTTTCTTCATATAAAATCCCCTTTCAAATTAAGAAAAATTTTCATCAGTATAGTTAGACGATTCAAAATCAAATAGGTTACAAAAATAATAGAATTTTCTTAATAATTTTTTTATTATTTTAATAGAATTAAAATAATAAAGCAGATGAGAAATCCTTCACCTGCTTTTTATCTATCAATTCGTTATATGTTTTACAAAACGCTTTGCTTTGTTTTTAAAGGAATTTACTTCTGAAATATTTTCAAAATCCTTTATTGTTACTTTAGGTCCAATTCCTTGTCTTGCCAATTGGTATGGATCATCATTTTGGCTGACATATCCTGTTTTTGTTGTAAAAGCATACTTAAAACCAGCTTCTTTTATAAGATCAGCTGTGTGTGAAGTATAATGACCAAATGGGTAAACAAATAGTTCTGTTTGATTAAGAAGATTTCTGTTTAACTTTAAGTCCTTTAGAATTTCTTCATCCGATTTCTTAAGCATGTCCCCTTTTCCATCTTCACCTAAGTTATGTAAATTGTCTGTATGTGCTCCTAACTCAAATACACCTAGAGTATCTTTAATGTCATTCATTTTCATAAACTGATGCTTATCTGGATCCCACGGACCATCATTTCGATTTGTACGACTTGTAATAATATTTTCAATAGCATGTAAGTCATACTTTTTTAAAATAGAATATGCGTAATGTTTCACATCCCTACGTCCATCATCAAACTGAATCATGACAGTTTTAGCTGGAAACTCTTTTTTTTCATTTAGAAATTGATCTAGCTCATGGATTGTCATTGTATGGTAACCGTTGTCATGAAGCCATTTCATCTGTTTCTCAAATGCTTCCACTGATAGAACATCTGGTTGGTTTTTATAAAGTTTGTTTTCACCTTCTAACAATAAGCGGTGATATGTTAAAACAGGGATCATATCTGCCTTTTTAGTAAAACTTATAATAAATAAGGACGAAACTGCTGCAGCAATTAGAACGACTAAAGCTACGACTACTGTTATCTTTTTCTTCACATCATGTCATTCCTTTCAAAAGATTAGACATTGATGAGTATAACACCTTTTTTAACTTAATTTTCTAATTAATAATCATTTTTTCATAGGTTAATTGTCCTTTTCTTTCTCTCGATCTCTAAAAATTCTACTTATTGGTTTTTACATAAGAGTTTATACCTTTAAAACTACTGTTTTTTCAATGTAATGACAATTACCCCTTCTCTTTTCACCTTTACATTTCTATTTATAGATTATTATCTTCTATTGTAATTACCTAAATATTCTAATATACTTGGTTGTGGAAATTATAATTAGGAGTTTTAGCATGAATAAAAGGAAATTACTGTATTCATTATTGTTTTTATTCGTATTCGTTACTGCGTTTGGGATTTATGCCTCATTTCAAAAAACTATCACTAGAGCAGATGCATATCAAGCTCTAGTTGTCCAAAAGGAATCAGTAGCCATTTATGAAAAAGCCTTACATAACAAAGGCACTAAAGTTAAAGGCTATCTAGTGAAAGGAAATGCTTACATCAATTATGTTTCGTTTAATACAGATTGGTGGAGAATTCCTATTGGCAATTCATTTGGATATGTGTCTAAAAAAGAGACTAAAATAGAGGAAACTGGGGCACCTCGTCCTGAACAGGTTTCTTCTACTTTTCATGGAGATGCTATTTTAACAGAGGAAAAAACCCCTATTTATAGCTCTATTTCCACAAGCTCCAAAAAAATAGGCCAGTTTGATGCACACATCCAAATAGAAGTGATAAATCAAAATGAGAATTGGTCAAAGGTGAATCTAGGAGGACTTGTAGGATACGTGCAAAAAGAAGATTTGCAGATTGATAACGGCATTCCAGTCTTAATGTATCACAATCTTTTTAGAGAAGAAGAAAACCATAAATTCAAAGATACATTTGTAACGATTACCCCGGAGTTTTTCGAAAGCCAGATGAAATGGCTCCGTGATAACGGTTATCACACTATTTCCCTTGAAGATTTACAAAAATATGTTGAAAAGAAAAAGGCATTACCCGATAAATCATTTGTAATTACATTTGATGATGGATTTGTCTCGACTCGTCAATATGCTTATCCTATCCTTAAAAAATATAGTTTTAAGGCTGAAAATTTCATTATTACATCCCGTACACCTGATCAAAGTCAGCCTTTTGTTCCTGATCAGCTTACTACACAAGCTTTAAGTATGCAGGATATGGAGAAAATGAAAGATGTCTTTTCCTTTGGAGCCCATACTCATGCTTTACATAATCGCAAAGATGCTCATACAAGTGGATTATTAACACAGCTTCCATATGATGAAGTTGTGGCAGATCTAAAATTAAATAGAAAGGAACTTCCTACTCCCTCTTCTTACTTTGCCTATCCTTATGGAAACCTAAATGAAACTGGTATAAGAGCTGTAAGGGATGCCGGATTTAAATTAGCCTTCACAACGCAGGAAGGAAGAGTCTTTCCAGGAGATAATCCATTAATTCTAGATCGTAAAGGGGTTTATCCAAATATGGATATGGAAGATTTTAAAAATATCTTTGCAACTTCTAATTGAAAAGGTGAGGAATTCCTCTCACCTTTTTTATATAAATTTCTAAGCAGGAAATTATATATAATCTTTACCATATAACGGTGAAGCAGTAAATAAAGAGTGCTATACTAGTTTTGTAGAAAGTCTAATATGCTAGGAGAGTTGTCGCATGGTGTTATCATACATCAAGAAAGCAATGGGCGATAAGCAAGAAAAAGGGTTAAAAAAGTACTTTAAAATTATAGAAGAAATTAACAGTCTTGAAGAACAATTTACACAGTTGTCAGATCAAGAGTTAAAACATAAAACAGTTCAATTTAAAGAAGCCTTAGCCGAAGGGAAAACGGTATTTGATATCCAAGCAGAAGCATTTGCAACCGTTCGAGAAGCATCGAGACGGGTGCTTGGTATGCGTCATTACGATGTACAGATGATTGGTGGGCTTGTTCTGACAGAAGGAAATATTGCTGAGATGCCAACAGGAGAAGGAAAGACACTTGTCGCTTCTCTCCCAAGTTATTTACGAGCTCTTGAAGGAAAAGGTGTCCATGTTATTACAGTGAACGACTATCTCGCAAAACGTGACTGTGAACTTGTTGGGCCAGTTCACGCCTTTCTTGGTTTGACAATTGGACTTAACATAGCTGGCATAGATTATGAAAAAAAGAAAGAAGCTTATAATGCTGACATTACTTATGGAGTCGGAACAGAATTTGGCTTTGATCACCTTCGTGATAATACAGTTATTGACCTGGCTCAGCGTGTTCAGCGACCATACCATTTTGCTATCATTGATGAAATTGATAGTGTTTTGATTGATGAAGCAAAAACCCCCCTCATCATTGCTGGCAAATCTGGCGTAAGTGATAATCTTCATCAGCTTTGTGTTCAAATTGTGAAAGGCTTTATGAAAGATGAAGATTATCACTTTGATGAAGAAACGAAAGCAACAGGATTTACAGAACAAGGGATTGAGAAGATTGAAAAAGGCTTTGGAATTGATAATTTATACGATGTAGAACATCAAACTCTATATCACTATATGATTCAGGCCCTTAGAGCCCTTGTTATGTTTCATAAAGACGTAGATTATATTGTAAAAGATGATGAAATTGTTCTTGTCGATGCATTTACAGGACGCACAATGGAAGGCCGTACATTAAGCAATGGTCTTCATCAAGCTCTTGAAGCTAAGGAATCCGTAACAATTACAGAAGAAAATAAAACACAAGCTTCTATTACAATCCAAAATTACTTCCGTTTGTATCCAACCCTTAGTGGAATGACAGGAACAGCTAAAACGGAAGAAAAAGAGTTTCAACAAGTGTATGCAATGGACGTAATTCAAATCCCAACGAATCGTCCAATTCTAAGAATTGATGAAAGTGATCAAATTTATGAAACAGTGGACGAAAAATATAAAGCAGTAACAAAAGAAATTATCCGTGTACATCAAACAGGACAGCCTATTTTAATTGGCACAACTTCTATTCGTCAATCTGAAACAATTGCCCAATCTCTACAAGATGCGGGTCTCTCTTTTCAACTTTTAAACGCTAAGAGCATTGAACAAGAAGTTGAACTTATCTCCAAAGCAGGCACAAAAGGTCAGATTACAATTGCCACAAATATGGCAGGACGCGGAACAGATATTAAGCTTGAAGATGGTGTTGAGGACCTTGGGGGATTGTTTGTTCTTGGAACAGAACGACATGAATCGAGACGGATTGATAATCAGTTGAAAGGACGAGCTGGACGTCAAGGTGATAAAGGAAGATCACAGTTTTTCATTTCTCTTGAAGATGATATGTTTGTACGCTTTGCTCATGAAGAAGTAACTAAACTGCGTAAAAATCTTCATAAAGATAGCACAGGTCTTATTCAATCAAAGAAAATTGCTGATTTTGTCGATAAAGTTCAGCGTATTTGTGAAGGAAGCAATTATGGAATTAGAGAGTATAATTTAAAACTTGATAACGTTATTAATGAGCAGCGCAGCGTTATTTATGAATTAAGAAATCGAATTTTAACAGATGAAAGCATTCTTACCCTTTTAACACCTATGATTTCCTCAACTGTTCATTATTATGTAGAGGGATACTGCTCACCTGAAGTTCTTCCAGAAGACTGGGATCTTAATTCCCTAACAATTGATTTAACTAAGGTAATTGGGGAAAGTATTTCATTAGATATTAAAGGGATTGCAGAAATTCAGGATGTTCAAGAGCAAGTAGAAGAAGCTCTCCAAAACTATTTGGACTTAATTAAAGAAGTCATTGAAGAGGAAAAACCATTAGATGGTTTCCTAAGAACTGCCGTGCTGCAAATTGCTGATCGAGAGTGGATTAAACATATTGAAAATATGGAGCGTTTAAAAGAAGGAATTGGTATGCGAAGCTATAGTCAAGAAGACCCTATGCGTCAATATCAGCGTGAAGGTCTTGAGCTCTTCTCGACTTCATACCAAGAGCTTGAATACTATATGGCAGAAGCACTTTGTCAGGCAACAGCTTCATTAAGAGCAGAGAAATAATATAAAGATAAGGGTGCTCCATTCATTTTTGAGTGACACCCTTTTATATTGAAAGGATGAGAAATTTGTTTCGCTTTTTTAAACGTGGAGAACAGAATATTAAGAAACAAGGTCTTGATAGTACAATTGAATCAGAAGAAAGAGTAACAAGGGAAGATCAAGAGGCTAGCATCTCCCCTAAACTTTCACTACATCCTGATTGGGAAGCAACAGAAGAGGATCGCTATGTTTATCAGTTTTTGAATAATAACTGTGCACCACTGAAACCTAATCAAGTTTCTTTATCAGGTGCAAATCTCACAAAAGATGAAAATGGAAATGCTGTTGTAACAGCTCTTGTCCGCACAAGCTTGTCAACCCCGTTAACGCTAGATGTTATGAAACTTGTGTTAATGGATAGTGAGAAAAATATTATTGCTAAAAAATCTTTTAACTTTAAAGAGCTTGGCGAAATTCCTCCTGCTTCAAGCAGACCTTGGCAGTTTACTTTTGAAAAAGAAAGCTTAAAAACAAAAGATCTTCCAAAGGAAAATTGGACATTGGCTTTCCAAGTAGCTCCCCCTCATAAGTTAGATTTAGATGAGACTTGGGAAAACAATTTATCAGAAAATGAAAAAGAGAGCCTCAAGAATCTTGTTGAAAAAGAGATGACTCCTCCTAAAGATGGAGAAGTAAATTTTCAAAGTCTACAAGCAGATCAGGCCAAGAACGGAAATCTACATATTTCCCTTCTACTAAGAAATGGAACAGATCAAGATGTAACATTTGAACAGATTCCTCTCATTGTAGAAGATGCCATGGGAGAGCAAGTAGCAGAAGGCGTTTTCCAAACAAAAGATCTACTAATTAAGGCATATACAACAAAACCGTGGACATTTATTTTTCCAGCAAGCTTAATTCAAAAAGAAAATGCTGATTTCAGTCGATGGAGAGCATATCCAAATCAATAATAAGTAAGATAAAAACGATCAAAAGTTTAGCATAAATGCTAGTTCTTTTGATCGTTTTTTCTTTCTACATTTCTCGTAAAAAACTTTTCATTTTTGTTACAAATACTAATGTAATAGGACAATATAACCTCTATGTGGTAATATATAACTCGTTATGAAGCTTTAGACTCATAAGGATTAATATTCTTATAGTTCTTAATATCTTTTAATTTATAACAAATTAAATCTATTAATCGTACAGAAAGGAGCTTTTGGTTTGAAACGTTTATCTTTGTGTTTGACGATTTCATTTGCTGTTTTTGTGCTTGTTTCTCCCTTCTCTACACAACGCGCAGAAGCTAGTAGCGATATAAACAAAAACATTATGGGCGATTCAGTGTTAACAGCTTCACAAATGGCAGCATTCGTACATAGTAAAAACCCAAGCAATATTCGTCTTCATGGCATTACGGTAGAGGAACTTGCTCAACTCTTTCTTATTGCTGGAAAAAATGAAGGGGTACGAGGAGATGTAGCTTTTGTACAAGCTCTAAAAGAAACTGGGTATTTTAAATATGGCGGTGACGTTGTTCCAGAACAAAATAATTATGCTGGAATTGGGACAACTGGCGGTGGTGTAAAGGGACATTACTTTGATACTCCTGCTACTGGTGTTTACGCACAAATTCAACATCTAAAAGCATATGCTTCTAAAGAACCTCTAAACACTCCACTTGTTGATCCACGATACAAATATGTGACAAAAGGAATTGCTCCAACTTGGCCAGATTTGCAAGGTCGATGGGCAATGCAACCAAGAGGGAACTACGGGAATGATATTCTTTCAATTTATGAAGAAATGCAGAACTTTGCTTCTAAAATGAAGCCACCAGTTGAAAATGAAGGTTCTATTACTCTTCCAAATAAAGATCCAAATCCATTCCCTGCAGACGTTTCTAAAAACAATGAAGCATATGAAGCTGTACAGTTTTTCTTAAAGAACGACGTTATTGATGGATACGATATTGAGGGAAAAGTTTATGTAAAACCTTACGACAATATCACAAGATATCAATTTGTAAAGATTCTTGTTCAAGCTCTTGGCCTTGAGAAAGACGGAGATGCTCCAACATTTACAGACGTAAATCCTAATGATAAAGATTATGTATATCTTGAAACAGCAGCAAGTTTAGGGATTGTAAAAGGAAGCAATGGGAAATTCATGCCTTATGAGAAAATTAAACGTGAACATATTGCAGCTATGGTCTATCGTGCAACAGAGCAGCTTTTAGACTATAACCAATATAGCGGACAAGAAAAAGCATTTAAAGATGTGAACACCTCTTCAGAGTTTTATGAAGCTATTTCTAAATCTTCTGCAGCTGGCGTTATTAATGGTTTCTCTGAAACAGAATTTGGTCCCACTAAATATGCGACACGTGCACAAGGAATCATGATGATTTATAGAGTAATGGAAAAGGTTAATGAACAAACAAATTCGTAATAAAGAAAAACCTACTTCATCTGAAGTAGGTTTTTCTTTATTATGCATGACTTTTAACCTATAGTACACTCGTTTTTACATATAAGAAAAGACGCTATATATACAGCGTCTTTTCTCACTGGGCTACCAACCGAGGTTATTATTTCAAAAGAAGGAAATATTTATCTACGCCTCTATTTTATCATCTATACAACAAATCGACAATTTGTTTTTTCTACTTTTATGAAGGTTTTTAGGAAATTTATGATAGTCGATTAAACTGCCCATCTCTGCGCTTATCTTGCTCAATAGATGTTGCAATAACGGCAAAACCAATCATAAGTAGGAAAATCAGATCAAGCAATCCTGTATGAATGGAAATCATAAAAATCGTTGTAACAAAACCATACGCAATTGTTTGATATGACTTTGTTGTTGTTTGTCTCATTCTGTTGTAAAGAAGAGATAGAATAATACCGAAGATACCCATTCCAATAACAATTCCAACGTATCCTCCGTCCATATAAAACTGACCAATAACAGTTGGCGTTGTTGTTCTTCCAGGTCTTGTAACATACTCTCCAACCTGTTTTACTGCATAATCGTTAGCTGCTTCTGTTACAATCATACGCGGTGATTTTTGCTCACCTGGAAGCACTGTACCAAGAATACTTTTATGAAGTTCTCCATTCAGGTAACCGTGATCTTCTGTATAATCTTCAATTTTGCTTATAACAATACGGCCTGTGACCATTGTTTCAGTTAAAGCTCGAACCCATTTTGGAGTTTCATTTACCTTACGAATAGCTTCTTGCTTTTCCGTGATTGCTTCTTCCTGCTGATGTTCCTCTTCAACTTGAGGACCTTGACGTGTATTAAATTCTTTCGATGTATCCTCTGTTAATACACGGAAGAGTCCGAAGAGAGAAAATGAAATACCAATAACGGCTACCATTAAGATAATCCAGGATGTTTTTACTCTCTTTACTAAGTAGTGAAAAGCAATGAGTGATGTAAAAAACATAATAGCAATTGGTGTACGATATCCCATAAGGATAAACGCCACAAGGATTAAGGCAATAATAACACCGTAAGAGATCTTCTGTTTCTTCGATAAACGACCACCGCTTCCTACAACACCATAGAAGACAATAAGAAGACCGCCAAACCATAATAGGGAACTTAGGAAGTTAAGTTTTGGATCTAGATTACGACGTACAGATTCATCTGTAATTCCAATTTGACCTGTAAAAAGCATAGCTAAGTAGCTCACTAATCCTACAAGAGTTAGGAGATAAACAAAATAAATTGTTTTTCCTTTCAAAAAGGAAAGTCCAAATTTCGGAAATTTCCAACCAAGCTTTTGGATTAAAAATACAGCTATATAATAGGCAATAAGACCAACAATAACCGGTAGGAAAATATTGTTATAGGCCTTAAAGTACTGAATGCGACCAAAATCAAACAAACTCATAAAAAAGTAAATAGCAAAGATCGCTGGAAAGAAGATATAAGGTGAAAAAACGTCACCTTTATTAATAAATTGAATAAGTCGATTATTTTTAAACATAAATAAGGTTGTTACTACAAATATAGTAACGTTTACCTCCCCTCAGATGCTTCTCGTTTTAGTTGTTTAATGTTCATAAGTTCTTTCATTGAACGTGATCCTGTTAGGAACAGAACAATAAAGTACGAAATAGCTCCTATAATAATCATAACCATTAAATATACATATTCATTTGGGCTGTATGTTTCTACAGTCCCCTTCATCAACATCAGCAATCCAAACATTGCACATGTAGCGATAAATACTTTTCCATATTCCATTCCAACATAAGATAGAGAGAAACCATTTATCAATTTATACAGAGTTGTAAATGTAATAGCAGAATATATTAAGGCAACAAGTGAAAATGAAAGAGCAAGTCCTGATGCCCCTAGAGTATTAACAAGAATAGCATTTAGAATAACGTTACATATAATAGAGACAATTCCCACTCGTAACATATAATGTCCTTTTTCTAACGTATAAAACCCTTTTGCAATAACAGCTTGAATACTGTAGAAAAGTGCTGAGCCAACGTAGAATATTGCATAATGACTCGTGGCAGCAGTTGCTTCAGCTGTAAATTTCCCACGTTCATAGACTACTTTTACAACCTCAGGCATAAGAATAAGCATCCCTGCAAGAGTTGGTGCTAGGAATAAAAACATGAGCGAAAGCCCCTTTTCAATCCCTCTTTTAAAGAGCACCTTATCATCTTGTGACTTTGCACGAGCAAGCATAGGAAAGATAATTGTTGCAATTGTTACACCAAACACAGCCTGCGGAATATTAATCAGCCTGAAAGCAAGATTTAAATTTGTTGCCGCTCCGTCCCCAAGCTGAGCTGAGAAAATAGAGTTTACAAGCAAGTTAACTTGTCCAACTGCAATTGTTAAACCTACAGGAACAAAAATATAGTAGAAGGCTTTGATTTCGCTCCAATCCGACTTTTGCTTCCAATCAATAAAATTGGTTGGCTTAAAATACACAAGTTTGATTAGAAATGAAATTAGCGTCCCAACTAAATAGCCAAGTGGTACTGAATAAATACCAAGCTGTGCATGGAAGAAAATTGCTCCTCCAATTGTACAGAAGACAACAATAGTTTGGGAAAATACAGAGAAGGAAAATTTTCTTTGAGCGTCAAAATAGCCTTCAAAAACAGCGTTGACTCCAACAAGAAGAATGGAAGCAAAATAAATGACAGATGTCCAAATTGCTACATCTTTTGCTTCGCCTTGAAAATCATTATAAATGAGGGGCACTATAAAAGGTGACAACATCATTCCGATTAAAGCAATCAATGTCGCAATAACGGTTGTCCCCTTCACAACGTTTGTTAAGTGAGAAAATCCTTTTCCTTTTGCATCATATTTATAATAACTCGGTAAAAAGGCTTCTTTCATTCCCGTTAGCATAAATAAAACAATAGCATTTGGAATGACCATTGAAACTGTGTATGCATCTGTAATTCTAGTACTTCCAAAATAGTTTGTAATGGCTACATCCCTAAGCATACTAGAGAACTTTAATACAAACGTTGATACGAAAAATAGCAGTGTAACAAATTTAAGTTTTGACATTATACCACGTCTATCCTTTGAGTACTTTGATCAAAAATTTTGGTAAGATTAACTGTCTTTTAAAACGCCAAGGTTCTTTGATGAGGCGGTAAAACCATTCAAGTCCAAGACGCTGGAAGAAAGCTGGGGCACGATTTAATCGCCCAGAAATTACGTCAAATGAGCCGCCGACTCCTTGATAAACATATGGAGCTAATTTCTCCTTATGATTAATAATCCAATTTTCTTGGGTTGGACTACCTAGTGCTACAAAAATGATTTCTGCACCAGAACCATTGATAGTTTCTTCAATGACTTTCTCATCTTTTTCGTAGCCATTCAATGTACCGACGATGTGAATTCCTGGATACATTTCTTCAAGCTTTGCTTTCGCTTCATCTGCGATCCCGGGTTTTGCTCCGTAGAGGAAGACTTTTTTCCCATGAAGATGAGCTTGTTCACAAAGTTTCATCATCATATCAATTCCTGTTACTCGTTCTTTAATATTGCCTTTTTTTAACTTTGAAGCAATAAGTACACCAACGCCGTCTGGAATTTGGTATGTAGCAGCATTTAGCAGGTTCCTAAGAGATTCATCTTCCTGCGCCTTCATAATCTTTTCTGGATTAATGGCTACGATAAACGACTTACGCTTGTTCTCAATATCACTTAATAAATGGGACGCAAGCTGATCATACGTTTGGTCGCAAACATCTACTCCTAAGATGTTTTCCTTCATCTAATCACCTAATTTAGAAAATAGTAATAGTTTCGTAAACATAATGTTTCAAGCGGCACTCTTAATAAGCGCCGCTTTTAATTGTTCATCATACTTCTGAATGTTTAGAATCACCTAGTAAGAAAACATCGAACTGATTATCTTCCCAAAGCGTACGATCAATACAGTTCTTAGTATCAAAGATCATCTTCGTACGCATACTACCCTCTACTACTTTCGGATCAAGGGTTTTAAACTCATTATGATCGGTTAAAATGACAATTAAGTCTGCATGATTAACTGCTTCTTCTAAGCTCTGTGTTTGTTTTGCTAAGTTATTTTGTTTAATATGAGGGTCATATGCTGTGTAATCCACACCTAGTTTTTCTAAGTGTTCAACAACTTCAACAGATGGACTTTCTCTCATATCGTCAATGTTTCCTTTAAATGCTAGACCAAGCACTGCAACACGTCCGTTGTTAATTCCCTTTTCTTCCATGATCTGTTTTGCTTTTAATGCCGTGTATTCTGGCATAGAATCATTTGTTTGACGAGAAAGAGAAATAATTTTGGCTAGTTCTGGTTGAAGCTCAACAAGGAACCATGGATCAACAGCAATACAATGTCCTCCAACACCAGGGCCTGGTAAATGGATATTTACACGAGGATGGTAGTTAGCCAACTTAATCGCTTCCCATGCATTCACACCAATTTTCTCACTAACCTTAGCTAATTCATTCGCAAAAGCGATATTTACGTCACGGTAGGTGTTTTCAATTACTTTTACCATTTCTGCTGTTGTAGCATCTGTTACGTGAATGTTTCCTTTTACAAATGTTTTATAAAGATCAACAGTAAGTTGGCTTGATTTCTCATTAATTCCCCCAACAATACGGTCATTCTCAACAAGCTCTTCAAAAACTCGACCAGGAATTACTCGCTCTGGTGAATGAGAAACAAACAGCTGTGTACCAATTTCTAATGGCGATGTTTTAAGTACTGGCATCATCACATCTTCAACAGTACGAGGAGGCACTGTTGATTCAAGGATCACCAAGTTACCTTCTTTTAAAAATGGGACAATTGATTCTGTTGCTTCACGTACATAATCTAGATTTGCTGTCTTATCAGCTTTAATTGGAGAAGGAACAGCAATAATAAATACGTCTGCTTCTACAGGCTCTGTTGAAGCGGTAAAATGACCGCTTTCAATCGCTGATACAAGACGATCTTGTAAGCCGTTTTCTTCTATATGAAGTTGCTTATTATTAATTAATTGTACTGCTTTCTCATTAATATCTACTCCATGCACTTTTAGTCCATGGTTTGCAAACATAACAGCCGTTGGCAATCCAATGTATCCAAGGCCGACTACGCATAACTTCTTTGACATTTCAAAAGGTCTCCTTTACATGACTTGCTTTGAAATTTAAACCTAACTGATATTATATCGAAAAATACAAATTCATGATAGCATTATTCGAAAAACATGAAAAGATTTTCTCGTTTTTTATAATTTTTTGCCATTTTATTAAGAATTATTTTCTATATCGTAGGATTCAATTGCCTTATAATATACAGGCTCCCTGCCAATTGACAGATACGTCACTTCCTCTTTTTTAGCTTCTTCAATATCATGGCAGTTACGACCATCTAGAATAACTGGCTCTTTCATAAGCTGTTTATACGTTGAAAAAGGAATCTCCTTAATTTCATCCCATTCTGTTACAATGAATGCTATATCAGCTTGTGCTAATGCATCTTCTGGTACTTCCATATAATTTAAAGTATCTCCATAAATATGTTGAATATGTCTAGTTGCAATTGGGTCATATACAGCGATTTGTGCTTCGTCTTGTTTGAGAGCATCGATTAGAAGTAGACTTGCTGCTTCACGAATATCATCCGTATTTGGTTTAAAAGCAAGTCCTAGCACTGCTACCTTCTTTCCTTTTAGAGATCCGTAAAGTTCCTTCGCTTTTTCATAAAGCAATACTCGCTGATCATTGTTCACTTCAATCACAGATTTTAACAGGTGAAAATCATAGTTAATATGATTAGCAAGCTGAGCTAAAGCTTTCGTATCCTTTGGAAAACAAGAACCTCCATAGCCAATTCCAGCACGTAAAAACTGATGCCCAATTCGTTGATCTGATCCAATTCCATTAGCTACATCACCGATATCTGCTCCAACTCGTTCACAAATGTTCGCAATTTCATTAATAAAGCTGATTTTTGTAGCTAAAAATGCGTTTGCTGCATATTTAATCATTTCTGCACTTCTAATATTTGTACTGATAATAGGAATGTTTAACGGTGCGTACAATTTTTCTAATATTTCAATTACATAAGGATCTTCTGCACCAATTACAATTCGGTCTCCATTAAACGTATCATAAATAGCTGTGCCTTCTCGTAAAAATTCTGGATTTGAGGCAATACGAATTTTCACATCATGCTTTTTGTGCTTTTCGATAATATCTTTGATCCTGTCGTTTGTCCCAACAGGAACCGTACTTTTTGTTACAACGATTGTATCTTTTACAACGTTTTCAGCAATTGCTTTTGCAACGCTTTCTACATATTGAAGATTTGCTGAACCATCTTTTTGCTCAGGAGTTCCAACCGCAATAAAAATGATGTCTGCATCTTTATATGCTTCTTTTGGCTCGTGAGTGAAAAAGAGGCGGTTTTGTTTGCTGTTTTTTTTCATAAGTTCACTTAAACCAGGTTCATAAATGGGAGAGAATCCATCTTTCATAAGCTGTACTTTATTCTCATCAATATCAAAACATGTTATTTTATAACCCACTTCAGCTAAACAAACACCTGTCACTAATCCTACATATCCTGTCCCAGCAATGGAAATATTCACAATCTTCCCTCCACCATCTTTACTTGTATAGTAAAATAATTTCTAAATTGCTAAGATGTCTTTCATATAAAAAGAGGAAGAATATCCTCCTATAAAGCTAAGAGGCTATTCTTCGCAGATTTTTATTGCTGAAGTTCATTTAGCTTCTTTTTCATATAATCTAAAAGAGCAGGTTTTAGCGCTTGTCGCTCTAATGCAAAATCAATTGTTGCTTTTACAAATCCTAGCTTATCCCCCACATCGTATCGACAACCTTCAAAATGGTACGCTCCTATGCTTTGAAAAGCGCTAAGTCTACTAATTGCATCTGTAAGCTGAATTTCATTTCCAGCTCCTGCTGGCAAATTCTCTAAAATGTGAAAAATTTCAGGTGTTAATATATATCGTCCCATAATCGCATAATTTGAAGGCGCTTCTTCTCTTCTTGGTTTCTCTACGAGAGACTTTACCCTAAAGTAGTCTTCTGTTAGTGTATCTCCAAGTTCAACAATCCCGTACTTTGAAACATTTTTCCATTCTACTTCTTGAACGCCAATGACTGTATGATTTTCTTTTTCATACGCTTTTATAAGTTGCAGTAGGCAAGGTACCTTAGATTGAACAAGATCATCTCCAAGCATGACGGCAAAAGGCTCATTTCCAATGAAGGTACGGGCGCAGTTTACAGCATCCCCTAGTCCCCTTGGCTCTTTTTGACGAATATAGTGGATGTTTGCAAGGCGTGAAATTTGTTGAATCTCTTCTAATGGGTCCCATTTTTGTCGCTTTGCTAACGTTTCTTCAAGCTCATACGATTTATCAAAATGATCTTCAATTGCTCGTTTCCCTCGACCGCTAACAATTAGAATATCTTCAATTCCTGAAGCTACTGCTTCTTCTACAATATATTGAATCGTTGGTTTATCTACAATTGGAAGCATTTCTTTCGGCTGCGCTTTCGTTGCAGGTAAAAAGCGGGTTCCAAGCCCTGCTGCTGGAATAATGGCTTTGCGAATTTTCCCCATACTCTTCACAACCCCTTTGGAAGTAGCTTTTATCTCTCATTCCTGTTTTAAAGTAACAAAAGAATGTTACCAATATATAGTAGCCTTAATTTATCACATTCATATAATACCAAAATGAAAAAAAGGTCGCCAATTTTTACATTAAAGGTTAAAGTTTTACATCTTAATCCGATATGAGACATATTACGTGTTTTTATACTAATAGACGATAAATGTTAGCTCAAGTTTCAAAAACCATAGTATAATAAATTCAAGTATGATTGTTAAAAAATAACATATAGGAGGAATATATGTGAGGAAACGAGTACCATTTTTAACATCGTTAGCAGTTCTAGGCAGTGCTTATCTTTTTCAAACGTCCGTAGACGCAGCAAGTGTCGAAGTAAAGAAAGGCGATACCCTTTTTAAACTTTCAAAACAGTTTAATACAAGTGTCTCTGATTTAAAGAAGGTCAATAACTTAAGCAGCGACCTTTTACGTATTGGACAAGTTCTTCAATTACCAAATGGACAATCTGCAAATGAACAAAGCTCACAAGCCCAACCACCTACTTCAACAAGTAATCATACATCAACATATCAAGTGAAAAGTGGGGACACTCTTTACAAAATTTCATCCCAAACAGGGACATCTGTAGCAGAGCTCAGAACGTTAAATAACCTTAGCTCCAACTTAATTTACGTTGGCCAAACGCTAAAAGTTTCAGGTGAAAGTACATCATCACCAACTACTGGCTCTTCACCTTCACCAACAGGGGGACAAAACGAACAAAGCACAGGTTCTTATACTGTTAAACGCGGTGACTCCTTATGGAAAATTGCCTCTCAATACGGGATAAGCGTTTCTCAATTGCAGAGCCTAAATGGATTAACAACCAATACAATATATGAAAATCAAGTATTGAAAATAACTGGTTCTCCTAAAACAGACAATAACACTTCAAAACCAGCACCACCAAAAACACCTGCTACGCCTACACCAAATGGTTCTATTAATAAACAAAAATTTATTAATGATGCCCTATCTCTTCAAGGTATCCCTTATAAATGGGGAGGCACAACAACAAGCGGATTTGATTGCAGCGGATTTATTTATTATTTATTAAAAGATCAAACAGGCGGACAACGCTTAACAACGGCAGGATATTGGAGCACAACAACAAAAGTCTCTTCTCCACAGCCTGGAGACTTAGTTTTCTTCACTACATACCGTTCTGGTCCTTCTCATATGGGTATTTATTTAGGAAACAATCAATTTGTACATGCTAGTTCCTCAAATGGAGTAAGCGTTTCATCGCTTACAAATTCATACTGGAATCAACGTTATTTAGGAGCTCGAGCTCTTTAATGAAAAAAGACCAGCTACATATTGTAGCTGGTTTATTTTTGGAGAGGTAATAGAGGATAAGTTTATATTGTCTTTTTAGAAGGTATAAGAAGTGAGGCACTGTAAAACGATTTTCCACCCCCTTTCAAGTTGTGATCTATCTAGGATGGTGCTCCTATTTTACGTTGCAAAAAGCGAATCCGATCAGCTATAATTTCCGTTGAAAATACTTTTTCACCTCCATCACGTTCATACTGACGAGTTTGTACTCGACCTGTGATTCCAACTAAAGTTCCTTTTTCACAGTATTGAACTGTATTTTCTGCATTTTTTCTCCATACAGTAACAGAAACAAAGTCAGCGTCAAACTCTCCGTGTTGGTTGCGAAAAGAGCGCTGAACTGCTAATACTAAATGAGTATAAGCAACTCCGTCTGTTGTGTAACGAAGGTCCGGTACTCTTGCAAGACGACCAACTAACGTAACTTGATTAAACAATTAGTGTAACCTCCTTTCTCATTATTAGGGAGGATTAGAGTAGTTAAGGCTATAAAGGGTTTAAGTATGCTATACTAAATAATAATTTCTAATTTTGTGATGGAGGGATGTTATCTTGAAAACGTTTAAACTTGTCCACTTAGATATTGTAAGTCCGGACAAACGAAAAGATCTCTTGCTAAAGGACGGGTTAATCATTAATAAAGAAGATGAGAAAAACCTTTGGACAATTGAAGCATTGCTTCCTAAAACTGAATTAGACTACTTCCAAGAGCTTTGCAGATCAGAAGAGAAGCTAACTGTAAAAGCAACTATTTCTAAAAAAAATAATTTACCAGCTACTTTTCAAACAAAAGTAATTGCTACAACAGAGATGAAGAACTATTTTAGCGTGCTTATGAACGGCTATTTGAAAAACACACGCCCAAATATCGCAGAAGGAATTCTTGCTCAACTATTGCAAGAAGGTCTTGAAGGTGAAGCCCTGTTAAAAGAATTTAAAACAAAAGTTAATAAATCATATCAACGATAGTGCTTTTCGGGAAATGCCATAACATCATTTTCATATAGAGGAGATAGAAAATTGTTTTTATAGGCTTTCCCAAGTACTATCGGCCTTCTTGCCTCCCGTTCTATGCTGCTATACCATTTCGATTTACTTAAATAGAACTTTCTCATCCCTTTTATACCTCCTTTCGCATTTCTATTGTCATCATAATATATTCTCTCTCTTTTGCAATCTCCTTTTGTTATTACCATACTCCTCCTTTCTTTTTTTAGAAGGTTTTCACTGTAAATGTAAGGAAAACTCTTCGATAAGTTGACATAATTATACATATTTTATACAACAAGAGTAGACATACTTTTTAGTAGAAGATTTCTAGTTTTTCTTATTCAAAAGTTTGGGTCTTTATACAATTAAAATTTTTCAAAAACTTCTCTACTTTTTATGATCTATTTAAGAACCTACAGGGCTATGTTCTCAAATAGCACTATGTTTTATTATTCTATTTAAAAGGAGCTTATTTATGGATTCTCTCTGTATGAACATTCGTCACTATCGTAAACAAAGAGGTTGGACACAAGCAGATCTTGCTGGAGAAATGGATATCTCACGTTCTACCATTGCTAAATGGGAAACTGCTCAGCTCTATCCTTCCCTTCAGGACTTCGTTAAGCTCTGCGAAATCTACCAAGTTTCTATGGACAAGCTATATGGGAAAGCAGAACAGAATACACCTTTCCTCAAAGAGTTTCAGCACACCTACAAAAACCATTATTCTAATGAAATTGAGCAACTTGTTAAAGTCTTAAAAAAATACCCTAAGCTTCAAGAAAATCTCTATACTTTTATTTTTAAAAATGATAATGGGTCTAGAAGTCGTGTTCATTTCCTTACAAAGGTCCTTAAAACAATTATTGAAGAATAATAAGATAAAAAGACTGTTGATATAAAATCAACAGTCTTTTATTTAAGTTTATTAGTTAACAAATTTATGAATCCAGAATCTTGCTTCAGCTTTACAAGAGTAATCTACGTTAATATTTCCTTGCTCTTTCGTTAAGCGCTCTAACTGTGCCACTTGTTCTTCCGTCGGCGGCTCTGTTATCACTTTTTGAATTGTCTCGTTAATCTTAACAGCGAGTTCTTGATGAAATTCAGGACTCTCTTTCATCGACTCGTCAATCTTTTTAAACCAAGAAGCATTATTTCTAATATAGGTCTTCCATTGATCGATAAATGCATTAGAACTATATTGACTTTCATTCCACTTAATTTCACTCATATAGTCTTCAAAAGCTTTTGTAATAGAACGCGTAATACTGACTTTTACTCCTTGTGGCAAATCCTTTAACATTTAACGAAAGTACCTCCAAACTGTAAGCTCTCTTTTAACTCATTATAACATAATCAGTTAAAAGAGAGCATGTTACCCTATTATATCCAAAGAAAAAAAGCCGTGCTGCTGCAACGGCTTTTATCCTTCTTGCTTGTCTCCAAGTGCGAACATAATATCTGTCTCACACACAAGTTCTCCGTCAACAGTTGCTACCGCTTTTCCTTTACCAACAGCTCCGCGAAAACGCACCATTTCTACTTCTAAACGAAGCTGATCACCAGGACGAACTTGACGTTTAAAGCGACAGTTATCAATGCCAGCAAAGAAAGCCAAACGGCCACGATTTTCTTCTTTCATTAGCATCGCTACTGCTCCTACTTGTGCAAGTGCTTCCACAATTAAAACTCCTGGCATTACAGGGTATGTAGGAAAGTGTCCGTTGAAGAAGTCTTCATTCGCAGATACATTTTTAATACCAATTGCTTTCTTTCCTTCTTCAACTTCCAAAACGCGATCAACAAGCAAAAATGGATAGCGATGTGGAATAATTTCTTTAATTTGTTCAATATCAAGCATACTTTCTGCACTCCTTACTCTTTCACAATGAATTCCATAATGTGATTCCATGTAGACGGTTTTAAAGCATCGAAAACAGAGCCGTCCCCAATAAAGGCATAGCCAACGACAACCCCAATAAGAGCACTAACCGTCATTAGAACACTGACAATCATAACACGTAACCAAAGGGGAAACAATTTAACCCGATTTTTTCTCGCCTGCTGTAAATCATTCCATGCCGCTTTTAGAAATCCTTCTTTTTTCTTATGCTGATGTCTTACCTCACTTGTTGGTGCTGTCATTGTCTGCCTCATCCCCCGTTCTCTTATAGTTTTATCTCATTGTATTAATTAAACCAAGCATTTGGTCTGAAAGGGTAATAGACTTAGCATTGAATTGATAAGCTCGCTGAGCATTCAACATATTTGCTAATTCATCACCTATATTGACGTTTGATTGTTCTAGCACACCTTGTTCTAATCCAATTCGAGATCTCTCTTGCCCACTAATGTTAAGCATGGGGTTTTCTATTCCTTGTTCCGTTGGGGCAGAAAAGAAGTTGTCTCCATCCCTCATTAGAAGCGCAGGTTTCTGTGCATAAGCAATGCCAAGATCATATACGTTTAAAGGTACTGTTTCATCTTCTCCATAAACAGCTAGTTCTCCTTGCGATGTAAAGGAGATTTTTTGATAGTTTGAAGGAATAATAATGGTTTCCCCATTTTCATCAAGAACAGGATTACCGTCTCCTGTTACAAGCATAACAGAGTTTTCATCTACCTGGGAAAGATTGAACGCTCCGTCTCTTGTATACTTTATTCCGTCTTTTGTAGCAATAGTAAAGAAATAACCTTTCTTATAGAGAGCTACATCTAAATCTCGCTTAGTTGTTGTAAGAGAACCTAATTCATTATCTGTACTCGTGTGGCTAAGCGTCGCTCCTACTCCTTCTCTAATACCGCTCGGAGTTTTTCTGCCTTCGTTCCCTCTAGTATCATCAACAGGGGTAGCAAATTGTTGATATAAAAGAGAGTTAAAATTCGCTTCCTGCCTTTTATATCCTATAGTAGAGCTGTTTGAAACATTATGCGAGATAAGATCAAGCTGCTGTTGCAATCCATTCATCGTATTTGCTGCATTGATCATTGAACGGTTCATAATAAGTTCCCCCCTCTTAACTAATATGCCCTACTTCATTTGCTGCTTTTTCCATACTTTTATCATAAGCCTGCATAACTTTCTGGTTTGCTTCAAATGAACGATAGGCAGACATCATCTCTGTCATTGTTTGTGAGCTATCAACATTTGAATTTTCTAGCATACCTTGATTTACCTTATAAGAAACCTCTTCATTTCCAATAGCGCTTGGAAGAGGAGTCTCAACAGAATAAAGGCCATTTCCTTCTTGGTTCAAATCTTCAACATTATTTGAAAAAGCAATATCAATGGTACCGACCACTTCTCCGTTTTGAGTGACTACACCTTGTTCACTAATCTTAAAATTGTCATCAGTTAACGAAATTCTTGTCCCATTTTGCCCTAAAACATAGTGACCGTCGTTTGTTGTTAAGTAACCAGCATTGCTTAATGCAAAGTTACCGTTCCTTGTATAACGTACCTCATCACCTTGCTCTACTATAAAAAAGAACGAGCCTTTCTGTGCTGCTTTACCTTCTGGAACCTTTCCATCAATAAGAGCTACATCTGTAGAGCGGTCTGTACTCTGAAGTCCACCTTGAGTGAAGCTAGGGGTTAACTCTTGCATATAAGCTCCTGTGTTCAGTGAGCCTATTCTCTTACGAACTGGAATTTGATGATTATCGACTCCTTTTTCACGCTGCACCCTATCAAGCAGCATCTCAGGAAAAGATCGAATTGAAGCCTGATCTTGTTTAAATCCAACTGTATTAACGTTTACCATATTGTTTGTCAGCCGTTCAACATTGCGCTGCTGCGTCATCATACCGCTTGCCGCTGAGTAAAAGCCTTTGAACATATATAGACCTCCATTACTAAAATAAAGGGAAATTTCTATGTTACCGAAACTTCCCTTCCTTATGATAGAAACAATATAGAGTAGACTTCTTTTAACTAAATTGACGGCGTGGCAGTTTATCCATGTTCTCAAGCATAATACCTGTTCCAATAGCCACACAGTCCATCGGGTTCTCAGCTACGAAAACAGGAACTTTTAGTTCTTCTGCTAATAGTTGATCCATTCCGTGTAAAAGTGCTCCACCGCCAGTTAAAATAATCCCTCTATCGATTATATCGGCAGAAAGCTCTGGAGGTGTTTGCTCTAAAACACTTTTCGAAGCTTGCACAATAACAGATACAGATTCTCGTAACGCGCCTTCAATCTCTTCCGACTTGATAGTAATGACACGTGGTAAACCACTCACCATATCTCGTCCTCTAATGTCCATTTCTTCTTGACGATATTGATTAAAGACCGTTCCGATATTGATTTTAATCTCTTCTGCTGTTCTCTCTCCAATAAGCAGTTTATAACGACGTTTAATGTAGTTAAGGATTTCCTGATCAAACTTGTCTCCAGCCATTTTAATGGAGGCAGAAGTTACGATATCTCCCATTGATAAAACAGCTACATCTGTTGTTCCACCGCCAATATCAACGACCATGTTTCCGCTCGGTTGGAAGATTTCCATTCCTGCTCCTAAAGCTGCTACTTTTGGTTCTTCTTCTAAATAAACTTTCTTTCCGCCACTTTTTTCAGCCGCTTCTCTAATTGCTTTCTTCTCAACTAGCGTAATGTCCGTTGGGCAACAGATTAGGATACGCGGTTTTGATAGCACACCTTTTACATTTAATTTATCCATAAAGTATTTCAGCATAGCCTCTGTTACATCAAAATCTGCAATAACACCATCTTTTAATGGGCGAATAGCAATGATATTTGATGGAGTTCTGCCGACCATTTGGCGAGCTTCCTCTCCGACCGCAAGGACTTTTCCTATATTTTTATCGATAGCTACAACAGAGGGTTCATTCAAAACAATTCCTTTTCCTCTTACATGAATCAAAACATTTGCCGTACCTAAATCTATCCCAATATCTTTTGCTAACATTACTGCTTTTTCCTCCTTCAAAATCTTCCTCTTAAAAACACGTTCTTTTGTCCTAATATAGTATTTTATCACAAAAGAGGATATATGTATGATTAATTTTAATATTTTCCCCATATACCAATATGAGTTATTTATTTGATACTTTAGAACTTCTAAATCCTTATAAGTAGGGATTTAGAACTTAAGAAGCGAGCGCTCTAAAAAACAGACGATACCCTTTTAAAAATTAGAGTAATCGTCTGTTTTTTATCTTTTTAGACCTAACAAAACAACCATCTCTACAAATTATTTAACAGGTTCTTGAAGTTCTTCTTTCCTGTATTTTAACTTAGTGGCTTCTCCACCTCGTAAGTGACGAATTGATTTATGATAATCTAAAATCTCCTTCACTTCGTTAGCTAAATCAGGATTGATCTCTGGAAGTCGCTCAGTTAAATCTTTATGGACTGTACTTTTGGAAACTCCAAATTCTCTTGCAATCACTCTAACCGTTTTCTTTGTTTCCACAATATACTTGCCAATCTTGATTGTTCGCTCTTTGATGTAATCGTGCACACCACTCGCCCTCCCCAAATTGGATGTGAGAAGCGTGAAATGAGAGTTGTATCCAAAGTTCTGTTTCAGCTTGTTCATGATTTAAAAAGAAGATAATAGAGGATAAGGTAGGGTATATAGTTTCTCACCTCAAACATTCTCTTTGTTAGGTTTGTAACAGTGTATTAGCTTGGATGAAGATATATGCAACAAAAAGTCAATAGGGACAACAATTTATGAATATTTTTTTACTTTTTATTTTGGGGAATGAGATTTTTGACAGAGTCAGTGACTTTCCAACAGAAATTGAGTCAATTTTTATTAGTCGGGAATTTTGTCACAAAAAAAGAAAGAGCTAGAAGTCTAGCTCTTTCTTTCACTTGTTACGCATTTAATTTTGCACTTGCTTGGCCTGAAGAGGATTCTTCCTGCTTGTCTTGCTCATCTGAAGAGTTTTCTTGCTTCTCATCTTCTTTCTGATCATCAGCTTGCTCTTCTTCTACAGGAGCTTCTTCACTTGCTTTTACAGAACCAACTGTTTTTCCGAAATACTCATTTGGATTTACAACGTTATTATCTTTTCGCACTTCAAAATGTACATGTGTTTCAGCTTCTTTATTAAATAAACTTTGTCCTGCTTTTGCAAGTGCCTGTCCTTGCTTTACAGTGTCTCCAGCTTCCACTTTCACATCTTGTAGTGATTGATAATGTGTTACAACACCATCAGCATGCTCAACTTCAACAACATAGCCTAAAAGAGGATCTTTCTCTGCTCTTGTTACCGTACCACTTGCTGCTGCTGTTACTTTAAAACTTTTTCCATCTTCGCGTGCATAATCAACACCTGTATTCTGATGGTACTGATTGTTATAGAAAACAATTGCTTCTTCTTGTTCTTCCGGTTTTGCACTGTGGTCATAAAACTCTGTCTTTACAACCATTTTGTCTTCATTTGCAAAAGGTTTTGCAATTTCCTCAACGCTTGAATTTACTTCTACAGCATCTTGACTTCCGTCATATACAGTTTGGTCATTATTTTTGTCATTAGCTTGATCATTGCTGTTTCCTTGGAACCAAAGAACTGCTGTAAGAATGATTGCTGCACTGAATAAGTAAACAGCCGGATATACCCAACGTTTTCTAAAAAACTTCTTGAATTTTGATGGTTGTGAAACGCGATTTTTTTCTTCGTCTCTCATATGTTATCACCTCAGCAATCATTCTGAACAAAAACAAGGCATTATATACACAAAAAGAATTTTTTTCACTTATTTTTCGCTAAAAACGTTAAATTATGCAGAAAATAAGAAAAAAGCTTAGAAGAGGTACTCTTTTCTAAGCTTTTATTTCTTGGCCATTAAACTATTCAACTCTTGATCATAGGAGGAAATAGAGACATCTTGATAATAGTGATGAACAATATCTTGATAATCTTTTCCTTCCTCTGCCATTCCATTTGCTCCGTATTGACTCATCCCAATGCCGTGACCGTTCCCTTTTGTGTTAATGGTAATCTCGTTCCCATGCCTTTCAAATGAGAAATCAGTTGAAGCTAATTCTAATTTTGTACGCACGTCTTTACCCGTTAGTGTTTTGTTATCAAATTTCACCTTTTCTACTCGTTTACCAGGAGTAGTTGATATAATTTTCCCTATCTGTTCCCCATCTCCAAGAGTAACACCTAAACTTCTTTCAAATTGATCCACTGATATGACTTTCTTTGCCGTAAACTTTGGTGATTTCTTATCCCAAGGGCTTTCAACACTTTTCAAGTATGGAATTGAATTCGGCCAATATTCTTCTGAATTATCCGTATAACCATTGCTTGTTGAAAAGAAGGTTGCCTCAATTGGATCACCTTTATACGTTAAGATTTCGCCTGTCGTCTCTGCAACAGCTTCTTCAATTTTCTGAATCTTTTCTTCATAGTTACCTTTCCAGAGTTTCTTTAGCTCTTTTCTATTGTGGTAAACCTGATCTTGAACAGTATCCGTGACATTTGCTTCACCTGGAAGGTTAGAAGAGCCTGATGTTAAATGTTTTACAATATAAGTACGAGCTGCTAGAGCTTGAGCTTTCAAAGCTTCTTCTTCAAACTCTGCGGGCATTTCTGCAGCAACAACACCAACTAGGTACTCTTCAAGCGGAAGCTTCTCGATTTCTTTAGTTTCTGTTCTGTATACTGCCACTTTAACAGCTGTTGCGTTCTGTTTCTTTTTTGCACTAGCACTTTCTGTTTCCTTTTTGGGAGGTTGGACACTTTCCATACTCTCTTCACTAGCTTTTTCTCCAAAAGGAACAACTAGAAGAGCAGGAATGATTAAGATGACCGTAAATAGAACTGCTGCTGTGATAAAAAGGGGTTTGTAACGTTTCATGAACGCAAATAGCCTCCACTCTCTTAAAATTTAATCATCTATGTTCATTTTTATGGAAGTGGACAACCTTTTATGACTGAAGAAACCATAAAAAAAAGGTGGCTTATAAAAGCCACCTTTTTATAAATTAAACGTTCATATCTGTTACTTTAGAAACTTCTGGTTTTACAGCTTCATCGTTCACGCGCTCAATGTCTGCTCCAAGGGCAAGTAATTTGCCATGGAAATTCACATAACCACGATCAAGATGCTTAAGCTCTGTAACGCGCGTATAGCCTTCTGCTACAAGACCAGCAAGGATTAGAGCTGCTGCTGCACGTAAATCTGTTGCAGCGACTTCTGCTCCTTGCAATTTAGAAGGTCCGTTAATAATAACTGAACGACCCTCAATTTTAATATCAGCATTCATGCGACGGAACTCTTCCACATGCATGAAACGATTTTCAAAAACTGTTTCTGTAATCATACCTGTACCAGATGCTTGAAGAAGCAATGACATCATTTGTGATTGCATATCCGTTGGGAAGCCCGGATGTGGCATTGTCTTGATGTCAACTGGAGTTAGTTTTTCTGGACCAATAATGCGTAAGCCATCGCCTTCTTCAGTAATGGTTACACCCATTTCTTCCATCTTCGCTACTAGAGAGCTTAAATGCTCCATAACAGCTCCTCTTACAAGGACATTTCCTCCTGTAATCGCTGCAGCTACCATAAATGTACCTGCTTCAATACGATCAGGAATAATCGTATGTTGAGCGCCATATAATGTAGGAACGCCCTCAATACGCATTGTACCAGTGCCAGCTCCTCTGATTTTGCCTCCCATAGCATTAATAAAGTTAGCCAAGTCAACAATTTCAGGTTCTTTAGCACAATTTTCAAGCGTTGTTGTACCGTCTGCAAGAGCTGCAGCCATCATAATGTTTTCAGTAGCACCTACGCTTGGGAAGTCTAAATAAATTTTAGCTCCCTTTAGTCTTCCGTCAACATGAGCTTCAATGAAGCCATTTCCTACCTGTACTTTTGCACCCATTGCTTCAAAGCCTTTAAGATGCTGATCAATTGGTCTTGAACCAATCGCACAGCCTCCCGGTAAAGCTACACTTGCTTTTCCATTACGAGCCAATAAAGGACCCATAACAAGCACAGAAGCACGCATCTTACGTACATATTCAAAAGGCGCATCTGTTTTAAGTTCTTGTGATGCATCTACAACTACTTCATTACCGTTAATCTCTACTTTTGCGTTCAAGTAGCGTAAAACTTCGCTAATTGTAAATACATCGGAGAGAGCAGGTACATCATTCAGAATAGTTTTTCCATCACTAGCTAATAAAGTTGCAGCGATAACAGGCAACACAGCATTTTTTGCACCTTCAACTTTTACTGTGCCGTTCAACTGTTTTCCGCCGCGGACGATGATTTTTTCCAAGGTATTCCCCTCCGCGTCCATTTTCTATATATTAATATTCAGACGTAATAATGGGTGTGCCAACGACAAAGGTCGTCTTTTCGCCCATTCCTTGATTTCTTATTGCTATTTGTAAGTTCATTCTTTGTTGATCTTGTGTCAGAAGAACGTCTTCCCACATTTCAGTATATGCTGTTACTGAAACAAATGCTTCTTCACTAAGCTCTTCGACAGAATCTGCTTTAAATGCTTTCAATAGTTTCTGAGAGCCTAAAGACAAAACACCTTTAATATTATCATTGAAGTGCCCTCTAATACAAGCAAAACTTTCGAAATTTCCTGTAAATAATTCTTCGTTTTTCTTTGTTAAATATGGATTAAAATAAGACCAGACTTCCTGACTCCACTGCTTCCCTTTGACATCATATATAATATACGATTGATGATGTTCTTTTTTGAGGGTCATTAGTAGCTGAATTTTTTCATTAATTCCATACTTTTTCTCTTTCCCTACCCCAACAGCTTTCCAAACCTCTTTATCCTTTTGAATCGACCACTGAAAATGGGCATACTTCTTCTTTAATAAAGCCACTTTGCTCTCAAAAGCTGCTTTTGTTGTTACATCAATTTGCTCTCGATTATAAATTGACCATTCTGTAATCGTTCCTTCTGATTTATGCACCCCGTGAGCAAGCTCTTCAATTGGGTATTTCTCCCCAAAAGCAAAACTCACGTAATTACCATGATATAGGAATATAGCTAGAATGAAAATAGCTAAAAAGACACTATTTTTAAATTTTAACATCCAATTTCTCCCCCTTCTCCTTATCTCTCATTTTTTCCAAATGAGAATGTCTCATACGTGAAAAAAATCGACAGAATTCAGAGGAGATTGTCTAACGATATATCGCTATGCATAGCTATAAAAAGAAAAAACGTTTTGACAGTACAATATTAAAAGAAAAGTGATGGTAACGATTGGGACCATGACAAAAAGTCCAGAAAGAAGTTACTAACGCTTGTGCCGATGGCAATTGTAAGAAGCATTAATAAAAGTCGTGCTTGCACAACACGATTAGCTCTAATCATCTTATCAATGGAAAGAGCTTGAAGAGCCCACCATGTTACAACAAGAAAGATAAGATGTGAAAACATCCCAACTAATGCTTGTTGACCAATTGCTTGTAACATATTTTATCATTCCTTTTAAATCCTATTGTTTTTGCATGCTTGAATTGTTAATAAATATAGATAAAAAAACCTCTAGGGTTTCTACGTTCGTTCCCTAGAGGTTTTTTATGTTAAACGTTACGGCTACCTACTTTAATACGGTTTAAAGCACGTCTTAGAGCAAGTTCAGCACGCTGAACATCAAGGTCAGCTTGCTTGTTAGCTAGCCGCTCTTCCGCACGCTGCTTAGCCTCTTCCGCACGTTTGATATCGATGGCACCTGCTGTCTCTGCTGCCTGTGCTAAAATTGTCACCTGATCCGATCTTACTTCTAGAAAACCGCCGCTTACTGCGATAAAGTCTGTTCCACTTGGCGTGTTAAGTTTTACAGCTCCGATTTTCAACGGTGAGACCATCGGAATATGACCTGGCAAAACACCTAGCTCACCGCCCTGTGTTTTGGCAATGACCATTTCTACATCTTCACTATATACCGGGCCATCAGGAGTTACCACACTGACATTCATCGTCTTCATCTAACACCCTCCTAGGTCCCTATCATTATGCTTGTTGCATTTCTTTTGCTTTTTCAACTACTTCTTCAATGCGTCCAACTAGACGGAAAGCATCTTCTGGAAGATCATCATACTTACCAGCAAGAAGTTCTCCAAATCCTTTAACAGTTTCTTTTACAGGAACATATGAACCTTTCTGACCTGTAAACTGTTCAGCAACGTGGAAATTTTGAGACAAGAAGAATTGAATACGACGTGCACGGTGTACTGTCAGTTTATCTTCTTCTGAAAGCTCATCCATTCCTAAGATTGCAATGATATCTTGAAGCTCTTTGTAACGCTGTAGAGTTTGCTGAACTTGACGTGCAATATTGTAATGTTCTTCACCTACATATTCAGGTGAAAGTGCACGAGAAGTTGAAGCAAGCGGATCTACCGCTGGATAGATACCCATCTCTGATAACTTACGCTCAAGGTTTGTTGTTGCATCTAAGTGAGCAAATGTTGTTGCTGGTGCTGGATCTGTATAGTCATCGGCAGGAACGTAGATTGCTTGGATTGACGTAACAGAACCAACGTTTGTTGATGTAATACGCTCTTGTAATTGACCCATCTCTGTTGCAAGAGTTGGCTGATAACCTACGGCTGAAGGCATACGTCCTAGAAGGGCAGATACCTCACCACCTGCTTGTGTAAAGCGGAAAATGTTATCAATGAAAAGAAGTACGTCTTGACCTTGCTCATCACGGAAATGCTCTGCCATTGTAAGACCTGTTAGTGCTACACGTTGACGAGCACCAGGTGGTTCATTCATTTGACCGAATACCATAGCTGTTTTATTGATAACTCCAGAGTCTTTCATTTCATAATAAAGGTCATTACCTTCACGTGTACGCTCTCCAACACCTGCGAATACTGAGATACCGCCATGCTCTTGAGCGATGTTATTGATAAGCTCCTGAATTAGAACGGTTTTACCAACACCCGCTCCTCCAAACAGCCCAATTTTTCCACCTTTAATATACGGTGCTAATAAATCGATAACTTTAATACCTGTTTCAAGAATCTCAACTTCTGTTGATAAATTCTCAAAGGTTGGTGCTTGACGGTGAATTGGATCACGCTGAATATCTGCAGGAAGATCTGGATCAAGGTCAATTTTCTCTCCAAGAACGTTAAATACGCGTCCTAATGTAACATCCCCTACTGGAACAGAGATTGGAGCTCCTTTATCTTCCACTTCCATACCGCGAACAATACCATCTGTTGATGACATTGCTACAGCGCGAACTGTGTCGTCCCCTAAGTGAAGAGCAACTTCTAGTGTAAGGTCAATACTCACATTATTTTCATTATTTGCTTCACGAACAATGTGAAGCGCGTTATAGATTTCTGGAAGGTGTCCACTTTCAAATTTCACGTCTACAACTGGACCCAGAACTTGAGTAACGCGTCCTTTTGTCATCATGTTCCCTCCTAACGTACATTTATCAGTCTAAAACAAGGAATAGTATGTAAAATTCCTTTGTTCAATGTAAAATTTCTATTCAAGTGCCGCTGCTCCACCAACAATTTCAGTAATTTCTTGTGTAATTGCTGCTTGTCGAGCACGGTTATAAACAAGTGTAAGCGAGCTAATAAGATCTTTTGCATTATCTGTCGCATTTTTCATTGCTGTCATACGTGCAGCATGTTCACTTGCTTTTCCATCTAATAAAGCTCCATAAATAAGGCTTTCTGCATATTGAGGAAGTAACACTTCTAAAATTTCTTCTTGAGAAGGTTCAAACTCATAAGATGTAAGATTAAGAGACTTACTCTCTGCTCCAATATCTGTTAGAGGAAGAAGCTGCTTCTCTGTTACTTCTTGCTGAATAGCACTTACAAAATGGTTGTAGAATAAATGAATTTCATCAAACGTCTCGTCACCAAACATGTTTACTGTTTGAGATGCAAGGTCTTTAATATCTGAAAAACTCGGTTGATCAGACAGACCAATAACTTCAAGCATGATTGGAACTTCACGCTTTTTGAAAAAGTCTCGGCCAACGCGTCCAACGACAATAACGCCATATTCGTTTGGAGACTGATGATTTTGCTTAATTTTATTATAAACCGTACGAAGAATGCTGCTGTTATAAGCACCTGCTAAACCACGATCAGATGTAATGACAACGTAGCCTGTACGTTTAACTTCACGAGACTTTAACATAGGATGTGTAGCATTACGGCTTCCGCTCGCAATACTTGCAACAACATCTTGGATTTTATCCATATACGGGTTAAAAGACTTTGCATTTGTCTCAGCTCGATTTAGCTTGGAGGCTGAAACCATCTCCATTGCTTTCGTAATTTGGCTTGTTTTCTTCGTCGAATTAATTCGAGACTGAATATCACGTAAAGATGCCAAAGGTCTCACCACCTTTTTTTCAAAAAGTCACGTTGAAGTTTAAAGAGGAAAGCTCTTTAAACTTCCCTTTTTATTCTTCTGATACAACGAACTTCGTTTTAAATTCTGCGATTGCACCTTTGAACTCTTCGTCTTCAGGTAAGTTTCCTGTCGCACGGATAGCGTTCATCATATCGCTCTTGTTCTTTTCTAACCATGTAAGATATTCTTCTTCAAAGCGTTGAATATCACCTACAGGAATATCATCAAGGAAACCACGAGTTAACGCATAAAGAATAGCAACTTGCTTATCAACTGTTAAAGGCTTATTTAATCCTTGTTTCAATACTTCAACAGTTCGCTGCCCACGGTTAAGTTTTGCTTGTGTTGCTTTATCAAGGTCTGAACCAAACTGGGCGAATGACTCTAGTTCACGGAAAGAAGCTAAGTCAAGACGAAGCGTTCCGGCTACTTTTTTCATTGCTTTAATTTGAGCAGATCCTCCAACACGAGATACAGAAAGACCTGCATTGATCGCTGGACGTACGCCTGAGAAGAACAAGTCTGATTGTAAGAAAATCTGTCCATCTGTAATGGAAATTACGTTTGTTGGAATGTATGCTGAAACATCACCAGCTTGCGTTTCGATGAATGGAAGAGCTGTTAGAGAACCTGCTCCTTTTGCATCTGAAAGCTTTGCTGCACGCTCAAGTAAACGAGAGTGTAAGTAGAATACATCACCAGGATATGCCTCACGACCTGGAGGACGACGTAATAATAATGAAAGTTCACGATATGCTGATGCTTGTTTTGTTAAGTCATCATATACAACTAGAACGTGTTTTCCATTGTACATAAACTCTTCACCCATTGTTACACCTGCATATGGTGCTAAGAACAGCAATGGTGCAGGCTGTGAAGCAGACGCTGTCACAACAATTGTATAGTCAAGAGCTCCTTTTTTACGAAGCGTTTCTACTACGTTACGTACTGTAGATTCTTTCTGTCCAATAGCAACGTAGATACAAATCATATCTTCGTCTTTTTGGTTTAAGATTGTATCGATTGCAACAGATGTTTTACCTGTTTGACGGTCACCAATGATTAACTCACGCTGACCACGACCAATTGGAACAAGAGCATCGATTGCTTTAATTCCAGTTTGCAATGGTTCATGAACTGATTTACGATCCATAACACCTGGTGCTTGGCTTTCAATTGGACGAGTTTTCGTTGCGCCAATTGGACCAGCTCCATCAACTGGTTGCCCAAGTGGGTTTACGACACGACCAATTAGTTCTTCACCAACTGGTACTTCCATAATTCTTCCTGTACGGCGAACTTCATCACCTTCACGGATATCTGTATAAGGTCCTAAAATAACAATACCTACGTTATTTGTTTCTAAGTTTTGTGCTAATCCCATAACACCGTTTGAGAATTCCACAAGCTCTCCAGCCATAACACCATCTAAGCCATGAACACGAGCAATACCATCTCCGACCTGGATTACTGTTCCCACGTCATGAACTTGAA
This sequence comes from Priestia endophytica DSM 13796, assembly GCF_900115845.1. Taxonomy (GTDB): domain Bacteria; phylum Bacillota; class Bacilli; order Bacillales; family Bacillaceae_H; genus Bacillus_I; species Bacillus_I endophytica. The sequence continues at coordinate 26,761 of NZ_FOXX01000005.1, read as the reverse complement.
CATCTGACTGATAGTTTTCAATTTGCTTTTTTATCAGTGCACTAATTTCTTCAGCTTTAATGCTCATGTGTTTCACCCCTATCTACGATCTCTTTGTAAGCGTGCTACGGACACGGTCTAGGCGTCCTTTCACACTGCCATCATATATACGATTGCCAATTCGAAGCTTTACACCACCAATAAGACTTGGGTCAACAATGTTTTCAATATGTAAAGACTTCTTGTTTACTTTCTTAGAAAAAGTATTGGAAAGCGACGATTTCTCATCTTCGCTTAGTGCTTTTGCAGAATAAACCAGCGCTTTTGCCACGCTCTTTTCTTCATCATATAGCGCAAGGAAATGATCAATCACTTCAGTCACAATAGCAATTCGGTGACGATCTAAAAGTAATAAAAGCGCGTGCTGAACTGGTGGAAGACATGTAGAAAACGTTTCTTCCATCAACGCCTTCTTTTTTTGTCTATCAATCTTAGGATGTGTTAAAATTTCAAGAAATTGCGGATTTTCATCGAACACATTTTTAATGATTTCAAGCTGTTTGCTTGCCTCATCTAAAATATGTTGCTCTTTTGCTAATTGAAACAAGGCCACTCCGTAACGTCTTGCAACTACTCCGTTACTCATTACGCTCGCCCTACTTCATTAATATATTGTTTGATTAATTGCTCCTGATCATCTTCAGAAAGCTCTTTTTCAATAACTTTAGAGGCAATTAAAACAGATAGAGAGGCAACTTGCTCGCGTACAGAATCCATTGCTTGCTCTTTCTCAAGCTCAATTTCTCTTTTCGCAGATTCTTTCAAACGCTGCGCTTCATTTCTTGCAGCAGCGATGATTTCTTCTTTCTTCTCATCTGCTGTTTTACGCGCTTCTTCCATCATTGTTTGAATCTCTTGACGAGAATTTTTTAGAATTTCGCGTTGTTCTTCAGCTAGCTTTCTAGCCTCAGCATTGCTTTGTTCTGCTTGATCAATTTCATCCGCAATATATTGCTCACGCTTTTTCATAATACCCATAATAGGCTTCCATGCAAATATCTTTAAAAGCACTAGTAGGATAATAAACATAACAAGTTGGAAAAGCATATCTCCAACTAGAAAGCCTCCACCAGCTGCTCCTAACATAAGTGAATCTGGATTTAGAACAGACATCGCGATGCTCACTCCTTTCAGAGGGTTACCGTTTTTTTAATGTATTATAAAGAAAAAATAGTTTGTGAATAAAGGAAAGGCGAAGGTTCGTAGAGAATGATCTTCGCCGTGTTCATCCTTGTTAAGATTCTTGTTAAGATTCTTGTTATTGGCCTTGGAAAATGAATGCCATTACTACAGCGATAATCGGTAATGCTTCAACAAGGGCAACCCCGATAAACATGATTGTTTGTAGTTTACCTTGTGCTTCTGGTTGACGAGCAACACCTTCTACTGTACGTGAAACGATTAATCCGTTACCAATCCCTGCACCAAGTGCACCTAAGCCAATTGCAATTGCAGCTGCTATTAAATTCATTTAAAAGCTCCTCCTTTAATTTATGTATTAATGTAGTTAATTTATATAACTTTTAATGGTCTTTCGTGACTTTATGAGCCATGTAAACCATTGTTAACATAGTGAAAATAAATGCTTGAATTGTTCCTACGAACAAACTAAATCCTTGCCATAATAGCATTGGGATAGCTCCTCCAAGGATTCCAAAAACTCCACTTGCCGAAAGACCTGCTAAAAGTCCTAATAATATCTCTCCGGCAAAAATATTACCGTAAAGACGAAGACCTAACGTTAATGTATTGGCAAATTCTTCAATGATTTTTAATGGGAACAATAATGGCAATGGACGGAAATAGTCGCGTCCGTACTCTGCTACTCCCTTCATTTTGATGCCATAGTAATGAGTTAGTACGACAACCATTGCTGCTAACGTTAGGGCAATTCCTGGATCTGCTGTTGGCGATTTCCACCAAAGCGTATGATCTACAACTACAGCAAACGGTAATCCTAGCATATTAGAAACAAAGATATACATTAATAAGGTCGCACCTAGGAATAGAAAACGTCCTCCTGTTTTCCAGTCCATATTACTGCCAATGATTCCTTTTACAAAGTCTATGATCCATTCTACGAAGTTCTGCATTCCTGTAGGTTTCATAGCCAATGTCCTTGCACCAAGAACTGCAATGATGAATACAATGATCGAAGCTACTGTAATCATTAAGACATTACTCAAATTGAAAGAAAGTCCAAAGAATTCATGTATAGGCGCTTTATGATCCAATTTTGCTCACCTCTCTTCCCATTATTTATTACGTAAAATTTGAATAAGATAATCTATGACAATGACAATATAAACTGTCATTAAGCCAAGCAATACTACAATGGGATCAAATAGCTTCGGATACTCTACTGCGATAATGACAGCAAGTAATGCTATCGCAAAGCGTGTAAAGGTACCAAGTGATCTAAGCTTTTTTCCTTCTTTCAGCGCCTTAGCTAATTTTTGCTGACTTCTTACCATTGTCCAAAGCATGTAAAAGCTAAAAGCTGCACCCATAATCAAACTAAGAAAGATGGTTTTATAAGGTGTAACTCCCCAGCCAATGGCAAACAGAGCTAGAATGGAAAACATGTACCCTCTTAACCTTATAAATAGATTTTGAATGTCTGACATAGGCATTAGTCTCCTGAGAAAAAGTACTTAATTGAGTAAAGCATCACATAAATCCCAAGGGCAATTCCAAGCAGTATACCTACTATAAGCCAAAGGGGATCTGTCCCAAACTTTCGATCAAGAAAGCCTCCAACAAACATACCAATCAATGGAAAGCCTGCTAGTTGTGAAACAATGGTTGTCATCAAAGACATTGCTTTAAGCAACTGATGAGGTCCATCTTTCATCACCTAGTTTCCCTCCCCCGTTTTTTTAATATTTTTAAAATTCTTTTAATAATTCCTTGAAAATTTGATGTTTAAGAGTTGGGTGTGAGAGGAAAAATTTGTTACTAATTGTAAAAAACACGGCTTTATAAATTGGTTGATTTTATGAGGAAAAACATTGACACTACAACTTTTTTTAGGGTGTGAAAACCTTACCATTCATATCCCCTGTTAGCATACAATACGACTATATTCATGTCAATGTGTTTAAAGTGAAAATCATCTTTATTCATCCAAAACTTCGCTTTTGTACACATTTTCGTCATATTTTCTCACAAACAAACCTAGATGTTAATATGCTTAACATTTAGGTTTGTTTACTATTCATTCTATTGTTATTTCACCTTCAAAAGTTTGTTGTTTTGCATTTTTATACACAAAAATGACTGCTTTATACTCCCCTTTCACAGGAAGTAATGAACGTTCAACAACAGAGGTAAATCGTCCTCTTCCAATATTTTCACGAACATCAACATATTGAACAAATCTTAACGTATCTTTTTCATAAAGAGCTATCCCTAACTTATCTGCTCCTTCAGGTAAGAAAAGCTCATATTGATAAAGATCGTCACTTTTAACTCGTGAGAATTGAAATCCCATAACTTTAGGATAGCTAGGTTCTCCTATAATAAAGAGATATGGAAGATGAATTTCACGAGTAGAGTCTTTTACAGAAACAAGCCCATCATGAAGGCCTTTTTTAAGCCTTGAGTTCTCAATAACAGCCTTTACCATAATTTCTTTTTTTTCATGTGGAAGAACATCTATAAATAAAGGCGCCTCCCAACGAATTCCTTCGCGTTTTGGAAACTGTAAGCTAAGTCTTTTAGGTTCTTCACTTATATTTTCAACTGTTAAAGAAGCCTTTTTCGTTGTTTCACCCTTTTTTGTTTCATGAACAATTCCAAGTGATAAAGATGGAGTGACAAACAATGTTTGTTCAATAGCTCTTTTTAAGTCAACGCGCCCTGATCCTTGAACATAAGCAGGTAAGTTTCTTTTTTTATCGTCTTGAAGAGATACTGCTGTATTCATAAGAGCTGCTTTCACTTGGTTTGGAGACCACCTTGGATGAGCTTGTAAAATGAGAGCACACGCTCCCGCTACATGTGGTGCAGCCATACTTGTACCATGAAGAGACATATAATCTTTCAACGCTGTACTATTAATCTCCATCCCTGGAGCTAATACATCTGGCTTAATTTCCCACGTTGTTGTAACAGGTCCTCTAGAGCTAAATGGAGCTATCTTGTCTTGAATCTCTTCATATTGTGTTACTCCATAAAGGCGTTTATCTTTCTTCTTCGAAAGAAGCTCTTCCCCATCATTATGACTAATTGCTGCGACGGGTATTTTGAGCTCAGATTGAAGAGCACCAGCAAATAAACCCCTCTCATTGTTTGAAATAAGAACTCCTTTTGCTCCAGCTTTCTCAGCATTAAGCGCTTTTTCTGTAAATGATATTTTCCCTCTTTTTACAAGGACTACTTTTCCTCTTGCATCTTCTAATTCGTTCTTTTGTCCATAACCCCCTGCTACAATTTCATAACTTTGTTCTAAATTCCAATTTGGCGATCCTTGTAGCTTTTGAAGCGCAACCTTCTTTCTGTTAACTTCAAGATAAGGCAACTTTAATGGAGGAGCTGAAGCACCAACTGAAATAGCCTCAGAAGCGGTTGCCGGAGCACCGACGGTCCATAAATCAGGACCTGAGTTACCATTTGCAGCTACAACTACGACACCTTGACGAACAGCTTCATTTACAGCTAAACTTGTTGGCCAATCAGGACCATTAATCTCGTTTCCTAGAGAAAGATTTAACACGTCCATTTTTTCTTCAATTGCTTTTTCTATTGCTAGAATAACTTGCTCTGAACTTCCCATGCCACCTGGTCCTAGTGCTCTGTACATATAAATATCAGCTTCTGGAGCTATGCCTTTCATTTTACCGTTTGCACCGATAATGCCTGCTACATGTGTTCCATGATAAGTAGGAGGTCCTTGCTTTTCCACCGTTTCCATTGGGTATTCATCAACATCAACGAAGTCGTAGCCTCCTTTGTATGAATGTTGAAGATCGCGATGAAGCATGTTAATACCTGTATCAATAATTCCGATTTTTACACCTTTACCTGTCAAACGCTTGTTTTCTTTGTCAAAGATCCCTCTTACTTCATCTCCACCAATAAATGGAACACTCTCATTCATTGTTTGCTGATAATAAGTTACTCCAAATAACTGTTCTGTCCACTTTTCTTTCTTGATTGCTTGAAGATCTATACCAAGCCCTTCTACTGAAAAACCTTCAAAAACATGATGATACATATTTCTTATTTTGACATTTGGGTAATGTGCCTTTACATTTCTTATGGCTTCTTGAAGATGCCCCTTCTTTACTACGATAATGGTCTTTTGTAATTTCTGAGAAAGAGCATTGTCAATTGAAGGAGGTTTTTCAAAAGCTTGTCCATATACATCTATAGGTAACAATAGAAAACATAAAACAATACTTATAAAGAAACATTTTCTCATAAAAAAACACCTCTCACATAGCGTTTCACAAACAGCGCTTTTCATGCGAGAGATGTTTCTTTATCATATAGACCTTTTATGGATTGAATGTATCAGGTCGATTTTCTTTTTGTTTAAAGTGATACAAAATAGCATCTGCAATACGAGCTGAAGCACGTCCATCTCCATATGGATTTGAGGCTTTTGCCATTTGCTCATATGCTTCCTTATCTTCTAAAAGCTCTTTTGTAAGCTTATAAATATGTTCTTCTTCTAATCCCGCAAGCTTCAATGTTCCTGCTTCAATTCCTTCAGGACGCTCTGTTGTGTCCCTAAGAACAAGAACAGGAACACCCAATGAAGGCGCTTCTTCCTGCACTCCACCTGAATCTGTTAGGATGATATGTGCACGTGAAGCAAAGTTGTGAAAATCTACAACTCCAAGCGGTTCAATAAGCTGAATTCTCGGATCATTGCCAAGCACCTCATCAGCTAGTTCACGCACAACTGGATTAAGGTGAACAGGGTAAATTACTCGTACATCGTCATGCTCTTCGACAATTCTTTTTACCGCTTTAAACATGTTGCGCATCGGCTCACCTAAATTTTCACGACGGTGTGCTGTTAAAAGAATTAAACGATGGTCACCAAGACCTTCTAAGATTTCATGATGATAACTTTCGTCTACTGTTGTTTGAAGTGCATCAATAGCTGTATTTCCTGTAATGTAGATGTTTTCTTCTTCTTTGTTTTCTATCTTTAAGTTGTTTGCTGATTTATTTGTTGGAGCAAAGTGTAAATCTGCTAGCACACCTGTTAATTGACGATTCATTTCTTCAGGATACGGAGAGTACTTATTCCATGTTCTTAATCCAGCTTCAACATGTCCAACAACAATTTGATTGTAGAAAGCTGCTAAACTTGCAATGAAAGTTGTTGTTGTATCTCCGTGGACAAGGACAATATCAGGCTGCACTTCTTTCATTACAGCATCAAGACCTTGAAGACCTCTTGTTGTTACGTCCATAAGTGTTTGGCGATCTTTCATAATGTTAAGGTCATGGTCTGGTGTAATGTTGAAGATGGACAGAACTTGATCAAGCATCTCTCTATGCTGTGCTGTTACTGTAACAATTGATTCAAACTGTTCTGAGCGACTATTTAGTTCAAGTACAAGAGGAGCCATTTTAATTGCTTCCGGACGTGTCCCAAAAATAGTCATAACTTTAATCCGCTTAGCCATTTTTCATCACCTTTTATTTTGTTTATTTCGTTCCGTACAAACGGTCTCCTGCATCCCCAAGACCTGGGACAATATAGCCGTGATCGTTTAACTTTTCATCTAATGCTGCAATATAAATATCAACATCTGGATGAGCTTCTTGCATCACTTCTACTCCTTCAGGTGCTGCTACTAAACACATAAATCTAATGCTTGTTGCTCCACGTTTTTTCAGAGAGTTAATCGCTTCAACCGCAGATCCCCCTGTAGCTAACATTGGATCTACAACGATAAAGTCACGTTCTTCAACATCACGAGGAAGTTTTACGTAATATTCAATTGGTTTTAGTGTTTCAGGGTCGCGATATAAACCAACATGCCCTACTTTTGCCGCAGGAATAAGTTTTAAAATTCCTTCCGTCATTCCAAGGCCTGCACGTAAAATTGGGACAATCCCCAGTTTTTTACCTGCTAATACTTTCGATGTAGCTTCACAAACTGGTGTTTCAACGTTTACTTCTTGCAAAGGTAAATCTCTTGTAATTTCAAAAGCCATTAAGCTTGCTACTTCATCCACAAGCTCACGGAATTCTTTCGTTCCTGTACTTTTATCACGAATATACGTTAACTTATGCTGAATTAACGGATGATCAAACACATATACTTTTCCCACAATTACATCTCCTTTAGTTAAAATGTTACACATGGAACAAGGCATTCTAAAATAAGAAATCTTACTTTTAGAATACCTCTCAAATCTTGTTAGCCTCACATGTTCTGCCGTCAAGTACGCACAGCAATAAAAAGCGAAAAGCGTTCACCAGCAATATGTAATACTGTTTATCATAAATAACGGTTCGTTTGTAATATCGCCTAAACGAAATAAACACATTGCGTTTATTTTACAGAAAAAAAAAAGTGAGTTCAAGTCCTTCTTCTGGAATAAAGCTTTTTTAAGACGATAAAAAGGCACGCCTTGAGCTGTCCTCAAGACGTGCCTTTTCGATCTTTAGTATGTTGGGTAAAGTGTAAATTTGCTTGTTAAAGCTTCAACACGTTCTTTTGCTTCTGCAAGTTTGCTTTCATCTTCTACATTTTTCAATGTTAGACTCATAATTGAAGCAATTTCTTTCATATCTTCTTCCCCAAAACCACGGCTTGTAACTGCTGCAGTACCAATACGAATACCGCTTGTTACAAATGGGCTTTCTGTATCATAAGGGATAGCATTTTTATTTGTTGTAATTCCTACTGAATCAAGAGCTTCTTCAGCTACTTTACCTGTTAATCCCATCTCTTTTACATTGATTAGAATTAAATGGTTGTCCGTTCCATCTGAAACAATAGAGAATCCTTCTTCTTTTAGAGCGCTTGCGAATGCTTTTGCATTATTAATGATTTGTTGAGCATATGTTTTGAAATCTTCCTCTAATGCTTCTCCAAATGCTACTGCTTTCGCTGAAATAACGTGCATAAGTGGACCACCTTGAAGACCTGGGAAGATCGCTTTGTCAATCTTCTTCGCAAACTCTTCTTTACATAAAATTAAACCACCACGAGGTCCACGTAATGTTTTATGAGTTGTTGACGTTACAAAATCTGCATATGGAACTGGGTTTGGATGAAGACCAGCTGCAACAAGTCCAGCAATGTGGGCCATATCAACCATTAAATATGCGCCAACTTCATCAGCAATTTCACGGAAACGAGCAAAATCAATTTCACGTGGATATGCACTTGCACCTGCAACAATTAATTTTGGTTTATGTTCTACTGCTTTTTGTCTTACATCATTATAGTCAATAAGATGTGTTTTTTCGTCTACACCGTACTCTACAAAGTTATATTGAACACCGCTGAAGTTAACAGGACTTCCGTGTGTTAAATGTCCACCGTGTGATAAGTTCATACCAAGAACCGTATCACCTTGTTCTAGAATTGTGAAATAAACACCCATGTTAGCTTGTGCACCTGAGTGAGGTTGAACATTAGCATGTTCTGCCCCAAAAAGTTCTTTTACACGATCACGTGCGATATCCTCAACAACATCAACATGCTCACATCCGCCATAATAACGACGGCCAGGATAACCTTCTGCATATTTATTTGTTAATACTGAACCTTGTGCTTCCATAACAGCTTCACTTACAAAGTTTTCTGAAGCAATCAGCTCGATTTTAGATCTTTGTCTTGATAGCTCATCTTGAATGGCATTATAGATTTTTGGATCTTGTTTTGAAAGTTTTTCCATGGTGGTCCTCCCCTTCTTTTACGGTACTTTTTGTTATTTAGTCCTAAGTCTTTCCCTATTGTAGCACATTTCCTTAACTATGAGAGGCTATTTTTTATAAAAGTTCATGTTTTATATAAAAATAAATAGAAAAAGGGCAAATAACAACGTTCACCTCTATTTAAACACGAACATTAACTGATTTTCAATATGAAAATATATGTTAATAAGCCTATTTTTTAAGCATATGTTGCTCTGGCCCCACCAATGAACTTAGGTCTTGTTGTAGCAAAAGTAACGTGTGCTTCTCCAAGTTTATTGCTTTGACACCGAACAGGAACAGCAACAGCTTTTAAATGCATTCCAATAAATGTGTCACCAATGTCAATTCCAGCTTCAGCTTTTATTTCTTCCACTACAACAGGGTCTTTCATATGTTCGTAAGCATACGTTGCCATTGATCCGCCAGCTTTTGCTGCTGGAATAACACTTACAGGATCTAATCCATGCTCTTTCGCCGTCTCCCTTTCAACAACAATAGCTCGATTTAAATGTTCACAACATTGAAAAGCTAATTTGACTCCTTTTTCTTTACTAAGCTTGTCCAATGAAGAAAAAATCGTCTCTGCTACAGGGCTCTTGCCCGCTGTTCCGATTCTCTCCCCGCTCACTTCACTTGTACTGCAACCAATGACTAGTGTTTTATCATGCAAAGAAACTTGTTCTGAAAAGTCAGTCAACATTGCCTGAAAATCACTCGCTAGACTGCTGAAGTTATTACTCAAAGTAAACACCTCTCCACGGTTAATATTCGCACTTTCCTTCATTATAACTTAAAACGTTGAATTGTGGATTTCAATTGCTCAGCTTGTTCTGCTAAATATTTTGCAACATTACTAACTTCTTTCATTAAATGAAGCTGTTCCTTAATTACGGCATTTACTTCTTCTGCACCTACTGATGTTTCTTCAGCGATTGCTGCTACTTCCTGAGATTGACTTGATGTTTGACCTATGTTTTGTACTTGCTGCTGCGAGAAAGAAACAATAGTTTCAACAGAGGAAGAAACCTCATAAACAGATTCTTTCATATCTTTTAATACTTTTTGTGTTTTATCCCCTTTTAACACTTCTTGCTTTCCGATTTCGACTTGGTGATGAATTTGATTTACAACTTCACTAATCCCATTTTGAATATTTTGAATAAGCTTTGTAATACTTTTTACAGCTTGTGCACTTTCATCAGCCAATTTACGCACTTCTTCTGCTACAACAGCAAATCCCTCTCCATGCTCCCCTGCCCGTGCTGCTTCAATCGAGGCATTTAATGCAAGCAAATTGGTCTGCCTCGAAATGTCCCCTACAAGTGAGATAATATCTTCTACTTGTTGGGCGTGTTTCTTAAGTTGGCCAACAGCTTGCAAAGATTGACCATTCTGCTCAACCAATCGTTCTAGCCCTTTTATAAGCCCAACTGTTGCTTCACTTGTTCCATCTAGAGATCCAACCATTGTTTCAGAAAGACGCTTTGAATCCAGTGCTTTTCCCCGCACATCTCCTGCTAGAACAAGCACATGCTCAATAGATTCTGCTGTTTCTTCAATAGCAGCTGCAGAGTTCTCAGCACCCTCTGATATTTCATCAATTGTTTGGGAAATATGCGAAGAATGTCTAAAGGCATCATCTGCTAAATTAGAGATTTGAAGCACGCACTCATTTGCTTTATTTGTGTTCTCGTCAATGGTCATAATTATGTCACGCATATTTTGTAGCATACTATTAAAAGCTTGTCCGATACCATAGATTTCATCATTTGAAAGTTTTAGATTTACTTCATCACTGAGATTACCTTCAGCTGCTTTATTTACTACAATCTCTAACTTTTGCAAAGGACGGATAATGAAACCTGTCGCTAAAAACATTAACAACCCTGTCCAAAATACCCCAAGCGTGAGAACAAGAGCTGTAAAGACTGTCTGACTCATCAATTCTCCTGCATGGGGATAGACAAAATATAGAAAAAAAGCACTTGTGGAATAGGTGATGATTGCTAAAATAAAAGTGAAAAATACAAGCTTAAATCTTAAATTAAATTTATACTGCTTCGTCATAAAGACCCCTCACTTATCCGATAAATGCCCCTCTACAATGCCTTCCATGCAGCATTTAGAGATAATGAACTTCTGTCCTATTTATCGGCTAATTTAAGGATAAGTTGACGAATAAGCTCATCTAATTCACCGAGTGTTTCTCGGTAGATAGAGAGATCTCCCCCATATGGATCTTGTACATCTCCAACTGATGAAGTAGAAAATTCATGCAATGTGAATGTTTTCTTAGCAGCAGAGGGATGCTGACTAACAATTAATTGCTTATGTTGATTTGTCATCGTAAAAATATAATCAGCCCATTCTGCAAGCTCTGATGTAAAGGGCTGTGAGCGGTGATTATGCTCTATTCCTCTTTCTAATAAAGCCTGAGAGGCTGCAGCGGAAATGGGCATTCCTTTTCCTGCAAATATTCCAGCTGACTGAACTTCAAAATCCTTTCTTTCCTTCAGCAATGCAGAAGCCATTGGACTACGGCACGTGTTACCTGTACAAACGAACAAAACTCTCTTCATATAATCAACCTTCTCTCTAAAAAATAAAAAGCTCAAATCTTTGAGCTTTTGTTCCTCTTCTTTCTATTATAAAAAGTTAAAATGGCAAGAGCAATTTTATACCAAACGCAAGAAGGATACTTCCCCCAAGCACCTCGCTATAAGCCCCTAACAATCCTTGAACACGACGTCCAAGTAAAAGGCTTATCCACGTTAATATCATGCTGACAGCTCCAAACACAATAACAGTAAGCAACGTTTTTGCTCCAAAAATCCCTAGACTAAGTCCCACTGAAAAACTGTCTAAACTAACGCTTAAAGCAAAAACAATAAGACCCAATCCAACCGGTTTTATTAGTATATCTTCTCCTTTTTTAAAAGACGAGTAAATCATTTGCACGCCAAGGAAAAGAAGAAGAGCTCCTCCAACATATGTTGCAAACATCCCAAATTTCGCTGAAAGCAAACGACCCATTCCAATTCCTAACAAAGGCATAATGAAATGGAAAATACCAATAGTTAGACCAATGTAAAAAATCTGTTTCATCCTCAATTGAATAAGGCCCATTCCAAGACCGATTGAAAAAGCATCCATTCCTAGTGCAAATGCCATCACAAATAACGTAAGAAACTCACTCGCAAAATCAGGCAAGGTCATTTTTTCTCCCCCTCAGGTGTACATATCCTAATTCACCATATGCACGTCCAAAGGGGTTTAGAATGGTTCTATTCTTCTGAAATGATTTTATGTCCTGCAGCTTTAACAAGACGATTCATAATCGCCTCTCCTAACCCTTCTCTTTCAAAGCTTTCACTATAAATAATATCAAGGTCCTCCTGATTGAAAGCTCGCAATGAATCATATAAAGAGGCAGCAATTGAAGCTTGATCTTCTCGATGTCCACATACAATGACTTTATCTCCTGGATAGAAAGAATGGTTTTCTTCTGTAGAAAGAACACCTACTCTCTTTCCGTCTTCTTGTGCTTTCATAATAGTCTCTCGCATAAACTCCCGTGTTCCAGATACAATGAAAAGAGGAGCATTTGGTGCATAGTGCGTATATTTCATACCCGGAGATTTTGGTTTCTCCTCTTCTTTTAATAATGCTTGGTCAACTTCAACTTTTCCGATAACTTCTTCTAACTGTCGCTTTGTAACACCACCTGGTCGCAAAATAAGGGGCGGTTCACATGTACAGTCCAATACTGTTGATTCAAGACCTACTCCTGTTTGACCCCCATCAACAATCCCCGCAATTCTTCCTTGTAAATCCTCGTAAACGTGCTGTGCAGTAGTTGGGCTAGGTCGGCCAGACAAATTTGCACTTGGAGCTGCAATAGGAAGGTTTACTTTTTGGAGAAGAGCAAGAGCTACAGGATGCGAAGGCATACGAACGCCAACTGTTGATAGCCCTGCTGTCACTCCTTGAGAGACGCCTGTTTTACTTTTTAAGATAAGTGTAAGCGGGCCAGGCCAGTAGGCTTCTATGAGTTTTTTAGCTTTTAAGGGTACTTCCTCAACAAGTCCATCAAGCTGATTAGCATTCCCAATATGTACAATAAGAGGATTGTCGCTTGGTCGACCTTTGGCTTCAAAAATCTTCTTCACTGCTTTATCATTTGTTGCATCTGCTCCAAGACCGTAAACTGTCTCTGTTGGAAAAGCCACAACTTCCCCTTTTTTTAATAAAGAAGCAGCTTCTTCGAGTTGTGGATAACTATTCACGTTATTTTCTGAATTATCCACAATCCACATGTTTGTTTTCATCTTCTTACCTCCTATTATCTTTTTATTCATTCCCACTAAAACAGGGATTCTACTCGCTTTTTTACTAAAAATAGCACCAATAAGCGCCCTTCGTCCACATTTTGTGGATAAAAGGCGCTGGGGTGTTAATAACTCTGTGGATAGTATTTTTTATAAAAGTTATCAACAGCTTTTCTACGCTTCTTTCTTTACATTATAATGCATAAAATAAATTTCTTCATTTTCCTCAACAGCTTCTTGATAAAATCGTTGGAAAACAGATGGTGAACTTACTGGAGGAACTTCCTGAAAACCAAGCAGATGGAAAAACGGCAAAGCACTGCTTTTATTCGTCACTAAGTACAAATCTTTCAACTCTTTTTGCCATGCAAGTCGAAAAGCTTCGTGAAAGAGCGCTAAGATTTCTTCCTGACTTACTTTTTCACTCATAACAAGAGAGCGCAGAAGCCCTTTATCACCTAGTTTATAAATGCCTAGCGTTCCCTGTAGATTTCCTTGCTTGTCCTCCATTAAAACAAAATGTTGTATTTGCTCCTTAATCCCTTCTGAATCAACTCCAGCTTTCTCAATAAAGGCAAGTATATTTCTTGCATCACTCTTCTCAGCATAGCGTAAATGCATCTCTCTTTCCCCCTAGTCTTTGATATCTACTACCTACTCTATGAAGAGGAAAGAGAAATAGAACTAAGAGACCACTTTTTCAAACCATTCTACAACAAAGAACTTCACTTCTGGTTTTTGTTCTTTCTCTTCTATCTTGCTTTCTTTCTTTTTTGGTTTAGTATTTTTTGTTTCTTCTTCCTCTACATTTACTGATGGTTCTGTTTGTGTCACTTCTTCTTTCACCGGCTTTGAAGTTGATTCAGAAGCTTTTACACCTTCTTGTTCTGGAATAGCTTGACCGTTTGAGAAATCCAGGAAACACATAGGCGGAAATAATACACACCACCAATTTGCGCCTTCGCCTTCTCCAAGCGTAATCAATACTGCTTCATATTCTCCAGCAGGATATAATAAATTCCCATAAAGTTTCGTTGGAAATGATACTTTACCGAATTTAACGTTTGCTTCATATGAAAACCCTTGTTCTTTAAGAACTCTATTAGCAATTTCCTTAATTTCTGGAAGATTACTTTGAATTACTTTACTAGCTTCTTCAAAAGATGTTAGCTCTTCTACCCACTTATTAATTTCCTTGTTCACTTCATCGCGAACCATACGCTTTACTTTTTGATCTTTATCACTATCGCTATTAGCTAAAATTCGAAGCCTTATAGCGTCATTTGGAATAACCGTTCGTTCAGTGGCCTGTGCTGTTCCATTTCCTGTAACTTGGAGATATGCTCCTACAAATAAAAGTAATAAAAAAATAATTGCTTGTTTCTTCATTTCCCACACCGCCCTCTCACTAGAACAGTATGGGCAAAATTTGCTTTCTTAAACCTTGAAAACTATTATTCTTTTATTTTTTCAGATAAGAAGTTCCTCTCCTAAAAGAGGAATTTGACTTAAAGACTTGCTAGAACAATTCGATCTTTGCCGTTAATGTCATCAATTGCTTTTACATCCGCTGTCGGAAAAGTTTCTTGCAGCATGTTTCCTACATCCTTTGTTTGTCCAACTCCAACTTCAAACGCTACGATTCCGTCTTTTTCTAATACATCAGGAAGTTCTTGCATTAGTTGACGATAAAAATCAAGCCCGTCCTCTCCTCCAATAAGAGCACGCATTGGCTCATGTTCTTTCACAACAGGGGAAAGTGTATGAATATCACAACTTGGAATATAGGGAGGATTAGATACGATAACACTTGCCTTTTTTCCCATCTTTATTAATGGAGATAGCATATCTCCTTCTAGAAATTCAACAGCTGCTCCGAGCAACCGAGCATTTTGTTCTGCCACTTCAATTGAAGCTGGAGCAATATCAATAGCTTTTAGAGCTAAATTTGGATTTTCTAGTGCAAGGGTAATCGCAATTGCCCCACTGCCTGTTCCAACGTCAACAGCGTTCAGTTTCTTATTGCTTCCCCATTTTTGCTCTATCTTCTGTAAAACATGAAAGACAAGCTCCTCCGTTTCAGGACGTGGAATTAATACTTCCTTATTTACTAAAAAGTCTCGCCCATAAAAACTCTCTTTTCCAATGAGGTATTGAATTGGAAGTCCTTCAGCATGACGTTGTACATCAGCTTCAAAAGCAGAGAAGATCTCCTGGCTTACTTCATCATGAAGAGAAGCTAAAAGTTTTGAGCGCGTTGTTTTTAAATGGTGAATCAAAAGAAGTTCACCTGCATTTTGATCTCGATTATGTTCTTCTAAAAAAGAAGAAGCCCATTTAAGGACTTCAAAAATTTTTGTTCTGTTTTTCATCATTACATCGACTCTTCCATACGTTGAGCTTGATCTTCCATGATAAGTGCTTCAATCACTTCATCAAGTTTACCTTGCAAGATTTGATCAAGTTTTTGGATTGTTAATCCAATGCGGTGATCTGTTACACGGTTTTGTGGGAAGTTATACGTGCGAATACGCTCAGAACGATCTCCACTTCCTACCGCTTGTTTACGGTTTTGATCATATTCAGCCTGTGCTTCACGCTGGAATTTATCATAAATACGAGCACGTAAAACCTTCATCGCTTTTTCTTTGTTCTTGATTTGAGATTTCTCATCTTGACATGATACAACAACACCTGTTGGTACGTGGGTTAAACGAACAGCTGACATTGTTGTATTTACACTTTGCCCACCTGGACCGCTTGATGCAAAGGTGTCAACGCGAATATCTTTTTCATGGATATCAACCTCAACCTCTTCTGCTTCTGGCAAGCAAGCAACCGTTGCTGTTGATGTATGAATACGTCCACCTGATTCTGTCTCTGGTACACGTTGCACACGGTGTGCTCCATTTTCAAACTTCATCTTTGAATAAGCGCCTTTTCCGCTAATCATAAAGATGATTTCTTTATAACCACCAACACCCGTTGATGTTGCTTCCATTACTTCTGTTTTCCAACCATTTGCTTCTGCATAACGGCTGTACATACGATAAAGGTCTCCTGCAAATAGAGCTGCTTCATCTCCACCTGCTGCACCACGAACCTCCATAATTACGTTTTTATCGTCATTTGGATCTTTTGGCACAAGTAAGATTTTCAAACGTTCAACAAGCTCTTCTTCACGTTCAGAAAGCTCCGAGATTTCTTCCTTTACCATTTCCTTCATTTCAACATCAAGCTTATCTTCAAGCATTAATTTTGCTTCGTCAAGCTGCTCTTTTACTTCTTTATATTCACGGTATGCTTCAACTGTTTCCTGAATATCAGACTGTTCTTTTGAATACTCACGAAGTTTATTTGCGTCATTTACAATTTCAGGATCACTCAATAGCTCATTTAATTTATCATAACGCATTTCTACTGAATCTAAACGATCAAACACGTTCTTCACCTCTATTATATTCCCTTAATCGCGTCTTAAAGACATCTGAATAAATGTCTCATCTCACCCTTTACAGTAGTGAAATATAGACACTTCTAAGTGGAAATCAAATTTTATCCATAACATTATAATTATAGTATAGGCTGTAGCAAACGTCAAAAGCAAATAAGCCTACAAAATAAAGGTGATGAACCATTCTCTTTCTTATAAAAAAGGAGGAAACAAAGTTCCCTACCTTTTTTCCTTATTTTGCTTGAACAAGAATCTTCACTTGATCTCTCTCTCGAAGAAGACCTTCAAATCCTTCTTCAATTACCTCATTAAGTGTAATCCGTTTTGTCACAAGATCTTCTGCTGAGAAGTAACCTTGAGCCATTAAACTAATTACAGCAGGAAATACGTTTCGATATCCGATAATCCCATTTACTGTTCTTTCTTTCATCACAATATTTTGAGGATGAAGAGAAGCTTCTTTTTCAAAGATACTTACAATCATTGTCTCTCCACCGATTCTTGTTGATTTAATAGCTTGAGTTAACACAGGAGAAACTCCTGTTACTTCATACGCTACTTCAACCCCACCATTTGTTAGCT
Source organism: Priestia endophytica DSM 13796 (assembly GCF_900115845.1). Classification (GTDB taxonomy): domain Bacteria; phylum Bacillota; class Bacilli; order Bacillales; family Bacillaceae_H; genus Bacillus_I; species Bacillus_I endophytica. The sequence continues at coordinate 9,459 of NZ_FOXX01000005.1, read as the reverse complement.
TGTGAATATGTTCAATAGGATCAACTTCCTTAGGATTAATAACAATAGCACCTAAATCCTTCGCTTTTTGCAGACGTTGCGGTGATAAATCAACTGCATAGATTTCTGAAGCTCCTGATGCCTTTAATGCTTCGATAACAAGAAGTCCAATTGGACCTACTCCAAATACAGCTGCTTTATCACCTACTTTGAATTTACTTTGACGTACAGAATGTAGAGCAACTGCTGCTGGTTCAACAAGTGCGCCTTGTTCAAAGGAAACGGTTTCTGGAATTTTATGAATCATTTCAACTGGGATTGAAGCATATTCTGAAAAACCCCCGCCACCACCTGCAAGTCCATAAAAACCCATTTTATCACAGAGATTGTATTTCCCTTGTTTACATCCTTCACATTCACCACAAGCATAAATCGGTTCTACAACAACTCTGTCCCCTACGTTAACTGTTGTTACATTTTTACCTACTTCAACAACTCTTCCAGAAAACTCATGACCTAATGTAACAGGTGCTTTGTCACCGCTTAATGGATGCGGTGTTTCTGTTGGGATAAAAATAGGTCCTGCTGTATATTCGTGCAGGTCGCTTCCACAAATCCCACACCATTCAACTTTAATCTTCACTTCGCTTTCTCGAACTGATGGTTCTTCAATTTCTTCTAGTCTTAAGTCTTTTACTCCATGCCATCTCAACGCTTTCATATGTTTCATCTCCTAGAGTGAATAATTGTAAATAAAAACCTTTTCACCATCAATCTACCCCTATTATGTAAAATTTTCAATAATAAAGAATATATTGTAAAAAAATGTCCATGTTTACCTTTTATTATAAGAAAAAGCGATAAAAACTCTTCAACTAGAAAAGAATTTTCATCGCTTTTTCCATTACTATTTATTTTACAGAGGCGGATTAGCATGACATTTACGACAAACTGGATAGTAGGAATCATTTCCCCCAATTTGAATTTGTTCTCCTGTATAAACAGGCTTCCCAGCATCATCTACGCGTAAATTCATAATTGCTTTACGCTCACAAAACCAGCAAATTGTCTTCATTTCTTCTACTTTATCAGCATAAATTAATAAATAACGACTTCCTTCAAAAAGTTCGTTTTGAAAATCATTTTTGAGTCCAAAACACATAACAGGAATATTGAGTTCATCTACAATACGAGCAAGCTGTAAAACGTTATCTTTATTAAGAAACTGAGCTTCATCAATAAGGATACAGTTCGGCTTTGGAGAATGATCCAAGACAATATTAAAGATGTCGGTGTCATCAAATATTGGAATAGCTTTTCGACGAAGGCCAACTCTACTTGAGACATATCCAATTTCATCTCTTGTATCAATTCCAGAAGTAAACATAAGGACTGTTTTATTTTGTTCCTCATAGTTGTTTGCCACTTTTAAAATTTCAATTGATTTTCCACTATTCATTGCGCCATATTTAAAAAATAACTGTGCCATCAAATTCTCCTTACCTTGTTATTCATCTCTCTTTACATATCCTTAGGATTAGCTTTCCATACGTTACGCTTTTCTATGTTTAGAGCGAAACACATTAAAAAGAAGATAAGTTTTATACATATCTTCCTAGGTGCCCTATGATAATATAAACGTTTTATGTTTCACTATGTAAAAAACAGGCAAGAGCTTGAGCCGCTTGCCTGTTTTGATCGTACATATTTACGATTACTTAAGACCGTATTTTTTATTGAAACGTTCAACACGACCGTCTGCAGAAGCAAAACGTTGACGTCCTGTGTAGAATGGATGGCACTCAGAGCAAACCTCTACGCGTACCTCTTCTTTAACAGAACCAGTTTCAAATTCATTTCCGCAAGAACATTTTACTGTCGCTTTTTTATAATCCGGATGAATTGCTGATTTCATGTTTTTCATCTCCTTCCGCCCTGAATCATCTGAAACAGAGTTATATCCACGCTGATTGCGTGATGTCGCACATCTTTGAATTATAACAAGGGTTTACTTCTTTTGCAATAGCATTGTTTTATAAGAAGAAAATGTTAACGTTTGCCGTGTGTGACCGCTTTTCTTTCCTCTGTCAATGCTTGAAAGAAATCTTCGTTTGATTTCGTTTGACGTAAACGACGCATAAACTTATCAACAAAGTCAGGAGCATCTGCCATTGTTTTACGGATTGCCCATAAATGATCAAGATGCTCTTTCGGGATCAACATTTCTTCTTTACGAGTACCTGAACGACGAATATCAATCGCAGGGAAGATACGCTTCTCAGCAAGTGAACGGTCAAGATGAAGCTCCATGTTTCCTGTACCTTTAAACTCTTCATAAATAACGTCATCCATACGTGAACCTGTATCAACAAGCGCTGTTGCAAGAATAGTTAAACTACCGCCTTCTTCAATATTTCGGGCAGCCCCAAAAAATCGCTTTGGACGGTGGAACGCTGCAGGATCAATACCGCCTGAAAGCGTACGTCCACTTGGTGGAATAACTAAGTTATAAGCGCGAGCTAATCTTGTAATACTATCCATTAAGATAACAACATCTTTTTTATGTTCTACTAAACGCATAGCACGCTCTAGAACAAGTTCTGCTACTTTGATATGGTTTTCTGGAACTTCGTCAAATGTTGAACTAACAACATCCCCTTCTACAGAACGCTCAATATCTGTTACTTCTTCAGGACGCTCGTCAATAAGAAGAACAATAAGCTCTGCTTCTGGATTATTTGTAGCAATGCTGTTAGCAATTTCTTTTAAAAGCATTGTTTTCCCTGCTTTTGGCGGGGCTACAATAAGACCACGCTGACCAAAACCAACAGGAGCAATCAAATCCATCACACGAGTCGATAAGTGATTTGGTTTTGTTTCAAGCGTAATTTGACGATCTGGATAAATTGGAGTCAACGCAGGGAAGTGTACACGTTCTTTTGCAGACTCTGGATCATCTCCGTTAACCGCTTCCACGTGTAACAAACCATAATAACGTTCATTTTCTTTAGGAGGGCGTACTTTCCCAGAAACTTTGTCTCCGTTACGCAAATCAAAACGACGAATTTGAGATGCTGAAATATAAATATCTTCTGAACTTGGAGAGTAGTTAATTGGACGTAAAAAACCAAAACCCTCTGATTGAATAATTTCAAGAACACCTTCCATAAATAGTAAGCCATCCTTTTCAGCTTGTGCTTTTAAAATTGCAAAGATTAATTCCTTTTTAGTTAACTTACTATAGTATGAAACACTATATTCACGAGCGTGCTCATATAATTCTTTTAATTTCATATTTTCTAAACTCGATAATGTTAAGCTCATGGAAAACACCACTTTTCAAGATAAAATTTTTCAAAAATGCAAGATTTTATAAAGCATTAGGAAAGCTTGCACAAACAATGATAAAAAAACTAAATACTCGTTTAGCCTGTTCTTCCTAAATAATTCTTTTACTATTTTTCCGCTGGGATCAATCTATATTTTAGGAGAAGATAAATTAAAACTTCTAACGTGTAGGAGTTCATCTTTACTACTTTGTTCTGGATAAAAAGCAGTTGAGATAAGATAAACAGAAGTATAAAGAGTAGAGTAGTGTTTTTCTATTTGTGTAGCATTCTCTATTCTAACCCTTTTTACACTTTTTAATCAACAAAAAAGGTGAGCTATCACAATGGGACTTAGAAATGGAGATTAAAGATAAATTCGCGCTCATCCCTTCATTTCCTTCATTTTAGGCTAATGTCACTATAAAGGAAATGGAAACAAATTCCAGTAATATATCAAGCGTTGCCTCAATCTGGCAACGCTTGATCATTAGACTTTATACAACTATTAAAATAGTACATTATCAAAAGAAATACAAGATATGATAGCTCTAATTTTAATTATGGTTAAAAAGTTCCGTTATGGCTTAATAACTAGGTTTGGCTTTTTCTTCAGACTGTGACGACCATCAACAAAACGAACTGTACCGGATTTTGCTCTCATAACAAGTGATTGAGTTGTACCGATAGATCCTTTAAATTGAACACCTTTTAAAAGTTCACCATCTGTTACCCCTGTCGCTGCAAAGATGGCATCTTCCCCTTTTACAAGGTCATCCATATAAAGAACGCGATCAACATCCTCAATGCCCATTTCTTTACAACGTTTTAATTCTTCTTCACTTTGTGGTAAAAGCTTCCCCTGAAGTTCCCCACCTAAACATTTTAAAGCAACAGCAGCTAAAACACCTTCTGGCGCTCCGCCTGAACCAAATAAAATGTCAACGCCTGTATTGTCAAAAGCTGTGTTAATAGCCCCTGCAACGTCTCCATCGTTAATAAGCTTAATACGTGCACCTGCTACACGAAGCTCATCAATGATTCTCTCATGACGTGAACGATTTAGGACTGTTGCTACAACATCTTCAATATCTTTGTTTTTAGCTTTTGCTACCGCTCTCAAGTTATCAATAACAGAAGCATTAATATCAACTTTGCCAACAGCTTCCGGACCTACAGCAATTTTCTCCATATACATATCAGGGGCATGAAGTAAGTTCCCATTATCCGCAACAGCTAATACAGCTAGGGCATTCCACCCTCCTGCTGCAACAATATTTGTTCCTTCAAGAGGGTCAACAGCAACATCAACACGTGGCCCATAACCTGTACCAAGCTTCTCACCAATATATAGCATTGGCGCTTCATCCATTTCCCCCTCACCAATCACAACAGTCCCTTTCATTGGGATTGTGTCAAAAACATCACGCATTGCAGATGTAGCAGCCTCATCTGCTTCTGCTTTTTTTCCTCTTCCCATCCATCGTCCTGATGCAAGAGCTGCTGCTTCTGTTACACGAACTAACTCCATTGATAAACTTCTTTCCATTCTCATCCATCTCCAGTCGGTGATTTAAGAATTTTGAAATTGCTCAATTTCCTGTTCTGTCATACGTTCGCGCCAAATAACTGCACCTAAACCTGAGAGTTTATCAACGAGATGACTATACCCTCTGTCAATATGCTCAAGTCCAGTAATCTCAGTGATACCTTTTGCCATTAATCCTGCTGTTACAAGTGCTGCACCTGCTCGCAAATCAGAAGCTTTCACTTTTGCTCCTTGAAGCTCTGTTGGACCATTAATAATAGCAGAACGACCCTCTACTTTTACAGAAGCGTTCATTCTTCTTAATTCATCAATATGTTTGAAGCGCGCACTATAAATAGTATCAGTTACCATGCTTGTCCCTTCTGCTTTTGTTAGAAGAGCTGTAATTGGTTGCTGTAAATCTGTTGGGAATCCAGGGTGAACGAGTGTCTTAATATCTGCTGCTTTTAAGTTTTCTTTTCCTCTAATAAGCACTTGATCATTTTTCGTTTGCACTTCTACTCCAATCTCACGAAGTTTTGCAATTAATGGTTCGATATGCTTAGGGATTACATTGTCAATTAACACTTCTTCTCCCATTGAAGCCGCCATTATCATGTATGTACCTGCTTCAATCCGATCAGGAATAATGGAATGACGGCAACCGCTTAGATGATCAACTCCATCAATACGAATAACGTCTGTTCCTGCCCCTTTAATACGTGCTCCCATGCTTGTAAGAAGGGTAGCAACATCAATGATTTCCGGCTCTTTCGCCGCATTTTCAATAACAGTGCGCCCTTTTGCTCTTACAGCTGCAAGCATAATATTAATTGTAGCCCCAACACTGACAACATCTAAATAGATACGTGCTCCTTTTAACTCTTCTGCTCGCAAATAGATAGCTCCCTGCTCATTGGTCACCTTTGCCCCTAGAGCTTCAAAGCCTTTAATATGCTGGTCTATTGGACGAGGACCTAAATGACATCCTCCAGGAAGTCCAACAACTGCTTTCTTAAATCTTCCAAGCATAGCTCCCATTAAATAATAAGAAGCTCGTAGCCTTTTCACCTTTCCATTTGGGAGCGGCATAGAAATCATCTTTTCAGGATTTATTTTAAGCTCGTGAGCATCCATTGAAACACTTCCGCCAATTTCCTCAATTAAGCTGCTTAGGATGGCAACATCCGAAATATCAGGAAGACCTTCGATTGTAACAGGCGACTCAGCTAAAATCGTAGCAGGAATTAAAGCAACAGCACTATTTTTAGCCCCGCTTATTCTCACTTCACCTTTTAACTTGTGACCACCTTCAATTTTCAATTTTTCCATGTTATTCTCCTTTCTAGCAGACCGATGTTCTACTATGTCAGAGTTACGTATTATACGTTCGTCATCATTATTGCCGATAATAACTTATATGTTACAAAAATAATAAAAACTTTAAACAATTTATAATAGACTACCTTATGATAACACTTTCAAAAAAGGATGACGATAGGGTTTTTCACACATATAAAGAAAAAAGTAATTCTTTTTAACCCCTATCTTTTTTCTTATTCTCAACCTTCTTCTACCATACAATATATCATTCTTGCCTAAAAAAACAATTCTTACTTCCTCAAATTTCAATAAATGAATATAGGTACCTTGCAAAACAATATAGACTGGAATATAATGTATGTAATCTACCTTGCAAAACAATATAGGTAAGAATTGTGGTGATGAGAACAATTGGATAATCAAAGCCAGTTACTAAAAGGGATACTAGAAGGCTGTATTTTGCTTGTTATCTCTCAAAAAGAAGTATATGGATATGAACTTAGTGAGCGTCTTCATCAGGCAGGGCTAACTATGGTGAAAGAAGGAAGTATTTATCCAGTGCTTGCTCGTATGCAAAGACTAAAATGGATTAAAGGCACAATGAAACCTTCTCCATCAGGTCCAAACCGAAAATACTACAAACTGACAAGTGAAGGAAAAGAAGCCTTAAAGCAGTTTGAAGAAAATTGGGATGATATCATTGGGGCCGTTAGTCAGTTGAAAGGAGAGATGTAGCTTGAATATGAAAGATATTATTAAGAGGAATAGGGAACTACAGGCATCCCTAAATACTCATAACGAAAAAGTTTACGAGAATATGGTTGTCTATATAAGACTGAACTCACTATCTGAGCGAGCCACAGAAGAAGCGTTACTTGAAATATTGGAACATCTCGTTATTGGACAGCAAAATGGCAAAATGGCGGAAGAAATCTTCGGCTCTGATTCAAAGGCTTATTGTGATGATGTATTAGTCAATCTACCTAAGGAAACAAAAGCTCTTCAATTTATGAATATGCTTTATTTCAATACTTTAATTTTTATGTGGATGTTTATTCCTAAAACTATTGGAGAAATCATTGGTCTCTTCTACCCTGCTTTTTCAGAAGATCGTATTTCCCTCCTTCCCTTTTTAATTTCATGGCCTTTTACATGGATTATCATTTGGGCAGTTTTAAAAGCTATTAAAAATAGTGTTTATGGCTCAAAAGGCTGGATTGCCCTTGGAGTTTCTACGTTCGTCATCGGTACTATCTTATACGTTCTCACAGACCAAATTTTTAAAGACATATGGACAATTCCGATGAATCTGTTAATAAGCATCTCTATTACTTGTCTACTTTTCACTCTTCAATACGCATTTAAAAAATATTCAATACATCTTGAAACAAAAATCTCCTACAGCTAAGCATTCACATAAACTAAAAAACCTATAAAAGGAGCAAAAAACGTTGACTACAGAAGAACTAATTAAAAGGAATACTATTCTTCAACGAAGTTTAACAAGGGGAAATGCTGCTGCTTACGAAATAGTGCTTGCCTATGTAAGAGGAAGCAATGTTTCTGAACGCGCAATAGAGGAAACGCTTTTAGAAATTATTGAGCACTTAATCACAGGGCAAAAACATGGAAAAAATGCAGAAGATTTATTTGGTCGGGACTTAAAACAATATAGTAAAGATATTGTAGCGAACTTACCTAAGGAAACAAAATCAGTTCAGCTAATTGATGCCTTTTATTTTGGAACCTTAATGCTTATGTGGATGTTTATTGTCGAAACAGCAGGGCAGTTTCTTAGCACATTCTTTGATAGATTCTCAAAAGATACCTTTTCAATCATTCCTTATCTTATTAGCTTAATTTCTTTAGCTCTTCTTATTGCTTGCTTCATGAAGTTACTTAAAAACGCAGATTCAAAGTTATGGACTGTGATCACTATCATCGTTGGAGCATTAAGTATTCCATCTTTTATTGTCTCAAGGTATTTATTTGAAGGTGTTTGGACATTGCCTATTAATCTTTCCATTAGTTTCTTTATTACCTTATCATTATTCCTGATTCAATATACTTTAAAAAAATGGTCTAAGTCCCTTCAGAATGAATGGGTCTAACAAAAAATCCCTCTAGATATTTCTAGAGGGATTTTTTCATCTATCAAACGTTCACACGAGCTTCCCAGTCTTGTAGGAATTTCTCAATACCTTGTTCTGTTAATGGATGGTGGAAAAGTTGCATGATAACTTTTAACGGAATTGTCGCAATATCTGCACCACGTAAGGCTGCTTCTTTAACATGTAACGGATGACGGATACTTGCAGCAATAATCTCCGTTGGTAAATCATGAATTGCAAAGATTTCGGCAATTTCACTGATTAAATCTAATCCATCATGACCAAGGTCATCAAGACGTCCTAAAAATGGAGATACATATGTTGCACCTGCACGTGCTGCTAAAAGTGCTTGGTTTGCAGAGAAAACAAGTGTAACGTTTGTTTTAATGCCCGCTTCAGAAAAATATTTGACAGCTTTTAAGCCATCGGGAGTCATTGGAACTTTTATCGTAATATTCGGAGAAATTTGAGCAAGCTCTTTTCCTTCTTCAATCATTTCCTCCGCTTTTAATGAAATAACCTCTGCACTTACAGATCCTGGAACAAGACTAGCGATTTCTTTTAAACGCTCTTCGAAAGATACATTCTCTTTTGCAACTAGGCTAGGATTTGTTGTAACACCAGCTAGAATTCCTAATTCATGTGCCTCTTTGATTTCATCTAGATTTGCTGTATCGATAAAAAATTTCATTTTCCTCATCCCTTCTCTTTTCCTTTTATTTAAAACGGTTACAAGAAAGATATAAAAGTGAGGAAGCTTGCAAAAAAGACTTCCTCACATGTTTAATTATGCTTTGTTTGAAGAACCAAACTCACGCATTTTACCAATAACAGTCTCTTTAATTGCTTCACGAGCTGGTCCTAGGTATTTACGTGGATCATATACTTCAGCGTCTGTTGCTAATACTTCACGAACAGCTTTTGCAGAAGAAATTTGGTTTTCTGTGTTTACATTGATTTTAGCTGTACCGAAAGAAATCGCTTTTTGGATATCTTTTGTTGGAATTCCAGTACCACCGTGTAATACAAGCGGCATGTTTGTAAGACCACTGATTTCTTCCATTTCCTTGAATCCTAAGTTTGGCTCCCCTTTGTAAGGACCATGAACAGAACCAAGTGCTGGAGCTAGGCAGTCGATACCTGTACGCTCTACAAGCTCTTTACATTCTTGTGCATCTGCGTAAATTACGCC
>NZ_FOXX01000028.1 GCF_900115845.1 Priestia endophytica DSM 13796 | reverse complement strand
CTTCTAATTTAGCGAATGCATCTTGAGAATGCGGTCCTTTCCCATAAGTATATTGTTTTCCAACAGGCTGTTCTAGTCGCTTCATCTCTCCATTCTTATACCATCTCATCCAGGTTTTCAGTTGGGTACGATTCCGAATCTGTAAGGTTTCCATAACTTCTTTTACAGGCACGCCTGCTAACCTCATTTCAATCGCCTTCATTTTCACTTCTACTGGATAACTTACTCTTGTTCCCATAGAAAAAACACCTCCACGTTATAGTTCGGTCATTTGTATCCGATCTTTAACGAAAAGGTGTTTTTTATTTGTCTCACTTCATGGGGTCAGTCCAGAAACCCCCTGCTGGTTTTTTATTTACCTTTTACAGTATCCACTCCAGCTGCACTACCAACTCTTGACGAATCAGCTGCACCTAAATAAAAGGAATCATAAATATCAATTGTTTGTACATTTCCAATCTCTTCTGGTTCATCATCAAATTTGTATCCTAATTTTTCAAGCTCTTTTATTGTCTCAGATGGAATTCCTTTTTCATATCTAATATTCGGATATGTCGGAGTATAAATACGTGGTTCTTCAATGGCAGCTTCTGCCGACATACCGTAGTCAATTTTATTAATCAACGTTTGAGCAACAGAAGCGATAATAGTCGGACCTCCTGGAGAACCTACCGTCATAACAGGCTTGTGGTCTTTTAGAACGATAGTCGGGGACATACTGCTCATCGGACGCTTATTTGGCTGGACTTCATTTGGTCCTCCTGGATAAGCATCAAAATCGGTCATTTCATTATTTAACATTACCCCATAGCCAGGTACCATAATTCCTGTTCCGAAAACTTGTTCAATTGTTGTTGTATAGGAAACAAGGTTCCCCCACTTATCAGCAATTGTAAAATGCGTTGTTTGCCCAATTTCTTTGTCATCTTTTTTCGGCACGTATTCTGTTTCAGGTTTTCCTCCTTGATAACTCCATGGATCTCCTGCTTTTACATCTTTATTTGCTTTCAAAAGCTCGATTTCTTTACTTCGTTTTGCTAAATAGTTTCCATTAAGCATGCCTGAGATTGGAACGTCTACAAAGTCTGTGTCACCAATATACTTGTTTCGATCTGCGAAAGCCAGATGCATTGCTTCAGCGACAAGATTGTACTTCTCTGGTGACCGTGCACCATACTGACTAATATCATACGGCTCAAGCATTTTTAAAATTTGTAAAACCGTCAATCCTCCAGAACTTGGGGGAGGCATTGAGATAATATCATAACCGTGATATTTTCCTTTAATTGGTGTTTGTTCTTTCACCGTATAATTTTCCAAATCTTCTTCTGTCATACTTCCGCCATGATCTTTGACTGTTTTTACAATTGCCTTTCCTAATTCTCCATCGTAAAGAGCCTGAGATCCTTCTTTTCCAATTAATTGTAAGGTTTTAGCTAAATCTTCTTGTTTTAAAAGTGCTCCTTCCTTTAAAACTTGGCCGTTTGGAGCATACACGCTTTTTGCTTCTTCCGACAGCTTGTCCTTACTATCTTCAATACTACCTGAAAGCGTAGCACTCACATTAAATCCATCTTTTGCAAGATTTTCAGCAGGCTTAACAAGAGCTTTCCACTTCAGTTTTCCCCATTTTTCATGGGCTTCTTGGAGTCCAAGAAGCGTACCTGGCACTCCAACAGCTTTCCCTGACGTGTGGCGTTCTTTAAATGGAATGGATTTTCCATTTTCGTCCAGAAAAAGATCTGAGGTTACATCACTTGGCGCTTTTTCACGGCTGTTCATGATGGATACTTGCTTTGTTTTGCCGTCATAAACCATCATAAATCCTCCGCCACCAATGCCTGACATCATCGGCTCTGTTACATTTAAAGCAAGCTGCACAGCAACCGCTGCATCAACAGCTGTTCCCCCTTTTTCAAGTACCTCTTGACCAACTCGAGTTGCATAGGGCTCTGCTGTTGCTACCATGCCTTCTTTTCCAACATCAACTTTGCTTACAGGAAGAGAAGACGTGCTTTCAGCAGATACGCTAGATAAACTGCCCCCTAGCGTAAGAGAAAAAAGAATAAAGACTGTTAAAAATTTAGATAAAGTCTTTCTCATAAAATTCCTCCTTTTACAAACTTTTCTGACTCTTCAATTATCTCATGTTTATACATAAAAAATGAGAGCCTTTTTCCCTAACTGCCCTGTTCTTTCCTCGACAGAAACAGTCAAAATAAGTGTTTTTCCTCTTCTTTATAAAGAAAAGCACGCCACTAAAGGCGTTCTTTCCTTCAATCTATGAGGACTATTATTCTAGAAAGCTTACGATATCTTTACAAGCTTTTTCTCCTCAAATTGATTATCATAAATCGCTAATGTTAATTCCTACATTATCTCAGTCATTTAAACTGCCGTTTAGCATGGCGCTTAAAATTTGTGTGAGATCCGTCATCTTGTTTTCTTCTTTTTCGTTGAACTATTGGGAACTTTCTTCATTTGGATCACCTTTTCAATAAAAAAATGGCTGAGAGCATCGCAGCAATTTTTAAATAGCCTTTAAACGACTTTCTTCTCCTTTTTGAAATAAGTAGCCATAAATAGGGTACTTCTTATCAATTTTTCCCTCTATATAGTAAACATGTCCAGCTAGATTGCAAAGATGCTTCACTATCAGTTGTATATGATATTGTGACATATCAGCAATATAAAGCTTAATTTCGCTATTTTGTTTTTTTCAAGCATTGAATCAATTCTTCTTAATGCTTCTATAACAGCTCCATGCTCTTTATAATCCCACTCCGTTTTTTCTGAAAGAGAATAGAGTGAACTTAAAATTGAGAAGTTGTTCCAATGCTGTTTGACCATTTTTTCTAATGTAATCTTCCCCATCTTCTCATCCCCTTAACTGGAAATGTGTTTTTCACGTTTACCCTTTATATATTCTTTTCAATAAAAAATAGTTCGTCTTTCTTTTCAACAAAAAAGGGCAGAATCCTGTCATGACATTTTATTTCATTCATACGCTATTTATGATAGGGCTTTTCCAAGATATCAAAGAGAATGAGGTGAAGAGAGATGACTTCTAAAGAGCGCATGATTTCTTATATAAAAAAACTTATCTTGCATACAGATCCTTTTATTGAGAAAATGCGTACAAAAAAGAAAGAAACAGAAGCAGATGTTTCGCCTTTTTCCCTTTTTATTTATATGATGCGTTCTCTTTTCTTTGTAGGAATGAAAATGCTTGGTGATTGGCGAAACCTCTTTTTAACATTATCTTGGCTTTTCTCTTTTTCTAATTTCCATAATATCCCTAAAGAATTTCATTTTATCTTTCTCTTTCTTATGATATCTGTCAATGGATTCAGAGCACTTCGTTTTTATACAATTACAAAGATGAGCAATCCCGAATCAGAGCACTTCCATTTTCATATTTATAAAAAATACAGATCTGAATATAAAGCCATACAGCCTCTTTTAGATGAAGAATACTTTTCATTTGGCGAAATGAAGGAATCTATAGAAAAGCTTGCAGATAAAGAAGAGAAACTAACAGGAGAAAAGCTTGCTCATTTTGTAGAAAAATGGCAAGAAGAGCGAGATAATCTCCTCCAAAAGTTAGCAAAAGCAAACGAGTTTAATCGTGATTTTTATGGGCTTCTTTCTCAAGCTCAAGAGAATATGGAGGAGCTTCAAACATTTGGAGAAAAAATGACAAACGAGTATCGAGATCTTCATCATCTTTTACTTCGCTTTTTACAAAAAGTAGAACTTTTAAAAGAAGAAACTTTAACACTATCAGACTTAGAATTTGGCAATCCTTATTCAATATATAGATATGATCAGAATTGCTTATATCATCTTTATAGCAGCCTTGGAATGCTCCGTAAAGTTCCTGATCATACCCTTGCTCTAGATCATCCTTCTTTAGAAGATCGTGCCATCGTTAAAGTCGCTTTTTCTCAAAGTATTTTTGAGATTGATACAAACGATCACCTTGCTTTTTTAGTTCACATATCGAAAACGGAAAGGTGGATTATAGAAATCAAGTTTCGTCACTACAAAAAGGAACTTCTAGATATATTGAGAGAAAACCCTGAAAACGAAGAGCTTACTCTGTTGGAATTAAAAGAGTTTTCAACAATGTATGTACACACTCTCTTTGATATCTTATCTTTTTTATGCCGTACAATGTGTGCAGTTGCTCAACATGAAAAAGACTAAGCGTTATGCGCGCTTAGTCTTTTCATTTTCGTATTTTTGTAATGCTTTCTGAATCTTTTCAGTCAGAAGCTTAGCTTTAAGTTTTCGTTTTCCGCTAATTTCGTTTGCAACTTTATGATGTGTATTGTACTTATTTTCCCCCAATGTTAACGACTCCTCTCTCATTTCTACTGCTTTTTATACAGTATATTCTCTTAGACTCGTTAACTTGCGGTCTTTTCTTTAATTTATTAAAAGTTGGTACAAGAGCACATCTTGCCACTGATTAAATTTATAGCCAACTTCCTTTAACTCTCCACATAGGAAGAAACCATATCTTTTGTGCATACTAATGCTATGCTCATTTCCTTTTGTAATGAGTGAAATAACAGCACGATGTTCATTCTCTTTAGCTAGGTGTAATATTTCATCCATTAGGGCACGTCCAATTCCTTGGCCGCGTTCCTCTCTATCCACATAAACAGATAGCTCTACCGTTTTGCTATACGCTTCTTTCTTGTTATAGGGAGAAAGTGTAGCATATCCTACAATTTTCTCCCCTTTTACTGCAACGATAAGTGGATAGCGGTGAACATGTTCATCAAACCATCCTTTTCTGTCCTCTATACTTACTTTCTCTAGATCAAACGTTGCCGTTGTATATTCAATTGCATCATTATAAATGTCTACAATCCCTTGTAAATCTTTTTCTATTGCATGCCTAATATTCATACTCTCTCTCCCCTTTTATCCTTATCCCTTTATTTCAGCACATTTTATAAAAAAAGAAAAGAGAGAAAAATAGTTAATTAACGACCTTTTCTTGTGGATTGAATTTTTTCAGTCTTTGCTCGAAATGGACACTGTCCAACAGGTGTATCATTTGTATCACGTAAAAAATATTTTCGCCATTCTTTTTGCTGCTGTGATGTGTTCCATCCAAGTGCTGGATGTGGAGAAATTTGATCATACGCTGCAACTTCTTTTTTTACTCCTGTTACAAGGTCCCTCAACTCTTCATTTTCTTCTTTTCGAATCTCTCTTGGTTGAAAAACAATTGTGAAATTAGGACTATACCTACTTTTTCGTTTCTCATGCGCAGGAGTCTGACAGATAAGGGAAAATGGCTGTCGGGCAAAACAAAACTGCCAGTCTGGATGATTAGGTGTTTTAGCAATATGCTGAGGCCATGCATCTTCGTCCACAACGTGCAAATATTGCACAGTATCCCAAAACTGTCGCTCATATTCTTTTATATCTTGAACAGGACCACGCTCTCTAAAAAGCGCAATAAGGGCCGTTTTTTTATTTTGTGGAGCTATTTTTGCAACATAATGTTTAATTCCTTCGGCAAACTGCTTAAGAGAATAATATTTATAAATAGAATCTACAAAAGTAAAATAAAGCATCTCATTTTTAAAAGCATCAACAGCAGCTTGACAAGGGTAGTTTTCGATAAGTACTTCTTGTTCAAATTTTACAAAAGCTTGTTTTCCCCATTCAGGGATATCAACTGAGCCGTGGATTTGTTGTGGTGTATAAAGATATTGGGTGGTCATGCTTCTCCTCCTCCAATGTACTCATATCAAAGTTTATTATTCTCCTAAAAAATTTATGATTAGTTTTTCACATCCCTCTTTCCCACCCAAAAACTTGAATTAGCAATTGTTATTTTTGTATAATAAAAATAAACATAAATTGGAAGGTGTTCTAATGAATATTCATACTTTACGTTCTTTCTTTTTGTTTAGTGTATGTAGTCTTCTTTTTTATACTTCTTGGCATTCTCTTGTGTTTTCTCCCCTTATTAGTGCTTTACGCTCCACTTCTTTTCCTTTTTTTCAAATTGTCCTTTATCTTGCTTTTACTTTAGGGCTTACAACCTCAATTGGACGAAAGCTTCATTCCTTCATTGCGAAAAACTGCTCAACAAAAAAAGAGCGGTATAAAATACTCGCTCTTTTTGGTGTTATTCATATAACTGCGTTAACAGTATATATTTCAATGCTATTTTAAGGGAGAGTCGCGAAAACTCACGACTCTTTCTCTATCCACATCGAAATAATTTTCCCAACCTCAGCTTCATCCATTATAAATGAACCATTACTGTACAGCTCGCTAACACGAATATTAGCTGGAATTACTTTTTCATTCATTCCTTTTGCTGATTCTATCCTAATAGCCCTGTTTTCCTTTACAATTGTAAAGCCAATTAGCTTATGAGGATTAGATTTAACCGTTCTAAGAATCATTGTTCCCCTTTTTGCTCTTGATGTTTGCTCCACTTCTTTTAAGTTCATCTTCTTAACGGCTCCTCTTTGTGTAACAAAGATGGCCTGTGTTTCCTCATGCTGTGTTATAAACGTTTCAGCCCCTATCACAACATCATCATCTTTTAGATTAATTCCTTTTACTCCTGCTGCCCGCGGTCCTACAACATTGATTTCTTCCTCATTATAAAGTAAAACATAGCCCGCCTTTGTGCCAAGTAAAATGCGACTATTACCTGATGTACGCATCACAGAAACAACTTCGTCGTCTCCTTTAACATTTATAGCCATTAAAGGTCTTGAATAGCGCTGTGCTTTAAAACTTTTTAACTCTGTTCTTTTCACCATACCGTGCTTTGTTGCAAAAAGAAGATAATCCTCTTTCTTAAAGTCCTCAATTGGCAATGCTTGAATAAGATGCTCTTCTTTATCAAGAGGAATAAGGCTTGAAACATGCTGTCCGAGATCTTTCCAGCGGATATCTGGAAGCTCGTGAATTGGCAT
The DNA here is from genome assembly GCF_900115845.1 of Priestia endophytica DSM 13796. Taxonomy (GTDB): domain Bacteria; phylum Bacillota; class Bacilli; order Bacillales; family Bacillaceae_H; genus Bacillus_I; species Bacillus_I endophytica. Next base: position 22,648 of record NZ_FOXX01000028.1, on the reverse strand, counting down.
ATATAAGTAGCTCCCCTTATTTGTAAATAATAGAAGAGTTTCAGTTGTATTCACCTCAAAACAGCCTAAAATATGATCCGTTTCTTTCATGCCAAAATCTTGTCCATTTGAAGCATTGTAAGAGCGAAGGCTTGTTCTTTTCACATATCCGTCATTCGTTACCGTTACCATTACATCTTCTGACGGTACCATCACTTCTAAATTAATTTTTAGCTCTTCAATCTCTTCCTCAATTGCTGTAAAACGATCTGTTTTATATGTTTTCTTAACTTGGCGAAGTTCCTTTTTAATAAGAGAGAGAAGCTTTTGCTCACTATTTAAGATTTGCTCAAGCTCATCAATTTTCTTTTGTAGCTCTTCACTTTCTGCTCTTAATGCCGTGATATCCGTGTTTGTTAAACGATAAAGCTGGAGAGATACAATAGCTTCAGCTTGAGCTTCTGTAAATTCATAGTTTTTAATTAAGTTATTTTTTGCATCTCTTTTATCTTTTGAAGCTCGAATTGTGGCAATTACTTCATCAAGTATAGAGAGAGCTTTAATAAGTCCTGCTACAATATGCTCGCGTTCTTTTGCTTTTTCCCACTCATATTTCGAACGATTAATCACAACTTCTTTTTGATGATCAATATACGCATCTAAAATGGTTGGTAGCGTCATTAATTTTGGGCGTCCTTTGTGGATAGCAACCATGTTGAAATTGTATGGAATTTGTAAATCCGTATTTTTATAAAGATAATGAAGAATTCCTTGAGCATTTCCGTCTTTTTTAAGCTCAATTACGATGCGCAGACCAGTACGGTCCGTCTCATCCCGCACTTCCGCAATTCCTTCTACTTTGCGATCTAGACGAAGTTCATCCATTTTCTTCACAAGATTTGCCTTATTTACTTCATACGGAATTTCTGTAATCACGATCTGTTCTTTTCCGCCTTTAAGGCTTTCAATACTTGCTTTTCCACGAACGATGATTTTCCCTTTTCCTGTCTCGTATGCTTTTTTAATTCCCGCTACTCCTTGGATAATCCCACCTGTTGGGAAATCCGGTCCCTTAATGACGCTCATAAGCTCTTCTACTGTAGCCTCTTTTTTATCAATTCTCATAATCGCAGCATCGATGACTTCAACAAGGTTATGAGGAGGGATGTCTGTGGCATACCCGGCTGAAATCCCTGTTGACCCGTTTACAAGTAAATTTGGAAAATGAGCTGGTAAAACGGTTGGCTCAGAGCTTGTATCATCAAAGTTTGGGACAAATTCTACGGTATTTTTATCAATATCCCGTAAAAGCTCTTGTGAAATGGCAGATAGTCGCGCCTCTGTATAACGCATTGCAGCTGGAGGATCTCCATCGATGCTTCCGTTATTTCCGTGCATTTCAATTAACACGTTACGCACTTTCCAGTCTTGGCTCATTCTGACCATTGCGTCATACACAGATGAATCACCGTGCGGGTGATAGTTACCAATAACATTTCCAACTGTTTTAGCAGATTTACGAAATCCTTTTTCAGCTGTGTTTCCATCTACGTGCATAGCATATAAAATACGACGCTGCACTGGTTTTAAACCGTCTCTCGCATCAGGCAGCGCACGTTCTTGAATAATGTATTTACTATAGCGACCAAATCTGTCACCTAAAACATCCTCTAATGGTAAATCTAAATAGCGTTCTGTTTGTTCCATTTTTATTCCTCCTCCGCGACCGTGACATGTTCGTTATCTAGAATGTTTGGATCCTCTTCAAGCCCGAACTCTACGTGACTTTCAATCCATTTACGACGCGGTTCTACCTTGTCACCCATAAGTGTTGTAACGCGACGCTCAGCCCGTGCCGCATCATCAATACGTACTCGAATAAGCGTTCTCGTGCCAGGGTTCATCGTTGTTTCCCAAAGCTGATCAGCATTCATTTCCCCAAGACCTTTATAACGCTGAATCATATAGCCTCTTCCGACTTTTTTAATGGCTCCTTGAAGCTCATCATCGCTCCATGCATATTCAATGACTTCTTTTTTACCGCTTCCTTTACTTACTTTATAAAGTGGCGGAAGAGCGATAAATACTTTGCCTTCTTCGATTAAATCTTTCATATAGCGATAGAAAAAAGTAAGCAAGAGCACTTGAATATGAGCTCCATCTGTATCTGCATCTGTCATAATTACAACTTTATCGTAATTTGTATCTTCAACCGAAAATTCAGGCCCAACGCCAGCGCCAATTGCATGAATGATCGTGTTAATTTCTTCATTTTTAAATATATCCGCAAGCTTCGCTTTTTCGGTATTAATGACTTTCCCTCTTAGCGGTAGAACAGCTTGAAAGCGACGATCACGGCCTTGCTTAGCAGATCCTCCTGCTGAGTCTCCCTCAACAAGGTAAAGTTCATTTCGATTTGGGTTACGCGATTGAGCAGGCGTCAACTTTCCGCTTAATACAGCTTCTGATTTTTTTCGTTTCTTGCCTGTTCTCGCTTCTTCGCGAGCTTTGCGAGCTGCTTCTCTTGCAAGACGTGCTTTAATTGCTTTTTTGACAAGCATAGAGCTTACATCTGCATTTTCTTCTAAATAATAAGACAAATGCTCTGCAACCACAGCATCAACGGCAGAACGTGCTTCACTTGTACCAAGCTTCCCTTTTGTTTGCCCTTCAAACTGCAAAAGCTCCTCAGGCACGCGAACAGAAACAATCGCAGCAAGCCCTTCGCGTATGTCTGTCCCTTCAAGGTTTTTATCACGTTCTTTCAACAAATTTGTTCTGCGTGCATATTCATTAAATGCACGCGTCATTGCGCTTTTAGCACCTGCCTCATGCGTTCCTCCATCTTTTGTGCGAACATTGTTAACGAATGATAAAATATTCTCTGAATACCCATCATTAAACTGAAAGGCAAAATCAATTTCAATTCCATTTTGCTCTCCTTCAAAAGAGCACACTGAATGAAGGATATCTTTATCTTCATTTAAATATTGAACAAAAGCTTCAATTCCATTTTCATAATGATAGAGCGCTTTTTCATCATGTCGCTCATCAATAATTTCAATCTTCATGCCTTTTAATAAGAAAGCAGATTCTCGTAAGCGCTCACTTAGTGTCTCATAGTTATAAGTTGTTGTAGAAAAAATAGTTGGATCTGGTTTAAAGTGGATGGTTGTTCCCGTTTGATTCGTTTTTCCGACCTTTTCAAGCGTTGTGACGGGTTTTCCGCCATTTTCAAAACGTTGTTCGTATTTAATACCATCACGCTTGATTGTAACAACGAGCCACTCTGATAAGGCATTCACAACAGAGGCCCCAACACCGTGAAGACCTCCGCTCGTTTTATAGCCGCCTTGTCCAAATTTTCCTCCTGCATGAAGCACAGTTAAAATAACTTCTGGCGTCGGTTTCCCTAATTTGTGCATTCCTGTTGGCATACCGCGCCCTTTATCACTTACAGAAATTGAATTATCCTTGTGGATTGTTACCTTTATATAATCTCCGAAACCAGCAAGTGCTTCATCGACTGAGTTATCTACCACTTCATATACTAAATGATGAAGTCCGCGACTGTCTGTACTTCCAATGTACATACCCGGACGTTTTCGTACTGCGTCAAGCCCCTCTAGCACTTGAATCGCATCTTCGTTGTAACTAAATGATTGTTTCGTAGTCAAGCAACATTCCCCTTTCAAACAACTTCTTTATGTATAGCAACACATTTTACCCTAATATCTCACAATTTATAAATGATATGTGATGATGTCTTTTCTTATATTAAAACAAAAAGGGAACGTGTGTTTTGTATTTTACCATAACTTGCTTAAAATGAAAACGGCGTTCTTCGTAAACAAGCTATAATAAGCCTTTTTCTCTATATTATTGTAGCATAACACTAACAGGTAACCCGATGTCAGATGACATCGGGTTATGGTTTATTTTGTTAAAGCATGTTCAACTTTAATACAGCGGTCCATAACAGGCTTGTATCCCTCAGCAGCAAGCAGATCATATGCTTCTTGATTTACAACCCCGAGCTGGGACCAAAACACGTCTGCATCAATTTCTAAAAATTCTTTTGCAACGTCTACTAAATGTTCCGAGCGGCGAAACACGTTTACAATGTCAACATGTTCTTTAATATCAGTAAGAGAGGCAACAGCAGGAACACCGAGTACTTCCTTTACGTTCGGATTTACTGGGATAATTTCATACCCTGCTTTTTGCATAGCCTCTGATACAAGATAAGATGTTCGATCTTTATTGTCTGAAAGACCGACAACCGCAATCTTTTTGCTATCTTTTAATATTTTTCCAAGCTCTTCTCGAGAAGGTATATTCATGTTCTTCACTCCTTAGCTATTCTTTAGATTAAACGAAAATCCTGTTAATTTCAAAAAAGTTGTCCAATTTGCCATAAGTTCATGTCCTTCTTAAAACGTTTATTCTTAAGTTTTTGTTTCAAAGCTTATAAATTCCTTATAGCTTTTACTATTTTGCCATACATTTATGAAATATTTCTATTAACAATATAATATTTCATGATAAAATGAGGTGAACTTGTATGTGAACGAGTGTAAATTAGTGAACATATACATATAAAGGAGCTTAACACATGACCATTTTTCTTTTGGTACTTGCTTATCTTCTCGGCTCTATTCCATTTGGTTTAATTGTTGGGAAAGTAGGCTATGGCATTGATATTCGAGAACACGGAAGTGGAAACTTAGGGGCAACTAATACATTCCGTACATTAGGAAAAAAAGCCGGTATTATTGTAACAGTAGCTGATATTTTAAAAGGAACTGTCGCAACGGTCATTCCACTTCTTGTTGGTGCTGATATGAATGCATTATTCTTTGGTATTTTTGCAGTTGTAGGACATGTTTTCCCTCTTTTTGCAAAATTCCGCGGTGGAAAAGCGGTTGCAACGAGCGCAGGTATTCTTCTTGGATATACGCCGCTGCTGTTTGTCGGGATTCTTGTATGCTTCATCATCTGTCTTTATCTATCTAAATATGTATCCCTATCCTCCGTCATTACAGCCGTTCTTGCTTTCGCCTATACATTTTTTGTTGATGATATTCCACTTCGCATTATTATGGGTCTCATTGCTTTTATTGTAGTTTACCGCCATCTTGCCAATATGAAACGTATTTTAAACAAAACAGAACCAAAAATCACTTGGCTGTAAGGTAAAAAAGGTGACAAGATTGTCACCTTTTTACATTCCATTTCTATCGCCCAATTAAGATGGCGTTTAAAAAGATGGCTTCATCAACAGTCAATGTTTTATTTTGAGCTTTTTTTGTCCATTGATCGCTCTTTAAAACACCGCTTTGGTTTGCTTTAGCATAAACTTCTGCAAGCTCTTTCCACTGCCATTCTTGTAAGTTCAACGTTCTTCCTCCTTCATTTTCCCCCGGCTGCTCCGGCGCTGGCGTCGGTTTTGGCTGAGAGATTGGTGCAACACCTAGTGTTTTGGCGATTGCTCTGGCATGGGCTTCTCCTACCGCTTTTAAAAATGCTTCATTTTTCAAAAGATTTGCATCTGCTGTTCGGTCAATAAATAGATTTTCTGTTAAATTAGCAGGCATTATTGTTTGACGGAGAACCGCATAGTTTGCTTGTTTTTGACCTCTGTCTCCTACATTTCCAAACGACCTCATCGCTGTTAAAATTTCAGAATGAAGATTGCTCTGTAAAGAGAGGGTTGTTGAACTCGCTCTTCCTTTAAATCGGTACGTTTCAAAGCCTGTCCCTCCACCTGAATTAATGTGAATGGAAACAAAGAGATTCGCTTTAAAAGCATTAGCTTGTTGGCTTCTGCTATTAAGAGATATAAACCGATCGTCAGAACGCGTCATTCGTACAACAATTCCCCGGTAGTTAGCAAGCAAATAGTCTCTTGTATATATAGCGATTTTTAGTGTTAAATTCTTTTCTTGAAGTCCGTTGGCTACCGCACCTGAATCTGTTCCACCATGTCCTGGATCAAGCATCACTTTTACCATGTTTTCACCACCCTATTTGTTTCTATTTCTACGAAAAAATGCTTATACTCTACTATATGAATTCTATTAAGTATCGGTACAAAAATGTGCATTCCACCCCCTTTCTCTTTCTTTTTACAAAAATCCAAGAAAAAAGGGGTAAACAAAAAGTCGCTTAAGTTTAGAAACTTAAGCGACTTTTTGTTTACTCTGTAGAAAACGTCCCAACCGTTCTTTCATCCAATTTCCGAACAACTTCGACGATGAGCTTTGTAGCATCTTCAAGATCTCGCTTACTTACCATTGAAACATGGCTATGTATATAGCGCGCTGCAACACTAATGACAATGGTTGGAACTCCCTGTTTATAAAGGTGGATTTTCCCTGCATCTGTTCCTCCTCCTGTCATAATTTCGGTTTGATAAGAAATATTTTGCTCTTCTGCTGTTTGAATGACAAGATTACGAAACGGGATGTTTGGAATCATTGAAGCATCTAAAAAACTGATAAGGGGGCCTCCTCCAAGCTTTGGCTTGTCTTCTCCGCCCATGCCTGGTCCATCTTCTGCAATTCCAACGTCTAACACAATAGCAACATCAGGGTCAATCATGTAAGGCGAGGTTCCCGCTCCTCTCAGACCTACTTCTTCTTGAACAGTTGCTCCAGCAAACACCATATTAGGATGATCCTCTCCAAGGTCTTTTAAAGACTGAAGCGCAAGATAGCAACCAGCTCGATTATCAAGTGCTTTAGCTAAGATTGTATCTTCATCTGGGAGCATTTCAAAAGGACAAATAGGAATAATAGGATCTCCTTGATGAATGCCCCATTCTTTTACTTGTTCTTTGCTTTTGGCACCAATATCAATAAACATCTCACGAATGGGGTATACTTTGCTTCGTTCCTCAGGTTGTAAAATATGGGGTGGTTTAGAACCAATAACCCCTGTAAATGTCCTTTTCTCTGTTACAATTTGAACACGCTGTGATAAGAGAACCTGATCCCACCATCCACCAAGCGGTGAAAAACGTAAATAACCGTCTTTTGTAATCTCAGATACCATAAACGCTACTTCATCCATGTGGCCAGCGATCATTACTTTAACTTTATTGTCCTTTCCCTCTTTCCCACCAAAAATACTGCCAAGACCGTCATATACGATTTCTGCCCCATGTGATGTCAGCTCTTCTTCCATAATATTTCGCACGTGCTTTTCAAATCCAGGAGCTCCTGGTGTTTCTGTTAGTTTCTTTAACAAATCCATCTATTACACCTTCTTTTTGGTTTCTCATTGTTTAGAATGAGAGGAACTAGGTACTTTTATACAAAAAAAGCAGCTTATCCTAAAACTCATGTTATAAATCTAAAATGAAAGAGAAACAATATGGAAAAAGAGGTGAAAATATGCTTCATACAATCTGGAAAGGTCAGCTTCATTTTGGAACGATTGAAGTACCTATTAGACTTCATTCAGCTGTGGAAAATTCTGATGTTAAGCTCCGATTGCTTCATCGAGAATGCTCAACACCGATCAAACAGAAACGAATTTGTCCACACTGCAATGTAGAAGTTGACCACAATGATTTAGTTCGTGGGTATGAACGTGAAGACGGAACTTTTATTCAGCTAGAAGAGGAAGAAATAAATATGGTAAAAGCCCCTTTCTTAGGTAAAGAACTTTCCATCTTTCATTTTCTAAAAAAAACAGAGATTGATCCTCTTTACTATAATAAAACTTTTTTTGTACTTCCTTTAAAAGAAAACATCAAAGCCTATGAAATTCTTCGAGCGGCATTACAAGCTACAAATACGTTTGCTTTGACAAAGATATTTTTATATTCAAGCGATCAATATGCTGTTATTCGTGCCTATCAAAATATATTAGCTCTTCATACTCTTCACCCTTATGAAAATATACGTCATATAAGAGACGACAGGTTATCATATCAGGTTTCAGCTCAAGATCAAAAGCTTGCTGTAGACCTTATTGAAAATTTGACAGAGCCTTTTCACCCAGAAGTATTTCATGATGACTATCAAGAAGCGCTTCTTAAATATATCCATGAAAAAGAAGAGAAGCCAAAGCAAGAACGAACAATTGCTCATATGATGGAAGCGCTAAAAGCAAGTATTGATCAATCTATGATTGAAACAAAACCTCCTAAAAATATGAATAAGAAACCACGAGCTACAAGCTAATTATTTCCTTTCACTTTGTTCACATTCTCATATCCAAATTTCAAAAAGTCGGGATATGATTATTTCAGCATTTGGATTGTAAGGGATTGCTAATTAAATGAAGTGGAGGATAAAAGCATGTGGATTAGTTTTAACCCTTTTCGTACAACCGGGATAAAGAATGTAACTTACATCAAACCTGAACGTAAGTTTGAACATAAAGAGGAAATTCGAGCATCAGAGTGGCTTTTATATCCTGAATATCGGCAAGTTAATTCACTTGTTTACGGATTCAAAAAACAAATTTTCCTATCTATTGATACGTATCATCTCGGCCATAACAAAATTCAGATGACACGCGTCTTACAAATGACGTTTAACGAACATATTCCTTATACAATAATTGCTGGAAATTTAAAATAAAAACGAACTGAAATTTTAAATACGTTTCCGTTCGTTGCCTAAGATATTAAAAACTCAATGGGGCGTGGTGTATTTCTCATCAAAAACGAAGCGGATTTCTTAACATACTGCTCAACAAGAGACGTTTTATATGTTCAAGAATATCTTCCAATTGACCGTGACCTACGTATCGTATAGGTTGGTGGGCATATTATTGAAGCGTACTGGCGAATAAGTGGAGAAAATCAATTTTTAACAAACAGTTCACAAGGTGGAGAAATTTCATACGAAAGCATCCCAGCAGAAGCGCTTGATTTTGTTCAAAAAATTGCTTCTTCTCTGAATACTAACTATACTGGCTTTGATGTTGCTGTTTGTAATGGAAAGATGTATCTTTTTGAATTTAATGTTATGTTTGGAAATCAAGGGATTCGAAATCCTATGGATAACCGCTTGTTTCAGACTATCTTAAAGGATTAGATAAAACAACGATTTTACCAACTTTCACCCTAAATCAAGCTGGATAACTAAAAATCCCCCTTCTTTAAGGGGGATTTTATTAAGTGAATTTATATACATCTTCATCATCTGTCGGAGTAAGCGTTCCGTACTGAGACGGTACTTTAGCATACCGAGTTACTGTATTATCTTTAACGAACACAATAAGCTGATGGCTATCGCTTTTTGAGATTCCTGTTGAACTAGCATTTGGCCAAACAAAGCCTAATGTTTTGTTAATTTCTTTCACAGACGTATTTCCTGGGAATACATATAGGTTGTCCCATTTAAAATCAAAAGCTTGATCAAAATCAATAATATGACTTTCTTGTGCTTCTGCGATGATTTGTTTTTCGAGAAATAATTTATTTTTTTCGCTTAAGCCTTGATCAATGGCAAAAATTGCGAGCAGAAGCAACATCGTGACGAATAATATTCTCCTCACCATAGGATCCTCCCTATTTTCATCTACTCTTTTATTTTACTCACTTGCTATATGACTTACAACCCCTTTTTCATTACGGAGACGTTACGAAATTTTTGCATTTTTGCAATAAAAAAGCATCCTAAGTGGATGCTTTTACATAACTAAAAGAGAAACAACCATTGTCACGGTCACAGCTAAAATAATGAGGGCAAGCAAGAAGCGAAATAATCGCTTGGGCGTTAAATGAATCTCCTCATTTTTTCCATCATCTAATAAATGTACCATTAACCAAGCTGCTAAAATTAAAATAATAACAGAAGCAAACAACTGCATGACCATTTCTTACCACCCTTTCGCCCTTTTTTACAACATATGCACAAAAAGGGCGGATGGTTTATATAAATGGTTAAAAAACCGTCACAAACAGTTTATATCTGTACACAATATATACAAAAGCAACAAGTGCTACAACAAGAAGCGCTCTTTCTTGAACAGTTCCTGTTTTGTACGTAAGTGGTGCACGAAACTTCTTTTTTGTAAACGGAAAGAAAAGCGGTACACCTTGCCTAGAGAAGAAATCCCCAATAATATGAAAAACATACCCTAAGCTCAATCCAAGGGTGAAATCATTCTGAAACTTGTAGTAAAGAAGCGAAAACAAAAGCCAAAATAAAAGTGAATGCGTTAGCCCTCTATGCCCAAACGTTTTTTTGATTAGTTTTGATAAACCAAACGTTCGACGCCCTACAAAAGAATTTGGCTCGTCAATGTCTGGGAGCAAACTTCCAATCACAATTCCTCCTAAGCAAGCAACAGAAAAAGGCACGTTCGTAACCGTTGTAAGATATGTACCGGCAGCAAGTGATGTTGCCACATGTGTAGAATAGTTCAAATTTGCCACCTTCTCTAAATTAATGCAATAAAAGATAATTATAAGAAAGATTTTCCTTTCTGTCAAAAAACATAAAAAAGACCTTTCTGTTAGAAAGGTCTTTTTACTCTTCAAGAGCTGACTGCGCTAAATTCATAATTGTCATATCATCCATAGGTGGATTATGCAACCCTGCTCGTACGTCTCGATAGTAGCGTTGAAGTGGATTTGTACGCTGTAAACTTTTTGCTCCAACAATGCGCATTGCTTTATCTACCACATTAATAGCACAGTTCGTTGCGATAAGCTTTGCTGCTGAAAGCTCTTCAAGTAAGCTGTCTTTTTCATCTTTTGTTTCACATTCGTCCCATTTTGTCGCGACAGCATACAAAAATTGACGTCCTTTTAGAAGTTCTAATTCCATTTCTCCAAGTCCCATTTTGACGTTTGGTAACGTGCTAATCGTGCCTTCTATGCTGTTAGGAGAGTAAGTTTTAGCAAATTTTATAGCATAGTTTCGTGCAGCGAGTGCAACGCCTAAATAACACGCTGGAATATGCAAAAGCCAGCCGCTTGCTTCACGCTTATTTCCTCCTTTTAATAATCGAACAAGCTTATCCTTCTCAAGGAAAACATTCTCTAAAAGTAAATCATGACTACCTGTACCTCTCATGGCAATCATGTCCCACGTTTCCTCGATTGAAACCCCTTTTGCCGTTTTAGGCACGATAAACTCTCCAACTGCTCCTTCTTCTTCTACCCATGCCTTCACAAGAAAATAATCTAGGGCAGGAGCCATTGTTGTAAACGTCTTATGACCATTCATAAGAAAACCGTCTTGTTGGCTTACAGCTGTTGTTTCAGGACGTCCTCCTCGTGTTGGACTTCCTGTCTTGGGCTCTGTTGCTGCTCCATTTAAAAGCTTTTTATTTTTAATTTCTTGAAACATAGCATGAAGCGTATTTTCAGGCCAGTTCCTTTTATCGTTTAAGTCCATTGTAATTCCCATATGCCAGCCAATAGCAAGAGCTGTTGAAGCATCTCCACTTGCAATTTTCTCTTGAAAAAGAAGAAGATCGTAAAGCGCTAACCCTTCTCCACCTGCTTCTTTAGGCAAAGATAAAGACGTATAGCCAATTTTCTTTAACTTCTCAATATGCTCAGTTGGAAAAAGAGACTTTTCATCAATTTCCGCTCCATTGCTTGCAAACTCTTCTACAAGGGGATTAAGTCGTTGTAGCCACTTCTTTTGAAAGTCTGTTTTGATAAATGTTGCTGTCACAAAATCACGCTCCGTTCAAATCATTGTAAACTTATCGGGTTTTATAACTATCATATCAATGAAAAAGAACCAAGTACAGAAATAACCTTTAGGGGTACGTTGCCATATAGTAAAGGAGAATAACATATTAAGGAGGAAAAAGCGTGTTTCCATGGAAATCTAACTCTTGGCCTTTTGAACAAGGAAAAGAGCAAAACAATAAAGAGACGGATCAATATTTAAAAAGCGTGCTATCCTCTGCAATGTCACAGCCTTTACCAGACTTCATCAAAAATAATGATTTCTTTAAACAAGCGTTGCAAATGTCCCATACTAAAACTTTAGAAGGTGAAACAGCGCTTATGTATGATATATTTCAAACGCATGATAGCTGTATCATACAAGTAAAAGTTCCAGACCGCGCTACATTAGCTCATTTAAAGGTTTCTCACAGTCCTTTCTCCTGTTTTATTGAAAGTAATGGAAAGAAAAAATTCCATCAAGAAATATCTCTTCCTTCGAGCGTGCGAAAAAAAGGCGCAAAAGCAACTTATCAAAACGGACTTCTCGAGATCTCGTTACCAAAATCCTCTCAGTGTTCCCTCTCTGAAATTCCTATTCACGACTTAGAAGCCTAAGAGGAACTCTTAGGCTTCTGATTCTGAAAACATCGTATGAAGAACAAAAAGATCAAACGTTTCTTTTCCTAAGGAGCATCCTGCTGCTTTTGGGTGTCCTCCTCCATCAAAACGAGCAGCAATTTCGCTTAAATTAACGTTATCTCTTGCTGTTCTAAAACCAATACGACGTTTTCCCATATCGATTAGAGCTACAAAATCGAGTTCTTCGTCTTCTACACAAAGGGCATTTCCAAGCTCTGATTGATAGTTCTCTGCAAATACAATTCCAGCAGTATATTGTGTCTCTCCAATTTCTAGCTGTTCCTTGATCATTTGGTGACTTTTATTATGGATATAGCGATCAATTTTTTCTTGTTCAAGAGCTAAAATGGTTTCATGGACTTCTGTAAATGCAAACTCTTCTTCTTTATCTAATGTGGTTAATACGGTTTCAATAAAATCTTCTCGTTTAATTAAATAAAACAAATGATTTAATTTTTTCGCTTTTTCATTATTATTTTCATACCAGTCCCATGTGTCAAATTGACGAACAAGTTCAACATACTCAGACATCACAGGAGTTTCTTGTAATTTCCCTTCCTTAAGAAGGTGGTGATAAAAAAGCTCTGTCCCACACGTTTTTTGTCCCTTTTCATCCACTGCTTTTACTGTAGCCCATTCATAGGTTTCATCAAGCCATTTTGCTGATGAATGATGATCAAACAGAAGAATCGTTTGGCCACGCTGTACACGTTCATTTAATTTTGCAGCCACTTCTTCATTAACCGAAATGTCTGTAATATAAATTTCTTCTTCTATATCTTCATTTTCTTCTAAATACTCTTCAATCACTTCATCAATTTTATAAATGCCAACGCATGAATAATGAACATTTTCCTTTGAAAACGCACGAAGAGCTAAAACAGCTGGACTTACTCCATCCAGGTCATTATGTGAAAATAATCTCATAATAAAATCCCCTCTTTTATGTAGTTATAAATCAGTATACCCTTTTTAAAAAGAACAACTCAAAAAACAAAAGCGAGCGTTTCTAAGCTTGCTTCTGTCTTTGGAACTCTTCTTCCACATGATAAATTTCCAAAACAAAGTTGCAAATGTAAAAGAGCAAAAGTGGCAAAACAGATTCTGTCAGCACATAAAGCGATGACAAAAAGAGCCCGATAATAAATGGCTGAATACTTAACCGATCATACGAAAACGCAAGCTGCACCACGTAGTAAGCGCACGTAATAAAAACGAGCACGAGCCATATGTTTGTTACATGAAAAATGTGAACATATAGGAAATAAAAAAATGGAAAATAGACAAGCGATTCTACTGCTACGTGAAGACACGAAAAAAAGGACCAGCTTGCAACTTCCTCTTTTTTTTGCGGTGTGAATACATGGTAGGATGAAGCTAGCGTTTCCTCTCCAAAAATGTTTGCTTCTTTGTTTCGTTTAATCCATGCAACTAAAATAACCGTAATAATAAAAAAGGCAAAAAGGGCAAGAATTAAGTATTTGAAAAAACTAGGGAGCGGTGAAGCATGAAAGGCAGAAAAACTTGTGGCTTTCCATCCCATAAAAGAGAAAGAAATGCCCTCATACTTAAAAAGCGTCACATAGCCAAGCAAAATAATAATATAAAAAAGAGATTGTTCAACAAAAAATTGAATTCGCTTGCTGCTTTTCCCCCATTTTTTCACTGCCCGCCGTTCTAAGAGCGGACGGAAAATGACGATAAACATAAATAAAACAATAAAGAACCAAAAAGCCAAATGTACCATTCCACCTTCTAAAAAAAATAAGGAGCACAATTTACTATATTAGCGAATTACCCCCATAAATGTCAAAAGACTTTCGAACTTTTCTTTCGATTTTCGTTTAAAATGTGATGAGCAACGTTAAGTCCGCTAATCGTAACCATTGGAGAGCCTCCTCCAGGATGTGTTGTTCCTCCAACAAAATAGAGCCCTTTTATATCTTTTGAGACGTTAGAAGGCCTTAGGAAACTATCTTTTTTTCGATTTGAACTTATTCCATAAAGGGCGCCACGACGCACAAAAAACTTGGCTTCTATATCACATGGAGTTATCGTTTTCTCAGCTACTTTATCTTTTCGAATATCCACTCCATATGCGAGTAGCTTATTATAAATTTTCTCTTTGTAGTTTTCACTTTCTACTTTTGTAATGAAGGTAATGGCAGGAGCATTTACTAAAATAAATAAATTATCACCAGGAGCTATCCTATCATTACTGTAAGAGGAGTTCGAAATATAAATAGTAGGGTCTTCAGGAAACTTTTTATGCACGAAAATGCCATTAAATTCCCTTTGATAAATTTCCGAAAAATACATTTGATGATGCACAAAGTTTTTCCTTCTTCCTTTCAAGGCAACCATCATAACAAAGGCAGAAACAGAAGGTTCATAGCTCGCAATCTTACGGTCTTTGTAAGATGGGCGTTCTTCTTCTGGTAAAAGTCGCTCATAGGAAGAAAGTAAATCACCATTCACAATCACTTTTTCCCCTTCTATGATTTCTTCATTTTGAAGAAGAACTCCTTTTGCCTTTTTCTCTTTTGTGAAAATTTGTTTTACTTCTGTATTATTAAGAATACGACCGCCAAGCTTTTTGAAAAAGTGCGCAAAACCTTCAGCAATTTTAGTGTTTCCTCCTTCAACATAGTAAACTCCATTTATCCTTCTAATCAAAAAAGAAGACACCTATTGATGTCTTCTTTCCCCTACTTCTATCTAAAAACCCTGCTTATATCCTTTTCTTCATCCTTGCCTTTTCACAAAACGATTTGGTAAAAACGTAATATGTGGTTTTCCTAGTGTTTCATGTTGATGTATGATCGTTTCAACTTCAAAGACCTCTCTTAACAATGTTTCATTTAGCACTTCTTCAGGCCTTCCTTGTGCAAATATCTTTCCTTCCCTCATTACAAAAAGATAATCACAGTACATAGAAGCAATATTCAAATCATGCAGAGCAGCGATAACCGTCATATTAGTATCTTTTACTGCATCCATAATATGAAGCTGATGATGAATATCAAGATGATTTGTTGGTTCGTCTAGTATAAGTACTTCTCCTTGTTGAATAAGAGCTCTCGCGATGATAACGCGCTGTTTTTCTCCTCCTGAAAGCGTCAAAAAGTTTCGATTAATGAACGTTTCCATACCTACCTTTTTTAACATCTCTAGGGCAAGCTCGTCGTCTTTTGAATGATCAAAATCAAACATCCTCTTATATGGTGCTCTGCCCATTAAAACCATTTCTTTTACAGAGAAATCAAATGTAACCGGTGTTTCCTGGCTAACAACAGCTAGCTGTTTTGCAGCTTCCTTTGGTTTCATTTTCAAAAAGTCATCGCCGTTAATCATTACCTTCCCACTTGATAGCGGCAATACTCTGTAAATATTTTTGAGGAGCGTAGACTTCCCGCTTCCATTCGGTCCAATAATCCCAACAAATTGTTTTTTTTCAGCAGAGAGAGAAACATCATCTATAATAAGCTGATTTCCAATAAGCGTTGTTACATGTTCAATGCTAATCATTTACTCTCCTCCAAAAGCGTATGTACTTTTTCTCAGTAGCCAAATAAAAAACGGACCTCCAACAAGAGCCGTAATAATTCCAATTGGCAGTTCTTGCGGAGAAATCACCGTGCGTGCTAATACATCGGCCCATATTAAAAAGATGGCGCCCCACAGTGCGCTAAACGGAATCACATACTTGTAATTAGAACCAACAAAAAGACGAACAATATGAGGAATCATAAGTCCTACAAATCCAATGGCTCCACTCACAGAGACAATAACACCTGTTAGAAGAGCTGTTGCGATAATTAAAAGCTTGCGAAACATATGAACATTAATTCCCAACGTTACTGCTGACTCTTCTCCAGTCAATAAAATGTTAAGAGCTCGGTATTGAGACCATAAAAATAAAAATATAAAACAAAAGACCGCAAAAGGAACGAATAAATAGTCCCACCTTGCCCCTGTTAAACTGCCAATCATCCAAAAGAGTGCACTTTTTGCTCCTTCTGCATTTGGTGCAGATAAAACAATAAAGTTTGTGAGCGCTGTTAAAATCATTGATACAGCAACTCCGCTTAACAGGAGTCGAACTGTAGAAATTCTTCCTCGTACTTGAGCAAGAAAAAACACTCCTAAAACAGATAAAAGCGCGCCAACAAAAGCCGCAATCGAAAGAGCATAAATGCCTAAAATAGAAAAAGCGCCTGCTGTAATAACAAGCGTCGCTCCAACAGAAGCTCCTGACGATACTCCAAGTATGTATGGATCTGCGATTGAATTTTTCACAAGTGCTTGAACCGCAGCTCCTGCAATTGAAAGTCCTGCCCCAACAATACAAGCTAATAAAACGCGCGGAAGTCTAATTTGCCAAATGATGGCGGATTGAGCAAGTGATCCTGATCCGTCTATGTAATGATCTATATAAGGCATATGTGAAAAGATAATTTTCCATACTAAAAGTGGTGATAAGGAGACAGACCCTATCATCACAGCAAATGTAATTGTAAAAAGCAAAAATAGGACGGAAAAGCCTAATATTAAAAACGTCCTTGCTTTTTTTCTAACCAATGCATGCAACCGTATTTTCATCCCTTCTTCATCCATCTTCCTTCTGATTGTATGCGTTAAAAGTCCTCTCGTCAAACATTACAAGAAAAACGAGCCTTGTAAAAGGCTCGTTTCTTATAAGATGCTTCTCCATCCCTCAAGCACTTCTTGACCTACTCTACGATCCAAGGCATTTCTTGCCCAGGCAACACCGTCTGCAATAGAAGATTCATAGCCAAAGAGATAGAGACGAAGAGCTGTATTTAGCACAACTTGATTATAAGCATAAAGATCACTCTTTTCTCCTCTTAGGACGCTCTCTATTGTTTCAACTTGATTTTGTAATGAACGTTTTTTCACAAACTCTTCTTCAGGAAGATAAAGATCATACTCTTTTGGACTCACAATAAAAGAAGACTCTTGTCCATCTTTGATTTGAAAAACAAAGCTATTACGATGAACAGCTAAATCATCTGACCCTTCTATTCCTTGCACAACAACTGCTTTTTTCACATCTAGTGTTTTAAAAACAGGCAAAATTTTATTAATAGCTGTTCGATGAAAAGCTCCCAGTACAATATTTGGGGCATGAGCTAAGTTCAGCATTTTTTCAACTGTATTAAATGTTGTGCGAATTCCCATTTCCTTACGAATTGAGCGTAGACGCTTGAGTGGAAGTGATAGCTTTTCTGTATGATAAAAGCCAATATTAACTTTTTCTAATGATATTGCAATTTCATCTATATTTTTCTCTGTCTTAATGCCTAACTCTGTTAAAACCTCTTTAATGGTTATTCCGTATTTTGGAGGAAGTGAGTCACTGCTATGTAAACAAACAGGCATCCCTCTTGAAGCTAACAATAAATTTGCTGGGATTGTTGCAAAAAACGAATTTCGCCCTGCATATGGACTTGAATAGTCTACAAGTTTCTCTCGTGTATTTTCATCCACTTTAATTTGCTCGCTATTTTCTCTATACACTTTCACAAACGCATCTAGTTCTTCCGGTGTTTCTGTCTTAATACGCTGACCTGTCAAAAAGGTAGCAATCTGCACATCTGTCGCCTCACCAGTTGCCATCATGCGGGCTGCTTTCTCTGCCTCTTCAAAAGGCAAGTCTTTTGCCCCGCGCTGTCCTCTTGCTACTTCTTTGATCCACTGTTGCATAAAAACCCTCTCCTTTATTTCTATCTATTATAACAATATCTGAAATATCGAAATTTTTCCATAAGAAAAGAAGCTATATTCTAGCTTCTTTTCTCTTACTTATTAGAAAATCCTTTTTTCTCAATATATTCTTTCATATACGTTCTTTTTGGTGTATGAAGCATATTAGCCATTTGAGCTGTCCATGTATCTTCACGTTTTCCACCTGTACGCTCTTTATAATAAGATGAAGTCACTTCATTGTAAGCTTCAAGCTCTTTTAGATATTTTTCTTCATCTTGTTCATAGCGCTCTTCATGATAAATGTGTGCTTTTGGTAAGCGTGGTTTTTGACTTGATTCATGCGCTGGATATCCAACCGTTAGACCAAAAAGTGGAATAACGCGTTTTGGAATGTCTAATACTTCTTCAACGCCTTCTAAATTGTTTCGAATGCCGCCAATATAGCACGTACCAAGCCCCATTGATTCAGCCGCAATTACAAGGTTTTGTGCTGCAAGAGCTACATCAATAAGAGAAACCATAAATGTTTCTGTGCTTTCTAACGAGTCTTCCAACTTCACTTCTTCCATAGTGCCAAGTATCTCATGACGATGTAAATCTGCACAAAAAACAAAAAGATGGCCATTCTCTTCTACATAAGGCTGATTTCCTGCAAGCTCAGCAAGTTTTTTCTTTTTAGCAGGGTCCTTTACTCCGATAATAGAATAAGCTTGGATAAAACTAGAGGTTGAAGCTGATTGAGCACTTTGAACTAAAGTGTCAATTTGGTCGTCTGATAATGGCGTGTTTTTATACTTTCGTATAGAACGGTGATTTAATATTGTTTCGATTGTTTTATTCATTTCTTTTACTCTTCCTCTCTTCTTTGTTGCTACTATCTTAGCATAGATAAACTTCTCCCCTTTAATACAATGCTCAAGCTATATTTTTTATAATTTTGTTAGCGGTCGCTTCATAAAAAATAAAATCGGCAGTCCAATTCTTTTACAAATGGTGAAATAGTGAAGAAGCGTAAGCAGAAGCGTTTCTGCATTCATTGCTAAAATAACACCGCTCACTCCCCATTCTCGCTGAGAAGCAAGGAGAAAAATAAGCGAAAAGGAAATAACATGAACCCATATTGTATGATACAAGGCATCTTTCATAAGCCCTAACCCAATTAAATAAGCTCTCATTGGGATTACAAAGAAATGAAGTAAAAAACATGGCCAAAGGGCTCTTAAATAGAAAGCAGCTTCACTTGAATGAAAAAAGAGATTTGTAATAGGCTCAGCAAAAATGTTCATAACGAGAATTGCAGGAATTCCGTATAAAAATGTAATTCGTAAACTTTGCTGTAATAGCAAACTTAGCTTATCACGGTCACCTGCAGCTTGTGCTTGAGAAACAGCTGGTATTAAAGCTACAAGAAGAGAATGAGCAATAAAAGCTGGAAAGAACCCAATCGTCATAGCCACTCCTGCAAGCATGCCGTAATGACCTGTTGCAATGGAAGACGTCATTCCGCTTAACATCAGACTTTTTTTAATTAAAAACGGCTGAATAGCTCCAGCTGATGCGGAGAAAAGATGCAGTCCTGTTGTTGGCAGAGAAACAGACAAAAGTCTTTTTCTTACTTCTTTTCCAGTATACGAAAATCGATAACCTCTTGAAATTACGTTTGTTTGCATCACATATGTAATCAAGAAGTAAGTAAATACAACCGCTTCACTTGCTACAAGAGCACAAATGGCTACAAGGAGAGCTGTGCCATGATCTTCAAAATGAAACGATCTAAATACTAAGAAAAGAAGAGTAAGCTGAATGGATTTTCTAACAAAATTTGAAACGGCAATAGCGCTCATATTATCAACGCCCATAAAGTAGCCGCGTAAAATCGATGAATAAGAAACAATAGGGATAAATATAAGCACAACCCAACCGATATACGGATGATAATGGTTAAAAAACGGTATAAAGGTAATCACAATAAACCAAACAACCATAACAGAAGCAATAATTCCTGTCGCAAACCATGTTGCATGCTTCATCATGTTGCGATGCTCTTTTTGGTTATGTTCTGCCAAAAACTTCGAAATCGAAATTGGAAGCTCTATCGTTGCAATTGTGACAACTAAAAAAACGATAGGCAACACAGACATGTACATCCCCATTCCTTCTTTACCGAGCTCACGTGCTAGAACCATATTTGTTAAAAATTCAATAAGTTCGCCTAAAAAAGCGGCCAAAGTTAGAATTAACGCTGACTTTAAAAAACTATTCATTATCCGTTCCCCTTTATTTAGGATCTCTAGCAAGTGAACAATAGAGCATCCACTACGAGATGTTTTGACAACCTTGCTTATCTGAACTTGTCCTTATCCTATGTATATAGGGAACACCTCTCTTTCATGCGTAGAAATTCATATGTAATAGATGTAATAGACAAAAAAGCGTGATAGGAACTAAGCTCTCCTATCACGCTACTTGTCTATTTTTATTTTGCTTTTACCGTAACTTCAATATTTCCTCGCGTTGCTTTTGAATATGGACAAACTCCGTGAGCTTTCTCTAAAAGCTCCTGTACTTTGTCTCGTTCAACACCTTCAACATGTCCAACTAATTCAACTTCCAGTTTGAATCCGCCGTCTTCAGGGTCTTTCCCGATTGAGACGTGCGACGTAATTTCTGTGCTCTCTGCTTTGATTCGTTCTTTGTTTAAAACAAGCTGTAGCGCACTTTCGAAGCAAGCGGCATAACCTGCTGCAAAAAGTTGTTCTGGGTTTGTGCCGTCTCCGCCTTTTCCACCTAAGCCTTTTGGAGATGTAATGTTTAAATCAAGCGTGCCGTCTGAAGTTGTAACATGCCCTTCTCGTCCACCTCGTGAAGTAGCTTCTGCAACGTATAATGCTTCCATTTCATTTCACTCCTTAACTATTTTATGTAGTAACTCTACTGTTACTATAACCGCTTTCTATGATTTCAAACCTTGGCTTTTTACAGAACTCTCTCTTTTAGCCCGTACAAATCCTCTTTAAATATCATAGAATACAAAAAAGAAAGGAGCTTATGTATGACTTTTTCATCACATGTAACAATTCAAAACGTTGACAGCGGAGCTATTATTAATTTTGGGAACTATGCTCGGATTGCTCCAACTATTATTAATCGTGAGATAGCTGGTGCTGGAGAAGACAACGAATCTCCAGCAGACGTTTTTTTAGATATCCAAGAAAGCCTACCTGTTCCAGCACCACCTATTGATTAAACTTACAGCGTTTCTGAAACATCCTGCTTGCTTAAACGTACTTTGTTGCGAACCGCGTAGAAAATAGCGGCGGCCCATCCAATAAACAAGACGATATAAAATCCTAGAATCTTGTCTCCTCCAACATTAAAAGACGACAGAAGCGTGTTGGCATTTGTCAGAATAATAAATCCTCCAATAAAAACACCAAGCAAGTAAGATGGTAAGATTTTAATAAGCCACGCGGCTAAAGGAGCGGCTAGTACTCCGCCAATAACAAAAGCAAGAATTAACAACCAGTTTAAGCTTTCAGTTCCTAAAAAAAGCAAGAAGCCAGCTGAAGCTGCCACTGTTGTAGCAAACTCACTCGTATCAACTGTTCCAATGACTCTTCGCGGAACAGCTCCTTTGCGTGCTAGAAGAACAGGTGTATTAATAGGCCCCCATCCTCCTCCACCAATCGCATCAAAGAACCCTGCAATAGATCCTAAAACAATGTAAAACGGCGTTTTTAGTTCCTTTGCCTCTTTATTAGCCTGTGATGGATTCCATTTAAATAAAAAGCGAAATAAGATGTAAAAACCAAGCGCTGTTAAGAAAATCGATACAAAAGGTTTCATCACGGCTCCAGGCAAGCTGCTTAAAAACGCGGCTCCAATAAAAGCGCTAATTGCGCCTGGAATCATTAATTTCCACAATACCTTTTTATCCACATTTCCAAATTTGTAATGTGAAACACCTGAAGCTGCTGTTGTTGCGATTTCAGATAAATGAATGGAAGCTGAAGCAACAGCAGGTGCAATTCCAAATGTTAATAAAAGAGATGAAGATGTTGCCCCGTACCCCATTCCAAGTGAACCATCAATTAATTGAGCAAAAAAACCAACAATTGCAAAGATAAATAGCTTTCTCATTTTTTCTCTCCTTTTTTGACAAAAAAGGTCCTTCAAAATGATGCATATCATTTCAAAGGACCTTTGGTTTTCCAATCAGTCTCATCATATTCAGTAAGATTATATATACTATATATCCCACAATCCTCATTTGTCAACTTGGTTTTAAAAATTTTAATAAAAAAACTGCAGATAAGAAAGGGACTGCCCCCCGTTTTTGAGACAGGGATCAAAACACCATCTAAATAGCCAGTTTTCGGTATTGGACCGGAGACTGGTTATTTAGTTTCGTTTGGATACGGATATTGTTATAATAAGTGATGTAGTCTTCGACAATCTGTTTTACGATGGCGGTCGTAGTACAGGTTAAGTTGTCGAGGTAGAAGGTTTCAGTCTTTAGAGAAGAGTGAAACGATTCAATGGAGGCATTGTCTGCGGGCGTCCCTTTTCGGGACATACTCATAGTCATGCCTCTTTCTTTGACTTGTTTTTGATAAGCATAAGAAGTATACACAGATCCTTGGTCAC
>NZ_FOXX01000006.1 GCF_900115845.1 Priestia endophytica DSM 13796 | reverse complement strand
CTTCTAATTTAGCGAATGCATCTTGAGAATGCGGTCCTTTCCCATAAGTATATTGTTTTCCAACAGGCTGTTCTAGTCGCTTCATCTCTCCATTCTTATACCATCTCATCCAGGTTTTCAGTTGGGTACGATTCCGAATCTGTAAGGTTTCCATGACTTCTTTTACAGGCACGCCTGCTAACCTCATTTCAATCGCCTTCATTTTCACTTCTACTGGATAACTTACTCTTGTTCCCATAGAAAAAACACCTCCACGTTATAGTTCGGTCATTTGTATCCGATCTTTAACGAAAAGGTGTTTTTTATTTGTCTCACTTCATGGGGTCAGTCCAGAAACTCTGCAGCTTTTTATTTTTTGTTCCCCCATGTATCTTCAAAGATTAATCCATCAAGTTCTCTTCGTTTTTCCCATTTTGCTTCTTCTAAAATGGGTGAAGACGGATAATCTTCTGTATACCCAATGGATAAAAGGGCAACTGGATCGACATGTGGAGGGATAGATAAAATATCTCTCACATCATTTTTTTTATAAAAGCTTACCCATCCAAGTGCAAGACCTTCTGCACAAGATGCGAGCCACATATTTTGTATAGCACATGCCGTTGATAAAATATCTGTTTCCGGAATTGAATTTCTCCCCAAAACATGCGAACCTCCTCTTGTGGGATCACATGTCACGCATATTGTCACAGGAGCTTCCTTAATTCCTTCTACTTTTAATTCTAAAAACTGATTTGCTTTCTCTCCTTCATAATGGATAGAGAGTGCTTTTCTTTCTTTTTCTGCTGCCCATGCTAGCTTTTTCTTAAGCTCACCATCTTTCACTAAAACAAAGTTCCACGGCTGCATAAATCCAACAGAGGGAGCGTGATGTCCCGCTTCTAATACTCTTTGCAACACATCTGATGGAATGCTTTTTGACAAAAACGTTCGTACATCTCTCCGCTTATAAATTACATCATATAAAGCTTTCTTTTCTTGTTCATTGAACATTAATATCCGCTGTTCTATAACGTTTTGAACTTTAAAAACGGTACCTTTTACAAAACAGCTTACCTCCTTTTCCTATACCTGTACTGTATATTAAATCGGCATTAGCTTTCTTCTAATTTATGAAACTCTTCCTTTAAAAGAGAAAACATATAAACGTCAATAAGTTTCCCTTTAGAGCGTTCATACTGACGCAATCGCCCTTCATTAGTAAAAGCTAATTTAGAAAGCGCTTTAATAGAATTTTCATTTTCCACTTCTACTTTTGCTTCGATTCGATTCATATGAAGAGAGAAAAAAGCTTCTTGTATAAGTGCTGTTAATGCTTCTCTAATGTAACCATGTCCCCAGTAATTTTTACCTAAGTCATAGCCAATCTCCACACGACTGTTCTCATTATCAATAGAGTTGAAACCACATGTTCCAATTAACTCCCCGCTTTTCTTTAAAAAGATAGAATATCGCGCTGCTTTTCCTTCTTCTTTTAACGTTGTTAAAAATTGAATCATTTCCTTCGCTTGCTCTACTTTATGAAACGGTGTAATATTCATATACTTTGTAACTTCATTATCTGACCAGTATTTATAAAGGATTTCTCCATCCTCTTCTTTCATGTCTTTCATTATTAAACGATTTGTTGTAACCATGTTTTTTATTTTCTTACTCATGTATACTTTTTTCTCCCCCCTCATTCTCGATATTTTTATTTTACCGAATTTTCTCAAGAGAAAAAAGGCACGTTCTTACTGTTTACGCTGAAAGGCTTGAAGAGATGTTTTTAGAGAGGCGTACACTCCTACAGCCCCATTTCCATAAAAGAAACCCATAAATATTCCTGCTGATAGGCTATGAGGATGACTAAAAAAAATAGAAATGATAAGACCTATAACTGTTGAAAGGGTGGAGATATACGAACCTTTAATTGAAAAAAGAATTTTTAAAACTTGCACCAAAATTAACACAAGGGGAACAGCGATGATGCCGTCCCAAACATTTGTATAAACAAGGGGAAATTCTTTCATTTTTTCACCTTCTTACCGAAAAGAACTCTTTATAAGCACCTTTCCTTTTCCTCTTAATATAATACAGATATATATTAATATTTAGATGTTTTAAGATTAAGCTGATGGAATTTTTGTCAGCTTCTTTTTAGAAGAATTGTGCACAGTGCTCCAAACAGTATTCCAACTGTATAAGAGACTAAATCACTGAATAGAAAGCCATACCCTAACCCTAACACTAACCCACCGAGCGTTGTGCTCCTAACTGCATCAATCCATTCTGCATGATAAAGCTGACTTATTTCAATTCCATAACAAAACAATAAAGACAGAAAAATAACGATTTTTAATCCTTTCTTCTCCATTAAAAATGAAAACCCTAAAAATATAAGTAAAGCCCAAAGGATATCACCCAAGTATAAGTTTACAATGCGTGGAAAATAGGCACTTTTTTTTCGCACTACAATTCCTAAAAAGATAATGATTATCATAAGCATAATATAGATGATGTTTCGTTTTATTTTCATGGTGGCATTCCTTCCTTATTAAAAAAAGCTCACTTCTAAAAAGAAATGAGCTTCTCGTTTCTACCATGTTTTCGCTACAATAAGTGCAATTGCCATACTTCCTAAACCTGCTATAATGTACGAAAATGTGAAGTAAGGAGCAATATCTAATTGAATAAATTCAATAACAGGAACATCTTTCGTAAGAAAGGCTCCTAATCCATATATAAAAACACGCTCAAGTACAACAGGAACAATCATAAAGAGAAGAAAAATTTGCAAATCTCCATTCATATTTAAACGCCCATATACACCTGCCACAAGATAAGGAACAGTAAGCAGACACATCCCTAGTATAATAACTGAGGTTGTTTGACTAAGATCTAATGGCGTTTTGTACAGCATTTCTAAGCTGCGAGCAACACCAAGCAGAACAATTCCATATGTAATCACCATAATAAACCAGCCTGTTAAAACCGTTTTTAAAACATGCGACATGGTGGGAACACCCCTTTTTTCTTTCATATGTAGTCTTTTGTTATATAAAAATCAAAGCCTTCTCTTTGTTAATAACGATTAAATGATAGTTTCGTTTCATTTCTGTTCAAGAATTTCTCTAAAAGTCTTTTCAATTAAATCCTTACTTCGATGTGAGGTAGATTCGCAGTGTTAAGAAGATAGCCACTATTCGTTATTTTACAAATGACAAAGTTCAAAATCAAGCTCCATTCCCCCGCGTATGATTGTTGCCAATAATTCTTCATTACTATATACGCATGACATTGGTCACAATGGGAAAAACTTTTAGAAACTCGTTAGAAAGGATTTAAATATGGAACACATCTTTATAGTGAGCATCGTTATTGCCCTCATTTTAACTGTCACAGGTACACTTATCTTTATCATTGCCTCTACTTTTCAAACTGATGAGCAAGAATATGTACTAAATAAGCAAAGAACAGACATCCTCCATGAAAAGCTAAGTAAGGCGCTTGATATGTGCGGCTACGATTTGCGCTTAAATGAGCCATATGGGCGATTTATGATTGATGTTATGATTCCTAAATACAAAGTTGCTATTATTCTTCATCGCCACCCACAAACGCTTGCTAAGAAATCAGATAAGAAAGAGGAAAAACTTTCAACATTGCTTCGAAGAAGAGGATGGAAAGTTGTAGAAGTAAAAGAACGTGAAGTTATGAAACATGTCCATCAAGCCGTTTTAAAAGTACAGCGTGAAATTTTTAAGCAACCTAGCGGGTCATAAAAAAAACCTGTGTGTACAATGTACACACAGGAACGTTATGATCAAGGGGGCATACCTTAACCATGCTCAGAAACAACACGAGGCGTACTGTTTCATATGCGTTTGAAGATTACATGTAAATTATATCATATTTTGGATATGAATATACACAAAAATTTAATTTAGTTCAAAAAATCCCCTTCTTACTCAAAAAGAAGGGGGTTTTTGAATTAATGTATAATTAAATTTTTTGTCTTTGGGTTATATTCAGAAGCGCCTGTATGTTGGTTATACCACATAAGAAACATTAAGATTGTCCAAAGCTTTCGGCTATAGTCACCTTTACTTGCTGCATGCTGACTTAATAGTGAAGTAAGTTCTTTCTTATCAAATAAGTGATCAACATCACTTTCTGTAATAAGTTTAAACGCCCAATCGTACAGTTCGTCTTTTAACCATACTCGAATTGGCACTGGGAATCCTAATTTACGACGATCTAAAACATGATCAGGTACAATCCCTCTTGCAGCTTTTCGTAAAATATATTTTGTTGTACCGTCTTTTATTTTCATATTTTTTGGAATTCTTGAAGCGACTTCAAAAACACGACGATCTAAAAATGGAACGCGTAGCTCAAGGGAATTGGCCATTGTCATTTTATCCGCTTTTAATAAAATATCACCTCTTAACCATGTATTCATATCCACATACTGCATTATTCCTACTGGATCATACTCGGCTGCTTGTGCATAGAAAGGAGCTGTAATATCCGTATAATGTACTCCTTTATGCTGCAGATGATAAAAACGTTCTTTTTCCGCTTCTTCAAACATTTTAGCATTTCCAATATAGCGGTCTTCAAGCGGAATTGTTCCTCGTTGTAAAAAGCTCTTCCCTTTGACTCCGTCAGGTAACATATTGCTCATTTTGCCAAGTGCTTTCTTTAGCGGAGAGGGAATGTTTTGAAACATTTTTAAGGAATCTGGTTCACAATAAATATTGTACCCACCGAAAAGCTCGTCCGCTCCTTCCCCAGACAAAACAACTGTCACTTGCTTTGCCGCCTCTTTGGCAACAAAGTATAAAGGAATCGCTGCAGGATCTGCAAGCGGGTCATCAAGATGCCACACAATTTTCGGTAGCTCTTCCATGAACTCCTCTGCTGTAATGACTTTTTGAATATTTTCTACGCCAAGCGCCTGAGCTGTTTCTCCTGCTACATCAAGCTCGCTATAGCCATCTGTTTGGAAGCCAACAGAGAAAGTCTTAAGATTATTATGGTAACGTTTAGCAAGTGATACAACAAAGGAAGAATCAATCCCACCTGAAAGGAAAGACCCTACCGGAACATCACTTCGCATATGAATATTCACTGAGTCTTCTAGCACATGCTGAATCTCTTTAATCCATTCGTTTTCTTCCTTTTGAATAGGATGTAGAGTTGGTTTGAAATAACGTTCAAACTTCAATCCTTTATCAGACTCTACATCTTGATAAAAAGAATACCCAGGCTCTACTTTTTTCACTGCATCAAAAAGAGTATAAGGCTCTGGTACATATTGAAAACTTAAATAATGCTGAAGAGCTTGAGCACTTAAATCATGGTCTCCTGGCACAACTTCTTTAATCGATTTTGTTTCTGATGCTAAAAAGATTTCGTTCTCTGTTTGAGCAACATAAAGCGGCTTAATACCGAAAGGATCACGCGCACCAAAAACCGTTTTTGTTTTTGTATCCCAAATTAAAAACGCAAACATTCCTCTTAATTTTGAAACCATTTTTCTGCCTTCTTCACAATAAAGAGCGAGAAGAACTTCAGAGTCTCCATCTGTTTTGAACGTGTAACCTTTAGCAAGTAATTCTTGGCGAAGTTCTATATAGTTATAAATTTCTCCATTAAATATAAGCTGATAACGGTTGTTATCGTATGAAAGAGGCTGACCAGCTTTTTCTACATCAAGAATACTTAAGCGGCGAAAACCGAGCTGGACATGTTGATCTTCATAAATACCTACATCATCTGGGCCGCGGTGAAAGATCTTTTCCACCATCCCTTTGAATACATCTTCTTTTATATTTTCAAAATCCGCATTTTTTTTAATATGTCCTACAAATCCACACATAGCGGTTCCTCCCTACTCCTTCTCCTCAAAACCAAACACTTCTATATAAAACACTTTCCTTATTTCTTTCTATAAAATAAGAAGAACTAAGTATATTCTATAGTTATGGTTTGTTGCATTCAAAATATGTCTTTTTTTGGATAATTTTAGCTATAAATTGACAATAACATTATTACTATAACAAATAAAATAATAAATTTGTTACAAAAAGGTTACAAAACGAGAAAAAAACCTTTCTTTCTACAACTTTTTTGTAAAAAGAAAGGTTTTTTTTGTAAAATCATGATTATTTTATTTTGTTTGAGCTGGTTGACCTTTTAGTTCTTTAATGAAAGCTTGGAATTCTGGAATATCCATTTGCTGTGCTGAGTCACTTAAAGCTACCGCTGGATCTGGATGAACCTCTGCCATTACAGCATCTGCACCAATTGCAATCGCTGCTTTCGCGCATGGAAGTAATAGATCACGACGACCAGTTGAATGTGTTACATCAACAACAACAGGTAAGTGTGTTTCTTTCTTTAAGATTGGTACAGCTGAAATATCTAATGTATTACGTGTTGCTTTTTCGTATGTGCGGATTCCACGCTCACAAAGGATGATGTTTGTGTTTCCACGTGACATAACGTATTCTGCTGCATTTACAAATTCAGAGATTGTTGCTGCTAGACCGCGTTTTAGAAGAACCGCTTTATCAACAGAACCAGCTGCTTTTAAAAGCTCAAAGTTTTGCATGTTACGCGCACCAATTTGAATCACGTCAACGTATTCTGTTGCCATTTCGATATGAGCTGGATTTACGATTTCACTAACAACTACCATATCTAGCTCATCTGCTACTTGACGAAGGATTTTTAGACCGTCAATGCCAAGACCTTGGAAGTCGTATGGGGAGGTTCTCGGTTTGAATGCTCCACCGCGAAGAAGGCGAATTCCTTGAGCTTTCATAGCCTCTGCAACTGTTCGTACTTGATCGTATGATTCAACAGCGCAAGGTCCCATGATGAAGTTAAGGTTACCGTCTCCAATTTTTTCACCTTTCAAGTCAACGATTGTATCTTCTACTTTATTTTTACGAGATACAAGTAGTGCTTTGCTATGATCGTCTTCTTGAAGTTCAAGGCTTGCTTTGAAGATTTCTTTGAAAATATGTTGAATAGTTGATGCTTCGAATGGACCCTCGTGTTTTGCTAAGATAGCATTTAGAGATTCACGTTCACGAACAGGGTCAAAACGCTTTGTACCTTGCATTTCTTTTAATTTTCCAATTTCTTTAGCAATTTCTCCACGTTTATTAAGAAGTGCTAAAATCTCTAAGTTAATTTCGTCGATTCCTTTACGTAATGTTTCTAAAGTTGGCTTTGTCATATTTATTCCTCCTAAGTTTACTGTTCTCATTTTTTTAAAAAAGATGTTTGAATCTATAAAAAAAGCCCCTACTGATTCCATGCCAGTAGGGACGATTTTACCGCGGTACCACCCTAATTATGACTGTCGAATTTTTTGAAACATTTCGAAAATAGTGTATGATAAAAGGCCGCTGAAAAGAAGTTTTTATCTTTTTTTATACAAAAAGTCCCTACTGATTAAATAATCAGTAGGGACGATTTTATCGCGGTACCACCCTATTTTAATAAATGTATCATATTCAACATTCATCACTTCATTGAGATAACGGTTAAACCGACTTCCCTTTCATCTTGTAATGTACAAGATGTCTGAAAAGCTGCTCGAGGGGCGTACTTCACATTGTTCTTTGTACTGATTTTCACCAACCATCAGCTCTCTGAAGAACAGGGAGATCAATGCTACTATTGTCCTGTCATTGCATTTAAACATCTATTTGGTTTTTTAAATTTCAATTGTTTTCAAAACATTTGATATGTTTGATTTGTATTATAGAACCATTTTCTATCATTCGTCAAGCGCTTTTTAAAAAAAGTTTCGCTAAAAATAAAAGTGATATTTTATGATATGCTTGGCACCTTTATTTTGTGTAGGAATGTTGTTTATTGAATTTTTGTTTCTACCGCCTCTATCTTGCGTTCCATCGTATGTTTAAGGTCTCGGCGATCGTCGATGCGAATATTTGTACATACGCGGTCAAGTCCTTTAGAGAAAGGAAGCTCATGCATTTCTTTAACAACCTCAAACAAGTCGTCTAAATCACCTTCAATGAGTGTACTCATAGGTGTTAGCTGTACTTTTACTTTTCCTTCGTGTCGCTTTAATACTTTGTGAATGTCTGCTACGTATTGGCTTACACTTGGCGTACTTGTGCCTACTGGAATAACAGTTACATCTAGAATAGCCATAAAAACGTGCCTCCTTGTTTTCCATCACTTTTCTGTAAATTTTTTATGCTTTTTCATCATATTACGATTAAAATTATGTTGCAATGAAAAAGCATAAAAAGTATTAAAAATCCCTGCTAAACTACTAGCAGGGATTTAAGAATTAATATGTTTTAGCACCAAGGTAACGAGGTGCCCAATATGTGTTGTGAAGAGATGAAATTGTTACACCTGTTGAAGAACCAGCGTGAATGAATTGACTGTTTCCTAGATAGATACCTGCATGTGATGCCCCTGGCTTGTATGTTTCAAAGAATACAAGATCCCCGACTTTTGGCGATGAAACAGACGTACCTCTGTCATACATAGCCGCAACTGTACGTGGAAGGCTTGGTCCACCAGCTTTATTAAATACATACTGAATAAACCCACTGCAATCAAATCCGCTTGTTGATGTTCCTCCCCATACATATGGAACTCCGCGAAGTGATTTTGCAATAGAAATAATCTTTTGTGTCGTTTGTGATGACGATGATGATGAACCGCTTCCTTGTGATGGCTTAGACTCAGCAACAGGCGTATTTCCGTTCAATGCTGCTAGTGTTTTTGGTCCAGCAATCCCGTCTACTGCAAGACCTGCCGCACGTTGAAATTTCATAACAGCATCTCTTGTAATTGTGCCATAATAGTTTGTTGTACGACTATATGTGAAGTAGCCTTTTTGCTTTAGAGCAGACTGAAGTTTCTGTACTTGTGGACTGCTCATTCCAAGTCTTAATGTTGTGCTTGTAGATACTCCAGAACTTGAAGATGAAGAACCCGCTGATACAGAACTTCCGTTAAGCTTCGCTAATGTTTTTGGTCCAGCAATTCCGTCTGCTGCTAGGCCATTTGCACGCTGAAACTTTATAACAGCATCTCTTGTAATTGAACCATAGTAATTTGTTGTATAACCAAAGTTGAAATAGCCTTTTTGTTTTAGGGCAGACTGAAGCTGCTTAACTTGTGGGCTACTCATTCCATATTTTAAAAGAGTACTAGATGAAACTGTTCCTGAACTTGAAGAAGTAGAATTGTTAAGTAATACACGATATGTATTCTTTCCAGCAATTCCGTCCGCTGCTAGGCCATTTGCACGCTGAAAGTTTTTCAATGCATCCTTGGTAATTGTTCCAAAATATGTAGTTGTATAACCAAGCTTAAAATAGCCTTTATTTTTCAGCTGTTGCTGTAAATCTTTTACGTCAGAATTGTTCATACCTTGCTTTAAAAGTCCGTCACCTAGTGCTGCATCTGCACTGTTTGGCGCTGTTGCTACTGCTGCCGAGATTGTCGAACCAAGTACTACAGAATATATTAACTTTTTCATAAAAGTTATCCTCCATTACTAATTTTTTCTTCACCGCCTCTCATTCTAGCAATCAATTATTACAAACGTAAAATCTAAATATTACAATTAAGTTACATTTTTCGACACGTTTGGCCTACACGTTAAAAAACAACGGTCTTTTTAACGATTTTTTTATTAAAAAAAGTAAAACAAAGTCCATTTTTTGTAAAATTAAAGTATCTTTTTTTGTCATCGTGTATATTTTTTAAAATTTTCATTACATATTACAACTTCTATAACGATTTAGTATATTATTTTGTTTCACTTTTCTAACCTTCCCGTTCTTTTGTAACAGATGGGGAGGTTCGCATTCTCTCTTCTTCTTTGCTATACTTTTTTATATTATCCCCCTGAAAGGATGAGTTGTTTGGCCTTAAGCTTGTTTAGTATTGCTTATTTTGTATTTAAAATTTTACTTTATGGTCTTTGTGTATATGGGCTTATTGTCGGTATCTTATTTCTTAATCGCAAACAGCAGCTTGATGAAGAGCGAAACGAAAAACTAGCAGAACTGGTGCGAATAGCCTCTACACAAAAAGAACTACAAAAAGAAGAACAGTAACGTCTGGACGCTACTGTTTTCCTTCTCTTTTATATTCCCCTTTTTGATCCTCAAATTGCTTTTCACTTCCAACAAAAAAATATTCAATCGCTTTTTCTTCGTTATTTTTTCTCGTTGTCGTTGCCCCATGGATTTTTTCACTCTGTTTAAGCTCTTTCCGATCCCCATTTTCAGCGAAGTAATAATACCGGTTGTTTGCCCATCCTTGCTCTGGCGGAGGCTCTTCTGTTTCAGTTTTTCCATTTTCATCAACCCATAGCACGTTATAGGTTCCTTCCTTACTTGTCGGAAAAGCCCCTTCTTTATTATATTCCACTTCTACCCATCCAACATATCCGTCTTTTATGTAAAATAGATTGGGATATTGCTTATCTTGATTACACGCACATAATACGAAGAGAAGAAAAGTCCCTAGAAATACCCTTTTCATAATAACGCACTCCTTGATTTCATTTCTCTTAGTATTTGTGCGAATAAAAAAACTATACGAAGTGATTAAAAGAGTTGTTCTGGTTTCCAATACAGGAGCGCTGCTTTAAAAGGGTGAACATAATAGAAATGGCCATCTTTTTCTTCGAGATATTTATCAATAATAGAAGCTAATTTCATTTCATCCCGTTCTTCTGTCACAATCTTGCTTGTTAAAAATGAGAAAGCTTCTTCATATGTATTAAAGCAGTATGTATTAGTCAAATCAATCAGCTGACAGTTTGCATCAATTCCAAGCTGGTATAAGACATTTTGCAACATAATATAATCGCGTCGAGTATAGCGAATGGTATATCCAAGCTTTTTTTCAATTTCCCGGTAATGCCTTTGTTCAGGACCGCTTGTCATTCCAACGATAGCTAGACGGCTTGCCTTATTGTTCATTTTCAAAAGTGCCTTATCTATATCATGAGTACGATAAAAACAATTAAATCCAAATACAACATCATAATTCTGCTCTACTCGTTTTTCTTCCCATTTCCCGTGAATGAAATTCATATTATTGACCTGTTCTTTTTCTGCTCTTTCTTTCAAATAAGAGATCATCGCTGCTGAGCTGTCTACACATGTTAAAGATTTAGTGTGCTGTGCAATAGGAAAGGTATATGTTCCCCAGCCAGGACCAATCTCTGCTACTGTGTCGCTTGATTTAACGTGTAGAAGGACCTCGCGAACAATATCTTCTATAAACGGCTTTTTCTTTTCTTTATGTTTTCCTTTTTCTAAGAACACATTCCAAAACTTTTCTTCTAACTTATCGTCTATCATACGCTTTGGCATCTCATCCTCCCAATTTTTCATTCCATCCTGCCAAAGCTTTACATAATCGCTTTCTAAATTTACTCCAAAGTACACATTATCCACTCTCCTATCTCTCTTTGTTTATAGTAGCAAATGTAAGGAGAATTGAACAAAAAAAAGAATGCTTAGAAGCATTCTTTTTAAGATAGGGAAGAATGACGTGAAAGCTGTTTAATCGTTTCATTCGTTTCACGAATAATATCTCGCACCACGCTGTGTGCAGACTTCAAACGACAGTAACGGCTCCCTTGTCCACCCCACATTCCCATATACCTTTCATCGTTGACTAGAGTGGCCTTTTGACGAATGGGCGCTGTTAAATAATGCTGTAAAGGATATGGTGCAATAGAAGAGACGTCTTCTGAAAGTTCCTTCATAAGCTTGTTTGTTAGGCCACGTGCCAATTTTCCAGAAAAAGAGGTCGTTAATTCTGTACTGCTTTCGGTTGAAGAGAAGAGAGCCTCCTTATGCTTCGGATGGGCTTCACTTTCAAAGGTGCTTAAAAAAGCCGTTCCAAGCTGTACGCCACTTGCCCCAAGACTAAACGCTGCTACAACGCCTCTTCCATCCATAATCCCCCCTGCTGCAATAACGGGAATTTGAAGATGATCAACTATTTGGGGAATTAAAGCTAGTGAACCAACAAGAGGATCGCTTTCAAAAAAGCCGCCTCTATGACCTCCTGCTTCCAAACCTTGAGCAACAACTGCATCAATACCAATTTCCTCAAGAAAACAAGCTTCTTTTACACTTGTTGCTGTTCCAATAGTTTTAATTCCTTTAGAGCGAATATATTTTAAAGTAGATTCATCTGGCACTCCAAAAGCAAAGCTGAAAATCTCTACTTGTTCTTCGATCAATACGTTAAGCTGATCACGCCACGTATAGGAAGGAAGAACAACTTCATCCATATTAATATTAAACTGTTTATAATAAGGCGCTAAACGTTTCTTTCCTTCTTCAAACATTTCTCTATTATATTCTTCATCTTGAATAAGTAAATTAACTGCAAAAGGACGCGTTGTTAATTTTCTTATCTCGCCGATGTGGTAGCGAATCATTTCTGGAGACATATACCCTGCCCCAAGCGTACCAAGTCCACCGCCGTGACAAACAGAGGAGACAAGTTTGGCATTTGTAACCTTACCGGCCATTCCTGCTTGAATAATTGGAAATTCGATTTGAAATATTTCTGTAAGAGCCGTGTTGATCATTTTCCCCTCTCCTTTTATTAAAAGTTTTAGCAATGTTCCCTTCCTACTACTTTCGGTCTCTCTATAAAAAAATCCTCTATGTATAAAAAAAACTCAAGAAGCATGCCATGCCTCCTGAGTAATTGTAATCATTATGCATCCGCGATTGCTTTTTCCCCATTCACAAAACCATACCCATAAACATTTTGGTCTTCCCTTAAGAGGTCTGCTCCTTCTTTAAGAAGAGCTTTAACTTCGTTTGGCGTTAACGATGGATTACTTTGAAGGATGAGAGCAATAACACCGGCACAAATAGGCGTTGCTATAGAAGTCCCTGATAAAGAGAAATACCCACTACCAACTCGATTTTCCGGTTCATTACGATCGATTATGGAATTTGGGGAGCGCAATGAAACAATATTAACTCCTGGTGCTAAAATATCTGGCTTTTTTACTCCATAAACCGTTGGCCCGCGACTAGAAAATGGAGCAACTGTATCGTCTTCTACTGTATTTTCCGTATTTTGATGATCTGAAGCTCCCACTGTGATAATTGTGCTACTAACTCCTGGCGAATCAATTGTAGATGACGCTGGGCCGCTATTCCCAGCTGCTGCCACTACAACGATCCCGTTTCGCCAAGCCTCATTCACAAGATAAACAACAGGATCTTCCTCTTCTTCCTTGTAGCGAATAGCTTTGCTTCCAAGTGAAAGAGATATTACATGAATAGGTGCATCCTGATGGTGCTTGTTATATAAAATACACCATTCAATTCCTCTCATAACACTTTCAAGAGATCCATTTCCCTCACGATCTAATACTTTTACCCCTATAATATTAGCTTTCGGAGCAGGTCCCTTATAACGCCCGTTTGATACTTGCCCATTTCCGGCAACGTCACCTGCACAATGCGTACCATGGCCGTTATCATCATAAGGTTTTGTACGATTGTTAATTACATCTTTAAAAGCGATTATTCTTCCATCTAAGTCAACGTGCGGATAAACGCCAGTATCTAAGACAGCTACATTAATCCCTTCCCCTGTCAGGACTTTGCCGCTTTTCATAACGTTTTTAGCACGTGAGGCTGGAACTGCTTTGTCTAGTAAAGCTTGAAACGACCGATTAAAATGAACTGTTTTTACGCATGAACATGTTTCTAACACTTCTTCAAGCGCATATGGCGTTAGCTCTGCTACGCAATAGTTGCTAACATTAAAGCCTTCTCCCATACGGCATTTTTTATGTTTAAGAAGAACACTTTCAATATCTTTCGCCCCATCTTCAACTTCTTTATGAAAAGAGAAGATAACATTTAGTTTCTTATTTTTGCGTAAATGTCGTTCATAACTTTTTTGTAAAAAGCACGGCATCCATCTAAATGCTTTGTAGAAAGAAAATATTTCATCTCGAGTAGTTCGATCAAGCTTTGCTGTGTACTTGCGAACCATCTTAGTCATTAGAAAGTGAAACATCTTTTGGCCCCCTCTTTACCTCGCAAGTCTCTATTAATCTATGAGGAAACTATTAAAGTGAGAGGGCCTTTGTCCCTAGTTATATAATTTGTATATTTGCCTACTTAAAAATGATAGAAAGTGAAAAACCTTGCACAATTCATGCAAGGTTTTAATGTCATTCATCTACTTTTACAAGCTGTTTTCCTAGATTATCTCCTGAAAAAAGTCCTAAAAACGCATCAGGTACATTTTCAAATCCTCCGATAATATTCTCCTCGTATTTTACTTTCCCGTCTCTTACCCATTTGCCAAGCTCTTCGACAGCTTCCTTAAATCCATCTGCATAGTCGCCTACAATAAATCCTTTCATAAGAGCGCTTTTCGTTAAAAGGAGAGGCTGGAGGCGAGGAACACGTTCTGCTTCTTCTTTATTATACTGAGAAATTTGACCACAAATTGGAATACGGGCAAATTTGTTAATGAGTGACAGAACATCATCCGAAATTGAGCCACCTACATTATCAAAATAAACATCAACACCGTTTGGGCATGCTTCTTTTAAGGAAGCTAAGACATTATCTTCTTTATAGTTAATAACGTAATCAAAGTTTAGCTCTTCTTTGAGGTAGTCTATTTTTTGCTTTGAACCTGCAATTCCGACAACGCGTGCGCCTTTCAGCTTCGCGATTTGACCAACGACCATTCCAACAGCCCCTGCTGCTCCTGATACAACAACAGTTTCATTTTCCTTTGGCTCACCAATATGAAGAAGCCCAAAGTATGCTG
This sequence comes from Priestia endophytica DSM 13796, assembly GCF_900115845.1. GTDB lineage: Bacteria > Bacillota > Bacilli > Bacillales > Bacillaceae_H > Bacillus_I > Bacillus_I endophytica. The sequence continues at coordinate 278,389 of NZ_FOXX01000006.1, read as the reverse complement.
TTAAACCAGTTAAACCAAGTACACCAAGATAAGCTGTTAACGGGGCGATGCTTTCATCAATTTTTTGAAGACCGTCACCATCGGTTGTTGTATAGCGCTGCCATGGAAGTCTTCCCGTTACAATGTCCCCTTCTTGGAACGCATCGTTTTGTGATTTTTCTACTCTTGCAATAATGCCACCATTTAATGGTTCATCAAGCTTGAAAGGTGGAACATAGCTCTCCTTATCGTTCATTCTTGATCTCATGTAAGGATCCACAGATATGTAGAGCGTTTTAAGAAGAATTTCTCCTTCGCTAGGCTCTTTTATATCTTCGTTTTCGAAACGAAACGTATCTTTTGTTGGTAATCCTTTTGGTCTTTCTGCTAGCATGATTTTTTCATTTTTCATAGTCTCTCTCCTTTTGTCTTTTTTATATCGTACCCTTTCTTTCATTTTCCTAACAAAGAAAAAGCTCAGTTTTTGTATTTATAAGTCAAAAATACTATACTATAAGTATATGAAAAAGGAGGAATGTTTTTGGAACTTGTACAGTGCAAAGTGTCCATCACCAAAAAAGTAGGAGCTGATTTCGTTGAAGCGTATCCAAATGAGCTTCTTTTTAAAGAAGGGTACTTTTATCCTGTTTATCCAACAGAAGATGGGCAGTGGATAACGCTTGATGAAGAAGGAGAGCAGCATATTATTGCCGGTGAAAGAAATCCTAAACATGACTTTTGGTTTATGACTCATTTTGAACTCAAATAAATAAGCGACGGCAATTTCAATTGCACGTCGCTTATCTTATAAGTATATAGCCTTCTTCTCCCTTGCACTTCTCTGTGCTGCTTCAATAATTTCAATTGTTCTTAGCGCCTCACTTGCTGGTACTGGCACTTCCTCATTATGGACAATAGCGTCATATATCTTTTTGTAGTATGAAACATAGCTCCCTTTTTTAGTTGGGATAATATGTGTTACATCTTGATTTTCCTCTGTAAGAGTTAATTTACCATATTGCTCAATATCATCTTCCCCATAACTTGGATCATTTATATTTGTTAAGGATTGAAGAAACTCCCATTGATTATCTCGCCCATATTTAGTAAAACTTCCTTTGTCTCCGTGTATTTCGAAAGTCGGGCCAGATTTCTTAACGATTGAGCCCGCATGTAAAATAACGCGGAGCTTTTTATAGCCTAAAATCAAATGAAAATAATCATCTACTTGTGCTTTTTTGCGCTGATGTAGGACGTCTCCATAAACAAATTTAGGCATGCCAAATAATATAAGAGCTTGATCAATTAAATGCGAGCCTAAGTCGTACAGCACCCCTCCTCCATGTCTACTGTTATTACGCCACTCTTGCTCTACATAAGGACTAAAACGATTCATTGTTGCTTCATAAAAGTAAACTTCTCCCAATTTATACTCATTTAGCAATGACTGCACAGTTAAAAAGTCATTATCCCATCGTCTATTTTGGTAAACACTTAAAAGAACGCTGTACTCTTCTGAAAGCTCAATTAAATGGCGAGCTTGCTCTCGTGATACAACAAATGGTTTTTCAACAATTGTATGCTTCCTTCCTTGAATCGCTTGCACTGCCATCTCATAGTGAAGATCATTTGGAGTTGTTATTACAACAACATCAATCTCAGGATCTTCTGTAATGTTTTCAAGTTCTTTGACAACTTCTACTTCCGGAAAGACTTCGCGTACTTTATCAGGTTTTGTTGACATTACTTTTTTTACATTGAATTCCTCTAAATCTTTGAAAATGGGGGCATGAAATGTTGCTCCAGAAAATCCAAAACCAACTAATCCTACGTTAACCTTTCTCAATAAAACCACTCCATTATATTAAATTCCTCTTTGTTTCTGTTCCCCAGTGATAAAATACCCAAACTTTCATATAAAATCCATGATTTTACACATACTATACTTATTACAAATAAGGAGGAAGAAAAATGTCCATTTATAAAAGATATATTCTTGTTCTTTTTTTTATCATGTCCTTTAGTTTACTTGTTGGTTCTCTTGCAACAACGCTCTTAACAGAAGAGGGAGGAATGATTTTTTCTCTCTTTGCTTACTTTTTGCTTTCCCTCACTTTATTATGGCTCCCCCTCAGAGTTGAAAATCGCTTCTTTGAAGCTTATAAACGTTGGATGGAAAAGGGAGGAAAATGGGGAGAAGAAAAAACAAACGAAGACTAAATTAAAAAGGGCAAACGAGTTCGTTTGCCCTTCTTACATTGATCTTCTTTTCTCTCTTTTTGCTTTTTTCCCTCTTGTAAAAGAGAACAGAATAAATAGGAAAATGAAAATGCCTCCTGCTAGTAATAAAACATCTCCTAAAAAAGCGAAGTTAAATAGACTCATTCAGAACGCTCCTTTTTTCTTACTCTATTCTCTATAAAGGGGTTGTATGACTATTAGTAAGTTAAGCTTCCAGCTACAATAAGTCCAACGGCAATAGAAGCACCAAATAAACTTACTCCAATTGCTACATTTCCTTCTTCTACTTTCTGAGCAAGGTTAGTTTTTGGAGTTAGAATATACTCAATAATCCAGTAAGATATAACTTGAGTTAGAATACCGATAACTCCCCAAATAAATGCATCAAACAAGCTTAAGCTATGTCCCCAAACCGTATATAATACAATCGCAAGCCCTATACCTTTCCCCCATAGTTTAAGCGCAACAGCTATATTTCCCTGCCTTATTAATTCACGATCTGAAAACTTTGTTGTTAATTCAAAAACAAGGACACCTAAAAGGAGAAGAAGAAGCCCTGTTCCTGTATAGGATAAGAAATTAATAAACCCTTCCGCTGTTAAATACGTTTTCATTTTAAACGTTCCCCCTAGTCAAATTTTGTGCTACAGGCAAAAAATAAGCTCCGTTATCTGTAATCTCTCCACCTGCTCGAATTCCGATTGCGCTCGCCTTTCCGCTCACTAAAAAACACCCGTACATAATGCGTGCCTCTTTTACTCCATCAATAGTTTGAATATTAGATACTGGTAGACTTTCATACTGCTGATAAACACTTAAATACTCGTCATATGTGTGATAGGGGTTTTGACTTTTGTTTTCTCCTTTTTCACTGTAAATTTCTACTGTATCTCCCTCACGTCCAAATGCAGGTTTTTGTACAAAAGCTTTCTCTTGTTCTCGAAACGGTGCAGAATCTAAATACGTTGGTAGAAAGTAAGTAGAAATCCAGGTATGCTCTTCTTTCGTAAAAAAAGAATGATTTGTTTCATGAAGACCCCAAATAAGTGCTTGCACAGCTTTTGACTGAAGTAAAAATGCCGCTGAGGGATTAATAATAGAGAGTTTGTTCTCGTTAACAAGCCTCATCAAAGCTTCTCCAACAGCCTCATTAGAGTCGCCTTTATCTAAAATAAGATGTTCTAGAGGATATGTTTGTCTATACAAAACATCTATTTTTTGGTAAAAAGAGTCGTAAATTCCTTTAGCTATCTCTTCTTCATCCTCTATCACAATTTTAAGGTTCTGAAGTGAAACATAGTGAGCAGGAAGAGAGCTAAGGTCAAGAAGATATTTTGTTGTATAGAAATCTTCCATATCATCTTCATGTGAAGTAAACACAATATTTGGAGGTCCGCTTTTATGTAAGCATCTAAAGCTTTGACTTACGGCCTCTTCAATTGCTTCTTTTAGCTCTCCTTCACATCCTTCATTTGGATTCTGAACCCCAAAATGCTCACAAACTTTTCCATTCACAAAAAACGTTTCTTTAATAAATGTGGGGGTGTCTGCATTTAGTTCAAGTAGTTTAATTTTGCCCTCTTTCACAATTAGATCTACCCGAGCGATCACACTTGGTACGTTTAAAGGTGAAGAAGATTTCAGAAAGAAGAGCGTACTAGCTGGAAAACCAAGCTGAAGCAGTACATCATCTTCTAAGTTCTGAAGAAGGGGAACTGTTTTAAAAAACAAATGTCCAATTCGCTCTGTTGCTGTTCGAATTTCATCGATTGTTTCTTTTTTCTCTTCCTTCACATCATAAAGAGCATACTCTTCGTTATATAGGTCAGGCCAAAACTCAGGAATATGGCTAAAAAAGTCCTTTCTTTTACGTGAGAAATCTTCCATACTTAGCCACCAAAGCTGCCTTTCGTTCCGCTACCAATGCCAGATTTAAATTTTGAACTGTTCTTATATGACTTATAGCTGCTGCTTTGCTGCAAAGCTGATTTATTCGAAAACCACCTTCCACCATAATAAAAATAGCCGCTTCTATGTGAAGAAGAATCGTCACAATAGTATGTTTGTGTTTCTTCGTCCCAATCCCAGTCTTTACACTCGTCTGTATCAGGTTCCTTTGGTCGTGAATCAGAAGAAGAACAAGCTGTCATTGAAAATGTAAAAAGTGAAGCAACTACACCTGTCATCATCTTTTTAGTTTTTTTCATGATAAACTCCCTTTTGACTTAGATTATCTGTCACTTTTGTAACATACAAAGAATATGTACGCCGGTCTTCGTCAATTTCAGCTGAGTCACGCTCCCACTCTACATCTTCAATATATGTATAAACACTTCCGATTACGCAAAAAACATCCAAATGATTCTGAAAATATTCAACCTTTAAAATGGGATGATCTTGAGCTGGAGCATATTCTCTTATTTCAAGTTTAAGAGAGTGACTGGATGCTTGATCAACATTTAGAATCTCGCCTTTTTCATATTCTTCAACATAAATGATAAAAAGGCTTCCTTCTAAAGCCGAGGATGTTTGTTTATACGTTATCCCCTGTTTTACAAAAAATTCACACTCTCGTCTTGCCATAATTTGCTCAATTTCAATATTCTCATAGAAATAAAGAGCTTCAATTTCCTTCCCTTTTAAAAGCCGATACTCTAATACTGGATTTCCATGATACATGCTTTATCCCCCTTTGCCTTTCACTTTAATTAGGACAATGTATTAAATGTGAGAAGCATACCGAATAAAATGACTAAAACAATTATCCAGCTGAAAAATACCGTCAGAAAACTTTTTCCAAAAGATAAACGATGTGCTTCACTAACTGACGCTACTGTTAAAAGAAAGGACCATAAAAGAGCAACCCCTTCAATAATAGAAAAAACAAGCAAAGTAATTGATGAAAACGTTGATAATGCATTACTTTGAACTTGAAAGAAATGCGCCTGTAAAAAAAGAAGCGGAATAATGGTTAAAATAGTATTAGTAGCAAGCGGTGTTAGACTATAAGCTGTTGCAATTTGAATGTGACTAAAATCACCTCTTCCTCCAAATAAGGAACCGAAAAACATATATAAAATACTAAATAAAAACCATCCCAAAATTCCCATTACAAATCCACCGATAATAACAGAAAGTAAAATAGTTAAAAGACTTGTATCTTCTCCCACGTTTTGCAATCGACTAATAATGGTGATTCCACTTATCCCTCCTAACCATAAAATGAGGAAGGCCCAGAGAAATCGAGCATCGTAAAAAAGTGATGTTAACGTTTGCTTTGGACTTTTTAACATTCCTAGAAAAGGATGTTGATCTCTTGTTGACATTCTTAACATTATTGTACCTCCATATTTTTGCTTTTTTCCCTCATAAAGTATAACAAAATTTTTAAAAGAATATCGCAATCATTAAAAAATGCTTCAGAATTCCTTCAAAAAGAGGCGTGTTTTCTTCTTTACTAGTTCTTTTTACACGTCTATTTTCTACATTTTTCTGACTTTTGCTTCTTTTGATATAATGAATGCGCGAGGTGAATAAAAGATGGATTTTTTAATTGATACACTAATGTGGAGCGGTATTGTTTTTGTAGTGCTTTTTTTAGCCTTACTTACCACATTAAATAAGCGAAAATAACTCATGTTTATACAGAGGAATTTTATAGAGTGGGAGAGATAAGTTTTTTGAATTTTACTACTTTTAAAGTGCTGTAGATTGTCCTCTTATGTGCTGTTATACTACATACATGAAAAAAAGAGAGGACTTACATCATGAAAAATTTAAGCAACAAAGAGCTTCTTCTACTAAGCTTTATGCTTTTTTCCATGTTTTTTGGAGCGGGTAATCTAATCTTTCCTGCTTTTTTAGGAAGAGCTTCTAGCGAAGAGATGGTAATTGCATTAATTGGTTTTATTATTACAGCCGTTGGACTTCCTATTTTAGGAGTAATGACCATTGCTAATACAGGAAGTATCCAAACGATAGGATCTCGTGTTCACAAAAGCTTTGCTTTCTTCTTTCCACTTGTTATTTACGTTTCAATTGGCCCGGGACTTGCTATTCCTCGTGCAGGGACTATTGCGTATGAAATGGGAATGAAGCCGTTTCTTCCTTCTTCATCCCTTCTTCTCGGAATCTATACCATAATCTTTTTTGCACTTGTTCTATGGCTGAGCCTTTCACCATCAAAGCTTGTTGACCGCTTTGGAAAACTGTTAACTCCTATTTTATTAGGTCTTATTTTGATGATTTTTGTAAAAAGTCTTATTACGCCGCTTGGCAATTTTCAACAAGCAGAAGAAGTTTATCAAACAAATACATTCTTCAAAGGATTTTTAGACGGCTACCAAACAATGGACGCTTTAGCTGCGCTTGTGTTTGGAATTTTTGTAGCAAATGCAATTTCAGCAAAGGGAGTCCAAGAACCAAAGAAAGTTTCAAAGTATATGATGATAGCTGGACTTGGTGCAGGGGCACTTCTTGCTTCTATTTACGCTATATTAGCATATTTAGGTGGTTCAAGTTCTTCAATTGGAACAGCTAATAACGGTACTGACGTCTTAACAATCGTAATGTCTACCCTTTTTGGAGAATTTGGTACGCTTCTTTTAGGTATATTATTTACCTTAGCTTGTTTGTGCGTTTCTATCGGACTTATCATTTCATGCAGTCAATATTTTTCTGCCCTTTTTCCCTTTTTATCATACAAAGGGTGGGCAACTTTACTCACTATAGTCAGTTTAGCTATTGCAAACTTAGGGTTGAATCAAATATTGGCTTTATCCTCCCCTTTGCTTGGTTTTATTTACCCAATGGCTGTTGTTTTGATTGTACTTGGTCTTTTTGATCGTACGCTTCGCTATAGAAAATCTGTATATCGTTATGCAATTGTTTTCTCTGGTCTCTTTAGCTTTTTTGAAACGATCAACACCGTATTTTCAAACAAGAAACTTGATGCAGTACTCTCTTTGTTTCCGCTCTATGAGGCTGGAGTTGGATGGGTCGTTCCCGCTCTTTTAGGCATAGCAGTTGGATTTCTTTTCTCTTCTCCTCTTTCATTAGAAGAAAAGAAAAGGCTATCTTCTTAATAAAAAAGTCCTTCGTATGAAGGACTTTTTTATTCTTCAACAGGAAACCATCCTGGCGTATTCATAATGGCATTCCATAAATCATCAGGAATAACGAGCTCTTTCTGACTGTTCTTGCTGAGTGTCGTACGAATATCTTGCTCTTCACCTTTTTCTACTTTTTGAATCCACTGAGGTTCCATGATCAACTCTCTGCCAAGTGCAACGAGCGGCACTTCTTCTAGAGCTTTTGCAACATCTGCTGGTGTATGTAAAGACCCAACGCCAATAAGCGGCACCTTGTCACCGATGCGCTCTTTCGCTAGTAAAACTCGAGAAGCCTTATCCTCTTTATCACGTATTGATCCTCCCCAGAAATCTTGAACCGAAATATGCAGATAGTCTAAATTTTGTTCTTTTAAAAAGTCAATAAGCTTAAACGTATCTTCCATTGTAATACCTGGGTTTTCAATTTCTTCAGGTGAGAAACGGTAACCAATCACAAAAGGACGATTTTCTACAACCGATTTTACCTCTTTAATGACTTCTTTAATAAAGTTCATTCGATTGTAAACATCGCCACCCCATTTATCTTGGCGACGATTGGAATGAGGAGAGAAAAATTGCTGAAGCAAATACGTATTAGCTCCGTGAATTTCTACGCCATCAAATCCTGCTTCAAGCGCACGTTTGGCAGATTCCTTAAATCCTTCAATAACACGTTCAATGTCCTCCTCCGTCATTTCTCTTGGCGTCACACTTCCTTCGCGTTCGGGAGCAACAGCACTTGCACTAATAGGAGTTCTATCTTCTAGCAGCTCTGGTGGGCACATGCGTCCCCCGTGAAAAATTTGCAAAATAGCTTTTGTGCCTCTATGTTGAATCGTATTTGCTAACTTTTGTAAGCTGGGTACGAGATTGTCTTGGTGGGATCCGATTTCTCCTTTAAAGCCTTTTCCATCTCTCGTTACGTAAGCGCAAGCTGTAATGATAGCTCCAACCCCTCCAGTTCGCTTACTGTAATAAGCAAGTTCTTCTTCTGTTACTTCGCCTGTTTCATCATCAGAAGCATAGTTCGTCATTGGGGCAAGCATTACTCTATTTTTTAATTCTACACCGCTTTTAAACGTAAACGGCTCTAAGATATGCTCATAATTAGAATTCATCTTTTCATTCCTCCAACCAACAGTTTAAGGTACCATTACTTCTCGTTATCTTTCCCTTTTTACTTTTTAATTAAACCGTTGCGTTGCTTCCATTCTTTACTTAGCATACTCATTTCAATGCTATTCCAATAGCCGTTTGTTGTTTTGAGCTTCTCGCGCAGAATTCCTTCTTGAACAAAGCCAAGTTTTTCGTATGTTTTATAAGCAGATACATTGAAATCATATACTCCAAGACTGATGCGGTTTAAGTTCAGCTCTTCGAACCCAATCTGTAGCATATGCTTCATCATCAATGTTCCATAACCTTTTCCACGGCTATTTTCTTCAACAACAACCCTTCCAATTCGTCCTGAACGGTTTTGATAATCAATGTGAGCAAGGCTAATGTGTCCTACAACGTCATCATCTTGAACAAGGACAAAAATATATCGGTCACTTCCTATCCCATTTGCCCCCTTTATGTACGCTTTTAATTCATCTATTTTTAAAGGATAAGAAAAACTAGAGCCTGCCCATGTCATTAGCTCTTCTTCACTAGAAGCCCAGTTGACGATTTTCTTTAAATCTTTTCTTGTAATTTCTCTCATATACACCACTGCGCTCACCTCTCGCCTTTTCTATAAGATACCTTAAAAGAAAAGCCTCATTCAAACTTTTTTGCACGACAAATTTTTTTATACAAAAAAAGCTCTCACATAAAGAGAGCTTTTAAGCTTCTAAAAAGGGTAGAATAACAACTACTTCTGTTCCAATTCCTTCTTCACTATTCACATCAATTTTCCCACCGTGAAGAGCCACAATATTGTAGGCAATAGCCAAACCAATCCCAGCACCGTTATGCTTTATATCTGCTTGATAAAACGTTTTTGAGATATGCGGGATATGTTCTTCGGAAATACCTTGTCCATTATCACAAATTTTCACACTTACAGCTTTTTTAAATTTTTGCAGGGAAACTTTTACTTCGCCCTTTGTTCCTGTATACTTCACCGCATTATCAATAATATTTAAGAACACTTGCTTTAATCGATTTTCGTCTCCCCAAAATACAGCACAATCACCGCTATAAGTTAGTGAGATTTGTTTTTCCTGTGCTTTTATCTTCCAGTGAAACACAATTTCCTCTAAAAGCTCATTAAGGTCAAACGTATGTTTAAAGAGCGTAATTCGATTAGCTTGCAACCGTGAAAAGTCTAACAAATCTTCTACAAGATGAATAAGCCGGTCTGTTTCAGAAGAGATAATTCCCATGCCTTGCGCAATTTCATCCTTAGAAAGATAGTCGGGATCTTTCAACGTTTCAGCCCATCCTTTAATTCCTGTAAGCGGGGTTCTTAACTCATGAGAAATCGAAGATATGAACTCATTCTTCAAACGCTCGTTTTCTTGAATTTCATCTGCCATATAATTTAAAGTTAGGGCAAGATGACCAAGTTCGTCCGGGCTTTTTGTCTCAATACGATTTTGAAATTGACCTTTTGCCATTTTCGAGGAAATAGAAATGATATGCTGAATAGGTTTTAAAAAAGAATTTGATAATCTCCAGCTTAAGATAAAAGCTGCGGATGCAATAATCAAATTGAGAACAAGCGTTATGATGGTAAAACGTAAAATCATTTTATCAATATCTGTTAACGATGTTTCATAACAAAGATAACCAATCACTTGATCTTGATGAAAGAGCGGTTGATAAAAGGTCATGACTTTCTCGCCTAGCGGAGAATAGACAATATCTTTTAAAGTGCCCCCTTCTTTTAAAAACGTCGGAATGTTAACTTTCTTCTCTACTGCCAATCCAGATGAAGATTGAACAACTTCTCCTCTGCTATTTAAAAGGAGAAGGTTTGTACCAGGCATCTGAAATGAATGAATAATTTCACTGCTATACTCTTTTAAATCGAATGTATAGAGCGGGTGATACTGATCAAAAAAAGAACGGCTTGTTTGAGCATGCTGACGGATCGTTTCTTCAATGTTTCCATAATAATAATGATAAATAGCAAAAGTAAAGATAGCTTGAAAAAGGATCACAATGAGAAGAATAACCGACATGAAATAGAGAAGAATTCGCCGCCTCATTCTCCCTCGCCTTTCCAGTAATATCCTCTTCCCCAAACTGTTTCAATATAAGTAGGGCGTGAAGGATTATCTTCAATTTTTCGTCTCAATCTTCTAATATTAACATCAACCACTTTAGGATCTCCTATGTACTCCTCTCCCCATACGCGATCCAACAGCTCATGACGTGAAAATAATTCCTTTGGGGCGCTCATAAATTCCTGCATCAAACAAAATTCCGTTGGCGTTAAATCGATTTCTTCTCCTCTTTTTTTCAACACCTCATTAACAAGGTAAAGTTCAAACGGCCCTGACTTTACAATGTCTTGATCTCGTTTTTGAATGCGACCAAGTCTTCGCAAAAGAGAGTGAATTCTCGCCGTTAGCTCGCTTGGACTAAACGGTTTTGTAATATAATCGTCTGCTCCAATTGTTAATCCTTCTACTTTATCTTCGTCCTGCGTTCGAGCTGTAAGCATAATAATTCCCACAAGCTCATTTTTTTGTCGAATTCGCTCGCATACGGAAAACCCATCAATTCCGGGTAGCATCACGTCTAATAAAGCAATATCAAAAGAAGAGCTTTCCATAAGTTCTAGCGCTTGTTCTCCAGTATGAGCTTCCGTAACGTCATAACCCGCTTTTTTTAAATTTAAAACAATAAAACTGCGAATTGCACTTTCGTCTTCTAATACTAAAATTTTCCCCATAGCTTTGTCACCTTACTTAGTCTCTAATATTTTCTGATAAAAGATGAAAGAGAGAACCATACTTTCTTTCTTCTTCTGCTTTCATTGCATAGACATGCTTTAGTGTATTCTCAATTTCAATATAGCTCTTACTTTGGCTTTCCCACTCTTTATTTGTAAAACGATAGAGAGTGAAAAGATTTTTACCGTCTTTAACTCGCTCAATCGTAAGCTTGTGTTCATTTGTAGAACGAGCGATTGTGATAAGGCCGAACCACTCTTTTGGAAATGTAAGCTCATACCCTTGTTCATAGTTTGGATAATGTTCCGCAACTTTTTTTAACGAGCCATCTTCTTTTAGTTCATAGTAATATACAAACCACGGTAGTGATGCAAAAGGCTCTTTTTCCCATCCTTTTGGCACAACCGTCTTCCCTATCTCAATAATCCCATTCTCATTAACATCCTCACTATAAACAATCATAGACTTGATGGCATCTTCATTCTTTGCATCAAGCTTCATAACAAGCTTGCCTTCCTCGTATCCAAGAACATATGTTGAAGCAGAATGGGCCCCGACTCCCACATCAATGAAAACTCCTTTTTTCCCTTTTGTATAATAACCAGCTTTCATTTGCTCAATGCCATTAATAGATGAATCAAGTTTAAGAGAGGACTTCTCCACAAAAACCCCATCGTCTGCTTTAAAAAGGCGAGCTGTAAACTCTTTTCCCTTTTGGAGGCTAAGCGTTATAATTTCGCTGCTTCCATCTTCATCGAAATCTGCTGCAATAGTGCGAGTATAAGGGGTTTGAAAAATATCGTCTATTTTTGAATCGGAAAATCTATAGATGTGCATTTTTTTCTCACTTATACCATCATATCCAAATCCAGCAGCCAAAAGCATTGCCTTCTGTCCTTTTACTTGAATAGGAGACAGATCTGTAATCTCCCCATAATTTTGAATTGTTTTAGTTGCAACCTTTTCCCATTGCTCCTTCTTTTGATAGAAAACCATCTTGATTTCAAAAGGTTTTTTTTCATTCTTGTAGAAGAAAACTGCTTCATTTTTCTCCCCATCTCCATCAAAATCTTCGATATAAATAGAACGTTTCTCTTCGGAATGTTTTGGAGTAAGTAAAAAGGGGCGTGTCCGATATAAAGAATCTTTCTTTATTTGTTCTTTCAATGCTTGCTCGTTTTTTTCGACTTTTGGGCTTTTCATTAACGAGCTTGGTGGTTGTAAATTTAGACCACATCCACCTAGTAAAACTGTTAATAGAAGAACTAAAAGCAGCAAAACGCTTTTCATCATATAACTCCTCTAATCTGCAATGTACATGCTTATATCACTTTCATAAGTTGCCTTTGCTATCATAACAAATTTTAAAATCTAATTCACCTTCCACAAAAAACAGAAGGCTTGTCCTAAAAAGGAAAAGCCTTCACAATAACACCATTTTTTAAAAATGAACAACTGGTAGCGTATCGTCAAGTGGCTTCATTTTATAGCCATGAGCACTTAAGTAGTCTAATAGGTCATTCAAATGTTGAGCCGTTGTTTGTTTGTCATGTAGTAGAATTACTGGTTCTTTAAAAGATTTCGTTTCAATATCATGAATAACACCGTTCACATAACGAGCATCTTTGTATTTCCAATCTAGACTATCAATATTCCAATCCCACAGTTCAAATCCGTTTTGGTGCACAGCTGCTAAATACTCAGGCTTCATATATGGAACGCTTCCATAAGGAGTACGAATAAGGTTTGTGCGCACGCCTGTTAAATTATAAAGATCATCCTGTGCTTCTTTCATCTCCCCAACAACCGTATCTTTAGATTGATAGATTTGTTGAGCATCATGACTTACTCCATGTAAAGCAGGCTCATGGCCTCCTTCTACAATTGCTTTCGTTGCTTCAGGGAAACGCTTCATATTAGGTCCAAGCATAAAAAACGTTCCCTTAGCATTATGTGCATCAAGGATTTGGAGAATTTCTTGGGTATGTGTACTAGGACCATCGTCAAATGTTAGATAAACGACTTTCTCTTCTTGATTCTCTTCTCTTGAGGGAGCTGTTGGCAATTCAGGTGTAGAAGGGGTCGTTTGATTTTGACTCTGCTGAGAAGATGCTTGTTCTTGTTTATTGTCAGGTGAAGAAGACACATTCTCTTGTTTCTTCTCTTCTTTATTTTCTTTGTCTGCTTTCTCTTCCTCATCCACTTTTGGTTTTGTTTCTTTCTTCTCTTCTGTCTCTTGTGATTTTTTTTCTTTTTGTACTTTTTCTTTCTCTTTTTCTTTTACTTCTTCCGCCTTCATGTCTGGTATACTTTTATTCTGTTGTTTAGCTGCTTCTTCTATAGATTGATTTGGCTCTACTGAGTTTTCAGCTTGATTTTCTTTCTCTTGGGATGCTTGATTCGACTCTTCTTGCTCTTCGTTCTTATGTATAGAAGCTTGCTCTTTCTTTTCTTCTTGCTGAATTGCTTCCGTTTTCATTTTCTCTTCCGGTGAGTCTACGCTTTTCTCCATTGAACTCTTATCAGTGCTGCTTTGAGCCTTCTCCACTGCCGCTACTCCACCAAGGCTTATGAGTACAACAGCTGCACCAATTGCGATTTTCTTAACGCTATTGCTCCATCCTTTTTTGTTACCTTCTTTTTGCTTCATTCTTACAAATAACCCCCAAATATTGTCGAAAATTAGTTTATTATTCTAGTATAAATTGGTTACTTCGACAAATGGTAACAAAAGAGTTACAAGTTTACCTCAATGGCACATTATAAAAAAGACTTGCCAATAGACAAGTCTTTTTTAAATCATTCCTTAGTACAAATTGTTTATAAACACCAGTATCCTTTTACCCTAACGCCTTTACGACTTAGCTGTCTAACGGTTAAATTTTTTAAGACAGCATCAGATACGATAATAACAACTTCATTCTTCGGAATATCACCGTATTGCCTTTTCAAATACGGCAATGGAATATGCAGTGCATCTTCACACGGCTTTGTTTTAACTTCGTGAAAATCGCGAACGTCAATTAAGATAGCACTCTCCACTTCCTGACATGAAGTTACCTTTTTGACGCCCACAACAGGGATGTAGCGCTGATAAACAAGAAAAAAAACTAAACAACCTATAAGACCTATAACACTCATTAGAAGCACAATGCCACCTACTCACCCTTATTTTACAAACTTAATCCTACTACATGAAAAAGCAAAAATCAAAAAGAAAAACTGAATTAAACAAAATTCTATAAATTTTCTAAAATATTCATTAACTTTTAAAAAAACAAGATGTTTAGTGTACCTCAAAAATAAGGGAAGAAAACGTTATTATCTTGATAAGAAAAATGGTTAACTCAATATATCGCGAACGTCTAGGGAGTTGCCAAACATAAGTGGCAGAGAATAGCTAAGGGATTCCTCTTCCCATTCAAAAAAATTTTCTTGAAGCAGCCTATAATAAAGAAGTATGACAAAAGTGGATGAAAAAGTCCCTTTTTTCATAGCGAAAAAAACAGTAAAATAGAAGCCTATGCTAATTTTACTCTTCTTCAAAATGAGACAGCTAGCCTCCTAGCTCTTTATGTAGATTATGCTTACCAGCAAGCATAAAGGAATTGAGTTTCTTCCTAAGAATACAGCCCTTTTCAATACGTTAAAAATCATAAAGAAAGCCTAAACAAAAGTTTAGGCTTTTTTTATTCTTCTCTCGTTGAGGCGACTTCTTCGAGCGTCTTATGCATCTTCAAAAGTCCGTGTCCTTCTCCGCTCCGGTCATTTCCAAGTGAAACAGTGTGAGAAATAAGACGTTCATAAAGCTCCGGCTCTGTGATATCTTTGCCGTAATCTTGTTTCCATTTGTTTGCTAAAAGCGCTGCTGCTCCTGCAACGTGCGGAGTGGCCATTGATGTTCCACTTAATACGGCAAATTTCCCTTTCAGATATGTTGACAAAATTTCCTCTCCTGGAGCTACTAAATCAATTTTGTCATTTGTATTGCTAAATTCTGAAAGCTGACCGCGTAAATTCACAGATCCGACTTGAACCACTTCCTCATATGCCCCTGGATACGCATACTCATCTGTTTGATCGTTTCCATCGCCTTCATTTCCCGCTGCACAAACAACTAAAATGTTTGCTGCAACAGCTTCTTGAACAGCTTTATGAAGAGCTGGATCATCTTGTGATCCACCTAGAGACATTGAAATAATACTTACTTTTTCTCCTTGTTTTCCTCTCCACTCTGTTGCATATTGAATAGCTTTTATAATCCAGTCTGTTTGCCCCATCCCTTGTTTATCGAGAACTTTAAGAACAAGCAACCCTGCTTTTGGTGCTACACCTACAACGCCCATATCGTTTTCCATAGCAGCAATCGTTCCTGCAACATGCGTACCGTGGCCGTTATAGTCTTTTACATTCTCTTTTGTATCATCTTCTGTAAAGTTATAAACATCAACAATTTGGTCTTTTAAGTCAGGATGATCTACTTCGCATCCTGTATCAAGAACAGCAACAATAACTTCTTCCCCTCTATATCCTTGTTGCCATACAAGCGGTGCATCAATAAGTCGCACCCCTGGTGGTACCTCATTTGATGATTCACGAACTTCCTGTACTTTAAAAGGAATTAAGCCGACTTTAGCCATCTTTTTCTCCCCTTTTCCAAATGATTTTTTATACTTTACAATGAGATGGGACGCACACTCTTATTTCCTTAACTTCTCTAAAGATGCTCTACAAAAATCGCCTCTTTCGTTTTGGTTTCTTTTTGATATCTTTCATACTTTTCATGTTTTTTACGCCGATTGTTATCGTGGTAAAAGTCGTAGCGACTAGTGCGAACAGCTGCAGAAACTGCTCTAACCACGCTAGCACAATATCTCCCCCCTTCTTATAAAAAAGCACCCACAAACAGCTTTATGATTAATGACTGCTCGGGGCGCTTTGTTCTATAAAGAATTGAATATAATGTTAGAAATAAAATGTGCGTCTTATTAAAATTTTAACATATACTGATAATTCAAACAAGTATAATTTTTCAATAAATAAAAGCGAATGCTAAGATTACATTCGCTTTTATTTATTCATCTCTTAGAGCATTTCACTAATTGTTTTAGGAAGCATGTGTAAAGGAAGATAATCTGGACCTCCTGCTTTAGAATCTGTGCCAGACATGTTAAAGCCGCCAAATGGGTGATATCCAACAATTGCTCCTGTGCAATTTCGGTTGAAATATAGATTTCCAACATGAAAGTGACCTTTTGCATACTCCAGATGCTCGCGGTTATTTGAAAAAACGGCTCCTGTTAATCCATACTCTGTATTATTTGCTATTTCAATAAGCTCTTTAAAGTCTCCTCCTTTTGAAAAGGCTAAAACAGGACCAAATATCTCTTCCTGCATAATCCGTGCTTTTGGATCAACGTCTGCAAAGATTGTTGGATCAATGAAAAATCCTTTTGAATCATCGCTTTTTCCTCCATATACAAGACGTCCTTCTTCTTTTCCAATTTCAATATAATCCATAATTTTATCAAATGAACTTTGGTCAATAACAGGTCCCATGTATGTTTTTCCATCTACGGGGTCTCCTACTTTTTTGGTTTCTGCAATTTTCACAACTCGTTCGACTACCCTATCGTATACATCCTCATGGATAACCGCTCTGGAACCAGCAGAACATTTTTGTCCTGAAAAACCAAAAGCCGAAACAAAAATTTCTTCTGCTGCTGCCTCTAGATCTGCATTTTTATCTACGACAACTGTATCTTTGCCTCCCATTTCAATAATGGATCGCTTCAGCCATTTTTGTCCTTCTCTTACTTGTGAAGCTCTATTATAAATTCTCGTTCCAACTTCACGAGATCCTGTAAAACTAATAAGATGTGTTAACGGATGGTCCACTAAATAATCACCTACTTCACTACCGCTTCCAGGGCAAAAGTTGACAACGCCTTTCGGTATCCCTGCTTCCTGCAGAATATCAATAAAAGCCCGAGCAATAACAGGAGTGTTTGAAGCTGGTTTTAGGACAACCGTATTTCCTGTCACAATAGGAGCAACTGTTGTACCAACCATGATTGCAAAAGCAAAATTCCATGGAGGTATAACAACTGTTACCCCCATACTTGTATAAATATATTTATTTTTCTCTCCATCTCTGCTTTTTACGGGAGCTCCGTCTTTTAAACGAATCATTTCTCGACCATAATACTCCATAAAATCAATGCCTTCTGCAATATCTGCATCTGCTTCTTTCCACGGTTTTCCGCCCTCTTTAATAAGGAGAGCTGTTAATTCTTTTTTTCGCCGACGTGTAATAGCTGCTGCTCTAAATAAAAGCTCTGCTCGCGCTTCTGCGTCCCACAAGCGCCAACTTTCAAAAGCATGGTGAGCAGCCTTCATCGCGTCCTCTGCGTGCTCTTTACTTGCTTTTGAAACGTAGCCTACTACTTCCTCTTTGTTAGCAGGGTTAATAGAAGTAATCTCTTCATCTGTTTCAACATTTTTTCCATCAATTAATAAGCTATGTTTTTTCCCTAAGTAGCTTTTTATATGTTCAAGAGCTTGTTCCATCTCTCGATAGTTTTTCTCAATTAAAAAATCAGTAAATGGCTCATGCGAATATTCCTTAATCATCTCATCTACCCCTTTGCTATTTATTGAATTCTTTTCATCCTTATAAACTCATATAACCTCCTAGCCTATAATTAAACATATATCTTTCTAACAAAAAAATGCTTGTTTGTCTCAAATCCGTTTTCTGTAAAAAAACAAATAGACTTCCAATTATAATTGGAAGTCTATTTGTTAAAATTAATTTTTCATATCAAGTGACTCATCTAAGTGTAAGCGTCCTTTTTGTTCTTCAGACTTTGTAATGTACATCGCACATGCTGCGTCTCCTGTAATATTAACAGCCGTTCTCACCATATCAAGAAGACGATCTACCCCAATAATCAATCCAATCCCCGCGACAGGCAAACCAACAGATTCTAATACCATCGCTAACATGATTAAACCTACGCCAGGAACTCCTGCTGTTCCGATGCTTGCAAGTACAGCTGTTAACACAACCATAACAAGCTGTGACAACGTTAGATTCACATCGTAAACTTGAGCAATAAAAATAGTCGCAACCCCTTGCATAATAGCTGTTCCATCCATATTAATTGTTGCACCAAGGGGCTGTACAAAACCACTGATTGCTTTTGGAACTTTCAATTCGTTTTGTGCCGTTTTCATACTAAGTGGTAAAACGGCGTTACTGCTTGATAAGCTAAATGCGACTGTTGCTGCTGGGAAAAACTTTTTGAAAAATGTAAACGGATTGTACTTTCCTAAAAGTGCGACTGCTCCTCCATAGACAACGAAGAAATGAAGAGCTAAAGCAATTAATACAATACTCATATAAAGACCCATTGATCTGATTGCTTCCCATCCTTGTAAGCCTGAAGCTGTCGCGATTAAACCAAATGTACCGTATGGAGCAAACTTCATTACAACGTTTACTAAGTACATCATAAGTTCGTTTCCTTGCTCTACTATTTTTAAAATACCTGCTGTTTTTCCCCCTAGTACAGCAAGCCCTACCCCAATAAATACAGCAAAAAAGATAATTTGCAACATTTCACCACTACTCATAGCAGCAATAGGGTTTGATGGAATAATGTTCAAAAGAGTGTCAACAAAGCCTGGTGTTTTTTCAGCCTCAAATCCTGGACTTGATGAAGCATCAACATCCATTAATTTACCAGGCTGAATGATAGACGCAAGAGTAATCCCTATTGTAATAGCTAAAGCAGTTGTAATAAGAAAGAAAGCAATTGTCTTCGTTCCAATAATACCAATCTTTTTAGGGTCACCAAGCCCAGCTACTCCTAAAATAATGGAAAAAAGAACAATTGGGACAACCAACATTTGTATAAGCTTTAGGAAAATCTGACCTAATGGAACAAACAGATACTTGTTGACTCCATCAAAAGCAACTGGAGAGATCATATGTAAGGAAATCCCTACAATTGCCCCTAAAACTAAAGCTACAATAATTTTTACGGTTAAGTTAGATTTCATCTCTATTCCTCCCTTCACTTTTAAAACAATTAAATTTTTTAATATTCAGAAATATTCGTTTAATTATCCTTCCTCACTTTCCGCACATTCTATCATATTACGTGCTATTTTTACTATATCACATAGAATAAACGGGAATATACAAAAATAGTCATTAAACGCCATTTTCTATCAAAAAAGCCGTTCTTCCTAAAGGAAGAACGGCTCAATTTTATTCACTCTTTGTTTTCTTTAATACTCCTACAAGTAACGCTGTTACAATCGCTCCGATTACAACTGCTAATAGATATAGAAGTGCGCTTCCCTGCACAAATGGGAAGACGATGATTCCACCGTGTGGCGCAAGAAGCTTAATATGAAACGCCATTGTTAAAGCACCAGCAGTTGCTGCACCAACAACTGCAGCTGGAATAACACGAAGTGGATCTGCTGCTGCAAACGGGATTGCTCCTTCTGTAATGAACGTTAAGCCCATAACATAACATGTTTTCCCTGTATTACGTTCTTGTTGTGTAAACTTTTTACGGAAAATTGTTGTTGCAAGAGCTAAACCAAGTGGTGGTACCATTCCACCAGCCATAACAGCTGCATGTGGAGCATAGTTTCCAGCATCAATCATTGCAATACCAAAGGCAAATGCTGCTTTGTTGATTGGGCCACCCATGTCAATTGCCATCATTCCACCCAACAGAATGCCAAGGAAAACTAAGCTTCCTGTACCAAAACCGCCTAACCAGTTTTGAAGGCCTGTATTAATTGCTTCAACAGGACCGTTGATTACGTAGACCATGATAAGACCCGTAATTAACATTCCTAAAAACGGATAAAGAAGAACAGGTTTTAATCCTTCTAATGACTGTGGTAAACCTTTTAAAGCACGTTTAATCCCTAGTACAACATAACCTGCTAAGAAACCTGCAATAAGTCCACCTAAAAATCCAGCGTTTGCGGTGAAAGCTAAGTATCCACCAACCATACCTGGAGCTAGACCAGGACGATCTGCAATACTCATTGCGATATAACCTGCTAAAACAGGAACTAATAGTTGGAATGCGTTTTCAGCTCCAATTTGATTTAAAACTTTTGCGAATGGGTTGTTAATTCCACCATCTTGATCAATACCAAATAAGAAAGAAATAGCAATAAGAAGTCCGCCACCTACAACAAACGGAAGCATATTTGAAATTCCATTCATTAAATGCTTATAAAAAGCATTTCCTTTCTTTTCAGTTGAACCCGATTCTTCGCTTTTATCACTGCCACCATTACCTTGATACGTACTTCCTTCACCTCTAGATGCTTTTTCTAAAAGCATCTGTGGTTCACGAATGGCACGAGCTACAGGAACTTGGATAATTTTCTTGCCTTTAAAGCGTTCCATTTCAACTTGCTTATCAGCTGCAACGATAATTCCTGCTGCGTTTTCAATATCTTCAGCAGTAAGCGCATTTTTCACACCTGTTGAGCCGTTTGTTTCAACTTTAACATTCATATTTAATTCTTTAGCTTTTGCTTTTAAGCTATCAGCTGCCATGTACGTATGGGCAATTCCTGTCGGACAGGCTGTAACAGCTAAAATTAATCCTTCTGAAGGTTGTTCAACTTCTTCTTCGCCTTCTTCTTCTCTTTCTTTTGCATCAATTGCTGCAATCACTTCGTCTTCTGAAGATGCATGAAGAAGCGTTTCACGGAAATTCGCATCCATTAGAAAAGAAGAAAGTCTTGATAATGTCTCAAGGTGAGCATTATTGGCTCCTTCTGTTGCCGCAATCATGAAAAACAAATGTGCATTTTGGCCATCAAGTGACTCATAATCTACACCTTGCTTTGATACACCAAAAGCAATTGCAGGCGTATCAACAGCACTTGTTTTTGCATGTGGAATAGCAATGCCTTCGCCAATTCCAGTTGTACTTTGTGCTTCACGAGCTAAAATTGCCTCTTTGAATCCTTCTCGACTTGATAAACGTCCTGCTTCATCAAGTTTGCTAACTAGTTCATCAATTACATTAGCTTTTTCTGTACTCTGAAGCGATAAAATAATCGTATCTTTTTTTAGTAAATCTGTAATCTTCATTTTGTTTCCCCCTTACTCATCCATACCTGTAACATGAATCTGCGGTAGTAACGATTCCATATGGTCTTTCGTACAAAGTTCAATTGAAAATGCTGTTGCACTTCCTGTAGCTGCTCCAACTTGTAATGCTTTTGCAAAATCTCCGTCTTTCACATAACTAGCTAAGAAACCGGCTACAAGAGAATCGCCTGCACCAACCGAATTTTTTAGTTCGCCTTTTGGAACATTAGCTCTGTAGACATTATCTTTTGTAACAAGTAAAGAACCTTGTCCAGCCATTGAAACAATAACGTTCTCAGCTCCCATGTCCATTAGTTTTCTTGCATATGGTACAGCTTCTTCAGCTGTTTGAATGCTAACATCAAAAAGTTCACCAAGTTCGTGATGATTTGGTTTAATGAAAAATGGTCCTTCTTTTACGATATCTAATAAATCTTTTCCGCTTGTATCTACAACAACGCGCGCGCCCTTTTCACGAGCTAGCTTTGTTAGCGTCACGTAAATATCTTTCGGTGCAGAACTTGGAATGCTTCCTGCTAAAACAACAAAGTCTCCTTCTTCTAATGAAGAGAATTGTTGATACAATGCCTGCAGATTCTCTTCTGTTAGCGTTGGACCTTGTCCATTAATTTCTGTTTCTTCATCTGCCTTAAGCTTAATATTAATGCGTGTATCTTCATTAACTTCCACAAATGCAGTTTTTGTGCCTTCGTGTTCAAGAATATCTTTAATGTACTGGCCTGTGAATCCACCTGTATAACCAAGTGCTGTACTTTCTAATCCAAGACGATGCAAGACACGCGAAACGTTAATTCCTTTTCCACCTGGATGTTTTGTATCAAATGAAGTTCGATTTAATCCACCTAAGTCAAATTCCTTCACATGAACAACATAGTCAACGGAAGGATTTAATGTACACGTATAAATCATGTTGTCACAACCTTTATATCTGTTTTTTCTTTTAATAGAGCTTTTTGTTCATCTTCTAGTTCATTTGTAATGACAACGGCTTGCTTTAAATCCGCAATTTTAGCAAAACTCACTTCTGAGATTTTTGTCTCATCTGCCAAGATAAAGCTTTCTTTCGCAAGATCTATAGCACATCGTTTAACCATTGCTTCCTCTGGATCTGGTGTTGTATATCCATAAACAGCATCAACACCGTTTGCCCCAATAAATGCTTTATCAAACCTATACTGCTTTAGACTTTCAAGCGCGTTAACTCCGATTAGGGCCCCTGTTTTATGTTTCACAGCTCCCCCAATGACAAAAAGAACAATTTCATTTTGTACTAAGTGAGCTACATGGGGTAATCCGTTCGTAACTACTGTAATATCTTTATCATTTAAAAACGGAATCATTTCATATGTGGTTGTTCCTGCATCTAAAAAAACACAGTCGCCAGATTCAATTAGGCTTGCCGCATAGTGAGCGATCTTTCGTTTTTCTTCAATGTTTCGAGCGGATTTTTCAGCAACGCTCATCTCAAACGTTTTTTTGCGAGAAAGGGTTGCCCCTCCATGTATGCGTTTGAGTACGTTTTCTTCTTCAAGCTGACTGAGATCCCGTCTTATTGTAGACTCAGAAGCGCCCGTTATATGAATCAGTTCACTAATTTTAATTGTGTCTTTTTCTTCTAAGAGATTTAAAATTAACTCATGTCGTTCTTGAGTTAGCATGAAGACATCGCCTCTTTCAAACGCTTTCATCTTTTGCATAACTTAATTTAACATGAACACCTTTCAAAATCAATCATTTTCTATCAAAAACCTCCAAAATTCCTCAAATAAACGTTCATAATCTTTCACAGTAGGTTGTTATACTTTTTTACATAAGAAAAAGAGTGCAGGCAAACTGCACCCTATCGTTTATTTTTGAATAACTCCACATGCAATTCTACTTCCTGCATCTCCGGCAGGGTTTGTTTTGTTATCATCTGCTTTCTCATGAATCATAAGAGCACTCCCATCTTCATCAAACAGAGAGTTCTCCTTTCCTTCTTCTAATGTAACAAGAGGAGCTACAACTTTCACATCTACCTTGCCGTTTTGGTCAACTTCAATATTCGGCAAATCTCCTGCATGCGGGCCCTTCGGATTGTCTAACCCGTGTTCTTTATTATATGGATTAAAATGACCTCCAGCAGATTCAAATCCAGCTCCTTTACATTCCCCTTTTTCATGAATATGAAATCCATGTACACCTGATGGTAAGTTCTTCGCTTTCAAGTGAATTGTAACCCCGCTTTTACCTTCAGTTAATGTGGCTGTTCCAATTGTATTTCCATCAATGTCTTTCAGCTTTGTTTTATACATATCTTCGGCTTTTTCGCTTACTTCTATAGAATTTTGGTGCTGTGTTTCTGTATTTGCTCCACTGCACGCTGTTAAGAAAAGGATACTCAACAAAAAAACGTAAATGCTTTTATTCATGGAAAAACTCCTTTTTCTGTTGTCACGTTCAGTTTGCATCAAATCAACTTTTTTTAAACCTTTTTACTATTTTTTCGTTGAAGTAAACCGGTTTCATAAACAGTGTTTTCGGGAAAGTGGAAACTATCTTTTTTGAAATATAGAATCCAAATACGTTTTTACGCCGTTAGCTTAATAGGAAACGGAATATCTCATGACCGTAAACAGCATAATCACATACTTTTTTAGAGACACCACAATAAGAGGGAGCGAATCTAGATGAAAATTACTTTTCATAATCACAAAGATAGCCTACCATTTCAAAGACTTTATGGACCTTTAGAAGGAACCGTTTCTTCTATTTCCTATGATTCTCGAAACGCACGAAAAAACACAACGTTTTTCTGCCTACGTGGCACAAACTGCGATGGGCATCTTTTTATTAAAGGAGCGATAGATAACGGAGCTTCGTTAATTGTTAGAGAAGATGAAGAAATCTTACGCCATTTTTCTTATCAATATGATCATATTACCTTTTTAAGCGTCGAAGATTCAAAAAAAGCGATGGGCCTTTTCTCTTCCTACTTCTATCATCATGCTGACCAAACTTTAACAACTGTTGGTGTAACAGGAACAAACGGAAAAACAACGGTTACCGCATATGTACGCTCTCTCTTAAATGGAGTTAGGATGAGGACAGGATCAATTGAAACAGCTGGTATTTGGGATCATGAAAAAGAACTTAACTTCACTCACACTACCCACACAACCCCTGAAGCACCTGACACCTTCATGAAACTTTTTCTCACTTTGTTCAAAAAGGGTTAAAAGCCGTTTCAATGGAAGTAACCTCGATCGCTATTGAGCAAAAACGAGTAGAAGGTATTTTATTTGATATAGCTGTTCACACGAATTTAACGCCAGATCACCTGGATTTTCATAACAGCCTTGAAGAATACAAAAAAGCAAAATTGAAGCTTTTTACACGTGCTAAGAAAGCTGTTGTTAATCTAGATGATGAGGGAATGAGCAAAGACATTTTATCTTTATTTAAAGGACAAGTTATTACATATAGTATGAAACAAAAGGCAGATGTTTTTGCTAAGGTCATAAAAGTAGAGAAAACGGGGACAGTCTTTCAACTGCATGTATCCGGAGATAACTACCTTGTCAAAGCTCCAATTCATGGAGATTATAATACCGCGAACTTTCTTGCTGCTTTCTCTGCATGTCTTCATATGAAAATATCTATACAAGATCTTTTAAAAGCAGCAAACTTTATTACAGGCCCAGAAGGAAGATTCCAGCTCCTTACCAATCATCCAAGTCATCAAATTATTCTCGATTATGCCCATACACCGGAAGCATTAGAAAGTCTCGTTAAAGCTATTAAAAATCTTCCTCATAAACGTTTGATTTTGATGGTAACAGGCGTTGGACTAAGAGATCCAAAGCAGCGCCCCTTCATTGGAAAAGCTGTGGATGGAAAAGCTGATGAAATCGTCGTTACTGTTGATTATCCTGGTCCATATAAATAGAAGAAACATGGTAGACGATGTGATGAAGGGCTTTTCTTCTTCCTCTTCCGTTCATGTTAAACTTCATCGCGAACGTGGCATTCATAAAGCCCTTTCACTTGCGGATAAGGATGACCTTATTGTACTTACTGGTCTTGGTTTTGGTGGCTATCAAGTCATTGGGAAAGAAAATGTTCCTTACTGTGAATACGATGTAATTCACCAATATTTCAAAAAAGAACAAAAAGTTCTCGTATAAAAAAGAGCGGTCAAAATTGACCGCTCTTTTTTATAGAGTTAACGCTGATACAGGTTGTTCAAAATACGCTTGGTACAGAGATTGCACAGCCTTATCTAGTTCTGTTTCTTTTACACCAAACATCATGCTTACTTCTGAAGAACCTTGGTTAATCAGTTCAAGGTTTACTCCCGCTTCAGAGAATGCATTTGTTGCTTTAGCTGCAACTCCAACAGAGCTTGTCATCCCTTCTCCTACTACCATAATTAAAGCTAAACCGTACTGTACTTTAACATCATCAACATTCAGCTCTTTTTGAATGCGTTCAAGCACTCTTTCTTCTTTTCCATTTGTGAGCTGACATTTCCGCAAAATAATAGACATATCATCAATGCCAGATGGCGTATGTTCATAAGAAATCTGTTCATCTTCTAAAATTTGTAATAGTCGACGTCCAAAACCAATTTCTCTGTTCATTAAATATTTTGAAACATAAATGCTACAAAATCCTTCATCACTTGCAATTCCTGCAACCTGTTGTTTTGAGTAATCACGCTCTGCTACAATTAACGTCCCTGGCGCTTGTGGATTGTTCGTATTTTTTACACAAACAGGGATTTTTTGACTTACAACAGGATGAAGAGCTTCATCATGGAAAACAGAAAACCCTGCGTAGGATAGCTCGCGCATTTCTCTATACGTAATTTCCTTAATATCTTTTGGCTTTTCTACAATTGTAGGATTGACACACACAATAGAATCTACATCTGTAAAGTTTTCATACATTGTTGCTTTTACACCCGCTGCTACGATGGAACCCGTAATATCAGAACCCCCCCGCGGGAATGTTACAATATTTCCTTGTTCTGAGTAGCCAAAAAATCCGGGAATAACCAGAATTTCTTCTCGTTCTCTTAGATTGGCTAGCTCTCTATACGATTGTTCTAGAACTTGAGCATTTCCTGGCTCGTCTGTTACAAAGATGCCCGCTTCTTTTGGATTTACATATTGCGCTTTTAAACCTAAGCTTTGGAGATAAAAAGCCATAAGCCTTGCATTATTGTCTTCACCACTTGCTTTTACACTATCTAACAGACGATTAGCGTCTTCTTTGTATGTATCAATAATGTCTTGAAGATTTTCTGCGATTTCATCACAAATATAACTTTTTAGCTTCAAGCCATCTGCAATTTCTTTATAGCGCACAATAATTGCTTTAAACTCTTCCGCATAGGAATTTCCCGTTAAAATTTGGCTTGTTAAAGCAATGAGCAAATCTGTCATCTTTATATCGTCTTTAAATCGTTTTCCAGGAGCAGAAACTACCACAATACGTCTTTCCTGATCCGCCATGACGATATCCGCAACTTTCATAAATTTTTCTGCACTCGCAACAGAGCTTCCACCAAATTTTGCTACTTTCATTCCTCATACACCTTCTTCAATAGATTGTTTACAATGCTGAAATAAAATATTGTTACTATCATAGCACAAATTTTCAAAAAATTAAGCCTTTATTGAAAAAAACTTTCAAAAATTCCACTCACAAAGGACAAATGTATTTATTAAGGGTACAAAAGCATTATTCTTTTGCTTTTTATGATATATTTTTTCATCCTTTGTATAATGTGCACCTTTATGACGCAGATTAACAAACGTATCAATACTACAAAGGAGTGAACACTTTGAAATTTTCTATTTTTACTCTTGGTGCTGTTCTTCTTCTAGCAACAGGCTGTGGAGCAAACGACAACCAACAAGGTCAAGGCGGAATGGACAATAATGCGCGTGACGTTCGCTACAATGCTGATTATGATCGCGGGATGAACGATGCAACAGATAACAATATGAATAACTATGATATGAACGATGCTGGTCCTTACCAAATCAATAATGACAATAACACAGCTCGTGATAACAATGACAACGACAACAATAATAATAATAATAACGACGATATGCGCGTTGATCAGAACTTAAAAGGAAAAATCGAAAAGATTAATGGAGTAAAAACAGCTCATGTCATTGTAACAGGCGAGAATGCTTACGTTGCTACTGTATTGGATAACAACCAAAAAGGCGAAATGACAGATAAAATGAAAGAAAAAGTGCGCAATGTAGTGAAAAAAGCGGACAATAATGTCGATGAAGTGTACGTATCTTCAAACCCAGACTTTGTAAAACGCGTTGGTGGTTATGTAAACGACATTCAAAATGGCAAACCTGTTGAAGGCATTGGACAAGAGTTCTCAGAGCTTGTACGTCGCGTCTTCCCAGAAGGTCGCTAAACAATTACGCCTCATTCATTAAGAATGAGGCGTTTTATTGCCAAATAGGATAAAGGCTCACCGTAACAAGTGCAAGACAAATGGCAAATCCAATTAAATAGAGTACGTTAAATAGGCTTGTTAGACAAACCAGTCCCCATTTCGAAACTCCTTTACTCGTAAAAGCCACATAGAAAAAGCGATAATCAATCAAAAAAAGCAACAAAAAAGAACCAA
This sequence comes from Priestia endophytica DSM 13796, assembly GCF_900115845.1. Taxonomy (GTDB): domain Bacteria; phylum Bacillota; class Bacilli; order Bacillales; family Bacillaceae_H; genus Bacillus_I; species Bacillus_I endophytica. Next base: position 250,357 of record NZ_FOXX01000006.1, on the reverse strand, counting down.
TGAAATAAAAAGGAAGTACCCAATCCCCTAATGCTGTTACACCACTTTTATTTAGCCACTCTTGTTCTGAAAGGCCATAATAGCCTGTTTTATAGCGAATCAAAAACACACCGCTTAAAAAGAGAAGAAAAAGCCCTGTAAAAATTCCCCCAACTTTTAATTTAACGTCTCTTTTCATTCCAATGAGAAATGAAAAGCCCGCCGCCAGGTATAAAGAAGCAGCAAAAACCATCTCTATCCCTCTCTTTCACTCCTTTTACTTCTATTATATTGTCCACTCTTTTTTTTAGACGTTTTTTTCTATTTGTTTTAAACAAAAGAAGAAAAAATAGTGAAAAAACTCTCTTAATCTAGTTGTTTTATCTACGCTTACTCTCTTTTTCTTTCATACGATACGGTAAGAGACAATGAAAGGAGATGACACAATGCTAAAAGTATTCATTGATCCTGGCCATGGTGGAACAGATTCAGGAGCTACAGCAAATGGAATTGTTGAAAAAGAGGTTAACCTATCAATAGCCCTATTCCTTCGAGAAATTCTCGTTCTTAATTATGAAAACGTGCAAGTTAAAATGAGCCGTGATCATGATGTGTTTATCCCTCTATATGATCGGGTGAAAAGCGCTAATAACTGGAACGCCGATCTTTACATTTCCATTCATTGTAATGCGAGCAGTATTAGAACAAGAAGAGGGTACGAAGATTTCGTTTACACAAAATCTGCTAACAGTCTAGAATTACAGGACGTTTTGCACGGGTCTATTACCAGAACAATTACCATCCCTGACCGAGGACAAAAAAAAGCTAATATCTTCGTACTAAGAGAAACTAATATGCCTGCTATTCTTACTGAGAATGGCTTCATTTCTAATGCAGAAGACGCAAAACTTCTCCAAGATAAGACCTACCTAAAAATGATTGCTAGAGGGCATGCACAAGGAATTGCTGCGTTTTTCAATCTGCATCCAACTGTTTCTGAGATAATGTACTATCGTGTTATAACAGGAAGCTTTAAGACAGAGAAAGAAGCCCTTATCAGGCAACAAGAGCTTCTTGAAACAGGTATCGAAACTTTCATCCTCATTGAGAAAAGAGATGAAAATAAAGAGTATTCCGTTGTTTCTGGAAGCTTTCAATCGTTTCAAAAAGCACATGAATTTGTGCAAGAGCTACAAGAAAAAGAGTTTAAAAGTTTTATCGTTACCGTAATTGTTCAGTAATTGAACACGCTCTTCATGTTTAACAACTCTTTAAAGATGGAATAATAGGAATAAGAGTTAAAACAAAGGAGTGGAATGATTATGACAGTTAAAGATGTAAAAGAAAAAATTGCAAAAGTATTAGAAAATAATAAGATTGGTACGCTTGCAACAATTGAAGGAAACAGACCAAATTCTCGTTACATGACATTTTTTAATGACGATTTAACACTTTATACACCAACAAGCAAAGAAACACATAAAACAGAAGAAATCGAAAAAAACTCAAACGTTCATATTTTACTAGGTTATGATGGTAAAGGTTTTGGAGACTCATATGTTGAAATTGAAGGTACTGCTGAAATCTATGAGGATCAAAAAATGAAAAACGAGCTTTGGGAAGACGAGTTTGAGCACTGGTTTGATGGAAAAGATGATCCAAACTATATCATCTTAAAAATTACTCCTTCTCAAATTCGCCTTATGAACGAAAAAGGTCAAAAACCACAAACAGTGACGGTATAAAAAAGCGCGAGTTCACAGAACTCGCGCTTTTTTATACCATGACATATACTCTTCCGTTTTCTACAACAGCTTCGTAAGTATGCACACACCCTACATCAGGAGCCTGAACTTTTCCATCTTGAAGGGATATTTTCCAGTCATGCATTGGACAGAAAACAAATTCACCGCTTACAATCCCTTCAGCAAGTACACCATTCTTATGTGGACATCTGTTTGTGACAGCTCTCACCTTTTGATCTGACAGTCTAAAAACGGCAAGCTCTTCTTCCCCTACAATAACGGTTTTTCCAAGCTGCTTTGGAAAATCGCTAAGATGCCCAATCTCTACTTTTGACTTTACTGTGCTTTTCATCTACTTTTCCCCCTTAGCTTTTTTGAAGCATTACATTTGTAAAGAGTTCGTTTTTCGTATTTTTGTTTTCAATAATTTCACGCCAAGGATCTGTTGTGACAGCTAATGCTTTATCCATTCGAATGTTAAGCTCTGTTCTTGTATCCAGGTTATCGAGCACTTCTTTAATGTGAGAAAGACCAACGCGCTCTACAAAAGCTGAGGTTCTCTCTAAGTAATTTGCATTTTCGCGATAATATTGTAAAAAGGCTGATGACATTTCCATCACTTCTTCTTCTGTTGCTACTTTGCAAAGTAAATCTCCTGCTCTTAAATGGGTTCCTCCGTTTCCACCAACATAAATTTCAAAAGCTCCTTCAATTCCTACAATCCCAACATCTTTAATCCCTGACTCTGCACAGTTACGCGGACAAGCTGAAACGCTCATTTTTACTTTGTGTGGAGTTTGGAGTCGTTCAAATTTCTTCTCTAACTTAATGCCAAGCCCCATAGAATCTTGGGTACCAAAGCGACAAAATGACTCTCCTACACACGTTTTAACGGTGCGAAGCGTTTTTCCATATGCATATCCTGACGGCATATCAAGCTCTTCCCAAATTTTCGGTAAATCTTCTTTCTTTGCTCCAAGGAGATCTAATCGCTGCCCACCTGTTACTTTAACGAGAGGAATATTATATTTATCTGCCACATCAGCAATTTTGCGAAGCTCTTTTGGATTTGTAACACCTCCGTACATTCTCGGTACAACGGAAAATGTTCCATCTTTTTGAATATTGGCATGCATTCGCTCATTTACAAATCGAGACTCGCGTTCATCTTCATACTGCTCTGGATCGATCATACCAAGATAGTAGTTAAGCGCTGGACGACACTTTGAACATCCTTCATCATTTTTCCATCCTAGAACATTCATCACTTCTTTGCTGTGTGTTAAGCCTTTTTCTTTAATCTCCGCTACAACTTCATCACGAGAAAGAGTCGTACATGAACAAATCGCTTCTTTTTGTTCTACTTCACTTCCGGCTGTTAAACTAATCAGTTCAGCTACAAGTGGTTTACAGCCTCCACACGAGCGACACGCTGTCGTGACATCTTTGACTTCATCAACGCTCGTTAATCCGCCTTCTGAAATCGCGCTACAAATGGTGCCTTTTGAAACTCCATTACAGCCACAGATAATGTCATCATCACTCATTGAGGCAACAAGACTCTCTTCTTTTCCACTATTTGTTGAGAAAAGAGTTGGACTCAATCCTTCAAGAGTGCTTCCTTTTTGAATCATTTGGAAAAGTTTATTTCCATCCTTTGTATCACCAAAAAGAACAGCTCCAATTAATTTCTCATCTTTTACAAGAAGCTTTTTGTAAACATTCGATACTTCATCAAATATTTTAATGGCATAGGCATTTTCCACTTCATGTTCCATAAACTCTCCAGCTGAAAATACGTCAACGCCTGAGACTTTAAGCTGTGTGGACAAAACAGAACCTTCATATGGAGCACAATCATGTTCAAGAATGCGATGTGCCAACACTTTGCCTTGTTCGTAAAGTGGTGCAACAAGACCGTAAGCAATTCCTCTATGCTCAGCACACTCTCCAACTGAGAAAATGTTCGGGTCGCTCGTTTGTAGATGGTCATCAACAGCAATTCCTCTGTTAACCGTCAAACCACTTTCTTTTGCAAGAGAGGTATTTGGAACAATTCCAATCGCCATTACAATCAAATCCGCCTTTATTTCTGAACCGTCTTTAAAGCGAATTCCCGTTACTCTCTCCTCACCTAAAAACTCGTCTGTATCATGATTAACAAGAATATTCATCCCCTGTTCTCCGAGCGACTTTTGAAGTAAGTTTCCAGCTGTTTCGTCAAGCTGTCTATTCATAACGTACGGCATATTTTGAATAACATCGACTTCCATCCCTAGATTGAGCAATCCTCTTGCCGCTTCAAGCCCTAGAAGTCCACCGCCAATAACAGCTGCTTTCTTGTACTGTTTTGATGCATCCACCATTTTTTCGCAGTCTGCTATATCTCTAAATGTAACAACCCCTTCTTTGTCTATTCCTTTGAATGGGATCATAAGCGGGTTTGAACCTGTAGCAATGATTAATTTATCATAGCTTTCTTCGCGCCCTTTATTAGTGAATAACGTTTTAGTTTCACGATCAATTTTAATTACTTCTTCACCTTTATGAAGGGTGATGTTATTTTCCTCATACCACTCTAGACTATTTAACACAATATCTGAAATCTCCGTATCCCCTTGAAGGACTTTTGATAACATAATTCTGTTATAGTTTGGATGTGGCTCACTACCAAAAATCGTAATCGAAAAGCGATTAGGGTCCAATTTTAAAATCTCTTCTACAGCTCGAACACCAGCCATTCCATTTCCAATTACAACGAGTTTTTGCTTTTCCACTACAGTTCCCCCTCTGGAATTAAAACATGTATTGTATTTACATATTTACAAACTTACGTCTTTTTTAAAATCAGTTTGTGAGTTTTCCTTACATGTTTTTTTGTAAATTCTGATAATTTAATTACTTTTAGAAAACGCTTTCTATCAAGGAGGGCCTGCGTTCTAGAAGAAAACCACTTTTTGAAGAAAAGAATAAGGGAAAGAAAAATGAAAGCGCTGTGACCATATCATAAAAATATGGTAATATTGAATAGACAACCACTATTTTATTTATTTCAAGGGGGATCTACAATGGAATACCGTATTGAAAAAGATACGCTTGGCGAAATGAAAGTACCAGCAGACAAACTATGGGCTGCTCAAACACAGCGCAGCAAAGAAAACTTCCCAATTGGAACAGAAAAAATGCCTCTTGAAGTGATCAAAGCATTTGCTATTTTAAAGAAAAGCGCAGCACTAAGTAACTATAACTTAGGAAAATTATCAAAAGAAAAAGCAGACGCAATTGCAAAAGCTGCGGATGAAGTAATTGAAGAAAAGTTAACAGACCACTTTCCACTTGTTGTTTGGCAAACAGGAAGCGGCACACAGTCAAATATGAATACAAATGAAGTAATCGCGAACAGAGGAAATCAAATTTTACAAGAAACAGGAAGCGAAGAGCGTCTTCATCCAAATGATGATGTTAACATGTCTCAAAGCTCAAATGACACGTTTCCAACGGCTCTTCATGTTGCAGGTGTAATTGCGGTTGAAGATCATCTTCTTCCTTCATTACGCACGTTAAAAGAAACGTTCCAACAAAAATCAGAGCAGTTTGATTCCATTATTAAAATTGGTCGTACACACCTTCAAGATGCAACTCCACTTACACTTGGTCAAGAAATTAGTGGATGGTACCGCATGCTTGAAAAAAGTGAAAAAATGGTAGAAGAGAGCATCAGCTACCTAAAAGAGCTTGCTATTGGCGGCACAGCTGTTGGTACAGGCATTAATGCACACCCTGAATTTGGAGATCGTGTAGCAGCTGAAATTAGTAAAATCACTGGTAAAACGTTCACTTCTGCTCAGAATAAATTTCATGCCTTGACAAGTCATGACGAAGTTGTATACGCACACGGTGCCTTAAAAGCTCTTGCAGCAGATTTAATGAAAATTGCTAATGATGTACGCTGGTTAGCAAGTGGTCCTCGCTGCGGAATTGGGGAGATTACGATTCCTGCTAATGAACCGGGAAGCTCTATTATGCCAGGAAAAGTGAACCCAACACAAAGTGAAGCAATGACGATGGTTGTTTCTCAAGTAATGGGAAATGATGCAACAATCGGATTTGCAGCAAGTCAAGGAAACTTTGAACTTAACGTCTTTAAACCGGTAATCATTTATAACTTCCTTCAGTCAGCAAGAATTCTTGCCGATTCAATGAAAGCATTCAATGATAAATGTGCTGTAGGAATTGAACCAAACTTGGAAAAAATCCAAGAAAATGTTCAAAATTCACTTATGCTTGTAACAGCCTTAAATCCTCATATTGGATATGAAAATGCGGCTAAAATTGCTAAATATGCTCATCAAGAAGGATTAACATTAAAAGAAGCGGCTCTAAAATTAGATCTGCTTACAGAAGAGCAATTTGACAAAGTTGTAAAACCTGAAAACATGATTAGCCCTTCCGTTTAAATAAAAAACGTGCGGTTTCTATGCCGCACGTTTTTTATCTTTCAGTTTGCTGTTGCTGCACAAGCTTTTGATAAAGGTCGTGGTTCTTCAAAAGCTCTTCGTGTGTCCCAACACCTGATATTTCTCCTTTTTCGATTACAACAAGTTGGTCCGCATGAACAACAGTGGAGAGTCTATGAGCAATAATAAGTGTTGTTCGTCCTTTCATTAAACGATTTAAAGCTTGTTGCACGAGATGTTCTGAAGAGCTGTCTAAGTTAGACGTTGCTTCATCAAGAAACAAAATTTTCGGGTCTCTAATAAGAGCTCTTGCAATAGCTATGCGCTGGCGCTGTCCTCCTGAAAGCTTTATTCCTCTTTCTCCTACCTCTGTATGAAACCCATCTGAAAGATTATCAATAAACTCTTTTGCATTAGCAAGTTTAGCAGCTTCTTTTACTTCTTCATCGCTCACTTCTCTTCCTACTCCATAACAAATATTCTCTCGAATTGTTCCTGACATGATAGGACTTTCTTGTGAAACATAGCTAATCGCTTTTCTCCAAGAAGAAAGCGTAAAGCTATCAATATTTTCTTCTCCTATTGTAATACTTCCCGAAGTTGGCTTATAAAATCGCTCTAGCAGCGAAAATAGCGTGGTTTTCCCTCCACCACTTGGACCAACAAAAGCCGTTGTTTTTCCTTTTGGAATGCGAAGGTTCATATCTCTTAAGATAGGGGTTTCATCGTTATAAGAAAAAGAAATATCCTTAAGCTTAATATCTTTAAGTGCTTCTTCTAAATTTCTTCCTTCCTGTTTTTCTTCCGTTCGTAAGTTCAGCATTTCTCCAATTCTCTCTGTCGCCCCAAGTGCTTTTTGAAGAGCAGAAAAAGATGTTGCCATCTGACTAAATGGAACGATAATCTGGAACATGTAAATAATAATCGCAACAAGAGATCCTGCTGTAAGGGTTCCAGAAGCAACCCTTACTCCCCCGTATCCAATAAGAACCACAATTACCAACATCATAATAAGCGTCATAAAGGGATGAAGCACAGACTGAATTCGCGCTTCTTTTAATCCAAAGCGGAACAGCTTTTTAATTCCTTCCTCTCCTTTTTCAACCTCTACATTTTCTGCACTATACATTTTCACAAGACGGATTTCACCAAGCACACGCCCAAGCTCTCCTGAAAATGAAGCAAGTTCGTCTTGAGTCGCTTTTGAAATTCTGTACATTTTTCGTCCTAGCGGGATCATAAGAAGTAGCGAGAAAGGAACCGCTAATATCATAACAAGCGTCATTTTCCAGTCGATGAAAAGCAAAATAAGAACAGATCCAACAATTGAGACAATACCTGTTAAGAATGAAACAAGATGCTGAGTCACAAGGGTCTTAATTGTATTTGTATCTTGCGTAATTCTACTCATTGTTTCGCCTGATTGATGTTTATCAAAGTAAGGAACTTCTAAAAAAAGAACTTTCCGCCAAAGGTTACTTCGTAAGCGAGAGACTACAATTTCCCCTACGTACATAATCATATAGGAGGAAATACCACCTGAAATAGCTTGTAACATAAAGGCAAGAATGAGTATAACAATGACAGATGTCTCAAGAGCAGATGAAGCTGCTTTATCTACTAAATTTTTTGTAAAAAGTGGAACAATAAGAGCAGCCCCTGTTTCTAATAAACTTAACGTTAATGCCGTTATCATAATAGCTTTAGGAAGCTTTATGCTCTTTAGTAACTGCCAAAATGAGGCTAAATTTGCTTTTGTATTTTCCTTCTCCATACTCCTTATCCTTTCTCTTTCTTTTCTATTAAAGTAAAGTGGTGCTCAAAAGCTTCATCCATCCATTTTTGCTGTTCTTCTGAAAAAGGTGAAGGAAGTTTCAATAAGTCTTGCGGTAAATCTTCTTCTTTTATTTCTGTTATTAAAGATAAGTCTTCTCCTACAAAAGATACGAGCAAATCATATACTTTTCCAATACATTTTTGAACAAGAAGCGAACGGGGTTCTATTCCTTCCTTATAAAGATCTGTTAGTTCTACAAAAATGTTAACCCATTTTTGATTCAACAAAATTTGCTCTTCATCTGAAATGTTAAAAATACGATCAATTGTATCTTCCGGCAAAATTTGCTTCAATGCTTTCTTACTTTTTTCTTCCGTTTGAAAACTATCAATAATAGCCACATATATAGAAGGACTTAGTTCTTTTTGTTCTTTAGAAATCGCAAGCGCATTATCGAGCGCTTTAATAATATTTGTAAGTTTCTCTCTTTCCTTCTCCATGATTTGACGTTGAAACAGAAGACTTTGCCGCAGGTCCCATACTTCTTCATTAAGATACTTCTTAATTTTTTCAAGCGAAAGACCGATATACTTCAATGAAATAATTTTTTGTAGAGAGCTAAGATGAGAATCATCATAAAAACGCCGATTGGTTTTGGTACATTCCGGAATTAATAAACCGAGTTCTTCATAGTAACGCAGTGTTCTTACCGTAACACCCGTTTTCTTTGCAAACTGACCAATGCTATATTTCATCACCTTCCATCATTCCTTTCCTTCTCTATCTTAAAACGTTACGTTACGTAAGATGCAAGACTTTTTTCCTCTATTATAGAAAAAAACTTCAAAAAAAAAGAACTCTACTTTTTAAGTAGAGTTCTTTTTTCCTTAATGTTCAAAAATGCCTTCCATTATGAAGTATATTTTGTTACATTAACCATGTAATAAGAATTGGTAACGTAATTAACGAAAGGATAGCACTAATAACGAAAGCTGAAGCTGTTTCTGCTTCGCGTTTTTCAAATCGCGTTGCAATTAGTGCTGCAACTGCAGAACCTGGAAAAGCAACAAGTAACATTGCTTTTACTGTATCGTCTGCTGAAAGACCAATCATTGTAGCAATTCCTAACATTACAAGTGGTTGTACAGCAACTTTTAATAATGCAATTGCAAATGACACAACGCTGAAACTAATTTTACGAACTCCAATTGTTACCCCAACAGCGAACAATGCTACACCAGATGTTGTTGTACCAATTTGGTTTAACATATCATTGAAAAGTTCAGGAATTGGAATACCAATTAATACAATGACAATCCCGATAAGCGGAACACATGCAAGCGGTTCTGATAAACCATGAAGAACCGATTTAATAGTAACCTTCCACAAACTCTCGCTTTTTTCATCTTTATTATCTCCACGTTGTCCAATTGTACCGAAAATAATAGAAAGTGGATCTAAAAGTGCATTTACAACAATCCCTGTAATCGCAATTGGAATTGCTACTGCGTCTGCTCCAAATAAACTTCCTAGTACAGGAATCCCCATAAAAGCAAACGTTGGTTGAGCAGAGTTCAATGAAATCATTGATGCTCCTGTTAAATCCATTTTAAAGGCATAACGAGAAACAATAAGTAAAATAATATAAAAACCAACAATACCCAAAAACATAGTTACAACAAATGGCCATTTTTCAATAAACTGTTGTTTTGACGTTGTTACAACCCCTACAAATAAATGGGCAGGTAACGCAAATTTTGTAACAAATGTGTTAAGCCCCTTTGATGTTTCCATATTGTATTTTTTAAAGTATCCTGCTAAATAGCCTAAAGCAATAACGAAAAAGATGGGGGCTAAAATAACAAGAATATGCTCAATTCCCATGAAAAATCCTCCTTAAAATAAAACAGCAAAGAGAGAAGCCTGAGTGGAAAAACTCAAACCTCACTCTCTGTTAATGCTTATTTAGTTGCTTTGATTGTACGGTAAACAGGATTCCAAATTGCAGCATTTACCGCTTTTTCTACATCTTCTGGTACTTCTTCAGCAACACCGTCTTCAATTGCTGCTTTTGCAACTTCGATAGCTACTGATACGGAAACCTCACGAAGTTGTTTTATGCTTGGAAGTAGTGATGCACCAGGTTTAGAACTATCTACCATTTTTGCTACAGCATCAGCACAGGCTGCAAACATACTGTCTGTAATAACTTTTGCTTTCACTACAATTGAACCTAGTCCTAATCCTGGGAATACAAATGCGTTGTTGGATTGTCCAATCTCATATGTTACGTCTTTGTATGTTACAGGATCAAACGGACTACCTGTTGCAATTAGTGCTTTTCCATCTGTCCAGTTTAGTAAATCTTCCGGAACAGCTTCAGCAAGTTTTGTTGGGTTAGACATCGGTAAAATTGCTGGACGTTCTACATGTTTTGCCATCTCTTTTACGATTTCTTCTGTGAACGCACCTGCTTGACCAGATGTTCCAATTAAGATCGTTGGCTTCACTTGTTTAACGACTTCTAATAGTGAAATTTTACCTTCTTCATCACGTGCAAACCCTTCAACTTCTGATGCCTTACGTGCATAAGGTTCTTGGAAACCTAATAAATCATCCATGTCGTCAGTTAAAAGACCACGATAGTCAATTGGCCAGAAGCGTGCATGTGCTTCTTTTTTAGAAATTCCATCAAGAACCATTGCATCACGAATTTGATCAGCAACCCCGATACCTGCTGTTCCTGGTCCAAAGATAACAACGCGATGTTCGCTAATCGGTGTTTTTGTTACTTGAACAGCTGAGAATACAGCGGCAAGTGTAACAGCTCCTGTACCCTGAATATCATCATTAAACGTTAAAATTTCCTTTCCATATTTTTCAATAATATGGCGAGCATTCACATTACCAAAGTCTTCCCAATGAAGAAGCGCATTTGGAAACTGTTCTAATGCTTTTTCAATGAACGTATCCACAAATTCGTTATAGCGGTCCCCACGAATACGTTCATGACGATTTCCAATATAAAGTGGATCTTCTAAAAGTTCTTTGTTGTTTGTACCAACATCAAGAACAACTGGTAACACACGGCTTGGATCAATACCAGCAGCTGCTGTATAAACAGCTAATTTACCAATGGCGATGTTAATTCCACCAACACCCCAGTCACCAATTCCAAGAATACTTTCAGAGTCCGTAATAACCATTAAATCAATATCTTCAGGTGATTTTCCAGTGTTCTTGAACGCTTGCTCAATACCTTCTGGATTATCAATTGAAAGATATACCCCACCAGGACGGCGGTATTCATGGCTATATTCTTGAATGGCTTGTCCCACAGTTGGCGTGTACACAACTGGAAGCATTTCACTAAGATGATCTGTTAAAAGTCTGTAAAATAACACTTCATTACGATTATGCAAATCATTTAAAGAAACATTTTTACGTAAGTTATCCGGCTGAGCTTTAAACTGCTCGTAAGCGCGTTTTACTTGCTCATCAAGTGTTAAAATTGTTGGAGGAAGAAGACCTTCAAGTCCAAGTTCTTTTCTTTCCTCTTCAGTAAATGCCACACCTTTATTAAGCATTGGCATTGCTAGTACGTCTTTTCCTCTTAAAGTTGTTTCAATCGCATCAGAAGATACGTGTAAGTGACGCATAAAATCCGCTCCTTTAATGTTCTCGTGCACAAGGTGTAAGACAAATACTCACACATTATAGTACCCCTAATTGTGTATTGGTATTTTATCTTTACCATAAAGCTATTTGTTTCTAATTTGTACACATTTTTTAATTAATCGTCCATTGACTTATGTCCTACAGTAGGCTATTATATACCCCTGTTTTTTCGAAAACAAGCATCTACATATTAAGTAAGTAAATTAAATTATGAAAAATCAATCTCTTTTTTAAATAACATAAATTATTTTAATGTGTCTTTTATTTTCGTATTTTTTCCTCTTTAAAGGGTTAGATTTCTTTACCCTTCAAAGCATCAGGCTTTTATTTCTTTCTCAATAAATTTGTAAATAAAAAAAACCCTCTATCAAAAGAGGGTTTTTGCTATTTTTAAGCATAACATTTACAAATTACGGAAAAATACTTCCGAAGAATTTTTCTTCTCCATATCATTCATTTTTCTTAAATCTTGTCCTAAAAGACCATATTATCCTTTTTAAAGGAGACTTTTAACCCTAATATTATCTAAAACAGAAGATTAAAAAGGGTTAGAAAGAACGCTTTTTCTTCAATGAAGACCTTAAAAGATGAAGGTGAATAACTCAAAAAAGAGAAAGAAATAATAGCTTTTCATATTATCACCTTACCTTCTTTTAACAGCTCAATTGAAAAAGTTACTTACAAACTTTCCTTATTAAACATGACGTACATGAAGCAACGAGGTTTTAACAGCGATATCTACAATAATTTCATATGCAATTTTTTCGCGTTTGTTTACCATATCTTCCATTCGTTTAATAAGACTTCTTCTTTTCCATTTATCTTCTAGAACAAGTGAAAGCTGCTCTTCAAATCCTTGGTCTTCATGAAGCATTACAGCAAGCCCTTTATCAATAATTCGTTTTAAATTGATACGCTCTTGACCTGGAAGTGAAGAATGAATAAAAATAGGCAACCCTAGCTTTAATGCTTCACTAATTGTAATTCCTCCTGGCTTTGTCACAAGTGCATCTGATCTTGCATATAATTCGTTCATTTCCTCACGTGAAGAAATAAAGGCCTTTGGTTCAATATGCGGTATGTTCCATCTCTTCAATTCTTCGTACAGCTTTTCATTTTTCCCGCATAAAACAGTATAGTGATAATTGCTTGAATGTTTAATTTGCTGGAGGTAATCATTCATTTTCCCTAATCCAATACTTCCTCCTGCAACTAAAATCTGCTTTTTCATTTTTCTAGAAGAGCTGCATTTCCCTCCAATTTTCCCGTTTACAGGAATTCCTGTTATAAAAATATGTGAAGCAGGAATAGCGAAACGTTGGATAAGCTCTTGCTTCATCTGCATATCGTTCACTAAATGGTAGTCAATTTCAGCCCCACCCCAAATACTGTTGATAAAAAAATCCGTATATACATTCACAACAGGAATATTGATGGCCTTGCGCTGCTTTAAGCGACTTAAAATAGCAGAAGGAAAACAGTGTGTGCAAACAATAGAATCAGGCTGCTCTTCTTGAATTAGCTGGAGCATTTTTTCCTCAAAACGCAAACTATAAATGCGATTTAGTAAAGAAACTTGCTTGTTTGTAAATTGGTTGTACATAAAATTACGATAAACCCAGTCATACATATTAGGAAAAGCATGGATCATTTTCAAATAACTAGATTCCACCAATTTCTCGATATGTTTATTCCAATAGCTTAGGAAATCTACTTTTTTGCATGTTACATTTTCCGTTGTTTTTTCAATTTCATACATAAGTGCATCTGCCACTTGGTGATGCCCAGATGGCATTTGAAATAAAGGTAAAAAAAGAACTTTCTTCAAGGAATGCACCTCCTTATTTACTTGTTTTCTTTCGTTTTTTTACAATGATCACAACAATAAACCCAATCAATGCTGCTAGTCCTAAAAACGAGACATATTCAACAGGGATACGATTTCCAATAAAATAGCCGCCTATAATATACAACACAACCCATAAGCCACTCCCAAGTGTTGCAAAAAGCAGGTATGAAAGAACTGGAAACCCTGTGATTCCAGCTACGTACGGCGTTATTTGACGAAAACCTGGGATGAACAAACATAACAACGTTGACAGCTTTCCATGACGTTTAAAATTCCTATATGTTTCTTCCCTATTCTCCTCTGTGATCTTAATGTATTTACCAAACTTCTTTACAAACGGACTACCAACTTTTCTTCCTATAAAATAAGCACAGAGCATTCCAACTAATGTTCCTGCAAAAGCACTTCCAATGCTCCCATAAAATGAAAGCTGATGTTTGGCAATAAGCATACCTATAAAGACAAGAAACGTCTCTTCTGGCGCTGGTATTCCAACAATTCCGCAAAATAACACAAGTAAAATGATCCAATATCCATATGTTAGTAAATACTCAGTAATTTGATCTACATTCATTTTTTAATGTCCTATTCTATAGTGTTTCTTCCCTACTATAAGGTCTTGTAAGCTTACACATGTGAAATTTCTTTTGTGCATTTCATCTAAAAACAAAGAAAGCTGCTCAATCATAATACGAGGAGCCTGTTCTTCGGCTCCAAATGTGGAACCATTATCGTGTAAAAGATAAATATGACCATCGCAAAGCCCTTCGATTAAGCGTTTTGAGAGAGTGCTTTCTCCCTTTTCGATTTTCCAATCTTGCAAGATTACAGACCACATAATAATTTGATATGTTTTTGCTAATGCTAGTGTACATATATTAAAATGGCCCCATGGCGGTCTATAATATCTCACTTCTCTTCCTGTAATATGCTCGATCGCCTCTTGGCACATTTTGAGTTCCTTTTTCAATTTTCCGGGTGTTAAAAACCATCCACTTTTGTGCTTGTAGTGATGAATCCCTATTTCATGGCCTTCAATAACCATTCTTCTCAATAAGTGCGGGTGCTTTAAAGCATGCTCTCCTACAACAAAAAAAGTTGCTTTTACATTGTGCCTTTTCAATAAATCAAGAAGGTTCTTCGTATATTGAGGATGTGGACCATCATCAAAAGTGAGAGAAATCTTTTTTTCTCCTACGCCTTTCTTAACAATACGAAGAGAAGACAAACGAATGAAAAGCGTTGGCAAAATACTGTAAATAAGAAACAAGATAATTGCAACAAATAATAGTTCTACAATAAACAAGGTCTCCCCTCTTTCCTTTCGCTTTTTCTCCTCTATTATAACGATTGAAACCTTAAAGCGTTTCAAAAATATAGAATAATCAAGCTGATTTTCATTTTTCTTTGTATTATAGCGTTAATTATCGTTCTTTTCGATTACTTTTTATGGTAAAAAATAAAACCATCTATAAAAAGATGGTTTTTACTTCATTTTTATGAAAAAGGAGTTTTGCATAAGGATGTGTAAATGGATCCGTTTTCCAGTCTTTTACGACTTCAACAATTTTACCTTTGTACATCACAGCAATCCCTTCACAAAGCTTTTTGGCTGATGCTAAATCATGGGTAATAAATAAGTATGCTAAACCTTTTTCTTTTTGTAAGTCAAGAAGCATATGAATGATAGACATTTGAGCCGGTTGATCAAGGCTTGCGAGACTTTCATCAAATATAATAAGCTCAGGCTCTACAGCTATTGCTCTTGCAATACATACTCGCTGTTTCTGCCCTCCGCTTAACTCTCCTGGATATCTTTCTAAGAATGTTTCATCAAGACCTACTTTTTGAATCAACGAAAAGCATTTCTTCTCTCTTTCTTCCTTATTCAACTTAAAGAAATTTCGCAATGGCTCTTCTATAAGAGCTTTAACAGGCATCCTCGGAGAGAGGGAAAAAGAGGAGTCTTGAAAAACGAGCTGAACTTTTTTATATAACTCAAGCTCGCTCAAATCACCATTATGTACAGAATATCCATTTATAAAAATTTCACCTTTTGTAATGCTCTCAAATTTTGTAATGAGTTTTGCTAATGTACTTTTTCCACTTCCACTCTCCCCGACTAATCCTATCCGCTCTCCTTTTTTTATATTCAAACTTACCGTATCCACGGCGGTTATAGAGGAGGAACGAAAGCGTCTTTGTGTTTGGTATTCTTTTGTAACCGACTCTAGTTTTAAGAACATACTATCTTTCCTCCTTTCTTCATTCTAATGACTCGATCTGCAATTCTTGCCACACTCTCTTGATCATGAGAAATAAGCAAAACGGTTAACCCATATTGTTTTTGAAGTTTTTTTAGCAACTGCATTACTTTCTCTTTATTGATTGTGTCAAGAGCTGTTGTTGGTTCATCTGCAATAAGAAGAGATGGTTTTAAACTAAGCATCATCGAGAGGAGGACGCGCTGACGCATACCACCGCTAAGTTCAAAAGGATAGGAAGATAAAATATAGCCTGGATCTTTAAATCCAACACTTTGTAAGAGCTCATAAATATGCTTTTTATCCTTTGGTAAATCTCTATGCTTTTTAAGCGTTCTTTTTATATGTTTTTTCACAGTATGAAGCGGGTTCAAACCATTCAAAGATTCTTGGATAAGCAGGCCTACTTCATGGCCCCTTATTCGCTGAAAATCTTTTTTATCCCTTTCATCTAAACGTTTACTTTTATAATAAATGGCTCCTCCTGTCACTTGACAGTTCTTCTCAAGCAGGCCTACTAAGGCATGAGCTGTTAGGCTTTTTCCACAACCGCTCTCTCCTACTAAAGCAACAATTTCCCCTTTGTGAATATGAAATGAAGCTCCTTTTATGAGAGGGACCTTCTTCTCTTTTATAATTGTGGAGATTTCTAAATTCTCTACCTGCAACAACGCGTCATTTTTCAATTTAACGTTCACCACTATTCTTTTTTAAATCTTCACTTATAAGCTGACATACTAATACAAAAAGTAAAACAAAGAGCCCTGGAAACAGCATAACGTGTGGAGCACTTTGAAAATAAGAAGCTCCATCATGAAGCATAACTCCCCACTCAGGCGTTGGTGGTTGTACACCTAATCCAAGAAAAGATAACCCTGCCATTAAAAGCACGATCTTGCCCATATCAAGAGAAATAAAAACAGTAAGTGGAGTAAAAATAGATGGAACAATATATCTTACAATCACTTGAAAGTGCGTATTTCCAGCCATTCTTGCTCCTTTTATGTAATCTTCCTCACAAATATTTAAAACAAAACTACGCACAATGCGCACATAGTTTGCCCACCGAACAATTACAACTGCAATCATCATATTTATAAACCCTTGCCCTAGCACACCAACAATAGCAATAGTAAGAACAATATCAGGCACAGCCAGAAAACCATCCATAATGCGCAGAAAAAAGGTGCCCTTTCTACTTTTGTATCCTGCTAAAAGACCAATTGGAAGGCTAATAAGAATCGTATTAATCATAATGAGGAAAGCTCCTCCAACACTTATTCTCATTCCATACAAAATACGAGACAGTATGCATCTTCCCACATGATCTGTTCCAAATGGATAAGTAGAACTTGGCGGATGTAACCGCTGAGCCAAATTCGTATCTAAAGGATTATGCGGTGCCAAAAGAGGCGCTAACAGTCCCACAAGTAAAAGAACGATAAGAAAACTTACACCTTTCATTCCTCGGCTATATTTTTTATAAAACTGATGTGTCATTCTTTTTCCTCCTAGTTGGCCCGTAACCGAGGGTCAACAAAACTACACAATATATCTATTAAAATATGAATTAGCACAAATAAGAAAGTCGTAAAAATAACATACCCTTGAATAATAGGATAGTCTCTCATATTAATCGCATCAATGATGTAACGACCTAATCCAGGCCAAGAAAAAACCGTTTCAACAATGATACTCCCGCCAAGCATAAAAGCAAAGCTCGTCCCTGTCATCGTAATCATTGGTAATATAGCATGTTTCAATACTTCACCTGTTAAAAGGGAAAACTCAGACTGTCCTCTTGCTCTTGCTGCTTTCACAAAAGGCTTTTGTAAAACATCAAGCAAATGCTCTCGGAATACACGGGCATACACTGTTCCAAGTCCAAAACCAAGTGTGATAGCTGGCAATACTAAATTCTCTAAGCTCCCTCTTCCCATTGAAGGAAGCAACTGATACTTTACAGAACAAATATATATAAGTAAAAATCCGAGCCAAAATGATGGAAGAGATGAGCCAACAAGCGCAAGTCCCTTCCCAAAACGATTCACTATTCCTTGTGAACGGAGGGCTGTTGACATTCCCAAAAGAAAAGTCATAAAAAGCATAACCCCTAAACCGCCTAGTGCTAGTTCAAATGTGGCTGGAATTCTTCTCACAATTTCTTCAAGTACAGGCTGTTTTGACATATAGGACACTCCCCACTGTCCTGTAAATACGTCTTTTATCCAATACACATACTGAACGGGGAGTGTGTTTGTTAAACCAAGCTCTGCTCTTACGCTATCTAACGCTTCCTGTGATGCAGGGACGTTATGAGCTGTTAACATAATGCGTGCAGGATCTCCCGGGGCTAGCCTAAGCAATAAAAATGTGAATGTTGACATAAGAAAAACGACAAGAACAAGCTGTACAACGCGTTCAACGATAAAGCGAATCATTTAAGATGGGCTCACATCAACGTTTGGAGTAATATAGTAATACTCGATTGGACTTGGCTCAAAGTTTTTCACCTTTTCATTCACTCCAAATACGGTATTTGGATAAACGATAAAAGATTGAGGAATATCTTTATTAATTTGATTACCGATTTTTATTGCGATTTCTTCACGCTCTTTTTCTCCAGAAGTTTGATTTAATTCTGTCAACAGTTTGTCCACCTCAGCTGAATTATAATGACTTACATTTGCTAGGCTCTTAGAATTATAAAACAAGTTTAAGAAATATTGAGCATCTCCCGTATGTGCTGTCAGCATGCTATACATGGATAAGTCCCAATGATCCTCCGCAAGAACTTCATCAATATTTTCCACACTTCTTACCTTTACTTTTATCCCTTCTTTTAATAGTGAACTTTGAATCGTTTCAGCCATTACCGTCAACTCTGGTCGTTGAGGGAAAGTCAGCATTGTTAGTTGCAAAGGCTCTCCACCCTTAGTCCATACTCCTTCCTCTTTCGTATAACCTCCTTGTTTCATTAAAGAATCAAAAGACTGATTTTCTTGTCTCTGCTTTACTTTTCCAAAAGACAATACTTCTGGAAATGGGCCATTTCCATTCGTTCCTTCATTTTTCATAATAGCCGTTAAGATCTCTTCTCTCGGCAAGACTTTATCAATTGCTTGTCGAACCGAAGGATTTGTTACGCGAGCTGAGTTCATATTGAACATCATCATATGAGTTCGAAGTGAAGGAGCAGTTAAGACGTTTATATTCCCGCTGTTTTTCAGTACGCTAATTTGATCTGTTGAAATATCAACAGCACCGTCAACGTCTCCTGATTGTAAAGCCATAAGTCTCGTATTTCCATCTGATATGAATTTTATATCAATCTCCTCAACCCTTGCTTTCTGTCCCCAATAGCCCTCATTTCTCTTCATAATCAGCGATTCGTCTTTGTTAAATTCCTCAAATTGAAAAGCTCCCGTAAGGGCAGGATATTCCTCTTTTTCATCTAATGTAGAGACGTCTGCAATAATTGTAGATGGATCCGCTAGATGTGAAATTAAAGCTTCGTTTGGTTGTTTTGTAACAATCTCAATTTTGTGATTATCGATAACATGAATAGTTTCCAAGTTTAATAAATCTTTAACCTTTGAGTCTTTTTCATTTGAACGTAGAAGCGATTTTTTTACACTTTCAGCGCTCATTTTCTCTCCATTATGAAAGCTTACATTTTTCCTTAATGTGAGTATCCACGTTTTACGATTTTTTCTTTCCCAGCTGCTTGCTAACCAAGGTTCTGATTTTAAGTCTTCGTTTAGTTTTACAAGTGTTTCACCTACACCAGATCGCATGACTTCCCAGCTATCGCTACCGTGTGGATCAAGGCTCTTTGGACTCCATGGGAAAGCAAAGGATAATTTTTTCGAGTCTGACTCTGCCCTATCTTGTCCTTCTGAACAGCCTGCTATAGCTAAAAAAACAAA
This sequence comes from Priestia endophytica DSM 13796, assembly GCF_900115845.1. Taxonomy (GTDB): domain Bacteria; phylum Bacillota; class Bacilli; order Bacillales; family Bacillaceae_H; genus Bacillus_I; species Bacillus_I endophytica. The sequence continues at coordinate 230,679 of NZ_FOXX01000006.1, read as the reverse complement.
ACATAATAGAGCTAAAATAACTGGATAACTGCGCGCTTTTTTCATTTTCTTCTCTCTCCTTTTATTTATCTAGGCTAAAAAAATAAGCATGTCTTCCCTTTCAAAGGTTAGACATGCTTTTATATTCATAAAGTTTAAGAAAACAGGCATTCTAACCACCTCCCTAAACTCCCGTAGGTCGAACAGCGATGTTAAAACAGGCAGGTCTCCTGACTTAGGAAAAGAGCCTTTTACCTTCCCGAACTTTTGTTCAGTGGCTATTTAAAGCTCCTATACTCCATTCACAGTGGCGGGTCCGTGTCGAAATTTCATCGACTTCCCTTTTAAGCAAGCAAACTATGCTTTACACCTATTTCCAAACTTTATAAAATTTTTAGTTTTTGCACTTTTTAAAACCTGATATTCTAATTATTACAAATGCAGTTCTTCTATATTATAAAGCAAATGTATCCAATTGCAATATGAGGAGAAAGAGAATAAATCGCTTCTCTCTTTATTATAAGAATACGAATTTAACAAGAGATTCCGAACAGGTAAAAAGAACTATATTCCTTCTCTTCAAATTCTTTAAAACAAGCTATATTTCCTTAAACATATCATTTTATTGGCCCTTTGATATTTTTACCTTTTTCGGTGATAATAGTCATATTTACTCAAAACAGACTTTACTCCTAGTCTTTTTTACTTTACAATAATAGTCCGAATAGTTAAATTATTTTCTCATAGAATAAGAGAAATAATTCACTTCACCAGCGCTTAAAGCGTAAAAACAAACAAGGGAGAGATTTGGTGGACATTGGTTCTTATATTACATTGGGCATTTACTTTTTAGGGATGCTCGCAATAGGTTGGTATGCATATAAAAAATCAACAGATGATATATCGGGGTACATGTTAGGAGGACGCGGACTTGGTCCTGCAGTTACTGCCCTTTCAGCAGGAGCATCTGACATGAGCGGATGGATGCTTATGGGGCTTCCTGGTGCATTGTATACAACAGGATTATCTGGAATATGGCTTGCTGTTGGACTATCAATTGGAGCATACTTAAATTATTTACTTGTAGCTCCACGGCTTCGAACATACACATATGTTGCTGATGACTCCATTACGATTCCCGATTATTTTGAAAATCGATTTGAAGATAAAAGTCGTGTGTTGCGGTTAGTATCAGCACTTGTTATTTTAGTTTTCTTTACACTTTATACCTCATCTGGATTAGTATCAGGTGGACGATTATTTGAATCTGCTTTTGGGTTAGAATACAAATATGGCATGTTTCTTATCGCTATTGTTGTTGTTGCTTATACCCTTTTCGGTGGCTTTCTAGCTGTAAGTTTAACAGATTTTGTGCAAGGTATTATTATGTTTCTTGCTCTTATTCTAGTACCCGTTGTTGTGCTATTTGACTTAGGTGGACCAACGAATGTATTTGATGCCATCAAAAGCATTGATGCAACACATTTAGACCTTTTCAAAGGAACAACAGTTATTGGTCTCTTCTCACTTCTTGCTTGGGGATTAGGCTATTTCGGCCAACCTCACATTATTGTTCGTTTTATGGCTATTAGTTCTATAAAAGAATTAAAACCAGCTCGACGTATTGGAATGGGCTGGATGATTATTTCCATTATTGGAGCTTGTTTAACAGGACTATTTGGATTAGCCTATGTTACAGAGAATAACATAACATTGAATGATCCTGAAACGATCTTTATCATGTTGTCTGACGTTCTATTCAACTCTTATATTACAGGGTTTTTATTAGCCGCTATTTTAGCCGCTATTATGAGTACTATTTCATCTCAACTCCTTGTAACATCAAGTGCAGCAACAGAGGACTTCTATAAAACATTCTTCCGTAGAAATGCCTCTGATAAAGAGCTTGTTACAGTTGGGCGACTCGCTGTTTTAGTGGTTGCCGTGATTGCCATTCTGCTCTCGTATACACCAAATAGCACGATCTTAGATCTTGTTGGCTATGCATGGGCTGGTTTCGGTTCAGCATTTGGCCCCGCCATTCTTTTGAGTCTATTCTGGAGACGTATGACAAAGTGGGGTGCTCTTGCCGGCATTATTGTAGGTACTGTTGTTGTGCTTGCTTGGGTGCAAACAGGGATGGCTGATTTTATGTATGAAATGATTCCAGGCTTCTTTGCAAGCTTACTTGCCGTTGTAGTTGTAAGCTTATTTACGACAACTCCTTCTCAAAGTGTTCAAAACACGTTTAGTAAAATGGAAGAAGTCTTAAAAGACAGTCACAAATAATTGTATTCTTCACTTATATTTAAAAACTCTCTTTGTTTTCAAAGAGAGTTTTTTCTTTTTATCTTCAATTAAATACTCAAAATCGCTAATACAGCTTTAAAATCAAACGTGAAAAGCATATAATATTAAGAGGTAGGTTTAACACGATACACGTTCGGAAATGCACAGCAGCTTTTAAATATTCCTTTTAATATTTTCTGTAGTTTCCCATAATAGCGGGTTAAACAAGAGTACACTATATTTTTTATGGGAGATGTAAACAATGACTGGATTAGCAAAACTCTGGGAAAACCGCGGTTTTAGACGCTTCTTGATTTTCCTCATTTTAGCGCTTGCTCTTTTCGCTTTAAAAAGCATGATCAATTTTATTTTGTTAACATTTATTTTCACTTTTTTAATGGATAGAGTGCAAACGTTTGTCACAAAATGGGTACATAAATGGGTACCCATCAGCCAAAAGCTCATCGTGCTTATTCTGTATGTTTTACTTGTCACTGGACTTATTGTAGGTGGCTTTAGATTTTATCCAGTTATTAAAACGCAAGTTGAAGAGCTTGTAAAACAAATTAAGTCGTTTTATCTGAATCCAGAAGATATTCCTTTCTTCTCCTTTATCTCAAATACGTTTGATAGCGTAAATTTAAATACTTATATTGAACAAGGATTTAATTTTTTATACAAATACTTAACAGACCTTAGTATCCTAAGTGTCCAAATCTTTTTGTCTTTAATTTTAAGCATGTTCTTCCTCTTAGAAAAACAAAGACTTATCATGTTCAGCAAAAAGTTTCAGCAAAGCAAGCTGTCTGCTTTTTATACAGAGATTGCTTTCTTCGGCCGCAAATTCGTTAGGACATTTGGAAAAGTCATTGAAGCTCAGTTTATTATTGCTCTTGTAAACTGTGTTCTTACAACAATTGGCCTTTGGTTTTTTGATTTCCCACAGCTGTTTGGGCTAGCGATTTTAATTTTCTTCCTCGGTCTTATTCCTGTTGCTGGGGTTATCCTCTCGCTTATCCCACTTTCCATCATTGGATATACAATTGGTGGATTTACAATGATTCTATACTTGTTGATTATGATTATGATTATTCATGCTATTGAGGCCTATCTTCTAAATCCAAAACTTATGTCGGCAAAAACAGAGCTTCCGGTTTTTTTCACCTTTATTGTACTCATTTTTTCAGAACACTTTTTCGGAGTATGGGGATTAATTGTCGGAATACCTGTATTTGTATTTTTGCTTGATGTATTAGGGGTCACAAACAATAAAGAAAAAAAAGCTTAACATGAAAAAAGCTCTTGAGAAGATTTCTTCAAGAGCTTTTTTGATTTGAATATCCATTTTTTCGATTTTCTCTAATAAAAAAATCCCACATGATCTTACTTGCATGAGGTCCTTCAGAGTCTGTAAAGCTTCCATTGTCATTTCCTCCTGACCATGCATGCCCCATGTTCAATACCGTATATTTCTCAACGATAGATTCCCCTCGTTTGTTTCGATACAAGTCATGCGTATATTCTTTTCCATTTCTCACTTTTCCTTTTATTGTTTCATTTACTCCATGACAAATCCATCCTGCATTATGTCTTTCCACTAGATCATTTGTAACGATCCATTGTGAAACAACTTGCTCTCCGTTAATTGGCGCAACTGTTGTATCAGAGGTTCCATGAAAAACAATAGTTGGAATAACTCTTGCCCTTTCTCCCATTTCTTTATATGCTAAGTAACCTTGTTCAAACGGATTTGGTCCTCCATTGTTCATAACATTTAAAGCATCAAAAACGCTTGTAGCTCCTTTATATTCTAATCCTGCTCCAACTCCAAGTCCTGAAAAAACTTCCGGATAGGCTGCAGCCATAATAATACTCATTGCTCCTCCAGCTGACATTCCTGCAATAAACACTTTATGATTATCAATTGTGTACGCTTCTTTTATTTCTTCAATCATTCCAGCAATTGCTGCAGGCTCTCCTCTACCACGCGCTTGATGAAGAGGTTCAAACCAATTCCAGCACTTGTTTGGATTACTTTTAGCATCTTGTTCTGGATAGAGGACAAGAAAATTGTGTTCTTCCGCTAGCATATTCATCTCAGTACCAATCGCAAAGTCCGTTGCACACTGGGTACAGCCATGAAGCATAACAAGTAAAGGAGATGCTTTTTCTTTGTCATACGTACTTGGAACGTAAAGCTTGTAGCTTTTTCCTCCGTACTCTCCTTCCTTAAACATTTCTCTTGTTTCAAAACTACAATCACTTGATGCAGAAGGACTACCAAACAGTGGACAAAGTGCGAGAGAGAAAAATGCTTGCAAAGCTTTTAACACTCTTTTTTCCTCCTTTTATGAAAACGATTGCAAAAATATGAAAGTTACGAAAAAGTTCTTAAACAATCATCATAGTTTTAATGGGTATACCTTTATATATATGTGACTTACACATAATTAGTGTAGGAAAAAGAAGAATAGCTTTTCTTTCCTCAAATTTTGTAAAAAAAAGAAACGCTCAAGAAGCGTTTCCCGTCTTTTCTGTCTTCATATAATCAATTGTTTGTTTTATTCCTTCCTTATAAGGAGTTCTTGGAATTTTTCCAATTCTATGCTCATATTTCGTTCCGTCTAGAAACAGAGGATCTTCATTTAAATAAAACATTTCTATAAATTCCTTCATATTGCGATCAAAAATTCCAATAAGCCGTACCATTGTTTTTGTTGCTGTTCCTACTCGTTTCTGATAATTTGTGTATTCTCTAATATAAGAAAGAAATTCGGATCCTGAAATTCCGCTATAGCCAGGAATATTCCACGTTTCTCCGTAAGCTTCTCCACAAAGAGCAAGTTCTACAAGAGCTTTTGCTCCGTCTGGAGTATAAATATATTCTCTTTTTATGTTTTGATTTCCAACAAACATGGCTTTTTTATTTTTAATGATACTTTGAAGCAAATAGTCAATCTGGGTATTCTCTGCTCGCGGGCCGTAAAAATCGGGAAAATGAGCAAGAATATAAGGAACTTTTGATTCTTCTAACAAGCGTTCTAAGCGAAGCCGAATCTTCCCCTTTTTTGTATGAGGGATTTTCTCATCATTTTCTCTCACTTTCTTTCCTTTACTTCTTCCATAAGCATAGATATTGTCAACAACCACAAGCTTCGCTTTGTTTTCTTTTGCTGCTTTTATGATACATCCCATAAATGGTTCCTGTTTTTCTTGCCATTGGGCGTATGGAAGTGCTCCAGCATGGAAAATAACTTCAGCTTCGGCAACAGAGGAAGATAAATGATGAAAAACATCACCTGTTTGAATTGTAACAAGTTCTTCTTTTCCAAAAAAATGTTGAAGTTTTCTTTCATTTCGAGCAAAAGCAATAACTTTGATTCCTCTTTCAATCAGTTCATATACAAGAGCACTCCCCATTCCACCTGTTGCTCCTATAACAAGAGCTTTCTTCATATCCATCACTTCCTTTTATTTTTTGACCACTGGTTAATTAAAAGTAGAAAATAAATGAGGAAACTCCTCATCTATTTTTAAATCTTTTTTAATAAAAACATAACGTGTGCTTTTGCCATATCCTTCACTTCTTCAAACGACTGTTCACAGTATGAGTGGTGTGCTACAAATCCATGAAGAGATAAGAAGATAGACCATGTTTCCCTTAGCGATAGCTTCGTTTTAGAAAGTGTACTAAGGGCCTCTGCAAACCTTTTGTAGCTTTCTTCTGGGCCACTATGCTGATAAAACTTTACTTCTTTATCTTTTGTAAGAAACATAACCTCATAGTGATTTGGATATGTGAGTCCAAATTCAATGAAAGTTAAAAGCACAGACTGAAGTTTCTCATCATCGTCTACATTTCTTTTCATCACTTCATGAAACTTTTCATCTAAAAGTGAAAAATCTTCTTTAACAAGCGCTAAAAAAAGCGCTGCCTTGTTTTGAAAGTGATAATAAAGCGCTCCATGACTATAGTCTAGCTCTTTAGCAATCTTCCTCATTGATACATGACTATATCCCTCTGTAGCAAATAGCTTTCGCGCTACGTTTAATATCATTTCTCTTGTTAGCTCATGTTTTACAGCTTTTCGAGGTGACATCATTTCTCCCCTTTATTGACCAGCGTTCAATAAAATTATAGAAAGAATTCCTGCATTTGTCAATTACAAAGAAAGAAATATCACCTGTGATATTCCTTTCCGTGCAACAATAAATAAGCAACAAAAGCTAGCAGCGGGAGCTCAATAAGTGGTCCTAGGACTAGTGCAAGAGAAACTTCTGGTTGATTTTCAAAGGCTGTTGCAGCCATAGCAAGAGCAAGTGGTGAATTCCTTGCAAGTGTAATAAAATGAAGGCTTACCCTATCACATGTTTTAAATCTTAATACTTTACTAATAAGAAAAACAGCTAGAAAAGCGATTGTAAAGAAAACAAGAAGGGGAAGCAATAACACGTATAAAACCGAAAAATGACGAGAAAGATAGCTTCCTTCTGAGGCAAACATCATCATTACAGCCAAACTTAAAAATAAAATTCCGTTGCTTGTAAAAAATGCTCTCCACTTTTGTACTACCCTCCCCTTTCTCCTTTTTATGATGATTGCTAAAAGGGAAGGAAGCAAAAACATATAAAAAATACTTTCCAAAAGCATAGATATGGAAAACGTTCCTCTCACACCTGAAAACAGATAAAGATAAAAGGGAAGGAAAGCAATTTGCAAAAGGAGATTTACAGGTAGTAGCGAAGCTGCAAGTGGTACATTGCCCTTTGCTAACTTTGTGAAAAGCAAATACCAATCTGTACACGGTGTAACAACAAGCATAAGAAAACCGAGAAATATAAATGGTTCCTCATCTAAAAAAATACGTCCAATTCCATAAGCCACAAGAGGCCCTACGATAAAATTAAGAATAAGAGCTGATATTAGAAAGCCTTTGTGTGATAAAGCTGTTTTTGTTTCTTTAAATGAAACATCTAAAAAAAGGCCATGCATCATAAAAAATAGAAAAAGCAAAAGAAAGAGAGGTGCATATGTAGTAAAAAGCGCTATTTTAGAAAGGAAGAATCCTATCATCATAGCGCTTAAAATCACAAGTGGCTGCATCTTTTCCAATGTGCTCATTTTAGTCTTCCTTTTTTACAAACAGTAAGCAAATTGTGATAATAAGAAAAGCAACGAAGGCTAAGAACGGAATTGTAATAAAGCCTAACCAGTTAATATACTCTCCGCTACAAGGAACCCCCATTGAACATGGTTTAATGGCCGCAAATCCTGGTACCTTTTGTTCTAAATAATGAAAAACAGAAATCAATCCGCCAATAATAGAGACTGGTAAAACATATTTTTTGACAGCCAGATCTCTTTTAAAAACAGCAATCCCCATTGTTACTGTTAAAGGATACATAGCAATGCGCTGATACCAGCACATCTCACACGGCACATATCCGCGTACTTCACTAAAATATAAACTTCCTAACGTTGCAATAATAGAAGCAAGCCAAGCAACGTATAGAAAGATGATGGAACGATTGTTTTTTTCAGTCATGATGTACTCTCCTCTAGTTCTTCCTCAATTGCTTTTTGAATTTCGCTATAGTTGAAAGGATCTTCTACAACTTTGTTATTAATCATTACAGTTGGAGTTGAAACAACATGATAATCCTCCACAAGAGACATATCTCTTTCAACATCCGAAAGCATACTTTTTGCCTCGATATCTTGTTTAAACTGCGCAAGGTCCACATTTGTTGTATTTTCTGCAATCTCTGTAAGCTTTGAAACAGTTACCCATTTTTCATTATGATTTTGCGTTGGTTGGGCGTTGAATAAAGCTTTATGAAAACTCCAATAAGAATGAGGATCTCGCTTTAGTATCGATTCAGCTCCTAGAGCGCTTAATTCAGACTCTTCTCCGTGGAAAAGCACGTTTACATATGAAAAATTCACGCTATCTTTTTCAAGATATTCTTTTTGAAGCTTTGGAAAAATCTCTTCTCCCCATGCTTTACATGCTGGACATTTAAAATCTCCAAATTCAACAACTGTAACAGGTGCATCTTCGTCACCAAGCAACGGTTGGTTGTTCAAGGAAAAGGAATGAGCTATTTCATCCTCTGAAGAAGTTGTACTTGTTTTAGTTGAATTGCTGTTTGCTGATAAAAGAAAAAAAGCGATACCAATTGCTAACACCCCTGTAATAAGAGCAGCTACTTTCAAACGAAAGCTTTGGTTACTTTTCAATTCATCACCTCGTTCCTATCAGTTTCTTCTAAACTAGTATTCTTCATTAGTATAGCAGAAACCCTTTTCTTTCTCCTTTTTCTTTTCAAGAAAAAAAGCCGAAAATTCGGCTTTTCTCTCTATCTTTTTAAAATTCGCATTGCATTTAAGACAGCTAAAAGCGTAACACCTACATCTGAGAATACAGCTTCCCACATTGTAGCAATACCAAACGCTCCAAGAAGAAGAAAAATCGCCTTAACGCCAAGAGCAAAGGTAATGTTTTGCCATACAATTTTTCTTGTTCGTTTAGCAAGAGAGATTGCTTCAGCAATTTTAGAAGGCTCATCTGTCATAATAACAATATCTGCTGCTTCAATCGCTGCATCAGATCCAAGCCCTCCCATTGCAACTCCAACATCAGCTCTAGCAAGAACAGGCGTATCATTAAGCCCATCACCCACAAAAATCAGTTTTTCTGCTTTTTCTTTAAGCTTGTCAAGCTCTTCTACTTTTTCAACTTTGTTCTGTGGTAAAAGCTCAGCATATACTTCATCAATCCCTAATTGCTTTCCAACGTTTTCTCCAACGCTTTTTTGATCTCCTGTAAGCATCATTGTTTTTTTAATACCAAGCCTTTTTAAAGCCTTTAGGGCTTCTTTAGCATCTTGTTTTATTTTATCGGAAATAACAAGATAGCCTGCATAGTGATTATTTACTGCAACATAAATAATTGTTCCATATTCACTTGCTCTGCTATAGGAAATAGAATACAAATTCATAAGTTTTTCATTTCCAGCTAAAACTCGCTCTTCATCTATAACTGCTTCAATCCCATGTCCGACTTTTTCACTATAGCTTGTAATTAGCCCTTCATTCACTTTACCGTTGTATGCTTTTTTTACTGATTCGGCAATTGGGTGATTAGAATGTTGCTCAGCATATGCCGCATAATATATAACTTGTTCTTTCGTAAAGTTTTTTTCAGCATGTACATGAACAACTTCAAATACACCTTCTGTAAGTGTTCCTGTTTTGTCAAACACAACATATCTCACATCATTTAGTGCCTCTAAATAGTTTCCACCTTTTACAAGAATACCTCGTCTAGATGCTGCTCCAATTCCTCCAAAAAACGTTAGTGGAATAGAAACAACAAGCGCACATGGACATGAGATAACAAGAAAGACAAGTGCTCGATATGTCCAGTCAGCTAACGTTGCTCCTGTGAAAAGGAGTGGAGGCAAGAAAGCGAGAAGAAAAGCGATAATGACAACAATAGGGGTATAATAGCGGGCAAATTTAGTAATAAAATTTTCAGTTGGCGCTTTTCGACTGCTCGCATTTTGAACAAGATCTAATATTTTTGAAACCGTTGATTCTCCGTATTCTTTCGTAACCCTTATTTCTAATAAACCTTGTTTATTTACGAATCCGCTCAGCACTTCACTCCCTTTCTCAACTTCACGTGGAAGCGATTCGCCTGTAAGAGCAGAAGTATCCACTGATGAAATTCCATTTAGGATCATTCCATCTAAAGGAATTTTTTCACCAGGTTTCACAACAATAATATCGCCTTGTTTCACATCTTCTGGTGAGACTTTCTTGATCCCTTCACTTTCTTTAAGATTTGCATAATCAGGACGAATGTTCATCATTTCGCTGATTGATTTACGAGAACGATTAACAGCTAAACTCTGGAACCACTCACCAGTTTGATAAAAAAGCATAACAGCAACACCCTCTGCATACTCGCCAATCAGAAATGCCCCAATCGTTGCAATTGTCATTAAGAAATGTTCATCAAACATGCGCCCTCTAATAATGTTTCTTACTGCCCTATACACAACGTCCCCGCCAGCAATAGCATAGGCAATAAGAAATAGAGCAAATTCAAAAGGAAACGGTAAAGAAGCAAACATCGCTATTCCTGTTAGCAAAACTCCTGCACCTAAACGCCATAATATAGAATGCCCATGCTTATCCTTTTCCTTTGAAGCATCTTCTTCCTCTTCAACTGTAATCCCAGATTCAATTTTATTAATTCTTTGAATAACTTCTTCTTTTTCCCTATTCCAGGAAGCTTCAGAAACGAGCGTGATGTGAAGCATTTTTGAAACAAAATCAACGCTTGCTTTCTGAACAGCAGGAATCTTGCCCATTTCTGACTCAATTTTCCCTGCGCAGTGTGCACAATCAAGACCATGCAAGTAGAGGGTGTGCGTCTCTACACCTTTTTCTTTAATTTTAATATGTGAATCAAGGGAATGTACTTTCTTTTTAACACTTTCTAACGCTTTCTCTTCTTCGTTCATTTCTACATCAAATGTCAACGTTTTAGTCGCAAAGTTCACTGTACAATGATCAATACCTTCTAGTGCCTTTACTCCATTTTCGATTTTCATTGCACAGTTCGCACAATCAAGACCTTCTAACAAAAGTTCTCTCTTCACTCTTTCTCTCCGATCTTCCACTAGCCCTCACCTTACTTTCTCCATAAAAATACATTTTCCTATGAATAAAGATCAAAAGACTTAACTGCCTTATATGAGCATATGTTCATGTATTAACTTCATTATATTCAATAGGGCCATTTTGTGTCAATCTCTATTTTCGGAATATTAGCGTTTGTTTATTCATATCCAACGTATATTAAAGAGGTTCGTACAGAGGTTAAATTTGTGTTTTTGTCATATAAAAAAAGCCTGTTGTAAGCAGGCTTTAAACGTCTTTTCTTTTATAAATTTGAATAGTGAAGGACCATGATAGGAGAAAAAGAAGAATCGCTATACCTCCACTAATGTAGTAGAGATTATAACCGTAATCTGCGATAAGCTTTAATACGTAGTTTTCATAGAAACGCATCGCAGGTACAATTATTATACCTGTGAGCAATCCAAAAATCCCAAAGGAAATAAGAGCATATTTGGGTGGAATAATGTAAGAGATCGGAACGAAAAAGGCTGCGTCTAATAATGCAACAGCATACAATAATCCGATGCTTTTTATACTTAATAAAGAGAAGGATTGATCAAAAAGAAGATTGATGACGTATAGCGCACCGGATAGTACAATGAGCATCGAAGTAATACAAACAAGAACACCGATATATTGAGATGAAACAATTTGTTTTCGGCTGTAAGGAAGAGCGTTCAGTAACAGATCAACTTTGTTGAATCCATCATATTGAGTAAATGTTCCAATCAAAAATAAGAGCGTAAAGAAAAAACAGTATACTGTATTAAATCCGTTTGCAAGTGTCAATGCAAATACAACGAAAGATAATAAAATGCTATAACGGTTAAGAAATAAATCTTTCAACATTAAATTACCCATGAATAGACCCCTTTCCTGTAAAGTACATAATGTCATCTAATGATGGACGCTCAAATAATACCGAGTCCCCAAAAAGAAGTCTCGCTTTTTGACTGTTAGATGTTAAGCCTTCAAATCCAGTATGCGTTTTTCTCACCCCAACAAGCTCTTTTTCTACGTCTTGATCTAGAAGATTCGTTTCCCCTTTGATAATAGCGTAGTTTTCAGCGAGAGAATGCACGTCCTCGCTAAAAATAAGCTTTCCTTTATGAATAAACGTTATGTAATCGGCAATACGATCTAAATCTGTTGTAATATGTGAAGAAAAGAAAATCGTTTTGTGCTCGTCTTGCATTAAATCATATAAAATATCGAGAATTTCTCTCCGAACAACAGGATCTAGTCCAGACGTTGGTTCGTCCATAATAATAAGTTCCGCTTTATGCGAAAGCGCGAGTGCTAAAGATGCTTTCATCTTCATTCCTTTGGAAAAATTTTTAATTTTTACGTTTAAAGGAAGTTCAAACAGTTCCACATATTCATAAAACGTTTTATCATGCCAGTTTTTATAAGCTTTTGAGATAAACCGTTTGATTTATTTTAAATTCCACCTTTCATAAAACACGTTTTCATCAAATACAAAGCCAATCTTCTGTTTAATTTCTCGTTCATGACTCTTATAATCTTTTCCAAATACAGAGATAGAGCCAGAATCACTCTTGATAAGGTTCATAATTAGCTTAATCGTCGTTGATTTTCCCGCCCCATTTGCGCCAATAAATCCAGTCACAAATCCCCTCTTCACATTAAGAGATAAATTTTCGATTTTAAATTCTTTGTATGTTTTGTTGATATTTTTTAGTTCAATGACGTTTTTCACTATTTCTCCTCCTCATAAAGAAGTTCAAGTATTTCTTTTAACTGTGCTAGCGTAATATCTGTTCCTCTACTGTTTTCAATGGCTTCTAGTAAATGTTCTTCAATCGCACGCAGTTTTTTCTCTCGCAATAGCTCTGGATTTTGCTCTGCTACAAAAGACCCTTTTCCAACGATAGAGTAGATTAACCCCTCTTTCTCTAATTCTTCGTAAGCACGTTTTGTTGTAATAACACTCACTCGTAAATCTTTGGCAAGCTGACGAATAGATGGCAAGTTTTCTCCTTGTGCAATCTCGTGAGTCATAATAGCCTCGCGAATTTGCTTTGTAATTTGTTCATAAATCGGTTCTTTTGAATGATTTGAAATAAGTATTCTCATGAGAGCTCCCTTGTTAACATTGTATATATACTATATACACAGATGATAAATTAAAATCAACCATAAATGGAAAAAATAAAAAAAGCGTTCTTCTCAAAGAGAAGAACGCTTTTTTTATTTCTTATACAAAGATATCGAAAATTAACACGCCAGCAAAAGCAATGAAGGAAAGAAGTGTTTCAAGCACAGTCCATGTTTTAAACGTTTCTTTCACAGTTAAACCTAGATACTCTTTAACAAGCCAGAAACCAGCATCATTGACGTGTGAGAACATAAGTGAACCTGCGCCTGTTGCAATAACAAGAAGCTCTAAGTTCACGCCTGTCATGTTTGCCACAACAGGGGATACAATACCAGCTGCTGTTGTAAGGGCAACAGTTGCAGAACCTGTTGCAATACGAATTAGACCAGCTACTAAAAAGGCAAGAACAATTGGTGAAAGGGATAGATGCTCAGCCATCTGAGCAATTGACTCTCCGACACCGCTATCAATTAAAATTTGTTTAAATCCTCCACCAGCACCAACGATTAAAATGATAGAACAAACAGGCAGTACGGCATCTTCAGTAAGCTTTTTCACCATATTTTTATCCATGCCTTGGCGGAATCCTAAAAGATAGAAAGCAGCAAAACAGGCAAGTAAAAGAGCTACAAGGGGATTACCAATAAACTCTAATGCCTGAACAACAAATTTTGGTAACACTTCAATTGTAGGTGCTAAAACAGACAGAACCATTAAAAGAATCGGAAGTAAAATAACGAAAAATGAAACGCCTGTGCTTGGTAAACTGCTTGATGATGTATTAATACGAATAAGCTCAGGCTCCTTTTCTGGAATTACTCGTTTATGAACCCATTTTGCAAAAACAGGCCCTGCAATAATTGCAGCTGGAATGGCAATAATAAGAGAATAAATTAAAACTTTGCCAAGATTTGCGTTATAAATCCCAATGGCTGTCATTGCCCCAGGATGCGGAGGTACAATTCCGTGCACAATAGAAAGACCTGCGATAACTGGAAGTGCAATCAATAGAATATTTTGCTTTGTTGTTTTATAAATCGAAATAACAAGTGGAATTAAGATAATAATTCCTACTTCAAAAAAGACCGGAATACCAATAACAAATCCTGAAATAAGCATTGCCCATGGAAGCTTCTTACGTCCGAAAGATCGAATGAAGAAGTCAGCAACTCTCATACCGGCTCCTGATTCAGCCATCATTTTTCCTAAAATTGTTCCAAGTGCTAAAATTCCAACTAGGTGCCCAAGTACGCTGCCGACACCGCTTTCATAAGAGGTTACAATTTTATCCAACGAGAGTCCTGATGTTATAGCCAGAAATAAACTAGCTACAAGCAAACTAATGAACGCATGCCATTTGAACACCGAAACTCCAACAACCACAATTGCAATAGATATTAGCGTCATAATTAGTAGATAGAAATCCAAGGTTCATTCCCCTTCCTGTTGTATATCACATCTGAATTTCAAATTTTTAGTATATAGCGAGCGCTTTCAAAAAATACTGTTTGCTGAAAGCACTTTCAATCTATAAATCAATTATAAGGAAAAATATTTCTTATATCAATGTATTTGACTAAAAAAAATTTAATCTTTTTAGTTTTTATAGATTTTTTTTATGAAAAACAGGAAAAAAGCACCATTAAGATGCTTTTTATCCCTTTATCCCTACCCATCCTTCTACTAAAAAACCTTTATAAAACTTTGTTACTTTTGTAAATCCTGATTTGTTTAAAAGATGCTCCATTTTCGCACTTGAAATAAGATGAATGGTATGATCTATTGATTTTTCAAAGTTAATCCACTCTTCAAGAGGAATTCCGTTTGAAAGCATGTATTCTTTCCAAGCTTTCATTTGCCATCGAAACTCTCTTCTCTTTTCACCAACAATAGAAGCTACAAAAAGAGGAGCGCCACTTTTTAATCGCTCACTTATTTCTTTTAGCAACTTCTCCTGTTCTGCTTCCTTCAAAAAGTGAAGCACAAGCATGCAAGTTGCACCTGTAAATTTCCCTGTTATACTTTCTACCTCTCCATGTATAAAAGTGGCGTTTATCCCTGCTTTCTTAGTGCGCTTTTGTGCGATACGAAGCATTTTTATGGAAGGATCTACTCCTGTAAATGCCCATCCCTTATTTATATTCCCGAGAGTTATCAGTTCTTGTCCTCCTCCAGCCCCAACGATAAGCATATGAATATGCTTGTTTTCTGAAGAGACATATACTGACATAAGATGATTCATCATTTTATAAAGTACATCGTACCCTGGAATTTTTAAAGGTATTTTCACTTCGTAATTATACACTTCATCACTATGCCAATTCATATTGCTCACTTCCTTCATCTTTTCTCCTCCTATAAAATCTTTCTAATCTCTACTCTTTTCGATAAAATTAATTAATAACTATTCTCAATTATAAAGAGGAATAAAAAAAAGACGATCCCAGAAACATGGGGAAATAAAAATATCAGGAGCAATGATATGAAAAAGTGGCGTGAAATTGACACAGCTTTACATCGCTTAGAAAAAACATGTACAACATCTTGGACATACCGGCAACGTGTTATTACACTTTTACGGCAAGAACTCTCTTTTCAAGCATACTGCCTGTCTGCAGTAGACCCCCACGCATTACTTTCTATAGGAGCTGTTACAGAGCATAACATTGAAAGTATTCATCATCAGATTTTTAAAAATGAAGATTTACAACAAGATGTAAATCACTATGCAAGACTTTTTCATGAAGAAAGACGAGCAGCTGTGCTAAGTGAACAAAAAGAAGAACAACTTAAGAAAAGTTACAGATACACATCTATCTTAAAACCCGCCGGATTCAAGGACGAACTCCGTGCTGTTTTGGTATATAAAAATCAATGTTTTGGGTACTTAACGTTATTCAAAAAAGAAGAACACTTTCAAAGTGAAGAAAAAAAGCTTATTGAAAACCTTTCTTCCTCGATTGGTCGTGGACTTCAAACTTTTTATCATTTATTTTTAGAACCTGTTCCTTTACAACCTAAAATGCTGTTATTTTCTCCTGATCTTAAACTGATATCTTATACAAAAACAGGGATAAAGATGTTAGATGCTCTAAGAGCTTCTGAATCGTTAGAGGGGGACAAATTGCCAAAGTCAATTCAAGCCCTCTGCTATCGGACACTAGGAAGTGAGGAAGGGTCAGCACATACGCTACTTGCTCTTCAAAAGTACGGATTTTTAACGCTTTCATCTTTTCTCTTAATAAAAGATAAAGAGGATTTCAACATAGCCATAAATATTGCTCAAGCCTCTCCAACAGATATTCTAACCATTAATAAAAAGTATTATCATTTATCAAAACGTGAAAGTAATATCCTAGATTATTTAATTAAAGGTTCTTCAACCAAAGAAATAGCAAATGATCTCTTCCTTTCTCCTTATACAGTGCAGGATCATTTAAAATCTATCTTTCTTAAAACAGGTGTATCCACACGAAGAGAGCTTGTTTTTAAGCTGTTTACCCGCTATACCATCCCCTAATTTTTTTCTTTTGCACAATGATTCACAAATTGTTCATAACTTTATTGAAAACGCTTACCTTTTTTGTATATAATAAAAGTAAGGAAATTATATAAAACACTAAAAATTTTAATATAAATAACAAAGGAGAATGTCATGATTTTAAAAGCGCTACGAAAAAACCGGTTGCTTACAATTAACTATTATGAAGATGGGCTTCTGCAAACTTGTCAAGGGCGCGTTCATAATCTTAACCTCTTAGATCAAACGCTATTTCTGAAAGATGAAAAGCAAAATATTTTTTCGATTCGTTTATCAGGCATTCAAGATATACAATAAAAGGAGCTAACTTTAGTTAGCTCCTTTTGCTATTTATCCTGCCCAAACATCTTTTGCAAAACGTCCTTGTTCTTCTAAATCGAGGAGAAAACGCTCTGCTTCTTCTTCACTTTTATGTTCTATGTCTTGATATGCCTTTTTTAACGTACTTTCTACGGCAGGAGCCATACTTTTGCCATCTCCGCAAATGTAAAGAGCTCCTTCTTTTTCAACAAGAATAGAAATCACTTCTGCTGCATCCTGTTCTAATAAGTGTTGAACGTATGTTTTGTCACAGCTTTCCATTCTTGAAAATGCCGTGTGCAATGTTACAATACCGTCACTCTCTGCTTTTTCAAGTTCATCTTTGTAAATAAAATCATGTGCTTCATTTCGGCAACCAAAGTAAAGATGAGCTTCTCCGAGTTTTTTTCCTTCTTCTTTTAACACAGATCGGGCTTGTAAAAAGCCTCTGAACGGTGCAACACCTGTTCCTGGTCCAACCATAATAAGTGGTGTACTCTCGTCAGCTGGAAGCTCAAAACGAGACTGAGGTGTATTGATAAACATCATCACGTTTTCACCTGCTTGACATTGAGCAAGGTAAGATGAAGCAACACCATGATACATTCCATCTCCACTCCATGCTTTTCCTTCTACTACACTTACTGTAATACTTGCTTTTTGACTGCTCTTAAGCGGTGAGCTTGAAATAGAATAATAACGCGGTTTTAACGGTGGGCAAAGTGTTAAAAAGCGCTCAAATGACAATTCGCAAGCCTCATATTTTTCAAGAAGAGACAGCATTGTTAATCGTTTATTCGTCACGTTTTCACTATAGTGCTCTCCTAGAAGGGCTTCAAGTTCATATTTATGCGGCGGACAAACGGTTGCTTCCGCTAACTCCTGTAGTGCTTTTCTTGAAACAGGTTCTTGCAATTCAACATTAAAAGTTAAAACATCTCGCACTCGTACAGGTTTGTTCAACGGTAAGTGTTGAAGTCCATATGCATCCCCTTCTAACATAATGCTCTCACTGCCGTCTAATCCGTAGCGCTTCAATACTCGATTAACAAGCTTAGCACTATTTTGCGGAAGAATACCGAGGTGATCTCCTTCCTTATAAGAAACACCATTTGGTAAAGAGATTTCAATATGACGTGTACTTCTGCCACTTTCTTCTCGCTGAAGCTCCTTATTTAACAAAACTTCTGCTTCTTGTGCTTCATACGTTTTGACAAGTGGATGCTGAACGTTTTCTTTCACAAATGTCACGTTTAGTCCTTTTTTCTCTGCTACTTCTTTCGTTTCTTCGACGTTAAATGTTTCTTTCACTTTTTTCGTCAATTGATTTTTCCACTCATCAAGATGAAGCTCAAAGTCGCCGCTTGCATCTCCTTCTCCTCTGCCTACAATCCGTTCTGCACCAAGCTCAGACATTTTTTCATCAATGACTCTTGGTATGCGTTGATACGTACTTGCCCAGTTTCTGTCCCCACATCCAAACACAGCATAGTGAACACCTGATAAATCATTTTTTGACGTTTCTAACCAGTTCACAAACTCCGTTGCATTATCTGGAGCTTTTCCATTATAGGAAGCTGAAACAATTAAGACAACGCCTGATGTTGGTAGCTTGCCACTATAGCTGTTCAAAGAGGCAATAGTTGTTGAGAAACCGTATCTCTCGCCAAGCTCAGCAAGTTCATTTGCAATTCCTTCAGCAGTGCCTAAATTTGATCCATGAAGAACAAGAAGCGGTGTATTATGCTCTTCAATAATAACGTCTTGCTCTACTTTTTTAGCTGCTTTGTTTTCGCTTTTATGCTCGTTTAGAGCTTCATATTCTCGCTCGCGAGGAATTACTTGAATTGTAAAATTGTCAGGTTTTAATGTTAAAGTTTCTTTTACTTTTAGTTCGTAGTTTCTGTGATCCACAATATTAAATCTTTGTAGGATCATTCCTAGCACAAGCGTTGCTTCATGCAGGGCAAACTGTTGACCAATACATGCACGCTGACCGTTTCCAAATGGTTTGTATGCATGATGTGGAATTTTCTTTTCATCTTGGAATCGTTCTGGTCGGAATTCTTCCACATTTTCTCCCCACACTCTTTTGTCTCGGTGAAGATTTCCTAAAAGAACGCTTACGCTTTGGTTCTTTTCTATTGGATATTTTCCCCCTAGCATAATATCCTCTTTAGCATAAAGAGAAAAGGCTGGAGCAGTTGGCCAAAGTCTTAGGGCTTCATTTAAAATCATTCGAACGTATTTTAGCTTTCTTACATCTTCATAAGTAGGAATTCCTGTTAATACTTCATCAACTTCCTTGTATGCTTTCTTGAGCACGCGCGGATTTTTCAAGAGATAGTAAATCGCAAATGATAAAAGACCGCTCGTTGTTTCATGACCCGCAATTAAAAACGTAATCATTTGATAGCGAATATTTTCATCATCTAGTTTCTCTCCTGTTTCAGGATCTTTTCCATTGAGCATATGGGCAAGAAGATCGTCTCCATCTACCTCTCCTTGTTTTTTACGCTCTTTAATAATCTCATCAGCGAGTTCAAACATGAACATTTTATCTTCTTGAAATTGACGTTTTTTACGCACCATCAGCTTATCTTGAAGAGGTAAACGATTCATTTTATTCATTGATTCATCCAATGCTCTCACCATACTATCTACAAATGGATGAGCTCCTTCTCGGTAGAAGCTATTGAAACGATAACCAAATCCGCAAAGACCAATTGTATCTAATGTTAGACGAGTCATATCTTCTGGCACATCAATTTCTTCTTCTTTATTTAGACGTTCCCATTTTTCAACAAGCTGTGTTGCAATATCAAGCATCATATGATGATAACCTTTCATTGCGCGTTGACTAAAGCTTGGTAATAAAATATTATGAGCTTTTTTCCAATTCGGCTCTTCTGTATAACTTGTAAAAAGTCCATCACCTGCAAACTCTCTAGCGCTTGTAAGAGAAACTCCTAGCTGTTTTTGAAACTTCTCTTCATCGCATACTTCAGCAACTAAATCATGTCCCGAGACAAATGTTCCTAAAGCATGTGGAAATTGAAATTGAAAAATAGGACCTAGTTCCTGACCAATTTTCATAAATGTTTGCATTGGCTTATCTTTATCCATAAGCGGTAAGCTGCCTAACGGTCCATAAGTTTTAGGTTGTGGAATAGTACGTTCTTTTTCCATGAGAAAAGCCTCCTCTTTTTTGTGCAATAGTTTCATAAGATAGACTGACGAAAAATATAGGTATCTATCATTCTATTTTCATAAATTAATCCAACGGAATGAATGTTCATTCTTTTATCCTTAATAAGAAAGCGGTAGAATTTCTACACTCTCACCGCATCCCAGCAACACGCTTCTAAGCTATTCATAAGCTGATCGCTCTCTGGAAGAATCTTTTTACGTAAAAGTTTTGCTATCTCAACATATGCGCCATACACAATCGCAAACAGCGCTTCTGTTGGTACAGAGCGAATAACATTTACTTTCTTTCCTTCCTCTAAAAACTGATAGAAAAAATCCATCATTTCTTGGAAAACGTCAATGCTTTTTGAATCTAAATAGTGCGCGTTGCTTTGGCTTTCTAAAAATGAAAAAGCATAAACATGATCTCGAGCAAAACCAACTACTTTAAAAAACAGGTGTCGAAACTGTTCTCTAATACCGGAATCACTCGGATAGTTCTCTTGTAAATGGTGTGAAAGGCTTTCTACACACCGCTGAAAAACAGCGTTAACAAGAGCTTCTTTATGCTCAAAATAACGATAAATGGTCCCTGCTCCTACTTCAGCATTTAAAGCGATTGTTGGAACTGTTGTAGCGTTAAAACCTCGCTCTGCAAAAAGCTCGAGTGCAGCATCCATAATCTTATCGCGCTTATTTTGCATGATGTCCATCCTCTCAACAAGCATCTCTTAAGTAAGAATGAATATTCATTCTATTTTTATTTTAACTTCTTTCTCGTTCAGCAGTCAAACTTTTCACATTTCCTAAAAATTGTGTAGAAAGAAATTCATCTCTTATCACTGTTCCCGTTTCACACAAAAATACTCTCTTTTTTCACTCTATAGATTTAGCATCCAAAATCCCTTCTTCTCCATTACAGACAAAATAAACGATCTTTATTTATAGATTAAAAAACCGGCATGTAAGTTCATACCGGTTTTTTCGTTTCTTATAGTTCTTCTCCATTGCTTGCGATGACTTTTTTATACCAATAAAATGAATCTTTTCTCTTTCTTTCTAACGTACCATTTCCATCATCATCTTTATCGACGTAAACGTAGCCATATCGTTTAGACATTTCACTCGTTGACATCGAAACTAAATCAATTGGTCCCCAAGATGTGTAACCAAGCAGTTCAACTCCATCTCCTATCGCTTCTTTCATTTGCTCAATATGCTTGCGTAAGTAATCAATACGGTACGTATCATGAATTGATCCGTCTTCTTCTACTTTGTCATATGCACCTAAGCCATTTTCAACAATAAAGATTGGAAGTCTATAGCGGTCATACATATCATTCAACACGATTCGCAAACCAACAGGGTCAATTTGCCAGCCCCAATCAGATGCTTCTAAATAAGGGTTTTTAAGAGAATTCATCAAATTTCCGTCTGTACGCTCTCCCTCAGGAGCAGCGGATGACAGCATGGACATATAGTAACTAATTGTAATATAGTCAACAGGATACTGTTTAATAATTTCATCGTCTCCTGTTTCTTTGATAATTTTAATATCATTTTCAACGAAGAAACGCTCCATATATTTCGGATATTCACCTCTTGCATGAACATCTGTAAAGAACAAGTTATCTTGGTTGTCTTTTTGAGCTTTTAAGACATCTTCAGGGTTTGGTGTATTTGCATAGTGACTCATTCTTGCTAGCATGCAACCCATTTTTCCTTCTGGATTGATTTCATGCAATCTTTTCGTCGCAAGAGCACTTGCTACAAACTGATGGTGAAGGGCTTGATATTTCGTTTGTACCGGATTTTCCTCACGGTCTGACACAATCCCTCCTCCTGTAAATGGACTTAATGTAATTACGTTAATTTCATTAAACGAAATCCAAAACTTTACTTTGTCTTTGTAACGAGTAAAGACCGTCTCCGCGTAGCGTACAAAATGATCAATCACTTCACGTCCTGCCCATCCGTTATATTTCTCCGTTAGGCCGTATGGTGTCTCATAATGAGATAACGTTACAATTGGCTCAATGTTATGCTTTTCGAGTTCATCAAACACACGATCATAAAAAGCTAGACCAGCTTCGTTTGGCACTTCATCATAGCCGTTTGGAAAAATTCTTGACCAATGAATAGAAAGTCGAAAAGCTGTAAAACCCATTTCAGCAAGAAGCGCGATATCTTCTTTATAGCGATGATAGAAGTCTACTCCTTCACGTTTTGGAAAACGTCCTGTACTCTCACCGCTAAGTGTTTTACGAATTTGTTCTGAGGTGATTTCCATTGCATTATCTTTTGTGCGCTCTTCTTTTGGAATATATTCTACAAAGTCTGCTGCTGACAATCCCTTTCCATCTTTATCAAATGCTCCTTCGATTTGGTTAGCAGCAGTTGCTCCACCCCAGTAAAAGTTTTTTGGAAATGTTGGTTTAAATGTAGCCATATTTCATCTTCCTCTCGGTTTATTATTTTATAACGGTAAACACAGGCTCTTTACTATTCACATGCTTAAATGTTGATGGCACAACGTCTAAATATTGATCTGTATTTGTTACAATAACAGGCGTTGTTGTTCGGTATCCTTCTTTTTGAATACCTTCAATATCAAATGTGACAAGTTTAGTCCCCTTTTTCACTTTCTCTCCTTGAGAAACGTATGCTGAGAAATGCTTACCATCAAGCTGTACGGTATCAAGCCCAACGTGAATTAGGAGTTCAATCCCATCCTCACTTTTTAACCCAATTGCATGCTTCGTTGGAAATAAAATAGATACTTCTCCATCAAAAGGCGCATATACAACCCCTTCTGTTGGTTCAACAGCTACACCTTTCCCCATTGCACCGCTTGAAAAAACAGGGTCTTCTACATTTTCTAATGGGATCATTTCTCCAACTAATGGAGAAGAAAGTTCAGTCTTTTGGCTGTTTTTCATGTTAGTCACAGCAGGTTCTGCAGTTGCTGCTACCTCTGCTTTTCCTTCTTCTTTTTCCACTTCTTTCTTTTTGCCTTCAGCACCAATAATAAAGGTTAAAATCGTTGCTGCTGCAAATGAAATACTAATTCCAATCACATATCCTACCATTGGAGAATAAGCAGGAATTGTGAACATACTGTTAAATACAAACGTAAACACTCTTACATCGAACACTGCAATAAAGGCTCCTCCAAGTCCGCCTGATACAAGTAAGATTGGAATAAGCTTTTTATAACGTAGGATAATTCCATAAAGAATTGGCTCTGTTACCCCTGCAAATAGTCCTGATAAAAGGGCAGCAAATGAAAGGGACTGCAAGTTTTTGTTTTTGCGAGCGCGAAGGTAAATACCAAGTGCAATTCCCATTTGAGCAAATGTTGCAGCTGCTGTAATTGGGTTAATCATATCTCCGCCACGTGAAAAGTTTGCAATCGAAATTGGCGTAATTCCCCAGTGAACCCCTAAAATAACGAGGATTGGCCAAGCAGCAGCAATTAAAATCCCTGTAAGAATTGCTGATTTATCTAGCATAAAGACAATGCCTGATCCAATGCCGGCACTTACATATTCAGCAAAAGGACCGAATGCAAGCGCTGTCAAAGGAACCATAATAAGCAAGCTGATCATTGGTACAAAGAATAGTTGAATTGTATCTGGCGTGTATTTTTTTAATACTTTCTCAAGCAACGCATAAATCGCAATCGCAATCAGCATCGGGAAAACTGTTGAAGAGTAATCAATTGCAAGAAGTGGAATATTTAAAAAGTTTATATTTCCGCTCTGTTCAATAAGAGCCGTAAAATTGGGTTCCAAAAGTCCTGCTGCAATGGCTCCCCCTACAAATGGATTTGCATTTAATTTCCGTGCTGCTGTAATACCGACAAAGACTGGGAGAAAGTAAAACACTCCTCCAGATGCAGCATTTAAAACGGCATATGTTGTACTTTTAGCATCCAACACGTTTAAAAGAGTTAACACGGCAAGGAGGGCTTTGATCATCCCCGCTCCTGCTAAAGCGGGAATAAGCGGCGAGAACGTGCCTGAAATATATTCAAAGACGCGAGAGATAACGCTAACCTTTTCTCCGCCGCCTTCTGCTCCTTCATCCCCACCTTTAATCGCATGGTTTTTCATAATCTCGCTGTATACTTTTCCAACGCGGTTTCCAACAACAACTTGAAATTGCCCGCCCTTTTCAACAACTGTAATCACTTCTGGGTGATTCGTTAAAGCATCTTTATTTGCTTCGCTATGCTTTCGAAGCTTAAAGCGAAGGCGTGTTGCACAATGGACAAGGGATATGATGTTTCCTTCTCCACCAACTAGTTCTACAATTTCATTACCAAGCTGCTTGTTATCCATAACTCTTTCCTCCTTTTTAACGTAAAAAACCTGAAGGGAACACGAAAAGAGCATAGTCTTTTCTCTGTTCTCTTCAGGTTTCGCCTGCTAACCAGTAACAATCCTAAATGAGTATAGTTATTTATTTTTTTCTCGATTAGAAACTCTATGAATGTGAATAATAAAGTATGATAACTCATCTTTCGTCATTTTAACATCGTACTCTTTTTGTAAATATTTCTGTACTTTTTTTGTACATTCATCTGCTGCAGGATACTGATTTTTCACTTGCTCATAGAGAGAATTTTCTTCTTCATCATGCTCAAGCTCCCCGCGTAGCATTCGATAAGCAAAATAGCGTAAGTGTGTAATAAAACGATTGTAATTAATTGACTCTTCATCAAAGGAAATACCGTAGTGATAGTTCACAATATTCACAACACTATTCACAATATTTGTCATTTCGATTGTCTCTTCCATGCCCGATGAATCTTGACGAGCATTGAAAAGGTGAAGAGCAATTGATGCGCTTTCATCTTCTGGTAAACGGATGCCTGTACGCTCTTCAATCAAATTTAAAGCAAGAAGGGCAACAGCATGTTCATCTTTATAAAATTTCTTAACTTCCCATAAAAGCGGATTCTTAATGATAAGTCCTTCTTTAAAGCGGGTTAGTGCGAAATGAATATGATCTGTTAAGGAAAGGTATACCGTCTCATTAAGCTGACATGATAGCTTTTTTTGAGCTAATTCAATAATGTCATTTGATACTTCTAAGTGCAGAAACGGAATATCTTTGAGAAGTTCAGATAATTTGTTAGCAGTAGATTCTGAGTGAATAACGAATGTTTTTTCAATCTTCTCTTCCTCAACTTCGTCTCCTGCTTTCTTTTGAAAAGCGAGTCCTCTTCCCATTACAACTATTTCTTGATTATGTTCACTTTCTGAAAGAATAACGTTATTGTTGAAAATTTTCTTTATGCGCATAATGATTCACCTTGTCACTGAGATTTTGTTCGCTAACAAAAAAACCCGAACTCATGACAGCATTATAGAAGACTATAACACTCTAATGAATTCAGGTTTTGCCTGCCGAACAGTAACAATCCTTGTCTATGAACTTAGTATACAACATAATGATTGCGCTTGCAAACACTTTTTTAGTACTATTTTCACTAAAAACGTATAGAGTTGAAATTTCTTTTCTTGTTTGCTGTTATACTAAGAAAGACTATTGGCTTAGAAAGGATGAAAATAGGTGCAAAAGCTGCTTTCTTTTCTTCTTCATGAAGAAGAAAACTTACACTATCAATCTATCGAGAACATTACCATTATATCTGGAAATGTAGTTGCATGTGATCCTAATTTTTTTGAGGAAAGTACACCTTTCCAAAAAAATATTCAACCTGGCTCATATCCTGTTTCTTTACTATTAGATAAAGAAAACTCTGTCGCCGGATCTCTTATTACGTTTTCAAATCAAAAGCCAGTTCGCTTTGAAATGGCAACAAAACCTGGTCAACATATTAAAAATCTTGAGAAAAATATGATTTTTGGTCATCCTGTTGATACAGGTTTAAGCTGTTTTGCTGATGGAAGTGCTGTACTAAAGATGGAGGAGCTCGAAAGAAAGAAAATTAACGAGCTTGGAGATGACTTTATTAGCTTCTATGATGACGTTCTAGAAGAGAAGCTTGAAGAAAATAATGATATGTGGGGAAATTTAATCCTTGATGAAGAACATAACCTTAATGCGCTAATCTTCTCTTCTGGATATGGAGATGGATTTTATGCCTCCTATTGGGGGATTGATGAAAAAGGACATGTTGTTTCTCTTGTGACAGATTTTAATATTTTGTAAGAGAATCCTGCCTACAAGGCAGGACTTTCTTACACGTCAACTTTCATTTCCAATAGAGCATAGCTAAGGCTCTTTCCATGTGTATCAATGCTTAATGATGTTGTTACCCCGCCGCGCATAGCGTTATAGCATACAAATTGTAAAGCCGAAATATTAGGGAGTTCATATCTGATAACCTCACCTTCTACAATTCCTTCTAAATGTTTTCTCACTTTTTCTGCTGTTATCTTTTCACAAAGCAAATGATAATCTTGTTCGTTGTAAGGGATAAGGGAAAGCATAAGCGTGTTCCCTTTATCGCCTGCTCGACTATGAGCGATATCATATAGTTTTTTCATGTGTAATATGCTCCTCTACTGTTATACTTAGCTTTACTTTATCTCGAGGTATAAAAGATGACACAATCCCAATAACATCATAAGCATATTTTCTAGCTCCTCCACCACCAGCAGGTCCGTTCGTATAGAGAGCTTCAACTTCTTCTCCTATTAACCTTGCCTTCTCTAGCGTATCTGTCCTTCCTGCAACTCGCATCCTCACTTCATATGGTTGATTTCTATGATTAAATGAGGAGTAGTGCAGCGAAGAACAGCCGATATAATCGATTTGAAGATCTGAAAAACAATCATTTAGACGTCTTCCTATCACTTCTCCTGCAAGTTCCGCTCGTTTAAGTGCATGCTCTCCGCCATATGAAATTTCCCCTTCCCCAATGAAACCGGCATGATAGCCAACACTCACTTTTAAATTTTTGGGCTTCTCGCTTCCACTCCCTCCGTGAACAAGAACAGCATCTTTTTCCACTTGTTCTAAATGGACAGAAGTAAAATCAGCACATACATCAGGAGTTACATATTCATATGGATTTAGTACTTCATAAAGAAGCTGTTCCTTCACCGTTGCTAAATTTATTTCCCCTCCTGTTCCCTCTAACTTTCTAATAACTGCCCTTCCGTCTTTTTCAATTTCTGCATACGGAAACCCTAACGTATCAAGGTTCCGTACTGGCTTTTTAACAGGATCCGCAAAATATCCTCCTGCAACTTGCCCTCCACACTCAAGCAAGTGACCAATAACTGTTCCATGCCCAAGCTTATTGTAATCTGTCAATGACCAACCATAGTGATGCACAATAGGAGCTAAAAAAAGGGAAGGATCAGCAGCTCTACCTGTGACAATGATGTCCGCATCCGTCTCTAAAGCAGAGATAATTCCCTCTATACCAATGTATGCATTAGCAGATACAATTTTTTGATACGAGTACAACGGCTCATTTGTTTCTAAAGAAGGTGTTGTCAAATCAATGCTGTGAAAAACATCGTCACCAGTTACAGCTGCTACTTTCACAGGAATATTAAGTTTTTTGGCAATCTCAACTACTTTTTTTGCAGCTTCAATGGGATTTGCAGCACCCATATTTGTAATAAGACGAACGTTATGTTTGTGAAGCGAAGGTAAAAGAAGCTCTATTCTTTTTTCTAAAAGAAGATCATACCCTTCTCTTTCATTTTTTTGCTTCCGCTTTTGAGCAAGAGCAATCGTGCGTTCTGCTAAACATTCTAAAATAAGATAGTCTAACTTCCCACTTTGTGCTAATAAAAGCGCAGGTTCTAACCGATCTCCTGAGAACCCCGCTCCAGATCCGATTCTTAACATATTTATCACCTCAAATAGAAATAGCTCCTGTGAAAAGAGCGAGAACAGTCATAACAAGCGTTGTACCAAAAGCCCATTTAAAAATAAATTTCTGATGATCAACTAGGCTTACTCCTGTTAGTCCAATAAGAATGAAAGTAGATGCCGTTAGAGGACTAAGCGGAAATCCTGTTGTCATTTGTCCTAAAATAGCTGCTCTTCCAATTTCATGCGAGTTCACTCCAAAGCTTGCAGCAGTTTCACTCAAAATGGGTAAAACCCCGAAATAATACGCATCAGGAGTGAAAATTAAACTGAGTGGCATACTGGTTACAGCAACAAGAACAGGAAGATACCCCCCAAGTGAATCTGGAATAATAGAGACAAGTGATAAAGACATCTCTTCAATCATTTTGGTTCCTGTCAAAACTCCTGTGAAAATACCTGCAGCGAAAATCATTGTACAAACAACAAGAATATTGCTTGCATGATTTGTAAGCCTTTCTTGCTGTTCTTTTGGATGCGGATAGTTAATAAACAAGGCAACAACAAAGGCCACAAGAAATAAAACAGGCATTGGAAGCAGTTCAACAATAAGAGAAACTAGCAAAGCTAAAGTTAATAAAACATTGAACCAAAACAAATTAGGGCGTTTTGCACTTTCATCAACAGCTGCTGCTTGTTCTGACAGCATTTTATAATCTTCATCGATTTTTAAAACCCCAAGTCTTCTCTGTTCCTTTTTCCCTAATATATAAGCAACAAATAGGACCCAAACCATTCCTCCAAGCATTGCTGGAATAATAGGAGTAAAGATATCTGAAGCCTCGGCATCAAGTGTTGCCATTGCCCTTGCCGTTGGTCCTCCCCATGGCGTCATGTTCATAACTCCTGCAGCTAAGCCTACAACTCCTGATAGAATAAGAGGATTCATGTTCAATTTTTTATAGATAGGTAAAAGCGCTGAAATCGTAATCATGAATGTTGCTGCTCCGTCTCCGTCTAGATGGACAACTAGTGTCAGCAAAGCTGTTCCTATTACAATCTTTAAGGGATCACCTTTTACGACAGCCACTATTTTTGCAATCATTGGATCAAACAGTCCTGCATCAAGCATTAAGCCGAAGTATAAAATAGCGAAAACAATCATAATTCCCGTTGGGGCCACTTGGATAAGCCCCTCTAGCATCATATTTCCTAAGTCACGGCCAAATCCTCCAATTAAGCCAAACAAAATTGGCACAAGTACTAAAGAAACTAAAACAGAAACCCGTTTTGTCATAATGAGAAAAAGAAAAGTTCCGATTGTTAATAAACCTAACAATGCGATCATGCTTTCCCCCCCTATCTTTTTTCGGCTAATAAGGTTCTATTTCCTTTCCCGTTTGAATGCTTTCTACTTTGAGTCTATTTTGAGGTGTAGCGATTTTTTTGCTTCTTGGTGGCTTTTGACCGTTCTCTACCCATTCAACAACAAGGTCAAAGCTCTGATGAACATAAGGAGCAAGCGGCTGTCTATCTTTTTGGATATCATATTCACTACGTACAAGAGCATCAGAATGCGCACCTTTTTCAATCATATAAAGACGATAATCATCGTTTCCACTGTTTTTAACAAGATTTTCATACGGATAAGCATGAATATCAGGGAATAAAACAGCGTCCCATGTTCCAAAGACAGTAATAAGCGGTGCTTTGATTTCTCCTGTATTCTCAATTTCTTTCACCGTTTTTTTCACATAGTCTGGTCTTTTATCAAAATGATAGCTGTTAAAAATATAATCATTGGACCTGTTGCGCAGCCCAAATTGATCATAGTTTGTATACTGCTGCCACGGTATTGTTTTCTTAGCTGTTGGATCTAGCTCATCTCGATATCTATTTAACGTATTGAACCATTTATGCTGATCTGAATAAAACCAGTAGTTTTCTGTTCCGCTAGGAAGACCTGCTTCATACATCCCTTCAATGGCTTTTTCTTTCTTCTTGCCTTCCCCGTAAAGAGCATCTCCTGCATGTTGAACAATTTGTGTATAAGAGGTGATCAAGTTTGGTTCATTTGCTCTCCATAACACTCCTGCCATATCAACTCCACCATCAAAGAGAGGATTTTTTTCATTATCATGCTCAAGCGCATAGCGTACAACATATCCACCATTAGAGTAACCAACAGCATATGTTGGGATAGGATGCTTTAATGAAACAAGCTTCCCTGCCCCTTCAGCTTGAGGAGCAATAAGTTTACTTTTATAATGCTCTGATAAATACGACTGAGCGGCTTTCGTTAATTGCCGAAATCTCATATGCCATTCTGCTAGAGAGTCGTCTTTTGAAACAAGCGCATTGTCTCCACCAAATGTTCCTTTATCTGTTGAGGCATAGGCATATCCTTTTTCTAACACATAATCACTGAAGAGAAGATCATTAGACATTTCACTCGCATTTCCTCCTGGAGCTGAAACAACAAGCTTTCCATTCCAGTCCCTAGGAACTCGAATAACAAAACGAGCATCTCCAAACGCTCCCCGAATTTCTTTTCCTTTCACCTCTTTTGGACTGTAGTAGCGGTAAAATCCTGTCTCATCTTCTTTCACTCCCCACAATGTGGCACCTGATAATCCTCCTGCTTTTTGAAGCTGATCAGGATTCTTAGTTGTAAGCCAGTTCCCATTTTTTCCGTTAAATTGTTCTACTGTGACACTATGAGCTCCATCGATAAATCTTTGTGCTTTTGTATTTTCAGACATACAGAAAAAACAACAAGCAGCTGTACTAGCTATAAAAAACTTTTTAAAGTGAGTTCTTTTCATTTTTTTTCTCCTTTCCTCTCCATCCTTTCTTGCTTTATATAGTGCAAGATGCATGCCAACCTGATCATTTTTAATGTTGCTTTCTTTAAAAACAGCTGTTTTTAAAGAAAAGAAATTTTCTAACGGTAAATTTAATTAGAAAGCGCTTTCCTTAGCTTTTCTAAATTTCTAGAACTTTTCTCCTCGCTCTAAAATGAATTTCCTTTATAAAAAGAGAAAAAGAAAAGATTTCTAAAAGGTTAGAATGCTTTCTAACCTTTTAGAAATCTCACATGTTAAGCTTCTTTAACTTGTTGTACAAAGTAGCAAGAGAGATGCCTAATACCTCCGCTGCTTTTTTCTTTCCTTTAATATCGTGTCCACATGTACTTAATGCTTTTTGAATATATTCTTTTTCTCTTCTTCTTATCATTTCTTGCAATGTTTCACTTTCTTCTTTATTTTTTTCTCCTTTCTTTACAATAAATGAGGGTAAGTTTTCTACTGTAATGTATTCGTTATCCGCCATACAAGTAGCATAGTCTACAGTATTTTTTAACTCTCTAATATTTCCTGGCCACTCATAGCTTCTTAAGACACGAACAGCTTCCTCCTCAAAAATGTACGAAGTAAATTCAGAAGCTTGAGATTCAATAAGTATAGAAATATCTTCTTTTCGCTCTCGTAAAGGAGGAACTTCAATGCGAATAACGTTTAATCGATAAAATAAATCTTCTCTAAAATGGTTTTTGTGCACAAGCTGTTCGATATTACGGTGTGTCGCAGCAATAATTCTCACATCTATTTCTCGCTCTTTTGTTTCTCCTACTCTTCGAAGCTTTTTCTCTTGTAAAACGCGAAGAAGCTTAGCCTGCAGGCTTGAGGGCATATCACCTATTTCATCTAGAAATAGTGTGCCTTCATGCGCTACTTCGAAAAGCCCTGGCTTGCCGTTTTTTTTCGCATTTGTGAATGCTCCTTCTCCGTATCCAAAAAGCTCGCTTTCTAGCAATGAAGATGGAATGGCTGCACAATTTACAGGAACAAATGCTCGTCCACTTCGCTCACTTTTATTATGAATACTTTGGGCAAATAGCTCTTTTCCTGTTCCACTCTCCCCTGTTATAAGCACAGGAAAAGAGGATGCTGAAGCCTTTTCAGCAATAGAAATGGCTTTTTTCACCTTATCACTCTTACCCATAATATCTTCAAACGTATACTTTGCTTCATAAGCTCTATTCATCCGACTTTTTAATGTTTCAACCTTTTCTCTTTGCCTTTTTAATTCCTGAGAAAGCTTATCTACTTCTGTTAAGCTTTTACAAACTGAAACAGCTCCTACAACTTCTCCATCCAATATAATAGGAGCCA
The DNA here is from genome assembly GCF_900115845.1 of Priestia endophytica DSM 13796. GTDB lineage: Bacteria > Bacillota > Bacilli > Bacillales > Bacillaceae_H > Bacillus_I > Bacillus_I endophytica. The sequence goes on along the minus strand of NZ_FOXX01000006.1, from coordinate 198,589 downwards.
TATCCACCATATATTCTCGGTCTTCTGTTTTTCTATACACTCCTGCTCTTATTTTCCCATCCTTTAACGTTTGTGGAAGCTTAGCACCACGTCTATATGCACTGAGCGGTTTTCCAATAATATGTTGTGTGACACCTGTAATTTTCGTGTATTCTGGGTTAATCATTCTTACAATTTCATGCTTATCAATAACAAGAATTCCATCATGAATACAGTGAGCAACGGCTTTCCACCATTCTGCACCATGTTGCATAGAGATCTCTTTCCCCATTTTCAATCCCCCTTCTCATGTATTAAGAATAGGCTAGAAACACTTTTTGTGAAAGGGTTTTCTTTTTGCGTTAAAAATAACAGAACAATGAAGATGATGATATCTCCAATAAGCTCATCCATTTCCTCTGCGTCTACAACCATCTCCGGAAGATAAGCACCAGTACCGCTTATTTTAATTTTACGCTTCATCCTAGATTCTCCTTTTTATGCTGTTTCATGTAGGTACTTGAGATGATGAAGGATCTCTTTATTTTTCTTCTCTCTATTCCTGCTATATCGAACCCTTCCTACTTTTTTGTATTAGTTATTTCGTTCAGTATGCTTTCAAAGTATAACAATAAGCTGCTTTCTCAAAAAGAAACAGTACTTTTTCTACAAAAAAGTCCCCATTTTAAATGGGGACAACATGCTATATGCCAGCAGAGCTTTTTAAACGAGCTAATATTTTCATAAAGTCTTCTTCTGAAACACCTGGTGCAAACTCTTCTGTAATGGGTTCTAAATCTGGAATTGTTCCTCCTCTTGGCGTTCCCTCTACAACTTGTACAGGCTTTCCATCTGATGGATGAGGTCCTCTCCATATTTTTGCTATTTGCTTATAATCTGCATCGCTAAATGTGTATAGTTTCGTATGAACATTTTGCTCTTCAAATTTTCGAGCGCTATCAAAACGCTTATTTTCGAGTTCTGGAATTGGAAGCAATTTTGTTACATCAACACCTGTTGCAACTTGAAGCGCTTTTGCATAAGCAACCGCATGTGTTGTACCTCGTACAAGCAGATATCCAATCATTTCCCGCGCAACAGGATGATCTGTCATTTCGTATACACGCATTTTATGCGTGCGTGCTCCACATTCAAGAAAAAAGTTGTGCAGAAGATCAAAGATTAAATTCCCACTTGTTTCAATATAATCACCTGTCCATGGCAGACCCATTGAATTAGCAGGAAATGCCGTTTGAGCTGTTCTAATAAAATGCTGCGTGTTTCGTTTATCCTTTGCCTCCCTCATTGGAGCAAGATCTGGATCTTCCGGGAATGTTGTTCCTTCAATCATCAAATTAATTGCATTTGAGACAAGCTCAACATGCCCAAATTCTTCCGCTGTGATACTTGCAATAAGTTCATAAAAAGGACGGAACTTCTTTTTATGACGAAAGTTAAAAGATTGAAACATATAGGTATTAAGCGTTGACATCTCGCCAAATTTTCCGCCTAAAAGCTCCTGCACAGCAGCAGCAGCATTAGCATCTGGATGTACGGATTTGGGTAAATCGATAAGCAGCTTATCTATTCGTTTGATCATAGTTGTACCCTCCTTATGACAACAATGCTGTCTATTACGTTGTATGCTAAGAAGGGATTGTCTCATTCACCTATTGTTTTTTCTTATTTCCTGCTTCCCATCAAAACAAAAAAGCCTTTAAGATGAAGATAATCATTCACCTTAAAAGCTTTTTGTTCATTTCGCAGAAGAGCTTATAAATCCAAATTTGCCTCCTACAACTTCTTTTACATCATGAATCACAATGAAAGATTGAGGATCTATTTTGGTTACATTTCGCTTTACTTTTAACAGTTCGTTCTTTTTAATAACCGTATAGATAATATGCTTGTTTTTATTTTCATAAAAACCGTATCCATAAAAAATAGTAGCAGCATGTCCACAATTTTTCGTTACGTAATTTGCAATTTCTTCGTGTTTTGCAGACATAATCGTCACAGCTTTTTTATTATGAAATCCTTCGATAAAAATGTTCACAATCTTAGCGCACAAATAAACAAAAATGAACGTATAAAGCGTATTGTGTACACCAATTGCGAAAACAGATGCCAAGATAATTAAGCTATCCATATAAAACATACTTTTAGAAATATTGTAGCCTTTTGTATAGTTCAGCAAATAGGCAAGAAGTGTTGTTCCTCCCGTAGAACCATCTGCAATAAAAATAAGGGCAAGCCCAGCCCCCATTAAAAGTGCTCCGAATACAATACCTAAAATCATATCTTCTACTTTAAATGGAATAAAAGCAACGAGGCTCAGGAACACAGACGTCATAAAGGCTCCTAACACCGTGTAAGCAATTGTTCTTTTCGTCAAAAACTTAGCTGAAATAGCAATAAACACAATGTTAACAACAAAGGTACTAACGCTTGTTGGGATATGAAAAAGATAATAAAGTACAAGAGCAATTCCAACAGAACTTCCATCTCCAAGCTTATTCGGGACAACAAAAAAATCAATAGAAGCTGCAACAAGAAGAGATCCAACTATAATGAGTAAAAGATCTTTATAAACAGTTTTCATATGGTTCCTCCTTTCTCTTGCTGTCTAACGTTTTACCGTATCTTATAAAGTCCGTTCTGTATTATATAGGCCTTTATAAAGCATGTCAACGTTATGAACGGAAATAACGAAAAAGCTCTCTGCTCCCACAAAAAAAAGACAAAGATATCTTTGTCTTTTTTTACATTATTGAAAAGATAAGGCTTCTTTCAAGTCTTCTATTAAGTCATCTTTATCTTCAAGACCTACTGAAATACGGATTAATCCATCTGTAATGCCTAATTGTTCACGTCTTTCTTTTGGAATTGAAGCATGAGTCATAAGGGCTGGAATCGAAATTAAGCTCTCAACAGCACCAAGACTTTCAGCAAGTGTGAAATATTTGGTTTTCTTCACGATCGCTCGTGCTTTTTCCTCTGACTCTACTTCAAACGAAATCATTCCACCAAATCCTCGCGCTTGGGTTACAGCTATTGAATGATTTGGATGAGAAGAAAGACCAGGATAGTACACGTTCTTCACTTCTTTATGTTGAACTAAAAAGTCTACAATCTCCCTTGCGTTTTGCTCATGTTCTTCCATCCGAATGCCAAGTGTTTTTATGCCTCTCATAAGAAGCCATGAATCATGTGGACTAAGTATGGCTCCTGTTGAGTTTTGAACGAAATGTAGATCATCTCCTAGTTTCTTATTATTCACCACGGCTAACCCTGCTACAACATCACTATGTCCACCAAGATATTTTGTTGCACTATGAAGGACAATGTCAGCTCCAAGCGTAAGCGGATTTTGCCAATAAGGCGTACTAAACGTGTTATCTACAATCGTAAGAAGGTTATAGCGCTTGGCAATTGCAGCCGCTTCTTTTATATTTGTAATCTTTAGTAACGGGTTTGTTGGTGTTTCAATAAAGATGGCCTTCGTATTTTTTTTAATCGCTGGCTCTATGTTTTCAACCTTACTTGTATCTACGAATGTCGCCTCAATGCCAAAGCGACTTAACACTTTCGTAATGACCCGAAAAGAGCCTCCGTATACATCATCACTTAAAAGAAAATGATCTCCTTTTTGAAACAGGAGAACAACAGATGTTATGGCAGCCATTCCTGAACTAAATGCAAAGCCTCTTTCTCCTTCTTCTAAATCTTTAATCAGTTCTTCTACAGCAAAACGCGTTGGATTTCCTGTTCGAGCATACTCATATTCCTTCGGCTCACCTGGTTCTTCTTGTTTATACGTACTTGAATGGTATATAGGAATAGAAACTGCTCCTGTTTCTTTGTCAGTCGAGATCCCACCGTGAATAAGCTTTGTTTTCTTCCTCATTCTACTCTCCTCCATATATGTGCTGACTTAAATAGCGTTCGCTTGAATCAGGGAAAATCACTACAATGTTTGATCCCTGACTTGCCTTTTTACTTTCTTGTAATGCCGCATAAAAAGCGGCGCCAGATGAACTTCCAACAAACAATCCTTCTTTACGAGCTAACTCTTTAACCATTGTAAAAGCATGATGATCTTCTACTGTATGAACAGCATCAAAATAAGAAGGATTCATATATGAAGGAAGAAATTCCATCCCAATTCCTTCTGTTTTATGAGGACCAGGCTCTCCTCCGTTTAGAATAGAGCCTGTAGGTTCTACAATAACTGTTTTAACTTCTTTCTTTTGTTCTTTTAAGTACTTAGCCGTTCCCATAAAAGTTCCACCTGTGCCTGCTCCAGCAACAAATACATCAATGTCCCCGCCAAACTCGTTCCATATTTCTGGTCCTAATGTTTTGTAATAGGTTTCAGGATTTTGATCATTTGCAAACTGCTGCGGAGCATATGAATTTGGAATTTCCTTTAATAACTCCTGCGCTTTATGAATGGCTCCTTTCATTCCAAGTCTTGTTGGGGTATTCACTACAGTAGCTCCTAGCGCTTTCATTAGTTCCTGTTTTTCTACACTAAACTTCTCCGGTACGCAAAAAATCACGTTCACTTCTTTATGAATGGCAGCGAGAGCCAACCCAATTCCTGTATTACCTGCAGTTGGTTCAATAATGGTTCCACCGCTTTGTACTAGGCCTCTCTCAAACGCCTCTTGAAGAAGATGCTGACCAAGACGGTCTTTCACACTTCCTCCTGGATTGAAATATTCAAGTTTTGCAAATAACTGAACACCTGAAGGAAGAGAAAAATGCGTGATTTCTAAAAGAGGTGTTCGGCCAATGAGGTCGTGGACACTTTGGAAAATGGTCATACTATCTGCTCCTTTTAAGCAAAGTAACGATAAAACATGCAGTTTAAAAATTCACAAAGAACAAATATTTTTAATCAATTAATTTCTATAGGTATAGTATGATTTTATTTCAAAATCGTTCTCATTTTTCATGAGCTCCCTTTATATATTGAACAATCGTATCGATTCTTGGGTTTTCTAAGGCCTAAATGTTCTCTTAGCGTTGTTCCTTCATATTCATGACGGTATATCCCTTTCTCTTGAAGAAGAGGCACAACATATTGAACAAAATCTTCTAATCCTTCGGGAAGTAAGGGGCATTGAAGCATAAATCCGTCAGCAGCTCCTTCTTCTACCCATCTCTCCATTTCATCAGCAATTTGTTGAGGCGTGCCTACAAATGCATCCTTCCTTCCCGCTCCAACAAAACGATAGTATAAATCTCCAACGGTTAATTTTTCTTCTTTCATAATACGTTTCATTTCATCAAACTGACTTTGAATCCCGTTTACTTTCGGGAAACTAATCTCTGATGCTAGCATATTTAAAGGGTATTTTGTAAAATCAATATTCCCCATATATCCTGATAAAAATTGCAGCCCTTCGTAAGGTGAAAGAAGATGCTGTAGTTCAGTATACTTTTCGTTAGCTTCCGCTTCTGTCCGGCCAATAATTGGTGATATACCTTGAAGAATGGACAAACTCTCAGGATGACGGTTAAATGTTTTCATCTGACTTTTTAAGCTTCGATAATACTTTTTTGCTTCTTCTTTGCTATCTTTATGGATAAAAACTACTTCCGCTGTGCGAGCGGCAAGACGTTGACCTGAAGGAGAAGAGCCGGCTTGAACGATTACAGGTTGACCTTGTACAGATCTTGCAATATTGAGCGGTCCACGAACAGAAAAGAATGTTCCTTTATAGTTTAGTTGATGCATTTTTTCTTCATTAAAAAACGTCCCCTTTTCTTTATCCAATACAAATGCATCGTCTTCCCATGAATCCCAAAGTCCTTGCACAACGTCAATAAATTCTTCTGCCCGCTCATAACGAACGTCGTGTTCTTCATGAGTTTCTCGACCAAAATTTTGAGCCGTAGCTCCTGTAGCATCACCTGTCGTCACAAGGTTCCACCCAGCGCGACCTCTGCTTATATGATCAACAGAAGCAAACTGGCGAGCCAAAATATATGGTTCGCTATACGTAGTTGAGGCAGTTGCAACAATTCCAATTTTAGACGTAGCTTCTGCTAGGGCTGTAATTAAAACAATTGGATCAAATCGATTTAAAATATTAGGGTGAGATTGTTCATTAATCGCCAAGCTGTCTGCAATAAAAGCAATATCAAATTTCCCGTTTTCAGCAACGCGGGCTAATTGTTTATAATGTTCAACATCTATGCTTGCTTTCGGATTTGCTTTTGGATGCTTCCACGAGGCAACATGCATTCCTGTTCCAACAAGATAAGCTGCCAACTTCATCTGTTTTTTGCTCATAAACGATCTTCCTCCTTCGTTAAAATCTTGAGCTTTCCTCCACCCCTTCTCTTTTCTTAACTTTTAAGCTCTTTTAAGGGAATAAAAGTAGGCAAATAGTTTCCATTAAACGTCTTTTCTATATAATCAGCAACCTCGTCACTTTGATAAAGGTGAACAAGCTTTTTGTATGTTTCATTATTTTGATCTTCTTTCCTTGCCGCAATAACGTTAATATACGGTTTAGCCGTTTTGCTTTCATGAACAAGAGCATCCTTTAATCCTAGTCCTGCTTCAACAGCTACCCCATTATTAATGATAGAAGCGTCAACGTCTTCCATTACGCGCGGGGTAGTTGCTGAGTCAACCGGAATAATTTCTAGGTTTTTAGGATTTTTCTTAATTTTGTCTTCCCCCCCATTTCCATCAAAATCATCTACAACTTTTAGTAAATTTGCTTCCTGCAGAAGCACTAAAGCTCTTCCCCAATTCGATTGATCATTAGGTACAGCAATCTTTGCTCCATTTGGAAGCTGTTTTAAATCTTTATATTTATTAGAGTAAAGACCTAGCGGTGCGATAATGGTTGTGCCAATTGGGACAATATCAGTATGATTCTTTTCATTAAACGTATCTAAGTACGCAACATGCTGAAACGCATTAACGTCAATGTCCCCTTCTGAGAGAGCCTGGTTAGGATCCACACCTGCAGTAAAAGTCACGATATCAATGTTTAATCCTTCTTCTTTTGCTTTCGATTTAATAAACTCCCACGTTTTCAACTCTGAAGTCCGTATGCCTACTTTAATCGTTTGTTCTGAAGTGCTAGTCGTCTTTTCTTGACAGCCGCTCAAGATTCCTATGCACAGCAGAAATACCATGATCCATCCGAGACCTTTTTTCATCCTTCTTCCTCCTACGCTCTTCTTAATTTTCGTTCAAAAAAGTGACCTAACATTTGAATAAGTTGCACGAGAACGACTAAAATCACAACGGTTACTACAATTGTAATGGTGCTAAAACGCTGATAGCCGTATGTAATTGCTAAATCGCCTAACCCTCCTCCGCCAACTGCGCCCGCCATTGCCGTTGCACCAACCAAGCCGATGGTCACGGTTGTAATACTTAGAACAATAGAGCCAAACGCTTCTGGAAAAAGAAAATGATAAATAATCTGTAAAGGCGTCGCTCCCATTGATTTGGCAGATTCAATAATTCCTTTATCAACTTCTAATAGTGAATTTTCTACAAGCCTTGACATGTAGGGGCCAATATGAAGAACAAGCGGCACAATGGCTGCCGTTGTGCCAATGGAAGTCCCCACTAGTAATCTAGTAAAAGGAATGATAGCTATTAGTAAAATAATAAAGGGAATAGACCGAAGAATATTCACGATAGGATTTAAGATAGAAAAAATAAATTGATTTTCCAAAATGTGACCTTTTCTTGTTACGACTAATAAAACTCCTAGCGGAATACCGATGAGCGAGCCGCAGACAAGAGATATACTGACCATATATAAGGTTTCCCATAGTGATTGTAAAATCAATTCTGTACTTACTTCCATTTCCTACCCAACCTCCTTAATGACGATATTTTGGGCTGAAATGTGTTCATAAGCACGCTGTATTTCATTCACATCTCCTTGAAATTCTACAATTAAATGCCCAAAAGGAACGTTTTGCAACTCTGTAATATTTCCAAATAAAATGTTAATATGAACAGTAAATGCTTTGGCAATTTCTGATATAATCGGCTGTCCTGTAGATTCTCCAACAAAGCGAATTCTGTAAACGCGACTATCGTTTTTTGACTTCAAGTAATCAAACACCCTTTCTGGCACATCATCTTTTATAACGGTTTTTACAAAATTCTCCGTAATAGGGTTTTGGGGATTTGAAAATACCTCAATAATTCGTCCTTCTTCAATAAGCTCTCCGTTATGCATTACTCCTACTCTATTACAAATTTGTTTGACAACATCCATTTGATGAGTAATCATGAGAATTGTAATGCCGTATTGCCTATTAATTTGTTTTAGTAACTGTAGGACAGAAAGCGTTGTTTCAGGATCTAAAGCAGATGTTGCTTCATCACACAAGAGAATTGACGGATTTGTTGCAAGCGCTCTTGCAATCCCGACACGCTGCTTCTGTCCTCCTGATAATTGGTTTGGATAGTGATGGACTTTATCTTCTAACCCTACAAATGTTAAAAGCTCTTTCACTCGTTCTGCAATAAAGGCTTTTGAAGCCTTTATTAGGCGAAGAGGTAAAGCCACATTATCAAAAATGGTTTTGGATTCTAGCAAGTTAAAATGTTGAAAAATCATGCCAATATTTTTCTTTGCATCCCGCATTTCTCTTTCTGATAAATGAACTAAGTTTTTTCCGTTCACAATAATTTCACCTTTTGTTGGTTGTTCTAATAAGTTTACCGTCCGGATAAGCGTGCTTTTACCAGCCCCGCTATGACCAATAACCCCAAATATATCTCCTTTTTCAATCGTTAAATTGATATTGTGTAAAGCTTGAATTTTCCTAGACTTGGTATGAAAAGTTTTTGAGACGTTTCTAAATTGAATCAACATGCTCTCCCCCATTAATGATAAATTTTGTCATGTATCGCTTTAAGTTTCATTTAAGCTGCCCGGCTATTCTTTTTTCTTAAAAAACGGGCACTACGGCTCCTTTATAATGCTCGTTAATAAACGTTTGAACTTCTTCCGTTGTTAACGCTTTAGCTAGTTTTTGAATAGAATCAGCGTCTTTATTATTCTGACGAGAAACTAAAATATTTACATATGGAGAATGATCATCTTCTATTATTAGGGCATCTTCTTTCGGATTGAGCTTGGCTTCTAAAGCATAATTTGTATTAATAGCTGCTGCATCAACATCGTCTAATGAACGAGGAAGCAGGGGCCCATCGACTTTGATAAACTCTAACTCTCGTGGATTTTTTTTAATATCTTCTAACGTAAATTGTTTATTCTGAGCATCTCCCTTATCAAGTTCGATTATTTGGTTCGCATCAAAGAGCTCTAACGCGCGTGAGAAATTAACAGGATCGTTCGGAAGAGCAATACTCGCTCCTTTTTTCAAATTTTTAATTGAGTTCACTTTTTTAGAATATACACCAAAAGGTTCAATATGGATTCCTTTCACTTTAACGAGGTTTAAGCCACTATCTTTATTCGTTTGTTTTAAAAAAGGCGTATGTTGAAAAAAGTTAGCATCAAGCTCTCCATTTGCTGTGCTTTCATTTGTTTGAATTCCATCTGTAATCGTTTGAATATCTAGATTGATTCCTTCCTTCTTAAGAGTTGGCTTTATAAATTCAAGAATTTCTGCGTGCGGAGTTGAAGAAGCTCCAATCCTTAGAGTGACGGATTGATTTTGTTGGTTTTCTTCTTTCTGTAAAGATTCACCAGAAGATGATGAACAAGCTGAAAGGATAAACAGGAACAAACTTAAAAAGATAAAAAGGTACTTTTTCTTCATGATTTTTTCTCCCTCTTCTCAATCCTATATCGTTTTATAATGGTTCTCCTTCATTTCAAAAAGTAGAATCTAGCTCTCTCAAATGCTCATCATGTGAGAGCTCTTGGTGATTTGCTTTAGACTGATATTTCTGTTCCTTGTAGGTTTTCTTGTATATAAGCATGCGTTTTTCTAATGATTTTGTTTTTATCATTATCCATTGATGCAACATGAAAGGAATCACTCAAAGAAATTGACCTCTTCTTTAACGAACTTACATGCTGCATGATATAGTCAGTATTTTCTGGAGGAACAACGTGATCTTCTAAGGACTTAAAGCTTAAAAGAGGAATCTTTACGTTCCTTAGCTCCTCAACTGTAATTTTGTTCATTAAACGTTGAAGTTGATGAATGGACCGAAGTGGAACCTTACTGTATGTTATTTCAACTACACCTTGTTTTTTAATATCAGGTTTACTTTCCTCTATATAGCGAGGAGTTATTTGATTTCTTAGTGATTCATAACTTGGCACAAATAATGCTGCATTGATAAGGATAAGCCCATCTATTCCTTGCTGTTTGTTTGCCAACAAAATAGCAAGCGTTCCTCCCATTGACTGACCTACTACGTAGATGACTGAACAATGTCTTTTCAAACGTTTATATCCTTTTTCTAAATCAGAAAGCCATTCCTCATGAGTTGCTTTCTCCACATCTTTATAGTGCGTTCCATGACCTTTTAAACGAGGAGCATATACCGTATAACCTAGTTCAGCGAATTGTTCTCCTAAGTCCTTCACACTTTGAGGTGTTCCCAGAAATCCATGGGAAAGGAGAAGACCAACTGAGTTACCTTTTATAAAAAAAGACTCTGCACCATCTATAACAGGGTATATCAACTTTTCACCTCTTTTATTTTTTGAACAAAAAAGGCCTACTATGTGAATAGTAGGCCTTTGGTTATCCAATTGGCTTTTCGTTATTTAACTGATTACGATATTCTACTTCAAGCTCTGAAACGCTTAGTTCATAAAGATGATACTCACCCTTTTTATAAATACCAAGCTCAAGTAATTGTTGTACTAGGTGTTCTTTATGATTAAACATTCTTTCCCTCCTAACATTGCTTTGTGATCATCAAAAGAAATGATGAACAAGGTTAATGCAAAGAAGAATAGCATCTGTCCCTTTTCAGCTTTTCTCACCTCTTTTTAAAAATAAAAAAAATCCAACCCTTTTTTGGTCGGACCTTCGTTTGCTCGATCGGCTCCTAAATTTTCTTCAGTATATACTTACTATTCTTATAAGTCAACTCAGTTATAAAACAAAATAAATAGCTAGGATTGACTTGATCTAAGTGCATCATCTAAATCTTTTAAAATATCATCGATAAATTCTGTTCCAACTGAAAGACGGATAAGTTCTGGAGTGACGCCAGATAATTGTTGTTCTTCTTCTGTAAGCTGCTGATGTGTTGTACTTGCAGGATGAATAATCAGTGACTTTGAATCACCAATATTGGCTAAATGAGAAAAAAGCTGAACAGAATCAATAAGTTTTGTCGCCGCTTTTCGACCTCCTTTAATGCCGAACGTCAAGATTGCTCCTTGCCCTTTTGGAAGGTACTTTTTAGCTAATTTGTTCGTCGGATGACTGCTAAGTCCTGGATAGCTGACCCAGTCCACTAATTCATGACCTTCAAGAAAACGAGCAACTTGAAGAGCGTTCTCACTATGTCTTTGCAGTCGAAGATGCAACGTCTCTAAACCTTGTAAAAGCAAAAAAGAATTAAAAGGAGAAAGAGCTGAACCTAAGTCTCTTAAAAGCTGAACACGAGCTTTTGTAATATAAGCCGCTTCACCGGCAGCCTCCGTGTATACTAAACCATGATAACTTGGATCAGGATTTGTTAAATCTGGAAACTTCCCACTCTTTTCCCAGTCAAATTTTCCACTATCAACAATAATGCCTCCAATCGTTGTTCCATGACCTCCTATAAACTTTGTTGCAGAATGAACTACAATATCTGCCCCAAACTCAATCGGTCTAAGAAGATAAGGACTTGGAACAGTATTATCAACAATCAGAGGAATTTTATGGTGGTGAGCAATGGTAGCTACTGCCTCTATATCTAGTACATCTCCTTTTGGATTTCCTACGGACTCAGCAAAAATAGCCTTCGTTTTCTCTGTTAGCTCCTTCTTAAAATTCTCCGGATTCTCAGGGTTAACAAACTTCACGGTAATCCCAAATTTGGAAAGCGTCGTTGAGAATAAATTATATGTTCCACCGTACAAGCTGCTCGAAGCAACAATTTCATCCCCGGAAGAAGCAATGTTTAAGATGGAAAAAGCGGTTGCAGACTGACCTGACGAAACCCCTAATGCTCCTATGCCTCCCTCAAGAGCTGCCACCCTTTTTTCAAAAACATCTGTAGTTGGATTAATGATTCTCGTATAAACATATCCTTCTTCACTTAAATCAAACAAACTAGCTGCATGCTCACTATCTTGAAACGAAAATGACGATGTCTGGTAAATAGGTACCGCACGTGCAAAAGTAGTAGAATCAATAACTTGCCCTGCATGAATAGCTTTTGTGTCTAAGTGTTGATTTTGAAAGTTTGTCATCCCTATCCCTCCTGAAAATCTATTCAATACATACAAAAACAATCGGAATAATAAACTTTAATAACTTTGAATAATAATATACAGAAAAGAAAATTTATCTGTCAACCTTTTTTACTAAACTATACAAAAATAAACTATACTTTTTCTTCATAAAGAAGCATAAACATTTGACAATCAAGATATTGTGAGGTACCTTCTTTTTAAACCAACTAATTCGATCAGTTTATATAGCTTTAAAGTTCAACCGGTCAACCGGAGGAGATACTGAAGAGGACGCCTACCTCTCTACAGTATCTCTTTTTTTATCAAAAATTCAAAAAGGAGGATTTCCTATGCAAACATCCCCCTCACTTATTGAGATTTATAATATGGAGAAACACTATATTAAAAACAAACTATATAATACTTCTGTCCTGCGAGTAGTGGACGGCATCTCTTTCTCTATTTCGAAAGGAGAAACCTTCAGTTTGATTGGTGAAAGTGGCTGCGGCAAATCAACACTTGGACGAATTATAGGCAAACTACTTGTTCCTACAACTGGAAAAGTCTTATTTGAAGGAAGAGATATTACAAAACTCGTCCGAAAGAAAGATAAAAAATTGCAAAAGGATATTCAATATGTAGACAAAGAAGCAAGCTTTAAATGGAACAAACGCTCTACCATTTTCAAAATGTTAGAGAAAGTTTTAGAAACTCACGAAATGTGTAGCAATACGAACGGACATTGCCTTATTTCCCACCTACTTAATAGCATGGGCTTAGCTCATATAGCTTATCATCCTATCCAAGGATTAACTCCCGGGGAGAGGCAGCTTGTTAACATTGCTTGTGCATTGGTACTACAACCAAAGCTTGTAATCTTAGATGACCCCCTGTCTGGACTCGATTTATCTGTACAGTCACAGGTTTTAAATATCCTCTCTCATATAAAAAAGAAAAGAGCAATTACGTATCTTTTTATTTCAGATAATTTAAATGCTAGTTATTACATTAGCGATCAAGTGGCAGTTATGTATAAAGGAAGAATAGTAGAAAAAGGAACCGTATCTCAAATATATGAAGAACCGATCCATCCATACACGCAAGCTCTAATGTCAACAGTTCCTTCGATTTATAAGCGTGAAAGAATTGTTTTAAAAGGAGCGCCTCCTAGTTCATCATGTCCTTCCAACGGTTGCCCTTTTTATAGAAGATGCCCTTTTGCTCAAGAAGCTTGCAAATCTAGACAACCTTTACTAAGAGAAATTCGTTCAGGGCAATTTGTAAGTTGCCATTTATACGCATGAAAGCGCTATTATAAATCTACCCTGACTGTACAAGTCAGGGCAGACCTTTTCAGTCAGGCATAATCCAAATGATTTGGCAAATGCGCACATAAAAGTCTTTTCCTTTTTCCTCTACAACAACATGATCAGGCTTTACTTTCTTCACTTTTCCTCTGACAGTTCCACGAGCTGTTTCAATAACAACATCTTTTTCATCAAGAGACTGAAGTGCTTCATATACATATGGATCGACAAGCGTTATAAGCTGTGGTGTCATCTTTAACCTTTCTTCTTCAGACAAATACTCATGTTGATAATCTTCATATGACATCAAAGTCCCTCCTCATTTTTGCATTCTTTGCAGTGTATGAGAGGACAAATTTATAATATGATAAAAAAAGGATCCTTATATAAGGATCCTTTTTTATGAGTTTTGTCACTTTCCGCAACCCAACTATCAACTACAACTACAGTTTTTATAGTTTATGCTGTGGAGCTAATCGTTTCAGAAGGTTTGCGCTTCCTTCATTTAAACCAACGAGCTTCACGTCTGTTTCTTGCTCATGAAATTTTAGAACAACTTTGTCAAGGGCCACTGCTCCTGAGTCATCCCAAATATGAGCATTTGTTAGATCAATTGTTACATTTTGAACCTCTTCTTTATAATCGAACGATTTTTGAAAATCTGTAACCGAAACGAAGAAAAGCTGTCCTTCTACATGATAGATTTTCTCTCCATTGTCACCAAAATTCTCTTTGACATGGACTTTAGAAATTTTCCCAGCGAAAAAGATGGCACTTAATATTACACCTATGATTACGCCAATTGATAAGTTATGTGTAGCAACAACCGAAATGACTGTTACAACCATCACAATTGAATCTGTAAGCGGCACTTTTGTCACTCCTTTTAGTGAACTCCAATCAAATGTACCTATAGATACCATCACCATCACACCGACAAGCGCAGCCATCGGAATCTCAACAACAACGTTACTCAATACGAGAATAAGAAACATAAGGAACATCCCGGCAACAAACGTAGATAAACGTCCGCGCCCACCAGATTTCACGTTAATAACAGACTGTCCAATCATCGCACATCCTGCCATTCCTCCGAAAAATCCTGTTACAATATTTGCAACACCTTGTCCTTTGCACTCTTGATTTTTATTGCTCTCCGTATCTGTCATGTCATCAACAATTTGAGACGTTAAGAGCGATTCTAATAATCCTACAAGTGCAAGTGCTAATGAATAAGGAAAAATGATTTTCAACGTTTCAAAATTCAACGGAATGTCTGGTATGAAAAAGGCAGGAAGAGAGCTTGTAAGTGTCCCCATGTCTCCTACAGTACGAACATCTGCATGTGTCCATACGGCTACAAGTGTAATCACAATAATTGCGACAAGCGGAGACGGAATTGCTTTAGTAACGCGCGGAAAAAGATAAATAATAGCTAAAGAACCAATAAGTAAAGCATACATTGGCCAAGATTCCCCTTTAAAGTGAGGAAGTTGAGCCATAAAGATAAGTATAGCTAATGCATTTACAAATCCAATCATAACTGAGCGCGGTACAAACTTCATAAAGCGAGCTAGTTTCAAAACGCCAAATAAAATTTGAAGCACTCCTGTTAAAATTGTAGCCGCTAATAAATACTGAAAACCGTGGTCAGAAACTAAACTTCCCATTACGAGAGCCATTGCGCCTGTGGCAGCGGAAATCATCCCGGGTCTTCCGCCAAAAATAGAAATAGTGACTGCCATTGTAAAAGATGCATACAGTCCTACCATAGGATCAACGCCTGCAATAATTGAGAAGGAAATAGCTTCTGGTATCAAAGCAAGAGCTACAACAATGCCAGCTAACACATCTCCTCGAATATTCCCAAACCATTGTTTACGTAGTGTGTTCATGCTAACACTCCTTTATCAATATTCAGTTGTAGTTGTAGTGACTTTCCTCTTCTGAAAAGTCGGGGCCGACAAAAACATTGTAATCATACCATATATGAGAAGAGATGAAAATAGAATTTTCTTCTCTTTTTTAATAATATGAACCACAAAAAAACAGAAAAGAGATGCTTGACCTCTTTTCTGTTTGCGTTGTTTACAAAATAAAATACTCAACTACATGCATGTAATTTGCACATAAATGAGTATTGTTAGTGGTTTGTTTTATTATATACTCATCATGATAAAATATTCAATATTTTTATTTTTCTAACATCTTTTTCTTCTTTCGTTTTTCTGTGTTTCCTTCTAAAAAAAGGTATAATAGAGAGTAGTAAAATTTCTTACTGTACGATAAACATGTTCAATATTGACGCTATTTATGGAAAATGGTAAATTTTCGAGTAGTAAGAGGTGTCCCTTTTATTCTTTGTGATTGGAGGAAAGATTTTGTTTAAATCAAAGCTTCATTTTTGGACGTTTGAATTACTGATGATTGCTGTTTTAATTTTTGTTTGTACAAAAATTTCATTTATCTTTAATCCAATCGTCATTTTTGTATCTACTTTATTTTTTCCTGTTCTTGTTTCAGGATTTTTGTATTTTTTGTTTCGCCCTATCGTGCATTTTTTACAAAAACTTAAATTTCCAAAAGCGCTTGCCATTTTAGCTCTTTATGTTTTATTTATCGGTGTGATTACATTAGTTAGTTCACTTATTGGCCCTTCTCTTTCAAGTCAGGTGAATGATCTAGTCAACAATATGCCGAAATACATAAACCAAGCGCAAGGATTCATCAATGAGTTATCCAATTCAAAAGCATTTAAATGGGTAGTTGAACAAGATTATGTATCCATTGAAAAAATTCAAAACACGGTCTTGAATGTAGGATCATCACTTCCTGAACATTTATCAAACAGTTTTTCAACTATTTTTAGTGTATTAACAAACGTAACACTTACTGTTGTTACCGTTCCTTTTATTCTGTACTACATGCTTAGCGATGGCGATAAATTTCCAAAAGCATTGATGAATTTTGTTCCGACAAGCTATCGTGGTGAAGGATTAAAAATCTTAAAAGATACAAACCAAACACTTGCAACATATATTCAAGGACAAATGATTGTTTGTTTGTTCGTTGGGCTTGCAACCTTTATTGGTTACTTAATTATTGGTCTTCCTTACGCTATTATTCTTGGGATTATTGCAGCACTTACAAATATCATCCCATATGTAGGACCGTTCATCGGGATTGCTCCCGCTCTTATTGTCGCTCTTTTGGATTCTCCAACCAAAGCGATTTTTGTCATCATCGTAGTAGTTATTGTTCAGCAAATTGATGGAAACGTCATTTCTCCTCTTGTAATTGGGAAGAAGCTTGACACACACCCTCTTACAATTATCATTTTGCTACTTGTTGCTGGAAACTTAGCAGGTATCCTCGGTATGATTTTAGCTGTACCTGTTTATGCGGTTTGTAAGACAATTGTTTTAAATCTTGTTCGTTTTATTAAACTGCGTTCAAAGAACAAGGAGACACCGCCGCCAAAGGCAACTTAAAAGCTCTCTTCAAAAGAAGGGAGCTTTTCTTCTATAAAAAAGGAGGAAATCACAATGGAGTATATTTTTAAATTTAAACTTACAGACGTTTATCCCCGTATTGTTGACTCTTTAGGAACAAAGGAAGTAGCTGTTTCTTCTATAGTTAAAACAGAAGAAGACAAACTCTTATTTCAAGGAAATATCCGCGTTCGGTTTAACGAGTTTGGTATTTTCCCGGACGCTAGGGACATTGCTAAAGCTGCAGAGGAAACAACGATAAGAAAACAGCTGACGTTTGAGCTTAAACGATACGTGAAACCACACCGAAAGTTTCTTGTTTAAAGGCACGCTATCTTGTGAATTTTTTCTCTTGCCATTTCCACCGAAATAATTTCTTCCTAAAAAAAAAAGACCATTGCTTAAGGCAATGGTTTCCAGTCAGGATTTTTCTCTTTTAATGTATGGCGGCTTGGTTTGAGCGGAGACAGCTTGTACTCAGCCGCTAATTTTTTTTCGTTTTTCATTCCATCCATTAATCCGAGAAACAAACCAAATCCAAACATCGCCATTGCAGCTCCCATAATTCCTAATCCGAGCATTGTGAGAATATGATCTTTGTTGTAATCGCTTGCAATAAAACTTAAACCAAAGACAATCACCCCAACAAAAAGTTCTCCAGAAGCGATCAGTTTACACATTTCCGTCATTTCGTTTGTTTGGCCTTTTCCTCTTTTTAATCTCACGAAAATCAGCTCCTTTTTTTAAAATTACCATATTATTGAACAGGTTTCAATAAAAAGTTCATATTTTAGACACATAATTTTCACAATTTGTTCACTTATTAACATTGACAAATACCGCTAGTTTATTCATTAAATGTCGAAAAAGCAAAAATTGTTCCTTTTTTACTCGTTTTTCCGCTTTTCCCCACTATAAAAAAGGCAAGCATTTCTGCTTGCCTTTCCTCACTTTCATATGTAGATCTCTACATAACTTGAGTTTTACGACGAGAGCGAATTGCTGCTACAAATAAAACTAAAGCACTTATAATATGCATAACCATTCCAACAACAGGGATTAATGCTACAACAGAAGCGATAATTCCAAAAATACTTCCATACTTGTTTTCATTATCTCTTACTGATAAAAGAAGGGTAATTAAATGAACAATTCCCATGAACAGCAGTGGAGCCCAACCGTTTGCGAGAACAAAGAGTCCTCCTAAAAAAGGGATACCAAGCAATGCCTCACATACACCTGTAATCCATTTCATTATTGTTGAACTTTTCATTTTTCTCTCCTCCTTTCCTTTATAAAATATGTCTTCTCTTATAGAGATATCTCTTTTTATGCCCTTTTTCTAAGATATTTAAACTATATGTCAAGAAACATAACAAAATCTTCAGAAAATTATATCTTTCTTTTTAAAAATACTATTTCTTTGTCACATCATCTAACAAAGTTGTTTTCTTCCATTCTTGACTATCTTATACTAATGAAGTAAATCAAGAAAGTAAAGGAGTATAAGTATGGAAAGCATAAAACGTTGGGTCTCCATTATAATTGGCTGCATAGCCGTTTCTCTTGGAATTAACTTGTTAACTTCTTCACATCTTGTAATGGGGGGAACTGCTGGACTTGGTATGGTTTTACACCCTTTAACAGGACTTTCATTCGGCATCTTATTTTTTATTATTAACTTGCCGTTCTATTTTATGGCTATTACTCAAATTGGTGTGCTGTTTACCATTAGAAGCTTTGTCAGCGTAACTCTTCTTTCTTTTCTTTCTGACTTCTTCTCTGAATGGCTTCCTATTTCCCTTCCTCACCCTCTTCTGTCCTCGCCTCTTGCAGGAATTCTTATTGGGATTGGGCTCATTTTCCTCTTCCGAAACGGCTCATCGCTTGGCGGTATTAACATGCTGTGTGTATATCTTGATAAAAAGTACGGTATTAATCCAGGAAAAACGATGTTTACAACAGATCTCATGATTCTTTGTGGGGCAATATTTGTATTCGGAATTGTTCATGTTCTCTATTCTTTTATTGCTATTTTCATGATGAGTGCAGTACTTGGACGTTATCATAAACGCTCACCAATTGAAAAGAACCATGTGTCAGAACAAGAGGAAGACTTCTCTCCCTTATCTGAAAACTCTTTATAACCGATAAAAGCCCTTCAATAACGAAGGGTTTTTATGATTCCACCGCATATTTTTTATTAATAATGTCCCAACAATCTTCACAATATCGATTTTCTTTTGTTTGTTTATGTGGTTTCTTTTCTAATTTACATACGTTGCAACGTTCCTTCATGTTTTTGTCCTCCTGTTAGTGATGTAACATCAGTATAGCTGTTTTTCAAAAATTCTATTCAAAATTGTTTCCTAAACCGAAAAAGTTGTCCTAAACAAACATAAATGAACGCTTTCTCTACTATAATTTTAAAAAAGCTAGAGGAGGAAATAGAAGATGATGCTATTTGATATAAAACATAAACTTTATTATGAAGCAATCAATACCTCTAGACCGCTTATGTCGCTTTCTCATCAAGGACGAACATGGGGGTATGTTCCTAAATTACTAAATGGAAAGAAAGTGAAGTTTTGGGTAGATTATACTCATGGTCGCTATATGTACTTTGAACATGATCAAAAATGGTACAGAGTACGTTATCTTCAATCTAATTACAAAAAACAAAATCATGATATTTTCAACGGAGTTCTTATTGATTTACTTACTGAAGGCGAAGAGCTTAAGCTTTTAAAAGGAAAAATTGAGAAGGACAAGCGTCTGTTAATTTAATCTAATCCTCGTGTTTATCCTCCTTAAAAAAAGGCAACAAGATAAGAAACAGGAGGTAATGTTATGGTTGCTATTACACATATTGGTTTAGCTGTATCAGATTTAGATAAAGCCATTTCATGGTATGAAGACGTATTAGACTTTGAGCTTATTGCAGGCCCTTACACAATGAAAGCAAAACCTGGTGAAAAAGGTGCGTTAGGACAAGATTTATTTGGTGCTGAAGTTACGCATAAACGAAATGCTCATCTTAGCGCTATAAATGGAGTCGGTATTGAACTTTTTGAATTCAAGCATCCAAAAACAGAAGGAACGCCCCCTCCTCCATGGACGCCTGGTTTTTTTCATATTTGTGTGATTCATAAAAACGTTGATGAACTAGCGGACAAGATTGTAAAAACAGGCGGAGAGCGCGTAAGTAATACATGGCAACTTCAAGAGAACAAACCTTATTATATGGTATATTGTAAAGACCCGTTTGGAAATATGATTGAAATATACTCGAGAAGCACGGAACAAATCTATGCAAATAAAGAAGAATAAGCCCCTCGCTGTAGCAAGCGGCTTATTCTTCTTTTTCTTACCATAGTCCAAGGATTTTCCACCATAGACCACCAATAATAACCCAAATGATAAGATGAACAATTGAAATGATAAAACCAATTGACCACCATTTATTTTGCGGAATATAGCCTGCCCCAAATAATACAGGTGCAGGTCCTACACCATAGTGAGTTGTTGCTCCAAATAAACCGGCAATGAATGCAAGTAATAAGGCTGCAAGCATTGCTGGAGCCCCTGCAGCGAGAACAACTGATAAAAAGGCTGCGTACATCGCACTAACATGGGCTGTCCCACTTGCGAAAAAGTAGTGTGAGTAATAATAAATAATAGCAAGTATAACAAGCGCTAAGATCCAGGAATAACCGCTAACAACATTACTCATCGCATCACTGAACCACGGAATAAGGCCAAGCTCATTTAAATAGGTTGCAAGCGTTACAAGAGCCGCAAACCAAACAAGTGTGTCCCATGCTGCTTTCTCATTTTTAATGTCGTCCCAAGATAATACGCCTGTGAGTAATAAAACAGATAAACCGATAAGAGCTGTTGTTGTTGACGCAATATTGAAAGACTCTCCAAAAATCCATAAGATCAGAACAAGAAAGAAAACACCGATCATAAACTTTTCTTCCTTCTTCATCGGCCCCATTTCGGCAAGCTTTCCTTCTGCAATAGAAGCAGCTTCTGGGGTTTCTTTTACTTCCGGTGGATAAATTTTATAAATTAACAGTGGAATTACAATCAAACTAATAATTCCAGGAACAAATGCCGCAACGGCCCAACCTGTCCACGTAATGTTAACACCTGCTACATCATGCGCAAGTTTGGCTGAAAGTGGGTTAGGTGCAAAGGCTGTTAGGAACATTGTTGAGGTAATTAAGTTGCCTTGAAATCCAACTTTTAAAAGAAAAGCTCCCATTTTACGCTCTGTTCCATCATTTGGTCTTGAGCCAAATGTCTCCGACAAAGCTGCAATGATTGGATAAATAATTCCTCCTGCGCGCGCTGTATTACTTGGAATAGCAGGAGCAAGCAATAAATCACTAACAAGGAGTGAGTACGACAGGCCAAGCGTCTTTTTCCCAAATCGTTTCACAAACAAGTAAGCAATACGTGTGCCAAGACCTGTTTTAATAAAGCCGCGTGAAATGAAAAAGGCAATCACAATTAGCCAAATTGTTGTATTGGCAAATCCGCTTAACGTTTGGTCAATTGTTAAAACTCCTGTCACTGCAACGACAGCTAAACTCAAAATAGCAAGCGATCCCATCGGCAATGGTTTAAGAATAAAACCGATAATTGTCGCAACAAAAATAGCTAGTAAATGCCAAGCTTTCGGATCTACCCCACTAGGTTCTGGAATAAACCATATAAGGATCCCCACTGCTATTGTAATAAGAAAAGGAACAACTTTCACGTCAGGTCACCTTCATTTCGAGGTGAACGACTATGTAAGGCCATCATGTTAAACATCTTCTTTCTATAATATTTTATTCTCTTTTCTTTTACTATCCCACGCTTTGTTCTTTTAAACATCAAGTAAGAGAAAAAGAAAATATGTCCAGTACAAGTCTACTCCAATTGTAAAAGCGAAAAAAGGCAGAACACAGTTATTTTAGTTATATAAGAAATTCATTAGTTTCATTATAAAACAAGCGAAAGCCACGCTCTTATTCAAGAAACGTGGCTTTTGAACACCATCTCCAAAAGATGATTACTACCTAGTATAAATGATTTTTATTCAGAAACAAAATCAAGAAGATATTTTTAACAATTTATCATGAAAAAAGTCCTTAACTCTCTTTTTCAAGGTGACTTTAAGACTAATTATTAGAGCTTTTAAGAAAATAAAAATATTCCCTTTTTATCATTTTTTGTAACAAATCCTAATATCATCCTTTTATTGATATTATTAATTTGAGGGGGTATCATAATTATGGAGCGAATAGATGAGCTAGAGATTTTAATTAATTCAACGCGACAACAGTTAGAATTTTATCAGCAGTTCTACGGACCTCATAATCCAAAAACAAACCGATTGGAAGAGCAGCTCAATATCTTATTGGAACTTCAAGAAGAACATCGCTAACTTTTATATCTTCTCAACATGAAAAAAAGGCGGATAGAATCCGCCTTTTTTTATACTGCAGCAGGTGTTGTAGCACCAATTGCTGGCATCAGGTCATATGTTAAGCATACAGGCTTGTTTGTTCTTGGATCACGCACAATCTCGGCATCAATCCCAAAAACCTTCCCTAATACTTCAGGTGTCATTACTTCCTCAGGTGTTCCTTTACATACAACTTCTCCACTGTTGACAGCAA
Organism: Priestia endophytica DSM 13796; assembly: GCF_900115845.1. Taxonomy (GTDB): domain Bacteria; phylum Bacillota; class Bacilli; order Bacillales; family Bacillaceae_H; genus Bacillus_I; species Bacillus_I endophytica. The sequence continues at coordinate 175,760 of NZ_FOXX01000006.1, read as the reverse complement.
TCATATAATCAGCAAATCGAGCTGCATGGTTAAGATCATGAATAACCATCGCAATTGTTCTGTTTTCCTGTTGATTAAGTGTTTGAAGAAGCTGTAAAATCTCTAATTGATGTGCTAAGTCTAAATAAGTAGTTGGCTCATCAAGCAATAGTAAATCCGTTTCTTGCGCAAGAACCATAGCAATCCAAACACGCTGACGTTGACCGCCTGATAAAGCTTCAAGGGGGCGGTCTTTAAACTCTAACATCCCTGTTACTTCAAGAGCCCAATAAATAATATTTTTATCGCTTTCCTTCAGTTTTCCGAATCCTTTTTGGTGTGGAAAACGTCCATATGAAACAAGTTCAGCTACTGTTAATCCACCTGGAGATTCTGGAATTTGAGGTAGAATTGCCATCTTTTTCGCAATCTCCTTTGTCGATTGCTTTTGAATAGCTTTACCATCTAAGTAAATATCCCCTGACGTTGGTTTTAAAATACGTGACATTGTTTTTAAAATCGTAGATTTCCCGCATCCGTTCGGTCCAATAATTGTGGTGATTTTTCCTTTAGGGATTTCCACTGTTAAGTCGCTTACAATTTTACGATCTCCGTAAGAAATAGACAGCTCTTTCGTTTCCATAATAGACATATCCCGTTCCACCTCTTCTTCCATTCTAAAGTTTTCTATTAACACGTTATTATTTTTATATATACGTTTAAATTTGTGATTGATTTTTATTCTCATTGATAATTATAATCATTATCATCACTTCGGACAATACTTTTTCAAAAAAAATGAGTGCTTCTTTATAAAAAGACTCATTTTAACTGCTTTAATATAATCTTTTCCCACCACTTCCAAGGAAGTATTGTTTTCACAAAAAGGCTCATCTTTACTCCTTTGCCAATAGCATAGCGAAGCGATGGAGAGCGATGATGAGCAATTTTCGCTACTAGATCAGCTATTTCGCCCCGATCTCCTAAACGATCTTTTCCGCCTTCAATGTGTTTTTCAATTTTTTCCATTTGCGTCAAGTATGCGGACTTTTCTCTTTTTGCTACCCTTTTTCCTTTTGTCCATATGTTTGTATTGTACGATCCTGGCTCTATTAGCACCACATAAACACCAAATGGTTTCATTTCAAGGCGCAAACTTTCACTAAATCCTTCAAGCGCAAACTTCGAAGAGGAATAAGGAGAAAGGCCCGGAAATCCTATTTTTCCACTTATGCTACTAATATTAATAATAGTGCCTTTTCGATTTTGTCGCATAATTGGTAAAACAAGATTTGTAAGAGCGATGGCTCCAAATACATTTGTATCAAACTGTTGTTTAAAGTCGGCTAACTCGCAGTCTTCAACAAATCCGCCTCCTGCATATCCTGCATTATTAACAAGCACATCTACTCCATCTATTTGTGCTAGTTCTTCGCGAAAAGCTGCAAGTGACGCTTCACTCGTTACATCAAGTTCTTTTACGGTAATATATTGCTTAAGGTGGAGCTGTTCAGCTTCCTCGATCAAGTCTTTTCCTTTTGCAATATTCCTCATTGTTGCATATACATAGAACCCTTCTTGTGCAAGCCTTAAACAAATCGCATATCCAAATCCGCTTGAAGACCCTGTTACAATTGCATGTCGAGCCATTGTTCCTCCCCCTACCTCTCTTAAAACTGAAGCAAGATACCTGTCTTATCATCTGAGTGCAGATTATTTTCACACTCTAACTTCGCCAACTTGTGTGCATACCGTTCTAATCCTCCTGAACGAATATGTTGATATGTAGTTTCTAAACTTTCTGATGGATGAAAAAATCCGTCGCTTACGAGTAATAAGCAGCTAACCTCATTTTTTTGAATCGCTCCATACTGAATATACTTTCTTACTTCTTCTTTTCCATTTGCAACAGAATAGCCATTGGGGGTGTTCGCTAGTGTTCGGTTATAGCGTAAAGAATATAGAAGGTTTTTTTTGTAAAAATCTTCATCGTGTTTCTCTTTTCCTCTTAAACGCTCCATTTCTCTTTTTTGTTTTGCACGGGATCCTATCCCTTTTACCGTATCTTTCGTGAGAACAGTAACTTTGCCTTCTTTATTTTCCATTACAATCATCGAATCACCAAGCTGTGCAAACTGAATTTTCTCCTTTTCCAATTTGATTAAGGCTACGCATGTTGACCAAAGTTCTTCTTTTTTATGAACTGAAATATGATGACTTTTCATCATCTCTAACAACTTTTTATTTGCTTTAACAACGGATTCTAACAAACTTTCCTCTTGTCTCACTTCTTCAGTAAAATAGGCTTGAAAACAATGAGAAGCTAGATATGCTCCATTTTGTCCTTTGCTATTTTGAAAAGGAGTGACAGGTGTTGCTCCGTCAAAGACCCCATAAATGTTTTGTTTTTCATTTATAACATAAGCATCTTCACTTACTGTCTTGCTTGGAGAACATAAAAATACAGTATCAAGTTTCATCCTCATCTCTCCTTTTTTCGCGCTCTTATTCTTTCATTATATCAAGTTTTCCTCACAAAAAAGCTGCTCCCTTCATTATGAAGACTAGCAGCGGACTTATCCTCTATTTTATTAACGTTTTTCTTTTTGTATCATAGAAGTTGCCAAAAGTAAAAGGTAGCGTTCGTCCGTTGTTAGTCTTAACCAATGTTTTACTTTGTATTTCATTTGTCTCCCTCCCTTTATGAACGTTTCTTCTAGCACGTCACTTTATGATATAAATGTATTCCCCGCTATCTTCTCTTTACAAACGTACCCAAACTATAAATCGTTTGACAATATTTGATGAAATAAGATATAATTCTCTCTTTTATATAAGAACTAACGGTTTTCCCCACGAAATGTTGAAAACTAACAAAATCATTACAGAAAAAAAGCAGAAGACCTAATAAAACTGGCCTTCTACTTTTCCTTCTTCTATTTCTTTGTAAATATCTCTCTTTCTACGTCTTCCATATGTTTTAATTCTTGAAAGGGTCGTTTCTTCCTTTTGCTTCTCTTCGTAACGCGCTTCAAAAACTTCTTCCCAATTTCGTGAAAGATTCATCTGTTCATACCAACTTTGAAAAAGTTCAAGAGGCAGTTGAACAGTATTTAAGTCTGCTTGAACAACTTCAAGCGGTGTATAGTGTTGAGCAATATGTACGTACCATTGCCATCCTATATTTTGTGCAACTTGAAAAGCTGTTGCTTCTTCTTTTATTTTCTGATCTCGTAAATCTTCTATGTATGAGTGCTCTTCATATTTATAATATTTAATGACAAATTTATCACACCAATAAACGAGATCTTGGTGAGTAAACTGGTTTTTCTTTTCACAAATCATTTCTAATAAAAATCGTAAGCTTTGAGCATTATAATCTAACGTAATTCTGTTTCCCACCGCTGTACACCTCCATAAACTCTACCTCTCTTTTTTACATCGGCTAAAATATTCTAGGTTTAATAACAAATAGGATAAAAGTATTGTAGAAATAGACCTATATTCTTTAATTTCCATTCCATTTAATCCCTATCATTCTTTTACTATACTCATTTTCCTTTATTTATTGAAAATAAACCACATATTTTTAATGGCTATAATTCAATCTTTTTCCTGTATTTCCTTTCTTGTCTTAACCTTTGAATACTAATCCTAGTATTTACTAATGTGATAAATTATCCCTACGTTTCTATTTTACTATATTCACTACAAATTATTTACAACTAGTACTTTTCTAACTTAACTAAATTTTTAAAATATTATAACATTAATAATGAAAATAGTAAAAAATAGGAGGTTTTTTTATGAAACGATATCCTTTTCGAAAGCCACTACTTTCTGTCGCACTTGTAGCAGGACTAGCAACAAGTACTTTTGGAATCCCATCCTCTTCGTTTGCAGCTTCACAAGTTGAAACATCCGTACTTACAAAAGAAGATCAAAAAATCGTTCAAAGTGTTAATGTTAATAACATATACAGCCATATTTCCCGTTTGTCTTCACAACCAAGAGTAGCAGGCACTCCTGCTGAATACAATGCTGTTCAATACATACAGCAGAAATTCTCTTCGTATGGATATAATGTTCAAATTCAGCCGTTTACTTTTGAAGCATATGTTCCACCAACAACTCTCTCATTAGACATTAAGGACGACAATACCAAGTACACTCCTCAAGCTTTAACATATACGGGGAATGGACAAGCAACAGGTGAGCTTCAGTACGTTGGATTAGGTACTGAAGACGATGTAAAAGACCTTGATTTGACTGGAAAAATTGCCTTAATTGAACGTGGAAACATCTCTTTCGCTGAGAAAGTACTAAATGCAGCCAAAAAAGGAGCGGAAGCGGTAATCATTTATAACAATGAAGACGGTGAGTTAAATGGAACGCTCGGTGGAGCTAATGATGCTTATGTTCCTGCTCTTTCTTTACCAAAAGATGTTGGTGAAAAACTTGCTAAAAAGCTTCAAGACGGAGAAACTTTAAATGCTGAAGTCGCGGTTGAAGGTTCCAAATTAGAAACACGAACTTCCCATAATGTAATTGCAACGAAAAAAGCTTCAAAGCAGAAAAAAGATACAGGTGAAATTGTCTTTGTTGGGGCCCACCATGACTCTGTTGAAGGAGCACCAGGAGCAAATGATGATGCATCAGGTGTTGCTGTAACACTAGAGTTAGCTAGAGTAATGGCAAAAGCTAAAACAGATACTGAACTTCGTTTTGTAACATTTGGAGCAGAAGAAAACGGTCTTATCGGCTCTACAAAATACGTAGATTCGCTTGGACAAAACGATATTTTTAGAACGCGCGCAATGTTCCAGCTTGATATGGTTGGAAGCAAAGATGCAGGCGATCTTGTGATGAATACCGTAAGTGGGCAGCCTAACACAGTAACAGATATTGCAGGCGATGCTAGTGAACGATTGAATGGAGAACGAACTCCATATGGCCAAGGAGACCGAAGCGATCATGTTCCTTTCGCTGAAGTTGGTATACCATCTGCATTATTTATTCATGAGCCAACAGAACCCTGGTATCATACCCCAGATGATACGATTGACAAAATTAGTAAAGAAAAACTTCAAGATGTAGCAGAGATCGTTGGAGCAGGTGTTTATGATATTGCTAAAATCGATCGCGTTACACCAAACGTAAAGAAACCAAAACCAATGAAAAACGTTTCAAAAGAAGTCCAAGATGTAAAATAACAAAAAAGCAAGCCTACTATAAAGGCTTGCTCTTTTATTCTAGAGAAGATAAGAGTTTTGAGAGTACTTTTACAGCTTGAGCCCGTGAAGACGATTCATATGGTGAGAAATTACCGCTGTTCTTCCCGCTCATAACTCCTAATGTATAAAGAGCATCAATTTTCTCCTGCGCCTCTTCTGAAATCGTTTCTCTGTCTTTAAACGGCGCTTGTTTAACATGAGAAAGCTTTCCTTTTTTCCATTCATATGCTCTCATAATCACGAGAGCCATTTGCTGACGGGTAATAGATTGTTCAGGGGCAAAAACTTCTTTTGTTTTGCCTTGGATAATTCCTGCTTCATACAGTGCATTAACATCGTCATTTACCCACTCGGGAACATCTTTAAAAGGAGCAGAATGAGAAACAGATGGGACATTTAACGCTCTTTTTACTATTTTAGCAAACTGAGCCCGTGTTACGTCTTCTTGAGGAGAGAATGTACCATCTTCTTTTCCATCTACAATACCTTTTTCTACAAGTTCTTGAATATATGTATATGCCCAATGAGTTTTTGGAACATCTTTAAATTCTTTAGCTTTCCCTTCTATTTCATACAGAGCAACAGTTCCTGATACTTCATTAGAAACGATTAAAAGCGGCGTCTTTGTTGGACTGTCCTTTTGATCGATAAACGTTATCCCTTCAGGCGCGGAATCTTCTTTCACATCTTCTGACATATCGCGACTTGAAAAGTACGTTGTATAGTGTGCTTCTGTAGGATTTGAGATATTATAAACCATCACGCCTCCCATCCGTTCAAGGCCAATGAAAGCATACGTTTGGCCACCAATTTCCCCTACTTCTGCAGCTTCTGGCTCTGGCCCTTTATCATCACTTCTATTATCTAGTTTTACCTTATCATTTGAGGAATTAAAAGTTTCAGGATAAACCCTAGCCGTAATATCTTCAAACTGTGAGCCGCTATCATATACTTTTTCTAATGTTTCAGCATCCCAAATGGAAAAAGAACGCCCTCCAAAAGAATACAGAGACTCATAGACGCCGTCTTTATTTTTCCCTTCTTCAATGCTTACTTTTAAATCTCCAAGCTTTTTCTCATTGAAAAGCCCATTTTGGACTATTTGATTTATTTCTTCTTGAGTAAAACCTTTATAGTGTTTGGCATTCAGTTCGATTTTCTCGCCGCTCTTAAGAAGTTCCTTGATGGTTTTCTCTTCTCCATAAGCCTCATAGTCGCGGGCATCTCCTTCATTCGGAGTTACGATATACCCTTTGTTGCCTTTTTGGAAATAATCAAGCGCATCTGGTTGGTACATTCCTAAAACAGGCAGGGGTTCAATATTAATTTTCCCATTATTCATTCCATCAAGGGCATTTTCTTTGAGAGAATGATCTTTCACTCCTAATCCTACAATCTCGTCAAACTTCTGCGTTTTCAAGTTCAACTTTGCAATCGCGTTATTTTCTTGAAGAGATACATATGCATACTCACTTTCCTCATCAACTGTAATATACTCGGGTTCAAGCTGTTTCATCAAAGTGCCTTTTGAATTTTTTCTCACTTCTCCCCGAATTGGTACATCTTGAAAAGAGACGTTTATCGCCTTAATGTCGGCTTTCCCGATTTCTTCCTTTTTAAGATTATTGATTTCTTTTACATTAATAATGGAAACAGAACCTTCTGGATTTTGCTTGTAGTCACTGCTTGGCTCGCCTTCATTTGCAGTGAGAAGAGTCTCTCCATCCGGAGTAAAAACAACGTTGTCAGGTAAAGCCCCTACCTCAATCTTGGTTAAAAGCTTTCCTTCTTTATCAAGCAATACAACATAACCATTTTCCTGCTTTGGACTGCTCGGAACGGCAGCAGCTATAAAGTTCGCTTTCGGGTGTGTTGCAACACTTGTAATTCCATCTGCATTCTCAATCCCTAATTGTTTTAAAGAAATGCTTGCAGAAGGCTTTAAAGTGAGGTCTTCATTCTTGTTTAATGTTGAAAAATCAACGATATCAATAGATTTTTTCGCACTGTTTGTTACAAATGCTTTTTTTGTATGTATATCATAAGCTAATATTTCGGTTCCACCTTCACCAGATCCACTATCATAACTTGCGATTTTTTTAATTTGAAGAGCATCGTCTTTTCGGTCTACTGTTAATTCCCTTTCTTCACCTTGTACTAAAGAAGCACTGCTTATAAAGGCACTTGCTGCTGTAAAAAGAGCTAGGGAAGCTTTAAATCCTTTCATTTTCTCTCCTCCTTTTCTTTCAGCTTATTCTACACGCGAATTGTTAAGGAGCTATGAAAAAATCGTAAAAAATTGTAAGAAAATGCAGAAAAAAGCCCTTATTTAAAAATAAGAGCTTTTTTTCTACTATTATATTAGTAATAGCTACCTTCATCTTTTTTCCCATCACGTGTCCATTTGAAGACAGGATTATGAGGATTTGTCTCCTGGGTATATTCCCAGTTCTCTACTTCATCATCATCGTAACCATATTCATCCATGCCATCAATCAGCCACTGTTTTTTCTCTGAACTGTAAACTAACTGATAGTCACGAAGCGCTCCGTAGGACAAATCTTCAAATTCTTTTCCGCCGCTAACCTTGACTTTATTCATATAGGAAACAGCTGCAGATGCATTTGCTTTCCATTTTCCGTCGAAATACGAAACAGCAAGGGAATCGAGATCAACAACGCCTCCCTCATATTGAGACTGAATTTCATCTAAAGCATCTTTAATCTCTTCAAATCCTTCTCCATAATTGGACTCGCCACTCTTCAATTCTTGCGTTGCGTTTGAAAAAGCAGAAAGCTGAAACTCAGATGTCTCGTAGCGTGAAAAATCTTTGTTAAACAGCTCTACTGCCGAAACCAAATCTTTTTTCACTTTTTCATCAGACTGAGCCATCTTTTCAGAGTCAATTAGAAGGCTTGTTTTCCCTGTTCCCCACAGCTCTTTTTTACGATCTCCGATAAATGTAGCAAGATCTGTTTTCACCGATAGTTTAAACGTATATTCTCCAGGAAGAAATGGACCGTATAGAGAATCTTTCTCTTTCGGAAGTCCCTTTTTAAATCCATTAGAGTAAAGGGTTACTTTCTCGCCTTCTTGTTCTCCCGTAATGGCGAGCTCCATTGTTTTCACTTCAAATTTATACTTTGGAAAAAACAACAGCTCTTTGCCGTTTTCCACAAGACTCACCTGTGAGTTCGTTTCAGTAAAGTTTTTTTCCTTAAGCTGATCGTCCAGGCTATCTTCAATCGCTTCTAGACTGCTGCTATTAGATTGTAAATAGTTTGCGAATGCTTGTAGGGAAGTTTTATTCACCTGTGCTTTTTCATTATCTGGAACAATAAGCTCGCTCAATAAATCCGTATCTTTTGTTGAAACAGCTTTCTCAAACTCTTTGACTGCTTCTTCAGGACTTTGTGTGTTTTGTTGAATCACAATGCTTGCCCCTACTATGAGTAAAAGGACTATAGCGACACTAGTTAGTATCCACTTCTTCATTTTTACTCTCCTTATTAAAGCAGTCCTTCACCAAATGCTGTGTTAAAATCTTTTACGGCAGATGAGTCAATTTCCCATTTTCCGTCTTTTAGTTTTAAGTCAATAGTCATGTCGTATGAACTGTTCTTTGCATCTGTATCTTCCATAATTTTATCAAATTTTGTAACTGCATATCCATAAGCGGCTTCTCGATCATATGTTGCATTTTGTTCCATGTACTCCTTAGCATAATCCCCTAGAGCATCATAAACGTCGGAAAGAGAAACGCTTGAATACTTTAATTTTACTTCTGCTTTATCCTTTCCTCTTGCTACAACTTTTGGTTCTAGTTTTGCCTTTTCTGCAAGCGTTGCTTTATAAGTGTCATACATCTTATTCATTTCTGAGTCATCTACACTTGTCCCACTAGTTGCTGTGCTCATTCTATCAACAAATACTTCTTTTGCTTGTTCTTCTATTTTCTCTTTATCTGCTGAAACTAGTTTGTCATAGTTTTTATCTTCTTCACCAAAGTAAAGAGTTTTCACATATGCTTCAACAGCTTTTGCAGGATCTTGAAGCGACTCAAAACTATCATCATATTTCTTTGTATCTAGCTTAAGCATCACTTCTTCAGCTTCATTTCCAGCGTCTTTTGTTGTTGGTTTTAAACCAACTTCATAGCTTTTATCTTTCTCAACGTTAAAGTAGTACTTTACATTCTTAACTTTTTTGCCGCCAATAGTGCCGCTATTATCATCATCTAAGCCTACTTCTGTATCATATACGCTTTCAGGTTCTATTTGCTCGTCCCCATCATAAAGCTTAACTCCATCATATGAATCAAGCATGATTGAGGAATTTGTCTTGTTTTTAACTTTCACATCGACCTCAAGAAGACCTGTTTCAGAGTCTACGGATTGACCATCGTCCTCACTTGAAATTACATATGCCGCATCTTTAATTGTTGCTTCAATAACATCACTCTTAGACGAAGATCCTTCTTCTTTCGAACTTGAATCAGATCCACATGCAGCTAAACTTAAAGCTAGTGCCAAACTCATTCCTACAACACTTAATTTTTTCCACATCCCACGTTCTCCTCCTGTTACTTAAAGCACAATTCCTCACCTGAAATTGCCATATGTATTTTTTAATTCTTTTCACTCTTTTATGTATCAGCGCTGAATAAGAGCTCTTAAAAACTTCTTTTTCCATAATAAGTAACAATTGGGGGCTGGTCAAGGTAAATCATGTAAGCAAATTTACTTATTTTTCATATATTACTTCCTTTTATAACCTATATAAAAACCATTTTTTATAGTGTAAAATACCCAAAAGAAGGATATACCTCTCCTTTTTACTAATATAGAAAATTACGAACATTTATTGCTATAATGGGGTTTATAGTTATTATTTCCCTTAACATTATTCTTTTTCTATAAAAGGATGTAAATAGATTTTTACATAGTCCGTTCGATCTATTCTTTTTTTGCTTATTTTTCAAAAAAAAAAAGAGAGAAGGACACCTCCTTCTCTCTTTCTTAGCCTTTTTACTTATAAAGAACGTAGTGCTTCTGAAATGTCTTGCTCTCCAGAAATTAAATCAAATCCGCGCTTAAACGTTGCTTCTTCTGTAAGAGCCGTTACAACTGTTTTTGCTACATCTTCACGTGGAATAGATCCTCTTTCTAGATTTTCCGAAACTTTAACTTTACCTGTTCCAGCATCATTTAGAAGGCCTCCTGGACGAACAATTGTATAGTTCAGTGAACTGCTTTCTAATACTTTATCTGCATAATGCTTCGCAACATAGTATGGGAGTAAGTTTCCGTTCCAATTTTCACGATGATGGGCTTGAAGAGCACTTACCATCACAAAACGTTCGATTCCAAGCTTTTCAGCTGCTTCTATAGATTTTCCCGCGCCGTCTAAATCTACTAGAAGAGTTTTATCCTCTCCTGTACTTCCACCTGAACCTGCTGAGAAGATAAATGCATCGCAATCTTTTCCTGCTTCTACAATCTCATCTACTGTGCCTTCTAGACTTGCCACAACAGCTTCAACGCCATTATCTCTTAATTTTTCAGCTTGTTCTTCTTTGCGTACCATTGCACGTATGCTATGCTCTTTACTGTTTTGAAGAAGTGGTACGATATGTTGTCCAACTCCTCCGTTAGCGCCGATAAGTAATACTTTCATATGTATCAAACTCCTTTATCTTTTATTTCTTCTTATTATTTCAAAAGGATGATAGGTGAGCAAACAATCTGCTTTAGATTGTTAACTTCCCTCTAATAACGAATTTTTTCTCTTTTTCTTATTCCCTAAATACGGTAAAAAAAACCTTTTCTACACTTTCATTTTCATGAAACGTTACTTTATTCCTACGCTTACATTTTTAAATTCCTACTTTTTTAACTTGGATGGAATACCTCATTTTAATAAAATTGGATAATATAAGATAATTCTAAACCTTATTATAAAGTGACAGAGTGCAGTGTGCGTAAAAAGATTTATGGAAAGAACGGACAAGAAGAGCGTCTAGAAACTCCTTCTTCAAAATGGAAATAGTGAAAAAGAAACTTAACGTGAGCTTCTTTTTTAGTGCCGTAATCATTTTAGTTGCCCTTTTTGGAGCGTATACTGTATTTTACGGTCAGTAAACAAAGCGTATTTTCTATATATGATAGAAAGTACGCTTTGTTGTTTCCCCACCTCAAAATACAGGTATAGAATTTATTTACCTCTTTTGTACACCTCTTTCCTTTTTTATCATACATATAAAGAGTGATTTTTTATTATTTTATTTTCGACAACTTTTGAGTGACTTCTCTATTGATCTTTTGTAAACTTTATTACAACAATGTAAATAAGGAGGCTATCTTATGAGAATCCAAGATTTCATGCTTCAACCTGACTATGAACTTGTTCAATTTTCTTTCTCCTTAGTACGCGACGTAGAACAAAAACTTCGTTCAAAACATTTATTCTACGAAAATCAAGTAAAGAACTATGTAAAAGACCAAATTAATGCCTTTATTATAAAAATGAACGTCAAAAAAGCCCTAAGTACTGTGTACAAAGCTGAACTTCATATGCTTGTTAAACATCGTTTAGACGTCTTAACACAGCGCTATAGCTTACTTAAATGTGTATAAAAAAATCCTCCTAAAAAGGAGGATTTTTTATTTCGCTGCTGCTTCTTCACGTTCAATAACAGCTAATCTTTCTTGAATTTCTTCTTCTGAAAGATCGTGCTCTTTTACATATAAGTTTCTTGGTGTCACACGACATTCGTGCGTGCAGCCGCGCATATATTTATGTTCATTTTCTTCTGAACAGATAATTTGCTTGTTGCATTCTGGGTTTGCACAATTTACATAGCGCTCACAAGACTCGCCTGAAAAGTAGTCTTTCCCAACAACAACGTGTTCTACTCTGTTAACAGGAACTGTTAGACGCTTATCAAATACGTAGCATTGTCCATCCCAAAGTTGCCCTTTCACTTCAGGGTCTTTACCGTACGTTACGATTCCACCATGAAGTTGAGAAACATCTTCAAATCCTTCACGTACAAGCCAGCCTGAGAATTTCTCACAGCGAATTCCGCCTGTGCAATACGTTAAGATTTTTTTACCGTCAAGCATTTCTTTATTTTCTTTGATCCACTCAGGAAGCTCGCGGAACGTGCGAATATCCGGACGAATCGCTCCTCTGAAGTGACCAACATCATATTCATAGTCATTACGCGCATCAATAACAAGCGTATTATCATCTTGCATTTGCTCATAAAATTCTTTTGGCTCAAGATATTTTCCTGTTAATTCATGTGGGTTAATATCTTCGTCAAGCTGAAGATTTACAAGCTCCGGACGATAACGAACGTGCATTTTTTGGAATGCATGCTCATCTTCTTCATCAATTTTGAAGACCATGTCTGCGAAACGTGGGTCCGCATGCATTTTTTTCATATATTGTTCAGTCTGTTCGACTGTTCCAGAAACAGTTCCATTAATACCTTCATCAGCAACTAGAATACGACCTAGTAGCCCAAGTTCTTTACAAAACGCTAAATGCTCAGCCGTAAACTCTTCTGGATTTTCGATTTTTACGTACTGATAATAAAGCAATACTCTATATTGTTTGTTTTCCATAGTTAAAACATCCTGTTCAATTGTAGATTTGGTTGCAAGCCAACGCTATCCATTATACAACAAAACCCTTCATATTGGAAACGACTTATTTTAAAAATGTAGTTATCAGCTATTCTTCTACCACTATCCACCACCTTTTCACTATTTATGGAAATGATTATTTATTGTATGATGAAAAGAAAAAGATAAAGGAGAAACCGGTATGAATGCTCTTATGAAGGATCTCGAACAAGAAATGACCCCTTTATTTTCTTCCTTTCTTAATCCTCCTGCCTCAGAGGAAAAGATAAAAGAAGTAGAAAAAGAAATTGGAGTTACGTTTCCAAACGAACTTCGACAACTATACCTTTATAGTGATGGAGAAAGAGAAAATGGGCCAGGTCTTTTCTTTGGTCTGCCTTTTCTTTCATTAGATGAGCTTCTAGAAGAATGGAGGGTATGGAAAAGTATAGGGACTGATTTAAATGAAGAAATTGATTCTTACTCTGTGCCAACTGGCTGGATAGAAGAACTATATACAAATTCTAAATGGATCCCTATTAGCAAAGATTTCGGTGGCAATAATATGGGAGTTGACCTCTCACCTGATGTGCAAGGAATGAAGGGCCAAATTATTAATTTTGGACGAGATGAAGAAACAAAATATGTTATTGCCCAAAGCCTTAATGACTTTCTTCGCTTTATGTTAAAAACCATTCAAAGCGGAAATTATACGATATATGATGAAGAAGACACGGTATCCTGGTCATATGGAGAAAGCGGTGGCGATCATTTTTTTGATGAGCTGTCTGATATGAGTCTCCCTGTACTTCGTCCTCAGTTTGCTTCTACATCACCAAATGAGCTAGAAAAGTGGTATAATTCGCTTAACTCATCATGGAGAGAAATTGTTGATGAAACGTCTTTGTCTCCACAACAGTTTATAAAAAGCAAACAACTTTATTTTCTAAGAGGGCCAAAGGTAAATGACCTTTCACCTCTTTCTCTTTGTACAGAAATGAAAGAGCTTATTTTAAGTGGGAATAATGTGAAAGATTTAAGTCCTCTTGTAGGGATGAACGGGTTAAAAAAGTTATTTTTAGCACATACTCCTGTTGAAGATGTAAGATCAATCAGTCATCTTCCTCATTTAAAAGAATTAAACGTAAGCGCAACAGCCTTAAGAGATTTATCACAGCTTGCTTCATTTCCAGCCTTAAAAACGCTTCACATAAAAGAGATGGGACATCTTAATTACAGCGGTCTTTCACATCTATCCATTCAGTCTCTTTTCGTTTCTATTGAAAACGGTGAGCAACTTCATGCGCTCTCAAAAATAAAGACATTAAAACACCTGTCTATTTCAAGCTTACAAAATGTAAAACAAGAAGAAATAGAAGTTCTTGAACAACTAACAAACCTTCAAACGCTTGAGATTTCAGAAGGATCTTTCCTGCATCTTGACTTTATGAAGAAGATGACTAAACTGAAACAGCTTACTTTTTCTGATTGTATTGTAAAAGATGCCGAAGCATTAGCAACTCTTCCACAACTTAAAGACTTAGAGGTGAGAGGTTCAGAAATAGTGAACCTAGAAAAAATTGCTCGTTCTTCTTCTCTTACAAAATTTTCGGGATCTTTTCAGCAGTTCAATCTTTTGAAAGACCTTTTCAGCCAAAAAGTTGATTTCTCTACGCTCATTGGTGAAGCATCAGCGGAAGAAGAAGACATTTGGCATCATTATTTAAATGACCAACACAAATAAAATCGGTTTTGGGAGGAATCCCAAAACCGATTTTTACTTTTTATTCTTATTGTGGAAGTGTCGCAAATTTCACACATACCGGCTCTGGAACAGTTACATCTTTTTGCAGAAGGGAAAGTCTTCCTGTTTCTTCATCTCTTCTAAACAGAACAAGATTGTCTGATTCTTGGTTTGAAGCGACCACAAATTCTCCTGTTGGATCTAATACAAAATCACGTGGCCATTCTCCTTCTGTTGACGTATGTTCCACAAATGTAAGCAATCCTGAATCACCGTGAACTTTGAATACAGCAATGCTATTGTGACCACGATTTCCCGCATAAACAAATCGTCCGTCGTGTGATAAATAGATAGCGCTTCCTTGATTGTTCTCCGTAAAGTCTTCTGGAATAGTTGAAATGTATTGAAGCTCTGTAAATGCACCACTTTGTTCATCATAGCGAAGTACAATAACTTCTGAGCTAATTTCTGTCATAACATATGCATACTTTCCATTCGGATGGAATGCAATGTGACGCGGACCGCTTCCTGCTCTCGTAGAAAGTGTAGCTACTTGTTTAAGTTCTTTACCTTCTCTTACGTATGTTACAATTTGATCACTTCCTAGATCAATAGCAAGTACATATTTTTCATCAGGTGTTCGTCCTGCATAGTGTGTATGAGGCTTTTCTTGTCTTTCATGTGGACCAGATCCCTCATGCGCAACAATATCAAGTGCAGGATTTACAGTTCCATCTTGTTCATTAACTTCATATAGTTCAATTGTGCCTTTATGATAGTTTGCTGTATAAATTTCTGTATTTTCAGCATTTGTTGTTACATGACAAGGAGGTGCTCCTTCTGCTGTTACTGTATTAAGTTCTTTCAGTTCTCCTTCGCCAATAGCATATGAAGCAAGTCCACCTTCTTCACCTACTTTTGCTACAGAGTATAAATATTTCTCATCTTTACTCAATGTTAAATATGTAGGATTATCCACATGTGCCGCTTCCTTCACAGAAGAAAGCGTTCCATTTTCCACATCAAGTGTGAAGGAATAGATTCCTTTACTTCCCCTTTTTGTATATGTACCAACATAACCAGTAAACTTCTTGCTTTCCATGTAAATACTACCTCCCCAAAATAATTGATTTCTTTTATTGTAAATGACCTTTTCCATTGAGACAACGTTCAATTTGCTCAACCGTACACAATTGAAAGAAAAAGCTTCTAATTTTCTGCTCTTGTTGAAACACGGTGTACCTCACGCGCCATCTCCTCTAAAAGATAGACAACAGGCATTTGTGTTGTAATATTTGCCCCATTTATCCATTCTTCGTTTACATAATAAGAAATATTCACATCAGCCATCTTGCTCATTGTGCAATGTTTGTTATTCGTAATACTCACAATATGACTTCCGCTCTCTTTCAACTGATGAATGTGGGACACAGTAAAGCTAGTTTCTCCTGATACAGACAGAGCTATTGTTGTACTATTATGTAAAAAATTTGCCTGAATAGGCATATAAGGATCTTTTACATACATAGATAACTTTCCAATACTCGAAAAATACCGAGCGCCATATTCAGCTAGAATACCCGAGCTCCCTGTTCCAATAAAAATAACGTTATCACAACTTGTAATAAGATCGACGGCTCTCTTTATTCCTTCTTGAAAACTCTCAATTCTTTCTACAAATTCAGAGAGGGCATATTGACTGCTTTTTACTTTAACTTCCTGAGATTGATTTAAATGAAGCTTCAATTTCACTTTAAACTCCGAAAAACCTTCACAGTTTATTTTCCGACAAAATCGTAAAATAGTGGATGTTGAAACATGCGTCTCATTAGCAAGATCGCGAATTCGCATATATACGACCTTTTCCCCGTTTTTACAAATGTAGTTATATAAAGCAGTTTCAAGTTCATTAAATGAAGAAATCATTTCACTTGAAAACATTTTCTCCCCCCTTTCCTTTTAAGAATAGCATGAAACATGGTGTTTCGGAAATGTAACAAATGCCTTTTCATGGCATAAAAATCTAAACACCCTCCCTCTATTTACTCTCTTTTAGTAAAGCGATTACAATTAATTATGAAATCAACTTTAGTTATTGGAGGTTTTCATAATGTCAAAAGGAATTAAAATTGTAACTATTGGTGGAGGCTCAAGCTATACACCTGAATTAGTAGAAGGTTTTATTAAACATTATCATGAATTGCCGCTAAGAGAGCTTTGGCTTGTTGATATAGAAGAAGGAAAAGAAAAACTAGAGATTGTTGGCAATCTCGCAAAACGCATGATTGCAAAAGCTGGATTAGATATTGAAGTTCATTTAACTCTAGACCGTAGAGAAGCATTAAAAGATGCTGACTTTGTTACAACACAGCTTCGCGTTGGTCTTCTTGATGCTCGTGCAAAAGATGAGCGCATTCCATTAAAACATGGCGTATTAGGACAAGAAACGAACGGGCCAGGTGGACTTTTCAAAGGCCTACGCACAATTCCTGTTATTTTAGACATCGTGAATGATATTGAAGAATTATGTCCAAACGCTTGGCTCATTAACTTTACAAACCCAGCTGGTATGGTAACTGAAGCTGTTCTTCGCTATAGCAACCATAAAAAAATTGTTGGCTTGTGCAATGTACCAATCGGAATGGAAATGGGGATTGCTAAATTACTAGACGTTGATCATTCTCGCATCTCTATTGATTTTGCTGGTTTAAATCATATGGTATATGGACTAGACGTTTATTTAGACGGAGTTAGCGTAAAAGAAAAAGTAATTGAAAAGCTATCAGATCCTGAAAACAGTAGCTTTGTGAAAAACATTGAAGGACAAGAATGGGAGCCTGGGTTCCTAAAAGCTTTAAATGCGCTCACATGCCCATACCACCTGTACTACTACAAAAAAGAACAAACGCTGCAAAAAGAGCTTAAAAACTTTGAAGAAGGCACAACGCGTGCGGAAGTTGTGAAAAAGCTAGAAACTGAACTGTTTGAACTGTACAAAGATGAAAATCTAGCAGTAAAACCACCTCAGTTAGAAGAACGTGGTGGTGCTTACTATAGCGATGCAGCTGTTCGCTTAATTTCTTCTATTTATAACGATAAGCGAGATATTCAACCTGTTAACACAATCAATAACGGAGCAATTCCGTTTATCCCAGCAGAATCTGCTGTTGAAGTAAGCTGCGTTATTACAAAAGAAGGGCCTCGTCCTGTTGTGAACGGTGAAATTCCTGTTGCTGCTCAAGGACTTGTTAGCCAAATTAAATCATTTGAACGCGTTGCAGCAGAAGCTGCTGTAACAGGAAGCTATGATAAGGCTCTTCTTGCCTTAACAATTAACCCGCTTGTACCATCTGATAAAATGGCTAAAGTCATTTTAGATGAAATGCTAGAAGCGCATAAAGATTATTTGCCAAAATTTTTCACACGTGTTGAAGCTTAAATAAAAGACGGTCTGAAATTAATTTCAGACCGTTTTCTTTTATGAGTACTGGATTGTTAAAAGATAGATTCTCTAACGTTTTGACTCACTGCTTAAGAGCTTCTTTTTGAAAAAAGATTTTTCCGTTCAGCTTAATATAAAGCATTGTTGGATCCTCTTTTAACAGAGCTTTATCTTCTCTTGAAATGCCTAGAAAGTAATGTACATCCTTTTCTTTAATAAGTTCGTACTTACAAGATTAAGTAAGTTTTGTTTATAAAAAATCCCTCCATTTTACAATGAAGGAATTAAGGATATATTATATGTTGTTTTGCTTTTCATTTATCTTTTTCGTCATTAAACTTACAAGAATCGTTACAATTATGTTAATAAATAATGCAATAAATCCAATATTTAAATCTTTTACTCCCTGAGGTATGTTGGGGAACAATGTCGCAATCGTTGTTCCACTTAGCGTGATGTAAGTTACAGTAACAAGTCCAACAATAATACCTGTTGCTGCTCCTTGCTTTGTTACAAAGTTGCGTTTTCTCAAACTAAAAATCAAACTTGGAAAAAGCTGTGTCATAATGTTATAGCCCATAAGTGAGATTGTGGCGAGAGTTGTTCCTTCATTTAGCGTAAAATAAACCGAAATAAGAGCAATAAAAGGAACAAGCGTTTTAGCTAATTTAACAACTCTCTCGTCAGGGGCAGACGGAACGAATACTTTATAAACATTTTTTGATAATAGCGTTGAAGCGCTGAGCAAAATCATTGAGCCAGGCACAAGCGCTGTTAGTAGCCCTGCACCTCCGATGATTCCAATGAACCATGGATCAAACGTCTGAATCGATAAGCTTAATAAAGCTAAATCAACGTCTCCCCCCTGCAAGCCCGGAACTTTTAAAACAGCTGCATATCCTACAAAAAAGACAAAAAGAAGCATCAGTGTATAAAGCGGACTAATAATCGCATTTCTACGAAAGACTTTTCCACTCTTTGCTGTATATGTTGAACTAAATACTTGTGGCCACATGTAAAAACCAAGCACAAGTAAAATAACGGTTGAAATAAACCAAGACACGCTATAGCCTTCATCTGGTAGCTTTAAAAGCTCAGGCTTTGCACTGTAAATGGCTTGAAACATATCATGATAGCTTCCATAATAATGAAGGGGTAGATACACTCCTAAAAATCCAATAATACCAACCATCATAAAATCCTTAATAACCGCTGTCCACGCAGAACCATGAATTCCCGAAATCATCACATACACCGTCAGACAAATCGCTCCTACCCAAACGGCTGTTGAGAGAGAAATAGCTCCATATGAAGCTTGTGAAACGATAATTCCAAGCCCTTTAAGCTGAACAACAATAATAGGAATCATCGCAATCACACCAACGATTGCTACTAGCACACCTAAATAAGGGCTTTTATATTTACTTACAAAGAAATCTGATTGAGAAACTAAATTATGTTCTTTAGCATATTTCCAAATGCTTGGAAGAAGCCAATATGAGAGAACATAAGAAAGCGTAATATAGATCATAACGTACAAAGCAGGCGTTCCTTTTCCATACGCCCAGCCGCTTCCTCCTAAAAAGGAAAACGTTGTATAAATTTCACCCGCCATCAGTAGAAAAACAAATATTCCACTAAAGCCGCGGCCTGCTACTGTCCACTCTTCTAAGTTCATTTCTTTTCCCTTTGAAGAACGGATACCTAAATAAAGAGCTAAAAGTAAAAATGCTAAAATAATAAAAAGTGCCAAATTCATTTTTCTTCCCCTTCCCGGTTTCGCGGGTCTAATTTGTACATAATGCCTAGAATGACTGATGTTAACACTGTCCATAAGGCCATCCAAAACATATTAAAAGGTAACCCTAATACAAAAGGCTCTATTCTGTTTACAAAGGGAAGAAACCCTAATATAGCAATAAAGGGTACAAGCGAAAGTAAATAGATCTTTCTCATCCAGAAAACCTCCTTATCACAACTCATCCCCTATACGATCTCTGTTGTATGGGAGTAACTTTTCTATTATAAAACGAATTTTAAAAACTAAAAAGAAGAATTGCTTGGCATTGTAAATTTTTTTATGCAAGAAATCTTTCTACCTCAGCAATAGTTTCAGCCACTATCTTCTGATGACTCGGATCAAGAGCATAAAAGCTCGCCAAAAAATGTTCGATAAACTCTTCATCAATGCTTTCAAGCGTTTGGGGAACATACTGCTGTCCCTCATATGCATAGGCCCAATAAGCAGCATACGCTACTGTACTCACAACACAGTCCCAAACCTGTTCAATTTCCTCTTCCATATCTATATACCCGATATAAATAAATAAACCTGACTCATCGCTTCCATCCTCAAGCATTGAGTACAGATCATCTCCTTTTTCTCTTTGAACTTTCGACCACTCCGCACAGCGTCTAAGCGCTCTTTTTGCTTCTGCATACCCTTCTCTCCCCCTTAATCGATCTACAACCTTCTCACTTAATAGAACTAAACAAGCAACTTGCCTCCTTGGACTTAACGTTAAAAAACGCTCTAGCATATTAAACCTTCTTTCTATTTTGTTTCGTCTTCTTCTGTCAGTAAATGATAAAGCATTCTTTCGCGGTTTTGTAAAAAATAATGTGTAATTTGGTAATGATCTGTCATTTCATAAGATATTTCCTCAAGAGCAGAAGAATCAAAATTCAAGATAACTCCCTCTGGATAGCCTAATAAAATAGGAGAATGTGTAGCAATAATAAATTGTGCATTCCCTTTTTTAGAAAGATCATGAATTATTTTCAGTAATGCAAGTTGTCTTGCTGGGGAAAGTGCTGCTTCTGGTTCATCTAAAAGATAGAGAGCTTTCTCATCAAAACGATGTGAAAAAAGTGAAAGAAAAGCTTCTCCATGTGACTGCTCATGTAAAGATTTTCCTCCGTACGCTCTAAAAACATCTTGATCAGGATTTTCTTTCTGTAGAATATCAAGATAGGTGGCAAAATTATAAAATGATTCTGCTCTTAAAAAGAAACCATTCGAGACTTTTGGCATCCATGATAGGCGAATATATTTATCTAATATAGGTTCTTGTTCATACGTGCTGTACTGATTATTTTTAGCGCCTCCAGAGAGATGAAATCCACAATTTGACGCAATAGCCTCTAATAATGTGGACTTCCCAGATCCATTTTCTCCCACAAAGAAAGTTACGCACGTGTTAAAATCGAGCTCTTCAAGCGCTCCAATGACCGGAATTGAAAAAGGGAACTGCTCAAAACTAGGCACTTTATGACGCAGTAGGCTTACTTTCTTCAAAAACATAACTACTCTTCCCCCCTATTTTTTCTTTCATTTTAATAGCAATGTAGAAAGAAAGACAACTATAATCAAATACACTTTACCCCAAAATTAGGCATATATTGTATACTAATAGAAAGGGTCGTGTTAAGGATGTATTCCATTGGAAAAGCGGCTTCACTCCGCGGCACTTCTGTAAAAACAATCCGCTATTACAGCAAGATTAAACTTCTAGAACCTTCATTTATACATAACGTAACAGGAGATCGTTACTATAGCTATAAAGAACTTGAAAAACTACAGTACATTCTAGTTTTAAATTTATTTTATCGTTTTAGCACAAAGCTATTATTACTTAAAAGGAGACCTATCAATGATTACTCACTATTCCGATGTCCAGCTCCATACACTATCCATTCAAGGTGTTAAACAAATTTATAAAGAGCGTCTTCACTTCCCTATCATTTATGAATCTTCAACATTTATTCGTTTTCAGATCAGCTCTTATGCAACGCTAAGTTTTAAAGAAGCATACACTCCTGTATCACCTGCTCATGTCGCGTTTCAAGTGCCATATTCGCTCTTCTATGAATCCGCATCTTTTTTAAGTCAATCCCATTTGCTTCTCCTTCAGCAAGAAAATGGTGAATATATTGATGATGAGAACGGACGAAGAAACCTTTATTTCCGAGACGGGGACGGTCATCTTTTAGAAATTATTGCTCATGAAAGGGTTGACGAAACAGTCCTAAAACCGTTAGGAGATCTCCGTATTATGTACATCCGAGAAGTCGGTTTCCCTGTTGCTTCTGTTCCTGTTTTCAGAGAGTGGCTAAAAAATAAACTGAGTATGAAAACAGAGCGAGATCAAGATGTATTTAACTTTGTAATAAGCGGAACCGCTCATGCTGTTGTTGTTTCTAAAACAAGGCCATGGATTCCGATTGCCCTAAAAGCTTTACCTCCACGTGTGGTTGTGACGTTTGGGACGCCTGACTTATCCTTTATAAAAGAACTAGGAAAGAAAGTAGAAAATGCCAAATGGGATAGTCATCTTCTTTGCTTTTCAAAAGAAGAGTATGCTTTTCAAGTACAGTTTACTCCTGACCTTCATAAAGATGTCCCAGCACAGCTTAACCTTCCGTTTTGAATGAGTGATGCTCATTCAGGGTAAAACAGAAAGAAAAAGGGTTAAAAGGTGCGACAACATGATAAAAAATATTAGCGATTACTTAGAAGAAATTTATAACTTACCTTTAAATCAATCACTCTCACGTGAGCATCTGCTTCATTCATCTTTTCTCGTCGGAAAAGAAAACAACGTTGAGATCTACTATTCTCCGCACAATGAATATATTAATCGCGAAGCAAAAATCGTTATTGTGGGCATCACACCAGGATTCCAGCAAATGAAAATGGCATATGAAACGTTGAGAAGTGAACTAGCTAATGGACATTCGTTAGAAGAAGGATTAAAAAAATCGAAAAATGCGGGAAGCTTTGCGGGAAGTATGAGAAGAAATTTAATTCACATGTTAGAAGAATGCGGTCTTCCGAGAGCGCTTGGGATAAAGGATGCTGCTTCTCTTTTTTCAACAGAACGAAACATTCTTCATACAACATCAGTTATCAAATATCCTGCTTTTTATAAAGGGAAAAACTATACAGGTTCTCAGCCTATGATTGATAGAAATAAACTTTTGTCGTTTTACGCGTATACGATATTCCCAGAGGAGCTTGCGCAGTTACCTTCTAAAGCCCTTGTTATCCCCCTTGGAAAAGCTGTTGATCGCATTCTAACAAACTTAGCCCAAGAAGGAAAAATTGCACAAGCATTCTTAACAGGTTTCCCTCATCCATCAGGTGCAAATGGACATCGTCGCAAGCAGTTTGAACAACGAAAAGAAGCGTTAATAAAAGACATTTTGCAGTGGACACAAGAAAGGGCATAAAATGGTTTTATGCCCTTTCTTTTTTATTCTAATTTTGACTTCCTTCGTTTTTTCCCCATCACAAAAGCTGCACAAATTAAAAAGAAAATCCCAAGAGCAGTTCCAATGAGCATCGCATAGTCAAAATGATGTTCAAATCCTAATCCAGCTGTAATGCAAGCGATAAATAAACATAAAAAGAATACGGTATAGCTTCTACGCATCTTACCTCTCCTTTTAAAACTTATTTCTCCCTTTTATAAGCATCCAAAATCTTTTTCATTAGTATGCTCAAAAAGCTAGAAAAAATGATGCTTCATAATATAACATATTCATTAGGATTTTTCACTCTGTGGTTTTCTTACTAAGAGATAGGAGGATAGGTTAAAAGGTGTTTCTCCCTCCCTTTATTCTCTTTTATACTTTCTTTTTATTATTTATTACTTATATTTTAGTAAACAAATTTCTCCTCTGTCTCTTTTTATCATGCTATGCTCTCTTGCCTTACCTGTTTTGTGATAAGTTTTCTTAATGGTCATTCATTCTTTTTTTCTATTTTCATAATCTATAGAAAAGATTATATAATGAACATTGTAGACATTTATAACACCCTTAGAGAAGCTAGACCGTCTAACAAAGTAGTTAACACATTTGGAGAGGCGTGTGAAAGATGACATTAAATAAATCATTGGCAAAAGTAGTCGTGGAAATTAACGAAACAGCAAATAAATTTCAATCAAGCATTGTCATTAAAACAGATGATAAAACGATTGATGCCAAAAGTATTCTCGGTCTAACGTATACAGTACTTAACTCTCAATCATTTCAAGTTGAAATACATGGGGAAGATGAAGAAGGAGCAAAACGAGCGATGTCACACGTTTTTTGGAAAAACAATCTTCCTATTGAGCTTGTCTAAATCTACATTTTTCGATTTCTACTAAACTGTACAGGGGGAAAAGGAATGGACTACATTATAAATCAGTTTAAGGAAGTACCAACAACATGTATATCAGATGCAATGGATGGTTTAAATAACTTGGACTCAGCTATCAAACCATTAAAAGAAGAGTACAAATTTGCCGGACGAGCCCTAACCGTTAAGATGCCTGTTGGAGATAACCTTGCCGTCTTAAAGGCCATACGTCAAGCAAGGGAAGGCGACGTTATTATTATAGATACAAAAGGAAACAGCTACCGTGGAATTGCAGGAGATTTTGTTGTCGGAATGATGCAAACGCTTGGGGTTAGTGCACTTGTTGTAGACGGTGCTGTTCGAGATGTTGCTGGAATTAAAGAACTGAATTTCCCCGTTTTCTGTAAAAGTACAGCTGTTGCGGCAAGCGGAAAAGCTGGTGTGGGTGAATTGAACGTTCCGATTTCCTGCGGAGGCGTTTCCATCAGTCAAGGTGACATCCTTGTTGGTGATGCGGACGGCGTTGTAGTTGTTCCCCAAAGTCAGGCGGAAACAGTGTTAAAAAAAGCGCTTCAAAAGCTGCGGAAAGATGAAGAAAGAGAACAAAAAATTTCTGGAAACCCTGAAGCTATTAAAGAATACTTAGATAGTATGATTAATAAAACAGCAAAATAACAGCGCAAAAAAACCTAGCTTACAAATTCATAAGCTAGGTTTTTTATTTCTTTTATATACAAGATGATCAAAGAGCTGTAGCTTATTGAAAAATATTTTGTTTACCTTTCGATCAAGACATTAGAAGATTAATCCGTCCTCTTATAAGAACAAGCTCCTATACTCGGCTTTGTAAACTTATAAAGCGACTAGGACAATCTTATTACTGTAAGAAAACCTAAATTCGGTAAAACTGTGGGTGTACTCTCTCTTCCTAAAATCGAAGCTGAGCTTGCTATTGTAGAAGGAACAAACAGCAATGACTTAAAAAAAAGCGTTGGTCATTATAAACAAAATGTTTATCCAAATGAAAGAGGACAAATTGTTCTATATGGACATCGTGACCCTGTTTCCCGCCGTACAGGTGAACCTAAAACTGGTGACATGCTAAAAATGAGTCTTTTATATCGAGATTTTACATACAAGATAACAAAAATAAAAATGAACTTCTTCTCACAACATCCTATCCTTTTTCTTATATTGGTCATGCACTTCAATGCTACATTATTTACGCAACACCCTTATAATATATGCATCATGTTCGAAATAGGAGGTTCGTCTTCCCCCTTCTTTTCATAAGACTATTTCTTTCCCTATTTCAAAATGATTTTTACATTTTAAAGTTAGCTGAATAAGTTTATTCTTAACGAAGATGCTAAAAAAGAAAAAACAGAAAGTGCTTCAATCTACATCACCTCCAAACTTCATTCTAGACGATCTTCAAAAATCCGAACAATACGTCTTTCCTCTCTTAATCATAGAAAGAATTAAATTAGGAAAAGAAAAGAGGAATATAGCGCTTACTTTCCTACTTTTTATGTTCAAATCTTTATAAAAACTATTATTTTATCTTAAGAAATAAAAATATTATAAAAGTTTGACAACTAACTCAAAATGAAGTATATTTTTAACGAACGTTGAAAGTGAATTTAAATATAAATATTCGTATTTAGAGGTGTAACTAATGGAAAACGTGTTTGACTATGAAGATATTCAGTTAATTCCAGCTAAATCTGTAGTAAATAGCCGTTCTGAGTGTGATACAACGGTCGAGTTTGGCGGTCGTACGTTCAAACTTCCTGTAGTTCCTGCAAACATGCAAACAATTATTGATGAGAAAATCTCTGTTTACTTAGCAGAAAACGGTTACTTTTATGTAATGCACCGTTTCCAACCAGAAAAGCGACTTTCATTTGTAAAAGACATGAAAGAACGTGGACTATTCGCATCCATTAGTGTTGGTGTTAAAGAAGAAGAGTACACATTTGTTCAACAGCTCGCAGATGAAGGTCTTGCACCAGAATATATTACAATTGATATTGCCCACGGACATTCAAATGCCGTGATTAAAATGATTGGACATATTAAAAACCTTTTACCAACTACATTCGTTATTGCCGGAAATGTTGGAACGCCTGAAGCAGTACGCGAATTAGAGCGCGCTGGCGCAGACGCAACTAAAGTTGGGATTGGTCCAGGAAAAGTATGTATTACAAAAATTAAAACAGGCTTTGGAACAGGTGGATGGCAGCTAGCTGCTCTTCGCTGGTGTGCAAAAGCCGCAAGCAAACCGATTATTGCTGATGGTGGAATCCGCACGCACGGTGATATCGCAAAATCTGTTCGCTTTGGTGCTGCTATGGTTATGATTGGTTCTCTATTTGCCGGACATGAAGAGTCTCCTGGAGAGTCTGTTGTACGAGAAGATGGCAAGCTCTACAAAGAATACTTTGGTTCAGCTTCTGAATTCCAAAAAGGCGAAAAGAAAAACGTTGAAGGAAAGAAAATGTACGTAGAGCATAAAGGTGCTCTTCAAGATACGTTAACAGAAATGGAACAAGATCTTCAGTCTTCTATTTCTTATGCTGGTGGCAATAAGTTGGAAGCCATCCGTAACGTTGATTATGTAATTGTGAAAAATTCGATCTTTAATGGTGATAAAACGTATTAATAAATAGAAAAGCCCAAGACTTTGTGTCTTGGGCTTTTGTTATTTCACTCTGCTTTTTATATACTTTATAGTAAGGAAAAAAATAGTCCCTACAATCGTATAGTTCAGTGGATTTTGAGCAATGTTTCCTTGTAAAGCTACTTGAATTAAAATCCACAGTATAAATATGACAATGACAGCTGGTAACGCAATTTTTACAACATCACCCTTTTCCGGCTCTTCCTTCTTTTTAAGGTGTTTAATCAGTAAGAAAAACATAAGAATTAAGATGAAATAGTTTAATGGATTACGAGTAACACTTACGTCTAAAGCAATTTGAAGAATAAGCCATAAAGAAAAGATGATAGCATTTGCAAATAAAACGAGTTTTGTCAAAGTGCTTCACTACCTTTTTAGAAAGCTACTTTTATCGTAACATATGGAGAAATTCCCTTGAACTTTGTGTCTGTCTTCATTTAGGGTCTTCTCTATATATCGACGAAGAGGTGTTAAAGGATTTAAAATGGTTCTGTCTACGCATTGCGTAATGGATGCCACAGAAAGCTGTGCGACAGCTAGAGAATGATTTTCTTTACTTTGTACATATAATGATAACTTCTCTTTGACTTGTTTTCTATATTCCACTTCTTCTCCACGCATAATCAGTTTAAACGTTCCTTCTAGAAGCACTGGAGTTACATTAATCTTCTTGTGATGCTCATCAGCAAACTTCTCGAGCTCTTTCATCGTTCCTTCTACTGTATCAGGATTTGTAAATAATAATATTTGCTGTTCTTCTTTTTTACATAGTTCATGGAATAATGGTGTATCAATTTTTATCACAGGAATGGAAGACGAGAGGTCATTTTGACAAAGATGAGCTGTAAAAAACGTACATGTGATTAAAATGGCATCAACTCCTGAAGTTTCTATCCAACGGATGGTATGATGAATTTTATTTTGAACATCTTCTACTGTAAAATCTCTATCTTTTGCCCGATAAGTTAGACCTGGATCAACAAAATGCACAAGTTCAATTCCTGTTCCCTTTAACGCTTCTTCGATATATTGAATATTAGAATGGTGAGCATGAAAACAGCCTAGTTTTTTCATATGAGTTGCTCCTTTAGTTAGATATTTGAAGAATTGTTTTCTATATAATAATTTATGAACAGGATGCTTTACTAACTCAATACAACTCATCCTGCCTATCATCATTATAGTACTTCCTACGCCCAACCCTTGCTTCTATTTCCTCTAAATATAAGGGAGTAATATAAGAAAGTTTGCTACACAGCAAGTTAATCATCTTTTCAGGTTCTTTCACTCGATTTAATTTAAGTAATAATGGATACTGTTTAAATTCTTCTTCTTGCTAATCATCATCTACGTAATTATAAGTGAGCTTTATACTTTCTCTTGCAGATAATATTGCAACAGTATATTCTCCCCAATAACTACTTTCGTGTTCTTCAAAGTGTACGTTTAAAATGTTTTGTAAGTCTTTCGTAATGTCATGGATATTGTCTTTAAGAATACCAAGTGTCATATATTTATTGATTGTAATCACCTTTCTTCTACTAGAATAAGCCTTCAAATATTTCCATGTTCATTAAGATTATGAATAAAAGCCTTTATTAATTTTATATCTACTTCTTTATCAGACTCCCTTGGATAATTTGTATGTAGGTAGTGTAGTAATTCCTCTGCTAAACAGTTATCTCTGTATACCTTTTTAAAATTTGCTATAAAACTTTCAATTGTCTCATCATCAACACTCTCAATTTTTTGAGGAAGATAGCTTTTTTTTCATAGTGATACGCCTCACGTATTATATAAGCTAACGCATTTCCTATGCATATCCATACTTTTTCTTTATCACAATCATCCTCAAGTTGCGTATATGTCATAATATCCTGTTCATCCATGTTTTCTAAATATAAGTAAAGGTTGTGGGCCTCTATATTTTTAAACTTTACCCATTTCCAAGCTTCCTCTAATGACTCAACCGCTATTTTATATCCAGCAGATTGTGAGATGTTGGGTATAATTGATTCAGATAGTGACAGTAGATACACTACTTTAGCATCAACACTTAAATTATTAAATTGGTCCATTTTGAATCTCTCCCAATCTATTTCCTGCCATAAACCAAAATAGACTCCTTTCTATTTATTAGAAAGTTCCCCAAGGCTTCGCTCCATCTCCGCTAATTAAATTTCCCTATTGGCACTAATATTTCTTGAGCAGTCACCATATTGCTGCTTCAGTCATAGTATTCTCCTCGGCTTGTTTTAAAGAGGTTTATCTTCCTGTTTTACCAGTTTATAAAAAATGTATTTTCTATGTTAATCTCACCATCAATACTTTCCTTCCTTCATATCTTGCTCTACTCTAGCGTCACAAAAGTCTTTGATTAACTCATCAACTTTGTCTTTTCCCACTATCTTCTCTAACCAATCTTTAGGGATGCCTTCCATCTTGTAGTGCATTCCTGCTAAAGCCCCTGTTATCGCTCCTACTGTATCTGTGTCATCCCCTAGATTAACGGCTTTTAAAACCGCTTCTTTAAAAGAAGAAGTCGTCCCTAAACACCATATAGCTGCTTCTAGAGTATGTACTACATAACCACCTGACAAAATTTCTTCTTCTGGAGTGTTAAAGAAATTATCTTTAAATATTCTTTTATAGTGTTGAAATTCTTTTTGATAAGGATGCTCTTCATGAAAAATATGATTAAAAAGAAGCTGTATATTTTGAATCGCTTTTTCAAGGGAATCATTCAGAGACATTCTAACCAACAATTCTACATAAATAAAAGAACCGACAATAGCTCGTGGATGCGCGTGTGTTATTTCCGTATATTGTTTAATGATTTTAACGTGTTTATCAAAGTCAAAATCATTATTTAACATGAAGGCTAATGGAGCTATCCTCATAATTGCTCCATTTCCATTATCATATTCAGATGTTCCACCACATTGTGCTAATGGTGTCCCTTCCTTAAAACGTCTAATTGCTTTTACAGTGGCAATCCCTATATCAAACATTTTTCCATAAGGGGTAAGGTAGCCATTCTCTTCATATTGTACAAACTTCTTCATCAAATCTAGCGGACTACCATTTTCCATTAAGGTTTCGACTAAACATAAAGTCATTGACGTATCGTCCGACCATGTACCAGGTGGCTGATTATACGTTCCATATCCCGTGACATGGTTAATATGAAAAGTACCTCTTTTTTTAAACTCTACAGGTACTCCTAACATATCGCCAATAATACCTCCGTAAAGAGTCGGTAAAATTCGCTTTTTAATAGCTATTTCTAGAAACATTCTATCATCTGCCTCCCATCGATCTGATAATCTCACTTTTATCAATCCTTTGCTTTACTAAGTTATTTGACTGTAAAAAACCCTCCCTTACACATGTGTATCCTAAAAAATCTTTAACTACCCTTAACCTATAAACATTATTTATACAATAAAGGCCGGATTTCTCCGGCCTCTATCTATTACTCATATCCAAGCTCTGTTAACTCTGTTTTAGCATTCGTTACCGTTTCTTCTCCTGCATATTTACCAATCTCAACAATGGCTTTATAGTAAGTTGCAGCTTTTACTTTCTCTTCTTCATTTCCTGTGCTCCATGTTTGAGCTTGCGTTAACATATCTTTTATACAAGCGTCATATTGGGTTTGCACTTCTACTTTCATTTCCTTAGACCAAGCACTATCTTTTGTTTCTTCTATCTTTTCTAATGCTGTATACAAGTAGTAAAGCTGTTGTTCTTTCTTTTCTATATTTTTCACTCTGTCAAGTGCATCAATAACTGTCTTACGATTTTCTGCTTGTGTTTTTATACTTTCGTCAAGTCCTTTGACATTTACAATTAAGTTATAGCTTTCAACTTGTTCTGTAAGTTCTTTTTGCTCAGCTTCTTCTAGTAGGCGGTTTGCTACTTTTTCAACAAGCGCTCCTCCTAAATTCTTTTCTGGATAAAGTCGGTTTGCTTCACTTCCGTATGCAATAGCTTCTTCGATTTCACCAGCATCATAACGTTTTTCTCCTGCTTCAACGTAGCCATATGCTGTTTTACGATCAACAGCTGTTTGCATCAGGGTATCATTTACCCCCTTTGCTGTTACCGTTAAAATTTCATATGCACGCTCAGCATCATCTTTACTCTCCATATTTAACGCTTTTTCACCTAAAGTTGTATTTGCCTTTTGTAAAATCGCTTTTGCGCCATCTGTTTCTTGGCGTTTATATCCTTCATAAGCAAAAATGGCTGCTTGAGTTGAATCACTTTCGATTAGTTTTTCTGCTTGCATAACTAAACGATAACCATAAAACTCTTCTTTAGCTTTCTCACTTACCTCATTTGGCACCTTTGATAAACCAGTTAAAGCAGCATAGCTTTGGGAAAGATATTTCTTCGTATCTTCATCTGTGTAAGCATTATTGCTCTTCATATCTTTAATAGATTGTTCAAGAAGCTTCTCACTTGCTTCCTTAATAGTATCATCCAATTCTGGATACTGTTCTACATATGCTGAAGCTTGTTGCAGAACTTGGATATATTTTTTCTCTTCCATTAACTGATTAAGAGAGTTTTTAAGTTCTTGCTGATTATCAACTTTTGCTTCAGTCTTATCTTCATCGTTTTCTACTTTAGTTGTATCATTATTCTCTATTTCGGGCTCATCTGAAGCTTTCACAGATTCGCTAAGGATGCGGAGTGCTTCGTTTCGTTTAGCTTCTGCTTCGTTATCAGCCTCAGTTGAATAATTTGCAATAAGTTGATAGCTATTAATTGCTTCAATAAGGGCTTTTTGATTAGCTTTACGTTGCAGCTCATCTAGCTTGTTATTTCTTAAATTCTCAGCAGCTTCACTTGCTTTTTGATCTGCTAAAGCCATCTCGCTGTTTTTCGCTTTCTCCAGTTCAACCTTATTTCCGTTTAAAAGGTCTTCAAATGTACCAGCATAATAAAGCTGATCTTTAGAGCTTCCTTCTTTAATAACATAAACATCAACATATTCTTCACGCGTAACTTTTTCAATTTCTTCCTTAAGCTTTGTAAGCTGTGCATTGTATATTCTAGCTTGTTCATCATTAAGCTGGGACTGAGTTAAAGATTGAATAAGCTGACGAGCCGTAATATCCGTATCGCTTGCATTGTTGTAATTTCTAAGCATCTCATCCAATAGGGTAACAACTTCTTGATCCTTTAAACCCTCTTTATTCCCATAATAAAGGGCATTATATATTTGCTGTTGTTCTCTATAAGATACTAAACGTTCATATGTGTCTTCTGGAAGAGCAAGTGTAAGATTTTCAAGCTGTTCACCTGGATTCGGTGTTGGTTTATTTGTTCCTTCATCGTCTGGATCTGGCGTTGGCTTATTTGTTCCTTCATCGTCTGGATCTGGCGTTGGCTTATTTGTTCCTTCATCATCTGGATCTGGTGTTGGTTTATTTGTTCCTTCATCGTCTGGATCCGGTGTTGGTTTATTTGTTCCTTCATCGTCTGGATCTGGCGTTGGCTTATTTGTTCCTTCATCGTCTGGATCTGGCGTTGGCTTATTTGTTCCTTCATCGTCTGGATCTGGTGTCGGCTTATTTGTTCCTTCATCATCTGGATCTGGTGTCGGCTTATTTGTTCCTCCATTATTAGAATCGTCCGGAGTACCAGTATCACCTTTATCCTGATTGTCAATATTGTCTTGATTACCTGTAGGTGGAATCACAGTCCCAGGTACATCTGTCGGAACCTTATCATCCCCATCTCCCTCATCAACAGCATCACTTGGAAGCGTTGGGTCATCACTAGTTGGCAATGATGGAACAGTTGGTAAGTCCGTAATCTTATCCGTTGGAAGCGTAACAACCGGACCATTCGGCGTTTTGTCATCCTGCACCCCTGCTACATCCTCTGTCTTACTCACAACAGGCTCTGGAACATCTGGAAGGTCTGTTGGATCAATGCTTAGGAATGTTAAAGGATCATCTGATTTTGATGGGTTGAAAAGATAAGCAAATGGGTCACTTGATTTTGTTGCCGTTGCTTTATCTTTGCTATCTGTTTTCTTATCCTCACTGCTTTTATCCTTCTTTAACTCACTTAAGGCTTTTTCGAGGTCACTTCCAATTTGCTCATCTGCTGTTTTTTCTTTTTTATCCTGCGTTGCTTCTGTCGCTACTTCTGGCTCCTGCTTTTTATTAAGCTGAATTGCCACTACGATCAGAACTGCAAGACAAATGGTGACAATGCCCCCAATAATCCATCTTGCTTTTGATGACATTTTCTCATTTTGTTGTTCTTCCACGTTGTTCCCTCCCAATTAAAGTAAATTGCTTTCTTTCATCTTTTGAACAGCATCTTTTGAAGACTGAACATATTCTTCGTTATCATTCATTTCAATTACTTGGTTGAAGTAAGTTTCAGCTTCTTTGTATTGCTTTTCACCAAGCTTGAATTTAGCGTATACAAACAGCGTATTGCTGCTGTTTGGGTAGTCCTCACGCGCTGTTTTAAAGTACGCTTCAGCTCCATTTTTATCTCCCACTTTGTTGCTAGCAAGAGCGGTGTTAATAAGGAGGTTCTCACTTTTCACACCAAGACCTAATGCTGTTTTATAATCATCAAGCGCTTTTCGATATTGCCCTGTGGCTCCGTTATCGTTCAGCTCTGTAAGCAATTGTCCGAAATCATAGTGCATGCGTCCGAGACGTGCCAAAAGCTGTTCATTCTTCGGCTCTTCTTTTAACACAACAGCTAGAATGCTTATGCCTTCTTTATAATTCGCTCGCTTTTGTTCATTTGTTGTACTTGGCATCGCATTAATAAGTGCATACGTATCTGAAAGGGCTTCAACATGGCGATCTCGCGTTCCTTCGAGCTCCACTGCTTTCTTATAGTACGTAAGAGCTTCATCATAGCGCTCAACAACAGAGAAAAGCTCGCCTTTTAAATATTGATAAAGAGCTTGACTTTCAGCGTCATCTTGCGGAATATCTTCAACAATATAGTTCGCTTTATTCAACTTGCCAATCGCAATATAGCTTTCAACTAAATCATGAACAAGGCGGTTGTAGTACGAGCTTTTCTTTGCTTCATATCCTTGTTCAAAATAAGAGATTGCTTTTGCATACGTTTTTTCTCTGTAGTAAGACTGTCCTGCTAGGTAGTTTGCTTTTTGGCTGCTTTTCGATAGATCTTTTTGCTGAAATGCTTCATCAAAAAGCGTTGATGCTTTATCATTTTCACCTGTTGCTAAGTAAAGTTGACCAAGCTTTAAATATACTTCGGGCTTTTTCTTTTGCTCCATTGCGCTCTTAAAATACTCTTCTGCTTGAAGGTAATCGCCTTTTTCATATGCTTCTGTTCCATGAGCAAGTGTTGTTTCCCACTTCTCATTTGCTGAATAACGGAAAGCCCAGACCGTAACGCCAATTGTGACGATAACAAGCGTTACAACAGAAATCATAATCCAGCGCTTTTTAACAAACGTGCCGACCTTTTGCTTGGCAGGCTTTTTTGCTTCTTGTGTAAAGGGTCTTGTTTGAATTGGTGTAACAGGACGTTTTTCTTCATCTTCTTTCAGTAGTTCCTGAAATGTTTCAGACGTTGATTTTTGTCCTGACTCCTCGTCCCTCTTTTCAGCAAGCTCGCTCATAATGAACTGAAGCTCTGTTTTAAATGAAGGTTCAATGCTTGGCAGCATGCTTGCTCGTTTGTAAAAAAGAAGCGCTTGGTCATAGTCATAAAGCTTCTCAAAATGAGCAGCAGCTTCTAAGTAATCCTGGACAATGAAAGGCCTGCTGTTTTCTTCATAAGGATGATCAAGAAACATCTCAATCTCTTTAACAATTGATTTATGTTCTTGAAAATGATGAACAACATAACGATACTCAAGCTCTGCCGCGTCTTTCTGACCTAATCCTTCAAATTTCGCCGCAATATCAAGGTGATCCTGAACAGATAATTCGTTATCCCCTTTTTCACTTTGAATGCGTGTGACATCTTCTTCAACTCGATTTCTAACGTTTTCAGGGAAAAGGGCATACCATTCCTTAAACGTTGGACAATCTTCTAACTTCTTACTCTTCCAAACTTTCTTGAACAAGTTCTTGCCTTCTGGTCCAAGCGTTCCGCTTATTGTTTTTAATAGAAGCTTAAATCGATCATTGTTTTGACCAATTTCATCTGGTTTAAAGTAGCTTGCATCGTCTGCCTTATTTTTTCTCACTTCATCACTATGCCAAGCTACCATCTCAGCTAGTAGTATAGCTCCTGAGAAACGATCCGCTTCCTTACACCATTTTCCTTCCTTAATATAGTAAGGTGCATATCCGAAAGATCCGCCTGGCAAAGACTTTGGTTTTGGTAGATGCGGCGCGTACATTTCTTCAACGTCAACAAATTCAATGTTCCCTACTCCATCTCTTCGTTCAGTTGAAAAGAATGGAAGAATAATATTGCTTGAGGACAAATCACAGTGTGCAAGTTCGCGCTGCTCTAACTCTCGTAAAATGAATGTAAACATACATGCTATGTATAAGCTTTCATCACTTGTTATCTTTTTTTCATCAACAATGATGTCTGCCCACGTTGGACCATCAATCCATGGCATCATTAAGGAATATTGCAAATCTTCATAAGTGGAAAGCAAGTGCTCGTGTTCTTTTATTTCAACGACTTTTCGCGCACAAACGCGAAGGCCAGGCAATTCAGCATATGGCTTAATATCTTGAGCAACCCCCACTTGATTGGGGCCTCTGAAGCGGTCGCGAAATACTTTAAGAGCTACAAAGTCTTTTCTCCCTGCTTTTGTTGTTTTCAGCTGATAGACGGTCCCTTGTCTGCCTTCTTGTCCGTAAGGCATATCTATTCCAACAACCGCAGGATGTTTTGTAAATGAGTAAGATGTCGAGAAAAGCTTAATCTCATCGCCAACTTCCGGATGAAAGCTCATAAGCATACCCTCAATTCTTTTTATAGTTAAAACGATTTACTCTTTATTTGAATAACGGCTCTTTGATTTATCGTAAGAAAGGCTAGCTACCTTTGCTGTAGCTAGCCTTCCTCCAATCATGGTCTTATTGACCGTCAACTTGACGGAAACGTGTTGCGATATCAGCTAACTCTTGACCAATAGAATCAAGTAACTGTGTATATGCTTCCATATGTTTTTGAGACTGTTCAAACTGTGTGAAGAAACGTTGTTTCGTTGCTCCATCCCAGCGTCCATCAAGAGACTGTAGTGCGTTTCTTAATGTTGAACATTGTTGACGACTTTGATCTGCACCGTTTTTAAACTGTCTTGAAATTCCATCTAGTTCCTCTGGTGAAACAAGAATTTTCATTGACATAATATTTTGCAGCTCCTTTATATTCAAATAGAGTAAATATATTACATGGAATAATATATTATAACTTGATAGGAAACTAAATAGTTTTAGAGGAATTTAAGTCTTTATAACCATCCAACTAAGGAATATACTACTAATTTCTCTTTAAACTAGTATTTTTTATAATTCTATAGTTCTAGTTCTATACACACTCAATTCGACATTATTCAACAAATTCCTCAGTTTTCGATAATTTCGCAAGTAAACTTTTTTGTTCTTCTTTGTCGAGGAATGGAAGCGCTGCTTTTATCTTCTCATGCTGTCCTCTTATAATAAAACCTTCTCCTGTTGGAAGCTCTCGGTCTGTTTCACTATGCGTTAACCTCATATTAAAGAAATAAAGGTCATTTGACATTGTTGACCCAAGTAAAATGCCCGTAAATTTCTTTTTAAGGTTTACAAACCATGTGTCGTGTCCGTATGCTGTGAATCCTCCTACACTTCCAGCAAAGATAAAATGTACATTTTTTTGCCGAGCGGTTTTGGTAATATTTTCGAGCTTTGGTTTTATATTAAAGTCCATGGAAACTTGGCTCATAAAGTTCTCTCCATCATCAACAACAATAATGAGCGGTTTGTATGTTGGGCCTTCTTCATCTTGGAAACTTCCGAAATCAAGTGAAGCACCTTCTCGAGTTGAAAGTTCTCTTTCAATTTCATCGAAAAGCTCGTTTGCTTGCGTAAGATCTGTTGCATAGCCTTTTACATGTGGGAGTGAAGCAAGTGTGAGCATTCCGTTGCGCTTTGGCTCGAGTTCGATAAGATATATATCAATCTCATCACTTCTAAACTGTCTACCCATTCCTAAAATCAATGTTTGGAGGAGAGCTGTTTTTCCTGACTCGACGCGTCCTGAGACAATAATGTGATTCTCCTCTTCAATATCAAGCGATAGAACATTTAAATCTTCTTTTTCAAGACCAAATGGCAATGTTTTCGGTTTGATTCGATCTCTTCGGTTATAAAGGTCCTTTAGTGTAACAAGTTTTGGGACGAGCGGAATTGAGAATGCTTCGCTGCCTTTATTTTCTTCCTTCATTCTTTTTCCCCAGCTTTGCAGAAATTTCATTTTCTCAAGCTCGTCTTCTCCTTCATACGGAGTTGCTGCTTGGAACATATATGGTGGAGTACTTCCTTTAATAAATCCTCGTCCAGGCGGCAAGTCTGTTGCAGCAAAGTCAGGTCTTCCAACTGCAAAATGGAAATCTGAACGATCTGCAAGCTCAAAAGCTACCGCTGATTGGAAGTTATTGCGATATCGCTCGTACATATCATTCGCTTGGTTAATACTTGTGATGAAATAAATGCCATATTTCGCTCCGTCTCGAAGTAAGTATTCAAACTGCTCATTTTCTTCTTCAAATGTCTTTCTAAATGTCGCGTAGCCATCAATCGCTACAACGATAGCAGGCAGTTCTTCCCCTGTTAAACGTCGGTAGTTCACAGGTGAACTTACTCCATGCTCAGAGAAAAGAGAAATGCGTAAACGCAGTTCTTTTTGAAGAAATTTAAACAAGCGCATCATTTTTTCTTCTTGTTCTTCTCCAATGACGTCTCCAACATGTGGAAAGTAATTAAAGTCATGAAACTGACGACTAAAGTCAATAACGTATGCGTTCAACTCACTTGGCGCATAGTTGAAAAACAAGGATAAAAGCGCAGACTGAAGGAAATATGTTTTTCCTGAACCAGGCATCCCATAGATGAGAAAATGTCCTGCTTCCAAGTCAATCGAAATTGGAAACTGTGTTTGATTGCGAACATCATCAATTAGTCCTGATGTAATCATCAAACCTTCTTTCTTTTCTTCCCAGCGCTCAACACTCCACTTTTCAGATTCAATAAGGTCAGTAATCGGTAAGGACTGTGGAAGTGGCGGCTGCCACGGTCCTTGTAGTGGTTCGATACTTGCGAGTTTTGCTTCATTGCTTATATAGTGAATAAGCGCATTGATTTGCTTTTGCTCTGTTTCCTTTTCAGATTTTGGAGCTTCATAGTAGGAGCGCGCTCCATTTAGCCCAATTTTAGCAATCTCGATTTGTCGTTCTTGTTCTTCCTTCTCTGGATGATAAGGAGCCCCGCTCCATGCAGATTGGAAATATTCAAGCACTTCATTGTTTCCAACTTGAAAATAGCCTCGTCCTGGCACATTGATATCCGCTGCATTCGGAATTTTAATCATCTCTCGGCTGTCTGTTTCATCTTGTACACGTAAACACACTTTAAAGCGCGAGTTACTCCAAATTTTATCGTTGACAACCCCAGTTGGTTTTTGGGTTGCAAGTAGAAGATGAACACCTAGCGTACGTCCAATTGCGGCAATACTAACAAGCTCATCCATAAATTCAGGCTGCTCTTTTTTCAGTTGAGCAAATTCATCAATAACAATGAATAAATGTGGAAGCGGCTCTTTAAAACGCCACTCTGATTTGAAATACTCATCAATATGCTGAAGATTACCTGCTTTATTAAACAGCTTTTGTCGGCGTTCAAGCTCTGCTCGAAGGGAAGTTTTAGCCCGTTGAATCAGATTTGGATCTTCTAAGTTTGTAATCGCTGCTACAACATGTGGAAGACCGTCAAACGTATTGGACATTCCTCCACCTTTATAGTCAATAAGCATAAAAGAAAGCTCGTGCGGATGGTATGTTAAGGCAAGAGATAAAATGATGGACTGAATCACTTCACTTTTTCCCGATCCTGTTGTCCCAGCCATTAAACCGTGGGGGCCATGCCCACCTTTTTCAATTTTGTCGTGAATGTTCAAGAAAACAGGCTTATTTCCTTCCCTAACTCCGATAATAACCGGAAGCGTAAGTGGATAACGGTTTTCATTCCAACGATCAAGCACATTTAATTCTTCAACACGTTGTTTTTCATACATCGATAAGAAAGTGAGCACGTTCGGTACATTAATTGACGCCGACTCTTTTACACGAAGCGGTGCGCTTGCTCTAGCCATTTCTTTTGCTTCTTTTAAAGAAAACTGATCAATAGCCACTTTTTCAGAGCCTGTGAAATATTGAATTTCATCTTCACCAGCAAACGTTTCGTAAAGCTTAGCAACGCCATTTTTCACTTCAATAATAAGTTCACATTCCATTGGTAGCGTCTCTTTTTCAGGAGACATTAAAAACGTACAAGCTCCTATTTCTTCTTCTTGATTTAAAAGAAGAGGAAGCAGTGGATCATCCTCTAAAAGCGTTAAGTCGCTTAAAAAGAACACAAACTCAGGCACATGTGCTTCTTTTTTATTGTCGGCTCCCTTTTCAAGTCTACGAATATTCAACATACTGTAAAGCGTCTCAAACAGCTCTGTTGTCTCTTCTTGACCTTTTGCCATATAGCGTAGCTTCCGCCCTGGACTCCACGTATGTGGCAGCCAGCGCATCCACGACCATTCTTCTTCCTCTTCTTCGCTATAGTTTGAGACAACTTTCACTTCTTCAGGTGAATGATGTGTAACAAGCTGTAAGGAAAGAACACGTGCTAAGTTTAAAATCTCCGCTCTGTCTCCAACAAGACCAACAACACGCTTTTCTTTTAATGGAATTGTGACAGGTACCCCCACAACTTCACGATAATGCTCCTGTAATTTTTGAGCTTCCGCAATAAGCGGGTTTACATCATATCCTTGCTGATTTGGTACTTCTATTTCCATTTGAAACGGTCGTTTTCCGATGCCTACGCGAAGTTCTAAAAAGTCATCTGTTTGCGGCGTTCTCTCCCAAAGCGTACTTTTACGCTGGTGAATCCGCTCCAAACAATGATCAGGATGCGGATTATGCTGACGTAAAAATGCTTCTTGATCAGCACGGATGTCTTCAATTTCTTTTTGATGTTTTTCAATTTGCTCTAGATATTCTCTATGTAATGTTTCGACTTCAGTTCTATGTGCTTTCTTTTTGCGAAAATGCATCACAATTGTAGCTGTGTAAGAACCAATCATAGGTACGCTCATCGCGAGCATAAAAATTGGATACATACTGTTGTTCATAACCGTTTTGGACAGCCAAAACATAATCCCAACCGTTGCAGCTGTTAGAAATATAGGAATAACCATTGATTCAAATGAAAATTTCGGCTCCTGCGGTTCTTGTTTTGGACTATGCACAACCATTTTCCCTGTTGGTAAAGCAAGCTTTAAACGAGGTGAACGTTTAAAGTACGGTGATTTTCTCATAAGGTCCTCCTTATTGAATCATTTTCCACACATAATCATCAGAGCGTTCTACAAGCTCTTCCATTTGTTCATCTTTTCCTTCATAAATGGTTGGTAATGAAGACCTTCCTTGTTTACAGAGTCGTAAGAATACGCCGTCCCAAATCATTGCGTGTTCTAGCGTTTCTTCTGGATCTGCTTTATACCACTGTTTTTGGTCGAAAGAATATTCAATCTCCGGTGGCTCCATTCCTTTATACGCATGTTGGAAATGCTTTGCTAGAAGGCTTGCTGCTTCTTTTGCTTCAATATCATTTGGAAGCAGCAAATCAAGCTCTTCTTTTCCATGAATGAACGTTATAATAATTTCTTCCATATCATCACTTCCTATAACGTAATTTCTAAAAGAGAGACATCATCACTTTCAGGTGTGGCTAAGCTTTGAGAGATAGCTTCTTTTATCTCGTCACTTCCTATCTCTTTTTCATCTAAGAGAGCCAAACCATCCGAATAAAGAAGAAGTTTATGAAACGCACATGATTTTTCGATCACTATATTGGCTTTTTCACCTATAAGCCCTCTTTTCGTTGACCACCTTACCCCTGTTTCTAATTTACTTTGATAAACTTCCTCTCCATTATCTAAAAAAAAGCGTACCCTAATATCGCCTCCACTACTTAAAAATAAGCGATATAGCCCATTAGAGAGCGCATCAATTCGCCCACAAACAAACATTGCCTCGCTTCCGTTATTTCGTTTTTCTTCAAGTACGCTCTTCACTAATTCGGGAAGATGTGAATTTACAGGAACAGCTTCTATATGTTTTGTAGCTTCTTCTGTTAACGTCTCTAAATAAGCATGAAAAAGGGCCTTTCCTTCTTCAAACAGGATTTCACCTTGCTTCATAAGCCAAGCAACAAGCTTATCTCCTAAAAACTTTGCTGCAGCATCTCCATAAAAAGACAAGCTAACACCATCACAAAGAGCAAAAGCAAGTGTGCCATTTTCTTCTTGAAAAACAAGATAATCTTGACTCTTTTCTCCGTTCTCCATTGTTTCACGAGCCCTATAGAAACCATAACAAAGTTGAAAGAAGTCGGTATTTAAAAAAGATAGCTCTTCTTCTTTTCGCTGATTACTTTTAAAACCGTTCATTGTTTCCTCCTATCTAACAGGAGTTGCAGCCGACATTTGAAAGCCAAGGGACACAAGATCTTCATTTGCCCCAGGAAGCATCATGACTGCTCCTTCTTTAATGCTATATCCTGTTTCATTCATCATAGTTCGATAACTTTCAGGAATAGGAGAAGATAGCTTTTTTAGCTTCATTCCATATTGATCAAGAAACGCTGTTTGTTCTTGAATACCGCCCCAATTTTTGGGGTCTAAAACAGGTTCTTTTAAAATGTCATCCGAAATAAAAATATTTTCAACAAGCACATTACCATCTTTTACAGTTAATCCTTGTATTCTTTTAACAATCGCTTCTGGATCTTCTCCTGTATATTCTCCATCTGTCATATGACATACAAGTGGAGCAGGACATTCTTGAAGATGTGGAAGTTCTTCCTTTAGAAGATCTTCAACAGCCTGAAAGCCTTTCGCTGTGTTTGTAAAGCGCTGTGTTTTGATATTTTTAAGCGGTGGTTTACCAGCGAGCTCATCAATTCCTTTCGGGCCGCCCAAAACGTCAAAAACATAATCGCTATACGCTAAGATAGATACACGATAGCGCGGGCTCAATCGACTTCCTTTTGTAGAACGAAATACCATTTGCCGAATAGCAGATTGTAGAGCAGTTGCAACAACGTCAATTCGCTTTTTTTCACCTTGACCAGATTTCATCATCCCGTTCATCGAGGCACTAATATCTAACAAATAAATAATATAAGCAGGCGTTCCCTGCGTTGCTTGTTTTTCATAACTCATGCCAGTTGCCTTCCTTTCTCTCTCTTTTTTTCATAAGGCAAGGTTTGTGAGAGTACCTTCTTACCAAATGGTAAAATTTATAGCAAATTCTCTTTCAATATACATATTTTATCTTTCTTACTGAAGGATGGAAATATGGAAAAGGTCTCACATTGACTATCAAACTACATCATATAATTCGAAAAAGAGGTAAAAAGAACTAAAAAACTCACCCAACTTTTTACTCATTGGGTGAGTTTTAGCAAAAAAGAGGTAATCAATTAGAAGTTTTATTATTTCCAAATAGGTAATCCGCCTAAAAAAACCACAATAATAATGAGAGGCAGAAGATATTTGAGTAAGAACAACCACAAAATGAACACTCGTTTTCCAATTGAACTTCCTGATTGAAATTCTTCTAAGAGAGTTTCTCGTTTCATGCGATATCCAACGAAAATCGAGATAGCTAAACTTCCAAGCGGCAGCATCATGTTGCTTACTAAAAAGTCAAACAAATCAAAGATATTTTTATTAAATAGAGTAACATGGCTGAGGACCCCATAAGAAAGCGCTGGGAATACGCCTACAACAAAGACGATAATTCCCCCTATCCACGAAAATTTCTTGCGTTTCTCTACCTCTCCTTTCCCTAATGCAGAAGTGATAATTTCAAGCATCGAAAAAGAAGAGGTTAACGTTGCAAATAAAAATAGGATTAAAAAGATTGTTAAGAAAACAACGCCAAACGGCATCTGTTCAAACACAGATGGAAGAGCAACAAATAATAAACCTGGTCCTTCCGTTGGCTCGATTCCAAATGAAAATACAGCTGGAAAAATAGCAAGCCCTGCAAGAAGCGACACGAAAATATTTAAAAGAGCAACGCTCCCTGCTGAACGAGTAAGGCTGACACTTTTATCTAAATATGAACTGTATGTAACCATACAAGAAAGTCCAACACAAAGCGCAAAGAAAGATTGTCCAAGTGCGAATAAAACAGACTGACCTGTAATCGCACTAAAATCTGGTTTTAGAAAAAAGCGAACTCCTTCCATTGCATCCGGCAGAGTTAGAGAACGAACAACAAGCACGATAAAGAAAATAAATAAAGCAGGCATCATATACTTATTCGCACGCTCAATTCCTTTTTGAACACCAACAGATACAACAATAATATTAATGAGTAGAAAG
Source organism: Priestia endophytica DSM 13796 (assembly GCF_900115845.1). GTDB lineage: Bacteria > Bacillota > Bacilli > Bacillales > Bacillaceae_H > Bacillus_I > Bacillus_I endophytica. Next base: position 132,282 of record NZ_FOXX01000006.1, on the reverse strand, counting down.
ACCGCCTGAGCTCCAACTACAACAAAAGGGTTAGCAATAATTGTATCAAAAAGTGGACCATACTCTTTTCCAAGCAAATCTCCAGAAATGCTTAAAATCGTGTAAAGAAGAATCCAACCGCCTACAACGCTATAAAAAGCTAAAAGTAAAACGCTACTTGCTACTCCAAGTTTTCCAATCCACGGCCATCCTTTTGGAGCGAGCGCTTTATAAGCACTAACTGCTTCTTTTCCAGTACTACGTCCAATTACAAATTCAGCAAGTAAAAGAGGTAGTCCAACAAAAAGTGTGAAAATGATAAATAAAAGAAAAAATGCGCCTCCTCCGCTCGTTCCCGCTACATACGGAAACTTCCAAATGGCACCTAATCCAATCGCCGCTCCAGCGGATGCTAGAATAAAACCTAGCCGCGACGACCATTTATTACTGTCTTCCATAAAAAGCCCCTTTCTCATAAAACAAACCACTGTTTCTATGTTACTAAAAATAGAGGCTTCTCCACAACTAAAAACGTATATTTTGTTCTTTAAAATATTTTAGAAAACCTAAAAAAAGCCGGTGCTTAGGCACCGACTTTTTTAATTTGTTTCGTTTGTTAAACGAACAAGCATACGAGCTAAGTGTTGACGATCCTCTTCTTCGCCAACTTTCCATAGTTGTTGTAGTAAGTACTCTTCGCGGTTTTTCGGCTCTTCGTTCTTCGCTAGATAGTCCGCTACTTTTTTCGCTGACTTGGCAATAGCTTCTTCGCTTAACCCAAGCTTTTGACCCTTTTCTACTTTATCACCTAAGTAGTTCTTGAATTCCTCAAAGTTTTGAAGAATTTGCTCTTTCTCTTCTTGGCTTTTTTCACGTACTGCTTTTTCCGCTCTTTCCATTTGTAAAACCTCCTAATAGTTTGTACTAACTTATATTAGGTTGGTTCCCCTATTTCGAGCTTTCAAACATGTAAAAGTGTTTTTATTCTTCGTGCACATTATAATATGGAAACAGCAGTTCATACACTTTCATAACAACAACTTTTAGCACACAATAGGTTGGAAGAGCGAGAAGCAGACCTACAAATCCGAAGAAGCTCCCAGATGCAAGCAAAAGTAAAATAACGGTTACAGGATGCACATCGAGCTTTTTCCCCATAACTTGTGGAGAAATTAAGTTACTCTCAATTTGCTGAATAATGACAATCCCGATAATCACGTAAAGAGCAAGGCGAGGCTCTTGAATAAAACCGACAATTACGCCTGGCACTGTGCCAATAAAAGGGCCTACAAACGGAATTAAATTCGTAAACAGCGCAATTAAAGCTAAAATTAGCGCATAATCAAGCCCAAGCAAAAGATATAAGATATAAACACAAACCCCTACAAACAAGCTTACAATAACTTGTCCTTGCACATATGCGCTTAATGTACTGCTTGCTTGCTTTAATACATCATACGTTACTTCACGATACTTAGCTGATGGAATAAAGCGTGAGAAAGTCTTTGGAAGCTTGTGTCCGTCTTTCAACATATAAAAGAGAACAAATGGCACTGTAATAATGACGATAATGGTATTACGTAAAAAGTCAATAATTTGAATTGTGCTATTTCCAAGTGTTGTTGCTACTTCACCGAGCATCTCAGTTGCACGCTTTTCAAGATCGTTATTAGCAAGGCGAGCTCTAAGTTCATCAGACCATGGAAGGGTTTGAAGGTCTTGAATATTATCCGTTATATCCCGAGCAACGTTTGGCAAAAAGTTCACAAACTGAGCAAGCTGATGAGATACAATCGGATATAAGTATGTTCCAACGCTTGTTACTCCTGTAATAAAAGCTGAGAAAACAAGCAGAATAGCTAGGATTCTCGGAATTTTTAGAAGCGTTAGTAAAAAAACAATCGGGCGCAGCAAATAATACAGAACGCCCGCAATAATAAGAGGGGCCAAAATATTTGTAATCATGCTTATTATTGGTGTGATAATAAAGGATACTTTTGAAAGCATGAAAAGTATCGTTAAAAATAGTAGAATTAAAACACCTGACTGCAGTGCCTTAGACTTTCTCATAAAACCTTTTTCTCCTTCTCTCTCTACCTTACTTTTTTTAAACATACGCTCTTTACGTTAAGTCAAGAAGACGTTTTTTTAAGTTATCTTCCATGTGCTGTAATTCTCGTTCAGCTTCCTTCCGTTTTGTCCGGCCATCTGCTTGAATTTGAAGCACTTCTTCTAATGTTTCCACTAAATTTTCCTGCGTTTTTTGAAGCGTTTCAATGTCAACAAGGCCACGCTCGTTCTCTCTTGCAATATCAACCGTATTTTTCTTCAATAGCTCTGAATTCTTTAATAATAAATCATTCGTTGTGTTTGTTACCTCACGCTGCGCTTCCATTGCTTTTTCTTGTCTCAAAAGTGTAAGAGCAATCACAACTTGATTTTTCCATAGAGGAATTGCCGTTAGAATAGAGCTTTGTATTTTTTCTACAAGTGTTTGATTTACTTCCTGAATCATCCGAATTTGAGGAGCACTTTGAATGGCTATTTGTCTGCTCAACTTTAGATCATATGTGCGTTTATCAAGACGAGTCATAAACTGCTTTACATCGTTCACTTCTTGCACTGTTAAATAATTGTCCGTTTTTAATGCTTCTTGTTCAAGCTTTGGAAGTGTTTCTGTTTCAAGAAGTTCTAGTTTATGTTCAGCTGCTGCAATATAGATATTTAATGCATCAAAGTACTCTTTGTTTTTATCATAGAGCTTTTCAAGCATAAGAAGATCTCGGTACAGCTCTTGCTTTGTGTGCTCAAGCTGGTCAGCAATTTTCTCAATTTCCACTTGCAAACTGCTGTATTTTGGAAAAATCCCTTTTGCTGAACGAGAAATAGTAGAGAAAAAACGTCCAACTCTTCCTTGTTTCTTACCTGATAGCTCATCAAGATTAAGCTGTTTAATTTTCCCCATAAGATCTGTAAGCACTTCTCCTACAGGTCCTGTATCTTTTGCCTGAACATGCTGAAGAACGCCTTGAGAGAACTTAGAAAGCTCAGACTGTGCAGCAACTCCATATTGCAAAATTGCCTGGTGATCATTTTGGTTAATTTGCTCTGAAATTTTAATTGCTTTTTCTTTATATTGAGGAGAAAGCCTTTCAATTGCTTTTACTTCTCCTTTTTCTTCTTTAGAGAGCTCAGTTGAAGATTCATTTGTTTTAAATGGGTCACTTAATAAATCATCAAAACTGCTTAAAGAATTATCTTTGAATTCATTCATTTTATCACCCTTTTCATTTCCCTGCTGGTGGTTTATTTTCTCCATAGCTGTTATGAAGAAGACTCTGCTCAATTTCGAGCGCTGTTAGATCCTGACTAATGCTAGATGTTAGAACTTCATCATATTTCACAATTAATTCATCTAACGTGTCTTCTGTTTCACTTAGCGCAATTTTCACTTCTGCATTTTTAGTTGGCTTCGCAAGTAAAAATGTATATCGATCAACAATTTTGACCGTAGAAGGCAAATATTTTTTAAAAAAGTCTTGTGCTTCATAAAATCGAGCAGGTTCTTTATCAACCATATCAATAATGGAGCGACCAACTTTTTGAAGTTTATTAATTTTAATCCATACATGCATGGACTTTACTTTAAAACGAGACTGACTTAGCGTACGAAGTGATTTTCTCGCTTCTTTTACATGATGGTCAACATAGGCTTTTTGCTCTTTATATGGGTCGTAGCGGAAATTTTGGCGCAAAAGAAAGTAACATAAACAGAGGAGAACCGTCGCGCTCCACGTTCCTATCCCAATTAATATAGAAAAGAACAGCGGAATATCTAAAAAGAACGCCGCTCCAACAATTGTTACAAACCCAGCTAAACCTGAATACAGCAACGTTTGAATGATTCGCTTGATCACTTTACAATTTCCTCCCTATAGCGAACATTTTCTTTCATAATAGCACACTTCATCTAAATATTCGAACGAGTTTGCTTTCGGTGTTTCTTCACTATGTTATACGTTTTTTCTTTATCTAAAGTTTCGTTTTTCTGCTTTTGAACTTACAAAAAAAGTGTGAGGGATACATCCCTCACACTTTTTATTTAGCTTCAGATTCTTGAGTTTTAGTTTGTGGCGTTTCGGACCCTTGAAGTTCAGATCCTTGCGCTGCTGGTTCAAAATCTGCTCCGTCTTTTGCTTGTTCTTCACTCGCCTCAAGACCGTAACCTTTAGCTTTATATTCTGCTTCTTTTTCCTGTTTTTCTTGTTCAAGAGCTTTCTTCTCTTCTTCAAGGAATCCAGGTTTCTTTGCTAATTTATCATCTTTTGAATAATCAAATGATGAACGCTTCGGTTGTTCAAACCCTTTTAAGTCATAGAAACGGAGTAAATCACCATATACAAGCTTATCTGAAAGCTCTAGCTTCTTCTGTACAAGCTCTTGGTCTTTTTTCGTTTCTTCTGTACTTGGGAGTTTTTCTCCTGTTGTGTTGTCGTACACTTTATCATCAAGCTGCGTATATTCTGGTGTTACAAAGTCTCCGTTACGGAACGGTACGATTTGCTGATGATCTTTTGATAGAAGATCTGTACCAAATTGAATTTGGTTTTTCGTATCGACTCCAAGTAAGTGCTCTACAGTTGGTCGTACATCGACTTGTCCGCCGTACGTATCCTTCACTCCGCCTTTGCCTTCAAGACCTGGTGCATGGATAAACAGTGGTACACGCTGAAGCTGTGCTTCTTCAAAGTCATTGATATCTTTACCCATAACTTTGCTCATTGCTTTTTTATGGTTTTCAGAAATACCGTAATGGTCCCCATACATTACAATCACAGAGTTTTCGTAAAGACCAGATTCTTTTAAGTCATTAAAGAACTGTTCTAAAGCTTCGTCCATGTATCGTGCTGTTTGGAAGTAGTTATCAACAGATGAATCACCTGTATCTCCTGGTGCAATCGTCTTTTTATCATCACTTAATGGATAAGGGAAATGATTTGTTAACGTAATAAACTTCGTATAGAACGGTTGTTTTAATGATTCTAAATATGGCATTGATTCTTTAAAGTATGGTTTATCTTCTAAACCGTAGTTTAAGACATGACCATCTACCATATTGTAGTAGCTTTCATCAAAGAAATGATCATAGCCAAATGCTTTATAGTTCTCTTCACGGTTCCAGAACGATTTGTTGTTTCCGTGGAAGACCGCTGTATCTTTATATCCATTTTCTTTCAATAGTTGCGGTAAAGCTTGGTACGTGTTTTCAGCTTTTGTTGAGAACACAGAACCTTGTGGTAATGGATAAATACTGTTTTCCATCATAAATTCAGCATCAGATGTTTTACCTTGACCTGTTTGGTGGAACAGATTCTTAAAGTATAAAGTGTTACTATCTTTGGCTAAGCTATTTAAGAATGGAGTTACTTCCTGCCCATTTAACTTATAGTCAATCATAAATGACTGAAGGGACTCAAGTGAAATGTAAATCACATTCTTCCCTTTTAATTGACCAAAATATTCTGAGTTTGGTTCTGCATAAGATGCTTTTGTAAAGTTCTCTACTTCTGTAATATCACTACTGTCTGCTAAAGCACGTTGAGCAGATGATTTTGTACTTTGAATTGCATCATAAATTGTATAGTTATAAGCACCAAGATATTTCACAAGGTAGTTACGATCAAACGCACGTGTTAGAAGCTGTGGACGATCTGATTCAGCAAGAGCTAAGTTTCCTGCAAAAATCATAATTGCTGCTGTAAAAACAGCTACAATTCCCCGACGGCTAAATTTCTCCGTATGTGGTTTAACAACTTTAAATAGAACAAGTGCGATTAAGATGATTGTATCTACAAAATACAAAATATCTGTTGGTTCCATTAATGCTTGTGCACTTCCGCCTAGTTTACCAAAGTTTTCGGTTTGTCTTAAAACTGGTATCGTAATAAAGTCATTGAAAAAGCGGTAAAACACAATATTCGCAAATAGAATAAATGTTAATACAAAGTTAATCGCAATCAATACTCTATACTGCGCTTTCCCCTTGAAAAATAGCGCAATTCCTAAAAAGAATAAGGAAGAGCTGATTGGGTTAATGAATAATAAAAACTTCTGCATTGAATTGTCTATTCCAAGATCAAATTCAAGTTGATAAGCTGCATAAGTTTTTAACCAAAATAGAACCGCAATAAATAGGAAAAGTCCTAAATGCGTGTTCAAAAATTGTTGACCTTTCCTGAAAAACGATTTCATACTTTCACCTCTCTACAATTAACGTTCCCTTTTTTTTATAAGAAAATGAACGCAACAAAAAAAGACAAACTCCCTAACAGAATAAAAGAGAGCTTTTTGGACAGTATGCCACTATTCTACCGCTTAGCTGATAGAAGTCAAATGATATTTTTGGAAAAAGAGCTTTTTTTGTAGGTTTTCCTATTATACGTTATTCTTTTTATTTTACAAATAGCCCATTTTACCTATTCATATCTTAAAGCCGCACTTTATTCTAACTCCCTTTACCCTCTTCCGATTAAAAGTATGCCTAGTTTTTTATTTTCCTTCATAAATCGAACAAAGTGAGTGGAGCTAGGAATTAATATATGTTGTCCTATCTCTAAGTAGTATATATATTATTTGTTTTTCTTCGATAAAACTCCTGCCGTTTCCTTAAAACACCTGTGAAGTTTCTTAGAACGTTTTACACTATACGAGATGTTATCGAAGAATACAACAAACAATATCTGCTAATGAGAAAATAACAACACTTTTTTGTTCTGTCTTTTTTCTCTATTTGCCTTTTCCCTATATATAGACGATTTTGTTTTTATTTTGTTTCAGTTTTTATAAAATTTCTGCTGAGATAAAAAATGAGGAAGCACCTGTGTAAGGATGCTTCCTCATTCTTTATCTGGTTGAATTCGCCACCATACAAGGATTCCTCCAATAAGACTAAGCACAACATTTATATAAAAAAGACCTTTATCCATATGAGTTGTTAAAATAGCGAAAACAGGAGGACCAAGTGCAACTCCAACAAAACGCATAGAGCTATAAATGGACGTAATTGTCCCTCTTTCTTCCTTGCCAATCCCTTCTGTAATAAGAGCGTCAAGACTCGGTAACGAACCTCCTATTCCAATTCCTGTTAACACCAAGAGACCAACAAGCACAACAAAAGAAGAGAAAAAGGATGCAATAAATAATGAAGCAGCTGTGAGTAGCAGTCCAATTACTGTAATCCATTTCATAAGAAGCTTGTTTTGCTTGATCACTTTTCCAGTTATAAAAGACGCTAAACAGAGGGCTGCAAGCGGGATAGCCAACACAAGCCCTTTATCAACACCAACCATTCCAAATTCTTTCTCAAGTCTGTTTGCTAAATAAAAAAGAAAACCGAACAAAATAAACATTAAAATAATACCAGCAATAAAAATGCTGTATAACCAGTGACCTTCTTCTTTAAAAATTCTTTTCACTTTTTTTAAAAATTCATTAAGTGGTAATGGTTCATCTTGCTGTTTTGGTACTTTCACACAGAAAAAAAGAAAAACAACGGAAATTAGACAAAGAACAGGAATAGCAAAGAAAGGCATAAACCATACAACTACGGCTAGTAAGGACCCTAATATAGGGCTAACAACCTTACCCAATGTATTAGCGGTTTCCACAATACCGAGATTTGCACTAACTTCTTTTTCGTCTTTGTACAAATCTCCAACAAGAGGAAGCACAATAGGAGAAGCCCCTGCGGCCCCAATTCCTTGCAGTATCCGACCTATTAAAATCATCATATAAGGTTCATTAATTTGCCATGCTGCATACCCAGAAACAAGCCCACCTAATAAAGAGATAATAAGGCTTGGAATAATAATTTTCTTTCGTCCAAAGCGATCTGAAAGATAGCCTGCAACGGGAATTAAAATAATAGCAGCTACGGAATAGAGCGTAATAATAAGGCTTGACTGGAAAGAACTAATAGAAAGCTCTTTCTCTAGAGTTGGTAGGATCGGGATAAGCATTGAATTTCCCAATGTCATTACAAGGGGAATTGTAGCAATTGAAATTAAACATAGGACCCCAGGAACATTTTCTTTTTGTGATTTATTACATGTTGCTGATTCTTTCACTATTCTTCACCTTTCTTGCTCTATAAAAGCTGATGATACTCTTACTATTCCCGCTTGCTTTGTTTTCACAATAGAGAAAGTTTGGTAATCAAAAAAGACCCTCATATATGTATGAGAGTCTTCTCCAATTTTAAGATTACTTAAAGCAATAAAAGTTTGAACATTCTTTTTGTAAATGCAATAATGCATAAACACTTCCCATATTTGTTCCCACTACAACCCAAGGCGAATATGCTACATTACTTTTCTCTGGTTCAAATTCTTGCACTGGCCACTGAGCCATATAAAGCACACCATTATGTTTAACAATTTCACCTTGTTCATAAGTTTTCGTTGGCTGCCATTTTATGCTTTTTGGCATTTTATTTTTAACTTTGTTTTCTGTTTGTGTTTCTTCTGGTTCCCCTGTTTCTGTAACTGTACTATGAATTTGCTTAAGGGTTGTTTCGTTCTGCTCGGCATTTTCTTCATTCTCTAATACAATTACGCCACCTGTTTTGTTAAGCGCTAGATTTGTTTTTTCTTGCACAGTTTTCTGAGTTTCCCTTGTTTCCTTCGTTTCTTTCGTTTCCTGGGTTTCCTGGATTTCTTCTTTTATTTCTGTTTTAGGCATTTCTTCTCCATCTTTTGGTTTACTCTGTTCCTGTGCTAATGACTTAGTTTCAACAGGCTCCAGGTTTTCGGAAACCGGAATGCTAAGTGTTATTTTATTTCCATCTCCTACTTGCTCTGTCCAGTAGGCAATTGTTCGCTTTGACTCTTCGTAAGACATTGTTTCGGTGTCATTAGTAGACATAATGTTCACCCAATCCACTGCAGCTAAGATACTTTTTACTTCTTCACTTAATTCACTTGCTTCGTTCTCATTATTAGAATGACGAACAGAAAGGGTAAGCAATGTTTGACTTTCACTCGAAATTTGATCAAGCTCATGAATAAGTTCAATATAAAACAACTGCTTTTCTTTTTCATCTTGAGAAGCCCAGTCAACATTGATGCCGTCTACTCCATATGTTTGAATAATATTTTTTACTTCTTCACTAAATGTCTTTTGTATAGTTTCTTCTGCCGGAAGAGCCGCGTATGCGCTAGCATCCGCTTCTTTCAAATCTATAAGCACCTTTACTCCATGTTCATGTGCTTTTAAGACAAGCTCTTTTAATTTCTCTGTATCTTGAGGTGAAGGGATTCTCCCATCTTTCTCCATATATAAACTACCGTATATAACATGAGTAACGCTCTCCCATTGGATTGCTTTTTCAAGATCTACGTTATCGTTAGCTGAATAGTATCCCATGATTCGAAAAGAATCTTCTCCTTCGTTCCCAACTGGAATACTTGTTAAGTCTTGTGCGAATGCTTTTAACATATATGGGGAAAGACCTAATGATAAAAGAGACGCACAGAACAGAACAACACACACTTTCTTCATAATTAAGCCCCGCTTCTATTTTTACTTGTAACATGTTTGTAATTTTTGATTTTATTATCATATCACGAATAAGCAGCGAAGTTAAGAAGATTTTTGTAATATTTTTAACATAAATGTATTATTAGTAACATACTATTGGCCTACAAAAAAGTAAAAAACAAGATAATAAGGTATTATCTTGTTTTTTACTTCCTATATTTAGAAATTCATACGAGATTGACCGCCATCTACATTAATACTTGTTCCAACAAGCCATGATGACTTTGGCGATGCCAAAAACAAAACAGCGTTAGCTACTTCTTCCACTGTTCCAAATCGACCTGCAGGAATTTCCTCTTCGATAAACTTTTTAATTTTCTCTGGATGTTCATCAAGGCGTTTTTGCCAGTTTCCTGTTGGATGAAGAATACTTCCAGGAGCAATACTATTAACGCGTACATTATGGGGAATACATTCATTTGCAAAAGCCTTTGTAAAGCTAATGAGCGCTGCCTTTGCATTGTTATATGTTACTTTTCCACCGCTTTCTCGTCCAAAAATAGAGGTAATCTGTATAAGGCTGCCCGCTCCGTTTTCTTTCATATGAGTTCCTGCTAACTTGCTTAAATGAACAGGAGCAAAGTAATTTAATTCCATCGCTTCGTAGAACATATCAAGCTCTGTTTCAAACGCACTGCCTCCATTGCTTCCTCCAGCATTATTAACTAAAACATCCACTCTTTTGAAATCTTCTAAGAAGTGATGAAAAAGCTTCTCTCTTTCTTTTTGTTGAGAGAGATCTACTTCATATATCCTTACATCTCCAAGCTCTTCTCTCGCTTTTTCAAGTTGTTCTTTTGAACGAGCTGCAATTCCTACATTTGCTCCTTCTTCAATAAATGCTTTTGCGATTGCCTTTCCAATTCCTTTTGAGCCTCCTGTTACGAGTACATTTTTATTTTTTAATTGTAAATCCATATAGCTCACATCCTGTTCTTTTGAGTGTTCTTATACCTTTCGTCCTACTTTTATGAAAATAAAAAAATTTATAAGTTTGTTGCTCATCTGCTTATGTAAAAAATGGTTGACAAAAATACGATAACCTCCTAGAATTCATGGGATGAATACGATTCACTAAAAGATGGGAGGATTCTTTTTGTATCAAACATTTACAACAAGTGAAAAACTCAAACAGCTTTTATCCATTTTAATTCCAATCTTCATTACCCAAATTGGTATGTACCTTATGACATTCTTTGATACAACAATGTCTGGCAAAGCAAGTCCTAAAGACTTAGCAGGTGTTGCAATAGGATCAAGTATTTGGATGCCTATCTATACAGGTCTTGCAGGTATTCTCTTAGCAGTCACTCCTATTGTAGCTCAACTGATTGGAGCAGAGCAAAAAAAACGCGTCTCTTTTTCAGTTATTCAAGGGATTTATGTAGCCATTGCGATGTCAATTTTAGTCATCGTAGCTGGAGGATTTCTCTTAAATCCCATTCTTCATATGATGGACATTACAAATGAAGTTCATCACATTGCAAAAGATTACTTAATTGCTTTATCATTGGGCATTTTTCCTCTTTTCATTTATACAACAATTCGCTCCTTTATCGATGCATTAGGAAAAACACGCGTAAGTATGACAATTACTCTTATTGCGCTTCCTGTTAATCTTGTATTAAATTATTTGTTCATTTTCGGGAAATGGGGAGCACCAAAATTAGGAGGAGTTGGAGCTGGGTATGCTACAGCTATTACCTACTGGGTGATTTGCTTTATTGCCATTTTTACCGTCTCCCAAATAGAACCTTTCAGGCAATTTCGGCTTTTTAAGAGCGCTTATCGCGTTTCTTTTGCAGAATGGAAAACCATTTTAAAAATTGGTCTTCCTATTGGGTTTTCTATCTTTTTTGAAACAAGTATTTTTGCAGCAGTAACTCTTTTCCTTAGCGTCTATGATACGATTACAATTGCTTCACATCAGGCAGCCATGAATTTTGCTTCCTTATTATATATGATTCCTTTAAGTGTATCGATGGCGCTAACAATTGTGGTCGGATTTGAGATAGGTTCAAAGCGGCCTCATGATGCTAAAAAGTATGGTCATTTAGGAATTATAATTGCTTTATCCCTAGCTATTTTAAACGGTATCTTCCTTTATATTATGCGTGAACCAATCGCATCTCTTTATACAACAGATCCTAACGTACTAGCGCTTACTAAGGTCTTTTTAATATATGCGATTTTCTTTCAGATTTCTGATGCTATTCAAGCACCTATTCAAGGGATTCTTCGCGGACATAAAGATGTTAATATAACCTTTATAATGGCGCTTGTTTCCTACTGGGTTATCGGTCTTCCTGTGGGATATTCTCTCGCTAATTTCACAAACCTTCACGCATTTGGGTATTGGGTAGGTCTTATTACAGGATTAGCCGTAGGAGCTATTGGTCTTGCTTTTAGACTGCTTTATGTACAAAAAAATGCGCAAAAGAAAACAGGATTAGAAAAATCGGCTTCGTAATATAAGAAACAACCCTAGGAACATTCCTAGGGTTATTTTATACCAAAATTATCGCGTACCGCTTTTTGAATCATCGATTGACATCTATCTAACTCTACTTTAAGCTGACGCTTATATTTTTTTGCTTTTTCATGTCCATTCTCCCCAGCAAACCGATAGTATACCACTTCTTGAAGCTTCATGCCTTCTTTTTTCTTTTTCACTTGTTCCAAAACGCCATCTTCAATAAGGTCGTGCAAGGCTTTATAAATTTCAGAGTGATTCGGACGATATCCGAAAGGACGAAATTCTTCTCGTAATACATCAAGCAAACGTAAACCATATAATCGTTCTTGTTCTGTCATTGTAATCATATAAAGCTTAAGAAATGCACGCTGTTTTACTAAGAAACCGCTTGGATTGCGCTTTTCACTCATAAAATTCCTCCTTTTTGTATGTAACGACCTTCCATATTCTTATTATAGTATGAGATTCCCAGAACGGACAAGTGTTCGCTTCCCTTTTATGTGTTTTATTTTATCATATATCTTCTAAAACAGTAAATAAAGGAAAAATAAAAGCAGCTCTTTAAGAGCTGCTTTTATACAACATGCTTTTGTTCTTCCTTTTGACGCTTTTCTTTTCGATCGTGCTTTTTCCCCCAATATGTGGCAAGAAGCGGTCCTGAAATATTGTGCCATACGCTAAAAATGGCGCTCGGTACAGCTGCAATCGGGCTAAAATGTGCTAGAGCAAGCGCTGCTCCAAGCCCTGAGTTTTGCATCCCAACTTCAATAGAAAGAGCTTTCTGACTTCCTTCATCTAAACGGAAAAGACGAGCAAGAAGCCAACCGAAAAACAAACCAAATAAGTTATGAAGCATAACAATAAAAATCATTTTTAAAGCTGCATCTGCAATTGATTCTGCATTAACAGCAACAACACCTGCTGCAACAGCCACAATTCCTATAACCGAAATGAGTGGTAGAGCTTTTATGCTTTTTTCAACTCCGTTTTTAAATAAAAGCTTCACGATAATACCTAATATAATAGGAAGCAACACGATTTTTAAAATGGAGACTAAAAGAGAAGACGCGGAAACCTCAAGCCATTGACTTGCAAAAAGCATAATTAAAACAGGAGTCAAAAATGGGGCAATAAGGGTAGCAACACTCGTAACAGCAACGCTTAATGCTGTGTTTCCTTTAGCTAAGTAAGTCATAACATTAGAAGCTGTTCCTCCTGGACAACATCCAACTAAAATTACTCCAATTGCAACTTCAGGTGGAAGCTGAAATAAAACAGCAAGTCCATAAGCAAGTCCTGGCATTATCGTATATTGCCCTACAACGCCGATAAGAACGCTTTTTGGTTGCTTAAATACCGCTTTAAAGTCGTTTAAAGATAGCGTTAATCCCATCCCAAACATAATGATACCTAATAAAATCGAAATGTAATCGCTAATCCAAACAAATGATGAAGGATATAAAAAAGATAATAGCGAAAATAGCACAACCCAGAGGGCAAACGTGCTATTAGCAAATGAACTAATTTTTTCAAGTGCTCTCAATGATGTCAACTCCCCTAACAAGATATAAAGTTTATTATATTTAAAACTTTCGGAAAATTCAACCTTATTTTTATATTTTGTTCCCTATTCTCCCTTTTTAACATAGGCTAGAGCAGACTAATCTCTAGAGAGGTGATAAGATGAAAAAGTATACTTATCTTGATTTTCTGGCTAATTTTGGCGTTGGCGGAGCTCATCCTGGAGGATTACTTCTTACAAAGCATATTTTTGATCAGTACGAAATTGATGAAAAGACAAGTGTACTAGATGTTGGCTGTGGTACGGGGCAGACTGCTGCATTTCTTTCTCTCGAATATAACTGTTTTGTTGATGCTTGTGACGTTAACAAAATAATGGTTGAAAAAGCAGCCAAAAGGTTTGATGATTTCCTTATTCCAATTGAAGTACGTGAAGAAAATGCTGAAAATCTATCTTACGACGAAAACCTGTTTCATTTTGTTCTTTATGAGTCTGTCTTAAACTTTATGAATCTTGAAGAAGGATTAAAAGAAGCTTACCGAGTCTTACAGCCTGATGGAACATTACTAGCTATTGAAATGTTAAAAAAACCTCAAATGACCAAAAGCCAAGAAAAAGATCTTTCATCTTTTTACAACTTAAAATCGCTTCTTTCAATAGAAGATTGGCAAAAATCTCTTAAAGAAGCAGGATTCACATCTATTACTCTTTCTCCTCTTCCCTCTCTCGCTACGAATAATGAAGACATAGAGCATGGAACAGAGTTTATTCTCTCTCCACATATTGAAAAAGAACTATATGATTTTCTCGATGGTCATGAGAAGCGAATTAAAGATTTTGAAAGCGTGCTAGACTATCGAATTATTCAAGCTAAAAAAGAAAAATAGAGATAAGTGCTTATACATCTCCTTTCTCTCTCTCATATGTTAATAGTGCTAAGAGAAAAGGAGGAAAAGCTATGCAATATTATGACTTATGTTGTCGCTACAGAGGTCGTATGGTTCGCATTAATGACCGTCATGGACGCACACACGTAGGAAGAATTTTGAATGTAACACAGCGCCAAGTATTTATTCAGCCAATGCAGGGCGGTCGTGGCTTTGGTTACTTTGGTGGATATGGGTATGGATACGGATATGGAGCAGCGTATGGAGTTGCTCTTGGGGCTATTACTGGTATTGCCCTTGCATCTCTTTTCTTTATTTAATGAAAAAAGCAGGCTGCTTTGTTTAAAGCAACCTGCTTTTTTATCATTCCGTTAAGCTTCCACTCTTCTATTCGGAGGGGTATATTTTCTGTTTGCTGTTCGCGTTTTTCTCCTTGCTGTTCATTATCTTGAAGTATATTAGCTAAAAACCCCTCTTTCATACCTGTTGGAGACACTTTATATGAGAGAGGTCCGCCCCGCTCTTCTAGCTAACATATCGATCTTATAATAAGGTCAATTATTTATGTTAAAATTTAATAACACGATATGCTGTTTTTCCCTTTCTTTCATCTTTAAAACATGCAAATAAAGGAAAGAATAAAAAGGAGACAAAAAGGATGAAAAATAATGTCGTATTGTTTGATGGAGTATGTTCATTTTGCAATAGCAGCGTTATGTTTTTAATAAAAAGAGATCATAGTGAGTTTCTATCATTTGCTTCTCTTCAATCATCATATGGACAGAAGCTGCTAGAGGAATTTAATCTTCCAAAGGATGACTTTGATAGCTTTATTTACATAACAAATGGGAAAGTCTATAGTAAATCTACTGCAGCACTTAAAATTGCCCGCAAGCTTTCGTTTCCTTATAATCTGTTATATGGACTCATGCTAATTCCCATCCCTATTCGAGATAAGGTTTATTCTATTATAGCGCGGAACCGCTATCGATGGTTTCGAAAGAAAACTTCATGCGAAATTCCACCAGAACATATTCGCAAACGATTTTTAGATGACAAAAGCGAGTGATGTAGTTGAAAAAAGTAATGTTTTTACTGTCTTTATTTCTTATTGTCCCATTTTCACATGCTTACGGCTCCGCACAAGACGTAAACTACGTAGCTCTTGGCGACTCTTTAGCAAAAGGAATGAATCCATATAAAACAGTTGGCAAAGGGTATAGCGACAAACTCGTCCCTCTTCTTGAACAGGAAGGCCGTTCTGTTGCATTTTCAAAAGAGTTTGCTGTGCCTGGTTATACAACGGAAAATCTTCTTCAAGATTTAGAGGCTAATGCATATAGCAAACACGAAAATCTGTTTCATTCTGTTGAAAATGCGTCTCTTATTACTGTACAAGCAGGAGCAAATGATCTTCTTCATTACATTGCTCCACACCGCCAACATATGGTATCGCTTAGCAATAGCGAATGGGAGAGCCTATTACAGCAAACACAGCAAAACATGGAAACTATTTTAGAACGAATTAGAGATCTTAACCCAACGAGTGATGTTTATGTTGTTGGATATTATTTTCCTTTTTCAAACATCGACAATCCCTTTCAAGAACAAAACTTGAAACAGCGGGTTTTAGACCTTAATGTAGCCCTGCAAAAAGCAGCCTCTTCACAGGAACATGTTTATTACGTTTCGACAGAGAATTTGTTCTCACAAAACAGACAAACCTATTTACCAAATAAGATTGATATTCATCCTTCTCAGCAAGGATATGATCTGTTGGCACAGCGGATTTTTGATACGATCCATTTTTCAGAAAGATTTCTCCATTGAACTCCCCCACTTAGCATAGCTTAAAGTAGAGGATTACTGGAGAATCCCCTCTAATAAAAGAGCACCGTTCAAATGAACGGTGCTCTTTTATTAAGCTTCTACTAGACTTGCACGATATTTTTTTGTTGCTTCAACAAGGACCCGGAGTGATTTTACCGCTTCTTCTTCTTTACGCGTTTTTAGGCCACAATCTGGGTTAACCCAAAATTGTTTTTCATCTAATACACGTAGAGAAGCTCTAATGTTTGAGATAATATCCTCTTCATTTGGAATTTGCGGACTATGAATATCATATACACCAAGCCCAATTTCTTTTTCATAATGAAAATCTTCGAATGCTTGAAGCAGACGGCCATGACTGCGTGATGTTTCAATGGAAATCACGTCTGCATCAAGATCATCAATTGTATTCATAATTTCATTAAAATTGGAATAACACATATGAGTATGAATTTGCGTTTCATCTTTCACACCGTAAGAAGAAAGTCTAAATGCATATGCGGCAGCTTTTAGATACCCTTCCTTCTTTTCTTCTCGCAATGGAAGGCCTTCTCGAAGTGCAGGTTCATCAATCTGAATGATAGCTATTCCTGCGTCTTCTAATGCTAATACTTCCTGACGGATAGCAAGACCAATTTGATTCATCATCACTTCTTTCGACTCGTCATGGCGAGGGAAAGACCAGTTTAAAATAGTAACAGGACCTGTTAGCATCCCTTTTACAGGCTTATTCGTTAAACTTTGAGCATATACGCTTTCTTTCACAGTCATTGGCTCTTTAAGCGATACATCTCCGTAAATAATAGGTGGTTTCACGCAACGTGACCCGTAAGACTGCACCCAGCCAAACTTTGTTACTTCCATACCGTTCAGCTTTTCACCAAAATATTCGACCATGTCTGTACGCTCAAACTCTCCGTGCACGAGAACGTCTAATTCAACGTCCTCTTGAATAGCGATCCAACGGGATGTAATTTCTTGGATAAACTGCTCATATTGTGCGTCTGTAATTTGTTTCTTTCGCCATTTTAAACGTGTGCTTCGCACTTCTTTTGTTTGAGGCATACTTCCAATCGTTGTTGTTGGTAAAAGCGGTAGCTTTAACTTTTCCTGCTGTTTCTTCGCTCTTATCTCATACGGTGGACGCGTTACCTTAAGTTGGGCAAGCTCCTTCATTTCTCCTTGAACTTTATGATTATGACGTAATGGTGCTGCAACGAAATCTTCAAAGCTTTTATCATAGTCTTTAAACGATGTATTGTTCTCAATCCCGCTTTCTAATGCTTTTAGTTCTCCTAACTTTTCCTTAGCGAAACTTAGCGCTCCTTCTAAGAAGCTCGGAAGACTTTCATTCTTGGCTGTAACAGGAACGTGCAATAAGCTTGATGAAGGCTGCACCCAAAGGTCACCATGGATTAAATTTAGAAGCTCTTTAACTTCAGCACTCGTTTCTGTTAAATTAGACTTCCATACATTTCGTCCGTCAATAATTCCTGCTGCTAACACTTTTCCTTTTGGAAAGCCCCATTTTTTCAGCTGTTCTTTTGTTTCCCCTCTATCATGAATAAAATCAAGTCCAAAACCATCTACAGGGAGTGATAGAACCTTTTTATAATCAAAAACAGCTTCATAGTATGTTTGAAGAAGCAATTTCGTATTTTTGCAACTCTTAGCTATTTCGGTATAGCCGTTTTCAATAGCTTTCCATACTTCCTGATCTAATGGAGATGTAAAAATGGGTTCTTCTAAGCTGACCCACTCTACGCCTTCTTCATCGAATTGTTGCAAAAGCTGTTGATAAAGCGGAATAAGACGCTGAATCCAAGATGCTTTTTCTGTTTCTTTATATCCTTTCCCAAGAAGAACGAGCGTTGCTGGTCCTACAAGAGTTACTTTTCCATTTACACCAAGCTTCTGTTTTGCTTTTTTCCAATAATCTAAAAATCGATTTTCTTTTAAAGAAGGCGTAACATTCTCAAACTCTGGCACAAGATAATGATAGTTCGTATTAAACCATTTTGTCATTGTCATTGCTTCCGCCCCGTCTGTTCCACGAGCCATGCTGTAATACGTTTCAAGTGGTGTTTTGTTTGTCTTTTTAAATCGATCTGGCACAAGATTAAACGTCCATAATAAATCTAAAATATGATCATACAAACTAAACTCACCAACAGGAATATGCGTGATTCCCGCTTCCTTTTGCACGCGAATTCCTTCTAAAAATAAGTGATCTAATTCTTCTTTAAACTCTTTTTCTTCAAGCGTGCCTTCCCAAAAACGTTCTAGCGCTTTTTTCCATTCTCTTTTTTCTCCGATTCTTGGATACCCAATATTTGAAGTGTATACTGTCATGTTTTTTCCTCCGTCTCTGTTATCTTTTTTAGCCATCAAAAAAACTCCCTTTTTTCAAAAAAGAGAGTTAGAAGGCGACTTTAAGAACTGTTGAAACGGATCCATCTATTCAACATAAACCTTCACTCCTCCCTATGAACGCGTAGGTATAAAGCGCAAACAAGTGGCAGGTCTCCTGACTTAGGTTCATCGTTCTTCTATCCCTTCCCGCTTTCGCAGTGGCTATGATAGAAACTCCCCTTCACAGTGGCGCGACCGTGGCGGCTTCTCACCGCTCTTCCCTTTTAAGCTGCAGCGTATGTACAGCACCTCTTGCATGGACATTATAAAATTAGTCTCCTCGACTGAGGAATTGTTAATAAGAATAACGCGATTTCCCCCTTTGTGCAAGACTATTTTTCAGATTATTCATTTTTAATTTAATTTTTTATTATTTTAGAGAAGCTAAAATAACCGCAATTTCATCTTCAATATCTTTTACATCCTCTTCTAGAAAAGCATTAAAAACGATTGAGAAAATAAGTTCTTCTCCACCTGCTGTTGTCACATATCCTGAAAGAGAACTAGCACCTGTAACCGAACCTGTTTTGGCTCTTACATTTCCTTCTGCAGCAGTCCCTCTCATCCGTTCATCGAGCGTTCCCCCTATCAATTCATCAGGATCTCCTGCTAAAGGCAAAGACTCATAAAAATTGTCGTACCAAGGTTTTTGCCTAGCATGAAAAAGAAGAGAAGAAATCTCGTCTGTTGGCACTCCGCTCACATGTGATATGCCTGAACCATCTCGAATCATCATATTGTCTACATTGACATTCATCTCAGAAAGCGTTTGTTCTAAAGAAGATAAACCGGCTTCAAAGCTTCCTTCACCGTACTGTACTTTCCCCATTTCTTTTACAAAAATTTCTGCTATTGTATTATTACTCAGCTTCATATATGGAATAAAAATTTCCCCAAGTGGAGGAGATTCCTTTACTTCCATCAACTGAGCTTTTTGAGGTGTTTCTCCTTTTTTCACTTTTCCTGTCACTTTTATTCCGTTCTTCCCTAAGACGTCTTTAAATAAAGAAGTCGTATACAAAGCTGGATCCTCGACGGCAATGGCTGTTTGATCAGGTTCCTCTCCCTCATTGATCATACCTTTTACTACAATAATATTCCCATCCCGTTTTCTGACAATTTCTAAATCTGTTTCTCCTTTTCCTGTTTTAGTTTCATTCATCACTTTTACGTAGTCCGTTTTAGGTGATATAGAGATGTGAGCTTTCTTACCATTTTTGGTCGGTGTTGTCTCCACTATAACTGTTCCCGCTTCATAGTGATCATTAGGGGAGAACGTCAGCGCTGATATTTGAGCTCCGTATGCATACGATTCATCTTTCCAAATCATATCTTCTGAAAGCCGAACATCGTCATACCACGTCTCATCTCCAATAACATTTCCCGTAATTTTTTTGATTCCTTTTTCGTCTAATAGACCTGAAAACTGCTGTAACTCATTTAACCCAAGAGTTGGATCTCCTTTTCCTTTTAAATAAAGATTCCCTTTTAACACACCATTTTTCACCTTTCCATCATGCCAAAGCTCTGTGTGAAATTTATACTCCGCACCTAATGCTTCAAGCGCTGCTGCTCCTGTAAAGAGTTTCATATTGGACGCAATTTTCATTCGGATTGAACTGTTCTTCTCATACAGTACTTCTCCGCTTTTGGCCTCTTTTATACTAATTGAACTTATCGCACCCTTTAAATCTTTATGTTGTAACACCTGTTCAATTTTTGCTTCTAATGTGCTCACCCCCTTTGCTGAAACGTTAACAGCCTGTGTCAGGATTAATACCAACATAACCAAAATTCCACACCATTTTTTCATATCCTTCCTCCTTTATGTACTCTTTTGCATAGATTTTCACATTCCCCTTATTATTATTGATGTTTTATATACAGAGAGAAGAACAAGTTTATAAAAAAAAGAAGCTTTTTGTTTAAAAGCTTCTTTTTTTAAGATGAAATATAGTCATGATAATCAGAACAATACCAAGTAGGCTTAAGAGGATGTAATGATTATAATATTTGTTTTGTCGGGCATGCAGTCACTCATCAATTCCTCTAAATAGGGATAAAAGCACAAGCATAGATGCATCTTTTACCATTGCAATGCTCAAAAAGAGAAGAAATAAAATATCTTCTACTATTCTAAAATACTTTCTTTCCCCTTCAAACGAGACCAAGAACCTGGGACTTACGGTCTGAAAAGTTTGCTTCACAAAAAAATTTGTTGCTAAAAACAGCAAAACAGAGCTAACAATATAAGGCTTTTCATTCCTCTTTTCCACAACTCCCCATTCCCTAATATAACCAATTACAACACAAAAAAAGCAGATGTGTTCATCACATCTGCTTCCTTCTTTACTTTCCTTCATCATCAAAAGAATATGTCCAAAACTCTTCACGAGCAAGCATTTTTAAAATTTCAGGACTTTGTTCGATATTGTTAAAGTCCATTGCTCCAAGCATTCCTTGTGTTTGAGAACGGTGTGCTTTAATTGCTGCAATTTTGATATCTTTCACACTGCTTACATCATGAACAACATCAGGATGACCAATCGCTTCTAGGCGGTCTTTAGAAAAGGCGTGACAAAGAAGGCGAGGACGATCTTCTGGACGAAGACGCTTGACCGCTCTTACTGTTGCCGCTCCTGTTGCATTGTGATCTGGATGAACAGCATATCCAGGATAGTGCGTAATAATCGTCGTTGGCTTAATCTCGTCAATAATGTTGCCAATAACGTCTGCATACACTTCATCATCTAAAAACTCAAGTGTTTTATCACGAAGGCCCACCATACGCAGCTCATCTAGCTCTAAGATTTCGCCAACTTCTGTTAACTCTTCTTTTCGAATCTTTGGAAGTGTTTCACGGTTTGCAAACGGAGGGTTCCCCATGTTGCGCCCCATCTCTCCAAGAGTTGTGCATGCATATGCTACATATCCACCACTTTGCTTTGTGAGTGCAATCGTTCCTGCTGCTCCAAAAGCTTCATCGTCTGGATGTGGAAAAATGACTAATAAGCGTTCCATTTCTTTCAGCTCCTTATGTAAACGGCTTTTCACTTAGCTGAAGAGCAACGGCTAATCGACCTTGATCATCGTGCCCTGCAAGTAAAAGACGCCCTTCTTCATCTACTTCATAGTGCGTAAGGCCTTCTGCATACACCCAGCCGTCATTCACTTGAAGACCAACTCTGTACGGACCTTGCCCAATGATTTTACCTGTTTGAATGTTTACGCGCGCATTTCTAATAAATGCTCCAACGTTCATTGCTTTATCGTTAAAATGTGAAGCATACGCTCCATTCGTTGTTTCTAAATGCACGTAAACTTCTTTATGAAAAAACGTAGAAAGATGTTTTTTAACATCTTCTGCCTTAATGACTTCCATTCTAAAACCTCCTTTAGCAAAAGCTTAATTCCATAAAGCCAGTTTTATTTTAACGCAAAATCGCATAAACTGCGAATAGTTAAGCTTCGTTTTTTAATTTTTTGTCTTTAAAGAAACTTTTTCACTCTTCTTTCGTCTAATACATTGGATAAACTGTTGCTTTTTTAGACTTTACTATGTTATAAAAAACATCTATTCTTAACAAGAAGTTAATAATTTCTAATATCTGCTTTACATACAATTCATCTTTTTATGTTACGTTATTAATATAACGGATAGATTAAAAGAAAAGGGGGATGAATGAACGTGTCACAACTTGTTAATTTCATCTATGAAGGTGCAAATATGCGTAACGATTTTCGTATTCGTTTAATGAAAGGTGTCGCTTTTCTTTTACTATTCAGTTTAGTGGCCTTTACTCAACTAGGACCTCATCTTTCACAAACTACAATAGGTATTATTGGTTTTATAATCTTTTTAGTATACATTCTAAGTGACGTCTTATTCGAGGAAAAACGGTGGACGTTAAAGCTTATGCACACATATCTCTCCACAATGCTATTCATCGTAGGCATCATCGAGATGCATCGTATGGTTACAACATGCTGTATTATAGGCATTCTTATGGTTCCATACTTAATTGAAGAGCTGAAATAAACGAACCCTTACAGGCTTCGTTTATTTTTTTGCACTTCATATACTTTTAAGTTTTGATATACCGCTTCTAAATATGGGCAGCGCATTCCTTGTTCTTTTGCTTTTTGCAATAAATACCCTTGAAGATGATCTCCTTCTACGTGAAGCCCTTTTTCCATATCGCGCTGCATGGAAGATTTCATCCCGTAGTCTTGCTTATGCATTGTCTCCATATGCCTTTGCACAATGTTTTCACTCAAAGGAGCCTCAATGGCATCCATCACCATTTTAATTTCTATCATCAACGCCTCTACAAACTGTTCGCCACCCTTTGATGCTAAAACAGCCCCAATTGGCGCTCGAGTTAGCGTTGTGACGCTTGAAAGAGTTGTAATAAACAAATATTTATTCCACATATCTCTTAGCACATGATCACTATTTTTATACATTGCTTTTGTTTTCGCAAACGCTTGTTCAAGTTTATCCATCCGTTCACTGTCTATACCTGTTCGTTCTCCAAATGTAATTTTATGTACTCCACTCGTCTGGATAATATGTCCGTGTTCATTTAGCGTTGTTTCAATAAAGCATAGACCCCCGCTTACTCGCTCGGCTCCGAACTTCATTTCAAGCTGCTCTACGTGCGCAAAACCGTTCAAAAGAGGAACAATTACCGTTTCTTCTCCCACAAACCCTGTTAAATCTTCCATAACTTCTTGCAGGTGATAAGCTTTTGTAGACAAAAGCACAACATCAAATATACGTGGAGTTTCTTTCGTAACAAGAGCAGGTTGAATATGGATATCGCCATGAATGCTTTTCACAACCAGTCCATCTTCACGCAAACGCTTTGCTCTTTTTTCACGAACTAAAAAAGTAACATCTTCACCACTTTCAGCAAGTCTTGCTCCGAAATAGCCACCGACACCGCCAGCTCCTACTACTAAGATTTTCATTTATCATCCCTCCTCCTCTTCTTTATACGACAAAAAACTACAAATTCCTGCTTTTTCATAAAGTTACTATTTCCCCATCTTTAATTTTCATATGATAAAATAAGCCTACGGAAACAATAAAGGAGACTTTAGCATGAGAAAAGTAGACGTTTTTATTTTATCCGGATTTCTAGGAAGCGGTAAAACAACGCTTCTTCGCCAACTTCTTCAAGAAGAAAAAGAACATGGAAGAAATGTTGGCGTCATAATGAACGAAGCTGGAGAAACAGCTGTGGATTCGGAAGTTTTACCAAATGAAGTTCCACTTGCAGAACTTTTAAATGGGTGTGTATGTTGTACAATTCAAGGGCAGCTTGAAGGGCAGCTTGAAGAAATGGTTTCTTCTTATACCCTTGACGCCATTTACATTGAAACAACAGGCATTGCTCATCCTATTGAGGTGCTCGACGGATGTATAACACCTTCTCTTTCAGAGCGTATTACAGTTCGGTCTATTATTACGGTTGTAAACAGCAAACTTTTACTTGAGCTTGATTCTCTTTCAAACCGTGCGCAAAAGCTCTTTTTGGAACAAATTCGACATGGTGACCTTCTTCTCTTAAATAAAGAAGATTTGCTGACAGAGGATGAAAAAGCAAATACGCTTATGAAAGTGCAAATGTTAAATGAGGGAGCTAAAAATATTTTAACAACACAAGCACGCGTTCCACTTTCTTATATTCTTACGCAAACACGCTCACGTACGGCTTCACATGAACCGACACATATGCACAATCATTTGCACATTGAAACTTTCTCTTATCATGAAGACAGCGCGTTTAATGGCGCAAAGCTTGAAGATTTTTTAAAAGGTTTGCCGCAGTCTGTTTATCGTGTTAAAGGATACGTGCGACTGCAAGGAAATGATCAATTATATTCCCTTCAATATGCATATAGCACACCTCTTTTAATGCCTGTTGAGCTACAAGCAAAACCGTCTCTTGTTTTTATTGGTGAGAACTTGCAGCCTCAAATGCTTGAAAAGGGTCTGAACAGCGCAATATAAAAAACACGACACCTTTGTCGTGTTTTTTTATGTTTAGCTATTTTGAAGGTAGCGTAGAATTTCATGAGCGTGAGCCCCTGTTAGTCTTGTAAGTTCCTCCCACATTTCATCTCGCTCTATATCAAGCTCAATAATTCGCTTTGCTAACCCAACAATTTCTTCTTTTTTTGAATGTTCCACACGCGTCTTCCTTCCACTTCTTTTTTTTTACTTTATCTTGTTTGAAAAAAAATAACTATTACTATGTTAATTTTCTTAACATAAGTAGTTACATTTCTTTTTTTAAAATGTTATAATTTCTCACATAGAGAATTTTCCACTTAATTTTTTCAATTTTTCAAAATTATCATCTATCTTAAGTAGAGGTGAAGGTATATGAAAACAGAAGAGGCTTCATACCGTGATAAAAAAGTGATGTCCATTGGAATTGTGAAAGAACTAACAGGTTTGTCCGAACGACAAATTCGCTATTATGAGAAAAGACAGCTTCTTTTTCCTGAGAGAACGTCGACTGGCATTCGGAAGTATTCTTTTTCTGATGTAGAACGACTAATGGATATTGCTGATAAGATTGAGGAAGGAGTTCAAACAAAAGAAATCAGGCATGAGCTTGCTCGCCGTGAGGAAAAGAATAGAAATAAAACAAATGAAATCCGCAACAGAATGCTCCAAGGGCAGCTTAATGCCCACTTTCACTCAAGAAACTACTAAAAAAACCCCACCTGTTTTTTTCAGGTGGGGTTCCTCATTAATGAAGCGAACTTTCCTTTTTAAAGCGCGGTTGATGAGAAAGCATGAACTTCGTTTTAGACAAAGAAAAAATAATTGAGCCAATCCAAATCAACATAAAAGTTAAAAGCTGTGAAGAAGAGAAAGGTTCATGAAACATAACCGTTCCTACAAAAAGCATAATAGTTGGCGCAATATACTGTAGAAAACCGACCATTGACAGCGGAATACGCTGAGCTCCTTTTGCAAAATAAAGAAGAGGAACAGCCGTTACAATTCCACCTCCTGCTAAAAGAATGAACGTTAATAATGATACGTCCATTAAAATACCATTTCCGTTTGCGAACAAAAACAGCACATAAAAAAGAGCAACGGGCGTCACAAAAAGGGTCTCAAGGGTTAAACCAACCTTTGGATCTAACGTTAACTTTTTCTTTACAAGTCCGTAAAATCCAAAGCTCAAAGCAAGGGAGAGGGCAATCCATGGAAAAGTTCCATATTGAAAAGTAAGGATTCCAACCCCAACAGCTGCTAATAACACCGCAATCAATTGCCAAAAATTGAGTTTTTCTTTTAAAAAGATAACGCCAAGTAAGACGCTAATGAGAGGATTCACATAATATCCTAAACTTGCTTCAACAACTAAGTTAGCATTTACAGCCCATATGTAAACAAACCAGTTTATGCTAATTAAAATTGAAGCTCCTGCTAAGGCGACAATCTGCCCTTTTGTCATTAACTTCCACTGTTCTTTCACCTTTTGAAAGCTACGCGAAAATGCTAGAAGGAGAATCATAAAAATAAAAGACCATAAAATGCGATATGCTAAAATTTCTCCTGAAGGCACACTTTCAAGCAGCTTCCAATATAGCGGAAGAATTCCCCACATCATATAAGCGGCGGCGGTATAAGCAACGCCGTGGCTATCAAGTTTTGTTCGTTGTTCTTCCATTATCCTCATCCTTTCTCATTACTATAATTTTACTATTATAGCATGAGATGAACGTTTACTTCGTATTATTTGGCTTAAATACTTTAGCACTTCTTACATATTCAACATCACTTACGTTTGCACGTGCATTTGCAGCCCGTGCCGCTGCGAAAAAGTAATCTGATAAACGGTTAAGATAAGATAAGGCGCTTTTATTAATTTCGTGTTCTTTACTTACTGTAACAACAAAACGCTCCGCTCTTCTTGTAACTGTACGACAAACGTGAAGCGTTGCAGCAAGCTGCGTGCCCCCTGGGAGAATAAATCGTTCAATTGCTGGAGATTCCTCCATATAGCGATCAATGCTTTTTTCAAGCTTCTTGCTCATCTCGTCACTCACTTTAAACGGATGTCCTTTCTTCGCATATGCAAGGTCGCTGCCACAATCAAAAAGCTCATGCTGAATCGTCAGAAGCTCTTCTTTCATGTCCTCTAGCTCTTTCTCTTTAATAAGAGAGGCTGCTTGCCCCACAAAACTGTTTAACTCATCAATTGTTCCATATGCTTCAACCCGCATATCGTCTTTATCAACGCGTCCTCCTATTAAACTTGTTTTTCCTTTGTCACCTGTTTTCGTATAAATGTCCATTTCTTATTCTCCTTTCAATCGTTCCTGTATTCCATACCAAATGTAATCAACTGTTGAAGCTGCCTTTATCATATCCTGATAAATATATCCGCAAACATCGCGGAAATTACGGTCTAACGGCTCCATTGGCACAATTCCCTTGCCAACTTCTGTGCCAATTAAAACAAAGTGAGCTCCTTTGTCTTTTTCCTCTTTTTTTATCTTCTCTATGATTTGCCTAGCAAGACCTCTTGTTTCATTAATAGAGAGGGTTTTTATCCTTTCTCTAACCCATAAAGTAAATCCTTCTATTATGTACACTTTCTTATGAAAAGCCAAAGAGCGGCTGAGATGCTGAAATGAAAGAGTCTCTGTCTGTTCCATCGCATAATATTCATCTACCCACTGACGCTTCCCGTTAAAAGCCCCTCCGAATACGAAATGCACGACTCATCCCTCCTTACTCTTTCATACGTCATCTTCCACGTAATAGCTTCTGTATAACCAATATTCAGGTTCCAAAACACGTTGTTTTCCTTTAGAAAACGCTCGTGTAAAGAGCGAATAACGCCTCCATGTGTTACAATGACCAACTTTGTTTTTCCACTTTTCTTTAATTCGTTCAAACTGTAAAGAAGGGCTTGATTGATGCGCTCTTTGAAGTCTGTATAGGTTTCACCGCCTGGTATTTCACGTGTAAAGGGATGATCCACCCATTTTCGGTACTGTAAATTATCTTTTAGTTCATTATACGTTTTCCCTTCCCACTGTCCAAAATGAAGCTCGCGCCACTCTTTAAAAGAATGATAAGGAGCTTTTGGAAAGAGAGCTTCTGCTGTTTCTTCACAACGTTTCAAATCGCTTCCTACAACAAGTACATCCTCTTTTTCATATGGGGTAATCTTCGCTAATGCTTCCTCTAAAAGCGGTGGATTGCTCCATCCCATATATGCTTTTCTTTTATTATATGCTGTTATGCCATGACGAACAGCTGAAATAACCACATGATGATCCATAAAAAAGTTTCCCCTCCTTCAATCGTTGCTCCGATACTGTCTCCTGTAATCCCTCCAAACTGGCGCTGGAAAAAGATACGAGCACAAAATGTATAGAGCAAAAGAGCTCCACCCAAAACGAAACAAAGCAGCGGAGAAACAAAAGCACAAAATCCGAAAAAAAGCAGCACTTCAATCCAAAATCCTCTTTTTATAGGAGGCGTGATTCCACTTTGAAAATAAAAAGCGAGTCCACTTTCTTTTGCAGACTTTGTATACATAAGTAAAAAAGCAGAAGAAAGCCGAGCGCCGCTTAGAATCATCACAAAAAGCAGCAACGAAACTTCTTCAACACGAACAAGCTCATAAATAGCCATAAACCGAAAAGAAAGCAAAACAAGAAGTGAAATTACCGCAAAGGCCCCTATGTTTGGGTCACTTAAAATGGCAAGCTTTTTTTCTCGGTTTTGATGAGAAAAGTATGCATCACTAACATCCATCCAACCATCAAGATGAAGCCCTCCTGTAATGATGATCGGAATAAAAAGAAGGAGAAGCGAAAAGACAAGCGGAGAAAACAGCTCTTCTCCTTTTATAACTCCGCTCAATAATAAGGCTAAAACGCCACCTAAAACAGGAAGAAAAAGCAGTGTTCCGGCTACTTTTCTCTCTGTCCATTCTACTCTTTTTCCTGCTGGAACGATTGTAAAAAAGCTTAGTCCAATTTTAATCATTTCAATGAGTTTTTTCATAGATGTATCTGTCCTTTTTTCAGCCTAGGAATTCCTCCCACAATCTCTCCTGCAACATCCGCTCTTTTGACAATCTCCACATGAAAACGACCTAGTGCTTTCATATAGTTTGCCGTTACTCCTTCTTCGTATCCTCCTTGAAAGATCTCATTTGAGACAACAATGAGATGACGCACTTTCTTATGCAATGCTTTGACTTCATCTACCATATTAGCTACAATCCATTCCCAGTTTGACGGCCAATTGTAAGAAGGTGGTGTAAACAGTTCATTAGCAAGCCAGTTTGTTGCACAATCTAGGAGCACAACGTCCGTTTCTTTTAAAGATGGAAAAAGAGTAGACATGCCTTGTTGCTGTTCTAACGTACGCCAAGGCACTCTTCCTTCCTTTCTCGCAAGCTTGTGAGCTTTTATTCTTTCTTCCATTTCAGCATCTGTTTTTTTACTTGTTGCAATATATACGGCTTCTTTATTAAGTAAACGCTCAACAAGAGCTTCTGCATATGTAGATTTCCCGCTCCGGACGCCTCCTGTTAGAAAAATGAGCATTGTTTCTTAACCTTCCCGAGCACGTGTAAAAGGTGCTCATTTTCCTCCCGTGTTCTCACTGCTAATCGAATGTAGCGTCCTTCTAACAAGCGGAAATTTTCCGTATGTCTCGCAACAATTCCTTCTTGAGCTAGATATGATAAAAAGGCTCTCTCCTCAAGTTCTTCTGGTATTTTACATAAATAGTAATTAGTGTACGATGGAGTAAAAGAAAAGCCAAGCTCTCTTAATCTATGAAATACAAACTCTCGCTCGTTTTTCACAAATTGAACTGTTTCAGCTACAAACTCATGCTCATTAATAAGCTTCCCCCCAATGTGCTGAGCCATTCCGTTCACGCTCCATGGCGGCTGCTTTTCTTGCAGTACTTTGACTGTTTCTTTATTACTTATAATATAACCTAAACGCACGCCTGGAATATGATACATTTTTGTAAGAGAGCGCACAATAATAACAGGATACCCTTTTTGCACATAAGAAACAAAAGAAGGACTTTCGCCTGTAAAGTCAGCAAAGGCTTCATCAATCACAACTGTTGTACGACTTTCTTTCGCTTTTTCTAAAACGAGTTCCCATTCTTTTTCAGGATACATCATTCCAGTCGGATTGTTAGGGTGACAAACAAATAAAATATCAACCTTCTCTATTTCTTTTAAAACAGCTTCAATATTCCACTGCCAATCTCTTTCTTCCTCTAATGAAAGATGCCGTATTGTGCAGCCATATGCAAGACATGCCCGCTCATATTCTACAAATGTTGGCTGAAGAATGCTTGCCTTTTTATTTGCAAAAAGAGAACAAATTAAGAAAAAAGCTTCTGCTGCTCCATTTGTACACAAAATGTGTTCACTAGCTGTTTTTTCCCCTAAAGCAATGTAACTTGCTAGTGTTTCTGCATGCTGCTCTGGATACGAAAACATCGATTGATTTCTTTCTTCTATTCCTTCGTAAAGAGAAGAAGGAATCCCAAGTGGGTTAACGTTCACACTAAAATCATAATAAAGCTCTCGATCTGGAACATTGAGCGCTTTTAAAAAGTTTTTTGGGTTAGCTCCATGTGAGGGCAACAAAAAGGCCACCTCCAATTAAAATAAAAACAGAATAATAAAGAACGCCTCGGTTCATAATTTGAATTGTCTCTTTAATCATAGACGCCTTCAGTTCTTGATCAGGGTTTCCCATATGTGCTCGATGTGAGACAACTCCTTTATATGTATTCACTCCACCAAGCCTAACGCCTAAAAGTCCTGCAACAGCACTTTCTAAAAAACCACTGTTTGGACTCGGATGCTTGCGGGCATCACGTTTAACAATCGATAGAACTTCTTTTAACGTATACTTACTTTTATGAATATAGCCTAACACAAGAGCGAATGCTGTTGTGCGGCTTGGAATTAAGTTTAGTAAATCATCTAACCGGGCACTGCAGTAACCAAATTCCATGTACTGCTTATTTTTGTACCCTACCATTGAGTCACACGTGTTCACTGCTCTATAAAATAAAGCAAGAGGAGCTCCACCAAATAGAGCAAAGAAAAGAGGAGCCGTTATGCCGTCACTTACGTTTTCAGCTACCGTTTCAACCGTAGCACGCGTTACTTCCCCTTTTGACAACGTGTCTGTATCTCTTCCTACAATCATTCCAACACTAGCACGAGCTCCGTCTATATTTTCTGCATGAAGCGGCTCATGGACTTCAAGGGCTGCTTTTTCAAGCGATGTTCTGGCAATTGTTGTTGAAATAAGAAGGCCTTCTATTACAATGCCAAATATGTATGATAAATGATAGCAAAAATAAATGAAAATTCCACTCGCTATAACGGTCCAAAAAAACAAAAAAAGCGGTGGGGTGATCCCTTTCAATTTTCGGTGTTTCCCTCTATTAAAAAGGCGATCACACCATGAAATTTGGGCTCCAAAAAAACGAACAGGGTGTGGCCAATGCTCAGGATCTCCTACAATAAAATCAATGAAAAGAGCGAGAACAATAGCAGCAAGATGTGCAAAAATAATTAATGAAATATCCACTCTCTTTCTCCTTTTCTCTTCAATATGAAAACGCGAAACTTTTCTAAATGTTCTGTCGGTTAAAATCATAAAGAAGGCCAGTCCCCTAAGGAGACCAACCTACTCTTCTTACTTGTAGACTTCTGGATATACGGCTTTAGCCATATCTTCTAGTCCATTAACAAGGCGTGGACCAGGACGCGTCACTTCATCAGAATTGAGATCTGTAATGCTGTTTGTTTCTACAGCTTTAACAGCCTCAAAACCAGGACGCTTTTTAATATTTGCTACTGCGTTTTTATCTATTGATCCATAGGTTGTTAAAATAACATCTGGATTTAAGGCAACAACATCTTCTTTTGAAAGCTGTACCCATCCTTCTTGATCTTTCGCTGCATTTTCAGCTCCGATAAGGGTTAACATTTCGTTCATGAATGTCCCTTCTCCTGCTGTGTAAAGGTCAGAAGAAATTTCAACCCAGACTTTTTTCTTGTCTTTCACTTCTTTTGCCTTATCCGTAATTTCTTTGACACTCTCTTTCATGTCAGCAATCGTTTCTTCCGCCTTCTCAACATGACCTGTTAAAGCGCCAATTGTTTCAATTGATTGGTATGTAGCATCAAATGTTTGAGCATCTTTAACAACAAATACTTTAATTCCTGCATCTTCAAGCTGTTTATAAAGATCTGAACTGCTTGCCATTGTAGAAGCATGGGCTAAAACAAGATCCGGGTTTAGAGAAATAATTTTCTCTACGTTTGGCTCCATGCCGCCAACAGATTCCTTCTCTTTTACTTCTTTCGGATATGTATCATTATCCGTCACACCGACAACTTGTTTTCCCGCTCCAATGTTGTATAAAATTTCTGTATTACTTGGAATAAGAGAAATGACTTTTTTCGGCTGCTTTTCTAGCTTCACCTTTTCACCGCGTGCATCCTCTATTGAGACTGGATAAACTTTGTCCTGCTGTACAGAAGCGCTATCGTTTTTCGTACTGCTATTGTCATTGCCGCCTGAATTACATGCACTAAGCACGAGTACAACGGCAAATAAAAGCATATAAAGCTTTTTCACTTCTTTTCCTCCTTCTACTTCCTAAAGATTCCGCCTTTCTTCCATATGAATGAACTTCTGCTTATGAAGAATACGACCTCTCCTCTTTTTCAGTCACAAAAGAGAAAAGCTCGTTCTGTAAAAACACATTCTCTATTTCAGAAAGTTGGCTAAAGCTAGTATATCCTACATATTTTGAAAAGAAAATAGTTGAGGAAATAAAAACAGGGGAAGGCTTTCTGACAAGCTTTTTCACACGGCTTATAAACCTTGCTATAGTGAACATATCATATGTGACTCTCGTATGATACGTAAGGGGTGAATGGTCTATTGCTCAGGCTTTTAATACGGCCTGAGTCTTTTTATGTTAAAAAAGAAAGAATTTCAGCGAAGGAGACGACAACAGGAGGAAGAAACTCTTCTTTACTTGTTCTCTCAGCACAAACTGCTAGCTTATACGCTTCAAGATCGTATATTTTGCAGAAAAAATCTTGAATCTCATGTCTTTCTTTTTCACAGACAAAGGTTGCTCCTTCATCGTTCCTTTTGACAGAAATAGTATCAGGACTAATCGTAAACCCTTTTCCAACGGCTTTTACATAGCTTTCTTTACTTGCCCAAAGCTCGTAAAAATACTCCTTGTCCTCCTTCATGATTCTTTCATATTCTTCGCTTGTAAAAGCTATTTTTGCAACGTCCTCTTGTTTATCTTTTACTTCTTCAATATCAACCCCTACTTCACGATCATGAAAAGCACAAGCAACCCATTCCCCCGAATGTGAAATATTAAAAAATGAAGACGGATTTTCTTTAATATATGGTTTTCCATAAGCATTTTGAGTAAACGTACACATTGGCTGAGATGGATGTTTTCTCTCATAAAGAAACCGAACAAGAAGTTCACCAAGAGTTGTACGATATTTGTCACTAAGATGATAAAGTTTGGAGACCTTTTCTTTTTTCCCTTGCGATACTCCTTGCAACAAGAAGTTTAGCTCTTTTTGTTGTAAAAGATGGGGTAATTTGCATAAGTACACTTCAACCATATTGATTTCCTTTCATGTGAAAAAGAGGAGAAGATTCTCCTCTTTTTTTACTTTTTAATTTGAGCAAGTTCTGCTCCTTTTTTATGCTTTACTGTAGTCTTTTCTCGTGCTCCTACTGTTAAGGAAACTAAAAAAGCGATAAATAAAATAAGAGCCGCTCCTCCTAATGAGGCTTGATAAGGAAGTAAACTTTCTCTTGACGACGATCCAAATTGGAATAGGGCAATAATTCCTGCAAGTACCGCTAACCCAAGGGAAGAGCCTAATCGATTTTGCACTTGAAAAAGTGTTGTAGCCCGCCCCATTGAAGAAGAAGAAACATTCGCAAAAGAAGTAAACTGCACAGTTACAACAGCATGTCCAAGTGAAACTCCTATACCAAATAAGATGATACGAAACACCCATGGATTAGCGATTGATCCTGCAAAACTTAATAAAACAAAAAGAAGAGCAGCAACTAAAAGACCTGTGGAAATGACGTTTTTGGCTCCCCACTTTTTGTTTGAAAAAGGAACAAGTCTTGATGCAAGCATAAGTCCCAATGCTTCTGGAAAAAGGACAAGCCCACTTTCAAGCGCAGAAGCTCCAAGCGCACTTTGATACATGAGAGGAAAAACGTACAGCATTCCAAGCAGTCCGCCAGAAGCTAAAAAAGAAATCATACACATTTTCTTAAAATTGTCTTCAGCAAGAAGGCGGAGAAAAAGCATAGGCTGCTCGATTTTCAATTCCAAAAGAACAAAGAATGTTAATAAAACAAGGCCAGCAATTCCTGTTATTAGAACCACAGGGGAAAGACCTTCACTCGGAGCTTCAATAAGGGCATAAAGTAAAAAACATAAACCAGGTGCGCTTAGTAAGAAGCCAAGAGCATCGAATTTACCTGCTTTTTGTTCCTTATGCTCCTTCAAGAAAAGAAGTGCAAAGATAATCGTAAAAAGGCCAAAAGGTACATTAATATAAAAAATCCATCTCCATGAGGCCATGTCAACGAGTAACCCACCAACAACAGGACCAATGGCAGGCGCAACGGCAATTGGAAGCAAAAGCGAGCGAGATGCTCTCGCTCGTTCTTCCTTTGAAAAAGTTCGAAAAAGCATGGCCATTCCAACAGGTGTTAAAAGCCCTCCTCCAATCCCTTGGAGAATACGAGAAACATTTAGAGCACCTAAACTATTTGAAAGTCCACAAAGAATGGACGCCCCTGTAAACAAACTCAGCGCAAGAATAAAAATCCGCTTTGTCCCGAACCGGTCTCCAAGCCATCCTGAAAGAGGCAAAATAACCGCAAGACTCGTAATATAGCTTATATTCAAAGAACTTGTCGCAGACGGGGAAATACCGAACTCTCTGCTTATCGTTGATAACGCTACATTCACAATCGTGCCATCCATGGCAGCCATAAACATTGCTGTTACATAAATAATGCTTATGACTGTTTTTGGATGAAGCTCTTTTCTCATTTTAAAACTCCGCTTGCTAAAGATTCTTTTAACGAGAGTGGACGCATATCTGTCCACTCTTCATTAATATAAGCTAAGCACTTTTCTCTCGTGTCTTCTCGGTAAGAAATTTCCCAACCAAGCGGAATATCTAGAAAAGCAGGCCATAAAGAATACTGTCCTTCTTTATTTAGTAATACAACGTACAGTTCATCATCACGTTCAAATGGATTTGACATGCGTTTTCTCTCCTTC
The DNA here is from genome assembly GCF_900115845.1 of Priestia endophytica DSM 13796. Taxonomy (GTDB): domain Bacteria; phylum Bacillota; class Bacilli; order Bacillales; family Bacillaceae_H; genus Bacillus_I; species Bacillus_I endophytica. The sequence continues at coordinate 97,171 of NZ_FOXX01000006.1, read as the reverse complement.
ATTTTCAATTCTTTCAAGCGCTTGTGCTAAAAGCTCGCCTATTTCAGCGAGAGGCTTCGGCTGACACATATCTTTATGACGACAATCGATGTCATACTGCTCAATTTCTCCATCTAAATACGTCTTCCATGCATCTGGTGAAATAGGATCAAACCATTCTGGAATAATCGTTGATCTAAAGAACATAAGATTTCCTTTAAAGGACTGTGGCTTATACTCTCCTAAAATACGAACCGAGTTTCGGTACGTTTCCTTCAAGCGTACAATTGTTTCGTCACTAAGGCTTGCTAATGCACTTCCATCTTTTTTCAGTATGTTAATGGCGCTTTCCATTGTGAGCGGTTCGTTTTCTCCAAAATGGTCTGGATCATATCCCCCGAGCGCTAAAAGAGCGATAAGAGCTTCTTCTTCATCAGGCCCGCCTTTTAATGGTAAGAAATGACTTGGATATGCATCAAGCAAAGCAAGCAGACGTACTTCTTCTCCTTCACGTTGAAGTCTTGTAGCCATGGCATGCACAACGTTCCCGCCGAGTGACCAACCAATAAGATGATATGGCCCATGAGGTTGAACGGTGCGGATTTCGTTTACGTAGTCTTCTGCCATTTCATCAAGCGTACGTGGGAATGCATTATCTTCTGAAATTCCTCGTGCCTGCAGTCCATAGATTGGATAATCAGCAGATAAAGCTGTCATAAGTCCCGCATAGCACCAGCTTAATCCTCCAGCAGGGTGTACGCAGAAAACAGGATTGCGCTGGCCACTTTTTCGAAGAGGTAAAAGAACGTTGAGAGAGTTCTCTTCTCCACCTTCATCAATCTGTCTTGCAAGCCCTGAAACGGTTGGGGCTTCAAATAAATGTCCAATATTTAATTCCACACCAAGGGCATCTCTAATTTTTGAAATAAGCTCAACAGCTAGAAGTGAATGCCCTCCTAGGTTGAAGAAATTATCATGAATGCCAACACGTTCTAACTGAAGGACGCGCGTAAAGATATCGCAGAGCAACTCTTCTTTCGGCGTACGTGGATAATCTCCTTCTCCTTTGTAGTTAAAGTCCGGAAGCGGAAGCTTTTTGACATCAAGTTTTCCATTCACCGTAAGCGGAAACTCTTCCATCTCAATGAAAGCCGTTGGAATCATATAATCAGGAAGGTGATTTCTTACGTGAGTGCGAATTTCTTCTTCTTTTCCTTCTCCATTAGAAGCAGGGATATAGTAAGCAATTAGCTTTTGCATTGAAATTTCTTCTCCTCCAACAACAACAGCGGCACTTTCAACAAACTCGGACTGAAGCAATACAGATTGAATCTCGCCAAGCTCAATTCGGAAACCGCGAATTTTCACTTGATGATCCGCTCTCCCTATATAGTCCAGCGTTCCATCGTGACGGTACCTGGCTTTATCTCCTGTTCGGTACATGCGAGAACCTTCTTTGCCATATGGATTAGCTACAAATCGCTCTGCAGTTAACCCTGGACGATTTAAATAACCCCTTGCAAGTCCCTCTCCACTTACGTACATTTCACCAATAACGCCTGGAGCAACAGGACGCAGGTAATCATCTAAAACATAGATCCCTAAATCTTTTATATTTTCACCAATTAAGCTATTTCCATGATAAGAAATGCTTTCAAGACCTAATTCTAGGAAACTTACATGCACGGTCGTTTCGGTAATTCCATACATATTAATAAGCGTTGGCCTATTTTCCTCATGACGGCTATACCACTCTTCTAGACGCGAGAGATCGAGAGCTTCACCGCCAAATATAATAAATCGAAGCTTCAATTCTTCTCTTAGGTTCTCATTCTCTCTTTCTTCCCTCATAAATTGATAGAAAGCAGAAGGCGTTTGATTCAGAACCGTGACACCCTCACGTACAAGCAACTGAAGAAACTCTTTTGGAGATCGACTTACAGTATGTGGTACAATAACAAGCCTTCCTCCTCTAAGAAGCGCTCCCCATATCTCCCATACGGAAAAATCGAAAGCATAGGAGTGGAACATCGTCCAAGTGTCATGCTCGTCAAAATGGAACCATTCTTCTGTTGAGTCTAATAGTCTGATCACATTGTGATGTGGAATCACAACTCCCTTTGGTTTTCCAGTCGAACCTGATGTATAAATAACGTAAGCAGGATGATTCCTTTCCAATGAAGAAAGTCGTTCTTTATCTTTCACATTATAAGAAGAATAAGAGCTAACATCTTCTCTGTCTAAATAAAGCGTGAATCCATCCTCAGCGGGAATCGTAATCGTGCTGTTAGACAATGTGAGAAGACCTGAAGGCTTTGTATCTTGCAAGATAAACTCTAATCTGTCACTTGGATATGTTGGATCAAGCGGAACATAAGCAGCACCTGTTTTTAATACGGCTAAAATACTGACAATCATCTCTACAGATCTTGGTAAACTTAAAGCAATAAAGTCTTCAGGACCGACTCCTTTTTCAATAAGAGAGCGTGAAAGTCTATTTGCTCGTTCATTCAGTTCTCCATAAGTTAAATAATTTTCGTCGAACACAAGCGCAATATTGTCACGATAGAGACGTGCTTTCTCTTCAAATAATTGAGCAATTGTAGTCGGACTGTCTTGTGTAGCGATGCTTGGTTGTTTTACTAGTTTTGTTTTTTCTTCCTCTGTTAAGATATCTAAGAAGGAAATGTGCTCATCTTGATGATCTACGGCTTCTTCTAAAAGTTTGCACCATCTTTCGACCATTTTTATGGCACTCTCTTCTGTAAACAGATCTTTGCTATACTCTAAAAAGCCGTGAATTCCTTGCTCACTTCCGTTTTTGTCATACTGCTCGCGCAGCTCAATTGTTAAATCAAACTTTGAAGCTCCCACATTAGGCATTTCCACTTCTGCTTCTGTTCCCTTAAGCGCGAGAGAAGGTTCTGCCGTATTTTGTAGAGCCAGCATAACTTGAAACAAAGGGTGTTTTGATCTTGAACGCGTTGGATTTAATTCTTCTACTAGTCGCTCAAATGGTATATCACTATGCTCATATGCATCTAAGTTCACCTTGCGAACGCGTCCAAGCAATTCACGGAACGTAGGGTTTCCTGATGTGTCTGTTCTAAGGACAAGTGTATTAATGAACAAACCAACAAGCTCTGTTAAAGCATCGTCATTTCTTCCTGCAACAGGTGACCCAATAGCAATATCTTCTCCTCCTCCAAGTCGCGTGAAGAGAGCGGAAAGTCCTGCTTGCAGTACCATAAACAAGCTTGTGCCATTTTCTTTTGCGATTGCACTAAGTTTTTGATGAAGCTTGCTTTCAACTGAAAATGGAACCGTTCCACCTTGATAGCTTGACTGAACTGGTCGTGGGTAATCGGTTGGAAGCTCGAGCTCCTCTGGCAACTGTGCCAACTCTTTTTTCCAAAATGAAAGTTGTTCTTCAATTCGGTCTCCTTCTAGAAAATTCTTCTGCCATAACGTATAGTCCTTATATTGAACAGGTAGCGGCGTAAAACTAGGCGTTTCTTGCTGACAACGAGCGTTGTATGCAAACGCTAAATCTTTCATAACTGGCGCAAGCGACCATCCATCACAAGAAATGTGGTGGAATAACAGCAACAGTACGTGTTCTTGTTTATTTAGGCTAAAAAGATAAGCGTGAAACGGCGGTTCTTCTGAGAGACGGAACGAATAGCGAATAGCCTCTTGAAGCTCCTCATCAAGTTCACATTCTTCTACTTCCTTTACTGTCAAAGGTAACAAGCGTTCCTCCCTTATTTCTTGATAAGGAACTCCTTCTCTTTCTTTATAAAGAGTGCGAAGTGGAGCATGTCGTTCAACTACATCTCCAATTGCTGATTTTAGCGACGTAACGTCAAGTTCTCCTTTCATTTTAGAAACGACTGGAATGTTATACGTTGGACTCCATCCTTCTAAATAATGAAGAAACCATAAACGCTGCTGTGCAAAGGAGAGTGGCACTTCTCCACTGTAATTCACTTTCTGAATAGGTGGTCGAGCTGCTTTTCCCTCTTCTAGTAGAACGGCAAGCTCGGCTACTGTACGATGATCAAAAAGCGCGCGTAAACTAATTTCCACACCAAACGTCTTACGAATACGCATTAATAAAACAGAGGCTAATAGAGAGTGACCTCCAAGATGGAAGAAATCATCGTCAATGCCAACGCTTGTCACCCCTAGTACATCGATAAATAAATCTCTTAGCATCTCCTCCTGAGGAGTACGTGGCGCTCTTCCTTCTAGAATCGAAATGTCTGGCTCTGGTAGAGCCTTACGATCAATTTTTCCATTTGGAGTTTGCGGAAGCTTATTCATCGTCATAAAGATAGCTGGGACCATATATTCTGGTAATTGTTCACTAACGTACTGACGCAACGCTCGCGTATCAACTTCTTCTCCCTCTAGAGGAACAATATAAGCAACAAGCTGATCTGAGCCAGCATCTGTTTTCCGTACAATAACGGTACTATGAGATACAGTTTCATAAGCTGAAATCACGTTTTCAATTTCTCCCAGCTCAATTCGGAAGCCGCGCATTTTGATTTGATGATCCGCTCTGCTTACATATTCAAGTGAACCATTTTTACTAAATCGCACAATATCACCAGTGCGATACATTCTTGTTCCAGGTTCAAAAGGATTTGCAATAAAACGTTCGCTTGTTAAAGAAGGTCTATTAAAATAGCCATGAGCAAGTCCTTCTCCCCCAATATAAAGTTCACCAAGCGTACCGTACGGGACAGGCTGTAAAGCGCTATCTAACACATACATTGTTGTGTTCAAGATCGGTTTCCCAATGTTTGGTGTCTCGTTACCATCTTTAGAGAATGTGACAGAAGACGACCAAATCGTAGTTTCAGTTGGACCATAAAAGTTCGTAACTTCGCAATCTAGTTCTCGGAAATGTCCTAAGAGATCCCCTGATAATGCCTCTCCTCCGACAAGTACGCGAAGTCCTCGTACGGCTTCTCTACTATAGGAAAGAAGGGCTCGCCATAACGTTGGTGTGGCTTGCATAACCGTTACCGCTTCTTTTTGTAGGAGTGATGCAAGCTGTGCTTGATCTTGTACTTCTTCCTTTTTCGCGATCACACACTGTGCGCCGCTTAAAAATGGAAGATAAAGTTCAAGAGCTGAAATATCAAACGAAATGGTTGTTACAGCAAGCAACTTATCCTCTTTTTTCATCGAGACATCATGCTGCATAGCATGCAAGAAGTTGACTAAACTCTTTCTTGAAATGACAACCCCTTTTGGATTTCCTGTTGAACCAGAGGTATAAATCATATAAGCAGGAGACTCCTCTGAAACAAAAACGGTTTCTTCCCGAGTGTCCCCATAAGAGGCGAGTTTATACTGAACATGTTCTTCGTCTAGTACAAAACGATCTACTGTTTGATCATCTAAAGAAGGGGCAGACTTCTCATCTGTTAAAACAAGCGAAGGATTTGCATCCTGAAGCACGTAAGAGATTCTTTCTGCTGGATACTCTGGATCAATTGGAACATAGGCGGCACCTGCTTTTAATACAGCAAGCATTGAAATAGCCATATCTACCGATCGATCCATCATAATCCCAATAAAATCTTCGCTCTTTACTCCGTGCTCTCTTAGCAAACGAGAAAGTCGATTTACTTTTTCATTTACTTCTTTATATGTAAGAGAAATAGAGCTGTCTGAAAAAGCCGTTCTTCCCTCATATTGTTCTACACTTTGTTCAAAGAGTTCTACTAGCGTTTGAGGTGGAAGCTCTGCAGTGGTATCGTTATATTCCGCTAACTGCGCTTGCTCTTTTTCAAGCAAAAGAGGTACTTTTCCAACGGTAAGAGATGTTTGGCTTTTCATAAACGTTTGAAGGAGCTGTAAGAAACGTTCGCTATGAAGGGCAATATCTTCTTTTGTATAGATAGAAGCATTTCCTTCTACATCAATACGCAGACCATTTTCATCTTCTTGGTCGTATACGTTAAAAGTAATATCATCAACTGGACCTGTTGCAAGCTTATGTGTAGTAGCTTTATATCCTCCAAAATTCAGCGCATATTGAAAAGGCATAATATTAATTTGTGGACCAAAGATACGTTCATTCCCGCCGACTTTACCTAGCTTTCTTCGCAGCTCCTCATGTCTGTAGCGACGGTGTGGACGTATTTTTCGCATCTCGCTTGAAACAGCTTCGACAACGTCTAAAAAATTCATGCTCGAAGTAATCTGCAGACGAAGAGGAAGAAGATTCAAAGCCATCGTTGGAACGTTCAGAGCAGCAGACCCTAATCTGTTCATCATTGGTAAACATAGTACAACGTCTCTTGTCGATGTTAAACGATGGATGTAAACCGCGAGAGCTGCTGTAATCGTTTCATGCCAGTTTCTGCTTGAGACAGAAGATGATTTTACTTCTCTAACAATGTTGCTTGGCAAATATACGGTATGTTGCACAATATCTGAAGAAGGATTAGAAACCTCTTCCCCTAAACTCACAACATCAGGGTTATCTTCAAAATAGTTCATCCAAAAGCTCTCATCATCGTAAAACTTCTTTGATTGGTGATACGCTATGTCTTCTTCTAAGACGTTGGTGAAAGGAGAAAAAGTTCCTGCCTCTTTCTCTCCCTTAAGAAGAGATGTATAAAGGCTTGCTACTCTTTTTGTGATAAGTGAAAAACCAAATGCATCCATAGCAATATGGTGAATGCGCTGATACCAGAAGAAGCGCTTGGACTCTATTTTAAAAACAGCTTGTAAAAAAAGAGGATCTTTCTCTAGTGAAATAGGCTTAGCTAAGTCTTCACGCATCCACTTCTTTGCTTTCTCTTCTGCATTTTCTTCATGACTTAAATCTATGTAATGGACGTTCACAGGCTTTGAGTCATCAAGGAGTTGAAAAGGTCCGTTTTCATCCTCTGAATAAGAAACGTGCAGGGCATCGGCTTCTGAAACAGCTATTTCAATTGCTTCTCGAAGCTTTGCAACATCTACCTCAACATTAAGATCTATGTATTCACCTGTGTTGTATATCGAATTCTTCGGGTCTAACTGTTGCGCAAACCAAATACCAGATTGCGCGCCGGACAGAGCCCAGCGCGTTTTTTCACTCTTCTTCATCTCATCAACTCCCTAATCATTCTACTTTTGCATACGTTTTTTCTTTGCCTTGTGAAAGCAGTTTCGTCCATGCGGCTATCGTTGGTTGCTCTGCAAGCGTCATGAAGGTAATCTCTTCGTTATGATTTCTCCATTCTTCGACAAGACTCATAATCCGAATAGAATCCAATCCTAGATCTGTTAAATCGTCATTGTCATCGATTTCTGATTGGGAAATTTCAAGAAGAGAAGCTACCTTTCCTTTTACGTCTATTCCATTTTTGCTTTCTAACTGATGAATTAAATTGTTTGTTGATAATGTAAAAGCGCATCGTTCTGAAGCATACTTCAGTGCCATATTGTGGTTTTCTAAAGAAAAATCTCCGAGTGCATCGCCAACAAAAAAGGTTTGGATATCTTCCATAAATGCTTCTCCTGCCGTTATCAAGCAGCCAATATGTGCATAAACACCGCAAATGATAAGCTGATCGCGTCCTTCTTTTTTCATTCTTTCTAACAAGTCCGTGCGTTTAAAAGCACTATATCTCCACTTTGTTAGCACAACATCCTTTTCTGAAGGTGAAAGCTCTTTTAAAATCGACGTTTGTTCTGGATCATCTTTCAATCCTTCTCCCCAAAAGTCTTGTAACAGCGCACGATCACGAGGATCTTGGTTTCCAGGCTGAGCTGTATAAACAACAGGTATACCGAGGTTATCGCACGTTTTTTTCAATAAAGCAATGTGCTCTACAAGCTCGGGAACTGGCGACTGTTCTCTATCAAAAGAATTTAGGAAATATTCCTGCATATCATGTACAAGCAGGACGGCACGGCTTGCGTCAGGCGTCCAGTTTACTCTGTTTTTTGGAAAATCTTTTTCAGTTGGCATAGTGTATGATGTAATAGATGGAAGACCCATCAAAATCACTCCTTTTTTATACTAAAGTTTGTTGGTTAAGCTTTTCTTCAATCATTTGTCGTAAACTCTTTTTATCCACTTTTCCAAGCGGTGTTTGCGGGAACTTTTGGACAAATTCAATTCGGTCTGGAATTTTAAATGCCGCAAGTCCGATCTCTTTTAGAAACTTTTTAAGACTCGCTGCTTTCACTCCCTCACGATGCGGGATAATGTAAGCGCATGAACGCTCTCCTAAAAACGGATCTGGCATAGAAACAATCGCCGCATCATAAACATCCTCATGTGCAAGCAGATGGTTTTCTACTTCTTCAGCCGCAATTTTCTCTCCGCCGCGATTAATTTGATCTTTATGGCGTCCTTCTACTGTGATGTAACCCTCTTCATCTACTTTGACAAGGTCACCTGTACGGTAAAATCCGTCTTTTGTAAATGCTCGCTCGTTATGAGAACCGCCTTTATAGTAACCTTGAATTGTATAAGGACCACGTGTTAATAGTTCACCAACTTCAGAGATTCCAACGATTTGGTCGTTTTCGTCTACAATGCGAATTTCATCGTACTCTGACATCGGTTTTCCTTGGGTGAAGATTACCCGTTCGTCTGAATCATGAAGACGCGTATAGTTTACAAGACCTTCTGCCATTCCATACACTTGTTGAAGCGTGCATCCAAATGCAGGAGAAATACGTTTTGCCGCCTCAGCGCTTAGCTTCGCACCGCCAACCTGTATCACTTGTAAACTTGATAAATCTTCATTTCTCGTTTTTCTTGCTTCTAGCCAAATAAGCACAACAGGAGGAACAACACCTGTAATTGTGACGTTTTCCTTTTCGATAAGTGAAAAGGCTTCATCAGGGCTAGGATCTCTCGCAAGAACAACTTTCCCTCCCCCATATAGCGTTCCAAGTACACCTGGTGAGCTTAAGGGATAGTTATGCGCAACAGGAAGAACGGTAAGATATACGCTATCTTCATTCATTCCGCAAATTTCATTGCTTTTTACCAAACTATAAATATAGTCATTATGCATTCTCGGAATCAGTTTTGAGCGTCCTGTGCTTCCTCCTGATAGCTGGAGAAAAGCAAAGTCATTTGGCCCAACATCCCCTGTAAAAGAAGCCTCTTTTTCATACACATCGCTAAGTGAGAGGAACTCTTCTGCTTCTCCTACTACAATGATGTGTTTTAAAGAAGAAGCCTCTTTTTGAACTTCACGTGCAAGCTTACGGTAATCATATCCACCGTGCTTATCGTAAATAATGTAAGCAGTAGCTTCTGCAAACTCACAAAAATAGTGAATCTCACTATAGCGGTGTGATGGCAAAGCAAAAACAGGAAGAACACCTAACCGGAATAAAGCAAAGCATACTTCAAAGAACTCTGCTTCATTTGGAAGCTGCAGGACGACTTTATCGCCCTTTTTCAATCCAAGCTTTTGAAATCCAGCGGCAAGCTCATCTGCTTTTTGATCTAATTCTCTATAGCTCAACTCTTTTGTGCTGCTTTTTACAGCTATTTTTTCTCCATATGTTTTAGCGCGGTCTTTCAACATGCTGCCAAACGTTTCGTTTGTCCAACATTCTTTCTCATAAAAATGAAAAAGCTCTTCCGGCCACGTTGGAAATCCTGACGTCATTCTTTTTCCCCCTCATTAATCCCCATTGCTCGCAGCATTGTTTTAAACTTCGCTGCTGTTTCAGCTCGCTCCTCGCTTGGAATGGAACCTTCAACAATTCCAGCACCAGCGAAAAGACGAAGAGATTCTTCTAGTACTTCAGCACAACGAATCGTTACAATCCACTCTCCATCTCCATTCTCATCGCACCACCCTACAGTTCCAGTGAAAAAGCTCCGGTCAAATGGCTCAATATCCTGAATCTTCTGACGAGCTTGCTCAGTCGGTGTCCCGCATACAGCAGGTGTTGGATGAAGCACATGAGCAAGATCAAGCGAAGAAATGCTGTCATCTACTACTTCTCCTGTTATCTCTGTTGATAAGTGCCACATTGTTTCGGTATGAAGCAGCTCTGGTTTTTCTGGTACATGTAGATTTTTACAATATGGCTTAAGTGCCCGAGCAATTTCTTGAACAACAAACGCATGTTCATATAAGTCTTTTTCAGAAGAAAGAAGCTCTTCACTTCTTCGTTTATCTTCAATCGGATCTTTGCTTCGCGGTCTTGAGCCTGCTAGAGGATTTGAAATAATTTGGTTGCCATGTTTGGCAATTAAGAGCTCAGGACTTGCTCCTACAAGCGTTTTATTATCTACCTCATCACTAACGTTAGCGGCAAATGTATAACCATGCTGATTTTTTGAAGCAAGCTTATATAAAAGCTCTGGTACGTTAATTGCTTTTGAAGCGGATACTAACAGGGAGCGAGCTAGAACAATCTTGTTGATTTCTCCCTCTCGGATACTTTGTAATCCCGCTTTTACTCCCTCTTCATATTCTTCTCCGCTTGGAAAAGAGCGTACTTCATATTGAATGTCCTCGTTAGAAAAATCGTTTTCGTTCACTTTTTCTGTTTTCTCAATATGAACATGTTCAGGAATGATAAGCTTAGACGGTTGAGACGGCAAAAATGGAATGGCTCCAACAGCAATTGGCTTCTCATATCCTTGTTGTTTTGCATTATGTAATAATTCTTTTACTGTGCTTGGTATTTGGTTTCTTTCTGTAAAAGGGACTTCTTTTACTTTTCCCTTTCCGAGTAACGTTTTTGTTGGTGAAGAAAAGAAAAAGTCTCCTTTCTCATACTGTTCAAGCAATGGTTTTGTAGCTTCCTCCATTACACTTTGCTTCATCTTTTGTTCCTCCTTTTAAGGTTACACACCTAGGGTTGCGCCCCCATCGACGCACAAATTATTCATCGTAATATGACCGGCTTTGTCAGACGATAGGAATAAAACGGCTTCTGCAATATCTGACGGAGTTGCTATTTTATGAAGAGGGATACCCGTTTTATACGTTTCAAGCGAACCTTTAATAACGTTTTCTTCTCCTTTTTCGTCTTGCCATAGCAACTTCAGCATTTCCGTGTTCGTTGATCCTGGAGCTACAATGTTACAACGAATTCCGAACTGAGCAAGCTCTAATCCTAGGCATTTTGTGAACATTGTTGCAGCTGCCTTTGATGAAGCATAAGCAGCCATATCTATTCTTGGCATATGACCTGCATTTGAACTAACCGTTACGATAGAACCACGACGTCTATTGATCATATAGCGACTCACTGTTCGAGACATAACAAATACTCCTGTTGTATTGACTGCAAAAGTTTCGGCCCAATCCTCATCGCTAAGTTCAACTGCTTTTCCCATCCGAAGAACGCCTGCAACGTTTGCTAAACATTCAATAGGCCCTATATTCCTTTCAATATCATCAATTGTTTCTTCAACATCTTTGCTTTTTGTAATATCTACTGAAAAAGCTTTTGCCTGATAATGTTCACTTTTTAAACTTTCTTCAACAGCGCGAAGATTTCGAACATTTCGATCTAATAAAGCTACAAAGAATCCTTCCTGAGCAAATCTCCTTGCTACTTCTTTCCCAATCCCTTGAGCTGCTCCTGTTATAAGAGCAACACTAGGCTTTCCTTCACCCATATCTTCACTTCCTTCTCTTCTATGCTGAAAAATGGTCTTAGTAGCACTCGATCAATTGATAATGATTTTCACTATCGTTTGAACAGTTCAAATGATAATACTTCTCAACTATTCCCGTCAACCCTCTCAAACTTCTTAAAGAAAAAAAACAACTTTTCGACTATTTTTCTTTAAAAGCCGAGAGCTATTTTATTTTTTAAATTCCCTCTTATATATAAAGACTTTTCTCTTCTTCCACACTTCTTTTTCCTTTATTTTCTAAGTATAAAGACCTAAACATGTTACCTAAAGAAGCTTTTTATTTTTATTTTTTTCAAATTCTTCCTTGAATTTTGGACGAATTCTCGCTATATTTGATAATGATAATGATTATCAATATCACGATTAAGAGAGGAGAACACGCTATTTTAGCTGTACATAAAAAAAATATAAAAGGGGTTCAGAACATGAAAAAGAAAATTGCTCTAATTGGAATGTCTACTTTACTTACACTAGGACTTGCTGCATGCAACACAGAAAAAACAGCTCAGCAGTCTGATTCAAAAGCAGAAGAAACAAGTACAAAGGAACAAACAATCAAATATTTAGGAAAAGAGTACACTCTCCCTGCTAACGTGGATAAAATTGCAGCAGCAAGCTTAGAATCTATGGAAGATTCTGCGGTGCTTGGCATTAAGCCAGCAGCTACGATTACAGTAGGTGGGAAAACACCTGAATATTTAGCAAAAGACTTAGATGGGGCTACAGGCATTGGGGAAAAAATGCAGCCTGATGAAGAAACGCTTCTCAATGTTGATCCTGACGTTATTTTATGGACATCAAAGTCTCCTGAAAACGTGACTGAAAAGCTAAATAAAGTAGCTACAACAATTCCATACTCTCACGTTTCAGCAAATTGGAAAGATAACTTGCTTCTTTTAGGAGGGCTAGCAGGGAAAACAGACAAAGCGAAAAAGGTTATTAGCGACTATGAAAAAGAAGCAGCTCAGTTAAAAGAAGATATTAGTGGATCTGTAAAAGATAAAAAAGTACTTCTTGTACGCGTACGTGGTGGTAACTTGTATGTTTACCCACAAGATGTATATTTTAACTCTTCTCTATACAATGATTTCGGCATCAAAGTACCAGAAGAAATTAAGCCTGTGAAAGCACAAGAGCTTGTTTCACTTGAAAAACTTGCAGATATTAATCCAGATTACCTTTTTGTTCAGTTTGCAGATAGCGAGAATGCTAAAACACCAAAAGCATTAGAAGATCTTCAGAAAAACCCAATTTGGAAAAGCATAAAAGCAGTGCAAGATGACAAAGTATTTGTAAATTCTGTTGATCCTCTTTTACAAGGTGGAACAGCTTATAGTAAACAAGAGTTCTTAAAAGCAGCAAAGAAAGACTTAACAAAATAATGTAAGGTGCGTTCACATATGCAAAAAACAAGCGCTATTCCTATTCTAATTTTATGTAGCACTCCATTTCTTATAATTGCTACAATTCTATTATCCATTTTATATGGAGCAAAAGACATTAGTATCCTTAGCGTTTGGAATGCTTTCATGCATTATGACCCATCGAATGTTGATCACAATGTTATTCTCACCTCTCGTTTGCCGAGAGTGCTAGCAGCCCTGCTTGTCGGGGCTTTTCTAGCCATATCAGGAGCACTTATGCAAGGAATTACAAGGAATTACCTTGCCTCTCCTTCTATTATGGGGGTTTCAGATGGATCTGCTTTTGTAATTACGATTTTGATGGTTGTCTCTCCAAACTTAAGTTCAACAACAATGATTCTTTACTCAATCGCAGGATCTGCTCTTGGTGCAGCACTTGTCCTTGGTTTTGGGTCTCTTGTTCCAAATGGCTTGTCTCCAATTCGTCTCGCGATTATTGGAACGGTCATCGGAACATTTTTAAGCGGCATCTCTTCTGCTATCGCCTCTTATTTTCAAGTGTCCCAAAACATAAGTTTTTGGTACAATGCGAAGCTTCATAATGTCGATATGGACGTTTTAACTCTTTCTGTACCAGCTGGGATTATCGGAATCTTCCTTGCTCTTTTTATCTCTAAATCTGTTACAATTCTTTCACTAGGTGATGAAGTGTCTACTAATTTAGGAGAACGTACAGGATTGATTAAAACACTAGCCATTTTAGCGGTTGTGATTTTAACAGGTACAACTGTTGCACTTGTTGGAAAGATTGGTTTTGTTGGTCTTATTATCCCTCACATGACCCGTTTTTTAATTGGGATTGATTATAAGTGGCTCATTCCTTGTGCGGGAGCTATTGGGGCCGTTTTTCTTGCTCTTTGTGATGTTATAAGTCGTTTTGTAAACTATCCTTTTGAAACACCTATTGGAGTTGTTACATCCCTTATTGGCATTCCTTTCTTTCTATATCTTGTGAAAAAGAAAGGGGGCGAAAAAAATGCCTAAAGATTCATGGCAGCGCTATACGCTTACAATTATCATTCTGTTGCTATTAATCTTAACAACAGGGTATTTTAGCTTAACAAGCGGAGCGTTCGAAATGACGGTGCGAAACGTAGTAGAGACGCTTTTACGCATCAATGAGGATCCTAAATATGATCTTGTTATATTTGATTTTAGACTTCCACGCATTTTAATTGCTGGATTAGTTGGTTTAGGATTAGGAATTGCAGGAGCCGTTATTCAAGGAATAACGCGCAACGGACTAGCAGACTCAGGGGTACTTGGAATTAATGGAGGAGCTGGAACAGCAATTGTTCTATTTATGTTTTTCTTTCAAGGCCAAATAGCTAATGCCGGCTTCTTTTCCCTCATGATTATGCCGATTTTTGGACTTTGTGGAGGCCTTTTAGCCGCTTTCTTAATTTTTATATTTTCATGGCAAAATGGACGAATTGATACAGGAAGGCTGATTTTAACAGGGATTGCGATTAGCTCAGGGTTTGGAGCTCTTTCTCTCTATCTTTCTCTTAAAATGAATTCCTCTGATTTTGAAATGGCAACAGTCTGGCTTTCCGGAAGTATTTACGATGCTAACTGGCAATATGTTCTCTCTGTCGTGCCTTGGCTACTCATTCTTATCCCTCTTTTATATCGAAAAGCTCATTTGCTCGACCTCTTCCAGCTTGAAGAATCAAGTATTAAAAGCCTTGGTGTTTCAGTTGAAAAAGAGAAGGTACTTTTACTATTAGGAAGTATTGGGATCGTTAGTGCATGTGTAGCTGTCTCAGGAAGCATTGCTTTTGTTGGCCTTTTGTCTCCACATATTGCAAGAAGGCTTGTTGGCGTTCACCATAGACGCGTTATTCCTGTTTGTGGCGGAATCGGAATGCTGCTTGTTTTACTTTCTGACTATATTGGAAAAACCATTTTTCAACCGCTTGAGCTTCCGGTTGGTATCGTGTTATCGATTATTGGTGTTCCTTATTTTCTCTATTTACTTTCAAAAGCAAAAGCATAGGAGGAATAAAATGAGTATTTTACGAACGGAAAATCTAGCTGCAAGCTATGAAAAGTTCTCAGTGTTTACAGATCTTAATGTAACAATCCCAAAAGGAGAAATCACTACTATTATTGGTCCAAACGGCTGTGGAAAATCAACGTTGCTCAAGACAATGGGCCGTATTCTAAAACAGCAACATGGAAATGTGTATTTACAGGGACAGAATCTAAACAAGATGGCAACAAAACAAATTGCTAAAAATTTATCGCTTCTTCCTCAAACACCAACTGCACCAAGTGAGTTGAAAGTAGAAGAACTTGTATCATATGGACGTTATCCACATCGAACAAATAAAAACAAGCTTTCTTCTTATGATAAAGAAATGATCAACTGGGCTCTGGAAGTGACAAGAACCTCTTCTTTTAAACATCGTGAAATTGGGCAACTATCAGGAGGTCAGCGCCAAAAAGTATGGCTTGCAATGGCTCTTGCGCAAGAAACAGAAGTGCTTCTTCTTGATGAGCCAACAACATATCTCGATATGGCCCATCAGCTTGAGGTGTTAGAAATTGTAGAAAATCTAAATAGGGATAAGATGCGCACAATTGTGATGGTTCTTCATGATATCAACCATGCAGCTCGTTTTTCTCATCATATTGTGGCTATGAAAAGCGGAGAAATCATTCAAAAAGGCTCACCGCGAGATATTATTACCGAAGATGTACTACGCGAAGTCTTTGAAATTGAAGCACGCATTATGATTGATCCGTATAATGGTGCACCTGTTTGCTTTGGATACGATAGTATCGGAAAAAAACAAGAGGAGTCATTTGAAAAAGTATATATCACAAACTAATGATGAGAGGAGAAAAAAGATGATTTCTATTCAATCTGTCAATCACAATGAAGACTCTTTCGACCTTCATTCTAAAGAAGGAGTTTCCTATCAAATTTCTGTTTATGTCCCTGATACGGCTCCTCCGCAGCAAGGATTTCCCGTTTTGTATGTTCTTGATGGCAATGCTTTTTTTAGAACATTTCGAGATGCTGTGAGACTTCAAGCAAGACGTTCTTCGAAAACGAATGTTTTACCTATGATTGTAGTTGGAATTGGGGACGCTAGACGTGAAGACTTTGTTTCTGAGAGAAGATGCTATGACTTCACTCCGCCCTCTTCTTCTCTTAAGTTACCGAAGAAACCAAACGGCGAACCATGGTCTGAAACAGGAGGAGCAGATACTTTTCTAGCTTTTCTAGAGGAAACACTGAAGCCACAGATTCTAGAACACTATCCAATTGATACTGAAAACGAAGCACTTTTTGGTCATTCACTTGGTGGACTCTTTGCTCTTTATTCGCTTTACACAAAGCCTTCTCTTTTTAGCGCTTATATTGCGAGCAGCCCTTCCCTTTGGTGGAACGAGCGCGCTATCTTAGCAAAAGAAGAAGAGTTTAGAAAAAATCTCCACAGTGAAACTTTACATAAAAAGCTATTTGTGAGCATTGGTTCAGAAGAAAAAGGCCATATGATCACAGACGCCCAAGACCTTGCAAAACGATTTTCAGCGATAAACAGCAGCTCTTTTTCCTTGTCGTTTGTCGAAGCAAAAGGGGAAAACCATATGTCTGTTGTTCTAGCAGTATTAAGTCAATCTTTGCGGTTTATATCACTTCGCACATAAAAAAAGAGAGGATTATGCCTCTCTTTTTCTTATTTTACAGATTCCAAAAATTCTTCGACAGATTCTGGAGTTTTAGCATTAGCGCTATGTAGATGCGCCACTTTTTCTCCGTTTCGGTATACAAGAAGTGATGGAATACCCATTACTTGGTTTTCATCTGCCACTTCTTCAAGCTCATCACGATCAACGGTAAACCACTTTTTATCGTCGTGTTTATTAATGATATCGTCGATAAACATATCAAGGCGCTTGCAGTCTGGGCACCACGTCGTTGTAAAAATCCCAACGCTTGTTTCATCACCTGCAATAGCTTGCTGAAACTCTTCTTTTGATGTTAATTTCTTCATACTCTACACCTCCCACTACTCATTATAGAATCCCTTTACTCATTTTTCACGTTTTTTGTTTATCCATTCAACAATTTCTTTTGCTTTTGCAACACTTTTTGCACTGATTGGTTTTCTCACATGACAAGATTCTCGAACGCCTGAAAACAAGTGGACTTCCTCCACATCTGTAACATCTAAAAAAGCCTTTAAATTTTCAGGTTTTAACCCTCGACAAGCCGTTAAATGTGGACGATTGTTTTTCTTTAAAAGCCGTTTAATATGTGGAAGACCATTTAAAGCTGTTCGCTCACGCCCTGATGTCCATACGCTTTTTACTTCTTTATATTGTGCAAGAAACTCCAAAGCTTCTCCTTGATCTTTTATAAAATCAAAGGCATTGTGAAAAGAAACATGCATCCCTCTTGCTCTATACAGGAGAAGCTCTAGCATCTGTTTGTCAATTTCTCCTTCTTTTGTTAAGCATCCAAAAGATACTCCTTCTACTTTTAATTCCTTCATCATTTCAATATCACGACACATGGTTTTTACATCATACTTGTTATACGCATATGTTTGACAATGTGGTTGAATAAGAACGCTTAGTGGAACAAATGAAAATTTCTTAATTTCTTCAACAAGGCCAAAGCTTGGCGTTACACCTTCATTTCCAACAGACGACATGACAACCATTCGATCTGCACCATGCTCTTGAGCAATGAGCGCATCTTCCACTGTTGTTACCGCAATTTCTAATAACACAACAGCCACCTCCTCCTGAATTTCTTTTACACTACCCTATCTTTCTCTCAACGAAAAGAGTCCTTTTTGCTAGGTCTTTTTCTTTTTTACGTAAACCAAATTTAAAAATAAGTTGACATAAAAACCATTTTTCTTATAAACTCTTAACAAATACATTGAGGGGGTTTTCGAATAATGAAAACAAAAGAACTTGCTTTTGTTAGTATGATGGCAGCAATTATGGGCGTATTTGGTCTTTTCCCACCTATTATGCTAACTTTTACACCTGTTCCTATTGTGCTACAAAACTTTGTTGTTATGCTTTCTGGAGGACTACTTGGGGCGCGGCTTGGCGCTTTAAGTCAAGGACTTTTTCTTCTTCTAATTGCAGCAGGCATGCCGCTTTTAACAGGTGGACGAGGCGGATTTAGTGTTTTTGTTGGTCCAAGCGGAGGATTTATATTAAGCTACCCGCTTGCTGCCTTTGTTATTGGTTTTATTGTACATAAAATAATAAAGAAACAGAATTTTTTAAACATTTTTAGTGCTACAATAGTAGGAGGTATTTTGACTACTTATGCAGTTGGGGTTCCCGTACAGGCCGCTTTTATGAATATATCTTTTCTTCATGCACTAAAGCTTAGCGTTGTTTATTTACCTGGTGACCTTATTAAGGCAGCCGCTGCTTCCTTTTTTATTTTAAAACTAGCGCGAGTGTTACGACCAAAGTTAAAAATAACAACTTCTAAGGCATCGTAGAGTGCTCGTTGTTAAAGGTGGAATAATCATGAATATTACAAGTACATATGAAAAACATGCAAACGAAAATTCGCTTCGTCCTGCTCTTATTACAGCGAAAGAAACACTTTCTTATAAAGAGTGGAACGACTTAATTCAAAAAACAGCAGGCTGGTTTCAAAACTATTCAAAGAAACCTTTAAAAGTAGCCTTTTTGCTCCAAAACAGTCTAGAATCTTTACAAATATTCGCTGGGGCATCAAGAGCGGGATGGACAGCTATCCCGCTTGACCCCCGTTCATCACCAATGGAACTAGAAGAACGCCTTTCTCTTTCTTCTCCACACGTTTTACTAACTTCCTCCTCTCTTTCTAGGAAACTCTCTTTTACAAAGAAATTTATCTTAGTAGAGGATTGGAAAATAGAAGTAGAGAAAACGTCATCTTCCCCTTTTCTCTCTGTTGACCCACATTCCCCTTTCTATATGGGGTTCACATCAGGTTCAACAGGAAAACCAAAAGCTTTTCTACGTTCACAGAAGTCATGGGTAAAAAGCTTTGACTGCAACAAAACGGATTTTCATATGCATAGTGAAGAATGTGTGCTTGTACCAGGGCCTCTTGTTCATTCTTTATTTTTGTATGGAGCTATTAGCACGCTCTTTCTCGGAGGAACCGTCCATCTTTTGGAGAGATTTTCTCCTTCTGCTGTTCTCTCTCTCCTAAAATCCAAAAATATAACAACCGTATACAGTGTTCCAACAATGATTGAAGCACTGCTTTCTAAAGGAGAAAAAGTGAATTCCTCCTTTAAAATGCTCTCTTCAGGCGCAAAATGGGAACCGTCCACGCGTCAAAAAGCTCTTGCCCTTTTTCCTTTTATGAAGCATTACGAATTTTACGGAGCATCTGAACTTAGCTTTGTTTCTGTGTTGAATAATGAAAATCGAAATCGTGCTTCCTCTGTTGGCACACCTTGTCAGCATGTTTCTATTAAGATTGTCGGTGATAACGGAGAAATGCTCCCTCCTTGTGAAATTGGCACTGTTTACGTAAAAAGCGAGCTGCGTTTTCTTGGCTATTTAAATGGAGACGGAATAGACTCTCCTGATGAGTGGATAACCGTTGATGATATGGGCTATCTTGATGAACAAGGCTTCCTCTACATTATCGGGCGAAAGCATAATATGATTCTTTATGGCGGTTTAAATATTTTCCCTGAAGAAATTGAAGAAATATTAAAGAAACATGAAAATGTACAAGAAGCAGCAGTCATTGGGATAACTGACACTTATTGGGGACAAAAACCACTCGCTTTTATTGTAGGAAATGCTTCAAAAAGAGAACTTTCTTCCTTTGTACGAGAGCACCTTTCCTCGTACAAAGTACCAAGGTTATGGCGGTTTGTGAAGGAACTCCCATATACATCAAATGGAAAGATTGCTCGGCAAGCGTTAAAAAATCATCTAGAAACGGAGGAAATACAGTGAAGGAAGCTTTAATTGTTCAAGCAAAACGAACGCCAATTGGGCGTCAAAATGGAGTCTTTAAGACAAAGACTGTAGAAGAATTAACAGCTCCTCTCCTTTATGAGCTATCGCGCTGTGTTCCTGGAACAATTGATGAAGTTATTTTAGCTCACACCATTGGCCCAGGCGGAAACCTTGCTCGCCTTTCTCTTTTACAAGGGGGGCTTTCTCCAAATATTCCTGGCTTAACGCTTGATCGCCAATGCGGAGGTGGTCTTGAGGCTATTCGCCTCTCAGCTGCTTTGATTAAAAGCGGCAGTGGAACATGCTACTTAGCGGGAGGTTCAGAAAGTACAAGCACCTCTTCCTACAAAAAAAGAGCAAGATTCTCTCCTGATGAAATTGGTGATCCTGATATGGGCCTTGCTGCAGAATATGTGGCTCAAAAATACGGCATTACACGTGCTAAGCAAGATGAGTATGCTCGCATCAGCTATACGCGGACGTATGAAGCTCTTCAAAACGGGAGTTTAAAAGAGGAAATCTTCCCTCTCTTTGGGATTGATTGTGATGAAGCATTAACTCGTAAACCACCTAGTGAGCGTCTTTTTTCACGCGCAGCTCCTTCTTTTTTACATGATGGAACAGTTACAGCAGCAAACTGTGCAGGCATTAGTGACGGCAGCTGTGTTACCGTTGTGATGGAAGGTGAACGAGCAAAAGAACTTAACATGTACAGAGGGCTTAAAATACTCGGTACCGCTTCAATTGGCGTGCATCCTCACTTCCCTGGAGAAGCCCCCATTAAAGCAATACGTAAACTGCTTGACGAACAAAATTTAACTGTTCATGATATTGATTTATTTGAAATTAACGAAGCTTTTTCTTCTAAAGTTGTGGCATGCGCTCGCGAACTTCACATTCCGCTAGAACGTCTTAACGTAAGAGGCGGAGCGATTGCCCTTGGTCATCCGTACGGAGCATCAGGTGCCATGCTTGCTACTCGCCTTTTTTATGAAGGGCAAAAAAGAGACGCGCGCTATGCTATAGCTTCAGCTGGAATTGCTGGAGGGCTTGGACTCTCTATATTATTTGAGGTGATAAAATGATCGATGATAAATTTTCAATTCTGATAACGAAGCAAGATGTTCAAGAGTATGCTAACTCAGTTGACGAAAAAGAGGGTATATATTTTTCTGAGGAGGAAGCCAAACAACATGGTTTTGCCTCTATCCCGCTCCCTCCTTCTATGCCTTTTCTATTCCTTAAACCGCAAGAAGGATTATTCCATGGAGTTGTTCATCGAACACAAGCTTTTGACTATAAACAACCACTATACATTGATACAAGCTACATATGCGAGTATACCTTTGAAGAAGTGAAAAGACGACACGGCTATATTTTTTACGAACAAAAGCTTACCATTTTTAATGAAAAAGGAAATCAAGTTGCAACGTGTTCCTCAACTTTAATCAAAGGAGAAAGAGAATGAAAACTTATACCATTTTTGTAAGCGAAGAAGATATCAACAACTATGCAAAGGTATCTTCTGACTATAATCCAATTCATATGAACAGAGAAGAAGCAAAAAAGTATGGGTTCAAAGACCGAATTGGGCATGGCATGCTTTCTATGGGGAAAGTAATGGCTTCTCTGTCTTCTTCCATCCCGAAACGCTCATACGTCAAGCAGTATAACATGACCTTTCTTTCTCCTTTATATATAGGACAGTCCATTTCTCTAACTGTAGAAGAAAAAGGAGAAACGTTACACGTAAAAGGGGTATGTGAAGGCGAAAACATTGTCAAAGGAAAAATTTCATTTTCTTCTTTATAAGATTAAAAAAGCGCATATTGAATTATGACGATGGACGAGATTCCCCTGAGAATCGCTATGTTTCAGAGCTTTCCCCCTACTTAGCCTTTGGACAACTTTCTGTTCGTTCTCTATATCACTATCTTCTTCAGAAAAGGGATAAAACTCAAAATAACAAGTTTCCCGAGCAAGCAGAAAGTTTTATTAAACAGCTTATTTGGCGAGAATTTTCGTATCATATTTTATATTACTTCCCACATTCCATAAAAGAACCGTTAAATGAACGTTTTAAAAAATTTGCATGGGAAAAGTCAGAAAGCCATTATAAGGTGTGGAAGGAAGGAAAAACAGGGTACCCGCTCGTTGATGCAGGAATGAGGGAACTTTGGGCAACAGGTTATATGCACAATCGAGTCCGTATGATTGTTGGTTCTTTTTTAGTTAAGCACCTTCTTATTCATTGGAAAAAAGGTGAAAAGTGGTTTTGGGATACGCTTGTAGATGCAGATCTTGCGAATAATACATTTGGGTGGCAATGGGCTGGTGGAAGCGGCGCTGATGCTGCACCATACTTTCGCATTTTCACCCCAACTGTTCAAGGTGAGCGTTTTGACAAAGAGGGCAATTACGTAAAGAAAGGGATACCAGAGCTGAAGCACATTCCAAAGCGCTACCTTCATAAGCCTTGGGAAGCATCTGCTGAAGTTTTAAAAGAAGCTTGTATTGAACTTGGAAAAGACTACCCTCATCCAGTTGTTGACCATAAAGAAGCTCGTGAACGTGCACTCCACCGTTATGATGCAGTAAAATCTTCATAGCATAATCTATAAAGACTCTAGGAAAATTTCTTATATATATCTTTTAGAACAACATTTTATTAAAAAATTCTCAATTCCTTTTCATTCTCTTTTATTTCTCTTATAATGAAGAAAGGGAGAAGAGCTAAGAAAGGGAGTTGATTAGCATGAGATTAACTGTTTCAGAAGAGGCAGCAAACTGGTACAAGGAAGCTTTACATATTGATGATGGAAGTAAAGTTCGCTTTTTCGTACGCTATGGTGGCTGCAGCACTGTTCAAAAAGGATTTTCCCTTGGCGTGAAATCAGACGACCCGCTTAAAATTGGCGCTTCTGACGAACAAAATGGAATTACTTTCTTTATTGAAGATGAAGATCTCTGGTTCTTTGATGAGCATGATGTATCAGTTACACTTGATGAACAAGGAGAAGAACCTCTATTTCACTACAACAAATAAGAAAAAGCGTAGAAGAATATTCTTCTACGCTTTTTTTGCTTTTAAATAAGCTTCATGCCACGTTGGAAAATACTTCCGCATTGAAACTGGACGAAAGTTTTCTTTTTTTACACACGCATGTTTACTATAACCAATAACGGATAAATCACCGTCACCATTATAAATTTCATAGCCGTATGTTACTCGCACTCCGTCATATTCTTCAATCCATGTATGTACAGAAGCTACTTCTCCATATTTAACGGGCTTTTTATATTGAGCATTAATTTCTAGCACCGGGGAAAGAATCCCATCCTTCTCCATATCTGCATAGCGAAATCCAAGCTCTTCAATCAATGCGGTGCGCCCAATTTCCATCCATATTACATAGTTTGCATGATATACAATGCCCATTTGATCTGTTTCAGCATAGCGTACTTCAATATCTTTTTTGGATAAAATCATAATTTTCCCTTCTATCTTCTAAGTTTTCTCTTTTATTTTATCATATGTTTCTTTTCGGATAAAAAAAGAAAGACTGCATTACGCAGCCTTTCTTTTTTACTGATAGCCGTTTTCGCGGTCAGCGGCTTCTTCTTTTACTTCATTACGCATCGCTGTAAGGCTTTCTTCTCGACGATGATTCTTCGCTTCAATATCAGCACGGTCCTTTGCAGAAGCATGTTCAAGAGCATCCTCTGCTTTGCACATATTTTCAAATGTGTTGTTAATTGCTTCTTGAAGTCTTTCTACGTTATCACTACGATCATCTGGATTTGGTTGTTGCCATGCCATTTTTCATTTCCTCCTTTGATGAATAACAATGGTAGTTGAAGAAACTGTTTTATGATGAGCATGGGAGATTTCCCATTTATGTTGGTTATTCGCCTTTTGTTTGCATCACTTGGGCGTGTTTGCCTGATTTATCTTGCATCTTTTTCCCTTTGTTTCCACCTGCAGCACGAGACTGTGTGCCAATATGGTTTGGAACAAAGTGTACACTATCGCGTTTTGGATTGCTCATAGTTCTCCCCCCTCGCCTTTTACTATAACCAAGACGAGGGAAAACTATGTACGTATTTATCCTTCTTCCCGACTCATACGTGCTTCAAGTCGCTCTTCCAATTTATCCAATGCTTCCTTATCATTTAATAGCTCCTGCTTGTTTTCATGTAAAAGCTGTGCAAATGAGCGTTTTCTGACTTTTCGCATTTTTATCTTCCTTCCATTTCCTAAGATTCTTTGTATTTCATTATCCCCAGAAAAACGCGACTCATACAAATTTTCAGATTTTTTAGCTTTGAATAAATTCAAGCATCTCTTTTTCAGTGAGCTGTCCGTTGATACGTTTAACAATTTTACCATCTTCATTAATGAAATAAGAGGTTGGGAATGCCACCGTTCTATACAGGTTTCCGTTTACTTTCCCTTCTGGATCAAGTAAAACAGTAAAAGTATATCCGCCTTCTTCAATAAAATCTTCCACACTTTTTACACTTTTTTCGTTGTCTGTTGAGTTGATCGCTAGGATTTCAACTTCCTCTCCATGAGTCTTACTTATTTTTTGCATTTCAGGCATCTCTTTTTTGCAAGGTGGACACCATGTTGCCCAGAAGTTAAGAATCACTTTTTTTCCTTTCAAGTGCTCTAGGGCAATCTCCTCTCCGCTTAGGGAAGAGAGTGTAAAAGATGGAGCCATTTTCCCTTCTTCAATCCCCATTGATGTTTGGGTGTTTTCAACATTTCCATTCTCATATGAACTGCTTGCTTTATTTTCTTTTGGCTGTATCATTTGCCACCCTGTATAACCAATCATAACAAGCAATAATGCAATAGCTAATCCTTTTCTCCACAAGTTTCTCACCTTCTTTCTCGATAATATCTATATATGCATGTGTTTTTTAATCCATACTTTTTATAAAACTTCGCTTTTTCTTTCTCTTGTTCCTTTTTTCGCCCATAAAAAAAGAAGGATTCTATGAAGAACCCTTCTTTCAAAACATTATGCCATTGATTTAGATTGAAGCTTGTCGCGAAGTACCATTTGTAAGATACCGCCGTGACGATAGTAATCAATTTCCACTTCACTGTCAAAGCGAACAAGTGCTTCAAACTCTGTAACTTTACCATTTTCGTCTGTTGCTGTTACTTTGACGAAGTCACGTGGTTTTACATTTTCATCAATTGCAATGTTGAACGTTTCTTTTCCTGTTAAACCTAGCTTATCAGCGCTGTCGCCTTCTTTAAATTGAAGAGGAAGCACGCCCATAAGAACAAGGTTGCTACGGTGAATACGCTCGAAGCTTTCTGCAATAACTGTTTTAATGCCAAGAAGATTTGTTCCTTTAGCAGCCCAGTCACGAGAGCTTCCCATTCCATAGTCTTTTCCACCCATTACGATAAGTGGTGTGTTGTCTTCTTTATAGCGCATGCACGCATCATAGATAGACATTGTTTCGCCTGTTGGCCAGTATGTTGTATAACCGCCTTCAGTGCCTGGAGCAAGCTGGTTACGAATACGGATGTTAGCGAATGTACCGCGCATCATAACTTCGTGGTTACCACGACGAGAGCCATATGAGTTGAAATCACGAATTTCAACATCGTTGTTCAGAAGATAGCGACCTGCTGGTGATTCTTTTGCAATTGAACCTGCTGGTGAAATGTGGTCTGTTGTTACAGAATCTCCAAATTTACCAACTGCACGAAGGCCAACAAGTGGTTTTACTTCTTCAATGTCTTGTGTTAATCCTTCAAAGAACGGTGGGTTTTGAATGTATGTTGAATCATTATTCCAAGTGTAAAGAGGTTCTTCACTTGTTTTAATGTCGTTCCAACGTTCATTATCATCGAACACGCGCTCATATTGCTTACGGAATAATTCTGGTGTTACGTTGTTCTTCACAACTTCATCAACTTCTGTCATAGATGGCCAGATATCTTTGAAGTAGATTTCATTTCCATCTTTATCTTTTCCGAATGAATCTGTTTGAAGATCAACATCAACTGTTCCAGCTAGTGCATATGCTACAACAAGCGGTGGAGATGCTAAATAGTTTCCTTTCACAAGCGGGTGAATACGTCCTTCAAAGTTACGGTTACCTGACAGAACAGATGTTACAAGAAGATCGCTCTTAGCTACCGCTTCTTCAATTTCTTGCTCAAGTGGACCAGAGTTTCCGATACATGTTGTACAGCCATAGCCTACAACGTTGAAACCGATTTTTTCAAGGTATGGAAGAAGACCTGCTTCTTCAAGGTAACCTGTTACAACTTTTGATCCTGGTGCTAGTGATGTTTTCACATACTCTGGAACGATAAGTCCTTTTTCAACAGCTTTCTTAGCAACAAGACCTGCTGCAACAAGTACGTATGGATTTGATGTATTTGTACAGCTCGTAATTGCAGCAATCGCAATTGCGCCTGTTTTCATCGTTGTTTCACGGCCATCATTAAATTTCACTGTTACTTCTTTATTTTTCTCTGTTGCTTCTAAGCCGAATCCTTGGTTTCCAGCTGGTGCAACAAGTGCTTTATTAAATTCATCTTTCATTTGAGAAAGTGGAATTAAGTCTTGTGGACGTTTTGGTCCAGACAAGTTAGCTTCAATTTCACTTAAGTCGATCTCAACAATAGATGTGAACGTTGGATCTGGCGTACCTTCTGTATAGAAGAGGCCATTTTTCTTACAGTATTCTTCAACAAGTTTGATTTGTTCCTCTTTACGACCTGTTAGACGCATGTAGTTTAGTGACTCTTCATCAACAGGGAAGAATCCACATGTTGCGCCATACTCAGGTGCCATATTGGCAATTGTTGCGCGATCTGCAAGCGGTAGACCTTTAATACCAGGGCCAAAGAATTCAACAAACTTTCCAACAACGCCTTTTTGACGAAGTACTTGCGTTACTTTTAACGCTAAGTCTGTTGCTGTTGTTCCGTTTGGAAGCGCCCCTGTTAATTTCACACCGATAACTTCTGGAACTGGGAAGTAAGATGGTTGACCAAGCATACCTGCTTCAGCTTCGATACCACCAACGCCCCATCCTAGAACACCGATACCGTTAATCATTGTTGTATGTGAATCTGTTCCAACAAGCGTGTCTGGGAATGTTTCAACTTCCCCATCCTCATTTTCAACAGCTTGCACAACGTTTGCTAAATATTCTAAATTTACTTGGTGAACAATCCCTGTTGCTGGTGGAACTGCACGATAGTTGTTAAATGCTTTCTGTGCCCAGTTAAGGAAGTTATAGCGCTCTGCATTACGTTCAAACTCAAGGTTCATATTAAAACGAAGTGCATCTTCGCTTCCTGCTTTATCAACTTGAACAGAATGGTCAACAACAAGGTCAACTGGGATTTCAGGGTTAATTTTATCAGGATCTCCACCCATATCTGCCATTGCTTTACGTAAAGATGCAAGGTCAACAACGGCTGGAACACCTGTAAAGTCTTGTAGAATAACGCGAGAAGGTTTGAATGGAACGTCTATGTCTTTAATATCTGACGTGCCCCATTTTGCTAAATTCTCTACGTGTTCTTTTGTAATTACGCGTCCGTCTGCTTGGCGAAGGACTGATTCTAGAAGAACCTTCACAGAGTACGGAAGGTTTGAAACTTTTCCTGCTCCTGCTTCTTCAAGCGCTTGCAAACGATAGTAATGATATGTTTTTCCATCTACAGTAAATGATGAACGTGCATTGAATAAATCTTTGCTCATTCGATTACCCCCTTAAGTAATATGTATCAACAGACTTTTCCACCTTGTAAAACTTCTCTCAAACTAATCTTAATATAACCTCATACATAAGTAAATAAAAAGAATGTTATTAGTTGTTATAAGTTTTCCTTATGATTAAGTTTACTTTTCTACAATTTTATCTAATAATTTATAATGGTCTGTTTTTTATGACTATTTTCTGGAAGTTCGGTCTTTTCTTCCTTTCCCGAAAAAAAGAAAAGAAAACGTTCTTTTTTTATTATTATTCACCAAACTTCCCACGTCTATTGCCCCCTTTTCCCATACATAAAACTTCTTCATTTTCTCATCCTATAAGAGAGCAGTTCTGCTCATCCTTTACAAGAGAAAGGAAGGCCCACAATGAACAAAAACAACGGTAAAGATATGCGAAAAAATGCACCGAAAGGCGATAACCCCGGTCAGCCTGCTCCATTGAGCGGCTCACATAAAGTAAAAAACAGACAGCACTCGCGTCAAAAACAAAAAAGTCATCATGACATGTAAAAAAACAGGATACCTTTTGGTATCCTGTTCTCTTTTTACACACCATTTATTCCCTTGCAGAATACACTGTACGAGGAAGAATAGAATAGTGGAGGAAGAATAATGAAAAAGGAAAACGCTCACAATGAAAGTGAGCTTAGCGACGATTTTAATGCATGGGTAGATTATGTGTTTTCACACCCTTTTTTGCATTATGCTGAACAAAATTATGCCCGTATTGATCTTTTTGAAACAGAGCAAAACTATATTATTGAAGCTGAGCTTATTGGTTATGAACGAGAGGATATTTCCCTTCTGCTAGAGGAAGATGGGCTTAAGCTTTCAGCCTTTCATTCTCTTTCAAATGAGCAAAAGATAGAACAAATTATTGATTTTCCCTTCAGCTTACAGGAGCGAGAAATTCGCGCTGTTTTTCATAAGTCTATTTTAGAAATCTTTATAGCTAAAACTCGCACTGCTTTTACTCTCTCTTCTCATATCCCTATTACTAGCCTCTAAAAAGGGACGTGTTGCTTAACGTCCCCTTTTTACATTAGCTGAAGTCCAATTAAACCGATAATCATCACAAGAAAGCTAATGAGAAGCGGTGACTTCTTTTTTTTCTCTTTTTTAAACACTCCATACATAAACGTTGTCGCGTATAAAATGAGGCTCAAAAACCCAAGTGCTGTTAAGAATGAAAACATTGTATCACCTCATCTTTCATTTCATATGTAGCATAATCGTTTTTTTCGATAGAATCAATCATGGAAAATTCTGTTTTCATGAAGTAAAATAGAGATAACTTATAAATAAAGGGTGATCATATGCTGTCAGGGTGGTTTTTATGGTTTATTCTTTTTTGGGTGATCATACTTTTTGGCCTATTTGCAATCGGCGGTTTTTTTATGTTTCGCAAGTTTTTAAAACGCCTCCCAAAAGAAGACGGTATGAGCGATCTAGACTGGGAAGACTACTATATTAAACAAACGCGACAACTATGGAGCAAAGAACAAAAACAGCTGCTTGAAGAGCTTGTTGAACCTGTTCCAGAGCTATTTCGTGATGTAGCCCGCAATAAGATTGCCGGAAGTATAGGACATCTTGCTTTCAAACGCCGAGTAAAGGAACTGACAGATGAGATTATCATTGAAGGCTACATCATCGCAACACCAAAGCGCGATCATAAATTTCTTCTCAAAAAGTTAAAAGAAAAAGAAATCGACCTTGCCCAATATCAGCAATTTTTCACGTAAGAATATAAAAAGCGGCCAATCGGCCGCTTTTCTTTTATACCATTTTTGTTTTATTGAACATTTCTTGCTCTAACTTACGGTACGAACGATACATCGCAATACGCCAAGGTACAATCATACCAAAGGCCAAAATCCAGAACATGCCGCTAAGCTGTCCAATATCAATGGACATGCTTAGATATGATTTAAGACCGATTCTTACAATTAAAAGTGTAATAAGGATAAGCGCAAAAGCTTTAGATCGTTTCAAATAAATAGCTTCATCTCGTATTTCGAATTTTGATGTTTTGATAAGTAAAATAGAAAAGAGCATACCTAAAAGAATAGCTTCTAAAAACTCAGATAGAGAAACTCGAAAAAACGGGTCAATAAACATAAGTGCTCCTGTGCTCATAAAAAATGGCGGCAGGATAATTTTTTTAGCATTTGTTGGTTTCTTTGAGGCTTTAATACGTACCATAATAACAGTAAGAGCCATTAATGTTGCAATTATCGCTGAAAAGATCGTAACTGTATTGACCATTATAATCCTTCCTTTTTTCGATAAAGTTATACTACTAGTATAACCAATATAACGTTAAAAAAGAAGTGGGACACCTTTTTTATTTGAAAGAAGATCTTTCTTTTGCTTGTGTCCTTATATTAAGGATGTGGCGAAGTTGGAGAACTTCCTTCTGGCGTTACAGCATTCTTTTTCACCTTTTGTTTCTTTAGGCTTTTTAAAAGGAAGCCACCTTTAAATTTACGCGGCTCGTAAGAAATAATAAAAGCACGCGCGTCATACTCCTCAATAAGACGAAAAAGTTCGACTTCTCGATTTCGCTTTGTTAGAATTTCAAGCTGGTAGCGTACGCTGTCTCTTCCTTCACCTTCAAAGACCGTTACACCAAATCCTTCTTGGCGAAGACGCGCAATAAGCTCTTCATTTTTATTGTCCAAATTCACAATAAATGTGGTAAAGCCAATTGCTAGACGATTTTCAACATAGCTTCCAATTAAGATTCCAACACCAAAGCCTACTGCATATACAACCATTGCAGCTGTACTTTGATCACCACTAAAAACAAGGGATAACCCAAAAACATAAATAAGAGCTTCCAAAAAACCAAAGACTGAAGCATACGTACTCATCCCTTTAACAAGCAGAAGCGTCCTTAATGTTAAAACAGGAACATACACAAGCTGCAGCAGCAAAATCAAGATAATCTCTTTCAAAAGACCCACCTCTTCGTACCTTTAAGATCTTCAATTATCCATTGAATCGATATTATTTTACCACTCAAGTTCTTCGTTGGAAATAGACTTTTTCATAATTTTTTTTATTATTTTTTTATAGAGACTCAAGACCTGTCAATCCCTTGCCTTTCAAGGGATTCCGTCACATTCTAAAAAATGAAGAAACGCGTAAAAAAAAACCTATTTAACATCTGTTAAATAGGTTTT
The DNA here is from genome assembly GCF_900115845.1 of Priestia endophytica DSM 13796. Taxonomy (GTDB): domain Bacteria; phylum Bacillota; class Bacilli; order Bacillales; family Bacillaceae_H; genus Bacillus_I; species Bacillus_I endophytica. The sequence goes on along the minus strand of NZ_FOXX01000006.1, from coordinate 66,213 downwards.
CGAAACAATCGGTGAACTGTATCAAGTACTGTTGTTTTATGAAAGGGTTTGACGATGAAATCTTTAGCGCCAGATTCAATTGCTTTGACCATCATTCTCTGCTGACTAACCGTTGAGCACATCACAATTTGTGCATCCTGAAATTCACTATGTATACATTTTAATGCTTGAATTCCATCCATTTCAGGCATTGTCACATCCATAATCACAAGGTCAGGGCGAAGAAGTCGATACTTGGCAACGGCTTCTGTCCCTGTCGCTGCTTCTCCTATGACTTCATATTCGCTTGTTTGTAAAATCTGTGCAAGAGTTTGCCGAATAAATTGGGAATCATCCACGATGAGAACACTTGCCACACTTGTAGCCTCCTAAAAAAATCCTTATACCTTCTATGTTTTACTCTACTAACCAATAAGACCTTTTTCAATGCTTTCCACTATTAAAACCCTTGGAATCCTCCAAAGAGACTTGTAGAGTACACAATTATTTTTGTCATCCAGTCAAAATAAAGAACAACCCCCATTGCTACCATCAAGCCTCCCCCCACTTTTGTAAAATGGCGGCTATATTTTTTAATCCATTTCGCTCCTCCAATGAAGAAAGACATAAGAAAAAAAGGAATTGAAAAACCAAGAGCATATGCTGTCATATAAAGGAGCCCTGAACTTGGGTTTGTTGCAGCAAGCGCCATAACAGATACAAGAATAGGCCCTGTACATGGTGTCCATCCTGCTGCAAACGCAACACCAATTAAAGAAGAACCTAAAAGTCCGCTTGGCCTCTTTGTAAAACTAAGTTTTCGATCTTTCATTAAGAAAGTAGGTTTTAAAATACCAAGCACAAGCAGCCCAAAAAACACAATGAAAATCGCACCTATTTGTCTAATAAAGTCTTGGTAATTATGAAACCACGTTCCAACAAGAGATGTGGCAAACCCAAGGGCAATAAAAATGACGGAAAAGCCTAAAATAAAGAAAAGTGTATGAACCATCGCCATTTTCCGTCCAGCTCGCTCTCCTTCTTTTAATTTCTCAACTGAAACCCCCGTTATATAAGAAAGAAAGGCTGGATATAATGGTAGACAGCAAGGAGAAATAAACGACAAAACACCTGCACCAAAGGCAAGGAAAAGATTAATATCAGAAACCATATATGTTCCTCCTCCTTTTGCTCTATTTTTACACGTAGTATAAAAATACCATATCTAACAATTTTTATTTTAATGCCGTGAATTCCTTTTCTTGAATTCCATAATCTAGTATAATAAAAACAACCTTAAGGAGAAAGGACAATGAGCGTGTCAAAACAGGAAATGTTACTGAAAATCGAAAAAAAACGATCAGAGCTAGCAAAAATTGTTCAACACACAGGATTAAATTCAGATCCTGCTCTTCAAGGAAGTCAGGAACTCGATCACTTACTTAATCAATATAACAAATTATATGAGCAACACCTTCACACAATGAACTACAGCAAAAAAATGTTTCAATAGTAAGCACGTTCACGGCTTGACGAATCTAAAGTCCGAGAACGTGCTTTATTTTTCAAAAGATATTTTCTAGTGCCCCTCTCTTTTTTTGACATCTTGATTATCAAAAAGGAGACAAAATATGAATTACTCAAAGAAGATAAGTGTAGAGCAGGGCGCAAAGCGCTTGTTTTAGAGCATTGCGCTTTCAATCTTTGCCGTTGGTGTATTCCTTCTTACAGGATTAAGAGCTTTCTAGGCTTGCCCTCACTTCTTTCAGCACGTACCTATGGTCGGCCATCACCATAGGCGTCTCCTCTCTACATTTTATGCACTTCACTTACGGAAGCATATTCTTCCTTATGAGAAGTGGAAAAGTCCGTTACTTTCCCTTTCATACTCTGTAAAAGCTTTGTTTCTATTTCTGCTGTCATTGCTGGACTTTTCACAAATGCAACTTGCTGTAAGGCTTTATTAAGCGTTTGAACAGCAAGCTTTCGCTGACCGCTTCTTTGATGAAAACATGCTTTGATTTTTAAGGAAGAAATTCGCTCACTTCTATCGTCTAGTGATACCTCTTCCTCATAAACTTCCTCATACTCATAAATCATGTTTTGCATAAAAAGATAGTTAGCGAGAAGCTGACGTTTGTATATACTTTCAAAAGGGGAAGAAAAAGCTTTCTTTAAGAGTCCTGCCCCTTCTCGGTATCGCTCTTGTAAAAGATAGCAAGAACTTATATAAAGCATTGTGAGACAAACTAAATCGCCCTGAACACTGTTATCCTTATCAAGCGTTTTCATTTGTTCTAACAACTCTTTTTTCATTTCAGAGAATGCCTCATTGTGAAGCTCTGTTAACTTTTCTCCGCTTTCTAAATAGTGACGAGCTTTTATCATATTCGTGTAGAGACGACTCGTATTGTCATTTTTAAATAAAATAGTAAGACTATACCCATCAGAATATTCTTTATGATATGTTGCTGGTGTAAGCGATATAACAGCTACAACAAGATTAGAAAGACCAAGAAGGATAGAGAAGAAAGAGCCATTTATGAAGAAAGCTACAAAGGCTCCGATAAAAACGAGAACATTAAGCATACTTCCTGACAAAAAATAACCTATATATCTCTTTCTTATTTTTTCATATTCAGACATGCCTGGCGTCATCACAACTTGCCCCCAGTTAACCCAGCTCTTGTTCTCTGTCACATGGAATTTTTCTCCCTGTTTAGACACAACAAGAGGACCGATGACAAAACGTTCAAATGTATAACCATTTGCTTTACAAAATAAGAAATGACCAAGTTCATGGCAAAGAACAGCAAGTAAGATAGCAAGCAGTGGGAGCACTCCAATAACTACAAAAATCCCCCAATCAAACGTAACATAAGTAATGAAAGTGAAAATGATAAGTAAAACAAAGTAAGGTAGCGGAAATTTAAACGTGTTCACTCTTTTCCATTCCTCCAGTTTTAGTTTCAATCTTTCATATGCCCTACTCTTTAAACGAAGTGAGACAGGTATCTTTTATGTTATGTTTCGTTCTCTCTCCTTCTTTCTCCTTGTTCCATTCAAAGGTTTTCAAAAAAAGAAGAATATAGAAGAGAATGGATGTCTCTTTCTAGACTTACCTTTTTCGGTCAATTTTCTCAGTCAATTGGTCTATTTTCTGTTCCAGTCGTGCTAAATGTTGCTGTTTCTTTTTTTGTTGCTTTATCGTCTTTAAGGTGAACATGAAGATAAAGCCTACAATGGCAAGAAGAAGAATTAACATCAATAGTTGATAAATAGCATCTCCGATAGCAAAGCTTCCCATCTACTTCCCCCTTTACATACCCAAGTTAAAAATATACAACCACTCTTATAATACCATATATCTCCAACTGTTTTAACATAAAAAAACCACCCTCTCTATTGTGATACTGTACAATAGAAAAAGTGATTTTCAGACGGATTCCGCTATTATGGTAGCTTTCACAATCGAGAAACAAACCAAATGCTTGTCCTTTTTAAGATGAAGACAGATTACTTGTCAATTTGACTGTTCATAGCTTTCATCATTTGGTTAATTTTCTTTTGCGAAGGCTTCATGCCCATTTGCATCATCATCATTTTGAGCATTTGCTCATTAATTGGTGGATTTTTCTTTAAGTAGCTCATCATATACTTACGAGCAATGAAAAATCCTAGCGCTATTCCAACAAGTAATGCTAGAACACCAACTAGAATGGGTACCCACATAGTTATATTTCCTCCTTCATGTTGTCTACATTACAGTGTACTAAAACACGCTTTATTATACAACACTTCATCTACAATTTCTCTATTTTACCCAAATTTTCTTTGGTCCTCAACAGGACTTTTCAACCAATTGTAGTGCCCATTTTCAGAATTTGTAATAAAATAGCGAGAATCATACGTTGCTAACAGTTTTAACACAAGGTGCTCTATTTTATACGGTCCGTTTGCATGTAAAATCATAAGATGATCGTTCATGCAAAGAGCAGCTTCACTTCCGTTTTGTTGACATACAAGAAGTGATCCTCTCATAAATACCCGAAAGCGTGGAAGCCCTGCAAACCCGTCTCGCAAATATTCGCGCACTTCTAAAACCGGCACAAGGTTTGTAATATAGCGTACTTGTTTTTCAATTTCTTTATAATAAACATGCTCTTTATATTTATATTCCTTTAAAAGACCGGCAATCATTTCTGGTCTCGCTCCGTAGTGAGTCCAAAATGGCTCTTTGATTGAATAGAGTTCATAAGTTCTCAACGCTCATTCTCCCCTTTGCGTCTTTTCCTATTATTATAAAGGGAAAAAGAAAAAAGGCTTGTCTATCGCTGACGAGGAGAAGCACTTGTTTTGTCGAATTGAAAAAAAGACTGTCATAACGACAGTCTTTTTTTCATTACTGTAGATTTTATGCATTTAATAAATTTTTCACGCGAGCTACAACATTTTCAGTAGAGAAGCCGTATTCTTCTAATACTTTTTCTCCTGGGCCAGAAGCACCGAAACCGTCAATTGCCAGAACTTCGCCTTCTCCGCCTACATATTTATGCCAGCCGAATGAAGAACCCATTTCAATGCCAAGACGTTTTGTTACAGCGCTTGGAAGTACGCTTTCTTTATAGTCAGCTGATTGAGCTTCAAAACGATCAAATGATGGAATGCTAACAACCGCAACATCGATATTGTCTTTTTTAAGCTCTTCTTGTGCTTTCATAGCTAACCCTACTTCAGAACCTGACGCAAGTAAAAGCGCATCTGCTGTTTCTTTTTGTGCAGGAGAAACGACATAAGCACCTTTTGAAACGCCTTCGTATGCTTCTTCGTGTGTAATATCAAGCGTTGGCAAACCTTGACGAGTAAGCACAAGCATTGTTGGTTGATCAGTAGATTCAATTGCTAAGCGCCATGCTGCTCCAACTTCCATTGCATCTGCTGGACGCAATACAGAAAGATGAGGCATTGCACGGAATGATGCAAGTTGTTCAACAGGCTCATGTGTTGGACCATCTTCACCAACAGCAATGCTATCATGTGTAAACACGTATGTTACAGGTGTTCCCATTAAAGCCGCAAGACGAATTGCTGGACGAAGGTAGTCAGAGAATACGAAGAACGTACCGCCAAATGGTTTTAAACCGCCATGTAAAGCTAAACCATTTAAAGCTGCTCCCATCGCAAATTCACGAACACCGAACCAAATATTACGTCCGCTGTAGTCTTCTGCTGTAAAGTCACCAGATTTTTTAATTGTTGTTTTGTTTGAACCAGCTAAATCAGCAGAACCGCCGAAGAAAGATGGAACATTTTCAGCAATCGCGTTTAGCACGTCTCCTGAAGATGCACGTGTTGCAACTTCTTTACCAGCCTCAAAGCTTGGTAAAATGCTGTTCCAGTCTACATCTACTTCGCCTTTTAAAGCTTTTTCAAACTGCTCAGCAAGCTCGCCATGCTGCTCTTTGTATTCTGCAAAAAGCTTGTTCCATTTTTCTTCACTTTCTTGTCCTTTTTGAACAATTGTGCTTTCAAAATGCTCGTACACTTCATCAGGCACGTGGAAATCTTGTTCAAATGTCCAGCGATAAGCATCTTTTGTTAACTTCATTTCATCTTCGCCAAGTGGTGCACCGTGAACACCTGATGTACCAGACTTGTTTGGAGAACCATAACCAATTACTGTTTTCACTTCAATTAATGTTGGACGTTTTGTATCTTTTTGTGCTTCTTCAATCGCCGCATTAATTTCTTCAATGTTGTTTCCGTCTTCAACACGGATAACTTGCCATCCATATGCTTTGAAACGATCTTCTACGTTTTCAGAGAATGAACGATCAAGTTCACCATCTAATGAGATGTCATTAGAATCATAAAGAACGATAAGACGACCAAGTTGTAAGTGTGCAGCAAGTGAAGCAGCTTCGCTTGCAACCCCTTCCATAAGGTCTCCGTCTCCACAAATCGAATATGTATAGTGGTTTACGATGTCAAAGTTCTCTTTGTTGTAAGTTGCTGCTAAATGTCTTTCACCCATTGCCATACCTACAGCCATTGCAATACCTTGTCCTAGTGGACCTGTTGTTGCTTCAACACCAGCTGTATGACGGTATTCTGGATGTCCAGGTGTTTTGCTTCCCCATTGACGGAAGTTTTTGATTTCGTCCATTGATAGATCATAGCCTGAAAGGTGTAGAAGGCTATACAGAAGCATTGATCCGTGACCTGCTGATAACACGAAACGATCGCGGTTAAACCATTCAGGGTTTTTCGGATTGTGATTCATAAATTTCGTCCATAAAGCATATGCCATTGGAGCTGCTCCCATCGGCATTCCAGGGTGGCCTGAGTTTGCTTTCTCAATTGCATCAATAGAAAGTGTGCGAATAGTAGTGACTGATAAATCTTCAATACGTTGTGACATTTTCTTTCCTTCCTTTCTGCTAACAAAAATCTGATAATAACTCTATCATACTAATATTGCCTTGATTTGTACAACAATTCAATAGCAATTATAGCATTTCTTATTCACGGTGTTTTCACTCATAAAATACACAAAAAGGCCAGAGTATAGCATTATTTGCCCTCTAACCTTTTCATGATAACCCATTAATTTAATTTGTTACGTTTTTGACTATCTTTTAGCTTTTTCGGTGTAACATCATTGCCTTCTGGATCGACAATTTTGACCGAATGTAAAGAATTGGTCATTGATTTACGAAATGTTTGTAAATATTCTTGTCGTAAATTTTTTTGTTCAGAAGCTTCTTTTTCTGTTAAACCTTCTGTTTTTGCTTTGTTTGCAAGCTCATTGATTCGAGCAATTTTATCTTTTGATAACATTGTATTCTCCTTATGAAAAAGTTCTCGTTTATGTACATATCGTACAAAAGAGAGGGTAAATTAGCAAGTAAGTTACCTTATTCTTTTTCAATGTCTGTTCTTTCATTCTCTTCTTGCTTTTTCATATGTTCCTGATAGCGACGGTGAACTGTTGCTTTGCTAACATCATACCCTAATCCTCTTAGCGTTAGAGCAATATCATAAAACGTCAGCTTTTTAGCACGAAGTCTTATAATGTCTTCAATAGGAACTTCTTTTTTGTCTCGTCCACCGCTTATTCTATTTTTTAAGTTTAGTTCAGGTTTATATCCGTTTTCTACAGCTCTCTTCATTCCCCGCTTAATTTTAAAGCGAACAATTTGGCGCTGATATTCTTCAACAGCAGCTAAAATATTTAAAACCATTGTGTCACTTTCAGATAAATAAAGCTCACCTTGTTCATTCAATGTATAAACTTTAGCACCCGCTTTTTTCAGTTCATGCATAAGCGCTACTTTACTGTTTCCACGTCCAAGTCTTGTATCATCCTGTACAAGAAGCACATCTCCTTTTCCTTCTTGAAAAAGAGTGAGTGCTTCAATGATTCCATCACGCTCAACGTCATATCCACTATGACGCTCTTCAATAACTTTTATAATTTCAAAACCGTGCTTTTTAGCAAGCTCTTCTAACTCTTCTCTTTGCCTTATTAATGATGTTGTTTGACTTTCTTTTTCCGTGCTTACCCGACAATAAATAATCGCTCTCATATTTCGCCCCTACACAGTGTTTTTAATCTATTATTTCATAAAAAAAAAGAAAACAGCAAGAATCTATTACTGTGTTTTAGCAACAAGCGTATTGTTTAGTTTATCTTTTAAAACTGGAATATAAATTTCTTCGCCTTCTTTAAGGTCTTTCTTCTCTATATTATTCTGCTTTTCGACCCAATCTATAAAATCAACGGTTGAAAGCTGATGATTCGCTTGATACTCGTTCGCTAATCCCCAAAGCGTGTCACCTGCTTTAACGGTAACAATGGCATATTGATCAATCTCTGGCTCTTTTGACACGTTCAATACGATAAATGAAAAAAGTGCAAGTCCTGCAAAAAATGTGACATAGTATGTAAGTGAATTAGTCCTCTTTTTCATCTTTCTCCCACCTTTAAGAATGTATGTTCGGAATACACGTTCTTATTTTATCTCTTTCATTCTTTTATTGTCAACGGATTTTTTTCGAACTTATGTTTGTATCTATGAAAAAACCATGTTATAATCCTAGTAAGATTGAGCTAGATTTGAGGTGAATCCCAATGACAAAGTTATCGAAGAGACAGCAACAGATTTTGAGTCATATAAAAGAATGTGTAAAACTTAAAGGATATCCCCCGTCAGTACGCGAAATTGGTGAAGCAGTCGGACTTGCATCAAGCTCAACGGTTCACGGGCACTTAGCTCGCCTTGAAAGCAAAGGATTAATTCGACGTGACCCAACAAAACCGCGTGCAATCGAGATTCTGGACTTAGATCAAACAAACGATGTTCAAAAAAATAATGTTATTAATGTTCCGGTTATTGGTAAAGTAACAGCAGGACAGCCTATTACAGCTATAGAGAACATTGAAGAATATTTTCCGTTACCTGATAAATATGCGGCTCCTGATGAGCACGTATTTATGCTTGAAATTGTTGGAGATAGTATGATTGAAGCTGGAATTCTAAATGGCGATATGGTAATTGTGAGACAACAACAAACAGCAAGCAACGGCGATATTGTTGTTGCCATGACAGAAGAAAATGAAGCAACAGTAAAACGTTTCTTTAAAGAAGAAAACTATATTCGTTTACAACCTGAAAACGCCACAATGGCTCCTATTATTTTGAACAACGTTTCAATTTTAGGAAAAGTTATTGGCGTATATCGTTCGATTCATTAGAAAGCGTAAAAAATCCCTCTTACTTATTTAAAGAGGGATTTTTTACGCTATGTACTGATCATGTACAACCTTCACACTCGTAATAATGATCTTTTGCTTCAATAACTTTGATAAGTTTGCCAATCTTCACATCTTCTTCATCTGTAAACTCAATATCTGCCACGCGCTCTAGAATTTGAGATGCTGCTTCTTCTTCACTTTGCGCCACAACGCTAAACTCTCCTTCTTTCTTTAGCGAAAGCACTTCGTATTGAAATAAGTAACGATTCATTTTCCCCTCTCCTTTCCTATAAAGTATATCCTACTATACACTAGCAGAAAGAATGCGCGCAAGAAATCTGATTACGCTCTTTCTCTTCTGAGATGCCAAACGAAGAAAAGTTTGATACAATGTTTGCTTGAGAGTACAAATGCTACGTACATCATGATAGAGAAAGTGGTGAAAAGCACATTGGAAAGAACAGAAAGAACAAGAAATAGAAAAAGAAGACGTCGACCGAGATGGGGCCGCATCATTCTAGCGCTTATCCTTCTTATAGTCGTCGCTGGGGGAATTTACAGCTTTATTCAATATAAAATCGGACTCTCTGAAGCTCAAGATGGAAGTTTCGCAAAAGACGGAGAGCTTTATGATGACTTTAATGGCTCACTTCCTAACGATGGAAAAATGAATGTCCTTTTGCTTGGAAGTGATTCACGAGGTGAAGATCACGCTCGTACAGATTCCATCCTTATTGCACACTATGATCAAAACACAAAACAACCTAAAATTGTTTCTCTTATGAGAGACATGTATGTTGATGTTCCGGGACATGGGAAACAAAAATTAAATTCTGCCTTTGCTTTTGGAGGACCTGAGCTTTTACGTAAAACAATTGAAGAAAACTTTGGCGTTGATATTAACTACTACGCTGTCGTAGACTTTCAAGGCTTTCCAAAAGTCGTGGACGCAATTGCTCCAGACGGTATTACCGTAACAGTTGAGGAAGAAATGTCTTCTGGTATTGGTATGACCCTTCATGAAGGAAAACAAACATTACATGGTGACAAACTTCTGGGCTATGTTCGCTTCCGCCACGATAGTTTAAGCGACTTTGGACGCGTTCAACGTCAGCAAGAAGTGCTAACAAAACTGAAAAAAGAAGCCGCAAGCATTGGCAGTGTCTTCAAACTTCCAAAATTGCTCGGCCTTACAGATCCGTATGTTGATACAAACATCGATCAAAAAACACTTCTACTCCTTGGAAAAGACTTTGCTACAGGAAGTACAAAGGAAGTTAAAACACTTCGCCTCCCTCTTGACGGTACATTTGAAAATGCCCGTGAAGATGTTGGATCTGTGTTAAGTATTGATAAAGAAGAAAATAAGAAAGCTCTGCAAGAGTTTCTCGATTAAATGAAGGAAGACTCACATGGCAAAAATGTGAGTCTTTTTTTATATTAACTTATCTTTTAGAACATATATTAGTAGGAACATAAATAATCTCTGTTGTATTTTCTAACAATGCTTTTTATACTTTAATGAGAGTTTCTAAAAAAACAGGAGGCATGAACATGGGGGAATTTGAACGTCATAGCACCTTTTTTTCGGGTTTTCTAAACAGCGACTATTTGCGTGAAAAAGACAAACACATTTATAAAAAAGAAACACCTCTTTATAAATTTAACATTATTGGTGCCGGAATGATTGGGCATGAGCATATTAAAGCAACAATGTTAGAAGGACGTGCTACAGTTCACGGCATATATGATCCTAATCAAAAAAGTGTCAAAGAAGCGCTTCATATGATTGAGGAAAGCTTTCCGGGTCATGTTGTACATGTTTATGATGATTTGAAAGCAGCGTGCGAAGATCCTGATGTTGATGGACTCATTATCTGCACCCCCAATTATACACATAAAGAAATTGTGAAAGAAGCGATGAAATCTAGAAAACATATTTTACTCGAAAAACCAATGGCAACTATGTTGAAAGATGCATGGATCATTCGACAATGGGCTGAGTCTTATCAGAACGTTTTTCAAATTGGTTTGCAATATCGCTACAAAGCACTTTACCAAGAAGCCCTTTATGAAGTAAAAGAGCGCAACTCAATTGGAAATATAAAAACGATGATGATGACAGAACATCGCCTTCCTTTCTTAGATAAAGTAGAGCAGTGGAATAAATTTTCAGAACTTTCAGGCGGCACTCTTATTGAAAAATGTTGCCATTACTTTGATTTATTAAATCTGTTTGCAAATGCTAAACCCTTTTCAGTTTACGCAATAGGTGGAAACGCTATCAATTTTAAAGATTTTCAATATGAAGGAAAGAAAGCTGATATATTAGATCATGCAAACGTCATCATTATTTATGAAAATGGAATACATGCTTCTTTTAATTTGTGCATGTTCTCTCCCCTTTTCCGTGAAGATTTAACGCTGTGCGGAGACCGGGGAAGACTATATGGATATGAAAATGAAGATTTTCTTCCCTATCATAAACCATCTACACATTTAGAAGTGCTTTGTGGAGAAAGCGCTCCTGCTAAGATTACTACTCCATGCTATCCTGAAGCCATTCAAAATAGCGGTCATAACGGCGGAACGTACTATGAACACAAAGCATTTGTTGATGCGATTGCTGGAAAAAAAACAAAAGCGGCCACTCCTGCTGAAGGATTTTGGTCTATTGCAGTCGCAAGCGCTGCTGATGAATCTATCCAAAGTGGAAAAGTCGTAAATATGCGCGAATTTCTAGATAGACATCTTCCTTAAGTAATGGCTCTGTTACATTTTAATGTTGATAATAAGTCAAAATGAAAGGAAACCCCCTCTCTAAGGGTTTCCTCCATTCTCCTACTAAAGAACCGTTCATCATAATATTAAAGCGGTGGATTTTCCACACCTAAATGAATCCAATCTTCTTTTGGTGGTCCATAAACCCCAAAAGGCTTTAGCCCTGCTTGACGCATCAAAACCGTAACTTGTCCGCGATGATGAACAATATGCTTAATTAATCCCATTAAAATCATAGCGTTTGATTCCTGTCTTCCGAACGCTTCTTGTATTTGTTCTAGGGATTCATCTGTCCATTGTTCTTCAATGACTTTGGAGGCATAAGAACTTACATTTCTAAATGTTTCAGCCATTTCCTTAGCTGAAGTTGGGACATTTTCCGCATTTTCTACTCCATCTATCTTCAACCCGAAATGAGCTAAGTATTCTGGAATAGTTGTTGTTAAATGCCACGCAATTCTTCCTAATGTACGACCTTCTGGATAAACCTGTTGTTTTAATGCATCATCTGTCAAACCATCTAAAACATTTTGAGTTAATAAGGCTTCTTTGTTCCATTCTCTAATAAAGTCTGCAATCGTTACATACATATGTAATACCTCCATAATCCATTTTTTATTGATATTTTTCATTTTAGAAAACACATTCTTCAATAAGCTCTTAAACACTTTGCTTATCTTTATAACTAACGCAAACGTTTGTTCGTTTTGATTATAGCAATATTTTCGAGAGGGATCAAATATTAGCACTTACCTTTAACAGAACCTAACTAATAACAATGAAAATCAAAAAAACCGATGCATAAGCATCGGCTTTTTATTAATGTGCGCGCTGTTCAACGTTTACTCTCTTAATAAAGAACGAGATAACTAAACCAATAACAGCAACGATAATCGCAAAGATAAAAGCATGTTGAACACCGTTTGTAAAGGCTAGAAGTTGGTTGATCGGATCCTTTTGATCAGATACAGATACTGTTTCAAGAAAACTTCTTCTTCCTGAAGAAAGGATTGAAATTCCTATCGCTGTACCAATCGCTCCTGCTACTTGTTGTAATGTGTTCATAATTGCGGTTCCATCTGGATATAACTCAGGTGGAAGCTGGTTAAGTCCATTTGTTTGAGCAGGCATCATAATCATTGAAATACCAACCATAAGCGCGATGTGTAAGCCAACAATAAATCCTGTTGATGTTTCAAGTGTTACTGTTGAGAAACCATACATTGTTCCTGCTACAATGACAAGACCAGGAATAACGAGCCATTTAGGACCAAAACGGTCGAACAATCCACCCATAACAGGTGAGAGAATTCCGTTAATAATCCCTCCTGGAAGAAGCATAAGACCAGCTGCAAATGTTGTTAATGCTAATGATGTTTGTAAGTACAATGGTAAAATCATCATGGCTGAAAGCATAACCATCATACAAACTAAAATTAAGAGAAGCCCGAGAACGAACATTGGATATTTAAAAGCGTTCAAGTTTAACATTGGTTTATCCATCTTCACTTGACGAATAGAGAATGCAACTAACGCAACGACTCCAATTGCAATGGCAAAAATAACGTTTGAGCTTCCCCAGCCGCCACCTTCACCAGCGCTGCTGAAACCATATACGATTCCACCAAACCCAATTGTTGAAAGGACGATTGAGAAAATATCGATTTTTGGCTTTGTTGGTTTTGTAACGTTTTGCATAAAGAAGGCACCAAACACTAATGCTACAATGAGTAGTGGCAGTGAAATCCAGAAAATCCAGTGCCATGTTAAAGTTTTTAAAATTAAGCCTGAAACAGTTGGCCCAACAGCTGGTGCGAACATAATAACAAGCCCGATAATCCCCATTGATCTTCCACGTTTATGTGGTGGAATAATCACTAGAATCGTGTTAAACATAAGTGGTAAAAGCAAAGCTGTTCCAACGGCTTGCACAACGCGGGCAATCATTAATACGCTGAACGTTGGAGCAATCGCTGCAATAAATGTGCCAATGATAGAAAACACTAGAGATGTCATAAAAAGTTGTCTTGTTGTAAACCACTGCAAGATTAAGCCTGAAATTGGGACAAGTACCCCTAATGTTAATAAGTAGCCTGTTGTAAGCCACTGTGCTGTTGTTTCATGAATTCCAAACCCTGTAATTAAATCTCTTAGGGCCATATTCAAGGCTGTTTCACTAAACAAGCCGATAAATCCAGCAATAAGAAACGATGTAATAATCGGCAGCGCTTTGATATTAGAATCTGCTGCTGCATTTTGTTGATTACTCATATTAATTTGTCTTCCCCTCTCTCTTACGTCATTCTTTTATATGTTAATGAACAAGCAAAGCTGGCAGCTGTTTTGCGACAGCTCGAAGCGGCCAACCGCTCTCATTTGTTTGTGCCAAAATCGACGCACCTTCAAGCAGCGAATTGATGACAACAGCAAGCTCTTTTGCTCGCTCTGTTTCAAAATCAAATCGCTGTAAACATTCTGTATAAAGTGTTTGCCAGTTCTCATAAGCAGACTGGCAGACAAGACGAATGGACTCGTGAGATGATGCCATTTCAGAAGCAATCAAACCAATTTGCAGTCCATCTACACAAGCTTTTCCGTCAAAAACATCCGCAATTTTTGCTACATGATGTTGAAAAGCTTCTATGGCTGTGTCCTTCTCGCTTAAGTCTTCTCGGGCGCTCTCTAATATATGGTGCCCCATTAATTTAATCGCTTCGATAGCAATTTCTTCTTTCCCATTTGGAAAGTGATAATAAAGTGATCCTTTTGGTGCTCCGCTTTTCTCGATAATTTGGTTTAGTCCAGTGCCATGATAGCCTTGACGCTGAAACAGTTCAGACGCCGTATGTAAGATGACGTCTCTCGTGTTCCCTTTCTTCATCCAATCCTACCCTTCCTTCTCCAATTATAACAATTGGTCTATATAATAATATTGGTTTTAGATTGGACTGTCAACAACTTTGTGAAAAAATTCGTAAATGATTTTCCCTACCTTTTAATATAAGAATTTTTTTGTAAAAGATACCACTATATTTTGCAAAATAAAACATCTAGCCTTTTTTAATTATGCTAGATGTTTCTTAAGATGTTCTAAAACCTTTGAACAGTCAGGGTGGCGTGTGAGGGCGTAAAGGAAAGTGAATTATTTTGACCAAATTCACCAAATGCTCTATCTATTTCAGCATAATGAACAATTTGATCTCCATGTAAAAATACAAGCAAATTAATATCATCTCGAAAACCTAAACCGCTCCAATCCTTATAACTTTGAACCCCAAGCTCGTCCCTCATCACCTCAACTGGTGTATATGGTGGAAAAACATACGCTTTATCCCACTGAAAATCTGTTAAAGACGCGATGTTGACATTATGAACATCCCCCTGCAATGCCGTATGTAGAGAACGTTCCAATTCTTTATGACGAATATCTTTGTAGCCTAGCATTTGTCCAACTAGTAGACAAAACATAAAAAGTAAAATATATTTCTTCACTGTATTGCTCCTATGTATCTTTTTTATCTATGGCATCGAGTCTACTGTACTATCAACTAAAAAGCTTAACACCGCAATCGCAACCATTGTAAAAGTTGAAGAAAGAAGCAGCTTTTTGTATACCATATGATCTGTCGACTTCTTGTAGTAAGTAAAATAAATCACTCCTCCTACTAGAGTTGAAATTCCCCATCCCCATAACCAAGGAGCCGTATAGAGCTTTTCCCATTCAAAAAGCCACAAGTATAAAATAAAAAAATGAATGATAAAAAGTAAAATTGAAATGGGTTTTAACATTTTTTTCATTAATGATTACTCCTCTAAAAAGTCTTCCTAAGAAATGACGTTTTTTTATTCCATCTGTTTCATATTTTACCATATTATATTTTCAAATTACTTACAAAGATCATTTTTAATTATATTAAGTGAAGAATTTCATTGTTCTCTATTAAAAATAAAAAAACTTAGAAATAAATTCTAAGTCTTTTCCCTTTTATATTCTTACTTTAGGTCTGTAAAATTCATTCCAAATTTCTCCGCCACCTCCACTAACTGTTTCATTTGCTCTGGAGTTGGTGGCTCAGCTTTTGGTAATCCTGCATCTTCACTAACAGGCTTTCCTAGTTCTTTAATAAAACAATCAAAGCCAGCAGGTGATGCGGTTACAAACATTTCAGACACTTCGTCCCCTGCAACAAAATGATGTCTAATCCCTCTTGGAGCGTGCACATAGTCTCCTGCTCTTGCTTCAATGACGTCATCTCCAACAAAGAAAGTGAAGCTTCCTTTAATAATATGGAATTGTTCATCTTCATTCGCATGGATATGTGGCGGCGGTCCCATTTTGGGAGGTTCTTGTACTTTCACTACACAGTATGCGCCATTTGTTTGTTCACCAGATACAAGGATTGTCGACTTCTCTTGCATAAAATGATATGTATTTTGATCATTTGCTGTTCCATGTAAAAGTTTTGTGATTACTTGTTTTGATGTTGTCATCGTTATCTCCCCATTTCTATCATTTTATTGGTTAAGACGATGAACGTGTCTCTAAGATATATTATACAGAGAAATATCTATTTTCGATAAAAAAGAACTATTAATTTTATATTTATTTCCTATATGTACAAAATATTCTTTTTCGTTAGGTATGATGACTGAACACCTAAATGTATAGGGGAGGAAAGCAAGGATGCCCTTAGATAGATGCCAACTCCTCATTACTTGATTTAAATCGTTTCACATTATATTCCTTATGTAAGTATGCTTTTAAAATTTTAACGTCTTCTCCCAAAGCATAATTTGGTCTTTTAGAGAGGTAACCAATCTCTTTTTCATCATCATATATCCGGCAGTTAATGGACATTGTTTTTGAATCAAAGCTAACATCTTTTCCCTCATAATAATATTCATAGTAACCTTCTTCATCTTGTTCACTTTTGTCTTCGAAATGTGTGACTTCGATATAATAAGATTCTCCATTTAAAGTAAGGTATTTCATCGTATGTATTCCTCCCTTGTTTAATTAAACCTATTCAAATAAGTAAATATCCATTATGATTCAAAATTGTCTATCGCTTATTGGACATATGCTATATCCATTTCTTGCATAAAATTTCCTTTTCCTCTATAAGCGTCCACTTACTGCAATCATAAAGTTTCCCTCACGCTCTGTCCTCCTATCCCCTTTGCATTGTTTTTCACATCCTTCTCTCCAACACATACCCTATAAAAGCGAGGTGTAAAATGAACGGAGACTTTGATATTATTGATCTTGTTATTTCTCTTTTGGACATCACGGTTATCATTTTCATTGAAGATAAACCACTTATTGGAATTATTTTAGCACTTTTATTAAAAATAGTATGCAAAGACAAACTCATTCGCATTTTGTTAATCCTGCTTGTGATTGTACTTGGTGAAGTGATGGGAGAGGAATAATAGACAACAGAATCACTTCCCTCCTATTCATTACTTCATCCCAGGGATTAACTTCTGCTCCTGTCTCTCGTTTGCCTTCATTACTTATATATAAATGAAATAGCTTCCGTTAAATAACGGAAGCTCCTTCTCTATTCAATCAACCCTAATCTCGCTGCAACGCTATACCCAGACGAGCCAAACTTAAAGCGATTTCTAAGCTCAATCAAATTCGGGCCAAAGCTTTTTTCCAATGTATCGCGATGTTCTTTCATCATTTCATATATATACAAGTCATGTACAATCACTTCTGTAATCGGCATCACAAGACCTGGATGCATTGTCCATGCAGCACGACTGTCGTCACCAAGTGAGAGAATGCCTGCCACAACTTCTTGATCATCAACGCTTAAAACAATCCAGCGTCCCCCATATTCTTCGGTAATTTCATCACTTGCATCATGTTCATATACTTCCGCGAAATCAAAACCAAGTGTGCCGTAAGAAACAATTAAGATTTGCACACCACGCCCGGCTGCTTTTTCGAGTTCTTTGCGTATTTCTTCTGCATCTTCCATCCAAATTTCTAGGAGAATCCGTCCTTTTGCTTCTTTAATCGCTTCTTTGGCACGATTAATAATGGCTTCATGCCCTGTAATGTTCCAAATGTTTTCTCGATTTAATGAAACATAAGAATAATGTTCAAGCGCCTCTTCCGCTACTTCAAACGATGTTTCGGCTTTTCGTTTTTTCAAATTAATGAGCTCATGTGGAGGAAGCGGAGTGTAAAGAGCCGGGTTTTCATGACTTATCATGACTTCTCCTCTGTCAACAAGGCCACCAAGTACTTCATAAATTTTAGAGCGGGGCACACCTGAGTTAAGAGAAATCGCGTAACCTGACAATGGTGATTTTTCTAACAATGTTATATATGCCTTTGCTTCATACTCTGTAAAATTCAGATCTTGCAAAATTTTAATAATGTCTACTTTCATGTTTTCCTCCTTCATTACCCGAGCACTATTAGAGCTATTATATCATTATTTCCCTTGACAGATAATGGAGATAATTATAAGTTATATATAGTCGCTACATTTGTAGCAACTACTTTAAGATTCAATGGAGGGGTAGAATGGATACGGTTTTGAATCAGTATGAACCAAAAGTGAAAGCAAAAAAAGTGAAAAAAGGCCTTACGTTATACATAATGGCTACACTTATTGCTGTTCTTTTTTGGAGTACATCGTTTGTAGGTACAAAAATAGCTTATGCATCATTTTCTCCACTTACGCTTGGTGCAGCACGTTTTATGGTAGCAGCCATCATTTTAGGAATCATCATGCTCATAAAAAAAGACAAAACAATTCCATCACTTAAAGACATTGGCGTAATGTCACTAAGCGGTGTATTAGGAACAACGCTTTACTTTTCAATGGAAAATATCGGTGTTGAACTTACAACAGCCTCGAATGCTGCTATTATTATTGCCGCTTATCCAGCTATCACCGCTCTTATTGAATTTATATTTTATAAAGTTAAAATCTCATGGGCTAAAGGAATAGGCATTCTAATTGCGCTTATTGGGGTTTACCAAATTTCTTATAATCCGCATGTAGCAGAAAGCGGGCATGCACTACTTGGAAACGTGATTTTAGTTTTAGCTGGTTTCGTATTTGCTTTTTATAATTTTACAACACGTAAAGTTGTTAAAAAATATTCGATGATTACGATTTCCTTTTATCAAACATTAGCAGGAGCGATTACCTTTATTCCTGTTGCTTTTATTGAAAAATCAAGTTGGAAAATGCCGACGATGGAGTCATTTTTAGTGCTTCTTTATCTTGGAATATTTTGTTCTGTTGTCGCTTTTCTTCTATATAATTATAGTTTACGAAAATTATCTTCAAGTTCTGCTGTAACGCTTATGAATCTTGTTCCGATCTTTGGAGTTATCTTTTCTGTCATTGTGCTCCATGAAGTGATTCGAACAGCTCAAATTATTGGAGGCATTATCGTTATTTTCGGAGTTGTGTTAAGTATGAAAGAAAGTAAAAGTGGGAAAGCTAAAAGTTAATCCCTTTCAATATAGACCGCTTAGTAGTCATTCTCTGCTAAGCGGTCTTTTTTGTTTATAACTTTACTTTTATTTCTCTTTCTACAAAGGTTTCTTTTGCAACAAAAATGGCGTTCAATACTCTTGGAAAGCCTGTATATGGTACACAGTGCATAATTGCTTCAACGATCTCACGGGGATTTAATCCTACATTTAAAGATGCATTAATATGAACACGAAGCTGTCGTTCACATCCTCCTTGAGTTGTAAGTGAAGAAAGAGTAACAAGCTGTCTCTGTTTTAAATCAAGCTCTCCCCGTGAATAAATATCTCCAAATGCAAATTCAATAACATATTGACCAAGATCAGGAGCAATTTCCTTTAAAGACTCTATCACTCCTTTTCCTCCTTCTCCATCTACTTTCATTAATCTTTCCCATCCACGTTCATAACGTTCATTCATTAAACGACTTCCTCCTTTAATAAGATATTTTTATCCTATCGGTTAGAGCGCGCTCTAAAGCAAGGCTTTTTCTATGTTATAATGAATATTATGGAAAATGTATTAACGATTAAAGAAGTTGCTAACATAACAGGGGTTTCTGTTCATACGTTACGCTACTATGAGAAAATTGGTTTGCTTTCACATATCAAACGGGATGAAAACGGCTATCGTCAGTATTGTGAAGGGGACCTTTCTTGGATTGCCTTTTTACTTCGCTTACGTAAGACCGGAATGCCAATGATTCAGATGAAACAATTTTCAGACCTTAGAAGTCAAGGAAATTCAACGGCTTCATCTCGTCGTAAATTACTAGAAGAGCATCACAGTAATGTGCAAGAGGAAATAAAAGAACTAGAGGGAAACCTTCAAGAAATTCAGAAAAAAATAGCTTATTATAAGGAACTAGAGAAACAATAATAAAAGAGGTTGGATCATGATCCAACCTCTTTTTTGTCCTTTTATCTCCCAAACGCTCCTCCATCACTCCGTGGATCTACTCCACCGTGTAAAAACCCTTGATCATCTATAACAATGGCATGTGCATGCCCCATTACTCCATCTAAATCACTCACTCTTTTTACAAGATGACCAGCACGAGCTAGCGACTTTTCCACTTCCTCACTAATTCGTCCTTCGATTTTTAACTCTTGTGTTTCCTCTCCCCACGTTCTTCCCCATAAAAAGCGTGGAGAGCTAATCGCTTCTTGGGGGTTCATTCCGTAATCAATCATTCTTGTAATAAGGGCTGTTTGGGTTTGCGGCTGCCCTTCTCCACCCTGTGTGCCGTATAAAATAGAAGGTTTTCCGTCTTTACAAGCCATTGCAGGCATTAGTGTGTGGAACGTTCTTTTCTTTGGTTCTAGTGTATTCACATGATTCTCATCAAGAGAAAAAAATGATCCTCGATTTTGCATAAGGATACCGGTATCTCCTGCGATTACACCTGAGCCAAATTCAAAATAGAGGCTTTGAATAAAGGACACCGCATTTCCGTGTTCATCAACAACTGCGGCATAAGCTGTATCATTTCCAATTGGCTGTGTTGTCACATCATTTGTTTTTTCAAAAGTAATCTCATTCGCTATTTCTTTTCCATACGATTTACTTAACAAATTCTGAAGAGGAATGGCTGAGAAGTGAGGATCTGTCAGAAATTCGTTCCGATCTTGGAACGTTCGTTTTAATGCTTCGACTAACAGGTGGTAATATTCATAGGAGCCGTGTGAGATAGACCGTAAATCATAGTTTTCTAGCACGTTTAACGTCATTAATCCAACAAACCCTTGTGAATTTGGTGGTACTTGGTATATCGTATAGCCGCGATACGTTGTTGAAAGAGGTTCAACCCATGCGCCTTGGTGCTCAGCGAAATCTTCAACCTCTAATAAACTTCCCTTTTCTTGAAGACTCCTCACGATTCGTTTTCCAAGCTCTCCTTTATAAAAGAAGTCCCGCCCTTTTTCAGCAAGCTCTTTTAACGTATGAGCAAGATTCGTTTGAACAAACTTTTCATTTACATGTGGCACACGCCCATTTGGAAGGAAAACAGTAGCAGTGTCAGGCTGTTCGCTGAATAACTTTAAATTGTTCATTGTGTTTTCATGCTGATCTTTTGAAAAAGGGAAGCCAAATAAAGCATAGCTTATAGCTGGTTCAAGAACTTCTGCTAGTGTCATCGTCCCGTATTTTTTCAAAACGGCATCCCAGCTGTCAACCATACCTGGGACGGTAATTGCACTTTTAATCCCTCTTGTTGGAATCGCTTTTTCTCCCCGATATTTATCTCTTGTCACTTCACGACCTGATCGGCCGCTTCCATTATAAGCGCGCACTTTTTCCTCTTCTTTCTGCTGCATGAGCCAAAATGAATCTCCACCAAGCCCAGTCATATGAGGATACACAACTGCTAAACAAGCACTCACCGCAACAGCCGCATCAAAGGCATTTCCGCCTCGCTGGAGAATCTTATCTCCTGCTCCAGAGGCTAAATAATGTGGACTAACGACCATTGATTTTGTTCCAACAATTGCTTCATTCATATTAAGTTTTCCTCCCCTGATTTATAGTTCTTTTTCACAGCTAGTTGTGAAACTGGACTTTCTTTTGGACCTTTGTCTGTGAACAGAAAAGCGACAGCACCAACGAGTAATAGTGCTCCAGATAAGTAAAAACCAAGCTCAAGACTTCCTGTTCGATCTGCAAAATAGCCTGTAATATAAGGCGCAAAAATGGAAGAAAGCATGCCGCTAAAATTAAAGAATCCATAGACCTTTGAATACATAGAAGCTGGGGTAATGTCTGCGATGTATGAGATTAGTACAGGGTCAAGAGCCAGTTTTCCAAGCAAGCCATATAGGACTAACCCGGTAAGGAGAAGTGAATAACTTTCTGTATAAGGAATAACAATCTGCAGGAAAGCTCCTGCGACAGCTAGAGAGATAATAAGAGGCTTTTTGCTTTTTACACGATCTGAAATGTAACCAAAGAAAATGGCACCTGGAATTGATGCCCATGGAACAAGTGAAGCAATAATACCTGTTTGTGATCCATCAACACCACGAGCTGTCTGCAAATAATATGGCAGCCATGTTAACATTCCAAAAAAACCGTAAAGAGAGCAAAAGATAATAATATAGACGCATATATGGTTTTTGGTGAAAAGTTGCTTGAGGCTTACGTTTTCAGTTGGAACGGCAGTTGAAACTTTCTCTTCTTTATTGCCATCACGAACAAAGACACCAATTAAAATAGCTATAATGACAGTTGGTATGGCAAACAAGTAAAATGAAAACTGCCAGCCTTTATCTAACGTGTAAGTAAAATAGCTTGCTGCAATAAGACCAAGTGAAATCCCTAATGCCATCCCGCTGTTAATAAGGGCTGACACAAGACCTCGGTATTTTTTTGGGGTAATGTTAGAAGAGATGCCATACTGTGACCCATAGTATGTTCCTTCTCCTAATCCTGTAAGAGCACGCATAAGAAGAAATAAAGCAAATGTTGTGACTGCTCCACTTAGATATGTAGCAACCCCAAAAATGATATAACCTGTAACAAGGACTCTCACTCGTCCAAACTTATCTGCTAAAAACCCTGTTGGAATTTGCATAAACGCATATGAAGCAAAAAAGACGGTAGACATAAGGCCGAGCTCCGTTTGACTTAAATTCCACTCCTCTCCGATATCACCCATAACAGGGGAAAGAATATTTCGATCTGCATACATGAACACCCATCCTAAGAAGAATAAAAAGATAACAAGAGCTGGATTATTTTTCTTCATTTCGCTCACCTCTATTTTCTGAAAATTATGAATTAATTATATCCAGCTCTTTTCTCAAATGGTTTATTCTTGTTAGACTCTCTTCCATTGTTTTTTTACGTTTAGTAATTATATTTTAATTTTTCTGTTGATTCAGAAAAATAAAATGGTAATATGTTTATAAATAGAATGTTTTTATCTCTATACGATTACATAACGAAAGTGAGGTCGGAAATTCCTTGCATTATGATTATCATGTACCTAATTTAATTTTGGATGATGTTGATAAAACCATCCTCTCTATTCTTCATGAAAATAGCCGAGTCTCTTATACAGATCTCGGCAAAGAAGTTGGGTTATCGCGCGTTGCTGTACAGGCGCGCATTAATAACTTGATGGAAAAAGGCGTTATTGAAAAGTTTACTGCAATCATTAACCCAGCTAAGATTGGTATCCATGTTTCCGCTTTTTTCAATGTGGAAGTTGAACCACAATATTTAGAAACAGTTGCTGAACAACTTTCAGAGGAGCACGCTGTCACAAGTTTGTATCATATGACAGGACCAAGCAAACTTCATATGCACGGCATTTTTGCAGACAACGGAGAAATGGAGCGCTTTTTAACAGAAAAGCTTTATCCAATGCAAGGCGTTGTGAGCGTTGACTGCCAAACACTTATTAAACGCTATAAAAGCAGAATGGGAATGAAGCTATAACAATGGCAAACAAGGGGGAATGAAAGTGAATGCTTATAAAGAATTAATCGTTGCAATGGTACGCACAGGAATATTGGGCTTTGGGGGAGGTCCATCTGTTATTCCGCTTATCCGCCATGAAGCGGTTTCACGCTACAAATGGATTGAAGATGATGAATTTGGAGAAATTTTAGCCATTGCAAATGCGTTACCAGGACCTATTGCAACAAAGATGGCCGCTTATTTAGGTTACAGGGAAAAAGGAACCCTCGGAGCAATTGTTGGGGTGCTCGCTCATATTCTCCCTACGTGTCTTTCAATGGTCATCTTACTTACTGTTGTGAATGTGTTAAGCTACTCAGCCGCTGTAGCGGGCATGGTTTCCGCTGTTATGCCTGTTATTGCTGTAATGCTCGGCCTTATGGCATACGAATTTGCCGCAAAAGCAGTCAAAGGATTAGGAAAAATACTTGGCTGTATCCTTTTTATAGTCACCTTCCTTCTTCTCCAAACAATTGCGCTTCATCCCGCATTTGTCATCGTCATCTTTCTCGCTTATGGAACCATGCATTTTAAACTAAAAAATAAATGGGAAAACAAAAATTCAAAAAGTAAGGGGCTATCCGTATGATGCTTTTACTTAGCTTGTTTTTAGGTTTTTTTATTGCTAATGTACTTGGATATGGCGGAGGTCCTGCTTCCATTCCGCTTATGTATGAAGAAGTTGTTGATCGCTATCAGTGGCTCACAAATGCCGAATTTTCAAATATGCTTGCCCTTGGCAACTCCCTCCCTGGACCTATTGCAACAAAAATTGCGGCATATGTTGGCTACGATGTTTTTGGATGGTGGGGATTTCTCATTGCCTTATTTGCGACCGTTTTTCCGTCTGCAATTGCTCTTATTCTTCTTCTCAAACTTATGCAGCGCCATCGTCAGTCTCAAGTTGTTAAAGGCATGACCCTTCTTGTTCAGCCTGTAATTGCCATTATGATGCTTTTACTAACATGGGATATGATCAAAGATGCAGTTGGTTCAATTGGTATTTGGCAATCGCTAATCATCGCACTGATTTCTCTTTTAGCACTTGGAAAGTTTAAAATTCACCCTGCATTTATGATTATTGCTGCGTTTGCTTATGGAGGATTTGTTATTCCGCATCTCTAATCTATTCGTAAAACTTGTTATCTACCATTCAATTAAAGAAGCACACTCACTTTGAGAGTGTGCTTCTTTTGCTTTCATTCTTTAAAACTACTTTGACACACCTTGTTTTTCTTCTTTATACTATATATGGAATATTATGTAGGAGGGGAAAATGAACAAAACAAACTTCATCATTTTCATCACAGCTTTTCTGCTTGGGACTTCTTATACGATTTTTAAAATTATAACAGGGGAAAAGATTGGATTTAACGAATTCCTTTTCTTCTCTATGTTACTTATGCTGTATCTTCCCACCATCACAACAAAAATAGAGAGGAATGAGGAAGAGAAAAGACAAATAGCTGAAAAAAGCTCTAAAATAAGTTACTTTCTCCTGCTTCTCTTCCTATTCCTTGCCGTCTTAGTCGAGGATATCCTAACAGGGGAAATAAATACGTTATTAGCAGGAGTTCTTGCACTTGGTATGGTTACGCTACCACTCGTAGAATTTTTTATGATGAAAAAATACCATTCATAATCCTATTTCACACAAAAAGAGGAACTATGGAATCTTCCACAGTTCCTCTTTATCGATACAACACAAACTATTTTAACTTTCCTGGAGCTTATCCTCTAACTCTTTCTTTAATATTTCTGCACCTTTATCACTTAGCACAATATTCCCTGGATACACTTTGTTATCTGAAGACACTTCTCCTGTAATCATACATTCCAAGTTAGATTTGTATTTTTGCAAAATGATCTTTTCTTCATCAATAAAAATCTCAATCGGATCTTTTTCATGAATAGAAAAGGTTCTTCTCAGTTCTTTCGGCAACACAACTCTGCCTAGTTCATCTACTTTTCTCACAATCCCTGTACTTTTCATGAAACGCTCACCTCATTTTTTATTTTACCGCAACAGCAAGTTATATCATTATTCGTTAGCACCAGGAGGACTTTTAAAAAAGCGGTTATCATACTGGTATACTCTTTCCTTTACCTCTTTACACTCCAAGGCAAACCTATTCTAGCAATCTCTTCCTTAAATCAATAAAAAAAGAAGCGCATTCCCGCTTCCTATAAACCTTCTATTCTTTTCTCTCTATATTTCCGGCCAGACTCTAACCCATCATAGATTTCTCTAAATCGAGTCTTTACGTCTTTCAGGGATTCGATAAGCCAAGGATCAAACTGTGTTCCTTTTGCTAACTCTAAACGATAAAAAGCCTCTTCAAATTTGATTCCTTTACGGTAAGAGCGGTTCGTTGTCATCGCATCAAAAGCATCCGCAATAGCCAGAACCCGAGCATCTAGCGGAATGTCTCTTCCTTTCAAACCTGAAGGATATCCTGTTCCATCCCATCGTTCATGATGATAAAGAACGCCTGCTTTTAAAAGCTGTAGGCGGCTCATTCGCTCAATTATTTGAGCTCCGACAGTTGAATGGGTTTTAATTGTTTCATATTCTTTTTCAAGCAGTCTATCTTTTTTCATTAAAATATGTTCTGGAACGTTAATTTTCCCAACGTCGTGAAGGAGTCCGCTTAATCTGAGTCTTTTCAAGTCTTGTTCATGATAATCTGGCAAGGAGCTTGCAAGAGCAACAGCATACTGACTGACGCGCTCACTATGACCATACGTATAAACGTCCTTTGCCTCTACTGCCACAACAAACGTATTCATAATTTCTTCAATTGTTGTCTCTGTTGATTCTTTCACAAGGTCTACTTGTCTTCTATAGATAAGATGAAGCGTTTGCAGTACGAGAAAGCTTAACGTTGATAAAATAATATATAATAAAATCCGATTTGAAATATCAATGCTGTCTGCCGTATAGTTCTTTTTAGGCAGCTTTATACTGAAGAATGTTAGAAGTCCTAATCCAATCAATGAATAATAAAAAAGGGTCTTCTTTTCTCCATATAGGCCAGCAAGAATCGGCAGAAGTAAGAAAAAGCTCCAGGCTTCAGAGTAGCCTGACTGCAAATATACCACAATAAGGAGTCCAACAGAATAAATGAGAATCATATGCTGATAGATGCTCGCTTTAAAATCAATATATCTTTTTAAACTGCCCATCATAATTAAAAGAGCTAAACAAATTAAAAAGGATGGTAAACTGGCCCCCGAGAAGTCTACTTGGAAAAGATAGAAGAACGCATTCCAAGCGCAGCTTAATCCTAAAAAAACAACGATGACCCGATAAAGGTATGTTGTTACTTTCAAACGATAATCATTAAAGTAGTCCTCATACAGTTCGTTGTGTTGTGCCATTTCGAGATCTCCTCATTATTCAAAATGCCTTTTTATTGTAGCATCTTTTTCCTCTTATGTGGGAACTTTTGTAGAATAATGGGTTTCCTTACATATAGTGATTATTTTCACTGTTTTGTTAAAGAAAAACTAAAAAATTGGTGTTAATGCCTTTACTCTGTAATAATGCGATAGACTTTTTTCCCCTTTCTTTATACTCTCCCTTGCTAGCCTAATGACTTATATAAAGATAAAAAGGAACATCTTGTACACCGACAGCGTATAAGACATTCCTCTGCTATTTATATATAAAAGCTACTATTATACATTTTCAAACCTTTTCGACTTTCCTCTTCCTAAGCTTGCTGACTTTCTTTTCATCCATAAATAAGGGCGAAGAGGGAAATAGAGAATTTTGAGTGCTTTGGGTAGTCTTAATTGATCTTCTTCATGAGGTTTAGGATATATAAATCTCACTACTTGAAGTAGTCTTTGAGAAACCGTTCTTATTTCATAAAGATAAGAATGTTGAAAAATTATATTTTTTAGATTTAAAAGTTTAGAAAGGAATAAGGAAATTATGCTTCCCTTATGGGTCTCTTTTCTTTCTATTTCCATCTGAATATAATGTTGACTTATCTCTATCATACATGGAGCAGCAAGCTTTGCCAGTTCTCTTGCTCGCCTTTCTTCTATAATACTTTTTGCTTCCTCTGGGATAGGGGTTTCAAAAAAAGCAGTAGAAACAAGGAGTGCTTGCCCAACAAGGTTAAATTGTTTTCGTGAGCGAAGTTGTTTTACATTCTTAAATGGTTGCTTTCTTCGCATCATATAGTCAACATCAGCGAGCCAGCGCAATCTGAACCAGCCATGTCTTGTTCCATGTGCAATAAGAAAAATAAATAGGTCTTCCTCCCCTAAGAGATAAACGGGCGAACTCGTTAGCTTACTCTTTCTTCTCCGCTCCCAGAGCTCATTAAATGTTGGTTGTTGCATTGGAAACGGTTGTGAACGCCAGTGAATTTCAACTTGAATCTTTTTTTGGGGATGAAAGTAAATAATATGGTGATGAAGCCATTTCCATTCATTCGCCAGAGAAAAAAAGCGGTCTTCTCTTTCATAGCCAAGTTCAATTAGAACATCTTCTGCTTTTTTAACGTCTTCGAACTGAATTAATACATCTAAGTCTTTTGACGTTCGTAGCGAAATATCTCCGTAGATATCCTGGGCAATTGGGGGACCTTTTAAAAACAGAAGCTTAATATTCCGCTGGCTGAACAGTTTGCTCACCCGCTCCATTTCTGCGCTCAAATGAAGCATTGAAAACGTATTTTTTTGATATTCTCTCTTTAACATTTCCATTACAAATGAAGGTACAGCAGGATCCCTTAGCTCTTTTAATTTTGCATATACTAATGGATAAATGCGATGATGCATCACAAGCTGCAAGAAATAGTCCCAGTCTATATTTTGTTCTAGGACTAAACTTCCTTCTCGATGATTTAAAATATGTAACATCACTTTTAGTTCTCTTGGCAGCAATGATAAATCAAGCTCACCGTTTCTTTCCATCTCTTTCACCATCCCTTTACTGAACAGCTTGTGCCTGGCTCTGAAGAAGTTCGTTAAACAAATGTCCTTTCTCCTTTGACAGCTGTGTGTAACTTCCTTGCTGAACAATTTTTCCTTTTTCTAAGACAATAACAGCATCTGCATTGCGAATCGTTGATAAACGATGGGCAATAATAATGACAGTCATCCTCCCTTTTAATTCTTCCACTGCCCTGCTTACTTTCGCTTCGTTTCGCACATCAAGCGCACTTGTTGCTTCATCAAGAATTAAAATAGATGGTTTCTTTAGTAGTGCTCTTGCTAGAACCAAACGCTGTCGTTCTCCACCTGAAAGCCTTACTCCTCTGTCTCCAATGACTGTATCAAGCCCGTGGGGCAATTCCTTCACAAACTCATATCCTTGCGAAAATTGAAGTGCTTCCCATATCTCTTCATCACTTGCCGTATTTTTCACCATCAGCAAGTTTTCTCGGATCGACGTATTAAATAAAAACGGATCTTGTGAAACATAGCTAATCGAGTTGCGAAGTGCTAAAAGATTCTCTTCTGTAAGAGGAGATCCATCAATTAATACTTCGCCTTTTTCTGGAATGTTCAGACCCATTAACAAATCAATTAACGTACTCTTCCCTGCCCCTGAAGGTCCCACAATAGCCGTAATTTGGTTTTGGAGGATATGTAAGTTGATGTTATCTAAGACACATTCTTCTTTCGTTTTGTTATAGCGAAATGAAACGTTCTGACATTGAAATGAGCCCTTGATGGCTGTTTTGTTTTCTGTTTCAATGCTAACCGCTACTTTTTCTTTCTCTTTTTGGCATTCCTGTAAAAGCTCTCTAACTAAGCGACAAGAAGGAATACTTGCTGCAATTTGCTCTATGTTTGACTGAATGCTTGTAAACTTTGGCCAGAGGCGTGAGAAAATTAAAATAAGAAGCAGAACCTGATCCTGCTGAGCACTAAAAGTTTTTAGAGAAATAAAGATAAAAAGGGCAATAAGACAAGCTGATGATAGTTTATAAATAAGCTGTGAATCTGATCTTAATTTCACATAATTGATTTGTTCTTCGCTCATTTTTTCTGTTAGAGACTGAAGCCAGTTCACATGATTATGTTCTAATGTGTTGCTTTTAATATCTTTAATTCCATTGATTTGATCTGTGATTCCCGCCATATAGGTTTCACCAAGCTTTGATGTTTGCTTGCCAAGCTTGTTTGATCGTTTAATTAAGCTTTTTGAGCAGTATCCAATAACAAGACCGCACGCTAAAATAAACAACGTCAACCAGGCAGAGAGCCAGAGCGCAATACAAATTTGAATAACGGTAAAAATAATATGAGATAAAAGCTGAAGAAAATAATTAATGGCTCCAAGTACGCGCGCAAGCTCTGTCGTTAATAAATTAACTAAGTCTGATTTCCGTTTTTGCAAGAAAAAACTCCATCTTGAATTTAACAGAGAACTGTATATATCTAATCGTAAATGTCTGCTGAAATTTTCACGAATGCGAGCGTCACGAATTGATAAATAACGCTGTAAAAAGGTTTGTCCCACAACAATAAAAAGATATAAGCCTAACACAAGGGGCAAATAAAACGATTCGGGAATACGAGTCAGAAAATGAAAAAGCTCCATAATCTTCCCTGAGACATTCTCAACTTGCACAAAACCTCCAAAACTAATAAGTGGAATAAGGAGCAATATTCCTGCTCCTTCAAGCAAGCTAACAATCGCACGCCCTACAACGTTCACATACAAACCTTTTCCTGCGAAATGATGCATTCTTTTAATATAGTAAAGAAAGGCATTCACTTTGTTCACCTCACCATTTTCTAGAGGTTTTTTTATTTTTTATAAAAAAATGCTAAACATTGTTTAACATGTTCCGATACTTATAAATGTAGAAAGGATTTTCACTATTCACTAATGATTCTTGAAAACTTTCCAACAATCGTGAAGTTTTCCATTGTTTCTGCTCCTGTTACATATTTCGGACCGCTGCGCAGCCACGCATGAGCGATTAAGCGTCCGTCTTTATCTTTTCCCGTGCCTAAATATAGCGTACTTTCAATCTTTCGACGCTGGAGCATTTTCATTGCAGCAATTGCTTTCACTAAGCATTCACTTTCCCAAAAAGTATACTTGCTCATTTTATGAACAGCATAGGAAATATCGCGTAGCATAGGCTCATTTGAAGGATTTTCAATCATTCCCGTTTCTTCCATGTACTCACCTAGCGTTGGAGCTACTTTAGCAAATGGCCGGCTCTTTAAAAACCGTCCATAGCCTAAATAAAAGAAAGCTTCTAAAAGTAAAAGCTGCTGCTCCCATTCTAGCTTTGAGAATGTTTTTAATTTATGGATTAGTTTCACTCTCTTCACTCCTTTACATTACTTTAATCAGGTTTTCGTTCTGTAAATGTGAAAGAAAAGATAAAACATGATTTTCGCACTGATCTCTTTGCACGTCATATTTATTTAGAAGTTTTTCAACAAGCTCTTCAACTAAGATTGCTTCACTTATTTCATCCCAGATTGCTCCACCAATGTTACCTAAGTTATAGTACTTGCCGTTTTCAATATTTAGCATGACTTTTTCTTGATCCATATCACTTGCGATATTTCCATCACCTTGAACAACATGATGTTTTAGAGATAATGGGCTCACTCTTTTTCCTCCTCTTGGATCACTTTTAAAATTTCATCTACAAGCCTTGGTGCTGTAAATCCTTCTGATGGTCGCCTAAGTTCAAAAATCGGTGTTCTTTTCCCTACTTCCATCGAATGTTTGAAATGCCATTCGGCTAACTTAAGTCTGTCAATTAAGAAATCACGATACGTATGCTGAAGTAAAACGCGGAACTTCTCCAACGTTCCAATTTTTTTAAACCTGATTTTACTTGTGTTTCCTTTTGCAAGTTCAAAAATGCCACCGATTGGGATGGGCTTATCGTAAAAACTTTCTTTTACAGGGACTGCATACTTTGTCTCCCTTTCAAACAATGATTGATAGCCACTTGAATTTATTCCAAATCCAACTAAACTTTCTTCCCAAAGTTTCTGGTGTGGATAAGAAGGATAAGCGATTGGCACTCGCTCTTTTGATAGGCGTACAGGAATGACATCATCGCTTAGTAACTTATAGCCTTTTTGGATAAAAGCTGCTGCTAGAGTTGACTTCCCTGCTCCGGAATGTCCAACAAATGCATAAGCTTTCCCATTAATCTCTATTGCACTTCCATGAAGAGGCATGACTTTACGCTGCATAAGTAAGATGCCCATACACGAACCAAGAAGATAAAGCCTTACTTTACGTTCATCAACCCCTTCAAAAGGCACAACCGTAATTTCTCTTCCTTTCGTAATACAAAAGAAAGCGTTTTTGTATGACTCAAAGATAACAGAATCCCCATCAACAACAACTCGGCTCCGATCTTCTCGTTGCACCCATGTTTCTGGTAAAGAACCTTTTTTAATCCATATATCTATTGAATCTTCCCCAAACTCTCCAGAAGGTAATTCAGGAAGATGAACTTCACTCCATATGTTTAGTCCAAAAGCGTTATAAGCATAAACTGTTTGCGTTATACTCATTATCTTCACTCCGCTCATCACAAATTTTGAAAACCCTTATACACCTTACAGTGTATAAGGGTAATGAACGTATAATTTCATATCCAATTAACTATCATGATGCATTGCATCCTCTGGATCTGGATCTGGTTGCACTGCATCAGGATAGCTTAGCCCAGGTCCTGCCATTGTTTTGTTTACATCCAACACTTCTACTTCAGGCTTTTCCCATTGTTTTTTCTCCACGATGTCACCCCCTTTCAAAAGTTTTTTTGAAGGAATCGATAGAGAATCAAGCTTCTCATTAAAATTCGAAAATCATTTCGAAATACTTGATCAGCTGAAGGTTCATGGCGTATGTTTTCTAACGATTCCTTTAAAAGGTCTATATTTAAATACTCTGATAGATAGTCGTCCTTTAAAGCTCTTTCTAATTCTCCTATAAACACATTCCACTGTGGAAGCATCCTTTGAATTCCATCTGCACCTTGAATCCCTCGCGTTCGTTGGTTTAGTCGAACATCATCTGGAAGATAGCCTTTCATTGCTCTTCTAATGAGTGACCGATCTTGTCCATTTTGAACAAATTGACTTTCTGGAACTGATAAGCAAAAACGTACAACGCGTAGATCATTTGTTGGATCTCTATCCCATATGCCGTATCGAAGTGATAGCTTTGTTGTATATGCTCCGTTGAGAGCCCAATAGTATGGACGCTGAAATTGAATTTTTCGTATTTCATATGGAGTTTTTTGAATTAACCCATTTTTTTGAATATCATGTGAAGCTAATTTATTATAAACGTTAAACCGACTCGCTAATTTTTCATTAATCATTCCTCGAAAAGGTACTTCTTTGTTTTTAGATAAAGCTCCTCTTAGCTTTGGAAACACTTTACGCCCAACAACACGAAGTACTCTTGACCTTTTTGCCCCAAGATTTTTACTATACATCCAAAATTCTTGGCTGAATTTTCTTAATTGAAGTTTTCGTAATAGCATTGCTTGATAATCAAGAGCATGTCCCCACGAAACCGTCCAGTTTCCACGCTGTCCATTCAATATCACACCTATTCCTTGCTGTGATGCTTGTTCAAAAATCCCTTTTGTCCAAAAGCTATTTTCATAAAATTTATACGGTGTTTCTAACACATCAAGCCAATCATCAATTTCAGAAAAAGAGCTTTTCTCTGGAAAGCTCAAGTAGTTGTCTCTAATGTTGCCAACATAGTTCACTGTTGACTTTATGGAAGGTCTTTCATCAGCTATTCGGCTTTTCGGTGACCAGTCTTCAAAATCATCGATAGGGACATAGCTATATGTATGCAATGATTTGTTTTGTACTCGTAGCTCTCGTGCTGCGATACTTGCAACAGAACCTGAATCCAATCCTCCACTCAGGTGAGCTCCAACGTTAAGATGTGTTCGCAATCGGGATTTTACTGCTCCCTTAAAAACCTCAAGAAAAGCTTCTTCATATTCCTCATTTGATGAGAGCTTTAATTTCTTCACCATGTCAAGCGTGTAATATGGGGTAAGCTTCACTCTTCCTTTTTCTACTGTTATGCTATGTGAAGGAGGAAGCTGTCTAATATTTTCATAGACGCTTGAAGAAGAATCTGTTGACTCAAACGTAACCGGTATAGCCAAAAACTCGGCTAGCCACGCTTCATTTAACCTTTTTGAAACAAAAGGAAGCGTAAAAAGCGGGTTAATAGCGGTACAAAAGGCGAAAGTTTTCTCATTATTGAAAAAATAAAGTGTGCGACACCCCGAAAAATCGCGAGCCCCAAACAGTTTTCCTTTTTTCTCATCCCAAATCATAAACGTAAAATCACCAACGAGAAACTTTGGCATCTCTTCTCCCCACTTAGAATAAGCATGTAGAAGAAGTTCGCTATCTTTCATAGAAACTCTATATTTTATATCTATTCCTAATCTATTAAATAATTCGTCTCGATTGTCGATGATAGCATCTGCTGTAATAGCGAGCTTTCGTTCACTATCATAAAATGGTAGTTTCTCTCCAATAGATTCCTCTGTAATCCATTGAGCATGACAACCAAAGAAAAGACTATCTTTTTTCCATGTTCCAATGTCATCAGCACGATATCTTTTTAACTCTTCCATCATTGCCTGACATTGTTCTACACGAATTTCACTTTGATTCCATTCATATATGCCTGCTATCGCGCTCATGTTTTCTCCTCTCGCAGTGCTAAAAACTTCTACTAGCTCTAATTCTTGTCTACCTTTTCACAATAAGGGTATAAAGTCTTAATAAAAAACAGAAAT
Organism: Priestia endophytica DSM 13796; assembly: GCF_900115845.1. Lineage (GTDB taxonomy): Bacteria > Bacillota > Bacilli > Bacillales > Bacillaceae_H > Bacillus_I > Bacillus_I endophytica. The sequence goes on along the minus strand of NZ_FOXX01000006.1, from coordinate 31,927 downwards.
CACCTATGTATATGGATATATTAGCACAATTTTTCGTTTTTGAGTTAAAAAATGTAAAAATTATTCAACTTAATCCATTATATTACACCAATTACCTTTAATTAACTTTTTTCAGATATCTTTTTTCTTTCATAATCAATGTTTAATTACCATTTATTTAGACATTAAGTTACATTTAATAACATAATGTTAATATTATTTAAAAACATATATATATCATTACTTGTTCGACAAAAAAGAAGTAACAAAAAACCGATTTTTGTCGTTTAATAATCCTTTAGAACTACCAACAGTTTTAAATTTCTACAAATTGCGACATTTCCTTATTCTTGCGTATTTTTCTACTTCTCCACCGTTATTTATATATATATTAAATTTAATATGAAAGTGATATCACTACATTTTCCATAAGGTTTATATTTTAATATAATTTTTTTGAGGTAATTCTCTTTAAAAAATTTTTAACAATTGCATTTTTTGTAGAAAAAACGCTTATTCTTTTTCTCCCCTATAAATTCTTGATATAAACGGTAAATTACAAAAAAGACTTCGCTCATCACGAAGTCTTTTCCTCAGTTAAAAGTCCAATAAAATTTCCGAATGCTTCTCTTCCTTCTCTATCTTGTTTAAACACCCCTGCATCTTCAAGCACACGCAGAAACTTCATGCCAACCTCTTTTTGGAGGACTTCTGTTATGTTCTCTTTTGGGAGTTGATCTTTATATTCTTCTTTAATTTCCTCCGCCCAGTGAAGGTGATAAGCAGCGATCTCGTTTTGTTCACCTAGTAAAAACCGAGCAACTTCTTTAAGCTCTTTTTCAAGGCGAGAGGGTAACACTGCAAGACCCATTACTTCAATTAAGCCAATGTTCTCTTTTTTGATATGATGAACATCTTCATGAGGATGAAAGATACCAAGTGGGTAATCTTCTGTTGTTCGATTGTTCCGTAAAACGAGGTCGATTTCAAACTGACCATCCCGCATTCTCGCAATCGGTGTAACCGTATTATGAGGAATGTCTCCTGTATAGGCTTCTATGCTAACTGTAGGATCACTATAGTTTTTCCATGTTTCGAGAACAAGAGAAGAAGCTCGGACAAGCTCTTCTCTCTTTTTGCTTCGAAGACGAATGACAGACATCGGCCAGTGAACAATTGCTCCGTGAACGTTCGGAAACGCTTTTAGTGTAAACACGTGATTTTCTTTCGCTTTTGCCATCGAGAATTCGTAGTTTCCACCTTGATAATGATCATGCGTTAGAATAGAACCTCCTACAATCGGAAGATCTGCATTTGATCCAATAAAATAGTGAGGAAACTTTTCCACAAATTCTAGCAATCTTGTAAATGTGCTCTTGCTTATTTTCATATCACGATGCTCGCTTGATAGAACAATGCAGTGTTCGTTGTAGTACATATATGGTGAATATTGAAGTAACCACTCTTCATTCCTTAAGTTCATTCGAATCATTCGGTGATTCGAACGTGCTGGATGACCAATTCTTCCTTCATATCCTTCATTTTCAATACAAAGCAAGCATTTTGGATACGGATAGTCCGTTTGTTTTTTTTGTTTTTCGGCAGCAATTTGTTTTGGATCTTTTTCTGGCTTAGACAAGTTAATGGTAATATCTAACTCTCCGTAATCTGTGTTCACTTTATAGGCGATGTTTTTCGCAATTCGTTTTGTTTGAATATAGTTGCTGTTTTGACTAAATGAATAAAAGTAGTTTGTAGCTTGTTCTGGATCCTTCTCGTAGTGTTCATAAAAAGTACGATTAACATCTGAAGGTCTTGGCAAAAACACGTTCATAATGTCACTACTTAACATTTCTTTTTCATCTAACAGGTCTGAAATCATATGATTTTCAACAGCATATCCTACAAGTTTTTCGACTAAGTCTGGAATCTCTCCTTCCTCTGTCTCGTGTACATGCTCAGGGAATACGTCAAAACCCAAAAGTGACAGCAGCCTATTTCTCGCATAGATACGGTCTTCGGACTCTATTAAGTTTACTGCAAAAGCTTTTTCAACTAGGCTTTGTATTACGCTAAAAATGTTCACTTTCTTCACTCCTGTCTTCATAAATTACATAACTTAACGCAGCACTTCTTGTGTAATTTCCTTTGTTCCTTCTCCAATATTCGCCACATAAAAAGTTGCCTTATATCCTATTTTTCCGGCATATTCTTCGCCTACTACTCTAATAAATTCCTCTGTCTTATCTTCTGCGACAATCGCAATGGCACAGCCGCCAAACCCTGCTCCAGTCATTCTTGCTCCAACTGTTCCGTCCCTTTTCCACGCAGCTTCTACTAATGTATCAAGCTCAATTCCTGTTACTTCATAGTCATCACGCAAAGAGCGGTGTGATTCATTCATATAAGCACCAAACGAAGCTAATCCATCCTGTTCTAACGCTTGAAAAGCGCGCAAAATCCTTTGATTTTCATATACAGCATGTTTGGCTCTTTTCTCTAACACCTCATCATTTATAAGATGACGATGTTGTTCAAACTCCCTTTCCGTTAAGTCGCCAAGCGATCCGATTGAAAGGCTCTTCTGCAGCCTAGAGAGAGCGCTTTCACATTCACCCCGACGTTCATTATATTTAGAATCCGCAAGCTCTCTTCGTTTGTTTGTATTCATAATAATAATTTGATGATTTTCTAGATTTAAAGGCATGTATTTGTATGTTAATGTACTGCAATCAAGCAAAATTCCGCAGTCCTTCTTTCCCATTCCAACCGCAAACTGATCCATAATTCCGCTTTGGACACCAATAAACTCATTTTCTACTTTCTTCCCAAGTGAAACAAGTTCTAGACGGTCTATGTGAAGCTGAAACATTTCGCTTACAATAACGCCAATAAGCATCTCAAGTGAAGCTGAAGAAGACAAACCTGCTCCATTTGGAATATTTCCGTAAATCATAATGTCTAAGCCAGACGGAAGCGTCCATCCCCCTTGGTTGATATAGTGAATTATTCCTTTAGGATAGTTCCCCCACCCATCGCTCTCTTCATAATGAAGCTCATCAAGTGAAAAAGTAATGGTTCCTTGTTCAGGAAAGTTAAGCGAATACAATCTCACTTCACGATCCTCTCTCTTTCTAGCAACTCCATAAGTACCAAACGTAATGGCACACGGAAAAACATGCCCACCATTGTAGTCTGTATGTTCACCAATTAAATTAATTCTTCCTGGTGAAAAAAATAAACGCCCATTTCTTCCTTGAAAAAGCTCATCAAATTTATTTAATAGCTCTTCTGCTTTCACTTCTTCTCCCCCCAATAGCTCTTCTATTCATCATCTAGCATTTTCACTATTGACTTATAAACATTTCATTATGTCAGAATTCTCTTTCATTTTAAGTTAAAAAGTAAAAAAGAGCAATATTTTTACTAAAATTTTTACTAAAAACCCAAAAAAAGCTTGGAATATTTCTATTCCAAGCTTTTTTACTTTGTGCTTTCACGAATGTTTAATACGGTTGAGAGCACAACTTTTTTCGGAACTTCTCTTCCTTCAAGTCTTTCCATTAACGAATCCACGGCTGTTTTGCCCATAAGCTCTGTAAATACTTTAACAGTACTTAATGGGGGATAAACATGTTTTGATACGCTAAAGTCATTCACTCCAATGACACTAACTGTTCCTGGAACTGGAATTCCCTCTTCATGCAGTGCCTTCAACGCTCCCAATGCCATTGAGTCATTTCCAAGGAAAAAGGCTGTTGGGAGATTTTCTTTATGGTCCCTAATCGCTTTTTTCATGAGAGTATAACCATCATTTACAGAGAAGTTTCCAATATAAACAAGCGATGAATCATAATGGCCTTTTTCTGTTAAAAAACGCTGGAAGCTAAGGCTTCTTGGGTCTTGAATAAGAGCCGTTTGATCTCGGTACGTTTCCATTCCACCAATATAGCCGATACGTGTATGTCCGCGATCAAGAAAATACTGCAAAGCCTTCTCAGTTGCTCTTTCAAAATTGCTTACTACTGAATCAAACATATCTTCATCTGGTGAGCAGTCAACAAAAACAAGATGTGGTGACCTCTCCTTGAGCTTTTCGGCTTGATATAAACTAAACTTCCCAATCGCAATGATACCGTCGATCTCTTCTGATTCTTTCAGGTTCTCCATTGTCACTTTCATAAGCTCAATATTGTGAACCTCACACGCTTTTTCTACACCTAAGCTTATCGCGTGATAATAAAGGTCATCAAGCTCCTCTTCTTCTGTATACCAGCTTACAACCGCGAATTTGTATGCTTGAGGGAGCTTGCGTCCGCCTTTCTTTTTATACTGAAGTTCTTTTGCTGCTTGAAATACCTTTTCTTTCGTTTCTTCACTTACAGAGAGAGATTTATCATAGTTCAATACGCGTGAAACGGTGGCAATGGAAACACCTACTCGTTTCGCTATGTCCTTGATCGTCGCCATTTTTTGCTCCTTTTATATCCATTTAAAATAAACTATACACTTCTTCATCTTCATTTATCATACCACATTGCTCTTTTAACTAATTTTTTTTACTTTTAGAAAAGAAAAGTTTTCTATATTGCTGTTAAAAAACGATGAAAAAAATATTTTCTTTTTTCCCCTTTCTCTATTATCCCCTCTATACATCTAACATTTTGACTGATAGTTAAAACATATTACCCTACTTTTCTTCCTCTTCCGCAACTATACTAAATGCACGCACTACAATTCTCTCGAACATATGAAATGTTATGTAAGGGATTACAAAGGGGTATGGGGAATGGAAAAACTATCTGCCAAAGCAAAGTATTCATTTGGGGTAGGAGCAATTGGAAAAGATGCTGTTGTAAACTTAGTCGGAATTTATCTGATGTTTTACATTACAGACGTATTAGGGCTTTCGCCTGCATTTGTTGGAACACTATTTTTCATCGCTCGGATATGGTATGCAACAAACGATCCTGTCATGGGGATGATTGTTGACAATACGCACTCACGCTTCGGAAAATTCCGGCCATGGATGGTTATTGGAACACTTGTCAACTCCGTTATTTTTGTTCTCTTATTTACAAACTTCGGCCTCTCTACAACAGAGCTTTATGTGTATATTTCAATTGCCTATCTCCTCTACGGTATGACATATACCATTATGGACATTCCGTATTGGTCTTGGTTGCCAAGCTTAACAAATGATCAGCAAGAACGAGAAGAAGTATCCGTCATTCCAAGATTTTTTGCGAGTCTTGCTGGCATGTTAATTGGAACATTTGGCCTTTATATGATTGATTTCTTTGATCGCTTCTTCGGTGGCAGCGGAGATCGTCAAACAGGATTTACGGTTTCCGCAATTGTAATCGCTATCATTTTTATTGGAACAATTGCCGTTACGGTTTTTAATGTTCCTGAAAAACCAACAAATAGAAATGCACCTCGAATTAAATTCAAACAAATTGGAAAGCTTCTTGCCAAAAATGATCAGCTTGTCGTTTTTATTGGAATCTTACTTTCTTTTAATCTCGCCATGCAAATAGTAAACGGTGTCACCATTTACTATTTTAAATATGTTACAGGAGCTGAACACTTATTTTCAATTTTCAACTTTATGATTACAGCGGAAATGCTCTCTCTTCTTCTCTTCCCAAGGCTTGTGAAAGCATTAAATCGTACTAAAGTGTTTACACTCGCATGCAGTCTTGTTGGAATAGGCCTAGTTATTATTTTAGCTGGCGGGTACATCGCACCGCAAAGTCCATCATTCATTATTATTGGCAGCTTTCTTTTAAAATTTGGTTCAGGTCTTTCCCTTGGGATTACAACAGTGTCAATTGCAGATGTAATTGATTATGGGGAACTCAAATTTGGGATTCGCTCAGAAAGTATTATTGTCTCTACCCAAACATTCCTGATGAAAGCCGCTCAAGCGGTCTCAGGACTTCTTACTGGTGTTGGTCTTTCTCTTGTTGGCTATGTACCGGATGCTGCGCAAACTCCTGGAACTGTGATGGGACTTCGCATTTTAATGGTTGCCATTCCGCTCATTTTTGCTGCTCTTAGTCTTTTTATTTATCTTAAAGCTTATAAGCTAAAAGGCTCTTACTTAAGCCATATTGTGAGCAACTTGAAAGAGAAAAACACGGAGTACGAGAAAAACGAAGAAAACATTCAAAATATTCATTAAAAATCACGTTTGATAGGAAAGGATGATTATCATGACAATTATTTATAATGAAGAAACAAAAGAATTTCATCTCTACAATAACGAAATGAGCTATATTATGAAAATACTTCAAAACAACCAGCTTGGGCAGCTTTATTTTGGTAAAAGAGTACCGCACAGAGCTTCTTTTGACTATTTAGTCGAAATGCAGCATCGCCCAATGACCGCTTATCCGTTTGAAGGAAACCTATATTTTTCTCTTGATCATCTTAAACAAGAGTATCCCTCTTACGGAACGTCTGATTTCAGGCATCCTGCTCTTGAAATTCACCAAAAAAACGGGAGCCGCATTACTAACTTTGAATATAAAACACACGAGATTTATCGCGGAAAACCAAAACTAGCAAATTTGCCTGCGACGTATACTGAACATGATGATGAAGCAACAACGCTTCAAATCACACTACTAGATTCCGTGATTTCCGTTGAATTAGTTTTACTCTATACCATTTTTAAAGGAGAAAATGCGATTGCTAGAAGCGCTCGTTTTAAAAATATGGGGACAGAAAGCGTTGATCTTACAACAGCGATGAGCGCCAACCTCGATTTGCCAGATGATGACTATGAATGGATTCAGCTTTCAGGTGCTTGGGGACGCGAGCGCCATATTAAAAACCGAAAACTCGAGCAAGGAATACAGTCTGTTGGGAGCACCAGAGGCAATTCAAGCCTTCAACATAACCCATTTATAGCGCTCAAACGTCCACATGCAGACGAGTTTCAAGGAGAAGTGATGGGATTTAGCTTAGTTTATAGCGGCAACTTTTTAGCACAAGCAGAAGTTGATACACACGGCCAAACAAGAGTTATGATGGGCATTCATCCACATGGTTTTACATGGCACTTAGAAAAAGACGAAGAGTTTCAAACACCAGAAGCCGTAATCGTCTACAGTGATAAGGGAATAAACGGCATGAGTCAAACTTATCACCGTTTGTACAGAACGCGCCTTGTGCGCGGAGAGTGGCGTGATAAAACTAGACCTGTTCTTATTAACAATTGGGAAGCCACTTATTTTGATTTTAATGAGGAGAAAATCTTAGAGTTTGCGGAGGCTGCAAAAGAAGATGGAATCGAGCTTTTTGTCCTTGATGACGGCTGGTTTGGGGAACGAAATGATGACAAACGAGGACTCGGGGACTGGGTTGAAAATCGCGAAAAGCTGCCAAGCGGTATTTCTGGATTAGCCCAAAAGATTGAAGAGATTGGCATGAAATTTGGGCTGTGGTTTGAGCCTGAAATGGTCAATAAAAACAGCAACTTGTATCGGGAACATCCAGAGTGGATGATTGAAACCCCAGAGCGCAGAGCTTCTCACGGACGCAATCAGTTTGTGCTTGATTTTTCTCAAAAAGAAGTTGTTGATCATATTTATGAGATGATGGCACACATTCTTAAAGACGGAAATGTTTCATATGTGAAATGGGATATGAACCGCTCAATGACTGAAGTATATTCAAAAGCGTATGACTCTAAAAGACAAGGGGAGATTTGCCACCGCTATATTTTAGGCGTGTATGATTTATATGAGCGATTAACATTAGCATTTCCACACGTTTTATTTGAATCATGTGCAAGCGGTGGCGGACGATTTGATCCAGGTATGCTTTACTATGCCCCGCAAACATGGACAAGTGATGATACAGATGCCATTGAACGGTTGAAAATTCAATATGGAACATCGCTTGTCTATCCTTTATCAAGCATGGGCGCTCATGTTTCAGCTGTGCCAAATGAGCAAGCATTTCGCACAACACCTCTTGAAACAAGAGCGAATGTGGCCTACTTTGGCTCGTTTGGATATGAATTAGATGTTACAAAGCTGTCAGAAGAAGAGCGAGAGGAAATGAAAAAACAAGTTGCCTTTTTCAAACAATATCGCCAACTTCTCTCACAAGGAACGTTTTACCGCTTGCTTAGCCCTTTTGAAGGCAATTTCACGGCTTGGATGGTTGTGTCAGAGGATAAGAAAGAAGCAATTGTCGGCTATTATAAAGTATTAAATGAAGTAAACGGCACATTCCGCAGACTTCCTTTAAAAGGACTAGATCCTCATAAGAGCTATCATATTGAAAAGCTAAATGAGAACTTTAGCGGCTCCGAATTGATGAATATCGGACTTATCACCTCGGATGCTTCCGCTGGTCAAGATCTCCAAGGAAATAAACTGCCAAGCGATTTTAGTTCGGTCCTCTACGTATTAAGAGCTGAATAATAAAATAGTACAAGCAAAGGACTACGCACTTTTTAGCGTAGTCCTTCTCTTTTCTCCCTTGTGTTCATTCCTTCTAGACGCTCACGTTCTCTGTACTTTGTAGGTGAAACGCCTTTCTCTCTTTTAAACGCTTTTGAAAAAACTAAAGGATCACTATAGCCACATGACTCCGCAATCTGCTCGATGGATAAATCAGTAAGCGCTAGAAGCTCAACGGCTCTTGTTAGACGAAACTGTGCTAAATATTGTTGAATGGACACTCCGGTTCTTTTACGAAATAACGTTGTTAAGTAGCTTCTATTTAAGGAAACATAGTGGGCAATGTCTGTTACTTTGATTTTCTCATTATAGTGCGTTTGAATAAATTCAATCGACTTTGTAATATAGTCGTTTTCTTTTGATGTTTCTTCCTTATAAAAGTCTGATGAACTATTAGCAATAAGAGAGAAAAATAGATAAAGCAAACTTTGAATCCGATATTCGTCTCTCACATCCAACTTCTTGTACTGAAGCATATCCATCACAACTTCTTCTAACTCTATAAGATGGGAGGATTGAAAAAACAGCTTGTCAGCGCCGAGTCCAATATTGCGCAGATGTTCCATACTGTTTGTTCCATCAAATCCAATCCATATATATGTCCAAGGATCTTCCCCATCTGCTTCATATCTTGTTAACACATCAGGCAGTATTAAAAAACCTTGTCCTTTTCCAATCGTATACTTCTCTTCCCCAACATAGTAATAGCCTTTTCCTGATAGAACAAAATGAATAATATAGTTCGGACGTACAGCAGGTCCAAAATGATGAAGGGGCTCACATACTCCATAGCCGCAAAAGAGAAGATGAAAATCTTGAAATTTCTTATCAGGTATTTTTAAAACGTACGATGTCTCCATTTATAGCACCTCTTACTACTCATTATACTGTCTTGTATAAAAAAGATAGCATAGCATTCTCACAATCTCCTACCTTTTTTAAAAAGTATAAAAAGTGCCATCACCCTCCTTACAGCAAGCCCAATGCAAAATCGATCTTACTCACATATTGCGGAAAATCAATTAAAGGATTGCGGTTTCCTTGTTTCTCCCAAATTGCTCGGTTGCGGTGTTTTTCATAAAGAGAGACTTCATCATTGCTATGCCATTTCACGAGCATCGTAATATCTTCTCCTTTATAGTTACGAATCTCTCCTGGATATCTTAATAAGAAATAAAGAGTAGCTCGGGCAGCTTCTCCTTTGCCGCTCTCAGGCTCAAATTTGTTTTCTTCATACTTTCCGCACGTTTCTCTAATGGTTTTCATGCTAGCCTCTGGAGAATAGTCAGCAAAATCGTAAAAAGGGTGGTTCGATCTTGAGGAGTTACACTTAGGCTCACATGCAAAAAGATGATGCAAATCTCCTCTCATTGGATTTCCTTTATCAAACCATGATTGTGGCACAACATGCTCACAATTGTATTTGTTCTCTTTTTCAATCGACCTTTTCGTCACCTCAAGGGTCTTTTCGTCTTTTTTATCGTTTGTTACCAGCGTTTTATATGCCTTTTCTCTTCTTAAGAAAGCCTTATAATCTTCTTTTATCACTTCTTCTGGATTTTGCTGTTTTCCGGAATAGATACTTTTAAGCTTGCCGTTTTCCTGAAGATCTGCCCATGAATAAAGATAATTTCTTGTCTCTGTGCTATACGGAAGCTTAGTATGATGCGTACGCGTTACAAGGTCGTTTAACTTTGTAAAGAGTTCTTTACTACTTGTTTTCTCAAAATCGATTCCACTGTAATAGCTCTGAATGTCCTCCCTGTCTTTCGCTTCATCGTAATACTCGTTCTCATTTTCTATTTTTCTTTGATTTTCTTTTAATTCGGCGATAAAAGCGTTCATCTCTACATTTTTATCCATATCTTCGATTTTTCTATTCATCACAGCATCTCTCCTTTTATATTGAAATCTTCTTTACTAACTCATTCTTGGAAACAACTCTTTTCTCCTTTCTTCAACACTATAAAGTGAAGAATTACCCATACTAAAAAAAACCTGAATTCAACATGTGAATTCAGGCTTTTTTCCTATAGCGCATTGTTTACTTGTTTTTGATACTGTTTTACTTTGCTTATGAGATAAAACAAGAGTGATAATCCTAACCCTGCTCCAATTCCAATTGTTAAGTTTGTAAACACGGTGAGAAGGAACGTTACAACAAGCACAAGGGAATGACTTGATTTTTCTTTGACAATTTCTGTGAACTGTTCTTTTTTACTAATACTCCATGCCACAACCATTAAGACAGGTGCCAAACTAGCAAGAGAAACAAATGAAGCATATGGAGCAAGTAATACCACAACGAGTAACACAAACAGTGCATGTGTTGCGCCTGCAATTGGAGAAGACGCTCCATTTTTAATATTTGTTACGGTTCGAGCAATCTCACCTGCTGCTGGAATACCTTGAAATATCGGCGCAACCATGTTTACTACGCCTTGACCAATTAACTCTTTTCGACTATTATGCTTCACTCCTGTCATCTCGTCTGCTACGCGAGCCGTTAATAACGACTGCAGTCCAACAAGAACGGCGATAATAAAAGAAGATGGAAGAAGCATCATCACTTTTTCAACTGTAATCTCAGGGAGCTGTGGCATCGGAATCTGACTCGGAATTTTTCCGTAAATGGAACCGATTGTTTCAACTTTTCCTGAAAAGAAAAGAGATGAAACAACGCTTGAAATAATAATCGCTAACAGATACGAAAGCTTCCCAACCTTAGGGAACAAGCGCGGTATTACTAACACAATTCCTAAGCAAATGAGCGCTGTTAAAATGCTGTAAGAACTTAAAAACTGAAGGTTTCCTACTATTTCTTTCATATTTAAATGAAAATACTCAGATTTCTCGATGTCGTGTAACCCTAGAAAGTTTGGAATTTGGCCTGCAAAGATAATGACCGCAATTCCTGATTGAAACCCAATAATGGTGGCTTTCGGGAAATACTGAATTAAGCTACCAACTTTACATAGCCCAAAGATGATGAGCAAGATCCCTGACATAAACCCTGCAATAAGTAAATTTTCAAACCCAAATTGCAACACAATTCCTAATAAAACTGGAACAAAAGCACCAGTGGGTCCTCCAATTTGGAATCTACATCCCCCTAAAAGAGCAATCAGTATGCCTGCTACAATGGTTGTATAAAGGCCTGTAGCTGGATCTGTACCAGATGCAATCGCAAATCCTAATCCTAAGGGGATCGCAATAATACCAACAACAATTCCTGATAGCACGTCTTTTCGTAAATTGTGTAAGGAATATCCTCTGAATGCTTTTAAATTCATGAACGCACATAACCTCCATTTTTTAAAGATTGATTATTATCCTTTTTCATCAAAATCTAGTTTTCTATGTCAAGATGGGACTCTGCGGGCATCTAATCTTCTCTTTTTATGATTTATTCCTTAGATGCTCCCCATACTAAATTTCGTTCTCTAAGCAAATGGTGTATATAAATGGCGATGTTTTGATCTTTTTTGCTTCATTAACAGTAATTTTAAATTCTTTTAACATTATCAACATAAACTTTACAAAATTTTTAAAAAATTAAAGAAACAACGAGGATTTGCTTTTTTTGAAGTTAACTCTATCCTAAATGAGCTAAATTATAATAAAATGACACGAAGATGAGAATTTGATGAGGATTTTTTAACCTATTTCTTATTTTCTAATTTTGAAAATGAGGGAAAAAGAATAGAGATTGTGTTTATTTTCGTTAATATAATTTAAAATATAGTAATGGTAAATAACAAACTTAAATAAATCCTTTTAATGGAATAGTTTATTTTTATTCTAAAAGAATATAAAAAACCAGTAGCTCTGATGTGAGAGCTACTGGTTTTAACATATCTATATTAGGTATAGCTATTATATTTTATTATCCTACAGTTCAACTTTTAGACTAGATTTACGTATTGAACGTGTCACAAACTTCTCTGACAAACAAAAGATAAATGCCTGCCTAATACTCCCCCTCTTCTGACGATAAACTTGACTTTTCACTATCAAGGACTTGATCAGGATCCACTAGATTAGCAAAACTCCATGTTTTCCCTTTGTCAATAGAAATAAACCTCGCTAGAACTTTCCCTCCTTGGTAATCTCCATTTGGCCCTTGATTTACAAGCAACGTTCCTTGTGATCCCTCAAAAGTTGGTGGCTCAGCAACAACGAAGATACCCTGATACTCGGGAGGCATTGGCACTTCAACTTCACTCCATGTTTTTCCTCCGTCCTCTGTTCGAAATAGATAGGGACTTCCCTCTTTATTCAATTCATTTTTTATACCAAAAGAAAGGAATCCTAGCTTATCATTAATAAATGTTCCATCTGTTACATGGTTGCTAACATCAGGAACAAAACCAGCTTTTCTCCAAGTTGCTCCACCATCATTTGTCTTAAACACCGTATGTGCTTCAAATCCCATTGTTCTGTCATATGTAAGGATAAGATAGCCATCTTTTTCAGATGTAAAGCCAATTGTTCTCAATCGTACAGACGCAAACTCTTCTGAAATGCGGCTCGTCTTCCACGTCTTTCCTTTATTATTAGAGTAGAGAATACTTACCCTGTCAGCTTCCATACCGTCTTCTACAAACACAAAGGCTGTTTTCTCTGGTGAAATAACAAAACTTCCTTCAATTAATGTATCCTTTGAACCACTGTAGTCCCCTTGAAAGAGTTGATCAATCTCAAGCGGAACCTTGACCCAACTCTTTCCGCCATTATAGGTAACTTGTAATTTGTCCTGTTCAAGCGTATAGTTCATATCACTGTTTTCTACCTTTATGCCTGCTTCCTTTTGATACTGTTTTTCTACTGCAGGGAGTCCTGCTACAGCGCCTGATGTTTCTTCGATTTTTGTAAGCTCGTATGTGTTGTCCCCCCTTTTCTTAAGTCTCATCGTCCGGTGAATATCCCGAATCGTTCCATCCTTCTCCACGTTGCCCCAATTATGAAAAATACTCCACGTTTTATTTTTTGGTTTAACCCAAAATGTGACTGCTACTGCTGCTTCCTCATTATCACCTGCAAGCAGTTGAAATTCATCAAAACGTACATCGTCAAGCTTTTTCCATGAAGGAGCTTCACTTTCTTTATAAGGATCAAGAAGATCTGACAGGAACATGTAGGCAGCATCTTCTGCACCTAATTCTTTAGTTGCATGATCAATCGAAATTGACATCGGAAGATTTTTATTGAATTCTGGTTCAGACAACTTTAAGAAAAGAAAGAGTCCTATTGCTAAAAGAAGTATACATGTTGTAATAGCTATGAGCCACTTTTTGCTTTTTATCATGTTAGAGCCCCTTTACTACATTTTCCATCTAATTCTAACACTTATTTCCACTTTAGTAATCTATTAAAAAATCATTGACTATTAAATAATAAAAAAAGCGTATTGAAAGCTAGTTTCAATACGCTTTTTACCAAGCTAATTTTTTTCAAATTCCAATTCTGTAATATCTTCAAAATAATCTGTATCCTCATTGATTTTCTTAAGAAACTCCGCAAAGGAATTCGCTATTTTTATTCCTAAATAATATATAGAAGATTGTTTTTTATTCTTAAGATCCATTGTTAAATATACACCTTCATTCACTTCATAAAAAACAAGCTCGTCTTCTTCCTCATATATATCATCTAAATCTGGGTCATACTCATATATTCCTTCTCGAAATCGAATATCTGCTACAGAATGAGGATCTAGCATCCTATTAAATGAATTTTTATTATTTACATCTAAAAAGCCGTATCCAATTTCCTGATAAAAAGCTCTTAGCTCTTCTGGAAAGGCAAAACCTAAACGTTCTTCTGCTTCTTTAATATCATTTTCTGTTAGCTTGTAAAATTTATGATCACTATTTTTTAATATTGAAAAGTCACCCATCTGGTTTCCCACCTTAATATGATAAATCTACAATCATTTCATTTATGCCGCGAAGAGCCAGTTCATTTAAAATCTCATTAACTAACTCTATATCCTAATCTTCATTTTCTAAAATAACCGCGTTTTTTAATACTTCTATTTGATTATGTAGTGACATTTGAATAATTCTCCTTATCATTCTAAATGAGGGCAAAAACAATGACCATTTGGATCAATGATGTATTTAACAACCTCTTCTTTGTCCGAAACAACTATTGTATATTCATTCTCTACACATAGTTCATGCGGTTTTATTTTCACAATAATTAACCATACTGGGCCGTTTACACTATCAAATTCATCATGAAATGTAATCGTATGTTCTATTTCCTCTAAAATATTTCCTGATAAGTTATATTTATTTTTATAATTATCGGCAACCCTTAAAGCGCTATCGCGTGTTAAATGAGTATTCATGAATATCTCCCTCACACTTTAGACTGTTATACATCATTAACTGCCTTTCTTCGCTTCGCTCCTCTATCTTTTTTAAATCACAACATCTTGATACCCTACTTCCACTACCTTTTCATCTAATAGCCTGACACCTAATCCATTTTCATCATCCCATGTACAATGAAAAGAAAGTCCAATATCTCGCCCTTCGAAAATATCACCATATGGAACAATTATTCCATCTAAGTTGATCATTTCTAGAATTTCATCCGTTGTTTCAATTAATGGGTAATCTTCATTTGGTTCTATATCATAACCAAGTTCATGACGCTTTTGTTTGTAATAGGCTAGTATAGGCTGTAATAGACTTTTCTGTAGATCCTCCCATTTTTGCATAAAGGCGGTGTATGCATCATATTGCTCTTGATCGAATAAGCCATCTTCATCGCCTTCAACTATTAAATCTATTTTAGGTTCATTTCCAAAAAAGTTAATAGTCGTATAGTTTGTCCACCCACATTCATGATAAAGGGTACCAAAAACCTTATCATTTATGATCATTGCAAATCTCCTTTTTAAGGATTATAAAAGCTAGATTAATACCATTTTTACTCCAAATAATTTTAAAGTTTTCTAATACTATATTACAAAGTTAACACTACCTTTATTTCGACAAGTCATATTCTAAATACTCATCATCCCACAAGAGTACATGGTCATCGATATGTACATGCCATTCTGCATCCCAAATCACACAACGAATTTGTGAAAGTAATGCAGACCAATGTTGAACACCTTCCCACATAGCCTCTTCACTGTTATGAGGGAGCTGGGTTGAACCTTCAAAAATAACGTCTTCTTCTGTTGAAATTTCTGGATTATAAACATCAAAGCTTGTCCAATTATATCCTTCACCTGTTTGAACATATTTTTCAATTTCTTGATCAACTGAATAATCCGAAATTAATTTATGGATAGCTTCTTGCTCATCCTCTGTGAGTTTTTGTTTGCGTTGTGCAGTGTAATAAATCGAAACGCTCATTTTGCGCCCTCCTTTTTAGAGAAACCCTGTATTCTAATCTTCCTATATAAAAGACACTACTTTTTCAACTTTAAGTTCCTTATTAATTCTCCAATATTGCAAGCAATATTGGAGAATGTCCCTCGCTCATAGTCTTCTAGTTGAACAATTCCACTACTATTTTCAATTACAACGAGCAGTCCATTCCCCTCAATTCCAATCGGGACTTTCTCTAGACAATCTTCATGATTTTTCTTATATCCTTTCACAGACTCTCTAAAGGAAACCATTTCAGCATCTGGCAGCACTGCTTCTAAGCAAATATAGTAATCTTTGAAAAAACCATCTAAGTCTGCAAACCAATAGGAATTAAAATACTCAACAATTGATGGATGAAGCTTTATATTTAATTCATCTTCTAATTTCTTAAAGTCTTGTGTAACAGTCATTTCTACAGGAATCCATGAAATATATCCTTCATCGTCTATTTCACCTTCATAAATAATTAAATCTTTATTCGTAACAGGTGTTTTCCATAAAAAGTCCAAACCTTTATCAGTTGCTTCTCTTCTCATTTCAAAATATGTCTTCATCGCTTCTTTTGTTGACAAAGTTATCATCCTTTACTAGAACCTCTTAAAAGTAACAAGTCTAACAACTTATAGCCAATCAAAATTCTCATATCTGTTGTTTTCATGATAGCCCCCAAGTGCTAAATTCATAAAAGTATTCTGTTCGTTCTATGCATAAACCAAAACTGAAGTCTTCTGCGAGTAATATAAAATCTCCATACCCCGTCGAGAACTTTGTTGACTCAAGAATCATATGTAAGTTACTAAATACTTCGTTCATACTAATCAGCACTGCTTCTATTTCATCTTCTCTAAAGAATAAAAGCCTGCCTCTTTTTGGAATCACTCTAATAGTATGAATCGTCTCATTTAACAAGTCGATTGATTTTTGAATATTTTCTTTATAGTCATTTCCTTGTAATTTGATTTTATTTTTCTTTATATTAAGCAAAGAAAATACTTTCTTACAAAACCTATCATTATGTTCAACGTCCAAAAAAGGTTCCTCTGTAAACGTTATGTAGCTCAACTCTTGGAGTAAATTCTTCCGTCTGCTTTTTCTTTTTAGCAACTCCATTTTTGTTGTTTTTTCATTACTCAAATTAATCACCCTTCCTATAATTCTCCTATTTAGATTTGTTTTCTATTGTCTTGTCCCTCTCATTCTAATAGTGCCTACCCCTTTAGTTGCATGCCACGGATAAGCTGATCAAGACTATCTGCTATGACTTCATACTTTCCTGTCTCACAATCTTCTATCTTAACGTTTCCGTTACTATTATCAATCACTATTAAGAAACCATTTTCGCCGTCCAAGCCCAATGGAATATGCTGCAGTTTATCTTCGTGAGCTTCTTTATAACTTATTAGTTGCGAAACCAAATCTTCTAGCTTAATGCCGGGCAAAACAGGTTCTAATATAATATTATAGTTTTTGTAAAATCCCGCTAATTCGGCAAACCAGTATGAATTAAAGTAACGTTTTATAGAATCATGCAAACTACCATCTAACACTTTCTCTATATCGGCAAAGTCATGGCCTATATCCTTTTCGACTGGTTTCCAGCATATATACTCATCTTGATCCATATCCCCTTCATATATAAAGGGAATAACCCTATCATCCCAAGGCACTTTTGGAAGTGAATGATTAAAATCATGCCAGACATTAATGAGTTGAGTGAAGTACTTTTTCAGTTCATCTTTCACTGTAATTCTCCTTTTTCTATTTGCTTTGTTACAAAAATTTATGTAATTATTCCCTTATTACTAATTATAAATTTATTTTAAAACATCGTAACCATTTAAAGGGATTTACTTATTAGTAATTAAAAAAGCACTTGCTGTCTTTAATAAACAATCAAGTGCTTTTTCTTTAAAACTATTATCTATTGAAAATATAATTGAATAGGTCTCTTTTAAGTTCGACAAAAGCTTAAGGATTCAAAGGTCGTTCTTTTCAACCCACTGATTTATTAATTTGAACATCTCATCAGTAACAACTCTTAACTCATTGTTTACGCAACTATCTACAAATTCAGTGCTTATTATTGTATACTTTTTTGAAATTTCTAAGCTACATATATTCCCTGAAATTTCTTCACGTTCACTTTTTTCTGTTATTACATTTTCCATGAAGTCTTTGAAAATAGCTTCACCGAAAGAAGCCATATCTTCAAATACTAGCTCAATAAGTTTAAATTCATTATTTAGCCTTGGGATATAAAAACCATCTACACTAAGTTCAAAAGTATATTCCATTATATTTAGCTACACACTTAATATAATCTTCTGGAAACTCATATCCTAACTCTTTTCCAATGTTCCTAACAAACTCTTCACTAACAGGTTCATCCGCAAATTCCCAATTTAATTTTCTCATCTGATTCCAGCTCCCCATAATTTATCTCCATCTAAATGATTAGATTGATATATATTGGTTACAACTAGCTGCATTTTTCTAGGCACTTGATGATGCCACAGGAGGACTTGGATTTTCGCCTTTTCTCAATTAATTTGAGCAAGTAAATACCTAATCTCTAAAACAACTAAATAAAGGTCGATTTTATATGTTTTTCTCCATATAAAATCAACCTTCTTTATTGTAATTAATTTCCTCTTATCATTATTTCCCTACATTAACTCGATTAGGATCCATGATATGGAGAGATGGGATTTGTCTTCTCAGTTTTTCAATAAGATAAGCCTCTCCCTTGTTCATTGCAAGCTGTCGTTCTTCCTCATAAAGTGGAATAAGATAATAGAAATTAATCTCTTTATATCCAGGTTTACAATGAGATAACGCACGATTTTCTGGTCTCAATACAAGCAAACTTGAAAACTTGACTTCATCTGAAAATGGAACTGGCGGCTCCCCATTTGGAATAATAATTCCTTCATCAATCCAACCCTCATACAAGAACGGAAGGTGAGCAATTTGACGAATCCAGTCTAATGGCCAACGAAATTGATCTTGTGTCATTTCGTCTTTGCTTGTCGGCCACGTAGGTGGTAAAGCAAGCATTAACTCAGCAAACTGTAGTTCGTCTCCAATCTGATACTCTGCCATAGGTTGAGCACTCATCCCTGTTGTTACCAAAGTTACATCTTGGCGCTCTGCTGTTGGTGGAATAATGTGAACTTGGATAGAGGCTTCACTTGCTGGGATGATTTCACTAACCGTATCTTGAACTTTCCCAATCTGTTGTTCAATATGGCGAAGTAAGAAGACTTCTTCTGGAAGTTCTCTCTCCTCTTCATATGGATCAACAGGTTCTGTAGCTCCCTGTTTATAAAGATAATCTAAAATTTCAGTATAGCCCTTCATTTGTGCCATTTTGACAGCATTTATGACTGTTTTATCTTTACCTTCACCAAGTTCGTATGAGTCATTAAGGCGTGCTCCATGTTCCACTAGTAGCTGGACTAAACCTAAATGACCTTTCTGTACTGCTCGAACCAAAGGGGGAGTGATTGGATGCACACTCCTTCTTCCATTAACATCAGCCCCATGTTCAAGTAACCACTGGGCTGCTTCAAAAGATGCTCCTGCCGCTGCATACTGCAATGGAGTAATAGGTCGGTTTTCATCACGGCCAGTAAAGTTACAGTCGACTTCATATCCCTGTTCCTTGAAATACTCTAGTAGATGAATATGATTATATTTAGCAGCCATGTGCATTAAAGTTTCTCCAGTATGCTCTGTTGCATGAAGAGCTTTGGGATGCTCTTCGATTAATGATACAACTTGGTTATAATCTCCATATTCTATAGAAGAAAACAACTTACGTTTTATTGGTGCCCATCTCATAATTTTATATTCCTCCTCTTTAACGTTTAGGCGGAAAACCTTCTTCTGTGTCTAATTGTTCAGCTATCCATTCAAGCTTTCTTACATATGCTTCTCGCGGTGCATTATCTACTTTTAATCTATGAAGATGTTTAGTAACTTCCTTAATATACGCATTAGAATGACCTTTATTAGGTGCCCAATGAAGGTTTTCTAGTCCAAAAATTGGATCGATATCTACATCTCTTAGTAACTTTCTTCCATATTCGGCATAACTTCTTACGATTTTCTTTCTATTCATGAATAAACCTTTTACCGCAACATGGTGCGCATGAGGCCTTACCATTCCAGCAGGTGGATCTCCCTTTGCTTTTCTTAAGTAAGCTCCAAAATTAAAGTTATTCACATTCCGAACAACTTTAGCTCCACCTTCTTTAACAGCCCTTGAACCTTCTGTTACAACCTTTGCAACCTGTTGACCGCCATCCTTAACAGTTTTATAAAGGTATTGTCCAGCTTCTTTCACCGTAGGATTGTTCTGAAGGCGTAATCCATTTGGCTCTATCAACTGTTTTTGAAGAGAAGGTATCTGCCAATCTCCTACTTTTTTAACCACTTCTTTCCCCTTAACTATGTACTCCTTAGCCGACCGAAACCGACCCTTCATACTATTCCATGCACCAGAAAAGAAGTCTTTAAAAACAGCAGGGTTAACGGCTTTTCTACCACTTTTTATTTTACCAAGGGCTGAAGCTTCCTGTCCAATCTTTGCCGTTTTGGCCATTTTTCCGCCTTTAGCAAAAACGCCAATGGCTTTTCCTGGCGAGAAGTTGAGGATCGTCATAACTCCCGCTTCAGCACGCTGACCTCCTGTAATTTTCTCCCCTGTTTGTGGGTCATACTCGCCGAACGTGCGCTGAAGATCGTACCAGCCTGAGAATTCTCCAACTGTCCGTCCTAGCTTTGCTTGCCATGATTGATCAAGCTGTCTTACGTCTGCGGCTGTTTTCTTCACAAATGCTTGGGAATCATCTAGTAGGTCTTTATATTTTTTAATAGAGCCTTCAAACTTCTCTTGAAGGTGATTGATATTACCGCCGCCAACACCGGCAATATCAGCGGCTATGCTTCCCATGCCCCACTTTAATTTACTTAGGGCAAAGCTACATTTCATTTCTGCTGTACCAATTCCGCTTGCTAGTTCATCAAGCTTGTCTGGATCAACTTCAATTGTATATCCACCATTTTTTGTCATGCAAGATTACCTGCCTTTTCTCTGAGCTGAGCGGCTTTCTTCTCGATTTCAATGATAAGATTTTGGCCATCAACACGGGCTTCACCAGCCACTGTGCGAAGCTGATTTTGATAATCATCATATGCTTCTTTTTTCTTTCCTTGCCAATCAACCGCATGCGCATTATATGCCTTTGCATTCTCTTGAGGAGCTTGGTTAAAGTCTTCAAGCGCTTTTCTTACATTATTCGCATAGCTATCCAACGCTTCCGCTTGAGCCAAATATTTAGCCCGAAGAAGTTGACGTTCCGCTTCTTCCTTTGCGTCTTCCAATTTATCTTTGACATCATTAGCTGTGTCTTTAGTCTTATCCCAAGCATCACTCGCTACATTTTTTACGCCGCCCCATACATCGTAGCCCAATCGATCCTCTCCTTCCTTTTTCCTCAAATCCTTTTCTTTTCCAACTACTATTTTAAAGGAATATATGGAAAATTTGGATAGGAAGAAGGATTGCTTTTTTTAAGCCAACAAGACCTTTGTACCCAATAAGAACGAACGTTCCGAGATTCAAAAGAACTACTTTCTACTTTCCTCTTAAAACTTCTGCTGTATCTTGTGTGAGAGATAAGCCTATCTCTTATAGCTATTAACGAACAAAGTCCCACTCTCTAATCCTATTAACATTACTGATACGATGGCTTAAAGGACATTATTTTAGAATCGCAGACAAACTAATTTTTCATAAAATCTATGATCGTTACCTTTAATCTTGAACTAATGGATTAATTGAAAGAGTTATAAATGAAATAGTTTTATAGAGCATTTTTTTATAATGAGAAAGACTTTTTACCTTCGTCTAAAATCAAAAACGAATTTACATAGCAACAAAAATATAACCCTAATCATTAATTATTTATTGTATTTCGATAAATAATATGTTAAATTCAAATGGACAATAAATCAGTGAGGTGTTTTTTATGAAACGAGGTTCAACCATCTTTTTAAAAATAGCTGTTTTTCTGATTGGAACTCCAGCTCTTGCCTTATGTATATTTGGCTTATATTACTTAGCTAATCATCCAGCAAATCCAGAGTATGCCCATATACTCTATCCCATTGTAATCATTATGTATGTATCAGCGATCCCATTTTTCGTTGCGTTGTATCAGGCGTTCCGACTTCTAAACTACATTGACAAGAACAAAGCGTTCTCCCAAATTTCGGTAAGAGCCCTACAGAGAATAAAATACTGTGCAATTACAATTAGTATCTTATATGTGATAATGCTGCCATTCATTTTTTTCGTAGCAGAGCTAGATGATGCACCAGGTCTCGTTATAGTCGGGATGGTCCCTATCTTTGCTTCTATGGTTATCGCATTCTTTGCGGCTGTTCTTCAAAAGCTTTTACAAGAAGCCATCGATATAAAATCTGAAAATGACTTAACGGTCTGAGGTGAACATAATGGCGATTATAATCAATATTGATGTAATGTTAGCGAAAAGAAAAATGAGTGTAACAGAACTTTCAGAAAGGGTTGGCATAACAATGGCTAACCTTTCTATCTTGAAAAATGGAAAGGCAAAAGCGGTTCGATTATCCACTTTAGAGGCAATTTGTAAGGCTTTAGATTGTCAGCCTGGAGACCTTTTGGAATACAGAGCTGACGAAGACACTGGAGGATAAGAAACATGAGGAAAAACTTGTCCATAAAAACCAAAAGAACACCTATCAAAAGGTGTTCTTTTTTTATTCTTCTTTCTCATCTTCTTTTGGCTTTTGAATCCTTTTTTTCTTTAACTTCGGTTTATTTACATACGCTTCGACTTGTTCTTGCAAATCTCCAAAAAGCTCTTGAAGCATTCTTTTTTGATCGCCGGATAAGTGTCCCTTCACTTTTCTTGGATCAAGGTTGTTTTTCCTTAATACATCATTAACTAACGAATCCACTAGTGAGTCAGGAATGCCTTTCTGTTTGTCAGATGAGTTATCCATTATACGTGCCTCCCTTCCACCATAACCTTTGATATTAGTTTATGTGGAAGGCTTGGCATATGAGCTAGCCCTAACATAAGAATACTAGCGCATTCCCATTAATCTAAATGATGGATTTCTCGTGGAGCTCCGTTTTTTCCATACCGTCTATCTTTTTCTTTAAGTTCCGTAGCGTGAGATGTACGCTCATGACGAAAACGAACGAGAGCAAGTGCGATTAACAAGATTAAAAATACAAAAAATCCATAAAGAAGCGAACGTTCTAACCAGTGAATCATAAAATTCGTTTTATTGATGTGAGCTGGGAGCTTTACCGCAAAAGATAAAGAAAATGAAAATAAGGATGCTACAAAACCGACCATAACGGGAACAAGCAGGATTGACTTTCTCATGATGCCCTCATTTCTGTAAAGTACTTTATTTCTATATCGACTAATCTTTTTTCTTTTATAGATTTTAATAACAAAATACCTCTCCCATATATTTACGAATTTGAGGACAACATAGTTTCAGGGCTAATTGTTCTATGAAATCTTTACCATGCAGTCGTAAACCACCCTGCTAGTTATTTTTAATCTTTCGCCACCACTCTTCATGCTCTACATACCACCGAATTGTTTCGTCCATTCCTTTCTCAAAGGTGTATGTAGGTTTCCATCCTAATTCTCTTTCCAATTTTGTTGCGTCAATCGCATAGCGACGATCATGACCAAGTCTGTCTTCTACAAACAGAATAAGTTCTTTTGCAACGCCTAATTTTTCAACGATTAAATGAACAATTTCGTTATTCGTTTTTTCATTATGGCCACCAATATTATAGACTTCCCCAGCCGTTCCTTTATGGATAACAAGATCAATTGCCGTACAATGGTCTCGAACGTGCAGCCAATCTCGCACATTCTCTCCATCTCCATAGACCGGAAGCCTCTCTCCTTTCATTGCGTTTGTAATCATCAATGGAATAAGCTTTTCCGGAAATTGATACCGTCCATAATTATTGGAGCATCGTGTAATATTCACATTAAGTCCATATGTTTTATAATAAGCACTTACAAGCATATCCGCCCCTGCTTTACTAGCTGCATATGGACTGTTTGGAGCAAGCGGTGTTTCTTCTGTGAAGTACCCTGTCTCTCCTAATGAGCCATACACTTCATCTGTAGAAATTCGAACGTACTTTTTAATCCCATTCTCTCTTGCGATATCTAACAGCGTTTGGATTCCTAAGACATTGCTTTTAATAAAAACATCTGGTTCTGTGATGCTACGATCAACGTGTGATTCTGCCGCGAAATTTACAATAGCATCAATTTCATGCTCTTTGACAGCTCGGTCAAGAAGTTCCCGATTATTGATATCTCCCCTTATAAACGTATAATGCTCATGATGATGAATCTCTTTTAAGTTATCTAAATTTCCCGCATATGTAAGAGCATCATAATTAACAATAAAATACGCTGGATAAGTTTCTATCATATAATGAATAAAATTGCTGCCAATAAATCCTGCTCCGCCTGTGACTAAAATGTTCATGAGAACCTAACTCCTTTTTTAAATTCTTTATACAAATTTTCTCATAAGCTAAAGGGCTCCCTCCACACTATTCCCGTAGAAATATTTCCGGCCTCTTTCCCAGCTTCTTTCTGATAGAGTATCTATATAATCTGTAAGCTGTTGAAATATCTCTTCATCCAGTACTGTTTTATATTGAACAGGACATCCCTTTCCGCTCCATACTGATAACAAAATAGGGATACTCTCCATCTTTAGTGGGGTATTCTGTTCTCTTACAGCAAATGCTCTTTGGACAAGAGTCTTTGTTAGCTCTCCTAGAAAGACAGGTTTTCTATTATAATAGTAGAAAGTCGGTGAAAGAGTGTTCATCCACTCCCTATAATAAGAGCCAATTTCATCGACAGTAGCGTTCCAATCAAGATTCTCTGTGTAGTCCATCATATGATCTAGACTATCTCGAATCACTTCTTCCACAACTATATCATCCCTCTCTTCCAGTAGAGCTAAAAGATATGGAACAACTTCAGGAGATAACGTCTCTCTTGCACATGACGCAAAAACATAAGCATTATCCTCTGACACTCGAGAGAGAAAGTTCAAGTGTTCTACTTTTCACAAATCTTCATGCGTACAAACGGAACAGAACACATGGATACATAGATTTAAAACCTCTTCAATTTCAGTACTGTTCATAAGATGGATAAAGACGTGCTTTAAAGAAAAGTCTCCGCTCTTAAACAACTGGATTAAAGAAATTAACCGTTCTTCTTCTAATATCTTCCCTTTTAAAGACGCTTTAATATTTTGAGCTTCTTCAACAGAAGGAGCTGGTCCGTACCATATGCTTTTAATTAATTCATTAACCGTTACCAAGGTTTCTCTCCCTCTTTTCTAGTTTCCTCTACTACTTCTATTATACTAATAAAAAAAGCTCAGCAACCCCCTGCTGAACTTTTCCCCATCAATCTTCATGTGTATACAAGCCCTCTACAAAGCTTTTAAAATCCGGAGCTAATTCTAATATAAAAGGATCCACATCTGCTTCCAAGTCAATGTAGATGATTGGTGGATTTTCGTTTCTCTCTCTGTAATCCATCGCAATCCACCAGTGTCCGTCACCTTCTAACAACACGATGTTTTCCGGCAGCTCCCACTCTTCGATATAATAGGAGCTTGATAAAATTCCTTCTTCATCGATCCCAGCAATCGATGTTACGCTTACATGATCGTCCGCCCACCCTGTTGGTACTGATGTTGGAAAAGAATCATAAATGATGGCACCTCCATTGTGAATTTTACATAGCTTAATATAGGCCTCCGGAAGTTTTATGCCGAGCTTTTTTTCAGCTTCTAACACTTCTGCGTCTGTGGCAGGTGCTTTTGTGTCGTATTCTGTATCCCAAATGTTTTTCATGTTGATCCTCCTTAATATGTTTCCCTTAATTGTTAGCCAAGAGCGTGATCTGGACACCTATTATTTTAATCTCCTAAACTATATTTCCCCAGAGTAGTATTGCTTTAATATGTAAAATACCTTACCGCACTATAAAGTTCCTTATTAATTCTCCGTACTACCAATTAGAAAAATGCTATCTTTCCTAATAAAAATATAGATTTTGTCCAAAAAAAGCTTAACATCTATTCCTTTTAGTCCGATATAAAAAAAGAATTAAGGATAATACATAATGTAATTCTTCTAGAAGATCCTTAAAGGATTTATAGTAAACAACCTTTACTTAACATCCCTTCTCCTCAATCTATAGGGGCCACTCACATGGGCACAAGGACGTGTCCGCCAAAATAATAGATCTATTACATGGAGGTAGTAGTAATGAGAATTAATCACAATATCGCAGCACTAAACACGTACAACAAATTAGGTGTAAACAACAACGCAATGTCTAAAAACATGGAGAAACTTTCTTCAGGTCTTCGCATCAACCGTGCAGGGGATGACGCAGCAGGTCTTTCTATTTCTGAAAAAATGCGTGCTCAAATCCGTGGTTTAGACCAAGCATCTAAAAATGCACAAGATGGAATTTCGCTTATTCAAACAGCTGAAGGTGGGTTAAATGAAACTCATGACATTCTTCAACGTATGAATGAGTTAGCTACACAAGCGGCCAATGGTACACTCGAAGATGATGATAGACAAGCAATTGGCGATGAATTAAGTCAGCTAACTGATGAGATTGATCGTATTGCTAAATCTGCTAATTTCAATGGAAAAAACCTTCTTGATGGAAATTTCGGTGTACAACTTGACAGTGCTGGTACTGGTATTAAAGTAGGCTCAGATGGAGTTTCAGCTATTGATATTAGTGGTGCTAAAGCAAGTTCAACTTTCACTCTAACATCAGGAGCAGCTGGAGAATACACATTAACTGATACGGCTGGAAATGCACAGAATCTAAAATTAGCAGATAATACAGCTGGAACTCTGAACTTTGATAGCTTAGGTGTAAAAATCACATTAGATGGTACACAAACTGCAGCTACTGTGGTAGCAAGTACAGCAGGCGGTGGCACAGCAGGTGAGATTAAAACTACAAGTGATCTACCAGTAAGTATTCAAATCGGGGCTAATACTAGTGAAGATGAAAGATTAGGTATCTCAATTGGTAATATGACTGCCTCTTCTCTAGGAGTAAGCAACCTAGACGTATCAAATGAAACTAATGCTCGAACTGCAATGGATAATATTAAAACAGCTATCACAACAGTCTCCGCTGAGCGTTCTAAAATGGGTGCATATCAAAATCGCCTAGAGCACTCAATTAATAACCTAAACACAACTTCTGAAAACCTAACATCAGCAGAATCTCGCATCCGTGACGTTGACATGGCGAAAGAAATGATGGAGCAAACAAAGAACTCTATCCTTGCTCAAGCATCTCAAGCAATGCTTACACAAGCGAACCAACAGCCACAAAATGTACTTCAAATGCTTCGATAAAAGATCAAAAGGCATCCATCATAACTTGGGTGTCTTTTCTTATAAAGTCCCTAACTATTTTAATGCTATTAGTATGACAGATATTAGGGCATCCCACTGTTGATATAGAACTTGTTCATTTTGAAATATTATTGAATTAAAAGAATACTTCTTAATTCTAATTTTCATTACCATTTCTTTATTATATTTGTGTTAATTTCTTAAAATAATCATTATTCTTAAATAATTATTGAGTATTGTAAATTTATTAATATAAAATTCTATAATTCCAAATATTATATTTACCTTTTTAAAGAAATACCTATTGCTTTTTTTATAAATATATTTAAGGATATGTATAATTAATGAAAAAAATTATGTTAATATTTTATAAGATTTTAGAGTTCTACTAAATAATAGCTTTTTCTATACCTCTATAGCTATAGTTCAATTTAGTAATCCCCCAGAAGAAAAACTCCTCCTTACCATTATTTGAAAAAACAGTGAAGGAGGTTGTCTATCATTATCTCATGAGCCTTTTAACATAACGTTAAAAGCCAGTTAAGTATAACTTCCAATTTTTTCATGTATATAACCCAGTAATAATGGGAAGCCCTCTTTATCTTGCCATATTAAAAATTGAAATATAATAGAATAAATCTCCTTCTAATACACCTGATATATACTCTCTTAGTTATAATCAAAAAAAGAGTTTCTTAAAAACTTATCTTATATTATACTAATTTTGGTAAACTAAATTTGGGAGTGAATCTAAAAATTGAATAAAACACATGTTAATGAAATTCATTGGTTAAGAGCAATTGCTTGTTTGGCTGTAGTCAGTCTTCATGCTATCACATCTGGTACTACTATTTACTATCCAGAATCATTTGATAAAATCGGTTATATATTACATATTATGCAGATGGGTCTTATGTTTGGAACCCCTACATTCATTTTCATTTCTGAATTTCTATTTGCAAAGAATTATAAAGATGGCATGCCAAAAGGGTTCTTTATAAAAAGATTAAGGTATTTAGGAATACCTTATGTTTTTATGGCAATGGTTTATGCCATAGTATTTACTGAGAATATTACTTGGGGCAGTTTCACACTTGAGACATTAAAAAATATTTTTATAGGGGACTTTGTAGCATATTTTATTTTAATTATTTTTCAGTTTTATATATTACATCATATCTTATATAAAAAATTACAAAATTTAAATCCAAAGATTCCTTTAATTATTGCTTTCTTAATTAACTCCCTCTACCTTGCGTTTTTTAACTTTACGTCTCCACCGAATAACGAGATAATGGAGTACATTTGGACTACAGGTCACTGGTTACCTTTTCCGGGTTGGGTATTCTACTTTATTTTAGGTTTTTATTGCGGGAAAAATTACAAAGAATTTCTTTTATTGTTAAATAACAGGAAGAATTATCTATTTTTATTCTTTCTAGTATCCTTTATAGGCATGATAATACTAAAATATTTTGGATTACCGAGTATAACTTCATCTAAGAGGATTGATATTATATTTTACACAACGAGTGTAATCTTTTTAGTCTTGTATTACTCTTCAAAGATTAAATATACACCTAAATTCATCTTTAAAATTAGTAAGTATTCTTTTAGTATTTATCTTCTTCATAAGTTAATTACTGATACAGTTGGTTCAATTACTAATAATGTAATTACTCATATTATCATTTTATTTGTAATTAGTCTCTTATTTTCAATATCGGTCTCATTTATCATTAATTTAATCCCATTTGGAAAGTATCTAGTTGGAAACCTTGGTAAGACACCAATACAGGCAAATCAATTAGTCAGAAAAAGAAAAGGTGCAGTTAATAGTCGAACTCTTTAAAGAGTTTGACTATTAACTCATTATACTGTTTTTCCCTCTGAGTCTACCCATACCGGCGTACCGCCCCCCTTTTTACACCAAATAGGTTTACCTAACGTAGTATCAAAATATTGTGTACCTATAACAGGAGCAGTTGGTCTCTCGACGGTAGTACCTACACCAGTAGTTGGGATAATATTAAATTCACATTCCTTTAACGGTCCATTAGTAGCAGAAGTATCAGAAGTTACAACCCAACCGAGTATCCCTTTCTTCTTGGGGTCATCAACTAAGAAAATATCTCCTTGGCTCCCTCCTGCATACCACCTGAGATCTGTCCCATCCGTATCATAATATGGATGGTCTTTACAAGAAAGAAATATTGCTTTTCCTTGTAATCTTGGGGCAATGTTAAAATAATCAATATTTTTACGTTGCCTTCTATTCACCCCAATGAAAGGTCGCCTTTCTCCTAAAAACAAGTTAATGGGTGTAGAATGATCATTTTTTATAGTCACAGAAGATCTATTATTACCATTCATAGGATTTAGGGCATACGTATCTTTTATATTTACATTATTCAAGACAATCGTTGAGTTTACTTTTGTTTCATATAATTTACCCAAACTCTTATTCTGTCTACCAATAGTTCCTCCTTGTATTGTAATTACAGAGTTATTACCTGCTGATAAAACAACAGAGTTTGATGATCCATTACCAAAGAAAGTAACACCTGATAAAGTAACAGTAGATTCTCGTGTCCTTAAAATAGGACTACCTGTTGTATCTTCTTCCCCAACCCCACTTATTTGCCAATCTCCCCAAGAAATATCATAAACTGTTCCTGTCGTCCATTGAGCTACCAAGCTTGCAGCAGAAGAATAACTCCCCTTTAATTCATATGCTATCTGCGTAGCTCCGTAAACTGCTATTTTCTCAAGATAATTACTCGTACCAGTTGCATTCATACTAAAACCTTTCTTTTTGATATACATAACAATATTCTTTACTTGATTCTGCCAATAGTTGTTTTCAAATCGAATACCATTATCAGTATGAATAAGTATGTTGTTTAATTGAGAATAGGCTACATTTGTTTTTGCATAAATTGCATAATCTACTCTTGTTTGATCAGAAATCACCCCATACAACCAGATGTTACTAATCATTTGTCCTGTTGTATCCCTATTAATACTTTTATCTCTATTTGTTAAAATGAGAATAGAGTCTACATTTGCTAAGTTACTTCCATCATTAGTAGTTCCCTTTGTACTTTTTTTAATCACCGTACCTGTAGTAGAATCACCATACAACCAGATAGGAGTATTTTCTTTATTAAAATGTCCCCAGATATACAATGGTTTCGTAATTATATATGTTCCTGCTGGAAGGTATACTTTTCCTATTCTCTTCTCACAAGCATAGTCAATAATCTTTTGCAAAGCTACAGTATCATCTACAATACCATCTCCTTTTGCACTAGGCAATGAAGATGGGGGGTATTTCACATTAATATAATGACTATTCAACTGATTGAAACTTGCATCTAGTCTCTCTCTAATTATATTATTCTCACTTTGTATATTCTGTTTTCTTTTATCCTTGGAATCCAATAGCATCACCTCAAATAATATTTATGTAGACGGCAAGTCGAATTTTACACTTTTTGCTTATTTGTTTTTTACACTTCTGCTGAAAATACACTTTTTCGATGTTTCATTCGATAACTATCTCCATCCATATGAATTACTTCTACACGATGAAGTAAACGATCTAAAATTGCAGTGGTAATTCCTTGGTCTCCCATTAATTCCCCCCCACTGTTCAGGGCTTTTATTGGATGTGAGAATGATGGAACTTCGTTCATACAAATGATTAATTAAATGAAAAAACAAATTTGCTTCTCGTTGATCCATTGCCATATACATCGAATCATCAATAATGACCAGATCCGCGCCTCTTAATCGCTTTAGCTGCACTTTTGATTTATTTAGAAATTCTTCCGTTTTTAAAAGATGAATAAGCTCACCCATAGTTATGAAATAGACGTTGAAACCTCTGTGAATAGACTCAATTCCTAAACCAATTGCTAAGAATGGGGAACTTTTATTAACTGCTTTAATTTTACTCCATAATACTTTTAAGATTATATTAGCTATACAAACATTCTCTGTAAATTTCCTCTATGACCTTTAGGAAATAAGGCCTTTTGGACTGATAGAGGGTTAACAGCTACCCATTCTTAATATATCAATAAAATTTGTTTACTTTAATTAGCTCTTCTCACAATAGAGCTAATTAACAGTTAGAATAAACATCGATTTTGTTATTAATAACGAGAATATTTATTAATGAGTTCTAAAATAAATATATTCCTTAATGGAGATACCTATTCCCATGCATTTAGTTTATGACTAAAAGAAAGATGGTTTATCAGTTAATATATGCTATATGAAATTTCTATTATTTTATAATTGGAAATATAATTACAATTTTACATTTTTAAAAACAAAAAGGTTTCTCACTATAAACTAAGTAAGAAACCTTGTGTAATTTGTAATAATTATTAAGCTATATTGTTTTAAAGCATTGTAAATAAACCTCGTTAATTTTTGCGTCTATACTGGAGTTAGTATAGTTTCATGGACACAATTTTATTAAGTCCTTACAATTATTTTTGAGAGGATGTGTCCGAATTGAAACGTAAACCTACAGGTAA
>NZ_FOXX01000021.1 GCF_900115845.1 Priestia endophytica DSM 13796 | reverse complement strand
CCCTCCTTCAAAACGTCGAAACCCCAGTTAGATCATTTAGATCCTAAATGATCTAACCGAAATTCCCTCTTAGACAGTTCCCGAATGTGCACAACATTTGACCGGAAAAAAATCTGTATCATATCCCATTATAGACGATAAAATGAAATATATACAGATGAATTAATTATACACGACGACGTTTTGGCGGACGGCATCCATTATGAGGTACTGGTGTAACATCTTTAATCGCTGTTACTTCAAGTCCTGCTGCTTGAAGAGCACGGATAGCTGCTTCACGACCAGCACCAGGGCCTTTAACTGTAACCTCTAATGTTTTTAAACCATTTTCCATACCTGTTTTAGCAGCTGTTTCAGCAGCCATTTGTGCAGCGAATGGAGTAGATTTACGAGATCCACGGAATCCAAGTGCACCAGCACTAGACCAAGAAATCGCATTACCTTGCATATCAGTGATCGTTACAATCGTATTGTTGAAAGTTGAACGAATGTGAGCGATACCTGACTCAATATTCTTTTTCACACGACGTTTACGAGTGTTTGTTTTACGAGCCATGTTGGATAACCTCCCTTACTTATTATTTCTTTTTGTTAGCTACTGTACGACGTGGACCTTTACGTGTACGAGCATTGTTTTTAGTATGTTGACCACGAACTGGTAAGCTACGACGGTGGCGAAGACCACGGTAAGAACCAATTTCGATTAGACGTTTGATATTTAGAGAAACTTCACGACGAAGATCTCCTTCTACTTTATATCCGTCAACAATTTCACGAATTTTATTTAATTCATCTTCTGTTAGATCGCGAACGCGAGTATCTTCAGAAACGCCAGCTTCAGCTAAGATTTTTTGAGCTGTTACTTTACCGATTCCGAAAACGTAAGTCATTGAGATAACTACGCGCTTATCACGAGGGATATCTACACCTGCAATACGTGCCATAAAAAAAGTGCACCTCCTTGAGAATTAGCCTTGTTTTTGTTTATGCTTTGGATTTTCACAAATAACCATTACTTTTCCTTTTCTGCGGATAACTTTACATTTTTCGCAGATTGGTTTGACTGATGGTCTTACTTTCATGTGTTATTACCTCCTTAGTAATACGGAGTGCATAGTTTATTTGAAACGATACGTGATTCTTCCACGAGTTAGATCATATGGTGATAGCTCAACAGTAACTTTATCACCAGGTAAAATACGAATGAAATGCATGCGAATTTTACCAGAAACATGAGCTAGCACTGTATGACCATTTTCTAATTCTACCTTGAACATTGCATTTGGTAAAGTCTCAATCACGGTACCTTCTACTTCAATTACATCGTCTTTCGCCATACAATTGCTCTCCTTTCTTTGCCCCAGCAACAAGGCAGTTATTCTAATGTAACAAAATTTACTAACCTGTTCTGAACATTCGGAGAAACGTAATCATCCAATACAAGGCAAACTACGTTTTCACGTACAGCTTTGCCATTTTTGTAACGAATCAGACAACATGGACTAACAATCTTGTTGACTATGACTACAACTGTCTAGGGTTAACGATAGAGACCTGTTCTATATTCAAAGCTTGGTCAGTATTTCATATCCATCCTCAACAATTGCGATAGTATGCTCAAAATGTGCACAGTACTTTTTGTCCTGTGTAACTACAGTCCAACCATCAGCCAATGTTTTCACATAACGGCTTCCAGCATTCACCATAGGTTCAATTGCAAGCACCATACCGGGTCTTAATCGAGGACCTTTGTTTGGGGGACCATAATGAGGGATCTGTGGATCTTCATGTAAGTCTTGCCCCACTCCATGCCCAACATATTCTCGAACAACAGATAAACCATGTTCTTCAACATATGTTTGAATAGCATGAGAAATATTTGATAAGCGATCACCAGGCATCGCTTTTTCTAATCCTTTGTAAAGAGACTCTTCAGTCACCTTTAACAACTTTTCTGCTTCCTCAGAAACAGAACCTACTGCATATGTCCAAGCTGAATCACCATGATACCCGTTATAATATGCACCGATATCAATGCTGATGATGTCTCCATCATTTAGCTTGCGGTCACCAGGAATACCGTGAACAAGTTCTTCGTTAACAGAAGCACATATGCTGCCTGTAAAACCATTATAACCTTTAAAAGAAGGTTCTGCATCATGCTGGCGAATAATCTTCTCTGCAATTCTATCCAATTCCTTAGTAGTAATACCAGGTTTGATATGTTTTTGCAGTTCCTGATGCGTTAACGCAACAATCCGTCCAGCTTCACGCATGATTTCAAGTTCACGTGGCGTTTTGCAAATAATCATTTGCTTGCGCCTCCGAGCAATGCACGAATGTCTTCAAAGACTTTAGTAATATCTTGGTCACCTTTAATGTTGCGCAAGTAGCCTTTTTGATTGTAAAAATCAAGAAGTGGCTGAGATTGCTTAACATTGACAGCGAGTCGGTTTGATACTGTTTCAGGATTGTCATCCTCACGTTGATAAAGATCTCCACCACATTTGTCGCAAGTACCCTCTTGACTTGGTGGATTGAACACTAGGTGGTAAGTTGCTCCACAATTTTTGCAAATACGACGACCTGTTAGACGTTCCATTAGAATATCCTGATCCACATCAATGTTAATTACATAGTCAAGTGGACGTTTTAATTCTTCTAGAATGTTTTCAAGAGCTTCAGCTTGCGCTACAGTTCTTGGAAACCCATCAAGTAAGAAGCCTTCTTTGCAATCGTCCTTAGCTAAACGCTCGCGTACAATACCGATTGTAACTTCATCAGGTACTAGCTCACCTTTATCCATGAACTGTTTTGCTTTTACTCCTAAGTCTGTTCCTTCTTTGATCGCTGCTCGGAACATATCTCCTGTTGAGATATGAGGGATGTTATAGTATTCGACCATTTGTTCAGCTTGTGTGCCTTTCCCAGCTCCAGGAAGACCCATTAATACTAAGTTCATTGACTTTCCCCCTCAGTCTCTTCTCTATATAAGAGTTTTACAACTCTTTTTATTTAATAAAGCCTTTGTAATGACGTTTAACGAGCTGACTTTCTAGTTGTTTCATTGTTTCAAGGGCAACCCCGACAATGATCAACAATCCAGTACCACCAATTTGAGCAGAAGAAGGTAAGTCAGCAAACTTAATAAACAGGGTTGGTAAAATCGCAATTATTGAAAGGAAAAGTGCACCAACTATTGTTAAGCGATACAACACCTTTGTAATAAATTCTTGCGTGTTCTTTCCTGGACGAATGCCTGGAATATAACCGCCTTGCTTTTGTAAGTTCTCTGCCACTTGTTCTGGGTTTACTTGAACAAAAGTGTAGAAGTAAGTAAATGCTACAATTAGGGCTACGTAAACGCTCATGCCAATAGGCTGTGTATAATCAAATGTTTTTTGAATCCATTCTGTTACATCATTTGAGCCGAAAAACGATGCAATCGTTGGTGGCGTAATGATAAATGAAACCGCAAAAATAACTGGAATAACACCCGCCGCGTTAACCTTTAACGGTAAATGCGTTGATTGTCCTCCCACTTGATTACGGCCAGCTAGACGTTTTGCATATTGAATCGGAATTTTACGAAGCGCTTGTTGGAAGAAGATAACTCCCACAATGATAGCCAATACGACTACTGCTAGTAATACCATTGTTGCAATACGCAAGAAAAGCTGATCGCCAACATCTTCAAATTGCTGCGCATAAATTTGGTTCAATGTATTTGGAATACCAGCTACCATACCTGCAAAAATGATAATAGAAACTCCATTACCAACGCCTTTTGCTGTGATCTGCTCACCAAGCCACATTAAAAAGGCTGTTCCTGCAGTCAAAATGATCGCAATAACAGCATATGTCATTGCTCCAGGGTTTTGAATGAGTTGGCCTTGAGCCATATTGTTAAAGCCGATGGACATCCCAACAGCTTGAACAAGACCTAAAACAATTGTTAAGTAACGAGTAAATTGAGCTAATTTACGACGTCCAACTTCACCTTGTTTTGACCACTCTGTAAACTTAGGAACAACATCCATCTGCAACAGCTGTACGATGATGGATGCTGTGATGTATGGCATAATACCCATTGCTAAAATAGAGAAATTTTGAAGTGCACCACCGCCAAATGTATTTAGTACTCCAAATACATTTAGCTGATCTTGCACTTTCAAAACATCAGTATTCACGTTCGGAACTGGAATGAAAGTTCCGAGTCGAAAAATTACAAGCATTAGCAAGGTGAAAAGAATTTTATTTCTAATTTCACCTACGCGCATCAAATTGGAGATTGTCTGAAACATTAAATCACCTCAGTTTTACCGCCTGCAGCTTCGATAGCCTCTTTTGCAGAAGCAGAAAATTTGTTAGCTTTAACAGTTAGCTTTTTGCTTACTTCGCCATTGCCAAGAATTTTCACGCCAGCTCTAACTTTGCTGATAACACCAGTTTCAAGAAGAAGTTCCGGAGTTACCTCTGTTCCATCTTCGAAACGATTTAATGTTTCAAGGTTAACAACCGTAAACTCTTTACGGTTAATGTTTGTGAAACCGCGTTTTGGTAAACGACGGTATAGTGGGTTCTGACCACCTTCAAAACCGATACGTACGCCACCGCCTGAACGAGCGCGTTGACCTTTGTGTCCACGTCCTGAAGTTTTTCCGTTACCACTAGCCATACCACGACCTACACGGTTACGTTCTTTACGAGAACCTTCTGCTGGTTTTAGCTCATGAAGTTTCATGGAGACACCTCCTTTTGATTACAATTCTATTATTGTTCTTTAACTGTAACAAGGTGAGCAACTTTGTTGATCATACCACGAATCGCTGCGTTGTCTTCGTGAACCACAGTTTGATGCATTTTACGAAGACCTAACGTTTTGACTGTTACACGTTGGTTTTCTGGGCGACCAATTACGCTGCGAGTGAGGGTAATCGCTAATTTGTTTGCCATTTTGTTTCCCTCCTTATCCTAACAGTTCTTCGACAGATTTGCCACGTAGCTTAGCTACTTCTTCAGCACGTTTTAGTTCACTTAAACCTTGGATTGTAGCACGAACCATGTTGATTGGTGTGTTAGATCCTAGAGATTTAGATAAGATATCACCTACACCTGCTAATTCAAGTACCGCACGGACTGGTCCACCTGCAATAACTCCAGTACCTTCAGATGCTGGTTTTAAGAAGATGCGACCTGCACCAAATTGGCCTAGAATTTCGTGAGGAATAGTTGTTCCTACTGTTGGAACAGTAATAAGGTTTTTCTTAGCATCTTCGATTGCTTTACGGATCGCATCTGGTACCTCTTGAGCTTTACCAGTACCGAAACCAACGTGACCATTTTTGTCACCAACAACTACTAATGCAGCAAAGCGGAAACGACGTCCACCTTTTACAACTTTCGCTACGCGGTTAACCGTAACCACACGCTCTTCAAGTTCTAATTTGCTTGGATCAATACGACGCATCATTTTCCCTCCTTTTACGGTTAAAATTGTAGTCCAGCTTCGCGAGCTGCGTCAGCTAGAGCTTTCACACGACCATGATATAGATATCCGCCACGATCAAAAACAACTTCTTTCACGCCTTTTTCAACTGCGCGTTTTGCAACTAGTTCACCGACTTTTGTAGCAGCGTCTACATTGCTACCAGCTTCAACAGATAAGTCTTTATCTAGAGTAGATGCGCTAGCAAGTGTTACTGCGTTTAAATCATCAATCACTTGTGCATAAATGTGTTGATTTGAACGATACACATTTAAACGTGGGCGAGTAGCTGTACCGAATAATTTTGAACGAACACGAGTATGTCTTTTCTTACGTACTTTATTCTTATCAGCTTTAGTGATCATCTTAGTCACTCCTTTCCTTTAACTAGAACGAACTGCATTATTACTTAGCAGTTTTACCTTCTTTACGACGTACATATTCGCCTTCGTAGCGAATTCCTTTACCTTTGTAAGGCTCAGGTGAACGAACCGCACGAATGTTAGCTGCTAAAGCACCAACGCGTTCTTTGCTAATACCTTTAACAATAACTTTAGTTTGAGATGGAACCTCAACTTCAAGTCCTTGCTCAGGCTCGATTTCAACTGGATGAGAGTAACCAACGTTAAGGATAAGTTTGTTACCAGACTTTTGAGCACGGTAACCTACCCCAACTAGTTCAAGACCTTTTTGGAAGCCGTTAGTAACACCCTCAACCATGTTACCTAAAAGGCTACGAGTTGTACCATGAAGGGCACGGTGTTCTTTGTGGTCACTTGGACGACTTACAGTAAGGATGTTGTCTTCCACGTTGATAGTGATGTCCGGGTTGAATGTATGAGTTAATTCACCTTTAGGACCTTTTACAGTTACAGTATTGTTGTTGTTTGTTACTGTAACACCAGACGGAATTTCTAAGACTTTTTTACCGACACGTGACATACGTTACACCTCCGATCGCTTTATAAATT
This sequence comes from Priestia endophytica DSM 13796, assembly GCF_900115845.1. Taxonomy (GTDB): domain Bacteria; phylum Bacillota; class Bacilli; order Bacillales; family Bacillaceae_H; genus Bacillus_I; species Bacillus_I endophytica. The sequence continues at coordinate 40,734 of NZ_FOXX01000021.1, read as the reverse complement.
AATTACCAAACGTATGCTAATACTTCTCCACCAGTTTGTTTTTGGCGAGCTTCTTTGTCGCTTAATACACCTTGTGAAGTAGAAACGATTGCAATACCTAGACCGTTTAGTACACGTGGTACTTCGTCAGCTTTTGCATAAACGCGAAGACCAGGTTTACTAATACGTTTAAGTCCTGTAATTACACGCTCGTTGTTTGAACCGTATTTTAAGAAGATACGGATGATACCTTGTTTGTTGTCCTCGATATATTCTACATCGCGAACGAAACCTTCACGTTTAAGAATTTCTGCAACTTGCTTCTTTAAGTTAGAAGCAGGTACTTCAAGTTTTTCATGACGAACCATGTTCGCGTTACGAATACGAGTTAGAAGATCTGCAATTGGATCAGTCATAACCATATTTTTTACCTCCTTCCCATGCTTGGGTTTTACCAGCTAGCTTTTTTAACACCAGGAATTTGACCTTTATAAGCAAGTTCACGGAAACAAATACGGCAAAGCTTAAATTTGCGGATTACAGAGTGTGGACGTCCGCAGCGCTCACAACGAGTGTACGCTTGAACTTCAAACTTCGGCTGACGCTTTTGTTTCGCAATCATTGATTTTTTAGCCACAATTTCGCCTCCTCTGCTTAACGTTGGCCAGAATTATTTCTGGAATGGCATTCCGAATTGAGTTAATAGCTCACGAGACTCTTCGTCTGTGTTTGCAGTTGTAACAATTACGATATCCATACCACGTACTTTGTTTACTTTATCATAATCAATCTCCGGGAAGATTAATTGTTCTTTAATACCTAGAGTGTAGTTTCCGCGACCATCAAATGATTTTTTAGAAACTCCACGGAAGTCACGTACACGAGGAAGAGATACAGAGATCAATTTATCAAAGAACTCATACATACGCTCTCCACGTAGTGTAACTTTTGCACCAATTGGCATACCTTCACGTAGACGGAAAGTAGCGATTGATTTCTTAGCACGAGTAACTAGTGGTTTTTGACCTGTAAGAGCTGTTAACTCTTCAACAGCGCTGTCTAATGCTTTAGCATTTTGTACAGCTTCACCAATTCCCATGTTTACTACGATCTTTTCAAGTTTAGGAACTTGCATTACAGATGTATAATTGAACTTCTCTACTAGAGAAGGAGTGATTTCTTTCTGAAATTTTTCTTTCAGGCGGTTCATCAATGAGTACCTCCTTTCACTGACTAATATTATTTATCTAAAGTTTCACCAGATTTTTTTGCTACACGTACCTTTTTGCCATCTTCAACTTTGTAACCAACACGTGTTGGTTCGCCAGTTTTAGGATCTAACAGCATTACGTTGGATACATGGATAGGTGCTTCCTGGCTGTTGATTCCACCTTGTGGATTTAATTGAGATGGTTTTGAATGTTTCTTAACGATATTCACACCTTCAACAATCACACGGTCTTTTTTAGGATAAGCAGTAAGAACTACGCCTTGTTTGCCTTTATCCTTACCAGAGATAACCACTACTTTGTCACCTTTTTTGACATGCATCTTTTCGCACCTCCTTAAGGACCATCATTTTATCATTTATTAAAGAACTTCTGGAGCAAGGGACACAATCTTCATGAAGCTGTTGTCACGTAGTTCACGTGCAACTGGTCCGAAGATACGAGTACCACGCGGGCTCTTATCGTCACGGATAATTACGCAAGCATTTTCGTCGAAACGGATGTATGAACCATCTTTACGACGAACACCACGTTTAGTACGAACTACTACAGCTTTAACGACATCACCTTTTTTAACAACGCCACCAGGTGTTGCTTGTTTCACCGTAACAACGATAACATCACCGATGTTAGCTGTTTTGCGACCAGATCCACCTAAAACTTTGATTGTTAAAACTTCACGAGCACCAGAGTTGTCAGCAACTTTTAAACGAGATTCTTGTTGAATCATCTAGTTTTACCTCCCTTCGGATCAATCCTCACTATCCGATCATTAGATAATTACAGCTTCTTCAACGACGTCAACTAGACGGAAACGTTTTGTAGCTGAAAGCGGACGAGTTTCCATAATACGCACGATATCGCCAGCTTTTGCTTGGTTATTTTCATCATGTGCTTTAAGTTTCTTAGAATACTTTACGCGTTTACCGTAAAGTGAATCAGTTTTGTAAGTTTCAACTAGAACTGTGATTGTTTTATCCATTTTGTCAGAAACAACACGTCCAGTGTAAACTTTACGTTGGTTACGTTCACTCATTCTGAAAGCCTCCCTTCAGACTTAATTATTTACTAGCAGCAATCTCTCTTGCACGGATTACAGTCTTCATACGAGCAATTGACTTACGTACTTCAGGAATACGTGCAGTATTTTCTAATTGTCCAGTCGCTAATTGAAAACGAAGGTTGAACAATTCTTCTTTTAAAGACTTAACTTTTTGTTCAATTTCAGCAGTGGTTAGATCACGGATTTCATTAACCTTCATTTGAGTCACCACCAATTTCTTCACGTTTTACAAACTTACATTTGATAGGTAGTTTGTGTGCAGCAAGACGAAGTGCTTCACGAGCAACCTCTTCACTTACACCTGCGATTTCAAACATAATCTTTCCAGGTTTTACAACTGCTACCCAGCCCTCTGGAGCACCTTTACCGGAACCCATGCGGACCTCTAGAGGTTTTGCAGTGTAAGGTTTAGAAGGGAAGATTTTAATCCATACTTTACCGCCACGCTTCATGTAACGAGTCATTGCGATACGAGCAGCTTCGATCTGACGGTTAGTAATCCAAGAATTTTCTAAAGCTTGTAAACCATATTCACCAAATGCAACTTCCGTACCACCTTTTGCACGACCTTTCATGCGACCACGATGTTCACGACGATATTTAACACGTTTTGGCAATAACATAATTATTTTCCTCCTTCCTTAGAGTTCTTCTTAGTAGGAAGGACCTCTCCACGATAAATCCATACTTTTACACCGATTTTACCGTAAGTTGTATCAGCTTCAGCTGTACCATAGTCAATATCAGCGCGAAGAGTATGAAGAGGAACTGTACCTTCACTGTAGTATTCAGCACGAGCAATGTCTGCTCCGCCTAAACGACCAGATGTCATTGTCTTGATCCCTTTAGCACCCGCACGCATAGTACGTTGGATAGCTTGCTTTTGAGCACGACGGAATGACACACGATTTTCAAGTTGACGAGCGATGTTTTCTGCTACAAGTTTAGCATCGATATCTGCTCTTTTCACTTCAAGGATGTTAATGTGTACACGTTTGCCTGTTAGTTGGTTAAGAGCTTTACGAAGTGCTTCAACTTCAGTACCACCCTTACCAATTACCATACCAGGTTTTGCAGTGTGGATCGTGATATTCAAACGGTTAGCAGCACGTTCGATTTCTACTTTAGAAACAGAAGCGTCACTTAAGCGTTTGCTGATGTATTCACGAACTTTTAAATCTTCATGTAATAAATTTGCGTAGTCTTTCTCAGCGTACCATTTTGACTCCCAGTCACGAATGACGCCGATACGCAAACCAATTGGATTCACTTTTTGACCCATCGATTATCCCTCCTTCTTTTCTGATACCACAACTGTGATGTGGCTAGTGCGTTTGTTGATTTGGCTTGCACGTCCCATAGCACGTGGGCGGAAACGTTTAAGTGTTGGACCTTCGTCTACGAACACTTCTGAAACAACTAAGTTGTTTGCATCCATTTCATAATTGTGTTCTGCATTTGCGATAGCAGAGTTTAATACTTTTTCCACAACTGGGGAAGCAGCTTTTGGCGTAAGTTTTAAAATCGCTACAGCTTCTCCTACTTGCTTTCCTCGAATTAAATCTACGACTAAGCGAACTTTACGAGGCGCAATACGAACTGTCTTTGCAACAGCTTTAGCTTGCATTTGAATGCCTCCTCTCTTAATTAGCGTCTTGTTTTCTTATCGTCATTACCATGGCCTTTATAAGTACGTGTTGGTGCAAATTCACCAAGCTTATGTCCTACCATGTCTTCAGTAACGTAAACAGGTACATGCTTACGACCGTCATATACAGCAATCGTATGACCCATGAATTGTGGGAAAATTGTTGAACGACGAGACCAAGTTTTAACAACTTGTTTCTTATCAGCTTCATTCAATTTTTCGATTTTGTTCATTAAATGATCATCCACAAAAGGTCCTTTTTTCAAACTGCGACCCATAAATGAACCTCCCTTCGTGATTGCCCTACGGTTCTTTTGAACCGTAGCTCAATCCCGTTATTTTTTACGACGACGAACGATGAATTTATCAGACTTGTTGTTCTTCTTACGAGTTTTGTAACCAAGAGTTGGTTTACCCCATGGTGACATTGGTGATTTACGTCCGATTGGTGCGCGACCTTCACCACCACCGTGTGGGTGATCGTTAGGGTTCATTACAGAACCACGAACAGTTGGGCGCTTACCTAACCAGCGAGAACGACCAGCTTTACCGATGTTGATAAGTTCATGTTGTTCGTTACCAACTTGACCGATTGTAGCACGGCAAGTAGCAAGAATCATGCGAACTTCACCAGAATTCAAACGAACAAGTACGTATTTACCTTCTTTACCAAGTACTTGAGCAGAAGTACCTGCAGAACGTACAAGCTGACCACCTTTACCAGGTTTAAGCTCGATGTTATGAATTACAGTACCTACTGGGATATTTTGAAGTGGTAATGCGTTACCTACTTTAATATCTGCTTCAGGTCCAGTCATAACTTCTGTACCTACTGTTAAGTTCTTAGGAGCAAGAATGTAACGTTTTTCACCATCTGCATAAACGATAAGTGCGATGTTAGCCGAACGGTTTGGATCATACTCGATAGTAGCAACGCGTCCTGGTATTCCATCTTTGTCACGTTTGAAGTCGATGATGCGGTATTGACGTTTGTGTCCACCACCTTGGTGACGAACTGTCAGTTTACCTTGGTTGTTACGTCCACCTTTTTTATTTAAAGGCGCAAGTAACGATTTCTCTGGCTTGTCAGTAGTGATCTCAGCGAAATCAGAACCTGACATGCCGCGACGACCATTTGTGGTTGGTTTAAACTTTTTAATCGCCATGTGAATTTCCCTCCTTCTTTATAAGACTTATGCTTCGAATAATTCGATTTCTTTGCTATCAGCTGTCAAAGTAACAACTGCTTTACGACGACGGTTAGTAAGACCTGTATAGCGACCTACGCGCTTAGACTTACCTTTATAGTTCATGATGTTCACTTTTTCAACTTTTACGTCGAAAATTTCTTCAACAGCATCTTTAACAGCTGTTTTGTTAGCACGAACATCTACTTCAAAAGTATATTTACGATCAGCCATTACGTCTGTTGAACGTTCAGTAATGACGGGGCGCTTAATAATATCACGAGAAGTTTTCATTATGCAAGCACCTCCTCTACTTTTTGAACCGCACCTTTAGTGAAGACAACTTTTTCTGCGCTAACTAGGTCTAGAACGTTTACGCTTGAAGCAGTAATAACGTTAACACCAGGGATGTTGCGAGCAGAAAGAGTAACGTTCTCGTTCACATCAGCTGTAACGATAAGCGTTTTGCTATCTACAGATAAGTTAGAAAGAACTGTTACCATGTCTTTAGTTTTTGGTGCTTGTAATGCTAAATCTTCTAATACTACAAAATCATTGCTTTGTACTTTAGAAGAAAGAGCAGATTTGATTGCTAGACGACGTACTTTTTTAGGTAACTTGTAGCTGTAGCTACGTGGAGTAGGACCAAATACAACCCCACCGCCTCTCCATTGTGGAGAACGGATTGATCCTTGACGAGCACGACCAGTACCTTTTTGACGCCATGGTTTACGGCCACCGCCTCTTACTTCAGAACGGTTTTTAACTTTATGAGTACCTTGACGAGTTGCAGAACGCTGCATTAAGATCGCGTCAAATAGTACACTTTCGTTTGGTTCGATTCCAAAAACGGCTTCGTTTAAGTCAATGTTACCTAAGTTTTCGCCGCCTTGGTTAAACAATGCTACTGTTGGCATTGGTTATTCCTCCTTTCCTAGAAGAGTGTTTTATTTTACTTTAACTCCGCTTTTCACTACTACTAGTGATTTTTTAGATCCAGGTACATTACCTTTTACTAAAAGAAGATTACGCTCTGTATCAACTTTCACGATTGATAAGTTTTGTACAGTAACGCGTTCGCCACCCATTTGTCCAGGTAATGCTTTACCTTTCATAACGCGGTTCGGATCAACTGGACCCATTGAACCTGGGCTACGGTGATAGTGGGAACCATGAGACATAGGTCCGCGAGATTGGTTATGACGCTTGATAGCACCTTGGAAACCTTTCCCTTTAGACGTACCTGTCACATCAATTACGTCACCTTCTGCAAAAATATCAACTTTGACTTCCTGACCAACTTCGTATTCCTCCACGTTCACGTCGCGAAGTTCACGAGTGTAGCGCTTAGGAGCAGTATTAGCTTTTTCGAAATGGCCTTTTTTAGGTTTGTTAGCTAGCTTTTCGCGTAGATCATCAAAACCTAATTGGATAGCTTCATATCCGTCAGTTTCTACAGTTCTCTTTTGAACTACTACGTTTGGAGCAGCTTCGATTACTGTTACTGGGATAAGCTCACCATTTTCAGCAAATACTTGTGTCATACCGATTTTCTTTCCTAAGATTCCTTTGGTCATTTGTCACACCTCCTGTAATTGTTGGGTTTTATTTATTAAAGTTTAATTTCAATATCCACACCTGATGGTAAGTCTAGACGCATTAGTGAATCAACTGTTTGTGGAGTTGGGTTCACGATATCGATTAGACGCTTGTGTGTACGCATCTCGAATTGCTCACGAGAATCTTTGTATTTGTGCACCGCACGTAAGATTGTGTAAACAGACTTCTCAGTTGGAAGTGGGATTGGACCTGATACATTAGCACCAGAACGCTTTGCAGTTTCAACAATCTTCTCAGCAGATTGATCTAAAATTCTGTGATCATAAGCTTTTAAACGAATACGAATCTTTTCTTTTGCCATTATTTTCCCTCCTTTTTCGCCTATTTTCATAAATAGACATTCTCCGTAGGAATTTCCTCACCACTCGCCGTGGCAAAGCGGCCGGGTGTGTCAGCAACCTCCTACATCATCGCATTGAAAGACCAACATTAGCTATTATATAGAAAAAACACCTGCATTGCAAGACTTTTTTTATATGTTTTCGGTCTCTTACACTTTTTCTATTATACATACGTTAGCCTATCAATTCAAGTAATGAAAGAAGAAATATAAAAGGAATTACCTGTAAAATTAGTTTTCTTCTATTTATATAGTAGAAACAAGGTATAAACATAAAAAAAAGACGAGCTCTAAAGCTCGTCTTTTTATATTATCGATTACTCGATGATTGTTGAAACAACGCCTGATCCAACAGTGCGTCCGCCTTCACGGATAGAGAAGCGAGTACCTTCTTCGATCGCGATTGTTGAGATAAGCTCAACAGTCATTTCAGTGTTGTCTCCAGGCATAACCATTTCTACGCCTTCTGGAAGAACAACGATACCAGTTACGTCAGTTGTACGGAAGTAGAACTGAGGACGGTAGTTAGAGAAGAATGGAGTATGACGTCCACCTTCGTCTTTAGAAAGAACATAAACTTCTGATTTGAACTTTTTGTGTGGAGTGATAGTACCTGGTTTAGCAAGTACTTGACCACGTTGGATATCTTCACGAGCAACCCCACGAAGAAGAGCACCAATGTTATCTCCAGCTTCAGCATAGTCAAGAAGCTTACGGAACATTTCTACACCTGTAACTGTAGTCTTTTTGTTTTCTTCTTGAAGACCGATGATTTCAACTTCGTCACCGACTTTAACTTGTCCACGCTCAACACGTCCAGTAGCAACTGTACCACGACCAGTGATTGAGAATACGTCCTCAACTGGCATCATGAATGGTTTGTCAGTGTCACGCTCTGGAGTTGGGATGTAGCTATCAACAGCATCCATAAGTTCGAAGATTTTAGCTTCGTAGTCAGCGTCTCCTTCAAGAGCTCTAAGAGCTGAACCTTTGATTACTGGTACATCGTCACCAGGGAAGTCGTATTCAGAAAGAAGGTCACGTACTTCCATTTCTACTAATTCAAGAAGCTCTTCGTCGTCTACCATGTCACATTTGTTTAAGAATACAACGATGTATGGTACACCTACGTTACGAGAAAGAAGGATATGCTCACGAGTTTGTGGCATTGGGCCATCAGCAGCAGATACTACTAGGATAGCTCCGTCCATTTGTGCAGCACCAGTGATCATGTTTTTAACATAGTCAGCATGTCCTGGGCAGTCAACGTGTGCATAGTGACGAGAATCAGTTTCATACTCAACGTGTGCAGTTGAGATTGTGATTCCACGTTCGCGCTCTTCTGGAGCACCGTCGATTTGATCGTATGCCATTGCAGTACCAGTACCAGATTTCTTATGAAGTACTGTAGAAATAGCAGCAGTTAGAGTTGTTTTACCATGGTCAACGTGACCAATTGTGCCGATATTAGCATGTGTTTTGGAACGGTCGAATTTTTCTTTACCCATTCTAAAATCCTCCTTAAGTATATAAGATCTATTTTTTCATATGGAATGCCGTGAAAGGGAGGATGCTCCACTTTCACAGCCTACATAAGTAGTTATACTTGAATAAAGCGTGAAAATCAATTATTCACCTTTATTTTTTTTGATGATTTCTTCAGCAAGTGATTTTGGAATCTCTTCGTAGTGATCGAAGTGCATTGTGTAAGTTCCGCGACCTTGAGTGTTTGAACGTAATGCAGTTGCATAACCAAACATCTCAGCAAGAGGTACGAATGCACGTACAACTTGAGCTGGTCCGCGAGCTTCCATACCTTCAACGCGTCCACGACGAGAAGTAACATCACCCATGATGTCTCCCATATATTCTTCAGGGATAACAACTTCAACCTTCATTAAAGGTTCAAGAATTACTGGACTACATTTTGAAGCAGCGTTTTTAAGTGCCATTGAAGCGGCAATTTTGAACGCCATTTCGTTTGAATCCACATCATGGTAAGAACCATCGTAAAGTTTTGCTTTAATGTCGATTAGAGGATATCCAGCAACAACACCGTTATCTAATGCGTCTTCAAGACCTGCTTGAACTGCTGGAATGTACTCACGAGGTACAACCCCACCGACAACTGCATTTTCAAATTCAAATCCAGCGCCTTCTTCGTTTGGTGAGAATTCGATCCAAACGTGACCATATTGACCACGACCACCAGACTGACGTACGAATTTTCCTTCTACTTGAGCAGAACTGCGGAAAGTTTCACGATAAGCTACTTGTGGAGCACCAACGTTAGCTTCTACTTTGAATTCACGTTTCATACGATCAACAAGAATATCAAGGTGAAGCTCACCCATACCAGAGATGATCGTTTGACCAGTCTCATTATCAGTACGAGTACGGAATGTTGGATCTTCCTCAGCAAGCTTAGCAAGAGCTGTACCCATTTTATCTTGGTCAGCTTTTGATTTAGGCTCGATAGCTACGTGGATAACTGGTTCTGGGAATTCCATAGACTCAAGAATAACAAGATTCTTTTCGTCACATAGAGTATCACCAGTTGACGTATCTTTAAGACCTACTGCACCAGCGATATCTCCAGCGTAAACTGTTGAGATTTCTTCACGGTGGTTTGCGTGCATTTGTAGGATACGACCTACACGCTCACGCTTATCTTTTGTTGAGTTCTTAACGTAAGAACCTGAGTTCAATGTTCCAGAGTATACGCGGAAGAAAGTTAGTTTTCCAACGTAAGGGTCTGTCATAACTTTGAACGCAAGCGCTGAGAATGGCGCCTCATCAGAAGATTCACGTGTTACTTCTTCTTCAGTACCAGGCACAGTACCTGTGATTGCTGGTACATCAGTTGGAGCTGGAAGGTAGTCGATTACTGCATCAAGCATTAATTGAACACCTTTGTTTTTGAAGGCAGAACCACAGATAACTGGGTAGAATTCAACGTCACAAGTTCCTTTACGGATTGCAGCTTTTAATTCATCAGTTGTTAGTTCTTCACCTTCTAGATACTTCATCATTAGCTCTTCGTCAAGATCTGCAACTGCTTCAACAAGGCTAGCACGATATTCATCAGCTTGCTCTTTGTATTCTTCAGGGATCTCACGGTCTTCAGTACGAGTACCTAGGTCATCTGCATAGAAATAAGCTTTCATTTCTACTAAGTCGATGATACCTTCGAATGCATCTTCAGCACCGATTGGAAGTTGGATAGGATGCGCATTTGCACCTAAACGATCTTTTAAAGTGCCTACAGAATATAGGAAGTCCGCACCTAGTTTATCCATTTTGTTAACGAATACTACACGTGGAACTCCATAAGTAGTAGCCTGACGCCAAACTGTTTCAGTTTGTGGCTCTACTCCAGATTGTGCATCAAGAACAGCTACCGCACCATCAAGTACACGAAGAGAACGTTCAACTTCAACAGTGAAGTCTACGTGTCCTGGAGTATCGATGATGTTTACACGGTTACCTTTCCATTGAGCTGTTGTCGCAGCAGAAGTGATCGTGATACCACGTTCTTGCTCCTGCTCCATCCAGTCCATTTGTGAAGCTCCTTCATGAGTTTCACCGATTTTGTGGATACGACCAGTGTAAAAAAGGATACGCTCGGTAGTTGTTGTTTTTCCGGCATCAATATGTGCCATGATACCAATATTACGAGTATTTTCTAAGGAGAACTCTCTTGCCATCTTGGTACTTCTCCTTCCTTTTTTTAAGAATGGTTTTTATAGTAGTAAAAATCTTACCAACGATAATGAGCAAATGCTTTGTTAGCTTCTGCCATTTTGTGTACATCTTCACGCTTCTTAACAGCAGCACCAGTGTTGTTAGCTGCATCTAAGATTTCGTTAGCTAAACGCTCTTCCATAGTTTTTTCACCACGAAGACGAGCATAGTTCACTAACCAGCGAAGACCTAAAGTTGTACGACGCTCTGGGCGAACCTCAACTGGTACTTGATAGTTAGAACCACCTACACGACGAGCTCTAACTTCTAGTACAGGCATGATGTTTTTAAGTGCTTCATCGAACACTTCCATAGCATCTTTACCTGAACGTTCTTTGATAAGGTCGAAAGAGTTATAAAGGATAGCTTCAGCTTTTCCTTTTTTACCGTCTAACATAACCTTATTGATTAAACGAGTTACAAGTTTAGAATTATAAATTGGATCTGGTAATACGTCACGTTTTGCAACAGGACCTTTACGAGGCATTATAGTTCCTCCTTTCACTGAGGTTTAGTTATAGTTAAATTATTTTTTAGGACGTTTAGTACCGTATTTAGAACGGCCTTGCATACGACCATCAACACCAGCTGTGTCAAGCGCACCACGAACGATGTGGTAACGTACCCCTGGTAAGTCTTTTACACGACCGCCACGGATTAACACTACGCTATGCTCTTGTAAGTTATGACCGATACCAGGAATGTAAGCAGTAACCTCGATACCGTTTGTTAAACGAACACGTGCATATTTACGAAGAGCCGAGTTCGGTTTCTTCGGTGTCATTGTACCTACACGAGTACAAACACCACGTTTTTGTGGTGAAGAAAGGTTAGTTTGAGCTTTTTTGAAGCTGTTGTAACCTTTGTTTAATGCTGGAGAATCTGATTTTTGAACTTTGTTAGTACGACCTTTACGTACTAATTGGTTAATTGTAGGCATTGTTTTTCCTCCTTTCATCTTTTTTCAAGCCCACTCATCCAGGTGGTTCATTTAAAAGTAAAAACAAAGTTCTTGAAATTTTCATTTCAAAAACGTTTCACTACATTATGGCAACAGATGCTGTTCCATCAATGGGGCCCACAAGTCTTCTTCACTTTTCACTGAGTTAACATAGAAAAGAGCGACATTGTTTCTAATTACTAACTTTAAAGAGATCTTTAAAGTAGCGATTACAATATCGTTGACTATACCATCTTTGGAAAGCAAGAGCTGTTTGCTTCGTTCCTACAATGATATCTGAGCCTAACATACTTCTATAAAATAAAAGTAGTAGGTTACTGATAGGAGCACCTTTTGTATAGTATCATTCTCCCGAGGGGATGTCAACAAAATCTCGTAAGTTTTTTGTGACATCCCTTTAGGAAAGAATGATTACATTAGTCTACAGTAATAAACTCAGCGTCTTGAGCTGGTTTTGGCGTTGTTTGACGATAACGTGTCATCCCTGTACCAGCTGGTACAAGCTTACCGATGATAACATTTTCTTTCAAGCCAAGAAGCTCATCACGTTTACCTTTGATTGCTGCGTCTGTAAGAACACGTGTTGTTTCTTGGAACGATGCAGCAGAAAGGAATGAGTCTGTTTCAAGAGATGCTTTTGTAATACCAAGCAACACAGGATGACCTGTTGCAGGGCGTTTGCCTTCAAGCAATACTTTTTCGTTGGCATCTGTAAATTGGTGAATATCAAGTAATGACCCAGGAAGAACAGATGTATCTCCAGAATCCATTACGCGCACTTTGCGAAGCATTTGGCGAACCATAACTTCAACGTGCTTATCTCCAATTTCTACCCCTTGCATACGGTATACTTTTTGTACTTCTTTTAATAGATATTCTTGAACAGCCATAAGATCTTTCACCTTTAGTAACTCTTTAGGGTCTACAGAACCTTCTGTTAGTTCTTGACCTTGAAGAACATATTGTCCGTCAGTTACTTTTAAGCGAGCATTATATGGTGCTGTATATGTTTTAGATTCAATGCTACCTTGAATTGTAATTTCCTGCTGGCGATCGCGGATTTCACGGATGTTTGTTACTGTACCGTCAATTTCAGAAATCATCGCTTGACCTTTAGGATTACGTGCTTCAAATAGCTCTTGGATACGAGGTAAACCTTGAGTGATATCGTCTCCGGCAACCCCACCTGTATGGAATGTACGCATTGTTAACTGTGTACCAGGCTCCCCGATAGACTGGGCAGCGATAATACCAACAGCTTCACCAACTTCAACTTGTGAACCTGTAGCTAAGTTGCGACCATAACATTTTTTACATACGCCGTGGCGTGTGTTACAAGTGAACGCAGAACGGATCCATACCTCTTCGATACCTGCTTCAACAATTGCTTTAGACATATCTTCTGTAATTAGATCGTTTTCGCGAGCCATTACTTCGCCTGTTTCAGGATGCTTAATTGTTTTTCTAGAATAACGACCAATTAAGCGCTCTTCAAGACTCTCGATTTCTTCTGTTCCTTCCTTAATAGAACGGATAAGAAGTCCACGATCTGTACCACAGTCGTCATCACGAACGATAACATCTTGAGCAACGTCAACAAGACGACGAGTAAGGTAACCTGAATCGGCTGTTTTAAGAGCTGTATCGGCAAGACCTTTACGAGCTCCGTGTGTCGAGATAAAGTATTCTAATACCGTTAATCCTTCACGGAAACTAGATTTGATTGGTAACTCGATGATACGTCCAGATGGGTTGGCCATCAATCCACGCATACCTGCAAGCTGCGTAAAGTTAGATGCGTTACCACGGGCTCCAGAGTCACTCATCATAAAGATTGAGTTACTTCGGTCAAGAGTTGCCATTAGTTTTCCTTGGATTACGTCTTTCGCTTCACTCCAAATAGAGATTACGCGTTCATAACGTTCTTCTTCTGTAATAAGACCGCGTTTGAACTGTTTTAGAACTTTATCTACTTTATGTTGAGCTTCTTCAAGAATCTCTTGTTTTTCACCTAATACTACGATGTCAGCTACACCGACTGTAATACCGGCTTTTGTAGAATATTTAAAGCCTAGATCTTTCATACGGTCTAACATACGAGACGTTTCCGTAATTTTGAAACGTTTAAAGATCTCAGCAATAATATTTCCAAGAATCTTCTTATTGAATGGATCAACAGCATCTAATGATTCAATATATTCACGTACGTTTGCACCTTTATCAACAAAATATTTCTTTGGTGTTTCGTTTTCAAGATTGAATCTTGTTGGTTCGTTGATGTAAGGGAACGAATCAGGCAGAATTTCATTGAATACTAGCTTACCTACTGTCGTAACAAGAAGCTGATTTCTTTGTTCTTCAGTGAACGTTTGGTTGTCTAAAGAACTAGCTTGAACAGCTACGCGTGTATGAAGGTGAACATAACCGTTTTGGTACGCAAGAATGGCTTCATTTGAATCTTTGAAAGTCATTCCTTCTCCAACAGCGCCCACACGCTCCATTGTTAAGTAGTAGTTACCTAATACCATATCCTGAGACGGCGTAACAACTGGTTTTCCGTCTTTCGGGTTTAAGATATTTTGGGCAGCTAGCATTAGAATGCGTGCCTCAGCTTGTGCTTCAGCAGAAAGTGGCACGTGGACCGCCATTTGGTCACCGTCAAAGTCTGCGTTATAAGCTGTACATACTAATGGATGAAGACGAATTGCTCTACCTTCTACTAGAGTTGGTTCAAATGCTTGAATACCAAGTCTATGAAGTGTAGGTGCACGGTTTAGAAGAACTGGATGTTCTTTAATAACTGATTCTAAAACGTCCCATACTTCAGACTGAACGCGTTCAATTTTGCGTTTGGCACTCTTGATGTTATGAGCTAAGCCACGAGCAACAAGCTCTTTCATTACAAACGGCTTGAATAACTCAAGAGCCATTTCTTTTGGTAAACCACATTGGTACATTTTTAAGTTAGGACCTACAACGATAACGGAACGACCAGAGTAGTCAACACGTTTTCCAAGTAAGTTCTGACGGAAACGACCTTGTTTACCTTTTAGCATATGTGAAAGTGATTTTAAAGGACGGTTACCAGGTCCTGTAACAGGACGGCCACGACGACCATTATCAATCAACGCATCAACAGCTTCTTGTAACATACGCTTTTCGTTTTGGACGATGATGCTTGGAGCACCAAGGTCTAAAAGACGCTTCAAGCGATTATTACGGTTAATTACACGACGATATAAATCGTTTAAGTCAGATGTCGCAAAACGACCCCCGTCTAATTGAACCATTGGGCGTAATTCTGGTGGAATAACAGGTAGGACATCAAGGATCATCCAATCTGTATGGTTTCCAGAGTTACGGAATGCTTCCAATACTTCTAGACGTTTGATTGCTCTAGTACGACGTTGACCTTGTGCAGTTTTTAGTTCTTCTTTAAGAAGTTCAACTTCTTTATTTAAGTCAATGTCTTGAAGAATTTTTTTAACAGCTTCTGCACCCATTGCAGCCTGGAAAGTTTGACCATACTTCTCACGATATGCACGGTATTCTTTCTCAGAAAGAAGCTGTTTCTTTTCAAGTGGTGTATCTCCTGTATCTGTTACAACGTAAGAAGCGAAATAAATAATCTCTTCTAATGCACGTGGAGACATGTCTAATACAAGACCCATACGACTTGGAATTCCTTTGAAATACCAAATGTGTGAAACTGGGGCTGCAAGCTCGATATGTCCCATACGCTCGCGTCGAACTTTAGCACGAGTTACTTCTACACCACAACGGTCACATACAACGCCTTTATAACGAACGCGTTTATATTTTCCGCAATGACATTCCCAGTCCTTTTGAGGACCGAAAATGCGCTCGCAGAAGAGACCATCTTTTTCAGGTTTTAATGTACGATAGTTAATTGTTTCAGGTTTTTTAACCTCACCGTAAGACCATGAACGGATTTTATCAGGTGAAGCAAGACCAATTTTCATATACTCAAAGTTATTTACATCTAACAAGGGGCCTACCTCCCTCTTAGTCTACAGGTTTTCCCTTATTGCCTCTACTCTTTTATGACAGGGTCTTTTTGCAGCTGTGCCTGTGCTTCTGGCTGAGCATCATTCATGATAGCTTCATTTGGTTGATCTTGATCATCCTCTGAATCCATGAAATCAATCTCTTTTTCATCGCCAGATAGAATTTTAACGTCCATACCTAAGCTTTGAAGCTCTTTAATTAATACTTTAAATGATTCTGGTACGCCTGGTTCTGGAACGTTTTCGCCTTTAACGATGGCTTCATATGTTTTAACACGACCAACAACGTCGTCTGATTTAACTGTTAAGATTTCTTGAAGTGTATAAGCAGCACCATATGCTTCAAGTGCCCATACTTCCATCTCACCAAAACGCTGTCCACCGAACTGAGCTTTACCTCCAAGTGGCTGTTGCGTAACAAGTGAATATGGTCCAGTTGAACGAGCATGAAGTTTATCATCAACCATGTGCGCAAGTTTGATCATATACATGACACCAACAGATACGCGGTTGTCGAACGGATCTCCTGTACGGCCGTCATAAAGAACTGTCTTCGCATCACGAGCCATACCTGCTTCTTCAATTGTTGCCCAAACATCTTCCTCACGTGCTCCATCAAATACAGGAGTTGCAACATGAATGCCAAGTTGACGAGCAGCCATACCAAGATGAAGCTCTAATACCTGACCGATGTTCATACGAGATGGTACCCCTAATGGATTTAACATGATATCAATTGGTGTTCCATCTGGTAAATATGGCATATCCTCTTCAGGTAGAATGCGTGAGATAACACCTTTGTTACCATGTCGTCCCGCCATTTTATCCCCTTCAGAGATTTTACGTTTTTGAACGATGTACGCGCGAACAAGTTGGTTTACTCCCGGTGGAAGTTCGTCACCATCTTCACGGTTAAACACTTTCACGTCTAACACAATTCCGCCTCCACCATGTGGAACACGAAGTGAAGTATCGCGTACTTCGCGTGCTTTTTCACCGAAGATTGCATGTAATAGACGTTCTTCTGCTGTTAATTCTGTTACACCTTTTGGCGTTACTTTACCAACAAGTAGGTCTCCGTCTTTTACTTCAGCACCAACGCGAATGATTCCACGCTCGTCAAGATTACGAAGTGCATCTTCACCAACGTTTGGAATGTCACGTGTGATTTCTTCAGGTCCAAGCTTTGTATCACGAGACTCTGACTCATATTCTTCAATATGAACAGACGTATAAACATCATCTTTTACAAGACGTTCGCTCATGATGATTGCATCCTCATAGTTGTAACCATCCCATGTCATGAAACCAACAAGAACGTTGCGTCCAAGAGCAAGCTCACCTTTGTCCATTGAAGGACCATCAGCAAGAATCTCACCTTTTTTCACTTCATCCCCAACAGAAACAATAGGGCGTTGGTTATAACATGTTCCTTGGTTAGAACGAATGAATTTCAGCATATTATATTTAT
Organism: Priestia endophytica DSM 13796; assembly: GCF_900115845.1. Taxonomy (GTDB): domain Bacteria; phylum Bacillota; class Bacilli; order Bacillales; family Bacillaceae_H; genus Bacillus_I; species Bacillus_I endophytica. The sequence continues at coordinate 23,464 of NZ_FOXX01000021.1, read as the reverse complement.
CAAGGTCACCTTTTACCATTTGACCGTCTACTTCTTCGTAACGACGTACCCAAACGTGTTTTGCTTCAACGCGCTCTACAACACCTGGGTGTTTACAAATAACGGCTGCACCAGAGTCTTTACCAGATACATACTCCATACCTGTTCCAACGATTGGTGCTTCTGGTTTAAGCAATGGTACTGCTTGACGTTGCATGTTCGCTCCCATTAGAGCACGGTTAGAGTCATCGTTCTCTAAGAATGGGATACAAGCTGTTGCAGCAGATACTACTTGCTTAGGTGATACATCCATATAGTCAATGCGATCACGTTTCATTACGGTGTTTTCTCCGCGGAAACGAGATACGATTTCTTCATCTAAAAATTCACCTTCGTCACCAAGACGAGCATTTGCTTGTGCAACTACATAGTTATCTTCTTCGTCTGCTGTAAGGTAATCAATTCTATCAGTGACTTTTCCTGTTTCAGGATCAACACGACGGTACGGAGTTTCGATAAATCCGAATTTGTTTACTTTTGCATAAGAAGATAATGAGTTGATAAGCCCAATGTTTGGACCCTCTGGCGTCTCAATCGGACACATACGACCATAGTGAGAGTAGTGAACGTCACGTACTTCGAAACCAGCACGCTCACGTGTTAAACCACCAGGTCCTAATGCAGAAAGACGACGTTTGTGAGTTAACTCACCTAATGGGTTTGTTTGGTCCATGAACTGTGAAAGCTGAGAGCTTCCAAAGAACTCTTTAATTGATGCAATAACCGGACGAATGTTAATTAATTGTTGCGGCGTAATTGCATTTGTATCTTGAATTGACATTCTCTCACGCACAACGCGCTCCATACGAGAAAGACCAATGCGGAATTGGTTTTGCAGCAATTCTCCAACTGAACGTAGACGACGGTTTCCTAAGTGGTCAATATCGTCTGTTCCTCCAACTTGGTGAAGAAGGTTGAAGAAATAGCTTATAGAAGCCAAGATATCAGCAGGCGTAATGTTTTTAACACTCTCATCTATGAAAGTATTACCTAAAACATTAATAACTTTCTCACCTTCTGCGTCTCCTGGTGCATAGATTTTGATAGACTGAAGAGATACTTCTTCTTCAAGAACTCCGCCTACTGGCTCATGAGTCTGGAAGTTTACGCCGCCTTCTAGCATTGGTAAAATGCGATCAAGTGTACGACGATCAATGATAGTATCCTTTTCAACAAGAATCTCACCTGTTTCAGGATCAACAAGCGTTTCTGCTAGACGTTGATTGAACAAACGATTCTTGATGTGAAGCTTCTTATTAATCTTGTAACGTCCAACATTTGCTAAATCATAGCGTTTTGGATCGAAGAAACGAGAAACTAATAGAGTTTTAGCATTTTCTACTGTTGGAGGCTCTCCAGGGCGTAGACGCTCATAGATCTCTAATAGAGCTTTCTCTGTGTTTTCTGTATTGTCTTTTTCAAGCGTGTTTCGTAGATATTCATTATCTCCGAGTAAATCAATGATTTCTTGATCAGTTCCAAATCCAAGCGCACGTAAAAGCACAGTAACTGGCAGTTTACGCGTGCGGTCGATACGTACATAAACAACGTCTTTTGCGTCTGTTTCGTACTCTAACCAAGCTCCACGGTTTGGAATAACAGTAGCGGTATAGCCTTTCTTACCGTTTTTGTCTACTTTTCCACTGAAATACACGCTAGGAGAACGAACAAGCTGAGAAACGATAACACGTTCAGCACCATTAATGACAAACGTACCTGTTTCTGTCATAAGAGGAAAATCTCCCATGAACACTTCTTGGTCTTTTACTTCTCCTGTTTCTTTATGAATCAAACGTACTTTTACACGTAAAGGTGCAGAATACGTTACATCACGTTCTTTTGCTTCCTCTACGGAATACTTTGGTTCACCTAAGCTGTAGTCGATAAACTCTAAAGATAGGCTACCTGTAAAGTCCTCAATTGGAGAAATATCTTGGAACATTTCTCTTAAACCCTCATCAAGAAACCATTGATAAGAAGAGGTTTGAATTTCAATGAGGTTTGGTAATTCTAAAACTTCACTGATACGAGCATAACTTCTACGTTGGCGGTGGCGTCCATACTGAACTAGTTGACCTGTCAACTGATTCACCCCTCAAATCAAGCGTTATTATTGAAACTTTTAATGATAAAAAGGTAACAATACCTATCATTAAACAAAAGAAAAAATGGTTTCTTCATTAAAAAACCACAATTTCGTTAAAACGTACTATTGATTTTATTAGCTTTTCCATACAAACTAAAATTATACCTTTTTAGGTATAATTTTTTTATTAAGATGGAATAATTACATATTGGCATTTTATAATGTTAACACATCGAAAAATCAGTGTCAATTTTTTTTTGCACGAATAATATAATAACCTTTTTTCTTCGTTTCTACCAAAACTTCAGAAAATAACTCTTCTAATTTTTCAAGTGCAGAAGGAGCTCCTTGCTTTTTCTGAATAACAACCCAAAGCTCGCCATTTTCTTTTAATCGAGTTGAGGCCCCTTCAAGAATTTCATGAACAACCTTTTTCCCTGCCCGAATAGGCGGGTTTGTCAAAATAGCTGCATATTGATTTGATGAAACATTTTCATATGCTGAACTTTTGAAGATGTTCACATTCTCAACACCGTTACTTTTTGCATTTTCACTTGAAAGCTCCAATGCTCGCTCATTTACATCAACCATATCCACTTTACGACTTGGCCATTGTTTAGCTAAAGATAATCCGATTGGGCCATACCCACATCCAACATCAAGAAAATCCCCTTGTACTTCTGGTTCTTCAAATGTTTCAATAAGCAGGCGAGAACCAAAATCGACTTCCTTCTTCGAAAATACACCATGATCTGTTGTAAATGTAAAATGGTGATTACGAAGCGTGAAGTGAAAGCTTTGTCGATCGCTTTGAGCAGAAGGATTTGATGAAAAATAGTGCTCTGTCATCTTACGTAGCTCCTCCTCACTTCCATAGTATTATAACTTTTTCATTATACAAAAGAATGAGCTCAATGTGAAATGCTCACTTTACAGGAAAGGCAAAAGAGGCCGTTCATAACGAGCCCCTTTATTCTTACCTTAACATAAAGATAAGCGAGGTTTCTAAGAAAACCTCGCTTATCTTTATATTGTAACATTAAAGCATATGCTGTAATGTTTAAATTATTTAACTTCTACAGAAGCGCCAACTTCTTCAAGTTTAGCTTTAAGCTCGTCAGCTTCCTCTTGAGAAATGCCTTCTTTAAGAGCTTTTGGAGTGTTGTCAACAAGTTCTTTAGCTTCTTTTAAGCCAAGACCAGTGATTTCACGTACTACTTTGATAACTTTGATTTTTTGTCCGCCAGCACCAGCAAGTACTACGTCAAATTCAGTTTTCTCAGCAGCAGCGTCTCCGCCAGCACCACCAGCTACAGCTACAGGAGCAGCAGCAGTTACACCGAATTCTTCTTCAATTGCTTTTACTAGGTCGTTAAGTTCAAGAACTGTCATTTCTTTAATAGCATCGATAATTTGTTCTTTAGACATTTGAAAGTCCTCCTCATTGGATTATAATTTAGTTTTAAAACCGTTAGCTATAATTAAGCGCCTTGCTCTTCTTTTTGATCTGCAACAGCTTTAGTTGCAAGAGCGAAGTTACGAGCTGGAGCTTGAAGTACGCTAAGAAGCATAGAAAGTAAGCCATCACGAGATGGAAGAGTTGCGATTGCTTGAATTTCTTCAACTGAAGCAATGTTCCCTTCAAGAACGCCCGCTTTAATTTCAAGAGCTTCATTTTCTTTCGCGAATGCATGTAAAACTTTAGCTGGTGCAATAACATCCTCATTAGAGAAAGCAATTGCGTTTGGTCCAGTTAATGCATCGTTAAGCTCAGTTAACTCAGCTTTTTCTACCGCACGGCGAGTTAAAGTATTTTTGAATACTTTGAATTCTACGCCAGCATCACGTAGGTTTTTACGAAGTTCTGTTACTTGAGATACGTTTAGTCCACGGTAGTCAACAATGATTGTTGATTTACTATTTTTAAACTTATCAGCAATTTCGTCTACGATTACTTTCTTTTGTTCGATAGCACTGCTCATTTTTACACCTCCCGGAAATTTCGATATGCACATTTATGCCTTTTAAAAGGTGCAACATAAGAAGACCCTCTATGTGATAAATAAGACATAGAGGGTTTTCTAAAACGAGCGTACAGACGTGCAACGCTGCTTTATATCATACACCTCGGTAGGAAATTAAGCTTTAGTAAGCACCTACTGTCTTTGGCAATAATGTTTAATTTTAAGACAAGGTAAATTATATTAAATGACTGTTAGAAAGTCAATACCTTATTATTTAATTCCAAAAGATGCCGTATCAACTTTTACACCAGGGCCCATTGTAGAAGCTACAGCTAGGTTCTTGATGTAAGTTCCTTTTGAAGAAGCAGGTTTAACTTTAAGCATTGTTTCATAAAGTGCTGTAAAGTTTTCAACAAGCTTGTTATCTTCAAATGATACTTTACCAATTGGTACATGAATGTTACCAGCTTTATCAACGCGGTATTCAACTTTACCAGCTTTGATTTCGTTGATTGCTTTTTCAACGTCGAATGTTACTGTACCAGTTTTAGGGTTTGGCATTAAACCTTTTGGTCCTAATACGCGACCAAGTTTACCAACTTCACCCATCATGTCTGGAGTAGCTACAACTACGTCAAAATCAAACCAACCTTGTTGGATTTTGTTGATGTAATCAGAATCGCCAACGAAGTCAGCTCCAGCAGCTTCTGCTTCTTTTGCTTTCTCACCTTTAGCGAATACTAATACACGTTGAGTTTTACCAGTACCGTGTGGTAAAACTAAAGCGCCACGGATTTGTTGATCAGCTTTCTTAGGATCTACTCCTAAACGAAATGCTGTTTCAACTGTTGCGTCGAAATTTACTGTGCTTGTTTTTTTGATCAGTTCAATTGCTTCTTTAACATCATAAGCAGCTGTACGATCTACTAACTTAGAAGCTTCTAAGTATTTTTTACCTTTTTTAGCCATTTTAAATTTCCTCCTTATGTGGTTTTAGCGGAATAACCTCCCACGAATAAAGGTTGCGAAATGGCAAAACCATACCCGCAACCTTGTCAACTACCAATACGTTTTACATAGGAATTAGTCTTCGATAACGATTCCCATGCTACGAGCAGTACCTTCAACCATACGCATAGCCGCTTCTACGTCTGCTGCGTTAAGGTCTGGCATTTTCGTTTCAGCAATCTCGCGTACTTTATCTCGTTTCACTGTTGCTACTTTGTTACGATTTGGTTCACCAGAACCTGACTCGATACCAGCTGCTTTTTTAAGTAATACTGCAGCAGGAGGAGTCTTCGTAATGAATGTAAATGAACGGTCCTCAAATACCGAAATTTCAACTGGAATGATCAATCCTGCTTGATCTGCTGTACGAGCGTTAAACTCCTTACAGAATCCCATGATGTTTACACCTGCTTGACCCAATGCTGGACCAACTGGTGGAGCTGGGTTTGCTTTGCCCGCAGGAATTTGTAGTTTTACAACTTTCACTACTTTTTTAGCCACGAGACACACCTCCTTAAGTCCGTGATGTGGTAATAGGGGATTAGCCCCTCCCACTCATTCTTCTTTATCTCGTATTAAAAAATATAAAGAATATTTAATGTATAGTCTCAAAAATTGAGACGTACTGACTTATGAAATGTTACCACTGTTTCAACAGAAATGCAAGTTTTTTATGAGGAAATTTCTAGGTCATCGTCTCAGAGCACATTAAATCTCTTTCTATTCAATCTTATCAATCTGGTGGAAATCAAGTTCGACAGGTGTTTCACGACCAAACATGTTAACAAGTACTTTAATTTTCTTCTTATCAAAATCAATTTCTTCAATTGTTCCTTCAAAGTTTGCAAATGGCCCTTCTTTCACCATAACAACTTCTTTAAGCTCAAAACCAAGATCTACTTTCTCATGCTCCATACCCATTCTTTTCAGAATTACTTCTGATTCTTCCGGTAATAATGGAGTTGGTTTTGATCCTGAACCTGTTGAGCCAACGAAACCAGTAACACCAGGTGTATTTCGTACTACGTACCAAGAATCATCTGTCATGACAATTTCTACTAACACATAACCTGGGAATACTTTCTTCTTCGTTACTTTTGTTTTGTTGTTCTTTGTTTCTGTTTCTTCTTCTTCCGGTACGATTACACGGAAGATTTTATCTTGCATGCCCATTGATTCGACACGCTTTTCTAAATTGGCTTTCACTTTGTTTTCATAACCAGAATAGGTATGAACAACGTACCAGTTTTTCTCCATTGCTGAGGACCTCCGTCCTTTCCCTCCCACTCACTCGAAGTGAAACTATTTTAAGACAAATTAAAAAACCCGTTCCCGGGCTTTTCACATAGCTTATCTATTTTGTATTATACCATGTTTATTCATCACTTATTCAAGGAATCAATCGGATTAATGAAGAAATTCCTAGATCTACTACAGCAAAGAACGCTGTCATGACAATTACAGTCGTAACAACTGTAATGGTATAACGAGTTAATTCTTTTTTTGTTGGCCAGCTGACTTTTTTCATTTCGCGTACTACATCTTTAAAAAAGCTTCCAATTCGTTTCATTAAAACGAAACCTCCAGTTGAAAAGGGGTAGAATCAATCTATTTTGTTTCTAAATGTGCCGTATGGCTGTTACACGTTTTGCAAAACTTCTTAATTTCAAGCCTGTCCCCTGCCGCACTGCTATTTTTCATTGTAGAATAGTTACGACTTCCACAAGCAGAACAAGCCAAAACAGATTTTTTACGCATCTTTATCACCTGTTATCATAATACCCATGGGTATTACATATAATATCCTTAAAAAAGTATCATAATTACACAATAAATGTCAACATGGCATTCTATAAGAATGCCATGTCGACTTTTTTATAATGTTATCTCTCTTAATTCTAAATATCTCTCTAACTTACGTTTGACGCGCTGTAAGGCATTGTCGATCGATTTCACATGACGATTTAGCTCTTCGGAAATTTCTTGATAAGATTGTCCATCAAGATAAAGGACAAGTACTTTTCTTTCCAAATCACTTAGAAGTTCAGCCATCTTAAGTTCAATATCGTCGAACTTCTCTTGGTTAATAATCAGTTCTTCAGGATTCATAATCTTAGCTCCTGAAATAATATCCATAAGCGTACGGTCTGATTCCTCGTCATAAATAGGCTTGTCCAATGATATATAAGAATTAAGCGGAATATGCTTTTGTCGAGTTGCTGTTTTGATAGCCGTAATGATTTGCCTTGTAATACAGAGCTCAGCAAAAGCTTTAAAAGATGATAGCTTATCTTCCCTAAAATCACGGATGGCTTTGTAAAGCCCAATCATGCCTTCTTGTACAATATCTTCTCTGTCTGCACCTATTAAAAAATACGACCTTGCTTTTGCTCTTACAAAATTTCGGTATTTGTGAATCAAGTAATCTAATGCTTCGCTATTACCACTGTGAACCAACTCTACAACCAATTCATCTTCTTGACGTTGTAACTGAACGCTTTCTTTTGAACTAAGTTTTAAGCCCACATCGATCCCCCCGAACGCGCAGTAGATAGCAATATTATACAGTAGATACTCTCACTTGACAAACGAAATTGTGTGAAAAAAGAGATATTTTCTAAATTTTTTTACTACTTTTCCCCTCTTCGCCATTTTTCGAACACTTCGGATACTTGATCTGAAAGGGTAATCCGGCTTATTGGTTTTTTTTCTCGAATAATATCGACATTTTTTTTAATTTCCCCTTCAATTTCAATAACCTCATTGCGAAGTTCACGAGCAGATTTTCTTAGAGCCCCTTGGCCAAAGATCACCCATTGTTCCGTAAAATCAGATGTTGCAACATGAATCTGTGTTTTGATATTGTTAAGCTCGCTTGCTAACTTTTCAATACATTCATCCGCTGTCTCATTCTCTTTCGTGAAAATCACTTTTACTTTATGTGTATCTCGCTTTTTTTCCAATCCAGGTACCATATGTGCATCAAAAACAACTAGAACTTGGTACCCTGTATATGCACGATACTCCGCTAGCTTCTCGATAAGAATATCTCTTGCACTTTCTAAGTCTTTGTCTCGTAAGCTTCTTAGCTCTGGCCATGCTCCAATAATGTTGTAACCATCAACAAGAAGTATATTCTCCATGTTTAGCTACCTAGTGGATGACGTTTGCGATGAACTTCATACATAAGCAGACTCGCTGCAACCGAAGCATTTAAGGATGTTACATGACCAACCATAGGAAGTTTGATAAGGAAATCACATTTATCTTTGACAAGACGACTCATTCCCTTGCCTTCACTACCGATAATTAAACAGAGCGGCATTTTCCCGTCCATTGTGCGGTAATCTTCTGCTCCTTTAGCATCTGTTCCGAAAAACCAAATTCCACGATCCTTCAGTTCATCAATCGTTCGAGCTAAATTTGTTACACGTGAAACGGGGATATGTTCAATAGCTCCTGTAGAAGCTTTAGCAACCGTTGCTGTTAAGCTTACAGAACGGCGTTTTGGAATAATGATTCCATGTGCGCCAACAGCATCAGCTGTTCTCATGATGGACCCTAAATTATGAGGATCTTCAAGCTCGTCTAATAATAGGAAAAACGGTGTTTCGTTCTTTTTCTCTGCTAATGCAAACATGTCATCAATCTCCGCATACTGATATGCAGCAACAAGAGCAACAACTCCTTGATGGTTTGCATCTACTAGCTGATCAATTTTCTTTTTTGGAACAAATTGAACAAGCACCTTCTTTTGTTTAGCTGTATTGATAACTTGTTGCATTTGGCCACGCTGTGAACCTTCTGCAATCCAAATCTTATTAATGTCTCGCTCTGCTTTTAAAGCTTCTAAGACAGGATTCTTACCGGCGATAAATTCTTGATTCTCACTCACCGTTTTCTTCACTCCTTTCAATAATCATAATGGCCTTCTCAACAATTTCAGTTACGCGTTCTTGTTGACTGCCAAGATAAAGATAGCCAAGCACAGCTTCAAATGCTGTGCTATAGCGGTATGTTTGTACATCTGTATGCTTTGGAACGCTTCCTGATTTAGCATTTCGTCCTCTTCTTAAGACGGCTTGTTCTTCCTCAGTTAAGAATCCTTCATCTAGTAGATGATGAACAATCTTAGCCTGTGCTCGTGCGGATACATATTCTTTTGCCTGTCTGTGTAGCATATTTGGTCGCACACTGCCTTTCAACAGGAGATGATGACGTATATACTGATCAAATACTGCATCTCCCATATAAGCCAATGCAAGACTGTTTAATTGTTTAACTTCTATTTGGTTGTCTAACATACTTACCCTCTTTTCCAACGTGTGCCTTGTGACGTATCTTCAAGAATGATATTTCGACTCTTTAATTCATCACGAATTTCATCTGCTCGCTGGAAGTTGCGGTCCTTACGTGCTTGAATGCGTTCCTCAAGAAGTTGCTCAATTTCCTCATCTAAAAGCTCTTCGTCTTTGCCTGCTAGTTCTACTCCTAATACACCAGTGATTGTTTCAAATTCTTTGATAAACGCTTCTAAAACAGCTTCTGATGTATTTTCTTCTGCAAGGTAAAGATTTGCTTGTTTTGATAGCTCAAAGAGAACAGAAATAGCGTTTGCTGTATTAAAATCATCATCCATTTCTGTTACAAAAGATTGATGAAGTTCTGCGATTTTATCTTCCCACTGCTCATCTTGAGTTGCTAAGTTTGTTGAATGTTCTAATCGATGTTGCACATTTTCATATGCTGTTTGTATTCTTTCAAGTCCTCTTTTTGTATCTTCTAGAAGTTCTTGATTATAATTAATTGGATGACGATATTGAACAGTTAACATAAAGAAACGAAGTAAAGAAGGCTCAATTTCTTTTAAAATATCGTGCACAAGAACAAAGTTACCAAGAGATTTAGACATTTTCTCGTTATCAATATTAATATACCCATTATGAAGCCAGTACTTTGCAAATTCTTTTCCTGTTGCTGCTTCAGATTGAGCAATTTCGTTCTCATGATGAGGGAATGATAAATCTTGCCCTCCTGCATGAATATCAATTGTGTCTCCTAAGTATTTACGCGCCATTGCTGAGCACTCAATGTGCCAACCAGGACGACCTTTTCCCCATGGACTATCCCAGCTAATTTCTCCGTCTTTTGCTTCTTTCCAAAGCGTGAAATCTAGTGGATCGTCTTTCTTCTCACCAACTCCAATACGTGCTCCAGAGCGCAGTTCATCAATTGATTGATGAGATAGTTTGCCATATCCATCAAACTTACGTGTTTTATAGTAAACATCTCCATCTGCTTCATAAGCGAACCCTTTATCAATTAGCATTTCAATAAATTCAATAATTGTATCCATGTTCTCTGTTACACGTGGATGAACATCTGCTTTTTTGCATCCTAATGCTTCCGTATCCTCAAAGTAAGCTTTAATAAAACGCTCAGCAATAGTCGGAACTTCTTCTCCAAGCTCATTTGCTGCTTTGATTAATTTATCATCAACATCTGTAAAGTTAGAAACGTATTGAACGTCATACCCTCTATATTCTAAATAACGGCGAACTGTATCAAACACAATGGCAGGTCTTGCATTTCCAATATGAATATAGTTATACACTGTTGGTCCGCACACGTACATTTTTACTTTGTTTTCTTCAAGTGGAGTAAAAATTTCTTTTTGACGTGTTAACGTATTATATAACTTGATTGTCATGTTTTTTCTTCCCTTCTTCTTTTAGCTCTTTCACTTCTTGTTGAAGTCTTTTAATTTCTTCTTCTAATTCTTTAAAACGATCTGCTACTGGGTTTGGTAAATCAGAGTGATTTAAATCTTTATTAACTTTTATGCCATCTTGAATAACCGCTCTTCCTGGAATACCTACAACAGTAGAGTTACTTGGAACATCTTTTAGAACAACAGAACCTGCTCCTACCTTTGAATTTTCTTCAATAACGATAGAACCAAGCACTTTTGCTCCTGTTGCAATTAATACATTATCTTTAATTGTTGGATGACGCTTGCCTTTTTCTTTCCCTGTCCCTCCAAGAGTAACACCTTGGTAAACCGTCACATTATCCCCTATTTCACACGTTTCTCCAATAACAACTCCCATACCATGGTCAATAAAGAAACGATGACCAATCCGCGCGCCAGGATGAATTTCAACTCCTGTGAAGAAACGGCTAATTTGAGCAATTATGCGAGCTAAAAAGAACCATCTGCGTCGATGAAAAGCATGAGCAATGCGGTGTGCCCATATAGCATGTAAACCTGAATACGTTAAAATCACTTCAATATAACTTCTTGCTGCAGGATCTTGCTCAAAAACAACGTCAATATCTTCTTTCAGTAGCTTTAACACATTTCTCCCCCTCTATGTTTTTCTTTACTAAAAAAGCGTCTCTGTGTCATATGACACAGAGACGCTTCGTTCGCGCGGTTCCACTCTGCTTAGGCTAATAAAGCCTCTACTCTACTCTAATAACGGAAGAGAATCCGCCTTTGCCTACTCCATAAAATGTTTGGACAAAGGACTCAAAGGTGCATTTCAAAAACATTAAAACCATAAGTCACTTTCAGCCTTTGGTGACTCTCTCTAATATGGGAATGTTTTTTACTTCTCCTTCTCAACGTTTTAATAATGATATGGTTCACTATATTACAGAATGAATGAGATGTTAACTATTTTGCACAAAAATTAGTAATTTATTTTACTGCTCCTTCTAAACGAGCGAGTACTGTTTCTTTTCCTAAAAGTGCAATTGCCTGTGGAAGTTCTGGACCATGAGTTTGACCAGTTGTTGCAACACGGATTGGCATGAATAGCTTTTTGCCTTTATGTCCTGTTGCTTTTTGAACAGCTTTAATAGAGCTTTTAATACTTGCTGGCTCAAAGTCTTCAAGACTGTTAATTTCCTGGGCAAAGGCCTTCATTACTTCTGGTACTTGTTCTTCATTTAGCACTTCTTGTGCTTCTTCATCATATTCAATAGATGTTCTAAAGAACAAATCTGTAAGCTCAATAATTTCTGCTCCAAAGCTTAGTTGGTCTTTGTAAAGAGCAATTACATCATATACCCATTGCTTCTCTTGGTCACTCATCTCTTCTTTTACTTTACCTGCTTTAACAAGGTGTGGTAAAGCAAGGTCAACAACTTCATCTGTTGAAAGTTCTTTAATGTATTGATTGTTCATCCATTTTAGCTTTTTCATATCGAAAAGAGCCGGTGATTTGGATAAACGACTTGGGTCAAAGATTTCAATGAACTGTTCTTTTGTAAATAGCTCTTCTTCTCCTTCTGGTGACCAACCAAGTAGAGTAATAAAGTTAAATAATGCTTCAGGAAGATAACCAAGGTCTTTGTACTGTTCAATAAATTGGATGATAGACTCATCACGCTTACTCAGTTTACGACGACTTTCATTAACAATAAGCGTCATATGACCAAATTTTGGTGCTTCCCATCCAAATGCATCATAAATCATAAGTTGCTTTGGTGTATTTGAGATATGATCGTCACCGCGAAGAACATGAGACATTTTCATAAGATGATCATCAATAGCAACCGCATAGTTATATGTTGGAATACCATCTTTTTTCACTATAACAAAGTCACCAATACCATCTGATTCAAATGCAACTTCGCCTTTTACCATGTCATCAAATTTGAATACGCGCCCTTCTGGCACTTTGAAACGAATGCTTGGTTTACGGCCTTCTGCCTCTAGTGCTGCCCGATCTTCTGCTGTAAGATGACGGCATTTATTAGAATAACGAGGTGGCTTGCCTTCCGCAATTTGAGCTTCACGTTCTGCTTCTAGCTCTTCTTCCGTACAGTAGCAATAGTAAGCTTGCTCGTTCTCCATAAGCTGTTTTGTATATTTTGCATAAATGTCATTACGCTCTGACTGACGATATGGACCATATTCGCCACCAACATCAATGCTTTCGTCCCACTCAATACCTAACCATTTCAAGTATTGAAGCTGGCTTTCTTCTCCACCTTCGATGTTACGTTTTTGGTCAGTATCTTCAATACGGATAATAAATTTACCGTTGTGTCCTCTTGCAAATAAATAGTTAAAAAGCGCTGTTCTTGCGTTTCCGATATGTAAATGACCTGTTGGACTAGGTGCATAACGTACGCGAACTTCGTTTGACATGAAACTCAACCTCCAGTAATTTACGTATAAATGCAGTATAAATATTTTTGCTATATGCTTTTAGAAATGATATAGTAATATGCCTATTTTATCACCAAATGCTTATCTTTCAAACTCTGTAAAATTATTTCCCTTGTAAAAGAACGGCTGCCTGTGAAGCAATTCCTTCCTCACGTCCTGTAAACCCTAATTTCTCTGTTGTTGTAGCTTTTACATTGATTTGATCTTTTGTTGCTTTTAATAGCTCAGCAATGCGTGCTCTAATCTCTTCAATATATGGAGCCATTTTTGGTTTCTGGGCAATGATTGTACAATCTAAGTTTCCTAATGTATAACCCTTTTCTTCTACAATTCCCCAAACATGCTGAAGTAATTTAGCTGAATCAGCATCCTTAAATGCTTCATCCGTATCAGGAAAATGCTTACCGATATCTCCTTCTCCAACTGCCCCTAAAATGGCATCTGAGATTGCATGAAGCAATACATCTGCATCTGAATGCCCAATAAGGCCTTTATCGTGTGGAATATTTATTCCACCTATAATAAGAGGACGATCTTCTGCAAATTTATGAACGTCAAATCCTTGTCCAATTCTTATATTCATGTTAGTTTTCTCTCCTTTATCTTCTGTGCTTCTAAAATAGCTTCTGCATAAATTAAATCTTCAGGAGTTGTTAACTTAATATTGTTATAACTTCCTTCAACAATTGTCACGTCTTCTCCTACTGCTTCTACAAGACTAGCATCATCCGTACCTAAGTAGTTCTTTTCTTGAGCTTTTTCATGTGCATATTGAATTAATGACAAAACAAAAGCTTGTGGTGTTTGAATAGCCCACAAGCTTGAGCGCTCTACTGTATCAATGACTTTACCATTTCTCACTCGCTTCATTGTATCTTTAACAGGGACTGCTAGGACAGCGGCTTTACTCTCACTTGCCTCTTCTACGAGATGATGGACATGCTCTTGCTCAATGAAAGGACGAGCTCCGTCATGAACAAGAACAATTCCCTCTTCGTCTGTTAAGATTTTTAGTCCATTGTAAACACTATGCTGTCGTTCACTTCCACCCTTAACAATTTCTGATACTTTGCGAATATTGTTCACTTCAATAAGTTCTTTGAAAAGATCTACTTCTTTTTCGTTAACGACGATGATGACTTTTCTACACCATGGGTCTTGTTCAAAAACTTGCAGTGTATGCACAATTACCGGACGGTCTTGTAGGTTAATAAATTGCTTATTTATCCCTTTTTTCATCCTTTTTCCCTGGCCCGCCGCGGGAATAACTACGTCGTACTTCATCTTTTTTCTCCTCTTCCCTTTGATCCCTTCATAAAGCTTTCTCTAATAGCTTGGGTTTCGCAAAAATCATGCGACCTGCAGAAGTTTGAAGAACACTTGTTACAAGAACATCAATACTCTTTCCGATATAGTTGCGCCCTTCTTCTACAACAATCATTGTACCATCATCTAAATATGCAATACCTTGATTCTGTTCTTTCCCGTCCTTAATCACTAGAACATGCATTTCTTCACCAGGAAGAACAACAGGCTTAACGGCATTTGCTAAATCGTTAATATTGAGTACGCTAACTCCTTGAAGTTCACATACTTTATTTAAGTTAAAATCATTTGTGACAACAACCCCAGAAGTTAGCTTTGCTAATTTGACAAGCTTGCTATCTACTTCTTGAATATCTTCAAAATCTCCCTCGTAGATTTCAACCTTAATCGCAAGCTCCTTTTGAATGCGATTTAAAATATCCAATCCACGACGCCCTCTGTTTCTCTTTAATACATCTGATGAATCAGCAATATGCTGGAGCTCTTCTAAAACAAACTGGGGAATAACAACAATTCCCTCTAGAAAACCTGTTTGACAAATGTCAGCAATACGCCCATCTATAATAACACTTGTATCTAAAATCTTGAACGTTTTTTCTTGTGTAGTTGTTTCCTCTTCCACTTGCTTTTTCTTTCCCATGCGAGATGGAATCGAGAACAAATTAACAAGCTCATCTCGTTTCTTAAAGCCAACTTGGAAACCTAGGTAGCCAAGAAGAACAGTGAGGAAAATAGGTAATACAGTACCGACCATTTGCAATTGAATCTTGCCTAAAGGAATGCCCGCTAAATATGCGAGAATAAGTCCAAAAATAAGTCCTAAACTACCAAATAAAACATCTGTTGCAGGAGCTTTGACTACAGATTCCTCAACCCTTTTAATAAAATTAACAACATAATCGACAGCCCAAAAAGTTACAGCATAAAAAATGATAGCTCCCAATACAGCAAGAACGTATGAGTTTTGTAAAAACGTAACTCCTTCAAGTCCTAACAAGCTTGTTATGTTATCTGCAAAAACAAATCCAAGCGTTCCACCTGTGACAAGAAAGAAGATTTGAATTATACGTTTTAGCATACATTCACCTCCCTTTATCATTATAAACAGTTTAGCTCATTCAAAACCTGCTAGTTAACAAATTCAATTATTTGTAAATAAATTGTCATGTTTCACACAGTTTTCGACAAATACTTTCTTCTTTTATAAATGACGATTATATAGATGCTGTTGTTTCAGAGTTTTTAAACCTTCTTTAATTTTTTTTGCTCTAATTTCTCCAATACCTTCCACTTCATCCAGTCTATCTACAGATGCATCACTAATTCGCTTTAAACCACCAAATTCTTGAATTAAATTTTCAATAATAACACTTGGGAGTCTAGGGATTTTATGGAGCATTCGATAGCCTCTTGGTGCAACTTGATCATCAAGGCTTGTATATAGAGGGTATCCCATTAAACGAAGTAATGTTTGGTCATCAAGAAGCATTGTATTAGATAAATCTTGGAGTTTGTTGACAATCTTATAAGAATCTTTTTCCGGGTCATACATATAGTCTTGAACAAGCAGAACTACTTCTTCTTGGAAATGAGAAAGAAGTTCATTCATTTGAAGCCTCACAAGTCTTCCTTCAATCCCTAATTCACTTACATAATTTAAAATTTCATGCTTAATCCGTAATACCATCTCAATACGATGAAGGACTTGAATAACATCTGCATGTGTTACTTGTTCTTCAAATTCTAGAGAACTTAAGCTATCAACAGATTCATCTAGCACTGTTTTATATTTCTCTAATGTCTCCAATGCTTGGTTTGCTTTTGCTAAAATAACACTAATCTCTCTTAATACATATTGAAGTTGTCCTTTATAAAGAGTAATAACATTCCTACGCTCAGAAATAGCAATAACAAGATTTCCTGTCTGTTTTGCGGTTCTTTCTGCTGTACGATGGCGCATTCCTGTTTCAGAGGAAGAGATAGAAGGGTCTGGGATAAGCTGCGTGTTGGCATATAAAATCTTATTTCCTGACTCACTTAAGATAATAGCTCCATCCATTTTAGCAAGTTCATACAGGTGGGCTGGAGAGAAAGAACAGTTGATTGAAAATCCACCATCAACAATTTTTTTTACTTCCTCAGTGTTGCCTAACACAATAAGTCCTCCTGTTTTGGCACGCAGAACGTTTTCAATACCTTCTCTAATCGGTGTCCCAGGAGCAACAAACTGGAGAATTTCAGTCATTTGTTTCTCATTTATTCTTTCCCCGTCCATCTTATGTTCTAACCTCCCAACGTATATTTTAGTGCTTCTGATACGGTTTCAACTCCAATAATTTCTATTCCAGCAGGTGCTTCCCATCCTCCAATATTCTTGGCTGGAATAATGGCACGTTGGAACCCAAGTTTTGCTGCTTCCTGAATACGTTGTTCAATCCGTGATACGCGGCGAATTTCACCCGTTAATCCTACTTCACCAATGACAACATCAACAGGATTAGAAACTTGATCTCTAAAGCTCGAAGCAATACTCACGGCAACAGCTAAATCAATAGCAGGTTCATCTAATTTCACACCACCTGCTACTTTTAAATAAGCATCCTGATTTTGGAGCAGTAAACCAACTCGCTTCTCTAATACAGCCATAATAAGCGAAACTCTATTATGATCTACTCCTGTTGCCATTCTCCGTGGATTACCAAAGCTCGTTGGACTAATAAGGGCTTGAAGTTCTACTAATACAGGGCGCGTTCCTTCCATCGAAGCTACAACAACAGATCCCGCTGCTCCTTTTGAACGTTCTTCAAGGAAGATTTCAGATGGATTCAATACCTCTTGAAGACCAGCTTCTTTCATCTCAAATATTCCCATTTCATTTGTAGAACCAAAACGGTTTTTAACCGCACGTAAGATACGATACGTATGATGACGTTCCCCTTCAAAATAAAGAACGGTATCTACCATATGCTCAAGTAAACGAGGCCCTGCAATCGATCCTTCTTTAGTAACATGACCAACGATAAAAATTGGTATACTATTTGTTTTAGCAACCCTCATTAGTTCACCTGTACATTCACGAACTTGCGAAACGCTTCCAGGAGCAGATGTAATATCTGCATGATAAACCGTCTGAATAGAATCAACTACAACAAAGTCAGGCTTCATTTCATTGATAGCGTCTAAAATCATCTCCAAATTTGTTTCTGCATGAACAAAGAGATGATCTGCTGTAACTCCTAATCGGTCTGCTCTTAGCTTTGTCTGCTTTGTTGATTCCTCTCCTGAGATGTAGAGAACTTTATGCTTTTGATCTGCAAGCTGTGCTGAACATTGCAATAAGAGAGTAGATTTCCCAATTCCAGGATCTCCTCCAATTAAAACAAGGGACCCTTTTACAATTCCTCCACCAAGGACACGGTTTAGCTCAGAGGACTTAGTAAAAATACGCGGTTCCTCAACTGTTTTAATTGTTGTAATAGCTTCTGGTTTTCTTTTTACTGAAGAAGAAACAGCTCCAGAGAACGCTCCTCGTCTTCCTGTTTGAACATGTTCCACTTCTTCCACCATTGTGTTCCACTTTCCACAACCAGGACATTTCCCCATCCATTTGGCAGATTCATATCCACAATCTTGACACATAAATTTTGTCTTTTTCTTTGCCATACTGTGTTCCTTTCTGTCTAAGAAGTAATAATAGCAACTAAGGCATACGTTAACTATCTCCGTATGCCTTAGTGTAAATGTTTCTATTATGAACTTGGCTGTGCTGCTTTAACGGTAAATTCACCATCTTTTACATCAAGCACAACTTTCTGCCCTTTTTGTACATTCCCTTTTAGAAGCTCCTCAGATAAACGATCTTCTACATGACGCTGAATAGCGCGGCGTAGCGGTCTTGCTCCGTATTCTGGATCAAATCCTTCTTCAGCAATTTTGTTTGCAGCTTCTTCTGTTAGTTCAAGCTCAATATCTTGCTCTTTTAGACGCTTGATAAGTTGGTCTGCCATTAGCGTAACAATATAACGTAAATGCTCTTTTTCTAATGAGTGGAAAACAATCATCTCATCAATACGATTTAGGAATTCTGGACGGAAAGCACGTTTTAATTCATCCATTACTTTGCCTTTCATATCCTTGTAGTTCTCACTTTCATCTTGCACATTGAACCCAACGTACTTGTTTCGTTTTAGTGCTTCTGCACCCACATTTGAAGTCATAATAAGAACTGTATTTCTAAAGTCCACTGTACGGCCTTTAGAATCTGTAAGACGTCCATCTTCTAGTACTTGAAGTAAGATATTAAATACATCTGGATGTGCTTTTTCTACTTCATCAAGAAGAACAACTGAATAAGGCTTGCGTCTTACTTTCTCTGTAAGCTGTCCGCCTTCTTCATATCCAACATACCCTGGAGGTGATCCAACTAGACGAGATGTTGAATGTTTCTCCATGTATTCTGACATGTCAATTCGAATCATTGCATCTTCCTCACCGAACATTGCTTCTGCTAATGCACGAGCAAGTTCTGTTTTACCAACACCCGTTGGTCCTAGGAAGATGAAAGAACCAATTGGACGTTTTGGATCTTTTAATCCAGCACGAGCACGACGAACTGCTTTTGAAACAGCTTTAACTGCTTCGTCTTGCCCAATTACTCGAGAATGTAAGATTTCTTCTAGTTTAAGCAAACGTTCTGTTTCTTCCTGTGCTAGTTTAACAACTGGAATTCCAGTCCAGCTAGATACAACCATTGCAATATCATCAACTGTGACTTCAGAGTTTTCTTGTCCTTGCTTTTCTTTCCACTCTTTTTTCGTTTGTTCAAGCTCTTCGCGAAGACGTTGCTCTGTATCACGTAGAGATGCTGCTGTTTCAAACTCTTGGCTTTGTACAGACGCGTCTTTTTCTTTACGTACTGTTTCAAGTTTAACTTCAAGCTCTTTTAAATTCGGCGGCGTTGTGAATGAACGTAAACGTACTTTCGAACCTGCTTCATCAATCAAATCAATCGCTTTATCTGGTAAGAAACGGTCTGAGATATAGCGATCTGAAAGGCTAACAGCAGCTTCAATAGCTTCATCAGTAATAGATACACGATGATGCGCTTCATAACGATCACGAAGCCCTTGTAGAATTTGAACAGATTCATCTGCTGTTGGCTCATCAACTTGAATTGGTTGGAAGCGACGCTCAAGCGCTGCATCTTTTTCGATATATTTGCGATATTCGTCTAGCGTTGTCGCTCCGATACATTGAAGCTCTCCACGTGCTAGAGAAGGTTTTAAAATATTAGAAGCATCAATGGCACCCTCTGCTCCACCTGCCCCAATTAGTGTATGAAGCTCATCAATGAACAAAATAATGTTTCCAGCTTGACGAATTTCATCCATAACCTTTTTCAAGCGATCCTCAAACTCTCCACGATATTTTGTTCCAGCTACAACTGTTCCCATATCTAACGTCATTACACGCTTATCTCTTAAAATCTCAGGAACTTCGTTGTTTACAATTTGTTGTGCTAATCCTTCTGCAATTGCTGTTTTACCAACACCAGGCTCTCCAATTAACACAGGATTATTTTTCGTACGACGACTTAGTACTTCAATGACACGCTGTATTTCTTTGCTACGGCCAATAACAGGATCAAGACTTCCTTCACGAGCAATAGCTGTTAAATCACGTGCTAATCCATCTAACGTTGGTGTGTTAGCATTTGGTGTTCCACTTCCTTGGTGATTTGCATTTGCTTCATTGCTACCAAGAAGCTGAAGTACTTGCTGACGAGCTTTATTTAAGCTCACTCCTAGATTATTTAAAACGCGAGCGGCAACACCTTCACCTTCGCGGATAAGACCTAATAAAATGTGCTCTGTGCCTACATAAGAATGACCAAGTTTACGAGCTTCATCCATGGAGAGCTCAATGACTTTTTTAGCTCGAGGTGTATAATGAACAGTTTGAGCTACTTCTTGGCCACGACCAATTAGGGATTCTACTTCTTTTTGAACTTTATCAGTACCTAAGTTAAGTGCAAGTAGAGCTTTTGCCGCAATCCCTTCACCTTCACGAACGATTCCTAGTAGGATATGTTCTGTACCAATATTGTTATGTCCAAGACGAAGTGCTTCCTCTTGGGCTAATGCTAATACTTTCTGAGCGCGCTCTGTAAATCTTCCAAACATCATCCTTCATCACTCTCCATCCGATTTCGATTGTCTTTTTCTAACTGCAAGCGTTCCCTTATTAAAGATGCCCTTCTAATGTCCCGCTGATTTGGACGAAGAGGTCCACCTGCATATTGCTGTAGGAAACCTGGCTGCGTTACAACCATAAGCTCGTTTAGGATGCTTCTCGTAATGCCTTCAATATAGCCAAGATCAATACCGAGTCTAACATCCGATAAACATTGAGCGGCTTCTTTAGATTCTATTATACGCCCATTGGTTAATACTCCATATGAGCGGTATAAACGATCTTCAAGCTCAATACTTGATGTATGTACAAGGGCTTCCCTTGCTGATCGTTCATGAGCAATAAGCTGTTTTACAACACTTTGTAGATCACTTACAATGTCTTCTTCACTTTTCCCTAAAGTGATCTGATTAGAAACTTGAAATATATTTCCTAAAGCTTGACTTCCTTCACCATAAGTCCCTCGTACAACAAGTCCTAGCTGGTTGATAGCTGGCACAATCTTATTAATCTGTTGAGTTAGAACTAAAGCTGGTAAATGTAGCATAACAGATGCACGAAGTCCTGTGCCAACATTAGTTGGGCAACTTGTTAGATACCCCATTGTCTCATCAAAAGCATAACCAGCTCTTTCTTCGATCCAATCATCTAATTCCATTGCCAAACGAAGAGCATTATCAAGCTGAAACCCTGGGAATAAACATTGTATTCGTAGATGATCTTCTTCATTCAACATAATACTTACTGATTCATTCTGTGATAGAATGCAAGCCCCTTCTTCGGACTGCTCAGCAAGATAAGGACTAATAAGATGTTTTTCTACTAATACTTTCTTTTCAAGAGGCTCTAATTCCTTCATTTCTAACAATTCAAAATCCCATCGTGTAGGACGATTCATAATTTTTTCTTTTACAAAGGTTACAACACTTTCTCCTTCTTCTTGAGCAATTATCGGAAAAACATAGTCTTCAAAGTTACGTGCTAACCGAATTCTTGTGCTTAATACAATGTCAGAATCCGGTCCATCACTGTTCATCCATGGACTGATGGCCTGATTTAAGAAATGGTTTAATGACATTGATTAAGACTCTCCTCTCTTTTGATCTAGCTGACGATTCAGTTCCCTAATTTTATCACGTAATTTTACAGCCTCTTCAAACTCCTCTGCTTCTACGTACTGTTTTAACTTCGCTTTTAAATTTTCTAATTCCTTTTTTAATTGAATATTTTCGCCTGCTCTTTGCGGAATCTTTCCACGGTGAAGAGAATTCCCCCCCTGCAAACGTTTTAGAAAAGGAGTTAATTTCTGTTGAAATGCTTGGTAGCAATGAGCACAACCAAAACGTCCAACCTTAGCAAACTGTTTATATGTCATTTTACAATGAGGACAGTGTAATGGAGCTTGTTGAAATGATTTTTCAGCTTCTTTAAAAGCAGAATCAAAATTTAACAATCCTGCAAGCAAATCATTCATAGAAAAGGTTTCATGATCTGAGAGCATAAACAAGTCTCCTCGCTCTTTTGCACACTTTTCGCAAAGATGAATTTCCTGCTGGTGTCCATTTGATACTTCAGTAAAATGAATAGCAGCTTCTCTCATATGACATTGTTGACAAATCAATCCTTACTCACCTCACACTTCTTGTCACTTTGTAAAAAATACATTAACCTATCTCTAATCTTATTAACATACTTTCTTATCGATGCTGTAAAGCTAGCAGCATAGCTTTTAACATTCTAGCACGAAGCTGATCACGATGATGAGGATCAACATTAAGAACAGAATTATCAATAACACTTAACATGACTCTTGCTTCTCTCTTTGTGATGAACTCCTCTTCAACTAGGCGAATGATTAAACTTTCAGCAGTTGATTGAGATACTCGTTCATTTACCATTGCAAGTACTTGATTAAAAAGATCTAAGTAGTCATTAGATTGTACTTTGATAATCCTAATAAAGCCTCCACCACCACGTTTACTTTCCACTACATACCCGCGTTCAACGGTAAAGCGTGTGTTGATCACGTAGTTAATTTGGGAAGGGACACATTGAAACTTATGAGCAATTTCACTACGTTTAATTTCTACAATATCTTGGTCACTCACATCTAAAACTTCTTTTAGATACTGTTCAATAATGTCAGAAATATTTCGCACCCTTTCCCCTCCTGACTTTGACTATATTTGACTTTTATAATAATAGTAATGCTTTTTATGTAAAATTGCAATAAAATCGAACGCAAGGTACTACTTCTATAGTTTCCACTTTTCATTACTTCAAAACGTTCTTTATAACAATTATATTATATAGAATACAAAAAAGACTGATCTATAAAAGATCAGCCTTTTTTGTATGGTGCCTGGCAACGTCCTACTCTCACAGGGACAAAGTCCCAACTACCATCGGCGTTCAAGAGCTTAACTTCTGTGTTCGGCATGGGAACAGGTGTGACCTCTTGGCTATGGTTACCAGACTATATAAAGTTGTTCACTCAAAACTAAATAACAAGGCAAGGAAAAACATATCCGATTATGATCAATTCTTAGGTTAAGTCCTCGATCGATTAGTATTAGTCAGCTCCACATGTCGCCATGCTTCCACCTCTAACCTATCTACCTGATCGTCTCTCAGGGATCTTACTTCCGAAGAATGGGAAGTCTCATC
>NZ_FOXX01000008.1 GCF_900115845.1 Priestia endophytica DSM 13796 | reverse complement strand
CATAAAGTAGTGCAGCGTGTCATGCAGAAATACGGTTGGCAATGTCGTGTGAAAAGGAAAAAACGGAAACAAACAGGACAACCTTATCAGGTTGCAGAAAACGTGTTAAACCGTAATTTCCGAGCAGAGCGCCCTCTTCAAAAGCTGGTTACCGATATTACCTACTTGCCTTTTGGACCTAAACAGTTGTATCTTTCAAGTATTCAAGATTTATTTAATGGCGAAATCATTGCGTATTCAGTAAGTGATTGTCAAAACGTAGAGTTTGTTTTAGATACATTAAGTCAACTCCCTTCTTTACCTGAGGGATGTACGTTGCATAGCGACCAAGGTTCGGTTTACACATCATATGCGTATCAACGAAAAGTCAAAGAAAGAGGCATCATCATGAGTATGTCCCGCAAAGGGACACCTGCAGATAATGCCTCCATTGAATCGTTTCATTCCAGCCTAAAGTCTGAAACGTTTTACCTCGACGAGTTAACATGTACTACGACTGCCATCGTAGAACAAACTGTCGAAAGCTACATTACTTATTATAACCATATCCGTATTCAAACGAAACTAAACAACCAGTCACCGGTACAATACCGACAACTAGCTGTTTAAAAGGTGTTTTGATCCCTGTCTCGAAATCAGGGGTCAGTCCCGTCCCATGGTTAGTAGGTTTTTCTGTTTTTGGACTGTATAAGATATTCATTTTTAGTTAACATAATGTATCTTCAAAGAAGTTAGAAAAATCCAGACCCCTTGTATGACAGGGAATCTGGACTTTTCCTTTTTTTACTTTATTCAGGATTTTATACGTCATTGTTACTAAAGCATTTTTCTGATTAGTAGTTCAGAAAAATTTGCATAAATAGTGAATTTTTTTATATAAGTTAAGTTATAAACTAGACTCCAATTTATCAAGTATAAATTGGACAATGACGACTACTTCACTCGCTTATGGCTGCATTCAACTTTTATTTATGTTACTAAAGGCTATGCTGCATAGTTTGGCCCAATACTAAAAAACGACCACACAAACGACCACAAATTTCATATAAATGCATGGATGTTTATAGAACCTGAAAAATATAAAAAGCTCTATTCTTGTTATAAAATAAAGGTTCTTAGAGATTTTATAGAAAAGAGGAGAAATTTATAAAAATAAAAAATGAGATATTTGTGATCATCCTAAAATTGCTCAATCTTTTGGTTTATCAGAAAGAGGAGAAGTGGTTGGATTTATTTATATTGGGTATCCTGCTAAAGAACCAAAAGCCGTTAAAAAGAATGATGTATCAATATATCCAAAGTGGTTTTCGTAATGACAAGAAAGCTTTCTTATCATAAGGAAGTCTTTTTTTATTACCAAGGGCAAACAGGATTTTGGCTTAGTTATACTAAGAATGACCACATTTAATTAAGCAACTATAGATTTTCGGGTAAACTTTTCATTAAATTACCGAATTTGTGAGAAGTTTTTTCTTTTAAATCTTTTGTCATATAAGTATAGATGTTCATAGTGGTGTTAATATCACTATGCCCCCAAATTTCGTGTATTTCCTTTATTCCGGCTTTAATTAGAAGTGAGGCATGGGAATGAGGAGTAAGAGGTTTTGTAACAGAGCTTTTATTATGTTAGTTTTTCAATCCCTATATAAAGAGGGGAGATTCCAAATAGAGGAAGAGAAACAGCTGTAAAAATCATTAAAGTATATTTTCTAGAATTACCTATGGCTTAATGGGAAAGTCTAATGTTAGCGCAACTTTTAAATGATATTTTAGTTTTAGAAAGGGGAGAAGTGGATGGAGTCAATATGGCTAGAGTATGCTTGGGCATTGTTAATTCTAATCGGATTAGAAGGATTGTTATCGGCTGACAATGCTCTTGTACTAGCAGTTATAGCCAAGCATTTACCCGAAAATGAGAAAAGAAAAGCTATAAATTATGGTATCATTATGGCCTTTGTTTTTCGATTTGTTGCTCTTTTTGCTATTTCTTTTATCGCAAACGTCTGGCAGATACAGGCGATAGGAGCAGCTTATCTTCTTTACTTAGGCTTAAAACATGTTATTCAGGCACGTTTAGGGAAAAAGAATGAGAATGTTCATAAGGACGATGAAAAGGAAGCCGCTGGAAAAAGTTTCTGGCCGACAGTAGCAAAGATTGGGCTAGCTGACCTCGCTTTTGCCATTGATTCAATACTAGCTGCGGTTGCTCTTGCCCTTGGTCTTCCAGATTCACCGCTCGGCGATTTCGGCGGTATGGATGGAGGACAGTTTATTGTTGTTCTTCTTGGCGGTATTGCTGGCCTTATCTTAATTAAGTTTGCAGCAACCTGGTTTGTGCAGCTTCTTGCAAAACGCCCAGCATTGGAAACAACAGCATATGCTATTGTTGCTTGGGTCGGTGTCAAACTTGCTGTCATTACCCTTGCGCATGAGGATATTGGAGTCTTAGATCATGATTTTCCTCACAGTACAGCGTGGACGCTGATTTTCTACGGAGTATTAGTCGCTATTGCCCTAATTGGTTGGTTTGCACCGAGAAAAAAGTGATTTGGGATAAATCCTAAACGGTAGCTTTGAAATATGTCCCCAACCCCTAGCGGACAATAAAAGCTAAGAATCCATTTTGAAAAATGCACAACCTGTGGATTAACTAAAAACCTTTAAGTGAAAAAGCTCTTATTAAATTGATAAGAGCTTTTTTGTTCCTTTTATTCAAATATATCTAATTAAATATAGGAAGTTGATTGTATGCATTGGGAAAATGTAGGGAGTCCTCTTATTCAATCGTTTAGGAAATGGTAGATCATCTTTAAAAGAGTGTAGGGGAAGCGGTGAAGCTCCTTTGAGTGAACTACTCAAGACGCCATGAGGCATTAAAAACAAATCATATTGTTTTCTTTTCGAGATGTATAAGATATGCAAAGTTAGTTAACATAATGTAATTTAGAAGCATTGAAAAAGGTTAGGTGTCTAGTTACCCACTTTCTTTTCAATCTAACAAAATCACCTTTTATTTCCTTCAATATCTTTCCTAATTAGTTAAACTTGTCCTTATTAGAAATAAGTAGATAAAACCCTCTATTAAGTTAGTTTTGATCATTCATGCCTTTTTTAAAGAGTACGTTTATATTTTTAGGCTAAAACAGGTTTTTGACGTGTAATACTCGTCCAATCTTTAGTCTAACAAATTCATATGATATTACATATTAGATGTGAGGAGGTGAATACGTCTATGTATGGATATGAATATGATTATGATAGAAAAGACTATTATGAGGATAAACATGACAAACATGATAAATTTAAAAAAGTAAAATGTTACTGTGAAGAGCAAGAGGATCGTCGTAAACACGAAGATAAATGTGATCGTAAACATGATGATAAAAAAGAGCATGATGATGAAAAAAAGAAATTTGTTATAAAAGGGTATCTTTACTTTAAAGAAGATGATCATGATTGTGATCGCAAAAAAAGATATTAGTAACCTGAAAATATCTATGCCTTTTCATATTGTTAAATTGATTATGCTTTGACTCATCTCCCAGTATGGATAAAAAGAGGCTGACCCAAAAATGTGTTAAAAGTGAATTTTTGGTTGTCAGCTTCTTCTCCTTTCAATTCTACCTTAAAAGGAGAATTTCAAAATCTTTTTTTGTTTAAAAAGGAGTGATTAAAATAAGTACGCATTATCCTTATAAGAAATCACAAGTCTGGTACCCAGGTCATAAAAGTGGCAATGTAGGATCATCAGCATTCAGAGCTATCAATAATACTGCTAATCAATTTCTTCCCGCAAACGCTGCTAGTCAAGTTCTTTTTCAAAATGAACAATTTGATTTAGCGAATGAATATAATCCAAATACATCTACATTTATCCCACAAACGGATGGTGTATATTCGCTCACTGCATCTGTTGAGTTTCAACCGAATATTAGTGGTGAGTTTACCTTAGAAATGGTCTTCCTAATAAATAGCGATGTAATTGAGGGAAGAAATAGTGAAACTTTTACAGATAATATCCCGGCCATCCTAACGACTACTGAGATACTTCAATTAAATGCTGGAGATCAAGTGCAGGTAGCAATGAGAAGTACTGTCGCTGGTGCAATCCAAGCAAGCCCAAATACACACTTTGCAGCAGTTAAAGTTTCTTCCCCAACAACATAAATAAGATTAGGCGCCTAACCTCTAATGTTTAATCTGTTGATAAGAACAAGAAAAAACGACCTTTTCTTTAAAAAAGTCGTTTTTTTGCTCTTTTTGTATATTTATCATTCACATAACAAAAATTATAGGAAACAAAACCCTGTTGAATTGAACAGGATTTTTAACATAATCATTTGTCTGTTTACTTCTTACAGATAAAACGTTTCATGAATTTCCCATGACTCGACAATTTGATGTGCTGTTCGTGGATCATATCCTTTACCCATCAGATAAGTAATAGCTGCTATTTCCATCATTGCATGAGGGATAGATGTTTTTTGAGCTTCATTTAAACCATATTGTACCCATGGATTAACCTTTAATAAAGTTTCTTGTTTGAGATGATGTGAGGTAGTATAAAGGGGATACATAGTAATTACATCCTTTCAAATATAATTAAATATCACAATCCTAGTTTATGCCCATTAATTAATCTTGTGAGGACTTTATATAATGGACGGGGTAGCTCTTTTTCTTTTTATTCTGTATAACCCTATACATTTTTAGTTTGCATAATACATCTTCGGGAAAGTTAGAAAAGTCTAACTCTCTTTTGTGACAGGAAATCTAGAACTTTTTCATTTTATTCAATATTTTATATATCGTTGTTACTAAAGCACTTTTCGGCTTAGTAGTTCAGAAACATTTGCGTAAATAGTGAATTTTCATACAGAAGTTAAGTTATAAAGTAGACTCCAATTTATTAAGTATAAATTACCCAGTGGCGACCACGCAAACGACCACAAACTTTATATAACTCTATGAATGTTTATAGAAACTAAAAAATATAGAAATCTACCAAAATACAAAATCGGATATATGCTATCATCCAAAAGTTATGGAAGCTCTCGGTTATCCTAAAGAGGAGAAGTAGTTGTTTTTTTTACATCGGCTATTTGGCAAAAGAGCCAAAAGCAGCGCAAAAAAACAGATACAATGACGTATACGAAGTCGTTCTTATAATAAAAAAGCTTCCTGTCACAAGGAAGCCTTTTGCCTTTTCTCTTTTAATCCAAGAGCGTTTTGAAGGATATTTTTTTATTCAAAGCCATCATGATAAAAGCACCGATAAACATCACAACGAATTCACCAACAGCTGTTGTAAGCCATGTGAAAAGGAAGGGAAGCCCTAATGCTAAGTGCAGCTCAAAGGCTATAATAAACATTGTTGCTGTAAAAATAGCTGTATTCACCATCATACGAGCCCATAAGTTCTTTATATAGCGGCCTACTCCAATTGTAACAAGTAGAGCTATAAGAGATTGAAGGACGCCAAATACAAGATCATATGCTCCAAGCGGTGAGAATAGTAAATTCGTTAAGAAAACTCCAATAACGATGCCAAAAAGGTACTTCTTGTTAAATACAACAAGATGATTAAATATCTCAGAAAGTCTAAACTGAATGTTTGTGAAGCCAAATGGCTGAATTAAAAGAGATACGGCGATATATAAAGCCGCTACAAGGGCGTTAATGCTCATTGTTCTAATATTCACCAATTTATTTCTCCTTAGTTTTTTTAGCGTGGGAGGGTTACGAACCACGATAATACTAAAAAATAATACAAGAGGGCGCACGTTTCGTCAATAAAGAGATAAGAAAAGAGAAAAAGTAAAAACATTCTGGCTAGTCCTATAAAAAAGACTCTTTTTTTAAAAAAGAGTCTTTTCACTATGTATAGGAATAAATTCTTCTTCTTCCTCATATAATCCACGTTCTTTTAAGTATTCAATGAAATAAAGGTCTGCTTCCTTTCTTTCATCATATGGTTTCTTTGAAAGAACGAAACCAATTTTCCCTTCATTAGTAAGTTCAACAGAAGAGATATAAGCTTGAATGTTATGACGAAGGAAAAGCTCTTTTGCAGGAATGATTAAGCCTTTTAAAAATTGAGAAAGAAGTTCTAACTCAAACTGAAATGTAAAACGTTCGACTTTAGAGAGATCTGCAAAGATGACGCCAATAAAGCCTGTATTAAAAATCTCATGTTCTTTTATTTTTTCATCTTCATTTAAATGTCCAACTTCACGTAGGTAGTTAATAAAATAACTTTTCCCTTCTTTACGGCGAAAGGGTGTTTTAGATAAAACAAGGCCAATTTTCTTTTGCTTTGGTAAATAGATGCAGGAGATGTGCGCAGGAATACCATGCTGCGAAAATAAAATGCTGCTTCCTTGCAATAGCCCATCAAGCACGTGATGTGTAATTTGCAGCTTTTTACGAGAGAAGTAGTATTCATATTTCGTTAAATCATCTAAGTCTGTGAACGTTGCCCCAATGAAACCAGTATTTGAAAGAGTAGGGGAAGAGGTTTTTTTACGACTATGTTTTGTCATTCTTGCCATAAGCTCAGCTCCTTGCATTAGTAACACGAACAAATGTTCTATACTCCTATATTACAGCACTTTTCTCTAAAAGTAAAGAAAAAGAAGAGGAAAAATTGAGAGAGAAGGAAGATTTTCTCTCATTTTTCGTCCCAGTATAATAGAGAAGGCAACAAAAAAAGCATTGATCAGTATCATCAATGCTTTGATTATGCAAGGTTTGAACCTTCTTCATCTGTTTCATCTTCTACAAAACAGTCCATTGTATGTAATGTTTTATCGTCATGACTTCCATAATAAATCGTAATATTCATAAACATATCGCTCCTTTTTATGAGGAATGAATCTGTTGTTCACATTTCCATTGTAAGAGATAGTCTCATTATACCCCAAGGACAGGTGTTCCACAACTAAAAAAGAGCGATATTTATATTATATTAAAATGGCTTCCATTTCACTTTCATTGCTTCACGATAACGTTCTTCAACATGTGCCCAATTGACAACATTCCACCAGTTCTCAATATACTTTTTGCGGTCATTTTGATATTTCAAATAATAAGAGTGCTCCCATACATCAAGAGCCAGAAGAGGGATAACATCGTATTGACTTAAGTTTTGGTGTTTTTCAGCTTGTAAAATCTCCAAACGATGAGCACGAGGAGCCCATACTAAAATGCCCCATCCAGATCCTTCTACTTTGTTTGCGGCTTCTGTAAACTGTTGTTTAAATCGTTCAAATCCTCCAAACGTGCTATCAATCGCTTTTCGTATTTCACCTCTTGGTTTTCCCCCACCATTTGGGCTCATTACATTCCAAAAAAGCGTATGAAGATAATGTCCAGCTCCATGAAAAGCGGCTTCTCGCTCCCAGTAGGCAATAAGCGTATAATCTCCACTGCTTCGCGCTTTTTTCATTTCTTTCTCTGCTTTGTTCAACCCATCAACATATGTTTGATGATGTTTGTCATGATGAAGCCTCATTGTTTCGCGGTCAATATAGGGCTCAAGTGCTTCATACGAATATGGTAAAGGAGGTAAAGTATGTCCTCCAATCGGTACAGGATTAAAAGCAGGGCGGTTCTCTTCATGATGATTTACTTCGTCTCGGTGACTCTCTTCCTCATGTGGGTTCTCTTCCTCGTGATAAATTTCTTCATCTCGCTCCCGCTCTTTATAGGCGTCTTCCCACAAAAGGTAAAGCTCTTTTGCTCGTTCAAAACAAGCATATGGCATATCTTGATCATGATTTCCTTCTAAAAGATGAGCAAATTCATTCCACTTTTGGTGCCATTCATCTTCATTTTTTCGGTGAGAGGGAAGAGAGTCCCAATGGCTATACAAATCGTTAGCCCAGTCTTCTAAGTATGTTTTGTAGTCCTTTGTCTCATTATCCATAGTACATAAGCCTCCTTCTACATCGTTGTGGTCACTATATGTAGAGGAGGCAAAAAAGGTTCGTTACTTCTTCTCTTTCATTTTTTTCATTTCTTCAGTTACAACAAATGCTAGATCATCATTTCCAAATAGAGATAAAACGCCTAAAAGCGTGCTATCTCCAACTTCACCAGCTTCCTCCTTTGGTACAGTAAGGGAGAGCCCATGTTTTAATGCAGCATTCTCCTTTTGGTTAGGGTATGCACGTATATATAGCTCAAAAGGATCTAAATCATGGTTAACACACCATTGTGCAAAAACCAGAATCATCATTTCTTCGTCTTTTTGATAATTTTGAATAATTTTTTGTTCCATCTCTTTTGAATTCATGTTAAAAACTCCTTTTTTAAGTGAGAGAATAAAAGTAGAATACCATATTTCTCTCTATTATAGTAAAAAAGTGTAGAAGAAAAAGTGTTGAACCTAGATTCTTTTTTAGTTTCTATTATTTGGAGATAAATGTTGATAAACTATCCTCATTAAGTAATTATTCTACATACTTTCCAGAAGGAGAGCAAAAGTGAAGAAATCATCGATCATAATCTCCTTAAGTTTGTTTGCTCTAGCAGGATGTGGTCAAGAGTGAGAATGGACAGGAGAAAAAAGAGGTTGCAGAGAAAAATGTAGAAGAAAAGCAGAGTACAAAGATTGGTATATAGACTATGTGAGTTAAACGAAAGAAGGGGAAGCATTACCATATCGTGAAAATACGGGGATAACAGAAGACGAGTATAAAACATTACTAGATTCACTGAGCAATATGAAAATGGTAAACGAAAAAAATATAAGTATTAAAGTTACAAGGGACAAAGATAAGTTAACATTAAAAGCGAGTGGAACGACTTCCTTTGATGAGATGATGTTTAATTTAATGAATCTTATAGAGCAATTGAAGGCTAAGGCTATGTAATCGAAGAAAAAACAATTGCTGTTGTTGGAAGGGCATAGGCTAAAAAGCTGAACTATCTATATAAAAGGGGTATACTAAAGATAGTAAATGATGTAAGAAAGGTGGTTTTTTGATTGTCTTTAAATCCTAAAATTAAAATGATGCTTGATCAGATGAATAGTATACCAAAACTAGATTTGAAAACGATTACTCCAAAAGAATATAGAGCGCTCCAAGAGCAAATGAGACAGGCTCCGACAACCGTTGAACGAGTAGGTGCAGTAGAAGATAAGAAGCTTCAATTGAAAGATCGAGATATTCGAGTGAGAGTCTATAAGCCAGAAGGCAATGGAAAGTTCCCTGCTCTTGTTTATTACCATGGGGGAGGTTGGGTGTTAGGAAATATTGATAGTCATGATGGCGTATGCAGAGCAATTGTAAATATGGCACAATGTACGGTCATTTCGGTAGACTATCGATTAGCCCCTGAACATAAATTCCCTGCTGGTGTTCACGATGCATATGACGCTGTTGTATATATTAGTGATCATGCAGAGGAATTTGATATTGATGCTAATCGAATTGCTGTTGGAGGCGACAGCGCAGGAGGAAATTTAGCTGCAGTTACAAGCATTATTGCTAAAGAAAAAGGAGGGCCAAGCATTATCCATCAGTTTTTACTGTATCCATCAACAGGTCGTGATTATGAGCTTCCCTCAATGAAAGAAAACAGCGAAGGCTATTTTCTCACCCAGGAGCTTATGGAATGGTTTGGAGAACATTATGTAAATAAGCAAGAAGATTGGAAGCATCCGTATGCATCCCCTGTCCTTGCAGAAGATTTATCAAACCTTCCTCCTGCAACGATACTTACGGCTCAATATGATCCGCTTCGTGACTCTGGCGCGCTTTATGCAGAAAAGTTAAGAGAAAATGAAGTTCCTGTTTTTTACAAAAATTATCATGATTTAATCCACGGCTTTGCCAACTTTATTGAATTTGTTCCAGAAGCAAGAGAAGCGTTGAAAGAAGGAGCAGAATCTTTGAAAGAAGCGTTTTAAAAAACGATTTATAAAAAAAGTAGGCTTTCACCAAGGAAAGCCTGCTTTTTTAAATAGAAACAAAGGTGGCACGTCGTTTTTCAAAAACACTCACTTCTGTAAATCCGCACTCTTTTGCAAGAGCATACGCTTCTTTAATACCTCGACCAATATGCTCTGAATAGTGAGAATCCGAACCAATAGTTAAAATGTGTCCTCCGAGCTCTCTATATAAAGACAAAATATAGTGTGAAGGCATTGGTTCATTCAATGCTTCTACTGTTGATGTATTAATTTCAATTCCAATACCTCGTTCAATTGCTTTAGAAAGTATCTGTTTTATAAGAGGCTCGAATTTTTCGAAGTCGTCTTTACTAAACGGTTCTTTTGAATAGCGTTTAATCAGATCAAAATGAGCTAAACAGTCAATGTCCGCTTTTTCGACAAGTAAGAGCATTTCTTTAAAATAAAGGTCATACGCTTCTAACCTTGAGTATTTTGCTAATGTTTTTCGAAGGCCGATATCTTTAATATTGTGAACAGAACCGAGAATAAAATCTACGTGCTCTTTTTGAAACAGCTGTTTATATTCTTCTGTATACTTATGTGGTTCACAAAGTTCTATTCCTTTTAAGATGTGAAGAGGTTGATTTTTAAAAGCTTCTTGACACGTTTGAATGTCTTCGCTGTACTTCTCCCATTTCATATGTCCATAAGTTGGAACGTTCGGGTTTAGCGTGAAGTGTTCGGTGAAGCAAATTTGTTCTACTCCGTTCGCAAGTGCTTTTTGGCATGTTTCCATCATGACCGCTTTTGAGTCAAATGAATTGTTCGTATGTGTATGATAGTCCGTAAACATAATGTTCCTCCCTTTATATGTAGTGGAGCCTTCTCTCATTTATTATGGCATAGATTGTGCAACGTGAAAAAGGGGATGTTGTGATACAATGGGCAAAGACTATGATGAAAGAGGAGAAAAAGATTCAGCATGAATGAACAGCTTATTCGGGGTCTATTCTATAAAGGACTGTTGAAGAAGAATGATTATTCCCCCGAAACAGAGAAGTGCATTTTTAATACGCTTAAAGGATTGAAAAATAAAAAGACAACGGCAAATAAGCCAGGGATGCTGCTTGGAAAAATTCAAAGCGGAAAAACGAAAACGTTTATTGGAATTACAGGGTTAGCTTTTGATAACAATTATGATATTGCAATTGTCCTTACAAAAGGTACAAAAGCTCTTACAAGGCAAACGTATGAACGTTTGAAAGAAGAATTTTCTTCGTTTCAGGCTCATGATAAAATACAAATTTATGACATTATGAATCTTCCAGACAATCTTATTCAATATGAACTAAACCAAAAGCTCATTTTTATTGTGAAGAAAGAAATTCACAATTTAAGAAGACTTCATAAAGCTTTTTTTGAACAATATCCGCTTCTTCAGAACCGAAAGATTCTCTTAATTGATGATGAAGCAGATTTTGCTAGTGTCGGTTTCTTAAAAACAAAAAAAGAAGCCCATGAAATGAGAGTTATTGCAGGGGAGATTGATCAGTTCCGGAAGAAAGTTGACGATATTTCCTTTTTACAAGTGACAGCAACACCATATTCTCTTTATCTTCAGCCTGAACATTTGAAAATTGATGGCTCTATTCAGGATTTTCAACCTGTGAAGCCTTCATTCACAGAACTTGTTCCTGTATCTGACGGCTATATTGGAGGAGAGTATTATTTTGAAGAGAGCACAAGGAAACAGTCGATTGCTTCTTATCTCTATGAAGCGATTCCACCACATGAGCTTGCTATTTTAAAGAAACCAGATAGAAGGCGGTTCAAACTAGAAGAAGCGTTAACAAGTAAAAGGATTGAATCGCTGCGCACAGCGATCCTTCAATTTATCGTTGATGGAATTATCAGAAGGCTACAGCAGCGGCAAATGAGCAAAAGAGGGAAGAAATACAGCTTTATTGTTCATACTGAGCAAGCAAAAGCAGCTCACGAATGGCAAGAAACGATTGTGATTGAGATGAAACGAAAGCTTCAACAAATGGCAGCTGAACAGCCTCTTGTTCTTTATAAACTCATTAAGCCCCTTTATGTTAACTTAAAAAAATCATTAGAAAGAATAAAAGGGGAAATTCCAACGCTTCAAGATGTTGAGTATGAAACGTATTTTTATTTACAAAACGATTATGTACTTGTGACAAAAGTAAATTCAGAAAAAGAAATATCAGAGCTTTTAGATGATAAAGGACAGCTGAAACTCCGAGCACCTCTTAATATTTTTATTGGCGGGCAAATTTTAGATCGCGGAATTACCGTACAAAATTTAATTGGTTTCTATTATGGGCGAAATCCAAGAACATTTCAGCAGGATACCGTTTTACAGCACTCTCGAATGTTTGGTTACAGATTAAAGAAAGATTTAGCTGTCACTCGCTTTTATACAACGTTGGAAATTTATCAGATAATGAAAAAAATTCACGAATTTGATACATCACTACGGGAATCTTTTAAAAAGAAGAGCCATGAAAGAGGTGTTGTATTTATAAGACGTGATGAAGATGAAAAACGGGTTCCTTGCAATCCAAATAAAATCTTACTTTCTATTCTAAAAATTCGAACTCTAAATATAGTGGCAACGTATTGTGTATTGTAAGAGAAAATCGTAATATGAGTCGGATAAGAAGCAATCGTCGCTATGAAGATGCACCAGACACAGCTTCAAATGAAGAAAGCGAACTAATGCTTGCAAAACGCATTGCTATTGATACACCTGTGTTGATTTTACTTCGTCAAAATGGAAAAGAAGAAAATGGCTGGCGAGGCGCACCTTTTTGGTGGCCTGTACTTGTAACGCCCAAAAATACAAAAACAACAATTTTCACAGGTGGAGTGTTAGAATAGGTGAGGCATAATATGTCTCACTTCTTTTAATTGAAGGCGATTTGTGGCTATGAGGAATTTAGTTGGTGTCGTAAGGAAAAAGGAGTCTTGTGTTTGAAATAAGTTACCTAATATTTCTTTTCCTTAGCGGAGAGACGCTGTAGACTTGTGAATTAACAACATGGAAGGAAAGAAAGAGAAGAAAAAAGAGAGTCTTATGAATGGACGTTACTTTGAAAGAAAACGTTGGTACATATATCGTAGACTGTGATACTTAGTGAGCATAGCTAAGCCACATAGATAGAAGGAAGAGCTAAAAGTTCTATTTATAAAAACGAAGAGTATAAAGAAATGTCAAGTTTAGAGTTTGTACATTCAGATGGGATTCTCAAGAAAAAAGGATGAAGAATGTAGATTCTTCATCCATAGCTTTTAACAAAGAAGCAATAATAAAATCTATTTTGCAGCATACAAGCGGAACAATCATCTGGATAGTGCTGTTAACAGTTAAAATGTAATATTAAAGAGAGAAAAATATGAATCCCTACTTTTTTCTTTGCTCATCTATTTCACCTCAATAGTGTTTAAGATGAGCTAAGCATAATGTGCTTCAGGTCTTTTTTTCGGTTTTGTAGAGTTAAACCATTGTAAGCAAAGAAGAAAAATAAGCAGTGCGTCGATGATATCTCCTCCATAGTACATTATCATGCCGCCAAGTTCAGCTTTATGAACAGGTACTCCATAAGGCGGATGTGCATAGATGTATTTAGATAAAATTCCGTGACCTGCTAGTGCGAAAATAAGGACAATCGTTCTGTACAGATAAGAAAAGCGATGTGACACGGGATCAATATAAATCATAGAAATTGTAAAAAGATAGCCTGCTATAAACACGTGAGCATGAATGAAAATATGCAATAAAACATGTTCATGCATCATATGGTACAAATTTGTTGTATAAAGCAACCAAAGCCCGCCAACATTTAACAATGTGGCAACAACAGGGTGAGTAAAAAAATGTGAAAATCTGCTTTTTAAAAAGGCGGAGAGCATTCTAGCTCGTTTCTTGGGCAGCGTACGCAACAAAAGCGTTATTGGAAAAGATAAAGAAATCAACAGCGGCGAGAGCATGCCGAGCAGCAAATGTCCAACCATATGTAGAGTGAAATTAGAATGAGCTCCTTCCGCAATTGGTCCACTAACAGAGCCTACTGCACAAAAAATACCTAAAGAAAACAAAATCACTCTAGAAAAAGGCCAGATTTTATAGCGAGAATTAGAATGAAATACAGAAAAAAGATAAAGGAACAATGTGATAAGAAATGGAGCAGCTAAGATGAAATCTGCTCTAACTATATGATGATGCATATTATTCATAAGAATGATGTCCTTGTTTCTTCTTGCTTATTTGTAGTAATACAATACCAGCTACAATCATCAGAAGGGCTGACCCATTCCAAATAGTATCATATATCCATAAGGTATCAACATAGCGGATTTGATGAAGACCCATAAGCTTATGCTGAATAAGTCCATCGTAAAGCTGAAATCCTCCTGTCCCAAGCCAAAAGCTACCGTGCCACTTTTTAAATTTCAGAGCATTTCGGCGGCGTAAGTCAGCAAATAGAAACAAACCTCCAATTGTGGCAAACCAGCTGAAGGCGTGAAAGAAACCGTCAGATATGATTCCAATTTTGGTTGTTGAACCATCATAAAAATGATGCCACTGTAAAAGCTGATGAAAAACAACTTCATCAATAAAAGCAGCAAAACCAATTCCAACAAGAATACCTGAAAATACATTTCGTTTTACATAGTTTAACGATGCTTTGCTCATTTTATCATTCCTTTCTAAAAAAGTTACTATATACCACTTTCCCAACTCATCTTTTCTGTAAACGGTTAAAAGAAAGTTTAAAAAGGCCAATCCTTATTCTCATTGTTCTCGTCCTTTTCTCTTCATTTTTCTTAAAAAGAGAATTTCATGAGAGCGGACCCTTATTTCTAACTTTTGAAGAAGAAGAAAAGTTGCTATTATAAATGTTTGTTCAAATATAAAAGAAGGGAAGAAAATGACGTTAATTTTAGTAATGGGAGGTAGCGTATTTATAAGTAAAGTACTAGCGACACATTTGATTGAACAAGGATACAATGTTGATCTCTTTACAAGAAAGAAAAATCCTATTAATTATAGCGGGCTCAACTCTTACCTTGTTTGAAATCACAATTTAGTGAGTGACGTAGAAAAGGCTCTTGCTCATAAACACTCTGTTGTTGTATTTAATATGAACGCCTATACAAAAGATCAAGTGAAAAGCGTTATAAAATATATCAAACATCCTAACTTGCAACATTATATTTTCTGCAGTACTGGAGCTGTTTATGAAGAAATGAGTAAAAAAGTAAATGAAACGTTTCAAAGAGGGAAAAATCCTTATTAGAAATGGTATGGGTGGAATAACAAAGAAGCGGAACATGATCTTTTTAACTTATATAAAGGAGAAACGGAGGGTTTCCTTTTACAATTTTTAGACTTTCTTATATTTATGGGGAAGAAAATAATCTATATCGAGAACCTTTGATGAATCAAATAGATGACGTGCTTAAACATCACACTTATTAAATTCTAGAACGTATGATACATGTTTCCTTTTCTTTACGGAAAAAGTAAATGTATATCTGTACAGAAAAGGCAGGGGGAAAATGGAACTTTTAAAAGAGCTAATGCTTATCTTTGGACGAATAGTAACAATTATCCCTTTACTTTTAGTTGTAACGCTTGTAATGGGAAGAAGGGCAATTGGAGAACTTCCTGTTTTTGATTTTCTTGTTGTTCTTGTATTAGGATCTGTTGTTGGAACGGATATTGCAGATCCTAGTGTGGAACATCTTCATACAGCTGTAACCATTGTTTTGATTGCTCTTCTTCAACGTCTTATCGCAAAGTTAGCGATCTCATTTCGAAAATTTGGAAAGCTCATTACATTTGACCCAACGGTTGTGATTAAAGATGGTCAAATATCAAGAACCAATATAAAAAAGATACGCTATTCACTTGATAATATTTTGCAAATGTTAAGAGAAAACGGAATCTTTGATATAACACATGTTCATCTTGGTATTATTGAATCAAACGGGAAGTTAACTGTTTATAAACATCCTGCTAACGATGTTGTAACAATAAATGATTTAGGTATTGAAAAAAGTCTTGATGGAATTGCTTATCCGGTTGTGATTGAAGGGAAAGTATATAGAAAAGTACTAACAGACTTACATTTGACCGAAGAATGGTTAAATCAAGAATTGGAGAAAAAGGGGATTAAAGATATAAATCGTATTTTTTTAGCTACTATTAATGAGCGAAATGAAATGTATGTTTCACTTTATGACTCTAATCCAGTTATTAAGCCAGATGTTATTCATTGATCACCATTTAAATAATGGGGAGAAAAATCATCCACTAATAAAAAAAGAAAAAGTCTTTAACTATACTTTCAAGAAGTGAATTATAAAAATCCGTAAACAGGTTTGTTTACAGATTTTTATGATAGCTTTTCTTGAAGAAACATAGAAGGCTATATCTGAAAAATAAGAGAAAAGAGGAAGATAGAAAAGCAGGATTTTTTTTATTTTCCCTCATCTATAAAATAGTATGTATCATTTAAAACTTAAAAAAATCGCCTTACCTATTCTATTATTTTTGTAAGGAATAATTTTTGTTTGTTGTTTTATACTAACTGCGAAAATATGGTTCCAAAAGGAGGAGTTTTAAATGATGCAAAATGAACAAGATCAAACACATCAAAACATGCACACTGGGAATATTCCACAACACATGAATCATGGTGGACATGAAGTCTTTGATGTGCAAGAAGTATTATCAGGAACAATTGGTACTCTAAATTCTTATACGTTGTTACGTCAACATGTACAAGATCCTGAATTAAAAGATATTTTGGAACGCCAATATCAATTTATTCAAGATGAGTACAATACAACAGTAGAATGTTTTAAAAGTGGTCAAGATCCTTC
Organism: Priestia endophytica DSM 13796; assembly: GCF_900115845.1. Lineage (GTDB taxonomy): Bacteria > Bacillota > Bacilli > Bacillales > Bacillaceae_H > Bacillus_I > Bacillus_I endophytica. Next base: position 246,454 of record NZ_FOXX01000008.1, on the reverse strand, counting down.
TAAACCAACACAGAGTTATAAGATGAAACAAGATAATGACTTTGTATATGGTCTTAAGCCATCTCAACCTAAGAAGCCTTTACAATCCGTAAATGAAATTACAGATGAATGTGTTTCAAGCTGTATGCTTGGCTCTGTAAAGTCATGTGCAACAATGAAAACAACAGCAGCCCTTGAAACAACGAATCCAGTTGTGCGCCGTGTGCTTGCAGACTCTATCCCAAATAGTATTGAAATGGCATATGAGCTTTCTCTTTATCAAAACAAACATCATTACTATCAAGTACCACAACTTGCGCAACAAGATATGCAACAAATGTTAAACGCATATGCACCTGCTCAAGGACAGCAAAACATGCCAAATAACAATACAACTCATTAATTTATCTATTAATGAAGAGAACTCATGGAACCAGTACTAGTTCCATGAGTTTTATTTTTGCGTATGGTAAATCTTCTGTTTTATATATGATTATAAACAAGTTTCGAAAATTCCATATCTAACAGGACTGACAAAGGGAAGGAGGGGAATGAAGACTATTTTTCATCCTATTAAAACGGAAATTCTCGATATTTATCTTGAATAGAGATCCATTTTAACTTTGTAAATTCATCAATTATCCATGGGTTTCCAAACCTTCCTAGACCACTTTGCTTATTACCGCCAAACGGTATATTAGATGCATCATTTACAGTTTGATCATTTATGTGTGTCATCCCACTGTCAATTTTCAATCCATATTCTTCGCCTTTTTTTAAATCGGAAGTAAATATAGCAGAACTTAGGCCATAGATAGTGTCATTAGCTAATTCAATTGCATGATCATCGGATTCAGCTTTTATAATTGAAACTACTGGGGAAAATAATTCTGTCTGAGCAATTTCATCAGAATTATTTACATCAACAAATACAAATGGAGTTAACACGTTTCCTATTCGCTTACCTCTTAGCCCTAGCTTGTTGCCACTTTTCTCAGCTTTTTCAATTAATTCAAGTACCTTTTCTATTTGTTTTTCATTAATCAGTGGACCAATTACTGTATCCTGCTTTGTTTGATCTCCGTATGGCAGCTTTGAAGCTCTTTCCATAAATTTATTCGCAAAGTCTTCATATAAATCTTTATGTACGATAAGTCGATTAATACACATGCAAATTTGTCCTTGATGCATAAACTTCCCAAAAATAGCTGCATCAACAGCCTTATTAACATCTGCATCTTGAAGAACGATAAATGGGTTATTTCCACCAAGCTCTAATGCAACACGTTTGAGATTTTCTCCCGCTACCTTCCCTATATGCTTCCCGAATCCAGTAGAACCTGTAAAAGCAACTAATTGTATCACTGGATTTTCTAACATTTCGTCCTTGATTTCATCAGGAGTCGTAAGGATAGACTGAAATACGCCCTTCGGTAATCCAGCATAATCAAAGGCTCGTGCAATAATAGATCCCCCTGTTAATCCAACTTGTAAATCTGCTTTATGAACAACTGTATTTCCAAGCGCAATAGCTGGAACAATAGAACGTAGTGATAAATTCATTGGAAAGTTAAAGGGTGAAATCGATGAAACTACGCCAAGTGGTTGACGATAAACTCTATTTCTTTTTCCTCCGATTGTCGAAGGGATGTCTATTATTTCATCAACAGCATTCATATATTTAAACGTTTCTTTTAGTACATCAATAGAAAGGTTTAATTCTAATTCTGATTTAAGTAGAGTACCTCCTGTTTCTTGACTGATGATCTGAATAATATCTTCACGATTATTCTGAAGGAATTCAGCTGTCTTACGGAATATCGCCTTTCTATCATTGATAGATGAATGTGCCCATTCTTTTTGTCTTGCTTCCGCTATTTTAAATGAATCCTTTACTTGTTGTAACGATGCTAATTTAACAGAGGTTATGACCGAATGATCATATGGATTAATAATATCTTCTGTACGTTCTGTATCTCCATCAATCCACTCTCCATTAATATAGTTTTTATTGTATTTCTCTTTGAAATTATTCACTAATTATCCACCTCTTTCCAAATTCTTTTGTATTTTTCACCTTTTTAGTATGTATTATGTATAGGATAGCATTTTACCCTAGATTGTAAAAGTTACCTTTGCACCTAAATGTTTCTTCAACAATTATGTGAAAGATTCTTTTTATTTTTATAGAGTGTGGTACATTTTCGCCAGTAAAAATAAATTAAAAATCTTTTCTCGGTAGGATTGAAAAAATTAACAGTATAGAAGTTATTATTATTCGGCACCATTGTAAATGCAATCCTTGGAATATTAGTATTCATAGTCATTTTGTTCATATTGTGATTACAAAAAAATCAATAAAGAAGAGAAGAAGAAACCACAATATCAACTGCAAATGAAAAATTTATTCACCATTAAAGGATTTAGTAGAGGGGGGACTAAGATGAAAGAAAAATTGATGAAAATGTTAGAAAATCGCAAGGATGAAATGATTAAAATCCGCCGGTACCTCCATGAAAATCCAGAACTATCATTTCAAGAGAAGAAAACTAGTCAATACATTGTAGAGTTTTATAAAGGTAAGAACGTTGAGATACAAACAAATGTAGGGGGAGGATATGGCATCATTGTAACAATCGGTTCTTTTGACGGCAAAGGTACATTTAATGTGATTAAAGATAAGGTGGAACTTGAAGGTGATGTCAGGGGAATGACTGAAGAGACGAGGGAATTAATTGAAAAAGAAATTCGTCGTATTGCAAAAGGAATAGAAGAAGAATTTAATGTAACATGTGAGTTAACTTATACGCCTGACTATCCACCATTATATAATAATCCAGAACTAACAAAGATGGTGGAAACTGCTTTGAAAAATACAAATGATAGAGATATTAAAGAAGTAAAAGAGTTTCCTAAATTATCGCCATCAGAAGACTTTGCCCATTATGCAAAAAAGTTTCCAGCTTGTTTCTTTTATATTTGCTGTACACCTAAAGGCGTAGAAAAACCTTATTTCAATCACCATCCGAAATTTGATATCGATGAAGATGCCCTTTTAGTAGCAGCCAAAGCAGTTGGGACTGTTATTTGCGATTATTATCAAATTAATGAATAACCAATCGCTATTGATCGTCTGACCAAAAGAAATAACAGCCCATATTCTTCATTTTCTTAAATGAAAAAAGAGAGCCTTAAGACTCTCTTTTTTATTTAATCATCATTTTGATTTGACATAGAAATAGGAGAACCAGTAGAAGTATGTTCATTGACCCAATTGCGTGTTGTATCCGAAACAGCGGACCAGTTTGGGATTTTATCTTTGTTCTGCTGAATCCAATTCATGCAAAATTGAGGATCAATGCTATGCTGTTCACACTCCGATAAAAAGGCTTGAACAGTAGATTCATTGCAGTTTTCCCACGTTCCACAAGTTGTGTCCCACAAGCTTTCCATTTTCTCTTGTACAGACTGATTTTCATTTAACATATCCATTCCTCCTTGTTATATACTGTCATTGGTATAAAAGATACATAAACAGTATGTCCAAAGGAATTTAAAACATGTAGATTCAAGAGAAAGTCAGGATGTTTGCAAAAAGACGAACTCGAATATTTGATTTAAGTAGTTGTTTCGAAGTTTTTGCGTCAGAGTTTAAAATAACCCTAAACTCTAGTTACTTTAAATTCATCATTTACATAGATGGCGTCTCGTTGTGCAATTAAGCACAGTTCGGCAGCTTTAAAAGTATGTTCTTGAGTCATAGCATTTTCCGTATCATTTAAACAATCTAATATGAGTTCACCAAAGTAAGGAAAGCCTACTTTTCCATTTAGGGAAAAATGTTGCTCTCTATCATGGTTCACTAGGTATAAGTGATCTCCATCTTCGTCTCTAGCTATATCAATATATTTACGAATTTCGATATACCCATCTGTTCCAAGAATCATTGTACGTCCATCCCCCCAAGTTTTAAGTCCATCAGGAGTAAGCCAATCTACTCTGAAATAATTTGTAGCCCCATTATCAGCGATTAAAGTTGCATCGCCGAAGTCTTCAAATTCAGGATACTGATGATGCTTGTAATTGCCAATTTTACTATGTACAACTTTTGCATCTTTTGCACCTGAATAGAATAGAAACTGCTCAATTTGATGGCTACCAATATCACATAGGATCCCACCATAATATTCTCTCTCAAAAAACCAGCTTGGTCGGCTTTCTACACTACTACGATGTGGACCAGTTCCAAGAACTTGGACTACTTTCCCAATGGCTCCTTGTTCAATCAATTGCCCAGCAAATACTGCACTTTCTACATGTAAGCGTTCACTATAATAAACAGCCCATTTAAGTCCCGTTTCAGCGGTTTTCTTACGTGCCAACTCTAACTGTTCTAATGTTGTAAACGGGGATTTATCAGTAAAATAGTGTTTACCATAATCTAACGCACGTAATCCTAGATCACAGCGCTTAGATGTAATCGTTGCACCTGCTACAAGTTTTACATCAGGATCTTCAAGAATTTCTTTTTCACTTTGAGCTGGCTGTACTTGAGGATACGTTTTACAAAATTCTGCTACCTTTTTTGAATCTTTGTCATATACCCATTTTAGTGTAGCACCAGCTTCAATTAATCCATTACACATCCCGTAGATATGGCCATGATCAAGACCGATAGCTGCAATGATAAATTGTCCATCTGTAACAACAGGAGCACTTTTTCCTTTAGGAGCATAATTCATCCCATCGTTTCTTTTCATCATTCTTCCTCCTTAAAACGCTTTGTAAAGTATGATTACTTCTAGATATGGAACATAAAAGACTAGATTTATATCTCTTTATAATTTCTTCCAACAGTTATTGTGTCATCTGAAAAATTTTCTACGCTGCTTTGTTTCTCATAAAAATGTTTGACATTTGCTAGCATTCCTTCGCGTGTATAAAAAGGATCATCTGATAAAAGAGGCAGCTTTACATTTACACCTAAGTTTGCTGATTTATAGATAGCTGTAATAAGTTCAAGCGTCTTTCTTCCTTCTGTTCCATCAATTAAAAGCTTGTCACCCTTATTAATAGCCATTAAGAAATTGTTTATTTGTCCAGTATGACCTTCAAATTGTAATTCTGGGTATTGATTAAAAGCTTCGTGAATTTGATTTTCTAAATCTTCATCATTTTTTTCTTGAGGAAATCCATTTTCTTTAGATATTTGAGCGGTTACTTTCCAAGGAACAGATATTCTTGCTTTTTCACCTTGGAAAATAAGTTGCTGTTCTTCTCCATGATGGACAACAGAGCTTGTTACTTGCGCTAAACTGCCATTCTCATAACGAAGTACAGCAACAGATAAGTCTTCAACTTCTGCATTATCATGTAGAGCATTGCTAGTTACGGCAAAAATATCAGTTGGCAATCCTAACATCCATTGCAACATGTCAATATGATGTACTGCATGATTTAGTGTACAACCTCCACCTTCTTTTTCCCATGTGCCTCTCCACCATAAGTCATAGTAACTATGGCCTCTCCACCATAACGAATCAACTTGAGCATGAGCAACTTTTCCAATCATTTTTTGATCAAGTACATGTTTTAACCTCATAATGGGAGTTAAGAACCTATTTTGAGCAACCACCGATAAAAGTTTCTGACTCTCAATAGATGCTTTTATCATTTCATCACATTCTTGTAAGGAAGAGGCCATAGGTTTTTCTACTAAGACATGTTTTCCTGCTTTAAGAAAATCGATAGCAATAGCCGCATGCATATAAGGAGGGGTACAGATAGACACAGCATCAATATTAGAATCATTTAGTAACTCTTTGTAGTCAGCAACAACTTTGACTTCTAAATTATATTTCCTTGCCAAAGTTTCGGTCTTTTCAGGGTAAATATCAGCCATAGCTACAATTGTACAAATTTCAGGCATTTCGAGATAAGCTTCAATATGTGATTTTGAAATAGATCCAGTTCCTATAATGGCAATGTTGGTCATATGAATCTTTCCTTTCTGTAAGAAAATAGTTTTTTAAAACAAAGGTACAGATAGCGCTTTCAAAAAATTATTAACTGAGATGCTAAAAGGTACTTTCTAATGATAGTTTATAGATATACTAGTATGGTAATACAAAATGTATTATAATATAAATATTCTGAATTTTAAATACTTTTTTAGTTTTTTATTTTTGAGACATGGTGATCTTTATCGTAAAAATCTTTTTAGGAATTCTAAACATTTCGAGATTTTGCTAGAATAAAAAACAGAAAAATCAAAAAATATATGTTGCTTTAGTGTACTTGTATGGTAGTATGTTAGTGAAAGGGGTATAGATGATAAATATGAATTTAAAAAATCAAAGTATTTCTACTAGAGAACAAGTTTACCATATGTTAAAAGATCAAATATTAAGTCTTAAACTTGCTCCTGGGACCAATATCTCTGAGAAAGAGATTTCAGAGCAATTTCAAGTTAGTCGTACACCAGTAAGAGAGAGCTTTTTAAAATTGTCACAAGAAGGGCTGCTAGACATCTATCCTCAACGGGGGACCTTTGTTTCTTTAATTGATTTAGATCTTGTCGAAGAAGCAAGATTTATGAGGGAACAGCTTGAAAAGGCCGTCATTAAATTAGCCTGTAAGTATCTTTCTAAAGATACAATGATTGCATTAGAGATGAATTTAAACATGCAAAGAATATGTATCAAAGAAAAAGACTATAAAAAAATGTTTGAGTTAGATGAAGAATTTCATAGAACAATCTTTGCTGGATGTAACAAAGAAAAAACGTGGTTAATTATCCAACAGATGAATGTTCATTTTAATAGAAGCCGTATGTTAAGACTAGTAACAGATTATAACTGGGATGGTATTTTGCTTCAACATGAAAGTATTTTTATAGCGCTACAAAACAAGGATGCACAAGAAGCGGAACAACTAATGGAAGGGCATTTAAAACTTGTTATTATAGACAGGGAATTGTTAAAGAAAGAGCATCCAAATTATTTTAGATAAAAACTGAACTTGTATTAGCTAATGTTCCTATAACTCGAAATATTAGCCCATATAATAGAAATCTCTATTACATGGGCTCCTTATTTATTAATCCGTATTTTCAGCTTATCAATGTATGGATAAAACATTATTTATGAAATTCCTCTTGGAGGAGAAGTAGGTTTTATAGACATTTTTATAAGCAATAAAAACTGAAATGAAAACGCATTCAAATGTTATTTCCTATCTTTTCTTATTGAAAAACTGCCCTTTTAATACGAAAAAGGAGGTGGTGGAAGTTGACTTTAACGATCAGGTTTCATAATAAGTATAACTATGAATTAGAGTCAGTGTAATTTCAGTCCTTTTCTTTTCAAGCTGCCTATGACTTATAAATAAAGGAGGAAAGGAGTTGAGCATGAGCAACCAAAAGGTTTACTATCCTTATACTATTCACAAAGTAATCTCTTAGGACATATTTGAGAGGAGAGAAAGCATGAAGTCTGCAAATAGGAAATTAACAATGAAGAATTTTATTGGTTATGGAACAATGGACTTATTTGGAGGTGGAGCCTTCGCAATTATTGGAGCATGGATGTTATATTTTTATATTACATTTTGTGGTCTTACTCCTGTTGAAGCAGGGTCAATTATTGCCATTGCCCGTATTGTTGATGCCATTGCAAGTCCACTTATGGGTCATATCACTGATAATTTTGGACGCACAAAACTTGGAAAGAAATTTGGAAGACGTAGGTTTTTTCTATTACTTGGAGCTCCTTTAATGGTTATTTATTCTCTACTTTGGATTTCTGATATGAGCTATTGGTATTACTTGGTAGTATATATTTTGTTAGAGTTCTTGGCAGCAATGGTGTTAATTCCATTTGAAACTCTTGGAGCTGAAATGACCGATGACTTTGATGAACGTACAAAGCTTTCAACTATCAGATTAATCTATTCAGGATTAGGTACATTTTTAGCTACTTTTATTCCTGGTCGATTATTTGAGATATTTGGGAAGGACTCACCACAAGCTTTTCTTTATAATGGGATTATCTTTACGTTTATCTTTATGGCTTCGCTGTTAATCACACATAGAACAACATGGGAACGTAATATAGAAGAAGATATTACAAAACCTTCTGCAACCGAAAAATTGCCTCTTATAGAAACTACAAAAAAATTCATCATTGATTTATCATCTACTTTAAGAATTAAAAGTTTTCGTCAACATCTTACAATGTACATTTGCTCCTTTACAGCAATGGATATTTTAAATGCAGTGTTTGTCTATTTTATCGTCTTTTCGTTGAACAAAGACGCCGTATTAGCATCTGATTTATTATCTATTGGATCACTACTTCAAATGGTATGTACATTATTGTTTGGATGGCTTGTTATTAAAATTGGACCAGCCCCATCACTGAAAATATCTTATTTTGCGATTATGACAAGTATAAGTGGTTACATATTTTTATATTTTACACAGCCAACTTATATGATTATTGCCTTGTACATTCTTTCTACTCTGTTAGGAATTGGGAAGAGTGGCCTGTATTATATTCCATGGAATATTTACACGTTTATTCCTGATGTAGATGAAATGGTAACGCAAAGAAGAAGAGAAGGCATATTTGCAGGTATTATGACCTTTACACGTAAAAGCACTACAGCAATAGCAACTTTCTTAGTAGGGGTTATTTTGCAAGAGACTGGATTTAATGCAAATGCAACGACCCAATCGACAACAGCGGTAAATGGTATTACGAGTATTTTATTTTTCGGAACAATTGGACTTATTGTCATTAGTTTAATTGTAGCTTTTAGATTCAAACTATCTAAGAAGACTCACTCTATTATGCTTGCGGAAATTAATCGATTAAAAGCCAACGGAACAATGGAACAAGCTGATGAACAAACACGCATGACACTGAAAGCGCTAACAGGATGGGAGTATGAAAATCTTTGGGGAAATAATAATGTGGGGTATCAGCACCCATCCACCAATTTTAGAAAGTCTGATTTTAATCAAAAAGACGTGAATTAATACAATTTTTTATTAGGAGATTTAATGAAGTTGAAATATTCGGAAAATAAAATATAATAATAGTTAAACTACCATATTAGTATGTTAGATTTATTTTTTAAAAGTTGATCCATGAATAAAGAAAGGGGGACTGTTACTTAAGACCTTTTACTTAAAGAGATAGATTAGTATATTTCTACGCTGAATTTAAATAATGGAGAGGAGATAGGTACTATGCAAATGACATTTCGATGGTATGGAGAAGGAAATGACTCTATTACATTAGCTAAGATTCGCCAAATTCCTGGAGTGAAGGGAGTTGTATGGGCACTTCATGATGTACCTGTAGGAGAGGTTTGGTCTGTTCAACGAATAGGAGAAGTAGTGAACCAAGCTAAAAAATATGGCTTAAATACCGATGTTGTTGAAAGTGTTAATGTGCATGAAGACATAAAACTTGGACTATCTTCAAGAGATCAATATATAGAGGCATATAAAGAAACATTGGAAAATTTGAGCAAATTTGGAATCAAGGTTGTATGTTATAATTTTATGCCTGTATTTGACTGGCTTCGTACCGATTTATTTAAAGAGATGGAAGATGGCAGTACAGCTCTATTTTTCGATGCTGAAAAAGTTCATGCTCTTACACCTGAACAAGTTGTGAAAAATATGGAGGAGAACTCAAATAATTTTACTCTTCCTGGTTGGGAGCCTGAAAGATTAAAAGATTTACAAAATCTTTTTAATCAATATAAAAGCATAACAGAAGCCCATTTATTAGATAATTTAACTTACTTTTTAGAAGAAGTTTGCCCGACTGCTGAACGATATGGCATTCAATTAGCTATTCATCCAGATGATCCACCGTTCTCAATCTTTGGTTTACCTCGTATTGTAAAGAATAAAAATGATATTCAAGCAATTCTAAATGCCGTAAATAGTCCTTCAAATGGGTTAACATTTTGCTCTGGTTCTTTAGGGGCAAACCCTAACAATGATTTAATTGATATTTTAAAATCCTTTATTAGCAGGATTCCTTTCGCTCATATCCGGAATGTAAAACATTTTGAAGATGGCAGTTTCATTGAATCGTCTCATCGAAACGAAGATGGATCTCTACCGATTACAGGAATCGTAAATACATTATTTGAACATGATTTCAAAGGCTATGCTCGTCCTGATCATGGAAGGCATATTTGGGATGAAGTATGTAGACCTGGATACGGTTTGTATGATCGGGCTTTAGGAGCTATGTATTTACAAGGTGCATGGGATGCCAATGTATCGTTAAGGAAGGGTATTTTCGAAAACATAAGTGTTCAAAACACTTAATATATTACTTTATTTCTTTTGAAAAATGGACTTCGAATTGGAAGCGTTTTATTTACTTTTATTTGCGAATAGACAAATAAGGCTGAGTATAACTAGTAAAGAAATTCCCTTTATAGTAGGGCACATACCTAAAGTGATGGAACACTAATAGGTTAATTGGAAGGTAAAGATTTTTTGTGAGTACTTCCCGTTTATAAAGATATAAGCCTACAAAGGAATGATACAAAAAACGAATTCCTCTATACAAAAGCTTATAAATAGGAGTGATGAAACGAATGAAACCATTTATGAATATAGACTTCTTACTTCAAACTGAAACAGCTAAAAGACTATTCCATGATTATGCTTCTAAAATGCCAATCTATGATTACCATTGTCATTTAGATCCACAAGAAATTTATGAAAATAGAACTTATAAAGATATGACCGAATTATGGTTAGAGGGAGATCATTATAAATGGCGTGCAATGAGGGCAAATGGTATAGACGAATATTATATTACTGGAAAGGCAAGCGGATATGAAAAATTTGAAAAGTGGGCTGAAACGGTTGAAAAATTAATAGGAAATCCGCTTTATCATTGGACACATATGGAATTAAGACAATATTTTAATGTAGAAACCATTTTAAAAAGAACAACAGCAAAAGATATTTGGGATATATGTAATGAGAAACTAAAGGGGCAAAACTTCTCAGCAAGGGCGTTCATTAAACGCGCAAACGTAACATTCATCGGGACGACAGATGATCCAATAGATGATTTACGTTATCATAAGCTATTGAAAGAGGATAAGGACTTTTCTACAACTGTTTTACCATCGTTTCGACCAGACCAAGTTATGTCCATTCAACATGAATTTTGGACAGACTATGTTAGAGATTTAGGAGATATAGCAGGAATTCGTATAACCAATTTTACAGAACTAATAGATGCCTTGGAGAATAGGCTGGATTATTTTCAGAACATGGGCTGTAAATTAGCCGATCATAGTTTAGAGACAGTTGTTTTTGAAAATGCCACCCTACAAGAATTAGATACGATTGTGGAAAAGAGGTTAAATGGGGAAGTTCTTTCATTAAAGGAAATCCATCAGTTTCTAGCACAATTGCTAGTAAGACTTGGAAAATCTTATAATCGGAGAAAATGGGTTATGCAATACCATATTGGTGCTTTACGAAATGCTAATTCTCATCTATTCTATAATATTGGTTCAAATATAGGTTGTGACTCTATGAAAGATGACCCTATTGCTATCCCTTTATGTCAGTTACTTGACGAGTTAGATAAAGTTCAGCAACTTCCTAAAACAGTTTTATATGGATTAAATCCAAAGGATAATGAATTATTAGCAACAATAGCAGGGAATTTCCAGAGAGAGGGAACACCTTCAAAAGTTCAATTTGGTTCTGCTTGGTGGTTTAATGACCATATAGATGGTATGGTTGCTCAAATGAAAACATTAGGCAATATAGGAGTATTATCTAGATTTATTGGAATGTTAACGGATTCACGTAGCTTTTTATCATACAGTCGCCATGAGTATTTCAGACGAATCTTATGCAATATTTTAGGTGAATGGGTTGAGAATGGCGAATATCCATATGATTTAGAATGGCTGGGGCAAATTGTCCAGGATATATCCTACAACAATGCTTCAGAGTATTTTGAAATTAAACTGAAAGAAGCCATCATTTCCCCGTCTTAAAGATAAATAATAATATAGGAGTTAGGAGAAGGTGGACAAATGCTGCGATTAGGAAAAGAAGAATTAAAAAATAAAAAAGATCATTTTGAAAAGGTTGATATTAAGACACCAGGATATCCCTTTGAGAAAGTTTGGGAAGCTACAAAAAGAGAGCCTGTTTGGTTACACATTGGAGGAGGAAACTTGTTTAGAGCCTTCCACTCGGTCTTACAACATCATTTAATAGAATTAAAAGAGGCTGATAAGGGAATTATTGTTGTTTCAACTAGCAATGATGGCAAGATAGAAAAAGCTTATCACCCTTATGATAATTTGTGTCTAGATGTTACCATGAAAGTAGATGGAACATTGGATATGGAAGTCATAGCAAGTGTTGCAGAAAGTATCACAGCAGATCCTAAAACTTCATCTTGGAAAAGGTTGAAGGAAATTTTCAGGAATCCTTCTCTACAATTTATAACCCTTACAATTACTGAAAAAGGATATAATTTAAAAGATATTGAGGGTAAAATCCAAGGTTCTATTCAACAAGAAATTGAGCAAGGACTTGATAACCCAAAACATACAATGGTGATATTAACAGCACTTTTATTTGAACGATATCAGAATGGAAAAGTACCATTAGCATTGGTAAGTACAGATAATTTTTCTCATAATGGGGATAAGTTAAAAGAGGCTGTCATGACAGTAGCTTCTATGTGGAAGGGAATGAATACTGTAGATCAAGGGTTTATTGATTATTTAAATGATGAGGATGTTATTACGTTTCCATGGAGTATGATTGATAAAATTACCCCGCATCCTTCTTTAGTTGTACAAGAGAAATTGAAAGAAATAGGATTTGGCAGTATAGATTTAATTCAGACGAGAAAAAATGGACCAACAATAGCTCCTTTTGTGAATACAGAAGAATCTGAATACCTTGTTATTGAAGATTCTTTTCCAAATGGAAGACCTTCTTTAGAAAAAGTTGGAGTATATTTTACAGAAAGAGAAGTTGTTGATCGCGTAGAAAGGATGAAAGTATGCACTTGTTTGAATCCGCTGCATACAGCATTAGCCATATTCGGTTGTTTGCTTAATTATACGTCGATTGCTGCCGAGATGAAGGATAAAGATTTGAAGGCATTAGTAGAGAAAATTGGGTATGTTGAAGGTATGAAAGTAGTGGTGGATCCTGGAATTATTGATCCTAGGGAATTTTTGAAAGAAGTGATTGAAATACGCTTTTCGAATCCGAATAACCCAGATACACCACAACGAATTGCAACAGATACCTCACAAAAGTTAAGTATTCGTTTTGGAGAAACATTAAAATTATATGTAGAAAGAGACGATCTAGATGTAAACAACTTAACTTTTATTCCATTAACAATTGCAGCTTGGTGTCGTTATTTAATGGGGATTAATGATGATGGTGAAGTATTCACGCTTAGTCCAGATCCTCTGCTAGAAGAGGTACAGCAACATATTCAAAAGATAGAGTTTGGAAATCCAGATTCTGTTCATAATCATTTAAAACCTATATTAACAAATGCACAAATCTTTGGTGTTGATTTATATGAGATCGGTTTGGGAGAGAAAGTAGAAGAATTTTTTAAACTACTAATTAAAGCACCAGGTGCAGTAAGAACAACCTTGCATAACATGGTGAGAATGCCTTAGATGTTTTACTGAGGCTAAGAATATCTCTAATGTTAGAATGAATTTCAGAGAGAATAACTTTCTTTATTCAATATTACAAGAAACACCCATACTTATCATGAGTAAGGATGTCCTTTACTTAATGAAACTTTTAAACTGATAACCTTGGTATCTTATCATAAATGCTTCTACAAATAAGGTTTCTACAACTAGAAGATATAAATCTATTTCTCAGTTTATAATGACACACTTAACGGATTATCTATTGCCCATACTGCAATCATGCGCAGGGAGGGGAAATCAGAGCGATCCTGAATTAGATGAGCGAGTACAAGATCATCTTAAGTCGACAAATAACCCATGGATAGTTAATGAAACCCATATCAAGGTAAAAGGGCAAAAAGGTATTTATATCGGGCAGTTGATTCAGAAGGGCATACGACCGGTTTTTATCCAAGTAAATCAAGGAATAAAAAAGGCCAAGACTTTTTTAAAAAAAGTGCTTGGCCTTTTTTATATGTTTCTAAACCTCGTATCATCATTTTAGTCAAGAATCCTGCCTATCCTAAAAGAAGGAGGATGTCTTTCCAAAATCAATAAGAACTTATCCATCAATTGTTTGGATTAGCTTCATAAGTCCGCTCCTTAAAGGAAATCGTTTTCTAGTTACTAGGGAGAGTTTTTTACCAGTATGAGTTTCATATACTCTCTACAAGTCATTCATGAGGGGATTCATATTCTATGCTTCTATTGCATTATTTTTGTACCCGGTCCACCAGTAGACACTTTATCTTTGGAAGTCCCACTCTCGATCTCTCTGTATTTTTCTTCCCAGAAATCCGCTCCATCTATTTCTACTTTGCTTGGGTCAAAAATTGGGTCTTTTCCTGCTTTTCTCTGAACTTCATAATCCTTTAATACTTTTAAGGCTGGTTTTGTTAGAAGTAAAATAGCAATAAGATTAAGCCACGCCATGCTGCCTATACCTAAATCCCCCAGAGCCCATAATAAAGATGCTGATTCGACACTTCCAATATAAACCATAAATAAAAATACAATTTTCAGAATCGTTTTCAACCACTGCAATTTTAGTTTTTTATCAAGATAGATAAGGGTCGTTTCGGCAATATAATAATAAGCCATTAGGGTAGTGAAAGCGAAGAAGAAAATGGCAACGGATATAAATATTGATCCAAATCCTGGTAATACAGTGTCTACTGCCTCCTGAGTATAGATGGGGCCAGCTTCAATATTTCCCATTGTTTCCACAATTGGTTCTTTTCCTTCTGGAGTAACGCTATACATACCAGTTACAAGAATCATAAGAGCCGTCGCTGTACATACAACAAGCGTATCAATATAGACCGAAAAGGCTTGGACTAATCCTTGCTTGGCAGGGTGGGAAACTTCAGCCGCCGCCGAACTATATGTTCCTTCACCAACACCAGCAACATTGGAAAACACGGCTCTTTTAACCCCCCAGGCAATCGCTGCACCAACAATCCCACCAAAGGCCTCATTCACACCAAATGCACTTGAGAATATAAGAGCGAACATAGCAGGAACTTCCTTCATATTCGCAAATAAAATAATGAATGTAACGATCACATATCCTACAGCCATGAAGGGAACTATTTTGTCTGCGACATTAGCAATTCGCTTAACACCACCAAAAATAATTATTGCAAGCAAAACAACCAATAAAACTCCAGTGATGCCCTTATTTATACCGGATGTATTTTCAAATCCAACAGCAATAGTACTTGATTGTATGCCAGGCAATAAGAATCCATAGGAAATGGTAACAACGATAGCGACTAACGAAGCAAACCATTTTATCTTTAAACCTTTTTCAATAAAGTAGGGTGTACCTCCTCGGTATTCATTTCCTACTTTACTTTTGTATAATTGGGCAAGAGTGGACTCGATAAAAGCACTGGCTCCTCCTAATAGAGCCATAATCCACATCCAGAACACCGCCCCTGGACCTCCAAAGGCAATAGCTGTCGCCACACCTGCTATATTACCAATTCCTACACGTCCTGCTAGAGCCATACAAAAAGCCTGAAAAGATGATACTCCTGAATCAGAACTTTTGCCTTCGAACAGCAATTTAATCATTTCTTTAAAATATCGTATCTGCAGAAAGCGGGTAGTAATCGAGAAAAACAATCCTGCTCCAAGGGCAAAGACAACTAATCCGAGGCTCCATACTTGTCCAACTAACCATTCCACTATTTTTTCCATCTAATTCCTCCTCGATATAATGTTTGTATTTTCAAGAAAAAAGGTTCTAATTATTTGAATATTCAGAAAAATTAAGTGCTGTTAGTAACGATTTTCAAGTGTATAAGAGACAATTTATGTTGGATGTCTGAATGTTCATAGCTACTAAATGGGGCTGCGGGGATTATATTGTAATCATTAATTTATAATTCCATGCTTTTTAGAATTCAGGACTTTTTTGGTCACACACCTGCAGCCAGGCCAAATGGAGTTATTAGTTGCTTTTTTTATGCGAATTATTTTAATAAGAATCCAGTTGGTAAAGGATCTGTCGGATCTAATATAAATTTTTGCATTCCTGTAATAAAGCCGCGGCTTGCCAACGTAAACTTATATCCACTTTCTGTTTGTTTGGCAAATTGTACGGTCAAAGAGCTGTCAAAAATACTTTCATTTATAAATGATGATTCCATGTATAATCTACTATTAGAAAGCAAGCTTGTATAACATGCCATTGTTGATCCGAAGCCAGGAGAACGAACTATATACTCATCATTACGAAAAGTGATCGTTTTAATTCGCTTCTCTTCTAGATGGGAAGCATCCATTAAAATGATGCTTTTTACAGGTGTTTTTGATTTGAGAGACTGAAGGACTGTTTTCCCCCATTTCTTCAATTTAGAAAGTTCTTCAATACGAATCTTTGCAAAAGTATCACATTTTTCAAACACAGCATATAATTGATCGGCTTGTACGAGAGAGAAGCGGGAATTTAAATGCTCATAAGGCAATGGAATATTTACGTGGGTTACTTGACATGGTTCACTTTCTATCAAAACCGAAATGACTTCATCATTCTCTATAGTAGCAGTAACTGGGATCATACCACTGACTGTTTCAATTTTGTATTTATTTGACGTCCTTGATTGTAAATAGCCGCATTCTAGTAAAGCTGTAATCACAGCAACAATGCCACCGTAATGAAGGGGAACTGTTCCTTCATGATTTAAAAATATGACTGCAGCATCTGCTTCCTGATTAACCGGCGGAATAATAAGACAGCCATTTATGCCTGCGAACCCTCGTGGTTCATTTAATAGAAGCTTGATTTCTTCTAGAAAAACATGCGAAAGCTGTTTATTTAACTGTTTCAAGTTTTGGTAATGAATGAAAGGTACGTCTTTGATAATACGAAAAGCCTCACCGGCTACGTGTACATCTATTGTTGAGTACATTTTTTGAATCTTCATGTTACGTCCTCCGTTTCATGTTGCATAGGGGGAATAAGCAAGAACCCTTCTTTAAGTGGATCTTCTTCGTTGTAGAAGAATTGATGCAATCCCATTAACCAAGCAGATCCTGTGATTCTAGTCACTACAGCTTCACTGCCTTTCACATCTGTTGTTTCCAATATACGTCCTTTAAATAAGGAACCAACAATACTTTCATGAACAAAATCTTCGCCAATTGCAATTTCTTGATTACTATATAGCACGGCTAATTTAGCAGAGGTACCTGTTCCACATGGAGAACGATCAATTCCTCCTGGGGGGACAATAACTGTGTTTTTTACATCTGCTTCCTCATGAGTTGGTTCAGTGAAAAATTCAACATGAGTTAACCCTCTAATAAATGAATATTGTGGGTGAATAATTTCTGTTTTTTCATTAATGGTGTTTCGGATCGTGATGGCTTTTTCGATTATGGTGGAAGCATTTTCTGGAACTAAATCCACTCCAATAGTTTTAGCGTCAATAATTGCATAAAAATTCCCACCATATGCAATGTCAGCATCTATATGCCCAATTCCTTCGATGTCAACGGAAACTTTCTTTAAAAGAAACGCTGGAATATTGCAAAAGGATACTTCTCTTGCTTTACCATTTTCCACAGAAATATCCACCTCAATGAGTCCGGCAGGCGTATCCAATTTTAATGAGGTAACTGGTTCGCGAACAGGGATTAATCCCGATTCAATTAAAGCAGTACATACACCAATCGTATCATGACCACACATTGGCAGATATCCACCTGTTTCTATGTAAATTACACCAATATCTGCTTCCGGATGGCATGGATTAGTTAACAAAGCACCAGACATGATATCATGACCCCGTGGTTCATTCATTAAAAGCTTACGGATCCAGTCATACTTCTTTTGCATATAGAGCATTTTTTCCGCCATGGTTTTTCCTACTAGTTCCGGAAGACCACTAATCAGCGTCCTCGTTGGATTGCCACCTGTATGTGTATCAATTGTTGTAAAGACTTTTTGTGCTCTCATCGATCCAACACCCTTTCTTTAAAACGATTAAAGCTAAGCGGTTCAATAGGAATAGACGTTTCTTTTTTATTAATTAATTCTTCAACTATTTTTCCTGTTACTGCTGCTAAGCTGATTCCATCACCTTCATGACCCGATGCGATATAATAGTTTGGAATCTTGTCCACCCGCGAAACGATTGGCAAATGGTCTTCCGTCCATGGTCTCAGCCCTGTATACGAACGAATCACCATCATATCTGCCATTTTCGGATAAAAGCGAATTGCTCTGTTAGCAATACATTTGATGACCTCATTGTTTACTTTTGTATTAAAACCAACGAATTCTCTGCTGCTCCCAATTAAAAAATTCTGACTTTCCGTTGGTTCAAAGACAAGTGCTACCCCGTATTTTTCAGTTAGTGGATCAACATGACGCTGTCCACCAAACTTAGAAATTAGGTAACCAAACTCCATTACTTTCCGAGCTCCCACATGTTCTTGCCTTGAGGCAACGATAATATGTCCTTTTCTCGGTTCAATCGGTATCGAAAGATCGAGCATTTTTCCTATTCGAGGAGCCCATACCCCAGCTGCATTGACGACATGATCTGCAGTAAACACTCCGTTAGTCGTTTCTACAGTAAATGAACTGTTATTTTGTTTTTTTATCTGCTTAACTTCAGTATGTTTGAAAGCTTTGGTCCCTAATTTTTTTGTTTCCTTGAGAAGAGAAAAGGCTAGGAGATAAGGGTTAACCGTGGAATCAGTAGCACATTCCAAGCCGCCTAATAAGTCATCTGCAAAAAAGGAGGACTCCTGCTTAATATCCTGTCGGTCAAGCATTCGGAATGGTAAACCAGCGGCTTTTTGACGGTCGACCCATTTCTGGGCTGCTTCCATCTCTTCGTCTGACTCACAAACAAGAATGCTTCCCGGAGCTCGGTATTCAAAAGGATGCTCTAATTCTCTGCTTAATGTATCCACTAACTCCTGGCTAAATAACGACATTTGACTATCAAAACCCGGGTCTTTATCAATCGCCAAAATATTGCCGTCACATCGTGAAGACGTGCCACTGACAAATTCTCCTTTTTCAATTATTGTTACATCTCTACCATATTTAGAAGCATAATAGGCTATCGAACAGCCAATAATTCCTCCGCCAATTACTAAAACGTCACAGTGTCTCACATATTTTTTCTCCCCTCGGTGAAATTGTTTCATCGTTAAATATTGCAATTAATGTGCCAACTTAGTTCAAACCTCTGCATATAGAGAATATTTTTCTATCTTCTAATGTTAGATCTAATTGACGCAGACCAAAGAACATGAAGATGTACGAAGCAAAAGCAAGGGAAAACACCGTTTTTTTAGAAAGTGTGACGTTTTATTTATATAACTAGATATTTATTAAATATTGATCCAGTCTAGTTCTCTCCATTTTTAAAGAATATAATTTTGATAGCCTCTTAACTAATAACAAAATTAAATGTAAAAATATTTTGAACATTTTATGAACAAATGTATAATTTTTTATACAGTGTTGATTGTTTTTTACAGTTTAGGAGGGGGACACTATGGTATTTTCATTACCGTCAGTAAAAGAACTAATAATGAATGTATCGTTTGATAGGAGTCACATCGAACGAAAAAACGGCGAATTTTATTATCGTTCAACAGCCAAAACATCTGAACTTCTATGTAAGACCGTAGATGAGAACGAGTCATTCTCTACATTGATAGAAGCATTTAGCCATCATTCTGCAGTTGTTATTCTGGATCCAAACAAAAAACCTAGAGGCTGTATAACAGCCTCACGAATGATTCACTTTCTTTATAACTACTACAATCAATTGAAAGCATTTTATAAAACTATTATTCAAACTTCAGATGCCTCAGTTACGGTTATTGATGCTAACGAGAACGTCTGTACATGGACAGAAGGAGCGGAAAAAATATTCTCGGTTACCCGTCAAGATATAATGGGACAGCCTATTACTGACTTTTTTGACTACAAAAAATTAGAAATTTTGCAATCACTGTATAAAGGAAAAAGTATTATAGGTCATTACCATCAGCCTCGATCTGATTTATTTGTCTTAATTAACTCTAATCCTGTTTATTTTGAGGGAAAGATTATCGGTGCAGTTGTCTCAGAAACAGATGTCACGAATCAAGTAGCACTTAATGAAAAGTTATTTAACATGTCCAACGAAGTACATCGTTTAGAACAAGAAGTAGCGAAGTACAAGGATTCATCTGACCCCTTTCATTCCATTAAAGGAAAGAGCTCTGCCTTACAAAGAACAGTGAATTTGGCTAGAAAGGTGTGTTCTGTTAAATCTACAGTTTTAATACTAGGAGAGAGTGGTGTCGGGAAAGAAGTGTTCGCTAAGGCTATTCATGAAGCGAGCGAAGAGCCAAACGCACCTTTTATTTCAATTAATTGCGGTGCAATACCAGCATCTTTATTTGAAAGTGAATTGTTCGGGTATGAACGCGGCGCTTTCTCAGGGGCTAACAGTAAAGGAAAAAAAGGAAAAATAGAATTAGCAAAAGGAGGCACATTATTTCTTGATGAAATAGGTGAAATGCCGCTTGAAATGCAGGTAAAGCTTCTACGAGTATTCCAAGAGAGGAGATATTATCGCGTTGGGGGAGAGAAAGAAATTGATATCAACTTTCGTCTCATTGCGGCTACAAATCGTGATTTACAAGAACTAATGAAAGAAGGGAAGTTTCGGGAAGATTTATATTACCGCTTAAATGTAGTCAGTCTACACATACCTCCTTTAAGAGAGCGGAAAGAAGATATTATTGAGTTGACTCACTATTTTTTAAATGATTTTTCATTAAGCTATCAACGACCTATTCATGAATTTCCTCCAGAAGTAATACAGGAAATGCTTCGTTATGATTGGCCTGGCAATATTCGCGAACTTCGCAATATCGTTGAACGGCTTATCGTATTTGCGACAGATGGCGTAATAAAAAGAGAATATTTGCCCTTTAATACAAGTAATATCAGCTTTGAAGGTACTCCAAAGAATGCATCTACTGTAATTAAAGAAAATGACTCTCCAATACTACCGCTTCAAGAAGAAATGAATCAACATGAGAAAAAAATAATTGAAAGAGCATTACAAATTCTAAATGGAAACAAATTGGAATGCGCTAAGCAGCTCGGTATCACAAGAGCTACTTTATACAATCGATTGAAACGGCTTGGTATAAATTAATCCTTTTCTACCTCTAAGTTGGCACATTTCTTGCATAATATTTTTATATAAAGAGATTAGAGGAGGAATACGAATGCCTAACAAAGAGAGCATTGTTATTTGTCGCTGTGAGGAAGTTACTTATGGGCAACTTCTATCAACAGCAAATGAACATAAATGCACAGCGAGAGAATTAAAATTAAGAACAAGGGCAGGTATGGGTTTTTGTAGTGGACGTACATGCAGGCTAACATTAGATAGGATTATTGAAAGCGTCATTCCTAATGTGTCATCTAGTAAAATTCCGCTAAAATACCAGCCGCCAATTCGACCCGTGACGTTTGGAACAGTAGGTGAAAATCAATGAGTAGAATATTGGATCATCCTATTCTAGGCAGTTTAGATAATAGAGAACGTATTTCTTTTCGGTTTGATGGAGTTACATATGAAGCCTACAAAAATGAAACAATTGCTGCTGCTCTTTTGGCGAATGGAATTAGAAAACTCCGCGTTCACGAAGATAGTGGAACACCTAGAGGTATTTATTGCAACATCGGTCATTGCTTGGAGTGTCGTGTAACAGTTAATAATCAAAAAAATGTCAGAGCTTGCTTAACCACTGTAGAAAAAGACATGATTGTTGAAAGTGGGAAACAGCATCCAAATATTGTGACAGGGATGGTGGAAAAGCAATGGTTGATGTGATTGTAATTGGAGGAGGGCCAGCGGGATTAGCAGGAGCTATTGCCTGTGCGGGTTCTGGTCTCAACGTGAAAGTTATTGATGAGTTTATAAAGCCAGGAGGCCGTTTGCTTGGACAACTTCATCAAGAACCTTCTGGTGAATGGTGGAATGGAATTAAAGAATCAGAACGCCTCCATCAAGAAGCGAAAAGGTTATCAGTTGATATCTGTTGTGGTGTATCCGTTTATAATTTAGAAAAAGAAGAACACCTATGGAATGTGCATACAAGTTCAGGTACGCTGGAAGCACCATTTGTATTAGTAGCCACTGGAGCCGCCGAATACCCTATTCCGCTACCAGGTTGGACTCTTCCCGGTGTAATGTCGATCGGTGCGGCTCAAGTAATGACGAATGTCCACCGCGTCCAAGTCGGCAAAAAAGGAATCATTATCGGAGCAAATATTTTAGCATTTGCGATCTTAAATGAATTACAACTAGCTGGTATTAAGGTTGATCGGGTTATACTTCCGGAAAAAAGTCCCATTAGCCAAAAAGCAGGTGAACCAGAGGAGGTCATGAAATCACTTTTAAACGCAGCCCATCTGGCCCCATCGCTATTATTACGCATTGGGAGTCATTTCATGAAAAATGATCGAATGAGAAAAATCGGTTTGAACTTTTATCCCAAAAACGGCATGAAAGTGAACGGAACTCCTCTTCAGCTCCGCAAAGCGGCACTTGAAATCATTGGCAAGGATAGGGTGGAAGGAGTTCGTACCGCTGATATTGATGCTAATGGTAATATTATTGCTGGGTCTGAGATGATTTACGAAGCAGATTTTGTCTGTATAGCAGGAGGCTTATATCCGTTGGCAGAGCTTGCTGCCGTGGCCGGTTGTCCATTTCAATACATTCCAGAACTTGGCGGCCATGTTCCCCATCATTCAGAGACGATGGAAACCCCTCTTGATGGGTTATTTGTAGCCGGTAATATCACCGGTATTGAAAGTGGTAAAATTGCTATGGCTCAAGGAACAACTGCAGGATTGTCAATTGCCAAATATGCTGGGAAAAAAGCAGAGACAATTGATCAGCAACTACAACAAGCAATACAAAATGTCCGCACGGTTCGGAGGAAAGCTACAATCCAATTCAATCCTAAGATCGACAGTGGGAGAAATAAAATGAGGGAGCTATGGGGGAGTCGTTATTTTTCAACGCAAAGATAGTTTGATTTATAAATAAACTTTTTACGAATTTAAGCAGAGTTCACCCTAATGGTGAACCTGCTAATTTAAGTATTTAACTCACCTTAACGCCACTTAGTATGTCACTTTTACTTCAAGTAGAAATTTTTGAATATCAGATAGGATTAGATGAAATGCATAAAAACTTCACATTGGAATCAGTGTGGTTAATCCAATTATGTGGGGTAGCTGAGTCTAAATATATACAGTCAAGAGGATGTAAATCATGTTCTTCATCGTCAATAAGGATAGTAAGAGTACCTTCCAAAACATAAAGAAACTCTTGACCTTGATGTGAATACGAACTTCCTCTATTTTCACCCGGTTTGAGCATAACTAACAAAGGGGCAAAAAGGGGATTTTCTATATTTTCGGATAGGTCTTTATAAATAAAGCTACTCGGTCTACTATTTAAATCGCTTAAAGAGTTTCGTATAATGGTCGATTTAGTCTTTTTCTCTGAATCTGAAAAAAAGTAGCCTGGATTGACATTAAGTGCGTCAGAAATCTTTTTTAATGATTCAAGTGTAATAGATGATTTTAAACGTTCCACTTGTGATAAAAAACTAATAGAAAGATTGGTTTTATCTGATATTTGTTTTAGTGTTAGTTTTCGCTCTTTTCGCAACGCTTTTATTTTAGATCCGATTGAATCATCCATTCTGTATACCTCTCTAACATATATGATAAAAAATTGTAGTTTACAATAATATACCTCTCTTTTGGTTAGAAATTAAAGTGTGACTTTAATTTTATTATAGTCTTATTTTATTCAAAATCAAACAATTGAAAAGGTTTCCTAAGAATATTAAACAAAATAAAAAGCTATGTAGATTAGTTTAAAAATATTCAGAAAATTTAGTTTACAAGAGATGAACTATATGGTAAGGTCAATAATAAATAAAGTAACACTTCAATTTTGGTTATTTTATTAACTATCACTTTAAAAATAAGCTGAGGAGGGATTATTTAGAATATAAATCTTTCGGTTTCAAGAAAGAAGTGCATTTTATTCTTGAATTATGAACTAAAAAAGACCTCTAATGTCCAATCTCTGGAAGGTGAAATCAAAAAATTAGATACCAACCTTTTTTAAAAAAGGTAAGTCTTTAAGAAATCAGATCAATTAGGAGGAATTTATGATGGCAAAATTCAATGGAGTTTATGTGGCACTTGTTACCCCTTTTACGAAAGATTATCAGGTAGATTATGTTAGATTAACAGAGTTATGTAATTGGTTAATTGAACAAGGAGTAGACGGGCTCGTTCCAGGGGGATCTTTAGGAGAATATGCTACTCTTACAGCTGAAGAGAGAGCAAAATTAGTAGAAACTGTCATCAAAGCGGCTAATGGTCGAGTGCCTGTTTTAGTTGGTTCAGGAGCGCCGTCAACTGCTCAGTCTGTAAAATGGGTACAACATGCGAAAGAACATGGTGCAGCAGGTATTATGGCTTTACCTCCAATTAACTATAAACCTCTAGAGAATGAAATTATTGAACACTACAAAGCATTATCCGAAGTTGGGCTTCCAATCGTTGCATATAACAATCCAAAAGATTATCCTACGGATTTAACTCCTGACTTACTAGCTGAAATTTCGAAGTTCGAAAATGTAGTTGGTGTCAAAGAATTTTCAGGTGATGTACGTCGTATGCAAGAAATCTTAGAAAAAACTGATCTTGAAGTAATGGTTGGAGTAGATGATCTTGCTCTTGAAGGAGCTTTAGTTGGAGCTACGGGCTGGATTTCCGGTGTTCCAAATGCCTTACCAAAAGAAGGTGTGGAATTATTTCATCTAGGAAGAGAAGGGAAAGTAAAGGAAGCACTTAAGCTGTATAAGCACCTTTTACCTCTTTTTCGTTATGATGCTAGTCCTCAACTAGTTCAATCTATTAAATACATGATGGAACTAGCTGGTAAACCAGTGGGACCTACACGTCCACCACGTTTACCATTAAGCAAAGAACAATACCAAAAAATAGAAGAGGCTTTCCATTATTCTAAGCAATTAACTGTTTGATTTTTTAAAAACATAAAATCTATCTGAATGGGTACAGTCGTCTTTAATAGTTTGTACCCATTCTCTATTTTTCAAGAAAGGGTGTTAGGATGACTGTAAGTACAACAGTAAAAACATATTTAAATCATATAAATGGTGAATGGGTAAGTAGCTTAAATGAACAAGTAGAAGCAAGCATCAATCCTGCTAATAAAAACGAAATTGTAGGTTATATTCAAAAATCAATAAAAGAGGATTTAGAAAACGCCACTAAAGCAGCTCATGGAGCTAAAAAGTCTTGGAGGAAAATGGGGCAGGCAGAAAGAGGTCAATTTTTATTTAAAGTAGCAAACATTCTTGAGGAAAACTTGAATGAGATTGCTGAAACGATGACAAAGGAAATGGGGAAAACGCTTCCCGAAGCAAAGGGAGAAACAGCTAGAGGAGTTGCGATCCTTCGGTACTATGCTGGTGAAGGTATGAGGAAAGATGGAGACGTTATCCCTTCTTCTGATAAGGATGCTCTTATGTTTACAAGACGGACTCCACTTGGTGTTGTTGGCATTATTACCCCTTGGAACTTCCCGGTTGCTATTCCAATTTGGAAGATTGCCCCTGCTCTCGTGTATGGAAATACAGTCGTATTTAAGCCAGCAACCGAAGCAGCGGTGACGGCTGCGAAAGTAGTAGAATGTTTTGATAGAGCAGGGCTTCCAAAGGGGGTAGTGAACTTTGTTACAGGTTCTGGATCTGTAATAGGTCAGCAGTTGATTGACCATCCACTTTTAGACGCTATCACATTTACAGGTTCTGAAAATGTTGGTAAGAGAGTTGCAAAATCTGCATCATCACGTGGTGTTAAATTCCAGCTAGAGATGGGAGGGAAAAACCCAGTCATCGTGACAAAAGATGCCGATTTTGATGCAGCAGTTGAAGCAGTAATCAGTGGCGGTTTTCGTTCAACTGGTCAAAAATGTACAGCCTCAAGTCGTGTTATTGTAGAAAATCAGGTTTACGATTCATTTGTAGAAAAACTCGTTCAGGAAACAAAGAAAATCACTGTAGGAGACGGCCTTAAAGAAGGAATTTGGATGGGACCATGCGCTAGTGAAAGCCAATTTAATACCGTGAAAAAATATATCGAACTGGGAAAAGAGGAAGGTGCCACTCTCATCACTGGTGGGGAGACATTGACTGGTGAAGAATTTGACAAAGGTTTTTATATAACACCTGCTATTTTCGGGAATGTACAACAAACAATGAAAATTGCTCAAGAAGAAATTTTTGGACCCGTTATTGCCCTTCTTCGAGCAACTAATTTAGAAGAGGCCATTGAAATTGCCAACAATACAAGGTATGGATTAAGTGCTTCCATTTTCACATCTAATATTAGTTCTTTACTTAAATTCATTGATGATATTGACGCTGGTCTAGTTCGAATCAATGCGGAAAGCGCAGGGGTAGAACTTCAAGCACCATTTGGGGGAATGAAAGCATCTAGTACTGGATCGCGGGAACAAGGAGAAGCAGCGAAAGAATTCTATACTGCTATTAAGACTGTATTTATTAAAGGATAAATATAGCTGTTAGTTCTGGTCCAAAGATAATTTATAAAAAATAAGAACATGAATTTACCACCAAATTATAGATTGGGGTATGATACAAAACAGTGTATCACCGAATTCTTTTTGATTTTAGGTAAAGGCGAAATAAGTCCTTGCGTTGAGCCCGAAAGTAGGGTGGTACTATAAAAGGATCTTCAAACGAAGATCCTTTTGTGATACTTGTTAAATGTCTTCCCGTCTTATATCGAACTTTCGATTATATGCCGGGAGGTGACTAGATATTAGACGACTTCATTATTACTATTAAACTCTCTTTTCTTAAGAGTAAGCATAAAGGCTAAAGATAGACAATATAGTGCTGCTAAGTAGGTCATAGCTACTGTCATATCGTAGCTTTGCAAAATATATCCAACGAGAATTGGTGATAATCCTCCGATTGCTCTACCAAAATTAAAAATTGTGTTCGTGGCCGTACTACGAATATGAACTGGATAATAACTGCTTATTAATGCTCCGTACCCAGCGAACATTCCATTTGAAAAGAAACCTACGATTGCCCCGCCAATTAACACTCCTGCACCACCTTCAGCGTACGAATATAAGAATACAGCCGAGGCTGAAGCTAAAAGAAAAACTCCAAAAGCACGTTTTGCACCAAATCGATCCATGAATCGTCCAAAGGTCAGCATTCCTATAATCATTCCAACAGCTGTACTAATAGTCCAGAGCGCTGAGCCTGAAACAGATAAACCTTGGGATTGTTGAAGCATAGATGGTAGCCAAATCATCAATCCGTTATAACCTGCAATTTGAACTGTTGCCATAACAACTAAAGTAATCGTTGTTATGGCTGTTCTAGGAGTGTCAAATAACTGAAGTAAATTGACTTTTTTTGGATTTCCGACAACTTTTTCTTTCTTCATTGCTGCCATCCATTCTGGAGATTCGCTTAAATTCTTTCGCACAATAAAGGCAAAAATAACAGGAAGCACTCCAACGATAAACAAGGCTCTCCACCCTAAGGTAGGAAGAATGATTGCACTAAGTAAGGCTGCAAGAATAACACCAAATTGAGCACCTACACTTACATAAGAGGAAGCTCTCCCTTGTTTATTCTTAGGCCAAGCCTCTGCAACGAGAGCCATACCAATTCCATATTCTCCTCCAGCTCCAAGTCCGGCAATAAATCTAAATAAATAAACTTGTTCAATATTTGCTGCTAATCCCGTTAAGGCTGTTCCTATTGCAAATAAGATAATCGTATAGGTGAAAATTCGCACCCTGCCAAATCTATCTGCCAAAATTCCAAAAATAATTCCACCAATAAGCATGCCAATATTTGTGATTGAAGAAATAAATCCTCCTGTTGCTAAATCAATGTTAAAATCCGCTACAATCATTGACATGGCAAAAGAGATAAACATGATGTCCATGCCTTCTAATGTTAAACCTGCTACAGATGCCACAACTGTTTTGTTACGATAATTCAAATTAATCCACCCTCCAGTAATATTCTTTGAAGTAAAAACTCTTTTTGTTTTGAAGGAATGGATTAGAAAACCGATTACAGCATCTTATCCATTCTCTTTTGAAGTCTCACAGAACTTCGTTTAAAAGAGGTTTTGAAAATTTTGTATTAAATGGAAACAAAAATAAATGCCCTTCTGTCAAAAGAGGACAAAAGGGCATGGATATGTTAATAAACAAATATTACTAGATTATCAATCCATCCTTTTCGGCCTCACTGGACCGTATTAAAGGAAATATCATATTGATATTTATACTAGCATGTTAAAAAACAAGTTTCAATATAAAGTTTTGAGTAACTATTATTAAATAGTATTCTGTCTAGTTGATTTATCCTCCAATCTTTCTAAATATTATGGTGGTGATAAAAATATTTAGAAAGAAGGAAAGCTAGAAGATCAGACGAAGTTCCTTTGGTATAACGGATATTTCCAATGTATCTTTATGGAAAAATGTAACTTATTTTAAATTTAAAGAATTTCAAAATAAATGCATTTCTTCTAAACATAAACCGTCCGAAGCGGTGTCTGTCTCCTTCAGAAATGCTTTTAATATACGTTCAAATCTTAAATAATAGTGGATACTCATTAATTATAGTAATAAATAATGAGTTTCTTGTGTCGGTATATATCTACCCTTTATACATAAATAAACAAGGCCAGCTAAAAAGCTGGCCTTGTTGTTCATCCTAACAGTTTTAATCCAATTGCAGAACATAAAATCATTGAAATAAATAAAATGCGTCGCCATTCTTTTGGTTCTTTGTAGACGAACATTCCAACAAGGGTTGCGCCAACAGTGCCGATTCCTGTCCAAATCGCATAAGCGGTTCCCATTGGCAGGTCACGCATCGCTAATGAAAGCATTGTGAAGCTTAATGCAAAAGAAGCGATAAGCATGAGAAGAGATAATACATCTTTTCTAATGGTAACGCGTTTAAGTCCAAACACGCCGAGTACTTCACAAAGACCAGCGACAATTAAAAATCCCCAAGCCATTATGCATGCTCTCCTTCCTGTTTATCTTCTTTATCTGTAATTAACTTCAAGCCAATCACGCCCGCTAGTAACAGAGCAATTAATAATATTTTTGCAATCTGAAAAGGTTCTCCAAACAATAGCATATCAGATGCTACTGTTCCAGCTGTTCCTAATCCTGTGAAAACAGCATAAACCGTGCCAACCGGCAGATTGTTCGTTGCTTTTAGAATAAGCGTGAAGCTCACTATGATCGCTAGAGCCGTTAATAGCCACTCCCAAATGTTTGAAGAGTGCTTAAGACCGGTTACCCAACCAACTTCTACAATTCCTGCTCCAATGACGTATATCCAATCCCTATTCATATTTCATAAAACTCCTTTTATCTTATTGCTTTTATTTCTTTTCATCTGCAAAAACGCCCCTGCAAAAAATGGGCCATGCAGCATTCATCCGAAGCATTGCTTTTTCTTCCCATGCGAAAAGCATTTCAATTAAAATACCGTCTACAAGCGTAAGATACGCAATGGAAGCATCTTGTGGGGATGCAATAATTTCTTCTTGCGGAATTCGTTCAAAACGTTTTCTCAATAATTCTTGAAACGAATCAAGCAGTGGATTTGTTCGATCCATCACTTCTTTCATTAAAGCTTCCGGGGGAAAGAAAGAATGGCGAAGCAGAAATCCAAAGCTTGGTTCGTCTTGGTAGTTTCGAATGAGAAACAAAGGAAAAGCCTCTAATGTTTCTCGTATATTTAACCGATTGTACCGTTCGATAAAATATTGAAATGTTCTTTTTTTCACTTCGCATTCAGCGAGGGAAAAGACATTCATGAACAAATCTTCTTTACTTTTGAAATGCGCATAAATGGAAGGTTTTTTAATGTTAGCATCTTCAGCAATCATTCCTAAAGATGCACCTTCAAATCCGTATTTTGAAAAATGATGAAGAGCAGAAGTAAGAATTAAATTTTTAGAACTCAAAGAAGCTAAACTCCTTTCTTTATAAGGAAATTTCTAGTATAATACATTCGTATTGTTTAAAAACTAACGATCGTTAGTTATTATCTCAAAGGGAAAAGAAGCTGTCAATTTAAGATTTTTAAAATGTGTCACTAGCAGCTTTTACAAAGCAGAGATAAGAAAGGGGTATGATGAATGAAAAATAATGAAAACTGGAGAAACAACAATAACAATGATATGAGTATAGAGAGAAATATAAGTTAAAATCGAAAAGAGAAGTCTACGACAAATCTTCTTTCTGCGTTTCTTATGGATAGTGAAGAGCCGATTCATACGAGAAGTTTATCTCCGCACTTCTTAAAGAAGGCTATGGTTTGCTTAAAATAATATAAAAGGAAGGTTTGAGAGAAGATATAGAGAGATTCGCTTTTATGAAAGAATAGGGTTCTTTATTGTAGGAAACGATGAGTCTAGATTAGTTTTTTACTTGCTAAATGATTTTATGATAAGAAAAGCTCGTTAATCTTGACTAATATTTGGAATAGAAAGTGAAAATCATCTTATCTTTTAAATGTTTATAGCTTTATTAAAATAAAGGAGAAACACCATGGAAAAACAGAACGTAACATTATTTATCCTATTAGCAAATCTATTTATAGCTTTTTTAGGCATTGGACTTGTAATTCCTGTAACACCTACTATCATGAATGAACTTCATTTATCTGGAACAATTGTGGGGTATATGGTAGCTGCCTTTGCACTTACACAGCTCGTTGTGTCACCAATTTCAGGTCGCTGGGTTGATAAGTTCGGACGTAAAAAAATGATTATTATTGGGTTGATTATTTTTAGTCTTTCAGAATTTTTATTTGGAATAGGGCAGCATGTTGAAGTATTATTTGTTTCCCGCATGCTCGGTGGAGTAAGCGCTGCTTTTATTATGCCCGGAGTTACAGCTTTCATTGCGGATATTACAACTTTAAATACTCGAGCTAAAGCGCTTGGCTATATGTCAGCTTCTATTTCGACAGGATTTATTGTTGGTCCAGGAGTTGGGGGATTTTTAGCTGAAATTGGTACGCGGTTGCCATTCTTTTTCGCCGCAGGCCTTGCATTAGTTGCTACTGTCTTTTCTCTTGTTGCTTTACGTGAACCCCAGCGGAACCCTGAAAATGAAGAAGTAAAAATCGTAAAAGGGCAAGGTCGCTTAAAACGCATTTTTGTGCCTATGTATTTTATCGCATTTTTAATTCTTTTCATTTCTTCATTTGGACTATCTGCGTTTGAATCATTTTTCTCTCTTTTCGCAGACCATAAATTTGCTTTTACACCAAAAGATATCGCAATTATGATTACAGGTGGAGCTATTCTTGGTGTTATTGTGCAAGTGGCATTGTTTGAGCGTTTAACAAAATGGTTTGGTGAAATTGGCGTTGTGCGCTACAGCCTCATTTTTTCAACGATCATTGTTTTCTTGCTTACAATTGTGAATTCTTACTATATGGTTCTGCTTGTCACGATGGTAACGTTTGTTGGATTTGATTTAATCCGACCTGCTTTAACAACGTATCTTTCGCGTATTGCAGGGAATGAGCAAGGATTTGTTGGAGGAATGAACTCCATGTTCACAAGTCTTGGCAATGTATTCGGTCCTATTGTTGGAGGTATTTTGTTTGATATTAATCTAAATTATCCATTTTACTTTGCTGCTCTCTTCTCAGCGGTCGGGGTAGCCATTACTTTTGCTTGGAAGCATCCTCATCAGCGTGAAGAAAAAGAGCTTTCTTCACAGACGTAAAGAAAAACATAGTATATGCTTTCTAAGCGTATTTATAATTGAGATTACAAGAAGAAAATGAAACACTGATAGGGAATTCAGGTTTTCATTTTCTTTTTTTTATAAGGGGGGATGAGTGAGAATATGAATGAGCTAAGAAAGAAAGCTGAAGAACTAAAAGAAAGTTTGATTCAATGGAGAAGATATATTCACCAACACCCAGAGCTTGGATTTGAAGAAGAGAAAACATCGCAGTTTATCCAAGAAAGATTAAAAGAAATGAATATTCCTTTTAACATCGTTGCTAAGACAGGAATTGTAGCTTTAATTAAAGGGGAAAGTGATGGACCAACGCTAGCATTAAGAGCAGATATAGATGCTCTTCCTATTAAGGATGAAAAAGAAACTTCTTATGCGTCTAAAATTCAAGGAAAAGGGCATCTTTGTGGTCATGACGCTCATACAACAATGCTCCTTTGTGCAGCAAAGCTGTTAAGTGAAAATAAAGTGAAAAAAGGAAATGTTAAGCTCTTGTTTCAGCCTGCTGAAGAAACCGGAAAAGGAGCAAAAAGGCTTATTGAATATGGCGTTCTTCAAAATCCAAAAGTTGATGCTATTGTTGGATTGCACGTTAATCCAATGATAGAAACAGGACATGTAACATGTTCTAAAAAAGAAGTATGTGCAGCATCCGACTTTTTTAATATTGAAATAAAAGGTAGAGGTGGACATGCTGCACACCCCCACCTCTCTAAAGATCCCATCCCGATGGCAGCTAACGTTATTTCATCTCTTCAACAAATTGTGAGCAGACAAACGGATCCGCTCACTTCTACTGTTTTAACGATTGGTCAAATTCATGGAGGATATGCAGACAACGCTATTGCTTCCTCTGTGAGTCTTGGTGGAACTGTTAGAACATTAGATGAAGATGTAAGAAAGTCAATGAAAGAAAAGATGGAAAATGTCATATCAGGTGTTACTTCATCATTAGGTGGAGAGTACAAGTTTCACTATCACTACGAAACTCCTGTTTTAACTAACGATACATCTTTAATTCCTACCTTAGAAGAAACGGTTAAGATGATACTTGGCGA
Organism: Priestia endophytica DSM 13796; assembly: GCF_900115845.1. Taxonomy (GTDB): domain Bacteria; phylum Bacillota; class Bacilli; order Bacillales; family Bacillaceae_H; genus Bacillus_I; species Bacillus_I endophytica. The sequence continues at coordinate 213,225 of NZ_FOXX01000008.1, read as the reverse complement.
ACATTCCTTTTCAATTGTTAATCCTTCAATGGGTGGAGAAGACTTTGCTTTTTATACGAGAGAAGTACCTGGCTTATTTTTTAGATTAGGTGTGCGAAATGAGAACAAAGGAATTGTGTCCCCCCTTCATCATCCATTGTTTGATATTGATGAAGAATCTCTTCCGTATGGAGGAGCATTGCTTGCTCAGTACGCTTTAAACTACTTGGAATGAAAAATAGAATAGTAAATAGAAAGATAGTAAGAGTTGATTATCTCTACTATCTTTTTTTATTAAAAGAAAAATAGATAGCGAACGTATGTTTGATTTTTATTTCTTCTTTATATATAATGGAGAAAAGTATGAAAAAAGGAGAAATTTAGTTACATAATAAACAGGAAAAGAGGAACAAATGTGGGTGAGATAGACTTCAATCGACTAACGCACTGTATGTCTTTGCTATCATCAGAGAAAGAAACAGAGATAGTAGCAACAGACTTATATGATATTTTAGAAAGTGCTCCTAAAATACAGGATTTAATTCTTCAGATAGTGAGTAATAACATAACGAAAGAAAAAATGATAGACCTTCTAATTGAGTTAGAAACAGAACTTGATCATTTTAACTGGCATTATGAAAGTTTTAAAAAAGAGTTGAAAAATATTGAAGAATTAGATTAGTAGGAAGAAATATCTTACTTTTCCATTAAAGATAATGAGAAAAAACCGTGTTATATCAAGAGTAGTGAATCTTGGACTCATTATTTGAGAGCTAAGAATTTTTTTAAATCGTTTACGTAAAAGAGCATTCTAACAGGTGTAGAAGCTCTTTTTTGTTTGGGTGTATAGTTAAAATGCCTTTCTTGTAGGGAACATAGAAGGGAAAAATAACTTTGTGTTAATATATGGATATATCAACGCATAGAACATGTAAAGGGAGAGAAATACATCTGTGTTATATAGCCCCAAATGGAGCAAAGCTAAAAAACATTTATTAAGTTTTCTTTGCGATTCTCTTTGTAAGAGAGTGGATTTTCATATTATCAACTACCGAAAAGCACATGATGGATTAGGAAGAGTGGTCATTACGGTTGATCATAAAGAGGTTTTTAGTATGTGTACAATCAAGACAGAAAGTCAGCTTTATCTTAGAGAGTGGGAACACAGAAAAAAAGAACAGCAATATGATTTTGAGAATGAAGAGGAAACAGAGTGCATTTGGAAGAAAGTATATAAAACGCTTGAAAAAGATGCTATTTATGCTTAATATGACTTCTTTTCCGCTCTTGAAGAGTATTTTAGTTTGACTATAGAAATAGCTCTCGTCTCCTCTAATTCTATTGTGAAGATTTTATGTATGATGGATCGGCGTTTAGGAAAGAGAACATTATTAAGAATTGAGGAATCTATATTAGAAGAACATAGTATAATCAAGTATTTTTACCAATTAAGATGTGAAGCGGAAGGAATTCAGAGTAAGTTAAAGGTCTGATGAGAAAAAAGGGATGGATATATATAAGTAAATAGGGGATTCAATAGTAAAAGAGCTATCAAAAGCACAAAAAATAGAGGACTTTTTTGTGCTTTTAATCTACTACACATCTTTTTGAATCACAAAATAATAGAACAGAGAAAGAGAAAAGATAATAAATAAAGCAACAAAAATAATCATAAAATATTCACCTTCTTATGATGTGACATCTCTTTTTTAACGATAGGTGGATAATTGAAGAAAATCATTTTAAGCTTTCGATATTCAAAAAGAAGAAGAGAAACGCTCATAAAGGTAAGAAGAGAGCTAATGAAAAGGGCTGGGATATTAAAACAGTAATCTAGAATGGTAATATTCACTGTAATAGGTAAGTAAATAATATTTCCTAAAGTTGCAGTTCTTGGAATGAGCAATAATAAGGCTGCTGTAATTTCTCCACCTGCAATAAATAAATTATAAATGTCAGAGTAGCCGAAAAAATGCCAAGCGAGTTGCATAGCGGAATCCTTTGTGGAATCAAAAACAAAGTCACCTGTCGAGAATTGGCCAGGATAAATCTTAGCTCCTCCGTAAATAAAAAAAGCTAATGCTAAAACGTAACGAAATGTAGTAATCGTGCTCATTTTTAACTTGTATAAAAAAACGGTTTTATTCACTCATTTTCCTTCTTTCTCGATTGTTTATTCGTTAAGATCAATGAATCGACTCTTGATTTCTTTTGTGGGAATCATACAAGAAGTTTGTTTTCCAAATAACAGATAGCGATATTTAGCACCAAATTGATACAATCTATCTCTAAGCGGTTTTGGAACCATCTTAAATAAAGAGAGAATTCTCACAGGCCCACTAAGATGTGAAACAATGTGCAAAATAGCTGTTGATTCGGTATATAACGTATCTCCATCAATAAGAACAATAGAATGCAAATCTTTCCTATATTCATGGTGATTCAATATAGAAGATCCAGTATTAGATTGAAGAGAAGCAAATTTAAATACACCTTTTGGATCTCTTTTAATCACAAACTGTACAAAGCTATTGCACATATTGCATACTCCATCAAAAAGAACAATGATATCGTGGTTATCCTTCATTTCTATCACCTCATTAATCTACTGAAAATTTCACTATTTTGATTATAAAATATAGATAATAACAATACATCTTACAATTTTGTAAGAAAAATACAAAGGGAGGGGAATAGTGTGGGAAGAAAAATCCGGTTTGAACAAAATGAACTTATTTTAGAGCTAACAGGATTAACAAGCTATTTTTGTTTAAAAAGAAAAGTACGAATGCCTTATCACATGATTAACAGCGTTTTAGTTGACTATTATGAACCACCTCAAATCATGCTAAGAATGCCTGGTACATCTGTTCCTGGAACGAGTATTCGCGAGGGAAGCTTTAAATATCGAGATGAGTGGTACTTCTTATCGTACGAAAGAAGAGAACCGCTTGTTATGATTGAGCTCATAGGCCATAAAAAATACAGATATGTGATCTTTCAAATGGAAGATCCTACAGAAACGGCGTACAATATTCGCACACGTTTAAGAGAATGGGAGATAGAAAGAGAAGAAAAGGGTAAGTAAGAATATGTTACAATGAAAGTTAACATATTTGGAAGGTATTGGTATATATAGTTTTTATTATAGGCGCAATTTTTATTGCTCTTAGTTTATTTATGTTTTTTATAATAAGTGTACTATCTGGAATAGGAAAAGCAACGGATAGTTTCTGCATCAATGCTTCGAGCTTTTTTCAACTAGATTATGTGATGTGTCCGTTTATTTCTGCATTTATTGGGATTATTGTAGTTTCCTTTCATTTTACGAATCACAAGGAGAACAGCAAGTAAACGAAAGTTTCTACTGTGAACGTTATAGAAAGGTGTAGAGGATTTTAGGATAAGAAATGAGGAAAACAAAGTGGGATTTTGGTACATGTTAATATTTGCGAGGAGGCCCGCTTTTTTAGTTTAGAAGAGCAGTAAAATTAAAGCATAAGAACAATAGGAGAGGTAAGTACGACTGCTATTAGCCATAAAAAGCTTCTGTTTATAAAACAGAAGCTTTTTATCTTACATTATCCTAATTTATATGAAGCTAACGCTTTCTGAATGCTAGAAACAACAGACATATCGTTGAAATTAATTCCAATTTGAACAGCGGTCTGGGCGATTTCTGGTCTGATGCCTGAAAGCGTACATTTAACACCAACTAAATTTAGCGCTTTAATAAGCTGGAAGATTTGGTGAGCCACCATTGTATCAATGATAAGTACGCCAGATAGATCAATAAGAAGATGTTTGACACCTTGGGAAGAGCACTCCTGCAGCGTATTTTCTAGGACCCTTTTTGCACGTTCTGTATCAATATCTCCAACAAGAGGAAGCAACGCTAAATCTTCGCTAAGGGAGATGATAGGGGAACTTAATTCATAAATCATTTCTTTTTGAGCAGTTAAACGTTTCTCCGCATGAATGTAGCTTTGATTTGTAAAAGCAGTTACAACATAGTTGAAGTTTTCGATAATTGTTCGATTCCAGCGATTAATGGTTTTTAATGAGTATGTTTCTTCGCTCGATTCTACAAACTCTTCAATAAGGTCTAAGTACTGTTCTTCTGTATTAAAAAACTCGCGAAGAATATGATGAATTGGCGTATTCAAATGCTCTTCATCTCTTGAAACAGCACAAATCCATTCATTAAATGAAGCTAGAAATTCCGAATGTGTTGATGATTCATCAAACATTTTACAAAAACGTAAATGAAATTCGTAATTTTGCTTTTTAACGGTTTCAATTACTTCTGGATCGTCTGAAACATATACACCACCTGCTTCTGATTTATCAATCGACTCATACCATTGTTCAGTTAATAGTCGAGTGCGTTCCAATAGAAAATGATATAATTTGTTGTTTCTATGCATGAACTTTATCTCCTCGTAAGTAAAATATGTCTTTTAATAGCTATATCGGATAGTTATGTTTATTAAAGGAATTCAGTAAAACTATAAATTATTATATATAGTTTTAGTAAACCTCACAACAAGGAAATAAGCTTTAACTCTCCAGAAATAAAAGTGGAAAATTTCGTAAACGATGTAGAAAGAAGGATTATCCTCCACTATATAAGAGTAAGGGACTCTCTTAATCTCTTACATACTTTAAAGGAAGAAGCTCACTTATCTTTGTTTTTACCATTTCCTGATGGGCCTCTAAAATGACGTAGCAGTCTGAGGCGTAATCATAAATAAGCTCTCTACACATTCCACAAGGGCTTACGTATGTAAAAAAATACAAAAAACATTGGAAGGTTCTAAGCAAAAATAGTACCTTCTAGCAGATCAACGAAGGGATTGACATACGAGAAGAAATTGTTTTATAATTACCTCGAATTAAAGATATTATACAGATGAATAAAAATTCGAATGGGAAGAAAGCTATACAGACTATATCAATAAACTTTTTAAGGATTTAAATCTTGAATTCGAGATAAAAAGGATATAAATACGTAAATAACTTATAAAGGAGAGAAATGCTATGACGAAAGCAACAGAAGGGATTCATCATATTACAGCAATTGTTGGTCATCCTCAAGAAAATGTAGATTTCTATGCAGGTGTACTAGGATTACGTTTAGTTAAACAAACGGTAAATTTTGATGATCCAGGAACATATCATCTTTACTTTGGAGATGAAGGTGGGAAACCTGGAAGTATTATTACCTTCTTTCCATGGACAGGGGCACGTCAAGGAACGGTTGGAGATGGTCAAGTTGGGGTAACTTCATATGTTGTGCCAAAAGGAGCGCTATCTTTTTGGGAAGAGCGGCTAGCAAAGTTTAATATTCCAGTTACCAAAATAGAGCGTTTTGGAGAACAGTCTTTACAGTTTGATGACCCACATGGCTTGCACCTGGAGATTGTGGAAAGAGAAGAAGGCGAGAAAAATACGTGGGAGTTTGGAGAAGTTCACAAGGATGTGGCAATCAAAGGATTTGGAGGAGCAACACTTTTATCAGCTCGTCCAAAAGAGACAGTAAACTTATTAAAAAATGTAATGGGTCTTATAAGAGTAGGAGAAGAAGGAGACTTTGTTCGCCTTAAATCTTCTGGAGAGATTGGTAATGTTATTGATGTGAAGTTAACGTCTGTTGGACGGGGACAAATGGGAGTTGGCACTGTTCATCATATTGCATGGCGTGCTAAAGATGAGGAGGATCAGCTTCAGTGGCAAAAATATGTGGCAAAAAACGGGTATCAAGTGACACCTGTTCAAGACCGAAACTACTTTAATGCCGTCTACTTTAGAGAACATGGGGGAATTTTATTCGAAATGGCTACAGATCCTCCGGGGTTTGCTCATGACGAATCATATGAAACAATGGGGAGTGCTCTTATGCTGCCAGAGCAGTATGAAATTCACCGCGATAAAATAGAAAATGTTTTGCTTCCATTCCAAGTAAGAAAACTAGACTGAAAAGTGAGAGGAGGATACGTATGAAATATATTTTTCACAAAGGAAAAGATGCTTCAAAGCCAACTTTACTGTTACTTCACGGAACAGGAGGAAATGAAACTTCTCTTCTTGCACTAGCAGAAGAAATTGATAAAGACGCGTCAATGTTAAGCGTGCGTGGAAACGTTCTTGAAAACGGAATGCCCAGGTTTTTTAGACGTTTAAGAGAAGGCGTATTTGATGAAGAAGATCTTATTTTTCGAACAAAAGAACTTTATGAATTTCTTGATGAAGCAGCCAAAGAGCACGGATTTGACCGAGATAACGTAATTGCGATTGGCTACTCAAACGGAGCCAACATTGCGGCGAGTTTGCTTTTTCATTATGAGGATGCTTTAAAAGGCGCGATTTTGCATCATCCAATGGTGCCACGAAGAGGAATAAAGCTACCGAACCTAACACACACACGTGTCTTCATTGGAGCAGGAGAAAATGACCCAATGTGTACAGCTGAAGAATCAAAAGAACTTTATGATCTGTTAGAAAAAGCGGGTGCTAATGTTCACATTTCTTGGTCACAGCAAGGACATCAGCTCACTCTTCAAGAAGTGAGAGAAGCTGCAAAGTGGTATGAAGAAAGTTAATGGTTTTACCTATGAGAAAACACCTTCAGTTTGAGGGTGTTTTTTTGATGTGAAAATGGAGTTTGGGGAATTTGTTTCAAAATGAAACACTTTTCATACATTTTATAAAAATAAAAACGATAACTGTTGATTGTTTATACGTAGAGAAATATAATATTAAATAAAGTTTATTTAATATTCTGTTTATTAAGTTGTTGAATAAGGGGGAAATGGGGGAGCCCACTCAGATGCTCCATATGTTAGCAAACTCATTGATGTTTTCGAAAAGAATAAATAGGTTGGAACAGAAAGAACGTATTTTATTCACAAAGCAATCTATAAATAATATAGATTGCTTTTAAAGTGGCAGGAAAGCTTGTTACATTGTTTTAAATAATGATATTAAAGGTGAATAAAATGACATTTTTCACAGTTGTATTACCGGTGTTTAGCATATTTCTTATTGGATTTATCGGAGAGAAAAAGATTGGCTTTGATACGAGAACGATTTCAACAATGACACTATATTTAATGTCTCCAGTATTAGTTTTTAGAACTTTTTATACCATAGAGTTTAACTTAGACTATTTATATTTGACGGTATACACGTTTGCTCTTTGTTTTGTACTAATCCTCATCGTGTATATAGTGGCTTTTGTTCAAAAATATTCAAGGGCCGGAACATGTGGAATGATATTAGCGTCTTCTTTTATGAATAACGGAAATTACGGAACTCCAGTAGCGCTTCTACTTTTTGGAACGGCTGGTTTTGACTTTGCTATTATTTTAATGGTCATTCAGCAGCTTGTGATGTGTACAGTTGGGGTATATTATGCTGCAAAGGGCGGAGAAGAGGGAGATGGAATAAAGTTCGCAATTCGCTCGGTAAGACGCATGCCAACTGTGTATGGAGCAATTACAGGAGTGCTTTTTCAAATTTGTCATATTCCAATAGGTGACGCTCTTACAAAAACGGTTGATTTAGTTGCTGATGCAACCATTCCTACTGTTATGATCATTTTAGGTATGCAGCTCGCTAAAATCTCGCTTCGGAGCATCCAAAAAAGCAAAGTTACTCTTTCTATTCTTATTAAACTTTGTGTTTCTCCATGTATCTCCTATATATTTACCCTTTTCTTACCCATTGATGAGATGATGAAACAAATTATCATCATCATGGCAGCAATGCCAACAGCTGCTAACACGACAATGTATGCTGTACAGTTTAATACAGATCCTGATTTTGTTTCAAGCGCAACGCTTATAAGTACGCTGTTAAGTTTAGTTACTCTTCCGCTTATTTTTGCTATTGTTCTCTAAATTCCTAGTTGTTTGTTTGCACTGTGCATGAAGTGAATGGGCCTCTCCTATAAGAAGCGTCTTAAAGCTCCTGAAACATACGTAAAGAATACATAAAAAAGATGCTTCTCTGATGAAGCATCTTTTTTATATAGGGAAGAAAGTTTATGAGCGGTTCTACGTATTCTTTACCTTTTTCTTTGGACGAAAAGAGTTCAACTCCCTCAATGTTTGAGCCTTCTTTAAACATAACATCCTCCAATTTGTAAGGGGCTATCTTCTGATTAAAAATAATAAGAGAATGGCAACTATACTAAGAAGATTAACGAAGGCATTAAGTGATTCATTTTCGCCAAAAACGTTAAAGAGAAAGCCGATAAAAGTAATAAAGAGAACGAGAATAGGAGAGAGAGGTGCACGGTTTCTTTTTTGCATTTTTCCTTCCTCCAAGAGTAAAGATAGGATATCTTTCTTTTCATTGTTCTTTACCACTTAGCCAATCTTTTGTAACTTCTGCAAATTTTTGGCCTGCTGGTGATAGATTGTAGCGAGTTGCAAGGCCAATGGAACGATAGCTATTTACTTCAAGGGGAATTGCACGCAGCTGTTTTGGGATGGAATCAAGTACCAATTCGGGAAGAATGCTTATCCCCAAATGATGACTAATCATAGACATAATAGCGGTTTCTTCCATAAGTTCGAATCGAATATTTGGTTGAACATTATATGCTTCAAACAGTCGTTTTACATCATGAGAGCCACCATATGAGGGCATGATAAAGTCGACTTTTTCAAGGTCTTCAAATGTTACAACAGGTTTATTGTATAGCTCACTTTGATTAGAAACAATACATAGTAAAGGGTCATTTTTTAACGGAATAATGTCAAACTGATTTGATTGAGTAATATTGACAAATCCACAGTCAATTTCTCCGCTTAATAGCCACTGCTCAATTTCGAAATAATCTCCTTCTCTCAACTCAATATGAATAGCAGGATACTTTGCTTCCATGATCTTAAGAATATCAGGAAGCCATTTCATGGATACACTTGTAAATATCCCAATTTTAATGGTTCCTTTTGAAAGTCCATTAAGACTAGCGGCTTCTTGATATACTTTTTCATTGTAGTGCAATACTTTTCGAATAGTGAAGAGAAGGTGCTCACCTGCATTTGTTAGCGTAACGCCCGTTTTATTACGGTTGATAAGAGTAAGTTCAAACTCTTTTTCTAGACTTGTGATGGCGTGACTAACCGCAGACTGTGTCAATTGTAGTGAATCAGCTGCTTTAGTGAAACTTCCAACTTCTGCAATTTTGCTGAAAATCTCAAATTTAACTAGACTCATATGGTTCTCCTCCTTCATGAATTTTGTTCATGTTATAAATTATAAAGATTCATTTTATTAATATCAAACACTCTTGTATACTATTGTTACACATTCATTGAAAGGAAAAGAGGGAGAGGGTAATGAGCTATAGAATGAGAGCCAATCTAATGATGGTTGGAGTTAACGTATTTTGGGGACTTTCCTATGTTTTGATGAAAATGGGGCTAGATTCTCTTGAATCGTTTAACATTATTGCGCTTCGATGCTTACTCGCATTTGTGATTGCAGGAGGCTTTTTTTATCGAAGACTATTAAAAGCGAAACTAAGCACGGTGTTGTTTTCGTTTTTACTTGGCATGATGCTATTTCTCGTTTTTTCTTCCGTTACATTTGGAGTAGGAATGACCTCGGCATCTAGCGCAGGTTTTCTCGTCAGCCTTACGGTTATATTTGTTCCTATTCTTCACTGTCTAATAATTAGAAAACTGCCGTCTCTGCCCAATTCTCTCGGCGTTTTATTTTCTTTAACAGGGATTGGCATTTTAACGTTAAAAGGCTCATTAAGCATTAATACAGGGGATGCTTTATGTATAGGCACAGCACTATGCTATGCTGTTCATATTCTCTTAACAGGAAAATTAACAAAAGGAGAAGATTCCATAACACTTGGTGTGCTTCAGCTCGGATTTGCAGGAGGAATCGCTCTTCTGTTCAGTCTAATTTTTGAAGATCCTTCACTTCCTTCAACAGGAGAGAGCTGGATCGCTATTTTAGGACTGGGGATATTTTGTAGTGCAGTAGGATTTATTTGTCAAGCAGTAGCACAGCGTTATACAACGCCAACGCATACGAGTTTGATTTTTGCGACTGAGCCTATTTTTGCAGCGTTGTTCGCTGTTCTTTTCTTAAAGGAAGTATTCACACTAAGAGATGCTGCAGGCGCATTTATTATCATATGCGGCATTTTAATTGCTCAAATGAACAGTCTTTCTTTTAATAAAAAGGGTGGGGTTTATAGAAGAAGATTGCGCAAGCGAGAATCTAGTCTATAGAGTACAAAGAATTTCAGCAGAAGACCGCGATTAATGGGTTAAAGACATTTGGCTTAGGACTCACTCCTATTATGATGGAATAAAAAAGCTCTTATCCTTTATTGGGTAGAGCTTTTTTGAATGAAACATGACAAGGATTTATCAGTGGCTAACTCGCTGTAATGTGCCATACGTTTTTATTTAAAAAGGAGAGATAAACAAAACTCACAGCTTCTAGAATATACTTTCGGATTTTTAAATTTTCTGATTTAATATTTATAAAGGAGGAGAAAATAATGAAATACTACGTTGTAGACGCATTCGCTGAAAAAGTATTTGAAGGAAATCCTGCTGGAGTTTGTATTATGGAAAAGTGGATTTCTGATGAGCGTATGCAAAATATTGCGAGCGAAAATAATCTTTCTGAAACATCGTTTGCTGTAAAAGAAGAAAAAGGATATAAACTAAGATGGTTTACACCAGGAGGAGAAATTGATCTTTGTGGACATGCAACATTAGCAACAGCATATGTGATTACAAATTTTTATGAACAAGACGTAACGAAGGTTACCTTCCATACAATGAGTGGAGAATTAACGGTTCTCAGAAAAGGAGAGCACTATGAAATGGATTTTCCAAGTCGTATGCCAAAACCGGTTGAATTAACAGAAGAAATGATAGAAGCGCTCGGCATGAGACCTCTCTATGCTTTCTTAGATCGAGATTTGATGTTTGTACTAGAAAGCGAAGAAGACATCCAACGTGCAACCCCAGATTTTGCAAAGCTAAAAGAATTAAAGGAAGGAGTAGGAGTGTTGCTTACAGCTCAAAGTCAACGTTATGATTTTGTCTCAAGAACTTTCTTTCCTAAATTAAAGGTAGATGAAGATCCTGTATGTGGTTCAGCACATTGTAACTTCATTCCATACTGGGCAAAACGTCTTCATAAGACTGAAATGAAAGCAAGGCAGCTTTCAAAACGGGGGGGTACATTATACTGTAAACTTGAAGGAGATAGAGTATGTATTAGCGGTTCGGCTGTTTTATATTCAGAAGCGACGCTTCATATTTAAATAAATGTGGCTAACGAACATTTTAGAGAATGATATAATAAATAGATTGATAATAAAAAATATTGGGTACAATCAAAAAGATAGGAAGGGAAAAATATATGTCAATTGAAAAAGTAAAGTCTTATTTTGCGAACTACGGTATGGAGAACAAAATAATTCAGCTCAAAGAATCAAGTGCAACAGTAGAACTAGCAGCACAAGCACTCGGATGTGAGCCAGAGAGAATTGCTAAAACTCTTTCTTTCCGAGCTGAAGAAGAAGTCGTATTAATTGTAGCCGCTGGAGATGCTAAAATCGACAACCGAAAATACCGCGAAGAGTTTGGAACAAAAGCAAAAATGTTGAGCGCAAATGAAGTTGAACCTCTTACAGGGCATATGATCGGCGGAGTATGTCCATTTGCTGTAAATGAGGGGGTTTCCATCTATTTAGATCAGTCACTTCAACGTTTTCAAACTGTATTTCCTGCGTGCGGGAGCAGAAACAGTGCAATTGAGCTAATGATAGAACAATTAGAAGAGCATTCAAAATATATAAAATGGATAGATGTTTGTAAAGGATGGGAGAATTAAAGAGAAAAGCTATATTATGGTACATATATAAAGAGCCTTATCCATTTGGATAAGGCTCTTATCATCAATATACTTTTTGTAGTTCGAAAATTCGTTCAGACGGTTGATTTGAAGCATTTACAACTAAGACAAGACCAAGTCCTTGAACATAGTAATAGTAAATGCCATCATAGTCTTTAATTTCAATTGTATTTTTAAATGTACCAGCAGGTGTTGTGATTGTTTTGTTCATAGAAGTTACAACATAGTTTGTAACAGGGTCACCCTCGTAAAGTTGATATGTCCATTTTGTATTTTGCTTTAATGGATATGGGATAGTAAGGAGAATCTCAGAATTTTGAATTCCAAAATCTAATCCTTTGTTATTTTCACGATATGAATAATACTCTTTTCCTTCACTTCCGCTTGCTGTCCATTTCTCTCCAAATTCATCTTTTCCCCCATATTTCCAAGTTTCTGTATAATTGTCACTTGGATATTTATAGACAAATGTTTTATGAGGATTTAATTTCAATCCAGCTGTTACAAACCGGTTAGCACCATTGTCTTTAAAAGAAGGTTGGAGTGTACGAGCTAAAAAGACCGAAAAATGCTGACGTGAAAGAGATTGATAAGGTTTAAATGTATTATCAGCATAACCAGTTGTAATGTTATTGTATGCTAGAGCATTAACATACGTATAAAAGTCGTTTGAATTGGGAACATCGGAAAACTCGCTAAGTGTTGAACCTTTAACATTGTACGACAGACTTAGTATTTTTGCCATTTGACCCCTTGTGAGCGTATTCCACGGATTAAAATATTTCTTTCCAGTATGAGGATCTGTTTTTCCAGAGATAATGCCAAGTTCTACAGCCTTTGCAATTTCTTCATACCCATAGTCGCCTTTTTTTACATCTGCAAAACCTGGATCCTTGGCATTGAAATCTTTTATTCCTTTTGCTCGAAGAAGCATTTGTACGGCTTGAAGTCTCTTGATTGATGCTTCAGGCTTGAATGTTCCATCTTCATATCCTTTAATAATATTTTTATTAGCAAGGAAAAGAATCTCTTTCTTATAAAGAGTCACATCTTTAAAGGTAGTGCTAGCTTCTGCACGCTGAAAAGGCAAGGCTGCTGTAATAAGAAGACTTAAAACTAGAAATAGACGAACGCACTTTTTCACTACTATCCCTCCTGGTATATTCTTGTAATGTTACATTTACGTTACTAATATATTACAATATTATTTATCGGTCAATTATAAATATTCAGAATATAAGAAGAGGTTAAAAGATAAAGGAGATTTCTTTCCTTTATCATAGAGAAGGATAAACACAGTAAAAAGAGGACTTTAAAGTTCTCTTTTTATTATTTTTTAGTTTTTCAAACTTCGAGGATAAAGATTTGCCTCAATGTTCGTTTCCTGATGCTTTGTGTATTTTATAATAAGTTCTCCAACAATGAGATTAGGCACCCAAGCAAGCCAAGCGATAATAGCGTAACTAACTTCAAAGTTCTCTAGTCCAAATAACACCATAAACAAGGGCAACCAAAGTCTTAACGTGACCGCTGCAAAAGTTAAGGAGTAGTTTCTAATCATCCAATATTGATGTGCAGAAATGTTTCTTTGCCGAATCATTCTTAACGCTTTGTATGCAGACTGTAACCATAGCAAAGCTAGGAAGCCAAAACCTAGCTTTGCTATAAGACCTCCTGTTGCGTAAAAAGCTAGATACAAACCTGAAAGGCCGCCAAATAATATCCCAACCATATATACTTTTCCAAATTGTCGATGACGTTTCAGATTTTTTTCTCGAAATGTTTTTGACAATGTAAAAGGACCAATGATTAAAGAAACAAGGCTAGTTTTAATATGGATAAATAACATCATGTACCATAATGGACTTAGTTTATCGAGAAATAGTAGCTTCATCTGCACTAAACCAGCTTGAGTTCCGTCCATAATAAAATATTGAACAATAATATAGCAGGCTACAGCAAAAATAAACGTATTGAAGATCACCCATCCGCTTTTCTTCATTTTATGTCACCTACCTCTAGTGAATTTCATTTAAAAACCAATTATACCATTTAATTCATTTTTAAGAGTCTTTAGACCCGAGAATATAATACATATGGTGAGAAAAAGCGTGTTTTTCTCATTCTAAGCATTTAAGAACTTTATAGTAGGTAAAAAGGGTATAATATGCTAGTAGAGGTAGACAATAGGAAAGCTTTCTTGCTTCTTCTGGTATTTATTAAATAAATGTGAACTTTTCATCTTATACTATAAAAAATGCAACAGAAAGGAAATCAAATGACAAACGAAAAAGAACAAAATTGGAACTTAGATAACAGTTATACAAAGCTTCCGGCTATTTATTATTCCATTATTAGCCCGAACCCTGTTTCATCACCGCAAATTGTTAAGCTGAATAAAACGTTAGCAACATCACTAGGATTAAATGTAGAAGAGCTGCAAGGGGAGGAAGGAATCGAGGTACTTGCTGGGAATGAAACTCCAGAGGGTGGTGCTTCGCTTGCTCAAGCCTATGCAGGTCATCAATTTGGCGGATTCACAATGCTTGGTGATGGGCGCGCTCTTTTAATTGGTGAACAACTAACTCCAGCTGGAGAACGATTTGATCTTCAGCTTAAAGGTTCAGGACGCACTCCGTATTCTCGCGGAGGTGACGGGAGAGCAGCACTTGGCCCAATGCTTCGGGAGTATATTATAAGTGAAGCAATGCATGCGTTAGGCATTCCAACAACGAGAAGTTTAGCGGTGATATCAACAGGAGAGAGTGTTTTTCGTGAAACAGAGCTTCCAGGCGCGATTTTAACTCGTGTTGCAGCAAGTCATCTTCGCTTCGGCACATTCCAATATGGAGCAAATTGGGGAAAAGTAGAAGACCTTAAAGAACTTGCTGATTATGCTTTAAACCGCCATTATTCTCATGTTGAAAAAGGTGAGAATCCATATCTTACTCTTCTAGAAGAAGTGATTAAACGTCATGCTTCTCTCATCGCCAAATGGCAGCTTGTTGGGTTTATTCATGGTGTGATGAATACAGATAATATGACAATTAGTGGGGAAACCATCGATTATGGGCCTTGTGCTTTTATGAACGAATATGACCCTGAAACTGTATTCAGCTCGATTGATACTCAAGGACGCTATTCATATGGAAATCAGCCTGGAATCGGAGGATGGAATCTTGCCCGCTTTGCCGAAGCCCTCCTTCCACTCCTCCATGAAGAAGAGGAAAAAGCGCTCGAGTTAGCTCAAGGGGCGATGGAAAAATACCCTGAGCTTTATCATCAAAACTGGCTTTCTGGCATGAGAGGGAAACTTGGTTTATTCCGACAAGAAAAAGACGATGAATCTCTTGTGGAGAATTTGCTTGTGATGATGCACAAATATAAAGCAGATTACACAAATACATTCCGTTTGTTAACAATAGATAAAGCTGAGGAAACGGTTCTTTATGGAAATGAAGAATTTACAGAATGGTATAAGAGATGGAAAACGCGGTTAGAAAATCAAGAAGAAGGAAAAGAAGCTGCCTTAAACTTGATGCGCCAACATAATCCGTTTGTTATTCCACGAAATCATCTTGTTGAAGAAGCATTAGAAGCAGCTGTTGAAAAGGAAGATTATACAGTGATGGATGAGCTGTTAGCCGTCCTTTCGGATCCTTTTAATTATTCTTTGGAAAAAGAAAAATATTGTTCACTGCCAGTACCGTCTAGCCGTCCATATCAGACTTATTGTGGAACGTAATGAAGGGAAATGAAAAAAGCCTTACTGTATGCACATCATACAGCAAGGTTTTTTCTCGTGCAGTTTTTCTAAGAACAGTATTATTTAAAAAGAGTGTAAAGGGTACGAAAATGTATTACTCCTTGAGAATAGGGGAAGAGAATTCTTGTTGAAATAGCTTAGTGTCCATTGTGTCATTTGATGACAGGACAATATTTGTAGATGGAGTCCCAAATTTCATTGCTTCATCAATGAAATCTTCTAGAGTATGTACAGATGCTGTACATACTTTTGCAATATAGCTAATTTGTCCTGTAACACGATAACATTCCATTACGTCTTGATGTTCCTCGCAAAATTTCGATAGTTCTTTGCACTTTGTTGTCTGAAATAAGACGAAAGCCGTAATGTTTTTCTCTAATTTTTCAACATCAACAACTGTTTTATATCCTTTTATAATACCTTGTTCTTCTAATTTTCTTACCCGCTCTGTAGTAGCAGGAGAAGATAAGTAAACTTTTTTAGCTAATTCTTTCATAGACAATCTAGCATTTAATTGAAGTTCATATAAAATTTTTTGATCAATAACATCCATTTTCTTCTCAACCTTTTTTAATTAACTATTATGAAAGATTTTCCTTACTTAGTAAAGCTATATGAAGGAAGAACTTTATTACTCCCCTGTGATATGGAACATGAGTGGAATAAAATAATGAGAAAGGAGCTGAGTAAATGAAAAAAGTATTATTACTTCTCGCAAACGGCTTTGAAGCTGTCGAAGCAAGTGTTTTTACAGATGTATTTGGATGGAACAAATTTGAAGGAGATGGTGGAACAGAATTAATTACAGCTGGGCTACATCCTGAGCTTACGTGCACGTGGAATTTCACCGTAAAACCAGAAAGATTAGTCTCTCATCTTCAAATAGAGGAATTTGATGCTCTTGCAATACCTGGAGGATTTGAAGAAGCAGGTTTTTATCAAGATGCTTTTGATGAAAGGTTTTTAGACGTTATTAGAAAGTTTTACGAACTAGAAAAACCGATTGCAAGCATCTGTGTTGCAGCCCTAAGCCTCGGGAAGAGCGGGGTTTTAAAAAACAGAAAGGCGACTACATATAATCATCCGACAAGTGTTCGAAGAAAGCAGTTAGCGGAAATGGGAGCAGTTGTGCAAGACGAGTACATTGTGGTAGATGAAAATATCATTACGTCGTCAAATCCTAGTACAGGATTTGATGTTGCCTTTTTATTATTAGAAAAATTAACTTCTGTAAGCAATACCGATCATGTAAAGGAATTAATGGGCTTTCGTAAACTATAAAGAAGGAGAGGAAAAGGCTGAAGTTTTTCAGCCTTTTTTATTTTTATAGACTAGAAGAACTCTCAATCTATGTAAACTTCTTACCTATTAAAACTGGAAGAAAGGAGGATTCTTGCTTTATCATAATAAAGAGAAATTCATAAAGTCTCGTTTCTGAAAACTAAACCTTCATTATATTTTAATTAACAACACTATAAGGAGTAACAAGATGATCAAATTTTCCAATGTATCTAAAAGGTACGATAGTAAGGAAGTCCTTCACTCTATAAACTTAGAAATAAAAGAAGGCGAATTTTTTATCTTAGTGGGACCAAGCGGATGTGGAAAGACAACAACACTAAAAATGATTAATCGTTTAGTCGATTTATCAGATGGAACCATCTATATTCATGACAAAAGTATTGAAGATTATGATGTTCATGAACTTCGCTATAATATTGGCTATGTGCTGCAACAAATTGCTCTTTTCCCACATATGACGGTTTCTGAAAACATTGCGATTGTGCCTGAACTCAAAAAATGGAGTCGAGAGAAGATTGAAACACGCGTTGATGAGTTATTAACAATGGTTGGATTAGATCCAAATCAGTATCGACATCGCAAACCAGATGAGCTTTCAGGAGGACAGCAGCAACGCGTTGGCGTTGTTCGTGCTCTTGCAGCAAATCCTGATATTCTTCTAATGGACGAGCCTTTTAGTGCGCTTGATCCGCTAAGTCGCGAAAAGCTACAGGATGATATCATTCGTCTTCAGCAAAAGATTCGCAAAACCATTATTTTTGTTACGCATGACATGGCAGAGGCGTTAAAGCTCGGTACGCGTATTTGCATTATGAAAGATGGAGAAATAGAACAAATTGGAACACCAGAAGAGATTGTACATCATCCTAAGAGCGATTTTGTAAAAAAGTTTGTTGGGCTTCAAAAAACTTCGTTAGAAAAAGAAATAAAGGCAGAGCAGCTTTTAAGCTCATCACTTCTAGAATGCGATACCCTTCAGTCCTTACCTAAAATCTCTGCTACTTCTTCTCTAAAAGAGGTGTTAGCTTCTTTAAAATTTGAAGAGGAAGTAGCTGTTGAAAAAGAAGGTCTGGTGATAGGGAAAATCGATCGAAAGACGGTTATTCAATATTTAGCAGAAACAGAAGATGAAAAGGATGACAAACATGAATCAGTTTATTGATGCAGTAGGAGAAAGAAAAGGGGATCTTTTAAGCGCCCTACTAGAACATATTCAAATTTCTTTTATCGTCTTACTTTTTGCCGTCGTGATTTCTATTCCACTCGGCATTTACATTACAAGAAAGCCGAAAATAGCAGAGGTGATAATTGGTATTACCGCGGTTTTGCAAACCATTCCTTCACTCGCCCTTCTTGGGTTACTTATTCCTTTAATGGGGATTGGAAAAGTTCCGGCGGTTATTGCGCTTATCGTTTATGCACTACTTCCTATTTTAAGGAATACATATACAGGCATAAAAGAAGTGGATTCCTCGCTCATTGAAGCTGCCAAAGGCATGGGAATGAACGGTCGGAAACGATTACTGAAAATAGAACTTCCGCTTGCAATGCCCGTTATTATGGCAGGAATTCGAACAGCGACCGTATTAATTATCGGAACAGCTACGCTTGCGGCTTTCATTGGAGCGGGCGGTCTTGGGGAACTTATCATGCTTGGAATTGATCGAAATGATACAAACCTCATTATTATTGGAGCCGTACCTGCCGCTATTTTAGCTATTCTTTTTGATGTGATATTGCGTCGTTTAGAGAAGCTTTCATTTAAGAAGTCCATTGCTGTTTTAACGACCTTTATTGTGGTTATTGCACTTGTTATTATCATCCCTTTTGCAGCAAACGGTGGGAAAGAGAAGTTTATAATTGCAGGAAAGATAGGAGCAGAACCTGAAATTTTAATTAATATGTACAAGCTTTTGATTGAGCAAGATACAGATTTAACAGTAGAAATTAAGCCTGGATTTGGGGAAACATCCTTTGTCTATAGCGCTCTAAAATCAGGAAGCATTGACCTTTATCCTGAATTTACGGGAACAGCCATTAATGAGTTTTTGAAAGAGCCTCCTATAAGTACGGATCGAAAAGAAGTGTATAATCAAGCTAAAGAAGGAATGAAAGAAAAGTTTGATTTAGCTTTATTAAAACCGATGAACTATAACAATACCTATGCGCTTGCTGTTCCGAAAAAGCTTGCACAACAATATAACTTAAAAACAATTTCAGATTTGAAAGCTGTTGAAAACAGTATGAAAGCTGGATTTACAGGTGAATTTACAGACCGAGAAGATGGCTATAAAGGCATTCAAAAGAAATATAACCTTGAGCTTGGAAGCGTTGTGACGATGGCTCCAAAACTGCGCTATAATGCGGTGAAAAAAGGAGTCATTACGGTTGTAGATGCTTATTCAACAGATAGTGAATTACGAGAATATAACCTTGTTGTGCTAGAAGATGATCAACATCTTTTCCCGCCATATCAAGGAGCTCCGTTATTGCGAGAAGAAATGTTAAAAGAGCATCCTGAACTTCGCGATACGTTAAACAAACTTGGGGGCAAAATTAACGACAATGAAATGCGTGAAATGAATTATAAAGTGAACGTGGAAGGAGAAAAAGCTTCAATAGTCGCAAAAGAATATTTAAAAAAAGAAGGACTTCTCCAATGAATAAAGGGAACTTGGATACCAAGTTCCCTTCTTCCTTATCCTCTTTCAACGCTTCTCCACCAATTATCAATAAGACGATGCCAGTTATAAAAAAGCGTGCTTCTTGGAGAGAGAGAAATGCGACCAAAATCAGGATCATCAAATACTTCGCTTCCTAATACGTGGACAGCATCGTGCAAAGACGTTTCTTGTAAAAAGCGTCCAAGTTCGTCACCAGAGCGGAAAGAAGAAGGGTTGTTTCGAATACGATTTTCAGCTTCTTCAAGTTCTCTCGTCCATCCCTGATGTCTTTTAATTTGATTAGGAACAGCACGCCATGGTTCAACCCAGTCTAAATTTAATCCTTGACTGTTATACCACTCGAGACATCTTTCCATAAACTCACGGTGAAAGGATAGAAATTCAATGCCATCTCCCGCCCGAAGATTCCCCATGTTCATATGCTCATGGTGCCATGTTTCATGCTCACGGATGAAGTGCTCCGGGAAATTTGAAATTGTAGCCATACTACCACTCCTTATAAAGGTTTTCTTTTTACAATATTCACCATAGATAAAAGTGTTTGGACACTATTTGTCTGTCTTTCTAACTTTGTAAAACTTTTCAAAAATAAATTTGTGCAAACGGTTGCGCAAATTATCTTGATTGTGGTATTTTAAAAATATAGAAAGGGAGGTTCATATGAAAAAACAATGGTGGAAGGAAGCGATTGCATATCAAATTTATCCTCGAAGCTTTATGGATTCTAATGGTGATGGAATTGGGGATATTAAGGGAATCTTATCAAAGTTAGATTATTTGAAAGAGCTAGGCATTGATGTGATTTGGATTAGTCCGGTTTACAAATCGCCTAATGATGATAACGGTTACGATATTAGTGATTACAAGGCAATTGCTGAAGAATATGGTACATTAGACAATTTTGATGAACTGTTAGAAGCGATACATAAACGAGGAATGAAACTCATTATGGATCTTGTGATTAATCATACGTCAGACGAACATCCTTGGTTTATCGAATCTCGTTCTTCAAAAGATAATAAATATCGAGACTACTATATTTGGAGAGATGGAAAAGGGGGAAGAGAGCCCAACAACTGGGAGTCTATTTTCGGAGGTTCTGCTTGGGAATACAATGAAGAGACAGACGACTATTATTTGCATGTTTTCTCAAAAAAACAGCCTGATTTAAACTGGGAAAATCCTACTGTAAGAGAGAATTTGTACGAGATGGTAAACTGGTGGCTAGATAAAGGAATTGATGGCTTTAGGGTTGACGCTATTTCTCATATTAAAAAAGTTAAAGGATTACCAGATTTACCTAATCCCGATGGTAAACGCTATGTTTCCTCTTTTGACGGGCACATGAACAAAGAAGGAATCCAAACTTTGCTAGAGGAGTTAAAACGAGAAACATTTAGCAAGTATGATATTATGACGGTTGGAGAAGCAAATGGTGTAAGTGTTGAGGATGGCTCCCTTTGGGTTGGAGAAGAAGAAGGAAAGTTTAATATGGTTTTCCAATTTGAACATTTAGATCTTTGGGGAAAAGGGATAGACGGAAAGATTGACATTTGTACATTAAAAGAAGTACTCACAAAGTGGCAAAAAGGATTGCACAATATCGGATGGAATGCGCTTTTTCTAGAAAATCATGATCAGCCACGTTCTGTTTCTACATGGGGAGACGACGGTGATTATTGGTTAGAATCCTCAAAAGCTTTAGCAACAATGTATTTTCTTATGCAAGGAACGCCGTTTATTTATCAAGGACAAGAGATTGGGATGACAAATGTTCAATTTTCTTCAATTGAAGATTATAATGATGTAGCAATTAAAAACTTATATAACGAAGAAAGAGAAAAAGGAAAGTCTCATGAAGAAATCATGCCAATTATTTGGAAAAATGGGCGTGACAATTCAAGAACTCCGATGCAGTGGGATAGAACAGAAAATGCAGGATTTTCGGAAGGAACACCATGGATAAAGGTCAATGAAAACTATAAAAATATCAATGTAGAAAAAGCTTTGGATGATCCTCATTCTCTTTATCATTATTATAAGAAGCTTATTAATCTTAGAAAAGAAAAAGAGGTTCTTGTGTATGGAAACTACCATCTTATTCTTGAAGAAGACGACAAAATTTATGCTTATATACGAACACTGGAAGAAGAAAAAGTACTTGTTATAGTAAATTTATTTAAAGAATGTGCTTATTTCCATTTACCTTCAGAATATCAAGGGAGCGCATATCAGTTGTTATTAAGCAACTATGATATAAAGGAAGAACAAAATGTTAATTATATTGAACTACAACCGTATGAAGCAAGAGTGTATAAACTAGATTGAAAGAGAAAAAATGAGCTTCTGATGTCTAATAAATGTAAGCGCAAACATAGGGGTTAGATTTTTCAAAAGGGAGGAGAAATGAAGATGAAGAAGTTTCTTTCATTTGACTTTTGGCAAAAGTTTGGAAAGGCATTATTAGTTGTTGTAGCGGTCATGCCTGCAGCGGGTATTATGATATCACTTGGAAAGCTTGTAGGAATGATGGGCGCAGAGATCTCTTTGGTGCAAACGATTGCCCTTGTTATGGAGGATATCGGTTGGGGGATTATTAATAACCTTCATGTTTTATTTGCTGTTGCAATTGGGGGATCATGGGCAAAGGAACGTGCGGGAGGAGCGTTTGCTGCTTTAATCGCATTCATTTTAATGAACCGAATCACAGGGGCAATCTTTGGTGTGAAAAGTGAGATGCTTACAGATCCTAATGCAACTGTTCAATCCTTGTTTGGGCAAGAGCTTATTGTAAAAGATTACTTCACATCTATTTTAGGCGCACCAGCGCTAAACATGGGAGTTTTCGTTGGAATTATTGCTGGATTTTTAGGTGCTAATCTTTTTAATAAATATTATAACTATGATAAACTTCCAAATTCGCTCTCATTCTTTAATGGAAAACGATTCGTACCATTTGTTGTTATTGCAGGTTCTGTTATAACCGCTCTTATTCTCTCTATTATATGGCCATTTATTCAAGGGTCATTAAACAGCTTTGGACAATGGATTGCAACTTCTCGTGATAGTGCGCCAATTCTAGCTCCGTTTGTTTTTGGGGCATTAGAACGACTCCTACTTCCATTTGGACTTCACCATATGTTAACAGTTCCAGTGAACTATACAGAACTTGGAGGAACATATAAAATTTTAACGGGTCCTGGAGCAGATTCAATTGTTGCAGGGCAAGATCCATTATGGCTTGCGTGGGTTGGAGACTTAAATAACTTCCTTTCAGCAGGAGATACAGAAAGCTATAAAGCATTATTAAATGATGTAACGCCTGCCCGCTTTAAAGTTGGACAGATGATTTTATCGTGCGCAGCATTAATCGGAATTGCACTTGCAATGTACCGAAATGTTGATCGTGAGAAACGCTCAAAATATAAATCAATGTTTTTATCTGCTGGATTAGCTGTATTTTTAACAGGAGTAACAGAACCAATTGAATTTATGTTTATGTTTGCAGCACCAATTCTTTATATTATCTATGCTATTATGACAGGACTTGCATTTGCAGTGGTTGACATCATTGATGTCCGTGTTCATGCATTTGGGGTTATCGAACTTATTACGCGAACACCAATGATTGTGAAAGCAGGATTATGGCTCGATTTACTCAACTTTGTTCTAGCCTGCCTTGTTTTCTTTGGATTAAACTTTGCTGTTGCAAACTTTATGATTAAACGATTTAACTTCCCAACACCAGGACGCAACGGAAACTATATTGAAGAAGAACAGGAAGGAAAGGAAAGCACTTCTGTCAAAAACGATTCACTTGCACCTGTTATTATTGGCCTTTTAGGAGGGCAAGGGAATATTGAAGAAGTTGATGCTTGTATGACGCGTTTACGAGTAACAGTAAAAGATACAAACCTTGTAGCAGATGAACAAGAATGGAAGAAGAACGGGGCACTTGGTCTTATTCTAAAAGATAAAGGTGTTCAAGCTATTTATGGACCAAAAGCAGATGTATTGAAATCAGACATTCAAGATGTGTTAGGAGCATAACAGGATGAAGCTGCTTACATTAAATTGTCATTCATGGCAAGAAGACAATCAGTTAGATAAACTAGCCCTACTCGCTAAAAAAATTAGCAATGAAGAGTATGATGTGATTGCTCTCCAAGAAGTCAGTCAGCATAAAGACTCAGCATTCATCTATGAAAATGTAAGAGAAGACAACTATGCTTTTTTATTGAAAAAAGAGCTTGAAAGAATAGGAAAGAAACACTACGAATTTATATGGGATCTTTCTCATATTGGTTACAGCGTATTTGAGGAAGGCGTAGTTCTTCTTACAAGACATCCTGTTAAGGAATGGTTTTCCTTTTTCATTTCTAAAAGTGAAGACCAGAATTTCTGGAAAACAAGAAAAGTGGTTGGAGCTCGCATCTCTTATAACGGCGAAAACGTAGCGTTTTATTCCTGTCATCTCGGTTGGTGGGATGATGAAGAAGAGCCATTTCAGTCTCAAGTTGATACCCTTCTTGCAAATGTTAAAAGAGAGAAAGTTTTTTATTTAATGGGAGACTTCAACAATGATGCGAGTATAAAAGGAGAAGGCTATGATTACTTACTAAGTCAGGGACTTTACGACCTGTACAATCAGGCAGAAGAAAAGGATCATGGAATAACAGTAGAGGGAAAAATAGATGGGTGGAGTCAAAATACACAAAACCTCCGTCTTGATCTTATTCTTTCGAACGTTTCAATTCAACCGCGCTGTTCAAAAACGGTTTTTAACGGAACAGAGCAACCTATTGTATCTGATCATTTTGGAGTGGAAGTAAAAATGTAAACGGTTCAGCACAGAGAAAACACAAGTGAAGGTTCCTGTTAAAGGGGATGGCTTGTGTTTTTTCTTATTGGATTCATAATCTAGTTTTCCACTACACTAAAAAAGGAGAGTTTGATCAATGAAAAAATTATGGTGTGTTTTCTTAGCTCTTTCACTCGTTTTTACCGCTTTTCTTTCTCCAGCACAAGCTGGAACTAACGAAAATTATAAGCTATATGTTATGGCTCCTTTAAAAAAGATTACAGATTGGGAAGACTTTAAGAAAAAGTTAGATCAATTAAAGGCAAATGGCGTATATGCTTTAACAACAGATATATGGTGGGGGCTTGTTGAAGGAGAAGGAGATAATCAGTTTGATTGGAGTTATTATAGAAAGTATGCTGAAGTTGTTGAAGCTTCTGGATTAAAATGGGTTCCTATTTTATCTACTCATCAATGTGGGGGAAATGTTGGAGATCAATGTGATTATCCTATTCCAACGTGGTTGTGGAATAAAGACAAACTAGAAAACATGGCTTTTAAAAGTGAAAGCGGCTATATCAATCAAGAAGCTCTTGCACCATGGTGGAAAGGAACGGAAAAGCAATATGATGAATTGTATAAATCATTCGCACGTCATTTTGCAGATAAAAGAGAGCTTATCGTAAAAATCTATCTAAGCGGAGGACCTGCAGGTGAAATAAGATATCCTTCATATCAAGGTGGGGACAGCTGGGAATATCCTGAACGAGGGAAGCTTCAAGCCTATTCAGAAGGAGCGGGACGAGATTTTCAACAAGCAATGCGTAAAAAGTATGCTACGATAAAAAATGTGAACGATGCTTGGGGAAAGAAACTAAGAAGTTGGGAAGATATAGAGCCACCAAATAATAGGGATGCTTTTTTCACAACTGGTGAAGTCTATCATTCCCAATATGGAAAAGATTTTATGATGTGGTATCAAGGAGTTCTTGAACAACACTTATCAAAAATAGCGAAAACTGCTCATAAGCGATTTGATCCTCTTTTTAACGTTCCAATTGGAGCTAAAATTTCAGGTGTTCATTGGAAGATGAACGATCCTGTTATGCCACACTCTGCTGAATATAGTGCAGGATACTATAACTATGCTAAATTGCTTGATCAATTTAAAGCATCGCGCTTAGCCCTTACTTTTACATGCCTAGAGATGAAGGATAATCAAGCATACGAATCTCCTTACTATAGTGCTCCTGAAACATTAGTTGTTCAAATTGCTAATCTAGCAAAGGAACGAGGAATTTCGTTAAATGGAGAAAATGCTCTCGCTTTAACAGGAAATGAGTGGGGGTTTAAAAATGCGGCGGAAAAAATTTCCACTAATAGGTTTGATGGGTTTACATTGTTAAGAATGGATTATTTGTTTGATAGCGAAGGAACTCGTACAAATGAATTTAATATGATGATTCATTACTTAACTTCACCATGATTTTCTTCCCTTAAATCAAGAGAAAGATGATTTTAAAGATATGAATAATGGAAGAACCCTTCTATCCTACATGAAGAAGTAGGATAGAAGGGTTCATTGATATGAGCTTATCTCTAAATTATCTCTGAAGAGGGCAATGCTTAAAAATAGTTATTCGTACAAGCATATTTTTTTAAAAAACGTATAATACATTGAAAATCATTTTTCACTTTAGGAGTGATAACTTATGAACTGGGATGAATTTATGTTTGGTAAGTGTAATAAGAAAGATAGATATTATCAAGAAGATAAATATTATGTTAAAAGAAAACATCATGATGATAAGAAAGACAGATGTTGTAAAGAAGATAAACACGAAGATAAATATTATTTTGAAAGAAAACATGATATGAACTGGGATGAATTTATGTTTGGTAAATGTAATAAGAAAGATAGATATTATCAAGAAGATAAATATTATTTTGAAAAAAAACATCATGATGATAAGAAAGACAGATGTTGTAAGGAAGATAAACACGAAGATAAATATTATTTTGAAAGAAAACATCATGGCGTTAAGAAAGATAGATATTATTAAAAGGTAAGCTAAGTTTTCAAGGTGCTAATAGGGTATATCATTATGTAGAAGGCCGTGGGAATCTTTGTGTCCAGCGGCTTTTGCGTATTATAAGATATTTTACGTAAATTAGTTTCGTAAGTGTTAGGTGCTTTAAAACATGGAATTGGTTAACAACAAGGATTTGAACAACAATAAGGACAGCAATAACGTCTTCTTTTATAATTTGAGGACAAAGAATATACTTCTCTCTTAAAGATTTACTATATATATATTAGACTTTTTTTAAGCTGCCTGTGTGACTGTGCTAGTTGTATGTTTTATATTTTGTGTATTAAATAGGACCTATTAAAATTTTGAATAGATAAATGAACGGAGCTTTCTCAATGTAACAGTGTAAGTATTATGAAAAGCTTCATGTCTAAATATAAGGCTTTTTTGTAGTGTCTATAAGTTATAGCATGCAATTGGAAAAGGAAGAAGTGAACGGTTTAGAAACATCAAATTAGGCAGAATACTGCATATATACTATCCTTGCAATTTATTCCATGAGATGAGTGACGACCGAGTAATACAAAGTTCCAAGGAAGCTTAGCAAATACTATTGAAAAAGTTGATGACCATCAGCGATATTAAGGAAATATGCTCTGAATACAATGAATGAAGAGGGTTTCACGAAAAAACTGTAGATAAGCGTTACATTCTTTATTTATGGAAAGGGTCTGCCTAAAAAAGGCACACTTTCTCCATTCACTCATAAATGATGGGGAAAAACTAAAACGTTCTTTTTGAAAAATTCTCAAGCATTCATAGGAAAAGAATCAAAAATAACTACAAAAAGCAAGAGCATTTCGTTTACAATAATATGTAGAAGAGAGATCAGGAGGAAGGATTATGGCAGTCACGATTAAGGATGTAGCAAAACTAGCCAATGTAGCACCATCAACGGTTTCAAGAGTTATTGCAAACAATACAAGAATAAGTGAAAAAACAAAAAGACGGGTAAGGGAAGCAATGGAGGAATTAGGTTATCATCCTAATCTGAACGCAAGAAGTCTTGCGAATAGCTCAACCAAAACGCTTGGTCTTGTGATGCCAAGTTCTGCTGAAAAGGCGTTTCAAAATCCTTTTTTTCCTGAAGTGTTGCGGGGCATTAGTACGAAAGCACATGAGGAAAAGTATGCACTACTCATTTCAACAGGAGTAACAGAAAAAGAAATTTATGAAGCTGTTGTTGGTATGGTACAAGGAAGACGGGTTGATGGGATTGTGATGCTTTATTCACGAGAGGACGATCAGATTATTGATTATCTTTTAGATGTTAAATTTCCGTTTACGGTAATTGGCAAGCCGTTTCAAAATGAAGAAGAAATTACATATATTGATAATGATAATTACAAAGCAGGCAAAGAAGCTACAAATTACTTGCTTGAACTCGGTCATGAGCGTATTGGCTTTATTGGCGGAGATATAAGCTTTATGTTTACAAACGATCGCTTACTAGGCTATAAAAAAGCTCTCCAACAGAAAGGAATTTCATTAAGTAGTCATTATATTGTTCATGAAGAGCTAACAGAAGAAGAAATGAAAAAAGCGATTGTATATCTTATGAGTTTAGAAGCCTGTCCAACAGCTCTAGTTGTTGCAGATGATTTTGTAGCGCTTAAAGTACTTTATATTTTAGCTGAACTAGAGATTTCTGTTCCAAAAGACGTTTCTGTGATAAGTTTCAACAATCTCTTGCTTGCGGAAGTTTCAACACCTTCTTTAACATCTGTTGATATCAACATCTACAAATTAGGATATGAAGCTGCAGATTGTTTGTTAAAACAGCTTGCAACATCTTCAAAAGAACGTAAGAAGATTACTGTTGAACATCAGATTATTAAGCGGCATTCTACTGATGTTCATTAGCATTATTTTAAAGCCAACAAGAATTAAAATATACAATTTATAAAATAGGAAAAGAAAACTTAGAGATTACATGATAAAAAGTACTGAACTAAAAAAGAACTTCATATGAAGTTCTTTTTTATAGGCTATAAAATGAAGCTGACAATAATGGCTGATAAGAAACTAACAAGAACAGCTCCGTATAGTAAGCGAAGCCCAAAACGAGCTACAACGTTTCCTTGTTTTTCACTTAGTCCTTTAACAGCTCCGGATAAAATTCCGATTGAAGAAAAGTTAGCAAATGAAACTAAAAACACAGAGACAATGCCTAGCGTTCTTGGACTAAACTCAGACGCCATTTCAGATAAGTTCATCATGGCAACAAATTCATTTGTTACCATCTTTGTTGCCATAATCCCTCCAGCTGAAACCACCTCAGATGCAGGAATCCCCATTATAAAGGCAAATGGAGCAAAAACATAGCCAAGCAAATGTTGGAATGTAACGCCAAAAATCATTTTAAAGAAGCTGTCAATTCCTTCCATTAGGGCGACAAATCCAATAAGCATAGCGCCCACAATAACCGCTACTTTAAATCCATCTAAAATATACTCACCTAGCATCTCAAAAAACGTTTGCTTTTCTTCGTCTTGATCCGCTTCTAAAAGGTCTGTTTCAGGTGATACTTTATATGGGTTAATAATTGAAGCAATCATAAAACCACCAAACAAGTTCAAGACAATGGCTGTTACAACATATTTAGGTTCAATCATTGTCATATATGCTCCAACGATTGACATTGAAACTGTCGACATTGCGGACGTGCAAAGTGTGTAAAGTCGATGTGGAGGTAATTTATCAAGCTGCTTTTTAACTGTAATAAATACTTCTGATTGCCCAACAATTGCTGAAGCAACGGCATTGTAAGATTCAAGTTTTCCCATGCCATTAATTTTACTAAGTCCAAGTCCAATCCATTTCATGACGAACGGAAGAACTTTAATATGCTGCAGGATTCCGATTAAAGCTGAAATGAACACAATGGGAAGAAGAACAGTTAAGAAAAAGGGAGCTTCTCCGTCATTTGCAATGCCACCGAAAACAAAAGCAATCCCTGCGCTGGCGTAATCTAATAGCGTTGAAAATGTTGTGGCAATCGCATCAATAACAACAAATCCAAACTTTGTATTAAGAAGCACAATCGCCAACAAAAGTTGTAAAATGACCATGACAAAAAGTGGCTTATATTTAATTTCTTTCCGGTCTTTACTTATTAAAAAAGCTAGTCCGAATACAATAAGGAGACCTAAAGTCCCTACTAAATATTTCATATATCCCTCCGTAAGTTTTGCAAAAAGAGAACCATTCACTTTGTAGAGCAAATAGGACAAATCAACATCTTCTTTTTAAGTTCACTAAATACATTCTCCAATATAGTAAAAAACTTTCTTTATGCTGAATAGAAGAGATAAAGCTTCGTAAGTTTCAACTTTTATTTCGGAAAAGCCAATCAAGTAGAAAATAAAGAGAACTCCTTTTTTAACGGGAAGGAAAGTCAGTTGAAAAAGGATATCGAAGTATCTCATATTTGAGTCTATAAGAGATATATGGAAGCTCTTTGCGTTTTATCTATCATATTGTATATTAATGAAAATGATTCTACAATAATTTATAAGAGAGAATTTTATAAATTCCTCTGTTTGAGAGGCAAATGTGTAAGAGAGGAAAAGTTCCTTTCTTCTTACTTGAGTTAATATGGAGATAGCATTTTTTGAGGGTAGAGGAAAAGTGTGCTCAAAATATTTATAAAAGAGGTATAATATACAAAGAAAATTGGATAAGAGAAACAATTAAGGGAAATCACCTTTTAAAAGAGTAGCTTATTTTGACAGAAGAGGAAAAAGCCTTTTTTGAAAGCGAGGGGAGATAAAGGATAAAACTGGTGTTTAAAATATGTAGGAAAATATAACATTTAACGATTACGAGTAGTTTTTGACTTTTGAACGTTCGTTTTCTATACTTAAACCGATTGGTCTTCATAATGGGTAGGAGGAAGTTTGATGAAAGTGAAAGGTGAAGCAAGAGAACGAATTATTCAAACAGCAGCATATCTTTTTCAACTGCAAGGATATCATGCAACAGGGTTGAATCAAATTATAAAAGAAAGTGGATCACCTCGAGGCTCTGTTTATTATCACTTTCCTAATGGAAAAGAGGAGCTAGCAATTGAAGCTGTAAAATATACAGGTGAATATATTGAAAAACAAATAAAAGAGAGCATGGCAAAAAGCTTAGATCCTGTTAAAGCTATTCAACATTTTATAAGTGTAACAGCTAACCAATTTAACGATCCGGAACATATTGAAGGAATTCCTGTTGGACTATTAGCAAGTGAAACAGCTCTAATTAGTGAACCTTTGCGATGTACATGTGTGGAAGTTTTTAAAAATTGGGCTGATATTTTTGCTGATAAATTAATGCAATATGGATATGAAAAGGAAGAAGCAGAAGAGCTTGGAATGACGATCAACTCGATGATTGAAGGCGGCATTATGTTTTCGCTAGCACACAAAGATAAAGAACCGCTTCTTCGTATTTCAAATCAAATCCCATATATTTTACGAAAAAAAGGGTAGCATATTGTTACTCTTTGTTTTATAATCAAAAATTGTAGACCGGTCGGTACACAAAATTATATAGATTGGTCTATCTTAGATATAATTATATAGATCGGTCTAATACAGAGGGGGAAATATAATGGCAACATTAACAAGTAAATTACCGAAAGAAAAAGTACCTTATTTATTACGAAATGGAGAGGGGCCACGCTATCTCTTTGGACGTCAAGTAGCTACAATCATGGCAAATGGAAAAAGCACAGGCGATATGTTTGAAATTGTCTTACTTGCAGGTGGCAAAGGAGATGCTTTTCCTCCTCATCTTCATAAAGAAACACATGAAGGCATTCTTGTGTTAGATGGAAAAGTAGAACTTATCCTTAATGGAGAAAAACATCTTCTTATATCAGGAGATTATGCTCAAATTCCAGCAGGCACAACTCACAGCTATATAATGCAAAGTCATCGCACTCGTCTTGTTTCATATACAATGAAAGGAAATGTGGCGAACTTCTATGCTGAAATTGGTACACCTTATGAGCATGTGGAACATCCTCCATATGGAGAAGAATTAGCATATGAGCGTTTCTTGCAAAGTGCAGCTACTTCAGATATTGAGTTTGTATCAAACGAACAGAGCATAGAGGGGGAAGCAAAACTTATTACAAATGTAACACGACCTGATGAAGTTGTTCCATATGTCCTTGAATCTGGGGAAGGTGATCGTCTTCTAACAGGTGACCAGCTTCATCGTATCGTTGCGGCACAAACGAATACAGATGGACAATTTATCGTTGTTTCATCTGAAGGACCAAAAGGCGATCGTATTGTTGATCATTATCATGAACATCATACAGAAACATTTTATTGTTTAGAAGGTCAAATGACAATGTGGGCAAATGGAGAGGAAATTCAGTTGAATCCTGGAGACTTCTTACACGTTCCAGCTCATACTGTTCATTCATATCGTTTAGATTCTCCATATACAAAAATGGTAGGAGTGCTTGTATCAGGCCTGTTTGAACCATTCTTCCGTACTTTAGGTGATAAGTACGAAGCTCATATTTTCCCGGCTGAACCTCAACCACTTCGTTTTGATCGGGTAGTTGCAAATATCCATAATCTTGATTTGAAGATGGCGAATCAAGAGAACAAATAAAACTGATAAAGGTTAGAGAGAAAGTTCTCTCTAACCTTATTTAATTAAACTTTGTTCTAAATTAGAAAGAGGGAAAATTAATGAATGAAACTATTCTGGAAAAAAATGAAAGTCGGAAAAGAAAACTTATTTTAATTTTAGCCTTTGCAATGGTTATTTCAGTCATGAACTCAACGATGTTTAATATTGCCCTTCCAACGATTACAGCGGAATTTCACCTTCAGCCATCACAAGCAGGCTGGATTGTAACAGGTTATATTGTTGTATATGCGATTGGATCTGTTATGTTTGGAAAGCTTGCTGACAAGTATGAACTGAAAAATTTATTAACCGTTGGATTACTTATTTTTGCCGTTGGGTCATTAATTGGATTTTTAGCTCCAAGTTTTTGGTTTGTTTTAGCGGGCCGTATCTTGCAAGCTATAGGTGCTTCTGTTATGCCAGCTACATCAATGATTATCCCAACTCGCTATTTTACACCTGAAACAAGGGG
This sequence comes from Priestia endophytica DSM 13796, assembly GCF_900115845.1. Classification (GTDB taxonomy): domain Bacteria; phylum Bacillota; class Bacilli; order Bacillales; family Bacillaceae_H; genus Bacillus_I; species Bacillus_I endophytica. Next base: position 180,581 of record NZ_FOXX01000008.1, on the reverse strand, counting down.
AAGAGCATTAGGAATTACATCATCCGCAACAGCGTTTGGAACAGCTGTCGGACCTATTGTCGCAGGGCTTGTTACAAACTTTATAAGCTGGCATTATCTTTTTATAATTTCGCTTCTTATTCTTATTGCACTACCATTCTTTCGAAGCTTCTTAGACAGTGAGGAAGAAAAAATAAAAAGTAAGACAGATCTAATCGGAGCCTTTTTACTGGCAGGAACGCTTGCTTTTCTTCTTCTGGCCATTACACAAGGATCTTTATTGCTTGCGTTTATTGGAATTGTTTTTTTTGCTTTATTTCTTTGGCGAATTCGTACAACGGAAAATCCATTTATCCAAGGTTCATTATTTAAGAATAGAAGCTTTTCAGCAGGACTTCTAGTTTCAGCTTTAAGTTCAGGAATTGGCTTTGGTATTCCATACCTCACTCCTTTATTACTTCAAGGAATCAATGGCTTATCTCCATTATTAAGTGGGCTTGTTATGTTTCCTGGAGCTGTTTTGGCTGCTCTACTAGGGAGAAAAGGAGGTAAGTTAGCCGATCAGAAAGGAAATGGATTTGTTGCATATACAGCTCTATTATGCTTTTTTTTAGGCTATGGAATTTTATCCATTATTGCAGGCTCATCTCCATATTTAATTATGATGGTGCTTCTTCTTGCTTATGTTGGCCAAACATTCATTCAAATTGCACTAGGGAACACTGTGTCGCGTTCCCTTCCAAAAGAACAAGCAGGAGTAGGCATGGGGATTTTCATGATGATGAACTTTATTGCTGGAGCAACGGCAACAACATTAATTAGTAAAGCACTAGAAATTAAAGATACAAGTCTTCAACTCAATCCATTTTTACTAGAACATAATAGCTTGAACTACAGTAATATTTATGCTGTTCTGACAGTCTTAATTGTTATGGTTACGCTTATTTATAATAGTAACTTTAAGAAACAAAGATCAGAAGGCTATGAAAAGTAATCAGGAATCAAAAGAGTAAACAAATTTTTATACAACAATAGTGTTAACGATCGAGAAAAAGAAGAGATCATAGTAATTAATTATAGAAATATCGTTTTGGTCGGAGTATTGTAAAACAAAAAGCTTTTAAAGGGCATATCCCTTAAAAGCTTTTTGCTATGGATAATAAATTCATGGCTTTTTATTTATAATATTTTCTGAAAATATATTGACATAATTTAATGATACATTATACGTTTATAAAGTTAGGATTATTTAAAGAGTTTATAAAAGGGGATGAAGATGAGATGAAAAAGAAAATATACTTTAATCATGATGGCGGTGTCGATGATTTAGTATCATTATTTTTATTACTACAGATGGAGAATGTTAAACTTACAGGTGTTTCTGTTATTCCAGCAGATTGTTATTTAGAACCTGCGATGTTTGCAAGTCGTAAAATAGTTGACCGTTTTGGTGACGGTAATCTAAGTGTAGCTGAGTCAAATTCGCGCGGGAAAAATCCTTTTCCAAAAGACTGGCGTATGCACGCATTTTATGTTGACGCTCTACCTATCTTAAACGAATCTGGGAAAGTGATAACAAAAGTAGCTGATAAACCGGCACACCTTCATCTAATAGAAACACTTTATGCAACTGAAGAAAAGACAACGTTGCTATTTACAGGGCCACTAACAGACCTTGCTCGTGCATTAGACGAAGCACCTGAAATTGAGGAGAAAATTGAACGCCTTGTTTGGATGGGCGGAACGTTTCGTGAAGAGGGCAATGTTCATGAGCCTGAACATGATGGAACAGCAGAATGGAACGTATTTTGGGACCCTGAAGCAGCTGGACGCGTTTGGGACAGCGGTATAGAGATTGATTTAGTAGCACTTGAAAGTACAAATCAAGTACCACTGACTTTAGATGTACGTGAGCGCTGGGCAGCGGAGCGTAAACATCTTGGTGTTGATTTCCTTGGTCAGTGCTACGCAATGGTGCCACCACTTGTTCATTTTTCAACAAACTCGACTTATTATCTGTGGGATGTGTTAACAACTGCGTTTGTTGGTAATCCTGAGCTTGTGAAAGTGGAGCGAATTAACAGCATTGTACATAGAGATGGACCAAGCCAAGGGCGGACAGTTGAAACTTCTGATGGACGACCTGTAAATGTAGTATATGACGTTGATCGCGATGCTTTCTTCGAATACATAACAGAATTAGCAAAGAAAGTGATGGAGGAGGTTCCATGCTAGAGAAGAAACGAGTTATTATTGATACAGATACAGCCGGTGATGATACAATTTCAATTTTAATGGCTCTTCATTATTTTAAAGTTGAAGGAATTATGATAACGGGTGGTAACGTTCAATTTCATCAACAAGTTGAAAACGCACTTTACACCATTCAAGTTGGGGGAAAAAGCGGAAAGGTCCCTGTTTATAAAGGACATGAAGGCCCAATAATGGGATTTGGTGAAAGCCAGCATCGAACAGTTGAAGATGTGCATGGAAAAGATGGCATGGGAGATTCATTTTTTGAAAAAGCAATCCAGTCTCCTGAGGAAGGACATGCGGTAGATTTTCTTATTGAAACCATTCACGAAAATCCAGGTGAAATTCATTTATTAGCGATTGCGCCGTTAACAAATATTGCAATGGCAATAAAAAAAGATCCAGCTATCGTTCCTAAAATTCCTCATTTGTACATTATGGGTGGTACAAACAATGCATTAGGAAATATTACACCAAGCGCAGAATATAATTTTTTTGTGGATCCTGAAGCAGCAAAAATTGTGCTTCATTCAGGTATTCCTATCACAATGGTTGGTTGGGAAATGTGTACAAAGTATTCCATTATGGATGATAACGACCATAGTGAAATTGAAGCTCTTTCAACAAAAGGTGCGCAATTTTTCAAAGATGTGAATAAAGTGGTTATGAAATTTAACAAAAGCGTGCATAAGTTAAATGGAACAACTCATCCAGATACATTACTAGCTGCTGTTGCAGCAAACGAAGAAATTATGACAGAGTCGAATCTATATCACGTAGATGTTGAAACAGTTGGTGAACTCACAAGAGGGTACAGTCTTGTAGATATTAATAATCGTTTAGAACGCTCCAAAAATGTAAGAGTTTGTGAAGCTATTGATCGAAGTGCATTTAAAGAAATGTTACTTGAAGTATTGCGTTCAATAGACTAACCTTCTTGTTGTAAATAAGGGCAGCATTTCAAATTCTAGTAAGTGGTGAATAGAATCCCAAACATATTATTTGGCAAATATGGCCAAACTATTTTACTATAAATATAAGTAAGGATCAGCATATAGTAGAAAGATAAATTAAGGAGGCAGGATAATGAAAATTACATATCATGGCCAATCAACTATTATAATCGAAACGAATGGGAAAGCTCTTATTATTGATCCATTTATTAGCGGAAATGAAGCAGCAAAAGTGAGTGTTGAAGATATTAAAGCAGATGCTGTTCTTTTGACACATGCTCATGCAGATCATATCTTAGATGCAGCACCTATTTCTAAAGCCAATAATGCTCCAGTTGTTTCTAATCCAGAATTGGCTGCCTATATGTCTTGGAAAGGCGTAGAGAATACAATTGGAATGAACATTGGAGGAACTTTAGATCTTGAGTTTGCAAAAGCAAAGATGACTCATGCTTTCCATAGCTCAGGTATTATTGATGAAGAAAATAAAAATATTCTTTATGGCGGCATGCCGAGTGGGTTTATTGTTGAAGCAGAAGGAAAAACAATTCTTCATGCTGGAGACACTGGGCTCTTTGGGGACATGAAAATGATTGGAGACAGACATGATATTGATATTGCGTTTGTACCAATTGGTGACCATTATACAATGGGACCAGAAGATGCTGTACAAGCTGCTGAATGGTATCAAGCTAAATTAATTATTCCTATTCACTACAATACTTTTCCTGTCATTGTACAAGATGGAAATGCTTTTGTGAAAGCTTTGGAAGAGCGTGGCCTGAAAGGGAAAGTGCTTGAAATTGGAGAAAGTGTAGAACTCTAATCAAATAGAGGCTATCTCTAGAGAATATAATAAAAAACACCTTTTCGTTAATAGAAGATAACGAAAAGGTGTTTTTTATTTGGGGAAAAGGAGTGGAAATAGTTTTCATTGCGTTCTTTTATTTACTTGTTTTTCATCAAATATGGAAAATCCATACTACAATTGGGCCAAGTATAGATCCAAGCAAAGCGCTTAGTGTCATAGATACAGAACTCATAGAAACAGCTAATTCACCATATTCAAATGTTTTAGCAGTACCGAGCGCATGTGAAGCACTTCCGAACGCAATCCCTTTTCCAAGAAAGCTATGGATGCGAACCCATTTTAAAATGGCTGGCCCAATAACAACGCCAGAAATACCGGCAATCATGACAAAGACCGCTGTCATAGAAGGAACCCCACCTAAACTTGTCGTAATTTGGATGGCTACAGGAGTTGTAATGGACTTTGGAAGAATTGATAAAACTAAGTCGCGATTAATTCCAAATGCTTCTGCAAACAACAGTCCGCTTACCATTCCAAACAGCATGCCAATAAACACACCAGTAAAAATAGGGAAAATATTATTCATTAAAATTTTGCGGCTATTATAGAGTGGATAAGCTAATGCTACAACGCCAGGCCCAAGCAAAGAATTAATCCATTTGCCACCAACCATATAATTTTCATATGAAATGTGAAAAACTAAGAGAAGTAAAACAATCGTTATTGTTGTTGTAATAACAGGAAGAAAAATAGGGTATGAAAAACGCGTGTATAGTTTTGTCATGACGAAGTAAGCGCCAATGGTTACTAGAATTATACTGATCGCGATAAGTGTTTGTTGCATTCTTTTCTCTTCTTTCGTTTTTTTGTTTTAGTTTCGATAAATTGACTAGCAACTCCAGCAGCAATCATCGTTATAATCGTACTCATTACAACAATTAGAAATAAGATACCGCCGCTAATAGAAAATAGGGATGGATAGTTGATTATACCGACCATAGATGGGATAAATAATAACGGTAAAAAGGACAATAAAAAACTTGCTCCATCTTCAACAATTTTAACAGGAACGATTTTGTATGATAAACAAATAATTAACAAAATAAGACCAATAATACTACCAGGAATAGGGATATGAAGAAAGTGATGAAGAGCTTCTCCAACGATTGAAAAAACATATAAAATGGTAATTTGTAAGATAATGCGTATTCCTTTCATAAGAAAAAGTTGTTCTTCCCTTAAGAACAACTTGCCTCCTTTCAAAACATGATAAAAATCAAACTTCGCTTTATTTTCCAACTTTTTTCTTGTATGATACAAGTATATAGTTGTATTATACAAGTAGATCTTTATTTGTCAATAAAGAACCGCAACAGAGCTATTCTTTTGGAGGGAATTCTGTGGAAAGAGAAAACAAAAAAGCAATTGAGCAGATTGAATATGAGCTTACAACTTTTATAAGACGAGCGGTTTACAAAGATAACTCAGAAAATAAAATAGGGGACTTAGAGCGAGCTGTTTATTTATTACTAAGGCAGTTAGAAGAGTTTGGACCAGCCCGGTTAACAACGTTGGCAGATTCTTTTAAATTAGATATTTCAACACTATCTAGACAAGCTTCTGCCGTAGAAGCCAAAGGGTTAATCTCCCGTTTTTCAGATCCTTCAGATAGGCGTGGAAGTTTATTTCAAATTACAGAGTTGGGGAGAGAAAAGCTTTTAGCGGATAAAAGAATGAGAATACAGCGCTATCAAGATATGTTAAAAACCTGGTCTAGCGAAGAACAAAAATTGTTTGGTGAGCTTTTAGTACGTCTAAACGAGGCATTTATTGATTAAACATCGTTTTGAATAAGCGAACTTTAATCGTATATATCAATACTCCCTAACATAAAGATAATTTATCCTATCTTAAGCATGGGAGGGAGCGATTTTTGTTATTTAATGCCCCTTTAAGATCAAAATGAAGAAATTCATCTTTTTATGTGGCCTTATTCTAGCAATACATTCCATTATAAATGTTAAAGTAAGCTCGTTCCTTTATAAAGGGACGAGCTTGCTTTTTAGAAAATCGTAATAGCGGAATAAACGAGCAATAAACACATTACTATATTTATGGTTTTATTGTATTTGGAAAAAAGCTTTTTAAAAGCCGCCCCGAACACGGCCCATAATAGTAGGGCTACACAACCTATTACGATCGTTAAACACATAAAAAAGAAGATCGTGATATTTGAACCACTATAAGGAAGTACGAACGTTGACAGGGCTGTTAAAAAATACAATATACTCTTCACATTAAGAATTTGAAAGAATAGACCTGAAAAGAAAGACGACTGATTATCAATATCTTCTTCCTTTCCTCCCTTAGAAAAAGCAATCTTCCATGCTAAATAGAGTAAGTATACTGCTCCAACGACTTTAAAATAAGGTTCTATCATTGGTATCCATTTGTACAGACTTGTAGTTAATAATGAGGTTACAATTCCTAGAATAATAAATCCTGAAAGTATGCCAATGTTGAAGGGGAGAGATTTTTTAAATCCAAATCTTCTCGCTTCATTCATCATTAAAAGATTACTTGGGCCAGGTGTAATTGATGTAATAATGATATAGGAAAGGAATGCTGTAAAATTCATTTCGTTAATCTGTCCTCTCAATAAAAAATAGTTGAATAAGTTATGTGATTTATTGTAATATGCATTTATCTATTAGTGAAATTGAAATTACAAATAACTAATATCATTTTTTTGAATATATGAGAGGAGATTATGAAGGATGGAAATAAGACAACTTCTCACTTTTCGAACGATTGTTGATGTTGGAAGTTATACAAATGCTGCTGCAAAATTAGGGTACACTCAGTCAACTATTACTTCTCATATTCAAGCGCTGGAAAGGGAAATTGGTGGGGAATTATTCACTTATGTTAAGCGAGAATTAAACTTAACCTCTTTAGGAAAAGAATTAATTCCTTTAGCTGATGAATTGTTACAAACGTATAACCGGATAGCTCAAATGAAAAATCATAACACAATAAGCGGAGAGTTAAAGATTGCTGCCCCTGAATCATTAACCATTTCTCGTCTAGGACCTATTCTTAGAGAATATTCTAGTAAATATCCAGACGTTAAGATCATATTGAGTAACGGAACTTGTGGGAAAAACCAAAAGGACCTTATGAGTGGCTATGTTGACGTTGCTTTCATGATTTGGCCAGAGCTAGAACTAAATGATTGTATTCATCATCGACTACACAAAGAAGAAATTGTTTTAATAACCAGTCCAGATAAAAACCAACACTTTGATTATTATAAAAACAAAGAAACCACGGATTTCTTTGTTACAAATGAAAAAGGATGCAGCTATCGTTCTATGTTTGAGACGTACCTTACTCATCATAAGCTTCCTAAATTTCAAACAATGGAACTGTGGAGTTTAGAAGCAATTAAGCAATCTGTAATAAGTGGTTTAGGTTTTGCTGTATTACCTTATGTTACAGTGAAAAATGAGGTTGAACAGGGGTTATTAAATGTTATGAAGCACAATGAAAAGTTCGAGCCCATTTACTCACACTTACTTGTCAAATCAAAGAAGTGGCAGGCTCCTGCAGTTGAAAAATTTATTGAGTTAACATTAGAAGCTATATAGATTAATGAATGAGTAAAAAGGAAGACGAATTAGAGTAAAGTTCATAAAAAATCGTCTAACAAGATTTTTTTCCAGGATTTGAAAAACAGGAAGTACTTTCGAAAAAAGTAATATATAATAGGAAGAAACTTGTTGAAAGGAAATGTTTGCCGATGTACGATCCAACTGTTTTTGATAATTTAAAAGTTGCATTTGAAAACGAACTATATGATCTTGATAATCTTGAGGAGGAAATCACCATTGTTTCTCGTACAGATACATTGGAAATGTCGATTATGGCAAAGGAATTCCGGCTAGGATTCCAGCTTTCTGATGAGCATGCGGTTACTGCAGAGGTGTGTTTGTACGCTTCCTTACAAGATCTTGCTAGTGAGATCTTAGAAGATCCTAACAGCAACCCAAGCTGTACGCTCCGTTTGTTTTTTTACGTAGACATAGATCGAAATAAGGTAGAAGCACAGTGTTCGAAAATCGAAAAAGGGCTCGGAGATATTTGGACACAGCAAAACCCGCCAAAGCAGACTTTGCAATATCAGTACGGCAGAGAAAAGACCATTCATAATACAATTGAAATCAATTTTAATCGTAAAATAAATGAGAATCAGATGGAAGATATTCCGAATTTGATTGAGCATATGCTCCATTCCTTAGAAATGTTAACAGATATGTATAAAGAAGCACTATAATATGCTTTCTAAGCACTAGTACACTGACTTTATATACTGATGTGGGATAATGTAAAAGTGATGAAATGCTTGACTACTAAAGGAGGCATCTCAATTGGAGCAGAAATTAGAGTTCAGAATAGCTACTGAACAAGATTTAGTGCAGATTGTAGCCATGCTTGCTGACGATGTTTTAGGAAGTAAGCGTGAGCGTTATGAGCAACCACTTCCGGAAAGTTATATTACAGCATTTCAGGCGATTAGGGATGACCCTAATAATGAGTTAGTAGTAGCTGTTGACGGAAATAAAGTTATTGGCGTCCAACAAATTACTTTTACCCCATATATCACACATCAAGGTGGATGGAGAGCTACAATTGAAGGAGTGAGAACCTTGTCTTCTGTACGTAGTAAAGGTATAGGCACTAAGCTTATCAAGTGGGCTATTCAACGTGCAAAAGAACGTGGTTGTTATTTAATACAATTAACAACAGATAAAAAAAGAGATGATGCTTTACGCTTTTATAAACATTTAGGTTTTCATGCAACACATGAAGGATTAAAAATGAAACTTTAATAGGTTTATTAAGATAATGAATTTGATAGTTAATAAGATATAGAAAGCGATCATTTCTACTTTGTTCAGATAGAACCGTCTCCGCTCAATGGGGTAAAAGTTATGACAAATGAGGTGTTTCTAATAGAGAAAATACCCAGTAAAACTCTTAAGAAGATACAAGAGGACATTGAAAAAAACGATTTAGGGAAAGCAAGGGGCAGACTTCATGGATTAATGTCAACCTATCCTAATGAATTGGCACTTCGTAAAAAATTAGGTGACATTTACTTTTTGCTAAAATATACCGATATGGCAGGTGGATATTGGTATCTAGAAGAAAATAAGACACCAGAAATGGTAGAAGCATGCCTTCAATTTGAGAAATCTATGGGAAATGATCCTATCGCAATAGCGAAAGGATTAAAATTTAAAGGGGAAAGTGAAATCCTTGAGAAATTAGAATTAAGGCAAGAGACTTCCCCCATACAACACAAAGTGAAAGAAAGTTTGCTTGAAGAACCTCAAGAACCTTTTATAGATAAAGTAATTATTTTCGGGATCTTTTCAATCCTTATCTTAACAATCCTCTTGCATTAATCGGAGTTTATACAGTTTTCAATTGGATTTTCTAATTCAAAACCTTAACACAGGGTGAGTTTGCCTGTTCATAGAATATCATAAAAAGAAGTTGAAAGTGCTTATCTTGGCTCCTTTTAAGCTACTAATAGTTCATTAAATGAAAACAGGAGAAATAGTACAGTAAAGTTAACGAGCAGTGGTTCTAATATTACTTAATTGAATATTGTTCTATCAGTTGACTCTTAATTATTTGTGCGGAAGTTCTTTCAGAGAACTTCTTTTTTTATTTATTGTAACAAATAAATTTGTATATAAAGACCATAATGAATACTAAATAGATGAGAGCGAACTTATATAAGAGAAGGAAATCTAACATGTAAAAATGATTAGTTGTTTTAACTACAAAAATTAAATAAAAAGTCTAAAAGAATAGAAATTGAAATCATAATAAAAGATAGACTTTGTCAAATGTTCTGACATATATATTGTTTATGTTACATACTAGTGTTAGAATTTAAGAGTGACCAAATAACGGTACTGCAGTTCCGAAAAACGGAACAAAACTACTGGTATTTAACAGAATATTCTGTTTTACGAACTGGAGCTTGGTTGCGCTTTAATTTTATAAGAAAAGAAGAGGGGGAAAGAGGATGAATAGAGTTGATTTGAACTGTGACTTAGGGGAAAGTTTTGGAGCTTATCGCATTGGTAATGACGAAGAGATTTTGGATTTTGTTACATCTGTGAATGTTGCTTGTGGTTTCCACGCTGGAGATCCTAGCGTTATGCGAAAAACAGTTGAGCTTGCTGCACAGAAAGGCGTTCAAATTGGGGCGCATCCAGGTCTTCAAGATTTAATTGGATTTGGTCGCCGTAATCTTTCAATTACTGCTCAAGAAGCCTACGATATTGTTGTGTATCAAATTGGAGCGCTAGATGGCTTTTTAAAAGCGGAAGGGCTTGGGATGCAGCATGTTAAACCACATGGAGCACTTTATAATATGGCAGCTAAAGATAAAAATTTATCAAAAGCAATTGTGAAAGCTGTTTATAACATAAACGCTGACCTTATTTTATTCGGCTTAGCGGGAAGTGAGCTTATTAAAGCAGGAAAAGAAATTGGATTACGTACAGCGAGTGAAGTGTTTGCTGATCGGACATATCAAAGCGATGGCTCGTTAACAGCAAGAAGCGAAAAGAATGCGCTTATTGAAAATGACGATGCAGCTTTAGCACAAGTAGTTCGGATGGTGAAGGAAGGAAAAGTGAAGTCTCAGCAAGGAGTTGATGTTTCACTGCAAGCAGATACAATTTGTATTCATGGAGATGGCGCACATGCGTTAGAATTTGCTCGTCGTATTCAAGGATCATTAACAACATCTGAAATCGAAGTGAAGGCGATTTCAAGCTAAGTATAGATAGGGGGAAATGAAATTGGAGCCAAAGAAAAAAAATACACCAAAGAAAGAGCTCTCTGCACCAAAAGTTAATTGGTCGCTTATGTTAGGAGCGGCATTCTTAATGGCCACATCAGCGATTGGCCCGGGATTTTTAACACAAACAACGGTTTTTACACAAAATCTTGCAGCAAGTTTTGGATTTGTTATTTTAATCTCGATTATTCTCGATATTTTTGCTCAGACGAATGTTTGGAGAATTATTGCAGTTTCTGGAAAAAGAGGACAAGATATCGCAAATATGGTATTACCAGGATTAGGGTACGTATTAGCTGCGTTAATTGTCATTGGTGGACTTGCTTTTAATATCGGGAATATTGCTGGAGCAGGTCTTGGTTTAAATGCTATTACTGGCATCTCACCAACAGTGGGAGCCGCAATTAGTGCTATTATTGCCGTGCTTATCTTTGTTGTAAAAGAAGCAGGAAAAGCAATGGATAAATTTACGCAAATTGCAGGATTTGTCATGATTGGCTTAATGATTTATGTAGCTTTTACAACGTCACCACCTGTTGGAGAAGCGGTCGTAAAAACTTTCGCACCAGACAAAATTGATTTTGTAGCAATTGTTACACTTGTTGGTGGAACAGTTGGAGGATACATTACGTTTGCTGGTGGACACCGTTTATTAGATGCGGGAGTCAAAGGTGTAGATGCCTTACCACAAGTAACAAAAAGCTCGATTACTGGAATTTTAATTACGTCTGTTATGCGCATTGCTTTATTTTTAGCTGTTCTTGGTGTTGTAGCAAAAGGGCTTCCAATTGATGCAGGGAACCCTCCAGCATCCGTATTCCAACTAGCAGCAGGAAACATTGGTTACAAAATTTTTGGAATTGTCATGTGGTCTGCGGCGATTACATCCGTAGTAGGAGCAGCGTATACATCTGTTTCTTTTATCAGAACATTCAGCCAAAAACTCGATAAAAATGCAAATTGGATTATCATCGGATTTATTATTATTTCTACTGTTTGCTTTGTTCTAATTGGAAAACCTGTTAAAGTACTTCTTCTTGTGGGAGCTCTCAATGGTTTAATTCTTCCTATTGCTCTTGGAACATTGCTCATTGCGGCGTACAAGAAGAGCATTGTTGGTGACTATAAGCACCCTTTATGGCTAACCATTTCAGGTATCTTTGTTGTTGTTGTAATGGCCTTAATGGGTGGGTATACACTAGTTGATCAAATTCCACAGCTATTTAAGTAAGCTAAGCGCCTGCATATAAAGACTATTGCTATGTGCAGGCGACTATTGTTTTAGGAGGGGATTTTAGTGGAAAACTTATCTCAAAAAACACCGTCAGAAATTCGGAATTTAATTCGTGAAGGTAAACTTGTGCAGCCAACAGCAGGAATGGCAAATGGATATGCTCAAGCTAATCTAGCAATCTTAAAAAAAGAACATGCCTTTGATTTTCTTCTATTTTGTCAACGGAATCCTAAATCTTGTCCTCTTTTAGATGTAACAGAGGTTGGCTCTCCTTTTCCAAAGTTCGCTTCATCTTCAGGAGATATTCGCACAGATATTCCAAAATACCGAATTTATAAGGATGGAGAACTTACAGAGGAAGTAACAGATATTACAGAATATTGGGAAGATGATATGGTTGGTTTTTTAATTGGATGCAGCTTTACCTTTGAACATGCTCTTTTAAATAACGATATTTCGGTTCGTCATATTGAGGAAGAGTGCAATGTTCCCATGTATAAAACAAACATCCCTTGTGTTGAAGCAGGCATTTTTCGGGGGAATATGGTAGCAAGTATGCGTCCTATTCCTCACAAAGATGTTGTAAGAGCGGCACAAGTAACATCACGCTTTCCTTCTGTTCATGGAGGACCTATTCATATCGGAGATCCACACGTTATTGGTATTCAAGATATTAATACTCCTCATTTTGGAGATTCAGTGACAATTAAAGAAGGGGAAACACCGGTATTTTGGGCATGTGGTGTCACTCCACAAGCTGTTGCAATGGAAACAAAGCCACCTATTATGATTACGCATGCACCAGGACATATGTTTATTACAGACATTCGCGATGAGAAGCTTGGCGTTTTATAGAAAAAGAGGTGAAAATATGAGTTCAACCAAAACAGATTTAGTTCAGCAAACAACACTTTCACCACTCGGTGACTCAGCTATTGTTGTTACATTTGGAGAACGTATTGACTATCAAATTCATAAGAAAATTAAAATGTTTATAGATACATTAGAAGCTCATCCATTTCAAGGGTTTATTGAGTGTGTGCCGGCATTTACAAATGTAACGATTTTTTATGAGCCACTCCAAGTTATAAAAGCAAATAAGGAGCGTACAATAAAAGACTTTATTTCTCCTTTTGAAATCGTTTCAACTCTTATAAACGAAAAATTAAATGAAGTGTCTGACGAAGGGGATTTAAAACATCGTCAAGTGTCAATCCCTGTTTGTTATGGAGGAGATTATGGTCCAGACCTTGACCATGTTGCCAAATATAATAATTTAACGAAGGAAGAAGTCATTCATATTCATTCAAATGGAGAATATTTAGCTTATATGATTGGTTTTGCACCTGGTTTTCCTTTTTTAGGTGGTTTATCTGAAAAAATTGCAACACCAAGACGTTCATCACCAAGAGCCTCTATTCCAGCAGGAAGCGTTGGAATTGCTGGAATGCAAACAGGCGTTTATCCAATTTCAACCCCTGGTGGATGGCAACTTATCGGTCAAACTCCTATCCAGCTCTTTCTTCCAAATCAAAAGCCACCAAGCTTACTTCAAGCAGGAGATAGAGTGAAGTTCGTTTCGATCTCACAAGAAGAATATGAAGAAATAAAGCGAAAAGAGGGAGAAAAATGAGCTTACGTGTCATAAAGCAAGGATTACTTACATCTGTTCAGGACCTTGGGAGAAGAGGTTTTCAGAAATATGGAGTTATTGTAAGCGGTGCAATGGATTCTTACTCTCTTAGAATAGCAAACTTGCTTGTTGGGAATGACGAGAATGAAGCAGGACTGGAAATTACGTTAATGGGCCCTCTTTTACAAGTAGAAAAAGACTGTGTAGTTGCTATTACAGGAGGTGATTTGTCTCCAGCTGTCAATGGTGAAGCTATTCCAATGTGGAAACCCATATTTGTGAAAAAGGGGAGCACCATTAAATTCGGTCAATGTAAAAGGGGCTGCCGAGCGTATTTAACGATTAAAGGTGGATTTCAACTTGAGAAAGTTTTAGAAAGTAAAAGTACGTATTTACGCGGTGAGATTGGTGGATTCAAAGGAAGAGCTCTAAAGGAAGGGGACGAATTGCATTTTGCTCACGTATTAAATGAAAGACCTTCCTTTTTATCTCAAAATATTGGAGAAGGGGCCATAACGTCTCAGTGGTCTGTTCACTATGAAAAGTTTGTTCCGATAGCAAATAATGATAGCATTCGAGTAGTACATGGCAGTCAATTTGACTTTTTTTCGTCAAAAAGTCAGCAAGAATTCACAGAGAAGCCTTTTAAGGTATCAACACAATCAGATCGCATGGGATATAGGATGGAAGGACCTTCCCTTCAATTAAAAGAGGCAAAAGAACTTTTATCAGAAGCTGTATCTCAAGGATCCATTCAAGTTCCCCCTGACGGAAACCCCATTATTTTATTAGCAGATAGACAAACAACAGGAGGATACCCTAAAATTGCCCAAGTCATTACAACTGATTTACCACTCATTGCTCAGAAAAAGCCTGGTGAATCGGTCACTTTCACCTATGTGTCTTTAAAAGAAGCGGAAAAGTTGTATTTAGAGAAGGAGCAAGAACTTTATAAATTAAAGATGGGTATTTTGTTAGCTTCGAAAAGGTTAGAGTAGGGACATGAGGGAGAAGAGAAAATGCACACAAATAATAAAACGGTCGTTAAATCCATGCAAATCTTAAATCTTTTTATTAAGCATTCTAAGCTTACTTTTACAGAAATGCTAACTTACTCGGAAATTCCAAAAACATCACTACATCGTATGGTTGGCTCACTTGAAGAAATGGGGTTTTTAACAAAAGATAAAGACGGCTTTTATTCTTTAGGGCTTCTTTTTTTACAGTTTGGACAACTTGTGGCAAATCGATTAGATATAAGAATAATTGCAAAACCCATTATGGAACAACTTCGAGATGATGTAGAAGAAGCGGTAAATTTAATTATTAGAGATGGAAACGAAGCAATGTATATCGAAAAAGTAGATACACTTCAACCTGTTCGACTGTACACGTCTGTTGGAAGGCGATCTCCTCTTTATGCAGGAGCATGCTCTCGTATTATTCTAGCTTATTTGCCAGAGGAAGAACGAGAAGCCTACTTAGAGCACGTAGAGCTAGAACAAATTGGGATTGGGACAATTACAGATAAAGAAAAATTAAGAAAAATATTAGCACAATCAAAAAGGGAAGGCTACACAGTAAGCATTTCAGAACTTGAGAATTATACAACAGCAATCAGCGCTCCTATTTTTAATCATAAAGGAGAGGTGATAGCAGGCCTTAGTATTGCTGGAATTGAGGGAAGGTATGGAGAAGAAAGGCTCCCAATCCTTATTAAAAAAGTCACTTCAGGAGCAAACTTGATTTCTAAAAAGCTAGGATACAACATTCCATAAAACCCCTATATGCTAAGGATATAGGGGCTTTTCAAGGAGAGGAGAAATCCTACATCCATACCTCAGACAAAATGGACACTCCTTGTTTAATTTCTTCCTCAGACAACGATCCGAAGCCTAATAATACAGTCCCTGTTTCACATTGAGGTTTTCTTTTCCAATAAGGATTTGTTGGGTAAACTTTAACGTCTTTTGAAGAGGCTAGTTTAATAAGTTCTTCTTCACTTTTTCCGTACACTTTTACTAATATATGTAACCCTGAACATTCTCCAAGGATCTCAAATTTATTAGCATCAAACCTTTTGTTTATTTCTGATATAAGAGTAGTATGCTTTTTTCGGTAAGCATTTCTCATTCTAGCAATATGTTTATCTAAATAATTTGTCTTCATAAAAGCTTCCATAATCCATTGTTGTAAGCGAGGAACTGTTTGTTCATAAAGAGAGAAGCGCTCTTTATAGATGCTTAATAAAGGAGAAGGAAGTACGATGTAGCTCATTCGCATTGCTGGAAGAAGAAGTTTAGAAAAAGTACCAAGATAAATGACTTTCTCCGCTTCATCCATTCCTTGAATCGATTGGATAGGTTTTCCTACATACCTAAATTCACTATCATAATCATCTTCTATAATAAAAGAATTATGGTCTCTAGCCCACTGAAGCAGCTGTTCACGCTTTTTCTGTGTCATAATGACGCCTGTCGGAAACTGATGAGATGGTGTAACGTAAACAGCATAAGGATTAGTTTTGTAAAGTTCTTCAATACTAAGTCCATCCTTTTTTATAGGAAGAGGCTCTACATCTACATTCAAATTTTCAAATATAATTCGTGCTCCGTTGTAGCCAGGTTCTTCAAATCCTATTAGCTTGTCTTGCAGATTTAAAATTTGAGAAAGTAGGATTAGGCTTTGTTGTGTTCCAGAGGTGATAATAATTTGTTCGGGAACACACTTGACACCTCTTGAATTTATTAAGTAGTGATAAAGCTCTTTGCGAAGCCCAAATTCCCCTTGAACATCTCCATATGTAAACAATTCTTGTTGCCTCTCAGCGTAGACGGCATTTGCGATGTTATGAAAAGTTTTAGAAGGGAAAAGGGTAGATTCTAATGTTCCATAGCGAAAATTATAGCGAGGTGAAGGCTTGTATTCTACTTTCCTATCATCTTCTGAGGAATGTGAAAAAGGGAAAACATCCTCTACTTGCTTTTTAACATATATTCCGCTTCGTGGTTTCCGCTCGATAAAGCCTTCATCAGCGAGTAAATCATAAGCAAGTGAAATTGTATTATTGCTAACATGCAAATGTCTGGCAAGTCCTCTAATTGAGGGAAGCTTACTACCGAAAGGGATCTTTCCTTTCAAAATTTTTGTTCTTAAATCGTCGTATACTTGAACATATAAAGGACCACTATCCTTTTTTATAAAGGGAGTTATATTAACCACTGTAAGAACCTCCATTATTCTGTACCTAAATAATTTTTATAAACTGTCTCTTTTGTAAGCAATGAGGGGTTTTTATAATAAAAGTTATAGAAAATCAAGCATACGCTTTAGGAGGGAAACTATATGAATTCTATTACGATTCGTTTAGTAGTTCAAGAAGATACTTTAAAAATGGTTCCATTAATGAAGGAGTACATTGTTGACTTTTATCAAAGAAAGCAGCCAGTTGAAAAAATTAAACAACATTTTACATATTTACTAGCCCATCAAAGTCAAGGTGTGCAATATGTTGCCGAGCATAAAGGAGAGCTTATTGGCTTTGCAACTCTCTATTTTTCATTCAGCACGCTTAGTTTACAAAAGAACGCTATTTTAAATGATTTATATGTTTCTCCTTCATATCGAGGAAAAAAAGTAGGAGAGCGGCTTTTTCAAGCATGTTTTACATATGTTAAGGAACATGAATATGCAGGTATGACATGGGAGACAGCGAAAGATAATGTTGTAGCTCAAAAACTATACGCAAAAATGGGAGGAATAGAGTCACAGTGGAAGCATTACGAACTGAATATTTGAGAAGAGGGAAACGTCTCTAAAAAACAAAACTATTCACCAGAAAATATGTTCGCTTTTATGAAATAACAAAGGCCTATATGATATAATAATAGAGTACAGTTTTTTAGGGTGAGCAGCGGTACTCCCGAAGTAAAGGGGGTGGTGCCCTGCATGTTGACTGTGTATGAAGCGATGACAATTGCTATTTCGTTATCTACTCTTGTTGTTGCGATTATTGCTGTCACGAAAAAAAAGTAATATCACCCTTTAGCCCTACTAAAGTATAAAGGGAGTATTACTTTTTTCAGTACTCTTTATATGATATGTGGACCACTGCTCTTCTAGCAGTGAAACTGTACAGAGAGCGTTGGTTGCAGCCAGCGCTCTTTTCTTACTTTCATTATACCCTCATTTTTTAATGAATATCAACCATTTAAGTCTTGATTCCTATTGTATATATTCTTTATGTGTGTTTAGCTTTAGGATTCTGTTGGAAGGCTCTTTTCCACAAGAAACATTAACTGTATACGTTTGGAAAATGTCATGCTACACATCATGAAGATGCTGTAATATCACTTTTCTGATATTACAGCAATACTGAAGGAGAGGATTAGACACTTATCTATCTAAGTCTTCTTTTTCTTTTACAAATGTAAAATTCCTGCAGTACTTTCTTTAGATGTAAGATCTTAAGGGAAGGGGGTTAGTTCAATTTACTCTTTTTCACTTTTGTTCGTATTCCTGCCCATATTGCGATAATAAGACCTCCAACCGTATCAGCAACTAAATCAACCATCGTATCTTTATTTCCGCCTCCTTGCAGAGTCATCCCAAAGAATTGATCTGAACTAAATTCATAAATCTCCCATAGGATACCCCCAAGAGCAGCAAAAGAAAAAACAAAGAGAAAAACAAACCATGAGGATATGCTTTTCCCTGCACTTCTATGTATGAGTCTTTCATACAAAGCAATCGCAAGAAAAGCAATGAGAGCTCCACTTATTAAGTGTAAAAATGTATCCCACCAACCTAGTCCATACCACCCTAAAATAGAACCTAAATACTGTGAGCAAAATAAGAAAATTAAGTAAGAGATAACAAGAGGTAAATTAAAGGTAAACTTAGTAAATAGAGCAAGCAGAAGAGGAATGAGTCCACAGATAACCCCTCCTATAGCAACCAATGCTTTAAATGATTTATCATCTACGTAAAGAAATACAGCTAAACTTCCCATGAAAATGACATAAATGACACTCAATAATAGAACAAGTTTGCGATTCATTTTTACACCTCCATATTTATTTATAGTGTTTTTCTTCGTACTATAGAATAAATAGCAACGAGGAGACCCCCTACTATTCCTATAATCATGTCATACATAGTGTCCGTATTGCCTCCTGATTGCATTGTACGTGTAAAAGTTAAATCTCCTACAAACTCATAAATTTCCCATAAAGCTGTTGCATTCACCGAAACAGAAAGCACGAAAAGAAAGAGGATCCATTTAGAAACATGATCGCGTGTTTGCTTAGGGATACATAATTTATACAGTGAAATGGCTATAGCGCCCATAAAGATCCCTTTATAAAAGTGAAGAGTCGAATCCCACCATTTAAAGCGGCCATAAAACTCTTCAATAGAACCTAAAAATAACGTACAGAAGAGAAAAAGATAATAACCAATAATAATCAAAGCGGGAAAAGGGATGTTTTTTGAAAACAATAATAACAGAGGTAACGCACTTACAAATATGCCTCCTAGCGCTACTTCCCAACGAGAAATATCCCCTTTAATAAGATAAAAGATAAATAAAGCGGTCATAAAGATTACAGAAGTTATACTAAGAATTAAGATTAATTTCGTTTTCAATTTATCACCTTATTCAATAAATTACGGGAATTAGCATTAAACTCTAAGTAGAAATTTTATTTTTGAACTCTTGTAAATTATGTCCGAATTATCGAGAGATTACTCTTTTGAGAGAAGTAATAAAGATAAGTGAACTTTTTACTTATCTTACTTTCCGAGAAGCTTATCTTTTTCCCCTTTCTCTTTTGTTATGCTAAGCTGTTATTTGGGAAAAGATATAGCCAACCCTTGAGGAAAAAAGGAGCTACTATGGAAAACTTAGAGAAGTACTTTATGCTATTTGATCAATCTAGAACAAGTGAGGAAGCATTTGAACAGCTTGCTGATTTATTTACAGATGATATGGAGTTTGTGCTAAATGGCTATAAGCAGGCTGGGATTAAAAACTGGCGCAATTTTGTCAAGATGGTTTACACAGAAAATAAAGATCTTAAACATATGTATCAAGGATGGGAAAAAGTTCAGGGTGATGAAACTCGTACGTATGAGACACGGTGGGCCGTTTGTGGAAAGCGGGCTTCTGGGGAAGTTTATACACAGGAAGGCAAAGATATCGCAAAGCTAGATGAGGGTGGGAAAATCATTTATCTCGAAAATGTCCCTGACAATACAAAGATGTTTCAAACATATAAAAAGGACTAAAAGAGCGTTTATTATGCTCTTTTTTTATGTTGTTATAATTAAAAATTAAGAAAATTGTTGCTTAAAAGGAAATTCATCTATAAAATAGAGCCAGATACAGTCGACCGGACACTGTATTCTTCATTATCTTTATTATGAAAGAGTCCTGCATTTAAAAGAGGGGGAGAGAGAATGAAAACATTCAAGATTGCTTCTATTCCAGGAGACGGAATTGGAAAAGAGGTTGTTCCAGCTGCTAACGAAGTTTTGAAAACGATTGCAGATATTCACGGAGGACTGAAGTTTGAATTTACAGATTTTCCATGGAGCTGTGAGTATTATTTAGCACATGGAAAAATGATGCCAGAGAATGCTCTTGAGCAATTAACAGACTTTGATAGTATCTTTTTAGGAGCTGTTGGAAATTTAAAACTAGTTCCCGATCATATTTCATTATGGGGAATGTTGATTAAAATTCGCCGTGAATTTGAACAAGTGATTAATATAAGACCAGCTAAAGTATTAAAAGGGATTCGTTCACCGCTCCTCAACCCTAAAGATTTTGATTTAATTGTTGTTCGCGAAAACAGTGAAGGAGAGTATAGCTCTGTTGGCGGAAACATTTATAAGGGACAAGATGAGATTGCCATTCAAAATGCTATTTTTTCAAGGAAAGCGACTGAAAGAGCGATGCGTTTTGCTTTTGAATTAGCGTCTAAAAGAAAAAAACATGTCACAAGTGCTACAAAATCAAACGGAATTTATTATTCTATGCCGTTTTGGGACAGCGTTTTTGAAGATGTTTCAAAAGATTATCCAGGAATTCAAACAGATTCTCAACATATTGATGCGCTCGCTGCTTTTTTCGTTACTCGTCCGCATCAGTTTGATGTTATTGTGGCCAGTAACCTATTTGGAGATATTTTAACAGACTTAGGTGCTGGTATTATGGGAAGCGTTGGAATTGCTCCAGCAGCAAATATTAATGTTAATGGTAAATACCCTTCCATGTTTGAGCCTGTACACGGATCAGCTCCTGATATTGTTGGAAAAGGAATAGCTAATCCAAT
This sequence comes from Priestia endophytica DSM 13796, assembly GCF_900115845.1. Classification (GTDB taxonomy): domain Bacteria; phylum Bacillota; class Bacilli; order Bacillales; family Bacillaceae_H; genus Bacillus_I; species Bacillus_I endophytica. The sequence goes on along the minus strand of NZ_FOXX01000008.1, from coordinate 159,495 downwards.
TGGACAAATTTGGACAGCTAAGATGATGTTAGATCATTTTGGGGAAGAAGAATTAGGAGGCATGTTATTAGACGTTGTAGAAAGCGTTACAAACGACAGCATTTTAACACCTGACGTTGGCGGGAATTATACAACAGAAGAAGTGACAAATGAGATTATAAAAAGGTTAAAGATCGTTGAGAAGCAAGGTGTATAATGAATAAAAAAGAGGTTCCTATTAGAGGAACCTCTTTTTATTATGCACGACGTTCTTTTTTGACAAAGAATGAGCATATAATCATTAAAACAAGGAAGGTTACACAAGCAATTGAACTTAGACGATTACCCTCACTAAACAAGAAGGTAACAAAGCTAATGCTTAACACTAAGACAGCGAAAATGGTTAAATAAGGGAAGCCCCAAAGTTTGAAATAAGGCTTATTCTTATATGATGGACGAAGCTTTAGCTGTGCTAAGCAAATACAAATCCATACAAGTGAAACAGTGAAACCTGGAAGTGCGAGAAGATATGTGAATGCTTTATCAGACAATAAATAAACAACATATGTACCGAAAAGCAAGACAACAACGGTAACCAACAAGCTAAAAATCGGAACTCCTTGTTTATTTACATATGACAAGCGTTTTGGTGCACCACCTGTTTGAGCAAGCGAGTGCATCATTCTCGTGCATCCGTAAATACCAGAGTTTGCGGCTGAAAGAACAGCCGTTAATAAAATAAAGTTCATAATATGTGATGCACCTTGAAGACCAACCGTTTCAAATACTTGAACAAATGGACTTGCATTTGCATCGATCTCATTCCAAGGAATCAATCCACAAATAATTAAGATTGGAAGCGTGTAAAATAAAACAACGCGCACAAGTACACCTTTTACAACGCCAGGCAGTACTTTTTCTGCATCCTTTGTTTCTGTAATCGTAAGACCAATAAGCTCTGATCCACCATATGAGAAAAGAACAACAAGAAGTGTCGCAAATACAGCCGTCCATCCATTTGGAACGAAATCTGTATAGTTGTGTAAGTAGTGCTGAGCACTATTATCGCTTGGAATCAATCCGAGTAAAATGGCTCCTCCTACAATAATGAAAGCAATAATAACGAAAATTTTAATTCCTGCAAACCAGAACTCAATTTCTCCAAACGATTTTACACTTGTTACATTAATTAAAATTAAAATAAGAGAACAAATTAGACATAACACCCATAGTGGAATAGATGTAAACCAGTATTGCAAGAAACTACCTGCTGCAATTACTTCAATAACGGAAACAGATAGCCACATGAAACAGTAAATAGAGCCAACAATAAACGAAAAACGAGTGCCAAACGCTCTTTCAATTAAGTCTTTCATGTTGTGACCAGGATAAGCAATAGCCATTTCCGATAAGGCGCCCATAATGATAAGAAGAAGTAATCCTGCAAACAAATATGGAAAGATTACGGCTGGTCCAGCTAATCCAACAGTATCGGCACTTCCTTTGAAAATGCCTGTTCCAATCATACCTCCAATTGCAATCATCCGAATGTGACGCGGCAATAGTTGTTTCTTAAGTTGCGTTGATGACGTGTTGTGTTTTTTCATGCTTTCCTCCCAAGTTATAAATTCATAAAAAAGTCCCTGCTGAAAATTCAGCAGGGACGAAATTATCGCGGTACCACCCTAAATTGTAAATAAATATTTACCTCTTCATTTATGTTAACAGTTTTACCCGTCTTTGCTCATGTTAATAGAGAAAGAAGCTCGAGGAGTGAATTTCATTTTTAACCTTTGTGTTAACTTTCACCATCCGTTAACTCTCTAGTACAGGGAGATTAAAACTACTAATGTTCCTTTCATTGCCTTTTGCATTATGAATTTGTTATTCTACTTATTTTCTTATAATAGTAAATGTTTAATACTATGTCAATGGTATTATTTTCGATAAAGAAGGAAAAAGGCTTTTAAAATTTACATATTGAAAGAAAAAGACTTTCAAAATTATCATATTGAAAGAAACCGAAAAAAGAATTTTCGGTTTCTTTTGGAGGAGAGGACTACTCATCATTTTGACGATTTGTCTGTGTTGGTAGCGTATTCCAAAAACTTGTATCCTCTTTTTCAATTGAGCGGTCTGCAATTGCTCGAACGGTTGCATCTAATGTTGAAACGGTTTGTTTAATAAGGTAGCCGTTGCTTTTTTGTCCAAGGGCATAAGATTCTATATAGTGGTCAGACATACCGCGCATTTCAAACAAAAGGGTAGAAACGCCATAGCGGAGGGCAATGCCGTTTCGGCCAATATTAGCCCCAGATCCACCGTTATATTGCCCAATGTGCCCCCATCCTTTAGGCTCAAGCGTATTGTATACAACAGCACCTAGCTTTTTGGATTTTTCAACAACTTCAGCGTCTACTTCTGAATTTGTTGGATAAAGAATAGAACCTGAAACAAGTTCACCGTTTGTCTCACTAAGCGTTCCTTGATGATGAAGATCAATCATATAATCAATCGGATATTTCTCTAGTACATTCTCATATAAAAATTTGGCTTCTGGTTCCATTTTCATGATATCTTTGGCATGTTCACGATTTAGATCAACGTTGTTTGCATTATAGCGTGTTAAATGACGGTCTCCATCTGCTATATAATCCTCAAGCGAGAAGTTCACATCACCCATTGCTCCGTCTGCATTTAACATCGGAATGATAAGGATGTTTACGTTGTCTAATACGCCTTTCGTTTTTCCTGTTCCTAAATGTTTAATAAAATCTAAAGCACCTTCTGTTGTAAGTTGCTCATTTCCGTGCTGCTGAGTTAGAAATAAAACAGTTGGATTATCTGGGTTTGATATATATTTTGCCATATAAATATCGCGACCTTTTACCGTTTGACCAATTACTTCAAGGTTCATAGCAGATTGCTTTTTATCTTGTTCTTTTAAATAACTCACCATACTTTCGTACGTATGTAAAATAGATGTCTGAACAGATCCGTTTCCAGCATTTGGTCCATTTCCAACTGCACTAGCAGGGATAGTTACAGCTGTTACGGTTCCTAGTGCCATCATACTTGATAGAGAAAGAGATAAAACCTTCTTTTTTAATGTCATCCATCATTCCCCCAAATCTAGTTTTATATCTTAATTTTAATAGGTTCAAAAAAGGAATGTAATAGAACATCTCTCCTATTGTTTAGACAGATTTCGCGTAAGAAAGGAGAAAAATGAAGAAATACAGCGAAATAAGGTTGAATTTTAGAAAGCATCCCTAGTAAATAAAAGTTTTAAGAAAACGATATTCTACATTATTTATAAGTAAAAACCTTTTTTCTGAAAAATATCCTTTATTTCTTAAGGAAATCTTAAGGAATCACGTGCATACTAGCTTTATTCCAAAAAAAACACCGTAAGAAGGAGTCAAAAAATAAAACGTTTTAAGCGGAACAAAGAAAGTTGGAGGAGAAAAGGAAATGAAAAAATGGATTGTTGGTTCTGCCTTAGTAGCAATGGTAGGAGGAGGAAGTTGGTTCTTCCTGCATAATGAAGAGCAACCTCAAATGGCGACTGCTGCTGTTCAAACATCAACAGTAAAAAAAGGAGACCTAGAAGTAAATGTTGCAGGCTCTGGTTCTGTAACAACTATTACAGACCAAGATGTGACAGCTACGAACACTTTATTAGGTGTCAAAAGCGTAAGCATTATATCAGGAGAAAGTGTGAGTAAAGGAGATACGCTATTAACCTTTGAAAATGGGGAAACGATAGTAGCCCCATTTGATGGAGAAATTACCTCTGTTGGGGTAACGAGCGCAAGCAGCGTGTCTGAAGGAACTGTTTTACTTCGGATAGAAAATGAAGACGGTTTTGTTTCTCCTATTACAAGAGGAAATGGAACGACAATTGATACAACATCATCTGAAACAACAACAGAAAGTGAAAGCAGCTCAGTAGAAAATAGTGAAGGGCAGAATGGAGCAGAAACCGAAAATGCAGCTGGAGCAACAGGGGAAACGTCATCTACTGAAGGAGCAACCGCTGAAGAGAGTGGAAATAATTCAGGAGGAAGTGGACTTATTGTTGATACTGTAAATGTTAAAGAAGGACAGACAGTAAATAAAGGCACAACCCTTATGACTTTCACAGACGGAAGTATTTTACAAGCTCCAGCTAAAGGAACAATTACAAGTCTTGCTGCTGGGAGTGGCGACTCTGTTCAAGGCTCAACAACAGTTGCCCATATTACTGATTACAGTTCTCTCGAAACAACGATAAGTGTTGATGAACTCGATATTACAAATATTGAAGAAGGACAGAGTGTAGAAGTTACAGCAAGTGCATTTCCAGATGAAAAATTTGAAGGAACGGTAACAGATGTTGCTTCGGAAGGTACATCATCAAATGGAGTATCGACATTTGATGTTACAGTGCAAATTACAGATCCCAAAAATTTAAAAGTAGGCATGTCAACAGAAGCAAGCATTGAGGTTGAAAGTAAACAAGGAGCTTTATATATACCTGTTGAAGCTGTTTACGAAAGTGGAGACGAGAAATATGTTCTTGTCCCAACAAGTTCAAGTGACTCTTCTCAATCAACAAAAAAAGTAACAGTTGAAACAGGAATTTCTAACGATACAAGCGTTGAAATTACAAAAGGATTATCCGAAGGAGATACAGTTCAAATTCCAAAGGTTAGTTCAAATCAAACTTCTTCTCAAGATGAGAAAGCAATGATGAAAGGTGGCTTTGGTGACGAATCTGGTGGAGGTATGTCAGGAAATCCAGGGCAGGCACCAACTGGAGGACCTTCTTCTACTGGTGGACGTGGACAAGGAGGCGGGCAATAAAGATGACAGAGCCTCTTATTGATATTCGTTTAATGAAGAAGACGTATAAACTTGGAGACGAAACCGTTACAGCTCTAAAAGAAATTTCACTTACAGTTGAAAAGGGGGATTTTGTTTCGATTATTGGATCATCAGGTTCTGGAAAATCTACATTTATGAACATGATTGGCTGCCTTGATCGTCCAGATGCTGGGGAGTATTTATTAGACGGTGAAAATGTTGGAAAAATGAAGAGTTCCCAGTTAGCTTCTATTCGAAATGAGAAAATTGGATTTATTTTCCAAAACTTTAATCTTCTATCAAAGTTAACAGCTATCGAAAATGTCGAACTTCCTCTTGTTTATCGTGGAGTAAAAGTGCCAGAAAGAAGAGAAAAAGCTTTGCAAGCCTTAAAAAAGGTAGGACTTGGAGATAGATGGAATCATCTTCCTTTCCAGCTTTCAGGCGGCCAGCAGCAGCGTGTTGCTATTGCTCGAGCCCTTGCTGGAGATCCTCCACTCCTTTTAGCTGATGAGCCAACTGGAGCATTAGATCACAAAACAAGTGGAGATATCTTGAAAATTGTGAAGGATTTACACGAGCAAGGACACACGATTATCTTAATCACCCATGATTTAGAAGTAGCCAAAAAAGCAAGCAGGATTGTACATATTTATGATGGTGAGCTTTACGAAGAAAGGAGGGATAAACGTGAACTCCATATCCATGGCATGGAAAAGCATTAAAGGGAACAAAGTAAGGGCGTTTTTAACAATGCTAGGTATTATTATTGGCGTTTCGTCTGTGATTGTAATGGTTGCCATTGGTCAAGGTTCAACTCAAGAAGTACAAAGCCAAATTGGCAGTTTAGGTAAAGATGTGTTGACTGTAAGTATTACAGGATCAGATGTGACTTTTAAAGAAGATGATGCAAAAGAGCTCGAAACAGTAAACGGAGTAGAGGATACAGCTCCGACTGTTTCAGGACGTGTAACAGCGAAGAACGGAGAAACAAATGCCCAAGTGTCCATGACAGGGACAACGTCTTCTTATCTAGACGTCCGGGATTTAGAGCTTCAATCTGGTCGCTTTATTGCATCACTTGATCAAGATAATCATTCCAAAGTAGCTGTTCTTGGATCAGACACAGCACAGACGCTCTTTGGATTAGGAAATTCAGTTGGGCAATCTATACAAATTAACGGTTCATCGTATAAAGTGATTGGAGTTCTTCAATCTGTTGGCAGCTCATTAGGAACAAGTGGAGACAGTACAGTTATTGTTCCGTTAAGCACAGGACAACGTTTAGCTTCAACAACAAGCATTGAGTCTGTATATGTGAAAGTTCAAGACGAAGAAAATGTAAACTTTATGACAAACAGACTTGAACAAACAATGCGGGGGATTATTGGAGATGAAGACAGCTATAGTGTATCAAGTCAGGAAGACTTAATGGAAACAGCAGATTCTGTTGATAATACCTTAACTCTTCTGCTTGGAGGAAGTGCTGCTATTTCTCTTATCGTAGGAGGGATTGGAATTATGAATATTATGCTTGTATCTGTTTCTGAACGAACAAAAGAGATTGGAATTCGAAAAGCAATTGGGGCAAAAAGAGGAAATATTCTATCTCAATTTTTAATTGAAGCGATAATTCTAAGTTCTTTTGGAGGATTGATTGGTATTGGTTTGGGATTAGTAAGTGCAGAAGCTTTCACAGTTGCGACAGGGACAGCGGTCTCTTATTCTATTCCCGTTATTCTTATGTCTTTTGGTTTCTCTCTTTTTATTGGAATTGTTTTCGGGGTCTTTCCAGCGAACAAAGCCTCAAAATTAGATCCGATTCAAGCTCTGCGATATGAATGAAAAACAAAGCGATCGTATATACTGCGACCGCTTTGTTTTGGTATGATGATAAATAGTAAAGGAGAGACCTGTAGTGCGCATACTTGTTGTAGAAGATAATCGATCACTTCTTGAGTCGATTAAAAGTATTTTATCAAATGAATTTGAAGTTGATGGAGCAGAGAATGGGGAAGATGGATTGTTTCTTGCTCTTCAAAATATATATGATTTAATTGTTTTAGATGTTATGCTGCCTGAAATGGACGGATTTGAAGTCATTCAACATATAAGAGAAGCAGATATTCGGACCCCTGTGTTATTTCTAACAGCGAAAGATTCTTTAGAAGATCGTGTGAAAGGACTTGATTTTGGCGGCGATGACTACCTTGTTAAGCCATTTCAAGCTCCTGAGCTACAAGCTCGAATTCGTGCTCTTTTGCGTCGAAGCGGGAGTTTAACGAGAAGTCAAACAATCCGTTATAAAGGGATAGAATTGTTTGGCAAAGAAAAAGAAGTAATGATAGATGAAACACCTGTTAGATTAACATTTAAACAATACGAGATGCTTGAATACATTATCCAAAATAAAGGAGCTATTTTAACAAAAGAGCAACTTTATGATCGTGTATGGGGCTTTGACTCTGATACAACAATTGCTATTGTTGAAGTGTTTGTTCATCATCTTAGAAAGAAAATGGAACCTTTTGGATACCATAAGGACTTACAAACTGTACGTGGCATTGGTTACATGTTGAAGGAATAATAGGGGTGGATCTATGTTTCACAAAACTAGGCTCAAACTTACGATTGTAAACTCCCTCGTCTTTATTATTTTGATGGGGATTCTTGCGATTATTATTTACTCTTATGCTGATTCTCGATTAAATCGAGATGTTAATAATGACTTGCAACATTCTGCTCAGCGCTTCACAGACACAAGAGGAGAAGAGACCCCTCGAATGGAAAAGGACCCTCGTATGATTATTCTCATTTGGAATGATGAAAAAGAAATCATTAATCAGTTAGATAGATTATCACCTATTTTTTCAGAAAATGAAAAAGAGTTTGCTCCTACAAAAATAGGAGAGTTTCAAGAAATTGAAGCAGATGAGTTCTCATTTCGTGCTCTTTCTGTTCAAGCGGAAATGGGTAAAGAGACCGTAACTGTTCAGTTTGTCCGAAATGTAACCTCTGAGCAAGAAATGCTTCATACTCTTTTCCTTCTTCTCCTTGTAGGAGGGATTATTGGCAGTATCTGTGCAGTTGGAGCAGGATTTCTACTAGCAGGACGAGCGCTTGTCCCCATTAAAGCGGCCTGGAAAAAACAGCAAGACTTTGTTTCAGATGCTTCCCATGAATTAAGAACGCCGCTTGCCGTTATCCAATCACGAACAGACTTACTTTGGAAATCTCCGTCTGCCACCATTCAAGAAAAAGCAATGGATATCTCGCTGATTTCAAAGGAAAGTCGGCGATTGTCTAAACTTGTAGGCAACTTACTAATGCTTGCACGGTCTGATTCTGGAAGTTTAGAAATGGAGAAAGAGACCTTTTCATTAAGCATTTTGCTAGAAGAGATTCATGAATATTATGAGGAAATTGTATCTTATCAAGGCAAGTCTATTATGATGAGGGTAGAGGACTCTATTCATTTTAAAGGAGATAAAGAACGAATTCATCAACTGATGATTATTTTATTAGACAATGCATTGAAATTCACAACTATTGATGGATGCATTGAAGTGTCTTGCCGTGAAACACCTTCTTCTATCAATATAGAAGTAAAAGACAATGGAATCGGCTTACAGGAAGAAGAAATCCCGAAAATTTTCAACCGATTTTATCAAGTGGATAAAGTCCGATCAGACGAAGGTGGGGCAGGACTTGGCCTTTCTATTGCTCGTTGGATCATCGATAAACACTACGGGAAAGTGAAGGTAACAAGCAAACTAGGAGAAGGAACAAATTTTGAAATTACATTCCCTAAAAATCAAAGAACAGGATAGCATAATTTAGAATATTATGTAGAATGAGCAGGAATTTAAGGACGCCTTGGAAAATATAATGAAAGTAAGGCTAAATCATTATAAGTTTATGTTATTGCTTATATATGTACAAAGTGAATTTGTATGTTTACTAGCCTTATTGATGTAGAGTGATTCTTAAAAAGTCTATGAGAAGAATAGTAAGTAAAAATGATATGGGGGTTTACAATATGAATGTATTGAAAGACCTTAATATTATCGTATGGGGAGGAATATCATCTTTCATACTAGGATTTATTGTTCTTACTATTATTCAAAAAATTGTTTTTGTTTTTCTCCCTAGTTTTTAAACTCCAACAAGTATTTTAAATATTTTTATACCAAAAAGAGTAGATGACAACATCTACTCTTTTTGGTGGAAGAGGTTAACCAAGTTGAACAGCGAGTACCGTTTCTTTACTATGTTTTCTTTTTGGTAATACTTCTTTGACTGACGGAAGGCCAGAAGGGATAATAACAGGCGTAATGGATGAAAGGCCTGCTTGTTCAATTACGTCTAAATCAAATTCCATAATCAGCTGTCCAGCTTTGACTGGATCTCCTGGTTTGATATAGGACGTAAATCCTTTACCTTTTAAGTTGACTGTATCAATTCCAATGTGAATTAATAGTTGGGTACCGCTTTTATGTTCTAGGAAAATAGCATGTTTGGTTTCAGCTACAAGACCTACTGAACCGTCGAATGGAGCATAGACTTTTCCTTCTGATGGTTGAATAGCCATTCCTTCTCCCATTTGTTTTTGAGCAAAAACAGGGTCTGGAACCTCTTCTAATTTAATAACTTCTCCTTTAATAGGAGAGGGAATTTCTAGTGAAGTTAGCGAGTTGTTTATTTTATTGACTGTTTCCTTTTCTTTCATCTCTTTGTTTAGAGAGCTTTCTTGAGGTGCATCTTTATATCCGAATAACCATGTGAGAGTGAATGCTACTGCCATTGCTACAACGTTTGTTAAAATATAAAGAAAAAGTTGATCATTCAAATATAAGAGCGTACCAGGAATTACAGTTACTGCCATACCTGTTCCAGCTAAATTGAAGAAAGAAGCAAGGAATCCTCCAACAGCACCACCAATTAATCCCATAATAAAAGGCTTCATAAAGCGTAAGTTAACTCCAAAAATAGCTGGTTCTGTAATTCCTAAAAACGCTGAGAACGAAGAAGGGAGAGCTAGTGCTTTTAGCTTTTTATTTTTTGTTTTTAATCCTACTGCTAAACAAGCAGCACCTTGGGCAGCCATTGCAGCTGTAATAATCGCGTTAAACGGATTGTTTCCATACTTCTCAAGAAGTTGGATTTCTAAGAAATTAAAAATATGATGAACACCTGTTACAACGATAATCTGATGAAAGAAACCAATTACAAGTCCTGCAATACCGTATGGTAAGTTCAGAACAGCTGTTGTACCTGTTAACACCCATTCTTCTAGTGAATGGAAGATAGGACCAATCGCAAAAAGTCCTAATGTAATCATAACGGCTAGTGTAATAAAAGGAGTTAAAATAAGATCTAATGCTTCAGGTATGCGCTTTCTTAATGCTTTTTCAAATTTAGCTCCAATTAAACCGATGAAGAAAGCAGGCAAAACAGATCCTTGATAACCGACAACTGGAATAAAACCGAACATTGTTAACGCTTTCTCAGTACCTTCTGCAACAGCATAAGCATTTGGTAGGGCAGGGTTTACTAACATAAGTCCAAGAACAATTCCAAGTACAGGACTTCCTCCAAAAACGCGGAACGCAGACCATGCAACAAGAGCGGGTAGAAAGGCAAAGGCCGTGTCTGTTAAGACTTGCGTATATAGAAGGGAATTTGGCGGAATATCTTTAGGTGTCGCTCCAAACCATGAAAGGATTTCATCTTGAGTGAGCAATCCTCGTAGACCCATAAATAATCCTGTAGCAACTAAGACGGGAATAATAGGAACGAAAACATCTCCAAACGTTCGAACTGCTCGTTGAAAAGCATTTCCTTGTTTTTTCACCTCTTCTTTTGATGAGCTATCAATCCCAAGGTTCTTGACTTCTTCAAAAATACGGTTGACTGTGCCCGTTCCAAAAATAATTTGAAACTGCCCAGAGTTGAAAAATGCTCCTTTTACTTTATCAATATTTTCGACTTTTTCCTGATCTATTTTCTCTTTATCATGAACCATAATGCGAAGGCGAGTAGCGCAGTGGGCGAAAGATGCAATATTTTCTTTTCCACCAATAGCAGCCAACACTTCTTTTGCGATTTTTTGATTTTCAGACATCTGTCTCCAACCCTTTCTTGTTATGTCTCTTTTGTTACTCATAGCTCCATTGCACAGCTTGGAATGTAGCGCTTCCATTTTCGGTAAAAAAGCAGACTTCTTTGCTATGTGGGCTAGGGAAGATTCGGCTCGTGAACACTTCTTCTCCGTCATTAATAAAAATCTCTACAGAGGAAACGTCCACAAAAAGTTGAATTTTAAGCTTAGAAGCAGAGAAAGAGCAGCGGCGTATATTTCCGTTTTCCGCTTCTAACGATTTTCCTGAAAGGGAACGGTCTAATACAAGCTCTTTTTTGATACTATCATAAAAGAAAACCGTTTTTTCTTGGTCTTTGGCTCTAAACTCAATTCCTATATATCTTGCTTGAATATTCTCAATCTCATAGATAAGTTCATAAGATAAACCGCTAAATTCTTTTACTTTTTTTCGTTCATTTTCTAATGTAAAGCGTGCTTGACGTTCATTTTTTCTAAGCTTCATTAATTCGGAAATAGGTTGCTGAATAAGTTTTCCTTCTCTAATTTCAAGCTGTCTAGGAATAGTTAAACAGTGAGCCCATCCGTTCTGATCTGTTGGATATGCTAGATCAGGAAGTCCCATCCATCCAATTAAAAGGCGGCGACCATCTTCAGATAAAGTAGTATGCTGAGCATAGAAATCAAATCCTCTGTCAAGTTCGTGAAAGGCATCATGACAGAACTTTCTTGTCTCTAAATCTAAAGGTTCCCCGACAAGATATCCAGATTGATAGATGTTTTGATACTTTTCTCCCTCAGCTTCTAACCCTTGAGGAGAAAAGAGAAGAATACCGTGCTCCTCTAGTTCAAAATAATCCGGACATTCCCACATATAGCCGAAGTTAGAGGGAAGAGTTGTTTCTAATTCGCCCTGAAACTCCCAGTTCATAAGATCGCTAGACTTATAGAGGACAGCACATCCTGTTTTATTTTTTCGCTGTGCTCCAATAATACAAAAATATGTGTCATCTTTTTTCCAAACTTTTGGATCTCTGAAGTGATCTGTATATCCATTAGGAACAGTCGAAATCACAGGGTTTGTCAGTTTTTGTATAACACCGCTCTCGTTCATATAGGCCATGCATTGGAAGGGATGCCTAACCCAGTTTTCATCACGTGTATTTCCTGTGTACATCAAGTAAAGCTTTTCATCCTTTACAATTGCGCTTCCAGAATAAACCCCGTGTGAATCATAGGAGTCCCCAGGTTTTATTCCAATCCCTACATTTTCCCATGTGCAAAGGTCTTTGGAAACTGTATGAAACCAGTATTTCATCCCATGTTCAGGACCAAAAGGAAACCATTGATAAAAGAGATGATATATGCCGTTATAGTAAGAGAAACCGTTCGGATCATTCAGCAGTCCTGTCTGAGGCTGAATATGATAGTTTTGTCGCCATGCACAACGTTCAATTTGTTTTTGAAGTTTCTCTAGTTCGTCAGGACGAGCTTGTTCAATGTATCGATATTTTTCTTCCTTCGTCATTTTTATCACTATATCTCATCCTTATAAAAGTTTAATAGAAAAAAGGAACCGGTTCCAAAAATGATTTTAAAAAAACCAATTCCATTTCTGTGAGTAAAATTGGAACCGGTTTCTTTTGTATATCATAATGGATAGTTTATCGATTGTCAACGCTTTCTCGCTCAATTAATTTAACATCTAATGTAATACAGCGGTTTACATCCGTTTCTTCAACAAGCTTTATAACTTGTGCGGCAGAAAGTGTACCAGCTTTAAAGTAAGAATAACCGACCGTTGTTAGAGTAGGATGAACAATTTCAGAAGTATCATATCCCCCAAATCCTGTAATAGATAACTGTGTTGGCATATTGATTCCTTGTGCATAAGCAGCTTTCATCACACCAAGGGCAATATTATCTGTTGCACAAACAATAACAGAAGGGGAAGAAGAGGTAAGAAGATGAGAAGCTGTTTTCATCGCATCTTTCATTTTAAATCCTGTTTCATAATAGGTGATGTGGGCATCTTTATGAGCAACAGCCTTTTGAAAGCCACCTTTCCGTTTGACGCCGACTGCAACATCCTTTTCTGTTACACCTAAATATGCAATATGTTGATGTCCTTTTGCTAATACATGCTGTCCAATAAGGTAACCCGCTTTAAAGTCATCATGAATAATGCTATGTAATTCAGTATGTTTTTGGCCAACTAAGATAACGGGTATACAAACTTCTTTGATTGCTTTCAAATGGGCGTCTGTTACTTCAGCTGCTAATAAAATAACGCCTGAGACCTTTTGTCTAGCAAAATCATAAATAGCCTCAATTTCCCGTTCTTGCTCTTGATTGGTATTAGAAATTAAGAGGTGGTACTGTTGAGATCGTAGCTCCTCGTCCATTCCCATCAATGTTTGAGACGTAGCGTAAGAGTCAAGTCTTGGAACAATAGCTCCAATCATATTTGTTTTCTTAGCTTTTAAACTTTGAGCAAACGTATTAGGAATATAGTTTTGTTCCTGAATAATTTGCTCGATTTTCTTTTTTGTCTGTAAGCTAACCGAGCCGCCATTTAAGTAGCGAGACACAGTACTTTTTGCTACTCCAGCAAGCTTGGCGATATCAGCGATTGTTTTAATATGAAAAACTCCTTCCTTAAGAACCCTATCATTTATAGATATAAGATATTATACTAATTTTAACTCTGTTTCAAAAGGAAAGGGAGCTAAACTTTTTGCGTCTCTTTCTAAAAACATTAGAAATTAAAAGGAGCTTGGTACAATGGCTAACAAATCGGGATTACCACCTTCTTACATGAATCAGCACCTTTTAGAAAAAACAAGCTACAAATGGATTGTTTTACTTATTGCCACTGTTGCTCAAACAGCGGCAACATTTGTTACGTATGGAATGGGACCGCTCGCGACCTTTTATCAACAAGAATATGCTCTTTCACAGTTCCAAACAGGTTTAATCGTTTCTGCCGTTAACATTGGTCCGATATTTTCAATGTTGTTTTTTGGAGATTTAATGGATAAGTTTGGTGAAAGGTGGGTTGTAGGAGGAGGAGCAATCATCCTCGGTTTGAACATTTTTTTCGCCGCTTTTATTCATCATTATGCGTTCCTTATTGTAGTACTCACTTTTGTTGGGGTGTGGTACGGAACGGCCCAACCAGGGGGGAGCAGCGTTATTATAAAATGGTTTCCTAAAAAACAGCGAGGCCTTGCTATGGGGATTAGGCAGACGGGAATTCCGATTGGAGGAGCTTTAGCTTCCGCATTTTTACCTATCGTTTTTTACCAGTACCATTTAGCTTCTGCATTGTTTCTTCAATCTTTTGTTGCCATAATAGGGGGGATTATTTTTCTTCTTTTCTATAAAGATATGAAAATAGAAAGAAATGATAAAAAAGAAGAACGATTTATTGAAAAGCTTCACCAAATTAGAAATAACAAAAGTCTTTATCCTGTTTTTTTCATTGGCGTAACGATGATTTCGTTTCAAATCATCCTTGTTGCCCATCTTATGAGTTATCTTCATCAAGCCTCCCATATTAGGTTAGGTACAGCAGGTCTTCTGCTTAGTGTCTGTTTAATTGGAGGCATGATCGGAAGAATTGTGCTTGCTTTTATAAGTGATACCGTTTTTAATGGAAATCGTAGCAAGCCGCTTCAGCTTACAATACTGGCCACAGTCTTTTTTCTACTAGCTCTTATCTTTTTACCAAGTCATCTATCAATAGCAGGAAACACCGTACTTTGCTTTTTTGTTGGATTTTTAGGAATTGGTTGGTTCAGTTTATTTATTGTTTTAGTTTCCGAGAAAGCTTCGTCGCATTTTATTAGTTTGACAGTTAGCTTTGCGTTGACTTTGAACCAATTAGCAATTGTGCTTTCTCCTATGATATTTGGATTGTTCGTCGACTTTTTCCATGGGTATGGCGTTCCATTTCTTTTGTTAACAGGCGCAATACTAATAGGGGGAGTATGGTTAAGGGTGTCAGAGAAGAAAGAGAAAATTCAAGTGTTAACTAGAATGTAAGGTATGTCCTCGGTGTCTAAAATCTTAAAGGAACATAATATATTCAGTGATTTTAGTAAAAGGATGTATTTTTTCATGACTTGAGATACTACAGCTATCCTGATAACAAGAGAGGAAAAGGTATATGAGACCACTATATACTTTCCATATGGTGTATGTATGCACACCTTTTCTTTCATACGTATGTAAAAGGAGCATTAGCTTTTATAATGCTCCTTGCATATTCCATAAATTCACTTCTGCCCTCAGCTTATCTGAGGGTTTTTTAGTATTATATTTTATAAGAAGCTAATGCTTTATGAATGCTTGGCACAACTGATAAGTCATTGAATTCGATTCCAATTCTAACTGACGTTTAAGCAATTTCAGGGCGAATGCCAGAAAGCGTACTTTTTACGCCAATTAATTTTAGAGATTGTATGAGTTGGAACAGTTGATGTGCCACCATTTCATTAACAGTTAACACGCCTGATAAATCAACGAGAATATGGGTAACCCTTAAGTTTACGCACTGCTGTAAAGTGTTTTCGATAATCAATTTAGCTCGGTCCTCATCAATTTCACCAACAAGGGGAAGTAGCGCAAGTGTTTCGTTAAGAGAAATAAGAGGGGAACTTAGTTCATGGATCAGTTGTTTCTGAGTTGCTAAACATTTTTCAGCATATTTGTGACTTTGTTTTGTAAAAGCTGTAATCACATATGAAAAATTTTCGACAATCTTACGGTTCCATCTATTAATTGTAGCTAAGGAGTATGCTTCATTACTCATCTCTACAAAAGCTTGTACGAAATTTAAATACTGTTCTTGATTGTTGAAAAATTCCTTAAGGATAAGGTAAATAGGTGTGTGCTTGTGTCCTTCGTCTCTTGAAGCAGAATAAATCCATTCATTAAATGAGGAAAGAAACTCGGCATCTGAAGAGGATTCATCAAACATTTTACACAAGCGGAGATGAAATTCATAATTCTTCTTTTTTAAACTTTTAATCACTTCCGGGTCTTGGGAAGAGTACACACCTGAGGGATTTGTTTTATCAACTGAATCATACCATTGTTCCGTTAATAAATGAGTTCGTTCTAATAAAAAAGAATATAATTCGCTGTTTCTATGCATGAATTTTCTTCTCTTTATACATAAATTTTACAAAATTTATAAATAAGTATAAACGTTTTCATTATAAGGAACAACTAAAAGATAGTATAAGAGACTCAATGATTTAGATTGGAAATAGCATATGTGAAGCTCATTCTCAGGAACAATTAGCTTACTTTTCGCTGTTTCTATGCATGAATTTTCTTCTCTTTATACATAAATTTTACAAAATTTATAAATAAGTATAAACGTTTTCATTATAAGGAACAACTAAAAGATAGTATAAGAGACTCAATGATTTAGATTGGAAATAGCATATGTGAAGCTCATTCTCAGGAACAATTAGCTTACTTTTCGCAAAAATGACTCAAGAACACCGAGGGAAAGGAAGTGGAGTCATTTTTCTAAGGAAACTGCCTAATGATGTTCTTTTCTATGCATAGTATACAACCTTTTCTTCCTTAATCTTCCATATTTCTCTCTTTTCTGGAAATACTATCATTAGATGAAAAGAGGAGGGATATTTTGAGCATCTTAAAATTCCCAAAGGTATTGTTATCTTTAATGCTAATTCTACCTTGGTTCTCCTTGCCATTGCTTGGTAAAAGAGCGGTTAAGAGGTATCTGCCGGCAGCGTTATTCATTTCTCTTGTTGTGAGAATCGTTCATTTTATAGCACAAAGAAAGAATTGGTGGCACTGGGAAGAAAAACTTCATCTCAAATTATCTGGTGAATTTCCTTTAATGTGGGGACCTTATTTAATAGGCTCAATGTGGATTTTAAAATTAACATATGGTCGCTTTGTTCAGTTTTTATTGCTGAATCTGTTCGTTGATTCCCTTTTTACTTTTGTATTAGTGGACTTTTTTAAAAAGCGAGGAATTGTATCGTTAGTACGCCTGAAAAAGTGGGGGCTAGCTCTCATTTTCTTTCTTGATTCTCTGCTTTTATATGGATTTCAATATGTAAAGGACAAAGGAAAGTAAAAGGGAAGATAGAAATGAAAAATATTAAAAAAGACAGCCTTATGGCTGCCTTTTTAATGTATGTATAGAGGGTTAAATTTGATCATTAGCTTTTTTCTTCTTTCCCTTTTCCGAACTTAAACACTAAGATGCCAATAATAATAACAAGGACTCCTAAAAGCTTATTAAACGTAAAGGGGATTTTTTCTAATCCTAGCCACCCTAGCGAATCCCATAAAAGAGCGGTTCCGAGCTGTGATGTCAAAACAATGGAGATTGTAAACGTTGGTCCAAGTCGTTTCATCCCTTGTACTAAACAAAAAACAACTCCAACTCCGATTACTCCTCCAAACCATTGCCATGTTTGTAAATGTTGTAGCTCAAACGTATTTTTTCCTTCTACAATCAAACTTACAATGAAGGAACATAAAAATCCCATTCCTAGTACAGTTGTTGTTGTTGTCCACGAACCGGTTTTTTCGTTCACTTTATTATTAAAAACCGTTTGGAGGCTTACAACTGCTCCTGCAAGTGCAGCGAGCAAAATACCAATTATCATTTGAATGCCTTCTTTCATGAGGTGATGAATATGTATCTTGCTTATTTATAACTTAAAATAAGAACACCAACAATCATAATAGTAATCCCTAAAAATTGAGGAAGCTTCATCTTCTGTTTTATAAGCCCAAACCATCCTTTTATATCGATTAAAAAAGCCATACAAAGTTGAGAGATTAAAAGAATAGAGATCGTAAACGTTACTCCAATATGTTGAATAGCGGTAACTTCACTAAATATAATAAGAGCACCAAAGCCACCTCCTAAAAGATAAAGTGGTTTTACTTTTTTGATTTGAGCTATATGCCCATCTCGTTTTACAACCCAAATGCATAAGGCAAGAAGAAACCCAACAAATTGGGTAAGTGAAACAGCTTGCCATGTGCCGATTGTGTCACTAATTCGTGTGTTAATAACGCCTTGAAGAGTAATGCATGCTCCTCCTAAAAAGGCAAATAAAATTCCTTGCATGTTTCTCATTTCCTCCTTTTGAATGATTCTGTTCGTTCACTTTCTTAAGTGTAAAGCAACTAGAGGAGTGGGGCAACGGACTTGTAGCAGATTTCAGAATGAGGATAGGAACTTTTAAAGAGAGGATTGCTTAACTATCTTTTTAAAACTATAAACTATTTCTTTATCTCCTAGATTTCCTTTTAACTTATAGTATAAATATATTGTACAATATCATTCTGTCCTATTTATTCTATACTAAGAAATAAAAAGAGGGTAAACTGATTTTGGGTAAAAGCGGAGATTGTATTAATATGAAAAATATGTGGTGCAAGCTTTTAGCACACTCCTTTTTGGATAAAGAAAAAAGGAGATAATTACCTGGCTGAGTGCCCCCAATTTTAGAAGCCTAGTATGCAACAGAAGGGTAGTTTATTGCAGTAATTAATAGAAAAAGTATGAGTTGAATTAGCTCACAAAGGTTTTTCTAATGAATCTACAATAGCTGCGTACAGCTCCATTAAGAATAAGAAGGAATGATAAAAGTTTAGTATTTTCATTTTTTTAATCATGATATTTTGTTAGAAAGGGTGAGAGAATGGAGTGGACAATAGCTAGCGTAGAAAAAGAACAAGCTTGGACTATAAGGCATAAGGTGATGTGGCCAAATAAAAGTATAGAGTACATAAAATTAGAAGACGATTCATCTGGAATTCATCTTGGTCTTTTTAAAAGTGATAAATTAATTTCTGTAGTTTCTCTTTTCGTAGATGGGGAACAAGTGCAGTTCCGAAAATTTGCAACAACCCAAGAAGAGCAAGGAAAAGGGTATGGAAGCAAGTTG
Source organism: Priestia endophytica DSM 13796 (assembly GCF_900115845.1). GTDB lineage: Bacteria > Bacillota > Bacilli > Bacillales > Bacillaceae_H > Bacillus_I > Bacillus_I endophytica. The sequence goes on along the minus strand of NZ_FOXX01000008.1, from coordinate 140,610 downwards.
TTAAGGTATGCACTAGAGAGAGCTAAAGAAGAGGGAGCATGTAAAGTTTGGTGTAATGCAAGAACGAATAAAATTCACTTTTATAAAAAATTTGGGTTATGTGAAACGGGTAAGGAATTTATAAAAGGAGGGCAATCGTATATTATCATGGAAAAATATTTTGCTTAACATATTTTAAAGTAAGAAAAGCTGTCCTTATTAGTAAAGGATAGCTTTTCTACTTTATGTTAACAAATTATCCAACTTTTTAAACACGTTTGTCACTTGATCAATCTCTTCATTTTTCATATCTCGAAAAAGTTCAATAAATGCCTCTGCTCGTTGCTTTATCACTTCATTTACAACCTTTTTTCCTTCTTCTGTTAGTGAAAGTTGAATAACTCTTCGATCGCTTTCTAAGCGAACCCGGTCAATTAGATGATGTTTAAAGAGGGTGCTCGTTAACACTGTACCCCCTCCTGACGTGATTCCTAAATAAGACGTCACTTCAGAAGCTGTGCATCTTCCTTTTTTAGAAAGATAGAGAAGAATTAAAATATGTCCATCTGCTAGGTTATATTTTGTTTTAGGGAAAAAGTCGTTTTGCTTTTTTAGCTTTCGAAATACGTTTTGAAATACGTCCTGAAATTCCGCAAGTTTTTGTTCTTTTTGATCGTTTTTTTCCATACTTCGACTCCTCATAAGATAGCTGCTTTTATTATGCCATTTTTTCGGATTGTTGGATAGAGATGAACTTCTTTCTATAAATAGTTTAGATGCTAACTTTCTATATAAGTGGCAACGATGCATTGTGTAAAGGGATGTTGCTTATCGTCCCATCTTCAAAATCTCTTTTCCACAATTATTTTACTTTTGAATAAATAGAAAAGTTTGATATATTAAAGGTGTGTTTAAATTTGCAACAGAAACAGAAGGTGATGAGATGAAGGTAATGGCCATTGCACCTTATACAGGGCTAAAAGAGTTAATGATAAGTTTAGGAGAGCAGGAAGACTTTGAGATTCAAGTAGAGATTGGAGATTTAGAGGAAGGGTTATCACTTGCGAAAAAAGCCTGTGATCACGGTGTAGATGTAATTATTAGTCGCGGTGGAACAGCAGGGCTTATCGAAAGAAAAGTTTCGATTCCTGTTGTTGAAATAGAAGTTTCAGGCTACGATATGCTTCGTGTTTTAACTCTTGTTAAAGGTTACCCTGGTAAAACAGCTATTGTAGGGTTTTCTCCTATTTCAGAAGGAGCTGCTACCATTTGTGAAATCCTAGATATTGATATTTCTTCTTTCAAGATAACAGAAGAAGATGAAATTCAGCCTATTTTAATCAATTTACAGCAAAAGGGCTATGAAAATATTATCGGTGATGCTAGTACAACAAAGAAAGCAGAGGAATTGGGGCTAAACGGAATTTTATTAACGTCTGGAAAAGAGAGTGTATTAAAATCGTTTCAACAAGCGAAAAGAAGTTATCGTTTTCTCTCCTCTTTGCACAAAAAATATTTAATCTCGCATCAGCTTCTACAAGAAGAGCAAGAAGCAATTGCTGTATATGATATAAACGGAGATTCTCTGTTTTCTAATCCTTCTTTCGCAGAAAAGATTGGGAATGAACTCGAGAAAAAGTTCAATATAAAGGAAGCCATCCGTTATGTTTCAACACAAGGAACATTCAAAACGATGTTGCAGATAAACGGATCTTTGTGGAACATCACAGGGAACAAACTTCGAAATGAAAGTTCAGAGCTTTTTGTTTTTCGAATAACGAAGGGACTTCTAGATGAAAGGCAGGCAAGTGGGATATCTGTTGTTTCACCTTCAACTGAATATATAACAAAAAATAGCTTAGGTGGAATAGCGACAAAAAGCAACGTAATGAAGGAAGCTATCGCAAATGCTGAAATGTGTGCCAATACAGATGTATCCGTATGGATCAGTGGTGAAGAAGGAACAGGAAAAAGCAGACTTGCGCGGTACATTCACTTTAATAGTAGTAGACGTCAGTATCCGCTTGTTGTTATTGATTGCAATGTTGTGGATACTGATCAATGGGAAGAGTTATTAAGCACGGAAAGTCCGCAGCACTTTTTCTCTAATCATATTCATGGTAGCATTTTCTTGAAAAATGTAGAACATCTTCCTTTTTCACTTCAAAAAAAGCTCGCTTTTTATTTGAATAATGAGGCCCAAGCATGTCGTTTTCTTTCTTCATCTCAGCAAGACCCAAAATACTTGCTAGAAATTGAGAAGTTATACCCGCCATTGTACTATGCTTTGGCCGGAACGATCCTTTCTCTTCCCTCCTTACGTGATCGCACGGAAGATATTGAAAGCTTGACTCTTTTGCTTATTGGAGAGTTAAATATAAAGCTTGGAAAACAAATTGTTGGTATTCGTCCCCAGGCAGTCGAAGAATTGAAGCGTTTGAAATGGAACGGTAACTTAAATGAACTGAAGCGTTTTATTCAGGAGAGTATGGTCCTTGCCAACGGCCCATTTCTAGAATACAAAGACGTGAAGAGAGCTACTGTGATAAAAGAAAGAGCTGAAATTTCAGCTCACATAGACTTGAACGGCACATTAGAAGAAATTGAGCGGAAAATTATCCGAAAAGTATGGAGAGAAGAAGGAATGAACCAAACGAAAACGGCTCAGAGACTTGGAATCAACCGCACAACCCTATGGCGAAAGTTGAAGTGAATAAAACAGTTGTCTTTTTAATAAAGGCGACTGTTTTATTTTTAAACAATTTCCGTTATTTTTTGAATAATTACAATTTAAATGTTGATAAATTAAACACAAGGTAATACAATGGATATTGTAAACGCTTTACATAGTTAAAAACACTTTATGTTTCAAAAGTAAACAATGAAGCTTGTTTTTGATAAAGGAGGAAATCAAAATGAAAGTAAAAGGCATCATTCCGGCGTTACTAACCCCCTTAACAGTTCAACAGAAAGTTAATGAACCTGTATTGCGTCAGCTAGCAAACTCGCTTATTGATGCAGGAGTACACGGGCTCTTTGCTTTAGGTACAAACGGTGAATTTCATTTATTAACAGAAGAAGAGAAATTGAAAATTGCTGAAGTGCTTGTAGAAGAAGTAAATGGAAGAGTTCCTGTTATTGTAGGGACAGGAGGGAATAGCACAGAAGAAGTGATTTCTTTATCTAACAAGATGGAGAGGTTAGGAGTTGATGCTATTTCTATCATTACCCCTTACTTTGTTACTCCAACGCAAGAAGAGGTAATGGTTCATTTTCAAAAAATAGCCTCTTCAACTTCTCTACCTATTCTTTTATATAACATTCCTTCAAAAACAGGGATGAGCTTAGATCCGCAAACAGTGGCAACTTTAGCTAAGGTTGACAATATTATCGGAATTAAAGATAGCAGTGGAAACTTCGAAAATATTAAACAGTACATTTATGAAACAAAGGAAAAAGACTTTAGCGTATTAGCAGGTACAGATTCTCTTATTCTCAAAACGTTACAAGAAGGCGGAGTTGGAGCAATAGCAGCAACCGCAAATATGATACCCGAAATAGTTGTTGATATTTACAACAAGTGGTCCCAAGGTAATGTCGACAAAGCAGAGGAAGCTCAACAAAAGTTACAGCCTTTACGTGATACCTTTCAATATGGGACATTACCAGCAGCTTTAAAAAAGGCTGTAGAACTTTCTGGCCTTCCGGTCGGACCACCGAAGTTCCCTGTTCAACCGATTTCAGGAATGGAACTTGCTCATATTCAGAAGATGGTTGAGGGCTATAAAAAACAAAGTGTAAGTGAATGATAGAAGAGAAAGAGGGCGAGTAGATGACAAACTTATATCAATTTCAAACAGCTGATCATATTATTTCCGGCGCTGATAGTCTCAAAAATATAGGAGATTATCTTCATCTTTTAGATAGAGAGCTTCACAGAGCGTTAATTGTGACACAGCCAACGATGAAACGCTTGGGTTTTGTTGAGCAAGTGAAGAATGACTTAGCCAAACATGGGATCGAATCAGATATAAACATTGACGTTCTTCCAGAACCTACGCTTCAAAATATCGAAGACGTTTTCGAATCTATAAAACATCAACAATATGATTTATTAATTGGTCTTGGGGGAGGAAGCGTTCTTGATGCAGTTAAAATCCTCTCTGTTCTAGCAACAAATAAACAATCCCTTAAAGATATATTAGGAACGGATTTAGTGAAGAAACCAGGAATTCCAACATTTTTAATTCCGTCCACTTCAGGAACAGGTTCTGAAGTAACGCCAAATGCCATTGTAACTATTCCTGATGAAGAACTAAAGATAGGTGTAGTCAGTAAGCATCTTCTTCCGAACCTTGTTTTTCTTGATCCTATTTTAACGCTTAGTTTGCCTCGGCCAATTACGGCTGCAACAGGGATGGATGCGTTCACACATTCGCTTGAGTCATTTATCTCAAATAAAGCAAATCTAATTAGTGACATGGTAGCACTTGAATCTATTCGTCTTATCTCAGCTAGCATTGTTGAAGCATATCAAAATGGTTCTTCTATTGAAGCGCGTGAGAAAATGCTTCTTGGTTCAATGTACGGAGGAATGGCTTTAACAAGCGCAGGAACAGCAGCAGTTCATGCCCTAGCTTATCCGTTAGGAGGCAAATTTAAAATTCCACACGGTGTTGCGAACTCTATGCTCCTTCCACACGTCATGAAATTTAATATGGAAGCAATTGAAGAACGTCTCTCTCTAGTAGCTGAACCAATGGGAATTGACACAAGAGAGTTAACCGTAAGAGAAGCAGCAGAAAAAGTGGTTGAAAAAATTGTGGAATGGACTAACCTGTTAGAAATTCCACAAAATCTTAAAGAGTATGGAGTAACGGAAGAAGACGTTTCTTCATTAGCGGTTTCGGCTTCAAAAGTAACGCGTCTTTTAAATAACAATCCAAAAGAGCTAAGCTTAGAAGATATGGAAACGATTTACCGCAAGCTACTTGTTTAAAGTAAAGGTGATGATGATTGATGAGAATATCCGTAATTTCTGATGATTTAACTGGAGCAAGTGATTGCGGAGGTCAGCTAGTCCGATATGGGCTTGATGTATCTGTTGTTTTACAAAAATATCATGAAAAAGTTCAAGAAAATCAAGCTGTTATCTTTAATACAGATAGTCGTGCTTTAGCTGAAAATGAAGCCTATAAAAGAGTGAAAAAAGTAGCAAAGTGGGTTCAAAAGCAACCGTTTGATATTGTATACAAAAAAATTGATTCCACAATGAGAGGGAACGTAGGGCAAGAAATCAATGCTGTTGCGGATGTTTTTCGTCCTGATTTTGTGTTAATTTCACCTGCTTTTCCTAAAGCAGGACGTCAAGTTGTAGATGGTATTCACTTTCTTCATCAAAAGGAGCTTCACGAAACAGAAGTAGCGAATGATCCTAAAACTCCTGTAAGAGAGTCGGAAATTGCACATTTAATTGAACAACAAGCCAAACGAAAGGTTGGTCACCTTTTTTATAAAGACTTGCGGATCGGCCGTGAAAATGTGTGTAAGAAGCTTGCTCAATTTAAAGAACAAGGAATTTCATATATAACAGTTGATGCTATTGAAGAAAGAGATTTAAACTCTCTTGTCACAGCCGTTGCTCAAACAGATCTTTCTGTTGTATGGGTCGGATCAACAGGGCTTATTAACTACTTGCCACCTCTTTACGGATTACAAAAAAAAAGAGAGCAGCTTCAGCTTACTTATAATGAGAATCCAGTTTTATTCGTTGTAGGAAGCGTAAGTAAAGTTGGTAGAAACCAGCTTCACACACTCCAAGCTAGAACAAACACAGTAGGGTTAGAAATAAATCCAAAAAATATTCTAGAGACAAAGGAAGGATTGAGAAAAGAAATTCATCGCATTCTAACTGAAGCTGGCGAAGCTTTTAAATGCGGGAAAAATGTTGCATTGTTCTCGTCTGCAAAAGTGAAAGAAACACAAGAAATGGGAAGGAAATACGGTTATAGTGCTGTTAGGTTAAGCAACAAAATTTCAGCTATGCTTGGAGACGTTTCGCGTAAACTTATAGAAGTTTACGATCTTAAGAACCTCTTTCTTACAGGAGGAGATACAGCTCAGCAAGTATTAGAAAGGTTAAACGCAAACTCCTTTCAGCTTATTGATGAGGTGGAAGCTGGGATTCCACTCGGCAAGCTTGATAATCAAGAGATTTTTGCTGTTACAAAAGCAGGAAGCTTTGGAACTGAACTAGCAATGGTGAAATCACTTTATAAACTGCAAGGAAAAAAAGCGATCGTTTAGATGTTTTAAATCATAAAACGGTTTAAAATTTGAAGCTTGAGGAGGCTATTATGAAACCTATTATTGGAATTACGATGGGAGATGGAGCAGGGGTAGGACCTGAAGTTATCGTTAAAGCACTTGCTCATTCTTCTGTTTATGAAATGTGTGACCCGGTTGTTATTGGCGATGCAAAAATATTGAAAAGAGCCGCAGGGTTGCTGGAGTCTTCTGCAGAGATACGTGAGATTCACGATGTTAAGGAAGGGAAATTTATTCATGGTGTGATAAATTGCCTTAGTCTTGATCTTCTTCCAGAGAACTTACCATTCGGGAAAGTTTCACCTGAGGCAGGAAGCGCTGCATTCAAATTTATTGAAAAAGCCATTCATCTAGCCAAAGAGAAAGCGATTCACGCCATCTGCACAGCACCGTTAAATAAAGAAGCGCTTCATAAAGGTGGTTATTCGTATCCTGGTCACACTGAAATTTTGGCAGAACTGACAGATACAAAAAGCTACTCCATGATGTTGTCATCCCCAAAATTAAAAGTGATTCACCTTACAACTCACGTTGGATTAAGAAAAGCGATTGATTTAATTAACCCGGAAAGAACGTACACAGTGGTGAAATTAGCGCATGAAACATTACGCAGAGCTGGGTACAGTGCTCCAAAGATCGCTGTTTGCGGGATTAATCCTCATGCTGGAGAAAATGGCCTCTTTGGTGAAGGAGAAGAGGAAGAAAAGCTTGTTCCTGCTATTGAAAAAGCAGTGAACGAAGGAATGAATGTTACAGGACCATATCCGGCTGATACACTCTTTTTCCGAGCGGTTCGAGGAGATTTTGATATTGTTATTGCTTGCTATCATGATCAGGGGCATGTGCCGATCAAAGTGTTAGGACTTGAAGAAGGAGTTAATATTACAGTTGGGTTAAACGGGGGAATTATCCGAACGTCAGTTGATCATGGGACAGCTTTTGACATTGCAGGAACTGGGGTTGTTGATGAACGTAGTATGCTGACAGCTATTGCTTCAGCAGCGGAATTAGCTCCAAAAGAAGCAATGAAATAACATAAGGAAGTGAAGGTTTTTAAGGCCTTCTCCTTTAGAATTATATATGTAAGCGTTATCTTTTGTGGGATAGGCAGAATTGCGAAGTGATTTATAAAACAAGGATCTAAAAGCGAGGAAAGATCCTTATAGGGGGATGCGGAGGATGGAAACGTTAAATCCGGGGAGTTTAACTTTTGTACTAGTAGTTATTGTCGTATATATATTATTTACAACATGGCTAACAATGAGGCTGAGAAGTAAATCGAGTGCTGAATTCAACAATGCAGCAAAATCACTGCCAGCGATTGTTGTTGGAATTCTATTAATGTCAGAGTTCATTGGAACAAAGTCTACAGTAGGGACGGCAGAATCATCATTTACAAATGGAATTGCTTCTTCTTGGTCACTGATTACTGTAACAATTGCCTTTTTCCTTTTTTCTTTCTTTCTTGTAAATAAATTTTACGGAACTGGAAAGTATACAATTTCAGGAATTATTGAACAAAAGTTTGGAAAGTCAACAAAAATGGTAGTATCCATTATTATGATTATAGCCCTTCTTCTTGTAAATCTAGGAAACTATTTAAGCGGTTCAGCAGCTATTGCTTCTATATTAGGATTACCGCTTATGACTTGCGCTATTATTACAGCAGTTGTCAGTACCTTTTATTTCACTTTTGGAGGAATGAAAGGTGTAGCATGGGTTACCATTCTACACTCGCTCGTTAAATATGCGGGAATCATGATCACAGTAGGGGTAGCCATTTACTTATGCGGTGGATTTAAGCCTGTAGCAGCAGAGCTTCCAACACACTATTTTACATGGGATGGAACAATTGGTGGTGCAACGATTTTTGCTTGGCTTATTGGAAATATGGGTGCTATTTTTTCCACACAGTTTATCATTCAAGCGATCACTTCATCCAAAAGTGCAAAAGAAGCGAAAAGATCAAGTTTGTATGCTGCCTTGTTATGCTTACCATTAGCGATTGCGATTGGGATTATCGGAGTTTGTGCCCGCTATTTGTATCCGAATATTGACCCTATCTATGCTTTTCCAGTATTTTTAGAACATATGAATCCTGTCTTAACAGCTATTGTAGCAACATCTTTAGTCGCTTCTATTTTTGTAGGAGTATCAACTGTTGCGCTTGCAACAACAACGTTAATTATCGATGACTTTTATGCTCCAAAAGCAAAACCATCTCCTGAAAAACTTATGAAAGTGACGCGTATTGCTTCTATTGCGGTTGGTTTTGTACCTTTAATTGGGGTTGTATTAGCTCCAGAATTGCTAAGCTTGTCATTTTTCACACGTGCATTAAGAACATCTATTGCTGTGGTAGCTGCTATGGGATTTTATCTCCCTTTCTTCAGTACAAATCGAGGGGCAACGATTGGACTTGGTTTGTCAGGTGTATTAACTTCCGTATGGTACTTACTTGGAGATCCATACGGCATTGATAATATGTATATTGCTGTTATCACACCATTTATTGTGATGGTGATTGATCGCTATATCAGAGGAAATAAAAAACAAAAGATATCTGAAAGTTCAGAATTTAAAGATGCAAAAGTGTAAACAAATCAAAAGGAGTGTTAAAATATGAGCAATCAAACAGCCATTATTTCAGATGGAAAATTAAAAGAAGTAACAGAAGGATTAAAAAGAACAGAAGCATATTTACCTTCTGATTGCATTCAAAATCACGCAGCAAACTTGCTTGTTTTAGACAATGGAGATCTACTATGCACATGGTTTGCAGGAACGCAAGAAGGAATTCCAGACATTCATATTTATATGTCTCGGTTAAAAAAAGGAGAAAGTTCATGGAGCAAAGCAGTTAAAGTATCAGATGATCCAACTCGTTCAGAACAAAATCCTGTGTTATTCAAAGCTCCAGACGAGAAGGTATGGTTATTGTATACAGCACAAAAGTCAGGAAATCAAGATACAGCTATTGTACGCTACCGCATCTCAGAAGATAATGGGCATTCGTTTGGGCCTATTAAAACGCTATTTGATCAAGAAGGGACGTTTATTCGTCAGCCAATTGTTGTGTTGGATAATGGTGAATGGCTTCTTCCTGTGTTTTATTGTCATACAACGAAAGGGAGGAAGTGGACAGGGCATAGAGATACAAGTGCTGTGAAAATTTCAAAAGATGAAGGGAACACATGGGAAGAATATGAAGTACCAAACAGTACAGGGTGTGTTCATATGAATATTGAGAAGCTTGATGATGGAACGCTTTTAGCCCTATTCCGGAGTAGATGGGCAGATTATATTTACAGCAGCTATTCAACTGATAATGGAAAAACATGGAGTGATCCTAAGCCAACAGAACTACCAAACAACAATTCTTCAATTCAGTTTACAAAATTAGCGAATGGCCATTTAGCACTTGTTTTCAACAAGATGAATGCCGAAAATTGCACTGAACGAAGAGCATCTCTTTACGACGATATTGAGGATGAAGAAAATGAAGAAAATGTAGTAGCAGAAGCGGTAGAGGATAGTGGAGAGAGAGAAGCGTTCTGGGGAGCCCCTCGTGCTCCGATGACGGTTGCCATTTCAGAAGACAACGGTGTGTCGTGGCCTTTTGTGAAAGATATTGAAATTGGAGATGGCTATGCGATGACGAATAATTCAAAGGATAAGCTTAACAGAGAATATTCTTATCCATCGATTAAGCAAGGTAGTGATGGAAACCTTCATATTGCGTTTACGTATTTTAGGCAAACGATCAAGTATGTTCAACTTACTGAAGAAGAAATTAAACGATAAGTGGAGGAACTTGCAATGCTGCTAGAAAATAAGATAGCGATTGTAACAGGAGCGAGTCGTGGAATTGGGAAGTCCATTGCTTTAACGCTTGCTAAACAAGGAGCTTCTCTTATTATTCATGGAACAAATGTTGAACTTCTTGAGAATTTGGCCGATGAAATCCGAACATTAGGAAGAGAGTGTATTGTAAAAGCGGGAGACGTAGCAGATCCACATGTAGCTCGTGAAGTTGTCGAAGTAGCTATTCATACGTTTGGTCGAATAGATATTTTAGTCAATAATGCAGGGATGAATATAAGAACATCTACGCTCGAAATGGAACTTGAAGATTGGAAGCGAGTGCTTGACGTAAACTTAAATGGTACACTCTATTTCTGCAAAGAGGTTTTACCTCATATGATTAAACAAAACGGAGGAAAAATTGTAAACGTTAGCTCGACAACGGCAAAAACAGCGCATAAAAATGCGGCACCGTCTTACGGAGCGTCCAAAGCAGCGGTAAACTATTTAACGATGCACCTTGCGTTAGAAATGTCGCCGTACAATATTTATGTTAATGCCGTATGTCCAGGTCCTGTTGAGACAGATATGAGCAGTCAATGGACAGAGGAATATCGTCAATCTGTAACAGGGCGCATTCCACTTCGAAAATTAGGGAAACCGCAAAATGTGGCAGATAGCGTATTGTTTCTAGTTTCAGATATGGCTGATTTTATTACAGGGGAGACTATTAATATTAACGGTGGGACGTATATGAATTAGAGAAGAAAAAGGAGACTAGAATTCTAGTCTCCTTTTTTGGATGTTTATTATTTAATGCGCTTTAAAATTATAAAGCGGTTTAATTACTTCTTCAATGGTAAGCGAGTCTTTTGTATGCTCGATAATTTCTTCCATGGACTTATATGCCATTGGACTTTCATCTAGCGTAGATTCCGCAACAGATGTTGACCATACATCCTTCATTGTTGATTTATAGTCTTCAAAAGGCACGACTTGTTTTGCTTCCGTACGCGACATCAGTCTTCCAGCGCCGTGAGGACCAGAGTAGTTCCAGTCTGGATTTCCTTTTCCATACGCAAGTATACTTCCGTCACGCATATTCATTGGCACAATTACTTTTTCATCCCTTTGAGCGGAAATCGCTCCTTTTCTGAGAATCCTATTGTCCATATCAATATAGTTATGAATCGTATCGAATCGCTCGTTGATGTTCCACTTCATATAATGAACGATCTCCTCAATCATAGCGCGACGGTTGTAAAGAGCATAGTTTTGGGCAATCTTCATATCATGCATATAATCTTCAAATCCTTGACCTTCTAGGTAAGCGAGTGCTTTTTTTATGTTTGGGGTCGCGACTGATTTTAAAGCATCTTGAATTTCAGCATATCTGCCTTCTTCTTTTAGTTTCTCAACAAGCTCTCTTTTCTGTTCGCTTAAATCTGTTAATCTTTCATATGCTAGATTTTGATAGTGATCGGCGATTTGTCTTCCGAGATTGCGGGAGCCAGAGTGAATTACAAGATAAACATCACCATGTTTACTTTGGTTCAGCTCAATAAAATGATTACCTCCGCCTAACGTTCCGATGCTGTATTTTGCTCGATGAACATTAATCGGAGCTCGTACTTCATCATATGGAATCACATTTGATAAAGCGTGTGGGTTATGACGCATCGCAAAGCCGCTTGGAACGTGCTTGCGGACCACTTCATCTAATTGATCATAAGATATTTGCTCTGCTGTTACATTCAACTTGGCAACGGCCATTCCACAACCAATGTCAACCCCAACTAAATTAGGAACAATTTTATCTCCAATTGTCATTGTTGTTCCAATTGTGCATCCAGCACCTGCATGAGTATCAGGCATAATGCGAATTTTATTATCTTTCACAAATTCCTGATCACAAAGTTCTATAATTTGTTCTCTTGCTTTGTTGTCTAAGTTCGTAGTAAATACTTTTGCTTTGTTGTACTTTCCCCTTAGTTCAATCATCTTTTTCTCCTTTGAATGTCTTATTAAGAGATTACTATATATTGGTATATTTTTCATCTTTTATTTTTATGAAAAATTAATTTTTTTATTGCAAATGACTATTATTTTTAAGGAGAAAAGGGCAGAGATGTCACGAATATGACAAAGATAAAAGGATACTTGTATGATAAGATAAAAGAGGTAAATATCATGAGTAATTGAAGTATAATGGAGATGATTAGTGTGACCTGGTTTTTTATAATTTCATTAGTTGTAATTAGTTTAGTTAAAATAATAATTGCATGTCCGCCAAACTTTGTTGCAGAACGGCTTGTAGGAAAGTTCGAGCTTCATCCAAAGCTTGAAGAAAAAGATGTGACAATTCGTGTAGGGGAAAGTCAAATAGAAGGGCAAGACAAAAATGAGGTTCTTCGCTCGTTTAACGAAGCCGTTTTTTTAAATCGCTATGATCTCTTTCCTAAAACAAACGGTACGCCTCTTGTGATTGAGATGAAAAAAGGAAGCAAGGATGTTAAATTTCTAGTTTATCGCTATAACGATCATGTAGACGTTTTTAAGCAATATAAGAAAAGTACTGTTGCTTATCGTCTTCTTTCAGATTGCTTACAAGAACCAAGTAGAGTAGAAGCTGCGTATTAAATAAAAAAGACGTTCAATATTATCTTGAACGTCTTTTTTTGTATTAAAGCTAAGTTTGATGTTCATCTTTTTCATTATTCGTTAGGTTTATGAGAGAAAGAAGGTCTTAAAACCATTTCCTTCTAGCCTTCCTTTTTTAAATTTTCTCTTTATATGTTAAAATGTAATTATAAGGAAATGAGGGTCTGTTGATTACAGTAGGCATGAACGTCGAAAAGAGAGAGAAAGAATTCGTTATTCAATGGGGATTAGCTACAATTCATATTCCGCTAGAAGACATTATAGAAGTAACGGAAGATGAGACATATGGTGGGAAAGAAAAACAAGCAGTACGTATTGGAATGCCATACGGAACAACAGATCGAATGGTCATTAAAACAGTGAAACAGAACTATATCCTATTTACAACAAACAAATATAAAATATTAGATATTATCAATAAATAAAAAAGAAAGCTAGTGAAAGGGTAGTCTTTCACTTTACTATCTCATAAATATCCGGAATACTCTGTTAAATCTACAAAAACAAACTAAACCTTGGAGGAATAATAATGGCAACAATCGAAGATTTTTCAAACTTAGATATTCGTGTTGGTACGGTTATTAAAGCAGAACCATTTCTAGAAGCTCGAAAGCCAGCAATTAAATTAGAAATTGATTTTGGTGAAATAGGAATTAAACGCTCTTCAGCTCAAATTACAAAAAGATACGAACCAGAAACGCTAATAAATCAACAAGTAATTGCTGTTGTTAATTTTCCTCCTATGCGCATTGCTGGTTTTAAATCAGAGGTACTTGTTATAGGTGGCGTACCTGAGGAAGGTGATGTTGTTTTATTAAAGCCAGAGCAACCTGTGAAAAACGGTACGCCCATTGCTTGAGCATTAAAAAATATATTTCTATGGGAATCGAAACAAAATAGCTTTCAAAAAACCTGCACCTTTGCTTACAAGCAGGTTTTTTCGCTTATCCCTTAAACTGTAGCGCTTGTATATTCAGCTCACTATGAATTTTCAAACACACAGTGAGAAAAGAAAAATTTCAAGAGCTAAAACACTTAGCGTTCCCGCTACTATGAAAATCATTTTCTTTTGAATGATATTCTCATGTTTTTCAACTTTACATACAGAAGTGCTTAACGTAACTCTAGATGGGTTAATCATAGTAATCATTGAAGAACTTACATTTTGAGTACAGGCTGCTAAAAGAGGTGTGGATCCAATTTCAGCAGCTGTTTGGGTTTGAAGCTTAATAAACATTGTATTTGAAGCTGTATTACTTCCTGTTAGAAACCCGCCGACAGCTCCAATAAAAGGAGAAAGGTAAATGAAATATGCTCCAAATGAATAAGCAGCAAAGTTTGAAAGAATATGGATCATTCCGGATGTGGCCATGATTTCTGCAATGAAGATAAATAAAAATGTTGTAAGAATAACTGGAAAGCATTTTTGAACACTTAATTTTAAACTATCTAGGATGTTTGGTATAGAGAGTTTAAAAAGAATGGTTGCGAAAATACAACTTAAAATAAGAAAGAAACCGGGAGAATATAACAATGGAAGCTCGAAATCGTAGTTTTCCATTTTAATATTAAAGGTATTATTTAAATTTTCTTTAAAACTAGGAATCATTCTAGAAGTGAGAAGAACAAACGTTAATAAAAGATAAGGGCTTATATTTTTAATGAATGTTAACTTTTCTGTAGAAGAAATATCAGGTGTTTTATTTCGTATTTTAATGAGTGTAAACACAACAATTATTGTAATAAGTGAGCCGAATAAGCCTGCAAGTTCAACACTTATATACTTATTGCATAATAAAATACTACTGCTGAGAACTAAGCTGACAAAAATAATTTCGGGTAGTCTTTTTAGAACTTCCCTTTTTCCGGCGGCAATTGTACATACTAAGATAGCAAAATAGATATAAAGGGGAAAAGACATCAAGGCACTTCCTACACCAAGCATATCTAAATCAACATTGCTTAGCTCAGCACCGATAATCGTTCCTAAAGCTAGTGTTCCCCAAGGTATTGCGCATAAGCTAATTAAAGATAGGAGAGCAGCTTGAATACCATTAAAACCTAAAGCAAGAAGAATAGGGGCTATCACAATAATAGCTAGACCAAACCCGCTAACAGATTCTATTAGAGGAGATAGTCCTAGTGATAAAATCAATACTTGGTAAATTCGGTCGTTTGTTGATAGAGAGATAAAGGATGCGATTTTTTTAATAGCTCCCGCTTTTTCCATGAGATGAAAAAGTAAAATACCAAAGAATAAAATATAGAGAATCATAAAGGTTGTAAAAGAAGTTTTAACCATAGGATGTAGTAACGCTGTTGTACTCTTATGAAAGAATGGAGAATGGGCAAGCAGAGCTGTTAGAATAAGAGTGAACATTCCTGTGAAAATAGAAGACTTTTTGAAAAAGAAAAGAAGCGACAAGATACTAAAAAGGGGAAGAAAAGATAAAAAAGTCTCGATCATAACAACACTTCCTATCTGTTTTTTTATACTATAGAATAAAATATTACACTATAGTATAATTAATTTCTACCCTTGCTTTTGAAAAAAATGTGTAGAAGGTGTGATGAAAATGGGTTTTGGAACAAATATAAAAAATATGAGAAAAAAACAAAAGATGACCCTTCAAGAGCTTTCTTCGCAAAGTAATGTGAGCGTCTCCATGCTTTCACAAATTGAGCGTGAAGAAAAAAACCCCACGCTTCAAGTAGCTTGCCAAATTGCGGAGTCATTACATACAACATTATCGTTCCTTATTGAAGAGCAACAACAAAAGGGAACGATCACAATAAGGAAAAAAGAACGTCTTATTTACCGTGATGAACAGTCAGGATTTGAGCGACATTTATTATCGCCATCACTGCCTTCAAAAGGAGTGGAATTTATTTTAAATGTTGTCCCTCCGTTTAAAGAATCAGGCACTTTTTCCTCACATAAAAAAGGGGTAAAAGAATATATATTCGTA
Source organism: Priestia endophytica DSM 13796 (assembly GCF_900115845.1). Lineage (GTDB taxonomy): Bacteria > Bacillota > Bacilli > Bacillales > Bacillaceae_H > Bacillus_I > Bacillus_I endophytica. The sequence continues at coordinate 124,870 of NZ_FOXX01000008.1, read as the reverse complement.
GCTAAAGGCACATTAAGGGTTGAATTAGGGAACGGTGTGTGCTCAGAAGAGTTAAAAGAAGGAGATTCTTTTTATTTTGAGGGGGATATAGAGCACCGATTTATTAATGAAAGAGAAGAAGAATGTCATTATTATTTAGTAATTGATTCACACGAAAGCTCCTTTTAAAAGGAGCCTTTGTGTGATGAAGCATTACGTTAGCTAATTTTTGAGCTAACCTTTTTTTGTCCTTTTCTTAATTTAGAAGGAGTTTTGCTCCAAAAAGCTAAAATAAACACGACTCCTATGATGCAACATGCACCAAGCCATTGAAACGCTCCGAACGGTGCTTTTAACCAAAAGACGGTTGTGATGACAGCTGCTAAAGGCTCTAAGCTTCCTAAAAGGCTCGTTTCTTTTGGAGAGAGAGATTGTAAGCTTTTAATATAAAACCAAAAAGCGATCATTGTTCCGAACACAATAACAAATGCTAGATATAAATAAGTTTTTAATGTGAAGGATGTCCATGCTGCTGCCCATAAAGGATGAATAAAGTTTAAAGCAACTCCACCTATTACCATTGCCCATCCTACAACAACAAGAGAATCATACTTCTTCAAAAGAGGTGCTGCATATAAAGTATAAAAAGCAGCGGCAACTCCAGATAACACACCCCATACGATAGCTGGAATAGGGACATACATTTGAGAAAGCGATCCATTTGTTAATAAAAGAAAAGAGCCTAAAAGAGCTAGTAAAACGGTTATCATGTCACTCATGGTAAAAACTGTACGCTTTCGTAAAAGAAGATATACGATAATCATCACAGGTGATAAATATTGAAGCAGCGTTGCGGTGGCCGCATTTCCATAATCAATGGCTGCCATATACGTATATTGAACACCAAGCATCCCCAAGATTCCAAAGATAATAAGATGAAGGGCTACTTTTTTATCTTTCCACACCTTAAAAACTTCGCCCCGATTTTGCGTCACACATTTAAGACTTAAAAGTAGAAATCCTGCGATAAGTAAGCGAATGACTACAAGCCAATTCACATCAATGCTATATTCTTGAAAAAGTTTCTTAGAGACCGTTCCTCCAATTCCCCAAAAAATAGCTCCTGTTATAACTAAAAATAACCCTATTTTTCGATTTTGTTCATTCATTATATCTCTCCTATCTTCATATCACGATATTGTTATAATAAAAGAACAAAAAGGTTAGGAATACCGATATAGGATTAAAAAGTATAACAATATTGAGGTGGCCTTATTGAAAGAGAGAAGTTTTCAGATTGATGTAAATTTAAAAGAAATCACAAAACACCGTACAGAGACATTACCTATTGCATGCTACGAAACAACCATTAGGGAGAATATAAACGGCTATATTCCCCTTCATTGGCATGAAGAAATTCAGCTTGTTGTTGTCCTAAAGGGAGAAGCCATTTTTCAAATTAATGAAAACAAAAGGGCTGTTAAAGAGGGAAATGCACTTTTTATAAACAGCGGCTGTTTACACATGGCAGAAGAAAAAAAACAGTCAAACTGCGTTTATATTTGTTTAAATGTACTTCCGCATTTATTTTTATCTCAAGAGCTTTATACAACGTACGGTTATCCATATGTCAAAGCCCCTCATTTATCGTATATTTTCATAGATAGAACAAAAGGATGGGGGAAAAGTATAATAGAATCGATTTTAAAAGTTAATGAGCTATTGAATGAAAAAGCTCCTTTCTTTGAGATCGATATTACGACTCAGTTAACAATGTTATGGAAAAACTTAGTTTCTCATGCTTTTCAACAAACTCACCCTAAGACAAATACGCTGAAGAATGAGCGTATGAAAAGGATGCTGAACTGGATCCATGAGAACTACAAAGAGAAAATTACATTAGATGATATTGCTAGATCAGGGCAACTTAGCCGATCTGAGTGCTGTCGATATTTCAAACGAATTTTACACACAACTCCAATCAGCTATATAACGGAATATCGGGTACAAAAGAGCCTGCTCTTATTGCTAGAGGAAGAAGCTAGTGTGACGAATGTGGCGTATGCGGTGGGTTTTAATAGTACGAGTTATTTTATTGATCAGTTTAAAAAAGTGATGAAGATAACGCCTTTTGTTTACCAACAGGAGAGAAGAGGAAAAAGTTGATATATTATTAGAAAAGCCATCATCTTAGGCTGATGATGGCTTTTCTTCTTCCTTATCAGAGCTAGAAGAGTTTAACAAAATTACTCCTAGAATGATCACGGCCAAACTGATAAATGTAATAACGTTAAGTGCATCTTTGAAAAAGACGATGCCAACAAGTGTAGTTAATCCAGTACCAGCACCAGCCCAGATTCCATATCCAAGGCTTAGTGAAATGTATTTGAGAGAAAGAGCTAAAAAATAAAAAGCGAGCACAAATCCTAGGACAACCCCAAAAGAAGGAAGTAAAACAGTAAACCCGTTAGATAACTTCAGCATGCTTGTTCCAAACACCTCGCATACAATCGATAGAGATAGAAAAATATATCCTTTCATTCCAATCCTCCTTACTTTGTCATTTCATATAACTTTTCAAACGTTTCATTTTTTAACTCTTTTTCAATTGGAGCAATATCGAGCAGCTGTGAATAATAAAGACCGTCTATCGTTAGGCGAATAATAGCTCCTATAACAGGGTCTATTCCATCGTTTAACAGCCGATCTTGAGTATATTCATAGCTTTTAACCATTGTTTTAGAAGCTTCTGGATTTAAAAGCGACTGAGCCATTACCGCCACATTAAGCTTTGAGTTATTTTCAAGATCCCATCTTGAGAGCTCAATGTAAGCTCTAGACCATTTTCCTTTTTTAATGGGATCTTTCTCTGCTTTTTCATCCAGTAACACTGTAAATTCCTCAAAAATAGATTGTGTTAAGCCAACTAATAAATCTTCTTTACTTGGAAAATGATAAAGAAGCCCACCTTTACTAATTCCTGCTTTTTTAGCAACTGCTTCAAGTGTTAAATTGTGAAAAGCATGTTCAACTATCCACTCTGTAGCCGCTTTTAAAATGAGCATTCGTTTTGCTTCAGATTTTGTAGCCATAAAATCACCTCTATAAAACCGTCCAGACGGTCTTTTTTTCAAGCTTAAAGTTTATGAAAAGAAGAAATCATAAGAATGGTTAAATGTTTTAGAATTCATACTTCTGAATAAAAGGCGCCTCCACTTTGTTTGAAAGAAGCGAAATAACATATCACAGAAAGCGACCGTAAAAAGGAAGATGCTGATAACAGTAACCATGTTCATTATAAAACGGCTAATGACTCAAAAGTAAATACATGGTTTTATCTCTCATAAATGTATGCTATACTTATAGCAATAATATGACAAGGAGTGATGGGTGGACGATGATTAACTAATCTTATTTTTTTAGTTTGAAATCGGATATTTCAAATGACACAAAATAGGATTAGTCTGCCCACTTTTATAACTCTGTAGCTATTTTACAGTAGCTTATTTGTCTATGTATCGGTACGGCTAATCCTTCCAATTAATTTGGGAGGATTTTTTTGTCCTCCCATTATAGAAAGGGACGGATTTTATGAAAGAAATGTTGAAATTGCAGAATGTAAGCTACGAAGTGACGGAAAATAAGCTGTTTGACAAAATCAATGGAAAGGTTCATGAAGGGGAAGTCATCGGGATTATTGGTAAAAATGGAGCGGGAAAGTCTACGTTACTAAACCTGATTCATCAGCAGATACAGCCAACAAAGGGCCATATTCAGTGGCTCGAAAAAAATATAAAGGTTGTGTTTGTTGAACAGGAAAAGGAAGCGTACACTTCGACCTATGACCGCCCATTACAACGAAAACTTTTAACCGAATGGAGAGTGCCGCTCCATGACTTCTCAAAATTAAGCGGTGGAGAAAAGTTAAAAGCGCGCCTTGCACATGGGTTCGCAGAAGAGAGCGACCTTTTATTGCTCGATGAGCCCACAAACCATCTTGATGAAGAAAGTTTAAATATTTTACAGAATAAAATTGCTGCGTATAAAGGAACAATTCTTCTTGTTTCCCATGATCGCGCTTTTTTAGATGATGTGATAACTAAAATATGGTCCATTGAAAACGAACAGCTTATTGAACACCAAGGAAATTACTCCAGCTATATGAAAATGCGGAAAGAAAGAAGACGTGCTGAGCAGCGTGAATATGAAAAACAGCAAAAAATGATTGAACGAATTGAATCTCAAATGGATGAACTTTCTTCGTGGTCAAAGAAAGCACATGCTGAGTCCACCAAAAAAGAAGGTTTTAAAGAATATCATCGTGTGAAAGCGAAAAGAACAGATTCTCAAGTAAAGTCTAAAAGAAAACGGCTTGAAAAAGAGTTAGATAAAAAGAAAGTGGAGCGTGTGGAAGATGAATATGCGGTTCAGTTTTCTATTCCTTCTCACCATAAAGTTGGAAAACGCTTTTTAGAAGTTAAAAAGTTAACAAAAGCATTTAATAAAAAGATACTGTTCCAAAATGCGAATTTTACGATTCAGCACGGAGAGAAAGTAGCGATTACAGGAGAAAATGGAAGTGGGAAAACAACCTTGCTGAAGATCATAATGGGAGGAGAATCAGCAGAAGGAGACGTATGGATATCGCCATCTGCTCATATCGGTTATTTAACACAAGAAGTATTTGACCTGCCGCTTGCGCAAACCCTAGAGCAACTTTTTCACCGAGAAACGTTTGCCGAAAGAGGTGAAGTTCAAAACTTAATGAAACACTTAGGGTTTATGTCTTCACAGTGGAAGGAACCAATCGAAAAGATGAGTATGGGTGAGCGGGTGAAATGTAAGTTAATGATGTATATATTAGAAGAAAAAGATGTGCTTATTCTCGATGAGCCCACAAACCATCTTGATTTACCATCACGCGAACAGCTTGAAGAGACGCTTTCTCATTACAACGGTACGCTTCTTATTGTTTCCCACGATCGCTATTTTCTTGAGAAAACAACGGAGACGAACCTTATATTAACAAAAGGAACTATTCAAAAAAAATTCAATAAAATGCCTGGAAAAAGAGACAATAGAGAAGAATTGAAGTTAAAACTTGAAACGGAAAGGCAAGAAGTATTAGGAAGACTTAGTTTTATAGCCCCAGGACATAAAGAATATGAGGAACTTGACCAAAAATTTAAAGAGTTAACAAAAAGAATTTTAAAACTTTAAATAAAAATAGAATATAGCAAAAAAGTAGAAGAATATTTAGTTCTTCTGCTTTTTTGTTATAATAGAGAGAATATTCTATACATACATCTTATAATCAACTAAAAACCGATAAAAAAGAAGGGGACATCACCATGCATTATGACATCATTATTATTGGAGCTGGATCTATGGGGATGGCAGCGGGCTATTATTTAGCAAAAAGCGGAAAGAACACATTATTGCTTGATGCATTCGATCCTCCACACACAGAGGGAAGTCATCACGGAGAAACGAGGATTATTCGCTATGCGTATGGTGAAGGAGAAAAATACGTACCCCTGTTATTACAATCTAAAAAGCTGTGGGCTGAACTTGAAAAAGAATGGGGACAAATTTTATTTACAAAAACAGGTGTCTTAACACTTGGTCCGAAAGATTCGACATTTGTCCAAAACGTCATTTCAAGTGCCAAAACCTACGATTTACCACTAACCGTTATGACAGCTAAAGAAGTAAATGAAAAGTGGAAAGGCATTTCAGTTAATGAACATTTAACAGGATGCTTCGAGCCAACGTCAGGCGTTCTTCATAGTGAGAGATGTATTGAAGCATATCGTAAGCTTGCAGAGGAGGAAGGAGCGACTCTTTTGCCATATCGCAAAGTGATAAATCTTACAGTATGTGAGGAGAGGGTGACAGTAGAAACGGATAATGAAACGTTTACTTCTGAATCTCTTATTGTTTCAGGGGGAGCTTATTCAAATGAGCTGCTTTCTATGCTTCATTTAGACTTACCGCTACAGCCAATTCGCAAAACATTTGCTTGGTTTAATAGTGATGAGGAAATATATAACGAAAGAGAGTTCCCAGCCTTTGGTTTTGAGACAGAAGAAGGCATGTATTACGGTTTTCCGAGTATTAACGGGGCGGGGTTAAAAGTAGGTCGCCATGATACAGGACATCCTGTAGACCCTAATGATCCATTAAAAGAATTTTCTACATATAAGGAAGATGAGCAAGATTTAACGAACTTTTTAAAACAGTTTATTGTGCAGGAACCAAGCTTAAAGTATGGCAAAACGTGCCTATATACGATGACCCCTGATGAAGATTTTATTGTGGGCTCTCATCCGAACTATCCAAACGTTGCAATTGCTGCTGGATTTTCTGGACATGGATTTAAATTCAGCAGCGCCATTGGGAAAGCGCTAAGCGAGCTCATAACAAAAGGAGAGACTGAGCAAGACCTTTCTTTATTTTCGCTAGGGCGGTTTGAAAAGAAAAAACTTGGGTGAAGCATTGTTTCGTACAGGAATTCTTTCCTTTTATGAAGAAGCATGTAAGAAGCTATACATAAAAAGGAGGATTCCTTATGAAGATGAGATATAAAGAGTACAACCTTTCACTCGAAAAATCAGGTCCTTATGGAATTACGGTAGGGACGGATGGAGCGTTGTGGTTTACGCAGCATAAAGCAAACAGTATTGGACAGATTACGCTAGATGGACAGCTTACGTATACAAAAGTTCCGACCGCTGATGCAGGTGTATTGCTTATTACGTCATCATATAATGATGAACTATGGTTTACAGAAAATCGGGGAAATAAAATTGGGCGCTTAACATCTGAAGGAGAGATAAAAGAATATTCTCTTCCACACGAAGATTCAGCTCCATTTGGCATTACAAAAGGACCTGATGGTGATGTATGGTTTACAGAAACAAAAGGGAACCGGATTGGGAAAATTGCCTCTTCAGGAGAGATTACTGAATATAACTTACCTACTGGGGCTGCTTTTCCGTCTTATATCGTAGGTGGGGCTGATGGGGCACTCTGGTTTACGTTAAACCAGAGTAACCAGATTGGAAGAATTACGGTAGCAGGGAATATGACACTATTTGATTTACCGACAGAAAACGCCGGTCCTGTTGGTATAACAGGAGGGCCTGATGATGCCCTGTGGTTTGTTGAAATCAATGCGAATCAAATTGGACGCATCACCCTTAATGGAGAAATTTCAGAATATAAAATTCCTACATCACATGCTCGTCCACACGGCATTGTAACGGGTCCTGATGATGCCTTATGGTTTACAGAGTGGGGAAGAGACCAAATTGGGCGCATTACAACGGAAGGGGAGTTTAAAGAATATCAACTTCCAACAAAAAGTGCTGAACCACATGGTATTATCCTAGGGTCTGATGGGGCGCTATGGTTTGCCCAAGAATGTAATAAAATAGGTCGATTAAGTTTTTAGCAAGAAAAAGAAGTTCAAAAAATGAACTTCTTTTTTTGGTGAAAATGGCTTGAACCTCTCCTCAAGTCACCTTTTATACTGAAAACTGTAAGATTTACCTATTAAAAAGGCAGGACGGAGGAAATCGATTGGTTGAAGAAATTTTGTATAGAATCAAAGAAATGGAGTTAATGTATCAATTTATGATGATTTTTGTGATTGGATTTATTCCATTTCTTGAAGCTCATGTAGCAGTACCTTTAGGCGTTTTGTTAAAGTTACCATTCATTCTAACCACATTTTTAGGTATTGGAGGAAATATCATCTCCGTGTTACTCCTTGTCCTGATTGTTACTCTTATCAAGGATAAATTAAATCAACATGACCGTTATCCTTCTATAAACAGACGGTTTGCAAAAGCAAGACATTACTTTGATAAGTATGGGGTACCTGGTCTAGCGCTTTTAGGCCCAATTGTTGGAGCTAATCATATTAGTGCACTAGTATCTGTGGCAGCAGGTGCGAGAAAAGAAAATATTGTGCTGTGGCAAGTCATAAGCATCAGCATATGGGGGATAGGAAGCGGGCTTTTCCTTTTCTATGGAATAGCTGCTTATCAATGGTTAAAAAACTAGCAAAAAAGCATGGACATAAACACCACGTTTTTTTGCTAGTTATAAAGAACGGTCTATTTAATTAATAATTATATGAAGCAAAACTTTAACAATACCTTATTGAATTTGATGTCGTTTGAAAAAATACGTTAAAGTAATCAAAAGATAGATAGCAAGGGTGATACTTGTAATAATAAAAGAAGTTGTAAAAATAACGCCAACTAAGATTAAAAGCAAAGCAATAATCGCAAACCACGTTGTGTAAGGAAACCACTTCACATGATAAGAGTTAACTTCAAATGAATTCCTGCGTGACTTCACATGAGCAAGACCAATGATTAACCAAATAAATAGAACAGTATATCCTAAAGAGCCCATTAAGTAATCAAATGTTTTACTTCCTGCAACAAGTGAAATGATCACTCCTACATACAAAGAAGAGGTACATGTTAAAATTGCATAAACAGGAACTTTTCTTTTTGATAGTTTAGCAAATACTTTTGGAAGGCGACCATCAACAGCTTGTGTATATAGAACGCGAGATGAACCGTATAACCCCGAATTCATAGAGGAAATAATAGCAAGTAAAATGACCGCATTCATAATATGATCTGCACCAGGAATTCCAATCATTTTAAATACCATTACAAACGGACTTTCTTGAACGCCATTTACTTCATTCCAAGGAATCAAGCTTACGATAATAAAGAATGGAAAAATGTAAAAGGCAATAATACGCGTTAACGTACTACGAACCGCTTTTGGAACCACTTTCTCAGGATTTTTGGTTTCTGCTAAAGTAACGCCGATAATCTCTGTTCCTCCGTAAGAATAAATGACAACAAGCATTGCTGTAATTAAGCCAACAGAACCATTCGGGAAAAATCCATCATGCTCTGTTAAATTTGAAAATCCAACTGCTTCATGACTGCCAAATGATACGAATAAAAGCAATACACCTGCTAAGATAAACAAAATAATAACGCTAATTTTAATCAAAGCTAACCAATACTCTGTTTCTGCAAAAACTTTTACAGAAAGTAGATTCACAACAGTGACTAGTACAGAAACAAGTAATGTTAAAAACCAAATTGGATATTGTGGAAACCAATATTGTAAGAATATTGCGGAAACTACAGCTTCAGCTGCAATGTTTAGCACCCACATCTTCCAATAAATCCAGTCTAAGAAATAAGCGGGATATTTGCCTAAATGAGACTGAACAAGATCGCGAAATGTTCTTGCTTTATTGTTTTGAACCGCCATCTCAGCAAGACCTTGCATAATGAATAATAAGATAATGCCTCCAATAAGATATGCAATAACGACAGAGGGACCTGCCATATCAATGGCTGAACTGCTTCCTTTAAATAAACCTGCTCCAATAGCTCCTCCTAATGCCATCATCATAATATGACGCGAAGTCATTGTGCGCTGTAAATTCTGGTTGTCTCTCATAACACTTACCTCCACTTTTCCATAATCAAGCTTTCTAATATCTCAATCTTTTATTCCGGCCGGATAACGTTTTAAAAAACAAAAAAGCTTATCGTCTCTTTTCTCATTTTGAATGAAAAAAGAGACGATAAGCTTCTTAGGCAAACCGCGGTACCACTCTTGTTGATTCTTTTCGAATCCTGCTCGTATACCTTATAACGTAGGTTATTCGTCAAAATATAGGGAATTTTCGCTCCGTTCTATCTTGCTGCTCCTGGGCGAGTTCAAAGCGTTTATAGACTGCGTTGCACCAACCCGCAGCTCTCTGAATCTATGAAAAAGCTTTTACTACTCCCATTCATTGCGTTTATACATGTAGTTGTGTTTGTTAGGTCTTTCGAATTAATAATCACTATAAAGGACGAAGTATTTTTTGTCAACAATCAATTTTTAATAAATTCTCTTAAAAGAGCATATTTAAGATGTTTCACGTGTTTTTTAATTTTATTTTTTGGGTTGTTAAAATGGGTGTGAAAAGGGAAAAGAGTAGAAAAGTAGAAATAAAAGAAATTATTATTTTTACATAACAGGAGGAATATCAATGGAATCATACAGCTATTTTTGTTCAACTCGAATTGAAATGGGAAATGGAATTTCACGAAAACTACCACAGTTGTTGGAATCTCTAGAAATTGGTTCTTCAGTCTTGCTTGTAAGTGATCCTGGAGTTATTCAAGCAGGACTTGTTACGCCGATTCAACACGATTTAGAAGCTTATGGATATCGTGTTTCAGTCTTTGATTCTGTCGCACAAAACCCTCGTTTTGCTCATTGCGTAGAAGGAGCGAGACAATTTCAAGATTTCACAGCTGATGCTGTTATAGCTGTTGGAGGAGGAAGTGCAATGGATACTGCAAAAGCAATTGCACTGTGCGGAAAGAATGGGGGAACGCCAACAGATTATGCTGATGGAAAACGAACTTACGAAAATGTAGCACCTCTTATTTGTGTTCCAACAACAGCCGGAACAGGGTCAGAAGTAACAAGATCGTCTGTTATTACAGAAGCAACAACACATCGTAAAATAACGTTAAAACATGAAGTGCTGCGTCCTGTTTTAGCTGTTCTTGATCCGGAATTAACGTTTACTGTTCCTTCTTCAGTAACTGCTGCAACAGGAGTTGATGCTCTTGTTCATGCGATTGAAGGATACACGTGTAAAAAAACAAATCCTATTTCACAAGCACTAGGGGCAAGTGCAATGAAAAAAATTGTTTCTTCTTTGCCGCTTGCATATGAAGATGGAAGAAATAAAGAAGCTCGTTTTCATATGTTAGAAGGTAGTCTACTTGCGGGTCTTTGTTTTGGTTCTTCTGATGTAGGAGCTGTGCACTGCTTAGCTGAAGCGCTTGGTGGACTTTATGACACCCCACATGGAGTAGCAAATGCGGTTTTTCTTCCTTACGTCTTAAAATTTAACGCTGAAGAAAATAAAAAAATGCATGCTGATATTGCACGCTATATGCTTTTTGCTGAAGATGATGATAAGGATGAAGTGGCAGTCGAAAAGTTGATAGAGGAAATTGAAAATTTCACAAGAAAGCTAGATATTCCAAAGTTAAAAGACTTACTTGATGTACAAGAAAAAGATTTTCCTCGCCTTGTTGAACTCGCTGTACAAAACGGTTCAACGAGTAGCAATGTACGAAAAATAACGGCACAAGATTATCAAGAGATCCTAGAAAGAGCGTATAATCAAGTTTAAAAAAGGGAGTCGTTTTTCAAAGCGACTCTTTTTTCACTGAACCTATTTTTGAGAGTAGAAGGTAAAAGAGCATTTTACTTTTTTAAATGATGAATATTTACATTTCTCACAACCTCTCCTATAATAGAGTTATGGAAGCGTTTACAGATGAAAATCAAGGAGGTTTTGTCTTAAATTTAAAAAACCTATAACACAGTTTAGATATTTTTTGTTATGATACTTTACACAGTTATTTCTCCTTAAAAGATATTTCATTAAGATAGGAAGTAAGTTAGTGAACCTATTTTTAAGGAAAGTAACGAGAAAAGTAGGAATGTTTTAAAAGATATCTGAATATTCAGAAGGGTAGTGATATGATATGGCTGTTTTAGATTTGGAGAAGGTTCAAAAAGTGTATGACAAAAAGAATATTGCCGTACAGGACTTTAATCTTCATATTCAAGACAAAGAGTTTATTGTTTTTGTTGGGCCATCAGGATGCGGCAAATCAACAACTCTTAGAATGATTGCGGGGCTAGAAGAAATTTCAAACGGAGATTTCTACATTAATGGAGAACGAATGAACGATGTTGCTTCAAAAGATAGGGACATTGCCATGGTTTTCCAAAATTATGCTCTTTATCCACATATGACAGTCTATGATAACATGGCTTTTGGGTTGAAATTGAAAAAGGTAAAGAAAGAAGAAATTAAGCGACGTGTAAACGAAGCGGCTAAAATTTTAGGATTAGAAACCTATTTAAATCGAAAACCAAAAGCACTTTCTGGTGGACAGCGTCAGCGTGTTGCTTTAGGGAGAGCTATTGTGCGAGACGCAAAGGTTTTTCTTATGGATGAGCCGCTTTCTAATTTAGATGCAAAACTAAGAGTGCAAATGCGTGCTGAAATTATTAAGCTTCACCAAAGATTGCAAACAACAACAATCTACGTTACACATGACCAAGTTGAAGCAATGACAATGGCTACTCGCTTAGTTGTCATGAAAGATGGAGTAATTCAACAAATAGGAACTCCGCAAGAAATCTACCATCATCCTAAAAACGTATTTGTTGGAAGCTTTATTGGTTCTCCTGCTATGAATTTTTTTAAAGGGATGATTGAAGACAGCTATTTTGTTGTCGGAAAAACGAAAATGAGAATTCCACAAAGCAAGTTAGAGATGTTAAAAGCTCGAAAGTATGATAAAAAAGAAGTGATTATAGGTATCCGCCCAGAGCATATTGTTTATAGCGATATTCAGCTTGAAAACACAGCCAAAGTAGTGGCAAAGCTAGAAGTCGTAGAGATGCTTGGAGCAGAGTCTATTTTATATACAGGTGTAGAAGATCAATCTTTTGTAGCTCGCGTAAATTCTCCAAAAGAATTCACTATAGGAGAGACAATTCATTTTCATTTTCAGTTAGAAAAAGCTAGCTTCTTTGATGTTGATACAGAAGAGTGCATTAGTGATCATAAATATTAGTGTAAAAGAGCAAAAGGAGACATGAAAAAAATATTTTCAAATTTTCTGATAAATATATTGACTCTTAAAACTTTAAAGCTTAACATAACAATATATAACATTACATAATGTTATATATCTTAATGAAAAATTAGAGGAGTGAAAAAATGAGTAGAACTGTTGTAAATGTAAAAAGTGATGTGCAAGCGGTGTTAAATGAATTAGAAAACAAAAACATTCGAAACATTTTCTTTGTAGCATGCGGAGGATCTTCAGCAATTATGTACCCAGCAAAATATGTACTAGATCGTGAAGCTACAACCCTTACTTCAGACTTATACAGCTCAAACGAATTCATTCATCGTAACCCTCGACAACTAGGAAAAGAATCTCTCGTCATTTTATGCTCCATGTCTGGCACAACTCCTGAAACAGCAGAAGCAGCAACGTTTGCTAAAAGTAAAGGAGCTTACGCTGTTGCACTAACAAACGAACCAACTTCTCCACTTGCCCAAAATGCGGATAGCGTAATTAAATATGAGTGGGGCAATGATGTTGACGCATTTGAAACAAATCTAGGCGTTCTTTATCAGCTTGTTTTCGGTGTTTTATCTGTTGTAGAAAACAACGGAAAGTTCGCTAAAGCTGTTTCTTCTCTAGAAAATTTACAATCTGTTTATGAAAAAGCACTTCAATATGAGAAAGAAAATGCAAGAAAATATGCTGAAGCGAACAAGGAAGAACCTGTGATTTATACAATGGCAAGCGGTGCAAACTATGGAGCAGCGTACTCTTTCAGCATTTGCATTCTGATGGAAATGCAGTGGATTCACTCACATGCTATTCATGCAGGGGAATACTTCCACGGACCTTTTGAAATTATTGATGAAAATGTACCATTCATGATTTTACTAGGATTAGATGAAACACGTCCACTTGAAGAAAGAGCTCTATCTTTCTCAAAACGATATGGTAAGAAACTTACTGTACTTGATGCAAAAGAATATGACCTTTCAGGTATTGACGAAGAAATGAAAGGTTACATTGCTCCACTTATTCTAAATCGCGTCCTCAGACAGTATGCAGAGGAACTAGCAGAAGCACGCAATCATCCTTTAAGTAAAAGACGCTATATGTGGAAAGTCGAATATTAAGTCGAACATACTGAAAAATCTGTATATTTTACTTACGAGTTATACTATAATGTTTTATAACATTATAGTATAACTTAATAGTATATGATCTTATTGAAGGAGGGATAAGAAATGAAAAAGACAAAAGTTATGTTATTTTTGCTTTTAAGTTTTGCACTTCTGCTTGGTGGATGTTCTAGCAAAGAAACAAATTCAGAGTCAGAGGATGGAAAGACAGTGTTAACATTCTTTCATAGATGGCCAAAAGAGCCAGAAAAAACATACTTCAATGACGTTGTGAAAGAATTTGAGAAACAACACCCTGATATTAAAATTAAAACAGAAGCTGTTTTAAATGATTCCTACAAAGATAAGATTAAAGTTATGACTGGAACAAATAACCCGCCTGATATTTATTTCTCTTGGAGCGATGAATTTGCTCGCCAATTTGTACGAGGAAATAAAGCTTTAGATTTAACGTCTTACTATGAAAAAGACGCCAAATGGTCTTCTCAACTCGTCCAATCCCAAGTTAAACCGTACACAGTAGATCAAAAAATTTACGGTGTTCCTGTCACAATGGACGGAAAAATGTTTTTCTACAACAAATCAATCTTCGAAAAATTGAATTTACAACCACCTACAACATGGGATGAACTTATCAACGTATTAAAAGTATTAAAAAAGAATGGATATACGCCATTACAGTTTGGTAGTCAAGACACGTGGACAATTTCTCACTATGTTGGAACATTAAATCAGCGCATTGTAAAAGAAGACGTGCTCGCAAAAGATTATAAAAGTGAGACAGGCAAGTTCACAGACAAAGGCTACATACAGGCTCTAGAAAAGTTTGAAGAACTAACTCCTTATTTTAATAAAAATACAAACTCGATTGATCATGAATATGCAAGACAACAATTTTCAAATGGAAAAGCAGCCATGATTTTCGCTGAAACAGCAGAGATTAAGCTCTTTGGACCAATTAAGTTTGAATTAGGCATGTTTAATTTCCCTAAAGTAGAAGATGGAAAAGGAAATCAAACCAACTTAACAGGAGCACCAGAAGGATTTATGATTTCTTCTAAAACAAAGCATCCTGAAGAAGCAATGGAATTTCTTAAGTTTCTAGCTTCTAAAGAAATGGGAGAGAAGCTTGTCAAAGATGTTGGAAAATATAGTGCTGTAAAAGATACGGCAAATAGTGAAAATACAACGCCAGAACAGCTTGATGCTGTAGATAACATCTTAAAAGCGGAGGAAATGGCGCCATGGTTTGATATGGCGATTGATAGCCGTATTGCGGATGCGTATTTAACAGGAACACAGCTTATGTTAAACGGAGATAAAACACCAAAACAAGTAATGAAGGATGTGCAAAAGGCAGCAAATAGCGTGCGTGCGGAATCTAAAAAGTAAAGGAAGAGTAACTCTTCCTTCCTTTTTTATAAGGGAGTGAAAAAACGAGAATGAAGTTAAATCGATTAATACCGTACTTATACCTTCTTCCAGCCTTAGCGTTTCTATTGCTTGTTTATATTCCAATCTTTCAAAATATTTTTGATAGCTTATATGAATGGAGTACCTTTTCTCCTGAAAAAGCATTTGTAGGATTAGATAACTATATTACGCTTTTCAAAGATCCTGTCTTTTATGAGGCTTTAAAAAATAACGTCCTTTATGCTGTAGTCTCAATTGTTTTTCAGGTTTTCGGAGGATTAGTTGTTGCGGCTATATTAGAAGATAAATTAATTCGTAGATTCTCACCCCTTTTTAGAACGGTTTATTTCTTACCTGTCGTTGTCTCGATGACTGTTATTGCTTTACTTTTCACTTTTTTCTATAACCCTGAGGTCGGATTGTTAAATCAGTTTCTTAAAATGATTGGGTTAGAAAGTCTAGCAAAACCATGGTTAGGAGATAGTAATACAGCTATTTATGCTGTTATTGCAGTGTCTCAATGGCAATCTATCGGCTATATTGCCATGCTGTACATTGTTGCTATTCAAAAGATTCCACCTGAGCTATATGAAGCAGCTGAAATTGATGGAGCAAATAAAATTCGTCGTTTCTTTCATATTACAGTACCCCAAACAAAAGAGATGACATTTGTAGCTGTCATTTTGACTCTTACAGGAGCCTTTACGGTTTTTAATGAGCCTTATATTTTAACAGGAGGAGGACCTGGTACTTCTTCTGAAGTTCTTAGTACGTATCTTTATAAAACGGCTTTTTCTCAAGATATGATGGGATATGCTTCTGCAATTGCTACGATTATCTTAATCATTACGCTACTTCTCTCACTCTTTCAAATGAAAGCATTTAAAACAGGGAAGGGGGATGAATGATGCAAGTTCCTAAACAAAGTATGATGACTCCCGAAACGGTAAGTGATGTGAAAAGAGTAAAAAGAAAGAAAGGATACAGAAGCGCAACATTCGTCTATGCTGGGTTGATTTTCTACTTTCTTATTATTGCTTATCCATTATTATGGATGGTGATGAGCTCTTTTAAAAGTACAGAGGAAATCTTCACAAACAGCTGGTCACTTCCGGAAACATGGTTAGTTGAAAACTATGTAGCTGCATGGGAGAGCGGGATTTCTTCCTATTTCTTAAATAGTGTGATCGTCACAGGCTTGTCTTGCATATTGACGGTTTTGGTTAGTGCGCTAGGTGCCTA
The DNA here is from genome assembly GCF_900115845.1 of Priestia endophytica DSM 13796. Taxonomy (GTDB): domain Bacteria; phylum Bacillota; class Bacilli; order Bacillales; family Bacillaceae_H; genus Bacillus_I; species Bacillus_I endophytica. Next base: position 108,384 of record NZ_FOXX01000008.1, on the reverse strand, counting down.
TGGATTATCACGTTTTGAATTTAAGGGAAAAACGTTTATTCTTGTGATTTGCTTAGGAGGATTAATGCTTTCACCGCAAGTAAGCTTAATTCCTTTATATAATATTATTCAAAAATTGGGGCTTTATAACACACATTGGGCTTTGATCTTGCCTTATGTAGCATATCGCATCCCTCTTACAATCTTACTTATTAGAGCCTACTTTCTATCCATTCCAAAAGAGTTAGAAGAAGCGGCTCGTCTTGATGGTTGTACAAGTATAGGTATTTTATTTAGGATTTTTATTCCAATGAGCGTGCCTATTTTGTTAACAACAACCATTTTAACAGCGTACTACACGTGGAATGAGTTTATGTTTGCAATCATCTTTATTGATGATGATAGCTTACGCACGATTCCAGCCGGATTAATGCAGTTCAGAGATGCTTTGCAAACAGACTGGGGCGTACTGCTAGCAGGCTTAACAATATCAGCAGCACCAATCGTTATTTTGTTTCTATTTATGCAAAAATACTTTATTAGAGGTATTGCTAGTGGAAGTGTCAAATAAGGGAGGACTTACAGTGAAATTAATTGGAATTGGAGATAATGTTGTTGACTATTACAGAGATCAAGGAAAGATTTATCCAGGGGGGAATGCTCTAAATGTAGCGGTTTTCTATAATCGTCTTACAAATGATCCTTGCGCATATATGGGGATTGTCGGAAACGATGAATGTGCTGCCCACGTTGTAGATTCATTGAAGCAAGAAGGAGTCGATACTAGTAGAGTAAGAAGGGCAATTGGTGAAAACGGAATGGCTTTTGTTGCGCTAGATAAAGATGGGGACCGCGTTTTTGAAGGCTCAAATAAAGGAGGCATTCAATCAAGGCTTGGCCTTATTTTAGACGAACAAGATATTCATTATATTAGCAAGCATGATCTCCTTCATACAAGTGTATTTAGTCGTTTAGAATACCGTCTTCCACAATTGAGTGAGGTTATCGATATTTCGTTTGATTTCTCAACAAACTACGAAGACGACTATTTAAAAAGAGTGTGTCCATATATTCATTATGCCTTTTTCTCAGGCAGTGATTTATCTGAAGAAGAGTGTATGGAACTAATGAAAAAAGCTCATTCATTAGGAACGAAAATGGTTTGTATAACACGAGGTGGAGAAGGGGCTCTGCTTTCTACTCATGATAAGATATTCAAACAGCCAATTATTCCTACCGAAGTTGTCGATACATTAGGAGCAGGAGATTCTTTTATTGCAGGCTTCCTTTCTTCATATGGAGAAGAGCAAGATGTAGCTAAAGCAATGCAAAAAGGAGCAACTGTTGCTTCCCAAACGTGTCAAAATTATGGAGCTTTTGGATATGGAAAAGAGTATAATCCAAATTATAAAATGGTTCAATAAAGAAAGACTCTGCCTAATTTAGCAGAGTCTTTCTTTATTTTCCATTTGACATTAAGCTATCAATTGTAAATGTTACGCGATTTGCAGGATAGTAAAGAAAAGAAGAGTGAATGGCTCTTTTTTTAGCATCATATGCCACTTTCTCCACTTTAAAAAGAGGTTCTCCTACTTCACATTTTAAATGCTTTGCTTCATCAGCATTGGCAAATACCATATTTAATAACTTTTTGTTATGAACAGGGGTTACGTTATAATGCTTTTTAATTGTTTCATACATTGAAACAGAATTATGAACATATTCATTTAACTTTGGTAGCAGTTCTAAAGAGTAATGAGAAATTTCTAAGGTGAGGGGCTGGTCATCGTAAAATAAAATACGCTGTAGTTCAAGAACATCACTTTCGGGAGAAATAGACAAAATATCAGCAATGTTTGCTTTTGCTGCTTTAAGTCCAAAAGACAGCATTTTTGTTTTAGGTACTTTCCCCATTTCAGACATATATTCCGCATGTCCGTTGACAGCGAATAGCTCTCTTTTTGCTTTTGGGTACTGTACAAATGTACCTTTTCCTTGCTGACGTGTAAGAAGACCATCTTCAACGAGATCCAATACAGCTTTTCTGACAGTAATACGGCTTACTCCATATATATCACATAAATCTGTTTCAATTGGTAGTTTTTCTCCTGGTGAGTAAACGCCTTTATTAATATCTTCAGTAAGCGTTTGTTTTAATTGAATATACAAAGGTGTAGAACTATGAGTGTTTAACTTCATGTTTTCCCTCCTTTTAAACAACTATTGAACTTTGATTATACCATAACGTCATGTGATGTTATAAGACAAATCAAGGTTTAAATCATTTAATTTGAGGTGGGGTATATTTAATGGTGGAGGTCTTGAACGTATTATGGATAATGTAGAAGATAAATATGTAAATCTAAACTTAAATAAAATTCACGAGTATGCAGATTTGCCTGATAAAATCTTATCAAGACCTAAATCGTAAAAAGTCTTAAAAAATAAAGGATGGTACATATTATACATAACTCATATGTATCACCCTTTTACTTCTTGTTCAACAATCGGGCCAAATAATTGAATAAGGCTTTTTGAGCTGATGAAGTGAACTTAGGTTGTTGAAGAAAAAGATTATATGATATGGTTCCCTTATTATGCAACTATAAGGTTACTTTTATTGACAAGTAACTTTATGGTTGCTTATAATGGTTATATGAATTGGAACAAAGACGCTATATTCAAAGCACTTGGCGACTCGACTCGGCGACTTATATTAGACGAACTATCCGAACGCAACGAGCTGACGTTGTATGAACTTACGGCACGTCTCATTATGAAGCACGACCTTTCCATTTCGCGACAGGCGATAGCTAAACATCTTTCTGCATTAGAAGATGCAGGGCTTGTAAAATCAAAACGAAAGGGAAAATATCGAGTACTTATATTCAACAATGAACCACTTAAAAATTTGCTGAAAGGATGGATAGAGTAATTTTATTAAAAAAACTTTTGACGAATGTATGGGTTTTCCTGCTTGGAGCCAGATTGTTAGCAGAGTACCATACGTCGCAAATATCAAAGGGGGCAATACCATTATGAACATCATTGTTACCAGTATCTTCGTTCAAGATCAAGACAAGGCATTGAAGTTTTATACAGAAACGCTAGGCTTTGTAAAAAAGCATGACGTTCCCGTCGGCGAATATAGGTGGATAGCCCTTGTTTCTCGCGATGATCAAGACGGTACCGAGCTTTTGCTCGAACCGAATGACCATCCAGCGGCCAAAGAGTATCAAAAGAAAATATTTGCTGAAGGCATCCCAGCAACAATGTTTGGCGTTGCAGATGTTCGCGAAGAATACAAACGATTAATAAAATACGGTGTGAAGTTTACTATAGAGCCGACAGAAATGGGCGAAGTCACATTGGCTGTCTTCGATGATACATGCGGCAACTTTATTCAGATTGTGCAGAAGTAATTAACGATTAATCAGCATTGCTTCAAAATTAAGTTTCTTTCATGCATTATATGTGAAAAAAGTAAAGACAAAGTGGACAAATATCTAATTATTATAAAAAACTGATACAGCATGTACGTAATACACAAATCAAGTTAACATAATTTTTGTTATCGGAAGAAAAGCCGTTGGATATGAAGATTCCAATGGCTTTTTACATAGGCACAATCATATAAACGATGTTTCCATAGCAACAGTGTATCTTCAATGAATTGTCATATCTCTCTATACTTAATCATAAGAAACAAAAAGAACATTACATAGGGAGTTGGAGTTTATGCGGATACCTTATAGAAAATGGACAGAACATCCTTATCCAGGAGAACAGACCCCTCCTAAAGGCTCACCTGAAGCAGGATATTGGCCTATGTTTTTTATAAAAAGAGAAGGAAGTAACAATTTTTTAGATCCATTTCAACGACGTATCAATTGGAACATTAGAAATCCTGACACTATTGATTGGAACAGAGAATTACTAATTGTAGAACAAACATCGGCTTCCTTAACATCGCAACAGGCTCAAATCGCACGATACTGGGGTTCAGATGAACTAACTTCCAAAGTTACACCTATGATTTATAGTCTCGCTGAAAGATATAGAATGGGTTCACCATATACTGCTAGAATATTAGGTTATTTTCATGCTGCCATAAATGACGTATGTGTTATAACATGGTTTTTAAAATATCTCTGGGATGTAGCACGTCCAAATCAGTACAACAGAAATATACCCAGCGTTCTATTTACACCACGTTTTCCAGCTTATCCTTCTGCACATGCAACAATTGCAGGGTGCTCAGAAGTAATAGTAAATTATTTTTTCCCTCAGGAGTCCTCTACAATGAGTCAATTGATGGAACAAAGTGCTCAATCTCGTTTATATGCTGGAGTACATTTTAAAGTTGATAATGATGAAGGTTTAAAACTTGGTAGACAAGTAGGAGAAATGGTAGTACAGCTATTAAGAGCTCAAAATAATGTATACCATTGCATGAAATGAAATAACCGGTAACATACACAAACTAAAAAGAAAGAAAAATAAATATTAAAAAGCAATTTAAACGTATCAAAATTCTACAAAAATGTGCTTATGTATTAAATCATTTACCGTTACCAAAAAAATAAAATAATAGACTAGAAAAGGGACAAGTTTTTTCGCTAACAAATTTGCCCTAATTTATTTGGGAAGGAGTGAATATAAATGCCTATTATCAAACCCTTCATGGCTTCCAGAAAATTTAGTGCCACAATAGGAGATGGTACAGGTACTGGTGCAACGTTTGCAATTGCAGCGACAACTTTTATAGATGACACTGGTGCAACCACTACAGCATTTCCAGCATCATTTGCTTATTATGTTTTATATATAAATGTGCAGCCTCAAACAGCTGATACCGCTACCCTTACTACTATAACTATTCCAGGTGGCGATGTACTTGATGATGCAACGCCGATCCTTATTGAAATTGTAGTTAACTAATCCTATTATTTTATAACCAGAAAGGGATCAATTCTCCTTGGAGAATATGGATCCCTTTCTGGCTATATTCATTTTTTCAATCGAGATAAGAATGTATCTTAGATTATGTTTCTCTCTGTTAAAACCTCGATTCCACCCCATTTTCAGCTGTAAAACACATCATAATATATATAAATCATTTCATTAATTAATAATTATAAACTGAAGAGTAATAGGTACACCTTCTGAAGGAGCTTCATCCACCAACAAAGTTAATTTTCCATTTTCTACTTGGTAATTACTTTGAGGTTAGAGAATCCCATTAATAAACAAATTAATATAGGAAACTTCATTTGGTGATAGTATCTCAGTTATTCCATATTCTCCAAAACCATCACTATTTGTATACACAAGGTTCTGTCCATCTGAAAAAGTAAAATATAATAAACTAGTTGTTTGTATTGGTCCGGAAATTGGCGGCCCTGGTGGTCCTTGTGACCCTGGTAAACCTCGCGGTCCTTGCGGCCCCAATACCGGGCAACAAGGAGGTCGGGAATTAGAGCAAGAATAACAACGAGAACAAGGACAACAATTATTCTCTCTTTTATGAGTACACGGCCTTCCTTTGCCTTTTCCATGAAACTTATCTCTTCTACAATAAAAACACATACAAGGAGCCTCCTTTATTTGAGACTTACTATATATATGAAAATGCATAGATTCTGTTTGGATGCTTGTCCTCGTTCTTTTGAAAGCAACAAAGTATGTATTTTATTAGGGGTTAAGCGTTAAGTGTCTAGTTATCCAACCTCGTATAATATGAATAGTGTATTTATTTTTAGTTAACATGATACATTTTCAGGGAAGTTAGAAAGTCCACACCCCTTTTATGATAGGGAATCTGAACTTTTCCTTGTGTTACTAAAGGATATGCTGTATAGTTTGGCTCAATACTAAACATGATGACCATATTCCGACCTCATGACCACGCAAACGACCACAAATTTTATATAAATCTATGGATGCTTACAAAAGTAAATTTATATAGAAATCTCTCTTTTTACTATTAAAATAAGGTTTCATAGAAATTCTATAGAAAAATACAGAAGCCTATAAAACAATGTATGATATGTATTTCATGACACTTTGTTAAATAGAGAAAAAAACAAACAAAGAGGAATTTTGTTGTCCCTCTTTGTTTGTCTTTTTAATTTAACGCGCTCGAAGTTTAAGGACTAGTACATATATAGAACCACCTAGTAGAATTAGAAATCCATTCGCACATGTAAAGAACCCTAAAATAGCGCCTCCGTACGCAGCTCCTTCTCCGGTTTCACCTTGTTCAAGATGTTGAAAATGATAAGAGCAAACTGCCGCTTAAAAATCCAATGATAGGGGACGAGAGCATTATAGAAAGTCCCCATAGAACAAACCGCCATTGTGATCGTTTAAAAAAAATAAAAGAGCAAATGTTTAATAGAAAGATAATACAAATGAAAACGGCCAAAATAAAATTTTCCATTTTCTCTCCTTATCTGTAGATGTATAATTTTTGACGAGGTTCGTCCTAAAAAGTTTTAAAAATTTATGTTTTCTACGAAAAAGGCCCAACAGAGATGCTATAATGAACATTAATCTTCTATGATAAGGCTTACATACTAGTTTAACTGTTATGAAGAAAGTGAGGGGAAGAACATGTGTAGATATAATTTTTAGAATATTTAGACTTTTCAAGGTGGATTTCTAACTGTACTGTTTTATATGCAAAGGGGGATTTGGGTTGTGTTGTCGATATTAGGTTTTTGTATGATTGCTACTTTTCTTTTTCTCGTTATTTTTAAAAGGCTCTCAGTGGTTGTTGCGTTTGTGTTTGTATCTGTCGCTTTTGCTCTAATTGGGGGATTTGGGACAAATATGGGCGAGATGATGATGGACGGGATTATAACTGTCGCGCCAACAGCGGTTATGATCGTTTTTGCTATTTTATACTTTGGATTAATGATTGATGTAGGGTTATTTGATCCAATGGTTTCTCGTATTCTTACGTTTGTAAAAGGAGATCCACTGAAGGTTGTAATGGCAACAGCTATTATTACAATCATTGTTGGGCTTGATGGAGACGGTTCGTCTACTTTTATGATTACAATTTCAGCCATGCTCCCTCTTTATAAACGGTTAGGAATGAATCGACTGGTCTTAGCCTGTGTTGTTGCATTAGCAGCGGGCGTTATGAACATTATTCCTTGGGGAGGACCTTTAGTGCGAGCTTCTGCAAGCCTTGGGGTTGAAGTATCGGATCTATTTATCCCGCTTATTCCTGTTATGATTTCAGGCCTTTTATGGACGCTTTTTTCTGCTTATATACTTGGCAAAAAAGAACGTGATCGCTTAGGTGTTATTAATCTAGAAGCAACACAAACAAAAGGTCTCGCAGAACAAGCTGTAGCAGGTGAAAAAGGAGGGACACACTTATTTTGGTTTAATTTACTGCTTACATTAACGCTTATGGTTCTTTTAGTTATGGAAGTATTGCCAATCCAAATTTTATTTGCGATTGCTTTTACGATCGCTCTATTTATCAATTTCCCAAATCCAAAAGAACAGCAAGAAAGAATTTTGAGTCACGCTCATAGCTTTGTTACGATCAGTACTCTTGTGTTTGCGGCAGGTATTTTTATCGGTGTTTTCAGTGGTACAAAAATGATGGATGCTATGGCCAATTCTATTGTTTCAATTGTTCCAGATTGGTTAGGGCCACACTTGGCATTAGTTGTAGCTCTAACAAGTCTTCCGCTTAACTTTATTTTTTCTCCTGATGCGTACTATTTTGGAATTTTGCCGATTTTAAGTGAAACAGCAGCAAATTTTGGCGTGAATCCAGCAGAAGTGGGGAGAGCTGCTCTTTTAGGACATTCAACTGTAGGCTTTCCTTTATCCCCTCTTGTTCCAGCAACATTTATTTTAATCGGACTTGTAGGGGTGGAATTTGGAGAGCATCAAAAATTCTTGTTAAAATGGGCGATCGGAACAACTGTAGTTATGACAATAATAGCTGTTTTAACAGGAGCTATTCCATTTTAAAAGAACAAAAAGCGACGATGACTTTTAACATCGTCGCTTTTTGTTTGCGAAGGAATTTACATTTCAATATATCATACTAACGCTAATATTTCGTTTAAATCTTGAGAAATATAATGTGGTTTCTGATCCACTTCTTCCATTGGAGAACGAGTGATGTTAATCCATACGGTTCCAGAGATATCCCAACCGTTTGATGATATTATATAGTACAATTCCACTTTGGGTTTCAAAATGAATCAAAAATGCGTTTTATGTTGTAAACATGAAGGCTAGGGGGTTTTGAAATAGAAAAAGGTGGGAAAAGGGATTTGTAAGCGTTACCAATAGATATAACTCTCTTTTTATAAGGAAGGTTCCAGAATTTTAAATAAAGAAAAGAAAGAAGAAGGAATACCACATCAGAGTAAGAATAGACTAAGAACCTTTACTAAACTTTTTTTAGAAAATAAACGAGAGTCGTTTTTATTAGTTTTTTTTCTAAAGAAAAGGGTAAATAAAAAATAAGTCGTAAAATGTCTTTATTGTAATAATTTTGTCATATAAAAACCGCTTTATTTTTAATTTTAATAAAAAACACTCTCTTAATACGGAATAAATAGAGAAATAGTAAATAAATTTCATAAAAAGAGAGAAAATCCTTTTCTTTTTTTAAAATTTGTTGTAATATAAATGTAACAAAAGTAATGCAAAACAAATTTACGTTACATAAAGATATGAATTTAAAATTGAGGAGTGATTTAGAAATGAAGAAAATTGGACTAGTATTATCATCAATCGCAATATTTTTTGCTCTAAGCACAGGAGCCACAGCACAGACAAATTCTCAAACCTTAACAAATGCAAATGCGATTAAAATCGCAGCTAGTGCCAGCGATCATTTCTGGAATGCCCTACACGGTTATAAAAAAACACCATGTACACAAGGCACATTTAACTATAAAGGAACACCGTACACATACCTTTGCCCAGAATTTGATACTAAAGCAGAATTAACAAACTACTTATCTGAAACATTTACAAATAACGCAGTTGAAAAGGGATTAACAAAATACAGCTACATCACATACAATGGCAAACTTGCTCATCCAGTTGGCGACGGATTCAGCATGCTAGAGTGGACAAAAGCGAAAGCAAAACTTGTTTATCAAACATCCACAGTTCGTTCTTATGAGTTTACAGTTCCAACTGTTGATGGAGCAACTGTAAAACGTACTGTAACATTCTACAAAGCGGGAACACAATGGAAAGTAAATAAATTTGATGCAGTTCAATAAAGTAGAAAAAAGCAACTTGCTATAGAAGCAAGTTGCTTTTTTCTTTATAGAGATGTAAATAAGAGCTTTATCCAGTGTGTTTTTATACAGAGTATCTAAAATTGAATTTCTCTAAACTGTTTTGGAGTTAAGTTTGTATGTTTTTTAAATGTTGTCATAAAGTGAGTGTCGCTATTAAATCCGGATTCAATCGAAATTTCTTTAATAGATGTGTTTGTGTTTTGAAGTAACTTTTTAGCATAATTGATTCGGAAGTTGATAATGTACTCATATGGTGAGAATCCAGTGTGCTTTTTAAATACACGTGAAAAGTGGAAAGGAGTTAAATGAACATACTGAGCTAACTCTTTTAAGTTAATTTCTTTTGTAAAATGATTTTCGATATAGGAAATAGCATGTTTAATCACTCTTTCTTGGATATCCGTTGTTTCGTGTGTGACTTCATTCAATTCATACATGATTTTATGAATATTCATAGAGATTAAATGTTCATTAATATTTGCTTTTTCCGCCATGCGGACAATTTGACTTATGCATTCTGGAATCACAAAATTGTTTTTAACTGAAAAAATACAGCCGCTTTTTTCAAAGAGTAAATTAAAATAATGCTCACTAGATATACCTGAGAAATGAAACCATTAACAAGAGGGTTATCATTAGAACAGATTGAGCGTAATTTTAAGAGTATGTAAGAACATCAGAAATTAATAGTTATACTTGTAAGCGCTTTAAATAAAATGAGAATTAATAAGTTTAAAAATCAGAAATTTCATTTAACTAAATGGAGAGTATAGAAATAAAAAGTCTAACACCACTTTATGATGGTTGTTAGGCTTTTTTATTTTCTGAATTTACAAGAGTAAGAGTATACTAATAGAAGCAAGAGACATCTTCAAAAAATACATAGCTAAAGTTGAAAGGAATGGGGAACTAGTGATGATATATTTAATCGCTGTTTTACTTGTATTATGTCTGGCCATTGTATCATTTATCAACTTTCATCCTGTATTTGGAGGAAGTGTAAAGAAAGAACAAAAGGAGAATTATAGTAGCCTCAATAATTATAAAAATGGGAGATTCGTGAATTTAGTACCAACGAATGAGAATATGGGTGTCGCTGATATGTTCTCTATGCTTAAAGATTCTTTTAGGAATAGAGGAGAGCGAAAACCAAATCAAAACCTTCCTATTCTTGAAATTGATTGGGATAAAGTCAACAGTGAAAAAGATAGTTTAACTTGGTTTGGTCACTCTGCCTTTTTACTTAGTATCGATGGGAAGAAGATGCTCGTTGATCCGATGCTAGGCTTTGTGGCTTCACCAGTTTCGTTCGTAGGAAGTAAACGTTATAGCCAAGATACATTAACAATTATTGATCGATTACCTCGTATTGATGCTGTCCTTCTTACTCATGATCATTACGACCACCTTGATTATCCGTCAATCCGAAAGTTAAAGAATAAAGTGGAACATTTCTTTGTTCCTCTCGGTGTTAGTCCCCACCTCCTTCGATGGGGGATTGCCAAAGAAAAAATCACTGAACTGAACTGGTGGGAGGAAAGGGAGTTTCACGGCTTAACAGTAGCGCTAACACCATCAAAACACTTTTCTGGAAGAGGAGTTTTTAATCGAAATACGACTCTATGGGGAGGGTGGGTCGTTCTTGGACAAAAAACGCGTTTTTATACGAGCGGAGACGGGGGATATGATGAACATTTTAAAGAAATAGGAAAAAAATATGGACCTTTTGATATGACCTTAATGGAAGGTGGCCAATATGATCGACGCTGGTCTGACATTCATATGAAGCCTGAAGAATCTGTGCAAGCTAATATCGATGTTGGTGGAAAGCGGATGATGTTAATCCATTGGGGAGCTTTTACGCTTGCTTTTCATCCTTGGACAGAACCTGTAGAAAGAGCCTTAATGGAGGCACAAAAAGCAGATGTGAATATGGTAGTTCCTCAGATTGGAGAAACTGTTGAATTAACAGGAGAGATATCACATTCATCTTCAGTTTGGTGGAGAATGTAAGTAAAGTAGATTTTGGAAATAATGAGGATAAGGATCTAATGAATAATAAAAAGTCCATGGTAGATAAGTTTATTATAAAATTATTATGTTAACTAAGTTGATGTAAAAAAGTTAAAAAAGAATAAAATTTTTAAAGAATAAAAAATATAAATAGTTAAAAACCATCCTCGTAATTTTACTCCATCTGAGGATGGTTTTTGCATAAATCGTCAGTCATTAATTTCAAGAAGAAATATATAACTGCACGCCTAATCCCAACTTTTAGCATAGTCGTGAATTAAAAAAATGATACTTTCCATCGCTGGAGACACCCATTTATCTTTATGATAAGCAATAAATGTAGAAACACCGTACTGTTCACCTTGAATTATCTTTCCATTTAATAGCCCATCTTGAAGCTCTTTTTTGACTGTAAAATAAGGCAACAATGAAGTACCAAGCCCACTAATAACACATTGTTTAATCGTCTCTACACTGGCGAAATCAACGCTATTGTCCACTTCGATATGATGATCTTCGATATAATCATCAAAAATTCTTTTGTAAGCGCACGTTCGCTCTGTATATAGAACGGTTTTCCTGTTTCCTTTGTTTTTTAAAGGAGTAAGTAACATCATTGGTTCCCTCTTAATTTTTTCAAAATATAAATCCTTTGCAGTCCAATCATCTTTTTCTAATACTAGTGCTATATCAATATTCCCTTGTTGAAGTTCCGACGTAATATTTCGATGATCAACAGACTTGATGGACAGATTCACCTTGGGATATTTTTTGCTATATTGGAGCAATATTTGTGGTAAGCGACATGTTGTGATAGCTTCTGTTGCTCCAATCGTTAAATCTCCTATAGGTTCATGGTTTTGGTGAGCTCGTTCTTTGATTTCTGTATAAAGATTAATAATTTTGATTGCATATGGAAAGAACTGTTTACCGAAAGCAGTAAGAACTACCCGTTTCCCTAAACGATCGAATAAAGGTTGGTCAAGCTCTGCTTCTAACTCTTTAATATGATTTGTAACAGATGATTGAGCATAGCCAAGTTCATCAGCTGCTTTTTTGAACCCTTCTTTCTCTACAATTGTTTTAAATGTGACAAGCTGCCGAAGCTCCATAGCCTCTAACTCCTTCTTCGTTCAATTTTACTGAACGTTTTATTCATTTATATCTATTTTACTAAATTCATTGGGTTCATTACAATATAATTGTATTTAACTTCACTAGTTGATGAAGTTTTTAGTCTGAAGAAATAGATAAATTAGAAGAGGGAGTTTTAGCTATGACAAATATAAAAAAACTATTTGAGGGTGTTACATTAGGGAATACTCTGTTAGATAATCGGGTTGGAGTGGCCCCGATGACTCGTACAAGCGCTACTGCAAAGGGATTAGTAACAGATAAAATGATTTCTTACTATACTTCTTTTGCAAAGGGAGGATTTGGTCTCATTATTACGGAAGGAACGTATACAGATCATCAATACAGTCAGTGCTATTTTCACCAGCCTGGTATGATCGATGAAGAACAAGCAAAAACATGGAAACAACTCGTTGACTCTGTTCATGAAGCAGGAGCAAAAATTTTCATGCAGTTAGAACACACAGGACCGCTTTCACAAGGAAATCGTTTTATTGAAGGGACAATTGCTCCGTCTGCTGTCCAGCCTAAAGGAGAACAACTTGAATTTTATGGAGGAAAAGGGCCGTTTCCTCTTCCGAAAGAAGCAACAAAAGAAGAGCTTAAAGAAGTAATAAACGGATTTGTTCATTCAGCCAAACGTGCTCAGTCCGTTGGTTTTGATGGAGTAGAAATTCATGGAGCAAATGGTTATTTATTAGATGCCTTTCTAACTGATTATACGAATCACCGTAAGGACGAGTATGGAGGATCTACAGAAAATCGAGTTCGTTTGTTAGTGGAAATAGCAAAAGCGGTAAGGGAAGAGGTAGGACCAAACTTTACGGTAGGCATTAGAATTTCACAAAGTAAAGTCAATGATTATAAACATAAATGGGCCGGAAAAGAGAAGGATGCTAAAATTATCTTTGAACAATTAGGGAAATCTGGCTTAGATTATATCCATGTTACAGAGCACCATGCACAGCAACCAGCTTTTGATACTAGCGGTTTATCTCTTGCCGCTTTGGCAAAGAAATATGGAGGCATTCCAGTGATTGCAAATGGTCATCTAGAAGATCCTTTAGCAGCGAGTGAAATGGTAGAAAGAGGAGAAGCAGATGTTATTACATTAGGAAAAGGTGCACTTGCTAATCATGATTGGGTTCAAAAAGTAAGAAATGGCGAACAACTAAGAGAGTTTTATCAAGAAGAAATTTTAAGACCTAATGCAAAAATTAAAGAATTTGAAGTATAGGTCTTCTATAGGTGATCCTTTCTTAAAAAGCCGATTCCTTAACAGGGGAATCGGCTTTTATCATTTTCTCACAGAGGACTCCCATCTCAAGGAATGTGAAGGGCGTAGCCCAATGAGTAGGAGGGAGATGAATATCGGTTAGGCATAAGGCTAAAGGTATTATTATCTTCATACGAAAATGTATATCTAGGGAAGACAGCATATTTTAATAAATTAAACGTTATCATATTAGTAGCTCTCGATTATTTCCATAAATTTGACTTAGTAAAATAAATTATTAATAATGGGTGTAGATTATGTGCTATTATAGTAACTATTATGTAGTTCAATGAGTTAACAAATGATTTAGATAAAACAGGAGGGGTTTGTATGGAGGGCAATCAAAGACATGATCTTCTAGATAATTGGCTATCCATCATTAATGTACAAACAAACATTGCAAATACATTAGAACGTGCGCTAGAGGAGAAATACAGTTTATCATTAAAAGAGTTTTATGTTCTTTATTTTCTATCACAAACGGATGATAAGCAATTAAGATTGCAGCAGTTGCAAGAGATGGTTGGATTGAGTCAAAGTGCGATTTCAAGGTTAGTTGGAAGAATGGAAGCAAACAGCTGTGGAGCATTAGAGAGACACTTATGTGAAGATGACCGTCGAGGTATTTACACTCGGTTAACACCCTTAGGGGAAGAAAAATTAAACAAAGCTTTAGCTACTTTTGAAGAAATTCTTCAATCCACCTTAGCAGAAGGAAAAATTCAAAGTGAGTGGCAATCGTTCCTAAACAAGTTTCAATAATAAAGGATATGGGTATAAGAGGATAGAAATAAATATGAGGGTGTTCTTGATTCTATCTACTACCCATTTTACTTTATATTGAGCGAAAATTCTTAATTTTTATAAAGTAGCTCAATCGTTATAGTGATACATGAATTTCTAATAAAGTGTATGCAAAATGAACGTTTGACAGAAGAAAAATAAGATGGTAAATTATATGCGTGCGCATGCATGTTGAGTTCATCACTCTTAAACTTAGCGGTATTTATATAGATTAGTCTTTGAACTACAGTGAATGATGAAATATAAGAAATATTATTTGATAGATGCATGATAGAGATGGTAATTTGAATGCGTGCGCATGCATATTAAAAATATGTGTGAACGATAAATAGTTCAAAAGATGAGCGCTGATGACAGAAGGGGAAAAGATTTTTCACTTTCCATTGGTTTTGGGTGTTCATTAAAGCATAAAAAAATAATAAAGGAGTTTTTAAAATGAACGATTTATTTACACCTTATACACTAAAAGGGCTGGAGATGAAAAACCGTATTGTCATGCCTCCAATGTGCCAATATTCAGTAGAGGCGAAAGACGGAATTGCGACAGACTTCCACTATCAACATTATGTAAGTCGGGCAATTGGTGGAGCTGGATTTATTATAATTGAAATGACAGATGTAGAAGCAGACGGACGAATTTCAGATTACGACTTAGGTTTATGGTCTGATGATCAAATTCCAGCAATCAAACGCATTGTAGATGCTTGTCACCAATATGGAGCAAAAGTAGGTATTCAAATTGCCCACGCAGGACGTAAAGCAGAAGATGCAGAAGTTCCTGTAGCACCATCTGCCATTGCTTTTGACGAGAATTATAAACAACCTCGTGCACTTTCAACTGAAGAAGTGAAAGAGATGGTCGAAAAGTTCCGTAAAGCGGTACAACGTGCAATAAAAGCAGGCGTTGATGCAATTGAAATTCATGGTGCTCATGGCTACTTAATTCATCAATTCCATTCTCCATTAACAAACAAACGTGACGATGAGTATGGACAAGATTTAACGAAGTTTGGTCGTGAAGTTCTTCGCGCAGCTAAAGAGGAAATGCCAGCAGATATGCCATTAATGATGCGTATTTCTGCAAAAGAATATGTAGAAGATGGATATGATATCGAAGAAAGCATCGAATTTGCGAAAAAATATCAAGAAGCAGGTGTTGATATCTTTGATATCTCTTCAGGTGGAGAAGGTCCAATCGGGGCAGGGGGACGTCCTGGAACACACGCGGGATACCAAGTGCCTCTTGCAAGAGAAATTAAAAAAGCACTTAATGTACCTGTTATTGCTGTAGGAAGACTAGACGAACCAACACTTGCTAACGCAGTGATTGGAAATGAGGAAGCAGACCTTATTGCTGTTGGCCGAGGCATGTTAAGAAATCCTTACTGGGCATTAGAAGCATCGAAAAAATTAAACAAAGAAACTGAAATTCCTAAACAATACGTGGATGGTTTTAGACGTTAAGCTTCCATTCAAATATATCTATTTAAGATAAGCTTGCCATTATGATAAATAGTAACTAAGCAGAATTAAATCATAAAATATTTAGTAGGGAGAAAAAGGATCTTCAGTCGAAGGTCCTTTTTTGCTACTTGTTTAAACCAGATTTTTTCGATCTCATTGCATTAAACATCAAAGAAAGTGGATTAGGTTCTACAAAAGGATGGAAGCGTCTTATTATTGAAAAACCATTTGGGCATGATTTAACATCTGCGCAAGACTTAAATGAGAAATTAAGTCAAGCATTCAAAGAAGATGAAATTTATCGAATTGATCATTATCTTGGAAAATCTATGGTTCAAAACTTGGAGGCTTTAGAATTTGCCAACCCTATTCTTCAATCATTATGGAACAACCAACATATTGCTAATGTTCAGATTACAGCAAGTGAGACGGTCGGAGTAGAAAAAAGAGCTG
Source organism: Priestia endophytica DSM 13796 (assembly GCF_900115845.1). Taxonomy (GTDB): domain Bacteria; phylum Bacillota; class Bacilli; order Bacillales; family Bacillaceae_H; genus Bacillus_I; species Bacillus_I endophytica. The sequence goes on along the minus strand of NZ_FOXX01000008.1, from coordinate 91,965 downwards.
ATTATTATGACCAAGCAGGTGAAATTCGGGATATGGTGCAAAACCACATGCTACAACTTGTAATGATGACTGCTATGCATCTTCCTAAAAAACTTAGTTCACACGAAATCCGTGATGAAAAGAGGAAAGTGATGGAGTCACTTCGTTCGATAAAGAAAGAAGATGTAGATCTGCATATTATCCGAGGTCAATATGATGCAGGTGAAATTCATGGTCAACCAGTTGTAAAATATACCGATGAACCTAAAATTGATTCTTCTTCTCAAAATGATACATTTGTAGCTGCACGGTTATGGATTGATAATTCCTTTTGGAATGGAGTCCCTTTTTACATTCGGACTGGAAAAAGAATGAAGGATAAGTCAACTCGAATTGTTATTGAATTCAAAAACTACTTAAAAGATCTGTACAAAAATCAAGATGAGACAGTTGAACCAAATCTCTTAATTATTGAAATTAACCCACATGAAAATGTAGCCTTACAATTGAATAGTAAAAACTCATTAAAAAATGGAAAAATTGAACCGGTTAGAGTGGAATTTGCAGCAGAACAAAAAGGAGCACCTGAAGCTTATGAACGTCTAATCTTCGATGCTTTAACAAATGATTCCACCTTCTTTGCTCATTGGAAAGAAGTTGAATTAGCTTGGGAATGGATTCAGCCAATACTAGAAGCCTTTGAAGAAAATCTTTTGCCTCTTTATCCATACTCATCAGGTTCCCATGGCCCAGATGAAGCTAATCGTTTACTAGAAGAGGACGGGTTCAAATGGTGGTTTGATGAAGAATATTCGGAACGTAAAAATTAGTTCGGCCACTTTAAGACAAAACATTAGGAAAGTATAACATCTATCAATACTAATATAAAAAAGACTCCTAACATGGAGTCTTTTAAAAGAAACACACTGTCTTATATATCTTTTTTAATTGAATTACTGTTCTGTTAAATCTGATATAGAAACACTTTGTTTATTATTTGGTTCATCAATATTATGAATTGTAGCTGTTCCATTTTCTTGATCTACATGTTCAATATAAACATTTTTTCCATTATACATTATATTAGCCATGTTCGTTGAATTAGAAATTTCTTGTGCTCTTTGTGCATCCATGTTGACAGCCTCCTTTTTCATTTATAACAGTTACAGTATTTACGTTTAACTGCTTTATATACATAAAAAGAGTGTAAAACGAGATATCATCGTTGATTACCTCCTAATATATTTACATCAGTTCGTTTATTCAGGAATAAAGGAGGTTGCCTTTCATGTAGATAAATCTAGTGATACCTAGTCAGCCAAGTACTTTTTCAAAATAGCCTTGGCTGTTCGTCATTCTACCTCTTACCCATTATTAGACATAATAAGAGACTAATGATTAACTATTAAACAGTTAAAAAAGGAAAAGAGGAAATTTAAAAGATATGAAAGGTTAGACGAATAAAGTACCTATAATAATAATTGTGTTATTAAAAAAGAGGCTCATTTTATGTTGGATATGATTTGTCATTGTGAAGGCTATGAAGTTTCTTTAGTGCTATCAAAGAGTTTTAGAGTCAGGACCCTTCGTTTTTTGGATAGGCAAGTAATTCTCATGAAGCTTAGTAGATTCTTTCTTAATAGTAAATACGTAAGCGCTTACACCTAGAAGAGATGCAAAAATTAGCATAGCAATTGATGTACTGAAGTCCCCATCTGATAGGTCACGAAGCCATCCCATAATATAGCTTGAAAAGCCGCCCATAATATTTGCAAAACCTAACAAACCAGCTGCCCGTCCAGCTGTTTTAGGCGTTGAATATTTTACTATTAGCATATTACTTAGATGGAAAACTCCTCCCTGACAGCCCATTGCCAGACCCATACAAACTCCAGCTAAAATTGGATTAGGGATAAAAACAGCTAGTGTTAAAAAGAGGGCTGTCATTGAAAATAAAATGGTTGCCATTAAACTTGGACGATTTGTTTTATCGGCAAGAAAACCGCATGCTAAAACAAACCCAAGCGCAAATAACCAGGAAAGTGAAGTAATGCTTGACATGCCTTCTTGTTCAAATCCTTTGGCTTCTATGAGATATGTAGGAAGCCAAATACTGATTCCGAAGAAGAGAAAAGAATTTACTAGCATACCAAGCCAGACAAGCCAGAAACGGTAATCTTGAGCAAAATTTTTATTCTCTGTTATTTTTTCTTCTTTTTCATAATCCGAATGACGGATAAAAGCTAGTTCATCTTTGCCAACTCCTGGGTGTTCTTCCGGCGTATTTCTTGTCAGGAAGATAAACATGGGGATATTAATAAATAAGTTAAAGGCTGCTAACATAAAGAAAGCTGCCTGCCAGTGAAATGATGAAATAACGAGTACCAGTACAACAGATCCAATAGCAGGCCCTAAATAGTTTCCTGTAAGCCATGATGCCTGAGCACGTCCTAATTCAATTTTATTAAACCATGCAGAAATAAACTTACCAGATACAGGTATCATCATTCCTTCTCCAAAACCAAGAATAATTCGGCTTATTAAAAACATCTCATATGAAGTACTGAGACCTGACGAAATCATAGTAAGCGTCCAAACACATAATCCGGCAATAGCAGTTTTTCGTGCACCTAATTTGTCGATAATGAAGCCCCAAAAGAGATTTGACACCCCATATGCAATAGTAAACACAAATGAAAGGAGGCCAATTTTTACATTTTTATTTTCACCTGTTATCCCAAGTGCCTTTAAAAATTCGGGGTCTGTTTGAATGACAGAAATCCCAACCTTATCGATTTGTCCGAAGAACCAAAAAAAGAAAATGGGTACGATAATATACAACCATCTTTTTTGTCCCTGTACCATCTTATCCTCTCCCTAGTAAATATTAATTTCCTTATGATATAAAGCGAAAAGCAAATGAATGAAGGGAAATTCACTAAAGAAAGATTTATTCTCTTCAGCAAAAGCAATAATTCTCCTCATTCTTTACTTTTCTAGGAAAACACGATAAAGAGAAACCTCACTTATGTTTTACTTATAAAACTTTGTTTTTATTTTTTAACAATAAAATAACCAGAATCATTTGTCAATTTAATATTTTGAAAATTCAATATTTTAAAGACTCAACATTTTTACTTGCATTCATGTCATAGAAAACTTCATTTCTCGTAATTACCAAAAATAATATTAATGCTGTTAGTAATCCATAAGTTGTTAGGGATTCTTGTTTATTCGTGTTGAATTCAAACTTAGAAAAACCTATAATTTACATATAAATAATGTTTTGGATATGAACTATTAACTATGAAATTACTGTATAATCTGAGGTTAAATAGAGGTTTAAGTAAAGAAAACTAGAAATCTTTTACATGATTCTTTAATATAAACCTTTTTAAAAAAATGATTAACTAAAGCATATTGAAGCTAGAGGCACTTAGTTTTTACTTTTATTTATAGTGACAATAGATGGTCTGATAAAGAGAGGCTGTCAGGTGTGCCTTCACCTTTTGTAGAGAAAGAAAGGTGAAGGTGTTTTCTTCTATATAAGCTTAGGGTGTCAGAAAATTAGCATAATAAACAACAGGAGGGATACTTAAATGGCAAGCGTAGAGAAAGAAAAATATAGCGCTAACGCATTAACAAGAGGATTAGAAATTATAAAGCTTTTCAATGAGGAACAGCCTAGTTTGTCGCTTTCAGAAATAGCGAAACACTTGGGCGTAAGCAGAACGGTCCCATATCGTTTGTTATTTACACTTCAAAATCTTGGTTACCTTTCCCAAGATGAAAATACAAAGCGTTATAGTCTAACGCCAAAAGTACTTGAATTGGGTTTTAGTTATTTAAACAGTTTGAAATTCCCGGAGATTGCCCAGCCTTATATGGAAACATTACGTGATGAAATCGGTGCCTCTTGTCATTTATCTATTTTGGATGGACAGGAAGTTGTATATGTAGGAAGTGCTCCGATTAGAGGGATATCTGTTGTTAATGTAAACATTGGCTTACGGCTCCCAGCTCATGCAACAGCCAATGGAAAATTACTACTTGCATATGAACCAAAAGAGAGAGTAACGGAAATGTTTCATATTTCAAATCTTACTCCTTATACGGATAAAACTCCAACAGTCCCAGGTGAGCTTCAGCAGCATTTGGAATCTATTCGTCAAAAAGGATATGCGATAACAAGTGGGGAATTCCTTCCTGATATCTACTCTGTTGCAGCGCCAATTTTTGATCGGACAGGAAAAGTTGTAGCTGCTTTAAATGTTGTAGCAGTAGAATCGGTTTATCAGGAAGACTTTATTGATAAGGTTGCATTGCCAAAGTTGCTTGAAGTGGCTCATTTACTATCAGATTATATGGGCTACAGTGGAGGGAAAACGGTTCTATAATCGTTTATTTAAAAGGACTACTAAAAAAGCAGTAGATCGTCTTTATAAAAATAATCATCTTTTTTCAAAAAGTGTGAATCCTCAATTGTTAAGGGGAATCACACTTTTTTTGTTTAAAAGAGGATAAATTCACGAAATATGCATGAAGATTTCACAATTACGAGCTTTGTGCACTTTTTTCATATTTATCAGTTCGTAAACCCATCTAGAAGGTTGGAGAGCAACTTTTTAGATGGATTTTTTATGCTTGTTGGAGATTATAAGCTGCTTGGTCGTGTTTTAACAGTTTAAACTAGACACTTAGATTTTTTACAAAAATGACATACCTAAACAAAATTTTAAATTATCTGAAAATTTTGTTGACAATGGAATGTTTTCATTTTAGAATTAACTCAAAGATAAAACATAGTTTTATATATAAAACAAAACAAGGTTTTATATATAGCTAATAAAGGGAGGATTTTTAAAATGACAAAAGCAACTTTTTCCGTAAAAGAATTTGAAAAGAAATATGTGGCTCGCTTGCAAGATCGTACACTTGATTGGAATGTTTTAAAGTTCCAAGAGGAGATTGATCCGTCTTATAGACGTGCACAAATGCGGTATATTGGGCGCGGTGCTACAGCTAACAATGATTCAAATGTTATTAAAGCAGAACATTTTACCCTAAGTACAATGGTTCTTCCTCCAGGATGTATTGGACCATTACATCTCCACGATGATGTAGAAGAAGTGTTCTTTATTCTTGAAGGAGAAGTTACAGCATTGATTCAGGAAGATAGCGACAGTGAGGTCCATGAAATTAAGCTAAGTGCGAGAGACTGCATTAGCAGCCCTCCAGGAGTATATCGCGGCATTAGAAACGATGGAAAAGAAGAGGCACGTATGCTTGTTATGCTTGGAGCGGTAAAGCCTAATTTACCAACATATCCAGAAGGTAGCGAACTTGAAGAACTACGTAAACACCGTGCTAAAGAAAGAGAAGCCATTATTAAAGATTAATGCGAGAAGTAGAGGAGGAAGGGCTGCATTATGAAAAATAGTGCAGTGCTCCTTTTGAGTAGAACGATAAATGATAGCGCTTTCTATAAAGAGGAATCCATCTAGTAGGAGGGATAAATAGTGCTTGGAATTACTCATTTGCGACATATCAGTATGATTACTCCGAACTTTGATGAACAAGCAAATTTTTATGAGAAAGTTTGGGGGTTGGATAGGGTAGATGTTTCGGAAGAAAAAAATATCGTTTACTTTCGCGGTGCAGGACCAGAACATCACATTGTAAGCCTTCATAAGGGAGAAAAGCGCGGGTTGCACCATATTTCATTTGGGATGGTCGATAAGAATGCCGTGGATCGGGCAGCTGAAATATTAAAATCAAAAGGTGTACGTATTATCGAAGAACCAGGTTATTTAGGTGAAGCAGGAGCTGGATATGGACTTCAGTTTGTAGATCCAGAAAACCGTGTAATAGAGCTTTCGGCTTGGGTGGAAGTTCAAACGTCTACTTGGAATAAGAAAAATGTAGATCCTGTGAAGTTAAACCATGTTGTGATGAACACAAAAGACCTAGATATGATTGTAGAATTTTATACTAACGTACTTGGCTTTAAAGTTACAGATTGGAGCGAGCACCAAATGTCTTTCTTACGATGCAATAGAAAACATCACTCCATTGCATTCAACCAAGACGAGCATGCTTCAGTTAATCATATTGCTTATGAGGTTGATTCAGTTGATGAACTAATGCGCGGGATAAGCAACGTTCGAAAAGCAGGACTGGAAGAGCTATGGGGACCTGGACGTCATGGGCCAGGAGACAACATCTTCTGTTACTTTCAAGATCCAGGTGGTTTCGTTATGGAGTATACGTGCTATCTCGAGACAATTGAAGATGAGTCTGAGTGGAGAGCACGTGTATGGAAACGTGTGCCCCATTTAATGGATCAGTGGGGAATTGCAGGGCCACCGAAACCCGAAGCCCGTAAAGCGATGAAGGGAGATCCTGATCCAGGCTGGGTAGATGAAACAGTTGACGTTCGTTAATGAGACGAAAGGAAAAGAGTAGTATTGATGAAGAAAAGATTTAGAAAAATGCTTGACCTTATTATCATCTAAACAAGACGTTATAGTTGTAAGTAAGACTTCGCATCTTGTTCATTTTCCAACAATATAACGTTTAGAGAGAAGCTGCTTATGAAAGGAAATGATGAGATGGACTTAGGTTTAAAAGAAAAAGTAGCTGTTATTATGGGTGGCACATCTGGTGTCGGATTAAAAGCTGCAGAAATGTTTTTGGACGAAGGAGCAAAAGTAGCGATTTGTGGAAGAAACAAAGAACGCATGGAAAAGGCAAAAAGTCAATTGCTTTCATTTGGCGATAAAAAAGATATTTTTACCTCAACTTGTGATGTTACTTCGAAATCAGACGTTGCCTCATTTATTAACGGTGCAGCCGAGAGATTTGGTGGAATCGATATATTAGTAAATGCAGCTGGACAAAGTGTAATGGGTTACTTTTTCGATATCACGGATGCACAGTGGGAAGAACAAATTCAATTAAAGTATTTTGCTATCATCTATGCGGTTCGTGCTGCTCACCCACATCTCGTTAAAAGAGGTGGAGGACGGATTATTAATATTAACGCTACACTTGCTAAAGAACCTGAGCGTCATATGGTTGCTACAGCAGCTACTCGAGCTGGTCTTTTAAATTTAAGCAAAACGCTTTCTCAAGAACTGGCCTTAGACAACATTTTAGTAAATTCCGTTAGTCTTGGATTAATTCGGACTGATCAGTGGGAACGCAGAAGGTTAAAAAATGCGCCTGATATGGATCCAGAGAGGTATTACAGAGAGCTTGCGGAAAAACGAAATATTCCACTCGGTCGTGTCGGAGAGGCAGAAGAAGTTGCTAGTGTTATTGTATTTCTCGGTTCAGATAAAGCAAGTTATGTAGCTGGTTCAACAATTGAAACTGCAGGAGCAATTGGCAAAGCCCTTTAATTATATCACTGAACAAAGGTAGGATATGAAAATGAAAAAACAAGAAGTAATAGAATTTACAACTGCCGATGCCATTGTAAAAGAATTAGTACGAGCAGGCGTAGAAGCTGCTTTTGGTGTGGTTAGTATTCATAATATGCCTATCTATGATGCCATTCTTAGAGAGGGAAGCATTAAACTGATTTGTTCGCGTGGGGAGAGTGGTGCCGTTAATATGGCAGATGGCTATGCTCGTGCGACTGGAAAGTTAGGTGTAGTAATTACAAGTACAGGAACAGGGGCAGGAAATGCAGCCGGTTCATTAGTAGAAGCATGGTCTGCCGGTGTTCCACTACTTCATCTTACTGGTGAAGTAGCCTCTACGTATCTTGGAACAGGGAGAGGCTACATACACGAGTGCAAAGACCAACTCTCAATGATGAGTGGTGCATGTAAAAAGGCTGTTCGACTTAGAAAGCCTGAACAAACAGCGGCAGTAGTGAGAAATGTCATTAAAGAAGCCCTAACTGCACCTATGGGATCAGTATCGCTAGAAATCCCTATCGACTTCCAATCAGCAATCATTGAAGATCTTTCTATTGAGGAAGTACAGCTTGTAGCGTCTGAATCATCATTAGCAGCATTAGTTCCCGAACAAGCCGTGAAAAAAATTATAGAAGCAAGCCGGCCGGTAATTTGGGCAGGAGGCGGTGTAATTTCTGCTAATGCTTCAAAAGAATTACAAAAATTAGCAGAGATGCTTGGTGCCGCAGTGATAACAAGTCAATCAGGAAAAGGTTCGATTCCAGAAGACCATAAGCAATGCATAGGACATTTTATGGCATATGAGTCCACAAGAGAGTTTTTACGAAATGCAGATTTATTAATCAGTGTAGGGGTTCGATTTAGAGGCAATGAAACATCGAACTGGAAAGCGATAGTACCAGAAGAACATATCGCAATCGATGCTGATCTTCAAGCAGTGAATCGTAACTATAAAGCAACATTTGGATTAGTTGGCGATGCGAAAGAAGTGTTAAAGGCTCTTATTCAAAAACTTGAAGAAAAATCAGTTTCGCCAGTTTCTACTTATATAGAAGAAATAGGTTCTCTTAGAAATGAAGTACGTGGCAAACTTCGTAAAACGCTTGGACCATATGAGCAATTTGTAGATGGAATGAGAGACATATTGCCACGAGATACCATTTTAGTCCGAGATGTAACTGTCCAGGCAAATGTTTGGGGAAGTCGCTTATTTGAAATTTATGAACCGAGAACTTCTATTCATGCATCAGGCGGTGGAATTGGTCAAGGTCTTCCAACAGCAATTGGTGCACAAATAGGCTGTCAAGATCAAACAGTTGTGTTGATGGCTGGGGACGGAGGCTTTATGGTCAATGTCGGAGAGATGGTTACTGCAGCAGAAGAAAAGTTACCTATTATTATAGTATTATTTGATGACTCAGGGTACGGAGTTCTTCGTAATATTCAAGACGCTGCCTATGGACGTCAAGTAGCTGTTGATTTATTAAGTCCAGATTTTGTGAAGCTTGCTCAGTCCATGCACTTTGAAGCGGTGAGAATTGGTTCTGGAGATGAATTTGTCAACGAACTAAAGAAAGCAAAAGAAAGACGTAACCCTTCAATGATTGTAGTTGATATGGAAGCTGTTGGGCCAATGGCAAAGCCGTTCGGCGGACCCTCAGGAGCAGCGGAAGCATTTAAACCAAAAAAACTATAAAGGGGGACATAAGAATGATTTCGACATATCCAGTTATTTCAGGGAAATACCTCATTAACGGAGAATGGAAAGAAATAAGAGAAACAGCCAATGTAATCAATCCTGCAAACATGTCAGAAATAGTCGGAGAAGTTGCACTATGTTCTAAGGGAATCGTAAATGAAGCAATAGAAGCGGCAGAGAAAGCTTATAACACGTGGTCCCGTTCTGATGTAAAAGACAGGTCCACTCTAATGAACAAAGCGGCAGAAAAACTAGCGAATATCATCGAAGAAAATGTTACCTTGTTTGTGAGGGAAAATGGAAAAACACTTGTAGAAGCTAAGAAAGATTTATTACGCTGTGTTGAGATTATGAAGGGCGGCGCAGCGGAGCTGCCTAACTGGTGGAAATCAGAAGTGCTTACAGGAACCCAAAAAGTCCAAATTAGAAGAAGAGCAAGAGGCATTACAGCAGTCATTACTCCTTGGAATTCTCCCATGATTTTAACATTTAAAAGAGTCATTCCAGCCATTTTAGCTGGTAATACGGTTGTTATAAAACCGGCTACTAATTGTCCCTTAACAATTATGAGCTGTTTAAAAGTAGTTGCCGAACATTTTCCCCCAGGCGTCATTAATATTGTAACAGGTTCAGGAAAGGTAATTGGTGACACCCTTTGCTCTGATTCCCGTGTTCGTACCGTCGCTTTTGTTGGCAGCACAACAACAGGAAAAGATATTATGAAGAATTCTGCCGAAAACCTCCAAAAAGTATATATGGAACTAGGGGGGAATGATCCAGCCATTATTTTGGACGATGCTAACCTTGACGAGGAAGCAATCAAACGTCTCAAAATGGGTATTTTACGAGCGGCAGGCCAAGTATGCTCAGCTATTAAACGAGTGTATGTCCATAAATCACGTTATGATGAAGTTGTGAAAAAATTAACAAAAGAATTTGAACGAGTTGTTGTAGGTGATGGCATACAGCCTGATGTAACAATGGGACCATTAAATAATAAAGTACAGTTTGATTATGTTAATGAGTTGATTGAACGTACAGCTCGTTCAGGTGCAGAAGTGGTCACTGCTGGTATTCAACTTAATCCAGAAACATGGGACAAAGGTTATTATATGCTTCCTTCTATTGTTACGGGAGTAAATCAGCAAAGTGAGGTCGTGCAAGACGAGCAGTTTGGACCAATTATCCCTGTTTTGCCTTTCACTACTATTGATGAAGCTATAAAGTTAGCGAATGATAGCCAATTCGGTCTACGAGCTTCTGTGTGGACGAAAAACGAAGAATTAGCTATTGAGATGGCTGATCGTCTTGAAGCAGGAGCTGTTTTCCATAACAATCATACTATTTTTAACGATTTGGCTCTTGATTTTCCAGGTTTAAAAGAAAGCGGTGTTTCTCGGGAAACAAGACATTGCGGACTGGAATTTTTCACAGACTCCTATGGGTTTGCTAATTAAGGAAGGATGAAAGAACATGAAATTAGGGTTAATTGGATGCGGAAATATCGGTAAATTTCTGCTTCAGGCCATAAATAAGGATGAACTTCTCCCTGGGGGGAAGATTCGTTCAATTTATACACGCCGCAAAGAAAGTACATCCCAACTAGCTAAAGAATTTGATGCCGAGTTTTATGGTGATATAGAGTCACTTCTTAACTCTGACATCGATTTAGTTATTGAGGTAGCGACGATTGAAGCTGCTGAGGAGTATGCATTGAAAGTACTTAAAGCTGGAAAAGATTTGTTATTAAGTAGCATAGGAGTTATGGCAGATGCTACTTTTGAAGAAAAAGCAGGAGAACTTTGTCGAAAAAACAAGGTAAGTGTCTTTCTTCCTTCTGGAGCGATTGGAGGTCTTGATATACTTAAATCCGCTAAAGCTGTGAACGGGCTTAAGTCTGTATCTCTTACAACAAGAAAACCACCAAATGCATTGAGAGAAGCTGTTTCATTAGGAAAAGAAACGGTTTTATTTGAAGGCTCTGCAGCGGAAGCCATTAAGCAGTTTCCGAGAAATATTAATGTTGCGATTGTGTTATCTTTGGCTGGTCTTGGTGTTGAAAACACAAAAGTCACCATTATTGCTGACCCAAATATCGTGAAAAATAATCATCTTATTGAAGCGTGGGGCTCGTTTGGAAAATTGAAGCTTGAAATTGAAAATGATCCAATGCCAAATAATCCGAAAACAAGTTATTTAGCTGCATTAAGTATATTGGCTACGTTGCAAAACAAAGAGAGAATCGTTCAAATTGGGTAATGAAGCTCATCGATGGGGAGAGGATAAGAATGATTAAAACAGATAGACCTTTAGAAGAAATGTCAAAAGAGCAAGTTATTAACTATTTGAATGAGACAGTCAAACCTAAGGAAGGGGTCATTCCAGCTTATCTTTTAGGTGATCAAACGGTTTATGATTTAGAGCACGAAAAAGTATTTCTAAAAACATGGGTTTTTGTCGGTCATGAATCCGAAGTTCCTCATAAAGGAGACTTTATGACACGTGAACTTTCCGGATATTCCATTATTATTACACGTGATAGTAATGATGAAATTCATGCTTTTTATAATATGTGTACCCATCGTGGCATGAAACTATGTCGAGCTGATAAAGGGAACAAATCTTTATTTACATGCCCATATCATGGATTTAGTTTTAAAAATAATGGTGATCTTGTTGGGGTTCCTCTTCAAAAAGATACTTATGGCGGAAAGATAGACCGTTCTAAAATGGGGCTCCACCAAGTGAGGCTTGAATCTTACAAAGGCCTTTTATTTGGAACATGGAATGATCATGCAGAACCGCTTGAAGATTTTCTAGGTGACTTCAGATGGTATTTAGATATCGTTGTAGGACGTGCAGAAATGGAAGTAGTTGGAGCTCCACAACGATTTGTTGTTCATTCTAACTGGAAAGTTGGTTCTGATAACTTTGTTGGAGATTCCTACCATACGATGGTTACACATGGTTCAATTGCAAAATTAGGAATGGTGCCAAATGCAACGTATTCAAAACGCGGTTTTCAAATTCATACAGAAAACGGACATGGTCTAAACCTCGGAACCCCTAACCCAGACTTTGCTTTCCCTGAAGAATTAAAAGATGAATATAAAAGAAATTTGTCCCCAGAACAATATGAAGTATTATCAAACTTAAAAAATATGATTGGAAATGTTTTTCCAAACCTATCGTTTTTAATTTCACATACAAAAATAAAAGATCATTTAATCTCTAACACTTCCATAAGAATGTGGCGCCCAATTGGTCTTAATAAAATGGAAGTGATTGCTTGGATGTTTGTTGAAAAGAATGCCCCAAAAGAGTGGAAAGAGCGCTCAAGAGATTCGTTTATTTTGACATTTAGTCCATCCGGAATTTTTGAACAAGATGATACAGAAGTATTTACAGATATCACAGAAGCTGCCCAAGGCGCTATGCCTTTTCAAAAGAAATTAACTTATAACTACACAATGGGAATGCATCGTGAACCTGTTGAATTTATTGGACCTGGTGTTACTTATGATGACAAATTTACAGAAGCAAATCAGCGTAATTTTTATAAATACTGGATGGAACTAATGACAAAGTGATAAGCGAGAGGAGGAGGGAAAAATGAATATAGAAAAAATGCTAGTGAAATGTGAGTTTGAACAATGGTTATATCATGAAGCACAATTACTTGATGATATTGAATTTGATGACTGGTTTAGTTTAATGCATTCTAGTTTGCGTTATCAAATGCCTGTACGTGTCAATAAAGAAGGAACAGAGCGTCCAGACTATTCAACAGATATGTTTACGTTTAATGATGATATTGAGTTGCTAAAGCTTCGCGTAGAACGTTTAAAAACGGACTATGCATGGGCGGAAATTCCTCCTTCAAGAACACGCCGCTTTGTCAGCAATGTGTGTGTTAAAGGTTTTGTTGAAGGAGAAAAAGCAGTCGTAAAAAGCTATTTACTTATTTATCGAAGCCGAAGCAAAGACATTCACCATGATTTAATTTCGGGTGAACGAAATGATGAGTTTACATTTGAAGATGGAAAATGGAAACTTTCAAAGCGTGTATTCATTGTAGATCAAACAACAATAAATACAAGAAACCTTGCCATTTTTGTATAACAGTTCGTTATGTATGAAAGATAACAAGAAAGGTCGTGTCTAATGGCAATGATGCTAAAAGATAAAGTAGTGTTGATTACAGGCGGAGCTTCGGGGATAGGAGCAGCTGTCACACGCCGTTTTATAAAAGAAGGAGCTAAAGTGAGCATTATGGGCCGCTCTAAAGAAAAGCTAGTGAAGATGAAAGAAGAATTTGGAACAAACATTCTTACTTATCAAGGAGATGTAAGTAAATACGAAGACAATGATCAAGCTGTTCAAGCTACTGTTAGCCAATTCGGAAAGCTAGATGTTTTTATTGCTAATGCTGGTGTATTCGATGGGTTTGCTAAATTCGCCGATGTACCTCCTCACGCGCTTTCTGAAGCATATGATTTTCTTCTTAATATTAATGTTAAAGGCTCTTTTTTTGGAGCAAAAGCAGCGCTTGAAGAGTTGAAGAAAACAAAGGGAAATATTATTTTTTCCGTGTCTGGTGCAAGTTTCTACCCTGACGGTGGTGGGGTTTGGTACACAGCGAGCAAGCACGCTCAAATCGGACTAATGCGCCAGCTTGCCTTCGAACTTGCTCCTCATATAAGAGTCAATGCAGTAGCGCCAGGGGGCACGCTGACAGAACTATCAGTCATTCCTCCGCTAAGTCCATTTGTGAAAATTGTAGATAATGATACTAAAGCAAGGAACATAAAAAAACGAAACCCTCTTCAACTTGCTCAGCTACCAGAAGATCACGTTGCAGCATATGTATTATTAGCATCTGATGAGTCTCGTGCAATCACAGGTGAAGTTATTTCTAGTGACGGCGGATTGTCAGTACGGGGTCTTGGTTAAACATTATAGGAATGAATCCTTTTTTATAGAAAAGTAAAAGAATTTTAATTCCGAAAATTGAGAATTCATCACCCTTCTTAAAAACGATATATCTAGAATGAATAGAGGAGACTTGTATTATGCCTTATGTACAAGTAAAAGACTTAAGTATTTATTACGAGATAGAAGGTAATGGAGAGCCATTAGTATTGCTGCATGGGATGAGCAACAATTCAAAGTCATGGAAAGAACAAATAAGTGAATTAAAGAACGATTATACAGTTATTGCTTGGGATGCTCCAGGTTATGGAAGAAGTTCGAATCCCGCTGAAGAATTAAGATATTTTGAAGAGTTTGCCCATATTCTGAAAGCTATGATAGATGAGCTAAAGCTAGAAAAAATTTATCTTCTCGGTCATTCAATGGGGGCAGCCATTGCAATAGAATTTTGTAACTTTTATTCTGATAGAATTAAAAAACTTATCATAGCGGATCCGACCAGAGGGGCTGCTGCTTTGAATGAAGAAGAGAACAAGAGGAAGTTAGAAAATCGATTATTTTCAATTGAAAACCTTTCTCCAGAGGAGATAGCAGACAAGAGAATAAAAGCATTGCTATCTCCTTACGCTTCAAAAGAAGTGTATAAGAGAGTAAAAGAGATTATGTCACAAGTAAGACCAGCAGGATATCGTTCAGTAGCATATTCACTCTATCATCTAAATCAAATGAGTTTGTTATCTCATATAACAGTTCCTGTTCTTGTTGTTTGTGGCGAACTTGATACCGTTACTCCTGTAAACGAATCAAAGGCCATTCACAAGGAATTAATAAACTCCAAGTTTGTAATTATTCCAAAAGGTGGACATTTGTGTTATCAAGAAGAACCTAGAGTATTCAATTCAAGAATTATAGAATTTCTCAATGAAAATAGGTAAATGAAAAACTATTGACATTACCTTAGATTTCTAAATCTTATTTAGAAAAGCATTATAATAAACTGGGGTGCTGAGAGAGGGGAAAGGAAAATGAAGATGTGTAAAAAGTATACAATTATAGATAGAGAAACTTGTATTGGTTGCGGAGCATGTGGGGCTGCTGCCCCTGACATTTACGATTATGACGAAGAAGGTATTGCATCTGTTAGATTAGATAATAATGAAGGAACAGCTATTATCCCTGATGAATTGGTAGACGATATGATGGATGCTTTAGAAGGATGCCCAACAGGATCCATTAAAGTAGCTGAAAAGACTTTCAATTGTAATCCTCATGAATTTGAATAAAAATCCCATACATTTTAGAAGGTATTTGCAAAACATGTTAGATTAATATGCCTCGTTGAAATTAAAACATTATTTAGCTAGCCTCTAATCAGTAATAAATACCCCTAAAAAGTAAAACGAATTTGCATTCGGAAAGATTTTTCTAATAGAGTGGGTTGTGTTCCATAAATTAAATTCAAGCTATGCTAAGTGGGCGAGTTCAAAGGCGAGTTCTTGATACAGTAAATGGGGATTTAACGATTGCTGAAAAACATAAAAATCAAGAGTTTGCAATTTGGAGATTAGCAGAATCGATGTAGCCACCTTTTTTCTAACTATCTATACTATAAGAATATTTGTTTACGCATAATATGCATCCCATTCGTCACTTATAAATAAAAAACAAGTTAGACTTACTGAAACAATAGAAAAAGTCTAATTTTCTACCAAGCTTGTCAATGTGTAGAGTCAGAATTAAACATTGAAGGAACCTTTCCTTTTCAGTCATGTGATAGTTGACGCTGAAGAGGAAAGGTTTTTAAGTTGACTAAGAAATATAACAATAAGATGACTCCTTGTTTTAGTAAAGGAGACTTTTACTTGTATGTTTTTTATATGCTTAAGCTTTTTTACTATATTCCTCTTACTTCCTTCAGACAGAATAGCGACTACTTATCGCTACATTTGCAGGGAAAGAAGGTAAGTGCGTGAGATATATAAGTTTTATTCTGGATTTTATATTACTTTTTTTGTAAAAAATGTTATAATTTATAGTGTTTGTAAGGTGTATTGAAGAAGAATTTAGTTCATTTTAGATTATGAAAAGGAGAACTAGTTGAATGAAAAATAAACCAAAAAAAGGACGTTCTATTTTAAAACGAGAATGGGTACGCCCCCTTATAGCATTACTCGTTTTGCAATTAATCTTTTTTGTCTGTGATAAGAATGGATGGTCAATGAACTTCAGAGATGATGAGGGAACAGTATTAGATAGATTCTCTAAAGCTAAATTTTTCACCGAACAATTCATTCCATATGAAAATCCAACATTCAACTTATTCACAGCAGTTTTTCTTGTCACTTTACTTCCCGCTGCCATTATAGGTGCGATGAAAGATCTATTTTCCAGAAAACAAACTAATCATCATGCAGGATAACAGTTGTATCTTTAAAAGCGCAATTACTGAATTGGCTAGCTCCTTATACGGACTATATTCAAAATGAAGACTTAAAAACCATGCTATCCATTTTAAACTATGAAATCTATATCGTTTTGCTCCGTATTAGTAACTATAAGAAGAAATGATGATATAGGGGAGCGATTTTTTGTCTGAAGACAAAAAGGGAAGTACAAATGATTTAGCACTATGGTTAGGAATTGGTTTATCTTTTGGATCTTTATATGGCTCACTATTTCATAATATTGGTTTAGGTATTGGAATGGGTCTTTGCTTCGGAGTAGCGATTGGCTTAAGCCTTGAGAAGAAGAATAAGCAGAAGTAGTATGTGTCTTAACCATTAAATGATAGGTAAATTAGAAAGCGTACTTATCTTGATTGTGGTTCTGTGGCTGTTTCTGATGACTACGAATAAAAGAAGAGATCCTGCTGTAATAATATTTTTTTACCTCTCCAAAAGGAATCCATATATCCTTTTTCCCAATTATTTCATATACTTCATCTAATATTTGCTCTCGTTTTTTCGGAGGAAGTTTTACTCCAGGATATTTCATCCTCTTTATATATCGCTCTCTTAAATCTCGCCCAATGTGCTCTTTTTGCTTCTTAGTTAAAGCAGAAAATTTCTTATTTGTTTGGATGAGATGACCATTTCGATATTCATGATACTTCATCTTTTATGCCTCCTTTATTCCTATAATAACAAAAAAGGGATAGGGGATGCCGATAAGAAATTAAGAAGAAAAATTTGTAATATATTGGAGGATTTTAGAAGAATGAAAAGAATGGATATAAAAGAGGATATAAATCACATCTTGTCGACCTTCGTCCTCTAGGTAGACTTGGAACATCAGAAGAAGTTGCTAAAACTGTTCTGTTTTTAGCTAGTGAAGATGCTTCCTTTGTCACCGGTGCAAGCTTATTAATAGAGGATGGAGGCTATACAGCTCAATAGCTACTTAATGTTAACCGGATAAATCAATTAATTGGGAGATGGAACTATGCAATTAGAACATTTATTTTAATCAACTTAAGGAGCCCGTTCTTATGAAAACTACTGACTCAAAAAGTCTATGGAAAAATGGGGTTTATTTACAGGTTTTCTCTGCGTATTCGCTGCTTATGCTTGGGGTATTTATTGACATGTTAGCCATTATGACTATTGTTGGTTTTGAATGGGAAGTAGACCCCACCATGATTGGATTGATTCCTGTTGCGTATGCACTTCCTGGAATTTTATTTAGTTCATGGGCAGGTGTGATTGCAGATCGTTTTAGAAAAATTCCTATTATGATGTTTTGTAATCTTATGGTTGGTCTATTAACAATTGCTCTTTTATTTGTCCAGAGTATTTATTGGCTCTTATTAGCATTAATGATTCGTTCTATTTTTATCGTTTTCTATTATCCTGCACAGCAAACACTAACAAGACAGATTGTTTCTCCTGATTTGCTTACTAAAGCAGTAAGTATCAACGGTATAGTTGAGCAGGGAACCAAGATAGTAGGTCCACTTATAGGAGGAATGTTGCTGAGCTGGTTTCAGCCAGAGTTCTGCCTCATTATAAGGGCGATAAGTTGTTTACTAGCTACTTTGGTTCTGTTGCCTACAATAAAATTTAAGGAATCTCTGTCAAGAGAACATATTGAAAAGCAACAGCAAAGCACTTGGACCGCTTGGTTACAAGGTTGGGGTTATGTGTTATCTAATCGGATAATATTATCAACCATGATTTTCGTTACAATAGCTATGGCAGTATTACAATTAGTAGACTCACAGTTCCCTACTTTATTTAAGAGCTTGTTTCCAAATGATAAAAGTAAAATGGGATACATCATTTCTATTATTGGTCTTGGTGGAATACTTGGCGCATTATTAACTCAGAAATTAAAACACTTTCAATATGGTTGGGTAGTATGTGGAGGCATGGCTTTAATGGGAATTGGTTTTGGAGGGATTGGTCTGATAACTCCCGATACGGTCTTCATTTTAGCTTATCTGATTAGTTTTATTGCTGGTATTGGAAGTGGACTTATGCTTGTATCAAATCAAGTCATTTTACAAATAGAATCCCATCAAGATCAAGTAGGAAGAGTATTTGGAATTCAAAGTAGTTTAACAAACGCAGTCTTAATCATTTCTCCTGCTATGAGTGGCCCACTAGTTCATTTGTTTGGAGTAACTCAACTCTATGTTTATGGAGGGATCGGGCTTATTATCATTGGAGTAATTGGGGTTTCATTACAGAAATATTTATGGGTTAAACATGAACCTATAAGAGTAAATAATTTTTGAGGGGAAGATTTTTTATGGCTAATGAGAAATGTTATCCGTTAAGTCATCCACAGAGGAGAATATGGTATACAGAAGTTATTCATTCCGGTAGAGGGATATGTAATTTAAGGTTTTTGTTCAAACTTCATCAAAAAATGAATTATTCAATATTAAATCGAGTTGTGAATCGTGTTATCAGTGAAAATGATGGTCTGTGCATCAGACTGAAAGAAAATGGGCATCAGGAACCCGAACAATATTTTGTTAAACATGAAGAACAAAAATTTGAGTTTTTCGATTTCAGTTCCGTGAAAGATTCAGATTTGCTGGAAAAATGGATTGAGCAGAAAACACAAGAAACATTTACATTATTTGACTCTAATTTATACTATTTCGCTTTAATAAAATTAAACGATAATGAATGTGCAGTCTTTGGGAATGTTCATCACATTATTATGGATGGTTTATCAATCCAAATTTTTACTAGTCAGATTGCTAAATATTATTATGAGCTTTATGGTGAGACTGATGCGAGCATACTTAGAAATTCATATGTTCAGTTTCTGGTCAATGAACAAATATACTTGAATAGTAGTCGCTTTCAAAAAGATCAAAAATTCTGGTTAGAGGAATTCAAAACACTTCCATCTGTGACGGGATTGAAGTCCTATAATGCGTACCAAGTTAGTACCAGAGCATCACGCGAGACGTTTACATTATCGGAGCATTTGAAGAGAAAGATGGAAAAATTTTCTGAAGAGTATAAATTTAGTATATATACTCTTTTTGTTGCTGCGTTTTCGTTGTCGATGTATCGGTGGACCTCATCGCTTGATATTGCATTAGGAATGGCTTATGGCAATCGTATGACTAAAATGGAGCGGGAATTAATTGGAATGATGGTGAGTACAGTACCTCTAAGAATGGATATCAAACCTGAAGAAGAAGTACTTTCATTTATTGGTCGGGTATCTAGAAAACAAAGTAAATCATTACGACATCAGAAATACCCATTTGATTTGTTATTAAAGCAGATTAATAAAGAGAATAACAGAAATGTTAGGCTTTTCGGGACTACGATCGATTATAGAGATCGTGATGAAAGTGGTGACTCACTTTGGATTCCAAATTGTGAAGAAGTGCAAGATTTTGCAGTACATATTGAAAATTTGATTGATATAGACTCTTTACAAGTACATATTGATTATCGTGAAGAGCTATTTTCTAAAGAAGAGATAAACCGTTTTTTTAAAATTATGTTAGCAATATTAGAAAATGCAATTAAAAACCCAAAGCAGAAGGTAGCTGAAATCGAAATCATTTCAGAAGAAGATAAAAGAAAAAGTTTAGTAGAGTTCAATGCTCCTAAGCTTGATTTTCCATCTCAAGCAACTACCCATGCATTGTTCGAACAGCAAGCGATGATTTATCCAAATGCTATTGCAGTTATGTATGAAAAGGAGAGGGTTACCTATAGGGAGTTAAATGAACGTGCAAATCAGTTAGCTCATTATCTACAGAAAAAAGGAGTAGGACCCGATTCTTTGGTTGGGCTTTGTGTTGAACGTTCTCTTGAAATGATTGTAAGTATTTTGGGAATTTTGAAGGCCGGTGGAGCTTATGTTCCACTTGATCCAACATATCCAGAGCAGCGACTCCGGTATATTTTAGAGGATGCTAGCATTCAGTTAGTTGTAGCGCAAGAAAGTTTAAAAGGATTGAAATGGTTACCAGAAAATATCAAATCAATTTGCCTGAATTGTGATCGAGATGAGATTGAGCAAGAAAATAGGACTTTACCGCTTTCTGATGTAAGTCCTCAACACCTAGCTTACGTAATCTATACTTCGGGATCGACAGGGAATCCGAAGGGCGTTATGGTAGAGCATCACAATGTAGTTCGTTTATTTAAATCAACGGAATGTTGGTATCAGTTTAATGAAAAAGATACTTGGACGCTTTTTCATTCTTATGCATTTGATTTCTCAGTATGGGAAATTTGGGGAGCATTATTGTATGGTGGAAAATTGGTTGTTGTTCCTTACTGGATTAGTCGATCGCCTAAGGATTTCTATCGACTATTAGTAGAGGAAGAAGTCACAGTTCTAAATCAGACACCTTCCGCATTTCGACAATTAATACAGGTGTGTGAACAAGAAGACAAGAATAAAAACTTGTATCTACGCTATGTGATATTTGGTGGGGAAGCGTTAGACCCTATTAGCTTGCTACCGTGGTTTCAAAGGTATGGAGAGAAGGACCCACAGCTAATTAATATGTATGGAATTACAGAAACTACCGTTCATGTTACTTATTCTCCGATTACTCAAGATGAGGTCCGGCACTCTTCACGAAGTAATATCGGAAAACGGATTCAAGATTTAGAAATGTATGTGCTAGATGCTTGTCAACAGCCTGTGCCTATTGGTGTAGATGGTGAACTATATATTGGTGGAGCAGGGCTTGCACGTGGGTATTTAAATAGACCTGAATTAACTGCAGAACGCTTCATTCCTCATCCATTTAGTAGTGAACCGAAAGCAAGATTATATCGAACAGGAGACTTAGCGAGATACTTGCCGGATGGGAATCTGGATTATCGTGGACGAATTGATCACCAGGTGAAAATCCGTGGCTTCCGAATTGAGATTGGGGAAATTGAATCTATTTTAAACGCACATGCATCTATAAAAGAGGCTGTTGTGATTGTTCGAGAAGATCCGCCAGGTGATAAACGATTAGTGGCATATGTTGTAGGGGATGGGAATGTAGGTGCGTGGAGAGAGTATCTTAAAGCGAAACTACCGAGCTATATGGTCCCTTCAGGATTTGTGATGATGGAATCTATTCCACTAACTGCTAACGGGAAAGTTGATCGTGAGACCTTACCTATACCAGAGGAAAAGAAGATTAAAAGTACATGTGTTGCCCCTCAGAATAGTAACGAAGAAAAACTGGCTACTATTTGGAAGCAAGTATTAGGGATTAAAAAGGTGGGAATTCATGATAACTTCTTTGAAATTGGTGGGGACTCGATTCTCAGCATTCAGATCATATCACAAGCGAGTCAATTGGGATTAAAACTTACTCCAAAGCAAATATTTGAATGCCCAACTATTGCCGAGTTGGCACAAGTAGTCACAGAAAATCAGGGAGTACAAGCGGAGCAGGGAGTTGTGACAGGAGATGTACCACTTACTTCAATTCAGTACTGGTTCTTCGAGCAAGAACATCCACGTCCACAGTATTGGAATCAATCGATGCTTTTAAGAGTAAGAGAGAGAGTGGACATGAAGTTACTAGAGGGAGCTATATTAAACTTACTTAAACATCATGATGCTTTACGTTTCCGATACGAACAGTTACCAAATGGAACATGGAGGCAGAGAAATGAGGGAATTGATGAGCAGTCTGTACTTCGTGTGGTAAAACGGAACAATGCTAATGAACAAGTGTGGAATCAAGTGATACAAGAAGAGATGAATATCACTCAAGCTAGTTTCAATTTAGTTACAGGTCCGTTAATGAGTGTAGTTTATTTCGAGGATATGTTGAATGGGAACGATCGATTATTCTGGGCGATCCATCATTTAGTAGTAGATGGAGTATCATGGAGGATTCTATTGGAAGATTTACAGGCTGTATACAACCAGATGAAACAAGGTCAGAGGGTTCATTTACCTGCGAAAAGTACATCTTTTAAAGAGTGGTCGGAACGATTGCAGACATACAGTGATTCTGGTATTTCAAAAGAAGTACAAGATTATTGGAATGAACAGGCAGAAAAAGAAGTGATGAAGATTCCGATGGACTACCCAATACAAGAAATAACAGAAGAATCTATTGATCAGGTGACAAGGACTTTAGGAGTAGAAGAAACCCATACGTTGTTACAAGAAGTTCCAGTGATTCATAAGACAAGGATTAACGAGGTACTAGTGACGGCATTAGGACAAGCTATAGTCGATCGTACAAATCAGCATAAGGTTTCTATTCATCTAGAAGGGCACGGGAGAGAAGAGATGATTGAAGGTGTTGATCTATCACGGACAGTGGGGTGGTTCACGAGTATTTATCCTGTTCACCTTAATTTTCAAGGAACAACAACACCTATTGAAGGATTAAAGGCTGTAAAGGATCAATTGCGTCGAATTCCGAATCGTGGCGTTGATTATGGTATTTTACGCTACTTGAATAAAGAATTACTTCCGTTCTATCAGCAGCAAAAACCGTCAATAAGCTTTAACTATTTGGGCCAATTTGATCAAGTGTTTTCCAAAGAATCTTTGTTTATGCAAGAGACAGGGTTTACATTTTTAGATCATGCTCCAGATTCCAAACCATCTCATCTAATTGATGTTATCGGTATGGTAAAAGATGAGAAGTTACATTTTGTTTGGATGTATAGTAGAGAACAGTTTTCTAGATTAACAATTCAAGCGATAGCAGATGGTATGTTGAAGCATCTTCGTCTACTTATAAATAAACCAACAACAGAGTCTGCTTTTACGGTATCTGACTTTGCTGATGCAGAGGACCTTACGGAAGAAAGCTTGAGTAAAGTCTTACTTAAATTAACAAAGAAGAGGGTGTAACGATGGGAGATGTTACTGATATATATGGATTATCACCTTTGCAAAAAGGAATACTGTTTCATACTTTATACGATCAAGATGATGATCATTCTTTTTCCTACATTGTACAAGTAGGCTTCTTGCTCGGTGGCCGATTGAATGTTGCTACTTTCGAAAAGGCTTGGGAATACGTCATTCATCGACATGAAGTTCTACGTTCAGTATTTGTGTGGGAGGAAGTAGAAAAGCCTCTGCAAGCTGTTTACCAACATATTCCTTTTACTATTCATCAAGAAGATTGGAGCGCTCTGTCAATTGAGGGGAGGGAGAAGAAATTACACCAGTTTTTGACTACAGATCGTAGGAAAGGATTTTTATTAGACGAAGCACCGTTGATGAGAGTCACTGCGATTAAAGAGGCAGAAGAAGAAACGAGAATCATTTGGACACATCATCATATTTTGTTGGATGGATGGAGTGTGTCTCTAATCTTTAGTGAAGTGATGGAAGTTTATCTCAAGATGATAAAGGGAGAATTGTTTAATCTTCCTAAGTCTCTTCCTTATAAAAAATATATCCAGTGGATAAATAAACAAGATCAAAGTCAAGCAGAGAAATTTTGGACGGAAGAATTAAAAGGATTTCATGCACCTACGCCATTAGCGATGGAAAGAAAGGATCAAGGACAGGAGAAGGGGTATGGAGAGTGTGTTTATCAGGTATCTGAGGAACTTACTGAGAATTTACAAGAGTGGGTACGAAATAGTCGGTTAACATTGAATACGTTAGTACAGGGCGCTTGGGCCTACTTGATGAGTAGGTATAGCGGTGAAAATGACGTTGTATTCGGCGTAACTAGCTCTGGTCGTCCTACTGAATTGATAGGCGCAGAGAGTATGGTTGGCCTATTCATTAATACATTACCTACCCGAATTCGAGTAACAAATGAGACAGCAGTAGTAGACTGGCTTCGTAAGATACAGATGAAAGAAATGGAACGAAGACAATATGAGTATAATTCGTTGGTTGATATTCAAGGGTGGAGTGAGGTTCCGCGGAATAGTTCCTTATTTCATACCTTGTATGTGTTTGAAAATTACCCCATTCAAGGTGACCGTAATGTTGATTTAAGATTACTAGAGGTCCAAAGCGCGGAGCAAACAAACTATCCTTTAACACTCATTGTAATGCCTGGTAAGGAAATTACGTTAAAGTTGATGTATGACCGCAACTATTTTAATGAAGAAATAATAAATCGGATTCAGGGTCACTTATCGCAAACCTTAATTCAGATGACGAAAAGTTTAGATTTAAAGCTCTCTGAGGTCACTCATTTAACAATGGAAGAGCAGACGCAGTTGCTAGAGGAATGGAATAATACTCAAGTAAAATATTCATCTGAAAATATGATTCAAACGGTATTCGAGAAGCAAGTTAAGAAAACACCAGAAGCAATCGCGGTTATTTATGAAAATGAACAAATGACCTATAAAGAGTTGGATGAGCGCGCTAATCAGTTAGCTCATTATTTACAAAAACGTGGTGTAGGTCCAGATTCTCTAGTTGGAGTGTATATGGAACGTTCGACACAAATGATGGTAGCGTTACTAGGGATTCTAAAATCAGGAGGAGCTTATGTTCCACTTGACCCTACTTATCCAGAGAGTCGGTTACGCTATATATTAGAAGATGCTAGCATCGAAGTACTAGTAACGCAAGAAAAGTTGAAAAATCTAGGTATATCCCAACGCATCGAAACAATTTGTATGAATCAAGATGGTACTGCAATTGAAAAAGAAGAATCAACCGTATGTACAAGTAGTGTAACAGGAAGAAATTTAGCATATGTTATGTATACTTCAGGATCTACAGGGAATCCAAAGGGAGTGATGATTGAGCATCATTCAGTGATTAATTATCTCGAATGGATGCAACACCAATATCCACTTTCTGAAAAGGATGTGATCTTGCAGAAAACCCCATTCTCATTTGATGTATCTGTTTGGGAGTTATTTTGGGGTCTTAGCGTAGGTACGTGTGTATCTATCTTACCTCCAGGTGGAGAGAAAGATCCTTCTATTATAGCTGAAGTGATTGAAAAACATCAGGTTACTATTGTTCAATTTGTTCCTTCGATGTTATCTGTTTTCTTAGAACATTTCAATCATATTGAATTGAAATTGAAATGTTCTTCCGTGCGTCATGTATTTTCTGGTGGGGAAGAGCTAAGTTCAGGGTTGGTTAGACGATTTCAACAGCAATGGAATCAGAGCGGACGAGTAAAACTAACCAACTTTTATGGACCAACTGAAGCAACTATTTACGTAAATGCATTTGACATTCAACCTAATCAAGAATTTGTTTCTATTGGCCAGCCGATACAGAATACGCAATTGTATGTATTAGACCAAAATCAACGCCTGCAATCGGTAGGGGTAGAGGGCGAATTATATATTGGTGGTGCAGGTTTAGCACGCGGATACTTAAATCGTCCGAAGCTCACTGCTGAAAGATTCGTTCCGCATCCATTTCAATTGGGAGAACGCCTGTATCGAACAGGAGATTCAGTAAGATATCTGATTGATGGGAATTTAGAATTTATAGGGAGAATGGACCATCAGGTGAAAATGCGTGGTTTTCGGATTGAGCTTGGAGAAATTGAAGCAACTTTAGAAAAGTATTCGTCCATTAAAGAGGCTGTCGTATTAGTTAGAGAAGATCGCCCAGGCGATCAGCGATTGGTGGCATATGTGATAAGCGATGGAAACATCAAAAAGTGGCGAGAGTATTTACAAAACCACTTACCGAATTACATGATTCCAGCGCACCTTGTAGAATTGGAACAGTTTCCGCTTACTCCGAATGGGAAAATTGATCGAAAAGCCTTACCAGCACCTGATGAGCAACCTACTGGGGATTTAAATGTTCTACCTCGGACGCCATCGGAAGAGCTTATTGCTTCGGTTTGGGCTCAAGTGTTGGGTGTAGAAAATATTGGGATTCAAGACTCCTTCTTTGAACGAGGTGGGCATTCACTACTCGCTACTCAAATCGTCTCTCGATTACAAGAAGTGTTTCAGATAAAAATCCCGCTACGTGAACTTTTCACGCACGTTACAGTAGAGGCGTTAGCGAAGCGATTGGATCAGTTGTGCAACGGAGAGAAAAAACGAGAGGTTCCACCACTTGTACCTATGAGGCGGGGAGAATCTATTCCACTTTCCTATGCACAGAAACGCTTATGGTTTATTGACCAATTAATTCCAAATAGTGCGATGTACAATATCCACGCAGCGTGTCGATTGACAGGAAAATGGTCAATTCAAGCATTGGAGGCCGGGTGGAATCAGTTATTGGAACGTCATGAATCATTACGGACGATAATTCAAGAGCAAGAGGGGGAACCCTTTCAGCAGGTTCAATCTCATGTTTTCAGACCTATCCCTCAAACGGATCTAGCAAATCTCTCTCTGGAAGATAGGGAAAGAGAAATGAAACGGCTCATTCAAAACGAAGCGGAGAAGCCATTTCATTTGGGAAAAGGTCCTTTGATTCGAACGAGAATATTGAAAGTGGACAAGGAAGAATGGGTGCTTCTTTGTACGATGCATCATATTATCGCGGATGGGTGGTCAATGGGAATCTTACTTGAAGAGTGGATGGCTTTTTATGAAGGAGCGATAAGCGGAAAACCAGTGGAAATGAAGGAGTTATCTGTTCAATATGCAGACTTTGTCATGTGGCAAAAAGAATGGCAAAAAGAAGAGAATCTGGATCAGCACCTTCAATATTGGAAGGAGGAATTGTCTGGAGAACTACCGGTTTTACAATTACCGATGGATCGTCCTCGACCTGCGGTTCAAACCCACCGTGGTGCAAGTCAGTTCCTAAGGGTGGCGAATTCCCTACTGGAAAAGCTCAAAGATTTAAGTCTGCAAGAAGGATCCACCTTATTTATGACCTTGATGGCGGCATATCAAAGCTTCCTTTCCCGTTATACAGGACAAGACGACATCTTGGTTGGAAGCCCGATTGCAAACCGAAATGTTAAAGAGATTGAAGGATTAATAGGTTTCTTTGCAAATACGTTGGTTTATCGAGCTGATTTTAGTGAAAATCCGACGTTCCAAGAACTTTTGTCGCAGATACGAACAAAAGCACTAAAAGCATACGAACATCAGGACATTCCATTTGAGAAAGTAGTAGAATCCGTAAAACCTGAACGGAATACAAGTCATTCGCCGATTTTTCAAACCATGTTTACTTTACAGAATACGAAACAAGAGTTATCTCAGCTATCTGAAAGAAACATGGAACTGATGGAAAGTCATACTTCTGTTGCTAAATTTGATTTGAGTTTATTTGCTTCGGAAACGGAAGAAGGATTATTGCTAACTTTTGAATATAATACTGATTTGTTTAATGATACAACCATTGAACGTATGGCAGCTCATTTTGAACATTGGTTATATCAAATTGTATCTCATCCAAAAGATTCACTATCAGAACTGAATATGTTATCGAAAGTAGAATATAAGCAATTACTAGAGGAATGGAATGAAACAGGGATTGTAGATATATGTGAAAGTACGATTCATACACTGTTTGAAGAACAAGTAGAGAAAACGCCAGAAGCAATCGCAGTAGTGTGCGAAGATGAAGAACTAACATATCAAGAATTGAACGAACGTTCGAATCAGCTGGCACATTATCTACAGAAACGGGGAGTGGGCTGCGAATCATTGGTTGGGATTTGCGTTACACGTTCATCCGAGATGATTGTCGGCCTCTTAGGAATCATGAAGGCAGGAGGAGCTTATGTTCCAATTGACCCAGCGTATCCGGAAAGTCGGCTGCAGTATATTTTAGCGGATGCTCATATAAAGGTACTGGTGACACAGGAAAAGGTACAGCAAAAAATGATTTTACCTAAATCCGTTGACGTGATTTGCATTGATCGTGACCGAGCAGAAATTAAACAGGAAGGGATGACAGGGTGTACGAGTGAAGTGACAAGCTATAACTTAGCTTATATTATCTATACCTCAGGGTCCACTGGAAATCCTAAGGGAGTGATGATTGAGCATCGGAATACAGTAACAATGATTCATTGGGCGCATCAAACTTATTCCAGAAAGGATTTAGCAGGAGTGTTAGCTTCAACTTCGCTATCCTTTGATTTATCGGTCTTTGAAGTATTTGTTCCCTTAACAATGGGTGGCAAGGTGATTGTCGCTGAAAATGCTCTTCATCTAGATAAGCTGTCTACCAAAGGAGTAACTTTGGTCAACACTGTACCATCAGCAGCAAAGGAACTAGTTCGAGCAAATGCAATCCCTTCTTCGGTAAAGGTGATGAATTTGGCTGGAGAACCATTGCCACACGCACTTGTCCAAGACTTATACGAGAGAAATACGATTGAGAAGGTGTACAACCTATACGGTCCATCCGAAGATACTACGTATTCCACATATATGGAATTAGAAAAGGGTGTTATACACAGGGTACCCCCAATTGGTAAGCCCGTCTTCAATACAGAAGTATATATACTGAGCGCAAACCAGAAAATGGTTCCAATTGGTGTAATCGGTGAGCTTTACATTGGGGGAGCAGGATTAGCGCGTGGGTACTTAAACCGCCCTGACTTAACAAACGAGCGTTTTATCCCCCATCCGTTTAAAGGAGAAGAGCGAGTATACCGGACTGGAGATCTTGTCAGGTATCTGCCGGACGGAAATTTGGAGTATCTCGGTCGAATTGATCATCAAGTGAAAATCCGTGGGTACCGGATTGAACTAGGGGAAATTGAAGCAACATTACAAAATCATACATTGGTTAACGAAGTTATTGTGATGGTGCGTGAAGATTATCCTGATGATCCGCGTTTGGTTGCCTATGTAGTTGGAGAGGGAGATGTTCATACGTGGCGTAGTTATCTCAAGACCCAGTTACCAAATTATATGGTTCCAGCTCATTTTGTCAGATTGAACGCATTTCCACTCACCGCGAATGGAAAAATTGATCGAAAAGCATTGCCTGTACCAGAGTGTAAAGAAATAGCGAGTGGTTATATTGCTCCTCGTACGCCTACGGAAAAAACCATCGTTTCAATATGGCATCAAGTTTTAGGTATAGAAAATATCGGAATTCAAGATTCGTTTTTTGAAATCGGTGGCCATTCATTACTTGCTACACAGGCTGTTTCCAGTCTTAAAGAAGCTTTTGGAATTGATTTATCGTTGCATGATGTATTTACGTATCATACGGTGCAGGAATTGGCGGAACGGATTGATCAATTGCTCTGTAGCGGAAATAAAGAAATGCAGAATGATAGTAAGGAGAATCTAAGTTTTCAAGACTATATTCAAAAAGAAGCAGAAGTGAGTAATGATGAAGAATTACTTGAACTTCTTAAGCAATTGGAAGAGTTATCAGAGGAAGAAGCGCAAGGTATATTCGAGAGTAATTTGGTTGAGAGAGGGGTAAAAAATGAGAAATGATTTACTTGCAAAGCTGAGTTCACTTTCTCCTGAGAAGAGAGCTTGGCTTCAGGAGCAGATGCAAAAAAAGGGAAATAAAGAAGCACTTCCGTTGTCCTATGCACAACAACGTTTGTGGTTTATGGATAGATTTAACCCAAGCAGTTCATTATATAATATTCCGACAGTATGGCGTCTGAAGGGAACTTGGGTACCTGAAGCTTTGGAAAAGGGATTCAATCGACTGATTGAACGCCATGAATCGTTACGTACCGTTTTTAAGGAAGTAGGAGAGCAACCTGTCCAACATATTGTCGAATTCCTTCCTAGAACATTACCTGTGAGGGATTACTCTCATCTTCCTCTAGAAGTAAAAGAAAAAGAGATAGATAGTTTAATGGCGAGAGAAGCACAAGAACCATTTGATTTAATGAATGGCCCTTTAATTCGTAATCAACTTGTTCAATTAGGAAAGGATGAATGGTTATTGCTGTGTACCATGCATCATATTATTTCTGATGCGTGGTCCATCGGTATATTAATGAATGAATTACTTGCTTTCTATGAGGAAGAAACGAGTGGAAACCCTGCTAGATTAAGTTCACTATCAATTCAATATGCAGACTTTGCGAAGTGGCAAAAGGAGTGGTTGCTGGGTGATGTGCTAAATCGTCAACTCACGTATTGGCAGGAAGAATTATCTGGGGAGCTTCCCATATTACAACTGCCAGTGGACCGCCCTCGACCGGTTACGCAAACGTACGCTGGGGACACGTATCACGTGGTTTTTCCTCATAAATTACTCAGTCAATTGAAGGATATAAGTCGCCAAGAAGGGGCTACCTTATTTATGACATTAATGGCTGCATATCAGAGCTTTCTTGCTCGTTATACGGGGCAAAAAGATATTCTCGTCGGAAGTCCGATTGCGAATCGGAATCATAAGGGAGTAGAAGGATTAATCGGTTTCTTTGTTAATACGTTGGTTTATCGAGCCGATTTGAGTGGAACTCCTACTTTTCGGGAGATTTTGTTTCAAACTAAGAAAAAGGCGTTAAAAGCGTATGAATATCAAGATATACCGTTTGAAAAAGTGGTAGAAGCTGTTCAACCTGAACGAAGTATGAGTCATTCTCCTATCTTCCAGACCATGTTTACACTACAGAATATAAAACCAGAACGACTAGAGCTGTCTGGTAGAAGCTTAGAAATGATAGAAAGTAATATTTCTATTGCGAAATTTGATTTGAGTTTAACTGCTTACGAAGTGGAAGAAGGTCTATTTGTCTCTTTTGAATACAATACAGATTTATTTGATAGTAGTACCATTGCACGTATGGCAGGGCATTTTGAGAACTGGTTAAATGAAATTACGTATCATCCAGATGAATCATTTACAAAGCTGTCAATGTTATCGGACACAGAGCAGAAACGGCTCTTAGAAGAATGGAATGACACTGACGTAGCTTATGGACATGAGAGCATGATTCATGAACTGTTTGAACAGCAAGTTGCACGTACACCTCAAGCAGTGGCGGTAGTTTATGAAGGTGGACAGTTAACGTATCAAGAACTCAATGAAAAAGCGAACCAATTGGCGCATTATTTACAAAAGCGAGGTATAGGACCTGAGTCATTGGTCGGTATATGTGTTGAACGTTCACCTGATATGATTATTGGTCTCTATGGGATTCTTAAAGCGGGTGGAGCTTATGTCCCGCTGGACCCAAGTTATCCTGAAAACCGTCTGAGATACATTTTAGAGAACTCGCAAATTCAAGTAATTTTAACAAAAGAAGCACTCCAGGACTGGTTACCTGAAGATATCCAAGCAATTTGTTTAGACCGGGATCAAGCAACGATTTCTAAAGAGAGTAATTTGGCTCCAGTGAGTGGAGTAACAGCAAATAACTTAGCGTATATCATATATACTTCGGGTTCGACAGGGAATCCAAAGGGAGTTATGATTGAACACCACTCGGTCATCAACCGACTACAGTGGATGCAAAAAAAATATCCATTATCTGAGGAGGATGCAATCCTACAAAAAACGCCGTTTTCGTTTGATGTTTCTGTCTGGGAATTATTTTGGTGGTCATTTGTAGGAGCGCGTGTTTGTTTACTTCCACCCGGGGGTGAGAAAGATCCTGCGATGATTGAGAAGTATATCGAACGATATCGTGTGACCACGATGCACTTTGTTCCGTCGATGTTATCTACTTTCTTGGATTATATGGATCAATCTAAATCGAAAAAGAATGTATCGTCTTTAAGTCAGGTTTTTACTAGTGGAGAAGAGTTAAACATTGAACAGGTTCGCCGGTTTAAGGGGGTATTTTACGATGTTCAGCAAACGAAGTTAAGCAACTTGTACGGTCCTACCGAAGCGACTGTGGATGTCACTTATTATGAATGTGATTTAGAGAAAGAACCAATGCTTATTCCAATTGGTCGTCCGATTGATAACACAAAATTGTATGTGTTGGATCAAAATCAACAGGTGGTACCGATTGGTGTGGCGGGGGAACTTTACCTTGGTGGAGTAGGCTTGGCACGTGGCTACTTCAATCGATCAGAGTTAACTGCCGAACGTTTTATTCCGCATCCATTTAAGGAAGGGGAACGACTCTATCGGACGGGTGACCTGGTGAGGTATCTGAATAATCGTAACTTGGAGTATATCGGAAGAATAGATAACCAAGTGAAAATCAGAGGCTTCCGAATTGAGTTGGGAGAAATTGAAGCGGCCTTACATGATCACTCATCTGTAAAAGAGGCTATCGTGTTGGTGAAGGAAGATCGTCCAGGAGACAAGCAGTTAGTAGCTTATGTAGTGGGTGAAGGGGACGATGGAGAGTGGCGTGAGTATCTCAAGAAGCAACTGCCACATTATATGGTTCCGGCATACTTTTTCAAAATTGAAGCGATGCCACTCACTCCAAATGGTAAGGTTGATCGGAAAGCCTTACTGGAAATGGAAGTACAGTTCATAAGTGAAAATATTACTTCACCACGAACACCAGTGGAAGAGCTCATCGTTTCCGTATGGAGTCAAGTGCTAGGTATAGGAAATATCGGTGTTCAGGATTCTTTTTTCGGGCTTGGTGGTCATTCATTACTTGCTACTCAAGTAGTTTCACGCTTGCAAGAAATTTTCCAAATCGAATTACCGGTACGTGAACTGTTTGAATATGCAACGGTGGAGACACTGGCAAAGCGATTAGATCAGTTGTGTAAGGGAGACAAAAAAAGAGAGATTCCACCACTGCTTCCGATGGAACGAGGGGAAGCCATTCCGCTTTCTTATGCCCAACAGCGCTTATGGTTTATCGATCAATTTACGCCTAATAGTGCACTTTACAATATGCCGATGGTATGCCGCCTTACAGGGAATTGGGTACCTGAAGCAATGGAAACGGGATGGAATCAGCTGATAGAGCGTCATGAATCATTGCGGACGGTTTTTCATGAAGCGAACGGTCATCCTGTGCAGCAGATTCAACCGTATGCTTTCCACTCCCTTCCACAAATGGATTTAACTATGCTTTCTCCAGAAGACCGAGAAACAGAAGTTAAACGTTTGATTCAGCAAGAAACAGAAGTGCCATTTGATTTAGGGGAGGGCCCACTGATCCGGGCAATTATTTTGCAAGTGGGAGAGGAAGAATGGATTCTCCTTTGTACTCTGCATCATATCATTTCGGATGGATGGTCAATAGGAGTTCTACTTGAAGAGTGGATGGCCTTCTATGAGAAAGCCACGGATGAGAAGGTAGCAGAACTTGAACCATTACCGGTTCAATATGCCGACTTTGCTCAGTGGCAAAAGGGATGGTTGAAGGAAGAAGTGCTTGAGCAACAACTCCAATATTGGAAGGAAGAATTGTCTGGGGAGCTTCCTGTGCTCCAACTGCCTAGGGATCGTCCTCGTCCCGCAATACAAACCCATCGTGGGTCGACATACACGGTATTGCTGCCAAGTACGCTGCGCGACAAACTGAACGAATTTAGTCGTCAAGAAGGGTCGACACTCTTCATGACCCTGTTGGCTGCTTATCAAAGTTTTCTATCTCGCTATACAGGACAGGAAGATATTCTCGTTGGAAGTCCGATTGCAAATCGAAATTACAGAGAGATAGAAGGGTTAATTGGTTTCTTCGTCAACACATTGGTCTATCGGGCTAATCTGAGTGGAGAACCGACATTCCAGGATATCTTGTCTCAGATTCGTCAAAAGGCATTGAAGGCGTATGAATATCAAGATATTCCTTTTGAAAAAATTGTAGAAGTTGTACAACCAGAGCGGAGTACGAGTCATTCTCCAATTTTTCAGACCATGTTCATCTTGCAAAATATGAAACAAGAGTTCCCAGTGTTGTCTGGTAGAAGTATCGAAATGATAGAAAGCCATAGTCCAATCGCAAAGTTTGATTTAAGTGTAATGGTAGCTGAGACGGAAGAAGGATTAATTTTTACTTTTGAATACAATAAGGATTTATTCAATGTTACAACCATTGAACGGATGGCAGGACATTTTGAGAAATGGTTACACGAAGTTTCTCATCACCCAAAAAGACCGTTGAATAGTCTGAGTATACTATCTGAATCTGAGCGTGCTTTGTTATTAGAAACATGGAATGACACTGCAATGGAAATGTCACATCAGGGTCTTATTTGCGACAGATTCGAGGAACAAGTAGCAAGGCGTCCTGATGCGATTGCAGTAGTTGATCAAACGAGAGAGTGGACTTACAGTGAACTGGATGCACAAGCAAATCAGTTGGCAAATGCTTTACAGAAAAAAGGAGTTACTCCCGAATCAGTTGTGGGCGTTTACCTTCCGAGGTCGGCTGAGCTCATGGTAAGTTTACTGGGCATCTTAAAAGCTGGTGGGGCTTATGTCGTCTTAGATCCGTTGTATCCAAAATCAAGGTTACAATACATGATTGAAGATGCAGGAATTCAACTCGTGGTGACGACGGCAGTGCAAAAAAGCCTTTCCGAACAGGTCGAAACGGTGAGGTTAGAAGAAATAACAGAGGAAAGTGTAATAGCACCGAAGCGACAGATAAACCCAGGGCACTTAGCTTATATCGTCTACACCTCTGGTTCTACTGGAAAGCCAAAGGGTGTCATGGTTGAATATCGCTCATTAATGAATATGGTCTCTTGGCATCAAGAAGTTTATCAAATTACAGCAAAGGATCGTGCGACTCAGATTGCGGGGATTGCTTTTGATTCGGCTGTCCAGGAGATTTGGCCGTATCTCACTGCTGGTGCAGCACTCTACCTGTCAACAGAGGAGTTGAGAATTAATCCAGAGGCACTACGAGATTGGCTCATTGATTCGCGGATTACGGCTAGTTTTGCACCTACGCCTATTCTGGAAAGACTCTTGAAATTATCTTGGCCAGAAAAGATTGATCTTCGTTTTATCATTACGGGAGGAGATCAATTAACACAGTATCCATCTGAAAAAATTCCCTTTGCGGTAATTAATCAGTATGGTCCATCGGAAAATACCGTCGTTACCACGGATTGTTATGTACCTGTAGGAATGACAGCAGGTACGCCATCAATCGGTCGACCGATTGCGAATACAGAAGTTTATGTGTTAGATTCTCATCTTCAGCCAGTACCAATTGGTGTGATTGGAGATCTCTATATCGGAGGAAAGAGTCTTGCCCGCGGATATGCCAATCGTCCGGATCTCACAAAGGAAAAATTTATTCCAAATCCGTTCAAGTCAGGGGAACGCCTCTATTACAGCGGAGACAAAGCAAGTTATCTTCCTGATGGTGCTCTCCAGTTCCATGGTCGTATAGATGATCAAGTGAAAATTCGTGGTTTCCGGATTGAATTGGGAGAAATTGAAGCAACTTTACAGGCACATTCGTCTGTGAAAGAAGCTGTTGTATTGGTACGAGAAGATGATCCAGGTGACAAGCGATTAGCAGCTTATGTAGTTGGGGAAGGAAGTGTTCATGAATGGCGAGAACATCTACAAACACATTTACCAAATTACATGGTTCCAGCAAACTTTGTTGAGATGGCATTTTTACCACTTACACCAAATGGAAAACTTGATTTGAAGGCATTGCCTAAACCTGGTGAACTATCTACTGAAAATAATGTATACCCAAGAAATTCGATAGAAGAGCTTATTGCTTCAGTATGGAGTCAAGTGTTAGGGACGGGAAATATTGGTGTTCAGGATTCTTTCTTTGAACTTGGTGGTCATTCTCTACTTGCTACTCAAGTGGTCTCACGCTTACAAGAGGTCTTTCAAATCAAACTACCAGTGCGTGAGCTGTTCGAGTATTCAACGATGGAGGCACTGGCAAAGCGATTAGATCAGTTACGTAAGGGGGATAAAAAACGAGAAATTCCACCATTGATGCCGATGGAACGAGGGGAAGCCATTCCGCTTTCTTATGCCCAACAGCGCTTATGGTTTATCGATCAATTTACGCCTAATAGTGCACTTTATAATATGCCGATGGTATGCCGTCTTACAGGGGATTGGGTACTCGAAGCATTGGAGATGGGATGGAATCAGTTAATAGAGCGTCATGAATCATTGCGGACGGTTTTTCATGAAGTGAACGATCATCCTGTGCAGCAGATTCAACCGTATACTTTCCGTTCCCTCCCACAAATGGATTTAACTAAGCTTTCTCCAGAAGAGCGAGAAAGAGAAGTGAGGCAATGGATTCAAACTGAAGTCGAAGCTCCATTTGACTTAGAGCAGGGGCCGTTGTTCCGTGGACAAATCGTGAAAATCTCAGAAGAAGAATGGATTCTTCTTTGTAACATGCATCATATTATCTCGGATGGATGGTCGATGGAAATCTTGCTCCAAGAATGGATGGCATTTTATGAGGAGGCAGTTGGCGGAAAGTCAACAGAGCTCGCACCATTACCAGTTCAATATGCCGATTTTGCTCAATGGCAAAGGGAATGGTTGAAAGAGGAAGTACTAAATCAACAGCTCGCATATTGGAAGGAAGAGCTGTCTGGTGAGTTACCGGTCTTAATGTTGCCGATGGATCGTCCTCGTCCTGCGATACAAACCCATCATGGATTAACACACACTGTGTTGTTGTCATGCTCATTACTGGACAAACTTAACGCACTTAGTCGTCAAGAAGGGGTAACGCTTTTCATGACCCTATTAGCATCGTATCAAAGCTTCCTTGCTCGATATACAGGACAATCGGATATTCTTGTTGGAAGCCCGATTGCAAATCGAAATTATAGAGAGATTGAAGGATTGATTGGTTTCTTTGTCAATACGTTGGTTTATCGGGCTAATTTGAATGGCACACCGACATTTCAAGAGTTGTTGTCTCAAGTACGGAAAAAAGCATTGAAGGCATATGAGTACCAAGATGTTCCGTTTGAAAAAATTGTAGAAGTTATCCAACCTGAGCGAAGTACAAGTCATTCTCCGATTTTCCAAACCATGTTTACCTTACAAAATACGAGACAAGAGCTACCAGAGCTTCATGGACGGAGTATTGAAGAAATGGAGAGTTACGCTTCAATCGCTAAGTTTGATTTGAGTTTAAGTGCCGCAGAAGTAGAAGAGGGTTTATTGCTTTCTTTTGTTTATAAGACTGATTTATTTGACAGTGTAACTATCAGATGCATGGCTGAGCATTTTGAAAACTGGTTGAATGTAATTGTGGAACATCCTGATAAATCATTAGCGAAGTTGCCGATGCTATCGGAATTGGAGCAGCAACAACTTGAAGAGTGGAATGATACTAGCATAGCGTATCCACGTGAGAATGTAATTCATAAATTATTTGAAGATCAAGTGAATCGTACACCTGATAAGGTCGCAGTGGTGGATGAAAATCAGCAGTTGACATATCGAGAGTTGAATGAAAAAGCAAACCAATTGGCCCATTATCTTCAGAAATGCGGGATTGGGGCAGAATCATTGGTCGGGCTCTACTTCCAGCGTTCGGTTGAGATGATTGTTGGTCTCATGGGAATCTGGAAGGCTGGGGCAGCCTATGTTCCATTAGATCCATCCTATCCAGAAAGTCGCCTACGATATATTCTGGATGACACAGGGATCCAAGTATTAGTTACGAACGAGGTATTAGAAGGTTGGATACCTAAAGGAGTCAAAGCAGTTTGTTTGGATAGGGATCAAGAAATGATTTCGCAAGAAAGCAAACTGTCACCAGTATGTGAGGTAACAGGAGAAAACCTAGCGTATGTTATCTATACTTCTGGTTCGACAGGGAATCCCAAAGGGGCTTTAGTGCAGCACCATTCTGTAATAAACCTGTCGTATGGTTTACAGAAAGAAGTTTTCTCACATGAGATACCTGCTAACATGCGCGTTGGTTTAAATGCTTCCATTGCCTTTGATGTATCTATTCAACAATTACAAATGCTGTTGTATGGTTCAAGTTTGTATATTATTCCGAACGAAGTTCGGAGTGATCCTCAACAGTTTGTAGCATATATTCGGGAGAACAAATTGGAAATGTTCGATATAACACCTTCATTACTTCAATTACTCCTCGATAGTGGGTTGTTAGAAACAAATGATAGTGTTCATGTTCCAAGCAAGGTATTGGTTGGTGGAGAAGCAATCATGCCTTCATTATGGGAACAACTAGTAGGGGCTGACAAAATTGATTTTTATAACGTATATGGCCCTACAGAATGTACTGTTGATGCAACATGCTATCATATTAAAAAAGATAGTAAGAGGGTAACCATTGGGCGTCCGTTACCGAACGTTCAAGTCTATGTATTGGATAGAAATTTGTTACCTGTTCCAATTGGTGTAACGGGTGAGCTCTATATTGGTGGGGCAGGTTTAGCGAAGGGATACTTGAATCGCCCAGAGTTAACAGCTGAACGATTTATTCGTCATCCATTCAAAGAAGGAGAGAGATTATATCGGACGGGAGATCTTGTGAGATATCTTCCTGATGGTAATTTAGATTATCTAGGAAGAATGGATAATCAAGTGAAAATTAGAGGATTTCGGATTGAACTTGGAGAAATTGAGGCTACCTTACAAGAGGACTTCTTGGTAAAAGAAGCAGTTGTGATGGTTAGGGAAAACCAGCAGGGAGATAAGAGGCTGGTAGCTTATGTAGTGGGAGAAGGGAATAAGGAAGAATGGCGCGAGTATCTCAAAACAAAAATGCCAAACCATATGGTTCCTTCCTACTTTGTCGAAATGGAAGAGTTACCATTGACCATAAATGGAAAGATTGATCGGAAATCTTTGCCTATACCAGATTATCAAGGGACACAAGAAGGTTACGTGGCTCCAAGAAATGAACGTGAACAAATACTTTCTGTAATTTGGGAACGTGTGCTGGGTTCAAAACGTATTGGCATTCATGACAACTTTTTTGAAATCGGTGGAGACTCAATTCTCAGCATTCAGATTGTCTCGCGTGTGAAGCAAGCAGGTTTACAGTTGACTCCAAAACAAATATTTGAACACCAAACGATTGCCGAGCTGGCGCAAGTAGTAAAAGAAGAACAGGGGGTACAAGCCGAACAGGGAATTGTAACTGGAGATATGATTCTTACACCTATTCAGCAAAGCTTTTTTGCACAAAATCATTCTAACCCCCATCATTGGAATCAATCCATGTTCTTTAGAACAAAAGAGCGACTGGACATAGTATCACTGGAGAAGTCAGTGCGTAACCTTCTGCTTCATCATGATGCCCTGCGTTTAAGATATGAATGTTTACCTGATGGAGCTTGGAAACAGTGGAATGAAGGAATAGAAGAACAATCGACGCTGACTGTAATTTCATTAGAAGAAGTGCCGGAAGCAGATTGGTATCAAGTGGTTCAAAAAGAGATTAATATTGCACAAGAAAGTTTGAATTTACATGCGGGTCCGTTAATGAGAATGGTATATTTTGATGAAGGTGAGAAGAAGACTGGCCGATTATTTTGGTCAATTCATCACTTAGCAGTAGATGGTGTTTCTTGGCGGATTTTATTGGAAGATCTGCAAACTGCATATACTCAAGCAATTCAGGGACAGAAAATTCAATTGCCTATGAAGAGTACATCCTTTAAAGCATGGTCGGAGAAATTACATCATTACGCTGAATCTACAATATCGCAAGAAGTGCTTGATTACTGGGAGCAGCAGTCCAAACAAGAAGTAGTTATGCCACCAGTGGATGTAACTGTTAATGATTCAATAAACGAAGTAACTGAGGAAATTACCGTGGTACTAGATGAGAAAGAGACCCGTACGTTATTGCAAGAGGTTTTAAGTACTCATCGTGCCCAAATTAATGAAGTACTATTAGCAGCATTGGTACAAGCTACGGAAGTATGGACAGAACAGCCAATACTGACCGTGGATTTAGAGGGGCATGGTCGAGAAGAAATTATTGAAGACGTTGACCTATCGAGAACAGTGGGATGGTTTACAAGTATTTATCCTGTTCACTTAAATATTACCGGTGCCGACACGCCAATTGCAGCATTAAAAGCAGTTAAAGAACAAGTGCGCAAAATTCCTAATAAGGGCGTTGACTATGGGATTTTGCGGTACCTGAACGCAACAATGTGTGAGCAATTGGGGTCTCAACATACACCGTTCATTAGTTTTAACTATCTTGGACAATTTGACCAAATGTTTTCTGACGATGCAATATTTGTTCCAGAGAACGGATTTAAACGTTTAGATCATGCTTCTGGGTCCAAGCGATCGCATTTAATCGACGTAATTGGGATTGTAACGGATGGAAAACTTCAGTTTACTTGGGTGTACAATGTTGGGCAATTTGCGAAATCAACTATTCAAAGTATTGCAGAGAATCTGCTCCATCAACTGAGCAGATTGATTCAATCTTCGGATGGAGAATCTGCAGTGACCGTTTCGGATTTTGCGATGGCTAATCTTAACCAAGTAGGTTTGACAAAAGTACTATCCAAGATGAATCGTGGAAAGAACTATCCGATTACCGATTTGTATCCGCTATCGCCTTTGCAGGAAGGTATGATTTTTCATACACTGCATGACCAAGAGGATGAACATGTAGCGCCTTATATAGTGCAATTAAGTTTCATGATTAGAGGAGAGTTGGATATTCCTACCTTCGAACAGGCATGGAAATTGGTGATTCAGCAGCATGAGATTTTTCGTTCAGCATTTGTTTGGGATGAAATTGAAGAGCCTTTACAAGTGGTGTATGACAACATTCCATTTAAGGTGAATGAAGAAGATTGGCGTACGCTGACTGCCGAAGAAAAAGAGGCGAAAAGAAAAGTCTTTTTAGCATTGGATCGAAAACAAGCTTTTCTTTTTGATAAAGCGCCATTGATGCGGGTGACTGTCATTCAAGAGGGTGAGGAAGAATATCGGGTTGTTTGGACACATCACCATATTCTGTTGGATGGATGGAGCCTACCACTAGTCTTTACCGAATTGCTTACAGTGTATCAGAAGAGAATGAATGGAGAAACTGTGAATTTACCTAAGTCATTGCCATACAAGAAATATATCCAATGGCTAAGAGAACAGAATCAGGAGCAGGCGGAACAATTCTGGAGAGAGAAACTTAAAGGTTTTACAGCGCCAACCCTGCTGGGCTTAGAAAGTAAAGAGCAAGAAAAAGGTTACACAGAGAAGGTTACTCATTTATCAGAAGAGCAGACCCAAGCTTTACAAAGCTGGGCGAAGCGCAATAAGCTCACTTTGAGTACGATAATTCAAGGTGCGTGGGCGTATCTCATGAGCCGGTATAGTGGAGAAAATGACATTGTCTATGGTGTAACTAGTTCAGGACGACCTACGGAGATTGCTGATGTTGAAAACATTGTAGGTCCTTTTATTACCACATCACCGACGCGAATTCAGTTGATAGATGACATAAAAGTAATGGATTGGTTGCAGAAAATACAAGAGGAAGAGATAGAAAGAAGACAATATGAATATGCTTCTTTGACAGAGATTCAAGGATGGAGTGAAGTTCCTAGAGGAACCCCACTGTTCCATAGCTTGTATGTGTTTGAAAACTACCCAGTGAAAGAGGAGTCTTCAGAAAATTTAGAAATTGGTGAGATGGAAGGAGTAGAGCAAACTCATTATCCATTAGGATTGACAGTTGTTCCAGAAAGCCAGTTGTTGTTAAAGTTGAAGTATGATCGTAGCAAGTTTAATGGCCTCACCATTGAACGGATGCTAGGCCATTTAAGCCAAGTGTTAAAGCAAATGATCGAGAACGTTGATCAAACTTTGTCGGAGCTGGTGTATGTTACGGAAATAGAACAAAAACAACTACTGGAAGAATGGAATAATAATAGAGGACCGTATCCACGTGAGAGTGTGATCCACAAACTGTTTGAAGATCAAGTGGATCGTACACCTGATGCGGTGGCAGTGGTGGATCAAAATCAACAGTTGACATATCGAGACCTGAATGAGAAAGCAAACCAATTGGCTCATTATCTTCAGAAATGCGGGATTGGGGCAGAGTCATTGGTCGGGCTTTGTTTCCAACGTTCAGTTGAGATGATTGTCGGTCTCATAGGAATCTGGAAGGCTGGAGCAGCCTATGTTCCATTAGATCCATCCTATCCAGAAAGTCACCTACGATATAT
This sequence comes from Priestia endophytica DSM 13796, assembly GCF_900115845.1. Classification (GTDB taxonomy): domain Bacteria; phylum Bacillota; class Bacilli; order Bacillales; family Bacillaceae_H; genus Bacillus_I; species Bacillus_I endophytica. The sequence goes on along the minus strand of NZ_FOXX01000008.1, from coordinate 49,543 downwards.
TCTGGACGACACAGGAATTCAAATATTGGTTACGAACGAGGTATCACAAGGTTGGATACCTGAAGAAGTCACAGCAGTTTGTTTGGATAGGGATCAAGAAATGATTTCGCAAGAAAGCAAACTGTCACCAGTATGCGAGGTAACAGGAGAAAACCTAGCGTATGTTATCTATACTTCTGGTTCGACAGGGAATCCAAAAGGGGTTTTGATACAACATCATTCGGTATTAAATCTATCCTATGGTTTACAGAAAGAGGTTTTTTCACATCGGATACCTGTTAATATGCGTGTTGGTCTAAATGCCTCAGTCGCCTTTGATTCATCTATTAAACAACTACAAATGCTGTTGTATGGTTCGAGTTTGTATATTATTCCGAACGAAGTTCGGAGTGATCCTCAACAGTTTGTAGCATATATTCGGGAGAACAAATTGGAAATGTTCGATATAACACCTTCATTACTTCAATTACTCCTCGATAGTGGGTTGTTAGAAACAAATGATAGTGTTCATGTTCCAAGCAAGGTATTGGTTGGTGGAGAAGCAATCATGCCTTCATTATGGAAACAACTAGTAGAGGCTGATAAAATTGATTTTTATAACGTATATGGCCCTACAGAATGTACTGTTGATGCAACGTGCTATCATATAAAAAAAGATAGCACGAGAGTTACCATTGGGCGTCCGTTACCAAACGTTCAAACTTATGTATTAGATAGGAATTGGTTGCCAGTTCCAGTTGGTGTGATGGGTGAACTCTATATCGGTGGAGCAGGTCTGGCGAAGGGATACTTGAATCGCCCAGAGTTAACAGCTGAACGATTTATTCGTCATCCATTTAATGAAGAGGAACGATTATATCGGACGGGAGATTTGGTTCGCTATTTAACTGATGGCTATTTAGAATATCTGGGAAGAATCGATAATCAAGTAAAAATTCGAGGCTTCCGGATTGAACTTGAAGAGGTTGAAGCGAATTTAGAAAGTCATCCATTGGTGAAAGAAGCAGTAGTCTTGGTAACAGAGGATATACCAGGAGAGAAGAGATTAGTCGCCTATGTAGTTGGAGAGGGAAGTGTGTATGAATGGCGTGAACATCTTAAGACACAAGTACCGAATTATATGGTTCCTACACACTTTATTGAGGTAGACGCGATTCCGCTCACAACGAATGGGAAGGTTGATCGAAAGGCATTGAACAGCTTAACCATTCAACGAGAAAATAACTTCTCTACACCAATTACCCCAAGGGATGAAATTGAGTATAAGCTGATTAAAATCTGGAAGAATCTGCTACAGATAGAAGATGTCTATGTAAACGATGATTTCTTTAATTTAGGGGGGCATTCACTCCTTGTAATCAAATTGATTTCAAAGATTAGAGAGACATTTGGAAAAGAGATTAAGGTGTCCACACTGATTAAGAATCCAACAGTGGAAAGAATCGCCTGCCTCATTCGTGACAAGCATGATATGACAAAATCTGTATTGACTCTGGTTCCACTACAAGAGTCAGAGAAAAGGCCTTTTTTCTGTGTTCATCCGTTTATGGGGAATGTATTCTGTTACATTCAACTAGCAAGGTTACTCAAGAACCACTGCTCATTTTATGGTCTACAGAATCCTCTCGTAGAGAAAAGACAAATGGATGGGTTGACCTTGTCGGAAGTAGTTCAACTCTACATAGAGGAAATAAAACGCGTTCAGCCAGAAGGACCATATCGTCTGGGAGGATGGTCTTTGGGTGGGGCCATTGCCTATAAAATTGCGACTGTACTAAGAAATCAAGGAAACGAAGTTGAGTTGTTGGTACTTATGGATACTAAGATGCCTTCAGAACAGGATTACAGAACAGAGGAAGATGTGATCTCTTATATAACTGAGCATTTCATTCATTTTGACCAAGTAGAGCAGGGAGAAGAACTTGTTCATCAACAGGATATACTTGTTGATCGGTTAATTGTAGAAGGAGTGCTCCCACTCGATGCGGATCTTACGAGTTTAAAACAAATTGCCAATGCTCACAGGAAATGTCTAAATTTAATGGCAAAGGATGTTTTAACGCCATATTCTGGGGAAGTGATCTACTTTAGCGCTGAAGACGGTATAGAGTTGTTTACGGATTGGCAGCCTTTATTACGGGGGAAAGTGAATAAGTATTTGATTCCTGGGTCGCACGAAGAAATAGTCTTTTCCCCAGCTGTGGAAAAGATATCTAAATATCTCGTAAATAAATTAGAAGAGATAAAGAGAGTTGCCTTTTTGTTAGCTCGAAAGTAGAGAACCCAGAAAGATAAAACTTTATACACACAAATTGTCACTATCAAAGTTGTTATTTGTGAGTAATGATGTAAATGTAAAAAGGCATCCCAATAACTATACATTGAGTTTATGAAATTACGAGTATATCAAGTGCAGCACTATAGGGTTCTGGTGCAAAAATTGCTTGATAGAGACATGGAAACTTACATGGACTGTTAAATAACATAGTATAATGCAATTACCCTGAAGTTTTTGCATCAAAACTGAATTCTTTTATGATGGCGTTGAAGAGAAGGTGTATATTTTCATTAATATGTCAATATACACTTTTTCTACTTTATATAACCTTGAATATAAGCAAAATATAATTTAAATAGACTCTCGAAATAAATAAGGAATTTATCGGGCTCTGGTGCAAAAACTTCAAAATATCTGCAAGTAATCTCCCAAACTTGGACATACTGATACTAGTACTCTAAAAAAGGACGTGATTAGTATGGAAAAGGAAAGTCTATTCAAGTGGAAACATTATCAACCTGATATGCAAAACAAGAGATCATCAGGCTGCAAAGCGCTTTTTCAAGAAAGCTTTGCGGCCTTTTTATGTTTTAAAGCCCCGTGTTATTACAGTAGACAAGAACCCAGCCTATCCTATAGCAATTGAAGAGTTGAAGAAAGAGAAAAAGATGCCCGTATGCATCCAAATAAGACAGGTGAAATATCTTAATAACATCGTGGAACAAGACCATCGTTTTATTAAAAAGGGAGTTCGTGCGATGTTAGGATTGAAATCTTTTCGTACAGCCAAGAATATTTTGAGTGGAATAGAAGCGATGCATATGATCAAAAAGAAGCAAGTTCACCAAGGGATGAAGTCTGCTCAAAATCAAAAAGAATTCATTCATAATTTGTTTGGATTAGCTTCATAAGCTAGCAATTTAAAGGAAATTGACATTCTATGTTTCTAGCGAGTAGTTTTTGCACCAGAACCCTAATAAACTCGAGGTATAAAAGTAGTCCATTTGTTTGTTCTTTTTGTAATTAACTACTTCAATAAGCTGACCAAAGGTTTTAATCCACGTTACATCTATGATTTGATTTTTTTAGTGTTAATTTTAATTCTTCCTTATATTATTAAATGAACAATTTGGCTAATGAATCCTTTTTTATTTAACTTCCTATAGAGGAGAGAACTTTAGTACCTGTTAAAAGAATTTCTCCAAACAATAGTAGATTATTTTAACAGAATTAAAAGGAGAATATGGTATTATAAATATATAATGTAATTTCTGTTTAAACATAGAAGAATTATGAAAGTGGATGTGAAAAATGATTAAAACAGTAATTTTTGATTTTGATGGAACAATTGTAGAATCCGGGCAAGTAGTATTTGATCTTTTTAATAGTTTTGCAGATAAATATAAATACACTAAAATGCCCCAAGAAGAGAGTGATTATATCCGTACTATCACTTTTAAAGAACGATTTAAGAAATTTAATGTTCCTTTATGGAAGATCCCGATGTTAACAATTGATATCGTGAAGAAATATAAAGAAGAGATCCCACATTTAGAACCCATTGGTGACATAAAGTCTGTTTTGAAAACATTAAAAGAATCAGGGTTTCAGTTAATATTAGTTTCTGCAAATTCGCAAGAAAACATTAAAAAATTTTTAAAACTAAATGACATGGATTATTTTGATGAAATTCTCAGATCTCATCGCTTCTTCGGTCGACATATCACACTTAATAATTACGTGAAAAGTCATAATGTTCAACGAGAAAACATTGTATTTGTTGGTGATGAACATCGGGATATTATCGCTTGTAAAAAGAGTGATATTAAAATTATCTCTGTTACATGGGGGTATGACTTTGAGGTGCTATTGCAAGAAGCCCAACCAGATTATATAGTGAAGGAACCTTTGGACATTGTAAGAACTATTGAAGGAATCAATAAATGATTGCTTTATTCTTAGTTAGTGCTATATTTGCTATCCTTTGTTACCGCTATGATCCTAAATCGCCCTCATTAAGATGGGTCGTATTTTTGCTAATATGTTCATCATTAGCTGGTTTATCGCGTGCAATTATAGAATCATTTATCCCTGCCTTAAACAAGAATGATATGAACTTTGATTTACTTAACACTTTTTTGTATGGTTTAAGGATTTTTACGGGCTTTGTATCTATCTATTTTTGTCCTTATGGAATCTTAATGCATGCAGTTGTTTATAGTGGGAGATTTACATCTAAAGTTATAAGAACTTTGAAATATATTTTGTTAATTCCAATCCCTTTTATGGTTGACACTACTGTATATGTTCCAGACATTGTCCCTGATTTTGATTCTATGCTCTATTGGGCAGTTCCTTATATATGTATTGCATGTATTATCCATATTTACGCATATATGACGGAGAAAGATGAGAAAAAGAAGAAGAGTCGTTTTATTACCTTGTCTCTCATGTTTCCAGTTATATTAACGGCCTTAATTTTAAACTATATTGTACGAGCTTTTAATAGTAGTAATCAAATTTGGCGATACGTTGTATTTTTTCTTGTAATCTCGTTTTTTATTTTTATATGGAAAGCTCTAGGGAGCGGCTCATTAAATGGAATTAAATTACGTTATGAAAGAGAAGCGAGAGAAAAAACAAGTAAAGCCGTTACTTCAGGAACAAGCTTATTAAATCATTCTATTAAAAACCAAATTTATAAAATTAATTCAAGCCTGCAAATTATACAACCTCACAGTCACAATCTTGATGCCTCGTGTCAAAAGGCAGTTGAGATTATTAACAAAAGCTCTAATCATTTAATCGAAATGGTCGATAGAATGCAAAGTCAAACTCAAGAGATTCAAGTAAAAAAAAGTAACTGTGATTTAAGTGAATTAATGGATGAAACTCTAAATTATGTGCAAAAAGAAATTGAAGCAAAGGGTATAACTGTAGAAAAGGTGTATGAACCCAATATCTATGCTTATTGCGATAGTACTCATACAAAAGAAGTGTTTTTAAACATAATTAAAAATTCAATAGAGTCAATGGATAGAAGCGGTAATATAAGGGTAGTCATTACTAAAGGCACTGGTAATCAGATTACGGTTTCTTTTACGGATGATGGTAGTGGTATATCAGAAGAAAATCTAAGACATGTCACAGAGCCCTTTTTTACAACAAAAGGGAGAAGAGGGACCAACTTTGGTTTAGGTTTACATTATTGCTATGATGTAATGTTAAAAAGTAATGGTAATCTACACATTGAAAGTGAACTAAATAAGGGAACAACTGTGACGCTAACGTTCCCATTAAAAGGATGATGCTTATGAATCCCATTAGAGTAGTTCTTATTGAAGATGATATTGATTGGTTAAATATTATGGAAACAATTATAGGAAATGAAGATGATATCGTTTTAGTTGGGTGTGGCACTACAAAGGAAGAAGCTATTAACTTATCGAATGCTCTTGACCATATTGATATTTTCCTTGTCGATATTAATCTAACGGATAATAACTTAGATGGAATTTACACAGCATTAGAGTTAAAGAGTAGTGGTGATTGGAAAGTATTAATGTTAACGTCAATGTCTGATGAAGATATCATTCAAAAGTCATTCATTGCAGGGGCAACGGATTATATTCTAAAAAAAGATGTACATAAAATACCACATATTATCCGTTCAATTTATCATGAACCATCTAATCCAGTTGAAGTTATTTTACAAGACTATCGACGTATGAAGAGTGAAGAGCAGCTCAAAGATCTAACTAATGCAGAACGAGAAGTTTATAAATTGATAGAACAAGGCCACTCACGACGAGATATCCAAAAGAAATTAATGAAATCAGATAATACTCTAAAAAACCAAATTAAAAATATACTGAAAAAGATGTCTGTTTCTAATTCCAAAGAGGCAATAAGGAAAGTGAAATCAGGAGGTTTATGGTGATTACGCGATGAAGCGTAATCACCTTTTTTATTTTAGGATAACTTCATGTATAAAGGGACTACTTTTTATAGTCCCTCCTCTAAAAAAAGGGTGAGCATTTATAACCCCCCCTGGTAAGGTAGAGCCTCAAAAAATGACACTACCTTAAATTGCATAAACTTTATACCATATAGTTAAGACTTGTTACTCGTTATAAATTTAAGAAAAATAATTAAATAGTTCTTTTGAGTAGAATCTAATTTATTCATACTCTTCAACAAAAGCATGTAGGCAATGACTAGATGGTCTATATATTCAATGTTCTCTAAAGATAACTGTTCTAAATTAAGGGGGTGGAAGAGATTAATATCATCAGAGCAAAGAGAATGAAAAAAAGATGGACTCAGTTAGAACTAGCGAAAGTATCAGGGGTTCCTCAATGTACGATTTCTCAACTTGAAAGAGGAAATCGAAAATACCCTACGTATGAAACGATTCGAAAAATTGCTAAAGCATTGGATTTGACATTGGAGGAAATCTACCTCCTACAAGATCATAAAGAAAAAGGGGCGGTGAAAGAGGAAGAGGGCAAAGCACCTGCCTTTCTATGATAGAAGGAGGAGAATAAAATGAAGACTGATAAAATCAAGAAATCAGCCACTCCATCAGGCGGAATAGAGGAAAAGGCTTCTTGTTCACTAGAAGAGCATAAACATGTTTTGGTCATAGGAGAAGTAGCTACAGGAAAAACCTCTACTTATGTTTTACCGAATATTCTTGGCGAAAAAGAGAAAAGCTTACTTGTATTTGATCCTCGGGGTACAAGATATCACTTTACACAAGAGGAAAAGCGAGAACAGGGGTATATTGTAAAGGATTATCCTGTTCTTTCATTGGATAAAGAAACAATAAAACATATAGCACAGATGCTAGTTAAAGAAAAAACAGTGGTTTATCTCCATTTTGATCATAGAGAGGGAGATAAAGAGAAAGAGGAGACTTTTACCAACTTGATAAATACATTATATGAGGCAATCGAAGAACAAGGGTTCTATCATAAGGGTATCCATGTTCTGATGGATGAAGCTCAATCCTACAAGGTTCCTCATCTCCCTTTATTCTTAGCAGCAGGAAGAAAATATAATGTGAATTTCTCTCTTACGGTGCTTCACTTATCTTCTTTACGGGATTTATACGGCGAAGAAGCTACACAACAGATGATAAAGTATAGTGTTAAAGGGTTATTTGGTACGAGAAGTCAGGAAGATGCCGAATACTTTGCTTCCTTTATTGAAGGGCCTTTTACGAAAGAAGAATGCAATGCACACTATCTCTTTTCACTGCCAAGAGAGGTTCCTGTATGGCTCCTTCCTTCTTCTCATTAACCTCAAGGGACAGACTATTGATTCAAAGGTTCCGAAGGTGTGGAAGGAATATAAACAAAGTCACGTCCATCAAATACAAAATTGCTTAAAAACAAGTACTCATTCCTTGAATGCTTGTTTTTTTAGCTATTATGTTCAGCATCAGTTTTGGATTTAATTTAGTACTAGTTGTGATAGTTGGTATCATTAGAAAATTACATGCTTCAATCTACTATTCTCCTAAAAAAGATTAAAATGAGGAGTTGAAGAAGAGTATTTAAAGACGATAACAAGAACTTTTTTATCAAATGAGAAGAAGGGATAAACCTATACACGAACAGGAGATTGCACAAAATGGCAAACAGCGTATTTATCTTTATCATTTTTTTTCTTCTGATTGTATTATTCCAACTTATGCGCTATGTTTATCGTACGTTACTAAAACGACAAGCATTGAGACGTTTAATGCAATCAGGGATTCCTTACATTGATCAGATGGACGGATTTCAATTTAAGATGTATCTAAAAGCTTTATTTCAGCAGTTAGGATATAAGGCGCAGCTTGCCCCTCAATCAGGAGATGCTGGAGCAGATCTAATTATGAAAGGGAAAAAGAAGATTGTCATTCAAGCTAAGCGATACGGCGTTAACAACAAGGTTAGCCAGTCGGCTGTTCAAGAAGTCTATGGCGCTCAAGCCTATTATGAAGCTGACGAAGCATGGGTGATGACAAATAGTTTCTTCACAAAGCAAGCTAAAGTGTTGGCCGAAGTGTGTCATGTGCAATTATTTGACCGTCATGCTCTTCAAGCTTTAATTTTAGAAGTAAATCCTATACATACAGCCGAAGATATTTATCGAGAGGTCAAGCCAGAGCCTCGTACATGTCCAGTTTGTGCGAACTTGCTAATCATACGGCATAGAAATGGAGAACGTTTCTTTAGATGTGTTTCTTTTCCTCAATGTGAGCATACAGAGGCGATTAATAAAGAATAACCTACATGCAGACAGAGATCATCATTAAAGGTGGGCAATTCAAAGCAATGTGATTACATATACATTAGTTCTTCGCTTAGAATAATATAAGAGGTATAAAATAGGAAGCGTTTTCTAAAAGGGATTTGGAGTTATATATTACACAAAAAAATGTATAAACTCATTCGTTATCATGCAGTCTTTTATGGTGAAGAAGTAGAGAAAGTTTGCTACATAAGAGGTCGATAAAATCTGCATAAAGAAGAGTAAATAGAAGGTCCAGTCCCTTAAACAACAAGGGCTGGACCTTCTTAACTTCAAGAAAAAGTTTATGTGAACTAAGATTCTATCTCGTATGCTTCCTTTTTCTGTTTTCTAAATAGATGAAATGATAGAGTTGTTATATGTACCCCTTACTATATCTGGTGAAATAGCCTTGTTATTAACAAAGTATCTCTATGTTGAAATTCAATTTAGAAAGGTGAGATTCATTTTTTGGTTTACTTCATCACCAGGTCGTTTTTTAGGTGTAATAGAGGAAAGATACAACGAAAGGCTGCTTAAGATGCATGGAAAGAAGAAAACCTACATAATGGTGCACAAAATGTCGGATAGCTCAATTTAAATCCTGCTATTCTGATCATAAAGGAGGTCATATAAATGAATTTGCTTAAGAATATGAATGGAGCTTTACAATATATCGAAGAGAACCTAACTAACGATGTGGATTTTAGAGAAGTAGCAAGGCGGGCTTTTTGTTCTGAATATCACTTTAAAAGAATGTTTTCTTTCCTAGCGGGCATTACTTTGTCAGAGTACATTCGCCGAAGACGCCTTACTCTTGCAGCATTCGAACTTAAAAATAGTAACATGAAAGTGATTGATGTTGCGATAAAATACCAATACAACTCACCAGATTCTTTCACAAGAGCTTTTCAAAATCTACATGGGATAACGCCTTCAGAAGCTAAAAAGAATGGCCATTTACTTAAAGCCTATCCACGAATGACCTTCGAGTTATCAATTAAAGGAGGAAATGAAATGAACTATCGAATTGAAGAAAAAGAGGCATTTTGTATAGTAGGTATTAAAGAGAGAGTCCCTATCATTTTTCACGGAGTAAATCCACATATTGCTGCTATGTGGGAAAGTTTAAATGATGAAACGATAAATAAACTCAAAAAACTTTCTAATGTTAAACCATTAGGACTGCTTAGCGCATCTGTGAATTTTTCTGAGGGACGAATGGAAGAAAAAGGGGAGCTTGACCATTATATTGGTGTGGCAACAACTAAGGAATGTCCAGATAATCTGACACAACTTGAAGTACCTGCTTTAACATGGGCGGTATTCGAAGCAGTTGGGCCATTCCCAGATACATTACAAGATGTATGGGGACGAATTTATTCTGAATGGTTTCCATCCTCAAATTATGAACAAGTAGAAGGACCAGAAATTTTATGGAATGAACATAAAGATGTAACGTCACCAACTTTTAAAAGTGAGATATGGATACCTGTGTTAAAAAATAATGATGGTAGAGAATTGTAATAAATATTTTTAATAGAGAGAAAGAGAAGGTTACAAATGTAACCTTCTCTTCTAATTTATAGATTTCTATAAGTAACATTAAAGTACTAAACATTAAAAAGATTTAATCATCTAATTTTTTACGATCTTCTGCTCTAGGTGGTTCTTCCATCCACTTATGATCAATCATACTTTTCCCAATACGACTATATATCCATAAACTATTCAACCCTGCCTTTTCACAGTGTACTGAAATATCGGCTCTCATGCTTGAAATGACAGAAGCATTATAGTAAGTTACGGCTACTCCAAAAAGGAACCCAGTTTGAAGAAGCATCAGTTTATCAGAAAAAGGAGAAACCGTGGAATTTGTAATCTCTGTCTCCAATGTTTGAGGGAGATGAAGATTGTCTTTGATTAATAATGACGAGAAGCCCTCGATATGCTTATTTTTTACTTGTAGGCTTTTTTCCAATAATGTACATACAGTGGGGTCTTTAGCGACTTGTTTGAAAGCGAGCATTATTGCCTTTGCAGTTATGGCTTTACTTAAATTAAAATAGATATGTCCGCTTTCAATGGAATTCATAGGTCTATGTTTACCCAAGATATTTGTGACATACTTGTAGTTTTTTATGATCTTAACTTTCTTTGGTGTTACATATGTAGGTGGTTGTTGATAAAGTTTTTTTGAGATAAGAAGATCTTTCGCTTTTTTATAAATCTCCATCGCATCAAGATTACATTGTTGATAAAATTCGACGATATCTTCCCGTATGGAAGCTGTAAACGATAAACTATATTCGTTAAGACCATGGGTAGTCATTATATGAAGGTATTTGAGACACAGAACGTCCGTAAATAGAGGAGGAGCTTTTAAGTCTACATCTTCTTCTGTAAATCCATTAGGAATTGGGAATTTTTCTTGCCTAAATAAGTTTTTTAAGGTTTCTATATGTTGAGATGAAATTTTTAAGGCTGATTGAAAGAGGTGATGTATTTCAGGATCCTGGATTGTTTGAACCATATATTTATTTACACATACAGATAAGGTTTCACGGATATAATGGGCCCATAAATTTGAGATTTCAGATGATGTTAAGTGGTTATTTTCTTGCAATTTATTTTTCCTCCGTATAAAAACTATTTTTTCATAGTTTGCCCTCCTTTTGAGCTTTCATACAGATTCGCTTTTTGGATAACCTTTCTGATTATCGCGGTTATCGTAACTAAAAGCATATAGGGTATATATCTAAAAAAGAAGAAACTTCTTAGGGGGAGGAGGAGGGGTTTTTAGATATTCATGTGATTAGTCGATGTCTCACAGCGTCTTTGAGTAGTTTATCTAGAATATGTATTCGTTACACGTTTTTATGAGACGATAAGCCTTATTTACTCATGAAAAAAGCACCCCTTATTTGGGCGTACTCTATCTATATAATAAAACATGATCTAATAAAAGTCTACAATTTTATAATTTTTTATATTATAGTTTGATTACTGAATTCAGTGGTACCCATGGGTAAATATAAAATTGAAAGGAAATTGTCTATGACACACAAGCATACCCCTGTTTTAATAGTTGGAGGAGGCCTCAGCGGGCTCACTTCTGCTCTCTTTTTAGCACGTCATAACATTGATTATTTACTCATTGAAAAGCATACTAGTACCGCTATACATCCAAAAGCTGGAGGAATTACGTTTCGCACGATGGAGTTATTTCGACAACTTGGATTAGAGTCAGCTATCCGTACTGCTAGTAAACCGTTAGAACATATTCGTGGAAGGATTGCTGTGGAAACACTCCAAAACATAGACCTAGCGGAGTTGAAAAAGGTAGAGAGTGTACAAAAGGCAACTGACGAAAAGATAGCTAAAAGGATTGAAAAAATTAGTCCTTCAAAGGCAGCATCGTGTTATCAAACAGAGATAGAGCCTATCCTTCTTCAAGCTATTGAACAAAGAAAAGGGCATATACGCTTTAATACTGAACTTATAGAATACCAACAGGATGATTTAGGGGTTACCGCGACTATAAGGGATCGAGAGACAGGAACAGAAGAAATAATTCAAAGTGATTATTTAGTCGCGGCGGATGGTGCTAAAAGCTCAATTCGTAAACATGCGAACATTCCAACGACGGGAAGAGGGGTAATAGGCGGCCATTATATGAATATCCATTTTCGAGCGAATCTAAGTCATTTTCTGAAAGGTAGTCAGTTTGGTTTCTACCAAATTCTAAATCCAGAAGCATTTGGTGCGCTAATTACAGTTAATAATTGTGATGAATGGATTTACCATGTAGCCTATGATCCTTCAAAGGGACAGTGCCCAGAGGATTTTTCTGAAGATGAGTGCTATAAGATTATAAAAAAAGCTATAGGGGTTTCAAATCTTGATATTGCTATTTTGAGTATTTTACCTTGGGCAGCTGTGGAAAAGACAGCTACTTGTTTTTGGGATAAGCGAGTCTTTCTAGTTGGAGATGCGGCTCATCTTATGCCACCTACCGGAGGATTTGGTTCGAACACAGGGATTCAAGATGCCCATAACTTAGCTTGGAAATTGGCAGCAGTCATCCGAAAACAAGCGCATCCAAGATTGCTCCAAACTTATCATGACGAAAGACATCATGTTGTAAAAGAAACAACGAAATATGCCAGTGATTTGTTATTTAGGGCTATGAATAAAGGGGTAAGCAATCTTAATAATATGGATCATCTTGCAATTACAGTAGGATATAAATATAGCTCAGGAGCCATCATTGAGGAAAAACTCAATACACATAGAATGGATCGATTAGAGTTAGAAGGACAACCAGGTACACGTGCTCCACATATGTGGTTGAAGTATCAAGATAAGTATATAACTACCTTAGATTTAATAGGTGAAAATTTTGTCCTATTAACGGGGGAAGATAATAGATGCTGGCGCACTGCTGCTGAGGATGTAGCTTCTCACCTAGGCATTTTTATCAATGTTTATGGCATTGGTTCAGAGAGTGATTTGGTTGAGTGTGAGGGTAATTGGGAAGCAGTATACAATGTTTCCTCTCAAGGTGCTGTATTAATAAGACCAGATGGTTTTGTAGCATGGCGTACAAAAGAGAGAATATTGAATCCTAACGTAATTCTTAAACAAGTTATGACTACAATCCTAGGACAAGAAAGTGAAACAATATAGGTCCTACACAAGAAGAAACTGATAAGCCTCCTCAGTATAGATTAGAAAAAGCAGGCAGTTTCCTAGGGATACTGCCTGCTTTTTACATCTTAAGTTAAAAGAAGCCATCATTCTGTTTTGAAGTATTCTATACTTATGCTCTCCTGCTTTGTTCTAACGCTTGATTTAAATCAATTATAAGAGCATCAATAGCTTCTGTACCAGTGGGTAGGCGAATTATATCAGGCCTTACACCAGAATCTCCAAGATTAGTTAAATGTGAAACCCGTTTTAAAAATTAATACATATTGGTTCTACATGCCACTTAGTTCATCATAGTGAAGATCGACAGGTGCTTTCTTAAAGAAACGCGTTGTACTAATCAGATAAACTATCCCTAACAAAGTCCAAATGCCTCCTATAAATAAAGAAAAAGGATTAAGACTTATCCAGAGAAAACCAGTAAAAACTAGGCCAAGGAAAGGGAATAGGAAATTCTCGAAAAAAGCGGGTTTCTTTTTCCTCTTAAAATATGCATATAAAACACAGATGTTAACAAAAGCGAAAGCCGAGAAAGCTCCAAAATTAACGAGTGCTGTTGCCTTTTCTAAATCTAAAAAAAGCGCAGTTGCTGCTAGTAATCCCACTATTAGAATATTAAAAAGGGGTGTTTTAGAACGAGGGTGCAAATAAGAGAATACTTGCTTAGGCAATGCCCCATCTCGCCCCATTGCATATAAAAATCTTGATGCTACTAACTGTGATGCTAATCCAGAAGCAATGCAAGATAATAAAGCTGCCCCTAAAAAGAAAGCAAGAAACAAGTTCCCACCTAAGTGAACGGCAATTTCGGGAGAAGCTGCTTCATAATTATTAAACTGACTAGCATTAGGAAAAAGAGATTGCATAAGATAGGTAACAACAACGAAAAAGACTAGTCCACCTATTGCTAGTAAGATAATAGCTTTTGGAATCGTTTTTTCTGGCCTAATTGTTTCATCACATAGATTTGTGATGGCATCAAAGCCTACAAAAGATAAAGTAAGGAGAGCTGCTCCAGGAAGTAGAGTAGGGAATTCATTAGGTGTTGGCAATAAATCATGAATAGGCATAGATTGAGCTGGTGTAGTTAATAAATCTTTGAGACACAGACCTATAAAAACAATTACAACAATGAATTGTAGGATAACAAGCCAAGTATTTAGGGTTGTCGCTATTTTAATTCCTACACAGTTCATTAAAGTAATAAAAGTAATTAATGAAATGACCCACACCCACTTTGGAACATTTGGAAACCCTGATGATAAATAAACACTAGCTAGTAAAGCATTAATCATAGGTAAGGCTAAATAAGCGATAAAGGATACCCATCCAACCAGGATTGCGGCATAAGGGTGAATAATTCTCTTTGTATATAAATACACAGAACCTGATATTGGATACTTTTGCACAAGTTTCCGATAACTAAGAGCTGTAAATAAAATGGAGATAAACACAATAAAATAAGCAAGGGGGACAAGCCCATTTGTAACATGTGAGACAATACCAAAAGTGTCAAATACGGCAAAAGGAGCCATATAAGCAAAGCCAATTGCTACTACATGTTTCATCCTCAATTGACGCTCTGGAGCTACTTGTTTAGTTGAATTATTCATCCAAGGATAACCTCTCTAATCTAAATTTACCCAAACGCTTTTAACTTCTGTATAATTTTCTAATGCATACGATCCCATTTCTCTCCCATATCCTGATTGTTTATATCCTCCAAAAGGAACAGCTGCATTCGTAAGATTATAACAGTTGACCCATACGGTTCCGGCCTTTAATTTACTTGCTAATTGGTGGGCGTTTTTTACATTTTCTGTCCATATTCCAGCTGCTAATCCGTAAATGGAGTTATTAGCTTTATACACAACATCCTCTAGTGTATCATAAGGAATAACGACAACAACAGGACCAAATATCTCTTCTTTCGCAATCGTCATCTCATCATCTACATTAGTAAAAACAGTAGGAGTGATAAAGCAACCTTTGTCTAACTTTTGTCCACCAGCTAATAATGTTGCGCCTTCATTAACTCCTTTCTCGATGTAGGAAAGAACTGTATCTTGTTGTTTTTTCGATACTAAAGGTCCCATCTCTGTATCTTCTTCTAAACCATTTCCTAATTTCACATTCTCAGCATAATGTTTTAACTCTTGAACAACGAGGTCATAAGAATCTCTTTGAACGTAGACTCTAGACCCGGCACAACAAACTTGCCCTTGGTTAGCCATAATTCCGGAAAATACACCAGGTATAGCTTTCGTTAAGTCTGCATCAGGTAAGATAATGTTAGGAGACTTTCCTCCTAATTCTAATGTTACACGCTTTAGCGTTTGTGCGGCCTTCTGCATGATTGCTTTGCCGACGGCGGTAGAGCCTGTAAAAGCAATTTTATCGACATCAGGGTGCTGTACAAGTGCTTCGCCTGTGATAGAACCCTTTCCATTTATAATGTTTACAACTCCCTTTGGAAACCCAGCTTCTTCAATTAATTTAGCAAGATATAAAGCTGAAAGGGGAGTCTGCTCAGCGGGCTTTAATACGACGGTACATCCAGTAGCTAAAGCTGGTGCGATCTTCCAAATAGCCATCATAATAGGAAAGTTCCAAGGGATAATTTGTCCTACAACGCCAACTGGTTCATGCTGTGTATAAGTGAAATATTGAGGAGACATAGGAATCGTTTGACCACCCCATTTTATTGTCCATCCTGCATAATAACGAAGCTGCTCAATAGCGTTTGGTAAGTCATTACCTAGCATTTCTGCGATAGGTTTCCCATTATCTAATGTATCGATCTCTGCTAAAATGCGAATATCTCTTTCCATTAAGTTTGCTAACTTATATAAATATTGACTACGAATTGAACCATCCATCCGAGCCCATTCTCCATGTTCGAATGCAGATCGAGCTGCATAAACAGCTCGATCTACATCTTCTTCCGTTGCCTCAGCAACCCGAGCGAGAAGTTCTCCGGTAGCTGGATTAAATGTTTCAAAAGTACCAGTCATAGGGGATGAGTACCATTCCCCATTAATAAAAAGAGTTTTAGGTTCTTCTAAGAAATCCAATGCTTCTTTTGTTATGTTCAACACAAGTGTTTCCTCCTTATAACCCAAGTCGTTTTGAATAAGCAGAGAGTGATTCATCTACAATCGAGATAATGGTCTCGATATCATCTTGTTGTGAGATAAGAGGGGGAGCAATAGCTATAATGTTCATCCCAGGTTCGAAATCAAATCCTCTTATAAGCAATCCACGTTTTTTACATTCTTCAACAATACTCATTGCGGCAGCTTCCTCTGGTGTAAATGTGATATTTTGCTCAGGATCTTTTATTAAATCAAATCCAGTTAACAATCCTCGTCCTCGACCATTATGAAAGAAGTGATATTTATCGTTGAGATAATCAAATCCTTTTAAAAGAAGTTTCCCCATTTGATCAGCTTGATCAATGAGGTTTTCCCTTTCAATAATTTCAAGATTTTTTAAGCCAACTGCGCATGCTGTAGGGTGACCACTATAGGTAAATCCGTGGGCAAGCATATCTGGTACTTCACATATAGCATCCATAATAGGTGTTCGCATCACAACCGCTCCAAGTTGAGCATATCCACTTGTAATTCCTTTTGCTACAGACATTAAGTCAGGAACAATGTCCCAATGATTTACACCGAAGGAACGACCAGTACGACCGAATCCACAAATGACTTCATCTGCAATAAGGAGAATATTTTGCTCATCACACAATTTACGGACAGCCTGTAAATAATCTTCTGGAGGGACGTGGACGCCACCAGCACCTTGAATGGGTTCTATAATAACAGCTGCTACATGATTAACGCCTTCTCGCTCAATAGTGCCACGAATGCTATTTTGATAAGAAGGATGATTAATATCACCAAGTTCACAAGAAGTTAAATGGGGTTCTGCATTTATAATGTCGGGATCTCCTGATCCTGAAAATGCACGATATACTTCAATACCTGTTGCTCTTTGAGCAGCAACCGTTACACCATGGTATCCTCTTTTTAATGAAATAATTTTCTTTTTGTTTGCTAATCCTTTTCTTTCCCAATAAAAACGAGCTAACTTAAAAGCTGTATCATTAGATTCAGAACCCCCGGATGTATAAAATACACTGTCTAAGTCACCCGGTGTCATAGAAGTAATTTTCTCAGCAAGTTTCACGGCCGGTTCATTTGAATATCCATAAAACATCGAGCTGTAAGCTAGCTTTTGCATTTGATCGAAGCTAACTTGTGCTAACTCTTTATTACCGTGTCCTACATTTACATTCCATAACATAGACACACCATCAATATATTTGTTGTTATCCATATCAAAGATATGAAGGCCTTCGCCTCGCTCAAAAATAATTGTAGGTCCATTATTTCGATTGAAAGCAGGGGACGTAGAAGGATGTAAAATATGTTGTTTATCTAATTCAGCTAGTGTATAAAGAGTTTGATTTTTCATCTATATCGCTCCTATTCATTAAATAGTTTTTGGGGTTTTTGCCCCAGATAACTGACACACAACATCTAGCAAAAGATTAGCGCCATTTACTAAGTCGTCATCTCTCGTAAATTCCTCTTCATTGTGACTAATGCCTCGATGGCTTGGAACAAATATCATCCCTGTTTTAGCTATTTCAGCCATATACTTGGCATCATGTCCAGGACCGCTAAACATTCTTTTAGTAGATAAATTTCTCTTCTCCGCACATTTGCTAATTGTCTCAATCACTTTTTCAGAAAAAGTAACGCTATCATTTTCCCATGAGGTATGAAAAGTTAGTTCTACATTGCATAAACCTGAGATTGTGCTCAATTGCTGTTTCATTACTTCAAGAGCTCTTTCTCTCTGTTCATCTTCTTCATGGCGAATATCAACAATAAATTCAACTTTTCCTGAAATAACATTAGGTACGTTAGGATAGACGTTTAATTGTCCAACTGTAGTTTTTAAACCTTCATATTCTTGTGCTAATTTATCTATGCTTTCTATCATCTTTGCTGCTGCTACAACTGCATCCTTACGGTTTTCCATTGGTGTCGGACCAGCGTGATTCATCTCGCCTTCCACTGTAATACTAATCCAACTAATTCCTTGAATTCCTTCTACAACTCCAATTTCTAATTGTTCTTCTTCAAGAATAGGGCCTTGTTCAATATGTAGTTCTATAAAGTATTCAGCTTTTTGTAACCTATTCTCTTTTAGTCCTTTATAACCAATATCTGAAAGGGCATCATGAAACTTTATTCCGTCTTTATCTTGGCGAGAATAAATGAAATCTTTCTCAAACACACCACATAACCCACCAGACCCTAGCATTGGTGGTTCAAATCTTGCTCCTTCTTCATTTGTGAAATTAATAATTTCAATTGGACAATCTGTTTGTACATTTGCCTCATTCAGAGAACGAACAACCTCCAGAGCTGCTAATACACCTAAAATTCCATCAAAACGTC
Organism: Priestia endophytica DSM 13796; assembly: GCF_900115845.1. Classification (GTDB taxonomy): domain Bacteria; phylum Bacillota; class Bacilli; order Bacillales; family Bacillaceae_H; genus Bacillus_I; species Bacillus_I endophytica. The sequence continues at coordinate 30,796 of NZ_FOXX01000008.1, read as the reverse complement.
CTCCACAAGGCTGAGTATCGAGATGTGATCCAATAACAACAGGCATTTGATGGTGATGTTTTCCTTCACGTCTACCATACATATTGCCAAAATCATCTACTCTAATAGATAATCCTTCTTTTTCAAACCAATTGATTAGTAGATTTCTCATTTGCTGATCATCTATTGATAAAGCTAAACGATGTAGGCCTCCATTAGGAGTTGCTCCAATTGCGGAACTTTCTTTTATAGACTGGAGCAGTCTTTTTTGATTAATATTTAAACCATTCATATTTGTTAAATCACCTCCGTACTGTAATTAGGTGCAAGTATCGTGCCAACATAAAAAGGTGATAATTAATTGAAATTTTCAAAATAATAATTTAAAATGAATCGATACTGATTCAAATATAAATCGATATCGACTCAGATAGGATTGGAGGGAAAGCTATGAGCCCCATCTTTTTAAGCTCAGAAATAAAAATGATGCTTGATCAATTAAAAGACGGTATTTACATAGCAAATAAAAGCGGAGTAACATTATGGATTAATCAAACAAGTGAAAAACAACTAGGTGTGAAGCGAAAAGATATTATTGGGAAAACAGCTGATGAACTAGAAGCACGAAATTTATTTACTCCTTCTGTAACAAAAATTGTACTAAAGAAAAGAAAAACAATATCGAAGGCTCAAACTTCAAAAGGAATCCAATATTTAGCTACAGGTAGTTTAATTGAAGTAGAGGAAACAGGAGAAGAATACGTAATTGTGCATGTTAAAGATATTTCTGAGATGGTTAAAAATGCTTTTAAACTTAAAAAAGCAGAAACTCTCATGAGTCAATACTGGAATGAACTACAGAAAATGAAAAGTGAGAAAAGGGACAAAACAGGAGAAAAGCGACTTATTGGAACAAGTGACGCTCATAATGAAGTGATGGATCTTTTAAGAAGAGTCGCCAATTTTGACGCTACTATCCTATTACAAGGAGAAACAGGAGTCGGAAAAAGCGTGTTCGCAAAAGAAGTCCATGTTCTAAGTGAACGAAGAAATCAACCATTTGTTCAAGTAAACTGTGGAGCTCTTCCAGCTAATTTAATTGAGTCAGAATTGTTTGGTTATAAGAAAGGAGCTTTTACAGGGGCTAACAGTAGAGGAAAAACAGGTTTAATAGAAGAAGCATCTGGTGGAACCTTATTTTTAGATGAAATTGGTGAATTCCCCATAGAACTACAACCTAAACTTCTTCAATTTCTTCAGGATAAGTCATTTCTTCCTATTGGTTCTACAGTTTTACAGCACTCCGATACAAGGATAATTACAGCAACAAACCAGGATTTACTACAGCTTGTAAAAGAAAAACGTTTTAGAGAAGATCTGTATTATCGGTTAAATGTCATTCCTATAGAGATTCTTTCTCTTAAAGAACGAAGAGAAGACATTCTCCCACTTGCGCATCACTTTCTTCAAACTTATAACTATAAATATCAAAGAAATGTCGTACTACCAAAAGAAGTTCAACCTTTTTTCTATCGTTATAACTGGCCCGGAAATATCCGTGAACTAGAAAATCTTATTGAAAGACTTGTTATTACAGTAAGGCAGGAAAAAATCTTAGAAAATGACTTGCCATACCACATGCTTAAACCTAACGATGAACCGGCTTCCTTAGGAGCAGAAGAAGAGGAGTTACAAGGAAAAAGCCTTTCTGAGTATTTAGATAGTATAGAGCGTAAGATGATTTTAAAAGCTTATTCCAAATATAAATCTACTCGTAAAATGGCAGAGAAGCTTGGCTTGACTCAATCTGCTGTTGTACGTCGAATGAAAAAATATAATATCTCATAACTTTTTATTTACTAATCTCTAAATATTAAATTGAAAATGATTTGGCACAAAACTTGCATTATAAATAACTGTCAGAAACTGAAAGGTTTAAGGGGGAATTTACAGTGAGTTTATCAATTACAAATAGTACACCTAAAAAAGACGGGTTTAGAATGCCTGGGGAGTTTGAACAACATGCAGGTACATGGATGTTATGGCCTGTTAGAACAGATACTTGGCGCAACGGAGCAAAACCCGCACAACAAGTCTTTGCTAAAGTAGTAAGTTCTATATCTGAGTTTGAACCTGTTACCGTAGGTGTGAACGCGGAACAGTACGAAAATGCAAGAGCTATGCTTCCTCATCATGTTCGAGTTGTAGAAATCTCTTCAAATGATGCTTGGATGAGAGATATTGGTCCTACATTTGTAAAGAATGAGGAGGGAGTGATAAGAGGAATAAACTGGGGATTTAATGCTTGGGGAGGACTTCAAGGAGGATTATACTTTCCATGGGATCTTGATTTAATGGTGAAAAAGAAAGTTCTTGAAATCGAAAATAAAGACTGTTATGAATGTACAGAATTTATCTTAGAAGGTGGATCTATTACGGTAGACGGAGAAGGAACTTTAATTACAACAGAGCAATGTTTATTAAACCAAAACCGCAACCCACATCTTTCTAAAAGTGAAATTGAAGATAAATTAAAGGAGTATTTAAACATTGAAAAAGTAATATGGCTTAAAGACGGACTGATAGGAGATGAAACAGATGGACATGTAGATGACTTAGCTTTTTTTGTTCGTCCAGGAGAAGTTGCTATCGGCTGGACTGAAGATGTTAATCATCCCCAATACCATGTTCATCAGGAAGCGTATAAGATACTAAGAGAAGCTACAGATGCGAAGGGAAGATCTCTAACCATTCATAAAATTGAATTACCTAATGAACTCATTCTTTCAAAGGAAGCAAGTGAGAATATCGATTTTGCATCATCTAGTTATAAACGGGAAGAAGGCATGCCTTTTGTTGCCACATATATTAATTGCTATCTTTGTAACGGAGCTGTAATTGTTCCTTCATTTGATGATCCAAGTGATGATAAAGCTCGAAAGAAATTTGAAGAAATCTATCCAGATCGAAAAGTCATCTTAATAGATACTCGTGAGCTTCCAATAGCTGGAGGAAATATTCATTGTATTACACAACAACAACCTGCATCTACGTCTCAGAAAAATGATTAAATAGTTCTTTTAAATGAAAATTGGAGTAAAAGTTAATTTATCATCTTGTCTATGTAAGACAAGATGACAAATTTCAACATAAAATATACCTATATGCTATTCTTAGGTTGGAAAATAGAAAAACAACCAGCTGTATTTCTCTTCAAATGCCTTAGTATTTCTTGATGTAAAGACACTTAATTAAGTGATTAGTCATAAGACAACATCCTGCCTATACTAACTAACGGTAGTTAATATAAGGTAGGGTGTTAAGTCTAGAATAAAAATAAATGATGATCTACTCCTATACACCTACTTATAAAATTTTATCCTGTAAAAACAAGTATATTCTAGCTTACTTATTAAAAAACTCTCATTTCTTCCCTAGTATATAGATAATTATCATAGTTTTTATAATCATTGTGATTCCATGTAGTTTTTACATAAAATGAGATTTATATAAATTTTAAGACATTATCGTATGAAGGAGGAGAGTGTTATGACAAAAGAAACATCTGAGCTGAAACCTTTGTTAAATACAAGACATATCGTTTTATTTGGTCTATCTTTTATGGCTCCTATTACTGTTTTTAGCACATATGGCATTGCTATTAATCAAACGAAAGGGATGGTGCCAACAGCTTATATTATTGCTTTAATGGTCATCTTATTCACTGCTTATAGTTACGCTAAAATGGTTAAAGTTTATCCTGCCATTGGTTCTGCTTATGTTTTTGTTCAGAAAGGGATCAATTCACATCTTGGTTTTCTAGTAGGATGGGTAATCTTGCTAGATTATATGTTTAGCCCTATGATTAGTTCCTTACTTTTTGGAACTATGCTGAATGCGTATTTTCCAAAAATTCCAATCGAGCTTTGTATTGTGTTTTTTGTGATAGTTGTGACGATAGTTAACATTTTGGGAATTAAAATTGCCACAAATGTAAATACCTTTCTTGTCTTTTTCCAAATCTCTTTCATTCTAATTTTTAGTTTCTTTTGTATACAGGGATTGATGTCAGGAAAGGGCACAGGGGAGCTATTTACTAGAGAACCTTTTTATAGTGCAAGTGTTGATTGGAGTAACATTCTATCTGTTGTTCCTCTCCTATGTTTTAGTTTTCTCGGATTTGATGCGGTTACTACGTTGGCTGAAGAGACTAAAGATCCTAAAAAAGCACTCCCAAAGGCTATTTTTGCTATTACATTAATAGGAGGGTTACTCTTTGTCATAGCAACTTATTTTGCACAAGCTATATTTCCAACGTTTAGCACGTTTCAAAATCCTGATACAGCTATAGTAGGTGTCATAAAATATGCTGGAGGTAATTTTCTGAATAGTCTGTTTGTTTCTGCTGTATTAACCTCTTCAGTCTCATCTGCTATAGCCTCAGGTACTAGTGGAGCGAGGATATTGTATGCGATGGGTAGAGATAATGTTCTTCCTAAAAAAGTTTTTGGTTATGTTTCTTTAACCTTTAAAACACCAATCTATAACTTATTAATAATTGCTTGTATTGCATTAAGTGCCATATTTCTAAGTATAGAAACAGCTACCTCTCTCATTAACTTTGGAGCTCTATTCTCTTTTATGTTTGTGAATATAGCTGTAATTGTTCACTATTTTATAAGAGAAAAGCAGAGGACTCCGAGAAGTATCATATTTAATTTACTCATTCCTTTAATAGGTGCTGTTATTATTTTATTGTTTATAACTAAGTTAAACATTTACTCTCTATTCTTAGGAGGGACTTGGCTGCTTGTTGGCTTTGTTTATTTATTATATTTAACAAAAATATTTAAAAAGCGTCCTCCAGAATTTGATTTGCAAAACAAAAATATAAGCTCTATGTAAAGTCTATATATAAGTAGTTTTTTATCATTTTATAAGGAAAGAGGTAATTTATATGGGTATGAAAAAAGCGGATATTGTGATTTCAAGTGATGCTCTATTTACAGGGCTTACGGAGAAACCAACTTCAGGTTCAATTGCGGTTTTAGACAATAAAATTATAGGTGTAGGGTCAAAAACTGAAATTGAACATCTTATTGGAAATGAGACTAGGATATTAAATTATGGAAACCAACTCATTATGCCTGGATTTCATGATTTTCATCTTCACATTATGTTTGGTTCATTAAGTATAAATAGCGTTAATCTATCTGAAGCTATGTCAGCTGAGGATGTAGCTAAAAAGGTCTGGGAATTTTCAAAAGAATGTGATGAAGGTGAATGGATTATAGGTATGCAATGGGATGCTGGTTATTGGGATGATAAACAAGAACCACATTACAAAATCCTTGATTCTATGATCCCAAATCAACCTGTTGTTCTCTTTCATGCTGAAGGTCATTATACATGGGTAAACAGTAAGGCTATGAGTTTAGCAGGAATTAACGAAGATATATGTGATCCAAGCTTTGGTCGCTTTGAAAGAGATGAAAATGGTTTACTCACAGGGATTTTATATGAACAAGCTCAACAGGTGATTTTAAAAGAAGCATTAAAATTAACGCAAAGCAAAAAAGAAGCTTTACTAAAAAAATTTTTAGAAATGACTGCTCAATTTGGGATTACCTCTGTTAACGATCTATACGCTCCAATAGATGATTTTATTCAAGATTACAGTCTCTATGAGAAACTTGATCAACAAGGACAATTAACAACTAGATTTCATATTACACCTGAATTAGATGGTGACTTAGAGAAAGCAAAGATTCTCCGTGATAAATATCAATCAAAAAATCTTCAATTCTCAGGTCTAAAGCAGTTTGTGGATGGAACAGTAACAGGACATACAGCTTATTTTCTAGAACCTTATTCTGATCAACCAGATTCTTATGGACACCCAGCTCTAGATGCAGAAATTTTAGTTAATAGGGTTATTGAGGCAGACAAACTCGGTTTTAGAATACGATTTCATGCTATTGGAGATGCTGCCATTCATTTAGCTTTAGATGCCTTTGAGCAGGCTATAGCAAAGAATGGGAAAAGAGATTCTAGGCATACAATAGAACATATCGAAGTCCTTGATCCTAATGATACGGAACGTTTCTCAAAGTTAGGGGTTATGGCTTCCATGCAACCAGATCATATGGCCGCTTCATCAAGAGATGTATATTCTGCCATTATCGGTCCTAAAAGGGAGAGAAATATTTTTCTCGCAAAAAATCTGCTAAGCTCTGGGGCTCATTTATGTTTGGGAACAGACTATCCCATTTCTATATCACTAAACCCTATGAGACAAATATATACGGCAGTTACACGAATTGATAATAGTGGAGATCCACATAATACATGGCTTCCTGAACAAAAGTTGACTATTGGTGAGGCACTACAAGCTTACACAGCAGGACCAGCACATGGAAGTTTTAGGGAACATGAGTTAGGCACAATTGAGGTAGGAAAATTTGCTGATATTATCGTTTTGGATAGGAATCTTTTTGAAGTGCCAACACATGAGATTCTTGAAACTAAAGTACAACTTACAATGAAAGATGGAAATATTGTCTATGAAAAGAAAGAAGTCTCGATTTCTGAACCATCTTCGTAATCAGGTGATTTATGATAGTTTCCTATAATGAAAGATAATATGCAAAGAATTAGATTTAGAGGGGGAACGTGTTTATAATTTTATACAATGACATTAGAAATTATGGAGGTTAACAATGACAAAGGATAAAATTAAAGCCGTTTCCTTAAAACTTTTTACTGAGTATGGATATGATGGAACAACCTTATCAGAAATTGCAAGGATAGTAGGGATACAGAAGCCATCAATATATAATCATTTTAAGAGTAAAGAAGATCTTTATTTATGCCTTTTTGAATCTATTCTTGGGGAGCATATCTATAACATTAATCAACTTATAAAAGAGATTCACGAATTATCTCCTAAAGAGAAATTAAAGTACATTCTTCTTGACACATGTAAATATTATAAACACCATGAAGATGAATCAGCTTTTTTAAAAAGAGCTATGATTTTTCCGCCAAAGCATCTAAAACATATTTTAAATGAGAGATTTCTTTCGTCTGAAGCTTCTTTTTCGTCTATTTTACATGCTATTTTTTTAGAAGGTATTGAAAAGAAAGAAATACGTTCAGGAAATATTGAAAACCTAATTATGTCTTATTTATGTTTAATTGACGGAATATTTATTGAATTCTCCTATTATGGTCCTGAAAAGATGGAATCAAGAATACAGAGTATATGGGATAATTTTTGGTTTGGTATAGGTGAATAAGATGATAAAGGTCTTTACTAGAATATAAAAATAATTGAATGTTGTAATATTTATAGTCTGAAAAATATGCTCTATCTCGTCTTTCATTTCATGAATGGATCCGTAAAATTTATTTGAAATATAATCATTTACTTTGTATAAAGTCAAGTTAATTACAGTTCTTTAGACCTTTTCACAAGTCATTTGAATTCACTTCGTAAATACACAAACTTTATTAAGGACATCAGCAATTCAGTTAATAAAGCCAGCCAAACGATTAATGAAAATTTTACATACTATTAAGCTTTTTAATTATCCATCAATAGAGGTGCCTTTCAATACTTCACATCTTTATTTTATAAGGCTTTTTCCACCATTATTAAGTTTGTAAACTTGATAAATTGTCAAAATACATTAGGAGGAGTAAAGTGCCTAACTGTTAAAAGTTTAGATGGGGAGGATGAATAGAATGTTAAGAAATGGATATGTAAAAGCGAATGAGGTAAATATTCATTACGTAACAGAAGGAGAAGGAGAACTCATGTTGTTTTTACATGGATTCCCTTATTTCTGGTACAACTGGCATCACCAATTAAAAGAATTTGCGGAAGATTATTGTGTAGTAGCTGTTGATATGAGAGGGTACAACTTATCTGATAAACCAGAAGAGATTTCATCCTATGAAATGGCTATTTTACTAGAAGATGTGAAAGGATTAATTAAAGCATTTGGAGAAAAAGAATGTATTTTAGTTGCACATGACTGGGGTGGAGCGGTTGCATGGGCCCTTTCTTACACGTATCCTGAATATGTAAAAAGATTGATTATGTTTGATGCGCCTCATCCTTATACATTTAAGAGAGAACTAGCAGAAAACCCAGCTCAGCGAAAAGCAAGCAGCTATATGGAATTCTTCCAGAAACCTCATTCTCATGAATACTTTTTAGCTAATAATTGTGAGAAAATGAGACAATTGCTAACTGAGCCAGGAATAAAAAAAGGGTATTTAACAAAGGAAGATGAAAAAAAATACGTGGAGGCTTGGACACAGCCTGAAGCAATGAAATCCATGCTTCATTACTATCGTGCTATTTTCCTTTATCCTTTTGAGGAAAGTACAAAAATACAGCCTAAGCTTCCCCATACAATGTTTGAATCTCCAACGCTTATTATTTGGGGAGATGCGGATTCGGCTTTTGAAAATAGCAATTTAGATGGGATAGACGAATATGTGCGTGATATAACCATTCATCGCTTAGAGGGTGTAGGACATGCGCCTCAACATGAGAAGCCGCAAGAAGTTAATCGTTTTATGAGAGACTTTTTAAAGAAAAATGAATGAGTAGATTACAGGCTGCTTTCTAAGATGAGAGCGGTCTTTTTATTTACTTTACTAGCAGAATTTACTTGTCTTTTATGATATAATTTATATAGGTAAACGTTTACATATAGTTAGGTGAAGATTCAGGAAAATAATTCTTTTGAGGAGCCGATGAAAGATGAGTCTAACTCATACATCTTTAATGACTAAAGAACAAACGATTTTTAACCATTCGGGAAACAAAATTAAATTAAAAGATAGAGAGATTGATATTATCGCCCGTTTAGAAGAGCCTCTTGTTCTAGTGTTAGGGAATGTCCTAAGTAATGAAGAATGTGACGAACTCATACAACTATCCAAAGATAAAATGAAACGTTCAAGAATTGGTGCTGCACGTGAAGTAAATAATATTAGAACAAGCAGCGGCATGTTTTTTGAAGAAAGCGAAAACGAACTTGTACATGCAATTGAAATGAGGATTTCTGATATAATGGGCCCATCTATTGAGCATGCTGAAGGCCTTCAAATTTTGAAATACTTACCTGATCAAGAATATAAAGCACATCATGATTATTTCGCTTCTACCAGCAAAGCATCTAAAAACAATCGCATTAGTACATTAATTATGTACTTAAACGATGTTGAAGAGGGTGGGGAAACTTATTTTCCTAAGCTAGGTTTCTCTGTATCTCCCAAAAAAGGAATGGCTTTGTATTTTGAATATTTTTATGAAAATACCGAACTTAATGAACTCACCCTTCACGGGGGAGCGCCTGTTGTTAAAGGAGAAAAATGGGTCGCTACTCAGTGGATGCGAAAACAAAAAGTTCGATAAAAAAATCACGCAGAGCGTGATTTTTTATTTTGCTTTCAATTCCTAAAAGAAAAATCTTAAGGTTTTCTTAAGGTTTATTCGCAATAATACATGTAATTAATAAATTTTAAACCTAAAGGGAAAGGTGCTGTTTCACCTGAAAGGAAGGAGTTGAGTTCTTGTTTAGTTCCATTTAATTCACTTCCAGATTTTTATTAGTACAGGTAATGATGGGAGAGTAATTTGATATAAGCTATCTATATTGGAGGGTACAAAGATGGTGTATTATACACCTCTAATACAGGAAGCCCATTTAAAAGAAAAAGATATAGTTTTTGAGAAGGAGATTAAAAAATGAAAGCTAAAAAAATACTTACTTCTGTTTTGGTGTGTGGGTTCCTAAGCGCGCCATTGATGAATGTTTCGGCTGCTAATTCAGATACTAATACAATTACAAAGTACAGTTTAAAATTCAATTCGAATAACTACACAGAAGAGACAGCAACAGTAGACGGAAAAACGATTACCTATCGTGCTTATGAAAAAATCGTTTATGTCAAGAATCCTGTTGACACGAAGTATGAAATTATGAATATTTATGTACCTGAAGAGTATTATGATGGAACATCTATTGGTAGCTACAATGTAGATACCGCGCCTATCTTCTTTCCGAATACAGTTGGAGGGTATATGCCTGCAGAGCCTGGGAGTCCTGGCTTAGATGAACGAAGTGGGGAACCAAATGCGGCACTTGTAGCACTATCAAAAGGATATGTGGTAGCAGAGCCTGGTGCACGCGGTCGAACAACACAAAATGAAAGTGGAGAATATACAGGTAAAGCTCCTGCAGCTATTGTGGACTTAAAAGCTGCGGTTCGTTATTTACGTTATAATGATAAAATTATGCCTGGTGATGCTGAGAAAATTATTTCAAATGGGACAAGCGCAGGCGGTGCACTCTCTGCTTTGCTTGGTGCTACTGGTAATAGTAAAGATTATGACTCTTATTTAAAGAAACTTGGAGCAGCAAATGAGCGCGACGACATCTTTGCCGTATCTTCCTACGCTGCAATCACAGATTTAGATCATGCTGATATGGCCTATGAGTGGCTGTTTAATGGTATCAATGATTATAAGAAGCTTGTCATTTCTAGCGATACCGACTATCACATTCAAAGAGAAATGGTGGAAGGAACGTTGACTGAAGATCAAATTCAAGTCTCGAACGAACTAAGTGCTCTGTTCCCTAACTATGTGAATAGTCTAAAGCTTACCGACTCTAATGGAACACCGTTAACATTAAATAAGAACGGGAACGGTACGTTTAAAGAGTACGTTAAATCCTTTGTCATGGATTCTGCGCAAAAAGCACTAGACAGTGGGACCGATTTATCTTCTCTTACATGGATTACAATTAAAGGTGGAAAAGTGACTGACCTTGATTTTGACCAATACATCCAATATGTCGGCAGAATGAAGACTCCGTCTGCGTTTGATGGCTTGGATTTAACCAATGCTGAGAATGAGCTGTTTGGTACGTCCACTACGAAGGCTCAGCACTTTACTCAGTATGGTTTAGAGAATAGCACAGTGAGCAGTACTCTTGCGGACGCTTCCGTGATAAAAATGTTGAACCCGCTGTACTATATCGGAACAAAGGGAACTACTACTTCTTCGTATTGGCGTATTCGTCAGGGCACAGTAGATAATGATACTTCTCTCGCTGTTCCAACTCTTTTATCAGCAAAATTGGAAAACAGCGGGTTCAATGTTGATTTCTCTATGCCTTGGGACCAATCGCACGGCGGAGATTATGACTTAGATGAGCTATTTGATTGGACAGATAGTATTGTTGCATCATCAAAAGCTTCTTCATCTTCTAATGGTAAAAAGTTAGCTAACACATCCAACAACGGAAAGGGTAGTAATGTAAATAAGAACGCAAAAAGTTCTTGATTATGTTCAATAGACTATCATACAAAGAAGAAGTTCACCTTTTAGTTTTAATACACATGTTAGATTTTGAGAAACAGACAGAATTTTTACTGTCTGTTCTTTTCTGTTTTATTGATTATCTTGCTTATATTAGCTTGAATTGTAAAAAGAGAGAGGATAATGAGGTACCTCATCCGGCGTATTTACACCAGAGCGTAAATGGCTCTTTTTAGATTCCAGCCTATAAACTTAATAGCTACTTCATTCTCTGATTGTTACAAAACGATAGAAGAACAAGTTAATAAATAGGAATTTGTGTTTAGTCCTATGTTTCTCATTAAAAAAGAGGCTTTTATTAGGTGGAGTTTTCTATTTTCCAAAGAATTATTTTCTTTATAGTCATTCCAACTAGTAAGCCAATTGGTAAACAAAGAAAGGATAGCCATATTGGTCCTAATAATATATTCTTTATCGTAAACGTAGAGGAGTAAATGACTCCAACTGTAACAAAATAGGCGGAGAATACGAATGGGATAAACATGAAAGGAGAACTTTCACCCTCGACATCTCTATAAGCATCCCACATTGCAAAAAAATAAAGGCAGGGGTAAAACATTAACCATTGGTAATTGGTTTGCGCAATTGCTTTTTCAATTGCTCCTTGAAAGCTTAATATGATAACTGTATTAAAATTAGACTGAACATTGATTAATATTTCTAATCCAATAAATAGAATTCCTTTTACAAGTTTTCCATTCATGAGTTGAGGAAAACCTGGTAATGCTATGCTCCAAAAAATACTTTCTAATCCCTTTTTGGTCATTTTCTTCACTTCTATTTTTTATTTTTCTAGAGTGGTCAACTCATATACGATTTAATTTTGTGATGGTTAATCCTTCATTAATTTTGCTCGATCTTCCATTTGCGGTGGTTCCTCTAGCCAACCGTTTTCAATCATAATTTTAACTCCCTCATCAGCATAGAAGTAGATATCCTTCGCGATTAATGTCGTTTTCATCGATACATCTTTTCTCAAACTGAAAATGGTTCCAAAACTACTTCCTACAAGTCCAAAACCATTTAGAAGATAAATGCAGAACATCATAAGCTTTTGTGAAAATGGAGCTACTTTAGAAGGTGTTACAGTACTTCCAGAAGTGGCAGAAAACTGAACATCATTTTGAAGAAGAATGTCTTCAAATACTTTTATTTGTTTCTTAGCTAGTTCTTTTCCTTTCACAAAATATTGTTTAACTTCTTTGTTTGTTGCACATTGTGCGAACCCAGTAATCAGCTGCATTCCAATATTATTTGTTTCGATTCCATGATGAAGATAACCTAGTTCAATGTCATTTAAAGCTCTTTTTTTATTAAAAAGATTAAATCCATTTAAATAGTTTTTACTTTCAACAAACTCAGAGGACTTAGGCATTGTCACCTTAGGTGGAAGGGTAAGAATTCCTTTTTCAAGTAAATAAAGAGTAGATGACTTATAAATTTTTTGGGTGGTCGAAGTCAAACCTTCATAAATTTCCATAACCTCATCTTGATAAGACATATTCATATTAAGTGTGTACATGCCCATACTAATTTCTTTTAAAATACGTACGAACATAATATCAAATCCATTGTCATATAACTTAGGGGCTTCTAAATTAACATCTGTGTCAGTAAATCCAATAGGTATAGCTATACCTTGCTCTTGAAAAATGTTCTTTATTTTTGTTACATAGTAACTTAGTTCTTGCCATAAGCCTCCCATTATATTTTTAGCTTGTTGATCATCAGCTTTTTCAATGAAATACTCTAATATTCTTAAGATCATGGTTTTTTCTTGATATGTAAGCCAAAGGGTACCGATCTCTGATGCACTTATGGGATTTTTATCTTTCACAGTACTCTACCTCCGTTTCGTTTCTTTAATTAAATTGTGCTTCAAATAGTTATTAATTATCCCATAAAATATTTTTGCTGATCGCCATTATATGAGATAGCTACAATCGTTTTGTTCTTCAATAATCAGTACCATTATAAAAAAACTTATTGACCATTTTTAATACAAAACCTTTTGTAATAATTACTTCCAAAGGGATGCTTCTGATAAATCACATTATGGTAATTAGGTTTGTATAAGATACACAAATAGTATTGACTATATTATATCTGTTAATAATAACAAAAAAGGAGGTGTAAACAATGGCTCAAGATGTTCTTTGTGAAGTCAGCAATTGTACGTATTGGGGTTCTGGAAATAAGTGTAAGGCAGACGCGATTTATGTAGTAAGTCATAAGGGTGAAGAAGCATCAAATAGTGAAGAAACAGACTGCAAAACATTTAAACCACAACATTAATTTTTTAAAAGGTAACCAGACGTCTGGTTACCTTTTATTAGCTGTATTATTGGCAATGAAAATGATTTTCATTCATGTTATGTAATAACTCTGAATTTTTCTGTAGCTTTACTACCTAGAAATTCTATAAATAGCGTGTTATAATGAATGAACGTCATTCATTTAAGAGGGGAGATGCCATATGCAAAAGAAATCAGATGATAAATATAAAAGAATTTTGCAAGCTTCTATAGAGGTTATATCTGAGAAAGGTCTTCATAAAGCATCTATATCAGAGATTGCTAAAAAAGCTGGAATTGCACAAGGAACTTTTTATTTGTACTTTAAATCAAAACATGATTTGATACCTGCTATTGCAGATTACCTTTTAACTCTCACCTTGAAAAGCGTTCAAGAAGAAGTAAAGGAAGGAGAGAGCTTCTGGGATACTTTGAAAGTCCTAATTGCTGATACTTTTAAGATTACTGAAAAGCATAAGGATATCATTGTGCTTGTTTATTCTGGGCTTGCTTTTAATCATTCTTTAGACAAATGGGAGTTAGTATACGAACCTTATTATAGCTGGCTTGGAAATGTAATGGAGAAGGCTGTTAAACAAAATGAGATTAGAAGTACAACAAACGTCAAATGGACTTCCAAGACGATTATCAATCTTATTGAAAATGCAGCTGAAAGATATTACATAGGCCAAGAACAAGATCAATCTTTAGAAAAGTACCAGGCAGAGTTATTTAATTTTATTAAGAGATCACTACTTAATGAATAAAAATTATTGGGAATACCCAGTAATTTTTATTCCCCAAAAATGAATGACGTTCATTCATTTTTAAGAGGAGTTGAGAGCATATGAATTGGTTATTTGTATTTATCGCAGGACTTTTAGAGGTAGTATGGGCCTCAGGATTGAAACATGCTGAAACAGGATTCCAATGGTTGATGACTTTTATCCTCATTCTAGTGAGCTTTATACTTCTGATTTATTCGTATAAATCACTTCCTATTGCAGCTGCCTATACTGTGTTTGTTGGGATAGGTACAGTTGGAACATATCTTGTAGGAATTATTTTAGGGGATTCTTTCTCAATCAAACAACTTGTTTTTCTAGCTATTTTATTAGTTGGGATAATAGGAATGAAAGTATTCACAAGAAAAGAGACATATGAAGCTAGAGGTGAAAAGTAATGGTTTGGGGTTTATTATTATTGGCTGGACTTGAAGAGGTTGTCGCTACGGTTGCGATGAAATATATAAATGGAAAAAGAAAAAAATGGGCTATACTTACAATGTCACTTGGTTTTATTTTATCCTTTTTATGTCTATCAAAGGCTATGCAAGTTATCCCAGCTGGGGTTGCTTATGCAGTATGGACAGGTATTGGAAGTATTGGAATCGCACTAGTTGGGATGCTGTGGTTTAAAGAGAAATTGAGCATTTTTCAGTATTTATCATTGCTTCTTGTTTTAATAGGAGTTATTGGTCTTGGAGTGACTTCATAACTATGAACCTATAAAGGTAGAATCGGAAAAGAAGAGCAGAAGTGAAAGGTGCAATTCAAAAAACTATAGTTACCGCAAATTTAGGGAGGTTAAATAAAAATGAGTAAGAATCTTAAATTACGTCCTTTGGAACGCGAAGATTTAAAATTCGTTCACGAACTTAATAATGATGCAAACATCATGTCTTATTGGTTTGAGGAGCCTTATGAAGCTTTTGTAGAGTTACAGGATTTATATGATAAGCATATTCATGATCAAGGAGAGCGTCGTTTTATACTCGAAAAAGATGGTGAAATGCTTGGGCTAGTTGAATTAGTAGAAATTGATTATATTCATCGGAGATCAGAGTTTCAAATTATCATTGATCCTAAGCATCAAGGCTGTGGTTATGCGATGATTGCCACTAGATTAGCTATGAAATATGCCTTTTCTGTATTAAATATGCATAAACTGTATTTAATTGTAGATAAAGAAAATGCTAAGGCCATTCACATTTACAAAAAGGTTGGTTTTTCAGTTGAAGGGGAGCTAGAAGATGAATTTTTCGTTGACGGTAGCTATCATAATGCAATAAGAATGTGTATGTTTCAAAAACAATACTTAAAAATAGAACAATGAGTATACGAAAAAGTGTTACGCAGAAAGTAAAGCTATAAGGTTCACCAGTAATGTCCTCTAAACAAGCAGTGCAACAAAAGTGCTGCTTGTTTTTATACTATTTAAAGACGATTATCAATTTTATATAAACTAAATAGTAAGGACTCTTCATTTCTCATAATATCATTATTTTTGTAGAAAGGGTTTTTATTTTGCGTGACATTGTTCATAATGTCTTTAATTGTCCCTTGTATATGGGTGAGGACATGTACAAAGGGCTATTTTAAATGAGGAGGGAGAAACAATTCATGTGGGTGATTACTGTTCATGCAAGAGAAAACACGAAAATGTTTGAATTTGACACAGAAAGAGAAGCAAGGGCAGCTTTTGAAGATATCCAAGGAAGTAAAATTCTTACCGAGGTTGTCTATTTTAATGATCCTTACCTTGCTTTATCTACGGTTTAAGTGAGTCCTTTTTGTTTGTGAAGAAAAGGGGAAACATAACAAAGTAGTTATATGAAAAAGACCTTGGATTTATACTGTAACATTAAATACAGAAGTGAATAATTGAAGCTATTCATATCAGTATTTAATGTGGAATGTCAGACATTGTTAAAACTAAGTACATCACATGAATACAGGTGGTGTACTTTTTTATGTTTGTGGACCTCTATATGACCTCATATTTTACTACAACAAACAATAGTGCCATCCATATTAATGTATAACAATACTCTAACGCAGTAAAATAAGCTTACAAGTTTGACTATATATTTCCAATGGAGGTGTAAAATTGAAAGAATACAAAGTAAAAGAAGTTGCTCAACTTGTGGGGAAACATGAAGAAACAGTAAAGCGTTGGCTACGGAGAGGTAAATTCCCCAATGCCTACCGGAACAGCGATAAAGAAGGATGGCGTATACCGGAAGGTGACCTTACACAGCTCGATACGTTAGTTACTGCTCAAGAATACCAAAATATTCAGGAAGAAAAGCAACCAGATGCTCAAGAAGCGACATTAGTAAAACTAGCTTATGAAGCTGTCACACTTACCTCACCTACAGAGGAGATGTTTAATATTCTGTCGGTCATAGGCATTCACCGAACGCTAGAAATCTTGTTAATTATGCGACAATCGGCAACCAAAGTAAAAAACCCTGACGGGTTTATCAAAAAGGCAATTCGTGAAAACTGGAGTCCTTCTACATTGCCTGTAAAGTTGCCTAAGAAACAGAGTAAACATTTATATGATTTTACACAACAAGAAAGAGAACACCTACCCAGTCAGAAAGAACTGTCTCATCCACATCTCCTTCCTTTCGTGAATTGGCTGGAAGATTAATAGAAAAGGAGAACAATGAGAGATGGAGTTATCTAAATACTATTATATGTATTGTCCTGAAGATGTAAAAAGTCGTTATCATCTACTTGTATTTGATAGACAGAACCAACCGTTTCTCCCATTAACAGATTTTTACCATGATTGTAAGGGACGGATTTCCGAAAGCTCGGCTTTATCCTACCTTCAAAATCTGCTACCTTTTTTCACATGGTTAGACGTGTACAGTAAGTATCAAGGAGAGACTGTTCTTTGGAATGATGAGCCGGATGCTATACGAGTTGCCATAGAGGATTATTTAATGGAGGAAATGGCATGTAAAGTACGCGAAAAAGATTCTTTTCGATTCGTAAATCGTACACATAAAAGTCCGAATACTGTGAATCATTTTCTTTCGTCCTTAAAATCTTTTTATAAATCCATGGATCAATTAAAGCAATATGGACATCGTAATCCATTAATTGATACTCATAGTGTCGTACAGGATTACAAAAATCACACCGAGGGTGTGCGTGTAGGTAAACCTCGAATGCCGGACATTGCAGGGACAGAAGACCCTACTCCTCATCGAAGATTGACAGATTCCTACTTTAAGCTCATTAACGAAGAGTGGCAACCTGAAATCATTGATGACCCTCATCTTCCCTATCAGGTGTACCAAGCAGGAAAACAGGTGAAATGGTCGTTACGTGAAATGGTCATTGCTCGTCTACTCTTTGAAAGTGGCGCTAGGGCCTCAGAAGTCATCGAAGTGACCATTGGAGATTACAGGAGTCGAAAGTCGTTTCAAGAACTCAGGACATTTACGAAAGGGAGTCATGGACGGCGGGTAAAATTCTTGAGATTTAGTAAAGATACAGTGAAACTGCTCATGCGGTATATTAACACGGAACGTAAGAAGCTAGATACCTTACATTGCTCATTTAATAATTTACCAGATGAGGCTCCTCTCTTTCTAACAGAAGCTGGACTGTCTTTCACGTACCATGCATGGTATTATCACTGGAGTAAAGCCATGAAAGCCAGTGGACTTAAAATCAATCCCCATAAAGCAAGGCATTGGTTTGTGACCACAAGGCTTCGAGAGATTTATAACGTTTCTACTACTGAAAATGAAGTAGTCCAACGAAGGACACAACTCATTAAATATATGAAATGGAAGCAAGAAGATACGATAAAAACCTACGAACATCATTTTGATGAAGAAAAGCACAGAGAAGCGCATGATAATATGCTCGATAACATGAAAGAAAAAGAAAAAGAGTATCTTCAACAAAAGAAGAAAAAAACAAAAAAACCGCAGGTTTCACGTGTTCATACAAATATCCCTGTAGAAATAGACGAAGATATACAAGGATTATTAAAATTTTAAAGATTGGAATGAGTAAACTGACCATAGCAAATGAAACCCCTATTTCTCCTTTCTATCATCAATTAGTAGGCAAAGTAGATAATCAAGTTCTTCATTTACGAGATAAAAGAAATGTATTTCTTTTAGATAAGGTAGACGATTCCCTTATCCAATACTTTTTGAATAACGTCCTTACACAACCATGGAACAATCATTTCCTACTTTGGGCATTAATTGCTAGAGATAAGCTAGTAGGCACAATTTCCATAAGGAATAGGCAAAGTTCTGTAAATACAATATTAAGAGAGCTATTCGACGCTTTTCAATTAAAAAATGTGGATGAATTTAACATAGACATTCATTTCTATCAGTACTTAAAAGGAGAGGTTTTCCCTGAACACTCTCCTAATAAAAGAATGCAAAGTCTTAGCTCATACAGGTCTCTAGCCTATTCATGTAAAAGATGGGTAACATCTAACCTTTCTATTAAACAACAATCCTATTTCAAACGTTTTCTGTTTAAAGAACCCCCGTTTACTTCAGGAGATTTTTCCTTTCACAAATTAGCTAGGGAGAAGAGACATCACACTCGAAAGAGTGAGACAGATGTGATAGTAGGCTCCCTTCCAACACTTCGAGCTGAAGGACACTTTCGGTGGAACCAGCTTGAGCGACTGAGAACTTCGTTCTTAAAAGCTTGTGAAGAAGCCGAAAAAACCAATGTAGAACTTCCAATGGAATTTAACTATGCTGAACCTGAACGAGTTGGAGAACATTTTTATTTTCGATTGTGGGACAAACCCTCTTTTGTACTACACCATCAAGAGCATTTTAGTGATTCTACTATAAAAAGTGCTCAACGTCGTTCCAGCACTTTTTCTGTTGATAACAATCAGTACTTTATAGAGTTTATTAAAGCTGAGTCAATGAATGGTGAAGAAGAGGCAGAGGGTCTATGGTTTACGGAACTTTTCGATAAAGGGATTGTAGGGAGATGGTATAGATATATTACAGAAGAAGAAATAAAACGTAGGCGCGAGTGGCTCTTATCATGGGGGTATGGGGAGGAAAATTCAACTACGAATCCTACTCCTTTTGACTCAAAGCATAAAGGTATATTATCATCCAGTACATTTGTAAGTCTTCACCAAAATAAGGCTCAAGGAACCTTATTAGATGTTGAACCTCTTTATGCGGCAGCAACCTTTGGGTTGTTAGCACTAGATATTTTCACTACAACAGGAGCACGAATAAATGAACTCTTACAGTTAAGTCGCACCCATAAATGTATTAAAATAGTTAAGGAGGATAATAAAGTCCACTATTCTTTCTATGTTGTCCCTAAGGGACGAGATGCAGTTGAGGCTTATTATGCTACGGAACAAACCTTTAAGCTTATGGCACGCGTTTATAAGATGCTTCAAGAACACTATAATAGTAACGAAATCCCAAAAGTAAAGTATAGAGGAGAGGGAAGGAAACATGTATTTCCAGAACCACGCCCCTACTTCTTTCAGTACGAAGGAAAAGCTTTGACAGACCTTGCAATTTTCCCATCCCTACGTTTTTTACTCCATGGATTACGAATGGAAACGCAAGAAGGTAAACCGATTATTATTAAAACACATTTATTGCGCCATGCTTTTGCAACAGAAGCTGTGCAACGAGGGGATATGTCCCTCGATATTGTAGCTAAGATACTGCATCATAGGAATTTAACCACTACAGCTTACTACTCCGAACCCACATCTAGTATTATCGGGGAAAAGGTGGGCGAATTACACGATATCATTTTAGATTATATTGATATTGATGAAGCTGTCTTACGACACCCAGAAGAACTAGAAAGTACTCTGAAAGAGCATAAAGAAAAAGTGGGCGTCTTTAATAATGTTCTTGGTGGAGTTTGTGTGACAGACCGCATATGTCCCATTAAAATGGCTTGTTTAGGATGCCAAGCAAAAATACCACAACCAGAGAAAAAGCATCAGCTAGAGGAAGTCATTAAGTTATCCAAGTATGAGGAGAAAAGATATAAGGACCTTGGACTACCAATAGAAGTGAAAAAAGCCAGAAAGATGCGGAAGGATGCGAGAACTGAATTGCAGGAAATTGAGCAAATTGAAATTTATCGAAAGGAGCAAACCTATGAGCCGCAAGTTCGATTTGACAAGTGAACGTCCTTGGCTAACCCAGAACCATCAAGATGCCCGGGAACGTTCCGTTCAACTAGGAAAAGAAGCCGTTGAATACTTACTTAAAAACCAACTCGTCGTAACGCTACAGCGCATTGCGGATACAACCAAAAAACTTGACCCGAAAGGGTCAGGCATTCATCCCAATACAGTACGAACAAATAAAGAATTATATGCATTATACAAAGAACACAGTCTAACGTATAAGCAGAAAAAGAGCGCACTCAATATTCAGCAATCACCTTCTAAAAGTCAAGAATTAATTGATTATCGGCGTTTAACGAAAGACAGAAATATCAATCAAGTTCAGGCTAAATATATGAAGTTGAGTAAAAAAGAACTTGTGCAGCGTTTACTTCAAGCAGAACAATATATTGCGGAAAATAATCAAAAATGGGTTGCACAGCATTTTGAAAAGTTCCAATAGAGAATGTATATAAAAGGATCCTTTTATTATTTACCCGTTTCTGCAAAACGTTGAATACGTTCCCCAATCTCATCACGTACGCGTTGGAAGAAAGCCCATTTCTCTTCATTTGTTCCTTCAGCTTTTGCGGGATCATCAAAGCCCCAATGCTCACGTTTTACATGAGGTGGTGTCACCGGACATTTGTCAGCTGCATCTCCGCATAGGGTCACAACTAGGTCTGCATTGTTTAGAATTTCAGGATCAATGATATCAGAAGTTTGATTTGAAATATCAACATCAGCTTCTTTCATAGCTTTAACTGCGTTTGGGTTAAGCCCATGGGCTTCAATACCTGCGCTATATACATTCCATTCATTAGAATCCAAATATTTTTTTGCCCAACCTTCTGCCATTTGACTACGACAAGAGTTTCCTGTACATAAGAAATAAAGTGTTTTTTTAGACATGTGTCAAATCTCCTTTTGATGTGTTATGAAATAATAAGTAACCAAATATATAAACCAACAAGTGTAATAAACAGTGTTGGAATGGTTAAGATGATTCCCGTTTTAAAGTAGGTTCCCCAAGAAATCTTGACTCCTTTGGTGGAAAGAACATGAAGCCATAAAAGTGTTGCAAGAGAACCAATTGGTGTAATTTTCGGTCCTAAATCAGAACCAATTACATTGGCATAAATTAAGGCTTCTTTAATGGTACCTGTTGCATGAGTAGCATCAATAGCTAAGGCATCAATCATGACTGTTGGCATGTTATTCATAATAGAAGAAAGGATGGCTGCAATGAAGCCCATGCCCATCGTAGCCGCAAACAATCCATGGTCAGCTGTTGCTTGAATGACATTAGCTAATACTTCCGTTAGACCAACATTTCGTAATCCATAGACGACAACATACATCCCAATAGAGAAGAAAACAATTGCCCATGGGGCACCCTGTAGTACCTTTTTCGTTTGAACAGCTGAGCTTTTTCTAGCCATTAGTAAGAATAAGATGGCAATAATGCCAGCGATAATAGAAACCGGTATACTAAAGAATTCTCCAATAAAGTAGCCTAGTACTAAAACTACAAGCACAATTCCAGATAATCGGAACATCTTCTCATCTTTAATGGCATCACGTGGTCTTTGTAAATCTGCTACGTTGTATGTCTTTGGTATATTTCTACGGAAGTAGATATACAGCACGATGATGCTAGCGAAAAGAGCAAATAAATCCGGTACAATCATGCGTGAAGCAAACTCAGAGAAACTAATCCCAAAGAAGTCAGCTGATACAATATTTACTAAGTTACTAACAACGAGAGGTAACGACGTGGTATCGGCAATAAAACCACTTGCAATAATAAACGGAAAGACCATATGGTCTTCAAATTTTAATGCTCGTACCATAGCTAACACAATTGGTGTTAGAATTAAGGCTGCTCCATCATTGGCAAATAATGCAGCAACGACTGATCCAAGAAGAGAAACATAAACAAACATACGGACGCCGTTTCCACCAGCAGCCCTTGCCATATGTAAAGCTGCCCATTCGAAGAAACCAATCTCATCTAAAATTAAAGAAATAATAATAACAGCAATAAACGTTAAAGTAGCATTCCATACAATTCCTGTTACATCTACAACATCGTGAAAATCCACAACACCTACAAGTAAAGCTAAAACAGCGCCTCCACAAGCTGACCAACCAATAGATAGATTTTTAGGTTGCCAAATAACGAAAACTAAGGTGATGAGGAAAATCAAAGATGCTAGTAAAATCGATACCAATGTTTATACCTCCTATTCACAACAATTAATGCGTAACCCTTGATTTTCTAAATCGGTTAACTTTTGATCCTGTCTTGGTAATTGCTCAAGGATTACAGAAAGAAAGGCATAATGTTCGCTTTCTCTATTAATAGAATAAAAAATCCATTGACCTTTTCTTCTCTCTTTTACGAGTTTGGCATCTCTCAGTTTTCGTAAATGCTGACTAATGGCCGGCTGACTTATCTCGTAAATTTCAACTAATTCACATACACAGCATTCATGATGTTGTAATAATTTCATCATGGACAATCTGTTGTTATCCGATAACAACTTTAAAATCTGAGCTGCCTTTTCTAACTCAATGGTTGTCTGTACGCTCATCCTATATCCTCCCTTCTTATAACAAAATCATTATATAATTATTCGCTTATATATTCAACCTAAAATCCTATCTAATAACAATCCTATAAAGAAAGGCAAAACAGCCCTTCTTTACATGAAAAATCTAAAGGAGGGGATATTTCTTTAGATTTTTATTTTATCAATTTTTTTTGATTTAAGGTTTGCTTTTCATTTAATTTTCAGATATTATAGATTCATCAAGAAAATTTGATTAAAAGGAAGTGAGGTCTAGAAGAATGATCGTCAATAACTCGGGAAACTTATCTATAGAGTATTTTCAACTAGTCATGAACACGAAACAAATGGCAAAGGAAGAAGCTAGACATTTCATTTTTCAACGTTTCTTTCATCAAGACCCTACGGGTAGAGGTCCTATTACCTACAACAATTTTGAAAAAGCTTATCAAAGTTTTAATCTTTAAATCAAAAAAAATTGATAAAGGAGAAGAACCATGGAAAAAGTGCAAGATATAAAGCAAACCTTTGAAGCGTATGAAAAGAAATTCAAAGCTCTTGCCGACCAAAAGAGACTAGAAATTATGTATGAACTTTGTCAAAGAGGACAGACATGTGTATGTGATTTAACGGAACATTTTGAGATGGCCCAGTCTAAACTTTCTTATCATTTAAAAATCTTATTAGAGGCCAACCTCATTATAAAAGAAACAAAAGGAACCTGGAGCTATTATGATTTAAACGATAAAGAGGTTAATCATATTCTCTCTGAAGAGCTTTGTTGTCTATTCCGCAAGGAAAACAAACAGAGTTGTTCATGCTCTTAATTTTTTAATTAATATATCAAGAAAAGTTGATTTATTAGGAGGAATAAAAAATGAAATATGTTCATGTAGGGATTAACGTTACTAGTTTAGAACCGTCCATCGAGTTTTATCAAAAAGTTTTTGGTGTAGAACCTGTGAAGGTGAAAGGCGATTATGCTAAATTCTTATTGGATGAACCAGGATTGAATTTTACCTTAAATGTACGTGACAAAGTAGAAGGAAATCAAGTCAATCATTTTGGTTTCCAAGTTGAGACCCGTGAAGAAATCGCAGCTCATCAAGCACGATTAGAGAAAGAAGGATTTTTCGCTAGAGAAGAAATGGATACGACGTGTTGTTATGCTGTACAAGATAAATTCTGGGTAACAGATCCTGATGGTAACGAATGGGAGTTCTTTTACACAAAGGCTGATAGTGATAATTATAAAAACAAAGAAAGCTCTCCTAGTAACAGCTGTTGTTAAATAATGCAAAGAGACTGGTGATTTCTCACTAGTCTTTTTCTAATTCATCATCTACCATATCTCTTCTATTTCACTAATCATTCTCGAAATTAAAATCATTAATATTCCTGGTCTACCGTAGGTAGACATAGACGAACAAAGGTACATTATTAGATATTGGAGAGTAAAGGCTTGGATACAAAATGTTGTGTTGTAGTAAAGTGAAATGTTGTTGTAGTAAATATGATTATATGTAGGACAAAAAAGATAGAGAAAGCTAATATCATTTAGCTCATCTCCATCTCTTTTATTTGTTACATAAAATGTCTGACATTGTATAAAAACACTGTTTTGTAAAGGAACACAAAAATATTATTGACTTTTAATAAAACAATGGGAATCCAAGGTCTTTTTCTGCTCATAATGTAGATTGTGTGAAAAAATTTTGTATAGAACATTTAAATCATAAAATCTATTTTACTAAAGTTAAGGAAAAAAACTAATTTTTGAATTTCTAGAGCATGTTTTATGTTAGCTCACTTTGCAATGTCATTTTCCTTTTTGAAAAATATATTCAAAAAGAGAGAAACCTATTTAATTGTTTCATCGTCTAATGCCTATAAATAAGATGCCTATTTCTTAAATAGACTTGTCAGGAATTATGGCATTTATGAAAAAGAGGGAGGGATGAATAAGAGCTATGTGCAATCTTTACAGTTATCCTCATTCTTTTAATTTTAATATCCTATCTAACAAGTAGAAGAAAGCCAGTTTTAAAATCTGTTGTACCCTTAATGTCAGGACTGATTAGTATCATTGGAATTGTGGTTAGTTTATTTATAGAAGCGTGGACTGGTATGGCGATAGGCATCATTAGTTTAACAGCTCTTATTGCTTCTTTAATACTTATAAAAGTCATAGAAACGATAAGAAAAAATTAAATAAGAATGTCTAATTAGTAAAGCTAAATTCTAAATCACACCCCATCCACAAGCGTATCCTAAATGAAGCAAGAATATAAAATGATTAAGCTTCTTCTTCCATTGTAAAGGCAAGGGGATCATTCATTTGTCTGTCTTTTATATAAGTTTGGGTCATTCCATATATTTTTATAAATAAGTTTATTGAAAAGGAGAGAATTTAGTATGAACAAACTGTTAATTTTAACAATAGCTTCAGAATTTTTTCTTTTGGCGTCTTTTCTGCTCATTTTCCTAACAACGAGAAAGACGAAAAAGAATATCCTCTTGATACCCTTGCTTATTATTGGAGGCGCACCACTTCTCTATCTAGCCATAGATGATATGAACAATCATTATATGGATGCTAATATCGGATTGGGATTAGCTTTTATGTTCACCTG
This sequence comes from Priestia endophytica DSM 13796, assembly GCF_900115845.1. Classification (GTDB taxonomy): domain Bacteria; phylum Bacillota; class Bacilli; order Bacillales; family Bacillaceae_H; genus Bacillus_I; species Bacillus_I endophytica. Next base: position 4,968 of record NZ_FOXX01000008.1, on the reverse strand, counting down.
GATATATAGTGTAATTGCTTTTGTCATTGCCATTGTTCTTTTAGTAAAAAGAAATAATAATCTTTCAAAAGAACAGTAAGGATGAGTTGGGTGTAAGAAATTTAAAGATACGGTTACTATGGCATTCCTTCATATCCCTGATGATATTAAATGAAACAAAAATTGATGATACAATCAGCAGGAAGAAGTCGCAACTAAAATAGGGGTAGCATAATAAAATCTAATGCAGCTGACAATTTCTTACTCTTCATCTGTCTAAAGAATATGATCACTTGTCTAAAGGCAGAGGAGACATTGCAATGTAGATAAAGGGAAACATATTAATACTAGGATTCCTTGTCTTACAATTAGTCTTTATCATACAACAATACATGCGGTGACAATTCATATGATGGTGATTACGACTGTTGGACTTTTAGCCTTCATAACATGGGTTCTTTTCAATCCCTTTTTTAAGAAGTTTTTACGGAAACATAGACTGGACACCTCTCTATAAAAGTATACCTAAAAGAAAGGGAGCAAACTTGGTGTTACTTAACAGGTTTGCTCTTTTATTTCTTGCTTAAACCAATATTACGGTAACTAGATTTATATAAAGTGTTCATTGATTATCTACGATTGTGTGCAATTAACATAATAGGAAAGTCGAATGAGCTCTTTCGATGAAAAAGATATTCTTAATATTATAAGAAAGGTTCCTTTTACTAAACTATATGGTGTTTTGCTAGAATTCAAAGTCTAGAATCATTTTACTAGTTTGACCTGCAAACCTATAATTATAGGACCCTTTTAGACCTTCTAAGTCACCAGTAGCTTTAATGATTGTTGCTGGAGAATCTAAATTACCTTTATCAAATATTCCTTGCTCCATAGCTGTAAATGTTCCTCGTTTTCCCTTGTAAGTTCCCTCGAAATGCAAAAAGCCAGAGATTTTAGACGTAGCCAAGTGACCATCATCTACATTTGAGTCTAAATAATATAGTAAATATTCAACAAAAGCTTTTCCTTTTAATTCACCATCAATATCATATTCAACATGAGCAATATTAATAGGGAATTCTTGTCTAGTGTTATCGATTGGCTTTTCATCCCATTTACCTACTGTAAATGTTACCTCCATTTGCATAAACCTCCCCTAATTATTAGATAAGTAATCTACCTTCAGTATAACGCTCAAAAAGTATCATAATAATACCTTTCTATAAGGTGAAAAAGCAGGTTTAAGCCTACTTTCTGAAAACAGGTACTTCTTATAAAGTGTTCAAGTCTTTTGCATTCTAAAGCATGAACTAGTTATTTTTATTACGAGCTAAGCTCTACAATGGATTTGATAATTTGTTCCCAATCTTCACTATGAATTTCATGTCCTGTACCATCAAGAGTTATTAATTTAGCATGGGGAATGGCTTTTGCAAGAGCAAGCCCATGTTCATAAGATAGTGCTGGATCCTCTGTTCCATGAATTATAAGCGCAGGTATACTAATTTCACTCAATCTATCATAGTATTGGTCTCCACCTTGAAGCAAAGCATGGTTAAATCTACTTGGTAGCTGTTTTGCACGATCGGCTTCTCTTTCTGCTAGTTTATATACTCTTTCTTTCTCATAAGGTTTTGCTCCACTTAAAGTTTTCCATCCACCTGCAAGATAGTGAACTGCTTCCTCACGATTGGACCAGTCTATGGAGGGACTCTTTGAATGGTAATCGAGTATACCCTGATCCATAGGAGGCAACTTTTCCATCTCAGTTCCAAATACACTTGATGCGATTAAAGTAAGGGAGCATATGCGTTCTGGATATCTGAGAGAGAGAATCTGGCCTATCATTCCTCCAAGAGACATTCCCACAAGGTGGGCCTGTTCTATAGAATAAGCATCCAGAACTCCAATTGCATCATCAGCAAGGTCCGTTATTGTATAGTTTGAGGTACCAGGCGTATAAGTGGTAGATCGACCTAGATCACGATGGTCGTAACGAATTACAAACCTCCCATGTTCAGCGAGGCGGAGACAAAAGTCTTCATCCCACCAGTCTAATGAGGACATCGCTCCCATGATTAAAAGTACAGCAGGGTTTTCAGGATTTCCAAAACTTTCAGTACAAATCTCCACTTTGTTCATTTTTAGTATTTGTTCATTCATTGAGGATTTCCCACCTTTTTTTATATTAGAGAAATGATAATTACTCCTATATTCCTTTCTCTAACAGGAGGCTATTTCCTTTTCTAAAAATTCTCACCTTATTTTCTATAAGATATTTTATACGAACTAAAATTGAATTAATGATTTTTGTAACAACTATAGTGTATGATACATAGTATAAATTATATACTGTATGACATATAGTATAAGTGGAAATGAGGTGGATAAATGAACACTTTATTAAATTCATTAATGACAGAGCTTAGGAGAGGGACATTGACCTTAGCTGTTTTAAGTCAATTACGAACACCTCAATATGGATATTCACTTGTTCAATTACTCGAGAAATCAGGAATTATCATTGATCAAAGTACGTTATATCCGTTGCTTCGCCGTTTAGAAAAACAGGAATTGGTGACAAGTAGTTGGGATAAATCTGAAAGTAGACCCCGTAAGTATTATGTTTTAAGTGAATATGGCTTAGAGGTTTTCTTACACTTGAAGAAGGAATGGATCAATCATTCTAAAGGGCTTTGTGACTTATTAAAAGGGGATGAAGAGGATGAATTTAATTGAAATTTATATCCATGAAGTGACTCGGAGGCTGCCTGAAAAAAATCGCGAGGATATTGCACTTGAGTTACAGTCGACTATTGAGGATATGTTACCTGATGATTACAGTGAAAAAGATGTAAAGGTGGTTCTTAAGAAATTAGGGAATCCAGCCACATTAGCTAGTGGTTATGGAGACCGTCCAATGCACTTAATTGGTCCCCGCTATTTTGATGTATATGTCACATTGCTAAAAATGATTTTACCGATTGCTGTTGTCATTTCATTGATCTCAACGATTGCCCAATACTTTATAGGGTATCGGGGAGAGGAAGCCGTAATAAATGTAATTTTAGATATCGTTGGTTTTGGTATATGGAAAATAATTGAAGTGGGTATCCAAGTGTTCTTTTGGCTAACCATCGTTTTTGCCATTCTGGAACGAACGGATAAAGGAAAAGGTGAGCAGCCATTAACAGCAAGCCTACAAAAATGGACTCCTGATGATTTGAAAAACATCCCTTATGTCCCTAAGAAGAAGGCTATTTCGAGGTGTGAAGTATTTGGAAGTTTAATGTGGACTGCGATCTGGGCAACCCTTTATTTTTATGCGAATCATCTTGTAGGGATATATAGAGATAGTGGAAACGGACTTGAATTTGTAACTTCAGCCTTAAATCAAGAAGTATTAATGGGGTATTGGCCAGTCGTCGTTATTGTGATTGTGTTCGAAATAGCATTATCCCTTTATAAATTAATAAAAGGACAATGGACGAAAAAAATAGCAATTTCCAATACTATCCTTGAGCTAATTGGAACCATTGTGTTTATTGTCATATTAATAAATTCAAATTTACTCAACCAAGGTTTTATTACTTATATGACGGATTTGTTTACTATTACGGGTAATGAATTTAAAACATGGATAATTAGTGGCGGAATTTTCTTTTTTATGATTTCAGCGGCAATTAGTGTATTTGATGGATTTCGTAAGGCTCGGATTCGTTAATTTGTAACGAATCCTTAAGTTAAATAACTAGTATAAAAGGATCTTCATTTGAAGGTCCTTTTCCAGTTCCAGTACCAATAATCCGAGTTATGTTAACTACCTTTCTATACTTTATATAGATTCATATTCTTTGTTTCTTAGCTGAATATAAAAACAATACTTAATAAGAAATATTATACATACATATTACTTCAATTAATTATGTAGGGCATGAACCAGAAAAATACGACATCCTTGAATAATTTTTAAATGTGTGTATACTATAAGATAATTAGATAAGAAACATGTTTTCTAGGGTTCCGTAACGAACACGTTAGCCTGGTCCGAGAGAAAACTCATAGTTGATTAAACTATGCCACGGAAGGATAAAAGCCTGGGAGAAACTGTGTATCAGTTGTCTCTCAGGCTTTTTTTATTTTATTAAAAAGGGAGGTCTATTTATATGGACAAAAATTGGATTAAAGTCATTGTAGCAGCGATATTTGAAGTAGGGTGGGTTGTTGGACTAAAACATGCTTTTGATTTTTGGACATGGACTGGAACAGCAATCGCTATTTTCATCAGTTTTTATTTGATGATCACAGCAGGACGAAAGCTTCCGGTGGGGACCGTGTATGCTGTTTTTGTAGGACTAGGCACAACGGGTACTGTGTTATTTGAAATTTTCTTCTTCGGAGAAGCATTTAAAGTATCTAAAATTTTATTAATTCTATTGTTATTAGTGGGTGTGGTTGGATTAAAGCTCGTCACCAAAGATAAGTCTAAAGAAGGGAGGAAGGCATAATGGCGTGGATTTCCTTAGTATTGGCGGGGATATGTGAAATGTTCGGTGTTATGATGATTAATAAAGTCAATAAAGAACGCACATGGCAAGCACTTGTCCTTTTAATTATCGGATTTAGTGCAAGTTTCATCTTCCTTGCCTATGCAATGAAGACACTACCTATGGGCACTGCTTATGCAGTTTGGACCGGTATTGGGGCTTCAGGAGGAGCTTTATTATCGATGATTTTTTACGGAGAATCAAAAGATTGGAAAAGACTTCTCTTTATTGCAATGATTTTGGGAGCAGCGGTAGGGTTAAAGTTAATTTCTTAAATTGTTATTACTTTAATAGATTTTCATAGAGTATATAAATTTAAAGAGGAAAAAGCTATTGATCTCGGGGGGGGGACGGGACTGACCCCTGATTTCGAGACAGGGATCAAAACACCTTTTAAACAGCTAGTTGTCGGTATTGTACCGGTGACTGGTTGTTTAGTTTC
>NZ_FOXX01000007.1 GCF_900115845.1 Priestia endophytica DSM 13796 | reverse complement strand
GTGACTGTCCAAATTGCTCTTTCTTCTGCTCCACCCGCTAATTCCTTTAACTCTTGCTCTGATACTTCTTCAATTGCTTTAACGTTCTTTTTCATTTGGTTTCACCTCCTTTCAAGTGGTGTTTTAATCTCCGCTCACTAAATATTGTTTATTTTTCTGCTTCACAAGAGTTACTTTTCCTTCCTTAATCTCATAAATAGAGTCAGCATGCTGAAGCCAGTCTGTTCGGTGTGTAATAGCAACTACGGTAATTTGTTTATTATAAATATTTTGCAAGACTTTTGTTTCAGTTTCCTTATCTAAGTTGCTTGTCCCTTCATCAATAAGTAAGATCTGAGGCTGTTTTGCTAATACTCTCGCAATAGCAATTCTCTGTCTTTGACCTCCTGACAAACTAATGCCATTTTCTCCAATAACGGTGTGATACCCCATTGGCATTTTCATAATATCATCATGAATACAGGCTTGTTTGGCAGCCTCAACGGCTGATTCATCAGACACGGTTTCACTGAAATATTTGATATTATTTAAAATGGTATCGTTAAATAAATTAATATCTTGAACAATAAAACCCATCGTTTCACGCAGTTTCATCAAGTTAATTTTTGTTCTTTCTTGATTTCCATAGTGAATTTCACCATCTGTTGGTTCATATAAGCCTGAGATGACTTTTAGAAGGGTTGATTTTCCACTTCCTGTTTTACCGACAATCATCATCTTTTCTCCTGGATGAATTTCCATATGAGCTTTTTCAAAAATATAACTTTCTTTTGTGTAGCCAAATGCTAAGTCTCGAATAGTAATGGAATCTTGCTTAGCATTAAACGTATAAGGTTGATCTTGATTAAGCTGTTCATCATCTTCCTGCAACACAGACTCTACTCGATCGACCATTTCTTCCACCATTTTAATAGACTCTAAACTACCGATAATAGAGCCAAGCGGCGTCATAAATCTACTAGCAATACTAGAAAAAGCTACAATAGCCCCAATTGTTAAGGCAGACTGCCCTTGCCACCATACTCCCACCGTTAGTACAAGAAGAGGTAGAGATAAATTAACCGAATTTGAAATTGCTCCTAACAAAGACGAATAATGCATTCTGCCTGAGAAATGATTCAGTTGATGATTAAACGAAGATTTCATTCCTTCTTCAATTGTATCTGTATTACCAATTGTTTTAATAAATGTCATAGATCTTAATACTTCTACAAGCTGCGTTTGGAAATGTGCCTGGCTATTTACTTCTTGTTTTGTGTACGTTTCTATTTTTGGTAAAAGATACTTTGTACTAAGCACTTGAACAAAGGCTCCAGCAAATACAATGACAGATAAAACCGGTGAATAAAACAACATCACAAAACAAAATACAATAAGAAGACTAATATCTAGGATTAAGGTAGAAGCAAGTCTTGAGATGACCTCTCTAATCACAGAGATGTTATTAATTCGCGTTGCAATATCTCCAACTGAATTGACTTCAAAGAACTTTAATGGCAGTGAGACAATCTTTTGAATAAAATGATTTGTCATATTTTTATTAAGATAAACTTGCAGCTTAATAATAAACAGCATCCTTACAAATGAAAGGATAAAGAACAATACAACAGATAAAATAATGAATAGTGAAAGCATATTAAGGGAGATGGACTCTGCTTTCCCTTCTAAAAATGAATCTACAATATACTGAGTCAAAAAGGGCGTTGCTAAGTTTAAGATTTGGAAAATAAAAGAGAGTAGGATAATATAAGAAATTAACTTTTTGTTGTTAAAAAGGTATTTTCCAATTTTCATAAATGAATGTTGTTCTTTTACAGAGGAAAGAGATTCTCCTTTAGATTGGACATCCTTTTTAACATGAATAGCAACCCCGCTATAAGCTTCCTGAAATTCATCTAAAGGAATATCCCTGCGACCTGAGTCAGGATCAATGATCAATGCTTTTTCGTTGTCCATTTTTTCGAGAACAACAAAATGATTATGATTCCAGTGCAGGATAACAGGGAAATCTTTAACAAGATGAGCTAAGTTCTCAAGCTGAGTTGTTCGATAAGCCTTAAAGGTATAGCCGTATTTTACAGCGGTCTCCTTTAAAAAGAATAAATTTGTTCCTTCACGTCCAATAAAATCTCTTCCACCTCTAAAAATTTTAGGGTTTAATCTAAGTTTCTCTTCACCGCTCATTACAATGGCTAAACAGGTAATTCCACAATCATATTTATTTGTTTGAAGAATAACAGGAAGCTTTCTTTTTCGTTTTGTCATTTTGCTTTCCCCTCTTTAAGAAGGTAGGTTAACTTCCAAAGTTAAAAGGTTCGGTAGTTTATCATGATAGGCATAAATCATGCCATATACCATGCCAGCAAAACCTACCATTAGATTTGGTGTTTCTGCAGTTTTTCCAATTCCACATTGGTAAGCACCGTTTTCTTTGCTCATAATACTTTCTGCTAACAAGTTTCGAGAAATCTGAATCATCTTTTCATCTTTCATTTTTCGGCCGTAGTCTAGTAAAATCATTGAATTCCCAACATCTCCATGACATAAGCTTTGCTCTCTCCCGAATCCATCTACAAAAATTTTACCTAAGGCCTTATCCATATCAGCTTGAGCTTGCTCTGCTACCTGTGGGATTGAAGAGTTACTTAATTCAATTCTGCTAAGTAGGATTCCTGGTGCTCCATGACACCACGCAGAAGATGCTGCTTCTTCCTGAGGTTTTCTAAGATCTATCCAATTTCCGTTAACACAATAACTGTTTTCAAATTTCAATCCTTCTTTAATCCCCTCTTCTACTTCTTTCTCAGGGCAGTGCTGATAGAAGAGATGAAGTGCAAAAATAATACCAGCGTTTCCATGAGAAAACCCTGTGAGGGGAATTCCAGCTACCCCTTTCCAAGTCAGTCCTTGTTCTGTTTTAATAGCTTGACTCAAAAGATGATTTGAACATTTCCGGGCTAAAAGCAACGTCTCGTTGTCGCCGGTCATTTCATAATAGCGGATGAGAACAACTAACGCTCCAGCGGTTCCACTGATAAGATCCAAATCTTTATCTTTCTCCACTAGTTCTGGAATGACCTTCGTTATCATTTTGGCACATGTTTTGTACTGTTCTTTTTTTGTAAGCGCGTAAAAGTTAAGAAGAGTATAAACAATAGAAGTAATGCCTGAAAAAGCCCCAATTGATATTTCTGTTTCGTTAGGTAAACCAGACTCAATATTTTCAAACCTTGACATAATATCTTTCATAATGTCTTCTGCTATATCTAGGTAGTTTTCATTATGAGTAGCCTGAAATAAAGCCATATACATCAGGGCCATCCCTGATAAGCCTTCATAGAGCATGTCACCCATCACCGAAACATTCCACTGAATTTCATCGACTCCTACTGGTGTTGTATTCATCCAGCTATACGTTCTTTTTCCATCCTCTATTCCTTGATAAGCTTCCTTAGTAATACGCATAGCTAACTCTTCCGCTTTATGAATTAAATAAGCTTTATGGTCCTTTTCTCCTTCGTATTGTGAGGGATCCTTTGAAACAAAGTGTTTAATAACTTCTTGACGATCATCCTCTGAAGCGAGCATTGATAACTCAATAATATTTAATTGAAACCTTAAATCTTCATCACTCAAATGTCCTATCTTACGTTTCACAAGGTTACTAGGTGTTTCCTTAAAATAGGAAGGAATCCTTTTTCCTCGTGAACTAAGAAGATTTGTAGAGTTTAGTCCTACCTTAAAATAAGGAATATCATTGTTCATTAAATCATTATGCTCATGTTTGATAAGTGGAACATATTCATCGCTATCTTTTGACTCTTCCCATAGTTTTGCAAGAAAAGCTTCGCGATCAATTGAATTGTGTAAAAAACGCGGATGAAAGCTTAGCTCTAAAAGAGAACTATATTTTACCGTTGGTCGTGCGATAAATCGGATATAAGTGTCTGCTTCCAATTTTTCAATAATCTCTATGAGCTTATTAGCATGTTCCTTGATTTTTAGAAACATTTGTTTAAAGCCTGCTTTTAAATCTTCTACATAGTCTTTTGCGTAAATTTGCTTTCCTTTTAAAACAGGATGATTCATAGAAGGATTCATTTCAATGAAGTTCCGTTCAATCTTCATATCATCTGAGTATTGATTAACAATTTGAGGAACTTTCATTACAGATTTCACTTTTCCCCTTCTTCCAATTCCGCTAATGTCTACATTCTTCCCTCCAAAAAAGAAAGGAAGAAGACCAAGAGAACGAACAGATGTATTCAATTTTTGCTGAGCTTTAAAATAGGCATCTTCCTTCACTTCCCTTTCATATGGAACATGAAATAAAGATTCAAGATCGATAAGCACAGGCTGAGAGCCATGCGCAATTAAATTTTCGGAATGAAAGTCAACAGCATTCAAAGCATATAAAAGCGCAATTTGGTTACCTAAGTTTTGGTAAAAAGCATGAATATCTATGCTCCTCTTACATTCTTCAAAATTGATATATTCAGCCCAGCCATAGTTCTCTCTCGCTAAAACTAGCGGCGTTTTAATTGTATAAGACTTATCTTTTATCTCTCCATCTAAGAAAGCAACAAGCTCATTATATAAGCAATCAACTTTCATATTTCGTGGCTTGTAGATTATCGTTCCTTGCTCAACAGAAACTTTCGCTACTTTGCGACCATCTGAATGCGAATCCCCGAGTCCTAGCTCAAATGTCATAATTTTATTGCTTTGTAATGATGAAAAAAATTTATTTGTAATGAGTTTATAATCACTGCTATAACGCTTAAGAAATTCCCCTATAAATTTTTTCACTTTTCTTATTTCATTAGCTATAATTCTTAGCAAACTTGGGTATACTGTAAAGAAGTGATAAACGTATGTGCTATCTGTTAATAAGACATCATTATAGTGCTCGTATTTCTCCTTCTTAGTCTCACCAACAAGATTTTCCTTTTCCCTTTGAAGATTCAAATCAAAAACAAGCGTTCGGTAGCACACTTTTAAAATATGTTGTTGAAACTGCTTTTCTATGTCATCTAGAAAAATAGTTTCTTCTAGAATATGTGACGTATGTAATAAATATTGGGGAGACATTTTTATAAGATTAATAAAATAAGACGCGATTTTTAAAGAAAAAGCATGAAACATCACTCTTTTATCAATTTGGGAAGAGTCAATTTTTTGTTTGGATATTCCTTCAGCAACATTTTTAAATACGCTTAGTTTAAAGTCGGATTTAGAAGTTTCTGTTTTGTAAAGTTTTTTCATTTGATCTAATGAGTCCACTGAAAGTATATGAGAAATGCTTTCATTTGCTAAATGAAGATCATTTTTGTACACAAGAGCAATATTTCGTTCAAAAAAAGCATCTTCATTTATATCGTTTTTATTGACTTTTTTCTCTTTACTCATTAAGATGTTGGTTAAGTTATTCATTTCGCTCACTCCTTATGTTTGGAAAGAGAGGTACTGGCATACCCCTCTTTTAAATATAGAAGTACACTGACCATATTTAAACGCTATAGTGTTTTATGTAGCTACCCGTTTACAAAACTACTATCGTTTAAAAACGGCCATCTTAGGAGTTACTAGCACCAGCACGTGTGAGTAGGACAAATACTGCATTCCCAAGTAATTGTACACTGGTGTCCATCGTTACCTTGTGAAATGCCTCTTTGTTCTGCTCCACCGCTAATTTCTTTAAGCGCGATTTCTTCTAACTCCTCTTCTAACTTTCCAGCAAATCCATAAAGTCTTTCTTCCATATTTGCCACCTCCTAATAATTTAGAAATTAATGGGTTTTAATCCCATTTCTTTTACCATCAATTTCTATATTTTTATATTAATACAAATTTTCTCAAAATTCAGCGAAAGGTTTCATTCGGAAAACCGCATTCTTTTTGCGGTCTTTACAATGATAGATTGCAATAATCTGCATACTGCTGTTCGGTAGCGCAAATATAAAAAAAGAGCAGGAACCCTATTAAGAGTTCTTGCTCTTTTATATTTCCCGCTTGTCCTTTGTACTTCACAAACTTTTAACAGTAATTAATGAATGTTTTGTTGCTTTTATAAGAGCTTCGGTACGGGATTTAACACCGAGTTTTTTAAAAATCCCTGTAAGAATATATTCTACTGCACGCTGACTAATTAACAACTCTGAAGATAACTCTCGATTTGTTAGCCCCTCTGCTACTCCTGATAAAATATATTGCTCTCGTTCATTTAGCGTAAGATCTCTTATTAAAGGCTCTTTTATTGGCTCTGTACCTTGTGCAGATGAAACTTCAGTTCTTCGAAGTTGGCGAAACAGTTCAGTAGGAATGACCGTTTCACCTTGTAAAGCTAACTGAATAGAAGCTATAATCTTTTCCTCTGGAGCAGACTTACTGATAAACCCCACAACCCCAGCTTCAACAAGAAGGTTAAAATGGGTTCCAATATCGAAGCCTGTATAAATTAAGATTTTTTCGTTTGGATACTTGTCCAAAATTTGTTTTGAAAGCTCTAAGCCGTTTAAAGTTGGCATATACAAATCAATAAGTAGAATATCATAGCAGCATTCTTCGATGGCTGTAAACGTATCTTTACTGTCACCTAAAATATCTACTTCCATCTCACCCTTTTTTTCTAAAATAGCTTTTGTACCTTGAGCAACGCCTATATGATCATCAACTAACAGTATCTTTATCATAAATAAGGTCCTCCACTATTGTTTTGGTGTTTCTTTGTATGCTTAATTCAACTTTAATCAACATGCCTTCTCCAATACTAGAAGAGAGGTCAAATTTCCCATTTAGACTATGAGTACGCTCTCTAATCGTTTTAATCCCAAAGTGCTCTCTTTCGCCTTTATGTTCACTCATATCCATTCCTATTCCGTCGTCCTCATATAAAAATAAAAGAGTTGAGCCTTTTTTATAAAGTGATAAAACAATAAACTTAGCTTGCGAATGCTTTCTTGCATTGTTTAGTAACTCTTGAGCAATTCGGTAAAGATTTACCGTTATCTCTTCACTGATTTGTTCTTCACCTGCTAAGTTATGGAGAAATTCAATTGAACAATTTCCTTTTTCTTGATGCTTAGCGACGAGATTTTGAATACTGCCTATAAGGCCCATCTCTAGTAAAAAAGGGGGGCGAAGTTCATAACAAGTTTCCCTTATTTGTTGGATATTTTCGAGTAGCTTTCCTCTTATTTTCTGTATTTGATGCTGTGTGGGAGAATCTTTTTCTAATTCTCTAACCATAAAAATCAGCTCTTGAAGAATAGTATCGTGGATATCTTGTGAAAGTTTAATTCGTTCATTTTCAGATAGAAAGAAAACGAGCTTGCTTAAAAAGGGAGAATGATTAGCTCTTAACTCGTATCCTTCAATTTCTTTAACAAAATCTTTTGTAAGCATAAATGTTTGTAATGTCATACATGTATAAAGAGCCATTCGGTTTAGCCAACCTACATCATAATAGCTCAGTTCAATCTTCTTTTCGCCGTGCTTCAAGTAAATGAAAAGAGACAAAGAGCGATATTTCCCTACTAAAAGAAGATAGCCAGTGGGAATATTCTCTAGTTTTCCAACTTCAAAATAGGTATCTGCTAGGTCAATATGCTCCAAGTCTGCTATCACATCACCTTCTGTCTTAAACACTTTCTCTTCTTGACAGTAACGACACACATACACATTTTGAATGTTCAATACGTTCGAAATTTCATTTTTAAGAATGTGCATCAAATTCTTCATATTGTTTTCTTTGTAACCTTTCTCTAGAAAGCCAAACAAACTCTTTCCATACTTTGATTCTTCCTTGAACAACGTTTCAACTTTTTTCACTTTCCTTCCAATCATAACCAAATACCATATAAGAAGGATGGTTCCCATCAATACGAGCAGCATACAGTTCTGAATCGTTAATATATCTTTAAAGAGAATATAAATAAAGATATTCATAAGCAAGAACGGGAATATTACAGCTCCCCATTCTTGCAAACTATTTTTAGTGAAATGCTTCATTTTGCACCATCCCTCTTCTAAACGGTAAGTAGCCCGGAAAGTTTCTAATTACTAATAAACATATAAACGGCAAATGTAACAACATATAAAGCAAAGAAGCTGAGCATTACTTTTACAGACTTTTGAGAGACTTTAAAAGTGGAACCTCCTAAACCTTCTGTTAATATCTTTCCGATAAAAATAACCGCTGCTATTCCAAGTGATGCAATGGCTATGATAAAAAACAATTGTTCCATTACAAATTCCTCCTTTTAATAACTTCTCGTTTTCTTTGAATAAACATATAAACCGATAAGAGCGGCCAAAATATAAGCAGCAAAGATAGCAGATCCTCCAGCCTGAAGGGCAAAATCACTATACCCCATTTCATAATCAAATGTTTGCATACTAATACGATAAATAAAGGAGAATGGGAACAGTATTGAAACATTTCCAGCTAGAAGAATCGTCATTACGAAGAAAGATAAAACTCCTGCAATTGAAACAACCATGATATTTTTGGTGATAGACGCAAGTAAAGCGGCAATCGGAATAACGCATAAACTCAAGACTGTAAACAAAACAGAAGTTAGAAACATTGATAATACGTCACTAAAACTTTGTTCATTTTGAAAGACGATCCATAATGTTGCCAGATGGAAAACATGATTCACAATGGAAATACTAAACAAAACGATAAACGTAGCGACAATCTTTGAAAAAATAAGCTGAAAATTTTTAAACGGATAGGACATCCAATTTAGCATCGTTTTATTTTTATATTCGATATAAAAATAAAACCCTGAAAAGATAAACACAATAGCTGGTAATAAGAAGGCATACTGATTAAAGACAAACATATAATACTTGGTAGCATCATATGGAGTTTTCTTTAAAAACAGCCCTACTGTATTTACAATATAAGGGAAGAAACTTAGTACAAAAACAAAGTAAATGGATTTTAATCTTTTTAATTTCATAAATTCATTACGCACTAATAAATTCATTTTTCTTCTCCTTTGTTATAAGTTTTAAATATAAATCTTCTAAAGAAAGCGTGTAAGCTTCTATTTCCTCTACTGAATGGCCGTTTTGTTTTAATATGTCTCGCAATTGATCAGGTGGAAGGGTTGCAATAAACTCATGAGTATCTCCATTGCTTGTCACTCTATAGTTTGTAATTTGTTCTTCTATGTCTTTATGGAATGAAATATGCTTAGGCATCTTATATAAGAAAACTTCCTGATCATTTTTCATAAACTGAGATTCGAAAATAACCTCTCCATCGTTCATAATAATGAGTTCATCTGCCATAAGATTAATTTCACTTAAAAGATGACTTGATACGATAGCTGTTACCCCTTTGTCACGCACTTCTTTTAACAACATCTCTCTAACTTCCTTAATTCCTTGTGGATCAAGTCCATTTGTTGGTTCATCAAGTAATAAAAGACTTGGATTATGAGCAATTGCTCTTGCAATGCCTAACCTTTGCTTCATTCCAAGCGATGTTTGAGAAAAAAGCTTATCTCTGTGCTCGTAAAGACCTACCGTATTTAAAATCGAATAAATCTCCTGCTTAGATAATTTCTTTTTCACGTATTTTAAATGAAGAACAATGTTTTCATACAGCGTTAAATTATCATAAAATCCTGGGAATTCGATAATGCTCCCAATTGAATTTCTTACGTCTCTTTTTGGATTTTTGTATAGGTTAGATTCATTAAACAAAACCTCGCCTGACGTTGGTGGAAATATACCGAGCAACACTTTCAACAATGTTGTTTTTCCTGCTCCATTGGGCCCTAACAGTCCATAAATCTTTCCTTTTTCAAATGACAAATCAATGTCTTTTAGAATTTGTTTATCTTTTAAAGAAACGTTAATGTGTTCTGCTTTTAAAATATCAACCATCAACTTTTCTCTCCCTTCGCTTTCCTTTTGTTACTTTTAGTATAGACGCGCTAATTTAAATTAAGGGTTGATTTCAGTTTAAATTTCGTTTAAATTTCATTATATTTTCTTACTACAATAAAAAAAGACTGCCTTCTTAGGCAGTCTTCATTCTTCTTTTTGATAAATTTTAAAAGTAGTACCATTCTTCCCGCTTGAAATTTCTTGTGTTAATCCCATCTGTTTTACCATAATCTCCACAATTGATAGACCAATTCCTGAACCTTTATGATCTGACTTCGCCTGTAAACCAGGACCTTTATCTTCTACAATAAGGTACTCATGTTTATCGTCACTTTCAATACGTACAGATACATATTTTCCACTGCTCGCATGTCTCATAATATTTTGAAACAAGTTATCTAAAATACGCTTCATCCATACTTCATCAATGTTCCAAATTAAACTTTTTTCTAGACCGATATCAACTTCAAATCCCTCTTTTTCAAAAATCGGATACCAGGCTGTTAGCGACGAACGAATAATTTTTAATACATCTACCTTTTTCCTATTCATAGGCATTTTTTGAGCTGTTAACAAATTAAACGAAGATAAGTTATCAATTAAATCCCCAACAAAACTAATCTTGTTATTAATAATCTCAACAGACTGTTTTCCTTGAGGAGATAAATTTTCCCCATTTAAGGTAAACGTATGTCCTCTTATAATCGTAAGTGGTGTTCTTAAATCATGAGAAACGTCTGAAATAAATTTCTTGCGCAGCTCTTCTTCTTGAATTTCTTTTCTCCGGCTTTCTTTTAATTTCTCTACCATTTTATTAAAAGAAAGCTCCACTTGACCTAGCTCATCTTTATTTTTCACTTTAAACTTTTCTGGAATTCCATCTTTCCCTTCTTTCTCCATATGACGTTGGATAAAAATAAGACGTCTTTGAATTCCATAAAAGAAAAACCATGAAACAAAAATAAATAAAGCCCATAGAAATAACAACATCAAATACCATACATATACATATTTTTCACGTAAGATTTTCCACTTCGAGCCTACATATTTCTCTGGAATTTCTAGCATTGCATAACCATTTTTTGTCCCATTGCCTAGCTCTTCTTTCAATAAAAGATTGTTTCCTTTACTTCCCTTCTCCATAAATTCAATTGTATATGCAATAGACCATTTTGAATTTGGCGTTTGCGAAGAATCAAAATATACGTCTCCGTCTGTACTAATCCAAACAATTCGCGCTTCGTCATATTCTTTTGAGTTATTAAAAAATGATAAGATATCTTTTACGCTTTTTCCCTCTAAATGTTCTATATCATTTTTCCATTTTGCTTCAACTTTCTGAGGCTCATAGTGGATATCAATATTATTGCTTGCCACATTCATAAGAAGGAAATAATAAATAAAATTGACTCCAAGGTAAGAAATTGGAAAGAAAAAGATTGATGCTACAATAATAAGTAGATATTTTTTAGAAAGCTTCATTGTCTAATTCGATACCCAATTCCTCGGATCGTTTCCACTATTTTAGGATTATTTGGGTCCTTCTCAATTTTTTGACGCAAATGTCTTATATGAACCATAAGCGTTTTATCCCCTTCAATAAATGTTCTTTCCCATACCATTTCATAGATTTGTTCTTTCGTTAAAATTTGATTTGGATGACGAAGCAAATAAAAGAAAATTTTAAGCTGTTTTTCTGTTAATAAAATCTCTTCCTCTTTCTCAATATTAATAATACGCTTTTCTTTTATATTTACTTTAAGATGATGAATTTCAATGCAGTCTTCACTTACTTTATCAAAACGCCTTAAAAGAATATCAATCCGGGCTGCAAGTTCTTCAGGATGAAATGGTTTAGTAATATAATCATCCGCAAAATTTAACCCTTTTAACTTGTCTTCAATTGAGGTCCGAGCTGTTTGTAACAAAAGAGGAGTTTCAGCATTTCGTTTTTTAATACGCTGTCCAACCGTAAAACCATCCAAACCGGGAATCATAATATCCAACAACACCAAGTCTACTTTCTCTAAGTATTTTTCGTGATCATATGATGATTTTAACCAAATGATTTCAAATCCTTTTGATTCCAAAAATGCTTTTGTAAAAGTACCAATTTCTGTATCGTCTTCTATGTAGAGAATAGTGTTTGCCAATCAGCTTCCCTCTTTCATTAGAATTTTTAATCTAGCTTACTTTTTATCCTTATTCTAACAAATAAAAAGAGGTATATCTCCTTTTTCTCTACAATAAAAATGATAGTTAAGCTCTATTTCATCTCAGTCAATAAAAAAGAATAATTTTTGCCTAAGTCTTTTTTACAAACTAAGAGAGATGGTATAGTATGTATGTATACTCATTTTACATATAGGAAAAAGGAGATTAATTATGGAAAAGATTCTTATTTTCGGTCATAAAAACCCAGATACAGACACAATTTGCTCAGCTATTGCTTACGCTGAATTAAAAGCAGCTCTAGGCTTTGACGTTGAACCTGTTCGCTTAGGAGAGGTAAACGGAGAAACTCAATTTGCTTTAGACAAATTCAACGCTTCAGCACCTCGTCTTGTAGAGACTGTAGCAAACGAAGTAAACAGCGTAATCTTAGTTGACCATAACGAACGTCAACAAAGTGTATCAGATATTAACGATGTTCGTGTTTTAGAAGTTATTGACCACCATCGTATTGCAAACTTTGAAACAACTGATCCGCTTTACTATCGTGCTGAACCTGTTGGTTGTACGGCAACAATTCTAAACAAACTTTATAAAGAACACGGTGTTGAAATTAAAAAAGATACAGCTGGCTTAATGCTTTCAGCTATTATCTCAGACTCTCTTTTATTCAAATCACCAACATGCACTGAAGAAGATGTAAAAGCAGCAAAAGAACTTGCATCAATTGCTGAAGTAGATGCAGAAGAGTATGGCTTAGCTATGCTTAAAGCTGGAGCTGACTTAAGCGACAAAACGATTGCAGAACTTATCACATTAGATGCCAAAGAATTCCAAATGGGTGAGTATCGTGTTGAAGTAGCACAAATCAATGCTGTTGACACAAACGATGTTCTTGTCCGTCAAGAAGACTTGAAACATGCTATGTTAGAAACAATTGCAGAAAAAGGCCTAGATCTTTTTGTTCTTGTTGTAACAGATATTCTTAATAGCAACTCAATGGCGCTTGCAATCGGTAAAGAGACAGAGGCAGTTGAAAAAGCGTTTGACGTTTCTCTTGTTGACGACAAAGCTCTTCTAAAAGGTGTTGTGTCTCGTAAGAAACAAATCGTTCCACCACTAACTGAAGCTTTATCATAATAAAAATCCTTGGAGACCTCTCCAAGGATTTTTTCTATTAAATACCTTATTTTCTTACCAGTTAAGTTTCTCTTTGCAGTGCCTAATAAATAACTGAGGATTTTCCTTTACCAAGTAAGAAAACACTCCTTTTGTTGTATGTAAGTAGAGAAAACCATAGCTTTTTGTTGTAATCCGATACGATACATCAAGAACTGCTTTAATAGCAAACTGCTCCGCTCCTGCTACAATTTTATCTTCGTAAAGTTCAAGCTGATATTCCAACTCCTCATATTCTTGACGATTATGTTTAATCTTTTTTGTAATATGGATATATGGATGTGAACTAATCATTCTTCTCCTCCTCCTCCCTTACTATCATTCCCTTTTCCAACAAAAACACACAGAAGAGAGCACATACTAACTCCTTATAGTTTTCTTTTTAATAAAAAGGAAGACCTACAGTAAGAATTGAATGATATTTATGAATGCGTAAAATTTAGAACTACTCTCTTTGGCGTAGTAAAAAAACTCATAAATATTATCTTCTTCTTTCTAAATTCCTGAAAACAGCCCATAAAATAAAGGCTAACTAAGATTTATAGCTTCAGATTTATGAAAATGTTCTTCTTATAGTTAACACAAAAAAGCTAGGCATTCAATCCTTTGATTCAATGCCTAGCTTTTTTTATGATTACATCTTATACGTAACCTTCGCTCTTCTCCATTGCTCAACCGCTCCACTTCCAGCTAAAACGCCAAAAACAATAAGCAAAAACCCAACAAATTGTGCTATATAAAGCGATTCTCCAAGAAAAAGGTAAGACGAAATTAACGCAAAAAATGGATTTAAATTAATAAATACAGCAGATTCACTCGCTCCAATGTGCTGCATTGCATAATTGTATGTCATATGCCCAAAAGCTGTGGCAAGAAGTGCCGAGCCTATGAAAACAAGCCAAATTAAATAGTTGTCTGTTTTCATCGTAGCTAATCCTTGTGGCTCAACAGCGAGGCTAACAAAGAATAAACCAGCTGAGCCAACAATCATAAGCCATCCTGTCATAAGACGGGCATCAATGTTCGTTGAAGCTTTTTTAATAAGCACAAAACTGATGGCTTGGGATACAGCGGCTAAAAAAATTTGCACATCACCGTACGATGTACTAATTGCCCTACCATGCCCTGCTACAAGGGCAAAACTAACTCCAAAAAATGCAAAAAGAATTCCAACTACCTTCATTACGCTAAACTTTACTTTTAACAAAAATAGAGATGCAATAGCTGTCAAGATAGGAACAAGGCCTAGAATTAGTCCTCCATTCATAGCCGTTGTATTTGTTAGACCGACCGATAAAAAGTAGTGATGACCAACAATATTGAACAAGCTCACAACACAAATAAAACTAAACTCTCTAAACGTGAGTTTTCGCACCACTCCTTTTACAGAAAGAAAAAGAAGGACAGCCACACCTGCTACAAAAATCCGGAAAGCGGTCATTGTGACAGGCGCAAATTCATTCACTAAAAGCTTGAGCCAAATAATATTTAATCCCCACATTGCCATTACTGCTACAAGAAGTGCATATACCGTTGTTTTCTTCACTTTTTCACCTGATTTCCCCTTATTCACATATCCCATGTTTATTGTAACTCCTTTCCAGATTTCCTGAAAGAATGAATTTGACGGACAAAATAAAAAGATGGAAAAAGACCTAGTCTTTTTCCATCAGTGGCCAATCATATAAAAGTTAATCATAAAAGCGATACAAATAATATAAAGAAACGGATGAATTTCTCTATAACGACCTGTTAATAATTTTAGAAATGTATAAGAAAGAAAACCAAAAGCAAGTCCGTCCGCAATACTAAACGTAAGAGGCATCATAACAATTGTTAAAAATGCAGGAATAAGCTCTGTAAAATCTTCCATATTAACGTTTTTAATATCACTAAGCATAAGCGCTCCAATAATAATAAGCGGAGGTGCTGTTGCAACAGTTGGAATAAACTGAATAAGAGGAGCTAAAAACAGAGTCAGTAAAAATAAAACAGCTACTGTTAACGATTTTAATCCTGTTCGGCCACCTTCTGTAATTCCTGTCGCATTCTCAATATATGTGTTAAGAGCTGTACTTCCAAATAAAGCACTTGCCATCGTACCGATAGAGTCTGCTGTTAACGCCCGATTTAAATTAGGGATCTTTCCATTCTCATCTTCTAACCCTGCTTTACGTGATAATCCGATGAGTGTTGCTAATGTATCAAAAAGTTCAACAATTGTGAATGAAAACACAATAGAAAAGATACCATATGCAAATGCTGCTCCAATATCCAGCTTCATAAAAGTCGGCGCAACGCTCGGTAGATGGATGGTGAACACATCACTTACATGAGTTGGAAGACTTTGCACACCTGTGATCATGGCAAGAAGCGTTGTTAAGATAATTCCTAATATAATAGCACCTTTCATCTTACGCGCCATAAAAACAGCAGATAACAAAACTCCTACTAGCGCAATAATAGGGCCTAGACTTGCTAACTTTCCTAACCCAACAAAGTTAGAATCGTCTCCTACAATAATTCCGGCATTTTTTAATCCAATAAAGGCCACAAAAAGCCCGATCCCAACTGTAATCGAAGATTTTAGCACAGAAGGAATAGCATCGATAATTTTTCCTCTTATCCCTGTTGCGGTGAGGATGAAGAAAATGACCCCTGAAATAAAAACAGCTCCTAGTGCTGTTTCCCACGAAAGTCCTTCTCCAATTACAACAGAATAAGTAAAAAAGGCGCTGAGCCCCATTCCAGGACCTGTAACAACCGGGAAGTTCGCCCAAAGAGCCATAAGAAGAGTACTAAAGGCAATAGCAAAAATTGTAGCTGCTAATGCTGCTTCTTTTGGCATTCCTGTCTCTGATAAAATAAGGGGGATTACAACGATAACATAACTTACAGTCATAAACGTTGTCAGACCTGCCAACATTTCTTTTTTCACCGTCGTGCCTCGAGCAGATAGCTCAAAAAAACGATCCAAAAAAGCGAAAGAATCATTTGATGACTCTGGCTTTTGTTTTTCCAAATTCTTTCACTCCTTTTTTGCTGAAAGAAAAAAAGAACGGAAATATCCGCTCTGACATTTCATACGTATTGCGTTATATTATAATAAGAAAAAAAGAGATTTACTAGGGAAATAAGAGAAGTCTTTATTTTCAAATATTACGCGCAGCGTTGATAGAGAAAGGATATTCCACATGTCATTTTATTCAAGTCCCATTCGCTTACTCATCACACTCATACTTGCTGTTGTCGGAGGTACTATATTTTCATCTTTTCACATTCCACTTTCCTGGATGCTTGGCTCATTAACAGCAACGCTCGTCTTCTCACGAGTTTCATCCTTTCCACTTCTTTGGCCTGTTCAATTGAGAAATGTAGGGCTTCTTTTGATTGGCTATATGCTTGGTCGCTCGTTTACAAAAGAGACGCTGCTTCGTATGGTTCATTATCTTCCATCAATGCTTCTTCTAACAATTCTTATTTTAGTATTTAGCAGCATCCTTGCTTATTATGTTTCAAAGGTAACAAATATTAATTTAAAGAGTACTTTAACAGGCAGCATTCCTGGAGGTCTTTCTCAAATGATTGTGCTTGGGGAAGAGCTGAAGGGAATTGATTTAACTGTTGTTACGTTTATTCAAGCAACAAGGCTTATGGCCGTTGTTTTCACAGTGCCATTTTTGGCTTCTTTTTTTAGCAATCAAGAACGAACGCCAATGAAAAGTATTTTAACTACTTTCTCGCTTCATGATCTCTTTACATACATAGGAATTCTTTTAATTGGTTTGCTATGTGCTATAGCCGGAAAATACTTTAAACTTCCCACACGCTTCCTACTTGGTCCAATTTTAATAACTGGTATTTTTGTTATTGCAGGCGGGACAGCTCCACATCCCCCTGATTTTATTACGGATGGAGCTCAACTCTTAATGGGTACATATCTTGGACTCATTTTAAAACCAAACAAACTCACACATAAGGCTCGCTTTAGTTTTTTTGCCACTTGCACAGCTTTTTCACTTATTTTGTTTTCTTTTCTTTCTGGAATGCTTCTTTTTTTATTTTACGACATTCCTATCACAACTGCTTTCTTAAGTGTTGCGCCTGGGGGAATGGCTGAAATGGCCGTTGTAGCAGAAGAAGTTAAAGCATCACTAGCTGTTGTAACAAGTTTTCAACTGTTTCGCATCTTATTTATTTTATTTCTTATGCCTCCATTTCTAAGATGGCTCTTTAAACAAGCTTTTTTCAAGCGTTTAGAACAACGGACAGAAAAACAAAGAACATAAGTAAAGACCCCGCTTCTTTCCAAGTAGAAGTGGGGTTTTCCCAAAATAACAAAAGATGGGGATTTGGGTGTAGGGAACCTCAGTATGTATACTGAGAGATAAGATACATCTTCAGGAGACAATCTAATCTTGTTTTTATAATAAAAGAAACTCTCTTTTCTCTCCACCTTTATGTAAGAACTTCTAACATATTTATTCTCTTTTTGTTCCCTCTCCTCTCTTTTTCACTTATATAATAGAAAATAAATTTCTTTATGTCATTTTCTATAACGTTACATAAACAGAGAAAGTTGATTTTTTTATAAAAATATGAGTAAAAAAGTCATATTCTCCACATACTACCTTTAATACTTTGAATAGAAGGTGAGAAAAGTGAAAAAGATGGTAGTTAAAATTGCTGCCTCTCTGTTTATTTTGTCATGGACAATGGTTGCTCCTGTTGTATATGAAACAATGTCACATCACACACTAGCAGCAGGAGATATAAAAGGAAAATGGGAAAACACTCAAAGTGGAACAATGATGGAACTAACGCCAAGTGGACAGCTCCTTCGCTCAGGCGTTAAAGTTGGTAAATATCAAATTGTCAATGCAACAGAACTTCAGCTTTCAACAGAAGCTGGGGTACGTACTGTTAAGTATGAGTTAGAAGGTAACACATTAAAATGGGGTAAGCATTTAGAAGAAACGTTTAAACGTGCTCAATAAAAGAGGAAGTGGCTTAAGCCACTTCCTCTTTCTCTAATAAAATGATTAGACCCATCATAAGGACAGTTGTCACAATACTTAACGTTACAATAAAGGAAGTTGAAGCAGTCGCAATAGCACTTATGTCCTTCATCGAAAAGTAGAAGATTGAAAGAAGAATAATAAAAGATGGTAAAATCCAAAAGGAAACAAGTGATCTTTTGGATTTGACTCTAACCCAACGATATAAGGTTTCAACGATAACGCTTCCTGTTAGCATAATTAAGCCAAGAAAATAATAAGAAACAGCGCTCGGTTTTCTTATTGCATCTTCTACAATTATGGAAAGAAACTTTGCTAATGAAATATATACAACAATACCAATACTAAATCCAGCAATGAGCTCCCATCCTTTATATTTCAAGGTTGAAAAGCAATTTATAATCAGTCCGAGAGAAAAATAGATTAAAAACAGAACAACAAACCATATATAATATAAAAAAGGCAGATATCCCGAAAAAAACTCGATTAAAAAATTCACTCCTACTTTTAATACTTCAATAAGCACACTTTCCACTCCTTTAAATTAAGATGCTTTATGAAGAACACTTGTAAAACTTACTGTAATTGTCGTTCCTTTCCCAACTTCACTTTCTACATTAATTTCCGCACCGTGTAATTGTGTAATTTGTTTAGATATCGCCATCCCAAGACCTGTTCCACAGCTCCGCTCTTCTGTATTTGTTCCCCGGTAATAGCGTTGAAACAAGTTAATTTTTGTCTCTTCGCTCATTCCTGAGCCATTGTCTTTCACTCTAATGAAAACATCCTCTTTTGTAGCCAAAATAGAAACCCACACATCTGTACCTTTCTCATTATGCTTAATGGCATTTGCAATAATGTTTTCTAACACACGCTGAAATAAAGCTTGATCAATAGAAACATAAATAGACTCTTGATAATTTTCAAAATGAAGGTGCTGACCATGACTTGGATCATTAATAAACGAAATGACACAGCGCCTTACAAATTCATTCAATTCCACCTGTTCATAGTCAAGTGAGATTTGATCGTTTTGAAGTCTGTATGTTAAATTCAAATCATTAATAAGCTCAGACATATACGCTCCTTTTTGTAAAATTGTCCGGGCAAACTTTTGGGTCTCTTCCTTACTCCAGTTATACTGCTCATCTGCTACAAGAAGCTGTGCATATCCGTTAATCGAAGCAAGCGGAGTTTTTAAATCGTGAGATAGCCCTGTAATCCATTCTTCTCGCATCTCGTCAATCCGAAGGCGCATTTCTTTGTTGTAACGAAGCTTTTCGGTTAAGTTGGCAAGTGAGGTGTTGACTTCCCGGAAAAGACGATATGACCTTTTTAACTTTCCATTTTTCTTAAAAGCCTTGCTTTCCATGCGTTTTGTTAGGGGCTCTTCATACTTACCGTAGGCTAAATTATGGAGCCATTCCACCATATGTAGGGTTGGTTTTGTAAGACGCCTTGAATACCAAAGGGCAAAGAGGATCCAAATCACTAAAATAATAACCGCTACAAAAATGAAAATGTTTATAAAATATTCCTCAAGTGATTGAGCATCACTATACGGAAATTGAATTGATATATTCCGAGGAACACTTACGACCCATGTTTTCCCTGTTTCTTTATCATAACGAGAAGAAATGTCTGTCTCATATCTAGCACCATATGTTGCATTAGATGTTAAATCTTCTAAAGTATATTGATCTTTACTATATTTAGTTTTATTGAAAGAGAATTCTTCTCCCCCATCTTTGCTAAACACTTGAAGAGAGACATCGTTTTTTCTTAACTCTTTTTTCAACTGTTCTGGAAGTATCAACTCGCCTTCTTCCACTTCCCCCTCCTGTTTAGCTTTTTCAATCCATTGCTCAGCTTTTGGTTTTTCACCGTAAAGAAGCGTATACTTCTCACTGCTTCCTCTATAAAGAAAAAGTTCGTAGTTTGACTCAGTTCTTCTTTCCCATTTATCTGCAAGTTCTGCTGGATTGTAGCGTGTTGGAACATCACTAGGAGTATAAAAAGATGCTTTTACATGCCCTTTATTGTCTAATACTTGGAGCCAGCCTCCATGTTCTTTAATAGCGTCTAAATATTTTTGGCTGAATGTTACTTCTCCTTCTCCTTCATCCATAAGATCTCCCATGTATTCAAGACCACCTCTAGCAAAATCTCGTTTTATCTCATACTCTCCCATACCAAATCCAAGAAACATAAAAGCACCAAAAGTAACAAGAAGAACGAGCACCATAGAAAGTAACGATTGCCACCCATAATGGAAAATAAACCTTCCTTTTAATTTCATGACAAAGTTCCTTCTGTCATAAGTTTATATCCAAGCCCTCTTACCGTTACTAAATGTCTTGGCTTACTTGGATTTTCCTCAATCCGCTCCCGAATACGACGAATATGAACCATTACCGTATTTTCATCTCCTTCAATAATCCGTTCGTTCCATACTTTCTCATAAATTTGCGCTTTGCTAAACACTTGGTTTGGATGCTTACAAAAAAAGAGAAGAAGCTGAAAAACTTGAGCCGGACACTCTATTCTTTGTCCTTTCACTGTAAGCTCTCCTGCTCGTTCACAGAGCATAACGTTTCCAAATGAAAACTGTTCTTGCTCACGTGTAACTTCTGCTTCATTTAACCCACGACGTCTTAGCTGTGCTTTAATACGAGCCACAACTTCAAGCGGATTAAATGGTTTTGTAATATAGTCATCTCCTCCAATCGCAAATCCTGTTAATTTATCAAGGTCTGACTGGCGGGCTGTTAAAAATAAAATAGGGGCATTTGTAAGCTGCCTAATTTGCGGACACAAATCAAACCCAGAGCCATCTGGAAGCATGATATCTAACACAATTAAATCAAACTGTTCTTGCTTACAATATGAAAACGCGTCTTTTACGTTATGAGCTATTTTAATATTCGGAAAACCTTCTTTCTTTAGCACAACACGAAGCATTTCTGTTAAAGCCTTCTCATCATCAACAAGCAATATTTTTTCATTATTCATCACTAACACTCCTTGGAACATTATTCCTAATAATCCAATCGTAGCATTATCCTAAAAAATTGAGAATTACTTTTTATTACTATTTAACCATAATTAAGGTATTGTTAAGCTAGCAGTTGAAGGCTGGTAATGTTCATACGATATAGTGGAGTTAGAACTTATATAAAGGAGATTAAATATATGAAAAATGCTCTTTCCCCTCTCAGAGGTACTGAACGAATTTCTTCTGTTGATACAATGAGAGGCTTTGCGCTCTTTGGAATTTTGCTTGTTAATATGCTTATTTTTCAATATGGACTATTTGGCGAATATGAATATATTGAAACCTCTCAAGGTTTGGAAAAATTTTCAGCCTCCTTCATTAATATTTTTGGTACTGGGAGCTTTGTAACTCTTTTTTCTTTTCTATTTGGATTTGGCGTTATGATTTTAAGAGATCGAAGCCGAGAAAAAAAGCGACGTTTTTGGACCGTTTACTTACGCCGCCTCCTTCTTCTTCTCGCATTTGGACTTTTACATGGAACTTATATTTGGGAAGGCGATATTTTAACATCTTACGCTTTATGCGGCTTTTGTTTATTTTTGTTTCTTTGGTGCAAACCAAAAGTATGGCTTACAATTGCTCTTGTGATTATCGGTTTGATGAGCGCTTTTTCATTTATTCCTGCTGAAGAAGGAAGTGAAGATACTCTAGCAACAAGTCCTTCCTACCTTGCACAAGAAAAAGAAGTATATTCAACAGGCTCTTATAGTGAAGTTGTTCATTTTAGAAACAATAGTATGCCTTTTGAAGATACAAGTGATGGAGAAATGATTGCTTTTGGTATCTTTGGGGTTCTTGCTTCTCTTCCTATGTTCTTTTTAGGAGCGTATGTTGCTGCTAAAAGGTGGCTACATGAACCAGATCGCTATGTTTCTCTTTATAAAAAAATGTGGTGGATTTCTCTTCTCATTGGATTTCCATTAAAGATCGTCCCACAGTTTATACAGAATGACAGTTTAGAAGGTCTTAGCTCTTCTCTAGGAGCTCCTCTTGTGGCCATTTTTTATATTTCAAGCATTGCTCTTTTAACCTATAGTAATCGATGGAAAAAACTATCGAATGCGTTAGCTCGAGCTGGAAAGCTTTCACTAACAAACTATCTTTCTCAATCAATTGTCTTTACGTTCCTTTTTTATGGGTATGGATTTGGGTTATTCAGCAAAGTAGGGGTTACAGGCGGTATTGTATTTACTATTGTTTTCTTTACGATTCAGCTTTTTCTTAGCAAACTGTGGCTCCAATTCTTCGTCATTGGACCTTTGGAATGGGTTTGGAGACTTTGGACTTATTTGAAGATTCCTAGCATTAGAAGAAAGAAAACAAAGCGGCCTACGCAAATTTCTGCTGGTCTGTAATCTATCTTTCTATTTACAAAAAAGCATCTTTCTTTTATGATGTGTATAAGCGAAAAAACTGTATAGTATAACGCACTAGGGGTGCTAATTAGCTGAGATGTGAATGTTTGTTCCGATCCCTTATAACCCGATCTAGATAATACTAGCGTGGGGAAGTGTAGCAATATACGACTTTTATGTTGATTGACTCTACATTTTTGTCTATGTGACTGCATCTTCCTTAAGATGCAGTTTTTTTGTGTTTATAAACTTTTAGGAGGAAGTAGAAATGAATGAACAGCTTTGCGGTACAAGTAGAATCTATGGATGTCGCTTCTCTCTTTATCCAATGTGCGATAACTTTATTGAAGTGATTAAAACGGCGCTAAGAGAAGTTGATACATCAAAAGTATGGATTAAAACGGATAATGTGAGCACATGTGTACGCGGGCGGAATGAACATGTTTTCGACGTTGTAAAAGCTATTTATCTTCACGCAGCTAAAACAGGGGTTCACGTTGTATTAAATGGTTCCTTCTCTGTTGGATGTCCTGGAGACTCTGAAGGTGATGTTTACTTATCTGAAGATGATGTGCTCTTAAACGAGGAGAAAAGCAAGGATATTTCTATTGAAACAGCTATGCAGTTCGCTCTTTATCCAATGGGCATTCCCTACTATATGGACGTGATTATGGATGGCGTTAAAACAGCAAAAAAACAGGGAGTATTTGTTGCTGGTGTTCACTATGCAACGCATCTTGATGGCGATACGCACACTATTTTCCGGACAATTAAGGATGCTTTTCTTTCTTCCCAAAAAGAAGCAAGTCACGTTGTGATGACCGTCAACTTATCAGCGAACAGCCCTTCAACAAAAAGAAAGCCTGGTGATGGAAAATGACAAAGAGCTGGAAGCTAAAGGAAATTGTCGTAATGTCTGCATTAGCTGTTGTATTTGCTGTTGTGTACCTTCTTTTCACACAGCTTGGAAATGTTTTATTCGGAATGTTTGGACTCTTAGGATATGAATTTATTTTCGGAATATGGTTTATCGTTTCAATTATTACAGCCTATATCATTAGAAAACCAGGAGCAGCCCTCATTTCAGAAACAATTGCTGCTGCTGTTGAATTGCTGATTGGAAATGCCTCAGGTCCTCGTCTTCTTTTGACAGGAGTTGTGCAAGGGATAGGTCCTGAGCTTGTATTCGCAGCTACTGGTTGGAAACGATACTCGCTGCCAATTCTCATGCTATCTGGTATGGGTGCCTCTGTAACAAGCTTTATCATGGGCTATTTCTTGTCAGGCTACAATGCTCTTGATCCTTCTTATGTTAGTACAATGCTTGCTGTCCGACTTGTCAGCGGAGCTCTTCTTGCTGGTTTACTTGGTAAATGGCTAAGTGATCAACTTGCAAACACAGGTGTTTTAAATGGTTTTGCGCTTGGAAAAGAACGTAAAAAACGGGTGGGAACAAAAAATGATCGAAAATCAACTGCCTCTTAATGTTAAAAATGTAAGTTTTTCATTTGAAGAAGATGAAGAAAAAAAGCTGCAGAATATTTCTTTTTCAGCTTCTAAAGGTGACAGTATTTTTGTATTAGGACCGAGTGGTGCAGGCAAAAGTACTCTCACCTTTTGCCTTAATGGATTGTATCCAGAAGCCGTTGACGGTAGTTTGAATGGAGAAGTACAGATTTTCGGAAGAGATCTTTCTTCCTTTGAAGCCGGAGAGGCCTGCCAACGCGTAGGAGTAGTATTTCAAAATCCAGACAACCAGTTTTGTATGTTAACGCTTGAAGATGAAGTTGCTTTTGGGCTTGAAAATATTAACTATCCAACAGAAAACATGGAAGAGCGGATTGATGAAGTACTTTCTCTTGTTGGACTTCTTCCTTATAAACAAAGCTCTATTTCTATTCTATCTGGAGGACAAAAACAAAAGCTAGCACTTGCTTGTGTGCTCGCTCTTCAACCAGACATTCTTATTCTAGATGAACCAACTGCAAATCTTGATCCTGCTTCAACGAAAGAACTTGTTTCACTCGTCTCAACGCTACAAGAGGAATATAAATTTACGCTTTTAGTTATTGAACATAAATTAGATGATTGGGTTCATCTCATAAAGCGCTGTTTAGTTTTTAATAAAGATGGAGAAATGATCCTTGATACTTCGTTAGAAGACTGCTTTAAACATCACTATGAGCTTTT
Organism: Priestia endophytica DSM 13796; assembly: GCF_900115845.1. Taxonomy (GTDB): domain Bacteria; phylum Bacillota; class Bacilli; order Bacillales; family Bacillaceae_H; genus Bacillus_I; species Bacillus_I endophytica. Next base: position 263,103 of record NZ_FOXX01000007.1, on the reverse strand, counting down.
GATTGAACATGGGACATGGATTCCACATATTAGTTCCCTTGCCTATACAGGAATTGAAAAAGGCTGGTACAAGCAAGGAGCTCTCCCTCTTTCAATGGAAGAGTTTATAAAAGGACTTCAGTCTCCTCCTCCCTTTTTCAATAGGGAGAAAAATGAAAGAGAAAAGGAAACGCTTATTGATGTTCAAAATGTTTCTTTTTCTTATCAAAAGAAAGGACCTTCCCTTCTTAACAATCTTTCGTTTAAGATTGGCCGAGGTGAAATCGTAGCTCTTATTGGAACAAATGGCGCTGGAAAGTCTACGCTCTCCACCTTGCTCTCTCGTTTAAAAAAACCTTCTTCAGGCCAAATTTTATTAGAAAATAAGAATTTAAAAGAATGGGACGAAAAAGCACTTCGTCGAAAAACAGGCTATGTTTTTCAAAATCCTGAGCATCAGTTTGTAACAGATAGTGTTTTTGAAGAAGTAGCATTTGGCCTTCGTCTCCAAGGTTTATTAGAAGAAGAGATAACAGAGAAAACGAAACATGTGCTAGAAGCGTTCCGACTTCTGCATGTTAGAGATCAAAATCCCTTTTCACTAAGTCAAGGTCAAAAGCGACGCTTAAGTGTAGCAACAATGCTTGTCGATGAACAATCCTTTTTAATTTTAGATGAGCCAACATTTGGACAAGATGCACAAACAACAAAAGAGCTTCTAACCCTTTTAGATCAGCGGGTAAAGGACGGGACAACAGTGCTTTTAATTACTCATGATATGGAGCTTGTTCACGAAAAAGCTGATCGGGTTCTCGTTTTACATGAAGGAAAGTTACTTTTTAACGGACAAACAGAATCACTTTGGGAAGAACAAGCTTTGCTTCAAAAAGCTAGTCTTGACCTCCCGCTTGAAATAAAAGTTCAATGTGCGCTAGAGAAAGAAGGTGAACTCCTTGCAACTTGAAGAGGTTAATCCTGCAATAAAAGGACTTGTTGTTTTACTTTCTGTTATTTTCTTATCACTCTTTTTGACAGTGTGGACGCCTTTATTATTCTTTATCATCACCGTTTTAGCCACATTTGCATTTGGGAAGGTTTCTTTTAAAAAATGGCTCCTTGTTCTGCTTCCTTTTCTGCTTGTGGCTTTTGGCTACTTGTGGACTTCCATCGTTTTTGCAGACGAAGAATTTAAAATAGGAAGCAAAATTATCGCTCATTTTTGGTTTATTACGGTTACAGAGTCAACGCTTCAAAATGGACTTAGCCTTGCTTTGAGAGTGCTTGGTTTTGCCTCCCTCTCCCTATTATTTATTTTTACAACAGATAAAACAGAACTGATGTTAAGTCTTATGCAGCAATGTAAGCTGCCACCTAAATTTGCTTACGGGATACTAGCAGGTTATCGCTTTCTACCTCAGATGAAAGATGAGTTTCAAACCATTCAAAATGCTCATCGCATTCGCGGAATTAAACGGGCTACAACGCTTAAAGACCGCATTCATCAGTTGAAACGTTATATTATCCCTCTTTTAGCAAGCGCTATTCGTAAAGCTGAACGAACAGCACTTGCTATGGAATCAAAAGGATTTACAGGAGCGAAAGGACGCGTTTTTTATAAAACAACGTCTATCAAAAAGAAGGATGTCATTTTCCTTCTCTCTTCTTTCCTCGTGATGGCCATTTGCTATTATGCTCCTAAGCTTTTTCACTTTACGTTTTAAAACAAAAAGGAGCGATTTCTCCTGTGAGAAATCGCTCCTTTTGTGTTACATCATCATTCGTTTTCCTTCTTTTAGCTCTACTTCTTGTTTAAACTCTTTTCCTTCTCGCTTGCCTTTTACTCGAATAAAGTAGTAAATGTAACAAGCAATGAAAAAGCCGCCTCCCCAATAAAGAGCTAATCGTTGTTCTCCATCAAACGCCATGCTTGCCATAACGATACAGTTTGCAATTAAAGCAACTGCAGGTAAAAATGGATAAAGCGGAGTTTTAAACTTTAAATCTTCTACTTTTCCGCCTTGTTGCACATATTTCTTTCTAAACGCTAGATGTGACCAGGTAATTGCAATCCAACCGATTTGTGCTCCTAATCCTGCAAGTGACAGAAGCCATACAAATACGGTTTCCGCTGCAAAAACGCTTGAAAGAAGCGATAAGAGTGCTACAGCAAGTGTAATCAGCAACGCATTCATTGGAATCCCTTTTTTATTTACTTTAGCAATTGAAGGGCTTGCCATTCCTTCTTTAGAAAGCGAATAAAGAATACGAGTTGCTGCATAAAGACCTGAGTTTGCAACAGACAAAAGTGCAATTAAAATTACAAAATTCATAATATCTGCTGCATATGGTACGCCAACTTTATCTAACACAGCCACGAATGGACTTTCAACAACACCCGCCTGCTCTCTTGGTAATACTCCTGCTACAATAACTACAGAAAGAACAAAGAAGAAAAGCGTTCTCCATACCGTTTGTCGAATGGATTTTGGAATTGTTTTTTCAGGGTTTTCACTTTCTCCTGCTGCAATCCCAATAAGTTCTGTTCCTTGGAACGAAAAGTTTACGCTAATCATGGTAATAAGAAGAGCTGTTACGCCATTCGGGAAAAGACCGTCACTAACAAAGTGAGAGAAAAATGGCGCACTTTCTCCACCTTTCATGTCTACAAGCCCAAACATGGCAGCTCCTCCGACAATAATAAATAATAAAATGGCTAATATCTTAATACTTGAAAAGACAAATTCTGATTCCCCAAATGCTTTTGCTGATAAAGCATTTAGTAAAAAGACAACAACAGTAAAGATTAAACACCACATCCAGATTGGCGAATCTGGAAACCATCGTTGCATAAGCTGACCTGATGATAAAAATTCTAGGGCAACCGTTACACCCCAACCTAACCAGTATAGCCAGCCAATAGCGAATCCCGTTGCAGGACCAATAAATTTTGTAGCATATGTCTGGAATGATCCTGACTCAGGCATTGCAACAGATAACTCACCTAAACAAACAAGGGTTAAGTACATTACAAGTCCACCTACTAAGTACGATAAAACTGCACCTAGTGAACCTGCTTGGTTAATTGTATATCCTGATCCTAAAAAGAAGCCTGTTCCAATACAGCCTCCTAAGGAGATCATAAACAAGTGTCGGGCTTTCATTGTTCTTTGTAAGCCATTATTTTGTTGTTCATTATTACTCATTAAAACACTCCTTTAACCGTATTCAAAATAATGAATAGGTTATACATAAAATAAGCTCATTTCTCTATTCTACTGAACTTGAAAGAGAAGTTCTAGAGGTAAATAAATAGACTGAATATTAGTTTATTTGAATAATTTTACCCTTCGTTTTTTTCTCATTACAAATAACCGGTAAAAAGGCCGTACAGCACATTTTCTACCGGCACTCCACTTCTTCTTCTGCCACAATAATTACATCATTATACATAAAAAACGAATTTTTATTAAGAGGCTAACGAACTAGAAATTTAATCTATTCATTACTCTTCATTTATTTTTATGCTTCTTTTTTTGTAAAGAATCAATATTTCCAATGATAAGAAGTAAAATAGCGAAAAATAGTTTACTATACGAAGATAGTGAAATACTCTCCATCCAGTCGTCTACAATGGAAAGAGATCCATAAAGAAAGAGAAGTTCTACTCCATACTTTAAAAGAACGGTTACTTTATGCTGTGCAGAGATCCCTGTTATTATAATCTTCAATAAATACTCAAAAAGCTCTAGAAATCCACTTACAAAAGAAAGAAGTAAAATAAATAAGCAAACAGACCAAATAGAGTCATAACTTGAGTTTGAAATATGAAAAAAACCAACTGTTCCAAATAAAATACCAAAGAAAATGATGCTAGCTGAAAATAAGACGAGAAGTACAATTAAAGTTATAGCCATAATATGGCTTCCTACGCTTTTTGAATTTCTCTCCATAGTTTCCCTCCTAACCATTATTTTAATCCTTATTCTTCCTTCTTCACAATAAAAAAAGACACGGCTGTATGCCGTGTCTTATTTTTCTCTTCTAGCGAAATCGACGAACTGGAATTTGTCAAGACGATGTCTTGATTCCGTGTATTGAAAAAGAGTCGCATCTTCAAGATAAACGTAGTTGCGCACAACAACAACATGGTCATAACCTTTTAAATCTAAATATGCGTAGTCTTCTTCTGTACATTTTTCCACAACAAACTCTTTTTTAGCAAAACTAATAATCAATCCTAAGTCTTTCTCTAAATACTCGTAAATAGAGTTCTTACAAATCTCAACTGTCAATTGCTCAACAATACTTTTTTTGAAGTAATCTTTGTCTAAAATAACGTTTTCTCCATCAAAATTCCGTGAGCGGACAACTTGCCACACCTTCTCCCCTGGTGAGAGTTCTAAAACTTTCTCTAAAAAAGCGTTCCCTTCCATTTCCGTAAGCTCGTTTACTTTTGTTTTAGGGGGATTACTCATCTCCTTAGAGAGCTCTTTAAAGCTAACAAGGCCTGAAATAGGGAGGTTAAATTGTGTCATATCCAGAACAATAGATCCCTTCCCACGAATCTTTTGGATATAGCCGTTTTGAGCTAACAAGTTTAGCGATTTACGAATTGTTTCTCTTGATGTTTCATAATGCTCGGCAAGTTCGTGCTCTGAGGGAAGTTTGTCACCTGGCTTGTACTCCCCTCTTTTCACGTCTTTTACAATATTTTGATATATACTCATATATTTATTTTCTTTCATTTTCATCACCATTATAAAGTGTAATTGTTGTTCATTACGTATGGCAATAGCTATTGTTACTTTTTAGAAAGATAAACAACTGACTCATAAGGTCGTAATGTTATTGTTCTTTGTAACGAAGGAGCATCACTGTAGTTTCCTAACAGAAGCTCACCATTTTCTATCACACTTTCAGGTAAAGAAAATGATCGTTCTTCACTATAAAAGTTATTCAGTACAACAAGCTGTTCTTCTTCTGTATTACGTGTATAGGCAAAAATCCGCTCATCTTCTCGTAGTAATAGCTTATAATCTCCTTCTGTAATTATGTTGTACGTTTTTCGAAGTTCTATCAATTTTTGATAGTGATAAAAAATAGACTCTTCATCTTCTAATGCTTCTTTCACATTAATACGCTCATAGTTCGGAGCAAGCGAAATCCATGGTGTTCCTGTCGTAAAACCACCATTCTTATCATCATTCCACTGCATTGGTGTTCTCGAGTTATCCCGAGACTTTTGCTTTAAAATGGCTAGAATTTCTTCCTCTGACCATCCTTCTTCTTTTTTTTCTTTAAACATATTCAGTGATTCAACATCGCGATATTGTTGAATATCGCTAAAATCGGAATTTGTCATTCCAATCTCTTCACCTTGATAAATGTATGGTGTTCCTTTCATCATATGAACAACAGTTGCGAGCATTTTTGCTGATTCTTTATGATATTCTTGATCATTTCCATAGCGGGAGACAACACGCGGCTGGTCATGGTTGCACCAAAAAAGCGCATTCCACCCGTCCCCTTTCTCCATATATGCTTGCCAGTGTGAAAGGATTTCTTTGAGCTGTAAGAAATCAAATGGTGCGTTGCTCCATTTCTCACCGTCTTTGTAATCTACTTTTAAATGATGAAAGTTGAAAGTCATATTTAGCTCCTGTCTTTCTGGATTCGTATACTTTACACATTCCTCTGGAGTGGTTGATGACATTTCTCCAACCGTCATTACGTTATATTTTGAAAATACCGTTCTATTCATTTCATTCATATATTCATGAACACGCGGGCCATCTGTATAATATTTACGGCCGTCTCCATTATCATCATCTAAAAAGCGCTGATCTTTTGAAATCACATTAATAACATCAAGACGGAAGCCATCCACACCTTTTTGGAACCAGAAGTTCATCATTTTATAAACTTCTTGGCGTACCTTTTCATTTTCCCAATTTAAATCAGCTTGGGTAACATCATAAAGATGTAAATAATATTGGTTGCTATCTTCGTCATATTCCCATGCAGATCCACCAAACTTGGATTTCCAGTTTGTTGGTGGACCTCCTTCTTTGCCATCTTTCCAAATATAGAAATCTCGATAAGGGTTAGAGGGACCTTTCTTTGCTTCTTTGAACCATTTATGGTTTATTGACGTATGATTAACAACAATATCCATAACAATTTTTAATCCTTTTTCATGTGCTTGAAAAAGAAGGTCTTCGAAGTCTTCCATCGTTCCATAAGGTTCGTAAATCTTGTAGTAATCACTAATATCGTAACCGTTATCATTTTGAGGTGATTCATAAATTGGGGTTAGCCAAATAACATCAACACCTAATGTTTTTAAGTAATCAAGCTTTTTTGTAACCCCTTTAAGATCGCCAACTCCTGTTCCTTCTGTATCATAAAAACTTTTAGGGTAGATTTGATAAACTACGGCCTTTCTCCACCATTCATGTTTCATAACCTTTTATCCTCTCCTCTTTTTATCTCTTTATTGGCTTATAGAACGTTTTACTTTCACTTCTTTTCGATTTGCAAACTTCCCCATTACAAGGGTTAGTAAAAATGGAACAACAATGCTTATGCCCATTCCTATGAAAAAGACAGGCCAAAATGATGGCATAATAGAGAAAAAGGCAGGTAAGCCTCCAACTCCAACGGATGAAGCTTTAACAAGGTTTGTTGCTAACACTACCCCTCCAATAGCGGAACCAATAATTGCTGCAATAAAAGGATAACGGAAACGTAAATTGACGCCAAACATAGCTGGTTCTGTAACACCTAAGTAAGCAGAAAGAGATGAGGCACCTGCAAGACCTTTAACTTTTTCATTTTTTACAACAAGCATCATCGCAAGAGCTGCTGATCCCTGAGCAATATTAGAAAGAGCGAGCATAGGCCACAAGAAAGTTCCGCCAATTGTACCAATAAGCTGAAGATCAACTGCTAAAAATGTATGATGCATTCCTGTAATAACAAGCGGTGCATAAAGCCCTCCATATACAAGGCCTCCAACAATTGGGGCTTTATCAAATAAATAAACAACTCCGTCTGTAATAAAGCCACCAAGATTCATTGTGATTGGACCAATGATAATAAAGGATAAGAACCCTGTTACTAAAAGGGCTACTGGAGCTACCACTAACAGCTGAATCGCATCTGGTATTCTTTTTCTTAAGAATTGTTCAATTTTAGCAAGAACGTACGAAGCTACTAACACAGGAAGAACTTGCCCTTGATAGCCCACTTTCTCAATTTCAAGACCGAATAAGTTCCATGTTGCAATATCACCTTTATTTTGTGCTTCTCCATATCCCCACGCGTTTAAAAGATCTGGGTGAACAAGCATCAATCCGAGAACAATTCCTAATATCGGACTTCCCCCAAATTTTGTAACCGCTGACCAACCAATTAATCCAGGCAAGAAGGTAAAGGCTGTATTAGCAATTAAATTAATAATATTTGCAAAATCTCCCCATTGTGAGTATACATCGACAACAGATTTGCTATCAAAAAAGATATTTGGGTTTGTTAATATGTTATTAATCCCCATCAAAAGACCTGCTGTTACGATAGCTGGTAGAATCGGAATAAAGATGTCAGCAAGAGCTTTGACAGCACGCTGAAGCGGATTCATTTTTTTAGATGCTTCATCTTTCACTTCTTCTTTTGAAGCTTCTCCAACCCCTGTAATGTTTACAAATTCCTTATACACTTTATCAACTGTTCCCTGTCCTATAACAACTTGGAATTGTCCATTTGTTGAGAAAGATCCTTTAACAAGATCTATATTATTTAGTTCTTCATGATTTACTCTACTTTCATCTTTTAACACAAGTCGTAAACGTGTTACACAATGTGTTGCTGTTGAAATATTTTCTTTTCCGCCTAAAGCATGGACAATTTGTTCTACAGATGCTCTATTCACTATGGAAACGCCCCCCTTTTTTTGTTAACGCTTACAAAAACCTCATTTAATTCCCTTTTCAATAAGATTCAATAAAAACAAAAACATGTATATACAAGTTATAATGTCATTTTACCTTGTATATACATGTCTCGTCAACTATAAATAAATGGCTTTCATTTTCTTCCTCTTCTTTCTTCATGTATAATAAAATACGAATAGTAGATTATGAATTTTAATCTATTCATCATATGTTTTTAGATTAGGCTGGTGATTATTTTGGTAGAATTGAAAAACGCAGAAAATATGCTATTAAAGCACTTCGGATATGAAACATTTCGCCCTGGACAAGAAGGAGTGATTACGAGCATCCTCGAAAAACGAAATACGCTCGGTATTATGCCAACTGGCGGTGGGAAATCGATTTGTTATCAAATTCCGGCTCTCCTTTTCGAAGGAATTACCCTCGTTATTTCTCCATTAATTTCCCTCATGAAAGACCAGGTAGACGCTTTAAACTCTATTCATATCCCTGCTACATTTTTAAATAGTTCTCTTTCATATGAAGAAATATCAAATATAATGTGGGAAATTGAAAACGGCATTTATAAAATTGTATATGTGGCACCAGAACGATTTGAGTCTTTAGAGTTTGTTACATGGCTTGAGAAGCTCCCTTTAACATTTATTGCTTTTGATGAAGCTCACTGTATTTCAAAATGGGGACATGATTTCCGTCCAAGCTATCGGTCTATTGTAAACCGAATTTTTTCACTTCCTCAAAATGTCGTTGTAGCAGCTTTAACAGCAACTGCTACAGAAGAAGTAATGAAAGACATATGTACTCTTCTTTCTATTGAAAAAGAAGATACCTATGTAACCGGATTTGCACGCGAAAATCTATCGTTTCAAGTTCTTCGTGGAGTTGATAAGCAAAAATACCTTCTACAGTACATTGAAAATCATCAAAAAGAAGTGGGAATTATTTACGTTGCTTCTCGCAAGCTCTGTGATCAACTTTCAATATTATTAACCAAAAAAGGAATAAAAGCTCGGGCTTATCATGCTGGTCTTTCAGATGTTGAGCGACAAGAGGCTCAAAATGATTTTATTTATGATAACTGTCAAGTAATTGTCGCAACAAATGCCTTTGGAATGGGAATTGACAAATCTAATGTCAGATATGTTATTCACTACAACATGCCTAAAAATATTGAAAATTACTATCAAGAAGCAGGGCGCGCTGGCCGTGATGGAGAAGAAAGCGAATGTATTCTTCTCTTTCATTCTCAAGATGTGAGTGTCCAGAAGTTTCTTATTGAACAATCCACATCAGCAGAACGGCAGCAACAAGAATATGAAAACTTACAAACGATCGTTCAATATTGTCATACAGAGCAATGCTTGCAGAGCTATATTCTTTCTTATTTTCAAGGAAAAGAAGATCAGAGCACATGTGGAAAATGTTCAAATTGCCTTGATACGGGAGAAAAAATTGATATTACAAAAGAAGCGCTCATGATTATTTCTTGTGTGAAACGAATGAAAGAACGCTTCGGTGTTACATTAGTTGCTCAAGTGTTGAAAGGCTCCAAAAACAAGAAGATTCTCCAGTTTAACTTTCAAACTTTGTCAACCTATGGATTGATGAAAGAGAAAACCGAAAAACAAATTTCTTCCCTTATTCATTATTTGCTAGCTGAAAAGTACCTTTTACTTACAAACCATCAATATCCGACCGTTTATATCGGCGAGAAAGGATACTCCCTTTTACAAGGAAAAGAAACGGTATGGAAACGTGAGATTGAAACAAAAACAGCTCCAGAGCAAATGATAGATGAACAATTATTTGAGCGTTTGCGAACATTGCGAAAAGAAATAGCTGATGAAAAAGGCTATCCACCATATTTAATTTTTGCAGATGGCACTCTTAAAGATTTTAGTCGCTACTATCCAACAACAAAAGAAGCCTTTTTGAATATGAATGGAGTTGGCGAAGTCAAGTTTGAACGTTACGGCCAGCCGTTTTTAGAAGCTATTTCAGCTTTTGTATTAGAAAATAATATTACTCCAATCCAAAAGCTATCAGATACTCCATCTTCTAAACAAGAAACAGGAGATCAAAAAAGTTATGTTGTTTCATATGATCTTTTTCAACAAGGTCATGATACTAAAACAATTGCAAAAGAGCGTTCTATGACAAAACAAACGGTTGAAAAACACATTTTGAGAGCTGTAGAAGAAGGCTACCCAATGGAATGGGATAAAATTTTCACGGGTGAGCAAGAAGAAGCCATTTTAACGGCTATTGAAAAAGTAGGAACAGAGCGATTAAAACCAATTAAAGAAGAGCTTCCAGCATCAATTGAATATTTTATGATTCAATCTGTACTATGCAAACATAAACTATAAAAAGCAGCTCATATGCGAGCTGCTTTTTTTACATGACCATCTTCTTTCCTTCATTAAGCTGAAGTTCTTGTTCATATGTTTTAATGCGGTGTTTTTTCTTCACTCTAAGATGATAAACAAGGTAACAACAAATATAAAATCCTCCTCCCCAATACAGTGCCATACGCTGTTCAGCATCAAAGGCCAAACTTGCCATAACAATACAATTTGCAATTAGGGCCACAGCGGGCAAAATGGGATAAAGCGGTGCTTTAAACTTTAAATCTTCTATCTTCCCACCTTGACTAATGTATTTTTTTCTAAAGCCAAGCAAAGAAGCCGTAATGGCAATCCACCCAATTTGAGCACCGAGTCCTGCTAATGAAAGCAACCAAACAAAGACCGTCTCAGCAGCAAATACTCCTGATAATAATGAAAGACCTGATATAGCAAGTGTGATAAGCAGAGCGTTAATTGGAACTCCCCGTTCGTTTACTTTTCCTAAACGAGGGCTTGCCATTCCTTCTCGTGACAAAGAGTACAACATACGTGTTGCAGCATACAGCCCTGAATTAGCTACTGATAAAAGAGCAATTAGAATAACAAAATTCATAATATCAGCTGAATACGGTACACCGATGCGGTCCAAAACAACAACAAAAGGGCTTTCAGAAACTCCTGCTTCCGTCCTTGGAATAACACCTGCGAGAACAAATACAGACAGAACAAAGAAAAAAAGTGTTCTCCAAACCGTTTGGCGGATGGAACGAGGAATTGTCTTTTCAGGATTTTCACTTTCCCCTGCTGCAATGCCAATTAGTTCTGTTCCTTGAAATGAGAAATTAACGCTAATCATTGTAATAAGAAGAGCTGTCACTCCGTTCGGGAGAAGACCATCAGTTGTAAAATGAGAGAAAAAGGGAGCAGCTTGACCGTCATTCATTTCAATCAAACCAAACATAGCAGCTCCGCCAACTCCAATGAATAAAATAATGGCAAGAATTTTGATACTTGAAAAGATAAACTCTGTTTCACCAAAAGCTTTTGCAGAAAGAGCATTTAAGAAAAACATAAGAGCAGCAAAAATGAGACACCACATCCAAACAGGTGAATCTGGAAGCCACCTTTGCATAAGCTGTCCAGCTGATAAAAATTCTAAAGCAATCGTTACAGCCCATCCTAGCCAATAGAGCCACCCAATAGCAAATCCTGTTCCAGATCCGATAAATTTTGTTGCATATGTCTGAAATGATCCTGATACAGGCATCGCAACGGAAAGTTCACCTAGACAAAGCAGTGTTAAATACATAATAAATCCACCAACTAAGTATGCAAAAATGGCTCCTGTTGAACCAGCTTCATAAATCGTATATCCTGACCCAATAAAGAAGCCTGTCCCAATACATCCACCTAAAGAAATCATAAATAAGTGCCTGGAATTCATTGTCCTCTTTAATTCATATTGTTGCTCTTTTTCTCTTCCCATAGAAACACCCTTTCGTTTTCTATCTCTGATCAAGTGAGTAAGCTATCTTTTACTTGTTAAATATATAGTGCAAGTTTTATGCCATATAAACATTCCTAGTTAAACGAGTATTCAGATTAATATAAACGCCCAATTTTTAATTATCCTGCCAAAAAACTTGGCATTCCTTACTAAAAAAGAGACCAATCATCACTGCCATAAAAAATTAACAGGAGATTGGTTATCTTGTTTTCTATTCACTTAATCTTTTAGTCTTTATCAAGATGAAGTTAACGTAAGCAGGTTTTTTTGTTCGAAGAGCAGGTTTTCTCCTAAAAGAGAACCAACTAATGCAACAGCGACTTCAGCTGTTCGATTAAGGTCATCTAAAATAGGATTAATTTCGACAAATTCAGCAGATGTAATAAAATTAGCTTCTGCTAGCATTTCCATAGCAAGATGACTTTCTCTATAGCTAATTCCACCCACAACAGGAGTTCCGACACCAGGAGCTTCTTTTGGATCAAGTCCATCTAAATCAAGTGAAAGATGAACGTGATCTGTTCTTTCTTTCAAGTATGAAACCGCTTCCTCCATTACCTTTGTCATTCCCAAACGATCAATCTCATGCATTGTATATACGCGAATTCCTTTTTCTCTTATTAATTCTTTTTCTCCTACATCAAGAGAACGAGCTCCAATAATAACGATGTTTTCTGGCTTTACTTTTGGAAGGTATCCACCGATGTTTGTTAGAAGAGGATGACCCATTCCTAAACTTACAGCAAGCGGCATACCGTGGATATTTCCTGATGGCGATGTTTCAGCTGTATTTAAATCACCATGTGCGTCATACCAAATCACGCCTAAATTTTCAGCACGTTTTGATACACCTGCAAGCGTTCCAATCGCAATGCTATGATCTCCACCAACAACAAGTGGAAAACGTCCTAAACTAATGACCTCTTGGATTTTTGTACACAGCCGTTGATTTCCTTCTGCAACAGCCTCTAAGTTTTTTAAGTGAGTAGATGACGTTGATTTTGCTCTTTCTCTAATTTCGATTTCAATGTCTCCCTCATCATAAACTTCGTATCCTAAACGTTGTAGTCTTTCACTTAAGCCTGCACATCTAATTGCGCTTGGCCCCATATCTACCCCTCTTCTTGCTTGACCTAAATCCATTGGTGCTCCAATAATCGAAATTTCTCTTTTCATGTTTCTCCCCCTCTCGTTTCTTATCTTTTAGTGTAAGTGATAAAGGGTAAATGACTCAACTCGACATTTTTTTGATTATTTATACATATTTAAATTGTCAAATATTTTTGCTTTTTAGCTTGTTATTCTGCTTGTGAGGAGGTCTTTTTAGTTATAGATCACAAGAAAAACAACTGTATACTCACACTTTTTCCTTTCATTCTTTCTCAATATTTAACCTCTTCATTCGATATTGTAAACTTTGACGACTTAATCCTAGCACATGAGCTGTTTTCGAGATTTTAAAATTGTTTTCTCTTAAAGCATGGACAATACAATATCTCTCAAATGACTTCATTTGGTCTTTCAGAGAAAGAGTTTGAAAAGCCTTCATTTTAAACAAAGGATCTTTCTCTTCTACTTCTTCACGCGCTTCCCATTTCGCTCTATATTGCATAGGTAGATGATAACGTTCAATCCTCTCCTCCTCATCCCCCATAATATTCATGGCAGCCTCAATAACATGCTCTAGCTCCCTTACATTACCGGGCCATTCATAAGATAAAAATAGTTGTAAAACATCTTCACTTATCTTTTGGACATCCATCTGAAAAAGCTTATTATATTTTAGAATAAAATGCTGAGCAAGAAGCGGAATATCTTCTTTTCTTTCTCGTAACGGTGGAATAAAAAGGGTCACAACTCCTAAACGATAATATAAATCTTTTCGTAAATGCTTATTTGCAATAGCATCAATTGGATCTTCGTTAATATGTGCAATAATTCTTACATCAACAGACGTTTCCTTCGTATCTCCTATTCTCTTCACCTTCTTTTCTTGCAAAACACGCAACAGCTTAGCTTGAAGATGAATATTTAAAGAATTAATCTCATCGAGAAGCAAGGTTCCTCCTTCTGCTTGTTGAAATAATCCTGCATGATCAGCAGCCCCTGTAAAAGCACCTCGTTTTGTACCAAAAAGCAAGCTTTCAATCAAGTTATCTGGAAGAGCAGCACAGTTTTGAGAAATAAAAGGACGTGATGCACGATTGCTCTCGTAATGGATTCCTTGAGCAAAAAGCTCTTTACCTGTTCCTGTTTCTCCTACAATCAGTACGTAAGACGAGGTACGCGTTGCTCGTTTAGCACTTTCAATTACTTCTTGAATAGCTGAGCTTTTCCCAATAATGTTCTCAAAAGTAAACTTACTTTCTTTCTTTCTCTTTATATTCTCTCTTACTAACCTCTCAATCTTGGTAATATCCCGTGCAATTTCCACTGCCCCTTGGATCTCCGTTTTTTCTATGATAGGAAATGTATTGTTGACCGTTGTTACTTCTTTCCCTTTATTGTTAAAGTACGTTTGCTTCTCGTTTTTTGTTTCTTCCCCTGCCTCTAATGCTCTAAGCAATGTACTTTGTTGACCTTTTTTAAACATAAACACTTCAAGTAAATCTTTATCTAACACATCTTCACTTTTCATAAATTCCATTTCCATCATCTTTTTGTTATACAAAATGGTTTTACCATCTTTATTTACAACATGTAATCCAACATCTAGTTCATCCATAATTCGCTCATAAGTTCGCTTTAAATATTTTAAATATTCCACATTATTTTCATGCATCTAAGTTCGCTCCTTTTTACACTGCTTGTTTTTTATTTAATCAGAAACAATTTTAATACGCAAAATTTTTTATAATATTTCTGACGAGATAAAAGAAAATGCCAAATTTTAATGCTTATTTCTCTCCATAAACGCTTATTTTTTTTGCTTTTTATCTTCATATTTTTAGAGCTAGCCTATTCTTACAGCAAAAAAATAGTTGGCACAGTTCTTGCATTATAAAGTAGACAGAAGCACAAAACGCTTTCTCTTTCCTGTGCTTATAGTCCGAATAAACAGGAACTACTACATGATTAAGGATAAATTAGGAGGTTTTACAATGAGTTTAAAATACAGTTATTCTGAAGAAGTTATTAAGCAAACAGAAGCATATGGAGCAAATAATTATCATCCTCTTCCAATCGTTATCTCAGGAGCTGAAGGAGTATGGGTAAAAGACCCTGAAGGAAATCGTTATATGGATATGCTTAGCGCTTATTCAGCTGTTAACCAAGGGCATCGTCATCCAAAAATTATTGATGCATTAAAAAAACAAGCAGATCGTGTAACGCTCACGTCTCGTGCTTTTCATAGCGATCAACTCGGTCCTTGGTATGAAACAATTTGTAAACTGACAAAAAAAGAGATGGCTCTCCCAATGAACACAGGAGCAGAAGCTGTTGAAACAGCTATTAAAGCTGCAAGACGATGGGGATATACAAACAAGCAGATTGAAGAAAATAAAGCAGAAATTATCGCGTGTGATGGAAATTTCCATGGAAGAACAATGTCGGCTGTTTCGCTTTCATCTGAAGAAGAATATAAGCAAGGATTTGGTCCACTGCTTCCTGGGATAAAACGAATTCCTTACGGTGACTTAGAAGCTTTACAAAAAGCTATTACACCAAACACAGTTGCTTTTCTTATTGAACCGATTCAAGGGGAAGCTGGCATTGTTTTACCCCCAGAAGGTTTTTTAAAAGCAGCAGCAAACATATGTAAAAAGGAAGATGTTTTATTTATTGCAGACGAAATTCAAGTTGGTTTAGCTCGTACTGGTAAAATGTTTGCATGCGATTGGGAAGATGTGGAACCTGATATGCTTATCCTAGGTAAAGCATTAGGAGGTGGGGTTTTTCCTATCTCTTGCGTTGTAGCAAACAAAGATATTCTAGGCGTTTTTAATCCTGGTTCACACGGTTCGACATTTGGCGGAAACCCTCTAGCTTGTGCCGTGTCATTAGCTTCTCTCCAAGTGTTAGAAGAGGAACATTTAGCAGAACGCTCTTTCAGATTAGGTGAATATTTTAAGGAACAACTAAAGAAAATTAACAGCTCCCTTATTAAGGAAATTCGAGGGCGCGGCCTTTTTATTGGCGTAGAGTTAACAACATCTGCTCGCCCTTATTGTGAACGTCTGAAAGAAGAAGGACTTCTTTGTAAAGAAACACATAATACTGTCATTCGCTTTGCACCACCACTTATTATTTCTCAAGAAGATTTGGATTGGGCTATTCGTAAAATTCACTCTGTGCTTTCTAATTAGTAAAATAACGGTCTTCCCTTAACAAGAAAGAACTCTCTAAGTTTAGAGAGTTCTTTCTTGTTAAAGAAGCTTTTCTCCTAGTAAAGAACCGATTAAAGCAACCGCAACTTCGGCAGTTTTGTTGGAGTTATCAAGTATTGGATTTATCTCTACAAATTCAGCTGAAGTAATAAATTCTGCTTCTGCAAGCATTTCCATTGCTAAATGACTTTCTCTATAACTAATCCCTCCAACAACAGGAGTACCAACTCCAGGAGCTTCTCTTGGATCTAAACCGTCCAAATCAAGAGAAAGATGAACTTGATCTGTACGTTTCTTTAAATAAGAGATAGTCTCCTCCATTACTTTGGTCATTCCTAATCGATCAATCTCATGCATTGTATAGACTTTAATTCCCTTATCACGGATTAATTTTTTCTCTCCATCATCTAGAGAGCGAGCCCCAATTATTACTACATTTTCTGGTTTTAGCTTTGGCATATATCCGCCTATATTCGTTAGTTTTTCATGTCCTATTCCTAAGCTAACTGCAAGCGGCATGCCATGGACATTCCCTGATGGAGAGGTTTCAAGTGTATTTAAATCTCCATGCGCGTCATACCAAATCACCCCTAGATTGTTAGCCCGTTTTCCTACTCCTGCAAGCGTACCAATTGCTATACTATGATCTCCCCCAATCACAAGAGGAAAGTTTCCTTTTTCCACCACTTCCCTTACTTTTGTGCTTAGTCGCTCATTTCCCTTTGTTACAGCTTCTAGATTTTTTAAAGATGTATAATCATGAAGGTCTGCTCTTTCTTTAATTTCAATTTCGATATCTCCTTCATCCGTAACATCATAATTCAACTTTTTTAGTCTTTCACTTAAGTCAGCATACCTGACTGCGCTAGGTCCCATATCAACTCCTCGCCTCATTTGACCAAGGTCCATTGGCACGCCAATAATGGAAATCTTCTGTTTCATCATTCTCTCCTCCTTCGGTAATTTATCTATATTGTAATCGCTTACAAAAAGTGACTGCACACCTCCTTTTTAACGTTTCATACACGGTTATCTTTCTTGTTTTCCTTTGCTTCTGAACGTCTCAGCTATCAACTCTAAGCTTCTACAGTATATATTTTCAAGACATTAAAAAACCCCACATTACGATGACTGGAAGATCGTAATGTGAGGTTGGGATCACAGAATAAATAAAGACTAAAAAAGAGAATAGTAAAACGTCAAATGTAAAATTTGATCGCTTTTTCAGATGTTTTTTGTTACAGTATTAATAAGTTATTTACAAATTTACTACACATTTCGACACATGTCAACAAAATAAGACATTTTTTCACAACTTTTTAGCTACTTTTCGCTTCTTTTATCCAATGTGATGCATCATTTAGCGTACCTATGGCCCATTTTTTATTTTCAAAAGTAAATGTGCTAACAGCTGTGTTTGCTAAAACCATTTTTCCTGTTCCATTTTCCCCGCTTGTAACATAATGAATAAATACGTTAATAGCTGCTCCATGGCTTACAACAAGAACATCCTCACCTTGATGATGGGTCATAATATTTGTAAGTTCCTTCACCATTCGTTTTTGCATGTTTCCTAGTGATTCTATATTAAGAGGAAGATCCTCTTTCCAATCTGTACCGAGATTAGGGAATTTTTCTTGCAACAAAGGAATCTCCGCTCCTTCTAGCTCCCCAAATGATCGTTCACGAAGTTCCCGAAGGCCTTCTGATACTCTCATGTTTTTTACTTTTGCAATTTCTTCAGCAGTTCCATACGCACGCTTAAGATCACTAGCATAAATCACATCAATATTTTCCTTTTGAAACCGTTTTGCTAACGCCTGAGCTTGCTCAACTCCTGTACTATTCAATGAAATATCTGTCTGCCCTTGAACGAGTCCATTTTTATTCCAATCAGTTTGACCATGGCGAACTAAATACAGCATGTTTTTCGCTCCTTTTTTCGTCAAAAATTTTAATCCTCTTATTCTATCATACTCATTTTCTTAATATGACAAGTGATGAGTTTTATTTATTAAACATAGTAAACCATTTAGAAAGTGAATAAATTCTTATTTTTTATATCGTAAGCGTTTTCTAACGATTGCGTTATTACTTAAATTAATATAGAGTAATATCATAAAATAAAAAAATAGATTGAAAATTCTTTTTATAAGAGGTGTAAGAAATATGCTACAAACAATTGAAGTAACAAAAACTTCTCAGAAAAAAACAAAACCCAAACACAGTGAACTTGGTTTCGGAAAATTTTTTACAGACCATATGTTTACAATGGATTACTCTACTGACAAAGGGTGGCATAGTCCAAGAATCACTCCTTACGCTCCGCTTACTTTAGAGCCATCTTCAATGGTATTCCATTACGGTCAAGCGGTATTCGAAGGCCTTAAAGCATACAGAACATCGGACAATCGTGTTCAACTCTTTAGACCTCTTAAAAACGTAAAACGAATGAATCTATCTAACGAACGTTTAAGCATGCCGGAAATCCCTGAAGATTTAGCAATGGAAGCTTTAAAAAACTTAATCGAAATTGACAAAGATTGGATTCCAACTGAAGAAGGGTGTTCTCTTTACATTCGTCCATTTATTATTGCAACAGACGCATTTTTAGGGGTACGTCCTTCATCAACATATAAATTTATGATCATTCTTTCTCCTGTTGGTGCGTATTACAACAGCGGTGAGCAGCTTCAACCTGTTAGCATTTACGTTGAAAATGAATATGTTCGTGCTGTACGCGGTGGCGTAGGGATTGCTAAAACAGCAGGAAACTATGCAGGAAGCCTTCGTGCTCAAACAGAAGCAGAGAAACTTGGCTTTGATCAAGTGCTTTGGCTTGATGCGATTGAAAAGAAATATGTTGAAGAAGTAGGAAGTATGAATATCTTCTTCAAAATCGGTGGAAAAGTTTATACACCTGAACTTAGCGGAAGTATTTTAGATGGGATTACAAGAACTTCAGTGATTGAACTTCTCGAACATTGGAATATTCCAGTTGAACAAAAACGTATTTCAGTTGAAGAAATTTTTGAAGCATATGAACGTGGGGAATTAGAAGAGATTTTTGGAACAGGTACAGCTGCGGTCATCTCTCCAGTTGGAAAATTAAAATGGGGAGAACGTGAATTAACAGTAGGTAATGGAAAACCTGGTCAGCTTTCTCTAGACATTTACAATACAATTACAGGTATTCAAACAGGTTCTGTAGAGGATGAACTGAACTGGACACTTAAAATTGATTAACAAATAAAAAGGATGACCGCTAGCTGCGGTCATCCTTTTCACTGTCCTTCAAAAAAGTATAAAGAACTTTATCAACTGCAGAACTTTCATGAAGTGCTGAGTGCAATAAAGGAAACTCTTTTTTCTTTATGTTAGGAACATAGTGTTCTAACGTAAACGCACTTTCCGTCAGAACGCTTCCATCTCCACCTTTATGTTTTACATTTCCAGCAACTGAAAGAATCGGAATACATAATTCTTTCAGCTTTGTTGCTTCTTTTTGAAGTTTTGTAATGGCTTCTGAGTGATATTGTAAATCTTTTGCTCCTTCTGACATACGATTGCTTTCTGTTTTAGGATAGTTTATAGCAAGTTCATCAATATCTAATCCTCCAACAGGGGTACCTATCGTTGTAAGTGATTTAACATTTTTATCTTTCGTCTCTTCTAAATATTTAATAGCGGCAAGCCCACCCATGCTATGACCAACAAGATGGTAACCTTCCACTTTTTCACTTTCTTTAAGTTTTTTTACTACGTTTTGGACCCATTTTCCTTGTTTACTTATGCTTGCATGATCATCTTCAAAAATAACTTGTACAAAAGGAAACTGATCTGTTTTTTGCTGAAAATGATATTTATGCTCACACGAAACGACACCACGTTCATTAACACGACAAACAGCTGCTTTATATCCTTGGCCATTTTCCTCAAATCGCTCCATAAGAGTCTTATAAGAACGTTCTCCACCTAGAAAACCATGGAGAAGCAAAACAGGTTCATATCGTCCTTGCTCACCGACGGCTTTTTGTGTTTTCCATATTCCAAGGAAAACAATAAGCAATGTTAGTAATCCAATTATAAATGCTTTCAATTGTTGCTCCTCCTGTTGACTTATAGTTCTTGTATTTCGGAGCGCTTTTATTAAAATAAGCGGTTATGAATTTTAGATTGATATTGCTTGAATGCACGTGAATGGCTTAGCTTCCTTTTCTCCATCAAAAGATTAAAGCAAAGCAGTTTCTCACTTATTTTCTCCTCAAGATGCTCCTTTTCTTCTTTACCCTCACAAACAGCAAGCAAATCTTCTAATTCTGCAATATTTTTTTTCAACATCATTTCTTCAGGAAGATATCCTGAGTTTTTCAAAATTTTATAGCTAGTACGAAGTTCCTCTGGCACATGTGATAAGTCTTCTAGCTTGAGCGGTTCTCCTTTTCCCTCTAGATTTTCAAAATCTCCGTCAGCAATTGATTTCTTGATTTTCTCTTCTACTAACCTAGTGAAATCCATTCTTTCATCTCCTTCTAAAGAACATCGTTATTCTAGTTTTTCAGAAGCTATCACTTCCCAATTATGATTAACAGAAACATCTATAGGAGAGAACTTTGTAATATATTCAGCAATTAAATCTGTCATTGCAACTGTTATATCTCTTACAACATCCTTATTTTTAAACATCTCATAATCTCCACCGCCACCTGCTCTATACGCATTTGTGACAATTTCATAAAAGGCTTCTTCCTCTATTTGTGCTCCATCTTTTTCTAGAAATACAATACGCTCGCCTACTTTTTTGGAAACATCAACTTTATATTGTATGCCTTCCCACATATCGTAATTATAGGCTTGTGGTTTTGGATAAGAAAAGTCTTTGCTTACGGTTAATTCTCCATTTTCATCCAACGCAAAATAGGAAGCAGATCTTTCTAAAGCTGCTTTCATATCAGAGCCTGTTACTCTAATAACTTTTAATGTATTAGGATAAATATAATTCGAGACAATGTCACGCATTGTAATCTCTTTATCAAATCCTTTTACACTGTCGTTAAACAAAGCTGTACAAGAAATTTGGGCCCCTGACGCGTACATTTGGACCTTATTTATAAATTCAATAAGTGGATGTTCTTTTATTCTCGCTTGGAAGACATCATCAATTTTCATACTTTCTTTTGCAGTTCCAATTTTCTCATCGAGCCACTTTTGCGTCCCCTCTTCATAATAACGAACAAGTTCTACTATTTCCTCGTCTTCAACAATTTCTTTTGTAGATAGTGTCATGCTCTCTTTTTTTAGAATAGAATAGCCCTCTTCCTCTTTTTCAAACTTAACCACAACTTTTCCTACTTCTTGTCCAAAAAAGCTCGGCTGGACAATTGTCACACCATTTACTTCTCCTGCTAAGGAGCGATGCTGATGCCCTGTTAAAAGAACATCAATACCTTCAATATGCTGACAAATCTCATAAGCTTGATTTTCTCCTGTTAATGTTTCAGTAGCTTCACCTGTTTCCAAATCCCGTTCAAATCCCCCATGATAAGACACAACGAGAAGATGTGGTTTTTCGTGTTCATGAATATATGATACCCATTTTTCAGTTACTTTTAGAGCATCTGCAAAGACTAGGTTTTCAATATGAGCAGGCTCTTCCCAATTTGGAATATAGTGAGTTGTCACTCCTAAAACAGCTACCTTTATCCCATTTATTTCTTTAATTATATAAGGTGTTCCTAAAAAAGGTGTTTCTTTTTCTTTCTCCAAAATGTTAGCACACAGCCATGGAAAGTTTGATTGTGCTACAGCTTCCTCTAAAGCTTCACGTCCGTAATTAAACTCATGATTTCCAACAACTGCCCCGTCATATTTTAAATGATTTAGGATAGCGATCATTGGATTTTTATGATTTCGTTCATATTTCATATAGTATGTAAGCAACGGACTTCCTTGAATTAAATCTCCGTTATCTATTTTTAACACATATTTACTTTTTTCTTCCTCTTGTTTGAGCATTGTTGCTATTTTAGCTATCCCGAGATCTGCTCTCTCATTTGTTCCATACTGAATTGGTAACACATGTCCATGTATATCGCTCGTTTGTAAAATAACTAGCTCCATATAACTACTCCTTTGTATTTATTTGATATATTCTAATAATTGCTATTATGCAAGAGTGAAATTTATTTTACTAGTGAATTTACATTTTCTTAACAAGTAAGAATCAATGCATGTTGCTATAAATCCCTTAGAAAGCACTTTCTTAACATTTTATTCCTAAATACAACATTTAAAGTCTTGTAATTATTCAAAAAACTTGCTAAACTATAATTGTTCATTGTAGCTCTTTCTTTATTTTAGAAAACGCTTTTTTAGAATAAGAAGAGTGGAAATGGATATACATTTTCAAGTGGTTTTGTTCCACAAGTAGGAGGCAATAACATGTTAGAAGGTAAAGTAAAATGGTTCAACGCTGAAAAAGGCTTTGGTTTTATTGAAGTAGAAGGTCAAGACGATGTATTCGTTCACTTCTCTGCAATCCAAGGTGAAGGTTACAAAACTTTAGAAGAAGGTCAAGCTGTTACATTTGAAATCGTTGAAGGCGCTCGTGGTCCACAAGCTGCTAACGTTCAAAAGTAAGCTCTTCACCAACATGGGACGTATTGAAAGCTTTGTGCTATGAGAGTCTCATTAAATAATGAAATTTTCTCTTTTGAGGAGATTTCCTTCTAAACAAAACGGTCATAACTTGTTATGACCGTTTTTTCTATTGTTTTATTTCTCAACCAGCAGGAGGCACTCTCTTACTTTTGTATCCTTCTGGAATAAAATCAAGCATATATTCTAGTAAACATTTTGGATTGGATCCTTGCATAACGTACTGTCCATGCACGCGCGGCATAAATCCTGAATTAACAGTATGTTCAATAAGCTGTAGCAGAGGATCATAATATCCTTCGACATTTAATAATCCAATTGGTTTTTTATGAATACCAATTTGAGCCCAGCAGATGACCTCAAAAAGCTCTTCAAATGTTCCATATCCTCCAGGTAAAGCTACATACATATCGCTTAGCTCTGACATTTTCGCTTTTCGCTCATGCATATCCGCTACTTCAATAAAGTCGCTCACACCTCTGTGAGCTATTTCTTCTTTAAATAAACCTCTAGGCATAACTCCAGTAACATGGCCCCCCTGTTCTAGAGCGCCATTTGCTACTTCTCCCATTAGCCCTAATTTAGAACCACCATAAACAAGATGAAACCCATTCATTGCAATGACTCGCCCAAGTTCTCTCGCTTGTTTAGCATACTCTGGATTAAGTCCCATGTTAGACCCTGCAAAAACACATACACGTTTCAATGTCTGCGCACCATCCTTTTTTATAGTAGTAATATAAACCTTCTATAATATATAGTTTCTTGAAGAGTCTTATTAACCCTCTTTTTTAATGTTCTTTAATTTTTTTTCATTTTGAGTTTACGTTTAAATTTTTAGCTACTCTCAATTTACTCCGATAATAGAAGCCATCTCTTGACTTGGTTCTTCAACACTTCTCAGCTTTAAGACAGCTTTCTCCCCAACGCTAAATCGTTTTTTCAAACACCCTATCACACGCACTGTACAGTTGCTAAGCTTTATTGTGTAATGAATTTCTTTTCCTTGGAAAAGAACATTTTTAACAGTACAGGGAATTCCTTCGCCTACACAATCTAACAAAAGCTGTTCAGGTCTTATTGCACAGCTTCCCTCCTCTTTTAAAAAGGTTGAAAAAGGGATATCCCACGCTAGCGTCTGATGCGAAAAAGGATGAAAATAATTCCCTTTCCAATTACCAGGGATGAGGTTCGCTTTCCCAACAAATGTGGCTACAAAAGAAGTTTTCGGATTGTGATAAATATCTTGGGGTGTACCAATTTGTTCAATTGCTCCTTCTTTCATAACAACAATACGATCTGCCATTGCTAAAGCTTCTGTTTGATCATGAGTAACATAGAGAATAGAAGTATTTGTAACCTTATGAATCGTTTGAATTTCATTGCGCAATTCAGCCCGTAGCTCAGCATCTAAACTACTTAACGGTTCATCCATTAATAAAAGAGAAGGATTTGGAGCAAGAGCTCTTGCAATGGCAACCCGCTGCTTCTGACCTCCTGATAATTCATGAGGCATACGTGTTGCTAAATGTTGCAAGCCAACAAGTTCAAGCATTTGCTGCACGCGCTGATCTGCATTCTTTTTAATTTCCTGATCAATAAATTTATGATGTTTCAATGGAAACATCACTTGCTCTTTTACTTTTAAATGTGGCCAAAGGGCCAAAGATTGAAATACCATGCTAATATTTCGTTTCTCAGGTGGAACCACTTTTCCCTTTTCTGCTACACATTCTTTATTCATCATAATTTCTCCGTCCGTTGGTGAATCAAACCCAGCTATAAGGCGCAGAAGAGTTGTTTTCCCACACCCAGATGGACCTAAAATTGCAATAAATTCCCCATTGCTAATATCTAAATTAATTCTGGATAAAGCTGATGTTTCTCCAAATTTTTTTGATACATTTTTAACAACTGTATTCATACTTTCCCTACTTTCTTGTTGAAGCATTTTATAAGCAAATAGATAATGAGGCTTGTGAGCATTAAAAACAGTAAAATAAGGGTTGAAAGAGCTGTCGAATACGTTGTGTATCCTCCTTGTTCGAAACTAAAGATTAACAGTCCGATTGTCTCGGATCCGCTCGACCATAGCAATGAAGAAACTGTAAGCTCTGTCAATGTTGTAATAAAAACGAGAAAAGCGCCACTGAGTACTCCTGAAAATAGAAGCGGAAGCATAATATAACGCCATTTTGCTATACCTCTAGCACCACTAATATGTGCGGCTTCCTCCATCTCAGTAGAAACTTGCGAAAGAGCCGTCATACTACTTCGGACTTGCAAAATGAGAAACCTTGTAACGTACGCAACAAGTAATATCCATATCGTTCCATATATTCCAGGTTTCCACCCTGGAACAGGCTGTACCCAAGCTAAAATCATAGCAAGAGCAAGCACCATACCTGGAAGTGCATATGGTAAGCTAATGATTCCTTCTGTTAATCTTGTTTCATGGCGATCAAATCGTATTCGTATATAAGCTATAGCCGTTCCAATAAAAAGACAAATGATAGTTGTAAAAAAAGCAAGCTTTAAACTATTTACAATTCCAATTTTTACTTTTTCATACTGAAACAAAATATATTTATAATGTTCCATCGTCATATTTTCAAATGAAAATGGTAAGCCATATGCCTTAATAAAAGAAGTTCCAACCATTGAAAATAAAGGGACAATGCTTATGAAAAGCAGAAATGACCATAACACTATTTCTATCGCCAATCTCCCTTTCTTTAAAAAAATGCGTGGTTCGTTTTCTACTCTACCTGTTTCCTGATAAGAAAATCGTTTTAGCAGTATATATTGAAGAAAAGTAAAAATGAACACAATAACGCCGAGTAAGACTGATAACGCAGCTCCCCTTGCAAAAGCATCTTCTCCAAACCCAATCACTTCTTGATAAATAGCAGTACTTAAAACAGGGATATTGGCTGGTATACCAAGAAAGGCTGGTATACCAAAATTATCAATAGTTGTTAAGAAGGCTAGCATCGCCCCACTAATAATACCTGGAAGTGCTAGAGGCAGTGTAACGGTCTTACACATCGTAAATCGCGTTCCTCCCGAAGCTCTTACTGCCCATTCCAAGTCTCTTGGAATCTTTCTTAATACATGAAGAGTCAGCAAATAAACAAGTGGATAATGAACAATTCCAAGCAAAAAGATTAGTCCACTATAGCTATAAAGATTAAGATGAGAACCCCCTAAAAAAGGCTTTAAAAAACTTATGAAAAAGCTGTTTCTCTCTGTAAATTGAGTCCAAGCGAGCGTCATTATATAGGATGGAATCAAAAAAGGTAACATAATGAAGAGTTGTAGAAGTTTTTTTAAACGAATATCTGTGTAAGCAACAAGCCAAGCGAACAAAACCCCTAAACAAATTGACACTATCGTTGCTCCCCCAACAACGATAGCTGTATTCTTTAACATCGACCATGTAGCAGCTTCTGATAAAATAGAGCTATAATTCAAAAAACTTATTTCATGACCTTCTGTGAAGCTCATTATAATAAGGCGAACAATAGGTAGCAGAAAAAAGAAAAATAGAAGACAAAATATCCCGAGTTTAATGAATAAAGCATGTGTTAAACGTGTCGACAAAAGAGAAGACAAAGAAATTTGTCTTCTTAACGAAAAGCGTTCCATTTATAGCACCTCTCTAGTTTCCGAAAATTCTTTTAAACCGCTCCTTATCTTCTTCTCGTGACTTATACAGCTCTGATAATGGGGAGTCTAATATTTGAATACTTTCCATCGATTTTAAACCATCAGGTGCCTCTATCTCTTGTCTGATAGGTGCGTAACCAAGGTTAGCAGAAAGCTTTTGTCCTTCTTCCGACAGAATATAGTCAACAAATGCTTTTGCAGCCTTTTCATTTTTTGTACCTTCCATAATACCAACAGGTTCTGTAATGACCGGAACTCCTTCCTTAGGATAAATGAGTTCAATAGGTGATCCTTCTTTTTTAGCTCGCAAAGCAAGATAGTCAACAACAAGTCCGTAGTCTTTTTGGCCACTCGCAACTGCTTTTAATGCTGCACCATTTCCTTGTACAACGGTCATATCGTTCTTCTTTAACTCGTCAAAAAAATTCCAATTTAATTTCTTTTGTCTGCTCATAACGCCCACATTATAATCCGCAGCTCCTGAATATAAAGGACTTGGCATCACAGCTTTCCCTTTTGTTTTCTTATCAGTTAACACGCTCCACGTTTCTTTAGGCTCTTTCACATTTGTCGTATTTACAGCTAACACTGTTGCCATCATTTTCGTTCCTGTATACATATAATCATCATCCACAAAATCGTCTGGTATATGCTCGATTTCTTTCGACTTATAGGACAAAAGCAAATCTTGTTCTTTTAACTTTTCAAATGTAACGCTATCTGCTACAAGCATAACATCTGCTTTTACATCTCCTGCTCTTTTCTCTGCTTGAACTTTTCCCACTACTTCCTCTGTTCCAGAACGAAAAGCTTTAACCTCTACATCAGGGTATTTTTTATTGAACCCTTCAATGAGCTTTGTAACATCTTCATCAGGTTGTGAAGTATAAAACTCAAGCGTGCCTCCTACACCCCCTTGCTTACGTTCTTCTCCACTGCTGCTCTCTGTTCCACACGCGCTAAGTAAGAGAACTGGAACAAGACAGGCGTTCAGTAACCAATTTTTCTTCATTATGGCAACTCCTTCTCTACAATTTATTTGTCTTTGAACCATCTTTCTAATTTACGAATATGCTTTCGCTGACTTATTAAGTTTTCTAAAGGTGTAACAGTTATGTAACTCGCTCTTGTTAAGTTGTTCTCTCTAGTTTCTTTATCTTTTCTTTCGTTCTCCTTTTGTTGTAGTACATAAAAATCCTGATGATCATCATGTATGGTAACGTACTTGTAGCGGCTAAAAGTAAAATCAAAATCCACCACTTTTACACCTTGACAGTTTTTCTCTGTCAAAGTGGGGAAATGAATATGAAAGCAAACTCCTTTTGGATGTTTATGAGCTAGGAATACTTCTATAAGCTCATTAAAATATTTCTTAAAGGACGAAAAGTTCACCTCATTTTCTGCTATACCATCTATTGAAAGAGCAAGAGACGGAATTTGAAAAAACGTGCCCTCCATTGCTGCTGCTATATCTCCGCAGTAAGCAAGATCTCTTCCTGACGGTGAGCCTATATGTATACCTGAGACAATAAAATCAACTTTTTTCTTAATCAACTTCTCAATACCAATTTTTACGCAATCCACTGAAGTACCGTTTACAACCCATGATTTTATTTCGGCACCAAAAGCCGTTAGCTCTGTAACTTTTAGTGGCTTATGTAATGTAACCGTATAACCTGCCAAAGAGCTCTCTTTATGAGGGCAAACAACGAAAACTTCGCCAAAATGGTTAAGAACTTCAACGATGGATCCTACAGCAGGTGAAAATATTCCGCTACTGCTTGTAATTAAGAAACGCATAGAATTGTTCGCCTCTCTTTCTTTCCGTAACCATTTAGAACATGTTTCTTGTAGTTTTATTTTAAAGAACATTTATAAAGGACATATAAATGTTCTTTATACTTTTTTTATTCATTATGTAAATGTCCTATATGCTAATAATTAAAGAATGAAGTAAGCAAAAGGGCTATAAATAAGCTTCTTTTTGATTTTTCATCATTTCTTTTATAAAAAGTATGTTAACTCTTTACACGTCCTTCACAATTAAAAAAGCAGAACTAGATTGTACTAGTTCTGCTTTTCTAATAACTGTAACCGTTTCATAAACGTCTTTTGATAGCTTTCAGATAGAAATGGCACACTTAAAATTTTTTTCACTTTTTCTTTATTACTTTTATCCTTATACTGTACTTCATTTATGTATGAAATCGTAATTTCGTCTTGATGCCGTCTTAAAAATTGAACTGAGTCTTCTTTAGACACTACTCCTTCTGAAAGAACACGAAAATAAAACCCTGTATAACCTGTCCCCTGAAAGCGAAGTGGAAGATCTTTTGTGTCGTGACGATGAGCTAATTTAAAGCACGGCTGTCTTGGCTGACTTACTTGTACAACAGCTTCCCCAATCTGAAATTCATCACCTATACATACCTTTTCTTCTGTCAATCCAAGGAGCGTTAGATTTTCTCCAAAGGCTCCATAAGAAAGAGAAAGCCCTATTTCACTGCTAAAATAAGCATAGTGTTCAAATGGATAAACACATACTGCTTTATCTTCTCCCCCATGATTCACAAGATCTGCTTGACCGTCTCCAACGAAGTTTACTTTAGTTAATAGAAGAGGTTTATCTACTGGCTGTTTCTCAATACCTGTTTGAATACTTTTTCCTTTATAAATTAACTCTTTTGGTTTTCCCACATTAACAGATACTATTTGTCCTTGCAAAACTCTCCCCCCTTTTTTAACCTTATTTTAACAAACAAAAAAGCGTAGGAATACCTCCTACGCTTTCTCTTATAAAAATAAATCTAAAATAAAATACATAATTGCTCCAAGTGCTGCAGAAATCGGAAGCGTAATAATCCATGTAATAATCATACGCTGAGCTGTTCCCCATTTTACACCTTTCACACGATGAGCAGAGCCAACTCCTAAAATAGAAGAAGAGATAACGTGTGTTGTACTAACAGGAAGATGAATATATGTAGCTCCAAAGATAATAGCTGCTCCTGTTAAGTCTGCCGCTACTCCATTTACAGGACGGATTTTCATAATTTTCCCGCCTACAGTTTTGATGATTTTCCATCCACCGATAGATGTTCCAAGACCCATTGCAATTGCACAAGAGAGCTGTACCCAAAATTGAACTTCATCTGTTTCTTGTAAGTTCGCTGCAATTAAAGCCATTGTAATAATCCCCATCGCCTTTTGGGCATCATTTGTTCCGTGTGTATAAGACTGAACAGCTGCAGTCAAAATTTGCACACGTCGAAACTGCTTGTTTGTTTTGGATAAGTTACTATCTTTAAAAACCAATTTAATAATAGTATACATAATAAACCCAACAACAAAGGCAAGGATTGGTGAAATAAGAAGTGCTTCAATAATTTTAATAAATCCATTATAGTTAATAGCTCCAAAACCAGAAGAAGCAATAACTGCTCCTGCAATCGCCCCAATGATGGCATGTGAAGAGCTACTTGGAATCCCGTAATACCAAGTAATCAAGTTCCATGCAATCCCTGCAATAAGCGCAGCCAAAATTACAACTAGTCCATTATCGAGCTTGAAGGGATCTGCAATATCCTTGGTGATGGTTTTAGCAACCCCTGTAAACGTCATCGCTCCAACAAAGTTCATAACTGCGGCTAAAATAATTGCATGACGTGGTTTTAAAGCTTTCGTTGATACAGATGTTGCAATTGCATTTGCTGTATCATGAAATCCGTTAATAAAATCAAAAGCTAAAGCAAAAATGACAATTAAAATGGTTAAGACAAATAAAGAATCCATACTAATCCCTCATTACGCGTTCTTCATGATGATAGTTTCTAGATTGTTCGCTACATTTTGGCAGCTATCTGCAATTTCTTCAAGTGTTTCATAAATTTCTTTATATTGAATAACTTTGATTGGGTCTTTTACAAGAGCAAACAAGTTCTTCAAAGATTTACGAAGTAAATTATCACAATTGTGCTCGTATTCTTTAATCTTAATAGCATGTGGTTGAATATCTTTAAGACGATTGTTTGATAAAAGCTCAATTGTTACTAAGATTTCGCGAACACATTCGCGGATATAGCCAATAAACTTATCCATATGCTCATCTGTTTCAGTAATAGAATAAATTTCCATTGAAGCTGAGAATGCTTCAATACCATCTAAAACATCATCCATACTCATTGTAAGTTGAAGAATGTCCTCACGCTCAATCGGTGTGATGAATGCTTTATTCAATTCGCGAATAATAACGTGTACGTGATTATCTCCTTTTGTTTCAAACTCTTTAAGTTTGTCCGCAAATTCTTTCAAAGTGGACTGATTTGTTACCTTAAAGCTCACAAAGAAATCTGCTGTTTCATCCAAGTTTTTCGCAATTTCCATTAATAGTAATGAAAATTTATCTTTTTTCTTTCTCATTGCCACTTTCAAACCCTCCAATATTTATCATAGAGCCAAAATGAACATTTACATGCTTTATGCAATAATAAATTAGAAATATACTTAATTTTAAAAACGCTTTTAATAAAAGCATTCCTAAAAAGTAGCATTTTTATTTCTCTTTAAAAAGCTCGTTTATCATTTTCTCTCTAATAATAAACGACTTATCATTTTAGCCTATCCTTATTTCCATTTTTCATCCGTTCCGCAGCTTGTACTTTTATTAAAAGCACGAAACAAATTATAACATACCTTTAGTGAAACAGAGAACGATAATCTACTACATTTTTCTCTCTTTTTCGTCACTCATTACAATTGTGCCTATACTTTTAGATTTCAACTATGTAAATTGTCCTATTTAATTCCATTATTCCCCTTTATGTTATAGAATAATTTTCTCTATTTCATAAAATGAGGACAAAAAAGCCGCCTTTATTGAAAGACGGTTTTTTCTCTATGTGAGGCGTTCCCGGATTTTTCCTGAGAAGAAATCAATTATTGCGACCATAATAATAATACCTAGCAAAATAATTCCTACTCGTTCCCAATCCCTTACACTTAGGGCAAAAATAAGAGGAGTTCCAATTCCTCCAGCCCCAATTACCCCAAGGATAGTTGCTGCTCTAACATTAATTTCAAATCGATACAAAAGAAATGACAGATAGCTCGGTAATACTTGTGGAATAACAGCGAACCAGATTGCTTTTATAGGATTTGCTCCTGTTGCAACAAGCGCCTCTGTTGGTCCTAAATCAATGCTCTCAATATCTTCTGAAAAAAGTTTACCAAGCATTCCGATAGAGCCGATACCTAAAGCAAGCACTCCAGAAAATGATCCAGGGCCAACAGCTTTAATGAAAAGAAGGGCCATAATAATATCTGGGAAAACACGAATAAAACTTAACACAAACTTTCCTGCTCCAGAAATCCCTTTATTTTTCACAATATTTTTTGCCGCCCAGAATGAAAAAGGTACACATAATAAACCTGCAATAACAGTACCTAAAAGTGCAATTGCCAACGTATCTAAAAGACCTCGAAGCAAGTCTTCTCCATCTGGATAATACACATAATCCCAGTCTGGATGAAGAAGTCCTGAGAAAATAGCTGAAACAATTTCTTTAGACGTATCTTTAAATTCAAGAGCTGGCATCCCTGCGAAAGCCCAAACATAAATAGCAATAACAATGGCTAAAATTGCACCATTACGAATCTTTTTCCCTGTTCTTTTCGATGGCTGCAACGATATATTATTCATATTAACTTCTCCCTTGTTTTTGTACTAATATAATCAATAATTAATACAACAATAAGAGTATAGACGATAAGTGAAGATGTTTTGTCGTACTCAAAAAAACCAAGCGTCTGCTCATAAAACAGACCAATTCCTCCAGCACCTACGAGACCTAAAACAGCTGCAGCCCTCACATTAACTTCAAATGTATATAATACAAAAGAAATATACTGAGGAAGAACTTGAGGAATAACTCCAAACATAATCCATTTTACTTTATTAGCTCCAACAGCTGTCATTGCTTCAAGCGGTCCTTTATCAATCGATTCAATTGATTCGTAGATAAGCTTAGCAATGATACCAAGTGAAAAGCCAGTTAGAGCAAATACGCCTGGAATAGGGCCAATTCCAAAAATAGCTACAAAGATTGCCGCCAGAAGTAGATCTGGAATTGTTCGGATTAAATTTAGAACAAAGCGAGCTGGAATGGTAATAACCTTTGTTTGAAAAATATTACGAGCAGATAATAAGGCAATTGGTATAGCTAACAATGCTCCGAATGTTGTCCCAAGAACCGCCATACGCAAAGTGTCTAGTATAGGAGCTGTAATGTTTGAAAAGTATGCCCAGTTTGGTGGAACCATTTGAACGATAAGATCACCCATGTTAGGTAAACCCGTTGCTAAGCTAGAAAATGAAAACTCAACTTGCTTTCCACTCAAATAAATGAATAGAAGTAAAAGTATAAAAGTTAGGCTATGTTTCACTTTCTTTGAAGGCATTTTGTTATAGTGAACGGCTTTGTTTTGTTTAACTTGAACAGTTTTCATTTTGCAACACCCATTAGTTCTTCATCTTGAATTGGACGTCCATATATTTCTGCAAACTTCTCATCTGTTGCTTCATCAACACTTCCATCAAATACTACTTCTCCTGCTCGAAGACCAATAATTCTTGTGGCATATTGACGTGCCAAATCAATAAAATGAAGATTAACAACGGTCGTAATACCAAGCTCTTCATTAATTCTTTTTAAATCGTCCATCACCTGCTTTGTTGTAAGAGGGTCAAGAGAAGCAACAGGTTCGTCAGCTAAAATAATTTTTGCCTCTTGAGCAAGCGCCCTTGCAATCGAGACACGTTGTTGCTGACCTCCGGAGAGCTCATCTGCTCTTGAATAAGCCTTTTCTAGAATATTTACACGATTAAGCGCTTTTAGAGCAAGCTCTTTGTCATGTTGCGGAAACATCCCTAACATCATACGTAATGTTGAATGATAACCAACACGACCAGATAAAACGTTGCGAAGAACTGACGAACGCTTCACGAGATTAAAGTTTTGAAAAATCATTCCAATGTCACGGCGAATTTCATACAAGTTTCTTCCTTTTGCTTTTGTAATGGATTTTCCATTCACAATAATCTCGCCCTCGCTTACTTCATGTAGACGGTTAACTGAACGTAAAAGGGTAGATTTCCCAGCTCCTGAAAGTCCTACAACGACGATAAATTCTCCTTTTTGCATCGTTAAGTTAATATTGTTTAATCCTTTTGTTCCATTTGGATAAACTTTAGATACATTTTTAAATTCAATCATTTGGAATCCCCCGCTCTTGTGAGTATAGACAACAGAAAGATGGCTGAAGGCTCAGCCATCTTGATTTTTCTCTCTAAAATCCTCAGTTCACTACTCTGTTTTTACTTTTTCTCCATATTCTCGTACAATTTCAAACTTGCTATCATCAGCCTTCACATAACCTTCATGTGTATAGATATCGCGAATGATTTTCTTACCTTCTTCATCTTTTCCAATATTAATGAACGCTTCTTGAATGTCTTTTCTTAAGTCTTCATCCATATCAGATTGAACAGCAACAGTATCATTAGGAATCGGCTCTGTGTAATGAATTACTTTTGTTTGATCAAATACATCTTCATAATCCTTTTGAACGATTGTACGTGCATCTTGGAATGTTACAGCTGCATCAATATCTCCATTTAATAAAGAAATAACAGCTTGGTCATGACCTTTCAATGTCACAGGTTGTACATCTTTTAACGGATCAAGTCCAACGTCCATTAAAGAGGCTGCTGGCCATACATAACCTGCTGAAGATGTTACGTTTTGATAGCCAATCTTTTTCCCTTTTAAATCTTCTAAACTATCAATACCAGAGTCTTTTTTCACGATGAACATAGACTTGTAAGAATCAACAAGCTCGTCCGTTGGGGAACCATCTTTATTATTTACTCCATAGCGCTGAGCTTGCAAAATAACGTCAGCTGCTCCTTGGTCTTTTGCTAAAACATAAGCTGTTGGTGGTAAAAAGCCAACATCTACTTTCTTTGAAGCCATTGCTTCTACAATTGTATTGTAATCTGTAGAAACACTAACTTTCACAGGTCTATCAAGCTCGTCACTTAATAGCTTTTCAAGCGGCTTTGCTTTTGCTTCAAGCGTATCAGCGTTTTGTGATGGAACAAATTGTACAGTTAGCTCTTTTTTCTCTGCGCCTTCTCCGTTAGTTCCAGAAGAGGTTGATGCTTCCTCATTGTTTCCACAACCAGCTAGTACACCTGCAGCAAGTGCAACTGACATACTAACTCCTATCAGTTTCTTAAACATATTATGCCCCCTAAAAAATATGTAGTGTTTTGTCGTACATACAAACTTTACCAACTAAATATTTACTTTATATTATCTCGCTGTAAATTATATGTTAAATTGGGTTAATATTCTGTAAACTCGTCAGAATTTATTACATCTATTTTATAAAATCGAAAGGTGACTCTTCCTGAGAGCCACCTTTTAATTCTTATTAACAGTAAGATGCGCCGATGATGATTAACAAAATGAAAAGAACAACTAGTAAAGCAAAACCTCCGCCGAAACCTACACCGTAACCATCATTACATCCTTGACCCATAAGTAAACCTCTCCTTTTACAAAATCATTTTTTGTGAGCAGCTCTTTTTGCTGAGCTGTTACTTGTATCGTATGTATTTTAGAAGAGATGGTGAAATAATCTAAATAGAATGGGCGAATATCCAGAAAAAAACCTTAGTATAGAAGCTATACTAAGGTTTTTTTACTCTATAATTTTCCAGTATGAAACAAATTCTTCAGCTACTTTTTTTCCATTTTGTTTCTCAATATGACAAAGCAGTTTTTCTAACTTCTGTTCTTGAAGATAAGAGGACTTTGCCTTTTGTATATTTGAAATCTGCTTTGAAAGGGAAACAAAAGCTCCTTTATTTTTAAGATATCCTCGTTCATTTCCGGCTTCTAGTAACTCATCAAGATGATCTACGTCAAGCTTAACAAGAAGATCATATGTTTTAGATGTCTCATTTCCTGCTTTATCTGTTACACGAATTGTCACAGGATACTTTCCTGGAGGTAGCTCCATTGGTGCTAAGTGAAGGTTATTGCTTTCTTTTCCATTGAGTGTGACAATAATATCATTTACTCCACTTTGATCATCTCTCACCTGAATTTCTTGTAAAAACTCACCTGTTACAAATACAGACATATCGCTCATGTCTTCGATTGTTGGCGGTGTGATATCTTGAGAAATGACTTTCTCAAGATCATCTAAACTCAATAGCTTAAGCTGATATGTTCCTTTAAAATTAGATGATATTCCGTTAATCGTAACTATATCTCCTTCTTTATATAGAAGATGGAATTCATCTTGTGTTATTTCTGTTCTATGATCAACTCGAACCTTTGTTATATTGTTCTCATGGATAAGATCAAACTCAAACGCTCCTTGGCTAGAAGTAACGTTGCTTATTTTGCCTTCCTTAAGCTGAACTTTCTCGCCTTGGTTTTCCTGATTTAAGCTGGTAACAACTTTTGATTCTGGAACTTGTGTCTTTCCAATTTTCTCAATGGAGGCTGGATTAACTAATTCAAATTCTCCGTTATATACATCTGTTTGAGCCGTTATTCTTAGGTGATCTCCAACATTGTAATCAGCTTCATGCTGAAAAACATAGATGCCTCCTGTATCATCTTGTATATAAAAACCTTGCCCACCAAAAATTCCTGGTTGAGATGTTACTATCCCTTCAACTGTTACCATTTGGTCAAGTTCACTTTGTCTAGCTTGTTTAATTGTCGTTATTTTTGTATTTTCTTCGGGAAGGGGAGAGGTTGCCACATCATCAACTTTTACAGACTTAGTTAGTACATTTTCTCCGTCTTTCCTTAAGCGTAGATTAACGTCCCCTTTTATTCCTTCCTTCACTCTCATTTTTAAATCTATAGTTGCTTCACCGTTTGAACCTGCTTTTAACGAAAAAGGTGTGCTGTACCCATAAGAGGAAGGCCATGTACCATTTTCACTTTTTACTTGGGCTACTTGCATTCCTCCTTCAACGTACATTCCGATCTGCAGACCACTTATTTCTGCATTTGGCTCTACTCCTTTTGCACTTATACGAAGTTGGAATTCGTCATTATTTGGCAATATATCTTGATGAATAAGTTCATAAGAAGCCTGAACAGGTGGATTTTCTGATGAGCCATATGAACCAGAAGCAAATGTTGAAGCATCGTACCACTTATACCCTTTTGCAGGCTGTGACCAAGGCTCTGCTTGAGGCTCTTTTGAATTCACTGGCACTTCTGTTTCTAACATAGGAGAAGGCTCATCAAGGGGAATACCCTTTTCTTCAAACGAAGTATAACTCTCCTCTTTTGCAAGCCAATCGATTGTGTTAAGTAAAAGTGTTGTATCGTCCGCTTCTTTAAAACCATCATACGTGCGTTTTGTTCCACCTGTTTCTTCTCGTTTATACTTAGGAGTTATATCTTCAACAGGAGAAGAGTCTCCAATGAATGCTGCTTTTCCTAATCCTAATTTCGAAATAGCTGCATAAGGTCCTTCCTCTTCTCCTCCACCAAAGTAAATCCCTTGGTCAACTGAATTATTCCACTTATCTCCTGCATCCAGGCCCTCAGGCAAGTAAACGATTCCCTTTGCTTTAGAAGGATCTGTAATAGCAAGTGTAGAACCAGCATGCATTGCAACTGTTTGAACTCCTTCTGTAATACCAAATGATTCACTTGAAGAAACAACTTTATTTGCATTAATATTTCCTGGTGCATTGTATCTAAAACGAATGCCAAAGTGATCTGAAAGCCAATCTGAGCTTTCGACTCCTTCCATCGCTTTTGAAGAAGCTTCCTCTGCTGTCATACCTTTTGCAGGATTTTCATATGCTCCTCTACGGTAACCGTTCATTACCTCTGACGAATCCCATCGGTTTTTATTTCGATCAGCATTATAATGATCTGAAATAAAAAAGATACTTCCTCCCTCTTTCACATATTGAATCATCGCTTCTTGTTCAGATGTTTTAAAAGGAATATTTGCTTCTGGGATGACAAACACATCATATTGAGACAAATCATCGAGAGTAATAGGCGCCTCTTTTCGTAATTCTTTTACATAATAACCATTGTTAGCAATCCCGTTGGCAAAATCTGAAAAAGCTCCATCAATCACCCAGTCTGCTGCTCCTGCTGTTTGGGCATGAGTATTGTCAAATAAAACTTTCAACCCATTTGCATTTTTAGGAACAATTTCGGGAGCCGGATCTTTTGGCCCTTCAGCTTGTCCGTTTGTTAGTGGATACATCATAAATATGCCTAGAAGCATAAGCATTACAAGACCACATTTCCCCAACCACCTATGTACCATTTGTCTATCTCCTCCACCTTGTAGTATGATCGTTCTATTTAAAAGGATATATGGAGAATATTTGCACGAAATGAACTATATATTAAATTATCGTAAATTTTTCTAAATTTTCAATTTAATTGTCATATTCTATCACCCAAAATTAAAAAGCCTAAAGCTTGATTGCTTTAGGCTTTTATCTTAATCTTTTTGAGGTTGATAAAGATCCCAACCGAGTTTTAAGGTCTCAACAATATAATCAGCAACTTCTTCAGCTACAAGATTATCTGTCTGAACTCTTGAGTTATGCTTTGAATAAGCATCTTGTCTTGCATTAAAAAGCTCCTGCATTTCTTCAAGTGTACGATTGTGTAAAACAGGTCTGCTTTCAATAATAAGATCCAACCGTTCCTTCCAACGATCCCATGACAAATCAAGAAATAGGACAATGCAGTTTTCTAAACAAACGTTGCGAACTTCTTCTTGTTGAAAAGCTCCCCCTCCTAGGGAGACAACTTTGCAGCGCTTAGCCTGACAAATATCAGAGATTGTTTCCCTTTCAATACGGCGGAATTCTTTCTCTCCATGCTTACTAAAAATATCTTTGATAAGCATTTTTTCATTTTTCTCAATTTCCACATCTATATCTATGAAATCTCTGTAAAGTTTTTTTGCTACAAGTTGACCAATTGTTGTTTTTCCAACACCCATAAAACCAATTAATACAATATTTTTTTCCCTTACAGGGATTTGTCTCATATAACTCATCATATATTCTGTTCAATCCTTTCTTCCCTCGTATGTGAATATGCTACAAGTTCTCTTCATTATGTTCATTATAAGGGAAGAAAGACAAGAGTGGTACTATATTGCTGAATAAAAAAGGAAGCACGTCTTAAACGCCTTCCTTTCTTTATCACTATGCTGTTTTACTCTCAAGTCTTCTCGCTACAAGAGATAAACCATAATTTACAACAAAATACATTACAGCAATAAATAAGAAGATTGGCAACACATAGTTAATATTTTGTCCGTTAATAATTTGTGCACTATGAGTCAATTCTGGTAATGCAATAACAACGGCAAGAGACGTATCTTTTAACAGGGAAATAAATTGGCTCACAATTGGAGGAACCATCCTTTTTAATGCTTGAGGAAGAATGATCCCAAACATTGTTTGAGTATAAGTAAGACCTGACGAACGAGCAGCCTCAATCTGTCCTTTTTCAATTGATTTTAAACCGCTTCTTACAATCTCGGATAACATAGCAGATTCAAAGATGGTTAAAGCAGCGATAGCAGAAACTGTAATCCCTAAACTTATTCCAATTTCAGGGAGTGCAAAGTACGTAAAGAAAATAATTAACAATAGCGGTAAATTCCGAATAACTTCAACAATGACAGCAAGTACTTGAGAAACAACAGGGATTTTAGCATAGCGCAGTATTCCAACAATGCTTCCAATAACAAAGCTGAGAATAATTGAAATAAAGGCAACCTTTAGTGTAACAAAAAAACCTTGAAACAAAAATTGCAAGTGATCCATTGAATAAGCTCCAACAAAGTCCATTGTTCCACTCCTTTCTAGTTGCTACGTGCAAGCCGTTTTTCTAAATAGCCAACACCCAAACTAAGCGGGATTGTAAGTACGAGATAAAACAGAGCAACGAAAATGTAAACATCAAACGTTACGAATGTTGCAGATGCAACTAAGTCGCCAAAATACATTAAATCAAGTCCTGCTATGACACTTAAAATTGAAGAGTTTTTTACAAGGTTAATAAACTGGTTACCAAGCGTTGGCACAACAATTTTAATTGCTTGTGGTAATATGATTTGAAACATAGTTTGTAAGTAGGTAAGCCCTGATGAACGAGCAGCTTCTGTTTGTCCCTTAGGAACTGCCATAATCCCTGCTCGAATGGCTTCTGCAATAAAAGCCGAGGTGTAAATGGAGAGTGCAACTGTTCCCGCTACAAATCCAGTTAAGCGAATTCCAATAGAAGGAAGACCAACGAAAAAAATAAAGGCAATAAGCAAAAGCGGGATATTACGAATAAATTCTACATATATAGTCCCAATTGCATTTAATATTTTAATAGGGGCAATCCTCATAACAGCAATAATAGCACCTAATACAAAACTTGCTACAAGTGCAATTAAGCTTACTAAAACTGTGTTTCTAAATCCTTGCATATATAAATCCCAATTGTTGGTGAGAATTGAGAAATCAAGCATAGATGTTCACTCCTTTGCTCTAGTAAAGGAAGCAGGACAAGCAAATGCTTATCCTGCTTAAAAATGGTGCTTTCTATTTTGATGGAACTTCTTTAATCCACTTTTTATAAATTTCATCATAGGTTCCATCTGACTTCATTTTTTCTAGGCCCTTATTGATTTCTTTCACAAACTCGTCATCACCTTTTTTCACCGCAATTCCATATGGCTCATCTGTAAATGGTTCTCCAACAAGCGTATAGTTTGAATCTTGATCTGCCATACCGTAAAGAATAGCATTATCTGTTGTTAACGTGTCCCCTTGCCCTGATTTTAAAGCCGTAAATGCCTCTGCATAGTTTTCAAACTCTAAAACAGTTGCTTCCGGAGACTTTTCGCGAATATTTTGAGTTGAGGTCGAACCTTTAACAGCTAAAACTTTAGTTCCTGCTTTAATATCATCAATTCCTTTAATAGAGCTTCCTTTTTTCACAAGCAAAGACTGTCCTGCTTCAAAATAAACATCTGAGAATGAAACTTGTTTCTTGCGCTCATCTGTAATTGTCATCGTTGCAATAATCGCATCAATTTCTCCGTTTTGAAGCATTGGAATACGCGTTTTTGATGTAACTTCTTTAAGTTCAATTTTATTCTCGTCTCCAAGAATTTGTTTGGCAAGCTGTTTGGCGATATCAATGTCAAATCCTTCAATGTCTCCTGAGCTCGGGTTCTTCAATCCGAACAAACGAGTGTCAGTTTTAACTCCAACAACAAGCTTGCCTCTCTCTTTAATTTGTTCTAGTGTACTTTTCCCATCACTTGAAGAAGAAGTTTCTTTACTTCCTCCGCTTCCACAGCCTGCAAGTAAAACAACAGCTATTAGTGAAATAAGTCCTATCTTTAGTAATCTTTTCATCGACACAGCTACTCCCCCTAAATAATTAATGATTTAAAATACGGCTTAAAAATAAACGAGCTCGCTCTTCACGCGGGTTCGCATAAAATTCAGCCGGTGTAGCCTCTTCAATGATTCTTCCTTCATCCATAAAGACGACACGGTCTGCTACTTCACGAGCAAAACCCATCTCGTGTGTTACAACAACCATTGTCATTCCTTCTTTCGCAAGAGCTTTCATAACGTCTAATACCTCTCCAATCATTTCTGGATCAAGAGC
Source organism: Priestia endophytica DSM 13796 (assembly GCF_900115845.1). GTDB lineage: Bacteria > Bacillota > Bacilli > Bacillales > Bacillaceae_H > Bacillus_I > Bacillus_I endophytica. The sequence goes on along the minus strand of NZ_FOXX01000007.1, from coordinate 221,907 downwards.
AGAGGTTGGTTCATCAAAAAGCATGACTTCGGGCTTCATTGCAAGTCCCCTTGCAATGGCAACACGCTGTTGCTGTCCTCCTGATAGCTGTGATGGATACGAGGAAGCTTTGTCAGGAATACCAACTTTGTTCAAATAATACATAGCCGTTTCTTTTGCTTCTTCTTGGGAAATCCCTAGTACTTTCATCGGAGCAAGTGTTATATTTTGGAGCACTGTTTTGTGTGGATAAAGATGAAAGTGCTGAAATACCATTCCAATGTTGCGACGAAGCTTGTTAATATCCATTTTTTTATCATCTACTCTTGCGCTGTTCACAAGAAGCTTGCCATCTGAGATGGTTTCAAGCCTGTTAATACAGCGAAGCATTGTACTTTTTCCAGAGCCAGATGGACCAATTACAACGACAACTTCTCCTTTATGAATTTCGAGGTTAATATCCTTTAAAACATGAAAATCTCCGTAATGCTTGTTAACTCCCTCAAATGTAATCATAATGGGCCCCCTAAGTGCTTTTTATCTATGCATGTTTAAATAAAGATAAGCTTACTTCAATTATATAAAGTTTAAGAGCGTCTATGTTAAAATTTTCTGATATTTTAGTAAATTCTAACACCTTTCTCTATCAAAGTAAACAAGCTTGTTACAGATTCTTACACATATATAGTTAATATGTATTACTTCATATAGATAATATAGCTAAAACTTATTTCAAACTTTTCCCATATAATACAAAAGATTCATTTTCAAACAAGAAAGGCCTCACCTTTTAACATACATATGCTAAAAGGTGAGGCCTTTTATTATTCAAAACTGTTCGTTATATCATATTCTTTTTTCTTCTTCTCTAACCATGTTGAATATTCGGTTTGAAGTTTCTCGTTGAAGATCGCTTCTTTTACTTGTGCTTTGCTGTCTTTATAACTTGCTTGTTTGGCTTCTTTAACATCTTCTACCTTAATAATATGATAGCCATAGTCTGTTTTGACAGGGTCACTAATTTCTCCCTTCTTCATCGAGAACGCTTTTTTATCAAATTCATCAGTCATTGTGCCTTCTTCAAAGTATCCAAGCTCTCCACCACTTTCACTTGTTGCCGTGTCTGTGGAATATTTTTTCGCTAATGTTGCAAAATCTTCTCCTTTATCTAACTTCTCTTTCATTTCCTTAGCTGTTTTTTCATCATCAACTAAAATGTGGCTTGCTTTCACTTGCGCTGCTTGTGCAAAACTATCTTTATTTTCATTAAAGTATTCTTTCATTTCCTTCTCTGTAATTTTAATAGATGGTCGTAAAAGTTCTTCAATTTCTTTATTCTTTTTAATGTCTTCTTTAAGAGAGCTTAACGACACACCACTTGCTTCAAGTGTCTGATTAAATGTATCTTCTCCACCGTATTGTTCTTTTAAGTTATCTAACTCTTGATTCACTTGCTTGGCCGTAATCTTAATATCTTCCTTTTCAGCTTCTTTATCGATAATCTTCTCGGTAATAAGAGTATCAACAGCTGCTGCTCCATTTTGATCTGCCAGAAGGTTATACACATCGTCTTTGGTAATATCGCTTCCGTCAACGCTCGCAACAACTTGTTCTTTTGAATAAACCCATCCACCGCAAACAATGAGAGCGACAAGAGCTACGCTTAAAATAATATACATAACCTTACGTTTAAATAGTTTTTTCATCTTTTAAACTCCTTTTTTCTATTCTATAATGCTTGTTTAGCATGTACTTTTCACAGGAAAGAGCTTATGCCGGAGAGAGGCATCTTTATGGAGATAAACATAAGCTCTTTTGTTCTTCTTTCATAATGTAACAAGTGAATGTGTCAGGAAGATGTCCGCTGCCTATTTTTTATAAACATTTTCCCTTTCTGTTATGTAAATTGAAAAACAATATTAAAAATAAATAACTTAAGATGAAAGCGCTATTTTCCAAAATTTCTATTTTATCAAACTATTTTAATAATATTCTCTTGCTTAATTATGTCAGAATTGCTATCATAGTGAACATTATCACAACCTAGTTAATCATACATAAGATAGGAGGACTTAAATTGAATAAAAAATTCACAATATTCTTATTATCATTAATTCCATTTGTAGGTCAGTTTGCTTTTTTACCTCTCGTAAACCGCATTCATCCTATTATTCTCGGATTACCACTACTTCATTTTTGGCTCTTTCTTTGGATTATTTTAACACCTATTATTTCATTTATTATTTATCGTGTACAAAAAACAAAAGGAGATGTTGAGTAATGCAAGGAAATTTAACAGCACTGTCAATCACATGTTGTATCATTTTAGCTGTTGTCTTTATTGGTTTTCTAGCAGGGCGGGATAAATCATCACGAAGCTCTGTTGAAGAATGGTCTGTTGGAGGAAGACGTTTTGGTAGTATTCTTGTTTGGCTATTAGTTGGGGCGGATCTTTATACAGCATATACATTCCTCGGTTTAACAAGTACCGCTTACCAAGGAGGAAGCACGGCTTTCTTTGCGATTCCATATTCCGTTATTGCTTTTTTCATCTCTTACTTTTTCTTACCAAAACTGTGGAGTGTCGCAAACAAACATCGTTTAACAACACTTGCCGATTATGCTCGTGAACGGTTTAGCAGCAAGTTTCTATCTTCTTTAATCGCTATTGTTGGTGTACTTATGCTTATCCCTTACATTTGCTTACAGCTTAGTGGGATTCAAGACACTCTTACTGCTGCAGGTACAGGTTATATTAACGTAAAGGTAGTTGTTATTATCTCTTTTCTTCTTGTTGGTCTTTATACATTTTTTAGCGGAATTAAAGGTCCTACGTATACAGCTATTATTAAAGATATTTTAGTTTGGGTTATTATGCTTTTCATGGTTGTGTCTCTTCCTATTATTCATTTTGGGGACTGGGGAACAATGATTAATAAGATTTCACAAGAAGCTCCTGAAATGCTTACACTCCCAACGGAAGGCCCAAAAGGAATTCCATGGTTCATTACCGCTTCCCTTGTATCGGCACTTGCTCTCTTTATGTGGGCTCATGCAGCAACAGGTGTATTTACAGCAAAAAGTGCAGATTCACTTCGAAAAAATGCTATCTTCTTGCCTTTATATAATATTGTGCTTATTCTCGTTATTTTCCTTGGATTTGTTGCTGCTCTTGTTCTTCCTGAAGATACAAATCCAAAGTTCGCTCTATTAAATCTCATTCAAATTTCATACGGTGGAGTTGGACAAGGACTTGCTTACTCAACAATTGCTCTTGCTTCTTTAATTCCTTGTTCAATCATGGCAATCGGAGCATCCAATTTATTTGCGAATAACATTTATCGCGATTTGATTAAGCCAGATGTAACTCCTAAGACATTAACACTTGTAACTCGTTCAATGGTATTTGTTGTCATCGGCCTTGCTCTTTTATTTGGGCTTCTTTTCCCACAAGCTCTTGTTTCTTTACAACTCTTAGGAGTATCAGGAATGGTTCAGATTTTCCCGGCAATTGTCATCAGCTTATTTTGGCGTAATCAAACAAAAGAAGCAACTGTCGTTGGACTCTTAGTCGGACTTATTGTAACTTTTACGGTTTATTCAACAGGCACGTCCTTTGGTATCTATGAAGGTTTCTGGGGCCTTAGCGCAAACGTTGTAACAATGGTCATTATAAACCCTTTCTTTGTAAAAAAAGCAAAGCGTTCTAGAAATGATGTTGTAAACACACTATTCTATAGTACGAATAAAGAGGAAGGTACTTCTAAAAGTGCATAAAATAAAAGAGCGACTTTTAAAGCCGCTCTTTTATTTTCTTACAATAGGCATTGAACAACAGCGGAAGGAACCGCCTGATTTAATAATTTCTGTAATATCCACTTCAATGATTTCATAGCCGCGTTTTTTCAATTCTTTATTTGTATTCTTATTAATTGGCAGGCTAATGACCTTCCCGTTTCCAATTGAAAGCACGTTTACTCCCAACGTAAACTGTTCATCTTCTTCAACATGAATTAAATCATAATGTTTCGCTAATACAGCTTCATATTTCTCTTCCATTGCTCCTCTAAATACAAGAGCTTCCTTTGGAGATAAAATATTAAATACACAGTCTAAATGAAGATATTTTGGATGAAATGGAATAGGAACAACTTCGTAGCCTTCCAGATGCCCTCTCAATACGTCTACTGCTTCTTCTGTTGTACGGTCACTGATTCCAACAAAAACATGATCTCCATCAACAACAACATCTCCGCCTTCAATGTTCGTCCCTTTTAAATCTATGTAATTGATTCCTAAGTTTTTTAACTCCTGCTTTAAAACTTTCTGCTCATCAAAACGAATATCATTGCTCATACCAGCAATAAACACCTTATTTCCAATCGTAAAGCCAATGTCTCTTGCAAAAACCTGCTCTGGACGATCTTCACCAGGAGGTAAAAGATGAACATTTACATTATACTTTCTTAACGTATCTACAAACTGTTTATGCTGCGCCATGGCTTTTTCCACATTAATATTTTCATCTTTAAAATGCTTCTGTGTTTCGTTAATTACATCGCGGATTGTCATATGCTTTGGTTCACATAAAAACACATCATGTAATAGTTCATATTCAGTGTTACATCTTGGAACAAGTGGTTGAAATGATTGTTCTGGTAGCAAGTTTTTTCCTCCTCTATATACGTTGTGTTTATTGTTCCCGTTTTTCATGAAGATATAACATGTAGAAATTTTGATGACCTAGATGTTCTGCGCTATATCAGATTGAGTCTAGTTACGTATTATATAGTCTTCTATTACCTTCTTGTTTCTTCCTTCCTACTATATCCCTAGTATATCCATTACACAAAACTTTTCCGTTCCCATCTCTGTATTTCAAATTTACGTGTCCATCAAATACTATCAACCTACTTTTTCCTTATAAAATAAAAACAACCTCCTTCTACAGATCTGTAGAAGGAGGTTGTTTTTAAATGAACATATCGAATAGTAAAACGGCTCCGAAAGCGATAAATGAAAGCAATGTCTCCATTACTGTCCATGTCTTAAAGGTTTCTTTTACCGTTAACCCTAGGTATTCTTTTACTAGCCAGAAACCAGCATCGTTGACATGTGAGAGCATGAGTGATCCTGCTCCTGTTGCTATAACAAGCAATTCCAAGTTCACACCTGACATACTTGCAATAATAGGAGAAACAATTCCGGCTGCTGTTGTTAAGGCAACTGTTGCTGAACCTGTTGCAATTCGAATTAATCCGGCTACCATAAATGCTAAAACAATGGGAGATAGAGATAAACTTTCGGACATGTTCGCAATCGTTGTTCCTACGCCACTATCGATAAGAATTTGTTTGAATCCACCACCAGCACCGATGATCAAAATAATCGAACCAACTGGTAATAAGCTTTCATCTGTTAATTTTTTAATGAAATTTTTGTCCATACCCTGACGCATGCCAAGTAGGTAAAAGGCTGCGAAACAAGAGATGAGAAGCGCAATAACAGGACTACCAATAAATACGAAGAAATTCATTAATCCATTAGGCATTGTGATATACGGTGCGACAACAGACAATATCATCAATAGAACAGGTAATAGAATAATGAAAAATGAAATTCCTGTACTTGGTAATTTCTGTATACTTGTATTCACACGAACTAACTCTGGCTCTCCTTCAGGAATCACTCGTTTATGCACCCATTTTGCAAACAATGGACCTGCAATGATAGCTGTAGGTAGTGCAATAATGAGTGAGTAAAGAAGGACTCTTCCAAGATCAGCATTATAAATACCAATTGCAGTCATAGCTCCTGGATGCGGAGGTACAAGACCATGTACAATAGATAACCCAGCAATAACAGGTATTGCAATTAGTAAAATATTTTGTTTTGTTGTTTTATGAATAGAAATGACAAGAGGTAATAAGATGACAATTCCTACTTCAAAGAAAACAGGGATTCCGATGATAAAACCTGAAAATAACATGGCCCACGGTAATTTCTTTACCCCAAACAACCGAACGAAGAAATCGGCAACTTGCATTCCAGCACCTGAATCTGACATGATTTTCCCTAAAATCGTACCTAATGCTAAAATCCCAACCAAATGCCCTAATACACTTCCAACCCCAGTTTCATAGGCACCAACAATTTTATCCATTGATAATCCTGACATAACAGCTAAAAACAAGCTTGCGACAGTTAAACTAATAAAGGCATGCCATTTCCACCATGATACTCCTAAAATAACAATCACAATAGATAATAAAGTGATAGCTAATACATATATATCCATATTAAACCCCTCTCTCCACCCTCTTAGTAAACGCTTTCATAAGAGCAGCGAGAAAAGAGTGCTACATTTTCTCGCTGCCTTTATACATCATAATTCACAACATAATGTTGCATTTCCGTATTGTAGTACCCTTCACTATATTCAATCAAATTACCCATTTCATCATAAGAATAGCGCAATCGTTTTAATAAAGGTGTCTTCCTTTTTACATGTAATCTATCTTCTACATAAGAAGGAGCAATAGCAACAGCAAACTGATCTCGAAACTTTTCTAAAGAAATATCTTGTTCTTCAATCACTTCGTACAAGGATTGAGTATTTAAGTCTGAGCGTTCAGTGCCTTCAATTTGTGCCGTCACATAATGTGTATAATGGATATACGGTACATCATCAAGATGATAAAGTCGTTCAACACGAAGACAATGCTCTCCAAATAATCGGTACGGTTCTGTTCCCTCTTCATTGCATACAACTTCTGCCTGCAACAACTGCCTTTGAATCTTATGACCTTCTTCTACTAAAACTTCTGTAAAACGTTTCCCTTTAGAAAGTTTTGAAGCGGAAGTATTGCGAATGACTTTTGTCCCTTTACCACTCTTCTTTTCGAGATATCCTTCTTGAACAAGTTCTTTGATTGCATTTCGGATGGTAATCTTACTGACATTGAATTCATTCTCCAGTTGCGGTTCAGAAGGTATATTCGTTTTAATAGGATATACACCGTGTAAAATCCGATCTTTTAAGATATTCTTAATTTGTAAATATAATGGTCCTTTTTTTCGAGATACGTTCACTGTTACATTCACTACCTTTCTACATCGCCCACTGATTCTGTCATCGCTCGGAATATATCGGCTTCCGATGATATAGGGGTATCCCCTACAACCGTATGCGCAAGCATTCCTGCCGCTGCGGCAAATGCGACTGTTTTTTCTGGTAAAAAGCCTTCCATTTCACCATGTATAATACCACTCGCATAAGCATCTCCTGCTCCTATTCTATCATAGACAGAAAACGTGACGGTCTTAGAAAATGTGAATGTTTGATTCTTAAATATAAAACCACGTAATGAATGGGTATTGTCACCGTTAATTGACCGATGCGTCCCCGCTATAACAGAGATTTTGTACTTTTTTGCAACGGCTGGAATAAGCTCCACAAGTTGTTCTGTACGTTCTTTTTTCTCCGTTTTCATACCAAGAACAAACATTGCGTCTTTTTCGTTCATCATGACGATATCAGCTAAATCTAGCATTTCCTCATAATATCTTTTTGACTTTCTATATCCGTCCTCACCCCAGAGGGACGGACGATAGTTACAATCAAAGACAACTGTGCCACCATTCTCTTTGACCGCTTTCGCGAATGTTTTCATATGTTGGCGGATAGAATCATTCATCGCAAGTGTAATTCCGCAAAAATGCACAACATCGATCTCACGTGCAATTTCTTCAAAATTATACGTTCCTTCAGAAGCTGTATTGAAACTGCTTTCTAATCGATTGGAATAAGTAACGCGACTAGGCCGCGCCCCAAATCCATTTTCTAAAAAGTACATTCCAACATAATCCCCGCTTCGATGAATGAACAATTGGTTAATTCCTAATTTCTGAAGATAGGATGCAGCCGCATCACCAACTGCGTTATCTGGTAACGTAGACACAAGATACCCCGTATAGCCAAAACGCGCTAGAGCTGAGGTGACATTTACTCCTGTACCAGAGAAAGAATAATTTAATGTGCTTGCTTGTGACAGGAACTCATATCCTGGCACTTGCAAGCGCATCATAACTTCTCCAAAAGAAGCAACTCTCTTAGCCATGGTTATCCACCAATTTCTTTACTGTTCCAAGTAATTCACGGACATCTTTGACATTTGTTTTTCCAGTTTCTTTATCGATAATTGATGAATATACATGAGGAATGATTTGCGGCACGTTAGCTTCTAATGCAATACGTAAAATGGCTTCGAAGTTCTCTTTGTCAATCCCCCCTGTTGGCTCTAATGCAAATCCTTCTTCACCGCATGCTACTGCAACAGCACGGAATTCGTCCTCCCGAGTTAATCCTTTCATTGGGAAGTATTTTAATGCATTCCCGCCCATATCGCGAACAAGAGCGATTGCTGTTTTAACAGGTACAATTGCCTGTTCATCCTGTGCAGCGCTTACAGGACCTGTTGAAATATTTACATAACCAACACGTCCTGTTGGGGAAACTAAGCTATTAATCCAGCTATCCTTTTCACCAAGGTTAGCACGTGTTGCGCCAACAGCAGGAAATACTTGGTTGATATGACTTCCATGATAGTGTTTTGCAATCTCTGCTACTACAGCAGCTTGACGATTGTCGCCAGCCCCTAACCCAATTGATACCGCTTCCTCAATCTCTTCTCCATATTTCTTCATTGCTGCTACGGCTTCTTCTACCGTTGGATAGTCTTTGGAAAGAACACCAACTAAGACATGTCCTTCGGCTGCTTCAAATACTTCTTTGGCATTCTCTACACTATTTGCTAATACATTTAAAGCAACACGTTCCTTATAAAAACGTTCTGTAATTGTTGACATATTATTTTCCCCCTAATAATTCACGTATTTGAGATTCAATCACGTGGATATCATCACCTTGAAGTGGACGTGGATCGATATCGAAATACCCTTGTCTTACCCCATAGTCACGTGTGTAAATGGCAATTTCTCCTTCACGCAACCCTTTCACAACTTCTTTTGCTGTTGTGTTTGTTTGCTCTGGACTAATTTGAATACGAGCACGGAATATAGCTCGACCTGCTTCATCCTGGACAATCGTAACTTGGACTCCTTCAATTTCTTCTAATGACATCAACGTTTGTAACATTTCTTTTTCTTGTTCACTTTTGTCTTCTTTGACACCGTATTCATCCAGGGCTTGAAGTAAACCAAAGGTGGTTTCTTTACCAACTTTCATACTTCTTCCAATACAATGTAATTGTACTTTTAACCATTCAATATAGTTTCGCTTACCACCAACAATCCCTGAAGTTGGTCCTTCAATAGCTTTTGAACCACTATAAATGGCAAGATCTGAGTATTTCACATACTTTTGAATATCTTCTTCTGCTGCTGCATCCACGATAAGTGGAACACCATTACGCTTGGCAACTTCCCATGCCTCTTCAACTGAAATCATATTTTTTTGAACAGCATGGTGAGATTTCACGTAAAGAATGGCTGCTGTGTTTTCAGAAATAGCATCTTCAATATGTTCTGCTTTACCTTCATTAGCATAGCCCACTTCAATTAACTTGCCACCGCCCAAATAAATCATGGTTTCAACAGGGGCTCCATATTGGACATTATGCCCTTTCAGCATAATGATTTCGTTTTTAGAAATCTCTTCTTGGTGCAGACGTTCACTTTTGCGGCGATTGCCTTGTGTCACAAGTGCTGCAACAGAAAGAGCAATTCCACTTGATGCTGAATTAACAACAACAGCCGCCTCTGAATCGAGAATTCTTGCGATGTGATCCCCTGCTTTATCAACTAAATCGGCAATCTCTACATAATTTTGTCCGCCTTGTTTCATTGCATCCATGACTGTATCTGTTGGGGCTGACACGCCAAGGATACTCATTCGTCCACTTGCATTAATTACACGTTTAAGCCCATATTTAGCATTCAATGAGTTCACCATTTGCAACCACTCCTTTTGTTTCTATTGTTCTTTCTGCTACACGCTTGTCTTCTTCAGAATCAATCAATGTAACCGGATTATTTTGAACTGTAAATAGCGTTAAGTTTGCAATGTCTCCAACTTTAATTCGACCAAGTTCTGGTTTTTTAAGCCAGTTTGCTGCATGGGTAGTAACCGCTGCGATCACCTCTTCAAGTGAGTATCCGAGGTAAAGAAATTTCGAGAGAACATTTGCCATACTATATACCGGACCATTTAAACGGTTCCCACGGTAGATGTCTGTGCTAATTGTATTCAAACCAATATGATGTTGTTTTGCAGCTTCAGCAACTTTAAACGAAAAGCTTGCTGTCCCATGCCCAACATCCAAGTGTACACCGCGTTCAATTGCATCCATTAATACTTGAAGTGGTTCCCCTTTATCACTGAAAAGATTATTTTCTTTCCCATTAAGATAATGAGTAATAACATCATTTCTTTCTAAGAGTGGAATAACCTCTTCAATACTTGGCGGTGCAGAACCGATGTGAACCATTAATGGCAACGATGTTTTGTGAGAAATTGTTCTTGCAACACGTAATGGTTCAATCCCACTATTACGGACAACACTGCTGCTAATACGCGCCTTTAGTCCAACAATGACATCTTGATACTTTTTAGCAGCCTGTATGACCTTCTCTTTATCTATCCATTCCATATTTGATAACTCATCAACACGTTTTAAGCCAATTCGGGAGATATTCAAAAAAGCAAACAAGTTTGTTTTGGCTTGTTCTCTGCTCGTAACCAAATCAGCAATTCGGTCTGCCCCACAACTTCCAGCATCAACAATTGTTGTTACACCTTGTTTTACACCTATTTCATCAATTTCATCACCATACGGATCAAACTCAGGAAATGCGTGGACATGTAAATCAATCCAACCACTTGATACGTACACACCTGAATAGTCAAATACTAGCTGTCCATGTCCATTCCCAGCCTTTGTCACTTCAGCAATTTTACCGTCTTTGATAACGATATCAATTGCCTCTCCACTCACACGTTTCACGTTACGTAATACGAACTGCTTTTCCATTCATTTCACCTTTTCTTCAAATCTATTTGAATACGTTTTCAGAATGAATTACATTCATATTTCTTTTTCACACATTTAGATTAGCATAGAAAATCAACAAAGTAAATATAACGTTATAATGTTTGTTGTACCATTTAATTCCATTAAAGAATGCATTTTATTAAGTTTTCTCAATTTCACCTATAGGATGGAATATTCAAACCTCCTTATCAAGAAGGAGTGAAGGCATTTTACAATAGCTCTTCCTAGAGTAGAATTTCCATACTGATGTCCCCCCCCTCCTTTTATAAAGGAATACACAAAAAAGGACAGTGATTTTAAGAAATCACCGCCCTTTTTCAAAATATAAGAACTATACGTTTTGTATTTACATCTAGGCACCAAGGGCTCTCACGTTTAGCCAATCCATTCAGAAGGTTACAGAACCACCTTTTAGCCGGCTTATCTTAGTCTTATCGGCACCTTACACTTTTTTAAGATGACGGTTATTTTCAACCCTTACCTTTTAGAAAACTCTTTAATTCTTCTATATGTATTTCGCCTAAGGAAGCCACAATCCTATCTGCCTGTGATAAATTCATATGGATTTCTTTATGCCTAACACCAATGCAATGCATACCAGCCCTTTTAGCGGCTGTTAAACCATTGTACGAATCCTCTATAACTACACAAGTTGATGTTGGAACTCCAAGTTTTTCGGCAACGTGGAGAAAAATATCTGGATCGGGCTTCCCTTTCTCAAAGTCTTCTCCACTTATCACTTCATCAAAATAGGCTCTTAATTCACATTGGTCTAACACAGCTGATATTTTCTTCTTATTAGAGGAAGAGGCTAATGCAGTAGGAATACGGTGTTCTTTTAATTCCTGTAAAAGTGGCAAAACTGCAGGAAATAACAATGATTTAAAAGCCCATTCTTTCTGCGAGAATATCTCATTTTGCAAACAAATAAGCTCTTCTACACTTGGCGATAATGAAAATTTCTCCTTTAATATTGTCCACTTTCTTTTAGCTGTTCCTCCCACAAAACTAAGTTGGGTCTCCTCATCCACCTGAATCTTTAGCTTCTTAAATACATCCTTGTTCCAACTCCGGTAAATTGGTTCACTATCAATAATGACACCATCCATATCAAAGATGACAGCTAATTTTCCCAAACTTTATTCCCCCTTGCTTATTTATTCGTGTCTGTTTTTTCATACCCTAATACTTGCTATTCTTTTACGCCTAAATAATCCCTTTTAACCCTATCATAGACGTAAAGATGTACATACTCTAAAAAGCATGCTCTCGTTGAATCAAAAAGATGATTGATTAGCTCCCTTGGCCATAACAGCAAATAAAATAGGCTGTTTTTAAAAAAAGGATTAGTTTCCTATACTCTCTTGTTCTTTTAACCTGTTTCATTTAGTTCAAAATCGGTAAAAGAATGAATAACAGTCGAAAAGGAGGAGCTTAAAATGACAACATTACTTGAAATCAGTGTAATCCCGGTGGGAACGGAAAGCGCAAGTTATAAGGAGTATATCACAGATGCAGTTAATTTAATTAAGGACAAGGGCTTAACCTATCACATCGGCCCCTCTTCTACGGTAATTGAAGGTGAGATCGATCAGGTAATGGAAGTAGCTAAGGAAATTCATAAACATTCGCTAAAGCAGAACGCTAACCGTGTCGTAACGAACCTCAGAATCGAAGAACGTTCGGACAAAGACATGAGTATTAGTCATCAAATGAGGGCAGTGAAAGAAGCTTCTCAATAGACCTTTCTTTTTCACTTTAGTGAACAGAAGAAAGACATTCATAGTCTAAAAACTTTTTGCAACCTTGAGCCTATTCTAAGTTTTCTTTCTCACAATAAAAAAGCGTATTCTCAAATTGAGAATACGCTTTTTGTAATGACCTGAGAGGGATTCGAACCCCCGACCCCTACCCTGTCAAGGTAGTGTTCTCCCGCTGAACTATCAGATCAACATAGTATAGTCTTAATTTTATGGATTGCCTCCTTTATTGTCAACCTTTTTATAAGTGGCTCACAAAGTAGGAAACGGTCCTAAAAAAGAAAAAAGGCTGAGTGTTAGTCAGCCTTTTTTCCTTACTTGTTGTTATCGTCTTTGTCATTCTCGACACCACTGTAATTTGGATCATCATTGTTATCAGGGCCGTCGTCATTAATATTTGCATCATCGTCGACATTGTTAATGTCGTCTCCATCATTTATGTTACCATTGTTATCATTGTCTTTGTTGTTATTCATATTATTCATATTTTCATTATTCATATCTTCATTATCCATGTTTTCATCCATGTTTTCATCATTATTCTCATTGTCTGTGCCATTATCATCGTTCACGTCGTTTTCTTCCTGCTGATTATTATCGTCATTGCCACCATTGTTACAAGCAGTAAGACCAAAACTTGCGAGTAGAGATGCTGCGAGAATTAAAAGCCATTTTTTCATTGTAAAAACCTCCATGTTGTTATGTTTATCCATTTCATAGACTGTACAGTTTCCTTATTTTTATACAGAAAAATTTCGGATAAAAATAAGCACCTCGGATATTCTAATAAATGACTTTCTTACTTTAGAAAACGAGGGATTAAAATGGACAAAAAATATGAAGGTTACCCAGTTGCGGAATTATCAGAAGAACAGCTTCAAAAGATTCAGCAGCTTGAACAAGAAATTGCTTCTTCTTTAAATGAGCATATTGTATTGATTGCCTATGAAGAAAAGATATAAAAAAGGAACAGAGCCCTCCTCTGTTCCTTTTTTATATGACAAAATTAGTCAGTATTTGATATTCTTATAAAAGAACGGCTGTTAACAAAAGGGGGCTTTTGTATGAATATTGAACGCTATTTAGAGAGAATTCATGCCGTATTTAAACAAGAGCGCACGCTCGTTTATCTAACTTATTTACAACAACAGCATCTTTTTCATATTCCATTTGAAAATTTAGATGTTGTCTATAAAAAAGAGATTGTGTTAAATGAAGATATTCTTTTTCATAAAATCATTGAGAGAAATCGTGGTGGGTTTTGCTATGAGCTAAACAGTCTCTTTTGTGCTTTTTTACAAGAAATCGGATTTCAAGCAAAACTTCTTAGCGCCACTGTTCAAGATGAACAAGGGAAAGCATTTAGAGAAGAAAGTCATGCTACAACGCTCGTTCTTCTTAATGGAAAAGAATATCTTGTTGATGTTGGGTTTGGAGATTCAGTCCGTCAGCCACTGCCTCTTTCAGGTGAAATGGTTCGTGACGTTAGTGGAACGCACCGAATTTTCAAATCTCAACAACACTTTTGCTTACAAAAAAAGCTGAATGGAAAATGGATAACAAAATATCTCTTTTCTACAGAAGAAAAAGCTGCAGATTCTTTTAAAGAAGCCTGTATCTTTACTCAAACGTCCCCTACTTCTCCTTTTACAGGTCGCAGAATTGTAACAATCGCTACGCCAAGAGGACGTGTAACACTCTCTGACAATACGCTAACAATTGCGCATGAAGAAACCAAAACGAAAAAAACATTCAAAGAAGATCAATTTTTTCATATTTTACAAACTTACTTTCATATTCCTTCCTCTTCTTTATAAACTTAACACCCTATTTGGTTTTTGCTCATATACTGTTTTATCTTGGGATGAACACGGAGAGGAGACGGTTATGAACTTTCGAAAAGCAACACTTGGAGACTTTAGAGCCCTAAACACGCTTTTATTTGAGTCACAGCGCATGCATGCTAATGCACTTCCAGAGCTTTTTTCTATATCGCGAACAGTCATCCCCTACCCTGATTATCAGACAATGATTCACGGTTCTAACTTTCACATAATCGTGGCTGAAGAGCATGGAAAACTTATTGGATATTCAATAACTGAACTTACGGTAACTAGTTCTGGAATTGGACGTTCCAGTTCGCGTGCTGCTTATATGTACTACTTGGGCGTTGATACTTCTCATCAAAAGAGCGGCATTGGACGTAAACTGTTTGAAGAAGTAAAGAAATGGGCTATACAAAATAAAGCAAAGACAATTCATCTTAATGTGTGGTCATTTAATCAAAATGCTGTTGCTTTTTATAACCGCCTTGGTATGAAAGAGATTGGAAAATTAATGGCGTATGAACTCCATTAATAAAAAGATCATCCTAATTTGTTAGGATGATCTTTTTATTAATTAACTCTTTCTTGTTCTTCTTCAAGCAAATCACGTTGTTTGTGAGCAAGACGACTTGCTGCACTCGCCGCAACGCTTGCGACAAGATCATCAAGAAACGTATTAACGCCTCTCTTTTTATCTGTATCAAGTTTATTAATAATACCAATTTTACACTTATCAAGATGACCAAATGTTGTAACACCAATACTTCCGTATGTTAATGTGGCACCAAAAGCAATTGTTTCATCAACGCCAAACAGCCCCTCATCTTGTTCTACAATCGTTTGAAGCGGCTCTGATAACATTCCCTTTTCAGCAAGCTTATCAAGCTCAACTCCAACAAGGATAGCATGCTGAATTTCCCTTTTTGTGAGAACTCTTTCAACACTTGTAACGCATTCTTCGATTGTTAGCTTATCATTGTACGGCTTTTGCATTTCAAAAACAATTTCGGCTATATCCACAACAGTGACGCCACGTTCTTTTAATAAATTGAAGGTTGCTTCTGTAATTTCTTTGCTTGAAACAAAAGGTTTTTTTTCCACTATGTAGTTCCTCCTCTTATGAACGCAGTAAGGTGCTTCTTTTTTATTGTATCATGCGAAAAAGAGAGTGAAAAGAATACGACAGAAGGACAAACTAAAAACAGCACACACGGCTTTCCCCCGCTGCTTTTCCTGTGATAAAATAAAGGTAACGCTTTCAAGTTTGGAGGATTTTTAATGGATTATCGCCCTGGAAAAATTGAGGAACTAACGTTTTATAGTGAAGAACTTCAGGAAGAGATGACGCTGCTTTTATATCTTCCAAAAACATATTCTCCACTTTATAAATATTCCTTATTAATCGCTCAAGATGGGAAAGATTATTTTATGTTTGGAAAGCTATCACGGACGCTTGACGAATTGTCTGAGGAAGAGGAAATTGAACCAACAATTGCAGTGGGTATTCCTTATAAATCAGTAGATGAGCGACGCAAAATGTATCATCCTGACGGGGAAAAAGTTGAACAATATGTTCGATTTTTAGCTCATGAACTCCTTTCTTATTTAGATGACCTTCTTCCAACTCATAAAATGGGAGGAACAAGAACACTTATTGGAGATTCGTTAGGTGGAACAGTTTCGTTATTAACAGCACTTCAATATCCTCACACATTTAACAAAGTTGTGGCTCAGTCACCGCTTGTAAATGAAACGCTTCTAAATAAAGTGGCTGACTTTTCTTCTCCAAATGCCTTACATATTTATCATACAATTGGTCTTCAGGAGACAGAAGTTAGGACAACGGATAAGAAAATTGCTGACTTCCTAACACCTAACAGAGAACTTTATCAACTTCTTAGTACAAAAGGATTTTCTTACTTTTATGAAGAGATGGAAGGAAATCATACGTGGAGATATTGGCAGAAAGATATGCCTCGCGCTTTAAGAAAAATGTTAAGTTAACTAACATACTTTTGAGAATATAATACTTTTCAGAAATTTGCTATAATTAACAAGAAACTGCATCTTTATACAATTTAAGGAGGGACTGTATGATGAAATACGGAGTTGTTTTATTTCCATCAAAAAAATTACAGGATACTGCAAACTCTTATCGAAAACGCTATGATTCTAGATATGCTCTAATCCCGCCCCATATTACAGTTAAAGAACAATTTGAAACGTCTACTGATGAGCTTGAGACGTTAATTCCTACATTTCGTGACATCGCTCATAAACTCAAGCCAATCACCATTAATGTCACTAAAATTAGTTCTTTTTCTCCTGCAAATAATACAGTTTATTTAAAAGTTGAAAAAAATGATGATTTAAAAACGCTATACGAGCACCTTCATAGCGGACCTCTTGCTCAAGAAGTAGAATATTCATATATTCCTCACATTACAATTGGGCAAAACCTATCAGACGATGAACATCTTGATGTATATAGTCAACTTAAACTTGTTGATGTTAATCATGAAGAAGTTATTGATCGTTTTCATCTTCTTTACCAGCTTGATAATGGTTCATGGACGGTTTATGAAACATTTCGTTTTGGACATGAATAACATTACTTAAAAAAGAAGGCACAGTAGAATCCCTAATCTTACAGGGATTCTACCGTGCTTTTTTAATTTTAAACATAAAAAGAGCTCCTACAAAAACAAGCAATGCTGCTGAAACTTTAAAACTCTGCACAAAATAATAAAAAAGATTAGGTACGCTTTTCATTGCAAAATCTCCTTACTCTTATCAAACTATCTCTTAAATTCCACAAAATGTCATGTTACTAGTAACATCCTATATAATAATATGTTTTCCTTGTTAATTACAAGTATTAGTTACTATAAAAAGTAAATGTTTTCCTGAAATATTCTTTAAAATGAGTTTGAAGTTCCCCTATGTGCCCCTCTTTACACAAGATTGTTAAAGAACTTTCCTTTTCCAGTTATTTCACTTATCGTCTTTTGTATTTGCCTATTCTTTTGTCTTCTCATTTCTATTTTTTCTTTTTGAGATCTTTCATTACTTCCGTATAAGGCTTGTGTTGGAACTATTTTATGCACTGCCCCTCCCTTATGACCTTTTACTGTTCTATTAAGGTATTGAAGGTACGTATAATTTTTAATTGGTAAAATATACCCCATCCTTCCTCCCTCCTATTCTTTCCTATTATTTGCCCTTATTTGTTTCCTTCTAATCCTCTCAAAATGCTGTTGTTCTTTCGTTCTCCTTTCCATTCTGATATGATGAAGTTTGATTATAATGTTTAGATAAGTGCAAAGTGAGGAGACTATTTCATGAATCAAGCCATTTATCAAAATGAAATGATTTCACTTTCAACAATGAAAAGAGAGCTTTATCAATCTTTGTATGAAGAAAGTCAGCGTGGACTCGTTACATGCGCTCACTGTCATGAAAGTGTAAAGCTTTATATAGGAATGGAAAAAAAACCTTATTTTTATCATGCTTTAAAACCTTATGAACGTCCTGAATGCATAAAAAGCATAGAAGAAAAGGAGCAAAAAAAGGTTGTAAAAGAAACAAAACCTGCCTACCGTGAAAGTGCTGGATTTCGCTTACCTACGAGTAGAGCAATTAGTGGAAATACAGCAACGATTGATGTGTCTTTTACAAAAACAAAAGCGCTTGTTTCTCAAAGTTCCTTCAAAACACGGAGAGGCACGGTTATTAATTATGCCGGGTTGTCTCTTGATATACAGCAGGAAGAAGCGGTAAAAAAGACAGAGGGTCCATTGCTTGTTTTGGCTGGAGCTGGAAGTGGAAAAACACGAGTTCTTACAGCGCGTGCTGCTTACCTTCTCGTGGAGAAAAAAGTAGATCCATCTTCCATTATGCTTGTAACTTTTACAACAAAAGCAGCTCAAGAGATGAAAGAGCGGCTTCGTTCATATGAAGGTATCCAGTCCTCCATGATAGGAAAGATGGTAGTTGGCACATTTCACAGCATTTTTTATAGAATATTAAGCTACCATAAACCACAAGAGTGGCGGAACGACCGTCTAATGAAGTGGGAATGGCAGCGCGAAAAGTTTGTAAAAATAGCAGCACGAGAGCTTGATATTGAAGAAGAACAGTTTCCTTTTGACCAAGCTTTAAATGAAATAAGCTATTGGAAAAACACCCTCATCTTACCGAGTGATGTTAAGCCTGAGAATCAATGGGAAAAAGATGTTCAATATCTTTACAGACGCTATGAAGAAATGCGAATAGAGCAAGGGATGTTTGATTTTGATGACATGCTTCTAGGCTGCTATGAGCTTTTAAAAGAAAATGAAGAAATTCGTTCTTATTATCAAGACCGCTTTCAATACTTTCTAGTTGATGAATTTCAAGATATTAATCTTGTGCAATACGAAATCATGAAGCTTTTAAGTGCAAAATCTCAAAATATCTGTGTTGTTGGCGATGATGATCAATCCATTTATGCGTTTCGTGGAAGCAATCCAAGTTTTATTCGAAACTTTAGCAATGACAACGATGGCACCCAGATTGTTACACTTAGTGAAAACTATCGTTCAAGTCATGCTATTGTGGACGGAGCAAATGCGGTTATTAAGCGAAACAAAGATCGCTACACTAAAAAAATGCGTGCTCAGTTTGAAAATGAATTCACTCCGCTCTCATTTTCTCCTTATGATGAAGAAGAAGAAGCAACAATGATCGTAACGGATATTAAAGAAAAGATTGAACAAGGAGCAGATCCTAGTGATTTTGCCATTCTTTATCGCACACATACAATGTCAAGAGCTCTCTTTGAGCGACTGTCATCTTCTAATTTACCTTTTTCAATTGATTATGGTGCAGATTCTTTCTATAACAGACGCATGATCAAAGCAATGCTTGCCTTCTTACGATTGAGTATAAATGAGAACGACCAGGAAGCTTTAGGGCAACTTTTACCTGCTTTATTTTTAAAAGCTTCTGCTTTGAATGATGTAAAAGCATTGAGCATTTTGCATGATTGTTCATATGTAGAAGCGCTCATTCATTTAACAAACCTTCAAAGTTTTCAAAAACGAAAGCTTATGAAGCTTGTTCCACTGTTTTCGACATTAAAAAATCGTTCTCCTCTTGGAGCAATTGATATTATTGAAAAAGAAATGGGCTTTAATCAGTTTGTAAAAAAGCGTGGCAATGAAGGGAATGCTATTGAAAAAGGTTCTGACGATATTCGGGACTTAAAAGTTGTAGCGAAAAAATTTAACACTGTGAAACAATTTATAGAACATGCTGATCACATGAAAGCAATGAATGAAGAAATGAAGAAACTTAGCAAAACATTTCCTTCTTCGATTACACTTACAACTATTCACCGTGCAAAAGGCCTTGAATATAACCATGTATATATATTAGGAGTTGTTGATGGAGCTCTCCCTCATGACTATGCGCTTGATGCTTATCGAAATGGGGACGAGGCTCCCCTTGAAGAAGAAAGAAGACTTCTTTATGTAGCGATGACACGAGCTAAGCAATCTCTTTTTCTATCGATACCAGAACATCGCAGAGGAAAGAAAGCCCATCCATCCCGCTTCCTCAAAGGTTTATTTTAAAAAAGAACCCCATCTTTAAGATGGGGTTTTATTTTTTATTAATCATTTTCGCGATTGTTCCAAAATCAAGTGATTGACCGTTATCTGTAATCGCTTTAACAATTTTATCTTCTTTTTCTTTTGGTACAGGTTTGTTTGCAATTTGTGAAACACGGCGCACAAGATTGCGTACTGTTTTTTCATCTTTGAAGTTTGCTCCTTGCACAGAGTTAGCAAGTTCAAATACGTCTTTCATATTTACGCCTGTTTTCTTTTCAATATTTTTAAAGAGATTGTTATCCATCATGATCCCTCCTTATCACAGTAATATATCGTATGAAATTAAAGAAGAAATGGTGAAAAAGAAAGTGCGAGTAAAAGTTTACTCGCACTCTTTAACATACAGTATTGTTTAGGAGGGAAGTGTTCCAAAGTTCTGTTTAGCTACAAAAAGCAGCACCAACGATAATTAATAGAATGAACAATACAACGATTAGCGCAAAGCCGCTGCCGCAGCCGCCACCACCGTAGCCGCCACCGCCGTAACTATAGCCGCCACAACCGTAACCACCATATCCGAAGCCCATATCTTTACACCTCCTCTTTCCTTATTCTTTAACACGATATGTTGAAGGAGTGTATTTGGTATGGGCACATGTGGTTTTTCTTTTTTTATTTTCCAAAAGGATCGTTCATCTCATATTTCCCAAACGCTTCTTCACTTTTTTCAATGTCATGCATTTTTTTCTCGTCTTCCATCTTCTCTACATATCTTTCTAATTTCTGTATTCCCTCTTCTTCTTTCTCCATTTTGTTACTATGGAAGTTCTCAAAAAAAATTTCAAGCTCCTCTAAGAAATCACTCATTTCTTTCACCTCACACTTTCATGTTTATTCACCAAAAGAAAAAAGGGCAATCTATTATTGCCCTTTCTTTCGTATAATCTCGTGATTAACGTTTTGGATCTACTTTTAACTTCTTTCCACATCCACAGTCTTTAACTTGTTGTTTGTTTGCATTTGCATAAAGCTTGGGTTTCTTTTGCGGATGCTTATGTGATGAAGGATGATAGACATGACCATTTTGAGGATACTGAGGATATTGCATGTTTAATTCACCTCTTTTCTACTGTCATGTTTTCATTTGCTAGCACGAGTATGAAAAACAATATGAAACTCTCTCTTTACTATATTCTTCAAGACGCTCTCTGTTGATAGGATGTTTACCTTATTTTCTTGGTCTTCGCTTCTCTTTATAGAAGTTTTGCTCTTTTAAATTACGCATAAACCAATCATTATCATAGTTCTTAACATTATGAGGTTGGTCAACAGGCTTCTGATCGCGCACTTTCTTTTCTAGAATAGCAACTTGTTCTTTCAGCTTAGCTGTTTCTTCTTTTTGAAGTTTAAGCAGATCTTCTTCCTTCTCTTTTTCAACCGTTTCAATTTTTTCACTTAGTTCCTCTGCTCTTTCACGCCATTTTTCTTTTTCAAGTATAATTTGTTCTTTTTCAAGCATAATTCGCTCTTTTTCCTCAAGCCACTGCTCCTCTAATTCTTCTTCAATATCTTGTAAGTTCAACGTTTTTAAACGATTCTTATTATATTCACTTTTATAAAATTCAAGCTCTGCCCTCATTCGCTGTAGATAACCTTTTAGCTGTTCATATGTTGGTTTTGTTTGAGACACTGTCATACACTCCTTGCTGTCTTTGATGAACTCCCATATAAGCGCACAGAACAATTATCCATTTTAACGAAAAACCTAAAATAATTTCAAAAGAACACTAACACTTTTGTCATTTATGAATATGCTGTCACTGAGCAAATAATTCCGCTTTTACCCACGAAATTCCGCTATCGTTAAGGAACATAACAGAGCATTCTTCATACTATGTATTAGTCCTAAACGTGTTTCAGGGATGAGAGCGAGGACAATTATTTATAGGAGGTAAAACGATGGAACCTATTAAAGAGAGACTATGCATCCGCGTGCCAAAAGTCTACGATTGGGTTAATCGCGAAGTTGAATTACCTGTTTCTTGTCATATGGGGAAACATGGATTTGACAACTTAGACTTTGATTTTCATTTTGACTTACCAGAGGATACAGATCCGTATGAACTGGATTTCTTATCAGACACTTGTGAAGCGTCTTGTATGATTACAGATTCTTCTGGTAATCCAGTTGACCACAACTGCGCAGAAGGATTAGAAATTACAGAAGTTCTTCAATCAGGCGGTCGTCCTGAAGTAACAGTTACACTTCCAGATGGAGAGTGTGTAACACTCCAAAGAGTTAAAGTACTTGTAAGAGGTTACTATGTTGTTCGTATTCTAGATGAAGATGGAGATCTTTGCTACTCAGCTCCACAGCCTTTTGCAACAATCCAAACATTCTTCTTATGTGCTCCAGAAGGAACAGAGCTTGTCGGTCATATTACGTATGCTGACTGTCACGCATCAATTGTCAGCAACCCACACAACTGCTTCCAACAGCTTGATGTATGCTTAACACTTTGCTTAGACATTCAAATGGAAGCATATGTGAAAATTGAAGTTGAAGGAAAGTTCTGTGATCCACGTCCAGATATCGACATCGTTACAAACGGATCTTGCCCTGTAAAACATGCGCCACCACAGTGCCCAGAGATTTTCCCTGGCTATTCTCTATATGAATAAGAGGAGATTTTTTCTCCTCTCTTTCCTCAATAAGTGATGTGTCAACAGGCGATTGGCCCCCTCCAATTGCCTTTTTCTTATAAAGCAGAGAGTTTTTTAGAATATTGACAAATCCATCTTCGTATCTTCATACATATAAAAAGAGGAGGTAGAACTATGGGAAAAAAAACAGCTTCATCTTCTAATCAATCTATACAGCTACAACAGAAACTCATTCACTATAAATCTGAAATTGACCGATTGGAACATACAATAAAAAAGTACGAGCAAGATCTTGAAACAGAACGAGCAAATGTATCGTTTTGGAAAAAGAAATACATTCCACCTATTCATTCATTAGATGACGGACAGATAGAAGTGCTAAAAAAAGAACTTTCTCTGTTAAGAAATGAGCTTTCTGAACAAAAAATGATTAATGAACGCCTGCAGGAAGAAAGAATTCTCTCTTCTCCTAAGACCACTTTAACAACTTTGAAATGTTATTTTATGTACTCATCAATTATTCCGTCTGGAGAAGAAGAAGATGTAACACTCATTGGAAATGCCGTTATTAAAAATGAAACGGAGGATACAGTTCACGCTCCCCTTCTATGCTTAAAGGTAAGTGAACCAA
Source organism: Priestia endophytica DSM 13796 (assembly GCF_900115845.1). Taxonomy (GTDB): domain Bacteria; phylum Bacillota; class Bacilli; order Bacillales; family Bacillaceae_H; genus Bacillus_I; species Bacillus_I endophytica. The sequence goes on along the minus strand of NZ_FOXX01000007.1, from coordinate 198,381 downwards.
AGTGTATCATAAGCGGGAAAATTCGAGATTCAGCTCATAAAGAAGAACCTGGTCTTTCAGAACAAAACTCAGAAGGATGGGAATACGCTGTAAAGGATTGGAAAGAGCGTGTTCAAAAAAATGGAGAGTATTGGTTGAGACCTTTAAAAACGCATGAAATTCCTCCAGGAGAATCTGTTACCTTTGATTCTTTTCAACTAACTCTTAGTTCTAGTCTTTCGTCTTTTATTTTAGAAGGATATGCATACACAACTGAGTTCAAAGAAGGCGTTCCATTCTTAAATAAGGCGATATTCAACTTCTCATCTTAGAAAAACAAGGTGTGGTTCAAAAACCACACCTTGTTTTTTATTCTACAAATGATTCAATAATTCCAGCTATACCTGCAATTGCAAGCACAAAGAGAAACGGAAATGAAATATCCGGATATATTGAATAAAGAGCATAAAGACCGATAGCACACCACATTCCTGTGCACCAATAACAGCTTAACAGTTCACCAATCCACCTTCTCAGTCCTGTTCCTTTCATTTTTATATACGTAGTTACAGAACCATCTTCAAGCGTTTCTTCTACAATTTCATGAAAGGGACGACGAATAAAGAAGGTAATCTTATCAAAAACAATGAGTCGTGTTAGACGAAATGTAGCAAGAACGAGCAGTAGCAAAGTCATCCACGTCATAAAAGTTTTTGCCTTCCTTTCATAGGCTAAACATTGTGTTTAGCCTAATTAAGATTCCTATATTTTTAAAATGGTAATATCTTTTACCTCAGTTGTAGGAACAACAGTTTGTTCTGTTTTAGCTGAATTGAGCATGTAAAGAGTCTCATCTTCTACTTTCACAATTGTGCCACTATAAGTTCGTTCTTTAGTTTCTACTTGGCAAACAGGCTGTGAGAGGTGTGGTGGAAAATCAGCTAAAAAAGCCGCTTTTTCCTCAATACTCATCTTCTGAAACATTTTATTTTCTTTTTTCTCTTTTTCTTTTTCTGCTAAAGGATTTTGGACTACTTCAAGCGCTTTTGAAAGCGATGCTACTTTTTCACGTTCATCTCTTGTTTTCTTCACTTTCTTAAAACATGAGTTTTGGTACACAGATTGCATCGATCGCTTTGGCTTTTCTATCGTCTCTGGTTGGACAATATACATAAGCGGCGTGTTTTCCCCTTCATTATTAAACTTTTTCAAACTCTTCTCCCCTTCCATGCTGACGTTCACTTAAAATTGCGACATTCTTTTAAAAATGTATGCTGTAAGGGAGCAAAGTTTGTTCGTTTCTCTAAAAAACATAAAAAAAAATCAGCTTTTCATAACGAAAAGCTGATTTTTTAGTTATCGTGCCATGCTATGGAAACCAGAATCAACGTGAATTGTTTCTCCCGTAATTCCGCGTGCAAGGTCGCTGAATAAGAATAATGCTGTATCCCCAACTTCTTCAGGGTTTGTTGTGCGACGAAGTGGGGCACGCTCTTCAATATCTTTTAAAATAGAGTTGAAATCGCTAATTCCTTTTGCAGAAAGCGTGCGAATGGGACCTGCTGAAACAGCATTTACGCGAATTCCATGCTGACCAAGATCAGATGCTAAATATTTCACGCTTGCATCAAGGGAAGCTTTGGCAACACCCATTACATTGTAGTTTTGGACAACGCGTTCTCCACCTAAATAAGTTAGTGTAACAATGCTGCCGCCCTCTGTCATGAGATCTTTGCTTGCTTTTGCAACAGCTGTTAATGAATAAGAACTAATGTTATGCGCAAGCAGGAATCCCTCGCGCGTTGTGTTCATGTATTCACCTTGTAACTCTTCTTTGTTTGCAAATGCGATGCAGTGAGCAATTCCGTGAATTGTTCCAACTTCTTCTTTAATTTGTGCAAAACATTTTTCAACTTCCTCGTCATTTGTTACATCACAAGGTAATACAAGTGAATTTGCTCCTTCTAAAGAAGAAGCTAAGTCTTGAACATTCTTTTCAAGACGTTCTCCTGCATATGTAAAAACTAGGCGAGCACCTGCTTCGTGTAAAGAACGTGCAATAGCCCAAGCAATGCTTCGTTTATTAGCAACCCCCATCACTACGTATGTACGGCCTTCTAAGGATAAACTTTTCATTGAAGATTCTCCTCACATTTTTTATTGTTAGTATTAGTATCAGGTACTAATATCATCTTCAGTATACCACATTATCACTTCTCAACAAATGCTTATCAAAAAAAAAGCCTGAACTTAAAGTTCAGGCTTCTCGATTGAATAACTCTTTCCAAACTGCAGTGTTCGCTTTAATTCTTCTACGTACTCTGTAGAGCCCGTGACAATAATCCGATCATCTCTTAATAGTTCAGTGTCTCCATGAGGAATAAGAGACTCGTTTCCTCTAAAAATCCGAACAAAAATCACATCTCCTGTAAATGGAAATTTTCGAAGTGGAATATTCATGTACTTTGGATTATGAACGTCAATTTGATAAAGAGCTGTATCTCTATTTGTTAAAATCCCAATTAAGCTTGGTGACTCGATAAGAGCTTTCATTAACGACGTTGTTGAAGTTAATACTGAAAAAACGTCAACATCGTGTTCGCGTACTTTGTCTTGTAAAGTTGGCGTTTCAATTCGCGCAATAACACGCTCAACACCTATCTCTTTTGCATAAAGAGCAATATCTGCATTTCGTTCCTCATTCCCAGATGTCACAACAAGAATGTCTGTATCAAATACATCTTGCTTCTTTAGGTCTCCTATGTCATAGCTTTCAATTTCAACAATATCAAATAGTGAACTTGATGTTTCATCTTCTACTTTTTCCTGTGCTGGATGAAATAATGTAACATCGTATACATGTGGGCTAAGCTCTTTTGTCACAGGTAAAGTAAGCTGGTTTGCTCCAATAAGCTTCACACGCACGCTAGGATCTTCTGAAGACGGATTACGGAACAACTTAGCAAATAAAATGGGCGAGATGATACTTGAAATAACAGCAACTAAAATCAGAGCTCCGCTCATTTTTTGATCAATAACGCCTAGATTTTCACCAACTTTTGCAGCTGCAATAACAAGAGACAAAGTTGAAGTTAGTAAGAAGCCAGCCGCAAATACTGTTTTTGTATCGTACCATTTTTTTAATAGATAAACTGGAATGATTTTTGAAATAAGTAAAGCTATAACAAGAAGTGGGATAAGAATAATTACTTTTGAATCACTTAACATCTCACCTAAATTCAACTCTACTCCAACCATTACAAAGAAAATTGGAATTAAGAAGCCATATCCAAAGGAATCCAGTTTCTGTACCATATCATGGTTTGGTGACAATAAGGAAACTAGAACACCTGCTAAAAATGCTCCTAAAATATTTTCTGCCCCAATAGATTCTGATAATCCAACAAGAACGATGATAAGTGTAAAGATAGCTCGGGTTCCAATTTGAATCGTCCCTGTTGATAAGGATTCAACAAAAGATCGCTTTTTGAAATAGTTTCCAAAAATATAAAGTACAATACCAGCGCCAAATAAAATAAGCAGAAGCCACATGCTTCCTCCGCCACCTTCATGAAGAGAAGCGAAAACGGCAAGCAAAATCATTGTAACAAGGTCAGCAATAACAGCTACAAGTAAAATGATTTGCCCAATATTTGTTTTCATAATTTGGCGGTCTTTTAGGGTTGGAACTACAACACCAAGGGAAATGGTTGAAATAATAAGCGTCATTAAGAATGCATTGTCGATAAACCCCATCCATACAAACAAGTATGAAAGAAGAAGGGAAAGAATAAAAACTCCTACAAAAATCAAGGTTGAAACTATAAACGTATTTGGAGCATTTTTTCCACTCGGAAGCTTCTCTTTTTGCTTGCCCCCAGTGAAAGCAGAAAAATCTATTTCTACTCCGCTTAAGAACATTAAAAAGATAAATCCTAGTGTTGATAATGTTTCAAGCCACATGTCTTGTTGAACAACATCAAATCCACTTTTTCCAATAATAAGACCAACGATAATTTCAGCTACAACAACAGGAATCACTCTTAACCTGAAACGATGTAGCAAAATAGGAGTTAAAAAAGCACAGATAACAACAATAGCTAATGAAACAACTGAAGCATTTTCTGCCATGTCTCTTCACCTTCTTTCTTTAATTTAAGATGTTAGATAACTCATAAACGTTGTTGCAAGCCCAAAATAAATAAGTACGCTTATAATGTCATTTACCGTTGTAATGAACGGACCTGAAGCAACAGCAGGGTCAATTTTAAATTTGTGCATAATAATCGGAACAAGCGCTCCTGCAATTGTTGCTGCAATAAGAGTCGCAAAAATAGAAGCTCCAACAAGCAGTCCTAACACGAAGCTGTGTTGCCATATATAAACAACAAAAACGACTAGGATTCCACAGCTTCCTCCTGTTATTACCCCTGTTAATCCTTCACGGATGATAAGTTTCCATTTGCTTTCCTTATCTGCTTCACCTGTTGCAATTCCTCTAACAGCAACTGCTAATGCCTGTGTTCCTGTATTACCAGCCATTCCACCAATAAGGGGAATAAAGACTGCAAGTATTGCTACTTTATCAAGTGTCTCTTCAAACTGCCCAATGAGATTTGCTGTTAACATTCCCAAAAAGAGCAGGATGACAAGCCACGGCAAGCGTTTCTTTGCCGCTGAGAAGGGAGTTCGAATCGTATCATCAACGTCTGAAATCCCGGCAAGCTTTGAATAGTCATCAGATGCCTCTTCATCAATAACGTCCATTACGTCATCAACGGTAATAATTCCAAGGAGGTGGTGCTGAAAATCAACAACTGGAAGAGCTAAAAAATCGTAGTCCCGCATTGTACGTGCTACTTTTTCTTGATCTTCAGCAACAGAAACAGCTACAACTCTTTCGCTCATTACTTCACGAATTAACGTGTCATCTTCTGCCACAATAAGATCACGTAAAGAAATAACTCCAACAAGGCGTTTCTCATCATCAATTACGAACACATAATAAATAGTTTCAGCAACAGGTGCTTTTTCTTTTAAAATTCTCATTGCTGAACTTACTGTTTCGTTTGCATAAATAGCTACGTACTCTGTTGTCATAATACTTCCGGCAGTTGATTCTTCATAATGAAGAAGTTCTTTAATTTCATCTGCTGCTTCATCATCCATAATCGTTAAATAGCTTGCAACTTGTTCTTTATCAAGCTCATTTAACACGTCAACTGCATCATCAGCGTACATATCTGCTAACATATTAGCTGCAAAGTCCGGCATCATTTCGCCAAGAAGCTCCTTATACTCTCCCTCTGAAACTTCAATACTTTCAAAGATTGAAGCCATTTCCTCTGGTGAGAGGAAATCATATAAAATAAGGCGTTCTTCTTCATTAAGCTCTTCATAAAACTGAGCTTGATCATAAGAATGGAGATTCAGAAATTCTTCTCTAAATGTTTCAATGTCACGTAAATGAAGTAAATGAAACAAAATGAGCTCTGTCTGCTCCTTTCTTTCTTGCGCTTTTTCATTATTCATCATAACCCACCTCCATGAAGTTGTTCATCTATAGAAGCTAGACAATACATGTATTCCGATAAAATCAATGTACCCTCTTTTGTTTTAGTTTTTATCCTTTAATATTAGAGTAGAAAAAAAACGGATAGGACATGATAAAATGTGTTGAAAAAGTTCTAGAAACTTCGAACGTTTCCTCTAGAATTACTACATATCGAAGAGAAATATAGAAGAAAACCCTCTAAAATTCAACTACGGATAAACTTAAAAAGGAATGATAACATGGTTAAACAATCTGCGCAAGGATTTGATGTAATCGGTGATATTCATGGCTGCTATGATGAATTTGTCCTTCTAACAAAAGAACTTGGTTACCAGTGGAATACCGATATCCCTCTCCATCCAGAAGGAAGGAAACTCGTATTTTTAGGTGATTTAACAGATCGAGGAAAAAATTCCTTAGCTGTTATAGATACCGTTTCAAAACTCGTTAGCAAAAAGGCCGCTTTCTATTGTCCTGGTAACCATTGCAACAAACTTTATCGGTTCTTTAAAGGAAATAAAGTACAAATCACCCACGGCCTTGAAACAACTGTTGCTGAATATAGATCTCTCTCAAAAGACAAGCAGTCGCTTGTTCGTGAACAGTTCATGAAACTGTATGAAAAAGCTCCTCTTTATCTTGTGCTTAATAAAGGAAAATTAGTTGTTGCACATGCTGGCATCCGGGAAAAAGATATTGGAAAACATAGTCATCATGTAAAGACCTTCGTTCTTTATGGAGACATCACAGGGGAAGTACATCCAAACGGCTCCCCAGTTCGTCGAGATTGGGCTCAGCACTATGAAGGGAAAGCAACTATTGTCTATGGGCATACACCTGTTAAAAACGTCCGAAAAGTGAATAATACATATAACATTGATACTGGAGTAGTGTTTGGAGGAGCTCTCACAGCTTTCCGATACCCTCAATATGAAACGATTTCTATTCCCTCCTCAATGCCATATGTTGAAGAGAAATTCTCTACTTTCTCCTAAAAAAAGAGAGCTTGCTTTACTGTGCAAGCTCTCTTTGACATTTCAACATATCTTCTGGTAGTTCTCCTACAAATGATAAATATTGACCTGTAAACGGATGTTTAAATTCCATTTTACAGCAGTGAAGCGCTTGACGGTTCATTCTCCCTTGCTTACCTCCGTATAAATCATCTCCAAGTAAAGGGTGCCCGATATAGCTCATATGCACGCGAATTTGATGCGTCCTTCCCGTTTCTAAAGAAAGCTCAACAATAGCTGCATCTTTGAAGCGTTCAAGCACTTTGTAATGAGTTACAGCATGCTGGCCATTCTCTACAACTTCTCTCTTAATAATGCTATCATCTGCTCTGCCAATTGAAGCAGATACTGTTCCTTCTTCTGTAGGCACACCATGAACAAATGCTTGATAAAAGCGATGGATTTTATGACTTTGCTGCGCTTTTGAAAATAAGTAATGACTATATCTATGCTTTGCCACAACAAGAAGTCCTGATGTATCTTTATCAAGTCGATTAACAAAGTGTAGCGTTGCATGAATATCGTTCTGCACGTAATAGTACAAAAGCGCATTACTCAACGTACCTGATTGATGTTCCCGTGAAGGAATTGTCGCAATACCCGCTCTTTTATTAACAATGAGAAAATGCTCATCTTCATATAGAATATCCAAGGGCATTTTCTCCGCTTTAATGTTCTCACTTCGTTTTTCAAGTGGAAAAGCTACCTCTAAAACGTCACCTTCTTTTAATATATATCGTACTGTTTCATCTTGATTATTAACCTTAATAAATCCACCTTGAAATTTAATTGCTGTAAGCGATGCTTTTGAGATGGAATGATCCTTTAAAAAGTCTCTCGTTATTGTTCCATCATAGCGCGCTGAAATTTCCCAAGAAAGGGTAAACCTTTTTTCCATTATCTCTACCCCTTTATTTAATATAGACCAAAAACTTTTTATCACTTATTTAAAAAAGAAAACGCAACTCGTGCTTTATATAAACTATACAAAAAAGGCAGCTTTTTATAAAGCTGCCTCCTTTTATTCTGTAACAAATGAATCTCGTACTCTTTGCCAAAACGGAAATGTACGAAAGCGCGCAAAGCGAATTTTCTCTTGAGCCACACGACATTGGATAGACTTTACTTCTTTATGAAGCAACGTCAGGTGATCAATTGTAATTTGAAAATCCACGTCATTCACAGGTTTGAACATTCCTGTATGATGAGCTGGCAAAACGAGCGGTGAACCAATTGTTCTGAATACGCGATTATTGATAGAAGCCATCTCTGCAACTTGGATAGCTTGAAGAGATGGATGAAGAATAGCTCCTCCCAATGCTTTATTATAAGCAGTACTTCCAGAAGGAGTCGAAATACAGAGACCATCCCCTCGAAACGTTTCAAAGAGCTGCCCTTTAATTTCAACGTCTACAACTAAAGAACCTTCAACGCTTTTTATTGTGCACTCGTTTAAAGCAAGATAGCGCGATTCTTTCCCTCCACCTAAATAGCGAATAATGACTTCAACAAGGGGATATTCCACAATTTGAAACGGAGTTTTAGCGATTGCAATAACGAGCTTTTCAATCTCTTTCGGTCTCCAATCCGCATAGAAGCCTAAATGTCCTGTATGAACTCCAACAAAAGCTGTTTTATCTAAACGATGCTGATAACGGTGAAAAGCATAGAGAAGTGTTCCATCTCCTCCAACTGAGATAACAATATCTGGATGTGTTTCATCATACTCTAAATTAAAATCAAGCAAATATGTACGCATTTTTTGTGCGAGCGTATTCGATGTTTCATCACCTTTTGACGTTACTACAAATTTCAATTGTGGCTCCCTCCATTGATTGCTATTTTTCTTTCTTTCGTGAAAACATAACTTGGGCTTCTTGGATTTCTTCCCTTATTTTAGACATCTCTTCGTCAAGTTGAAAAGCTGCTTCTGAAGCGCGTTGTAAACGCTCTTTAATTTCTTTTGGAAAGTTGCCGCTATATTTGTAGTTCAACGAATGTTCAATTGTTGCCCAAAAATTCATCGCAAGCGTTCTAATCTGAATTTCGACGAGAATTTTTTTCTCGCCTTCGATCGTTTGAACAGGATAGCGTAATACAACATGGTAAGAACGATAGCCGCTTTCCTTCTTCTCTGTAATATAGTTTCTTTCTTCTACAACTTCAAAATCGTTTCGTTCTTTTAAAATTTCTACAACAGAGGGAATGTCATCGACAAACTGACACATCATACGTAGCCCCGCGATATCCTGCATTTCTTCTTCTAAACGATCTAGCGGAATCCCTTTTCTTGCTGCTTTATCAAGGACACTCGGAATCGGCTTCACCCGACCTGTTACAAATTCAATCGGAGAATGAGTTGATTTCAACTCATACTGAGATCTCATTCCTTTTAATTTTACTTTTAATTCTTCAACCGCTTGTTTATAAGGAGCTAAAAATAAATCCCAATGTTTTAACATACTGATTTACACCACCAATTTTGTTCAAGAAAATATGTGCTCTTTTAAGCTTTATTTAAAAATATTTTTTCAACAGAACCCATAAATTCTTCTCCATAGTTAGAGTTTCCTTCGATGTTTTCTACAAGGTCTTCTAATTCTGTGAAAATATTTTCAAGTTGTACTTCATGTTCGCCTACAAGAGCTACAACATTGGCGTTATTTTCTTTCGCTTCCTTAATGTTATTCCAGTATGACTCCGTAATACTAACATAAACAAACGCTTCGTTTACATCTATAATATAAATGAAAGATAAATTATCAGAATCCACAATCATTTGACCTGTATCTTCTATTGTTTCGATGTTTTGATTTAACGCTTCTGTTTTAATATATAGGCGTCCCTCTTTCCATTCCGTACCATTTACTTCGATTCTGTTTGACATAGCAGTAAATCTCCCTTCAACAATAAATGAGCATATTATGTATATTTAGACTAAAATCTCTGAATTACCCGCCTTCATTTTACCATATTAAAGCTAAAATTCGTAGAGAAGTCATGCTAGTAAAGAAAGGTACTTAATAAAGAAAAAAAAGAGACAATTGAGTTTACTTTTAAAACATGGAATAATAGAAAAGATATTATTTTTTTTACAAGGAAAGGAAATATATGATGAAACAAGAAATTGAGATTGAATTTAAAAATTTATTAACTTCTACTGAATTTCACAAGCTTATGGATGCTTTTCATATAGACAACAGTCAGTTTAAAGAACAAACAAACTATTATTTTGATACTCCAAATTTTGATATTAAAGAAAAACGAGCTGCTCTTCGGATACGATCTAAAAATGATCGCTATGTTTTGACACTTAAACAGCCAAGTAAAGTTGGTCTTCTTGAAACGCATGAAACGCTGACAAAGGAGGAAACAACTCGTTTATTAAAAGGAGAATGCCCTCTTCCTTCTTCAATGGAAAAACAAATCAAAACACTTGGTATTGAAGTAAGAAAGGTTAACTTATTTGGCAGTCTTACAACAAAAAGAGCGGAGGTTCCTTATAGGGACGGACTGCTTGTTTTAGATCATAGTACATACCTTAATCATGAAGATTTTGAACTCGAATATGAAGTAAAAAATGAGGAAAGTGGAAAAAAAGCATTCCTAGAGCTTCTCAACCGTTTTCATATTCCGATACGAGAAACGAACAATAAAATCCAGCGTTTTTTCAACTTAAAATATAAGCAACTAGGAGAGCATGATGAATGATATTCAATCTTATTTAGCACTTCTGCAGCTTCAGGCTTTTCAAACGATGACATCTAATAAACTACCCGCAAATGAATCATCTTTAAACTCTCTATTTTCATCGATCCTTAGTGATGTATTGCTGACATCCGCTTCATCATCTGAAGCGGAAAAAAGTTCATCTCGCACTGCCTTTTTGCAGAATCAGCTTACACTTTCCTCTCCTCCAAGTGTGATGAGCCCATCTGTACAAGCGTCAGAAAAAAGCGATACGCCATTTATGGACCTTATTCATAAAGCGAGCGAAGAATTTGGAGTAGATGCTAAACTCATCAAAGCCGTCATTACGCAAGAATCTAATTTTAAAAAAGATGCTAAGAGCGGCGTAGGAGCATTAGGTCTTATGCAGCTTATGCCAGCTACAGCACAACGTCTAGGTGTACTAAATCCTTTAAACCCTCTTGAAAACATAAGAGGAGGCACAAAATATTTGAAAAAGATGCTTGAGAAATACGATGGAGATGTCTCCCTTGCTCTTGCTGCCTATAATGCAGGACCTGGAAATGTAGACAAATATGGAGGAATTCCTCCTTTTACTGAAACAAAAGAATATGTGAAAAAAGTAATGGGTTATTATCAAGTATAAAGGCTTCCTGTCTAAGACAGGAGCTTTTTTTTGCATGATGCTTATAGGCGGATAGTTTGAGTTAAAGAGAGACGACTGCTACAATATAACAAAGTAAACCGTTGTTTCTGACTGTTATTGCTATAGTAGAATCATTAAGTTTTTGGCAATATATTAACGAAAGCGGATATAACCTAAACAAAGCTATTTTGAATTTATTCACAATTTTATGTTTGAATAGAGATTTTTTATAAAGGAGTTATGACAATGGAAAAAAGAGATATGACGCCTTATGAAGCTATCGGGGGTGAACACATGATTTCTGACCTTGTAGAAGCTTTTTATAAGAGAGTAGGAAATCATCCAGACTTAGCTCCAATTTTTCCAGACGATTTAACTGAAACAGCTCGAAAACAAAAACAGTTTTTAACACAGTATTTAGGAGGGCCTTCCGATTACACAAACGAACATGGACATCCAATGTTAAGGGCTCGACATTTGCCTTTTGAAATCACGCCAGCGCGAGCAAAGGCTTGGCTCTCCTGTATGAGTGACGCAATGGATGAAGTAGAACTTGATGGTATGTTGCGAACCCAAATTTTTCATCGGCTCACGCTCACTGCCCAGCACATGGTGAATACTCCAGATGAAGAAGGCGTATTACCTTGAACAATAAACAATGTGAAAAAAGAAAGGCGTTCTCTTTACAACACCTTTGCAGAGGATCAAACAAAAAGCCGGTCGAAGTCTACTTTTTTGTTGATCCACTTTGTCCAGAATGTTGGGCACTTGAGCCGATTGTTAAAAAACTTCAAATTGAATACGGAGAGTATTTTAGTCTTAAACATGTTTTATCTGCTCAGTTAACGAGTCTGAATACGTTAAAAAAAGCAAAGCCTGAAAAAATGGCGCAAGTTTGGGAAAAAACAGGAAGTCGCTCTGGAATGTCCTGTGATGGAAGCTTGTGGCTAGAGAATCCAATCTCTACTCCACACGCAGCTTCAATTGCTATTAAATCAGCATGGCTTCAAGGAAAACAGCATGGCATTCGTTTTTTAAGAGCAATGCAGGAAACGCTTTTTCTTGAAAAACAAAATGTTACAGACCCAGATGTACTGCTTGACCTTGCCGCACAAGTAGGACTTGATGTCGAAGAATTTAAAAAAGACTTATTCAGTGAAAGCTCTGCAAAAGCTTTCCAATGTGATGCAAAGATTATGTATGAAATGGACGTTGATCAAAGTCCAACACTTGTTTTCTTTAACGAGAATATTGAGGATGAAGGAATTAAAGTTTCTGGATACTATGATTATGAATTATTTAAAAACATTTTATTTGAAATGTTAAAAGAAGTGCCAGATCCTTCGCCACTGCCACCGCTTGAAATCTTTTTAGAATATTATACATTTGTGGCAACAAAAGAAGTTGCAGTTGTTTATGATTTATCAATCGAACAAGCTGAAAAAGTACTTAAAAAATTTCAGCTTCAACAGCGTGTTGAAAAAGTCCCTGTCAAACATGGAACATTTTGGCGCTATATTATTTAATCATCTAAAACAGTCCTTATATCTTTTTTAAACAAAAGAAAGACCCAGCAAATTTGCTGGGTCTTTCTCGTTGTCATTAAGACAACAAGGGGATGGGAGAAATTTTTCACGGTCAAACAAAGGGGTATATGTTTGTGATTAATTTCACATCTATAATATAACAAACGTTATCTAGTGCTGACAAGTACTTTGTATTTCATTTCACATTTTTGTCAAACTTTTTAATACGGATGTTATGATTTCTTTTTCATATATATAGAAGCAAAAGTACAGAAAGGAGAAAAATATGAAAAAACTTTATCCACTTTTGCTTTTTTTCACGGCCTTTTGTTCGTTCCTGTTCTATGGTCTTTCTTTATTAAACCTTGTTTCTTTACTTATTGCTGCTCCACTTTTTTTCCTTGTTATTTTAGCTTTCTTCTCCTATCTTAATAACCGGAAGCGCTTTTCGGGATTCAAATAGAAAAAGGCAGGAAATAAGCTCCTGCCTTTCTTCTTATTGATTTAGAAGTTTTTCCATTTCATCAAGTTTTTCTTCAAATACTTTTAAAGCTTCTTCAATTGGTTTTGCACTTGTCATATCTACGCCTGCTTTTTTCAATACGTTAATTGGATAATCAGAGCTTCCAGCCTTTAAGAACTCTAGATAGCGTTCAACAGCTGGCTCTCCTTCTTCTAATATCTGTTTACTTAAAGCTGTTGCAGCACTAAAACCTGTCGCATATTGATAAACGTAGTAATTATAGTAAAAATGAGGAATACGTGCCCATTCTAAACTAATGTCTTCATCAATAACCATATCTTCCCCAAAATACTTCTTATTCAAATCATAGTATGTTTTAGAAAGAAGTTCAGGTGTTAACGGTTCACCATTTTGCGCCTTCACATGAATATCATGCTCAAATTCTGCGAACATTGTTTGACGGAATACAGTTGCACGGAATCCTTCTAAATAGTGGTTTAACACATACTGTTTTTGTTTTTCATCTTCTAAATTCTCTAATAAGTACTCATTTAAAAGTGCTTCATTTGTTGTTGAGGCAACTTCTGCTACGAAGATGGAGTAATCTCCATAAGGATATGGTTGCGTTTTTCTTGTATAGTAACTATGCACAGAATGGCCAAATTCGTGTGCTAAAGTAAATAAATTGTTCACATTGTCTTGCCAGTTCATGAGTACATAAGGGTTTGTTCCATATGAACCAGAAGAATAGGCTCCACTGCGTTTTCCTTTGTTTTCATGCACATCAACCCAACGATTGTTAAATCCTTCTTCAAGTACGCTTTTATACTCTTCTCCAAGAGGTTCAAGGCCTTTTAATGTATATTCTTTTGCTTCTTCATATGTTACTTTCATGTTGACGTCTTTGACAAGCGGAGTATACAAATCATACATATGAAGCTCGTCAACGTTTAACACTTTTTTACGAAGCTTTGTATAGCGATGAAGAAGCGGAAGATGCTTATTAATTGTCGTTACTAAATTATCGTATACTTCTTCCGGTATATTATTTGCACTAAGAGCTGCTTGACGAGCTGACTCATAATGACGAACAAGCGCATTGAAATTATCACGTTTTACTGTCCCAGATAGCGTGCTTGCAAACGTATTTTTAAATTTCCCGTATGTATCATACATTGCTGAAAATGCTTCTTTTCGAACACGACGATCTTCACTTTCTAAAAATCTTGTATAGCGGCCATGTGTTACTTCTACTTCGTTTCCTTCTTCATCTTTAATCGTTGGAAACTCTAGATCCGCATTATTCAGCATTCCAAATGTTGTGCTTGAAGCCCCTAAAACGTCTCCTGCTTTAGCTAGTAATGCTTCTTCTTCAGCGGATAAAACATGTGGACGCTGTCTTGTTATTTCTTCTAAAGCATGTTTATAAAGACGCAATGCTTCATTCTCTTCTAAAAAAGAAGAAATTTTCTCTTCTTCAATAGCTAAAATTTCGGGTGTCATAAATGACAAGGCACTTGCTACTTGCGTGTATAAATTTTGTATTCTGTCATTTAATCCTTGATAAAAACTGTTTGTTGTATCTTGATCGTAGCGCATATGTGCATATGCGTACAGTTTCTCTACTCTTAGTGTTACATCATCTTGTGTTTTTAAAGCATTATATAGGTTCTCTGATGACTCTCCTAATTTACCCGCATAAGCTGTAACAGATGGGATAAGTTCTTTTACTTCATCAAATTCTTTTTCCCATTCTTTATCTGTTGCAAAAATATCTTCTAGTCTCCACGTATCCTTCTCAGGAATTTCGCTGCGTGCTGGTAGTTTTTTAGTTTGTTCTGTCATCATTTTCCCTCCATATCTTAATTGTTCAAAGTTAGTTGTTAAAAAATTTACTACTTCTTTATAAATTCTTTGTTTATTCTATGCTTCCCTGCTTTTTTTCAAACATAGGGATGTTTTTCCTATCCTTTTATCGTATCGTTTTCTTTCTATGCTGTCATCCTTTTTGCTGTTTGAGTTGGAGTTTATTCATAATTTGATAGTCCCCATCAATTGGATGCTTGTGTATAGGCATTGTTGTCCACACTCTGTTGATTAAAAAGCGATTGGATTCTATTTCAGTAATAAATCCAACAGTAATAAGCAACCTTAAATATTCTTTCAAAGCGTCTTCAAAGCTTCCTTTTGTTACCATTGGAAGTTCTCTTAATTTTACATGTCGATTTTGTATCCTTCTTTTAAACTGCTTGAGAATGGTTTCATAGTGGATGATACTATTTCTTTTTTGAGGTAGAAAATGATCAAGTAATATATAAAGTTGCCACACACAAGAATGGCTCTCAATGAAATAGCCGTTTTTCACAGGCAGACCGGCTTCACTAGGAAAATGAGAAGGAGGAATATGATGAGTATAGAGAAGCTTTAAAAGAGGGGTGTACGGATTTCTAGGATATAAGGCGTATTTCATTCTCCATCCTCCTTTTTTAATAACCCAAGGTACGAAGAAAGAAGCTTTTGAGTAACGAAGGTGAAAAAGAGAATGGAGAGATAAGGAGGCTGTGCTGTAGTAAGAAACAGTAGCAAATACAGATGTCGGGGAGAAAGCTATAATATCGCTAACGATAGTAAAACGGGAAAAATTCGGACAATAATAGAGGAGATAGGGAGATAAATGAGAGACGGGATATTGAAGGAACTTCCATTCATTATACGATATCTTCAGACTTCCTTTTGCACTTCTTCTAAAACGTTCAGCACTTAAGATCCAAAGAGGCGTAATATTTAAACGGGAATAGCCTTTATTGCGCTTTCGAAATGCTTCAAGTGAAAGAGCTGAACATTGAAATTCAATAGCTATATGAGAATCAGGTAAAAAAAGATCAGGGCGCTGCGATATAGAAGGCAAATATTCTTCCATCTTTACTTTTGTTTGTTTTTCGAGCCATCTGTAGAGGCCTTTTTTCCCCTCTAAATGATAAGGTGTTTCCCTTTCATATTCGAAGGCACATGAGGACTTCGGTTCGTGAGCAAAGTGAGCAATGTTTTTTATCCCTACTTTCAATATGAGCTTTCCTTTACAAATTGGACAGTAAAATTTTGTTTCCTTTAGCGTTTGATAATAATCAGACGAATAGCGTTCTAACAAAGCAATCTTTTGACCTGTTTCAGTTTGAGCAACAAGCAAAATTCAAAAACCTCCCCTTCTTAGTTTTTCAGAGTACGAGTCATAATTCGACAACGTTTTCTAAAATCCTTTTTCCCATAAAAAAAGTTCTCAATAAGAGAACTTTATAAAAGAGGAGATAAAAGTCTACACGCTGATTCTATAAGACGAATGGCTAAAGGCCTTTGAGCAAACTGCTTACTTTCTAGATGATTCGCATCCTCAAAATCTTCTAAAAAAGCATACACAAGTTTCTGGGTGCTTCCCGTTTTATAAAGAAAAGCATTAACTTCGAAATTCAGATGAAAGCTCCTCATATCCATATTAGCTGTACCAATGGAAGCTATTTCATGATCTACGATAATAATTTTGCTGTGTAAAAAACCTTTCTCATATTCATATATTTTTACTCCTGCTCCCATCAACTCAGGAAAGTAAGATCGGGAAGCATAAAAAACAATCTTTTTATCAGGCCGTTTCGGAGTTAAAATTCGCACATCAACACCGCTCAAAGAAGCGACTTTTAAAGCAGTCACAATATCTTCATCAGGAATAAAATAAGGAGATGCAATCCAAACAGACTCTCTTGCTGTCGTAATCATAGAGAAAAAAAGATGCTTAATCACTTGAAATTCCCTATCAGGACCTCCAGCAATAATTTGGACGCCACCGTCTTTTTTTACATCAGGAAGCGTTGAAAAAAGATACATAGAGTTCAGCAAATCCTCTCCTGTCATGTAATACCAGTCCTGTAAAAAGGTTAGCTGAAGAGAACGAACACCTTCTCCTCTTATTTTCAAATGGGTGTCACGCCAAAATCCAAAATGCCTGCTATGTCCAAGATACTCCTCTCCAATATTCAATCCACCAACAAAACCAATAGAGCCGTCTACAATAATTAACTTACGATGGTTTCTAAAATTCACTTTGCTTGTTAGCAACGGGAAAGTAACAGGCAGAAAAGGAACCATTTCTACTCCTGCCTTTACAAGCTCTTTTATATACTTTTTTTTCAGTTTAAAACTTCCTACTGCATCATATAAAAAACGAACTTTCACACCTTGCAAAGCTTTTTCAATGAGAATTTCTTTAATCTGATTTCCTAACTTATCACTTCTTACAATATAATATTCTAAATGAATGTGATGTCTTGCACTATACAAAACGTTCATAATGGCAGCAAACGTTTCTGTTCCATTTGTTAATGTCTCTGTTTCGGTTTTGAAAGAAATTGGGCTTTTCCCAACATTATGAGCAAGATGGAACAATCGTTTTTCGTGCTGATTAAACGGATGTTGAACATCTTTAAATAGTTCTCCCTCTTGTTCTTTGAGGACTTTTTCATCTAATTTCCCTTTCTTCTCGAAAAGTCTTCGTTTCCGAACGTTGCGTCCAAAAAATATATAAAAAATGAAGCCAAAAAGCGGAAAACTTCCAAGAACAACGAGCCATGTAAGCGTCTGGTTAGGATGGCGATTTTCTAAAGAAATAAGGATGCTAATGAAGATAACGCTTATTGTCATAAGAATGCTCAAGATGCCAAGCAGTGTACTGTTCCATAAATGTTCAGTTAATAGAACGAAGGAGACGGTAACAACAACAAATAAAATAAGCTTAATTCCGTTCTTCAACAAATATGCACCTATTTCATTTTATATTGTGAAAAAACAGAAAGCCGTTACCACAATAAGGCAACGACTCATTCTCCACATATTATATATATCGCACAACCTTCAAGCTCAAAACTAAAAGTTAAGAATTTGCAAGAAGTGGGAAATGTTTTTTTACTTCTTCTAGTGCATTCTCTTTCATGACAAGCTTACCGTACTCTTCAAGATGATGAACAGTTGTTCTTGATTCTTCACTATATTCAAGCAAAATGCTAAGAATATCATCTAACTTCTCAATGTCATCTTGGCAGTTGAAAAACTCTACGTATAAGTAGTAACGATTTTCGAAAGCATATAAATTGTTCGGAATCTCAGGAAGCTGAATACGATGACTTAAAGAAATTAGATCTTCAAAATCTTTAAAATGAAGAACAAACTGAAGGGATTCTTCATCATCTTCATCTTCAGCAACTTCACTTATATTATGATCATCAAGCAAGGATTCCAGTTTTTCATCAACAGGAATATCAATTTTTTTGTCTTCCCCAACAGGGACTTCAAATTTTTGACCATCTTTAGAAAGGCTTGCTCTTGTAACGACAACCTCGATTCCTTTATCCATTGCTTGCACTTGAATCCAAAGAGGACCTTCAATTGTAAACTCCTCTTTGTGATGAACTTCATCCATCATATCCCAAAAGAGTTCTTCACTTCGTTCGCGACTAAACCAAATTTCATTTCGATCGAAGCCTCTTTCTTCTATATCAATATAGGAAACGTAAAATTTTACTGTATTTTCATTTATGCGTTCTATTTCCATTCGTAGCTCTCTCCCTTCTCGTTTTCATTACAAGGCATTTGACCTGTTTCTGAAGGGACGATATGACCCCTTTTTTATATTTCTTTTACCCACTTACAGTCATTCCTAACCGCTCCGAAAAACGTTATAGATCAGCAATTCACATCAGCTCTTTGCTTTGCGTTGGACATATTCTACACTAGAACACGTTTTTCGTAAAGTTTCTTCCTCTCTCCCTTTTTAAATCTTATCATTAGTTTCCCTAAAAGGACTTTGAATAGAAGTGGAAGACTTCGGTACTAAAAACTTCTGCTCTCACTGTAGATATTCATTACTACGGTAAATTATATCTTCATTGTATGACAAAATACCTCAGAAAGAAAATAAAATGTTTGGGAAGACTTTCATATCACTTTTTTTCTTCAATTAGAAAATAACAGACAAGCTTGAGACTTTTTTGAATATATTTAGATAATGAAGATGGGAGGATGTCAAATTGGAACTTGAAGCGCTCACCATTATTTTAATGATTATCGGCATTGACATTGTACTTGGAGGCGATAATGCCATTGTTATTGCTCTTGCTTGCCGCAACTTACCAGAAAATCAGCGCAATAAAGCGATTGTACTTGGTACAGGCCTTGCCATTATAGTGCGCATTCTTCTGACGATGGTTGCTGTCTATTTGCTTACTATCCCTTATTTACAGTTCGCTGGTGGTATTTTGCTCATAAGCATTGCCATTAAGCTACTGATCCAAGAAGAAGAAGAACAACATATTAAGGCTAGTGTGTCCATTTTTGCAGCCATCAAAACGATTGTTTTTGCGGACATTGTAATGGGTCTTGATAATGTACTAGCTGTCGCTGGAGCTGCACACGGAAACTTAACATTTGTTGTCATTGGCTTGCTTGTTTCAGTTCCAATTATTGTCTGGGGAAGCAAAATAGTTCTTTATTTAATGGAGCAATTTTCTTTTCTTGTATACGTTGGTTCTGGTATCCTTGCGTTTACAGCAGGTAAAATGATCACCCACGAAGAAAAGCTTGCTTTTTTCTTTCACTCCTCGTCAACTCTCTACATTGTTCCAACACTGCTTGTTGTATTTGTTGTTGCAATTGGGTTTATTTTCAATCAAAAAAAGACAAATCGAAAAAAAGTGGCTTAACTTATTGTTAAGCCACTTTTTTTATAGAAAGAAATATGTTTCTTATTCGTTAACCAATTTTTGTGCTTCACGTAGTTGAAATGTACGAACTTTTCTTGGTAAGAAACGACGAATCTCATCTTCGTTATACCCAACTTGCAGGCGTTTTTCATCAAGAATAATTGGGCGACGCAATAAACCAGGGTTGTCTTTAATTAGACTGTATAAATCTTTTAATGGCATTGCATCGAGCTGAACGTTCAGCTTTTGGAACGTTTTAGAACGAGTTGAAATAATTTCATCTGTTCCGTCCTCAGTCATACGTAGAACTTCTTTAATCTCATCAATAGACAATGGCTCTGAAAAAATGTTACGTTCTGTATAAGCAATATCATTTTCCTCTAACCACGCTCTTGCTTTTCGACATGAAGTACAACTTGGTGAAGTATATAGTGTAACCATTCTTTCATTCCTCCTCATTGGAATAAAATCATAAACACTTCAAACATGATGGAAGCGGTTCTTTTCTGTATACTAAAAATAGCATAGTTTGTATAATACTTATTTAAAATAGATACTAATTTAAAATAAGTTTAAATTGAGAATCTCTATCAGTATTATACAATAAATCTGACCTTAATGGTATACTTTTTCGAATTTTTCTTGTGCTTCCTTTTTTTTTACCACACCTAATATACGAATAAACGTCATAAGGGGTTTCATGTTCTTGATAAATATTCGTGACAACTTTTTGAACAAATTATTTTTCTTTTCTTAAAAAGGAAATTCTCCTGTAAAATTTGGCTTACTTGAAGGAATATTCCTCTCTTTTCGTTATAAAAGTTGAAAAAGAGCGCACGTTAAATATGATTTCACTTATTTATGAAGAGATACTACATAAACTCATCAAGGCGGTGAACATATGCGTAAGTTATGGTTAATAACCAGTATTCTTACTTTAGCTGCTTGTGCTCCAAAAGAAATTACAACTGATAATAATGAGAAAACAGCCATTCCCATTCAAACAGCCAAAGTAAAAGAACAAGATATATCAGGGATAATGGAACTATCAGGCGTAGCTATGCCTGCCAAACAGGCTCCTATTGTAACCTCTCTCCCCCTTCCTGTGGAAAAAGTTCATGTTAAAGTGGGCGATAGCGTAGAAAAAGGAGATGTGCTTATTACGCTTAACAATACAAAAGCTCAGCAACAGCTTAATACAGCCTCGGATACATTATCATCTATTGATTCCACCTTAAATGAAACCAAAAATGAAGACGTTGGTGCTGAAGTTCAAAAGCTTCGTAAAGATTTGCAAACCTCTATTTCTGCTTCTAAATCTCTGTTAGAGGGAATGGAGCAAGGAGAAAAAGTACAACAAGAAGCTTTAGCAAAAGGACTAGAAGTAGTGGTAACTCAAGCTCAACTTTCTCAAAAGATTCTAGAAAACCAAACAGCAACTGTCCCGGCAGAAACGTTGAATCTACAAAAACAACAAGCTCAAGCAGCGGTTGGTGAAGCTGAGACAGCGGTTGAAAACACTGTACTTCACGCTCCTTTCAGTGGACAAGTTGCAGATATTGCAGCTGTAGAAGGAAGTCCGCTTTCACCAAATTCTCCCGCTGCTGTCATTGTGAATCAGGATACAATAAAGGCAACCTTTCAGCTGAACAGCTATGAAGTAGCAGAAATAAAACCGAATATGAATGCCACCCTTTCCTTTGAGGGAATTAAAGAAAACTACCGAGCGACGGTTACAAGCATTTCTCCAACAGCAAATCCAGAGACAGGCCTATTTCCTGCTTCCATTTCTGTACAAAATGAAAACGGTGCTATTAAAGGTGGTGTTCGAGTTTCTGCTTCAGTTTCTGTTCAAGAAGTCCACGATGCTCTTACAGTTCCAGTAGAAGCTTTGCTTTATAACAAATCTAAACCATACGTTTATGTTGTAAATGATGATAAAGCACAACGAAGAGAAATTGAACTTGGCATAAAAAGTAATAATGCATATGAAGTGAAAAAAGGGCTAAAAAAAGGAGACCTTGTAATTATTGAAGGAAAAGAAGATGTAAAAGACACCAGTGATATAGAAGTGATTAAAGGAGACGTTTCATGAAAATTGTCCAATTCTCTGTTCTTCGTCCTATTGCTATGTCAATGGTTATTTTCTTTCTTATTATCCTTGGCAGTGTTAGCGTTAAAAACATGTCTATTGATTTATTTCCTGAGCTTACGTTTCCTACAGCCGTTGTAACAGCTACATATGATGGAGCAAGTCCAACAGAAGTAGAAAATTTACTCGCCCAACCAATTGAAGGAGCAATGGGGACCATTCCAAATATCGAAAAAGTTTCTTCTGTTTCTCAAAATGGCGGTGCTCTTGTTCTTGTTCAGTTCAATTGGGGAACAGATATGGATTTTGCCACTCTAAAAATGAGAGAACAAATTGATGCTGTTCGTGATGTTTTGCCAGACGGCGTCCAAACACCAAAAGTACTTCGCTTTAACCCAAGTGACCTTCCCATTATGCAGCTTGCTGTAACAGATACAAAGGGAAATATTGAAAACGCAAAAGAAGTAGCCCAAAAGGAAGTAAAGACAGCGGTTGACCGGCTCGATGGAATTGCCTCAACTTCTATTGAAGGTGGACCAGAACAAGAAGTTCAACTTATTACAAATCCGCAAAAGCTACTTTCTTACGGCATCACATTGAAGAATCTACAAGAAATCATTGGGTCAGAGAATATTGATTTACCTGGCGGAAATGTAGAAGATGACCAAGAAACACTGCCAATTCGCATTACAGGTAAGTTTGGCTCTTTAAATGATTTAGAAATGCTTCCCATTCCAACTAGGAAAGGAACTGTTCTTTTAAACGACTTAGTAGAAATAGAGCAAAAAGAACAAAGAGAAAATGGATTAAGTTATTTAAATGGAAAAGATGCTGTTGGCCTTTCTATTTTAAAACAGTCCGGAACAAATACAGTGCAAGTTGCTAAGAATATTCATAATGAGATAGAAAAGTTGAAAGAAGAGCTTCCAAGCAACATTAAGATTCAGACCATCTTCGATCAAAGTATGTTTATTAACCAATCCATTTCTGCTGTATCAAGCAATATGATCGTAGGAAGTTTACTTGCTGCTTTCGTTCTTTTTCTATTTTTGCGAAACTTTAGAAGTACAATGATTATTTCCTTAGCGATTCCACTGTCCATTATGACAACATTTATTTTTATGTATTTCAGTAACCAAACACTCAATTTATTGACGCTTGGTGGGCTTGCCTTAGGTGTCGGAATGATGGTTGATAATGCCATTGTTATTTTGGAGAACATTTATCGTTTAAGACAAGAAGGAGAAGGAAAAAAAGACGCCGCTATAAAAGGTACCAATCAAGTTGGACAGGCAATTATTGCTTCTACTCTTACAAGCGTTGTTGTATTTTTACCGATTATCTTTGTCGATGGCCTTGCTGCTCAACTCTTTAAACCTCTTGCTCTTGTTGTTTCATACTCTCAGTTTGCTGCTCTATTTACAGCCCTTATTATCGTTCCTCTTCTTTCTTCTCTAATTCTAAAGTTAAAGGAGAAGGAGAAAAAAAGTGTCTTCGATAAATTCAACAATCGCTATAAAGCACTGCTTTCCGCTTCGTTAAAACATCCGAAAAAAACGGTCGGTGTTGTTATTGTTCTTTTTCTTCTTTCCTTTGCAGGAGTACCTTTTATTGGCACAGAGTTTTTACCCTCACAAGATCAAAGCTATCTGTCTATTGAGGCTGAACTTTCTCCTGGAAGTACAGTTGAGAAAACGTACCGAAAAGTAAAGGAAATTAATGAGAAAATAAGACCTGTTGAAGAAATTGCGAACACGTACGTTACGATTGGTGGCAGCAGCAGCTTTTCAATGGGGGGCAGAAATAGCAATAATGAAGCAAATTATAGCGTTTTATTAACAGATATCGAAAATCGTTCAAGAACCGATTTAGAAATTGCAGAGGACATTCGTCAGAAGTTAAAAAGCATCCCAAACGCAGATATTACGGTTTCCTCTGGTACTTCTGGTTTTTCTGCTAATCCTATTTCTTTGAAAATATCAGGTCCTAATCTTGAAACATTGCGAAGCCTTTCAGATCAAACAATTAACCTTATTTCAAAAGTAGATGGAATAAGAGAACCAAAAGCAAATTATGAAGAAGGAAATCCTGAAGTTAGTATTTCTGTTAATCGTGATAAAGCAGCTCAATATGGAATTGGTAATGCCTCTGTTGCTCAAACAGTCTCAGACGCCACTAAAGGTCTTGTTGCAACAAAACTTTCAGGAGACGTTGGTGAAGAGCTTGATGTTCGCCTTCTCGTAGACGAAAAGTACATTTCCTCAACAGAGGAGCTTGAGAATCTTACCATTCAAACACAAGTGGGGACATCTATTCCTTTAAAAGCCGTTGCATCCATTTCAAGAGATACAGGTCCTTCTCAAATTACAAGAAGTGACAGAGTAAGAGAAATTACGGTGAATGCCGATATTCTTAATCGGGATCTCGGTACAATTACGAAAGATATTGAAAAAACATTGAAAGAAAACTTACCGTTACCAAATGATCAATACAAAGTAACCTTTGGCGGACAAAATGAACAAATGAATGATGCTTTTTATAAATTATCTCTTGCCCTTGCGCTTGCCGTTGTACTTGTTTATATGGTAATGGCTGCTCAGTTTGAATCGTTTTTTCATCCTTTTTTAATTATGTTTTCCGTTCCATTAACATTCATTGGGATTATTCTTGGGCTCTTAATCACAAATGAACCGCTTGGCGTTGGTTCTCTTGTTGGAATTCTTATTTTGACAGGCATTGTTGTTAATAATGCCATTGTGCTTATAGACTATTTAAAGCAGCTCAGAGAAGAAGGATACGATGCCAAAGAAGCCATTTTACTCGCTGGTCCTACAAGACTCCGTCCTATTATGATGACGGCTCTAACATCTGTTCTTGGCCTTCTTCCCCTTATGTTCGGGATTGGAGAAGGCACAGAAATCCAGCGTCCAATGGCAATTGTCATTATATTTGGGCTTACAGTTTCTACTTTTATTACGCTCATTTTCATTCCGACTTTATACTATATGTTCGAACAAAGAAGGATAAAGAAAAAAGAAAAGACAGGATGAATATTCATCCTGTCTTTTTTATAAATCATCTAAAATATTATCATGTTCTTCTTCACGAAGCTTTAATACTTCATCAGCATTCAGATAAGATCTGCCATACCATTGTTTATCTTTATACGTATGAATCGTCTCATACGTTCTTTTCATATGCTCTAAAATATCTTCTTCTGTTTCTTCATTAGGTGACCAATATAGAATCTCCATTGTATTCACTTCATTTGTAGCGAGGGAACGGCGACGATATCCAATTGAACGAGCATGTTTAAAACCTGCTCTCTTGTAGAAACGCAGTCGTTTTTCTGTGTCATGATCATCTTCATCAACGGGTTCCACTTCTAGAATGATTGGTTTTCTTTTATCTTTGAGTTTATCAAGGAGTTTATTACCAAGACCTTGCCCTCTTGCTTTACCTGATACGAATAAATAATCAATAAATAAAAACTCATCAAATTCCACATACATTAAAACGTGGTTTGAACTTTCATCTTTGTGATAAATATCTCCTTGTTCACTTAGAAGTGCCTCAATATGGTCCTTTGATTTCATTTCCTCCACCGGAAAATATTCGCTCAGTTTCTCATACCAATTCATTGTCTTATAGTAGTCCTCCCTTATTTTTTAGCGTTCTCCCTTTTATCTAAATGAAAAAGTGAGTCGCTCTATAACCATTCTTCCCATACCCGCGAAGAAGAAAACCTAAACTTCTTTGAAATCTAAAAAAGAGCAAACTCTAAAAGAGTATGCTCGCTAACTTTTATAATAATCTTTTTGGTATTGAATAAGCTCTGACTCTGAACAATAAACAAAATGATCATCAGCAACTTCTTGAAGTGAAGGTGTTTCATTTGTATAGTCATGCACTGTCACGTCATATGATTGTCTTACACGCTTTCGTTCAAAATCAGGATCTGGAAGCGGAATAGCTGATAAAAGGGCTTTTGTATATGGATGTATTGGATTACGATAAAGCTCTTCACTTGTTGCGAGCTCAACGATTTTTCCAAAGTACATTACCGCAATTCGATCACTAATATATTTGACCATTGATAAATCATGAGCGATAAACAAATATGTTAATCCACGCTCACGCTGCAGTTTTTTCAATAAGTTTACAACTTGAGCTTGAATTGATACATCAAGAGCTGAGATTGGTTCATCTGCAATAATAAACTCAGGTTCAACAGCAAGCGCTCGTGCAATACCAATTCTTTGACGTTGTCCACCGCTAAATTCATGCGGATAGCGGTTTGCATGTTCTCTATTTAATCCAACTGTATTTAGAAGACTATACACTCTTTCCATCCGATCTTTTCGGTTTTTCGCTAATCCATGGATATCAATGCCCTCCGCAATAATATCGCCAACGGTCATACGTGGATTAAGAGACGCATAAGGATCTTGGAAAATCATTTGCATTTTTCGGTTGAACTGCAATAACTCTGAGCGTGATTTTTTACCGTGAACATCATTTCCTTCATAAAGAACTTTCCCATCTGTTGCATTATAAAGTCTAATGATACTTCTGCCTGTTGTTGACTTCCCACACCCTGACTCTCCTACAAGCCCCAGTGTTTCTCCTTTATAAATATCAAATGTAATCCCGTCAACAGCCTTTACCGTTCCTTTGGAAGATGGGAAATGCTGTTTTAAATTTTGAATTTCAAGCAGTTTCTCAGCCATTTTGCTCACCTTCCTCAATTAATACTGGATTATCGTAACTTGTATTAAGTGCTTTAATGCGTTTTTGAACAGCAAGTGGTGGTTCAACTTTTGGTGCGTCTGGATGTAAAAGCCACGTCTTTGCAAAGTGTGTGTCTGACACTTTGAACATTGGTGGTTCTTGTTCAAAATCAATTTTCATCGCATATGAACTTCTTAGCGCAAAAGCATCTCCTTTTGGCGGATTAATTAAGTCTGGAGGTGTGCCAGGAATAGCTAGAAGCTCTGTTTGCGCATCGTTATCAAGACTTGGCATTGAAGCGAGCAGTCCCCATGTGTATGGATGCTTTGGATTATAAAAAATCTCATCGACTGTTCCTGTTTCAACAATTTGCCCTGCATACATAACCGCTACTCTGTCTGCTACGTTAGCAACAACTCCAAGATCATGCGTGATGAAAATAATGGCTGTATCAATTTTCTTTTGTAAATCTTTCATAAGCTCTAAAATTTGAGCTTGAATTGTTACATCAAGTGCTGTTGTTGGCTCATCCGCAATCAACAACTTCGGTTTTGCAGCAAGCGCAATAGCGATAACAACGCGCTGTCTCATTCCACCGCTGAATTCATGAGGATATTGATTAACTCGTTTTTCAGGCATTGGAATCCCAACAAGCTCTAATAGCTCAATTGCACGTTTTTTTGCAGCCTCTTTTGAAATTTTTTCATGTTTGAAAAGAACTTCTGTAATTTGTTTTCCAACTTTCATTGTTGGGTTAAGAGCTGTCATTGGGTCCTGAAAGATCATCCCGATATCTTTTCCACGGATAGCCTGCATTTGTTTTTCTGTTTTTGGAACAAGATTATCTCCATCAAGCAATATCTCCCCATTTTTAATAAAACCAGGAGGCATTGGGATGAGTTTCATAATTGTTTGTGATGTTACACTTTTCCCTGATCCAGATTCCCCTACAATCGCAAGTGTTTCACCTTTATCTAAATGAAAATTCACGCCTCGAATCGCTTGAACTTCCCCACCGTATGTTTTAAATGATACTGATAAGTTTTTCACTTCTAGTAAATGTGACATCTTTCACCCTCCCTTATTTTCTTTGTTTTGGATCTAACGCATCACGCAGTCCGTCTCCAATTACGTTAAATGCAAAAATCGTTAAGCAAATAAACGTGGCTGGGAAAAGCAAGCGCCATGGATAGTATTCAAGGGCTGGTACTCCTTCTGTTGCCATTGTTCCCCAACTTGCTAATGGAGCTGGAACCCCAAGGCCAAGATAGCTTAGAAATGCTTCTGTGAAAATAGCGCTTGGAATCGTTAACGTCATTGTTACAAGAATAGGACCCATTGAGTTTGGAATAAGGTGTTTAAACAATAAGCGGCTTGTTTTTGCCCCTAATGTTTGAGAAGCAAGCACAAATTCTTGGTTTTTTAATTGGAGCACTTGCCCACGTACAATACGAGCCATATTAATCCATCCTGTAATTGACATTGCAATAATCATTGGAAGCAGTCCTTTATCCAAAATAACCATTAAAAGAACAACCATTAACAGATAAGGAATTGCCCATAAAATATCTGCAATCCGCATCATGGCTTCATCGGTTTTCCCGCCGCGAAAACCTGCAATACTTCCCCAAATCACTCCAATAATTAGGTCAATAAAAGCAGCGGCAAGGCCGATGAAAAGAGAGATACGTGCCCCTTCCCATGTTCTGACGAAAATATCTCGTCCAAGGTCATCTGTTCCAAACCAGTGCTCACTTGAAGGAGCTTGATTTGTATTTAATAAATTTGTTGTTTCATAGTCATATTTTGAAAATACGGGAGCAAAGATAGCCATTACTAAGAGAAGAATAATCAATACTGTACCAAACATTGCAAGCTTGTTCTCTCGATAGCGAAGAAAAGCATCTTTCCAAAATGATAGACTCGGCTTTGAAATTTTCTCAGCCTCATTATGATTAGTAGATACAGGTTCAAACATGTCTTTTGGAATTTGTTGCATGAGTTAAGCTCCTTTCTTCGCTTTGGAGATTTTAATACGTGGATCAATAAATCCGTATAGAATATCAACAAGTAATACACACAATAGTAAGATGACACCGAAGAATACGGTAACGCCCATAATCACTGTATAATCACGGTTTGTAATACTGTTAACGAAGTGCGCCCCAAGACCGGGGATTCCAAAGATATCTTCAATAACAAAACTTCCTGTTAATACTCCAGCAGTCATAGGTCCCATATACGTAATAACCGGAAGCATTGCATTACGAATGCCGTGCGTAATGGTTACTCTTGCTCTACTTAATCCTTTAGCTTTTGCTGTGCGAATATAATCGCTTCCTAGTACTTCAATCATGCTAGAACGAGTAAGTCGAGCAATAAATGCCATCGGAGTTGCAGCAAGGGCTAGTGTTGGTAAAAATGTATGTGCCCATGACTCCCACTGTGCAACAGGGAATAAACCTAGCTTCATGGCAAAGATATACTGAAGAGCAGCTGCCATAATAAAACTTGGGATAGATATTCCAAGTACAGCAATAATGGCCACCGTATAATCCGGCCATTTATTATGATTTAATGCTCCAATAACTCCTAATAGCACTCCTAGTGCTAAAGCAAGTAGAATCGCTTCCATTCCTAATGTAAAAGAAATCGGAAATCCTGAATTAATGAGGTCGTTTACCGTCTGACCTTTATATTTAAATGATGGGCCAAAATCCCACTGTGCTACTGAAACTAAGTAATCAAAGTATTGCTTATAAAGCGGCTGATCTAGACCATAATGTGCATTTAAGTTTGCTTCAATCTCAGGTGGAAGCTTTTTCTCTCCGGAAAACGGTCCCCCTGGTGCTGCTTGCATAAGGAAAAACGTAGCTGTCACAATAATCCATAGTGTAATAAGAATATAAACTAGTCTTTTTCCAATGTATCTTAACAAAGCACTACACCTCCACGTTTTGACAAATTTTGCGTTTTGCAGACAGAAAAGTATATGAGAACACGACTCTCATATACTTTCCGCCTTCAAACTATGAAATTACTTTTTATTCAAAGTAAGCCCATTTGAACTGTACATCACCAAGTCCTGATAAGACAGCTCCTTTAAAGTTTTCATCTTGCAGCCATGGGTTTGTATAGAAATAGATTGGTGCAATTGGTAACTCATCCATAATAATTTCTTCAGCATCTTTTAGCATTTGTTCACGCTTTTTCGGATCTGTTTCTTTCGAAGAGTCGATTAGAAGTTTTTTGTATTCTGGATTTTCCCAATTCGTATCATTGTTTCCGCCTTCTTTATCGCGGTAAAGCTCAAGGAAGTTAATGGAATCGTTGAAGTCCGCAAGCCATCCTAAACGTCCAATTTGATAGTTTCCGCTATGAAGTTTATCAATGTATACGTTCCACTCTGAGTTATCTAGCTCAACGTTAACACCAAGCTCTTTTTTCCACATTTCTTGAACTGCTTGCGCAATTTTAGCATGTGCGTCATCTGTGTTGTAAGAAAGATTGATTTTTGGAAGTTCTGATGCATCTTTAAGACCCATTTCTTTTAAGCCTTTTTCAAGATATTCTTTTGCTTTTTTCACATCATGATCTTTGAAATAGCCTTTTTCATTATCTTTAAAACCTTCCATTGTTGGCGGTACAAGTGCCATTGCTGGAAGTTGTCCTGCCTGTGTTATTTCTTCTACAATTGCTTGACGGTTAATTGCGTAAGTTAGTGCTTTACGGATATTAACATTGTCGAATGGTTTTTGTTCTGTATTAAACTTATACACATATACAGAGGCAATTGGTTCAACGTTCAATGAACCATCTTTCTCTAAACTAGGAATCGCTTCTGTTGGAAGAGCTTCAAACGGAAGACCAGCCCAATCAATTTCACCTTTTTTGAACATATTTAAGTTGGTTTGAGCATCTTTAACCATTGCCATTGTAATCTTCTTAAGCTTTACAGAATCCTTGTCCCAATATTGATCGTTCTTCTCTACTGTAATAGAACCACCGTGCTTCCATTTTGTCATTTTGAATGGTCCGTTTGATACATAGTTCTCACCAGCATTTGTGTACCATTCAGGGTTTGCTTCAGCCACTTTTTTGTTGACTGGATAATACGTGTAGAATGCTGTTAGCGATTCAAAGAACGGTGTTGGGTTTATAAGCTCAACTTGTAATGTTTTGTCGTCAACTGCTTTTACGCCAACATCATCAAGGCTTCCACCTTTTGTATTTGCTTCTTCTGCTCCTTTAATATAATAAAGCTGATAAGCATATTGTGATTGGTTTTTCGGGTCTAATGCCCATTTCCAAGCATATTCGAAATCTCCTGCTGTTACAGGATCTCCGTTTGACCATTTCGCATCATCGCGAATTGTGAAAGTATATGTTTTCTTGTCTTCACTAGTTTCAATTTTTTCAGCCATCGCATTTTCAGGTTTTCCATCTTTTCCAATGCGCGTTAGCCCTTCAAATGTTTGTAATAAAACGTTACTTGATACGTTATCATTTGCTAAACCAGGATGTAGTGAAAATGGCTCAGTTCCGATGTTAATCTTCAACGTGTCCTTAGAACCACCATCACCTCCGTCTCCACCGCTTGAGGATTCTTTACTACCGAATCCACATGCGCTCAAGACAAGTGTAAAAACAAGTAGTAAACTTGTAAGCATTGCCCATCGTTTCTTTTGCACGATTGTTTCCCCCTTTTTCTATTTGTCAGCAATCACACGCATAAGTTCCTACTAATCTAAATTTTCAGAATAGGGACGGCATTAATTAGTAGATCTTTTAGTAGATAAAAGATGAATGGCTTCTTATTCATTTTATTATGTAATGTTTTATAACATTGCGCTCATAAGGATGAATTGACCATTTATTTGTTCTTTTCTGAAAATTAAAATGTTGTAATGAACTTGTAAAATAACTGTGGATTACGTTTATTATAAATAGTTTAAAAATTTATTGCAATACTAATTTTCTATAATTTTCATAAAAAAAAAGAAGTTGTAAGATAGAAATTGCTAGCTAAACCCTATATGCCTCTTGTGAAACAACCAACATATAGCTAGTTCACAATGTTTAGGAATCCGAAATGACTTTACCTAAAAAGCTTTTCGCATATAGTATGGGAGATAATATTACACAAAAGTTTTATTATTTTGAAGTTTGGAGAATTCGAATCATTTATGTATAATAGAAGCAGAGTTTTAATATCAGGCAATGAGAAAGAATAGTACATATGAAATGTAACTTTTTCAGAGAGTTTGTGGTTGGTGTGAACAAACAGTTACTCATATGGAATGGACTTTTGAGCTTCTAAGTGCAAAGCTTAGACGTATTATTCAACGTTACTGAATACGAGCTGGCTTTTTAAAAGCAAGTAGGGTGGTACCGCGAACCGATTCGTCCCTAGTATTTACTAGAGATGAATCGGTTTTTTAGCGTTCAATAAAGAAAGGATGAAAAACAAATGGAAACTATTTTTTCAGGCATTCAGCCGAGCGGTTCCGTTACATTAGGGAACTACATTGGAGCAATGAAACATTTTGTAGACTTACAAGAGGAGTATAACTGTTATTTTTGCATTGTTGATCAGCATGCAATTACAGTTCCTCAGGATCGGCTAGCACTTCGCAAAAATATCCGCAGTTTAGCAGCTCTTTATGTATCAGTTGGGATTGATCCAACAAAATCAACGCTGTTTATTCAATCGGAAGTTCCAGCACATACTGAAGCAGGATGGTTGCTACAATGTGTTGCTTATATTGGAGAACTTGAAAGAATGACACAGTTCAAAGATAAATCAGCTGGAAAAGAAGCTGTTTCTGCAGGACTGCTCACATATCCACCATTGATGGCTGCAGATATCTTACTTTATGGAACAGATGTTGTACCTGTTGGTGAAGACCAAAAGCAGCATATTGAATTAACGCGTGATTTAGCAGAGCGTTTTAATAGGAAACACAATGATATCTTCACAATTCCAGAACCGCGTATTCCTAAAGTAGGTGCACGCGTTATGTCACTAGCAGATCCAACTAGAAAAATGAGTAAATCAGATCCAAACCAAAAAGCTTTTATTACGTTGCTTGATGAGCCAAAGCAAATTGAGAAAAAAATTAAAAGTGCTGTAACAGACTCAGAAGGCATCGTAAAATATAATCGCGAAGAAAAACCAGGCATTTCAAATTTACTTGGTATCTACTCTATCCTTGGAAATAAAACAATTGCAGAACTTGAAGCTCAATATGAAGGGAAAAACTACGGGGAGTTCAAAAGTGATTTAGCACAAGTCGTAATTGACGCTCTTGCTCCTATCCAGAAACGCTATTACGAACTTATTGATTCAAAAGAACTTGATGACATTTTAGATCAAGGTGCTGAAAAAGCGAACAAAACAGCAAATAAAATGCTTAGAAAAATGCGTAATGCAATGGGAATTGGACGCAAACGCTAAAAAAAAGGCTGCAAATGCAGCCTTTTTTAATTTACCTTTGATTCTTGTTCCATTTCCCACAGTTTTTCAAAGAATGGTTGTCCTTTTACAAGTCGTTCGCATAGTAAAAGGTGTCGTCCTGACCATCCTTCTTTTGTTTCTTCGTAAAGTCGCTCCCACACTTCGTTAAAAGCCATTGTTTGAATTACTTCATACTCACTTGGATTCCATTCTGTGTACCAATAGCGAAGCTGAGCTGTATTCTTTGATGTATGTAGTTGATCTAAAGCCATAAAAAGAAGTTGCTTAAGCTGTCTTTCTTTTCGTGTTAAGCCATTCATTAATATAGGAGACGGCGATAAAATATGATGTTCCTTTTTCAAGAGCTGTTCTTTATCAAATTGGAAGACAAGTTCTTTTTCGTCTTTCACCATCTCATAGACAATTTGCTCTTGCCTTGGAATAAGGCGACTTTTGCGAATTGGGATTTGATATCCCATTGTATCAATAGCTAAAATATTTTTCCCATCTGTGACAATAAAACAATAGTCCATTTGAATACGTTCATGATTTTTTCTGATATATGCTTTTTGATAGATATCAGATAAAAGCTGCTCTGGAAGCTCCGCTAAGTCGTTTTCAATGTAATCAAAAAGCAGAGAATTAATTTTAAGAAGCGGAGCCTGATCTAACAACTCTACAGTATCTTCTTTTCTCCATTCATGAAATGAACATACATTGTAACCATTTTCTTCACCCTCAAACCAATTGACCCATACGTCATGAAGATATAGCATTTTTATCCCTCGCTTTATCACGGTTTATTAAAAATCAGTATAGGCATAGAAAACTCTTTTTATTCTATTTCAACATATATTTTATCCAACATTCCTCTACATTTTTCGATATATGAAAGAAAAGAAATGTATTTTAAAGGTTTAAGAAGATGCTACCAAAGAGAAAGGTAATCTTAAAAAGACTCCAACTTACTTACTACCTTTGTAATAAAATTCCCCCCTCTACTCTCCTATAAAACGTTGTTTTTAAAGTTTTATGAAAAGTTTTCCTCAGCCCACTTTGACTTTTCTAGTATGCTCTGCCCGTCTAAAAAAAATAAATCCTTCATTTTGTAAGATTGGTTTGAAAGTAGAGTTTGAACAATTTGAAAACCAACATGGTACCCAATCATCCTTGGCATAAATCCCCCTCCCACAAGCAATTGATCATGAGCTCGCTCTCTTTTTTTTACATGTAGAGAAGGTTTAATTACCTTTTTAAACAGATGATGAGCCTGTTTTTCTGTATAGTATGAAGCCCAAGAAGAAACATAGTCTTCTCCAACGTATTCTTGAACAGCAGACTCCGCAAGTCCTTCCATTATAATAGAATCAATGAGTGTATAGTTTTCTTCTTTTTTATTTATTTTGTGTAATCGACATACGTGGTGATATTCGTGTACAAGAACTGCCTGAATCTCTTTTAAAGGTAAACTTTCGCTCAAGAAAAGAAACACTTTATCATTAAAGGCTAAGCCTGATTTTCCACGCTGGGTGCGAACCATTTTTTTCTTCATTACGTCTAGTGGTGCAAGAAAAAGGGGAACGTTTGGACCTTCCCATTCTTTTTGCAATTCCCTATACGTTTTCTTAATACATAAAAGCACTTCTTTTGAAAAAATAGGACATATCTTTTCCTTTTCCCACTGAGAGATGGGAAGCATTCCATTCCTCTGTAAAAGAGTTAAGATGTGCTGGTTGTCATATCCTTTAAAAAAAGGGATGAGCTTTGAAACTACTTGCTCCTTTTCCCATTCATACATCTTCATAACCTGCATATTTTAAGTCTCCTTTATGCTTTTATGACATCATATGCGAGGAAAAGGAAAATGCACAAAAAAGCGCTCTTTCATTTAATGTTGAAAGAGCACTTTGAAGTCTAGCCTTTATTGATATTTTTTAAAGATAAGAGTTGCATTATGACCACCAAAACCAAGTGAGTTACTTAATACTGCGTTCACTTCTTGAGAACGAGCTTCATTTGGTACGTAGTCTAAATCACAGTCTTCATCAGGAGTTTGGTAGTTAATTGTTGGTGGGATAATGCTATCTTCAATCGTTTTCACACTAAAGATTGCTTCAATTCCACCAGCAGCTCCAAGTAAGTGACCTGTCATTGATTTTGTTGAGCTAATGGCAAGTTTTTTAGCATGTTCACCAAACACTTCTTTAATTGCCATTGTTTCATATTTATCGTTATACTCTGTACTTGTACCGTGTGCATTAATATAATCGATATCTTCAGGTTTCAATCCTGCATTTTCAAGAGCCATACGCATTGCGCGAGCTCCACCTTCTCCACCTGGAGCTGGAGCAGTGATATGATGCGCATCTCCTGTTGCACCATAACCAACAATTTCAGCATAAATGTGAGCACCGCGAGCAAGTGCATGCTCAAGCTCTTCTAGTACAAGAATTCCAGCGCCTTCTCCCATGATAAAACCATCGCGGTCACTATCAAATGGACGGCAAGCTGTTTTTGGGTCTGGATTTGTTGATAAAGCTTTGTTTGCACAGAAACCAGCTAGTGACATTCTTGTAATTGGCGCTTCTGTTCCTCCTGTAACCATTGCATCAGCATCACCACGTTGAATAACTTTGAATGCATCTCCAATAGAGTTTGTTCCTGTAGCACAAGCTGTAACAGTACAAGAGTTAAATCCTTTTGCTCCAAGAGCGATTGATACTTGGCCTGCTGCCATATCTGGAATCATCATTGGTACAAAGAAAGGACTCACACGGCGCGCGCCTTTTTCTGTTAATGTTGTGAACTGGTTTTCAAATGTCTCCATTCCACCGATACCAGAACCAATCCATACTCCAACGTTTGGAGCAATCTCTTCTGTAATTTCAAGCTTTGCATCTTCAACAGCCATAAGTGAAGCAGCAACAGCATATTGAGTAAAGCGATCCATCTTTCGAGCTTCACGACGATCCATATATTTTTCAACTTCAAAGTCTTTTACTTCCGCTGCTACTTTTGCAGAGAACTCTTCTTTATCGACTCTTGTTAGTTCTCCAATTCCTGATACACCTTTAATAGCATTTTCCCATGATGTTTTAGCATCATTCCCTAGTGGTGTTAAAGCCCCAACACCCGTAACAACAACACGACGTTTCATGTAGACATCTCCTTTTCTTTCATTTCAAACCTTAAAATAAAGAATTTTCTATAAAAAGCTTATCTTCCCCAACGCATAGCGATCGCGCCCCATGTTAACCCGCCGCCAAAACCAACCATAACTAACACATCATCATCTTTAATCTTCCCTTGTTCTAGCTCTTCAACAAGAGAAATAGGAATAGAAGCTGCTGATGTATTTCCGTAAAGGTTCACAGTCTTAGACATCTTCTCCTCAGGAAGATCAAGACGCTGACGAGCAGATTCCATAATGCGAATATTTGCCTGGTGTGGAACTAAAAAGTCCACATCTTCTTTTGATAAACCTGCTTTTTCAATTACATTTACTGCAGATTCTCCCATTTGACGAACGGCGAATTTGAATACTTCTCTACCGTTCATAAAAATAAAATCTTTTTGTTTTTGATAAAGGTGTTTTCCACCTGTTCCATCTGCTCCAAGCTCAAAAGATAAGATCCCTCTTCCTTCTGATACTGGTCCAATAACAGCTGCCCCTGCTCCATCTCCAAATAAAACAGCCGTATTACGATCATTCCAATCAGTAATAGAAGAAAGCGTCTCAGCTCCAATAACAAGAATATTTTTGTACGCGTTTGTTTCAATAAATTGTTTTGCAGTGATCACACCGTACATAAACCCTGCACAAGCGGCACTAATATCTAACGCTGCTGCACGAGTTGCACCAAGTCGCTCTTGAATCATACAAGAAACTGTTGGAAACGGCTGATCTGGCGTTACAGTTGATACAATAATCATATCAAGCTCTTCCGCTGTGATACCTGCGTCCTCTAGAGCTCTTACTGAAGCATGATAAGCCATATCCGATGTTTTTTCATTTTCTGCTACAATTCTACGCTGTTCAATTCCTGTTCTTGTGCGAATCCATTCATCAGATGTATCCACCATTTTTTCAAGATCATGGTTTGTGAGGATTTTTTCTGGTAAATAGCGCCCCATTCCAATTATTCCTGCATTCATATGAGCAACTCCTTTAAAAGAAAACTCTTTTATTTATCATTTACTATCATTTATTTTTTACACGCTCTCTATTATACAATAAAACTTTTAAGACATAAAAAAATCGCTTTGTTCTCGTCCCTCTGAGACTGAACTGAGCAAAATAGCATTGTAATTTAATATCAATTATTATGACTTGGTACTAATTTTAAATTATTTTAGTGTATTTGTCCACTTCAATCTATACAACTCTCTCAAAAAGTTTAGTATTTATAGTTACTTGCCCTAAACCTTTCTCAGTTCCTATCATATAGTAATAATTAAGGATTGGGTAATTTAGTCAAAGGGAGGGGAAAGGTTTGGCAGATCGTGAAATGGACCATTTCTCTAAGCTTATGTTCGGTTATAAAGAAACAACAAAGGAAGAAGAAAAAGAGACTGAAGATCAAGATTGTGAATGGGAAGAAAGACAAAAAGTAGAAGCTGAAGAAACAAATTCGTTTGAAAGCTATGGGGATATGGAACTTTTTGAACAAATATTTGAAATTATGGCCTCTTTAGAACGCGTGAAACCTCTTTTAAAAGAAATTTCTCCTCTTTTTCTAAAGTGGTTAAACAAGTAAACGTTCTAAAAAAGCAGCTAAGAGTATACTCTTAGCTGCTTTTTTTATGCTTCTTCAGAATTTAGTGCATCTTGTTTACCAAGCTCATATGCTTCATTCATCACTTTTGTAAGCAATGACATAAACGGCTGAAGATGTTCGGCGGTAAGCTCTGCTCCTGTTTCATCTAAGAGCTGCTTTGCTTCTGGAAGATACTTCATTGCAATTTGCATGAACTGCATACCTTTTTCATCCATCTTATGTTCCTCTTTTCTATTTAGCATTACTGTTTCTATCTTAACGAAAAAAAAGAAGAAACGCTACTTTTCATTTGGTAACTTCCCTGTCTTTTGATAAGTTTCAATATCGCGCTGTATTTTTTCTCGAAATGAATCATCTATATTCCGACTAAATTTCCCCATTGAAACAACTCCATCTTGAAAATCAAAGTAAGCATTCCCTGACTGCAACTCGCCTTTATCAAACTTCTCAGCTGCGACAACATAAAGATGAGCAACATCCTGAACAGTACTTGTTAATACCGTATTTCCACCAAAATGGCTCTGATCAGAGATAAATCCAATTGAATAAAGGTTTCTTTCTTTCAATTTTTCAATAAGTGGAACATTATAACCGTCCCCTGCTGGATATACAACATCAACATTGTTTTGAAGCATATTGTTAAGAATATGTGATGCTGCTTGTACATCGTCCCAGCTATGAACATAGCGAATATCAACATTTACTTTCTTATTCTGAAAAGCAGCTCCGTCAGCAAACCCCTTTACCTCTGGCTGCCATGCGTACGCGGCAATGATGCCTACTTGATCTGTCTCCGTCATCTTTCCCGCTACCATGCCACCAAAAAAACCCATAGCATAAGCGCTAAAATTCAAACTTGTTACATTATCCTCTTTTGCATCTCCATTAAATCCTACAAAATGCATATCAGGATATTTTTTTCCAAGCTTATTAAAGACAGGCGTATAAATATCACCATGCCCAAAGACTAAATTGACGCCTCTTTTATGAAATTCTTCTACCGATTCTTCTATGAGACTCTCTGAATCTATCTTTTCTTTATAAAAAATATCAACACCAAACTCAGATTGAATATCGACAAGTCCTGTATAACCTTTCGTACCCCATACCTGATCATTAACAGTACTTGGGATAAGCAAACCCACTTTTTCAATTTTATGTGGCTTATTGTCACACCCTGTTAAAAGCAAAAAAAGAAGGCATAGAAGCCCTAAACCTTTCTTCTTGTTATTCATTTCTCTCATTTACACCTTTCGCTGCTCCGACTCAAATGTTTAGTTCTCCTATATTCTACAACTTTGATGACCCTTTGTAAAAACCTATTTCCTCCATTAAATAGAAGGTTTTATTACTTTTCCAAAAACAGTAACTCTGTACTCTTTCTCTGCTTCTCAATTCCTTCCTCAACTCTTGTATAGGCAATATGATGGCCCTGTTGACAAGAGATATGTGGGCCATTTCTGTCTCCTTTTACCCCAGCTAAGGACGCAGCTTTTTGCCATTGTCTCTTTTGACCTGAGATAAAATGGGAGAGAGGAGCCAATTTATTTAGTTTCCTCTCATCACTAAGTTCTAATGCCACGTCTTCTACATATAATAAATCTCGTTTGTCTTCCGAAATTTTAGAGATTTGATTTCCAAGGAAGGATTGCTGAAAAACCATTGACATAGGCTGTAATGGACCATAAAGTGTAGCACATCGCACGATATAACACCTGTTTTGGTTACAGTGATATTGAAGCTTTTTTTCAAACTCATAATATAGCTTACCAGCTGCTGTTGTCGGTTCTGGAAACGTGCTTTTCTCAACAGTTTGTTGATGATCTCCGAAAACCTCTAGAGATGATGGAAAAATAAGTGGAATATGCTGGCGTTTACAAAAAGAAATAGTCTGTTTTAATGCATCATAAGCTTCAACAATTTTACCTCTTAAAAATGAACGTCTATAAAGATCTCCTCCATCTATGTACGTAAAATACACTGCTTCAATATTTTGGTCTTTAAAAATTTTAGAGAGGTCTGTTACTTCTGTAAAATTTGCATTACGGCCATACATAAAGGACATTTCTTTTCGCACAATTCCTTCCTCAGGATGACCGTCATGGACATATCCATAAACTTCTGTACCTTGCTCTAAAAAAATTTTTGTTAAATGAAAACCTAAAAAACGATTTGCCCCAATAATAGCTACCTTTTTCATATGAAGGCTCCTTCTCTAGTATGATACTGTATCGTATGCATGAAATAAGCTTTGCAATACTTATTTATTTCCACTAAAAGAAGACCTTTTTTAAAAAGGTCTTCTTGCTTTTTATAGTTCTTGTTCCCAGCTCTTATAGAATGAACAAAGCGCTTTTGAAAATAAATACTGTTTCTCAGGCAAGTAAAAAGAAATTTCTAGATTTCCTCCTTGCTCACCTTTCAATTTTTCATATTGCTTACTATGCTCAACAGAATACGGAGAAGAATTTCGTACATCGGCCCAAATTTTGGCTGGCACTTCGTTTTGATAATATTCAAGCCGCACATGATTTTCCATTGCCTCACGCGTCGTGGAACGTGTTAGATTATGTGCTTCACGATACTCTTTTTCAAGACGCTTTAAGAAAAAAGGATGTTTTTGAGCCTGCTTATAGTAAAGCTCAAAATCTAAACAAGGATTGAGAAAAGCAGCAGAGCGAATCTCCTCAGACATTTCTTCCATCAATTGAAGAGCAAGAAGCCCTCCCATCCCTTCTGCTAATAAATGGATTTTTCGATTTAAAATCTCCTGACGCATAACAAGATGATAAAGCTGTCTTGCTAAACGAAAAGCTTTTATACTTCCCCAATTCGCTCCAAATAAATTTGAATAAAACACCGTGTATCCTTCTTCAAGTAAGCAGTCTACCAGCCGTTCTCTCCCCTTATGCTGAGTCCATAAACTAGTTGAACCTTCTACAAAATGGTTGCTGTCTCCTAAAATTAAAATACCAAATCCACTTGGCTTTTCAGGAAGATGAATAACGTTCCATTGATTTTCAAGCATAAAGTAACGGCAATTCATAATGTTGTCCCCCGAATAGTTACTCTCTAACTTTAACAAGAAAGCAAAATGTTCTCTCGCTATGAACAGTCTATGAGAAAACAAGAGAAATGATAGGGAAGAGCGCCTAGTCTCTGCATTTTTTTAGTATCTGTTTTCTTTTTCATCTGTTTTAAAATGTTCAAAAAGTTTTTTTCTTTGCAATGATAATCCTCTAAAGGCTGTGGTACAATAGGAGCAAAAGCAGGGAGAATGAGGTGAGGAATTGAGAGTTATCGTATCTTTATTTTGGAGCTTTTTATTAGTAAACATGACAGCATATGTTGTGAATTCGATGCAAGGCGGTACATATAATTTTACCGTTGCTTCTATTTTATCTGTCGTTGTAACAGTACTAGTTATTATCCTAGGAGAAGCACTAGGCACTGGTGAAGAAGAAAAAAGAAAAGTAGAACTTGGTAAAGAATAAAGCAGAGGATTAATCCTCTGCTTTTTATTTTGTAATGAAAAATTCGCCGTCTTGCATATCGAGAACGATATGATCGTTATCTTGAATCGTTCCTTTAATCATTTCACGTGCAATTTTGGTTTCAATATTCTTTTGAATAAACCGTTTGAGAGGTCTTGCTCCGTATACAGGATCAAAGCCTTCTTTCGCTACATACTTCTTAGCTTCATCTGTTAATTCAACCGAAATTTGACGATTTTGCAATCGTTCGCTAAGCTCCTTTAACATTTTATCTACAATACCTGTAATTTCGTGTACAGTAAGTGGCTTAAATAAAATTGTTTCATCAATACGATTCAAAAACTCTGGTCTAAAATGGGCTTGAAGCTCATTCATGACGCTTCCACGCGCACTTTCTGTCAGCTTACCGTCTTCTAACCCTTCTAGAAGGTAATGTGATCCAATATTTGATGTCATAATAATTACCGTATTTTTAAAATCAACGGTCTTTCCGCGAGAATCTGTTATACGCCCATCATCAAGCATTTGTAATAGAACATTAAATACTTCTGGATGAGCTTTTTCAATTTCATCAAGCAAAATAACAGAATAAGGCTTACGACGCACTGCTTCTGTTAACTGTCCACCTTCTTCATATCCCACATATCCAGGAGGAGCTCCAATTAAACGAGAAACAGCGTGCTTTTCCATATACTCTGACATATCAATGCGAACCATTTGGTCTTCACTGTCAAATAAGCTTTGAGCAAGCGCTTTTGCAAGCTCTGTTTTCCCTACCCCTGTTGGCCCTAAAAAGATAAAAGAACCAATTGGTTTACTAGGGTCTTTCACACCAGCTCGTGCACGTAGCACGGCGTCTGTGACAAGTTCAATAGCTTCATTTTGTCCCACTACACGCTCTTCTAGGATAGATTCTAAGCGAAGCAGTTTCTCTCTTTCTCCTTCAACAAGCTTGACAACTGGAATTCCAGTCCATCTTCCTACTATCTCGGCAATTTCTTCTTCCGTTACTTCCTCTCGAAGCAAGCTGTGTTCTTCTCTTTCACTCATTTGTTTTTCAAGAGACGCTAGCTCTGTTTCAAGCTGAGGGATTTGGCCATGTCTTAGCTCTGCTGCTTTTTCTAAATTGTAAGCTCCTTCAGCTTCCTCTAGATCACGGCGAGCTTTTTCAAGACGCTCTCTTACTTCTTGAAGCGACTCAATATCTCCCTTTTCCTTTTCCCATTGAAGACGCATTGATTTAGATGATTCTTCTAAGTCTGCTAGCTCTTTTTCCAGAATGCTGAGGCGTTCTTGACTTATGCT
This sequence comes from Priestia endophytica DSM 13796, assembly GCF_900115845.1. Taxonomy (GTDB): domain Bacteria; phylum Bacillota; class Bacilli; order Bacillales; family Bacillaceae_H; genus Bacillus_I; species Bacillus_I endophytica. The sequence continues at coordinate 155,910 of NZ_FOXX01000007.1, read as the reverse complement.
GTCTTTTTCTTTACTTAAAGCTGCCTTTTCAATTTCAAGCTGCATAATGCGTCGGGTCACTTCATCAAGCTCAGCAGGCATTGAATCAATTTCTGTTCGAATTGTTGCACATGCTTCATCAATTAAATCAATGGCTTTATCAGGTAAAAAACGGTCTGAAATATAACGATCTGAAAGCGTTGCTGCTTCAACAAGCGCTCTATCGTGAATATTGACTCCGTGATGAATTTCAAAACGTTCTTTTAATCCGCGTAAAATTGAAATCGTATCTTCAACAGTTGGCTCTGCTACTTGAACTTGTTGAAATCTTCGTTCAAGTGCAGCATCTTTTTCGATATATTGACGATACTCATCAAGCGTTGTTGCCCCAATACAGTGAAGTTCACCACGAGCAAGCATTGGCTTAAGGAGATTACCAGCATCCATCGCCCCTTCTGTTTTCCCTGCTCCAACAATTGTATGAAGCTCATCAATGAAAAGTAAAATCCGACCGTCGCTTTTCTTAATTTCTTGAAGAACAGCTTTTAATCTTTCCTCAAACTCGCCTCTAAACTTCGCCCCTGCAACAAGCGCTCCAAGATCAAGGGAAAAGATTGTTTTATCTTTAAGCCCTTCAGGTACATCCTTGCGTACAATTCTCTGTGCTAATCCTTCCACAATCGCTGTTTTCCCTACTCCAGGTTCTCCAATAAGCACAGGATTGTTTTTCGTTTTTCGGGATAAAATCCGGATAACACGACGAATTTCTGCATCTCTTCCAATGACAGGGTCAATTTTCCCTTCACGTACTTCTTGAACAAGATCACGTCCGTATTTCTCAAGCACTTCATATGTGCTTTCAGGATTTTGACTATTCACGTGTGAATCACCTCTTATCGCTTTCACAACTTGTAAAATTTCTTTTTCGGTTAGCTTATATTTTAAAAATAAGTCTTTAATTTCTTTCTGTTCGTCTTCTGCTAATGAAAGCACAATATGTTCTACTGAAATGTAGGCATCTTTAAAAGCTTCCGCTTTCTTTTCTGCTCGTTGTAAAAGAGCCGAAAAAGAGCTCGTAATATAAATGGACCCTGCTTGAGCTCCTGAACCTGTTATAACAGGTTTCCGCTCAACAGCTTTTTCAACGTCAGTTCTAAAGTCCGTTACTGAAATATTCAGTTTTTCCAATATACGTTGTGCTATTCCCTCTCTGTCTTCTAAAAGAGCCGATAGCATATGAATAAGATCAATTTGCTGATGATGTTTTTCAATTACAAGATTTTGTGCACGCTGAATGGCTTCCTGCACTTTCCCTGTCATTGAATTCATATCCATTTAAATCACACACCATTTCACTAATTTGACTTTCTTTGACCTTTAGTAATAGTATATAAATTTTTTCCTTGTAGAACAACTAGAATGCTTAGATTTTCATGCCTGCTTCTTCAAATGTCATCATATCTTCATTCATAAATGTTGCTGCTTCAATAATGTTAAAAGAAAGAGCTGCACCGCTTCCTTCTCCAAGACAAAGTCCTAGTTCCAACAAAGGTTTAAATCCTAAAAACTCGGCCGCGGCTTTTGCTCCTTGCTCCATTGATAAATGAGCAGGAATTAAATAAGGAAGAACTTTAGGTTCAATAGCATGAGCAATAAGGGCTGCTGATGTTGAAATAAATCCATCCACAACAACAGGAACTTTCCGCGCTGCACCGGCTAACATAACTCCTGCCATTGCCCCAATCTCAAATCCGCCAATCTTCGCTAAAACGTCCACCCCATCATTTTTATTGGGCTTATGTCGTTGAATTGCTTCTTTAATGACAAGTGCTTTATGTGACAACTTTGCTGTTGGAAGGTTTGCTCCTACCCCTGTTACTTCCTCTGGATCTTTCCCTGTAAAAAGAGATACAATGGCGGAACTTGGGGTTGTATTAGCAATCCCCATTTCTCCTGTGCCAAGCAAGTTTTTCCCTTGATCAATTTGCTCATTAGCAAGACGGATACCGACCTCAAGTGCCGCTACTGCTTGCTGCCTTGTCATCGCAGCTTCCCTTCTAATATTTCCTGTTCCATAAGCAATTTTATAGTTTCGAATAAGCGGATAATTGATATCCGCTGCGACCCCTACATCTGCTACAACAACTTCTGCTCTAGCTTGTCTTGCTAAAGCACAAACTCCTGTAACTCCCTTAGTAAAAAGCTCTGTCTGTAAAGCAGTGATAGACTGAGGGAAAGCTGTTACTCCTTCTGAAAACACGCCATGATCTCCAGCCATTACGAGAACAACTTTTTTATCTACTTTTGGATGTAGAGTTCCAGTAATGCTTGCAAGCTGTATGTAGAGCTCTTCAAGTCTTCCTAAACTTTTTAACGGCTTAATAAGCGTGTCTACACGTTTGGTCGCTTCTTCCCTTTTATGTACATCAACTTCTGTAATGTTTTTTACTGTATTGTTTAACATATTTATACGTGCCCCTTTCACTTCCATTTTAAACGAAAAAGGCAGAGCTCGCTTTAAAAAATAAAAGCGAGCTCCAACTGTTATGGTTTTCTCATATATGTCCAGTGACGGTCATCGTTTGACGTTTCAGGGAAACGATCGCCTGCTTTAAGCTTCAATTGCTTCGGATTGTTTACATTGCTTCCTGTCTCACCGATTTCAATATATCGGCCATTGTTAGGAGCTTTTTGTCCTGGTGTAAAGTGTCGATTTTGACCCATTGTAAAACCTCCTTATAAGCTTTTCCGCCCTCTTAATATACCCTTTCTAAGCTTCATTACTACCTATTAAAAACTTCCATAAAAAAACGGCCATATCAGCCGTTTTCTACATACTTTCCAGTGCTTCCTCTATATGACGTTCACCAGATAAAATCTCAAATGTTTTATTTGTTACATGTTCATTTGTTAAGGATTCAATCAGCACGTTCGCAACATCTGCTCTTGGAATAGAGCGATCTTTCATATCTTCAATTTTTTCTTTTGCTTCGATTTGACCATTTTCTGCATCATTAGAAAGTGGTCCAGGACGCACAATTACATAGGAAAGACTAGATTTCTGTAAATACTCATCAGCAGAGCCTTTTGCTTCAAGATAAACTTTCATATTCTGATCTGATGTAGCATCTGGATTCCCTGCTCCGATTGAACTAAGCATAACAAAACGTTTTACTCCATGCTTTTCTGCTTGATTTACGAGTTGTTTCGCTCCCTCTTGATCAACAGCATACGTCTTATCTGGCCCTGTTTTTGAACCTGCCCCTGCTGCAAAAATAACAGCATCCATTCCTTTTACAGCATGTTCTATATCTTTTTCAAGATCAGCAATCACAATCTCATCTGCTCCTAGTTGCTCCACTTTGGCTTTTTGTTCCTCTTTTCGAACCATGGCAACTGCTTTGTGCTCTCTGCTTTTTCCTAGTTTTTCGACAAGAATATTTCCTGTAGTACCGTTTGCTCCAACAATAAGTACATTCATTTATCTTTCCATCCTCTCTACCCACAAAATTAATTTGTCCTTCTTTCTATTGTTGAAGTTCCCGCCTCTTTCTATCCTAAAACAAAAAAGCAGCACACTTTAAAGTGTACTGCTTGAAATCCTTTTTAGCCAAGAATAAGCTGTAACAGAGCTTTCTGAACGTGCATTCTATTTCCAGCTTGTTGAAAAACGTAAGAATTTTCTCCATCGATTACTGAAGCTGTTACTTCTTCTTCACGATGTGCAGGAAGACAATGAAGGAACAAGTAGTCATCTTTAGCATGCTTCACAAGCTCATCGTTTACTTGATAGTTTGAAAAAGCTTTTAAGCGAATATCATTTTCAGCTTCTTGCCCCATACTTGTCCACACATCTGTGTAAACTGCATCTGAATCTTGGACAGCTTCAATAGAGTTCTCTACAATAGTGATATTTGCGTCTTGTTGTTCAGCAATTTTTCGTGCTTCGTTCACAATCCACTCTTTAGGCTCATAGCCTTTTGGACAAGCAATTGAAAAATGAGCCCCTACTTTGGCACATGCAATCATTAAAGAGTGAGCTACGTTATTGCCATCCCCAATATAAGCTACTTTTAAACCCTTCAATGTACCTTTTTCTTCATAAATCGTCATCAAATCAGCAAGAGCTTGGCATGGATGAAACTCGTCTGTAAGGCCATTAATCACAGGAATTGAACCGTACTTTGCAAGTTCTTCTACCTTGCTGTGTTCAAACGTTCTAATCATAATAGCATCAATAAATTCCGAGAGCACTTTAGCTGTATCGTGAATGCTTTCTCCTCTGCCAATTTGTAAATCTTGCCCATTTAGATAAAGCGCATTTCCACCAAGCTGTATCATCCCAGCTTCAAACGATACTCTTGTACGTGTTGAAGACTTTTCAAAAATAAGACCAAGGGTTTGACCATTAAGAGATGTATTCAACTTTCCTTCCTTACGCTCTCTTTTGAGTTCGATCCCTTTTTGTAAGACTGCTTCAATTTCTTCCTTTGACCAGTCGAGTAATGTTAATAAGCTTTTTCCTTTTACATTTACTGCGTTTGCTTGTAAAGAACTCATTATGCACCAACCTCTTCTCTCTCATTTTGCCATTCTTGAAGCGACTGCACTGTATAGTTTTGGTGACTATATCCTTGTAAAAAGACAAAGCACGTCTCTAACTCATTCATAACAAACAAGCCATGTTTTAAAGCTTTTAGGCGATTCTCTTTTCCTTCTGAAACATCTTTTAAGCTTAAAAATAGTAGAGCAGAATCTCCTTTAGCCCAATCTTCTATAGCGCCTTCTGTTATAAGCTTTACACCTGCTTCTTTCGCTTTTTGAGTAAGAAGCTCTGGAATGTCACTGCTGTCTACATAAATTTCTGTGCCTTTATCATGAGTCTCAAGATAGCTTTTAAACACTTTATATGCTGCTTCTTCTGCGGTAGCTGCGATTGCAACTCCTTCACCTGTTGACTTCATTTCAGGCCCAACATGCGGATCAACACCAGAGATTTTCGTTGTCGAAAAGACAGGGAATTTTAATACTTTATATGGAATATCGGACAATAATCCTGTTTCTTCACAAAGATCCGTCAATAATTTCCCAAGCAATACATCTGTTGAAAGTGAAATAAGGGAAACGCCTGTGACTTTACTTACGAGCGGTACTGTTCGACTTGCTCGTGGATTTACTTCCAATACATAAACAGTTCCATCTTGCACAATATATTGAATGTTCATAATCCCCTTGTAACCGACTTCTTTTGAAATTTTCTCTGCATAATCTACAATGTATGATTTTTCTTTTTCTGATAAACTTTGAGCTGGCAACCATGCATAGCTATCACCAGAGTGGACACCTGCTTTTTCAACATGCTCTACAATTGTTGGAATCACAACGTTTTCTCCATCACATACCGCATCAATTTCAACTTCTGTTGTTTTCAAATAACGATCGATTAAAATTGGATAATGTGTTGGATGAACTTTAGCCAGGCACTTTTCAAGCTCTTCTTCATTATAGATTGTCATCATTCCTCTTCCGCCAATTACAAAAGATGGGCGAATCAGAACAGGGAATCCAATTTGCTTTGCCTTATGAACAAGCTCTTCTTCATTTGCTGCCATTTCCCCTTGAATATGTGGAATATCTAGTTTTTGAAGAAGCTTATAAAACTGGTCACGATCTTCGAGTGCATCAATCACTTCTTTACCAACACCAAGAATAGAAACGCCAGCTTCTGTTAACCCATCAACAAGTGAAATAGCTGTCTGACCACCATATTGAACGATAACATCCATTGTGCCTTCTGCTTCTAGCACGTTTAATACATCTTCAACAATCAATGGTTCAAAGTATAAGCGATCAGCAAGTTCAAAGTCTGTACTTACTGTCTCTGGGTTATTGTTAATTAAAATCGTTTCATATCCTGCTTTTTCAAGTGCCAGTACCCCATGAACAGAGCTGTAGTCAAATTCAACTCCTTGACCAATACGGATAGGACCTGACCCAATGATAGCAATTTTTTTCTTTGAAGAAGGGATCGTTTCTGTTTCTCCAAAATAACTTGAATAATAGTAGGCTGTCTCAGAAGCAAACTCTGCTGCACACGTATCGACCATTTTGTAGCTTGGTATGATTCCTTTTTCCTTACGTTCTGCTCGCACAATAGATTCTGTTGTATTCCACACGTGGGCAAGCATGGCGTCTGAAAAACCTTTTTCTTTTGCAAGTTTAAACAAGTCTTCTTCAACTTTTTCTAACGTTGTTTCTGTAAGCTGTTTCTCCAGCTGAACAAGATTTTGGAAGTGATCAATGAAAAACAAATCAATTTTTGTTAATTCATGAATTCTCTTGCCGTCAAACCCTCGACGTAGCAGCTCAATAATCCCAAATAGGCGCTCATCTGTTTGAGCTAAGATAAGTTCAACAAGCTCGTCTTCACTTTTATGTGCAAGAGATGGAAGAACCATTCCATCGTTATCCATTTCAAGTGAGTAAAGGGCTTTTTGGAAGCTTCGCTCAAAATTGCGGTCAATTGCCATTACCTCTCCTGTTGCTTTCATTTGTGTTCCAAGTGAACGGTCTGCCTCCATAAATTTATCAAACGGAAAGCGAGGTACCTTTGTTACTACATAATCAAGAGCAGGTTCAAAGCTTGCATATGTTGTTCCTGTTACAGGATTTAAGATTTCATCTAAGCTGTAACCAACAGCAAGTTTTGCTGCAATTTTGGCAATTGGATATCCTGTTGCCTTTGAAGCAAGTGCTGAAGAGCGGCTCACCCGTGGGTTTACTTCAATGAGGTAGTACTGCTTGCTGTTTGGATCAAGAGCAAACTGAATATTACAGCCCCCTACAATCCCAAGTGCCGAGATGATTTTAATTGATGCAGAACGAAGCATGTGATACTCCACATCTGTGAGCGTTTGAGACGGAGCAACAACAACAGAATCACCTGTATGAACTCCAACAGGATCGATATTTTCCATATTACAAACCGTAATACACGTATTTTTGTAATCACGCATAACCTCATATTCTACTTCTTTAAACCCCGCAATGCTTTTCTCTATTAAGCACTGTGAAATAGCACTTTCACGAAGTCCACTCTCTGTTAGTGTTCTGAGATCTTGAAGTGTATGAGCAATTCCGCCTCCTGTTCCTCCAAGCGTATAAGCTGGTCTTACAATGAGAGGAAAGTCAATTTTCTCAGAAAACGCCACTGCTTCTTCAACCGTTGTTACGATTTCACTTTCAGGAACAGGCTCATTTAACTCTTTCATAAGAGCACGGAATTTCTCACGACTCTCCCCTTTTTGAATAGATTCAATAGGCGTTCCAAGGAGGCGTACTCCGTATTTCTCTGGAATTCCTTGTTCATCAAGATTCAGTGCTAAGTTTAGCCCTGTTTGACCTCCGAGTGTAGCAAGAAGACCTTCTGGCTGTTCTTTTTCAATGATTTTCTCAACAGAGCTTACTGTTAAAGGCTCAAAATATACTTTATCTGCAATATGACTATCAGTCATAATTGTAGCTGGATTGTTATTTAAAAGAATAACTCTGTATCCTTCTTCTTTTAGAGATAAGCAAGCTTGAGCCCCTGAATAATCAAATTCCGCTGCTTGCCCAATTACAATCGGACCAGAACCGATGACTAGTATTGTGGATAATGTTGTGTCTTTAGGCATATGCTTTCTCTCTCCCTGCTTCTTTCATAAGTGTTAAAAATTCATCAAAAATGTAGTTACTTTCACTTGGTCCTGGATGTGCTTCAGGGTGATATTGTACAGAAATGACAGGTAACTTCTTATGTGTTAATCCTTCAACAGATTTGTCATTTACATTTTTAAAGCGAACTTGTAGTTCTGTATTTTCTAGACTTTGTTCATCAACAACATAGCTATGATTTTGAGATGTCATAACAACACGCTTTGTTTTCAAATCAATTACAGGCTGATTTGCTCCACGATGACCAAATGCAAGTTTTTTAGTTAATGCACCAAAAGTCAATCCTATAAGCTGATGACCCATACAAATGCCGAGAGTTGGGTATGATGATACAATTTCCTTTAAATGTGAAAGCTGTGGGTTCATTTGAACAGGATCTCCTGGTCCATTAGAAAGCACAACTCCATCTGGCTTGAGGGCTTCAATTTGCTCTTTTGTTGTATTGTACGGAGCAATCGTTACTTTACAATCTTTCTCAAGAAGAGAATCCAAAATGGATTTTTTAAAGCCAAAGTCCATCAACACGACGTGTCGCTTTCCTTCCCCGATTGTTTCGAACTGTTCAACAGATACAGCTTGAATTTGCTTTCCTTCTTTTAACGGATTCACAACAGCTGCTTCTGCCGCAATCGTTGCTCCCATTGTTCCTTGTTTACGAATTCTCTTCACAACCGCTCTTGTATCAACGTGTTTAATAAGTGGAATATCCCATTTTTTTAAATATTCCTCTAATGAGTAATTAGCTTCATAATGGTGTTTACTCGTTTTGCTTTCATATACAACAACAGCAGACACGTGAGGCTTCTTACTTTCAAAATCTTCTTTATTAATTCCATAATTGCCAATAAGCGGATATGTGAACACAATAATTTGATCTTTGTAAGAAGGATCTGTTAGTACTTCCTGATAGCCCGTCATTCCGGTGAAGAAGACAATTTCGCCTCCTACATTTTGCTTTGCTGATGTTTTAGCTAACTCTCCAGTAAATGTTTCTCCGTTTTCTAAATGAAGATAGCCCTTCATAATGCACCTCTCACGAATAATTATTTCTTTTTAAGTATTTTTATACAAGCTTATTTTAAAAAGAAGGTCTGATTAAAAGAACAATCAAACCTTTTACTCTTTTCATTACTGTATTACTGGCGTAGTCATCTCAGTAAATACTTTTTCTAGCTTTTCAATGGCTTCGTCCAGTTCTTCTGTTGTAACAGTTAGTGGTGGAAGAAGTCTTAAAACCTGTGGTCCTGCAGGTAGAGCTAATAATCCATTTTCACGAAGCTTTGTTAAAAGTTCCCCTTGATTCACAGATGTTTCAATTCCAATTAGAAACCCTTTCCCTCTCACTTCCCGAATTTCTTCAATATGTTGAAGCTTCTCAGCTAATTTCTCTGTAAAATAATCTACTTTTTGATTGACTTCTGTTAAAAAACTCTCATCAAAAATCTCAGCCAAGACAGCTTTTGCAGCTGCCATTGCCAGTGGATTCCCTCCAAATGTTGTACCATGTGAACCAGCGGAAAAAGTATCACGGAGGAATTCCTTTCCAAGCATCGCCCCTACTGGAAATCCATTTCCAAGACCTTTTGCAATCGTAATTACATCTGGTTCGATGTCATAATGCTGATAAGCAAATGGTTTTCCAGTTCTTCCGATACCTGTTTGCACTTCGTCAACAATAAAAAGTGATCCGTTCTCTTTGCAAAGCTGTTGTACTTTCTGTAAAAACTCAGCATTTGCAGCATGAACGCCGCCCTCTCCTTGAACAACTTCTAGCATAACAGCTGCAACACTCTCATTGATTTCACTCGCTAAAGCTTCGCTATCGTTATAAGGAAGGTAAACAAATTCTTGTAAAAGAGGGCCAAATCCTTCTTGAATTTTCCCTTGCCCTGTTGCACTCATTGTAGCAAATGTTCGACCGTGAAATGATTGCTTGAACGTAATCACTTTTGTTCGCCCAGTATACTTTCGTGCTAGCTTAATTGCAGCTTCATTTGCTTCTGCTCCACTGTTACAGAAAAAAGCAGCATCGCAGCAGCTATGAGCAACAAGCTGCTCTCCTACTTCCTCTTGAAGAGAAACCGGAAAAAGGTTGGAAACGTGCCAAACTTTTTCGAGTTGCTCTTCGATCGCTTTTTGCACAGAAGGTGGACGGTGACCTAAATTACAAACAGCAATTCCAGAGATAAAATCAAGATATGTTTTTCCATTTGTATCAGTTACTTTCGTTCCTTCTCCATGTGCAATTTCAAGCTCTAATCGATTATATGTTGGAAACAACGCGCTCATCATTACACTCCTTACTTTTTGTGTCATATTTTATAGATGTTCCGATTAATCCTTGCTCATTACAAAATGAAGATGTGCCACTTGCAATATAAACATTATCTAATGATGATGACAGAGCACTTACAGCTGTTTTTACTTTCGGAATCATTCCTCCTGTAATTACTTGTTCATCGATAAGTTTTTCAACCTCTTTTACTGTTAACGTTTCTAGCAGTTCTCCATCTTTTAAAACACCTTTTACATCTGTAATAAAAAGCAATCGCTCTGCTTTCAATCCTTTTGCAACAGCTCCTGCTGCAACATCTGCATTTACATTTAAAAGCTGGCCGTTCTCATCCATTCCGATTGATGAGATAACAGGAACATATCCCTGCTCTAGAAGACTATAAAGGAGGTTGCTCTCAACATGACTCACTTCTCCTACAAATCCTAATTTTCCGTCTTGAATTTGCTGTGCCTGTAGAATAGCTCCATCGCATCCAGAAAGACCGACTGCTTTGATTTTATTTTTAAACAGTTTTGTGACAAACGTTTTATTCACTTTTCCTCCGAGCACCATTTGAACAACGTTAAGTACCTCGACAGACGTTTTTCTAAGACCTTCTACAAATTCAGTTTGAATATTTAAGCTGTTCAAAGTCTCGGCAATATCAGGTCCCCCACCATGCACAATTACAACATGATGATTTTGTTTTAGAACGTTAAGACTTTGAAAAAAATCGTCTGTTAGTTCATTAATGATGCTTCCTCCACATTTTATAACAACAACTGATTTTTCCTCACGTTCTGTAGCTAGCATTGATTTTGACATAGTCATACGTTAAGTCACACCCCCATGCTTTTCCAGTTTCTTCTCCATTATGAAGATTCACATGAATGACAACAGTAGAATTCTCAAGATATTTTGTTGCTTCTTCCTCATCAAAAGGTTGTGGTGTACTGTTTTCGAGCATTGTAATTGGTCCGAGTGCAATATGAACAGTTTCAGGGTTAAGGTCTGCACCAGAATAGCCTATTGCACAAAGAACTCGGCCCCAGTTTGCATCAGATCCAAATACAGCTGACTTTACAAGATTTGAACCAATAACAGATTTCGCCACTTTGTTTGCATCTTCTTTTGTAGCTGCTCCTGTAACATTCACTTCAATCAGTTTTGTTGCTCCTTCTCCATCTTTAGCAATCTGACGAGCGAGATCTTCACAAACAAGCTGAAGTGCGTTATAGAATGTTGACCATTCTTTATGTTCTGTTGTTAATGCTTCATTTCCCGCCATGCCATTTGCCATTACAAGCACCATATCGTTTGTTGACGTATCTCCATCAACTGTAATTTGATTAAAACTGTTGTCTGTAATAGAACGAAGAGCACCTTGTAGAGATTCACTATCAATATTTGCATCTGTTGTTACAAAGCCAAGCATTGTGGCCATATTTGGATGAATCATGCCTGATCCTTTTGCAGCTCCGCCGATTGTCACTGTTTTCCCATCAATTTCAAACTGATAACAAGACTTTTTCATTATTGTATCTGTTGTTAGAATAGCCGTTTGAAAATCTTCCGCTCCGTTTACTCCGTGATTTGTTGTAACATCAAGAATACCGTTTCGCACCTTCTCCATTGGCAGCATTTCTCCGATTACTCCTGTCGAAGCAACTGCTACATAGTGCTCTGGAACAGAAAGCTTATGTGCTGTAAGCTGTCTCATTTCATACGCGTCTTTCAATCCTTGTTCACCAGTACAAGCATTTGCATTAGCGCTATTAACAATAATCGCTTGTAAAAGCTGTTCCTCTGCAATACTTTCTCTCGTTACTTTTAGCGGAGCTGCTTGAAATACATTTTGTGTATATACAGCTGCGCAGCTTGCTGGTTTCTCACTTACAACAACTCCAACATCTTTCTTTGCGTGACGAAGTCCTGCATGAACACCTCCGGCTGAAAAGCCTTTTGGAGATAAAAGCGAGCCCTCTTCTATTTTATAAATCTTCTGTTCTACCTGAACTTGTAGCAATGTTTTCTCCTCCTTGAATCCTTCTATTCTATTACGGGTACATAGGTAGAAAGCCTAAACCTGTCTCTGCTTTTAGCCCCATTAAAATATTTGCATTTTCAATTGCTTGCCCTGCAGCTCCTTTTACAAGGTTGTCAATGACTGAAACAATCGTTACCCTATTTGTTCTTTCATCGTAATCAATCCCAATGTCACAATAGTTTGATCCACTTACTTCTTTCGTTGCTGGGAACTCACCTAGAGGACGAACTCTTACAAATGTTGAACGTTCATATGCTTTTTTATATACCTCATAAAGCTCTTCACAAGTCATAGCGTCTTTTACCGTTGCATATATTGTCGACATAATTCCTCTTGTCATCGGGACAAGGTGCGGATTAAATGTGACGTGTCCAATATTGTCATCAAATCTGTGCAATGTTTGTTCAATCTCCGGAATATGCTGATGTTTATTCACTTTATATATTTTCATATTTTCATTAATTTCTGCGTAATGAGCTGTTCGTGATAGCGAACGACCTGCTCCTGAAAGACCCGACTTTGCATCAATAATAATTGAATGAGGCTGAATCATTCGCTCTTTTACAACCGGAATGAGACCTAAAAGCGTTGCAGTTGGATAACACCCAGGATTAGAAATAAAAGTACTCTCTTTCACTTCTTCTGAAAACCACTCTACAAGTCCATATGTTGCTTCATCTATGTATTTCTTAGGACCTGGTGTTTTCCCATACCACTTTTCATACATGCCTTCTTCTTTTAATCGAAAATCTCCTGATAAATCTACGACTCTGCTTCCAGCTTCGATAAGCTGTGGTACGAGCGTTGTTGAGATTCCTGATGGAGTAGCCGTAAATACAAGATCAACGCTTTTTGCCATCTCTTCGGGATCAATTTTTTCAAGTAACCAATTATAGTGGGCAAGATGAGGGTATTCCTCTCGAACTTCTTTTTGTTCTTTTGAAGAAGAGTAAACAGCTTCCACTTGAAACACAGGGTGTCCTTCAAGTAAACGAATTAACTCAACGCCTCCATATCCTGTAGCACCAACAATGCCAACTTTCACTTTTTTCTGGTTTTCTTGAATTTCGCTATCCATTCTATATATGCTCCTTTGTTCGCATGCTCTGTTTCCTCTAAATTTAGGTTAAAGAATAGAACACTTAGTTGAATTAATTGTTATTATAACTTTGCATAAAAATAAAGTCAATTGTATATTTAATTCATTTCGCAATACTTTTTCTTTTCACAATTCGTCTTAACGCTAGAATCTTACCTCATTTTTATTAAAAACCCTTTCCCCTCCATGTATTTATATACCATCGCCATTCAAAAAAGATAGCAAAAATCATAAACATAAAAATAAAAAATCTATATTTTTAGAATTTTTGTTATCTTTTTATTCCTTCAACGTTCTATATACCAATTTTTAATATATGTTAAACCCTCTTTTTTCAGCACCTTGTTATGCTGTACTATTTTAAATGTCATAAAAAAAAGCGTGCCAAGCAAGTCTGGCACGTTTTGATTAATTCATATCTTTAGTTAATAAAACATCTACTTTCTGACCCTTTTGAAATCCTTTTGTTCCTCCTGGAAGAATTGTTAAACCATTTGTAAAGGCAAGTGAAGATACAACATTTGATTTATCAAGACGAGCGGGATTTACAACAAATCCTTCTTTTGTGTATTCAATGCTTGTTCTCACAAATCGAGTAAAAGGGTTTGCCTTTAAAAAATCACTTCCAAGCGTTGCCTTAACAACACTGTGGTGAGGGTTTTTACTATGAAGAAAAGATTTAATGATTGGATAGGTAAAAAGCTCAAATCCAACGTAGCAAGCAGAAGGATTTCCAGATAAGCCAAAAAGAAGTTTACCATCAAGCTCTGCAACCGTTGTGACACTTCCTGGTCTCATGCCTACTTTGTTAAAGAGTACATTTGCACCTATTTTTTCGTAAATAGCTGGAAGATAGTCAAAATCACCTACAGATACGCCTCCTGTCGTAATAAGAAAATCAACGGAGTTTATTGCTTCTTCTACTGCCCCATAGCATTTTTCGAAATCATCTTCCAATATTCCTAAATCTATTGCTATTCCACCGCTTTGTTCAATTTGAGCGCATACCATTGGCGCATTGCTGTTTCGTATCTTTCCTGGTTCTAACTCCTGATCTACGCTTAAAAGCTCTGTACCTGTTGCAAATACTCCGATCCTTGGCTTTTGAACAACTTGTAATCGTGAATAACCAAACGTTGCTAAAAGAGCTACAGTGCCTGGGTTAATCTTTGTTCCTTTTTCAACAAGCACTTCTCCCCTTTGGACATCTTCTCCTTTAAATGAAATATTATCTCCAGCTGAAAATGATCGTTTGATAGACATAAATGTTTGTTGTTCTTTCACATACGAATGAGTCAATTCAAGCATAACAACTGCATCTGCTCCCTCCGGCATTTGAGCTCCTGTCATAATGCGAACAGCATGAAATGGCTGAAGGGGAGCTGAAGCGACTTTTCCAGCTCCAATTGTTTCTACTACTTTAAATGAAACAGGATTTTCTCTTGTCGCATATTTACTATCTTCTGCACGGATTGCAAAGCCATCGTACGGTGAGCGATCAAATGGTGGAACAGGATGCGTAGCAATGATGCTCTCTCCCAAATATCTTCCACATGCTTCTTTCAACAATACTTCCTCAACTTCTCCATGTTTCATATACTCCATCACTTTATGTACAGCTTCTTCAACTTTTACTGGTGTTCTTCTCTCAACCATTAATAAACTCCCCCTGAATTATGTATAGAAAAAAACCCCACTAGTGTGTTAAACACCTAATGGGATTTCTTTTATTGTACGCCAAGCGCGATTTTTGCATAGCGAGTCATACGATCTTTTGACCACGGTGGATCGAAAACAATATTTACTTCAACGTCTTCTACTCCTTCGACAGCCCCAAGAGCTGTTTTCACTTGGTCTGAAAGCATACCTGCAAGTGGGCAGCCAATAGAGGTTAACGTCATTGTAACAAATACTGTACCTTTATCTTCTTCAACTCCATAAACTAAACCTAAGTTCACAATATCAACGCCTAACTCGGGATCAATTACGTTCTCAAGAGCTTCCATGATGACTTCTTCACGTTTTGCTTCCATTTTTTTACCTCCTTAAAGTTCGCCTTTTACGGTCTTACTTTTTAGGCTTTTTATGTCCCCATTATAACGACAAATGAAGTCTATTGAAACCAATTACGCTCACAACAATTGAAAAAGCGTTAAATCCTTGCTAAAACGTTCATTTCGCCCACTGTTCTACATATACTTGTGTTACAGTAAAAAAGACAAGCTTTATAAGAAAGGAGCTCTTATGCCAGAAAAACATTTGATTGCTTTAGACCTTGATGGAACATTACTAACAGATAAAAAGGAAATTACCCCCTATACAAAAAGAGTCATTGCAAGCGTTAGGGAGCAAGGCCATATTGTAATGATTGCTACAGGACGTCCTTATCGTTCAAGCACGATGTATTACAAGGAATTAGACTTAACCACTCCTATCGTGAACTTTAATGGAGCACTTGTTCATCATCCACAAGACGGGACATTTGGAACATATCATAGTCCAATGAATCACAAAACAATTCACGAAATTGTAGAAGCAATGGAACAGTACGAAGTCACTAATATTTTAGCTGAAGTTATGGACGATATGTACGTTCATTATGATGATAGACAATTAACAGATGTACTTGCACTTGGCCATCCTAAAGTGACAAGAGGCGACTTACGAAAGTTTCTCCGAGAAGATCCAACCTCTATTCTTATCCATGCAAATCAATCACAAGTAGATGATATTCGTTCACACCTTTCAGATGTTCATGCAGAAGTTATTGAGCATAGACGATGGGGAGCTCCTTTCCACATCATAGAAATTGTTAAGAAAGGAATCAATAAAGCTGTTGGCTTAAAAAGGGTTGCCGAACATTATAACATTCCTACACAGCATATTATTGCCTTTGGTGACGAAGATAATGACTTCGAAATGATAAAGTTTGCAGGAGTTGGCGTTGCAATGGGAAATGCTATTCCCTCATTAAAAGAAATAGCTAACACTTCCACTTTAACAAATGAGGAAGAAGGCATTGCTCATTTCTTGATTGACCATTTAAAACTATAGTAGGCAAATTTTTTCCGTTATATTTTTCTCTCCCAAGCAAACAATAGAACTGACACCAACCAACGTTGGGTCACTTGCGGGTATATTTTTAAGGGGGAATGAAGAATGGGCAGAAGCAACAAATCAAAACGTTTTGTAAAACAAGGTGCAGACGCAGTAAGTAAACATGCTGAACGTATTCCTTATCACTTAACGCTAGAACAAGCTGAACAAGCACGTGCTCATTCCTCTTCAACAGGAGGACAACTGTAATGGAAAAGTCATTTTTAAGAAGTCTTATGGAAAGATTTATGCAACGTTCACATTCTGGAAATGGCAAGAAAGCTCAACAGCCAACACGCCGCCCTTCACCAGAAAGTATTGAGATGGCTGAAGAAATTCTCGGTCATCCGCACAAAGGTATTGATAATGAGGAGAAAAGCCACTTAAGTAACTTGCAGAAAAACTTCTCAGGGTCTCATTCTCAAAGCTCACGAGGCCATAACGGGCAGTATGATATAACAAGTGAAACAGTCAATAAAGCTAAAGCAGGCGCTTCAAGTGTAGAACAAAAGCATTTAGACACTTTCTCACAGCAGTCACTACATGGAAGCAGTATGAAGAATAATCAAAACTACAGTGAAGAAATTGCGAATGAGACTGTTTCAGGAGCCATGCAAAAGGCAGATGCTCAAGAAAAACAGGAGTTAGAAAACTTCTCTCGTCAGCTAAAAGGTCCAAACAATAAGAAATAAAGATAAAAAAAGCTGAGGTCATAAGACACATGACCTCAGCTTTTTTAATTGTCTCTTCTAAAAAATCCAAAAACCCCCGCTGTTTCAATAATATTTGTAAATGCTTCGGGATCGATTTCTCCAATGATTTTTTCTAAGTCATAAAGTTCATACCGTGTAATAACCATAATCATCATCTCTTTTTCTTTGTTTGTAAAAGCGCCTCTAGCAGGAACGGTTGTAATACCCCGCACCATTTTGGCATAGATAGCTTTTTTCAGATCTTCTGTTTTGGTCGTAATAATCATAGCTGTTAATTTTTCGTGTCTTGTATGAATGGCATCAATAACCCTTGTTGAAACATATAGCGTTACTAACGTATAAAGAGCCTTTTCCCAACCAAATAAAAGTCCAGCAGTTAAAATGATAATAGCATTCAAAATAAAAAAGTACGTGCCAATTGGTCTGTCTTTCATACGAGATAAAATCATTGCAACAATATCAAGTCCTCCTGTAGATGCTCCCCACTTTAACGTAATTCCCATCCCAACTGCTGCAATGACTCCACCAAACACAGCATTTAGTAAAAGATCTTCTGAAACATTTAAGACAGGTACAATAGCAAGAAAGAACGTTGATCCTATAACGCTTATAAAACTGTATAAAGTAAATGACTTACCTACTTTTAACCACCCTAAGATAGCTACAGGTATGTTTAACAGTAATAAAAGAGTTCCTGTGGAAATATTAAATGCTGTAAATTCTGTTAAAATGCTTGAAATAAGCTGAGCTGCCCCTGTAAAGCCACTTGCATACACATTAGCAGGAATTAGAAATAAATTTAACGAACATGCATTTAACAACGCTCCAATCAGTACAATGATAAGGCGCTGGATTTCAATCAGCATCATAAGATTCCTCTCTTTCAGCAGCAAAGTGATTTTTATGTCTTAATATCTAGTTAGAAAGATTTTTTCACAATAAACAAGGCTTTAGAAGCATTCCCTTTGTCTCATTTATTGCATAAAGACCTATGGATACTTTTCCATTTAATCTTTATAATAGAAATTCAAACAACACTTATTTTTATCGTAAAATAGAAACTTTTTATCTTAACTTTAGGAAGGTGAAATAATGGCTATCCAGCTTATTACAGATAGCGGAGCTGACTTATCTCAACAGACTTTATCTCAATATAATATAACCTCAATCCCACTCCGTGTTCATATTAACGGAGTGGACTATGAAGATTCTCAATCGCTCTATCCAGAAGAGCTTTATGAACATATTCGACTTGGTGATGAAGCGAAAACATCACAACCATCGCCAACAAGGCTTTATGAAATATTAGAACCACTTGCTAAAAAAGGCGATCCTATGCTTTATATTGCTTTTTCATCAGCACTTTCAGGTACATACCAAACCGCACTCAGCGTGCGTGAGGAACTTTTAACTACATATCCAAACATTGAATTTGAAATTATCGACTCCAAATGTGCATCCCTTGGTCAAGGTCTTGCTGTTTATTATACCGCTCAACAAATTTTACAATCCAAATCCTTTGAAGAAGTTATTGAACAAGCAAAATTTTATTGCGAAAATATTGAACACATCTTTACAGTTGATGATCTTGCCTTACTAGCTAAAGGAGGGCGCGTTAGTAAAACAGCCGCTTTTGTAGGCGGATTGCTAAATATTAAGCCTCTTCTTCATGTTGAAGACGGAAAACTTATTCCTCTTGAGAAAATTCGCGGTCGAAAAAAAGTTTTTCGACGCATGGTTGAACATATGAAACATCGTGCCCCTACCTTATCAAATCAAACAATTGCAATTAGTCATGGTGATGATGAGCAAGCTGCAATTGAGCTAAAAGAAATGATTGTACAAGAATTTGGCCCTCGATCTTTTATTATTGAAATTATTGGGGCTGTAATTGGTTCTCATGCTGGCCCAGGTGCTCTTGCTCTTTTCTTTGTAAATGAAGCGAAAGCAACGGATAAAAGAAAACATCCTGAGTTATCCTAATACCTGTAGTACTACTATAGAAATACTTTAAGGATGAAAGGAGCTGTTTTCATTGTCTAGAACAAGTGATAACGATAAAAAAGCAAGAGACCATAATGCTGAGCTTCATGAAAAAAATCTTCTCCGGGAGCGTAATCGCAAGCTTGGAAAACATGCAGAATCAAAGAAACCTGATCACCTTTAAGACTCGCTTCTAATTTCCATAAAAATGGAATTACCATAATTTTTTATAACGAATTTAAGGGTAGTCTGTCAACAAGCTGAATCATAACGACTAAAAAACTTTGCTTCTAAAAGCAAAGTTTTTTAGGTTTAGGATTGTCTCTATCCTTTATTTTTTCTATAATAAACCCAATTAGACTTGCTCAAAAAGCAAAAAAGATGGTGGAGGTTATTATGGCTAAAGAAAATTCTTTTGATGTTGTATCACAAGTAGATTTGAGTGAAGTAACAAATGCAATCAACATTGCCCTAAAAGAAATTAAAAATCGCTATGACTTTAAAGGAAGCAAAAGCGATATCTCTCTTGATGGAGAGGAACTTATCTTAATTTCGGACGATGACTTTAAACTTGATCAGCTAAAAGACGTGCTAATTACTAAACTAATTAAACGAAATGTCCCAACCCGAAATATCTCTTATGGTAAAGTTGAAAATGCCTCAGGAGGAACAGTTCGTCAGCGCGCAACGCTTGTCCAAGGCATTGATAAAGACAATGCAAAAAAGATTAATACAATTGTAAAAAATTCAAAGCTCAAAATAAAAAGTCAAGTGCAAGATGATCAAGTACGCATTAGCGGGAAAAATCGTGATGATCTTCAACAAATTATGAACGCTATTCGTGAAGCTGAGTTACCTATTGATGTTCAATTTATCAATTTTCGTTAAGAGTCCTTTTAAGGGCTCTTTTTTGTATAGCAAGGAAAAAACAAGCTCAAACTAAAGTAAAACTCACAAGGAGCCCTGTTATGACTAATGAAAAAAAGACCTTTCCCCCTCAGCATCAGCAGCATCAACCAGGTATTGAAAATGAAATGAACCCACTTCCTGTTTCCATTGATCCAAACTATAAGCCCTCTGATAAATTAGCTGGAAAAGTTGCAATTGTTACTGGTGGAGATAGCGGAATCGGTCGAGCTGTTTCTTATCATTACGCTTTAGAAGGAGCTAAGGTTGTTATTGTATATTTAAGTGAAACAGAAGATGGAGAGGAAACGAAGAAAAGAATTGAAGAAATGAACGGCGATTGTTTACTTCTTCAAGGAGATGTTGGAGACGAATCATTTTGTAAAACAGTTATAAAAGAGACAATGAAAAAGTATGGGAAAATTGACATTCTTGTTAATAATGCTGCTGAACAGCATCCACAAAAAAGCTTGCTTGATATTACAAAAGAACAGCTTCATAGAACATTCACAACAAACATTTTTTCTTTTTTCTATCTAACAAAAGAAGCTCTCCCACATTTTAAAAAAGGCAGCACTATTATTAACACAGCTTCTGTTACAGCCTACAAGGGGCATGAAACCCTTATTGACTATTCTTCAACAAAGGGAGCTATTGTTTCGTTTACTCGCTCTTTAGCTGCTTCTCTTGTTGGACAAGGAATACGTGTAAATGGCATTGCTCCAGGACCTATTTGGACCCCTTTTATTCCGTCTACCTTTGACAGCAATCAAGTTGAGACATTCGGCTCTAATACTCCAATGGAACGAGCTGGCCAGCCATCTGAAGTTGCTCCAAGCTATGTCTTTCTTGCGAGTGACAGCTCTTCTTATATGACAGGTCAAATGCTACATGTAAATGGCGGAACTCCTGTAAATGGGTAACAAAAAGGCATAGCGTTCTCGCTATGCCTTCTTTTAACGTGTAACTTTTATTTTCATTTTACGTTCGAGCTTTCCTAATAAAATATCAGCTATGACAGCTACAATACAAGCTGGAATTGCTCCTGCATAAATACGAATGGTATTACGGGAGTTAATCCCTGAGAAGATTTCTCTTCCAAGTCCGTCTCCACCAACAATTGGAGCAAGTGTAGCAACACCAACAGCGATAACTGCTGCAATACGCAGCCCGGCCATAATAAATGGCATTGAAAGAGGAAGCTGTACTTTTGTTAGAATCTGAAAGTACGTCATACCAATTCCATGACCTGCTTCAACTGTAGTTTTATCAACTTCTTCAAGCCCAACATACGTATTTCTAATAATAGGAAGAAGTGAATATAAGAAAAGTCCGATTACAACTGTGTAAAATCCTAGTCCAAAGTAGAGCATTAAAACAGCTAATAAAGCTAAGCTTGGAATAACTTGAACAACGTTGGCAAGCGTCAAAATAATAGGAGCTACCCTTTTATACCTAGAGCAAATAATGCCAAGCAGCGTCCCAACAATAAGAGCAAGGCCAACGGCAATAATGACCATTAGAAGATGTTCTCCTGTATACAAAAGCAGTAAATCAATATTATCTGCCCAATATCCAAAAAGTTCTTTAATAAAATTCATTGTCTCACTCCGATTTATCCCCGAGTAAACCTCTCTCGGTTAGAAATTCTTTTGCCACATCACGCTCACTTCGATTTTTAATATCCACTTCATAGCTTAATTTTGTAATCGTTTCAGCATCAATTTTTCCTGTTAGCTCATCTATAATTCCTTCAACTTCTGGATGCTCTTTTAAAATGTCGTTACGAGCAACCATTGAAGCATCATAAGGTGGGAAAAATCTTTTGTCATCTTTTAAAACTTTTAAATCGTATTCAATAATGCGTGGATCTGTTGAATATGCCACAACAACATCTACATCTTTTGTACCTACAGCTTGATATAATAAATTGATATCCATTGCATATAAGTTTTGGAAATTTAAACCGTAATATTTAGAAAAAGGGCGATATCCGTCTTCTGTTCTTTCCTTCCAACTTGAATCAACACCAAGCTTCATACTATCTTGATATGGTTCTAGATCAGAGATATTTTGCAGGTTCTTTTCATCTGCCTCCTCTTTGCGAACAGTGACGGCATATGTATTTTCCCAGCCTAATGGATCAAACCATTTAAAATCGTAGTATTTATTAAAACCTTCTTTTGCAATCTTTAATACTTCATCGCGATCTTTTGTTGATTCTACCGGAAAGAAATTATTGAAAACAACGCCTGAATACATTAAAGACATATCAATATCTCCACGATCCATTGCTTTTAAAATCATTGGTGTTGAAAGCAAATCTGGAATAACGTCTACTTCAATATCTGTTCTATCTTCAATAAGCTGTTTATAAATTTGAGCGATAATTTTCGATTCTGTAAATGTTGCTGCTCCAATCTTAATCGTATCTTTTGAACTACAAGATGATAAAAATAAAAGCGAAACAACACAAATTATCGTTAGTTTACTTAATATCCTCATAATATCCTCCTTGGCTGTTGAGATGAACGAATCCAAATTGTTTAGGCTCTTTGTGTTTTCTTCACAAGGAAATTTAGTAGAAAATCTACAACAAGGGCGAGGATAACTGAGCTTATTGTACCTGTGAAAATTAAAAAGTTGTTGTTGGTACTCATTCCTGAAACAATTAAATCCCCTAAGCCGCCTGCTCCAATAAGTGCTGCGAGCGTTGTCCAGCTAATAATATATACAGTTGTAAGACGCACGCCTGACAAGATGTATGGAAGAGATAAAGGTAGTTCAACTTTAAAGAGTCTTTGCATTGAACTAAACCCCATTCCTCTGGCGGATTCAATTAAACTTTGATCAACTTCCTTAATTCCTGAGTATGTATTCCGTAATAGAGGGAGAATAGAATAAAGAAAAAGCGCAAAAATAGCCGGATACATACCAACTCCAAAAAGAGGAATTAACATAGCAAGCAATGCAATGGTTGGGACCGTTTGAAAAATGTTTGCAAGCCCAAACGTTAATGAATTAATAACTCCCTCTTTTATACGTGTTAACAAAATAGCAACCGTAATAGAAAGAATACAGCCAGCAATAACGGCTAATACAACAATTAAAAGATGCTCTCCTAACCGACTCAAAACTTCTGGATACCTAGATTGTAGAAACACTCCATATTCTTTTAGCGTATCCATCTATATAACCTCATCTTCTGCGGAGTAAGCAGATGCCATCAACTTTACCATACTCCCTCTTGTAATAACTCCAAGGAATATGCCTTCCTTTGTTACAACAGGAACATAAGGCAAATTATGCTCACTCATATAGTCAAGTGCAACAGTAAATGGAGTGTTTTTATGAACAACATAAGTAAAAGGTTCCATCGCATCCTTTAGAGTTTTTGTTTCATCTCGATACTGTTTTAAAATATTCAAAATAGGAGCATATCCAAGTAATTTTTTATGATGATCAACAACAATTAGCGTATCTACTTTTTTCTTCTCCATTAGTTTCAATGAAGAAGCAAGCCCTCTCTCAGGATAGGCTGTTACTGGTTTTGGAATCATTACTTCTTCCACTGTTGGAAGTTCATCTCCTTCAAAATCAAAAGATGAGTCTCCTCCGTTTCCTTTTAATCGTTTCTCACCAATGAATTCTTTCACAAAGTCATTCGCAGGGTGACGCAGAATTTCATCTGGGGAGCCAACTTGAACAACTTCTCCATCTTTCATTAGCACAATATTGTCAGCAATTTTAATTGCTTCATCCATATCATGAGTAACAAATACAATCGTCTTTTTTATATTTTCTTGAAGGTTTGAAAGCTCATCTTGGAGCTGCTCACGACTAATCGGATCAAGAGCACTGAATGGTTCATCCATTAAAATGATATCAGGTTCTGCGGCAAGAGCTCTAACAACCCCAACACGTTGCTGCTGACCTCCGCTTAGTTCATTTGGATAACGGTCTCGATATGTATGTGGATCTAAGTTAACGAGTGAAAGAAGTTCATCTACTTTCGTTGAGATTTTATCTTCATCCCATTTTAATAAGCGAGGAACAATAGCTACATTATCTGCTATTGTCATATGAGGAAATAAGCCGATGCTCTGAATAACATAGCCAATCTTACGGCGCAATTGAACTGGGTTCACTTGTGAAATATCCTCGTCATCAATATAAATTTTACCTTCCGATGGAGTGATTAATCTGTTAATATGCTTCATTGTAGTTGACTTACCACACCCGCTCGGGCCAATAATCACGTGAATTTTCCCACTTTCAAGCGTTAGGTTTACATCCTTTAGGGCTTGAAATCCATCATTGTACCTTTTAAATATTTTTTCTAGTCGAATCATTGATTGTCATCACCTCTTAGGTTTATTGTTCCTTGATTGTCACCTTTTAGACCTAAAATATCAGATAAATTACACAGGTGAACTAAACATTTACCCTTATTCTACATAGAATAAACCTCTTTTTTTAAAATCCGTCTTCTTTTTTTCTAATTTTCTAAAAAAAATCCCTACTTCATAGGAAAAGGCTTCTAACTAATTGTTGCTAAAATTCTATTTTTATCATCTTTAGTTACAAAAGTTTTCTCATTTTTCAACGATAACTTGTCCAAATAAAGCCTACTTTTTTACTCCTTATCCTTAATGTTGCATTAAAAAAACATAGTCTCTCCAAAAAGGAGACTATGTTTTTAGCTTTATTTCACAATTTTAATATTGTAATTCTCAAACCAAACATGAATCTGACAAAGGTGGGCTAGAAGCTGCGGACCTGTCATAAGCTGCCCGAACCAAGGAACAGAAAACTCTTTTCCTTTTGAATCCGCAATTGCCTTAAGTTTTTCAGCATTAAAAAGCTCATAAAGAGGTGAATTAGAGTCTTTTAAAATATCTTTTAACCATTTTTGCACAATGTTTGTATAGTGAGGATTGTGTGTTTTAGGATATGGACTTTTTTTGCGATAAAGAACTTCGTTTGGAAGTACTCCTTCAAGCGCTTTTCTTAAAATCCCTTTCTCATATCCTCCTGCCATTTTCATCTCCCATGGAATGTTCCATACGTACTCTACAAGACGATGATCAGCAAATGGAACGCGCACTTCCAGACTTGCTCCCATACTCATACGGTCTTTTCGATCAAGAAGCGTTGGCATAAACCAAATCATATTCAGATAAAATAAGTTTCTTCTATTTGCCTCTTCTTCACTTTCCCCGTCAAGAGCGGGAACTTCCTTAATGGATTGCTCATAGCCGTTCTTTACATATTCCTTCAATGAGAGTTTTTTTTGCCACTCGTCTTTTAAAAGATCTACCCTTGCATCAACAGAGCGCATCCATGGAAAGTTATCAGAAGAAAGAGCATGCGTTTTATGGAACCAAGGATATCCACCGAAAATTTCATCTGCACATTCACCTGAAAGACCAACAACAAAGTCTTTCTTAATTTCTTTACAAAACCAAAGGAGAGAAGAATCGATATCAGCCATGCCTGGTATGTCTCGAACAAGCACAGATTCTTCTAAATAATGAGCAAGCTCTTCATTGTTAATCACACAGCTATGGTGAATTGTCTTAAATTCATCAGACATCTTTTTGATGTATACTCCATCTGAGTTTGGTTGGAACTCTGATGCTTTAAAGAACTTCTCGTTATCTTCATAGTCAATTGAGTAAGTATGAAGGGACTGGCCTTGTTCCCGAAAAGCATTGGCAGCAATGGCTGTAATGGCACTTGAATCGATTCCCCCCGATAAAAAGGTACAAACTGGAACATCAGAAACAAGCTGTCTTGTTACAGCATCCTGAAACAGTTCTCGCACATGTTCTGCTGTCTCTTCAAGTGAATCGGTATGTTTTTCACTTTTCACATTCCAGTAGCGCCATATGTTCAATCCTTCTCTACTAAATGTCAAAGCATGTGCAGCACGCAGTTCGTCAATCCCTTTAAAAATTCCATGGCCAGGCGTATGTGATGGACCAAGACCTAATACTTCAGCTAATCCGTCGTACGTAATTTCTACCTCTACATCTTCATGAGCAAGAATAGCTTTTAGCTCTGAAGCAAATTGAAGCCCTCCTCTATATACACGATAAAACAGCGGCTTTACGCCGAGTCTGTCGCGAGCCATAAAAAGAGATTGTTGTTCTTCATCCCAAATGGCAAAAGCAAAAATACCGTTAAAATGTTCAACACATTTCTCTCTCCACTCTACATAGGAAAGAAGAAGAACCTCAGTATCAGAATGACCGTTAAATGTATAGCCTCTCTTTAAAAGTTCCTTACGAATATCTTCTGTATTATAAAGTTCTCCATTATAGCAAATGGTGTAAGAATTTTCTTTTTTATCTCTTGTCATTGGCTGTATGCCGCCGCTTGGATCAACTACAACAAGACGCTTATGTCCAAAAGATACATGCTCTCTTACCCAAGTGTTCGTATCATCAGGCCCTCTTTTTTCAAGTGTTTTTGTCATCCTTTCAATTGTGTCACGCTTTTTCAGTAGGTTCTGATTATAATCGATCCAACCAGTAATACCACACATGTTTTCCCCACCCTTTCATTATCGTGGTCCATAGCTTTTTCAATAGTGCTATCTTATGCGTAAAAAGTAAGAGGTTGATTTGTCCATCCGCTTTTTCTTCAAAATTTTGTGTTTTATAGTTATAGAAAATAGGAAATTAGACAACAAAGAATAGTAATAGGATTTTCAACAAACCATTTGGAGGAGTGGCCTATGAAAAATTTATCGAAAACGCAGTGCTTAGAAATGCAACCACGCTCCTTTATTTCAGGAACGCTTGAATGTATTGATTCACAATGGATTTTTTTTGATGAAGAAGATGAAGCTTCAATGCTCCAAGATATTCTTAGCTCATCTTGTGAGGTATATTGGAAAGGTCATTGGCAAAAAGCATGTTGGAAAAAAGATAATTCATTTGAAATTAACAACACAGTTTGCTTTTTACAAGATGGGGCAGAGCTACGCGTTGGAAAAAAACTACAACACGCTTATCAACTTCTTATTGATGAGCTTTCAACTCACTCATTCATGCGCTTAAGCCAACTATTGAATGATCTCTCTTTTTCTCTTTATGATTGTATTTATTGCTTTAACACTTTATGTTTCTTACCTACTGATGGTGAAAGAAACGGCGTGAATTTCCTTATATTTGATAACGAAGAAAGAATCTGTTCAGTGCATCACCACTTTAATTGTAGTGAAGAAAACGACCGGTTTGAGATTACACTCAATACAGGTGAGCAGTTCTTATCATCTGATTTAAGAAAATTGGGATAAAAAAAGATCGTAAGAAGAATTCTTACGATCTTTTTTGGTTACTGCACTTTATTTCTTAATGTTCCAATACCTTCAACTGTTATTTCAATGATGTCCCCTGAAGATAGAAATTTTGGTGGATTAAATCCTTTTCCAACTCCAGCAGGCGTTCCTGTAGCAATAATGTCACCAGGTTCAAGTGTTGTTCCTTTTGATAACGTTGCAATAATTTCTTCAATCGGAAAAATAAACTGTTCTGTATTGCCATCTTGTCTTATTTCTCCATTTACTCTCGTTTCAATATGTAAATTTGCTGCATTCTCAATTTCTGATTTATGCACAATAAAAGGCCCCATTGGACACGAAGTATCCAAACTCTTTCCGATTAGAAACTGTTTATGTTTTGACTGCAAATCTCGTGCTGTAATATCATTCAAAATGGTATAACCAAAAACGTGATGAAAAGCATCATCTTTAGAAATTGATTTTCCTTTTTTTCCGATAATAACAGCAAGCTCTCCCTCATAATCTAATTCATCTGTTACATCTTCATGTCGTAAAATAGGTGCATCAGGGCCTACTACAGCTGTTGGTGCCTTTGAAAACATCATAAGATTCGTTGGGATATCTTGTTCACTTCCCATTTCAATGGCATGATCACGATAGTTCTTTCCAACACAAAATACATTTTTACTCGGTCTTGGAATTGGAGCAAGAATCTCTGTTTCCTCTATGGAATATGAAAAAGCATCATGCCCTTTTTCTTCGATAATTTCCTTAATAATATGTTCAAAATAATGAAAATGCTCAATAAATGAAATCATATTTGTTGGAATATCTGTCTGAAAACGCTCTTTTGCAATTTTATTTATATGAATTGCTTTCTCTCCTTGGATCATACCAATAAACTCATCATCATGTAGTCTAGCTGTCACAAATTTCATTTTTTATTCCTCCTCTTTCTACCTTTTAAACAATTCGCTCTTTCTTTCTATATTCCTACTTTCCAACTGCGTTTTTTTCATTTTTCATTCCTCGATATGTGAAGGAGCGCAGAAGATGCTCCAAAGGACCTCTAGAGTATCTCTTCAGGATAATAGAACTTCCAATGCATTGAACAACAAAGAAACCAAGGGCTAACAGAAAGCCTTCCATAACTGTTACGTTTCCATAAAAACCTAATCCATAATTATAAAACAGGAGCGTACATACAACAGATTGAGCAATATAATTTGTGAGTGCCATTCTTCCTGCTGACTGTAGAGGCTGCGCGGCAAACCGCGGTATTTTTTCACCATATAGCATAAACAGTGTAATATAAAAGATTGCTCCTAAAGGTCCGCCAACGCTGTCTTGCATAAAGTCCGTAGCTACGTTAAACCCAATCAAATACGGAAGCACTTTAAAAAATAGGAAAGCAAAAAAGCATATCATACATACATATTTAATGAAAAGAACATTTTCCTTTATACGTTCAAAACCTTTTTCTTTTGCTAAAAAGGCTCCGATTAGAAAGAAAGGAAAAACAGATAAGAATAGAAGCGGGAACGTCCCTATATTATTGATATAATACCAATCAAGGAAACGCTGAGAAAAAATCTCAGCAATGCTTCCATCTCTATAAGCACTTATGGAACTATCAATAAGCGGCTGCACGACGCCAACAGCATTTGACTCTGCTTTTGAGAACGAAGCAACGATAAGAAGAAGAATCATAATGATACTTGGAATAATAAATAAAGCTCCTCCCCAATAAAGGAAGGTGCGCCCTCTTGCTTCTTGAAAAAAAAGGAGAAAAAAACCGCACACAGCATACAAAATTAAAATATCACCATACCAAATAACAAAAGCATGTACACATCCGATACACAAAAGTAAAAACAGCCTTCTTGAAAACAAAGGAGTAAAAGCAACATTATTCTTAAAAGAAGTTTGAAAGATTTTCATAAATCCAAAACCAAATAAAGTAGCGAAAATAGGATAGAAACTTCCCTGTCCTAAAATATCTATAACCATATATATTTTTGAGTGGGTATCCTCAAAGGAATCCATATAGATAGAAGGTGAATAAAATCCAGGCATGTTGACAAGTAGAATCCCTAAAAGAGCGAACCCTCTCAAGAGGTCAACAGTTGCTATTCTTTCATCTTTTATTCCATTCATTTTCTCACTTCCTTATTCATTTCTCTCTTAGCCATCCATTATAGCTGAAACTTAATAGATCATCAGCTTTAAAGGGGTCAGAAATTTATTCCAATTACAAAGGGATAAATAGGCTATCACCTTATATTTCGTCCTAACATACGATACACTATAACTCAAAATCAAAGGGTGTTTTTATGCCAGCTATTGTTGGAGCAGTTAGTGTAAATAGTGTTGGAACAGCAAGTATTTTTCATATTGGAGACGTTTATACAATCGCACCTTCAGCAAATTCTAAAACATTTGCTGGAGCAGGATCTTTTAGCACTGGAGATGGATTGGTGATTAACAATAAAATTAGTTCAACGAATACGCAGGATCAAGACTTTATTGATCAACCTATAGCGGCCAATGCTTAATGAGGTGAGGTTATGAATTTCTATGTAAATCAAAGCATTTGCATCCATTCAATCCGGATTGCGAGCGTTAGTAACTCTTCTGTTTTTCAAATTGGAAGCGCTGGAATGATTCGTTCTCTTGCGCAGCTTTACAATACAGGTGGCTTCACAGGGAAGGCTCCTGAAACCGTAAAACCAGGTGAGACCACAAACATTGTTGATCCAGAAGCACCAAGCGTTCCTCTTAATTTAGGAAGAAAAAAGAACGTATGAGTTGAGAAGAACTCCTTCACATCTTTTGGGCACATGCATAATGTATAAAAGTAGCTTACTCATATGAAATGGAGGAGATTCTTTATGCAATACGGAGGAACGATGCAAACATATATCCACCAACTTCAGACCCAAATTCAACAACAGAATCAGCGAATTCTGCAGCTTGAGCAAGCTATAGGAACCCTCCAGAAACAGATGAATTCATTAAAAGAGGCCCCTTCAACTAAAATCGACAGAATTGAATACAAGTTTGATCAACTCAAAATTGAAACACTAGAAGGAACGCTAAATATAGGACTTAATCCACTTTCTCCTGATCATCAGATTGAAGATTTCAGCATTAGTCAGAGTGACTTAACTCCACCAAATCGGAATGCACATATAAAAGAGCTAGGCGATGAAATTTATGAAGAGACGCTCACCTTATTAGAAGGAAACGGCCATGATTGGATTCGTGACCTTGCTAGGGAGAAAGGAATCAACTTACATGAATCCTATTATGATTTCATTACAGAAGATATAAAGAAGCAGCTTGAAGAACGGATTCTTTTCCATCTACAGCAACGAGATGACGAGCAATCAAGAGAAGAGAAAAAAGAAAGTATAAAAACTCAAATTACTCAGGATATGAAACGGGGAATCGATGCCTTTTTAACACATCTCCCTCAATCATTTAAAGGAGCCGAAAAATGATGAATTATACGATTGTGAATAGAGACTTACTTGTTGGAAATATTCATGTGCTTGGTGTATCTACCTCTTCTGTATTTTTGATTGGTGATACTGAAAGCATAGCTCTTTCCTCTGCCTACGATACACCTCCAGAGTCTCTTATTATCGGTCCTTATGTTCCTCTGTCTTTACAATAAAGGAGAAAAAGTATGCGTACTTCAAAAGTAGATTGGTTTCAAATGAATTCCTTAACATCTAGCTCTATTTTTAATATCGGCGATTCAACACATATTAGAGCTTCGGCAAAAGTAATCGCTATACAACGTGAAGCAGAACTTTTTTTGGGCAGGGAAGGAAATTTTAAAGATTATATACTTTTTAAACGAAGCTATCCTCTACTAACTTTAAAACGAATTCCAACGGTAAAATATAACGAATCTAATATGATTCATGTTGGATCGGTTCGGGTGACTGGAGCTTCTACATCTTCTGTTGTTCAAGTTGGCTCAACAAAAGATATAAAATGTTATTCACGTGTTAAACATATTAGACAGCTTCTAAGTGATCGGCGAGAGAAAGAGCAGGGAGAAAGAGAGGAGGGATAGCATGCCAGCACTTGTTGGACCTGTACAAATTGTAAGCATTGGCGGCGGTGGTGTTGTTACATTTGGGGATACCTTTTATGTTTCACCTAAAGACACTTCAAAAGTTGCTTATGGATCGGGATCTGGAAATACAGGGAACCTTATTAACACAAATACAGGCGGATCTGCTACAAATACGTTCGACCCAGATATTGCAGATCAAACCATAGCAGGAAATGGATAAAAAAAACAGGCCGTCGAGGCCTGTTTTTTTATGCTTTTCTACTATTAGACTTGCGTGTTCTTGGGAGGCGTGATGACGGCTGCTTTCTGATCCACTTAATAAATTTACTGATTTTTTCATCCTGCTGCAAGTTAGGAATTGTATTCAATCGAACTGCTAGCTCGTCATTTGTATAAAGAGCGTGAATTTGCTTGTGACAAGGAATACAAAGGTTTGCTGTTGGTTCAAATGTGCCTCCCATTTCCTTTGGAGTTAAATGATGAACAGTTGTATAAACATCATCTCTTCCACAAAGCTCACATCGACCAATTCGTCGCTCTTCTTTTGATCTTGCCACACCATACCTGCTCCTTTCTCCTTTAAAGCGTTTCGAATTTCACTTTTGTTCCATTGCCAAGATCATCTGCTTTCTCAACAATAAGGCGTTTAGGCAGACGTGCACGCAGCTCTTGAACATGACTAATGATTCCAATTGAAAGATCATTAGACTGAAGCTTTTCGAGTGCTGTAATAACTGTATCAAGAAGCTCACTATCAAGTGTACCGAACCCTTCATCAAGGAAAAAGAACTGCAGCGGATATTCTCCTCGAAGCTGAATGCCTGCAGAAAGAGAAAGTGCTAAAGATAGAGAAGTTAAAAATGTCTCTCCACCAGACAAGCTTGAAATCGGTCGCTTTACTCCCCCGTTGGCATCATCTCGAATAACAAATCCTCCTTGTGAGTCTACTTCAAGAGCATATCTCTGTCTTGTTAAAAACCCTAATCGTTCTGATGCATCGCGGCTAATTGCAATAAGCTGCTCTTGAGCCATATACTCGATAAAAGCATTTCCTTTAAATACGCTTTGAAGCTTCTGATACTGAGAGAGCTCTTCTTGTATCTTTTCTCTCTCTTTTTCCAAACTTCCCAATCGTTCATTTCTTACTTGCAAATCTTTTAAAAGAGCTCTTGCTGACCCTAGTTCTGTTGTTGCTTCTTTCACACTTTCCTTTAAATCAGCCAAAATAGAAGATGTCTCTTTAAAAGATTGTTCTGTGACGCTTTGATTATCAAGCAATTTTGTAACATGTTCTAATGCTATTGTGACGCTCTTTAGTTTATCCCAAAATGCTTCTACTTCTTCACGAATCTTCTGCTGTTGCTCCTCTGTTATGAACATTTCTTTTACATCTATATCAGAATGAAAGCCTGAGCTATTTCTCTTATCTTTCCATTTTCTTTCTTTCTCTTCATATCGCTCATTTAACTCTGCGAGTGAGGAGACTATTGATTCATATGAAGCTTTTACTTCTTGATGTTCATTATTGAGAAGGTACCATCTTTTCAATGTTTCTTCTTCTCTTTCTTTTAAAGAATGGAGCTCTTTATTTATTCCATTAAGAAGCTCGTCTAGCAAATTTTCTCCAATAATTTGTGTTAAGCGTTGCTGCTGTTCTAAAAGTGATGCTTTTTTGTTCTGCAAGAATGAGGAAAGCTCAACTTCCTTTCGTTCGTGAACATTCCACTCTTCACGCAATTTCTCCAATGCTTTTTCTGTTTCCTCCAGGTATTCCACACTTTTTTCAATTCGCTGATTAAGCTCAGCCATTTTTTGATCATTACGTTCAAGTTGCTGTTGAATAGATGAAATGCTAGTAATCTCAAATTCTTTGTAACGTTCTTGCCATTCTGTTTGCGCCTTATTCATTTCTTGTTCTACTTGCTGAACAAACTTTGCTTGTTCCATTAACATTTTGTTTTGTTGCTCAAACTCAAACAATAGCTTATTCTTCTTCTCGCTTACATCCCCTGCGATTTTTACGAGGCGATCAATTTTCTCTTTTTGACCAATATAATCTTGCTCCAGCCCTTTTAGTTCTGTTTGCAATTTTACAATACAGTCTTTTAACGTTTCATCTTTCGTAAGAAGCGGCGTAATATCTTCTTGCTCGGTTTGTTCAAAATCCCCAAAACAGTCAAGTAATTTCTCAGCAAGCGGCTCAAGCTTCAATTTCAAGGAGGAACAAATATATTTACGTTCTTGTAAAATTGATAAGTTTTTTCTTAATAAATCAATCTCTTTTCCATCAGTTTCCTCTATCCCTTCTCCTGTTGCTGGTAAAGGATG
This sequence comes from Priestia endophytica DSM 13796, assembly GCF_900115845.1. GTDB lineage: Bacteria > Bacillota > Bacilli > Bacillales > Bacillaceae_H > Bacillus_I > Bacillus_I endophytica. The sequence goes on along the minus strand of NZ_FOXX01000007.1, from coordinate 122,387 downwards.
TGTCGTTGATCCACATACAGGACAAGGCTTACCATCATAAAGGTGTGCAGAAAGTGTTAATGCAAGCTTTTGTTTATTTACTTCTTCTACCTTTCTCTGCATTGCCTCAATTTCATGTTCCCCGCTAGCAATAAATCGTTCAATTTCACGCTCTCGCTCACAAACAAGATTATAGATATGTTGCAGAAGATCGTATTGCTCTACTGCTTGTTTTTTTACCTTTTCTTCATTTTCTATAGAACTCTTCATTTCAAGTTCTAACTGCTTAAGATTCTTCTTCACTTGATTATGCTGTTCTTTTTTCTCCTCATGTTGCACCTTGAGGCTACCAATATCCCGGCTTTCTTGAACAGCATATTGCACTTTAGTTCGGTAAGAAGGAGACACACTAAGCCTCTCTCGTTCTTCCATCAGCTCTTTTTGTTTTGCTTTTCCACGCTTATATAAACTTTCTCTCTTTTGAAACTGCTCTTTAATACCTCTTCCTGATTCCAAAAGTTCCTCATGTTGCTTGCGAGCATTCTTTACCGTTTGGGATAAAGTTGTAACATCTTTATTTAGCTCTTCCGCATATTGGTACTTCTCACGCTGAGCAAGAAGGAGAGGTTCTCTTTGCTCTCGCTCTTTATTTGCTCGTTCATATTCCTCTTTGGCCAAGGCTGCTTTTTGATTTACTTCTTCTAATTTTCCTGCCCGTTGATTTTTTTGTTTCTCCGCTGTTTGCTTCTGTAAAAATAGATTTTCACATTCTTCTAAATACGGACGCAAACTCTCTGCTTTGAGCGCTTTACTTAAACGCTCTTCATATTTCTTTATCTCCGGTTCTTCCTCTTTAAGCTCTTTTAACTTTGCTTCATTCTCTTCTTTCTCTTTCTGCCATTCCCATAGTTTTTGCTTATGTTCATATTCCTTTTGAATATGTATAAGCTCTTGTTCTCTCTTTTGAAGCAAAAGTTCACAGCTCTTCACTTCTTGTTCAGCTTCTTTTACTTTTTCAACGGTGGCTCCTCCAAGTTCCGCCTGTGCTGCTAAAATTTTATCAAGTTCATGCTTCGCATTTGTAAGGTTTCGCTTAATTTTTTGAAGAAGCTCGTCCCCATATTTCTCTAAATTAAATAATCTTTGAAGCATTTGACGACGTTCTGCTCCTTTTAAAGACAGAAATTCAGCAAACTTTCCTTGTGGAAGTACTACAGCCCGTGTAAAGTCATCAATCGTAAGACCTAACAGGGAGTTAATATACTGATTGACATCATTCATTTTGTCTGCTAAAACAACTCGTTCGTCCCCTTCTTCAATGAGGCGACTTGTTGTTGACTTTACTCTCCACTCGTCACTTCGCTTGAAATTCCGTTCAACAGTATACGTTTGCATGCCGTCTGCATTTTCCAAACAAAAAGTGAAAGCGACTTTAAGCTCATCTTCTCCATGATTTAAAATACCGTGCGTATTGTTTGCTGCTCTTTCTACTTTCCCGTACAAAGCAAGCGTCATTGCATCTAATATCGAAGATTTTCCACTTCCAGTTGGTCCGAAAATCCCAAAAACTCCTCCTTCACAAAGCTCATCAAACTGAATCATTTGCATTTGGCGAAAGCTGTGGAGCCCTTGGATTTTTAACGTTATTGGCTTCACTCCTCTTCCTCCTTATGAACAAGGCTTAAAAACAGCTCCATTAATCGACTATCAGGAGTCCCTCCTCCTGTTTGCCGTTCATAAAATCGACGGAATGCTTCATCAATCGGAATGTCTTTTACCTTTTCTTCTGATAGTGTTTCTTCATAATGAAATACAGGACGAATATGAATAATACCGTTATGCTCTTTTCGCAAACGATGGATCTCCTCCATTGAAAGAGCATCTGTTAAATGAATTTCAAGGTCAATCCAAGCGCTAGTATCTTTCCCCTCTTCAAACCATTGATAAACTTCTTGTATTCCATGCTTAGCTTTCCATCTTACAAGCGGTTTCCCGCTGTTGATAGGAATTTCCGTCAGCTCTGCTTTCCCACCAGGCACAACATCAATAATAGATAAGGACTTCGTATACCCTGCTTCTGAAAAACTGTAGGCAAGAGGTGACCCTGAATAACGGGCAAGTGTTTTGGCTCTGCCGACATTTTGCGGCCGATGAAGATGTCCAAGTGCAACATACTGAGCTTCTTCTGGCAAACTTGTTGCCGCTACTGTATATGCTCCTCCAACTTCAATTGGTCGCTCTGAATCACTAGCACTTCCCCCTGCAACATGAATATGGCTCATTGCCATATGTACAGCACCTTTTGTAAACTGACTTGCAAGATTGCTAAAAATCCCTTGAATTCTAGCATCATAAGAGTTTCGAATTTCTTTTTCATCACTATTCTCTGACAGAAGTTCGTTAAGACGAGACTCAGAGGGATACGGTAAAGCCGCAACTTCAAGCATTTCTCCTCCAACCGGAACCTTGACAATATTGTTCACTGGGTAGCCAAATAGATGAATGTTTTGTACTCCTGCAAGTGGAGAAGAAGCACTTAACCGATTTGGGCTGTCATGGTTCCCTGCTATTGTAATGATTGGACATGCTCCTTGCTGTGACAATTTTGCCACACTATCATAAAACATTCCTTCAGCTGTTGCAGGTGGATTTACTGTATCAAAAACATCTCCTGCCATTAAAATGGCATCAATTTTTTGATCTTTCACAACCTCTACTAATTCAGCTAAGAACTGTTCCTGTTCTTCAAGACGGCTTCTTCCTTCTAATGTACGCCCAAGATGCCAGTCTGCTGTATGCAAAATTCTCATGCTCAATACTCCTTTTGAAAAAAGAGAAGAAAAATCTCTTCTCTTTTTATAATGATAAAAAATGACCTCCATCAAAGAAATAAAGGTATCGTTCACTAATATGAATAGATCCTATTTCTTCAACGGCTCGTGTATAAAGATTCAGTTGTGTTTTATATCTGCTTAGAAGTGTATCTCTTGCTTTTTCAAAGTTGCCTTGAAAACGGTTCGCAATATCATCTGTCTTAAAATCTAATAAAACAACTCCTTTTTCGTCTCTGAACAAACAGTCAATAATCCCTTGAATAAGCACGGGTTCTTCTTTTCCTTCCCAGTTTTGTTCAAGCTCTGATGCCTTCGCAGAGAAACTGAACGGCATTTCTCGATAAACAGAAGGTGCCTGCTGCAGACGCTGTCCAACCTCACTTTCAAAGAAACCAAGTAACCCATTAATATTAATCGATGATGCTTCTTTTTCTGTTAAAATTTCTCTTGTAATTAAAGAAGAACAAAGTTCAAGAAGAGAAGCTGCAGTTACATCTGTTTTTAATGGAATATGCTGCATAACTGTATGCATAGCCGTTCCTTTCTCAGCGCTTGTTAACTTTTTAGCTTGCAAAAAGAGCGGACGTTCTGTAATAGGCTTTTGAAATCCTTTTGTTTGTTCTTCTTCATCGAGAAGCTGACTTTGTCGTTTAAGCTCTGAGACAGATTGTTTTGATTTTGTTTTAGAAGCTTGTTGGTAAGCGTATCTCCATCCTAGTCGACGCTCAATTTCTTCTTTGTACGGGCTTTGTATTTTAACCTGCTGGCTGTTTTTGATTGCTTCGACAAGATCTTTGTCTTCTTCTTCTTTCTTTTTTTCACTTTCCTGTAGAGAGAAAGAAGGGACAACATTTAGCTCCCATTTTGACGGATGGTTATAAAGCTCTTGATTTGAAGCTGGTTGGTTATGAGCAAAGCTCTCAAAATCCCTGTGGCGAATAAGCGAAGGGACAATCCAATCAAGATAGGATTTTGCTTCTTCTCTAACAGCTGATTGCAAAAGAATATCCTCATGATAAAAAACACTTTCCCATTTGTTCACGAGCTTTTCTTTATCACTTGTTGTTCCAACTAAAATCAGCTTTTCTTTTGCACGCGTAAGAGCAACATAAAGTACCCGCATTTCTTCTGCAATACTCTCTCTTCTAATTTTGCGTTTCATTGCTTGTTGAATAAGGGTTGGATATGCTACACGCAAGCGAGGGTTAATTCGCTTTGAGCCAAATCCAAGCTCTTTATGAAACAAATAAGATTTATTAACATCCATTAAGTTAAATGACCGACCAATTCCACCTAGAAAAACGATTGGAAACTCGAGCCCTTTACTGCTATGAATGGTCATAAGGCGTACAACATCTTCCTGTTCTCCAAGAGCACGAGCTGTGCCTAAATCATCTCCGCGCTCCTGCATGCGTTCAATAAAACGCAAGAAGCGGAAAAGCCCTCGGAAAGAAGTTGATTCATACTGACGCGCTCTGTCATAAAGGGCATTCAAATTGGCCTGTCTCTGTTTTCCTCCCGGTAAACCACCGACAAATTCGAAGAAGCCTGTTTCTCTATACAGATTCCAAATTAATGTATATAGTGGACGCTGACGAGCTTCTTTTCTCCATTTCAAAAGACAGTGATAAAAATGTTCAACATTTTTGTATTTCTCATCTTCTGCTGAAGCTTCTTTCAGATACGCTTTTAATGCTTCATAGTACGTTCCCTTCTCATCATAAAGACGAATTGAAGCAAGTTCTTCATCATTTAATCGTACAAGTGGTGAACGGAGAACGGAAGCAAGCGGAATATCTTGATATGGGTTATCAATGACTTTTAAAAGAGACAGCATAATCGTTACTTCTGTTGCTTCAAAATAACCTTTAGAAAGATTAGCATAAAGTGGGACACCTTGTTCTTTAAATTCTTCTAAAATTTGAGGTGCCCATGTCATAGAGCGAAGTAAAATGACAAAATCACGGTATGTTACATTTCTTGTTATGCCTTTTTTAGCATCATAAACTTGAAAACGATTTTGAACCATCTCTTTAATTTTTCCAGCCATCAAACGTGCTTCAAGCTGAGAGGTTTCAAGCTCTTCAGTTGAAAATTCTCCCTCCTGCACAGGAACATCTGCCCCGTTCTTTTCAATAAGATGAAGCTCTGTTGCCATGTTCTCGTCTTGCGGATACGAAGCCCCTCTTTTTAGCTCTGCATCGCTATCATAAGAAATTTCTCCAACGCCTTCATCCATAATCTGACAGAAGAGATAGTTTGTAGCATCAAGAACTTCACTTCGACTTCGGAAGTTTTTATTAAGATCAATTCTTAATCCACCTGTTCGACCATCTTTTGTAAATCGCTTATATTTATTAAGAAATAGAAATGGCTCAGCAAGTCGGAAACGATAAATAGATTGCTTAACGTCCCCTACCATAAATAAATTTCCTGTACTCTCTTCGTCTCTTGTCACTAGCTTGATGATTGTTTCTTGCACCATGTTTGTATCTTGATATTCATCAACAAGAACTTCATGAAACTGTGAAACATACTGTTTAGCAATTGCTGAACGCTCAATTTCTCCATCTCTTTCTTCTGTTAAAATAGCAAGACAATAATGTTCAAGGTCTCCAAAATCAACGAGACCTTTCTCACGTTTTTTAAGACTATAACATTTGCTAAATTCCTTTACGAGCTCTGTTAATACTTCAATAACAGGCTTCATATCTATCATATCCTCTATATAAGCTGTTAGTGGTCGAGAAAATAACTCAGACTGCAGCTTCTCTAGCTTTTCTTTTGCTGTTTTGCGAATATCGCTACTCTGATCCACAAGATTTTGATCATATTCGCCTTTTTTGCATGGTTTCAAGCGTGAAAAGGTTAGATTTCTCATTGCTTCATGCGCTTCTTCAAAAGATAAAGCTGCCCCGCTTTGAATTTTTTGAAGCTGTTCAAGATCTTCCTCAAAGTTTATACTTCGTGGTGCCGGTCCATCTGGTTTCTTTGTTAAGGCTAATCCTTGATTCAATAAATCTTCAACACTATGAAGCTGTTTCCTTACTTCATTCATTAAAAAAGGCATAAAAGATAAATCACTAATTCTCGTATTTTCATTTACTTTATACTGTAAAAGCAGTTCATCTAAAAACGTTGAAGGTGACGGAGTTGATTGAGAAAACTCATACATTTTTCGGACAATCTCTTGAATTTCAGCATCACTTCGATCACTCGTATAACGATCAACAACATCTAAAAATTGAAGATTATCTTCACGGCTGTAATAGTCCTCAAAAAGCTCCTGAAGTGCTTCATCACGTAGAAGTTCTGCTTCTGTATCATCTGCGATTCGAAAGCTAGGGTCAATATCAATCTTATAGTAATAATTACGAATAACGTTCAAACAGAACGAATGAAGAGTCGAAATGGAAGCCTTGTTTAATAAATTCAGCTGACGGCGAAGATGGAGTGAAGATGGAGCTTTTTTTAGCTCTTTCTCCAACGCTTCCCCAATTCGATGTTTCATTTCTGCTGCAGATGCATTTGTAAAAGTTACAACTAGAAGTTGATCAACGTCAATAGGAGATCTCTCGTCTATCAATTTTCCGATGATACGCTCAACTAGAACAGCTGTTTTTCCAGAACCAGCAGCTGCTGCCACAAGCGTGTCTTGACCAGTAGAAACGATAGCTTTCCACTGGTCATCTGTCCACTGACTGTTTGCTGGCTTCTCTCTTAGATCCGTCATTTTGTTTCACCTTCTTCTTTCATACGTTCTAACACAATTTTATCTTGCTCTTTCTTAAGCTCTCGGTAGCTATTTTCTTCAAATGCTTGATCAAACTGACAAACAGATTTGTAAGAACAAAACTCACACGGCGTACGATCTTTTAATTTGTACGGAGAAATATCGATCTTTCCTTCTGTGATACTTGTTCCAGAAGCTTCAAATTGTTGGCGAATATAGTTCCGAATTGTCTCAAATTCTTGTTCACTTGCAACAGAAGAATTTGAATAAAAACCGCCCGTCTTCTTCAAGCCTGCTGATACAATTTTTGAATGACCTGATTCAAGCGTTGTGTCCATTAACTTAATAGACTCCTCTTCACCAAGAAGAAGACCTTTCATCTTGAACTTTTTGAATAGCTCATTTTCAATTTCATCTTCTTTAAGAAGTTTTGTACTGTTCACGTATGGATTGTGTACATGAAAATAAAGGACACCTGCCGGCAATGCTTCTTTACCAAGCCATTTCGTAGCATATGTGATAACAACATCTAAATAAGCAAGCATTTGAAGGGAAAGTCCATAATAAACTTCAACTAAGTCAATGTCTCTGTCGCTTGATTTATAGTCAATAATCCGAAGAAGAAGGCCTTTTGAACTCATCGCTTTGTCGATCCTGTCAATTCGGCCAACAAGTTCCATTTTTGTTCCATTTGGTAATGTAATAGGAAGCGATGGTAACGTTTCTTTCGGACCAAAAGCAAGCTCAAGTCCTATCGGTGCAAATCCGCTTGCTTTTGCATGTTCACTTAAAATAATTGTTGCTCGCTCTACTGTTTGCTGAAGTTTTCGTTTTAAGTACCGATGACGATGCGAACTTAATAGAATCTCATTTTGCAAATTTAAGGAAAGCTCGTCAACGCTAAATGCAGCAAGCTCATGACATTCCTGCCTTGTAAGCTCACTCCACTCTTTTCCTTCATGCTGTAATCTCTCTGAGATCCACTTCAACGCGCCATGAAATAGTTCACCGATATCAGGAGCATTGAGTTTAAAAACGCGTCGTTCTTTTAATTTTAGCCCATGCGCCGCAAAGTGAGAGTATGGACATGCATTGAATTTTTCCATACGTGAAACGCTTGTTTTAATTTTTTGGCCATAAAGTTTTTTAGTAATTCCTTGTGAAAGCATTTTAGCTTCATTTTTATAGAATAAACTGCTTAAAACTTGGAGGCTGTATAAACGATAATTTTCATCTTTTATAAAATAATTATAAACATCCCACCATATTGGACTAATCGGGTAGCCATTCCTCCACGCTTGCAGTTGATATGCTAAGTTTGCAAGGGATGTATAAGGACTCTGAATATAAGCGAGCTGAGCCTCTTCAGGAAGCTCTGCTGGATTTGCTGCAAGCCACTCTTCCTTTAAAAGTGGGAACATTTCACGCAAATGATTAATAACCCTTGATGGAAGCAACGTTTTCCCTTCTTCGTTTGCAAGAGGATAGGTAATGTAGAGGCGCTCTTTTGGTAAAACAAAAGCAAGATAAATTAGGAAATCTTCGTCAAAAAGCTGATCCCTTGTACTTGGGGCAAGAGAAGCACCCATCCGCTGCAAATTTTCACGCTCAGAATCTGATAAAAGGCTGTCTTCTACAGGAAGTGCCGGAATAACCCCGTCATTTGCTCCAATAACGAAAACAGCTTTTATATTTGTTAAACGAGAACGCTCAAAGTTCGCTACCATCACTTGGTCAATTGCTTGAGGAACAAGCGCAAATTTCAGGCTATCAAATCCCGTATCTAAAATAGAGCTAAAGAGTGTAAAAGATAGCTTTTGTTCTCCCATCATTTCTACAAATTGATCAAGTAAGTGAATAACTGCTTTCCATACTTGATGATGCTCATCAGCACGCTGTAAGTCTCCATTTTCATTCGCTTCTTCTCTAAGCTTCTCCATCTTTTCAGGAATATTTAAAGAAAGAAGAAACTCATAGATTGCTTTTCCATATTCGAAACCTGTTTTTGCTTTCTTTAAACTTTTTTGCAATGAATAGATAGGATGAACAACAATGTCTCTTAATTCATTTAACTTTTGTTCTATCTCTCTTTCTTCGTCTGTTTGTCCTGTTTTCACATCTTCAAGGGAACGATAACGTCTATAGGTCCATTTTTCCTCACTTGTCCACCTAGAACCTTGAATACCATAAGAGAGCACATAGTTCTCAAGCTTGTCCATCTCTTCTCTTATCTCATTAAGAGAGACGTGGATTGGAAAAAGCAGGTCTGTTTTAATTGCTCTAAAAATAGGTTCGTAGCGCCATGAACCTCCTGCTATCTCAAGGCTTGAACGCAACAATTCGATAAGCGGATGATGGGCCATTGCTCGTTTTTGGTCCATAAAGTGCGGAATGTCATAGTCTTGAAAAAGCGCTCTTATCGTATCTTCGTACTCATTTGGATTACGGACAATAACAGCAATATCTCGATACCTATACGTTCCTTGTGAAACAATCTTACGCACCTCTCGTGCAACACCTTCTATTTCAGCTCTCCTATTTGCGCTCGGAAAAAGCTTAATATCGTCTACTTCTTGCTCGAAAGTTGGGACAGGGCGATGCTCAAAAAATTGTTCAAGATGACGAAGTGATGAAGAATTGTTGTACCTTGCCCCACCTTTTAAAACGAGGGGATCTATAATTTCGATGCTTTCTTCACCTGCTCCATTTTTTAGCGTTTGATATGTTTCAGCTGTTGTTCTAAAGAGATAAGAGCTTTCCTTCTCTCCTGTTAAACAAATCTTCACATCTTTGGCTTCCTTCATTAAAGAAAATAGAATGTTAAGCTCTTGAGGAGTAAAAGTATAAAAACCATCAACATAAACAGTTGCATTTTTTACATAAGAAGAGTAAGGAAGCTTTTCTGCTAAAAGTTGCAAATAGTCTTCCGAATCTACGTATTTTGTGAACAAGTATTCTTCAAAGCTCTTATAAATGACAAGCAAGTCTTGAAGTTTCTCACCTAGTGCTCCTTCTTCCGATTTTGTTTCCTCAACTAATTCTGTTAATGCTTCTGGTTCTAAGCAATATCTTTTAAGTTCAATAATCATACTTTCAAGCTTATCCACAAACCCTTGCTTCTCAGCAGCATTTTTAAAAATAGATAGCTCGTCTCTCTTTTCTTCGATAATCCGGCGAAGCAACATATGAATTCCAGTATCATCAAGATGTAAACGCGTCATGCCTCCTACTTCTTGTAATACTTTCCATGAGAGACGTGTGAAACTTAATACTTGCGCTCTAATCATCCCAGCTAATCCTTTAGTTGAGACAAGATTGTAATCTGATTGGAACGTCATTTGTTCCGGAACTAAGTAAATAATAGGATCTCCAAGTGGATCTGAACGGAGTTCTGAACGAATTTGATCCAAACAGTACGATGTTTTTCCACTTCCAGACCGACCAATTATAAATTGAAGTGCCATTGTTCTCCTCCTACCTTCTTCTAAGCTGATTATGTAATTTGTAACCGGCTCTTTTTCTTTATTATAACATCGAAGCCATCACAAAACATCCGTTCGGTTTTTGCTAATGAATGAATTTTTTTCTTTAGCAATTTCTTCTGTTTTCATTTTAAAATAAAAAAAAGTGCCTTAAAAAAGGCACTCCCTTAACCAAAATTCTTGAATTTTACTACATCATAATCCCACCATCAACGTGCAGAGCTGTTCCGTGAACATATCTTGCTTCATCAGAAGCAAGATAAAGATACGCATTTGCAATGTCTTCAGGTTTTCCAAGCTCCTGAGCTGGAATTGTTTTCACAAGATTATTAATGACCTTTTCGGGCATGCTCTTGACCATATTTGTTGCGATAAATCCAGGCACAACAGCATTCACATTAATTCCTTTTCGAGCAAGTTCTTTTGCCCATGTTTTGGTCATTCCAACAACAGCTGCTTTTGATGCGGCATAGTTTGTTTGCCCAATATTTCCATACACCCCTGATACAGATGAAGTGCTAATGATTTTTCCTTTTCCTTTTTCAATCATGTAAGGCACAACAGCTTGAGTACAATGGAAAACACCCGTTAAGTTCACATCAATAACTTTTTGAAAGTTTTCTACAGACATCTTTGTTAACATAGCGTCTCTTGTAATACCTGCGTTATTAATCAAAATGTCCACTGTTCCAAACTTGTCGACTACGTTTTTTACCATGGAGTCTACGGAATCACGGTTTGCGACGTCTACTTTAAAAAACTCGACAGTACCGCCTTTTCCTCGAAGTATTTCAACACTCTCATGCCCAATTTTTTCATCAAAATCAGCGAGTGCTACCTTTGCTCCTTCTTCCATAAAACGCTTGGCTGCTTCAAATCCTAACCCACTTGCTGCTCCTGTAATGATCGCTACTTTGTTTTCTAATCTCATTCTTATTCACCCCTCTTTTTCATTTAGAAAGTGATTCATTTGATGGAGAACTTGATCAAGTGCATCGACAAGTGGAGAATGTCCACACTTATTTAATTCCACATATGTGCCAAATTCACCTAGGTCAACAGTAATTTCCCTTGTCATTTTTTGTGTAATGACATAATCCTTGTCTCCATAAAGGATTAAAACAGGTATGTGAATTTTTTGAACTTCATTACTTCCTTCCTTAAGCCCGTTATGATCGTTACTTAAATTGAAGGAATTTAAGCTATAATAAATGTCTGCTAAATTGCGCTGTGTTGTCATATCTTCTAAATAAGATTGATACCGCTCTTCTTCCGGTTTCTCATATACATAAACGAGCGAATCCCATACAGCTCGGAGAAATGGATAGTTTTTTGTCTCATAAGCTGTTACCATTGGAGCAATCCGACTATCTCCCTCAACTTCTTCTCTAGTTGAAAGACGATGATTCACATTAGGCCTTCCTAACTCGTCCATCTCATACAGTGGATATCCTCGAGTCGAGACCGATGATATTAAAATAAGATGATGACAGTCATCTGGATAAAGTGCCGCATACTGCAAGCAAACTCCTCCACCAAGTGACCACCCAAGAAGTGCAAAATCTTTCAGATGAATTTTATCAACAAAAAGTTTTACATCTTCCGCAAAGTCACGTATATCTTCAACTCGTGTATTATAAGTGGATTCACCAAACCCTCTTAGATCAAGTGCATAAATCTTATATTTCTCATCCGCTTTTTCTAAAAAGGTATCAAAATGCTTCGATGATGTCATATTTCCGTGGATGAGTAATAAAGGTACGGATCCTCCTTCCCGCTCTCGGTATCCTAGTGTTTCTCCATTCGAAAGCGTTATCTTTTTCAGCAGTACTTTCTTCATAAGCATCCCCCTATATTCCCATATAGTTAATAGGTTTATACTTTTGTTTACCCCTTTCCTCGCCCTTTGAACTAGTTTTAATAGCTAAAGCTTCACTTTTTCTGCAGAAGACCTTCTACTTTTACATTATTCAATATTCTTCCTTTTCATGATTGCAAGATTGATTTAATTTGTTTTTTGAACAAAAAAGAACTGTCATAGGACAGTTCCTTCAATGCTTAATATTTTACAAGTATTTTATCCTCTTTCTCGCTTTCGTTGCTTATATCCCGTTTTCGTATTTAGATGAATTTCAATTCGCTTTCCTATAATCCACAGTATTACGATAACAGCGAGTACAATAATTGTTTTAAGAGGCTCTCTAAAAAATGATCCGATATCTTCTCCAATATAGCTTATTGCAAAAATCATAACCATTTTTCCCGCCATAACGGCTAAGGCAAACTGAGCCATACTAACGCGAGATAGGCCTGCAACGACATTGATGGCTGCTGAAGGAGTAAAAGGAAAGCATAGCATAATAAACAAAGGACCAAAGCCGTGACGCTCAAGCCAATCCATGACGCGGCGCACTTGCTGATGGCGATGTAGAAAATTAAAAATGCGTCGCTGTCCATATTTCCTGACAAGTAAAAACACGCAAAGTGCTCCTCCTACTGCTCCAAGCCATGATATAAGAAACCCTAGCCACAGTCCAAATGCCGCAGAGTTAGCTACAACAAAGACAAACAGCGGCAAGATTGGAATAAAAGCTTCAAGGAAGGGTAGCAAAATACCAGGTAAAAGACCAAATGACTGATACTTATTAAGCAAGTCTAAAATGTTCTCTAGTGTAAAAAAATGCTCTACTTCATTCAATGCCCAAGCTTCCTCCATCTCTTCATAACTTTCATACTTGTTCTTATTTTATCCCATTATAGATTTTCTTGTACAGTTTGTCCTCTTTTAAGGATATAAGCCTGTTTTAATTCTTTTTTAACCGGGTAAAGATTATCAAAATAAAAGGCTTGGTTGCTCTGTTACAGTACAGAACAAATAATTTTTTCAAAAATTATAAATTCTAGTTGTATTTTCGCTTTTTCGTTTATATACTAAAAAAAAGGCGCAGGGGTGATTCTCATTAAAAACGAAAATTCTTACACTGAGATGATGAAGTCGCTAGCCCATTCACGGAGAAACAGAAAGGACGAAAACCTGTTACAGATGTACATCCAAATGGTTATTGATGATTCCCTTTTCAAACGCAAAAAAGAGATTTTGGAAACAGAGATTAATAATGCTTTAGACACAGGTGATCAGCAAACGTTCTACAAGTTAGCCGATAAATATGCAGACCTTATGAAAAGCACAACATAACGTATAAAGCCCTTCATTTCTTGAAGGGTTTTTTTATATCTGTTTTCACATAAAAAGAGGAGAAGCGTTAACGCTTCTCCTCTTTTTTATGCTTCAGTAAACTGTGATTCTTCTGTTGATCCTTTTAAGGCTGTTGTTGAAGACGTACCACCTGTAACAACCTGAGATACTTGATCAAAATATCCTGTGCCAACTTCACGCTGATGTCTTGTTGCACTATAGCCATGTTTTTCACTTGCAAATTCTGCTTGTTGAAGCTCTGAATATGCTCCCATACCGCGCGTTTTATATTTTCGCGCTAGCTCAAACATGCTGTGATTTAAAGAATGGAATCCTGCAAGAGTCACAAATTGGAACTTGTAGCCCATTTTTGCAATTTCACGCTGAAACTCTTCAATTGTTTCTTGATCTAATTTCTTCTTCCAGTTGAAAGATGGCGAACAATTGTAAGCAAGCATCTTACCTGGGAATTCTTCATGTATTGCTTTTGCAAATTTTTCTGCTTGTTCTAAACTTGGTTCAGATGTTTCACACCATACTAAGTCAGCATATGGAGCATATGCTAAGCCCCTTGCGATTGCTTGATCAATGCCTGCTTTTGTGCGATAGAAACCTTCTGGTGTTCTTTCTTCGCTCGCAATAAATTTTTGATCAACAGGGTCAATATCACTCGTAATTAAATCAGCTGCATCTGCATCTGTTCGTGCAATAACAAGCGTTGGTACTCCCATTACATCTGCTGCTAAACGAGCTGATATTAAATTTTTCACAGCTGTTTGAGTTGGAAGGAGGACTTTTCCACCAAGGTGGCCACATTTCTTTTCTGATGAAAGTTGATCTTCAAAATGAACGCCTGCTGCCCCAGACTCAATCATTCCTTTCATCAATTCGAAAACGTTTAATTGTCCACCAAATCCTGCTTCTGCATCTGCTACGATAGGAGCAAAGTAATCAATTTCCCCTTCTCCTTCAAGATGTTGGATTTGATCTGCACGCTGAAGAGCTTGGTTAATTCTCTTCACAACACTTGGTACACTGTTTGCTGGATATAAACTCTGATCTGGATACATATGTCCTGAAAGGTTTGCATCAGCAGCAACTTGCCAGCCGCTTAAGTAAATAGCTTTCAATCCTGCTTTTACTTGCTGTACAGCTTGATTTCCTGTCAAAGCTCCTAAAGCGTTAATAAATTGTTCTTCATGAAGACCTTTCCAAAGCTTTTCGGCTCCGTTCTTTGCAAGCGTGTATTCAATATCAATTGATCCTCTAAGCTTAATAACATCTTCTGCTGAATATGGGCGTGTAATACCTTCCCATCTTTTATCGTTTTTCCAGCTTTGTTCTAATTTTTGTACGCGTAAATCTTTCATTTCTCCATCCCCTTATTGATGAATTTTTCATAAAAGCATCTGCGACATTCCAAAACGAAAAGCTGTTCACCTTCTGTTATACTACAGTTTGTATTTATGTTAATTATTATATAACAACAGATTAAAAAACGGAACTACTTTTTTGAAATTTTTTACTGTCTATAGCTTCTTTTATTTTTCAAAATTTATCATACTTATTTATGTTGTTGAATATATTGCATCCTTTCTAACATTGGAGGATGTGTGTACTGAAAAAATTTCACAAGAGATGGTGGATTAACTTGGCTAAGACCTGCTTTTGAAAGCTTTTGAAACGAACTTACGGCCGCTTCTTTATCTTCAACAAGTTCGATAGCGTACTCATCTGCTTTCTTCTCGTGAACTCGTGATACATAGTTTGTTAAAGGACTTGCAGCAAAACTAAGCATCGAAATAATAAGAAGAAGTAAAGGAACTGTTGCCAGCGAACTAAGAGAAGAAATCCCTGCTTTCTTCTTATAACGCACGTACAAACTCCCCATTATTTTGTGGACAAGATACAATCCAACAAGCGATAAAACGAGCGATCCAAGCAACCCGTAATAAACATGCTTCATTGTGTAATGACCCATTTCATGTGCCATAATAAATAAAATTTCATCATCTGTTAAACGTTCTAGCGTTGTATCCCATAACACAATTCTTGAGTTAGAGCCAATCCCTGTGACATATGCATTAAGAGCATTTGTTTCCTCAGATTTATTCACCTCATAAACATGATCTGCTGGAATATTTACTTTGTCTGCTAATTGGAGAATCTTTTCTTCTAATTGTTTATTTTGAAGTGGAGAAAAGTCATCATAAAGAGGAGCAATAACAACCGGTTGAATAAAAGTTAAAAATAATGTAAATGGAATTGATAAAACCCACGTGTAAAACCACCATCGTTTTTTCGTATAACGAATAAGCATATAGATGACGTGAATAATGATAATCATCAAAACATAATTAAACCAAAAATCAATAAATTGCTCTTTGATCCAATCATGCAAAGATTGAACAGAAATCCCGTATTTTAATGACAGTTTATAGCGAATCCATTGTAAGGGAGCACTTAAAATAAGTGTTGCAAGTGACAACCAGAAGAGATAAATAACCGTTTGCATAAAATTGCGTTTACTTATCTTTTTCGCCCAAACATTGAACGTCCTTGACCACCCACACATAAGCAAAAAGAGCATAATAAGCCATTCATATGGTGCTGATAAAAGTGATAAGAAATTGCGGATTGTTGAATATTCCTCGCTTAACAGCAGTTCTTTTGATGTCATAAATGTTTGAGGATCAGCGCTTGTTCCTTGTAACTCACGTGGAATTTCTGCACTTGCTCCATACAGATACCCCCACAGAGCAAGTCCGTAAACAATAAAAAAAAGAAAAACAATAATAAACTTTTTTTTCACAAATATGCTCCTTCCTGTCCAACTTTCTATTATTTAGTTTAAGTCTTTTTTTCTATTTTAGAACTACAACTCCTTTCTGCCTTTTTCCATAAAAAAAGCCTTCGCCAAGTGGAGAAGGCTGAAGGGTAGAATTATAAATGAGTTGCTTCCTCTTCTGAAAGCTTCTTTTTTAAAGCTCTTCGTAAAATCTTTCCTGTCGTATTCTTAGGCAGTTCATCTAAAAATACAATATTCCGTGGAACTTTATATGGAGCAAGATGTGTTTTGCAAAATTCTAGAATTTCTTCTTCTGAAACGACTTTTTTCGTTACAACATACGCTTTTACAACTTCGCCATATGTTTCATCTTTTTCCCCTATAGCAGCGGCTTCAACGACAGCTTTATGTTCGTACAAACGTTCTTCAACTTCTCTTGGATAAACATTATATCCACCAACAATAATTAAATCTTTTTTACGATCAACAATATAAATATATCCATCTTCATCCATACGGGCTAAGTCACCTGTATATAGCCAGCCATCTTTTATAATGTGCCTTGTTTCTTCTTCAAGCTTATAATAGCCTTTCATGACATTGGGTCCTTTCACAACAAGCTCGCCTATTTCCCCAAATGGTACTTCTTCACCTTGTCCATCTACAACTTTATTTTCTACATTTACAATACTAACTCCGACAGATCCTTCCTTTTGTATGTTGCTTCTAGGAGGGTTAAAACAAGTTACAGGCGAAGCTTCTGAAAGTCCATATCCTTCTCTAATCGATATTTGAAACTTCTCTTCAAATTCACGTAGCAAAGCACTAGGCATTGATGATCCTCCAGAAACACAGAGACGTAGACTTTCCAATGCTTCTCTTGTGCCATTTTCATATTGACATAGAAAGTTATACATTGTTGGTACTCCCGCAAAGATGGTTGCTTTTTCTGCGCTAACATACGAAAAGACTTGAGAGGGACTGAATTTTGGAAGAATCAAAATTGTAGCACCCGCTATAAGCGGTGCGTTAATGCAAACTGTTAAACAGAAAACATGGAACATTGGTAAAACGGCGATAATACGATCAGCCTTCGCTATATTTAAGTATGTGGACGTATCTCTCGCATTGCTGTAGATATTAGTATGGGTGAGCATCGCTCCTTTTGGTTTCCCGGTTGTTCCAGATGTATACAAAATCATTGCTACATCTTCCCCATCGATTGGAACAGGCAGCAATGTACGTTCAAGCAGATGCAGAACTTCTGTGAACGTATGTACCTTTCCCTTAAGTCGTTTAGATACATGAAAAGAGTCAGCTTCTGCAAGTCTTTCTGTTGGACAAACAATGATATTCTTCAAGTAGGGTTCTCGCTCTAAGGAGTTCAGTAAACTATCGATTGAAATCACTGTTTTTACATCACTGTCTTGTAAGATATATTGAATTTCACTTTTCGTATAAAGTGGATTAATAGGCACAGCAACAGCCCCTGCCCGAAGTACTCCATATAGTGACACAATAAAATGATATGAATTATTTAAAAGAAGTGCTACATGGTCACCTTTTTGAACTCCAAGCGTTTGAAGGCCTGAGGCAAACTTTGTTGCTTGTTCATCTAACATCTTATACGAAACAACATAATCTTTATATTTGTAAGCTGTTTTCTCGCCATCTTCTTGTGCTTTTATTGATAAATTTTGTAATATATTCATTTTCTCCCTCCCTTAAAATAAGTATTCTTACCTCTTGGTCTCTCCCCCTGTTACTCATCCCCCACTTTTTTTATTTTATAATTAATTTTCTCAATTTTCAAAATAAAAAAACCTAGAAGAAACAAAATGTTTCTTCTGGGCTTTTTAGTACACAAGATCAATAAATTCTTCTTTTGTTACATTTCCAAAATAATGTTTAATATCAACGTCATCGAGCACTTTAGCAACCTCCTGACGCTCATAACGGATCCCTGTTAGCTTCTCTTCAATTTCCTCCACATTTCCAACGCCAAAGAAATCTCCAAAGATTTTACATTGCTCAACTTGGCCTTTTTTCACTTCAAGACGAACATCAATTTGTCCAATTGGAAAACGGTTTGAATGTTGAAGGTTGAACTTTGGTGATTTGCCGTAGTTCCAATCCCAATTTTGGTAACGTTCTTTTGATATTTCGTTAATTTTTTTCCAATCTTCTTCAGTAAGTTCATAGCGCTGTATGTTCTCTTCTCCATCGAAAATATAGTTTAGAATAAGCTGTTTAAATTCTTCCGTTGTTAACTTTTTCTCTAAAAATTCACTTATATTCGCTACTCGACTTCTGATGGATTTGATTCCTTTTGATTCAATTTTATCTTTTTTCACCTTTAATGCAGAAACAACGTTTTCAATCTCTGAATCTAAAAGAAGTGTACCATGGCTAAACATACGTCCTTTTGTTGAGAATTGGGCATTCCCAGAAATCTTTCGTCCTTGAGCAATAATATCATTACGACCGCTAAGCTCTGCATCTACACCTAATTTTTCTAACGCTTGGATAACAGGCTCTGTAAACTTCTTAAAGTTATGAAAGCTCTCTCCATCATCTTTTGTAATAAAGCTAAAGTTTAAGTTTCCTAAATCATGATACACAGCACCGCCACCAGATAAACGACGAACAACATGTAAGCCTTGTTCCTCCACATATTTAGTATTAATCTCCTCAATTGTGTTCTGGTTTTTTCCGATGATGATAGATGGTTCATTAATGTAAAATAGAAGGTACGTTTCTTCGATATCTAAATGTTTTAAAATGTACTCTTCAATAGCTAAGTTAATTCTTGGATCTGTAATATTGTTATTATCAATATAAAGCATACAAATATCTTCTCCTTTTATGTATTCCATGTGAATCCGCTATAAGCAAGCTCTACATTTCCTTCAAATACCTCTTGAGCTTCTTTTTTCAAACAGTTAATATCTCCAAAATGAGGGAGATGAGAGAGCAGTAGATGTTTAACGTTCGCTTCTTTTGCGATAAATCCAGCTTCTTCACTTGTCATATGCCCAGGACCTTCTCCATTTTGTCCCTTATAAAAGTTACATTCACAAATAAGCAAGTCAGCATTTGTTGAAAAGGGAATAAACTCATCTTGATAGCTTGAATCAGCTGTAAACACCACTGTTTTTTCTCCCGCTTGAATTTTCATCGCAAAGCATGGAACAGGATGTTTTGTTTTTAAAAACTCAATGTGAAAAGGTCCAATTTGCAATTCTTCTTCTGGATTATATTCTTTTCCAACTGTATCTCCTTCACTTGTTAAAGAATGAAACCCATCCATATTATAAGTATGTCCATAAATCGGCAATGGATTGCGTTTGTTTCCAAGACTCCCTTGAATCTTTAAGGCATATTGTAAAACACCAACATCTGCAACATGATCATGATGATAGTGTGAAATGATAACAGCATTAAGCTCAAATGGTTCTATATAGTTTTGAAGCTGTGCTAATGCTCCGCTTCCACAGTCTACAAGAAGATTAAAGCCATCGTGTTCAAATAAATAAGAGGTTGTTGCTTCTCCTTTAGCAGGATAACCACCCCAATATCCAACTGTTGTTACCTTCATTGCGTTAAAGCCCCCTGTTCATTTTCTGTATTGAAAGGTTACACGGAATAGAAATTTCCCATTCTATTATACCCGAAAAATCATGCTCTACCTATTCAGAAAGCTTCTTCATTTATAAGCTAGGCCATTTTATCATTTTTATATATTGTTATAAAACAGTTGACATTTTCTCTTCTGTTATAATACAATGATATTAACAAAATTCGTGTTAGGGGGAGTTAAAATGATCGAAAAGATTACTGAATTTTTCAGAAATTTACCACCTAAAAGATGCCGAGATTGTGGAAATGCAATAGAAGAGCAGCATGAATGTTACGGAAATACGTGTAATAAATGTTTAAATATCAAATAAAAAAGGAAGGCTAATGCCTTCCTTTTTTATTTGATATTTAAGAAATTTATGGTTTCTGTAGTAGATTAAGCACCTTTTGAACAGCTGTTTCACCTTGATCAATACAGTCTGGCAAACCTAGTCCTTCATAAGAACTGCCTGCTAAAAATAATCCTGGCATTGTATGCTCAAGCTGATCATAAATGGTTTCAATTGTGTTTTTATGGCCAACTATATATTGGGGCATTGCTCGTTTCCAGCGTGAGACAATAGAAAATTCAGGAAGACCTTCAACATCCATAATTCGATTTAAATCTTCCAGTACAATCCGCACAATTTCTTCATCAGATAAATCTACAACAGCTTCATCACCTGCTTTTCCAACATAGCAACGAAGCAATACTTTACCTTCTGGAGTTGTGTGCGGCCATTTCTTATGTGTCCATGTGCATGCTGTTATAGTATAGTCACCATTTCGAGCTACAACAAACCCTGTTCCATTAATGTCTTGTTTGACAGCTTCTTTTGGAAAAGCCATTGCAACTGTTGCAACGCTTGTGGCAGGCATGTCCTTTAATGGCTGTAAAAGAGAACATTGAGGAAGAAGTGATTGAGCAGCATAGTGAGGTGTTGTCACAATAACGCTATCTGCGATAATTTTATCTCCGTTACTTAATGAAAGATGAAATTTACCATCTGACTCATGCATGGAATCTACTCGGACTCCTTTTTGAACAGCAGTAGGCTCTAAATGTTCTTCGACTGCATCCACAAGAGATTGCAAACCGGTTTTTAATGTTAAGAACTGCCCTTTTGCTTTTCCACCATGTGAAGATGGCTTTTGACGGAGATCTTTGATTTTTTTCATTCCAAAAATAAGACTTCTGTGCTCTTGCTCTGCATGATAAAACTGAGGAAAAGTCGACATAAGGCTTAGTCGATCAATATCTCCTGCATATATACCAGATAAAAGCGGTTCAATTAAATTTTCCACAACTTCGTTTCCTAAACGACGTCTAAAAAAGTGACCAAGCGACTGATCTCCTTTTTCTTTTGTTTTAGGCAGAATGAAATCTGCTGCAGCTCTTACTTTTCCCATTGGACTGAATAATCCTGTTGTAAGAAATGGAGAAATTTCAGTTGGAATGCCCATTACAGCTCCTTGTGGAATAGGGTGGAGCTTCTCCCTTGCTAAAACGTAAGATTGACCTGTAGAGTTATTTGTAAGTTCTTCTCCAAGACCTACTTCTTTTACAAGTCTTGCTGCACTTTGCTTTCTCGCTAAAAAGGAATCAGGACCTCTTTCAATCGTGAAACCATCTCGCTTCATCGTCTGGATTTTTCCGCCTAGGCGATGACTTGCCTCTATTAAACGATAATCTATCGGTAATTTTTTATCTTTAATCTCTTTCTGCAAATAATAAGCAGCTGTAATGCCGGTAATTCCGCCACCGATAATTACAACTTTTTGGCGTTTTTCGCTCAATTGTATCATCTGCTTTCTTTTTTATTGTTATTGTATTATTTGTAGTCTAAATTATTTCTAACATATTTGCGAACTTCTGTAACCGGACAGTTATGACAGTTTCGTGACACCCAAAAAGAAACTACGCAAATATATGCGTAGCTCCGTTTGTGGTTTTTAATTATTTTGGTTGCTTTACTTTGTTTAAAACAACTGTTGCTAAGCTATCAATAAACTCATCTTGAGCGTTTGGCATAGCTGGTCTGTAGTACTTTGCACCAATTTCATCTGTCACAACTTTACATTCATAATCATTGTCGTATAGAACTTCAAGGTGATCCGCTATAAATCCAACAGGAGCATAAACAAAAGATGTGTATCCTTTCTCTTCATAAAGTGCTCGAGTTAAATCTTGCACATCTGGTCCAAGCCAAGGATCTGGCGTGTTTCCTTCGCTTTGCCAGCCAATCTCATAGTTTTTAATTCCCGCTTCTGTTGCGATGAGGTCAGCTGTTCTTCGAAGCTGATCAGGATAAGGATCACCTGCAGCGATAATTTTCTCTGGCAAGCTATGAGCTGAAACAATTAATACAGCCTTTTCTCGTTCTTCCTCGCTCATATTACTGAAAATATCTTTAATGCGTTTCGCCCAATAGTTGATGAATTTTGGCTCATCATACCAACTTTCAACTGGGTGAATTTGCGGTCCTCCTAGTTTTTCTGCTTCTTCCACTGCCCGTCCATTGTAAGATTTCACACTATAGCTTGAATAGTGAGGAGCGAGCACAAGACTGATTGCTTCCTCAATTCCATCTTCATGCATTTTAGCTACTGCATCTTCAACAAAAGGTTCAATATGTTTTAAACCAAGATATGATGTAAACTCCACTTCTTTTTGAATACTATTTAAATGCTCTTCAAGCTTTTTCGCTTGTTCTTCTGTAATGCGAGCAAGTGGGGAGATTCCCCCGATTGCTTTATAGCGATCAGTAAGATCCTGTAGCATTTCAGGAGTTGGTTTTCGACCTCTGCGAATGTGAGTATAGTAACGTTCAATATCTTCCTCTTTGTATGGCGTTCCGTAAGCCATTACAAGTAAACCCATTTTTTTTGCCATTTTTCTGCACCTCATTAAAACACTATATTTTAAAATAATTATCTTTTAATAATAACTATTATCTATTTTCCCATGAATACAACATAATTTCAAAAGATAAGGTGGCTTTTTTCATTATTTTTGGCTCGAGTACTCATGAATGAACGAAGTTAGTCGCTTAAGCGTATCAGGATTTACATCTGGGAATACACCGTGTCCTAAATTGAAAATATAGTTTGGCGTTAACATTCCTTGATCTAAGATTGCTTTTACACGCTCTTCAATAACAGGCCATGGAGCAAGTAAAATCGCTGGATCTAAGTTTCCTTGTACTGTTTTATTTACTCCAAGTGCCCGAGCTTCGTTAATAGATAAACGCCAGTCTAGACCAACAACATCAAGAGGCAAATCGTTCCACTCATGAACAAGATGACTTGCTCCAACACCAAACATAATAAGCGGAACACCTTCATTTCGAAGCGAACTAAAAATCTTCTCCATTGTTGGTTTAATAAATGTCCGGTAATCTTGGACATTTAAGGCTCCAACCCATGAGTCAAAAATTTGAATAGCTTTAGCTCCTGCCTTAATCTGTGACTTCACATATGTGATCGTCATATCAGCAAGCTTATCCATTAGAGCAAACCATGTCTTTGGTTCAGCATACATCATTGCTTTTGTTTTATTATAGTTTTTAGAAGGGCCTCCTTCGATCATATAACTTGCTATTGTAAAAGGAGCTCCAGCAAAACCAATAAGTGGAACATCGAGCTGTTCTGTTGTGAGTAACTTAATTGTTTCTAACACATAAGGAACATCTTCTTCTGGATGAATTTCTCCAAGGTTTTCAACGTCCTTTAGGGCACGAATTGGATTGCTAATAACAGGGCCAATGCCTGTTTTAATATCAACGTCAACACCAATCGCTGGAAGCGGTGACATAATATCTTTATAAAGGATTGCAGCGTCTACCCCGTATTGCTCAACAGGCAGTCGTGTGACATATGCACCGAGTTCTGGTTGATGCGTAATTTCAAAAAGAGAGTACTTTTCTTTGAGTTTTCGATATTCAGGCTGTGAACGTCCCGCCTGTCTCATATACCACACAGGGACATGATCTGTTTTTTCCCCTCGACATGCTTTTAAAAATGTTTCATTCATAAATTCCTTCACCTTCCCTATCCATAATCCGGTATGTATATTAGCCTCTTATCCATAAGAGGCTAATTTTCTTCTCCTTTTGCCACTATACCGATTTTTACAACGGTTGTATACTTAGAAGCTTCAGTTGTCAAAAAGATGTGCGATTCAGGAAGCTTGAAATCCAAAAAGAGACGGAGATACTTTATTTGACTTCTCTCCACGTTCTTTCGTTTGTGTGTTATAAGGCATAACGTAGAATGTTGAAGAACTAAAAACATTAGCTCCCTCCACTTCATATTTGCCCTTTCCTTTTACTTTGCCAACAAGCTTTGTTTCGCCTTCTTTTTCTTCATAAATATAGTAAACAACACGTTTATCTTCTAAAGGAGTCCATTCTAATGTTAAAGAAAACACGCCTTTATCACCTGTTAAGTCATCGATTTTCTCTAACCGAATCGGATCTTTTAAATCTTTTGTCTTCTTAGGTTTTTTAAAAGACTCTTTCTTTTCAATAGAAGATTGCGACAAAATGTCTTTAAAAAGAATGGTTGGCTTTGAGCTTCCTCCTGTTAAATAATGAGAAGAGTTTGTCTTGTCATATCCCATCCATACTGTCCCTGTATACTGTGGGGTATATCCTGCAAACCAAACATCTTTATTAGCTCCCTTGACATTTGGAAAGGTTGTTGTACCTGTTTTCCCTGCGAGAGCTCCTGAGAACGTTCCGGCTGTTGCTGTTCCATCTTCCACAACTGCTTGAAGCATTTTTGTCATATACCATGATGTTTGTTTGGAAAATACTCTTTCTTTTTTTACTTTTTCAGTTTTTTTCACCGTTTCTCCGTCTGCTGTTTGAATTTTAGTAATAAAATGAGGCTCAACGTGAACACCTCCATTAGCAAATGTTTGATATGCTGAAGCAATTTGTAGAGGTGTTACTCCCTCTCTTAAACCACCAAGCGCAATAGCAAGGCCATTATCTTCAATAGGCATATGGAGTTTCTCTAAATATTCCTTACTTTTTGGGACCCCAAGTTTGTTTAATGTCCATACAGCAGATGTATTAACTGAATCTTTTAATGCATCATACATAGTGATTTTCCCTCGGTACTCTTCATGAGCATTATGTGGTTCATAGCCGTTATATGAAACAACTTCATCTCTTAAAAGTGAATATGGCTTAAATTTTTTCTCTTCAAGAGCAGGTCCATAAACCGCTAACGGCTTAAAAGTAGATCCTGGCTGACGCTTAATATTGAGACGATTAAGGCCTTTTTGAACATAATCTCTTCCCCCAATAGCAGCGGTGACTCCACCTGTTTTGTTATCAAGAAGGACGAAAGCGCCTTGTACGCTATCATCTGTCCCTGGAAAATAGCTTCCTTCTTGAAAAAGTTCATATGCTTTCTTTTGCACGCTCGTATTTAACGGTACTGTAATTTTATAGCCACCTCGTAGAAGTTCTTCATTTGATAAAGAATACCTATCTTTGGCTTCTTCCATCACCATATCAAAATACGTAAAATAGCTAGGCTCTTTTGCACGTGTCACAACATCTGTTCCAAGCGTTTTTCCTTGAAGCCGTACCGTTTCCTTCGCTGATAAATATCCTGATTTCTCCATAAGGCCAAGAACGACATTGCGTCTTTCTAAACTTTTATCAGGATTTAGAATTGGAGAGTATGTTGTTGGTGCTTTAAGCATAGCAGCTAAAACTGCACTTTGATCTGCTGTTAATTCTGAAATGTCTTTATTAAAGTAAACATGTGAAGCTGCTTGCACTCCATATGCTCCTTGTCCTAAGTACACTTGATTTAAATACATTTCTAGGATTTTATCTTTGCTGTAGCGATTTTCGAGATTAATGGCAATAATGGCTTCTTTTCCTTTACGCAAGAATGTTTTTTCATTTGATAAAAATACATTTTTAGCAAGTTGCTGTGTAATGGTGCTTGCTCCTTCCGCTTTTCCTCCTGCTAAAATATTTTTGTATACCGCTCTTGAAATCGATTTTAAATCTATTCCATGATGTTCGTAAAAACGAACATCTTCTGTTGCAATAAATGCTTCCTTTACATGGTCTGGAATGTCTTCAATTGGAATGGGATCTCGGTTTTCTACGTATAGTTTCGTAATTTCCTTGCCGTTTTGATCCACAAGTGTTGTGGCAGAATTTAAAACAAGCTTTTTCTCGTCGATAATGTAATCTCCTAAAAGAATAATAATAAAGTAGCCGATAACACCTACTAACAGGAGTCCAACAACGATTCCACCTGCAACAATTCCTTTCTTATACATTGTTTTCACCTCTTCTTTGTGCCAAAACCAATTAGGGGGTTCTAAAACACTTCCTTCATGATAATAGAAAGTGTTGGAAATCTCCAGACATATAAGGTTAACCTTTTTCTTTGCTCCACAAGAGAAAACATTCTATACTTTTAATATGAGTTTGGAAAAGCTTTCATATGCATAGTTTTGTATTTTTTTCCATAACTAAGCAAACCTATAGTGAGAGGTGATTTGATGAAGAAAGTTTATATTACACATGGAACTGAAAATTATTTAGGTAAACTTGCAAATGAACATCTTCAGGAAAATACGCTTTTACTTGTTTCTCCTGACAATGCTGCTCTTCTTCACGAAACAGAAGGAGACACTTTTTTTAAAGAAGGACGAAATTACGAAGTACTAGATTCTGTTGGAGAGATTGTCAAAAATGGGTTTGCTGTTTTTAACAACATTCCTGTTACAGAAGAAGGGCGCCCTCTTTTTGAACACCGCTTCAAAAACCGAGCAGGAAAAATTGAAACAGAACCTGGATTTTTAGCTTTACGCGTACTGCGTCCAACAAATAGCGACACATACGTGATTTTTACTCTCTGGGAAGATGAAAAAAGCTTTCTTGATTGGAAAGAATCCAATTCTTTTAAGAGTGCTCATAAGAAACAAGGAACATCTGAAGGCCTTGATCAGCAAAAACAAGTCTTTCCAAAACCATCTTATATAACATCATTCAGAGTAAAAGAAGCATAAAAAAAGCCTTCCGAATTTTCGGGAGGCTTCTTTTATAGGTGTTTATCACAAAAACCTCTCTATCACATATGCTATATTACGTTAGGACGCAGGAGGCATAATGATGGATATGGGATTGACGCTTATTCACTGGACATATGTGCTCTTCATTTTTCTTATTATCGGATTTATGGTCAAAAGACTTGATACAACCATTTTATGTATTGTAGGAATATTTCTTGTTTCTTTTATTGCTCATCCTTCTTTACCAAACGCTATTAGTAATGTCTTTAATAGCTTTATTTACGCCATTACAGAGCTTTTACCAACCATTTTAATTATTTGCATTATTGTGGCGATGAGTAAATCGCTTACTGCCACAGGAATTCACGATACAATGATCTCTCCTTTTGCAAAACTCATCAGAACTCCTACGCTCGCCTATTGGATCACGGGAATTCTCATGATGAGTATTTCTTACTTTTTCTGGCCCTCTCCTGCTGTTGCTTTAATTGGAGCTATTTTGCTCCCTATAGCACTTCGAGTTGGTTTACCTGCAATGGGCGTTGCTGTTGCAATGAACCTTTTTGGCCACGGTATTGCCCTTTCAGGTGATTTCGTTATTCAAGCAGCACCAAAACTTACGGGTGATGCTGCAGGTATTCCTGTTCATGAAGTTATCCAAGCAAGTGTTCCACTTGTAATTACAATGGGTGTTGTAACAACTTTTACTGCTTTTTTTCTGCTTAAACGTGATTTGAAATTAGGGAAGATTTCCGTTGAACACCCTTCAGCTAATAATGCGCAAACGCACGGACAGCTTCTCTCAAAGAAAACAAATATCATAATGGCCGCTATCATTCCGCTCCTCTTTATAATAGATATCTTTCTTATGTTTAAGCTAAATCTTCAAGGAAGTGATGCGACAGCATTAGTCGGTGGTACCGCGCTTTTTATCCTTCTAGCCATTGCCCTTTTAGGTCATAAAAGAAAAGGACTTGAGAAAACCACATCATATCTTGTTGATGGTTTTCAGTTTGGTTTTAAAGTATTCGGTCCTGTTATTCCAATCGCAGCCTTTTTCTATCTTGGAGATGCTGGATTTACTACGATTGTAGGGGATTATTTGCCACAGGACTCCAATGGAATTGTTAACGATCTTGGAGCTGCTCTCTCCGCTTCTGTACCGCTTACGAAAGAAGTTGCAGCGGTTACTTTGACAGCAGTAGGAGCTATTACAGGGCTCGATGGATCTGGATTTTCAGGTATTTCTCTTGTTGGATCTATTGCTAAAATTTTTGCAGCTTCTATTGATGGCAGCATTGCTACCTTGACTGCACTTGGCCAAATAGCTGGAATCTGGGTTGGCGGAGGCACTATTATTCCTTGGGCCCTTATTCCTGCAGCCGCAATTTGTAATGTAAGCCCTTTTGAGCTTGCTCGCCGCAACCTTCTTCCTGTTGGGATTGGTTTAGTTGTTACAACAATTGTCGCAATTATCCTTATGTAAAAAAAGATCTAGCATTTACGCTAGATCTTTTCTTCCCTTTCTGAAGGCAGCAAGCGCAAACGATATACATTCATTGCTGTCTCCCCTAGATGTTCGACAAGGCGGTAGTTTACAACAGCTCCAACAACAGCTCCTACTCCTGGAGCAAGTTGGAGTAGTTTGGCTAAATCTAAATAATCTCGATACTCCTGTTGAAAAGTGCGCCAATCAATTTCCTTTTCAGGATTCTCTTCCCACTCTTTAATATTTTGTAAAACACTGTTCTTATGATCATCGCGACAAAAAGCAAGATGAAAAATGTGAAGAAGATAAATTCGTTCTTCATATTTTTTAAGATCCAGTCCGTAAAGAAGCGCAATTTGAAACAAACACTTCATT
The DNA here is from genome assembly GCF_900115845.1 of Priestia endophytica DSM 13796. GTDB lineage: Bacteria > Bacillota > Bacilli > Bacillales > Bacillaceae_H > Bacillus_I > Bacillus_I endophytica. The sequence continues at coordinate 93,842 of NZ_FOXX01000007.1, read as the reverse complement.
TTGATGGATAAGAAAAGTGGGAAATCTGCCATTCCTAAAAATATTCCCCCTGCTCCTGTTCCCGCTCCTTCAAGCGATGCTGTTTTTTGATATCGTTTAATTGCTGCTTTTACTTTTTCCTCTCGCTCTTGGAAAGATGCTGGGAGTGGCTCTTTTAACTTTGTTGTATAATCAGAACCTGTCAAAACAGCACTCACCATCTTTTTCATTGCTTCTGTAACAACAAGATGAAAGCGCTCTGGAATTTTGTTAGCAATTCCTATTTGTGCTCTTTTAGCCGCTCTTTCAAACATTGAAGGCTTTTTATTCAGTTCATGTTTCCACATTTCTGCCATATAGAGAACGTCTTGTTCATAAGTCATCTTTTTCTCCCCCCTTGTTTACTATACGACTCAAAAAACAGTAAGTAGCACATTACTTTTAAAAAAAGCGCTAAAACAATTGTTTTAGCGCTTTTTTCTCATCTTCGCTCTCACATACTGATACGTGAACAAATAAAACACAATTAGAGAGGAAATAAAAGCAAGTATTCCTGCTAATGGAGTATGAAAAACTCCAAGTAAAACACTTAGTGCAAAAGCTTGCCCAGCAAGAATGATGAAGAAGAAACGCAAAAACGTTGCTTCCTTAACCTTCTCACTAATTGGGTAAAGATTTATCCAAATTTTGTAGTGATGATGCTTCCATAAAGGCATAAGCTGAATAGCTGTCATATATACAAAAAGGAGAACTGTCACAATATTTCCAAGTGTAAATGGCAAGAAATATAAACAGAAGGCTCCAACAAAGGTTAATCGAATAACAAGCCCTAAATAGCCTCCAGCTCTAAGGAAAGTTCGTGCATAAAGATGGTGATATGTTTCATTTTGTTTATAAGGAATAAACTGTACTAAAACATCTAAATAGCGACGACGTTTTGGTTCATCTCCAACATTAGGGATATCTGTAAATGAATTAGCTAGTCTGTAAAAAAGCATCATTCGCTTCTCTTCAAGAGAGATTAAACCTTCCCAATAAAAAGGACGCTTTTTTGTATCATTATAAAAGTACGCTGTTAAAATGAGCAGAATGAAGAATGTAGCAATCCAAAAAAGCGGATGTGCGTCAACAAACAAAAAGTAAGAGATTAAGGCATTCAAAATATAGCGGAACACTACGCTATAAACATGAATCCCTTTCTCTGGATAGCGTGAAATAGCCCATGTCATAAATAAATTAAGACCTTTCACGATCGTTAGGATAAGCAAAATAAACAGAACGTTTTTAAATGTATTGTTCCCCATTGCTAAGTAGAGAGGAGCAAGCACCCCGACAACAATTAATAAAACGTAAAACTGAATCATATACGTTAACCAAAAAGAATTTCTTATATATGATGAAAGCCGCTTTTCCATCGGCAACAGGAATACTAAATCTCCATGTTTAAAAAACGTATATACTGTGCCTCTTGTTAAAAAGAAAGCAACAACAATTGCGATAAATGGGGCTCCATTAAAGTTTTCTGGCAATCCTTCAAGAAATTGCTGATAGTAGTAAGCTCCAATCAAAATAAAAAAGATTAAAATATACTTTAAGTGATCGTTTAAAATATAGCGTCCATAACGCCGAATTTCTTTAGCATTTTCTTTGAATCTTTGTCTCCATAGCGCATTTATGTCATTCATAGCCATCTTCCTTCGTAAGCGCTACGTAAATTTCATCAAGGCTTGCCTTTGGCATACTAAATTGCATTCTAAGCTCTTCAATTGTTCCTGATGCATGTACTTTTCCATTATGTAAAATAATAAATCGATCACAATATTTTTCAGCAGTTGCTAAGATATGGGTGGACATTAAAATAGCTGCCCCTTGGTCTTTCATTTCCACCATTAAGTCTAAGAGCGATTGAATACCAAGTGGATCAAGCCCCAAGAAAGGCTCATCAATAATGTAAAGTGAAGGCTGCACTAAAAAAGCGCACATGATCATAACCTTTTGCTTCATTCCTTTTGAGAAATGAGCCGGAAACCACTTTAATTTCTTGTCCATACGGAACTCTTTTAGTAAAACCGGCAAACGCTTCTCATATGTATTCTCATCGATGTTATAAGCCATAGCTGTTAAACGTAGATGTTCTTCTAGTGTTAACTCTTCATATAAAACAGGTGTTTCAGGGATAAAGGTAAACTGTGATCTGTATGTTTCCATATCCTGTTTTAATGTTTTTCCATTAATAGAAATTGTTCCTTCACGCGGCTCCATTGTACCAATCACATGTTTGATTGTTGTACTTTTCCCAGCTCCGTTCAATCCGATTAATCCAACGAGCTCTCCCTTTTTCACCTCAAAAGAAATATCCTTTAATACAGGATTTCTCGTATATCCTCCTGTTACATTCGAAAGTTTTAACAGTGCAGTCATAATTAGACTCGCTCCCTTCCCTAAACAGTATAGCTCATACTTTCTTCTTTATAGTATCAAATTTTACTCTTTTGCACATTTCATCTCCCTTTTTGAAAAAAAAAAAAAGAATTGATTGCATATATTTTTTTAAACTGCACATTCTATATAACGAGGAAGGGAAACAAACAGTTTTTTCATCACACTGGTGAATGAGGTGTTTATCAAGGACAATTTACTTGTTCTATAAGGTATTTAAAGATGCGGATATAAAACAAGGGGATGGTCGTGATGGAGCATAATCGTTGAGATTAACACATGAACAAGATAACCGTATATAGAGACAGAATCCATGATTCTAACTTATATACACATTTATTTTGTAAATGAGGTGTTTATCAAAGGCCAGGTAAGAAATTAACCTACGTTAAAAAGAACTTGTTAAATGAGGTGTTTGTGAACGACAAGTACCGGATTACCAAGTAGCTTGTATCCCTAAGAATTTGACGTATTAAAACCTTTTCCTTCTTCAAAAGTGGCAGGACCTTCAACCGTTGGTCCTGCCCTTTGTTTTTTTCTCTTTTTGACTTTCTTATGATAAAATAATCATATAAAACAGTCAGAAAGGTGTTGTTTAGGAATGAAGCATGATGATCAATGTATCTTCTGCAAAATTATCAACGGAGACATTCCAAGTGCGAAAGTATTCGAAAATGAACATGTGTATGCTTTTTTAGATCTTAGTCAAGTAACAAAGGGTCATACGCTTGTTATTCCAAAAGTACATACAAGAAATATCTTTGATTTAACACCTGAAGTGGCGTCACACCTATTTGAAGCAGTTCCTAGTATTGCTACAGGTATTAAAGAAGCTTTTTCAGCAGAAGGTCTCAATGTTTTAAATAACAATGAAGAAATCGCAGGACAAACAGTTTTCCATTATCATCTCCACCTTATTCCTCGCTATGGAAAAGGAGACGGTTTTGGAGCGGTATGGAAGACGCATAGCGAAAAATACTCTAATGAAGATTTGCAAGAAATCTCTCAAAACATTGCAGATAAAATCAATTTATGACTCAATACCCGAATTATTTGATTATCAAAGTCAATATAGTTCGGGTATTTTTTATTTTAAATAATTATTAGAATTGTCCTCCATCTTCATCAAATTGTGATAAGATGAAATTATTATTTTTCATAAAGGAGAGTTTACTTATGGTACGCGCACACAATTTTAATGCTGGTCCATCTGCTTTACCGCTTGATGTATTAAAGAAAGCTCAAGAAGAATTGATTGATTTTAAAGGAACAGGCATGTCTGTTATGGAACTTTCCCACCGAAGCAAAGAGTTTGAAGACGTTCTAGCAGATGCAAAAGATCGTCTAAAAAAATTAATGGAAATCCCAGATACACATGAGATCCTCTTCCTACAAGGCGGAGCAAGCTTACAATTTTCGATGCTTCCTATGAACTTCCTTCAAGAAGGAAAAGTTGGAGCTTATGTTGTAACAGGCTCATGGTCTAAAAAGGCTCTTAAAGAAGCTAAAAACTTCGGAGAAACAGTTGTAGTTGCTTCAACAGAAGACGATTCTTTCACACATATTCCAGAAGTAACTGTAAACACGTTGCCTGAAAATACAGGGTATCTTCATATTACAACGAATAATACAATTTATGGTACACAATGGCAGGACTTCCCTGACTTTGGAGATGTTCCTGTTTTTGCTGATATGTCAAGCGACATCCTGTCAAAGAAAGTTGACGTATCTAAATTTGCTGTTATTTATGGAGGAGCTCAGAAAAACCTTGGTCCTTCTGGTGTAACAATTGTGATCTTACGCAAAGACCTTCTCAATCAGCAAAATAGCGGACTTCCAACAATGCTTGATTATACAACACACATTAAAGCAAATTCGTTATTCAATACACCACCAACGTTCGGTATTTATATGCTTTCTCTTGTACTAGAATGGGTTGAGCAAAACGGCGGTGTTGAAGGCATCCAAAAAAGGAACGAAGAAAAAGCGGCTCTTCTTTATGATTTAATGGATGAGTTTCCTGAATTTTACACACCTCATGCACAAAAAGACAGCCGTTCTCTTATGAATGTGACGTTCACAATGCCTAATGAAGAATTAACAAAAGACTTTCTTCAAAAAGCAAAAGCAGAAGGATTCATTGGACTAAATGGACATCGCTCTATTGGCGGATGTCGCGCTTCTATTTATAATGCTGTACCAATTGAAACATGCCAAGCATTAGCTGAATTTATGAAGGCTTATCGTGAAGCACATCTTCAATCAGTAAAATAGTTCCTTTTATTGTAACCTCGCACGTATTTGTTATAATAAAAGATAGTTAGGTAATTAGTTTAGAAGCTTTAGAGCTGAGTAGAGGAGAGATGAGAAATGAATACAAAAGTATTAGTATCACTAGCTTTATTAGTCGGGATGGGTGCTGTACTGCATGCCGTTATTCCACCTATTTTTTTAGGTATGAAACCTGACATGATGTTAACAATGATGTTTTTAGGCATTATGCTTTTTCCACAAGCAAGAAATGTTCTTGTTCTTGCAATTGCTACGGGAGCAATTGCAGCTTTAACAACTTCTTTTCCAAATGGGCAGGTTGCAAACATGATTGACAAACCTTTAACAGCGTTCTTATTTTTAGGATTATTTTTAGCTGTTCGTCGCTACAAACAGTCTGTCGTATCAGCAGCCGTTTTAACAGCTATCGGAACAATTGTTTCAGGAATGATTTTCCTGGCAGCTGCTCTTGCACTAGGATCTTTCTCAGCAGCACAGTTCTTTGGATTTGTCGCAGCCGTTGTACTACCTGCAACAGCTGTTAATACGTTTGCTATGATTGTAATTTACCCAATTGTGCAAACCATTGTTAAACGCTCTAAGATTACTTCTCAGATGTCTTAATGAAAAGAGCCCAGGTTTTATAAAACCTGGGCTCTTTTTAAACTAATAAATGTTTAAACAGACTTATTTAGGTTACATAATATAGTAAGAGTGCCAGCAGGAAAACTGTAAATGCTGTTCCCCCTTCAACAACAGCCCGTTTTCTAAGAACTCGTTTGGGAGGGTATGAAGCTGATTTCTTCAGATCCATAAACCTCTTTCCTGTAATGGCGAACAAAAAAAAACTTGTTAAGAATAAACAAAAGATTATCCATGCCATGCTCCTACTTCCCTTCATTACAAATCGTTTATTTTAAAGGTATGCAAGGCATGTTTCTCTTATGTTGAACAAGGATAAGGAGCGTGTAAAAAATGAAAAAAGCAGCATCATTTTCATTAGGAATTTTATTCGGAAGTGTCACAGCAGGAACAATTGCGTTATTAACAACTCCATGTTCAAGTAAAGACATGAAGCTGCGTGTAGCAGATTCTCGTGATACGCTTAAAGTTCAGCTGAAAGACATTAAAGAAAATGCTTTAAATGTAAAAAACGCGATTCAAAATGTTGTAAAAGAAAGCAAAGAAACGTTTTCACAGCTTGCGCCTGAAGCAAAAGCATCGATTGCAAATTTTCAGGAAGATATCGCCCCACATCAGCGCTCAATTCAGAACCACCTAGCTGAAATTGAGCAAAATATAAAAGGCTTAGAAGATAAACTCGGAAATCAACAAAAAAAGGAAACACAAAGCAGTTAACTATCTTTTTATGACAAGCTAACAAGCTTGTCATTTTTTTATCCATTGCTTAGAAAAGTTTTCTCAACATATTGTAATAAGGAATGAATATTCATTTAATGTCATGAATATTCATTAATTGTTTGCGCTTACATCCCCTCTCCTTATAGAGGTCATACCTCTCTAAAGCAATTTTAACTCCTTTTTTTAAAAAATTTTGTTTTTTTGCAAATTTATATCTTTATAATTTATTATTTTATTGGCATAATAGAATATAAATAAAAAGTTGATTGAAAAGTGGGTGGAGAGATGAAATTACAAAATGAGAAAGAATTCACAATGAAGGAAGCTTTAGTGTTCAGCCAACGCATGGCTCAGCTTAGCAAAGCTCTATGGAAAGCGGTCGAAAAAGATTGGCAGCAATGGATCAAACCGTATGATTTGAACATTAACGAGCATCATATCCTGTGGATTGCATACAATCTTAAAGGTGCTTCAATCTCAGAGATTGCTAAGTTTGGCGTTATGCATGTATCAACTGCATTTAACTTTTCAAAGAAGTTAGAAGAAAGAGGATTACTTCAATTTTCTAAAAGGGAAAATGATAAAAGAAATACGTATATTGAGTTAACAGATGAAGGAAACGGCATTTTGACAAATTTAATGGAAAACTACAACCCGACTGAAAGTACGCTTTTCCAAGGTGCTCTTCCCCTTCAAGAATGTTACGGAAAATTCCCTGAATTTATTGAACTTATGACAATCGTACGTAAAGTGTATGGAGATGACTTCATGGAAATTTTTGAACACTCTTTCCATAACATTGATGAAGAAATGGACGAAGAAGATGGAAAGTTAAGAAAAAAAGAAAATATTGTTGAAATCGAAAAAGCGGTTGTTCAATAGACCATTCTAACTAAGCTTGCTAGTTTGTCCATAAGACCAGGATACAGCTTTTGTTGTTGTAAAGCATAAATTGTCTCATGTGGATTTAATTTATAAGGTAGTTGTCCGACGAACTGTGTGAGCAAAGGAACGAAGTCAATAAGTCCTTGTTTCTTTTGCTCCTCATATTTTTCAGCAAGTTCTTCACAAATTGAATAAACTTCCGCAAGTTCTTTTTTATTGAGATTCTTACTTATCACAAGCTTATAAAACGGCTGTGATTCAAGATCTGTTACTTTTAACAATAGCTCTAAATATAACTCCAAACGTTCAATGCGATTTTCCAAAGATTCCATACCCCTGCTCCTTTGACAAATTGAGACGATATGTAAAGCTAACTCCGTTTATTTCATACCTTTATTTTACAGCATTCCTTTTAATCTTCAAGCGCTTTATGTACTAGCTAACTTACGATTTATGTGCTCTCTTTTATAGTAAAGGATTTAACTGTTCAAGACAATTCTAAAGAGGGTATATTATAAAGATATCCTAGTTTTGTAATCTGATAACTTTTGTAAACTCCTTAACAGTGTTAAGATAGAAAAGGATGATTATACGGCTAGCATATATAAAAAAAGCTTTACGAACAATGCTATTAGTTTTAATATAGGCTTTTAACTTTGGTTTGGGGGAATGTTTGAAAATGGGTACGATTTTTATCGTTTTCGCAGTGATTATCTTATTCTACATTAATGCGCTCACGAACTCGCTCTGTATTCAAAAAGAAATTCCAGCAGAGCGTCAGCCTAAAGTGTTTCGCTTCATTAATGTGATGATCACTATTCTACTTGTCTCGTCATATGTTGAACTGTTATACACATAGTTTACGAGAAAAAACGCATAAAAGAAGGTGCAGAAATGCAGCTCCTTTTATGCGTTTTTTCTTCTTTTAGGGAAAGTCCTCTCGGATAAGAGAGGACAAATAATTATATTACATTATAATATTTTAGAACCAAGCAGCACCAACGATGATTAAAAGGATGAACAATACTACAATTAACGCAAAACCACTTCCATATGCGTTACCCATAACAGCACCTCCTTTGCTTGCTAATACTGTATTCTATGCATGAAAAAAAAAAGCGGGATGGGCATTTTAGCTATTTTCACTTATTTTCTCCAAAGGACTTAATATCCATTAAATGGATATACTTACAAAAGATTTCACTTTTTCTTTTCTTTTTTATTTTCTTTCGATACAATGAGAAAATGGATATATATTTTGGACATACTGTAAATAAAATCAAAAAGTGGGAGTGTATAATTTTATGAAGAAAAGTTTTGTTGCGCTCACAGCGGCAGCCACAATTTTAGGATTAGCAGCATGTAGCAATGACGGAAACTCCGCAGATTCCAAAACAATTGTTGAAACAGATGCTGGAAATATAACACAAAACGATCTTTATGAAATGATGAAAGATCAAGTTGGAGATCAAGCAATCCGCGAACTTGTCGATGAAAAAGTATTAAGTTCAAAATTCAAAGTGTCGAAAAAAGAAATTGACAATGAAATTGAGACGTTAAAAGATTCGTATGGTGCTCAATCAGTTGAAACAGCTATGTCTGAAAATGGTGAGAAGACATTTAGAAATGCGGTTAAAATTAACTTACTACGTAAGAAAGCTGCAACAGCAGACATTAAAGTATCAGATAAGGAACTAAAAGAAGCTTATAAAGCGAAAAAGCCTGAACTTAAGGCAAGTCATATCCTTGTTAAAGATGAAAAAACAGCACAAGAAGTAGAGAAGAAACTAAAAGATGGAGAAGATTTTGCTAAGCTTGCAAAAGAATATTCTCAAGATGGTTCTGCTCAAAGTGGTGGTGATTTAGGCTACTTTAAGTCAGGACAGATGGTAGCTGAATTTGAAGAAGCAGCCCAAAAATTAAAAGTAGGCGAAATTAGCGATCCTGTAAAAACTCAATATGGCTACCACATTATTAAATTGACCGATAAAAAAGAAGTGCCTTCTTTTGATAAAATGAAAGATGAACTTGAACAAGAGGTCAAACTTTCTAAAATCGATGAAAACGATATGGAAAATGCGGTGAACAAAATTCTAAAAGAAGAAAATGTCGAAGTGAAAGACAAAGATTTACAAGATGCAATTAATCTAGAAGACAGCTCTTCTAAAGAAAGTGAAAAATAATATTTTATTGACAAAAAAGGATGAGCATAATTGCTCATCCTTTTTAGCTTGATGATGAAATTGTTTTTCTTCTTTCTTTTTCTTCCTTCAATCTTTCCATATATGCTTCGCCTTCTTGAGCAATAAATCCTTGCTCTTGTTCGTGATCTTTTCGAGCTGCTCTTATTGCCATAAAGCCACTAAAGAAAATACCAGCTACAACAATATAAATCCAAAATGGTAATGAGATCATCTTATCCCTCCTGCCCTGTTTAGCAGTTCTTTTTCTAAAATCTCTGCTACTAGTCATATATGTACTATTGTCCATAAATATGACACAGGAAGATTAGTTTTAAGATGAAAAAGGTTTATAATAATTACCAATCGGATGTATTTTATGTATCTCGCCTTCTTGCTTATCATGCAAACCATGAATAATCATATTAATCCGGCTATCCATCATATCAATTTGGTGAATAATTTCTGCTTCTAACGTATGTGCTAGAACAGGTGAACCATATTCAAGCTTGCCGTGGTGAGCTAATACTACGTGCTGAAGCTCAATTACTTTTTGAGCATCTTCTTTTGTGATTTCTCCTTGAGCCTTTAACTCCTGTAGCTTACGATCAATCAAGATGGCTACAATTGTAATGTGGCCAAGGAAGTTACCTGTTAAAGTATACTGCGGAGCAACAGCATCTGAAAGTTCAACAACTTTTCCTAAATCATGAAGCGCAATGCCGGCATATAAAATATCTTTATCTACTTGTGGATATTGTGAGGCAATACTTTTTCCAAGACGAAGCATTGAAACAGTATGATAAAGAAGGCCTCCAACAAAACTATGATGAAGAGACGTTGCAGCTGGAAAGTTAAGAAAGCGCTGTTTATTTTCTTCATAAAGATCTGTACAAAGCGTTCGGATCACAGGATGATGGATTTCTGCTAAAAATGCTTCATATTCATTTTGCAAATCTTCCAATGATTCAGGAGCTGTTTCAATAAATTCTCCTATATTTACTTCAGTTTCTTCTGCTTTTCTAAAATTCGTAATCGCCATCTGTAAATTTCCTCTAAATTCAGATACGCTTCCTTTTACATAGACCATTTTCCCTGGTACAAATAGAGCTTTAAGTTCTTCGATACTTTTCCCTGCAAACTTATTTTCCCAGAGCTTGCAGTCCATCGTTTTCGTTTTTTGCGTAAGCGTAATATTGAAATAAGGCGAACCATTTGAACTTGTGGCATCCCAAGCATTTTTTACAAGTGCATAGCCCTCAAATCCTTTTGTTGATTTATCAATATCCAATAAGCGAGATGTTTGCATAATATTCCCCTTCTTTCTTTATTCTTTTCCCTTCACTTCTACTATAATCGAAACTGGTAACGAATAGAAATCTTCTTTCATTTTAGCATTGTTCCTCTAAACTTTCATGTTGAATAAAAATTTTCCACAATAATAATAAAGCTTTTTTAAAAATAAAAATAAAAATAAGCCATTTTTTCATTTCTCTCTTATTTCAGGTAGTTTAACAATACCGTCATATCGGGAAGTAAAAATACATACATAAGAAAAAAGGAGGAATGTTATGAAAGCCTATACGCTAACCGTTTATGAGTCTTCTGGTGAGAAGATTCTTGATGAAACCTTTGAAGCAGAAAATGAAAAAGAGGCGAAGAAAATAGGAGTCCTACGTCTTCAAGACATGAACTATCAGCATAAAACATACAGATGTGTTTCATCCCTTGGTAAACTTGTGCTATTTAATCGCTAAAAAAGTCCCTCATATAAAGAAGGGACTTTTCTTATTTTCTATCAAAGAGTTCGTGAAGCAAACGAATTTTTTCGTCTGTATAATGCGCATAGCTGTCATTATATGATTTTGGATCTTTTGGGTTTGCAAACCTTGTAATTTTCCCTGTAGTAGGATCAACGAATTTACTTGATGCCCCACAGCCAAGGCCGATAATGGACTGCTGTTCTTCCATGATCATAATATTATAAATGCTTTCCTGTCCTTTAAATGCATAGCCTACGTTTTCTAAATTTCCTAAAATATTTTTTTGACGATAAAGGTAATATGGCTCATATCCATTTTCGTTTGTCCAGTTTTCTGCCATTTTCATCATCTCAGTAATTTCATCTCGATCCGCTACTCTATAGCGCTGCTTGTTCTTGGTCATTTCAGAAGCTCTTTTAAACGATAGTGTGTGAACGGTAAGAGATTCAGGTAAAAGCTTTTTAGTTTCCTCGAGTGTATGTTGAAACTCTGCTGTACCTTCTCCAGGAAGCCCAATAATTAAATCCATGTTGATATTTTTCATTCCTAATGAGCGAGCAAGGTGAAACTTATCAATTGTCTCTTCTACTGTATGATGACGTCCAATTGCTTTCAACGTCTCTTGTGTATATGACTGTGGGTTAATACTAATTCGGTCAATATTCCATTTATTTAACACATCGAGCTTATCTTCTGAAATAGTATCAGGTCTTCCTGCTTCAACAGTTACTTCACGAACAGATTTTAAGTTTGGGAACGCTTCGTACATTTCTTCATAAAGCATGTCCATCTCAAGAGCTGTAATACTCGTTGGTGTTCCTCCACCATAATAAATGGTTGTAATGGGAATATTCTGCTCTGTAAGCCATGCGCCCACTTTTCTCATCTCATAATGAAGACCTCCTAAAAATGAATCAACAGATCCTTGACGGCCGTTAATCGCATACGCCGGAAACGTACAGTAGGCACACTTTGTTGGGCAAAACGGAATACCAATATAAATACTTACTTCCTTTTTTAATTCATATAAATCAGGCACAATAGATAGCTGACGATCAACAATACGTTGCATAAGCTGAATTTTTTCATCTGTGATGAGATAGTCTCGTCTTAGCTCTTCATGTGCCTGTTCTTTTGTCATCCCTTCTCGAAGCTTGTTATGTAAAAGTTTTGTTGGACGAATCCCTGTTAAAATTCCCCATGGCTGTTCAATTTCCGTAATATGCTGCAAAAGCATTAAATAAACGTAAGAAACAGTTCGTTTTACAATTTTAAAACGCTCTTTTTCGCTTTCTTCTTCAAATTTATTTTCAAAAGAAGCAGAAAAAGTTTTTTCATTTCCACTTTCAGAAATTGTTCCTTCTACGCTCACTTTGTCATCTGTTTTAATGGCAAAAAGAATCTTGTACTCAGCTTCTTTTTCTTCTTCAAATGTTACAAAACTTTCTTCGAAAAACAAGTCGCTAATAAGTTGCAAAGGACGCACAAAACGCTCATCATCAAGGCCTTTAATTAAAATGTTCAAAGTAATCACCTTTCATTATAGATAGAAAAAAGTGGTACAATATGCACCACTTCTGCTCTCTTTATTAAGCTTCTTTCAGTTTAGCGAAAGAGTTATGAAAGGTCAATGCTTATCAAGAGAACCAATCTTCTCTAGATAGCCGATACGGTGCTGCTTACGGAACAATTCTTTTACCATATAAGCAACTCCATTTTCATTATTTGAACGCGTTACCCACCCTGCAGCTTTTTTTACTTTATCTGGTGCATTCCCCATTGCTACTCCGAGACCAACAGACTCTACCAGACCGAGATCATCATAGCAGTTTCCAATTGCCACAACTTCTTCAAGCGAGATGCCTAGCTGTGTTGCAACATGATAGACCCCATGTTCTTTTGAAGTCCCTTTCTCAACTATATATGCTCGAGGCTCATTTGGATATGAAATCCATTCAATATCAAAAGCCGACGCAATCGTACGCTCTGCCTGTTCTTTTTCATACTGACTTTGAAAATAAAGCTCGATTTTAGGTGCGGAAACTGGATTGTCTCGAAGTGTTTCTCCTAGTGATTCTACAAATTGAATAGGATAAAAAAGTGGTTCATTACTTTTTAATACAGCCTTTGCCATCACTTGATTGTGAATTTTCACTCGGTTTCCGAGTGAAAATTTCTCATGTAAAATTCTCGTATGGCAATCAAAGTTTTCAAGCACTTGAACAAGGTTAAACGTTTTATTTTCGGATATTCTCCGCTCGTATGCTGGTTTATCGACATTTGAAGCAATGAATGCTCCACTGTGAGTTATAAGTTGATTTTTATGAAGACGCAATGTTTTAGCGATTTTTTTAGCGGATGAAAAATGACGATTTGTCACAACTGTTACGTAGACTCCTTTATCCTTAACATAATCAATAGCTTCTTTAGTTTCCTTTGTCAAACGTCCTTGATTGTTCAAAATCGTTCCATCAATATTCAATGCTAATAAGCGATACATCACTACATCTCCTTCTTTCCTCGGTGTCTGCTTGCTTACTGATTAGTAATGAATATGATGTATATGGCGTGTTTATGCTTCATAAGAAAAGAGGAGCCGCTCCTGCGACTCCTCTTTTCTATTATTGAACAGAATTTGACTCTTCTGGATTACCATAAAGCTCTTCAAGTGGCTTCATAATAACTTTGTTTAGCTCTTGAACAAGAACGCTCATGCGTTGTTCTGCTTCCATTAATTTTGAAATTGCTTCATGCTGTTGAATGATTGCAACAGTTTGCTGAGCTTTTTGAACTTCTTCTTCAGAAATTTCTTGGCCAGTCATTTGCTTTTGTTGTAATTCAAGTTGCATGTTACGGAAGTTATCGAAAAGACGTTTTGCTGATTCGTCCGCATTCACTTCATCATATAATTTTTTTAGGTTTTTGTAATCGTCACTCTCACGTACTGCTTTTTCTAATTCGTACGCTACATCGTATACATTAGACATAAAAAATCCTCCTACCTTAGTTTAGGCTTTCGTTTACCTTCTCTACTATAACAAACTATTGTATACATTTCAGCCTTTGAGGGTTTTTTCCCACTAAACAGTGAAAGGAAGAAAGGAAATTGCTCCTTTTTCCTTTCTTCTTCTCACCGACAGTTTGTTTTATTCATACGATATATCAACATTCGCCTAATTTCTTTTTAAATGAGGATTGACAATGAAACCAATAACTGTAGCGATTCAATTATTATCAACAAAAGAGCTTCAAGATACGGTTTGGATACCAAGCCATATTGCACAACAACAGCAGCTATCTAACTATACAAACGTTTACGTAGGAAAGCAGAAAGCAAAAGCACAGGTGGCTGTTTATGAAAGTACAGAAGATACGGTCTATTTCTCTTCTTCCCTTTTTACAATGCTTCGTTTGCCAATTAATTCTCTCTCTCTTCAAATAAAAATTATCAATGAAGAGATTTTCTTTGGTCCTGTTATTACAGTTGTGACCAGCTTAACAAAGGAAGGATCTATTCCGCCTTCTCTATCTGATTTTTGCGAAGAAATGCACGATTATTGCAGGGAAATCGGTGGGTTGTTTTTTGTGACTACGTTTAAACATTGGCACAGTCAAGAATGCTTTGGCTATGTAATGAAAGATGGAGATTTTGAATATGACCATGTTCCCCTTCCAAACGTTATACACAATAGAGTTCATAGTCGAAAAAAAGAAAATGGCGCAGAGTTTGAAAAATTTGAAGAAGACATCTTATCCCTAGGCATTCCTTTTTTCAATCATCGCTTTCTTGACAAATGGTTTGTACACGAGCATTTGTCACAATATGAGCATTTAATGCCTTTCCTTCCTATGACTTATTATCTTCAAAATAAAGAGGATTTGATGAACGCTCTTAGTGCTCATCGGTCTCTATTTTTAAAACCTATTAATGGAAGTCAAGGGAAGAATATTTTTAAAGTACAAGAAAGAAGCGGCACATACCTTGTTGATTGTGCTGAAACAGGTGAAAGAGAAATATATGATAATTTCACTAAGTTATATAAAAATTTATATCCAAAATTCAAGAAGAGAAACTATTTACTTCAAGAAACACTTTCATTAAAAGAGCTGGATAACCGACCATTTGACTTTCGAATCTTGTGTCATAGAAAACAAGAAGATAAATGGGGTATCACTTCAATGGTAGCTCGTGTTTCTAAAAAAAGCGGCTTTGTTTCCAACCTTTCACAGGGCGGAGATCTTATGCCGATTAAAGACCTTTTACAAACCTTTTATTCTCACCGTGAAATGAAACATCTGCTTGAGCTTTTACGCGAACTTTCACTTGAAATTTGTCACTGTCTCTGCGCTCAAAATGAAGGGTTGTATGGAGAATTCGGTCTTGATTTAGCACTTGATGAAGATGGATCGCTTTGGCTTATTGAAGTAAACACAAAGCCTTCGAAGCGCTTTTTTCTAACCGAAAACGGGCAAACAAGACCATCTACAAAAGCACTTGTGCGCTACTGCTGCAGGTTAAGCGGTTTTTAGCAAAAGGAGTGAAGACGATGACTTCATTAGGGTTTATCACATTATCTCTTCAACAAGAAAAAGACTACGCCTATAAGCTTGCTAAACGTGCTCACCTTCACAACATCACCTTTTATCGCTTTACGCCTGACAGCTATTCGATAGAAGACAAGAATGTTCATGGACTTCGATATGACCATTTAGAACAGGATTTTGTTGAAGACGTATTTCCTATCCCCTCTTATCTTTATGACAGATGCTTTTATAAAAATGACAGAAGTTCAATGAGAGCTAAACGAAACATGAGAATGCTAAAAAATCAACATGATATATTATTTCTTGGCTATGGTCTCCCAAATAAAAAGGAGGTTTTCAGCGCTTTACAGCAGCATCAAAGCCTCTCTTTTTATATTCCATATACAACATTTCCAAACACACCGACTGAGGTATATGAGAGATTGAAAACAGACCGAGAGATTGTGTTAAAACCGCTTTGTGGAAGCGGTGGAAGAGGGATTTTGTTTATTACACTCCAAGAGAAAATTCACGTTTATACACAAGATAGTGGCAAAGTGAACGTGAATTCTTTTTCAGCACATGATGAGTTTATAAGTTGGCTATACGGAAAACTTCTTACAGACAGTTATCTTATTCAACCATACCTTAATATGCAATGGAGCGGTTCACCATCTGATATACGCCTTCTCGTACAGAAAAAGAATGAGACCTGGATTGAGAGTGTGAGAGCTATTCGAAAAGGAAAAAAAGGAACGCTGTTAACAAATTTAAGTCAAGGTGGAGAGATTTCGTCTTTCATTGACAGCCTCTACCTTTATGACCATAAAACTAGACTATCTGTGCAAAAAGCATTAGAAGATATTGTGGAAACTTTGCCTAAGACGCTTGATTATGCTTTTGGCCCTCTTTTTGAACTTGGAATTGATATTGCATTTACAAAAGATGGTCGCCTTTTTGTAATTGATATAAATTCAAAACCAGGCAGAAAAATTTCTTCAATTTTACAAGAAAAAGAACTTGAGCAAATTTATGATCGACCATTTGCTTATATTTGCTTTCTAGAACAGAGAAAAGGAGTTGAGCAGCGTGCCTGAAAAAGTAGATATTCATCTTACAACAGCTTCCTCACAAATCGTGTATGCTCCTATACGTTTTAAAAAGAACGATATTAAAAGAATTGCATACGGAACAAAAATGGTATCATGTCAAATTCGTTTTCATGAAAAACCTACTTTATTAATTTCACAAGATCTTGCAACAGCTTTGTCCTTCCCGAAATCAAAAGTAACGCTTCATCTTTTTGTGAAAGATCATGTTCTATATATCGGTCCTCTCGTCGGTATTTTCACAGCTGGATTCACCTCTTCTATGCTTCGTCCAGTTGCTCAACGTTCACTGTTTTTTGCCAAACTCTTAACAAGTGCAAAGGAAAAAGGGTGTTCCGCTTTCATTTTTAGTCATTCTGATTTAGACTTCACCGAAGGAACTGTAACAGGGTACTTTTACGGTAGAAACGGATGGATCAAACATAAGGTTCCATTTCCAAATGTTATATATGATCGCCTTCCTAATCGTAAACTTGAACAAGACAATACACTTCTTAAAGTAAAAGAAAAACTTCAAAAAGAATATGATATTCCTTGGTTTAACCCGACCTTTTTTAACAAATGGGATACGTATCAATCGTTAGGAAAATTAGAGAGTCGATGGCTCTTGCCAACAAGGCTTTTTTCAACCCCTTCTGATCTAAAAGTAATGCTTAGCTCTTATGGCCATGTATATGTAAAACCTATTCATGGCAGCTTAGGAAAAGGAATGTTTGTTATTGAAGCAACAAGTGAAGGATATCATTGTGAAAGTAAGGATTTAGATCAAAACAAAGTTTTTTCTTCTTTCCAAAAGCTCATTAACTTCTTGAAAAAGCATAAACAAGCACAACCTTATATTATTCAAAAGAAAATGTCATTATTATCTTACAATAATAGTCCTTTTGATTTTCGAGTTCATACAAACCGAAATGAGGATGG
Organism: Priestia endophytica DSM 13796; assembly: GCF_900115845.1. Lineage (GTDB taxonomy): Bacteria > Bacillota > Bacilli > Bacillales > Bacillaceae_H > Bacillus_I > Bacillus_I endophytica. The sequence continues at coordinate 76,409 of NZ_FOXX01000007.1, read as the reverse complement.
AAAGTGGGAAGTTACGGCAATAGCAATTAAAGTAAGTGGAGAAGATGCAATCACAACACATCTTAGAAATGGTGGCTATGTGAAAAAACTAGAAGACGTTTTTAAAGATCGCACTGAAGCGGTCGAGAAGAAACTTACAGAAGCTGCTTTAACGCTTAGTAAACATCTTCAAAAAACGTTAGATGGAACGATTGGGGAAATTGGGTTTGATTTTGGAATGGATGCAAATGAAGAATTATATCTTTTCGAAGCAAATTCGCGACCAGGGCGCTCTATTTTTAAGTATCCTATCCTTCATGAGCAAGACGTGAAAACACGCCAAATGCTGTACGCTTTTGCAATTTTCTTAACGAAGGAATCTTTGGAAAGAACAGAGGCTGTAATCCTATGACTTTCCTCTATTATAATAAAGAGAAAGAATGCTTTTTCCACAAAGAAGCTTCTTCTCTTTTATTTGGTAAAAAGATGTTACAAAAAGCATATGATAGTGACCCTTTTTCCTACTCTTTTTCTGTTAAATTGTATCAAAATCGTCTCGGTCCTCTTATCGGTATTCTAATCTCGCCTCGCCAACTTAAAACAAATAAAGAAGTACCATATGAATATTTTCTTCATCTTCATACCTTTCTCACTAACAGTCGTGCATTTCCATTCTTCTTCACTGCCGAGTCTTTTAAAGACGACTATATTTCTGGCTATATTCTCTATCAAGAAAAATGGAAAAAAATAAAAGTGCCGCTCCCTGACGTTGTGTATAACCGTATTTCTTCTAGAAAATATGAGCAGAAAAAAAAGGTTCAGCGCTTATTTAAAACTTTAAAGAAATATAACATTCCATTCTTCAATAAAGCGTTTTTTTCAAAGGAAGATATGCATGACATTTTAAATTCTCATCCTTTTTTAAAACGTCATATTCCTCCTACTTTGTTCTTTACGTCAAAGCACGAAGCACAACATTTTTTAAAAACTCATAAGAAAATTTATGTAAAACCAATTCACGGCCGAAAGGGAAAAGGAATTTTCATAGTAGATGTAAAAGAAAATTTCTATGTTGTTGAAGACTTTATCGAAACACGAACATATCAAACTTTTAACGATTTTTATGAAACAGAGCTTGCTCATAAACATAACAAAGTCATTCTGCAACAAGCACTTCCTTCGGCTTCTTTTCAAGACAAACGATATGACCTCCGCCTTCTTATGCACCGATCAGCTGATAAGTTTCTTATAAGTGGAATTGGTGTTAGGCAAGCTGGAACTCAATCTTTGACAACGCACGTTCCAAAAGGGGGGAAAATTATTCCATTTGAAAATATTCACCAAGAGATTAACATGAAGCAGGTAGAGGAAATTGCTCACTACTGTGGAGAACAGCTTATAAAGCTTCACCCTTTTGTTGGAGAATTTTCAATTGATATGTTAAAAACACCTGACAATCGGTATTATGTACTTGAACTAAATGCAAAACCAATGATTTTTGATGAAGAACACATCCGAACAAAAGGTGCTGAAAACTTGCATAATTTATTTATCGAACTTTCATTTTTGTAATTTTCCTCTTCATATTTATGTTAGATAACAAAAGCTAAAAGAGACTTTTTTCTCTTTTAGCCTCTACATAGATAACGGCTCTAAAATTAGAGCATATTTACAAACAATATGCACAACATATAAAAGTTGTAAAAAGCAGGATACCCCTCTCTCTGGTGCCTATACATATAGCAATAACCCAACGTGGAATAAAACTGTAACTGATAAAAACATTTCTTTTTATTTTGAAAGACATGTTCTGTGTGAAGAAATATTTCTTATCGCCTTAAGGACAAGCTTAACGTCATCCTGCAAATGTAAACAACACTAAGAAGTTATTTTCTATGTGGAAGTATGATTTGTTTAATGTAAAGTGTGCTTTAACCTAAAGAAACACCTTTTGTTCATGATTACAATTTTCACAATAAAGAAGATGACAGCATGCATGACTTACTTTTCCGTCAACATTTTTAGTATCGTCAAAGTCTACGTATGCACTGTATTCATCTAAATAATCTGTTGTTCTTCCCATATCTTTTAAAAGATGACCACATGTTGAACAAATATAATCACATTCTTTAAATCCATTACAAAGTGGACACATCATTTTCCCCTCACTATTCCTTATTTACCTCTAATATGTTCGAAAATGTTTCGCATTACTCTTAGTAAAATCCACCCTTTCATTATTGTAATATTTACCAAATAAAAGATATGCATAGTATTGTTTATAGTCTCTCATACTAGGAGTACAAACTTACAGAAACAAACATTTACACACTGGGTTACAGGAAGTTGGTTCCTCTATCAGACTGGTTCAATTCCAGTGAACCCAACCATTTTAAACAATTTTAAGGAGATGAGTAATAATGCCACAAAACCAAACTCGTAACAACAATACTAATCAACTGGTTGTACCTGGTGCAGAATTAGCTCTTGAACAAATGAAGTACGAAATCGCTAGTGAATTTGGCGTACAATTAGGTGCAGACACAACTTCTCGTGCTAACGGATCTGTTGGTGGCGAAATCACAAAACGCTTAGTACAAATGGCTGAGCAACAACTTGGTGGAAGCTACAAATAAATTTAAAGATTGATTTCCCTCTACAAATGAATGATATTGGATATGGAGCCCTAAGGTTGCTTAGGGCTCTTTTTGTTTTTTACTTATATTGGATTTCCCGTTAATCGTCAATTTTCAGCCCCCCTAAAAATGTACAAAAAAGTAACAAAGTAGTACAATCTTAGTGTAGATTCGACACCAGTATACATAATAAACATTTAACTTCTAGAAAAGAGCCTTTTCTTTTACAACATTCTTCTTGGCTGTATGATAAGCTAAAAAACATTAAATTTAAGTCAAAGAGGTGAATAAAATGAAAGTTGCCTTATTCGGAGCAACTGGTCGAGTTGGTTCTTCCCTTCTTAATAGACTTCTTGAAGAAGGACATGAAGTTACTGCACTTGTTCGAGATGAAAGTCGCATAAAACAAGCTCATAAGTCTCTTACAATAGTGAAAGGCGATGCTAAAAATAGTCAAGATGTAAAAAATACAATAAGAGATACTCATGCCATATTAAGTGCGCTTAACACAGATGGTGGTACAACATTAAGTGTTGCAATACCTCACATTATTGAAGCAATGTATGAATATGATCTTTCCAAAATTGTCACAGTTGGAACAGCAGGGATATTACAATCTCGCCTGCAACCTGCTTTGTATCGATTCCAATCAAGTGAGTCAAAACGGAAAACATCTCGAGCAGCTGAAGAACATCTGAAAGTATATAAAGCTCTCGCTGATACTTCTTTAAAATGGACTATTGTTTGTCCAACATATCTTCCAGATGGAGGAGAAACAGACCAAGTGATTCGAGCTGAGAAGAACATGCTACCAAAAGACGGAAAGCTGATTACAGCAGGAGATACAGCGAAATTCGTTTACAACGAGCTATTAGAAAGCAATTATCCTTACTGCCGTGTTGGTATTTGCTATTAAAAAAAGGAAAGCCAATGTGCTTTCCCTTTTTTTAACTTGCTTCTCCTTTTTGCGTTTTATACATCCCATAATAGATACCTCTTTTTTGCATCAGTTCCTCATGATTTCCATGCTCTACAATCCTTCCTTTATCTAAAACAAGAATCTGATCTGCTTCTTTAATCGTTGAAAGTCTATGAGCAATAATAAACGTTGTTCTTCCTTTCTTTAAAACATCAAGGCCATGCTGAATAACGCTTTCTGTTTCAGTATCAATATTTGCTGTTGCTTCATCGAGAACTAAGATAGACGGATTAAAAGCAAGAGCACGAGCAAATGATAGAAGCTGTCTTTCTCCTGTTGAAAACATTGTGCCCCTCTCTGCGACGCGTGCGTTCATCCCGCCTTTTAGCTTTCGTATAATACCTTCTCCCCCTACAGCTTCAATAGCAAGAAAGGCTTTTTTATCATCAATGTTTTGTTCATTAAGCGTGATGTTTTCCTTAACTGTTCCGCTGAATAAAAAGGGGTCTTGTAAAACAATAGCCATGTTTTTTCGAAGTTCTTGCTTTGAAATTGTTGATATATCCTCTCCATCAATGGTGATTTTCCCTTTTTGAACATCATAAAAGCGGAAAAGGATATTCATCATAGAGCTTTTACCTGATCCAGTGTGTCCAACAAGCGCCACTGTTTCTCCTGGCTGTGCTTTAAACGTAATGTTATGCAGCACTTCCTCTCCTTCTTTATAGCCAAATGAAACGTTATGAAAAGCTACTTCTCCTACATACTTCTTTCTTTTTCCAACTTCATACTTCTCCTCTTTTTCTGTTAAAAATTCGAACACACGAGAGGCAGAAACGCGGGCTTGCTCTAAATTAGAAAGCTGATTAACGATATCTGTAAGTGGCTCAAAGAGGCGATTAATGTAATCAACAAAAGCATATAAAATTCCAATTGTTATGATGCTTTCTCCATTAATAGATCCTCCCCCAAAATACCAGATAATAAGAACGAACGTAATATTTCGTAAAAAGCCCACAAGATTATACGATGTTAAGGCATTTAAAGAGTTGAGTTTGTTTTGATAAGTAAAATGATCTCTATTAATATGCTCAAATTCTTTTTGAAACGTCTTCTGTTTTCCGAAGGCTCTAATGATAGTCATTCCGTTAATTGATTCATTAATAGATCCATTTAATTCACTAATTCTTGTTCGGATTCGGTAATTGTAGAAAGAAGCAAACTTACGATAAAGAACAATCCAAATGAAAAGAATAGGGAAAATGACAAAACAGGCCAAAGCTAGTTTCGGATCTAAAATAAATAGCGCAACAAAAACCCCTATAATATAGACGATACTTGTTACAAACGTCGCAAGAACGGTCACATAAAGCTCTCTAATCGCTTCTGTATCGTTTGTGATGCGTGAAACAATCTGTCCTGCTGGAAAACGGTCAAAATACGATACAGGAAGCTTCTGAGTATGAAAGAAAACGTCTTCTCTCATCTTCTGAATGATGCGATGGGAACTAACCTGCAAATAGTAACGCTGACCAAAGTGGAGTACAGATGCTACAACAAGAAGGAAAAAATACATGCTCATTAACCAAACAATTGGTTTTGTTTCTTCCTTATAAAAAGAAAGCACTTCACTTCCTGTTAACTTTTCGGCTTTATATTGACTCTCTTCCTTATCACTCTTTACTATTAAGATTCCATCTTCAACAGAGCGAACGCCACCTTTTTGAACTTCTTCAGGAACAAAGTAATAAGAACGCCCAACTAATAGAACTTCTGCAACGTCACTATTTTTGTACTGTGGGACTCTGTCTCGCCTTTCATACCATGCATCATTATAGTGAACTGCTCCATCCTTTTCAGCTACTTCGACCCATCCCTTTTCAATTCCTAAGATATGATAATCAATCATTCGTTTAGCCAGAAATGGACCGCAAAGCTCACAGGAAACGGCTACAATTAGCATGAGGAGAGAAAGTATAATAAGTTTTTTTTGTGTTAACGCATAGTTCCATAAACGCCTTGCTGTTTTCATCCTTTCACCTCGCTTTCTTCTTTTAGATACTGCCTTATGTGCTGCTCTCTGTACCATCCTTCTCGTTGTTTCAGTTCCTTATGTGTTCCTTCTTGGACAATGCGCCCATCTTCAAGGACTAAAATATGATCAGCATGCTCAACTGCTGATAAACGATGCGTAATGATAAATGTTGTTTTTCCTTGTCGTTTTTTCGTTAGATTGCGAATAATTTGTTCTTCTGTCTTTGCATCAACAGCAGATAGAGAGTCATCTAAAATAAGAATTTGAGGATTACGCAAAAGAGCCCTTGCAATTGATAAACGCTGTTTTTGCCCTCCTGAAAGCGCCACTCCTTTTTCGCCAACGAGCGTATGAAGTCCTTTGCTTAAAAACGGGATGTCCTTATCAAAAGCAGCCAATTTTATTGCTTCTTCTACCTCTTCATCGCTTGCTGTCTCTTTACTAAGCAAGAGGTTCTCTTTTACTGTTTTTGAAAACAGAACATGCTCCTGTGGTACATATCCAATCCAGCTTTGCAAACGTTCTAAAGCAATATGCTGAATTGGTACATCTCCTATTAAAAGATCTCCTGAGCCAAGCGGGTATTGACGAAGAAGCTGTTGAATAAGAGCTGTTTTCCCACTTCCTGTTCGCCCAACAATCCCAACCGTTTCTCCTTTATAGACCGTAAATGAGATATGGTTTAAAACAGGTTTTTGTGATGTAGGATAAGAAAAAGATAAATGCTTGTATTCAATTGGAGCTGGCACTTCTACGTGCTGAAGAATAGCATTATTTTTTATATCTTCTTTCTGCTGGAGAATGTGATTTACACGATCAACAGACGCATTTCCGCGCTCCATTATGTTAATGAGTTCTCCAATGGCAAACATTGGCCAAATCATCATTCCAAGATAAACGTTGAACGAAACAAGCTCACCTAATGTTAACTCTCTATGAAAAACAAGATATGTTCCATATCCAAGCCCAATTAAATAGCTTACACCAACTAAAATTTTTACAAGCGGTGCCAAAAGGGCATCAATTTGAGCTACTTCGCGATTTCGGTTGTAAACTTCCTCTGTCATCTCATGAAATTTCTTTATTTCATGTTCTTCTTGAACATAAGCTCGAACGACCCGTACTCCTTCTACAGATTCCAGAACTTTATCATTCATTTTCCCAAAAGCATCTTGTGCTCTAATAAAACGATGATGAATTTTTGTACCAAGTTTGCTAATACAAAGAGCCATAATCGGTAAAGGAAGGACAGCAGCAATTGTAAGTTTCCAACTAATTGTTACACTCATCATGACAAGAACTGTAAGCATAAAAACGGTTGAATCAATAAGTGTTAAAATTCCATATCCAGCTGTTGCAGCAACTGCTTTCACATCATTTGTTGCTCTCGCCATTAAATCTCCTGTTCGGTTACGCTCATAAAAAGGAGGAGACATATTTAAAAAATGCTTCATAAGCTTAGTTCGTGAAACGCGCTCAAGAATATTAGCGCCTCCAAAAAGCTGACGCATCCAAATATATGTAATGATATAAACGATAATGGCAATGACCGTTAGAAAGACAATTCTATTTTCTAAAAAGGGAGCAGTTAATGTGCCTGCACCAATGCTATCGATTACGACTCCAAGTATTTTAGGTGGCAGGACATCTAAAATACTGGCTAAAAGCAGCAAGAGCAGGACGCTTGTATACCTTTTCCAATACTTTTTAAAAAACCATGATAGTTTACCTAAAACTGAAAACATACCTTCTCTCCTTTCTGTTATTTTATGGATAATATTCGTCATAAAAAAAGACATCGTCTTTTAAAGCGATGCCCTTACCTATCTTTCAAAAGAAAACGACTTTATTACTGTATGAGAAGATGATGACTTTTATCTCTTCTACAACAAAATCGTTTTCTAAATATAAGATAGCTTTATTCTAGATTTTTTTTAATTTTTAGTCAATTAATCTATCCAAAATAACGGTGATAAACTTTCTTTGCTTCCTTAATATCTTTCAAACCATGTAAAAATACGCGTCCATCTTTAAAAAGGACAATGCGGATGTCTCCCTCTTCAAAAGAAAGTAAAAATGGATTACGCTTTACGGTATGTGTTGAACTCAAGTCTTTCTCAATTCTCATTAAGTCTACTTCTTCTCTTTTCGGGACGCGAATCTGAACCGTATCTCTCCCACAAAGCACGGCTGTTTTAAGCTGGTTTTCATACTTCAGATGTGGATATAGTGGAGATACGCCGCAAGACGGGCAGTCATCTCTTTTTAGCTTGTCAACGGAAATAGCTGTTTGCTGGTTTTTCCATAAATCAAATGAAACAAGTTTACGATTAACGGCTTCAAAATCTTCTACAAGAATCTTCATTGCTTCTGCCACTTGATAAGCCGTAACCATCATAACAGCGGGAGCTATAATTCCAACTGTATCACATGTTGCGCCGCCAAGTGGAACAGTCTTCATTAAACAATGTAGACAAGGAGTCTCTCCAGGTAAAATAGTATATGAAAGACCATAGCTTCCAACACATGCTCCATAAATCCACGGAATGTTTTCACGCTGAGCCATATCATTAATAATAAAGCGAATATCAAAGTTATCTGTAGCATCCATAATTAAATCAACAGAATCTTGTTTTAAGAGATTTTCTAATTCAAGGGAAGTAACATCAAGCGTATGTGCTTCTATTTCTACTTCACTATTAATTTGTTCTAGTCGCTTTTTAGCAGCAATAGCTTTTGGCGTTTGCTCTTTCGCATCCTGCTCTGTGTAAAGCTGTTGACGTTGAAGATTACTCCATTCTACGTAATCTCGGTCAACAATGGTAAGTTTACGAATTCCTGCCCGTACTAGCGCTTCAGCATTGCCGGTACCAAGTGCTCCTGCTCCAATCATAAGCACATGTTTTTTTGCAATATTCCCTTGTCCTTTCTTTCCAATTGGAGCAAAAAGCTCTTGTCTTGAGTAACGAGTCATTAACTAACTGTCATCCCTTCCTTTGGGCTACTCGCTGTAGCATATCGCTTCGCTGGAATACGACCTGCTCTGAATGCTTTGTGCCCAGCTATAATACTATCTCTCATTGCTTCTGCCATCAAAACTGGATCATTAGCTCCTGATACAGCTGTATTTAAAAGAACCCCATCTGCACCTAGTTCCATTGCGCGTGCTGCATGAGAAGCTGTACCAATCCCTGCATCTACAATAACAGGTACATTTGCTTGTTCAATAATAAAACTTAAGTTCAGCTCATTAATGATTCCTTGTCCTGAACCAATTGGAGCTGCTGCTGGCATAATTGCATGTACTCCTAATTCCTCTAGCTTTCTTGCCAACACAACATCATCTGAAGTGTATGGTAGCACAGTAAATCCTTCTTTTAAAAGCTCTTCGCTTGCTTTTAATGTTTCTACAGGGTCTGGAAGAAGCGTTTTGTCACAGCCGATTACTTCAACCTTTACCATATCACAAAGCCCAGAAGCTTTGGCTAGTTTAGCAATCCGAACAGCTTCTTCAGCTGTTTTCGCTCCCGCTGTATTTGGTAATAGTGTATAATTTTTAACGTTAAGCTCTTCTAGCAAATCTGGTTGTGCCTGATCAAAGATATTCATTCTTCTAACTGCAAACGTCAAAATTTCTGTTTCCGAAGCCTCAACTGCTCTTTTCTGAATCTCATAGTTTGGGAATTTTCCTGTACCTAATAGTAAACGTGATTGAAATGAATAAGAACCAATTTTCAACATTATTATCCTCCTCCAACAAATGACACAATTTCAAATGTGTCTCCATCTTGAATATTTTCGTTTATGTGATCTTCTTTTTCTAAGATTGTTCCATTTTTCTCTACAACTAATATTTTGTTTTCCATTCCATATGCTGCTAAAAGTTCAGAAACATTACTAATATGTGGCTCTACCTTAACATTTTCACCGTTTATCTTGCAGTTCATCTTTTATCCTCCTTTCAAAGAGTAAGCTCTTTCCGGTGAGAAAGCGTTAAAAAAATGCTCTTTTGGCTGAGTACCGTTAATAAGATCTCTCATCAATTCTCCTGTTTTAGCACTGAGTAAAATGCCGTTTCGGTAATGTCCATATGCTAAAAAACAACCTTTCATATAAGGACTTTCCCCTAAGTAAGGCCATCCATCATCTGTTTGAGGACGTAGACCTGTCCACGATTTTAAGAAAACAGAGTGAGAAAGTTCAGGTATTAGCTCTTTCGCCTTTTCAAAAAGCTTGCTCATCCCTCCAAACGTAACATCTCTATCGAATGTATGCGGTGTTCTTGTTGCGCCAACTAAAAGCTTTCCTCCTGCTTTTGGAACGATGTAGAAAGCTTCTGGTGTATAAATGGTATGCTTTAATATCGGTTTGTTTGATTTAAGAAGCATACACTCTCCTTTAACAGGATAAACCTTTTTCTCTGTTACATATGGAAGTAGCTTGCTTGTCCATGCTCCTGTTGTGACAACAACAGATGAAGTTGCAAAAGTACCTTGTGACGTAGTAACTCCTTTAACAAACCCATTTTCTTCAATAATCTGAGAAACATGACAGTGCTCATAGAGATCTCCTCCATAAACAGCTGTGCCATATGCCAGAGCTTTTGTATATTTAAAAGCATTAAGCTGCCCGTCATTCGGTAAGGAAATCCCACCTTTAATTGTTGAAGAAAGCATTTTTTCTCTTTTTTTCAGTTCACTTGTTGTTAACCATTCAACAGACGGATCCCATTTTTTATATGTGCTAAATTTCCTCTTCAATTCTTCGAGCCCGTCCTCTGTCGTTGCTACTTTTAATACTCCTTTTTCGATAAGTTCTGCGTCAATGCCAGTTACTTCTCTCAGTTCGTTCACACGATTTTTAAAAAGTTCTCGGCTGCTTAACGCCAATTGCAAGAGAGGACCTTCTTCATCAATTTCAGCTTGTGCTCCTAAAATGCCCGCAGCAGCTCTTGAAGCGCCACTGCTTATTTCTCCTTGCTCCAAAACAGCGACCTGTTTGTGTTGTTTTGCAAGCTCATATGCAATGGAACAGCCTATCACACCGCCTCCAATGATTATTACATCATACTCTTTCACAATGCTCGCTCCCATTTAATAAATTCCAGCAAGCTCTAGCTGTTTCACCTGGAGCTTCTGTTTGAAACAAACCGGACATAAGTGCAATGCCTGCAGCATTCGTTTCTTTCACTTCTCCTATGTTGCTTATATTAATGCCTCCAATCCCAATAACAGGGATAGATAGTTCTTCAACAATCTGAGCTAATTCCTGTACGCCGCGAGGCTTTTTTCCTTTTTTTGAAGAGGTTTCATATAAATGACCGAAAACAACGTAATCAGCTCCATCCTGTTCACTTTGCTTTGCTTCTTCTAGCGAATGAACAGACTTTCCGACATAAAGGTGTGGAAAAGCTTTCTTCACATCTTTAACGCTTAAGCTATGATAAGCAAGATGAACTCCCCTTAATCCTCTTACTAACGCTATATCGACGCGATCATTCACAATTAATTTAGCAGGAGATATTCCTTGCTTTAGTATGGAATCAATAAGGTCATTAAGCTCATAAGCTGTCTTTTTCTTTTCTCTAATTTGAATAAGTTCTACGTACGGATCAATAGATTTAATATTTCGAATTATCTTCTCAAAAGGCTGTTCTCCAGATGTTACCGCATATAAAAACGCCACAATTTCACCTCTTTAGAAAACTAAAAACCACCCATACAAGCGTAAGGGTGGTTTGAATAAACATTTTTAGATTATTAAAAAACGTTTGCCACACTTCCCTACGCTGGTACAAACCAGATCCGGTTCAAAGAGTTCAGAAATATATTTCCGTCTCAGCTATTCACAATAGCACCCCTAGTGATGATGTTTTATATAATTTTCCTTCATTATAACAAACTAGTAAGAAATGACAAGCCTATTCTTCCTTGTATTCATTATTTTTTAATCTTCCAGCGCGTTTTACTGCTTCACGTAACAAAAATTCAATGTGGCCATTCACGCTTCGAAACTCATCCTGCGCCCAGCGCTCAAGGATTTTATGAAGTTCTGGGTCAATTCGCAGCGGAAAGTTTTTTTTCTTAGCCATAAAACTAGTAAAGACTACCTGTATTAATGACTGGCTGCGTTCCTCTATCAGAGATAATCGCCACCATTAAATTATTGACCATGTTAACTTTCCGCTCTTCGTCAAGCTCTAAAACGTGATCACGATCAAGCTGTTCAACAGCCATTTGAGCCATCGAAACAGCACCTTCAACAATTTTCTTACGAGCTGATAAAATAGCTGAAGCTTGCTGACGCTGTAACATTGCACTAGCAATTTCTGTTGAATAAGCAAGATGAGTTAGTCTTGTTTCAATTACTTCAACACCAGCAACAGATAAACGCTCCTGAAGCTCCCGTGCCATTTCTTTTGACACTTCATCAGCATTTCCACGCAACGTAATTTCTTCTGTTGTAAATGTATCATACGGATATTTTGTGGCAACATGACGTATTGCGGTTTCACTTTGAATTTCAACAAATTCTTCATATTGATCAACATCGAATACTGCTTTAGCTGCATCAACAACTTTAAATACAATAACAGCAGCAATTTCAATTGGGTTTCCTTCTACATCATTTACTTTTAAACGCTTGCTATTAAAGTTGCGTACGCGCAGAGAAACGGTTCTTCTTGTACTAAAAGGAATCGTCATGAATAATCCACTATCACGAATCGAACCCAAGTAATCTCCAAAAAAGATAATCACTTTTGACTGATTTGGCTGCACAATTGTAATGCCTGTAGCTAATACTGCTCCTACAGCAACAAGAATAATAGCAAGAATTACATTTTCTTCAGCAAATGAAACAACAGCAAAAGCTAAAAGAAGAAGAAGGACGACTACCCCTAGATATCCATTCATATACAATGCTTTCTTTTCCTTCATTTCACCACTCCTTTTTGTTAATATTCAATTTATATCATTATGATATCACTTTTGTATATAATTGTAAATGAAATCATTAAGCAAATCTTTTTTGTTTCTTCTCTTATTTGGTTATCCTAATATCGGAGGTGATGATAAGTGCGGAAAGGACAGCTAACAGATATCCCTGAGATCGCAGCATTAGCAAAGCAATCCATTAAAATGATGCATGCCGAAGGAAACAACCAGTGGGATGAAACATACCCAACGGAAGAATCTTTTAAAGAAGATATTCGTAGCGGCACTCTATATGTTCAAGAAGAAGAAGGAAAAATTGCTGGTTCAGCGACTATTGATATGGTTGAGGGAAAACCGTACAAACAAATAAAGTGGCGCTCAGATGAAAAGGCACTTGTCTTGCACCGTCTTCTTGTAAATCCAGAAGTAAGAGGAAAAGGCGTTGCTTCTGCTTTTATGGACTTCTTAGAACATCTTGCAGGAGAACAAGGCATTTCCTATTTAAAAACAGATACATCTTCTTTAAATAAGCCCGCGCAAAAACTCTTTGAGCGCAAAGGCTTTCAAAAGGTTGGAGAAATGTATTTTGAAGGAAAAGAAGATGAATTTTATGGATATGATAAATTTCTTTCACACTAAAAAAGAGCGGAATTCCCCCGCTCTTTTTACATGCCGTAAAATCCTAAATAAAAAAGCCCAATTGTTCCTGCAAAAGAAAGCAAAATATAAACAAAAAACAAAGAGTATGCTTTCTTTTGAAGAAGACCCATTGCCTCAACACTAAATGTTGAAAAGGTCGTAAATGCTCCAAAAAACCCTACGGCTACAAAAAGATAGAGAGAGCTTGTTGAAGATAAAGGAAAAGCAAAATGATAAAATACGCCAAGTCCTAGTCCTCCAAGCGCATTCACAATAAGCATTGATAATGGCATCTTTGATTTTTTAGTCCAGGCTAGAAAAATAAGGCCAAGCCAGTAGCGACAAAGTGCACCAATGCTTCCTCCAACTATCACAAAAAGTGCACTCACTTACTTACACCTCGTTCCTCCACAAACTTTCTTACAAACCTAGCTCCTAAAAAGACAGCAAGAAGCCCGAATACAAGAGAAATACTAATGTAGAGAAGAAACTCCTCTGTACTTTTTAAAAATACGGCATCAAAAGCCAAGGTAGAGAACGTTGTAAACCCACCACAAACCCCTGTGCCAAGCCCTACCTTAATCCACTCTCTTGACGTTCGCAAACTAAAATAAGCTGTCAGCGCTCCTAATACAAAACTTCCAACTATATTTTGAAAAAATGTGTGATATGGAAAGCTGCTGTGTGGAATCCAAAGAGTTGTAACAAACCGCAAATATGCCCCTAAAGCCCCTCCAACAGCTACAGCTATAGAATTTTTCAATATGTATCACATTCTTTCTGTTATTTCATTTTTTATTGTCCTCTTTTTTATTTTCTTTGTAAACCATTCACATTTCTTCTTTTTCGTTTGTTCCTTTGCCATTCTTTTCTTATAATAAAGAAGAGATCAATAAAGGAGCGAAAACGATGAGCGAACATGAGCAAGAACAAACTCATTTGGATATTGATGAAGAAACGCTTTTTATCGTATCCCAAACATTCAAGGCTTTATCAGATCCAACCCGCCTACGGATACTACATCTACTTTTTCAAGGTGAACACTCTGTGTCAGATATCGCTGCAAAACTATCGCTGCTTCAATCTACAGTTTCCCATCAGCTTCGATTTTTAAAAAACTTACGCTTAGTTAAATTTCGTCGTGAAGGAACAACCCTTTACTATTCACATGATGACAAACATGTTATTGATTTGCTACAACAAGCAATTGAACATGCACAGCACCATTAAAAAAGAGAGGAAATTCTTCCTCTCTTTTTTAATTGCAGTGACCACAGATACCTTGGTGTTTATCAACTTGAATTGTCGTATGTTCAATATGAAAAGCATGACTCAATATATGTTTAGATTCTGTCATAATTTGCTCATATCGATTAAAATCTTCTACTACAATATGACAGCTCAAAGCTGGAAAATCTGAAGAAATTGACCATATATGAAGATCTTGCACCTCTTTAATTCCATCTATTGTTAGTAATTTCTCTTTAATTTTTTCAGTATTTAAGTTGGACGGCGTTCCTTCCATTAAGACATGAAACGAATCTCTCGTCACTCTTACCCCGCTAACAATAACAAGGCAAGCAACGATAATACTTGCAACAGGGTCTGCCCAGTTCCATCCAAATAGTAAAATAAGGACAGCTGCCACAATCGCTCCAATTGAGCCGAGCAAGTCTCCTAAAACGTGCAAAAATGCGCTTCTTACATTCAAATTATCATGATGATCTCCTTTCATTAACAGAAAGGCAGCTACAATGTTTACAACAAGCCCTACTGATGAAATGATGATCATTCCTGTACTCATCACTTCAGGAGAAGTCAAAAGACGATGAAAAGCTTCCCAAAGAATATAAAGTGAAATAAAAATAAGAGCAAGGCCATTTAAAAAAGCAACTAATATTTCAAATCGTTTATATCCGTATGTTTTTGTATTTGTTGCTTTTTTCTCCCCCACCTTAATCGCGAACAAACTAAGACCTAAAGAGACAGCATCACTTAGCATATGCCCAGCATCAGAAAGTAAAGCTAGACTGTTTGTCATGATTCCACCAATAACTTCTACTACTAGATAAAAAGAAATGAGAAAGAAGGATAGCGTTAACGCTTTCTTGTTATTTGTATGATGATGACTATGATCATGCCCCATATTTCTCTCTCCTCCTTTATATGATTATATGCTCATGTATTGATTGTCACATTTTTCTCTGCCTTCTTCAAGTTTCTATTCTCTCTCTTCTGAAAAGGATCCATACACATTTATTCTTTTCACTTTTTCGTTAAACATCTTGGCCACAAGTTTTCATTTGTCAGAAAACAAGGATTCAGAGATAATGAAAAAAGAGTCTTGCTAAGGAGGAATAGCTATGGAGAGAATACAAATTGCTGAAAATTTATCATTTTCTCGTATTATTCATGGATTATGGCGGTTAGAAGATTGGAAATACTCATCAAAAGAAACACTCGAACTTATTGAATATTGCTTAGATGAAGGTATTACAACGTTTGATCATGCAGATATTTATGGAAGTTACCTTTGTGAAGAAAGATTTGGGGAAGCCCTTTCTCTTAAACCTTCTCTTCGAGACAAGATAGAGCTTGTCACAAAGTGCGGGATTGTCTTACCATCAAAGCAACGCCCTCAACATACTTCACATTACTATAATACAAGTTATGAGCACATTTTATTATCTGCTCATAACTCATTGAAAGCCCTTAAAACCGACTATATTGACTTGTTACTCATTCATAGACCAGATCCATTCATGAATTCGGAAGAAGTTGCTGAAGCTTTTTCAACTCTTCATCGTGAAGGAAAAGTGCGTCATTTTGGGGTTTCAAACTTTAAAGATCATCAGTTTCGTATGCTTGAATCTTACCTTGACTTTCCACTTGTCACAAACCAGCTTGAACTGTCTCCTTCCAACTTAGAAAATTTTCTAGATGGAACACTTAATCTTTGCCAAGAGAAACGAATCCCCCCAATGGCTTGGTCACCACTTGGTGGTGGGAGCATTTTTACTGAACAGGATGAAAAATCACTCCGCCTTCACACTACTCTAAAAAAAGTCGGAGAAGAGCTTGGAATCACAGAGGTTGATAAAGTCATCTACTCATGGCTTCTTGCTCATCCTGCCCGCATTATGCCAATTGTGGGCTCAGGCAAGAAAGAACGGATTCATAACGCTGTAGATGCTCTAAATTATTCCATGTCAACTGAACAATGGTTTGAAATCTTACAAAGCTCAATGGGACATGAAGTGCCTTAATAAAAAAGCTAGCTTAGCAATTGCTAAGCTAGCTTTTTTAGAAGCGAATATATCCATATCCTATTGATACAAGAACTGCCACAAGAACAATCAATAAAATAAAGAAAGCACCTGTTGGTTCGTTTCTTCTCTTTCTTAAAATCGTCATTTCCATTAGTCCAATTGCAAGAACTGCAATAACAAGTTTTACGATAAATACGGTTTGCAATGCGCCAAGTGCAAGCATTCCAATACCTGATACAAGCATGATTACGTAAAATAAACGTAAAATCATATGTGTGATTTTCTGTTTACTAAAGATATAGCTTATAAGATAAAGTACAACAAGTACTCCCCAAGAACCCTGGTGTGCTTTAAAAAAGATTTCCCATAAATCCACGTTTTCTCCCCCCAACTCTCTCTTAAGTTTTACTTTTACATTAGGTTCATTTTAATTTTATAGAGGTTTCTATCTAGTGACAATGCTTTTATAGTATTTTTTACAAACTGTTCAAGAATTAAACTCTTTTTAAAAGAAGTAGAAACTCATCTATTTTTTAATCATATCAACATGAGGAATTCCCTCATCATCATATGGTAATGTAATGGCTTGGAATCCAAAGCTTCCATAGAATTTCTCTAGATGAGCTTGAGCCTGAATTTTTATCGTTGTTTCACAAAGCTCTTCTTCTAAAAATTTAAGAGCTCTTTCCATAACCTCATAGCCTAAGCCACTTCCCCTAAAATCCTTATAAACAAGCACTCGTCCAATTGATGCTTCCTTATATGAGACGCCTCTCGGTAAAATCCGTACATAGGCAGCAATGATCCCATCTTCTTCTTTAAATAAGTGGTAACACTCTTGATCTTTATCATCTGCTTCATGATACAAGCAGTTCTGTTCCACAACAAAAACGTCAATGCGTGCTTTTAAAATCGCATAAAGTTCCTTTGGGGTTAGGTTGTTGAATGGTTTTAGAGTAAAAGACATGATTAATCCTCCGTATTCTTTCGTAAAAAAAAGAGAGGATATTATTCCTCTCTTTTCTCTCCTTGCTTATTAATGACGATACTCAGCAGCAGTTTGGATTGCTTGATGATTTGTTAATTCTAAGAGTGTGTTGTCCATAAATCCTCCTGCAACTACAATTGATGCTATTACTGCAAAGACAGCTGTTAAAGCAATTTTCTTTTTCATAATTTTTGTTCTCTCCTTTTTATACCTTATATTTTAGTTCAATATATTTAATCAATAAAGCTTATTGATTACCAAAAAACTCTTCTATATCTTCTCTTACAACATCGGCATAAACGGTATTTGACTGCAGCCTAAAAAAGCTTTCAGAACGCTGAAATGCTTCTAAGGCTTGCTCTTTTTCTCCCAAAAACATTAGAACTTCTGCCTTCTCATACCAAAGCTCTGCAAAAAGATATAAAGAATTATTCTGCAAGCAAACATTCAGTCCTCTTTCAGCCTTTTCTAGCGATTTCTTGTATTCCCTTGCATCACCTAAAGATTTAGATTGGTTAAATAGAAGTTTTTGATAAATCGTAGGATCATGGACATAATCCAATTTTTCCCACTCTTCTATTGCTTTATTATGGAATGTTATTGCTTTATCAAGGTCCCCATTATGAGCATGAATGATAGCTAAGCTATTTAATATTTCACTTTTTCTATTAGAGGAACTCGGCTTAGCTAAATCTGAAAGTTCTAATGCCCCATTTAATAAATCTTGGGATTTTTTAAAATCACTAAAGACATGCTGCCTACAAATTCCCTCATGCCAAAGTAGGAATTGCTGATAATCTAAATCTTCTTTATACATTTCCGTTTTTTTCTCTTTTGAAATAATATCAAAAACCATCTTATAATTGGTTTCATCAGTATAATAACGGATTAATTTCTTAACAGGCTGAATATACTCTTCTAAGTTTTCTTCAAAAAAGTATTCCATCGGCGCCCCTAATCTTTGAGAGAGACGATATAAAATGATACTAGAGGGGATGCCTTCTCCTTTTTCAAACTTACTCACTTGTGATTGAGAACAAATGCCTTCAGCTAATTCAGACTGTCTTAAGCCCATTTTCTTTCTCAGATTTTTAATCTTCTGTCCAATATAATACTCGTTCATACGTTCATCCCCTTGAACTCACTCTATTACTATTCTACTACAGACTTATCTCTATTTTAAGGGAAAGAAGGAAAAGTATAACATAAAAAAGTATCGATAATTCAAAAATGATCCTTTTTACCTAAGTATATCCTTAAAATGTAAAATAGTGATTTTTATGTCCTTTTTATCCCCTTATTACACGTCTTGCATTAGAAATAAAGTATATTTCTCTCCTCTTCTTAAAATAATAAAAGAACACATTGTTCTCAATCGGTAAATAGACCTTTTATTAGCAGGGTTATTCAATCAAGAAATTGATTTTATTGATAAATATTCCTACGTTTACGACATATGGTATACTGTACAAAAGAACTATGTACAAAAAGAAACTATTATTCAGAGTGCAAGAGGTGCGAATCCATGCGACAAGAAGCACGAAGGCAAAGAAGAAAAAATCGCAAGAAACGAACTCGGAATTTTTTAAGAATTTTATTGCTTCTATTTTTGGTTGTAGCAGGTTATTCAATTTATCAATACATACAAGGCTTTGATCGTTCTGATTCTAATCTTAATCAGTTTCAAGATTTTAAAGGAGCTGATGAGCTTCCAACACGGACAAATGTTTTAATTCTTGGTGGAGACGCCAGAGGAGATGAAACACCGAGAACAGACACCATTATGATCGCACACTACAACTTTGATACAAACAAAGCAAAAGTAGTTTCTATCATGCGTGATTCTTATGTAAAGATTCCTGGTCACGGCAAAAATAAAATTAATGCAGCATACGCTATTGGCGGACCAGAACTTCTTCGAAAGACAATTAAAGAGAATTTTGGAGTGAATGTTCACTATTATGCTATTGTTGACTTCAAAGGCTTCCCAAAAATTGTAGACACCATTGCTCCAGACGGAATTGAAGTAGACATTCCATATGAAATGTCACATGGTATTCATATGACTTTAAAGCCTGGTAAACAAACCCTTCACGGTGAGGAACTTCTTGGATATGTACGATTCCGCCATGATGCCCAAAGCGATTTTGGGCGGGTTAAAAGACAGCAGGAAGTCATCGGAAAACTAAAGGATCAAGCAGTTCAAGTGACAAACATCTTAAAAATTCCGAAGCTAGCAGGCATCGTCAATTCAAATCTTGAAACCAATTTAGGCACAGGACAACTTGCATGGATCGCTAAAGAGTTTCTATCAAGTGATAATCGTGAAGTTGAAAGCTTCCGCCTCCCTATAGAAGACGGATTTACTGAAGAAAACCTAGGTGGTAGCATTGGTGCTGCTCTTGTTCTTGATATTGATAAAAATAAAGAAGCTTTACAAAAATTTTTAGATGATGAAAATGAAAAGTCGTCCAACCAATAAAGGTGGGCGGCTTTTTATGTAAATTCTCGCTTAAACGTATAGCTTTTTCTGTCAAAGCCTGCTTTTTCTTCATAGAAGCGGTGGGCATCGTGTCTCTGTAATCCAGATGAAAGAGTCATGTTAACACACCCCCACTTTTTCGATTTTTCTTCAACGAAACGTAGAAGTCTTTCTCCATGTCCTTTTGAACGCTCCTTTTCACTCACAACAAGATCACAAACCCACACAGAATGACCATCATAAAGCGTCAGTTTAGGCATATATCCTGCTGCAGCAACAACTTCTCCTTCCTCATTAAAAACTCCCGCTAGCTCATATTGATGAGCTTCCTTTGCTTCTTGAACCCTTTTTTTATACGTACCAATTGTTAAATGTGGTCTCAACTGATTTATAACAGGAAAAGCAGATAAAACTTCATCTTCATTTACTAATACTTTAATCATTTCTATCTTCTCCCCTACTTATTTTCTCTCTACTTCTAATATACTACAATATGTTATCCTAATTATAGAAGATAAAGAAAATTAATACAGTAATTATAAGGAAGGTTGATCAATATTCTAGTTTTAAAAAGATCTTTGTTTTTTCTATTAGGAGCTGGACTTATCTCACTTTTCATTAGTTTTGCATCCCCATCATTTGCACCCACACTCTCTTTTATATGCACGGGGCTTTTAATTTGATTGATTGCGGTTTTTATCCATGAGCTAGGGGATCTGATCTTTGGCCAACTGGTTGGGCCTAGACTTAACTTTCTTACTGCTAGACCACTTACAATCTACAAAAGAGACGGCAAACTCAAACTTTCAGAGAATAAACAAGAAACTCCCCCTGAATGCAGGGGGAGCTTTTTTTATACAAAGTCTAAAAGTAGAAAAAGATTAAGACCGATAACAAGTGCTGCTACTCCCCATGCTACAATCGTTGTTATTCGACGGTTCACAAGACTTCCCATCAGTTTCTTATTGCTTGTAAACATAATTAAAGGAACAAGCGCAAAACCAATCCCAAACGATAAAATCACTTGGCTAACTACAAGTGCTTTTGTTGGATTAATCCCTAGCGCGATAATAACAATAGGAGGAACAATTGTTACAAAACGTCTAACATATAACGGAATCCGTTTTTTAATAAAGCCTTGCATTACCATATCCCCTGCCATCGTTCCAACAGATGAGCTAGAAAGACCAGCAATCAAAAGACCAATTCCAAAGAAAACGGCAGCTGCTGGGCCAACAAGATTTCCTAATTCAGTGTATGCTACATCAATATCTTCTACATGAAGACCATTTTTGAAAAACAAAGCAGCAGCAACAATCAGCATACTTGCATTGACAGCTCCTGCAATAACCATTGCAATAACAATATCTACAAACTCAAACTGAAAGATTTTTTTACGTTCTGCTTCACTTTTTCCGACAACCCTTTTTTGAGTTAAGCCTGAGTGTAAGTAAATTGCATGTGGCATCACTGTAGCTCCTAGAATTCCAACAGCTAACAATAAACTATTCATTCCTTCTAGTCCTGGTACAAAGAGACCATGCATAACTGCTCCTGGTTCTGGTTTTGCATAGAATACTTCGATTACAAATGACAGGGCCACCATGAACAAGAGGCTGGTAATCCCCGCCTCAAGGTGTCTGGCTCCTCGTCTTTGCAGCTCTAAAATTAAGAAAGAGCCAACAGCTGCAATACAAGCAGACGGTAAAAGCGGAATATGAAAGAGCAAGTTAAATCCTAAAGCTGCACCAATAAACTCAGCAAGATCTGTTGCCATAATAACAAGCTCTGCCTGAATCCACAGTCCAATGGAAACCCATTTAGAAAAACGCTCACTTGCTACTTCAGGTAAGTTTTTGCCTGTTGCAATCCCAAGCTTTGCTGATAACGTTTGAATTAATAATGCCATAATATTGGAAAACAGAATAACCCACAGCAAAAGGTATCCATATTGAGATCCCGCTGAAATGTTTGTCGCAAAGTTGCCTGGATCAATATAAGCAACAGCTGCAATAAAAGCAGGGCCTAAAAAAGGAAGAAAACGTCTTATTCCTTTTGTTTTTCCGCTTAAAACATGTTGAGCAGGATCTATTTTATCCATAAACTGTTCACTCATTTTATCACCTTTTTACTTCAGTCATTTATTTGTCGCGAAACTATCTATTTTTCGATCAACTATATTTTTTTACCTAACGCAACTTTTAACATTATAATATTCCTCTCCCTTCTTATTGTCAATGAAGAAAGTGTCAAAAAATAAAAAGAGTAAAAAGAATTTTCTTCTTTTTACTCTTTTCCCCTCTTTATAATAAATGATGTAAGAAAACTGTAGCTATTTTAAAATAAATAAGCAGTGATAAAATATCGTTTAGCGTTGTAATGAGCGGTCCTGAAGCAATTGCAGGGTCAACCTTTAGTTTGGATAATAAGAGCGGAATAATAGTTCCTGCAAGTGTTCCAATGATTAAGGTAAAAACAAGAGATGAACTTACAACAAAACTTAATACAAGACTTCCTTGCCAAACATAAGCAATAATAAAAAGCAAAATAGAACAAGTAATTCCGATTAAAGCTCCTACCCCAAATTCCCGTAAGATAAGACGAGTAACAACTGCTTTGTTCATTTCTTGACCAACAATACCTCTTACAACAACAGCAAGCGACTGCGTCCCTGTATTTCCTGTCATTCCAGAAATGAGTGGCATAAAAAATGATAAGGCAACAACTTTTTGCAATGTTTCTTCAAACTGACTAATAATACTTCCTGAAATAAGTCCAACAAATAAAAGCAAAACAAGCCATGGAAGGCGTCGATAAGAAGCAATCCATACTTTTGTATCAAAATCGATTGATTTCCCTGTTGCTGAAAGCTTTTCAATGTCTTCGTTCGCTTCTTGAATCACAACGTCAATAATGTCATCAACCGTAATAATCCCAACAAGCACATTATTTTCTTCAACAACTGGAATGGCTAGAAAATCATATCTTTCAATAATGCTCGCAACTTCTTCTTGATCCATCTCTACAGGAACAGAAATAACGCGTGAAAACATAATGTCTTCAATTTTCTCATCCATCTCAGCTAAGATTAAATCTCTGTATGAAACAACTCCCATGAGTTGCTTTTCATTATTAATCACGTAAATATAGTTAATGGATTCGGCAAGCTCGGCGAAAATTTTTAGTTTGTCTACTGTCTCTCTTACAGTATATTGTTCAGGAATCCAAACATAGCGGTTGGTCATAATCCGTCCAGCTGTTTCAGCTTCGTATTCCATTAGTTTCTGAACTGCTGTAGATTCTTCTGTTGTCATCCCTGATAAATACTGCTCTTTCACATCTGGTGTTACTTCATCTAAAAGATGTGCAAGATCATCATTGTCCATTAAATCCAATACTTCCCCAAGGTCATTAACATTGATTTGTTCAACAAGCTCAAGTTGCTCGTCGCGATCAATTTCTTCAATAAGTGATGCTTGCTGCTCTGTTTCAAGTACATCTAAAAACTTAGGACGCTGTTCTTCTGAAAGCATCACATATATTTCAGCAATATCATAAGGCTGTAGTTCTTCAAGAATTACTTGAATACCATTTGTTTTTTCTTGTTCCAGAAGATGCGAAATTCTTTCTACGATTTCTTCGTATGTCATATCTTGAATCATGATTGATTCCCCCTCTCTTATGCTGCAACAAAAGCACAAAAAAAACACACCTTAAGGAAGGTGTGTTTTTGTTTTTTTGCATACTAAATAACGCTTCATACCCTCCATTCGTAGAGCTTTAGCACTGTACGGCATAGGTTCTAAAACCAGCTACGTTAAGAATTACCTTATGTCGATAATTCCTGTTGACCCATTGGCGTCTTTGGACATTTTTGGGCAGCAGCATTTCTCCGTACAGGAGCCTCACCTAACGAGGTATATTCTTTTGTCTGTGATGAGTGTAGCTAACATTGTAAAATAAGTCAACTACTATTATAACTGAAAAATGTTATTGTCCCCATCCTTCTACAACAATTTTTCCAATCATTTTTCCTTTTTCAACTTTTCCATGAGCTTGTCTCATATTTTCAGCATTGATTGGGCTTATTGTCTCTTGCAGAGTATGCTGTAAATTCCCCTTTTCTAACTCTTCTCCAACCTTGTTTAAAATATGATGCTGGTCAACCATATCATCAGTTTCATAGAGAGGTCTTGTAAACATAAATTCCCAAAAGAAAGAAATGCTTTTATCCTGTAAAAGTTTTAAATCGATAGGCTCTTCATTTTCAACAATAGAGCAAATCTTCCCTTGTGGACGAATTACTTTACTCATCTCTTTCCAATGTTTATCTGTGCTATGCAAACAGAAGATATTGTCAACGCTCTCCATTCCATGCTCTTTTAACTGTTCTTCCATTGATTCATAATGATTAATAATAAAATCGGCTCCAAGACCTTTACACCATTCACTTGTTTCAATACGAGAAGATGTTGCAATAACAGTTAACCCCGCCTGTTTCGCAAGCTGAATGGCAATAGATCCAACTCCGCCACCTCCATTAATAATCAGAATGCTTTCTCCTTCTTGAACATGAAGGCGTTGAAATAATCCTTCCCAAGCTGTAAGAGTTGTGAGCGGCATTGCCGCTGCTTCAGCAAAAGAGAGATTTTCAGGTTTTCGTCCAACAATGCGTTCATCAACAAGATGATATTCGCTATTTGTGCCTTGTCTACCAATGCTTCCTGCGTAGTAAACTTTATCCCCTTTTTTAAAAAGTGAACATTCTTCTCCTACTTCTTCAACAATACCTGACGCATCAAAGCCAAGAATTTTTGGTTTCTCTTCTTCTTTATCTTTTGGTGCCCGAACTTTCGTATCAACAGGATTAACAGATACTGCTTGTACACGAATTAATAAATCATGACCTGTAGGATTTCCTTGTTCGACTTCAACATCTACTAAACTCTCTTCATTTGTTATTGGTAAGTATTTATAAAGACCAACCGCCTTCATCTTTTTTCCTCCTTATCATTCCTTCTATCTTGTTCTTTCCTTTTATATTTTCCCACTTCAAAAAAGAAGAAACGCGAAAAGCCGCTGCGAGTTGGCAGCGGCTAAGTTATCTTGTTTTATTTTGTTAATACGCGGTGCATGAAGACAGAGAACTGATCACGCTTGATTTTTTCAAAAGGAGCATATGTGCCATCCTCTTTCCCTGTTGTAATACCGTTTTGGTAAAGAATTTTGACATTCTCTTTATGAGAAGGAGATACAGAATCAAGATCTGCTAGATTTACTTCTTTATTGTTTTTCTTTAAGTCAAATGCTTTAACAAGCACACTTGCCATTTGTTCACGAGAAAGCTTGTCATTTACACCAAACGTTCCATCTCCATAACCGTTAAAAATGCCTGCTTCTTTCAGAGCTGCAACAGCTTCAGCATATTCAGCATCTTTATCTACGTCTTTAAATGAATTTAAATCTTGTGGAACTGGTAAATCTAGTGCCCGTTGAAGCATAATTGCTGCTTGAACACGCGTTAACTGCTGTGATGGATTAAACTTTCCGTTGCTTCCTTTTACAATACCTTTTTCTGCTAATGCCATAATTGCTTCATAGCCAAATGTTTTCTCATTAATATCACTGAACTTAATTTTCTCGCTATCTCCATTACCTTTATGACTCTCTTCTAAAATTTTGAACATGTGCTTGGCTTGATCAACGTTATCACTCATACCTGCAAACATTTCTTTTCCAGGTCCATATGCATAAACAGGAACATCTTCACCAGTATGTGCTGTTGTTGTCCATCCTGTATATGAATGAGCATCAATGATACGCTCAATAGCGTTGTCAATATTTGTAACAAGAGCGCTCTCGTCTACTTTTTTCATATTTCCTGTCTCATCATCTACTTGTTGATCATTTTTAGCTGCTTGTTTTACGCTGTTTATTTCTTCTTTTGTTAATTCAAGGTCAAGGTATTTGCCTAATACAGATTCAACGCTCTCCCCATCAGCAATTTGCTGAGCCATAAAGTCTGGCGTGCGTTTCGCGGCTTTTACAGCTTCTGGAACCCACTTTTGTACACCTGAACCATTCTTATCATTTGCTCCTAGTGTGAAACCACCTGTTGAATGATCAGCTGTTGCCACGACAAGCGTATGCTTGTCCTTTTTAGCAAATTCAATGGCTGACTCGTATGCTCTTTCAAAGTCTTCTACTTCACTCATTGCTCCTACAATATCATGATCATGTGCTGCCCAATCAATTTGACTTCCTTCAACCATAAGGAAAAATCCATCTTCATCTTGTTCTAAACGCTCTAACGCAGAATCTGTCATTTCCTTTAGTGAAGGATCTTCTTCAGAGCGATCAAGCATTTTTGGCATTCCAACTTCAGAGAAGAGCCCTAAAACTTGTTTATTGTCGTCATTCAACATATCTTCACGATTAGAAACATAGCTATATCCGTCTTCTTGGAAGGCTTTTGTTAAATCACTATCATCTCTTTTAAAGTTTGTTAAACCTCCACCTAAAATAACGTCAATTTTATGTTCTCCATTGATCATTTCATTATAATAGTCATCTGCAATTCCATCTTTGTTTTTACGATCTGGATCATGCGCTCCAAATGCAGCTGGTGTTGCATCCGTTATATCTGATGTTGTAACAAGCCCTGTTGCTAAACCTTCTTCTTTTGCCTGCTCAAGAACTGTTTTTACTTCCTTTTTATTATGATCAACAGAAACAGCTCCATTGTATGTTTTATTTCCTGTTGCTAAAGCTGTACCTGCAGCAGCTGAATCAGTTATGGTATTTTGGGCATATGGATATGTACTTTGTAAACCAACTAAATTCGGATCAAAAGCTGTTGGCTCCATCTTTTGTGTTTCTTTATTATCTTTCATATAACGCTGTGCTGTCGTATATGACGTTCCCATTCCATCTCCAACAAGGAAAATGATATTTTTAATTTCTGGCTCTTTCTGCTCTGCCGCATCAACGCTTCCTGCGCCTCCGCCTAATAAACCGCTAATGGCAATAGTTGACATTGTTGCAAATGGAATTAATTTTTTCTTCATTGCTTTTTTGAACATTTCTGATTCTCTCCCCTGAATAAGTTAGTTTTTCTTTTCCATCTAAGATGATATCTTCCTTTCATTAACCTATTGTTAATCTAGCATTAACTTTTTATAAATATTAAAAGACGAGTGTCATATGTGACACTCGCCTTTTTTTACAAGATTTTTCGATGTACTGCATTTCCATCATATGAAAATAGCACTTGCTTTCCTTCTAAGCTCGTTTCCATATGAACAGTACGCCCCCAAAGCTGATACGTATATGGAAGTACTTTTTCTAAGTACTTCACATCAAGTTCAATATCTTCATACCAGTGTTTTAAATAAAGCTCTCCATTTTTCAGATAATCTCCATCTGTAACTGTGATATAAGGGAATCCTCCATTTACTCTCATACTTACAAGCTGATCACGCACTTCCGTCCATTGTTTATCAACAATTTTATAATCACGACCTTGCTTTGCAAACAGATACATATCTTCACGCATAACAAGATCTTTTGTTAAGTAATTTCGAATAAATGAAATATCAGATTCCACTTCACGTACTTCGAACATTTTATCTCGTCCTGAATTCGCTTTAACCCCAAGACGTTTCATTTCCTCCGTTGGGTTGTTATACCGCTCTTCAATATCTTCAAAGATTTTCAATCCTAAATAGTAGGGATTAATCGTTGTACGCGATGGCTGCACAACGTCTGCATTTAATTTAGCAAACTCAATGGCTTCACTGCTTGTTAGCTCCAGTTCACGAATGATACGTGCATGCCAGAAAGAAGCCCATCCTTCGTTCATTACTTTTGTCTCAAGCTGAGGCCAAAAATAAAGCATTTCTTCTCTCATCATCGTTAAAATATCGCGCTGCCATTCTTCTAATTCACGACTGTACTGTTCGATAAATAAGAGAATATCTTTTTCAGGCTGTGGCGGTAACTTCTTCTTCTTTTTTTTCTTCTCTTTTTTCACTTTATCTCCATCAAGAGCCCAAAGATCATCGTAAGGTGTTTCAACTGTTGTTTCTTCTTCCTCTTCTTCATCCATCGTCCAAGAAAGTTTTGGACGCATAAGAGATGGATCAATATGCTCCTGGATAGATAAAACAGCATCCAAAAACTTTTCAACCTCACGTTTTCCATGCAAAATTTCGTATTGGGTAATTCTTTCAGCAGTAGCTGCCATACTATCTACCATATCTCGGTTCGTATTGGCAAAACGCGCATTGTTTTTAAAAAAGTCGCAGTGTGCTAAAACGTGAGCAACAATAAGCTTATTTTGAATAAGAGAATTAGAATCAAGCAGAAATGCATAGCATGGGTTTGAGTTGATGACAAGCTCATAGATTTTACTCAATCCTAAATCATAGTGAAGCTTCATTTTGTGAAACTGTTTACCAAAACTCCAGTGCGAGAAACGAGTAGGCATTCCATATGATCCAAATGTATAAATAATTTCAGACGGACAAATCTCATAACGCATTGGATAAAAATCTAATCCAAAGCCTTCAGCAATCTCCGTTATCTCCTCAATTGCACGATAAAGTTGCTTTTGCTGAGTGTCGTTCATAGGCTCTCCCCTTTCACCTTCATATCCTATAGTATGAATATGCTTGTTTGTTCATGATGAAGAGATACATTTTTTCTCTCTTTTTTGTATAGAAAAAGAGAGAGAAAGACATTATTTGTTGTTTAGGAAAGGAAAACGTTTTATATTCTAAGAGAAGACCGGGTTATAAGGAGAGGTTCGATGAAAAACAGGATTTTATCTCTTATTGAAAAGCAGCGAGCTTTTTTTGAGACTGATACTACAAAAGATGTTGCTTTTCGCAAAGAAAACTTAACAAAGCTTAAAAGTGCTGTAAAACGCTATGAACAACAATTGCTAGATGCGTTGCAAAGAGATTTACATAAATCTGAGACAGAAGCGTATATGACGGAAATTGCTTTTATATATGAAGAAATTCGTTTTGTTCTAAAAAATCTTGATTCATGGACAAAACCTCAAAAAGTAAAAACACCTGTAAGTCACCTCGGATCTAAAAGTTACCTTTATAGAGAGCCATATGGTGTGACTTTGATTATTGCGCCTTGGAATTACCCTGTTCAGCTTCAGTTCTCTCCACTTATTGGAGCAATTTCTGGAGGACATACAGCCCTTTTAAAACCATCCGAATACACACCTACCGTTTCTAGATGGATTTCTGAGCTTATCCAAGAAACTTTCCCTTCTGAATATATTGCCCTTGTTGAAGGAGGAGTTGAAGAAAGTCAGGCCCTTTTGAATGAACGTTTTGACTATATTTTCTTTACAGGAAGCGTTGCAGTAGGAAAAGAAGTGATGAAAGCTGCTGCAAACTATTTAACACCGCTCACACTTGAGCTTGGTGGCAAGAGTCCTTGCATTGTTGATCAAGATGCAAATATAGAGCTTGCCGCAAAACGAATTGCATGGGGGAAATTCACCAATGCTGGTCAAACATGCATTGCTCCTGACTATGTTATTGTTCATGAGCAAATAAGAGAGGAATTTGTACAACAGTTGAAAGCCGTTGTAAAAGAGTTCTACGGAGAAACCCCTCTTAACAGTGAAAAGTTCGGGAAAATTGTAAGCAAACGTCATTTCACAAGACTGCTCGCATTTTTACAAGATGGGGATATTGAGTTTGGAGGACAATATGAAGAAGTTGAAAATTGCATATCTCCTACCCTTTTAGAAAATATAACGTGGGAAGACAGCGTAATGAAGGAAGAAATTTTCGGTCCTATTTTACCTCTCCTTTCTTTCACAAAATTTGAAGACCTTAAAAATCATCTAGATAAAGCTCCGAATCCGCTTGCGCTTTATTACTTTTCAGAAGATGAGAAAAAGCAAGAAAAGATTATTAACTCTTTCTCCTTCGGTGGAGGCTGTATCAATGACACAGTTATGCATGTAGCGAACACACACCTTCCTTTTGGGGGAGTTGGAGAAAGCGGGATGGGCAAATACCATGGAAAAGGAAGCTTTGATGCTTTTACACATGAAAAAGGCATTCTAAAACAAACAACAAAGTTTGATCTTCCTGTTCGCTATCCTTCGTTTAAAAACAGCTTAAAATATGTGAAGAAGTTGTTAAAGTAACCTCACAGAAGGCTTGCTCGTATTATTTGTTTTTTGAACTCGATTTTATACAGCAGAAAAAGTTAACAGTGTTGTTCTTATCACACTGTCACTATTTTGCTTTTTTGTCCAACATTTGTTCAGTAACAAATAAGCCAAACTGTCATACAATAATATCGACTCCTTCAAAGGGGAGGAAAAGCAATGAACATGTTGGACTATGACAGAGCGCTTTACTACACACATCGATCACAGTGGGACAACCTGTTGATTTTGATGGTGAGAACAAACGATGATTTGTTATCAAAAAGGATTGAACACTTTTTACACGCCTATAACTTCGAGCGAAACGAGCGAATTGTGGAAGAAAATTTATACTCTTTGCTATGTTATATTGACTATGCAGGAGAACAAGCGCTTCAGTCTGAGCTGAACGCTATGGAACAATCTTTATAAACAAACTTTTTAACGCATACCCCTAAAAAGGTATGCCTTTTTTCTTTTATACTTATTTTCTGCTCCTTTTTTATTTTTATTCATCTTTTGAATGTAAACTGAGAAATATTATCTGTTGACTGATGTAACTCTCTTTCGTTAAGATAAAAAGCGTATTCTATCATCAGGAGGAACACTACGTGAACAAAAGACAATTTCGGGCGATTGACATTACATACGCAAGTGTCTTTGTAGCCCTTACTGCGATTGGAGCTAACATTGCTTCTTTTGCTCCATTTTTACATTTTGGAAATGTAACTCCAACACTTCAACCATTCTTTGCTATTCTAGCTGGTGCTTTGCTCGGTAGCCGGTTAGGTGCTTTTTCTATGCTCGCTTACATGGTTGTAGGACTTGCTGGAGCTCCAGTGTTTGCTGAGTTTTATAGTGGTCTTAGCGCTTTGTTTACCCAAACAGGCGGATTTATCATTTCCTATATTTTTGCTGCTTATATTGTAGGTAAAATTGTCGAGCGAAAAGAAAATCCAACGCTTGGTACATTTATGGTTGCATCGTATATCGGCATTATTTTTATTTATCTGTTTAGCGTTAACTATATGTACTTAGCTCTTAATACGTGGATTAATACTCCAATGTCTTATAAAGCACTGTGGATTTTCATGGGTGGATTTTTTATTAAAGATGTGATTTTTACATTTTTAGGTGGTCTTATTGCTCCCCGTTTTCACGCTTTATTTAAAAAGACAGGATTTCAAAAAAAATAAGAAGCAGGATGAAATCCTGCCTCTTATTTTTTATGCTTTTGCAAACTCTTTATAAAGCTTTGTATATTTTTTAAGCTCTTCCATAAATCCTTCTAATGCTTCTGAAGCCTCTGGAACAAGGAGATCGCTGTCTTTTTCAAACATCGGTGGATCAAATACAATTTGTTTTGGTAATGCATTCGCATAAAGAGCACGCATTACATCACGCATGCTATTCAATGCATTAATACCGCCTTTTCCACCGCCTGCTACTGCAAGAAGTCCAACTGGTTTTCCTTTAAACTGTTCAAACGTTAAGAAATCAAGCATATTCTTCAGCGCTCCACTCATGCTTCCATGATATTCTGGCGTTGTTAAAATAATAGCATCTGCACTATGTACAAGCTCTTTTACTTTTACTACGTTTTCTAATTCGTGTTGCTCACTTGTTCCGTTAAAAACAGGTAACACTGTTTCACTTAAATCAATCAAATCTAAGCTGTATTTTTCTGCTAAAAAACGGCTTAAAATACGCGTTCTTCCACTTTCACGCGGTGTTCCATTAATTACAACAATCTTCATTATAAAATCCTCCTATAATATGGTGTTGTCAATGGACTTTTTCTATAAAAGTCTTCATTTATTAAACGTACCACATTTTTCCCTTTTTCCGCTATCTTAATATTATTAAAAGAAAGTTGCCCCAGTTTAAATGGAGAAACATTTCTTTATTTTTGGATTCCTTCTTCATTACTTTCTAAAATAGCTGCTACTTTGTCCATAATACTATTGTTAAGCTGTTCTAGCTTTAACACGCTTTCCTCATTAGTGTCGGAAACAACTCCAAAGTAAAACTTCACTTTTGGCTCTGTACCAGAAGGGCGAAGACAAAACCATGAGCCATCTTCTAAGAAATACTTTAAAACATTTGAGGAAGGAAGAGACATTGTTTCTGTTTCTCCATTTTCTAGGTGCGCTCTTTTTTGTACTTGATAATCTTCGATTGTTTTAACTCGAAGACCAGCTACTTCTCCTGGAGGGGCAGCACGGAAAGATGTTAAAAGGTGCTCAATCTGAGCAGATCCTTCTTTTCCTTTTAACGTAAGTGATTTTAAATTTTCTTTATAATAGCCGTATTCTTCATAGATATCTTGCATAACGTGACAAAGCGTTTTGCCTTGTTGTTTATAAAATGCACACGCTTCTACAGCTAAGATCAGTGCTTGAATTGCATCTTTATCTCGGCAAAAGTCTCTAACTAAATAGCCGTAGCTCTCTTCATAACCGAATAAAAATGTGTGGTCGTTTGTTTGTTCAAACTGTTTAATTTTCTCACCGATAAATTTAAATCCAGTAAGGGTATCAATTGCTGTAAGCTTATAATCCTCTGCAATCTTGCGCCCAAGCTCAGAAGTTACAATTGTTTTTAGAACAGCTCCATTTTTAGGAAGATTTCCACTCTTTTCAAGCTGTGATAAAAGATATTTTAGTAAAAGTGCTCCTGTTTGGTTTCCTGTTAGAAGCGTATATTCTCCGTCGTCTTTTCGAACAGCAAGTCCAACTCGGTCTGCATCAGGATCTGTTGCAAGAAGAACGTCTGCTTTTACATCTTTCCCGTCTTTAATCGCATATGAAAAAGCCTCAGCTTCTTCAGGATTTGGAGAAAGCACGGTTGTAAAATTAGGGTCTGGCATTGCTTGCTTTGCTACAACATGAACATGTTTATAACCGAGCGTTTCAAACGCTTTTGTTGCTGATTTATAAGCTGTTCCATGCAAAGGTGTAAAAACTACTCTTACGTTGTCTTTAGCTTCCTGTGAAAGTTCTTTTGAGACGCTAACTTCTTGAAGTTTCTTGTTGTATGCTTCATCAAGTGTATCGTCAAGCATAACAAGCAAACCTTCTTTTTTTAGTTTCTCTTTTTCTTTCACTTTAATCTTCAGCTCATTTTCGATACCGTTTACATAAGAGATTAACTCATCAGCACTTTTAGGCGGAAGCTGCCCTCCATCCATTCCGTATACTTTGTAACCGTTATATTCAGGTGGATTATGACTTGCTGTTATAACAATACCACCAAAAGCATGCAACTCTCGAACGGCAAACGAAAGCTGTGGCGTTGGCTTAAGTTCTGTAAAAAGATAGGTTTTAATTCCATATGAAGAAAGAGTTTTAGCAGCTTCAAGAGCAAATTGTGGGGACTTATGGCGAGAATCATACGCAATCACAACTCCGCGGTTTTTCGCTTCTTCTCCCGCGTTTTCAATATACTGAGCAAATCCAGCTGATGCCTTCCTTACTGTATAAAGATTCATACGATTTGTTCCGACTCCAATTTCGCCTCTCATTCCACCTGTACCAAATTCTAGATTTTTATAAAAATGCTCTTCAAGCAATCTCTCATCATGCTTAATACTATCTAAACTTTTTCTCATTTCATTTTCTAATTCAATTTCACTATCCCAACGCAAAAAATGCTGATGCCAGCTCATCTTTCTCCTCCTTAATGATGAATCTTAAATCTCATTTTATAAAATTCTCTTCCATTTATATTACCATGTTTCTTTATAACTTAACGAAAAAAAATCCCATCTCGTTTCACTTTTTAAGATGGGATTTTCTGCTTACTGTGCAAGAGCTGTGTCATCTTCTTCATCAACAGGAACAACTGCATCATGAAGATGTTTTTCAAGCTCTTGTCTATATAATTCTTTTTGTTCACGCGTCCAGCCTAGTTTTGAAGCCATAAGATTAATGACTTCAACTTTCCATTCATGCACCCATGAAATATTAAAGAAAAGCGCTCCAGTACGGCGAATGAAAAAATCAACAGGTTTTACGACCATCTCATGTTCTAGTCCGTACATAACTTGAGCATAAACAACCCGAGGAACGTTTGTCTGTTCACCATTTTTCACATACTCATATACTTTATCGATATTTGAACCATAGCGTTTTGCTAATTTTTCAGCTTGTTTGCGATCAAGACCAATCTTTGTTCCTTCTTGAACTTTTTGTTTTACAAAACTTTCAAATTTCTGAGATCCTCCAAACTCTCCCCCTGAAAGTGAAAGATGCTTAGTTTGACAAGGAAGAAACGAAACATTATATTCCTCTTCGATTTTTTTCGTTACAGAATCTAAAACCATTTCAGCCATTTTACGATAGCCTGTTAGCTTTCCACCTGCAATTGTAATTAAGCCTGATTTCGATTCCCAAATTTCATCTTTACGCGAAATTTCAGAAGCCCCTTTTCCTTGTTCATTAATAAGCGGGCGAAGTCCCGTCCAGCTTGACTCTACATCTTTCTCGGTAATGTTTACAGCCGGAAACATGTAGTTAATTGATTTAATGACATATTCACGATCTGCTTTTGTCATTCTCGGATGAACAAGATCTCCATCATAAACTGTATCAGTTGTGCCAACATAAGTTTTTCCATCACGAGGAATCGCAAATACCATGCGGCCGTCAGGTGTATCAAAATAAATAGCTTGCTGTAATGGGAAACGTTCCGCATCAATAACTAAGTGAATTCCCTTTGTATGAACAAGCGTTTTCCCTTCTTTTGAGCGATCCTCTTCACGAAGTGTATCAACCCAAGGTCCTGCAGCATTAATAATCTTTTTAGCATAAATTTGGTACGCTTTTTTAGTTGTCTGATCTACAACAACCGCTCCCACAACTTTGTTATCTTCGTAAAGAAAGCTTTCTACTTTTGCATAATTTACAAGAGTAGCTCCTTTTTCAACTGCTTTCTTCGCTACTTCGATAGTCAG
Source organism: Priestia endophytica DSM 13796 (assembly GCF_900115845.1). Lineage (GTDB taxonomy): Bacteria > Bacillota > Bacilli > Bacillales > Bacillaceae_H > Bacillus_I > Bacillus_I endophytica. Next base: position 41,387 of record NZ_FOXX01000007.1, on the reverse strand, counting down.
GCGAGCGTCATCTGTTTTATATTCAACATAGTAGCCGCCACCTCGTAGGTTCTCAGCTTTTACGAGTGGCTCACGTCTTAATGTTTCTTTTCGTGAAAACATTTGACGTCGCTCGCTTCGTTTAACACCTGCAAGAAAGTCATACATGCGAAGACCGATCGATGTTGTGAAACTTCCAAACGTTCCTCCTTTATGGAAAGGAAGCATCATCCACTCAGGTGTTGTAACATGCGGTGCATTTTCGTATACGATAGCTCTTTCTTTTCCAACTTCCGCTACCATTTTCACTTCAAACTGTTTTAAATAACGCAGTCCACCGTGCACGAGCTTTGTAGAACGACTTGACGTTCCTCCTGCGAAATCCTGCATTTCTACAAGTCCCATCTTCAATCCGCGCGTTGCCCCGTCTAAAGCAATTCCACTTCCTGTAATACCACCACCGATAACTAATACATCAAACTGCTGCTTTTCCATCTCGCTTAATGTTGCAGCACGATTTTCCCCTGAAAAACTCATGAATAATTCCTCCTTTTGAGAGTAAATAAAAAGAGACCACAAGCCCCTTATGATATTTATATACCCATAAGGTCCTGTGGTCTCTCCTATTCTCCAACCATTTATTAACTTATTTTTAATATATCACACTTTTATCCTTTTGTGAATCTTTCTGTTTCACACTTCAGAAGATTCTTTCTTTATTTGAACACCATTGCTGCTTCAACAGCTTTTTTCCATCCATCGTACAACTTCGTACGCTGCTCGTCTTCCATTTTCGCTTCAAACGCTTTTTCAACATCCCACTGCTCTGCTATTTCATTACGACTTTCCCAGAATCCAACAGCAAGCCCTGCAAGGTATGCTGCTCCAAGAGCTGTTGTTTCATTAATTGTAGGTCTTTCAACAGGAACATCTAAAATATCGCTTTGGAACTGCATAAGAAAATCATTTTTAACAGCTCCTCCGTCAACACGTAAACGCTTAATTTCCATGCCTGCATCTTCTTTCATAGCATCAAGGACATCACGTGTTTGATAAGCTAGTGATTCAAGTGTTGCTCGAACAAAATGCTCTTTTTTAGTTCCACGAGTCAACCCAAACATTGCACCGCGCACATCGCTATCCCAATACGGTGTTCCTAATCCAACAAAAGCAGGGACCATATAAACTCCATCTGTTGATTCAACACGTTCTGCGTATTTTTGACTATCTGCAGCATTATTAAACATACGAAGCCCATCCCGAAGCCATTGAATAGCCGAACCAGCTACAAAAATACTACCTTCAAGCGCATACTCTACTTCCCCATCAATTCCCCATCAATTCCCCATGCAATCGTTGTTAACAAACCATGCTCAGACTTAACAGCTTTTTCTCCTGTGTTCATAAGCATGAAACAACCTGTGCCATACGTATTTTTAGCCATCCCTTTTTCAAAGCACGCTTGCCCAAACAGTGCTGATTGCTGGTCACCAGCTGCGCCTGCAATAGGTACTTTCTGACCGAAAAAGTGGTAATCGATTGTTTCTGCATATACTTCTGAAGACGGCTTTACTTCTGGAAGCATAGACGCTGGAACACCTAGAATCTCTAGCAATTCTTCATCCCATTTTAAATCATAGATATTGAACATAAGCGTACGCGATGCATTTGAATAGTCTGTAACGTGCGCTTTTCCACCAGATAGTTTCCAAATAAGCCACGTATCAATTGTCCCAAATAACAGCTCACCATTTTCTGCTTTCTCACGTGCTCCATCTACATTATCCAAAATCCATTTTACTTTTGTGCCTGCAAAATAAGCATCAATTAAAAGCCCTGTTTTATCACGGAACATATCGTTATAGCCTTTTTCTTTTAGTTCATTACAAATGTTGCTTGTTTGACGAGATTGCCAAACAATCGCATTATAAACAGGTTGGCCTGTATTTTTATCCCATACAACTGTTGTTTCACGCTGATTTGTAATTCCAATTCCCTCAACTTGATTTGCTTTTACTCCTGATTCTGATAAACATGATGCAATACAAGATAAAATGGAGCTCCAAATTTCATTTGCATTGTGTTCAACCCAGCCAGGTTTTGGAAAATATTGCGTGAATTCTTTCTGTGATGTGTGAACAATTTCGCCTTTTTTGTTAAATAAAATAGCTCTTGAGCTTGTTGTTCCTTGATCTAATGCTAAAATGTATGTGCTCATAACTTTCGCCCCCTCTAAATTAGTTTACTTCTCTTTTTATTTCTCCTGCTACATAGTCTTGTTTCTTAGACATGCCGTACGCCACTGCTAGTATTACAACAACAACGGCTACTACTCCCCAATATACAGCACTTGTTGTTCCTTCAAATATTATTTTATAAAATACTGCCCCTAAACTTCCACCAAGAATAGGCCCAACAACAGGAATCCATGCGTATTTCCAGTTTGAATCTCCTTTTCCTTCGATTGGAAGCAACGCGTGTGCAATACGTGGTCCTAAGTCTCTTGCGGGATTAATTGCATATCCTGTTGTTCCCCCTAGAGAAAGGCCAATACTTAAAATAAGAAACCCAACGATAAGCGGGTTTAAACCTTCTGTAAACTTATTTGCTCCTATTGTTAATAATCCTAGAACAAGAATGAATGTTCCAATCATCTCACTTAATAAGTTTGAAAACGGGTGATAGATGGCTGGTCCTGTTGAAAATACGCCAAGCTTTGCGCCTGGGTCATCCGTTGCTTTCCAGTGTGGTAAATAGTGAAAGTAAACAATAACTGCTCCTAAAAAGGCTCCAATCATTTGAGCTAAAATATAAAGCGGAACATCTCCCCAAGCAAACTGACCAGCTAATGCCATTCCAATTGTTACAGCTGGATTCAAATGTGCACCGCTTACACTTCCAACTGCGTAAACTCCCATTGTTACCGCTAATCCCCAGCCAAAAGTAATTACAATCCAGTCACTTTTATGAGCGAGCGATTTTTTTAAGTTAACCCCTGCGCAAACTCCTCCGCCTAGTATAATTAAAATCATTGTCCCGACTATTTCCGCTGTAAAAGTACCCATGGGAATCCATCCCCTTTGCTCATATTTTTCTAAAAATCTATTAATGGCAATGTGACAAACTGCAAAAAACCACAGTATACCCCTAAGGTTGATTAGGGATGTACTGTGGTTCTTGTCTCCGTCACGTGTATTAACTTTGATACTAGAGTACTAGAAATTGAAAGCGTTGTCAAACCCTTTTCACTACTTTTTTTTCCAAAGCTCTTCATTAGACGTTGTAACAGCTGCGGCTCCTGATTCCAATGCTTTTTCAATTTCGTGCTCCGCTCGAATAAGTCCTCCTGCAAGAACAGGGGTATTCGTTTTTTCCTTTATTTCCTCAATAAGATGAGGAACAACTCCAGGAAGGAGCTCTATGTAGTCTGGTTTTCCTTTATTAATAACAGCGAAGCTTTTTTCAAGTGCTTGACTGTCTAAAAGAAAAACGCGTTGAATGGCATATACCCCTTTTTGTTTGGCTTTTAGAATTACATTTAAACGCGTTGAAATAATACCAGCAGGCTTAATTTCCTGACATAAAAAATCCACAGCATGTTCATCGTGTTTTAGACCACTAATTAAATCAACATGGAAAATTAGCTTTTTATCGTGCTCTTGAGCCGCACGCGCTATTCCCTTTAAATGACCTAAATAACATTCTAATAAAACTCCATATTGATATGGAGAACGTAAAAAACGTTCAAGCTGCTTCATATCACGAATAGCTGGGATAATTTGTTGATCTTCAAAGCTCACAATTTTTCCTCCATTATAATTTATTTCATATTAAAAAAGCATCCTTAGGGAAAAAGGAAATAAGGATGCCCTTTTAACATTACTTCTTATAGTGAACAGTGTAAATATCACGACGACGATCTTTTAACTGTCGAACTGTTCCTGACTGACGTTGGCGACGTAGAATTTCTAAATCAACATCTCCAATAACGACCATTTCAATATTAGGATTGCATTCACCTACAATGCCATCGCGTGCAAATTCAAAATCAGAAGGAGCAAAAATAGCGGACTGAGCATATTGAATGTCCATATTCTCCACTTGTGGTAAGTTTCCAACTGTTCCTGCAATAACAGTATAAATCTGGTTTTCCACTGCTCTTGATTGAGCACAATAGCGCACACGTAAATAGCCTTGGCGATCCTCTGTACAGAACGGAGTAAAGATAATTTTGGCTCCTTTTTCTGTCGCAATACGTGCAAGCTCAGGAAATTCAATATCATAGCAGATTTGAATAGCAATTGGCCCACAGTCTGTATCAAATACTTCCACTTCTTCTCCAGCTGAAATTCCCCACCATTTCCGCTCATTTGGTGTAATGTGAAGCTTATATTGCTTTTCAATTGTTCCATCTCTTCTGAAAAGATACGCAATATTATAAATGTGCTCATCTTCTTCTACAAAATGTGATCCACCAATGATGTTAACATTGTACTTTACAGCAAGATCTGTAAAAAGCTCAATATATTCTTCAGTATACTCTGTTACACGCTGAACTGCTTTTCTAGGAATATGCTCATTTAAAAATGACATAAGCTGTGTTGTAAAGATTTCAGGAAATACGCAGAAATCAGCTCCGGCATCATATGCAACATCAATATAATACTCAGCTTGCTGTGCAAAATCTTCAAATGAGTTAATTTGTTTCATTGCATACTGTACTACACAAATCCTTACTGGAAAAGATGTTTTGTAGTGACGCTTTGATTTTGCTACATAATCAATATTGTTCCATTCCATAAGCGTTGCATACTGATTTGAAGCTTCATCATCAGGCAAATAGTTTGGATTAATTCGCATAACGGTAAATCCATTCATAAGCTGGAATGAAAGAACAGGATCATAAATTTTATGTTCTTTCACTTCTTCTACATATTCACGTGGAGTAAATTCATCTGCATATTTATGATAATTAGGAATTCTTCCTCCAATAATAATGCTTTTTAAATTGTGAGCTCGCGCTAAATCTCTACGCGCTTCATAAAGACGTCGCCCAATTTTCATTCCTCGAAATTGAGGGTGAACCATAACTTCAATTCCATACAAGTTATACCCATCACTATTGTGATTTGTAATATAACCTTCGTCTGTTATATCATCCCACGTGTGTTTATCATCATACTCATCAAAGTTTATAATTAAGCTTGAACAAGACCCAATAATTTCTCCATCAAACTCGACACAAATCTGTCCTTCTGGGAAAATATCCAGATGACTTTGAAGCTGATCTTTTTTCCACGGGTCCATTCCAGGAAAGCAAAGTTCTTGAAGCTCAATAATTTTGTCAATGTCTTTATGTTCAATATTACGCATAATAACTTTCTTCTCAAATTTGGATAAATCAATTTCTGACATGCATCTGTAGCTCCTTTTTCAACATTCTTTATATTGTTCCCTTTTTTGTAAAAGTAAAACTTTCTAAGCTGAATCACTACAAATCTGTACTTTCATTATAGTCGGAAAAGCGAAAGGGGGGAACTAGAAAAAGACAGCGGGAAAACCCGCTGCCATTCAGTTCACAATGAAGCGATATTCATAATGCCCGTGGGTAATCTGATAACGTTCTTTCGAGAAATAATCCATTTCAAACGGAAATAAAAACCCATATTTCTCTAAAATAGAAATATTGTGATGAAAAAGCTTTCGATCCTGGTTTGTAATTTCTCTCGTTTGGACAGTTTCAATAAGATTAGTAATCGTTTGCATGCTGCTAATAACCTTTAAAGCTTCATGCAAAAAGCTATTATATGCTTTTTGCTTTGCATAGCTTATTGAAAGAAACTGAACATTTTTGTATGTTTGGATTTCTTCCTGAGAAAAGTAGCAGGGTAAAACATTATAGACTAAGTGCTCGCTCATTTCTTCTATGTATGCTTCCATCTCCGGTGTTGCGGCATTTAAAACTTTCACGTTCCCTCCACCTCTTTTTTATCCTTTTTCTTCTGCTTACAATACTAACATATTTTCCAATTAAAAAGGTGAGGTAGTTATTTCTAAAACATGCCGTAAAACCTAGATAAATAACATTTTATTTCCTTTTTTTATTTTTTTAGACCTATTTCATGTAGATGAAGAAGTGGTTTTTATTTTCAATAAATTTACTGTTATGGAAATATAAAAACCCCATAAAAAAAGTTCCCTTCTTTAGAAGGGAACTTTTTTTATTAGAAATCGAAATTATCTGGATCAGGCCCAACACGCTCATTTTTGTTTAGAGCATTAATTTCATTCATTTCTTCTGATGTTAATTGGAAATCAAAAATATCGGCATTTTGAATGATGCGATGTTCCTTTGTTGATTTTGGAATTGTCACAACTTCATTTTGTAAATCCCAACGTAAAATGACTTGTGCTGCTGATTTGTTATACTTGTCAGCAATACGAGTAATTGTTTCATCTTGCAAAAGCTCTCCTTGCTTAAGCGGAGACCATGCTTCAAGCTGAATACCTTTATCTTTACAAAAAGCATGAAGTTCTTTTTGAGTAAGGTGCGGATGATACTCTACCTGGTTTACCATTGGTACAATTTCAGCATCTGTTAGTAAATCTTCTAAATGATGAATTTGGAAGTTACTAACTCCAATAGCACGAATGCGTCCATCTTTATATAATTTCTCAAGTGCTTTCCACGTTTCTTTATATTTTCCTTCAACAGGCCAGTGAATCAAATATAAATCAAGGTATTCAAGACCAAGCTTTTCAAGCGTTGTATCAAATGCTTTTAACGTTGTTTCATACCCTTGATCACTGTTCCAAACTTTAGAGGTTACAAAGAGGCGTTCACGGTCAACTCCAGAGTCAGCGATACCTTTTCCAACACCTTCTTCATTTCCATATACAGCAGCAGTATCAATGCTAATGTAACCTGCTTTGATTGCTGATTTCACAGATTTAATCACTTCTGATCCATCCTCAACTTTGAATACACCTAGCCCAAACCAAGGCATTTCAATTCCATTATGTAAAGTTGTTGTAGATTGTAAAGAGTTTGTCACCTTAATTCCTCCTTTTTCTTTTTTATTAACATGTCCATTTTCTCATAGTTCACTTTTAACATAAAATATTTTGCCTATCTTAGTCGTTCCTATACAAAAAAGGAAGAAAACAGGAATGTTCTATTGCTGCTCTTCGTTTGGAATCAAATCTGTACCATATGAGTTATCAATGGCACAAAGCCATCTTCCTTCTGTACTTTTTCGAAATACATATGTTGCTCTTCTCTCCATTGGATATTTGGAATCTTCTTTATTGGCATCAAGAAACGTTTGTGAAAGAACAAGAGCTGTATCTCCTGCTTCTAAGATCACCATCTCTCCTTGAGTTGGTACAATGCTATTATTAAAATATTTCGCAATTGCAATAAAAGCTTTTTTGATTTCCTCTTTTCCTTTTGCAATCATTCCTTGTTTTACCACTAGGACTGCGTCATCTGTATAATAGTTCATTAACATATCAAAATCCTCATTTTGAATAGCTGTATCACATTCACGAATTATTTCCTTTAACTCATGTTCTGCCATATTTTATCCTCCTTTTTTATGCTTTGTACTTTATTCTAGAAAAGCCAATAGAATCCTATTTTTAAGCTAAAAAAGGAAGGAGAAATTTCTCCTTCCTTTTCCTTAATGATCTGGTTCGATATGAACGTGAATCATCGAAATTTGATGTTTAGTTTCGAGCTCTTCTTCAATCTCATCTGCAATCTCATGACTGCGTACAACACTAAGCTCCGGATTAACGGTCACTGTAACATCAAGCACAACATCATTACCATGCATGCGCGCTCTTAAATCTTTAACATCATTTACTCCTGTAATAGCCTTGACAGCTTCTTTATATTCACCCATTTTGTCTTCATCAAATCCATCTGTTAATAAAAGCGACGTTTCTTTAAAAATCTCAAAAGCCGTTTTACAAATAATAAGCCCAACAACTAGAGCTGCAAGTGGATCTAACCATGAAAGACCAAAATATGCTCCAATGATTCCTACAACAGCCCCAACGCTTACAAGAGCATCTGAAAGATTGTCTTTTGCAACAGCTTTTAATGCTCCACTTTGCAATTTATCAGCAAGGCGCTTGTTGTAAAGAAAAACACAGAACATTACAACGGCTGCTCCTGCGCCCACTAAAGCGGCTAAAAGACTTGGAGTTGTTGCTTCTTGATGCCAAAGAGACTGAACCGCTTCATATAAAACTTGGAATCCAATAACCATCATAATAAACGAGGCAAGTAAAGAAGAAATATTTTCAGCTCTTGAATGTCCGTACGGATGGTTTTTATCTCGAGGTTTCTTTGAAATTTTCAAACCGATTAAAACAGCTACTGAGGCGATAATATCCGTAAAGTTATTTAATCCATCTGCACTTAAAGCTTCTGAGTTCGCTATGTTCCCAATAAACAGTTTAAGCGTTGAAAGGATAAGATAAGTATAAATACTAACCCATGCGCCACGCTCCGCGCTCACTATATCCACGCTCCTTCATCTAACTGCGCTACTGAATATTTAGTCTTCCTTACATTCTTTCCTTTTAACCAACTTTATAACGTATGTAGAAAAGACATTATTTGCAGCAAAATTAGTTTACCAAACCGCGTCATAGTGGGTCTACAGAAACATAATTGCCTCTATGAACTACTATAGCTTAAAGAAAAAAAATTGAACAAAACCAAACTGTTTTTCCCTTAGGCAAATTATTTCTTATTTACTAGTTTTCTGTTGATAGGCTAATAGTCGGCACTCTAAAGAAAGAAAATGTATATTTATGTAAAAATATACCTACTAAAAAATATTCGAATACGAATATTTTATTTTACAGTGAGAATATACCTAGTTTTTTTACGTTTTACATTATTTTAAACTATGTATAACATACAATTTATGTTAATATTTAAAGTATAACCATTAACACTTTAATATTTATTAATTACTAAAATGGTATCTATATGTAATATAAAAGGCGTTGTTAAGCCATTTATTCATTTCCTTCTATTTTAACTCTTTGTTATTTATTTAGATTTTAATGTGTTTTATTTTCTGTCTATTCGTATACAACTATATGATTGAAATATGCAATAAAAGGATAAATAGGAAATATTAATCTGAATTTTCAAAACACCTTATCGATTGCTTAATGAAAAAATGTATATAATACCCTTTTATTCAAATATTAAAAAACAAATATTGGATAAGTCTCGATCTATTTATAATAGTAATTAAAATTTATTGAAAATACTTAAAATACAACTAAAAAACATTTGTAGGTACAATATCTTATTTTAGAAAGTGTGAGATTATATGAGAACTGTTGGAGAACGAATAAAACTACAGCGTAAAAGCCTTGGCTTCACTCAAGGTGACCTTTCTGGTCCAAACTTAAGTCACTCAATGATTAGCTTGATTGAACGTAATCATACAAAGCCCTCTTTAAAAACACTTGAGCATATCGCTTCAAAACTCGGCGTTTCCGTAAGCTATCTCTTAGGTGAAGCAGAAAACAATGATTCAGTGGAAGTTGAGACAAACAACAAAGAACGCGTAATAAGCATGTGCATTGCGCTAATCAATTCTAAAAAATATGAAAATGCTTATAAAGCTCTAGAGCCACTAACACATGATGAAAATAATTTCACAATTCGCGGAAAAGCACTTAAACTGTTGTCTGAAATCTCGGTGAATAAAGGAGAGTATGAAGAAGCTGTTCGTTATCTTAATGACTGTCTTGTTTATATTACTCCATTTGATTTAAATTATCATATCGAAGTATACTCTTCTCTTGCAACATGTTATCGACAGTTAGAAAACTACTCAAGCTGTATTGATCATGCCTTATATGCGTCTATTTTATTGAGAACACAATATCATGAATTTGATAAAATCGTGCATTTAAAAGTTCTCTATGATTTAGCATATGGATACTGTAAAACAAATCAATTTATGAGAGGAATTGTTCATATTAAAGAAGCTCTTTCTCTTATGGAGACAAGCTCTGTTTTTTATCAAGAAGATCGTTTCTATATGTTAAAGGGATTAGCAGAACTTCACCTTGAACAACCTAAAGAAGGAATTCAATCGACACTTTATGCTCTAAGCCGTATTGATAGATCCTCTCCAGATTCCAACTATAGTGATTGTCTTTTACATCTTGGTATCCTTTACCGCCAAGTTGGAGAGCTTTCTAAATCTCAAGACTACTTGAAGAAGAGCTTAACTATTGCCAAGACGCATCATCAGGAACATCACGTTGTGGATACTTATTATGAGCTAGCAGCAACAGCATATGAACAGCAAAATTTAGAAGCAGCAGAAGAATATTGCCAGCAAGGTATTCTTTACTCTCATTCTTTTAAAGAATCAAAAGCTAGACTTTTGGCAATGATGGCACGTATTAAATTCAAGCAAAATTCTCTTGGTGAATCGCTTATTTATATTAATGACTGTGAGAAATTCTGTAAGGAATTTAATATTTCCTATATTCTATCACATTGCTATGCAATTAAAGCACAAATTCTCGAAGAACAACAAAACTATGCTGAAGCAAATGATATGCTAAAAAAATCTAATAATTTATTATCGTCTATGTACAGCTCTTCATAAAAGCTTTCCTTTTTAAGTTCTAGAACTTAAAAAGGAGGGCTTTTTTCATTTTTTACATAGTTCTTTAGCAAAGAGCAAACGCTAAATAAAAAAGGAGGAAGTATAATGAGCAAACAAAAAAAGCCTGAAATGATTGCATTCAAAAAAGAAGTTATGAAAAAAGCGGGATATCGTACTGACGGAGAAGACGTAAAGTATGAAATAGCACAGGAATTGAACATCCCTTTAAACAAAGGAAGAAATCGAAACCTAACATCTGAAAATGCTGGGAAAATCGGCGGACAAATTGGAAGCAAGATGGTAAAAGAACTAATTCAGCAAGCGAAGCTCCAGCTGAATAAACCAAAATAAATCGAACGTCTCTCTCCCCTCTGTCTCTTCTCAATCAATTGTACTAATATTATTTATCTGTTATCATCCAATTGTTAGGTTACTTTTACTATGTTTTCCATTATGATGAAAACATAGCATAGTTTTATACTACAAGGGGGAGAGCACGACGTTGAAGAAAAAAATATATTTTATCGCTTTTTTATGCTTATGTATAACAGCGCTTGTTTCCTGTTCAAATCAACCAACTGCTGAAGAACGGGTTAAAGAATTTGTTGCTTCATGGAACAAGCAAGATTTTAAGAAAATGTACACTTACCTTGATGAAAAATCTAAGAATTCTATTAAAGAACAAGACTTTGTATCAAAATATGAAAATATTTATAGCGGAATTGAAACAAAGAACTTAAAAGTAAGTGTTAAAGAAGAAAAAGATAACCGTTTCAAAGTAACAATGAAGATGGATACAATGGCTGGCAAACTTCAATGGAATGAAACGATTAAAGCTGTTGAAGAGGAACAGTCAAAAGATCAAAGTTGGTATGTAAACTGGTCACCTTCTCTTATTGTTCCTGATTTGAAGGACAAAGAAAAAGTTCGCGTTTCTACTATCAAAGCTGAGCGTGGAAGTATTACAGATCGAAATGGAACACCGCTTGCTTTCAATGGGACAGCTACGCAAATTGGTGTTATTCCAGGTGAACTTGGAAACACAAATGGTGCAAAAGAAAAACTTGCAGCTATTTTAAATATGAGTATAGAAGAGATTGATAAAAAACTTAATCAGTCTTGGGTAAAAGAAAACTTGTTTGTACCCTTAAAGACCGTAAGCTCAACAAATGAAGAAATTATTACTAAGGCGAAAGAACTTCAAGGTGTCGGAACACAAGACGTAACTTCACGAGTTTACCAATGCGAGGAATCTTGTGCCCATCTTATTGGATACGTTGGAGACATCACAGCTGAAATGTTAGAAAAGAAAAAGGATGAAGGATATACAGCAAGTTCTGTCATTGGTAAAACAGGTCTGGAATCTCTCTATGAATCAAAGCTTCGCGCCAAGGACGGAGCAGTCATTTATATTGCAGATCAAGATGGAAAGAAGCGAAAAGAACTCTTAAAAAAGAATGCAGAAAATGGACAAGACATACAGCTAACGATTGACTCAAACGTGCAAGAATCTATTTATAATCAGTTAAAAAATGGAGAAGGCGTTGGGGTAGCTCTTCAACCTAAAACAGGAGAAATTTTAGCTCTTGTTAGCGCTCCTTCTTATAATCCAGCTGATTTTGTATTAGGAATAAGCGCAGATGAGTATGAAGCCCTTTCTAACAATGAGCATAAACCACTTCTAAACCGTTTTAAAGCTACTTTTTCACCTGGGTCTACATTTAAACTTCTAACAGCAGGCATGCTTTTAGAAAACGATGTATGGTCTCCAGATCAAAAACTTGCAATAAGCGGGCCATGGCAAAAAGATAAAAGCTGGGGAAGCTTTCATGTAAATCGCGTTGGAAGCTCACCAAACGTTAATCTTTATGATGCCCTTGTTACATCAGACAATATTTACTTTGCACAAGGAGCTGTAAAGTTAGGCGCCGAAAAGTTCCTCGAAGGAGCAAAAAATTACGGATTTGGAGAGAAACTTCCGCTTAAAGGATACGATGTGTCTACATCAACTATTTCGAAAGACGAAAAAATGGAATCTGACCTTTTATTAGCTAATACAGCATATGGACAAGGTGAAGTACAAGTGAATCCAATTCATTTAGCTTCAATCTATACGTCTATTGTAAACAATGGGAATATGATAACTCCCGTTTTGTTGAAAAGTGAAAAAAGCAGTCAAGTTTGGAAAGAACACGTAATGTCTGAAAAAACAACTGAAGAAGTACGAAAAGGATTAATCGGAGTTATTGAAGATACTCACGGAACAGCTCGTGCCGCAAAAATTCCTGGAGTAACGCTTGCAGGTAAAACAGGAACAGCAGAACTTAAAAAGTCTCAAGGCGAACAAGGAGCTGAAAACGGTTGGTTTGTGATGACAGATGTTGATAACCCTTCTCTTCTTGTAACAATGATGGTAAGCAATGCGGACGGAGGAAGCCACTCTGTCGTACCGAAAGTAAAAAAGGTATTTGAAGATTATTACGCATCTAATCCTCTACAATAATAAATAAGGACCGATCATCATTGATCGGTCCTTATTTTGCTGCTCTTAGTGGAATGACATTGTTAAACTTTTGAAGGTTGCTTTCAATAAAAGAAGTACACTGTTTTACAATTGTATCTTGATCAAAGTCCATTGAAGCAACATGGTAAGAGTTAGGGAGCATCACTTGTTTCTTATCTTGGGAAGACACATGGTTCAACAAATACGTACTATTTGAAGCAGGCACAACATGATCTTCAGGTGATGTTAAGCATAATAGCGGTGCTTCAATAGCTGATAATTTAAATGAAACAACTTTCATAAATGAGAGAAGCTCCCTGATAGACTTCATCGGTGCATGCGTATACGTAATCTCTACTGCTTCTTTATTATGAATATCCGGTCTTCCTTCTTCAACAAAACGATCATTTACAATTTGATCTAAGTGCTCCATTTCAGGAATGGAATTTATAGCAGGATTAATAAGCATAATACCGTCGATATCTTTATGTGTTAATGCTAAGTTCGCTGTTAATGTTCCACCCATTGACTGACCAAGCACAAATACTTTGCTACACTGAGCTTTCAATTTTTTATAGCCTTCTTCAATGCTTGCTACCCAATCCTTATACGTGCATTTTTCAAGGTCATAATGATGAGTACCGTGACCTTTTAACCTTGTAGCATATACCGTGTACCCTTGTTCTGCTAAACGATGTGCAACATATTCCATACTTTGTGGAGTTCCCATAAATCCATGTGAAATTAAAATACCAACTTCATTTCCTTTTATAAAAAATGATTCAGCGCCGTCCATTACTTTGTACTGTTCTTTCATCATGTTTTGCCTCCCTTTTTCAATGTTTAGCTTTGATTCCGACTCTTTATTTTCTTGTCTTTATTTTAATTCATACAATTCCGACCTGTCAACTAAAAATTAAAAATTGACTTTTCTCCTATAAATATAAAAATGCGTCTCTATTTAAAGAGACGCACCTTTTAATACACCATATTTTTTAAAGATTTTTTCCGTGATTTTTTTCGCTTGTGCACTCTCATCACTATTACCGCTACCTTCAATATTTGTAACGAATACATATGGATGTCCTTTTACAGTCACAAACCCTATGTACCATCCACTCTTGTGCTCTCCTTTTGAACCTTTTACACTATGAAGAGTATATGTTCCTGTTTCTTTTTCAATCATTATTCTCTTCACTTTCTTCATGGAAGAAGAAGAAAAAGGTAAATCTTCATGATACAGAGACTCTAAAAAATTAGCTTGTTCAAGCGGAGATATCTGTAAACTATTATCTTCCCAAAACAAATGATTTTGCTCTGTTTTTTCATTTCCATAGTTTAAGCGTTGAAGCCATTTATTTACGTTATCTATCCCCATGTCTTTTACGATCTCTTTTTCATACCAAGGAGCTGAGCTACGTAATGATGAAGCAAGGGAAAGATCTCTGTTCCATTCGTCCACACCTTGATCACTTCCATCCCATCTTTTTACTTCATATTCATCTTTAACTGTTTTCGTTTCGAGAGCAATTAAAGAACTAGGAATTTGAAAAGTTCCAATAGGTGCTTGACGACTCGAAGCTCTTTTTTTATTATATATTAATGTCTTATTATTCTCTAAGTCTCGTAAGATGAATGTGCCTTTCTTTCCATTAAACTCATCTTGCACGTCCATTTTTTCAACGCTTAGTTCTTTTTGAAAACCCGTTTGTGCTTTTGTATGTTCTACAAAGTAAATAATCACAAAAGCAATTAGTAAAACAATAACAAGGCTAACAGTCCTTTTCATTGTTTTCCCTCCTTGCTAACACTGTCTAATGTTATCATAGCGAGTAAGCAATGGTGTGACAATGAAAAAAAACTGAAAATAAGATGATAATTGTCTGAAAAAACAGATACCAAAAAGGAGCCTGTCGTCCCAATGGATACTTATCCAAAATTGTTCGTTGAGTGTGGAGAACCTTTCACACAAGGAGCATATATATATGTAGATCAGTTTGAAATTTTATTTGGTAGAGTTGGAACAAACTCAAAACCTGATATCGCTTTTTCGAATGCTTTCGTTTCAAGAAGACATTTCGCCATTCAGTATTGCAGTGGACAAGCTTCCATTGTTGATTTGAACAGCAAGCATGGAACAAAGGTAAACGGACGTCCTTTAACTCCACACTTACCTTTTACATTAAAGCATGGTGATATAATTTCAGCTGCAAATGAAACAGTAGTTTTACATTTTTCTTCATTAGATCTTGATCAAACGCTTGATTTCCAACCTATTTCACATGAAATGATTCACTGTAATGGTACTTCTTTACCTTTTACAATGGATGAAATCAAACAAACTGTCACATATAAAAAACAAACATGTACGCTTTCCGACAAGGAATTTCTTTTCTTCTATAAGCTTGCTCATTCTTTAAATGAGTTTGTTTTAAAAACAGATATAAAAAAAGAAGTATGGCCTGAGCGTGAACTTTTAGAGGACGGAGTCCCTGATGTTCATGCAGAAGAGCTAAATGCTCTTGTTTATCGAATGAGAAGAAAACTTCATAATGATTTCACGATTGAAGTTATCCGTGGTAAAGGATATATTCTTCATCTAAACGAATAGACTGTTTATACCATTGAAAAGGATAAGAGCGAACCATTTTCTCTTTTCCTTTCCAATGGTATAATTTTATTCCTCTCATTTTTTCTCACCCTCAATTTCTTTTGTTTCTAATTTTTTCTCCAATTGCTCAATTCGTTCATTTAATTTTAAATTTTGATGCTCAAGCTGTTCTGTTGCTTTTGAAGAAAAATATGAATCAGTTTCCCACCAGTCCATTCCCATTTCTTTCGCTTTATCAACTGAAGCAACAACAAGCCTAATTTTAATTGTTAAAAGTTCAACATCTGCTAAACCAACTTTAATGTCTCCTGCGATTACAACTCCTTTATCTAGAATTGTTTCTAATACATCTACAATTGTAGCTGAATTTGAAGAATGTTCCATTGTTCACACTCCTTTGCTACATTAAGTTACCAAGAGGGCCTAAATTAATGTTTAGATCTTCTTCATCAAGATCAAATATCTCTCTTAGTTCTTCCATTTTCATCTCCAAGTTCATAAGGGCTGTTCCAAGCTTCTCAATTTCCTCATCTGTCAAAGATCCCCCTTCAACACGACGCATCGCATGGCGTTCAACAAGCTGCCTGATGAGCTCTACTAATGTAAGAACAAGCTGTGCTAAACCTTGCTCGGCATTTTCGGGATCAAGCTCAATTCGCCCCTTGTCTTGCTTAAGTGCTCCCATATTCTTTTGCACCCCCTTCAATCGTGTTTGTTGATAAAGTCATCATTTTTTCAACGGCTACAACGAGGACACGTAAATCTAAATACACAAGATCAATATCGGCAATCGAAATAACGAGCTCACCTCGAAGTGCGATTCCTTTATCTAAAATAACGTCAAGAATATCAAGTAATGTTACTTCCTGATGTCTATCTTCAACAGTTACTTCTTCACCCACTTCCCATCACTCTCCTTCTACTTTGGCGAAATAGTAGCAAGGCCATGGTCCTGTTGCTTCAAGCTGTAATCCGTACGTCTTATATTTTTCTCCTAAATTTCCGACTTCATCTAAAAAGCGTTTGACATCGCCTTCTTTAATAAGATAAACACTGTTCCAGCTCATCTCATCTTGTCGTCCTGTTACCTTTTGATTCCAATTCTTTTTAATTCCTGACTTACTTGTTAAAGCACTTAGCTCTTCATGAATTTCTTTTGAAAGTCTCTTTTTCTCTTCACTAATTTTCTCTTGTAATAACCGCTCTAACTTCTTACGTTCAAAATACTGTCTTCCTTTTGATAGTGACTTAATTTCCTCACTTTTGGTTTTTATATCTTTATTATTTTCTTCAACATAAGGCTTTAACTGTTTTTCATCGCTATATATTTTTAGCGTCCACTCTTCTTTTCCTACAAGCTCCTTAAAAAGCTTAGAAAGTTCTTTGTTCACTGAACTCATCTTCTCTTGCACATTTTCTTCACTTTTGAAAACTGTGCAAAAATGCAGCGGTAAAAGTGTATATTCTTTATTCAACTTTTTAAGCGTCTCATGGTGATGCAGGGCTTTTTCATGAAGCCATTTCATGTCTTCTGTTTTCTTTTCTAATGTCTCTTCACTATAATGCTCATCATTTAATTTGCAGGCAATAGCAGTGATTCCTTGCTGTTCTAGGGTGTATATAGGATGTTCTCCATCAAATCCTACAAAAGATTCCAACTTTCCTTCTGTAACTTCAGATGAAGGAACAAATCCATATACGTAAATTAATTTCGTACTTGTGGCAGTTTTCAATGTGTATCCTCCTTACTTTGAGTTTTTCATCTCTTCCCATTGCTCTTGCTCACGTCGCTTTGCAACTTCGTATCGTTCTAGAAGCTCCTGTTCCTTTTCTTCATAATCACGCTCTGATATCTCTTCCATTTCGTGCATCATTTGCAGATTCATGAGCTGTTGCTGGATGTGGTTAATATCGTAGAGCTGTCTGTCTGCTTCCTCTTTAATTTTTTCTCCGATCTTTACAACAAGATCAATTGGCCCTGTAACGATTTTTTGAATCATTGAACTTTCCTTGCCTCTAGTTTGATATCAATAAAGTTGTAAGCAGGCCATGGTCCTGTATATTTAAACTCTACTTTATCTTCCCACTGTTCATAAAGCTCGTTTACTTTAGCATCAAATTCTTTTTCTTTTTCCGTTTCAACAAGAAATGAAGTATTAAGAAGCATTTTTTCTCCTAGTGTTTGCGTTTGTTTAGCCGAAGCTGCAATCTCAGCTAACGGTAGGAAAATGGCTTGCGCGGCTTCTTCCCCTTTGCTTTTCATAAAGTTTCTAGCAAAATCTCCAAGCTCAATTCTGTCATAGTAAGATGCTTCTTTTGATTTGTTTTCGATTTTTTTCTTTAACTTCTGGGCTTTTGACTGATTGTTCATCTCTTCCTGTAGCCATTCTTTTTTCGCAATAACTTTTAACCCAACTTCAAATCGGCCTTCGATTTGCGGAAAAAGCTCTTGAAGGTTTTCATATAAATTTTGGAGTAAAAGCTCAATATCTTCTTCTGATTGAAATACGTTACCAAAACTCATTGGAATCACATCTGTTTGCTCCATAACAGCTGAAATCGTATTTTGATGGTTCATGACATTTTCTTTTTTAGGGTGATAAATTTTAATAGGTGCCTCGGCTACAATCATTGCAAATTCTTTATAAGGGATGGCTAACAGCTGACGTTCTTCTCCATCAAGTACAGCCCTTCCTAAATCATCTACACTATCTTTTTTAATAATACAAAATGGATACTTCCCTAATTCTTCACTCATCTTAGTTTCCTCCCCATAGTTTTTTCATTTCTCTTACAAGATAATTACGAGTTTGCTCTTTACTTTTATACCCCAAATTTCTATGAATGGTAAATTCAATAATGTCAAAAATCAGTTTTTGAAATCGTTCATTGTCTGGGTTAATCTCAATTTTTGCTTTTTGGGCAATAGAGCCAATCATAATAGATGAACGCAGACCAGGACCAACTTCTCCATTTTCCATACATTTTGAACGGATCTTTTTCATAAATGTAATAATAAAAGCTGCTTCTCTATCACTAACTTCTGTGCGGTCTTTTAAAATGTAAGCCTCTGTTCGCTCATCTACTGTATCTACATCAATTGTAATCATTCGGTCTTGAAGCGCATCCTGTGTTCGATAAGTACCAACGTATTCCTCAGGATTGCTCGTAAAAATGATGGAGAAATCGGGATGAACTGGAATATGAGATTCTTCATCTTTTATACCGTATAAGGGAAGAATTCCTTCTTCAACAACGGATAGAAACAAATTGTTTGTTTCAGGTTTTGATCTCGTGAATTCATCGTACACAACGGTATGACCATTTTTCACAGCTCTTACTAAGCGACCATCAACTCTATTTTCCGTTAGTTTCTCTTCTTGTTTCCGAACAGAGCGAACGAAATTATCTACTGTCTTATTACTCGTGTAACCGCTCATTCCACCAATTAAATCTTCATTTCTCATTTCATAGTTTCCTTGCAAAAAAGTTAGTGGGCGATTCATTCGACTTGCTACATAAAGAGCAAGCGATGTTTTTCCGACTCCAGATGGTCCTGTAAAATGAACTGGAAAACGTGCGGATAAATAGTCAACAGCACGATCTGCTAGGTCCTCTAACTCTGGATAAAGAATAAATTCGTTGTTGAGTCGTTCTTGTAGTTTTTCCATTTTTCATCATTCTTCTCCTTTCTCAAATACGCGAAGAAGACTAATCAGGAACAATTACTTCACTGCGTGGTCTAAGACTTCTTCGTTCAAAAGAAACGACTTCCATTTCCTCATTTACTTGGGTATGATAGATCCCAATGAGCTCATCTTTTGCGTATGCTTTCATATACTCTCGCTCTTCAAGCACTTCCACAAAAGCTTCCCATCCTTCATCATTTGGTTTAACTGAAATCACTTTGTGTGGAGGATTAATATATTCCTCAAAAAACACATGAATTTCATCTAAAATCTTTCTCATACTCATCTTTATAAGTCCCCTTAATGAATGGAGTAGCCAAGGCAGAGAGCTGCCCTGGCTTTTGTTTTCTTATCCTCTTTCTCTAGCATTGCTTGGTTGCTGAAGTTGGAATTCCCCTTCATCCATTAGATCATCTCGGATTAAACCAACAGCTTCAGCATAGCGTAACCATGTATCAACACTTGCAATAACAACTCGGGCTTCTACTGTAATAAGCTCAATTCCAACAAGAGAAATTTTTGCGTAAGCATCAATTACTACCCCTTTATCGAGAATACGGTCAACAACTTCTGCAAGACTTGAGCCATCAGTACTTTTCTGAATGGCAGCCATTTTGCATCACTCCTTTATTTTTACTGTTTTTTTCCTTTAGAAGATGTAACGTTTTTAATGTCATTTGCCCCTTTAATGTCAGAGCTTGTCTTCACTCCGCTTGTATCATTCCCTAAGTTTTGAAGCTGTGCTGTTAACTGTTCAACAGGATCACCGCCATCATCGCTATCATTACCGCCAAGCAGATTTCCTGTTAATCCTTGGGCAACGTTCTGCACGTCTCCAGATGTCAGCTGCTTCAGAAGGTTTTTCGCCTCATCTCCTCCAGCCGACAACTTCTCTGTTAAAGCATTGATTTGATCATCACTAAGCTGATCTGTTAGCTGGCCGAGCAGCTCGCCGCTGTCTTTTGAATCTGAATCTTGTAGCATTTTTTGAAGATCTTCATTGCTAATTCCGCTTTTCTCCTGATCTTCATCATCTGAGTCGTCTGAATCTTCCTCTTCACTTTCTTCTTTTCCATCTGAAAGTTTATCTTGCAAAGACTGAAGCTGCTCATCGCTTAATTGATCCGCGATTTCTTCTCCTCCATCAAGCTGACTCAGCAGGTTCTTTACGTCATCACTGCCTCCGCTTTCTTTTGATTCCCCATTTAAAAGTGTAATAAGCTTATCAATTAATCCATCTTTTCCTTCACTATCAAGTTGACCAACAAGGTCTTTCACTTCATCGATACTTCCACTTTCTTTTGATTCCCCATTTAGAAGCGTAATAATTTTGTCGATAAGGCCGTCTTTCTCTGTTTTTTCTCCACCTGATTGTTGTGAAGAAGAGAAATCATCGCTTAATTTTTCAATGTTGTCTAACACTTGTGAAAGCTTCTCATCGAGAGAAGATAGCGCTTCTTGTACAGAGTCATCGCTTTCCTTGCTCTCTTTACTTTCTTCATCTTGAAACATGCTTCGGATTTCTTGACGATCTTCTTGTGATAACTCTCCAATAAGAGATTGAAGAATTTCTTTCGCATCTTCTTGTTCTACTTCAGATAAAACGTCTTTCAATGAATCTAGCGTTAATTCATTTTTTTCTTGTGAAGATTTGCTTTGTTTTGTCGTTCCTTTTCGAGTTCCACTTTTCTTTTCTGTTTGACTTTTTGCTTGTTTAGTCATGTGCTTTCCCTCCCTGGAAACGTTTTCTATAGTATTGATATGTTTCATTACCATAAGCCTTATCTTCATTCATTGTTAAATACTTTGTTCTTCTCCTGTTCAAGGTTTTACGTTTTTTCCTTTTTCTTTTTCTTAATGCAAAGGCTGTGGTGATTCCTAATCCAGAAATTAAACTGCTAATCCACAGCGTCTTTCTCGTAATCAACTTGTTTATCACTCCTTAATTAAAGTGATTTATAAGTTATGTACACGTGATGAGCCAAAACTAAACAGGTATTTCAGTTCCAATTTTTTCTTAATGTTTTTCTCCAAAAAAAGAAACAGGCAAATTGCCTGCTTCTATGCGTATTTCGTGCCATCTTCTTCTTTTCGGAAAAAGCTTTTCATTGCATGAAAAACGTCTGCTTTTTGTTTTAAAATAAAGTGGCGGAACTTTGGATCATTCATGTTTCGGTAAGCACTCATAAGTGTTGAATGACGGTTATATTGATTCACTTCTCCATAACCAAACATGTTAGACACTTTCATAAGCTCTTCAACAAGTTTCACACAGCGAGCGTTATCAGATGTTAAATTATCTCCATCTGAGAAATGAAACGGATAAATGTTATATCGCTCTGGCGAGTATTTACCATTTACAAGCTCAAGAGCTTTTCGGTAAGCACTCGAGCAAATCGTTCCACCGCTTTCTCCTTTTGAGAAAAATTCTTCCTCTGTAACAACTTTAGCTTCTGTATGATGAGCAATAAATTCAATATCTACAGTTTCATACTTTGTACGTAAGAAACGAGCCATCCAAAAGAAAAAGCTTCGGGCCATATATTTCTCCCATATTCCCATCGAACCACTTGTATCCATCATTGCAAGTACAACTGCTTTGGATTCTCGTTTCTGAACCTCATTCCACGTTTTAAATTTTAAATCCTCTGGATAAATCGGATGGAATTTTGGCTTTCCTGTCATCGCATTTCGCTTATAAGCAGAAAGCATCGTTCTTTTTTTATCAATGTTGCCCATAAGACCTGTTCGACGAATGTCATTAAATTCAATATGTTCAATTGTAACTTCGTCATTTTCTTTACGTTTTAAGTTCGGGAGCTCAAGCTGCGAAAACAATGCCTCTTCAAGCTCTAAAATGGATACTTCTGCTTCATAATAATCATTTCCTGCTTGATCTCCTGCTCCTTGCCCTTTCCCTGCACCTTTTTGGCCTTGCCCACCTGAGCCATCTCTTGCTACTACATCTCCGACTTTGCTTTTTCCATTTCCTTGACCAACGTGTTTGTTTTTATCGTAGTTATAGCGAATACGATATTCGTCAAGAGAACGAATCGGGATTTTCACAACGTCACGACCATTAGACATAATAATGTTTTCTTCTGAGATTAAATCTGGAAGATTGTTTTTGATAGCTTCTTGAATCTTTTCCTGATGTCTTTTTTGGTCGTCGTAGCCTTTTCGGTGGAGGGACCAGTTTTCCTGTGAGATCGCAAAACTTTGCTTATCTTCTTTTTTCATTTTGTACCCTCCTTACATGTTTAGAAAAACTTGGCTAACTCAGAAAAATATCTGGTTAGCCATTAATCACGATATTCACAATTTCTAGTTCAACAGCATATAATATGCTGACTTCCTCTCTCTTAAAGCGTTTATTACTCTATACTATGCAAAACTACCCTAAAATTGACAAACTTTTTAGATAATTATCTTTCTAGTTGGACAACCTGTTTGTGATGAAAAGAAAACCCCCACTTATCGCTAAACAGTGGGGGTATAAGCGTGCTACCTGTTCAAAAGACTACCAACGTAACGAAGTAGATCATTTGCTGACGTAGAATTGTATCCATGCTCATCAATTAAGCGTGCGACAACTTCATTAATTTTCTTCAACTGTTGCTCATCAGGTGTTTTCGATGAAGTGGTAATTTTCACTACGTCTTTTAAATCTGCAAAAAGTTTCTTTTGAATAGCTTCACGAAGACGTTCATGAGAATTGTAGTCAAAACGTTTTCCTTTGCGAGCATAGGCAGAAATACGAATGAGAATCTCTTCACGGAATGCTTTTTTCGCATTTTCTGAAATTCCAATTTGTTCTTCAATGGAGCGCATAAGCTTCTCATCTGGACTCATTTCTTCTCCTGTTAACGGATCGCGAAGCTTATTTTTATTGCAGTATGCTTCAACATTATCAAGATAGTTATCCATTAAAGTTTTAGCGGATTCTTCATAAGAGTAGACAAAAGCTTTTTGAACTTCTTTTTTCGCAATGTTGTCATACTCTTTACGGGCAAGTGAAATATAGTTCAAGTAACGCTCTCTGTCTTCATTGGTGATTGAAGCATGCTGTGCAAGCCCTTCTTTTAAGGAACGAAGCACATCAAGAGCATTAATTGTAGACATTTCTTTTCGAATAATTGTAGAAGATATGCGGTTAATAACATAACGTGGATCAATACCGCTCATGCCTTCATCAGCATGCTCTGCTTTTAATTCCTCTACATCTGCTTCATTATAGCCTTCAACAGATTGGCCATCATAAAGGCGCATCTTCTTCACTAGATCAATATCGCCTTTTTTCGGTTCTTTTAAACGAGTTAGAATTGTAAACATTGAAGCAACTTTCAATGTATGTGGAGCAATGTGGATGTCAGATACATCACTTTCGCTAATCATTTTTTCATAAATTTTCTCTTCTTCTGTTGCCTTGAGGTTATATGGAACAGGCATAACAATAATTCGGGAATGCAATGCTTCATTCTTCTTATTTGCAATGAATGAGCGATACTCTGTTTCATTTGTATGAGCCACAATAAGTTCATCAGCGCTAATTAATGCAAAGCGCCCTGCTTTGAAGTTTCCTTCTTGTGTTAATGATAAAAGATGCCAAAGAAACTTCTCATCACACTTTAACATCTCCTGAAACTCCATCATTCCTCGGTTTGCTTTATTTAATTCTCCATCAAATCGGTATGCCCGTGGATCTGATTCAGAACCATACTCTGCGATAGTTGAAAAATCAATGCTTCCTGTTAAATCTGCAATATCCTGAGATTTCGGATCTGATGGACTGAATGTTCCAATCCCTGTTCGCTTATCTTCTGAAAAGAAAATACGTTCAACAATTACGTCTTCAATGCGTCCATCATAGTCTTGTTCAACGCGCATTGTATTTAACGGCGACAAGTTTCCTTCGATACGAATACCATACTCGCTGAAGAAATCGTCACGAAGGTGATGTGGAATTAAATGAAGCGGATCTTCGTGCATCGGGCATCCTTTGATCGCATACACTGCACCTTCATCTGTTAAAGAATATTGCTCAAGTCCTCTTTTAAGCATTGTTACAAGCGTTGATTTACCGCCACTAACAGGTCCCATGAGAAGTAAAATACGCTTTCTTACATCAAGACGTTTCGCCGCTGGATGAAAGTATTCTTCAACTAAACGCTCAAGCGAATCCTCAAGACCAAATAAACTTTCACTAAAAAAGTTATATTTCTTCTTTCCATTCACTTTTTCTGTTCCTGCGCTTTTAATCATGTTATAAACGCGAGCATGTGCTGATTGAGCAATCCAAGGGTTTTCCTTTACCATCTCTAAATACTCACCAAACGTACCTTCCCACTTTAAGCGCTGTTCTTCTTCTCTATACTGTTCCACCTTTTTTAATATATCCATTAACAGGACCTCCTCCTACCGTCAATGCTAGAAAACGAGATTAATACACTCTATGCATCAAAAATCTTGAACATGCTCTTTAAATACATAATTGCTAAATTTTGTCCATAATCACATTCACAGAAAGCGCTTCATTCGTTATAATGAGCTTAAGAAAGGAGATGTCAAACAATGCATACATTGATTATGATTGGTGTCAGCTTAGCTTTCTTATCAGCTATCTTTACAGCAGGTTATAACGACAAACAGACTGTTAAACGAAAATAGAAGCGTGTTTTTAACATATGAGAGACAAGGGAAAACATTCCCTTGTCTTTTTCTTTTTTTGTGATCAATCACCCGCGGAAGTTGCACAAATTAAAAAAGAAAGCAAAATCTTTAACACTAAGATTTTGCTTTCTCTAGTCTACTGATTAATATTCATCAAAGTATTGCTGAATCTTCTCTTTATCCTCCGTTTTTGTTAAAGAGAGCATAAGTAAAATTCGTGCCTTTTGAGGATTTAAGGAATTAGCAGAAATATAGTCTTTAGGTGTTACAACTCCATTTCCTGTGCGAGAGGATCTAACAATCTCTATACCCGCATCTTCCGCTTCTTTCGCAGCTTCGTCTGCTACTTCTGACATTGATCCATTTCCTGAACCTGCATAAACAATTCCTTTCGAATCTGCATCAACCGCTGCTTTGAATAAATAATTTCCTTCATTTTGGTGCCCATACAAAATATCAACTTGCGGGAGCTTTTCGATTGTTGAAATATCAAAGTCCGTTTCAGTTGTATGCTTACGCGTAATCGTATTATTAAAGTAAACATCATCAGCAATTGTGCCTATATAGCCCATTTCTTCAGCTTTAAACGTATCTGGAGCCGTAGTGTTTGTTTTTGTCACATAGCGAGCAGAAGCAATACGGTCGTTCAAAACAACCATTGTCCCTTTTCCTCGTGCTTCTTTACTTGAAGCTACCTTCACAGCATTGTATAAATTTAAAGGTCCGTCTGCACTTATTGCTGTTGCAGGTCGCATCGCTCCTACTACAACGACAGGTTTATCACTTTTTACAACAAGATTTAAAAAGTAGGCCGTTTCCTCTAATGTATCTGTACCATGGGTAATGACAATTCCATCTACATTATCTGAAGCAAGAAGCTCGTTTACTCGTTTTCCTAATTTTAAAAGAATCTCATTTGTTACATCAGGACTGCCTATATTGACAACTTGTTCACCATCCACATTAGCAATCTCCTTCATTTCAGGAACGGCTTTAATAAGTTCATCAACTCCAACTTCCCCAGCTTTGTAGTCTGTTGTAGATGTATTTGACTCTCCTCCTCCTGCAATAGTACCTCCAGTTGCTAAAATTTGAACGTTTGGAAGTCTGTTATTTTCTCCAGCTTTTGTGTCTTTTACCTCTTCATTCGACTCCGAAGAGGATACCTTTACACTGCTATCTTCTTGACCTTTCTCTTGCGCGGTTGTTCCACATCCTACAAGAAGCATAAAAGGCAAAACAAAAGCTAATGATTTATTTCTAAATTTTTTGTTAATTTCCAATAAGATCTCTCCCTTTTTTTGTTTACTGTTTACTACAATTAATGACATTATAAAAGTAGACAATAAGGGATTCACTATTTATGTCAGATAAGATAACTATAAAAGCAAAATATTTTTGTTCATGTTATATAAAGCTACATGAAGGTAAAAACCATTCACATATGTAGGTGTTAGCCAAACCCAAGTCTTTACTTTTACTTTCTTTTATACTACCATTATCAATAATGATAACAGTAAGGGAGATAGTATTTATGAAGAAAAAAGTAGACCTACTGCTCCATCCTGTAAGAATGAGAATTGTTCAGGCTCTTGTTGAAGAAAACATGACAGCTTATGGGCTGATTCATAAACTAAAAGACGTTCCACAAGCTACAATGTATCGCCAGCTCCAGACCTTGCTCAAAGAAGAGCTCATTCAAGTGATCGAAGAAAAGATGGTTAAAGGATCTGTTGAAAAAGTATATGGAGCAGTAAAAAGTGCTGTTAATATTTCTAAAGAAGAATTCCAAGCTTATTCAAATGAAGAACATCTTCGTTTCTTTATGACATATCATACGCATCTTTTAACAGAAGTACAAAATTATTTATTAAATGAAAACAAAACGAAAGATTTTGGCTACGGATTTACACCTTTTCATTTAACAGAAGAAGAGAAAAAAGATTTTTTCGCCCGTTATAAAGCTTTAATGGAAGAGTTCTCTTCTAAAGAACCTCATGAAGGTCGAACAAAACTTACGTTAGCAACCATATTTATACCAACTACAGAATAGGAGTGTGGAAAGAATGCAAGTAAGACAAATCCAAAAAAGAGATATTGGCGGAATTGAATTATATTATGAACGCTCTTATGTAAAAAAAGAACAGCCCACGCTTATATTTGAATCTGGCTATGGATGTCCTTCAGTCTATTGGGATTCTATTAAAGATAAAGTAAGTGAATTTGCAAATTGCTTTTTCTATGACCGTGCAGGAATTGGAGAAAGCACGTATGATGGACGTCCACAGCACAGCAAACAATGCGTAGAAAATCTGCGCCTTCTGCTACAAGAAGCTAATATCCAACCTCCCTATATTCTTATTGGTCATTCTTTCGGAGGAGCAAATGTGAGATTATTTTCTCATACATATCCTAAAGAAGTAGAAGCAGTGATTCTCTTAGATTCTTGTCATGAAGATCAAAATAGAGTGATGGCTCCTTTGTTTAGCGAAGAAGTAAAAGAAGGATATTTTGGACAGTTCTCTGCTCAAGGAAGTGAAGCTTCTTTAGAAGAATTCGAAGAAAGTCTAGAGCAAATTCGTAATTGTCATTCTTTAGAAGATATCCCACTCATTATAGCAAGTGCAAGCTTACCTTCTTACCATACAGAAGCCTCTTTTGCAGCATGGGATTTGTTTCAGCGAGACCTTACTCGCCTTTCTGTAAATAGTAAAAGAATGATTATTCAAAATGCAGGGCATGCCCTTCATATTGATCAACCTGAAGCAGTTGTTCAGCTTATTCAAAACGTTGTAGAAGAATTAAAAAATAACCCTAGCCTCTAGCTAGGGTTATTTTTATTTTAAATGAGCAAAATTTTGTTGACGAAGTGCTTCATACACAAGAATAGCTGCCGTATTTGATAAGTTCAATGCTCGAACTTTATCATTCATTGGCAAGCGTAAGCATTTGTCAGCATACTTTTCTTGAATATAGTCTGGCAGACCATTTGTTTCACGACCAAACACAAAGAAATAATCTTTATCAGGTTGATCAAACCCGTACTTCATATAGTTTTGGTCACCGAACTTTGTAATAAAATAAAAATCGCCGTCTTTATTTTTCTCAAATAGTTCGTCAAGTGAATCATAATAAACAACTTTTACGTGCTGCCAATAATCAAGTCCTGCTCTTTTTAACATTTTATCGTCTGTCGAAAATCCTAATGGACGAATTAAGTGTAATGTTGTATCTGTTGCTGCGCATGTACGAGCAATGTTTCCAGTGTTAGCCGGAATTTCTGGTTGATATAAAACAACGTTTAATCCCACAATTGTCACCTCTACAAAAAAATCTATCCATCATTATACCACTAAAGGTTATGGATTAATATGAAAAAAAGCGTATTTAATATTTGGCGTATAAGCAGTTGAGTCTTTGTAGTCCCAATAACGCATCCTGCTGTCGTACGTGTTAGCATTCACAAGTGGCATACCATTTAAATCCCGATTTACAACAATTGTTGTATGATTCCACTTACGATCGCCTTCAAAATCATAGCAAATAACGTCACCTGGAATAAGTTGTTGGGCACTTCCTACTTCCTTCGCTCCAAGTCCTCCACTTTTCAGCAAGCGATGAAAAGCATTAGCAACAGACCAGCTGTAGCTCCATGAATCATTTTGCATCCACCAGCCTTTAGAACGATTTGGATACCCTCTCATCGAGATTCCGCCTTCGTGAAGACATTGAGAAATATAGTTTGTGCAATTCACTTCAAATGTATGATACTGCGGATTTCGTTCCTGCCACCAAAGCTCCGCATATTGAACAGCTTGCAAACGATTATATGTTCCGCGGATATCAACTTCTTCAAACTTCAAGTCTGCTTTGCTTTTCGTGTCTTTAATAAATGGATTATGCTCTTCATCTTTTACAAGCGTATCTTTAAAAAACTGAGCACTGCGTTTTTCCACATTTTCTTCCATGTAAAAGAAGTCACCTTGCTTAATAAAAGACTTCAAATGAACGTTGTACTCGACAAACGTTTCTTCTCCTTCTTCTCGATAAGAAGAAACTGCCCCTTTTGCCTGACACTTAACAATCATTGCTCCCCTTTTTTCTAGCGAAGCCTTCTTCCGTTCACATTGGTCTTCAATAAGGGTCCAGAAATCATTACGTATCTCTCCATTTGCATAGCTTGCCACCCTTGCTTCTGTTAAAAGCTGAAGAATATATCGTTTTGTTTTCATAAGCTTTATCACCCCTTAAAAGCTTATGATGGAAAAAGGCTAACTATTTACAAGGCGTAACCCTTTCTTAATTTCTTCAATAACTTCTTCCTCTTTTTCTTTTAAAAGAGCCGTTTCTAATTCTCTTACTGCTTCATTTGTTCCGATTTTCCCTAGCGCCCATGCTGCCGTTCCTCTAATAACAGGACGCACATCACCTTTTAAAAGCTTTATTAACTCTGGAACCGCTGTTTCGTCTTTAAAATGAGCAAGTGCAATAATGGCATTACGTTGGATCGGTTTCTTTCCTCTCCATGAACCTGAAACATGACCATATTTCTCTTTAAATTCGCGATTGCTCATTTGAAGAAGCGGTTTTAACTTTGGTTTAGCAATTTCAGGGTCTGGTTCTAATTCAGCATGAAGATGAAAATCTTTTCCTTTATTTTCAGGACAAACCGTCTGACATGTGTCACACCCATACAAGCGATTGCCAATTTTCGTCCGAAATTCATCTGGTAAAAATCCTTTTGTTTGTGTAAGGAACGCAATACAGCGATGTGAATTCAATTGTCCACCTTGCACAAGAGCACCTGTTGGACAAACATCAATACATTTATTACACGTACCGCAGCCATCTTCAACAGGCTGATCTGGTTCAAATGGAAGAGTTGTAACCATCTCCCCAAGATAAACATATGAACCAAATTCAGGCGTAATAATAGCGCAGTTCTTTCCGCTCCAGCCAATCCCCGCTCGCTCAGCAACAGCGCGATCTGAAAGTTCTCCTGTATCAACCATTGATTTCAACCGTGCACTCGGTACTTTTTCTTTAATAAACGCTTCTAATTTATTAAGACGGTCGCGAAGTACGTTATGATAATCATGCCCCCATGAAGCACGACAAAAAATACCGCGACGATCTTCCTTCGTCCCGCGCGGAGCATCTTTCATTTTCGATGGATAAGCAACGGCAATTGCAATAATAGACTTTGCTTCTTCTAATAAAAGATCTGGATTTGTTCTTTTTTCTAAATCTTTCTCTTCAAATCCAGATTCATACCCAAGCTCTCTGTGACGTTCAAGCCGGTTCTTTAACGTTTGAAATGTTGAAGCACTCGCAAATCCGATTTTATCAATACCAATTTCTTTACTATAAGCAATAACTTCTTCTTTAAGTTGATTAATATACATCCCAATCCTCCTTTCTGTTTAAGACTTAAATTTGGTAGTTTTCTTCTCTACCCTTTATACTAAAGGAAATGAACTGAAAAAGGAGATGGAATCCAATGGAAATCAAACTTTCTAATACACTTATTGAGAAAGTTCCTGGTTTTAAAGTAGGTGTTATCCAATACAACAACATCGAAATTGGGGAGTCACCCCAAATGCTGCGTGGAAGACTTCAGTTATTCCAAGAATCAATTCATTTTGATTTACAAGATAAAAACGTCACAGACTTCGAGGGAATTAAAGAATGGCGCCAAGTATTTAAAACGGTTGGGACTGATCCAAGCCGCTATCGCCCTTCAATTGAGGCATTGTACAGACGTATCAAAAAACATACATACCTACAGCCTGTCCATTCCGGAGTAGACTTAAATAATTTCTTCTCCTTAGAATATCAAGTACCAATAGGTCTCTATGATTTCGATGCCTTAGAAGGCGATATTCTTATTACAATTGGCGATGAAAATGCTCATTACGAAGGCCTGAACGGACGTAATGTGACGTTTTCAAACAGTATTGTTTCGCTTGATAATCAAGGTGCTTTTGGCAGTCCTTATGTTGATTCTGTCCGAACAAAAGTTACGGCAACAACAAAAAATGCTCTGCAAATTGTCTATCTAAAACCTTCAACAGACCTCGATAATGCAGAACGATTACTTTCTTCTCTTCAGCAAATGTTTAATCAAATCCACGGTGGAGAAGGAAGAGCGCTGGTTATCTCTTAAAAACCAGCGCTTTTCTTTTAAAAATAATAAAAAACGCAATGCTTCGTTGATTATCAAACGAAACACTGCGTTGCACACGTAATTGATGGTTAGGTTATGTATTATTGGAGCGGGTGATGAGAATCGAACTCACGACATCAGCTTGGAAGGCTGAGGTTTTACCACTAAACTACACCCGCATGTCCTTTTTTTGTTTCTTAACTACCTGACAATTAATATTATATTAACTTTTCGTTAAGATTGCAAGAGTTTTTTTAAAAATTTTTTAAAAAACTTTACAAATGACATTTGAAGTGAGGTTGAATAATTCATCAAAAAGAATTAAATATACAAGAAGTTATTCATAAATTAAGCTATTGGCTCTTCTCTAAAAAAAGGTTAGGATTTTCTCCTAACCTTCTTTGATTAAAACGGAAATCGCTTTCGTTCACTATATTTCTCATCATAAGCATAGGAAGCACGCAGCACCAACTCATCTTGAAATCGATTCCCGGCAATTTGAAGACCAATTGGCAACCCTGAGGCGGAAAAACCAATAGGAAGTGATGCTGCTGGAAATCCTGTTGTATTATATAAATGCGTTAACAACCAGTCTGAAACAGAACTGATTTTCTTACCGTTAATTTTATCAGGGCCAAGCAATCTGTAATCAAAAGCTGGAACAGCAAGCGTTGGAGATAAAATTAAATCATACGAGCCGAAAAAATCTTGCATTTTGTTCCAAATAGAGGTCCGGATTGGATCAAGATTTTTATATTGCACAGCATTTAATTTTGTTCCTTCCTCAATCATTGCTTTATAGGAATCTGACACCCACTCTGGATTTTCATTTAAAAGAGGCCCGCTTCCAGCAGCTGCTGATGAATACCACATACTTGTGAAAAAGGTGATAAACTCCTCAAGGTTCATGCCGAAATCCATATCAATTTTCTCAACTGTACAACCAAGCTCTTCCCACTTTGACAACGTACTTTCAACAATATGAGCAACTTCCTTGTCCACTTCATAAAGACCAAAGTTTTCAGTATAAGCGATTCTAACTCCTTTTAAATTCCCTTTAAGTTTTTGACTTACCTCTTTATTATACGCAGGCAACGAAAAAGGATCTCTTGTGGAAGGTCCTTGTGTGTTTTCTAGAAACAAAGCAGCATCCAGTGGCGAATGACTCAAAACGCCATGATTGGCAAATGGCGCTGTTGAACCAAAAGCATTTGCTGTGCTATTTGTATTTGGAATAGCCCCGTATGTAGGCTTGAATCCGTATACTCCGCAAAAGCTGGCTGGAATCCGTATAGATCCTCCCCCGTCATTTCCTTCTGCAATTGGTACAAGCCCAGCTCCAACAGCTGCAGCAGAGCCACCGCTCGATCCTCCTGATGTTTTAGAAACGTCCCATGGGTTTTTGGTTGCTCCAAACAATAGGTTGTCTGTTGTTCCAATATGACCAAACTCAGGCGTGTTTGTTTTTCCAATCACAATAGCTCCGGCCCTTTTCAATCGTTCAACAATTACAGCATCTCGATCTGGAATATAGTGTTGAAAAGCAGGTGAACCAAACGTTGTACGAATTCCCTTTGTTAAAGTTAAATCTTTTATAGCAATTGGAATGCCGTGAAAATCCCCTACATTTTCTTCTTTTATTAATCTTTCTTCCGCTTTCTTTGCTTCTTCTCTTACATTTTCATTTAGTGTTACAAACGCATTAATTTTATCGTTATGATCTTCAATGCGTTTTAAAAAGTAATCTGTTACTTCAACTGGAGAAAGTTTTTTCGCTTTCATTTGTGAAACAAGCTCAGAAACTCCAAACTGTTCTAACATAGCCTAACACCTTCTTTTTCTTATCTATTCGTCAGTGTACGAAACTTTTAAACACCGAGTCAACCAACTGTACTTTTTATCCAAAAAAGCTTCTCCGCATTAGTTAAATTAACTAACCATATTTCTAACCACTACGAAAAAACGCCTATTTCACGTTACATTTCCTTACATATCAATTTATTAATTTTTTCACAGATAGTATAAATAAAAAAAGATATCCTTTTCGTACATCTTTATTAAGTTTGAAGGTCATCTGAAACTTATCACTAGAGGGAGGAACAATAATGAAATTATCTCAATTGAAAACAAGTGGTCATGCTCCATCATTATTTTCAGCTTTTTTATACTTTGACGTTAGTTTTATGATTTGGGTACTGCTCGGTGCATTAGGCGTTTATATTACGAATGATTTTGGGCTTTCTCCAAGTGAAAAAGGCTTAATTGTCGCTATTCCTATTTTGGGAGGATCTATTTTCCGTATTCTTTTAGGAATGTTAACAGACCGTATTGGTCCAAGGAAAACAGCTATTATCGGCATGTGTGCTACACTAGTTCCGCTTGTGCTTGGATGGCAGTTTGGAAATACAATAGGAGAGCTGTACATAATCGGGATTTTGCTTGGTGTTGCAGGTGCAAGCTTCTCTGTTGCTTTACCAATGGCAAGTCGTTGGTATCCACCACATCTTCAAGGACTTGCAATGGGGATTGCAGGAGCAGGAAATAGCGGAACCCTTCTAGCTACATTGTTTGGCCCTCGCCTTGCTGAAGTATATGGATGGCACGGTGTAATGGGAATGGCTATTATCCCTCTTTTACTCGTATTCTTAATCTTTATCTTTACAGCAAAAGACGCTCCTTCACAGCCTGCTCCACAACCTTTAAAAGATTATCTTAAAGTTTTTAAATATCGAGATACATGGTTTTTCTGTCTTCTCTATAGCGTAACATTTGGTGGATTTGTTGGCCTTACAAGCTTCTTAAGCATTTTCTTCGTTGACCAGTATGGTTTAAGTAAAGTTGCAGCAGGAGACTTTCTAACACTTTGCGTTGCAGCAGGAAGCTTCGTTCGCCCAATCGGTGGTTTGCTTTCTGATAAATTTGGTGGAGCACGCATTCTTATGTTCTTATATATCGGTGCTGCTCTTTGTATGTTTGGTGTTGCACAACTCCCAGGGCTTGGGCTTGCAATTGCCATTTTATTCGTTGCTATGGCCTGTCTTGGTATGGGAAATGGCGCTGTATTCCAGCTCGTTCCACAGCGTTTTCAAAAGCAAATTGGTATGATTACAGGAATTGTTGGCGCTGCTGGCGGGATTGGAGGGTTTTTTGTTCCAAACTTGCTCGGTACTTTAAAAAGTACAACAAATACGTATGCAACAGGTTTCATCGCCTTTTCGGCAATTATTCTCGTTGCTTTAACCGTTCTTGTTGTTGCCCAGCAAACGTGGAAAAGAACGTGGAATGCTCAAAATGAATCAGTTAA
Source organism: Priestia endophytica DSM 13796 (assembly GCF_900115845.1). Classification (GTDB taxonomy): domain Bacteria; phylum Bacillota; class Bacilli; order Bacillales; family Bacillaceae_H; genus Bacillus_I; species Bacillus_I endophytica. The sequence continues at coordinate 6,807 of NZ_FOXX01000007.1, read as the reverse complement.
AATTTAAAAAGAAGCACTTTAAAGTGCTTCTTTTTACTGTTTTAGTCGAAATGTATAACGGCTTTCCTCTTGAAACGGCTTTTCGGGATAAAGAACAGCACTAGGGAAATTTTCATGATGAATCGCATCAGGTAATTTCTGCAGTTCAATGCAAATAGCCCCATGTTTAAAGCCATCCCTTCCTTCATTGATTTTCTCTTTTTCGGTTAATCCATTGTTTGTATAAATCACAACGGCTGGCTCTGTTGTTGTTGCATGAAGTTCAACTGTCTTATTTTTATTTTTCAGCACAACTTCTTTGTCTTGAAGTAAAAACCCGTGATCATATCCACCTTCAATGTTAAGCTGGGGGTCATCTTTCGTGATAAAGCTTCCTATCTTGACTTCCTCTCGAAAATCAAATGGTGTATCTTCTACATTGAGTAATGTTCCGGTTGGTATAACTTCCTCTGTTAATTCTGTAAACTTTTGCGAAGAGATTTTCAGCAGGTGATTCTCAATGCCTTCTTCAAAATGTTCAAGATTGAAATGAAAATGAAGGGATGGCGCAAAAAGAGTTGGCTTGTCTGTTTCCGCTTCTGTTTTAACAACTAGCGTCTCGCCTTCTAGTTTATAAGTGACAGAAACGTCAACATTGCCAGGAAATCCACCTTCTCCGTCTTTTGTTTGATATGTAAGAACAGCACAAGTGTCTTCTTCGCTTACATCTACATCCCAAAACTTCGTAGCTAAGTTAGCAGACCCGCTATGCAAATTATGTTCTCCCTCATTTTTTTCAAGCTTATATTCTTTTCCTTCGAGCGTAAATTCAGCATTTGCAATTCGTCCAATAACAGGACCAACGAAGCAATTCAAACAGTGCTTATCATCAAAATAACTATCAATATCAGCATAGTTCATTACAACATTTTGCCCGTTTTCCAATAAGACGTGAGTAATATAAGCACCATAGTTCATAAACTTAACCGTTAACTTCTCATTTTTTAACGTATATTCTCGAATGTTCTCCTTCATTAAATAAGACCCCTTTCCTTTATAACCTCTAGTTTAAGTTGAAATGACGTATCTTATAAAATAAAAACTGTCCCTTTTCCTGATTGTAGTGAAACTTCCATTTACTATCTCCGTCTTATTAGTACAGATATTGAAGAAACAAAAGGAGGAACAACAATGGCTAACCTATTGTTTAGTATTCTTGAAGGAGTTTTAACCTCTGTCCCATCACGCAGAAGTAAGCTTATTAATTCTAAATTTAAAAGGCTAAAAAAAGAGAAATGGTTTCAAGAAATAGTGAATAGATATGGAACACTATTTCAAGCGAATACAGAAGTAAGAAATTTTATTGAAAGAACTAATATTGAAGAAGTATTAAAAGATCCTCTCCAAACAGAACTTTTTCAACTTCAATTGGAAAAAGTATTAGTGAAAGAAAACTTTTAAAAAATAACCATCATTTATCATTTTATAAAGGAGTCTAATCGTTGGGAAATCATTTTGTAAAAAGCGCCGTTGAAGTATTAGCAAACGGCTTCAATATACATCCACTCCAAGAAAATGCGCTTCTTTTTAAATATATGGAAGAGCTATGTTGTAAAGAAAATACCTTATACCTACTTGATGACCTAGAGGCTGTTGCAGAAGCAATCAGAGAATATGATGCTTATCTTCTTATCGATCTTATCTCTCTATATGATTGTAAAGCAGCACAGCAGCTAGATGTTTTAGTTCTGGAAGATTAATAAATATAAAAGAAATGAATTGTATTTTACATGTGCAAGGTGAATTTTTAGCCTTTCAGGACACACACCATTTTCAAAAATGGAAGACTATTTTGATTTAGACAGACAGCAAAACCAAGCATGGAGTATCTTAAACATGGAGTTCCTTTTATATGCAATGAGAAATGAATCTGTTCGTAGGAAGTGGACAGAACTGATTCTAGAATCTGTTGAACAGATTTCAAAACTTATCCAACAAATGGATGTCAAGACGGATGAAAAATCCAAGCTATCTTCTGAAGAGCTAGCTTGGACAATTCTTTCTTTAGAAAATGGTATGGCTATTTTTCATTTTATTGCTAAAGATAACGTTCCCGTGAAGCTGTATGGAAAGGCATTGCAAAATCTTCTTCACTAAGTCTCTCTTCCAAAGAAAAAAAGTCCGGGGAATCTCCCCGGACAAATGCTCTACTTTAAAGAATGAGATAGTTCTGTAAAAATAACGCCTAAAGCATGCGCTCCTGCATCAGGATGGCCTAAGCTTCTTTCCCCAACAGTACCAGCCCGTCCCATTCGAGCCACTATTTCTTTTGTCTTCTCAGCTCCGTTTACAGCCGCTTCTGCTCCTTTATGGAAGGCTGTCTTCATATCCTCACCATGCTCTGCACACTCTTTCCAAGCATCAGCACATGGTACAAGCGCATCCACGAGTGTTTTATCGCCAACTTCTGCTCCTCTACCAAATGAACGCTCTCCAATGTCTTGTATTCCCTCTACAACAGCTTGAAGCATGTCAGAAAACTCTTGCACTGTTAATTCACGTTTCTCTCCTACAGCCTTACCTGCTGCTCTAAAAGCACCACCCCATATTGGACCAGAAGCTCCTCCACAATGTTCCATAATAACTATTGAACTGCTATCTAAAAAACTACCTATGCTTAATGACTCTTCATTGATAATTGTTTTCCACTCACGTTTCAACTGTCTAAACCCTTTAGCAACACTTGTCCCAAAATCACCGTCACCTGCATGAGAATCTAACTTACAAAAAGCTAACTCGTTTTTAATAATCACTTCACTCATTTTATCAACAAGATAAATTATATTTCCTAACGAAATTACATTGTCTTTAACAACACGATACTCTTCTTCTGTCTCTACTTCAAAATGAACAGGCCCTGCTGTTTCTTCTTCCTCAACACCTGCATACTCTACTCGCTGAACAGGTCCATCTACCTTAAATGCTGGTGCATCTGATTTATTAGAAAGCAATGTTTTTAATTCATCGTCCAATTTCATAATAGATAGTGACACACCAGCCATATCAATGCTTGTCATGTAATTTCCAACAAAAGTTCGGTTAACTTTTATATTTCGATTAGAGAACTCTCTTGCTACTGCATTGTTAAAAAGATAAAGCTCCTGCAATGGCGTTCCACCAAATCCATTTACTAATACTGCTATCTCTTCACCTTCTATGTTTAAATCTTTTAGTAAATCACGCACCATACGTGCTGCTAACTCATCAGCACTTGCAATTTTTTCTCGTTTAATGCCTGGCTCTCCATGAATTCCTACACCATACTCCATTTCATCCTCATCAATCTCAAACGTTGGAGAACCGCTTGCAGGTAATGTACAAGATGTAAGAGCAACTCCTATACTGCGCACATTTTCCACTGCCTTTTCTGCAATGGCCTTCACTTCCAACAAGTCTTTCCCTTCTTCGGCTGCAGCACCAGCAATTTTATGTACAAGCACAACGCCAGCTACGCCACGGCGACCAACTGTATATAGACTGTCTTCTACCGCAATATCATCATCAACACGAACATATTCAACATTAATGCCGTCTTCTGAAGCTAAGTGAGCTCCGTTTTTAAAGTTCATAATATCTCCGCTATAGTTCTTAATGATTAGTAGTGTGCCCTTTTTACCCTCTGTTGCTTTAATAGCTTGATAGACTTGAATTTGAGAAGGAGAAGCAAACATATCTCCACATACCGCTGCATCTAACATACCTTTTCCAACCAGTCCAGCATGTGATGGTTCATGACCGCTTCCACCACCGCTAATTAACGTCACTTTGTTGTAGTTCATTTCTTTTTTCTTAATCACTTTATATTTCTTTAGAAGCTCAAGCTCAGGATGAGCCATTACAATTCCATTGCACATTTCCATAACAATATTTTCAGGATTATTAATGATTTTCTTCACTTCATTTTCCTCCTTAAACTATTCTTTATGTGGTTTCGAAATCTACGTAAGAATTAATGCTTGAGGTGAGCATATGTAGATTCCACCTCTATTATCTTTGTTACTTTTTATGTTAGAGTGAATGCGTTTTATTGTAAATGATAAATGTTTTTACTTTAACGTCTCTTATCATTTTGATAATAAATATAGACATAAGTAAGTTATCAAAGAAGATTTGTAAAAGAGCGTTTATAAATAGGAGGAAATCTATTAAAAGGTTGAATACCTCATCAAATGTTTCCGAGCTCCTCACTTTTCCTTACAAAAAAAAGCAGGAATGCTCCTGCTTTCAATGTTCATAAATCATTTTTCGTGTCATTCCACCATCTACAACAAGGTTTGTCCCTGTTACGAAATCATTGTCAGGATGTGTTAGATATAAACAAGCTTTTGCAATATCACTTGGTTTTCCTACTCGTTGCGATGGATGTTGAGTATGATCAATATCACGCAATGATTCATAATCATCTGTTTCAATCCATCCTGGTGAAATGGCATTCACGGTAATTTTATCCTCACCAAAGGAAATAGCTAATGCATGCGTTAAGGCCACAATTCCCCCTTTTGTTGCCGCATATCCTTCTGTATGTGGTTCTGACATTGCCTCTCTTGTTGAGGCCATATTCACAATAGAGCCACCCATTTCATTTTTCTTCATTTCCTTTGCTGCTTCCCTGGAACATAAAAATACGCTTCGTAAGTTTGTATTAATTATGTCATCCCATTCTTCAATGGATAAATCATAAGGAGATTTCCATCTCGTAACGCCAGCGTTATTTACTAAAATATCAATCTTGCCATATGTACGAACAGCTTCTGTCATTAAGTTGATAATTTCCTTTTCATTTCTTACATCTGTTTTAATAAACGTTGCTTTGCCTTCGGCTTGACGAATTTGCGTTTCATGCTTTCTTCCTTCTACTTCATCAAAATCAGCTATTATAACGTTTGCTCCTTTTGCTGCATATTGCTTTGATACTTCTTTCCCAATTCCATTTGCAGCTCCTGTTACAACAACAACCCTTCCATTAAAGGACATAATGCTCCACTCCATTTACATATTGATATATCTTTCATACCCGCAACGATACGGGACACCCACCTCATTTGAAACATTTGCAAAAGTGTTTTTTAACCACTTTTATAATTTCCCATCTTCTCCTTTATATGTATGATATTTAAATTATGAATTTTGAGAAACGCTTCAAAGACTTCCTCTTGCAAGAATTTACTCTTACTAATCTCTATATGAATTTTCTACTTCCTCTTATTAATACATTTCAAAGCACACAACTATATGTACACAATTCAAGCTTATTTTATCATGTTAAACAAGAACAAAAAAAGACCTCAACATAATCGTTGAAGTCTTAATCTCACTATAATATCTGATACCGGTGGTCGGGTTCGAACCGACACTCCAGAGGAACACGATTTTGAGTCGTGCGCGTCTGCCAATTCCGCCACACCGGCATATAAAAAACAAATCTGCTAGAAATAGCAGATACAAAAAAAGGCGGCAACCGGATTTGAACCGGTGATAAAGGTTTTGCAGACCTCTGCCTTACCACTTGGCTATGCCGCCGTCTTAAAGTAGATGGAGCGGAAGACGGGATTCGAACCCGCGACCCCCACCTTGGCAAGGTGGTGTTCTACCACTGAACTACTTCCGCATATTGGCTGGGCTAGCTGGATTCGAACCAACGCATGACGGAGTCAAAGTCCGTTGCCTTACCGCTTGGCTATAGCCCATTTATATGATGCTTGAAAGCATAATATGTATTTTATATGTAAACTAAATGGGGCGATTGATGGGAATCGAACCCACGAGTGCCAGAGCCACAATCTGGTGCGTTAACCACTTCGCCACAACCGCCATTTTAATTTGGCAGGGGCAGTAGGAATCGAACCCACACCGGAGGTTTTGGAGACCTCTGTTCTACCTTTAAACTATGCCCCTGTAAGAAATGGTGGAGGGGGACGGATTCGAACCGCCGAACCCAGAGGGAGCAGATTTACAGTCTGCCGCGTTTAGCCACTTCGCTACCCCTCCATCTTCATTGTCAAACATGATAAATGGTGGCTCAGGACGGAATCGAACCGCCGACACATGGATTTTCAGTCCATTGCTCTACCAACTGAGCTACTGAGCCGTATATAATTTTTAAATAATGGCGGTCCCGACGGGAATCGAACCCGCGATCTCCTGCGTGACAGGCAGGCATGTTAACCGCTACACCACGGGACCTTTTGGTTGCGGGGGCAGGATTTGAACCTACGACCTTCGGGTTATGAGCCCGACGAGCTACCAGACTGCTCCACCCCGCGATATGTTGTTTAAATGGTGGAGGATGACGGGCTCGAACCGCCGACCCTCTGCTTGTAAGGCAGATGCTCTCCCAGCTGAGCTAATCCTCCACAAAAACAGTAGTCTATGTATAGTAATAATGGTGACCCGTACGGGATTCGAACCCGTGTTACCGCCGTGAAAGGGCGGTGTCTTAACCGCTTGACCAACGGGCCATAAGTTGAGTAGTGGCGGAGAGCAAGGGATTCGAACCCTTGAGACAACGTTAGCCGCCTACACGATTTCCAATCGTGCTCCTTCGACCACTCGGACAGCTCTCCAAATGGCTCCACAGGTAGGATTCGAACCTACGACCGATCGGTTAACAGCCGATAGCTCTACCACTGAGCTACTGTGGAATATGGTTAGCCTGGCAACGTCCTACTCTCACAGGGACAAAGTCCCAACTACCATCGGCGCTCAAGAGCTTAACTTCTGTGTTCGGCATGGGAACAGGTGTGACCTCTTGGCTATGGTTACCAGACA
>NZ_FOXX01000014.1:75221-94466 GCF_900115845.1 Priestia endophytica DSM 13796 | reverse complement strand
TGTGTGACGAAGATACGACAGCAAATGGACCTGCAATGGGAGGCTTGAGCCGTATGAGTTGAAAGGCTCACGTACGGTTCTTAGGGGAGTTAGGGGCAGCGATGCCCCTCGCTTACCCGACTAAATAATAGCTTTATCCTTTATAAACCTGATATTCCAAACGCAACAGCAATAAATAAAAAGATTATAAAGGCTATCGTAACAACCGATAGGACGATTTTTTTCCATACATTCTTGGGGCTTAAGAAAGCAAAAACTAAGGTAAAGGTCAACCCAATCAATAACCATGTATTAATGGTTGTTGATGAGTAATTATCGTCTGTAGGAACCATAAAATAAAAGGCAATAGTTAAAATTAAAAAAGTAAATGAAATTTCACCAAAATGTTTTCTCAATGTGTGCTTCCTCGCTTGATTAGTAGTTTATAAATGAAATATTTGAGCAACACATTTTTTATTTTACTGCGTTGCTTTTTGATTATTCTCCGAAGTTACCAAGGAAAATGCCTATTGTATGGGAAAGAAAATATCTACTACAAGGGGCAATACAATAGTTAGCATCATAACTGCGCCATTTCCTATTATCCCTGTAATTTTTAAAGCACCTTTTTTACTAAAAAATGAAAGAATGAAGCCAATAACAGGTGGCAATCCAGTTGTAAGAAAGAATATAACAATAGCAGTAACAGTATCACTTGGGAAGAAACTGCTTATAAAGAAATATTCCCTAATTCCCAATGCAGCAGAGAGTATAAATATAATTACAGAGATAATGCCTAGTTTCTTCTTCAATTTATGCTCCTTTCCACGCAAAGATAAGTGAAGTTTTATGCTTTGTAATAATTAGACGAGAAGTATCAAAAAAAGTTTGAGAGTGCGTCTTGTTTTTAAAATTTAATAACAAAGAAGATGGAGTGAATATTTTTCTTAAAGTTAACAACTCTCCCTAATCTACGTCCGTAAAAGTATACTTATAGGAAAAGAAAAAGCGTAAAATCCTTTTCAGTCAAGGGTTTTACGCTTTTTTACGTCTGATAAGACCTATTATGTTTATTTCACAGCTTCTTTCAATTCTTTTCCTGGTTTAAAAGCAGGAACTTTTGAAGCAGCAATCTGCATTTCTTCGCCAGTTTGAGGGTTACGTCCTGTTCGCGCTGCACGCTCACGCACTTCAAATGTTCCAAATCCAATCAATTGAATTTTCTCTTCTTTTGAAAGAGTGTCAGAAATGGTTTTAAATAATGCATCTACAGCTTTTGCTGCATCCTGCTTTGTTAGTTCTGATTGTTCTGCAACAGCATTCACTAATTCAGTCTTGTTCATATCGAACACCTCATCCTTTTATTTTGGAATCATATGTAGAAAGATTACTATAACACAGGTTTGAGATATCTGTCTCTTAATAAAATTAGATAAATGGAAGGAAAACTCCTTTTTTACAAGATATCTGTTGGAATTAGCCCTATAGCATTGTTAAATGAGCAATTGTTACGTTACTAATCAATCATATGGGTAAGTATTTTAAAATCAATTTCACGAAGATTGGTTACCGATAATACATGTTATGATAACTAGTTGGGTATCTTTATTTTGGCTAGTTTTTCCAGAAGTTCTTTATCTCGAATGATGTATCCTTTTGATTGCTTTTCGATAATATTTGTTTTACATAGTTGTGCTAATACATGGAGTAGATGACGATATGATACACCTAAATACTCACATACTTCAGTATGTTTTTCTTTATAAAAATTACCGTCAGCCGACAAAAGTATGAAGGAGGCTAATCGATTCTCAAGTGGATAAGCTTGATTTTGCGTGTACTTAGCTGAGATTCTAGTAGCTTTTTCACTTAAAAAGCTACACAGATATCTTAGAAACGTAACATCTCTCAAGAGTTTTTCTTTACATGTATGGATTGGAATAGCTAAACAAATAGTCTTTGTGACAGTTTGTATGGCTTTAGAAGATCGCTCTGAATTTAATAGTTCTATTTCCCCCATAAAAGTTGGAGATTGAAAAAAATTAATTAGGGATACTTTCCCGTTTTCGTGCGTAACGTAGAGTTTTGCCTTACCCTCAACAAGGTAGTAAAGGTATTGAGGATACGAGCCTTCTTTGTAAATAAATTCGCCACGTTCAAATTGGCAGACCTGAATGTATGGTTTAATTGGAAAGGTAAAGAGTGATTCGATTGGATACTTTTTAATGTAATAATCCTGCATAAGGTCGGTTAAAAATTTCATTGTTTCTCCTATTACGATCAAAACATGAGATATCTCACATTATTTTATGCTTTTACATGCTATGATGCAATATAAACTAATGGATCTATAAGGAGTTGTCTCATAATTATGGTTAAACAAAATGATTATTGGAACAAAGTAGCTAATAAAAAAGAGTTCACCACACCTTTCCAACGAGAATTATTTTTCACACATGTTAATCGTGATGCTTCCATATTAGATTATGGTTGTGGTTATGGAAGGACGTTATTTGAATTAAAAACTTGTGGTTACAAAAAATTACATGGCGTAGATTTTTCAGAAGAGATGATTAAGAGAGCTAAGTCTGCTGATTCAGAAACTAATTTTCAAGTCATTCAGAGTGGAAAGCTTCCTTTTCCTAATAACTCTTTAGATGTTGTATTACTTTTTGCAGTTTTAACATGTGTATATAAAAACGAAGAGCAAAATGCTATTTTAAATGAGATTAAACGGGTATTAAAGCCAGGAGGTATCATTTATATCAATGACTTTTTATTGAATAGTGATGAAAGAAATAAATTACGCTATGAAAGAGGAGTCGCTAAGTATCATACATATGGGGTTTTTGAATTACCGGATGGGGCCATTTTACGCCATCATAGCGAAGAACGTGTGAAAGAATGGATAGATCCATTTGAAGGACTAGAATACAGGAAATTAGAATATAAAACTATGAACGGCAATCGTTCAAATGGTTTAGTGTATATGGGCAAATCAAATTGAATTTACGATAGATAAAAATATAAAAGGGGAATTGCAATGGTAGAGAAATGAGAGCTGGAGAAGATTAATCTTCAGGCACTTACAAAAGATATTAAGGATCAACATGTGAATTTTGCTGTATCAAATATTAATAACCACTGCCTTCGTATCGCTGTATTTTCAGGTGAATACAAATGGCACTATCACTCTAATTCAGATGAGCTTTTTATGGTTTTAGAGGGAGAACTCTTAATTGATTTTAAAGATAAAGATACGGCTATTTTAAAACCGAATGATACGTTACTTATACCAGCTGGAACTGTGCATAGAACCAGAGCGAAACAAAGAACAGTAAACCTTTGTTTCGAGGATATAAACGCTGATACTATAATTATTGATGAGTAAATAAAAGAAAAAATATTATAAACACTGTAAAAGCCATTTAAGATAAATCTTAAGTGGCTTTCGAATATATAAGGATAGATGTTGATAATATAGGTTATGTTAACTAATTTCACCTACTGTATACAAAAAAGAAGACCCTATTAAAGGTCCTCTTTTTTGTCAGGATTTAAAGCTCTATATAATACATCAGAAGCCGTCTCTACATCATAATATGAGAAAACATTCCCGTCAGCAAATGTAGTGACTTGAAAAGCGTTAGATTCTTTAGAATAACATAATTCGATTAAACCAGGGATAGTATGTATAATCGTGCAGTCTTCGTATTCAATCAGATTATTAAGCATTTTTTTAATTTCGGTTATACTCATTAATACATACATCCTTTCTCATTATAAGGAAAATTCAGATGTAAAGGAACCAAATAATGTAATTTACCTTCACATTATCATACTAGATTATAAAAAAATACCTTTAAGGTAGATCTGTCATATTTATTTCTTATAATCAACATTATGTGAACTAAATTATATTAAGGACTTCAATGGATAATCGCACAACTAGTCACGCTATATTGTATGATTAAAAGAAAATAGGGGGTAGGTGTGTATAGTGCAGATTAGAATCTTAAATTCATTAGATGTTCTAGAGTATCGTGATATTCGTTTAGATGCTTTGAAAAAACATCCAGAATCATTTGGATCTAGTTATGAAGAAGAAAAAGACTTATCGATTAATGATTTTAAAGATAAACTCTCTTCTCCCATTTCGTTTACATTTGTAGCATTTACTCACCAAAATAAATTAATTGGAATTGTAACGTTACAAAGAGAACATCGCATCAAGTTAAGACATCGTGCGAATATTGTGGGCATGTATGTCTCCCCAAGCAGTAGAAAGATGGGTATTGGAAGGAAACTCATCGCAGCTTGTATTGAAAAAGCAACATCCTTAGAAGAAATTGAACAGGTTTACTTAAGTGTAGTGACTACTAATATGACGGCTAAAAACCTTTATTTATCATTCGGATTTAAAATTTTTTCTCTAGAAAAAAGAGCTTTAAAACTAAACTATACATATATAGATGAAGAACATATGGTATTATTCCTTAAATAGTAAGAAAAAGCCTTAAATGTTGCTGGGAGATTTCCAGCTTCTTTAAACCTTATCTTGCTCTAAGCTGAAAAGGATACTGGATCCATTCCATATCCTTTTTTGCTTTTACATTATATAAAGTACACAAACCTAGTTACCATAATGTTGATTATAAACAGTAAAAATGTTTTGAAACTCTTAAAAAGAATCCAAGAGTGGGATTCACTTTGATATAGGGATAGAATTTCAGGGTATACACGTACATGAAATCCAAATCTATTGAACATAAACTTCAAACCTAGAAATAAAAAGCCCTCGTACTTATTTAAACTCGATGACTTTTTAATATAACATAGGCTATTATGTTACATTGGATTTCACTTTCCCTTTCTTAAAATAATTACGAATGATGGTAACAAATAACATAATTAAGGGAATAATCACAAAGAAAGGAATGGAAAGGTAATAATTTACAATATTTAGACCTTCCTCAATATGTTCTGCAGAATTTGAAGCAACGCTCATGGATAAAAAGAAGACAATAACCCCACTTGGTAAAATAATTTGTTGAGGATTTTCTAACTTAAACAGATCGACCATTCCCATTACAGCATCATAAAAAAAGATGGATACTTTAAAAAACACTGTAATGAGAAAGGTAAAGACAACAATAGCATCAAGTCGTTGGATAAACTCAAGAAGTTCGACTCTTCCAATAGTCGATAACAAAGGAAACGTGGCCCTCTCCACTTCTTTAACACCTAAAACGGCGACATCTAAGCTTGTTGTATAACTTAAGATAAGTCCACTCAAAATTAATGCAGACAACCAAGTTGTTTTAGCTAATTCAGGCCGATTTAAGTGAGGGAGCAAAAAGGTAAAGACAAGCATTTCTCCGAAAGGGAGAAATGTAGCCAATGGAAATGCTGTCGTTAAGATGGGTTTCCATCCATCTTCAAGAAACGGTTGCAAATGATGAAGGTCAACATGACCTGAAACAAGGACCAAAAAGTTTCCTACTATCCCAAATAAGAATAATATAACAATAAATACCTCTGCTGTTCTTCCTAATACTTCAATCCCTAGATAAAGTACATAACACATCACCAGAACGAATGAGAGATTGATTGCCAATAACGGTGTTTCAGGCAGGGTCGATGAGAGCATCAAGCCTCCAAAGTCATGCAAAGTGCGGGCAGAAGCATACATAAAGAAGACAACGTATAACAAGCCAATTGCCCATCCTAGATGTTTGCCAAATATTTTTCTAGCATATCCGGTAAGTATCAGATTTGGGTATTGACGATATAAAAAGTAGTAAATACAAAATAAGACAATTCCCCCGCACATTCCTAAGAGAATGGCAAGCCAGGCATCCTTTTTGGCACCTATTCCATAACTTATGACTAATGCAGTTCCCATCTCAAAGATAAACATCATGGTAAATAGTTGACTGACACTAATTTTGGATTTTTCCACTGTTTAGGAACTCCTTCCTTTCTCCAATGATTTAATCCACATGATTGACATCTTATCTAGTTATTCATCCTATCTTATCCTACTCGCCTATTTCCAATACCTTTAAGGATCGAATAATGGATACCATATGCATTTCTAGTTTACATAAAATAAAATCCTAGGAAGCGAAAATCCCACTCGATTGAGTGGGATTTTTCAAACTATAGCAAAGACTCTCCAGCAATTCCTGGTTTCGTCATTTCAAATGGATTTAATATGACATCCAGCTCTTCCTCTGTTAAGACATCATGTTGTAAGCAAAGCTCTCGAACAGATTTACCTGTTAAAATAGCTTCTCTTGCAATTCTCGCTGCTGTTTCATACCCAAGATGCGGGTTAACAGCTGTAATAATACCAACACTTTTCTCTACATATTCTGTCATACGATCTTCATTGGCTTGGATACCTTTTAGGCAATAGTCAGTAAAGGAACGGAAACCATTGTTCATAATACTAATGGATTGAAGTAAGTTAAAGACAAGGACAGGTTCCATCACATTAAGTTCAAGTTGACCGGCTTCAGAAGCTAAACAAATCGTATTATCATTTCCGATGACTTGGAATGCAATCTGGTTAATAAGCTCCGGCATAACGGGATTCACTTTTCCAGGCATAATTGATGAACCAGGCTGACGTGCCGGTAAATTAATTTCATTTAATCCTGCTCGAGGTCCAGATGCCATTAAACGAAGATCATTTGCAATTTTAGACATATTCATCATACATACTTTAAGGGCTGCTGACACTTCTGTGTAAGCATCTGTATTTTGCGTTGCATCCACGAGATGGTCTGCTGTCACTAAAGGTAACTCACTAATACGTGCTAAATGTTGAACAACCGATTCAATGTACTTTGGGTTCGCATTTAATCCTGTCCCCACGGCCGTTGCCCCCATATTTACTTCATAAAGATGTTGACGAGATTGTTTAATTCTCTTCATATCTCGCTCAAGCACACGACTATAGGCTTCAAACTCTTGACCAAGTCGAATCGGTACGGCATCTTGAAGGTGTGTGCGTCCCATTTTAATAATAGAGTCAAATTCAACGGCTTTTTTCTTGAACTCTATATGCATATATTCCATTGTTGTTAAAAGCTTCTCCAGCATTTTCAAGGTTGAGATATGAATAGCCGTTGGAAAAACATCGTTTGTGGACTGAGACATATTCACATGAGAGTTCGGACTTAAATGAATATACTCTCCTTTTCGATGACCTAAAATTTCAAGCGCTCTATTTCCAATGACTTCGTTTGCGTTCATATTCATTGAGGTTCCTGCTCCACCTTGAATGGGATCGACAATGAACTGATCATGCCATTTTCCTTCCAACACTTCATCTGCTGCTTGAACAATGGCCTTTCCAAGCCCTTCATAAAGACGCTTTACATCCATATTCGCGAGTGCTGCTGACTTCTTTACTATTGCTAGTGCTTTAATCATCTCTTCATGGATTTTATATCCTGTGATCGGAAAGTTCTCTGACGCCCGAAGTGTTTGAATGCCATAGTATGCTGTACCTAATACTTCTTTTGTGCCTAAAAAATCTTTTTCAAATCGCACTTCTTCTTTCATTTCTTTTTGCTTTTCCATATTGTTCTCTCCTTATGCTACATGTGTTTTTTTTAGGGATGCTGTGTAACGTTTTGCTTTTTCTTGATCAAATCCGCCTTCCCACTTGGACATGACAATGGAGGCTAGAGCATTTCCCACTACATTTACAGAGGTACGAAGCATATCTAAAATACGATCAATACCGGCTATAAAAGCCATACCTTCTAATGGTAGTCCCATGGAGCTTAGTGTCGTTAACACTACAACAAATGAAGCCCCAGTAACACCAGCCATTCCTTTAGAAGTCAACATTAAGACTAATAAAAGGGTGATTTGCTCTCCTAGAGATAAATGAATGCCATACATTTGGGCAATAAATACAGCTGCAATAGCTTGATAGATAGATGACCCATCTAAATTAAATGTGTATCCTGTTGGAATAACTAAAGAAGTGACAGCTTTGGGACACCCAAACTTCTCCATTTTTTCTATTAACCTAGGAAGTACAGCCTCGGAACTAGCCGTCGTAAAAGCCAGGATTAATTCATCTTTTAAAATTCTCATCATGACAAAGATATTTACACCTACTATCTTCGCAATGAATCCTAATATAACGAATACGAAAAAGAACATCGTTAAATAGATGACAAGTACCAATTTCCCTAAAGGAACAAGAGAGCCAATGCCAAACTTTGCTACATTCACTCCAATTAAAGCAAATACACCGAAAGGAGCAAATTTCATAACTAAGTTTGTAATCCAAAACATAGCTTCTAATATTCCATCAAAAAAACTTAGCACAGGCTTTCCTTTTTCTCCAACAACAGCGACTCCTATACCTAATAACACAGAGAAAAAGACAATAGCTAATAAATCACCTTCTGCTAGAGATTGAAAGATATTACTGGGAATAATATGAACAAATTGGTCCGCAATACTTACATCTTCTTTTGATTGAGCCGTCTCTTCATAAGTAGATATGTTACTTTTTTCGAGATTTTCCATATCAATACCCGTACCTGGGTGGAATAGGTTTGCTGCTAATAGCCCTACAGCAAGAGCAATGGTAGTAACAATCTCAAAGTACAGAATAGTTTTCCCACCCAATTTTCCTAATTTTTTTATATCTCCTACCCCTGCAATTGAAACAACTAGAGCAGCTATAACTATAGGTATAACAATCATTTTAATTAAATGAAGAAAGATATCTCCAATTGGTTGGAGAATAGCCGTTGCTGTTTCATTACCATAAAAAAATGCTCCTACAGCAATTCCTAAAGCAAGTCCAATAAATATTTGTGTGGCTAAGCCAAACTTTTTCATTTAAATTCCTCCTTATGTTAGTTGCCCATTGTTAACGCTTTCATTATTAAGGATATTCTTAGTTTATAATCAGTCCTACTAAAACCTACTAAAACCTACAAGAGCAAATGAGAAAATAAAAAATCTCAGTCAAAACCCTTTCCTCTTTTTTATCATTTCAGTACACTGTGTTATGTTTTTATATAGGGCCTGAGGAGGGACAGTATTGAAAGAACGTATATGGATTTTACCATTGATGATGATTGCGGTGCCTCTTGCGGGTGAATTCAATTTTTATCCATTCGACGATACATTCAGAGTCAGTTTGGGCACGCCAGTCTTTTTCTTGTTTTTGCTGTGGAAGAGAGGAATTCATCCGAATATTTTAGGCATTTTAACAGGGATAAGTGTGTTTGTTTTTCGTTTTTTGCTAGCTGTTGGGATACAAAACATATCTGTTGAGGAAGCGATGTATCTTCATTTTCCCGCCTTTTTCTATTACGTCATGTACGCATTCGTATTTCATTGGACGAAATTGAACGAACGGCACGATCAACCGTTTGTGATTGGGTTTTTAGGGGTAATGATCGAACTTTTTGCAAGCGGATCGGAAATGGCGATTCGTTCTTTCTTGGCAAATCAGGACATATCCTTGCTTGCCATTGAAGAACTCTTTTTCATCGCCTTTATTCGAAGCTTTTTCGTTCTCGGCTTTTTTAATATTTTCAAGTTGAGAGAAGCAAAATTTGCAGAAGAAGAGCAGCGCAGGCAAAAGGAGAAAATGCTACTTTTCATTTCAAATTTGTATGAAGAATCGGTTCAATTGAAGAAAACGATGCAAAATGCGGAAGAAATCACCCGTATGTGTTACGCTTTTTATCGCCTGTTAAAATCAGGGGAGAACAACGGCCGTGATGCGCAAACGGCGCTGCAGATTGCCGGTCTCGTGCATGAGATCAAAAAGGACAACCAACGGATTTATGCGGGGGTTTCGGAACTCATGTCTTCCGAAAACCTGCAGGATTATATGAATATCGAACAGCTCGGTAACATCATGTTCGTGTCCAATAGACGATATGCAGAGGCCCTTCACAAAGATGTTTCATTTTCCTTGCATGTAGATGGGGACCATCCCCCCTACCATGTATATATGGTATTATCATTAATCAATAATTTGTTGGCCAATGCCGTGGAAGCCATTAAAAAAGAGGGATACATATCGCTACATGTGAAAAGGAAAGATCAATTCGTGGATTTTTGCGTCAGTGACAATGGTCCCGGCATTGCACCGAAGCTCAAGGAAGTCATTTTCACAGAAGGATTTACAACAAAATTTGATTCGGTGGGAAATCCTTCGACGGGTATCGGTTTATCATATGTGAAACAAACTGTTGAAAAACGGGGAGGACATATCAGGCTTATGGATAACTATAAAGAAACCACATTCATCGTAGAACTTCCGATAAATGCGATGATAGAGAAAGGGTTAACGAGATGAATTATTTCATTATAGATGACGATCCTGCCATTCGAGCAATGCTGACAGATATGATTGAAGACGAGGATTTAGGAAATGTGGTCGGAGAAGTGGAGGACGGATCACTAGTGGATAATGGCTTGTTATCTTTAAAAAAAGTAGACGTTGTCTTAATTGATTTGCTAATGCCAATAAGGGATGGGATTGAAACAATCCGAGCTCTTGCTGATGAATTTCAAGGAAAGTTTGTAATGATTTCACAAGTGGAAGCGAAGGAACTGATTGGAGAGGCGTATAGTTTAGGGGCGGAATACTACATTACAAAACCACTGAACCATCTTGAAATTGCAGGAATATTAAAAAAGGTAAACAAGCGAATACTGTTGGAGCAATCAATCCAGGGCATTCAAGAGGCGTTGAACTTATTTACAGGACACCCGAAGTCTCCGTTCGTGTCCTCCTCTCATACAAAAAATATTATGGAAGCCGGACGTTCCTTAATCTCTGATTTAGGCATGATTGGGGAAAGAGGAAACGAGGATTTACTAAAAATTTTAGAATTCCTCCAAAATGAAAAGCAAAGACTCGGTTCTCCCTATATGTTTCCATCTTTAAAGGAAATTTTTGCAGGCATCGCTGCTGAAAAGCTGGGAGAGCAAGCGAAAGAGGCCGAAATCCAGAAAGAAATGAAAGCTTCTGAGCAGCGTGTCCGCCGCGCTCTTCACCAGGCGCTCATCCATATCGCTTCATTAGGATTGACAGATTATACGAATCCAAAATTCGAAGCCTATTCTTCCACATTTTTTAATTTCTCGGAAGTCCGCAAGAAAATGCTGGAGCTAGAAGACAAAAACGAAAAAACAAGCAACCAGAGCCGCATTAACATGAAAAAGTTTATCCAAACGATGTTTATGGAAGCGAGACAGTTGGTTGAATAATAAATTATATAAAGTAAACCTTCAATCAGTGGGGAAAATTGTTCATCCGGTTCGGGTGCAAAAACTTTAAGATGCTTGCAATTAATCGCTAAATCTTGGTTATACACTATGGATACTGGGCGGTCTTAAGGATATTTATGACATATAGCTATTCATTTTTCATGACTTAAATTTAAATGAAATTAATAATTTCTAGTTAAAAATATGTTTCATGAAGTAAAAAAAGCGCAAACCTGTTTAATAAAAACGAGTTGGCGCTTTTTTCTATTATGAACGAGTATAACACTTATATCCATTAATTATCTTTATACTCCATAAAAAGTGAACATAAACAGATGGTTCGCTTTGCCTCTTAATTGTTATTATGAGAAGTAATGTTTTTATTATAAACCTTAAACCCTCCCTTTTTTCATTAAAAGTTTCCTGTATTAAGCATCTTTTCTTGTTCGTCCTGGTTTTGTTCCTCTGCCGTAATATGAATTTCAACATCTCTATTCTCTAGTGGAACGTTACCCATAGTGTTATAAGTCCTTGCTTCAGCTTGGTTTTGTTCTTCTGCTGTTAGGTGAACTTCAACATCCTTATTTGCTCCTTCAGATGACAATGGTGAAATAACATTCTGATTCATAAGCATAGATGTAGATAACACCAAAATAGATGTATACATTAATAAATGTTTTTTAATAATAATTTTAGACAATCCTTTCCTTTTACCAAATAATAGTTCCATCTTTAATTTTACATAATAGGAATTAAAAAACAATTAAAAATAATCTTTTCTATATAGAAGTACATAAATCTGATGTAGAAAGCTAGTTAATATAAGCTAAATTATAGAAACTTTTCCATTTCTTTAAATGATGTTTTATTTACGATACACTTATAACATAAACAATATCCATATAGAGGTAATTAAGTAATCAAATGGAGGTTCATATGAAATATTTTCAAGTATTATCACTTTTAGTTTTGTTCACTTTTGTAGGGGTAACAGGTTGTTCACAAAAAGAATCTGTTACAAGTATTTCTCATGTTGAAGGGAAACACCTAAAAGAATATAGTGTAACTTATGTAGGCGATAATTCTAAGGTAATGACTATTGTTCAATCCTTACCTGGAGGAGAAACGTTGAAAGAATTAGATCTAGATAATAAGTCACTCAGAGTAACATATGGTTATAACGATGGCTCCTTATCAGAAGATGATATCTTACAGTACTGGTTTGATGGTAAAAAGACTCTAGAAAAGAATTTTCTTTATAATGCTATCTATTTGACAGTATTAGTACCCAATGCTCAAAGTTACAGTTTTGAAGTAGACAATCAGTCTTTTTCCATATCAAGAAAAGAAATGAGTACTTTTATATCTAAAAATATTGATTCATTACCAAGTGCTGATGAGTTATTAAAGAAGAAAAAAGCCCAGGATTTTATCGACAGGAATAGAAAAAAGATTGATAGTATGGTTGAATCAAAGGAACCCATCAACCAATTCTTTGAAAATTTCCCTATAAAGGAACTGCAAGGATGAGAAATATACTATACATAATTAGTTAGTTAACATAAAACATGTTATAAGAATAAAAGCTTTTGTATCTAAAGATGTTATTTAGTAACGTGAGGTTAAGTAAACGGATTGATGTTCAACTTGTATAAAGCTAGAATAAAAGAGTTAGACGTCTAACATACATATACAGTGTAATTAATATAGGGAGTGAAGAATTTGTTTACTATAGAAAATCATATTGCTTCATTAAAAGAAGGACTTCAAAGACATTCTGATGCCTTAATTCATTGTACCAAAGAAACTCTTACATTCAATTATTACGAAAAAATTGACCTATTAGACTTTACAGCATTTGTTCAATCGTTCGGACTGGACATTGTTATGTTTTCTATGGATAGAGGAGCTGGCGAAGTATTTTATGAAGGAAATGAAATTAGTATCTTTGCAGGTAGTTATAATTTACTTGAGGACATTGAATATTATCATATACCTGATGAGAAAAAAGATGAATTTTGGACGTTCTATGAAGAGGCTGACTATCCCATATCTGAAGCTGAAACAAAAGTGATTGTAGAATGGTTTGCAGATTGTTGGAATAAAGCTAACGGTAAAAGTGTTTCACTACCTGCTTATTTTAGTTTTCATGATTATGATCCTTTCTTTGATTTGTATGAAAACAAGTGGATTACAGATGGGGATAAATGGGACTATTAAATTCATAAAGACCCATAAAAGAGGAGAAAAGAGATGAACATTCCTAAACAATTTATTAAACCATTTCCTTCTTATGAAGAAGTATTTGTTGATAATTTAGAGCAGCATAAAAAACACTTTTTACCCATTTGTTCTATCAACTTGAAATGTATAGAACCAGAATGGGATGAGTGGCTACATATTGTGTCAGCAAAGGAAATTCATGAAGGGTGTGTCGGTGATTTTACCCCGTCATTCCATACGAGGTTTACGAAAGAGGATACGTTAGGCTTTAATGTCATTGAAGGAAAGTATAAATTTGAGGCAGACTGGAATTATTTTGAGATTGAGCAGGATCCTTCCGAAACTTTAGAGGAAGCCTATACGCGTAATGAAAAGGACTACGAAATCCGCAAAGAATTTTTCAAGCGTAATGGGAAGATTTATCCCTATTCTCGCTACACAAAAGAAGTTACATCTATAGAAGAATTAGAACAAGAGTTCGCTGAAAAGCAGACAAGTGGCTGGGGATTAGATTATCCTAAAATCAATGGAGTTCTAGATGATTTACGTTTTATGGCCGAAGAAGGACAAGAATTATTAGAGGATTGCGATAATGAGGACGAAATTTTCGACTACACGAATTTATTGCATGTACCAAAAGATGAAAAAGGTCATCCATTTACGTATATTGGATTTGTTACAGGTTACTACTTTCAAGCTTATGGGGCGGATCGTATATACTTATTTTTTAATAAAGAACTAAGAAAAGCAGTCATTTGTTTTGAATATACATAAAACATAAATATCGATACTAGAAAAGTGCAAAACCGTTACATGACAACGGATTTGCACTTTTTCTTTTTTAAGTATACTTTTATGGACGTTTTAACTTCTAATTATTCACTTAAGGATATATAGATTAAAATTTAGTATAGTAGCAATAGACGATATTTTAGTCTTTACAATATAAAAGAACAAGAGTAATATATCTTTCATAAATTTATAAATCATCTTGATCGCTGAATCCGTATGGAACGGGGAAACCAATTTTGTAACAGCTTTTTCTGTTACTTGGGGTGAATCCTTTATGTAAATAAAGGTAGGGTTACTTCTTGACCCGAATCCGACAGCTAACTTCGTAAGCGTTAGGGAGAGGATGTGAAACTTGTGATGGAAGAATGATATGACCGCAGGGGGCTCCTCTGTGGTCTTTTTGCCGTTAAATGTATATTTCTGTGTTTTTTATGCTAAACAACAAATACTAATGAAAACATGATAAGGAAGAATTATAATGAAGAAATTATTTGCCGTATTTGGTTTAGGGCGTTTTGGTTCAACTCTCGTTAAAGAGTTCTATAATATGGGTATTGAAGTATTAGCCGTAGATACAGACGAGTCGAGAGTTAGTGAGCATGCGAATTATGCAACGCACGCCGTTTGTCCAAGTTCAATCGACGAAACGGTTTTACGTAAGCTGGGGGTTGGCAATGTCGATCATGCTTTCGTTTCTTTTGGGAATGATATGCAAACCAGTATCTTAACCTCATTGCTATTAAAAGATATAGGAGTTCGTAAAGTATGGGCAAAAGCGCAAAATGAATACCACTCAAAAGTGCTTGAAAAGATTGGAGTGGACCGAGTGATCCATCCGGAACGGGATGTAGCCAAAAGGATTGCCCACCATATTACTTCCGATAAAATGATCGATTTTATTGAGTTATCCAAAGAGTACAGCATTGTAGAAATTGTGGCAACAAACAAGCTGGATTATCATAGCTTGGAAGAACTCAACGTACGATCAGAGTACGGATGTAACATCGTGGGAATTCAACGTCACGGAAGATTTATGGTTGCTCCTGCTGCGGAAGAAATCATTTATAAAGATGATGTTTTAATTGTGATGGGACATAATCAAGACATTGCGCGATTTGAAAAAGAAGGTGTGTAAGATGAATGCAACATATATTTAATTCCTCGTACTAGTGTTTACGTTTTTCATGATGTTAGGAGCGATACGGTTAAAGATCTCCTTTGCCACGATGGAATCTATCAGTTAAACCTTTATTTAAAACACTTTGAAAGGAATTTAATATGCTACTTTATAAATCACGCAAAAGGAATAAGATAAAGAAACTGGAACCCGCAACTATTCTATTTTCGGGATTTTTAGGCTTAATATTGCTAGGAACAGGCTTATTAATGATCCCTGCGGCTACAAGTGACCGACATCACTTAAGCTTTATCGATGCTCTTTTTGAAGCCACTTCTGCCGTGTGTGTAACGGGATTAGCTGTTGTAGACACAGGAACGACCTTTACTTTATTCGGACAAATCATTTTACTTGTACTCATTCAAGTAGGTGGATGGGGTTTTATGACCATTGGGATCCTTATGTTTATCATATTAGGTAAGAAAATTGGATTACAACAAAGGTTAATCCTTAAAGAATCTTTAAATGCATTTTCTCTACAAGGAGTTATCGCTTTAGTTCAACGTGTTGTGCTGATTACATTGGCCGTAGAAGCTATTGGAGCCCTGATCCTAGCCATTCGTTGGTCACAAGAGATGAGTTGGGGAAAAGCGATTTATTATGGAATATTTCACTCTATATCTGCATTTAACAACGCAGGATTTGGCTTGGAACCCGATAACTTAAGTAAATGGGTCGGGGATCCAACCGTCAATCTTGTCATTACATTTCTTTTCATAATAGGTGGAACTGGATTTTTTGTCATTGCAGATATTTTGGAGAAACGAAACATAAGAAAGTTTTCTCTTCACACTAAAATTGTATTGGCTTCGACCATTCTACTTAATATCGTGAGCACATTCGTGATTTTTGGTTTAGAATATCATAACGCTAATACTTTAGGTGAATTAAGTATGGGGGATAAATGGTGGGCAGCTTATTTTCAAGGAGTCGTTCCTCGTACAGCTGGTTTTAATACGTTAGATATAGGGGAGCTAACATTAAGTTCAAAAGTCTATATGATGGGACTTATGTTTATCGGAGCAGCCCCAGGTTCAACCGGTGGCGGAATTAAGATCACGACCTTTGTTGTCATATTGTTAGCTTTATGGGTAGTACTCACCAACAAAGAAGATATTAATATTTTTCAACGTAGAATCTCTAAATCTCTCGTTTATAGAGCTTTTGCTATTGCTACTTCAGGAATTATTTTTATATTCGTGATTTTCTTTTTACTAACCATCACGGAAAAAGGAGTAGACATGTCTACACTCTTGTTTGAAACCGTTTCTGCTTCAGGTACGGTTGGATTAAGTGCTAACTTTACGGGAGATTTAAGTCCTGCAGGACGCATTCTTATTACCATTATGATGTTTATTGGAAGAGTAGGACCTCTTACAATCGGTTTTGTCCTTGCTATTCGTGCAAATAGACAGTCAAAGATTCGTTATGCAGAAGAAAAAATTCTTCTTGGCTAAATATTTCACTTTCAATCTATGTTTTGATTGACTTAAAACTAATGGATTGTAAATGATTCGATGAATGAAAAAAGTAGTATTATTCCCTACAAAGGAATGATACTACTTTTTTATTTACTTCTTTCGCTTTATCTCCCAGCCAAATGAGATGGCCCAAAGAATCAAGTAAACACATCTCTGATTGATCAATTTGGCTATGCGCGAAATAAGCATGTTCTAAAGGTACAGCACTATCATTCTTACTATGCATAATCAATGTGGGACAGGTAACAGATTGTAACGTCTTAGAGGAAAGTTCATTGACTTGCAAAAGATCTATAAGAAAGTCATATCGTGAAAGATAATGATTGTTCATTCAACGTACGGCTTCAATACTCTCTTTGGGTAGTGCCAGCAAAGCTGCCCCCCACAATGTAGATGTAATTAAATGGTGATTATTTTTGTTATATCCCTGCTGGATATCGGTGATTGCAAGCTTTGAATAGGCCATCAAGGACTTGCGGGCATGACCTTGCTCACTTCCACTCCTCCCAACCAACTCCGCGTCACGTCCTGGTTTTACCCCAATAAGGTTGATGAATTTCACCGGCCTTTTTTAAACGAACGACGAACCGCGGGCTCGGTGTCAGTCTTCGATTGCCTGGTAGATCATGGTCCAGAAATCGTGGATAAGCCGCGCCGAATCCGCAGTGGACATCCCGACCTGGGTGAGCAGGATTCCGGTGAGCTGTTTGTCCGGATCAGCGTACACCGTGGTGCCGGTTCCCCCGTCCCAGCCGAACTGGCCGATGGATGCGTAGTCGCCGCGATAGGTGCGCACAGCCATTCCAAAGCCCCAGCCACCGTGCTGCCCTTGGCCATGCGACAAATGGACGTTGTTTTTGGCTAAGTCGTCTCGATATGCTTGTTGCTCGGGTGTGAGACGATTGGTGGTCATCAGCTGAACGACAGGCCGAGACAGGATTCGTTTGGTCCCATGCACCCCTTGATTTAGCAACATCTGAAAGTAGGCGTGGTAGTCATCGACGGTTGAGACCAACCCACCCCCACCTGCTTGGAACGCTGGAGGTTTACTGTAGCGGCCGCCTTTGGTCTCGTCCCACACGATGAACTCTCCGGTCTGCGGATCGGGGTTGAAGGCGGGTGGCAGCCGGTCAATCTTGTT
Organism: Priestia endophytica DSM 13796; assembly: GCF_900115845.1. Taxonomy (GTDB): domain Bacteria; phylum Bacillota; class Bacilli; order Bacillales; family Bacillaceae_H; genus Bacillus_I; species Bacillus_I endophytica. The sequence goes on along the minus strand of NZ_FOXX01000014.1, from coordinate 76,402 downwards.
GGAGGGCACGTAGAAACCGGTGTCCTTCATCCCCAGCGGATTGAAGATGCGTTCGCGCAGGAACGTCTCGAATGTCTGACCCGTGACCCTGGCAACGAGCACACCGAGCACTTCGTTGCTGACGTGGTACTGCCACTGCTCCCCGGGCTGGTAGCTCAGTGGGAGTGTGCCAAGACGGCGCATCCACTCATCTGGCTCGGGCAATTCCTTCAAGGGAGTGTCGTATATTCCCACCTCGAAGATTGCGTTCTGGATCGGGGAGCCCATCAACGTCAGATCCACTCCGAGCCCGAACGTGGAGGTCATCAGATCCCGTACAGTGATCGGCCTCCGCGCCGGCACGGTTTCGTCCAGCGGTCCGTCAGGTCGTTTCAGCACCTGCCGGTCGGCGAGTTCGGGCAGCCATGTGTCTACTGGGTCGTCCAGATGCAGCTTGCATTCGTCGAGCAGGACCGCCACCGCCGCAATTGTAACCGGCTTGGATGTTGAGGCCATCCGGAAGATTGTGTCCCGACGCATCGGCGCCCCACCGTCATAGCGCATTTTTCCAATCGCTTCGACATGCGTCTCACCGTACCGGCTGACCAGGGCGACGAGCCCAGGAATCTTTCCGGACTCGACATGCCGTGCCAGCACGTCACGCATTTTGCGCAGTCCAGTTTTGGAGAAGCTGTTGTTACTTTGGCCCATTGTAATCTTTTTCATTTAGTTTCCCTCTCTTTACTTTTTTATCAGCCCTATTTGTTCTACAGATTCTCGTTTGTTATTCATACTTAAAAGTCCTTTTTGTCACTCTATCTAATCTATTTTTTTTTGGATATAAATATAACTGTTCGTTGAATTTTATACCTAAAGATATGACTGTCCGATGAATAAGATTTAAAAACACTTGAATAGCGTTAAAGAACCTGTGTAGTTTTACCAAGAAATGAACGATATTCTTTAACAAAACCCAAAAACCTACATACAAGATGTAGGTTTATATATAAGTAATCCTCGACTACTCTATTTATAAGAAAAGACTACCTTACGCCCATGGGGTTAGTTCTTTCTATTTTTTAAGCTATAATATACAAGGTTAGTTAAGTCGGGTAAGCAGGGGGCATCACTGCCCCCAACTCCCCTAAGAACCGTACGTGAGCCTTTCAACTCATACGGCTCAAGCCTTCCTTTATCCGAAT
>NZ_FOXX01000014.1:10362-75211 GCF_900115845.1 Priestia endophytica DSM 13796 | reverse complement strand
TAGCATTATGAATCTACTTTTCCTCTTACCAATACCCAGGCAAATCTATGCACTATCCTGAGCTAATCATTACGAAGCTTACAAACCTTCACTTTCGTTCACCATACTCATCTTCCCCTAGCAGTGTTCCGATCCGTGCACTGACTCTCTGTTTCTGCATTTCCGCATGCAATCCACGAGCCCGTTACCAGGCCCGCAGTTTTGGACAGGGATAGCTTTTGCGTCTAAACTAGTGGCGTGAGCCACACTATATAAAAGCGACTTCTTGTCGCACCATAATGTTGATTCTAGGAAGAACAAAACAGCACCTAATTATCTGATTTAGTGCTGTTTTATATTACTTTATAAAAGTGAACTTTGGGTTGAATTTGAACTCTTCCGCATAAATCGCTTCACGCCTAATATAAGGAGTGATACAATGATTCCCCCCATAATAATCATGCAGAAAGAAATAAATAAACCACCAAGTCCTAGCACTGATTCGTGGTAGGTTACAATGGGAGGAACGTCATATCCATTTGGAGAAATGACAAATCTAGAAATTTCTAAATAGGTGAGATGAAATCCCATTGTTGTCCAGAGACTCTTTGTCCAAAGACGAAGTAACTGTAGACATATTCCAAAGCATAGGATTAATATAATATAAGAAAGGTTAATAGAGTTTCCAGGAGCAAGTCCAACAGCAGCTTGAATCTGATTCACTACTATAGGGACGGATAAGAATAGCAGAGTTTGAACTAATACAGCTAGCCAAGCGACAAATCGATGACGTAATACGTCATATATTATCCCTCGTAATGCTAATTCCTCTGGCAAAGCTTCATAAAGGAAGGCGATGACCATATTTATCAGTAGCGCCGTGAGCCAATAATTAGGTGTATACCATTGTTCAATGGTAATCCATCCTTGAGAATAGGCAATGATAAAGCCTAATGAAGCGAGCGTAATAGCCAGAAGGACTCCTGTTATAAAGTGATAAGCTTTTTTCCATGAATAGACCGGCTTTTTCGGTTTTATACCCGTAAGCTGATAGACACGCTGATACAAATACAGAATAGTTGGAACCACCAGCCCACTCATTACAATCCCTTGAATGAACAACCTAATATTTCTTGATACATTGAATTGTTGTTCGGCAATTGTGCCAGAAAGAGAACCTAGGAAAAGACCCACTACTAATATGATCCATCCGGCAATTAAAAGAAGTATCCACCTCATATACTGCTTACCTCCTATATAGTAACCTAACTCTTGTACCTAATTAAAAATAACCCCTTTTTTGATAAACATTTATTCCTCATAATGCCACTATTTCCATAAGGTAATATACTTATATTAAATAATTAAATTGTTTCAAAAGAGTATTCTTTTTCTATCCCAATCTTTCATTGTGTAGTACCTTTTATACGTAAGAAATGAAGGTTAGTTACAACAAAAAAGGACTTAATTGTAACTTTTATTCAAATTGAACTCAATATAGGAGACTTAAAGAAGGACATAAGAACTTTGTTTTTAGTTTACATAAAATGTATTATCGTCAGCTAGATAACCTAACCTCAAAATACAAGAATAGAGTTATTCACTCATAAATCTTGTATATATATTTGTTTCTTGGTCTATTGATTTTGCAATTTGGAAAGATTCCTTCTGACCTCGTTTATTATTTATTATTTCGTAGAAGAACTTGATCACAAACATTAAATTCGCATTCCCATCTATGTAATCAACTGGTGCCATATAAGAATGGCTGCCATTTTCAAGGAAGGCTTTTGCAAGTGATTCTGCTCCCAATGTGCATCCAGAAGCGATAATGTGCAATCCTTTGACCCTTGCATACTGATTAACGTGTTTAACCTCAAAAAATTCTCCCTGGGGCTCACCTTCTTCATAAATGGAAGGATCTAATTCTGGCATGCAAAACCTTCCCTCATCCCCATGGAAATTTAGAATTAAGTAATCCGTATCTACAGCCCTATCTTTCCCTGACAATACATCAATTAAATCATTGGGTCTGCCAATATAATGAACATGGACTCTGGCGCCAAAATATTCAAGTGCTAAACGCATGGCAAGAGACTCCATATCGCAATTCGGTCCAATGACAAGGGTTATATTAAGCTCTGGTTTACTCATAAATAACTCCTTCCTGTGGTAAAATTGATATTTTTGTAAAATTATTCCATGTTTGTATTATTATATATAGAAAGAGACTTATATAAAAGTTGTTTGTATGAAATTTTATCGTATGGTAAATCTATTCAAGTTATTAAGCCAATATGGTCTTAAAAAAGGACTTAATGACGTTTTATCAGAACTAATAAACCTTCATTTATGGGGCTGAAATGTTGTACTTAGTGGCGTTTAATGGGTGAATGGAAGAAAGGACAATCATTAAAAGGAAGTTGTTTAAATGGGGCATCCTGACGTAGAAATATCCTTAAGAAAATAGAACGTTTGTTGAATAGGATAACAAATTAGTGTGGGTCTTAGTTTATACTTTTGGAGGAATATATGGAACTAGTAGATATACTTAAAAAGAAAAAGGTTAAGGTAACGGAAATACCAAAATGGGGAGGATATTTACGGAAGCAATGGGAAAACAATTTTGCTAATCATATGAGTGAAAAAGAAAAAAAATCCATCTTTTTATATGATACTAAGGATTCCTGTGGCTATTTATGGCATATATTTAGTTATGATAAAAAGAAAGCTTTAAAGGAAGAGGAAGCTGAAAAAGCATTTAATAATGAACCAAAAGATACCTGTTATATTTTCTATCAGCACTCTGATTATGCGTTAATGGTTAAAGAAGCATCTAGGATGACGGCTAATGACATAATAGATGAAACGGATATTTATGTTGTGAATAAGGACTTTAACTGGACTTATGTAAAGACACACGAAACGGGATGGTGTGGTCCGTACTTTTCTCGAAAAGGGGAAAAGCTCTAGATTTAATTATGAAAGATAATTATGGAGCAATACGGATAAAATATTTTAAAACAACCGTAAAGTTATTTACGTCGGGTAAGCAGGGGGCATCACTGCCCCCAACTCCCCTAAGAACCGTACGTGAGCCTTTCAACTCATACGGCTCAAGCCTTCCTTTATCCGAATAACCACAACTTATTTAATACAAGGTTTATGTACGAGCTTATTTATTGTCCCTTTAGTATTTTTAAAACAGTGAACAATGATTGTTTCCCCATTTTGAAGAGTGTGTTTACACAACGCACAACGATATCCTTGCTTTCTAGCGAGTTTCATTCTGTCAAAAGTATTTTCAGCATCAAAGACCTTGCGGTCTCGTTGCATCCAATATTCTTTTAGGCAAGGATCGTCCGGACTGTTCTTATAAGCCACCATGACGTGTCTCACAATTTTAATCCAAGACATCTTTAATAATTGTACCTTTGTTAAAGGACATGTAAGAATCCATCTATTTTCTCCCCCATGATGGGGCTTCCTAAAGTATCGTTTAGCTATCCATTCCATTGGTTTTCTTGGATGCAGATGTCTAAGATGTTTCTTTACTTTCGAAAAAATATAGTTATCCATATGGCTAAACGTTTTCTTGGCTACTACAGGTTTCCAGTACTGACCATATCCTCTTATAATAGGGTTTAATACATCTATGACCTCTTTAACAGGTCTTCCTCTCATCAAATGAAACGTTTCTCTGATTTTACTCTTAGCTTTCTTTACACTGTCTTTACTAGGTTTAATGAATAGTTTATTACCTTGTTGGGTTCTGTATTGCCTAATCGAAAAACCCAGGAAGTCAAAACCATGCTCAATGTGGGTGACCTTTGTTTTTTCTCGACTCAGTTCAAGTCCACGTCTTTTCAGATACGGACTTAAATTCTGATACATAGACTCAGCTTGTTCTCTTGTTTCAGATACGATGACGAAGTCATCGGCATAAAGAACACGTCCTATCTTACATTTAGGGTCAATCCTATAACCTGAACCACTTTTATAGGTAGGTTTGTATATAATACCTATTTCTTTTTCCATGCCACATAAAGCAATATTAGCTAACAGAGGAGAGATAACGCCTCCTTGCGGAGTACCTTCTTTGGTAGGATGAAATACTTCATGTTCTACGTATCCCATCTTCAACCACTTTTTAATAAGGTGTGAACCTGGAAAATTAGAAACCTGTTTCATAATCCACCCATGATGAAGATGATCAAAACATCCGCGAAAATCCCCTTCAAATACCCATTTCTTATTACTATTTGTATTAAGCTTATTAAAGAGGTTGTTAATGGCATCGTGTGTACTTCTTTTAGGACGAAAACCATATGAACTTGGCTCCAAGTGAACTTCCCACTGGGGTTCTAAAGCTGTTTTAATCATATTCTGATAGACACGATCTTTTACAGTAGGAATTCCTAGAGGCCTAAGTTTTCCATTCTTTTTTAAAATAAATGTCCTTTTAGCCGGATGTGGTCGGTGTAGGAACACACTCTGTTTCTTCATTCGATGGAAAAGTGTTAAACGCTCATTTGCGTGTAGCGCTGTATAACCATCTACCCCAGATGTACGTTTGCCTTTGTTTTGTTGTGTCACTCTGCGAATAGATAGTAATAGATTTGCTTTACTCCGGAGGAGTAAACGTTGTAGCTTTCGTACTTTCCTTTGTTGTTTGTATTGTTCGGCACGATAAATTCTCTGTCGTAACTTCATTACATATTTTTGTACGGCATTCCAATCAATAGATTGCCAACTTATATGCGAAGCATGCGCCGACGCTCGTATCGAGGTATTCATAACAACACGCTCCTTTTCATCTGAAGATAGCCACAAATTTATTTTCGTGTTGAAGACCTATGGAAAGTCGGCTCTCTTTCGAGTCTGTCATAAGTAGAGTAATAGATTTGACAGTATCCGTTCAGTTATACAATGTTTTGCTTTCCTGTGCCCTTTCAGACTAACGGCTTTCGCTTTTTTCCATATCCTATACCCTCTGTCACATCGTTTGACTTTACAGTCATCCTACTGCTTCCGCAGATGACATAGGGCTTACCAAGTTCCGCATCCTATAGATATGATGAGGTTAGGTGGGTTCTTTACTCCGGGCAAGATACGGGACGCGTCACAGCAACGTTATGAATTTGCTTTTCCTCTTATCAATACTCAAGCCAATCTGGGCACTATCTTGAGCTAACGTTTACGAAGCTTATAAACCTTCACTTGCGTTCACCATACTCACCTTCCCCTAGCAGTGTTCTGAGCCGTGCGCTGACTCTCTGTTTCCGCATTTCCGCATGCAACCTACGTACCTATTACTAGTCACGCAGTTTTGGATGGGGATAGTTTTTGCGTCTAAACTAGTGGCGTAAGCCACACTATATAGAAGCGACTTCTTGTCGCACCATAACACGCATTATCGGGAGAAAAGCCATTGGATGTATACATTCAATGGCTTTTTCATAATTAATCATGTTTTTTATCTATTTAGATAAGAGAGGCATCTCTTAATCGGTATAATATATAAACTGTATAGGGCGTCACTAAAAGAATAGCTGTATATAAACCTGGAGTATATGCTCTGATAATTAGTGTTTGTAAAATATGTATAAGATTATGTAGTAATACAAATATAAGAAAGCTCACGAATAAAACTGAACTCCAATAGCTTTCTAGATAAAGAGCTTTAATAAAAGTAATGATAGCCATAAATAAAAAGATAAAAATATCCCTTTTGGCAAAGGTATATGAACTTATGTTCCAAAGGCTCCAAATTTTACTTCTTATCCAATTATTATGTAATTTAACCTTTTTCCCTTTAGCTTTTGCCCACTTTTCAACCGTAATGATTTCTTCAAAGTCATGGAGCATAAAAATAACAACAAATAACCAAATAACATTGTACAACTCAAGTTCAGGCAATTTTATAACCTCCTCTCCCCAGTAATATAAAATTAACATTTTAGTTATTATTTGTCATTAACTTTTAAATGTTTATCAATGTATATCACATACAGGGTTATTTAACGTAATAGATGCTATCGATAGAAACAAAAAGACCCCTAATCTATGGGGTCTTCTTAATGAGTATTTACAGTGATTGGCGATAATAAAGTTGTTTAATTTTCATGTCATACACTTTTTCTATCCTAAAAATAAAACAATAAAGTTATTTAAATCTAAAGGGAATACAACAATATCACCCGATTGCAGAGGATTAAAGAGCATACAGTTCTATTATTTTTTCTAAAGGTAATTTGTTCGGATTACACATATTAACAAAATAGGGTAACTGCCATTTTTGAGTTTTCATCGCTTGTTTACTACTCGGACTATCCCAGCTAGGATAAACTCTTATGGCCATTTTGCCCTTTGTTGAAGTAGACCTAAGAATGTTCTGTTTTAAAAGAATTTCTTTTGGAAAAATAAATTGACCAAACTCCTTTTCATTTTTAAAGGTCGTTATAACTAATAAATCAGGGGCTTCCTCATATAAGTAGGGTTGATTTTTATTATTTTCGTCCTTTTCCCACAATGCAACAAACTGCCCTACTTTAGTAGGGGTTATATTCGCAACTCTGAAGCGAACTGTTTTAGAAGATAATTGAAAGGTGCCAGCACCATACTTAGAATTTTGCTTCTCTTCTTGAACTGACTTTACAGTTAAGTGATTCGAATCATAAATCATTTTATTTACATAAGTTAATGCTGTAAAAAAATTATTCATTTCTTCACTCCTAAATTCCAAATAAAATGGCCCGATTGTTGAATAGTATAGGTTACATTTATTACCACAAAACAAAACTGTCCAAGTATTAGAAGTTCAATACAGGACATGACTCTATTTTTCTTTATTTTCATTGCAACACCTACTATAGGGTTGTGGGAGTAACCCCTACATTTGCCACAAATCTCCTTGTTGCTAGTTTATTTCTTTTCCCCTTAAACGAATATCTTTTTATTCTATTTTCAAGCTTTCTTTCGAAATGGAAAACGTCCCCACACCTACCACAACAGCCCTTGTCGTACCTTTAACAAGGGTTCAACTATATAACTGTATAGGTACATGAAGCTATAAAATTGTCCGTATTACTCATGTATTGCCAAAAAGTTAAAAGAAGATTAGAACAGTCTAATCTCCTTTCATCTCTGTCATTTCTTCTTTAATGACTTTAAAATCATCTTCACTTATTTCTAAATGGCCAAATCGAAACGAATAACCCCAATACTTCTTATTTTTAATAAAAGAGAGCTGTGGAATTAAAGGATGAATAGATGTTTCTGTACACTCCATAAAATCTATCTTTCTTCGGAAGGGTATAAAATCATTTCCCATATCAAATTGAAAGATATGATCATCAACAACTCGTCCTAAAGCTGTAAATTTTTGATAGGGAGTACTTTCATTAAGCTGTACCTTTGGAGAATAATAAATGATCCAATCGCCCGTCTTCATCTTTTTTAAAGGAGCTTCCTTACCATGACAAAGTTGAGCAAAACCACCTTGAACGCCCTTCATTACATGGTCGCGAGAAGCCACTCCAACCCAATACCTTATATTCTTTTCCACGTAAATCAACACCCACAATGATTGGCTGGAGAATTATCTGGAGTGGATGTTGAAACTGGAAAGTTCATTTCCTGCCATGCGGCAATTCCCCCCGTTAACTCTTTTACGTCATACCCTTGTTCCAATAAAGATTTGGCAACTTTAGCAGCTGTATTACACCAAACATCCCAACAATACACGATAATCTTCTTGTCCTTGGGAATCTCATCTAAACGATTATCTAATTCTTGTTCGGGTATAACATGGGCATCTTTAATCGTTACACTTCTTACATGAGCAGGACCATTCCTAACATCAATTAAAAAGTATTGTTCCGGATTCACTTCCTTTGCTTTTATGTAATCCATGGGGCTTATAGTCGCTTGAAGACGTGCATTAAAATAATCGAGTGCGTTCATTTGGTATAACCTCCCGTTTTCTATAGTGACTTCCAAATTCTAATCAAAAAGTCTTTCAGCAATTGTATTTCTTGCTGATTTAAAGGCGTTAAAACTTCTGATTCTACATCGGTTAGAAATTCCCAACGTGAACGCAGTACTTCCTTTCCTTTTTCCGTAATTAAAAGACTATAAGATCTTCGGTCATTAGGGTTCTTGGTTCTCTCCACAAATCCTAACGTTTCCAAATGATCAATATGACTGACCATCGTCGTTCGATCAATTTGTAGGTTGTCCGATATGTCTTTTTGAGACGAGTATGGGTTTTCCTCAATAAATAAAAGAACGCCATATTGTCTTGAATTGATGTTAAAAGGAACCAGTCCTTCAGCAAACTTATTTTCCATTTGTTGAAGAGCCTTTCCAAGTAAAAAACCATAAGATTGATTCCACTTATTCATCTAAGTCCTCACCTCCTTATATTAATCAGTTGAATATATAATCAGTATAACTGACTATTTTTCAAAAAACAAGTAAATACTTATAATGGTTTACTATCATAGCAACAGCGGACCACTTCGGAAGTATTTACCATGAGGTTGATTAAAGGAAGTAAAAAATCGCAAACTAATTAATTAACAATAATTTGGAACTTTTCTCTTTTATGAACGAGCATAATTTCAACATCCTTTAATTACCTTTTTTTCTGTAAAAAGTAAACACAAACAAACAGTTCGCAAAGCGCACGTCCGTAAAAGTTTACTTTTACGGTCATTTCCTTTTGATTAGAAATCTAGCCCTTTTGATGTTCGTTTAAGTTTAAAATTAAATTACGAACGTTCTTTGAAATACATACATTTTTACGAACGTTTTTGATAGTATAATAGGGGGATAAATACAAAAGGAGTATAAAAGTGGAAAATAGAAAATTTAGAGACATACGAGTGAGCAGCTGGGATCAAAATGAAGGTTGTCAACTTTAATCTATGGACTAATCTAGAATTTATCCTTGCAGCATTTTATAAATTAGTAAAATAATAATCTAATTATGGGTACCTCTTGCCTTTCTATTTTATTACATTATTGGATTTTTAATGTTAATCGATATCGAAAATGATAAAATAGTAAACAAAATATAAGGAAGGAAATTGCTTATAAGACTGGCCATAACTCTACAAAAGGGAATTATGGGAAATCGAGTTAAAAGGGGGAGGTATAAAATGCAGAGAGAGAAAATCGAGGTGGGGATGAAGAAAAGCAATTATAAAAAGAAAGGGCATCCATATCAAACATCCAAATGGAGAGGATTTTGGAACCTTATAATACGAAGACGTCCAACAAATTGGATTATGATCGCAGCCTTAGTGTTCGGTATGGGGGAAGCCCTCCTTTCATTGTTAATTCCATTAATAACAATGAATCTAGTTGATACTATGTCCAACGCTAACTTCCAATTAGGACAGATTTTAACAATCATTGTTGTTTTTTTAATTCAAGCAATTACCTCTGGTTTTTCGATATATACTATGTCCTATGTTGGTCAATATATAATTTCCAAACTACGTGAGGATTTATGGACACACATTTTAACTCTGGGGATTCCTTTTTTTGATCAACATACCTCGGGAGATACAATGAGTCGCGTAACAAATGATACAAACATTGTTAAATACTTTATTACAATGCACGTTGTTCCCTTCTTTTCTAGTATTATATCTATCCTTGGTGCAGTTGCCTTGTTGTTTTTCATAGATTGGAGAATAACTATAATCTTAATTATTGCTACCCCCGTGATGCTGTTTCTTATTAGGCCACTAGGTACAAAAATGTATTCCGTATCAATGTCCTTACAAGATGAAACTGCGAATTTCCAATCTGAACTGGGTAGGGTTCTCTCGGATATCCGACTAGTAAAGGCCTCTAAAGCGGAAGCATTGGAAAATAAAAAAGGGAAAACAAGGATTAATAATCTATTCTATCAGGGGCTCCGGGAGGCAAAATTAACCTCCATTGTTTCACCTCTAGTAATGACCGTAATGCTTACAATGTTGGTAACATTAATAGGATATGGTGGTGTCCGGGTGACTGCAGGTACTTTAACTGCTGGGGAACTAGTAGCGATAATATTATACATATTTCAGGTTATTCTCCCATTTACCCAAATGGCCTCATTTTACACGGAATTCCAAAAAGCGATGGGGGCAACTGAGCGAATTAACTACATATTAAATAAAAAATCAGAATCCGTTTGCGTTCAAGTATCGGACTATCCCCTTTTATCTAACCGCCAACCATTATTATTTAATAATGTTAATTTTTCTTATCAAAAGGATAAACCCATTTTAAATAAAGTATCATTCCATGCTGAAGTAGGCAAAGTAACAGCATTAGTAGGACCGAGTGGAAGTGGAAAAACGACTATTTTTTCCCTAATTGAACGATTCTATGAACCTTGTTCGGGTGAGATCTCGTATGGGGATATGAAGATTTCTAGTTTGAAGTTGTCAGATTGGCGTAGGCGTATTGCCTATGTCTCACAGGAAAGTCCCATAATGGCGGGGACAATTCGTGAAAATTTAATTTATGGTTTAAAAGACGTAACAGATAAAGAGATTCACATGGCTGTTGAACAGGCTTCTCTTACCTCGTTTATTAATTCTCTGCCTGATGGCTACAACACACAGGTAGGAGAACGTGGTGTTAAACTCTCTGGTGGACAGCGTCAACGTATGGCAATCGCTCGTGCTATTTTACGTGACCCTGATGTATTGTTGCTTGATGAGGCTACTGCCCATTTAGATAGTGAGAGTGAATATTTAGTTCAAAAAGCCTTAGAATTATTAATGGAGAGTCGTACAACAATTTTAATAGCACATCGCCTTTCAACAGTACGTAATGCACATAAGATTATTGTATTGGAGCAGGGTGAAGTGACAGGGGAAGGTACTCATAAGGAACTTAATTCTAAGCATGATTTTTACCAAAAACTTGTAGAACAACAATTTTTAAAAAGTTACGACGGTTTTTTAAGTTAAACAGTTATTAAATCATGTATCTATTATCCTTACACTTTTAAACCCCAACTAGCCAACTCATAATACTTAAGCTGCTAGTTGGGGTTTATTATCGAATTATGCGCGTTAAGTAAGTACATCACTATAATGGTTTAGTCCCAACCCGGAGTAACCGTTGTAGTAACTGCACAGAAGTATAGGTTTCTTAGAAAAACACTCATAATCCCCTCTGGAATTCCACCAATGCCAAAATGAGATGAGTTAGTTTGGCTAATTAGTTTCCTTTATTTCTTCATTATATTTTCTCAATTAAATTAGCTTGAAGCAACTTGTCCTTAAATTTATCAAGAGAGGATTCAAGTGTATCTAGAGAAGCATCAATCTGCCCCAGCAAAGTTTGTAATGCCTCATCCTCATTTTTGTTATTAATCAGAGCCTGCCAAAATAACTGACCGGTTTCATTAAATGATAAGTACTCCCCTGTATTTGTATTCAATAGTATTGTATCACCGTATAGTGTAGACACCTTGACTTGTTTGCTTGACCTATACATGATGTTCCTCCTCTAAATTTGTAACATTTACCCTATTTAAACTTTGAAGCCAAATTTCTATCATACAACATGATATAAGACATGTTGCCAACCTTGCGGTGAGTTTTTTATTTCCCATTACTCTTCTTAGTTTATCTGGGTCAATGATTCCGTATTGTGATAAAAAGGAATTTTCCAATAAGAAGCTTATTTGATTTCGATTTTGTAAAACATATTGCTCATCCAATGCCCCCATATTATAGTTATAATTCTTAGAAATAATTCCAGGGGGCAATTTTCCCTTATTCATTAGACGAAGTATGGGCTTGTCTACCCACATCCCACCAGTTGGTATATCCCTATATGAATAAGGAATTCGTAGGGCTAGCTCGATTAATTCTCGACTAGCTAAAGGATACATCATATGAACATTCTGTTCAGAGAGTTTACTTTGTAAAGAAGATTCAGTTTCATTATTGAGTACTTCTAGGAATGCCTCGTTCATATTTTTAGGAAACCTTAATAACTCTGATTTTGATTTCGCTAACTCGATAGAACTATTTGATAAAAGATCCTTATACAGGAACATTTTCGGAGATATTCTCTCCCATTCCTCATCTAATGTAGGGCTTGATCTATCTGTTCCTATACTTTCTAACCAATAACGTAACCTTTCATGAATTGGTAATGAACTTAAGTGATTGTCCATCGAGATATCAGGTAATGGTCCAAATATATGATCTCCAAAATGACCATTAGTAACGATGTCTATGTTATGTTCTTTAATCTTTTGAGCTGTAAGCTCGAATAATTTATAAAAACTATGTCCATAAGGGGTATGAAAATCCCAATTTGGATTAATATAACTATTTGTTTCTAATACCGTTGAAACCTCTATTTCCTCTAAAGGAACATTAAGATATTCTGTAATTAAACGTGCATCATGAGTTTCATCTCCTGCATCTATGCCTCGAAATGACCAATGAAATGCAACAACTGGTATCCCAATCTGTTTTAGGCGACAAAGTACAGACGCTGAATCTATTCCCCCACTTAATTGTACTGCAATAGTATCATTAGAGTTAAATCGACGTCTAAATGTTTCATCCATTAATTTGTTTGCCTCTTCTACATAACCCCCAATATTTCGGTATTTATTTCCTTTTTTAATTTCTAGTTGATCCACTTGTCGGACTTGTACATTTCCTTCATCGTAGATTAAACCATACCCTGGGGGTAATCGATGTATATCTGTAAAAAAGCTCCCATCATCTGGTGGGTTATTATTAAAACAAGCTACTAGTAATAATTCTTTTTGAATCTGATCATGTATAAAACGTTTGTTGTCCAACAACTCTAAAGGGTTTGTTGACCATCTTAACTTTCCGTTATCTATTTGATAATATAATGATGTTTTACATAGTATACTACGGTACAAATAACTACGACTCCGTTCTTGATCATGAAGTGCCATCAAAAATGCACCATCAATACCACATAAGGGTCTCATTCCCTCATTAATAAGTAAGTCAGTAAGCTCTAATACGGCTTTGGTTTCCTGTTGTTTAGAAAGGGCTTGAAACCATCTATTATTTATTTTGGAATCATTTGCCCAAATGAAACCATTTAACATTAAATTTTTATCTATAACTGGATAATTTGGGGTGAATTCCCCTTTCATTTTTATATCAAATCTCATTTAATCACCCTACTTCTTGTGGAACTCGATGCGTTTCCATACACAATTGTTTATAAGCTATCTTATCATTAACTGGAACACCTTCTAATTCAACCCATGCATGAAATTCATATTCAAGTACAGACATCATGGTTCTACGTCGTCCTATTACTACTTGAGCTGGTAAACCAACAAAACGGAGAGCTGCACAAATTACAGTAGCTCTCTCTAGACAAAGGGCTTGTTTGTGCTTAACATTAATCCAAATCTGTACAAATGAGTTTACTTTTCTTGCAAAGAGATATTTTTCTGTTTTATCAGAAAAATTATAATTTATTATTGGCTTAACCTTTTCCAAAATCTTCAGGCACTCGTTCCCCCCTACTTTTTTAAATACAGCCATAAATTTTAGGGTAAGAGAGATCAAACGTACTTTTGTTGTTATATTAATTCGTGGGACATCATAGATATGATTGTCACCAGTTATGAGAAATTGATAGTATTTCATAGTTGACCTTCCCTTTCTTTATGAGATTATTTATCCTAATAAAGCAAATAAATAGACCCAGAGACTCTGGGTCTATTTATTTACTTTATTAAAATCCACGGCCCCCATGCATCCCGTCAGGATATCTACCAGACATGCCACCTGTTAATTCTTCTAGATCGCCTTCCTTAAAAAACTCTGGCTCTTCAAAAATGATTTTCTCAATTGTTTTTTCTTCCATTTTATTAATTCCTCCCTCTGATTTAAAATTAAGTGGTTCTACTATTATTGTAAATAATTCCTAATTTAATATCAATACTATTATGGATTAAATTTCAAAAAATGTAATTTAATTCATATAAAAATATTAGTTTTATAAAGGGATAGAGCATATAATCAGCAACTATTTTATACCTAATAATCAAGCATAAGAATGTAAACCTGCTATTACAAGATTAACAAAAATCAAGTTAAACATAATAATCGCAAAACCGACGACTCCAAGCCAAGCGGACTTTTCCCCATGCCATCCCTTCGAAAGACGAAGATGCAGGTAGGTAGCATAGAATAACCATGTTATAAGGGCCCATACCTCTTTAGGGTCCCAGGCCCAAAAACGTGTCCAAGCAATTTGTGCCCAAATCATCGCAAATATTAATGCCCCTAATGTAAAGATCGGAAAACCAATTGCTACTGATCGATAGCCAATTTCATCGACTAGATCCAAATTGACTTTTTTAGTTAATGGTTGCAGCATAGCTGAAATTCGTTTTCTCAATATCAATCTGATTATTCCGTATAAAAAGATTCCAACTAATGTAGCCCAGATAACAGTATTAACTTTTCTGGCTGAAAAAATTGCGGGTAGTTCTATTATTGTCTCAAACTTTCCTTTCGTTAATAGTTCTCCTTCATGGGGACTTACTAGTGCTGGTAAATGGTATTCCATCTTCGCCTGATTATCCTGTTTGTCCACCCAATTGAATATGGCTTCATAATCCATCAATCTAAAAATAGATGTAACGATTATAAATGCAATCGTTGTTACAATTACAAACATAACAAATTCCAGAAAGAAAACCTTCTTAGACCTTTCCGTTTGGTCTACTGTTCGAATCAGATAGATAATTCCGGCAATGAAACTAATAGCTAGTATTGCCTGCCCTAATGCGGCAGTCGTGACATGAATATAAAGCCAGTCACTTTGTAGCGCCGGAATCAATGGGGAAATTTCTGAAGGGAACATGCTTGCATATGCAATAAGAAGCAAAGCAATCGGGAGAGTAAACATTCCAATAAGAGCTGTCTTGTAAATCAAATAAATAATGACAAAAGCAAAAACAAGCATCATCCCAAAGGCCGTTGTAAATTCAAATAAATTACTAACTGGTGCGTGGCCGGCGGATATCCACCGAGTAATAAAATATCCCAGCTGAGCAAGAAGACCAATGACAGTTGTAAGAAATCCAAGTTTTGCCCATTTGGATGGACTGGGGGATTCAGAACGTTTATCTCGAATAGTTCCCCCAAATAAGAACGTTGATATTAAATATAAAAAAAAGGCTATATACAATAAATTACTACTTAAATCTTCCACCATTCCCCTCCTAACTACACTATTTGTCTTCTGTTCCTTTTTGATCAACTGGCTCGACAATCGGGGTATTAGCTACAATTTGACTTATTTCACTTTTCAACCCATACCAATTTTTATTCGTATGTCCAGCTAAAAGGATCTTTCCATCTTTTGATTGTAGCCAAATGCGTCGATGAGCCCAGTACATACCTTGAATGACTCCAATCATAAAGATTGCCCCGCCCACTCCAAGTATCCAAAGGGTCATATCCTTACGAACTGTTAAGGCCGAAAGATTCTTTGTTTCTACACCTTCAAACTGCATCTTATATTGGTTATCTTCATTAGCCTCAATCGTTTTTTGAATGGCCACGAAGCTCCTCTCACCCTCTGGTTTATCAGGTGTAATCATTTTGAACAAAAAAGCTGGATTGTCAGGTGATTTTGTTTTCGTATCTGGTAATCCCTCACTGTTAAAATAAAAATCAGGTAGATATCTAACGACCCCTACTCTATAGCCATTTCCTAAATCATAGCTTTTCTTGGGTTCCAGTAAATCTATGGTAACTTCCCCGAAGCTCTTCTTTGTATCCTTATTGATTAAACTAAATTTCATCTTATTCAATTCGTTTAATTTATACCTAAACTGGTAGAGGGAATAATTATCGTGTTTTAATGGTTGATTAACCTTAATTTTCTTTTCCTTCACTTTGGCTAATTCAGGTTCCTTACCATGGACTATTTCACCCTTCCGTTCATACAATACAGCATTAGTTTGGAAGGTTTTAACAATAGATCCATCCCCTACACGCGTAATTGCTTTATCAAATACATCATCAGCATTATCTTTGGTATAAACATCCATTAAAAATTGTTCATTTTTCAAATAATACTTTCCATCTGTGCCTGGGATAACAGCCGTTTCCCCTTCTCGAATCCATAATACTTCATCGACGTACATTCCTGGTACAAATCGAAGCATTGCTCCCAAAAGAAAGATAATAAGACCAATATGATTCACATAAGGGCCCCACCTTGAAAATCTTCCTTTTTCTGCGAAAAGATTACCATTTCCCTCTCGAATGTTATATTTTTTTTTCTTTAACTTTTCTTTGATAACTTCCACATCTTGTGATAAATCTCCTGTTGTTTCACTGAACAGCCGTTGTCTACGCATAAAAGTTTCATGTCTGGTTACCCCTTGTTTCTTAAGGGCTCGATATAATGGAATAACCCGGTCTAAGCTACAGATCACTAATGAGATACCAATGGAAGCGATTAAAATCATATACCACCAGGAACCATATAAGTTATGAAAGCCAAACTGGTAATACAATTGACCGAAAACGCCATACTCATCCTTATAGAATTCTTCAGGTGTTACGGTCTGAGGTATATACATTTCTTGAGGAAAAATAGTTCCGAGTGCAGAGGCTATGAGAGTCACCACGATAAGCCATATTCCCACTTTTACGGATGAAAAGAAATTCCAAATTTTATCTATTATAGTTTTATTATAAGTTTGTGATCTTCGAGCACTGCCATCATAACGCATATCAAGTAATTTTTTACTTTTGGATTCGTTATTTTGACCAACTGGCTTTCCACATGATTCGCATAAGATAGTTCCAACTGGATTGATATGTCCGCAATCACACTTTACTTCCTTCATGTTGAAAACTCCCCATTTAAGGTTTAATTAACTCCATATAATCTCTTACCATCTTTTCAGTCATGGAGCCCGTAATGATTTTAACGACTTTGCCATCCTTATTAATCAAAAAGGTGGTGGGAAGGGGCTTCACCCCGTAAGCATTTAAAACCTGACTATCCTTGTCCATGACAACAGGAAAATTCAAATTGTATTGTTTTATAAAATTTGAAACCGTTAAATTTGATTCCCCAACATTTATAGCCAAGATCTCAACACCAAGTTCTTGATAATTTTTATACTGATTTGCCATATAAGGCATTTCTCGTTTACAGGGTTCACACCAAGTCCCCCAAAAGTTCAAGAAAACTCCTTTTCCTTTTAGATCTGATAATTGATGTTTTTTCCCATCTAGATCTGTTAGCACAAAGTCAGGTGCTACACTACCTTCTTTCACCTTCTCCTTATCTGTAAAAAAGTTGGTGTATAAGGTATATCCTAAAGTAGCAATTAAAACTGATAAGATGATGGTACGGATGAGCAAACGTCTTTTTTTCATACAAACTCCCCTATCAATAAAGCCTCAATCCCCCGATATCCAAATTCATTATTTTATATTATATTGAATTAATTGGATCCTTTAGGGGTAGAGCCGGTTTAACTACCGAGATAATTTAATTATCAGATTACAGAGAGCTATTATTCTCATCATCACTGCCATACAAAAGAGAAATATCATTAAATTTCTTTTTTATATCCTGTTCCATTCACTTCCCCTTCCTTATTTTCTCTACTTATATACGATTGAAAGGTTGTATTAACAATACTTTGAAATACTTTAGTGGAGGATCCATCCAGTGTTGTTTTTTTACAATTTTTATAATCAAAAGCTATTTTTCTTCAGGGACAATGATTAATTCAATTCCTACTGTAGGAATATTCAGGTAACGGCGTATTTAATTATCCACTTAATATAATAAGTTTCCTTTTTCATATGTATATAGGGATGTTGACATGCTTATCACCTTCTTTATATTACTAATCTAAACTATTTTTAAATCTTCTTTATACTCATTCTTTTTAAGCCTTTAAAAACCCTCCCATAATATTGCAGATTATATATTTAAAAGTCCCTTTTGTAGTTATTTATTGTTATCATAGTAACTCATATGTTTATCTGTCAGAACGATAGTATCCAAGTTATTCTACTATGAAATCCTTATCTTTTTTTATTTACTTGGAAAAATTTGAATGTTAAGATATTTACAAGAAATAAAATACATAAATTAGGAGGCGATGTATTTGAATAAAAGATTAAGTAAAAAAACATTCTTAAATCTGTTCCTTTTTACCTGATATGAGTTTACTCCAACGTATTTTTAGGAGTATCCCCTCACTTTCAGTTATGGAAAACAGTAAGAAGCATTATAGTACACCAATTCCTCCTTTACCTTTGGATCAGACATCAGAAAAATTCCAACGCTTTCTTCTACAGAATTGAGGATCATCTTCACGAAGTTTTAACTTTTTCAAATAATTCGGTTTTCATTAACAATGCAAGGTATATAATCCAATCTCTATTTTATATTCTAAAACTTAAATTAAACTAATAAATATATTAGTATTAGGGAGGAAAAAATGAAAAAAACTATTTCTATTTTAACAGCATTATCAATAGGTTTTGGACTATTGACTTTTACTGATAAAGGTGTAAGCGCTACCGAAAAGGAAATAAGTAATCTAAATGAAGAACAAGAGCCTATTGATAAACTGAATACAGAGCTTAAAAAGGAAGGAAAAGAACCGATAACAGAAGAACATTATTTCGAACTTGCTAATGAGGCTTTAGATAAAGCAAGAATAGAAGTAAATAAACAGCTCGAAGAAGGAAAAGAAGATATAAAAGTTGAAGAGGAAATAGGGGATGAAGATTTATTTGGTACTGTAACTTTTGAAACAGAAATACTTCAACCTGAGCCAGCACCAAAGAACCTCTTAATGCAGAGTGATGGTTATAATACCCTAGCATATCAAAATAAAAACTATTCGCATAGTATTGCAATGAATGGTTTTGCTTATCAATTTAGAATGAAAACATTTGGTTCATTCACTCATGGAAAAAATTCAAAAGGTCAGGCTGTAGTAAATGGTTACTCGTATCAATGCGATGCACAAACTATATGGCCGTATAGTGCTTCTGATACTGTTAGGGCAAATAGAGTAGATCCCAGTTATGTAAAAGTAATTAGTAAAGGTACTTTTACTGCACTAAAGGTAGGAGCAACTTATCATGGATATATTGACATCGGATTATATGGTAGTGGGAACTATCGAGTCTTAAGATCAAAATTTGATTATTAGTCAAAAAGATCTGGATAAACAGACTTTTATTGATTATAGAGAGGTGTGAAAACTAAATGATGTTTGCAATAGAAGCTATTATAGGATATGTTTGTTTTTTTATACTTAATTTTGTAGTTGATAAATTTTTCAACAAGCAAAAGGCCTCTTTCGGGCGTCTAAGTATCATTTCATTAATCCAAACTATTATCGCTATAATTATATATGTCATTATTTAGTTGACACACTCTTCTAAGTAAAAGCTCTGTAGTTTACAAATAATAGGAAAACAGTACTCTTATGGTTGAATGATTATACAAAGCACAAGAAGCTATCTTCTTGTGCTTTTAATTTTTATAATAACCTTTAATAATGTACTGGAACACGATCTAACTTTCGCTGTTTTGCTACATAATAACGACTATAACTATCCACGAGCTCATGTGTTTTGGGATTAATAATAATGGGTTTATCTACGGTTCCATTCTTTTCAATGCTCTCTTCTACGGCTTTTTGTTTCGCTATTACCGGTATAAATTGAAGAAAGGTTTCTGGAACCTTAATTTTCTCTAGGGACATCCAATCCTTCGTTCCCTTTGGAACAAGAAGAGGCCTTTTCTCTTTCTCTTTTTTGCCTTCCTCTCGTGGAGTGTATAATGGAAGTTCTGAATTAATGCCCATTTTTAAAGTACATCAAAAACATACATTTATGATACATAGATTTTGATACAAGTTTCGAAACAGAGATAAGGGTTTGCTGAGGTAGGAACTAATCCATTATGGAACCATCTCAAAAAACATGGTTTTTGGAATTGATTATCCTTTGTATAATGACTAGAGAACCTTTATTAAACTTTAAAAAAGGTTGTTCCCTTTCACCTTCACTTAAATTTACCAAATAAGGAAACCACTTTTCGCCTATCACAATTGCCCTTGTCTCATTCTATATAGATATCATATATAATAGTTTTTGTTTAAATACTGTGGACATTTAGAGAACAAATAAATTTTTATTATATAAGATATGTCTAAAAAAGTAAAAAAAGCAAACCCATTGATTGAAAATAGGAGTGCTCTTTTATATCTTATTTATACTTTCGTAGATGAGTATAACTAGGGATATAATTATTTAAAAGATTAGATATAAAGACATATAGAACCACTAAAAGTAGGTTGTAGGATAATTTATAAATTCTGAGATACTACATGTTTAAGTTCGCTATATTTATTCTTACTTACTCTTATTTCGGCATCTACATCTTCAAGTTCTATTAAATAGGACCTCATATATTGATCAGGCTTAATTTCTACAATCTTCTCTATAGGAATTAAAAAAGACTGATGAGGTCGAAAGAATTGGTAATTTGCAAGCATTCTCTCTAATTCATTAAGTGTGTTGCTACATTCAATTTCTTTCTTCCCTTTTATATTAATGATGCATTTTCTTCCCCGTTTCTCTATAAAACTAATCTCGTTAATATTAATAAAATGTATGGAACTCTTGTCCCTCACTGTTATCTTTCTATTTGGCTTTTGAGTTCTTGAAGGTATCATTTTTGTTAAAGGGCTATATTTTCTTTGAAATTGTAATAAAGATTTCTCGAGTCGTAGAGGACCTACCGGTTTAATTAGGAAATCTATTGGATACAGTTCGTATCCATGTAAGGCATATTCCGCATACCCTGTCACAAATATAAATGATATATGAGGAAATTCTTTATTAATAATATCTGCCAATTTTAAACCATTCATATAAGGCATATCTATGTCCAAAAAGACCAGGTTAATTTCTTTTGTTCTTAAAAAAGATACTACTTCTCTGACATCTGAACAGCTATGTATTTTATCAATATATGAGTAATTGTTTAATAAATGTTTTAACATTTCTATGCAGTGCACATTATCATCAACAATTAAAACATTATAATTTCCCACGCTTCTCTCTCCTTATATAACTTTGTTCTGTTCGAGTAGGGGAATACGGGTAACAAACGAAGTTGTATTATCAGTTAGCTCAAGGTATATTAACCCGTTATATCTTTCTACAAGTCGTTTAGTATTCAGTAGACCAATACCCTCGTGATTATTACGTTTAGTAGTAAATTGCTTTTTAAACAATTTGTTTGCAATTTCGCTATCCATTTGGCCACTATTCGTAACAGTAAATACATATTCTTTAGAAAGGTTTTCAAACTCAATGGATAACTCGATCCATTTCTCAGAATGGTTGGTATATGCTAAAGCATCAATTGCATTAGTTACTAAGTTCCCAAGTACACGATTGATATCAGTCACCTTACAGGGTATATTTTCTAGAGAATCATTAGCATTTATCGACATTTTTATATTTTTAACTTCAGCCTGTTGCTTAAATGTTAGAATCATAGCCGAGACAGCATGATGATATAAAGGAATAATTTCATTAAGTGCTCTAACGTCGTCTAGCAGCTCTTCTATATATTTTTCAGTATCTTCTACTTTTCTTTGTACAATTAACCCGTATAAAGTACTTAGATGATAAATAAAATCATGCCGTTGAGATCGAATAACTTGAAAATATGTGTTAATTTCCTTCTCGTGCTGCTGTTCTAATTTCTTTTCGAGGTTATACAGCTCACTTTTTATGATTATCTGTGAAAAGAAAACTAAATACGTTGTAGCACTAATAATTACAAATAAAACTGTTGAATCTATTGATTTTAGTAAGAATAGGTTCGACGATAATGTCAAGGAGACAATAACAACTAAAGCCATGGTACTCCAAACTAAAATTCTGTATTTTAATCCGTATTTTTCAGGTGATGAATTATCTGTTTCACCATATACCATTCGCCCAGGTACAAAAGAAAGTTTATATCTTATAAAAACTAGACCTACTAAAATTATTAATACTATATGGGGAAAAGCTAATAATAATTTCTCAATGGACTTTGAATCTAAAATTGTGATAACGTCAATTAAATTCCCTAAGAATAAAATCGATAACAATTCCCCCATTAATAGTGTGCAAATTCCTAAGGAAATAGATAAAAATGAGGCTGTTAAGCTAATTCTAAATATCATTTTAAATAACATAAACATAATACTAAAATTACATATAAACGTGATCCAAGAATGAAATGGAGAAGTCATAGTAATAAGAACGGTAAAGCTGGTTCCAATTAGAATAAATGTAATTATCCCATATTTTAACTTCGAAAATTTCAATCCTAAAAAAGCAATTGAAAAGAACATTAACGAAGTTATCTCCAATCCTGTTCCAAATACTTGAATTACAAAATTCATTTTGATCCCTCCCTTTCCTATAGATAGTATACAACATGTAATAGTATGAAAAAGGAATATTTATCATAAGTAGTAATTAATGATAAATATTCCTTCTTGATCCTAATTTATTTTTAAAAAAATATTTATAAATTACAGTTGGGGTAAATGTTCATTATATTTTTTAATCACTTTAACTAATTTTTAAATTTATATAAAACATATAAAGAAAGGCAAGTCTAAACTGAATAGACATAATTATGCCCTATTTAAGACAGAAAATATCCATGTTGGGAATAAAGTATAGACGTAACACATCCTTTGATTTAATTTATGAGGAGAAGTTCTATAGAGAGCTATATTGTATTACATAATAGTAAGGGAGTAAATTTATGATTGTTAGCTGGCTAAAATGGAAACTGATTATCAGATGGAAAAATCAATGGAGTAATATTAGAGTCTTTAAAAACATATCTATAGGCAAATATTTGTGGTTATTAGCCCTTATAAGGGATGTGTTCAATGCACTTCTCATATTTTTTGGCACCTATTTCTTTCTAAAATATACCGTTTTTAATAATTTCTTTTCTAATGAAACCATAAGACAGCAAATTGTCACCAGTATCATATCGAGATTCTTTTCTATTATTAAAGAGAATTATGAAATTCTTTGGTCCTTAGTCTTCCTAATCATTATATTATTTTCTATCATTTCAGGTGTTTCTTCTTCAAAATGGAAACTACAATCACAGGATCAAGATTGGTTAATAATTAACCTTAAGCTTAGTAAATTCAAATCAGATATATTCTTATATCTAGAATCCATAGTATGGGATACTAAAGAGTTTATATTTAACTATATCCCCCTTATGTTAGCATTAGGGATAATTACTGGGGTAGATTATTTATCCCTTATAACACTTATCTTCCTAACTTTAGGACTGTATTTAGTCCTAACATTTCTTATTTCGGTATTTCACAACCAATATATATTATTACAGAACTATGGAGAAAGTTTTGTATTTAGGATACTGAGTAATATTTCATTTAGAGGGGTGACGGTTTATATAGCATTTCACCTTGGAAAAGTGATCTCTCCGTGGGTGAAAAACTTTCCTTTAACTAGTAATAATGTAGATTATAAAGTCTATAATGACTGGGTAGAGGAAGGTACTAATGTAACCTTTGAAATTTTCAAATCAATCTCAGCAATTTTTTCTTACTCTTATATGCCCTACAATGTATTATCAAATATTTTACTTGAGGGTCTTAATTACTATTCTATACTTAAAATACTCCTGTTTTTCGGGTTAATAATCTTGTCAATTTTACTTGTATCGATATGGGGAAAAGGAAGGAAGGATACCCATCATTCTTTTAATAGATTAGGGCCTATAGGTAGTTTATTAGCTCGAGTAATACCTGGTCCATCTTATACACAAGTATTAGTCAAACATTTTTATCGTACAGAATATTTAAGGTATAGATTCCCTACTATCTTAGGACCACCAGTCTTTTGGTTATTATGGGGGGGCATCTTAGGAATATTACAGACCATGAATTCTACAGAAAATATATATTTTCTTGTACTCTCTTTCTATCTATTTTTTCTCACGCATTTTTATGTTCATTCTATATTTACAGAACTAACAGGAATATTTTCGTTAGATGGGGAAGGAAAGCAGGTTATAACTTATTTACTGACAGGAAAATCATTGTGGGAGGTTTTTAAATATAAATTTCACTTATTCATTATTACAAGTTTACCTTTATTTATAGTAATGGATATTGTATTTTTCACCATTAATAAAATGGATATTGTAATATCTATATCTACATTACTGTTGCATACCGTAGTATTTCTATTCCTTTCAACATTACTGTTTCTTCCGTCTATTTTTAGACCCCATTTTCATTACAGTAATATTGAACAACTAGATGAGTATGCTGATAAAAAAATTATATCAGACGTTATTCAGTTCTCTACTGTTGGATTAATAATTCCAATTTTAATGATGCCGACAGCTTTCCTGCTAGTAGGTGCATTGAGTAAATTAGAGTACCTAACACTTCAATGGGGGGGAATAGGAGCTATTCTTTCCATAATATATGGAGGTTTGCTCTTAATCATTGCCAATCATTTATATAAAATGTCTAATTTTGATCGTATTAATTTATAGAAGGAGAGAAATCTATGGAAAAAGCTTTATCCTTTAAAGGGATTAGTAAAACATTTAATTCCAAGTACATTCTAAAAGATGTGTCATTTGATATTGAAAAAGGAAAAATCACTGCTTTCCTAGGACAAAATGGAGCAGGTAAAACTACTACTTTAAGAATTGCAACCGGGTTACTTCTCCCTGATAAAGGGGGAGTGCTCGTTGATCAAGAAAAGATTGAGGATGCAAAAAAACACGTAGCATTCATTCCTGACTATCCCTATCTTTATGAAGAATTAACAGGTCGTGAATACCTTAAGTTTATTATACAACTCACTAAGTTGGAAATCTCACAAGAACAAGTGGAAAAGGAAATCATATATTATGGTTTAAATAAAGAAATTGATAAATTAATTAAAAATTTATCCCTTGGTAATAGAAAGAAATTAGCTTTACTTGGAACCTTGTTAAATAGACCATCTGTATTACTATTAGATGAATTCATCGCCGGAATTGATCCGATAAACATGAAAAGAATCAAAATGATACTAAAAGATTACGTTACAAAATGGAACAATGCCATTCTACTATCTACACATCAATTAGAAGTAGCAGAGACATTTTGTGATGCTCTTATTTTAATTGATAATGGGGTAATTCTGAAAAGAGAGAGTAACCTATCAAATGTACTTTCTGGGAATGGCAATCTAGAAGAATATTTTATTAATACCCTACATATTAATGGAGATTATAAAAATGACTAAAAAATTTCTTTTCCTAGCTATTTTAGTATTTTTACTCTTTGCTTCTCCCCCATTAATAATTGCTATCTACAATGGGGAATTAAAAGATATTTTAATAATATCCGGTATCATTATTTTAGTATGTGTAATGAGTATATATGAATACAATAGAAAAAAGGGGAATTAAAAGGACTAAGGGGATTAAACTTTAGTCCTTTTTTATGACAAACACGAATCAAACCACTCCCCTTTTTAAATCCCCCTTTTTGCAATGTTTCTAGTAACTCATATCCATAGACATCTTTCCTCTGAATCATGGCTAGGATACTTTCCTCTAATAATCCCTTAATCATCTGACTATACATAATCTCCATACCACTTCCTTTAAGGTTAAACAGGAAATTAGTTTTATAATCCCTTAAATGAATTATCTTATAAATTTTACCGTTAAAATAATTAATGTTATCGGAAAAAGACTTTGGCTTTGATTGTCCAAAGTCTTTCATTTGTTATTATTAGTTAAAGCTTTTTTTAAAGTCAATTATTGTACGAACTATATGTCTCTTCAATTCTTTAGAGAAACAAGCAATTAAAGTTCCAACAATATTTAAAACGATGAAGAAAATCCATAAACCAAAAAATAAATTAAGAAAGGAGCCCAAAAATATAATTGCCATTCCTATATAAAATCCAATATTCCAAATATCATCATCTTCTTTGTTCTCATCAATATCTATTTCTTTTTGACTAGTTGATGAATAATTTCCTTTGATCAATTCATCAACTGTTGTCTCATATATCTCACTTAACTTTAAAAGATTTTGGATATCAGGATAACCTTTGTTATTTTCCCATTTATAAACGGCTTGCCTTGATACGTTCATTTTTCTAGAAAGATCCTCTCGGGACATACCTTTTAACTCTCTTAAATGCTTTAATCGCTCACCTATATTCATCTAACCACCTACCTTGTAGTACCATTTTATAACAAATGTGTAAAACCAGCCACAAACGCTTTGATTATGCACTGTAAACTAATGGTTAACAAGAATATTTTCATGCATAGATCATACATTTCTAATTGACATAATCTTTGTTATCGGCAATGAAAAAAGGTTGGACGCCTTCTAGGTACCGAACCCTCTTCGAATATAACAAGATAAGCATTTTGCTTCATCACTCAACCTTAATTACTTCAATAAAAAATAGCATCTAAACAATTAGGTGCTAAAATCGTAAGTTTTTTAAATCAAAAAGAAATAAGCAAATCAACGGTAATATATATGTATATTATAATTATCCTTATACCTTCGTATAAAAAATTCAACGGAAAATGAGGGTTTAAGACTTAATATCCGGGGAACACGTCCAATATAGAAAAGAAAATGTAGAATAATGACGCTTCTTTTCTAAATTAATTTTGGAGGTGGAGTAAGATGGCTAATAACAATAATACGTACAAAACAGGTGAAAAAGCACCAGAAAGTGGAACGTATAAAGTACAAAGTCTAGTCAGTGGAAGC
Organism: Priestia endophytica DSM 13796; assembly: GCF_900115845.1. Lineage (GTDB taxonomy): Bacteria > Bacillota > Bacilli > Bacillales > Bacillaceae_H > Bacillus_I > Bacillus_I endophytica. The sequence continues at coordinate 48,321 of NZ_FOXX01000014.1, read as the reverse complement.
TCATCAAGTCAAGATAACACTGAAATTAAATTAGAGGAAGGTGAACAGTTCCCTCCTTCTCCTTCAAGTAATGAAGCGGCGCACTGGAAGAAAGTATCTTAATTAATATAGAAATCATGACCACCCCTCCAACGGGTGGTCATGATTCGTGTTATGATAAAAATTAGTTTGAATTATTATGAGAGCAATCTTTCATAATATGGCCCTTTAATTGCACACAGTTTTTAAGAAATACATAAATAACGTATACAAAACTAGTTAACATAATGAGTATTATCGGAAATAAAAAGCCTTGAATTCTTCAAATTCAAGGCTTTCTCAAATTATTTATAACGTCTAGCTGAAAAAAATTGGACAACTGGAAACACAACTAAAGCAAGACATAAAGCTGCAAACAAAGATATATTTCCAAAATCATTCTTTCTTAAAAAAACCATCCGATCTAAAATCCAAAGTAAAAAAAGACTTATTGTTAGGATATAATAACTCACTTTAGCACTATTTGTAGCTATCTTTTTCCCCATTTCATCCTTCTGTACCTTCTTATCAGAACCCCAAGTAATGAACTGGAACCATGCTACGACTACTAAAACCATTCCTATTACATGATTTACATTTAATTTGGTTCCAGTTATAAAATCTGTCGTATACATTGTAAGTAAAAATAAGGAAAGCATAGCTAAGATTATGCCTCCAACTATATTATTCTTTCGATTCCTTGTCATTATAAATCCCTCCTGTTTTGGTAAGAAAATAATTCATCTACACTTACTCCTAATATTTCTGCTAGGTAAAAAGCTAGAGCTAAGCTTGGATCGTACTTATTATTTTCAATAGCATTTATCGTTTGCCTGGATACTTCGCAAGCATTAGCTAAATCCTCCTGAGAGAGCTTTTTTAATTTTCTTAGTTCTTTGATTCGATTAATCATCTATATCAACTCAACCCCATAATGTAAAATAAGTTTTACATTTAGATTATATGGTTAAAAATGTTAAATGTCAAATTTATTTTACATTTAATTCTATGCAATATTAGTTTACATAATACATCTTAGGGGAAGTTAAAAAAGTCCAGACCCTTTGCCTAACAGGGAGTCTGGACTTTTCTTTTTTTCTTCTTTATGCAAGATTTTACACATCATTGAGTTAGCAAGCTTTCATCGCTCCTCCAACACAAAAAGAGTGCATAAAAAACCTAGGTTTTATGCACTCTTTTTTATTAAATGTTATCAAATATCTTTTAGGTTAACGTTCCTAACTTTCATAACTGCAAAAACTATGCTTGCCAAAATATAATATATACCTAGAATGGATAAACTACTAGTTACGACATTTATAAAACCTTCACTCTTTATAAAAAATCTCCAAATCACGTTTGCTAATAAAAAAGTAACAGGAAAAAATATAAAAAATCCTAAAAAAGTTAATTTGGATGAATTACTCATAAACCTCACCTTCTCTAATTAGCATGTGCTAATCCGTATTCCATACCCATTTGGATCTATTTTATTTCTATTCCTCCTATAAAGAATAAAAATAGAATCTTTAATAATATACGGGAACACGTTCTAAATTCTTTTTCCTAGCTACAAAATAACGACTATAACTATCTACAAGTTCGTGTGTATCTGGATCAATCATAATGGGTTTATCTACGGTTCCATTCTTCTCAATACTTTCTTCTACTACCTTTTGTTTCGCCATTCCTGGGGTAAATTGAAGAAAGGTTTCGGGAACCTTAATTTCTTCTAAGGACATCCATTCTCTCGTTCCCTTTGGAACAAGAAGAGGCTTTTTCTCTTGCTGTTGTTTACTCTCTTCCTGAGGTTTAGTTTCTTCTTGTTTCTTAGCCCTTGAACCCTTTTTGAGCGTTTGTTTTGGTTGTTTCTTCTCTTTCCCTTTGTCCTCAATTTCTTGTATCTGCATACAGATAACGCCAATCTCACCTGTACATTGTTCAAACGGAATATCCAAACAAGGCTCCCCTTGTACAAGGAAGCGTCGTTGAGAAAATTCCTCCTGGCTTATATTTAATTTATTAAATTGTTTGAGACTCACTATAACGGTATAGGTAATTGGATTACTTTTAAAAGGGATTCCTTTTGGCGCATTTGGACTTCCCTTTTCCTCCATATCAAAAGCCAGGTACTTCCCATAGTCTTGAATTGAACTTGTTGGACAGCCTGTTAAACTGATTTTATGTGCCATCTTTAGTCCTTCTTCTCTCTATCTATGGTTTTAGTATATATACCCTTCCGTACAATTGAATAGAGCCAAAATACAAAATCCCAGGAAAATGATAATATACCATATTTTTATTATACTCCTTCTTTTTCCACGTTTGCTACAATAAAGAAGGAAAAGGGAAAGAGGTGTTATGAAATTGAAAAGTACAGGAATCGTGAGGAAAGTCGATCAATTAGGACGTTTAGTCTTACCAAAGGAACTAAGAAAAAACCTTTCTATTGAGAAGAATGATCCTTTAGAAATCTTTGTAGACGGGGATCAAATTATTTTCAGAAAATATCAGTACCATAAAGCATGTATGATTACAGGAAAAGTATCCGAAGACAATATGGTATTAGCAAATGGAAAAGTAGTACTCAGTAAAGAAGGAATGGAGATTCTTTCGAAAGAGGTAGGGAAAATCGACGTTTACGTCTAAAAGATAAATGATAAGTATGAATGAGTATGTATAGATGTGATGATAGGCCCGAATTTTGCATTTATCTCTTGTTTCGTGGGTGTTCCCCACTAAATGCAAAATTCAGGCCTCTTTTAATACTTGCTTTTCACTACTTATATGTCTTTTATAAATGGCTCTGTTAAATAATAGTGCTGATAATCTAATTATAAAAATAAAGGGCACTATTTAAAGTCCTTTTTGGGTATTCTAAATCATCTAATGTACTTGTTAGATGATTTACTTTTTTCCTTTATTCTTTTTGTTTTTATTATCAAAAAAACCAAATACAACTGCCAATGCAATAATTATTGCAACAAACGATGACCAATTCATTTTATCACCTTTTTATAAATTTAATTTTAGTAATGTACCCAGTTAGTTGAACACCGGCCCTACTATTCATACGTTCTTTATGAGTTATAAGTTTCATTATTTGGTAATAAACAACTTTCTATAATCCTTTTACCTACAGATTCATCATTGTTTCTATGCTCCACAACCTCTTACCCACTTATTAACTTTAATTGAATATCAACAAAGTTATGTAACATATCCTTCCTTATAAATAAAAAGAGGGTACACTCCTCCAAGAGTGGACCCTCTTTGCATTAGTTCTTCGTATTATACCCTTTAAAGTCATACCCGTAGATTTTCGTTAACTCCTGGAAACTTCTATAGGAGTATGTGATATTAACGGGCGTTCCCACTTGAACTTTGTCATATAACTTTTCCACATCAGTATTATGCATTCGAACGCAACCTAGGCTGACATATTTTCCAATACTACTTTCATTGTTATTTCCATGAATGCCATACGTATCACCATAAGTTCCATTGGCATTGATCCCTAACCAACGTTTCCCTAATGGATTGCGAGGATCTCCCCCAGGAATCTTTCCCGTGTAATATGGTCGATTCTTAATTTTATTCACGACTTTAAAAAACCCAACCGGTGTTTTATCCCACGTCTTCCCTGTTGCTACGGGCACCACCATTTCCAGATATCCATTATGATAATACGCTAGTTTATTGTAATACTTGTTAATAATGATAAGATCTTGATTGGCCGTGTTACTTGCTGCCTCCGTTTTGCCGGTTGCCATTCCACCTACTAGAAATACGAGTAAAGCTAAAACTGTCATGCTTTTAATGAGTATACTTTTCATAGCAACTGTTCCCCTTTTGTATCTATTTTTAAAAAAGTCTATAAATTCTAACTATATTATATACCATTACAGGAAATAATTACATATAATTTACAATTTAACCATATAATCTAAATTATTCCTTAACAAAAAAGCACCTTCTATAAAGAGAAGATGCTTGCTCATTAAAACATGTTAAATTGAAATTTTGATGAAAAGAGTGATCCTTAGTTACCTTAAATAAAATTTGATTATTCCCAAGGTACCTAAATTTCACTTTCAACTTGATTTATAACATCATTAAAATTCTTTTTTCGGTCTATTCCCATTGAAAGTGTTATAAGATAACCATCAAGGTCTTTCAAAACCAATTCACGAGCATTCCAAGGACGATCAATAGGACCTTCTAACACTACCGCACTGGCCTCGCTTGCTTTTTTTGAATATAGATCCACATCTTCTACAGAAAAGTTCAAAACAATTCCCTTCCCGTTAGAACTCACATCCTTTTGTTTTGATTCTGCAACTAACATTATGTCTTGTTACTTTTTGCCTCGAATATGAGCCATCATAACCTTTCCATCTTTATTCAGTAACTCAAACACGGATTCAAATTTTAAAACTTTCTTATACCAGCAAAGAGAGTTTTCCATATTACTGACAGAAAGTTTTACAAACAAAGGCATAGGATAAAATTCCATTATATTTCCCTCCATCACTGAGATACATAAAACATAAGTTATTACGTAACGTGAAGGTCAAGTGTTTATTTTTTAGCTGTCACTTGTAATTTAATATTATGTAAATGAGAAAGCTGTGTATCTCCACCAAATGCAAAATTTAGGTCTCTTTTCATACTCATTTTTCATTACCTCTCCCCTTTTATAAACAAAAAAGATCTACTTTTGAAGAGTAGACCTCTACTTCACTATTTCTACATATTGTAGCCTTTAAACTCATACCCATAAACTTTTGTTAACTCTTTAAAACTCTTATAGGAATATGTAATAGTAACAAGGGTTCCCACTTGTACTTTATCGTAAAGTTTTTCGACATCTATATTATGCATTCTAATGCACCCTTGGCTTACATATTTTCCGATGCTGCTTTCATTATTATTTCCGTGAATGGCATACGTATTTCCCGGAGTTCCATTGACATTTAAACCTAACCAGCGTTTTCCTAATGGATTGCGAGGATCTCCCCCTGGAATCTTTCCCGTATAATAAGGTCTGTTCTTAATTTTATTAACGATTTTATAAAATCCAACCGGTGTTTTATCCCACGTCTTTCCCGTTGCAACAGGCACCACCATTTCAAGATAACCATTATGATAATAAGCTAGTTTATTATAATACTTGTTTATAATAATGAGATCCTGATTCGTTGTATTACTTGCTGCCTCGCTTTTACCTGCTGTCATTCCACTTAGTAGGATCATGAGTAAAGCCAAAACAGTCATAGTTTTAAATAATTTCTTCATGAAAATGATTCACCTCTCTTATAGTGCACTTTATATAAAATAATAATCCCTTTATTAGAAAGATACCTGTTCATTAAATCATGATAAATAGAATTTTAGGTAAAAAGATTTATCCCTATTTACCATAAAATGAAAAAAACCAGCAAAATAGTTGGGATTCGAGGGGGAATTGTAATAATTACCAGATTTTTACCATCGCCTCCACCTTAAAATCGTCTAAATGTAAAAACTTGGATTCCTCCTTTTGTAAAGACTTAAATCGTAAAAAGACACAAAAAATAAGGGGTGATACATACTGTACATGTACAATATGTATCACCCTTTTACTGTTGGTTTATAAAAAATTTAATTATTATTCTATCTTTGTTGCTCCACAATCGCGCCCTATTGTGGTATTAGTGCTCTTATAATGTAGTAATAATCGGCCCTTCCTTCGTAAGGATAATGGTATGTTCGTATTGAGCCACAAAGCTTTCATTGGTTAAAAAGGTCCATCCATCTTCGGATTGGAAAACTTCCTCTTCAAATGTAGAGATCATAGGCTCAAAGGCAATGACCATACCATCTTTTAAAATTTCGTCATCCCATCGGTCGAAGTAATTGAAAATATGTTTTGGTTCTTCATGAATGGAGCGTCCAATACCGTGTCCAGTAAGATTTTTTATGACCGTTAAGCCATGCCTTTTCGCTACATTGTGTGCAGCTTTTCCGAGCGCGCTTTTTTTCACACCTGGCTTTGCCTTCTTAAGTCCAGCATCGAATGCTTCTTTAGCAACGTCACATATTTTCTGTAGGATGATCTCTCCTTTCCCTATTACAAAGGAGATTCCGGTATCCGCGAAATATCCGTTTTTTGAACCTGAAACATCAATATTTACAATGTCCCCTTCTTGAATGGTCCGTTTATTCTTCGGAACCCCGTGCGCTACTTCCTCATTTATGCTAATGCACGTATATCCAGGAAAATTGTATTCTCCTTTTGGGGCAGATTGAGCCCCTGCCTTTTCGAACATCTCTCTCGCAATTTCATCGAGTTCTTTTGTGGTCATTCCAGGCTTTGTACAATGAACTAATTCTTCCCGAATCGCTCCACAAATTTCACCAATTTCTTTTAATCCATTAAAATCTTCTTTCGTCTTTGCAACCATTGTATATCCTCCCTTTTTAAAGTATTTTATGATTAGTATTCCATTTAGTTTCTAGCATAAACAGAACGGGTTCTCTAAAATTTCTCCTTATAACCGTTAATAATGTACAGGAACACGATCTAAATTCTTTTTCTTGGCTACAAAATAACGACTATAACTATCTACAAGTTCGTGTGTATCTGGATTAATAATAATGGGTTTATCTACCGTGCCATTCTTCCCAATACTTTCTTCTACTGCCTTTTGTTTCGCTATTCCTGGTGTGAATTGCAGAAAAGGTTCTGGAACCTTAATGTCTTCTAAGGCCATCCACTCTCTTGTGCCTTCGGGAGCAAGAATTAACTTTTCGGTTTTCTCTTTTTTACTTTCTTCTTTATGATCGCTATTCTCTGGATTTTGAGCTCTTGATCCCTTTTTTGGTGTTTCTTTCTTTTCCTTTACTTTGTTTTCAATCTCCTGTATCTGCATACAGATCACGCCAATTTCACCCGTGCACTGTTCGAAAGGAATGTCTAAACAAGGCTCTCCTTGAACAACAAAACGTCGTTGAGAAAATTCTTCCTGATTTATATTTAATTTGTTAAATTGTTTGAGACTAAGCACAACCGTATAGGTAATGGTATTACTTTTAAATGGTATCCCTTTTGGTGCATTTGGACTTCCCTTTTCCTCCATATCAAAAGCCAGGTATTTCCCATAGTCTTGAATTGAGCTAGTCGGACAGCCAGTTACAGTAATTTTATGAGCCATCGTTCTCCCTCCCTTTCTCTCTTTCTATATGTCTAGTATATATACACTTATATACAATTGGGTAGAACAAAAGCCCAAAAATGATACAAAACCAGGGTTATAACCCATAATTTTGGTAATTTAGCATGTTATTATTCTATTTCCATATTTGCTACAATAAAATCATCACGGAAAAAAGGGGTTGTTGAATTGAAAAGTACAGGAGTTGTGAGGAAAGTTGATCAATTGGGTCGTGTGGTCTTACCAAAAGAGCTAAGAGAAAATCTTGCTATTGAAAAGAATGATCCTTTAGAAATCTTTGTAGACGAGAATCAAATCATCTTCAGAAAATATCAGTACCATAAAGCATGTATGATTAAAGGAAAGGTATCCGAGGACAATATGGTATTAGCCAATGGAAAAGTCATACTAAGTCGGGAAGGAATAGAGATTCTTTCTAAAGAAGTAGGGAAAATCGACGTTTATGTCTAAAAGATAAATGATAAGTATGAATGAGTAAGTATGGATGTGATGATAGGCCCGAATTTTGCATTTATCCTTTGTTTCGTGGATAGTTCCACTAAATGCAAAATTCAGGCCCCTTTTAATATGTGCTTTTCATTGCTTATAACTTCTTCATAAACAAAAAAAGGATCCACTCTCCAAGAGTGGATCCTGCGAGCATTACTTCGTATTATATCCCTTAAATAAATGTATACCCATAAACTTTTGTTAACTCCTCAAAACTTCTGTAGGAGTTTGTGATACTAACGGGCGTTCCTACTTGAACTTTATCATAAAGCTTTTCAACATCCGCATTATGCATTCGAACGCACCCTTGACTCACATATTTTCCGATACTGCTTTCATTGTTATTTCCATGGATTCCATACGTATCACCATAGGTCCCATCGGCATTGATTCCTAACCAACGTTTTCCTAATGGATTTCGAGGATCTCCCCCAGGAATCTTTCCTGTATAATATGGTCGATTCTTAATTTTATTCATGACTTTAAAAAATCCAACTGGTGTTTTATCCCACGTCTTCCCTGTTGCTACGGGCACCACCATTTCAAGGTATCCATTATGATAATAAGCTAATTTATTATAATACTTGTTAATAATGATGAGATCTTGATTGGCTGTGTTACTCACTGCCTCCGTTTTGCCTGTCATCATTCCACCTACTAGGAATACGAGTAAAGCGAATACTGTCATGGTTTTAATGAGTATACTTTTCATAGCAGCTGTTCCCCTCTTGGATGTTTTTAAAAATCTGTAAAATCTAATTATATTTTATAACAGCACAAAAAATAATCACATACCATTTACAATGTCTACATATAATCTAAATTATTTCTTAACAAAAGAAGCACCTTCTATAAAGAGAAGATGCTTTCTTATCATCCTTATTTACTTTTTAGTAGCCACTTTCACCTTAATATTGGCTAAATGCAAAAGCTTGGCTTCTTCCTTTTCTAAAGATTGAGTAGGGATCTTCTTCACCCACGCTTTTTTCATCCCATATCCATTCCATCGGAAGCTATTTTCCTTCAAGTAATCTCGATGATCATAACAATTGGAAACGCATAGATAATAATACGACTCAATTTTCATCGTATTCGCTTGCTCTATGACAATACACTTTTCATCAATCCATTGAGCAACCGTATTTTTTTCTTCTTCTACCCCGTCTTCATTGATTTCTCTCGTCCATGCTTGCTCTAAGGAGCTGTATTTATAACCCCGATTCTTTAATTTGTCTCTGATTGAAAACGACTGATAAACCCTTACAGCATATCGATCTTTTTTGTATTCCTGTTCTGGAACCTCCTACTCTTCAACGGGACCAAAGTGTTCTTCTAATCGTTTCTTATGGCACTATCGTCCTCCGTTAAAATATCTTCTATTGTCGCTAATCTCCTACCCATAGCTGTCAATAGAAGTTGATGAAAGACTTCATAAAACACTTTGATATGATTGCTTTTGGGACGAAATAGGTTCTGCATTTCTCACTTTAACCTTCATGACATTCATCCTTTTTCAAAATGAAGTACACTACCTTTTGAAAACCTGAAGAGCATAAGGGGTTTCTGCCCCCACCGAGGTGTGGGGTTAGGCAGAGCCTAACAAAACCATGGGTACAAAGAAAAGCGCCAAACGTCCCCCCGACGTCCCCTCATTTTTGCGTGATGTCCCCTCGACGCCCCCACAGGTTTTAACGGGTTTGAGATAAATCTTGCTCTTTTTCGTTTAACTTTTTGAGTTTTTCCTTTAACATTTTCTTCTCATCTTTATAAAGACTAATGCCCTCTTCTTTCATTCGAATCTCATTTTCTTTTAGTGAAATTTGAGCTTCCGTTTCAGTTTTTTCTATCCCAATTTGATACTCCATATCGGCTTTTAATTCACCAATTTCTTTTCGTAAAGCTCCCTGGATTTCCACCTCAACTACAACGGCTTTTTTAGAGAACTTCATTTTCTTTTTGACCTATTTTATCGGATATCGACCACTAATAACCTGTAAGCTTACCTATTCTTAGGTGACGTTTTTGTACTCGTAGGTATTTTTGTTTAATCAGAAGGGGTTGCCTGAACAAGTTCATCTTCTGGTTCTTTCTCCTCTGTTTTTGCCTTACTTCTCTCCCCATCTACACCTTCTGCTGCCATCAACTTTTGATACAGATCAAGCACTAAGACTTCTCCATATAAAGATAATTGTTTTAACCACCTCACGTCCCTGATATAAAACTTTAATCCGTCAGTCTATCCTTGAATGGACGTTTTCCAGCCCTTAAAAGGAAACGCCTCTCTATTTTATTTATTCAACTTTTTATCTTATCTCTCTATAAAAAATAGCCCTCACATCATGTGAGGGCTATACTCTATTCCTTAGAAGTGATCAAAAAATCGATTTCGGATTAACCTCTTGATAATTGACTTTACTTTTGGCTTCTGATTTATTTGGTTCTTCATTTACACGACGTTCCATTTGTACATAGGGAGACGTTTTCTCAAGGATAGATAAATCTTTTCGTGGAGATCCCTCTGAAAGGATACTCTCTTTTACTGTTAAGGCCTCTTTTCCTCTAAGGGCCTCTAAAATGAACATATCTCGACTCATTTCTTTATCGACATGATGATTTAAAACGCTCTCCGTTCCATACAGTTCAATCATATGGTACACAATTTTACGTAGAGATAGCGCAATGTTATCTTGATTTTCAAACCAATCATAAAACTCATCGGTTTCGTTGCTTTTAAACTTCCAGTTGTACTGTGTTTTTCTCTTTTTTTCGTTCGTCATACCTTTACATCACCACAGTTTCTTTGTATTCTTCTGTAAATAGGATGTTGCGATTTAAGATATCTAATCCTTTCACATTCATATCTACCGCATATTGTTCTGGAATCCAAAGGACTTTCGCATCTACAGAATCTGCAAATTCCTTTAAGAATTTATACATATCTTCTTTGAATTCAATAGATCCGCCACCATAGCAAGCCAAATATTCTGGTTCGCTGGATAAAGTTGTTGTATACTTACGTTCTACATCTTCCAAGATAAAATCGACTTGATTAATGCGCGCTTCACGTAGATAATGAACAGCTAAATCATGATCTTTTGGGTACTCATCTGGTCGCTCAATGTATTTCGCAAATTGCTGACGATTAATATTTAAGCCTTTTCGTTCTTCTTTCATGAGTTGGATCGCTTCTTCAACTGCATGGCCTACTCCACGTCTTTCTCCTGTACATTGCTCAGATTGTGGATTTATTCCTACTGAATAAATATACTCTGTTGTTCCACTTCCAATATCAATATGCATAATCTTCGAATTCATAAAATATGAACCATCTACCTTTTTCAATCCATATTCTTTAGAAAACTCTTTAAACATATCATTTGGTGCTTCAAAGATGGCGTATAATGCCGGAATACCTTCTTTTGTGACTTTTACTTGTGAGAAGTTTAATTCTACGGTTACTTGTTCTTGCCCTACATACACAATGACCACATGAGAAGTATCCATAAAACGTTCTTCTAACTGTCTCGCTGTCTCTATATTGTGTTGACTAGTTGGAATGGCACTACTCATACCCACTTCTGCTTTTATGGATTGAGGAAGGTTTCCTTCTGCATCGTAATGCTTATGTACAGCTCTCCTTGCTACATAACGTATTAATTAAAGGTAAATCACTACTATGTTTTTCATGAACGGCAATATCCATATTGCTTACGCCTTCTGTGGTTTGAATTGCTCGTTCTCCAATCATATATAAACCATCACGACGAATCGATGGGCTTGAAATATGTACGAGTAATCGATCAATGAGATTTGTTATGTTCTTTTTTACATCATTTTCATGAACTGATGGCTTTCGGTTAATTCGTTTATAAGCACTTGGAACTTTCACTACCTCTTTCATGCCTGGTTCAAGAATCTTCATTTTATCGTTTCCGATATCGTTCGCAAGGATCAACTTCATTACTACTCCCTTTTTTAATTATCCCAATTAGAATTCAACATATTTTATATTTGAAACTAACCTTTTTTTTATATAATTTAACTTAAATTATATAAAAAATTCTTAATCCATCTATCACCTGGCTAAGATTGATATTTCGAATAAATTAATTATATAATACATACCTTTTTTATATAAAAATGTTGAAAAATAAAATCTCTCAATACAAAAAAGTAAAAAACAATCATAATTTATACTTTTATTATATAAAATATAAATATTTCTATATAATTAGAGCAACAAAAGTAAAGAAATCAATTATTTTAAAATGTGAAATTTTCAGGTTACCTTGAGGAACAAGCCTACTAATTAGACTTTTGGGCTAAAATAAAGAACTTTAGTATTGTCACAGTATAAAGAACAGGATACGAACATGTTCTAGAATAAGAGAATGAAGCTTTATTCTTAATAGAAAAAGAATGAGAAATCTTAATCCTACTAATCTCTCCAAAAGGCATAACTTAATACCCAAGGAAAATCAATATCATTTTACGAGACATAAGAACAACTTTATTTTTTTTACACACAAGAGTATAATTTCATCACAAATACGAGGAATAGTAATAAAAACACCTTTAAACTCAGTATTATTAACGGTTTTAGATCACTGGAGAACAAGTCTTGTTCTCATCAAGAACAAGATTAGATTCCCCCATTTTATTACAGTATTCTCATCAAGAGAACAACATCGCGAACAAGAGCATAAGTTAATAAATCGTATTATTGTTTATTTAAAAGTTATAGTAAATAAATAAGAAGGAGAATATAGTTCAGCATAGAACTATTTGTTAAAATAAGAAATGTAGTAGTATTATTGAAAGTAAGAATAAAAGAGGAATAGGGTCTAGAATAGGATAAACAAATTTCATTCTTAATGGGAAAAGAACTAGGAATCTCAGTACACTTAAATTTCTTCTATAAGATACGACCTAATTCCAAAGGAAAATTATTATTATTTTATAAGACACGAGAACAGCTTTAAAATCTTTACACTCAAAAATATAAGCTTATTGCAAATAAGAGAGGTTTTATTTTCTACAAAAAGTGTTAATGATAACACCTTTAAAGCCAGTGTTATCAATGGTTCTAGAGAAATGGAGAACAAGCCTTGTTCTTATCGCGAACAAGGACGGGTCCTTTTATTTTATTGCAGTATTTCTAGCGCGGGAACAACTTTGCGAACAAGAGTGTGAATTAATTACTTTACTATGGAAGGTGAAAAAATGACAGAACAGGAGAATGAATTTGTATTTTTAGGTGGGGAAGTTTCTAAAAACCTTGGTATTCCTCGTAGTTCTTTAACGAAATATTGCTTGGCTTTAGAAGAAAAAGGGTATCGTTTTATAAGATATGAGAACAACTCGAGAGCCTTTACAAACAAAGATATAATCTTGTTACAAAGAATGAAAGACTTAGTTCGTGAGAAAAAAATGACAATGGAAACATCGGCTCAAGTAGTTTTATCAAAGCTTCCAGAAGACGAGAAAACTGGTACTAGTCTTAACCGTAACCACTATGAAACTGATCATTCAAATGAGATGGTTGTCGCCCAAGAACAGGTAGGCGAACAAGAGAACAAGGCGATAACTTTGATTATGAAGAAACTAGAACAGTTTAACGATGTTATGGATCGGTTAGACTTAATGGAACAGGAACTTAAAGAAATAAAATCACAAAATGAACTTTTACAAGAACAAAATGAGCAGCTTCAAACAAACGTGGAAGCGAATTCGTCAAAGAGAGATGAAAAACTTGTCTCATTAATGCGTGAGGTTCAAGAAACTAGAAAAATGATTGCAACTGCTAAAGAAAAGAAGTGGTGGAAATTCTGGTGAATCCAATAAATAGGGGGAATCCCTTATTTTCTTTTACTACTCTCTATTTAAATTAAAATGAGTTTCCTTTTAGGAGTTTGGTGGATTGTTATACATGATTTATTGATTTGGCTTTGAGATATAATATAATAATAGAAACTCTTATAACCATGGATTTCTATTTAATCACATCCTCAGTGATTCTGCTATAACTTCAAATAAATCAGGAAACCCTTTTATAAAGTAGTTCTTTACTATTTTTATAAAAGATGATTAAAAGAAAGAATAAATGCGAAAAAAATTATAGCAAAGAGAAAGAAACAACCTTATTCATTAAGATCTATAGCAACAATTCGAGAAAAATAGACAAGTTCTAGCATTATAGAGCTTTTTTATGTGAGAAAATATTACATAAATATTTTACATGAATTCTAAGGAGTCATTTTTATGACTCCTTACTTTTTCACAATTTTTTAACAAGTGGATACATAACTTCAAAAATTCAAATCACCGAAATAAGCTTTATTCTCGCCATTTCTTCATTTTTATCACTGATAACCCTAGCGATTTAACAACCTTTAGTTGGCAATAGTTACGCATAATGAGCCAAAATAGCCTTCATTTTCGCTATTTCTTCTTCTTCAGATACTACAGCTACAGACTCTTCGCTTTCTGTTCTATTCTTATCCTCTTGTTTTTCTTGGAACCAATCCGGCAACATTTCTTTACGCACAATTTTACGAGGGGTTACAACTACAGACTCTTCTTTATCTTTTTTATCTGCTGTTTGCACAAGTTCATTAAATTTATTTAAAGCAATACGATACACCAACTTACATTGCTCTTCAAAGCTCATAGAACGCGTTTTTATGTATGTAAATAAAGCATGAATAGATTCATAAGCAATCGAGTGAATATCCTTTTTAGAAAGAGTTATAGATACGGATTGACATACTTTTTGAGAAGCCACACGTACACGTATATAAAGATCTTTTAAAGAGTCTTTAAACACATCTTTAAAGGTTTGATTAATTAGTTTTGGGACTCCTTTGATAAAAGGAATCGTTTTGTACATAAAATGATTTTTAATATAATGATTTTTAGGTAAAGAATAGGTAGAAACTTTTTTTGCCTCTTCATCTTTACTCTCACAAGGGATTTCAGCATTTTCTGCTTGGACATCAGCTTGGACATCAAAGCCAAAATACGTTGTCCAATGGGCGAAATAGGGGTGGTTCACAAAGAAATAAACGGCAGCGCCTCGACCATTATGTTTAGAAGAAGAACGATGAGCCTTCACGATCTTTCCGGCTTCTTCTAATGTTTTCATGACACGACGGATTGTACGAGCAGAAATATCGTGTTTCTCAGCAAAATAAGTATCTTTCGCATAAACAAAGCCTTTATCTGTTGCTAGAAAGCAAATCATATCAATGGCGTTACGTGTTTCGGGTTTTAAACGAGCATATGAATCTCCAAATACAGACTCTACCATACTTAATAATTTATACTTCATTTGTTTCTGTTCATTTTGTGTTTTCGTATAAGATTCATAGTTTTGCATACGGGCAAAATCATCACTGAAAATTAACATATTTTCTCTCCTCTTTTCTGTAGGAAAAGAAAAAGGGTGTGTTTACCGTTTAAAAATTCGGTAAACACACCCTTTACGAAAGAGAGTACAATAAACCCTTGCAATAATTAAAGTTTTACTGTAAAATGCAGATAGAAACTTTAACTATTGTGAACAAGGTTTGAGGTAAGTGTTTACCGTGGTTTCGCACGGTGAGCCGTCGTAGGATGCTTCCAACATCGCTATGATTGCCTTGAACCTTTTTTCTATTCCGAACTGTCTAATTGCTGTTATTATAGCAAACTCTACCAATGTGCACAATGTATATTCGACCTATTTTTATAGATTTCCCTTAAATGAGTCATTATTTTTTTGTTTAATTTTTATCTTTTAGAACATAGTTCTAAAAGATAAATTGACTCTCATAAGGGCTGCCTGGTTGCAATTTGTCCATATTAAAATCTATGCCGTTTATAAATTTATAAAAAATAATTTTCAATATCCTCCGTTGTTAGAATTTCCGCATTGACTTTATATTCCTGACACCAGCTTAGAATCCTTTCTTTTCTCACTAGAGTGGTTGTATAAAAGATGAGTAAAGCTTGTTGGTTGCCCAAAGCTTGAAAGAGGGAACGATATAACCTAATTTTCTTCTTGTTTTCGAGCATCTTCTGTTTGAGATCCACTTCCACAAAGCAAATGACACCCTGAAGGGAAAAGCGAGCATCACAAATGAGCTTATATCTTTCTCCTTGAATCCTCCATTCATTCGGTCGTTCTACTTTCCAATCTTTCGGACATCCATAATACAAGTAAATATCATTCCGTCGCACTTTATGTTCGAGCTGGGTTAAATGAGGTTTGTTTTTCTCTGATCCAATGTGTTGACGTCCTTTCTTCGATAGATAATAGACGTTTTCATGCAGACGTTTGTGGTTTAAAAAGGGACTCATATTATACAGAACGCGATTAGCATTTCGGACACTCTTCAACTGAAATAGAGTTTGAAGTTGGGACCGACTCATACACTCTAATTTATCCAAGGCGTACATAATCTTCTCCTGTCTCGTTTGGCACAACTGTTTGTTTTGCAACTTCATACCCTCCAATCCGTTTCCATATCTCATCATGATTGAGATAGGGGACTTGCACTTCTTTTACTTCATGCGTTTTAATCAACGCACGCCCTTTAATATCTGAAGGTAAGGTTTCGGCTCCATACGCATCAAGAGCTACCTTGGAGGCATAATCACTTCCTAAGCGAAAACTCACCTTTAAATCCGCATTTTGCTTAATAGAGCCATTCAACACATTCGAAGTAGGGTATTGGGTTCCATACACCAATCGAACGCCCAGAGCGCCTCCTATGCGCGCGATTTCACTTAAGATCGATTGACATTGTGCTAACGTCTTCTTTTCTTCTTTCTCCATAAATTTTTCAGGGGTCAGTTGGGCGGCTTCATCAATCAACACAAACAGACGTTGAGAGAGGGGAGTGTCTACAATGTTGGACCATCCTTGACGCTTAAAACGGTCCATACGTTCTTTCATATCCTCCTGGACCTGTTTCAATGCGTATAAAGCCTCAATAGGATCACTGGCTATACGTTTAACTTGCTGAAGATTCTTATATCGGTCAAACTCTAATCCACCTTTTAAATCGATGATTATGAATTGAGCATCCTGGGGATGATGCTCAATCAGATAGGTCATCATTACCTTCATCATCACCGTTTTCCCAAAGCGAGTCGTTCCGGAAATGGTGGTATGTGGGGTATGGTCGAAATGGTGAAAGTGCCACCCCTGGCGGTTTTTCCCTAATGGAACCATCCATCCTTTTCGATAGGGAGCCTCTTGATACGACACATAGGAAGGCATTTTATGCTTTAAAATTTCAATGATAAGCCATTTCTTAAAGGATACGTTCACTTCTTGATCTAAGGTAACGGATAAAATCTGTTGTAACGTTCGCAATGTTTTTTCTTCTAAAGCTAAAGGGGTGCGATAAATGAGCTTGATTTGTTTCGAGCTTTTACACTCTCGAACAAGCTGAGGATATCGACTGTTTTTTCCGTCTTTCACGTGGATATGGTAGTGCTCAAAGATCTGTTGAACGATACGCTGTTCCTCACTCGATGTATTCCTTCCAAACCATAAGGCTGCGGCACTCGTTAAAACCGGAATCGCCATGAGCTCCCACATGATTTTTCCTCCTCCTTATTTATCTTCTATAGATAGTTCCTTAAAAAAGGAAGCTTCCAAATGTTGTTCTGATCATCATGAACCTATTCCTTTTTCTCTACTAGCCTGGTCGGAACATTGGTCATAAGAAAGGAAGAAAAGAGGACAACGTGTATAAAAAATAGAGCAAGCTTCCCAAGATGCCAACGTTCATTCCAATCTGCATGATCACTCTCACTTTCGATTTGTCGACCCATCCTTTTTTCTCTGCATAGATCACCGTAAATAACACTAGGCTTGTTCCTAGGACTGTAACCATCTGAACGCCTCCTAAGTTGGTATAGTCGATTGTATGTTGTATGGCTTGTTCAACTTACCTTATCTCGAAATTTTTTTCGCTAGAGTACGAAATCTTATGTTTAAGAATCCTAAATAGTGTACATAATGCTGGATAGTTACGAATAAAATGGGAGTGGTTAGATTGGCCGGAAAACAAAGAGGTAAATTAGGAAAGTGGCTTGATAAGAAGGGGATTAAACAAGAATGGATAGTGAAAGAAACAAAATTAGCTCGTAGTACAGTAAGCGATATTTGTTCAGGGAGACGAACTCCTACAACTCCTACATTAAAAAAGTTAATGGGGGCCCTTAGAAAGGTAGATAGGAATGCTAAAGTCGATGATTTTTTCGATATCTAGAATCATAGGTTGGAATATTGTCGTGAAAAAGCGAATAGTTATATATCATAAATATACTTAAGACCGCCTTATACACTAATGGATACCGGGCGGTCTTTGTTATTGGTATTCCAATAAGTTAACTTAATTTCAATATAGAGACTATGTGCTGATCAGGTCTAACTAGTGCAAATACAAAATCCCTGCCATCTTTTCTATATTTAGAGTCAGCACCTATATGCAAAAATTCTTTACAAATAGGATATTCTGAGTCCTGGCACAGAGATTTAAAGTACTTTTGCTCACGTTTTGGATGATATTTACCAATGGAAATAAACATATGTTTAGTCGTATTTTGCTCTAGGGGATGGGACCCTTCCTCATTTGAAATATACGGCATCCTCTTACCTAGGATCCATTTTCCATAAGATTTTAAATTACTAGCAGATTTCGAGACATATTGATCCACTGCACCGAAAACTGGTAGAATTTGATTCAAAAGAGCATCCTTCTCAATAGTCTTTTTTTTAAATAATGGAATATATCCAAGAAACTTTAATATAATTGATCGTCCAGTAGCCAGGATTGGATTGCTTATTGCCATATTTCTAAAGATTATAGCGTTATTATCTTGTATTTCGTCAGCTCCCACTTTTTGTTCCCTTGAATAATCTTGGAGAAGTCTAGTAAGATTATGTTGTTTATTTACTGAAAGAGCCAATCTCCAGCCAAGCCTCCAAGCTCCAAGTACTCCCACCATCATACCTGCTCCTGCAGAGGGTCCCATGGCATGAGCAGAATCCCCAGCTAATACCCATCTTCCTTTATGATATTTATTACTTTGGCCTTCACCTAGTCTAAATGCACTTACCCATAGTATACGTTTAATCTTTACATTTGGTAGCTTTTCATTTAAAAGTCCTCGAACGAATTCAAAACTACTTGCTTTTTCCCGATCTTCTCCCTTATTTATTCTATAAATCAGTCTCCAACGTTGAGGTGCAAAGTAAAAAAAACCATAAGGTCTTTCGGGATCTAAAATAATATTTGAAACATCCTTAGGAAGATCACAATTTAATTCAAAATCTGCAACTCCTGAGTTTAAACCAAAATCCCTCCAATTCTTTTCTATTTCTAACTTTTCTCTGACCATTGTTTTGCTACCATCACATCCAACTCCAAAAGGAGCATAGATTTTATAGCTCTCATCTTCATATTGAACCTTAACCATTACACTCTCTTCCGTTTGTCCAATATCAATTACTTCATGTCCTCTTCTGATTTCCACTAATCCAGTCTCCAGAGCTGCTTTTTCAAGGATTGTCTCTGTTTCGTGCTGAGGAAGTTGGAGGGAATAACTATAAGGTGTTTGCAATGTTGTGAAAGGTAAAACAAGTAATTCACGATGTTGGTTTCTAAATTGATGGAAAGTACGAAAAACACCTTTCTCATGAAATTTTTCATAAATTCCTAACCAATTTAACAATTCCAATCCCCGAGGCATCCATGTTATTGCCCTAGATTCATCTAATGGAGTAGCTTCTTTCCTTTTTTCAAGAATTAATGAAGAAACATTATAACGAGCCAATATAAGTGATAAAGTTAGTCCTACCGGTCCTCCACCTACTATAACTACCTTATTTGTAATGTTATTCATCTTTATTCACTTTCTACTCCTTTTCAAAGTGTGATTTGGATCCAAATGTTAATAAATATTTACCCCATAGTTAGTGCAGACTGCTTTAGTGAGGGAAATTTCATATCATCTGGATCCATTTGAAGTATAGATAAAACTACTCTTTAAATTTTACTCTTCGTAAAGGATATATATGAAGCTGGTAAAGCTATTATAAGGAGTATAATCCAAATAATTAATGAGTTTACATAATTCCATCCAACGACATGAAATAAGATAATATCTTGAATTGATTCATATACATAGGAAGGGGGGATAATAATATTTAAATTTCTGGCTAATTCAGGTAAAGTAGCAACACTGCTGAATCCTCCTGAAACAAAGAAGAAGGCAAATGACAATATAATTGAAATTGGTAAAGTAATCCTGTTTGTCTTTACTAATAATCCTAGAAGAATCCCAACAGCCGAGCTTGAAATAACTACTATTAAAATAAGAACGATAAGTTCAGCTATGTGGCTCTCTATGTGCAAATTAAATATAAAAATATTAATTAACAATAAAATGAAGAATATTGTTAGAGAGAGTAAACTAGATGAAAGTAACTTTGATATAATGAAATTCCATTTTGAAGTAGGCGATAAAAGTACCTCTTTTATAGTTGTTTCTTCCCATTCCTGAACTACAATAGAGGATCCAAATACAACCCCACCAAACATAAGGGAGAATATAAGAACGCCTAAAGCTATATATGTTTTTCGAGGTGTATCATCCGAAAATGTTGTCTGAAATTCCGGCGATACTAAATCATTCTTAATACTTTCTCCTGCATATTTATCCTGAAAATTTCTTAGGACATGTTCAAGCCTTAATCTTGTATTTTTTGACATATCAGTATTTACATTATACTGATATGTTTTTATACTTGGTGAATTACTCTTGGCAAACTTTTCATCAAAATCCTCTGGAATGTTAATCACCATGGTAAGTCTTCCTTTATGTGCTAACTCATTAGCCTTATCTTTATCCATAGTGATTATAGCAAAATAAGGTGAGATATTAGATTTTGCAGACTGTATTTCTTCTACTAACTCTTGAGAATACGGTCCTTCTGACTCAACAACTAGACCAATTGGCCATTTATCTCCATCCCCACTAAATAATATTACAGAAATAAATAATAAAATTAAGGGGGCCATACAAGCTGCAGTAAAGGTTACAGGATCACGTCTAGTGACCTTTAAATCCTTCTTTATTAGCCCTAATATCACATTTAGTTTAATCACTTTTGTCACTCCTTTAATAAACTTTAGGTCTAGGCGCTTGTTTAAGTCCTTTGCTGAGATATAAGGAAGCTAAAAATATTATTACTAAGCTCGAGCCAAATACAATTAGTAGATACATAAAGAAGTTATCTAAAAACTCAGTGTTCATAATTAAATGGCCAGCTTTAAATGCATAATAAGGTGGTAAAATCTTAGAGAAATAGTATACATATTGAGATATTCCCCCCCAAGCTAAACCATCTAGAGGACTAAATCCTCCTCCTATAATTAGGGACACTACTGCAATAATTATATTGATTTGAATTGTAGGCAAAATTCTCTTAGTAAGGGAACCAATTAAGACCCCTATACCTACACCTAAAAGGGCCGTTATTAATACTAACAAAGATATTAATAATAAACTTCCGGTAGGTTTAAATCCCTGAATTAAGTAAATTAGTAGATAGATAATACCTCCACTGATAAATGTAGGTATTAAACCTGAAAGCATCTTACCTATTACAAGATAAGTTTTAGATACAGGGGATAAAAGTAGTTCTTTAACAGTATCCTCTTCCCATTCCCTTGCAATTAAGACTCCTGTATTAACCATCCCTCCGTAGAGAAAGGCGAACACTAGGAGACTAGATGCCATATACGTTAACATAGGTATATCTTTTGAAACCCAAGATTGTTCTTTTATTGATATTTGCTTATCAGCATCGAATTTATTGTGATTATAATAATTTATAAGCTCATCTAATCTTAATTGATAGTTTTTAGTATAATCACTATTCACGTTATGAGTTTTCATAGTAACCTTGGAGTTTTCGTCAAATCTTTCCGGTATAATTACAACAGACATTACTTCTCTATTATTAAACATATTCATAGACTCTTTAGCGTCTGTAGACACTATCTCCCAATAAGATGCTTCCAAATCTCTCTTATCATCAAGTTTCTCACTAAATAATGAAGTAAACTCTTTAGAGTTAGCGTTGTTAGCATTGTCCACAAGAGCAATAGGAACTGTCGCACTTCCCGAAGTAATGATACTAAAAAAAATGTAAAACATTATAGGGAGAACAATGGATATCCCTATGTAAAAGGGTTCACGTAACATCAGTCTGGTATCCTTTTTTATTATTGACCATATTACTCTCATTAGTCTCTCAACTTCCTTCCAGTGAAATGTAAAAAGACATCATTTAAGCTTGGTTCTCTCATTGATATTTTTAAAATTTTTAAATTATTTTCGCTTACAACCGAGATAATATCAGGAATAATATCTTCTTTTTCTTCATTTAGAAGCGTTAGAAGATATTGGGGATTTTTGTCTTCAACTTTCTTAACTGATTTAAAACAGTTAAAAGATTCGGCTAGTGATTTCTGATGAGGGGATACTTCTAATTCGATGATACCCTCCCCAACTTTCTCCTTTAAATTAGAAGGAGTATCCATTTCAATTAGTTTTCCTCGATCTATAATGGCAAGACGATCACAAAGATATTCTGCTTCCTCCATAACATTAGTCGTTAAAAGTATTGTTTTTCCTTGCATCTTCAATTCTAATATTTGGTTCCAGATAGCGTTTCTAGCTTGCACATCTACTCCCAATGTAGGTTCATCCATAATAATAATATTAGGATTTGTAAGCATCGCTCTAGCAAGTAGAAGTCTTCTCTTCATCCCTCCGGAGTAATTTCCTGCTCTGTCATTGCGACGGTCGTAAAGCTGTACAATGTCTAATACTTCTTTAATCCTCTGTTCTTTAACTTTCTTAGAAACATTATAATAATCAGCATGAAATGCTAAATTTTCATATCCTGTCAATTTCATATAAATAGCTGTTTCTTGAGGAACCATACCTAGAAGTTCTCTTGCTTTATTTGTATTTGCTACGCTATCAATTCCATAAATATATGAGTTACCTTGAGTCGGCCGAGATAGTCCAGTTATACTATTAATCAATGTAGTTTTCCCTGAACCATTAGGTCCTAACAACCCAAATATTTCACCTCCCTGTATCTCTAAGTTGATATTATCAAGTGCTTTAAAGTTTCCAAAATTCTTCGTAATCCCTATACATTTAATAGCTATTCCACACATAAGTATGCTCCTTTCTTTTATAAAAATTAATTAATTGTTCAATTAATTCTATTTTAAAAAAATTAGTTTAGAACCTTACTAAGTTGTTGGATAGTATTTTGTATATATCTTTCTTCATTAATAACTGGGTTATCACCCTCCATATAAAGTAAATGATGCATAAATGATGCAGTAAGTGTATTTCTAACTGCTACCTCTACATAGTGAAAATCAAGTTTGTATTTGTTTGAAATAAAATAACTCAATCCTTCGGTTGCTTCTCGAATAAGGTTTATCAAACGTTTTCTAATTTTAGGGTTTCTTTGAGCCTCTCCTAAAAACATTGAAATGAAATATGGTTTCTCTTTTAAAAAGTTAAAAACAGCTGTTAAAATATTTTTTAATAGTTCATCAATAGTTAGGTCTTCAGTAGAAAACTTTATAATATTATAAAGTTTATGATTTAGGGTATGTTCTTCTATAATTCCCCAAAGTAAATCTTCTTTATTATCGAAGTAATGATAGATTAAACCACTCGTAACACCAGCTTCCTGAGCTATATCCTTTATGGTACTACCAGAGAACCCCTTCCTCGAAAACACTCGTAAACCTGCCTCTATAAGTAAATCTCTTTTCTCTGTATATTTAGTTTTAGTCATTCTATATCCTCCCATTAACTCTTTAATTAATCGTTCAATTAATTATAAAAAAATATAGAATATAAGTCAATTTTTTCTATTGTTATATTAACCGCTTACATTGGAACTAGAAACTTATGTTTAGGGTTAGTCAAATAGATCTACACACTATCAAGCAACATAGATATAAACAATCACGTTAGGTCATAATACCTATACATACATATTATGCAAAAAATGTTGTTATATGTAATTTTTTTGTTTATTATGAGTTACGTAGGTATAATTAATCAATTAATTAATAAAATTTTCTTTTAAATCTTGTGCTTTGTTATTTATAGAAACATATCCCTAATTAATTGTTGAAAGGTGAGTATTAATGGAACATTTAATATTAGAGGCACTAAATGGACAAGAGGATAGTAAACAGAAATTAATAGAAAGATTTCATCCCCTAATTATTAAATATGCAAGAACACTAACCCATATGGAACT
The DNA here is from genome assembly GCF_900115845.1 of Priestia endophytica DSM 13796. Taxonomy (GTDB): domain Bacteria; phylum Bacillota; class Bacilli; order Bacillales; family Bacillaceae_H; genus Bacillus_I; species Bacillus_I endophytica. The sequence continues at coordinate 24,231 of NZ_FOXX01000014.1, read as the reverse complement.
AGAAGATGCCATTCAAGAATTAAGTATAGTTTTCTTAAAAGCAATAGATAAATTTGAAGTTAGACAATAAGAAGGGATAGATATCCATGTTGAATACTAGTACTGAGAGACAATTCACAAAGTATATCATTATGAATCTAAAAGGAAAACGATCACGCTTACAAAAATATTACAGATCCAGGAACTATTATGAACAAAATACTTTAAATAAGTGTAAGAGTAGGGAAGATAACGAGGACTTTGTTTATAGTATTGCTGAAACAAAGCACACTAACATGGAAGAATACGTTGTTCTTAAAACCACTATAGAACAGATTATGAAGGAACTAAAACCTTTAGAATATCAAATCATTAAAAAAATTTATTGGGAAGATAAAAAGATCCAAGAAATTGCACAAGAAATGGATATGGCTAGAAGTAGTATATTTCGAATTAAAAACCAGGCATTTAATAAAATTAGAAATTTTTTGGAAGATCGTGAGACTTTTAACTTAAACAATGTCTTTTAATTATATGTAAACAAAAACTTAGGAGGATGAAAAATGATTAAAAGAAGTATTAAAAATATTCAACCTGATATTGTACGTGAACCAGGAGCTAAACAAACAACCTTAAAACGTTTAATTGATACGCCAGACGGAGCAGACCGATTTGTCATGACATTATTTCATATCGAACCCCAAGGTTCTACTCCTCCCCATTACCATGATTGGGAACATGAGATTGTTGTATTAGAAGGATCTTGCCAATTGCAATTACCTAAAGAAGATAAGAATGTAAAAATTGAAAAGGGTGATGTCGTTTTCATTCCTAGAAATGAACCTCACGGATTTACTACAAGTGAAGGAGAAGAATGCAAATTTATTGTAGTGGCCCCAACTGAGCGACCACCTATTCATAACTATTTCTTAAGTGAAAAACCTTATGAATATACGTCTAATAAATAGGAGGCAGATTGTTGAATAGTACAGCAGAAAAACTAAACCCTACAGAAGTTCATAAACTTATTACTGGATTTATTTCATCCAAAGCTATATTTACAGGTATAAATTTCGGATTATTCACACTACTTGATAAAAAACCAAAAAGCATTGAAGAAATTGGTAAAATTTTAAATTTGCAACCTCGTCCAACTAGAATCCTTGTTCAATCATGTCTCGGAATTGGACTGCTTCATAAGAATAATGGACTAATTCATAACAGTTCACTTGCATCAGCTTTTTTAGTTGAAGGTAAACCCGGATATATGGGGAATTTAGCAAAGCATCAAGAAGTACATTATAATAACTTTGTTAAGTTGGAGGAAGCTTTAATAAATAATACTTCTATTACCGGTAGAGTAAAAAAAGACGGTTATGCCAATGAAGGTGCAGGGGCTAATGAGGATCGTCAAGGGACTCGCACTTTTATTAAGGCTATGCATGCTAGTTCAGTCGTTCAAGCTAAATCTTTAGTAGCTAATAGTAGTATAAAGGGTCAGCACCTTTTAGATATGGGATGTGGGTCAGCAGCATATTCTATTGAATATGCTAAGCAAAATCCTCATGTGAAAATTACTGCAGTTGATTATGGAGCTACTTGTGAAGTTGCTAAAGAATTTGTTAAAGACCAAAATCTTGAAAATCAAATTACATTTATTGAAGGTGACATCTTTAATATTAGTCTACCTGAAAATATAGATACTGTTTTACTATCACATGTACTAGATGGATATGGAAGGGACAAAGCATTCAAAATATTAAAAAAAATCCACACTCTATTACCTGAAGGTGGAAAATTAATTATGCATGCTCATCTTCCAGAAAGAGCTGAAACAACTTTTCCTTATCTATTTAATTTAATCTTATTAGCTAATACAGCAGAAGGAGAAGTTCATGGTGAACAAACCATACTAGATTGGATTAATGAACTTGGTTTTAAAGACATTATCCTAAAGAAAGTATCACCTATCTCCTCAGTAATTGAAATGTATAAATAGGAGGGTAAATAATGGGAAATAAAGAACCGGAATTTCACCTAGTTATATTAAACGATTTTGGTTTACCACATGTTGTTATAGAGCCAGAAAACGAGACTGAAAGTCAAGAGATGGAGGTAGAGTCAGCAAATGGCTGAAACTTATGATGTAATTGTCATTGGAGGCGGACCTGCCGGTTCCAGTATCTCCACCCTATTATCTAGTTGGGGGAGAAATGTTTTATTACTTGAGAAAGAAAAGTTCCCTCGCGAACACATAGGTGAGTCTCTCTTACCTGCTAACTGGAAAGTATTCGATAGGCTAGGAGTTAGTGAAAAGATAAGAAACACATCTTTTGTCCCCAAACCAGGAGGAACCTTTATTTGGGGAAAAGATAGAACACCTTGGACAGTATATTTTGGTGAAGTAAATGGCTTACCAGCTGCTAGACAAGTAAAAAGAGATGTTTTTGATAAAATCTTGTTGGACAATGCAAAGGAAAAAGGTGCAAAAGTTAAAGAGCAATCCGTAGTTAAAGAAATTATATTTGAAGAAAATCGGGCTACTGGTGTTATATATGAAAATGGTGGTCAAACTTACGAAGCTAAAGCTAAATATGTAGTAGATGCAAGTGGCCAAGATAAATTTTTAGGTAAAAAACTCAAAAGTATAGAATATAACCCAGACTTTAAAAATGTAGCAGTATGGTCTTATTGGGAAAATGGCAAACAATTAGAAGGACATGATAAAGGAAATGTCATCTACATCACGTTCGAACACGGTTGGTTCTGGTATATCCCACTTGACTTTGATAATAACCTAATCAGTGTAGGCGCCATTGTGACTCCATCGGGTCGCAAAGTATTAAGGGAAAAAGGATTTGAAAAATTCTATTTAGATGCTATTAACTCATCTGATACTTTACCTTCACTATTAGAAAATGCGAAACAAGTGGCCAATATTAAAGTTACTAAAGACTATTCCTACCGTAATACAAATTTATTTGGTGAAGGATGGCTTATGGTGGGAGATGCTGCATGTTTTGTAGATCCTATCCTCTCATCCGGTGTAATGTTGGCTACTTCTAATGGAATGATGGGGGCATATGCTTTAAATACCCTATTAGATGAACCTAATATAGAGAATGATGTTTTTAAACGATATGAAGAAATGTATATACGAAATTATAACACCTTTACTGCATTGTGCAATAACATGTATGATACTCAGAAGAAATCTAAGGAAGATTATTTTTCGGGAGCCCGAAATCTAGTACAACCTAAGCTTGCACATGAAAAGGTAGACCAAACCGGAGATCGACAAGCCTTTATTAGCTTAATTTCTGGACTAAACCAGAAAGACACTGAAAAAGTAATTAATAATTTTATGGAAAAACGAAAAAAAATTGGAAGTACTCATACTACCTTTAACGAAGAAACAATGTTTATGGTATTTGACCATATAAACCAAAACCTAAGGGACGAAGGAAAAGACAATACAACTATCAATTCTGAAACAGTAATTGAACTAGACAATAGAGTTGAAATTAAAAATGAGTATTTCGTTCCTGTAATACCAAATGCAAATAAGATGAATAAAAAACGTGTGCTAAAGAATCCATTCGGAGATATTATTCAGTTATCTCCTTTGTTAGAAAATTTAGTAGAGTCATTAAAATTAGATAGACTAAGTGTGACAGAATTGAAAATGATTCTATCAGAGAAGCTTCAAAGTGAAATAAGTGAATCAGAATTAGTTCGCTGGTTAAAGCTTTGTCATAATTATGGATTAATTACATTAAATAATCGAGTATTAGGTGCCACAAATGTCTAATATCATTGATTTAAGTTTGCCTATTGATGATAAAGTTCCAGACCCTACATTTGTTAAAAAAAAACAAGTTGAGCACAGCGAAGGTGGAAATTTAGTTTGGAAAAAGGTCTTTTTCCCGAAAAGATCTTCTATTATAGAAAAAATTAGTCGAATCCCTAAGTATCTTAAACATAGGAAGCTACTAAAAAATAGTAGCTTCCCTGACAATATGTTTTTAAGTAATGAATTTCTGTCTCTATCTGTACATTGTGGTACACATATTGATGCCCCTTTCCATTTTGGCCCATATTGTGAAGGAGAAAGAGCACCATTTATACATGAACTACCCCTAGACTGGTTTATCTCCGATGGAGTAGTACTTGATTTAACACATAAAATTCATAATACACTTATAACAGAGAAAGATATAAGAACTGCGTTATCTTCTATTAATTATACGCTAAAGCCATTTGACATAGTACTTATAAGAACAGATTTCGATAAATATTGGCCTAAAAAAGAATACTTTACTGAGCATCCTGGAATGTCTAGAGAAGCAACTGAATGGTTGATTGACCAAGGAATTAAAATTATAGGAATAGATACTAATGGGTTTGATCTCCCCTTTATGCAAATGGCGACTAGCTACTTAGTAAATAAAGACTCTAGTAATTTATGGCCTAGCCATATGCTAGGTAGAAAGAGACATTACTTGCATATTGAGAGGTTAGCAAATCTTAGAAACATTCCAGTATCTCATGGTTTCAAGGTTTCCTGTTTACCAATCTCGATCAAGGATGTAGGAGCAAGCTGGATCAGGGCAATAGCTATAACATGAAGGGAATTAAAATATGGAAAAAGTTAATTCAACAACGAAAGATATTAACTTGAAAGATTTACTTGATCTAAACTATGGATTCGTAAAAAGTAAAATCTTAGATTTCTCTCTTAAACTTAATCTCTTTGATATTGTGGAGTCAACTTGCAAAAATCAAGTTGAAGCTATTTCAGAAATAACGTCTATTAAGAAGGAGAATGTCAAAAAATTATTAGAAGCCTTAGTATATATGGGATTACTATCTAAGAAAAGTGATATATATTTAAATACTTCAAAATATCTTTGTTCATCAAGTAAAGATTATATAGGGGAACACTTAACATTAGTCTTTAAACAATGGGATAGTTGGGGTGCTTTAGATACCATTATGTTAAAGAATGAACGAAATGATAATAGTCATCTCCTATTACATATGAAGAAAAAGAGCTATAACCTAGCTTCCCCACTTGTAGAAAGACTTCTCTCTACACTTCCCTGTAATTTTGATAACACAAGAATCCTTGATTATCATTGCGGTGAAGGTGAATGGACATATGCCCTTTCTAGAAAATATAGTGAAGCTGTTATTGATGCATTTGATCACGAGGAATATAGAGAAGCTTTTAACGAGCGAATGAAGACTAACTATAGAAATCATAAAGATAATATTAAATTTATTTGTAAGATTAATGATAAATATGACTACATTATTCTATCAAATTTCTTACGTTTTTATGATAAAGAATACTCAAAAACATTATTAGGTTCATTACAAAGATACTTAAAAGACAATGGAAAAATAATTATATACGATGTCTTTCATATTGATAGGGAGGATAAGCCATCTATTGCGAATTTATTGGATTTGAGCATGTTAGTTAATACTTGTAATGGTGGAGTATTAACTATAAATGAAGCATGTTCCCTTCTAGAGGATGTAGGTTTGCAAATTGAAAATATTTTTGATACAAAACCCTATCCAATACTCATTGCAAGGAGTGAGAAATATTGAGAAAAGTAGCTATTACAGGAATGGGAGTAGTAAGTCCACTTGGAATAGGAGTTGATAACTACTGGAATAACCTAAAACTAGGTTATACAAAAGCTAAGAATCTAAAGGATATTGAATCATCCCGCCTATTCCAAGATATAAATAACTTTAATGCTAATGTCTCTATAGAAGTTGAAAATTTCTCCCTAAATGATTTATCACGGATCCCTAGTGATATTAAGTCATTAGATCGCTATATTCAATTTGCTGTTTTAGCTGCAGAATTAGCTAAAAATAATAGTAACTTAACAAATAGAAGTAGTGATTTTAATACTGAACGTGTCGGTGTATCGTTATCCACGGCTATTTGCGGAACAAAACATATGGAAGAGGTATTTGTGGAGGTTACGAACAACGGTACAGAGGAAATAGATCCTTCTAAGGGATCCCCCAACCTATATTTATCATCAATGTCTAATACCCCATCTAAAATTATTGCTTCTCTTATTGGAGCTGAAGGTCCATGTACTACTCTCTCTACAGGTTGTATTGGGGGTATTGACGCAATTGGCTATGCATATGAACAAATTTTAAATGGAGATATAGATGTCATGATAGCTGGTGCGTCCGAAGCGCCTATTACACCTATTTCTTATGGGGCTTTTGATGTTATAAATTGTCTTTCCACAAGAAACAATCATAATCCTTCTAAGGCTTCTAGACCTTATGACCGCGACCGCGATGGATTTGTCCTTTCCGAAGGGGCCGGTATCATTATCTTAGAGGATGAAGACCATGCTAAAAGACGTGGAGCAAAAATTTATGGCTATATTACAGGGTTTAGTAATACTAGTAATGCTCTACATATGACAGATTTAGTAAGTGACGGAGAAGATTTAGCAAGAGCTATTGAAAACGCCCTAAGTCATGCAAACTTAAAACCAGTAGATATTGATTATATAAATGGACATGGTAGTTCTACCCCCCAAAATGATAGATGTGAAACGAAGGCAATAAAAAAAGTTTTTGGAGAATTAGCTTATTCAATACCAGTTAGTTCTACTAAGTCAATGACTGGACATCCCTTATCTGCTGCTAGCGCTCTAGAAATTATAGCTTCTTTAAAAAGTCTAGAAGATAACACCTTACATCCTACTATTAATTACAACTCAAAAGATGAGGAATGTGATCTAGATTATATTCCTAATGTGTCTAGAAAGAAAGAACTAAAAAATATTTTAAGTATTGCTAGTGGCTTTTCGGGTTTACACTCAGCTATTATTCTAGAGAGTTTTTAGAGAGGCGGTAGTAGAAAAATGGACAATATAGTTGTTACCGGGATAGGAACCCTCAATCCAGCTGGAATTGGTGCGGATAATACTTTCGATAATGTATTGAAAGATGAATCATACATTGATTTCATTACCCGATTTGATTCCTCAAAATATAAGGCAAATGTTGCTGGAGAAATCAAAGATTTTGTACCTACAGATTATATTTCTAAAAGACTTGTAAAAAAGACTGATCGTTTTACGCAATTAGCTCTAGCAGCCGTACAGATGGCCTTAGACGATGCTCAAATAAATACAGGGAACTTTGAACCCAATAGGCTTTCCCTTATGGTAGGAAATGTTTTAGGAGGATGGGAATTTGCAGAAAGGGAATTAAGGAATTTATGGGCGAAGGGCGAAGAGTATGTAAGTCCTTATCAAGCTACGGCATGGTTCCCAACCTCAGCCCAAGGATATATAAGTATTGCTCAAAACATTAAAGGAAAAGCTCGAACATTTGTTGCGGATAGAGCGAGTAGCGCATATGCACTTCAGGATGCAATTAGTACATTGAATAGGGATGAAGCAGATATTGTACTAGTGGGCGGAACAGAAGCACCCTTATCCCCTTATGGGTGGTTATGTTGCGAATCTAGTGGTTATTTGTCATCTAATAAAAATGAACCCTCGGAGACGTATAAACCTTTTTCTGAGGAACATAGTGGAATGGTTTTAGGGGAGGGTAGTACTTTCCTAGTTCTTGAAAGACTAAGTCACGCTCAGGATAGAAACGCTAAAATCTATGGAGAAATAAAAGGATGGGGTGTTACAAATGATGCCTATTATCCATATTACACTCATCGTCCGGATGGTCAAAAACTTGCAAGAGCAATGCAACAATCAATTGATCGAGCTTCAATTTTTCCAGAAGAAGTAAACCTACTATTCTTACATGGAACGGGAATTCCTTCAGAGGATGCAACTGAGATTTATGCATATAGAGAGGTCTTTAAGGACGGCGATAAACCGATTTTAACCTGTCCTAAGGCTTCCTTTGGTCATCTTTTAGGTGCTGCTGCTGTAACTGACATTATGCTTTCCTTATTATCTATCGAAAAAAGTCTTATCCCACCAATTATAAACTTGGATACACCAGCTTATGGATTTGATGATTTGAATTTCGTAACCGAACAACCATACAAACAAGATATTAGCAACGCTCTTGTCATTTCAAGAGGTATGGGCGGAAACAATCTAAGTTTCGTTATAGGGGGGGCTAGTTCTTGAACGGGATTGGTATAGATTTAGTAGATGTTGAAAGGATTAAAACACTATATGAAAGATGGGGTATACGACCTCTACAAATGATTTTTACACAAGAAGAACTTAATTTAACAAAGTCTAAAACTCAGGACTTTAATTGGAATTCACTTGCTGGCCGTTACGCCTTAAAGGAGGCTGTAATTAAGGCTTTACCTAACACACAAATTTTCAGTTTGAAAGATATTGAAATTTTGAGGGGTCATGCAAAAGAACCAGTGATAAATCTTAAGGGAAAAGCAGCTAATTCTTTTTCCCATCTGCAATGGAGATGTAGTATTTCGCATGATAAAAACCTAGCAACTGCTATTGCTATGAATATAGGAGGATATCAATGAGAACAGAAATAAATAATATTATGCTACAAATCGGTTTTGAAACTCAAGATTTAAATGATGACTTTTCTTTAATTAATGATTTAGGAATCGACTCAACAGAATTAGTAGAACTAGCTTTTCAAATTAAAGATAAATTAAATATTGTCCTAACTCTAGAAGAACTTAAAGCATTGGATAACTTAAGGGATTTATATGATCTAGTAGAACTTAAGGGAGAGGATACCTATGCCAAGAATAAATAATAGCATTATAATACGAGAAGATATTGAAAAAGTGTTCAATATTACAAATGATATTAGCAAATGGAATGAGCTATTCAGTGATTATCACGACAATAAGATTTTGAATATTGAAAAAGAAGGTAGATTTACAAAGATTGTATTTGAGTTAGGTAAGGGAAATAGTACTTGGAAATCATATAGATTATTAGATCATAAAGAATACACAGCGATTGCGCAACGCATTGAACCAATGTTCCCTTTTCTTTATATGCATTTAACTTGGTATTATGAACACCATCCGGAAGGTACTTTAATGACCTGGGTGCAAGATTTTGAACTTGATCCTGGCTTTAGGGAACCATTAGATAAAGTGACAGAGAAAATGGATAGAAGTACTAAAATCAATCAAGAAAATATTAAAAAAATTATTGAAGAGAATATGCATTCTCTCGTTAAATAATATGAGAAAGAGCAAGATAATAAATTTTCTGATTCCTAGCTTTTTCGGTTTATGTATCCCTTATCTATTTTATATCTTAATACCTATTAATATGCCAATTAATCGTTTTCCATGGGCTTTCCTAGCAAATTCAGCCGGTTTAGGCTTTATGATCTTTGGCATCCTTAATGTAATAGTGAGTGCTAGGATAATTTACGGTCATTTAGATACCCCCTTATGGGATAAACCACCTGAGAAATTAGCTGTCTACGGACCATATAGGTATTGTAGGAATCCCATGACTTTAGGATTCCTATCTATCCTTTTAGGTGAAGGACTGTTTTTTAAATCTATTGGTATTCTAATTTGGACAGTTGTATTTCTAATCGTATCAATATTTTTAATTATAAAGATTGAAGAACCGAGCCTAAGACGGAAATTTGGCAAGGAGTACGATGATTATTTTCGTAGGACACCTAGGTGGATTAGTCTTAACTATTCCTATCACAAACAGCATAATTACAAAAGAAACCTTTAATATTCTATTTCTATAGATCACTCTCTTATCACGAATAGAAAGGTATCTATACCTCTAATCATATTATCTACGGCCCTTCTAATTAAGGATAGATTACAAAAGATATTTATATAAAAATCATTTATTTATGTACAGTACCCGAAGATTAACTATTTGGGAAAACATTAGTATTAGGAAAAGAGGAGGTGTGAATTCTTTAAAGAATTCACACCTCCTATACTTTATAAAAAAACTTAGGCTTTACTCAGGATAGTGAGGGGGATTCCTAGCATATGACGTTTATTTTATCCCTAGCTTTGATATTAATTTTGACGAAATTATCCGGTCATTTATCGGTTCGTTTGGGACAACCAGCTGTCTTAGGAAAGTTAATTGTCGGAATTTTGTTAGGTCCTGCGGCTTTAGATTGGATTCAAAATGATCAATTTATCTACTATTTCTCTGAAATTGGTGTCTTACTACTTATGTTTATAGCAGGTTTGGAAACAAATTTACTCCAACTTAAAAAGAATTGGAAATCCATACTTATGGTAGCTATACTGGGAATCCTGTTCCCTTTTATCGGGGGAGTAGGATTAGGGGAATTATTTAATTTAGATAGAACTTCTTCATTATTTATGGGTGTCCTACTATGCGTAACATCTGTAAGTATCACTGTGCAAGTGCTTAAGGATTTAAATAAACTAAACTCTAAAGAAGGTAATATTATTCTAGGCGCTGCTGTAATAGATGCAATAATCGTTGTTGTATTATTAGCTATCTTAATTAGTTTATTTGGAACAGATAAAGATATTTCTCTAACTGACCTTATTGTTAAGAAGATGATGTTCTTCATTGTGATCATATTAGTAGGTTGGTTTATAGTACCAAAAACCTTAAACGTGATGATGAAATTAAAGGTTTCAGAACCTTTAGTCTCTATAGGATTAGCAATTTGTTTTAGTTACGTCTATTTCGCAAACCTCATGGAAATGTCTGGAATTATAGGTGCCTTTGCTGCTGGCCTTGCCATTTCACAGACTAATCATAAATATACAATTGTAAGTAAAGTCGAACCGGTTGCATACTCCATATTTGTACCCGTCTTTTTCATTAGTATAGGATTAAATATATCTTTTAAGAACATTGATGATCAATTAATATTTATAACAACATTTTCTCTAGTTGCTATTTTAACTAAGCTGATAAGTGGGGCATGGGGATCTAGGTTGACAGGATTACCTACAAAATCTTCTCTACTTATTGGATCTGGAATGATATCTAAAGGGGGAGTAGGATTAGTAATAGCCTCTGCTGGAATTCAGAATTCACTACTAACGCCGGATTACTTCACTTCAACTATCATAATAGTGGTTATTACAACATTGATTTCCCCACCTCTTACTAAATATATCATTCAATCGGAAGGTAAAATGGGCAGAAGGAGGCAAGTCTTACAAATATATAAAAATAATGCCGTAGGTAATGAGAAAAAAGTAAAATAATGAACTTAACACCTAAATCCTTTTTCTTAGACAAACAAATCCCAAATCAATCAAGGGTTACCTCTTCTAACTAGCAGTAAAATTTACATATTTTGTATGCTTCTCTTTCCCAAAAATAAGAAAGGAATCCCCTATAAACTAACGATATGCAAGATTCTAAAGAAGGTGTTGAATCATAATGAATTATCTTAGTACACGTGGGAGAATATTAAAAAAACTTTAGAATTAATGAAGAAGAAAGGTTTTAAGGGGACAACTACATGTGAAATTCCAAATGAAGCCGGAGTAAATGAAACAACATTATTTCGACATTTTAAGAATAAGAAAGGAATTTTAATATCTGCTTTTGAACAATTCTCATATATTTCAGCCTTTTCGACAGCTATAAGAGAGAGAGTAAAATAGGATTTGGAAGAAGATTTATTGATGTTCTCTAGATTATATCAGCAAATCTTAAAGGAAAATGAGAATTTAATTGTAGTTGGGTTGAGAGAAAAAAATCTTTTTCCAGAGACGAGATAAAGTAACAGGCATCACTAATTTTGGAGCATTTGTAGAATTATCTGGAGGTCAAACAGGCCTTGTACATATCAGTGAGGTAGCTGACAGCTATGTAAAAGACATTAACGACCACCTTAAAGTTGGTCAAGAAATTGAAGTGAAAGTTGTGAACGAGAAAGACGGAAAAATTGGATTATCCATTAAAAAAGCTATAGATAAACCTGAGAGAAAACCTTCTTCTTATACCCAACGCCTACCACGTCAGACAAGAAGTAATGATAACCGTTCCAAAGACTTTCGTTCAAAAAGCAATTTCCAACCAAAGGATAACTTTGAACAAAAAATGGCGCGTTTCTTAAAAGATAGTGAAGAAAATTTATCCACGCTCAAACGTAGTACTGTAACAAAACGAGGTAGTAGAGGAGGAAGACGCGGATAAACTTTACTACTTCAGGATATAGATACTTTCTGTGCCCACCTCGTTCACATTTTTTACATTGACCTGTACTGGCTCTGTCAATAAGTCGATTTGATCGGCCTTTAACGAAACGTCTTGTTTTTCCAATCCCTTTAGGATTTGGGTTTGTACTCCATTGTTTAGATTATCTCCCATTCCATCTAATATTTATCTTGTTAATGTAGCTTCCATAGGATTCATTCCTTGGTTGATAAAGACAATGATTTCAGGCTTCTCTGGTTTGGGAGTCATTAAGGAGGATTATTTTTGACTAAATCCTTTAGGGATAATAAGGGCTCCATAGTATTCCTGATTATCTAGTCCCTTCAATACCTCTTCCTCACTATTAACATTTATCCACTTAACAACCGGTTCTTCCCCATCCGTAGAAGTGGTCTGTTCCTTCACCATATTAGTAATGGTCTCCCTCATATTAACTTTACCTTGTTGAGGAATGATAACGTCTATATCCTCATTGCCCAATGCAATGGGTAAGTTCTCCGGATTCTGTTGAACTGAAGGGATAAGGGTTAATCCAAATAGGGTAATGGCTAGGAGTACAACTAAAGGCGAAATAAAAAGCAGTTTATTTTTAAACAAATGAATATACCTTCCTCCTAATTTAAACTGTAATGAACACGATGTTGATTTACTTGCAATTTTAATTATAAGTTTAGATATCTTCTTATTCAATAAACAGAAATAACAGATATGATGCACATTGAACACATGGTAAATATCTGTTGATTAAAATCTAGGAGGAGAAAAGTTGAGAGATTTAAATATGGATTTACGAGTGGTTCGTACTAAAGCCCTTATAGTAGATGCATTAACTGAACTTATAGAGGAAAAGGGATTTGAATCTATTACAGTTAAGGATATTACGACGAGAGCTAATATTAATCGAGGTACCTTTTACTTACATTATCAAGATAAATATGATCTTATGACCAAATGCCAGCAAGAGATTATGTATAACATGGCTAGTATTGTAAAGAAAGGTGTTGTGAATATACTGGCAAAAGGGGAACCCATACCTTCAACGACTCCACCTTTTTCCTTTACCATTTCGGTATTCGAGTATCTTCATCAGCATCGAAGAGTGATGAAAGCGATGTTGGGGACAAAAGGGGATCCATCGTTCCAAACGACTCTAAAGAACTTTATGTGGAAAGAATTATTCGAAAGCCATGAGGATTTACTTATTAAACAGGGAAGTCTACGGGTTCCCGTAGATTACTTATCTTCTTATATCGCCTCGGCCCATTTAGGCGTTATTCAACAGTGGTTACAGGACGATGGAAGAGAATCTCCTTCAGAAATGGCTGAAATCCTTTCAACCATGACAATTAATGGCCCCTTCTTTGCAGCTGGTTTAAAAAATTAAATTCACTTAAGTCGGGTAAGCAGGGGGCATCACTGCCCCCAACTCCCCTAAGAACCGTACGTGAGCCTTTCAACTCATACGGCTCAAGCCTTCCTTTATCCGAATAACCACAACTTATTTAATACAAGGTTTATGTACGAGCTTATTTATTGTCCCTTTAGTATTTTTAAAACAGTGAACAATGATTGTTTCCCCATTTTGAAGAGTGTGTTTACACAACGCACAACGATATCCTTGCTTTCTAGCGAGTTTCATTCTGTCAAAAGTATTTTCAGCATCAAAGACCTTGCGGTCTCGTTGCATCCAATATTCTTTTAGGCAAGGATCGTCCGGACT
>NZ_FOXX01000014.1:0-10202 GCF_900115845.1 Priestia endophytica DSM 13796 | reverse complement strand
TTAAAGTTGGTCAAGAAATTGAAGTGAAAGTTGTGAACGAGAAAGACGGAAAAATTGGATTATCCATTAAAAAAGCTATAGATAAACCTGAGAGACAACCTTCTTCTTATTCACAACGCCTACCACGACAGGCAAGAAGTAATGATAACCGTTCCAAAGACTTTTATTCAAAAAGTAATTTTCAACCCAAGGAAAACTTCGAACAAAAAATGGCGCGTTTTTTAAAAGATAGTGAAGAAAATTTATCCACACTCAAACGCAGTACGGAAACAAAGCGAGGTGGTAGAGGAGGAAGACGCGGATAAACTTTACTACTTCATGATATAGATAAAGGCAAGCCAGTAGAGAATGGCTTGCCTTGTTTGTTTCCTTTAATCTACTAAAAGGAATAATAATAACTGTTGTTCGTCGTTCCACAAAGCTACTTCCTGTAAATAGTATTATGTAAACTAATTTAATTCCAAATTCCTTTTAATAAAAAAGAACCCCTTGCCCAGTAATAGCAAAGGGTTTTTACATATGGGGGGATACGTTAATATTATGAACAGTTTTGTAGCTTCATATACATCTATAGTTATATAGTTGGTCGTTTATTAAAGGTGCAACAAGGGTGGTTGTGGTAGGTGTGGGGGCGTTTTCTAGCTAGAAAGAAAGGATAAAAATAGGATGAAAAGAAAGCCTTTTAGATGAAAGAAAAATAAATCATCGACAAGGGGATTTGTGGCATATGTAGGGAATACTTCCGCAAGCATTAGTTGTTATATTAAAAAATGGGGATAAAAATGCAACGATTATTTTAGAAAATTTATTCAAACAAAATACAGGCCCGAATTTTGCATTTATCCTTTAGTTGTTGGGTAATCCCTCACTAAATGCAAAATTTAAGCCTTTTAATTATCCCTTATTTAGCTCCTGTTAATAAACCATTCTTCTAAGCTATCTGATATCACTTCACGCTGTTCCCAATCGTGCCAAAAAGTTATAATTTGACCGACCTCTCCTCCTTCGGCTGGAGCTAAATCAATACAAATATCATCTCCGCCTCCATTGGTAGCAATGGGAATCCAACGTGGATTTCACCAAAATTCCTTTTTTACTGACCCAACAGGTTCAACGTCCTCAAAATCTTCAAATTCTTCAAATTTCCCACCATCCAAAAGCTCTTTTATTGTTTCCTATGTATATACAACTTTATCTGAAAATCTAAGTTTTATTCAACAATATCGCCCGATAGAAGAAGATTGTAGCAGTGTTTACTGAAGTTTTGCTTCTATTTCTAATAAGTGATTAATAATCTCATTGTTGACTTGGGTTGGGTTATCAAGGTTTGTAGCATGATGGGCGTTCTTTATATAAACCAATTTAGATAGAGGAATACGTTTAGCCATTTCTCTTTGTTGTCTTTCTGTCATAGTGTCATGATCACCCTGAAGTATTAAGGTGGGACAATTTATTTTATGTAAATCATCCCCACTTTCCATTGTGGAAACTGCATGCCATATACGTATCCAATGGTTTAAAGGTATTGAGGTAACCGACTCTTTGATATATTGTTTGTTATTGCTATTGAACTTAGAGAGCATTCTTGCCTGAATTATTGCCATTACCCTCATAGGTATAAAAATGCTTGACCATCGATTTATGGGAACAAATAACTTCTCAAACCAATTGTATGTATTAGTAAAAGGCGTACCAATTAATATAAGTGATTTTACAAATTCCGGGTGCCTAATCGCAGTTTGAAGAGAGATATGCCCTCCCATCGATAAGCCACAGAGATGGACCTGTTTTACATTTAAATGGGCTAATAATCCAATTAAATCTTTGCTAAAGTCCTCAGAATCCACTTTACCTTTTGGTAATGAAGATTGACCATGTCCACGTACATCCCACGTAATGGTTTTGTATTGTTTAGCTAATTCATCAATCTGCGGTTTCCATTGCCGATGATTCCATGAAGCACCGTGTGTAAAAACAATTGCATTACCAGAACCTTTTACTTCATAATACAATTCTACATTATTTATTTTGACTTTAGGCATTTCTTCACCCCTTTTCACCAATATGTATTCAACCTTTATTATATGAAATGTCATAACTATCTGCTCTTTATTTATTAGCCGTTATTTAACAATCTGGCCCGATTATTGAATAAAATGACTCGTATTTTTTAAATGTATTGTAGATTAAACAACTCTATTGTCTCTAAAAAACCAGTCCGTAAAAGTATACTTAAAGGAAAAGAAAAAAGGGTCTTCATCAGAAGACCTCTATATTTACTAAAGTTGAATGATATTGTTTTTTAGGAGCCACTCTTCAAACTTCTTAGCTCCATCTTCGTAATCAAGATTTTTGCTTCTAACAGAGAAAATCTTGAAACCCTCGTGCTCTAGATAATTTTCCTTGTCTTGATTGGAACTAGAAATATTATACGCCGCAAAATTAAAGAAGACATCCCACGCATCTCCTTGTTTTCTTTTATATGCTGTGGCTTCATAATCTAATCCATTGTCGTAATAGCCTATGTGAAGATGAAGGTTAGGATCGTAAATACTCATTACGTTATCACTCCCTTATGGTACGTAATTTTATTATATAGTGCTTCTTCATGTTTGGGGCAACATGGTAAAGTACCATTATACGAAGTAAGACTACTTTTATTTAACAAAGTTCATTACATAGATGAGGAGAGAATAATATGCAAGGAAACCTGAAAGCTGCGCATCGTTTTTGTAGTGGCAATAAGGAAAGTTTAAAGAAAGATAATTTATGTGGATGTTTTTATTGTTTAGAAATATTTCATCCATCTGAAATTGAAGAATGGATAGACAGTAATGAGAATACAGCTCTTTGCCCCCACTGTGACATTGATTCTATAATAGGTCAAAACTCTGGCTTCCCTATCACTAAAGAGTTTTTAAGTAAAATGAACAAATATTGGTTTTAATGTAAGATAAAAATCAAGTCATTTCCGATAACGTGTTTTATGGAAACTAGATATGTATGTGGTATACATAATTAAAAGGGGGATGTAAATAAAATGTTTCCATATGCTATTGAGGATTTTTTATTAAAGACTTATGGACATTGGACAAAAATAGAAAAGTTAAATGGGGTAAATGAAGGGAAAGGAATATCATGCTTTCGTCTCTTTATTGGAGACAAATCTTTTATCATAAAAAAAGCAAAAGAAAAAAGAGAGTATGATGTTTATAACTCTCTATCACGTTTTTTTAAAGATAAGAAAATTTTGATTCCCTTTGTTTATTATACTTACCATGAAGAGACAGATTATTGGGTTGTTATCGAGGATGTTTCAGGTCATTTGCCTAAAGAACGATGGACAGGTGATAGAGAACAAATAAAACTCCTATTCAATTTACATTTTAATACATGGAATAAAACTTTAAATATTGATAAACCTTTTAATTTTAGTTGGGATGAAAAATTAATAAAAAACTCGCTATCCCTATTTCCTTCAGGTTTGGAGGAAGCTATTGAACAATTGCATTCAAAATCAGAAACTATATTTTCACCTTTTTGTTGTATATCTGGTGACCCCAATCCTACAAACTGGGGAATTAGGAATAACAACGAATTAGTTTTGTTTGATTGGGAACGCATAGGATATGCTTCTCCTGCCATAGACCTTGCTATTACAATGCCAGGTTTAGGAACAATAGATAAGTCGTTAGAATTTAATATTGCCAGTACATATATTAGCTTTTGGAAAGATAGTTCCGTAGAATTTCCTTATTCAGTCCAAGAATTGACGGAACAGATTGTAATGGCTAAAATGTGGAGTGCTTTAGACTTTTTAGTTAATAATGCTGATACTCTAAAAGAGGAGTTATTAGTTTTTCATATAACACAACTACATGAAAAATTTAAAATAGGGTTAAGTTGATAAAAGCTTAATAGGTACTAAAGAATGCTCTTCAGTTGAAGAACCTTTTAAGTACCTATAATTAATATTATGGTGACTAGGTTTGCATAGAGTATACAAAGAGTTTTTAAGCAAAAGAACGATTATATTCCCAGTAATGTTATATAAAATTATGGTATAATTTGTAATAAAATAATCCAAGGGGGGTTCATAATTAATAATTTGGAGTATGAAACATAACAACGCTGTTTATCTATTCGCGCTCCTCCTTTTAATAGTCAAAGCCATATAAATCAGAAAAACTATTATTAGGGAGGATTTTAGAATGAAAAAGGACAAACAATTTGTAAGCTTTATAGATCATATAAACAATAAGTTCACCGGTTGGGACTTTACTTATATTACTCGTTCTGGTCGTATGAATAATGATATGCTTTCTTGGTCGTATGGAAGTAAAGCTTTGTATCTTATGCAAAATGCTAAGAGTGTGTTAGACATGGGAACAGGTGGAGGAGAATTCTTGTCCACGCTACAGCCGTTCCCTAATGCCATTTATGCTACCGAAGGCTATAAACCCAATGTCTCTATAGCAAGAGAACGATTAGAACCACTGGGGGTTAATGTTGTTCCATACCATGAGGATGATAAATTACCTTTTAAAAATGATCAATTCGATTTGATTTTGAATCAGCATGAGTCTTTTTGTGCTAGAGAAGTAAGAAGAATTCTATCAGACAAAGGAACTTTTTTCACCCAACAAGTAGGAGGCTTAGATTGCTCACGGATCAATGAATGTTTAGGGGTTCCACTCAATAAGGAATTTTCTAAGTGGGATTTAAAGACAGCCTCAGATGAGATTAATAAGAATGATTTTAACATCGTCTTTAGTAAAGAAGAATTCCCTATCCAGAGGTTTTATGATATTGGTGCACTCGTTTATTACTTAAAAGCTATTCCTTGGCAAGTTCCTCATTTTAATCTTGAAACACATATGGATGGGTTATATAAAATACATCAGATTATCCAATCTGAAGGATTTTTTGATGTAGAACAACATCGCTTTATTATTAAGGCAGTGACAAAATAAACGTTGTAATAATTAAAGAAAGAAAAAAGGATCCCTAGTTGGAGATCCTTTTTTCTACCGATAAATAGTGTTATGTAAATAATAGCTTTATCCTTTATAAACCTGATATTCCAAATGCGACAGCAATAAATAAAAAGATTATAACGGCTATCGTAACAACCGATAGTACGATTTTTTTCCATATATTTTTTGGGCTTAAGAAAGCAAAAACTAAGGTAAAGGTCAACCCAACCAATAACCATGTATTAATAGTTGTTGATGAGTAATTATCGTCTGTAGGAACCATAAAATAAAAGGCAATAGTTAAAATTAAAAAGGTAAATGAAATTTCACCAAAATGTTTTCTCAATGTGTGCTTCCTCGCTTGATTAGTAGTTTATAAATAAAAGATTTGAACAACACAGTTTTTATTTAACTACGTTGCTTTTTGATTATCCTCCGAAATCACCAAGGAGAATTCCTATTGTAAGGGCCATACAATATTTGCTGCAAGGGGCAATACAACCGTTAAAAACATAATTGCACCGTTTCCTAGCATTCCTACAACTTTTAAGGCCCCTTTTTTAGTGAAGAACGAAAGAATGAAACCAATAACAGATGGAAGTGAGGCAGTGAGTAGGAACAACATAACGCTATATCCCAACCAACTTCCTACAAAGAACATTTCTCTAATTCCGAATACAGCAGAGACTAAAAATAATACCAAAGAGATAATACCTAGTGTCTTTTTCATTTTATGCTCCTTTTCATGCAAGAATAAGTAAAAGTTCTATGCTTTGTAAGGATTAGACGAGGAGGATTAAAAAAAGTTTGGGAATGCATCTCCTTTTTATAGTTTAATAATAAAGAAGATGGAGTAAACATTTTTCTTAAAGTTAATAAGCCTCCCCCATTTATGTCCGTAAAAGTATGGATAAAAAAACAAGCGACCCTTTTATTAGAGTACGCTTGCTTTTTTGTCTCTTAATACACTTTTTGAAGCTCTTGGATTCTTTCTGCTGGTTGAACCGATGTATCCAGCATTAAGACAAGGCCAATTCCTTGTACATAATACTCAAGTGTATCGATATCACTCTTAACTTCAATTGCATTCTTAAACGTACCTGCTGGTGTTGTTACCGTTTTGTTCATAGAAGTTACAACATAATGGATTGGATATTCATCCTCGTAGAAGTCATCTGTCCATTTTGTATTTAATTTTAATGGATATGGAATCGTTGAGGAGATGTCCCCATCCTGCCATCCAGATACGTATCCATCTTGATCTTCACTATAAGCATAGTACGTAACTTCTCCGTCACTGTCTCGTCCTGTCCACTTATCCATACCAGACTTTGTACCTGTATATTTAAAGGTTTCTGTATACTCAGCATATGGATAGTTATAAACATAGGTCTTACGTGTGTTTAATTTTAAACCACCTGTTACCACTCGGTTCGTTCCATTATCTTTGAAAGACGAATCCAGTGTGCGGGCTAAGAATACCGCAAAGTGTTGACGTGAAATTTGTTGGTAGGGTTTAAAGGTATTATCTGAATACCCTGTTGTGACATTGTTATACGCTAGTGCATTGATGTATGTATAGAATCCATCCGTGCTTGGTACATCTGAGAACTCACTAAGGGTTGAGCCCTTTAAGTTATACGCTAAACTTAAAATCTTAGCCATTTGTCCTCTTGTTAGCGTGCCCCATGCGTCAAAGTATTTCTTTCCTGTTTTCGCATCTTCCTTACCTGAAATAATGCCCAGTTGTACAGCTTTAGCGACTTCTTGGTATCCGTAATCGCCTTTTTTAATATCCGTGAAGTTAGGATCTGGAGCTGTAAAATCCGTTACGCCTTTCGCACGTAGAATCATTTGCACAGCTTGAATTCTTTTAATCGATGCCTCTGGTTTAAAGGTCCCATCATTATATCCTTTAATGATTCCTTTATTCGTAAGGAAGCTAATCTCTTTTTCATAAAGAGTGACGTCCTTAAACTGACTACTTGCCTCTGCATGATACAGGGGAAGAGCCATAGCCAACAGTAAAATGAAGGCTAAACATACTTGTACAATCTTTTTCAATGTAATTCCTCCTATTAAGTTGTAAACAATATTACAATTGTATTACTAATTTATTACACCAAACTCCTTAAAAGTCAATCTATTTTTTTATAAATTTCCTTATTTATTAAATTTATAGTGAATATTAACCTGTGCAAAACGATCTATAAAACTATATACATATCTATTTTTATTGTTGTATGATAGATCATGCTCTTCAATTCCAACTCCAAATCGGAGAAACAGTAAAAAGAAATCTTCAATTTAGAAAATCTCTTTTTCATTGCCTATAATGAACATTATGTTGACTAAAGGTGAATATCTTATAAATAAAAAAACTTCGATAATTGAAAAATATGTAAGAATAAACTCTGTTGTGATAAGCTAAATAGTAATAATATGGACAGGAGGCAATCCAATGTAGAAATTTCTTGCTCTTATATATTTATAAAAAATAAATAAGATGTGAGGGATATCTATGTCAAAATTTAATAACAAAATGTCCTTTCGTTTTCTTTGGATTGGACAAATGTTGGCTAATCTAGGGGATGTTTTATATACGGTTAGCTTAATAACAATGGTTTATAAGGTTACTAAATCAGTAACCTTTATGTCTCTTGTACCGTTTGTCATTACTATAACAGCTCTTATTAGTGGGATTTTAGCGCCTATTATTATTGATAAATATAAATTAAAGTCTATTTTGTTTTATTCCCAGCTTGGTAAGACATTATTTCTTTTGGGTTTATGTTTGTTAGCTCTCGATATTCGAATAGAGTTTCTTTCGATTCTTTATTTTTTTATTGCATGTATTTCTTTTTTAGACGGATGGGCTTCACCTGCACGTAATGCTTTGGTTCCTAGTCTGATAAAAGAAGAAAAACTCGTGAAAGCCAATAGCTTTTTAGCCATGTCTGATCAAATAACGCAATTAATTGCCTGGCCTATTGGGAGTTTGCTTTTGGTTTTATGGGGAGGGCCTACAATCCTTTGGTTAACATTTACGTTCTTTGTTATTTCTTCAACACTTATGTTTTTAATTAATGATCAAACTGTAAGTGAAAAACATGAAAAAACATCAAAATTAGTAGCTATAAAAGAAGGTTGGCAAATTATATGGGATTCTAAGCAATTACGAACAATCAGTATTATGAACGTATTAGAAACACTTGCTAATGGAGTTTGGATTGCAGCTATTTTATTTATATATGTTGAGCAAGCTCTTCATAAAACAGAAGTTTGGTGGGGATTCATTAACGCTGCCTTCTTTGGTGGGATGTTTATCGGTGGACTATTAGTTTATCGATATTCCCAGGTCTTAGAGAGAAAATTAGGTCAAACGATTATGTGGTCTTCCTTCTGTTTAACCACTTTAACCTTTTTATTTGGTATAACTTCTTTTGCCTGGTTTGCATTAGTTGTATCTTTATTATATGGTTTACCGCAAATGGCTCGTGATGTTGCAGAAGTAACTATTATTCAAAAAAATGCAAGGGAAGCGTTACTTGCGAAGGTTTATTCTGCGAGAGGGACTTTAATTTATGGAGCTTTTGGTATTTCATCTCTTTTGTTAGGATATATAACTGAACATTACGGAGTTCGGATAACATTCTTAGTAGCAACAATCCTTTTTTTTATTTCTTGTCTTCTCGCTCTTTTTAATAGGAGAGACCTTTTCCATCCTAAAACTTCAAAAAATGCAAAAGGTAAAGCAGGCTAATCATTGCCTTGCTTTACCTTTTGTTTTTCTCCTTCCTATAATCCGTTTATTAGTTATTTTTTATGTAAATAAGTGTATTGGAAAATAATCACCATATAGAGTGCTATTATTATAATAATAGAAATAACCATATTATAGAAAGATGTAATCAATAACAAAAAGTATACACCTGTGTTGTTGATAATTAAATTTATTTACGGGAGTGAAGAAATGTCTACTTTAATAACGGTTTTAATTGTTATTTTAGGAATAGGTTTTCTCGTATTCCTTCTTAATTTATGGCAAAAGGTTCTTAATCATAATGACAAAGTTTTAGAAAGACGGAAGAAAGAAAGAGAAAAGAAAACCGAACATAAATAACACTGGATAGCTGAACGTCATTAAAAAGCTCAAAACCAGTCCGTAAAAGTATACTTAGATGAAAAGAAAAAGCTCAAACTCTTTGAATGCCAACGAGTTTGAGCTTTTATTACTTCCTGTAATACATTTTATGTTAACTAAATTTCAATCTGATATAATATTACTTTAAATTTTCTACCATATTAATCAATAGGGGGATGCAAAGAAATGAGTGAAAAAACAGCTTTGCTGGTTATAGATGTCCAAAACATTATGTTTTCTTATGAAGGTGGGTCTTTATGGAATGAACAACAAGTGCTCCACAATATTTCTTCTCTACTAGCAAAAGCACGTAAATCACATACACCCATTATTTATATACAGCATACTGATTCTAATCCCAATAGTATGCTAAGTGAAGGAAAAGTCACATGGGAAATTCATCAGGATGTCCGCCCATTGCCAACAGATATTGTTATTCAAAAATCTTCCTGGGACGCATTTTACCAAACAACGCTACATAAAAAACTTCAGGAGCTCGGAATTAGAAAATTGATTATTGCAGGTATGCAAACCGAATTTTGCCTGGATACTACTTGTAGAAGCGCGTATAGCTTAGGTTATCAAGAGAATATCTTAGTAAAAGATGCTCATAGCACATTTGATACTGATGTGCTTTCAGCTTCTAAAATAGTAGAACATCATAATAATATATTAGGCGGCAGATTTGTCACATTAAAAGGAGTAAGTGAAATTATATTTTAAATCAATTAGTAACTTATCTATGCAATAAAAAACAGCCTTTTACCTTCTAAGGGCTGTTTTTATTCCTATAATGCGTGTTATGGTGCGACAAGAAGTCGCTTCTATATAGTGTGGCTTACGCCACTAGTTTAGACGCAAAAACTATCCCCATCCAAAACTGCGTGACTAGTAATAGGTACGTAGGTTGCATGCGGAAATGCGGAAACAGAGAGTCAGCGCACGGCTCAGAACACTGCTAGGGGAAGGTGAGTATGGTGAACGCAAGTGAAGGTTTATAAGCTTCGTAAACGTTAGCTCAAGATAGTGCCCAGATTGGCTTGAGTATTGATAAGAGGAAAAGCAAATTCATAACGTTGCTG
>NZ_FOXX01000036.1 GCF_900115845.1 Priestia endophytica DSM 13796 | reverse complement strand
GGACAAACTTATGATAGGCCCGAAAGGGAGCTGACTTCTCGTTGGTCTCTCGTAGGTACATAAGGTTGTGGCTATCTTTTGACGAAAGAAACGTACTGTTATGTATACCTCCATTTGGAGCGTCGGCGTACGTTTTACTTACCAGTATGGTGTGTGACGAAGATACGACAGCAAATGGACCTGCAATGGGAGGCTTGGGCCGTATGAGTTGAAAGGCTCACGTACGGTTCTTAGGGGAGTTAGAGGCAGCGATGCCCCTCGCTTACCCGACTGAATCGAAAATATAAAACTACAGTGGTATTTTGAATACTTTTCCCTCTCTTTTAAATAACGTATTATCACTATAGCTTATATATCCTCCAATTTCGTATCCTAGACGAGTATACATGGAAAATGCCCGTGGATGGCTTGATTTCATATAAATAGCTCGATATCGTTTGGTTCTATAATATGGCATAATCACATCTCTAAGCCATTTTTCCCTATTTCCTCGTCCTTCCTCACATATGTGAAAATAGTTAAGTATTAAGATATCTTAAATATTTTCCTCTATTTAAATAGGTTCTTTAAAAAATACATTAAGATCAAGTAAACCTATGTTTGCAAGAGCAATACCTAAATGCTCCCCTTCTCTTTTCATAATATGAAATTCCATGTTCATATCTTTTTTCGTTTTAACTTCTTCAATTAAACGACAACAATGATAAACTTCATCATAGTCATCCCAATCGTTCTTTGCTTTAAATAATAAATTCTTGATGATAGGTATAAGATGGTTGCTGTTAAATTCAGATGAAATGCTAAACTCGTTACCGTTGAATTCACTTAGAATCTTCAAAATTATTCTCCCTCTTCGACTGGAATTTTTCTTCTGAATATGTACTTTTACATCCTATAATAAACATAACGATTTAAATAAATATTTTATTAAGGCTTTATCATTCTAACAATTGTTTTATTTATTATTTGTTAAATCCTTATTTACAATTAATGTACCATAAAAAGTAAGTATGGATGTTTTGCACGTCCGTAAAAGTATGTTTTGTTGGACAGTGATGGGGATGGTATATGAATTGAATATCTCTGAGTTCCTGATTAATTTGTTCTACTGCTATCCCTCCCATTTATAAAAGGTAGAAACAGCAGGAGGATACTCAATAGATTCTGTGTAAAACTCTATTGTTTTTCCATATAAAAGTTTATATACAGTGTTGATAGGGAAATTAGTTATTAAATAAAAAAATAGAGGAAGTTTTGTCCGTGGTATAATCAGAGCATTTCAACGTAGAGAAAAGCACTATAGAGACAGACTTATAAGGGTGATAGTCTGATAATTGGTGGGGATTCCAATTTGGGGAAAACAAGAATTGAAATTAGCAAAGGGGATTCTTTTTTCCCATTTCCATCAGAAAACGAAGGAGCCTATTGGGTAGAACAGTTTGTTTAAATCGGTTTCATATGACAACCAATGTTGCTAGTCTTATCATCATTAAACACTTTGTTTTGGACTAGAGAATCGGACAAGAAAAGTCCTGAAATTTTAAAGGGAGGAGAAACATGATGAATCATGTAAAGGCACTTTTAATCAAAGGGATTATGACACTTGCAATCCTATATTTAATCCTTAGCTTAGGATTTGGAATTTCCTTTATTAACGTATTAATTATTACACTAGTCCTTGGTGCGATTTCTTATATATTAGGGGATCTTTACATTTTACCTAAAAAAACTAACATGGTAGCCACGATGGCAGATTTAGGGGTTACGTTTGTTGTTGTCTGGTTGTTAGGAATCGCTTTAACAGGTATGGAAGCAGCTACAATGGCAGAAGTTGCAGCTATTTCGGCTATAGTGATAGCGATAGGTGAATACCTCTTTCATTTTTATATTTTAAGGAAAGACCTTGGGGCTAATAAGCGACTAAAAGCTTCCTCTAGTCATTAAAAAATAAAAGGGCTGTCCTAGAAAAGGGGGCAGTTCTTTTATTTATACTTAAAGATATAAAGGATAGTATAGATGTATACTAAATCACCTTATTATCTCCAAAAAATATAGGGATAAAAATAAACTTTTTACTCTATATAAATACCAATCTGTTTTGGTGTTCTGAAAGATAAGAGCTTTAGGGCCGTTTCAATCTGGGGGATTTAAAGCTGCAGTTATTTTTATATCTAAATAAGCGTCTCCGAATGACCGTGTAAATGAAAATCACTGTATCTTAACGTCATAGAAAGCGCATAATGGAATTAATTCACATTAATAGTTCTTTAATAGTTCTTTCTTTTTAAACCATTTTTCCACTTTTTAATTGGCCAAAATCGGACTTTCTGTTTTTCGGCATAGTGAAGTAAAGTAGGGTCTCCGGATAAATCGATATGACGAGGGGAAATAATTTCACCTATTGAGAGTGAGGCTTCTACTTTTTGAAGCAACCATGGTTTATGATGAATATCCTCATAATATAATTGATTTTTAAAAGTTGTATAGAGTCTGTATCGTTCAGTTAACCAATAGTCAAGAGATCCTATAGGAGCAGGCGATGATAGAGAAATTGGAGAGTAATTAGCTTCATATTTTGCTTGGCTATTATCCTTTCTTTGACTCCAAAAGTGAATAGCCTTCTGGTTCTTTTCAAAACTCATTTGCGCATGGTAATAAGGTAAATGAAAAAAAGAACGCGCAGCTAATACAGCGAGAGGATGACTCGCATCAAGACTGAAAAAGTAAATACCTGGTCGCCCTTTGTAAGAGACGTAAGTTCTGAGATTTAATTCAGGGAAAGAATGGACTTTGGGAATGGGCGGCAAAAAACGTGCACGTAAATGAGTCAAATAGAAGGGGAGAATACTAATCCATGCCTTTTCCTGATAGGTATCTAGGTCAAGCATGGGAGGGATTTTCGCACGAAGCTCTCTAGGAGAGACTTCCCAATGAGCGAAGAGCACATCGTTCCAGGTTTGGGACATAATCCAAGGACCTCTAGGTGGTGGAAAAGGTCTATGTGATGTATTCATAGATATACCTCCTTATTCTTAAATGATTTTCTTATTTTTCGAGGAATATCCTGTAGTTTCAAACCCTATGACAACATGGGAAGTACTCATCCCCATATTTGATATAAAAGGAAGAGAACTGATACAAAAATCTATCCCTCTACCGAGACTTGTTTGATAAGTATATAAATGTATCCATTCATTTCAACTTGTTACAGACATTTACGCAAATAATATTGTCTATCTTTTCCTTCATCCTAATCATTTCTCATATTTCGTTTTGTTAGTTGATTCCCTGTGCCACAGGATACTAAACATAAGTTAAATAAAAAGAGACCCTTTGTTTGGCGTTAACAAAGGGTTTTTACGTAGAGGAGAATACATTAATAGTTTTTCTAGATACATCAACAGCTTAAAAGGTTCGTTTGATTAGTTTATGTCCTATAAGATCTATTATATGAACTAATTATGAATGGAATATACATTAAGAAAACGGAAAAACTCCCTTTGGCGGTGGGGAGCTTTTCTGCTTTTAGAAAAAGGGGTTATATCGAGTGTGTCACTTCATATTGGGTAGCTTGTGTAAACTTTTAAATGTTATTCGTATAAACTTTAATATCTAACTTCTATAAATTCCTATAACCAACATCATGGGAACTAAGTTTGGGTACCTTATACAATATAAGAAGCAAAGAAGGATATGGAACTTTGACTTAATTGAGAAATCTCTTGGCGAATACTTCCTAACTCTTGTCCTAATTCAACATCTGTAGCGTTCTTTCCAAATAATTGAGTATCTTTTTGCTTTTGTTTTCGATTGTTCTGTTTTTGATTGTTGTGAGTCATAATAAAAACCTCCTTAAAGTAAACAAGATGCACTCTTTTAATTTGTCTATTGCTTATATAAAGATGAATGGTAACTTTTATTGAAGATTTCCATGTTTTATTTTATATATATAAAGTATTAAGATGGATTGTAGGAATAAGTACGATAGCTAGTCTCTATTTCTTCTTAGGAGTAGGTTGTATGGATTCGTTCACGTTCACCACATTCTCTACCTTTAAGCTGGAGAACGTTCAACTCCGCGAAAACAAAAAGCACTCTATTTTATATCCTTATTTAGCTTATAACTATATTGGAGACATTTTACTAGCATTTGCAGATATGACATTAAAAAGGATTAAGAAGGGAAGAAAGCTCCCTTTATAATAAATATCATTAGAGAGCCTTTCTACTTCTTATAAGCAACATTATGGGAACTAAAAATAAGTATCTTATACAGCGTGAAAATAGAAAACACTACTGCTTGCAGTCAGTATTGTTTTCTAATGCACATCAACTTTTAAGAGCGATATATTACATACCTTGAATAGTTTGTTCTAATTACTCTGTATTATTCATATAAGCAAAAAACTGCCTATAACTTCAATTATATTAACTAATTTTGCGTGGGGCATCGTATAGAAAAACCAAAAAATAACCTCTCAAGAAAGGGGTTATTTCTTAGTTTTAGCGTAAAAGTGTAGACGAATAGGTGTTCAGTACCCACATAAATCAATTGTGGGCTCCCTTTTAGTTTACTCATAATAGGGGTTGTTATTCATTTCTTATAGTAATCACTAGTTAGGATAGGAATAAGGTGTGAAACAAACCATAATGAACAAATTAAGATAGGGAAATTTTATAATCCTTCCCTAGAGATAGTGTTTATTAAGGTTAAGACCATGTTTTATGTTAAGTAAGTTCTTCCTTTTTTGAATAATGATAAATTTTAACATATTTAAAATTTACAAATGGTAAAAATAGGTTTATTATTATATTAAGGAAAGTAACCCTCTTTTCATAATATCTTACACTACATAACCCTTCTTTACTAACAGAGGAAGGGGTTTTTGGTGCCATTTATAAAATTTAAATGCATCTCATTAATTGAACCTCCGTAAAAGTATAACTAAGGGAATTAAAAGCATAAATTCTTTGGAAACCAAAAGGTATGTAATCTTGTGCTACCTGTAACCATGTTTTATGTAAACTAACTTTTTCTATTATATATAATTTAATAATAGAAACCCCATCTTTTGATAAAAAGATAGGGTTTGCTTCGACATATATAGTAAGAGAACGAATCATTACTGCTTCAAGTTGTCTTAATCATTTATCTTAAAAAAAGGAGTTCTCATTGAACTTTTTTTTCCATTTGTAAATATACTTGATATAGTAAATCTTTAAGGATTAAAAATGTATCCTCTGAAGAATATTTGTATTGGACCATTATTTCTTTGACCATTCCATAAATTTTTTCATAATAGTGAGGGCAATCAACCGTATCCTGATATTCATTAAGTATTGGATATAGTTTAGACCAATCAAGTGTGTAATTACCTGAATTACTCATAGTTACTTCTACAGATGGAGATGGAGAAGTTGTCTGGTTCTCACGCAATAAATAATCGCAAGTAACATTTAATACTTCAGCTAACTTCCCTAATTTAACCGATTCAGGATATGCTAAATTAGATTCCCATTTTGAAATAGTTTGCCTCGTTACTTCCAACATTTCGGCTAGTTGATCTTGGGTTAAATTCATTTCTCTTCGTGCTTTAGCTATCTTTTCTCCTCTATTCATTCATTTCTCTCCTTTCAAGTTAAGATTAATTTTATATCGTACTCATAAAAGGTTAAACCAACCTGACGTTTCTAAAAGCAACTTTAAGTTGCTTTTAGAAACTGCTAACTAGTAATTATAAATCCGTAAAAGTATACTTTTACGGACATTTTATGATCTCTTAGTATCGATATGGACTCTTATCGAGTGAATTTAAATTTGTTCCCTATAAAACAATTTAAATCTAATGGGATTTTTTATTTATAATATTGTCTCTCGAAAGTCGAATGCTTAGATTCTGTGCTTAATTTTTTTCCTTGACGGACTGTTTCACCTTTTCCATAAAGAGTCTAAATAAGTTTAACATTGAAGCATGTTCTTTTGCCATCATTTCTGGGTGCCATTGCACGCCTACTACAAACTGATTTCCTTGTTTTTCAACGGCTTCAATAACCCCATCTTTTGCCCATGCCGAAACGTCAAAACCAGGTGCTACATCTTTAATTGCTTGATGATGAAATGAATTAATAAGAATTCCACTACCGTAAAGGCTGTGTAAGTGTGTTCCTTCTTTAACAGTAATAGAATGGGAAGGATTACTTGTATTTTTATATTGATCATGTTTGATAAATGATTCTTCAATTTCTGATATGTCTTGGTATAGAGTCCCACCATAAGCAACGTTTAAAATTTGTAAGCCCCGGCAAATAGCTAACACAGGTTTCCTCTGATCAATTACATGCTTTAATAATAGTTGTTCGGACTTATCTCTTGCTAAGAAAGGTGCTCCAGTCTTTGTTGTAGGTTCTTCTCCATATAAAAGTGGGTTTACGTCTTGCCCACCCGATAAAATCAACCCATCTATGCTTTCTGCCTGCACTTTAATCATTTTTTCATCTTCTAAGACTGGTAAGATAAATGGAACTCCTCCACTAAGCGTTGTTGATTCAATATAATCATTGTTTACATACGCTCGTTTATATCCTGGAAAGTGTCCTCCTTGATCCACACTAATGTTTCCTGATATACCAATTAAAAATTCCACCGTTGTCTTTCTCCTTTTCCGTTGAATTACCATTCTCTAAGATACTTTCTATGCTTTATTTTATCCACAAATTGTAATAAATAATTCCTTCTGCAACAATTGGTTTACCCCAGTGTTTAACTGTTCGGTATATTTGTTCAGTATTTTCTATGATAAAAAATATTATATTAAGCATCTATATTTTAATTAATTATGAGTAATTTATTATTTAAAATAAAGGCTACTCTTTTTTCTTTAGGCCTTATGGTACCATGAAAGAAATTTGTCAAATTAGAGGAGTTAGTCAGATGACAATGTATCAAGAATATACATTAAGAGATGGAACTATAAAATCTATAAAAGTGATAAAAGAGCGATCTTATCAAGAAGAGATGAAATTGTTAGGCATCACAGAACGAGATATTTTTTCTATGCAATTGTTAGATAAAGCTTCACTAAACAAAACTAAATAAAAAAGCTCAAAAACCCTTATCCATTGGATAAGGGTTTAATCTGTGTATCATCCACCTATTGGCGAACGACTTACTAGAACGGTGTGTTTGTTATTATGCATACTAAAGTTTTATTTTATTCTTATTTACCCACTGTTAGTTGACCTTTTTGAATTTAATGGAAGTCGAATTCCCTATAGTAGGGTTAAATTTTCACAGGAGGAAGGTTTATTATTCTGTGTCTTGAGGCAAGTTCACTGATCCACCAACAGGAGAAGGTGAAAAGCAGTTAGAAGACTCAATACGTTGCTCTAATAACATTTTTACACCATCTTCCGGTAACTGATTCGATCTCTTGCTTATAAATGGTTGATGACCTTCTCCTGTGGAATTGTAAGAAACGACGACTAATTTTTTTTCATCTTCCTTAGGCCAGTTCAACTCCATAGGAAGACGCGCTACTTGCGGATAAAGATCCTCTTTGAATATGGTCGGTTCTTTATTGATAAGTACTTCATAGAAATGCCCTTCATGAATTAATCCAATTCTGTGCTGATCCAAATTGCTCATTACTATATCCTCCTTATATCGATATAAATATGAATGTACAGATATAGTATCAGTTAGAAAGAAATACAGTATTCTATTTATATTTAAACGAACCTTATCATTATAAAATGTATACATTTTGATGTTCCACAATCGCGCCCGATACTTGAAGAAACCGTTATAACATTTTATACATTAAAATATCATCAACGAATTTCCCATCGATTAAAAATTCATCTTTTAGCGTTCCTTGTTCTTTAAAGCCATTTGAAATATAAAATGGAATAGCAGATTGATTTGTGGAAAGCACACGAAGTGAAACTTTTGTAAAACCGTTCTTTTTACCCCATGAAGATATATAATTCAATAGCGCTCTTCCTACACCTTTCCTTTGAAAGTCAGGGTGAACGCCAATATCAATTTCTAATACATGACTGTTGGACTTTAGACCTGTAGGGTTTTTATAACCAATATAACCTCCAACTTTATCATTGATAATAGCAACAAACTGTTTTCCAACTGGGCATTGTTTAGAATATTCCTCTAATGATTCCCAATAAAAAAACGCAGGAGTATTAGAGTTATTCAAAATTAAATTGTTTAAATCCATTAACTCTTTAGAATCAGACTCTATGGATTGCCTTATGTAAATAATCAAAATCCCCCCCTTTAAAACTAGAATATAAATAAGACTCTTTGACAATAACCCTGCTTAACATTTCTTTCACATCGTTTAATACCAATTATTTCAAATTCCCACAATTTGAACAATACGTTATTCCCCATATCAAAGTAAATCAAAAAAGTAAACAATAGTATGATTATTTTAGAGGGAATGAATACTATCCAACATTTTGAGTAAACTACTCCCACTTAGCAAGCTTGAAGTGGGGGATTCCTATATTCGTAAAGAATATAAGCTCCGTCCGATAAAACTATGCAGTAAAGAATGATTCTTAAATAAATTCCAAACAGCATTACCAAGAGAACAGAGAAAGACCTGAAAATTTGTTAATAGGAGTGACGGAAGTGATTAAAGGAAAAAGTAACACGATTCATTTGTTTTTACTATTGTTTGTTACTGCAGTTTTCATATGGTCAATGATCAAACCAGTAGGGAGATATTTGACATGGACATTGGAAGTCAGTCCTGCCGTGGTTGGAATGATTATTGTAATTGCAACTTACAATAAATTTCGTCTCACTACCCTCTCCTATACTATTATTGCAATTCTAGCTATTCTTACGTTTGTCGGCGGTCATTACACCTACTCAAAGGTTCCCTTATTTAATTGGATAAAAGATGTTTTCGATTTGAAACGAAATCACTACGATCGATTTGGACATTTTCTAAAAGGTTTGTTTGCAATTGTAATAAGGGAAATACTATTACGAAAAACGCCACTAACCAAAGGACCTTGGTTATTTGCCATTATTACAAGTATCTCGCTTGCAATCGCTTCCTTATATGAAATCATTGAATGGCTAGTTTCTAAAATAACAAAGGGAGGAAAAGCTGCTAAAGATTTTTTAGGTACGCAAGGCGATATTTGGGATACACAGTGGGATATGTCGTTTACTTTAGTTGGTTCGATTCTTACACTACTCATTCTTTCAAAACTACACAACAGGTTACTAAAAAAGAAGCACTAAAAGAGTGGACCACGTTTTGTATATGTTATTAAACAATAAGTTGAAACAAGCAAAAACCCTATTTCATCTTGAAAATGTATATATATCATATTCATTTTCAGTTCAGTCGGGTAAGCGAGGGGCATCGCTGCCCCTAACTCCCCTAAGAACCGTACGTGAGCCTTTCAACTCATACGGCTCAAGCCTCCCATT
>NZ_FOXX01000004.1 GCF_900115845.1 Priestia endophytica DSM 13796 | reverse complement strand
ATCTGTGGTTTTAAATATCGATTTTCAGCTTGTAACTTTGATGGAGTATCTTGAGAATGAGGCCCTTTTTGATGGGTGTATGTTTGCCCAACGGGCTGTGCCAAGCTCCATTTCTATGCCACCTCATCCATGTTTTGAGTTGTGTATGGTTGCGGATTTGTAAAGCTTCCATAACTTCTTTGACCGGTACTCCTGCCAATCTCATTTCAATTGCTTTTAATTTCACTTCTACTGGATTGCTCACTCTTTTTCCCATAGAAAAAACACCTCCAAGTTATTGTTAGGTACTACATACCCGTTTTTTAACTTAAAGGTGTTTTTTATTTGTCTCACTCTATGGGGTCAGTCCCGTCCCCTCAATAATAGCTTTTTCTTTAGATTCATCCTAAATGATAAGGAATTACAAATGAAAATCTAAAGGTTCGTTCGTTGAGCAGTTTGTTTAAAGTATTAAAAGTTTAGCCACAAAAATGCTCTGTAATCTTGTGAATCAAATTTTAAAACTCTTTTAAGATAAATCCACAACTTGTTTTATTATCTATGTTTATTCTCGTGTCTGCTATGAATGCAGGAAGATACGGCGTAGATGGTTTGATTATTCCTTCCCTTAAAGAGAAGCTCCCGTTTAACAAAGCAAAAGAGGTAAAAGATATTGCTTAGTTTTTAATATATAATACATTAGCAACCATTAGAGATGGTTGTTTTTTTATTGAGTCAACATAACGTCAGATCAAGTTAGGTTTAATATTAATAATGCTTTTAATAAATTTTAGTGTGAAATTAGGACAACTTTGAGAAGAACCGTCAAGAGTAGTGAATATTGAGATTGAATCTATAGTGAGATCCTGAGGGAAGAAGGAATTCAACCATCTGTAAAAGATATAAATGTAATTATTTAAGCTACAACGGATCCAATGAAGGGTTTGGAATATGTGAAGGTAATTTTCACTCCTTGACGAATATATACAGGAATCTTAAATAATTTAGATTTCAATGAATAAAATCTAAATGGGGAGATGACTTGATTTGGAAATACGGATGAATCAAATAGAATTAAACGGTTTAACTTTTCAATATCGCGAAACTGGGGAAGCTTCGGCACCGACAATTGTTGCACTTCATGCTTTGGGAATGAATGCAGAATCCTGGGACGAAGTAGCTGCTGTATTAGGAGAAAAATATCGAGTGCTCGCTTTAGATCAACGAGGCCACGGTGGGAGTGCGAGAACTGGCACTTATACGTTCGAGCTAATGTGCGATGACTTGTTTCAGTTTGTAAATGCCATGGATTTGGAACGTTTTACGTTAATAGGGCACTCCATGGGAGGAACGGTATCCTATCTTTTTTCCGAAACATTCCCCTCAAGGATAGAACGGTTAATTGTTGAAGATACCCCTCCTCCTTTTCCAGGGAAGCAGTTCGAAGTTCCTTCTAAACCTCCTGGTCCTCTACCATTTGATTGGAAGGTTGTACCTTCAATTCTAAGACAATTGAATAATCCTAATCCTCAATGGTGGACAAATCTTACGGATATCATTGCACCTACCCTCATCATAGGAGGTGGTTCTAGTCATATTCCCCAAGATAAATTGAGGGAAGTGTCAGAGCTCGTTCCAAATTGCCAATTGGTGACGATAGAGGATGCTGGGCATGATGTGCATGCAGAGAATCTGCCAGCCTTTTTAGATGCTGTAAAAAGTTTTCTTAATCCATAAGTTTCTGAATAGCACTTTTAAAAATGATTAAACTTTTATTTATAGGAAGGGAGGCAGTGTATTAGTCTATCTCTTAGTATTGAATTCCTCTAAACCGTGTTAGGTGAACTCATTTTTCTGATTATTGCGTTATTTCGGCGACAAATTTATTAAATGCTTATTTTATAAATGATAACATCAATATAGGCTTTTTTTCATACTATATTTTGAGGTGAGAAAATGCCAAGAGTAAGCTACCGAGATGCAGATATTGATTTAATGGCAAGGATGATGAGAGCAGAAGCCGTAGGTGAAGGAAAACAAGGAATGTTATATGTCGGAAATGTAATTGTTAATCGTCTTAAAGCAAATTGTTTAGACTTTAAAGACTTAAGAACAATTCGACAAGTTATTTTTCAAGTTCAAGGAGGAAATTATTCTTTTGAAGCTGTTCAAAAAGGTAATGAATTTTATCAAAGAGCGAGGCCTGTTGAAAAAAGATTAGCAAAAAAGAATTTGGATTATTGGAGAGAACACCCAGGGAAATATGCTCTTTGGTATTTTAATCCCTATGCTCCATGTCCTCCAACTTGGTACGGTCAACCTTTAGCTGGTCAATTTAAAAATCATTGTTATTATGAACCTAAATCTGGAACATGTGATAGTGTTTATAGCGGAAGTTAAGCTTACTCTTTGAGTAAGCTTTTTTATATGTTTAGAATATTTATATAAACGAAAAGGAGCTTTACTTCGAGATGGAGCAAGGCTTTTTTTCTGGTGATAATATTGATCTTGTGAACTTTACATGAATACAATATCTATGGTTCTTTGGAATACTTTAATAAATTAACACATGAAAAATCCCTACTTGTGATCAAAAAGTAGAGATTTTTATCACTTCATGGATTTAGCTTAACATATAATTCTGTAAGTATATTACTTCTCGTTAGTCAATTTTTAAAGGATAACCCTTCTTCTTTTAAAGCGGCCTTAAGTTTAGGTAAAGAAGCTGGTCCTATTCCGTGGAATTGCAAAATCTCCTTTTCACTAAATTTTGATAGCTGTTGTAAAATAATTATCCCGTTGTTTTCCAATGCTCTTCTTGCTGGTGCTGAGAGTTGTGAAAGAAATCCATCGGCAGGTTTACGTTCTTGCTCACAAGTCGGACAGGTTGGACAGTCACTACTTTTATAATATTTATGTCCTTTGTTGCAAATTTTTAATTTTTTTCTGAAATTGTCCTTTCTCCACGGCTCCTGTTCTTGAAAATTATTTTTAGCTTTCGATACTTTACCATTTTCAACAGGTAAAGTATTAATATTCTTGATAAAATTAAGGGCCTTTTTATTCTACTGGACTATACTGATTTTATTTTTTGAAAATTTAATTCATCATAAAAGAAGAAAGCAT
Organism: Priestia endophytica DSM 13796; assembly: GCF_900115845.1. GTDB lineage: Bacteria > Bacillota > Bacilli > Bacillales > Bacillaceae_H > Bacillus_I > Bacillus_I endophytica. The sequence goes on along the minus strand of NZ_FOXX01000004.1, from coordinate 354,547 downwards.
TATAAAGATATGAGTTACTAAAAGAACTAAAAAATCACTTAAAAACTAAAATTACCTACGGAGGATTCTTTATTTGGGGCTGATTACTTGTTTAGCAGCGTTATCCTATCAAATTAGAACTCGTATATAAAAGCTGTAGATAATCAACATTAAGGTAATTATATAGGTATGAAGTATAAACTACTGGTTAATTTTAAGTAACTATAATAATTTAGCGATCAGTGGGGGATAGTAACTAAAAATTGTGAGGAAATGTGATGAAAAAACTTATTTTAGTTATGTTCTTATCCATGATTGTAATTGCTTATCCAACTGAAACAAATGCCAGTAAAATGCCTTGTAGTTTAACTCTAGAACCTGTAGATAAAAAGTTGAAAAATGCTAAAGGAGTAGGATTAATTTATAAAGTTCAATTGAACCCACCAAGTTTTGCTCGAACTAATATAAGTATCTTAGCTGTGCACCTTCCTAATCCTTCTTCTTTTGGTAACTACGATGGCTACGAAGGCTTTTCTTCAATACCTAATGAAATTAGTTGGCGTTTTAAACTTTATCCCACGGCTGAAGAAGACAGTCCTACTTGGGCTGGAAGATTTGATTTAATTACAGCAGAAATGCGAAATGTTAAGGTGGAGGTACGGCTTTCTAATTCTAAGACCCAAAAGTTGGGGCCAGCTATATTGAGAGGTAACTTAAAATCTTGTGAAGAAAGGGAAGAATGATTTAACTCCATTGTAAAGAGTTCTTGATAAGTAAGAACTCTTTTTCTTTATTCATTCCTATAAGTCACAGTTTTAAGGTGAAATAAATTAATTTCACAAAGATCGTATACGAATAAGCTTTGTTAGATTAACTGATTTATTTTATTAAAGGAATAGAGGGGGATACTTTATTAGTTGTATATATGGTATATAACTTGAATATTTCTCTATATATAAACAATTTTATTAAAATTTATATATATAGAGAATATTAAAATAGTAAAACTGTAAATTTTATTCTTATTGAACTAATTATGCAGCAGGATAGTTTAATAAAGTTGTTGTATAGATATATATTGCATGTTAGGATGAGAGAGAACGTATGTTCTTTTTGAGATTCGTTATAACTTTTAGTTTATTAAACAAAACTTTAAAAGAGGTGTCTTTCATGATTTTAGGAATTTATCCTTATTTAGTTATGAATGGTAATGGACAAGAAGCTGTTAAATTTTATGAGAATGCATTGGATGCAAAAGTTGTTGGAGTTCAAACTTTTGGAGACATGCCTGAAAACCCCGAATTTTCCATTCCTGCTGAAGCAAAAGACCGTGTATTGAATGCGCATTTAAAAATCGGCAATAATGATTTGATGCTTTCTGATACATTCCCAGGTCAACCATACCAAATTGGATCACAAGTGACAGTATCCATTACAATAGACAATGTAGAGAAATCAGAAGAAGTATTCGGAAAACTAAAAGAAGGTGGTCAGGTAAACATGCCGCTTCAAGAAACTTTTTGGAGTCCATCATATGGACAAGTCACAGACAAATTCGGTGTAACTTGGCAAATCTCAACACAAGTTGCTGATAATAAGTAATATATGAAAAGTTTTTTGTTCAACTAAGCTAGATATCTTATTGAAATTAAGGGGGCCATCAGTTCAATAAGGTATATCTAAAAATAATTAAATGTTATTTTAGAGTAACCTAAACCTGTATAAATGAAGACTTTATACAGGTTTTTTAGGTGTAGTTCAGTACCAAAGATTTTTTTGGTTAAAAAAAGAGAGGAGTCTTAACAGTGGCTGGTACAAAATTGTTATTTGAAAATGTTACATTAGGTAATATAACATTAGATAACCGGATAGGGGTTGCCCCAATGGCACGTATAAGCGCAACTTCTGAAGGCTTAGCAACCAATCAGATGGTATCCTATTACACATCATTTGCCCGTGGAGGATTTGGACTGATTATTACGGAAGGAATTTATACTGATGACAAGTATAGTCAAGGATATTTTAATAAGCCAGGTCTCATTGATGAGGAACAAACACAAGCGTGGAAGAAAGTAGTAGATTCTGTCCATCAAGCAGGTGCTAAAATGTTTGCACAAATCATGCATGCGGGAGCCCTTTCTCAAGGAAATCGTTTTGTTCAAGAAACAATCGGTCCTTCTGCCGTTCGGCCAAAAGGAAAACAAATGGAATCTTATGTAGGGAAAGGCCTGTACCCAACTCCAAGAGAAGCAACAAAAGAAGAAATCACAGAAGTGATAAACGGGTTTGTTAACACGGCTAAACGTGCAAAAGCTGCTGGATTTGATGGAATTGAAATTCATGGAGCCAATGGATACATACTTGACCAGTTTCTTACTGATTATACCAATAAACGTACAGATGAATACGGTGGTTCTACTGAAAACCGAGTCCGGTTATTGGTTGAAGTTTCCAAGGCAGTTCGAGAGGCTGTTGGCCAGGACTTTACTATTGGTATTCGGATTTCACAGGGAAAGGTGAATGATTATAACCACAAGTGGGGAAGAAAAGAAAGAGATGCTGAAATCATCTTTGGTCAGTTAGGGCACGCAGGTCTTGACTTTATTCATGTTACGGAGTATGAAGCATGGCAACCTGCATTTCCAACAGATGAATCCACCATTGTAACTGATTCAGCCTTGGACAACAGCGGAGCATCGCTTGCGGCTCTTGCAAAAAAGTATGGGAGAGTTTCTGTGATAGCCAACGGGCATTTAGAGGATCCTTCCAAGGCGAGAGAAATCGTTGAAAAAGGGGAAGCCGATTTGATTACCTTAGGTAAAGGAGCTCTTGCTAACCATGATTGGGTCAACAAAGTCAAAAATGGGAAACCATTAGTAGAGTTTGATCAAGAAAAAGTGCTAAGACCAAATGCTAAAATTAAGGATTTTGAAGTTTAAAACTTGTAATCTAATAAGTACTTCAACTTAGAAATAGTGATGGTAACATTAAAAATGAAAACATTAGAGTTAATCTTAATGAGCTTCTTTATCTACGCTGCTCTACAAATAACAAAGGTTATAGACTCTCCAGGTTTCTAATTTGTTGCGTTAGAGCTTTTCATAACTAATAGTATTTTTTAAGGAAAAGAGAAATAAATAAACATATTTATTACAGAATATCAAGCCTCACTATTATATCGGGGGGCTTGGTATTCTTTTAGATAACTATTTTTGTGTTGCAAGTTTTCTTATGAAGATGAATAATGGTTTTTATTTAATTCTTTCTTTGTTACTAGAATTTATTTTATGTTAACTAAAAAAGCTTCTTCGTTTCCTATGATGTGATTATTTTTGTAATATTTTGATAGTTTTTGTAGAAAGGGTTTTCATTTTGTATGATATTGTTCATAATGTTTTTGAGTGTTCCTTGTATATGGGTGAGGACATATACAAGGGACCATTTTTAATGGGGGAGGAATAGTTCATGTGGGTGATTACGGTTCATTCAAGGAAAAACACGAAAATGTTTGAATTTAACACAGAGAAGGAAGCAAGAGAAGCTTTTAAAGACATCGAAGGAAGTAAGATTCTTACTGAGATTATCTATTTTAATAGTCCTTATCTTGCTTCATCTACGGTTTAAGTGAGATCTTTTTTTACCGTGAGATTGTCCGTAAAGAACAGGGTAAACGTAACAAAGTAGTTATATGAAAAAAGACGGTTTATGTTAACTAATTTAGCGCGAATTACTTTTAATAAGAGAATCCTTTGCTAATTATAAGCAAAGGATTCTCTTATTTATACGAATAGGGGAATACATAAGTAGTTTGTTCAAATTTATAGATTCATATACATATCTATTCTAAAAAGTTCTCCTGAGTGGTTTATGACTGATAATCAAGATTAGAGGAACTAAGATATTTACTGCTTAAAAAGGTTTTATCCAGAAAATCATGTTTTATAAATTGTGAATTCATATTGATTTACTTTTATTAATCCCCACACTTATATCTTCTGTATTAGCTAATTAATCGCTTAGTATATAAATATATACATTTTTAACTGTGCTAAAGTTATAGGAGGATTCATACTATTGACGCTAGAATAACTTTACTGAAATACACTATAAATATCAGGATTAATAGAGGAGAGTGCATATGCCAAAAATTGAAGAAAATCAGTTGTTTACGGTAATTATTGAATGGGAAGTTAATCCAAAATATCAGCAAGACTTAATTAATGGTCTTACAAATCAAATTGAAACATACTTTAAGAATTATGCTGGGTTTATTTCATCAAGTTTCCATGCTAGTGAAGATGGTAAACGAGTTATTAATTATGCCCAATGGATATCGGAAGAAGCTTGGTCTAATTCGTTTCAAGCTTCAGGGCGTGATGAAGTCCAAACTACTAATGATGAAATTATTAGTCGCTGTGAGGCTAAAACATTAAAACTTAATAAGTATCGTGTTGCGAGAGTAATAGAAAATATATGAAGTAATGATTACTCCATTAGAATAACTAGCGAGAATGGGTTTTACGGTAACTAATTAATGTTAAAGTTCTTGTGGTAAAAAACCTTTGCTTAGCATTAGCAAAGGTTTTTTGAATATATAATTATAGGGGAATACGTTAATAGTTTGTCCAGTTGCTTAGATTGCTAACCCCTACTCATTATAGAAGAGGGATCTTTTCGGTGAACTTTCATATCTAATAAGTATCATACTCACTAGAACTTAGTTGTTTTATGATAAGTCTTTTATATACCAAGCGTCACAGGCATTATGCTCTGTTTCATCTAGTGGTTTTTCAAGTTGTCGGAAATCGAATTTAACATAAAGGAAATTAGCTGCTTGGAGTTCCTTAAATGTCTCTAGGTAACAGCATGTATAGTGTTCCTTTGCGAAGTCGAGTGCTACTTTCATTAATTCTTTCGACAGACCTTTCCCTTGAGCTTCGGGTGAAATATAGAGCTTTTGCAGCTCGCAGACCTCTTTTTTTTGTCCAAATGGTGCAATTCCCACACCGCCTATCACTTCATCTTGAGCATTCACTGCAACCCAATATTTTGCATTTTGTTGCTGCTGATAATAGTGTGATAAACTGCTCAGCTGGGGATCAAAATAAGCTGTTCCCGGGATATTCAACTCAAATGATTCCAAAGAGCGTTTAATAATTTGCTCCATCCTTTGATTATCTTTTTCTTTCATTTCACGAATCTGCATAGTTTTATCCTCACATTCAAGTATTTTAATGGTTAGATTCTATTTGTTTCTAACAAATGGATGCTAATCATTCTCTTCTCATACTTCATGGAATAATAGCAATAGATCAGCCATTTGAGTAGTTATCCATGTATCAATTAGCTAACCTGAACCAATAATGGAACTTAATCCAACCATTGTTGAAGCAAAAGTTCCCATCCTTTCACTTAAAAGATAGATAGCTCTATCACCTGTCTCCGCTGTTATAATTTAAGACATTCATTTATAAAAAATCTCTTTTATATCTCCCATCTAATCTCTCCACCATTTGATATTTGAGGATGGTTGTTTATGATAAAATTATAATGAGAAAAAAGTTTTAAAGGTCACTTTGTGAACTTTAGTATATGATATATCCCTATAGCAAACAATGGTTATGGAGGATTCATGGATAATCTGATTAAAATAAAAGGAAAAGCCCAAACCCATTGAGAAACAATGTATTTGGGCTCTTTTACTCCCTTACATGTAAATTAGATTTGCATATCATATATATGCTTTTTTGAAGGATGTATTTATTGTGACATCGTTATAGGAAGGGTTTTGTACTATCTTGATAGTTATTACACTATCCAATTAGTCTGCACATCTTTTATGCTGAGTACATATTTTGTTGGGGAACTTTATCAATCACAATCCAGCGATTATAAAGATCAATTAAAAATCCAATTCCGAACATAAATAAGAAGGTGCTTATGCCCAAACCAGTTATATGGTGTTGAAAAAGAATGATAAGAATGCTAATAGATAATGGCATCGACGTACAAATCATTGTTCCTACTGTATAGTTGTTCATTCGCTTTCCAAATGCTTTTAACAAATAGTCAGACGGTAAATATATGGAGCCTGATTGAAAATAAATACATACAGCGACTGCCATAAGGTTAAGCCCTATTAATGAATATAAACAACGGATCCATAAATTCTCCGGTACATACATAATGTGATGTAAGTGTACAAACAAATCAATAAATATTCCAAAAACGAAAGTGAGAGCCATACTTTTGATAATCATAGCCAGGGTAAATTTTGTTTTTATTAAATAACTAAGTATAAACGAAAAAAAATTTAAAATAATAATGCAAGCACCAGTGGACAACGGCAATATGAATGCAAGGTTTTGCCCGGCAGCTGCCCAAGGGGAACTTCCTAGGTTGGAAATAATCATAAAGCTATTTCCTAAAGCATTCAACATAATTGAACAAACAAACCATAATAAGTTTACAGGGATATTCTTCATCATGACCTCCAATTTTCAAGATACTTTTTGTCTATTATAGAAAAGGTTACCCTTACGCTGCAAAGGACAATTGAAGTAATTATACTTTTACATAACGAATTCAATTATCGGACACTATGTAAAAACTTGGCAAGCTTTTTTTACAATATGCGCTATCAGTATAGGTTCTAGAATTTTATACGATTTTTCGTAAAAAGGAAACCCCTAATCGATAAAAACCACTGTTAAGAATCCTTTTAGAAAGAAGGCTTCTTTTCACATGATTTTCGATAGCGAACATTATGTAAAGCAGTTACTTATATTGTAAGACTTTACTCTGTGGTAAAATTTAGTTGGAAAGAGGTGTTGTATATGCAAAAACAACAAGGTATTACTATACTTTTATTAATGTTAGGGTTAGCATCTATTTCTTTAGGGATGGCTTTAAAAAATGTGTTTGAGTATTCTCCTATCTTTGGCTGGTTTCTAGGAACATTTATATTTATAGTTAATTCTTTTTACACAGGAAAGAATTTGAGAAATAAAGGTGCTACTAACCTTAAGTAATCCATAGTTAATGTTTTAAGACGCTTGAATCATTTGATTCAAGCGTCTTTTTGGCCGATAGTTTATTTAATGTCAATAGAAAGGGGCATCACAATATGGAACTTCATTACAGAAGGATTTGCATCAATATATCGTTTTAGATTACAAAAACGGTCTAACAAATTCATCTATCGTTTGTCTACGATAAAGATATATGGAGAATAGGCCATAGGGGAGCTCTGCAAATCATTTCTAATTGTAATGAATGCACCAGTCTCAAAAGAGATTAGGTTGTTTAGGTTTAGTATTTTAGAACAGATATATAGGTTATGTATCAGCTAAAAGAGAATAGAGTTAAAGGTTATTGAAATCGACCAAAATCAACTCAACAACTTATGACTTTTCCTAAAAGTCTTGCTATTTCCTCTTTAAAAAGCCCTTCATCATCCTAAGTTTTTAAGTTTATAAAAGATTTATTTGGAATATATCTTTAAATATTCAGAGTTTTCATATAGAATAACTCTAAATGACAGAAAATCTCACATAGTATTTATAAAGAGGTAGAAAGGACAGCAGGATATTATGATAGAAAAGAAACTTGAACAGAATGTAAGTAATCAGGTAAGTATAGGGGTAAACACATATTTAAGAAAAATGAAGGGAGAAGGTAGAGGAAAAAGTAAAATCAACTATAGGGATTCTATTGTTTCAGCTACAGGTGTACTTATCGCTATTATTATCATTAGTTTTATGACTCTTCATTTAGGTTACCCCATGGCAATAGCTCCTTTAGGAGCCAGTTGTATACTCATATTTGAGGCTCATAAAGGTGCATGGTCTCAACCACGAAATGTGATAGGAGGACACTTACTTTCTACTACTTCTGCCCTTATTATTTGGAGTTTACTAGGTAAAAGTTTGTTCTCTATAGGGATAGTATTAGCTATTGTGTTAATCCTAATGGCTCTTACCAACACTCTTCATCCTCCTGCAGCAGCTAGCGCACTTGTTGTAGTGAACAGTCAAACAGGATGGGGATTTCTAGTTCCTATATCCCTGGGAGTTTTACTATTAATTTTTATTTCAATTCTTTACAATAATCTATTTTCCAAACGACAATATCCTCAACACTGGTTATGAAACGCTAAGTAGGAAGTAGGATAATAGAATAAGAGATTAGCTTTCAATACAGAGGGGCAAAGCCAAAAGGATAGGAGAAACCATATCCTCCATTTTCCCGACTCATAGATGATCTTTGATGGAAATTATGATTCAATAAAAGCCTTTTTCACATAATTAAGAGATGGATATAATAACATAGTGATAAATTCATTCATCTAAAAGAAAATTCCCCACATCGTAGATAGTGGGGGATTCTTTTGGGTTACTAATGATTAGAATCAGCTGACTAAGGGCATTTTTATGATAGAGGTAAAAAATATTACTTTATTCAGAGTACGTAGAATTTGTTCGAATAAATTGTACATATAGATAGGCTTGGGCTATCTAACTTATAGAGAAGCTTACCTTTCTGTTTTTCCTTGAATATTAATCTTGGCATCTATAAGAAACAAACCTGTAATTGATCAACCTATATCTTCGTTTATTTCATTTGAATGGGTAATAATTAACATTATGGTGACTGAGAGTGAATAGGATATACATTTTAAAAATATAATATTTAAATAATTCCTTTACTTTGTAATCGCTTTCATTTATACTGAGAGTAGGTGGGATGGCATGAGTGGCTGTCACAGTATCTAGCGTAGGTGGGGCTGATACAAGGGAACAGGGCATATAAGGAATGTCCTTTTTTATTTGAATAAAGTTGATTTATTTCATTATTCAAATAAAGATAGGGTGCTATTAATATCGAACTACTGTTTAAATAATTAAAATTACTTTTTACATAGAAATAACGCCCAATTAACTGGGCGTTATTTTTATGTAAAGAGATTCATGTAAAAGATCTTTTTTGTGTCGCTGTCTAGAATCCTTTTTAGGGGAACTACAAATGTGTAGAGTACGTATAAAATAACAATAGATCCCTTTATTTAACAAAGGGATCTATTGTTAGGGTTAAAAGAAGAGTAGGTATGTTCATTTAACATAAAATTTGTAAATCAATCTTTGTATAACTGATAAATTCTTTTTAATTTTTGTTCTAACTGTTCAAAATGGACGAAACGAGCTTCTCTTACAAATTCAGTTCCTTCAATAAACAAAAGAAGTACGGGAACGGTAAAAACTGAAAATCTGCCAGCAACCTCTTCTACATTATTAGCGTTTATATGAGCTAATTTGATACTTGGAAACTGTTCTAACAATACTCTTAGTTGTGGCAGAACAGCGTGACATACTACGCATTCTGGTTTTGAAATATATAAGAAACTTAACTTGTGATTGTTTATAAAATTCTCTATTGAATCCAATGAAATTAATTCTGTCACTTCTTTCATCCAACTCCTCCTTTGGATTAGAATGTATCTGACTTGAAATATAATAGACCCACCTTGTTCATGTCTATAAATCTGCTTTATATTTTATAAAAGTTGAACATTAATGATTTAACAAGTTTCCTACCAAACAGCTAGTATATTGACTAACTTAAAATTCACCGTTATTTGAGATTTATCCTTTTCACTTCCTGGAATGGACGTTATACAGTACATATCGGTATTTTTTTTATTTTCAGCATATTTTTAAAAATTCTATCAATATAGAGTTTCTATTACTATATAGATTATTTCTATAATTCACACCTTGAAACTAAAACTATAATAAAGAAAATAGTTTCATTTATTGGAAATGCAAGGTTCAAAATAATATAAAAGTGGTGAATATAGTGAAGAAAGTAGTAGGAATTATGGGTGGAATGGGTCCATTAGCAACTGTTGATTTAATGCAAAAAATAATCTCGTTTACCCCTGCTGAGAAAGACCAAGATCATCTTCACCTTATAACGGACAATTTCCCTCAAATACCAGATCGAACAACAGCTATTTTAGGAAAAGGAACAGATCCTACTCCTTTTATGATAGAGTCTGCACACCGTTTAGAGTCTGCAGGAGCAGATTTTCTTGTAGTAGCATGTAACACAGCTCATTTTTTTGTTAAATCAGTAGAAAATGCTGTTAGTATACCTATTTTACATATGCCATTAGAGACGGCTAAGTTTTTAAAGAAACATCATTTTAAAAAAGTAGGATTATTAGCTACTGATGGAACCATCAATGCAAAACTGTACCAACATAGTTGCCATCATTATAAAATAGAAGTTATTGAACCAAATATACAAATGCAAAAGGAAGTAATGAAAGGTATCTATGCAATTAAAGGAGGGAATTTAGAACAGGGTAGTTCTTATCTTTCAAAAATTGCTAGAAGCTTAATTGAAGAAGGTGCAGAAGCAATTATAGCAGGATGCACGGAGATTCCTTTAGTTCTTAAATCATCTTCATTTTCAGCAATTATTGACCCAACAGAGATTTTAGCTAGAGCTGTAATCAAAAATGCCAATGATCTGATAAAGTGTTAATGGAGGTTAATATTAAGAATAGACATTCATTATAATAAAATATATCCATCCATATATATAAATAAGGAGCAATTAGAAAATGAACATTGAAAACATTGAAGCTTTCCTATACGTTTGTCAACTAGGTAGTTTCAACAAAGCAGCAGAAGCTCTTTATTTAACTCAGCCTTCTGTTACAGCACGTATCCAGTCATTAGAACGGGAGATGAATATAAAACTTTTTAATAGAGCTGGGAATAAAACATCATTAACTGAAAAAGGGGAATATTTCTTGCCTCATGCTCAGAAAATTCTTCAATCTTATCAAGAAGCAACATATGGGTTGCAACAAGTCTTTATTCCTTATGAGTTAGTAATTGGGAGTGCCTTATCGATTTCAAACAATGTATTGCCAAATATCCTGCCAGCTTTCAAATCTGAATTTAAGGATGTTAGAATAAAAATTTTAACAGGGCATTCTAAAGATATTCTACGTAAGGTCATTAACAAAGAAGTCGACTTCGGAATTATAAGAACGGAGGCTCATTCTCAAATTGAATCTATTCGTCTTTATAATGACCCTATAAGCCTTTTTGTTCCACCAAATCATCCATTTTTAAAAAAAGAAAAAGTAACAATAGAAGACGTAGGAGAGCACCCCCTTATCTTATTTGATTACGGCTCTATGGATTGGCTTTTCATTCATAGATTATTCTTAAGCAAAGGAATAAATCCGAATATATATTTAGAAGTGGATAATATGGAAACTGCCAAAAATCTAGTACTGCAAGGATTAGGTATTAGTTTCTTACCTGCACATTGTGTGCAAAAAGAGATAGAACATAATAAATTATTCAGAGTAGAAATGGATCCAGATATAAAGACTAATATTAGTATTGATTTTATATATCTAAAAGGAAAATCAGAGTCTGTATTTATGGATTTTTTCAAGCATAAAATGTTCGAATAACAATAAACTAGTTGACTATCAACCGGTTTATTGTTATTTTACACTCATAAAGAAAGCCTTTGCTCAGAATGAGCAAAGGTCTTACATAACTGATCCTTTTAATATACTTACTCTTTAATGAACGAGCTTCTGCCGACTTACATTAAGAGTTTTGGGGTAGGAGCTTTATTTCATTTATCAGAAAAAATTAAGAAACTCAGGTTTTATTTTCACATAGCGAATTATTTCAATGTTATAATTATGTGATAAACTTAGTGAGGTGAAGAATATGAAACTTACTATAGATCAAACAAAGGGAGACAAGAAAGTGCCAGTATATTCAAGAACAAACCCATTTCAAGCAAAGGTGCTCAAAAATATTAATTTAAATCATGAGGGCTCTAATAAAGAAACAAGACATATTGAATTTTCTTTAAAAGATTCAGGATTTTCTTACGTTCCAGGTGATGCTTTAGGTATCGTACCTGAAAATGATCAAGAATTAGTAGCTGAACTTCTGACAGAAATGCAATGGGATGGAGAACAAGTTGTAACGATTAATAAGAAAGGCGATACACTTCCACTGAAGGAAGCATTAACAACTTATTTTGAAATTACGTTACTAACAAAGAAGATTTTACAACAAGCAGCACAGTTTACAGAAAGTGAAGAGCTAAAAGCGCTTTTAGATGCTGAAGATGTAAGTCGAGTAAAGGAATATATTTATGGACGTGATTTACTTGATATGTTACGTGACTTTGGTCCGTGGAAGGCTTCTGCCCAAGAAATCGTATCTCTTTTAAGAAAAATTCCACCACGCCTTTATTCGATTGCAAGCAGTTTAGCTGCAAATCCGGATGAAGTCCATTTAACAATTGGTGTTGTACGTTATACATCTTACGACAGGGACCGAAAAGGAGTTTGTTCGGTTCAATGTGCAGAACGTGCAGAAGCAGGGGATACACTTCCAATCTTCATTCAACCAAATAAACATTTTCATCTGCCGGAATCAGAAGAAACAGATATCATTATGGTTGGTCCAGGAACTGGGATTGCGCCATTCCGTTCATTTATTGAGGAACGTTCAGTAAATAAAGGTAGTGGGAAATCGTGGTTATTCTTTGGTGATCAGTATTCAGCAACAGATTTCCTTTATCAAGACGAGTTAGAGAAGTATCAAAAAGAGGGTGTACTTACAAAGTTAGACACGGCGTTCTCTCGTGATACAGAACAAAAGGTATATGTACAGCATAAAATGCTTGAAAACAGCAAGGAATTATATGAATGGCTACAAGCTGGAGCTTATTTCTATGTTTGTGGAGATAAGGAATACATGGCAAAAGACGTTCACGAAGCATTGATTTCCATTATTGAAAAAGAAGGAAACATGAGTCGTGAAGAAGCCGAAGAACAGCTAGCGGCTATGAAAAAAGAAAAACGTTATCAGCGTGATGTGTATTAAGATAGGTTAGATAAAAAGAACAACCCATTTCACCTTAGGTATGTGTGATAGGGTTGTTCTTTTTATCTCGTTTTATTAATTAGCTCTATGTATTGTGAATCTCCATATCCTATTGTTGGAAAAAGATTAAATAATCTATTCACTAATTCTAACGTTGGCAAATCTTTATTTTTGGAAATATACTTTACTACTGCATTATTTTCTTTCAGCATATCTAAATATATATCTATTGCCTGATACACGTCTGGAAGTAGTTCATGTGATGGTTTTTGTTTTTTATGATTTACCAATACTTCGTTGTATACAGCATCATAGTTACCTAATTCAAGTTCAGTTTGACTTACTTTAAATTCATCTTCTCTAAAGCTATTTAAGAACACTTTGCCATCATACTCGGATTGTTCAAGATAGGAAAGTAATGTAAGTAGGTTCATTTGACAAAACATGTCTTCACCAAACCATAAAACCATACATTTAAACTCTTTATTAAAAAGATTGTCTAATGGATTGATAACTTTTTTAATATACTTTTCCCCTGGTTCATGATGTCCCGATGCTCGTGTTTTTATAAACTCTTCATTAAAAACATGTTTAGTAGTCGCGTTTACACACATCGCTTCATTAAATGGAACGTAATCAGCATCTCCCATTAGTTTTTTATCTTTAAACTCTTCATACATAACTTGACCATTCAATATATTGAGTACATATTTGTCGAAAAACTCACTCTTCTCATTTTGTAACTGTTCAACCTCCATTTTTCTAGAAATATTCATTCTACACCATTCCTTGTCTTTATTTATAGTGAGTTTAACAAATGATTGAACAGGCATCTTGTTAACTTGAAATTCTCTTGGGTTTACACCAAACACGGTTTTAAAAGCCCTACTATATGCTTCTTGTGAAGAATAATCGTAATCAAGGGCAATATCAATGATATTTCTATATTTTGCTAAATATACCGTAGATAAATACAATCTTCTAAGAAGAATATAACGCCTAATACTTATACCTGTGACTTGATGGAACTTAAAAGAACAATAATAAGGAGAATACCCGATATAATGGGATAATTCATCTAGCGAAAATTCATTTTTTAATTTTTCCCCAATCTAATCAATCATAAGCTGTATATGTTCATTCATTTATCTCACTCCTCAAGAAAATTATAAGAGGTATCAAGTTCTTCCTTTTGATATTTGTTGTGATTTATAAAATTAAAAATGTTAAAAAGATTGAAAAGCAAAGTTTTTCTCAAGATTTTGTTCTTCCATCAGCTTCTTAACAAATTATTTTACTGTTCTAAATTACCTAAAGGTATCTGGTTGGTCAATGAAAAAGTCTTCTTGCCCTTTATGAAATCCTTTCATTATTTAATTATTTCACATTACAAACCGTTCGTAAAAGTATTGAAAATAGGAAAGTAGGGGAGAATAAATGATTAGATAAGATGTACAAGCGTGCAGGTTAAATCGTTGGATAAAGGGGGGAGTTCCTAGACAGTGGAGAAAGCCAAAATTAGCGTTATTCAACTATTTTCCTTGATGTTTATATTTGAGATGGGGACTGCAGTGGTCACAAGTTATGGAATAAATGCGAAAAAAGATGTCTGGCTGGCCATTCTTTTAGGAATGTTTGTAGGAATAGCCTTTTTTTTCGTTTATTACTTTTTATTTCGACAATATCCCAACTTACCTCTTACTGGACATACTAAAAAAATATTTGGTAAATACCTAGGATGGATTATTGGCTTGTTATACGTTCTCTACTTTTTGTATAATGCTGCCGATAATATACGTAGTTTCGGGGATTTGCTGGTTTCATCGATATTACCGCAAACCCCCTTACTAGCCATCATTATCCTATTCGTCCTTACCATATCTTATGTACTTTATCTAGGTATTGAAGTAGTAGGGAGAACAGCGGAAGTATTTATTGTCATATTAATATTATTTGGGATAACTGGAAATTTTCTTGTTCTTGTTTCAGGTGATATTGACTTAGATAAAGTCCAGCCGTTTCTGGAAAACGGCTGGACACTCATATTAACAACGGCCTTTCTGGAGACTAGCAATTTTCCTTTTAATCAATTGATTGTCTTTATGACGCTACTTCCTTATTTAAATCGTCCTAGATTAGTAAAAAAAGTATGGTTGTCTGCCTTGATTTCAGGTGGTCTTATCTTATCTTGGACAGCAAGTTTAAATATCGCTGTCCTTGGTGTTGAAGAAGTAAAGAAATCTACTTTTCCTTTGTTATTAACCGTCGGAAAGATCAACCTTCTTGAATTTGTTCAACGAGTAGATGTTATTGTTGTGTTTACTTTGTTGATCACGGTGTTTTTCAAGGCATCCATCTTCTTTTATGGTGCCCTAATTGGAATCGTAGATTTGTTCAAATTAAAAAATCATCAGCAGATTATTTTACCCATTGCTTTTATTATCATCTTTTTGTCAATGACTATGGCCTCCAGTTATTCAGAACACACAGAGGAAGGTATCTATTTCACCCGTTATATTATTGTTTATTTCCATGTTGTTATTCCATTGTTAATGCTGCTTGTTACCCTGATTCGTAACCGTTTCAAGAAGAAAGGGAGATTGAAATCAAATATAACATAATAACCTCTAGGTATATTTCAAAGCCATCGTGTTTAAACAAATGCGATGGCTTTTTGTTTGTCAGGAACGAATGACAAAAAGGATTCTAATCGGGCATCCTTTTTTTCTTCTCATGGGGTAGATTATATGAACTGAAGATGGCTGTTTTATGTATTAAAAATGGGGAGTTAAATAGCTAATTCCCTTTTGTTTTAGAAAAGGGGGCCGTGATAAGAAAGATGAGGCCATTCACAAAAAGAAGAATGCCATAAGCGAACCCTGCTGCACCAGCACCAAAAGGATTGCTAGTATAATACACAATAATAAGAATACTTATAGTAGTGGCTATAGAAGCCCATAGGAAAGATACAACTACACTTAAGATTATCCATCTTTTTTGATTCCCCAAAGAAACCTTGATCGCAATGAAATTTACCATCATCCATCTTACGATTAGGCTTGTTATAGATAAGAAATCGGAAATATTTCATTCCTCCTTTCTTATAACAAATGATAGTGATTCTCCTTTCATAATGAATATTAGAAAGAAAAATTTTATATAAGTTAGACGGATAGTGATTGAAAAAAGTTCATAAAGTTAGAGAATTATAAAATAAACCTATAAAGTCCTAGTAGAGGTAGTATAGTAAATACTACAAGTAAAAGTTAGCTGGATCTGTGTATTATAAAAATAAAATTCATTGATATTCTGAAATCATCCAATTCTTAATTATTAAAGAGAATAGTGAAATGACATATGAAAGAAAAAGGGAGAGCGTATGAAATTTAATTATGATTTAAATGGTTATGGTTGGCCAATGGGTTTATTGAAGTTAACTCTAAAAGGTTTGAGTTTCGTCCAAGTTATTTAACAGATGCTTTTGGAGATTTATTACACAGTCTCGTTTCCTTACTAACACATGAAGAGGAATTAGAAACGCTTGTTTGGGATGAAGAACCACAAGGAGTGGAATGGGCTTTTGTTCGTAAAAACAATGATACGTACGTTATCTATCAAAATCACTATATATGAAGAAGTTGAAGATGCTTATGACAGGAGTAAGCAAAAGGGAGAAGCCTTGATAGATATCAATTGTCTTTTTATAGACTTTATTAAGGAAGTAGTAAGAGAAGCTGATCAATTACTAATGACTAATGGAATCTTAGGTTATCGCAATTTATGGAGTATGCACGAATTTCTATTAAGCAGTTATTTGCAACTAAAAGATTTTTTGAAGAGTAAGGAGATGATAACAATAGATGAAAAAAGTAACTTAAGAGAGGGGCTTCGTATTCTTCATGCTTTGGTAGAAGAGTAGGTTCCTGTAATGAACATTATGTTAATTTGTTTTATGCATGTTATCCACTTAACATTTAGGTGTAGGTTTAAAATAAAGGTTGATGATTTGTAAAAGAGTTCGATTATTTAAAATAAGGTTTGAATAAAGTTCTCTATTGATATACAAATTTTTTTCTAGTTCAGCAATTGAACCATTTGAAGAAGGATATTTAAAAATGTGGTGAAATGAACACATGAGTGGACATTGGAGGTGTAGTAGTGGAGGTAAGAGTCGTTAAAAAAGAAGAATATAGTTTTATTGATGACTTTGTATATGAAATATTCAGACATACCAACTATTCTAACGGAGTAGCTGAAAAAGCTTTAGTGAGGGAAATCAGAGAAAAACATTTTTATATTCCTGAGCTTGATTTAGTTGTTGAGGAAGAAGGAGGTATTATAGGGCACTTTATACTTTCAAAATTTCCGATTAGTAATAAGTTTGAAAATGAAATATTAATGCTATCACCCGTTTCAGTGGCAATTAATAAACAACGCCAGGGGATTGGTAAGTATATGTTGCAGGAAGGTATTAAATTAGCTACTAAAATGGGGTATAAGGGGATTATTGTTGAAGGAGATTATCAATACTATCAACACTTTGGATTTAGAACATCAACGGAATTCAGTATCTATGCATCTATGAAAAATCTTCCACCTTCTGTGGAGAATTTAATGGCTATGGAGTTGTGTGAAAATGGAATGGCGAATATTTCAGGCGAAGTAGATTATTCCATTTATAATTCATTACTACATGGACAGTTATAACTGTTATATGAAAAACAGTAAGCATGTTTTTATCATTTACTATATATGAGACTTTACGTTGAATTACTATCTTAAAAGAAAGGGGAGCTAAATATGAAGCTTGAAACTGATAGACTGCTGTTACAGACTCTTGACCTTAATTTAATCGAGGCTGCAGCTCAGCGTGATACACAGGCAATCGAAGCTATGGGATACAAAACCAACGGTGAATGGCCAGATCCTGATTTTTTTGTAGCTTTACCCTATTTTCGGGAACTTCTAATTAAAAACAAAGGAACTAAAGGATTTGATTCCTGGATTATTTTGGAGAAAGAGACCAAAGAAATAATGGGTGGTATTGGTTTTTTAGGTGATCCTGATCCGGACGGTATGATTGAAATAGGCTTTGCTACTAATGAAAGCCAACGACGCAAAGGTTATTGTTTTGAAGCTGCCCACAAATTATTAAACTGGGCCTTGAATCAGAAGGAAGTCAAATGTATCACTGCTAGATGCAAACTTGACAACATCAATTCTAAAAATGTTTTAGTAAAGTTAGGATTCCAAGTTAATCATACAGATACAGAATTAATTTATTGGAATCTACATAAATAAGAAAAAAAGCCATGGAGTCCTTTATTAATAAGGAGACCGTGGCTTACTAAATTTCTTGAAGATACATTATGTTGAGTTTAGCTGTAAAGATTTGAAAACAGGACTAGTTATAATCTAATTCTGTTTTCAAGTTAGCTTTGAGCTGCTGTATGCTAGCTATGTTTTAATAGGCGTTTGTTAATCATTTCGACAAAACATTTACAAATACCTATGTCACAGTAATAAGAGAAATAATCCTTTCTAATCTAAACTTAAATCAATTAGTTTCTCACCAATACCTTTAACATATTTTATGTAAACTAAGAATACATATGATATATTTAGATTCACTTGTTTAACCACTACTTTTAATCTTTTTGTAAACTTTTAAATCTTCAATAATAAAATAATTAGGGAATTTGGTATGTTTATTTGGATTTCCTGGCCATGTACCTCCAACTGCCAAATTTAAAATAAAAAACATTGGTTCTTGTGGAATACCTTGTTTAGAAGTGAAAATATGTTTACCATCAACATACCAATGAATGGAGTTCTTAGTCCATATAATGGTGTACTTATGAAAAGTGGCTACATTATCAATTTTAAATGTAGCATAAGACCGATACTTTGTTTTTTCTTCCCAGTGGTTAACGTAATACACCTTATATGGATTACTTCCTATTGCTTCTAAAATATCGATTTCCGGCAATTCATCTCCACTTGATGGAAGCATCCAAAAAGCAGGAAATAATCCTTTACCTTCTGGGATTTTCGTTATGATTTCAATTTTCCCATATCTAACTTCGAATTTTCCTTTTGTTGTAATTCTGGATGAGGTGTATTGTTGACCATGGTGTTTTTTTTGTTTTGCTATTATATAAAGCTTTCCATCTCTATACGATGCATTTTCTTGTAGATAAAATTGCAATTCATCGATATTTCCCTTGCGTTGAAGTTTAGTCCATTTTGATGAATCAAACATTTGAAAATCTTCATGCCAAACGATTTCCCATGATTTATGAGTTTCTTTTTTATCTTCACCTGTTTTCTTTTTAATTGGTTGAACATGATTATTGTCTTTCTGTTGTAACGTTATAGGTAAACTTATAGTACCACACATGATTACACTGATAATAAGGACGAAGATAAATAGTTTCAATACTGTACTCCCTTTAGAATTTTCGTTTTATATACCATTTTCACTCTCAATTAATATATGAAGAGGCAATTTAATCTTATGCGTGTTGAGGGGGAATAAAGACGTCTAAAATCGACAGTTAGGTTATTTCATTAAGAGATCAAGTTATTGAACTTTGGAGTGGTAATATTTACAGGGATGTGCTTTATACTGAACTAAATCATGCTTTTGAAAATTTGTATCAAGCAAATTCTAAGATTTGAGAAAATCGATTTCTCCTGTATTGAGAAATCGATTTTTTATTATTCATAAAAACTGCCTTAAATGCTTAGACTTAGCAAGAGTAAAGCTGCCCAAATAAATAATATGAATAAAATTAATTGACACACCACACTACTTCGTAATACTATATAGTGGTACTAAGTAATGCTAAGTAGTTTGTAAGGAGGACATATGAAAGATTTAACGGAAATGCTTAAGGGAGTTCTTGAAGGTGTGGTGCTCCAAAAAATTCAAACAGGAGAAACCTATGGGTATGAAATTACTAAGTATCTAAATGAGTTAGGTTTTGATGATATTGTGGAAGGAACAGTCTATACCATTCTTGTTCGAATAGAGAAAAAAGGGCTTGTGGAGATTGAGAAGAAAAAATCTGAGCTTGGCCCCGCGAGAAAATTCTATACACTGAATACCAAAGGGGAACGAGAATTAAACGATTTCTGGATAAGATGGTCATTTTTGGCTGAAAAAATGAATGGAATAAAGGAGCAAAGAGATGTTTAAAAAGATGATTCAAGAAAAACGAGAATATCGTGCATATAAAAAAAGAGTGAATGAATTACCTGAAGAATACAGAAAGGCCATGAAAGCAATTGAAAATTATATGTGGAGCTTTGCTAAGGGATCGGGTATGTTTGAGGTTTTAACCAATATTTTAGAGATGTTCGAGAGTAGTGCCAGTGATGGTTTAAGTATACGAGAAGTAGTAGGAAATGATATTGCAGAATTTGCCGACTCATTTCTAGCTGAATTTCCTGAAGAAACATGGATTGACAAACTCAGAAATAAATTAAGAAATTCTATTAAATAAAGGAGCGAGCCATGAATTCAACTGTTCTTGAAATCAAAAATGTAAAAAAGAACTTTAAAGGGAATGAGGTCTTAAAAGATGTCAATATCACTTTGAAGCAAGGTTTTATTTATGCCTTATTAGGGGCGAACGGGGCTGGGAAAAGTACCCTATTAAAAATTGTTACGGGGTTACTTAATAGCGATGGTGGAAAGGTAACAATTCAAGATATTAATATTGCTGACAATCCTGTGGCAGCACAAAAGCTTTTTAGTTTTAGTTCTCAGAATTCCACCGTTGACGGTGTACTGACTGGATATGAAAATCTTCATTTGATTGCAAAATTGCGACATGAACGCAATCCGAGAAAAGTTGCCGAAAGTTTGTTAGAAAAGTTTGATCTGACGGAAGCCAAAGATAAAGCTGTTTCAAATTACTCAGGAGGAATGCGACGGCGTCTTGACTTAGCTATGAGTTTAGTTGGGAATCCAGAAATTATTTTTCTAGACGAACCTACCACTGGATTGGACCCTAAAAGTAGGCAGGATCTTTGGGATACGATTAAAGAAATGAAGTTGCAAGGGAAAACAATCTTTTTAACGACCCAATATTTAGAGGAAGCAGATTATTTAGCTGATCAGATAGGATTTTTACGTGAAGGGAAAATTGTTGCCAGTGGAACCCCTGATGAAATGAAACGTATTGCTGGAGCAGATAAATTACTTCTTGTATTTAATCGTAATGAAGACACCGACATAGCTTTAAAACTCTTAGAATCATATTCCCCTGAAAAAAAAGACAATTGTGAGATTTCTATTGATTTAACAGAGGACATCACAACGACTTTAAACGTGTTGAATGCTCTAACAACTGAAAATATTGAGCTCAAGACTTTCAAAATGATTACCCCAACCCTTGATGATGTATTTATGACACTTACGAGAGGAAGAAAATAATGAAAATAAGACAAAATATGGGTGATACACTAGCGCTTGCCAATAGAATTATTAAACACAATTTGCGAAGTATCGATACGCTTATTACTGTTATTGCTATGCCTGTTATGATGTTATTAGGTATGGTTTATATATTTGGAGGAGCCATTCAAATTCCAGGGGTGTCTCAAGAGGATTATATAAATTATGTGCTTCCAGGAATCTTATTAATGACGATTGCCACTGGTTCAGCTTATACCTCATTGCGAATAAACTTAGACAAAACTTCAGGGATGTTTGACAGATTTAAGTCAATGCCTATATCAAAATCATCCGTACTGGGCGGTCATGTTTTAGCATCAGTTGTCTTTATGTTAGTTTCTATTATTGCCGTTTTGCTAGTAGGATTTCTAGCTGGATTTAGAAGTAATGCAACATTTTCTGAATGGCTTCTTGTGGTGGTTATGATTATTCTATTTTCTCTTGCATTAACTTGGCTTTCAGTACCTTTTGCGTTGGCTGCTGGAAGTATTGAAGGAGCTGGTTCCTTCTCTTATATTCTGTTGATGATGCTTTTTGTCAGTTCCGCATTTGTTCCTGTCGATGGAATGCCTAAGATAGTAGGCCTCTTCGCAGAAAATCAACCGATGACACCAATTATTCAAACAATCAGAAATCTATTAAATTCACAAGCTGCTGGAAATGATTTGTGGGTGTCAATTGGTTGGATGGTGCTAATCATCATGATTTCATATATATTTGGAATGAAAGCTTATAGGAGAGTATAAGCACCTAATAATAATTAGTTAAATTCACTCGTAGTTCATGTGTTTTGAAATAAAGTCACATTGAAGAGAATATCAATAATTTTTGGTTAATTATGAAAAAAACATTAGATCAAATTGTTAATATATCAAGACCTCATTCTGGAAGGCTATGAAAAATTATAAAAAAGGCATATAAAATTGCGCCTTTCATATCGTATAAGAATATTATCCAACTCTAAGAATACCTAAAATACTGAATAGTGTAAGTTTCCCACTTAAGTGTTCCTAAAACCTAAAATATACCATGTCATTTCCGACTTCCTCCACTAATAGTTGGTCCAATATTTTTAATTCTTTCGAGTTATACACTTCACATTTTAATTGAAAACCATCTAAATCAATGATGTATTCCTTTAAGAATAGCTATTTGTTTCTTGCTAGGGCTTTTTTTAGGTGTCTTTCCAACTAGGAAAATTCCTTCATAGTTTTGTTTTACTACCTTTTCTAAATACTGTTCTATATGATATTCAGTTTCTCGCACATAAAAAGCAAAAAACAAGTTAATGAAAAAGCGTATGTTCAGAAATCTGCGATATACGCTTTTTTGACGAAAATAAAGAATTGTTATGTCGAATGGTGCTTAGCGTATGTTTTCCGCGTTTTGCTACGGGAACCCCTCATTTTAAAAAATACATATGTAAGATTTATTATTCGAATAAGTGGTAACAGAAGGCTCTTTTACTTTTTATTCTTGAAATAACAGTAGACAGCGATTTTTAGGAGAAAAGGAAGGTTAGGAGAGAAATGAAGGTGTAAGAAAAGATTAAACCTTAAATAATACGAAGTGAAAATTCATGGATTAATAGAGTTATTTTTTTGCAGGAAATGAATTCTATTTATAGAAGAGTTTTATGTCCTATTAAAGGTTGTTTTTTGTGGATGGGAAGATTGTATTTTTAAAATAAATTAATCTTTCATGGAGGGGAATATGAGCGAGCAAATTTATTATTGGTCTCCTATTAAGCATTGGGAGAAATTTTCTAATGAAGTTTTGATAGGGGAAACGAGATATACAGGAGTTATGGCTGAGTGGTTTCCTGAGTTTTATTTTCTTGCCCAAAAGGGGATGACGATCAGTCAGCTATTAGAGCCCTTTTCGTTAGGGAATGAAGAAGAGGCACAAAAAATAGTAGAACTTATGATAAAGAATCGGGTGTTAGTAAGTAACATATTACCCCCAAGGGAAGTATTCTCAACACAAGAAAAAATTTTTCCGAATCCATATAGCGATCAGATTCGCTTCTCTAAGGATGATCTAGATAAGTATATCAGTGAACAAGTAAATCGAATGCATCCTGCTGCGCGGTCAACTGGAATTCAACTGGACACAAAAGATGAGCTTCCCAACATAATCAGGGAGCGTAGATCTTGTCGCCAATTTGATATGAAAAATCCCGTACCTTTTTCGGAGTTCGCGCAACTGTTTTCTACTTTCAAACAGAGAAAGGAAGAAAAAATCTACTACCATTACGCCAGTGCAGGTGGAGTTTATCCCATTGATATTTTTGTATATATAAAACCGAAACGTGTAGAAAATATAAAAGCTGGTTTTTATTATTATAGCCCATCAGAGAATAGTCTTTTGTTTGTAAACAACATTGACCAAGTAATCAAAAGTGATCATGAGATAATTAACCAGGAATTATTTAACCAGTCTGCCTTTTCGATTTATCTAGTCTATAATGCGCACGCTTCCATGCCTAAATATGGTTCAGATGGATATTTATTTGCTTGTATTGAATCAGGCATCATCACTGCTACGTTAAATATGGTGGCTGAGACATTAAACTTGGGAGTTTGTTCCGTTGGGCATATGAAATTTGAGGATATTCATCGTTTTTTAAGTTTGGATAACCATCAAGTATTTCTCCATGGGATTGAAGTTGGGTTGAAAATTAGCGAATAGATGGAAATTAACGTTAAGGGGATGAAGATAAGAATGTATATCAAAGATCTGAGTTCGATTCATGAGTATAAAGGGGCAGAATCGTTTTGGAAAGAGCAATTATCTTCTGATGTACCTGATTTTTCGTTATTTAATAGTGGTTATCAAATGAATAAAGACAATCTATGCGACCATGTTCAAGTCATAATGGATGCAGAGTTTAGTCAAAGTTTACAAAAAGTAAGTAAGTCACAGGATTTATTTTTATTTAACTGGTTACAGGCTGCTTTAAGGGTTTGCTTGGTACATTATACAGACCAAGAAAGGAGCATAATTGGGGTTCCTGTAATCGAAAAAGATCATGAACAAAGAGAGAAGCTGAATGATTTGCTTCCTATAGGAACTGAAATCCATCCCCTTCACTCCTTTAAGCAAGTAGTGGAGCAGGTCCAACAAACGACTTTACTTGGTTATGAAAATCAGCATTATCCACTCTCTGAATTATTAGCGAAGCTCTATTCAACTCCATTTCAAATCGTTTTGGGAATGGAAGGATTACATAATAAAAATTCACTAGAAGAATGCTTAGAGGATGAATTAGCCATCTGGATACAAAGAAAATGGAATGAAAAACATAATGAATTTGAATTTCAAATTTCTTGCAAGTCTCATTCTCTTTTTCCTTTGCAACAGTTTGTTAAATCTTATCTTTATGTTTTAAAGCAAGTGTTGAGAAACCCTGATCTGGCTGTGAAAGATATCTGTATCATTTCGGAAGAAGAAAAAGAGTTGCTAGAAGGATTTAATCAAGTTCAGCTGGGTATAAACTTGTCTCAAACATTTCAGGATTTGTTTGAGAAGCAAGTGTTGAAAACCCCAGATCAAATTGCTGTTGTTTGTAATAATCAATCTTTGACATATAGAGAATTGAATAAGAAAGCAAATCAATTGGCTTCTGTTCTTCAAAGTAAGGGGGTATCCAAAGAAAGTATTATTGGAGTTATGGTAGATCGATCAGTGGAAATGATCATTGGCATGATGGGGATTTTAAAAGCTAGAGGGGCTTATCTACCAATTGATCCTTACTATCCAAATGAACGAATTGAATATATGTTACAAGATAGTCAAGCAAAATGGTTACTAAGCAAGCGAACAGAGAAAGAATTGCCTCAATTTGCTGGTGAGGTATTGTATCTTGATGAGGAACATCTCTTCCAGGGTGAAGAAAGCAATCTAAATCGGGAAAGTGAACCTAATGATCTGGCTTATGTTATTTACACATCAGGATCAACAGGAAATCCAAAAGGCGTAATGGTGGAACAGAGATCCCTCGTCCATTTCTTAAGCATTATGAGTGAAAAGCTAAAAGATAATCAGTCGTTCCTGTTTCTTGCTAGCGTCTCTTTTGATATATCTCTGTTAGAAATATGTGTCCCTTTAACTCAAGGCTCGAAGGTAGTCATTGCTACAGAGGGACAGTTTGTAACAAAAGAATTGGCTCATTTGGTCAAAGAACATAAGGTGGATTTATGGGAATCGACCCCATCGCGAATGGAATTGATTTTGAGTGATCCAGAAGGAGCAGAGTTTCTAAGAGATTTAAAGTTCATTTTGTTAGCAGGAGAAGCATTTTCAATTGATTTGATTGAAAAAATTCGAAGCATCAGCAAAGCGCAAATTTTAAATATCTATGGTCCGACAGAAACAACCATTTGTGCAGCAGTAAAAGATTTGAGTACTGCCAAAGAAGTGACGATTGGGAAACCTAATCCCAATTATTATTCTTATGTATTGAATAAATATAGTCAAATGAAACCTTGGGGAATACCGGGAGAGCTCTGTATTTCTGGAGCGGCGGTAGCTCGGGGTTATCTTGGTAAATCTAAATTGACAGATGAAAAATTTGTTCCGAATCCTTTTGTGGCGGGAGAAATGATGTATCGTACTGGTGATCTCGTCCGATGGCTACCTAATGGAGAACTTGAATATCTCGGTCGAATGGATCATCAGGTGAAAATAAGGGGATATCGGATTGAATTAGGGGAAATCGAGGCTGAGCTAAAGAGGCATCCAGAGATAGGCCAAGCTATTGTTGTTGATCAGGTAGATGGAAACAGAAAATCGTTAGCTGCTTACTATGGATCGGATAAGAAGATCCCTTTTGAAGAGCTCAGAAAATATCTAAGCAATAAATTGCCTGAATTTATGATTCCCGAAAAAATAATTCAGGTAAAAGAGATTCCACTGACTCCAAATGGGAAAGTGGATCGAAAAAGATTGGTGGATTTAACTCAAATAGATCAAATCTCCATCCCATATGTCCCCCCACGAAATCAAATCGAACAGAAATTGGTGCAAGCATGGGAAAAAGTGATGGAGATCGAGCGGATCGGTATTCATGATCACTTTTTTGCCTTAGGAGGAGAGTCGATTAAGGCACTACAGATTATCAACTTATTAGGAAAAGACCATCTGAAAGTAAGTACAAGGGATATTTTTAAATATCCCACGATTGCTCAACTTAGTTCTTGTGTAGAAGTGGAGCAGAAAGAAGAAAGCCTAGATAAAATACCAATCCGTGTTAAAGATTTGTCCAAGCCATTTTCCTTAACAGAAGTTCAGACAGCTTACATGTTAGGGCGTAATTCGCAGTTTGAATTAAGCGGCATTTCACCTCAAACGTATTTTGAATATGAAACAAAATTGGATATCAATCGGCTTTCGCAAAGTTTACAAAAGGTAATTCAGCGCCATTCTATGTTACGAGCTGTGATCTTGCCAGAGGGAAAACAGCAAATCTTACAAGACGTTCCTGATTATCAGATTGAAATAGAAAATCTCATTGGTTTAGATGAGGGAAAACAAAATGTTCGATTGCAAGAAGAACGTTCTCGAATGACCAACCATGTATTTCCTTTGGGGCAATGGCCTTTGTTCGAATTGAAAGCCTTTCTCTTAAAAGAAGACACTTATTTGTTATGTTTTCGATATGATGCTTTATTGATGGACGGGGCAAGCATGAACATCATTGGACATGATTTGTTGCATTATTATCACAAACCAGATCAAAGATTGGAATCTCTTTCTTTTGATTTTCAAGATTACATGTTCATCTATGATGAAATGGAACAAAGCAAAGAATATAAAAAAGCAAAAGATTATTGGACAAACAAGCTTCCTGACTTTCCATTTGCTCCTTCTCTACTGTTAAAAAAGGATCCAGAAGAGATTGCTACCCCTAACTTTCAATCACTTACTAAGATCTTGGACAAAGATAAATGGACGAAGTTACGGAAGCTGGCACAAGAGAAAGAAGTAACTCCTTCCGCTCTCCTTTGTACGTTATATGGAGAAGTGTTGGCACATTGGAGTAATCAACGTCGATTGGCAATTAATTTGACTGTATTTAACCGTTATCCTGTTCATGAAGAAGTAGAGCAGATTGTAGGAGATTTCACGTCACTCATCTTGTTGGACGTGGATGTGAATCCAGAGCAATCTTTCTTTACCAGAGTGGAGCAAACTCAATCGACTTTATTAGATGGACTTGAACATCGTCATTATGATGGAGTTAGCTTTATTCGAGATTTTACTCGATATCACCAAATGAGACCAAAAGCAGTTATGCCAATTGTTTTCACCTCGATGCTAGCAGGCGCGGGTGCTTTTGCTTGGGAGCAGCTTGGCTCTCTCCGCCATATCCATGCTCGGACTCCACAAGTGTATTTGGATAATGTGGTAATTGAAAAAAATGGAGAGTTATTGATCAGCTGGAACTATGTAGAAGAATTGTTTGATGTTGATGTGATGGAAGCAATGTTTTCTCAATTTGTCGATTTGTTGGAACAATTGGTGAAACAAAGAGACGTAACCTCTTTGCAAGTGAAAAAATCGGATCATTCTTTAATTGAGCAGTACAATCAGACAACAGAAAAAATACTTTCCACTACCTTGTATCAATTGTTTGCAGACCAAGTAAAACGTACACCAGATCAAGTGGCAGTGGTCTTTGAACAAGAGTGGTTGACTTACTTGCACCTTCATCAACGCTCCAATCAAGTTGCTCACTATTTGCAAGAACAAGGGATTAGTCTAGGTGACAGAGTGGGTCTTTTGGCACAGAGACGGGTTGATACGATTGTTAATATGATAGGGATATTAAAAGCGGGTGCTGCTTATGTACCTATCGATCCCGATCATCCGCCAGATCGACAAACATATATCTTAGAAAATAGCTCGTGCAAACTTTTGTTGGAGCCTGGTCTTTATAAAGAGAAACATTTATCATCATATGCAACAGAAGATTTGCCTAGCATTGCTGGTATGGAAGATATTGCCTATATTATCTATACTTCAGGAAGTACCGGAAAACCAAAAGGAGTTATCATTACTCACCAAGCGGTTTCAAATACAATTCAAGATATCAATCAAAAATATCAGGTGAATGAAGACGATCGCATTATCGGTATCTCCTCCATGTGTTTTGACCTGTCTGTATACGATATTTTTGGAGCGTTAAGTACAGGTGCAATGTTGGTAATGATTCGTGATCCAAGAGACATGCAAGAACTAATCCGTACGGTTGAACGCAGAGGGATTACGATCTGGAATACAGTCCCTGCAATCATGGATTTGGCAGTAGATCAGGTAGGTTCTCATTTTGAAAATGCTTCCTTGCGTTTGGTCTTACTTAGTGGAGATTGGATTCCACTTCCTTTACCAGAAAAAATAAAACGACATTTTCCGATCGCGGAAGTAATTTCACTGGGGGGGGCAACAGAAGCATCAATTTGGTCGATTTATTATCCAGTCAAACAGGTGGAAGCACACTGGAACAGCATTCCATATGGGATGCCTTTGGCAAACCAGACGTATTATGTACTGAACTACGATAAGAAAATGTGCCCAGTTGGTGTGATCGGTGATTTATATATTGGGGGAGTGGGCCTTGCCCAAGGATATTTGAATGATGAACAGAAAACGAACGAAGTGTTTGTGTCCCATCCAGACCTTGGTCTTATTTATAAGACAGGGGATTGTGGCAGGATGCATCCCGAGGGGTATATTGAATTTTTAGGACGTCATGATTACCAAGTCAAAATTCAGGGATATCGAGTAGAGTTAGAAGAGATCGCCCATTGCCTTCTCACTTACAAACAAGTAGACCAAGCTGTAGTGATTGACCAGACAGATGAGAATGAGATAAAATTTTTAGTCGCATATGTAGTAACTGAGCAGGATATCAGTACAACAGAACTACGAAAATATTTGCGAGACCACTTGCCAGAGTACATGCTTCCTTCTTATTTTGTTTATTTGGAGCGACTACCTTTGACTCCTAATGGAAAATTAGATCGAAAGGCGCTTCCTGCTCCAGAGAAACAAAAAAATGAGGTGTATATTGCTCCAAAAACTGAAATGGAAAAAATATTGATCAGTGTATGGCAAGAAGTGCTCAAAGTAGACCAAATCGGAGTAAATGATCATTTCTTTGCCTTGGGTGGCGATTCGATTAAGGCTATTCAAGTTTCTGGACGACTTTATGTCCAAGGATTTCAGTTAGACCCCAAAAGTTTATTTGACTTCCCTGTATTCGGTGACATGCTTCCTTCTATTAAGAGAATAGATCGACCTTCACACTTACAAACAGATGATATAAACAAAAAGAAAGAAAATAAAGTTATATCGCTGAATGTTAGAGATAAACAGCTTAATCAACATACGCTTAACAAAATACAAGAAAAAATGCCGGCTCTAAAAATAGAACGAATCTATCCATTGGCGCCCTTCCAGCAAGTTATTTATGAACATGCTGTAATTGAACCCGATACCAATGCTTATTTTGAACAAACGATTTGGACACTTGAGGGGAGACTGGATGTAGATCTCTTTATTCAGTGTTTTCAACAATTAGTTGATCGTCATGATTCTCTAAGAACGATCATTATGCGAGATGAACAAGAACAACCTTGGCAAGCTGTGTTACATGATGTTCAAATGATTTCAGAGGTACAAAGCTTGACTGAGATGACGAGACAAGAGCAACAAGTATGCTTAGACCAGTGGATGAGTGAAAATTTAGGCCGAGGATTCAATAATGATGAGCTCATGACCCGTCTCTGTGTCTTTCAACTAAAGAATAACGAATATAAGGTAGTTTGGAGTGCCCATCATCTATTATGTGATGGTTGGAGTGTCAGTATTTTGTTAGACGAATTATTCCAACTCTATGAAGCAAAAAATGCAGGAACTAAAGTGGAATTACCCCCAGTAAAACCTTTTCAAACATTCATTGACTGGACTTTAGCGCAAGATTATGAGAAAGCACGCCGTTTTTGGCGCGATTATTTATCAGGGTACAATCGGAAAATCAGCATTCCAAAAAAGAAGGTACCAACTCAAAGTAAAGGGTTAAGCTTTACATTTCTGGATTTAACGTTAGATGAGGATCTAACCAATCAGTTACGGACATTTGTAACCCAACACCATGTAACCATGAATTCGGCTTTACTAGCTGTATGGGGTATATTGCTTGGTAAATACAATGGAACGAAAGAAGTAGTATTACCCAATCTGGTATCAGTCAGACCTCCTGAGGTGGAAGGGATTGAAAATATGTTTGGTCTGTTCACAAATGTTTTGCCTATCCGAGTAGCTTGGGCAGAAACGCAATCCTTTGTGGATCTCCTGCAAAAAGTTCAACAAGAAACATTGAAATGTAATGAGTATGCTTACTATTCTCTTGTTGAGATCCAAAAACAAAGTGAGTTGACCGACCAGTTGACCGACCATCTTTGGGTGTTTGAAAACTATCCTACAAATCCATCTATTTTCTCTTCAAATGAGAACAGAAATTTTGCCATTACAGATTACGAAGTTGTTGATGAGCCGCATGTGAAGTACGGAATTATATGCTTCCCTGAAGAGAAACTTACAATGAAATTTGGATATGATCAAAATATCTATGAAGCGGAGCAAGTACAGGAAATATTGAATCACCTCCATACATTAATCAAAACGATCGTTCATAATCCAACACAGACAATCGGCGATTATCAATTATAAAAAATGAAAAGGCGAGCAACAACTCGCCTTTTAAAATTGAATAGGAGTGAAATGAGTGTCGGAAAACTTGCAGTTATCAGCTGAAAAGATGCGTCAGTTAGGATATCAAGCGGTTGATTTAATCATTGACCATATGAATCATTTGAAAAGTAAACCAGTATCTGAAGCAATTGATAGTGATATTCTCAGAAACAAGCTGACAGAATCAATCCCAGAAAACGGAGCCGATCCGAAAGAGCTCCTTCATTTTCTTACTAGGAACGTGTTTAATCAGATTACCCATGTGGATCATCCTCATTTTTTGGCTTTTGTACCAGGGCCCAGCAATTATGTTGGAGTAGTAGCAGATTTTTTAGCAAGTGGATTTAATGTATTTCCGACAGCTTGGATAGCAGGCGCAGGTGCTGAGCAAATCGAATTAACGACAATCAATTGGTTAAAATCGATGTTAGGGTTCCCTGATTCGGCTGAAGGGCTATTTGTAAGCGGAGGTTCCATGGCTAATTTGACCGCGCTTACTGTAGCTAGGCAGGTCAAGCTTAATAATGACATAGAAAATGCGGTTGTTTATTTTTCCGACCAAACTCATTTTTCTGTGAATCGGGCACTAAAAGTATTGGGTTTCAAACACCATCAAATTTGCCGAATCGAAACGGATGAACATTTACGAATTTCAGTCAGTGCTTTGAAAAAGCAACTAAAAGAAGATCGAACAAAGGGGAAAAAACCATTCTGTGTCATTGCTAATGCTGGAACAACTAATTGTGGAGTGGTTGATTCCCTCAATGAGTTGGCTGATCTTTGTAATGACGAAGATGTATGGCTACATGCGGATGGAGCCTATGGTGCCCCGGCAATTCTCAGTGAAAAAGGAAGTGCTTTGCTTCTAGGAATTCATCGTGTCGATTCCTTGACGTTGGATCCTCATAAATGGCTTTTTCAGCCTTATGATGTGGGCTGTGTACTCATTAGAAACAACCAATACTTAAGCAAAACATTTCGTATGATCCCAGAGTATATTAAGGATTCGGAAACCAATATAGAAGAAGAAATCAATTTTGGAGAATGTGGAATTGAACTTTCGCGTAGATTTAGGGCGTTAAAGGTGTGGCTGTCTTTTAAAGTGTTTGGAGTGGAAGCTTTTCGCCAGGCAATTGATCATGGAATCATGTTGGCTGAACAAGTTGAAACGTTCTTAGGGAAAGCGAAAGATTGGGAGGTAGTAACACCTGCCCAGTTAGGAATTGTTACTTTTCGTTATATCCCTTGTGAATTAGCATCAACAGATACAATCAATGAAATAAACAAAAAATTGGTGGGAGAAATTACTCGCAGAGGATTTGCCATGTTAAGTACGACCGAATTGAAAGAGAAAGTGGTTATTCGACTTTGTTCCATCAACCCAAGGACAACAACAGAAGAAATGCTCCAAATCATGATGAAAATAAAAGCATTGGCAGAGGAAGTAAGCACATCGTACAAACATCTAATTTCCATTCCGAAATTTTGATATGCTGGGAAACAAGCGACTTTTAACGATGAAACATAAAATTGAAGAGCTACGTATCATTTAGGGGAATCGTTCGTTTATCCTTGTTTTAGACATCAAACAACCGATTGCCTGTACATGAAGGAGTCGGTTGTTTGATTTGTTTTTTATATGAATGCAAAAGGGTTCGGTAGGGAAAACGCCCCACGAACCCTTTGTTTTTTAAATATTAATCTTGGTGTCTAACATAGCTTTTAGAAATTCACCTAAAGGTTGATGATAAGTTGGCAAATCCGTAAACTCATTTTCCAAATGTTCTTCTAAGTCTAATTTCTCGATGGCATTTTCTCCTTTTCGTACTCTGACCACAGGGTGAATATGGACACTCTCCTGCGGTTGTCCAGGTACTCGAGGAATATTTAAAGGATCAGCAAACTTATGAATATCTCCATATTCTAAAGAAGCGGCAAGTAACACTTCATCCTCTTGCAAAGGTGTATTTTCAAACTCAATAATCGTTTGATAACCATGAATATTCCACATGCCGGATTCATATTTCATCACATATACAATAAATCCTGGTTGCAAATAAGGATCAGAAGCCTCTGTAAGTTCTTCCAGGATATGTCCAACAACTTCTTCGTTTGAGATCATGACATTTTTTATTGGGAATTCTAGCCGATCTGCTATTTTATGAGCAAGAACCTTACTGTTATATCGGAAGCCGTGTATAAAACCGCTGGATGTTTTTCGATAATCTAAACCATGGGTTTGAGTGCCAGCGAAGAACAGATTCGAGACTTCTGTTGATTCGAAAACACCTGATATAGAAGGATATTTCTTGTTAATAATCTTAAGGTTAAGATCTTTCACTAGATGGTCTATATTTGAACGGAAACCTGTTGCGGCAATGATTTCGTTAAAGAATAACACCTCTTTTTCATCCTCCGCATGCTTATAGTGAACGGTGACATTAAAGCCTTCATCCACTTTCTCAATATTTAGGATTTCACAATCTAATAACGCCGCTTGATGTTTTAACTGATAGTTATCCACTAGCAATGAATTAACTGCTCTAATATCTCCAACATAGTGGGTTTTATATGCTAGTCGGGTAGAATGACGACTTGCAACCATAATTAGGTTGGCTTCATTTAATATCTCTTGTACGCATTCCATTCCACTGTTCCCTTTGCCGATGATTAGTACCCGTTTATCACGGTAGTGCTCTTTCTTTTTCATCTCATGATATGGAGTAGTAAATTCTAAACCAGGAATAGGTGGAGGATTTGGGGTCATTCCTGTTGCAATTACAAGAAACTTACAATACAGTTTTCCTTTGTCAGTCTCTACCTCAAAGTACCCCTGTTCCGTTTTGCGAGTCGCTTTCCACATTGTATTATACATAACTTGTAATTCATATTCTGTTACCAAATCGTTTAACATTTCTACTAATGCTTCGCGTCGAGGAAAGAACTCACGACTGTAATTCCTCATCATGATTTTCTTTTCTTTTGTTAATAAACTATTCCAGTCAAATCTCTCTGAGAAACGACTCTTTGGCGGTTTTCCAGTATAAAGCTTATTATTACTGATTAATTGGCCATGCACGGGGTATTTGGTGTAGAATGCACCTGCCTGTTTTCCCGACTCAATCATCAATAAATCTAGTTTCTGATTATATTCATCAGAGAGCTCTTTTAAAGACAATGCTACTTGAAGACCACCCGGACCTGCACCAACAATAATAACATCATGTAATTTTTCCATGTAAATCCCTCCATTATAACTGCAATCCTAAGATTGTTTTGAAAATGGTTTTAAATCTAGAACATTTTGATTTTCTTTTGGGTTTTCTGGATAAAGAATATTAAAGATCGGCATTACCACAATGGTAGTAACCAGTGTCATTAATACTAAAATGGCGAAAACTTGAGGTGTAATGATTTTGTATGTGATTCCGATGTTAACAAGGATAAGCACCATTAAACCTCGTGCATTCATTAGAATCCCAATCGCGGACGCTTCCCGCCAAGAATATCCAATACTTTTCATGGCTAGTGCACATCCTCCATATTTACCCGCAATCGATGCAACAAGCACTACTATTGCGGGAATCAGAAGTGACATATCATTAAAGATCGTTGTGAAGTTTGTATTTAGTCCAGAATAAGCAAAGAAAATGGGTAATAACAAAGTAATTACAAAAGGCTGGAATTTCGATTTCAATTCTTGTAAAAAAACCTTATTTCTTGGCATCGACAAACCTACGATAAAACCACCAAACACAGAATAAACACCAACATAGTCAGTAAACCAAATGGCAACAAGAAGGAGCAGAAGGACTAAGGAGAAATGATTCATCGAAAGTGATCCTTCTTTTTCCACTCTTTCTCCTAGACGCGTTAACCACTTCTTCCCAACAAGAAGCATAAAACAAGCGAATAACGTACCGAAAGTAATAGCAGTTATTCCTGCTAATACGCCTTGTGCTTGTGCTAATGCAGTAATTAATGCAACTAAACACCATGCCAGTGCATCATCAATCGAAGCAGCAATCAAAGCTAATGTACCAAAGTTAGACGTGGTTAAATTCCGTTCTTGTAAAATTCTCGCTAACATTGGAAAAGCCGTAAGTGCCAGAGCAGACCCTATGAATAATGCAAATAGGTATATATTCACATCGGGAAGGGATAGCTTTGAATAATAAATGACCCCAACCATGATTCCTAATAGAAGCGGAACGATTATTCCAGATGTAGAGAGAATTGTGCATTTTTTAATTAGGTTTCCTGTCAGTTTCTTCTCATCTACTTCTGCTCCTACAAGGAACATATACATACCCAAACCTATATTACTAAGAATATATAAAATACTTTTTATATCTATAGTGAATAGAGTAGACATAAATTGAGGGGCAAATATCCCTAAAAATGAAGGTCCGATTAAAATTCCGGCTATCATTTCACCAACCACTTTGGGTTGCCCAATATAACGAGCTAAATTACCACAGATATAAGAAGCTACCAATACTAAAATCAAAGCAGGGATAAAACTTAAAAACAACTCCATATTACTGCCCAAGTGTAATTAACTCCTTCTATAGATTAATTTTTTATTCTTCATTCTCACGCTTTTGCCTTGTTTTAGACAAGAATCTATCCATTGGGATCAAGCCGGCGTATGAACTGCATTTCTTTCGTTCCTGGAAAATGTACCCCTAGTATAAATGTAACGTTGTCAATATTGCGAAATACTCTTCCTCCTTTCTTATGTAAATATTTAACACCCTATATAATTTATATAATATTTAAAAAAATCCTTCTGCTATTTAATAATTTGTTAACTATTTTAAAAAAAATTTTGCTATTTAATAGTTTGTTAACGAAAAACACAATTTTATCTACTTTGAGCCGAAGTTAAAAGGTGTTGTGAAATACCGCAATGTGACCAAAAAAGGAGATTTAAGAATTTCTTCATTTGAACATTGGACGGTATAATAAAAAGCTGAAGAGTATCTTCAGCTTTTTTCTTTGTTGATTCTCTTTCTGAGAATCGCTCTATATTGCATTAAGATGGACAATCAGACACTAAACTTTAAATCAGTTGTATAGACATAGCCTCTTTGCACATTAATCATTATAAATAGTTGAATAGAAAAATAATACTTTTATTATATCAAAAACAAAACTATCAATTTCTCGCATAATGACAATGTAAATGAAAATATTCTAAAAAATAGATTATTTCGTGAACCAAAACATCATTTGATATTGTTTTTTGGATATATTATCCTGAAGAAGATTAACATATATTCATGACAAAGTTTATAAAGGAGAGCTTATAAGTGCAGATACACTTACTTAATATAGATTATCGCTATGATTTTAATAATTACAGGAGTTTCTACCCAATATTAGATAAGGAGATTAGACAAAAAATTTCAAAATTCGTAAATGAAAAGGATAAAATACGTTCATTCCTAAGTCACTTATTTCTTAGATATTTAATTTCATGTGAACTTTGCTGTGAATTAGTAGATATTAAATTTAAATATGGGAAATATGGAAAACCCTATATAGACTCAGAAAAGGCACTCGCATTTAATATATCTCATTCTGGTAAATTTATTGCTATAGCTATAGGGAGTGAGGAAATTGGAGTTGATATTCAAGAATGTATCAATCTAGACTATAAAGAATTATCATCAAGTTTTTTTACACAACAAGAATATGAGTATATAACTTGTCAATCTAACATGAGGGGAAAATTTTTTAAGATTTGGACTTTAAAAGAGAGCTATTTGAAAGCGACCGGTAGGGGGTTGTATTCTCCTCTTAATTCTATCTGCTTTTCCTCTATAAATAACGAAATCAAACCATATTTTGAGGAAAATAATAAAACTTATTATTTCCATAGTGAATTTATCAATGATGATTATTGTATGTCAGTCTGTTCTACTAAACCAGTTGAAAATTTTCAATTTTATCAATATAGCCAATCTAAAATAAACTATTTATTATTAGGGGAGAATTATAATTAAAGCTTTCTTTTTAGGGTGCGCTGGGTCTTCAAAAACAATATTTAAGTAATGACTGTGGAAGACAAATAATATCGAATTTATCTCACCTATTATTTATTGTCAGTATATTAACAATAAACAAAGTAACAACCTTTTGTTATTTAATCAAAATATTGACTAAATTTATAGTTGAATCTCTTATGTTTTCTTATAATGCATTTAAAGTAAGCTTAATTCCCTCGTAAAAATCTATGTGTAATAGACCATTTTATAAAATGGTCTATCATTAGAAATGAGGATGATGTAAATTGATAAAAGGAATATACGAAGCACATCTACCTGTTAAGGATTTGGAAAATTCAATAGATTTCTATAGGAGATTAGGTTTGGAACTTGCTTGGCGCGATGAATCTACAGCTTTCTTTTGGATTGATAAAGGACGAAGT
This sequence comes from Priestia endophytica DSM 13796, assembly GCF_900115845.1. Classification (GTDB taxonomy): domain Bacteria; phylum Bacillota; class Bacilli; order Bacillales; family Bacillaceae_H; genus Bacillus_I; species Bacillus_I endophytica. Next base: position 316,974 of record NZ_FOXX01000004.1, on the reverse strand, counting down.
TGGCTAGGTTTATGGGAAGGTGATGAATATAAGACGCCTTATCATCCTGCACTGCGCCATATTGCTTTTGAAGTAACATATGAGGATTTAAAGACATCAGTAGAATGGTTAAATACTCTCGGAATTAAAGTTGGACCTGTTAATCCAAATCAACCGATAGATCCCTTTATACGTCCAAATCAAGGTAACGGCACAGTTTACTTTAATGATCCAGATGGAAACAGTTTAGAGTTAATGTGTTACGTAGAAGTACCTGAACATTTAAGACATATAACTAACAAACTTTCCTTTAGTGAATGGGAAGAAATGAATAAGTGAGAGCATACGCCTGAAAAAATGGGCTGTCTATTTGATAGACAGCCTGTTTTTTGTAAAGTTGATTATTACAGGATCATTTGATGACTATAACCAACATTATGTGAACTGAAAATGAATAATCTATGCATAGTAAAGTAATGGGATTATGCAAAATTCTATTAAGGTGAATAATCAAATTAAATAAGAAATAAATGGAGGAAGAAAAATGAAAATAATAGAATTACCAATTGAATATGAATTCAATAGACAAAAAAAATGTATTTATCCTAGCTTAATTATACTGAATAATGAACTAACCTTGGTCGATACAGGGTGTATCAATTTTTTAACTTTAATCGAAAATGAAATTCTGAAAAATGGATATGAAATGAAGAATTTAAAAAATATAATTATTACTCACTATGATGATGATCATATAGGTTCCTTATATGATTTTAAAGAAAAGTATCCTTGGATTACTATTATAGCTAGTGAAGTTGAATCAAAATACATTAGTGGTGAATTAAAGGCAGAAAGATTGGTTCAAGCCGAAGAAATGCTAGAAAATATGTCAAATGAAGATATGGAATTTGGTAAATGGTTTATACAACAACTAAAGAATTTGAAGCCTGTTTTAATTAATAAGAAAGTACATGATGGAGATATGATTTTAGATAACGAATGTAGAATAGTAGCAACACCAGGGCATACTTCAGGGCATATTTCATTATATTTTCCAAGGTTGAAAAGTATAATTACAGGTGATGCAGCTGTTAAAGAGAATCATGAATTAGTCATTGCTAATCCACAGTTTTGTTTAAATATTGAGAAAGCCCAACAGTCTCTGATAAAGATTAAAAATCTTAAAGCTGAAAATTACTATTGTTATCATGGTGGGAAATTCACGTTATAATCGCAGGATAAACGATGATACTCTTTATTATTTCTCTCTTTAAATTTTTGTCTTTGGAGTAAATATATCATATTCTTAATCTAAGATAAGTATTTTCAATTCAATAGAGAACTTTAATAAGGAGGGACATGATGTCTTTAAAAGGTATATGTATTAAGTATTATGAGTTTGGGAACCCCTCAGATGTTTTACGTATAGAGGAAGTAGACGTTCCATTACCTCAAGAGGGAGAATTGTTAGTTAAAATGGAGATGAGTCCTATCAATCCATCAGATATTATTCCGATTACAGGGGCATATGCTAACCGAATCACAGTACCAAGCATACCAGGTTATGAAGGGGTAGGGATTGTAGAGGATGTCGGACCTTCTGTTTCGAAGTGGTTTATTGGCAAACGAGTCCTTCCCTTGAGAGGACAAGGGACTTGGCAGGAATTTGTCACATCGCCAGCAGAATTAGCCATTGTATTGCCTGAAGATATTCATAATCATATAGCTGCACAGTTATATATTAATCCAATTACAGCGTGGGTCATTTGTAATCAAGTGTTAAAACTTAAACCGGATGATATCCTCCTTGTCAACGCGTGTGGATCCTCTATAGGGCGTATATTTGTCCAATTATCTCAGATTATAGGATTCCAGCTTATTGCTATTACTCGAAATGATAAACACACAGCCTCCTTGTTAGAGATAGGAGCTTCCTATGTTATTAACACAGAAGAGACACCTCTAAAGGAAGCTGTAATGGATTTAACACGGGGAAGAGGAGCTACAGCTGCTATTGATGCTATTGGGGGAATAGAAGGAACTCATCTAGCCTTCTGCTTACAACCGAAAGGAATCCTTTTAAGTATTGGGTTGCTGTCAGGAGTTCCTCTGAATTATCGAGAAATTATGGAACGTACACAAACACAAGCAGAGATCTTTCATCTTCGTCATTGGAATAAAAATATCTCTGTAAAGGAATGGCACGCCACTTTTTATCAACTTATACAAATGATTCGAGATGACACTCTACAACTTAGCCAAATCTCTCAATCCTTTTCGTTAGCAAATGTTCATAGAGCTCTCACTGAATCAAGAAAAGTTTTTCTAACGATGAACTAATAAAGATATAGAATACATAAATAAAGATTTAGGTCCTTCTATATGGTATAAAGCAAGAACATTTATTGTATGTTATTAATTTGTAAATGATTAGGGTTTTTGTTAACTTACTTATAATGACTAGCCCTTAATAAAAAGGAATCCTTTGCTAATTATGGGCAAAGGATTTTCTTGTTTATATGGATAGGGGAATACATTAATAATTTATCCGGTTTTATAGACTTTACAAATTCCTCTCCCTTACTACTCAAAACTTTTTCTCCTTTAATAAAAAATCCTCAGTACCCTTTATTCATAAGGGCATTAAGCTTTCTTAACTTCCTTGAATTGTTTCTCTATGAACTAAAAATACATCTTTGATATTTAACATTTCCCTTGTTAACTATAGATTTATGCCTATTACAAAGGGTTTATAGATAATTTCACTTATCTGTTATAGAGTAATAGTGAAAGGTAGATGATTAAAGTGATTTTGGGTAAGCGGTTAAAAAAGTTAAGAGAAATGAAAAATATCTCCTAAGAGAACCTTGCTCAATAAATGAATGTATCTAGGTGAGCCAGCCATTTACAGATGGGAAACAAATAAGAATTATCCCGATATGGATAATTTGATTAAACTGAGTAAAATCTATGCTATTACACCAGATGAGTTAGTTAAAGAAGAGCAGATATCTTGGAAAAAAGCTACTATAGACGAAGAGGGTGAAGAATTTTCTATCTTACCCTTTATTATAGATTTTATTATCTTACTTGTTGAATTTTTTTTGATTCAGGTATTATGTTAATCATAAAGTTCTCTCTAGTAGTGTTAAACCATCATTAAAAAAGTAACAGAAGCTGTAATTAAATAAGATACAAACTGAGAATTAGTTTTTTAATATTGATAACGAACACTATGGTAATTAAAAAACAGGTGACAACAATATAAATCAGAATCCTCAGTAGCAATACATAATAAATAGAAATCCCTGTCTGATTTAAAAGTTAAATTTTGAATCAGACAGGGATTATATTAACTTACCACGATTTGGTTAATTCTCTCTGAAATAGCCTTTGCAAATTCTGAAGTCGAAGCATGGCCTCCTAAATCTTTCGTTTTGATTCCATCTTTAAGTGATTGATAAAGGCTTTGCTCAACTAATTTACCTATTTCCTTAAGATTGTTATCATTATGCCGTTCAGCAAGCCACTCCATTAACATGACAGTTGAAAGCATCATACCTGTTGGATTTCCTATGTTTAAACCAGCAATATCTGGGGCAGAACCGTGGGCTGCTTGTGCCATAGCTACAGTTGCATTGGCATTAATGGAAGGAGCTAATCCAAGACTTCCAACAAGCTCACCTGCTAGGTCTGAAAGAATATCTCCATACATATTTTCTGTCACAATCACATCAAAGTCTTTCGCTCGACGTACTAAATGAGCGGCCATTGCATCGATATGGTAATCATCTACAGTGACTTCAGGATACTGTTTCGCAACCTCACGACAAACATTTAAAAATAACCCTGTACTTAATCGAAGAACATTGGCTTTATGAACGATGGTTACTTTTTTACGACGCTTCATCGCCATTTTAAAGGCAACATGAGCAATTCGTTCCACAGCTTTTCTTGTGAAGACACCTGAAGTCACAACAACGTCTTCTGTAATTTGCCATTCTCCATGGCCTGCAAACATATTTCGATCGGCATAAAAACCTTCTGTATTTTCACGGAAGATAACTAAATCAGCTTCTCCTACTACGCTTTTAATCCCTGGCATGGTTTTAGCAGGGCGGATGTTAGCAAATAAATCTAGTGTATGACGAAGAGCACCACTTGGATTAAGTTTCACCTTATGTTCTAGTGGATAAGCAGCAGAATCATGAGGACCAAGTATCCATCCATGAGTATCCTTCAAAGCATTTGTAGTGAATTCTGGAAGGGGATCATTATATTGTTTTATTCCTTCCCATCCCATAGGTAAATCAATCCAATCAATATCTACTCCAACCTTATCTGCAGCTGTTTTAAACGCATCAACTGTAGCGCTTACAATTTCAGGGCCAATTCCATCTCCAGCTAGTACTCCCAAACGATAAGTGGTCATTTTTTAACAATCCTTTCACTATATAGTAGGGTGATTTAATAGTCCTGTAATAACTTGAACTTTATACTATTAATGTAATATGAAGATAGAAATTAATAAAATATTATTTTTTTATAATTATAAATAGAATTTTCCTATTCCTTGATTTAAAGGAATAACTTTAATGCAAAATATAGGGTAAGAAAAAAATAAACATTACATTAGTTACTTAGAACAACCCAACCTTCCTTTGGGCAAATAAAAAGGCCAATGCAAATTATCATTACAATGACTGCTTCTAGAGGGATTAAAATGTAGTAAAAGTGAAATGATAGGAAACATATTAATCTTTGGACGGTTTAAAGGAAGGTGTCTGACAATGGTTATTATTTTTATTTTTTTATAATTTTTAATTTACTCTCATTCTTTGTACCTAAGAAGTTAACTCATATTGAAATATATTCTACATCTTGCTTTGCCTACGCTTACGGAATAACAACAGACATAATTCTAGATTTACATTACAATCTATATAGTTATTTTCAGAAAGGCTTTCAATGGCTGTCACTCTTAGCCATTATTATGTATTTTCCATCTGTTAGCTTTTTATTTTTAAACTTTTATCCCTTTATTAAGAGTTTAGGGATGAAATTAAGTTACATTTTAAGTTGGACCATTTTTTCAATTGTGTTTGAATAGTTCACAGTTAAAACGGACTTTTTTTATTATAATGGCTGGAGATTATTGTATTCAGCAATAGTCTATCCTGTTATTTTTTTGGTTCTATTGATGAATTTAAAGGTAGTTCGAAAATTACTCACTAAAAAATAGGTCATAGTCCCACGAAGAAAATTATTTCATCGCTAATCTTCTGATTGCGTAATTAGATAATTTGAGATGGTGCCTAACAGCATTTTATTTGATTTGTTCGCGATGTTAATTCTAGATTTTTATTAGAAGCTAAAATAAGCAGCTTAATTCAAGCTGCTTATTTTTTATAGACTACTGATAAGGGACATTATGTTAATTAGCTTTGTATATCATATACAGCCTAAAAAAGAAAAACATGATAAAATTTCCATACGTAAGTTGTTTTTATCAATATAAAAGGAGAGATAATATGAAAAGTAAAGAATATATTGATTTGAGTCATACCATTCAAGATGGCATTATAACTTATAAAGGGCTTCCTGCTCCAATCATTTGTGATTATTTAAGTCGAGAAGAATCTCGAAAACATTATGGAGAAGGAACAGAATTTCAAATTGGAAAAATAGAAATGGTGTCTAATACAGGAACTTATATTGATGTTCCATTTCATAGGTATGCTAATGGAACAGATCTATCGGAAATACCAATTGATAAGATGGCTGGTCTAGAAGGAATTATCGTTCATATTGATGAAAATAAAAAAGAGATTAATGAAGACGTGTTTTATGATCTTGATATTGAGGGAAAAGCCGTCCTTATTCACACAGGTTGGGATCAATATTGGAATACAGATCAATACTTTGAAAATCATCCATATTTAACGGAGAAAGCTGCACAATATTTAGTGGATAAAAGAGCTGCTTTAGTTGGGATTGATTCTGTGAATATAGATGATACGTCAGGTAAAGATCGTCCTGTACATACCACTTTATTAGGGCAAGAAATTCTCATCGTTGAACACTTATGCAACTTAAAACAAATTTCAACTGAAAACTTTTTATTTTATGCTGTTTCCCCAAAAATCAAAGACTTTGGAACTTTTCCAGTTAGAGCCTTTGTAGAAATTTCAAATTAACTATAGTTATACAACATAGTTTGTTGTATTGGAAACATCTTAAAAACTAAAGGAGAATCCTTGATAATAAAGGATTCTTCGTTGATTCTAGTGCTGATAATCAACGTTATGGTGATTAATCAATATAGAATTTTCTGTAATAAGAAGAAAACCTTTGCTCAGTATGAGCAAAGGTTTTTACATATGGGGACATACGTTAATATTATGAATGGTTTCGTAGTTTCATATACAAATATAATTATATAGCTGACCTTTGTTAAAGGTACGACAAGGGGGGGTAAGTAGGTGGGTTTTTTCTACTATAGGAGCAGGTTAGAATTAGCGATATCTTGTATATTCGAGTTATAATACCAAGTTAGAGGGATATTATAAGGTTATTCTGAAAGGGGTTATATTGAATGGAGAATAGCAATAATGATATTCAAGATATGATTCACTATGTTAAGGGGAAGAGAGAAGTTTTTCAACAGAAGTTGTTATCAGAAGCAGTAAATGTTGCAGAGGTTATTCACGATATTCTAAAGCAAGGTAATATTAATCTCTTAAAGAATGCTGAAAAATTAGTTGTTTATATCTTAGAAAACAACAATCAAGATATTGTTGCATTCGCTAGACAGGAAGGTGTTGCTTGGGCGCAGCATTCGCTTACTCTAGCTTTTAAACTGGAGTGGATTCAGGCGATAAGAAGATCATTATGGAAAACAATTTATGAATACCAATCTGAATTCAACTTACCTACCATTAGGGAAGATTTTTTTGAGTTAGAGGAACGAATTAATAATAACATTGATCAATTTCTAAATACATTTTTCCTAAGCTATTCGGATTTTAAAGACGAATTAATCCATAGGCAAAGAAAAAATGTTGAACATCTATCTGTACCTATTATTCCAATTAGTCCTACCGTTGCCATTCTCCCTTTAATAGGAACCATTGATTCGTATCGAATGGAAACGATTGAAGAAAAGGTACTAACGGATATTGCAAAAACCCGTATTCATACATTAATTATGGATTTATCAGGTATTACGGATATGGAAGTGGTTGTTATCGATCATTTTCATAAGGTACTGGATGGAATTAATATGATGGGATGTCAGGCGGTTATTACCGGATTAAGACCGGAACTGGTGAGAGAGATGATTCACCTTGGCATTAATTTCACTCAAAAGGCCATAACAAAAGGAACACTACAGCAATCTTTAAAGGACTATTTATTGTAACATTTAATCATCTACTGGAGATTTAAAATAAAGTCGCAATGCTTATAAAAAAGTTGTGCCGTTTGAAAATGAAATTAATTATTGACAAATCTAAATTTTCTATATATTGTTATTTTCAATTAAATATTAGCAAGCAAAGATTGGAAATAGTAGAAGGTTTATAAGCTTTCAGAGAGCCGATGGTTGGTGAGAATCGGCAGTTATTCCCTTTGAACTCATCCAAGAGCTACTCCCTGAACATAACAAGTAGGGGACATCGGTTTTCTATCGTTACAAAGATAGGTGGTGATAGCTGCCGAAAAAGAGTGGATTAATCATGTATGGATTAGTCAATTAGAGTGGTACCGCGAGCAAAGCCTCGTCTCTATATTTTTATAGAGATGGGGCTTTTTTTATTGATTAATATAACAAAGGAGTGTTTCTGAAATGATGAAGAAAATTTTGGTGTTTGATACGACTTTAAGGGATGGAGAACAAGTTCCAGGAGCAAAGTTAAATCTATATGAGAAACTTGAGGTAGCACAGCAATTAAAGAGGCTACAAGTTGATATTATTGAAGCCGGTTTTCCTTCATCCTCTACTGGTGATTTTAATGCTGTGAAAGAAATCGCCATGAAAGTAGGAAATACAGACGAAATTATGATTACAGCTTTAGCTAGGGCAGTAAAATCTGATATTGATGCTGTTTATAATAGTGTGAAATATGCTGAAAATCCCTTAATCCACATTGTTTTAGGTACTTCAGATATTCATGTAGAAAAGAAGTTTGGGAAATCGAAAAGTCAAATATTAGACATTGGTGTTGATGCAGTAAAATACGCCAAAACATTACTACCAGATGTTCAATATTCAACAGAAGATGCGTCTCGTTCTGACTTTGAATACTTATGGTCAACGATTGAAGGCGTTGTAAAAGCAGGAGCGACTATTATTAATGTACCGGATACAGTAGGATATGCAGAGCCAGAAGAATTTGGTGAATTAATCTTTAAACTACATGATCGCTTGAAAAATTTGAATGATAAAATACTTTTAAGTGTCCATTGTCATAATGATCTTGGCATGGCGACTGCCAATACGTTAGCCGCAATTAAAAATGGGGCGGATAAAGTTGAATGTACGATTAATGGGATTGATGAACGTGCAGGTAATGCTGCACTAGAGGAAGTTGTGATGGCGGTCAATACACGCTCATCAGTCTATAAAGCATTTACAAATATAAATACAAAAGAAATCATGAATACATCTAGATTGGTAAGTAGCTTTATGGGTCTTGATGTGCAAGTAAATAAAGCAATTACAGGAGATAATGCCTTTGCACATTCTTCGGGCATACATCAAGATGGGTTATTGAAATCTAGGGATGCCTATGAAATCATATCTCCACTTGAAGTCGGTTTAGATGATATGGAGCTGATTTTAACGGCTCGTTCTGGTCGCCATGCAGTAAAAAATGCACTTGCGAAATTAGGTTTTGATCAGTTAACCGAAACACAATTTGAAGGAATATTTGAAGCTTTTCTTGAATTAGCAGACGCAAAAAAAGAAGTGTATAATCATGATTTGTATGTCTTAGTTGAGAACTATTACACCAAACACGATATTCACAATCAAGGTATGGTGCACTATAGTGATAATTTCTATGAACTAATGGATATACAAGTGATTAGCAATCCAATTTTCCCATCTGCAAGTGTGAAAATTAAAAAGGCTGATCAAATACTGAAAAGTAGTGCGGTTGGTTCTGGTCCTATTGATGCTTTATATTCTGCTATTACAGAAATTAGTGATTTAGATATTAAATTGATTGAATATAATATTAGCAATGTATCAAGAGGTAAAGAAGCATTAGGTAAAGTGAAAATTCAGGTAGAATATAAAGGTGAGAAATATACTGCCAAGGCAACAGATACGGATATTATGAAAGCAAGCGCATTAGCATATATCAATGTAATCAATATTATTTTAGTTGATAGTTTACTGCCAATTAAATGAAAATTTAATAATATTTTAGGTTTTAATTAGATCTCCTCATTGTAAATAAGTTGATTTGTTAGGGGGTAATTATTCAACTAGAATGTTTCTCTTAGTGCCTTTAATATGTTTTCGTCTTTTACACCATTTATACTGAATTCTTTTGTATAAAATGAAAACCATAATTTACTGTACATGATTTAGCTGCTTTGTAATTTTTAAGGTTTTTGTTTTTTTTTGCTATAATGATCACTATGTAGATTTACCTTTTAATAAATAGGAAAGTGGATTGGGATATGGAAAATAATGTTTTTGAACAAATGGCAAAAAGATATGATACAGAAGAAAGGATGGAATTAGCTAAAATTATAGTTAAGGAAGTAAGAACAGAATTACGAAATAGTAAATCAAAGTCTTTAATAGACTATGGGAGTGGCACGGGTCTAATTGGTTTAGAATTATCAGATTTAGTAGATTCTATTTTGTTGGTTGATTCATCAAAACAAATGTTGGAGGTTGCGAAAGCTAAAATTTCTCACAAAGGAATTACGAACTCAAAGGTACTTTATTCAGATTTTACTCAAGGAACTCCTGACCTCAAGGCAGATATAGTTTTAATGTCACTAGTCCTTCTTCATATTCCGGATACTAAAAAAATTTTACAAGAATTGTTTAACGTTTTAAATGATGAGGGCAAGCTAATCATTATTGATTTTAATAAAAATCATAAGATCAATCATCCGAAAGTTCACAATGGTTTTTTACATGAAGAACTGAAAAAAATATTATCTGAAGTCGGATTTAAATCAATTAAAATCAAGACATTTTATCATGGTAATCGTATCTTTATGAATCAAGATGCCTCAGTGTTTATATCTAGCAGTACAAAGTGATTTTTGTTTTTTTATTTCTTAGTTCATATAATCTCGATTAATAAAAAAAGCCGTCATATTAAGGCATTAAGTCACTTTTTATCTTTCTCTTTTTTATGTGCATAAAGATAAAATCTCTTGAGCGCCAAGGGGATTTTGGAAATGAAACTTCATATATACGCCATCCAAAAAATAAGACTGTCCCTTCATAGTGAGGAAGTCTTATTTTTTTGATGTTCTTATGTAAAATTTTGCACTAGAACCGTACAGAGTAAGTAAGGTGAAAAGCTCCATTTTGTGTGATGCTTAGAGTTGGTATCTACTTAACTTGCAGCTGTATGTTCATCAGGCTTTGCATATGTAACATAGGTACCTGCCATCATATCATGCAGACTTCTCTTATCTTTACGGAAAACAACCATGAAAAGACTCACAATTAAAGCAATACCTAATGTAAGGCCATAAACAATTCCGGCTACAAGAACTCGTAATAGCATTGCTCCGATTCCAAGCTTCTTTCCATTTACTTTTACAATTCTAACGCCAACGATTCGTTTTCCAATTGTATACCCTGACCATAAAATAGGTACAGCAACGGTATAGATAACCCCTAAGATTGAGGTAACAGGGTCATCTTCATTGAATTCTCCTGTAAGTAAAAAAACAATAAGGGATAAAGGAATACTGACAATTACACCATCTAATAGGTTGCCTAAAAGGCGTATCCAAAATCCTGCTGGTTTTATTACCCTATTCATTTTATCTTTCCTCCTTTTTTGTAAAATACTCATTTCTCAATATAAATAAGCTCGTACATGATAGTAACATGGATATAGGTTTAGGTGAAAAATATAAAATATTTAAAATTTATTCATATTCGCTCTTTTGTAAAATAGATGAAGAAATGACAGATGTAAAATAAAAGTTATTTGATATAGACCTATCTAATAAGTATCTATTATATAGAGTTAATGTATCCAGGGTCTGTTTCATTTCCTCCTCATTCCAAAAAATAAGACATTTTTTGCAGTGAAAGTCATCACGATCATTGATTCACCACTATGTAGTTTAATAGATTTAAAAATATGTGGGTAAAATAATCCTTGGGCTGACTTTGCGATTAACCGGTTTTGATTTATGTCAAAGATCCCAATAGATCAACCCCCTGCAGCTTCTATAAAGGAAATCGCTTCATTTATTAATAGAATCAAAGATCGTATCAATATCTAATGAGGAATTTATGACGGTTGAAACTTGGATTAGGAATTTTAGCTGCCGGTGAGTTAATGTATCGCGCATCATTTATCCTCCTTACTTTTAACATTTAATATATTTATACATTTATGTTTATTGGTATAAAACATACAAGTTTTTTCATAGAAATATACATAGATTTATATTTTTTTAATATTTATATTTATAACAAAATCATAAAAATAGCGAAAGGAGGTCGGTACATAGAGGTTTGTTGTTATTTTGACAATTATTAAAAAAGAAAGCCGATTATGTATATTTTTGTTGGAAGGTAAAAAATTTTGTCAACAATAATCAAATTGTTATGACAATAAATGGGGGTTGCTGAGAAATGAATTTTGATTTAACGAAAGAACAAGAGATGATACGTAAGTTAATTCGGGATTTTTCGGAAGCAGAAGTTGCTCCTGGAGCAGATGAACGAGATCGAACGGGAGCATTCCCTTATGAAATATTTTCAAAATTAGCAGAGTTAGGAATCATGGGTCTTCCATTCCCAGAACAATACGGTGGCGGTGATGCTGACACTATCAGCTTTGCCATTGTCGTTGAAGAGTTAAGTCGTGTTTGTGCATCCTCAGGAATCACATATTCAGCTCATATTTCATTAGGGGGAGAACCGCTTAATTTGTTTGGTACCCATGAGCAAAAAGAGAAATACTTAACGCCCATTTGTACAGGAGAGTCATTTGGGGCATTTGGTTTGACTGAACCAAATGCAGGCTCTGATGCAGGAGGAACACAAACAACCGCAGTTATTGATGGGGATGAGTGGGTCATTAATGGCTCAAAATGTTTTATTACCAATGCAAGCTATGCTAAACATCTTGCCGTTACGGCCGTAACAGATCGCTCAAAAGGAATTAATGGAATTAGCGCATTTATCGTTCCAACGAACGCACCAGGATTTACTGTTATTAATAATTACGAAAAAATGGGTCTTCAATCTTCAAATACAACAGAATTAATCTTGGAAAATGTAAGGGTTGCCAAAGATAATCTGCTGGGAACAGAAGGAGAGGGTTTCAAGCAATTTTTAGCTACTTTGGATGGCGGAAGAATTGGAATCGGGGCAATGGCCGTTGGACTTGCACAGGGCGCTTATGAAAAATCACTTCAGTATGCAAAGGAAAGAAAACAGTTTGGAAAAAGTATATCAAACTTCCAGGCAATCCAATTTAAATTGGCCGATATGGCAATGAATATTGAAATTGCCCGAAATATGGTTTACAAAGCAGCCTGGTTGAAGGATCAAGGCCGAGTATTTAAAAAAGAGGCAGCATACGCAAAATTATTTGCTTCCGAAATATGTATGCGTGCATGTGATCAAGCTGTTCAAATTCATGGTGGTTATGGATACATGAAAGAATATCAAGTTGAGCGGTTCTTCCGTGATGCGAAGCTTTTGGAAATTGGGGAAGGAACATCTGAAGTTCAACGTATGGTAATTGCAAAACAAATAGGATGCTGAATACATTTTTGTAATGGCTTTCAAAACATGATAAAGGAGTAACTCCATGGATATCAATGGGATTTTACAAGTGGTTGCAAACAGTAAACTTATTTTTCCTAACAAAGAAAAGGTACGCTCTACCTCCATTGGAAGCATAGAAGCTTTTCAAGAACTTCTTCGACAATCCCAAGAAGATCCTGCCGCCTTTTGGGATAGCGCAGCCCGTGATCTTGTATGGTATGAACCTTGGAATGAAACCATTAGTGGACAACTCCCTGATTTTCGTTTTTTTGTCGACGGCATTAGCAACCCAAGTGTCAATTTACTTGACCGGCATATAGTTAATGGGGCGGGCAACCGGACAGCTCTCATTTGGGAGGGTGAAAACGGGGACACAAAATTTTACACCTATAATATGCTTCTTGGGGAAGTAAATCGATTTGCGAATGTTCTTCGGTCATTCGGTGTAAAAAAAGGTGATTGTGTAGCTGTTTTTCTTCCAAATCTCGCAGAAGCATTTATTGCCGTGTTAGCGTGTTTTCGTATTGGTGCTATTTACAACACTATTTTCTCAGGTTATTCCGAAAAATCATTGAAAGACCGTCTCATTAACTTTGGGCCAAAAGTAGTGGTAACTGCAGATGCAACAGAACGTCGAGGTAAAGCCATTCGATTAAAAGAAAAAGTCGATTACGTTGCACCAACTATCCCCTCTGTTGAAGCAGTCATTGTTGTCGATCGTTTAGGTTTAGAGGTTCAAATGAAAGAGGGGCGTGATTACTGGTGGCACGAGCTTACAAAAACGGCAAGCATCGTTTGTGAACCTGAGAGAATAGAAGCGAATGAGAGCGGGATTGTGTTCTATACAAGTGGTACGACAGGAAAGCCTAAAGGTGTCGTCCATTCTGGGATGGCTTTTGTCACTCAAAATTACACATATGCCAAGTATCATATGGATCACCACAATGATGATGTTTTCTGGTGTACTGCTGATATCGGCTGGTTAACGATGCATATTTGGGGTATTACTGGTGCTTTAGCGAATGGGGTAACAACCGTTGTCTATGAAGGAGCAGTTGATTATCCAGAAAAGAATCGCTTTTATCAAATTATTGAAAAATACCGGGTGAATAAGTTATTTACCGCCCCAACTGCATTGAGAATGTTAAAAAGTATGGGAGAAAAACCATTAGAGCAATTTGATTTATCTTGTCTTGATGTCATTTCTCTTGTGGGAGAACCTTTTGATACTGAAACATGGCATTGGACATATGAAGTTTTAGGAAAGAAAAAGGTATATATCAATAATACTTGGGGGCAAACCGAAACAGCGGGATCTCCTATCGCAGGAGCAGCCTGGCTGACGCCAATGAAACCTGGTTCCTCAGGTACTCAATTTTTAGGTGCAGTTTTTGATGTTGTTGATGAAGAAGGCAATCCAGTTAAAACTGGTCAGTTAGGAAACTTAGTGATTAGAAAACCATTTCCTATGATGTGCCGTACACTTTGGAAAGAACCGGAGCGATATTACGCATCCTATTTTAGCCAAGTAGAAGGCAGTTATTATGCCAGCGATCTTGCATTGGTAGATGAAGATGGATATATATGGGTAGTTGGCCGTTCTGATGACGTATTTAATGTGGCGGGGCATCGGTTAAGTACGTTGGAAATGGAAAGTGCTGTACTTGAATGCGAAGGAGTTTTTGAATGCGCTGTCATTGGGATTCCTGATGAAATAAAAGGGGAAGTTCCTTTAGTATTTGCCCGTCTGGCTGATGGTTTTGAAGGCACCAAAGAGATAATAGAACGGATAAATAATAATATTATCCAACAAATTGGTAAGATTGCCAGTCCAAAAGCAATAATTATGACTAATATGTTACCGAAAACAGTAAGTGGAAAAATTATGCGGCGTTTATTAAAAGAAATTGTTGCAACAGGAAAGGTAGCTGGTGACATTACAGGACTTGAAGACCCATCAACTGTTGTAGAAATACAGAAGATCGTTGCTGATAAATGATCAGCTATATAATGTTTTATTCGGGCCAGTCATTTGTTCGGAAAATGATCGGAAAATGGCTGGTTTCATCTAATCCTTCTCTTTGTAATCACTAGATTGGCAGTTAAAGATGAAGGTATAGATAGATTCACATCTCTCCATAACCTAAAAATTTAACCTTCATGAGATACGCAAAGAACGCATTAAATAAAGGATAGAAAGGGTGGAAAGGATGTTCAAAAAGGTTTTGATTGCTAATCGTGGTGAAATTGCTGTTCGGGTAATCCGGACATGCAAGGCCCTAGGGATTATTACAGTTGCTGTACACTCAGAAGCTGATGCGGATGCTCCCCATGTAAAAATGGCGGATGATGCCTATTTAATTGGAGGTTCGCGTGTAGCAGAAAGTTATTTAAACATCGATAAAATTTTAGAAGTCGCCCGTTTAACAAAAGCAGAGGCTATTCACCCTGGATACGGCCTGCTTTCCGAAAATGCCGAATTTGCTCGGCGCTGTGAGGAGGAAGGACTGATATTCATTGGACCTTCTCCAAAGGTTATCTCCAAAATGGGCAGCAAGATTGAATCACGAAAAGCGATGGAAGAAGCAGGAGTCCCAGTTGTTCCCGGGATTACCTACCCTTTGGCAGATGCAGAGGAAGCGGTAGAAGCGGCGGACCGTATTGGTTATCCTGTGATGCTAAAAGCTTCCGCTGGAGGAGGCGGAATTGGAATGCAGGTTGTCCGTAGCGGGGATGAAATCCGCAAAGCATTTGCGGGGAACCAAAAACGGGCTACTGATTTCTTTGGCGATGGTGCCATGTACGTTGAAAAATTTGTGGAAAACCCTAGGCATATTGAAATTCAAATTCTAGCAGACGGATTTGGCAATACCGTTTATCTATGGGAACGTGAATGTTCGATCCAACGTCGC
Organism: Priestia endophytica DSM 13796; assembly: GCF_900115845.1. Lineage (GTDB taxonomy): Bacteria > Bacillota > Bacilli > Bacillales > Bacillaceae_H > Bacillus_I > Bacillus_I endophytica. Next base: position 301,089 of record NZ_FOXX01000004.1, on the reverse strand, counting down.
CATCAAAAAGTCGTCGAGGAAGCTCCATCATCCTTTCTTTCTGAAACTACCCGCAGCAAAATGGGGGAGGCGGCAGTAAAAGCGGCAAAATCAATTGGGTATAAAAACGCAGGAACAATTGAGTTTTTAGTAGATGAAGAGCAAAATTTTTATTTTCTTGAAATGAATACCCGTTTGCAGGTGGAACATCCAGTTACAGAAGAAATTACAGGTTTGGACTTAGTGGAAAAACAATTGAAAATTGCAGGGGATGAAGCGCTGGATTTTTCTCAGGAAGAGGTAAAACGTAAGGGTCATGCGATTGAAGTCAGAATTTACGCAGAGGATCCAAAAACATTTTTTCCTTCTCCGGGGAAAATCACCAAATTAGAATTGCCGAACGGACCTGGAATTCGTCATGAATTAGGGGTTCATGATCAATCTTCAGTTACTCCTTTTTATGACCCAATGATTGCGAAGCTCATTGTAAAAGGGAGCGATCGCGACGATGCAATAAATCGTCTGCAGGATGCATTAGCAGATTATCATATCGAAGGAATTAAAACAAATATACCAATGCTGGAAGAGGTCATTGCTCACCCGGCATTCCGTTCAGGTGATACGACAACGGACTTTGTTGGAAAGTATTTGAAAATTAAAAAAGCAAATAACATAAAATAGGAGGAATCATGATGAGTGAAATCGTAGCAAGCATGGCAGGAAATGTATGGAAGGTACTTGTTAAGGTTGGAGATCAAGTCGAAGAAGGCCAGGATGTCGTGATTTTAGAATCAATGAAAATGGAAATTCCGATTGCAGCCGAATTCGATGGGACTGTTAAAGAAGTAAAAGTGAACGAGGGCGACTTTGTGAATGAAGGAGACACTATTGTAAAAGTTGAATAAATCCTCAAATCATCGGAGGAAAGGGGATGAATCAATGAAATGGCCCACGAATATAACCATTAAAGAGGTTGGTCCACGGGATGGATTGCAAAACGAAAAGGGTTTTATTTCAACAGAGGATAAAATTTCCTTGATTAATCAATTGTCTGCTAGTGGCTTAAAAGAGATTGAGATTACCTCCTTTGTCAATTCGAAATGGATTCCTGCCCTTTCAGATGCTGCTGCAGTTGCAACAGGCATTACAAGAGTACCTGGTGTAACCTATACGGCTCTCGTTCCAAACCAACAAGGGTTGGAGCGGGCGTTTGAAGCGAACATTGATGAAGTAGCTGTATTTATGTCAGCCAGCGAAACTCATAATCTAAAAAATATTAATAAATCGATTAGTAATACATTCCCTATCCTGAGAGATCTGGTCCAAAAAACCCTTGCAGCAGGAAAATCCAGCAGAGGTTATGTTTCTACTGTTTTTGGATGCCCGTATGAAGGGGCCGTTGATATAGATATGGTTATAAGAGTTTCGGAAACCTTATTTGAGATGGGGATTAAGGAGCTGTCACTCGGAGATACGATCGGTGTTGCGAATCCAAAGCAAGTCCAAGAATTGTTGGAAGTTTTCTTAAAAAAATTCCCAGCAGATAAATTAGCGATGCACTTTCATGATACACGGGGAACAGCCTTAGCTAACGTTCTAGTATCGTTAGAAATGGGTATTACCACTTTTGATTCTTCCATTGGAGGATTAGGAGGATGCCCTTATGCGCCTGGAGCATCAGGTAATGTGGCAACTGATGATTTACTTTATATGCTTCACGGGATGGGAATCCACACTAGGGTAGATCAGGAAAAGCTTTTATCTGCATCCCAATTTATTCAGAAGAAGATTGGCAGACCTTTACCTAGTAAAAGTCTTCAAGCTTCAATCTCCAAATACAACAGCACGTGTGAAAATACCTGGTGAGGAAGGTGAAAATATGGATAAAACGATATTAGTTAACAGGCTGGAAAACGGAATCGTGATGATTACATTAAATCGCCCTGAAGCGGCCAATGCTTTATCCCTTCAAATGTTAGGGGAACTCCAAGAAGCGGTTCTATTATGTAAATATGACCGGACAATCCGTTGTGTAGTGATTACAGGGGCTGGAGAAAAGTCCTTTTGCGCGGGTGCTGATTTAAAAGAACGCGCAGATATGGAACACGTTCAGGTACGGAAGACCCTTTCCTTGATCCGTGGGAATATCAATAATTTAGAAGCATTACCGCAGCCAATTATTGCGGCTGTGAATGGTGTTGCATTTGGCGGGGGAACAGAACTTGCACTGGCTTGTGATATCCGTATTGCCTCTGAAACAGCGAAGCTGGGTCTAACGGAAACCTCACTGGGAATTATTCCGGGTGCAGGCGGGACGCAACGTTTACCGAGATTAATAGGAAAGGGAAGGGCTAAGGAACTTATTTTTACAGCGAGACGTATTGATGCAGCAGAAGCCTTAGAGATTGGATTAGTAGAGTATACGGTTCCTTCAAATCATTTGATGGAAAAAGCTTTGGAAATCGCAGGGCAAATTGTCCGGAATGGTCCAATTGCCATCACACAAGCAAAGTTCGCCATTGATAAAGGCTATGATGTTGATATTAACACCGGTCTTGCCATTGAGCAAAGTGCCTATGAAGTGACGATTCCATCGAAAGATCGTTTAGAAGGATTACAGGCCTTTAAGGAAAAAAGAACTCCCATATATGTTGGAGAATAAGAAAACGGGATTAATAGAGGAGGAAAGACAATGGATATGAAACCTCTACAACAAATACTTGAAGAAAGAGTAGAACAGATTAAAAAGGGCGGCCCTTCTAAGTATCATCAAAAAAACATAGAACAAGGCAAACTTTTTGTTCGAGACCGTTTAAAACAGTTATTCGATCCCGGCTTTGAACTAGAGGATGCGCTATTTGCAAACTACATGGCGGGGGAACTTCCTGCCGATGGCGTTGTGACAGGGATGGGGAAGATTAATGGCCAGGTTGTTTGTGTGATGGCTAATGATTCAACCATTAAAGCTGGTTCCTGGGGATCACGAACGGTTGAGAAAATCATTAGAATTCAAGAAACAGCTGAGAAACTTCGTGTACCATTAATTTATTTAGTAGATTCAGCAGGAGCACGGATTACAGATCAGGTAGAAATGTTTCCTGGGCGCCGCGGGGCAGGCAGAATTTTTTACAATCAAGTGAAACTATCTGGAAAAGTACCGCAAATTTGTCTTCTGTTTGGTCCATCTGCCGCAGGTGGTGCTTATATCCCGGCGTTTTGCGACATCGTTATCATGGTAGATAAAAACGCATCAATGTACCTTGGCTCGCCACGAATGGCCGAAATGGTTATCGGGGAAAAAGTTACATTGGAAGAAATGGGCGGTGCTCGCATGCATTGTTCAGTATCAGGGTGCGGTGATGTACTCGCTAAAAACGAAGAGGAAGCCATTACCATTGCCCGCAATTATCTTTCTTACTTCCCGGCAAATTTTTCAGAAAAGCCGCCGGTTCATGAGGCAGCGGCACCTAAACAAATGAAGAGATCATTGGAAGAGCTGATTCCGGCAAATCAAAACTCTCCATTTAATATGCATGACCTTGTTAATGGAATTATTGATGAAGGTTCTTTCTTTGAGATTAAGAAACTATTTGCTACCGAGCTTATTACAGGTCTTGCCCGCATGGACGGAAAACCTGTCGGTATCATAGCCAATCAGCCTCGTGTAAAGGGCGGCGTGCTGTTCCATGATACTGCTGACAAAGCTGCGAAATTTATTAATCTTTGTGATGCATACCATATTCCGTTATTGTTCCTGGTTGATGTGCCTGGATTTATGATTGGCACAAAGGTAGAACGGGCAGGAATCATTCGCCATGGTGCAAAAATGATTTCTGCAATGTCGGAGGCAAGTGTGCCAAAGATCTCTGTTATCGTTCGAAAGGCTTATGGTGCAGGTCTATATGCCATGGCCGGCCCGGCGTTTGAACCAGATGCTTGTCTGGCTTTACCTTCCGCTTCGATTGCCGTAATGGGACCAGAAGCAGCCGTCAATGCAGTGTATGCCAACAAAATTGCTTCATTACCTGAAGAAGAGAGGGCTGCATTTATCGCTGAAAAGCGCGAGGAATATAAAGAAGATATCGATATTTACCGGCTTGCTTCAGAAATGGTTATTGATGGAGTTATTCCGGCAAACTCACTGCGCGACGAGTTAATTAAACGCTTTGAAGTATATTCTTCAAAATATTTAATCTTTTCTGAGCGTAAGCACCCAGTCTATCCAGTATAATATTTGGTTCTATACGAGGGGGGGTCCTGTGAAGAAAGGTAAAATAGTAGAATCTTTTGCGGAAGCGATTCATGATGAATCATTTTTTTAAAAAATTTTTATTCGAAACATAAAAATGATCCAACTCTTTAACACCCAAAAGTGATAAATATCAATTGAGCTTCTAGACGCCTGGAAAAGTATAATTAAAGGACAAGAAAAAGCTCAAATTCGTTGTTATTCAACGTGTTTGAGCTTTTATTACTTTCTTAAACATGTTTTATGTTAACTACTTTTGTATATCGTATACAGCTAAAAAAGTATTAAATAGGCCTTATTAGAAAAGCTTAAATAAAAGAGTGATTTATAGACTCTATAGGTTACCTTTTTATTTTTCAGAGAATAAAGTACCTTCTACTTAGGGATAGGGGAAGAAATATTAACCATAAAAAAATAATAAATAAACTAGATAAAAGCCATGAAACCCAAAGTTTCCATTTATGAATGGGTAATAAAGTATTAGGTGAGAAAGTAACCCTCTTTCTCTAATATTTTACGCTACATAGAAACCCCTGCACCTATAGGAGTAGGGGGATTTTTTGCTTTCCCTAACATGCTTTATGTAAACTAAGTTTGTATATAGTATGATTATTGATACCTCTTTTATTAGTAAGGAGTTGTTATAACGAATGGAGATTAGTATGGTACCCTTTTATTAAACTCTCTTACCGTCAAAAGTATAAAGAAGAGAAGAAGTCAGCATAAAAGGAAGGTTGATACTATGTTCATAGAATTTATTGCGACAACGTTAGAAGATGCTCTATTAATTGAAGAATCGGGGGCAGATCGGATTGAGTTAGTATCCGCTTTAACAGAGGGAGGATTAACACCAAGTCACTCCTTAATCGAAGCCGTAGTTAACCGTGTAAGCATTCCAGTCAATGTGATGGTAAGGCCACATAGCCAATCATTTTGTTACTCTCATGACGACTTTTCGATCATGAAAAATGATATAAAAATAATCCGTTCATTAGGTGCAAATGGTGTTGTACTAGGAGTGTTGAATGAGAAACATGAAGTCAACCAACACATGCTTGAAGAGTTATTGAGGGAATGCAATGGTATAGAGGTTACATTTCATCGAGCAATTGATTGTACAATCAGTCCCGTTCAAGCGGCTAAAACATTAGCCCAATACAAAGAAATAACAACTATTTTAACTTCTGGTGGAAATAATGAATTTTCCAGTCGCTTGCAAACCATTCAGAAAATGAAAACAGTATGTAAGCATATTTCAATTTTGGTTGGAAGTGGGTTAAATACAAGCAATATTCTTTCTGTTCATTCAACAGTACAAACGGGGTATTATCATTTTGGTACGGCTGTGAGAAAAAACCATAGTCTGATCGAAGGAATTCATCTAGAAAAAGCGAAAGAAATGGTGCAAATATTAAAAGATGAAGAGAGAAAATCAGTATAAAAATTATTCTATGTGATGCAGGGATGTCAACAAGCATAATGGATTTATATTCTGATACAAGAGATCATCCTTAAATAAGGGAACTACTTATAATTCGTGTTATGTTAACTAAAAAATTATATTTTATAAAATATAATAGAGCTTCGGTTCACAAAGGTTTTATGTCTTTGATGGCGATGTTCTTTTTTACAGAGATACGTTAGCAATCTACATCGTTACAAGATGTAGATAATTGAGGGAGGGATATGTCTATCTCTTCTCTAATGAAAAGCGCTGCAAACCATACAAGTAAGGGTTGCAGCGCTTTTTTCATGATTTAAATAGGTTAGGCATAAGTTTCTTCACTGGATCGTTTATTCCCTGTATAAATAAAATAAAGTGCAACAAACATGAATAGTAGTGCAAAAAAACGTTTTAAGTCAAAGAGGAAGATGAGACTATTAAACCAACCAAAATGATCAATCAGAATACCAATGACAAGCTGACCAACAATTCCTGCTATATTGGTTGCAATAACGCCGATTTTTGGAACAGCTGTAATAACGAAAAGTCCATATAGAGTACCAAGAAATGCAGCACTTAATTGCCACTTCGGTGCTTCTAGTATTTTAAGTACATTTCCTTCGCCAAAGAAAAGAATTAAAATGGCTAGAAATATGGATCCCGTTATAAACGTTAAAAGAGTGGCTTCAATGGTTCCAGCTTTTCGACTAAATGTACCATTGACCGATGATTGAGCGCTCAACATGATACCGCCCAATAAAGTGAATAGAACCATGATTGTTCCCATGATGTTTAATTCTCCTATTTTCTTACATTTAAATACCCGAAAAAGTCGATGTGTTTATTTTTAAAGACAGAAACTGAACAATCTAGATTTCTGTCTTTAAATGTTTAGCGAACTGTTGAATAACTTCTTCCTATCGCATCCAATAGTCCATTTACTATAACGAACGGATATTTAAGTAAACCAAATTTCTGCATCATGTAAATCATTCTCTTTGGTAGGTTCACGCCTTGCTTAGGAAAAGGCTCCTCTGAATCCTTTAACGATGATAAAAAATCTAGTTTATCTTGATGATGATGCAGATACATGTGGTAGTTCTATAACCAACATTTTAGATTAGTTTTATCTTAATGTTTAGAAAATCCAGTTATAAGGAGCTTTATCCTTTTTATTGATATCCCCTAGTAACGGAAGTCGCTGTAACATATTTTGTAAGTTATACGCATCCCATGGAAAATGTTCTGTAATCCCTAGCCCTACAACATCATGGGCTTTGGCTACATCTTGAAGGACCCGTATAATGGTTTCCATACTAGAACTTGTTGGAACTTGATCCTTCATTTCCTCATAAGTAGCTGGATTGGCGACTAATAGGGAACGAAATTCTCTTAAATCGAGAACGTCTAAATCAAAATGAACGATAACCTTAGAAGATTTACGTGAATCCAGCCACTGAAGTACCTTAGAACTGTCTTCTTTAATATCATCTGGAGTGGCGATATTCATTTTTATATCTTGTAACGGTTTAGAGTTAAGTGCTTCCATCATATCGTTCAATCCTACAAACAATACTTGTTCGGGTTTAAATGGACGAGGTACCTCTGCGACGAATTCCTTATCCCCGACACCCAACAAATTAGCAAGTACGTGAGCATGATGGTTTGGAAACTCCTCAGGAATGGAAACATCAGGGTGTAAATCAACCCATAACAAAGCAGTGTCTCCATCATATTTTTCGTTTAAGTAGGCAAAAGGAGCAAGTTCTACACCACAATCCCCACCAAGAACAATAATACTATCAGGACTGTGCTTTTGAATTAAACTTTTAGCAGACCTCGCTTGATTTAATAAGACACTTTTAGCAACAATACCCTGCTCTATTTCAAGGCTTGAATCTAAATCGATAGGTACTTCTTCAAATGGACCGTTCGTTTTAGGTGCAAGCCAGTTTAACAAATGAGCTCCAAGTACGTACGGAGGGTTGTTTCCACCTTGCCATTGTGGCATTAGTAATCGAAGAGTCTTAATTTTTGCTGATTCTTTATGTTCTTTCATTTAGCATCTTCCTTTCAAAATATTTATAAGAACTATGCAACAAATAATAAACCCTATAGTAACTATAGGGTCAAGGGTGAACTATTTTTTTAGTACTCTTAATTCTGTGAGGAACTGTTCTTCTCTTAATGAGCTATAGTTGGTAGGAAGAGAAATTTGATATACTTTTCCATCGGTCTGGATGCTATTTGATTCAATATAATGGTAAAGTTCTTGATAATATGAATCATAATGTTTGGTAGACCAATCAAATGAAATACATACATATTCACCTGATGGGATAGTATCTAACTGAATATTTTTCCCTTCTATATCTACCTTTTCTCCTTTACAAATAGTCGTATAAATATTGTTGCAATAAATATCCCGAGAATCCTTATAAGGCTTTAAATCATAAATGAACCCATAATAGTTATCGACCATGTCTCCTCTTTCTTCTAAAACATCCACCAACTTTCGGAAGTATAAATCTGATTGATCATGAGGATTAACTTGAGGCGTCGCTACTTTTAAAATGGTTTGTTCCTCCATATATCGAAAGTAAACTATCCCTTTTTCTCTGTTACATATTTCTAACTGTTCCTTAAGCTGATTCTTTCTTCTATGAAGTAATCGCCGAGCACGTTCGAGGTTATCCATTTCATCCTCAATAACACTTTCTTGCTCCTCAAGAAAAGTTTGCATATGTTCAGGGTTACTTGAGATGATACGCCTGATTTCTTCCAATGGGGTTCGGATATATTTTAAATACTTGATAATATCTAAATAAAAAAACTGTTTAATATGATAATATCGATAGCCATTACCCTGATCTGTGTAATGAGGCTTGAAAATGCCAATCTTATCATAATAGCGCAAAGTTTGAATCGAGATGTTATTGAGACGGGCTGTTTCCCCAATTGAAAAATATTGTTTCATAAACCTTATCCTTTCTTCTCCGTTAGCTTTTAAGAATCTTTCTCTTACTATACACGATTATAAATTAAATTCTCCATAAACTAACTTGAGAAGATAGATAACCTGCTGAAAGTGAGTTTTAGGCATACAATGACGAATGCGTTACTTTTGTAAGAATTAATATAAGAATTTTTAAGCTTAATTATATAAATCTTAATGGTGTAGAGAATTTACCTATCTTATAACAATTATTAATTGACAGTAAAAAATTAACATTACAAATAAAAAAATCAAAAGAATTGACCCTATTCCTACTATAGGGTTTATGATTTGTGACGTAGATTTACAAATAGTCAAAGATAGAAAAGAAAGGTGAATGTTATGAAAAACAATAACAGAATATGCGATATACTTGGAATTCAATATCCCATTGTTCAAGCAGCCATGAGCTGGATCACGGATGCGAAAATGGTAGCAGCCGTGTCCAATGCCGGAGGAATGGGAGTTTTAGGTCCTAATGCTGGTGCGAAATTTGAGGGATCTAAAAAGATTAGTACGAAAGAAAGACTTCGTAATAAATTACGCAAAATTAAATCACTAACGGATAAACCTTTTGCTGTGATATTTTCTCTCCAGAAGAGGGGACGGATGATACGTACACACAAACCGTTCTAAATATATCTTTAGAAGAAGGAATTCAAACATTCCTAAGTGTTGACTTTGTCAACAAAAAATTATTTAGACAAATTAAAGATTATAATGCCACGTTAATTCACCGTGAATTGACTCCTACATCTGAAGCTGCAAAAATGGCAGAATCTGAAGGCGCGGATATCATTATTGTGACGGGCTATGATGAAGGCGGATGGATTCCTCAGAACCAAATTGGAACCTTTTCCATCGTGCCAACGATCGTAGACGCAGTAGATATTCCGGTAATGGCTACAGGTGGAATTAATGATATTCGTGGTGTGAGAGCCGCGTTTGTTCTTGGCGCGGAAGGTGTCTATGTAGGAACACGTTTTATTGTATCGGAAGAATGTCCTGCTTCAGACATTACAAAACAAGATATTATTCGTTCAAAAGCGAAGGACCTGGTTTTTGTGTCGTCACTTCAACGTTCCACACCTCATAAATTGGCTCGAGAGTTAGAGAGTATGTACAAAAATGGAATGTCCCCTGACGAGGAAATGAGTCTTCGTCCAGGAATGTTAGAGGGAAAGCTAGATGAAGGAATCGTTTCTGTAAACACGGCTATTGATGTTATTACGGAAGTAAAGAGTTGTGAAGACATCGTCAAAGAATTAATGGCAGACTTTATTAAGTAATTCAATACTGATTGTTAAATCGTATATAAAGGAGGATTTTCTTCAGACATTAAGTCTAGATTGTTAGTTAACTTATGTGTCGATAGAGGAATACGCCTCTTTCCAACAGAAAGGGCTTATATTCACCTCGAAAATTTTTAATTAAGTCTAAGATTGTCCAAAAAGATGATTCGTCAATCATAACAAGTGATCAAGTCAAGGGTCGATTATAATTAATATTCTTTCTTTAATGCGTCTTTTAATCTCAGTGTAACAAGGAGAAATCCGAATGAAAGAACTTTATAAACCATTATTTGAACCCTGTACATTCCCCTGTGGAATAGAAATTGATAATAGAATAATTATGGTTCCCATGGCAACAAAGTCATCTTTTGAAAATGGGATGGTTACATTAGATGAGCTTGCTTATTATAAAAGGAGAACTAAGGGACTTGGAATGGTGATAACTTCTGCTACTCGTATTGAAAAATACGGAAGTCAGCCTGGTTCAATAAGCATTGCAACAGACAAACATATCCAAAGCTTATCTAAGTTAGCCAATACAATTAAGAGTAATGGCACGAAAGCTATCTTGCAGATTTTTCATGTCGGAAGAATGCAGACTAGTATTGTAGAAAAAAGGTATTTTTCATAATAAAGACACTCTTTTTTATAACATTTTAACCGTTTGTGAAAGTTCACCTAAAGGAAAGGAAAAAGCGTAAACTCTTTGTTGCTCATTGAGTTTGCGCTTTTTTACTACCTCTAACATATTTTACGTTAACTCTGTCTGTATATGATATATAAGCTTTTAGATTTTAATAGATATATTTAAGGCCTAGAGCAAAATAACACTTGAAACAAATGTAAAAACTTTCTCTACTTTATTTGAACATTTCTTTCAGTCTTTTTATAAAATTCCCTTTTTAGACACTATAACTATGTATTAGCAGTATAAAAAAGTATACTATACAACAAAAATGTGCGTACTTGTTGAGCTGATTTATAGGGTTTATTATAAAATTGTAAACGGAGGTTATATAAAATTGTATGTTAACTAGTTGTTAGTTGTATGCCATAGAGAGAACACCTTCCTTTAAAGGGTTCTCTACTGAATACTTTTACAGAAGGGTTGATTTTATATGAATAACACAGATAAAAAACAAGAAATTTTAGACGCATTTACATTTCGTCATGCCACAAAGGAATTTGATCCAACCAAGAAAATTTCCGATGAAGATTTTCAATTTATTTTAGAAACAGGTCGCTTATCTCCAAGCTCAGTAGGGTATGAACCATGGAAGTTTTTAGTTGTTGAAAATGAGGAATTAAAGAATAAATTAAAAGCTGTTTCTTGGGGAGCACAAGGACAAATCCCTACAGCGAGTCATTTTGTTATTATCCTTGCTCGTACAGATGCAAGGTACGATTCTGAGTACGTATTAGACCTCCAAAAGAATGTGAAAAAAGTTCCAAATGATGTGTTAGAAACATTAATGCCTCGATATAAAGATTTTCAAGAAAATGATTTTCACCTATTTGAAAGCAAGCGAGCTTTATTTGATTGGGCAAGTAAACAATCATACATTGCACTTGGAAATATGATGACATCGGCTGCTCAAATCGGTATCGATTCTTGTCCAATTGAAGGGTTTAATTATGATCAAGTCCATGAAATTTTAAAAGAAGAAGGTTTACTAGAAGACGGTAAATTGGATATTTCTGTTATGGCGGCATTTGGTTATCGAATTCATGAGCCTAAACGTGAAAAGACAAGAAGAAGTATGGATCAAGTTGTGCAGTGGGTAAAATAACTCATAAAAACATAAGGCGTGATAATTTTATTACACCTTATGTTTTTGTCCTTATATGCCCGCAAAAGTGTAACTAAGAGGAAAGAAAAAGCGTAAAACTGTTGTTAATCAATGGGTTTACGCTTTTTTTACTTCTGATAAGATTTATTATATAAACTAGATTTATATAAAGCATTCATATGTTTAATGATTTATTTTAGGATTTAAATTTATTGTCTATTTTCTTAAATTCCTCACTATCAATATCTGGTGGTTCATCCTCATCTTTTCTTAATTTCCGACCAATAAATCCAGTAACAAATGCAAATATGAGTGTACCTTGCCATTCTATTCCGATATTTATCATGAAATTATCTATTACTTCAATCAATAAAAAGGTAAGAGCTGTATTCAAAATAAGTGGTAGCCATCCTTTACTCGTTTGAAGTATGCCAACAGACTTTAAGGATTTGGGTATTGCATGTGTAATAAAAGCAAGAGGTATTTCAAGGAATAAATACAAAGTAAAGAACAATACTAAATCCAATAATGAATTATAGTGGAAACCTATTATCCTTAAAAAGATATATTCAAAAAAAGCAATAAAGAGTAATAGTATCATTATGATAGAAATAGAAATACCTACAGTTTTAAATTTATTGATATGAACTTCCTCCTTCAAATTATTTTTCTCGATAAGTTTTGGTACAAAAACTTCAAAGTATGAGCAACCACCTCAACAATAGATAAAGACCAACTAACCAAAAAAAAGATACTATGAAATAATTTAGCTAAAAAACCTTCGATTAAGGTTCCCTTTTCAATACCGGTAATAACGATTATGCGAACTAACTTTGTATATGGTATATAGGCTAAATATATATATTAGTTTTTGCAATATTTAATATTATTTATAATTAGGTTAAAAAGTATTGGGGGATAGATACATGAGAGATTATTTTTTAAGAACTAAAAGATTGGGTTTTTCAATTTGGAATAGGGTTGATGTTAAGTATGCCAATTCCCTTTGGGGAGATCAGAATGTAACCAAGTTTATTGTAGCAGATGGGAAAATGTCCATAAATCAAATACAAAATCGACTTGATAGAGAGTTAGAAATGTATAACCAATATCATATCCAATACTGGCCTGTTTTTTTACTAAAAACAAATGAACATGTAGGTTGTTGTGGTGTACGCCCTTATAACCTCAAAGAAAATATTCTTGAGTTTGGAATACATTTAAAGAGTAATTATTGGGGGAAAGGTATAGCTCAAGAGGCAAGTCATGCAGCTATAGATTATTCATTTAACACCCTTGGGGTAAACCGTTTATTTGCTGGGCATAACCCTAAAAATACAAATTCCGAAAGATTACTCAATAAATTAGGATTTAAATATACACACAAAGAGCTTTACCCACCAACAGGTCTAAAACATCCTTCTTATTTACTTACTAAACAAGATTATGAGCAGAGATGATTTTTGTTTAAGTCCTAATAACATGCTTTATATAAACTGAAATTGTATATATTATACATAATATTAACCTAATACTCCTTCGTTAATGATAAAATATAACAATGAAACTAGATAGTAATAACCATTCAATGTTCTCGATGTATTATCATCTTGTTTTGGTTGTGAAATACCGAAGAAAGGTCATTAATAACACGATTTCTGATTACGCAAAAGAAAAATTTGTGTCGTTGGGTGAAAAATACAATATTACGTTGGTCGAGTGGAATTACGATAGGGACCACATTCATATTCTGTTCAAGGCTCATCCAAATACAGAGTTATCAAAATTTATTAATGCGTATAAAAGCGCAAGTTCAAGACTTATTAAAAAAGACTTTCCTCCTATTCGTAAAAGACTATGGAAGGAAATGTTTTGGTCAAGAAGTTTTTGCTTATTGACGACGGGTGGTTCGCCCATTGAGGTTGTAAAAAAGTATATTGAAAGTCAAGGAATGAAATGAGGTGATTTGATATGGCTAAACAAAACAAAGCGTATAAATTTCGCATCTATCCAACAGAAGAACAAGCATTACTCATACGCAAAACCTCCGGTTGTGTTCGCTTTGTTTATAATAAAATGTTAGCAGAACGAAAAGAAACCTACGAAACATTCAAAGAAGATAAAGAGGCTTTGAAGAAAGTAAAACATCCTACTCCTGCCAAATACAAAAAGGAGTTTGAATGGTTAAAAGAAGTAGACTCTTTAGCGTTAGCGAACGCACAACTAAATTTAGATAAAGCATATAAAGCCTTCTTTAAAGGTAATGCTAAATTCCCCAAATTTAAGAGTAAACGCCATAAACAAAGCTATACAACCAATGTCGTAAACAGCAATATCGAGCTGTTGGAAGGTCATATCAAATTACCTAAACTTAAAACGGTAAAAATCAAACAACATCGCCATATTCCTTCGGGCTATATGATCAAGTCCTGTACGATTTCAATGACTTCATCAGGAAAATATTACATTTCAATTTTGACTGAGTATGAAAAAGAAATAACATCAATAGAAATTCAACACGTTGTCGGCTTAGATTTTGCGATGAATGGACTATTTGTGGATAGCGAAACAGGTAAGAAAGCCAATTACCCACGTTTCTATCGACAAATGCTTGAGAAGTTAGCCCAAGCACAACGCAAACTTTCTCGCAAAAAGAAGGGGTCTTCCAATTGGAATAAACAACGTATTCAAGTTGCTAAAATTCAAGAAAAAGTGGCAAACCAACGTAAAAATTTCCTTCACCATAAATCTAAAGAATTCGTCACACATTATGATGCCGTTATCATTGAAGATTTGGATATGAAAGGAATGTCAAGGGCACTCAAATTTGGAAAAAGTGTAGCTGACAACGGATGGGGAATGTTCACCTCTTTCTTAGAGTACAAACTAAAAGAACAAGGGAAACAACTTATTAAAGTAGATAAATGGTTCCCTTCTACAAAGACTTGTTCGAATTGTGGGGCGGTTAGAGAAGTAAAACTGTTAGAACGTACTTATCAATGTACTTGCGGACTAAATCTCGATAGAGATTACAACTCGGCACTCAACATCAAAAAAGAAGGCATTCGCTTACTAGCAACTGCCTAATAAAAAAATATAAACTTTTGGAACAAGAGGGTTAGCTTGGTCGATTTCGTCAACTAGTAAAAGTGGCGATTACCCAAGAAGCCCCCACTTCAAGCAACCCATAAGGGTGGCAAGTGGTGGGTAGTTCACGGTTGTTTTTCACAATTTAATGTATAATCAATATTACGAGTTGTAAAAATCAGAATATTCAACCAGAGGAGAAATAGTTATGAAAAAACAAGAATATGAGTGGGTAAAACAAACAAGACAAATTTTATTAGATCAATGCAAACAATTAAACGAAGGAGATTTTACAAAAGAGCTTGGATTCGGTTTTCAAAGTGTCAGGGATTCTTTAATTCATGTTGCAGGTTGCTATCATGCTTGGCTTGGTTCTTTTATATTATTACAAACTAAAGAACCTTTATTAACAAAAGAAGTGATTAGTAATATGCAGATAAACGATATTCAAGGCTATTTTGAACAAGCAGATGTGTATGTAGATGCTGTATTTAAACAATTTAGTCATAAATTCGATGATGTTATTGAGAGAGAACTTTCCTGGAAGCCAGGCAGTGGTAGTGTCAAGAAAACGCCTCATCAATTGCTACTACATTCCATTACACATGAGTTTCACCATAAAGGTCAAATTGTAGCAATGCTACGTCTACTGGGGTACACTCCTAACAATACAGACATCTTAGGATTACCTTAAAAGGAAATTGTATTAGTTAATATAAACACTTAGTATGAATAACTGTTTGTAAAACCTGTCCGTAAAAGTATACATAAAGAACAAAGCATAAACCCGTTGTTACTGAACGGGTTTGCTTTTTTACTTCCTCGAACATGTTTTATGTTAACTAGGTTTGGATAGAGTATACATTTTTTTAATTGCTGATAATAAGGAGATCCGGACAAAATACAGATTTAAAGCATTTCCGAGAATGTGTTTTACAAATATTTTACAAACATTTATGAATAATTACATTGACATAACTAGTTGAACTTTACTAAAATTTAGTAGTGATGTAATTATTTGAATTTTAATAAAATTTAGTAGTAACAAAATTAATTGAATTTTACTAACACTTAGTAGTGACAGATTAGTATATTACTAAGTTTATTCAAATAACTTTATAAAGGGGTAGCAAGCTTAAAACACGAAAAATGTATGCTAAGATGCAACAACATCTAAAATTCATCTAATTTGATCCCAAAACTTATTGCTAACAAAGTACTACTATTTCTGATAATAGGTGTTCTCGGCGATTATTTAGCATACAAAGTTCGTGTTTTTTGCTCTGGACCCTTATTTTAAAAATGAAGGAAGTGAGACTATTGAAGATATCAAACAAACACTTAGCAATTATTTGCCAAAATAAATATTTACCTTTTGTTTTTGAGGAGGCACAAGATTTAGGTGTAAAAGTAACTTTCTTTTATAATGCCAATGATACTAGACCTAAGAACCTTTCTGGTATTAACAGATATATTCCTATCCGTTTATTTGACCAGCAGGAAGAGGCATTTAACATTATCAAACAGGCATACCAAGAAACTCCTTTTGATGGAGTAATGACACTATTTGAACCAGCATTAGATTTTGTAGCAAAAGTAGCAGAAAAGTTAAAGCTCCCATACCTCCCTATTTCTGTAATAGAAAATTGCCGAAATAAAAATGAAATGAGGAAAATTTTAAAAGAAAACAACCTTAATACACCTACTTTCTGCGAATTAGCGTCAGACGAAATTCTAGATGAATTATCATTTGAATTTCCTTTGGTTGTAAAACCTACTAATGGATTTTCGAGTCAAGGTGTCTCTCGAGTAAATAATAGAGAAGAGCTAGTGGAAAGTATAAATAAGGTAAAAAAGATTAACAAAGACGAACTCGGTAAATTTACGCAAAACAAAAGTGGAATTGTTATTGAACAGTTTATAGATGGACCGGAATTCGCTATTGAAACCTTCTCGATAAAAGGGGAAGTTTATGTTTTATCAATTGGATATAAGGGAGATTGTAAAGGCCCATTCTTTGAGGAAGGAGTTTATATAGCCCCAGCTCAGTTAGATGAAAAATTAAAAAGTACCATAGCTAATGAAGCATCCCGTGCTGTAAAAGCATTAGGAATTGAAAGTGGCCCTGCTCATACTGAATTACGGTTAAACCAGGATGGAGTACCTTATGTGATTGAAGTGGGAGCTCGGATTGGAGGTTCAGGTGTCTCCCATTATATTGTAAAAGAAAGTACAGGTATTAACTATATGCAGTTAGCTATTCAAAATGCATTTGGAGTTTTAGATTCCAATCGTATTTCACATAATATTGTTGCTAAAAATGTAGTAGGTAACTATATTATTCCAGTTCAAGGATCTGGTGTTGTTGAAGAAATTCAAGGAATTGAATCCTTACAAAAAGATTCACGAGTAAAAAGAATTCTCCAATTTATTGATAAAGGGACTGAAATATTACCTTACCCGTATTTCTCTGGGTACCCTGGTTTTATTTTGACAAGTCATCAGTCTTATGACGATTGTGAAAACTATTACAAGAATTTAGATGAAAAGATTAAAATCACTTATAAAAATAATATAACCATTTAGGGGGCTCAAATTATGGTAACTATTACGCAAAACGTTCAGGAATTAAATCAAAAGATGAAAGTTGTTCACACATTAGGTCCAGCAGGAACAAATTGTGAGAAGGCTGGTTTATTATGGCTTGAGAAACAAAAAATAAAAGGGGAAGTTGTTCTACATAAAACGCTAGAAGAAGCATTACCTCATGTTAAAGAGACTGAAAATTCTATACTTATAGGTTGCGCTGTTTATCCTTATCTTCATGACATAGTATTTAAGAATTTATCTAATTTAGAGCTTATAGATAGCTTTATCATGCCAACATACAATATGGTTCTTGCAGCAAGACAAGAGTTTAATCTCTCTAAGGGTACCACAATCGCTTCTCACCCAGCCCCAGCTAATCTTGCTCAAGCATTTAGCAG
This sequence comes from Priestia endophytica DSM 13796, assembly GCF_900115845.1. Lineage (GTDB taxonomy): Bacteria > Bacillota > Bacilli > Bacillales > Bacillaceae_H > Bacillus_I > Bacillus_I endophytica. The sequence continues at coordinate 283,266 of NZ_FOXX01000004.1, read as the reverse complement.
TAATATAAGGCTAGTGGACAGTAATGCTCAAGCAGCACTGGACTGTTCATTGGGGATAGTGGATTCTTGTATTACTACAATTAAAGCTGCCGAACAGAACAATTTATTTATTGTTAAAGACTTCGGTGAGGTACCTATGTGTTTTACCGTGCATGCTAGAAAATAAGACTTTAAGTGGAATTGTTTCGCTAATAGACACAAAGGAAACAAGGTGACGTATTATGAGTTCCAAATTATTTCGTATCCATGTTCCTCTCCTATTTGGGCTTTTATGCTTGATAGGAGGGACCACATGGGCTTTCCAAAAAACAGGTCTAGAAGGTAGCCTTCCCTTCTGGTCGGCCGGTATGAGGTTTTTGATTGCGAGTATATTAATTGCAGGTTATTTATTTTTAAATAGAAAGCTTTCTGTTTCAAAAGAGGTTCTAATTATTTCAATTCTTAATGGCCTTATGTATTTTGCTATACCATTCGGCTCAGTTTATTGGGCTTCGCTTTATTTACCAAGTGGACTGGTTTCTGTGTTAGCTGCTAGCATTTCTGTTTTCGCTCTTTTAATTAATCGTTTATTTAAAGGTACTCCCGCCTCTAAAGGACAAAAAATGGGTGTAATACTATCTTTATTTGGAATTATTTTTGTATTTGGAAATCAATTACTGATTAAAGGAGATTTAATTGAACTCATTGCCATGGCAGTCATCCTAATAGCAATGCTCGGTTCTGCCTTAATTACTATTCAAGTACAATTGAGAATTAAATCCTTACCCATTATGACATTTAATTCTTTATCTATGTTTAGTGGGGGCACAATCTTACTAATATTGAGTTTAATTCTAGAGGATGGTAATCGAACTTTTTCTGGTTCCAGTCTTTTTTCCTTACTATACCTGGCAATTGTTGGCTCGGTATTAGGCTTTTGGATTAATATCTATTTACTAAAGCAATGGCATATATCAAAGGCAACTGCACATTTATTTATTTCTCCAATTATTGCTTTATACGTAGGTTTTATTTTTCTAGACGAAACTTTAAACAACCAAATTTACCTAGGGACCATTTTTGTTCTTATAGGTGTTATATTCATTAATTTAAAAAGAAAAGAGGGGGATCACTCCACCAAAGAAATTAAAGAGACATCTAGCAGTTCTTCACCAAAATAAGCATATTCCTTTTATTTTCAAAAAAGAGCAAAGTCCTTGTGTAAGAGTGACACTTTTATGATGATAATGATGTTTAATCTGAAAAGTTTAAGAGAATGTTATATGTTCCCTTATAAATAAATTTAGGAGGATTTCCTTTATGTTAACTAAAACTCATACCGATCAGCTATTAACTATTTTACGAGATAAAATTTTACCTGAGATAGATGAACTAAGAAAATATCAAGGTACACAGGGGCAAATTGTAGAGAATAAACAAAGAGCAAAAGAAATTTTAATGGATTTAATTAAAAGTACCGAGATGATTTATAATTCCCTCAATTTAAAAGAAGTTGGAGTTGCATTTAAAGAAGACGTATTAAATTGGATAAAGAGAGGGCTAGATGAAGCCCCATATTTTGATAACACGCTTATTGCATATCGTCCACCTGTTAATGGAGAGGTTACATTTTTTTTAGGCCCTATTGTTACACCAAATGGGCCAAATAAGAGAGGTTTTTATTTTGAGGCATTTCTAGCCCTTCGTGATGAACCAGAAATAATGAAACCTATTGAAAAGGAACTACCTCATCCTAAAAATGGGTGTGAATCTCTAAAGATTTTAGCAGGTACACAAGGATTTATGGAAGAAAAGTGTATCGTTTTCTTTCCTGAAAACGTAAAAACTAAAGAAAAAGTAACTAGCCAGAACTTTGCTATATTTTTCTTTAATAAATTCCACGACATTTATAATGATGATACATTAAAGAGAGCGAATAGTATATTTCCAAAGTTCACATTTAAATCCAAAGATATGGATAGAGAGATAACTTATGAGGCAAGAGTTATATGGGGTTATCTACATGATTACTACCATCATTGTGGAAATAAACCATTTGATCAAAATATCCAAGCTAAAATGAACTTTTTTGCTGGAATTCTTGAGGAGATTAAAGTTGACTGCCAAACAATCATTACTCTTAATGAACGTAAATATCCTTATTGGGAGGAGATTACTGAATTTGTCTTATTTGAACGTCTCTTGAGGTATCCAAGTCAACATAATGCTCCTAGAAACTTTGATTCGGGAACAGGCTTTTTCCTATTCAGTTGGCTAATGGAAAACGGTCAATCAATTTATAGAGATCATGAACATACTCATTTAAATTTGCCAAAATGTATTGAGGATTTAAAAATATTAGTTTCAGAAATTGAAGAGCTCGAAACGATTCAAAATGATGTAGAGTACAAGGAGCAAGCTGAACAATACGTTAGAAAACATCTACTTCCTAGCAATAATAATGATAAATTCATTATTCCTGAAAACTACTTTATTTATCAAGAAAATCAAAATGTTAATGTGCCTTATTTAAAATTTAATGCAGGAACAATATAGAAAGTTGGTATAATCTTGTCAGATTTAAAACTTAGTAAAATTGGACAGAAGATGATGAATAAAGTAGGGGTTAGGGCAATTATGCATGATATTCAAGAAGTTCTTAACTCAGATCCTAGTAAATATATCAATTTAAGTGCTGGAAATCCAACACTTTTACCTGAAGTTTATAAGATGTGGGAAGATTCTTTAAGCAATATTCTCAACAACGGTGAATTGGGGAATATTGTTAGTAAGTATGGTTCTAGTTATGGAACTTATGAACTAATAGATTGTATTAGAGAATATTTTTATAATAACTATGACGTTAAATTGGAACGTGAAAATATTCTCATAACATCTGGTAGTCAAAATTTATTCTTCCTAGCTCTAAACTCATTTTGTGGTACTAATGATAAGAATGATTTAACACGTGCTCTAATACCTATGTTACCCGACTATGCTGGCTATAGTGGTGTTGCATTAGAAAAAAACATTATTGAAGGGATTCCTCCTCTTATTACAAAAATAGATAATCATACATTTCGTTACGAGTTAGATAAAGAAAGTTTCCTAGAAAGGGTCATGGAGAATAGAGACATTGGAGCTATGGTATTATCGCGCCCTAACAATCCATGTGGAAATGTTCTATCAGAGAAAGATATTTTATTTATTTCAAATGTATGCAGTGAATTAAATATTCCGTTATTGATTGATTCTGCATATGCACCTCCTTTTCCAGCGATTAATTTTGTTGATATGAACCCTATATTAACGGACAATATTGTCCATTGTATGAGTGTTTCAAAAGCAGGTTTACCAGGGGAAAGAATTGGAATTGCTATAGGAAAACCCCAATATATAAAGGTGATGGAAGCATTTCAATCAAATATATCAATCCATTCATCCAGATTAGGACAAAGAATGGTTGCTGATTCACTTCAAAATGGTCAACTCCCTTTTATCTCTGTTAAGTATATACGGGAACACTATAAACAAAAGTATTTAACTCTGAAAAAAGCTTTAACTATATTTATGCCTGATGATATACCTTGGTTTCTACATTGTGCAGAGGGTTCACTTTTCAGTTGGCTATGGTTAGAAAATCTTCCATTGGAGGATAAGGAATTCTATAATAAATTAAAGGAACAGAACTTAATTGTTGTACCTGGTAATTCTTTTTTTCACGATAGTTATGCTGTTTCCATGCATGCTAGGGAGTGTATTAGAATAAGCCTTACAGCCACAGATGATGATATCATGAGAGGCATAGAAATTCTCTCTAATGTAACTAAAGAGTGTTATAAGGAAAGTATATCTATCAGTACTTCTTGAAATTTCCCTTTATTTACAAATAATAATCATTAAGTGTTACTTGCTTTGCCGCAAATGGGACGTTAGCTCCCTCTATCCCTAAAAGGACGTCTTCAAGACGTCCTTTTATTTTGTTTTTGAGAAGGCAAAGTTTTTTGATTTTATTCGAAAAAAGAGAAACAAATTTTTTTGTTTTCCCAAAGGGCAACAGGGGTTGAAAGAGGGGAAACTTACTTCAATTCAATATAAAGATGGTCATTAAATTTTAAAGATAATAATGGAGGAACATTTTTGGCTAGGCTTGCTAATTCTAGATTCTTTACGGAATGGTTCACTCTCTATAACAAATCAGAATTTCACTCTGTATAACATAAATAGGTCAAAGGCTAAAAACAGATGAAAAGAATACTATAAAATGTAGTAACAGATTAGAACCCTTAGTTGCGCTAAGGGTTCTGATTTATATAATTAATGGGACGGAGGTTAATCATTTAATTCTTAACCCTTAGTAGCAATATATGAGAAATAGAAATCCCTGTCTGATTTAAAATCTAATATAAATATTTTTATTTTAAATTAGAAGAATCAGAATTTTCATTCTCAATTCAATTTAATTGTGGTAAGTTATATCTAACTGGTGCATAAGATGCACCTTTTATAAAAAATGAAGTATAAACTTCATAAGTGAAAGGGTCAGTGTAAGTGGAACAGATTTTATTCGAGAATTTAGTGAAAGAAAAGTTTACACAATTATCTGCAGGACAAAAGAAAGTAGCTACCTATTTGATTGGAAATCTTGATAAAGCCACTTATCAAACCGCCTATCAAATTGGAAGGGAGGCGGAGGTTAGCGAGACAACAGTAATTCGTTTTTCTTATGCGTTAGGGTTTGAAGGTTTTAGTAAACTACAGTCCAGAATTCAAAAACAACAGATTCAACAAAATAAAATGAGTACAACTACTAGAGAAGTAATCAATCACTCTAAGGAAGAGAAGGATACATTTACGAAAGTAATTGAAAAAGAAATTCATATTTTAGGGCATCTTTTAAATCCAATGAGTGTCAAGAATATCTGGAGAACAGTCGACACCTTAATAGAGGCTGATCAAATTTTAATTGCGGGTCATGGAATTTCTCATGTGGCTGCCCATTGGTTTTCCCATGCTCTAGGTTCTATAAGAGGGAATGTAAGTTTATGCTCGCTAACAGGGGACTTTTTCGAAAAGTTTTCCAACCTTACGGAGAAGTCTGTTGTTGTTGTTTTCTCTTTTCCAAGATACGCAAAAGAAACGTTAAAAATTGCAGAGTGCACGAGAAAACAGGGAATTAGCCTAATTTCCGTTACAGATCGTCTTCTCTCCCCTGTTGGGCGTATTTCTACTATTACTTTAACAACAGAAGAAAATGTTGAAACTGGCATGAACTCCATTGCATCCGTGATTAGTTTACTAGATTTAGTGATTGCCGGTATTTATGAGAAAGACAAAAAACGAATCCAGATACATCAACAAAAATTAGAAAAACTGTATTCGAATTATGAAGTATTCGTCGAATAGAAAGGAGTATTTATGATAAATCCAATTAAATATATTGATAACCATAGAGATTTCATAATAAAGACGTACCGTGATCTTCATTCTTTGGCAGAGCCTAGCTGGCAAGAGAAAAAAACATCAGATTACCTATTGAAGTCTTTGAAAGAGGCTGGATTAAAAGTGAAAACATTTCAAGAACATTATGGGATTGTTGCTGAAATACCTGGCCGGCTGAATAGAGTTGTTGCATTAAGGGCCGATATGGATGCGCTTGTTCAAGAAGTAGATGGGGAGTTGAAACCTAATCATTCATGTGGGCATGATGCTCACAGCGCAATGGTTTTATATACAGCCTTAGCCATTTCTCAAAGTGGCATTCAGCCTAAATATACTCTCCGTTTCATATTCCAGCCTGCAGAGGAAAAGGGCGAAGGTGCCCTTAAAATGATAGAAGACGGTGCCTTAGAAGAAGTTACATACTTATTTGGGTTGCACTTACGCCCCGATAAGGAAGTACCTTATGGAAAAGCTTCCCCAGTCATTGTCCACGGGGCTGCCGAAACGATAAGAGGAACGATTAAAGGGGTGCAGGCCCACGCTTCACGCCCAGAAGAGGGGATCAATGTGATTGAAGCAGCAGCTTTACTTGTTCAAAAGTTGCAACAGATTTATTTATATTTACCAAATGAAACTCCCTACTCCATTAAAATGACTCAACTTCAAACGGAAAATAAAGCATCAAACATTATTCCAGAAACGGCGTCGTTCTCTATTGATGTACGAGCACAAACAAATGAGGTTATGAATAAACTCAATGATTATGCAAATGAGATTTTTGAGCAAACAAAGCAACAAACAGGTGTAGCTATATCTAGTTATATGAAAGAATTTGTTCCTGCGGCAGTCACTAATGAGAACGCTATCAAAATAACCAAAAGTGCTATAGCTCGTGTTCTCGGCAAGGAAAACATCATTCCAGTCTGCATTTCCCATGGAGGTGAGGATTTCCACTTTTATACCGCCAAGAACCAAGGAGTTTCAGCGACCATGATTGGACTAGGGTGTGGGCTAAAACCTGGACTTCATCATCCGCAGATGGAGTTTAATTTAGAAGCCCTTCATTATGGCACAAAAATATTGACCCAAACAATACTATTAGCCTCGGAAGAATAAAGCTTATAAAAAGTAAAGAAAGAGGTGTTATATGCAAAATCCCTTGTCTAATAATAAAAGCAACATACAAACCAGTTCGAATGAAACACATTTGGAGAGAAAGCTAAAAACAAGACACCTCTCTATGATTGCAATCGGTGGAACCATTGGAACAGGCTTATTTTTAGCTAGTGGCTCCATCATTAATACAGCTGGACCCGGTGGTGCAGTAGTTGCTTATCTCATTGCTGGAATTATGGTGTATTTTTTAATGACAAGTTTAGGTGAAATGGCCGCTTTTATTCCAGTCACAGGATCTTTTAGTACCTACACATCAAGATTTGTTGATCCAGCTTTAGGATTTGCGATTGGATGGAACTATTGGTATAACAATGCTATTGTTGTAGCCCTTGAATTAGCTGCTTCATCCCTTATTATGAAGTATTGGCTGCCTGATGTACCAGGTATTATATGGAGTGTTTTATTTCTCGCACTTATATTCGGATTAAATATACTATCTGTCAAAGGATATGGAGAATCTGAATATTGGTTTGCAATCATTAAGGTTATAACGATTGTTATTTTTATTATAGTAGGGATTTTGATGATATTTGGTATTATGAGTGGAAGTGCAGGAAGATTTGAAAATTTCACAAAAGGAGAAGCCCCCTTTAAAGGAGGTTTCTTATCAATATTAAGCGTTTTTATGATTGTTGGGTTTTCGTTTACAGGTACAGAATTAGTAGGTATTACAGCAGGTGAGAGTGAGAATCCCGAAAAAAATATTCCCAGAGCGATTAAGCAAATCTTCTGGAGAATATTATTGTTCTATATATTGGCGATTATTGTAATCGGATTCTTGATTAACTACAATGACCCTCGCTTATTAAATTCAGATATTGAAAATGTTGCAATGAGTCCTTTTACACTTGTGTTTCAAAATGCAGGAATTGCTGTTGCTGCTTCAGTCATGAATGCAGTTATTCTTACATCAGTTTTATCCGCAGGAAACTCTGCTATGTATGGCGCTTCACGTGTCCTTTGGGTATTAGCCGAAGAGGGTAAAGCTCCTGCTTTTCTAAAAAAACTTAATACAGGTGGTATTCCGGTGAATGCGATTTATATATCTACCATTATTGGAATGGCCGCTTTTCTAACCTCTTTTTTTGGAGAAGGGGCAGTTTACACTTGGTTACTAAATGCAGCCGGTTTATCAGGATTTTTATCCTGGTTAGGAATCTCGATTACACATTACCGTTTCCGAAAAGCATATATAGCACAAGGTAGAGATTTAAATAAGTTACCGTATGTTTCAAAGTTTTTTCCGCTTGGTCCTATTTTATCCACTGTGTTATGTCTTGTTACTATACTAGGTCAAAACTATTCAGCTTTTACCGGACCCGAAATTGACTGGTACGGAGTGCTAGTTTCATATATCGGATTGCCACTATTTTTACTATTATATCTTGGTTACAAGATTATAAAAAAAACCAAAATGGTCCCATTGCAGGAAGCTAATTTCAATCGGGAATAAATATTTTATGGAGGTTGATCATGATGAACATACAAGAAATTGAAATTCGCTCTCTTCATACAGTTCAAGAGCTCGAAGATGTAAGAAAGTTGGAATCAAATATTTGGGGAGAGCATGACTCCACTCCTACGCATCAGACAGTAACAGTCGTAAAAAATGGGGGGGTAATGTTAGGCGCATACTGTAATGGGAAGCTGGTTGGATTTCAATATAGTTTTCCAGGATTCAATGGGCAATCCGTGTATCTTTGTTCTCATATGCTAGGCATTGATAAAACGTTTCGCAACAATGGAATTGGCGAAAAGCTAAAGCAAGCGCAGCGTAAAGAAGCAATCAAGCTCGGCTATTCCCATATTACTTGGACATATGATCCATTAGAAAGTATTAATGCTTATTTAAATATCACCAAGCTTGGAGGCATCTGTACCACTTATATGGAAAACTGTTACGGAGAGATGGATGACCTTTTAAATAATGGAATTCCTTCGGATCGTTTTCTCGTTGAGTGGTCTGTTCTTCAAAAGAAAGAAAAGAGCTATCAATGGAAAGAAACCGATATAGAGTTTGTACAAGAGAAATCACTAATCCAGTGGAAAGTTAATGAAAAAGGATTACCTATTCCTTCTTTCAGCCTTCCTCTACCTGAACAGGAATATACCAAAGCCTTTGTAGCCATTCCGAAGGACTTTAGGGCTTTAAAAGAGGGCAACATGGAAGCGGCAAGAAAATGGCGATTAGTAACAAGGGGGATTTTTAGCAAGCTGATAAAGCAAGGTTGGCAGGTGACGGACTTTATCAGAAATTCTGAGGAAGAAATGCCTGTTCAGTTTTATGTGTGTTCCAAGAAGTAATGGATAGTTATATGAGAAAAGGGGAGTGGGTTAAATGAAAATAAAAGAAGTAATTTTGCGCCATTTGAAGCTGGACTTGTTGCACGCTTTTACAACCAGCTTTGGAACAGAATATGATAGAGAACTTATTCTTATTGAGGTTATAAGTGATGATGGTATTTCTGGATGGGCGGAATCGGTTGCTATGCTAGATCCCCTGTATAATGAGGAAACCTTAAAAACAAACTGGCATATTCTTGAAGACTATTTAATTCCTATTTTATTGAAGAATGAAATAAGGCACCCTGATGAACTCTCGGAGAAATATTTTAATCATATTCGAGGTAATTATATGGCTAAAGCAGCTTTAGAAGGGGCAGTTTGGGATTTGTACGCGAAAAAGCAAAATGTTTCTCTTTCAAAGGCTTTAGGGGGAAATAAAATTGAAATAGAAGTGGGCGTGAGTATCGGAATCCAGAACTCAATTGATCAGACACTTAATATAATCGAATCACGTCTTGAAGAAGGATATAAACGATTCAAATTAAAGATTAAACCAGGCTGGGATGTTGAACTAATTGATAGTGTGCGTAAAGTGTACCCTAATATTCCTCTAATGGCAGATGCAAATTCAGCATATACAATTCAGGACATGAAAAGGTTAGCTGCTTTGGATGACTACGATTTAATGATGATTGAACAGCCACTGTCCTATAATGATATCATTGACCATGCGAATCTGCAGGCGATTTTAAAAACCCCTATTTGTTTGGATGAAAGTATTCATTCACTAGAGGATGCCAGGAAGGCTATTAAATTAGGGAGCTGTAAGATAATTAATATTAAAATTGGTCGTGTAGGAGGTCTAACGCAATCCAAGAAAATCCATGATTTGTGCCAAGAACATGGGATTCCACTTTGGTGTGGAGGAATGCTAGAGACTGGTATTGGTAGGGCGCACAATATTGCTATTACTTCACTGCCAAATTTTGTTTTGCCTGGTGATACTGCTGCATCATCGCTCTATTGGGCCGAAGACATCATTGAGCCTGAAGTCACTGTTGAAAATGGAATAATTTCGGTCCCAACTTCACCGGGAATTGGCTATAAACCAAACAAGGAGAAAATCAATAAGTATACGTTACACACTCAAACATACCGATGATATATTCATATCTAAAGGTTATCTTCCTAGTGCTTCAAGCATTGGGAGCTTCTTTACTTACCACTATTTCAAATTCTTATTAATAGGTTATGAGATTGATTGTTAGAATCCCAAACAAGGTTCTGGATGTATCCTGATATGGTGCTCGATGATCTAAGTGTGCCCTTACATAGCTTTTTGATTATTTTCTGCCACATCCATTTTTAAGATTCAGAGCAATATTAATCCTGAGACACACGAACTTATTGATAATTATAGTCCTTATTATGTCGCCAAATAGAGGAAATTAGATCGTGTTCTTGTATATTATTAAAAGAAAATTATATTTAAGCCATTAGGAGTAAAAACAATAAGGGGGAACTAACATGACAAAGAGAAATGAAATCATTGATAAAAAGGAGTTGTCACAAGAACAAAGTGCAGAATTACTCACAGTATTGAAAGACCGTTTTGAGAAAAATATGAACCGCCATAAAGACATCGAATGGGCTAAAGTCCAAGCAAAGCTGGATGCAAATACTGAAAAACTTTGGTCACTCAACGAAATGGAAAGAACTGGCGGTGAACCAGATGTTGTTGGCTATGATAAAAAGAAGGACGAATACACTTTTTGTGACTGTTCAGTGGAAAGTCCTAAAGGCCGTAGAAGTGTTTGTTACGACCATAAAGCGCTAGAGTCAAGAAAAAAAAATAAGCCTGAAAATAACGCGATTGATATGGCAGCTTCTATGGGCATAGAACTTTTGACTGAAGAACAATATCGAGCGTTGCAGGAACTTGAAAATTTCGATATAAAAACGTCGAGTTGGGTGCAAACCCCCACTGATATTAGAGAACTTGGCGGTGCACTTTTTTGCGATCGTCGCTATGGTCACGTCTTCGTGTATCACAATGGAGCAGAATCCTACTATGCTACAAGGGGTTTTCGTGGTTCACTAATGGTCTGAATTTTTTCCAGATAGCTAAATTTGGATTTGAGAAACAGATCAACTAGAGAAGAGTTTTAATTCCATTTCTTAACTATCAAAAGCGATTATGGAGCACCAGAAGTAGAAAAAAGGATCTCTAATTAGAGATCCTTTTTTCTACCTATAACACTCATTATGATAATTAGAGATTGGTATGATATTCATACCAACCATGGCTTGTTTGTAGGATTACTTTCCCTGCTACCATATCCTAAGTAAAGGTTTCTGATACTGTATGTTATGTTAACTAGGAATGAATAGGGTATACAAATTTAAAATAAAGATATTTACTAATGCTTTTCTTTTTTCCTCTGTTCTCTCCGTTAAAACAGCGTTCTCTTCCCTAAGTCTTAATTCCTTTGCATAATCGGGATTAAGATTATCCATGAATGCTGTAAACGAAACCTAAACGGAGCGCCAGTTTAGCGCTCCATTTTTGGGGTTAACTATTAACAGTAAGGACGAAGAAAAAAATGATCTCTAAACCGGCGTTAGTCCCAAGACGATCAGTATAAACGCAACGGTCATCAAGATCCAGCTAGGATGGGGGCGGCGCATAACCCAAAGAGAAATGCTGGCAGCATACAGAAAAGAGCTGCCAGCAAGTAGGCCTGTCGCGAGCCTTACATTCTGTTCGAACCAGATTGCGGCGACAATTAAGGCGAGCCCACTGAGTAACCAGTTGAGTGTGGTGAAATGCAGAAGCAACAGCACGAGCCTTTGCAATGGCGCAGATATCCGCCCATCCGCCACAAAAACCGCCTCAAGCGGCCTTATTATCAGCCGTTGCATTAGCATTCCATGAACCACCGCCGTGCCACCGCCGATGACTCCAGCCATCGTCAATGCAATACTTTGCCAGTCCATATCCATACACCTCCACTGAATATTATTTATAATCAAAAAATGTTGAGGCCTTGTATACTTTCTGCAATACATTGTAATTAGACATGTTAGTTTATATAAATATACTGTTACGTCGTGTTAAAAAGTCCTCAGATTCTATTAATTATGAGGACTTTTCGGTTGTTTATTTCCAATATTATTTAAAATAGGAATGCATAATTATATACGCCTATATTTTGCAAAAATGTACTGCATAACACTGTTGCAACTGTAACAATGGAAAAAGAGCATAGCAATCTTGAAATTAAAGCATATGTTAAAAGGAATTTTTCATAACATCTGAACATTATAGAATCTCTAAGTATTAGAATGGAATTTAGGAAATGGTGTTTTCGTAAAAAGAAAAGTGCAGCAGTGCTTCTCTCTTGTATGTTGTAGGACAACTTCTTACTGAGGACAACCCATGTTATAATAAGTGTCCTTCGTTATTAATTAACGGAACAAATAGATAATTTAAAAAAACTATTTATTGACACCCCCAAGAATTTGCTCTATGATGCAAATAGAGATTAGTCATTAGTAAAGTAGATAAATAGGAATAGTGAGTTGTAGCTTATGGCATTAAAAAAAGAACATCGTATTGGACGTCATGCTACTTTGCTTGTACTGACGGACGATCGGAACGAACAGGAAAAGATTACGAATCAATTGAACTGGAAAAGCTGTAGTGGGAAAGTAGGTTCAATGGAATCGCAAAAAGTTGTCGCAGCTATAGAAACTGCTGCCAAGCAGCAAGGGATTATTAAAGATAATGTTTACCGAGAAACCCATTCTCTATATCACGCAATTATGGAAGCGCTTTACGGGATTACTCGAGGACAAATGCAATTAGGTTCGGTTATGCGGACCGTGGGATTACGCTTTGCCGTTGTACGTGGTAATCCTTATGAGGATGAAACAGAGGGAGAGTGGTTGGCTGTCGCAATCTACGGAACGATTGGGGCACCAATTAAAGGATTAGAACATGAGACGTTAGGTCTTGGTATTAATCACATTTAAATAGCTTATTAGTTTTTAGCCCAGAGCATTTAGTGAATAGGGGGCTGTACTGAAGAAGTCGCATGATTTCTTTAGTATGGTCTCCTATTTTCTTTTTGCTTCATTAAAGTAAAGTACAAAGAAAGAAGGTGGCGTTATGGTAGTATTAACAGGAAATTCTCTTAAATTAGAAGAAATGAACAACATTCTTTTTAACCGTGAGAAGGTAACGGCTTCGGACGATAGTTGGAAGCGTGTTGAAGAAAGCCGTAGAGCGGTGGAACAAATCGTTAAAGAAAACAGGGTTGTTTATGGAATAACGACTGGGTTTGGGAAATTCAGCGATGTATTGATTGACCCAAATGATGTTGAATCATTGCAATTGAATTTGATTCACTCACACGCTTGCGGGGTTGGAGATCCATTTCCAGAACTTGTTTCAAGAGCAATGTTAGTACTAAGAGCAAATGCCTTGTTAAAAGGGTTTTCGGGAGTGAGAAAAGTTGTAATAGAACAGTTGCTTAATTTTGTGAATGCAGATATTCATCCTGTTATTCCACAACAAGGTTCTCTTGGGGCAAGCGGTGATTTAGCACCACTATCCCATCTTGTTCTCCCTCTTCTTGGTGAAGGAGAAGTATTTTATAAAGGTAATCGGACGAATGCCCTTGAAGCAATGACGACAGAAGGTATTTTTCCGATTACCCTTACTGCAAAAGAAGGATTGGCGTTAATCAATGGAACACAAGCGATGACGGCAATGGGTGTGTTGACGTATTTGGAAGCAGAAAAGCTCGCTTACCAATCGGAAGCGATTGCAGCGATGACAATTGAAGGATTAAAAGGTATTATTGATGCATTTGATGAGGATGTTCATATTGCACGTGGTTATCCAGAACAAATTATAGTCGCCAAACGGATGCGGGGGCTTTTGGAAGGAAGTAAATTAACAACAAGGCAAGGGGAAATACGCGTGCAAGATGCCTATTCGCTTCGTTGTATTCCCCAAGTTCACGGAGCAACGTGGCAAACATTAAACTATGTCAAAGAAAAACTAGAAATCGAAATGAATGCAGCAACAGATAATCCGTTGATTTTTGACGGAGGGAAAAAGGTAATCTCTGGCGGGAACTTCCACGGCCAGCCAATTGCCTTGGCGATGGACTTTCTCGGTATCGCAATTGCTGAATTGGCCAACATTTCTGAGCGTCGAATTGAGCGACTTGTAAACCCGCAACTGAATGATTTGCCGCCATTTTTAAGCCCTGAGCCGGGGCTTCAGTCCGGAGCGATGATTATGCAATATTGCGCTGCTTCACTCGTGTCAGAAAATAAAACGCTCGCCCATCCGGCAAGCGTCGATTCGATCCCGTCTTCAGCAAACCAGGAAGACCATGTCAGCATGGGAACCATTGGTTCAAGACATGCCTATCAAATTGTCTCTAATACGAGACGGGTACTTGCAATAGAATCTATTTGTGCGATGCAGGCAGTCGAAATTAGAGGTGCAGATGGTATGGCACCAGCGACGAAAAGCGTGCTAGAGGAAGGTCGTAAGCGAATTCCGTTCATCGAGAAGGACCGAGTATTTTCAAACGATATCGTAGAGGCTGAAAACTGGATGAGAAATGCCTTTTCAATTGACGAGATTAAAAAGTTTGAAAAGGGAGCAATCGTTGAGGAAAGGGTTTAACATAAAAAAGTAAGCATCTAAACATCAAGTTAAACAAAGTGATTATAAATAAGAGCTAACACGTCAGGAAAGTAAGATATCAAGGGAACAGCGTCGCTCGGTGTTTATGTTTGATACACCGAAGGCGTGCAGTTCCTATTTTTTGATATTTTAAAAATAATTAGAAAATTCAATTTTCATACTTTTAACTTAAAATAATAAACACCTCCAAAACTGAAAGGGTGATCTGATGTTCAATGCGGTAGTAATTTCAGTTATTGTTATGACGATATTAAGTCTTCTTCGTATCAATGTGATGCTGGCCCTTCTAATAGCTGCTGGTGTTGCTGGTTTGATGGAAGGTTTGACTCTAACTGAAACGATGAATATGCTTATATCCGGAATGGGAGGACAAGCAAACACGGCATTAAGTTATGTTCTGCTCGGAATATTTGCCGTTATGGTTAGTTATTCGGGAATTACAGGATTTCTTGTGAAAAAAATTGTAAGCGTTTTAAAAAGAAAACGTTCAATTATGTTGCTGACGATTGCCGGAATCGCTTGTTTATCCCAAAATGCTGTTCCGATACACATTGCGTTTATCCCGATTTTAATTCCACCTTTGCTTCACTTATTTGATAAAATGAAGGTCGATCGTAGAGGCATCGCTGTGGCATTAACATTTGGATTAAAGGCACCGTATATGATGATTCCAGCTGGATTCGGTTTGATCTACCATGGGATTATTACGGATGAAATGAAAGCGAGCGGCGTAGACATTGCTCTTCCATCTGTTACATATGCAATGTTCATACCAAGTCTTGGAATGATTGCAGGGTTGTTCATTGCAATTTTTATTTCTTATCGCAAAGATCGTGAGCTATTTGATGACAAACAGGATGCTATTAACGAGGTGGCGGCAACAGAAGAGACGAAATTGTCATTTACATTGTGTCATTTCCTTACTATTATTGCGATTATAGGTGCCTTTATCGTGCAACTTGTGACAGGCTCACTTGTTCTAGGAGCACTGACAGGAATTATTCTTATGTTTTTGTTTACTATTGTCCCGTTTAAAGAAGGAGAAAAAATTGTAAATGAAGGGATTATGATGATGGGGATGATTTCATTCGTATTGTTAATTGCTTCAGGGTATGCGACGATTTTAAAAGAGACCGGCGCTGTTGAGGACCTGGTGCAGTCCACAATAGGAATACTAGGAGATAATAAAATAATCGTTGCCATCGCAATGATTACGGTTGGTCTGTTAATTACAATGGGCATTGGTTCTTCGTTTGGAACAATTCCCCTTATCGCTGCCTTATTTGTTCCAATCTGCACAACAGTAGGTTTTTCTCCATTGGCGACTGCCGCATTAATCGGTACTGCTAGTTCACTTGGGGATGCAGGCTCACCAGTGTCAGACAGTACTCTTGGCCCAACAATAGGACTGAACGCAGATGGAAAGCACCATCATATCTGGGACACATGTGTGCCAACCTTTTTACATTTTGGCATCCCTTTGATGATTTTCGGTATTATTGCTGCAATGGTGCTTTAATCAAAACAAACACATATTTCAAAACAGATCTGTCTGTTTGGTTATCAACGCTATCACAATAAAAAAAGGATGAGTATCTCTTTTACTTTGAATAGGAGTTTCATAGAAAATGGACTCCCTTAAAAAATGTATTTTTTAAGGGAGTCCGTTTTAAACTTCTCTATCCCTAGTTTTGATAAAGTGATAATTCTACCATTTGATTTTTCTCATAAAACCTTCCTAATTTCTTGATAGCCGACTTTATAATCCACTAATCCCATGAAAAACCTGAATTTCATAAAGATTTTATATAGGGCTTTTTTCGAGATACTGAAGTCAAACAATGAGTCACCAACATTAAAAAGTATAATCTTGTATTTCATAGATACACCTATTAGTTATCACCAGTTCAGTATCAAACCTTGTGTTTATTCATGTAAATATATCATATCTCCTGTCTTCTTATTTATAAAAACGGGAAGGACATATACTAATTATTCTCTAGAAATATAAAATGAGTTCAATATACGATTACATTTGCTATGATGAAAGAAAAGGGCAAAAAAAGAAGGTGTAACAGCATGGAAATGCATTTGATAGCAAAAGATGAATTAGAAGCTCAAGGAATTCGGTGGTTGGTAGAGTCCCATTTTACTGGAGTTCGATTGGTTTCATGGAATACAATAGAGGAATTTGAAAGTGGTATAAAAAAGCAGAAGCCTGAGCTTGTTATTCTAGATATGGACGGGTGGAAGGATGAGAGTGAACGATTTGGTAAGGTGATGCAACAAAATAGAATTCGCTGGTTAGGGATTTCATCTGAGCGAATCTTCCAAACTGCTTATCGTGCGCTCCGTTTTCGTGCAGAAGATGTTTTATTCCGTCCGTTTTCTCCGTCAGATCTAATCAAACATGTTCAACAACTGCGCTATCAGTTGCGAAATGATCGTCGTTACTTTGAGAATAGGGCAACAGAAGAAGCCGGTTCACTTCCCATCGATTATCCTGACCTTTTCCTGACAGAGCGAAAACTCGTTAGTCCGATAACAATGGTCGCACTTTTAACTCCCTATCCAGAAACACTTCCATTAGTATACGATGCATTGCAACGTTATTCTTTTACTGGAAAGCATCGTATATTTGCTCTATCGGATTTTATTGTATGCGTACGGGAAACCCAAGGGATTGAAGTGTTCAAGGAGGAATACCACGCATTTCTTGCATATTGGAAAGACCTTATGAATGAACCCCTTACTATTGTAATTAAGGAAACTTCCTCAGGTGATTCGCTAAAAAAAGCCTATCAGCAAATACGTGAGTTAACAAGGCTAGTTTTTTTCGAAGGCTATGATATTGTTTTAGTGGAAAATGAACAAATGCTCCCTCAGGAAATGGACCCCTTTCTTACTCCTTTGGAACAACGACAGTGGATTGAAATGCTTGAAAAAAGAGATATAAAAGCCATTCGGGATTGGGTGGAGCGTGAATTTTTAACCTTTCAGCAGCCATATCCCGATCCAGAAAACGTTCGTGTTCGTCTTACGAGTGTGCTCGCGCAGATTCGCCGATATATGAAGTCACACAATCTTCAAAGTGCAGACTGGGAAACACTCTATCATGAAGTTTTTCAACAAATTGTCCATAAGCCAGTCATTTATCAAATTGTCCAAGGACTGCTTATGTTTATAACCCGTTTGCTTCAGCAGAATCCTGAGCAAATGCAGGAAGGATCACGAACATTGGTTGAGAAAGCAAAGGAGTTGATTGAGTCTAACTATTGGGATGCGCAGTGGAATTTAGCAGCGTGTGCTGATGCACTTCGTATCAATAAGAGTACCCTCAGCCGTCGCTTTGCAGCTGAATCCGGCCAGTCTTTTCGCAAGACGTTGCATCAGGTACGGATTCGAGAGGCTAAACGTCTATTGCGAGAAACAGATTTATCATTGGAGGAAGTTGCACGATTAACCGGCTATTCTCACCAAACTTATTTTAATACTAAATTCAAACAGATTGAGGCATGCATCCCATCAGCTTACCGATCTGGATTATAAAAAAGGCGATTCAGTATATACTGAATCGTTTTTAATTGGATTATAAATAAAATGTATTTTGAAACCATTTATAAAAATGACAGATAAAGAGAATAAGTTAGAAATATTTTATAAAAAAATCATTAAATTATAATAAATTATCAGAATTTTTGCTATAAAATTAATATAAACACATAAGGAGGTAGAAGAAATGAATACGTTTACAAAAGGCAGAGTGGTACGTTATGAAGGTACTGAATTACATACAAAAGGATGGCAACAAGAGGCCGTACTTCGAATGTTAATGAACAATTTAGACCCTGATGTGGCTGAGCATCCAGAGGAACTTGTTGTATACGGAGGAATTGGGAAGGCAGCTCGAAACTGGGAATCATTTGATGCAATTGTTCAATCTTTGAAAAAGTTAGAAGAGGATGAAACGCTACTTATTCAGTCAGGTAAGCCAGTAGTTATCTTTAAAACCCATCAGGATGCACCACGCGTACTAATTGCAAATTCGAATATTGTACCAGCTTACGCAAATTGGGATACATTTCATGAGCTTGATAAAAAAGGGTTAATGATGTATGGACAAATGACAGCGGGTAGCTGGATTTATATTGGTTCTCAAGGAATTGTGCAAGGAACGTATGAAACATTTGCAGAGCTTGCGAAACAACATTTCAATAATACACTCAAAGGTACTATCACTGTAACGGCGGGTCTTGGCGGTATGGGTGGAGCTCAACCTCTTGCTGTCACGATGAATGGTGGTGTCTGCATTGGTATTGATGTTGATGAGACAAGGATTGATCGACGAATTGAGACTCGTTATACAGATGTAAAAACGGATTCACTGAATGAAGCAATCCGTTTGGCCGAAGAAGCAAAAAAGGAAGGAAAAGCCTTATCAATCGGTCTATTAGGCAATGCCTCTGAACTTTTACCGGAAATGATTGCACGCAATTTTATCCCGGATGCATTAACAGATCAAACATCAGCGCACGATCCATTGAATGGATATATTCCTTCAGAAATGTCACTCGAAGAAGCAGCAGAATTACGAAAATCTAACCCTGAAGAATACGTAAAACGTTCAAAAGCTTCGATGGCAACACATGTGAAAGCAATGCTTGAGATGATGGAAAAAGGCGCCGTAACATTCGATTATGGTAATAATATTCGTCAGATTGCAAAAGATGAGGGCGTAGATAATGCCTTTGACTTCCCTGGATTCGTTCCAGCCTATATTCGTCCGCAATTCTGTGAAGGAAAAGGTCCTTTTCGCTGGGTAGCATTGTCAGGGGATCCTGAGGATATTTATAAAACGGATCAGGCTATCTTACGTGAATTTAGTGATAATGAACATTTATGTAACTGGATTCGTATGGCACAGGAAAAAATTCAATTTCAGGGTCTCCCTTCCCGTATTTGCTGGTTAGGCTATGGAGAGCGTGCTCGTTTTGGAAAAATCCTAAATGATATGGTAGCTAGTGGCGAGTTAAAAGCACCAGTTGTGATTGGACGTGACCACTTGGATTCTGGCTCTGTTGCTTCACCAAACCGTGAAACAGAAGCTATGAAAGACGGATCAGATGTGGTTTCAGACTGGCCAATTTTAAATGCGATGATAAACGCAGTGGGCGGTGCTACTTGGGTTTCCGTACACCATGGAGGCGGCGTCGGAATGGGCTACTCTTTACATGCAGGAGTAGTTATTGTGGCAGATGGTACGAAGGAAGCGGAAGCACGCATTGAGCGAGTGCTGACAACTGATCCAGGTATGGGGGTAGTACGTCACGCTGATGCGGGATATGAATTGGCAAAGAAAACAGCTCGTGAAAAAGGGATTAACATTCCAATGCTTGATAAAGGGACTGATCAGTAATGACAAAACCAATCTGGATTAAACATGCGACTCAGCTTGCTACGCTTGAAGGTAAAGGGAAAGGTCCACGCTCAAAAGAAGCTATGTCAGAACTTGGACTAATCGAAGATGGTAGTTTGTGGATAGAGAATGGAATCATTCAGGCTGTCGGTACAACAAATGATCTGGAAAAACGGTATGCAGAGAAATTGCATACAGCGGACGTTGTGGAGGCTTCTAATCATTTAGTTACGCCTGGGCTTGTGGATCCTCATACACATGTTGTGTACGGGGGAAGTCGTGAACGTGAGTTTGAAATGCGCCTTGAAGGTGCGACATATATGGACATTATGAACGCGGGTGGAGGAATTCATGCAACAACCCGTATGACACGAGAGGCAATAGAAGAAGAATTACTAGAACAAACAATGAGTCGTCTCGATTCATTTCTCGCTCATGGAGTTACGATGGTAGAAAGTAAAAGTGGCTATGGCATGAACCTGGAAACTGAGCTTAAACAATTGCGTGTAATGAAAGAATTACAACAAAAACATGTAATTGATCTTGTACCTACTTTTATGGGAGCTCATGCCGTACCTCCGGAATTTAAAGGAAAAGAAGACGAATTTGTTGATTATTTAATTGATAAAATGCTGCCAATAGTAGCTGAGGAAAACTTGGCTGAGTTTAACGATGTTTTTTGTGAGAAAGGTGTTTTTACCCCCGAGCAGTCAAAACGGATATTAGAAGCTGGAAAAGAATATGGGTTAGTGCCTAAAATACATGCTGATGAAATTGAACCTTATGGGGGAGCTGAGTTGGCTGCAAAGATAGGAGCTGTTTCAGCTGAGCATTTATTAAAAGCATCAGATGAAGGTATACATGCTATGGCGAAAGCTGGGACTATTGCTTGCTTATTACCAGCTACAGCATTATATCTACGCGAAGAAGCTGCGGCGGGAAGAAAGATGATTGATGCAGGAGTACCTGTAGCTATTTCCACTGACTGCAATCCTGGGTCATCACCGACGACTTCTATGCCCCTTGTTATGAACCTAGCTTGTATTTTGATGAGACTTACTCCAGCAGAAGCCTTGACGGCAGCAACATATAATGCAGCTTGTGCCATTAATCGTCAGGAAAAAGTTGGGTCACTGGAAGTAGGGAAGCAAGCAGATATCGTCTTATGGGATGTTAAAAACTATCAAGAATTACAATATTTATTCGGAGTTAATCATGTCAAGGCTGTATGGAAAAAAGGTGTAAAGGTGGTGGAATAGGATGAGTGAGAAATGGCTTCAAACACCTGAATGGTCTTGGAACACATCGAAAGAAGAAACAGCTTACGTTCATCAGTGGATTCAGCCACTTCATGAACTAAGAGGTCTTCCTGACCTGATTATTTACGGAGCGCCAATTTCGAGATCATCAATTAGTGTGTCTGGGGCTTCCTTGTATCCGACGGAATTTCGGAGAATGTGGAAAAGCTTTGCCACCTACAACCTAGATGAAAATATCGATTTAACAGCACTACAAGTAGCGGATGCAGGGGATATTGTAATGCATACGACAGATATCCCTTTATCACATCAACGTATTCAAGAGACATCAGCATATCTTGTGGCACGCTATCCTCATACCATCACATGCATGATTGGCGGTGATCATTCTACAACGGCTTGTGCTGTGCGAGGAATCAAAGAAGTTTGTAAGCAAAAAACGATTGGAATTTTGCAACTTGACACGCATCTCGATGTGCGGGATCCGGAGGAATTAGGTCCTGCAAATGGAACTCCAATCCGCCAATTAATTGATAGCAATGTTGTTAAAGGAGAGGATGTCATCAATATCGGTTTGCATGGTTATTTTAATGCGAAGCCACTTATTGATTATGCCGAGAAACACCACATTCAGGTGGTAACATTAAAACAAGCACGCAAACAGGGTCTTATCAATACCATTCAAGAAGCGCTTGAACGGTTGTCAGCAAAAGTTGACCTTGTTTATGTTACAGTCGACATGGATGTACTCGATATTTCCGTTGCACCAGGGGTACCAGCATCCACCCCTGGCGGTATGACATCAACTGAGCTGTTTGATTCATTGTTAGAAATCGGTAAGCATCCAATTGTTCGGCATATTGATTTTGTTTGTCTAGACCCCAGCAAAGATTCACCAGTTGCTGAAACAGTCAAGGTTGGGGTGTACGCATGGCTACAGTTTATAACTGGTCATGTCTTACGATCTAGATAAAACGATAGATAATTCAGTAAAGAGAAAAAAAGACTAAGATGAATATCAATCAAGATTAATCTGAAAGTATAGGTTAGGCAAGAAGAAATATCTCATCCTCTTCTTGCCCTAGCCAAAATAATAGATTGATAATAAGAAATTACAGCAATTGTTAAAGCAATTGCCTTTTTTATAAAAATAACGATTCAGAGCAATCAATTTAAACAACTTTCATAGTCACTAGTATAGGCAATAGATAGGGTATGTTTAGATTCTTTGCGTAATAAATCTAGCATCACTGTTAAATGAGAAATTCATATATTCTCGAAGTTTTCGATTAGCTTTGCATGAAGAAAATAAAATGGTAATCATTTGCTTTTTCCTATCTTTTTGAAAGTAAGAAACACTTAGTAGTTTATTATGAAATTTCTATCTCAGCAGAGAAAATTAGATGATGAGAGCGAGGAGAGAAATTATTAATGAAAAATAATTATCGTTATTTTATTATTTTTATGATTGTTATTATAACCATTATAAATTACATAGATAGAGGTGCATTATCCTATGCACAAGCTGAAATTATTCAAGAATTCAATTTAGATCCAATAAGCTGGGGAGCGATTCTGGGGTATTTTGGATACGGATATATTTTTGGAGCACTATTTGGTGGTGCTTTAGCAGATAAGAAAGGACCTAAATTTATGTGGATTCTTGCAGGAACCACATGGTCTATTTTTGAAATAGGAACGATATTCGCTGGTCACTTAGGTGCAACATTTTTTGGTGGTTCTGCGTTAGCAGGTTTTGCAGTATTTCGCGTTTTATTTGGGTTAGCTGAAGGTCCTACCCTATCTACAATGAACCGAACAATGGCAAACTGGGTGTCCCCAAACGAAAAAGGTTTCTCAGTAGCACTTGGTTTAGTAGGTACTCCCATTGGAGCGCTAATTACCGCTCCAGTTGTAGTAGGTCTTTTAACATTTACTAATTGGAAAGTAACATTTGTTATTCTTGGCTTACTAGGTTTTATTTGGGTATTAGTATGGAGAAAAGTATTTACAAATTTACCTGAAGATCATCCAAAGGTCTCGGAAATTGAACTACGGAAAATTCGGAGTTCAAATGATTTAATAGAAGGTGAAATAAAATTAGAAGAAACAATATCAAAAAATGTACCATGGTATTATTTCTTTAAAAATTCTACTTTAACAATGAATGCTATCGGATATTTTGCCTTTTTATATGTGAATATCTTATTACTTACTTGGACTCCGAAATATTTGCAGGATGAATTTAATTATTCCTTAGCATCTCTTTCATATATAGGTATGATTCCATGGGTAGGAGCTATTATTACGGGACTGTTAGGCGGGAAAATTTCAGATAAATTACGTGAAAAAACTGGAAATTTACGTATAGCTAGATCTTGGTTTACGGTAGTTTGTTTGTTTTGTACAGCCATTTGTTTTATGTTAATTCCAACAGCTGAAAGTGCTACGACAGTACTTTCATTAATGTGTATAGGTAACGCATTTAATTACCTACCAAACTCTATATATTGGACAGTTATTCTTGATACAGAGCCAAATAAAGCCGGAACTTTCGGTGGGGTAACACACTTTATTGCCAACTTAGCTACTATTATTGCCCCGACGTTAACAGGCAGTCTTGTTGCATCTTATGGATATAATGCTATGTTTACTGCAGCTGCTTTTGCTGTAATAGTTGGAATGGTATCTATGATATTTGTAAAGCCGGGACAACAGGGCCATATGTCAGTAACTCCAACCACAAAAGATACTACCTTATAATAAGTAATTCTTAGAATAAAAAGAGATGAATATACTAAATAATTTCTCCTTTTCTTTTAGAAAGTATAGTTACCTTATAGGAAGGTAAGTTAAAATGCTTCTCATTTATTTTCCAAACTCGATTTTCATATGAAATAATTCATGTAGTGCTCCTCTAATTAAGTTCATAAAATGTGAAAAGGACTTTGATATAAAGTCCTTTTTTAATACCGATAATCTACATTATGTCAACTAACTTTGTATATCGTATACAGCCTAAAAACAGAAAAACTCCCTTGTGCAGTATGGAGTTTTTCTGTGCGGAATTTAAATAAGAAAAGTGGATGCTTTTGCATCATGAGTAGTTTGCTCAAAACATTGGACATTCTTCATTTATAATTAATTGTTAGTAGGTGATACTAATTATTGACTTTTCATCTAAAACGTAGGGTGTGAATGGATATGGATTTTTTTCAAAGTCAAGAATCACTTACTGAAATTCAATGGACTCTCAGAGCAATTATTTCTTTTTTCTTTTTACTCTTTGTTGCTAAGATAATGGGGCAACGATCAATATCTCAGTTAAGGTTACTTGATTTTATAATGGCTTTATCAATTGGAAATATTATTGCCCATCCTTTGTCTGATCAACACTTAGGAATGAAAGGATCCATGATAACGATAGGGGTATTAGTTATTTTGTATCTTATTTTCATATTTTCAAGCCTTAAGTGGTCGAAATTCACAAAATTTGTTGATCCTTCTCCTTTTCCTCTTATAAAAAATGGGGAAATAATTTATAAGGGTTTAACCAAAGCGAGAATACCTCTTGAAATCTTACTATCAGAATTAAGAAAAGAACAAATACAGGATATTCAAAAAGTTGCTCTAGCATTGTGGGAATCAGATGGTACGATTTCTTTTGTTTTAGATCCAAAGTATCAAGCATTAACTCCTAAAGATATGAAGCTAATGACAAAGCCATTCTCTTTTCCTATAACAATTATCAAAGATGGAAAAATTGATTTTGAAGAATTAAAACAAACGGGTAAAGATAAAGATTGGTTAAAAGATAAAATTAGAATGGTACATAATGTAGAAATAAAAAACATTTTACTAGCGACAATTGATAACAATGACAAAATAAATATCTTTTTATATAAGTAAGCATGAAGTAAAATGTGGATGTGCAAATTACTTTTTAGTAAAAAATTATCAAATAAATGTAATTGTCTTAATGTATAACATTTGTTATATCTGTTATGATTATCGATAAAAATTATATAGACAAAAAAGACATTGATAAGTTTTCTATCAGTGTCTTTTTTGTGATAGAGTTCTTTATGTTATCGATTATGCTTAATATCTACCTTTTATGATTTCCGATAATGCGTGTTATGTGAACTTACCATAATTTACAGGTTATGAAAAACGAAGAATATCAGGAGATTAAGACCAGGACGTACAGGTATACTTACGGGAAAGGAAAAAGCACAAATCCGTTGTTAATTTAAGTAACCAATGAGAAGTCGTTTTATAAAACATAAATGAAGTAGGAAAAGATTTAACTA
Source organism: Priestia endophytica DSM 13796 (assembly GCF_900115845.1). Lineage (GTDB taxonomy): Bacteria > Bacillota > Bacilli > Bacillales > Bacillaceae_H > Bacillus_I > Bacillus_I endophytica. Next base: position 257,667 of record NZ_FOXX01000004.1, on the reverse strand, counting down.
AAAGGAGATTTTTTATGAACAGCTATTTAAGAGCTTACAAACAAATAACTTTCATTCTTTCGAAGCGGCAAAATAAAAGATGTTCAATTCCTTATTGAAACGCTAAAAAAAATTAAGGGAACTCATCGTGCTACATAAAAAAGATATTGTAAAAGAGGATCTTAATAAGCCAAAGTTTGAAGTGAAACGTGCAGAAATTGACCTTATATTATGGGGTGAATTTACTTTTCACTTAAAAATCTTATTTCATGGACTGCTCCAAAAGAAGTGAAAACCCTATCTACACATGCTGGAGCTAAAAGCTATATTTATCAAGAGCCTTATGGTTTAGTACGTGTAATACCACCTTGCAACTATCCATTCCAACTTGCCCTATCACCCTTAGTAGGAGCCATTGCTACAGGGAACTGTGTTGTGTTAAAACCTTCATAATTAAAACCTCATACATCAAGCATTCTTGCTAAGATGATTAACGACAACTTTCCAGAAGGATACATGTGTGTTGTAGAAGGGGAAGGGGACAAGAAATAAATATATGTTTGATCTTTTTTATATGTAAAACACTTTAGGAGTAATAAATCGGGGAAAGGGCTAAGTGGCGGGGAGTTCAAGGAATAGTGTTGATTAAAATATAATAAGACAAAGCATGCTTTCATACTTCATGGATCTGCTTTGTCTTATTCACTATGTAGTTGTAAGACATTTAAAGATTATTTCTTATAGAAAATATCGAATTTCTCCCATATTTCTTCAAGAGATTCTAATTTATGTTGGAACTTTTCTTCTCTTTCTCTTCCTACTGATATAATAAGAGCATTTATCAAACTAAGAGGTGCCACAAATGAATCGATAAAAGTAGGCATCTGACTGGATGCTGTTAATGGCATGTCTGCATATGGGATAAGAGGTGATAAAAGATTATCAGTTATTGCTATAGTAGAAGCTTCTCTTTCCTTTGCGTATTCTAGAACTTGTATGGTGCTTTTCGTATATCTTGCAAAGCTAATACCAATAACTACATCGTCCTTATTTAAATCATACAAACGTTCTGACACGTTTTCTAGTGAGTGTATTAGCTCAACTTTATCTAAAAGAAATTGAAAGTAGTATTGTAAAAATACGCCTAAGGCTGTAGCACTTCGATTTGCGACAATATACACTCTTTTAGACTGTATAAGCTTGTCTACTGCTTGTTTAAACATCTTGACGTCCAATTTCTCAAAAGTTGATTTTATGTTTGAGATATCATCTAAAAAGATATCATATATTCCTTGGTCTTCATTGTTATAAACCTCTTTAGAAATTTTTAATCTATCCGTTGTTGTTAACTGTTGTTGCGCAGAATTTTGCATATATTGCTGTAACTCTGGATAACCAGAACAACCTAAAAAAGTAGCAAACCGTACAACGGTGGCATGGCTAACTTTTGTGATTTTTGCTAATTTATCCGCGGTTAAAAAAGGAACTGTATTAGGGTTTTCTAGAATATATTTAGCTATTTTCATATTTGCCTTACTCATACTAGGCATCTGCTCTGCAATATGTATGTATATATTTTCCATATACTTAGACAATCTCCTTATGTTATTAACTTTATTAAATATATTACTTTAGTTTGAAGGATATAGTTATGATTATAAACTAAAAATAATCATCTTATATAGATTGTATATCATTCTAAATGCGTAGCAAACCTGTATAAGGAATAAGTTGAATTAGAGATTTTAAAATGTTATCTTCAGGAGCTAATTCTTCCCTTATTTTAAAGGGAAGTCATATTTTAGGATTATCTTATAGTATATATCCTTTAAGTTTTTCTAAACCATGTTGGTAACAATTTATTTACTTAATTCAATAGTTATTAATAAAAAAAGAGACTATTGTACTCATTGAATAGAAAATAGAGCTATAAAGAGGTGTAAGGATAAACACCTGTTATAGCTCTACTTTTTCTTTAATGGAGAACGTTTATTTATTTAAAACACGTTTGATAGCTTCATCATGTGCTGCTACTGTACGATGTATATCTTCTTCAGTGTGCACCACCGACATGGAATAGCGATTAAGTGGTTTTGTATAAACACCTAACTTCAACAATTCATAATCAATTTGTTTTCGTAATTTTGTATTAGATTGACTCATATCACGATAATTTTTTATATTTCCTTCACCAAGGATAATATTAAAAATACTCCCCATGCCAAGTGTTTGCATCGTTAATCCATAAGATTTATAGACTTCCTCTAACTGTTTTCTTAATAATTGAGTTCTTGCAAATAATTTGTCCATTGTACCTTCTTGTTCTAGTACGTTAATCGTCGCTAATCCTGCTGCAAGTATAGTTGGATGACCATTATATGTTCCACTATGATATAGAGGGTCTTGTTTATCGGTATTTTCTGCACCTGCTGTTAAAATGTCACGACTACCTCTAGCAGAACTAATCATCATCATCTCTTTCTTCCCACCAATAGCTCCTATAGGGAAACCACCACCAAGAACTTTTCCTAAAGCTGTAATATCTGGTTTGATTCCATAAATTTTTTGTGCACCACCAAGTGATAATCTAAACCCAGTTTTTACTTCGTCGAAGATTAATACGATGTTTAGCTCTTCTGTAATTTTGCGAAGACCTGTCATAAAATCTTGATTAGCAGGGATAATCCCCCCTTGAATTGGTTCTAGAATAACACCCGCTAATTCATGTGCATGATCTCTTAGAATCTTCTCTGTTGCTTCTAAATCATTAAAGGGGAGAATAACTGTATTTTGAAGATAGTAATCTGGTAATCCTCTTGATTCTCCTACTGCTTTAGGAGCTGCTGCTTCTCCAGCTCTATCCATATCGGGATTAACACTTACAAGCACTTGATCATATCCACCATGGTAGTGCCCTTCAAATTTTGCGATTTTCTGTTTACCTGTGTAGGCAACAGCCGTACGAATAGCTAAAAGTGTTGCTTCTAAGCCTGAGTTTGTATAGCGAACCATTTCAATACCAGGATATAATTCAATTAATTTTTCGGCCATTGTTGTTTCCATTTTGTGTGGTGTACCGAAGATAGTTGTACCAGATTCCATCATTTGCTTTGTTACAGCTTCAAATACTTTATGATGACCATGGCCTAAAATAAGAGCACCATAGCATAATAAGTAATCAATATATTCATTTCCATCTACATCAAATAGTTTACTTCCTTTTCCTTTTTCCATCATTAGTGGATGAGGATTAAAATATTTAATATTTGCTGTCACTCCTCCAGGAATTACTTTACATGCTTTTTTAAATAAAGCTGCTGATGTTTGAGTGCTTTCGGATACCAATCCATTTTCTTGACCTGTCATCAAAATAATCTCCACCTTTTATTTAAATAAATATTTCTTTTATAATAATAACATGAAATATATATTTCATTAAAGAAGGAAGAACATTTTTCTTAATAACCTTAATATAAATTTGAAAAAGAAAAGGAGAAGGAGCAGATTTTTTGGTAATCAAAAAGTATGGTTTTTAAGACGAAGAAAACATAGAGAAATTCAATTCCTTATATATTAATAATGGACATAAAAATAGAAGGCACAAATCTCTTATTGCTCAAATGATCTGTACCTTTTTGACTTTTGTGAGGTATATGATGTTAAAGGGGGAGAGTTATATCGTTAGGTTACGATAATCCTTCTTTTTTATAACGAGTTATTTGGGATATAACCAATAAATTTTAGAATGTTGAGACTTGTATTCCTTTCATCAAAGACTTCAAAAATGATTAGCATTCATTTGTAATACTAGCCATTATAAGGAGGCAGTCGTAATAATAGGATAGAGTTTTCCGTTAAGCGCAAAAGAAACTCTCCCTGTCTCTTCAGATACAACAAGGACAAGCGCGTCACTTTGTTCTGTTAAGCCTAGTGCGGCACGATGGCGGGTACCTAGTTTTTTTCCCCTTATAACGGTAGCTGTAAGAGGAAGAACATTCGCTGCCGAAACGATTTGGTTAGAGCGGATCAGTACAGCACCATCATGGAGAGGATTTCCAGGGTAAAAGATAGCTTCTAACAATGCAGGAGTTAAAGTGGCTCCTACATCAGTTCCTTTTTGGATGACAGAGTCAAGGGCATCGCGACGTTCTACGACGATTAATGCACCATGACGCCGGTCGGACAGTCGCTGAACACAAATAGATAGCTCCGCATATTTGTCTGTAAAAGCTGCTAAATAGCAGTTTAAATAAAAGGAAGCAGCGACAGATTCAATGTTAATAAACTTTTCTTTAATACCCTCTAAATTCCCTAAAAGACAATAGCTTTCGTTGTCTAGTACATCTAAACTATGTTGAAGTTCATTCGTAATTTGCTGTATTCTTTCTGCCAATTGCTGTTTCATTGGGGAGAAATCGCAATTAGGAGTGTCCACATCTCAACACCTCAATTCCTTCTAGAAAATCACAGATTAGAACAAGAGAATTTTCGACTCTTTATTTATTTGGAATACTCATCGATATTTTTTATCTAATCCTGTGATTAATTAATAACCATTATGTTGCCCTTATATTTATTTTCAATTCTTACATGCAAATCTTTTGAACGTCCTTTTTCCAATTTGTACGCTTTAAATAAAGCTGACCTTCCTTACTTAGAATCAAAATATCAATTTAAATGTTGTTTACAATCCGGTGATCTAACAAGAACAGACTTATAATCGTTGTGAGGATACTTGTTCACAATTCAAACTTCAACTACTGTATTCTACTCGATGATTTAGTTAACGATATTTTCACGTTTGACAGGTGTCATTATGGCGTTCATGTACCACATTAAAAGTAAAAACTAGTATTCCTAAAATTCATATCTAGGTATGAATTGTTTCAATTTTTATACTATCTAATTCTACGTTAAAATAAATCCAACATCTCTTAACCTGAAGATAAAGATATGTAGCTAGAAAAAAGATATGTGATAGAACATTTGGTTTTCACAAAGATAACGCATTTATTGAGAAAAGAGGAGAGATAACGGATGGATATAGAGAATAAATTCCAAGAGGTTCCAACTACCTGTGTTTCTGATGCTATGGAAGGTCTTAATAATTTAGATTCATCAATCAAGCCATTACAAGATAAGTATAAAGTTGCGGGAAGAGCTTTTACCGTTAAAATGCCTGTAGGGGACAACCTTATTTTTTTGCGAGCGATTAGAGAAGCTAAACCAGGAGATGTATTAGTTGTTGATGCAAAAGGGGATACATATCGAGCGATTGCCGGTGACTTTATAGTAGGCATGGCCAAAACATTAGGAATTAAAGGAATTGTTGTCGATGGAGTTATCCGTGATCTTGAAGGAATTAAAGCACTAGACTTTCCGGTTTTTTGTAAAGGAACAACAGTAGCGGCGAGTGGAAAAGCAGGGAATGGTGAATTAAATGTGCCTATTTCTTGTGGAGGGGCTACCATTTCTCCTGGGGATTTTATTATTGGTGATGGGGATGGGGTCGTAGTAGTTCCCCAAGCAATGGAACAAGAAGTTCTTGATAAATCTTTAGATAAATTAGCATTAGATATAAAAAGAGAAGAGAAGGTTTCTGGGGATAGGGAAGAAGTTATAAAATATCTAGATCACTTTCTTTCAAAGTAAAAGAAAGGGTGAAAATGAAAGATATTAAAAAAAGGGACGGACTAGTACAGAAAGAGAGTTGTATTCAACAACGCCTGAATGACTGATCTTTAGCTTGTCCCTTTTATTATTTTTTCATGGGATTAAAGGTGATAGACATCTAATTCCTTTATAAAATCCACAAAGGCTCTGACGACGTTTAACTCTGTTGATTCGTTATAATAAAACATCCACGTCTTTTGAGTTATCTTTTTTCCTTCTTTATCTTTTAGATGAATTTTATGAATATCCTCTATGTCACGGAGGAAGAGGGAGGGCATAATCGCATAACCTAATCCGTTTAACACCATCTCCTTGCATGTATCTCCTTGGTCAACAGACATCGCAATGTACGGTGGCTCGGAATAGTGTTCTGTCCACCAATTTTCCACTAACTGTTTGTATAGCTGATCTGTTCGGTAGTCAATCCTCGGTAAATGGGGAAGCTCGTCAAGTTGAATGGGATGTTTAGATGCTATACATAACTCTTCTTCAAATAATAAGTGCTTTTGATCTGGCCAGCTGTATTCTCCGCGAATAAACCCAATATGTGAAGATTGAGTGTAAACTAAATTAAAAATATCCTTGCTGTAACCTGTGTCTACTTGAAACTCGACATCAGGGTATTGCTTCTTAAACAGCTTTAATAGAATGGGAAGTTTGTATTTGCTAATAAAGTTTGATACACCTAATCTTAACGTCCCTGAGACACTATGATTAAAGTTATCAATATCTTCCTTTATCTCACGAAAGATATGAAGCACTTCTTCAGCGCGTCTTGCAATGTATTCTCCTTGAGGCGTAAACTGAACTCCTTTTATCCCTCTGTCAACGATTTTTACCCCTAACTCTGTTTCAATTTGTTTTAAACGCTTTGTTAACGTTGGTTGAGCAATATACAGAATTTTTCCTGTCTTTGTGATGTTTTTCTCATGAAATAACGTATGTAAAATAAGCCAATCACGATTATCCACGCGATGTTCCCCCTTTGCTTAATAGTCCTTATGGCGGCTATTTTATGGATAGCTTACTAGAACAATAGCATACAAAGCACCGTTAAAAAAGGAGAAGGATAAACCTTTGTCATGAAAAAGTTTCATACACAACTATGAAATATTGATATTTTTACGACTTCCTTATTTACAATACAATAAACCTATGGAAAATAGAGAAAGACCTAAGGGGTTGAAAAGTATGGATGGGAAAAGAGATGTTTTTAAGACACGTGCCACTTTTAAAGTGGGGGAAAAAGTTTATAGCTATTACAAAATAAATTCATTAGAGGAAAAGAGGATAGGAAACATCTCTCGGTTGCCTTATTCGATAAAAGCACTGCTCGAATCTGTCATAAGGGAATACGACGGAATTAATATTACAAAAGAGCATGTGGAAAGGTTAGCCAATTGGGCTGTTGAACGTGATTCCAACCAAGAAGTTCCTTTTAAACCTTCACGTATCCTTCTGCACGACACAACAGGTCTTCCTGCCATTGTTGATTTGGCTGCAATGAGAGAGACGGTAAAACGGATTGGGGAAGATGTTTCAAAAGTCAATCCATTAATTCCTGTTGACCTTGTAGTCGACCATTCCGTAACAGTGGACTACTTCGGGAGACCTGATGCGATGGAATTAAATGAAAAGATTAATTTTGAACGTAACAAAGAGCGGTTTCGCTTTTTCAAATGGGCTCAAAACTCTTTTAACAATCTTCTCGTCGTCCCACCTGCAACAGGGATTATGCATCAAATTAATATGGAATATTTATCATCAGTTGCGGTTACGAAAGAAAGGGACGGCGAAATTGAAATTTATACTGATTCTCTTGTTGGAACAGATTCTCATACAACAATGGTTAATGGACTAGGAGTAGTAGCTTGGGGAGTAGGAGGAATTGAAGCAGAAGCAGCAATGCTAGGGCAGCCTTTATACTTTGGTATTCCTGAAGTTGTTGGGTTTAAACTAACAGGGTCTCTTCCTGAAGGAGCAACAGCAACAGATCTAGCATTAACAGTAACAAATTTGCTGCGAAGAAAGGGTGTTGTTGGTAAGTTTATTGAATTTTTCGGCCCTGGTGTAGGGAAGATGAGCACTGCAGACCGAGCAACAATAGCCAATATGGCACCTGAGTATGGGGCAACAATGGGTTTCTTTCCTGTAGATCAAGAAACACTAAACTACTTAAAACTCATTGGGCGTAGTGAGGAACAAATAGAGCTTGTGGAAGCGTATTACAAAGCTCAAGGAATGTTTTTAGATGAAAATAGTCCTGAAGCGATTTATTCAGATGTAGTTGAGCTTGATCTATCTACTGTTGTTTCATGTCTTGCTGGTCCTAAACGTCCGCAAGATCGAGTTGAACTAACTCAGATGAAAAAAGAATACCGTAATGTAATGCGTGAAAAGGTTGAAAAGGGAGGATATGGTTTTAGTGAGAGCGATTTAGCAAAAGAAGTGGTCGTAAAGCATGAGAATGGAGAAGAGTCCATTATTAAAAATGGCTCTGTTGTTCTTGCTGCGATTACAAGTTGTACAAATACATCAAATCCAAATGTTCTTATTACAGCGGGATTAGTTGCCAAAAAAGCAATCGAAAAAGGTCTTCGTAAAGCTCCTTATGTAAAAAGTTCGTTAACACCTGGTTCACGTGTAGTGACGGATTATTTAAGAGAGTCTAGATTGCTAAGCTATTTGGAGGAACTAGGTTTTCATGTTGCGGGATACGGGTGTGCAACCTGTATTGGAAACTCAGGTCCGCTTTCTGAAGAAGTAAGTAAAGCTATTAGTGACCACAATTTAGCTGTGGCAGGCGTTTTATCAGGAAATCGAAATTTTGAAGGCCGTGTACATCCTCAAATTCAAGCTAATTACTTAGCGTCCCCTCCACTTGTTGTTGCTTATGCTCTAGCAGGGACAGTAGATATTAATATGACTATTGATCCAATTGGCTATGATCAAAATAAAGAGCCTGTTTACTTAAAAGATATTTGGCCATCGTCTGAAGAAGTTCAAGAATGGATCGGAAATGCAGTTCGGCCCGAGCTTTTTCGTAAGCGTTATCAAAATATATATACAGCGAACGAAAGCTGGAATTCAATCCATATACCAGAAGGAGATTTATACGAATGGGAGTCATCTTCTACCTATATTCAAGAACCGCCGTTTTTAAAAGATGTACCTGAACAACTTAGAAATATTGAAGATATTAAAGGAGCCCGTTCTCTCGTTTTACTTGGTAATTCTGTTACAACTGACCATCTTTCTCCATCAGGAGCTATAAAGTCTGATAGCCCTGCAGGAATGTATCTCCAACAGCAAGGAGTCAGTCCAAAAGATTTTAACTCTTATCCTTCGCGACGGGGGAATCATGAAGTTATGATTCGAGGTGCTTTGGCCAACATTCGAATACGCAATAGAATGGTGCCAGGTTATGAAGGAGGGATAACCAGGTATTTACCAACAGGGGAAATTATGTCTATTTACGATGCCGCTATGACATACAGAAAAGATAAAACGCCTCTTGTTGTTATTGCTGGTAAAGAATATGGGACAGGAAGCTCTCGTGACTGGGCAGCAAAAGGAACGTATCTACTAGGGATAAAAGCTGTAATAGCACAAAGCTTTGAAAGAATTCATCGCAGCAACTTAGTTGGAATGGGAGTGCTTCCTCTTCAGTTTATAGAAGGAGAGGATGCTTCAACACTTGGGATTGTCGGTGATGAGACATTTGAAACAATAGGGCTATGCAACGAGATTCAACCAAAGCAAAAAATAAAAATTAAAGCTATTCGTCAAGATCATACTTCTTTTGAATTTGATGTGATCGTACGTTTGGATAATGCTGTAGACGTTGATTATTATCATAACGGTGGGATTATGCAAACCGTCTTACGTCAAATGATAAATCAAAAGGGAAAATCAACGCAGACATCTCACTAAAAAATGATTCAATAATAGGTTAAGAGATAATTGTTAGAGTAGCATCTTACCTAAAAGAACGAAGGGAGAAATAAGAATTCAAGAATAAAGGTGCGTCTTGAATTCTTATTCTCACTATTGTGATGAAAAGACTTTGGAGATTTATAGTGATTTGTTTTGTAAGCGCATTCAAATAGGGGGGATAAGATGATTTCTTTATTGGGATTTACAATGATGGCCTGTTTCATCTTTTTAATTGTAACAAGGAAAATGTCAGCTTTACTTGCACTAATTGTTGTTCCATTAGTTTTTGCGTTTATTGGAGGGTTTGCCAAAGATTTAGGACCAATGATATTAGAAGGGTTAAGCAGCGTTGCCCCTACAGGGATTATGCTAATGTTTGCCGTTCTGTATTTTGGGATTATGATTGAAGCCGGTTTGTTTGATCCACTCATTTCTAAAATTCTATCTATTGTTAAAGGAGATCCTTTAAAAGTTGTGTTTGGAACAGCGATTCTTGCAGGTCTTGTTGCCTTAGACGGTGACGGAACAACAACCTACATTATCACAGTTTCTGCATTGTTACCACTATATCATCGTTTAGGAATGAATCCTCTTATTCTAACCTGTGTATCTATGATGTCGTTTGGCGTCATGAATATGCTTCCATGGGGAGGGCCAACGGCTAGGGCTGCAAGTGCATTAAAGCTTGATGTAAACGACGTGTTTCTTCCTCTCGTTCCGGTTATGCTAGGAGGCATTGTATGGGTATTATTCACAGCCTATATTCTTGGGAAAAAAGAACGAAAACGATTAGGCGTCATGAATATAGATTTATCTAAAGATTTATCTCAGCATCAACAAGCGGCAGCGCTAGAGTCGAACTTAAGACGACCTCATCTTACATGGTTCAATGCATTATTAACGAGTGGGCTAATTGTAGCATTGGTTTTAGGGATACTTCCTTTACCAGTGTTGTTTGTAATCGCTTTTTCTTTAGCTTTATTAATTAATTACCCTAATCTAGATATTCAAAAGAAAGTACTCGGTTCTCATGCAGACAGCGTTGTAATCGTTGTTGCTTTAATCTTTGCTTCTGGCGTGTTCACTGGAATTCTTTCAGGAACACATATGGTAGATGAGATGGCCAACAGTCTGATTGCCGTTATTCCGGAAGAGTTAGGAGGCTATTTTGCTCTTATTACAGCAATTACGAGCCTTCCACTCACTTATGTGATGGCAAATGATCCATATTATTTTGGCGTAGTCCCGATTATTGCGCAAACCGCGGAAGCTTACGGGATAGATTCAGTTGAAATTGCGCGAGCTTCGATACTCGGGCAACCAATACATGCCATGAGTCCTTTGATTGCCTCGACTCATTTACTAGTCGGAATGGCAAAGGTTGATTTTGGAGACCATCAAAAATTTATCATAAAGTGGGCTTTAGGCACGTGTACGGTTATGATCATTGTCGCCTTGCTAACAGGTGCTATTTCTTTATAAGTACTCATTGAGCGCAAAAACCTTTTCTGAAGGAATTCGCGCTCTTTTTAGTATCTAGCATTTTATAAGTCTCTTGTTTGAAATAAAATAGTGCGGTGAGTTTAAAAAAGAGGATAGAAAATAGACGAATTTATCGATATCAGACTTTTCTTAAAAAACTATTGAAAAGCGCTTACAAAAGTTTTATAATCTAACTAAACCGTTTTACTAAACCGGTTTTCTAAAGAGGGTTGTATAATGTAAGGAGCATGTCTATGGAGAAATTAATTATTCCTTTAAACGCATTTCCACAAAATGAACTTGAAGAAAACGGTCAACATTCATTTATTAAACCGTTACACGAAAAGGGTGTGTACGGGGTTGAAATTAGACGAGAATTATTTAGAGACAAAGAGAATGATAGGATTCAAACTAAAAAAAGGCTTGAAGAAACTTCATTATTTATCGTTTACTCTGCACCAATCCAATTGTGGTTAGAAGATGGTTCTTTAAATCAACACGAACTAAGAATGATTTTTGAAGAAGGGGAAGAGCTTCACGCACAGTGGATTAAAGTTTCGCTAGGTTTTTATCAAGAAGGGAAATCAAGCTTAGAGGAGTTGCGGCACTTTTTAAATAATTATCCCGCTCTTCAACTGTTTGTTGAAAATGATCAAACTTCTTATGGAGGTAATATTAAGCGATTGCAAAAATTCTTTGAAGAGGCTTCTAAATCTAGTGTGAAAGTAGCTATGACATTTGATAGCGGGAACTGGCTCTATACCAATCAATCTCTCTTAGAAGCTATTAAAAAATTAGGCTCTTATGTTCAGTACCTTCATTTAAAGCACGTGTACTCCTTAAACGGGAAGTTAGTCACTGTGTCAATTTTAGATGATTTATACGAAAAGTGGAAAGATATTTTGTTAGCGCTTCCACGGGCAACAGTAAAAGCTCTGGAATTTCCTATTGAGTCCATTCACCACATTGATTCACTAGCAAACCATATTAACTCAGTAACCGAAAGTGAGGAACTCATATGAAAAAGTTAGATGTGATTACGTTCGGAGAAGCAATGGCCATGTTTATGGCAAATGAACAAGGACCGTTGCATGAGATTAACGGATTTACAAAAGAGTTAGCAGGAGCAGAAACAAATGTTGCAATTGGATTAGCTCGCTTAGGTGTCCAATCAGCGTGGGTAAGCAAAGTCGGACGTGATCCGTTTGGAACATTTATTATGAATAGACTTCAAGAAGAGAATGTTAATATTGATGGAGTATTGTATGATGAACATCATTCAACAGGCTTCCAAATGAAATCAAAAGTAACAGAAGGAGACCCAGATGTTTTTTATTTCCGAAAGAACTCGGCTGCGAGCCATTTAAATATAGGCGATTTTCATCACACGTATTTTAACTCAGCAGCTCATTTGCATATGACAGGAATTCCGCTTGCACTTTCTCAAGAAATGAGTGAATTTGCTCAATATGCTTTAACATTTATGAAAAAAGCACAAAAAACGGTTTCTTTTGATCCTAACTTACGCCCATCGCTTTGGTCATCTCAGGAGGAAATGATTAAAGTGACAAATGAAACAGCTAAACAAGCAAACTATGTTTTACCTGGCATTCACGAAGGAGAGCTGCTTACAGGATACAAACAGCCCGAAGACATTGCATCGTATTATTTAGATAGCGGGGTTGAAGTTGTTGTGATTAAACTAGGTGAACAAGGGGCTTATTTTAAAACTTCTTACGAAGAAGGAACTGTTGCAGGATTTGAAGTTCCACACATTGTTGATACGGTTGGAGCAGGAGATGGCTTTGCATGCGGCTTGCTTAGTGGGTTAGTAAAAGGAAAATCAATTTCGGATTCCATCCGAAGAGGAAATGCAATTGGGGCACTTGCTGTTGGTACAAAAGGAGATAACGATGGATACCCAACAGAGAAAGAGCTACAATCTTATTTACAATCTCATGCACAAGGAGTGAAGTAAAGATGAAAAAACAGCTTGCAAAACAAAGATGGCTACGATTAATTCCCGTGGTATTTATTACGTACAGTTTAGCGTACTTAGACAGAGCGAATTATGGATTTGGAGCCGCTGCTGGATTAGCAAAAGATTTGCATATTACACCAGCTATTTCATCTTTGCTCGGTTCCTTGTTTTTCTTAGGCTACTTCTTCTTCCAAATTCCTGGCGCACACTATGCTGAAAAGAAAAGTGCGAAAAAACTCATTTTCTGGTCACTGATTTTATGGGGAGGACTTGCGACTGCAACAGGTTTAGTTAGTCATGTTGGCTTCTTATTTGTTATTCGTTTCGCACTAGGCGTTGTTGAAAGCGCTGTTATGCCAGCGATGCTTGTTTTCTTAAGCCACTGGTTTACAAAAGCTGAACGTTCCCGTGCAAACACGTTTCTGATTTTAGGTAACCCTGCTACTGTTTTGTGGATGTCAATTGTATCTGGCTATCTATTAGAATCATTTGGTTGGAGATGGATGTTTATTTTAGAAGGATTTCCTGCTGTTATTTGGGCATTTCTATGGTGGAAGCTAGTAAATGATGAACCAAAAGATGCAAAGTGGTTATCAACTGAAGAAAAGAGAGATCTACAAGAAGAGTTAGAAAAAGAACAGAAAGGAATCAAACCTGTTAAAGGCTATAAGGAAGCTTTTAAAAATCGAACTGTTATTTTATTAAGTATTCAATATGCCCTATGGAGCATTGGAGTATACGGATTTGTAATGTGGTTACCGTCCATTATTAAAGCAGCGCCAAACATGGACATAGTGAAAACAGGCTGGCTTTCTTCTGTTCCATACGTTTTAGCTGTTATATTAATGTTAGCAGTTTCGTACCTTTCTGATAAGTTTCTAAATAGAAGTGCTTTTGTATGGCCATTCTTATTAGTTGGAGCGCTTGCTTTTGCTGGATCATACCTTATTGGTACAAGTAACTTTTGGCTTTCGTTTACATTGCTAGTTATTGCAGGCGGAACAATGTATGCACCATACGGACCATTCTTTGCAATTATTCCTGAAATTCTACCTCGAAATGTAGCAGGAGGGGCAATGGCATTAATTAATAGTATGGGAGCACTCGGTTCTTTTCTTGGCTCTTACATTGTTGGATATTTGAATGGATTAACAGGTGGATTTGGCGCTTCTTATGTGTTTATGGCTGGTTCCTTATTGGTTGCAGCCATCCTTACGATTGTTGCAACAAAAAAGCCAGGCAAGAGAGAAGTGGTAAAACAAGTGGAAGAAATGGCGTAAATCATCAATCAGAGGGGAATCCCTCTGATTGTTCTTTTAAGGAGAAAGAAAAGTTGGAAAGCCTCGTGAATTTCCGGTGCTGAAAGCTTTTCTTTTTCTGTTCGTTTTGTTTAAACTATTAATAGACAACACCAACCATAGTATAGAAATAGAAAAAGGACGGATGATATGCAGAAAGTAACGATGCTTGACGTTGCAAAAGCAGCAAATGTATCCAAAAGTACAGTATCTCAATATATTAATAAAAGATATCAATATATGGGAGAAGAGACGAAAAAAAGAATTCAACAAGCAATAGAGACATTAGGCTATCAGCCAAACTATTTAGCACGGAGTTTAAAGCAAAAACGCACCTCGATGATTGGCATTATTATTGCAAATATTATGCATCACCTTTCAACTGAAGTGATTCGTGCGATTGAAGACTACTGTCATAAGTACGATATTCACGCCATTATTTGCAATGCAGACGATAACCCAGAAAAAGAGAAGAAATATATTGAAATGTTAAAAGCTAAACAAGTGGATGGACTTGTTTTATTTCCAACAGGAGAAAACACTGAGCTCTATGAACAAATGGTAAGAGAAGAATACCCCATTGTTGTGATGGACCGAAAAGTAGAAGAGCTCACTGGGAAAGTTCCATCTATTTTTGTTAATAACCGTGAAGCAACGTGCGAAGCTATTTCCCATTTATTAGATCTTGGTCATGAGAAAATAGCGATTATAACAGAACCTCTCACAATTTCTCCGCGCATTGAACGTGTAGAAGGGTATAAACAAGCTTTACGAGAACGAGATGTTGCTATAGATGAAAAATTTATTATCAACTGTGAAAAAATGTTCATGCAGGAGAAGTTAGACGAGCTTTTTTCTTATCCTGAACCTCCAACAGCTTTGCTTGCTGGAAATGACCTAGTTTTTATTGAAGTGCAAAAATATATTAAACGTAAGAAGTTATCGATTCCAAACGATTTATCATTAATTGTGTATGATAATATTCCGCATGCAGAGATATCTACACCTTCTGTTACAACTGTTTCACATCCAGCCTTTGAAATGGGAGAAAAAGCAGCAAGTTTACTCATTCGTCAAATTCAAAAAGAGTCAACACCAATTGAACAAAATGAGTATCAATGCACGCTAATAATCCGCGAAACAACGGGTCCAAAGCTGTATTAAACAAAAAAGTGAGTTATAAAGGCTCACTTTTTTATTTTAAGGATTGAGAAGCGCTTACATTTGTTTTATACTATTACTAAACCGGTTTATCAAACAAAGGGTAAGGGGAGTTTAATATGAAAATACAGCTAGCTTTAGATCGCTTAACAATTCAAGAAGCAATAAACATTGCTAAAAAAGCAGAAGCATCCATTGATTGGATTGAAGTAGGAACTTCTCTTATTAAAGAATTTGGGATGGAAAGTATTTATGAAGTCAAAAACGCTTTTCCACACAAGTACGTTGTCGCTGATATTAAAACGATTGATAATGCAAAATATGAATTTGGGATATGTTATCAAGCAGGAGCGGATATTGCGACCGTAATGGGCGTTTCACCTCAAGCAACGCTCCATATGTGCTATGACATTACCCAAAAGTGGGACAAAATGATGATGATTGATTTATTGAATACAACACAGGAAACGCAGCAAAAACTAGCAATCTATAACAAAGCCGTTTTTTGTCATCATTTAAGTAAAGATGAACAAGAAATAGGAGGGAAGTCATCTCGCTCCTATACAAACTTACGAGCGCCTTTTTTTGAAGGGGCAAAAGTCGCCGTTGCAGGAGGAGTGAATCTGGAAACAATGTCCTCTCTCTCCTTATTAACGCCAGATGTTGTCATTATTGGATCCTCTATTACAAAAGCAAAAGATATTGAAAAAGCAGCCGCAGCATTTAAAAATAAAATAGAAGATAAAGGGGCAGTGAAATGAGAAAATTAAACAATGTTCTAAAAGAGATAGAAGAAGTTATCAATAAAATTGACCAACAACACCTTGATGATGTTGCTTTTTCCCTTCATAGGGCAAAACGTATTTTCGTCATTGGTGAAGGACGTTCAGGGCTAATGGCAAAATCCTTTGCAATGAGACTTATGCACTTAGGAGCAACCGTTTTTGTCGTAGGAGAGACGATTACACCGTCTATTACTAAAAATGATTTATTAGTAGCAGTGTCTGGTTCAGGCAAAACACAGCAAGTTGTCACTGTCGCACAAAAATCAAAACAATTAGGCTGCTCTGTTATTGCAGTTACAACAAATCCTACTTCACCTTTAAGTGAACATGCAACAGAGGTTATTCATATTCTTGCGGCAACTAAATACCGAAATGAAAATGAAGCACCATCCATTCAACCATTAGGCTCACTATTTGATCAATGTGCACATGTTGTGTTTGATACAATTTGTTTAGAGTATGGACAGTTGAATCAAGTTAGGCATAGCGATGCATTTCAGCAACATAGTAATTTGGAATAGAAGAATACAACGAATAGGAAGTTTTATTATTGACTGTTAGTGCTATTACCCCTGAAGAGTTGGGTAGAATATTTCAAAGTGAAGATTTTGAAAAACTTTATCGTTGTGCCTCTAAAAATTTTCAACAGCTAATATCGTTAGAACAATTTATTGAATTGGCAGTATCTTTTAATATAGGCGTTACATATTATCAAATAGAGTTTAAAACATCTTTGCAAAATTTAAATCACTATATTGGGTTAGATGACCGAAAAGAAAAAGCAATCGCCGTTTCTTTCGATAAACGCCAACAGATACAAAGTCTATATTTAAAGCCATTTATAACATATCCAGAAAGTGATAATCGCTTCACTCAAAATACTTATAGTATGCCAATAAAAGAGGAATGGTTTGTCTTTTGGGGTGGAACAAATGAATTAATTAATTATCATTACGCATACGAAAGTCAACGTTATGCTTATGACTTAGTGAAAATACAAGATGGTTCATCTTATCAAAATACACAAATTCAAAATGAACACTTTTATGCTTTTGATGAAGGAATCGTAGCTCCAGCAGATGGAAAAGTTATTAAAATTATGAATGGAATTAAAGATAATATTCCCGGTGAAATGGATGCCGAAATCTCAGTTGGAAACTATGTCATAATTGAACATACAAGCAAAGAATATAGTCTGTTAGCTCATTTAAAAAAGAACTCTATACAAGTTAAAATAGGTGAACTGGTAAAGGAAGGACAATACATTGGAAAGTGTGGTAATTCTGGAAATTCTTCAGAACCACATTTGCATTTTCAAGTAATGGATTCTTTAGATCTTGAAAGTGGAAAATCACTTCGTATTAGATTTAAAGATGGAATTGAACCAATTCAAGGGGATACGGTTTCAAATGTCTAGGAATATAAAGATACATTTGATGAAAAGTTCGATAAAGTGGAGAATACTTTTGACGATTAGTGAACTGCTTCTCTTAATTCCAAAAACAATAAAACAATTCTTTAAATAAAGGGGCGATGGCAAACTATTCGTTCCATAAAACGGAAGCGTTTTCGCCATTTTAATTCGAAAACGCTTTTTAATCTGATAAATAACAACAATCAAGTTAAACAGAGCCTATTATTTATTTAATAGAACATTTAAAGCCCCAGCTGCCTTAGGCCATCCTGAATAAAAAGCCATATGGGTAACTAAAGCAATAATTTCTGTTTCATTTATTCCATGTTTTTCAGCTAATTGAAGATGAAATGGTAGCTGTTCTGTATTGCCCATGCTAATAAGAGCCGCAAGTGTCACTAAGCTTCTTTCTTTTGATGTTAATGTAGAATCTCTCCACACCTCTTCGAATAATATTTTTTCTCCGTAATCTACAAAAATAGGGGCTAGTTCTTTCATCTCTTTTGACACTTTAGATTCAATAGGGCGATTCATTGCTATCTTTCCTCCTTAATAGAAATCATCTGTGCTTTTCCTTGACCAAACGACCAATTTTCACGATGTGTTTCATTTAGTGTGATAAAAATGTTTTCAATAGGAATATTGAAATGCTCATTAAAAGCATCAGCAATAGCTTGGTATAAGCCTATTTTCTGCTGGACAATTCTTCCTGGAGCACAAGTAATTGAAATAAGGATCATTTTATCTGTTCTCTTTGCCTTATGTTCTAAAAGATAATTAGAATGATAATAAAATTGACCTAAATCATAAGGAGAAAAGAACTGAAAATAATCTTCTGCTGGAATGTTAAAATAGGTGATTAAAGATTTATGGATTTCTTCACTCACTTTCTTCAACTCTTTTTCTTCTCCCTGTGACTTTGGATAATAAACATGAACGAATGGCATATAAACACTTCCTTTCGGTATGAATTTATTTTACTGCGCTCTTTTCTATTTGTATAATTGAAAATATATTAAATAATTATCAAAAAAACCGATGGAGAGGAGAGCAAATGGAAATAAAAGAGTTACATACGTTTAAAAAGATTGTAGAAGAAGGAACATTTTCCCGTGCCGCTCAAAAATTGAACTATGCACAATCTACTGTAACAACGCATATTAAAAAACTGGAAAATGAACTTGGTTTTTTATTATTTGAACGAGGATGGGATGCACGGTTAACGAATGAAGGAGTTTTATTTGCAGAAGAAGTAGAAAGCTTGTTAGCTCATTGGGACTATTCTATTTCTCAAGCACAGCGGATCAGCAATGAAGAGAAAGGCACAATAAAAATTGGCATTGTAGAATCTCTCTCTACAAAGCTAGTATCGTTGATATTAACCTATTTAAACAAAGAGAAACCATATATTCACTGTGATTTTATAGTAGGAAACACAGCTCTTTTATCACAGCTATTAAATCAAAACAAAATCGATTTTGCTGTCTGTGGATATAATCAAACCATGCCTAACGTAACATTTAATCCTCTGTGGAAAGAAGAAGTTCAGTTCATTGTTAACACTTCTGAACATCCGATTTTAAAAAGGGAGGATGTTAGAATTTCAGATATTGTCGATTATCCTGTCCTCATGGGAGAAAACAGCTGTTATTATACTCAATCTGTTCGTGCTTTCTTGGCAGAGAACAATCTAGTATTCAAACGAGTCTATAATTGCAGTGCCTTGCATCTCATTCCTGACATGTTGTTCGAAGATGTAATAGGAATTATTCCTAAAGGAACGGCTTTAAAACAAGACCATATAGTTTTTAATGTCAATGGATTTCAGCCAAATATGCCTATAGGGACTCTTATCTCTACTAAGAGAAATAAATATTTGAGCAAGACAAAACAAGAAATTATAAAGTTGATTGAATCAGCATTTATTTAGCTTTTTGGAAAAAAGCTTATGATAGAAAAAAGGGGTAAAGGAATTGAACTACCCTAAACTTATAAGAGGCCTAAAGAAGCAATACTTCTTTAGGCCTCTTGTATAGTACATAATCAATGGGACAGGACAATTGTTTAACCCTTAATGATATAAAAGTATTTAGTGAAATGAGTTTATCATATTTTAATTTTGTATGTAAAATTCAGAAACACTACTACTTTCAAAGGGAGAGGGAATCTATGTTAATGGAGAAACTAAAGAAAAAAATTGAAATTCCTTTGGAAGAAGAGATTGAGGCACATCGCTTTAGAACGTTCCATACGATTCTCGCTTTAAATGAGAAAAAAGAATTGGCTCATAACGACTGGGAAAAAGTCCATACGGTGATAATTATTATGAATATCGACTGCGTCATTTAATTACAAGTAAAATTTTAGAGATAAAAGGAGTGCCAAAAGCAATGCGGTTTTATAGTATAAGGCTTCCATAAGGTTTGGAATAAGAAAAGATTTGCACATCGAAACTGGAGCAACAAAGGTTTGCTCTTTACTAATAGTAATAAGGATACCAATGAGGTACTTGCATCGGCTGATGGTAACTTGGGATAGAGGGATAGGTAAAGCGAGCTTGCTTGCTTTTCTTTTTGGATTTCTTTGAGGTGCACTCATTAGTTGGTCCGATGACAACTGTTTCATTTTTCAAAGGAGCCAAAGTTTCTTTTAATTTTTCAGCATCCAAACAATACGTATGAGCAAGAACTTCTATCGGAGTTTTTGTAAGAATATCTGATCCAAAAATATACTCTGGATACGGAGCATCAAAAATAGCTAGTAAGTGAGTATTGTTTTCGGCAGCAACTTCCCAATGCCACCACCCTTGAGGAATATTGGCAACTTGCCCAGGGTGGATTGGAATGTTAATTACTTTATTGTTAAACGGATTGATTAAAGAAACAACGGCAGCCCCTGAAATACAATAAACGAGTTCAGCTGCATTTTGGTGATAATGGGGCTCTACAACTCGAT
Organism: Priestia endophytica DSM 13796; assembly: GCF_900115845.1. Classification (GTDB taxonomy): domain Bacteria; phylum Bacillota; class Bacilli; order Bacillales; family Bacillaceae_H; genus Bacillus_I; species Bacillus_I endophytica. The sequence goes on along the minus strand of NZ_FOXX01000004.1, from coordinate 237,003 downwards.
CTTCACTTAAATAAATATCAAGTAAAGAAACGTTTCCAAGCGTATTTAAAACATCCCGACCTAATCGATTAATAAAATTTTTAGAATCGCGAGTATTTAATCTATTCTTGTTTACATCAGAGAAATATTGAACATTAGCATTTGTATAATTCATATAGGATGTTGACATGTGCTCTCATCTCCACTTCGCCTAATATTTAATCTAACGTATAGTATGAGAGACATTTCATTTTGTGACAAATACCCAATGAAAAGAGTGATTCTCCCTAGCAAAATTAATGATAATCGTAATAAATTTTGATAACCGCTTTTTCTACCTTCTTTCATTTCTTTAAATATTTTCCCTTTATTATACAGATAATATAAACGAATGGAGGGATAAGATGGATAAGGATTTATTGACTGAAAAGGAAATAGAAGAACATCAACAAAATAAACAGTTAACTTCAGCTGAATTGGCTGATTTGTTTAGTAATTATATGGGCGATTCTTTATTTAGTTGTATGTTTGAGCACTTTCTTCAAGTCGTACAAGATGAGGAAATTAAAGACTTTGTTAAATTTGCATTAGAAGTCTCTCGTAGGCATGTGAAGGAAATTCAGGGCATTTTTGAAACAGAAAATATTCCTATCCCTGTTGGATTCGGAGAACAAGATATTAGAAAAGAGGCTCCTCGTCTTTTCAGTGATATGTTCATGGCTTTTTACATTGTTCAGATGGCAAGTGCTTCTATAGTAATTTATGGAAATGCCTACTCATGTACAACACGACAAGATATTATGAAATATTTTCAAAATTGTACTAATGATTCAGCCGAAACCTATGAAAGGGGAGTACATTTATTACTCTCAAAAGGGATGGATCCTAGTTTTCCAACGATCCCTTATGCTAAAAAAGTTGATTTTGTAGAAAAGAAAAGCTTCATCTCCATTATTACAGGTAGAGATCGACCACTCACAGCTAATGAAATCTAGCATTTACAATATAATATTAATACTAATATTCTAGGTAAATCATTAATGTTAGGTTTTAGTCAGGTTGCATCCTCAAGTAAAATTAGAAAATATTTTCAAAAAGGAGCTGAATTATCAGGAAATCAAATAAAGAACTTTTCTGACCATCTAATGAATCAAGATCTCCCTGCTCCTAAGTTAATGGATGCCCACATAACGGATTCCACTACTTCTCCTTTTTCAGATAAACTTATGATGTATCATGGGTCGTTAGCAGGAGATATAGCTGTACAAAACTTTGGTGCTGCACTCTCTCAAATGTTAAGGCATGACTTAGCAGCTGAGTTTATAAAATTAATCTCACTAATTGGAAAATATAACAATGACGGCTTAAATATGATGATTGAACATGGTTGGTTTGAGGAACCGTATACAGCTCCTGACAGAAAAGCACTTTCAAAATCTTCAGAAGGGAATCAAAGCTAAAATATTTAGTTGAAATAACTTCTTTATTTATTACTTTGATAAAAAGAAAGTAGGATGCTAAAAATGTGAATAAGGCTATGTTTGAAAGATTATTATGGTCTATTGCTTTCCCCGGTTTTGGACAACTTTTAAATTGTCAATATGTTAAAGGGATTTTGTTTATCTTCTTAGAGCTTTTTGTTAATATTCAATCCAACTTTAACACTGCAATCATTTCAAGCTTTGTTGGAAATATTCATCATTCTATTGAAGTAATTGATTTCCAGTGGCTTATGTTTTACCCATGTTTATATTTTTTTTCGATGTGGGATGCTGTAAAAGATGCATATGAAGAGAGAGAAAATTCTACCCTTTTATTTTTGCCATTTGTTTTTTGTGCCTATTTTGTTACTGTAGGTTTGATGTTTTCTACTAAAATTAAAATTTTTGGGTTACTGTTAGGTCCTATTTTTTTACCGATGTTATTTGTAATCCCAGGTGTGTTTACAGGATTACTTGTAAAGAAAATCTTAACATTGTTTATAAAGAGAGAATGCTGATTTTTTTCACACTTACATTTTTTAAGTGCGAAAGGAATTATAGTGTTCTTTTCTTATGCTCTTAACAAAAAGGTCATTCTGCTGGACTGTCATGTTAGCTGAATAAGGGCAGGTAATCTGTTCTCTTGGATTTTCTATTTAAAATAATTTGCTATCCACTTTGAATTATGATCTGTAATGGATTGTTCTATAAGAGTTAAAGGTTCAACGTCTCTTTTACTTACCTGAAAATACCTTTTGTAAGCCCTCAGTTTACGAGTTTTCATAAATGATTTGATTTCTAAAATTACCAAACCCATTTTCATTATGAGAATGGGTTGGAATAAGTTATCCTATTGTATACCTCATTTAAATAGAATAGATGTCGATCACATGAAATCGAAATTTCGTTATGATGTACTTTAATATATTGAATTTTATAATCTCTATAACCTCGAGGCAGCATCGAAATGTTCGCTAAATGTTTAAAAGATGGTCTGGCGACTGAATTTGTCAGATAGGCTGATTCATTCCCTCCTTGCTTTCTCTTTTGATTCAGAGCGTCAATGATTTGTTCAGCGGTTCCAATTCCTATTCCATGTCCAAAATAAGTTTCATCTTCGAGAACAACGGCATTTTCACCTCTCCACCAGGAGGCTTCTGGATTAAAATCCGGATTATTAAAATAGACAATATCTCCAGGTAAGAAATGCTTCGTCTTAATAGCGTGGATTCCAAGATCAGGATCAAAATGCCAGCTGTACAAATAGAGAGGGCGGAATAATCGATTAAATAAACGTTCACCAATACTGTTTAGAACGGCATGGTAATAGATAATCACTTTTGCCGTAGCACACTCAAAAGCATATAGTGAACTGTTTTTGTAAATATCTTGAATTGCATCAGATGGCATTACATCACGCTTCAGTTGGAATCCACCAGAACTCGTTAAATTCCAGTACTGAGGATTACAACGAGACTTTTCAAAGACTTCAAAATCTGCATGACCTTCATTCATGGCTCTTGCACTTGCTATAATGTTTTTTCGTAACTTGAGTTCAAATGATAATTCCCCAATGGATTGATACGAATAAACGACTTGGTCTTCATCCATTCGTTGAACGATTACACGTTCAATACTACCAGACGGCCACATGTCAGTTTGTTGAAAAGGCATCCCAAATATTTGTATCATATTATCCCTCATTCTAAGCTTAAGTATTATTTGTAATTAGTACCTAGCGTATTCGAACTTTGTTTTAATGTGTATTTAAACGAATAAAACAATCTGTCCTTTTTAAAGGGAGGCTTGTTACAATTAATTCGATTATAGACGCTGGAGTAAGGATTTTAAATTACCCATTAAGGGAACGTAAACGTAAAGGGTGATGAAGGGGAAGGAGGGTTATTGTTAGCAAGTCTAACCTCATTTTTTGTTAACTTATGTAATTTAGAGGTTTTTACAAAGAAAATAAAGTGAAAGAGGCTAGTCCAAGAGATTACTGAAACTAAACTCTTAGATTAGCCTTTTTTATCCTTGAAGACGCTTTAGAGTAGAAACAATTTAGTAATATCCTTTTTCACAGTCACAATCATCATAATCTTTTTTGTCATCATATTTATCATCATACTCATGGTCATTATCTGGCTTTTCCCAGTAACATTTTAGCCTTGTATATCTATCATGTTTGTAATGCTTGTCAAGTTTACGATCATATTTACCATAATACTCATCATACTCAGGGTGTTCCTCTAACTCTTCATAGTAACATTTCATTTTTTTATCTTTATCATGTTTGTCATGTTTATCATCATAATAGTCTTTTCTATCATACTCGTATTCATACATGGATATCTTCACCTCCTCAGCTCTATATGTAATATCATATGAAATTGTTAGAGCGAAGATTAGATGAGTACTATGCGTCAAAAACCTGTTTTAGCCTAGAGATATAAATAAATTCTCTAAAAAGAATATAAATAAGCAAAGTTTTTGTAATAGATGGTACTGAAAAAACAAAGAGTTATCTTGTTATATTTAAAAGAGGTTAGGTATCCCAAGGGAGCCCAACCTCTTTTTATACTTATGATCTATCTAACATTGAACTTTTATTATTACTTAAATTCAAAACAAATATATAAATCAAGGGACATTACATATTATATGCGACTAATATGTAATCTTTTTTTAAAATAAATATACCCCTTAGTTTAAGTGTATTTTTTCACAATTTTTGAACATACAGTTAGTTTTTCTCTAATAGGGATCTTTTTTTGGATACGGGAGCATTTTTGCCTAATATCACAGAAAAGACAACAATCAGTGCTATTACAAAAGTGAAAAATGTGATGGATTCATCTAGAAATACGGTTGCAAATAGGATCATTAAAAATGGTTGTAAATATTGAATCTGACTAACTCTTGCTATTCCGCCCATAGCCATTCCGCTATACCAAGCAACATATGCTAGAAATTGACTAACCACTGCGAGGTAAATAAAACTAACCCACGCATGTATTGGTGCATAGAACATTTCAGTTGTCACGTTTAGCCCAACTGGAATAATAAAAAATGGAGCACCGATCATAATTGCCCAAGCAATAACTTGCCAGCTACCTAATTCTTTGGCTAATCTCCCACCTTCTGCGTAACTAAGTCCAAGTATAAGCACGGATGCTAGTAAAGCTAAATCGGCAAATTGTAATCCCCCAAATCCAAGATGAAGGGCATATATAATAACAGCTAAAGAGCCGATTACACTTGAAATCCAAAATTTGAGTGAAGGGATTTCACCTCCTCTAAACATAGCAAATCCGGCTGTTGCTAACGGTAACAGGGCTAATTCCACAGCACCATGAGAAACAGGCAAAGATTCCATTGCCCAAGAAGTGAGGAGAGGAAATCCTAAAACTACACCAAAAGCAACAATAAATAGACTTTTGAATTGTTGAAGAGAAGGTAGTTTTTCCTTTCGAATAATCAATACTACAGCTACTAAAATCGCGGCGACAACTGTTCTCCCTAAACCGACGACTGTAGTCCCAAAATACTCTACTGCAATACTTGTAGAAGGGAGCGTTAAGCTAAAACAAATGACACCTGCTAACCCTAACAATAATCCAAATTTCTCTCCGGTTTCTTTCTGCATCTTATTTTACCCCTATCTTTTAAATTTGTATCATATCTGTCTCATTTTCTACTTTTCTAAAAAACAGTTCTGATATAATTAAAATAATAATGGGGTACATACCGTAAGATAAATCGTTTTTTTACCTATCTGTACTGGTACAATTAAAGGGGAATGAATATATGAGCTCAAAATATATCAAGATAATGAAAGAAATTAAGCTTCGTCTAGAGGAGGGATCGCTTATTGCAGGTAGTAAGCTGCCTTCTGTTCGTCAGCTATCCGAGGATTTTTCATGTAGCAAAAATACGGTCATTAAAGCATATGATGAGCTAGAAAAAGAGCATTTAATTTATTCTGTTCCTAAAAGCGGTTACTATGTTGTGAATGAATTTCAAAATGCGACGAATGAACATGAGACCATTGATTTCTTGTCTGCAGGTCCAGATAAAAACGTTATGCCTTATCTTGAATTTCAACACTGTATGAATCAAGCAATTGAACAATATAAAGAAGAGCTTTTTACATACTCTGATCAGCAAGGGTCTTACTCATTACGAGTACAGATCGTGAAGTATTTGCAGGATTTACAGGTGTTCACTCAACCTGAAAGATTGGTAGTTGTATCCGGCTCGCAGCAAGCCCTTAATTTACTAGTTTCTATGTCATTTCCAAATGGTAAAAACAATATTCTTATTGAACAGCCTACTTATTTTGGATTTATTGAGTCTATCACTCTGCACCAAGCGACTACCTTTGGAATTGAGTTATCGATGGAAGGGATCGATCTTGAGCGTCTGGAATATATTTTTCGAAATAATGGTATAAAATTTTTTTATATTATCCCGAGATTCCACAATCCTCTTGGACATTGTTACACGAATAGTGAAAAGAAAAAAATCGTTGAGTTAGCTGAAAAATACGATGTATATATAGTGGAAGATGATTTTTTAGGAGACCTTGATCCAAATGCAAAATCAGATCCTTTATTTTCGTTTAATCCTTCTGGGAGAGTGATTTATATTAAAAGTTTTTCGAAAATTTTTCTCCCAGGATTAAGGATTGCTACTGTCGTTCTGCCCCCATTAATGAATAACCATTTTTTACGATATAAATTTAGTTCAGATTTTAATAGTCCAGCCCTTTCTCAAGGAGCTCTTGAAATTTATTTGAAGAGTGGGATGTTTAATAGTCATCTAAAAAAAGTAAAAGAGATATATCGTACGAAGATGCAACTTCTTCAGGAAGCATGTGAATCATTGCTACCGGCTAATACCCATTTTTCTAAACCCTCTTCAGGATTCTATCTCTCCATCAGTTTGCCTGAGAAGGTGACAGCAAAACAGATCGTTCATATGCTAAATGAACAGCATGTATATGTTGATGACGCCTCTAGATTTTTTTTACCAGAATATAAAAAGGAAAATCTTATCCGATTAAGTATCTCTCAAGTGAACAAGAGTAAAATTAAACTAGGAGTAGAGCGATTGGCTCACTGTATTACTTTAATTGACAGTAGGAAAAAACACATTACTCCAAATAACTTTTTACACTTGTAGGATGGATAAGGTTAGTACAATTTTAAATAAAACTCATAAAAGATAAAGTAGAAAGGGCCGTTTGGTCCTTTTTATTTTGAAGAAATATTTAAAAGAGATAGCTCATTTTAAAATTAAGGATGCTGCTGATTAGTCATAGATTATAGAAAATTATTTTTATATTTATTCTCCTTTTAGTTCTCCAGCTTTTTCCTTGTGGTTTTCAATGAATTGAGCTGCATTTTCCCCTGTTCTCTGGGTAAAAGACATTTATATGATAAAAAGCATAAGGAAAAGCACCTTATGCCTTTTATCATATATCAAATTCCTGACCAAACATCTTTCGCATAAATTCCTTTTGCTAGAAGGTTATCTAGCCATTTTTGTGCTTCCTGTTCATCAACATTATAGAGAGAGCTATAAGCATCTTGTAAGGTGTTTTCAACTTCAGGAGCCATTTTACTTCCGTCTCCACATATATAAAGTCTTGCACCTTCCTCAAGGATACGAATGATTTCTTCTGCGTTTTTAGCAATCAAGTGTTGTACATATGTTTTAGACGTGTTCTGTATCCGAGAGAAGGCTGTGTGAATCTCAACAATTCCATCTCTCTCGTATTTCTCAAGTTCTTCTTTATAAATAAAATCATTTTCATTTCTACATCCAAAGTAGAGATATGCTTTACCAAGTGTTTTGCCGTCTTTTTTCAATGTTTCACGTGCCTGGAGAAATCCTCGGAACGGCGCTATTCCTGTACCTGGACCTACCATAATAATGGGTGTTTCAGTGTTTTTAGGCAGTTGGAAATGAGATTGTGGAGTACGCACAAACATTAAAATATCATTTCCTTCTTCTTGAGCTGCTAAATAGTTTGACGCAACTCCTCGATATTCACCATGACCACTCCACGCAGGGGCACGAACGACCGCAACGGTAATACTTGCACATTGTGCGTTCACTCGGGGAGAGCTTGAAATAGAATAAAATCTTGGTTTAAGCGGGCGTAAAAGCTCTAAAAAGCGTTCAAAGGGCATTTCACAAGCTTCGTATTTTTCCATTAAATCAAGCATAGAAATTCTTTTATTGATGATTTGAACTTTGTAATTGTCTTCCTCTAATAACTCTTCCAATTCACGCTTGTGAGGCGGACAAACTGTGTAAGCGGACAGTTCACGTATTTGGGCTCGAGTGGCAGGTTCCTGAATTTCCACGCTATAGCTTAAAAGATTATGAAGGCTAATCGGACGATTCAAAGGAAGGTGAGCTGCACTGCTTCCACTTGCTGTTAGCTTCACTTGGTTATTACCATTCAATGAAAATCGTTTTAGAATTCGTTCTACATTTTCTTTACTGTTACTTGGTAAAACTCCAAGATGATCTCCTTCTTGATAAGTCACTTCTTCTGGTAACGTAATTTCAATATGTCTTGTACTTCGTTCACTTCCAGGTAGCTGGAGCTCAATGTTTTTGCTAATAGAGGCATAAGCTGCCTCGTATGATTGAGCAAGAGGGGACTCTCCAAGACCGCTCACAAATTGTATGTTAAGTGTGCTTCGCTCTTTTTCTACGTTTTCATTTAACTTTAATCCAAAAGTGTTCATTGCGTCTTTCCACATCGTGTTTTTCCATTGTTCGAACTGGGTATCAAAATCTCCACTTGCATCCGTTTCTCCACGAGTTGAGAATCTTATAGCACCTTTGAGCGCAAGCTGTTCATCAATAAATCTTGGAACATACTGATACGTACTAGCCCAGTTATGGTCTCCACAGCCTAATACAGCATAGTGAACATCATGGAGTTCGCCAGGTTCAACTTCTTCTAACCATTGAACAAACTGACTTGCATTGCTTGGTGGTTTTCCATTATAGGAAGAGGTCACAATGATAAGCGCTCCTTCTTTTGGAAGTTGGCCTATATAATCATTAAGGGGAGCAACTTTACTTCTAACTCCATGTAAACTAGCGGTATCCGCAAGTTCTCGTGCAATTCCTTCGGCTGTCCCTGTATCAGAACCATAAAGAACAAGGAGGGGCCTATTGTCTAGTCCGATAATAGAAGATGGCTGAAGTGTTTTTTTCTTTTCATCATCTGCTTCTTTTTTTTGTGTTGAAATAGTAGGAGAAATAATGGAGTCCTTATGGCGCAACTCAACGCGAACTTTGAAATCATCCGGTTTTAAGGTTAGCGTTTGTTTTATATCTAATTCATAATTTTTGTAATCAATAAGATTAAAGTGTTGAAGAATCATTCCTAACACAAGGGTTGCTTCATGAAGAGCAAACTGCATGCCAATACATGCTCGCTGCCCATTTCCAAACGGTTTGTAAGCATGGTGGGGTACTTTGCTCTGATCTTTAAATCGTTCAGGACGGAATGCTTCAACATCATCTCCCCATGCTTCTTTATCACGATGTAATTGAGGAATCAGAACAGAGATAGCTTCATCTTTTTTTATGAAGTATTTTTCCTCTAACCATGTATCTTCTTTTGCATACAATCTAAATCCTGGCGCTGTTGGCCATAATCGGAGAGCTTCATTTAAGATCATCCGAACATATTTTAGTTCTAAAATCTGTTTATAAGAAGGAGACGAATCTGTTAAAACGGCATCAACTTCCTCATACGCTTTTTTCATTTTGTCAGGATTTTTTAATAAAAAGTATAATGCAAAAGATAGTAAACCACTCGTTGTTTCATGACCAGCAATTAAGAATGTAATAATTTGATAGCGGATATTTTCATCATCTAATGTCTCACCTGTTTCAGGATCTTTTGCATGAAGCATTAAAGATAGTAAATCTCCTTCATCTTCTGTTTTAGTTCTTTTCCGCTCTGCAATAATGCTGTCTACTAACGAAAACATAGCTTGAATATCGTGCTGAAACTGACGTCTTGTTCTTACCATTAGTTTATCCTGAATGCCAAGGCGCTGTCCTTGATGCATTGCTTCATCAAGAGCACGAACCATACTATTAATAAAAGGGTGAGGCGTTTCTCGATAATAACTGTTAAAACGATAGTTAAACCCACATAACCCAATGGTATCTAGCGTTAGGCGTGTCATATCTTCTGGGACGTTGATGCTTTCTTTTGGATTAAGACGTGCCCATTTCTGAATAAGTTGTGTTGCAATATCCACCATCATTGAATGATAACCCTTCATTGCTCGCTGACTGAAGGTCGGAAGAAGAATATGATGAGCTTTTTTCCAATTTGGTTCATGTGTCCAACTCGTAAAAAGCCCGTCACCAGAAAAAGCCCGAACATTTTCTAAAGGTCCCTTAATACTTTTATCAAATCGTGATTCATCACAAACTTCTTTTACTAATTTGTGTCCAGAAACAACAACACTCTCAGCACCAGGCGTCTTAAAGCGAAAGATTGGACCATGTTCTTCTGCAAGTTCGCAAAGAGATAAAGTCGGCTTGTCTCTATTAATTAAAGGTAAGTTACCGAGTGGGCCAAATGTTTTAGGTTGGGGAATATTCAAACCTTTGGTCATATACAACATCCTTTCTTTTTCATATGTAGTGGAGTTCAGATTCCTTTTTTTGTTATTACCAAATTAATTCTTATTATTCCTTCTAATCTCCTCCTGTACGTAGAAAGAATATAACTTTTACTTTGATAGAGGGAAAGGAGATTCTCTCTTAAATGGCGTTAAAGAACAAAGTATGACGTTTGTTTCAACGGATAATAGATTCAGTACAGATAAGAAGAAACTGAAAATTTTATAACTGCGGTCGTAAATAAATTTTGAGAAAAGAGAAACCTAGTTGATTGATAGCCGTAAATGAAAAGAGAGTTAAGTAAAAAACGGATTTGTTAATAAAGAGGGAACGCAGGAGGTTATTTGAGTGAGTATAGGCGCTCGACTGAGTAAGTTGAGGGAAATGAAAGGCATTTCTAAAGAAGAATTTGCTCATCACATTGAAGTATCAAAAGAAACCATTGATGACTGGGAAAACAACAGAAGTGAGCCAAATGCAAACCAACTAATGAAGATAAGTAAGTATTATCAAATTCCGCTCTATGACTTGATGAGAAAAGACAGATTTACATCTGAGGAAAAAGAGGACTTTCTAAGTACGGGTTTATATCTTGGGTTTACTATTATAATTATCGGCATGTTTCTTGGAGTTTTCTTTAATTTATTAATACTTTCTAGTATTTCAAATATCATAGGAGCTTTACTTATTGTTTTCTATGGAAGTTTAAAAAAGGTCGCGGAAAATATGATACAAGAATTCAAACTGAAGGATGATTGATCTTTTTATTATGAGAAGAGTTCTATCTGTTTTCGTTTTAGTGATTGTGGACGTAGGAACTTAATTACGTAAGGAGTTTTATAATGAAAGCTAACATTTGTATCTGTATCTTACTCACTGTGGCTACCGCATTAGGCATCTTTGGTCAAGATATGGCTTATTTTCTTGAAGGGGTTATAGGGATAAATGCACTGTATTGTCTTACTTTTACAACCATCGTTACTGTTCTTTTATATATCGTTACGGGAATCTGTCTCTACATATTTACGAGAAAGAGCAAAATTAGCAAAAAGGGAATAGAGATCTATTGGACAGGCATTATAGGCATTAGCATTGTCCTTTCTTTTTGGTCTATCTTCGTTTTAGCAATGTGGTGGGGACGAGGGAAGAAGGGTTCTGGTATAAGGGGAAATATTAGGATAGATGATAAAAAATCACGCAGCTATGAATAAGAGGAAATGAATTTATAACAAACTGATATAAAAACAAAGAGGTTTATTAAAATCCCTCCTTGTTTTTATATGGAGAAATAGGTTATAAAATAGAAAAGTTATCTAAATAAATGTTGTTCTAAAAGAAATACAAAATAAAAAATATAGAAATAACACCTATTTAGAACTAAAGAGTTTGACCATTATCAATAGTAAATACTTGGCCTGTAACAGACGCCTGCGTAAGTTGAAAAAGGACAGCATCTGCAATATCGTTTGGTGATGAAATACGTTGAAGCGGTAGGTTCCCAGCAAGCTCATACATCTTATCTTTATGACCAGACCACCATCTTGTTTCTATAGCACCTGGAGATATGCAGTTTACTCGAATATGAGGGGAAAGAGCAATTGCTAGAGATCTTGTCATGTTATGAATAGCTGCCTTTGTTGCTGCATAGGGGATAGAAGAGCCAATTCCGGTTGTTCCAGCTACGCTTCCTAAATTCACTATAGCGCCTGAACCTTGTTTCTTCATAAAGGGCACAACAGCTTTTATACAATGAAACATGCCTTTTACATTTACATCGTACAAGGAATCCCATATTTCATCTGTGGCAGATTCTAAATCATTCATAGCAATTTGAGCAGTAATACTAGCATTATTCACTAATCCATCTATTTGCCCAAACTCCTTTATAGTTTGTGACACCATTTCACGAACTTCCTTTTCTATCGCAACGTCTGCTCTAAAGGGGAGAGCGATACCTCCGCACTCTGTAATTTTCTCAGTTACTTCCCTTGCTTCTTTTTCTGATTTACGATAATTGATAATAACTTTTGCGCCTCTTTCTGCTAATTTTAATGAAATTGCTCTTCCAACACCAGTACCCCCGCCAGTGATAATATATGCTTTGTTTTCAAAATCGCTCATGTTCTTATCCTCCCTTTCTCTTTATCGTAATTTATTATAACTTTATTATGTAAAGAAGATATAATAGTTAATAATAAGACCAGTATCATTTTAAATGATATCAAAGGAGTGAGTTTACCTTTGGAAAGCCAAGATTTAAGAATCTTTAAATACGTAGCAGAGCAGAAATCAATATCAAAAGCTGCAGCAATGTTAGGGTACGTTCAATCAAATGTTAGTGGGAGAATAAAACATTTAGAAGAAGAACTAGATACTAAATTATTAAATCGAACAAATCGAGGAGTTACATTAACGGATGAAGGAGTTCTCTTATTAGAGTATACTGAAAAAATTCTCTTTTTAATGGATGAAGTAAAAACAAAATTGAATGAGGAGAAAGGGGAGGGTTCTTTAACAATTGGAGCTTCTCAAACCATTTCTGCCTTTAAAATCCCTCATTTTCTCTCCGGTTTCTTAAAACAAAATAAGAATATAAAAGTAAAAATCAAAACAGATACAAAACAAATACTACAAGAGCAACTTTTATATGGAGAAATTGATGGACTTTTTTTCAGTGGAGATAACGATGAAGATCGATTTGAAGAAGTTTATTGTGATCATGAGAAAGTTGTTCTTCTATCTTGTAAAGGTAATGATAAGAGGGAATCATCTCCAACATTACTCGTAAATAGTGACCCAAATTGTATATATAGAAAGAAAATGTTAGAGTTCTCTCAAAACCATAATTTCGATAAACCAGTTTTAATGGAATTTGACTCATTAGAATCGATCTTGCAAGGGATTTCTAATGGACTCGGAATGAGTGTTATTCCAGCAGATATAGCACATTCTCGTCTGAGTAGGAAGATTGTACAGTTTGAGGAGCTTTCAGAAGGTGTTCAAATTCAATTTGGGGTGAAGAAAGGAAAGCAAAGATCTCAAAGTGTGAAAAAGTTTATTCGTTTTTTACAGAAGTTATAAGATACGAATGAACAAATTTATTTTGCTTCATGGGTTTATTACATAAGGAGTAGAAGATGAACTGTGTATAAAAAAGAAGTGTTGTAACAAGACTAAAAAGAACGTTTCACTAGGAGGTTCTTTTATGGATCGTGAGCAGCACTTAGAGAAAATCTATAGTAAAGGGCAAGAGACGTCTTCTTTATTCTCTTCTTATTGGGAAAAGTATTCAGATTTTGGAAACTGGCATTTTTGGTTAGTTCTTGCTTCTTTAATTATTCCTCTTGTCCTATTGTATTTTACGGTTGATCGAAAACGAATTTTTGAAGTATTTTTCTTCGGTTATACAGTACATATAATGTGGACATACACAGAGCTTGCATTAACAAATAGCGGTTATGTTATTAGAGGTTATTATTTAACTCCTTTATTACCTCGCTCTATAAATATTACGGCGTCTGTTCTCCCTATAGGATTTTTACTTCTCTATCAGTATTGTACGAATCACAAAAAAAGCTTTATGCTCTATACACTAGTTTTAAGCGCTGTATTTGCGTTTATTCTTGCTCCTATTGAAGGAGCACTTAACATAATTGAATTAAAAAAAGGAATTACATCTTTTCACTTTTATGTCATAGATCTAATTATCGCATTTCTCGCTTATTGGTTCACGAGATTTATATTGAAGTTAAGACAGCGGGTTTAAATATGGCTAAGGAGCTATTTTAATATATAGTGCTAGAGGATAAAAATAAACCAAGGATGAGTTCATATACATCCTTGGTTTATTTAATAAGTTTATTTATCATCTTCATTATTCCTCTGTCTGTTCCCTTTGTTACTCTAAATAAATTTGGAAACTTTTGATAGCTCATCAATAAAGTAACGGTAATATAGGCTACATATATACTTAATGACATTAGCTTATTAGTAGGAAAATAAGCCCCTGCTGTTGTCATAACGAAAACTCTTGGAATTTGACCTACTAGTGAGGCAAGAAAAAAAACAGTCCATCGTACGCTACTCAAACCACATAAACTACTTGTGAGTAATGAAGGAAGAAGAGGGAGTAGTCCTCCGAAAAATAGGATGGATGTAAAAGCATTGTTAGCAAAATAGGCATCATATTTGCTTGTTGTAGGAGAATTCTTTACTTTTTTGCTTATCAAATCTCGAAAGCTGTATCTTGTAAGAAAGAAAACAGCCAAGGCACCTATCATAACGCCTATTAACGAAATTAAAGTTCCTTTTAGAAGGCCAAAGATAGCACCCATTATACCAACAGCTAAAAAGAAAGGAATAATGGGAAAGTGAGAAACAATAGCTATAAATAAAATACTGAGGATTATAGACATCATTGTGCCTTCTTTTATTACGTCTAACAAAGTATCCTTTTCTAAAAACACTGCTGTAATAGATAACATCAATCCGAAGAACCCTAATAATTTTTTATACATCTGTTTCACACCTAACAATACTTGTCATTTTCAAGTTAAATAAATGCAGATTTTCTTATGGATTTAAAGTAATAAAGGAAGTTCTTTAAGACCAAAAACAATGACACTTGGACACTGCTTTAAAGAATTGTTTAGAGCGTAGATTAGGCATTCAACGCAGCAACATACTAATCAACGTAACCAACAGTGATTAGCAGGATCAGCATTTAGTAGGTTCTGGGATAAAATCTTCCGTCATAAAGTTAACCTCTAGCTTATTGTTCTCCTTTTGATTAGGTGTATGCATTGCGTAACTTTTCCTAAAAAAGATAAATTTTAAATCAATGAGGAAGATCGAAGTCACAAAGAAGTTATTTAAACAACGTCAGGAAAGAGCACTCTTATGGGAAATAACTCATATAGGATAGAGAGAATATATTGGAGGATAATTTTTAAAAAATGTAAAATTTTAATTTTTCAAAAATCCGTTGTTTTATTTATGTAATAGTTGTAGTATAAACGGTGTAATTATTATACAAATTTCCTTTAATGGCTTTTAAATGAAGGAAATTTATAGTTAGATTTATATATAGGTAAGTTAATTGACGAATGATTCACTACTGGCAGGGGAAGGGTAGTTTGTTTAGCTGTTTTTTATCGCGTTCTAAGTAACTAATCAAGTTGATTTATTTAGAACACCAGAAAAAGGAATGAACCATATTATTAGACATGGAGGTTAGTTATTATGAAAAAGAAATTGCTAGCTGTTATTCCAACTTTCATGCTTGTCACAACACCTTTAACAATGGGAGTATTGCCTAATCATGCAGTAGTTAAAGCTGATTCTCAAAAAATTGCAACAAAAGCTGAAACACGACCGACTTTGCGTCTTGGTTCTCACTCTAGTTATGTACGAATCCTGCAACAAAGTCTTACAGATGTGAAGTATAATACAGGGATTGATGGGATTTTTGGCCCGAAAACTCAAAGTATAGTAAAACAGTTTCAAGCGGATCATAATCTATCTTCAGATGGAATTGTGGGACCTGCAACATGGGCTGCTTTAGATCAGAATAAGGTGGAAAGACAGCAGTTTACCGTCGATGATGCCATCGCATTAGGGCAGAAGAAGTTAGGGACCAATATTGTATTCGGTGGCGATGGTAGACTACTAAAAGACTCTAAAAAGCAGTCTTATTACAGATTCAAAGCAGCTAATAAGGACTGGATAGATGAAGGTGGTACAGGTACAATTGGATGGTATCATATTTATAAAGATGGGCGTGTAGTTGAAGATTTACCCTAGTATTGCCTCTTTTGTACGCAAGAAATAATCGTTAGACATATGATGTTTATCAAAATAAATATGTAATAAAAACAGAAGCTACTTGTAAAAGAATAGAGAATGATTAAGAAAAGAGTAGAAAGAAAACATGCAAAAGAGGCCTTAATGATAAAGGCCTCTTTTACATTTAGTTAACACTTAGTGACGGGAAAATTGTACTAGCATCTTTTTTTAATGAACTTTTTTATATTTTGGCTTATCTATAAGGTTCAATAAATGATAAAATTTACTAGGATTCATACGAAAAGTAAAGTGTGAAAACCGTACATATAAAAAGAGAAGAAAGGTGTAAAACCTATGATTCAGTCACCTATTATTGAGTTTAAATCTGTTAGTAAACATTTTATCCAAAATGGAGAAATGAAGCCTGTGCTTCAAGGCATTTCTGGTACGATTCAGCGAAATTCCATTGTCGTTTTTGTTGGTCCATCTGGATCAGGAAAAAGTACGCTTCTTTCTCTTTGTAATCTTCTCATTTCTCCTAATGAAGGAGAAGTTGTCGTAGAAGGGAAGGAGGTGCGGGAGTGGAACATAAGTAAGTTGCGACAGCATGTGGGCATTGCATTTCAAAATGCGCCTGTTTTGGGCGGCACTGTCGAGGATAATCTTTTGCTTACATATAAACTTCATAAAAAACAGACGTACAGCATTGAACAGTTGATAGCTTTTACAGGTCTTCCTAAAACCCTTTTACAACAAGATGCTAGAAGTCTATCAGGAGGGCAAAAGCAAAAACTATCGTTAGCACGAACGCTTGCTAATAATAGTTCAATCCTTCTTTTAGATGAAATCACAGCTGCTCTTGATCCTCTTTCAACACATGAAGTGGAGGACCTTGTGTTGCGCCTGAATAAAGAAGAGAACAAAACGATTGTATGGGTTACTCATGACCTTGAGCAAGCAAAAAGAGTAGGAGATTTAGTTTGGTTAATTGAAGATGGACGTTTAGTTGAAAGAGCTTCTGTTCAAGACTTTTTCACCTCTCCTACACATGAACGAACAAAGCAATTTTTAATGGGAGAAGAAGAATGGACTTTATAGTACTTTTATTTACGGTTATTTTTGTATTTATTGCTTTATTTCTATCAAAATCATTTAAAATTGGCATTGAAAAAGACATTATTATTGCGACAATTCGAGCAAGCATTCAGCTTCTTTTCATTGGGTATCTCCTAACATTCATTTTTAATCTAAATAATCCTTTTTTTACGATTATTATGATTTTGTGCATGATATTAGTAGCGGCTCAAAATGTAGTGAAAAAAAAGGAGAAGAAGCAAGGCGTGTTTTGGAAAGTTCTGCTTACACTTATTGTTGTAGAAGGCCTAACACAAGGTTTGCTTCTTTTGTTAGGCATTATTCCTCCCACACCAAAGTACATGATTCCGATTAGTGGAATGATTATCGGAAACTCTATGGTTCTCGCTAGCTTATTTCTAAACCGTCTAGCTTCAGAAGTAGAAATTCGGAAAGAGGAAGTTTTGCTTATTTTATCGCTTGGCGGATCAACAAGACAAGCCATTTCTCATATTTTAAAAGCAAGTATGAAAGCAAGTATGATTCCAACTTTAGAAAGCCAAAAAACCATTGGCCTTGTTCAACTACCAGGCATGATGACAGGACAAATTCTCGCTGGAGCTGATCCTGTCCAAGCTGTACGTTTTCAGTTGTTAATTGTATTTACGATGATGGCTTCTGCCACGTTGACATGCGTTATGCTTAGTTTTCTTATTTATCCAAGCTTATTTACCTCATATCAGCAATTAAAAGAGAGATAAAACTTTACTTATATATTGCTATAGAAAAAACAGCCTTTTCTTCAAAGAGGCTGTTTTTTCTATAATTAAGGAGTTCTCCTAGATTCTCTCCAACCCAGAAGGGAACGTTTTTAATGTACAGGAACTTTATTTTATGTTCTTAGTAATATTTTAAAAAACATCTTCAGGGACGATTATATCGTATGTTAAGATATAAATAAAAAAGGAGAAAAACTGAACTTATGACTATTGAAAAATCTATCACTCATATAAATGAGAATTGGACAGATATTTATCATCATTTACACTATGTTCATCACGAGAATATCTCTCATCAAGCAATACGTGTTCTCCAACGCATCGAAAAGAAATCTGAAACAACGATAGGAGATTTAGCCGCATACTTGCAGGTTTCTCACAATACCGCTTCTGAACATATTAAAAGACTTATTGCAAAAGAACTTGTTTCTAAACAAAGAAGCCCAAAAGATGAAAGAAAAGTGCTTGTCGTGTTAACAGAGAAAGGAACCAATATTCTATATAGACATACTCGATTAGATACGGAGAAATTGAAGAAACTATTAGAAAGTATGGAAGCGACTGAAGTTAAAGCAATTGAAAAAGCCTTTTCTCTTCTTAGTGAGGAAGCTAAAAAATGTTTTTAATCCTTAAAGTATTAGTCTCAGCACTCATTATTGGAATTATCTCAGGAATTGCTCAAATTTCGCCTAAGTATGGCGGAATCATAGCGGCTTTGCCATTAGTAAGTTTATTAAGCTTATTTTGGCTTTCTATTCAAGGAGAAACTACAACAGAACTCAGTAAATTCGCTTTAGGGGTCATTTGGGGTTTTCCAGCAACAGCCGTTCTTCTCATCATCGTAGCTATCTCACTCAAATCTTCTTTCCCTTTAATAGTATCGGTAGTGTTAGGTATTGGAGGATGGAGTGTTTTCTTACTTCTACAGGAGGTTGTTATGAAAAGGATTTTTTAATTGAGAGGACATATAATTGATACAAGAATTCTATGGGGAATGAAACAGAATATCTGAAGCAACCATTGTAGACATTTAGAAATGAAACTTAAAAGTATGAATCAAAGTACATACTATAAAAGTACAGCTGCCTATATTACTTTGGATTTTCACATGAAAACTACGCCGAAATTAATTGGACGTAGTTTTTTCTGATTTTCAGACTGTATACCATAATGAAGTTTATAGGAAAGACATAAGGAAATTTTTTTAAAAAATAAACACTTGTACAAGCAATCACTCTTTGATTTTCATTTAATATAAAGAATCAAAGAAAAGAGGTGATTAAAATAGGTAACTCTACTAGTAATGTATCTATTCCACGACCTCCTGATGTTGTAACAATTCTTTGGCAAAGAAACCCATTAGATAGAAGAGCTCCACGTACAATCGTAGAAGCCACTATTATTGGAAATGCTGAACCATGTCAACGTTTTTTGCAAACAGGAAAACGTTATAGAAAGGCAGCAAATTGTTTGCTTAACAATGGATTTGAACAGGTAACAAATGAAAGATTAGGTGTATTTGGTATTGCTGTATTTGTTCGTGAATTCTAGTTAGATAAAAAGAAATGCTTCCCCTTCACAGTTAGTGAAGGAGAAGCATTTCTTTTTAAGTGTATTGTTTTGTTTCAAGTGATTTATAAAGACTTTTTTCGACAATCACGCCAATTTTAAAGGTCTTCAAAGAGAAAACGAGAATCTCTTTTAGTAGTAAGCTTTTTAAAAATTCAGCGTTAAGTTAAGAAACAAAGTACAACTGAGCTTAAATTCAAGAGTACAAGTCACTATGGGGAGGAAGGATTATGACCATTTCTTATTTTCGGACAGCTCAAACCTTGATTACAGGAAGGAACTCTATCTCTAAAATAGGGGAAGAAGCTAAAAAATTAGGATCAAAAAAAGCCATAATTATAACAGATAAGGTTATTCGTCAGACAGGTCTACTATCTAAAGTTATTTTTTCTTTAGAAGAGATTAATTTAGCAGTAGACATTATGGATGAAGTAATGCCTGAGCCTCCATTTGAGAACTTAGAACAAATGATGATACAACTTGAAGGAAAAGAGTATGACCTTCTTATTGGTGTAGGAGGAGGGAGCGTGCTTGACGCTACTAAGGTACTTTCTATTATGTTAACTAATCAAGAGAATGTACGAGACTTGGTAGGAATTGAAAAGGTCCAAAATGCAGGAATTTCTACAATCTTAGTCCCTACTACTTCTGGAACAGGCTCTGAAGTTACATATAACGCTATTTTCACAGATGTTCGAGATAAGGTGAAGAAAGGAATTGTGAGTCCTTACCTTCTTCCTAAAGTAGCAATTGTAGATCCAGCATTAACGTTAACGGTTCCTCCATCAGTAACTGCAGCAACAGGAATGGATGCTCTTGTTCATGCTGTTGAATCTTATACAGCTATCCGCGCTGGAGAACTAACGGATGGAATTGCTTTACAAGCCATTAAACTAATTTCTCGTTCTTTACGTAAAGCTGTGTACAATGGAAAAGACGTAAAGGCGCGTGAAGATATGGCAATGGGCAGTTTACTTGCAGGGATTTCATTAGGTAATGCGGGCGTTGGTGCAGTTCATGCGCTTGCTTATCCGCTTGGCGGAAAATTTAAAGTTCCTCATGGAGTCGCAAATTCTCTTCTTCTTCCTTTTGTAATGAAGTATAATGTGGTGGCAGATTTAGAAAAATTTGCAGAAGTTGCTAAAGCATTAGGGGAAAATATAGAAGGCCTTTCGTTGAGGGAAGCAGCCAATTGTACGGTCTATGTATTAACTCAATTAGCTCAAGATATAGGAATTCCTTCTAGTTTAAAAGATGTAGGGGTTACAGCAGAAGATATTCCAAACCTCGCAGAAGAAGCAAGTAAAATTGATCGTTTGCTCAACAATAATCCAAGATGGTTAACGGTTAAAGAAATTGAGAAAATTTATGAAGAAGCATATAGAGCAAATACAAAGTAAATGATTTTGTGGATTAAAAAGAAAGAATGAAAATAGAAAAAACTACTGATAATCAGTAGTTTTTTCTATACTGCATTGACAAGTAATAAAATCTAACTTATGATTTATTCAACACAATTGATAACAATTATCGTTACACAAAAAATATTATCAATTAGAGGAACCTACGTATACAAAGAATAGAAATGGTGAAGTGAAATGAGAACCATAACATTTAAGAGTTATACCCAGTATGAAGAATTTATGAAACGAAAATTTGTTCATAAAGCGAATAGAAAAGGGATAGAAGGAGAGGAGCTAAACAAACACCTTAAAAACTACGAACACCATATACAAGAGGTTTGGATAGAAAATGAAGGCGATAAGGCTATTGAGGAACAAGGTTTTGTTACTATCTCTTTTCACCGAAAAAGAGGGAAACATAAACATGGAGGAGGGAAACATTTTCTAAAAGAGGCGAAGGGAAACCTTAACCACTCTATTCATGTGAGATTAGATGAAAATACGTATGAAGTTTTACTAAACTTTTGTTCAAAACATAAGATGGATATATCGCAAGCCATTCGCTTTTTTATAAAGAATAACACTGATAAAACCTCTTGAGTTTCAATCTCAATTATCCATTTTAGCTTTAAAAAATGTTACAGAGAAATGGTTATTACATAATATGAGGAGAGAACAATATGTCCACATCAATAAGGGAAGTTATTAAACAGAGACGAACAATTAGAAATTTTAACAATGAGGTTATCTCTTTAGATACCATAGTTGACATACTAAGAGACGCAACATGGGCTCCAAATCATAAGTTACGTGAACCTTGGCGTTTTGTATTGTTTCATGGAGATGGCAAAGAAAAACTTAGGGATATTTTACTTAAATCATCCGATAATATCCCTTCTAAAAAAATAGAAAAATTCACTCAAGCTCAAGCTAATATTGTAGTAATCATGCCTGAAAATACAGACCCTTTAAAACAAGAAGAAGACCTTAGCGCTGTATCTGCTTTAATTCAAAATTTCCTTCTGTTAGCTTGGGAAAACCAGATCGGTGTTCTATGGAAAACTGGAAAATTAATTCACAGTTCATCTTTCCAACAATCCGTAGGAATAGAAGAAAACGAAAAGATTGTCGGTATATTAATGGTTGGTAAATTTGATAACGTTCCAGAGGCTCAGCCGCGTGAAGATATTGTAGAAAAGCTAACGATTATTGATTAGTAGTAGGAGAACTATACTGTATTTGAACGATTACCTTTCTCTACATAAAGAACATGCGGTTAAGTAATATGAAGAAAGAATATTTTAAAAAACCATACCAACTATCTACTTTTCATTTTTTAATAGAATGAAAAAAAGACAACTACCTTTCCTCGAAATGGGAACGGGTGGTTGTTTTTTTATGGAATGAATTCAAGATGTTATTATCAATGGATATATTCAATTTAAATTATCCTATACAAATTCATACCAAGATGATTTTGTAGAAGGTAGATTAAACTTGATCACTAGGTATTCATTTTCTGTAAGAAGCCAAAGGACCTTCGAAATAAATGATTTGTGAGATTCGTATATGGGTAGAACGATCTTCCACATTAATTTGGATATGATCTATAGCAACGCCAGCATTTATCCCTTCAATTCTACCTCCTGTTGTCATCACCGCAATTTTCTGACCTTGATGTCTACTTAGATGCTGCACAAATACAGGATCTAATCCTGTTACATATTGGTTAGGTTGCGGAACTCCTGCAATCGGATAGATAGGAGAATGAGAAGCAGGCATATGATTAACATATCCCGGTTCATCAACAAGATTTTGATGATATTTATTTGTCTTTTTATTCAAAGTTAAAAACGGCTCCTCTAAATAGTTACGATTTATACTATTTTCATGCCTAGAAAAGAAAATATAGTAGAGAAAAAATAATCTATCTATAAAATTAGCACCTTACTTTAAAAGAAACTTTATTAGATTTTCTCTTTAATAACTTTCTGCAAAAAAACCAGAGGAAAAGAGGGTTCTTTTTCATCGTTTTAAAATATTTAAGGAAAATCTCTTGCCTTAAAGTGTACTTTAAGGATTATGCTAGTTTTGTAGCTTTACAGCATAACAAATTATTGAGAAAGGATTGTGTTATTCCTTATGTGTAATCAACATACAAACACAACGCCAACACGTGTATTAAGTGTTACAAAGGCGAAAGCACCATTTGAAACAACAACAATAGAAAGAAGAGCATTACGTCCAGACGATGTGTTAATTGATATTAAGTTCAGTGGGATTTGTCACTCTGATATTCATAGTGCTTTTGATGAATGGGGAGGAGGCATGTTCCCGATGGTTCCTGGTCATGAAATTGCGGGAGTTGTCGAAGCTGTCGGCTCAAACGTAACAAAATATGCAGTAGGAGACCACGTTGGGGTGGGGTGTTTTGTAGACTCATGTGGAGAGTGTGAATACTGCTTAGCTGGGGATGAGCAATATTGTACAAAAGGCGTTGTGCAGACGTACAATTCACTAGACTATGATGGTGAACAAACATACGGCGGTTACAGCCAAAAAATCGTTGTAAAAGAAGGATTCGTTGTTCGTATTCCAGACGCTTTAGAAATGGACGTGGCAAGCCCGCTACTATGTGCAGGTATTACAACATACTCTCCTCTAAAGCATTGGAATGTAGGGCCAGGTAAAAAAGTAGCGATCGTTGGTATGGGGGGCCTTGGTCACGTAGCCATTCAATTTGCTCACGCAATGGGAGCAGAAGTAACAGTATTAAGCCGCTCTACGAACAAAGAAAGTGAAGCGTTAAGCTTTGGAGCAGACCACTACTTCGCAACAAGCAATGAAGAGACGTTTAAAGAATTAGCGGGACGCTTTGATGTGATTTTGAATACTGTATCAGCTAACCTTGACGTTGATGCTTATTTATCTCTTCTTCGCATTGATGGTACGCTTGTAAACGTAGGTGCTCCAGCTGAGCCAGATCAATATAGCGTGTTTTCTTTAATTATGGGACGTCGTAGTATTGCAGGTTCTCTTGTTGGTGGTATTAAAGAAACGCAAGAGATGCTTGATTTTGCAGCAGAGCATAAGATTGCTCCTCAAATTGAAGTCATCAATGCAAGTCAAGTGGACGAAGCATATGAGCGCGTTTTGAAAAGTGATGTTCGTTATCGCTTTGTTATTGATGTGGCAACATTATAATTTTAAAAATATAGGCATAAAAAACGCTGTAGACTAGATGTCTACGGCGTTTTTTATGATTTATTTTTAGCATGCTCTTCTAACTCATCATAGTAGTGGAGTTTATGGTCAATTTTAGCAAAAGCTCGATCTAACTGTCTTTGTTTTTCAAACATTTTCTCTTTGTGCTCTTCGAGAATTCTCTTTCGTTGTGGAATCGTCCAATCACCTTCTGTTGTTAGCTCTACGATCTCACGCAGCTTAGAAAGAGCAATATCCGTTTTTCGCAAACAAATAATTAGTTCTAACCAAGATAAGTCACTTTCTTCAAAAACCCGATTTCCATTTTCATCTCGTTTTAGAAAAGGAAGAAGTCCTTCTTGTTCGTAATAGCGTAGTGTATGTGTTGGTAATCCGAATTTTTCGGATGCTTCTTTTATATAAAGTCCCATTGTATCCTCCATGATTTCTTTTATTCTTTTTCATTATAGGCCTTAAAGTGAACTTTAAGGCAACAGTTTATAAGAACAAAGTAATCTAGAGGAAGTTTATGTCTGTGAAATTAGGTGAATAGGGCATAATAGTCGAGAAAAAGTTGAAAATTTAGTATGGTATAGTTATCAATATTAAAGTAAAAGAGGTAGTAGGATGAAAACAGAACAACAGTATTTTGAAGAAGGAAAAACACTTCAAACATATATGGACGACATGAGTACATTAAAAGAAGAAAGCTTTTCTGTGTATAACGCGTTTCAGCTTCCCCAAGATGGATTTGCAGAGCAGTTAAAAATACAAAATCTTCATTTCTTGATTATTACAGAAGATTGGTGTGGAGACGCAATGATGATTAATCCCGTGATGCGAAAGATAGCCGAAGCAGCGGATGTAGAAGTTCGCGTTGCTTTACGTGATCAAGATACGGATTTAATTGACCGCCATCTCACAAATGGAGGACGTGCCATTCCAATGGTGCTCATTCTTAACAACGAAGGAGAGCTAATTGGAAAATGGGGACCGCGCGCGCCAAAAGTGCAAGAAATCGTCAATGAAGTGCGCTCAGTTCTTCCACCAAAAGAAGATCCTTCTTTCCCAGAAAAGCAAAAAGAAGTGATAAAATCTTTACAAACACGCTATATGAACGAGTCAGTTTTATGGTCGTATGTTTATGAAAGTTTTAAAGAAACAGTATTAAATATAGTAAAGTAAGGATAATAAAAACCACCTTTTGAGAGATTACCCTCAAAAGGTGGTTTTCTTGTTCATCTATTTCAGGATCTTTATTTTGTTTGCTGATTTATTTCCTGCACAATTCGTTTCCCTAGTTCTGGTGAAGCTTTATAAATTTAAAGTTAAGCTACCATAGAGGGAGTAGAGGAATAAAGGTTGTCCAACTAATAAGAGTGAAAAACAGATGCGGTACATTTTAATTAAAAAGTCCTTATCTGTTAAGATACTCCTCTTCAACTCTTAGGAGGATAACGAACCGCTGAGCCGCTTTTGCAGTAATAGGAGAAGAATAACCAAAGCGTCTTAGACAGTATTTATATCGCTTCCTAGTTTGATTGAGAAACAATTGAAACTGTTCAAATTCGCTCATAAGGATCCTCCCTATATATCATAATAATTAATATATGAAAAGAGAAGAAGAAAGTGTGGGAAATATGGAGTGTTTAATATAGCTTATTGTAGAGAGAGTATTGAATTTCGAGAGATGTTTGAATGCAAAAAAGCCCTTGTTAACAAGGGCTTTTTTGCATTATTTTATAACGATTTCTCCGTATAGTAAATCATGATGGCCTATACGTTTATGCTCTTCAATTTTCTAAGGAAAAAGAAAGTTTGGTCCTTATCCATTGTTTTGGTCAAAGATATGATCAAGCTCATGAAGTTCGTTCTCCGTTAATGTTAATAGCCAAGCAAGGGCGATTTGAGCAGGCTGTACTTCTTTTCTTTTTGCAAATTCTTTTAATTGATCTACTCGTTTCAAATTCGCAAGGAAAGCATCTTTTCGAAATAAAGGGTTATTTAAGCGAGATGTATCCGTAAACACATCGTCTTCCTTATAGGAGCCAGCAAGTAAACCTGAGGCTAACGGAAAGAAAGGAATAAGAGATATATCATTTTTAAAACAATAAGGAATAATCTCTTTTTCTACTGTTCGAACTAACAGAGAATATTCTGCTTGAAGAACATCTAAATAGCCTTCTTTATTAAACTCTTGAAGCTGCTGGAAATTGAGATTAGAAGCACCAACAGCCCTGATTTTACCTTCTTTTTTCAGCTATGCAAGTGTAAAAGCTGCTTCAAGTAAAGGAGTAGAGCTGTTTGGGAAATGAAGATAGAAAATATCAATATAATCTGTCTTCAGTCTTTTTAAACTGTCATCAACGGCCTCACGTAATGCTGAAGGACTATTGTCTATCTCTAACCCAGCTTCTCCAAACTGCGGATTTGGAGAAGCTTTTGTAGAAAGAATTAAATGATCGCGTACTCCTTGTTTATGAATGACTTCCCCAATTAACTCTTCAGATCGTCCCATCCCATAAAGATATGCTGTATCAATCATCTCGATGTTGTGACTTAGAGCAGAATACATCAATTCTTCACTTTTACGATCATCCATTTTTGGATACATCATGGCATTGCCAACAACGCCTGCATCAAATCCCATTTTAGAACTTTGCAATCCTGTTTTACCAATACGAACTTTATTTTCTACATTCTTTACCTTTTTTCTCCTCTTCGAATTAATAAAGCACCCTTTTATATAGGGAAACTTTAGTTCCTACCATACAACCTGGTGTTTACACAAGGTCAAGTAAGAATTAATTATTCGAAGGATTTTTTTGATTAGAGGTACAATGAAGGATAGTGTCCAAACTTCTCTCCTTTTAGCCGTTACTCCTCAATCATTTCCCATGCCTCTTGTAGCTCTTCCTTCTGTGGTTTTATTTTTTGCTGATAATCAACCAACATTTTATACCAATCGTATGGTATTTTCCCATTTTACTCTTGTTGAAGGAGAAGAATGGGTTTTAATTGCTGAAGTGACATACCAGTTTTCTTAAGACATTTAATCATTTTAAGAATTTCTTTATGAACTTCTTTGTATACTCGATGTCCGTTTTCTTTTCGATCAACAGGAGGTAAAAGTTCAATTTTTCATAATAACGAAGAGTATCCTCACTTACATTATATTGTTCAACAAGTTCTTTCATTGTATAATTTTTAGACATATTTTCTCTCCTCTTATCGAGATTTCTATATTATGAGAACAATATATAACCTAGAGTGCACTCCAGGTCAAGAGTTTTAGTTTGAGATTATTAGCGGAAGGAAAGATAGTAGAATGAGATGAACGAAAAAGATTGAGAAATAAAACAGATAAGCCTTTTCCATATTGCTTGTATGAATGTTTTCTGGAGTTTGTTGGAAGAGCAAGTGATTTAGATTATTCTACAGTTGTATTAGAACATCAAGGCATTTTTAAAGTTGAGTGTGTTTATAATGCTCTTATACAATCTCTTCAGCTATCAATTGACAAAGCTCTGCAATCTGAAGAGATGATTATTCAAGCTTTTGCGTTACTAGATAAGAGGGTAATTGAAGGGGATGAGATTGACTTCTAACATTCATCCTTTGATTAGGGAGTTTTATAGATTAAGATGTGATGCTGAACAGATTCCTCTCCTGAACGAAGAGCGTATGTAAAGGGGGATAAGAGTGAAAACCTTATTAAAAATCACCACTTTGGTTGTATACTTATTTCTCCTAAAGTAATTACCATCCGTTTTTGATATTCCTAGAAATACATATTTCATCATAATCTCTCTGCCCCTTACAATGGTGGCGTCCTCTTGATTTCCGTGCTTTTTACAATTAAGAAAAAGGGAAGAGGAAGATCAGATTTCCGTTCGTAAATTGTGAAAAAATCTAATTCTTTCAATATTTGTATGTCTAGAGATACATATTTTATTATGATATCCTTACAACTAGCAAATAAAATACTAAAGGAGGAAGAATGAAATGACAAACAACGAAAAGATGAGCGGACAAAGTAAACTTATTCTCTTCATCTTAATTCTAGGAAACTTTTTATGTTTAATTAGCGAAACAGTCATGAATGTAGCCTTACCAAAGATTATTTCAGAATTTCATGTTCCTACAAGTTCTGCTCAGTGGCTAACAACCGGATATATGCTCATTATTGGCGTATCTGTCCCTGTATCTGCCTTTTTAATTCAACGATTTACACTTAGACAGTTATTTATAACAGCGATGAGTTTATATGTAGTAGGATCAGTGATGGCCTTTATGACACCGCTTTTTTCCATATTATTAATGGGAAGAATGATTCAAGCCTTAGGCACAGGCCTTGTTTTACCCTTAGTGATGAGTACGATGTTAACGCTTGTACCTGTACATAAACGGGGAACAGTAATGGGTGTTTTCCAAGTTGCTATCTTATTTGCTCCTGCTATTGGACCTGTCCTTTCAGGGATCGCCATTCAATATTATTCGTGGCGAATTATCTTTCTAGGTCTTCTAATTGCAGCGGTCCTTATTTTATTGTTTGCCGTTTTTAAATTAAAAAACGTGTTAGAAACCTCAAGACCAAAGATTCATATTCCATCTGTTGTGCTTTCAACGCTAGGTTTTGGTGGAGTCGTTTATGGCTTTAGCGTAGCTGGTGAAGGTTCTGGGTGGGGGAATCCATTCGTATGGATTACACTTGCAATTGGTATTATTGCTCTTGCTATCTTTGTGAGAAAACAAACAAAAATGACGTCACCAATGATTAGTATGACACCTTTTACATCGTCTATTTTTTCACGAGGCATTCTTTTAATGTTTCTCGTTATGATGATTCAGTTTTCTATGATGCTTATTTTACCTCTGTACTTCCAAACAGCAGCATCATTGTCTCCACTCCAAACAGGCTTTCTTATGCTACCAGGTGGAATTACCCTTGCCCTTACAGCAATGATTGGAGGGAGATTATTCGATAAAATTGGATTCAAGCCTCTTCTTGTTGTAGGTCTTATTCTTCTTATCATCATGCTAAGCTTATTTACGAGAATTTCGAGTGATACAACAACAACTGAAGCAACTATTTTATATGCTTTCTTTACGATTGGTGTAGGTCTAAGCGTAGGGCCTGCAATGACGCTCGCTCTCAATCAAGTTCCAAAAGAACTGCATGCGCATGGTTCAGCGATTTCAAATACGATTAACCAAGTTTCAGGTGCGATTGGGCCAGCTCTTTATACAAGCATTATGATAATGACGTCACAACGATTTATAGAAGGTGCAGAGGGAGGGAACCAATCTCTTCTTGAAGTACAAGGGATGACAGAAGGCGTGCATACTGTATATTATACGGCTTTAGGTTTTGCAGCTCTTGCTTTCGTATTGGCGCTGACGCTAAAGCAAAAAGATCAACAACTTCAGAAGGGCTAAAAAAATATAAAAAAGCTATCCATAAATGTGGATAGCTTTTTTATATGAATGAAGTTCCCCACTTTTCCATTTAACAGAGATAGCAGATAAGATAAGCCTTTCATTAAGATACTCCGCACAATGAAAATTTTAAAAATTTAAGTGTTTATTCTTTTATAACATGATAATTTTGACAATGTAGGAAATATCAATGAAAAGGAGAAATGATCTATGAAGATTAAGATTGAAAATTTACCAAACTATCGCATGGCATACGTAAGACAAGTTGGTCCATATGGCCCTCATAACGCTCAAACAATGGAGAAATTAAAAAATTGGGCTAAAGTCAATAACCTACTTGATGAGAAGGCAATAATACTTGGGATTGCGCAGGATCATCCTGATAAAACTCCTCCTGAGGAGTGCCGCTATGATGCATGTCTTGTTATTTCAAATGATTATGAGGTTGATGAGAATGTGAGTGAAAGTGAACTATCCGGTGGAAAATATGCGATCTATAAAGTGAAACATACAGAAGAAGACATTCAACAAGCATGGGATAAAATTTTCATTGAATTGCTAAACAACGGTTATCAAATTGATGATAAGCCTATTTTTGAAAGATACAGCGGTGAACTGGTTGATCAGGATTATTGTGAAATTTGTGTTCCCATAAAATAAAAAAACTAATAAATTAAGATTCTTATCCTTTTGCAGAAGCAATTTGGTCTTAGTATTGCCTATCCTTTGTCATGTACTTTATAGAAAAGAGGATAACAGACTAATAGTCTGTTATCCTAATATTTTTATTGTAACTAATTTCCAAATTAGATATAATAATCAATGTGATTAAAAAGGCTTCTTCATTTTTTAAGCCCTCTTTATAGTATTAAGAAGCAATGTCATGCGAACCAGAAATAAAAAGTGAACAAACAGATAGGAGGGGTGTAGTGGAGAAGTATGATATGGCAATTATACTAGTGCATGAAATATATGGAGTTAATGAACATATGCAATCTATGAAGGAGAGGTTATCAAAGTTAGGGATAGATGTAATGTGCCCTAATTTATTACATAATGAAATTTCTTATTCATATGCGGAAGAAGAACATGCTTATAAAAATTTTTTACAAAACATTGGGTTTGAAAACGGAGTGCTCCAAATTAATCAAGTCATCCTTAAACTGAAGCAACAGTATAGGAAGGTTGGAGTTATAGGGTTTAGTGTTGGAGCAACAATATCATGGTTATGTGGGAGAAATAACATATGTGATTTTATAATAGGTTGTTACGGATCGCGCATCCGCAATTATATAGAGGTTAAGCCTGCTTGTCCTACATTACTTATATTTGCAAATGAAGAAAAATCATGTGATGTCCCTAAACTAGTAGACATGTTAGAGGAAAAAAGATATTCGTTTTTAGAGATAAAAAGATTTGACGGATCTCATGGGTTTATGAATCCATCCTCAAGTCATTATAATAAATTGTTAGCTAATCAGGCTTTGCAGCATATAAATAAATTTGTACAAAAACAATTAAGTGAAAATTTTCTATCAGACAGCTAAGCAACCTTACCCAAACTGGTTTTGCATATTTCTATTCGTTAGCTAAAAAGAGTTAATATAATCCTTTTTTATAACAAAATAAACATATTATACAATGAACTACTCTATCATTAAACACAATAAATTCAGAAAAGAATGATTTTTATAACACTTTTTTCTTTTTAACGAGGAGGATTAATAGTGGAACATGCATTAGAAGTAGAAAATCTACAAAAGTCATTTTCAAATTCGAGTTTCTCTCTAAAAGACATATCTTTTGCCGTACCTTATGGCTCTATTGTTGGATTTATAGGAGAAAATGGAGCAGGGAAAACAAGCACAATGGGTACCATTCTTGGAACATTAAGAAAGGATAGCGGTTACATAAGAGCAATCGGCGAAGAGATGAGTGATGAAAAACATGAGTTAAAAGAACATATCGGTGTTGTGTATGACAGCATGAATTTTCCTGGTAATTTGGATATGACAAAGCTAGGAAAAGTAATGAAACATGTATACAAAAACTGGAACAGTGAAACATATTCACATTATATTGATGTGTTTTCTCTTCCTAAAAAACAGGCAATAAAGAGTTTTTCGAAAGGCATGTCAATGAAAGTCTCGCTTGCGGTGGCTCTTTCTCACGATGCGAAGATTTTAATATTAGACGAGGCGACAGCAGGGCTTGATCCTGTCGCACGAGAGGACATATTGGACATGTTTTCAGAATTTGTAAAAGACCAAAAGCGGTCAATTTTGCTATCTTCTCACATTACGAGTGATATTGAAAAAATAGCAGATCAACTCGTGTTTATCAAAAAAGGAGAGATTGTGTTAAGAGTTAGCACAGAGGAATTATTAAACAACTATACTATTGTTCAATGTGAAGCTCATGACGTAGAGGCAATTGTAGAGAAGAGCATTAGCGTACGTAAGCGTGACAATCATATGGTTGATGTTCTCTTACCTTACAACAAAGAACTTCCTCTACAATATCGAAAAAAAGACTTTACAATCGATGATATTACATTGCTATTAATGAAAGGAGACGTGAAACGTGAAGGGACTCTTATTAAGTAACTTATATTCAATTGAAAAAAGTATTAAAGTATGTATGCTTTTCGCCATTATAGCAATTCCATTTATGTTAATGGCTACCGATCAAGGTCCAGTCTTGAGAATTGCATTCTTGGCTCCTTTTTTTCTATTAGCAATAACTTCTTTGGAAACGTTAAAACATGATAATGAATCAGGATGGAACAAATACGAAATTACCCTTCCTGTCAAAAGAGCTCATATTATTAGAAGTAAATACTTTACGTTTTTACTTCTCGTTATCATTGGGAGTATAGTTACATCTTTAGGTATGCTAATTGCTAGTTTCTTAGATTGGTTTCAGTTTACTACTTCTTCTTTCACACCTATAGCCAAAGGTGTATCAATAGCATTATGTATAGGGGCTTTAGCATATCCTTTAACATATATTTTAGGAACCAAAAAATCAGAGATAGTAATGGGAAGCAGTATAGGTTTTTCATTTGGACTGTGGTTTTTATTAGGCGGTTTGTTTTCTTTAAATGGACAAAATAGCGATGAAATCTTTGCGATTATACACCTTATAGTCTCGGTGCTATGCTTTACAGTTTCATACTTTGTTTGTAGAGTAATTTATAGCCGTAAAGAGTTTTAAAACGACAGAATTTCTGGGCTTTTATGTTAGAAACTTTCTTCTTTTTATAATGCTTAGGATGATAAAAAGAGTAAGAAAAATAAAATAATACAAAAAGAGGATCTATCGTAGTAGATCCTCTTTTTCTTATTTATTATCATTCATAATCTCTAATGAAATCGATTTTGATGCCATCTTGTTTCCAATGTAGGAGAATAAAAGGGTACTAAATAGGAGCATTATTCCTATAATAGAGAGAATCAAATCGTAATCAATAGCAGTTACGCCTTTTAAATCAACAAGCGCTAAAATATACGTTAGTGTAATTCCCATGATGATCCCCATACATAAACCAATTATCATATACGTGGTTACTTGAGTAAGAACAATTTTTCGAATGCCTTTCGGTTTAACACCCATTGTCCGCAATATAGCATACTCTTTTCGTTTCGAATAAATATTATTTGCTAATGAATTAAATACGCCAATTATCGTAGACAGAACGAGAATGGCTATAACGGCAATAAAAATGCCGTAGCGCTGGTAAATCATTTCACTTGATTCTTTGACTGATTGGTCGTAGCTACTAATCTTTAATTCTGGAAACTGATTTTTTAGACCTTCCAACTCTTTTACAGCATGATCGACCTGATCGGCACTGACGAAAAGACGGTAAAATTGCACATCTGTAAAATCTTTATTGCTTAAATCAAAGTAGACATCCGCTGTTTCAAGCATATAATCTGAGATGGCTCCAACTTTGTACATTCCTTTCGGTTCAACCTCTTGCTTTTCATTAGAATACAATCCTAACTGAATAGTTTGGCCGGCTTTAAGGTGATTCTTTTTCTCGAAATCTTTAGATATAACAATAGTTGTGTCTAAATTAGTTCCTTTTACATGTGGCATAAGTTTCTGATCATGTAATCGTTTAAAATCAACTAATGCATAATCAAAACTTGCCCAACCATCTTTGATTGGTATCTCTACGATGCCAAGTGTACTAATACTACTTGCATGCTGTACACTTGGCAGTTGCTCTGCGGCTTCCATTAGTTCTTGTGAATCTAATTTTGTATTACCATTCAGGCGTGTATCCACAACAATTGGAGTTGGAAATTCATTTTTTAAATAAGTTTGCTCATTGTCTTCAACCGACTTTAGTAACGAAGAACCAAATACTGCAATTATCATCAATGCACTAATGGTTGAAATAATAAGCGAATTTTTCCTTACCTGCGGAATGAGGTTTTTAATGGCAACATAATATTCTTGTCCAACTATCTTTTGGCCATATGGTAAGAGCCATGTTAGCCACCTTGGTAACCATACCGGCAAAATTAAAAAGAAGGAAAGAAGAATCGAAATGGCTGCACCTAAAAGCAGGCCTGGTCCATATTGACCTCTAGTCGGCAAATCTTGACTCGCAATGATTAAAAAGGCAGAAATCCCTATAAGTAGTTTAAAGAGAACTACTCGTCCTTTTTTATGACCAAACTCTAATTTTTCATTCTCCTCCATAGTCTTAAGCGGAAGGATTTTAGTGCTTCGATATGCCGGGATGAGCAAAAAGAGCTGAATAATAATAAAACTGCAAATGCTCACGATAATCGCGATAGTAGGGTTAAAATACATCGAAGAGGAAGAAAAATGAAAAAGTTTCTCCATCCAACGATAAATGAACGTTTGGCTCAGAAATGTGAGGGAAAACCCAAGACAGACGCCTAAACCATTAATAATGGTACTTTGAATAAATACCACTTTTCTCGTCTGTTTCGTTGTCGCTCCAAGAGACCGCATAATCGCAAATTGATGTTTCATTTTATACAGAAGTAGCTCAAAATTAGAAATAATCAGCAAGGCTGTGATGATTAACACTAATAAGGATAAGATAATGACGAATGTGTGGAGAGACTGTAAATTCCGCTGCACTGTTGGATCTTGTTCCGCTATATCAATGCGCAAATCTTTATCATATCCTTTAATTTGAGAGGAGAGGGAAAGTAAATTTGCGTCTTGTTTTGCTGAAATTAACATATATGTGGCTTCAGCATTGCTCCCATCATTCTCTTTCACATAGCCCTTTGCAACGCGTTGATTCATAATTAACATATCTGGAGCAACGCCCGCAGCGGACACATCGTGAATCGTTTCCACAAGCGTAAACGAGCGACCTTGCAGGTGAACTTTGTCTCCGACTTGAACATGTAGGGCTGTTGCTAGACCTTTATTCATAATAAGTGAATGATCGTCTAGCGATTTTTTAAAATGATAGCGGCTCTTCGGTAGGTGATCATTCTCAATCCCCACGGTATAAATAGGTTCGTTTATTTGGTCAACATTTACGTGAGTAATCGACACTTTTGAGAGCTCTTCTACATCCCGATTGTTGATGATTTGATTGATGAGAGGGTTTGAGATCTCTTTATCTTGATCGATATTGAATCCGACCGATAAATCCATATCGCCGTAAGTTTTCCGTAATTCTTCTTTTAATGAATCTTGCGCATTAAAAGAAAATAAAATCATGCTTAAAATGAGCATCACAGCTAAAGCGATACTGAAAATAGACGAAGAAATAATAAATCTATTAGCACGAAAAAGGCGAAGAGCTAATCCTTGGACTGTTTTCATACTGTTTGTTTCTCCGTAATAACTTTAAATCTAGTTAGGATATTATCTAGATCATCATGTGCCCCGCAATAGTATTCATCTACAATTCGTCCGTCATGAAAGAAAAGAATGCGATCAGCATATGTAGCAACATGGGCATCATGCGTTACTAATAGAATACTTTGATTAAATTTCTTTTTCGTCTCTACGAGTGCATGTAAGATATCCCTCGACGTATTAAAATCTAAATTTCCTGTTGGTTCATCTGCTAATATAATGGGGGGATCAGTAATAATGGCTCTGCCAATCGCTACACGCTGTTGTTGTCCCCCTGAGAGCTGGATTGGGCGATGCTTTTTCCACTCGGTTAGACCCATTAATTCAATCACGTCATCGACCTTTTTCGGAATTAGCTTTTTATCGATTTCTTTTAAGATAAGCGGAAGCGCAATGTTTTCTTCTACTGATAAGTCTTTTAATAGATGAAAAGATTGAAAGATAAATCCAATGTTTTCTCGTCTATATAACGAAGCTTGAGGTTCTTCAAACATATCCTTAGAATAGTTGCCATTCAATTCAATCGTACCCGTCGTTGGGTCATCAAGGGCTCCTAGAATATTTAGCAATGTACTTTTTCCTGAACCACTTGTCCCCATAATGGCTACCATTTCACCATATTTTAATTGAAAGGAGATATCTTTTAATGCTTCAACCTTATATCTTTCTCCCATATACACTTTAGATAAATTTTTAATATCTTATATCACTTGATTATTCATGCATTCACCTCGAAAAATTATATATTATAAAAATTTACATAAAAGGAATTTATAATAATAAATTGTAACATTATTCCGGTGTAAAGTGTGTTAAATTATAGAATTTGATTATTATTCTTATCACAGAAAAAGAGCGTTTTTTGTTAATAAAGGAAATTTTGAGATTGCTTATCTCCCATGCTGAGCTGAACCGTTTAATACATAAAGATAATTTTCAAACTTGACTTTATACCTCACGGGGTATAATATTAGTGCTGTAATCTTCATTGTTCTTCTTATAAATGAAGAGATACTTTTAGGTTGAAAAGCTAGGAATATTGTTTTTTAGAAGCACTTATCCTAAATAGAAGAGAAAGGAGCGTTGAATTTTGGAATATGATCAAAAAGTGAAAAATCGTTTACGCCGAATTGAAGGACAGATTAAAGGTGTGCTAAGCATGATGGAACAAAATAAAGATTGTAGAGATATCGTAACTCAATTATCAGCTGCCAGAAGTGCCATAGATCGAACTATGGGTGTTATTGTAAGTGAAAATCTAGAGCAGTGTGTCCGCGAAAGCATTGAAAAAGGGGAAAGTACAGAAGATCTAGTAAGAGAAGCTGTCGAATTATTAGTCAAAAGCAGATAATAAAGTTCATCAACCTTATTGACTAAAGGTTGACGTACTTTATTATACATTTTTATATACCTGCTCGGGTATATGCAATTAGTTAAAGCAAGTAATGCGCTAAAATTGAAATTTATTATTTTAGCTTATTTAAAAAATAGATACACCAATATTTTTTTCTTACAATTATACCCCTATGGGTATTAAAGTGAGGAGAAGGGGAATCATTATGACTGAACAAAAGAAACGAACAACAATTGTATTATTTAGTGGGGATTACGATAAAGCAATGGCAGCTTATATTATTGCCAATGGAGCAGCAGCTTATGACCATGAAGTAACTATTTTTCATACATTTTGGGGATTAAATGCTTTGCGTCAGGAAACATCAGCTCCTGTTAATAAAGGGATTCTAGAAAAGATGTTTGCTAAAATGATGCCTCGTGGTGCAAACAAAATGGGATTGTCAAAAATGCATTTCGGTGGGATAGGGCCTAAAATGATTAAGCATGTCATGAAGAAACATAATGCTTTAACATTACCACAGCTAGTTGAAATGGCACAGGACCAAGAGGTGAACTTAGTAGCTTGCACAATGACGATGGATCTTCTTGGATTACAGAAAGAAGAATTGTTGAATGATATCCAATATGCAGGTGTAGCAGCTTACTTAGCAGATGCAGAAGAGGGAAATGTGAATTTATTCATCTAATAAGTTAAAGAACATAACAGAGCAAAAGGAAGGTAATAAAGACGATGAGCGAGAGTGTTTTCATTAACATACTTATCTTTGGGTTCATTCTATTGTTTGTATTTCAACGGTTTATTACTAGGAAAGGAATAAAACAAATTACAACAACAGAGTTAAAAAGGGAGTTGGAAGACAAAAAGAAACAGTTTATAGATGTTCGTACACCTTCCGAGTTTCGCACAAAACATATTGAAGGATTTCAGAATATGCCTCTTGCAGAGCTTCATCAACAGTCCCATCATCTTTTAAAAGAGAGAGAAGTTTTCGTGATTTGTCAAAGCGGAATGAGAAGCGCTAAAGCAAGTCGATTGTTAAGAAATCTTGGGTTTAAAAAAGTAACAAATGTAAAAGGTGGGATGAATACTTGGATATAGAGATTTCATATAGAAACAAAAATAATCCTAGAAAATGTTACAGGTATTGAGCGTAAGAAAAAATTTTTTTAAGCTCTACTATACCCCGCCCTGTATATAGAATAAGGAGGAATAAGAATGATAAAAGCAGATTTTATGTTAGATGCAAAAGGATTAGCATGTCCAATACCTATTGTAAGAACAAAAAAGAAAATGGATGAGTTAAAGGCTGGACAAGTATTAGAAGTGCAAGCAACAGACAAAGGCTCAACAGCAGATTTACAAGCTTGGGCAAAAAATACAGGTCACAAATATTTAGAAACTAAAATAGAAGGAAATATACTTCATCATTTTCTTCGTAAAGATGGCGATCATCTCTTAGAGGAGATATCTGCTATTCCTAATATTTCACTAGAAGCATTCAGAAAGAAAGTTGAAAGTAGGGAACAGCCTTGTATTTTAGATGTTCGTGAGACAGAGGAATATGAACAAGCCCATATTCCAGGAGTGATTCATATCCCTCTGAGTGAGGTTGAAAAACGTTCAAATGAGTTAAACAAAGATGAAGAAATCTATGTTATTTGTCATTCTGGAAAAAGAAGTGAAACGGCAGCTCAAACTATGAAAAAACAAGGTTTTAAAAAGTTAATTAATGTTGTGCCAGGGATGCGTGATTGGAGAGGTGAAATAGAGCAATAAAATTTGGTGTTATATATTAAACAAGACCAGCTGTTATACAAATAAAGTCAGAGAAACTTTGAACTATTTAGAGAGAAAAAAAGCATGATTTATATTCTAATCTTTGTGAAATTTTTTTACTACAAAATATACTATAAGGGGTATTTAAATGGCTGTATATATGCTTACTGCGAAAGAACTCACGCAAAAAATATTCAACAAAGAACCATTATTTATTTTAGATGTTCGTAATGAAAATGATTTTAAGGATTGGAAGATTGAAGGCCATTATTTTGAATATCTCAATGTACCTTACTTTGATCTTTTAAATGGGGTAGAAGAAATTGTGGAAGGAATTCCTTCTGATAAAGAAGTTTTAGTTGTTTGTGCTAAAGAAGGTTCTTCAATTATGGTAGCTGATATGCTTTCAGAAGCTGGTCGTACTGTGGCGTATCTGAAAGGGGGGATGAGAGCATGGAGTGAACATGTGGAGCCTGTAAAAATAGGAGATCTAAAAGGGGGTGGAGAGATATATCAATTTGTTCGAATCGGTAAAGGGTGTCTCTCATACATGGTTGTAGCAAATAGAGAAGCAGTTGTTATAGATGCTACACGTATGACAGATATTTATGTGAATTTTTCGAATGAAATCGGAGCCACCATTGCCCATGTATTTGATACACATCTTCATGCAGACCATATTTCAGGTGGAAGAGCACTTGCAGAAGAAACAAAAGCAACTTACTGGTTATCACGAAAAGATGCTAAAGAAGTCGTATTTGATTATAAACCATTAGAAGAAGAAACGGTTATTACGATTGGAAATACAGACGTTTCTATTCAAGCTCTTTACTCTCCAGGTCATACTATTGGTTCGACTTCTTTTATAATCGATAAACAGTATCTTCTTTCAGGCGATATTCTGTTCATGGATTCTATTGGGAGGCCAGATCTAGCCGGTATGGCGGAAGATTGGATAAGCGATTTAAGAGAAACGCTCTACAAGCGATATAACGAGTTATGGGATGAATTAATTGTACTACCAGCGCATTTTATGAGGATTGACGAATTAAATGAAGATGGAAGTGTAGCCAAACTACTAAGTACGTTGTTTGCTGAAAATCATGGTTTAAACATTGAGGATGAGAGAGAATTTAAACACTTAGTGACAGATTATCTGCCGCCTCAACCGCATGCGTATCAAGAAATTCGTGAAACAAATATGGGAAAAAGAAATCCTGATGAAGAAAAGCAACGTGAAATGGAAATTGGACCAAATCGCTGTGCTATTCGATAAATAGAAAATATGAAAAGTTTGATCAGAAAATAACAGAGGAGCTGTAAATATGAAATCAGATAAAGTAGTAGATGCGAAAAAATTAGCATGTCCTATGCCAATTATTAAATCAAAGAAAGCAATAAATGAGCTACAACCAGGTGAGGTTTTAGAAGTCCATGTAACAGACAAAGGAGCTAAAAATGACTTTACTGCTTGGACTAATTCAAGTGGCCATGAACTTTTAAAACAAGTGGAAGAGGACAATGTGTTAACGTTTTGGATTAAAAAAGGATAAGGAACAATCAAGATGGAAGGAGATCGAATGAAAGGATACCCCTTCATCTTGAAAGGGAGGAAACCCTAATGGATATTGCATTTGTTATAACTCTTTTCATCCTTGGGGTTATAGGTTCTTTTATATCCGGGATGATAGGCATTGGAGGGTCTGTTATCAACTATCCTATGTTATTGTATCTTCCTCCGTTAGTAGGGGTAATGTCATTAACAGCACATGAAGTTGCAGGCATCGGAGCTATCCAAGTGTTTTTTGCTACAATAAGTGGGGTTTGGGCCTATCGAAAAAGCGGATTTTTACACAAAAACTTAATTATATATATGGGAAGCAGCATTTTCATAAGCAGCATAACAGGGAGTTATTTTTCTTATTTGATATCTGAAAAAGGAATGAATTATATATATGGAGTCTTAGCTCTTATAGCTGTTATTTTTATGTTTACTTCCAAGAAAAAGCAAGAAGACATGGCAAATGGAGAAATGACCTTTAATAAATGGTTAGCTTCCTCGTTAGCTTTTGTCATTGGAGGAGTATCGGGGATTTTAGGAGCAGGAGGAGCCTTCATATTGGTTCCTATTATGCTTAGTATATTAAAAATTCCAACAAGAACAGCGATTGCTTCTTCTCTTGCTATTACTTTTATTTCTTCTATTGGAACAGTCATTGGCAAAGTTGGCACAGGTCAAGTTCTCTTTGTACCTGCTTCCGTTCTGATTATTGCTAGTCTACTAGCATCTCCACTAGGAGCCCATTTAGGACAAAAGGTGAATGCAAAGTTTTTGCAATGGCTATTAGCTCTATTCATTTTAGCTACTGCTCTTAAAATTTGGATTGGTATTGTTTAAAAAGTTTGTAAAAACAAATGTAGTTTTACGTAACAAGTAAAAAGGCTTGAGTTGAAATAGACTCAAGCCTTTTATTTCCTTTAAATTACATAATATGAATAAAATGCTCATAAAATACGTATGTTTAATTTCAAATCATTTATTTTGTGGAATCATTAGTGAAGATTATACCTAAAGAGTTCAGGGCGTCTTTTACAGTAGCCATTTTTAAAGTCCCCTCAAGATTAATTCCTAGTTGTACAGCAGATAAAGCTAGCTCTGGTCTTAATCCCGTTAAAATACAGTGAACGCCAAGTAATGACATTACATGATTAATTTTAAAAAGGTGTTCTGTTACAATTGAATCTAATTTATAAATACCTGAAAAGTCGATAATTAAACAATTTACTTTTTGAGTCTGTACCTTTGTGGGTACATCTGTTAAGAGTTGGTGTGCTCTTTCCTCATCTATGGAGCCTACTAATGGGAGGATTGC
This sequence comes from Priestia endophytica DSM 13796, assembly GCF_900115845.1. Lineage (GTDB taxonomy): Bacteria > Bacillota > Bacilli > Bacillales > Bacillaceae_H > Bacillus_I > Bacillus_I endophytica. The sequence goes on along the minus strand of NZ_FOXX01000004.1, from coordinate 195,747 downwards.
AATTCCATCTAAAAGAGGAACAAGGGTTGCAGACAGTTCGTTTATTTGCTTTACGATTTCTTTTTGTTTTTGCTCATGTTCTCTTCTTGTTGTTATATCTCTGACATAAGTTTGGATTACCTTTGTATTTCCCATTAATACAGGATGGCAGTACAATTCAACGTTAACTGTTGTCCCATCCATTCTGTATATCGTTTCCTCAATGAGCTCTGCTGGACGCTCATAAGCAGATTGAATTCTTTTTCTTATAGCTTCTTTAGAAGTTTCTTGAAATATATCTAACGGACTTGCGCCAATAATATCTTCTTTTGTACCTCTAAAAAACTCTTCAGCTGCGTGATTCACATATATAATTTTATGATTCGAATGGATGATAAGTGGATCTAATGCATATTCCATTACTTGTTGATAGTCAATATCAGAAATATTTTCCCTCATAGTATTCACTCCCTGATGAAAAGACTAAAGCATTGGCCAACTTTTATCAAGGTTTTGATTGTTTCTTTCTTTCAAATTATTAGGTTTATCAAAACAGTTCATTTTGTTATAAGGGACTTTTATCATATGTTGCGTGAGAGTATAGGAATATACAAAAAATCTACTTTTTATTTATTCAGAGAAAAGATAGAGGGAGGGAGAAGAGTGAAAGAGCTCATTGGAGGATGCATCGAATGTAAGAAAGAAATTTATTGTCTAGATGGATTTTTGGATGGAATTATTAGCGGAAACGGTCAGTTGATATGTTTTCCATGTAACAAGAAATTGTCTTCAAAAGAGTCGAACAAAACTTGAAATTTCCCTATATGGTGTATCTTCTGCCTATTTAAAGAAGAAAGAGCACGTTTTATTTTCGTTAAAACGTGCTCTTTCTTATAGGAGCTAAAGATCTTTCTTTCCCTAATAAATATTCTTGGCATCAAAAGGTAAATGTCTCACATGTGTAAGGTAGCTCATCATGTTTCTATCTTCGGCAATATGATAAGTGAACAATAATTTTCTAGCCACATCTTTTCCTAAATATCTAAACAATTCACATGTAACAAATATTGAATTCCAAAAGTTATCATAGTTATCGTCCTCATACGATTTTTTGTATATTTCCCAGTACTCTTTAGGAAGGTGTTTTTTGAAGTATTTCCCCATTTTACCTACTGAAATTTCGAAGTTGTGCTGACTTCCAATCCACCATGATACCATCTCATCTAGCCTTGATCTAACCACACATTCAAACATTCCTTTAGCATATGGAAGTTCATCACGCCAAATGCCTTTTGCTACGTTTTGAAGGTTCCACCAAAAATCGTTACAGCATCCGGTGAACATAAATTCTGTCGGTTTTTCTACATGATAATCCGTATCTGTAGGAGAAGGGATGGACGATAAAATATGATCTTTATCAAGTAGTGGAAGAGTTAATTTTTCATGACCATAACTCTCCTGCATATATTCCCTCGTTTCAACATGAAGATCTATTCGATTACCGTCTGTAAAAAGCATAAGATACCCATACGAACAAGGGAAATTTATAACACTACCTTGAGATTGTTCATTTTTATCTGGTTCCTGCATGATAAGCACGTCGCCAAACAGGTTTAACCATATTTTATCCTTTATGAAGGATGAAGTTTCTGTTACAACATAAACAATATCGTAATCTTGGAAAATATCTTTCGGAACACGAGGATTTATTCGTGAGCCATTCATATAAACTGCTCGAATCCGCTCATCATTTTTAGCAATGTTTATAATTGTATTCAACATTTCTTGTTCAGTTCTCATTACATATCCCTCCTTTAAGAATATTTATCTTGTTTCAACTTAGCCATGGAGGAGGTTGTTGGTATTGTAAAAGCAACAAAACAGAAGAGGGTTATAATTTGTCCAGATTCTTTTTCATCCCATATTCCTTTCTTTTAAAATTATTCCATGGCTACATTACTTCAATAGGTGTTGGAAGATTCCTTCTTTATCTCCGTAGTTATAGAATATCGATCGTACTATGCTTGGTTAGTATTTTGTTATCGTTACAACAGACTAACCAAAAAAATTAAATTTAATTTGAGCATGTTTATGAAATGGGGCTCCTTAAGGGCTAAAGAATTGGTTATAAAAAAATTCTGATTTTTTGTCCGCGAAAGGTGGACAAAATGGATTTTTTCTATTACTATAAGTTTTGTAAACGCTATCATTAAAGCTTTCTAGTAGTTCTTTGTGTTTTTATGGGGAGGACACATGTATTTTTAAAAAGAGAAATAAGCGTATCGTTTATAAAAATCCGCGTTAAAGATAGGAATAAATCATTAAAAATTCCACGTTTATTTCTCCAAACAATAAGGGGGTATATGAAATGTCGAGCAAAACATTGCATGAATTTTTAAAAGAGAACTTGGATGAGCTAAAAAACAAAGGCCTCTATAATGTGATTGATCCTGTAGAAGGGCCAAATGGGCCAATCATTACAATTGCAGGAAGAGAGTTAATTAATTTATCATCTAATAACTATTTAGGTTTAGCAACAGATCAGCGATTAATTGATGCTTGTTTAGAAGCAACAAAAACTTATGGCGTTGGAGCTGGGGCTGTTCGCACAATTAATGGAACGCTAGATATTCACATTAAATTAGAAGAGCGACTTGCCCAGTTTAAACATACAGAAGCAGCCATTGCCTATCAATCAGGATTTAATTGTAATATGGCAGCCATTTCAGCAGTGATGGATAAACACGATGCTATTCTTTCAGATGAACTTAATCATGCTTCCATTATTGATGGATGTCGATTATCAAGGGCAAAAATTATTCGCTATAACCATTCTGATATGGAAGATCTACGAATGAAAACACGCCAAGCAAAAGAGTCAGGAATGTACAACAAAATCATGATTATCACAGACGGAGTATTCTCAATGGACGGAGATATTGCCAAGCTTCCAGAGATCGTGGAGATTGCCGAAGCGTTTGATGTAATGACATATGTTGATGATGCACATGGATCAGGTGTATTAGGAAATGGCGCAGGAACAGTGAAACATTTTGGGTTATCAGATCGAGTAGATTTTCAAATAGGAACGTTATCTAAAGCTATTGGGGTAGTAGGAGGTTATGTAGCAGGAAAGAGAGATTTAATAGATTGGTTAAAAGTAAGAAGTCGTCCGTTTTTATTTTCAACAGCGGTCACACCTGGAGCAGTTGCCGCTTGTATAGAAGCTATTGATATTTTGATGGATAGCTCAGATCTTCAAAATAAGCTATGGGAAAACAGCGATTATTTGAAAGAAGGGCTGAAAGTATTAGGATTTGATATTAGAGCGAGCGAAACACCAATCACCCCTTGTGTAATCGGAGATGAAGAAAAAACACAGCAGTTTAGTAAGCGACTGAATGAAGAAGGTGTGTATGCAAAATCTATCGTTTTTCCTACCGTTCCAAAAGGCACAGGGCGAGTAAGAAATATGCCAACGGCTGCGCATACAAAAGAAATGCTAGACCATGCCTTAGCTATTTATAAAAAAGTAGGAAAAGAGATGGAACTTATTTAAGGGGAATACTTGCAGGATAGTAAGTAAAAAGGGGAGGTTTTTTTATGAAAAAGGTCTTAGTAACAGGTGCTTTAGGTCAAATTGGTTCAGAGTTAACGCTAAAAATGAGAGAGATTTACGGATACGACAATATCATCGCAACAGATATTCGAAGAACGGAAAGTGATGTTGTTCAATCAGGTCCATTTGAAACTTTAGATGTGACAGAAGAAAAAGCAATGTTCAACATCGCTAAAAAATATGAAGTTGATACCATTATTCATTTAGCTGCTTTACTGTCAGCAACAGCTGAAAAGAAGCCGCTTTTAGCTTGGCATTTAAATATGGGTGGATTAGTAAATGCTTTGGAAGCAGCAAGAGAACTAAATTGTCAACTCTTCACACCTAGTTCTATTGGCGCTTTCGGTCCAACTACCCCTAAAAATCTGACTCCGCAAGATATTATTCAACGACCAACCACAATGTATGGGGTAAATAAAGTGTCTGGAGAATTACTATGTGACTACTATTACTACAAATTTGGAGTAGACACAAGGGGACTTCGGTTCCCTGGGCTCATTTCGTATATGACACCTCCTGGTGGGGGAACAACGGACTACGCAGTTGAAATCTACTATGAAGCAATTAAACATAAAAGATATACATCTTACATTGCTGAGGGTACGTATATGGATATGATGTACATGCCTGATGCATTAACGGCTATCATTACATTAATGGAGGCTGATGCTTCCAAATTAAAACACCGAAATTCATTTAATGTATCTGCTATGAGCTTTGAGCCAGGGGAAATCGCTGCTGAAATCCAAAAGCATATTCCAGAGTTTGTCCTAAAGTATAAAGTTGATCCTGTAAGACAATCTATTGCCGACAGCTGGCCTAATCGAATAGATTCAACTTGTGCAAAAGAGGAGTGGGGATTTAAGCCAGAATACAATTTAGAAAAAATGACGAAAGATATACTATCAAAGCTAAGGCTAAAATCAATTTCAGTTACTGCCTAGATCAGCCTATTATTCGAAGTACTGTATGTAGTATTCAAAAAGAATGAAAGATCAGTACGTTATGCACTCTTAATAACGGTTTAAAAGTAAGCGCTTTCTTTCGGTGTGGAGAAAACTTTTAAACAGGAGCATTAGTTTCATCAAACTTTGACTATGAGTGGTGTAGGAGGAAATAGGATGGCAAAGAAAGATTTGAATAGGGATTTGAAGAGTCGTCATATTCAGATGATCGCGTTAGGCGGCACAATTGGCGTTGGCTTATTTATGGGATCAGCGAGCACAATTCAATGGACAGGTCCGTCTGTTATGTTAGCTTATGCAATTTCCGGTGTTTTTATATTCCTCATTATGAGGGCAATGGGAGAAATGTTGTATGTAGAACCAAGTACAGGTTCATTTGCGACATTTGGCTATAAGTATATTCATCCATTAGCAGGGTATATGACAGCGTGGAGTAACTGGTTTCAGTGGGTAATTGTTGGGATGGCAGAAATCATTGCAGTTGGAACATATATGCAGTATTGGTTCCCTGATCTTCCTCCTTGGATTCCAGGTTTTATCGCCATGATTATTCTCGGAGCGGCCAACTTAATTTCTGTTAAATCTTTTGGTGAAATTGAATTTTGGTTTGCACTCATTAAAATTGTAACCATTATCTTAATGATTGTGGCAGGAATTGGACTCATTTTCTTTGGCATTGGAAATGGAGGAGAAGCGATCGGATTATCGAATTTATGGGAGCATGGTGGCTTATTTACAGGCGGATGGAAAGGATTTTTCTTTGCCTTATCCCTCGTTGTTGCCGCCTATCAAGGTGTAGAACTTGTTGGAATTACAGCTGGTGAAGCAAAAGATCCGAAAAAAACATTAACAAAAGCTATTCAAAGTACAATTTGGCGAATTTTAATCTTTTATATTGGCGCTATTTTTGTTATTGTCACTGTTTATCCATGGGATCAACTGAATGCAATTGGGAGTCCATTTGTAGCCACTTTCGCAAAAGTTGGGATTACAGCTGCCGCTGGATTTATTAATTTTGTTGTGATCACAGCTGCGATGTCTGGATGCAATAGTGGCATTTATAGTGCAGGACGCATGCTTTATACGTTAGGCATAAATGGACAAGCCCCTAAATTCTTTGCGAAAGTCTCTCATGGTGGGGTTCCGCTATTTGGTACATTTGGTGTTTTAATTGGGCTAGCCATTGGCGTTGTTTTAAGTTATATTGCACCAGAAAACTTATTTGTACATGTATATAGTGCAAGCGTTCTTCCGGGTATGATTCCATGGTTTGTTATTCTTATTAGTCAAATTCAATTCAGGAAGAGAAATAGGGCAAAAATGGATCACCATCCATTCAAAATGCCTTTTGCTCCTTTCACAAACTATCTCACCATTGCGTTCTTACTAATGGTCCTTATTGGGATGTGGGTTAATGAAGAAACAAGGATATCCCTTATTGTAGGAATTGGTTTCCTTGCCGTTGTTGTGATTAGTTATTATGCTTTCAGAATAGATAAGCGTGTACGAACTCATGATCAGAAAGATGATGAAGTCATGATTCAATAGAAAAAACGCAAAAAAAGGGTTCCTAATTAGGAACCCTTTTTTTGCGTTTTTTCTACCTTATTTTGCGTCTACTACTTCCTTTAAGATTTCATATGACCGCTTTTGTTTCTCACTATCATAAATATACGAAACAGCCATAATTTCATCTACATTATAGTTGTTTTGGAAATCTGTTAGCTGTTTACGAATCGTCTCTTTACTTCCTTTGAAGGTTACGCTTGTCATAGATGAAATCATATTTTCTTCCATCGGATTCATATGAGCTTGCATGTTTTCTACAGGTGGTCTCATCGGCATTTTTGTACCGCGAATAACATTAAGGAAGAAGAAATGCATTGTTGAAGCTAGAAATTCAGCTTCTTCATCAGTCTCAGCTCCAATAACATTTAGCCCTACCGTCATATATGGTTTATCTAAATATGGAGAAGGTTTAAAACGTCTACGATAAATAGAAATAGCTTCTTCCATCTGCGCAGGAGCAAAATGAGATGCAAATACATATGGCAATCCAAGTTCCGCAGCTAAATAAGCTGAATCAGTGGAAGAGCCTAGAATATAAATGGGCACATTTGTCCCTACCCCAGGATAGGCTTTTACATACCCTTGGGTTTCTTCTGAACCAAAATACGTTAATAATTCTTTTACGTCCTCTGGGAAAGTATGAACAGAATCACTTTTTGAGCGACGCAGAGCACTTGCTGTCATCATATCTGTGCCAGGTGCACGCCCAAGACCTAAATCAACGCGGTCAGGATAAATTGTTGCCATCGTCCCAAATTGTTCTGCAACGACTAATGGAGCATGGTTAGGAAGCATAATTCCTCCAGAACCAACGCGGATGCTATTTGTGTTTTCTAGCGTATGTTTCATTAAAATAGAAGTTGCAGAACTTACAAGGGTAGGTGTATTGTGATGCTCTGCAATCCAATATCGTTTATAACCCATCTTCTCCGTAGCTTGAGCAAGATCGGCAACAGCGTCAATCGCTTCCTTCCCATCTTGTCCTTCTCGAATAGGAGCTAAGTTTAAAACCGAAACAGGGATATTAATATTTGACATAGGAATGTGTCCTTTCTTCATACAATTTTTAATGTATACAGTAGATTTACCTTTTATGTGCAGTTAGGAAATAAAATGGATTTCTTTTATCTCAGTTATTATATTTTAATATAATGTCGAGGGTTTGTTTAATAATCTGCTTAGTATTTACTAAGGGTTTTTTTATTGAAGAAAGAACAAGGTGTTTGTAATATAAAAAATTTAAAAGAATTACGTTTCGTTCACTTGTGACTGTAAGGAAAGAGGAGAATTTAAAAAATTCTTACTACAGTTGTAACCAATATTTTATAGGGGTAAAGAATGTTTTAGTACCATATTAATCTAAAAAAAGTTAAGACAAAACGATCAGATAAAGGCTTCCTTTAACTAACAAGAGAATTGTGAACAGTCCTCGCTCTTTTTTATGCTTGGAGCTATCCGTAGAAAAAGTGCAGAAATATTGAAACAAAAACGATGAGGTTACGTATAAGAAAAGAGGAAGGTGAACATATGGCTCATTGTACAAATTGTAATCATAAATGGAAAAAAAGAAGAGTGTGGCAACTGGGGTTTTCGAAAAAAGGAAAAGAATGTCCTGTTTGTAGGACAAAGCAGTTTATCTCCTTTGAAAATACAAGGCCTTTAATTGGCTTAGGCTATATAAGTGCAACCGTTGCTATCCTGTTCATTCTCTTATTCCCTTTTCTAGTAGAGTTAACAGAGAAAGAGGAAAAACCATTTTAAAATAGGAAGGGAAGAGGGATTAATATAAAAAAAGAATTGTACAAGCAAATGGAATGCGAAATCTATATATAGGAGAGGATTTAGTGAGTGACACGGGGTTTAGACGATTAAATGAAAAAAGTGTACGTGCAAAAATAATAGAAGGCATCCTTTCTTTATGTGCATATGCAATCATTATTGTTATATTGTTTTACTGTACATCGAGATGGGAATGGCCAAATTGGATTATAGGTGTGACCGTGTGCTTATCTCTATTATCTATACCGTTTCATCTTTATTTTCTGCCGAAGTGGGAATATCGTATATGGAGATACCGCATAAGTGAGACAAGTATTGAAATTATAAAAGGATTCCTATTTAAGCGTAAAATATTAATTCCGATGGTAAAAGTTCAACATGTTGATGCAAAACAAGGTCCTATCTTGAAAAGGTATCATCTGTATACTATTGTCTTATCCACAGCAGCAGGTAGCCATGAGATTCCTGGGGTATCTGAAGAAACCGCTGATGAGATTCGTGGGGAAATTGAAATGTATGCGAGGTTAGACGATGAACAAGTCTGACAAATTAACCATTCATCGCCTTCACCCTATTTCCATTCTTTATTTTATAATTGCTGCTATTAAAGAATCTCTATCCTTTATATGGATTTTTCCACTCATCGTTTTATTTGTTCATGAAAAAATAGGAGATCAAATTTCTACTTTGATGATCAACGTAACCGCAGGTAGTCTGATTATTCTTTTATTTTTAGTTGCAGCGGGGTTGAAATGGCGAGCCTTCACTTATCAAATACAAGAAAAAGGGATATATATTGAAACAGGTGTAGTTGTAACGAAAAAAAGATGGGTAACATCTGACCGTATTCAATCGTTAGATTCTACAGTACGTGTGTATGATCATTTATTTTCTACCCGAACTTTAACGATTGAACTTGCAGGTGGAAAGGAATCTAGTATCATCCTTAGCTGCATTTCCGAGGAAGAAGAGAAGCGGATTCGCCAGGTTTTATACGAATATAAGAAGGATAAGCTAAGAGAGCATGGTGAAGAATCCAGCCTTCAATTATCTAACAAAGATTTAATGGTGCATAGCCTGCTTTCTCCGAAGTTTGGCATTGTATTTACCTTTTTATTTCTCGGATTACTGAAATATTGGGATATAACAAAAGGAGAGGATAGGGACACCTTATTTACGTACTTAGCTAGTTGGTTCGGTTCTAACTGGATCCTCACTACTGTTATTCTTATGATCCTTCTCTCCTTTGCTCTTTCATTGTTCCTAACCTATGTTAGTGATTATCATTTTAAATTAGATAAAAATGAACGAGGAGAAATTGAAATTCAACAAGGACTATTCGAAAAGAAGCATCGAACAATTGCACAACACCGCATACAGGCTATCTTTATCACCGAACGACCATTACAGCGCCTGTTAGGATATGCATCAATCGAAGCTGTTGTTATTCAGAATAGCCAGGATGAACAAGTGAAAAAAACAATCTCCTTTATCCCTTTTGTTAAAAAGGAAAGAGTGAAATCTTTAATTGAGCTTTTTACTGGATATGAAAAAAGCAACAGCCTACACACTCCACCCAAGAAAGCTAGAATTTCTTACGTAGGACCACTTTTTCTAATGGGTTGTCTTCTGTTAATTCCATTGTGGGTGTATATACCAGAGCCATATCACTATTTTTCTCTCATTATCCCAATCCTAAGTTTATGGTTAGGGTGGAGAGAATACCGCACTACGGGTTGGAATCAAAGCGAACGTTTCCTGACTTTGCAATACGGGATTTTTTTTCGCAATACGGCCATTATTAAACGAGGACGTATTCAATGGATAGTGCTACGCCGAACATGGATGCAAGAAAGAAAACATCTGGCCTCCATCAATATGGCTGTAGCTTCAGGAAAAGAAAAGGTAAAGGTTTCCTTACATCACATTCCATATGAAGAGGCGATGGAGATTTATCAATGTACCCTGAAGAAAAAAGAAGAAGCATAGGAGTGAGAATATAGTCTATGTAAGTTAGGTCATTCCGCTCCTTGAGCACACAACCTCTGGGAGTGATGATAGAATATATCGCTATAAAGTTAAAATACATTTATTGGAGGAAGTTGCATTTTGGTTCTTCACTTCATCCATGATGATCAAGAAAAGCTAAAGCTGCTTCGAGCGATAAAGGATGATTTAAAACAGGGAGCTCCATTTGTTCTTGTTAGTGCATACGGACAGCGTGATGGGGAAGAGCTACAAAATAGATTGAACATCTAGAAAAGTTTTTGGCTAGATGCGGGCCGTGAACCATCTAAAGTAGAGGATATGTTAAAGACTATTATGAAAATCTCCTTTATCCCTGAGCATCAAATCCAAGAGTTATTAACGCAAGCTGGGTTTACAGGAGTAACTCAGTTTTATTCAACAGGGATCATGAAAGGTTGGATGTGTCACGCGGAATGAGGCACTAGCTAATGAGGGATACGTTTAGGTGAAAATGAGAGTGACTGTTTGTTTAAGTATATAACGAGTCACAAAAAAGAGTGGAGAACTTTGTATGTTCCCGCTCTTTTTTCTCTTTTACAAAAGAACAATACTTCTAGAACAAGATAATGAAGGTTACTAAGCCATTAACATGTCCTTTTCCTATGAAAATGTGTGTGTTTCTTCTCATGAAAACAAGATACTAGAGGTTATTTTGAACGAAAGGACTATAATTTTAATTAGAAAGATAGTAAGGGCTTACAAAAGAGTGTGTGAGCTAACAAGATCTTATCATCCATATTAAGCATGTCAATATCGTTTATAAATCGATTTTATTAAAAATTGCTAAAATATGTGAATGGGTATGATTTTAACTTACTGAAGAAAGGGGAATATAACATTGCGCTTAGCCTATGATCCATCACATTACCGAGATAATACAAACTTAAAGGATACGATTGATACCGTCGCAAGATTAGGATATGAGTATGTAGAATTATCACCACGTAAAGACTTTATTTGGTTTTATGAGTATCCAAAAGTGGACAAGGAGCTAATCAAAGATTTAAAACGCTATTGCAGTGATGCAGGGGTTAAAATTTCATCTGTCCTACCTGTTCAACAATGGTCTTCTCCAAATGAGGAAGAGCGCCAAGCGGCAGTTTGGAACTGGAAGAGATGCATCGAAATCACATCTGAATTAGGTGTTGATTTAATGAACAGTGAATTTAGTGGAGACAAAAGTCGTCCCGTCGAAAGTGAAGGTGCTTTTGTAAAATCAATGGAAGAACTTATGCCTATTTTCGAAAGAGAAGGAATTAACTTAAATCTTCAATCTCATCCAAATGACTTTATTGAGTTAAATACAGAAGCTATTCGTATGATTCGAGCTTTAGATAAAGACTGGATCAAGCTTGTTTATTCCGTACCACATGCTTTCTTTTATGATGATGGTATTGGAGACGTTGCTCAACATATTGATGAAGCAGGAGACTTACTTGCTCATGTTCTTATTGCCGATACACTGAATCATAAAGCAGCATACGGATTACGCTATATCGTTAATCCTCCTGATGCCAACGTAACAATTCATCAGCACTTAAATCCTGGTGAAGGAGAAATCAATTTTGAAGCTTTATATCAAAAATTAAGAGAAATCAATTTTGATGGTATTGTGACAAATGCCGTATTTGCTTACCCTGATCGTCCAGAATGGTCAAATGAAGTCACATTGAAATCGATTAGGGAGGGATTACGTATTTGATCATCAAGATTATGCCATTTATTGAGGGTAAGAAGGTGCTGTGACTTACTGTATCTCAAAACTTAGTTTTAAGATGGAATGCTAAATTCAAAGAAACCACCTTAGGTAAGGTGGTTTCTTTGAATTTAGCAATATATTTTAATTTTTCCTTATGTTATACAGAAAGTACACCTCTAAATTTGCAAATAAAAAAATGTCTCCCTAAGATGACAAGCTAACTGGATTTTTAAAGCATCCTCTGGATTATCAAAACTCAAATTTAATTGTTTTTCAATCTTTTTTAACCGCTGATAAAGAGTATTAATATGGATATGGAGTTGTTTTGCTGTGTTACTTGCTGATTTATTATTTTTAATATAAGCAAGGAGGTTTTTTTCTAAATCGTTGTGTTCTCCGTGTTCAGTCTGTAATGGAACACATACTTCATTCAAAAATCTCTCAATATCACCAGAAGGTTGTTGTAAAAACAGACGGTTTACCCCTATTTCTTCATAAAAGAAAAGTCCTGATTTATTACGACTTTTTAAAAGGGAGGTTTTTCATGAATCATGAACAAAATGCTACATCTCAACGGCAAAATCGGACAAAGACACATTTAAAGCAAGCTTTGATTGAACTTATAAAAGAGAAGGGATTTCATTCTGTTACTGTTAAAAATATTGTTGATTATGCCGCTTATAACCGTAGTACCTTTTATATTCATTACCTAGATAAATTGGAATTAGCTGAAGATTTACTACTTTCTATGCTTCAAGGGTTGGAAGCTTCAGTAGGTAGACCACATATACCTGGACGGAAGGTGTATACAACTAAGCTAAATGAACCATCTTTTAATATTGTTTCTTATATTTATAAAAACCGAGATTTCTTTGAATTAATTAACTATGAGGATACGTTACCAGGGTTACATACTCGCTTTTCTCAGACCATCTTAAAAATCTATAAAGAACAATTTGTTTTTGAAACGATCAACAATATCCCAGTTAATATGGATTATTTCAAACGTTATACATCTTATGGGTTTTACGGACTCCTTCACAATTGGATTCACAATGACTTTAAAGAAACCCAAGAGGAATTCATTAAAGAAGTCATCGATTTAACAAAAACCCATATTTACTCGTTTGAGTATATTAGAGGGGAAGATAGAAGCTAACTGATGGTGAATTTGCTTGGATTTTTTTACAGCACAAAAAACATAAATAGAAAGAATTTATTGAAATGTTATTGGAGAGAGTACTACATAATTCAAAACGTTGACAAAAGAGGATGTTGAAAAGGGAGGAGACACAGTCTACTCTTTAAGGTACCTTATAGTAAAGAGGAAAAGAGCTAAATTCGAATAGTTTACATTTATAGATTCATCTTCTTTATAAGAAGAAAAGTTTAATGAAAGAAACCGCTTGATTTAATAGGTGAAGCGGTTTCTTTCGTACATGATGAATTGTAGATAGACTAAATAAATATAAGTGAAGAAAACACTTTATGCTAAATAAAAGGAAGTGTATGAATCCGCTATTAGGAAGGGCTATGTAAACTTCCTTTGATAATAAGGAGTAAAAATTAGGGATGCGCAACTAAGTGAGTTGAACAATTTTGAAGTTTTCCTCCGTTAAAAGGGAGCAGGAGCAATCCGTTTTTCTCAGATGGAGGAACTTGCCGCAACTTCAAAGAAGTTCGTGAAGTCTGTTATAATTCCACCGCTTCCCAACTGTTTTTCTTGGAATAATGAGCGGTTTTTTCCGAATGGATCAATTGCAATGATAGTCCCTATCCCAGCTTTTTTCGCAGCAGTAAGGCCTGAAACAGCATCCTCAATAACTAAGCACTCACTTGGCTCAAAACCTAATTTCTTTGCTGCAATAATGAAAATATCTGGTTCTGGTTTACCAGGAAAGCTTCCGTCATCAAATGTGACATTGTTGAAATCGAACCAATCCGCTAAATGGAACACCTCAAAGTAAAATTCCACGTTTTCTTTTACTGTAGCAGTCGCAATGGTAAGAGGCATTCCTAATTCTTTCAGCTGATCTAAGGTTTCTACAAGCCCCTCTGTAAGCTTTAATTCTTTTTTGTTTTTAAGACACAATTCTCTATAATAGGCTTCTTTTTCGAAAGACAACTCTCCGATCTCTTGATCTGTTAAGTTTTCCGAGATAAAGTAAGTGAGGATTTCATTGTTCGTTCTTCCGTGAATATTCATTAAAATCTCTTCATCTGTGATTGATTTTGACGAATATTTATTAATCATAAAAAACCATGCTTTTTCATGTAAATGCGAATCTTGAAACATCGTGCCATTAAAATCAAAAATGATTCCCTTCATAAAGAGTCTCCTACCTTTTCTATTTTTATTTGGCAATTTTAACATCTACATACTGCTCATAATGAGTTTGAACATCTTTCATCACTTTATCATCTGTAATCAAGTAATCCATGTCATGTAAATTATAGAAAACGTAGAAATCCTCTCGATTGAATTTATGGTTATCGACAAGTAAAAATTTAGTACGCGAATTATTCAGCGCAATTTGATGAGCTTCTCCTTCTTCAATACTATAAGTAGAAATTTCATCATTGTGGATGCCGTTTGCGCTAATAAATGCTTTTGTGAAATTAAACTTCTGTAAGTTCCCATTCAGAATCGGACCAACGAATGCTCCCGTGTTTTTTCTGAAATCTCCGCCAATCAAGATAATGTCTGCTGTATCACAATGCTTTAAAATATCGAAAACAGGATAGTTATTGGTAATAATCCGAATGCGTTTATTTAATAGATGCTTCGCTAGAAGTTCAATTGTTGTGCCCGGTCCGAGAAAAACGGTATCACCGTCGTTTACATATGAAGCGGCTAGTTCTGCAATCTTGCTTTTTTCTCGCATTTGGACACCAAGTTTTTCATTATGTGATAATTCTTGATCAATTGAGTAAGAAATACTTTGAGCACCACCGTGAATGCGCACAATTTTTCCCGCTTTATCAAGTTCATCTAAATCTCTTCTCACTGTCATATCAGAAACGTCTAGTTCATCAATGATGTTATTAACCGTAATAAATCCTTGGGAGTTTACAATATCAATAATTTTTAGTAACCGCTCTCTTTTTAACATCTTACATCACCCCCTTAACTTTAAACATAATTTATCACATAGGTAAAAGAAGGTCAATGAAAACAAACATTAACAAACAAAAATGTATAAAACTCAATACCACTTATTTATTAACGATAAGTAATGTATTTGTTGTGTTTAAAGTATTTATTTATCAATGAAACTATTGACAATAAAATTGTATACGCTTACTATTAAACAAAAGATGACAATAATAAACATTAACAAACTTATTTTCACAATTTGTGATAGGAGGTTTTTAGTTATGCTGAAATTACCAGACGATTTTATTTTAGGTGGCGCAACAGCAGCGTATCAGGCAGAGGGGGCAACAAAAGAAGGTGGAAAAGGACCTGTTGCTTGGGATGAATTTCTTGAAAAGCAGGGAAGATTTAGTCCTGATCCTGCAAGTGATTTTTATCATCAATATCCTGAAGATATTAAATTATGTGAAAAGTTCGGAGTAGACAGCATCCGTCTTTCTATTGCTTGGACGAGAATTTTCCCAGATGGAGTAGGGGAGGTTAATCAGGAAGGCGTAGATTACTATCATCGTATTTTTGCAGAATGCCAAAAACGTAATATTACTCCTTTTGTGACACTTCATCATTTTGATACCCCAAAAGCATTATTTGATAAAGGTGACTTTTTAAATCGTGATACACTAGAAGCTTTTGTAAACTATGCCGAGTTTTGTTTCAATGAATTCACAGAGGTACGAAACTGGAGTACGTTCAATGAAATCTATCCTGTTGCCACAAATCAGTATTTACTTGGTGTTTTTCCTCCATCTATTAAAAGCGATTTTACTAGTATTATTCAATGTCTACATAATATGATGGTGGCCCATGCCATGACGATTAACTTATTTAAGGAGAATAACTATCCTGGTGAAATTGGCGTTGTTCATTCATTGGAAACGAAATATCCTGCAAGCGACTCAGAAGAAGATCGTCACGCTTGCTTCCTAGATGACGCGTTATCTGTTAGATTTCTCCTTGATGCTACTTATCTTGGTTATTATTCAGAGGAAACGATGCGTGCTATAGATGAAATTTGTAAAAAAAATGGAGCAACGTACGAGTTTTTAGACAACGATTTTGAAGTGATGAAAAAGGCATCAAAACGAAACGATTACCTTGGCATCAATCATTATCAGTGTCACTTTGTAAAAGCCTACGATGGAGAAACGATGATTCATCATAATGGGACAGGAGACAAAGGTACCTCTGTTTATAAAGTAAAGGGAATTGGCGAACGGATATACAAAGAAGGTCTGAAAAGAACGGATTGGGATTGGCTGATTTACCCGGAAGGAATGTACGATATTTTGATGCGTATTAAACAAGATTATCCGCACTACAATAAAATTTTCATTACTGAAAATGGAATGGGCTACAAAGATGAATTTGAAGATGGCGTTATTATGGATAAACCACGAATCGAATACTTAAAAGTGTATCTAGAAGCCATTAGTAAAGCCATTACAGATGGAGTCAATGTAAAAGGATACTTTTTATGGTCCTTAATGGATTTATTCTCTTGGACAAATGGATACAACAAACGTTACGGTCTTTTCTACGTTGATTTCGAGACGCAAAAGAGGTATCCAAAAGAGTCTGCTTATTGGTACAAGATGGTGAGTGAAACGAAAACAATCATTTGATTTCACCTTTCCCCATAAGGGTCTATGCCTTTATGGGGAGATTATAAATAAAAGATAAATACAGGGGGTTTTTTGGATGACTAAAGAAGATTTGCAAATGGTTGGTTTTGAAATTGTAGCATATGCAGGAGATGCAAGAAGTTCATTGTTAACTTTATTGAGAGAAGTGCGTGCAGGAAACTTTGAAAATGTCGAAGCAGGACTTGCGAGTGCTGATGAAAATTTAAAACTTGCGCATAATGCCCAGACGAAGATTTTAGCAGAAGAAGCTAAAGGAGAGGATTTGGACGTTGGGTTTATTTTTATACATGGACAGGATCATTTAATGACTACACTGCTTCTTCGTGAACTGATCCAAGATTTTATTGAACTCTACCGGAAAGACCGCTAAAGGGGAGGGAATAGGATGAACGGGATTATTAAGCAGATTGAAAAAGGGAAACCCATCTTTGAAAAAATCTCTAGAAACATTTATTTAGGTGCGATTCGGGATGGTTTCCTTAGCGCTATGCCTGTCATTTTGTTTGCGAGTCTTTTTATCCTTGTTGCTGCTGTTCCGGAAGTATTTGGTTTTGCCTGGCCTGAGCATGTATCGAATTGGTTGTGGAAAGTGTATAACTACTCTATGGGCGTTGTCGGACTCATTGTATCGGCTACAACGGCAAGATGTCTAAGCGAATCGGTTAATCGTAGAATGCCAGAGGGGAAGGTGATTAACTCTACCTCTGTTATGCTTGCTTCGATTGTTGGCTTCTTGCTGTTAAGCGTGACGCCGATTGATGGGGGTTTTTCAACTGATTACCTAGGATCAAAAGGTCTTTTAGCAGCTTTTGTTTCCGCCTTTATTACAGTGAACGTTTATAAATTTTGTGTATTGAAAAACATTACAATTAAAATGCCAAAAGAAGTACCAGGAACGATTTCTCAAACGTTCAAAGATATCTTTCCGTTTGCATTCTCTGTTTTAGCAATGGTTATCATTGATTTAATTGTTCGTAATACGCTTGACGTGTCTTTTGCGGAAGCGCTAACAACTTTGCTTTCGCCACTCTTTACAGCAGCTGATGGTTATCTCGGGATTTGTATTATTTGGGGAATGATGGCGCTGTTTTGGTTTGTTGGAGTACACGGTCCTTCCATTGTGGAACCTGCAATCGCTGCGATTATCTATGCAAATGTTGAAGCGAACTTAAAGCTTTTCAATGCTGGAGAACAAACTTCTAACGTGCTGACAGTTGGACTTGGAAACTTTGTCGGTACAATGGGAGGAACGGGCGCAACGCTTGTTGTTCCATTTATCTTCCTATTAATGGCGAAATCCAAACAGCTCAAAGCAGTCGGAAAAGCGTCTTTCGTTCCGGTATCATTTGCAGTAAACGAACCGCTTCTTTTCTCAGCACCAATTATTTTGAATCCTTATTTCTTTATTCCGTTTTTATTAACACCCATGGTGAACGTTTGCTTGTTTAAGTTTTTTGTCGATGTGATTGGCATGAATAGTTTTATGTACGTTCTGCCTTGGGCAACGCCAGCACCAATTGGTTTAGTGCTCGGTACAGGAATGAGCCTGTGGGCTTTCATTCTTGTAGCTCTACTCATCATCGTTGATTTTCTCATCTATCTGCCATTCTGTCGCGCTTATGATAATGTCCTTTTCGCGAAAGAAAAGGCAGAAGTACAGACAGAAGCATATACTTTTGTACAGCCTGCTGTTGTCGGTGCAACAGCACTTGGTGGAGGGGGTACCCATGTTCAAGAAAACACTCAAATAAGTGAAGCAGCACCAACGCTTGAGCAACAAACAAGAGTGTTAGTACTATGTGCAGGTGCCGGAACGAGTGCGATGCTTGCAAATGCACTAACGGAAGGTGCTGAAGATTACAACGTGCCAATTACGGCATCAGCAGGTGCTTATGGTTCTCATTACGACATTATGGAGAATTTCGATATGATTATTCTAGCTCCGCAAGTTGGTTCTTATTATGACGATATTAAAGAAGATGCAGATCGTTTAAACGTCAAACTTATCGCAACAAAGGGGGTAGAATATATCAATCTAACAAGAGACGCCAAAAAAGCAATTGATTTTGTGCTAGAACACCACCAATAGAAATCTACTTTCATTCTTATCTTTTAATTTCACTGTTAAAAGATAATGTAAGCGCTTTTTAGATAGAGTGGGCAAAGAGGAAATTATTGAATATGCTCTTTGGAATGATAATAGGCCCACACTTCGAGCCCTCCATTATGAAGCAATTGTTACGTCTATTGAAATAATAGATTCAGAGGGAAAGATAGACAATATTAGCTTAGGGTTTCGAACCTTTGCAGACTATCTAGACTATTCTCCGTATTCTGGCGCTCATGTCGGACGGGTAGCCGGAAGAAGAATAGTAGATGATTAATTTGAGATTGACGGCAACTCGTATAGTATCGATCAAAATGAAACGAATCATCAACATGGTGAAAGCTCAATTTTAGCCAAAGAATCTGGAATGTGGAAACACAGCTCGTAGAAGATCGTGTTTCCCTTTTCTTCACGAACAACGTATGCACTTAAAGTAACAAAGTAAACACAGTGTTCCATGTTATGAGTCAGTCTTGTTTTGGCTAAACCACTACAATTTATCCTAGGAGGATCATGTTTATGTTGAAAAAACATGTAAAAAAGTGTCTGTTGATTGGGATTTGTTTATCTCTTGCTTTGGCTGGTTCTTTCTTGATTAGTGCTCCTCAAAAAGCACAAGCGGCAAATTCATTTGCCTATGGAGCTGATATAGGTTGGATGAAACAACTAGAAGATGAAGGGGTAAAATGGGTCGACGATAAAGGCAAACAAAAAGATCCGTTAAAAATTCTTAAAGATCACGGAATTAACTCTGTAAGATTGAGAGTTTTTGTGGACCCACCAAGCAATTATTACTGGTTCAAAGACAATACAACATGGACGATGCTTGGGTACAGCGATAAAAAAGGAGTAATTGCTGCAGCAAAACGAGCTAAATCTTTAGGAATAAACGTTATGGTTGATTTCCATTATAGCGATGTTTTCGCAGATCCAGGGCATCAGATTAAGCCAAAAGCATGGACAAATTACACAAATACTCAACTCCAAACTGCTGTTTATAATCATACGTACGATGTGATGAAAGAATTAAAAAATAACGGTATTACTCCTGAGTGGGTTCAAGTTGGAAATGAAATTAACTCAGGAATCATGCTTCCTAATGGCAGTACGAACGATTTCAGTGCTTTAACTTCATTTCTTAATAAAGGCTATGACGCTGTAAAAGATGTAAGTCCATCTTCAAAAGTGGTAACACATCTAGCTCATGGCACAGACAATGGCTTGTTTCGCTGGTGGTTTGATAACTTCTTCAAAAACGGGGGGAAAACGGATGTGATTGGGGCTTCATTTTATCCGTATTGGGAAGGAAAACCATATTGGGAGGTAACAGGATCTTTAGCTTATAATTTAAATGATGTCGCTGCTCGCTATAACAAAGAAGTAATGGTTGTTGAAGTTGGAGGAGACGCACAAAATACAAAAGATTCGTATTGGACGATTTATGATACGATCAAAGTTGTGAAAAACGTGCCAAACGGGAAAGGAACCGGCGTATTTTATTGGGAACCTGAAGCCCATTCAAGCGTACTTCCGGACAAATATCCCCTAGGGGCTACAACTGAGGTTTCTAAAAAGGTATTACAATATACAATGGCGATTGATGCATTTCAAGACTGGGCTAAGAAAAAATAGAATGAAAACAAGGCTTGAACCTTCAAAAAGACACTCTACAGAGCAACTCTGTAGAGTGTCTTTTTATGTGATGCGAGATTAAAAGTTTCAGGAATCGTACTATTATAGAAAAAATTTGGGCACAAGTAGTTGCTATTTATTTAAAACAATTAGAAGGAGGGAAGGAATATGTTCCATTGTACAATCAAACCAAAATACTATTGCTTATTCCGTAAGTTCAATAAAATAATGATCTTTTCGATAAGATACCGCTTCCATCGTTGCGATTACGTCTTGTTCGTGCAAAACTTCAATTCGATAAAAACCCGTACGGAAATTTCGTTTTGTTTCTGTAGCACGAGCTACTAGTTTATCTCCAGATTTAGCTGAGGAAATGAATTGGATGGTTGTTGAGAGCCCTAAGGATGTTTTTCCATAAGCATTACAAGCAACTGGGCTACACTCTTAGTGCTTATCTATACAGCTCTTTCATATATGGGAGCTTCTAGTGTGGAAAAACTGGGTCTTTCAGAAAATGGAGCTGAGGTATTGGCTAAGGTTTCAACGTATTATTTTGGGTCTTACGGTTCCTTTTTCTTGGGCTTAATGATTACGGTAGCATGCTTAACGACAAGTGTAGGGCTTATTACCGCCTGTGCTTCCTTTTTTCATGAATTGTTTCCCAATACTTCTTATAAAAAAATTGCCGTTATATTGTCTATCTTTAGTACGCTTGTCGCTAATATAGGTTTAACACAGCTTATTAAAGACTCAACGCCCGTATTAATGACAATGTATCCAATTGCTATTTCTTTAATCTTTTTAACTTTTCTTCATCCTTTATTTAAAGGAAGGGGGGAAGTCTATCAAGGGAGTTTAATTTTTACCTTTGTTGTTAGCTTATTTGACGGCTTAAATGCCGCTAAAGTACAAATCAAAGTGATTCATCATCTTTTCACTGAGTTTCTTCCAATGTATGATATAGGATTAGGATGGTTGATTCCGTCCCTTTTAGGAGGAATAGGCGGATATATATTTAGCATATTAAGCAAGGAAACCTCTCGTCCTAGTGAAACTCAATTCAATAAATAAGGTTAGTCGGTTATTTAATGTTTAAGAGAATATATCAAGGGAAATCTTCTTTTGGAACAGCTTTTTATGAGCGTCCATACTATCTAAAAAAAGTTTCCAGAAGGAGAGGAAAGAGTCATGCCCACTGTTCAAACAAATGATGGAACAAACATATATTATGAGGAGCACGGAGAAGGGCGTCCCTTAGTGATGATTCATGGATGGGGCTTTTCAGGGCGCTTTTTCCAACGAAATATGAAATATTTAGCAGAGCACGCACACGTTATCACAATTGATCTTCGAGGACACGGCAATTCAGATAAGCCAGATCACGGGTATCACGTACCAAGGTTGGCGAGGGACCTATATGATATTTTCGTTCAGCTCAATCTTCAGGATGTAACAGTACTAGGCTGGTCGCTTGGATGTCCAGTCATCTGGAGCTACCTTGAGTTATTTGGGAACGAACGGCTGAGACAAGCAATATTTGTTCAGCAAACACCAAAACAGTATTATAATTTTGATTGGAAGTACGCTCATGCTAGCTGCTATGATGATGCTTCCTTTCAATACATGAAAGCACAAGTTCAATTAGATACCGCTCATTTTGATCAAAATCAAATCAACACCATTATTTCGACAGATCTTTCAAAAGAGGAAAGGAACATGCTGCTGACTGAAATGGCAAAAACGCCAACATTTGCTCGAGTTGCTATCATGGCTGATCATACCCGGTACGATTGGCGAGACTTTTTACCTCACATTAACCTACCATCTTTAGTATTAGTAGCTCAAAAAGATAGCGTATTTGATTGGAGAGGTCCTGCATGGGTTGGGGAGCATATACCAAATGCCAAGACCGTTTTCTTTGAAAACAGCAGCCATGCGTTGTTTATGGATGAAGTGGAAAAGTTTAATGAGACGGTGCTTCGTTTTATGAGTGGAATGATAAAATGAGATCAGAAGCTGTATCAAACCTAATGGTTTTGATACAGCTTCTTTATTATAAAAATTCAAAAAATCTCCTTTGGGCTTGAAAATAAAGTTAATCAAATCTTATGACGAAGCTACTTTAGGATACTTAGATAGCCAAGAACCATTGTTAAGAATCGAATATAATTTCTTATAAGTGAAGAAGATATATAAGAATTTGATAAATCAAATCCTTAGGAGGAGCATCCATATGTCATTTGAAGATAAGCTAAGAAGTGCAGGTCGTACAGTAAATGACGCTGTAAATAATGCTGTAAATGGTTTTGAAAACGGATTAAGTCATACTTTTGAGGAAAGCGAAAATATTTTAAACGGAATTACGGATGATATTCGAGAAAAGATTAGTGAAAATGCTGATGGTTTAGCAGTAATGTTTAGAAACTCCCATCCTGAAGCAGATTTTGATGAATGTGTGGCTATGGTAACTGTAGGAGCGGCTGCTTATGGAGCTTCTGTTGGTGGTCCGCTTGGCGCAGCCATAAATGCAGGAGGAGGAGTACATGCAGCACATATAGCTTGTCGTAGAGTATTCCCTGGATAAATAATAAATAGAATATATCTATAAAAGATCCTGTTCAAAGCAAAAATTGAATTGCCTAAGAGAATAACATAATTATCCTTTCTCTGAGAAGTAGGTAGTTTTCAAGAGAGGATGGTAGGAATGATTGATAATAAAATTAAACGTTGGAATCCATTTTGAATGATATATTTTCAAAATGGGTTCTTTTTTATTTAGTAATAAGGTAATCTGCTCATTCATTACTTTCTTCTTGTATAGTCCTATATAGACGTGTTTTGTCTATGTTCAGCTAGTTCTCTAAATGGAAAAGTTCCGCGTGTTTACCGCTAGTTATTCCCCCAATTCCTTTGAAAAAGCTAATTTAAGAAGGAGAATTCAAAAAGGCCATGAAAATTAAAATAGAAAATAAAAACGCTAAGAGGAGAGTTTAGCCAAATGACAGATGTAATTGTTGCTCATCATCAATTAAAAGAATTTGTTGTAAAGAAATTAACAAAGGCTGGTCTTTGTCAAGATCATGCGATTATAGTAGCGGATGTTTTGGTTCACGCAGATTTAAGAGGGGTTAGTTCTCATGGTGTACTAAGAACAGAGCATTATGTTAAGCGCTTAACCGAAGGAGGACTAAACCCTAATCCTCAATTTTCTGTAAAAGATATAGCGCCATCTGCTTCTGTTTTTGATGGTGATGACGGAATGGGACATGTAGTTGCTAAAGAAGCAATGAATCACGCTATTAAATTAGCAAATACGAATGGAATTGGGATGGTAACAGCTATTAATAGCAGCCATTGCGGGGCATTGTCTTATTTTGTACAGCAAGCTGCTGAACATAAAATGATTGGTATGGTGGTGACTCATACAGATAAAGTAGTGGTGCCATTTGGTGGAGCTAAGCCTTTTTTTGGTACAAACCCAATCGCATTCGGTTTTCCTGCTCTTGAACATAAACCAGTAATTCTTGACATGGCTACAAGCAATGTCGCCTTTGGGAAGGTCCTTCACGCGCGCGAAGCTGGTACCTCTATTCCTTCTGATTGGGGAGTGGACGGTAACGGAAAGACGACTACAGATCCAAACGAAGTAAAAGCCTTGCTGCCATTTGCGGGCCCTAAAGGTTATGGACTTGCTATGGTAGTGGACGTGCTTTCAGGACTACTTACTGGAGCAGCATTTGGACCTCATATTACAGCAATGTATGGTGACTACTCAAAGAAACGCAAACTTGGACATTTCTTATGTGCCATTAACCCCGCTATTTTCACTGATCATGATACATTTCTAGCCAATATGGATCAAATGATAAAGGAACTTCACGAAATAACGCCTGCTGAGGGGTTTTCAAAGGTCATGGTACCAGGGGAGCCTGAGCAATTAAAAGAGGAAATTAGACTGAGAGAAGGAGTTCCTGTAACTGAAACTGTCTATGATTATTTATCAAAAGAGTAGAGGCTAATCTATTTTTATAGACTATAAAGTTTCCTACCATTATATGAGTCTTTACTTATCTAGATTTTAAAGTTATTATTAGAGTCGATAAATAAATATACAATTCTACTAGGGGTGCCCGAAACGGGGCTGAGAGAAAAACCGATGTTTTTTAACCCTTTGGACCTGATCTGGATTATACCAGCGTAGGAAAGTAGCTAAGATAAACATTATTCTTTATTACTATACTATACCAGGTCCAAAAGTGGGCCTGGTTTTTATTATGCTCTATTTTCGTTTGGAGTGCTTTTAGAGCCAACCTATTTTAAAAAATCCTAGAAAAAATAGGCACTTGAACGGATTAACTGAGATAAAGCAGAAGGGGGAATTTATGTAATAAAACAAAATATCCGTTTTTATGGCATCCTACCTAGATCAGAATTGTAAACACTACAGCGTAAGGAGACAGCTATGAAGGAAGAAGCAAAAGATACTACTAATCATTATGAAGAAAAGATAGCATTGGATGAAAAATTGTCGTCTTCAAAAACCTTTCTCTATGGATTGCAGCATGTTTGTGTTTCAAACGTTTGGCTAGATCCTATCTTTGTTGCTGCAATGATTGGTTTACCACTTTCACAATCGGCAAATATCGTAAGTGCTATATTCATTGTAGCTGGTTTAGTGACATTAATTCAGGCTACCAAGCTAGTAAAATTACCTATCGTTCAGGGACCATCTGCTGCTTTTGACTCAGTTATGATTGCGGCAGGTAAAGCAAATGGCTTAGCTGCTGCAAGCGGCGGTATTTTTTTAAGTGCAATTATTGTGTTTGTTTTATCTATTACAGGTATTATCGGCCGTTTAAAGTCATTATTTACCCCTGTTATTTCAGGTACCGTCATTTTTCTTGTTGGAATATCTTTATCAGAGTTCACTCTATCCGAATTTTTGGGAGGGGCGCCTGGGGATGAATCATTTGCAAGTCCATCAACATTAACGTTATCAATCACAACGTCCCTCATTGTGTTAAGTTTATCTCTTTTTGGTAAAGGTTTATGGAAATCCTTTTCCTTTTTAATTGCATTAGTTGTTGGAGACATCCTCGCCATTATGCTTGGAAAAGCTGATTTTTCTCTAATTGAAAGTAAACCTTGGTTTGGAATTCCACAGTTCCTTCCATATGGAAATTTAACGTTTCAGTGGGAAGCCTTTTTAACTTTCTTTGTCGTATATATTGTAGCCATTATTGAAGCAATGGGAGTATACCAGGCTTCAGGTGAAATGCTGAATACTGAAATTAACAAAAAAAGAATTCGCAATGGGTTTGCAGGCGAAGCGGCTGGTTCATTTCTATCTTCCCTTATTGGAGGATTTCCTACTACTGCGTATGCTCAAAATGTCGGATTGCTAAGGTTGACAGGAGTAGCTTCGAGATATCCGGTCATGGTGGCGGGGGGGATTTTCCTGCTGTTCGGATTCTTTCCAAAAATCGGAGCATTACTTGCTTTAACACCTGCTCCTGTCGTAGGAGGAATCTTTTTGCCTGCTGCTGCTACACTTGTGTCTACAGGTATTTCTATTCTTACTAAAGCAAAAAATACAGAAAAAAATTATCTTATCATCGGGTTATCCATGTTGCTGGCACTTTCATTGCCTCACTATTCCGGTAATATAGATGGAATCTTAGGCACAATGCTTTCTAATAGTATATTAATTGGAGCATTCACTACTATCTTTCTACAACTGATACTTATCACTATACCTAATAAACTGAAAAGAGGGCGTTTAGAATGAGAGAAGATTCAAGAATGATCACTTACGAAATCTTACAGTTTATCGAAAGCAATGCACAGGAAAAGCAAACGAATCCTGATATCGCTGAAGTGACATATAATGAGCTGGCACTGAAATTGTTTCAATATCAGTTTAAGCATAATAAGGCTTATAAGAAATTTTGCCAGGCGAGAAAAAGAACGCCTTTGACAGTGAAGAGATGGATAGATATTCCTCCGATGCCCATTCAGGGATACAAGGAATTAACGTTATCTTGTGAACCAATCGAGGAAGCAGAAGCAGTTTTTATGACAAGTGGGACAACGAATCCTGAGGCGAAAGGGAAGAATTATCATCCTGATCTTACTGTATGGGATGCTTCTATGAAGGGGCCATTTAAGCGATTTGTTATGCCAGATTATGAGAAAATGACTATTTTTGTACTTTCACCTGCGGAAGATCTTAACCAAAATTCTTCCTTATCAAGATACTTATCAAATGCTGTGTCCTATTTTGGAACAGGGAATAGCGAATTCTTTTTCAGTGAAGAGGGACTTAACTTCGAAAGGCTCGTTTCTCAATTAAAAAGATGTGAGGAGAAAAGAGAGCCTGTGATGCTAATGGGGGCAAGCTTTGCTTATGTTCATATCCTTGATTACTTAAAAGAAAAGCAAATTCAGTTCGGGCTACCAGAAAAAAGCCGGATTTTTGATACAGGAGGCTTTAAAGGTCAGTCACGGGAAGTGGATATGGAGCATTTGTACACTGAGTTTCAGACGTATTTTCAAATTGGCCGTGATAAATGTATCAATATGTATGGAATGACAGAACTCAGTTCTCAAATCTATGATCAAACAATTCTAAGTAGTTATTTGCATCCATCTGTTATCCATGATAAGGCGGCAGCTCCTTGGATAAAAACCGTTATTTTAAATACGGAAACGCTAGAACCCGTCCAAGAGGGGGAGAAAGGTGTTATTGCACATTACGATCTTGCCAATTGGAATTCGTGCCTAGCTATTTTAACAGAAGATCTGGGCTGTCAAACGGAAAATGGCTTCGTTCTTCTTGGAAGAATAAAAGATTCCGAGGCAAGAGGCTGTTCCATTGCCGTCGATCAGTTAATACAGTCAAATTCAGGTGGTGCGGTAAGATAGTGAAAAAGATAAAAGAATTGAATGCATATCGTGTGCCTGATTCCATTGAATTAAACGAATTTCAGTTGAAAACGATTGAAAGTAGTGACATTACTTTCACATTAAAAATTCCTGTTATTACAGTGGATGTGTTAGAGAGAATTATTCATCAAGTGCAAATTAATCGTGACCAGTATTTGGCCTCTATGCCTATTGCTGATATTGTTAACAAAATTGATATGGCCGTTCAAAAATGGCTGAATCCGGACTATCCGCTTCGTAAGTTAGCAGAAAGAGTCATTCCCATTATAACGGGTTATGATCAAGAGATGGTCCGGTTGCAACTAAAAAGATATATGCGTACCTTTCGAAAAAAAGAATTATTGCGCTTTCTAGATGAAGAGTTCGATCAGCCGGCAATGTTAGATGAATTTCGTCCTCGAAAATCCGGCGGTATGAGCAAGGCTTTTGGACCACGTACCATTTTTCATGTTTTCTCTGGAAATGTTCCAGGAGTTCAAATCTGGAGTTTAATTATGGGGCTTATGGTTAAATCAAGTACGATCGGAAAAGTCTCAATGGCTGAACCTCTGTTCCCTGTTTTATTTACAGAGTCATTAGCGGAGGTTGATGAAAAACTTGCCGAAACGATTGCGATACTCCCGTGGAAAGGGGGAACAAATGAATTAGAAGGGACAACCATTGAAACTAGCGACGCTGTGATTGTCTATGGAACAAATGATACTGTTGAAAAACTGAAGAGCAAGGTTCCCCCTCATAAGAAGTTCTTAAGTTATGGACATAAAATCAGCTTCTCCTTAATTGGCAAGGAAGCTTTAACTCCCGATTTGTACTATAAAACGATTCAAAAATTAGCGGAAGATATCAGTGTCTATGACCAACAAAGCTGTCTATCTCCCCAGACTGTTTTTGTGGAAGAAGGAGGAGGAATCAGTGCAAAACAATTCGCCCAAATGTTAGGTGCAGAACTTGAACGTTATCATAAAAAAAGACCACGGGCAAAGCTAACAGATGAAGAGGCCATGTCTATTCAACGGTTAAGAAGCCGCTTTGAGCTGGAGTCCCTGCAACAAGATAATGTAACGGTTCTTTCAAGCGAAAGGGGTACATCTTGGACTGTTATTTATCACGAAGAACTCGGATTTGAAGGTTCTCCCTTGAATCGCTCTATTCACGTATACTCGGTAGTAGAGTCAATTGAACAGGCAGTTCATATTATTAAGCCGTATCAACAATATTTACAGTCATGTGGGCTTGCAGTAGCTCCTTCGAGATTATTCCAACTAGCCGATCGCCTAGGAGAATTAGGTGTAAATAGAATCACTCCAGTAGGCGAAATGAATCAAGCAAAGCCAGGTTGGCACCATGATGGAGGGTTTAATCTCCTTGATCTTGTAAGAATGACAGATATTGAACGGAATGTAGAAGAGGACTTGGAACGTTTTGATCCAGATGTTGAATAGAAGGTGGGGTAACGATGAATTTAAAGCAGAAAATAGTATTAATTACAGGAGCAAGCAGGGGTATTGGAGCGGAGATGGCCAGACAGTTTGGTGCCGCAGGATCAATTGTTGTTGTTAATTATTTGAACAATGAGAACCTTGCGGGTGAAGTCGTTAGTGAAATTGAGGCAATGGGCGGTCAATCCGTTGCGATTAGGGCAGATGTGACAGATAGCAATCAAGTAAATGAAATGATAGAATCGGTTGTCGATTCCTTTGGCACCATTGATGTAGTTGTAAACAATGCCTTAAGCCACTATACCTTTAACCCTAAAACAAGAAAAACAGCGTGGGAGATGGAATGGGAAGATTACAACCAACAATGGGAAGGAAGCGTACATGGCGCTTATAATATATGTAAGGCTGTAATGCCTCATATGAAGAATCAAATGTCAGGAAGAATGATTAATATGGTTAGTAATTTAATTCATTTTCCAATTGTTCCTTATCATGATTATACAACAGCGAAGATGTCATTGCTTGGTTATACCCGAAATCTCGCCAAGGAATTAGGCGGTTTTGGTATTACCGTTAATGCCGTTGCTCCAGGTCTGACTTATCCAACTGATTCAAGCCATGAGACAAAGGAAGATATCAGAAACGAAATTATTCAATTGACGCCTTTGCACCGCTTGGCCCAGCCTAAAGATATTGCTGGCAGTGTATTATTTTTAGCTTCTGATTTAGCCTCTTTTATTACGGGTCAATGCTTAAATGTAGATGGTGGGTTAGTCATGCATTAAGAAAGTTGTTAAGTAATGCTTTACTAACATTACAAGTAATCACGTAGATAAAAATGTTATCTAAAGGTAAAATGAATAAAACACTATATAGAAGAGAAAAAAAGTCATAGATTCCTTTATTAATAAGGAGTCTATGGCTTCTTCACTTTCCGAGACTGGTTTATATAAATTAGGTTTACATACCATATACATTTACTAATGAATAGAAAATGCTTACAATAGGAGAGAAATATTAAATGATCTAAATATTCAACTAATTTAATTGGTTAAATATTAATCCGAAGTGTGAAGTTGAAAAACAGCATTCATTAGGAGGTGTTCAAGTAGGTTCATTTTCTCACCTTAAAGTTTTTTAAAATCAAAGAGTCATCAAGGGGGTTATTATGGAAGAGAAAGTTTACTTTCAAGCAGAACATGTATTTCGTGAAGCTGCTGAAACATTATTCTTGGAAGAAAAAGCAAAGTTACAGTTATTATTGCCTCATGCAGAAATTCATCATATAGGAAGTACAGCCATACCCGGAAGTCTTACTAAAGGGGACGTAGACATACAAGTGATAGTGAATCAAGAGCATTTTAATTCATCTAGAGAGGTTTTAGTAAAACACTATGATGTCAATTCAGGAAGTGTGTCATCTGACACATTCATTTCGTTTAAGGATGACGATAGAGATCCTCCTTTAGGTATCCAATTAACCGTAAGAAACTCATCTCTCGATATATTTTGGAAAATCACAAGTGTTTTAAGGGAAAATGAAAATTTGAGGCAGCAATATGATCAAATTAAACAAGAATTTAACGGTAGGAGTATGGAAGAGTATAGAGAAGCCAAAGCGAGGTTCTTAACAAATCTCATGAAAACGGATGATTATAAGAATAAGTGAAAATGATTTTTTATCCTTTGATATTTATATAAAAGAGGTGGGGTGTCTTTTACTACCGATCATTCCTAATATATGAATTGATTATACATGAAGCATTCATAGCTATTCTATCAAGTAGTGACCGAAATTAGTTGTAGTTACAATTATACCAATATTAATAGGAAATTATAATCCTTCAATTATTGAAATTAATCATGGTCTTTTATATGATTTTGAATTGATAACAAGTTATATTGACTAATTGGAGGAGACTATGAAGTTTTTAAAAAAAGCTTTTAAACGTAGAACTACATGGCTGATTTTCGGAGTGATAATAGCTTTTATTTACTTGAATAATAGTTCTTTACTAGCTCAGAAAAGAGAGAGTCAACCCTTTTTGCTTGCTCATAGAGGTGTTGCACAAACATTTACTATGAAAGATATTCAAAATGATACATGTACAGCCGAAAGGATTTACAAACCGGAACATAATTTTTTAGAAAATACCATTCCTTCTATGGAAGCTGCTTTTGAGGATGGAGCTGATATGGTTGAACTTGACGTGCACATCACAAAAGACAATCAATTTGCCGTATTTCATGATTGGACAATAGATTGCCGAACAAATGGAACAGGCGTTACAAGGGATTATACAATGGCTGAGTTAAAGAAATTAGATATTGGATACGGGTATACGGCTGATGGAGGAAAAACATATCCTTTTCGAGGTAAGGGAGTCAACCTTATGCCTTCCCTGAATGAAGTAATGAAACATTTTCCTCACCAAGCATTTCTTATTCATGTGAAAAGTAATGATCCAGAGGAAGGAAGACAACTAGCCCAATATTTATCCCCATTTTCTAAAAAGCGCCTGAAAAATATAACGGTTTATGGGGGAGACGAACCTATTGATTCATTGAAAAGGGAAATGCCAAATCTAAAGGTTATGTCTAAAGCAACTATGAAAGCTTGTCTCATTCCATATATAGCAACAGGATGGACAGGGAATGTACCTAACGCATGTGAAAACACAGAATTACATATACCAGAAAAAATTGCTCACATCCTCTGGGGATGGCCAAACCGCTTTTTAAATCGAATGGATGATGTAAATACTCGCACAATTATTGTTGGTGGAGATGGAAGTGAGTTTTCAACTGGTTTTGATTCTATTCAAAATTTAAAAAGACTTCCAAACGATTATTCAGGGGGCATATGGACCAACCGTATAGATAAAATAGGGAATTACTATAAAGATGAAGAGTAATTTCTAAGAACAAAAATGTATTTAAACTTTACTTTTTTATCCATTTATAGTATGATAAAATCATTAAGTTAGATTTCAATGGTAATAACAATAAATTAATGAGAGGTGCTTTTTGTGAGTGCGGTAGGTTCTAAATAGGAAAAGTTAAATGAAATAAATACGATAGCAGAAGTGGATAAGGTACACAATGGACCCTTATTTTGCTATGAATTTATTTCAAAACCTATGAAGATACCTACAGTACTTTATAAAGCATGTAATAGTAAGGGAATAAGGGAATAGCTCTATTTTAATGGCTTATTTCCTTATACATATTACACTTGCCTTGTAATGTAAAAAGCTGCGGTATCCCCGCAGCTTTTTTGTGTTTATATAAGTAGCAAATGATATTCTTTTATGCTTGAAACCCCATTGAAATCTAATGAGTAGGTATCTTCGCTTGTGAAATGAATAAATCACAGTGAGGAGAATGGAAAATGAATCATGCGACTTATGAAAAGTTACAATATAACGAATTAAAACAGACCGTTAGATCTTATTGTGTAAGTGGATTAGGTAAACAATTACTAGATAAATTGAAACCAAGTACAAATATAAAAATAGTTAAAAATCGCTTGAATGAAACAACAGAAGCACGAGCAATCTTAGACGCTGAGGGACATGTGCCGTTTTTAGGAGTATCCAATATCGATCATACAATACAAAACCTTGAAAAAGGGATGATGCTTGATCCAAGTGAGTTGGTAAGTGTATCAGACTTTTTAAGAGGATGTAGAAAAATGAAAAAGTTTATGATGAATAAAGAATTTTTCGCACCTGTATTAACATCTTACGCCAATTCAATGACTGAATTTAAAAGTATTGAAGAAGAAATTAATTTTTCAATTAAGGGAAACCGTGTAGATTCAGCTGCAAGTAAAGAGCTAAAACGAATACGACATAACATGGAAGTAGCGGAAGAAAAAATAAAGGAACGCTTAAATAAATTTCTCAATAGCAGTTCATATAAAAAGTATATTCAAGAATTCTTTATTAGTAAAAAAGATGATCGATATACAATTCCTATTAAAGCTTCCTATAAAAACCAGGTTCCAGGAACCGTAATTGAGGTTTCTTCTAAAGGTTCCACCGTGTTTATCGAGCCAAATACCATTACAAAGTTAAATGGAGAACTTGCAAGCCTAAAAGCTGAAGAGGCGATAGAAGAGTATCAAATATTAGCTACGTTATCAGGAGTGCTTTTAGAGAATATTCATGAAATCAAGATAAATATGGACCTTATCAGTCAATATGATATGGTGTTTGCGAAAGCAAAATTCAGTAAGCATGTTGGAGGGATAGAACCGAAGTTAAATGATTATGGATATATCAAATTAGTTGATTGTAAACATCCCCTTTTAACAAAAGAGGCTGTACCACTTCATTTTGAGATAGGGAAAAACTATCGTAGCTTGATTATTACGGGTCCTAATGCTGGCGGGAAAACCATTGTTCTAAAAACCATTGGATTAGTCACATTAGCAGCAATGTCAGGCTTTCATATTATTTCAAACAAAGAAACGGAAATAGCCGTATTTGAAAACATCTTTGTTGATATTGGAGACAATCAAAGTATAGAAAATGCGTTAAGTACATTTTCATCTCATATGAAAAATGTATCAGAGATTATGAGAGCATCTAATAATAATACCCTTTTACTATTTGATGAAATAGGAAGTGGTACAGAGCCAAATGAAGGATCTGCACTTGCGATTTCAATTTTAGAGGAATTTTACCAAATGGGATGTATAACAGTAGCGACAACTCATTATGGCGAAATTAAACGTTTTTCCGAAATGCACAGCGACTTTATGAATGCAGCAATGCAATTTCATAGTGATACATTAGAGCCAATGTATCAATTGTTAATAGGAAAATCAGGAGAAAGTAATGCACTTTGGATTTCTAGAAAAATGAATGTACGAGAAAATGTTCTACAAAGAGCGAAGCACTATATGGAGAACAAAGGATATCATTTAGAACGGGTAGATGAGAATAAAATAAGAAAACCTAAGGTTGTTAAAGAAAAGAATGAAGAAAAGTATGAATATAAAAAAGGCGATCGTGTAAAATTATTAGACTATGATGACTTT
This sequence comes from Priestia endophytica DSM 13796, assembly GCF_900115845.1. GTDB lineage: Bacteria > Bacillota > Bacilli > Bacillales > Bacillaceae_H > Bacillus_I > Bacillus_I endophytica. The sequence goes on along the minus strand of NZ_FOXX01000004.1, from coordinate 162,139 downwards.
GGGATCATCTATAAAGAAATGGATAATTTCTATAATGTTGTGGTGTTCTATAATGAAGAATTTATCGAAGTAAATGTTAAGCGGATTTCCCTAGAAATATCAGCAAAGGAACTATATCCAGACGGCTATGATTTAGAGACCTTGTTTATCGATTATACTACCCGAAAAACGCAGCATGATATAGAACGTGGTTCAAAAAAGGCGCTTCGTAAAATCCAAAAAGAGATAAGAAAGCATAAAGGGTGAGATGAAATGGCGATAATGATTAGACAAGAGAGACAGGAAGATTATAAAAAAACAGAGGAACTTGTAAAACAAGCATTTTTACATGCAGCGTTTAGCGATCAGAAAGAACATGAACTTGTATATCGGATTAGAACATCTGATGCGTTTATTCCTGAACTTTCATTAGTGGCAGTAGATAACGAAATTGTAGGGCATATTATGTTATCTAAAATTAAAGTCGTAAATGATGATAGGGCTGTAGATTCCCTGACTCTTGCCCCAGTTTCTGTATCACCAAATCATCAGAAAAAAGGAATTGGAAGTTTATTAATTACTCATACATTAAGAAAAGCAAAAGAGCTTGGTTATCAGTCTGTTATTGTATTAGGGCATCAAGATTATTATCCAAAACTCGGATTCAAACCAGCAAGTTTATGGAATATAAGATCACCATTCGAAGTACCAGACGAAGTATTTATGGCTATAGAGTTAACTAAGGACTCCCTTAAAAATACACAGGGTGTTGATCAATATTCTCAAGCATTTTTTAAATAAGATGAGACATATTTGATACTCATGTTGATTAAAAATGGAAGGAGCATAATATATGTGTTGCTCATGCTGTCCTGTGTTTGATAAATCCCTTATCTAAAAATGAAAATATGAGATAAGGAGTGTTGAATGTGCTAATTCAAGAGAAAATCATTCAAAACGTTAAAAATAAATGTATTGAAGATGAATCAGTCTCAGCTTGTATGATGTATGGGTCTTTTACTAAAGGGGAAGGAGACCAGTATTCAGATGTTGAGTTTTATATATTCATTAGGGATCAGGATATAAATCATTTTAACTCTAGATACTGGATCTCTGAAGTCAACACCGCTGATCTGATATTTTACAATGAGTATGGAACAGAGGTAGTCATATTTTCAAATATGATTCGGGGGGAATTTCATTTTCTCCCTGAATCAAAAATGGAAATTATCAAAAGTTTTAAATCTACTGGAGTTTTTCCAAACCCTGAGTCTATGTATGTTTACGATTCTACAGAACAATTACAGCCTTTGCTTGAAGGATTAGGTGGATCTGGTCCAGAAAGAATGACAGATAAAAATGTAAATTTCGCTTTTAATAACTTTGCGAACGCTTGGCTGATGGGTGTAAATGTAATGAAGAGAGGAGAGTTAGCACGTTCTCTAGAGGTGTTAACACAAGTGCAAAAATATATATTACAACTCATAAGAGTAAAGGAAAAAACGGTAGAACGTTGGTTAAACAGTACCAAAAACTTAGAGGCGGATATAAGTGTTCAATCTTATCATGACTATGTTTCAATAACTGCAAAACTAAGAGAGTGTGAATTGAAAACAGCTTATAAGAATGCCTTAAAAATGGTTGAAAAGCTGCATAACAATTTAGGTGCTTTTTACATGGTAGATATAGATTCAGATTTTATTAAAAAGCTTTACATTCATTTAAATGAATAACTTTAAATATAAAGGGCTCTCTGTTAGTAAACAGGGAGCTTTTTATATTTTTAGTATTTTTCTCGGAAAAGCAATGGAACCTACCCTTCTTAGATTCCCATTAGCCAAAGCAACTAATTTGCTTGTGATAATAAAGTGAAAATTGTCACCAGAAATAGTGAGGGAAGTGATCATGTAGCTTCTCTAGCACTTTTCAAAAATGGTAGCAGAGATTATATTTTCTATTTTGTTTTGGTTCTCAGGGTCTAAGTATAAAACAGAGAAGATAAGAAAAAATATGAAGAGCTTGTTAATCCTTTTTATTACTTCAAGGGGGAATTAGATTATGACAAACTTAGATGGCAAAGTTGCAATTGTAACGGGTGGTGCTTCTGGTATCGGATTAGCTACTGCTAAAGCTTTTCTAGAAAAAGGAGTGAAAGTCGTTATTGGGGATTACAATAATGAAGCTGGAGTAAGCGTCGAAAAAGGGTTGAAAAAACATATAAGGATGTTTTATTTATCACAGTTAATGTGGCTGATGAGCAATCAGTTGAAAATCTTGTTTCTGAAACCGTCAAACATTTTGGAGGGTTAGACATCATCTTTAACAACGCTGGGGTTGGTGTTCAAACACCTACTCACGAATTAACGGCTGAAGAATATAAGAGAGTGATTTCTGTGAACCAAGATGGTGTTTTTTACGGGATTAAATACGCTCTTCGTGAAATGCTTAAAACGGGTGGCGGTTCTATTATTAACACTTCTTCTATTTTGGGCACAGTTGGTGAACCAACTTCTATTCCATATGCTGCAAGTAAAGGTGCTGTTAATTTAATAACAAAGTCCGTTGCATTAGAATATGCGGATCGGAATATTCGAGTAAATGCTGTAGCTCCTGGATTTATTGAATCTGGACTAGTGAACAAAGAGGCAATGGGTGAGTACTATGATGGTCTAGTAGCCAAACATCCTATTGGTCGACTAGGTGAACCAAAGGAAATTGCACATGCTGTTATATTCTTAGCTGAAAATGACTTTGTGACAGGTACAACACTTCTTGTTGACGGTGGATACACAGCCAAATAAGACTTTTATAACAACTCGATTCTTTTTATTATTACGAGTTGTTCAATATATAATAGTGGACTTCTTAAAAGTCTGATGAATAATAAAAAGGATAAATATGTCGCATATAGTGGACAAATTAGCTAACTTTAAATAGCCTTCTATCATTTGGATGATAGAAGGCTATTTAAGTTATAGGACAGTTATAACTTGCCATTAAAGTAAGAGAGCATAAATAATTACCTATTATCCTGGGAATGGATTATTTATTGCCACAAAATCTAGAAAGATTGAAAAAACGTAACCAAGCAGATCTAATTCACTACCCTAGTTTGAATACGAGGAAACAGAATATCCTTTAGTATGGATAGGTATAACAGTTATTGTACAACATAATATCAATTGGTACATATACCCAACTTAAATCGTATAAACGCTATAGTTTATCCCAATAAATTATAAAAGGTGGATGAAACGAAATGCTTGACCCTAAAACAATTGAAATTGTTCAATCAACAGTACCGGTGTTAAAAGAACATAGTGAAGAAATTGGAAAAAGGTTTTACGAGTTACTATTTGAAAAAGCTCCTGATTTGTACAATATGTTTAATCAAACAAATCAGAAACGCGGGATTCAGCAGGAAGCGTTAGGATATGCGGTTTACGCTGCAGGAGAACACATTACAAACTTAGAGGCTATCAAGCCTGTAATCGAAAGAATTTCTCAGAAACACCGTGCCATAGGGGTAAAAGAAGAGCAGTATCCCATTGTGGGGGAGACTTTACTTCAAGCAGTAAAAGATGTTTTAGGAGATGCTGCTTCTGATGAAATTATTGAAGCATGGGGAAAGGCCTACGGATATATTGCTGATGCTTTCATTAATCTTGAAAAGAACCTTGAAGAAGAAACAAAGAGTCAGCCTGGCGGGTGGAATGGATATCGAAGTTTTTACGTAGATAAGAAAGTTGAAGAAAGCGATAATATCACATCATTTTATTTAAAACCTGCTGATGGAAAAGCCATTGCTTCTTATAAAGCTGGACAGTATTTGACGCTAAAAGCAACGATACCAGGTGAAAAGTATACTCATATTCGTCACTACAGTCTTTCAGAATCTCCTGGAAAACCGTATTACCGAATCAGTGTAAAACGTGAAGATGCTCATGATAATAGTCCGGACGGGATTGTCTCAAACTATTTGCATAACCAAGTACAGACTGGAGAACAATTGGAGTTTTCTGCTCCAGCAGGAGATTTTGTTCTTGATCATAGTGAATTACCGGTTGTGTTGATAAGCGGAGGGATTGGGATTACGCCCGTACTCAGCATGTTGAATACTTTAGTTGAGACACAATCTACACGTCAAGTGACTTTTATTCATGGAGCCATTAATAGTAAAACACATGCCTTTAAAGAACATGTAATAGAATTAGCTGAGAATCAAGCAAACGTTAAGTCATTTATTTGTTATAGCTCTCCTAATAAAGAGGACCGGATTGGGCATGATTTTGATAAAGAAGGGATCATTGATCTAGACGTATTAAAATCTACCGTTCCTTCAAAAGAATCCTTATTTTACTTGTGCGGGTCCATTCCCTTTATGGAATCTATTCTAACTGCATTAGTAAAATGGGGTGTATCAAAAGAAAATATTCATTATGAAGCATTTAGTCCTGTAGCACTTTTCGAAGAAGAATGACGGATCCTCCTGAAGAAGCTCAAATTATTTTTTGAGCTTTTTCTTTATTTTTAAGCAAGGATTAATAAACAAAGAAATTTTTTTCGATATATTGTATTTATATGCTGCTAGAACAGTAAAATTGTAGAGAGCATGGCTAACTATGTAGCTGCTATGGAACTAACGAAATAAAAAGTATGACAACTGAATTGAAAAGGTGATTTTAGAATAGTAAGGAGTGATTTTAAGTGTATAAGGTTGAAATTAGGAGGCCACGAATGGAAGATACTGAGGAAATCCAGCAATTTTTTAGAACAGTCATTCAAGATACATTTGCCAAAGAAGGTTTATCAGAGTTACTTGAGGATATGGAAAATGAAATTAAAGATAAGAAAAGATACTTAGAATGTGACTTTGATAGCTATGGAAAGGATCGATATTTTCTAATAGCTCTAGATAAAAAGCATAATCAAGTTATTGGTACTATTGAATACGGTCCTGCTAGTGATCTGATTAATTGTTGTACAGATGGAGAATTAAAAGAATGGAATGAGATAGGAACAGTATTTGTTCATCCTACTTATCAAGGAATGGGTATAGGAACTTTACTCTTAAATGTAATGATTCTTACTTTGCAGAATAGGGAAATTAAAGAATTTTGTTTGGATAGCGGATACATCAATGCACAGAAAATATGGAAGAAAAAATTAGGAGAACCTCATTATTTGTTGAAGGATTACTGGGGAGATGGAAGTGACCATATGATTTGGAAAAAACGCACAAATGATATGTCAATTATATTTAGTAGATGATTAAAATATATAGTGTAAAGTAATTTAACAAAAAAGAAGATTTGAAACCTACTTGCTCTCATAATGTTACTATCTAATATTATTTTATACAGATGAGGAACAAAGAAAGAGAGGACGTAGTATGAGTAACAGAAAAAAATGGAGTTTTCACATACCTTTACAACCCGAGTTTAAAATGAAGACAGCTTATTATATAGAAAAGAGAGAGTTTGATCAGAAGAGAAACAAGTATTATTTGTATTATCAATTTAAGTGCGATTCTATTTCTAACTCAATGATGGTGATTCCTGACGGATGTATAGATATTTTGTTTACTTGTGTGCCTCAAGCCCCTTATGGAAAAGTTTGTGGAAGTGTTCTTAGAAGTAAGGAAATCCAACTTGTTCCAGGGGCAGAATACTTTGGTGTGAGGTTACCTGCAGGACGAGAGTCTTTGAATTTAAATTGTTCTATGAAGGATATAGTTGAGTGTGAAATTCCGATAAAGGATCTATTGTTATTAGACGATCCTGCGCATCAATTAGCCAATATCCCTTCATTTGAAGGAAGAATACAGCGATTCCAAGAAACAATCGGCACCATATTTTTAAATGAAAAGAGTTATTCTTCCGTTGTAAGGAATGCCTTATATAGCATACATTTAAGTAGAGGAAATATCACGATGAACGATTTAGCTCAGAAGTCAGGTTTCTCAACAAGATATATACGTAAAAAATTTGAACAAGATATCGGAATTTCTCCTAAGTTATTTTCACAAATCGTTCGTTTTCAATGTTCTCTGTCTATGTTTATGAACGATAAAAATTATTCAATATGGGATATAATTGAGGAAAGTGGATATTATGATCAAGCGCATTTAATTAATGAATATAAAAAATTTAGTTATTACAGTCCAAGACAGCTAATGGACACCATTACGAAGGGAAAAGCATGGGTTATGTAGCATAGGGATTAAGATATGGGCTTATAAGAGAGAATATTCTGACAAATACTTGAGACTATTTAGAAGAATCTATATAATATATACAATAAAGTTGGATATAGGTACAAGAGATACATATACAACCTTGTTATTTCAATTTTATATGAAGAGATTCATTTTAGAGTTGAAATAATATGCATTTTAATGTAAGCGTTTTCTTTTAGGCGTAAATAATCGATGTTTATCCAGCACTAAGGGATGAACTGTATCTTATTAAGAGATGAAAAGTTACATAACCATTTATGATTAATATCCCATTAAATATTTAAAGGAGATATATATGGTGATTTGTTTACCTAACGTAAAGAATAATAGCTATTTACCGTCCCAACCTGAATTTAAATCTTACACAGAGTATTATGTGGAACATAGGGAGAAAGGTTTAAAGAATGAGCCTATTCTCATTTTCTATCAATTTAAAGTGAGAGATATAAAAGAGAAAGTTACGGTTGTTCCAGATGGATGTATTGATATTTTAATTAGCTGTGATGAACGCTTACCAGGTGCAAAGGTTTGTGGGAATGTTAGTAAAAGTAAGTGTATAAATCTGATCCCAAATACGACTTACTTTGGTATTAGAATTCCGTATCTCTATCATATTCAAAAAATGGACTATACTTTAAAGGAACTGCATGATCAAGAGCTTCCCTTAATTGAGCTTATTTCAATGGATAATACAATTGTAGAAAGAATTGTAAAAGAAGATTACTTTATAAAGAGGATAGATATATTTAATAAAACGTTGAGAAATATCTTACTTGATTTTCATACATCTTTTCCTGTGGAGCAAGCTATACATTTTCTTTACTCAACGAGGGGGAATATATCTATGAATCAATTAGCAAATGAAATAGGCTATTCAACAAGATATTTGCGTAAACAATTTGAAACTCACATTGGCATTTCTCCAAAACTGTTTAGTAAAATTATCAGGTTTCAATGTTCATTAAATATGCTGTTAAATAATAACCATTACACAGTAAATGATGTTATTTATGAGAATGGATATTATGATCAGTCCCACCTCATTAATGAATTTAAGGATTTTGGATATATAACCCCATATAAGCTTACTGGAAGAAGATAGGAAGGAATATGATAAAGAGATTTATAGGAAAAAGCATTCTTTGCTTATAAAGAATGCTTTTTTTATATTATTCTCCAATAAATATTCTGATTGTTCCGATTTATCCAATAAATTTAAGTTGTGTCTTGATAACCTTTAATTACTGGAAGGGACTTATAAGCTAAACCACACGGAGGAGGAATTACTTAGAGCGAGGTTAGTAGAGAGTTACTCTATAGACTACAGTAGAAAGGATATTGGGATATGAAATATTATAAGATGTTTATTGATGGAAAATGGGTTGATTCCATATCAGGTAGAAGCTTTGAATCTATTAATCCTGGGACTGGGGAAGTACATGCTATTGTAGCAGAGGCCGGAACAGAAGATGTAGAATATGCGGTTAAAACAGCTCGGCAAGCATTTGAAAATGGTCCTTGGGCAAGAATGGACCCAAGTGAACGGGGACGCTTATTATATAAAGTTGCTTTAAAAATGAGGGAGAAAGCGGAGTTTCTTGCTGAAGTAGAATCAGCAGATAACGGATTGCCTATTAATGAGACTAAACTGATTGAGATCCCAGCGACAATTGATGTTTTAGAGTTTTATGCGGGTATGGCGAATAAGCTAAGTGGAGAAACATTGGCCTCTCCGATGAACCGATTTAATTATACATTAAGAGAACCTTTAGGCGTTATCGGAGCAATCGTTCCATGGAATTTCCCGCTCATGCTTACAATGTGGAAAGTCGCTCCTGCTCTTGCAGCGGGAAATACAATTGTGATAAAACCAGCAGAGCAAACACCAGTTAGCATTTTGGAGTTAGTGAAGATATTCCAAGAGGAGGGTCTTCCGGATGGGGTCATTAATGTAGTTCCAGGGTTCGGTCACACAGCAGGTAATGCTCTAGTTTCTCATCCTGGAATTGATAAAATTGCTTTTACAGGTTCGACGCGTACAGGCCAACTTATTATGCAATCAGCAAGTGAAAATTTAAAACCTATTTCATTAGAGCTTGGTGGGAAATCACCAAATATTATATTCGATGATGCAAACTTAGAAGATGCGATAAATATGGCTTCTTTTGGAATCTATTTCGGCCAAGGACAAGTATGTGCAGCTGGATCCAGAATCTTTGTTCAAGATTCAATTTATGATGAATTTATAGAACGCTTTGTTAAAAAAGCCCAATCTATACGCGTTGGAAATCCGCTTGATTCAACAACCCAAATGGGTCCTCAAGTTTCAAATAAACAGCTGGAACAAATTGAAAAGTATGTATCAATAGGAATAGAAGAAGGGGCCAATCTAGTAACGGGAGGAGAACGCTTTACAAGAGCTGGGGATGGATACTACTTCACACCAACAGTTTTTGAAAATGTTACAAACCAAATGACTATTGCTAAAGAAGAGATCTTCGGACCAGTAGCTTCAATTATCCGATTTAGTGACGAAGCAGATGCCCTTCAAAAAGCAAATGAAACCATTTATGGATTAGCATCCGGAGTTTGGACAAATGACTTAAAACGTGCACATCGCATGGCACGTGGAATTAAAGTAGGGACAGTTTGGATCAATGCGTATAGCTTTCTGGATAGTGGTGCCCCATTTGGAGGAACAAAACAAAGTGGATTTGGACGCGAATTAGGAGTGCAAGCTCTAGAAATGTATACTCAAACAAAACACGTTTGGGTGGATTTAAATGAGAGAGCAATGAACTGGTATGGTGGCTGAATTTCTACATGAACACCTCATTCTTCCTGTAACTCTATTAGGAAAGAATGACGGAAGTTTTATATTTTGAGAAAAAGAGATGTAGTAAGAATTCGATCTTTTTATTGGCTATTTGGAAAGGGGGAGAAGATTGGAGACAGAGAAATCAGTACATGACATAGACTTTCGTCCAAATAAAATTGAACTTAATCGAACATTAAAGTTAAGAGATTTAGTAATCTTTGGCCTAGGATTCATGGCTCCAGTAGCAGCGATGTCCTTATTTGGAATTATAACAGCCATTTCCGAAGGACATTCAGTGCTTTCTTATATTATTGGATTTGTTGCTATGTTATTTACAGCCTACAGTTTCGGAAAGATGGTAGAAGCATATCCTGTAGCTGGTTCTACTTATACGTATGCCCAGCATGCTCTTCATCCTAAGATAGGTTTTATTGCAGGGTGGGGAATGCTACTTGATTATCTTTTAATTCCTATGCTTACCTTTCTTATTAGTTCTAATTTTGCACATGCTCTTGTGCCAAGTATTCCGATTTGGGCATGGGTCCTTATCTTTGCCCTTCCTATTACAGTAGTAAATATAATGGGTGTTGAAGTTGCTGCTAAAGTAAATACAGTATTAGTCCTTTTAATGATTTTGGCTGTTTTAGTTTTTCTTATAAGTGCAGGCCATTATATTGTAACAGGAAACTTATCCCTTATTCAGTTTGAGGCGATCTATGATCCCAGCCATTTCTCTATTGGCGCTATTATTAGCGGATCTGCTATCGTTATCGTTGCTTATCTTGGATTTGATGCTATTACAACATTAGCAGAAGAAACAAGTGTAGGCGGGAATAAGATTGGGTTAGCTATCGTGTTCACATGTGTTATTCAAACTATATTTTATGTTTCAGTAACCTATTTAGCTGTGATTATAGTAGGCCATTATACAGTGATTAAGAACCCGGATACAGCCTTTTTTAACATACTCGATACTATTGGTAGTCTATTTCTTCAGACCTTTATTACAGTAATGATTATAGCTTCTGGGGTAGCGAGTGCATTGGCGAGTCAATCAGCTTCAAGTCGCTTACTTTTAGGAATGGGGCGTGATAATGTCATGCCAAAGAAGTTTTTTGGGTATATCCATCCGAAATATAAAACACCGGTTAATAACATTCTTTTAATGTCTATAGCTGGCATCATAGGGGCTCTATCGCTAAATATGCAATTGGTATCAGATCTTGTCGCATTTGGTGGATTATTAGGGTTTGCCTTTGTCAATATATGTGTGATTAACCATTACTATATAAAAAATAAGCAAAGAAATGTATTGAAATATTTAATAATTCCATCATTAGGAACCATCGTGTGTCTCTATATTTTATGGGGACTTTCGACAGCTGGGAAAACAGTAGGCCTTTTGTGGTTAGGTCTAGGTTTTATTTATCTTATTGTTCGATCCTCATCCTCAAAAGAATTCAAAGCCTTCTTATCTAATAAAGAGGAAGCAACAATTGATGGAGGTCCTAAGTGAGAACAGGGGATTTTTTCCCCATTAATATAATTTAGGAGGAATACGTATGCAAAAATTATCGAAAGGTTCTACTTTTACACATTCCGAATTAGCAGAGATTGATAAGAAACATTATTTGCACCCAACTACTCCCCCAAAAGCACATTACCTATCAGGTCCCCCTACTATTTTTTCGGAGGGTCGTGGAGTGTATCTTAAAGATTTACAAGGTAAAGAACGAATTGATGGTGTGTCTATGCTTTGGAATGTAAATTTAGGATACGGAAATGAAGAGTTAGCTGAGGCGGCTAAGCAACAGATGCTAAAACTTTCTTATAGTTCTTCATTTAGTGGACAATCAAACGAACCAGCTATTCTTTTAGCTCAAAAAGTGGCTTCAATGGCACCTAGGGACTTAAATGTTTGTTTCTTTACATCAGGAGGATCAGAATCTAATGATACAGCTTTCAAGTTAGCTCGTTTCTATTGGAAAGTGAAAGGAAAGCCAGAGCGTACAAAGATTATTTCCCTAGATCAATCATTCCATGGGGTTACAGTAGGTGCTACAAGTGCTACTGGGATAGAAGGATTTCAAAAGTTTACAACTTCCAATGCTCCAAACTTTCTTAAAGCCGCAGCTCATGCAGTAGAAGCTGAACTTGGAGATAAAACGGATCCAAACTATACACGCTCTATTAGAGGAACGATAGAAGCAGAGGGAGCAGATACCATCGCTGCCGTGATTATCGAACCAATTCAAGGAGCAGGAGGAGTAAGATTTCCTCCTAAAGGATATATTGAAGCAGTACGTAAACTTTGTGATGAACATGGTATCTTAATGATTGCTGACGAAGTAATCTGCGGATTTGGGCGTACTGGAAAAATGTTTGGTGTAGATCATTGGAACGTAGTACCAGATTTTCTTTGTGTAGCAAAAGGAATTTCAAGTGGATATGCTCATCTTGGAGCCGTCATTATGAGAGAACATGTTAGGGAAGCGTTTGTGCAATCTGATGAGATGATGTTTCACGGATTCACATATAGCGGTCATCCTGTTGCTTGTGCAGTCGGATTAAAAACGATTGAAATGATTGATAGAGACAACATTGTGGAAAATAGTCGAATGCGTGGCGAAGAGTTATTAAGAGGTCTTCAATATTTAGAAAAAAATCATAAACATGTAACGAAAGTAAGAGGTCTTGGCCTTTTAGCGGGGATAGAGCTATTTAGAGACCCAGAGAGTGGTATTCCATTTGCCCCATCTGAACATGCTGCAGCACAATACACAGATATTTGTATGGAGCTAGGATTACAGCTACGTTATTTTGATTGGAAAGGGACAAACACAGTAGCCCTTGCACCACCGCTTATTATTACGAGTGAACAAGTGGAAGAAATCATTAGCAGAATGGATAAAGCACTTAAAAGATTTGAAGAACAAATTTAAGTTTATGAATAAACATGGCATCGGGGGGGGAGCTAAAATTTCTAGGCTTCCCTTTACTTGTCATGAGAGAGGGAAAAGGGTGAAAAAACCACTTCATATCAAGTTATCTATGACACAGCCAAATCAAAGTTAAAAAATACAAAAGAAGAAGTGATTGTACACCGCTTCTTTAAGAGATATGGGAGGAATGAAAATGGGGAATAAAATGGGGTTTATTTGTGATGAAAGCTATTTCTGGCATGATACAGGAAATGGAGCGCTTTTTTTGCCACCAGGTGGATGGATTGAGGCTGATGAACATGGGGAAAGTCCGAAAAGTAAAAGGAGAGTGAAGAATCTTTTAGAAAGAAGTAGATTTATAGAAGAACTGCACGTTTTAAAGCCTCGTTCCGCTACAAGGAAAGAAGTAGAATGGAATCATGCTCGTTCTTATATTGATCGAGTAGAATACTTAAGTCGTACTGAGGGAGGAGATGCAGGAGAATTAGCAATTGTAGGGAGAGGTTCTTATGAAATAGCCCTATTATCTGCTGGAGGAGTGATTTCAGGGATTGATGCAGTGATGAAAGGTGAAGTTCAAAATGTATATGCTCTCACAAGACCACCGGGACACCACGCTGAAAGGGATAAAGGTATTGGGTTTTGTCTTTTTAATAATGTAGCCATTGCTGCCCATTACGCAAAAAAAGAATATAACTTGAAGAGAGTTTTAATTATAGACTGGGATGTTCATCATGGGAATGGGACGGAGAGTTCTTTTTATAATGATCCAGAAGTATTAACAATCTCCCTTCATCAAGAATATAATTTTCCGTCTAATAGAGGTTATGCTGAGGATGTTGGGGAAGATAGCGGGGCAGGTTTTAATGTTAATATTCCCCTACCTGCTGGAACAGGAAATGCGGGATATTTGTATGCTATAGAGAAGATTATCAGTCCGATAGCAGAACAATTTAAACCAGAGATTATCCTTGTAGCCGCTGGTCAAGATGCAAGCGTCTTTGATCCTCTAGCCCAAATGATGGTAACAGCAGAAGGCTTTAAAGAAATGGCTATTGCCATAAAAGAATTAGCCAAGCGTCTTTGTCAGGGACGTTTAGTTCTATGTCATGAAGGAGGATATAGTGCAGCATATGTGCCAATTTGCACGCTAAAAATTATAGAAGGGATAAGTGGGTTACAAAGTGAAGTAAGAGAAGACCCGTATTATGAAACAATAAAAGGACTTCCTACAAATATTTTAGCACCTCACCAAAAGCAAGCTATCCAACAAATAATAGAGATACAATCTCCATTTTGGAAGTTTGAGAATTTATCCCGAGTATAAAATATAAAGTTATGATGTTAAAAAGCACTGGGGTTAATAGTTAACACCAGTGCTTTAGTGCTTTTTGATGGACTTAAAGTTCTTCGCTACTAAACATTAAACGTTTCATTAAACGTTTCAATAAGACGTTTGGCACTTTTAGATATGTAACGATCTTTTAGCCAAATTACAGCTGCTTTTGATTCAATGACACAGTCATTAACTTTAATGATTTTCAATCCGTTTAAAGGAAACGAGGATAAGGTTGATTCAGGGAGTAAGGTAATGCCAGAGCCTGATTTCACGAGAGATAAAAGGATAGCAGCATCTGCACATTCACATACAATATTAGGTTTTAAATCGTTCTTCATAAAAGCCTCCATTACAAGTTCATACAACCCTGTTCCATCTATACGGTGTAATAACATAAGAGGCATTTTAGCAACCTCTTTTAATGAAAGTGATGAATGCACCTCTAAATCCTCGGGAACAATGGCTACAAACTTTTCTTTTGGTAAAGGCAGAAAAGAAAAGTTCTCCATATCTACCGGTAAGCGAACAACTGCAAATTCAATCTTTCTTTCTTGCAGATATTTGGTAAGTTCATAGGAATCTCCCTCAAGTACTCTATAGGTTACTAGAGGATATTGCTCTCTAAATAGACGGATTCTTTCTGATAAATAAGAAAAGCATGTTTTTACAGTCCCAAAAGCCAATATTCCTCTAAGTCCTTCTCCTGTTTCTTGAACTTCTACATTGATTTCTTCTAATTTTTCAATAAGGTCTTTGCCGCGTTTATACAATGTTTTTCCGGCTTCTGTAAGTTCCATTTCCTTTCCGTTACGTTCTAATAGTAAAACACCTAATTCTTGTTCAAGCAATTTTAACTGATGACTAAGAGGGGGCTGCGCCATATGTAGTTTCTTAGCGGCCCTTGTAATTTGTTTTTCCTCAGCAATAGCAGTAAAGTAGCGGAGCTGTCTTAAGTCCATAAGCTTATCCTCCTTGTTTCGGTATACTTTTTTCGTATGGAAAACCAATTTTTTAAGTAATTTTCATATATCTGACATTATGATACATTATTTTTGTAAGCGATACCAATATAAAATTCTAAATATTTTTAATTTTTAGTTATTTTGTAGGTGTAATAGTAATTGCTTAAAAAATTCAGGAAAGAAGGAGAAAAAACGATGTCAAAATTCGAACAGGTGAAACAAAAATTAAGAGGATCAATTGCTCCAATTATTACCCCATTTAATGAAGACGGTTCTGTTGATTTTGAGACGCTAGAATCTCTTATTAATTGGCATATTGAAAGTGGAAGCCATGGTATTTCTGTTACGGGAACTACAGGAGAACCTAGCTCTTTAACAATCGAGGAACGAATTCAGGTGATAGAGCGAGCAGCTAAAGCCATTAATGGTCGGGTTCCTTTTGTCCCTGGAACAGGATCTACAAATCATGAGGAAACGCTTTATTTAACAAAAAGAGCAAGTGAGATTAAGGGAGTAGACGGGGTACTTATTATCGTTCCTTATTACAACAAACCATCTCAACATGCTCTTTACAAACATTTCAAAAAAGTAGCAGATACAGTACCGAGTCTTCCGATTATCGTCTATAACATTCCTGGAAGAACCTCAGTGAATTTGGAAGTAAAGACACTAGCCAAATTAAATAAAGATTGCCCTAATATTATTGGCGTTAAAGAATCAAACAAGGATTTTGAGCATGTTAATCGTGTGTTATTAGAATGTGGAAGAGACTTTCTTCTTTACTCAGGTATTGAATTACTTTGCTATCCAATGCTTGCAATTGGGGGAGCTGGTTATATCAGTGCGACAGCAAATGTTGAACCTAAAAAAGTGGCAGAAGTTTATGACGCATGGAAAGAAGGCGATGTAGAACGAGCTGCAAATCTCCACTATGAGTTAATGCCATTAAATGATGTTCTTTTTAAAGATACGAACCCAGCTCCATTAAAAGCAGCGCTAGGGATGATGGGCCGAATTAAACCTATTCTTCGTTTACCGATGGATTTGCCGACACAGGAACTTCAAGATGAGATTCGTGAAGTCCTACAGCACTATGTTGAACTTGATAAAGTCACAGCGGAGTAAAATAAATGAATTAAAAGGCAACAAGGAAATGATATAAAGGATGTGAAAAGATGAGAAACGAGACAGCTATTACTACGACAAGAATGAAAGATGTGCATGTTGAACGTGTAAAACTCTATATTAACGGTGAATTCGTAGAAACAAGCTCTAAAGAAACATTTGAGAATACAAATCCATTTACAAATGAAGTTATTAACACTGTTTCATCTGGGCAAGAGGAAGATATAAATAAAGCGGTAGCAGCGGCTAAAGAAGCCTTTGAAGGTTCATGGGGAAAGATGAAAGTCCAAAATCGAATGGAGTATATTAATAGAATTGCAGATTTAATTGATGAAGATATTGAAGAGATTGCCTTCTTAGAATCTATGGACACAGGTCTTCCTATTAGCCAAACAAAGAAAATGACGGCTCGTGCTGCAGAAAATTTTCGCTTCTATGCCCGCTTAGTTCAAACAAAATTACATGGCGAATCATACCCGGTAGATGACGAGTTTATTAATTATACATTATATAAACCGCTTGGACCTGTTGGACTTATTACACCATGGAATGCTCCATTTATGCTCGAAACTTGGAAAGTAGCACCAGCTCTCGCAACAGGAAACACCGTTATTCTAAAACCTGCAGAGTTATCTCCGCTAACAGCAGATAAGTTAGCCAAAATCATTCATAAAGCCGGGTTACCAGAAGGCGTTTTTAACGTCATACATGGATTTGGAGAGAGTGCTGGCGCTGCTCTTGTTGCTCATCCAGATGTAAAAGCTATATCGTTTACAGGAGAAACGACAACAGGGGCAACAATTATAAGAAATTCAGCGGATACATTAAAGAAAACATCCATGGAACTTGGAGGTAAGTCTCCTCTCATTGTATTTGATGATGCAAACTTTGATCAAGCACTTGATGCAGCTGTTTGGGGAATCTTTTCTTTTAATGGTGAACGCTGCACAGCGAACTCACGCGTGTTTCTTCACAAAAATATAAAAGATAGATTTGTTAAAGCATTAAAAGAACGTGTAGTAAATATTAAAATTGGGGACCCGATGGATCCTTCTACACAGCTTGGACCTTTAATTGAAAAAAATCACTTCAATAAAGTAAAACGCTATATTGAGATTGCGAAAGAAGAAGGTTGTGAAGTTGTTCAAGGAACTGTACCAGAAGAAGTAAAAGAAGGTAACTTTGTTCCACCAACTCTTCTATTAAATGCAACAAATGATATGAAAGTATGTCAGGATGAAATTTTCGGACCTGTTATGGCTGTTATTGAATTCGAAACAGAGGAAGAAGTTATTTCTCTAGCAAATGACACGAGATATGGTCTAGCTGGATACGTATGGACAAACGATATTAAAAGAGCCCACAGAGTTGCACAAGCAGTTGAAGCAGGCATGCTTTGGATCAATGCACAAAATGTTCGCGATCTTCGCATTCCATTTGGAGGAACGAAAGATAGTGGTATTGGTCGTGAGGGAGGACATTACGCTATTTTTGAATTTTATACTGAACCAAAAGTTATTCATGTAGCTATTGGTAATCATCATATCCCTCAATTTGGAAAGTGATGAACATCAATATGATAGCAGTGGAACTAACAGAGATGCATGAAAGGGGAAAAAGAGATGCCAGCTAAAACAGGAAAACAATATATTGAACGCGTTGATAAGGCAAAAGCAAACGTATGGATTAATGGAGAACAAGTAACAGGAAATGTATCTGAGCATCCAGCTTTTAAAGGAGTGATGAAAACACAGGCGGCGCTGTATGATATGCAGCATGACCGAGATAAAAAAGACTATATGACGTATATTTCACCAATGACAGGAAATCGAATTGGAACTTCGTTCATGCAGCCAAAAACAAAAGAAGATTTAAAAATGCGACGTAAAATGATGCAAGAATGGGCCAGATACAATAATGGAATGATGGGACGTTCTCCAGACTACATTAATGTTGGCATGATGGCATATGGAGCCGCTGCCGCTATGTTTGGAAAACAAGACGAAATGTATGCGAGAAACATGGAAAATTACCTTGAATATTGCCGGGAACAAGATTTGTCTTTAACCCATACTTTAATTAATCCTCAAGTAAATAGAGGAGTGAACACTGCCCAACTTCCTGATCCGTTCATCGCAGCGCGAATTAAAGAAAAGACGTCAGAAGGGGTCATCATTAAAGGAGCTCGTTTACTGGCTACCCAAGGTGGAATCACTGATGAAATTATGGTTTTTCCTTCTACATTATTGAAACAATCAGAAGAAGAAAATCCATATGCCTATGCATTTTCAATTCCTAATAATACGCCTGGGTTAAAATTCATTTGTCGTGAATCTTTTGATTATGGTAAATCAAATTTTGATCATCCATTAGGTTCACGTTTTGAAGAAATGGATACGATTGTTGTGTTTGATGATGTAGTCGTACCTTGGGATCGCGTGTTTTCTTTAGGAGACGTAGACACGTGTAATGAGGCTTATAATGCTAGCAATGCTGTTGTTCATATGACCCACCAAGTTGTATCTAAAAATATTGCTAAAACAGAGTTTATTCTTGGCACTCTTCAACTTATGGCAGAAACAATCAATATTGGACAGTATCAGCATATTCAAGAAAAAATTTCAGAAGTGATTATTGGACTCGAAACAATGAAAGCGTATGTAACAGCTTCAGAAGCTAATGCCAAAATGGACCAATGGGGCACAATGACGCCAGAGTTTGCGCCTTTAAATGTTGCTCGTCACTATTTTCCGAAATTGTATCCTCGCTTTACTGAAATTATGCAATTGATGGGAGCGAGCGGTTTGATGGCTATTCCGAATGAAGCAGATTTTCATTCCCCTATTCGCTCAGATCTCGATAAGTATCTTCAAGCTGCAAATGGAGACGCTTACAGCCGAGTGAAACTGTATCGTCTTGCATGGGATATATGTATAAGTGCATTTGGTTCACGTCAAACACTTTACGAACGTTTCTTCTTTGGCGATCCAGTTCGTATGGCAAGTGCCCTCTATAACGGATATGACAAGCAAGAGTATGTGGGTCGTGTAAAAGAATTTCTAAATCGCTCAGAAGAAGTTGTAGAAAGTAAATAAGGGTAAGAGGGGGATAAAGGTGATAAAATTTAATATTATTCGAATTGCAAGAACTGTACTTAACGTTAAAGATTTGAATCGTTCTAAAGATTTCTATGTAAAAGCTCTAGGAATGATTGAAACAGAAACTAAGGATGATTGTGTATATTTGAGAGGGCTTGAAGAGCATACTCATCACAGTTTAGTGTTGAAGAAATCTGAAAAGCTAGGGGTACAAGCACTTGGATATAAGGTCGAGAAAGAGGAAGATTTAGAGCGTATTGAAGAGCTCTTTAAGTCAAAAGGTTTAAAAACAAAATGGGTAGAAAAAGGGAAACAACATGCCCTTGGAAGAGCATTACATGTCCATGACATTTCAGGAATTCCACTTGAATTCTTTTGCGAAATTGAAAAAGCGGAACGATTAATCCAGCGCTATGATTTATACAGTGGTGCTCGTATTCAGCGTATTGATCATGTGAACTGTGCCGTTCCGGATGTTGAGAAAGCGTATGATTTTTTCATAAACGAACTTGGCTTTGCTTGTTCAGAATATACAACAACAGAAGAAGATCGTATTTGGGCTGCTTGGTTACATCGTAAGCAAACTGTGCATGATCAGGCATTTATGAATGGAGAAGGTCCAAGACTTCATCATTTTGCTTATTGGCTTCCAGATCCATTAGCTCTGATTCATTGTTGTGATGTTCTTGCTTCACTAGGATATGCTGAAAATATTGAAAGAGGACCAGCTCGTCATGGTTTATCTAATGCCTTCTTCCTTTACTTAAGAGATCCAGACGGCTATCGTATTGAACTCTACAATGGGGACTATTTGACAAGTGATAACGACTTTGAACCTGTGCGTTGGGACTTAAATGATCCTAGACGCCAAACATTCTGGGGAGCGAAAGCACCAGCTAGCTGGTTTAATGAAACGTCACCTTTTCTAGATATTGAAACAAATGAAGAAATCTCAACAAAACAACCAAACCTTGCCCAACGAAAACCAGAGTTTGTGATCTAAGAGGGAGGACTTGTAATGGATAATCGTACATTTCGAAATGCAATGGGGAAATTTGCTACAGGCGTTACGGTTATTACAACCGATATAGATGGAGAAGTTCATGGGATGACAGCAAATGCCTTTATGTCTGTTTCGCTTAACCCGCCTCTCATTTTGATTTCGATAGATGAAAAAGCAAAAATGCTCTCCAAAATTAAAAAATCAGGGTGTTTTTCCGTTAACATTCTATCCGAGGAACAGCAGGAAGTATCCATGTTGTTCGCAGGCCAATCAAGTGATAAAGAGAACGTTTCCTTTGAAAAGAGGAATGGAAATTCGGTTATAAAAGAGTCTTTAGCAAACATTATTTGTACTGTATATGGAAGCCAAGTAGCAGGCGATCATACGCTATTTATCGGAGAAGTTGAGGATGTTATCTTTCGTGATGGAAAACCACTTGCTTTTTACGAAGGAAAGTATAGTAGACTAACGACCCCACAGTTAACTTAAAAAGGAGAGAGGGCAGAATGGAAACCATTCATCTTCGCTACCCAATGGAAAAAACAACGGTTTGTAATCGGGAATCTTGTGTTTTAGCACTTGGTTTCTTTGATGGGATTCATGTCGGTCACCGAGCAATTTTAGAGAAGGCTAAACAGATAGCAAAGCAAAAGCAATTGAAGTTTGGCGTTATGACCTTTTTCCCCCATCCAAAAGACATTTTATTTCCGGAAAAGAAGCCAATGAAATATTTAACGCCACTAAAAGTAAAAGAAGAAGGTTTTAAAGAATTAGGGGTGGAGAAGTTATTTATTGTCGAGTTTACTCCAGACTTCTCTGCTCTCTCTCCTAAGGAATTTGTAGACGAATATATATGTAGTTTTAAATGTAAGCACGTTGTAGCAGGGTTTGATTACTGCTATGGAGCGAAAGGAAAAGGGAACATGGAAACAATGGTAGGGCATGGCGCGGGTAAATTCGAGGTGACCGTGATTTCGAAAGTGAAGCATCACTATGAAAAAATTAGTTCAACAGCTATTAGAGGGTTGCTTGCACATGGACGAGTGAGAGATATACCAAGCTACCTTGGGCGCCCTTATCAAGTTCAAGGAACACCTCTCTACTATTCCCATGTTGGTCAAAATAATATTTTTATGGAGATTCATGTTGATAGAGAGTACAGATTGCCTAAGCCAGGATTATATAAAGTGAAAGTAGAGGTTAATGATTCATCTTATGAGGGAGTCTGCCATCAAATGTTTATAAACAAAAATGGAGCTTCTTTATTAGTTCAAATGAAAAAATGTGATTGTAAAGAGGATTTTAAGTCCGTAAACATAAGTTGGCTCGATTTTATAAAAGGAGAGCCAAACAAACTGAATGATATGAACAAATATATACAAAGGGATGAGCTTGTTATTTAATCCAAAACAACCTTAAGAAAGGGGCTTAGACGTGGCAACGCAAACTAAATTAAGAAGAGAGTTATATATTAACGGAGTCTGGCAAGAAGCAGAGGAGTATAGACTTTTAAAATCTCCTTATTCTGATGAAGTAATTGCTGAAATTCCAGTAGTAAGCGAAAAAGAAATTGAGATGGCAATAGAAGCTGCTGATCGTGCAAGAGAGAAAATGGCGGCAATGCCAGCATATGAACGGGCTAGCATTCTAGAGAAAGTCGTTCAGTTGCTTAGAGAACGCCAAGAAGAGGCAGCCACAATTATTGCAAATGAAGCAGCAAAACCTATTACGGCAGCACGAGAGGAAATAAAGAGAACCATTCATACGTATAAATTTGCAGCTGAAGAAGCAAAACGGATTTATGGGGAAACTTTACCCCTTGACGCAGCTCCAGGAGGACAGAATCGAACTGCCTATACGGTAAAGAAGCCTATCGGCATTATTGGAGCTATTACTCCTTTTAACTTTCCGATGAACTTAGTTGCTCATAAGGTAGGACCCGCAATTGCTACTGGAAATACGGTTGTGCTCAAGCCTGCATCACAGACTCCTCTTTCCTCCTATTTTTTAGCAGATTTGTTTCATGAAGCAGGTCTCCCAGCAGGTGCTCTAAACATTATAACAGGCAGTGGCAAAACAGTTGGTGGTCAATTAGTAGAGGATCAGCGGATTGCTGCCATAACTTTCACAGGAAGTCCCAGTGTTGGACTTGGTATCCGTAATAAAGCAGGTCTAAAGCGTGTGACGCTTGAACTAGGTTCAAATGCGGCCGTTGTTATTGATCAAGGAGTCCCAATTAAAAAAGCAGCCTCTCGTTGTGTCAAAGGTGCATTTTCTTTTCAAGGACAAGTTTGTATTTCTCTTCAACGCATCTACGTTCATGAGAACATTTATGAAGAGTTTGTTGAAGAATTCGTAAAAGAAACGCGAAAGTTAAAGGTTGGAAATCCATTAGATGAAGAAACAGATGTGTCAGCTCTCATTTCTAAGAATGATATAAAGCGTACACTGAGCTGGTTAAAAGAGGCTAAGGAACAAGGTGCTGAAATCAGATTTGGGGGAGAAACCAAAAGAAATGCCTTACTCCCAACGATTGTTTTAAATGCCAAATCATTTTTAAAAGTTTCCTGTGAAGAAGTCTTTGCTCCAATTGTTGTGATAAATAAGGTGGCTTCAATGGAAGAAGCAGCAAAAGAAGTCAATCATTCTAAATATGGTTTACAGGCTGGGATTTATACAGAGAACATTCATACAGCTTTAAAGATGGCTGATAAGCTTCATGTTGGAGGCGTTCTTATTAATGATATCCCCACATTTCGTGTAGACCATATGCCTTACGGAGGGGTGAAAGAAAGCGGTACGGGAAGAGAAGGAATAAAATATGCAATGGAAGAAATGCTGGAATTAAAGCTAGTTATTTTTAATCAAGCCTAGTTTATAAAAACGGAAAGTAGAATTAAGGGAGGAAGTTAAGATGGAATTGAAGAAAGAAGCAGCGGAAACCCCTGTTTCGCTTAATTATAAAAGAATGGTAGTTTCATCTCCTTTTCAAAAATTAATAAAATCTAAAAAGAGATTCACGTTGTTCACTACCGTTTTTTTTCTCGCATTCTCGTTACTACTTCCTATATTAGCTTTTTATTCTGATATTCTAACAAAACCGCTCATTGAGCCTTTCTCATGGGGCTGGGCTTTTGCCTTTGCCCAGTTTTTCATGACATGGGGAGTTTGTCATTTATATATAAAGAAAGCAGCCCAATTTGATCAAATCGCAAAAGATGTGCTAGAAGCAGAAGAGAAGGAGATGGGGCGAGATGGACAGTAAAGTTATCGCACTTTTTCTCTTAGTTGTTTTTATCACTCTCTTGATCACCTTTTACACAGCTAGAAAAACGAAGGATGCTCGTTCTTTTTATACAGCTGGAGGTGGATTAAAAGGGTGGCAAAACGGTTTTGCTATTGCAGGAGACTTTATGTCTGCGTCTTCTTTTCTAGGTCTAATTGGCGCTATTGCCCTTTTTGGCTATGACGGCCTTTTTCTGATGTACGGAGCACTTGTATCTTATCTTGTCGTATTGTTGCTTGTTGCAGAACCACTGCGCAATTTAGGAAAGTATACGCTAGCTGACATGATTACAGAGCGCTTTCGATCTAAAAAAATAAGAGCAGTAACGGCTTTTAACGCATTAACGATATCTATCTTCTATATGCTAGCTCAACTAGTAGCGGCTGGAGCCTTATTTAAACTTTTATTAGATATCAACTATGAACTTTCCGTAATTATCGTAGGGATTGTTATGCTTACATTTGTTCTCTTCGGAGGTATGACCGCGACAAGTTGGGTACAAATTATAAAAGCTTTTCTTCTTTTGGGCGGGACGATTTTTATCTTTATCCTTGTCATGAGTAAGTTTGACTTTAATTTTATTCGTATATTCCAAGAAATGAAAACAGCCACACCACTTAAAGAAGCCTATTTAAATCCTGGGGCAAAGTATACAAATGGGCTTGATGCTATTTCACTAACGCTTGGTTTAGTTCTTGGCACAGCTGGTTTGCCTCACGTATTAAGCAGATTTTTGACTGTTCCAGATGCAAAAGTTGCTAGAAAGTCTGTTGTCTATTCCATGTGGATTATAGGCCTCTTTTATATTATGGTTATTTTCTTAGGATTTGCTGCTGCTAGATTTGTAGGAGTGGATACAATTATGGCGGCGAACTCTGCTGGAAATATGGCAGCTCCTTTATTAGCAGAAATGCTTGGAGGAGAAACGTTATTTGCTATTATCTCAGCTGTTGCATTTGCAACGATATTAGCCGTAGTGGCAGGCATTGTTATTACGGGAGCAACCGCTTTTTCACATGATTTTTATAATGAAATTCTAAAAAATGGAAAGGCAACACAAGGTCAACAAATGAAGATGGCTCGTATTGCCTCTATTGTAATTACCGTTCTTTCTATTATCCTAGCTTTATTTGTCCAAAATATGAATGTGGCTTTTTTAGCCTCGCTTGCTTTAACAGTAGGAGCTAGCTCTAATTTACCTGTTATTTTGTTTACAGTCTATTGGAAGCGTTTCAATATAAATGGTGCAATCACAGGAATTCTTGTTGGATTAATAGGAACACTTCTTTTAGTTTCATTAAGCCCAAGTATATGGAGTCCAATAAAAGGAGCCTCTCTATTTGTTGGAGAACCCTTATTTCCATTAACCTCTCCAGGAATTGTATCTATTCCACTTGGATTCTTAGGCGCTTATCTAGGTACCGTACTTTCTACAAGAAAGGAAACAGGGGATTTTGATGAAATTTTAGTGAAATCAAATACAGGAAACGATGTAAAAGGCGTAGATGTAAAAGGCGTAAATGATCATTAGAAACAAGCTATAAGATACTTTATGTGAGGAGTGACAAGATGAGTAACGTACAGATGAAAAGGCATGGAATTTCGTATACGGAAGAAACAGCAATAGATCCAAGCTATACAGGAACCAGTGCTATATTCGATCAAACAAAAGGGTTAGTTCTTGATGCTCCAACAAGTGGGACAATTTATGGAACATTACTAAATTATAAAGGTGCCCTAAGCTCATTAGGAGAGGCTATACATCAGGCTCCTTATAAAAAACCTCCAAAAGCTCCGATAATGTATATTAAACCAGCGAATACAGTGATTGGACACTGTATGCCTATTCCATGCCCCATAGATATAGATGAATTAGAAATAGGAGCATCACTTGGAATTGTCATAGGAAAACAGGCAACAAATGTCTCAATAAACGAAGCTTTGAATTATGTAGAAGGATTTACAATTGTAAACGATGTGAGTGTTCCTCATGAAAGTATATACCGACCAGCAATAAAGCAAAAAGCTCGCGACGGTTTTTGTCCTGTTGGTCCTTGGGTTGTGCAGAAGTGTGAAGTTAAAAATCCGGATCATTTAGGGATAAGAGTATATATCAATGGCGAATTAAAACAAGAAAATACAACAAGTAACCTCATTCGCCCAATCCAACATTTAATAGCGGATGTAACCGAATTTATGACATTGGCTAAAGGGGATGTCCTTCTTGTAGGGATTCCTGAAAATGCTCCAATAGCTAAAAAAGGGGATTATGTTCGAATTGAAATAGATCAAGTGGGTTTTTTGGAAAATCAAATTGTCGCTGAGGATGAAGTGAAGTTAGGAGGAAAGGTATGAAGAGAGCTCGTATAGCTTATAGTGGTGGGGTACATGATGCTGTTGAAGAAAACGGTTTACTACGTTTAAATGACGGACGGCTTGTGTCAGAAGACGAAGTTATTTGGTTGCCACCTGTTCAGCCTCGCACCGTTTTTGCTTTAGGTCTCAATTATGCGGACCACGCCAAAGAACTCGCGTTTAATGCTCCAGAAGAACCTCTTGTCTTTTTAAAAGGTCCTAACACATTTGTCGGACATAAAGCGGAAACACATCGTCCGGACGGTGTTGACTATATGCATTATGAATGTGAACTTGCAGTCGTAATAGGTCGAAAAACTAGAAATGTAAAGCGCGACGATGCCTATCATTATGTGGAAGGGTACACCATTGCTAATGATTATGCGATTCGCGATTATCTTGAAAACTATTATCGTCCGAATTTACGGGTGAAAAATCGGGATACATGTACGCCTATTGGACCATGGCTGACTGATAGAGAAGATATCAAAGATCCCATGAATCTACAAATACGTACTTATATTAACGATCAACTCACCCAAGAAGGAACAACGAAGGACATGATTTTTGACATTCCGGCATTGATTGAATACTTAAGCAGTTTTATGACTTTGGATAAGGGAGATATTATTTTAACAGGGACACCAGAGGGCCTTAAAGGGGTTAAAGCAAGGGATAAAGTAGTGACAGAAATTGAAGGGATTGGAAGATTAGAAAATATGATTGTTGGTGATTCTAAATTTAATAGAAAGAGTAAAGTGGATGTTAAGGAAAGTACTGTGAATCATAACTGATAGCCATTTATTTAGAGGAGGGAAAAGATGCCTCATTTTATTGTGGAGTACACAGATAATATAAAGGAAGAAACAGATATTCTAAAATTACTCGAGAAAGTGAATAGCACACTTATAGCGCAAAATGGTACCTTTCCTGTCGGAGGAATCCGTTCAAGAGCCGTGGAACTTAAACATTATAGGATAGCTGACGGAAAAGAAGATGATGCATTTGTACATGCTACTTTAAAGATTGGGGCTGGGCGCTCTTCATTGGAGAAAGATAAAGTATGTGATGAACTTTTTCAAGTGATGAAGGAACATTTCGCTTGTTTGTTTGAAAAAAGATACTTAGCCCTTTCAATGGAATTAATGGAGTTCAGTGAAGGGGGAACGTATAAACAAAATAATATACATGACCGCTTCAAGCAATTGTAATTTAAAACATAGACAAAAAAGCCGTACCATTCAAAATGGTGCGGCTTTTTTCACGTTTATATATAGAAAAACTTACTGAGCATTAGCTTTGGTAATAAACCTCTCCACTCTCTCTCGTACTTGAGGAACAGAAAGGCCTATAATCACCTGAATAGCTGTTCCTTTTCGAACAATGCCATGGGCACCACTGGCACGAAAAGTAGCGTCTGCTTGTACTTTTGTTTCATCAATAACGCTAACGCGCAAGCGGGTTGCGCAATTTGTTACATCTGCAATATTATCCGCTCCACCTAGCGCTTCGAGTACAAGCAGAGCTTGATTAGAATAAGCATCTGTAGGGGCAGCATCCTTATTTGAACCATGTTGTTTTTGAGCTTTATAATCCTTCTTCGTATAGAGTTTGGCATCGGTTCCATTTTCTTTTTCACGACCTGGTGTTGCTACATTCAGCTTTACAATTAAGTAACGGAACATAAAGAAGTAAATAGCGGTAAAGGAAAGACCAATCATCCATTGTGTTACATAGGTCATCCAATGATTATGAAAGAGTGGTATCCAGTTTTGAGTTGCCATTTCGATCATTCCCCCGCCCATGTTTCCTACAATACCAAAGGCATACATAGTAGCTGCCATTATCCCTGCTAAAAAAGCATGTACAATAAATAGAACGGGAGAAATGAAGAGGAAAGTAAATTCAATAGGTTCTGTTATACCGGCAACAACAGCCGTTAAGGTAGCTGGTATCAGTAACCCAGCAACTACCTTCTTTTTCTCTGGTTTTGCCGTTGCATAGATAGCCAACGCAATTCCCAAAACACCAAATATCTTTGAATTCCCATGAAGAGCGAATCCTCCTTGAGGAAAGAGTTCTTTCAATGATAACGCACTAGAAGCATATTGGTTTAGATGTTCTATCCAATACGTGTTAATCCCACCGTTTACTATAGCTGGTCCATAAATAAATGGAGTATACACAAAGTGATGTAAGCCAGTCGGAATTAAAGCTCGTTCCAAGAACGTGTACAAACCTACTCCAAAAACGCCTGAAGATACGAGAATACCTTGTAAAGATGCTATGCCTCCCTGAATAATGGGCCAAATAAATGTAACAATAAATGCAAGTGGAAGCATTACAAAAAATGAGATAAAAAAAACATAAGTAGAGCCTTGGAAGATTCCTAGAAAATCGGGCAGTTTTTTATCAAAATAACGATTATGAATATAAACAACAATACAACTGACTAAAATAGATCCTATAATACTTGTATCTAATGTTTTAATACCGGCTATTTCCGTTAGTCCGCTTACACCACCAATATCGGCATTCATATCGACACGGAATTTGTTTCCCCAAAGGGTCAGGATAGCGCTTACAAAATAATTAAATGTTAAGTATACAACAAGTGATTCCATGCAGGCTCTGGCTTGAGCTGTTTTTGCTAAGGCGATTGGGATTCCGATGGCGAATAAAATTGGCATTTGTCTAAATACCGTCCATCCACCTTCTTGAATGATATAACTAAACTTATACAAAAGACCATCGGGATCTGCAAGATTACCCATTATCTGAGGGTTTTGAAGTAAAATAGTTAGCCCAACTACTATACCTGCGAAAGAAAAAAGCATAACGGGTACATACATTGCTCCACCGAAGCGTTGAACCGCTTTCATCATAAAATAAAACCTCCTCATTCATATAACGAAAAATAATTCCTTAATGCTTAAAAATCATAGGAAACAGATAAGGTCTTGCTTTCTCAATGATATTTTGATTACATACGATTTCCTCCTCCATAGTAGGGAACGTTTTCCTTATTTTCACACATATATTTTCCTTTCAGCAATAATTCGAAAGCAAACTGGTCACAATCACTATTATTGTGATTTTTCACAGAGGGTGAGAATTTTCTCTTCTTTATAACTAAAGGGAGAGAAGTGATATGGAGAAAGACATTAGAAAAGAAAGACTCTTATTCTACTAAGCATTTCACAACTATGAATGGTCTGTTGATGCCTTTCAAATTGTAGAGTTCATGGAGTAACTCTATCGTTGGTGGGAAAATTCCTAGAAGATGAGAAAAAGAACAAAAACTGTGATTAGGACCATATTGCTTGTGATTTATTGTTACTGTTTTTTAGATATGCTATAAAGATAATGCAAGCGGTGAGAATATTGAACAGAAGATATATGAAGAAAACTTTAATGGGTATTACAAGGGGTGAAGTACTTATAAAACAGAAATCCTATTCCTGTTTCCTAGAACAGATCATGAAAAAATGCATGTAATCCCGGAGCATATTTTAAAATCTATGTTAATGAATATAGGTAAATAAAAGATATAAAAATCACTAACACTTCTCGTTCTCTTGGTTTTATGTCCTCTCCTTTACGTATTAAAGAATGTGATAGAATATAAAAAACTGAGGAGGGCACAAAAACGATGAAGTTAGAAGAGTTAATTAACAAATATTATAATCAATTACATGAAAATGATTTTCATATCTTAAAGTACGTTCTAAATCATAAAAGTTCATGCTATGAGCTAGGAATCAACAGTTTAGCGGATAAATGTAATGTTTCTCGTTCATCGATTCTCCGTTTAGCCCAAAAACTAGGTTTTAGTGGTTATAGTGAATTTCGTGTTTTTTTAAAATGGGAAGACCAAGAAGGACCGAGTGAACAAGTAAGCAGTGTGGAAGTATTGAGCACAGACATACAAGAAACTCTAAAATATACGAAAACCAAAAATTTTCATGAGATATGTGGGCTAATAGAGCAATCTGAACGGATATTTGTTTATGGAACTGGGGATTTACAGTTGAATTGTGCATATGAACTGCAAAGAATGTTTCGTGCTATGCAACGCTATTTACATGTTATACGAGTTCATTCAGAGTTTGAGATGATCATCAGAGACGTAACGGTTCGGGACGTTGTGATTATTATCTCATTATCAGGTGATACACCGATAATGGTTCCTACAGTACGATCGATCGTTTCAAAAGGAATTCCCTTCATTTCTATAACAAATTTAAGAAATAATGTGTTAGCCAGAATGACTCCTTTCAACTTATATGCTAATTGCTCAGAAACTAAGTTAGATGATGGCACTACAGTTCCGACATTTTCCACCCTTTTTATTGTTGGGGAAACATTGTTTCGAAAGTATGTAGAGTATCGACAACATATTGAAGTGTCTCAAAAAGAAGAATCCTAATAAGCTATAACAAAAAGAAGAAATCTATCAAAATATACAAATTCCTATTCCCTTTGATAAGGAGTACGGCTATCTAAATTGCAATCTATTTTCTATATAGTGATTATCATTATTTAGGTACTATACATATATTTTTTGGAATGAATGAATTGTCTTTCACCACATGTATTAAAGAACTATTCTAAAACATAGGAGCTGACATAAATGTTTAAAAATTTATTTCAAAAGAAAGTAAAAACTCAAACAGAAGAAATATATTCTCCTCTTACTGGAGAGATTATTTCATTAGCGGAAGTGCCTGATCCTGTTTTTTCAAATAAAATGATGGGAGATGGTATCGCAATCATACCGAAAGAAGGAAAGCTTTTGTCCCCAGTGGAGGGGGAGATCGTTCAAGTTTTCCCTACTAAACACGCGATAGGAATTAAGTCTGTGAGAGGCTTAGAAATTCTCATTCATGTTGGATTAGAGACTGTTGACCTTAAAGGAGAAGGATTTGAAACATTTGTAGAAGAAGGACAATCTGTAAAAGCAGGCGATGTATTATCAACCTTTGATATCCCTTTCTTAGAAAGTAAGAATAAAGAGATTGTTACTCCTATTATTATTACAAATACCCTAGACAAATTAGATAATATGGAGCAATTCTCTACCTCAGAGGTGTCAAGACAAGAATTAATTTTAAAGTGTAATTTAAAATAACTTATGCTGAGTAGTCGAACGGCTAAAAACCAAATACATTTTGTTTTAATAGATAGGGTGTAGCCTTGTTACCTAAGGCCTTTAGTTGCTGTAAATAAGGCTATAGATCTTTTTAAAAAAAGGGGGAGAGAATCCTCCTTTTTGATTGCTGCAATCAGAGAGTCTTTTCATTCAACGTGTACTTTGATCAAATCCCTAAAGTCGGTCGGAGGTATAAAGTAAATGAAAATCCTAACTTTAAACTGTCATTCCTGGCAGGAGGAAAATCAAATAGAGAAAATAAAGTATTTAGCACAAATCATTCAGGAAAAATCATATGATGTTATCTCACTACAAGAGGTAAGTCAGTCTATTGATAAACTATATATATACGACAATATTAGAGAAAACAATTTTGCATTCGTATTGTTACAGGAACTTAAAAAGTTAGGTAGTACTGAATACTCGTTTGTTTGGGATCTTGCTCATATCGCTTATGAAACATACGAAGAAGGAGTGGCTATCTTAACAAAGCATCCCATGATAGAGAAACATTCATTCTTTGTTTCTAAGGGAACAGACGTGATTAACCATTGGAAAACACGAAAAATTGTCGGTGCTACAATTACATACAATAACAACCCGATTTCCTTTTACTCATGTCATATGGGGTGGTGGCATGATGAAGAGGAACCATTTAAAAATCAAGCAGATAACCTTCTTCAACATGTAAATAAGGATGAAACATTCTTTCTGATGGGAGACTTTAACAACAATGCTTTTCTTAAAGGAGAAGGCTATGAATACTTGCTAACTCACGGTCTTTATGACACGTACCATCTTGCAGAGAAAAAGGATGAAGGAATTACAGTGAAAGGGAAAATTGCAGGTTGGAGTGACAACAAGGAAGACTTGAGATTGGATTTAATTTTAACAAATAAGCCTGTTCAGGTAGAATATTCAAATGTAATCTTTAATGATAAGAACAAATTAGTTGTATCTGATCACTTTGGTGTGGAAACTAAGATGCTTAAATTATAGAAATAAGAGAAGCTTTTTTATAGAAACGTTGTTTGAGCATAATAGCTAGTAGTTACGATATTATATATTGTCATTTAAGTAATAGCTTATAACCTATTTTTGATAACACAGTGTTCTAAAAGTTAACTATTCTAAAATAAAAACAATTAAAAAGAACACAATTAAATAACAAAAAACCTTGTAAATTCAAAAGGGAGCGGAGAATTCACATAGCCTTCTCTAACAATTTCCGCTCTCTTTTACCAAAAATAACCTGTTAAAAAGCTTAAATAATTTTTAAGCTTTTTTGGTTTGTTACCACATTATTGATGGAGCGGTGTTCATCATTCCATAAAAACTCAATATAGTAAGATTATGATATAGAGGGGAACAAGGTGATAAAATGAGGAATTTGACAACTAAAGAGACAAATTAGTTTAATTCAGTCTTTCTTCCACTTATGTTACACTTAACCTTCAAAAGGTGGTTTTAGTTATGCAACAATTACAATTTGAAACGTCTTGGGATAAAGCATTAGCTAATCAGGACCGAGAAAATATTGAAAGAATCTTTAATGAAACAAAACATCTAAACAGCTCCACCATTTTTTGCTCTCCTATACGAGAAGCAATTAACCATAAGGAAGCTCTATTAGTATCTGTATTGGTCCATAATGGTACGGACCGTCTTTTAACATTTATTAATGCAAGGTTACTTTACAGCATAAGGGGAGAAGTCATCGCAGACAAGGTGTTTACTCTACCTGCGCTTACTATTCGACCCGGAGTGAGTATGCCTTGGACCTTTATATTTCCAAAGGACAGTTATACACCGCAGATCGCTTTTGAAAATGGGCAATTAGAAATACTTTAAAGCCGTTTTGAAAATCTTTCTTTTCATATTGGCTTTTTTCTCAAAAGGATAGAGGATTATCAAGAGGGAATTATAACCTAACATAAATAAAAAGGATGCTGATGAACAGTATCCTTTTTATTTATGTAGATTCACGTCGCTAGTTTAGGTGCAAAGACTATCTCCATTCAAAATTGTAATTCTGCTCATATTTCGGTTGCATAAGAAAATGTGTAAACCGGAAACAGAGAGTCATTTTATAACGTGGAATACCGCTAAAGTAAAAGGAGGAAGATGAAGCGAATTTTAAATTACAATATTATCTATATGTATAAACTGTATAGATGGGGAATAAAACCATACCGCTAGTTAAAGAAAATACATATGTGGTGGACCTTTTGAGGTAGTGGTTACTTATGTAAAAATGATAGCAAGGGGGAAAAGGAAGTGTTTAATGATTTTAAGCTTACGGATAATCGTCCGGTTTATATTCAATTAAAGGATTACTTTAAAAAAATGATTATGAAAGGACATCTATTGGAGGACCAGAAACTTCCATCTACCCGAGAACTTAGTAAATTATTATCGGTCAGTAGAAATACTGTTCTCACTGCTTACGCGGACTTAGAACAAGAAGGCCTAATCTATGCAATAAAGGGAAAAGGAAATTTTGTGGGGAAAGTCGATGTATCCAAAACACCATCTATAAAACTAGACTGGAAAGAAAAGCTCAATACCGCTACCTTGCTAGCGGATGAATTAGATTTAATGAAACATGGTGTTCGCTGGGAAAAAGGCATGATTTCATTCAATAGCATTGCTCCAGACGAAAAGCTTTTTGATGTTGAAAACTTTAAAAGGGCTTTTCTCACTCGGATGTCAATTGAAGGAGATATTGTTTTGAACTACGGATATGCAAAAGGTTACAAACCCCTAATAAATTACCTTCTACACTATATGGAAATGAAAGGGATAGATATTTCCAACAAGGATATTCTTATCACAAATGGCTTCACTGAGGGGCTGGATATCCTATTGTCTTCTCTAACTAAAAAATCAGGACGTATTATATGTGAAAATCCTACTCATCATACCGCATTAAAACTTTTTCGATTACATGGACTTGAGGTCCACGGGATAGACATGAAGGATGATGGTATCGATATTGATCAAGTTGAGAAAAGCTTATCTCAAGCGGATTTTGATTTTGCATATTTAATTCCGTCCTATCATAATCCGACCGGGATTGTGACCTCCTCTGAAAAAAGGACCAAAATCATGAAACTCTTTTCAAAATATCAAATTCCTATTATAGAAGATGGTTTTAATGAGGAGTTACGTTACTCAGGTTCCCATCTAGCACCTTTATTGACTTTCGCAGGATCTGGAAACAACGTTATTTATATCAGCAGCTTTTCAAAAATTCTTTTTCCAGGCTTACGTGTTGGTTGGATTTTAGCAGATAAAGAATTAATTCACTGGCTGGAGAGTATGAAAAGGGCACGGACTATTCACACCTCCACACTGGATCAGGCAGTGCTTTTTCAATATTTGCATGATGGCTATTTTGAAAAATATTTAAAAAAGGCCAAATCTGTTTATAAGAAAAAATATGAGCTATCCCTTCAAGCTTGTAATCAATACATTCCATTAAAGAGAATAACTGGGGACGGGGGGCTTCATCTTTTTATAGAGTTAGAAAAAGGAATTAATGCTCGTACACTTTTGAAAAATTGTTATGAAAAGGGAGTGGTTTTTTCTCCTGGGGATGTTTTTTACACGGATGGAAGAGGAAGTAATACGTTTCGATTGGGATTCTCTAGATTGAACGAAGAAGATATTATCCAGGGAATTAGAATAATTGGTGATACATTGAAAATGAAAATGGGGAGTTGAAAAAATGAGAGTTGGCGTTATTATGGGAGGAGTGTCCTCCGAAAAACAAGTGTCCCTGATGACAGGGGAAGAAATGATTGGACATTTGGATAAGAGTAAATACGAAGTTGTACCTATTAAATTAAATGACAAAAAAGATCTTATTGAAAAGATAAGAAATGTTGATATTGCTCTATTAGCTCTTCATGGGAAATATGGAGAGGATGGCATGGTTCAAGCTACTCTGGAAACCCTCGACGTTCCATATACCGGAAGTGACATGTTATCAAGCGGGATTTGTATGGATAAACATATAGCGAAAAAAATGATTCGTTATGAGGGCATTCAAACACCAGATTGGATTCACCTTTCCAATATAGAAAATCTTCAATTAGACGAAATAGATAAAATGGGGTATCCATTAGTCGTAAAACCAAATTTAGGTGGTTCCAGTATAGGAGTAACAATCGTAAACGATCAGGATTCCTTACTTTCCTCTCTTGAAGAGGTATTCAAATGGGATACTGAACTAGTAATTGAAAAATATATAAAGGGCGAAGAAATTACATGTTCTATTTTGGACGGAAAGCTTTTACCTATCATTTCAATTCAACATACGGCTGAGTTTTTTGATTATCATACGAAATACCATGATAGCGCTACGATTGAGGAGGTTATAGAACTTCCACCTAATATCCATGACCGCGTCGCTGAAGCTGCAATGGCTTGCTATAGAGCATTGAAATGCAGTGTTTATGCTAGAGTGGATATGATTATAAAAGATGGAATTCCGTATGTTATGGAAGTAAATACATTGCCTGGAATGACAAAAAATAGTTTACTTCCTAAAAGTGCTCATGCGGCAGGAATTCCCTATAACAAGCTGTTGGATATCATTATTGACACCTCCTTGCAAGTTAGGAGAAGCGAAGGTTTCTAATTGCATTTTAAATGCACTCATGTTTCCGTAGAAGATTAAAAATACTCATAAACTCAAATTACAGAAGATGATGGTGCTGTCAATTCAGGAATGGTCATAAAGCTGTGTATTGCTATGAATGTGATGGCACCTAAGGGGGATCATGTATGATCAATTGGTTTCAATTAGATAAAGAATATTTAATGTCTACGTATCTCCGCATGCCAGTTGCTATAGAAAAGGGAAAAGGTTGTAAGCTTTATGATGTCAACGGTAAAGAATATCTTGATTTATTCTCTGGTGTAGGAGTGAATATATTAGGCTACAATCATCCTAATATTATAAAAGCCACCTTTGAACAAGTTGAAAAATGTTTACATCTTCCTTTTCATTTTTTAAACCCAGTTGCTATTGAATATGCTAAAAAATTAGTCGATTATTCTTTAAAAGATGGGAAAGTCTATTATACAAACTCAGGTGCGGAAGCTACCGAGGCAACTTTAAAACTAATTCACAAGTACAGACATATAACAAATCAAAAACAGGATGGAGTTGTTGTACTTAAAGAAAGTTTTCATGGACGTACATTAGGTGCTCTTCACTTTACAAGACAAGAAAATGTATATCAGAATTTCCCTCGTACATCTATTCCTGTATATGAGGTGGAACGAGAGAATTTAAAGGAACTAGAAAGAATAATACTCAAGAAAAAGCCGCTTGCTATTATGCTAGAGCCTGTATTAGGAAGTGGTGGGGTATATCCTTTGTCAGGGGAGTATTTAAAAGGGGTCGAAGAGCTTTGTAGACAGTATAATATGTTATTTATTGTTGACGAGGTGCAAAGTGGTATAGGGAGAACGGGAAAATTGTTTGCTTATCAACATTTTGATATTACACCTGATATTATTCAATTTGGTAAAGCAGCGGGTGGCGGTACACCCTTAGGAGGGATAATAGTAGGGTCACGACTTTATGATGTATTCTCACCAGGTGACCATGGCACAACATTTGCTCATTCTCCAATTGGTACGGCTTTAGGATTAGCTGTATTAAACACATTAATTGATGATGGTTTAATGCAAAAGTCTTATGAAATGTCCTTATATTTGAATGAAAAACTTCAAAAAATTCAGGAGGAAAATTCTTATTTTATCAAAGAAGTACGTTATTGTGGCATGATGTTTGGGATCAGTACTCATGACACTCATAAAAACGCAAAAAAACTACAGCTAGAATTACTGAATAAGGGAATGCTAGTGGACGTTACAAACGGAAACACTATTCGTTTACTTCCTCCTTATATCATTACGAAAGCGGAAATCGATGAATTTATCAATCAATTTATTTCCTGCATTCCAAAATCAGTAGCCTTGACAAGTGTATTGTGATATATGCTTAATTCAAAATAAATACCGCCTTTGATTAGGTCTTAGGCTAAGTAAAGTAGTGTATTGTAATCTATTTTTTGTTAATACAGTGTTCTAAAAGTTAATTATTCTAAAAAATTTTTATTTAAATAAAAATAATAAGTAAAAACCAACCTCATTTTTTACTCAGCGGTAAATGAAGGGATTGGTTTTTTGCTTTTCAAGGGATCTGAAGGCAATAACTATCGTATAGATACGTTGTAGAGATAATTCAAATAGGAGAAAGTATAGAGCAATGACCTTATGGTAAGTCCAAAATACTTAGTAATATTAAAGACGTGTTTGTATGTCACCAATATTTGTTCTCAATTTAGGTTTGACCCTTACTGTCTCCGTGCTATTATAGAACGGAGATTGCTCTTTTAGTTCTGGAATAAGCGGGATCTCCTCTTGTGCACCCAAACCTTGGCAATTTGTACGATACTATGAAAGAATAGTTTAATAACTGATGATTATATTTACAAAGGAGAAAGAGATGAAGAAATTTGCAATCCCTTTACTAGGTATCACAAGCTTAACAATAACTGTATTTCTATATTTTAATACACAAGGACATAGTAGTAGATATGTACAGTGGGGAGGAAATAACCCTATAGATCCAACATATGTAGAACGCCTCCAAGGGAATGGTATTCCTTAAAAAATTAAAGGCAATTAAAGTGAAGAAAATTTATTTAAAGGAGAAGAGAGGGGATAAAAATATATTTTTATCCTTGAAATTATGTCTTGTAAAAACACATAAAAAAACTTCTGGATTGATTTTAGGTTCATAATCCTTTGCAATCTGTAAAAGCTCCATAACGAAAGAGGCGCTCTTTTTCACCTTTTTCTAACACCAAAACCATTTGTGGCTCTAAGTCGATTTGTTCCTATGAATTCAAACATCAATAACTTCTTTTAGAGAAGCGGGAGTTCTTAACCCTTTAATTTTTTAATTCTCATATAGATACAAAGCAAATTAAACATTCTGAGACAAATGAGATTTGCAATTTAATCATTTTCAAGCTAATCCTAGGATTTTAATGAACCAGCGGAGTATAAACGTTCCAAAAGCTTATCAAGCAGCAAAGTCCGGATAAGATGTAAAAATGATTGAAACGAGCTTAATTCATTAATTGTCACTATAACATGTATTTTTCTATCCATTTGATTGCAACCAAACATGAAGATTTAAGATTCAATATGAATTAAGATTTATAAAAGCGGCGTGAAAGTTTAAAATAAATGACGATGTTAACATGAAAATCTGAAGCTTCAATCTAAAAATCCAAAAGAAAAACTTCTCTGAGAAACGTTAGCATAGGGGATGAAGAAATAAAACCTCTTCTCTTTCTTCATTTTTCTAGTTTACATAATATATATTATAGGAAGTTGAATAAAATAGTGATTTTCTGTCTCATGAACTAAGTTAACTTAACGTTATGAGACGAAAAAAATAAAATGCTTATGAATTTCATACAATTTTTTTTGAATGTTTTCATATCATTCATTGTGAGTTTACACACACGATCAGTCATAAATAAAGATTTTTTATATTTTCAATGAATCATCTAGCTGATATTCCTTCAACATAATAGCATGCAATGCTATAGTTTCTAAACAAGAATTCTTTTCGAAGGCGTCTCATTTCTTTATAATAAACGGTAACTCTTACATAAAGGATGATGTTAGATGATTGATGCGCACCTGCACCTTGCTGAATATTCCAATATTCTAGAACGAATCAAACACTGGCAAGATTATGGAATTACGGGCATTGTAGCTGTTTCAACAGATTTAGTTTCGAGTTATCGTACATTAGAATTAAAAAGCCGCTATCCGAACTTCATTATTGCAGCCGCTGGTTTTCACCCAGAGCATCCGCTTCCATCTTCTCGTGATCTCCATGAGTGGCATGATTTAATTGATCATGAAACGTCTCATTTCTCAGCTATAGGTGAAGTTGGGATGCCACAGTACCGTGAAGATGCCTTTCATCCGTACGTTAAAAAACAATACGAAGCGCTATTTTTAGAGATGGTACAAACGGCTAAAATGTATCACCTCCCTCTTCTTTTGCATGCTGTTCATATGGGCGCTCCGCTTGTTTACCGTCACCTTCAAGCACATAAGATTAAGAAAGCGCATTTTCACTGGTTTAAAGGCGATGAACAGACAACGCAACACATTATAAATGCAGGCTATTATGTCTCTGTAACGCCTGAAGTCTGCTATCGGAAACGAGCTCAAGAGTTAGTGAAGCGTATTCCGCTTTCACAACTCCTTCTTGAGACAGACGGTCCATGGCCTTTTCAAAAACGTTTTGCCCACTGTGAAACATCTCCTTTGCTGCTTCCGCATGTCGAAAAAACGGTGTCTTCCTTAAAATCCATTGATCCTATCGTGTTGAGAGATCAAATGAAACACAATATTAAGAATCTTTTTTCAATGAAAGCGTAAACTCTTCTTTAAGAAGTGAATAAAGCTCAAGATCTACTCGACGTCCTTTCAATTCTTCATAGGAACGAAGTACGCCTTCTTTTTGAAATCCAAGACTTTCTAGTAAGTAACGAGACCGATGATTATGAGGATCAATTTTCGCTTCAATACGTTTTAAGCCATATTGATGAAATCCTGTATGAAGCAGAATATGAAGCGCTTCTTTCATATAGCCATGGCCCCAATAGTCTCTACTTAATTCATAGCCAATTTCCGCTCGATGATGATCATGATTCCATTCATGAAACCCACACGTGCCGATAATGTCTTTACTCTCTTCTGTAACAAGTGTAAAATGATGACCTTTTCCTCGCTGTGTTAACACGATAAAAAACGAAATCATCTCTTCTGCTTGCTGGAGTGATGTTAAGGGCTCAATGTCCATGTATTTGGTTGTTTCTTCATCAGACCACACGTTAAAAAGAGACGAAGCATCCCCGAGCAACATCGGTCGTAAACGAAGTCTTTTTGTCACAAGCATACGTTTTTTCCTCCCGTTTCTCTATTTACTCTCTTTTCGTTCTCTATTTTCTCTTTTTTGCTATTGTAATATATGAAAATATAGACAAAATGCCAAAAAACACGGGGTTTTATAAAAAAAATATTTTCCTCATATAATAAATAAAATGTAATAAAAGATTAACTTGTCGTTGAAATATTTGTCATTTACAATAAATAGTGAAGGAGGTGTTGGGTCAGTGATTCTTTCTTTCCTGTTCGATCATTCCCTATGGCTCTATGGAATTCTCGCGGGGATAGCTTTTATTGGAATTGGTTTTTTGGCAACTCTGTGGTTTTTAACTTCAAATGTTGTACAACGCCCGTTTCGTCCATTTCGAAACGAACTAGCAGGAATACAAGAAAAAGAACACCGCTCTCATCACAAGTCCTAAATTTATTGGTGAATAAGAAAGCCACACAGCCTATTCTGTGTGGCTTTCTTATATTATAGCCCCTCTTCCTTTGGGAAAAAAGTTTGAAATACCGAGTTTTTCGGAATACGAAAATGTTCCTCTCCGGTCATGTTGTGTAAAATGGTCGCATTTCGGTATGGAGATAAGCTTAAATTCGTTGCTCCAGAGCCGTGCGAGTATTCTAAGTTTGTAAGCGTGTAAAGATGTCCCTTGCTTTCTTCTTCTCTTACAATTCGGTAATGATCATCTACTTTAAATACGTGTTCATCTTCCCATACGATTTTATTTTCAAATCGTTCTAACCAGTCAGGAATACGTGGTTTGTAGCCTGTAGCCAAAATCACTTTATCAGAGTGAATTTGGAATAATTCGTCTTTCTCTGTATGATGAAGCGTAAGCGTGTAGCCTTCTTCTTTTTCTTCGATATCTTCAAGAGAAGTTGTTTGCATAATCGTTGTCGTAAGAGGTTCTCCGTCAATCGATTGATGATAAAGCTCTTTGTAAATGGATTCTAGCAAAGATCCTTTCACCCCGTGTCGTAGCTTTGATAAGTCATCTACCGTGCCTTTTCGCTTGTCGACAGGAAGCGTTCGAAAATAGCGGATATAGTCTGGTGAAAATAGCTGCTGAGCCATTTTAGCAGATTCCATTTGAAAAAAACCACCAGAGCGTGTATACCAATTTAAGGTGAACGATTCGTCTCGCTTCCGCTGCAGAAGATCGTAATAAATTTCAGCAGCGCTTTGACCAGAGCCGATAATTGTGACGGTGTCCCCTTCTTTAATCTCATCTTTTCGGTACAGATAGCGGCTTGTGTGAAATACATCACGTGAAGGGAGAGAGTACACAAATTCTGGAACATTTGGTTCATGACCTGTCCCAAGCACAACGTGACGTGTTTCATATGTTTCTTCCTCTCCGCTCTCATAATTTTGCACCTTCACCATGTATCCATCTCCCGTTTCTAACACGTCTGTGACTTCACGACGCAGACGAAGCGTTGGGAGTTGACTTCCGGCCCACTTCAAATAGGAACTAAACTCTTTGCGAGGCACTTCAAAGTCTTCAAAAAAGAAAAAGGCATGAAGACGATCGTGTTCATGAAGATAGTTTAAGTATGTATACGGACTTTTTGGGTTTAATAGCGTGACTAAATCAGCTAAAAAAGCATCTTGTAGCGTTGTACCATCAAGTAACATCCCTGGATGCCACTCAAGGGAATCTTCCCGCTCAAATACAAGGACCTCGAAATTCTCTATTTCTTCAGCAAGAACGCCAAGACCTAATCCATAGGGTCCTCCACCGATAATCACTGCATCTATTTTTTTCATTCTATCTCTCCTTTTTTATTCCGTATAAAGGATTATTCCCTGTCTTTTGAAAAGGAAAACCTAGCATGCATAAAAACGAGGCGGTGAGGACATATCAACAATAAAGGAAGAAAAAGGAGCGAGTTTATGTGGGAGAAATGGATTTCTGCTTATATTACCTTTGCGTTAATTTCAGCAAGCACTGTAGTCTTTTTCATGAACATATTTTTTCCAAACTTGTTAAGTACAAACGTCATCATTGGGCTGATTGGCGTTCTTTGTCTCGCGGTGTTTTTAGCCATTTTGCAAGCGGTTTTTATTATCATTAAGCTTATAAGGTGGGACAAATCATAAAAAAACGAGGAGACCGATGAGGTCCCCTCGTTTTTTTGAAACTATTCTTTCAAGCTGAAGCCTTGTTTGTTCAGCATTTCTTTAATATGTGGATAGTAAACGCGTGTATAAAGAGAAGAAATGGTTTCTGACCATGTACGCGTTTCTTTTCCATTTGTACGATTTATCATGTAAGCTGAGATTTGTTCATCGTATTGTTGAACGAACCCTTTAAGATTGTTGTTGTATTTTTCAGCATGACGCACTGCTTCTTGTGGGAAGCGTGGTTTTTTCGCTGAACGATCTGCTGGGTGACCGACAACAAGACCACATACAGGAAATACGTATTCTGGAATATCAAACAGCTCAATCATCTCATCCATACGGCCTCGAACTGCACCAATTGGCACTGTACCAAGCCCCATAGACTCCGCCGCTGCTGTTGCCGTTCCAACAGCAATCCCCACATCCGTCGCGCCAACAAGAACCGACTCTGCTCCATCTGTCACTTTCAGCTCTGTGCCCGTTAGCTCTGTTGCAATTTTCGCACGGTTAAAATCTGCGCAGAATAAAAGGAATACAGGGGCTTGCTCAATCCACACTTGACCTCCTGTAAGGTCCGCTACTTTTTTCTTTGTTTCAGGATTTTGTACCGTAATGACTGTAACTTGTTGACCATTAATCGAAGATGGTGCAGCTTGTACAGCATCAATGATAGCTGTTAGCTGCTCTTCTGATACCGGTTCATTCGTATACTGACGAATAGAACGATGATCGTTTAATGTTTCAAGTACTGAATTCATGATGATCATCTCCCTTTCTTCTAACACATTAGGCGTTCTTTTCAAATTTTTTAGCTTGTAAAGGACCTGCAAGAAGTTCTTTTGCTTTGCCTACAAATGCTACAAAATGAGGAGCTCCATTATGAGAAGCTACAGCTTCTTCGTCTTTCCATTCTTCTAACATTAAAAATTCATTTTTGTTTTCTGTGCTTTCAAATAGCGTATAGCTGATGTTTCCTTCTTCATTGCGCGTTCCTTCAATTAACGCTTTTGCTTCTTGTAAAAACTCTTCGCGCTTATCTTCTCTTACTACCATTTTTGCTTCGATTCCGATCATATGGGATATTCCTCCTTTAGTTTGTTCGAAATTAATCGAACTTTAAAGCCATTCTTTCCCTCTTCTTTTT
Organism: Priestia endophytica DSM 13796; assembly: GCF_900115845.1. Taxonomy (GTDB): domain Bacteria; phylum Bacillota; class Bacilli; order Bacillales; family Bacillaceae_H; genus Bacillus_I; species Bacillus_I endophytica. The sequence goes on along the minus strand of NZ_FOXX01000004.1, from coordinate 119,567 downwards.
CCCAAAGAGAGATGAGATTACACGTTTTTCACTTGTTTGTTCTATAAATATCGAACAATGAAACTTTATCATAAAGGAATTAAGACTGCAATCATTTTGGTTTGGAAAATGTTGAGATGAGGAAGAAGTAGCTCTAGCTCAGTAAGTATGATACAGTAAAATCATGAGAACACCATATCAACCATCAAGAAAAGATATTAAATTACCGTCTGTTTTACATGCGCTGAGTGATCCACTTCGTCTAAAGATTGTAAAAGGACTTTCGGAAACAACGGAGCAATATTGCAGCCCTTATTTACATTTAAACATAGCAAAATCCACGCTTTCCCACCATTTTAAAGTGCTGAGGGAAGCGGGTGTGATTAAAGTACGAATTGAAGGAACACAGCATTTCTATTCTCTTCGAACAGAAGATTTAGAAGCCCTTTTTCCTGGTCTCCTTCCGTCTGTCCTCAGAGCAGATGAGGCGCATATTGAGTAAAACAAGTTAAAAAGAGCCGAAAAAAGAGAGATTTTCTCTCCTTTTTCGGCTCTTTTTCATGCTATTTGGAGTGTTTTTCTTTCCAGAGATGTTCGAACGGACATTTCGCATGAGAAGTTTCATCATCGGGTAGGAAATACTGCTTCCACTCATAGTTATTTTCTGTGCCGTACACGTTCAAGTCTTGATGAGGCTCAATGCTATCATAGGCAACAAGGCGCTTTCTGATGGATTCTTGTACACGTTGACTTTTTTGTTTTGTTGCATTAAACGTCTCTAATACCCAGCGCGGCGTAATAGCCAACATCACACACGGAAACGAACGGCTTTGACGTCTTTTGTGGGCTGGAGTTGCACAATACATAAAATATCGCTCACCGTGAAAACAAAATTCCCATGATGGATCGTTTGCATCTTTTGGAATGTGCATTGGCCACTCTTTTTCGTCTTCTTGGGCAAGCGTATTTAACGTCTTCCAAAACAAGGTATAGTAATCTTCGACTTTATAAGTCTTTACAGCATCCTCCGGCGTCTCTGCAAAAACGATGAGGGATGCATATTTACCTGTTGAACGAGAAATCTTCGTATAACGAGTAAGAAGCTCTTTCAAGTCTTGAGCCGATTCATCCGTCCTGATATCACGTAAAAATCCATAACGGAGCTGATTCAGAGCAAACCCTTGTGTTGCAGGGATACACGGAAACAGTGCTTGTTTACTCGATAGCTTCTCGCTAAAACGAGTAAACACTTCCCGCTCCCAGGCCTGTAATAGCGTTGGATTTTCTTCTAACGTCTCTTTTGTATATAGTGTTGTCATCCTTTCCATTCCTCCTCTGCTACAACGTATTAAAAGAGGAAGAAATGGGTGACAGTCCACTGTTTAAAACAAGCTGTGGAAGGCCTTTATTCCGAAGTAACACGCAAATCCGATCATAAAAAGCGCAGAGCAGCACGAAATCATAAAGAATAAACCAGGTGTTAAAAAGCGACGAGCGCTACTTCCCATAAAGGCCATCCCCACATCCCATAGCATAATCCCCGCAAACATCGCAAGGCTACTTAGTAACATTTGACTTGTCCCGTATTGATCAGCAGTTTGAGCCAAAACCGAGCCGTAAATCCCAATCCAAAACAGAACGGTTAACGGATTAGACAGCGACATTAAAAAGCCTGAAAACGAGGAACTCCATAGTGTTTTATCTTGACGGGAACGCGTTGAAAGATCGGTTGAGCGCGCGTTCCACAAAATTTCAATCCCTGTATAAAGAAGCACAAAAAAGCCGAAACACCATAGGAACGTTTTGACGAGTGGAGCTTCTAAAAAGTGCACAACTCCAAAAAAGATGAGCATCATATACAGAACATCGGCTATAAAGGAGCCAAGTCCAAACATCCACGCATGCATAAATCCGTACCTCATCCCTTTATCAAGCTGTGCGGCTGTAATGGGTCCCACAGGAGCGGCAAGAGACAATCCTAACAGAAATGAACTAATCCATAAACTCACCACACGGTTCCTCCTTCAATAGAACTTGTACACCTCTTTTACTTTATTCGTATGGTGAAGGATGTATGTTGATTATTTCATCTTTTGAAAGGCCATTGTGACCCATTCTTCTGTTTGAACACGATGAATCGGTTGAAATCCATGGTCCTGTAAAAGCTCTTCAACGACAAGGGTGTTCCAGTCTACCATACCAGAGATTAGAATATGGGATGTTTTAGAAAGAAGCTGCTGCGCGTTTATAATCGTAACAGCTTCATCTCCACCGATATTGACAAAGATCCAATCATATTGAGCTGTGATCACTCCCTCTGTATGCATGACATCCAGCTGATGAACGGTAATATTAGATACTTCATTTAGCGCTGCATTATAGAGCACTTCACGTTCAACGGGTTCAATATCGACTGCTTCTACCGTTTGAGCTCCAACAAGGGAAGCGGCGATGCTTAAAATTCCAGATCCTGTCCCAAGATCTAATACGCTCTGTCCCTTCAGATCTTGGGAAACGATAAACCGAACGCAATCTTGGGTTGTGCCGTGAAGACCTGTTCCAAACCCACCTTGAGGATCTAATAAAAGACGGCGTTTGCCTTCATAAGAAGAGAAGTCTGGAAACGCAATCACCCATCCGTTTTCAAGATCAATATCTTCAAAAGACGGCGCTTGTCCAAGTAAATCCTCTTCTGTTAGAAAGCGGTAGTGAATATCCTCTTTCGGAAAAGAGAACTGCTCGTGTAAGACTGCTTTGACATCGATTTCCTCCTCCCCGATGTAGACATGAAAAGGGATAGTTTCGTCTTCTTTTTCTTCATAATCATACCCGTTTGATGTTGTTTCCACTTCAATGGGCGCCTCGTAGTACGTATTATAAAGACCAACTAGGTTTAAGTTCTCGACCATTTCTTCTGCTTTTTTATAAGGGATATGTACCGTAAATTCATGTAACATTAATTGTCTTCCTTTCGTTATTGCCAGTTCTTGTTATGAAACAATTCCATAGCTTTTTCCTTCTGTTCATTTGAAATGTGAGTATACACTTGGGTTGTACTAATGTTTTCGTGTCCAAGCAGTTCTTGTACTGTGCGCAAATCTGCTCCGTTTTTGACTAGATACGTCCCAAACGAATGGCGAAGTTTATGACTTGAAAGAGATTTAGTTGCGAGATATTCAAATCCCTTTTTTTCTTTTAAATTTTCAAGCGTTTTCGTTGTCACATGCTGAATCATTCGGCGTGAAATGCGTTTGCCGTGCCGCGTTAAAAAGAAAGCTTCCTCATGCTCCGCGTGTGGGGTTCCTCGCTCTTTTTCGTATATTCTTAGCTCGTCGTATAAAAAGGACGGAAGCGGAATATAGCGTGATTTACTTCCCTTTCCAAACACCGTAATTCCAGGGCGAGAACGATCAATATCTGTAACGTTTAAATGATGCACTTCAATGACCCGAAGCCCTGCAAAGGCCATTAGTTTTAAAATCAACATATTCCGGCGGTAAAACGCATCATGTGGCACGCTCTCAAAAAACGCATGTAATTCTTCTTCATTTAAATAAGACGGAATGTGCGTTTTTTTCGATTTAGCGGTTTCAATTTCTAAGGCCGGATTTTCATCTGTTAGATCGTGTTTGATCATGGCTTTATAAAAAAGACGAAGCGCCATCAATCTTCGGTTTCGGCTTGCGGAGGAATGGTCTTGACGAAGCGACGTGTTACTGCGTTTTCTCAGCATGCGTAAAAACCCGCTCACATCTCGCTTGGACGTATCCTCCATTTCTTTCTTGCCCTCGTGTTTGTCCACTATATAGTGTAAATAAAGGCGAACGTCATGTCCATAGTGACGAAGGGTTGAAAAAGAGTACCCTAAGTCTTCCATATATAAATCAAATACATCTAATTCTTCTTCATAAAGGGTGTCGATGTTCGTCTCTTTCATTCTTCAAAACTCCTTACATTTTCTCTCATATTATTGCGTGTAATATATCTTACACGCAATAGAATACTAGATCGTGCAAAAAAAGGCAAGAAAGGAAGATTATTTCTCAAAAATTAGGAGATTTATAGTTTTGCAGTTATCTTTCGTCTCTCGCATCCTTGTTCACCTGAATGCAACAGAGAGAGGTATGATTGAATTTTCAGACTTGTTATAGAGTCTCGTTTTCTAGCCCATTTTCCTGTAACGCACAAGCCGTTTTCTTCCGAGAAGAATACATCAATAATAAAATAGTGTATGAAAGAGGAAAGGAAGGAAAATATGTTTCCCTTTAAGAACGAAAAGATTTCATATGTGGCCCTAGGCGATTCTTTAACAGCAGGTGTTGGAGCTTCCTTGTTTTCCCCAACATTCCCTCAGCGTTACCGAAGGAAAATAGAGTGTGTGTGGGAAGAACGAGTAGATCTTTATACCATCGCAAGAAGCGGATTGACTGTCGAAGAAATTGCTACACTCTCTTCTCATCCCCGTTCCCTCCAAAGCCTAGTGGAAGCGGAAGTCATCACCATTACAGCAGGTGGAAACAATTTGATTGATGCTTATGAAGACGTAATGAAAGGAAAAAGTTTATCTTCGCTTCAAGATCAATTAAAAGAAGCTCAGCGCGATTTTAATGGGTTTATCCAATCTCTTTTAACCCTCAAGAAAAAAAGCAGTACTCCTTACTTTATTCTAGTTGCTACTCTTTATAATCCATTCCCAGAGAGCCAAGAGGGGGACGCTTGGATTCGAAAAGTGAATGCTTCCATTAAAAAGCTAAATCGTTATCCACACCTTCATATTATCGACTTGTATTCTCTTTTTAAAGGAAAAGAAAAAGAATGGCTATCTCGAGACGGCGTTCATCCAAATGACAAAGGATACGAGGCGATGGCGCGCGCATTTTGCGAACAAACTCCATCATATCAAAGCCGCTAGCAGATGCTAACGGCTTTGATTAATGTCTGCGACTGAGGATAAATACCGAACTTCCTAACCAAAGATTTGCTAAAATAACGAAAAGGCCATCTTTAAACTGATCAAAGGAAAGAGAAAAAAGTTTTTGAATCATAAATAAGAGCAAAACCCCTGTCATGATAAATTCATATGTATAACCATACGAGCGATACATAATAAAATTGCCGCGCTCATCTCCTTGCTGTTTTGCAAATACAAATAGATACAAACCAGGAATGAAACTCACTACAAGAAGAAGCAAAGGAAGTTCTAGCATTAATAGATCGAAAATATTATTCATCGTCTGTCATCCCTTCTGAATATTGAAAAATCCCCTCAATCCTGACGCCAAAAAGCTGAGCTAATTTAAAAGAAAGAATTAAGGATGGATTATACTTATTTGCTTCAATAGATACAATGGGTTGTCGACTAACTTGCATCTTTTCAGCCACTTCTTTTTGCGTCCATTTCCGCTCTGCTCGTAACACATGAAGCTTATTATGCAAGACCCCTTCATCTTTTTTCATATATTTTACTTTTTGTTTGAAATGTATTACTTTTGCACACTACAAAAAAAGCCTCCCTAACGTAGTTAGAGAAGCTTTTTTTATTTCTCGCTATCCTCATCCTCTAATGAAGCGAGCGGCTTTTGAGCGGGTCCTTCGACAACTTCGCCATCATATGAAAAACGTGAACCATGACAAGGACAGTCCCATGTTCGCTCACCGCTGTTCCATTCCACTTCACAGCCCATGTGCGTACACGTTGTGTCAACGAGATGAAGACAGCCTTCTCTGTCCTGGTAAGCTCCCGCTCGTTTTCCGTTCACACTCACAACGGCCCCTTCATCTTTTTTCAAATTATAGGCATTTCCTCTTGTGAAATCAAGCTTTCCTTTTGTAAGCTCTGCTGCAACCTCCATGTTTTGTGTGACCAAATTTTTCACACTCGGATTTGGGCGGAACCGAGATGGTGTGAAGAAGGAAGCATAACGCTTTTCTTTCTCTAGAATGGCATCGCGAATCATCATACCTGAAAGCGTTCCATGTGTCATGCCCCATTTGCGGAATCCTGTAGCAACGTAAACATGCGGAGAATTTTCTGAAATGCGTCCAATATAAGGTGTTTCATCAAGTGAGATCAAATCTTGAGCCGACCATCTGTACAAGCATTCTTTTACGCCAACGGAGTTATGAGCAAATGAATAGATCGCTTCATAATGCTTAAGTGTTTTCTCACTTCGTCCTGTTGTATGCTCTTGCCCTCCGACAAGGAGCAGTTTCTGACCATCCACCGTTGTATAACGAAGGGAATCAGATGAAGGCTCAGCACTTAAGTACATTCCTCCTGGATATGGTTTCTCACTTGTAATCCCAAGAACGTAAGAGCGTGACGCATACATACGTGAAAAGTAAAAGCCTTTTCCATCATAGAAGGGAAAATGAGTACAGCAGGCCACATCTTTACAATTCACACTATGCCCTTCTTTTGTGACAACAGTTTGCGTTTTTCCTTCTTTAATATCAACAGCTTGGGTGGTTTCAAAAATTTGAGCTCCTTTCGCTGTCATCTCTTTCACAAGGTGAACGAGATACTTTAAGGGGTGAAACTGCCCTTGATCTGGAATCATCACCGCCGCTTTTTCACCTAGATCAAGCGGAATTGAAGTGAGATGCTCTCCTTCAATTCCAAGCTTTTTATAGGCCTCATATTCTTTTTCGACCTTTTTGACATATGTATCTGTTGTCGCATATACGTAAGCATCCTCAACGGTATAATCACATGAGATATTCTGTGATGTAATCGTATGTTGTAAAAACTTGAGCGCTTCATTATTTCCTTCATAATAAAGAGCCGCTTCTGCTTCGCCTACATATCCAATCATCTTGTCATAAATCAATCCATGCTGAGTGGTCATTTTCGCTGTGGTATGACTTGTTGTGCCATCAAAAAGCTTGTCTGCTTCTAAAAGCGCAACACTTTTGCCTTCAAGCGTAAGCAGATAAGCCGTTGTTACCCCAGCAATTCCCCCTCCAATCACTGCTACGTCTACATCAATGTTTTCCTTTAGCGGTGAAAACGAAGGAACATCTGTTGATTCTCGCCAGTACGATGTTGAAAACTCAGGTATTTTTCCCTCATGAAACATAGGTATTTTCCTCCCTTTTATGAGCTTTCATTAGCATGTCCATTCCCTAAATAGAATATGTATAATGTTCCCATCTATATAGTATAGTTTACGTGAATTTAGTTATGGTAAACTAAGGATTTTTCCTTAACTCTAGTAAAATTCGTATATTCTATCATAACCTACTATTTTTTTGCATAGATACTATTATACTTCAATTTTAAATGAGGGATTAAACTATGAAAAAATGGAAATACGAGCATGGAAAGATTGCCTTTCTTCCTCTATCAGCGCTCATTGCAATTGTCATTGTGTTTACGTTTTTCGTCACGGCCCTTACGACAACTACTTTTAAACTTCAGCTCAGATTTCCTTCTTATATTAGCCATACGTTAAATAATAGTTCAGACAGCATTTTTTTAACCATGCTTGAAACCGAAACGCCTGCGTTTGCTTCTGAGAAGCGTGAGCCTTTGTCTCTTTCTTCTCTTGGATTGCAGGCGACAACAAATATTAAATTAAACAGCGCGATTACCCTTCTTGGCGATAGTTTACCTGGTTTCTTTTCCTATCATTCTGAAATTATCACACCTGGACAAGGGACAAACTATACGAATACGCCTGTGGAATCTTCTCCATCGCTTGATACCATTTTAGAAAAAGATCAAAATAACGATTCAGGAGCGGAAGAACCAGAGCAGCCAGAAGAGCCGCAGCAACCGCCGAACGAGGGAATTAAAGAGAAAAAGGTGTATATTTATCATACGCACAGCTGGGAATCTTACCTTCCGATCCTTGGGTTAACCGATGATCCTGATGCTGATAAAGCGGTAGACAATCAAACAAACATTACGCTTGTTGGGAAAATGCTTGGCAACAGTTTAGAGAAAAATAACATCGGCTCGATTGTGGATACAACAAATATGACCCAAAAGTTGAATACAAAAGGATGGGGAACGGTTCAAGCCTACCGAGCTTCGCGCGAAGTCGTAGAAGCGGCGAAAAGTCAAAGTGATGATCTCTCCTATTTTATTGACCTTCATCGTGATTCACTAAGAGGCGATCATACCACCATTAAAATTAAGGAAAAAGGCTACGCAAAAGTCGCATTTGTAATTGGAAAAGAACAGCCAAACTATGAACAAAACGTCAAATTTGCCCAAGATCTTCACCATGCCCTTGAAAAGAAATATCCAGGGCTAAGTCGAGGGGTTATCGGGAAAACAGGCGCAAGCGGAAACGGCGTCTACAATCAAGACATTTCCCCTCGAGCAATTTTAATTGAAGTTGGCGGCGTTGACAACAATATGGATGAACTAGCAAATACCGTGTCTGCGTTAACAGACGTACTTAGTGACTATTATTTTCAAACGGAAAAAGTAGATGCTTCGGCGAACTAAGAGAGAAGAAGATTTCTTCTCTCTTTTTTTGTTTAAAAAGGAAAGAAAACGGCTATAAAGATGAAAAACAGATAAAGGAGAGTATGGAAAATGAAAAAAACGTTTCTTACCTTCCCTCTTATTGGGATGTTAACGATTGGTACGCTTGCAGGATGTGGCACCAGTGAAGAAAATACAGCTCAAAATGGAAGCGATACCAATTCAACTTCTGAAACAAATAACAACGCTGCTACAAATGAATCCGATACGTCAAATGATTTAAAACAGTACGCTCGTGATGACAACAAACAAGATGATGGCATGGAAGATGATTTCGATCTTGTCGGAACGTTAGAAAGTGAAAAAGACAACGAGCTTGTGATGATGATTGATAAGGAAAAAGTGACTGTAAAGAAAGCCTCTTCTTTTAAAACGGATGAACCAGACAACACAGAAGTGAAAGGGAAACTTGTGAAGGTAGAAGTAAATGCCAAAAATGAGGAAGCCGAAAGTTTAGAGCTTATGCCACAAGCGAAAGCAGACGACAACGGAGTGTACGATAAAGATCAGGACGGGGAATATAACGTCATCGGGACATTTGTGAAAGAAGATGACAAAAGTCTTACCGTTAAAGTAAAAAGCGGTGAAAAAACATATGAAAAAACGGCTGATTTTGAACATGATGATGACAGCAATCAAGATTTAAAAGATAAAGTGGTTCGTTTGGAAGTAACAAAGGACGATAAAGTAGAAAGCGTTGAAATGAACAGGGAAGATCAAGATATGAAGTAGAGAGAAGAGAACTAAAAAGGGGCCCTTTTTCTTAAACAAGGCCTCTTTTTAGCATTAGTGATTCACATTTTTAGCAAAGAGTGTGCGTCGGTTGTAAAAGGCTGTCAAAAGATAGCCATGGAAAGCGGCGAGCACTTGTTGAAACAACATACAAAACACCACGGGAACAGCCACTTGCGCTGGAAAAAAGCTAACCGCAATGACCGTACCAGCACTAATGTTACGCATGCCTCCTGTATAGATAATGGCCACTACATTTTCGCGCGTTTGCTTGAACAAAGCGGCTAATCCCCAAGAAAAAAGATACCCCGCCAAAACGATAAATAAAATCGTCCCTAAAATCCCCAAAAGCTTTGCATCAATATGGCGCAAATAAGGCGCAATCGCAGAGCTATTAATCATAATAACAGCAGGTAGCGTAAGCTTGGAAAACGGAGACAGCGTCCGACTCATTTTCTCAATGCGCGCCCGAGCACTGAATTGGTTCACAAGCATCGCTAGAAGAGATGGAAGCACCACCATAAAAAATAACCCTTTCATCATTTCGAGCGGTTGCATCTCAACCGTTTCCCCTGCTAACATAGACATGCTGAACGGAACAATAAAAGGAGAAAGCAGGGTATCAATTAAAATAATCGACAGCGTCAGCGGAATATTTCCTTTATACATGGACACCCAAATCATGCTTGTGATTCCTGTTGGAACAACGAGAGCGAGCGTCATTCCTGTGACTGTAAACGGGTCATTTGGAAAAAATAAATGACCAATGGCAAATGCCCAAAGCGGGGTAATAACATGAAGAACAACGAGCGTTAAAAGAAGTGGAAACGGATGTAATACTGTATTTTGGAGAGATTTAAAGTTTGATTTTAAACTCCCCACAAACGTCATGAAAGCGAACAGCCACGGCACTAGAAAAGAGAGTGAGTGTAAGTTTGTGTAAGCTAACACTCCCAAAGCAACGCTGAGCGGTGTGATCAATGGCATCCACTTTCCAATATAATAATTTAGACGGTCTAGCATAAAAAAACTCCAATCGTTCGGTTTTAAAAAACAGTTCCTTTCTATAGTATCAGAATTAAGGGGATTAGAGCGGTTTTGAAGCGGAATTTTTTTCTTTACGTTCCCTATTTAAGTAGAATTGAGCACGAACCGCTTGAAAATTCACACCTCCAAAAACGATAGCGAGCAGCGTCATGCTACAAGCTCCAATAACCACCAGCAACCGAATGGAGAACATTTCGGCTAACCATCCGAAACAAACGGTAAAGAAAAGAACAAGCAGTGATTCAATGAAGGTAAGCATACTGCTCATTCGTCCAATCAAATGAACGGGAACGCTGTTTTGATAAAAGGTTAAAAATCCAGCATTCAAAAACGCAAGGGCGAAAGAAAGGGTAAAACATCCAACAAAAGCGGAAGCAAACATGTTTGAAAAGGCAAAAAGCAAATAGCCAAGCGAAGTGATGACGGCTCCTATACTCATTAATCGTAAGAGAGAAAGGTGATGAATAAGCCACGCGTTAACAAAAGACCCAACTAAAATCCCCCCACCTGCCCCACTTACAATCACTCCATATTCTCCTTCTGTTAGCCCAATAACCGTTGTAGCAAAAGCTGCTTCTAGTGAATCTGTAGCTGTCATCAGAACCGTCATCAGATGAAAAAGAAGTGAAATAAACGCGACATACGGGAATGTAGCTGAAAATCGGCCAACAAGAGCTACATCTTTTTTAAACATCGCGAATGATAAAGAATCTTGTTTTTCTCTCTCTTCTTCTACGTCTGGTAATAATAAGGTGAGCAAAGCTGCCAGTAAAAGAGCCGCTCCGTTCAAATAAATAGCGAGGTCTCCCTCCTCTTTCATCATAAATAAACCAGCAAGCGCAGGCCCTGTGATAAACGCTCCGGAGTCAAGCAAGCTTTTATACGAATTAAAGGTTTTGCGATGCTCTCGAGCGACAAGCTTTGTTGTATAGGACAGCACCGTAGGATGATATATAGCGCTTGCGATATTAATGAAAAATACGAAAACATAAAGCATAAGGATGGGATCGAGTAAAGGAAGAAGCACCATTAGCCCTGCTTGAATAAGTTGAAGAAAAACCATAAGCTGCTTTGTGCGAACACGGTCCACAAGGCTTCCAGCCCAAATATTCGCCAAAAGAGCGGCACTTGCTTTTAAAAGATACAGCACGGTAACGGCAAAGGCAGAGTACGTTTGCTCAAGCACAATCAGATTTAAGGCTATAAAGTAAACCCAGCTTCCTACTCCTGTAATGCCAAGATTGACAAGTAAAAGATTCAGCGTGTTCCATTCTTTTTTCATCCTAAGCTCCCTCCCTCTATTTACACAACAAAAAACATCCCACCCCCAAGATGAAGAATCTTGGGGGCGAGATGTTTTCGCGGTGCCACCCCAGTTCGCCTTCTATGTTGCCATAGAAAGCCTTATCAGGTACAAATATACCCTAGCTCAATAACAGGAGCTCCTGTCACACTATCTCCTCACGGAAAGGTTCCAATGTGAAGCTCAGAGGCTTGCTTCGGTAGAAATGAAAATACCCTTTCTCAGCGATTTAGGGCTCTCTGTGTTTTTCGTTTTCTACGTACTCTTCTCATCAACGCTCAGTTTTTAATTTTTATCATTTTATCCCTTTTATGGGATTTTTGTCAAGTGGCCTTTTCGAAAAAAAGAGAAAGAACGACAAAAAATTATAAAAAGCTAACAAAAACATAAAACTATAGGTGATTCACGCCAGATCAGGTGCAAAATGTTTTATTCAATTATATATTTAAAAGAAATATAAAAAACCTCCTTATTTCCTAAGAAGGTCTTCGTTTCATATGTTCCTCAATCGCTTCAATCAGCGCATTTTTGTAATGATGTAAAGACTTTGTCCAGTTCGAGGGATGTCGACGGTTCGATTTTGCCCAATTATTATGCTGGAAAAATTGTTTTCTTTGCTCTGCGGTCAGTTCAAGCTGCACGCCCATACCCCGTATGGTTGCATTTGTAATATTCCGGACTTCCATCCCTGCAACCCCTTTTCTTGCGTCTTTTACGATAAATCCTTTTTCCGTAAGCTTGCGTCTAATCGCTTCCTTTAACTCAACATCCCGTCCTCCAATATACGTTTCAGCCTTTGTACCACGCATGCCATGAAACGTAATATGCCAGTGAACGTTTTCTAACAGGCGAAGTTGGCGAGGTTCGTCAAAGTTGGTTGAGGTAATATGTAAATCACGATTCCCTGAAGACTGTAATCCTTCAAACACATACCAAGACCATGAAGGTCGACTCATCGAAATAGCTTCAACCAACTCCGTTGTGCCTGCTTCAATTCCACCTCCATGTGGAGCGGAAAGACAAAGAAGCGATTGGTGATTTTGATATCGAACTTGATAATGGATGCCTTCTACTTTGTCTGATGTTAAAGCTTGATAATTTTTATATACATCACTCATTTTGTTCTCCTCTTGCTTTTCTAGAAGATATAGGTTTTTCGTTAGATTTTCCAGACTTTATATACGATTACTTTTCAATTGCCAATCTGAAGACTAAAAGAGCAAGTAAAATCGTAACCGGTGTCATGACTACTGTTTCTAAGAAAGAGTGTGAAACTACATTACCTATGGAGTTCAGAATCATCACTCCAAATATAACCCATATCCCGATGTTTGACGTTCTTTTAAATTTTCCTTTCAAAAGATACCCTGATTTCACTGCAATAATTGAAATAAATACGATTTGGATCAGAATGGATACCATTTCGAAGATGATAGCGTCTTCCTGTCTCTTTAATCGTCCTCCCCATACAAAGTCATATGACAAAATAGTTAGCAATATTAGCACATGCATAAGTAGAGCCATCGTATTAATAGTAAGGATGATATGACTTGCCATCCTCATACTAATGAGTTTCTTCATGTTCTTCTCCTTACTTTGTAGCATATTGTTAAGTAAATGAACAACACTTACACAAGTCACACAAATACATCTACTACATGAGCTCTTTTACAAAAGGACGAGATGATCACTCTAAACGCAATATATTCAAGGATGAATGATTTATGATAACAGGAAGGAATGAGGACTTTTGTATGATTTTATCCATCTTCTCGAAACAAAAGCCTCACTTCTTGTATAAGTGCATCTCTCATACAAGAAGTGAGGCTTAGTCCCGTAACTTACCTTAGATTATTCACCTAGATCAACATTGTGATACACTTGTTGTACGTCTTCTAAATCTTCTAGTGCATCCACCATTTTTTCAAATAAAGCTTGGTCTTCTTCAGATAATGTGACTTCAGTTTGAGGAAGCATTGTAAGCTCTGCTACTGTAAAGTCTTCAACACCTGCAGTGCGAAGTGCTTCTTGAGCAGCTTGAAACTCATCTGGTGCTGTATAGATGATCACTGCTTCGTCTTCTTCTAGAATGTCGCGTGCGTCAACATCTGCTTCCATTAAAATTTCAAGCACTTCTTCTTCATTTTTGCTTTCAAGACCAATTACGCCTGTTGGGTCAAACATGTAAGCAACAGAACCGCTCACACCCATGTTTCCGCCGTTTTTTCCGAATGCTGCACGTACGTCAGAAGCGGTACGATTGACGTTGTTTGTTAACGCATCAACGATCACCATTGATCCGTTTACACCAAATCCTTCATAGCGAAGTTGGTCATAGTTTTCTTCGCCGCCGCCTTTTGCTTTTTCGATTGCACGATCAATAATCGCTTTTGGCACGTTATATGTTTTAGCGCGCTCAAGCACAAATTTCAGCGTTTGGTTTGCCTCTGGATCAGGCTCTCCACTTTTCGCTGCCACGTAGATTTCGCGACCAAATTTAGCATAAACTCGGCTTGTTTTCGCGTCTTTTGATGCTTTCTTTTCTTTAATATTGTTCCATTTACGTCCCATCATGAACACTCACTTTCAACTTTAAATCGATATGTATTATACGCTTAAAGATGACAAAAATCCACTATAATGAAGGGTTGTCATCTTTGTATCTTCTTCATTATACCTCAAATTCCCTGTGTTTGATAAGACAAAGAGCAAAATGATTTTATATATATAAATGAAGTCCCCATATCTTTTTAACACTTTCATTCGTTTTAAAAGAGAGAGGACTTAAAAGGAGGATTAAATCCATGTTAGAGCTAAACGAGAAAAACAAGGAAGAAATTGAGGTACAGGAGCTTTATAAAAGCCTTCTTTCTTACTGTTGTTTCCTTTCTGGAGACAAGTGGGATGGAGAAGATTTAGCGCAAGAAACGATGGTAAAAGCGATGCAAACCTACGGGTCTCTTACCCCTGCTTTATTAAAAAAAATAGCCTATCATAAATGGATAGATGAAAAGCGTAAAAGAAGTCGGGAAACGGTTGGTGAAACAGATCACCATACTTTAACGAAAGAAAGCCGGAAGGAAGAAGTTGAGGCTCTTTTAAATTCACTCACGCCCAAACAAGCGGTAATACTCACTTTAAAAGAAGCTTTTCAATATAAGATCAGTGAAATCTCATCTATTCTTGAAATGACAGAACCTGGGGTTAAAGCTCTTTTAAAACGAGCGCGAACCAAACTTCGCGGAGAAAACAGAGAAGAAGAAATCAACAATCAAGAACTTGTAGATGCTATTTCAAAGAGTGTTCAATGGGAAGATCCTGCACCTTTACTTTCTTTCCTCAAACAAAACAAGGCATTCGAACCAATGGCTCATATGGTATTCCGCTCTTACAGTTCTCTCAACATCGCGTCATAAGAAAAAGGAGGATTAAGCATGAATCATATCCCATATGTAATTGAACAGTCAGCATCTGGTGAACGTTCATATGACATTTATTCACGTCTTTTAAAAGATCGCATTATTATGGTGAGCAACGAAATTAATGATTCAATGGCCAACAGCATTGTTGCACAACTGCTCTTTTTAACAGCGGATGATGCCGAAAAAGATATTTCCCTTTATATTAACAGTCCAGGTGGATCAGTCTCAGCGGGATTTGCTATTTTTGATACAATGCAGCATATTCAACCAGATGTTCGCACTATTTGTACAGGAATGGCTGCTTCGTTTGGAGCTCTGCTACTACTTGGGGGAGCGAAAGGAAAACGATTTGCTTTGCCAAATAGTGAAATAATGCTTCATCAGCCGCTTGGAGGAGCACGCGGTCAAGCCACTGAAATTGAAATTTCAGCAAAGCGGATCCTTAAACTAAAAGAACACATTAATCGTATTATTGCAGACCGCACAGGGCAGCCTTATGATAAAGTTGTTCAAGATACGGACCGTGATTACTTCCTAAGCGCGGAAGAAGCCAAAAACTATGGTGTGATTGATGAGATTATTTAAAATAAAAACCAAGACGAGAAGCTTCCCGTCTTGGTTTTTATTTTACTAATTTTCTATCTCTATTTTTCCTTTTTTGAAATCTTTTGACCCCTTCTGTTCCCGCTATACTACTAATCATTCCAATCATAACGCTTGCAGAGATAATTTTCGCCGCATAGTAAATTCCTGTACCAAAAAAAAGATCTACCACGACAATCTTTTTAATTGTAGAAGCTTCTATTGTATAAATCACAATAGGATTCGTCTTCGCTCGCATCTTCCTCACCTCGTCTCTTTACACGATATGTAAAGGAGAGGTTGTCACATGTGAAAATTCTACAAGAAGAATTATAGGGGATCAAAACATTAAGAATTGGGTGCAGGCGCGTTCAGCACTTCTACTCCAAACTCTAAACAGCTCTTACAAATGGATACACCTGGCCCCATCGCAAGCTCACCAACTTCCTCTTTGCTTCTTTGGCAAAACGAGCAGGTTTCGCTCGCGCCTGTTTTCGTTTGCTCACCCTGTTGCGATTTTTCTTCACATAAAGCACTTAAATTTTCTAATTCTAAAATCATATCTTCAATCTTTGCGCCTCGAAACGTTTTTTTACGGAAATCTTGGTCCATTGTGACGCCTCCTTTTTGGCACGTATACATTTGTACACATCTTTACACGGAGTTATTCGTCAATTTGTGAAATGTTTCTTCCTTTTTTATAGAATAGATTCGTACAAGACTTCTCCCGTCTGATCTGTCTTATATCCATTAAGAGAAAGAAGCTGCTGTTGAAAGGATTCTGAAGAGAGTATTTTTTTTATAGACGCAATGATCTCTTCTGTTCGCTCCTGTTTTAACAACACTAAGTCATATTGTTCCTCAATGAGGGGAATAAACTCGACATCGCTCATTCTTGCCACATTTTCAATGCCAATTCCAACATCTGCTTTCCCGCTTGAGACAGCAGAGGCTGCGGCGAGATGAGTAGTAACAATGTTATGATACCCGCTAATGTGAGACGCTGAAAGACCTAGTTGTTTTAATTTTTCATCTAAAAGGACACGTGCCCCTGCCCCTCGTTCTCGGTTTACCATTTTAATATCTTTTTCAGCTATATCTTTAAAACATTGGATGTTATGAGGATTGCCTTTTTGCACATACAATCCTGCTGTTCGTTTCACAAGATGAATCACAACATAAGCATCACTAACAAGAAGGCGCTTCACATACGGAAGATTATATGTATCACTTTCCCCATCATATAAATGAAGACTCACAATATCACATTTTCCATGATATAAATCTATTAAACTGTTTAAACTGCCATTATAAAGACGAAGCGGTGTTTGGCTTAGTTCCCCTTCTAAACTTTTACTTAACAGATCAAGCGACACATCTTGTCCACTAATCACAACAGGGCGTGTTTTTTGTTTTTTCTCTTGCTTTTGAGATGTAACGACATTTTTCGTTTGATTTTTATAGTCCGTTAAATCCTCTTCGTCTACACGCATTTGTCGTCCAACACGGTAGGCCGGAAGAGTTCCTTTTTTTATTAAATCATAAACGGTCAACTTTGAAACTTTTAAAATCGACGCGAGTTCTTCGATTGTGTAAGAAGTCGTGCTCATCATATCACCTCTTCTATAGTATAATCTTCTCTTTCTTGCAAAAAAAGGATGAATGCAAAGACCTATATATATTATAATCAATTATAATTAGTTATATCTAATTATAACTAACAATAAAATAAAGGAGGTAAATAAAATGAAAAAGAAAGCAATGGCACTATCTGCTGTATTATGCGGTACGCTCCTTATGAGTGCATGTGGAAATTCAGAACAAAAAGCATCGGGAGACAGTAAAAGTAAGCAAGAAGATATAACGCTAACCGTCTCAGCGGCAGCAAGCTTACAAGACGCCCTAGCGGATATTGAGAAAAAATACGAAAAAGAACATCCTCATGTTGATCTTAAATTTAATTTTGGCGGCTCTGGGACGCTTCAGCGACAAATTTCTCAAGGGGCTCCTGTTGATCTCTTTTTCTCAGCAGCAGAAGACAAATTTGATGAACTGGTGAAAGAGGGAGAGATTAATAAAGAAGATGGTACGGACCTTATCCAAAACAGTCTTGTTCTCATTGCACCAAAGAATTCTTCTCTTACTAGTTTTGAAGACTTACATAACCAAAAGATAGAAAAGATGGCGCTCGGAACGCCTGAAACGGTGCCAGCTGGAGAATATGGAAAGCAAACACTTGAAAATTTATCATTATGGAAAGATGTTGAACCAAAAGTCGTCTACGCAAAAGATGTGCGCCAAGTGCTTTCCTATGTAGAAACAGGAAATGTTGAAGCAGGGATTGTTTATAAAACAGATGCTCTTGTATCCGATAAAGTAAAAATTATCGATACAGCGAAAGAAACTTCCCACGATCCAATCGTTTACCCTGTTGGAGTCATTAAGGATTCCAATCACGAGAAGGAAGCTCATGATTTTTATGACTACCTTCAAGGGAAAGAAGCCATGAATGTGTTAAAAGAATATGGATTCTCAGCTAAGTAACCTTACATTTTCTGAATTTTGGATCCCTATTTCTCTTTCTCTAGAAGTAGCCATTGTTGCATGGGTCGTTGTATTAGTGGCAGGAATACTTGCAGGGCAAGGACTTGCACGGAGGTCCTTTCGTGGAAAAGCGATTGTTGAAACAGCCCTAATGCTTCCTCTTGTTTTGCCTCCAACCGTTGTTGGATTTCTTCTAATCATTATCTTTGGTAAACATAGTTTCATAGGAGAAGTTATCCAGTCACTTTTTGGTCAATCGTTAATTTTCACTTGGTGGGCAGCCGTTATTGCTTCTGCTGTTGTCGCTTTTCCTCTTATGTATCAGTCTGCAAAAGTCGGATTTGCAAGTGTTGAGGCTTCTATTGAGGAAGCCGCTCGCATGGACGGAGCATCGGAGTGGAAAGTTTTTCTCCATATTACCCTTCCTCTCGCTAAAAACGCATTGATTTCCGGAGGGATTTTAAGTTTTTGCCGGGCTCTTGGAGAGTTTGGAGCAACTCTTATGTTTGCAGGAAATATTCCGGGAGTGACACAAACGATTCCAACGGCCATTTATGTTGCGCTAGATTCAGGTAACATGACGCTTGCTTGGTGTTGGGTAGGAACGATTATCATAATTTCGTTTATGATGTTATGGATTGTTCAACGAAAAAGTCATTAAAAAGGAGGTGATATGGACTCCTTTTTAATGCTTGATTGTTTTCGTATAGATTGTGGCTATTTTGACCACCTTCCAAGTAGGGGCTAGAATACTGCCATAGAAAGGGTTTAAAAATAAAGTGTTTGTCATAATTCGAATTACATAACGGTGAAGTACAAGAAATATAAAAAAGCCATATCCAACAAGGAAATGGCTATAATCGTTATCGAACTAAAGTGACCCGTTCGTTGTACACTTTATATTGTCATTCATTTATTTTTTTAATTTAAACACTATAAAGTCAGCACATCTAAAATCTTCTTCAAATGAAGGATATTTTTTTAGCATTTCTTTTGACGGTATAGGTTCTACAATGCTTTCTAAAACAAAACCCGTTTTGATTAAAGTATTGATATAACTTGTCAATGTTCTATGAAAGAACAGCATTTTTTCTTGATCACCTAAACCTTGTTCATACGCACCTTCATAAAAATATTGATCTACGTTCCAATGTAACTTTTCTCCGCTTTCTGTTTTTTCCCAACCACATTCGGGAGTAACGAAACAAGGATGCAATATCGAAAAAATAAAATGTCCTCCATCTACTAATAACCGATACATTTCTTGAAATGCTTTTTCATAATTCGCAAGGTCTTGAATCACCATATTGGACACTATTAAATCGAAACTTTTATCTCCTAGAGTATTTAAGTCCTCGCAATTACCTTGTTCATAATCAATTAACAAATCATTTGGAGTTCTTTCTTTCGCAATTTCTATCATTCTTGGCGTATAGTCTATTGCTGTTACAGTCGCACCAGACTTGGATAAAATCCTGCTTAAATACCCTTCACCACATCCTGCATCTAAAACTTTTTTGTTTTTTACATTCCCCATAAGGGAAAATAAAGTCGGGTTTAAAAAGACTTCTTTATGAAGGTCTCCTTGTTCAGTATGATTTTTTGAATATGTATCTGCGAATGCCCCCCATCTTTTAATCGCTTCTTTGGTACCTACATTTTGTTTCATTTTTAATTCCCCCGATGTCATTTTCTTTACATCCCTCCCCTTTATCTATCATCCTTTTAAGTATCTCGCTCATTTGGTTAAATAATCCATATATTAAATATTAGCACAAAAAAGTAAGTAAATCTCTATACATCATGAGCAACAAGCCCTAAGAAAACAGACTAATATTTAAATGTCCCATTGAATCAGAAGACCGAGATGTGTTAATCCTCCTCCGAATCCATAAAGAAGCATATGATCGCCCTTTTTTACTTTTCCTTCTTGAACACCAAGGCCAATAGCAAGTGGAATAGAAACAGATGAGGTATTTCCGCATTTCTCTACACTTGTTAGCGTTTTTTCAACGGGAAAGTCCACTTTCTCACAAATAGATTCAATCATTCTCAGATTGGCACTATGAGGAATAAACCAGTCTAAGTCTTGTTTTGTCATTTCCCCTTTTTCTAGTAATGTTTCCATTCCTTTTGGTACTGTACGCGTGGCCCATTTATACACTTCCCGTCCGTTTTGTACCATTTTCCCACTAGGATCAAGGGAAGCTCCGTCAATTTTATCAGCAAATGTTTTACGATAAAGATGTATGCCCCCTTCTCCTCTTGTGCCCATATGTACACTGATAAAGCTTGGATTTTCTTCACTATATTCCACAAGGAAAGCCGCTGCCCCATCACCGAACAAAACAGCTGTTGAACGATCTTCATAGTTCGTTACTTTAGACAGCGTTTCAGAAGCCACAACAAGTATCTTTTTGTGAAGACCTGATGTGATAAGACTGTTGGCAAGATGAAGCCCATACGTAAAACCAGCACATGTCGCGTTCAAATCGAAAGCACCGGTCTCTTTAATATCAAAATAGTGTTGAATGCGGCATGCTACGCTTGGAAAAGCATAGTCCGCAGTTGTGGTAGCAACGATAATCAAATCTACATTTTCTACTGTTTTGTCATATTGATGAATCAAATTTTCAATGGCCTTAATCGCTAAATCAGAAGAGAATTCTTCTTCTCCTGCAATATGTCTTTCTTTCATCCCTGTTCGCTGAACAATCCATTCATCACTTGTGTCCATCATTTTTTCTAAATCTTCATTCGATAAAACTCGTTGTGGTAAATAGTGCCCAATGGCTGTGATTTTAGCTGTAGATTTCATGATTTACTTCCCCCTATAATATGACTAGATTTTATTACTTAATATTAGTACCTAGTGTTAATTATGTCAATTTTTTCTTATTCTTATGTTTGATAAAAATTACAAAAACGCTTTTCCTGGTGCCTATAATTCTTTTGATAAGGAATTTCGTAAAAGGTTTGTTAAAATTTCAAATGACATCAATCTGAAAGGAAAAATGAGCTATAATAGAAGCGGCATCAAGACTTTTGAAATAAAGGCGGATATTGGAATGATTTATGTTATTAAATTTTTATATGGGTTTGTTCTTCCTCCTGGTTTATTTGTTACAGGAACGCTTTTACTTGGCTTATTTGCGTATCGACGGGATAAAGTGCTAGCTCGTTGCTTCCTTTTGTTATCTTTCTTACTGTATCTTTTCTTTATTCCTTTTACAGGTCACTTTTTAATTCACACGTTAGAGAAGCAATACACTCCTCCAAAAGAAGTATCAGGAGATGTGATCGTCATGCTTGGAGGCGGGGCAACATTTGATACTCCTGATATCGATGGCAAAGGTCATCTCTATGGAAGTGCAGCAAATCGCTTACTAACAGTGGCTCGACTACATAATCAAACAGGATTGCCTATTGTTATTTCTGGAGGCACGGTTTATCCTGATAACGGAAGTGAAGCCGATATTGCAAAACGTCAGCTAGTCAGTTTAGGCATTGAACAAGATGCGATTTTCGTAGAAACGAAAAGTCGCAACACAGAAGAAAATGCGAAATATACAAAAGAGTTATTAAAGAAAGAGCATTTTCAAAAACCGATTCTCGTAACCTCTGCTTATCATATGCCGCGTGCTGTCAACCACTTTCATAACGTCGGCCTTCCGGTAGAGCCATATCCGACAGACTATTCATCAAATCAGAACACAGAAGTATATCCAAATCAGTTTTCTCCTGCGATGATTACTTCAACGTATAAAGCACTGAAGGAATATTTGGGCATGCTTGCAAGTTAAGCAAAAAGAGGAAGAGACCATGACAGGTCTCTTCCTCTTTTTATGGTCCTTTAATACCTCTCTACTTCGATGATCGCCTTTTTACTGCCTGTTGAATCGGATCCCATACACTATTGTAAGGAGGAGCATAGCTTAAATCTAAATCTTCAAGTTCATGAACAGTCATCTTGTGGTAAAGAGCGGTAGCGAGCACATCTATCCGTTTATCTACTCCTTGCTTTCCGATGATTTGTCCCCCTAAAAGCATGCCGCTATCTTTTCGATAAAGAAGTTTGAGATAAAAATCCTCTGCTTGTGGATAGTATCCTGCATGGCTTTTAGATTGGAAAGCAATCACCTCATATGGGAAGTGAAGCTCTTTTGCTTCCTTTTCGGTTAAACCGGTTCTTCCAAGCGTTAGCTCGAAAAATTGAATAATCGAAGAACCTACAATCCCTTGAAAAGGAACCCCTTTCTCTAGCATATTTAATCCCGCTATTCTTCCTTGTTTGTTAGCCGTTGTGCCAAGCGGAACATAGTCATTTTTCTGTTTGATACGATGATAGTGAAGGGCACAGTCGCCTGCCGCATAAATATCTTTTACGTTCGTTTCCATATAGGCGTTCACTTCAATTGCTCCCTTTATTCCCACCTTTACACCGCTTCCTTCTAGAAAGCGCGTATTAGGATGAACCCCTGTTGCAAGCAGCACAAGATCTGTTTCATACGTGCCTTTATTCGTGTGAATTTCCCGCACGTTCTCTTCCCCAATCAGTGCTTCTACATCTTCTTCTAAGCAAAGCTCGATCCCTTTTCGCTTTGCCTTTTCGTGGATATGTGTAGCCATATCTTCATCAAACAGAGAAGCAAGCTGTCCTTCTCGTTGAATAATACGTACTCTTTTTCCTAATTGGAGAAAGTTTTCAGCCATTTCAAGCCCAATATAACCTCCACCTACAATGGTGACATTCTGAATCTCATCCTGAAGACTTTCTTGAATCTTTTTGGCATCTGGAATCGTTTTTAACAGATGAACATGCCCTAGCTCTACACCAGGCCAATCAGGTTGATTTGGACTGGCCCCTGTCGCAATGAGCAGTTTATCATAGGAGTGGGAAAACCCTTCTCCTGTTTTTGTATGTATGCCATAAACCTTTTTCTCTTTTTCATCTACCTTTTTGACTTCTGTATGTGTATAAGCGTTAATGCCATATTTCTCTCGAAACGTATCAACACTGCGTACAATCAAGTCATTGGTTGAGGGAACTTTCCCACCAATCACATAAGGAAGACCACACTGACCGTAGGAGTAAATTTCTCCTTTTTCAAAGGTGATGACCTCCGCCTCTTGATCATTGCGGACGATTTGCATCGCAGCACTCATTCCTGCTGCATCTCCACCGATAATCACATATTTCATTTTATTTCCCCCTTTTTTTACGACAGGACATCATGATACTCTTTCGTATCTTGCAGCTTTTTCTTAGCATAAGAACACGTTGGCGTAATCTTTTTATTTTGTTCTCGAGCCATTTGCACAACTTGATGGAGCAGTTTTCCTGCCACTCCTTGACCTCTTAGTTCATCTGAGACAAAAGTGTGGTCTACCACAATGGTTTCTCCCTCTATTGTAAAATGTAGTTCTGCTTTTTTTCCTTCTTCCTCACCAATATAAAAAGATTCTTCGTTTTGTTTAATATCCATTTTACTATCGCTCCTTTACACATTTCTTATTATTCTTATACCCTTTTCTATTCTGTTTTCATCCTTTATTTCATAATTCTTTCTTCATCGTCATACTGACGGTTTTAAATCCCATTTCTTTGTAAAGGTGGTAAGCCCGCTGGTTTTCATAAAAGACGTTCAGCGAGAGGGTGTCGATTTTTTGTTTTCTAAGCATCTTCTCTATTTCCCTTAATGTAGCTTTCCCATATCCTTTTCTTTGATAACCTTCAAAAATCGTAATTTGATAAATAAAAGCCTGCTTCTTTTTCTCATTAGCATATATCCAAAGTGTTCCAACGTCCTCAGTCCAATTACAGCAACGATAAAAAATATGAAAGGGCGTTTTTATTCCATGAGGAAGAAGACGTTGTGTTTCAAAGTGAGCTTTTTTCAGTGCCTCTTCTCTCTGTAATCCTTTATATTTACAAAGACTTTCCGCATAGCGAGAAACTTCGCTTTCTATAAATATATGAAACTCCTCTTCTGTCATTAATACAAGATTTAGTTCTTTCATCCTATTTCTCCGTTTCCTATCTATGGAATTTGTGGTAACATAATAAAGAATCTGTTGCTTTAAGGATGTGAAATGATTGGAAAAACGTAAAGAAATCTTCTCTTGGATCAAAGTGTTTGGCTTTGCTATTGTGATTGCGTTAATCGCGCGCAATTTCATCTTTTCTCCATACACGGTTCATGGAGAATCTATGATGCCAACTATTCAAAATGATAATCGTGTGATTGTGAGTAAACTGAGTGATATAGATCGATTTGATACCATCGTCTTTGATGCTCCAGACTCTGATGATCGTTATATTAAACGCGTAATTGGCCTTCCTGGAGATACGGTAGAAATGAAAAATGATACCCTTTATGTGAATGGAAAAGCTTATTCAGAAGACTATTTAAATTCTGTAGCCAAACAAGAATCGATTAGCCAGCATTGGACAGAAGACTTTACTCTAGAAGAAAAAACGGGTAAGAAAGTGGTCCCTGAAGGATATGTATTTGTTCTTGGCGATAATCGTCCAATAAGCAAAGATAGTCGGATTTTCGGTTTACTTTCTATGAAAAGCATTCAAGGACAAGCAGTATTTCGCTTTTGGCCATTTAATGAAATAGGCCCGCTTTAAACCCCAAGGAGAAAGCGTCTTGCTTTCTCCTCGTTTTTTTACAAGGGATGTTTACTCTTCATTATCCAAAAGAAGAGTCCTATTAATAGAAAAGCATAGAGAAAAATCCAACTGAACTGCCCCCAAAATAAGACAGGTATAGACTTCATATTATCTTCTGAACTCATGATTTCTAACGAGAAATGAAGAACCATATAAATCCGTTTATCGTATCTTTCAAAGTAGAAATGGCGACAGATATAACAAGAACACCAAGAACTCCCCACCATGTATTGCTTTGATTTTGTATAAGTTCCCTTGTAAAGAGAGCGGAAAGTGAAAGGGCTAAGAGGGATAAACTAAAATGAGACAAAAAACCCATTATAAGATGTAGTACTCGCGTTTCTACACCAAACGCGTTAAAAACGATTGGATAAGCTACTGAAATAAAGCTGAGACAAAACCCAATAAGGATGCACATTGTAAATAAAGATAAATAATATTTTCTTAGATTTCTGCAATGTAGCACTGTAATCCTTTTTTGCCCTTCATCTTCGGCATGAAATATGGTGACTGTAAACCATCCCATCATAAAGAAAAGGAGTAAAGACGTAAAGGAGTAACTGTCTAATATCGGATTTGGTGTATATGTATAATTGATAACAAGAGACAAGATGTAAAGGGAAAGAGGAGGAATGTATCGATGAGATCTTAAGTAATTGTGAAAGTGATAGTGTAATAAGCCCTTCATTGTCTTTAATTCTCCTCTCCTCTAAAAATGGCTATACAATTTCTCGTTTTCTTCATTTATAGGGAAAAGCTTCTTAATAGAGGCCCCTCTTTGCAAAAGTTCTCTTAAGAGTTTATCTGTATCTTCTGGCTTGACAATAGCCTCTATCTCATTCACATTAGAACTCAAATCATGCTGTTGTTGAATTTTCATAAGAGGAAGTACTTCTTTTAATGATGTTTGCGCAAGAATTTTAAAAACAAGTTTGTTTCCTCCGATGTCAGCATGAACAGGAACACTAGTCTGAACAATCTGGTGATTCTTGATACATAGGAGTCTATCCACTAGGTTTTCTATTAATTTCGTTTCATGACACGTAAAAATAATATTTAATCCTCTTTGTTTTAAAGACAAGAGAATCGTTTCCACATCACTTTGCGCTTTTGTCCAGATAAGGGCTCGTCTAATATAAGGAAATCTGTCTCCTCAATCAGCGACTGCATAATGATCACCTTCTGTTTCATTCCTTTAGATAACTCGGCAATAGCTGTTCGGCGGTCTGCTTGTAAATGAAACATTTCTAGTAAACAATCAATTCGCTGTCTTAAGTGTTGTTTATCCATCCCTCTAATCTTTCCCATATGAATAGGATATTCTTCTAGAGTGAATGGAATACGAGAAGGAGTAATTTCAGGAACATACCCCATTTTTAAAGGAGATGCCAGTTTGTACACTTCCCCGCTGTCTGGCTTGATCAATCCTCCTATAATTTTTAATAAGGTACTTTTACCAGACCCATTTTTTCCAACAAGCGCGATAATTTGCCTCTTATGTATTGAGAAAGAAACGTTTTCTAAAACTAGTTTGTTTCTATAATACTTTGTAATATTCCTTAGCTCCATAATCGTCTCCAATATTCACACACCTTACTCTTTAATGTTCACTTCCACTTCGAGCGGGGTATTCAAGAATCAAGAGGATGGAAGTGTTATTTATTATAGAAGTGGGTATATCCTTTAAGCATTTTTCCTTCATTAGATGATTACTGTTTCCTCTTCCGTTGCTGTGACATTCTAATTTTTTGTAGAGTATGAACTAAATCTTCTCTAAACATTTTCTGTTTTCGCTCACTTTTTAATAAATTCTCTACATTTTGTAAACCGATGGAAAAGCGAACATAACAATTAGTGGTGAAAATATCCATATAGGAAGCGAATAATGATTGAAACCACGGAACATTTCGAAGTTTTTTTATGTTTTCATTGATTTTTTCTTGTGTTGTTAGAGGTTTTCTACTCCAAATGGGAGGAAGAAGATTTGCAAGAAATTCGAGAAAATTATCATCCATCAATGACTTTCTCCCTTCGTAAACGATAGAAGAGGGCTGAATCCAAGATAGTAGCTTTTCTCTATCATATAAGCTAAAGTGTATCTAATATGCTTTCGAATCAATCTTTTCTTTATTTTCTATCTCTCTATTTTATTATACTATATTTTCCAATCATTTGTTCTTTCAATCTGTTAACAACGAGTTGTTTTCTTTTGAATGTAGTGAAAGATTTCTTTCATGAGAAAAATATATTTTAAACGCATAATGCCAGCTCCTTTCCTATACCACATTCCTCCTTAGATAGAGAGCTAAACATCATCATCCATCTTTTATTTCTTTTTCATTAAAATGCCGCTCCTTATAAAGAAGCGGCAAAGCTTTCTATTTTTCTTTTAGGCCCTCTCCTACTCCTTTTAACAAGTTTAGAGAGAATTTAATTGCCCGATTAACATCTGGATCTTTCAATGACCGAGCGAGTTCAAACATACTCATTTTTTTCTCCTCTTTTAATCCTTCTTCCGCCTTTTGCAATCCTTTGGCAAACCCGCTTGCAAGCTTTTCTGTTGTTTGAGGATCAACATCTGTTAGCACTCCTGCTGCTGCCATAGCATTATTAATGGCATTTGTCACAGGGGGACGAAGCATTTGCTCAACAGCAATTTTCGTGACGTCTTCTTTGGCTTCTACAAGGTGATTAACTGCTCCTAATATCCCACTCTTATGAAGCTCTTGAAGTAATATCATCGTTTCTTTCATACCACCCACGTTTTTAGAAAGTTCGTGAAGCACTTCTTGAAGGATTCTTTCTTGCTCTTCCTCTTCTGTTAATACTGGTTTTTCAATTTTTGTAATAGGTTTCGCCATTATACTCCCCCTCTGACGTTTGTTTCTTTTCTTACAGGTTCGTTTTGATCTGCAATCGGTTCATAATCATCGCGCTTCCATTTTCGCTCAACTTCAACCCCAAGCTGAGGATGACGTTTGGCATAACGGTGATTGTAAGACGGAAGCGGCTTTTCCCCGTTTTCTGCTAAAACATCCATCTTTACTTTTGTTTGCTTATAGGCAGGAGTTTGGGTTTGAAGATCTCCTGCCGTTCCTGTTAAAAGGTTGACGGCATTTTCATGCTGAACAGAGTGCATGGGCACATAAAGTTCATTTCCTTCAACACGATCTGTAATAAGGGCATGAAGTTTAATCGCCCCATATGGAGAGCGGAGGCGAACGAGTGAACCATCCTTTATTCCTCTCTCTGCTGCCAGATGTGGAGAAACTTCCACAAATACTTCAGGAAGCTTATACTGAATGCCTTTCGATTTGTTTGTCATATTGCCAACATGAAATTGTTCTAAAAGCCGGCCATTATTTAACGTTAAGTCATACTCTTTTGGAAACTGGAGTGGAGGTACATATTCTTTGAGTGAGAACCGTGCCTTTCCATCTGGAAAATTGAAGCGTTTTGTATAGAGAAGCGGCTCGTCTTTCCCACTGTGTTGAACAGGCCATATAAGACTCTTCCATCCTTCTAATCTCTCATATGAAACACCTGCAAAGTTTGGGCAAAGGCGAGCAATTTCATCCATAATATCGCTTGGATGGTGATAATTCCACTGAGCCCCGCATCTGTTTGCTATTTCTTGAATAATCCACCAGTCTGGTTTAGAATCTTCTAATGGTTCGATCGCTTGGTAAAGACGTTGGATTCTTCGTTCTGTATTTGTAAACGTTCCATCTTTTTCAAGGGACGGTGAAGCTGGTAAAATCACATCTGCAAACTGAGCCGTTTTTGTAAAAAACAAATCTTGCACAACAAAGAAATCTAGATTACTCAGTGCGTCCTGAACATGCTCTGCATTTGCATCAACTAAGGCCATATCTTCTCCTATTAAATAAATGCCTTTTAAACTCCCTGCTTGCGCTCCTACTAACATATTTACGTTCGTTAAGCCGCTTTCTTTTGAAATAGACACTCCGTAAGCCTCTTCAAACCTTTGTCTTGCTTCATCATCTGTAAGGGGTTCATTTCCAGGAAGTGACTGTGGAAGTGCACCCATATCACAGGACCCTTGTACATTATTGTGCCCCCGAAGCGGATAAGCGCCTGTTCCTGTTCGTCCAAAATTACCTGTTACAAGCAGAAGGTTCACAATTGCTCCTGACGTGTGGGATCCTGCGATATTTTGCGTCACGCCCATTCCCCAAAGAATACAGGTTCCATCCGCTTCATAAATCATTTTTGCTGTATTGTGAAGCGTTTCTTTAGAGAGACCTGTCACTTCTGATGCATAATCAAGCGTATATTTGTCTAAGAGCTCTATATATTCTTCATAATTGTCAATACGCTCTCGGATGAATTTTTCATCATGCCATCCTTTGTCAATCATATATTTTGCAAGAGCCGTTAACCATACATAGTCTGTTCCTTGTTTCGGGCGAAGAAATAAATCTGAGCGTTCCGCTAATTCGTGTTTTCTAAGGTCAGCTACAATGAGCTTTTGGCCGCGAAGTTTACGAGCGCTTTTGACACGGGTTGCTAATACAGGATGTCCTTCTGTTGGATTTGCGCCAATAGTAATTACAAGACCAGCATTCTCAATATCTTGAATTGTGCCAGAGTCTCCTCCATAGCCAACAGTTGCAAGCAATCCATTTGTGGCAGGAGATTGACAGTAGCGGGAGCAGTTGTCAACATTGTTTGTTTCAAAAACTTGACGCGCAAGCTTCTGAATTAAATATGCTTCTTCATTTGTCGTTTTAGAAGAGCTTACAAATCCAAGGGCATCTCCACCGTATTTTTCTTTTATAAACGTGAGCTTTTCTCCAATGAGCGTAAGAGCTTCATTCCAAGATGCTTGAACGAACTGATCGCCTTTTCGAATTAGAGGCGTTGTTAGGCGTTCATCGCTATTTACAAAATCCCAGCCGAATTTCCCTTTAATACAGGTCGAAATACTGTTAACAGGAGCCTGTTCTGTTGGTTCAATCTTTAAAATTTCTCGGCCTTTTGTCCATACTTCAAATGAACATCCAACACCACAGAAAGTACATACTGTTTTGGTTTTCTTTGTTCGTTTTTCTCGGGCTGCTGCTTCTACTTCTGATAAAGCAAAAACAGTCTTGTAGTCTGGCTCTACTTCTTTCACAAGATCAATCATTGGATCTAATATTTTTTCTGACATCCCTGTTAAAAATCCAGCTTCTCCAATCATCGATTTTTCCATTAGAGCATTACATGGACAAACAGTGACACATTGGCCACAGGATACACAAGAAGACTCGTTAATACTTTTTCCATTGTCCCATAGAACACGCGGCATTTTCCGTTCCCAATCAATTGTCAGCGTTTCGTTCACTTGAACGTCCTGGCAAACTTCTACACATCTCCCACATAAAATACACTGATCTGGATCATAGCGGTAAAAAGGATGAGAATGATCCTTTTCATAGCCTTTTTCACGAAACGGGCGTGTTTGATGTTCAATCTCAAGCTGTTCTGCTGTATTATGTACACGACAGTTTCCATTGTTGTTATCACAAACTGTGCAGTATAATAAATGATTTTCCAACAGGCGATCCATTGCTTCTTTCTGAGAAGCTTTGGCACGTTCAGATGAAGTTAAAATCTCCATTCCTTCTTTAGCTTCAGTAGAACAAGCTCGCATAATATCGCCATTAATTTCACACATACATGTATCACATGTTTGAATGGGACCTAACGTTTCGGAATAGCAAACATGAGGATGGGGGATATTTTGAGCTAGTAAATAATCTAAGAGCCTTGTCCCTTGCTGAACTTTATGTTGTTCCCCATTAATTGTAACTCCAACCGTCTTTTCCATCATTTCTCCCCTTTTCTCTTGAACTCCAATTCTCCTCTTTCTAAAAAAACAATTCACTTACTGAACCATTCTAGCTCTCATTATAATCCTTTCTCTTTTTTCATCTCAAATTAAAAGAGGCTTTATACAGCTATCCATATCCAGAAAAGATTTCTTTTTAGGAAGAAAAAATAATGCGTTCGCTTCCTGTATAAACATTAAAGTCCTCTCCTCGAATGAAGCCGACGGTTGTCATCTCAAGCTCTTCTGCAAGTTCTAGCGCTAGCTCGGTTGGAGCAGATTTAGATAGTAAAACCTCACAGCCTATCTTATTTGCTTTAAGCAAAATTTCAGAAGAGATTCGACCGCTAAAAGCCACAATTTTCCCATGTAAGTCAATGTTGTTCTTTAAGCAATAGCCGTAGATTTTATCTAGGGCATTGTGCCTCCCAATATCCATTCTTTCTAGAGAGAAGCCGTTTTGGTCATAAAGAGCGGCATTGTGAACGCCTCCTGTATGTTTGAACGTATCTGCACTATTTTGGAGCTTATTCATAAAATGAATACATTCCTCAGGGGTAACGCTTACATGATTGGAGTTTATCTTCTTAGCCGTAAGCGCATCTGTTGTAAAAACGAAACCTTGTCGACTTCCTCCACAGCATGATGTAATATAGCGCTTGTTTTGAAAGGTTTCATAATATGTATGAAGATTTTCAATTTCAACATGAACAAATCCTTCTTTTTCTTGAATCCATAAGTTTTTAATATCTTTGTAGGACTGAATCACTCGTTCAGAAGCTAAATAGCCAATTACCATATCCTCTATATACTGAGGTGTGCATACCATTGTCATAAATTCTTTTTCATTTACTTTGATTGTAACTGGAAATTCTGTAACAACAGAATCTTCTATGTTTATTGTCTTTCCATTCGTAAATTTAATAATATTTCGTCTTTTTATAATTGATCCCATCCTGTTCTACACCCTTCAACCTATATTTTCTCTAACTTCTTCCCTTTTTCTACTAAAAAGAATCCTGCTATAAAACAAGAAGCAGGATTCTTTCTGTGCATTCTATATTGATGTTTATGATAGAATCCATTTTTTTACGCCCCATAAAATGATTAACCAAAGTGGAATCGACATCAGTATTCCATAAAAGCAGCCTGTTGCAAAAGATGGTTCTCTTTTCATCGCTGTATCCTCTACTTTCACTTCTTATTTTATGGTTATTTTTTCATTTTATCATGCTTGCTCTTTCGTTTAAAACAATACGTGACAAAGTTCCCTTCAATCCTTCACCAAACTACTATATTAATTCATTATCTGATACTCTTGAGAAGATTGTCGAAAGAAATTAGAATAAAAAAGCTGAATAAAAAGAAAGGAGAAAAAAATATGGAACTTTCATGGCTTTTACCCTACATACTTGTATCCGTCACGATTGTCCTTATCCCAGGTCAAGACATGCTTTTTGTTCTTACCCAAAGCCTATCTTCAGGACAAAAAGCAGGACTGCAAACTGTTGCAGGATCCATTACAGGAACAGTATTTCATACGCTGCTTGCCTCTTTTGGTCTTTCCGTTATTTTTGCAAGCTCTTTTCTTGCTTTTAACATTTTAAAAATCGTTGGGGTCATTTATCTTCTCTACTTAGCTTTTCAAGCTTTCCGAGAAAAGAATCCATTAGTGGTGCTTTCTCATAAAAAGCAAGAACACTATTTTCGAAAAGGTATGATTATGAATTTATCGAATCCCAAATGTGCCCTGTTTTTCTTGACGTTTCTTCCTCAATTTGTACGTCCAGAGCTCGGACATATGAATTTACAAATGCTCTTATTTGGTTTTATTTTTATTATCGAAACGTTGATCATTTTTAGTATCATTGCTTTCTTTGCTTCTAAGCTTGGTCAAAAGTTTATTCAAAGCTTACGCTTTCAGCATGTTTTAAAATATACAAAAGGAACGGTTTTTGGACTACTTGGTATTAGTTTATTATTTTCAAGTCGTTAATTTTTGCTCAAAGAATTTTCTTTGAGTTTTTTTATTTAATATCATTTAGAACATAGTTTTCTTGAATTACTGTTCTTTTTATTAGGTTATTCTTCCCTTTCAACTGATTGATGTTTATTTTTTGGTTTTTCGAGGAAAACGTAATATTGTTTCTTCTTTATTTTTAAAGAATAAAATCAATTTGTGATATTATTCACAAATTAGACAAAATGATTGGATTTTGTTTGTTGTCAACTATAAAAATATAATGTATGATTTAATTGTGAAATGATTCACAAACAAATTTATACATTTTCTTAACGTCAGAAAGGATGAGTTATTCATGGAAAAAGTAAACCGCGTCGCATTAATTGGAACAGGATTTGTAGGATCAAGCTATGCTTTTGCTCTTGTAAACCAAGGTATTGCAGATGAACTAATTATGATTGACTTGAATGAAAAGAAAGCAATGGGAGATGTGATGGATCTTAATCACGGAAAAGCTTTCGCTCCTCATCCGACTCACGTTCGATTTGGTAATTATGAAGATTGTAAAAACGTAGACCTTGTCGTGATTTGTGCAGGGGCTAACCAAAAACCTGGCGAAACTCGCCTTGATCTTGTTGAAAAAAACTTAAAAATCTTTAAAAACATTGTTGATAACGTAATGGCTAGCGGATTTGATGGCATCTTTCTTGTCGCAACAAACCCAGTAGACATTTTAAGCTATGCAACTTGGAAATTTAGCGGCTTGCCAAAAGAACGCGTAATCGGTTCTGGCACAATTTTAGATACGGCTCGCTTCCGCTTCCTTCTTGGTGAATATTTCAATGTTGCTCCTAAAAATGTGCATGCTTATATTATTGGAGAACACGGCGATAGCGAGCTCCCTGTTTATAGCTCTGCTGATGTTGGCAGCATCCCTGTTCTTAAAATGATTGAACGTAATGAAGAATACCAATTAGAAGATTTAGATGAACTTTTTACAAACGTACGTGACGCTGCTTATCAAATCATTGAAAGTAAAGGTGCTACCTTCTATGGCATTGCGATGGGACTTGTCCGCATTACAAAAGCTATTTTGCGCAATGAAAACAGCATATTAACCGTATCTGCCCTCTTAGAAGGTGAATATAACGAAGAAAACGTCTATATCGGGGTTCCAGCCATTATTAATCGAGATGGAATTCGAGAAATTGTAGAACTTGATTTAAATAAGGAAGAAGAAGAAAAGTTTGCTCATAGTGCACATGTATTAAAAGAGATTTTAGCTCCACACTTTGAAGAAGTAACAAAATAACGTAAAAGAAAGAGTGGGTCATCATGTGGGTTCAAAACTATAATCCTTTAGATAATGTTTATTTATCAGCACTACTTGCAGCTCTACCTGTACTATTCTTTTTGCTCTCACTCACCTTATTTAAAATGAAGGGCGTCATAGCCGCCCTTCTTACCTTACTTATTAGTGCTTGTGTTTCTGTGATTGGCTTTCATATGCCAATCACAAAAGCATTAGCAGCGATTGTACAAGGCATCGCGAACGGACTTTGGCCAATTGGCTACATCATTATTGTGGCTGTTTGGTTATATAAAATTGCCGTGAAGTCTAGAAAGTTTGCGATTATACAAGGCAGTATTGCTAACATTTCAAGAGATCAACGCCTGCAAGTGCTATTAATCGGATTTAGCTTTAATGCCTTTTTAGAAGGAGCAGCAGGCTTTGGCGTTCCAATTGCTATTTGTGCAGCTCTGCTCACAGAACTTGGTTTTCGTCCACTGAAAGCTGCTATGCTTTGTTTAATTGCAAATGCTGCTTCTGGAGCATTTGGAGCTATTGGCATTCCTGTTATTGTAGGAGCACAAATGGGAAATCTAAAAACATTGGACTTATCACATACGCTTATTTTCATTCTCCCTTTCATTTCTTTTATCATTCCCTTTTTACTTGTATTCATCTTAGACAAGTGGAGAGGAATTAAAGAGACGCTTCCAGCACTTCTTGTTGTAAGTTTAGTTTTCTCAATTTTTCAAATGTTAACAATGTTCGTTTTAGGTCCAGAACTTGCCGACATCATTCCTGCTCTTCTCAGCATGACAGCTCTAGCCATTTTCCTTCGAAAATGGCAGCCAAAACATATTTATCGAGAAAACAAAGAAGAAAAAATCAGCACACAACCTCATTTCTCATTTAAAGATATTGTGCTTGCATGGTCACCTTTTTATATTTTAACAATCATGATTATGCTATGGAGCTTACCTGCTTTTAAGTCTCTTTTTGCAGAAGGTGGTTCTCTAGCGAAAACAACGCTGATGATTCACATTCCTAACTTAGATCAAGAGGTTATGAAAATACCGCCTATCTCAGCTGAAAAAATGCCGCTTGATGCCATATTCAAATTTGATATTTTAGCGGCAACAGGTACAGCTATCTTTATTGCCGTATTGTTAACAGCCCTTTTAAGTCGTAATATGAATGGGAAAAAAACGTGGGAAGGACTTCGTGAAACCGTAAAAGAGCTCTGGCTTCCGATTGTAACAATCTGCTTGATTATGGGCTTTGCAAATCTTGCCAATTTTGCTGGTCTTTCTTCTTCTATTGGGCTTGCGCTAGCTAAAACAGGTGATATCTTTCCCCTTCTCTCTCCTGTGCTAGGCTGGATTGGCGTTTTTATTACAGGCTCTGTTGTTAGCAACAATGCGCTATTTGGTAACTTACAAGTGGTAACAGGCGCTCAAATTGGCACAAGCTCATCACTTCTTCTAGCAGCTAATACGAGCGGAGGTGTTATGGCTAAGCTTATTTCACCACAGTCTATTGCGATTGCAACAGCTGCTGTTAAAGAAACAGGTCAAGAATCTAAACTGCTTACAATGACGCTTAAATATAGTTTATTTTTACTTGTACTTATTAGCTTATGGACATATATTCTTTCATTGCTTGGTATATAATACAAAAAAGCCCTGACTTTTAGTCAGGGCTTTTTTCGTTATTAGATAATATGGACCATTTTATGATAAACGTCTCTCTTTTTGCTTAAAAACTCTTAAAAATAGAAAAAGCATCAAAATGGGACAAAAAGGCGAAAGAAGAATAAGGGTATAATAAAGTGCGTTTCCCCTTTCAAATGCCTCATGCATCATAAAATCTCCGTTCCATACAAGAAAGAGCTCGGCCAATAAAAGAAGAAAAATGACTCCGATTTCAGCGACCTTTATCCGTCGGCGCCTCTTTCTTCGTTCTCTCAAGACTTCAAACTGAACAATTTTCATGAACATCCCTCTTTTCTCTTTTAGAGTTTGCACAAAAAAGATGACAAATTCTGCAGTTTTTCTCCTCTCATTATAATAAAACTATTCTGAAAATAAAATACACTAAAAAAGCCAAGTACATGTACTTGGCTTTTTTCATACTTATTGAAGTTTTCCAGCACGAATATCGTCTGTCATTCCTTCATATGGAGCTTTTGAAATTATGTTTTCGTTATCTTTTCCAACGTTTTTAAGATACGTAATGTCTGCAAATTCAGGTACAACATATTTTGGATATGTTTCATATTTTTCTCTTGACTCTTTCATTAAATCAAGGTGATCGTTTTGGTAACAAACCGTAATCTCTGGATGTTCATGTACCCATTTTGGGAAGAAAATAATGCCGTGCATGCGTTTTTCTTCAGGCATAAAGTTAAGGGATACATCTGTTCCTGTTGGCTCTGTCCATGATACTTTATAAACGCCTTTTGTCAATTTTACAATATCAACTTCTTGATCACGTACCCAGCGTCCACCAACCATTCCGCTATGAATCCGATAATCAATTGTATGGTCATTCTTAATATACATTTCATATTCCCAACCGTTTTCATACGTATAAATCATGTGATTTCCAATAAAGTTTTCCATATTTCTCTCTCCTTCTTGATTAAAGTACCTTGTAGATATCTAATACTACCTTTGTCTCTGTACGAAGAGCCGCTCCAACAAACAGGGAATTTTCAAGCCATTCGTATTTCTCACTGCTTGTTTCAAACGTCGGGACTGTGCGGAAATAAACGTGCTCAGGATCAATAATCTCTCCTTTTGAGGCACGATCTCTAAAACGCTCGCTCACTTGGCGTATACCGTTATTTTCGATATAAATAAGTTCACCATCGTTCGTTTCGATAACGTAACGGGCAGATAAATCTGTTCGTCCGTTAGCACGAATGATTTGCGAGTCGGCTCCACCGTC
Source organism: Priestia endophytica DSM 13796 (assembly GCF_900115845.1). Lineage (GTDB taxonomy): Bacteria > Bacillota > Bacilli > Bacillales > Bacillaceae_H > Bacillus_I > Bacillus_I endophytica. The sequence goes on along the minus strand of NZ_FOXX01000004.1, from coordinate 82,743 downwards.
TATAATGTTGCCATTTATCTCTCCGGTTATTTTCCCACCTTTGATTGGAATAAACTGTCGTCTTCCAAGTTTTGTGTGGCCAACAACCATCGGTGTGGCAACTTCAATTTCTGCAGAAGTCACTTTTTTCAATGACGGCTTATTCATAATAGTTTTTCCCCCTTCTTCTTTTAGGTAAGAAGAAAACATGTAACTATTTACATGTTCATATTAACACTATGATATAATAGTGTCAAATAATAGAGCTGGAGGCAAAGCATGCGGATTTTAAAATATGCGATACTAGGACTTCTCTACAACGAGAAATTAACAGGGTACGATATTACAAGTGAATTTAAGGGGCCACTTGGGCAGTTTTGGACAGCAAAACATAGCCAAATTTATCCTGAATTACGAAAGCTGACAGATGAAGGATTTATTCAATATGAAGTCGTTGTTCAAGGAACAAAACTTGAAAAAAAAGTATATGAAATCACTTCGCTTGGAGAAAAAGAGCTTTCAGAGTGGCTTGAAAAAGTGGAGCGAGATTCAAGTGTAAACAAAGATGAATTTATGCTAAAAACATACTTTATTTCAGCTATGGAGAAAGAAGAAGCATATGACCTTTTTAATGATCAGCTTGTTAAGCGGAAAGAAAAGCTTTCAAAGCTTCAAAAAACGCTATCCTTATTAGAAGAAGAAGGCGAAATGCCTATTACGTTCTCCTCTCCTCAATTTGGCCACTACCTCGTCTTAACGAGAGCCATTGAAAGAGAAAAAGGATATATTGTCTGGCTTGAAAAGACAATCGACCTACTGAAATAAAAAAAGCCTCCCGCGTTGCGGAGGCTTTTTTTTATTTATTCAACTCTTCTAACAGGGGATATAGCTCTTCTAAATGGGTAATTTCGTACGTTGGGGTAACTTCAGTATGTTCTTTATTTTCACGGTTAATCCACACTGATTTCATTCCAATGCGCGATGCACCTAAAATATCCGTCATTAAGTTATCTCCTACCATAATGGCATCATCTTTTTCTAATCCCATTTTTTCAAGAGCGTGTTCGAAAATGGTTGGATCAGGCTTACCTCGACCAAATGCTCCTGAAATAATAATCTCGTCAAAATAAGGAGCGATCTCAGGTGTGATTTCAAGCTTTGTATTTTGAAGATCTGGAGAACCGTTTGTTAATAAAAGAAGACGGTAATTCTTTTTTAGCTTATCTAACGTACGAAAGCTTTCTTCATATACGAACGGATGCTTACGACGTTCAAGTGGAAAGCGTTCTGCAAGCTCCGCTCCAAATGCTTCATCATCAATGCCAAGCTCCTTTAATCCTTGTGTCCACGCTTCTTTTCGATAAGCTGGTACAATGTCTTTCATTTTGCGAAAGTTATCATCATCATCTAAAAAGTTTCCCCATAGTCCTTCAAAAGGATTGATTCCAATCATTTGAGTGAACTCATACGTTTCATAAGAAGAGTAAAGTCCGCGGGCTTTTTCTCTTACCGCTTCTTCTAATTTTTCTCCATCTACATTATATTTCTGACTTGCATATGTACATGTTGCCACAAAGGCTTCCTTTACGCTTTTTTTGTCCCAAAGCAGCGTATCATCAAGATCGAAAAAAACAGCTTTAATCATTCTGCGTTCCCCACTTTTTCATTATGTTTTTAAATTGCTTTATTTCTATAAGACTACATCGAAAAAATGAATAAGTAAATGAGAATTCGCTATTTTTTATTATTTATTTACTCTTTTTCCGAACATTTTTTTGAATAGACGTTTAAATAAGTACCCTAGACCGAACAACACCATTAAAATCAACAAGAACTGAACGCCAATTTTCCCATTATCTCCAATTGTAATCTCTCTTGAAATGAGCGCATCGCTTCCCCATACAAGCACTGAACCAATGGTAATAAGCACAACAAAACCAACTACTAAAAGAGCTAGTTCGTAAAAACGGAGCTTTTTTAACATATGCCGATGTGGCCAACAAAAGCTAATAACCGCAAGTAAAAGCAGCAACAAAAGCCATTCGGACTGGATAAACCAAACAGTAATACTGTATGTAATAATAGATGTATAAGCAATATTTGTTGCATCAAATCTTTGTTTCACAACTTCCCCTCCACTTGTCTTACACAAGATGTTAAAAATATTCTTATTAAACATTATAGAGCATATATGACGCATTTATCTTTATATGCATGCTTTTCTGTAATAAATATACATTGAAAAGGATGAATAATAAGCGTATAATTAAGATTAGTTAGAAAAATTATAACAGATTTCCTTCACATGTTAACAGTATTCATAAAAGTACCATCTTAGCGAATACAAGGAGATATGTGAATTTTTTATTTATAATGCTTAGACAGGCTGAATCGCTTTCATCTAATGGCAATATAAATTAAGCAAACAAACAGATTCGTTCTCCTTACAAAGCGTGACAAACGTGAACGTACTCTGTCAAAAAAGAGGAGTGGTGTTATGCATTGGAGTAAACGAAATACCGAAGAAGAAGTACAAGAAGAAGTTGCTGTATGGGAATGTGAATCAACGGAATGCGTAGGATGGATGCGAAAAAACTTCTCGTTCGATGAAAAGCCAAGCTGCCCTTTATGTGGTTCCTCAATGAAAAGCGGCGAGCGCATGCTATCTAAATTAACAAACATGCAAGGTCGATAGTATCTTTATGTCTTTTATCTAGCACGAAATGCCTCCCTTTTGAGTACAATAGAGGTGGTGATGTGAAATGAAAAATCGAGATAAAAGTATCCGGAAGAAGCGACTTTTAAAAGAATACTTGAAAAAACAGCTTAAAAATTTAAGACCAAAACCCGCAAAAAAACCCGCATCAAATTATAAACCTTCGGCATAAAAGGAAAAAGGCTTCTCCATCTAGGAGCCTTTTTTTGTTGTAGTATGCGTGAATTCTTTTTTATTACACATACTAGCGTTAACTTATAAAAAGGAGACGCACAATGACTATTTTACTTATCAAACTTATTTTAACCCCTGTTTTAGCAACATTTGCGGCCTTTATTTTCCCCGGTATCTTTTATTCTTCCTACTGGCAACCAATTGTCATTGGTGTGGCGATTGCTCTTGTCACAAGGTATGTGGAACGCATTTTGCTTCGTTCTCATACTAAGATTATTACGCTCATTATCGATTTCTTCACGGCGTTCTTTCTTACCTATATTTTGCCGTACGGATTTGAAAATGCATACGTCCTTTTTCCTGGCGCAGTGTTTACAGCTATTTTGTTCACAGTTGCAGAACTTCCGCAACACTATTTTCTTCTTAAAGAAGATGTTGAACAAAATTCAATCGTATAATGTTTATAATGTTCTAATAGGTGCATTATAGCAAAAAAATCATAGGGGGTTAACCCCCTATGATTTTTTTGCTGCATTATCTCTAATCGTACTTCCTATCCTTCCGCTAATGCTACATCCTTCTTCATTTCACCATTTTACTTCAGCAATCAAAATATCTTTATTTTCTCCAGGAGAATAGATCTCCGTTCCTACAGATAAAACAGTTATCATTTCATTTTGAAAAGAACGAATATCTTGTCCTTTCGAAAACGTGGAATCAATCTCCCCGATTTTTATTTTTTTCGTTACTTTGTCTTCCTTTAATACTTCTTTAACGGTTGACTTAGCTAGACTTAGCTAGCTCACTTGTTATTGTTTTATCACTGCAAGCAAGTAATAAAGAAACAACAAACAATGATAGGACAAGAAATCCTATTTTCTTTATTTTGCTTTCTCCTATCTCATGTACCTATCCATTATTTTTTCTATACGATGATTTAAGAGAAATGAAGTTAATTAAAAACATTAAAAAACCGCTAATAATTGGCAAACCAATCACGTCTCTCCACTCGGGCTGTTCTTGCGGAAAACCGCTAATCAATACGTAGAGCACAAAAAATACAAGCGTAAATGTCAAAGATTGAAAAAAGATCTTTTTCATTTCTCTTTTATAATCCTTGCTGCTAAACGTATCCGTATATTCCATTCCAGAGAAGATATATCTTAAAAAGACATAGATAACCTGTCCAACTACAACGAAACTAAAAAACATGTTCATTTCTATCAGACGAAGTGGATAAATATAGCTTACAATTAGAAATAAAAGGCTGACACATAACCCTAAAATAGCAGATTCCCCTAAAAAGTATAAAATCCTTTTTTCTTTGTATTCATCTTCTGGTAAAAAGAGCGATAGCCATGAGTTTTTCATCTTCCTTCCCCTTTCCAAAATAGATCATCTAATGTTTTTCCTAAAGCATGTGCAATATTAAGACAGAGCTTTAGCGATGGATTATATTCTCCTTTTTCAATTAATCCAATCGTTTGTCTTGTCACCTTAACTTTCTTAGCTAAGTCTTGCTGAGTCATCGACTTTTCAACGCGCGCTAATTTCACTTTATTTTCCAAACTAACACCTTCTCAACATAATGCAATCTATATATTACTTATTGTTATATATAGATTACATTAAAAGAAAAGTTAATTCAATAAATTTCCATAAAAATAAAGTTTTCTTATATAATAGGAGAAGAATTAATCAGTCTTTAAAGATGGGAGCAGAGAGAGATGATCATTGGTGAAGCTCTTTTTACCCTAATTATTTTCTTTATGCTTAATCTTTTATGCGACACCTTTCTTATGAAAAAAGAAAGCTCATTAAAAAGGTTAGGCATTGTATCATGCATGCAAACGATGATAGCAATCATTCTTTTTTCGATATTCTAAATTTTCGAATCTCATATAAATAATAAAATGATTTTTTTAGATATAAATGTAAAAACAAAGAAATTTTAAAGGGTTTTTCCTTTCTTTGACTAATTCTTAAATATAAGTAGCTACCCACTACTTATATTTAAGGAGAGAATAGGATGAAAAAGAAAACAAAGCTTCTAATTGCGTCACTTGTCGTACCTTTTGTGCTATCTACAGGTGAAGTTTCTACTTTTGCTCAAACTTTCACTTCTGAACAAGAAGTGAACATAGCGCAACAAGAAGAGCGCTTAAAACTTGTTGGCACGGTTATTAGTTCTCCAACTAATAGACCACCGTCTTATGAGAATATGCCAGGACAACTACATTCATCAGATACACTCTTTCTAGACTCCCTACCAAAAGGTATCTATGCACTTAAATGGGTAGCACCGGAAGGCGTAACGTTTGATGTGTACAGAGGGTTAACACCTTTTATGGATGTTCCAGTTTTCCACAATGTCACGAATGGAGTGACGACAGACCTTGCTTCCTCACCACTTTTTTCTCCAGCTCTTATGATTGCTAATCCGGAAGGTGCTACCGAAGATTTTGAAGTAAAAGTATATGCTGTTTATTAACGACAAAAAGAGTTCCATAGCTAGTATGGAGCTCTTTTGCTTATGCATCTTTTCATTGTTATCGTGCTTTTTTGTTTTGAACCTTATAATAAACCGCATGCTTTTTGGATTTAAGGTGAAACATCCCCCTAAAGTAAAAGAAACATAATGTATTAGGTTACTATTGACCTAAACTATGTAAGACATTCTTTCTCACTAAAATAGGTTCATCTTCCTGATCCAACAAATTCACTAGAATTACTTTATGATAAAGTGATATAATCTCCACATTCAGATTTTCACGTGAATAAAATTTAAAATTATCTCTAAATGTGAGTATTTATTTAAAAGGAGGCTTTTTTATGTCTAATGTATTATTTATTAACTTACCAGCCGAAGGACATGTCAATCCAACCGTTGGATTAGTTAAAGAGTTAGTCGAGAGAGGCGAAACAATTACATATTATTGCGCAGAACGATTTAGAGAGCGTCTCGAAAACGTTGGTGCCGTTGTCCGAACATACGAAGATTTTTCAGAAACGATGAATGCCAATACTCTTCCTAACATGTCAAAGATCTTAGAAGCGAACAGTTTTCTGTTAGACCAGATCGTGGCTGACATTCAAGATGAAACATATGACTATATTGTTTACGATGAAATTTGTCTAGCCGGCATCATTTTAGCGAAAATGCTAAACATCCCTAAAATCTGCAATTGCACAACGTTTGCTTTTACAAAAAACATGTTAGAAGATATGAAAAAACATCTAAATATAACAGAAGATATAGAAGGTTTTGATGAAGAAAGTAAAAAAATATTAGCAGATATTGAACAGAAACACAACGTAGATTTAACCTTTATCCGTCATAAAGGCTCTATTATGCCAAACCCTGGCGATCTAACGATTGTCTACACTTCTGAACATTATCAAATGTATCGTGAAGAGCTCGATGATACGTTTAAATTTGTTGGTCCCTCTATTGTCAAAAGACAGCATAATATCGAGTTTCCATTAGAAAAGCTAGAAAACGATTCTGTAATCTTTATTTCACTTGGAACAATATTCAATGAGAACATTGAATTTTATCAAACATGCTTTAAAGCTTTTGAAGATTTTGAAGGAACCGTTGTAATGTCCATCGGTAAGAAATTAAAAATAGATGAGCTTGGCGCTATTCCTGCAAACTTCATTGTGAAAAACTATGTTCCTCAGCTAGAAGTGCTGGAACATACAGATGTGTTCTTTACACATGGAGGAATGAACAGTTCAAGTGAAGGATTATATTTTAATATTCCATTAGCTGTACTTCCTGTAAGTGTTGATCAACCTATTGTTGCAAAGCGTATTGCAGAGCTAGGAGCAGGTATTCATCTTGATCTTAACAGTATTACTGCAGAGAAATTAAAAGAAACAGCTCATACCCTCTTATGTGAATCTTCTTACAAAGAGAAGGCTACAAAAATTAGCACCTCTTTCAAAAATGCGGGTGGATATAAAAAAGCTGTAGACGAAATTTTTTCTTTTAAACATCAAGCGCTTAGTGAAAGTGTGAAATAACATTAAATCAAAAAAGATCCCCCTTTTCGGAGGATCTTTTTTTCTCTATCTTCCTTTGTGCTTCTCTTTTGCCTTTTTCTTTCTAAGGAGATATTTTCGCTGCTTTTCTTCTTCACGGTGCTGCTTTGTTATGTGCTTACACTGCTTTTTTTGTTCTTCATATTCTTGTCTAACCGCTTCTTGGGCTTTTGTTGATGCTCCGGTTCTTCTCATCTCTTTTGCTACTTTACGCTGTAAACGCTTAGGGTTGATGCGGTTGGAGCAGTTTTGTTTTACATGGACACCTGATTGATGTGAAGTATGAATAAGAGTTGAAAGTTCATTATAGATAAAAGTTAACACTTCTGAATCTTTCGGTTCTCCTCCAAACACGTGACGAAATGCTTTTAAATGTCCGTCACTAACAACTTCAATCATCCCTATCCAGAACTGACCATCATGGTAAATCGTTAATTTCATAACGATTCCCTCCTCTACAAATTACTATGAAATGATGGACATCCCGAGGAGGGGAAGGCTACTGACATTCATTTATTATGATGCATCCGGACTACCAACCGAATTGTGTTTTTTCATTTCATATACAAATTATAACATAAAAGAGATGATCTTACTGTTTGACAAAATACAAATTATTCATTTTTTCGTTTATGAGCGACTACTTTACAACCATTTTCATAGTAGCCTATATGTAAATGAAATTCCCAGTCACACCTCTTCTCTTCCTGAAGTCTGTAAGAATGCTTCCTTTACAACTTAACTCCGTTATTACTAATGCTTCTCCCCTTTTACCTGTACGAGAATGATTTCCTTACTATTTCTATAAAAATAAATTTATGGTAAAATATGTATATAAGTTCAAAGAGGAGGGATAATTATCGTAAAAAAAGGATTAATATCAGGCATGCTTCTTTTACTTGTTGTGCTCATCACTTCCTACTTTATTGGAGAATGGAAATATGTTTATTATATTTGCGGGGGATTTGCCTTTATTAATCTCGTTTTAGCACTAGCCTACTTCCTTGACAGTCTAATTCTAGGAAATAAAGGCACAATGTCTTCTCATCGAAAAAAACGCAAAATCGGACGTGTGGAAGAATCAAAGAGATTTATATCGATTGCCATTCCAAACGTCCTAGCGGTTTTAGTTTATTTAGTTGTATAGCACCTATAAAAACACAATAAAAAAGAGAGCGGATTCTCTCTTTTTTATTGTGCGACTAAGTTCACGTGACTTATCGTATGGTCAGCGCTTTCCACAAATTCAAGTGTGTAGTCTCCTAAATCATAAATATGATTTGTTTCATTTGTTCCTGTAATAATGTGTGTGCGGTCTTCTTTCCCTAAATGCTTTATCATCATGTCAGGTGTAATGCCGCCAAGATTTGTTTGGCGTTCCACATTTGTACCAAAGTAGCGCACTTCTTTTAACACTCCTTTTTTATCATAGGAGAAGTCGTAAGAAGCTTGCCCCATTGAACCTGAATAATGTTCAAAGTTACCTTCTACCGAATAAGGCTTACCAATGCTGTTATATACCTCTGTACGCGTTGTTTCTCCAACAACAAACTGATCGCTAAACCCTCCATAAACTTTACCTTCTTGTGCTTTACTATACAAGCCTAGAAGAGTGTTTAGCGCCATTTGTTTTTGCTCATCTTTAATATTTGTTGTTTTTGTCATGTTTGGGCTCTCTGCATGAACAGTTGCGCCAATACCGCCTGTAAAAGATACTCCAATTAAAGCTGTAGCAGCAATCATTTTCGCTTTTTTCACGATTTAAACCTCCTCCTTCACCTTCAAGTTTTCCATCCCCTATACTTCTACCCGTCCCTTCGTTTACTCAAACAAATTAGTTCAAATGAACTCCTTACCAATTTAACGTGTTAAAGAGAAAAAACAGATAGGCACTCTTTTTTTCTATTTGCATATAGTAAAAAAAGCCTAGATTCAGCTTTTTTATTCTTTCGAAAATTTCTTAATACTTCTAAACGGGTTTGAAAATAATATTTATGGGCAACTTTAATAAGTATACGGTGACGTTAGACCTTTAGTGAAGTTGATTTAAAAAAGGGGTTTTTACGATGATTGACAATCAAGAAGTGCTCTTTTTTCGAAAAGAGCTAGCCCGATTGCTGGATGACTATAGAAATTGTGAAAAACCTTCATTGAAAAAAGAAATTTCAGAAGATATTTCCTTGTTAAGCGAAGTCATATATGGTGATGAGCAACATCCCTTTTCTTCTCATACACTTTCATGATTAAAAAATCTCATTTAAGTCGGCTAAAAATGAGATTTTCTCTCCTCCTCTTCTCTTTTTTATTGTACTGTGTAACAGTTTCCTTTATAATAAAAGAATATTCGCTAAATATCTCTAAAATGGGGCTATGGTATAATGGGATTACGCTTGACTGGCAGTCAAGTAATGCGAGTTCGATTCTCGCTAGCTCCATGTTTTATCCCCCTTCTTATCTGTAAAAAGATGAAGAAGGGGGATTTTTATTTTTTCATAACAGTAGAAGATTGAAGCCCTTTTTTCTTATTGGTTCACTAAATACTGGATATCCCTTAAGATTTTCCTCTTATCAATCGGTTCCTCCGAGTAAGCCATATCATAAAGCGCTCTAATTTTATTATTTTCATCAATAAGATACATCGTTGTAGAGTGAGAGAGAAAATTTCCTTCCCCTTTTTTGTACTGCATTTTTAAATCATCTGCAATTTTTTTCGTATCCTTTAAAGAACCTCTTAACCATTTCCATCCGGAAGAGTCCGCTCCAAAAGATTCTGCATATTTCTTTACAACAGAGGGTGTATCTTGTTCTGGGTCAAGTGAAATAGCTACAAGTTCTACTTTTGAACCAAATATCTCATCCTTTTTTAGCTCTGCTTGTAAATCTTTAAAATCACTCATTGTTAACGGACAAATATCCGGGCAATTCGTATAAAAAAAAGTCACAAGCTTAACTTTTTCACTCTTAAAATCATACTCTCCACCATGAACATTTTGTAATGCTACAGGCTTTAATTCATCTAGTACTGGAAGCTTTTCATTGTTTGGCCATAGCCAATAAACGAGCGCAAAAGCAATTACAATGATCGTTAAAAAGATGGCTAACAAATACTTTCTCTTCATGTTGTACACCTTCTTATTTCAATTCAAGAAAAAGTCATTTCTTTTTATTTCGCTTTTTCACATCATTTATCGCTTTTAAGGACTGAAGATTTTTTTGTAGTTTTTTATGGACACGAAGAATTCCCCACATGCCTTGTTCAATATCCCAACGAATATTCCCAGAGCGGTACATATAATCACCAGGGAAGTTAAAAAGACTTCCTGCCCCGTAGTGCAGCTGAATATCAAAGGCGTCTCCTAAGACGATATGATCTCGGATGGACTTCACCTGTGAGAAAATATCCTTATCATCTGTATTCCAATAGTGACCGTGCACATGAAATCCGTGGGCACGTCTTCGTTCAGATGGATTTGCAAAGCGAATTGTAATAGGATCACCAGGATAAGCCTCAAGAATTGGTGTAGAAGGATCTCCATGTACTTTTGAACTAAATAAGTCTTTTAATACAGGCACCTGGTTAAGACGATTAATTAATCGTTCTGTCCGGTAGTTAAATCCTCTTGATCCGTTATCATACGTATCAACTAGATCACCTAACTCCTCTGGATCTACGCCACCTAATATGCCATCAACAGGGTCAATAATTAACTTCCCGTTTTTATCTACTAGTCTAGCTCCATCATACATAATAAGCGCAAATTCTCGTGTAGTCGGTAAAAAAGGTTGTTTTATAATAGCTCGATCTGTTGTAATAACCGGTTTTAACGTTTTCTGGCTTAAAAATTGAGCCCCTCTTGGTTCAGCAATAAACATTCCAAAAGTCCCTAACGAACGATGATTGCGAATATCGGCCATATCCCACATCCCACATGCCCCAACAGGAAGATCAACATACCAGCGATACGTAATCTTCTCGCCAGGTCCCACGGTCTGATCTGGATTAAAGCCAACCGTTTCTCCTGCTGAAGATTTCACATCATATTGAATAAGCTGAGGATGCAAGGAAATTCGGACAGATGGTGGATAAAACGCCTGCTCTTTTACAGGGGGGTATGGCCAAATTCCATCAGGAAACGGGAATTCATCGAATTCTAGTCGGCTTTCTAAGTTAACTTCCACTACATCGCCTTGATTAGCACGGATAATCAGCGGCTGTATCTTTTTCTTTCCTGCTAAAATAGCTTTTACATCTTTCTTAAGCGCAAAAACAATTCCAAATGGATCTTTCTCTCCCCATTTGCTGTAAGGAATCGGGATATGAAACGCAACAATATCAAAGCGCTTCACAGGGGCATTAGGTGGCGCATCTACTTCAACAAGTTTTGCTTTTTCTGGCGGTTTTCCTGTGCAAACAGGTAAATTTTTTGTTCGCTTTGGCGGATCAGGTCTGTCTGGAAGAGGAATAAGAAAATCGACTTCCTCGTCAAATGCACGCACTAGTCCCCAGCAGCCGTTCCACAAATCCTCTTCTGTCTCAAACGTCCAAAGATAATCTCCTGAGTTCGGCACAGCCAATTCGAATGTAAAGGATTCAGATATTCCAATATGTTCTTGACAAACAAAGGATGTTTCACTATCAGGCCGCTCTGCTTTCCAGCGTAAACCATGCATGTTAAAGCTGTGAGATTCTTCTTGAGATCCTTGCAGTACGCGAATTCTAATAGGGTCTCCTTCATAGCAGTTTAAGATAGGTGTTACAGGGTCTCCATTTACAAACGAACTAAAGGAGTACGCCGGGTCACAATCTTCTCCTAAACGGAACTGAAGCGGTTCATTTTTATAATTTACAGCAAACAACCCCGGGTCGTCCTCAGATCCAGGAAACTCCGGTGGTTCAAGTGGACAGCCGTTTTTATCAAATAAAAGAGTGAAATCTTGGACGAATAGAGCAAAATCTCGGTAGTCTGGAATTAAAGGATGTGTGACAGTAACTTGTGCGCCTGACTGCACTTCTTCTCCTGTTTTCGAATCTAACACTTTTGAAAATCTAGCATGAACATTCCCTGAGCCAAACACCCCATGTTGCTGATGATAGTTGGGAAAAAGATGGTCGTGTAGAAACCATGCTTTGAGTTCCGTGTCTGCAAAAAATTCATAGCGAATCGTTTCACCAGGAAGAACGCTTGAATCATAATTCCACCCAACATTCGCTGCATCACTAACTAGAACATCAAATTTAACGAAATGAACGTGAAATCCTACTTCGTACGTTCGTGTCACAAGTTGAAAGGCATCCCCTCCTGCTACTTCGTTAAGACGATTTGTAAAGTTAACAGATAGACATGTTCCAGCATTCATGTGAATAACAAGAGGCTCTGGTTCCTTCCGTCCTGCTAAAATGTCGTCTAGATCTTCATCAAGAACGTAAATTCTTCCTTTCGGATCATTCCATCCTTCTCGGTTATAGACAAGAGGCAGCTCAATAAGAGAAACATTGAATTCCTGCACAATAGGATTTTCTTCAATAATACAAGGATCTGTAAAAACAGCGCCAGGTCTTGCAGTAGGAACAGCTGCATTTCTTTCAAGTTCTGTTAACCCGCGCCCTCCCACAATTCCAAGTGGCGGTCTTGGTGCTTTACATCCTACTTTCCCAGGAATAAAATTGGGGAATCCTGGTCTTTCTTTGGTTGGCCGGGGTGGAGCAGGACGATCTGGTAAAGGTTGAAGCGGTTTAATTGGAATTCCATTTGGGTAACATTGACTTCCGTCTTGAAGAGTATCGAAAATCCGATTGAGAGCCCACATGCCAACCCCAAAGTGAGGATATAAGTGACAGTGAATAATAGCATCTCCAATTGCCTCTTGTAATGATCCTAAACCATATAATACGTCGATTGTATACCAGTTTTGTGGACTGATCGCTTGGGCATCAAAAATGTTAGACTCTGTATTTTGCGGATCCCTAAACCAAGTATGAACATGGTAATGAAAAACATGCGTTTCTTTTACGCCACCATGAACAAGTCTAAACTTTACAGGATCTCCTTTATATCCTCGGTAAATAGGTGTTGCAGGGTCGCCAAATACCCATGAATCATGATGAACTTCCTCTCCTTCACAATCTGGGCATACAACCCCTTCTTCGATCAGTTTTTTACGGTTTTGCAGAGGTTCATAACGATAGTTAATGGCATGAGTAGATTCTCTTTCTTGATTTGTGACAGGATCAAGAGGTCTATTTCCTGTAATATCTTGCGTTGGCATTTCATCGTGGAAAATAAAACCAAATTCCCGAAACGATGGAGCAAAAGGATGATGAACATCCGCAATTGGTCCACTCTTTAAAGGGCCACCTGTCACAGGATCTGTCCAAGTGGATCCCATTTTTTCAATGAATAAGGCTCCAAACAAACCGTTAATGTTTGTGCCATCATCACTACTATCTGGATCTCCTAAGTCAGAGAAGAAAGCAATTCCTTCATGATTTGCCCGTAAACGGTAGAGAATCTTCTCCCCGGGCTTCACAAGTGTATTTGGATTAAACCCTACATTTGCTCCATCTGAATTCAATACATCATAGTCTACTTCTTGAAAATGCATCCCAGCTGAAGTTTTGATTTGATTTTCAAATAAAATCTCAATTGTATCTCCTTTATTCGCTCGAATACAAAGTGGTTCAACTAAATCAACAGGTGTAAACGGGTTTTTCTCGACAGCTCTTCTCACTTTATCAACATTTTCTTTTAAGATATATATTTTCCCATGTTCGTTGTGATCTCCAAAAGTGTTTAATACAATGCGAATGTCAATAGCTACCACATGGTAAAATCGTTTCATATATCCTTCCCCTTTTACATATCGTCTCTTAATTCTGGAATTGCCGGCAATCCTTCTTGTTCAATGTAAAACACTTCAATTTGGTGAATATGAATCGACCAAATTCGATTCTCTAATTCTCCAATTGTTGTCGTTTGAACGTCTACCACAACATTGTCTCCTACTACTGCCGTAATCTCTCCAATGAAGACAAATGGGAAAGAAGGGGTTAATATAAATACTTGACTCCCAATCCCTCTCTCAAACTCTTGAATAAGCGCTTCATCATGAATCTCATTATTTGAAGGTAACTGTATTTCTGTGACTCTCTCATCATCATTATTATGCTTCATGTTTAACTCCCTCCTTGCACTTATGTAAGCGGTATTCTCATATCACAATCAAAATTAGGCGTAAACTGGGCAATTTTCTCTAAAGGAATACTTAACGGAATTGGAAACTGAAAAAATGGAGCAGTTACCATTTTAATTGTGACAGGGAATAATGTGATATTTCCTTGCTCAACGCTAAAGATGGTTCCGCAAAAAATCGGACGAAATGCTTGCCCAAATAAATTCAGCTGATCTGATTCTGTGATAATTAGAATAGATTCTCCAATTAACCCCTGTAATTCATCGAATAATGGATCTTCCACACCTTCTATATCTACACGTACAGGAGCCTCCAAAATTCGTCGATCTTTTCTTTCTACCTTGTCTTCTTTTTCTATCTTCTCTTCTCTCTCTACCTTCTCTACTTTTTTATCTACCTTTTTATCTACTATCTTTTCGCCAAAACGATACTTTTCCTGTTCTTTATACTCGCTCTTTTTCTTTCCTGTTTCCTTTTTATTTGATGACATGAAAAGTCCTCCTTTACTTTCCTACTGGTTGCCTTCTTTATGTGAGAAACGTTTAAACACGTGTGAAAATAAACTAGTAAGTCTTATTGTGCTAATGTACTTAACGCTTTTTAAATCAATACATTCTTTTTCTTTAAAAAAAGTAAGGGTGAGCTGCTGGTTCGCTACGCTTGAAATTTTCCCTATTTTTCGAACTTCCTCACTAAGGTGCACTATCACCCATGTTTCCTGCCAAGAATCTAAATTCGTTTGAAGTGTTTCTTCAAAAAATTGTTGGCGTAGAATATCCCGTTTTGAAATGGTTTCCCCAAATTCATATAGCAATTTTTTCCGTAAATTATTATCAAAAATATAATGTTGATGAGTATTAGAGTAGTTTGGAATGCCGAACGGAATGTTAGCAGATTCAATAATAGGATAAGGAATCCATTTTCTTTCCTTTAAATTTGTAAGCATTACAAAATCTCGCCCAACTGTACTCACTTTACCTTCTGTGTAAAGAGACTGGGTACCACATTTAAAGTAGATTTCAACTTGCTGATTTCTTTTGGATTTAAAAAACTTACGGTATTTTAAGGTTTTTCCTCGTTTTTCATTTTGCTTAGAAATATTAAATAAGTTAGCTCGATCAATATATTCCATTAATAACCGTGTTTCCTCTGTTGTTGTAGGTGTTGTTGGCGATGTTAACCCTTTTCCATTTTGACTGTTGAACTCGTTGATAATATCGTTTTTCAGCTCTTCGTTTTCTCGTTTTTCTAACAGTTTCTTTCTATATTCATCTAACCGAATTTTTTTATCTTCCATTTAGGCTCCTCTCCTGACGTTAGTATCACACTCTAAATGAGTAAAGAAGTAGGCTCGCTGTAACGATGACGAGAACGGTGCTAAACAAACTGAATATCACCATACTTTGCTCAACAGTATATAGAGATTCAGAAGGTAAATTACATAAAGAAGGGTTTTTCACAACAGCGCCAAACATCGTTCCCATTACTCCTCCTACAGTCCCCTGAAAAAAACCTGAAAGCAAAGATTGAAACCTTACAAGAGCTCCAAAAGTAATTCCAAGCGTCCCGCTTATTACAAGAACAAGAATCGTAATAACGATAAAATCATTTTTATTCAAAAATTCAATTACCATTCCTAACGCAAAGCTCAAAACTCCACTTGCACACATCGCCATAATCATTCCATATCGATCACTAAATATTTTTCTTTTCTTGTGCATCATGATATAAAGGAAAGCCCCAATTAAACCATTGAGAATAAGCATTCCATAAAGAAAGAAAAGCATATATCACTCCCTCCTTTAAGCTATGTACGTTTGGCAGAAAAGAGGAGCAAAAAAAGACTACATATAAAGACAAGTTCAATAAAAACTAAAAAGATAAGATTGTTTTGAGAAGCTGCGCCAACCATAGGGGCCATAACTCCCATCATCAATCCGTTAATCATTCCTGTTAATAGTGTTTGATAATCAAATAACCCTCCAAAAAGTGCTCCGACAACCATTCCAATAACGGTTGTAATCATTGTTATTGGAACAAAATGTAAGGGAAATTGATAAATCAAAATAATGCCTGTCACAATAGCAAAGAAGCCTCCAGCTAAATTTGAAATATTCATTCCTAACTGAAACCCAATAAGTTTTCGAACTTTAAAAAGGAAAAGATAAGCAGAACCTGTTAAAAGAAGATTGACACAAAGCAAAAAACCAAGGTTTTGGATCAGCAATTATATCACCCCAACAATGTGCATCATTCTTTCCCTCTTTACGTTGCGTTCCCTCTGTCTCATCTTTATTCCTAACTGAGGAATAGTAAAAGTGCTGAAGTAAACTCTATAAACAATTATGAACACAAGGCTTGCCTTATTCTTCAATATTTCCCATTTCGGATTAAAGATTATGACATTACTCATCAAAAACAAAAAGAAAACTCCATGCAAGTTCCTTCTCTTCCTTGCAGAGATTTTTATGATTATCCGGGTCACTATGGGACATTTGCCCAACCAGATTCAACTATTCACCATATATTAGGTGTATGAACTAAGGAGAGGGTGTTTATTATTCGATATTCCAAACCTATAAATCTTAGAAGAAAACGCGATGTAGTCCCTAAAATAGAAAGAGAAGAAGAGTGCTTTGATTGTGAACCGGGAGGAATAGAAGATGATTTTTGTCTTCCTGATACATGTCCTGAACGGATTATACAACCACAATTCCCTTCAGCAACAAGTTCTTTTCCACCTGAGCAATTAGAAGTAATCGATGCATGTATAGAAGAGGCAAATGAACTGCTGTTAACGCTTGGTCTTCAGCAAGAAGAGGATGGAGAAGTAGGAGAAGATGATGTTCTTCTACAAAACTTGAATACGTTAAAAGGACAGATGGTTGAAGTTATAATAAGTTGTACAGAAGAAGACATAGAGTCTGAAGAAACGTTAACATGTGAAAATCAATTCGAAAAAGTTTGTGGGAAATTTATCTATAGTGGTATAGACTTTATTATTTTACACACAAAGGATGATGAAACAGTATGGATCCCCTTTGCAAAAATTAGATGGATGATTCAAAAAGAACAAGAAGAAGTACTTAATGAAGATCAACCATTGTTAAATATTGATCCATGTCTCAGAAGAGAAATTACGTTTAACTTCGGTCAAATTGTTCCCAAAAGTCCTTTTCTTTTAAAATTGTTCTTTCCTTTGCAACTTTCTTTTTTGTTAAAAAGTTTTATAGATTGCGATCTTTGTGTGAAAACATTTGATAATAAAGAAACTCAGGGGACTTTAGTAAAAGTGTCAGAACGATCTTTATTAATCGAAACCCCAAGAAAGAAAAAAGGAATAGACTTTGAAAAAATATGCTTCATTAAGATGAAACAACCAGAAATAACTTCATTAAAATGTTAACTCCCTCAACAGAATAACAACTTAAAAAGGAATCCAGTACTGGATTCCTTTTTAAGTTACATAACTTCTTAACTTGTAAAATTTTTGAACAAGTTTAGTTACAGAACGTGCAGTTTTACTTTGCTTCCTATATGACGGAATAATTCAAATTTCAGACTATCTGTTAAACCACCTAATCGTAATTCCACCCTTTTGTCGCAAAAAGGGATCACACAGTCTTGAAATCTTATAAATCTTTTCTGACAATTGCAGCGGGATTTATGTTCGCAATTACATGGGCGAAAATTAAACACTCTTTTCTTAACGCACCTACACTCTTGTTGCTCACAATGTAGGCAAGTGTCTGCTCGATCATAGTCATCAGAACGAGAGAATACCTTTTTTTCTAACCACGTCACATTTTCAATTCGATTCATTGGAATACTAATTACGGTATGATCTCGTTTTATTAATTCAACAAAATCTATTCCTACATTCTCAATAACTCCCACTATGTCTGTTGCACAATCTTCTACATCTTCTGTCCTAAATCTGAATATTTTAACATCTTCGCCTATTTTAATTGATTGTTTTTGCTCATAAGAGCACTGTTTTATTTTGACCTTTTGCTTCATACTCAACCTCCTCTTTTCTTTTGTAATATATGACATTACAAAAGGAGGTGTTCAACGAAGTCAGGCTATCTCATGAACATAAAAAAATCCCTTACCATGAACTTCCCAATCTTTATATTTTAAAGAGTAAGGAGATGTTCGTCCAAAAAAAGAAGGCTCTATACTTATATAAAAATCTTTCTGTTTTCTTTAAGAAACTTCAATTTCTCCATCATAACCCATACGAATATCATTTTTTTTCATATAGTAATACTAGCTTATTGAGAAAAGAGGAGTACGATGTCTAGTAAACCATTCAAAACTAATAGAAAAAGGAAAGTTGTTCATTTTAACGGAAAACGTAATCATTTTTCTCTTTCTTCAGGAATCTCATTTCCGGAAAGTATCAAATTTACCAAAAGGGAAGCGTTTTTTCGATTTTTAAGTAACTATGAAAATATTTTATTGAAACCCACTTCTAATCATAGTTCGCCTACCTTTCAAGTTCTAAAAGATGAGAAGGGTTCTTACAAAGTGCTTACTTCTGAAGGGTCTTTCCTTTTCGCTAACAAAGAAGGCCTATTCACTTTTTTAACCTCTAAAATCAAGACTTCTTATCTTATTCAACAACATATCCCCTTCCTCCAATTAAAAAACCGTCCTTTTTCTTTAAAGATAAAAGTTGAAAAACGACCAGAAGGAAATTGGGAGATAACAGAAAAATATGTAAAAGTAAAAAGTATATCACAGCAAGAAACAGATATTTTAAGCGTAAAAGAAACGTTTTCCCTTTTAAACCTTCCGCTTGAAACGCTTATCTCTCTTGATGAGAACATTCTAAAAGTCGTAAAAAAACTAGAAAGGAAGGCTCCGAGATATCCCATGTGGGAAATAAGCATCGGAATTGATGAACAAAAGAAGCTTTGGGTAACAAAAGCAAATTCAAAGCCCCTTTATATCAAAGAGCAAAAACAAAATGTTTATACTGTCTTAAAAAGTGATGAGTCTCTTCAACTTGTTTTACCCCAAACAAACGTCATGAACAGTGAAGAAGTTTTATGGAATATGCTTGATGAGCATAAAACAATTATTTTAAAGCCTGTTTTTGGACGCTCAGGGTCAGGAGTCATTAAAGTTTCGGTTCAACCACTTTCTTATCTTATTCAATATCGAAACGAAAATAAGCAATTCCTAACAAAGAAAGAAGCTTTTACATTTTTACAAACTATGATAGAGAACCAAACTTATCTTGTTCAACAATATATTGATCTTGCCACGATTGAAGGGCGCCCACTTGATCTGCGCATCATTGTCCAACGAAACGAACACTCGGAGTGGATTGTGACTGGAAAGTATGCGAAAGTTGCAAGTCTTGGTTATTTTACAACAAACCTTGCAACAGATGCCGATGTATTATCGATCGAAGAAGCTGTTGAAAAGTCAGGGCTTGGTCATCTCAATATCACAAAACTTCTTCAAGATTTAGACTCTATTGCCCTTAAAACAGCAGGAAAACTCGGAGATATTTCTCTTCATCAACGGATTTGGGGACTTGACGTTGGTATTGATCAAAAGGGGCGTATTTTCATTATTGAAGTAAATTCCCGTCCAGGTACAAAAGGATTTCGAAAACTCAAAAACTTAGATATGTATAAAACCATTCGGCGCTACAAAAAGTTATAACTCTTTTATGGCAAAAAAGCAGCTTTACGCTGCTTTTTTTTCTATCTATTTGCTTCTTTTTTATTTTCCCATGTTACTTGATCTCTCTTTGTTTCGTTTACTGTAAGATGAAACACATCTGGTCTTGCATAGTGGCCAACAACATCAAAATCAAAGCGACTTGCCGCAATTTCCTTTAAATTTAGATCAGCTATCATCATTTCTTCTCTTCCCCATACAGGCTCTTTTATATAGTCTCCAAGAGGACCTACAATCGCACTTCCCCCTCGGCACATTTCATCAGGAGAAGATTCCAAATCAGAAAAGCATGCTAAATCTTTTGGATACATCTCTTTATTTACATATTGATTACATGAAAGTACAAAGCATCGGCCTTCAACTGCAATATGGCGAATTGTGGATTGCCATACCTCTCTTGCATCTGCTGTTGGAGCAATATAAAGATCAACTCCTTTTGCATACATTGTAGCACGAGCAAGCGGCATGTAATTTTCCCAGCAGATAAGCGTGCCAATTCTTCCATAAGGAGTATGGAAAACAGGGAGCGTGCTTCCATCTCCTTCTCCCCATATTAGACGCTCTGAACCTGTTGGCTTTAGCTTACGATGTTTGCCAAGAAGCTTACCATCAGGTCCAAAAAATAAAACAGAGCAATAAAGCGTGCTTCTGCTTCCATCTCCTTCTCGTTCAATAACGCCAATAATTAAGTAGACTCCCGCTTTTTTAGCCGCTTCACCGAGAATATGCGTTTCTTCACTTGGAACAACAATCGCGTTTTCCAAGTAGCGTAAAAAATCTTTTCTTCCCTCTTCTGAACGACTGCCAACCGTTGCTCCAAACGTTAAGCCCCTTGGATAAGCAGGAATGAATGCTTCTGGAAAAACAACAATTTTTGCCGATTTTTCTCCTGCTTCTTTTGTTAAA
This sequence comes from Priestia endophytica DSM 13796, assembly GCF_900115845.1. Taxonomy (GTDB): domain Bacteria; phylum Bacillota; class Bacilli; order Bacillales; family Bacillaceae_H; genus Bacillus_I; species Bacillus_I endophytica. The sequence continues at coordinate 62,030 of NZ_FOXX01000004.1, read as the reverse complement.
GATACGGCTTTTTTGATACTTTCTTTTCTATCCATAATAACAGAAGCTGCTTGTACAACTGCTACTCTCACTTTTTCCATATTTATCGCTTCCTTTCTTTTACGATTATTTTAAAAGAGAGCGATCATTTTGTATGCATCCAATTGGATTATCATTGACTAATCCAATTACTAAAATTATAATCAAGAAAAAATAAGGAGCGTTTATATGGAATGGAAACTAGATAAAACAAGCAGCACCCCTTTATATCAACAAATTGTAGATGAGCTGGAACGAAAAATTTCCTATGGTGAATATCCGCCAGGAACACGCCTTCTCTCGGAACGAAAGTTAGCCGAAAAACTTGAAGTGAACCGAATGACTATTGTACATGCCTATGATGAGCTTTTTGCCCGAGGATTTCTGGAACGAAAACGTGGAAGCGGGACGATTGTTAGTTCAACAAACTGGGGCGTATTTTCGAAAAATGAAACAAACTGGCGGCGCTATGTTGAAGGTGGGTCTTTTCGGACTTCCTATCCTCTTGTGCAAAGGATCCGCGAGATGGCGAGCGAAGGAGATATTGACTTTGATTTAGCAAGCGGCGAACTTTCAAAAGATTTGTTTCCGACAGAGCTTTTACAACATTGTGTAAAAACTTGCCCTTTCCCAGAAGACTTGAGCTATGTTCATCAACAAGGATTCTTGCCACTAAGAAAAACGCTTGCTTCTCATCTGAAAGAAGCGTATAGCATTAAAGCCTCACCTTCGTCCATTTTAATTACATCAGGCGCCCAGCAGGCTCTCTATCTTATTACACAATGTTTGCTAAGCCCTGGCGATGCTATAGCAATTGAATCTCCTTCCTATCTTTACTCGCTTCCTTTATTCCAATCAGCAGGTTTAAGGATTTTTGGACTTCCTATTGATGAGAATGGCATCATTCCAGAAGATGCTGAAGAGCTCTACAGAGAGAAAAACATCCGTATGATTTTTCTAAATCCAACCTATCAAAACCCAACTGGAACGGTCTTAAATAAAAGACGGAGGAAACACATTTTAGAAATAGCTGAGTCTCTTGGCATTCCCGTGGTGGAAGATGATCCATTTAGTTTTCTTTCATTCGGAGAACCTCATCATAAACCGATCAAATCATATGATACAAACGGAAATGTTTTGTATATCGGCTCCCTCTCTAAAGTAGCAGCTTCAAGCTTACGAATTGGTTGGATAACAGGACCTGAAGCTGTTATTCAACGACTTGGAGAAGCAAAACAGCAAATGGATTTCGGGCTAAGCGTGTTTCCTCAAACTATCGCAAATGAACTTTTACAATCCCCTTCTTTCCTCATTCATCAACAACAGCTTACCCGGCAATTAAAAGAGCGACGGGATGAGATGATACAGGCTTTGAAAGACATATTGGGAGATGAAATAGCCTTTTCCACCCCAATGGGAGGTCTTCATATTTGGGGGAAGTTAAGCAAAAAAGTAAGCGATAAACAGCTTGTAGAACAAACGATAAAAAACAAGCTTTTATATATGCCAGGAAGCGTATATGGAATGGGTGACGGCTATGCTAGATTTACATTTGCACGGCTGCAAAAGGAAAAAATAAGAGATGCTATTGAACAATTTTCTCAATCGTTGCATTCGCTATAAGGGAAGCTGCAAAAACGAAGACCTCTTCCCTTCATCTTAAAGAATACTAGTAAGCAGATGGAAATTTTACGATTATACAATCAATTAGCACTTGTTTTTTTACAGGCGGACAACTCTTATTCAGTAAACGAAAAATATAATTTTTATTTACTAGAATATTATTATGTAAACTGAATAAATTAGCAATTTAGTTTAAAAGTGCTCGTTCTTGCGGTAACATAAAGGTAAGGTTAATTAGAAAGGAACTCTAACATGGCTTCTCCACAAAACTATAATAAGTTTATTATCATTTTTAATATCATTATCTTTGTATTTGCTGTACTGCTGACAGTTGCAAATATCGTGAACTATCAAAATACAGATAATGGATTAGCTTTTATTATTTTAAGCATTTTGATTGCTGTAGCGAGTGCTGCTCGAATTTATAAACTTTTCAAAAAGACAAAGTGATCATCCCTCCCCCGTCTTCTTTATCTGAAGACGGGGGTTTTTTTAGTTCAATTTCTATTTCTCCATTTGTTTATCATGTTCGACAAGCTCCGATAATAGGATATGAAGAACGCTTAAAATCAACATAGCCTAACAAGGAGTTGACATGATGACGTATGATTTTATGCTAACGTTCATTATAGCTTTTTTAGCTGTGAGTGTAACAGGGTTTGCATTAAACCTTTTCCTCTTACGCAAAAAAGGAAATAAAATAAAGGTGCGTATTGTACATCTTGTTCAAAGTATTCTAATTGCTGTTCTTTTTCTCCTGTTTATTTAAACAACCTCGCATAAAAGCGTGTTTTTCTCGTTCCCATGCTTTTATGCGAGGTTTTACCGTCTTACTCTTAAACCATCGAAAAACTCTAAAAGTTCTCTAACTCCTATCTTTATCCTAAAGGTGTTTTCTACGATTATTATGCCTCCTGCTAGTGTAATTTCATTAATTATGAACAGCCACTTTTTATCTCCATTTTTATCTCCTTATTTTTATAAGCATCTTAGTTAGCCCATTCCTCACGAATCAAACGTAAATAAAAAAGAGAAGACAGATTTTGTCTTCTCTTTTTTACATTTATAATGTTTATTTGAACAAGGAGCTCGTCGTCTTTCTCATGCTTGTTTTATTTTTTTACCCAATTTCCATCATCTGATTTTTTATACTTCTCTTCAACTGCACTCCAAGCTACTTTAAACGCCGTTTCCTCCTTCTTATATTCTTTTTCAGCTGAATTAAAGGCTTCTTTAAAGATTTCTTGTCCGTGTTTTGGAACGTTGTTTCTGACTCCTTTTGGAAGCTCTTCTAGCGATTGATAAGGCATTGTTATCTCTCCTTTACTTGTCTTGTTCTATAGTTTCTATTTCCCCTAGTAACGAAAGTTAAACAATACGTGATCTAACAAAAGTTTAAAAAAACTAACCTAGTCAATGTGCATGATTGGATAATAAAGTGATTAAAGGAAAGAAAAACAGGGTAAGTGAGAAGGGACATTCTATTAAACTAGAGGAGGAATTTGTGTTATGTTTCGTCATCAAAAAGAATTACAGTTCGAAGTAAAAGTGGATAAGCCAGACCCAATGCTAGCAAAACAAGTTCAAGAAGTTTTAGGCGGACAATTTGGAGAAATGACGGTTATGATGCAATATCTCTTTCAAGGGTTTAACTGTCGCGGAAATGAAAAGTATAAAGATATGTTAATGGACATTGGTACAGAAGAGATTGGTCATGTTGAAATGCTTTGTTCTCTTATTAGCCAGCTTTTAGATGGAGCTTCCCCAGAAGATCAAGCAGAAGCAGCTAAAGATCCAGCAACAGCAGCTATTATGGGTGGAATCAACCCTCAACATCTACTTGTAAGTGGATTAGGCGGTTTGCCAACAAATTCTCAAGGAGTTCCGTGGAACGGAAACTATATTGTAGCAAGTGGCAACCTTTTAGCAGATATGCGTTCAAATTTACATGCGGAAAGTCAAGGGAGACTTCAAGTAGCGCGTTTATATCATATGACAAAAGATGAAGGGGTACGCAAAGTGTTCCGTAAAATGCTTGCTCGCGACCGTTATCATCAATATCAGTGGATGGAAGCTATCAATGAATTAGAAGAAAAGAATGGCGTTGTTGTTCCTTCTTCATTCCCACCTGAAGCTGAAAAAGAAGCCCAAGAAGAAGCATATAAGTTCTGGGATCTCTCAGAAGGAACAGCTTCAAAAGAAGGTCCATGGTCACAAGGAACATCACCAGACGGAACTGGAAAGTACGTTCACGTCGAAAATCCTCAGCCACAAGGACAAGCTCCAAATCCAAATGTTCCGGATCCTGCGCTTCACCATGATTTAACAGAAGAAAAAGTGCCATCTAAATAAGCAAAATATCCCGCGACCAAATGATCGCGGGATATTTTTGTACAGGAAACAGTTCAATTTCTTTTATTATTTTCTCTATGTACCGAGTAAACGCTGTTCTCTCCCATTATTTGTGAAGTTGAAATCTCTGCTCATCTTCCTTTTTCACCTTATCTCCTATAAGTTCAAGAGCAAAGAATATAGCGTACATAATGGTATAGAGCAAGACTTCTGAAACGATAGAGTCAAATGTCGCAATGTTCATAAAAGCTACCATTGTTTTCATATAAAGAAAAAATAAAAGAAACTGAAAAATGTGAGATAAAATAACCCTCTTTTTGTTGTTTCCTTGAAAGTGTCTCATAATATCTTCTAAAATAACGTCCACAGGCACAAGAATTAGGAACCCAAGACAAACGTGCAAAGATAAAAAAAGCGAACTATATTGATGGGTGTAGTGCACGTCAAGAAAAAGGCTCAGAACGTACTGAAGACCTGTGAGAAGAAATAAAACAAATGAAAGAGCAGAAAGCACAAACACAAAAATTAACGAAATATTTTTCATATAACAATATAGAGAAGAGTTTGTATGAAAATATACTTCTCTCATCCCTCCTCTCGTTTTTTGAACACCATCCATACGTTTTATAAGAATTAGGAGTGTTTCTATTTTAACATATTTTCCTCAACCTCTTTATGATATAACATGGGGGCATTTTTTGTTCCTCCTGTCTTGCAAGTAAATTTGTTTTCATCCCTCCTTCACACTTTTAAAACGTGATAAACTAAAAAAGGTCTTAGTCATAACTTCTGACCTTTTCTTCTTATTCCTTCAAATATCTTTATATTTTCTAAAAAAGGAGCTATCTTTTGAATACAAATGAAAGAGCACTACAATTACTCGAACAAAATCGATATGAAGAATCGTTAGATCAGTTTCAAAAAGCTGTTCAACAAAAACGCACTGTTCAGTCTTTAACAAATCTTGCTTGGATGTACTGCAATGAAATGGAAGAAGATGAAAAAAGCGTTTCCTTTATTACAAGAAGCCATCAGCCTAAACCCGACTTCTCCTTTTCCGTTCCGATTGCTCGGAGAAATGTACTTAAGAGAAGAAAAATGGCTACTTGCAGAAAAGATGTTAATTAAATCTATTAACACTGCTCCTTCTAAGATTACTTATTACAACCTTGGGATTGCCTATTACAAGTTAGGTCAGTTCAAGAAAGCGGCTTCTTATTTCCTTAAGTCATCTGATGACTCTGATTATTCGTTTTATGGCTATGTTGTTTGCCTCATTAAGGACGAAAGAAAAAGCGAAGCGAAAAAACAAATGAAAGCTTTTCGAAGAGACGCTCCTAACTTTGTCGGAGAAATTGAAGTGGCGGAACTGTATGTGGAGTTACATTGCTACAAGGAAGCTGTCACTTGGTATGAGAACGGTTGGAATGACTATTTTAAAGATCCTCATTGGATTAGCGGATTTATGTATGCTCTCTTTCAAATGAACGATATGCCTCGTGCTCAGAAATTATTACAAAGCCTCATTATGGAGAAAAAGCAAAACATTAAAGATGCTAAGGAAGATAAAGATGAAAGCTGGTCAGAAGATGATCGTAAAGAATATATAAAAGACGAATTGAAGCACCTTAAAGAATTTGAAAATATGATGAAAAACGTTGCTTCCCTTTCTCACCCCGAGCTTGAATTCACTCCTTCTTTTCAAACTACTTGTTACTTATTTGGATGTCCGCGCCATCACCATCCTGAATATTAAAAGTAAAAGAGGAGCCTCCATGTAGGAAGCTCCTCTTTTACTTATTCTTCTCTTTTCTTGCGGCGAAATGGCCACCAGTTTCCTTCAGAAAGCGTAACAGTTACGGCTGGAATAAGCAGTGGTAAAATGACAATTCCGTATAGAAGCAACCCAATAATAATGACTGTTGCAACTTGAACAAGCGTAAGCACGCCTGATGGAATCATGGCTGCGAACGTTCCTGCTAGAATAATGGATGCTGTAATAATGACAGATCCCATTTTACGCATTGATATCACCATTGCATCTGGTATGCTTTCCCTAACTTCTTCTTGGAAACGATCAAGTAAGAAAATAGAATAGTCAATTCCTAATGCAATTAAAATAACAAAGCTAAAGAATGGAACAGCCCAGCTTATACCACTTTCACCCATCACATTTACAAACAGAAACTCTGAAATCGAAATCGCTGTGTAGTATGTGACAAGCAGTGAAGCAATCATATATACGGGCATGATCATCGAACGGAATAAAATAGTAAGCACAACGAAAAGTCCAACCATCATAATAATCATGGTTCTTGAAAGATCTGTTGTGGAAATATCGTTTAAGTCTGCATTCGAACTTGAAATGCCGCCATACATAATTTCAGCACCTTCAAAAGGTGTATTAACAACAGCACGATCTACCGCTTCTTCAATATCTTTCACCGTTGCGATCGCTTTTTCAGAATACGGATTTGAATCTAACACAACGCTTAGTTTTAAACCTTTTCCATCATCAAATGAATATGTGTCGATTGATTGTTTAAAATCTTCATTTTGTATTGTTTCTTCTGGAATATAAATGCCTGTTTCACGAACAGTTTGACTGTTGCTCATATTCCCTAACGTGTCTTTTGCTTTTGTAAGACCATCCGAAATTTGTGTTAATCCATCATTGGCATCTTTCACTCCTTGAGAAAGTTTGCTTAAGTTTTCACTTAGCGCTTTTGTTTGTTGCTGTGCTCCTTCAATTTGCGTGTTTGCTCCTTGTAGACCTTCTGCAATTGTGCCAAGTTGTCTATTAATCGCTGTAATTTGCGGAAGAGCTTCGTCAACGTTTCCTGTTAAAGCAAGTTTTTGACTTACAAGTCCAAGCTGTTCATTTGCTTGTGCCAAACCGTCCCCAGCTTGTGAAAGAGAACTTCCACTGTTTCCTGATGAAGCACTTGTTTCACTTGAAATTTGATTTAATCCGTTTTGGACCGTTGTTAACCCTTTTTTCACATCGTTAAGACCATTAATTGTATCTCCAAGACCATTTGAAACAATCCCTAGCTGTGAATCAACGTATAAATCTTTAATACGCTCACCTGTTGGCTGTGTAATTGTCATAACGGAGTCAACGTTATCTACTTTTTCAATCTCTTTGCTGAGATTTCCTAAGTATGGAATGCTTTTGGCTGTTGTTAAATCTTTATCGCCTTTGATGACGACTGTAACAGGGAATGCCTTTCCTTCTCCAATCGCTTCACTCATAGCATTTAATCCTTTAATCGATTTATAGTCGCTGCTAATTTCCGCCGTTGAGTCAAATGAAATTTCCTCGTCATATGTGAGAATAAACGGTACTGTGACGATCGCTGTGATGACTAAAAATAAAAATGGTCTTCTTACAGAATGTTTTCCTAAAAATCCCCACAGCTTATTTTCATTATGGGAAATAACTTTTTTCGATGGCCAGAAAAGTTTCGGACCAATCGTAACGAGGAACAATGGTAAAAGCGTAAATAGCACAAGAAGTAAAATAGCAACTCCAACGGCTACACCAACAGCAGATTGGAAAATCGCAAATTTTGCAAATCCAATGGCTGCAAAACCAATTAAAACGGCAATCCCGCTAATGAATAATGTTCGTCCTGCTGTGCGGTAAGCAATTAATGTTGCTTCTACTTTATCATGTCCGTTCGCAAGCTCTTCACGGAAGCGAGTGAGAATTAAGATACAGTAGTCTGTGCCGATTCCAAACAAGATTGCTACTAAAAACGTTTGTGTAAACGTAGAAATTGGGAAGTCAAAACTGTGCACTAAAATGGCCAACAATGACTGACTGATTAAATACGTAACACCGACAATTAAAATAGGAACGAATGGTGTCACAATTGAACGGAATACAACAAGAAGCAATCCTAAAATTAAGAAGACTGTAATTACTTCTGTTTTCTTTAATCCATCTTCAGAACTGTGTGCAAAGTCTTGATTAATGAGCGATGCCCCTGTCACATATGTTGTTAAACTTTTTGGTGTTTCTTTATAAATATCATCTGCAATTTTTTCAACTTCTTCATCAGATCCTTCAACAGTTGCCGGAATAAGTACGGTTTTTTCATCTTTTGACATCAGCTGTTCTCGTACTTCTTTGTCTTCTGTTAAAGGAGTTGTAATCGACTTCACTCCTTTAATATCTTCCATTTTGTCTATTAAGCTTTGAATATCTTTTCCTTGCTGTTCATCCAACGCTTTATCTAGCGTAACAACAACGCTTATCGTGTTATTGTCTTCTCCTGCATCTTTTAAGATTTCGGCGGCTCGCTGAGAAACCGCATCATCTGGAAGCTGTGTTTGCCCTTTTTCATTCGCAAGCTTTGTTAAATTAGGAGCCGTTAGCATCAACGCAGCTGTTAGGACAATCAATAAAGCAGCGATTACCCATTTAAACTTAATGATTAGTCTCATCTGTACTATCTCCTTTTGCAATCAACGTTTCTTTTACGGTTGTGAAAATATCGATAAATGTATCAATTTTTTCATCTTCTATGTTGCTTAATATGTCCTCAATGACAGCAAAAATCGCTTTGTCCATTTCACTAATAAGCTTTTCACCTTGAGGGGTAATGCTTACTAATTTTGAGCGCTTATCGTCATTTGCATCAGGGTTTTCCCATTGAACCAAGCCTTTATTTAGCAATTTTTTCAATCGATTTGAAATCGCACTTTTATGTACGCATTGCACAAGAGCCAAATTCCCTGGTGAAGAAGGACCTTTAATTTTGAGCGTGTTTAACAGCTCAAACTGCTGTTTAGAAACGTGATCAAACAAGTTTTGGTCCACTTTTTTACTAATCACTTCAGAGCCTGTAAGCAAAACGTCTTCAAAAAGTTTAACCGCTTGGTATAAATTTCTTTTAGTCAATTTCCTCTCCCCTTTCTCTATATAGTTTATAGGGATAAACAATATCACAAAGTATAGTTTATAGGGTTAAACAATCTGTTGTCAATCCTAAATGTTCAATTAAAATCCCTTTTTGTATTTATTTATCTCCCTTTCTAATCATTAATATTTGAGAATTTTTCATAAAAAGAGTTCTTAACCTTTTCGTGGTCAGCTGTGTCACATGAAGAAAATGTGGTCGGTTTTAGTACTAACTGGATTAGGGAAGCAAAAAGAGCATCTAATAATGATATTAGATGCTCTTTTTGCTAGCGAGAGTCAATTTTATATGAATGTTTGCCATGTGTATATTTTTGTTTAACATGTCTAATTATTCGCTATTTATACAGCATTCAAATATAGAATAGATTGATAAAAATAGATTAGCTCTACTTCCACTGTTGTTACATTAATTTCGCTTTTGTTGTATTATCTAATTTATTTTTCCCTTTGAGTGACTAGGTGGTTTAATAACGATAGCTATAATAAAGGATAGAATACAAAGAATCCCTATAATAATAAATGTTGGTTTAAATCCTCCTAGAAATGCTGCAATAAAAGAGCCAGCAAGTGCCCCTAAACCAAAGCCTTGATAGACAATTCCATAATTTTTACTATGGTTTTTCAAACCGAAAAAATCACCTACAATAGCAGGAAATATAGTAATATTCCCACCAAAACAAAAAGCGATGGCTGCGACACAAGCAAAGAAAATTTCATAATTCAACTGAACAAAACTCAGTATAAGCACAGCTATAGCTGTAATTAAAAAAGTGAAGGCAATAACTTTCAAACGACTAACCTTATCAGAGAGTGAACCAAGAATAAGGCGACCGACTGTATTAAAAATAGCAATCATAGCCACTGCATTAGCAGCCACAGCAACATTTAAACCAGCTAATTGAACACCTATGTCTTTAACAATGCTAATCAAATATAAACCGCTCATACATGCTGTAAAGAACATAATGAAAAGTAAGTAAGCCTGTTTTGTTACTAGCATTTCTTTAACTGTATAATCTCGTTTATTCTGCGTATTCTCTGTATTCATAGGTGTTTCCTCTATAATAGCTTCTCTTAAAAGTAAAGATCCTCCAACTACCATGACCATAACGATGATACCCCAGTAGAAGAAGGTTTGGGAGATACCTACATGATTAATGAGAGCTGTATTAATGTATTTAAAAATTAAGCTTCCTAATCCATATGCAGATACAGAAACTCCAGAAATGAGACCTTTACGATTCGGAAACCATTTAATTAAGTTAGATAAAGATGTAATATAAGCTGTTCCATCAGCAAAACCTACAACAATACCCGCCAGCAAATAAAGCATTAGGAGCGAAGAAACTTGTGAGGTAAGAATTAACCCTAACCCAAGAATAAAACCAGATAAGGCAATTAATTTACGAATTCCCCATTTTTCCTGTAGTCTTCCCGCAAATAAAGTAGCAAAAGCTAAGGCAAAACTCGTGATAGAGAACGTTATAGCTACGGAACTAAGCTCCCAATCGAATTTATTAACTAATGGTTGATTAAATAAACTCCATGTGTAAATTGTCCCGAGTCCCATTTGGACAATAATTGTTCCTAGAATAAGAAACGCAGGGTGTATATCCTTGCTTTTCATGATAACTAATCTTCTCCCATCTTGATATTGGACCTTCTTAGTTATAGAAGTTTTATAGGACTTTTAGTATTAATAAAATGCTCACCTATAAGTCAAAGGTTATTGTATCCAAGATAAAGGGGAAGATACGCGGTCTTCTTCTTTATGAATAAAAACAAGCTGTATATACTATTGTAGATTCATTCTACTCTTAGTTGCTGAATTACATATAGATTAAACCGATCTGTCTAAAGGAAAAGAAAAAGCGTAAACCTGGTGTCATTCAATGGATTTACGTTTTTTTCTTCTGATAACCAACATTATGTGCAGTGAAAGTTTATGCTAAAGATACTAAATAAAAGACAGTAAAAAGAATCTTTTGCTTATCGCTAGCAAAGGCTTCTCAAATTTATATAAATGGGAAATATGTTATTAGTTTGAGCAGTTTTATAGTTCATATACATTAGCTTCTGCAACAAATATAAAGCATTCTCCTTTTACACACTTCTTATCTAATTAAAGAGATAATGTCCCCTTACTATCTAAACATCAAAAAATTCTTTGGTTTGCATTAAGGGCTTTAAAAATTGCCTCCTATATGCCATGTTCTTGAAATCGTTGTGATATTTCCCCATCGTATAAACGTCTTTATATCTGAGTAAATTAAAGATGCCTTACTCTTTAGGTTACATTTACACTTTGCTTTTAATTAAATTTGGATAGCTGTTAAGAAAGTTTCACGGCATTCTAAGTCATAAGGATATTGAAGATAAAATACTTTTTAGGAGGATAAAAATGAATAATCATATTAAAACTGAATTATCATTATTCAGTGAGCTTTTATTGTCTTTACTGTTAACACTTTGCTTAGGTATTTATTGTTTAAAAACCTTTGATCCATTCCCATGGCTTTCCTTTATCGGAGTTCTAATTGGAATTGCCCTTATTGTTACTTGCTGGGAAGAGAAAGAAAACCAATGGATTTTTTTAGTTAGTGGCTTATTAGTTAACACCATTGTTTGGTCTGTCTTTTTTAATTGGTCTTCTTTTTTCTAACTATATGCATTTGTAAAATATAAATCAGCTTGCGTCACATTTATTAGGCACAGGCCGCTTTGTATTTCATTTAAATCATAAAAATATTTTTATTCATTGCCCCATCGCTCCATGTATGCTTATTTCTCTTTGTGTGATAACCATTCAGCCACAACTTTAGCCTCTTCCGCAGAAATAACCCCCGCTGGCATAGCGCCTTTACCATTATTAATAATATCTTCTATTTCATTTTGTTGATATTTTAAACCTACTCTATTTAAAGGAGGTCCAGATCCACCTTGTAAGTTGTCTCCATGGCAAGCTATACAGTTTTGACTTACAATTTCTTCTGGATTACCGACAGTTGTTGCTTCCCCGTCCTCATTTTGTAGATCTTGAGATCCTTTATAAAAAAACAGTAAAAATAATAGACATCCTATGAGAACAATATTGATTCCAGAAGTAATCAATATTTTTTTCATATTATAACCTCCGAATCGAAATTTTCTATGACAACTTAATTATGGTGGGCAATGAAGGTGAAAACTATTTTCTAGCTTAATAACGTTAGCACCTGTTTCGGTCATATTTTATTATTTACATCCAAGGCAATTATTATCTCTATTATCTATCTAAAAACTCACAGTAAATAAAGAACCATTAAGCCGAAAGTTAATGGTTCCTTGTCCTTTGTCGCTTCGTTTTTCTTTATGTTATGCAAGCTTATTTTTGAGGTTGGCTTTCACAAGTTGCCCGCCTTTTTCTAAGTATTTTTGAATACCTTCAGCAGCCCGATACGCCAATGCACCTACTGTTCCTGTAGGATTATAGCCTCCGTTATGTGGAAAAGCAGACGCACCAATGACAAAAACATTCTCTACATCCCACATTTGGAGATAATTATTGAGTGCAGATGTTTCTGGATTGTCTCCTAAGATAACTCCACCAGTGATATGGTCATTCCATCCTGGTACGATATCAAAGTGCTCACTTATTTCCCCTTTCTCGACTAATTCCGCGCCCATTTCTTCTATAATTTCTGCAATTCTGTCAGTAAGAAAATGAAAAATTTTAGCATCGTGTTCAGTGAAATCATAGGTTAATCGGGTCAGTGGGAGTCCATATGCGTCTTTATAGGTCGGATCCAAACTAATATAATTATTGCGATGTGGCAAAGAAGTTCCCTGAGCCCAAGCAGCAATAGAACGGTTATAGTACTTGATGGATTGTTGTTTAAATTCTTTCCCCCATGGTTTAGTTCCTTTAGGAACAGCATTTTCTAAAATTGGCCGTTTGCCTAATTGTTTAATTGAAATGGACCCACCATGAATGAAATCTAGATCAGTATGATCAAAGAAATCGCCGTTATAGTCATCCACTGTTACACCGAGGGCTCCTGCCCCCATAGAAGCATTATATTTATCCTTAAAGAAGCCTGTTGCTTTTGCAGTGATATGATAACAGTAGTTTTTACCGATCACGCCATCACCGGTTTTTGGATCATATGGGCGACCAAGTTCAGACAACAGCAACAATTTGGAATTATTCATTGTATAACTTGTCAAAACAACTACATCTGCAGCCTGTTCAAATTCTTCTCCTGTTTGTACATCTACATAGCGTACTCCGGCAGCTTTTTTCCCATCATGAATAATACCCGTTACGTTGGAATATGGACGTAAATCAAAATTACCAGTTTTCTCAGCTGTCGGAATAACTGTCACAACCGGAGTAGATTTTGCTCCGTATTCACAACCGAATTTTTCACAGAATCCACAATATTGACACTGATTTAGCGTTTGACCATCCGGATTTGTATATGTTTGTGAAAGATTACCTGATGGAAGACGGAACGGATGAAGTCCAAGGTTTTTAGCGGACTTTGTAAAAAGCTCCAGCATTGGTGTAGTTTTCATTGGTGGATTAGGATATGGATTCTTTCTTGGTGGTCCAAGAGGGCTCTCTTCCCCGCTTGTGCCAGCTGTTTTTTCAAATTTATCATAATAAGGTTCTAATTCGTTGTATGTAATGCCCCAATCCTGAATGGTATACTCATTAGGAATTTTATTTTTCCCATATTTTTTTTCGGTCATTGACTTCAGCTCGAAATCATATGGAAGAAAACGCCACGTATCCCCATTCCAATGGGTACTCGCTCCGCCTACTCCAGTTCCAAGTAGAAACGCTCCAAGCTGTCTCATCGGTAATGCCTGCTCATCTGGGTTATTTCTGAAAGTAATGGTCTCTTTCGACAAATCTTGCATTAACTCATAACGAACAGCATATCGATACTCATCATGCACCATTTGGTAATCTTCAGTTGTTTTATATTTTCCTCGTTCAAGGCCAACGACTTTTAAGCCTTGTTTTGCCAGTTCCGCAGAAATAATGCCCCCTGCCCAACCGATACCTACTACTACAACATCAACCTTGTCCAATTTTGTAACCATAGACTTTCTCCTTTACATATGATCATTTAATGCAATTGGTCCTTTTTTTATAAATTTTTCTTCTTCGATCTCATTCAAATAGCTCATTTGGGCGCCCGGAAATTCCTTCATATTCCAACCTTTCATATCGGCATTTCCGCCATACAGAGGATCGGCATAAGCACCGGAAAAAGTGGCAGATATTAACGTATTAAAGAAAAATGAAGCCTTTACGCCTTTTATCTCTACCTTATCTTCTTCAAACTTAGTCAACAATTCATCTTGCTGTTCATCCTTCAGATCGACAAAGGAAGCATTATAATCATTTTTACTGACCTCTTCAATTTTACGAAGCCCCTTTAAGAAAAGGTCACGTCGTTTGAGTGGTGATTGGTAACCTTGAAATTCACTTCCTAAGAAAAAAGGTCCTTTCATATATTCTCTATCATTATGTCCATATCCACTTGCCAACTCATGGTCAATAAAATAAGGAACGCCTAATTGAATAGCTCCTGGTCCATTTTCATCTTCAGGAAAAATACGTTCAGTGGCAGCGCTTAGCGTATCAAAATCCTCACGACGGGTGAAAAATTTTAAAGCTCTGTTGTAATTTTTCTTTTCGCTTGTTGGAGGAGGAGGTGACTGTTGTTTATTCCCTTGGACACTAGTGCCTATAAAGGTTCCTAATAGGGTACCTCCCACTACTAAACCAGACTTTTTTATAAAGCGTCTGCGCGAGTGATTTATGGTATCTTTTTCATTAGTCATGTAATTTCCTCCATTTTTACATTTATTAATAAAGTATCGGTATCTCCAGGTGAATTAATACAAATATTACAACTTTTTGAATGAATTAATGTAGTAGAGAGATTTATGTTGATATGGAGAGGCGTAAAGGGTAAGAGTGAATAGGTTTATTGCTTCTTTTGCCTCCCATCCTTTATTTTTAATCAACTCCTAAAATTATAGCCTTGTTAAAGAAACATGCTGATTTTTGAGACTTTAATATAGCCAAGATTATAAAAAAAGAAACTCTGAATCAGAGTTTCTTTTTTTATGGTTCTATTAAAGCATTTTATTAATTCTCTCTCTTATTTTCATCGTTCAAATCTTCTAGATCTCCTACTGGATCTTCTGGATCTGAAACTGCATCTTCTTCTGCTTTATTATCCTCATCAATTCTAGATGGCATTTCGTTTTCTTTATCACCATTAATATCATCCACATCTTCCGTTGTATCATCTATGTGATCATTCATCTTATCAATATTATCCGCATTTTCATTTTCATCCACCTGATTTTGACCGTCTTGAGGATTAGGATCCTGATTCGCATTACAGCCAACTACCATCAAAGCGGATAAAAATATACTTGTCATGATAAGATACCGTTTTTTATTCATGGTCATTCCCCTTTCTTGATTTATATCATCTTTAATTCTTTACGATTCCCTATGTAATAAGAAACATGTATTACTAGATTAAAGTACTTAGAAAAAGCCTATAATTTGGTTATTTATTCATAAATATGTGGATAGAATTGTTAGTCTTTTTGAATCACGTATAAAAAATGAACAGCTTTGGGAATATATGAAAAGAATTATAAATAAACGGCTTCCTTACGACTGTCAACCGTGCGAAAAGTGCTACTAGGTGATCCTACCCGAAAACTTTGAAAAGTAGTGCCCTAGAGCTTATGTGTAGAAGAATTTTTTTGAATGGAGGATTTAAGTGATGTTTCAAAATATCGGTATTCCAGGCTTGATTCTAATTCTTATTATTGCCCTTGTGATTTTTGGACCTTCTAAATTACCTGAGATCGGGAGAGCTTTTGGTCGAACTTTGACCGAATTTAAGAGCGCAACTAAGGGGTTAGTTTATGAGGATGATAAAGAGGAAGAGAAAAAACCTCAATTAACGGCTGTTGAAAAGCCGCAAGAGAAATCGGTAATTAAATAAGGAATATATAGACGGGGTAACTCGTCTATTTCTATTTTATCTCATACTTATATGATAGCAGGAGGCAACTGACATGGAAAACGACCATGGAGAACTTATTGGACATTTGAATGAACTTCGTCAAAGAATTATTAAAATCTTGTTTACCTTTATCATTTTCCTTGTGACTGCATTCATTTTTGTAGAGGATATGTATAATTGGTTAGTTAGAGATCTTGATGGGAAATTAGCTATCTTGGGTCCGGGTGATATTTTATGGGTATATATGATTATCTCGACTATATGCGCCATAGCTTTTACTATCCCTGTAGCTTCATACCAGGTGTGGCGATTTGTAAAGCCGGCTCTGACAAGAGAAGAAAGTATGGTGACTTTAAGCTTTATCCCAGGGATATTTGTTTTATTTATTACAGGAATATCTTTTGGATATTTTGTACTGTTCCCGACCGTATTAGGATTTTTAACAAACTTGTCCGTTGGGCAGTTCGAAACAATGTTTACGGCAGAGGAATATTTTCGCTTCATGCTTCATTTGAGTTTACCCTTTGGTTTCTTATTCGAGATGCCTTTGGTCGTAATGTTTTTAACGAGACTGGGAATTCTTAATCCAATGAGATTAGCTAAAGCAAGGAAACTCTCCTATTTCACCCTCATTGTTGTATCGGTTTTAATCACTCCGCCTGATTTTATCTCGGATATTCTAGTGATTGTTCCTTTGCTGCTTCTGTATGAATTGAGTATCACCATTTCCAAGTTTGTTTATAAGAAGCGAATTGAAAGCGATGTTTCGATATAATCCGAACAACTATGATAGACGATGGACTTATTGCCTTATTCAAAGTGCACAAGCTTGAACAAATGAAACAAGGTACTTTTTATAGAAACCTAAGAAAAACTAGACCTAAAACGCTCGGTCCTTTTAGGTATTATGCTTGTTTTTGAATGGATGTAAAAGATAGTAAGGAACCCCTACCTTTATTAGAAGGAGGGGTTTTTACTAAATTAGTGATGATGTTGATGTCCATTCTCTGGTTTAGGAGCGCCATCTTGTAGAAATTCTAATTCACTCTTAGATAATTCCCCTACAATAAACTGTTTCTTCGGCATAATAGGATCTTCGCCTTTACTGGCATGTACTTGTACATAATATAGCCCATCTTGATTTAGCTTTTTCGTTAAACGATAAGTGCCGTTTTTCTCTTTCTTAGCTTGTTCCATTGGAAATTTTACTGAGCCATTTTGTTTCCATATCTCAAAATGGACATAATCTGGATTCTCAACTTTTTTTCCATCTTGAGTTAGATTGACTCTAAAGGTTGTCTCTGTATTCGTTGATAACGATTTTGGTAGAATAATCTCAGCTTGAAGAGGATGTTCCATCTTATATTGTTTCGCTGCATCTGGTTTAATAGAGCAAGCCGAAAGCAAGAGACTGAGAAGAAAAAAGAATCCTATATACATATATCGTTTCTTTTTCAAGGATTAAAACCTCCTTTATATTGGAATTAAGCATTCATAAACTTCTTAACAGAAGGAATTCTTTTGATAATGAGCCAATCCAACAACCAAACAAAGATAAGAGATAGCCCTACCAAAGGAAATACAATGCCTAATCCAATTAAAACAACGAGAAAAACCTTCATGGTTCTGATACTAGGAGCTTTAGGAGCGCCCATCTCTTTTTTCGGTTTACGTTTCAACCACAAATAAAAACCACTAACGGCAATAAAAATAATACCTAAACAAATGACAAGACTAACAAGTTGGTTAAGGAAACCGAATTGGGTTCCTTTATGTAATGTAATTCCCAATGCCACTAGTTTTCCAATAAATCCGTAATGATCATAACGGTAATCAGCTAGCACAGCACCCGAGTATTGATCAATATGAATGGTCGCTTCATCTTGTGCTTTAGGTGGAAACGCTGATAGCGTATATACGCCTTCTTTATCATTTGGAATACTAATCGTATAACTAGGATGCATTCTTTTGCGATTTGCAATATCCACTACATTGTCAATGGAGAGCGGGACTAATCCCTGAAGTTCAGACTTAGGGACATCTAAGTTTTCCGCTGCCCAAGGTACCTCTGCAACGTCTTTTGTTTTTACAACAGAAGTAGGAGCACTTCCTGTCCAGATGGAAGGAGGGTATCCTGATCCTGAATTCGTAGCGATCGATTGGAAATTGGTTCCCCAAAAACCTGACCAAGGAAGACCAGTGAAAATCAAGAATAACATACCAGCTGTAATCCAAAATGCAGGGACAGCATGTAGGTCTCTTCTTAAAATCTTGCTTCCTTTCTTAAATCGGGGGAACAATACTCCGCCCATCCCTTTTTTCCTTTTTGGAAACCATAAAAATAGCCCAGTTACAATAAGAACAATGGCCCAGCAGGCTGCCAATTCTACAATTCGATCTCCTAGCGTCCCAGCCATCAATTCTCCATGAATTTCTTCAATCTTATCCATGATACGATCTTCATCTTTCAACGTTCCCATAGATTCACCTGTATAAGGATTCATAAAAACAGTAAGAGATTCATCATGGGAAACGATGCCCACTTCACTTGATCGATCGTCTGTTTCTCCTGGACGATAAGAGGTGACTAAAGCGTCAGGGTACAGTTTTTTGACCTCCTCTATTTGCTGCGAGGCAGGCTCTTTTTCTCCTTGAGGATTGATTTCATAGTACTCTTGATAAAGGACTTGTTCAATTTGGGGCTTAAATAAATAAACAGAACCTGTCACAGCTAAAATAACAAGGAACGGTGTAAACAAAATTCCCGCATAGAAATGCCATCGCCATACAGTACGATATAAGGAGTTTCCTAGATTTTGCTTCTTCGTATTATTTTGAGCAGAAGCCTGATTCTCTTCTCTTGTAATTTCCATTTCTTTTTCCTCCTTACTAGTCTCGGACGTCAAAAGATTCAATAATAACATTCTGTGATAATAGCTTGTTTAAATGTTGAGATATAAGCTCCTTCCTCTACGTTAAGTAGTCCTATTAAGAATATTTACTCATCATATCTTTATCATTATACGCAGGATAGATAGAAGAAGAATGACTCTAAAGAGGGATTTGTGAAAGAGGGTGCAGAGAATGCATAGAACAAAGGTAAAAATCAATCGACGTCTGTATTTAATGAATTTAAAAATCTTGGAAGGCAATATCCAAGCTTTTTACTGTCTATCATTTGTTTTATGTAGACCGAAAATGAATGAAGTATACATTCGATTTTAAAATCTCTTTTGGTAATATGTGTTAAAATAATATTAGGATATAACTTTGAAAGGAGCTGGTTTTGATGCCAACCTGTCAAAATTGCGGATATAAGTGGACCTGGAGAGAAACTTTTATAAAAATGTTTACGTTCAGAAATAAGTTAAAATGTTCATCATGTGGAGAATTTCAATATATTTCAAAGCAATCAAGAAACAAATTAAGTGTATTTACAATGATTCCATTTCTGATTTGGATACCTTTAGTATCTTTTAGTATGCCCTTTCAATATGTCTTAACTGTTGAACTCGTATCTTTTATTACAGTTTTTATTTGTATGCCATTGTTTTATAAACTTAGCAACGAGGAAGAACCGCTGTGGTAAATTCCTCTTCGCTGGATCCCTTATCAAAAATAGATACAAAAGGGATCTTTCATCAAAGATCCCTTTTGTATGCCGATAATCAACATTACGTGAAGGCTTCTTTCTCTATTTTACACTAACATTGATAAGCGAAGAATTGACCTTTTTGGATCACTATTACTTCCGCCTCTCTAATTGTCTATTTGTTTATCTTAATTTTGGAGTTAGATATAGGAGAAGCTGAGTTTAAAGGTTTCCACTTTAAAAAGGAGGTGCAAGCACGTGTTTAAAAGAAAATTGTTAACGGCTTTTATTACAAGTATCTTGTCTATTATCCTTATCTCTTTTCTCACTCCAATAGATAGCCTTTTTGGGGAAATGGACAACTATTGGAAGAGTGTATTATACAGTCCTTTAGCTTATGCTATGTATGTACTTCCAGGTGTTTTCTTGTACGGCTTACCTACCTCTCTCCTAATTGGAGCCGTAACCAACAAGATGGAAGCTGGGCAATTTCAGTTCTCTATTATAGGACACGCATTCTTTGGTATCCTTCCCTGTTTCATTCTTTGGTTTCTTACTATTTATTCGCTAGGAATTGCCCTCTTGTTTTGTATCGTAGATCATATGCTGAGTCGAAAAAGAGAAATTAAAGCAGCTACCTAATAAGCAGAAAATCTTTTCTTCCTTATCCACCTGTTTCAGAAACATAACGAAACAACATATAAGAAATTTTACATTTAGTTTTTGTTTTTCGTACACTTCCTCACTCAATACACCATTCAATCTTTTTAAATATTATTTTCTCATCATCTAAGCAAAGAAATAAGGATGAGCTTCGTTTATTTTACAGCAAATGATGTCAAAGGGAGTATTTTTATGGTAGAACATATAAAAAAACAAGCAATAGGTTTCTTTTTCTTCATCCTCTATTTATCTATTTCAGCTTTTCTATTACTTATTATAAATCAGACATTTCTCTTTGTTTGGTATGGCCTGGTTACTCCGTTCGTACTGATTATTACAGGTGTAGTCATTATTTTATACATCCCTATTTGTGCAAAAGTTAGTAGACGCTTTCAGTTTGGAATATGGAGATTTTTACTCTTTATCCCTTTTATTAATATTGTGGCCTACCTCGCTCTAATGCTTTCAATAGCGAGTATTCCTTTATTACCAAAACCTAATTTTCCAGACGATGATTATGGGATGGGATTTCTTCTGTTACAAATGACAGTAGTTTACTATATTTTATTTCTTATTGGAACCATACAAGGTTTATGTAAGAGAAAAGACTCAAAAATCAAACATACATAATCATCCTGTTCGCCTCATCACGTTTTAAAATCTCTATATCTTAAACACTAATGTTTGAAACACTTCGTTCATAAAGATTTAGGATAAGCCCATAAAAGTGTACAGCAGTACAAAAAAGAGCAAGTTCGTTGTCTTTGAACGAACTTACTCTTTTTACTTCTATTATTTATTTTTTATAGCATTACATTTTAATATATAGTCTTGCGCTCCCGCTCCGTCATTTTAACAAATTATCTACATACTAAAACCTTCATCTTCATTTTTTATTAACACAGCTCTAAAACAATTTAGCTCTCCCCATATTGTTGAAACTAAAACATTATCAGGTTTATCAAATGAGTAATCACCGTAAAATTTCAATTTCACCTTATCAAGCAGGATCTTTAATTCCTCTAAATTAATAGTAGGATAGTCAAAGGTAACAACAAGTAAGCCTTTATCTTTTAATGTTCTCCTAAATTCCTTAAAGGTTTGCTCCATATCCTCTTTACTTAGATGTTCTAAAACAGAGATACAGAAAATTTTATCAAAACTCTTGTTTTGATATGGGAGGTTTGTCAAAGAGGACTGGGAAAAATGGATGGGATTGAAATAATGATTAAGAAAAGAATCTTCAATTACGGTTCCATAAGTATCCTCAATATCTTTAAGGATAGAGGATTTGGATAGAATTCTGTTGTCAATATCACAAGCGTATACTTCTTTGCATTTATCAGCTAAATAAAATTTCAGTGGGTGAGAAAGCCCACAGGCTGCATCTAATACAATATCCCCAGTCTCAGCAAAATGCTTTGCCCATTCATATTCATGAGGTCTAGTCTCCCAGGTATTTGGCAAATTAAAGACAAAATGCTTTGAATACGGATCATCTTTAAGAATAAATCTTGAAGTAAATATACTCATCGTTCTCCTCCTTTGGATGAGGATAAATCATGTTACTAAACTTTTTCTAAGATAATAAAACTTGCTCCTGACAATTCTTTATATATTTTTGCTCAATAATTTCAGTAATTTTATAGTCTTCGTATTTAGATAAGCAATTTAAAATATCCCGATCCTGAATTGTTGGAATACCATGCACAAACTCTTCTGGTTTAGTAATCCTCGTATACAAAATAATAAAAGAAGCTTTGCAAGAAAAAATATCATCTAAAGTTTTCCAAAAATCATCCTCATTTGTAATATGATATAAAACGTCTAAACACACTACTAAATCGCTTGTGAAATATCCATTATTAATAAAATATTTAGGATTATATAGGAGAAAACTTTTTGCCTCATCTTTTTCGAACATCTTTGAGCATATATCTATAGACGTTGATGAAATATCCATACCTAAGTAGTTAGGATAATTCATATATTTCAATTGGTTTCCATCGCCACATCCAAATTCAATCACCGTGTGAATTTGTTTCTTGTTTATAAACTGATTAATTACATCCCCCTTGAATTGTGCTAAAACTCCGTAAGACCCGTTTCCCGAATTCCCTCCATTTGCATAATTCTCTTCCTAATAATCAATATAGCTAAATTTTTCTCCAGTTTTGTCGCCCATAATTTCACTCCCTCAAAAATAAACACTATAATGATAGATGAACAGCAAACGTTAACCCCTTATATGTTGAAAGTGAATTCCCTTACCGTTAGCCCTTCGCTCCTGTTATAACTGTTTTTATACAGCTTTATTATCCATCGATTCGTAATTTATACCTTGCTATTCATATGCTATTTATAAAAGAAAAAGAACTCTCCTTATTACCGAGAAGAGCTCTTTTTTACTCTTGTTAAAACGAATGTATATTAAGGCTAAAGTTTCTGTATCCCTAGCGGGGGTACCTCATTTTATTTAAACGGCTTTTTAACAAGGTCATCAGATTTTATTGTTTTATCATCTTTAGTTCTTGAGGATCTAGAAAGGTTTTCTCAATTTCTTCACCTTTCCAAATAGTGATATGTTTATTATTTTAACTTAATCAAATCAATTGAAAAGAGACAAGGATATTCCTTTCTCAATAAGCGAAAAAAGCGAACTCCTTATTATTGACTCAAATCTAGAACTCAATATTAGTTTATATAATATTCAGAGATAAAACTACCTAGAATAGAAGCTATGTGAACTAAAGGTATATATAGCTGGTTCTTAAACCAGCTCTTTTTTATATCACTTCTATTCTTTTTTAAAATTAATTAGGTTTTATTCCGCCTTCTTTTCGGCTTTCATCAATATCAGAATTAAAATAATTGGATGATTAAGAATAGAAGAGGTGAAACAAGTAAAGAAGGAATAAGGTTTAATGTTTTGAACTTTTTAATTTCTAAGATATTTAAACCTGATGCCAGAATGAGTATTCCACCTACAATACTCAATTCATTTAACAGGCTGTGATTAATAGCACCTTCTAGTAAAGTTGTAATGAGATAAATAGAGCCTTGCCATATAAATAATACAATCCCAGCAATAGCTATTCCTATACCAAAGGTTGAAGCTAAAACAATGGAAGTGATTCCATCTAAGATTCCATTAGCAAGTAAGTAGGTATAGTCTTTTTTTAAAGCTGCTTCTATCGGTCCTAAAATAGATAAAGATCCTATACAGAATAATAAAATGGCCGTCGACAAACCTTCAGCTAGATTACTTTTAGAAAATTTATTAACTAAGTTGTTAAATCTTACTTCTAAATTAAGCTTTTGACCAATTAACCCTCCTATCGCTAAATTTACAATGAAAAGTACAGGATACTTACTCGAAGGTAAATGATGTACGACAGCCTCGATTCCTAAAACAATAGCTACCAATCCCATAGCTTGCATTAAAATATTATGATACTCATGTTTTATTCCCTTTTTAAAGATACTACCTATAACACTCCCTACTACGATTGTGAGTGTATTGAAAATTGTTCCAAACATTGTATGTTCTCCTTTCTGTTTATAAAGTAACTTAGAACGTAATAAAACATTAAACCCTCCAGTAGCTGGAGGGTCAAGTGAGATTTTAACTTTTGGAACACAGAAAATGTCACAAACGACTATAAGGTAATAATATTTCGGTGACATATTTATTTAAGTCGTTCGTAACTCCATAATCAATCAATGTTATCTCCATCGAATCATCAATCAGTTTGTATTGATGATTTTTCATATATTCCATCAACTTCTTATAATAAGGAGGAGCATCCATATGAGTGCCCTTAAAGCAAATTTGAAGATATTCTCTAGGAGGAAAAACACTGGTAGGAGATGCGACCTCATCGTCCTCTTCCACTGTCATAAAAACACTTGAATACTTATTAAAAGTACCCGAACACAAGTCAGAGACTGAAATGGAAAGGCCTATTTTCCCTAAAAAAATATCTGTTTTAAGATTGAAATTAGTACGTAACTCTGAAATAGGAAATTCAATATCTTCACTTGGATTATAATCATGCTGAAGATAAGCTACATGCCGCTGGGGTAGTTTCACCTCAGTAATGGTATTAAGTGGTGTATGTATAGCGTGGTTAATCTGCAGTAGACGCTGAGAAATTTTCCTTTCAATTGTTTCTAACTCCATCTTTTTCTGAGCTATTTCGGCTTGTTGATTCTTTAACATCACAACCAGGCTATCAATGTCCCGATAGTTAAAAAACTCTAAAAGCTCGCTTATTGGTATACCTAGTGCCCTTAGATATTTAATTGAATCCAGTCTTTCAAATTGCTGGGTTGAATAGTAACGGTAATGGGTCTTATCATCTGTAAACTGGGGTCGTAAAAGACCAATTTCGTCATAGTATCTGAGAGTGGAGATTTTCACATGAAATAATTTTGATATCTCTCCAATCGTAAAAAGTTCTTTCATCATAAACACCTCAATTTACTTTTATTCATTCTTCTATTCATTCTTCTAAATTTACCATACTCTAAAGAGTACACAAGACAGAGGATATGAAGAAATTAAAATTAGTCCGTAAAGTATGCCTATGGGAAAAGAAAAAGCCCAAATCCGTTGTCAATCAACGGGTTTGGGCTTCTTCGTTTACTCCCCTGAATTTGTTTCATCTTACTATGTACGTTATGTACACCTGATATATATAGCATACATAGTTAGCAAGAGAGTATTATTTCCCCTTAAATTTAGATGAAAATATAAATTGTTTTCATGAAGTTTGATAGACTCCCTAGTCCTTACTCCAGTAAAACTCTTTGTTCTGGTTATCTTCCATTTATCAATTAATTAGTGCAATAATCCCTTCTTCATCATCTAGCACTAGCTTAATTCCAGCGTAAGGATCTCTATTCAGATATTCGTCAAGCCATAATCGAATAGCTTCAATTAAGTTTGCAGTAATTAAAACTTGCTTTCGCCCGTCTACAAAAACTTCCGCAGAAAATCCGCAGCTATCATCATACATTAGTTCTACTTCGACTTCTTCAGGCTTTATTTGCTTTTTTTGAGAGATATAAACACAAAGGGCATTAATAATATCTTGCTCAGAAATGCTTAAGCTCCCCATGGATTAGTATCCTTATTTTTCTTTTTAGCTCTGAAAAACACAAAAACTTTGCGAATAACAGCAATTAAAACGACAATGGCTAGAACATTAATTAGTAAGCCTAAAATAGATCCTAATATACCCATATTTGCAAATAGACTACCAAATAATAATCCAGCAAGTCCACCTATCATAAGGCCTTTCATTAGACCACCCGACATAAATCCGCCTTTGTTATTTTTAGCGTTTGTGGATTTATTTGTTGTAGTAGAGTCCTCTTTTTTCTTTTGGAAATTTAAATTGTTATTTGTACTGTTGTTATCGTTGTTAAAACTTTTCTTACCTGACCTGTAAGATTTTGCTTCCACTGTTGTTGAATGATCTTGGAAAGCAAAGTTTCCAACGGGTAAAAATATAAGTACTGTCGTAAGTAAAGCTGCTAATACTTTTTTCATTTTATTCATCCCCTCCGTGAGTTTAAGCATGATGCTTTTATTAGCAAGTGCAAATCTATTACACTAACTGGGTTAACACATATATTTTAACATTTTTATATGCTGCGAGAATATTAAAACCTAATATTAATCATTAAGAATTTATTTTGAAAGTTCATCTATTACCATTCTCCCAAATGTTTTCCTAAATTATAAGATTCTAAGGGAAAATTAATAATCCACAATGAAGGGAAAACAGAAGGCATAGTTTTTTTGATGCTCAAAGTGTCTACGCAGCGTTTACTTCCCTAAGCATATTTTATGTAAACTAGCTCTGTATATCATATACATGCTTTTTTAGAGCAATAACTCTCCTCACTACCTTTAAAGTTAAAGCCCCTACACCCGTACAATGGTTCACCATCTTTAGAAGCATGTAACCAGATTCCCTTTACATTTCTTTTCTTACACTCTTCAATACATTTCTCAAATAATTGTCTAGCTAACCCTTGGCTTCTATGCGCTGGTAAGGTGTACATATTAAAGATATAAGCCTCTATGCCTTGTAAATCCTCTAAATAAGAAGGTCTTTTTTTAAAAAACACTCCCCTTACACTTACAACTCCTTCATCATTTTTAGCTATATAAGAAACAAAATGATTATTGGAGATTTCAGTTTCTAAATAGATCTTGGTAGCATTTATGAGTTGAGTTTCTTCTTCTTTTGTTTAAATTTCCTTTATTTCTTTAAGCAAACATACTCTTAATTTAGTAATATCATTGATGTCAACTACTGTATCTTTATCTACGCTATATAATTCTTTCATAACTCTTCTCCTTTTACAAAAAAATACATTCATTCTTTATACTTTTGGAGTTTTGTTATGTCGAGGTAGTAGATAATAACTTTAGTTATCTATTAATTCCTAAAATGATTGCCGATAAGAGCTGTTATGTTAACTTCATAGGAATACCATATACATAATTAGATATATTAGTTTGACTTTAACAACGTTTTTACATATTCAATAAACTTTTTGGCAGCAGGAGAGATTTCTTTTAGAGATGGTGCAGCAATGCTGATAAATCGATGCTGTTCTGGCTCTATACTAAGAATGGTAACGTTATGAGGCAGACCTTGCAGAACTAATTCAGGAATGACGCTCACACCTAGTTCATTTTCCACCAAGGCTATAATTGCTTGGTCATCAGCCATTTCGAATGCGTTTTTGAGCGTAACACCGGTCTCTTTAAATATACGTTTTATATCGTGGTCATAACCAGACTTTTGTATGATAAAGGATTCATTCTCTAATTGTTCAATACGAATCTTATCTTGATTACCCAGAGGATGATTGTATGGAAGGATACAAACCAATCTGTCTTTTTTTAGCGGTATCGTTTCAAAACCCTCTAATGTAGGTAAGCTAACAAAACCAAAATCTACAACTCCATTAGCAATCCATTGTTCAATGTCTTGATAGCCTCCCTGTAAAATCTTAATTTCTATAAAGGGATGCTCTTGTTTGAAATGCTTTATCCATCTAGGAAGCCATTGAATACAAACACTTGTAAATGCCCCTATCCGAACTGAACCAACTTCAAGTCCGTTGATACAGGCGGCTTCTTGCTTCATTTTTTCATCCCAATGTAGAATCGTTCGTATATATTTTAAGATTCTCTGCCCATTGCTTGTTAAAGTGATACCAGATCGACTTCTAATAAGTAGAGGAAATCCAAGTTCAGATTCAAGATTTGCGATAGAATAACTAACAGCAGACTGAGTTAAATTTAAAGCTTCCGCAGCTTTGGTTAGATTACCTAGTTCAACAACAGTGTCGAAAACCTCATATTTGGCAAGACTCATTTTTATCATTCCTATCCATAAATTTTATTCATGTTAAATATTGAAAACTTTGATTTTATTTATATGTAGTTTACCTCTATAATTTGAGAAAATACAGCTGTATAGAAACGGACAGGTGAAAGAAAATGATTTTAATAGGGGCTTTATTAAACGGAATAGGTGTAAGTATCGGTACTTTATTAGGCAGTCTGCTTCGTCGTATACCAGATAGCATGAAACACACTGTCATGAATGTAATGGGTTTAGCCATTATCGTCATGGGAGTACAAATGGGATTTAAAAGTGAGAATTTCCTTATCGTGATTTTAAGTCTTGCTATAGGGGCAGTAATTGGTGAGTTATTTGCCTTAGAAGATAAACTAACTAACATAGGAGGTTGGTTAGAGAAAAAAATCGGCTCAAATAAAGAGGGAAGTATATCTCAAGGATTTATAACAGGTACTTTAGTATTCGTTGTTGGAGCAATGGGTATCATTGGTGCTTTAGATAGTGGAATTAGGGGTAATCATGATGTGTTATACACAAAAACTATTATAGATACATTTGTAGCGTTAATATTGACTACAACACTAGGGATTGGGGTCTTATTTTCTGCAATTCCAGTCATTTTATATGAAGGTTCAATTGCTATTTTTGCAACTCAAATTGAGCGTTTTATTCCTCAGGCTTTAATGAATAGTTTTATTACAGAAATAACAGCTACCGGTGGAATTATGATTATTGCCATCGGTTTAAATTTAGTAGGAATTACAAAAATCAAAGTGGCTAATCTTCTTCCTGGAATAGTAGTGACTGCACTGCTTGTTTCAATTATTTACGGTTTTAAATCACATTTCTAAAAGTAAATCCATTAAATTTTAATAATATTAATCATTCAAGTTTTCCGAATTTCAAACATTAAATAGGAATTCAAACTTCCAATAATGTAAGTTATATGAACTAGGCGTTTAGGTGTTATAAATCCATTCGAAAAAGTAAGTATACACCACAAAACCTTTCCTTTTCAGTAATGTAATTCTTGCTACTGAAGAGGAAAGGTTTCTCACTTTATTCCCATTTATTCAGAAGTACAACAACTATATCAATAGAATATACTTTATTGATAAAAAATAGACTGAACGTTTTTTACCGTTCAGTTCATAAATAATAATCTTACTTTAGAAAAGCAACCTTTAGTAGAATAGTATTGTAGTTTAAGGTTAAAAAGATAACCTTTAAAATGAATAAACGGTATTGATCAATCTTTTTAAAACGATCAGCCTTTTTATAAGACTTATTTGTCCTTTTTGAACTTCCTCTCCATCAATTGTGCCATTTGTTGGGAATTCAAATCCTTTTCTTCATAGAGTTTATTAACGATGTTCTGATAGTCATCTTCATTACGATTTTGACTTAGTTTATTGGCAGCTTGAATTTCCTGTACTTTAATCTTAAATCCAACAATCCCTTTTAGTTGTTTTTCTAAAACTTCAGGAGAAAGCTTATCCCATAAAACTGGATTCTTACGGTGTTTTTCATATTTTTGCAGCAACTTTGTCAGGTCTTGTTTTAACTCTTCTTCGTTCAAAATGCTAGCTGTACCATATACATGTACAGCTTGATAGTTCCATGTCGGCACATTTTCTTGCTTATACCAAGAAGAAGAGATATAAGCGTGCGGTCCTTGGAACATCACCAATACATCTTCACAGGTTTCAAATGTTCTCCATTGAGGGTTCCCATAAGCCACATGCCCCGTTATATAGTAAGTATCTCCCTCTTTCACTAATTGCAAGGGCAAATGGGTGGCAATGGGTTTCCCTTGTTTTGTTGTGACCATCGTGCCAAAGGAGTTCTCTTGAACAAACTCCCATATTTCATCAACATTTGTGACTTTAAAATATCGTGGAATATACATAATCCTCCACCTCTCCTCTCCAAAGAAGTTATACGAGTGTTTTGACCATTATGAAGTCTACTTGTTCTTCATTCCCCATATAAAAAGAGTGGACTCCTGTTTGAACAAATCCCATTTTCTTATAAAAAGCAAGGGCATTTTCATTTTTTTCCCATACACCTAGCCAGATTTTCTTTTTATTATGTTCCATTGCCATATCTATTGCTTTATTGAACAGATATTTACCAATCCCATGTTTTTGAAAGTTGTTCTTTATATAGATCCTTTCGATTTCAAGGGATTCATCCCCCATCTCTTCAGACTGAGCATCATCGGTATTGACCTTTAAATAGCCTGCAATTTTGTTATCAACATAAACAAAAAAGAAGTGGGAAGACGTATTAGATAATTCTTTTTCTACTTGTTCTAAGTTAAAAGCCTTTTCCAAATAAGCCTTCATATTTTCTGGTGAATTTTGATGCTTAAATGTCTCATTAAATGTTTCATAACTAATTTCTTGAAGTTTACGTAAATCTTCAAGGGTACATTTTTTTAGATTTATCGTCATTGGAATCAGTCGCTCCTTTATGTCATCAATAATTTCTCTTGTTGCCCTTTTTTACAAATTCCCAGTCTTTTTCTATATTTTTTCTTACTCTTTGAAGAAGATGGAAAATGGTTTCTACTTCTCTTTCAGAAAACCTCTCTAATGCCACGGTATTGGAATAATCATTTTCTCTTTTTATAAAAGGATACACATTTTCCCCTTTCTCTGTTGGAAAGAGTTTTTTTATTTTTTTATTATGTGTATCTTCTTTCTTTTCAATAAAGCCATTCATTTCAAGTTTTTTGATAGCCCGAGAGGCTGTTGCTCGATCTACTTTTATCATCTCAGCTAACTTTTCTTGAATGATTCCTGGGTTTTCACATATTCGCACAAGGTACAAATACTGTCCTTTTGTAAGGTCATATTCTTTAAATTCTATATTACTTATAGAATCTAATGCCCTTGCTATCATTCCAATTTCACGAAGAATTCCCTTCATAATTCACTCCTTAGCGCATAATTCGTTGCAAACGCAACAAAAATAACATATATTAAACTTAACTTAAATTTATTGCATTTGCAATAAAAATAATGATAAAGATGTTGAGTAAAGTCAAATTGGTATATCCTTCACTATACAATCATCCCTTGGAACTTCCCCTTTTGATGCACTTTTGATAGGAGTGTCCATAAAGGTAGGGCTTACTGTGGGGAGTTGGAAAATAATAACCTTAATATTGATATGTTGTAATTCATTTTTAAAAAGACAAAGACCAAAAGGATGCTAAACTCTCTCACCATTATATTGTTCAAAACCTTACCACCTTTTTTTAGGAAG
This sequence comes from Priestia endophytica DSM 13796, assembly GCF_900115845.1. Lineage (GTDB taxonomy): Bacteria > Bacillota > Bacilli > Bacillales > Bacillaceae_H > Bacillus_I > Bacillus_I endophytica. Next base: position 31,139 of record NZ_FOXX01000004.1, on the reverse strand, counting down.
TGTGATTCTATGCATATTAGGCTCTATGAACATAAATTACCGTTTATTTATTAATTAAGAGAAGATAGCATTGAAACAAATGGACCAATAGGAACAGGAAACTCTGTAGAAAGAGAGGATGATATAGTCCAAGGGAAAACTCTTGGACTAGATGGAGCTAAAATCGAATTGGATTAACTTCAGAGGACACTACCTTATAAGATTAAGTTTAGACATCAAACAAGAGAGAAGTTTTAAAGCTTCTCTCCTGTTTTTGTGTCAATAATCAACATTATAGTAACTAGAAGCATACGTTTAAAGGGATACTTCAGCGGGTTGAATAATAAAAGATAAACAAAGGAACTTTATCGTTCCTCTTGCTTATTTTTTATTATTATCAATCATTTTTAAGTATCGACACACACTAGGTTCAAATATGTTCAGTAACTCAGCAACTTGAGAGACGGCCCCTTTTAATTGGAATATTCCTTTTTTGTATAACTGACTTATAATTTCAACTTTTTGTTCTTGTTTTAACGCGACATTTGGATTTAAGAGGGTTGGATCAATGATTGAATATACAACCTCATCAAGCGAGTCTGTAAAATATTCAATCATTTCATTACCATTATCCTCTTCTTCAGTGTTCTTTTCTAAGGTAGACGTTTCAATTAATAAGATTATCCATTTCATGTTTATTGGCAACGCTCATTGACCTTATAAAATGTAGCAATTATCCTATAGATACCATACGTTTTGACAACTAATCTTTATTAGTATTGTATAGACTCTTCCTATTTATATTAGCCAGAGAATTTTAGTTACCTCTAACCACTAATTTTATAATAATTGATTTATCCTAAATACTCTTTAATAAAAAAATCCTTTGCTTATAATCAGCAAAGGATTTTCTTATTTTTCTATTTTTATAGACTCATATATAAGTCAAGCAAATATATTACTTATCAAAGGCTTCATTGGCTATTTTAATGGAATCCGTTGGACATCCTTCACACGCATCCTGAACATCCTCTTCTACTTCATGAGGAACAGGTAGCGTACCTTGATTCTCATCGATTAATACAAACGCAATGCCTTCGTCATCATAATCATAAATATCTGGAGCTGTTGCTCCGCAAGCCCCACATGCAATACATGTATCTTGGTCTACCTTAGTATAAATACGCATATTTCTTTCCTTTCTATGAGTCAGTCTCTATTATTACTAAGGCAATCATAGAAACTTGACCAATGATTTGAGTAATAAGTTTTACGAATGAACGTCCCCTCTTCTACTTTCTGATTTAATTTCTTGAAGCATCAGGTTCTTTTTAAGAATCTTGAACAACATATTAGCCTTTTGGTCCATCTTCATGCCTTGGTATTCGAAAGGGGTATGGAAGGAAATGAATGTAAGGCCTTCTCATCAACTGCCAACGAAAAGGAAGGAATCAGCTCATCTAATCTTTCTTGTATTTGTTGTTCGTCTACGTTTCCTAATTCAGCTAACAATTGCTTCTCCTCTAGGGATCCATTCCCTGTCAATAACATGTTCAGTGTATGAGCATTAATAATGTCACGCGGGGAAAGGACTAATGCATTCATCATAAAATACTGTTGGAACATAGAAGGATTGTTCTCTTCGTTCGCCAATTTCACGGCTTGTTTAACATACAAATTGAAGTACTTCTGTGCAAAGGACACACCTTTTAAGGGCTCAGCTCCCACATGTTCAACGCCTTTCCAACGTAAATCTGCAACTGAACTCAGCCACCATGCCGGTTCAATTGCTTCTTGCATACGTTGCAATACGTGGCGTTCAAAGTGAGATTGAGAGGTATGACGTTTTTCATGCAAACAAATGTCTAACATTTCAGCTTCAATCGCAGCTACCGTCATTCCTTGTCCATGAATAGGGTCAAAGTTACAAAATGCATCGCCGACTACAAGTAAACCAGCTGGCCAATCTTCCATTTGTTCAAAGTGTTGACGAACCGATTCAGGTGTACGATAGCCTCGCGGAACACCCATTGGCTCTAGCTCTTTGACTATTTCTGAGATCATCGGGGTAGCGAGTGCCTGTAATTCTTTTTCATATTCTTCTGGGTTCGTTGACGGATAGTGCGCACCACCTGCACTAAATAATAATGTTTGAGCCATGTTATCTTCGATATAGCCTAGCATTCCCGTGCCAATCCCTTTATCCGGTTGTGCTTCCGAAACCACCCCTCCCCATTTCTCCTTAACATGTCGGGGTATTCGATAATAGCGCGTACTATAGCCAAGAGATACTTTTAAACGTTCTGGTTGTGGTACCTCAAGTCCCATAGCTTCAAGCCATTTAATCAACTTTGAAGAGCGTCCACTTGTATCCACTACTAAATCAGCAGTCACTGTTCTTTCTTGTTTTTGTTCACTTCGTTCTTTTATATGAACACCTGTCACTTGGCTTTGATCAGCCGATGTTTGAAGACCTGTCACTTCTTGTTTAGAAAGAAAACGTACATTTGAAATCTGTTGTACACGCTGGCGGAACGTCCACTCTAATAGGGCTCGACTACTTGATGCATTTTTCTCAGGAGGAACCATTTGTAGACTTCCGTACGAAGTGAATAGGCTCATTTTTTCATTTTGTGTAGAAGGAGCTCCTTGAACTAATAAATCATCAATATAGCCAGGGAAGAAACGTTCCATAATCATACTTCCGCGTGGCAGTATGCGATGAGGATGAAAAGCTTGAGGCGTACCTGAACGAGTAGATGGCTCTTGAGGTAGCTCATCTCTTTCTATAATTATTACTTCTTCATAATGATCAGAAAGAACGCGAGCCGTGAGCAAACCTGCAATGCCTCCTCCAATCACAATGGCTTTTTCTTCTTTTGGTTGATGAGATGTTAACGGTGTATTCATTTTTACGGTCTCCTTTTCTATCTTCCGATTGGAAGCGTAAATAGTAATGATTTGATGTGCAAATGATACGGTTTAGATAGTGGTTAATATGGAAGTGATTCTGTCACTTTGGTTTTGAATTTTTTTCACAAGAGTAGAAGTACCTAGTGAATGTAGATTTGTTATCATTAAGATTTTTCTGATACACATAACTTTTTAAGACATGTGTATACTTTATTTATTCTTGTAATTTATATGTTAGGTTGTATAATTATTTTTATCAATAAACAATATAGGGGAACTGTCGATTAACGATACAGAAACGAGGTAATGTATATGGGACAAGAAAAAAAAGAAGACTTACGAGTCAAAAGAACTCGTAAGCTTCTCTCTCAAGCTTTGCTTTCTTTAATAGAGCACCATTCCTTTCATTCCATTTCTGTAAAAGAAATTTGCGAAGAAGCAATGGTTCATCGTGCTACATTCTATACACATTTTAATGACAAGTATGATTTGTTGGCTTACTCATTAAAAGAAATTGCCGAGGAATTTCATTTTACGGATAGTAACCTTGAAGAGGTGCATTTAAAATTATTTAATGTGGCGATTAAATATAAACGATTATTCTCTCAGCTATTCTTAGAAGAAAGGGATTCATTGAGGTATGTCATAAGAAAAGAAATGACTATGGGGATGAAGCAGGAGATTTCGAGTGACGCTAAAACTCCATCCATTTCTACCTCTTCTGAAATTGGGATAGCCGCACTTGCCGGAGCTACTCTAGGCGTTTTAAATTGGTGGATCGAAAATGGGATGACGCTTAGTGGTGAGGAAGTTTACAAAGAAATCAAGCAGGTATTGAATTGGGAGCATATCGAAAAGATCCATAATGAGACGATTAGTAAAGAATAAGTAATTGATATTTTACTCTTTCAGGACAAAGATGATTAAGGTCATTGAGCTTTCTTTAACTGTTTGATAAAGCATGGTGTTTTCTTACGTGAAGGCCAAGTGTACAAGTATATGGAATGAAGAAGAGTATCTAAACATAAGTAAGTAATTAAAAGGAGAAGGTTTTTTGACCCTCTCCTTTCCTAATTGAGATGTATTTTGATTCTTTTCATAACTTGGACATATTCAATAATCATATAAAGATTACCGCTGGTAAATAAATACGTTATTTTTTATATGTCATAGAGTTTTCAGTGAACCTCCCCTTTTCTTATATGAATTACAACAGGTGTTGAAAAGTTATATAACGAAGCTTTGAATACATTAATCCTGTCTCTAAACAAGTAATCATAATCTATTCAATGAGATTTTAATGGTTATAGTTTCGCGCTATTCTTTAAGAGTTTATTGGTGAATCCTTTAATTTGTTTATTTTCGGTGCTTTGATTGGACCTATATTAGGATTACTCTTTATACAAAAAATGGATATAACAAGAAACATTGAGATTAGGAAGCCGTATGAAATTTATAAGGCTTCTTTTAGTACGGAAAAGGAGACATAAAGAAAAAACGCAAACTCATCATCCCTCAATGAACTTACGCTTTTTTTCTTCTGATAATCGATGTTGTGCAAACTAATTTTGCATATGACATATACCTGTAAAAATTATTAGAGGATTTTACTTATTTTCAATAAGACCTTATCTTCTAATCAGTACCGACAAGTCACCTTCAAATACTTTTTGTTCTTTATCATTATAAGTAGATAATAAAACAGTAAGAATTCCGGTTTCGCTTTTTTTCGTTTTTTTATCAATAACTTCTATAATAGTATGTAATTCATCTCCTGGATAAACAGGTTTTATAAATTTAATATTGTTCATCTCAGTTCCAGCAATAACATCGTCGCCATACATACCTTCTTCAATCCAAAGTTTAAATGAAAGTGCCATTGTATGTATTCCAGAAGCAATGATTCCATTAAATCTCCCTTGCTGCGCTTTTTCCTCATCTAAATGCATATATTGAGGATCAAACTCTTCTGCAAATCCCATAATCCTCTCTTTTGTTAATTTAAAAGACTTAGTTTTAAATACTTGTCCAATTGTGAACTCATCTAGTTTCATAGATACACCTCTTATTTTGAAATCAATTGTTGTACTTGTTTATATTAGTTTAGTATTGCATCCTTATCAAGTTAAGTAGATACACGATGTGAGAAGAATGGTAATGTTTCTCCAGAATCACATTGCATCCGTTAGCTCAACCTTTTGTTGACTTACAAGTGTCTTAAAAAGATTACAGAGAAAGAGGATATGGATAAGTTAAAACAGTCCGTAAACGTATTCCTAAAGGAAATGAAAAAGCGCCAACTTTTTGTCACTCAACAGGTTGGCGCTTTTTTTACTTCCTCGAACATATTTTATGTAAACTAGTTTTGTATACGATATATAATCTAAAATATACTTTCTGATTAAGGAAAAAAGTCTGGGATTATTATTTTAACTTGTTGAGTATATGATGCTAAAATAGACAAACACAAAAATGATTATACGATTTGCAAGCAAGAAAAAATTATGTAAAAGACGTTAGATTAGGGATTTAAAATCCAAAGAAGCATAAGTTCTTCACTTATGCTTCTTTGTTTATATTGGAGGGCGTTTAAAATAAGAAATAACGCTGTGCTAACGGAACTTGATTAACAGGTTCGCATGAAATTTCTTTCCCATCGGCAAATACTTGATATGTTTTTGGATTTACTTCAATTTGAGGTAAAGCATGATTTAGCTTCATATCGAGCTTACTTAAGTTTCGAATGTTGTGTACGGGTGAGATGATTTTGGATAATCCTAACTTTTCATGAACACCACGGTCAATGCTTGCCTGTGACATAAAGGTAATGGCTGTAGAAGAGTTAGCTTTACCATATGACGCATACATTCTGCGCATAAAGACAGGTTCTGGAGTTGGAATAGAAGCGTTAGGGTCTCCCATTTGAGCGCGTGCAATCATTCCACCTTTTAAAACAAGGTCTGGTTTTACGCCAAAGAACATGGGATCCCATAAAACAAGGTCTGCAAGCTTCCCATTCTCAATTGAACCAACTTCATGACTTATGCCATGTGTAATAGCTGGATTAATCGTATATTTGGCAACGTAACGTTTCGCACGTTCATTATCATTCCCTCGTTCACCTGGAAGAGCGCCGCGCTGTTTTTTCATTTTATCAGCTGTTTGCCATGTGCGGATAATCACCTCACCAACTCGACCCATTGCTTGTGAATCTGAAGACATCATACTAATGGCCCCTATATCATGAAGCACATCCTCTGCTGCAATCGTAGCTGCGCGAATTCTTGAGCGACTAAAAGCAACATCTTCCGGCACGTTTGCATCTAAATGATGGCATACCATCATCATATCTAAATGTTCTTCCATTGTATTTGTTGTGTAAGGCATTGTTGGTGTTGTTGAAGAAGGTAAAATGTTGGAGTAAGAGGCTAGTTTCATAATATCTGGAGCATGACCTCCACCTGCACCTTCAATGTGGTACGTATGAATGACACGGTCTCCAATCGCTTCAAGTGTATCTTCTAGAAATCCAGCTTCATTTAGTGTATCTGTATGTATGGCAACTTGAATGTCAGCTTGTTCAACGACATCCATGCACGTTTCGATTGCCCGAGGTGTTGATCCCCAATCTTCGTGAAGCTTAAGACCGACTGCTCCAGCCTCAATTTGTTCTATTAAAGGAGCTTTATGAGAAGCATTTCCTTTCCCTAAAAATCCGACGTTTACAGGGAATTCCTCAGCAGCTTCAAGCATCCTTTCCATATACCAAGGGCCTGAAGTACAAGTTGTGGCTTTACTTCCTGTAGCTGGTCCGGTTCCTCCACCAATCATTGTCGTAATACCTGAAGACAATGCTACCTCCATCTGTTGTGGACAAATAAAATGGATATGAGTATCAACTCCACCAGCTGTTAAAATTTTCCCTTCGCCTGATATCACTTCAGTGCCAGCACCAATAACTAAGTTAGGGTCAACATGATCCATAATATCTGGGTTTCCACTTTTCCCCACCCCTACGATTCTTCCATTTTTAACTCCAATATCGGCTTTTATAATACCTGTATGGTCAATCACAATAACGTTTGTAATCACTAAATCAAGAGCACCTGCTTTAGCTGTTAAGCGTCCGTTCTGTCCCATACCGTCGCGAATCGTTTTACCTCCGCCAAAGATAACTTCTTCTCCATATACAGTGCAGTCTTTTTCAATTTCAACCCATAAATCTGTATCAGCTAGTCGTACTTTATCCCCTACTGTAGGACCAAAAAGATCTGCATATTGTTGCTTAGACATTCTCATGATAAAACCTCCTCTGTGCTAGTGATATAGGTTTCCAGTTTCTCTACCATTTTTTCTTTACGTCGTTCATCAATAAACCCTTCACTTATACCATTTAACCCGTATACCGTCTTGCGCCCTCCTAATGCGACTAGGGTTACTTTCTTTTCCTCACCAGGTTCAATTCGAACTGCTGTACCTGATGGGATATCAAGGCGCATCCCAATCGCTTTTTCTCTATCAAATGAGAGAGCTCGATTCACTTCTGCAAAATGAAAATGTGAACCAACTTGAATGGAGCGTGATCCTGTATTCTTCACGATAAGTTCACAATGAGGTTTACCTTTATTAATTTCAATTTTCCCTTCTCCTATTTGAAATGCCCCTGGTTTCATGCTTTTACCTCCTTGCGTATTGGTTGATGAATCGTTACAAGCTTTACACCATCCGGAAACGTTGCTTCTACTTGAATGCTCTCTAGCATTTCAGGAACACCTTCCATTAAATCTTCTACGCTAAGCACATTACGACCAAGTTCCATAATCTTTTCAACACTTTTTCCTTCTCGGGCTCTTTCGATGACATAGCAAGTTAGGTAGGCTGTTGCTTCAGGGTAATTTAGTAAAACCCCTCTCTCCTTCCGATCTTGAGCTAATTGACCAGCAACAACAATTAACAATTTTTCTTTCTCTACTTCTGTTAATCTCATCTTATAAACCTCCTTAATATATACAAAAGATGTAAATAAATATAACATGAGATGTTACAAAAAGTAAATAATATTCCGACTATTTAAACTAATAAATCTATTTATATTTCATATTCTTTTTCCAAATGAATAAAATACAGCAAGAGTAAAGCGAGAAAAATTTTAATTCCTCTCAGTATTATCCCCATAGGTATTGTTTATCTCTCGATAGCACTGTTATTAGCCATGCTAAGTTATCAATCTAAAAAAACGAGGATCTTATAATAAAATCTCCTCGTTTTGGTTCTTATCACACTCATTATGGTAACTATAAAAGCTTGGATATAGACAAGGTACAGGTCGTATTTTTTGCCCTGCGGAATGCTTTCGCTCAAAAAATCTCCCCCTTTTCACCTTGTCTATATCCATTTTACAGTCTTCGTTTAATTTGTGTTGAAGCTCTCAGCCATCATCAAGTCGTTCTTGTAGGCAGCCATTGCCAGTTCATACCTCACCTTTTTGCTTGCTTCCACAAAATCATTTTCCTTTACAAGAGCTGATAATGAATATTGGTGACCTCTGAAATCCACGTTCAGTTCAGTGATTTGCTTGAATTGAAAACTCTCCTCGGGAACTCCGTTCTCATCTTTTAACAGATATTGACCGTATTTCTCGTTGCATATTCGTGCCACTTCCTCCATCACCTTGAAGGCATCATCCGGATTTTGCCTATAGTTGAGGACAAGGCTTTCGTTTACTCGGCGCCTTCCTCGGTTCCCGTTCTGAAGTTCCGTGATGTTGCTATAGGAGACTGTATAGAGGTATCCGTCATACTGGCGAATCTTTAGATAACGCATGCTAATTTCCTCTATTTTCCCCTGACGGTTTCCATTAAGGATGACATAATCCCCGTGATGGATCTGACGTTCAAGCAAGTAGGTCAGCCCCATTATGTAATCGCGGATGATATGCTGGAAAATCAATGCCAAGGCACTTGCCAATACAACCGAACCTGTGATAAGCTTTCCCAGTTTGAAGAAATGGCTAAGCAAATAAATAAAGAAGAGAGCCAGTCCTAATACTTTTGTCACTTGGTTGGAGAAATGCATCAATGTCTCTTCTCGTTTTTCATCCAAGAAGCTCGTTTTGTCAAAGAAAAGCTTGATGGATTTGCGGATAAAATAAACGATGAGTATAATCAGCAGCGCCACAGTTAAAACCTTTACAGGGAACTGCTGGAACAGTCCAGAGAAAAACAACCTATCCACTCCTTACTTTTTTTACACTATACCAAAAAAATGCGCTTAAGGACAAAAACCTTCCTTTCTCAACAAACCTTAACGATAATAGCATGGTTTCATAAAAAAAAGAAGCCCTATCCGCGCTTCTTGAAGATCGAGTATATTGTCAATAATATAGGTTATGTTAACTAAAACTATACGCGGTATTCAAGAATAAAATGTAGAAGAATGATGTGAAGATATGATTCTTCTATTCATTAGAATGATGATAAATATAAAGAAATTTCCTTAGAAGATAAATAAGCTTGTAAAACCCCAACTATAAAAATATGGTTGGGGTTTTACCTTATACTTCATGTCCTATAAACTCATTTTGTCGTGTCATTTAAATCGCGCGAAAAAGATATTTTTTTAACATCTTTCACTAGTTTGATTTAATGCCTGCACCACATAAAGGGATAATAATTTTTTCAGAAAGTGAATGATTATATTTTAAGTATCCAGCGTAATTGGCAGCTGTTGTTATTTCTACATAAAAACCTTTACCAGCTAATGCAGCACGAGCTTGTAAGATTTCCTCTTCATTTACTGTGAGAATTTCACCGTTTGTAGTACGAACTGCTTCTAAAATTTGAACTGAGCGAGCTGGGGCTGCAATAGCAATTCCTTCTGCTAATGTTTCCTTCCCTTTAATCTCCTCTGCTTCAATTTCATTATTTACAAAAGCTTTTGCTAGAGGAGCACAATTTTCTGCTTGAATGGCCACTATTTTAGGTACTTTCTTAATTAATCCGTTTTCTAATAATTCTTTAAAACCGTAATAAGCTCCTAATAGTAATGTACCATTTCCAACAGGAATGATAAGAGTGTCAGGCTCACTCTTCATTTGCTCCCAAATTTCATAGGCATATGTTTTGGTTCCTTCATAGAAGAAAGGATTATAGACATGACTTGCATAGAAGTGTTTTTCTTCATTTATAGCTTTTTGAGCAGCTGCAGCTACATCTTCTCTTGTACCGTTTACTGTTCGAACATTTGCACCATGAGCTTTTACTTGGGCAATTTTCTTCGGTGAAGTTCCTTCTCTTAGAAAAATATCACATGCTATACCAGCTCGTTTTGCATAAGCCGCGATTGCTGTACCTGCATTTCCACTACTATCAGCAATAACCCTTGTCACGCCTAATTCTTTTGCTTTAGCAATAAGTACGGCTGCTCCCCGATCTTTAAAAGATAGAGTTGGCATCATGTAATCCACTTTAACAAGTGTATTTGGCTTCGTTTCATCTAGTACAATTAAAGGAGTATATCCTTCTCCCATCGTAACTTTTCTCCAAATTGTTGAATCATTTTCAAATGCCATCGTATCTACGTATCGCCACATAGTTGGAGGACGCTCTGAAAGTTTTGATGGATCAAGTGTTACTTTCTGTTTTAATAAATCCAACATACCTCCACACTTACATTTCCATACATTTTCTGTTATTTCATATTTAGTCCCGCATGAATGACATACATAATATTCGCTCATCTTTCTCTACTCCTTGTTGTATATCTTTTTATATTTTATATATTTTTTTATATGAAATGAATAAAAAATTTTACCCCAAACTAAGAATCATAATCTTTCAATATTAAATTTAAAATATTCTTCACTTATTTCTTGGCACAATTGAACACATTGGTTCATGATCCTAAAAAACGTTATAAAATGAATTTACAAAACCCTCTAGTTTCTAATGTTTGGGGTTTCTCTTCTTCAATTGTGCCAATTTGTTAGGTGAAGGATGAATTGTCCAGATACATTCATATTATTCTGATAAATAGTTACCTATATACAAGGTGAATTTGAATATAGATTTCCTATCTAAATCTATTCTTTATCTTATTCTAAGCTTTAATTTCTTACTTTTTCTTGATTTCATCTAAATAGCTATATACGGTGACTTTTGAGATACCTAACTGCTCTGCTACTTTTTCCACAGATCCTTTCATTAAAAATATCCCTTTTTTATCCATAAATCGTATTAGCTCAATTTTTTCATGACGCTTCATCAAAGGATGTCGGCTATTCCCAATAATTTTTTGAATTAATTGATCTGTAATTTCTTCTACATTTTGAATAGAATCCTCAGATTCCTGTACTTCTTCAGCATTTACTTTTTGTACAAAATCTCCTGGTAATAACGTCTCTAACATTTCTTTCATTTGTACTACTAAGTTAACATCATAATTAATACAAAGAGCCCCGACGACTTGTTGATGTTGGTCTCTTATAAGAGCTGTAGAGGATTTAATCGTTCGATGATCATCCGTCTCAATCTCATAACCTGCTAAGTGGTCTTCTTTAAAACTTTCAGATAATAGAACCTGTTTTACTAAATGGTCAAACGATTGGCCAATTTCTCTCCCTGTTACATGATTATTGATTGTAAAAATGACCGATGACTGAGGCTGAGTTAAATCATGAATTACTACCTCACACTGTGAACCAAACATTTTTGCAATGGTTTTAGCTACCGGAATGTAATTATTTAATAATTGTCTTGCTTCACTAATCATTCCCTTGATTACTCTCCTTCTAGAACTTACTGAATAGAAGTCTAATTTATAAATATTAATTCAAATTATATAATTTTTTATACATTTATTCAATATGTGTATTTTTTTATACAAAAACCTTAGAACATTTTAAAATGATGCTTGTTATTAACTTCCCCATAGTTTAAAGCACAGAAAGCATCTTTATGAAGAATTTAAGTTGTAATAAGCAAAAAAAACTTCTCAATTAGATTTCTTTGATCAATAAAAGAAGAACTCTTGTAGCAAGACCTCTTTTAATACGTACAGAAAAACTGCTGAATATCCTCTTTGTCATTTGTTTTTGTTAACGCAAGCATAAGCAACATGCGTGCTTTTTGAGGATTTAACGCTTCAGCTACAATATAACCATGATGAGTATCCATATGAGTAAGACTAACAACTCCCGAGCTTAATCGTGATGATCGCACAACAACAATATCATTGTTTAAAGCATTACGAGCTCCAATAGCAGCTTCTTTGGACAATGTATATCCTCCAGTCGTAGCTATCACAATTCCTTTTGCTCCAGATTGAATTACCGCGTCATATAAAAATGACTCGTCTCCTTGATGGGCGTATATAATTGAAACTTTAGGCAATTGTTGAACGGATGTTATATCAAAAATGGTTTCAGTAGTATGAAGGTACGTAATATCTTTATAGAAAAAGTGCACGTCACTTCCAACAATTGATCCGATGCACCCTTGTTCAAGAGCTTTAAACGTATCAACCGTTGTAGCGTGTGTTTTTGTCATATAACGGGCAGACCCAATTCGGTCACCAAGAACAACAAGAATACCTTTTCCGTGTGATTCTTTATTACAAGCAACTTTTACCCCATTGTATATATTTAAAGGACCATCTCTGCACTCAGGGCTGTTGCAGGTCTAACTGCCCCAACTATAACATCTGGTTTAGAGCTTTTAACAACTAAATGTAAAAAATAAGCTGTTTCTTCAAGGGTATCTGTACCATGTGTAATGACAACACCATCGATTTCATCCTCTAGCAATATTTGTTTTACATAATTACCCAACTCCAATAATCGCTCCGTTGTCATATCTACACTATCAATATTAAACAACTGTTCGACTTCTATATTTGAGAGGTTGCTTAGATCTGGAATCTCTTTCAGTAATTCATCAATGTGTAAAGCTCCTGGCTGGTAGCCAGTGGTCATTGTATCCTGCAATGGTTCCGCCCGTTGCAATAATCTTAATAGTTGGCTTACTCTGCTTCATCCTGTATCTCCTTCTTGCTTTATTGCCTATTTGTGAATCGTTATTGTTACAAGGATTATAAATGGAATTTTTTAATTCCTATTCTTTTTATAACTTAATTATTTGACCAATTCCTTCTTTTTTCGCTTTTTTATATACATAAGCTGCTACTTTCATATCTTGTACGGAAATTCCTGTTGAATCAAACATTGTGATTTCCTCATCTGTTTCACGCCCTTTTTTAACAAGCCCTGTAATTTCTCCAATTTCAGCATATAAAAATTCTTTAGCAAATCCATGTTGTAGTTCACCCATAATTGAACTTTGTTCCCATAAATCACAAACTACTTTATCAATGGATTTATCCATTTGAACTTCATTTTTTCCTTTTGTGTCGCTTCCAATGGCATTAACATGAGCTCCCTGTTTTAACCAAGATGTTTTAACAATAGGAGTGTAACTTGGTGTAGTCGTTACCACAATGTCCGCATTAACTACAGCTTCTTGAGCATTTTCAGCTGAGATACCTTGGTTAATTAATTCCGTTACCCATTGTTCTGCTGCTTCCGTTGCTCGACTATATACATAAACCTTCTTAATAGAGAATTGGTGAAGTAAACCTGATAATTGTACCTTTGCTTGAACACCTGAACCTATAATAGCAACGGTTTGACTGTCTTTCTTCGCAAGATGTTTGGCTGCAACGGCTCCTGCTGCGGCTGTTCTAGTAATGGTAATATGATTAGCATCTAGTAAACACGTAGGCTCTCCTGTTTCTGCATTAAATAAGACCATCGTAGATTGGTGATTCATCTTTTGCTTACGAGCCATATTGTTTTTCCAAAAACCTCCTGCTTTCAAGCCAATCATTTTATCACCAATTAAGTACGAAGACTTAATACCAAAAATACCTTCATGTTCATCAACTATCTCTCTGACAGCTGGATAAATTACACTTTTGTTTTCGTTAAATTCTGTATAACATTCTTCAACTAACTCGATCGCTTTCTCTAAATGCAAAATCTCTTTAACCTCTTCTTGATTTAAAATTAAAACTTCGTTCATTTTATTTCTCCTTATCTCTTCGTGTTGTTTGTAACAAATCCTAATTCTCATATCCATTCTTACATAAACGTCTATAAAAGTATATAATTTTTTATACAAAAAATGATAAAATATTATATAAAAAGTTCATTTTTGTTAAAAAACCAAGCTTTTTATATAAAAAACAGATAATAAATTATATAAAATAGTAGTCTTATAGTTGTTATTTATATTTTTTTATATTGACGCTGATTGAAGAAGAGCGTAGTATCTTAATTAACAGTCAACTACATATTTTCAGTTCTTTTAGAGAAAGGGTATGAATAAGAAAATTGCCTAATTAGTACCGGTGGAACGATTGCTAGTAAGAAGAATGCTGATACAGGCTTATTGACAGCTGGTGTGATGTCCTATAAAGAACTTTCAGAAATGTGCGATTTACCTTCAAATCTAGATGTAGATGTTATTTCTATCTTTCAATTTCCTAGTAATCACATGACGTTTCAACACCTTGTTACATTAAAAGAGAAAATAGAAGAAATACTGAGCGATAAAGAAATTAATGGAATTGTAGTGACTCCTGGTACGGATACGTTAGAAGAAACTGCGTATTTTCTAGACTTAGTAATTTCAGATAAAAGACCTATAGTTGTGACAGGTTCTCAAAGGAGACCAACCGTAACAGGAACAGATGCTATTATTTACAATGAAGATTTTAGTAAACAAGTGAATATAGGAGACAAGATTCAAATAATCCCTAATCATATTTGTTCGGTTGTTAATTTACATGAAAAAGCCTATCTAGTCTCTAATGGAGAGGTGGTAGACAAATTAAACATTGAAGGTAGAGGAATACTTCAATAATCGAAGAACAAAACACCTAATTAAAAATATCCTTAACTTATCTGGAAATCTTTATATATAAGGGGCGATGACATGAATAATCATAAACTATTTTACAAAGATCCCTATCAAAAAACTTTTGAAACTAAAATCTTGAAACAACTACAGGACAAAAAAGGTGATTTTTACATTATCTTAGAAGAAACAGCCTTTTATCCAACAGGTGGTGGCCAGCCACATGATATAGGGACATTGAATGGAATCAAAGTTTTAACCGTTGAAGAGCTAGATGGAGAAATTCGTCATTATACAGAGAGGACTTTACCCGATTCAGATGATAAGGTTGTTGGGGTTATTGACTGGGAACGACGCTTTGATTACATGCAACAGCACACAGGTCAGCATATTTTGTCGGCGGCATTTGCGCAGTTATATGATATTAGTACAGTTGGATTTCATCTTGGAAAAGATATAGTTACCATTGACCTTAACATATCAGAATTAACAGAGGAAATGATAAGCAAAGCAGAGAAGCTTGCAAACGACATTATAATTGAAAACAGACCAATAGTCACAAAGTGGATAGAATATGATGACTTAGTAAATTATCCAATTCGTAAAACCCCATCTGTAAAAGAAAATATTCGTCTTGTCATTATTGATGAATTTGATTACAACGGATGTGGTGGAACACACCCTAATGCTACAGGTGAAGTCGGAGCAATTAAAGTATTGAATTGGGAAAGACAACGAAAAAAAATCCGTTTGTATTTTGTATGTGGTAATCGGGTAATGACCCAATTCGATCAAAAACAAAAGGTGATAGTTGAACTGACTGGATTACTTAATCGTCCTGAAGGGGAATTAAGTGAATCTGTAAAACGTTTACTTGAAAATGTAAAAAAGCTAGACAAAGAGCTTCTAGAATCTAATGAAAAAATACTTCAGTATGAAGCCAATGAATTATTAGCCAAAAGCGTCATTAAAAATGATACTGTAAAGATTATAGAATCGTTTTCAGATCGACCTATCCAAGAACTTCAAAAACTAGCAAAAATGATTGCTGATCGAGAAAAACGAGCCCTTATTTTTCTCTTATCAGAGAACGACAATCGCTTCCAATTGGTTTGTGGGCGAGGAGCAACAAATAAAATGGACATGAGAACCCTTATGCAAGAAAGCCTTTCTCTTATTGATGGAAAAGGTGGAGGAAATAAAACGTTAGCTCAAGGTGGAGGGACTGCGTCATTAACAAAAGAGGAATTTATAAGAAACGTTACTAACATTATAGCAAAACAAATAAAATCAGAAGAATATACTACATTGGATTAAAAGGGACTTGCTTATCTTAATTTATGGAGTTGATTAAAGGAGAACCCTCATTTAAAGGTTTCTCCTTTGTTTACTGCTGTATCAAGTAGTCGGTAACCCGTGTTAAGGGCTTCTAAAACAGCTTGCTCACATTGTTCATTATTGGATACTTGAAATACTCCAAAACCTAGCATTGGCATTTCTACACCATTATTCAATACTATCTTTTTCATAATTAAGGTACCTCCCTTATTCATTAAATTATATTTTTGATTGAAAAATTATTTGATTTCAAGAAATGAAACATTTTTCGAAGTTACTTTTATTAATCACCAAAAGTAACATACCTATCTTCCTTTGCCTGAACTTGCGCCTGTAATTACAACCACTTTGTTTTCAATTGGCATTTCGTTTTTTCATTCTTTCAAATTTAAATTCAAGGTCATCTCCAATTAAAATATTGCTCTTTGACAATTCGTAGAAGTTTATCAGAGGTCAGACTAATTTTTTTGCTGACCTCCATTCATTTATATTAGGGTGAA
Organism: Priestia endophytica DSM 13796; assembly: GCF_900115845.1. Taxonomy (GTDB): domain Bacteria; phylum Bacillota; class Bacilli; order Bacillales; family Bacillaceae_H; genus Bacillus_I; species Bacillus_I endophytica. Next base: position 14,497 of record NZ_FOXX01000004.1, on the reverse strand, counting down.
CTGCTAAATTTTTTAGTATTAACATTCTGTTTTCTTGATAGAGCAGCAACTTATAATGTTTTTAATGCCTCTACAATTGGCGTTTCTCCATTAATCATATCAAAAGCTTTGCCGATTGTTTGGTCATCCTCAAGTGAGGCAATAATGCCTGAAGCAACATCTTCACGAGAAATTTGCTCATGTTCAAGGTCATCCGCCACTTTTACCTTTCCAGTCCCAGGATCATTGGTGAGACTTCCTGGACGGATAATCGTATAATCAAGACCACTTCTCTCTAACCAAACATCTGCATAATACTTGGCTGCACTATAGTATGGTGAGCTGTCCATCCACTCCAAGTGATTGTTATCATGCCATCTGTGAACCCCAATTCCACTAACCATGATGAAACGTTTTACTCCAGCTTGTTTGGCTGCTTTCATTGACTTAATAGCTCCGTCTAAATCAATCAACATTGTTTTATCAGCACCCGTATGACCGCCTGAACCAGCTGTAAATACAACTGCGTCCGCATTTTTCGCTACATTGGCAATATCATCAATGCTTCCTTCCAGATCAACGAGTGCTGTTTTGACTCCTTGTTCCTCAAATCTTGCCAATTGTTCTTCCTTGCGAATCACGGCAATGGGGTTATGCTGACTTGATTCTTGTAGCTTTCTCACAAGGCGTTGGCCGATTTGTCCATTTGCTCCTATGATAAGTACGTTCATGATTATATCCCTCTTCCTATACTTAATAATAGTAGATAAATCCCGTCTCTTTACTTTAAGAGACAGGATTTTTTATTAGTAGTTTTATGCTTGTTTTGTAGGATAAATTGTAAATTCAAAAAAGATTGATTAAATTGGATTCACTCTTTGTTAAATGTTAAATATCACCAAGGTTGATTTGTTGGTCCAATTGTAAATTCGTTAATATTAGTATCTTCTGGTTGATCAAGCGCGAACGCCACAACATTGGCAACTCGATCAGGTGTAATACCATATTGCTCGTACACCGCAGTCATACCTTCTGCCGTATTCTTATCAGTTATTGTATTCAACAATTCCGTGTTGATTGCTGCTGGATAAATCGCTGCCGTGCGAATGTTGGTACCCTCTTGGGCAGATTCCATACGTAAAACTTCCATTAAATTACGCACAGCCCATTTCGTTGCGCCATAAACCGCACCACCCGGGTAATTTTTAAGTCCAGCTACTGATGAAGTAGTAATGATATGTCCTGACTTTTGTGCTGTAAACGTTGGTAATACTGCTGCAATACCGTTTAAAACCCCTTTGATGTTAATGTCAATCATACTGTTCCACTCGTTAGTTTTTAATTCTGAAAGTGGTGAATTAGGCATAATTCCAGCGTTCAAGAAAATCGCATCAACACCACCAAAAGTGTCTTTAGCTAGCTGAACAAGTTGCTGACTATCCTCTGGATTGGTCACATCTGTTACACGATAAGTCGCTTGACCACCATTTGATTTGATTTCTTCAACTAATTGTACTAAACGCTCTTCACGTCTTGCACCAAGTACAACTTTTGCGCCTTTCTCAGCTAACAGCTTAGCTGTGACTTCCCCAATACCTGAACTTGCTCCTGTAATTACAATCACTTTGTTTTCAATTGTCATTTCGTTTTTTCATCCTTTCAAACTTAATGTCGTTATTTTAAACCTTAGATCTAGCTTTAATGAAAATGTTTTGAGTACAAATTTTGTCCGATTTAAGGATTCTCTAACAATGGTGTTTTATTATCTCTATTTTTAGGGAATAAATCCTCAACGTTATCACCTTTTAACGTTGATCTTTTCCAGTTGCAAATCCTTATTTTTACTTTGAAGCGATTGTTACTTCAAATTCTCGGTAAAGAATGCTTCCAACTTGTCGAATGGAATCACATCCGTCTTGTCGTATAAATCAACGTGTCCTGCATTTGGAACGATGTACAACTCTTTTGGTTCTGCCGCCAATTCATAAGCATCTTCACTAAAGTATCGTGAGTGAGCATGTTCCCCCATAATAAACAAAATTGGTCTCGGTGAAATTGATTTAATGTACGTAAGCAGAGGGAAGTTCATAAATGACATGCTGCTTGTCACGGTAAACTGAGTAATGGAGTTTGGGTGGTACCCACGAGGCGTAGAATAGAACTCGCCAAACTCGCGACCGATAGGGTCTGTATTATCATCAAATCCAATAGGTGCTCCTCGCTCGGTCAGCGCTGGAGGGTTGCCCTCAAACTCCGCGTAGCGTTGCTCGGCAATGGCATCGAGTACGGTGTTGCGATCTTCTTCGGTAAACGAGTCCTTAAAGCCATTGGATTGCGCACGAGATATATCGTACATGCTGATCGTAGCTATGGCCTTGATACGTCTATCAACCTGCGCTGCACTGATCGCAAAGCCACCACTACCGCACATACCGATGGCACCAATTTGATTTCTATATACAAATGGACGCGTACCTACATAATCGACGGCTGCACTGAAATCTTCTACGAATAGATCAGGCGAAGAAAGGTGTCGTGGCTCTCCTCCACTGTATCCGTTGTACGATGGGTCAAATGCAAGAGCCACAAAACCACGCTCTGCCATGTTTTGAGCATAAATACCCGACCCCTGCTCTTTAACACCACCATAGGGTGCCCCTATAATAACGGCTGCGTGTTTCTTTGACTCATCAAAGTCTTTTGGCAAGTAGAGGTCTGCCGCAATTTTGATTCCAAACCTGTTATGGTATGAAACAGATTTCCTTGTTACCTTATCGCTTAACTTAAAAATATAGTTTGGCATATTAAATAACATCCTTTCATTTATATTTTTTAAGAGAACATGTTTGTATCGGATATAAATGAATAACTGAGATTAAAATTTCCTTTCATTCATTTTTATCCTTACTTCTTCTCTTGAAAAACCATGTTAATCGTTATAGTTAACTCTAAGTCAAGTGGTTATTTTATATTTTTTTTGACGGTTCGTGCCGATACAGGTTTGATATCCTCTATCCATATAATTCGTTTTTTAAAATAAGTATATCTCCGTTAAATGGAGCCAATCTCTCCTTTGCCCTATACGTTGAATTTGACAATTAACAAATATCGTGATAGGATTGTTCACAAAAATTAGAGTTAACTCTAAGTGTAAATATTTAAAAAGAGGAGATAAATAATGAAGACCTACTCTATTAGTGAAGTGGCAAAAGAATTGAATCTTACAACATATACCTTGCGTTACTACGACAAGGAGGGACTTATGCCTTTTGTAGAACGGACACCCAACGGAACACGGTTGTTTAAAGAATCTGATATCGACGCCTTAAAAATAATTGAATGCCTGAAAGCCACTGGGATGCCTATCAAGGAAATTAAAGATTTTATCGATTGGTGTTCTGATGGGGATTCTACGTTGCAACAAAGATATGACATGTTTATGGAAAGAAAAGCTAATGTAGAGGCTCAGATGGAAGAACTAAAAAAAACAATGGAAGTCATCGAGCATAAATGCTGGTATTATAAGACTGCATTGGATGCTGGAACGGAAGATATTCATAAAAACGATAAAATAGGAAAATTTAATTAACAGAGGGCCACCTGTCCTTCATAACTGTTGCTTTGAAAGACAGATGGCTCTATTTGTATGGAACATGTTCTATCTCTGTTCTCTCACCACCATACTTGTTTATTTCAATTAAAATCCTTAACCTTTGCTTACTAATTCAAAAAAATAGGTGAGAATGAAAGAAAATTTACTCATTCTCCCCTATTTTTATTGGAGATTTTTATGTTTCCTGCTTAGTTGGCCGAATCATCATTTCACTCACTGACACGTTATCAGCAGTTCATTTTCCCCTTCCTCCTGACACCACCCTTACATAATTGCCCTATCCCCACCCCAAACTTAGTAACATAATATACAGCCCCACCATGGCCACTATGGAGTCATCATAAGGTTTATCCTTAAATTCCCTCCTTATAACTAACTCAAAAAGACTTTACAACATAGAGATAGAGTTAACGATTAGTCAAGTTGTTAGATTAGTTTCCCTTTTTTCTAAAACTTTCTCTTGCGTTAGAGTTGACTATAACTTTTATACTTACTCATGTAATGGATGCTCATTATAATGACAGGAGGTAATCAACATGTCTGATCATAAAGTTTGGTGTATAACTGTAGCCAGTAATGAAACGGTTGCGGTAAACGAAATGATGATTCGTTCAACTAAACAAAATATCTAATAGCTGTATGGATTAACAAAATAATGATTTGTCCTACAAGACAATAAAAAATGTCTCCTTAGTTTTCGGAGAGCATTTTATTAACTGATGGCATTTTAAATCGTTCTTATTTATAAAACCGAAATGTATGTCTCAAAAACTGCATTGTTAGTTCTCTATCCCTTTAAAAGATCGCGAAAAATCTACTACGTAATTGGATATAAGTAAAGATAGGAGTTGTTTTTTTGGCTAAACGAAATAATGTGTTGATTTTCATATTGACCATAGGAGTTTTCGGCATCATAAATACCGAAATGGGGGTTATTGGGTTATTACCTTCCCTCGCTGATCACTATAATGTCAGTGTAACTCAAGCAGGGTTGCTGGTGAGCCTTTTTGCCCTTGGCATTGCAATATCTGGTCCAGTTTTGCCGTTATTATTTTCAGGAATAAATCGTAAAAAGGTCATGTTACTTGTATTAGGAGTTTTCGTTTTTGGTAACATTATATCCATATTTACAACTAACTTTACCATTGCATTGATTGCCCGTATCATCCCAGCCTTTTTTCATCCCATTTATTGTTCTTTAGCATTTACAGTAGCTGCTGACTCAGTAAGTAAAGAAGAAGCTCCAAAAGCTGTTTCTAAAATATTTATAGGAGTATCTGCTGGTATGGTAGCCGGCGTACCAATCGCAAGTTTTATTGATAGTGCGGTTTCGTATGAAATGGCAATGGCATTCTTTGCTATTGTGAATTCTATTGTATTCATTGCTACATTGATTTTTGTACCATCTATGCCTGTTGAAGAAAGACTTTCTTATGGTACACAACTTTCCGTATTAAAAAAACCTATGATATGGCTTTCCATCGTAACCGTCATTTTATTAAACTCAGCTGTATTTGGGGTGTATAGTTATTTTGCTGAATATCTGAAAACCGTAACAAATATGTCTCCGAATACCATAAGTTTAACGTTATTCCTCTTCGGTGGAGCCAGTATTATTGGAAACATTGTCACAGGAAAGTTACTTACTCATAGTCCCATTAAGTCTGTAGGAGCTTTTCCTTTGGTATTGGGGGCTGTTTACATCATTTTATTCTTCACAGGACAGTTTACAGTACCTATGGAAATGATAACTTTAATTTGGGGAATATTAGCTGGAGGGATAATGGCAAATATTAATCAATATTTGATTGCGTCTTCAGCTCCCGAAGCTCCTGATTTCGCCAATGGATTATTCATATCAGCCTGTAACGTAGGAACAACCATTGGTACAGCTGCAGGCGGGTTATTTATATCAGAAATGGGTATACAATACATTGTATTAGTGGGATTATTATCCCTACTTTTAGGTTTGCCATGTATTATGTTAAGAAACTACATGTATAATCCTACAAATAATCCTACAAAGCAACTTTCTAGATAAGGAATAAATTCAACATTCTTTAAGGGATCCCTATGCATGATTCATTTATGTTCCCTGTCTTTCTTTTACTAAATTTCTAGGGTGCGGAGATCTACTCTAGCAAAAGATTACAAGCTTAATAGCTGAAAAATGGAGGGCTTAAAATGTCAAAGGATAGTAAAGTTGCACTTGTCACCGGCGGGAATCGAGGTATTGGATATGAACTAGTCAAACAATTGGCGTTGAATGATTTTAAAGTCATTTTGACAAGTCGGGATCCAGACATGGGTCATGAAGCTGCGCAAAAACTCAAGGAGTCAAATCTTGATGTTTCGTTTGTGGAGTTGGATATAGGCAATCAAGAAAGCATCCGTCAAGGTGCGATTGCAGTAAGTGATCGATACGGAAGATTAGATGTATTGATTAATAATGCCGGCGTGTATTTGGATGAAAATGACAAGTTATTGAACATGGAACCTTCAGTTCTAGAGAAAACGATGGCAACAAATTTCTTCGGCGCTTACCATGTGATCCGTTCCTTTATTCCCCTCATGGAACAGCAAGGCTATGGGAGAATTATTAATGTTTCCTCAGAATATGGGGCAATGAGTGAAATGTCATCTCCAGGAGTAGGCGCTTATAAGTTGTCTAAACTTACCCTAAATGGATTGACACAATTGGTAGCTGCAGAAATGAATGGTGATATCAAAATAAATGCAGTCGATCCAGGATGGGTAAGTACAGATATGGGTGGACCATCTGCCCCAAGAACTCCAAAGCAAGCTGCTAGGTCTATCCTTTGGTTAGCAACGATTGGACCTGAAGGACCTAACGGAGAATTTTTCAGGGATGGAAAACGCATCGATTGGTAACAATACAGCAGAAGCAAATAATTTGGTGTTTAAGTGAGGTTTAATGAAACGATCTTTTGCAATTTGTTATTGTTTACAAAACAATTAAAGAAAAAAAGCCGATCATTTTAATTAAGATGATCGGCTTTTCTGTAGCTTTACTGAGGAATCTATAACCATTTCCTACTTATCTATAAGGAAGACTAGGCTTAGAACTCCAAAAATCAAGTAATAATGGAGACACCTTTTCTACCTAGTTCTAGGAACAAGTCATTTCTATCGAATTAGAGTTAGATCTATTTTTCACCTGGACAATAAGCTCTAGAGGGTTTTCTTCGTTATTTCTTTTATTTAATTCTTCGTACCAATCTTTCTCACTCATGAATGTGGCTCGGTTCTCTATTTCCTCTTCAACTTTAACCTCAAAGCCTTTTAAGGAACTAACCCCAGACTCTACATCATTGTTTTCTTTATAGTAGTCCATTAATTCTTTTTCACTAAGTTTAGATGATAGCCTCATGTAAGCAACGACCGTGGGTTGATCTTTACTTCCCCAAAGGTCTTCTCCATATAAAACTTCATAATCAAAACCTTTATCTGTGATCTCTGTTTTAGGAGGAAGTGGATAAGAGAAGAGTTTGTCTGCGAAGTTCTTAGCAACCTCTCTTTCATAATTCAGAAAATGATAAGACCATTCTATGAAGAATGCTAATACTAATAACATCAATCCCCACTTATACTTCTTCAATATAAGAAACCTCCTATCTTATATAAACCCTTTTCTATAATAAAAAACTGAGACATATAAGATCCTTATCTTCATACTCTTTACATAACTTACAAAGTAATCTGCTACATGTGATCATATTGTTATCATTGGAGCATCCCTTCGAATCTCAGTATTGTTTCTAAGATTTTACTCATTATATTTATGTAAGGTTTGAAAGATATTTTTTTAAGGTTTCCATTGCCATTTGTTTATCACACCCATCTACCAATAATGTAATTTCATCCCCTTCTCTGACGACTAAATCCATAATCTTCATGATGTCTTTGCCACTTGCGGTTTTTCCATCTTTAGAAAGAATGACTTCACTTTTAAATGCAACCACTTTGCATACAAATAAAGCTGTATGTCTCGCTTGAAGTCCTCGTGGTAGTTGAACAATAAGATTCTTCATCAACATATTTTCTCCCCTTATTCCTGTCCACTTATTTTTCTCTTTCTAAGCTGTATAGTTGGTAATGCAGCTCACTTTTTGTTAAAGATTTCTTTAAATACTTATTCTTTAAGGGATATAACGATATTTTAAATGTTAGAGTGGACTCTAAGGCAAGTATTAACAGTGAAAAAATTTGTTAATTTTACTTAAATTACAAGATATTATAAAGAAAAAGTACAAATCCATTACTAATTAACGAGTTTGTGCTTTTTTACTACCTCGAACATGTTTTATGTAAACTAGAAATTATTAATTTCATTTAAATTCAAGTCATGAAAAAATGAATAGTCATAGGTTATAAATATACTTAAGACCGCCTTATACACTTAATGAATACGGGGCGATCTTTGTTATGTATGGGTATGACTATTATTTCAAGAAGGATAAGGGCTTTTACCTATAGCCTAAAGGCTACTTATAAAGCATCCAAGTTGCTACGTCATATATAATATGCCTACGAAGAAAAAACGACCTTTCTCCTTTCGCATGAAGGTCGTTTTTTCTTTTTCTGTTTATATTAGCTTATAAGGGATAAGGTTTTCGAACCATAAGCTTCAGAAACTGTAAAGGTTTCTACTTAACTATAGAGATGCAACAGTTCAGTAAGAAATAGTAGAGAGGTCTTTATTTTTCCAATAAATGTAATATTCGTAAATAAAATTAAGTCAAAATGTCTACTTTTATTTACAAAATCATTATGTGGATGTAAATATAACTACATACTTCGATAACATTCTTTTTCTAAAATAATAGAGGTATTCATACTTTAGATTGGAGATGAAGAACATGAACACAAAATTATTGGCAGTTGCCGGATTAGCATTTACTTTGTTATTCAGTCCACTAAGTCAGGCTTTTGCAGCAGAAACAACAGGGGATTTAAGAAAGGTTGATAATGTTGCCCATCGCGGTGCATCAGCATACGCACCTGAAAATACGATTGCTGCTTTTGATAAAGCAGTAGAAATGAAGGCGGACTATATTGAAATTGATGTTCAAAGAAGTAAGGATGGCAAACTAGTTCTTATCCATGATACGACAGTTGATCGTACAACGGATGGATCCGGAAAGGTTGGAAATCTCACGTTTAAAGAACTAAGAAACCTAGATGCAGGTAGCTGGAAAGGCGAGCAATTTGCAGGGGCACAAATCCCAACATTTGATGAGATACTTGATCGTTACCATGGGAAAATTGGAATATTGATAGAATTAAAAGCTCCAGAGCTTTATCCTGGGATTGAAGAAAATGTAGCTAAAGAATTAAAAGAACGAAATCTTGATAAACCACAAAATGAAAAAATAATTGTCCAATCATTTAATCATAAATCAATGAAAAAAATGAATGAGCTTCTTCCCAAAGTTTCAATTGGCGTTTTAACATCTTCAAGTGCAGACACAACCGAACAAGCCTTACAAGAATTTTCGACTTATGCCGATTACTTTAACCCAAGCTACGGAATTGTTACTGAAGATTTAGTAAATCAAGTTCACTCCCTTGGTATGAAAATTGGATCATGGACAGTACGTAGTCAAGAGGCCGCAGATTTTTTATTAGATGTGGGAGTTGACGCAATAATTACGGATTATCCGGATTATGTAGATCCAAGAAACTAATATTTTTATATAATTGTTAGAGAAAAGCATTTCAAGGCTGTTTTTTCGATTCTGATGCAAATATATACTACTTTCTAGATGTAGATTTGTAATAAAATTTGATTAAAAACACCTCACAAATCCATATTCTTTGATAAATAAAAAGACCAATTATCTTCTTCAAAGAAAAACTCCTATTTTATAAAAGCATTAGGAGTTTTTTCTTTTTTAGCCTGTATATTATATATGAAGTTTGTTTACATAAGTTTTATTATAGGAAGCAGCTTTTGCAAATAAAAGTACCCCATTATTTTAATACGAACCATCTGCTACCATTATCATTTTTCAACTCAAATAATGCAGGTCTACTAACAAAGCGTTCCAGAAGTTCATAAGCTCTAAGGTCAGGTAGTTCATCAGGAATAGTAATTCCAATGAATGACGTGGAAGAAATCAATGTATGAAAGTCATATCGGAACTCGTAATCACCTGCATAAGTAAGTGCTAATTTCCCTTTCCAGTTAATTTAATAAGTCTGATTTTCTACCTTAGTAAACTTAATCGTATGAAAAGCCGTTGCATCATGACCAAGTAAATAAATATCAAATGCAGTTAGCTCTGGATCCTTACACACTCCTATTTTAAAGTAATTCACAAAGCTGCTCCGTTAATATTTGCATAGTTTGTTTAGCCTCTAGTTAGTTTAAAATATAAGAAGATAGACAGGTATATATTAAACTATCTATTCCCTTCTTATTGTACTTCAGATAGAATTTTATCAGGATATTCAATATAATCATACACTTTATCAACATCTATTTCCTACTGAAGTAAAGCACCCAGGACAGCCACCTTCTGCTCCTTGTTCTTTATGTAGACTCAAAACAAATTACTGCTTTTCTTAATATTTCCCTTAGAGTTAGCAAGTATCTTCACGTTCGAAAAGGTATAACTATATGAAAAGAAAGAGCACAAACTCGTGGTCACTAAACGAGTTTGTGCTCTTTTTTACTACCTCTAACATGTTTTATGTTAATCAGATATCAAGACAATATATAGGTGAAAATATAAAAGTATATTTCCCTTTTTCTTTTTTAGAATTAGATTATCTAAACGTAAATATACAGCTTACTGATTGTATGTGAAGGGACTATTAAATTAATTTTGAACTACCTTTAATTCATCAAGATAAGATTTAATCTTTTTAATATCCTGTTCGGAATCAGCCAATGCTACATAACCATCAGGTCTAACGAGGAACATAGATCCTGGATTAATCCTAGCTTCCCTCATGGATTCTGTCCATGGAAATTCATGAAGGGGAATAGTAGCAGTTTTAGCAAGTTCACGAAGATCAGCCTTTACCTCTCCATACACATGGAACTGCCAATCAAAGGTTTGCAGTGGTTTAAAATTGTCCCCGCCTTGCCTGTGTACCCATGGCAAACGATCTCCCCCATGAATAGCACCAGCCATTCCTGTACTGAGCATACTATTACGATAATGAATACGGATCTGCGATACAGCTTTAAATATCGTTTTTCTAATTGAAGAGATGCCTGTCATTTTTGGAACTACATAAGGAATCAATACTTCACGAATCATTTTCGTGGAAAAACCCTTTCCAACGATTCCGGAAAACATTCTATCTGTTGTGGCAACTAAATTCTTAGCAAAAGCCATTCTCTCATCCTCATAGGAATCTAGAATTTCTTCTTTTGCTTTCTCTTTAAGAACGGCAGCAAGCTTCCATGAAAGGTTTATAGCATCCCCAATCCCGGTATTCATTCCCTGTCCTCCTGCTGGGCTATGTACGTGTCCAGCATCTCCCGCAATAAATACACGTCCTTTTCGAAAGTGTTCACTTACTCGATGGTGGACTTTATAGGTGGAGAACCAGTTCACCTTATTCGTATACACTCCTAAGTTTTCTTCTATATAAGGAACAATTTCAGTAAAATCAATCTCTGACTTTTTATCTAATAATGCCTGAGGAACAAGACCAATTAAGCGCAGAGAATTTGTGGTCCGAATAGGAAAAATCAGACCAAAACCATCTTTGAAGAGTTTCATCTGTAAACCATCAATAGGTGTTTCACTTAGAACATCAGCCACGTAAAAAACCTGCTTGTATGTTCCACCTGCAAAATCGAAGCCAAGTCCCTTTCGAACTGAACTATGAGATCCATCACACCCGCATAAATAAGCATAATGATGCTTTTCTTCGCTCCCTTGCTTGGTAGTGATGACACGAACTCGTTCTTCCTCCTGATGAAATGAGATTAGCTTTGTATCCCACTCTATACAAATCCCTTTTGCTTTCAGTTGATTTATTAGAATACGTTCGTGTTCATCTTGTGGAAAACTCAATACGTATGGAAAAGGACTCAGTCCTTTTCCAATGTGGCCCAAGTTCATCTTCGCTCTTTGTTTATTATCTTTATAAATTTGAACTTGTTGGACGGGGATTCCTAATTGAACTATTTCATCTGCAAAACCAAGTTGACGATAAAATTCTAATGTTCTAGCATGAACAGCCATCGCTCTAGATGCTTCTCCAGGTCCTTGGTTTTTATCAATAATTCTAAAGGGAATTCCTTGTTTCTGAAGCCCGAGGGCTAACGCTAATCCTGTTGGACCAGCTCCAACAATTAATACTTGAGGTTTCATCACTTTCTCCTCCTTAAAATATTTAAATAACAAATCCCGCGTAGTCTATAAGAAGTTTAAAAGTTCTACTTAAGTATTATAAGAATCTCATCTATAAAAAGAATAGGAATAGATGACAAACAAACCATTACATACATGAATCTTTCTGTAAATATTACGAACAACCATTCCCATTTCCTTTATCCTTTAGTAGCTCTTGCTTCTCCCTTCCCATAGGAACTCTTGTCTGAAGCTGAACCTTGTACTTTCAAAACAGATAATATGAGCATCAAGAAACTTCCTAAAGCAATCCATAATAAGATAGACGTTGGACTACTAAAGCTAAAGCCCTGATGAAAGAAGAATAATTCTCGTAGTCCCTCCACCATAAATCGTATAGGTAACCATGAATAAATATAATCTCGATAGAAAGTAGACATCATCTCTGGCGCCATTGAAAGTAGTGGAGCCCCAAAGAAAAGAATGAGAACAAAAATTGGAATTCCTTTCATTCCAAGCCAAGATAGAACAGCTGTAATAAGCAAGAAGAATGCAAAGTAAGTAATGGTTAAGAATAAAGAGATATCCATAAAGTTTGAGATGCGAATGCCTAATAGGTCTGCAATCCATGTTAAACCAAAACCGGCTACTAGACTTAAAACAGTTCCAGCAAGAACTTGGGTAAGCACGGTATATAGCTTTTGCTTTTTATTCACAAAAGTAAGCGAATTGGCAACAAAGAAAAGTACGACTGCTCCGGCGATGCTTGACATCCATAAAGGCTGAAACAAGGCCACAGGAGCGTTCCCATTCATACTTGCTGTTCCGACCCCATTCACATTCTTTACATTAACTTGTAGAGGATCTGTCAGTACAGTTAGTTGATTGGCTTTCAAAGAAACATTTTGCTTGGCTAACCCTTGTAGGACTTGTGTTTGTATTCCATTCTCTAGATTATCCCCCATCGTATTTAACATCTGACTTGTTACATTAACTGCAACAGGGTTCATTCCTTGGTTGATAAGGATACTGATTTCAGGTTTTTCTGGTTTTGAAGTCATTAAGGATGATTGTTTTTGACTAAAATTTTTAGGAATAATAAGAGCACCATAGTATTCCTGATTATCTAATCCTTTCAACACGTCTTCCTTACTCTCCACATCACTCCACTTAACGGGGGGGACTTCACCATCTGTAGAAGTTATATTCTTTTTCAGCATGTTTGTGATAGTATTTCCCATATTTACTTTTCCCTGATGGGGAATTACAACACCAATGTCTTCATTGACTAAAGCAATTGGGAGATTTTTTGGTTTCTGTTGAACAGAAGGGATCAGAGTTAAACCAAATAAAGCAATAACTAAAAGCACCACTAAAGGGGATATAAAAAGTAGCTTATTTTTTAACAAGTGAATATACCTTCTTCCTAATTTAAATTATAATGAACATTGTGTTGATTTACTTGTACTTTGGATTATAAGTATAGATATAGAGTTATTCAATAAACAGAAATCATAGATATGATGCATATTGAACACATGATCTATATCTGTTGAATAAAATTTAGGAGGAAATCTATTGAAAGAGCTCAATACGGATTTACGAGTACTACGTACGAAAACATCCATTCGAAATGCCTTAACCGAACTCATAGAAGAAAAAGGATTTGAAGCCATAACTGTGAAAGATATCACGGTAAAAGCCGAGATTAATCGAGGAACGTTTTATTTACATTATCAGGATAAATATGATCTCATGGATAAATGTCAGCAGGAAATCATGTATCAGATGGCCACTATTGCAAAGACCACCCTTTCAAAAGGTGTATTGGATAGCGAATTGGCCTTTTCTTTTGCAATTTCCATATTTGAATATCTTAGTCAAAATGCAGACTTTATGAAAGCTGTATTGGGACCAAAAGGAGATTTATCTTTTCAAATAAAAATAAAAGAATTTATGAGAAAGACACTTTTTGAAGATGGTGAACAAAATTCCTTTATTAAACAGGAAGCTTTACTCGTTCCGGAAAGATATTTAACTTCCTATATTTCTTCAGCACATTTAGGGGTCGTTCAGCAATGGCTCCAATATGGCAGAAAAGAATCTCCTCAAGAAATGGCACGTATCCTATCAACGATGACCTATAATGGTCCTCTATTTGCAGCTGGTCTAAAAAAATAATATTGATAGATGTAATTTATCTCTAAACTCTCTCTTATTAAAAATATGTAGATACTTAAACACAAAAAAGACCATAAAATAAATTTAGGAACTGCCCCCCGTTTTTGAGACAGGGATCAAAACACCATCTAAATAGCCAGTTTTCGGTATTGGACCGGAGACTGGTTATTTAGTTTCGTTTGGATACGGATATTGTTATAATAAGTGATGTAGTCTTCGACAATCTGTTTTACGATGGCGGTCGTAGTACAGGTTAAGTTGTCGAGGTAGAAGGTTTCAGTCTTTAGAGAAGAGTGAAACGATTCAATGGAGGCATTGTCTGCGGGCGTCCCTTTTCGGGACATACTCATAGTCATGCCTCTTTCTTTGACTTGTTTTTGATAAGCAT
>NZ_FOXX01000009.1 GCF_900115845.1 Priestia endophytica DSM 13796 | reverse complement strand
CCGGTAGCACCCGTAGGTCCAGTCGGTCCAAGGTCGCCAGTAGCACCCGTAGGTCCAGTCGGTCCGGCATCGCCGGTAGCACCCGTAGGTCCAGTTGGTCCAAGGTCGCCGGTAGTACCTGTAGGTCCAGTTGGTCCAGTTGGTCCAGTCGGTCCAATCAGTCCGCCTGATGTAGCTAATAAAGCAACATCATCGACTAAAATATCGGCTGTTCCTAATTGAGGTCCAGTAATAATTAAAACAAAGGCTTGTGTGGCACCTGGGGGGGCTGGGGTTGTAGTTTGATAGATTTCAAGCCATGTATTAAGATTAACTAGAGGGATTCGGTTTACCGGAATATTTATGAAGAGGCCGTTTCCAAGCGAATTAAAAAAATTATCTAAATAAATAACTTGTATCTGTAGAGGAGCACTCGTGGTCCCTCCTGCTCTGGCCAAGGAAACGAGTAATTCAAAGGTTTCTCCTGGATTCACGGGAACAAGTTGCCCAATATAGGAATCAGTGAGTCCACTCTGTAATCTTGCTGAATGAAAATTGGAATGTGAAAATTGATTGGTCACCGTTGCATTGGAAAAAAACCATGGAGAAAGTGTTCCTGTTTCGAAACCTCCATTAACAATTAAATTCTGAATACTCATGTTGTCTATTATTCCTCCATTCTATTAAAAAGTAGCATTACTATTAAAGTAACACCGTTTATCCTATGTCTCTTCCTTAGAAATAGTGCGGGCACTTATCCTTTTTGATGTTTTTTTTACACATGAAGGGGAATGAGTAAAGTTCAATGACGGAGAGAAATTTTGAAAGACGCGATTTTCTCTTCATTTTTCTCATGTCTGAGTAGGGGAAAAGTTTGTTAAATCAGTCATGGACAAAATGGAAATTGACCTAGAGGACAAAAAACAGAAGACGCAGGTTCCTTGTTATTTAAGGGTTCCGCGCCTTCGTTATTTCTTTGAACATGTTTTATATCAGCTAGAATTGTATAAAAATTATTAATTAGATATAGAGTTATAGGAATATGCAAAATCTGATTTAATTAAAAGATTTAGTAGTCTAAAAACAATTAATTCGTTAGTGTTACTCCATTTAGAACATGATCCCATGTTGAATCGCTGTTAGGATCATTAGGAACGTTAACTACACATGTTCTGTCTAATCCCCAGTCCACTTCGGTAATTTCCTCTAAGTCCTCTGCTGGATTAAGGATAAGAACATTAAAACGCCCTTTTACCATGTGAGATAAAATAGATTGTAATTCGACTGCTTCATCATAGTTAGCTACCCATCTAACAAATAGAACAGATTCACTATTTATTACTTTCTTTAGAAATCTATATATTCGATAGTTTAGTGTTTTTTTAAAAGAAGGGTATGTTACAAGCCAACTCTGATCACCAATAATAGGGAAATCGTGAGCTGAAAAAATATTATAAACAGTATCTTGTATTACATAGGATTTTGTTGGTATTTGAATTTCTTTATCTGGAACAACAGGGGCTCCATCATGAGCATATACATAATCTCCTTTATCATTTACTACACGCATATTTTTAAGTTCCATAAATCCCTTAAAATTATTTTTGAACAATCTATTTACATCTGAAAGGAATGGAGAGTAACTCCAATCTAGTGGGCTTGATGTAAACCTTTTTAAATTAAGGCGTTGGAATTGAAGAGCTGGATTACAAGCACTTCCTAAACTAAATACAGCATCATAAGAGCCTTTAATATCCTGTAAGTTCAAGTTAATCATCCTCCTATTATTTTTTAAAAGGTCTTTTAATATAAAATGCTTAGTTGGTTGGAATTGTTTGGACAATTTATTTTAAAGTCTATATGAGGATTAGTACCCTATAGAAGCCATATCTTTATAAAAAAACTACAAAATATAAAAAGGATAAACAATGAAGTTTATCCTTAATGTGATGTTAGGATTCTTTTTAGAGAAAAGCCGATTATTAAACCAGGGATAACCCCCAACATTGGAAGCCATACGGGTCCTAATAAGAAACCAAACACTTTTAGTTTTGTTGAATACATAATCCCAACTGTAACGAAAAATCCCGAGAAAACAAACGGAAGATAGGAGAAGTGGCTCTTTCCACCACCTAAACTTTTAAAGGCATCCCACATTGAAAAAAAGTATAAACAAGGATAAAACATAAGCCATTGAAAATTTGTTTGAACAATTGCTGCATCTATTTGTCCCATAAAACTTAATCGAATGATTTCATTGAAATTTGCATTAACGTTTATTACCATCTCAAGGACAAGAAATAAAATTCCTTTAAAGAGCCTTCCATTTCATATTTGAGAAAAATCAGGTAAAGCTATACTCCACAATATACTCTCAACTATCTGTTCCTTTTTTTCATTCTTACTAAAATCCTTTATTTTTTGCCAAATCGTCATGATCTGTCGCTAGGGGAGGTTGCTCCATCCATTCATTTTCTATCAGTAAATTTACGCCGTCTTCTGCTAACACTGCAATATCGGTAATCATTTTCGCATAATTAGTTGCCAAATCCCTCCGTTGACATAATGACATAGCTTCACCATAATATCCAATAGCTGAAGAGAGCAGGCTAGATATTAAAAACATCATGAGTTTATCAGAAAAGGGAGGAACGGTTGAATCTGTTACCTCGGAATCAAACGTTCTAGGAATGTGCAAATCATCATCTGTTAACATTGAAGCTAGGATTTTGAAGTGTTCTTGGCAAACTGATCTAGCTCTTTTCATATATTTCCGAACATCTTTTGACTGAGCAACCTGGCTAAACCCCAACTCTAGAACTAGTTTTGTCAGTGTCTTTTGCATATTAAGGTAAGTACCACTAACTTCAACCGCACTGATCGGTCTACGTTTTCCAAGCCACCCTGTTAGATAACTTTGTTTTTTTACAAACTCAACTTTCTGATGATTGTTAAAAATAGGGGGTTTACTAATAATTCCTTTACTTACAAGCACACCAGTAGCTAAATCATACAATTCCACTGACTCAGAAATAACTTGTTTAAAGTATTTTCTTTGGTCCTCTCTAATTGCACAGCCAATAGCTCCTGTATATCTAGTCATACCATGGACAGACATGATTTGCATAAAAACAATAATATATGTATCTGTAAATAGAGCTGGTGCCTCTAGTGTGACATCCTCATCAGTAAATCCCTTTGGAATTGGGTAGTTTTCCTTTGTTAAAAATTCTTTTATCTTTTGAAGGTGGGTTTCCGATAACTTGAGGGCAAATTGAAGGACGTCACCTATTTCTTTATCCTCTACAGTATTAATGAAATAACGAATAATGCAATGTGATAAGCTATCATTGAGGTATTGTGACCAAAGGTTTGCAAGTTCCGAGGAACTCATCTTACCACTATGAGTAATGTTCTCCATTTTATTAACCTCCTGCAAATTTGTCTACGCTAGTATATCCCAATGGAGTTATATTATAATTTAGAACAAACTTCAGGAGTGGGCTCTACGTTTCATCATAATCTCATACGTAAGCATTTTTAGTTATTCATAATATTATGGATGTAGTAATAGCCTTTGTTGCTTATTGGTTTACTAAGTTCTTTTTGAAAGTAAGCAATAGAAGGTGAAGATTGCCTTATCTATAAAGAACAATGAAAGATTATTCGATATAACGAGTAATATGATGAGATTGGATTGTAAATTAATAAAGAAATATTACTTATTTTAGAATTTCGGTTTCTCCACAGTGACCACAGAAACTTCTCAAGTATCTATAATGAGAAAGAGACATAAATACTACAAAAAGCGATTGTAATATATAATATAGCTAGGTATGAATTTATCTGTAAGTGGAGGAGAGCTTTATGGAATGGCATCATTTTGAGTATTTTCAAATGCTTGCACGCACAGAACATATGACACAATCAGCGAAGCTATTATCAA
This sequence comes from Priestia endophytica DSM 13796, assembly GCF_900115845.1. Taxonomy (GTDB): domain Bacteria; phylum Bacillota; class Bacilli; order Bacillales; family Bacillaceae_H; genus Bacillus_I; species Bacillus_I endophytica. The sequence continues at coordinate 187,709 of NZ_FOXX01000009.1, read as the reverse complement.
TATCACAGCCTGCGTTAAGTCGCTCCATTTCTCGGTTAGAGGAGGAAGTTGGTGTTCCGCTATTTGATAGGCAAGGTCGCTCTATTTCGTTAAATAAATACGGTCATCTGTTCTTAAAACGAGTCGAACGGATTATGAAAGAGTTCGAAGAAGGAAAGCGAGAGATACAAGCCCTTTTGGATCCTGAAGAAGGAGAGATTTCCCTCGGGTTTCTACATACACTAGGACCAAGTTATATCCCACGCCTTATTAGCTCTTTTAGAGAAGTGTATCCAAAAACAAAGTTTCGTCTTTATCAAAATAATTCTTACACTCTTCTTCGCCAGCTAGAAGAAGGGGAAATTGATATTTGTCTGCTTTCAAATATGGAAATTAAGCATCCCATTCACTGGCGAATTTTAAGGAAAGAAGAGCTCTTTCTCAGTGTTCCAACTTGTCACCGTTTTTCCCATTACGAAAGCATTTTATTAGAGGAAGTACGAGAGGAGAAATTTGTTCTTTTAAAAAAAGGATATTCGCTGCGCTCCATTACAGATCAGCTATTTGAGAAAGTTGGAATTATCCCAAACATTACCTTTGAGGGAGAAGAAGTTCCAACAATTGCGGGGCTGATTTCAGCTGGATTTGGAATTTCATTATTGCCTCGTTTACATAAACCGGAGGAAAGCAACGTTATCCAAATTCCTGTTCGTTCTCCAAAGTGTGAACGATTAATAGGGCTTGCCTGGAACGAAAAAACATACATGTCTGCTCCCACATTGAACTTAAAGAATTTTGTTTTAGAGTGTAAAAATGAGCTTTAAAATATAAAGCATTAACACTTTGTAATGAGTAAACTACATAAAGTATGAAAAGAGGTAGGCATGAGACAAAAAGGAGTTGTCCCGTCGGTGTTTTCAGGACGGCTAACATGCAAAAAGACCTTATCTACATAGATAAGGTCTTTTTGCATGTTCTTTTTTTATTTTTTATAAGCACAATATGGACGGAGTTTCACACCGATAATGCTTCCGATAAAGGCAGCAACAAACCAAAGCCAGCCATGCATGCTAAAGGAAGCAATTCCATCGAAATAGGCTCCAATGTTACATCCGAATGAAATACGAGCTCCATATCCCATCATTAATCCACCAACTAATGAACCAATTGTCATGCGAGTCGGCAGTTTAAATTGGACAGGCTTGCTGAAACGACCCGCAAAAGCAGCAGCAAGAAGTGCTCCAGCCATAAGGCTAATATCCATAACGGTTGTGACGTCCATATATAATGGACTTTCTAGTGAAGCAGCCTTTGCAGGATCCTGCCAGTATGACCATGTCTCAGGATTTGCCCCAAAAGCTTGGGTGATTTTTGAACCCCAAAGAGCAAAAGCAGATGTAATTCCCCAAGGCTTTCCTTGAATCATTAAGATAAGAGCGTTTAGAACGGCTAGCGCAACTCCACCTAAAATAAGTGGCCAAGGACCTTTAAAAATGACTTTCCATCCGTTCGTGTTTTCTCGTTTTTGAGGAATAAGTTTGCCGTGTTTACGTTTTTCAATCAAGATTGTCGCAAAGTAAACAATAGCAAGCATAATAAACTGCACCAGAAAACCTGTTATAACATTAAAATGTTCAATAAGAGAAATTGGCTGAAACTGCGGTGTATTCATCCACCAATTAAAATGAGTAGCAGCAATAACAGAGCCTGCAATAAATCCGATTAATGTTACAACCCCGTTCATATCACCGCCACCAATATGATACAGCGTACCTGATGCGCATCCATCCCCCATTTGCATTCCAATTCCGAAAATAAAGGCTCCAACTAATACAGACATTCCTACTGGAGACACATATCCGGAAATAGAATGACCAAACATGCTTCCTTTCAAAAGAAGCGGTAAAAATAACGCGTTTGCTACAAGCATCATAATCATTTGAGCACGAATACCTTCACCACGGCGGTGTAAAATAAATTGACGCCATGCAGATGTAAAACCAAAGCGGGCTTGATATAAGATAAAGCCTCCGACTCCGCCTAATACATATAAAAGCGATTGATTAAAAGATACTTTTGTATATAAGAAAATAGTACCGCCAATCAGGATGAGAAGTGATAAAACACTTAACCATGTATTCCGATTATTTGGGGTTTTCATTATTGTCTGAGTTGACGATACAGATTGATTATTAGCCATTGTTGCCAATGTAACCCCTCCTTTTTGTATTATAGTACAATAATTCCTATCGGGTTTCTAGTATTTAGAGTTAATTTATAGAATGTTAGTTAGTGGAAAAAGGATAGAATGATCAGGGAGATTTTATAACCTAATGTATACTTCAAATAGGAAAGCGTTATCAATATTTTGTACATTATTTGATAGGGGAGGTATAATAGCTTAAGAGCATGTGAAAGGGGAAAAGCGATGAAAACAAAGATTGGAGATGTAGCAAAGCTAGCTGGAGTTTCTCCCACAACGGTTTCTCGTGTACTGAATAACCGTGGATACATCAGTAAAGAAACAAGAGAAAATGTACATAAAGCCATGAGGGAATTGAACTACTTTCCAAATGATTTAGCACGATCATTATTTAATAAACGAACCAACTTAATTGGCGTTATCTTCCCAACAACAAGCAATCCTTTTTACGGAGAGCTTATTTTTCATCTAGAAAATATTTGTGCTGAACAAGGCTATAAAGTATTGCTGTGCAATAGCTTAAATAGTATAGAAAAAGAAGAAAAGTATGTGGAAATGCTTCTGCGCAATCAAGTGGACGGTATAATTGTTGGCACCCATAATCATGGAATTATTGATTATCATAAGCAAAATCTAGCTGTTGTTGCTGTTGACAGATATTTATCCGAGACGATTCCAATTGTAAGCTGTGATAATTATGACGGAGGAAGAAAAGCAACAGAACTACTCGTATCAAAACAGTGCGAATACATTATACATATTAACGGTCCGTCTGATATAGAAACTCCAGCGCAACAGCTTAGAAGAAAGGCATATGAGGACGTATTACACGAATGCGATAAAAAGCCCATTACATATGAAGTCCCTCAAACATTTGATCCAAAAAGTCAGGATGAGATCATTCAGCGAATTTTAGATGAACACCCACATGTAGACGGAGTTTTTGCAAGTAATGATTTGTTTGCGGCTTCTTTTATTCGTGAAGCAAAACGAAGAGGAAAGAAAATCCCGGGGGATGTTAAAGTTGTCGGATATGATGGAACCGAAACAGCGCGAACTTTATTACCTGAATTAACAACCATTCAACAGCCAATCTACTCTATTGCTCAAACAACTGTTGACATGTTGTTAAAAGGGATCAGCGGAGAGTTTCACAATATCAAAAGTGAAACAAAGCTACCTGTGACGCTTATCGAAGGTGAAACAACATAGGACATTGCCTAGAGGCAGTGTCCTATGTTGTTTTTTGAATAGTTAAATTAAAAATTTATGAAACCGGTTGACATATGAAACCGGTTGACATAGAATTATCTATGAAAGTGCTTTCAATAACAAACCATTCGTTTTTCATTCCTAATCAAAGGGGTTATCCAAATGAAAAGTTCAAAAATGTTGTATTGGAAGTTAAGTGCGTATTTCTTTTTCTTTTTCTTTACATGGTCTGCTAGCTATTCTCTCTTTTCCATTTGGCTTGGTCAAGAGATTAAATTGAGTGGGTCAGCAACTGGTTTAATTTTTTCTGTAAACGCTATCTTTGCTTTATGTATGCAGCCGATATATGGATATATATCAGACAAAATTGGCTTGAAGAAAAATATTTTGTTCTTTATTAGCCTTTTACTCGTATTTGTCGGACCATTCTATATTTTCATTTATGGGCCATTGCTTCAGTATAATGTTTTGCTTGGTGCAATTGTAGGAGGGATGTACTTAGGTGTTTCATTTTTAGCTGGAATAGGAGCCATCGAATCGTATATTGAAAAGATCAGCCGAAAATATGAGTTTGAATATGGCAAATCAAGAATGTGGGGATCATTAGGATGGGCTTCAGCTACATTTTTTGCAGGTCAGTTATTTAACATTAATCCTAATATTAATTTCTGGATTGCTTCTGGGTCGGCAATTATTCTTGTCTTCATTATTTTGTCTATAAGAATAGAAATGACAACGTCCGAAGTCGAGAAAGCCCAATCTGTTTCTCTGAAAGACGCAGGTCAACTCTTTCTTTTAAAAGATTTTTGGTTTTTAATGCTTTATGTAGTAGGTGTAACTTGTGTATATAGCGTATATGATCAACAATTTCCAATCTACTATGCGTCTGTTTTTCCAAGTGAGGCATTAGGGAACCAAGTATTTGGATATCTTAATTCTGTTCAGGTATTTTTAGAAGCGGGAATGCTGTTTTTAGCTCCGTTTATGGTAAATAAACTTGGCGCAAAAAACAGCTTACTATTAGCAGGATTTCTAATGGCCTTTCGAATTATTGGCTCAGGGCTTGTGATGGGGCCAATCGGGATTTCTTCGATGAAGCTTATTCACGCTTTAGAGCTACCAATTATGTTGATTGCCATTTTTAAATATTTAGCAATTAATTTTGATACTCGTTTATCATCCATTTTATACCTTGTTGGCTTTCAATTTGCGTCACAAGTAGGGGCGGCTATTTTATCGCCTATTTCAGGGATATTGTATGATTCCATTGGTTTCCGATACTCTTATCTTGTAATGGGAACAATGGTGTTAGGTTTTACGATTATATCCATCTTCACATTGCTAGGTTCTAAGCATACTAGAGGAATACCTCAAGGTAGGAAAAATATAAAAAGAGTAGTATAGGAGGAAGCAATATGGTAATAGATCACAAACTTCAAAAAGCTGAAGAAGCCATCAAAAAAACAACACAAAACATAAATCCTCGGTACCGGTTAGGTTATCATATTATGGGGGAAGGGAACTGGATCAACGACCCAAACGGTTTGGTTCAATACAAAGGAGAGTATCACGTTTTTTATCAGCATCATCCATATGATGAAAACTGGGGTCCTATGCACTGGGGACATGTAAAAAGTAAAGATTTAGTGAACTGGGAATATGATCCGATTGCGTTAGCACCTGGTGATGAATATGATAGGGACGGCTGCTTTTCAGGAAGTGCTGTTAACAATGAAGGAGAGCTAACCCTTATTTATACAGGTCACAATTATATTAATCAAGAGGAAGACACTTTTTATCAAACTCAAAATATTGCGGTCAGTACAGATGGAGTAGTGTTTGAGAAAGTAGGTCAAAATCCTGTTATTGCTCATCCTCCTGAAGACAGCGCTCATCATTTCCGCGACCCGAAAGTATGGAAGCATAATAATCAATGGTATATGATTGTTGGAAACTCAACAAAGGATCAAACAGGAAGAGTTATTTTATATAGATCTCAAGATTTAAGAAAATGGGAGTATGTTGGGGTTCTTGCTCAAAGTGATGGCACACTAGGATATATGTGGGAGTGTCCAGACTTTTTCGAGCTACAGGGAAAGCATATCCTGTTAATTTCTCCACAAGGAATAGAATCTAAAGGAGACGATTATAACAATCTCTTTCAAACAGGTTATTTTGTTGGCGAATATAACTACGAAAAAAATAAGTACGTAAAAGGTGAGTTTCTAGAATTAGATCACGGCCACGATTTTTATGCCGCTCAAACGCTAGTAGATGAGAAAGGCCGTCGCATTGTGATTGGTTGGATGGATATGTGGGAAAGCGAGATGCCCACAAAACAAGACGGATGGTGTGGAGCATTAACCATTCCTCGAGAGCTAACCATTGGAGAAAACGATACTGTTTTTATGAATCCGGTAGAAGAGATGATAGAATTGCGTCAAACGAAAAGAGTAGAACTTGAAAACGCAAGCCTTTCAGATTATCATTTAGCAAAGGAAAACAGTAGTTTGCTAGAGATAAAAGCAGAGTTCGATTTAACAGATTGTAAGGCAGAATCAGTTGGGTTAACTGTTAAAGGTGTTGAAGAAGAGGAAGTTGTCATTACCTATCATATTCGAGACGAAAAGCTTTCTCTAGACTGCTCTAAAATGGGCAAGAAGGAAGATGGAGTGAGAACAACAGAGCTTGTGAATGATGGGAAGCTTACCCTACGTATTTTCCTTGATCGATCCTCAATCGAACTGTTTGCAAACGATGGGGTGAAAACAATGACGAGTCGTATATACCCAAAGGAAGAAAGATTAGGCGTGATGTGCTTTGCAAACAAAGGTGAGGTAAAAGTTAAAGAATTTATGTATTGGAAATTGAAAGATATTTGGAAGTAGAATAAGCGTGAGCAAGCGCAAGCTTGCTCACAAAATTGAGGTGTACATAATGAGCAAAATTTTCTGTATTGGTGAAACATTAATTGATTTTATTCCGGTTCAAAAAGAAAAGAGTTTAAAAGAAGTAGTTGGTTTTGAACGCGTAGCAGGCGGAGCACCAATGAATGTCGCGATTGCAGCGGCAAAGTACGGCTGTGAAGCTGTTATGCTAACAAAAATGGCAAATGATCATTTTGGGGATCATATTATGGATGTTTTACAAAAAGCAAATGTTGATACGTCTTATGTTGTTCGGTCGGATGAAGGGGAGACAGGTCTTGCTTTTGTTTCGGTAGACGGATTTGGCGAGAGAACGTTCAACTTTTATCGGCAAAACGCAGCTGACCTTCTTTTCTCAGAAGAGGAGATCGATGGCGAATGGTTTAGTGGAGAAGACTTTCTTCATTTTTGCTCTGTGGACTTAGTTGACAGTCCAATGAAAATCGCGCACAAAAAAGCCATTAAGGAAATGAAAGAAAAGGGCGGAATTATTAGCTTCGATCCAAACGTGCGCCTTCCATTATGGCCTAATGCAGAAAGCTGCCGTAAAGCAATTTTAGAATTTTTACCGCTCTCTCATATTGTTAAAATATCGGATGAAGAGCTTTCGTTTATTACGGGCATAGAAGATGAAGAAGCGGGCATTAAGGCGCTTTTCACAGGCGATGTAAAAGTTGTTGTCTATACAAAAGGTAGACACGGTGCTTCCATTCATTTTGAAAATGGTGAAACGTATGAAGGACAAGGATTTAAAGTAACGGTTGCTGATACAACAGGTGCTGGAGATGCTTTTATTGGCGGCTTTTTATCAGAGCTTTCACAGCATGGAATTACAAGTGAGAACTTGGTTGAACAAGTAAGAGCACATCATGAAGAGCTTCTTACTTTTGCAAATGCAAGTGGGGCGCTAACGGCATCTGTCAAAGGAGCGATTCAATCTGCTCCAGGAAAAGAGCATGTATTAAGATTTATTGAAACACGAAAAACAGAAGTATAGGAAAATAATATCCCCGTCTCTTTGTAGAAAGAGGCGGGGGTTATTATGTAAAGTCTACTCTACGTCTGGTGCATCCTTAAAGACAGTACCATTTGTATCCTCAATCACAACGTCGGATTGAACTCTATCTAAGCCAATAGCGATAAAAGAATTCTTTTCGTCTGAGCGATTGTAGAACGTTTTGACCTTAATTACGGTAGTATTTCCTTCTTCTTCTACGTCTGGAACCTCTATATTATCTCCCGCTATTTCTTCCCCTAAAGACAAGACAACGACTTGTTTAAATGCTTTATAGCCTTGGATTGTTGGATCATTTTGGAGAAGTTGCAGATATGACTCTTCTTCGGTTTTCTATTTTCTTTACAAAAACGTAAGTTAATAAATATAGTGCTAATCCCACTACTAATCCAAACAAAAACATAATAAAAAACAAGTGTTTTCTCCTCCCTCACTTTTCGACAAAAGTCGAATGCACCTTTAAATGGACCATAACTTCGTCAAAATTGGCAAACTCAAACGGGAACAACACGCCTTTAAGATGCTGATCTAGGAGTATTTTAGCTAAAGAAGCTGTTACAATAGCTGTTGTTTTATAATCTGACGAAGCAGAAAGGGAGAAAGTTTGGGTAGAGGGTTTCCCATTATATTTTTCATAGTATTCCTCTAAGTAAGTTATTAGAGTAATAGAGATGTGAAAAGGAATACAGCAATGAAAGACGAACCCGTTTTAATTAGTATCAATCCTGTAGTAAAGAAATAATATCGCTATCACCCGATCGTCACTAAGATAAACTTCTAATCAACAAACCTAATTTCTTAATCCCAACCTCTAAGTCTTGCATTGAAGCATAGGCATAAGAGAGTCGTATATAACGACTGGATTGTTCATGATAAATATGACCAGGATTTAGTAATATCCCTTGTGTACGAGCGCGTGCATAAAGGCTTTTCATAGAAATTGGGGCAAGAATATGAATCCAAACAAAAAAGCCTCCTTGAGGTTTTTCCCATATTGCAAGTCCTTCTAAATGCTGTTTAATAAGCTTTAAAGCTACATTTTTTCTCTCTAAAAGATTCTCCCTTACTTTTTTAACATGTTCCTCATATAACCCACTTTGCAGCCATTCGGCCGCAACTCGTTGAGAAAGAGAGCTAGAACCATAGTCAATTTGCATCTTAATATCTGCAAGTCGGTTAATAACAGGTTCTGGTGCTGCTATCCAACCAATTCGTAAACCAGGTGTTAATGTTTTCGATAAACTGCCAACATATAAAACATGCCCTGTTTGATCTAAAGATTTTAATGGTAAAGGAGGGGCTTCTTCAAACCATAGTTCTCTATAAATATCATCTTCAATAATAGGAATTTGATGTTTTGTACACGTTTCAATAATATTTTTGCGTCGTTTCTCAGACATTAATGTTCCAGTTGGATTATGAAAACAAGGATTTGTATATAGAACAGCTTCTTTCCTTTTCTTTTTAACATGCTCTAGATGCTGGACGAGAAGTCCTTCTTGATCTAAAGGAATTCCAGTCAGATTTATCCCAGCTGACTGAAAAATGCGAAGAGAGTAAAGGTAAGAAGGTTTTTCTAGTAAAACTGTCGATCCTTTGTGTAAAAGTCCAATGGAGACAAGTTGAAGAGCTTGAAGGGCTCCTGAGACAATTAAGATGGAAGAGGGAGAGACATTAACATTCATTTTATGTAAATAAGCGCTCACTGCTTTTCGTAATGGTAAATATCCTTTTGGTTCTTCATAGCCAAAAGGAGTTATATGATTAGAAACTTTATTTATAATCTCTTTCATTTTCTGAAGGGGAAACATGTCACTTGAAAGCTCACCCTTACTCAGTTGGATAAACTGCTGTTGTGACTCTGAGTTGTTGATTTCTTGGACCGTTGATCTGCTTTGTTTCAGCATTCCCGCTTCTACATGTGTATTCCAATTAAGAGAGGAGGATAAAAGGTTCCATGTATTGTTTGTTACAATGGTTCCTACGCCCATTTGTGCTTCGAGTAGACCATCCGCGATTAACTCTTCTAATGCTGTAATAACTGTACTCCTATTCACATTAAATTCTTTCGCTAACTGACGTTGACTAGGGATTTTACTTCCAATAGGCCATTCACCATTTGAAATTTTTTCTTTCATATACCTCATGATTTTTTCATATTTAGGAATGCTTGATTTACTTAACATAAGAAGTTTCTCCTTTGAAGTGGTTGGTTTTCAAAAAATTAACTGGTTGGAGACATTTTACCAAATATTATCTAGGATAGGAACTACCTGTTAGATTTCTAGACTAACTGGTTGGATTTTATTTGATAAGGAGAGAGTAAATTGAGGAATTGGACAGTATTTTTACTTGTTTCATATGTATCTATCATCTTTTTTTGGGGGTCTTCTTTTCCAGCTATTCGTTTTGCCCTACATTCTTATACGCCTGAAAGTCTAGCTCTTTTTCGATTACTTATTGCTTCAAGCTCTCTACTACTTATAGCCATTATACTGCGCATAGGTCTACCAAATATGAGAGATGTCCCTATATTAGTTCTTTTAGGATGCTTAGGATTTTCAGCTTATCATCTTTTTTTAAATAAGGGAGAAATAACCGTAGGTGGAGGGATTGCTAGTTTACTTGTAACTACTACACCAATATTTTCACTTATGCTTGAACAATTATTTTTGAGAAGAAAAGGGACGGTTAGAAAATGGTTAGGAGCTCTTATTAGTTTCTTCGGAATTGCTTTTATCTCATTTAGCTATGATTCACTTTCCTATTCTATCACTGGAATCATATTTATCCTTCTCGCTGCCTTTTCAGAAAGCTTATATTTTGTTTTCCAAACTCGTTACTTACAAAAGTATAGAATGTTAGCTTTTATGACTTATTCGATATGGGGAGGAACAGCTGGGATGCTTTGTTTTCTTCCACGGCTGTTAACAGAGATAGAAGAAGCTTCTTTTTCATCTACTTTAGCTGTGACGTATTTAGGAATTTTTCCTTCTGTTCTACCTTATTTCGCTTTAGCTTATATAACCTTAAAAGTAGGGGCGTCAGAAGCTACAGCTTCTCTTTATCTTGTACCAATTGTAGCTGTCATTTTATCAGGAATATGGCTTGACGAAAAGATTAATTTACTTGGTGTAGGAGGTGGAGTGATTACATTTTTAGGACTTTTTCTGATCCATGAAAAGCAACAGAGGTCACGAGCGAAAGGTGATATGAATTTTTAATAATAAAATATCCAAGGATACGATTCAGAAAGATAATTACATTGGTAATAACGTTTGACTAGAACAATGAGTATTCTTTTTTTCTCCTAGTAATAACTAAGAGTCAGTAAGAAAATATAAAAAAATCTGAAAAAAAATATTGAAAGAAATAATAATTTCTTATAATATGTAATTAAGTTAGTTTGTAAGGATAACAAACTAACTTAAATCTTATTAGTTTGGTCAATAAAATATAACTTATCTTTAATGATGAATCATTTTAATTTGAATGTTTAAAGTTTATCGTATCTAAACTAAGGGGGAAATAATATGGCTCAATCTTATACTAATGTAGGGAATTATTTTGAAAGCGCAAACAAAGTGTTTTATGAAGGGAAAGATTCTAACAATCCTCTAGCATTCAAGTACTACAATCCAGAGGAAATGATAGGGAATAAAACCATGAAAGAACACTTAAGATTTTCGGTAGCTTACTGGCATACATTTACGGCTGATGGAACAGATCCTTTTGGTGCTGCAACAATGCAACGACCATGGGACAAGTATCAAGGAATGGACTTAGCTAAGGCAAGGGTAGAAGCCGCATTTGAACTTTTTGAAAAATTAGGGGTGCCTTTCTTTGCTTTCCATGATCGGGATATTGCCCCAGAAGGAAATACGTTAAAAGAGACAAATAAAAATTTAAATATAATCATTACTCTGATAAAAGAGTATATGAAAACAAGTAATGTGAAATTATTATGGAATACAGCTAATATGTTTACTCATCCTCGTTTTGTTCATGGAGCAGCTACTTCGTGTAATGCAGATGTATTTGCATATGCAGCAGCTCAAGTGAAGAAAGGATTAGAAACAGCGAAAGAGCTTGGAGCTGAAAACTATGTATTTTGGGGAGGGCGTGAAGGCTACGAAACATTATTAAACACAGATTTAAAATTAGAGTTGGATAATCTAGCTCGATTCATGCATATGGCGGTTGACTATGCAAAAGAAATTGGATTTACAGGACAATTTTTGATTGAACCAAAACCAAAGGAACCAACTACACATCAATACGATACAGATGCAGCTACAACAATTGCTTTTCTAAAACAGTATAATCTAGACAAATATTTTAAGTTGAATCTTGAAGCTAATCATGCGACTTTAGCTGGCCATACGTTTGATCATGAGTTAAGAGTAGCTCGAGTCCACGGTCTGTTAGGTTCTGTTGATGCTAATCAGGGAGATCCTCTTTTGGGGTGGGATACAGACGAGTTTCCAACCGATTTATATTCTACAACATTATCCATGTATGAAATTTTGCAAAATGGAGGATTAGGTTGTGGAGGCTTGAACTTTGATGCCAAAGTACGAAGAGGATCTTTTGAATTAGAGGACTTAGTATACTCCCATATTGCTGGAATGGACGCATTTGCAAGAGGATTAAAAGTAGCTCATAAATTAATTGAAGACCGTGTATTTGATAATGTTATTGCAGAACGTTATCGTAGCTTCACGGAAGGGATTGGACTAGATATTGTGGAAGGAAGAGCAAACTTCCATACCCTTGAGCAATACGCTCTAAATAATAACTCAATTCACAACAAATCTGGAAGACAAGAACGATTAAAAGCTATCTTAAATCAATATATTTTAGAAGTTTAAATTGAAAAGGGAGTAACAAGAAATCTATCGACTATATTGTTTCTCGAAAAGACCCGTCAATGAATCTTTTATATTTCTAAGTTTTCATGACGGGTTCTTTCTCTAAAAACATACAAACAGTGTGAATTAGTACCTTTGGGCAAATAGAGGAGAAAAAGTGTAAGAAATGCTTTAAGTTTTGGTGATTATTTCTGTAAGCAAAAAGTTTTTAAGAGAATTTACTACTTTAAAATAGGAGGGAGTTTAGGGGAGAATTTTAAAAATCAATCTATAAATAACTAAGTGATGGGAAACAGTTCCTTAACTATATTATTTTGTAAGCGCTTTAAAAGAAGGGCTTAATAGTAGGAGAGGATTGTTAATCATTCAGTTACATATCGTAGATTAATTTCTTTGAGTTATTAGAATTTATCCCTGAAAAACTATGAAACAAAAGCGAAACTCACTTTATATTTTTTCAATTACGATTGTAGCTGCTATCGGTGGTTTGCTTTTCGGTTATGATACTGCTGTAATATCTGGAACAGAAAAGTCAATAGAAGCCTATTTAATAGAACCTCTAGGTTTAGGATCGTTAGCACATGGCGCAACAATTTCTAGTGCATTAATTGGTTGTATCATTGGCGGGATAATATCCGGTTATTTTGCATCAAACTTTGGCCGTAAATATTCACTGATTTTTGCTGCTGTCCTTTTTCTTCTCTCAGCTTTAGGGTCTGCATATCCTGAGTTCTTATTTTTTACAATGGGAGAACCATCCATTTCTTTATTACTTATGTTCAATTTATATCGAATTATAGGAGGAGTCGGTGTCGGCTTAGCTTCAGCAATTGTTCCTATGTACATAGGAGAGATTGCACCTGCAGATATTCGTGGCCGATTAGTATCATTCAACCAATTTATGATTATTTTTGGGATGCTAGTCGTTTATTTTGTTAACTGGGGGATTGCTAATGGAAAACCGTTAGAATGGATAAATGACATAGGCTGGAGATATATGTTTGCTTCAGGAGTAATTCCAGCTTTATTATTTGGTATATGTTTATTCTTTGTACCAGAAACACCTCGATACCTAGCCATCAAAAATCAAGACGATAAAGCATTAAATATTCTTACTAAAATTAACGGCTCTTTAGAAGCGGAAGTGATTTTAAGGGAAATTAAACAAACCGTAAAGGTAAACGTTACTTCTGAAAAGCTATTTGCTTACGGGAAATTAGTGATTGTGGTAGGAATCATGCTCTCGGTATTTCAGCAGTTTGTCGGTATAAACGTTGCTTTGTATTACGCTCCGCGCATTTTTGAAAGCATGGGAGCTGCAAAAGATGCTTCGATGTTACAGACCATCGTTATGGGATTAGTCAATGTTATCTTTACAATCGTTGCTATTTTAACAGTTGATAAGTGGGGACGTAAACCATTACTAACAATAGGATCCATTGGTATGGCGATTGGAATGTTTGGTGTGGCAGGAATGGCTTTTCTAAATATTATTGGAGTTAGTACTTTAATCTTCATTATTATATACACAGCCGCTTTTATGTTGTCGTGGGGGCCAATATGTTGGGTGTTAATTTCTGAGATTTTCCCTAATAGAATTCGTGGTCAGGCTGTTGCCATTGCCGTAGCTGCTCAATGGGCTGCTAACTATCTAATCTCATCTACTTATCCAATGATGATGGAATATAGCAGCGGCTTAACCTATGGTTTCTACGGGTTAATGAGCATATTTTCCGCTCTATTTGTTTGGAAGTTTGTCCCTGAAACAAAAGGAAAGACACTTGAACAAATGGAGAATGAATGGAAAAAAAATAAAGTTGATCATCATGAAGTAGTATGAAGTTATTCTTGATGTTTTAACATTATATAGACACGGGTATCCCTCTTTGAAATTGAAAAAGTAACTTTTATGGAAAATTTAAAGGTATATAGTTTTTATTTAATGGGGTTACGAAGGAGGAAAGAAGATGTCTAGTGAAAATCTATCGAGAATTCCTATATTTGAAAAAGTCGGCTATGCTTCTGGAGATTTCGCTTGTAATTTGATTTACAATACAGTTTCTACGTACCTTTTATTTTTCTATACCGATGTATTTGGGTTATCAGCAGCAGCTGCCGGTACAATGTTTTTAGTTGTTAGAATAATTGATGCCCTTGCTGACCCTTTTATTGGAACAATAGTAGATAGAACAAATAGTCGATTTGGACGTTTTAGACCGTACCTGTTATTTGGAGCATTTCCATTTTCAATACTCGCAATACTGTGTTTTACAACCCCTGATTTTTCAGATATGGGTAAATTAATATATGCCTATATTACGTATGTAGGTTTATCACTTACATACACAACTATAAATGTTCCATACGGTGCATTAACTTCTGCGATGACAAGAAACAATCAAGAAGTTGTTAGTATCACATCTGTGCGTATGTTCTTTGCTAACCTTGGTGGATTGATAGTAGCATTTTTTGTTCCTCTATTATCCAATAACTTACGTGATACTACAGATAGTTCAGTTCTTGCTTGGCAGCTAACTATGAGTATTTTGGGGATTATTGGAGCATGTCTATTAATATTCTGTTTTAAGAGTACGAAAGAACGTGTAAGTCTTCAAAAATCTAAGGAGAAAATTAGATTATCAGATATATTTGAACAGTTTCAGGTTAACCGACCATTAGTCGTTTTAAGTATCTTCTTTATTATTATTTTTGGCGTTAACTCAATAAGCAATTCTGTTGGAATCTATTATATTACCTACAATGTCGGTAGGGAAGATTTGGTGAAATGGTATGGTTTATTGGGGAGCTTACCAGCTTTAATTATCCTCCCATTTATACCTAAGATTAATAGATGGATAGGAAAGAAGAAACTATTAACTTTTGCATTATTATTAAATATTGTTGGTCTTTTAGGTCTGCTTATTGTCCCACCTAGTCATATTTTACTTGTACTTCTCTTTCGCCTGATTGCTGCTGCAGGAAGTGTTACAGCTGGAGGCTATATGTGGGCTCTTATTCCAGAAACAATTGAATATGGAGAATACAAGACCGGAAAACGGATGGGGGGATTAATTTACTCTGTTATTGGCTTCTTTTTTAAGTTTGGCATGGCCATTGGCGGCATCATACCAGGGTTTGTTTTAGATAAATTCGGTTATATTGCGAACCAGGTACAAACCCCTGAAGCATTGACAGGAATTTTAATTACAACAACAATCATCCCTGTTGTGTTCTTGATATTAGCTATAATTAACATTTATTTCTATAACTTAGATGAAGAAGAATATGCAAAGATTGTACGTGAACTAGAGAATAGAGATAAAGTATATTTGGATCATATTGATGAATTTAAAAAATAAATAGAAATGAAACTTTATGTTAGAAATTTATTAAGTAAGAATATATGAGGAGGAGTTAAAATGAAGATTATTAATCCAGTCCTTAAAGGTTTTAATCCTGATCCAAGTATATGCAGAGTAGGAGAAGACTATTATATTGCTGTATCTACATTTGAATGGTTTCCAGGTGTGCAGATCCATCATTCAAAAGATTTAGTAAATTGGCGCTTGGTTACACATCCATTACAGAGAGTTTCACAGTTAGATATGAAAGGAAATCCTAATTCGGGAGGAGTATGGGCACCTTGTTTAAGTTATAATGACGGGAAATTTTGGCTTATATACACAGATGTAAAGGTTGTGGATGGTGCTTGGAAAGATTGTCATAACTATTTAGTGACTTCAGACACAATTGATGGAGATTGGGGAGAACCTATTAAATTAAATAGTTCAGGATTTGACGCTTCTCTATTTCACGATTTTGATGGCAGGAAATACTTATTAAATATGTTATGGGATTATCGAATCAATCATCATTCATTCGGTGGTATTGTAATGCAGGAATATTCACCTAAGGAACAGAAATTAATAAATAAGCCAAAGGTCATTTTTAAAGGAACGGACATAAAACTAACAGAAGCACCTCATCTTTATCATATTGGGGATTATTACTATTTACTCACAGCAGAAGGGGGAACGCGGTTTGAACATGCTTCTACAATTGCTCGCTCAACAGATATTGAAGGTCCATATGAACTTCATCCAGATAATCCAATTTTAACGTCTTGGCATGAACCTCGAAATCCATTACAAAAATGTGGACATGCCTCAATTGTTCAAACTCATACAAATGAGTGGTATCTAGCTCATTTGACAGGCCGTCCAATTCATCCTTCCGATGATTCAGTTGTTCAGCAAAGGGGCTATTGTCCACTAGGTCGAGAAACAGCTATTCAAAAATTAGAGTGGAAAGATGGGTGGCCTTATGTAGTTGGTGGAAAAGAAGGTAGCTTAGAGGTGGAGGCACCGAGTATTGCCGAAACTAGGTTTGAAGCAACATATCCAGATATCGATCAATTTGAAAGTGAAAAGTTAAATATTAACTTTCAGACATTACGAATCCCTTTTACAGATGAATTGGGATCATTAACTGAAAGACCTAACCATTTACGTCTATTTGGACATGAATCATTAACATCTTTATTCACTCAAGCATTTGTAGCAAGACGTTGGCAAAGCCTTCACTTTAAGGTAGAAACAGCGGTTGAATTCTATCCGGAGAACTTTCAACAAGCGGCAGGACTAGTTAATTATTATAATACGGAAAATTGGACAGCTCTTCAAGTAACGTACGATGAAGCCCTTGGACGTATTTTAGATCTAACAATATGTGATAACTTCTCTTTTTCGCAACCGTTAAAAGATAAAATTATTATCCCTCATGAAATAAAATATGTTCATCTAAAAGTAGAGGTTGAACATGACAAATATTATTACTCTTATTCTTTCGACAAAGAAGAATGGACTAAAATTGAAGTTATGTTAGAGTCTAAAAAAGTATCAGATGATTATGTTCAAGGAGGAGGATTCTTTACAGGCGCTTTTGTAGGAATGCAATGTCAAGATACGAGCGGTCAAAATATTCAGGCTGACTTTAAATACTTTAGTTATAAGGAAAAATAATATAAATCAAAAGGAGACTTTTATTTTTGACAAAGTCTCCTTTTGATTTATCCGTTTCTATAATAATATAGCGTTTTTCTTAAATTTAAAATTTAGAGTTTTAATTATTATAAATCTGTTCTTTAGAGAAATATAAACTTTTAATGCCAAGGAAATGTTGAATATTTAAATAAGTTGCTCCAATTAAAATTGCTCGATTTCCTAGGGAAGAAGAGGCTACTTCTATATCGTTAATCATAAAGCATGTTAATTCTTCTTTTATTGTTTCTAACAATGAAGGTATTGTGCGGATCAATTCACTATTAAGGAAAATAACATCAGGATTATATGTATTATTAACATTATTAATAGCAATTGAAATATATTTAGCTGTCTCTTTTAACAACTTAATTGTTTCTTCATTATTTTGTTCAACAGCTTGAGCTATTTGATGAAAGGAGGATTGTTGTTCTTTCCGGTTTAGTAAGCTGAAACGTTCTAAGATAGCTTTTTCGGAATAATATTGCTCAAGGCACCCTCTGTTTCCGCATGGACATGCTTTTCCACCTGGAAAGAGAATAGTATGGCCAATTTCTCCAGCATAACCATTTTTCCCATAGTGTAATTCTTTATCTAGTATGATACCTGCGCCAATTCCGGAATGGATACTAATGCTAACTAAATTTATGAAATTTGAATGGTAGGCTAATTCAGCAATTGCTGAGAGGTTTGCTTCATTCTCAATAAGGACT
The DNA here is from genome assembly GCF_900115845.1 of Priestia endophytica DSM 13796. Classification (GTDB taxonomy): domain Bacteria; phylum Bacillota; class Bacilli; order Bacillales; family Bacillaceae_H; genus Bacillus_I; species Bacillus_I endophytica. The sequence continues at coordinate 169,750 of NZ_FOXX01000009.1, read as the reverse complement.
GGGATATCTGCTTCTTTTTCAATGATCTCTACTAGATTAAGTTTATTCAAATCATAGTAAGGAGTGAAAATAATTTCATTGTTCAAGGTTACACCATGGATTGCGATTGCTATTCCAATTATACCGTATTCAGTAGGGGGAGCTTGTTCTTTGCAAAGGTGATATATATCTAGGATAGATTTACAAACGTTATGTCTATCTATTTTAATATTTTCTTGATAATGCTCTTTTATAATAGAACCATCAAGGTAAGTAAGCATGAAAGCAATATAATTATAGCTAACGTCAATACTAATGGATAGTCCAGCCTTCGCAATAAATTGAAGAATAATGGGTCTTCTTCCTCCAGCTTGTGTACTTGTTCCAATCCCTGTTTCCGTAACAAGTTTCCGATCAATTAAGGTTTTTACAATCTCCGAAACAGTCGCCTTATTTAAACCACATATTTTTGCTAATTCTGCACGTGAGAGGGGGCCACTTTTAATGATTTCTTCGAGAATAACTAGTTCATTTTGTTTTCGTATCATATATTTATCTGTTGTTTCCATACATGTACCTCATTTCCTCATCTCTAGATTAATGATATTAGTTTATCGTTTAAAAATTTATTTGTCTAACCGATGTAAGCGGTTGACAATAGAGTTATATATAATTATTATAATGTTATTAGTTAGTTTAACGTACTAACATACTGGAGGTCAAATAGGTTAGTTATAGAACTAGGATTTCATAGCGTTTTTTGCATAGAAATGCAGTTTGCGAATTGATTAGAGATTTACAGAATAGTCTTTTTTGTATAGATAAAGGAGTGAAAATAATGAAATATGTAATTGGAATCGATTTGGGAACGAGCGCTGTCAAAGCGATTTTGGTTAATGAAAATGGAGAAGTTTGTGGAGAAGTTTCTAAAAGTTATCCACTTATTCAAGAGAAGGCAGGATATAATGAGCAAAATCCGGAAGACTGGGTGCGACAAACGATTCAGGCCTTGGCTGAGCTTGTTTCTACATGTCAAGTTCAAGTTAATGATATTGAAGGGATTAGTTATTCCGGACAAATGCATGGATTAGTGTTGCTTGATCAAAATCAGTGTGTGTTACGTAATGCTATATTATGGAATGATACAAGAACAACTTCTCAATGCATGAAGATAGAAGAGGAGTTTGGCGAACAGATGCTTGAGATTACAAAGAACCGTGTTCTAGAAGGTTTTACATTGCCTAAAATCTTATGGGTGAAGGAACATGAACCGGAAACGTTTGAAAAAGCAGCTCTTTTTCTACTTCCTAAAGACTATGTAAGATTTAGGATGACAGGCACCATTAATAGTGAGTTTTCAGATGCAGCGGGAACTTTACTTTTACATGTAACACGTAAGAAATGGAATTATGATATCTGTAAACGATTTGATATTCCTACAGAGATCTGTCCACCGCTTGTTGAATCACATGATTGTGTAGGAGCGCTGCTTCCTAATATTGCAGAGGAGACAGGATTGTCTAAAAAAACGAAAGTATTTGCAGGTGGATCTGACAATGCATGTGGAGCTATTGGCGCTGGTATTCTCTCTTCAGGCAAAACATTATGTAGCATCGGTACATCTGGGGTCATCCTTTCATATGAGGAAGATAAAGAACGAGATTTTAAAGGAAAAGTTCACTTTTTCAATCATGGGAGGAAGGATGCGTTTTATACAATGGGGGTTACGCTTGCTGCAGGTTACAGTTTGAACTGGTTTAAAGAAACGTTCTCTCCAAATGAAACATTTGAGCAGGTGTTGCATGGGGTAGAATCTGTTCCAATTGGATCCAATGGACTGTTATTTACCCCGTATCTAGTGGGGGAAAGGACGCCACATGCTGATTCTCTTATTCGGGGAAGCTTTATTGGAATGGATGGATCTCATAAAAAAGAAAATTTTGTGAGAGCAGTTATGGAAGGGGTTACATTCTCTCTTCATGAGTCTATCAAGCTGTTCCGGAAAGAAGGAAAATCAGTTGATACGATTATCTCGATTGGTGGGGGAGCTAAGAACAACACATGGCTTCAAATGCAAGCTGATATTTTTAAGGCCAAAGTAATTAAGCTAGAAAGCGAACAAGGTCCGGCAATGGGAGCAGCCATGCTAGCTGCTTTTGGCAGTAGATGGTTTGATTCACTTGAACAATGTGCAGAAGAATTTATTCGAGAGGCATCAACATTTTATCCTAAAGAATCGAATGTAGAGAGATATGAAGCTCTATTTAATATTTATGAAGAGGTTTATTTTAAAACAAAAGATTTGAATGCTGCATTAACTACATTTAGAGACCGATAACAAGTTTTACAAGACATGAAAAATGATGATTAAATAGAATATTAAATTCAAAGAGTTAGAGAACAATTCATCAAGAACACAGTAAAAATATACGAAGGAAACCCTAACTTTTCTCCAAAGCCAAAATTATAATGGAGAAGTTTGTATTAAAATTAGAAACAATTTGTAGGAGAAATGAGGTTCCTACTATTTATGTAACTGTCTACCTACCTCTTCCTTATCTAGCACTAGTTTATGGAACTTTAAAAATAGTGATCTTAGGAGACCCTTTTTCTTTATTCTGTTGAATTTTCAGCTTTTATAAGAGAAATGACTACTTTATAGGGGGAATTTCTTATTTGAGGAAAAAGGATACCGAGTTTCCCTGTAAAAAGAAGAGGGACTTTTCCCTAATCAAATCCGTTTTATAACTTTCGAAAAATAGGATAAAATAACTAAAAAAGTGTAAAGTCCCGCTTCCACGTGTTTATGAACAATGCTAAAAAGGGAATGAAAAAGTTACATATTAAGATAAGGTGGAATAGACAGTGAAAAAAGACTATACAATTTGGTGACTACTTACTAGACCGACTAGCTGAAATTGGAGTTCACCACGTTTTTGGCGTTCCTGGTGATTATAATTTAATGTTTTTAGATGAAGTTCTAAAACATAAAGAGTTAGAATGGATTGGCAACTGCAATGAGCTTAATGCTGCATATGCTGCTGATGGATACGCAAGGTTAAACGGCATTGGAGCTGTTATGACTACATTTGGGGTTGGCGAGTTAAGTGCTGTAAACGGAATTGCTGGTTCATATGCTGAACATGTTCCAATTGTCAAAGTCACAGGGGCTCCAACAACAAAAGTGATGAAAGAAGGCTCTTACGTTCATCATACATTAGGAGATGGAAACTTCCATCGTTTTTCAACAATGTTCAGAGAAGTGACGTGTGCTCAAACCATATTAACGGTTGAAAATGCGAGCCAAGAGATTGATCGGGTGCTTCTTGCTTGTTTAACAGAAAAAAAGCCTGTTCATATTGTGCTTCCTATTGATATATATAATAAACCTGCTAATAAGCCTAATAAAAAACTTTTAGATGAAGAAGTGAAGAGCAATGAAAAAGCAATGGACGAGATGCTGACCAATTTATTAATGAAAATAAACAAAGCGAAAAAGCCTGTAATTTTAGCAGACTATGAAGTGTATCGCTACAAAGTGGAAAAAGAGTTAATGCACTTTGCTGAAAAGAGCGGCTTTCCCATTGCAACGCTAAGTATGGGAAAAGGAGTTTTTGATGAAACACATCCTCAATTTATTGGTGTTTATAATGGAGACTTAAGTGATTCTTATATTAAACAAAGAATAGATGAGTCTGATTGTATTATAAGCGTAGGAGTGAAGCTAACAGATTCTATCACAGGCGGGTTTTCACAAGGATTTTCTGAAGAAAAGGTGATTCATCTTCACCCTTTATCTGTTGAGGGGGAAGGAGAAAAATATGCACCTCTGACAATGAAAGATACGTTGAATACATTAGCTCATCACATCAAGAAACGAGATAGAGAAGAAATGAACATTATTTCAATTGCTTCTCGGGAACAACAACCATTTGAAGCAACAGACGAAAAACTTACGCAAACGCGGTTCTTTGAGCGTCTTTCTCATTTTATAAAAGAAGATGATGTACTCCTTGCTGATCAAGGAACTTCCTTTTTTGGTACAGCAACAATGCCTTTAAAAAAAGGAGGGACATTTATTGGTCAGCCATTATGGGGATCTATTGGCTATACGCTTCCTGCGATACTTGGAAGTCAGCTTGCGGACAAAGAACGTCGCAACATTCTTTTAATTGGAGATGGTTCTTTTCAGCTTACAGCTCAAGAACTTTCAACAATCATTTATCAAAAAATTAAGCCTATCATTTTCTTAATCAACAATGATGGCTATACAGTAGAACGTGCTATTCACGGTGAAAACAAGTCTTACAATGATATTGTTATGTGGGATTATGAAAAACTTCCAAGCATTTTTGGCCCAAAAGAAGCAAGCGAAACGTTTAAAGTACAAACAGAGCAGGAGCTTGATGATATGTTAAACAAGATAGAACATCATGATAAGCTTATTTTTGCTGAAATCAAAATGAATAGAGAGGATAAACCGGAATTATTAACAGAGCTCTCTAAACGATTTTCGAGTCAAAATTCATAGGTGAATCCTCCACTCTACATAGGGTGGAGGTTTTTTATTTGATAAATTATGAAAAGTAGGTCTATTTTCCTTTTTTAAGTTACTAACATAAAAAATAAACTAAATATTTAAAAAATTATTGCAAATCTCAACTCATTCTATATAATAAATTTTAGACTCACAGAAAGAGAGGCGAAGTGATTGAAATTTAGTGAAAAAAAAAGAAAAGTAATCATTTATTCTGCCACAGTGTTGACGATGATGGGAGGGGTATTGCCTAATACGATTTGTGCACACGATAACATTAATAAAACCTTAAAGAATGTGAGCTTAAATGAAAACGCACATGTAAAAGATGTTGTGAGCAGCGGAGATCTTGCAAAACTGTATATGCTCGGCATTTTATCAAGTGAAGGTGTTTCAGAAAGGAAAATGCCAAGCAGTGAGATGAAGATAGATAAGGCGGAACTTGTAAGAAACGATCTTATTGCGGTTACATTTAGTACAGTTCTAAAAAGGATAGATAAAAATGACATCGCTTTCAAAGGAGGGGAGAACGTTATTTCAATCCAAAACATGACTCAAAGTGTAAACAAAAAAGGGCAAACCGTTGTTCTTTTCCAAATCTCTACAAAAATTAGAGGTAACGTATATGCTGAAGTAGTGAGAAAAGAAGCCACTCATTCTTTAACACAGGATAAACGCCAAAAACTTCAGGATATAAGGGAAAGATTCGATAAAATCGGGAAAGTAGTAACAGTCTCAAAAGATGACAAGGGAGACTATCGTACAGTTCAAGAAGCTATTAATGCAATCCCTTCTGGAAACAAAGAGAAAGTTACCGTCTTTATTTTTAACGGGGTATATAAAGAAGTTGTCACAGTAGCTGAAGATAAAGATTTTGTTTCGCTTATCGGTGAAAACGTTAACAAAACAAAACTTACGTATGACAACTATTCAGGGAAGGAGAAACGTGGAGGAGGAACGTACGGGACATCAGGAAGCGCAAGTGTTTATATATATGGCGATGATTTTACGGCTGAAAATCTCACATTTGAAAATTCTTTTGATGAAAAAAGTGTTGATGTAAAAGATGAGCAAGCTGTTGCCGTATATACGAAAGGTGAACGACAAGTTTTTAAGAATACGAGGTTTATTGGGAACCAAGATACATTGTACACGAAAGAAGGAACGCAATATTTTTACAAATGCTACATTGAAGGAGATGTTGATTTTATCTTTGGGGGTTCTCAAGCCGTATTTGAAAAGTGCGATATTATGTCTCTAACGAGAGGTTCTTCAACTGTAAATGGGTATGTCACAGCGCCAAGCACTCAAATAACAGAGGAATACGGCTATTTATTTATTAAAAGCAGGCTTTTAAGTAATGCAGAGGATGGAACGGTCTATCTTGGCAGACCGTGGCACCCAGGTGGCGACCCTAATGCAATTGGAAGCGTTGTGTTTAGAGAAAGTTATCTCGGGTCGCATATTAATAAACAAGGATGGACAGACATGTCAGGCTTTTCTTATCGTCATGCACGGTTTTATGAATATAAAAACCATGGTCCAGGAGTTGCTTTTAATGACTCACGAGAACAATTAACAAGAGAAGAAGCAAATCAGTATACCATTCAAAATGTGTTAAATGGCTGGAATCCAAAAGAAAAAGCAGAATCTAAAAGATAGGTGAAGAAGATGAAAAAGAAAATTCATTTTATATGTTTTCTACTTCTCCTATTGAGTTTAAGTGTTGGGGGAATAAGAGTGCAAGCGACAAGTTTTGTTTCACAGTCACATAAAAGTAAAATAACGGTCTACCTTGTGGGGGATTCAACTGTTTCAACTTATGATTCTTCCGTTGCGCCGAGGGCGGGATGGGGGCAAGTTTTTGAGGAAGAGTTTCGTCATAAAGTGACGGTCAGAAATGAAGCGCAATCTGGTCGAAGCTCAAAAAGTTTTATTGACGAAGGAAGACTAGACGCCGTCCTAAGCGAAATTCAAAAAGGAGACTATCTTTTTATTCAATTTGGACATAATGACGAAAAAATAGAAGATCCGAGTCGCTATACAGAGCCTTCTACTACGTATAAAAGCTACTTGAAACAATATATTGATGGAGCTCGTGCTAAAAAAGCAACACCTGTTTTAATTACACCTGTTGAACGTAGGCGTTTTACAGAAGAAGGTATTGCTTATGATTCTCACGGGACATATCCCCAAGCAGTGAAAGAGTTAGGAAAAGAAAAGAATGTTCCTGTTCTTGATTTAACAGAGAAAAGTAAAGCATTGTACCAAGAACTTGGCATTGAAAAAACAAAAGACGTCTTTCTTTGGCTTGAAAAAGGAGAACATCCTAACTATCCAGAGGGAGTAATTGATAATACGCATTTTCAAGAAAATGGGGCAAGAGAAATTTCACATCTTGTAGCAGAGGGTGTAAAAGAATTAAAGATTGTACCGTTAAAGAACTATCTTAACAAAGAATAAGATTGTTTTCATTCATCAAAATGTTAACGTTAACATTTTGATTTAAAGGAGGGATTTAGGATGAAAAAAGTAGTGAAGGGGCTTGTGTTAGCATCCTTTCTCATTGCAGGTAGTACTTCAACAGCATCAGCAGCTTCTAGCAATCTCGGAAAAGAGAGTCTTGCTTCAAATGACGGTTGGGCTTCTTATGGAAAAGGAACAACAGGTGGCTCAGGAGCAGACAGTCGTCATACGTTTACAGTGAAAAATAGAAGTGAGTTTGTTCGTGCTCTTTCAGAGAGCGGAAATACGCCGAAAATCGTTTATGTTGAAGGATCAATTGATTTTAATGTTGATGAAAACAATCAGCCTGCAACAGCTGAGCACTATGCAAAAAAGTGTGGCTATGATTTTAATGCTTACCTTAAAGCTTACAGCCCAGAGAAGTGGGGTTATGATAAGGAAGTGAGCGGACCGCTTGAAGATGCACGAGTATGTGCTCAAAAGGAACAGAAAAAGCAGGTTGTTGTGAATGTTCCTTCTAATACGTCTATTATCGGAGTAGGTAAAGATGCTAAAATTTGGGGAGGAAGTCTTAATATTAGTGGAGTAGAAAATGTTATCGTTCGAAATCTTGCATTTGAGGCGCCAAGAGATTTCTTTCCACAATGGGATCCAACTGATGGAGATCAAGGAGAGTGGAACTCTGAATATGACAATATTGTAGTCACAAATGGGGCAGAACATGTCTGGGTAGATCACAATACATTTAGCGATGGTCGCTATCATGACAAAGGGTTTGGTGAGTATTTTGGGCGCAAATTTCAACAGCATGATGGACTATTAGATGTAACAAACACAGCAAGCTACGTTACCGCCTCTTACAACGTTTTTCAAGACCATGATAAAGTCTCTATTATCGGATCAAGTGATAGTAAGACAAGTGATCGAGGGCGTTTAAAAGTAACCCTTCATCACAACTACTATAAAAATTTAACGCAGCGCTTACCTCGTGTTCGCTATGGTGAAGTTCATGTGTACAACAACTACTATGAATTCGCAAAAAGTACAGATTACTCATTTCAATATGCATTAGGAGTTGGAATAGAATCTAAGATTTATGCACAAAACAACTACTTCTCGTTTGATTATAATGTACCTCTAGGGAATATTATTAAAGATTGGAAAGGAACATCTATTTATGAAGAAGGTTCGTATGTAAAGAGCTCAGCAGGAGAGCGTCAAGTTCATTTACTTCAAGAAACAAATAAAGAAAATGGCACAAAATTAGATGAAAAGGTAGGCTGGAAACCTTCTTTATATAAAAAAATGAATCCAACCCAATCTGTTCCAGGAACTGTAAAAGCACAAGCAGGCGCAGGGAAACTGTAAAAAGAAAAATCCTTTGTAGATATCTACAAAGGATTTTCCTATTTTACTCCTATACTTCCTTTAATAAGATTAGGAGGGGTTTCTCCTTTTAATCCAGCTACTAGATTTTCGGCTCCAAGCATTGCCATTTTAAGGCGTGTTTCAGCTGTAGCAGAGCCGATATGTGGCAACGTCACAACGTTTTTCATAGAAAGAAGGGGATTGGCTGGGCTCACTGGTTCTTGTGCAAATACATCAAGTCCAGCCCCTAAAATTTCTTCTGCTCTTAAAGCATTTATAAGGGCTTCTTCATCAACGGTTTTTCCTCTCGAGCCGTTAATAAAGATAGCGCTCTGTTTCATAAGCTCAAACTCACGTTTTCCCATTAGTCCTTCTGTTTGAGGAGTAAGAGGTGTCATTAAGCAAACAAAATCAGACTTTTGTAGCAGCTCTTCTAAAGAACAATATGTTGCATTGTATGTTTGTTCTTCTTCTTCTTTTCGAGAGCGTCCATGATACAAGATATCCATATCAAAACCAAAACGCGCTCTCTTGGCGATAGCAGAGCCAACCCCTCCCATACCAATGATTCCTAATGTTTTATGATGAACATCAACACCAAAATGCTCTTCTTTCAACGTTTCTTTCCATTCGCCATTTTTGACAAACTGATCTAATTCAGGCATTCTGCGTGCTGTTGCAAGCAAAAGACCAAAAATCGTATCTGCAACCGTATCATTTAACACATCAGGCGTATTTGTAGCGATAATATTTCGTTTTGATAACTCACTCATATCGAGATTGTCATAGCCAACAGATGTGTTACACACTATTTTTAGATGTGGAGCACGATCTAGTAAGTCTCCATCTACTTTCAAACCAGATCCTAGCAGAGCATCCGCATCTTTTAATTCTTCTAAAAATATTGGATAAACATCTGAATGTAGCTTCTCAAAGTAAATGACCTCACACGTTTCTCTTATAAATTCCAAAACCTTTTCATCCATTTTTTTATATACGATAACTTTTGATTTCATGAAGTTTCCTCTTTTCTTTTAATTGTCACTTCTAAAACTTCCACTTTATATCCTTAAACTCCTTTTTTAAAAGAATCCTATTGCGAGTTGGACAGAAGACCAAAGAGCTAAGGCTGTTGCAAGAAATAGGCATAAGTTTTCAAACCAGTTGTTGCGATATTTTCCCATAAGACTTTTGTTATTAGATAAGACAAGCATACCAATTGCAATAACAGGGAAGCCAACGACGTTTAAAGCATTCACTAAAATTGTAAGCGTAATAAAACCAGGCATACCAGGGATAGACCAAATGATTGGCGTAACGAGCACAAAAAGCATAATCCATTTGAATAAAGGGTCGTTATTATATTTTCCGTTATATTTTTCTTTTCGTTTCTTATTAATTACATAGTAGGCATCTGTAATAAGTCTTGGATATCCTGTCGATTTTCCAACAATGCTTGCAAATAAAACGCCAAAAACCCCAAGGTAAAAAATAAGCCAACCTGTTTGTCCTAGCTGCATTTGCAAGGCTGTTCCAAGATCATCAATCGTTTCAACTTCAATGCCCTTTGGTTTTAAAATTTCGGCTCCAATAATCCAAATGGCCAAATTAATCACAATACAAACCCCAATCGCAAAAAGTAAATCATTACGCTGAATTTTCAAGTGTTTCGGCTTTGTCCAGCCTTTTTCTTTTAAAAAGTACGGATGCACAAAGTTAGAAATAGATCCAGCTACAGCTCCAACTATTGAAACCGCTAACAAAAAAGCGCCATGTAAGCCTGTATCACTTGGAATGCTAAAACCCACTGTACCTTTTACGATTTCTCCAAAGTCAGGAGATGACTGAACTGCCAAAATAAGAAAGGCTACTGTCATCAGCCCTAAAATAATCTTCATCACATTCTCAATCGTATTATAAATGTTTCGACCGATTAACAGTAAGATAAGTACAACAACAATAACAGATCCTAAAAATGGCTGGTTAATATGAAGGAGCGTTGATAGCACTTCACCTGCTCCTTTGATCATATATGAATTAAAAAGATGACCCATGATGAGGGCATATATTAAAAGAAAATAAGCAAAAAAAGGATGAATTCGTCCGTAACCTTCTAAGAGAGATAAATTCTCGTTATTGCAAAGCTGAAAACGTGCAATAACATTTACAATGAGAAATCTGAGAAGAAGAGAGATAGCTAAGATCCACATTAAGCTGTATCCATAGGAAGCTCCGGCAACAGAAGAAGTCACTAAATCTCCTGCACCAAGCCATGTTAAAACTGCTAAAATACCTGGACCAAACGTTTTAGCAAACTTTGTTAGAAAAGACTGTCTTTTTTCAACTACAGTTCCTGCGTTTTGTAAGTTAGACTCGTTTTTCATTTAAATCCCCCTTATACACTTTTTGGATGCGCTTTCATTTCAGAAATTAAGTGGTTTTGACAAGATGAAAAAATACAGAGGATGTCAACGCAAAGTAGAGCAATCAAGAGAAGAGTCGTTAGTGTGACTTAAAGTAGATATTGTAGAAATAACGATAATAGAGAAACAATAAGTTAGGAATTATTAGATTTAAAAAAAGAGCAAAATAAACCTTAAAGTAGATCCCTCCCTAAAAAATTCTGAATAATCAAATTTATTGTAAGACAAATAAAAATGTAAGTCAATAAAATATTAGAATAGTAAACTCGAAAAAAGATAAGAAGAACGATAAAGGAGCTTAACTATGGATAAAAACGGGAATGAAATCTTTGATTGAAGCGTTGAACCAGGGGGATATTTATCAACCCTTGAAAAAAAGCGGCTTCTTCTTTTAGCCGTTTATGAGAAAAAGAGAGGGGGATTTATATTTTTTACAGCCAAGTAATAAGGAACTGGGTAAGAAAATAAAATGATTAAGAAGAGCTAAAAAAGGATTAAATCCTAGCAATCATGAATGAAAATTAAAAGCTGATTACCTTAATTTTAACTTAATTTATGCTGAACCTCTTTCGCTCTTTAATAAAAACTATTAAAATGTAATTAAGGAATAAATTGGTTTTTGTGGGAGCTTTATTTCTTTAATATATGAGAAATATGAATTTATCATCTAAAAAGACTAAGGAGGAAGAACATGAGTAGAGTTGTAGAAATTGTGTTTTCGGTAATTGGAATTGTGCTTTTTTTAGTTGTTTCGTTAGGAAGCGGTTTTGTGCTTGCTCTTCCACAAGACAATCAAGACGTAATAAATGGTTTTCAACAAGCTCTAGATGAAAGCAATATTACAAACATTAGTGCAAGTGAGATGGCGTCTACTATTAATGATGGAGCTCTTTATATTCTTATTGTGACGCTTATTTGCGCTATATTAGGAATTGTTTCTATCATTTATCTAAAAGGAAACAAGAAACCTAAGTTAGCAGGAGGAATTTTAATTGTTACAGCTATTCTTGGAACAGTTGCAACATTTATTTTAGGTATATTTGGTGGGATTGCTTATTTAATCGCTGGAATTATTGCACTTGTTCGTAAATCAAAAAAAGTAGAAACTAGTAGAACATATTAGAGGAGCTTAAGATTTTGTTGGCTATTAGATTAAGGGGAAAATAAGAGTCAGTTAAGAAAGCAACATCACTATAAGTGAAAATATTATACATAATGAAACCTTTACAGAACTCACTTTGAGAGAAAAAATGATTATTCCAAAAATAAACAGAGTTTTCTTAGAGTATAATATTGATGTTTTTCGAATTGAAGTTGATCAAGCTGCTCTTAAAGAAATCTTTGTAAATATGAAATAGCATCAAAAAAGCGGCTTCACTATTGGGTGAAGCCGCTTTTTTAGTTTGTCATTGACCAAATGAGCAGATATGAGCTATTTTGTTGTGATTTAAAACCATTCATAACATACTTAGTGTAGAAGATAAGGAGGAAATGTTATGAAGAAGATAAATACATTATTACGAGAGCGGATTGGCATGTCACAAGGAGAAGAAATAGAATTTGATAATTTACATGTAATCCTTCCTCAATTAGCAAAAGAACTTCCTTTTGAAAATTTATGTATTATTGAAAATAGAACAAGTGAACTTACAGAAGAAAATTTAGCACATAAATTTTTTACGCGAAATGAAGGAGGAGTATGCTATGAGCTGAATTCTCTCCTCTATTTATTTCTTGTTGAAAACAACTTCGATGTAAAGCTTGTACGAGGCGTTATTTATGAAAACGAAAATAACAAATGGAACGACATTGGGAAAACGCACGTCGCTATCCTTGTTAACTATAAAGAGAAAACATATTTAATTGATACAGGGTTTGGTGGGAATTTACCATTAAAACCTGTTCCATTAACAGGGGAAGAAGTTCAGTCTAGTAACGGAGATTTTAGAGTAAGCAAGATAAAAACAGAGCATGGTAACTATATCTTTGAAATGAAAGTAAGAAATAAAGATAGGGACTGGAAATGGGGCTATGCTTTTGATGCATGGGAGTCTATTCGAGAAATTGGAAAACTAAACGAAGTTCAAGACATTATTGTGAATCACCCACAGTCTCCTTTTAATAAAAAACCGCTTATAACGCGCTTAACTGATGAAGGAAATGTAACAGCAACTGAACAATCTTTTACAGAGTGGAAAGATGGAAAGATGACGAAAAAAGAAATGAATAGGAAAGAATTCGAGAAGTTGATTCAAAACTATTTTGGATTGAAAAAAGTGTAAATTTAGCATGAAAGCTTGAAACTATAGGAAAGTGGAGCTCGTCTAAAGGGAGTATCAAAAAGTAAAGAACGGATTTTTGTATAAAAAAGGAGCTTAAACACATGTCGAAAACGTTTACTGTCTTATCATATGTTCTATTTTTTACTCCCTTTATTCTTATTTGTAACTTCTTATTTAACATTGTTCCACTTGAAAGAATTCAAGGAATGCCTGTTTTTCTTCCCCTCCTATTTTGTCCAATAGGAATTTTCTTTGCTTTACGAGCTTATAAAACGAGGAAAAGAGCAATTTCCTTTATTGGAGCTATAGTAAATGTCCTTTTATTTCTCTTTCCTATTATGTATATGATCATTGGAACAGCCTTGTTTGGAGTTTAAAATAGAATGTAAGTTAGAAAGGACCCAAAGCTTAATTCATAGCTTAGGGCCTTTTTTTTGTGTGTGAAAAAATAAATAATCAGAAAATAGAGAATATATTATTGACATAAACAAAACAAAGTAAATATAATAATAAATAATAACAGAAATAAACAAAAGTATATAAAGGTTTATTTGTTGTTTTTGTGTTGAAAGGTAATATTTTTTAAAAACGTTTGCTTTATAGGGAGGGGAGAAGAATGGATAGAAAAGAACTTGAACAAACCATTAGCTTGTTGATCGACAACTTAGTGAATTTAGATGATCCAGAAGGAAAATATGCAATTCTGCTTAAAGACGGACGAAAGATTGATAACAAAAATTTTAATTATTGGTAATGGATCGCTGGAATTGGGCTATATGGAATGATGAAATATTATCAATTAACAAAAACTGAGAACGTATTAAATATGATTATAAAGTGGTTTGATCAGCAGTTTGAACAACCGCCAGTCGAAAAAAATGTAAATACAATGGTTCAAATGTTAACGCTCACATATCTCTACGAAGAAACAAAAAACCCAACCTATTTGCCTTATTTAGAAACATGGGGAGATTGGTTGTATCACGATATGCCTTGTACAAAAGATGGAGGATTTCAGCATATTGTATTTGGATCCCAAAACAACCAGCAGCTTTAGGATGACACATTAATAATGAGTATGTTGCCACTTGCTAAAATCGGTTTGCTGTTTAATAAACGAGAATACATTGAAGAAGCTAAAAAGCAGTTTCTTATTCATATCAAATACCTATGTGACAATAAAACAGGTTTATGGTTTCACGGATGGACTTTTGAAGGAAATCATAACTTTGCTGAAGCAATATGAGGAAGAGGAAATGCTTGGATTACGATTGCCATTCCAGAGTTTCTTGATTTAGTAGAGATGCCAGCAAATGATCCTGTTCGTCAAATGTTGATCAATACGTTGAATCGTCAGTTAGAAGCATTGGAAGAATGTCAGCATGAAAATGGATTATGGCCCACATTGTTACTAGATTCCTCTTCATATGTTGAAGCATCTTGTACAGCAGGCTTTGCTTTTGGAATATTGAAAGCTGTTCGTCATCGCTATGTTGATAAAAAATATTTACAGATGGGCTTAAAGGCTGTTGAAGCTGTAATACACAATATTGATGAAAAAGGAGAGCTGCAAAACGTCTCTGCTGGAACAGCAATGGGAATGACAAAAGATTTTTATAAAAAGATTCCTATAACAGGCATGCCTTATGGACAATCTATGGCCATTCTTTGTTTAGTAGAATACTTATATTTTAACATTTAGAACATAGTCGATAGAAAATAGCATGAATTCCTACTAAAAAATAAGCTTATTTCATTCTCTTTTTAATCTACTTTCTCAAGCACTAATGATGTTTCACATTGCTATTTGTCTATAAGCTTCTTTTTAAAAGCTGGAGAAAACGGAGGAAATAGGATGAGTAAACCTCAACGACAAATTAAATTTGTAAACTATCTTTCTTATGGATTAGGAGATTTTGTAGGAGCGGGAGCATTTGCCCTCACTGCTGCATGGTTAATGTACTTTTATACGACATTTTGTGGATTAACAGCAACGCAAGCTGGCTCCATCTTTGCAGTTGCAAGGGTTGTGGATGCTGTTGCAGCTCCTGCAATGGGCTATATTACCGACAATTTTCATAAAACAAAGCTTGGTCGAAGATTTGGCAGAAGAAAATTTTTCATTTTAGCAGCTATTCCACTTATGCTTATATATGCGCTAATATGGGTAGATGGATTTAACTATTGGTACTATATGTTAACCTACATCATTTTTGAAATCGCTTACTCAATGATTTTAATTCCCTATGACACCCTAGCAGCAGAAATGACAGATGACTATAAAAAGCGCTCAAAGCTTACTGGCGCAAGAATGTTTGTAGCGCAAATTTCAGCTGTTTTCGCTTCCTTTATTCCTGGTCGACTTATTGAATCGCTAGGGAAAGATGATCCGCTAAGCTTTCTTTATTCAGGATTAATTTTTACAGCCATTTTTGTTGTTGTGTTAGTTGTTCTCTATAAAAATACGTGGGAGCGTCCACTATCGGAAATTCCGCTTGAAAAAGAGATTGATAAGAAAACGCTGCTTCAAAAAATTGAAAAAGTGTACGTTGATTTATTTTCAACTCTTCGTGTTAAAACATTTAGACATCATTTAGGAATGTATTTAGGAGGCTATTTAAGTCAAGACGTATTTAATGCTGTATTTACGTACTTTATTGTTTTTGCTCTCATGCATGATGCTATTATTGCTTCTAACCTCTTAACCGTTATGTACATTCTCCAGATTGTAGGAGTATGGATTGCGATGACGTTGACGATTAAATTGAATCCAGCGCCTGCTTATCGGACAGCAATTGCCTTTTTTATGGTTGGCATTTTAGGATTTGCCGCATTGAGAATCACAAACGTTGAAAACAGTTTACTTCTTATGTTTATTATGATTGGCATTGCTGGATTAGGGCGCGGAGGCCTTAACTATATTCCATGGAACAACTATGCCTTTATTCCTGATATTGATGAAGCTCTAACAGGACAGCGCCGCGAAGGAGTCTTTGCTGGTGTGATGAGTTTAATTAGAAAAGCTTCTCAAGCTCTGGCCGTTTTCTTAGTTGGTGTTGGACTAGACTTATCAGGCTTTGTTTCTGGGCAAGATGTTCAATCTTCGTCCGTTATTCAGACAATTACAAGTATCTTGCTTTTCGGAACGCTTCTCTTTCTTATTGGCGGTTTACTTATTTCTTATCGTTATAAATTAACAAAAGAAAATCATGTTGTATTGTTAGCTGAAATTCAGCGGCTGAAAAAGGGCGGTCTTAAAAAAGAAGCGTCTTCTGAAGCTCGTGAAGTAGTTGAAAAATTAACAGGATGGGACTATGAAAAAACATGGGGAAACAATCCTGTTGGATATGAAAACTATGTGGCTTATAAAAAGAATCGAAAAGAAGGACCTGACATCAAAACAACGCTATAGCTTCTTTTATATTCGTTCTATAAGGAAAATTTACTTGTTCATTATCTAAAGCTTCAATTCTATTCTGATCGAACGTTACGATTAAAAGGGAGTTGAAGTTCTTTTTTTGTAAGCGTTTTAAGGAGGAGAAAAGATGAAGAGAAAGAAACCATCACTTTTAAATCGAATGATCATAATACTGTTTATACCCCTATTATGTATGACAACGCCTGTTTGGGCAGAGGCGAAAGGGAACACAATGAATGGAGGAGAAAAGCTTGATCGTGGATTAGTAGCCGTCTCCACCTCAGAAGGAGTTTATCTTAGCTGGCGTTTTTTGTCTCAGGAAGCAACAGGCTATTCAAAAACAGGGTTAACAGGTGCGAACTTTAACGTATATCGAAACGGAAAGAAAATTGCGGTTGTAAAAGACAGTACAAATTTTTTAGACAGAGAGGGGAATTCAGAGTCTACCTATTATGTTTCCTCTTCTAAAAATGAAAAAGGGACAGGGAAAAGTGCTGTTATTACGCCAATGAACGAAGCATATTACGATTTAAAGCTAAAGAAACCAAAGGATGGAAGAACACCTGATGGGCAATCTTATATGTATGAAGCGAATGACACGAGCGTTGGGGATGTGGACGGCGATGGACAGTACGAGTTTTTTGTAAAGTGGGATCCATCAAATTCAAAAGATGTTTCACAAGTAGGGTATACAGGCAATGTGTATATAGATTGCTACAAACTTGATGGGACTCTTTTGTACCGAATTGATTTAGGTGTAAATATTAGAGCTGGTGCTCACTATACACAATTTTTAGTATACGATTTTGATCAAGATGGAAAAGCAGAGATGATGCTCAAAACAGCTCCAGGGACAAAAACAATTCAGCTTGATAAGCGTGAAAATGTAGAACGGGAGAAGTTTATCACAATGCCTAAAGGAGATATAAAAGCAGGCTATCGTCATAGCGATGATTACCGAATGAGCAGTGAAGATTACTATAATCATGTTGTGAAGATGTTTATGAATTGGCACAATCATGAAGAAGTTCAAAAAGGAAATTGGCCAAAAACACTTGAAGAATGTTTTGGAATCGCTAAAAAGTATCGCTATCCCTTATCACGGGAGGATGCAAAAAGTTTAGCTGACTACTTTATGGATGAATATGCACCAAAGAGAAGTGAACGAAATAAACTGCGTGACTTCCAAGGGTTTATTTTAGAAGGACCCGAATATTTAACCGTATTTGAAGGTGCAACAGGTAAAGAGCTCGAAACGATAAACTATGAACCTCAGCGCTATGATGATGGATTGATGTGGGGCGACTATGCAACGCCAAGAATTGAACCAGGTAACAGAGTTGATCGGTTTCTCTCAGGTGTTGCTTACCTTGAAAGGGATCAACCATACGCTATTTTTGCAAGAGGATATTATACAAGAGCAAATCTTGTTTCATATCGTTGGGATGGAAAAGAACTTAAAAAATATTGGGCTGTTGATAGTGGATGGACATCGATGAGTAACCCGTTTAACAGCAATCCACATGAAAAAGATGGAAAGAATAAAAAATATAGTACTCTTACAAACCAAGGCGCTCATTATCTTACAACAAGTGATGTTGACAATGATGGAAAACAAGAAATAGTGTATGGAGGCGCAACAATTGATCATAATGGTAAGTTGCTATATAGCTCATACGGTAAGATGCCGACTGAAAGTGAAAAGAGTGGTGAAGGGGTAAAGCTTGGTCACGGGGATACACTGCATGTTGCGGACATTAATCCGAAAAGAAGCGGACTAGAAATTTTTATGGTGCATGAAAATGGTACAAAAGCACCTTATGGCTATAGTTTACGCGATGCGAAAACAGGAGAAGTGATTGTTGGAGAATATACAGGTAAAGATACAGGTCGCGGGATTGTAGGAGATATTGATCCTGCTCATGAAGGATTAGAAATGTGGGCTACAAGTCTATTAAGCGCTGATAGCCAAAAAATAGACCAGAAGTTTCCAGGAACAAATATGAGCATTAGATGGGGAACTGATATGACCACCCAACTCATTAATGGAACCTTTGCGGAGTCGCCAACAATTGATGATTGGAAAAGGGGACGATTACTAACAGCTACAAATACGAGTACAAACAACGGTACAAAAGGGAACCCAAGCTTAGTTGCTGACGTATTTGGAGACTGGAGAGAAGAACTTATTGTGAAGAAAGCGGACAGTTCAGCGCTTCGCATATATATGAGCACAGAAAAGACAAATCATAAGTTATATACCTTGATGCACGATAAGCAGTACAGAACAGGAATTGCCAACCAAAATACGGGTTATAATCAACCTGCATATCCGAGCTTCTATTTTGCTTCTGATATGAATTGGCGTGACGTTCCTCTTTTGAAAAAACATCACTAAGTTAAGGAAAAAGTCAGAGCTTTAAAGAGCTCCGGCTTTTTCTATTTATATTCTTTTGAAAACAGAACTAAAACAATATATAAAATTTGTCTTAGTTCCCGTGAAATGCAAAAAAACAAACTTATCGTAAAATAAGTTTGTTTAAGAAGCAGGTTTATCAACAAAGTCAACGGGTGTAACAATGATGTTTTTTTCTTTTAATTTCTCTTGAGAATGGGGAGGGAGTTTTATATCCACGATCATTTCATCAACATGATCTAGAGTAGAGATATGTGAAAACTCTCGGTAACCAAACTTGCTAGAGTCGACCATCAAGAACGTTTTATTGGATCTTTCAATCATTTTTCTTTTTAAGAGAGCTTGCCATTCGTTTGAGTCACTTAATCCACTATTTAAATCAATACCTTTACAGGAAAGAAAGGCTTTATCAACATGATAATTCTCAAGAGATCGTTCCGCTAACGGTCCTACATAAGACAATGATTTTGGAAGCAGGATCCCACCAGTTGAAATTACTTCAATTCGGTCTTTTTTGCTAAGTTCAATCGCAACCTTAATGGAGTTTGTAATGACAGTGAGCGGAATGTTAGGGAGTATTTTGGCCATATACCATGCTGTTGTACTTGCATCAAGAATAATCCGGTCACCGTTTTCTACTCTTTTTACAGCTTCATGAGCGATCACTTTCTTTTCCAATACATTTGTAATTTCTCGTTCTGAGAAATCTATTTCGCTTTCTTTTTCTTGAACACTCACTGCGCCACCGTGACTTCTTCGTAATTTGTTTTCTTTTTCAAGTTTTTCAAGATCACGTCTAATGGTTTCTTCTGTAACAGAAAAAATCTCACTAAGCTCAGAAACTCGAATGCTTGATCGTAAATTAACTAGATCCACAATTTTTTGTTGTCTTTCGGCTACTAGCATTCATAACGTCCTTTCCTATATTATCTGTAAAATAAATTACAGATAAATATGTTGTTTTCTTTTTATTTTGTCTCATCATATCACACTTTTTAATATAAATTCACTCTGTATTTAACGCTTTCTTAGAAGAACGCGTTCTTTTAAAAACGTTCAAAGGTTAAGAGAGGAGAAAAAACATAAATAATAAGAGTGGAACGAATATAAATAAAAGTAAAAAAACATTAAAAGTTTGTTTTCGTTGAATTGTTTTTTGAATCCAAGTACGATAATAATATAATTGTTTTATTATAGAGGTTTTTTATGTAAGTATTTATTGCAAAACATGTCACTTTTAAAACTGAAAATTTCTTATCCTTTTTAAATGCTACTTTATAGAAGGAGTGGAATCTGGTAAGATTTATCATGTAAAGGTCAACATGACCATATTAAAAAACAATTTACAATACATATTATAGGTTACTATCATTTTTAAAAAAAGGGAGGAGAAGAGGGCATAATATAGTATAAGATAGAACCCTAGCTTGCTTAAGTTTGTTTCTAACTGTAATACATAACATATGTAGTAGAGACAACAGATAAAAGCAACTCACATCATTCACTAACAACGGATTACTACAAATGTGGAGGAAAAATATTGAGAGTTCCAGTTGTAAAGGAAGAGAAAACAAAAAACATGGTTGATGAGGCAGCATTCATAGAATGTTTAGATTACCCAAATCCAAAAGTGCAAGTGACGGTTCTTATCCAAATTGTAAAGGGTAACATATCCAATGCAGAAGTCGTTTTTAAACTTATTGAGCTAAGCAAGTGTAGAAATGAAGAGATTCATAAAGTATTTGGAAAAGATACAATTGGTCACTATAGTATTGCGGCACTTCAAGTATTAAATACATATGAATCAACTAGAGCTTTTGAAGACATAATGAGTGAACTAGAAGAGGGAGAACAAAACATCATTAAAAGAATTGTTCGAAACTTCAACATGTAAGACCGTTTATATCAATGTATGAGATGAAGTAAAAAAAGCAGTGAGAAGCTTTGTGTTTCTCACTGCTTTTTTAGGTCGGTTTTAGCTAATCCCTTGCCATAAATAGAGAATAATAGAGCTTGAGAGAAGAAGAAAGCCAGATAGTGGCATACCCTGTGCTTCTTGTTTAAGTGCCTTTTTTAGATGATGTGCCTGTTCTGCTTGGTGCTCTTTGTAGGAAAGAATAAGAGTGTTTAACGGTTTAGTGATAACCGTAATATTAGGATTTTTTCTTTCTATAATTTCTTGTGATTTAGAGAAATTAACATTAAACATAATATAGCAGTTTTGAACAAATAAGCTTGTTTTTAAAGGAGTATAAATGAGGTAAGCGAGAGCTAATATGGCACAGATGATAATAAGTCCTTCAATGATTGAAAGCTGCTTTTGAATCATAGCCAGAGCAGTAAATAAACTGCAAAATGTCCCGACGGCATTGCACGCAATATAAGGAGAGCTAAAGGTCTTACAGCAAATAATGAGAAGTCCTGCTAAAGCAAGTAAAATGATGACAAGATTCATATTCATAAATGACTGCCTCCTATTCATTTTCCTTTATGTGTATCATTACCCTAAATGAGGGCTTTCTCTACATTATATGAAGGGAAATTTTCTATTTTTAAAAAGAGAAAATACGACAGAAGAGAAGAACTGCTTGTGATAGAAGGAAGAATAAAATGAGAGAATTTCTATCAAACCTTCTTCTTATTACAGGCTGGCTTGTTTAAGGTAGAGAAAAAGAGAGCAGCGGATGTGTTGCTCTCTCGGATAAACTCACAGTTGTTACACGGATTGAACACTGTTGTTTGCTTTTTTAGCTTTGAGCCGGACAAAAATAAACATTGAAAGAAGAAATAGAAAGAGTACAACGCCAACAATCTCAAAGTCTATTTCCGCCCATGGATTAAAGAATGTAAAAGCAAGATAGAAAGAGACGCTGTAGGCTAGTACAACGATGACCCAGCCCATAAGGCGTGAAGCAGCTTGACCAAATTTGCTTGAGTCCTTGACCATTTTGTGCACAACAAAAGAATCAATTGTATCCGTAATCATCATGCCAACCATAAATACAAGACCTAATAATAAGGGAGTGTATGAGCTTGAATTGCCAGCAGCTAACGTCCATACAGCTGTTTGACTCACTGTTTCGGCTGCTAGGGCAAAGAGAGCACCAACAAGAATAATAAGAAGCGGATTTGTTGTTCCTTTTGCAATTTTCGGAATGAATTTCCCTTTTAAACCACTAAGCTGAAACTCTTCCTTACTACTTCTTGTTCGAATTAAATTGTACGTATTTAATGTACCAATCAAAAATAAAGATAAAATAGATACCCAAGAAGCAAAAGTGTCAAAGTATGATGGGAACGTAAAGTTACTCATCACCATTCCTAAAACTCCAGCAGTTAATGCGACAACACCCCCATGTCCGAACGAAAATAAGGTACCAACCCATCTTGAGAAAGGACTTCCCATACGCCAGTTGTACCTTGTTTGACCATCAATAAAAGCTAAATGATCTGCATCAAGGCCGTGTCTTAATCCTAAAACAAATACAAATGCAAAAAGTGATAAACCTTCCAATTTTATAACCTCCCTTAATAAAAATAAAAAATCCCCAACCATTTCTAGAGTTGAGGGAAATATGTATAACAAATAAGCAGCACAAATAAACAATGCTGAATATGTATACACTACTCTCTTTCCTAGAAGATCCTAGCGTACAGATTAGGTAGGTATCCTGGCTCTGAAATCATCACTTTTCACCGCCTTCCCTAATAGTTGTTAAGTGGCATCTGGCGAAAAACTCCTTCATCACAGTGGCTGGACCGCCCAAGTTTTTCACTTGGTTCCCTGTTACCTCCTACTTTAAAAAAGGAAGAGACCCTAAACTGCGAATTAATTATTATGTTCATATGCTTTTTTGGGTAGTATACCATATTTTTGAAAAAGTTAAATCCTACAAATGAATCTTTTTCTTTTTAAAGGTCTAGCCTACTTATAAACTACCAATATGATGTATAAAAAGGAAGAAAGGATGATAATTGATAAAAAACATCCTCATTATTCAAGGGAATTCAGATCCAAATTCTTAGTGTAGAGCTCTTGCCAAACAGTATCAAGAAGGAACATTGAAAAGGGGAATACGAGTAGGATTAAGAGCGGGACATGTTTTAATGAAAAAGATCATTCTTGAATTTTGCTGACTAAAACCTGTTTATATTACAACCATTAGTACTCTTAAGCCATTACATAGTTAGAAAACGTCATCACCTTGGTTAATAAGGAATATGAACAGAATGGAAATCTAATTTACAACCCTCTTCCTTTTTTACATCATTCCTTTTAATATGAATATAGCAGGATGAGAAAAGGGATGGGATGAGAGTGTCGATTGAATTAGAAAATAAAGTAGAAGTTCAAAAAGCATTGAGTTCAGACTGTACAAGCTGTTTTGGTTTATGCTGTGTTGCATTGCCATACGCAAAGTCAGCTGATTTTGCTTTTGATAAAGATGGCGGAACACCTTGCCAGAATTTACAAGATCATTACTTGTGCGGCATTCATGATAACTTAATTCAGGAAGGGTTTCGCGGTTGTGTCGCTTATGAATGTTTTGGAGCAGGTCAAAAAGTATCTAGAATCATATACAAAGGGAAAGAGTGGAAAGGAAATAAACAATATGCTGAACAAATGTTTAGCGTCTATCCGATTGTTCAGCAGCTTCATGAAATGCTTTCCTACTTATATGAAGCAATGAGCTACGAGGAAACAAAATCTATTCATACTGAGCTAAGGGAGATGTTCAGAGAAACAGAAAAGATGACAGAACAATCTCCAGAAGAAATTTTACATATAGATATTGCTGGGCATAGAGCAAAAGTAAATACGCTGCTTTTACAAACAAGTGAATTAGCTCGTCCGCAAATCACTCATAAGAAAAAACGAAAGTATAGTAGTGACTATATAGGGGCTAAGCTTAGGAAAGCAAAACTTAAAGGAGAGAATCTAAGAGGAGCTCTTCTTATTGCGGCAGACCTTAGAGAAGCAGACCTTCGTTTTACAGATTTAATTGGAGCAGACTTTAGGGATGCAGATCTTAGCGGGGCAGATTTGACGGGAAGTCTTTTTCTTACTCAAGCACAAGTAAACGCAGCAAAGGGAAATAGTCATACAAAGTTGCCACCATCATTAAAAGTGCCAGATCATTGGAAAAAAGCGTAATAACTTTTAAAAGTTATTACGCTTTTTTATTTTAATGGCTTGTAGAGAAAGGAAGGGCTTGTTATCTTCAGGCTTATTCAAAATCTCTTTTTCATCTATATAAAAAGTGTGACAAGTATTAAGAAAAATTCATAGAGTATAGAAGCTAGAATAGAAAAGAGGCATGCTATGGAAAGACGAAATGTTTTTATTGAAATGTTTTTAATCGTTATTACAGCGTGGTGGTCTATGGTTCTAGTAGTAAATGATGAGCTGTTTCATAATCGTCCTGAATTTTTTTATACGTTTCAGGAAATTGGCAATGAAGCAGAGTGGGCAAGTATTTTTATTTTAAGTTTGATTTCCCTTATTCTTGGACTTGTATGGGGGAAAGCGTGGATGCGTAAGATGTCACTGCTTTCATCAACGTTTTTGTATGGAATGATGGCAGCAGGATTTATTCTAGCAAAGCAACCCTTGAACACGGGAGTAGGCGTTTATTTTGCGATAGCTCTCCTTGCTTTATGGGGAACAAGAGATGTGAAAGAGGATGAATAAGATTGAGTCATTAACAGAAAGTGTTGCAAAACTCGAAAATCGAATGAGTGAAAAAGATAAAGAGATTACGGCGCTTACGATTCAGAAAGAGACCATTTTATACAAGCTTGAGATCATTCAAAAGCAGCTTGATACAATTGAAAGCTCTGTGAAAAAAGGAGTTGGCTGGCACAGCTTTTTTGTGGATTTTCTAAAAGTGGCCGCCCAAGTTGCTGCTCTTGTTGCAGCAGGAAAATTTTTTCTTTAGTTCTAAAACTTTATAAAATGTTTATAATTCCCTCCTATACTGACGTTAGGAGGGATTTTCTTATGAAAAATACAATTTTAAATGTCCAAAACGTATCTAAAAAAATGAAAAAACGCTCGTTATTAAAGGGAGTGTCGTTCAGTGTTAAAGGTGGAGGCATCTGCGGGTTATTAGGGCCAAATGGATCTGGGAAGACAACGCTCATCCGTATGCTAACAGGCTTAATTAAACCAACAGGGGGTCGAATTTTATTAAATGGAAAAAACATTATGACAGATCGTAAAGAAGCGTTAAAGGAAGTAGGAGCAATTGTTGAGTCGCCCATTTTCTTTCCGTATATGACAGGAGGAGAAAATCTTCATAATCTAGCGCGTCTTCACATTAGTTCTAAAAGTGAACGTGAAAAAAGAGTATGTGAAGTGCTCGAAATTGTTGGATTAACAGGGCGGGAAGATGATAAAGTTCGCACTTACTCGCTTGGAATGAAGCAGCGACTAGGGATTGCGCAAGCTCTTTTAGGAAATCCTGAACTTCTGATATTAGACGAACCAGCAAATGGACTTGATCCCATTGGAGTAAGAGAACTACGCGAGCTTTTATTCAAGCTAAAAGAGGAGTATGGAAAAACAATTTTAATTTCGAGTCACTTGCTTGATGAATTACAGCGCGTTTGCGACCAGATTGTTGTGATTAGAGAAGGAGAACTGATGTGGAACGGAGATTTAAATGAATTTGCATCTGAAAATCAAAATTTAGAAGATGCGTTTGTGGAGTTGGTGTCACGATGAAGGCCTTAATTTTAGCGGAATGGGAGCGACTTTTTAAACGGAAATTAACGTGGATTGTGTTGGCGATGGCGCCTGCTGGACTACTTGTTGCTGCTTCGTATTTGCAAAAGCAAAACGGGCAGCTAAGTCCAGACTTACCGGAATATACGTTCACAGGGAACTTTGCTGTACTTGGGTTATCTGAGATGTTATTTACCGTCTTTAATGCGCTTTTACTTGTTTTTATTACGTTGATGATTACAGAAGAATACCGAACAGGACAGTTGCGCATGGTGATGATTCGAGCTCGTTCGCTTGGTGAGCTTGTCACAGCTAAAGTGCTTGTTATACTGGGCTTCTTGTTTCTCTTTTTTATCATCTATTTTTTGAGTAGTTATTTAATAGGATTCTTTTTCTTTGATAATCAGGCAAACTATGCTGTTTTCTATCATAACGAGTTGTTTAGCTTTAAAGAAGGCTTAATTTATAATCTTGAGTTCTATGGATTGTCATATATAACGACCGTTGCAATTGGGGCTGTACTCGTATTTATTGCCGTTGTGAGTAAAACAACGACAGCAGCCATTGGAGGAGGAGTGGGTTTCTTACTTTTTTCATTCTCTTATCCTTATATGTTAAAAGTATTTAGTGGATTTATTGATCAAGTAACGTTTGCAAAATTCTTTTTTACTTCAATTCCAATGATTCAACATGAAGGTATTACAACGATGATTGCTGAAAAACCACAGTTTGTTTTATGGAATCTAGGAGTGATGGGGTTTTATATTTTGTTTTTTAGCATGCTTACATTTTTAACACTTCGAAAAAAAGAAACATTTTTATAAAAGGAGAGAGCAGAAATGAAACAATTAATTTGGAGTGAACTAGAAAGAACTTTCAAACGAAAAAAGACTATTATTATGCTTATTGTTTATCTGTTATTGCTTGGATTTGAATGTTTGTTTTTATTTGCAATGGGAGGAACCACTTTCTTTGATCCGGAACATGATGTAAAGATGGATTCGCTAAATTCTTCTACCCTTTATTTACGAGATTTAGCCTTCTTTCTTACATTTATTCTCATTCCAATGCTTGTTGTAGATAGTTTTAACGGAGAATATGCGTCAGGGGCACTGCGCCTTGTATTAATTCGTCCTCAGTCACGTTTACAGCTGTTTTTAGCGAAGTGGTTTATTCAATGTTTTCTGTTTTTCGGTGTGTTAGTTATTACAGGTGTAACCGGGTTTTTGTTTGGGAAAATTGTGATGCCGAATGTAGAATATACGGTATTTTTAGGTGGGCATGATGTAGATGCGATGGGAGCATTTCTCTATACGCTTAAATTTTACGGCATTGCGTTTGCTATTTTTCTCACAATTATTACACTTGCTAGCTTAGTGAGCGTTCTTATGCCAAATGCCATTCTTTCATATGTTGGATTAATCGCTATATTAATTGGGAGTGTCTATGCGTCAGATCAGCTTCTTTTCTTCTTTTCAATGACCGATTCGATTTTTTATCAACTAAGCGGTAAAAGCTCTGAAAATTTCTTATTCCTTCTATTTCCAATATTGGGACTTAGCATTATAATAAATATAACCGTATGGAAGAAAAAAGAATGGATAGGATGAAGATAAAATGCAAGAAAAAATTCTGCTTGTGGATGATGAGAAAGAAATTATCTCGTTTATGAGAGATGCTTTAGAAGATGAAGGATATGATGTGCTATGTGCCTATGATGGAAAAGAGGCGCTCACTAAACTAAAAGAACGACCAGATCTTATTCTTTTAGATGTGATGATGCCTGAAATGGACGGATTTGAGCTTTGTGAACTTATCCGTAAAAATGTCTCTTGTCCGATTTTGTTTTTAAGTGCAAAACAAACCGAGCAAGATCGGATCAAAGGTCTTTTAGTTGGAGGAGATGACTATTTAATAAAGCCATTTAGCATGAAGGAGCTAAAAATGAGAATTTATGCTCATTTGAGGCGAGAGAAGCGGACGGAAAGCACAGCATATAATCGACTTCATTTTGGCTATTTAACAATTGACTTAGACGGCTATCAAATTTTATATAACAATGAAAAACTTCCATTTACATCAAGAGAGTTTGAGCTTCTGCACTTTCTAGCGCTTCATCCAGGACAAGTGTTCACACGAGAGCAGCTGTATGAAAAAATTTGGGGATATGATGCGGAAGGAGACTCTTCAACAGTGACAGAACATATTAAAAAAATTCGCGCTAAACTTTCTAAATACAAAGGATGCAGAGACTACATTTCAACAGTGTGGGGCATTGGATAC
The DNA here is from genome assembly GCF_900115845.1 of Priestia endophytica DSM 13796. Taxonomy (GTDB): domain Bacteria; phylum Bacillota; class Bacilli; order Bacillales; family Bacillaceae_H; genus Bacillus_I; species Bacillus_I endophytica. Next base: position 141,851 of record NZ_FOXX01000009.1, on the reverse strand, counting down.
AAATGGGTAAGTTGAAGAAATGGAAAAAGAGCGCAAGTCTAAGAACCCAGCTTGTTACGTCTTTTCATCTTGTCCTCTTATTTAGTATACTTGCGACCATTATTACTGCAGGAGCTATTGTGCTATGCGCCATTATATTCCTTATTCCGAACGGGCTGAATCCTGCTAACTACTATGAGAAAAAAATCCCTGATGTGCTCGCATTTGTTCAAAAACATGAAAGCGATGTTACATCCCGAAGTTTTCAAAGCAGACTTGAAAAAGAGATTCCAACAGAAGGAATTGGCTATCAAATTCTGAATAAAGAAGGGGATGTTGTATACGGTTCGATTGAAAAAACGTATATCAGAAGTAAACGAGACCTTTATTCTAAGCTGAACAGTGATATCCATGATGGTACATATTTTGTTAAACTCTATCCACTGTTTAATAGAGAAAAAGAAGTAAATGGCGCTGTTTTGTTGCGCTACAAATTAACGCTTGCTTCTTCTAATCCAAAGGACCGTTTGTTTATTGTGGGAGCGACGTTTTTATTGTTTAGTAGTCCGTTTCTTTATTTCTATCTTTTCTCTTATCTGTTTGGACGTCGCTTTAGCCGGAAAATTGAGAAACCGTTCAACGAGCTTATTGATGCATCTCATAAAATTCAGCGTAACGACTTGGAGTTTTCGCTACCGAAAGTTCAAGAATCGAGAGAATTAGATCAGCTTGTTCATGCATTTGAAGACATGAGAGTTGCTCTTAAAGAGTCACTAACACGTCAATGGAAGCTTGAAGAAGACCGAAAAGAAATGACAGCAGCGATTGCTCATGATTTAAGAACCCCGCTTACAATCATTCATGGTCATACAGAAGGACTTCTTGAAGGAAGTAAAAACAATCTGAAGCGACTTGATGATTATTTACAAACCATTTTTAGAAATACGGTTCGTTCCATTCGCTTACTTGATCAACTTCGTGATGTTTCCGTCTTAGAGAATGTTACGTTTTCTGTAAAAAAAGAACCGATTAATATTAGAGAATTTGTTGAATCAAAAGGGAGCGAATTTGAGCTTTTAAGCCAAAAAAAAGACGTTTATTTCTCTTATATGGTCCATGGTGAACAGGAATTCTTCCATATTGATCCACATCTTATTGCCCAAGCTTTTGATAATGTGATCACAAACTGTATTCGCTACACTCCTCGGGGTGGAAAGATTACGTGGAATATTACAACCCAGAATGAGACCGTTTTATTTGAAGTGAAAGATAGCGGACCTGGGTTTGCGCAAAATCATAACAAAAAGCTGTTTGAGAAGTTTTACCGAGAAGATCAATCAAGAGGAAGTACAGAAGGAAACGCAGGGCTTGGCCTCTATATTGCGCACTCTATTGTCCAAAATCACGGTGGAGAAATTGAGGCTTATAATCAAAAAGAAGGGGGAGCATATATTAAAATAGAGCTTCCGCTTACATAACCGTTTTTCTAACTGCGTTTGAATTTCTCTCACTAAGGTTAAAGAAGAAGTATAACTATCTACGAAAATGCGAAAGAAAATATAATAGAATACTTCAAAAAGGGAGGAAGAAAAAATGGCGAAAACGAGACATAATGATTATAAAGAAGAAGAACGTATAAAGAATGAACCTTCAAAAGAATCCGAAGTAAAAGACCGAACAGAGTTAGACAAATTTGAAAGTCAACAAAACGTCGATCATATTCCACTGGAAGAGGTTGAACTGGATCAGAAAGACGAAAAAAGAAAGCATCGTACAAAGGATTCTTCTTCGACAGAAAAAAAGCATAAATAAAAGAAGCGGTTGCTACATTAGCAACCGCTTCTTTATTGTATTAACGTTTGGTTTTTCCATCAATATCACATATGATAAAAACAACAGGACGTCAAGAGGTGATGGGATGAATGCAAAAGAAAAAGCGCTAGCATTTGCAACTAAAATGCATGGAGAACAAAAAAGAAAAGGAAGTTCCCTTCCGTATATTGTTCACCCTATCGAGGTGAGTGAAATATTAGAAGAAGCAAACTTGCCAGAAAGTGTTGTAATCTCAGGTCTTCTTCACGATACGGTTGAAGATACAGAGGTTACCCTAGAAGACATTAAGGCTCTTTTTGGAGAAGAAGTCGCATCTCTTGTTGGAGCTCATACGGAAGATAAATCTAAAAGCTGGGAAGAGCGGAAAGTTCATGCAATTGCTGTTGCAAAAAGCGGGTCATTACTTGTAAAAGCTCTTATTGCAGCTGATAAATTATCAAATTTACATTCTCTACAAAAAGACTACAAAGAGCAAGGAGAGGAAGTGTGGAAACATTTTAAACGGGGATATGAAAAGCAAAAGTGGTACTATTTGAACGTTGTCCATAACCTTTTTATTGGTTTAGAGGAAGAGGAAGTACCTCTATTTTTTTATAAGTTTAAAGAAAAAGCAGAGAGTTTTTTTAAGAAATAAAAGGCAATAAGAAAAGTACGAAAATGCACCTTAGAGGAGTTAAATTATATTTTTGAATACCCACTACTTCAAACAACTCATAAGAGAGTGAAGTAGTGGGTATTTCAATTCGCAAAATATAAACGAAATGCAAATAAATGACTAAAAAAGCACGGGATATGATACGATAAAAAAACATCCAGAAAATCTAAAATGAAAGCGTTTTATATAAAAGGAAAAGGAGAGGTTGCAGTGAAGTCACATCCAATATTTAAAGGGATTATCCCCCCAATTCCAACTATTTTATATGAAGATGGACGCATCGATGAAAAAGGAATGAAAAACCTAATTGATTTCTTAATTGAATCAAATGTTGATGGACTTTTCTTTTTAGGTTCTGGAGGGGAATTTAGCCAAATGTCAGCAGGGCTAAGAAGAGAAGTAGCGGAGTTTGTTATTCCTTATGTAAACGGTCGTGTTCCCGTTCTCATTGGTACAGGCACGTCAAGCACAATGGAGACAATTTCCTTGAGCGTTCATGCGCAAGAAAAGGGAGCTGACGGTATCGTTGTCATTAATCCTTATTATTGGCCCTTAACCGAAGAAGGTCTTTTTCAGCATTATACTGAAATTGCGCAAAATGTAGATCTCCCCATCATGCTATATAACTTTCCCTCATTAACAGGAACAGATCTATCTCCTGATTTAGTGTTGAAGCTAGCTAAAGAACATCCAAATATCGTCGGAATTAAAGATACAGTTGACGCTGTAGGTCATACAAGAGAACTCATTTTAAAAGTGAAAAAAGAGAAACCTCATTTTGTCGTTTTTTCAGGGTATGATGATCACCTATTTAATACGCTAGCTTTAGGAGGAGATGGTTCAATTCCGCTCTCAGCAAGTTTTGCTCCAGAACTATCTGTTGGAATTTATAGAGCCTTTCAAAAAGGGGACTACGAAAAAGCGATCGAGCTTCATCGTCAACTTGCTCCCCTACCGCTTTTATATAAACTAGACTCGCCCTTTATGAATGTTGCCAAAGAAGCCATTCGTTTAAGAGGGATAGAAGTGTCAACAGATGTATTAGCTCCAACCCGCAAGCTTAGTGAAGAGAAGAAAAAAGAGTTGAAATCATTCTTAACAACGTTTCTCGGTGATTCTATTGCGTTATCTTAAGTTTTTTAAATAGAGTAACAACAAAGACTCAGAGCTTTTAGCTTTGAGTCTTTGTTGTTTAGGGTTTTAATTTTAGAATTCGATATTTAAAGAGAATAGTTATGACAAAATTAAGGAAAAAATGGGCGATGATTGGTGCTAAAATATTACTTGTTTTCACATATACCCAGCCAAATGCAAGACTTGGTAATAGAATATTAAAAAGCATGAGCGGCTTTTTAAAATATTGAACATGAAGAGCTAAAAATAGAAGAGAAGTAATGAAAATTCCTGTCCAGCTTTCTTCTATATAAAGAAGAAGTAAATTTTGAACAATTCCTCTAAATAAAAGCTCTTCAAACAATGATCCAAAAAGAAAAAGAGAAAATAGTGCTGATATAGAAGATGTTTGGTATTGCTTATTCTGATTATCAATATAATTAGAAGGAATCAAAATCGTTAAAAGAATACCAAATAAGATAAGTCCTATCGTTGTTGTAACCGTCATGGTCATAAGTGTAGCGGGGTTATGAAATGATAAAAATTGATCTAGCGTCAAAACATCAAAAATAATTAACAATGTGATCGCTGCTATGCCCATTAAAGTAAAAGAGGCAAAAACAAAAACAGCGTCTTTTAAATTTAGCTCTTCCTTTTCAATCTTTGAATGATTTTGTGCTGTGCTCATATATGACCTGCTTTCTTGATGAATTTTATATATAGTAAAACCTATATCTTCATATTCTAACAGAAAAAGGATGATAAGAGGGTCAAAAGTTTAAGATAGTAAGGATAGATTACAAGATTTTTGTTCAGTCTATTTTAGAGGGGACTAGTCTGCAAAGCATAGGTTTCTATACCTTTTCTTAGGCATCTATACATTTCCCTCCGTAAATTACTTCTTCCAAAAGAGAAACTTCTTCGCCTTCTTCTTCGACTCTTATTAGGAGGCCATACCTTAGATAAGCTTAAGAGCATGATAAGGAATTAATTAACAAAAGTTAAGTTAACTTAACTATAAGAGAGATATTCTTTACTGTCAACTCATTTTTTTAATATCATTTGAAGTTGGAGAACAATAAGTGAAAAGGAAAAACTGTATAAAAAATGTATATAAATTTCCATAAACTAAGCACAAGGTCTTTTTATATGGTATGCTGATATGCGGACCTGAAAAATTTGACATTACAATCGAACTACTTTTATAATTGATTAAGTTAACTTAACTAATTACAGGAGAGATTGCTTCTCTAGCATTTTTCTAAAAGATAATGAAAATAGTGTTATAAAAGGAGCGTAAAAAAGTGTTGTCGGAGTATCAAAAGATTATTAAACAAATGAACGATGCCTTTGAAGAGTTTGGCATATTAATTGCTAATGAGACGAAAAAAATTGATCAGTTTGACTTAACAATGCAGCAGGACCTCATCTTAGCTTATATAGCTAAGCATCTAAACGTAACAGCAAATGAAATTGCTCATTCGTTCGGTATTACAAAAAGTGCTGTAAGTCAAGTTCTCTCAAAACTTGAACAAAATAAAATGATCGCCCGAGCGGTCAACCCACAAAATAAGCGGGAATCTTTTATATCATTAGGAGAAAATGGAGAAAAGTATGTCTCTTTGCTCCAAGATTTGGACATAAAGCTTATTAAGAACTATTATTCAAAAGTAGACTTAGAAGATTTAACACATATGACACGAACAATGGAAAAAATTAATGAAGTTATTAAAGCAAAAAATAAAACAACTTAAAAAGGTACATTACATAGAGAATAGTACTGGAGGTTTAACTACACTTTGATTTATATACCCAACATGATTACAATCGGAAACTTTATTTGTGGGATTTTGGCTATTCACTCTTTATTATTTCACCACGTTCATTCAGCTGTTATGCTGATTTTTACAGGAATGTTTTTTGATCTTTTTGATGGTTTCGCTGCCCGCAAGCTTAATGTTGTTTCAGAAATCGGCAAAGAGCTGGATTCTTTAGCTGATCTTGTTACATTTAGCGTTGCGCCATCAATGCTTGCCTACAGTGTATCATTATATGAACTGCCGCTTATCGGTCTTTTATGTGCACTTGCTTTCAGTGTTTGTGGAATGCTTCGTCTTGCCCGTTTTAATGCTGAGCAAAGCAAACTATCAACATTTATTGGAATGCCTGCTCCATTCGCTGCGATTTGTCTTGTTGTGCTGAGTTTTGTACATAACCCAGTGATTCTAGCCATTGGGACGTGTATTCTTGCTTATCTCATGGTAAGCCGAGTTAAATTCCCACATTTCAAGAGCCAAGCCCCTGAAAACGTGGAGACGCAGGGATGGAACTAGTCGAGCATCTTATTACCCACTATGGCTATATTGCTGTTTTTTTAATGCTTACGCTCGGAATTGTTGGTTTACCCATTCCTGATGAAGTATTAATGACGCTTATTGGGTACTTTACACATGTTGGTACGCTCAACTATGAGCTTGCTATTGTCATTAGTTTTACAGGTGCTCTATTAGGAATGATGATTAGCTACCTTATTGGAAGGAAAGCAGGTCGTCCTTTTATTGATAAGTATGGAAAGTGGGTTGGTTTGAAAGAAAAACGAATGCGTAAAGTAGAAACATGGATGAAGAAATATGGGCCATATTCGCTTATCCTTGGCTACTTCATTCCAGGTGTGCGCCATGTAACATGCTACTTTTCAGGCATTACTCGGATGAACTTAAAAACATATCTCTTATTTGTGGCCATTGGTGCTTTCTTATGGTGCTTTGTTTTTATTACAATTGGAAGAATTGCCGGTGTTATTCGATTTTAAGATGGTTACGGAGTGAAGCGTTCTAAGTTAAAAAACTTAGGACGCTTTTTTTGTAGATTGTTTGAAGATGTTAACAATATTTTTCTATCAATAGCATGGAGTCTTTAATAATATTAAATTTTTAGTAGGGGATATTACCCTTTTTTTGAAAAAATATATTAACAAAATTAAGGGTATTGTATATAATTATCTTTGTTACATAATTTTAGGAGGTTAGTATATGAAAAAGGTCATTATGGCAGCAGTCCTATCTTTTGCACTCTTTCTATCTTTTATTGGTGTTCAACCATCAAGTGCTAAAGCTGAGTCTGCTCACAATCCAGTTGTATTTGTACACGGTATTGGAGGAGCTTCTTATAATTTCTTCAGTATTGAAAACTATTTAAGATCGCAAGGATGGGATAGAAGTCAGTTCTATGCAATTGATTTCTATAACAAAGCAGGCTCTAACTCAACAAACGGACCACAGCTTGCAACGTACATTGATCGAGTCCTAAGCGAAACAGGCGCAGACAAAGTTGATATTGTGGCTCATAGCATGGGAGGAGCAAATACGCTTTATTACATCAAGTATCTTGGTGGCGGAGACAAAATTGAAAATGTTGTTACTCTAGGTGGAGCTAACGGTCTATCTTCTTCAGTAGCCTTACCAGGTACAGATCCTAACCAAAAAATCTTATATACTTCAATCTACAGCATAAACGATGGAATTGTTCTTCCTAGTCTTTCTCGATTACAAGGAGCAAGAAACATCCAACTTTACGGCATCACTCATATCGGTTTATTGGCAAATAGCCAAGTAAACGGATATATTAAAGAAGGGTTAAATGGCGGAGGCTTGAACACAAATTAAGCTAATGTAACTATAAAAAACCGCTTCTACTAGATTAGTAGAGCGGTTTTTTGTTGTAGAAAAGTGTTATTTTGTAATTTTCCGATACTGAACATATGAATAGAGAGTTGGAATAAGAACAACAGCAAGAATAATAGAGATGATAAGAGGAAATAACAGTTGTTCCGGAACAAACGGAGTTACGAAGAATAAGATACCTCCTAGGATAAACAGTTTTGAACCAAGTCTGTGTGTTTTTCGCCACACTTGCTCATTGCTGAGCGTCCAAGCAGTTCTAATCCCAATAAAAAAGTTAGGTTTTACAGTTTGCATATAGTTTCCTAGAATAATAAATAAAATACCAACAAGGATAGGAGTAATGGTTGTGACATTTAAGTTGTATCCAAGACTTGCAAGAAGAACGGAAATGTTAAGAAGAAACAAAACCAACATAATAGCAAGAGTGATGATTCGATACGATCGTGAAAATTTCGGGTAGTTTTGTTTCCGAGGATCCATTTTAGGGGAAAGCACTAAAACCGCATACAAGAACAGCAAGATTCCATTGTGAGTAAACGCTGCTTGTAGTTTAGGGGCATAAGAGTTCACAGTCCCATCAACTCCCCACTGCATCGGGATTTGAGAAGGTAGCTTATTATAGAGTATCACCCAACATAAGATAGAAAGTGACATAATGATAAGAGGGAAGACGTGTTTTTTCATTTCTTTTCATCTCCTTTTTCCACAAAATCAAGGGCCCAGCTCACAAGTTCTTGGAAAACAGTCGCATTTAAAGAATACACAACATACTGACCTTTCTTTTCATCTGAAACAAGGTCGGCATTTTTCAAGATTTTTAAGTGCTGAGAAATGCTAGGCTTTGACATATTAAACTGTTCTGCAATTTCCCCAGCTGTCATATCTCTTTCTTTTAAGAGAGACAAAATTTTGCGACGAGTGATATCAGCGAGAGCTTTAAATGCGTTATTCATAAGGTGAGTCCTTTCTTTAGTATTTAGTTAATTAAGTATTTACTTAAATAATAAAGTAAAAGGAATTCTTTGTCAATAGGCGAAAACCGGTGTTCTTCTATCAAGAATACCGGTTTTAGTGAAACATTATTCTTCTTTTAATAGCGTGCTGCTTGATACTCGTTCATCAACGTTTTTCGAAACGTTTGTTTTATATTCTAAATTGCGATCATAGTCCATTTTAAAAAGGCACGAATATAAAATATCTAAGATAAGATGAATCGAGTTATTTGTAGAATATGTAGCGATTTTTGAATAAAGCTTTTCACGCGTTGAAATGGACAGAGCGCAATCTGAGAGCTTTCTTAAGCTGTTTTCTCCAATACTTGTTAGAGAAATAATAGGAGTGCGGTTTCTTTTTAAAATGTTCGCGATTTTTAAGACGCCTTCTGTTTCACCAGAATATGAAATTAAAATGGCCACATGCTGAGGTGTGGAGTTTGATGCTACAAATGGCTGCTCTTCAGGGACGTTCATAATGTCAACATACTTGTTAATGCGAAGCATTTTATGTTTGAAATCATACGCCATAATAAGTGAGTTGCTAATCCCGTAGATGCTAATATGCTGTGATTTGTGAAGAAGTTCAACAGCTTTTTGAAGCTCTGTATGTTTTAAAAGTGAAAGCGTATCTTCGATTGATTCTGAGGCAAGGTGTCCAATTTTTGCAGCCACATTTATAAACGTATCGTTTGTGTTAAATGGATAGTTTGGATCAATGTTAGAAAAGTGCTGATTTAAATAGTGAAGCTCTTCAAGATACTTTTCTTTTAATTCATTCCAGCCGCTAAAGCCTAATTTTTTAGACAAGCGCACAGCTGTTGAAGGGGAGGTATAGGTAGCTTTTGCTAAGTCTTTTGTTGAGAGACTTTCGATATTTTCTTTCTCCCGGAGAATAAATTTCGCTAATATTTCTTCTGATTTTGATAAAGAGTCCATTGATTCAAGTTTATTCGAAATAATCATTGTGCAACATTCCTTCTATCATATGAAAGTTAATCGTTTTCAAAACGGCATTTCAAAAATATATGCTTATTGTTCATTAAAATTAAAACGGCATTTCAAAGTCATTGTAAGCCATTTCATTAAAAGTGACGTTGTTCTATTATTAAAGTATAACATTTCACTATTAAAAAAACGGAATCACTTAGAAAAGGATTCGTTTTGTTTTTATAAAGGGAGGAAAACAACATGGCATTTAAAGAAAACTTCTTATGGGGTGGAGCTGTTGCTGCTCACCAAATTGAAGGCGGTTGGAATAAAGGCGGAAAAGGGCCAAGCGTTGCTGATGTAATGACGGCAGGTGCGCACGGTGTCCCACGTGAAATTACGGACGGTATTGTAGAAGGAAAATATTATCCAAACCATGAAGGCATCAACTTTTACGAGAATTATAAAGAAGATATTGCCCTATTTGCGGAGATGGGTTTTAAATGTTTCCGTACAAGTATTGCATGGTCACGTATTTTCCCTAAAGGTGACGAGCTGGAGCCAAATGAAGACGGGTTAAAGTTTTATGACGATTTATTTGACGAACTATTAAAGCACGGAATCGAACCTGTTGTCACATTAAGCCACTTTGAAATGCCGTATCATCTTGCAAAAGAATATGGCGGCTGGCGCAGCCGTGACGTAATCGGTTTCTTCGTACATTATGCAACAACAGTAATGGAGCGTTACAAAGATAAAGTAAAGTATTGGATGACGTTCAATGAAATCAATAACCAAAAGAACACAACAAACCCAATTTTCTTATGGACGTGCTCTGGGGTTAAATGTGAAGAAGGCGAAAATCCTGAAGAAGTGATGTACCAAGCTGTTCACCATGAGCTTGTGGCAAGCGCGCTTGCTGTGAAAGCAGCTCGCAACATTAGCCCTGATCTTCAAGTAGGATGCATGGTAGCAATGGTGCCAATTTATCCGTACTCTTGTAATCCAGATGATATGATGCTGCAAGTTGAATCTATGCATGACCGCTGGCTCTTTGCTGATGTGCATTGTCGGGGCCATTACGGGGCTTATGCGCTAAAAGAGTGGGAGAGAAAAGGCTACAATATTAAAATGGAGCCTGGTGACGCGGAAATTCTTGCAGAAGGAACAGTAGACTATATCGGTTTTAGCTACTATATGTCAGACGCTGTGAAAACCGGGGTAAATGAAATTGATCCAACAAACATAGCAGGATCAAGCGCTAGCGTAAAGAACCCTCATGTAAAAGCATCTGACTGGGGCTGGCAGATTGACCCTGTTGGTTTACGCTATTCATTGAATATGCTATATGAAAGATATGAGCTTCCATTATTCATCGTTGAAAACGGATTTGGTGCCATTGATGTGAAGAACGAAGATGGCACTTGCGATGATGACTATCGCATTGATTATTTAGGCGCACACATTAAAGAAATGAAAAAAGCAGTTGAGCTTGATGGCGTTGACTTAATGGGCTATACTCCATGGGGATGTATTGACTTAGTTTCTTTCACAACAGGAGAAATGAAAAAACGCTACGGCTTCATCTACGTTGATCGTGATAACGAAGGAAACGGCACGTTAGAACGTTCAAAGAAAAAGTCGTTTGATTGGTACAAACAGGTGATTGCGACAAATGGAGAAGAAGTATAAGAATGAAGTAGAAAAAAATATAGAAGTGGATGAAGGACTAGGCTTCATCCACTTTTTTTGTAGGTTGCTTCAAATCTTCTGTCTTTGTATAATAACCGCATGAGATACTTTCTACAAAAGATCTCATGAACGTTCCTAAAGTAAATGATGGAGTGAAAAATATGAAGAAATCAGAGAAATTAGCCTCCTAAAATTAAAGATTATATTTTAGGAGGAAGAGTCATGAACTTTCATCAAATTGATATTGAACATTGGAATAGAAAAGAACATTTCCATCACTATATGAGTGGAGCAAAATGTTCTTTCAATATGACAGCGAATGTAGACGTAACAGAGTTACTAGTAGCATTAAAAGATAAGGATATTAAATTTTATCCTGCGTTTATTTATATGGTGACGCGAATTGTTAACAAGCATAGAGAATTTAGAACCACCTTTAATGAAAAAGGAATTCTTGGATATTGGAATGAAGTTGTCCCGAATTATACGGTTTTTCATAGAGATGCTCGGACTTTTTCGGCGCTCTGGACCGATTATTCTTCGGACTTCTCCACTTTTTATAAAGATTATGAGTCTGATTTGAACGTATTCGGTCATCAAAAAGGACTATGGGTAAAAGAAAATGTCCCACCCCATACGTTCTCAATCTCTTCAATCCCATGGGTGAACTTTTCATCTTTTGAATTAAACTTATTTAACGGGGAAGATTATCTTCTTCCTATTATTACATGTGGAAAATATGCTTCTAACGGTGAGCAAACATTATTGCCTATCTCAATACGAGTTCATCATGCTGTATGTGATGGTTACCATGTAGGCCTTTTTCTACATGATTTACAGCAACTTATTGATAATTACCCCCATTGGTTAACCTAGAAAAGGCAAGGTAAAAAAGCATCCATTACATAATGGATGCTTTTTTAAGAACGCCACACTTCCTGCAGCGTATTTTTAAACACAACATTCAGTTTAGGTGTAGGATCCTCAACTTTCAAATCTAAGCTTTTCGCATATGTTTCTAAACGCTCTAATTCATGAGCTAGAAAATCATTAATAACATGAATTTTAGGCTCTAAATCAAGCTCATCTCCAGCCATCTTCCGCTGAAGAAGAACGGTAATTTCATCTTTAATTTCACCATCTGGCACTACTCCCTGTAACAACTCTTGAAATTCTAACGGAGGAAACTCGTTAAATTGTTCAATCCAGCGTGATGCAAGAATGGGGCGAAGGACGTAAAAGTATTTTTTGATTTTTACTGTATCTCCTTGTAGAAACTCTCTAAAATTCTTTCTTGCCATATTTAAATAATGATAGATCGCTGACGTTGGAAGAAAAATCTCGTCTACTAGATCACGAATTTGATTCATTGTGGAGAACTTCTCATAATAGACAATTCCTGAGTTTATCCATTCTAAAAGAGGTGGATTTCCTTTTCGGAATAGCTTGAGCGCTTTTGTAAGCTCCCAGCCGACAACGTCTAATTTATCATTAATAGGAAGCTCAATAACATCTCGTCTCTTGCCAACGCCCATTGGATCAATCACTAAATAATCATGGGGCGTATGAACATAAATAAACCTGACGTCAAAGTCGCTATCTTTAGAAGGAAAGCCCCATGCTCTGCTGCCAGATTCACAAGCATAGAGCACTTGTACATTGTAATCTTTTTCAATTTCTTTAAGTGTTTCAATAATTGTTGCTTCAACGGTCATTTTTGTAAGCTCCATTCTATCCTTAAACTACCTCCATTATATACCAAGTAACGGAGTTTTCGCTAAGGGGAATTGCTTATTTCTGCTATACTAGGGTATGATTAAATATCACATGACATTTTGCAGTAGGAGTGGTTTTTATCGATATTTTAGGCTGGATTGTTGTTAGTCTTGTATTTATAGTCGCATATGTAGGGTTAATTTATCCGATTATCCCAAGCGTCTTGTTTATTATAGCTGGGTATCTTTTATATGGACTGTTTTTTAGTTTTGAACAGTTTTCAATTCTATTTTGGGTTATTCAAGCGATGTTCGTTATCTTGCTTTTTGTTGCCGACTACTTTTCCAACTTAGTTGGAGTTAAGCGGTATGGCGGTTCAAAAGCAGGGATATGGGGAAGTACGATTGGTCTTCTTGTTGGACCATTTGTTATTCCTGTTGTCGGCATTGTTGTTGGACCATTTTTAGGAGCGGTCATTGCAGAACTTTTAGTCCATAGAAAAAGCATAGGAGATGCAATGAAAGTAGGATATGGCTCACTTATCGGATTTTTAAGTAGCATTGTTGTGAAAGGTGCTCTCCAGACGATTATGATTGTGTATTTTATCTTTCAAGTACAGTAAAGACAACTCGAAAAAGAGTTGTCTTTTTATTTGTGCTAGAAAAGGGAAGAAGGATTGTATTACAATAGAGATAGAGAACCTTGCATCTTAGATTGTAAAAACTTCCTTACTACAATAAAGCGAACATGCAAGGAGGATAAAAATGAAAACGTATTCAAAGTTTAGCATGCCAGAGTCCGTTTTTTATGGAAGAGACGCTTTAAAGCAGCTTGGAGATGAAGTTGCTACATATGGGAAGAAGGCGCTTTTAATTAGTGATCGGATTATGGAGAAAATCGGTCATGTCAGAAAATGCACGGATTTATTAGAAAGAGCAAACGTTACGTATTCTTCTTACTTAGACGTAAATTCAGAGCCAACAGACTCTCATGTGAAAGAAGCCCTTGATATTTGTGTGAAAGAAAAATGCGGTGTTGTAATCGCCATTGGCGGAGGAAGCTGCATTGACGCTGCTAAAGCCGTTGCTGTTCTTGCCACAAACGGGGGAGGAATTAACGACTATCTTCACAGCACCTCTGCTCTTACAAAAGAACCACTCCCACTTATCACCATTCCAACAACAGCTGGCACAGGTTCAGAAGTTACAAACGTAACGGTTATTACGAATACAAAAGAAGATATTAAAATGATGATTAAACATCCTGCCTTTCTTCCAAAAGTCGCAATTGTCGATCCAGTCTTAACATTATCTACGCCGTCTTCTGTTACGGCTGCAACAGGCATTGACGCCCTTTGTCATGCAATAGAAGCGTATCTCTCTAAGCAATCACAGCCACTGACCGACAACTTAGCTCTTTCAGCCATCGAAGATATTTTAACGTATATTAAAAGAGCCTATGACAATGGAGAAGACATGGAAGCGCGCGAGAAAATGGCAACAGCGTCAATGAAAGCAGGGCTTGCTTTTACAAATGCCTCTGTAACGCTTGTTCACGGCATGTCTCGTCCTATTGGTGCCTTGTTTCATGTTCCACATGGGATTTCAAATGCGATGCTGCTTCCCGCTGTATTAGAATTTACAAAAGAAGAGGCAACAGAGAAACTAGCGGTGATTGGACGTCTTCTTTATCCAGAATCAAAAGCATTTAACGATGAGAGACTGGCAGATTTAGTGATTCATAAAATCAAATTACTTTGCTCTGAGCTCAACATTCAGAATATGGAGAAATGGGGCATTGATAAAGACAAGTTCCAACAAGTTGTAGCTAAAATGGCGACGGATGCATTAGCGAGTGGAAGTCCAGGGAATAATCCGAAAGTGCCGTCACATGAGGAGATTGTGGAGCTTTATTATACGTGCTATGAGTATGATTTTTCAGTGAGTGAAGAGATGTTGAAGTCTTGAGTATAAAAAAGCAAGGGGGGATATCCTTCCTTGCTTTTTATTTTGCCCGTTACGGAACTATACACCGCGTTAACCGTATGATTATATAAAGGCTTTGCTGGAGGATGATATATTGGCTGGCGTTATTCTGAGCTTTATCCTGTTTATCCCTGTGTATGCTGTTCTTATTTGGAGCTACTTCAATCCAGAAGAAAGCTTATTATTCGGGAAGAGGTGGATGTATCAAGAAGATCCTGAGCCATCACCTGCTGCTATTCGCTATATTAAAGTAATGTCGTTAATAGGCATAGTAGGCTTGACATTCGTATTTATTATCCTATTTATCAAATTTATCTAAAAAGATAACCATATTTTTAGTAAACTAGAAAGATGGACTGATTTACATGAAAGGAGTCAAACTCAATGCCTCATAAAAAAGAAGATGAAATAAATTTACTCAACCTAATCCGTATTGCAACAAACGCTGGAACTGAAATTTTAGGTGTATACGATTCAGAAGATATTGCACTAGAAACAAAAGCTGACGACTCACCGCTTACCCTAGCCGACAAAAAATCACACGAAGTGATCGCAGCTTCTCTTCAAAAAGAGTATCCAACTATTCCATTATTAAGTGAAGAAGGTACACATCTTCCTTATCATGAGCGAAAAGAGTGGGACTATTTTTGGGTAGTGGACCCACTAGACGGAACGAAAGAATTTGTTAAACGAAACGGAGAGTTTACCGTTAATATTGCGCTTGTACATAAAAATGTTCCGCTCATTGGGGTCATTTACGTGCCGGTTTGGGATACGGTTTATTTTGTGAAGAAAGGGCTTGGAGCTTATAAGTTAGAAAACTGTAAAGAAGTGCTCGCAAAAGAAGCAGGATCATTCCAAGAAAAAGCGGAGAAGTTACCGTTAGCACAAGAGCGAAAAGGCTTAAATGTAGTTGCTAGCCGCTCACATATGTCAGAAGATACAAAACAGTTTGTGAAAGAATTAGAAAAAGAAGCGGAAGAAGTGAACATTGTTTCTGCCGGAAGTTCCTTAAAATTCTGCTTAGTTGCCGAAGGAAAAGCAGATGTTTATCCACGCTTTGCTCCAACTATGGAATGGGATACAGCTGCAGGCCATGCAATTGTCGAAGAAGCAGGAGGAAAGGTTACAAAACAAGATGGAACGCCGCTCTTGTACAATAAAGAGGAGTTAGTTAATCCTTGGTTTGTTGTGGAGAGAACAAAGGAGAAGGTTGTTGTTAAATAGGTAGATATAAGAGGAGAAACCAGATGAAAACTTGTGGTTTCTCCTTGTTTTTTTATATTAGTACGTACACTAGAAGACTTCTTTAGAAACGTCACCAATTTTGCCGATCTTTACAAAGCGGAACAACAAATCTGTTTCAGTTTGCCCCTATGTAATATTGATGAACTTCAAGTTTATAATCATCAGTTAAGCGTAGTGTTGCTAAAGAAAGTTGCTTGAATTATGATAGAGTTACAAAAAAGCAGTGATTCCGGTCCTGCTTCTTTCTTCTCCGTTGAAGGACTTACTTGGCGAATAAGATAAATAAGAAACGAAGAGAAGGAAACTTTAAAAGGAACTAAAGGTGATAAAATGTTAGATTTACAAAATTATTTTAGTGTATTTGATAAATATGCTCACGACTTTTTAGGAATGGATGAAGAGAATCAACTTCAATTTGAATTGATTTTATCTAGTGAATATATGACAAATCAGTCTGCTGAATTTAATCCTAAGTTAAAACCAGTAGAAGTTGTTATTCTATACATAGTAGATAGCGGGTATAGATATATTCTGCAGGAATCCTATAGCCTGATGTATATTGATGATGAAGAAAAGGAGAAGCCTACTTCCTGTCCAATTTGTTCATGTGAAGCTCATCTGATGACAAAAGTAGAAGAAGAGGATGAGGAAGCGGTCATCTATGCTCATCGCTGTGATTTTTCTCCTGAATCTATCATGAATGTAATCCAAGAAGTGAAAGAAGATGAAGTCTTACAAGAAAGTGAAGACGATCTTCAAGGCTTGCAATTAGAATATAACGAACAAGGACAAGTTGGATTCAGTTTCAAAGGTACTCAGTATGTAGCCGTCGAAGAAGGGGTATTTCATTACCACTTTTCTGCTGAGGAAATCTATTGTTATTTCTGCAGTAAAGGGGAACCTGTTGAAGAGATTGAAGGAGGGCAAGGGGTTATACAACTCTGTCCTCTTTTAACTAAACATCGAGATAAAATTCTTAATATGTTGAATGTCTAAATCATAAAATTAGAAAAAAGAGTACTTTAGGTGAAGTACCAAAAGCTAAAGAGATTTGAGCTTTATTTGAAAAGCATCTCCAAATAATCCAATTTAAAGATGATAAACAAGAGAGCCAGAGACTAGAACACTATTTCATCTCTGGTTCTTTTATTTTGAAGTAGGGTGTTAACAATACAGGAACAAAATCAAGTGCATTTTTAGAGTGTTGTTTCGATTGTTGAAAACTTTATAGTATTCATTGCAATTTTTAAAGTTACAGGAGAGTTACTATGTCAAGATATACATATACCTTTAAAGAGAAATTTGAACGCATCATTATCGACTTATCTCAAAGTCATTTAGAAAACAGCTTCCTTATTGAAAATTCATTAGGGTCAGATATTTTAGCAGAATTTGATGAAATCCAGGAAGAATTCAACCGTTATTTAACGGTCTTAACGGGAGAAGAAGAGATGTACAAAGGAGGAGGTAATACAAGTATAATTCGAGCATATGAGAATTTTACTTTATTCGAGAGCCTATTTCCTGATGGGGCAGAGGAAGTTATCTGTGCAATAGAAACGATAGAGTTTATGAAGATACTATTAGATTGGGCTCAGGAAGTTTTTAAGTGTGATAGAAAGTATGAAAGGATAAGTGAGGAACAGTTAAAAGAGCAGATGCTATGGTTAAGAGAAGCATGGACAGAGATTAACAAATATGGAGAAAACGCGGAGGGAATTAAGTATTAATTATGAAGCTTTATTATATCGACGAATACATAGGAAAAATCACAAACATAGAAGGTGAAGGATTTTGGATGAGTGGAAGAATTCATCCTACCAAAAACATAGTGAAGTTTACAGATTTGTTTGTAGCCTTAACTGATGAAGATAATGAATTCCGTCCAGAACAATATGAAGAAGCATGGCTGGATGATACTAATTGGTTTGTTGTTGATGAAAAAGAGAATAAGCGTGGGATTGATTTACCCGCTGTTTATTTTTTAAGAGATATTTGGTGGAAGTGGAGATAAGTATGTATTAATTGATATTAAAGCATACACAGCTCTAATAGATGATAAAAAAGCGAGGTTCCTATCCTAAACTCGCTCTTCCTATAAATAGAGAGGAGAAGCAGAAATAACAAAGTGAAAGAAGTTTAGAAAGGGAATGGAAATGTTTATTCAATATGATGAGTATGAATTACTTGAACTTTTTCAAGGTGAACCAGTAAGTGTAGGGGATGATGTACGTGCTGGCATTCTTATGTATGTATATGAAGACAACAATAATTTTAAATTGATGTTCACGCTAGATGTTTATCGAAAGGTGTGTACTATTAGTATTACATATAAAGATTATTCGGTTTTTGACGGAGAGTTCCTCAATATTACAGAAATACGCAAAAGAGAGCGAGATTTGATTATTCGTATAAAAGGAATGGAGAAAGTAAAGATAAAGTTTTTTAAGCAACTGGGAGTCGAGTTGTTATAAACGGGAAGAGATGTTCAAAATGAATTTAAAATTAATAGAATGTGAGCAACAACCAGAAATAACTTAGGTGAAAATTAACGAAGTAACACGTTAACAAACTCTTTAGAACAGGAGTGTATTTTCATGGAGAAACAAGGAAGCGTTTCAATATGGCTAGGAAATCTTAAGGGAGAAGAAGACTTAGATGAATATGTTGCTTTAAAGTATGATGAGGATGGAGATTCCCTGCCTTCCCTATTTTTTAGAGATTTTCATATTAATCATTATGAAACAGACGAAGATTTTTTTGAGGTAGAATGGTTAGAAGAGAGCAACAAAAATATTTCTAAGTTGTTAGAAGGCATATCATACGAAGAAATCATTATCCCTAAAGTTAAGCAATATAGCGAACTTAATAAAACATATAACTCTATTATTCTCATTTATAACTTTGCCTATAGCGGTGAAGTACATAGTTCAGGGAAGTTTGATTTTATTGGATGTACTAACTACAACTAAACGATGGAGGAAGGTTTATGGAAAATTGGGAGTACGATGAATTATTCCATACGATCAAAGAATTCTATGAAGAATTTTTAGAAGAAAATAGAGGATATCGTTATGCTGCGGCAAGATTAGCATATGAATTTCACAATTTAGGTAAAGTAGAAGATGTTATTGTTGATACAGCTATTGGCGAGATTGTTATCAAACATGAAAAAGTGTTTGTTAGAACCGTTGGAGGAATTACAAAGCGGCTAAGCTCGTTTCCGTTAGAAGAAGCCATTGGAGAGTTATCGTTAGGTGAAGTTAATGATTTATCTTAAAGAATTGAGCGTGTCTTAAAAGGATTAAGGGAAGTAACGGTGGATTATAATCTGCGTGCTGAGTAATACATAAGTGATAAGGGTTTTGGATCATGCAACGTGAAAATCATAAGGTAGTTAAGGCGGAAGTTGCTTATATAGAAAGGAATGTATATTAAATTGAGTAAAGCAAGCGAGATTAGTAGATTCCAAAGTAGATTCTCAGAAGAAGTCATTGAAATAGTTGCTGTGACAGGAGCATTAGGAACTAGTGCGGGAAGAGCAGGAAATGATGAGTTGTGGACAGCATCCATTGAGTTAATTGCGTGGAAAACCTTACATAATAATGAACCCGTTAAAAAAGAAGAGGTACGGCTTCAATGGTTAGTAGATGATAAGGAATGGCAAGAAACAAGAAACATGATAGACGCTTATACAATTGTAAAATTGCAAGTGCGCAGAGGGGAAAGTGCAATGATGCTTGTCGACCTCTTAGACCCAGCATATAAGGATAATGAGTTAGAACGTATATTGGACGAAGCAAAAAAGCCTGTTTATTATCATGATGAAATATTAGGAGAGTTTACCCTTGAGAAAGGTGTTAAACTTTTTGAAAAGCGCACCTCTTGGAATGGCGAAGAGTGCTATCTTTGTTTTGATTGGAATGAAGATTCGCCTATAATGAAGTCTGCTTTGGAAACAGCTCATACCCTTTTCAACGAACAGAATGAATGGGATCGAAAGGTTAGAACATATGCTGCCGAAGAGTTGGTTGAACTCGCAAATGACTGGCTGCAAGAAGACGATGAAGCAGAGGTAGATGAAATTACAAAAGAAATGTTTATAAATTCTATAAAAGTCACAAGCATATCTGTTGATCCTGACGGTGAGTTTACGATCTATTTTTCTGATGGAGATATGTTTGGCGGTCATTGTATTATTGTGGATGGGAATATTAGTGGAGTTTTTAACGGGGCTGAAATTGCAGGGTAAATACAGTAAATAAATAGGGATTGATGTTTAAGAATAGCTAAACAAAAGAGGAGTTTAAATAATGGGAAGATATCCTGAAATTGAAATTATTAAAGAGAAAGAGAACAATCAAGAAGCCATTTATAACTTTGGAATTAACCAAACTACCATTGACAATTATCCTCAGCTTTATGAAGGAGCACGGTGGCATTTAAAAGTGTTGAAAGAAGGGATAGACCCTAACTGTCCAGATGATGCTTTTATTATCTTAGAAAATATTCCAAAGAAATATTCTGCCATTCGCCCCCTTGCTATAGCACTAATCTATAGAGAGATTCATAAGCAAGGGGGTTTTACAAAAATCAAAGATATACAACTTCCTTCGTGCTTATATTATTGCTCTTAAAGAAGTTTAATTGTTAAAAAAT
Source organism: Priestia endophytica DSM 13796 (assembly GCF_900115845.1). Classification (GTDB taxonomy): domain Bacteria; phylum Bacillota; class Bacilli; order Bacillales; family Bacillaceae_H; genus Bacillus_I; species Bacillus_I endophytica. The sequence goes on along the minus strand of NZ_FOXX01000009.1, from coordinate 121,366 downwards.
AATGATGACGAGCAGGGAGGAATCACACTCATTAGATATGATTATGCTTTAGAAAAGTCAAATAATGATCGTATTTAATATAATGATCTAACTTTTTTGTGAAGTAAAGTTATTCATTATAATACGGTGGTTCCTCCCCTGAAATAGAATAAAGCGTTAACGAATTTCTTGTAATCTCATAAGAAATTCTATGTTCTCCTTTTTCGCCATCTTTATGCCACTTTTCTATAAATTTAACCGAGTATGTATTTCTTTTAATTTTCTTAGCTCTTGTTTCTCTTGTAATATGGTAGCCTTTCTCTTCGGAGTCCACTGTGCCAATTTTATGAGGGAATTTGCTTGTAATAGAATGATCATCTATTGCTGATGCTATCGCATCCTTTTCTGTAAATGGAGGTAGGGGTTCTGAAATGCTTGCAAAGTAAATAGCAGAACAGAGAATAGGCAATATAGAAACGAGCAAAATGTATTTTATAGAACGGCTCTCATCCTCTTGAGTCATTTGCCAATAGTCAATAAACGCATACAGTATGGCTATGCCAGCAATACATAGAGCAACAAGTGCACTTTTTGAAACCACGCCACCTGTTAAAGCTCCTACTAATCCATGCAGTATAATGTAAGTGAATGAGTTCAGGTTAAATTTATTTCGTAGAAGTTCAATAAGAAGGGAAACAAGATTAGCATAAATTAAAATAACGGTACCTGCATAAAGAGCATAAACGAGTACCCATAATATAAACCCTTGTGCTAGTTTGTAGTCATTAACACTCGTTTCAACTGAGCGAATCATATATAGAAAAGATAATAAGCATGACACTAATAATGTTACAGCAACGGTGTTAAATAATTTTCTTGTTAGTGTTGATTTGTTCAAGAAATTTCACCTCCTTGCAAGCTGAGTTTAACATAGGTATCTTTTCCTTTGTATAGGTAAAGAGGTAGAAGTTGTTTTAAAAGTAATACTTTGTAAATAAATGAAACCTCTATTTTTTAGGTTAGGAAGTTAGCCTCTAAAACATAGGGAACCCCAATTTTAAATAATTTATAGAAAATAGCACAAAATCAACCACTACTTTCCTATCAAAAGGGTTAGTTTATGCTAAAATAAGGCATAGGAACAATATTTAAAGGAGATTTGGCATTGAAGGACAATAATACAATTAGCGGTTTTCATATTAAACATAAGACAGAAAATACAATAAAGGTACATCCTAAAAAATATAATTGGCACATTCCGAAAGCATTGCGCCATTTAGATATTCAACCAGGAGATATTGTACGAGCATGTGCAGGACCTGAGAACAGGGTATGTACAATTCTTGTTATGGAATCTTTTCGAGAAGATATCGAAGTGGCGGGGAAAACATATAAGCCTGTTGTAAGATTGGTTGAGAAAGCTCCACAGTAAGATGGTGGAGTAGAAAGAAGAGATATGTGAATCCTTGATCACATGTCGAGTGATATATGTTTTTTTAAAGAAGCTATAGATGTTTAACTTTCAAAATATCAAAATATAAGAATTAGTTTTTATACATAATTTCTTCCCTTGTAGTTCTAAAGGTATGTTATTTTTTTTATGATGTCGACGTAATAGAAACTTTTGAACTAGTAAACTTTATTCTTTTTTTATGAAATTCCTGTTTTGGTCCCTATTTCCATTTATGTTTATGTAAAATGTTATAGTATGGTAAAAATGGAAAAAGGAGTTCTGTTATGGGTGCAATTCAAGCAGCCTTAAATGAGCTTAAAAATTTTGAACAAAAAACCAAAAATGCGAAAGCAAAAATAGATGCAATTCCAGGGCAACTTAGTTTTTCTTTGTCAGGAGCCCTTTCTGAACTAAGTGGAGTATGGAATGGGGAACTGGAGGGCTTGCAACAGGAATTGGAGAAGAGCATTCGGGAGTATAGTGAAGAGTTAGGTAGAGCGGAGCAAGTTGTTTCAAAGACGTATCAGGAATTAAAAGCAGCGGATGAAGCTCTTCTTCAGGCACTAGGGTTAGATAGTGAGATTGCTCCTCAAAAAACCTCCAAAGGAAAGGCAGAAGGAGCAAATAAGAAGAAAAAGAGAAAGAAGAAGGAAATGCTTTTACACAATCGTTAAAAGGAATAGGTGATGGAGCAGGAGATGCCCTTTCAGATACATGGGATGGGATTGTTTCTTTTGCGAAACATCCTGTAGACAGCACCGTTGACACAGCCAAAGGAGTCTATGAAGCAGGAAAGCATCCCATTCGTACTTATAACACAGTGAAGGATGGGGTAGTTACTGCGGTAGATGAGAAACTTATTCACGGTGACGCCTATAGCCGCAGTCACTTTTTCTCTTATGCGGGGACAGAGATCGGACTTGCGGCTATTGGAGATAAAGGGGAAGGTTTAGCTGTTAAAGGTGCAGGAGCCGTATCCAAAACAGCTAAGGGAATGAAAGAAGTTCACAAAGCAACTGTAAATCAAAAGGTGCCTGCCTTACAACCTGCGTTTGCAGGAGGAAGACCACCTGTAAATACTTTAGCGACGGGATATCTAGGACGCTATTTACAGAATGCTAAGGATATGTATTGGAGTTTTTCTAAAAAAGGCGTAGGAGAAAATAAATATAATTTGAAAACTATAAAACATATTTACCATGGGGAAATTAATTGGCGAGGCGAGGCGGTTGGTTATCATCATGAAAGTATGATGGGAGGAAAAATAATTCCTGGTACAGAAAAGAAACCGGATAGCAATGGAGTATATGAAGCTAAAGTAGAGGTTGAGGGGAAGGAAAAAACTTTTAAATCTTCTTTCTTTCCTAAAGAATGGGATAGAGTTCAAGTACTACAAGCGATAAATGAAGCCTTTGAAAATAAAAAATATATTAAAGGCAATAGGTACTCTGGGGTAAGTGCATCTGGAATTCCAATTATAATTTGTTTAAATAAAAAAGGTACAATTATTACTGCTTTTCCAGTTTATAAGGGAGGTTAAGAATGAACTATTCTTATAGTTTTTATAGAGATCACCTTAACATGTTAAGGATAAAGTTACCGAAAAATATAGAGTTATTTTCTGACTTTGTGGAAGATATTTCTACTGAAGAGGATATAGACGAATATATTACATATGTTGATAATGTAATGAATGAAGTATATGAAAACTATGAGATACAATTAAATATTACAAGTGTATCTATAAATAAAGAAAGTACAATTGTAAAGGATTTGTTTCCAATTGAAGAAAATCATACAAATACAATAGAAACAGAGCAGTTTAGACAGCTTTTGTTAATATGGAAAAATAAAATTCCAGAAAGATTTAAGGAATAGATTTAGATAACATATGAAGTCAATAAAAGAGAAAACAGAATAGATAAGAGAATGTAGACTAGGACAGTACAAAGCCCACTTTGATAGAAATCAAGGTGGGCTTTATATTGTCCTTCGTTCATCATAAACAATTATTAGAAGGGAGTGTTATATTGAAGTATAGGGTAGCGAGAGATTCAGAAGTACGAGACATTGCTTAAATCTACTAAATAAGTATTCCAAGAATATATGAATGAATCTATGTAACCTCTACAATAAATTTTCCATATATTAAAACATTTGTAGTCTTCTTCACACCTAAAAATGAGTGAAGAAGGCTATTTCAGATCACTCCTAGTCCCTAAATCTTCAGTCCCTTTTCTTTATTGCTTTACCCTCATCTATAAAGTAGGAATTATATTATTATAATGAAAAGAGCTTATCTAATTTAGATGGCTTTTTCTAAAAAACAGCTTAATTAATGGGGTTTAACTGTAAAAAAATGAATCTTAAGGAAAAAGTAAGAATTGTTTAAGAGAAAAGAGAGCTTTGTTTTATATAATAAGAATATAAGTTGAAAGGAGAGAGTAAATGACATACATCTTAAAAACGAACCAACTTACAAAATCATTTAAAGGAAAAGAAGTTGTTTCTGGAGTTAATATGCATGTGAAAAAAGGGGAGATTTACGGATTTTTAGGCCCCAATGGCGCTGGTAAAACAACCATTATGAAAATGATTACTAATTTAATTAAACCAACAAGTGGGGAAATTGAGATTTTCGGTGAGAAACTAACAGAAACGTCATTTGTAGTTCTCAAGCGAATGGGAACCATTATTGAATATCCAATTTTCTATGACAACCTTACTGCTAAAGAAAATCTGTACTTCCATTGTGAATATATGGGATATTACGATAAGAAATCTATTGACCACGCTATCGAGCTTGTGAAACTCCATAATATCGAAAATAAAAAAGTTAAAGAGTTTTCATTAGGGATGAAACAAAGGTTAGGAATCGCTCGAGCTATTTCAACGAAACCAGAACTTCTAGTTTTAGATGAGCCAATCAACGGACTAGATCCTATAGGTATAAAAGAACTAAGAGACCTTTTTAAATTACTTTGTAGAGAGTATGGAATCACACTATTAGTTTCTAGCCATATTCTAGCCGAGATGGAACAGATGTCAGATACGGTTGGTATTATACAAAACGGCAAGTTAATCAAAGAAGTCTCTATGAAGAGTATTAACGGAAAGCAAACAGAGTATATAGAAGTGAAAGTTCAAAATATAAAGAAAGCCGTGTATATTTTAGAGCAAAAGTTAGGAATAAGAAACTTTAAAATTATTGGTGAACAGATCATCCGTATTTATGAAACCGTTTTGCCTCAGCAAGAAATCTCTAAAGTATTTGTTATGAATGATATTGGTATAGAAAGTATTAATAAAAAACATAGTTCATTAGAAGAGTATTTTTTAAGTTCAATGAATGGGGAAGGAATAAGCGTTTAATTCAATCAGGTTACCTTATACTAATTTTTTTGAAAAGTACAAATAATTAAATTTTATATAAGTGTTTTTACTAGGGGTCATCTTTTTAAACTTAAGAAGCCTTAGATAGAGCATCTTAAATTCCACTACTGGAGGCTATTTAAAATGTTGAAACTTATGAAATTAGAGTATCAGAAACATCACTTGTCACAGTATTTTAAAATAGTAGCAATTTGGATTTTAGTTATCTTTGGATTGGTTGCTCTTATGGGCTGGGGATCTAGAAAGGAAATAGAGCCTATGTTTCCTACTTACACAGATTTTATGACTTTAACTAATATCTTTATTAGAATTGTATTTATCACTTTCTCTGCTGTACTTCTATCTCGTTTAGTCATTGATGAATATAAAAATAAAACCATTCATTTGCTATTTACTTATCCTTTACAAAGAAAAAAGTTAATGCAAGCTAAATTACTTATTGTATTAATATTCTGTTTTGTAAGTATTGTTATGGCTACTTTTATTATTAGTTTGCTAATTTTCTTCGTCAGTCCACATTTATATTTAGTTGAGAATCCTGTTAAGATGAATGAAATTATTTCTACCATACCCTCAACTCTTATTAACGCTGTTATGATGGCTGGTATAAGTCTAATTCCTTTATTTTTTGGGATGAGAAAGAAATCAACTGCTGCTACAATTACGTGGGCTGTCATAATTGGTCTCTTGATTAACTCGACGGTTTCCACTGGGGGAGAGGAATTCAGTTTAAGTCAGTTCATCGTCATTCCTACTACACTATGTTTATTTGGACTTTTAACTGGCTACCTCTCTTATTGCAAAGTGGATAAAATTGATGTGCTATAAATAAGAACATAATGATTTTTACCATGTAGTCAGGGGGAAGAGAATTGAAAAAAGTTATAGGAACTGTTGCAGCACTCGCTGTTGTTGGAGTGGTTGCTTTTGGTGTCTATACATATAGTGCAGAGGCGAAAAGTTTTAAAAAAAGTAAATCTTATAATGCAGAGAAGATTGAAACACTAGAAGTATATAGTGATTCATGGGATGTAAGGTTTCAAGAGAGTAGTTCAAACAAAGTAACGGTTTCTGCTAAAGGTAAACAAAAAGAGGTTAATCCTGTTACATTCAAAAAAGATGGAGCAGCGCTAGTCATTAAACAAAAAGATCAAGGAAACGCTGGCTTTTTGGGAGGTTTTACTTTTGGTAAGAAAGGCACCGTTTATATTAATCTCCCCAAAGTAGGCGTAAACAATATTGAATTAACTAATAAAGATGGCAATATAGAAATGAGGGGAATTTCAACTAATAATATTGTAGTTAAAAACAATGCAGGGGATGGGAAAATTAAAGGTGTTTCGGCCACTACAGGGAAGTTTGTATCTGAGGATGGAGCATTAAGGGTTGAAGATAGTTCTGTTGAAAAGTTAAACATAACTTCTACAAGCGGTGATAACTATCTGAAAGATGTAAGTAGTTCTATGCTAAAGGTTACCTCAAAAGATGGCGTAGTTTCAATTAAGGATATAAATGAAGGGAAATCCTTAGGGGTAGATACTGAAGCAGGTGATATTGAAGTTTCTTATAAAAAGGCTCCAACTTCCCTAACAGTTGCTGCTAAGAGTAAATCTGATATAACGATTAATCTAGATGGACTTAAGAAAAGTCAGAATACCAAGGAACTGAAAAAAGGTGAAATTGGAGAGGGAACTAATAAGTTGAGTCTATCAAGTGAGGATGGAGCGATAAATGTAGCAAACTAACTATTAAGAAGCTTATGAAGAAATTGACGAATTAAATATTGACATGAAAGAGTTTGTTAATCCTTTTTTGAGATAAAGAGAACAACACTAGGCAACCAATTTTCGCTATTGCAGTGAAAATTGGTTGCTTTGTTTATTTGGATTTTAAATAACATATTATGAAAAATATAATAATTTTGGATAAAAAAGGTTTATAATGGGAGTGAAATACTTGTTAAAAAATTGGTGTTTATGGTGAAACAAGAATATTAATCTATATAAAAGATTTGAGGAGTGGAAAACTTTGAGTCACAGAATATTAATTGTAGAAGACGATCAGTTTATAAGCGATATGGTTAATGAAAGTTTAACAAAGGAAGGGTTTGAAGTTACAGCGGCTTTTGATGGGGAAGAAGCTTTAGAGTTATTGAACACCCAAACATTTGACGTTATATTACTTGATCTTATGCTGCCGAAAATAGATGGTATGGAATGTCTAAGAATGATTCGTTCTAAAAGTATGGTTCCCGTTCTTATTATGTCTGCAAAAGATGAAGATGTAGATAAAGCACTTGGCCTTGGCCTTGGAGCTGATGATTATATTTCCAAACCTTTTTCTATGCTCGAAGTATTAGCTAGAATTAAGGCAACGATTAGAAGGGAGAGATACTATAAGAGTTCCCAAGCACCAAAGGCAGAAAAGGAAGAAAGAAAAAACAAGACTGTGAGAATAGGAGATTTGAGTATTGATATAGAGGGGTTTTCTGTGAAAAAACTCGATAAAAAGATTAATCTTACGGCAAAAGAATTTAATATCTTAAAACTACTTGTTTCCAATCCTTCGCAGGTATATACCAAGTCTCAACTTTATAAAACTGTATGGGAAGATGATTATCACGGAGATGAGAATGTAATTAATGTTCATATTAGACGACTTAGGGAGAAAATTGAGGACAATCCATCTCATCCAAATTACATAACGACGTTGTGGGGGATTGGTTATAAGTTAGGGGATTTATAAAATGTTTTATCTAGTGATCATCTTATTAATATGCTCTGTAGGTATAAATATAATTCTTTTCCGAAGTCGAGTAAATCAAAGGGCTGAAGTTAAATACATAAGAAATAAACTTGAAAAAATTGTTAGTGAAGAAACAGGCGAGAGGTTATTGCTTTACACGAACGATAAATATATAAAATCCTTGTTAATACAAATAAATCGTCTTTTAGACCACAATCAAAAGGTCATAGGGAATTATAACAGTATAGAGCTTTCAATGAGGAAAATGCTATCAAATATTTCCCACGATTTAAAGACGCCTCTAACCGTTATTCTAGGTTATATTGAAATTATAAATAATGATAAAAACTTAACTCAAGAAAAGATTATGAATTTATTAAAAACCGTTAATTTAAAAACTGTAGAAGTCTTAGATTTAATAAACCGCTTTTTTGAACTTGTAAAACTAGAGTCCGGAGATAAAAAATTAAGCTCTTCAAGAATTGATATATGCGAGATTAGCCGAAAAATCATATTGGACTATTACGAAATTCTAATAAATAAGGAATTCGAGGTCGTTATTGATATACCAGAAGAACCTGTCTTTGTTAGCGGAGATGAAGGTGCTATTGAGAGGGTTCTAAATAATTTAATTTCTAATGCTGTTCAATATGGAGCCCATGGTAAAATGATTGGTTTAAAGATTAGCATAATGGAAAAGGATGTTTGTGTAGGAGTGTCAGACAAAGGAAAAGGGATAAATGAATCACATAAAGATCGAGTCTTTGAACGAATGTATACTTTGGAGGACTCAAGGAATACCCATTACCAAGGAAGTGGATTAGGACTAACCATTACTAAAAGGTTAGTAGAGCAAATGGGAGGAAGTATATTTTTAAATAGTATACCCTTTGAAAAGACAACTTTTACGGTATGTCTAAAACGCCTTAAGTTTTAGTAATAGAAAATTATGAGGAGCCTTTATCAAATACAACTTATTTTTTAGTATTAATTACACTCTATATGAGGAAAGAGCTTCTCGTTAATATGGATAAAGGATAAAATAGCGAACAAGTAAAAAAGACAAGTTATTAGACTTGTCCTTTTATGTTTATGAAGCAACAGAATATCGGTTTTTAGAAGTTCCTCTTCCTCTTAATCCATCATCATTTGTTAATCGATAAGTATATTTAGAGGCTCCAACATATTTGGAAAAGTATTGCTACTATTAGTATATGATACTTAACAGGTTTTTCATGAATTTTAGATACTGTTTCATAAGGAAAGAGGCTAGTTTGAAAGATAAGGTAATAGGAAACGAGAGAAAGTAAATAAGTATCTCTGTATCTAAAAGGGGGTAATAGGGTTTGAATCCAAAAGCTATAGAAAAGCTTATATTTGCTCTAGTAGGGATTCTTCTTGCCTTATTTCTTTTTGTTTGGGGTCCTATGGAACTATCCCGTTCAACTAGTAGATGGATTATAGCGGGTTATATAGTTTTGTATGTTATTTATCGCTTTATAGTAGATATTAATAAATTAAAAAAGGGAGGAACAGATTAAATTGTTCCTCCTTTTATGTTATTATATGTTTGTGGTATATTTTAACATTGATTATAATACTTTCCTTAGTGTTAGTTAGTACATATACCAAGTATCATCAAATTATATTTAGGATGGTGATGAAATTGGGTATTAGCTCGATTTTTTTACTAGGCATGATTGGAATTATGCTTTTATTAGTCTTTAGACGAAAAGTTCTTTCTTTGGTAAAACAAGAAAGTAAATTGGTAAAGAGTCTACAACAAAAATCTTGGTTTCATAATCCATATTCAAGCGGCATTGTATTGTTTCTATGGAATACTCTGATGACAGCTATTGTGGCTCTTTTGATCTTTACACTTATGATTACAGAAATCTATATTCCTTATCTTCATATTGTGATTTTTGGATTAGGGACACTATCATGCATCTTGGCATGGGCAACATTTAGTGCAGCTTGGGTTGGTTCTAAGAAAAGTCGACTCACAATGGCTAGTATCGGAAGTAGCTTCTATGTCCTATTAGGTATGTATGGGTTATATGAATACATCACTTTAAAACCTTCTTATCCTGGAGAAGATGTATTTATGGCTGCTTTAGGCTTTATGGGTGTTATGATTGTTGCTGCGGTAGCATTGATGACTTGCTTCTTATTTATTGGATTTCAAAAGAAGGAAGCAACACATTAATAAAATAAAGAGAAAAAGGGACTCTAATTTTAGAGTCCCTTTTCTCTTTAAGACTCAAAACATTTCTACATAAGTCAACGAGAATAAAGCTAAATGAAATCCCTCACTAGTCAAAAGACAACCAGTGAGGGATTTCATTTAGTTTTTTAAGCTATCTTACAGCTTAGCCGCCATCTCTTCCAACTTCCGATAATCCGCCTTCCCGCTCCCAAGCAGCGGTACTGAATCAATCGTATGAATTTGACTCGGTATATATAGAGAAGAGACTTTCTTACTTTTAATAAACTTTCGCAGCTCCTTACTGTCAACATCCTGAACTGTAGTATAGAGAATAATTTTTTCTCCTTTTCGCTTATCCTGAACGCTGACCGCATAGAAATTAGAGTCGCCAAAACATTGGAAGGCTAGATCCTCAACTCCGTTGAGCGATACCATTTCACCAGCGATTTTGGAGAAACGTTTTAAGCGAGAGAGGATATGAAGATAACCTTCCTCATCAATTTTCGCAATATCGCCTGTATTGTACCATTCGCTGCTCGGAATAAAGCCTTCATTATGAATCATATAGCCTTTCATAACGTTAGGCCCTTTCACAAGCAAGTTTCCGCCTTCTGTAATGCCTTCAACTTTCTCAATTTTGGCATCCATTAACGGAAGAATCTTTCCAACACTGCCGAATTTATTATATGTTGGCGTGTTTAGCGCAATAATTGGAGACGTTTCGGTTGCTCCATAGCCTTGCAGAATTTCAATTGAGAACTTCTTTTTATACGTTTCAAACACGTCTTCTTTGAGCTTTTCACCACCAGCGACCACATACTTCAATGAGGCAAAATCGTCCGGCTCCGCATATTTCGCATACTGATCAAAAAACGTATTGGTCGCAATCGTAATCGTGCTCTTATGTTTCTTAATCATTTTCGGAATTTCTTTATAATGAAGCGGTGACGGATAAAGAAACGCTTTTACATTGAAAATAAGCGGTAAAATAATGCACACCGTCATCCCGAAAGAATGAAAGAGTGGAAGGGGATTGAAAATCTTATCGTCTTCCGTAATGTCAATCACTTCGAGCGCTTGCTTGATGTTCGCGTATACATTTCGATGTGACAAAACAACACCTTTTGGCTTGTTTTCAGTCCCTGATGTAAACAGAATCACTTCTTCTTTGGAAGCTTTTACAGGGCAAGATATTTTCGTTTCGAGAAACCCTTTGATTTTATGTGAAAGCGCAAGATTGTCTTTTAAATCTTCCACGTAAATAATATGTACTTTCTTTTCCATTTCTTCAATAACCATACTAAGTCCAGCCACTTTGATAAATGTTTTTGAGGTAATTACCGTTTTCAAAGAAGTTGTCTCAATACAATCCAACAAGCTTTGCGCACCCATTGAAAAATTCAAGATACACGGAACTTGCCCGTTTTTAAACAGGGAAAAGAGCGCAATGGCTTGCCCTGTAACGTTCGGTAGGAAAAGACCAACCCTTTCTTCTCCATTTGTTGCTTGTAAAATCTTCTGGCTTAAAACATTTACGCTTAATAAAACTTTCTTATATGTTAAAGCACCGTTTAAATCCTCTAAAATGACTTTCTTCGGATTTTTCTTTGCCTGTGTCCTCAGCTCTTTGTACAAATTAATTCTCTCTGGTATCTCTAAAACCACAATAAACCCCTCCACAATAACTGCTTTTCTTATATCATATGTATTTACTCCAGGCTCTATCATACCTGTTTCTTACGTTCTCAACAAGGTTTGGATTGTGAAGCGAGAGAAAGGTCATAGGAATGCGGGGGAAAATGCGAAAAAAGTATCTTGGTTACAAGTTTTATAATAAAGAAAGTTAGTTTTACCTCCTCGGAGAAAGAAGAGAAATGAAAACCCAAGCAAAACTTTATGAAATTAAAGAGAGGCTGTAAATAGCCCTTTTCCTTTTAAATGGGAAATATTAGAATGTAGAAGAGATACGATATACATATATTTTGATAAGGGGGAATGATGAGTGAATATAAATAAAAACTTTGATTTTGATCGGGCAATGGGGAACGTAAAAGCAAATTTTGCAGTGGAAGGCTTGGAGTTTACAGATGAAAAAGTTGAACTCATTCATCGGAGATTTACGGGGGAAATTACAGAGGAAGAATTTAAAAAAATGGTGATGGAGATGCACGGGGAAAATCTTGATATAGGATAGAGAGGAGAGCAGGGCATAATAATTACTCCTATAAAAGAACATAAAAAACAAGGGAGCGGCGCTTCCTTGTTTTTTATAGTTTTTTAATGACTATAGGAGCTAAAAAAAGATTAATGAATAGGACGATAAAAGCAAAAAAAGTAATATAATCTATTGGAATAGCGCTTTGGCCTGTGAATTTTATGAGCATTGAACCAATTAACAGGATACCATTAGAAATAATAAAAAGAAAACCTGTAAACTTAAAGTGCATCTTTTCCGTTCTCTCATCACTATCAGGTTCTTTTGATTTGGAGCTTGGTTTTTTAATGCTTAGAAATAAAAAAACAAGAGCACTATAAGCAATCATAACGCCAAAAGACCAAAGAAGTAGATCTATAAAATCACTCTTGTTCCACGTATATCCGTTCATTTCGAAGTAAGTAAATATTTGAGTACAAATAAATATTGCTGCAAAAGTTCCGATTAAGTTGAATGCTTTCTTCATTATTTATCCTCCTCCACATCAACTAACTCAAAAAGATCTTCTACTTTACAATCAAAGAATTTACAAAGCCTTAAAGCAAGTTCCAAACTCGGATTAAATTTCTGTTTCTCAATCGCAATTAGAGATTGACGAGTGATTAAAACAGCTGCAGCTAACTCTCTTTGTGTAATATCGCGTACTACTCGATATTCTCTCACTCTATTTATTAACACAGGCAGGCCTCCTGCTTTTTTCTTATAAATGAATTATACCATTTTGTTACAATTAGTAAACATATATTTACATAAAGTAAAGTTAACTTTACCTATGGAAGATAAAAAAGAGACCGAAGTCTCTTTTGTGAAGAAGTTATGTAGTTTGCTCAGACTCTTTCTGTTTCTGTTGTTTTACAGCTAATACAAGAGCAGTAGCATTCAATGTCGCTCCAATAAAAACAGTAGCTGCTTCAACAACATCATTTCTAGCAAAACGTAAAGTTCCTAATAAAGTCATTTTCTCAATTACAAGGCAAGGCATTACGCCAACTCCTTTTTTATGCTTAAAAAAGGGAGGAATTGTTTGTAATAAAAAGTGCAGGAGGTTAATTGTAAAGACTATAACTATATTACTGAAGGGTAAAATTTACTTTTATGGTATTATATATACAAAAGTTTGTTTAGCTAGGGAAAATGAGTATTGAATAAGGTAATATAACGAAAGGAAGTTTTTATGGCAAGAAGATACAATTTATGGTCTTTTTATTTATGTTTAATATGTTTAATATTTTCATTGAGCTTAGTTTTTTCAGATTGGTCAGTAGCTCCGCCTGTTTATATTCTTTGGATATTTACCTTGGTAGCCTTAATTTTAGGGCTGTTCGGATTTGAAGATGAAACGAATAAACGATCAAGATTAAGAAGTTTATTTACTTTTATTTTCTCATCATTACTTCTTCTCATTCTTTTTCTTGTGGCACTTCGTGTGTTTTTTGTCTCAGAGGACTTGTTTAAAACAACCCATTCCCCTAATAACAACTACAAAATAGAATTTTATCTTACCAATGGCGGAGCCACAACATCGTTTGGTGTCCTAGGTAAATTAGATGGTCCACTATGGTTTGAGAAAACAGTTTACGACGATTATAGAATGGATCATGCTGATGTGAAGTGGATAAATAATCATACGTTCTCGATAAACAATCATATTTTGGACTTAAAAAAAGGAGAAACATATTCTGAGTGATTAGAAGTTTTGAAGTGAATGGGCTAATATATGCTTTCACCTTCGTTAATTATTGGGGAGAATGGAATAACAAAAACAGCCTTTTCTCGATAGAGTGGCTGTTTTTATATTTTTTATAAGAACGTTACCTTAATTAGAAGATTTGCTGGCAAGAAATATAGAAGGGGAAACTTGGATAGCAAGTTAATGTATAAAATTCTAGATAAGTTTGAAGGGAGAGTACGACTTGAAAAAGAAACGATGGATTTTTGCATTGGTTATAGTAATAGCTGCTGTTGGTTTCTATAGCTTTATAAAGTTTAATCCGCCTATAGAAATAAATACACTTGGTATGAGTCAAAGTCAAAAATCTGTTGTTGTCGGAATTGGCAACACAGGGTTTAGCAAAATGAAGATATTAAATGTCTCGGTCAACAATAATGAAAAACCTGTAGAAGCTAAGGTGCAGGTTAGTAACGATTTCAAAGGATTGGTCATAACTGAAGATTTCCATAGTAAAGAAGCAAGAGAGTTTGGATTCACAAATATAAAGAATGTAACTATTCCAACTAAAACATCTTTCTCTGAGCGAGAGAAGGATGTGGATAACAAAAATTATGAGATTTATGGAATTAGTGCCCTGCATAATAAAGCAATCCATACAGTTTATATAAAGTACCGTTATCTTGGGATATCGTTTGAAGAAAAGGTTTCCATTGGTTCTTAATAAGATTATAGTGGTATTCTAAAATAGCGAATACATAGTAAAGAATATGCAAACCATTTTCTTAAAAAGTGGGAGTGATAATATGGAGTTTTATGGAATGGTTTCCGTGTGGTTTGGAGTTTCTGAATCATTTCAAAATCTTGAGGAATATGTTGATATAGGATATACAAAAGATGGAGATGCAATAGACTCGAAGTTTGGTACGAACTTTGAATTTGGCTATTATGATGAAGATAACATTGAAATTTGTTTTAACGAAGATCCTCAAAATAATATAGAAGATATTTTAAGTGATTTTTCTTATAGTGAACAATTTATCCCTAGAATAAAAGAATTAATAAATAGCGAGAGTTTATCACACGATATTAATTCTGTTATTGTGCTTTATAATTTTAAATATAGTGAAGTAAAAAGTGAAGACAAATCTAAAAATATAGAGATGAAATTTATTGGTACTGTACCGTATGAATAACTCTTACAATTTGTAACTTCCAGAATGAGGTGGCTAGTCTATGAATAATAAAATTTTACAAATGATAAGTGGATACGAGGAAGATAAAGATTTTTTTGGAGAAGCTTCTGAAGAGGCCCTAATAGAGGAAGAAATTGGGTTAGAAGTGAATTTTCCACCACAATATAGAGAATACGTTAAAAAATATGGTTCTGGAGGCATTTGTGGAGTTGATATACTTGGTGTTGAGGGAGAAGCAGATGGCTCATCTGTTATTGAACAAACAGAGCGGCGTAGAAAACAGAGTTTACCTAAAAAATATATTGTAATAGAAAATGTTGATGAGTTTGTCTACTGCCTAAGCACAGTAGAGGAATATAAAGTTATTCGATGGAGTGGTATAACCAAAGAGGAAATAGAAAGATATACAACTTTTAATGAATATTTACAAGACAGCTTCCAAGAAGTAATTAACAACTGGGAAAAAATGATAAATTATAAGAAATTAATTAAGTTATTCACTAATAATGAAAAAAGAGATCTAGAATCATAAAATTACTTCTAAATCCCTTTATAGATCCAATTGTCCCCAATGTGTCCCCAGAAAATCTGTACCACTAAAAAACAAATAGCATATTATATAGAAAAAAGCTTGATTTATCAAGGTTTTAGCTGCTACTGTTTATAGAAATATAAGGGGATTAACCCCCTGACTTCTACGCTGCCAGCGTAGAGATTAAAATTTTCTATAGTTTTATGCTATAAATACATTTTTTAAAAATATTGAATTATAAAGAGTACAAAAATTTTATTTTGTAAGATATGATAAATGAGGATAATAAATAGATTATTAAAAATTAAAACGATAAAATAGCTTTAGTTTGCGAGTTTCTGACCGGGGGATTACACATGAGTTACACATTCGAATCAATTGCACAACTTGAACACTCAACGGAATTTGCAAATTTACATAAGAAGTTTCATCAATTTAACCCTCTAAAGGTACTAAGGGTGAGCCAGTTTGAAATTCGCCACTCAAATGTTTTAGGGTGGTTAATAGATCCAGATGAAAATCATCAGTTTGGGAGTTTTTTTATAAAAAAACTATTATCGCGTTTAATTACAAGAAGTGAGAATGAAGAAAAGTTAGAAACTATAGATTACTTACCATTTCTCTATTCTTCTTTAACAGATGCAGTAGTTTATCGTGAAGTAAAAACATCTACAGGGCGCTTTATTGATCTGTTAGTAGAACTTCCTGCACTCAAAGTAGTTCTTATTATAGAAAATAAGTTCCACGCTTCAGAGTCAGAGAATCAGCTAAAGGATTACTTGGACTACGTAAAAACTCAGTATAGTGATTACACGATAGTACCTGTATACCTTACAATAGCAAGTGATGCACCTTCACATCCTGATTATTGGTCTTTAGATTACTATGATGTAATGGATATTATCACTCAGCATTTAGAGTTAAATCATGAAGTAATAGCGGATAATATCTATGATTTCCTTAGCTACTATACAGCTATCTTACGTGAAGAACTAGTTGAAGATAATGAATCAATAGAAATGGCACTTAAAGTGTATCAAATGAATCAAAAAGCTATTGATCTTTTATTTGTAAGCCAACATCAGGAGCTTCGTAAACAACCACGGTTTAAAGAATTATACAATGGGATTAATGATTTATCAGTGAATGAACAATCTGCTTTAAAACGCATTTATGAAAAAAAGAAAAAGACAATAGATTATATTTTCACTATTGGAAGTAATGTTTTACGTCAAGCATTTCTAAAATTTGCTCATATAGAAGAACTCCCTGAAGAAGTTTATAATGCCCATATAAGAGTTCCTAACTTCATTCTTCCAGAGTGGCTAGATTTTGAGGATATAGTAGGGAAACCGGAAGCAGAGTATTGGCTAGGATCTGGTTTAATCATTTGGTTTGAGCGAACTTGGAATGATTACTTAAAGATTAATGTAGAGGTAGGTCCAGTTCCTTATGAAAATCGTCTGCAGTTGTTAAATGTTCTTGAAGATCAAGGCGTGTTTTTCCGTACTTCTGCAAAATTAGAAGGGAAAAAGTATACTAAAATTTACACTGAATTAACATCTATAGATGATTGGGCTAATAAACAAAAGATTGTAGAGGGAATGGAAAAGTTATATAACAATGACAGTTTTAATGAGTTATTAGCACAAATTGCAGCTACTATAGAAAACTTAAAGGAGAAAGAGCAAGATTGTTACGAAGTTGACTTTATAGAAGAAAGCATTCTAGATACTAGGTCAAAACAACGAATGATCCCAAGGGATGCTTTTATTAAATTTGTGCTGAATCGAGGGATTTCTGAAGAATATTATAAAATACAGAATTATAACTCTTCATTTCTTGTTCCAGTCTTTAGAGACCTTGAGAAAGTATATGGTCCAACACGCATGAAATGGTGGTGGCATGACAGTACTTTCACTTACTGGTTTGAACGATTAAAGGATGGCCGCCTAAAATTAATTTTAGAATTAGGACCTTTAGTTGTAGAGAAACGGTTGTTAATTGTGAAGCAGCTCGAGGAAATGGGAGTAAGTTTTTCTGTGAAATCAAAACAGCCTACAGCTAGATATACGCGTGTTTTTTCAGACAGCACAGTCATAAATAATTGGGAAGATGTAGAGGAAGTGTATCAAGCAATGGAGGGGTTATTTGGACAGGTTGAGAACCGAAATCTTTTAACGATAATTAAAAGTTTGGGGTAGACGATGTTGAAATCGTGACGGATTTGTAATTGCAGCTGCCTAATTAAAAAATGCTCTTGCTAGTTAAAATAAACATTTGCCATTTTGATCCTGATTTCGTTAAAAAGTACTTTTGCGATTTCGGGTTCTTTTTATTGTTTAACCCTTGTCAATCCAGTGTTCTTCCAATTTTCTTTTCCGTATTTTTAGCAAAACTTTATTTTAACTCGAACAGTGAAATGCTAGTTGATGGGGTGAATTTTAGCAGGAGATATTTTAGTTTTACAAAGATTGCGAAGTTAAAATAAACATTTCCTATCCAAACCCCGACTTTGTTAAGATAAACAGTTCAATCAGATTGATAAAAAGTGATTAAATATGGTATAAGTGTAAAAGAAGCAAGGACATCTTGCTTTTTAATTTTAGGATAGCGGGTTGGCCCCGTATCCCGTAGTGAGAGGATTGGAATTGAAATATGAAAGACAATTTTTGGCGTGATTTGCCACGACCTTTCTTTATACTAGCACCAATGGAAGAGGTGACGGATGTTGTTTTTCGTCATGTAGTGAGTGAGGCAGCTAGACCTGATGTGTTTTTTACAGAGTTTACAAACACGGAGAGTTATTGTCACCCAGATGGGATGCAAAGTGTGCGTGGACGTTTGACTTTTACAGAAGATGAACAACCAATTGTAGCCCATATATGGGGGGACAAGCCTGAATATTTTCGCCAAATGAGTATTGGTATGGCGGAGCTAGGCTATAAGGGTATAGATATCAATATGGGCTGTCCTGTACCTAACGTAACAAAGAACGGGAAGGGAAGTGGCCTTATCCTTCGTCCGGAAGTTGCGGCAGATTTAATACAAGCAGCAAAAGCAGGAGGATTGCCCGTAAGTGTCAAAACAAGGCTTGGGTACACAGATGTAGACGAATGGCGCGACTGGCTAACACACATCTTGAAACAAGACATTGTCAATCTTTCCATTCATCTGCGTACAAGACAGGAAATGAGCAAAGTAGATGCTCATTGGGAGCTAATCCCAGAGATTAAGAAACTTCGTGACGAGGTGGCACCAGATACACTGTTGACAATCAATGGGGATATCCCTGACCGTCAAACTGGCTTAAAGCTCGCTCAACAATATGGTATTGATGGAGTGATGATTGGGCGTGGTATTTTCAGCAATCCATTTGCCTTTGAAAAGGAGCCGAAAGATCATAGTAGTAAGGAATTGCTTGATCTCTTAAGGTTGCATCTGGATCTCCATGATAAATATTCAAGCTTAGGGCTACGTCCGTTTAAGGCGCTTCATCGCTTTTTTAAGATATATGTTCGTGGATTCAGAGGGGCAAGTGAATTAAGAAATCAATTAATGAGCACAGAGTCAACAGATGAAGTGCGTGCATTGCTTGATCACTTTGAGTCAAAGAATCTTGATGTAATAGGAGAACAGTAGAAGTGTCCCCATTCAAAGTAAAAGCGAAGTAGGACGTTCACCTCCTTGCTAAAGAACAAGTTTGCAAAAAATGATTTGTAAAAGTAATAAAAATAAAAGCGGGAAACCTTGAATGATCAATGGTTTCCCGCTTTTTCTCATTTTATATTTGAGTTACATATAATCATAAACAGAATCATCAAAATAGAGCCAGTGATAATATTCAATTTGTGGATCTGTCATATTAGAAATTTCTCTCTCATTAAATTTTTGTTGCTCAATTAATTTCTGTGCTTTTGAATTTCTTTCAGCTTGGCTCATTTTAAATCCTCCTTATAGTATGAAAAGTAACAAAGTGTTTAAGTTTTGAAAGCGTTTTCTTTTTCTTGTTTTTATTATACATCTCAAATTGAGATTAAACCAATATCAATTTGAGATGATTCTTCAGAAAATGATATAGAAATTAGAAGTGTTACTGATCTACGCCCTTTGAAGAGGTTAAAGAGGCAAGATCGAATGGCAAAAGCCTATGTTTTGTTAAGGGTTATGGATTCGATTCAATAAGTTGGATACAAAAAAGTGAGGATTATGCTGCTTTTCGAGGTTGACCAGCGAAAGTTTAGGGAGTCAGCGCAAGTAGGGGGAGGGAAATTCTAGCTGAGAGAGGGGACTAAAAGGAGTTTTTCAGGAAGTAGTCTGTGACAATTTAGTCTCTATTTGGAAAATTTCTCATTATTTTGTAGTGGACAATTGCGGAAACCAATCGTCCATAGGGAAAGTTCTTGAGCCGTACAGGCTTTTCTTATAGCAAAAACGTAGATTTTCCAGGTTGTTTTTTACCTAAGAGTTAGCTAGCTTTATTTAAAGCGAACAGTTATAAAATAAACTATTTAAACTAACCATGCAGCTGAAATTCAGGGATCACAAATTCATTTACACTAAATTCTTATATTAACTATTATAAAGGTACATAAATGATTTTTACTTTGCTTATAATATTATCCTTTTAGAAAACTCTACACAAAAAGTAGAATTTCAAGGGTTGGAGGCTATTAAAGGAGAAGGTTGATGTTTCATTTAATAAATAATACATAAAATATCCTCTTGCTATTATAAAGAGAAGCTCAAGAAAGAATGATTTTATTGAATTGCCTATAGAAAAACACTAAATAGTAAAAAAATTAGGTATTACAAGGATACTATGCTATACTGAGTTTACCATTTGCTTTACCAATTACTATTCTTGTTTCGATATTCCCTATTCATTCGTGAATAGGGTTTTTATTATGTTTTTAAATTTTGAGGAAAATAAAAAACAGACTCTACGAGTAGAATCTGTTTGTATGTTTGGGTTAATTACGCTTTTTGAACGTTAGTAGCTTGAGGTCCGCGTTGACCTTGTTCTACTTCAAAAGTTACAGCTTGACCTTCGTCTAAAGATTTGAAGCCTTCGCCTTGGATTGCTGAGAAATGTACGAATACATCGTCTCCATTTTCACGTTCGATAAATCCAAAACCTTTGTCTGCGTTAAACCACTTTACTTTACCTTGTTCCATTATTGTTGCCTCCTCGTGTGCTATGCACACATTGTGTTACTATTCCTGCTCAAATCTTCAGACGAAAGTTGTTAACTTATCAATCTTCGCCGAACAAAAATAATTCTTCTTAAATGTAACAGAAACAATCAGGGATTGCAAGTAAAGATGAAAATTAAGTAATAAGCGCTAAATATTTTCAAAAATAAAAGAAGATTTTTATCAAGTGGATCTTGAACAGTTTACTATTTAATATGCGTAAGGGCCTCGAAAAACATATCTGCAAAGATGTGAGTTGTGGGGGGATTTGAATCTTCTCAATTGCGGTTATCAAAATGTTCAAAAACCACATAAACACAGTGTTGTTAACTTGCTTTACAATTTATAAACCTTAATCTTCCCATCGCTTATTGTTGATTTTCTCAATAATCCCATGCAAATCATCCGGCTTATGAAACTCAATTGGAGAAGCGCCTTTTTCAAACAAAATGGATTCGGCTTCCACAATCGCTACATAACGGCCATTCACTTTCGCTAAATGAATATTCTCCCCGAAATCAGCCAGCAATCCCTTAATCTCTGTCTCTCCAAGCTTCATTTTTAACTCCGCTTCAGGCGTATGCTCCACAATATGAGCGGCCGCTTCCATGACCTGATGGGTATCTAATCGTTCTTGCAGCTCCCGCTTTTCACTAGTTGCCCACAGCTCCATATCTGATTCAAACTGCTGATGTTCTTCACTTTCAGCTTCAAACGTCTCACTGACGTGTTCACGCACCATATCCATTACTTGCGTTTTCATCACTTCAGGCATTGGCTCGTTGTAGTCGATGAACTTTAAGAAGTCTTCAAAATAGCGGGCATGTGAAGCTTGGTGGATAACAAGCTCACCTTCTTCGACCATACCTTCTTCAGGCATATATGGATATTGAATCGACTTCATATTTTTTGTCGTAATCGCCATTTCAACATGACGAATAAGAGTAGATTCATCTGAAATGGAAGCTACTTTCGGCTCGAAGTCACACTTTAAAATAAAAACAAAAGCATGATCAAAATATTTTCTTGGAACAGCAGATACAACTAGAAATGCTCCTCCGCGAACGGCAGCTGTATCAAGATATGCATTAATAAACTGTTCGGTGTTTTCTTCAAATTCCTCTTTCGTAGTAGCAAAACGAGTGCGGTGAAATAAATTATAATTTGGATTTGAATCAAGATCATGTCCTGGCTCAACAATAAAATAGCCGAGCTTTGTTGGGACTTGTTCAGCTTTTGGGTGTCGATCTACTTTGCGTTTTACAATTTTCTTGAACTCGCCGTCTAAAAAATCTTTAATTGGGCTTTCCTCATATTCTTCCGTATCAAGTGTTTGAAAATGCTTGTACTGTTTAGATGCTTGTTCTTCTTTTTCTTCTACTTGTATTACGTAAAATGATAAAAAGTTAATTTTAAAATCCATCTGGGTCACCTTGTTTCTTTTTAATCGGTTACTTCAGTATAAAGAAAGAGGGGAGCGGGCGTCAACGCTTGAAAAATGACGAGATCGCTTTCTGTCACCATTTCTTCTTCAGGCATATAAGAGTTAATAAAACTATTCTATAATCACCTCTTTTTGAACAAAGGGATAGTACATAAGAGGTGTAGAACATTTGATTTAACAAATTAAAACTATACCTAGAATACTTGAAAGAGCTGGTTCAATTAATCCTGTGCTTAAGAAAAGGAATGAGTGGGCCAAGGCCTTAATTACCTTATATATATCAGTTATCTTCATAATTTTTAGAACTTCTCCGCTTTTTTTCCTTTAAGTCTTCTTGCTGTACTTATAATGTGGCTCCATAAGGAAACTCTATAGAAAAAGTGGAATTTCACCCTTTGGAGGCTATTAAATGAAAGTTTTATCAATGATTCAACCTTGGGCAAATCTTTTTGTCCTAAGAGAAGCTACATATGAGACAAGATCATGGAAAACAAATTACCGTGGACCCCTAGCCATTCACACAAGTAAGAAAATAAATAAGGAAGCCTGTAACCGTATAGCCATCAGTTCACTTCTGGATACACAAGGCTACACAACAAAAAATCTTCCGACTGGAATGATTATTGCGGTATGCGAGCTTAAAAACTGTTTGAAGGTTGTTGAAGATAACGAAACGTGGGCCATTTTAGAAGACGGAAGAATTGTATCAGAAGACGACTATTTCTTAGGCGATTTTGAAGTTGGATATTATGCTTGGGAAGTGGAAGGGATGAAAATGTTGGACAACTTTATTCCAGCGAAAGGTCGGCTTGGGTTATGGGAATATGATTTATAAATAATATTCATAGTACTTATAAGATAATCATGGACTTTATAAAAAACACATCTAAAACCTTAATAATAAGGGGAATAAAGGTTGTTAGATAAGTAATAGGGATAAAGATTTAGAGAGTTGCATCAAATAATAGTTATAGTGAATACATTTTCACCCTTTTTTTAAACCTTTAAATAGTTTATAATTATCAGATAACGGTGGATATTTTAACCTGTTAATTACTATAATAAAATATGGGGAAGTTTTCATCGAGACAAGAAAGATGTATTCCGAGGTCGCGCTTGGGTTTTGTGATTCCTGGGTGGGAGTCACTGCATCTTTTTTGCAAATACAAGGGGATAAGGAAGGGTATTATGAATAACAGACAGGAACAAACAGACGTTATTTTAATCGGTGCTGGTATCATGAGTGCAACATTGGGGTCAATACTAAAAGAGTTAGCGCCAGGTTGGAATATTAAAGTATTTGAAAAGCTCGCAAAAACAGGGGAAGAAAGTTCTAATGAATGGAATAATGCTGGAACAGGACATGCGGCACTTTGTGAGCTTAATTACACATCCGAAAAACCGGATGGTTCAATAGATATTAGTAAAGCAATTCGTATTAATGAACAATTTCAAATTTCAAGACAGTTTTGGTCTTATCTTGTGAAAAAAAGTTTAATTAAAAATCCACAGGAATTTATCATGCCATTACCTCATATGAGCCTTGTGCAAGGAGGAAGAAACGTGGAATTCTTAAAGAAACGTTTCGACGCTATGACGAAAAATCCTCTATTTGAAGGGATGGAATTTTCTGATAATCCTGAAGAGCTCGAAAAGTGGATTCCGTTAATTATGGAAGGCCGCACATCAACAGAACCAATTGCAGCGACAAAGATTGATTCTGGAACAGATGTAAACTTTGGAGCATTAACACGCATTCTATTCGACCATTTAAAAAATCAAAACGTTCATGTGAAGTATAAACATGGTGTAGAAGATATTAATCGTAAAAAAGATGGTTCATGGGAAGTAAAAGTTCAAAATATGGAAAGCGGTAAAACAGAACGCCATAACGCTAAATTTGTCTTTATCGGCGGTGGTGGAGGAAGTCTTCACTTACTCCAAAAATCAGGTATCCCTGAAGGGAAAGGCATCGGGGGATTCCCTGTAAGCGGACTATTTATGGTCTGTAACAATCCGGAAGTTGTGGAAAAGCATCATGCGAAAGTGTACGGAAAAGCTCCAGTTGGCGCGCCTCCAATGTCTGTTCCACATCTTGATACACGTTATATCAACAACAAAAAGTCATTGCTGTTTGGACCATTTGCTGGGTTCTCACCAAAGTTCTTAAAAAATGGCTCAATGTTTGATTTGATTACTTCTGTGAAACCAAATAATGTGTTAACAATGTTAGCAGCAGGTGTAAAAGAAATGTCGCTCACAAAATATTTAATTGGGCAAGTTATGTTATCAAAAGAAAAACGCATGGAATCACTACGCGAGTTTATTCCAGAGGCGAAAAGCGAAGACTGGGAACTAGTTGTAGCAGGTCAGCGCGTTCAAGTGATTAAAGACACTGAAGCAGGTGGCAAAGGAACTCTTCAGTTTGGTACGGAAGTTGTTAGTGCTGCGGACGGCTCAATTGCGGCATTGCTTGGTGCTTCACCAGGAGCCTCTACCGCTGTTCATGTTATGCTTGAGGTTATTAAAAGATGCTTCCCAGATGAAATAAATGCTTGGGAACCAAAGATTAAGGAAATGGTTCCGTCATATGGCTTATCATTAGCAGAGAATCCAAAGCTTTTCAAAGAGATTCATACTTCAACGGCGAAGGCGCTTGGATTGAGTGAAAGAGGACCTGTTTATAGTTGATAGGAGTTTTCTCTAGTATGTTAGAGAATAATTGTCTTTATGGTATAGGAATTCATAGTTACATAGATAATAGAGTACGGAGAGAATGAGAACCTTTGGTTTTTAATCAAAGGTTCTTCTTTTTATCTTCAATAACCGATAAAATAGGAGCTTCTGTTCCGTAAGCTCCTCTAATCGTTTTTCTAGCTTCTATTGGCGTTCTAGCCGTTACTGACTTCGTTTGTTTTTCTCCTCCGACTTCTATTTCAACAATGAAACATTTTGATCCGCATCTCATGCCCTTTCCTCATTTCTTGAGTTTCTTTTTTTATTGTAAAGGAAGAGTGCTTTGAGAGGAATTAAATTGATTTAGGAATAAAAACATAGTTAACAGAGATCTAAAGGGTTTTCGTAACCACTAATTATATTGTTATATTCTAAGCGATTTGTTAACAATTCAATTATGGAGAAAGGCTTCTTTTTGTATGCATAATCTAGTGGAAATAGGTATTGATTAAATGGAAAATATATCATATATTAATATTGAAAAAGGCAAAAGAACTAGATCAACTGAAAAGGTGACACCATTGACAAAATACGATTTCCTAAAAATAGCCATCACACTAACCATCATTGCTTACCTTGCTATATTCCAACTCCCTGATTTTGTACACGGGTTTATTGATGGAATGCATAGCGGTAGTTGGCACAGTCGAGGGTTTTAATACATAATTTTGTATATAAAGGGTAAAAGTCGAGGTCTATAGATATCTCGACTTTTATTATGATAATATGGATCACAGGAGAGAAATTAATGGTGTATAACTAAAATAACATTTTTCATTAGCATTCCCGTTCAAAACGCGACCTTCTTAACACACCTAAGAAAAGTCAAAAATACTTATTTTTCAACAAATAAATTGAAACTAATAGGAGCGTTCATTCGTAATATGTCTAGGAATTAATTTCGCTATCCAAGGGAGAAGGTTTCCCTTGGTGAATTGGTGAAGGGAGAGAAAAATAAAATGTTTGTAAGTTGGATGAGACCACTGGACAAAGTGTTACTGTGGCTTGGGTTACCGTATGTTCTTACGCTAGCTGCAGCCTTCTTTATGAATAGAGATAATCCAATCAATGAAACAGCTTGGTTTTTTGTCGGATATATGGTGTTAATGGTTATGATATCAGGAGAAAAAAAGAAACGGAGAGTAAAAAGAGAGTACCTTAGCCGTAATAGTGCAATTTGGCTATTGCTTGGCTTTGGGATAGGATACTTTCTTTTAGGCATCTTATTAGGTGTAATTGTAGGTTTAGCGTTTGGTTTTGTAGCTCATAAGTATAAATTAAATTCTACTTATCCAACAGCCATTTTGACTATTGGATGGTGTTTAAATATTAAAGAAAGTTTCCAAACAAAGCCTTCATTGGTAGATAAATTGTTTTCAATTTATTCAACAACTATATGGAGAGAAACTTCCCTTTTACTTCTCCTTGTTGCTTTGTTTCTGTTAATTGTGGGGGGGCTAATGAGCTTATTCTTGAAAAAAGGGGAAAAGGACTCTCAAAGCCATTCTTCTTACGATCGTCCTCGAGAAAGTTATGGAGCAAAAGGTCAAGGATGGGGAGAGAAACTGAAACTATTCAAGAATCCTTTGAGAAGTTTGAGAAGAGAAGCTGCTGTTTCAAAGGAACCATACCCTGCTTATGATAAGGGAAGAAGAGCAGAGGAATCATACCTTGCTTATGGTGAGAGAAGAAGAACAGACGAACGATACATGGATTATGATGAGAGAAGAAGAACAGACGAACAATACGTGGATTATGATGAGAGAAGAAGAGCAGAGGAACGATATATGGATTATGATGAGAGAAGAAGAGCAGAGGAACGATATATGGATTATGATGAAGAAAGAAGAGCGAATAAATATGACAGAGAAGAAGAAGCGCCCGGAGAACGAAGCCGCCGGAAAAATATAGAAGGTGGTCGATATCAGCGTCGCCACGGTGGATAACAAGGAAAGATGGACACTGTAGCTGAGACTGAAACAATCTCTATAGGTATGATAAAGAATATTTTAAGAGTCATGTTGTTTTCAACATGGCTCTTTTTTGCTGTTTCATTTTTTCAACAACTACCTTGCAAATGTTTGGTACATGCAACAGGCTTCAACAGTGCTATTATAAGAATAACCAATCCGGATTGGGGTTGATCAAAGTGAGTGAGTTAGTTTCTCGTCAAAAAATGCTGTTGAAGAAATTGATTGTAAGCAAGAAGTATCGATCTGTTGGATCGTTTGCTAAGGAGCTCGAAGTTTCGAGCCGTACGCTTCATAATGATTTGAAAGCTATTGATCGATTTCTAGAAGCTTTTTCTTCAAAAGTGACGAAAAAATCAGGCGTTGGGATTAAACTTGTTGGAGAAGATAATGAAAAATTGCTTTATGACTTAGAGAATGAAGAGACTAGAAAAGAATCTATTGAAGGAAGACGACAAGAAATCCTTCTTTCTCTACTTTATAATGAAACCGCTACCAGCTATAGAAAGCTAGCAGAGAAATATTTTGTAAGTATAAGCTCAATTACCAATGATCTTGTATGTATTAAAGAGTGGTTAGCACCATTTAATTTATCTCTTGTCAAATCGAATGTTGGGACAGAAATTAAAGGGAATGAAGAAGATATTCGCACAGCTCTTTGTTCCTTATTTAAAGACGGCATAATGGAACATAATGATGAAACAGCCGTAGAGGTTCTAGATATGAAAGAATCACAGTGTATCATTCAGTACATTGAAGAAGAACTTGGCTACAAATTTAACGAAGAATATTATGAGCATTTAACAAGGATTGTTGCAGTTATGCTAAGCCGCATCTCAAATGGTTTTACAGTCGCATCTTCAGAAGACTTGAGGTTAGAAGAATTTCATGCTCTGCGTACGTATGGAGTTGTGCAGAAAGCTCTTCATCTTTTTAGTTCATTATCCATCACAGAAATTCCTCAGTCAGAAATTCAATATTTAAATACCAGTATTTTAGGAGCTCGCTTAAGTCATGTTGGAATAAATGTTGAACTTTACTATCAAGATATTTTAAAGAAGCTTGTAGCAGAATTGTGCACGATGGCAAATGAAGCATTTGAAACTAACATTCATGATGAAACATTATACAATGGGCTTCTTATTCACCTGAAACCGATGTTATACAGATTAAAACACGGGTTAATTGTACAAAATCCACTTTTGGATGATATTAAAGAAAACTATTCAGCGATGTTTGGATTTACATGGTTTTTAGGATCCTTTATTGAAAAAGAAACGGGGTTAAAGCTGAATGATCACGAAGTCAGTTTTCTCATGATTCACTTTCAAGCTGCCCTTGAACGAAACGTTAGCATTAAAAAGGTGATTGTCGTATGTCCTGGTGGAGTTGGGACGTCACAGCTGATTGCTAACCGGATTAAACGAATGGTTCCCCAAATTTATGTAACCGCTATCTATTCCTATAGAGAGCTTTTAGATGTAAATGTAGAAGCATTGGATATTGATTTCATCATCTCCACAATACCTCTTCAAGATATAAATAAGAAAGTTGTGTTAGTTTCTCCGATGATGGATGTTAACGATGCTAAAAAGCTTAATAGTTTTTATCTTGATTATATTTTTCAAAACGAAAACCAAATTAGACATCAACATGAAAAGCTCCTTCACGCTATTGACCGCAACTTGATTTTTACCAACCTAGACATGACAAGTAAAGATGAAGTAATTGAATTTGTCTCAGCAAGTCTACAAAAAAGAGGCTACGTGACAGATCAATTCTATGAATCTGTGAAAAATCGGGAGCAGAAGGCTTCAACAGATTTAGGAAACAAAGTGGCCATTCCTCACGGAGAAAATCAGTTTGTACAAAAGTCTTGTATTTCCGTTGTCATCCTCAAAGAGCCAATTAGGTGGGGGAGAAGTGAAGTTTCCATTGTGTTTTTTATCGTCTTGAAAGTAGAAAACAAGCAAAGTATGAGACCAATCCTACGAGAGCTTTATCAAGTGTTGGATTCTAAAAGAATATTACAAATGATGGAACGTGCGAGCTGTGAAGACGATATTTTGCACATTTTAGGAGGAAAAGAGGATGATTGAAAAAGAGCTGCTTGTTGTAGATGAAGCATTTAAAAATAAAGAAGAGCTAATTTATTCTCTGTCTCAAAAAGCTAATGAATTAGGGAAAGTAAGCCAGGTTTCTCACTATATGCAGTCTGTTTTAAAAAGGGAGGAAGAATGTTCAACAGCGATTGGCTTTTCGGTCGCTATCCCTCATGGCAAATCAGAAAGTGTGAAAATACCTTTTGTTGCTTTTGCTCGTCCACAGCCGTTCATTCAGTGGGATAACAATGAAGAGGAAATAAAGTTAGTCTTCCTTATAGGTGTTCCAAAAGAGCAGGAAGGAACCGTTCATTTAAAAATCTTAGCAAACATTAGCCGAAAGTTAATTGATGAAGAATTCCGTTTAAGCTTGCTGAAAGCCTCTTCTAAAGAAGAGCTATACGGCTTACTAACGGAAGCTGTTCAAAGCTAAAGAGATACTAAGAGCAATGGGGGCAGATGATTATGGTGGAGTTAATGAAAAATATGAAAAAACACCTTTTGACAGGTGTTTCTTATATGATTCCGTTTACGGTTGCAGGAGGTGTACTGTTAGCCATTTCTGTAATGCTTTCAGGGCAAGCCTCTGTACCTGAGAAAGGGTTTTTAGGAGCACTCGCCCAAGTTGGTACAGCAGGTTTGTCCCTTTATGTGGCCATATTAGGTGGGTTCATTGCGTACTCAATGGTAGACAGAGCAGGGTTAGGCCCTGGGATTATTTCTGCGTATCTTGCGTATGAGCTAGGAGGCGGCTTTCTCGGTGGAATGGTCGCGGGGATTGTGGCAGGAATTGTTGTTTACTATTTAAAGAAAATTAAAGGACCCAAAACAGTTGCAACTGTTATACCGATCTTTATTATTCCTCTCTTAGGAACGTTTATCTCAGGGATGATTGTAGTCCTGTTTATTGGTCAACCTGTTGCAAACTTGATGGAAGCTTTGAGCGAATGGCTACTCGGCATGCAAGACAGCTCCAAAATTATGCTAGGGATTATTTTAGGAGCAATGATGGCATTTGATATGGGAGGTCCTTTTAATAAAACGGCTTTCTTTTTCGCCGTAGCCGTAATGGATACGTATCCACAGCTCCTAGCAGCTGTAGCCGTTGCCGGGTGTACGCCACCGCTTGGATTAGCTCTTGCTTCTACTTTATTTAAAAACAAATTTAACGTCGAAGAACGTGAAGCAGGAAAAGCAGCTTATATTATGGGCGCCATTGGTATTACAGAAGGAGCCATTCCATTTGCCGCAGCTGATCCTTTAAGAGTGATTTCCTCCATTATGGTAGGAGGAGCAGCAGGAGCTGTCACTTCTTTGCTTCTTGGGGCATCTAATTTCGCTCCATGGGGTGGACTTATTGTCTTACCTGTAGTTGAAGGACGATTAAGCTATATTATCGCCATTATTGTAGGAACAGCTGTTACAACTTGTATGGTTGGGCTCTTGAAACAAAGCGTCGAAAGTACAACAAAGCAATCTGTATATAAAGAAGATGATGATTTTGAATTAGAGTTTGATTAATAAAAAGGAGTGATTAAGAAATGAAAATTGTTGCTGTTACATCTTGTCCAACGGGAGTTGCTCACACGTATCTTGCTGCTGAAGCGTTAGAAAAAGCATTTAAAGAAGGGGGGCACACCATTTCTGTTGAAACACAAGGTTCTGTAGGAATCGAAGGTGAAATCGCACAAACAGATATTGAAGGAGCAGACTTTGTGATTCTTACCAAAGATGTTTCGATTAAAGGAGAAGAACGATTTAGCGGAAAACAAATTGTGCGCGTTACAGCAGGAAATGCGATTAGAAAAGCAGACCTTATCGTTAAAAAGTTAGAACAAAAGCTTCAGGAACAATAATAAATAGGGGAGTGTAAAAGATGACTAAATTACCAATTAAAAAAGCGGTAGATATTTTGCTAGACTTACAAGAAGAAGGAAAAGGGTCTACATTGTTAGGTATTGGGCCAATGTCAGGTCGTTTGCTTCGCGCAAGTTTTGAACTTGCTAAAGAAAAAGATTTTCCCCTTTTATTTATTGCAAGCCGAAACCAAGTAGACGCCGAGGAGCTTGGAGGAGGATATGTGAACGGATGGAATCAACAAACGTTTATGAAAGCTATCCGTTCAACAGCTGAACAAGTTGGCTTTAACGGTCTGTATTATGTATGCCGAGATCATGGTGGTCCATGGCAGCGAGATAAAGAAAGAAACGATCATTTAGATGAAGAAACAGCAATGGAACTTGGGAAGAAATCGTATGTAGCAGATATTGAAGCTGGTTTTGATTTACTTCACATTGATCCTACGAAAGATCCTTTTGAAATGGGAAAAGTTATTCCACTCGAGACGGTTTTGAAACGAACGGTTGAGCTTATTGAATATTGTGAGCAAGAAAGGAAAAAAAGGAACCTCCCTGAAATTGGCTACGAAGTTGGAACAGAAGAAACAAACGGCGGGTTAACATCTACTGAAACATATGAATCTTTTATCATGGAACTTACAAATGAATTAGAGCGAAAAGGATTGCCAAAGCCAACGTTTATTGTGGGGCAGACAGGTACGCTTGTAAAGAAAACGGAAAACGTTGGAACGTTTAACTTTTCAAATGCAAAAGATTTAGCTGGAGTGGCTAAAAAGTACGGAGTTGGTTTGAAGGAACATAATGGAGACTACATTGAGGATGATGTTCTCCTAGCACACCTACCAGCTCAAATCACAGCAACAAACGTTGCTCCTCAATATGGAACAGAAGAAACGAGAGCTTACTTGTCGTTAAGTAAAGTGGAGGAAAAGTTAAAAGAAGAAGGACTTATTAAAGAAACATCTAATATCCGAAACATCCTGTTAGAACATGCGATTAAAAGTGAACGATGGAGAAAATGGATGGTTGGTGAACAAAAGGATGCAACAGTAGACGAGATTTTTAAAGATGAAAACCTTGCTGAGGAAATTTTAGATATTGCAGGGCACTATACATTTAATAATGAAGAAGTGAAAGAAGGAATACAACAACTCTTTTATAACTTGAAGGAAAACAATATTGATGGTGATCGATTTGTAGTAGATCGAATTAAGCGGTCTTTAAATACGTATATTGAATGCTATAACCTTGAAGGGTCGACAACGCGTATTAAAGAGATGGAAGCTGTGAAGCAATAGAGGGAAAATAAGGTTTAAAGAAACGGAGACTTAAAAATTAGTCTCTGTTTCTTTTCTATAGATAGAAGAAGCATGCGTATTTTAAAATTCATGGTTTTAGGAAATCCTTTTGTGAGATGTGAAATGGGTTTACTTTTTTTATTCGTATAATATTAATTTCTTATAGAAAATCCATAATAGATCCTGTCAGTATGTACCTCTATTCCTACAGCATATATATTGAAATCAGGAATTGTCTTATACCATTTGCTCATTACTATGTACACTTGAACTGATGCTCCTTGGTAAAGTTAATCCTCTTAAAAGATAGTATTCCTCAAAAAGCCTTATTGAAAAATATGTTATAATTGGAAGGGGAAATAGCTAAGAAGATGACATATATGACAAAATATAATACGCTTAAAACTACAATTGTAATCACTCTACTTGCGTATCTTGCTATCTTTGAAGTCCCTAACTTTATCAGCGGATTTATCCAAGGATTAAAAGCTGATTGGGGATGGTAAAAACCTGTACTCTTAATACATAACACCAGTGAAGTCGAGATGATAAAAGAAATCTCGGCTTCTATATTTTACAAGGAGGAACCACTACATGCTAAAAATCAGAAACGCTGCTCTATCAGATCTCCCAAGACTCATTGAAATTGAAAATTTCTGTTTCTCCAAAGAAGAAGCCGCAACTCCAGATGCAACAAAACAGCGTTTGCAACATATCCGTGATAGTTTCTTTGTTGCTGAAGAAGCCGGAACAATTGCAGGATTAGTGAATGGACCTGTAACACGACAAGAGTTCATTACGGACGATTTATTTGAAAACATTATTGCAAACCTTCCATTTGGTGGTCATCAAACAATTCTAGGATTAGCCGTCCATCCAGACTTCCAAAGTAGAGGAATCTCGGCAAAGCTGTTAGTTCATTTGGAAAAGGAAGCACGTAAACGGAACCGTGAAACCGTTACGCTTACGTGTAAGGAAGATTTAATTCCTTTCTATGAAAAACACGGCTACATCAACATGGGTGTATCAGATTCTGCTCACGGTGGAGCGATTTGGTACAACATGAGTAAAAGATTGAAATAGCAGGGGGAGTGTAATGTATCCAATAAGAGTGAGAGGAAGCGCATTGATTATTGAAAATGAAGCCGTTCTCCTAGTGGAGTTTCATGACGAACATGGTCTTCATTACAATTTACCTGGCGGAGGCGTAGAACAGGGTGAGTCGCTCTTACAAACAGTGAAACGAGAAGCGAGGGAAGAAGCTTCTGTAGATATTGAAGTTGGGGAAGTCGCTTTTCTTTACGAGTATGCTCCACATTTAAATTATGATAAATACGGTTCTGTTCATTCGTTAACAACCATTTTTGACTGCTCATTACGAGAGGGAGAAAATCCTAAAGTACCGGAGGAGCGGGATCAAAATCAAACAGGCGTGAAATGGGTTCTACTGGATGAGCTTCATACGATTGTTTTATACCCAAACCTTAGAGAAGAAATTTCAGCTTACTATAAGAAAAAGCATAGCATTCCATTGTTAGAAGAACAATTTCTAAAATCATACTAAAAAGGAACGAACGCTTCTATACGCATTCGTTCCTTTTTCTTTAAGCTCTTTCTTCTTTCACACGCTTATTGCTTTTATATACAAAGTATAAAGCAAGCAGCATAAACGCTAAAGCAGCCAAACGTTTGCCATCAATATGAATTTCAAGACCACCGAACCATCCAAAGTGGTCAATAATCATACCTGTGATAAGCTGACCAATAATGGTTCCAATATTTGTTGCGATAACGCCAATTCGAGGTACTGCAATGACAGTTAATAAAAGATAAGCAACACCTAAAAAGACGGCACTTAACTGCCATTTTGGCGCTTCCATAATCGCTAAAATGTTTCCTTGACCAAAGAATAAAATAATAAGAGCAAGAAAGAGAGTACCTGTAATAAACGTAAATAGAGTTGTTTCAATTGTTCCAGCTTTTCGACTAAGTGTTCCGTTCACAGAGGATTGAGCACTTAGAACGATTCCGCCGATTAACGTAAAAATAACCATTGCAATTGCCATAGCTTAAACCTCCTAGTAAATTAAAATAAGGGCAATAACCATCGAAATAAGAGCGAAAACTTTTTCTTTGTTGACCGCTATTTTTTGGCTTCCAAGCCATCCAAAGTGTTCAATAAACATACTCATGACCATTTGACCAATAACAATCGATACCATTGTAATGCCAACTCCAACAAATGGAACGCTAATCACAATCGAAGTTAAATATATAATGCCAAAAAGCCCGCCAACGAGTGTCCATTTCGGCGCCTCTCTTGTATATGAAAGTTTTCCTTTTCCAAAGAAAATCCATAATAGTCCCATAATAATAGAACCACCAGCAAAGTTATAAAAGCTGCTTTCTAGCTCTCCAATCACTTTGCCAAGCTCTCCATAAATGGCTCCTTCAAGACTTAGTGAAGCGCCAGCTAGTAAAGCAATGATGTAGATGACATAGCGCATAATAATACTCCTTTCCAATAACTAAATAATTATATATCTAGAATTATCGAAATTAAAGACGGAGAAAAAAACTTTTATAGTTTCTCTCTCACATATTTCTCTAATTCTTTGATTGTTTCTTCATTACGACGATAATACGTCCATTTTCCATGACGCTCTGATTGTAATAATTTTGCCTTCTGCATCATCGATAAATAATGAGATATTGTCGATTGAGATAAATTAGCTTTTTCTTGAATATCTCCAACACATACGCCTCCTTTTTCTTCGACGTACGCAGAAGACGTATTAAAGTGTTTCTCAGGATCCTTTAACCACGTCAAGATGTCTAGACGTATCTCATTTGAAAGTGCTTTGAAAATATCGATTGAATTCATGTCTTTTATACTAATCGTTGTATACCGATATGTCAATGTTTAAAAACTAGAGTGTCTCCTTGTCGCCGTTCTTAAATGTTTTTCGGTAAACCATTCATATACATTTCTCTACCATCGCTGTGTTCTTTTAAAACGTTCATCGTCTTCTCATGAGGATTCACATAAATTGTTGTATAATCCTGTTCATCTAAATGGGGACGAACAGGGAAGGCGAGCTTTTCTTCATCAAGGGAAAATTGCGCGTTCACTCCAGTCTTGTTTCCACGTGAATCAAGGCGGATCCATTTGTTTTCAGAATCAATATATACGGCATTTAAAGCATGAATACAATAGCTATCTTCAGGGGTATTAAATAATGTAAGTCTTTGATAGCAAAAGCCTGTTGGAATCCCTTTTATACGAAGAAGAGCAGCGAGTAAGTTAGACTTTGCATAGCAAATTCCTTCTTCATACTCCAATACTTCAGAAGCGGTTCTTGTCACACGGTGACTTCCAATATCCCATGAGTGAGCGATGTGATCTCTTACAAATTCATAAGCTTCTTTAGCATATTGGAGCTTATTCATGGAATTTGCATAAATTTCATCTGCTTTTTTGATAAGAGAAGGATGAGTAAAATTCACTTCAAAGGTAGAAATTAAGTAATCATGCGGATTAGTAGATTGAAGAACTAAACGCATATAAACAGCTCCTTTATGAATTATTATACATTTGATTATATATTAATTCATAAGGGGTGAATAGATATTTCTTGATTTAATTGTATTTTTTTACAATTTAAGCAGACATAAAGAGGAAAATAATTCTATAATAGGGGTATATCGTTTTTGGGGAAGAAAGCTGTCGTTAGGTCACTTTGTTATGAATAAGGATTTCAGAATATGGGTTGAGAAAAGTTAGAACATCTTTCATTTGTTCATCTTATAGAAATTTTGCTCCTCATTAAGCTAATGATAATGGTTATGAGGAGGATGTTATCATCGGCAAAAAATCCCCTATTCAGGGGGAATAGAGGATTTTTTCTCTTCTTTACTGGTTAAGAAAGAAGGGAAATGTCGAACCTTGGAGGGAGATTGGAAGCGTAAAGAATGTATTATTGGTTTTGTTGATTCGTTTGTTGACCCGTTTGTTGTCCCATCATTTGATTGCTTCCTTGAGAGTTCATGTTTAACATGTGTGGCATCACATTTTGAAGTTGTCCAGCGCGTCCTGTCATCATACTGTAAGCAGCTGCTCCAATACCAACAGAAGCAATGATAGGTAACATTTGAATGTTGTTTTTCATTATTTCGCATCTCCTTTCTTATCATGTATTAAAAAGTCTCCCTTATTCTCTGTTTCTTTCTCCTTTTTATTCGAGTAAATCATATTTGAAATAACAAATAATTACATGAAAGTGAAGAGAAATATGGAAGTTTAAGCTTAAATAGGATATACAAAGATGAGAGTCTGCCTGATAATATTCTGTTATAAATACTAAAGAGGAGGTCCATGCTTTGAAAGGAACAATTATCGCATACATACAAATTTCTTTAGCGATGATGATTGTCGGAAGCTCTGTTGTGGCAGGAAAACTGATTATCTCAAGCTTTCCTGTTTTTCTAGCATCAGAGCTTCGCTTTATCGTTGCGTCGCTTATTTTAGTTCCTTTACTACTATGGAAAGAGAAGCGTTTTCCAAGGATAGAGCGTTCTGTTTTTGGTATTCTCTTTTTACAAGCGTTAACAGGCGTATTTTTGTTTAATATTTTTATGCTTTACGGATTAAAGTTCACAACGGCTGTTGAAGCAGGGATTATTACAAGCACGCTTCCTGCTGTTATTGGGGTTATTGCCGTTTTATTTTTAAAAGAAAAATTATCAAGAACAAAAGTGATAGGAATCGTTCTGGCGGTTATCGGAGTGTCGCTCATGAACATCATGAGCGGGGGAGGAGGTAATGTTTCTTCTCTATTTGGCAACTCTTTGATCGTTGGTTCTGTTCTAACAGAAGCTTTATTTATTACCTTAGGAAAGGCGATATCTCATAAAGTGACACCACTTACAATTTCAACAATAATGAGCGTTTTTGGGTTAATTTTATTTTTGCCGTTTTCCATTTATGAGGGAATGAGCTTCTCGTTTTCGACCGTAGATATGATGGATTGGATGAACATTCTTTATTTTGGAGTTGTAGTTACAGTACTTGCATTTTTGTTAATGTATCAAGGATTAATAAAAGTGTCAGCAAGTTCAGCAGGAGTTCTAACAAGTGTATTGCCGTTAAGTACAGTTGTGCTTTCGTTTCTTATCCTAAAAGAAGAGATTTTGATTTCTCATCTTCTCGGAATGCTGTTTGTAATTGCCGCTATCTTCATTCTTTCAAAAGATATGTCAGGAGAAGCGAAACCGGAGAAGGCGATTACATATTAAAAAAAGTCCTCTTATACGAGAGAGGACTTTTCTTTTTAAGCGAATAAAAACAAATACAGCCCATAATCTGTAGGCACTGAAGCGTGCCCCATTTGATGTAGCATCGCTGAAATATTTCCTCTGTGATATGTACCATGATTCACAACGTGAGGTACGAGATCACCTACCGTTGTTTCCATTACTCCACCGGCAGGGTGTTGGATTGTAAGTTGTTTTGGTAAGTTTTCTTCTTTGCTTAGGAAAGTTTTGTAGCGCTCTGATAAATCCGCAAAAAGCTGTTCCATCTCTACTAAGCTTTTTGCTTCAATTTCTTCTTTACGCTCCCTGGCTAAGCTCATTGCATGCTGCAAATCTTTCCCTGAAACCACATCAAACCATCCAAGATCAGAGAGATAAACATGTGCTAGTACGTGAGAAAGAGACGGGAAGATGCTTTGAACTTCTTGTCGGTAAGTCTCTTCTGGAAGCTCTTTTAAACGCTTAAAAATTTGCTCGTTCGCCCAAGTATTGAACTGATAAAACTGCAGTGAGAAGTTTGTCATTGGATTCTCCTTTTCTAATTCCATTGTTAAGCCGTAAAAATATAATATTAGACTGTTTCTCCCAAAAAACCTTTAAATTACTTATAATTTGTTAGGGATACATAAAACTTACCTTATATGAGTTAAGATATGTTGATAAAGATAATAAGCATCTTTTCCGACTCCTTCAAGCAATGAAGAGCCTCTTCGATATTGCCAAGGTAAGCCGAGGAAAAATACCCCCTTTTGCTGAGTAATGCCTCGTTTATGAATAATGTTTCCTTGTTTATCAACTAAGTTGGGAAGATTCAGCCAATCGTAATTAGGCCTAAAACCTGTTGCCCAAATAATATTATCCACTTTTAATGTAGAAGCATCAGCAAAAATCACTTCATTTTCACTAGCGGTTTTAGTACGTTCTCTTAAGTGAACAAGACCAGCTTTCATTTTCGTTTTTAATTGTGTTCCAAAGATAGGGTCACCATATAGCTGAAGCTTTCGGCCGATGAAAGAGTCCCTTGTGGCTTTTAAGATTCCGATTTTGTCAAACCACCAAAAAATATTTTTATTCATGATGAAAAGCGGGAGAAATCGAAGCTTTCCGCTAGTAGAAAGATACGTTTTGTGAGTGTTCGCTAATTCTACTGCAATTTGAGCTCCGGAGTTTCCAGCTCCAACAACTAAAACATTTCCATCTTTCAGTTGTGAAGGATTTTTGTAAGAAGAAGAATGAAGTTGAACAATATCTTTTGAAAGCTTTTTAGAGAATGAAGGAATTCTAGGTGTATGAAAAGGACCTGTCGCAACAACAAGATTTCGAGCTTCAACTACCCCTTTATTTGTTTCAAGCGAAAAGAAATCATCAATTTTTGAGACATTTTTTACATGAATGCCAAGTTGAACAGGCAAAGAAAATGTTTTAGCATAGTTCTCAAGATAGTCGGCAATGTCGTCTTTCGTTGGCATACAGTTCCGCTCTTTTTTTAGCCTTAATCCAGGTAAAGAGCTATAGAGAGGAGGAGTAAACAAAGTGAGTGAATCATACCGATTTCTCCATGTATCGCCAATGCGGGTGTTTTGATCAATAATGACCAAGGAGAGAGCGGTTTTCTTTAAATAATAGCCCATTGATAATCCAGCTTGACCTGAACCAATAATAATAACATCATACATAAGCATCACCTCTTTATTCAATACATGATTATATATTCATACTAACATATAAGTTCTTTGTTTGATTACCCAATTATAATTTCTTTATAGAATATGTTTTAGATAAGGAAATTGCTAAATAGGGAAGGGAATGGGAGAGAAGTACATAGTACATAATAGAACCTTTTCAAAGTTCTACTATGTACATTCACGACCGAATTCTGCTCATTGCAATGCTGTTATAATAACGACCATTTATTACTTTGTCATTTCGTAAAATCCCTTCAATTTCAAAGCCTAACTTTTTGTAAGGGTGGAGTGCTCTATTGTTTTTTCTAAAACGTGGAGCGTTATTTTTTTAATGTCCTTTTGATCAGCCCAAGTGATACATTCGTTTAAAAGGTTCTTACCAATTCCTTGTCCCTAATCGTTTTTTTACACACAAACATCAAACTCTCCTTTATGTAAAAACGTTTTAGGGGACTTCCTTCACATTTTGAAAACCCAACAATTTGATCACTTGTTCAAAGTCTTTTTCGTCAAGGAAGTCTTCGCCTTTTTCTTGGTCTAAAAACTCTGTTTCTCCGTCAATTTGCACTCATAAGGTCCTCTATCTTCAATAATGGCAGAACGGAACGTATTTGGTGAGTAAAAAAGTCTTTTTGTTCACTCTTCATGGACACTTCCTATACCTAACACATCCCAAGTGTTTCCCCATTCTTTCATTGCTTCAAAAATAGGGCGCAAGGTTTCTCCTTTGTATGTAAGGGAGTATTCTACATGTGGAGGAATCTCTGCGTATATTTTTCGTGAAATAATTCCTTCGTGCTCCAATTCTTTTAATCTTAGTGAGAGAGTGCGTGGACTCACATTTTTTAACGTTTTTTGGAGTTCGCCAAAACGCTTCGGTTCAGTGAAAAGTTCTCTTAAAATTAAAAAGGTCCACTTTCCGCCAATAACGCTCATGGTCTTCTCAATTGGACATGATGAATTTGTAGCTATATTCATTGATATCCTCCATTTCTATACTTTAAGATACTTGCTATAAAAAATATCAGTACTATGAAAAAGAAAGTACTTTCATTAGTATAATAAGTGAATTTTAACCAGTAAATGGTTTTTTGTGAAAAATATATAAAGGAATGATAAAAATGAAAGCTATTGTGTTTGGAAGTACAGGATTTATTGGAAGTCATACTGTTGAGCAATTAATATTAAAAGGTCATAAAGTGACAGCTGTTGTGCGTTCACATAGTAACGTTGCTTTTTTACAGTCTTTAGATGTTAGGATTGTTGAAATAGACTACTCGGATACTGCCTCCATCAAAGAAGAAATCGAAGGGCATGAAGTTGTTTACAACTGTATAGGGAGTGTTGGTTTACGTTCAAAAATTGATTTAGAGAATGCAGTAGAAATTGACCTTACAAAAAAGTTAGTGAGAGCAGCTTCTTTAAGTGGGGCGAACCGATTCATTCAGCTAAGTTCTATCGTTGTATACGATTTTCATAGCAGTGAGCCGTTAGATGAGTCATATTGCATAAAACCACAATATCTCATTCAACAATTGCTCTTGAAACGAGAAGAAGTAGTAAGGAAAATAGGGGAAGAAACAGGCATAACAACAATTATACTACGTCCAGCAAGTGCGATTGGTCGTCGGGATTATATGTCCTTCTTCTCACGCTTATTTCAACAGCATATGAATGATCAGTTTCCACTCCTTAAAAATGGTGAAACGAAAGTATCTCTTGTTGATACAAGAGATGTCGGTCGAGCAATGGAGTGGCTCGGGAACTATCCATTTCCTAAAGGGAGCATGAACTTATTTTTATTAAAAGGATTTGATACAACATGGAAAAGTTTAAAAGAAGAGATAGATTATGAAAGAGGAATAGAAGTGACTATTTGTGATTTATCCAACATTGTCGAAGATCCGGTGTCTTATACTTTAAATACGTTTCGTACACATCGCGTATGGAACGATGAAAAAATAAGAAAGCTTGGATTTACAACGAAATATTCTCAAAGAGAAAGCGTAAAAGATGCAGTTCAAGATTTTCGAGATAGAGAAAGGATTTGAAAATATAAAAGGGCCCCGTGAATTTATTGATGTACTGTCGTGAGAAAAACGAATGGGGGCAATGGCTATCCAAACGGTTGGAAGTAAGAATATGATGGTTTAGTTTTCTGTATTGTGGGGTGAAGATAGCATCCATTCTCTATACAAAGAATGGATGCTTTTTGAGGTAGGGATTAGGTTAAAGGGAAGATTTTTTAGTGTGATTGTGATGAGATTGCACAAAGTAATCATCAAATGTTTCGATTTTTTCAACTTCAAGCGATTGTCCGGCGCTTTTTAAGCAGAAGTAAGCAGAAAGATAGATAACAAAACAGAGAATAACAATAGAAAGCATATTAAATCTCTCCTCACTCTCGATATTTGCTTCAAGTGTAGAGTATGAAACGCTTTGCAGGTCAAATAGAAAATGAGTGAAGGATGAGAATATAAAAAATAACGGAGGAAACTCGCTAAAAAGTAACGAGCTTCCTCCGTTATTCATGTGTGCTATAACGTGGATGATTAGCTAACGATAAAATAAATGGCTACAGCGACCAAGTTTGGCACAGCGACTGAAAGCAATCGCTTTGATTTTTTCCAACTCTTCATGTTACGGTCTTTCTTTTCGAAAGAAAATTTATTTTTATCTTTTAATGTGATACTGTGAACGAAGTAATCGGCTGAAAATAGGAAAGAAACCCAGCCTACGCCACCTGAAATAAAGTAAAGATATGACCCGTTCCCTGTAAAATAAAAGGCGGCCAATGACACCAACAATATAATAATGCCAATCATAAATCCTTTTTTAATCAAATTGATTCCTCGATTCCTTGATGGATTATTAATTCTATTTTAACATATTTCTGCAAGGAAGTGTTAGATAACGCTAAATACGATCATTAATGTTGTTTGTAAAAGCAATAATCCTATCATATATAAGCCGAAATTTCTAGTGTCCGCTTGCCCTTTTTTTCGATTGAAAGTAAAGAAATAGAGCGCGATTAAAGCAATTGTAAGTACAATATTGATGATGAGTAGTGGTGACATAGCAGAGCTCCTTTATATCCTTTATTTACCTATTATTTATTTTACAATAGGAAGATAAAAATTGGAAATAAGAAGATTGATGTCCAGAGTATTGAAAAAAATGCATAATAACAAAATAGAGGTGATCCATTGAAAATTAGAAAAGCAAGTGAAAGAGATATAAAAGAGATTGCCAGAATCTATGTTGATAGCTGGCGAACAACATATGATGGTTTAGTACCTAGGGCATTTCTAAAACAGTTATCATACAAGACGTCACAGCATAAATGGCAGTCATTTTACGATGATCAAGTAAATGAAACGTTTGTGTATGTAGCGGTGGATGATATGGAGAAAGTTGTAGGGTTTGCAGCAGCTCGGTGTATGCTCCATAACAAGCGTGAAGGTGAACTGTATGCTCTATACCTTTTAGATCAGTGTCAAGGGCAAGGTGTAGGACGGTCTCTCGTTAAAGCGATCGCAGATCATTTTATACAAAATGACGTTTCTTCCATGTTTGTATGGGTGATGAAAAACAATCGTGCTGGTCGGGGATTTTATCAATCTTTAAAAGGTACATATACAAAAGGGCGTCAAAGCGAATTTGGGGGATATGTTGTTGAAGATGAGGCCTATAAATGGAGTGATCTTTCCCTTTTAACATAAGATTTTAAAAAGAGACCTTGTAGTAGGTCTCTTTTTTTGATTATATTACATATTTTTATAATATTGTAATATAATCCTTATTTTCATTAAATGTATAGTGAAATACTTTATAATATAAATGTAGTGAAATAAAAAGCTTATATTTAAACATTTTATTGTGTATTTAATTATTTTTTGATTTTTTTATATAATTTTATTGACGTATATAATACTTTTTTAATAAAATAATAAAAGATTATATTCATTACAGTATGTATATTCTGATTTTTTTGTTGATTCACACAAATGAAAGATGGTATCAGGCTGTGAGATTTTTTAGGGGGATTCATCATGGAAGCAGCTGTAAAGAAAGAAACACAGCAGCCGGCGGAATTAAAAAAGAAACATCCGCCTGGACTCTACTTATTATTTGCCACAGAGGCATGGGAACGATTTAGTTATTACGGAATGAGAGCTATTCTTGTTTTGTATTTAACAGCTACTGTCGCAAGCGGCGGGCTTGGTGTTGATAAAGCAACAGCATTAAGCTTATACGGCACATTTACAAGTGCGGTTTATATTACGCCAATGATTGGTGGCTATTTAACAGACCGCTTTCTTGGTCGAAGATTAGCGATTACGCTTGGCGGTATCATAATGGCG
This sequence comes from Priestia endophytica DSM 13796, assembly GCF_900115845.1. Lineage (GTDB taxonomy): Bacteria > Bacillota > Bacilli > Bacillales > Bacillaceae_H > Bacillus_I > Bacillus_I endophytica. The sequence goes on along the minus strand of NZ_FOXX01000009.1, from coordinate 78,008 downwards.
GTCGGGAACTTCTCTATTTTCCTTCATCAAAGTACAACCGCTTTATACATTGGACTTGCCTTACTTATTATCGGGAATGGATTTTTCAAACCGAACATTTCAACGCTTGTTGGAGACTTATACGAAGAAAACGATCCTCGACGTGACGGAGCGTTTACAATCTTCTACATGGGAATTAACGTTGGAGCATTCTTCGCACCGCTTGTTGTTGGATTAATGAGTTATAAATATGGTTTCCTAACAGCCGCAATCGGAATGATTGTTGGTCAAATTTTGTTTAATACACTAGCAAAACGCTACTTAGGTGATCTTGGTCTTAAACCAACAAGACAAATTCAGCAAGAAAAAACAAATACAACAAAAGCACCACTAACAAAACGAGAAAAAATGAGAACACTTGCGATTGTTATTTTAGCTTTCGTAACGATTGCTTTCTGGACAGCATTCGAACAAGCAGGAAGCTCGCTAACTCTATACACGCAAGAACACATTGATCGTCATATTGGAAGCTTCACGGTTCCAACAGCGTGGTTCCAATCATTAAATGCAATGTTTATCGTTCTGTTAGCGCCAATTATGTCTATTGTTTGGTACAAGCTTGGGAAATCAAAACGCGGTGACTTTAAAACACCAACAAAAATGGGGATGGGATTAATCACCGTTGGTTTAGGGTTCTTAGTATTGGTATCTGCAGTAGTACAAACAGGAAACAGCTCAGAACTAAAAGTAAACTTATTGTTTATGGTTTTCACTTATTTCCTACACACGCTAGCTGAACTGATGATTTCACCAGTTGGATTATCAATGGTAAGTAGACTTGCTCCACTGAAACTTGCTTCTCTTCTAATGGGAGTATGGATGGCAAGTTCTGCGGTAGCAAACAAGCTAGCAGGGGTATTAGCAACATATACGCAATCATTTGGATATTTGGAAATCTTCGGTGTAATTAGTGCCGTAACAATTGTTCTTGGAATTATCGTCTTATTCCTTTCAAAACCAATTTCAAAATTAATGGATTAATGAAAAGCTGCCTTTTTAGAAGGCGGCTTTTTTTAGTATAGTCACTTTAAAAAAGGAAAACGTTTTCCTTATCTTTGTTATAAAGCTTTTTCAAAAGTGTTAAGAAACAGGGTAGTAGTGGTAGAGTAGCGATTAATAAGACTCTATATAGTAATTATGTCTTGTTTTTATATGTAAATAAAGTTGTTGACTTCAAGCTGAAGACGAGTATATAATCAGAAACATAAAGAAAACGTTTTCTTAATTTTGTCAGTAAAAGACTGAATATTCGATATTGTATTTGTTGTCTTTTTTACTCATTTGCGATAAAACAGTAAGCGCTTACTTAAAAGAGTGAGGAGCACCATACTAAGGGAAGAGGTAGGAATCCATCATGAAAAAAGTGAAAGTTGGAATCGTTGGACTTGGTCGTTTAGGAAGACAGCATGCAGAGAACTTAGCGTTTCGTATCCCAAACTGTGAACTTACTGCTGTATGCAGCATTATTGAAGAAGAAGCGAAAAAAGCACAAGAAGAGTGGGATGTAAAATACGCTTATACAAACTATGATGAAATGATGAAAAATGAAGAATTAGATGCTGTTTTAATTGCGTCTCCATCTGGTTTTCATTGTGAGCAAATTGAAAAAGCGCTGGGGGCAAATCTTCACGTTTTTAGCGAAAAACCGCTTGGCCTTTATTTAGAAGAAGCAGTGCGCGTTGAGGAAGCAGTTAAGAAGCATGAGGACAAAGTATTTATGCTTGGTTTTATGAGAAGATATGATAAATCATACGCATATGCCAAGAAAAAAGTAGAAAAAGGAGCGATCGGAGAACCTGTATTGATTCGCTGCTACGGACTTGACCCAAGTAAAGCAATAGGTGGCTTTATGAATTTTGCGAAAAACAACTATAGCGGTGGTTTATTTTTAGATATGGCCATTCATGATCTAGATCTAGCACGTTGGTATCTTAATTCAGAAGCAAAACAAGTATGGGCAATTGGCGGTGCTTACGGATATCCAGAAATCGGACAACTAAATGATGCTGAAACAGGGGCTGCCTTAGTAAAATTTGAAAACGGAACAATGGGTGTTTTTGTAGCAGGTCGGAATTGTTCACATGGCTATCATATTGAAACTGAAATCATCGGAACAGAAGGAACGCTAAGAATTGGTACAACACCAGAGCGAAATATGGTCACAGTGTTCAATGAAACAGGAGCTGTAAAAGAGTGTTCAGAAGGATTTTTAGAAAGATTTGAACAAGCATACTTAAGTGAAGTAGAAGAGTTTATTAATTGTATAAGAGAAGAAAGAAAACCAGCCGTAACAGTAGAAGATGGCGTTCTATCAACTGCTTTAGGATATGCGTGCAAAGAATCATTTGAAACGGGAGAGCTTGTTACCGTTCAATCTCCACATAACGTGACTCGTTCTACAACATAACAGTTGTTCCATCGTGACATTGTTTGCTTGCTATGAAAGAGAGAAAATAAGTTATATTTAAAAGCGTTATCAATTGGGAGTTTCATAGTTTATGAGAACGGGAGGAACACGAGGTGGGAGAGAATACAGCAAAACAAAGGGAGCCAGCAAAGAAAATAAAAGTAATTGCGTTTATTTCAACGTTTGGCGGTTTGCTTTTTGGTTATGATACAGGGGTAATTAACGGAGCGTTGCCTTATATGTCAAGGCCTGATCAGCTCAACCTTACTCCATTTACAGAAGGACTTGTTGCAAGCTCCCTTTTGTTAGGGGCTGCGTTTGGGGCCTTGTTTGGAGGACAACTTTCAGATCGTCATGGCCGCCGCAGAAATATTATGTTTCTAGCTCTATTATTCTTTGGCGCAACGCTTGGATGTACACTAGCGTCAGACACAACGCTAATGGTTGTTTTTAGATTTTTACTCGGTCTAGCTGTTGGAGGAGCTTCTGTTACGGTACCTACATTTTTAGCTGAAATGGCACCAGCTGAAAAAAGAGGGCAGATTGTGACTCAAAACGAATTCATGATTGTGACAGGTCAGTTTTTAGCTTTTACATTCAACGCTATTTTGGGCAATACATTAGGAGAAGTTGGCCATGTTTGGCGCTATATGTTAGTGATTGCTTCTCTTCCTGCTGTAATTCTATGGTTTGGAATGCTTATTGTGCCAGAAAGTCCGCGCTGGCTTGCTTCAAAGGGCAGAATAGGTGAGGCATTAAAAGTTCTAAAGCAAATTCGAAAAGAAAAGCAAGCAAATGAAGAGTTAACGGAAATTAAAATGTCGATAGCTAAAGAATCTAAAATGAAAAAAGCTACAATAAAAGATTTATCAACGCCATGGATACGACGTATATTGTTCTTAGGAATCGGGATTGCTGTTGTGAACCAAATTAATGGTGTAAATGCCATTATGTATTACGGAACAGAAATTTTAAAAGATGCTGGGTTAGGAATTAAAGCTGCCCTAATCGGAAACGTAGCAAATGGAATCATTTCGATGGGCGCCATGCTCGTTGGGATTTGGCTGCTTGGAAAAGTAAACCGTCGTCCAATGCTTATTATTGGGCTTTGTGGAACAACGACTTCTCTTTTCCTAATCGGACTTTTCTCAATGCTTTTAGAAGGATCTCCCGCTCTTCCTTATGTTGTTCTGTCGCTCACTGTTCTCTTCCTTGCTTTTATGCAAGGGACAATTGGTCCTGTAACATGGCTTACGCTTGCTGAAATATTCCCTCTAGGAATGAGAGGATTAGGGATGGGCTTTAGCGTATTTTGGATGTGGATCGTTAACTTTTCAATCAGCTTAACGTTCCCCATGTTACTTGCTTCAATTGGGTTAGCTATGACGTTCTTTATTTTCGCCATTCTTGGTGTATTTGCCATTGCTTTTGTTTACAAATATTTGCCTGAAACAAGAGGATATTCACTTGAAGAAATTGAACAGCATTTTCGTTCTTATGATGATAACGGAGTCCAATCAGAACTGCAAAGTCAAGTGAAACAGTAATAAGAAAAAGACAGCTTAAATGAAGCTGTCTTTTTCTTTTAGGTGTAGTGTTGATAGAAGAGGAGGATTTTTTAATAAGAAGATTCATCAATTTACCATAATGTGTTAAAAATTTATTGTAAACGATGAAGACAAGTTTTATGGAAAGAGGATGAAAGAATATAGGTCAGAATGATAGAAAATGGGGGTGTAATAATGAGTAAAAGCAAAGAAACACCTGAAAGAAGAAGAGAAAGACTAAGAGGAGAAGAATTAAAAAGAAACCCTACTGGAAATATGAACGATGCGTTTCATAGGGCTGAAACGGGAAACCTTGCTGATTTAGTAGGTAGCTTAGGTTGGAAAGGTATTGGGATACTCCTTCTTGTCATCATAATAGGTTTTATAGTCGCCTCACTATTTTGAAGTGAGGCGACTATAAAACCTATTTAAATCGCATTATATCAACCTCTACATTGTATAATTAAAATTTATACAAAAACAGCCGTTAATAAAGTTAGAAGGACTCGTTTAAATTTTTATCTACCTTAATGTCTGGATTGGCTTCTTTTAATAAAGAGATAAATTTCCGTTTGTTTTTAGGAGACACGAGCAGGATTCCGTTATGAGAATGAGACGTGATTTCGATTCTGTCTAGTAAAAGAGCAGGGGATGCTAATGGATTTTTCGTTCGTTTTATCTTTTCAATATCTTTGATTGAAACTTTCTTTGTTAGTAGACCATTGTGGATGATGAGCGTTTTTTCGTCTACCTTATATCCTGTTTTAAAAAAGCCTAGAAGGAGAAAGATGGCTAATGGAAGAGTGAAAAAAAGGGTTTCATAGTCTCTTTTCATAATAAGAGGTGTGAAACAAGCGAAAATAACAATCCAATTTACAATAATAACCCATATATCTTTTTTTGATGGAAAATATATAACTCTTTATTTCCTTTCTTTTTAAGAATAAGGTTTAAAGTCTAGGAGTAGAGTGACTGTACTGTAGAAAAAAGTTCTAGCTTCCATTATGCTATAATAAATAAGTTCATTTACGTTCATTATTACATAAATACATACTCATTACCGGAGAGAAAGGAGGAAAAAATGAAAATCACGATTCGTAGCGTTGCCGAAGAGGCCGGCGTTTCTATTGGAACGGTTTCAAAAGTAATCAATGATAGCGGGAAAATTAGTGAGAAAACGCGAAAAAAAGTGTTTCAAGCCATGCAAAAATTAAACTACAAGCCTGATGCAGCAGCAGCTTCTTTAAGAGGAAAACGAACAAAATTAATCGGACTTCTTGTGCCTGATATATCGAACCCTTTTTATGCAGGAATTGCAAGAAGCATTGAAGATCGCAGTCATGAAGTAGGATTAAATGTAATGCTGTGCAGTACAGATAATAATACAGAAAAAGAAAAAAATTACTTAGCTCTTTTAACGAGTCAACGAGTAGACGGACTTGTTGTTGCTTCTGCATTTAGAAGCACGGTTTTGCTGCAAGAAACAATTGAACAAGGAATTCCAAGTGTTTTAATTGCTTCCGAAATTCCTCAGCTTTCGATTAACACAGTCACGGTTGATGATTATAAAGGGGGCTATTTAGCAACATCACACTTGCTAGATTTAGGACATAAAGACATTGCGATTATTTATGAAAACGTTCGCAGTAATGAACCTCGTTTAGCAGCATACAGAGACTCTTTGAGAGAAGCGGGCATAGATGTGAATCCAGAATATATCATGAAAACAGAAGCGACAATTCTAAAAGGATATGAATGTGCTAAAAAGCTTCTCTTGTTGGAGGAGAAACCAACCGCTATTTTTGCATGTAACGATTTGCTAGCAGCAGGCGTAATTCAAGCAGCTAAAGAGCTTGAACTTGACTTACCACGTGAGCTTTCTGTTGTTGGGTTTGACAATACAGTTTTATCAACAACAACAGCTCCCATGCTGACAACCGTTTCTCAGCCGATAAAACAAATGGGCGCAAAAGTTGTTAATTTATTACTGCAAGAAATGGAAGAGTCAAAAGGATATAAGGAGCGTTTGCTTATGGCTCCTGAACTTATTGTACGACAGTCTACAGCAAGTGTCTAAAGTATTGAGGAGGGGTGTTGTGAGAAAAACGGAACTATGTTCTTGGACAGAACAGTGGGAGGCTCTATATGAAGAGGAGGAAGAGCTGCTTCATAAGATATTAAAAGATAATGTCATCCATATGTTTCATATTGGCAGCACCTCTGTTCACACTATCCAATATGCAAAGCCCATTATCGATATTTTAGTTGTAGTGTCTAATATTGAGAGAATCGCTTCTTATGAAAAAGAAATGATTCAAGCGGGCTACAGTGCTAAAGGAGAGAATGGTATTGCGGGGAGGCGCTACTTTGTAAAAGGAAAGAGAAGAGAACACATCATGTTCATATTTTCCAAAGCGGCCATGCGCATATCGAACAACTTTTAGACTTTAAAGAGTATTTGCTCCACCATCCTCTAGAAGCAAAAGCTTATGGAGAACTAAAGAGAAAGCTAGCGCGAGAATTTCCAGATTTTCATTATAAGTATCAAGAAGGAAAGAGGGAGTTTGTAACAGCACTAGCTCATAAAGCATCTTTTTGGGGAGAAGAACGACGAAGGAGAGAGGGAAAGTGAATCTCATTATGGTTGTGGGTATTTCTCCAGGAGTTGGAAAGTCGACGTTTGCACGGAGACTCGGAGAAGCATTGCATATTGAGGTTCATCATTTAGATGCATTGTTTTGGACACCAAATTGGGTAGAAGCATCGTTAGAAGAGTTTTCAAAATCTCAGCAAGACATGATTCCTCGTGATCAGTGGATTATAGAAGGAAACTACAAAAACACTTTTCAAATTCGCTTACAAAGAGCAGATACGATTATTTACTTGTTGGACTAGTTGGCGTAACAATTGACGCTCATCAAAAGTTCGCGTTGAAATATGCCATTATTGCCGTTATCGTTATGACAGCCGTTGCGGTGGCGGTTGGAGCGATTTCGTTATTTTAATAACCATTTTAGACTTCAAAGTAAAAAAGCGATTCACCTTCAACTCTTTAGTTGAAGGTGAATCGCTTTTTTACGTTTTCTAATCATTATAAAAACGTGTATAAGACTTTGAGTTACGTAGAGCAGAAATAGCATTTTTTCTTGGAGAAATTAGCTAAAATCACTGTAAAATATAAATTAATATTTAAATAAATCATGTTCTAAAAGACAAGTTGGTTCTTTTATTAGAAAATCAATATTTTTGCTTTTCAAATCCCAAAAAGAGTATTCTGTTTCTAGAGGTGATAGAATGGGAAACCGTAAAAAAGTTGTTGCTATTTCAGGAAGTATAAGAGAGTGTTCAACAAATACGAATATATTAGAAAATCTAGCTTCTTTTTTTAAGGATGATATCGACTATTCTATTTACGATAAGATTGGAGAGTTTCCACATTTTAATCCGGATTTAGATGATGAAGAAGGACCAAAAGTTATAGAGGAGTTCAGACAGGAATTAAACGAAGCTGATGCCCTTATTTTGTGTACGCCAGAGTATGCTCGTGGCATACCAGGAGTACTGAAAAATGCAATTGACTGGCTTGTTTCATCAGGTCAGCTTTTAAATAAGACTGTAGCTGTTATTACCGCTTCTCCTATGGTCGCGGGAGGAGAAAAAGCACAGGCGTCTTTTCTACAAACATTAGAAATGCTGAATGCTAACGTTGTAAAAAATGGAACACTTGTCATTTCATCTGTTGGAACAAAATTGAATTCAAAAGGTGAAGCAACAGATAAAGATACGAGACTTGCTTTAGAGTTATTAGTAGAAAGCATTATTACTGAGATAAAAAAGAAGAAAGCACCTCTTACGTAACTAAAAAGGAACTTCTACAGGAGAAGTTCCTTTTTAGTTCATTTGTAGATGACGCTCAAAAAGGAGATTAGTCATTATATAAATGACCACCGAGCAATATCAACGTTCAAAAAACAACTAAAGAAGAAGAGAATCCAGCGAAAAACGAACTAGAATGGTTAACGAAATAAAATGTATGCAAGATGTAATACTAAAAAACGTAAAATAACCCAGAAAACAGGAACGAAATAAGGCTCCAATTTTCTGGATTGGGAGAAAAAATATTGAGTTACACTTTCTCAAACTGATTTCGTAAAGAAACGTAATGAGCGGCAAGGTAAATAATAACGAGAATCGGAAAAGAGTAGATATACTCCCATTTTATTGGTTTATAAATATCAAGCCATGTTAGGAGAGGGAGACCAATAAAGGAAGAGAAGCCTGCATAAATAATACCTTTTATAAAGGGATTCATGTTGGGCTTAATTTGTAAGATAATCATAATTGAAATAGGCACGAGAAAAAGATCCCAAGGAAAATAATTGTGTGTTAAAGGAAAAACTTCATATCGATACTCCCACAATCCGAGAAAAACGCCAATCATATCAAGAAAAGAGGCTAAAATAGCGATGAAAAGCCCTGTATACAATAATCTATCTGTGCTTTCTTTTTTTCTGAATTTCAGCCATATTACGGTTAAACAAACCATTATAAGGATGCCTAACCACCATCTCCAGCTAAAAACGGTATAATCAAACCAAATATGTAGCTTTTCATGATTCAAATCATTTTGTTTTTCGAAATAGTTGTTATAGATGGAGGTTTTGTTAGCCATATTTTTTCCTTTCTAATAATGTTCTTTCATGATCTAATCTTCATAATAGAAAAAGCTTAACAAAGAAGAGATTTTGGAAGGGGAGATTTAATATGAAAAATATCTTTTATAGTGTGCACGAGCGATGAAGAGTTATTCTTTTTAACCGAAAGAACAAAATATTATTTAAATAAACTATGTTCTAAAAGAAAATATAAAATAAAAAACGGTATTTTAAAACACAACAGGAATGAAAAATACAGATTATAATCACCCCCTTTTCCTTATACTTTAAATAAAGCAGAAACATAAAAAAGCTGTTTTTTTACGTTTTTTGCTTTTAAAAAGAAGGGGGATATCACAATGACAAGAGGACAGTCAAGAAACAATAAACATAAAAACAAAGCAAAATTATCTCAAACACCTAGCAGTGAAAAACTTGTAAACGGGGAATTTGCAGACGAGATTACAGAACGCACAAAAATGCGTTTTAAGCGTAAATAAAGAATTTATAAAAGCCCTCAATCACTTTATTGATTGAGGGCTTTTGTCGTTACATAGCAACAGTCACATTCATAGACAAGAAAGGGGTATAAAAAATCAAATTCAGGAAAAATTATCAATTAATGATAGAAGAAAACATCGAGCTCTTCATTCGGTGACACTTGGAGGGGCATAAGATATGAACAGTGCATGGAAACGGCTAACAAAAAAACAAAAAAAGTCAAAAAAAGAGGCTCCTTACTATGAAGAAACAGAGGTTGCTTCAAATGAGGAGGCGCTTAAGTCTTCTTTAGAAGAGAATCTAAAAAAGATAAAGGAAGCTTTGGGAAACAGTGAGGATGTAGTGGTTAGGAACTTTACGATGGGAAAGCCTTTTGTTCGTAAAGTGGCTTCTATTTATATAAACGGCTTAACAGATAAGGAAATCTTGGGAAGAGGTATTATTAAACAGCTCATGAGTAACGCAAACCTAGCTGAAGAAGAAGATTTCTCTTCACCAAACCAAGTAGGAGCATACATAAAAGAACACATGCTAACCATCACAAATGTAAAAGATGTAGTGGACTGGAATAAACTATTTTTTTCTTTATTATCAGGAGAAACGATTGTTTTAATTGATGGGTGGAATCAGGGGTTTACTTGCGCTGCACAAGGAGGCGATCTCCGCGCTATTTCAGAACCTGTTGCTGAATCTTCAGTAAGAGGACCTAGAGACAGCTTTACGGAGTCACTCATTAGTAATACAGCAATGGTCCGTCGTCGAATTAAGAGTCCTAATCTATGGTTAGAGACAATGGAATTAGGGGAGATTACCCAAACAACAATTGGAATTATGTATGTAAAAGGAATTGTGAATGATAAATTGCTTACGGAAGTCAAAGAAAGACTCCACAAAATTAAAGTTGATGAAGTACAAAGTTCCAATACGATTGAAGAATGGATTTCAGATGAAACATGGACACCATGGCCAACCATTTTTGTTACAGAACGGCCAGATGTAGTCGCAGGTAATTTACTAGAAGGACGAATTGTCATCTTTGTTAATGAAACACCAATTCCTCTTATCGTACCTGCGACTTGGAATCAATTCTTTCAAACAGCAGAAGACTATTATTTACGATGGACAATGGCTAGTTTTTTACGATTGCTGAGAATCACTTCTTTTTTAATTACTCTTTTAGGTCCATCTTTGTTTGTTGCATTCCTTTCCTTTCATCCTGAATTGATTCCAACTCCTTTGTTAGTTAATTTAGCTGCACAGCGCCAAAACATTCCTTTTCCGATCATTATAGAAGCACTATTAATGGAATTTACTTTTGAAGTATTACGGGAAGCAGGAATTCGGATGCCTCGTCCTGTAGGTCAGGCTGTTTCTATCGTAGGAGCGCTTGTATTAGGGGAGGCAGCGGTTTCAGCTGGTATTGTTTCAAGTGCAATGGTTATCGTTGTAGCTGCAACGGCTATCGCCAGTTTTACAATTCCTCATTATGGGATGACAGATGCGACAAGGATGCTTCGCTTTGGGATGATGATTATGGCAAGTTTTTTTGGACTATATGGCATTGGATTAGGGGTCATTGTGTTAGTTGCTCACACGTGCAGTTTGCGTTCATTTGGTATTCCTTACTTAACTCCTTTTGCTCCTATTGTGCTAGCGGATCAAAAAGATTCCATTATCCGATGGCCTTTACCGTTTTTATCTAAACGTCCCCGTCTAATTAGTCAAGTCAAAACCAAAAGAGTAGATCATAATCAAGATCGGGGCCCTTCAAAGAGAGAAGGAAATATGAAAAATCAAGAATCAAAGAGGGATTCTAATGAGACATAAGCTAGTAAGGTTTCTTCTACTTTTCGTTTGTTTATCCTTATTATCGGGCTGCTGGGATCGTGAAGAACTACAGAAATTGAGTATTGTATCAGGAATGGCAATTGATAAAGGTAGTGACAAAACAAAGAACAGATACCAAGTTACTGTCCAAATAACCAATCCTTCTCAAGTTGCAGGTGGACAACAAGGAGGAAAAGTACAAGCTTCTCCTGTCACTACATTTACCGAAAAAGGGAGTACTCTTTCAGAAACGCTTCGGAAAATTTCCATAAAAGCGCCTGGAGAGCTCTTTTTTCCTCATCTTCAAGTTATGGTTATTAATGAAAAAGTAGCGAAAGATGGGATTAAAGAGTTATTTGATGTAATCGAACGAGATGCCCAGTTTCGCGTTCTTTTTCCTGTCCTAATTACACGAGGGAATGTGACAGCCAAAAGAACGTTAGAAATAGCAACGCCATTAGAAAATATCCCTTCTACTAAGATTGCAGATACCTTGAAATACTCCGAAAAAGAGTGGGGTGTCTATAAAAGTACACGTGCTGACCAAGTCATTCAAGGCTTAGAACAAGGGAGTTTAAGTGTTACAGGAATACAAGTTGAAGGAAAAGCTAGCAAGGGAAATGAGATGACAAATATGCAACAGATTGACCCAAGCGCAAGAATTGAAATAAAAGGTCTTGCTCTTTTTAAAGATGGGAAATTAAAAAAATGGCTTGAGGGTGACGATGCCCGTGGAGTGACATGGGTGATGAATGAAATGAAGACTACCGTTTTAAACCTTGACTGTGGAAAAGAGAAAGATGCGATTGCCATTGAAATCTCCCGGGCGAAGTCAAATGTTCATGTGAAATTTAAACATCAAAAACCCATTATCTATGTTGATGTTCATGCAGAAGGAATAGTGCTAGAAAATAATTGTGCTAAAGATCTTGGTAATTCAAAAGTACTAGCAAAGCTAGATGAAGAAGTAGAGGAAGAAATAAAGAAAGAAATTCTTTTAACAGTCGAAAAAGCTCAAAAACAAAAAAGTGATATTTTTAATTTTGGTGAACAAATTAATATTGCAAATAAACACGTATGGAAAAATATAGAGTCCTCATGGCAAAAGGAGATTTTCCCGCACACAGAAGTTCATGTGAATGTGCAGGCTATTATTCGTCGAACAGGTCTGATTACTAGATCCTAATATAAGTAAGTGCGAAATCGGGCAAAGAAGGGAGTGATAGAAATGGAGAGGGCAAAAATAAGTGTTATTCAGCTCTTTTCTCTCATGCTTATCTTTAATATGGGAACAGCGGTAGTAATCAGTTATGGTGCTAAGGCTGGGAAAGATGCATGGGTGGCTATTCTTCTAGCCATGTGTGGAGGAGTAGCTTTATTCTTCATTCACTATTACTCCTTTCGGCAATATCCTCATTTGTTGTTTATTGAATATATTAGGAAGATATTTGGTAAATATTTAGGCTGGGTGCTTGGCCTGATATACTGTCTCTTTTTTCTATATATTTGTGGAAGAAATGTACGTGAATTTGGGGATTTAATTATTTCATCCACTTTGACAGAAACGCCGTTATTAGTCATTAATCTCACGTTTATCCTTGTTATTTGTTATGTCATTCATTTAGGAATAGAAGTATTAGGAAGATCAGCAGAAGTATTTATTGTCATACTGGTCGTGCTCGGAGCATCAGGGAACTTCTTAGTGCTTGTATCAGGAGATGTAGATTTCGAGCGAATACGGCCTGTGCTTGAACATGGATGGAAGCCGATTTTGAGTACAACTTTTCCAACTCTTATTTCTTTTCCATTTGGCGAGATGCTCGCTTTTACGATGCTTCTGCCGTATTTAAATCGCCCACAATTAGTGAAAAGAGTATGGATATCAGCAGTTATTTTAAGTGGTTTGATTTTAAGTTGGACTGTCATACTAAATATATCTGTTCTTGGTTTAGGGCCCATGAAAAGATCAAATTTTCCATTATTAATGGCGGTAGGAAAGGTCCATTTGCTTGAGTTTATTGAAAGGATGGACGTAATTGTCGTTTTTACTTTATTAATTACCGTGTTTTTTAAAGCCTCTGTTTATTTATATGGAGGGGTTATTGGAATAGCAAATTTATTCAAAGTAGATAATTATAATCACATTCTTTTACCAATTGGAACGATTGTCATCTTCTTATCTCTGGCAATGTCTTCGAGCTTTTCAGAACAGACAGAAGAAGTTTTGGTTACTATGTATGGTATAGTTGTATTGTTTATCGCTATTCCCTTGATTATGCTGTTTGTTTTAATTATTCGTGAATATGTAAAAAAGAAAATACAATAAGACAGGCGCTGACTAATAATTACGAGTGAGATCATTAAGAATTAAAAAAATGCATAACTAGCACTGTAGGGAAAGGAAGGTCCTGAAAAATGGAGAAAGCAAAAATAAGCGTTATTCAACTCTTTGCTTTAATGTTTATTTTTAACTTAGGTACTGCTTTAATTGTTAGTTATGGAATTACAGCAAAGAAAGACGCTTGGCTCTCTATTCTTTTAGGAATGGGTGGAGGAATCCTCGTATTCTTCATTTATTATCTATTATTTCGTCAATATCCTAACCTTCCCTTTACGGCATGTATCAGAAAAATCGTAGGAAAATACATTGGTTGGGGATTAGGTCTGATATATTGCTTATTTTTCTTGTACATAGCGGCTAGAAACATACGTGATTTCGGTGATTTACTTCTTTCCTCAACTTTGCCAAACACACCGCTACTAGCAATCAACCTCACCCTTGTTTTAGTGATCTGTTATATCATTCATTTAGGGATTGAAGTTATAGGGAGAACAGGAGAAGTATTTATTGTTATTTTACTTTTATTTGGAATTGCAGCAAACTTCTTTGTACTTGTATCAGGGGATATTGATTTTCAACAAGTACGGCCTTTTTTAGAACATGGTTGGAAGCCTGTTTTAACGACAACTGTCTCTTTCACAATGATTTTTCCATTTGGCGAAATGTTGGTGTTTACGATGTTATTACCATATTTAAATCGACCCGACTTAGTAAAAAGAGTATGGGTGTTTTCTATCATCTCAAGTGGTCTTGTTTTAAGTTGGACAGCTGTTTTGAATATGTCTGTACTTGGTATAAGTGCAATGGAAAGATCGACGTTTCCTACACTAAATACGATCGGAAAGGTCAATCTGCTGGAGTTTATTGAAAGACTAGATGCTCTTGTGGTCTTTACTTTGCTAATGACCGTTTTCTTTAAAGCCTCGGTTCTTGTGTACGGTACAATGATAGGACTTGTTGACTTATTTAAATTAGAGAGTCACAAACCCATTATTCTTCCTATAGGGATTGTGGTCATTTTTTTATCAATGACAATAGCTTCTAGTTTTTCTGAGCACATAGAAGAAGGCCTGGATATAGTGCTTAAATATCTCTCCATACCGCTTTTAATTATCCTCCCTTTAGTGTTATTTCTTATTTCTATGATACGAAATATTTTAAAAAGAAAAGCTAATTAGATTCATCTTGTTTATTCGCTCTTTTTTTCACGATTGTATAGATTTGCTGTCCAATAACAAGTAAAAAAAGTCCTGCTAGCATAACGTACTCTGCGCTGCTTATGACCCAAAATGGATTGAGAAGATGTAATACAGACTCGGAAAAATCAAAACCTAATAGAAAATCCATAAATAAAAGGTTTAAAATAGATAATAGAAAAACGATCAGTGTGATTGCCAATACTTTCATCATTGTTCCCTCATTTGCGATTAAATGGTTATAGGATATTTCACGAAGATAGTTCCTCCCGAAATGCGATCAAGAGAAGGGGTATTGCTTACATCAGTTCTTTATAGTATGAGTATGTAGTGTTCTGATATACTTCCTGAAATCATAAAGAATAAAAATTTTAATGGGAGAAAAGGCAATTTTATTTAGTATTAAGAATAAAGGTTAGGGAAGAGAAATAAAGAAAATATGTTGAGGTTTTTGTGTATCACCTTTAATAAATTTTCATCTTGAAAAACGTTTAGAGAATACATATATTTAAAAAGGAATCTTTTTCAACCATGTATAGAAAGGAGGTAAATAAGACTGTTTGAAAATTTATTAAAGGGATGTAAGTATTTACTGCGCGTTGTTATCTTCATTTTTTATTTTCCTTTTTATGTACTCTTTCAAGTAGGGAAATATATAATCATTTACCCTTGCCTTTGGCTTTGGCAAACGATTATCGGACCTTTAGGACAGTTTATTTGGATACATATTTTAAAACCGGTTTTCCTGTGGGTTATTTTATATCCATTAGAAAAACTTTGGCAATTTCTTATCTTGCCCATATTACACTTCTTATGGAAAAGGGTGATAGTCAGTCTGTGGCAATACATGCTATATCCTTTTTTTTATTACATTTTATATCTTCCTTTTTATCTATTTTCCGTTCATATTTTACGCCCATTTTATCATGAAATAATTGTTCCAGTATTACGTTTTTCAAAGGTAGTTTTAAGGTGGATATGGAAAAGAATTTGTTGGATTTGGTTACACTTAGTGTGGTTCCCTGTTCAGTGGATATGGCAGATGCTCATTTGGATACCGTGTAGATGGGTTTATTATGAACTTATTAGGCCTTGTATCAAAACAATACGCCGATTCCTTTCGTGATGAGAAAAGTTATTTAAGAAGTAACAGGTTAATAAAAATACGTTTTGCTTTCATCATTAAGATTTACTTATTTTACAATGCTGCCCTCTATTAATCTATGAGTCTCACATGTTCCTTTCATAGAAAAGCGGATAGAGATAGAATCAATTCATGCAAAAAGGATTTATGGCTAAAATAAGCTTATCAATATCCGCTCATTACATAAAAATAAAAGTTCTTGTGAAAAACAAATAAGAGTATGAATCGTCTATGTAAGCAAAATAATAGTAATGAATTCAGGCTAATTATATAATTTTCTTATATTCTTAGAAATAGGAAGGTTGTTTATAAATGCAATTACAATTAAAAGACAAACTTGTATTAGTCACAGGATCAACAGCAGGAATTGGAAAAGCAACAGCAAAAGCTTTTTTAGAAGAAGGAGCTCATGTGATTGTTAACGGAAGATCTCAAGAGAAAGTAGAAGCCGTTGTGGAAGAATTATCTTCCCTTGGAACTGTTCACGGCCTTCACGCTGATTTATCAAAAGCGGAAGAAAGTAAAGAACTTATCGAAAAAGTAAACAAAATGGGTGCGCTTGACGTACTTGTTAACAATTTAGGATTCTTTGAAGTAAAAGAGTTTGAAGATGTGACAGATGAAGAATGGACAGAGTACTTTGATGTAAACGTAATGAGCGCTATTCGTCTTTGTCGTGCTTTTTTACCTGGGATGTTAGAGCGAAACGGCGGACGTATTTTGAATCTTTCAAGTGAAGCAGGAATCAAACCTCTTCCACAAATGATTCCATATTCTTTAACAAAAACAGCATTAATTAGCTTATCAAGAGGGTTAGCTGAACGAACAAAAGGAACGAACGTTACCGTTAACTCTGTGCTCCCTGGTCCAACATGGACAGAAGGTGTTGCAAACTATATGAAGGGAGCAGCAGAAGCTGCAGGACAAGACCTTGATACGTTTGTAAAAGACTATTTTAAAGTCAATGAGCCAACATCCCTTACACAGCGTTATGCAACACCAGAAGAAGTAGCAAGTGTTATTGTGTTTCTCTCTTCAGAAAAAGCGGCAGCTATTAATGGAGCAGCACAGCGAGTTGAAGGCGGAATTATTCGTTCATTATAAGGGGAGAGACAGTGAGGTACTATGTGATGGAAGAAGATGAATTTGATTCTCTTTCATCCGAAGAAATGATTTATGTATTTGAGCACGAAAGAAAAAACACAGGGGGAGAAATTCGGTCTCTAGAAGACTTTACGGGAAAGTGTTTGTTTATTGAATTAAGAAATCATTATATGTATCAAAAAGATGCTGTAGAAGATATAGATGTATTTGAACTAGAAGAAAAGCTGAAAGAAGAGTTATTACCATTACAGGAAGTCACCGATGATGAATTGTTACAATTAAAAGAGGAGTTTTCAGAACAAATTAAACCATTTATTTTCCCGAATAATATCATAAGACGTGCTTATGCATATGAACCAGATTGGAATGATCGTTTCTTTGTAGCGGAGACAGAGGAAAAGTACTTTGGGCTATATTGGTGTACAACGGCTTGAACCATAAAAGTGATACCTTATATAAAGACTGTTCGTAAAGTTTGCACGAAAACTTACGAGCAGTCTTTTCTTTGTTTTTTCAGAAAATAATAAAAATAGATTGTTTTCTTTTTTTAGCTATGCTAGTATTTAAATTGTAAAAATCATATATAAAATTAGGAATCACATATGTGATTTAAAGGAGCGTTTTATGTCAGTTAAGTCAGCAGAACGTGTATTAAGGGTTTTTGAACTATTAGCTCGTCATCCAGAAGGGCTAACAGTAAAAGAAATTAGTAGCTCACTAGCTTTTCCGCAGAGTAGTACATTTAACCTCGTTACAACGCTGCATGAGGAAGGCTATGTAAATCAAGATCAGCTAAAAAGATATAAGCTTGGGCCAAAGCTAATTCAAATTGGGACTGCGGCCATGGATTCTTTAGATATTTCCGCTGAAGGAAAACCATATTTAAAGAAGCTTATGGAAGATGTACAGGAAACGGTGTTTATGGCTTTATTGTCGGATGGAGAGCTCATCTATGTAGTGAAAATCGATAACAATCGCTCTATTCGTACAACTGCTCAGCTTGGAAAGAGAAAACCACTATACTGTACAGGGTTAGGAAAAGCATTTCTAGCATTTTTACCGTTAGAACGAAGAAAAGAGCTGCTTCAAGGAATGGAGCTTGTTCCGATTACGGAATCTACGATTACAACCAAAGAAATGTTAGAGCAAAACTTAGATTCTTTTATAGAAAGCGGTTACTCCATTGATGATGAAGAAAATGAAGAAGGTCTATTTTGTCTAGCAGCTCCTGTTTACGGAGCAAGTGGCATAATGGAAGCGGCCATTAGTGTCGCAGGACCAAAAGAAAGAATGCTAAAACATAAGAACATGATTGTAGAGAAACTTCTTTCCACATCAAAGAAAATATCGGGGATCGCTGGATATACAGGAGAGAAAGAATAAAAAGGAGGGGTATGATGGATGTGATTAGTTTGGGGGAGACAATGGTATTGTTCAACCCCCATTCAACGGGGAAAATGAGGTACTGCCAAGATTTTTCCACAAAAGTAGCGGGAGCAGAAAGCAACACATTAATCGGTCTTTCTAAGCTTGGTTACCAAACCGGCTGGATTAGTCGAGTTGGAAAAGATGAGCTAGGAGCTCGAATTTTATCTACTCTTAGGGGGGAAGGAGTAGATGTAAGTTTTGTCATACGTGATGAAGATGCTTCCACAGGTTTGTTTCTCAAAGAAAAAACAAATGAGAGACATACAAAAGTATTTTATTACCGAAAAGGCTCTGCTGCGAGTTTTATGAGTAAAGGAGACATTAATGAGGAATACCTTGCTAGCGCAAAATACTTGTATATTACAGGGATTACACCTGCTTTAAGTTCATCCTGTTATGAGAGCATTTTCCATTCTATTAAAATAGCCAAAAAGCATGGATTAAAAGTCGTATTTGATCCAAACTTGCGCAAAACGCTCTGGGGAGAACATGAGGCACGAGAAACATTGATTGATGTTGCCAAAGAAGTTGATATTATCCTACCTGGTATTAGTGAAGGAGAATTTCTATTTGGGGAACAGACTCCAGAAAAAATTTGTTCTCAATTTCATCAACTCGGAGTTGAAACAGTAGTTGTAAAACTAGGAGAAAAAGGAGCTTATTATTCTAATAAAGGGGAGACTTCTTATATAGAAGGTTATCCGGTTCATAAAGTAGTAGATCCAATTGGAGCTGGTGATGGATTTGCGGCAGGTTTTCTATCAGGACTCCTTGATCATGTTTCTCTCCAAGAAGCTGTTAAGAGAGGATGTGCCGTTGGGTCTATTGTAGTAACTGTTGAAGGAGACATTGAAGGGTTACCAGATAAAGAGGAACTATATCATTTTATGAATGCGATTACAAGTGAAGATGTTACAAGATAAAAAGGAGTGTAGAGGATGAATTTATTTTCCCATATTTTAGAACATAAAATTGTTGCGATTGTTCGTGGTGCCGAGTCAAAAGATGTTGTCCAAATTGCTTCAGCTTTACACGAAGGCGGAATAAAAAACATTGAAATTACGCTTAACAGCCCCAACGCACTTGAAGCCATTGAGAAAGTAGCAAAAGAGTTTAAAGGAGAAATGCTTGTGGGAGCAGGAACTGTACTAGATCCAGAGACAGCTAGATCAGCTATCTTAGCTGGAGCTCAGTTCATATTGGCTCCTACCGTAAATATTGAAACGATTAAAATGACAAAAAGATATGGAGCAATAAGCATTCCAGGAGCATTTTCACCAACGGAAATATTAACCGCTTATGAAAATGGAGCTGATATTGTAAAGGTATTCCCAGCAAGCATAGGAGCTCAATATATTAAAGATATCCGGGGGCCGCTTCCACATATTCCACTGCTTCCTACTGGAGGTGTTAACTTAGATAATATTCGGGAGTTTGATGCGGCAGGTGCAGTAGGGTTTGGGATTGGTAGTTCCCTTGTAAATACAAAAAGAGAAATAAACGCTAGTTATTTAAAAGAGCTAACAATAAAAGCTCGTCAATATGTAGAAGCTATACACTCAAAACAAAAGGAGAATGTTTAATATGAAAATTAAAAGTTATGAACTCTTTCAAGTACCACCACGCTGGTTATTTTTAAAAATTGAAACAGACGAAGGAATTGTTGGTTGGGGAGAACCGGTTATTGAAGGGAAAGCAGCGACAGTTGGAGCAGCTGTACACGAATTAATGGAGTACCTGATTGGCAAAGATCCATTAAATATTGAAGATCATTGGAATGTTATGTATCGAGGTGGATTTTACAGAGGTGGTCCCATTTTAATGAGCGCCATCGCAGGAATTGACCAAGCATTATGGGATATTAAAGGGAAATATTATAATGCCCCTGTTTATGAGTTACTAGGTGGTAAGGCGAGAGAATCAATTAAAGTATATTCATGGATTGGAGGAGATCGTCCATCAGATGTGGGAGAAGCCGCTAAACATGTCGTCGAAAAAGGATTTACAGCCGTGAAAATGAATGGGACAGAAGAACTTCAGTATGTTGATTCATATGAAAAAATTGATGCTGTAGTAGAGAGAATTGCAGCTGTAAGAGAAGCTGTTGGCCCTTATGTTGGAATCGGCATTGATTTCCATGGACGTGTTCACAAACCAATGGCGAAAATATTAGCAAAAGAGCTTGAGGTTTATCGCCCAATGTTCATTGAGGAACCTGTTTTACCTGAAAATAACGAAGCGTTGCGGGAAATTGCACATTCTACAGCTATTCCAATTGCCACAGGTGAAAGAATGTTTTCGAAATGGGATTTTAAAAAGCTTCTTACAGACGGATATGTTGATATTATTCAACCTGATCTTTCTCATGCAGGAGGAATTACGGAAGGTAAAAAGATTTTATCAATGGCAGAAGCATTTGATGTTGCGGCAGCTCCTCATTGTCCATTAGGCCCTATTGCATTAGCCTCTTGTCTCCAAGTAGATGCGACGTGTCATAACGCATTTATTCAAGAACAAAGTTTAGGCATTCACTATAATCAAGGAAGTGACTTATTAGACTACATCGTTGATAACAAAGTATTCAAATATGAAGAAGGCTATGTGAAAATTCCAGATGGTCCTGGTTTAGGAATTGAAATTAATGAAGAACATGTACGAAATATGGCAAGCGTTGGGCACAATTGGAGAAATCCAGTATGGAGACATAGGGATGGTTCTGTTGCAGAATGGTAAAAACTAGCGACTAGCTAGTTCCGTAACGAAATTTGCAATAAGGGGATGACGGTGTGAAGGGGTACAGTGAGAAACCAACTCGGGTAAGATTTAAAGTTTTAGTCTTTATTTTCGTAAGCGTTGTCATAAATTATATGGATCGAAGCAACATCTCTGTAGCTGCAACGGCCATCGGAAAAGATTTAGAATTAACATCTGTTCAGCTTGGTCTTATCTTTTCTGCTTTTGGATGGGCATATGCCGCTCTTCAAATTCCAGGAGGTGTAATGGTTGACCGGTTTGGTGCTCGGCTTACATATGCATTTAGTCTTATTACATGGTCACTTGTTACATTACTCCAAGGGTTTACAAAAGGATTTGTTGGACTCTTTGGTTTGCGTCTTGCAACAGGGGCATTTGAAGCTCCTGCTTTTCCGACAAATAATAAAGTTGTGACAAGCTGGTTTCCAAATCAGGAAAGAGCATCTGCTATTGCGTTTTATACATCTGGTCAGTTTGCAGGGCTTGCCTTTTTAACTCCTGCTCTTGTTACGATTCAGCACTTTTTAGGATGGAGAGGGCTATTTATTACAACAGGAGCCATCGGTATCTTATGGGGGATTATTTGGTATATTTTCTACCGCGATCCAACGCAGCATAAAAAAGCAAATAAAGCGGAGCTAGAGTATATTAAAGAAGGCGGAGGACTTGTTACACCAGCTAATGAGAAGGGAGAAAAAGCAAAGTTTGAGTGGGGAAATTTAAAAGAAGTCTTTATTCATCGTAAACTGTGGGGGATTTATTTAGGTCAGTTTGCTGTAAACTCTACGTTATGGTTTTTCTTAACGTGGTTTCCAACATACCTTGTTGAGTACCGAGGATTAGACTTCTTAAAATCAGGGTTCTTAGCTTCTGCTCCGTTTTTAGCCGCTTTTGTCGGAGTTTTATTATCTGGTTTTCTTTCTGACTTTTTAGTGAAAAAAGGAGTTTCCCTAGGCATCGCCCGAAAAACGCCCATTATTGTTGGCTTGCTTTTATCAACTTCCATTGTAGGCGCCAACTATGTAGATAATACTTCTCTTATTATTATGTTTATGGCTATTGCCTTTTTTGGAAACGGTTTAGCCTCTATTACGTGGGTATTTGTATCAACACTTGCTCCTAAACATCTTGTCGGATTAACAGGAGGCGTGTTTAACTTTATTGGCGGATTAGCCTCTATTGTTGTTCCAATTGTAATTGGATTTCTAGCCCAAGGTGGCAGTTTTGCTCCTGCGCTCGTCTTTATAGCTATTGTAGCTTTACTTGGTGCTTTATCGTATATTTTCCTCGTTGGGAAAGTGGAAAGAATTAAAGTGGCTCAAAAACCCGACTCAAATCTTCCGATGTAGAAAACAAGCAGTAATAAAGGATAAACCCTATAGCTTTCGAGTTAATAAAAGATATAGGGTTTTATGGTATAATAAGGATGAAATAACAGTCTTCGCATTGTGAACGAGAATGAAAGGAAGTGATTTCACATGCGCGACTTCATTACTTCTAAAAAATTTTTACCCGTCTATTTTATCACTAGTTTTTTATCAGCGCTGTTGTTTAAAAGTTTAGGATGCTCACCCCTACAAATTGCGCTTCAAAGCTTTCCTTGTTTTTTCATCGGCGTTTTATTTTCTCTTCAGCATTTTGTCTGGAAAGATCCTAACTTTTTTGATAAAGGCTCCAAATGATGAAGACCAAACGGTTCTATCGTATTTTTCTTGCTGCTCTGTTTCGCATAGAAAAACAAAGCGCTCTCGCTTATCAAGCTAAATCTTACAATAGAAAAACCTCTAGATGATAGAGGTTTTTTCTATTATATAAGGTTAGCTTTCTTATAAGAAAAGAGGGGGACAAGTGAAGAAACCTTGGTACTTAAAAACCGGATGGGTTTTTGTCTTCTGTACATTAACACCGCCGATTGGCTATCTAACCATTCTCACAAATCTTAAGAAATTTAATAATAAAGATAAAGAACAGTTTGAGCAGAAAATTTTTTATTTAGCGATTGCAACGAGTGCGATGGCTTTTTGGGTACTTAAATTTACACCACCTATCGTTCGAAAGGTTGTATTATGCGGGTTGCTTGCTATTTTTATTGGTCGAAAACTAAAACGAATGTTTAAAAAATAAGAAAAACCTATCTTCTTTTTTAGAATGTAGGTTTTTTTGGCGGACGTATGGAGTTTCGCTACTTGCATTTCTCCTTTTTCTATATACAATATGGGCACCTTTATGTAAAATAAAAACAGGTCTATTATACTGTTATTTTTGTTTATTATAACAGACAAAAGAAAAGGGGAATGGTTATGCCATTAGTATCTTTTTTGCTGTATATTTTTGTTACGAGCTTTACCCCAGGTCCGAACAATATTATGGCGATGGCTTTTGCAAACAAGTATGGATTAAAAAGAACGCTCAAATTCTGTTTTGGAGTGAGTGCGGGTTTCCTGATTATTATGCTTTTATCAAGTTACTTTAATTTGATGCTCAAAAGCGTTGTACCAAAAATTGAACTGATTATGACAATTGTAGGCGCTTTGTACATGATCTATCTTGCAATTAAAATTATGAAAAGCAAAGATAGTGTTAATAATGGAGGGAACGAGAAGGAAAATAGCTTTTTTATGGGGATGGTTTTGCAATTTATTAACCCAAAAGGAATACTTTATGGAATTACGGCTATTGCTACCTTTATTCTTCCGTATCATTCCTCGCATGGGAGTTTAATTTTTTACTCGATCGCTTTAGCATTTGTTGGTTTTTTAAGTACGTTTTGCTGGAGTTTATGCGGAAGTATTTTTCAGAAGTTTCTATCAAAATATCATCGTCAGTTTAATATTGTAATGGGATTATTATTGATTTATAGTGCGGTATCTATTGTAGTACACTAAGAGTTATACATATCTTAGATAAGCTCTAAACGATGGTTTTAAGTTTATTTACTATAAAAATATTATGTTAACTAAAAGAACTGCAAAAACAAGAGCAAGGAGCGGTACAATGGAAAAAGAAAAGATATTTTATGAACGAGGAACAGAAGAGTTACAAAAGAAAAACATGCGGGCGCACAAGCTTGTTCAGCAGTTTAATCGTGCTGATGTTGAAGATGGGAAACAAAGAGAAGAAGCGATTCGCGAGCTATTTGGAAGTGCAGGGGAAAATGTTAGTATAGAGCATAATTTTCATTGTGATTTAGGCTACAATATCCATGTTGGAGATCATTTTTATGCGGGATACAACTGTACGATTTTAGATATGGCAGAAGTCATCGTTGGTGACAACTGTATGATCGGACCTGATGTTGGAATTTACACCGCTGGACACAACATTGCACCAAAAGGCCGAAATAAAACAGGATATGCAATGCCAATTAGGATTGGGAATGATGTATGGATTGGAGGAAGCTGCGTTATTTTAGGAGGAGTAACAATTGGTGATCATTCTATTGTTGCTGCTGGTTCTGTTGTAACAAAAGATGTTCCTCCTAATGTAATTGTAGGTGGAAATCCCGCAAAAGTTATAAAAACAATCGAAGAGGAAGAGTAAAGGCTGTAGAGCCTTCTATTCCGTATTGCTCATAAAAGCAGGCTGACTAAAGGTCAGCCTGCTTTTTTTGTAGGATAGGACATATGGACAACGTACTTTGTTAACCGCTATTTCTCAACTTTAACAGAATCTAATTGAAATAATTTTTTCGCATTTTCACTTCCAATTTTAAGACGGTCATTCTCACTAATAGGACAAGAATCAAACCATAAAGAGATTTCTTCCATTGATTCGTACGGATAATCAACAGAGAATAGAATACGGTCTGCGCCAACTTCTAAAAGCGTATCTAGCAATGCTTGTGTTCTAAAAACACCGCTTGTTGTGAGATAGAAATTATTGCGTAAGTATTCCATTGGCGCTTTTTGGTGATTGCCATGTGTTTCAGCGCGTTGATGACGTAGTCTGTGCTCGACACGAGGCAATGTAAATGGAAGACCTTCGCCAAGATGACCAAGTATAATCGTCAAGTTTGGATAGCGGTCAAAAAGTCCGCTTAAAATAAGACGGATGGCGTGCATAGCTGTTTCCACCCCAAACCCCCATGCGGAACCTAGCAATCCTTCGTATCCTTCATAAATACGCTGTTGGTTTGGGAGTGGAATACGAGGATGTAAGTATACGGGAACACCAAGTTTTTCAACACGTTCCCAAAATGGCCATACTTGTGGTTCGTCAAGATACTGAGCTGTATTTTCATCCCCAATGTTGCTGTAGCCGTTAATTAAAGCACCAGAGAACCCAAGTTCATTTACTGCACGTTCTAACTCATCCCCGGCAGCTTTTGGATCTTGCAATGGAAGTGCTGCAAAAGCTTTGAACCGATGAGGGTACTTAGACAGAGCATGTTCTGCAATGTAATCGTTCATTTGTTTTGCAAGCTTAATCGCTCGTTCAGGATCTGTAATTCCTTCAATTCCAGGCTGTGTTAACGATAAAATGGACGTTTCAATTCCGTTTTTGTTTATATCTTGGATTCGTTTGTCAAACTCTTGCAGTCTTTTTTGCACCGCTTCGAAATACTGTGCATCTGTAAAGTCATGACTTCCTGTTGCTGAAAAATCAGGAGATTCCCAATGTTCCTCTAACGCAATTTTTCCTTCCATTATAAAAGACTCCTCTCATAAATTTGCATTTGATTTATACCTATTTACCACTAGTTTAGCCTAGCTTCACATTGACAAAAGTATTTTTTATCCTGTACATTAATAGACATGATGTTTAGTAATGTACATCGTGTATAAATCATGCTTTAATGGTACAGCACAATTTGAATAGAGGTCAATAAACAGAAAAAGCGGAACCGTTCATAACAATACATAGAAAAATGTTTTGTCTACAAAGTGCTGGAAGTTATACAAGGAGGTAGAAAATGTCTAAAAAACCAAAAGTAGATCCGCGTATAAGACGCACAAGTAAATATTTGCGAAAAGCGCTTGTCGAGCTTTTAAAGGAGAAAGATGTAGGGGCTATTACGATTCAAGAAATTACAGAAAGAGCAGATTTGACCCGTGGAACCTTTTATCTTCATTATCAAGATAAACAGGATTTTTTGTTTCAAAGCATGCATGAAATGTTGGAAAATCTTATAGAAGAAGTAAAGGCTCCAAAAGAAGAGAACCAGCAAATCTCTTTCGTCCGGCTTTTTGAATTTATTCATGAGCATGCGGACTATTTTAAGGTAATGCTGAGTGACCGGGGGATTCCACAGTTTCGAAGCTATATGACGAAGATTGTTCAAGATAAAGTGTATGGAGAATTAATTTCTTCTATTGGTGAAGCAGAGGAAGAGCTTGAAATTCCAAAAGACATTTTAATTAGCTATATTGCTTCTGCTCATATTGGCGTTATTAGTTCTTGGTTAGAAAACGATATGAAATTCAGCCCGCTATATATGGCAAATCAATTAACTCGTTTAACGCTTCTTGGACCAATCAGAGTTGCCGGATTAGAGGATAAAATAAAGCTTCCACACTGAAGCTTTATTTTCGTTCCCTATATTTGTGAACAAATGAACAAATAATAAACATAGAAAGGAAATGTGTAATGAAAATAGAAAGACACTGGGGTATCTCACTATTAGCTATTTTAGCAGTTGGCCCTGGTCTTATGTTAAACAGTGCGCTTACTCCACTTCAAGGGTTGCTTCAAAAAACGTTGGACTCTTCTTCTTATCCATCGATTATACCTATACTGACAGGAACAATTGCTTTTGCATTGTTTGTTCCTTTAGGCCCTTTTTTACGCCATAAGTGGGGAGATAAAACAACGTATATAACATCAGCCTGTATTTCGCTGTTAGGTGTATTATTAAGCTTAGTTTCAACAAAATTTATAGTATTTGAAGCAGGGAGAGTGTTACAGGGGATGGGAGCAGGTATGGCTCTCATGATGATGCTACCTATTCTTGTTCTTTCTTTTCCTATTAGTCGCCGTAATTTGGCCCTACTCATTCTTATCGGCGGGTTTTATGGTTCAAGTATGATCGGTGTTTGTTTCGGAACGCTTGTTAGTCATACAGGGCATTGGAAAGAAATCTTTTATGTAGCTGTAGCCTGTTCTATCCTCGCTATCTTGTTAGGATATACGCTTCTTTCAAATGAAGGGACTCGACATGTAAAAGAGAAAGCACATTTTGACTGGCTGGGTTTTGTTTGGGCAGGAATTTTTGCTTTATTAACAGCTTTTACAGTTCTTAGTTTACAAAAATGGGGTGGATCATCGCTTTACGTATGGATCGGCCTAGGTGGCAGTGTTCTCTCTTTTATTTTTCTATTTATTACAGAATATAGCATTACAAAGCCGCTTCTTTCATTTAGACTCATTTTACACAAGAAACCGCTCCTAGCCATCTTAGTAGTTATAACAGGATATATAGCAATGACGTTAAGCTTAGTTTCACTACAAGGCATCTTAAAAACCGTCAATGCGCTTCCAAATAAAGAGATGGTCATTGTTTATCTATGCCTGCTTGTTGGAGTAGCCGTTGCTGCCATTTTAAGCTGTTTACTTTATGATAAGTTAGGTCCTGGAATTCTAGGAATGATAGGGGCTCTCCTTATTATTGGTGTAAACTTAACGTGGATGTATGCCGGGAATCATGAACCGTATGCGTTCTTTGCCATCAGCTTCTTTGTACTGATTTTAGGCGTTGGCTTTACGATTGCTTCAGGTCTTATGGGGGCTGCTTTAGGCGGACCATTGCCAGATTTAGTGCCGCGTATGGCAACTGTTCAATTTTTACGCATGATTGCATATGCCGCGATTCCAGTTATAAGTAGTTATATATTAAACAGATTCTCTGAACATCACTTAACAAATGGAAGTTCACAAGATGTAAGTGAACAAAGCGTTGAAAAATCACAATTATTAGCTTATCATGACTTATTCTTTTCTTCTTTTAGTGCAAGTTTAGTATTGTTATGTTTTTCGTTTCTTATGGCATTAACAGGGAAAGGACATAAGTTAGCACATAAGCCACATCATCAGCTAAATGAAGAGCATAAAGAGAATTCAAATGAAGAGGTTGTGCAACCCCCTCAACCCCCTCCACTTTATACAAAAGATGTTGTAATTCCTGATCATGATTACCGAAAAGCACTTCAGAAATTTAAACAGCTTAAACCGTCCCAAACAAATGATGATGTTTTTAGAGAAGCATTGAAAAAGTTTAAAGAAAAGTAGAATGATATACGGAAAATGAACAAACGCAAATTTGTTTATTTTCCGGTTTTGATATACAAGAGAAAATGTAAGGATAACACCTTTTATCTGGAATAAAAGATTTTAAAGATGAATACATATATATCAATAAAATGAAAGCGTTTTATATAAGAGGGTGCAAATGAATAATACGATTCTTAATCAAACAGTGATTCCATCTGTACGAGAATTAAAACATTTAGATTTAGCTTTAAAATCACCTTCTCCTTTTATCCTGTTATCTGAGGCACATATCGGCAACCTACAGTTACTAACAAAAAGATGTCATGCAGTGAATAAAAAAGTGCTTGTTCACCTTGACTTAATAGGGGGGTTAAGTAAAGACCAAATAGGATTAAAAATGCTTCGTGACTTATACAAAATAGACGGAGTAATTTCACCAAACGCTAATTTGTTAAAGCGGGTAAAGGATTTAGGGCTTATTAGTATTCAGCGTCTTTTTCTTCTTGATTCTCGTTCGCTTGAATCAGGCTTAAAGTCAATGGAAGAACGCCATTTAGATGCCCTTGAACTTTTGCCAGGTCCTTTTTCTCTTTATGTAATAGAGAAAGTGAGGAAGACTACATCATTACCGCTTCTAGCAGGTGGGTTTATTTCTGAAGATCGGATGGTGAAAAAACTGTTTGAAGGAGGCATCAAAGGAATCACAACAAGCGAGAAACATTTATGGAAAACAAAATAGCATGTGAAGGGGAGGCGATAATGAGAAACCCTACAAAGCTCTAGTATTAGCTAGAGCTTTGTAGGGTTTCTTTTTT
The DNA here is from genome assembly GCF_900115845.1 of Priestia endophytica DSM 13796. GTDB lineage: Bacteria > Bacillota > Bacilli > Bacillales > Bacillaceae_H > Bacillus_I > Bacillus_I endophytica. The sequence continues at coordinate 49,044 of NZ_FOXX01000009.1, read as the reverse complement.
TGATAAGGTGGGACAACATCTTCTAAGTTTTACTCTCATGATAAAGGAGGAAGATAAAATGAGTTTTATTAATGGAATTATTGAGTTAGGTCCAACGGTGATGATGCCCATTATTTTCTTTATTCTTTCATTGATTTTTAGAGTGAAGATTGCCCAAGGCTTCAAAGCTGCCATGCTTGTGGGAATTGGATTTGTCGGGATTAATCTTGTGATTGGGCTTTTGCTTGATACATTAGGGCCTGCAGCAGAAGCGATGGTGCAGCGGTTTAATTTAAATTTAACTGTTGTTGATCCAGGATGGCCCGTTGGAGCAACAATTGGATGGGGGACGCCTATTGTTCCATTTGTCGTATTTGGAGCCATTATTTTAAATGTTGTTCTTCTTTTATTAAAACTTACAAAAACCGTAAATATCGATATTTTTAATTATTGGCATTTCATGTTAACAGGTGGCGTTGTGTATGCTGTGACAAATAGTATCGTGATCTCTGTTGTTAGTGCATTACTTCATTTTTTAATTGCCATCATTATAGCGGATTTAACAGCAAAAAGAATTCAAGAACAATATGATTTAAAAGGGGTTTCTTTTGCACATGCAACATCTGCGATTTATGTACCAATCGGAATTGTGATGAACTGGATAATAGAACGCATTCCTGGATTAAACAAAGTAAAAGCTTCCCCAGAAGAAATTACAAAGAGATATGGGGTAATGGGGGAACCGCTAACACTTGGGACAATACTAGGCATTTTATTAGGGCTTCTTGCAGGTCTTCCACTTGCAGATGTTGTGACACTCGGCATTAAAGTTGCGGCAGTTATGGTTCTACTTCCCGCAATGATTAATATACTTGTCCAAGGGCTTGAAATTGTTCGAGAAGCAGCAGAAGTATTGTTGAAAAAGAAATTTCCAGATCGGGAGTTTTACATTGGACTTGATACCGCATTACTTGTTGGAAATCCAGCTGTTTTAGCAACAGGGCTTTTACTTATTCCAGGTGCTCTTCTTTTAGCCATTATTTTACCAGGAAATAAAGTTCTTCCATTTGTTGATCTAGCCTCACTCGTCTTTCTTTTACCAATGGCAGCTCCTTTTTTAAAGAGAAACCTCGTCCGACTTTTCTTAACAGGAATGGTGATTGTGACGTTTGTTCTTTATGCAGGAACGTCAATTTCTTCTTATTATACGAAAGCTGCTGAAATGGTAAATGTAACGCTTCCCGAGAACGTTCAGTCAGCAACAGGCTTATCGAACTTAGTTGGTGGAGCGACAACACCTCTTGGTTGGCTCATCATTGAAATTTCAAAGCTATTTTAACGAGAAGGGGGATACAGAGATGGGGAAGTATGTGCTAGGTATTGATAATGGGGGAACCGTGACAAAAGCAAGTCTTTTCTCACTTGATGGAAAAGAGATTGCTGTTGCTAGTCGAAAAACAGAGATGTATATGCCATATCCAGGACATACAGAAAGAGACTGTAAAGAATTATGGAAAGCAAATGTAGCTGTTATTCAAGAAATACTTCAAAAATCTAAAATAGATGCAAAAGAGATTATAAGTGTTGCAGCAACAGGACATGGAAATGGATTATATGTTGTGGATGAAAAAGGAGAGTCTGTTCGGAAGGGAATTATTTCAACAGACTCGCGTGCAAAAGAGATTGTTGAAGTTTGGAAACAGCAGGGAATAGAAGAGAGAATCTTGCCGAAAACAATGCAGTCATTATGGCCAGGTCAACCAGCAGCTCTTTTAGCTTGGATTCAAAAATATGAACCTACTACTCTTCATAAAACAAAATGGATTTTTATGTGCAAAGACTATATTCGCTATCTTCTAACAGGTGAAGTCTATGCCGAGATTACCGACATTTCTGGAACTAGTTTATTAAATAGCAGAGAGAAAAAGTATGATGAAAATCTTCTAAAAGAGCTTGGGATTGAAAGCATATACGAAAAGCTGCCTCCTATTCTTTATTCCGGAGAAATTGGTGGATATATTACAAAAGAAGTGGCGCAATTAACAGGCTTAAAAGAAGGCACCCCTGTTGCAGGTGGATTATTTGATATTGATGCAGCTGCTATTGCGACAGGTACAACAGATGAAGAAAAACTATGTATTGTAGCAGGAACGTGGAGTATTAATGAGTTTATTACGAAAAAACCAATTGTTGATAAAGATCTATTTATGACCTCGCTTTTTTGCATACCAGGATATTGGCTCACATTAGAAGGAAGTCCAACATCAGCAAGTAACTTAGAGTGGTACGTAAAAGAGTATTTCAATTCAGAACATGAAGAAGCAAAGCGAAAAGGAATTTCTGTTTATGATCTTTGTAACGAAATGGTAGAGAATATTGAACCCCCTGAATCGAACATTCTCTTTTTTCCGTTTCTCTTTGGATCAAATGTTCATAGGGATGCAAAAGCATGCTTCTTTGGGTTTAATGGCTGGCATACAAAAGCCCACATGCTTAGAGCTCTATATGAAGGGGTTGTTTTTGGGCATAAAATTCATGTTGATAAGCTTATGGAATATAGGGAAAAGCCAAACGTTATCCGGATTGCTGGAGGAGCAACAAAGTCTGAGGTATGGATGCAAATGTTTGCCGATATTCTACAAACACCTGTTGAAGTTGTTGTAGGGACAGAACAAGGAACACTTGGAGCAGCCATTTGTGCAGCGGTAGCAGTAGGGGCATATCCTTCCTTTGAAGAAGGAGCAAAAGCAATGGTTCAAAAGGGGAGAACATATGAACCAAATAAAGCACTAAAAGGAATCTATGAGGAAAAATATAGCTATTTCACTTCAGTATTAGCTGCATTAGAACCGGTTTGGAAGCCTTAAAAGGAGGGTCAATATGGATCTTTGTTTAAAAGGAAAAACGGCCGTTATAACGGGAAGTTCAAGAGGTGTCGGCAGAGAGATTGCGCTCACCCTTGCTAAAGAAGGAGCAAATATCGTGCTTCATTATAATCGAAATGCTGAAAATGCAATCGAAATTGCTGATCTTATTAATCAAAATTACAGCAAATGTGTTGCTGTTCAGGCTGACTTAGCTCATGAAGAAGGATGCAAAAAAATCATTCAAAAAGGAAAAGAAGCTTTTGGAGAGCTTCATATTTTAGTAAACAATGCGGGAATATGGCCTAAAAGCTGGGTGAAAGATATGCCTCTTGATGAGTGGGAAAACACGATGAAAGTGAATCTTACCGCTGTTTTCTTGACGTGCCAAAGCTTTGTAAATCATTTACTTGAAGAAGAGCGAAACGGGACCATTTTAAATTTAACGTCACAAGCAGCATTTCATGGTTCAACGACAGGGCATGCTCATTATGCAGCAAGTAAAGCAGGAGTTGTTTCTTTTACGGTTTCATTAGCACGGGAAGTCGCGAAAAATGGAATTAACGTAAATGCCCTCGCATTAGGAATTGTGGAAACAGATATGATTGGGGACGCACTACAAGAAAACAGAGACTATTATGTAAACCGGATTCCCATTGGAAGAGTAGCACAACCAAAGGAAATAGCTGAAATTGCGGCGTTTCTCGTTTCAAGAAAAGCCCGCTATATGACGGGAGCAACAGTTGATGCAACAGGCGGAATGTTAATGAGGTAAGGAGTGAAACTATGCTTGTTTCGTTAAAAGAAGTAGTAGAGGATGCAAGAGCCAAGCAGTATGCAGTGCCTGCTTTTGATTGTATAAATGATGTTATGGTTCGGACCATTCTTGACAAAGCTGAACAACAGCGCTCACCCGTTATTCTAATGTGTCTTGAGCACAACTTAAAAGAACCAAAAGGATTTGTCTATTTAGCCGAATATATTAAAGCTGTTGCGCCTTTTTATGATATACCAGTTGTGCTTCATCTTGATCATGCGATGGACGTAGAGTTAGTGGAAGAAGCGATAAAATTCGGTTTTTCTTCTGTTATGATTGATGGCTCAAGCCTTCCTTTTCAAGATAATATTGCCCTAACCAAAAGAGTGACAGATCTTGCTCATCCTAGAGGAATCAGTGTAGAAGCAGAGCTTGGGCATGTTGGAGGAGCAGAGCTTGGTGGGGGTTATGGAAGCGACTCTAAACTAACAGAGCCTTCGCAAGTGGAAGCATTTATTGAGAAAACAAATGTGGATGCTCTTGCTGTTTCTATTGGAACTTTTCACGGAGTGTATCAGGCAGAACCTTTTTTAAATATAGAAAGAACAAAAGAAATTAACAAAGTAAGCAAAGTACCACTTGTTCTTCACGGTGGTTCTGGTACACCTCCTGATCAGGTTCAAAAAGCGATTGAAAATGGGATTAGTAAAGTAAACTTGTATGCAGATTGCCGCATTGCGATGACAAAAGGATTAAAAGAATCGGCAAAACAAATTAGGAGAATGGATCCTTTACCAGAAGCTTTATTTGCCCCTGTGAAAGAGCATCTTGCTCATGTTGTTGAAGAAAAAATAAGATTGCTTCGTTCAAACAACCGAGTATAAAAGGAGTGAGAAAAATTGAAACTGCTTGCAATTGGAGACGCTCTTATTCCAGCAGACGTGATGGAAGAAGGCTTATCCTCCTTATCTCTTCATGGGATAGAAGTGGAAGTACGCGAGTGGAAACACGATTCTGTTGAGGCTCTTCAAAAAGACAACTTACTTGTTGAAGGAAAAGGCCCAGAAGCTATTACTGTAGAAAAAGAACTTTTTGATGGAATTGAAACATTTGACGCTATTGTGGTCCAGTTTACACCCCTATCAAAAGAGATTCTTCAAAGAGGGAGGAAGTTGAAACTTATTGGGGTATTAAGAGGGGGAACCGAGAATGTCGCCCATAGTGAAGCAAAAGCACTCGGTATTTCGGTCCTCAATACACCTGGCCGAAATGCTAGAGCAGTAGCGGAATTTACGTTAGGGATGATTCTATCTGAAGTGAGAAACATTGCCCGCTCCCACGAAGCTTTAAAAAAGGGGAAATGGGAAAAAGATTTTCCAAATGGTGAGGGAATTCCTGAACTTAACGAAAAGAAAATTGGCATTGTTGGCTACGGCAATATTGGAAAATTGCTTGGATCATACTTACATGCGCTTGGATGTGAACTATTAATCTATGATGAATATACAGATGATATTCCTTACTACGGTAAAAAAGTATCGTTAGATGAACTTCTCGAGCAGGCAGATGTTGTATCTCTTCACCTCCGTCTCACAGAAGAAACATACCATTTTATTGGAAAAAGAGAGATTGAGAAAATGAAAGAAACAGCGGTTTTAATTAACACAGCTCGTTCAGGACTTATCGATGAGGAAGCTCTTGTTCAAAGTTTAAAAGAAAAAAAGATTATGGGAGCCGCATTAGACGTATTCGACCACGAACCACTTCCTCACGACGATAAACTTCTAAGTCTTCGGAATGTTACGATTACACCACACCTTGCAGGGAGTACAATTGATGCGTTTAGGCAAAGCCCAAAGAAAATGGCGGAATATATAGTAGAGTGGATGAAGCAAAGATAAAAAAGACAGGGAGGCAGTAAGAGCCATCCCTGTCTTTTTTATGGTTATTGGTGGAAGACTTTCTACGAGAAGAAGGATTCACCAATAAAATATTTAATCTTTCCTCTGCTTGCAGAAATAAACATATTGAAGAGGGAAAGTATTTCTTACATATTTTTTTCAGGCTAACCTCATATAGAATAAAAAAATCTTATTCATGTTTTAAAGGATCACCATCAAAAGGTTCATAACTCACTTTTATGGATTGGGTAGGACAGCCGTCAGCTGCATCTTCCAAATCATCATAGAAATCTTCATCAACAGAAGAAATTCCTTGATTGTCATCAAGTAAGACATAAGAAATACCTTCATCATCGTATGCAAATAAATCGGGACAACTTGCCCCACAAGCTCCACAAGCTATGCAAGTTTCTTTATCTACAATTGTATATTTAATCATATCTCATCCTCCTGACTTTGTAAGATTTATCCCTAGAAGTTCAAGTTTTTAAGTATATTAATCTCTGTTTTCTTCTTACATCCCGTTCTCTATTTAAGAATGAACTATTTTTTCCATTATACTTGTACTATGAAGAGGTTGAACTTTGGCAGTAGGATCAATATATACTTTGGCATTGCTTACAGCTGTAGGGGCTTCGCCAAAACCACTGGCAATGAGTTTTACTTTTCCTGTGTAAGTGCAAATATCTCCAGCTGCATAGATCCCTTCAATATTTGTTTCCATTTTTGAGTTTACGACAATGGAGTTCTTCTCAAGTCCTAATCCCCAGTTTTTAATCGGTCCAAGGGAAGACAAGAATCCATAATTAACGATAACCTCATCTACATCAATGATTTCTTTACGTTCTCCTTTTACCTCTTCTAATAGAAGTTGTTCAATTTTTTTATCACCTATCAGTTCTACTGGCACAAAAGGAGTAAGAACGTTCACCTTAGAATTATTCAAAGTTTTAACACTGTGTTCATGTGCACGGAATTTATCTCGGCGGTGGACTAGAGTTACTTTTTCAGCAATAGGTTCTAGCATTAGTGCCCAATCAACAGCTGAATCGCCACCACCAAAAATAACGACTTGTTTACCAGCGAACTTATTTAAATCATCAACAAAGTAATGAAGATTACTTTGCGCATATTTTTCTTCTCCAGGCAGTTCTAATTTTCTTGGTTGAAAGGCACCGTTTCCGGCAGTAATAATAATTGCCCTTGAATAATGAGTTTGAGTGTTTGTCGTTAACTTAAAAACACCATCAGGTTCTTTTTCGAGTTTATTGACAGCTTGGTCAAGGCATATAGTAGGGTTAAATTCGCTCATCTGTTCTTTTAAATTATGAATAAGTTCTTGAGCACGTATTCTAGGGAAACCAGCAATATCATAAATATATTTTTCAGGATATAGGGCTGATAATTGCCCTCCTAATTGAGGGAGACTTTCAATGATTTTTACCGATGCTTGTCTCATACCAGCATAAAAGGCTGTAAATAAACCTACTGGACCTCCACCAATAATTGTGAGGTCAAATACTTTATCATCTTGGAACATGAACTTCAATCCTCCTAAGATTATGGATATAAAACCATTCATAAAACCATTTTATAGTTATAACGTTTTAGAAACGGTTTAGGTGATAATAGTTATGTTGAAAGCTATATATTTATCCATACATACATTTTATAAACTAAATCGTGAAAAGGGATTTTCTTTTATCTAAGATACGAATTGCTTTTCCTTCAGATCTAGGAATACTTTTAGGGGCGAGCGCTTTGATCTTCATGCTTACTAAACAATTGTTTTTCATGGAATGTTGAACTTTTTTTACCACTGACTGAATATGTTCATGAGTCATATTTCCATTTACTCTTTGGTAAATTTCTTCATTAATTTCGACATGTAATTCTACTATATCCAATGTACCATCACAGTCTAAGTGAACTTGGTAATGTGGCGCTAATTCTTGAATTTGAATTAAATAATGTTCAATTTCAGATGGAAATACGTTAACTCCCCGTATAATGAGCATATCATCAATACGACCTTTTACACGTGACATTCTTGTTGTGGTCCTACCACACCTACAAGGTTCTCTAGTGATAGAAGCAATATCGCCTGTACGATAACGGATAACAGGGAAAGCCTCTTTTGTTAAGCTAGTGAATACTAGCTCACCTTCCTCACCGTCGGGTACTTGTTCAAGAGTGTCTGGATTGATAACTTCTACGAGAAAATGATCTTCAGCTATATGTAAGCCATTTTGAGTTTCATGACATTCCACGGCAACGCCAGGCCCCATTACTTCACTAAGACCGTAGATATCACAGGCTTTGAGATCGAACTTCTCCTCTAAAACTTTCCGCATTTCCTCAGACCATGGTTCTGCCCCAAAGATGCCAAATTTGATTGAACTTTCTCTAGGATTTAAGCCTATTGCTTCCATTTCTTCAGCTATCTTTAAAATATAGGAAGGAGTTCCTGCGATTACAGTAGGTTTAAAATCTTTAATAAGAGAAATTTGACGGTCTGTATTTCCTCCAGAGATAGGGACTGTTGCCATTCCGAGTCTTTCTCCTCCGTAATGAAGACCTAATCCACCTGTAAATAACCCATACCCATACGCATTATGAAATATCCCAGATGGTTCTCCACCTGCAATAGCGATTGCTCTTGCAACAATATCAGACCAGTTTGAAATATCATTTTTCGTGTAACCTACTACTGTAGGTTTCCCACTTGTACCAGAGGAGGCATGGAGACGGACAAGTTCTTTCATATCAACAGCAAATAAATTAAAAGGGTAATTTTCACGTAGATCCGATTTTTTAGTAAACGGTAATTTGTTTATATCTTCTAACGTATGTATATCTTCAGGTGAGATAGCAAGCTCCTTAAATTTTTCTTGATAAAAAGGTACTTTATCATAGACTCTTATTAAGGTCTCCTTCAAACGATTTAATTGTAGCGCTTTCATTTCTTTCCGAGAATACATTTCAACGTCATGAATAATCACAAATTTTATCCCCTTTCGTATCCCTTTTAATTAAAACGCTTACAAAAAACATAACATTTTAAAAACTATAACTAAAAAAAAGTTATATAACACATTCAAAAATTATCATAAAATGAACGAATTGTAAATATTTTTTGATATTTCTACCTCTTTTATTTTAAAAATATTAGAAAAAATACTGAGTCCTAATTAGGGACCATATCTTTAGATTCGTTTTTATTCCGTAATAAAAAGATGAGGAACAAGAGTCTCTTCATCAAGGAAGTTTAATTTGCGAAGATAAAAAGGAGAACTTCTTCATATGTTTATCAATAATCAAGATAGCATAAAACAAAGCGGAGATTATATGTAACAAAATTATAATTTAATAACATATTGATGTTATATTCGTCATTTTTATTACTTTGTACTTTATTTAAAAAGTAATGATACGTGAATGAATAGAAAGCGGAGAAAGGTTATTATATAATCCATATTTAAAGGGAATGGTGAACGAGTAGGAATGAAGGGTATAGCCATTAGAGAAAGAGAGCTAATTATATTTTAGTTACAAACAGGGAGGATATGCAATCTGTCCTTTATCATGTGGTAAGATTTCAATAGATAATAGATAAGAAACAATCTAAGAAAGATATACGTCTAGATTAATCCATTTTTCTTTATTAAAAAAGATGGATTAATCTATTATTGAAGATGCTCATATTTTAAGTATTAAAAAATTAATCAAGAAATTTCAGAAAATATATACAAATAAAAAAAAACGTGTTATATTATATCCATCGATATAACAAATAAATAAAAAAATAATATTTTTTGTTATGTTATAATCCGATGTGGAATTCATATCCCCTGTAATTTTAACCGTTTATAAATCTTCATAAGCAAATGAATGGTTAGTGTGATAAAAGGAATGAACTTACATAAAGGATGCAATAGGAGAGGGATAAAGAACACTCTTTATTTATAAAAATATTTAGAAATGATTATGCATTACGATGTAACCAAAAAAGGTAATAACACTAAAAAATAGTTATGTGAGTCGTGGGGAGGGATAAAGAATGAGTACAATTAAAATTACAGAAGAAGAAAAACTTGCAAATTTTATCCAACGAATTGAATCAGGTGAAAAAATTGAGGCAGAAGACTGGATGCCAAAAGAATATCGAGTAACATTGATTAAATTAATCTCCATGCATGGAATTAGCGAAATAATGGGAGCGCTTCCTGAAAAAGAGTGGGTCCCTAAAGCTCCTTCTCTTCATCGTAAGCTGGGAATTATGGCTAAAGTACAAGATGAAATGGGACATGGACAATTATTATTACGCGTTGCAGAAGATTTATTAAAGCCTTATGGAAAGAACCGGGGTGACTTAATGCAAGATCTCTTTAATGGAGACCTTAAGTTTCATAATGTATTTCATATGCCGGCTAAAACTTGGGGAGATGCTGGGCTAATTGGTTGGTTAGTAGATGGTGCAGCCATTATCACCCAAACCAATATGTTAGGTGCTTCATATGGCCCTTATGCACGTGCTCTTCAACGAATCTGTGCAGAAGAGGTCTTTCATGCTCAACACGGAGAGGCTATTATTATGGCCCTAGCAGAAGGAACAGAAGTACAAAAAGCAATGATTCAAGAAGCATTAAATCGCTGGTGGGATTCTCTGCTCATGTTCTTTGGTCCAGCGACAAGTAATACAACGGGTACTTCTAAACAAGACGTAACCGTAAAATATAAAATTCGCACAAAAACAAATGAAGAATTGAGACAGGATTTTCTTACTAAATACATTCCTCGTATTTTATCGCTAGGGTTAACGATTCCAGATCCATCGCTTCACTATGATGAAGAACAAAAAAAATGGGTCTATCAACAACCAGATTGGAATGAATTTAAGAAAATCATTAAAAACCAAGGGCCTCGTTCTCAGGCGCGACTTAACCTTCGTCGAACTTCTTACGAAAGTAACGCATGGGTACGTGAAGCACTAAGCGCAGCTATTAGCTAGGAAAGGAGTATAGACGGATGGAAACTAATAAAAAAACATTCTATCAAGAGTATGAGGTTTTTAGTAAACGTACACCTAATTCTTCATTTCAACATCAATTTAGTCTACTTGCACCAAACGCTGACATGGCTTTAGTAATGGCACAAGAGAACTTTATGCGTCGTGAACCAGTGACTGATATTTGGGTAGTTAATCGTACTGATATTCGCGGAATAAATCCTGAAGAAAAACAAATCCTAGCACGCTTAGACAATAAAGAATATCGGACAACAAAGGGGTATGGCTATTTAAAGAAGAAATGGCGTCATTATGAACAACAAATGCTGGATGAAAAAGAAATTTTGTCATGGGGAGGAACGAAAAAATGAGTGCAACAGCCAACCTTACGAATCCAGCTTATACAAAAGCTCTGACAGAATTACTATTTCAGATTGCAGATGATGACTTTCTCTTCTCTTATCGCGGTTCAGAGTGGTTAGGATTAGCTCCGCATATCGAAGAAGATGTGGCCTCTTCCTCGATCAGTCAAGATAGTATGGGGCATGCTGTTTTATATTATCGCCTATTAGAAGAACTAGGGCATGGAAGCGCGGATGAATTAGCTCACGCTAGATCGGCCTCCGAACGAAAAAATAGTATTCTAGTTGAACGAGTCAATGGTCCTGGTCATTATATGGAAGATCCTCAGTATGATTGGGCTTATGCAGTAGTGAGAAATTACTTCTATACACTAGCAAAAAAGGTGAAAATTGATTCCTTAAAACAAAGTAGTTATCCGTCTCTTGCTGATATTGCTGTGAAAATTAACATGGAATTGTACTATCATCTTCTTCATTGGAAAACATGGTTTGTCCAATTATTAAGCACGACAGATGAAGCAAAAAAACGGATGAATGAGGCCATTGAGAAAGTAATGAAAGACTTTAATGATGTTTTCTCCTTTGGAGATCAGGGGGAATCTATCCCACAGTTTAAATTGATTGAAGAAGAAAATGTATTAAAGGAAAGGTGGATAGCAGCTCTTAGTTCTGTATTAGAATCAGTTGGAGCAGAGCTTCCTAGAGAGATAGAAGTTCACAATAAAAACGGACGAAATGGTGAGCATACAGATGAGTTAGAAGAAGCCCTGCTAACATTAGGGGAAGTATACCGCATAGATCCAGCAGTCCCTTGGTAAGCACATAAAGAAAGAGGTGAAAAAATTGGTTGCACGCTTAAGCGTTACTATTCAAGATGTGCTGGATACATTGAAACAAGTAAAAGATCCGGAAATCGATACGGTAAGTATTCTCGATTTAGGAATGGTAGAAGAGATTATAGTCCAGGAAGATAGCATTTATATTCAGGTTCTTCCTACTTTTTCCGGCTGTCCAGCTCTTGAAATTATTAAAAGTAATATCATACAGGCGATGAAAAATGCACACTCCATTGAACATGTACAGGTAGAATTTATTACATCACCTCCTTGGACATCTGACCGTATTACCGAAAAAGGACGCCAAAATCTAAAAAAATTTGGGATATCTCCTCCTAGCCATATGAAAGAAGATGGATCGTGGCATATTGATTGTCCATATTGTGGATCAACGTATGTAACAATGGAGAATATTTTTGGCCCTACTGCCTGTCGAAGTATTTTATATTGTAAAAGTTGTAAAAATCCATTTGAGGCAATGAAACCAATGTCAACTTTATTATAATTAAAAGGAGAGGAATAAAATGGTAAAATTAATCGCGTTATACAAGCATCCTGAAAACAAAGAGGCATTTGATGAGCATTACTTTAATGTACACGGACCAATTACAGAAAAAATCCCAGGTTTGCGCAAGATGGAAGTAACAAAAATTGTAGGGTCTCCTATGGGCGGAGAAGGTAAATATTATCTACTATGTGAAATGTACTATGATGATCATGAAGCTCTAAAACAAGGATTAAAATCAGCTGAAGGCAAAGCATCTGGAAAAGATTTGATGGGATTTGCAGCTGAGCTTGTTACCTTAATGATCGGTGAGGAAGTAAAGTGAACACTTTCGAATTTATTGAAACCTCGATTAGAGATCAAGTAGGAATCATTGAACTTAATCGGCCTAAACAGTACAACGCATTGAATCGTACAATGGTAAGAGAAATCGTTGAATCGATGGAAATATTCGATAGGAACAATGAAGTAGTCACAATCCTATTAACAGGAAAAGGGCGGGCTTTCTCAGCTGGTGCTGATATTGAAGAAATGGCTAATGATGGGCCTATTCATTTAGAGTTGTTAAATCAATTTGCTGATTGGGATCGTCTTTCATTGATAAAAAAACCGATTATTGGAGCCGTAAAAGGATTTGTATTTGGCGGAGGGTTTGAGTTAGCGCTTTGCTGTGATCTTTTAATTGCAGCAAGCGGCACTGAATTTTCATTTCCAGAAGTAAATATTGGTGTGATGCCAGGAGCAGGTGGAACACAACGTCTTACAAAGGTTGTGGGAAGAGCAAAAGCATTGGAATGGCTTTGGACAGGAGACAGAATTCCTGTAGAAGAGGCTTTAAAGCATGGATTGGTTAACAAAATTGTTGCTCGTGAGCTATTAATGGAAGAAACATTCAAACTCGCTAAAAAGTTATCTAAACAACCTCCTTTATCTTTGCGTCTCATTAAAGATTCTGTAAACAAAGCAGTAGATTATCCCTTATATGAAGGGATGCAATATGAGAGGAAGAACTTCTATCTATTGTTTTCTTCAGAAGATCAAAAAGAAGGAATGAAAGCGTTTTCTGAGAAAAGAAAGCCAGAATTTAAAGGAAAATAAGGAGATTAGAAAGTATGTTTGAAACCATTCAATATAATGTCCATGATGGAGTAGCTTGGCTGACTTTAAATAGACCTCGGAAGCTCAATGCATTTATTGCTCAAATGAATCATGAGATTAAATCAGCTATCAAAGATGCTTCCTTAGATGTAAATGTCCGTTGCATTGTTATTACTGGTGAAGGACGTGCCTTTTGTTCTGGTCAAGATTTAGCAGAAGTTGATGAGCATATGGATCACGGCCAGGTTTTACGGGAGCATTACGCTCCAATGATCAAGCAAATTATGCAGTGTGAAAAGCCTATTATAGCTGCAGTAAATGGTATTGCAGCAGGAGCCGGGTTTAGTTTGGCTCTTGCATGTGACTTTAGATTAGTATCAGAAAAAGCGAGTTTTGTGAATGCGTTTATTCACGTTGGACTAATTCCAGATTCGGGGAATTTGTACTTTCTTTCAAAGTTAATTGGTCAGGCGAAAGCTACAGAATTAGCTATTTTAGGAGAAAAGATCTCAGCTCTTGAAGCTGAACATCTAGGATTAGCAACAAAGGTCATTTCATTAGATACATGGGAAAAAGAAGTGAAAGAATTTGCTGTACATTTAGCAACTATGCCAACAAAGGCAATCGGTTTAATTAAACGATATTTAAAATTAGCTAATGACCTACCTCTTAATGAATATCTAGAAAAAGAAGCAGAAGGTCAACGAATAGCTGGAACAACAGAAGATCATCGACATGGTGTTCAAGCATTTTTAGAAAAACAAAAACCTATTTTTATCGGAAATTAAAAGGAGTGGATTATATGTCAACAGTTCAAGAAACAAAAGTAGAAAAACCGGAAATGAAGCGAAAATTTTATCATCTTATCATCAATGGAGAAAAACTAGAAAGTAGCAATGGTACCACATTTAAAACGTATAATCCTGCAACAGGTGAAGTCATCGCTGAAGTAGCAAAAGCCTCTAAAGAAGATACAGAAAAGGCCATTCAGGCAGCGCGTCAAGCATTTGACTATGGAAAATGGAAGAAGTACCCCGTTAATAAACGCTCGCGTACTATAAATAAAATTGCCTCAATTATGCGTGCTAGATTCAATGAATTAGTAGAGTTAGAGATTTTGGATACAGGAAAATCTCTTCATGCAGCACAAGGGCAAGTCATGCAGGCAATTGAGGATTTTGAATTTTATGCTTCGGCTATTGTTGGTCATCGTGGTGCCGTTAATAGCGTACCAGGACCATTTCAAAATTATACGGAAAAAGAACCTGTTGGGGTTTGTGCTCAAATTATTCCTTGGAACTACCCATTAATGATGACAGCATGGAAGATCGCTCCTGCTCTAGCTGTAGGATGTTCTGTGATTGTCAAACCAGCTTCTCTAACCCCATTAACAGCCATCATTCTAGGAGAAATTTGTCTTGAAGCTGGTGTGCCAGAAGGGGTAGTAAATATCATTCCAGGTTCTGGATCGGAAGTTGGAAATTACTTAGTTGAACATAAACAAGTAGACAAAGTTGCCTTTACTGGTTCGACTCCAATCGGAAAAAACATTATGGAAAGAGCGTCACAAACGTTGAAACGCGTAACATTAGAGTTAGGAGGGAAATCTCCAAACATTGTGTTTGATGATGCAGATCTAGAGGCAGCCGTTGATGGATCATTATTTGGAATCTTCTATAATACAGGACAATCATGTGAAGCTCGTTCTCGTTTATATGTACATGAAAGTATTTTTGATGAGTTTGTTCATAAGTTTGTTGAAAAAACAAAAAAATTAACATTAGGAGATCCGTTTGACAAAGGTACACACATTGGGGCGGTCATTGATCAAAATCAACTAGATGTTATTGATGGCTATGTAAAATCTGCAATAGAAGATGGAGCGGATATTTTAACTGGTGGTAAGGTTGCTCAAGTAAAAGGGTTTGAAAATGGCTTTTGGTATGAACCTACTGTTATTGCAAATGTTAATCATAAAATGAAAGTAGTGAATGAAGAAATCTTTGGTCCTGTTGTTGTGATTATGAAATTCTCAGATGAAAAAGAAGCGATTAAACTTGCAAATGACACAGAATTTGGCTTAGGTTCAGCTCTTTGGACAAAAGATGGAGCACGTGCTACACGTGTAGCAAATCAAATCCAAGCTGGTATTGTAATGGTCAATTGCCCATTCTCTGCATTCCCAGGCACACCATTTGGTGGATATAAACAGTCAGGCTTTGGCCGTGAGTTATGCATTGAAACGCTTGATTTATATACAGAAACAAAAAGTATCATTTCTTACTATGGAAGCCGTCCTTTGAATCCATTTGGCTTGTAAGTCTAGAATACGTACGGATAAAGCTCTATAAGAGTTTTATCCGTACTCTTTTAAGAAGACATAAGGGGGGAGCGGAACAATGATAAGTAATATTGTTGTAGTAGGTTCTGGTGTAATGGGGAGAGGTATTGCTTACGTATCAGCTGTAGGGGGATATTCGGTTACATTAATAGACCTGGATGAATCAGCTTTACAAAATGCTAAAAAAGAGATTATTAGTTTATTTGAAAAAAGCTTGAATCGTGGCCATATTTCTAATGAATTAGTTTTACAAGCTAAAAGAAATCTTTCCTATTCTACAGATTTAAAAAGGGCAGGAAGTCAAGCAGACTTAATCATTGAGGCTGTTCCTGAAAAAACAGAAATTAAAAGAGGAGTGTTTCATAATCTAGAAGAATATGCGTCTGATTCCTGTATTTTTGCTACCAATACTTCAACAATGAGTCCGACAGAAATTGCTTCATATGCTAAACGCCCTGAAAAAACAATTGCCATGCACTTTTTTAATCCAGTACATAAGATGCCGCTTGTTGAAATCGTCCGCGGCTTAGAAACTAGTGACGAAACAGTACAACTCATTAAAGAAGTAGCAGAGCAAATGGGGAAAAAAAGCGTTGTGATTAATGAGTTTCCTGGATTTGTAACGAGTCGAATCAGTGCGTTAGTAGGGAATGAGGCTTTCTATATGTTACAAGAAGGATTAGGTACGCCTGAGGAAATTGATAAAGCTATTAAACTAGGATTAAATTATCCAATGGGTCCATTTGAACTTGTCGATTTAGTAGGATTAGATGCGCGTTTAAATAATTTAAAGTATTTACATGAAAAGTTAGGTGAAAAATACCGACCAGCTCCGTTACTGGAGCAATACGTGAAAGCTGGGCGTCTAGGCCGTAAATCAGGTAAAGGTGTATACGATTATACAAATAAGCCAAAAGAGGAGGTCAAAAAATGAGGGAAGTTGTTGTGGTAGATGCAGTGCGAACTCCTATCGGAAGATATAAAGGAGCTTTAAAAAATATACGTCCAGACGATTTAGGGGCGATAGTCATTAAGGCCCTCATTGAACGTAACCCAAACCTCCCGCCCCATCAAATTGAAGAAGTGATATTGGGGAATGCCAACCAAGCTGGGGAAGATAATCGTAATGTGGCTAGAATGTCAGCTTTACTAGCAGGACTCCCAACAAGTGTAGGGGGGACTACTGTCAATCGTCTATGTGGATCAGGTCTTGATGCTGTAATCTATGCAGCAAGAGCTATTGCAATCGGCGAAGGAGATATTTATATTGCTGGGGGTACAGAAAGCATGACTCGTGCACCTTTAGTGATGGCTAAACCCCATAAAGAATTTCCTAGAGGCAGTATGGAGTTACAGGATACAACAATTGGCTGGCGTTTTACAAATAAAAAATTAGAAGAAATGTACGGAGCAGAAACGATGCCTAAAACGGCTGAAAATGTAGCCCAACAATTTCATATTTCACGTAGTGAACAAGATCAGTTTGCATTGGAAAGTCAACAGAAAGCAAAAAAGGCAATGGAAGAAAATCGGTTCTCTGAAGAAATTGTACCCGTTATGTATCGAGATCGAAAAGGCAACGAAGTTGTTATTGATAGGGATGAACATCCTCGTCCTGATACAACGTTAGAAACGTTAGAAAAATTAAGACCCCTTTTTGAAGGAGGAACGGTTACGGCAGGAAATGCCTCAGGTGTTAATGACGGAGCCTCAGCCCTTCTAATAATGAGTGCTGACAAAGCAAAGGAATTAGGGTTAAGACCGCTTGTAAAGTATGTGGTTGGAGCAACAGCGGGATTAGAACCTAGCATCATGGGGTTAGGACCAATTTTGGCTACTAGAAAAGCTTTGTCGCGTGCCAACTTAACGATACAAGACATTGGGCTAGTTGAATTAAATGAAGCTTTTGCTTCTCAATCTTTAGAATGCATTCGTCAACTAGAGCTAAATAAAGAGAAAGTTAACGTAAATGGAGGAGCTATTGCATTTGGACATCCGCTAGGAGCAAGTGGAGCAAGAATATTAACAACTCTTATTTACGAAATGAAAAAACAAGATATCCAATATGGTCTTAGCACAATGTGTGTGGGTGTTGGACAAGGAATTGCAACAATTGTAGAAAATGTAAATGATTAAAATAGAGGATTCCCTTATTTAGCCCTGTGCTAGATAAGGGTTCTTTCATAAAAAGGAGTGGAGAAATCATGTCTCTTGTTTTATATAGAGTTGAAAATAAGATTGGGTATGTTACAATTAACCGCCCAGAGGTGTTAAATTGCTTTGACTATGAATCATTAAAACAACTACAGGAGATTGTAAATGCCATTCAGCTAGATGCACCTGTAAACATTGTCATCTTTACAGGTGCAGGTGAAAAGGCTTTTAGTGCAGGTGCGGATTTAAAGGAACGCAAAACATTATCAGAGATGCAGGTGAAACGAAATGTAAAGGCGATCCGAGATGTCTTCAATAGTATTGCAAATCTACCACAGCCTACTATTGCTGCAGTAAATGGATATGCGTTTGGTGGTGGATTTGAATTAATGCTAGCATGTGATTTTTCTATTGCTGTAGAAGAGGCGAAGGTTGGACTGACAGAGACGAGTTGGGCGATTATCCCAGGAGCTGGAGGTACGCAACGATTGCCGCGTTTAATTGGAGAGACAAAAGCTAAAGAACTGATTTTTACAGCAAGGAAAATTTCAGCTCAAGAAGCATATGAACTTGGCATACTTACAAAAGTTGTCGAAAAGAACATGCTAATGACATCTTGCGAAGCTTTTGCAGCAGAAATGATGAAAAATGGCCCAGTTGCTTTAAAGCAAGCTAAATATGCTATTAGTCAAGGAATGAATGTTGATTTGCAGACAGGATTAGCGATTGAATCAAAAGCTTATGAATTAACGATACCTACAGAAGATCGATTAGAAGCTTTGAATGCGTTTAGTGAAAAAAGAATGCCGAAATTTAAAGGGAAATAGCCGTTGCCGTAATAAAAAGATAAAATATAATCATGACTTTTAAATGAAAAACGAGGGAAATATTCATACTTGTAGAAGAAAACCATTATTTTTAAGAAATTCATAATGGATATGAAGGAAAATAATAGTTGCCATGATTAACAGACATTCGATATGATATTGTTAGATAAATCAAAATAATTGCTCGTGCATTAGAAGGAAGGCTTAAGGAGTAATAACTTTTAGTAGTTAAACACTCTAATAACTCTTAATTATAATGGATATGAAGGGGTATTAGAGAATATATTTAAGAACTTTTTAGTACTCCGCTGTATAACATAAAACAGGGTGAGCGAGTAGAAAGAGTGAGGTATTAATGAGTACTAACACACAATCTATGATTTTTACGATTTATGGTGATTATATTCGCCATTATGGTAATAAAATTTGGATCGGCAGTTTAATACGTTTATTAAAGGAGTTTGGACATAACGAACAAGCTGTACGTGTCACGTGTTCACGTATGGTTAAACAAGGATGGCTACAATCCCAAAGAGAAGGAAATAAGAGCTATTATTTTCTAACTCCTCGAGGCGTTAATCGGATTGAAGAAGCGGCGCGGAGAATTTATAAACTAAACCCTCATGAGTGGGATGGGAAGTGGAGAATTCTCATGTATACGATTCCAGAGGAAAAAAGACAAATCCGCGATGAGTTTAGAAAAGAATTAATATGGAGCGGATTTGGAAGTTTTTCAAATGGTTGCTGGTTATCACCTAATAATTTAGAAAAAGAAGTTGAACTTTTAATTGATAAATATAAGATTGAGCAATATGTTGATTTCTTTGTATCTGATTATAAGGGACCTCACACAAATCAATCATTAGTAGAAAAGAGCTGGCCATTAGAAGAGATTGAACAAAAATATGAACAGTTTATTGATACTTATAGTAAAACATATATTATACATCAAAGTGTTATTCAGCGAGGCCAGATGACTGATGCGGAATGTTTCGTAGAGAGAACAAACCTCATCCATGAGTATCGAAAATTTCTATTTGTTGATCCTGGCCTTCCAAAAGAACTATTACCAGCGCGTTGGATTGGCAATCATGCAGCCTTATTATTCAGTCAGTACTATAAAATGCTAGCCGATCCTGCTAATCAGTTTTTTGAAGATATTTTTCAAAAAGATAATGATTTAAGCCATAAAAGTAAATCATACGATTCTACAGATCATCCTCTAATTAGTGAACAAATTAGAAATTCCTAAGAGATAACTCTTAGGAATTTTTATTTGCTTAAAATTTTCTTGAACTCATATCCTTTCTGGACATAAGAATCAATAGACAATTGAATAACTTCTAAATCCTTTTCATTTATTTCACGAACAATTTTTACAGGAGACCCCATAACAAGAGAACGAGGTGGAATGACCTTTCCAGAAGGAATAAGTGAATTAGCTCCAATAATACATTCTTCACCAATTTGAGCTCCATCTAATATGGTAGCACCCATTCCGATAATAGAGCGTCTTCCAATTGTACATCCATGAAGAATAACATTGTGTCCAATTGTTACTTCATCTTCAACAGTGACTGGACAGCCAGCATATAGATGAATCGTTGAATTGTCTTGAATACTACATTTCTTTCCAATCTTGATAGCGCCTTCATCACCGCGTAAAACAGCGTTAAACCAAATCGTCGTTTCTTCCCCAACTTCTACATCTCCTATTACATAAGCCCCTGGCGCTATAAATGCTGTTTTATCAATATTCGGTTCTTTTTCATTATAAGAAATAATCATACTAGATCCCCCTTATATAGAATTTATAATTGTTTTTCCTTCATCCATAGTATAACATTATTATGAGGGGAGTGGTGAAAATGTTACATTTGATAGAGCAATTAAATATTAAATACCCTATTATTCAAGGGGGGATGGGGAATATTAGCAACGCAATTCTCACTGCTGCTGTATCAGAGGCAGGAGGATTAGGTACAATTGGATGCGGTACTATGACACCAGATCAAGTGGAAGAAATGATTCAAGAAACAAAGAGGAGAACAGATAAACCCTTTGCTGTAAACATTCCTATTACTGTTACACCTTTTTTAGAGGATATCATAAATGTAGTTATAGATAATCATATTCCAGTTGTCTCATTATCAGCAGGGAATCCTACTTCGATTATTCCAAAACTTCATTCGTACGGTATAAAGGTAATCGTAGTAGTCGCTTCTGTCAAACATGCTAGAAAAGCAGAGAGAGCAGGAGCGGATTTATTAGTAGCAGAGGGGTTTGAAGCGGCCGGAATTAATTCGAATCTTGAACTCACAACATTTACGCTTATTCCACAACTTACTCAATGTGTGGATATCCCTGTAATTGCTGCAGGTGGAATTGGAGATGGGAAAGGTTTGGCAGCAGCTTTAATGTTGGGAGCAAGTGGAGTTCAAATTGGTACACGTCTGATTGCTACGCAAGAAGCACCATTTCACATGAGCTATAAGCAAAAATTAATTCAAGCAAGTGATACAGATACAATTGTTGTAGGACGTTCGGTAGGGCAGGTAAGAAGAATATTAAATACTCCATATGCAAATAGAATTGTTGAAAAAGAAAACGAAGGAATGATTTTAGAAGAATACAATAAAATGACTTCTGAAAATCTCCATGTTATAGGAGCTCTAAAAGGAGACTTTGTAAATGGATTTATTAATAGTGGCCAAGTAGCAGGTTTACTTTCGAATATTCCTAGTGTAAAAGAGTTATTGGAAAACATGATGGAAGAAGCTTCATCACAAATTCAACAATCCTTCTCAGTTTTTGAAACGTTCACATCTTAAATTATAATCGGGACCTTGGTCTTTATTTTATAGAAGAATTAGATTTGTTTTTTTGATTCTTATCAACAATTAAGATTTCTATTTATACAAGTTTCCGGTTGTCTTTTCTTGAAAGCGCTTTAAGTGCAGAAACCCTACTAGAGTATGCCACCTATCTTTGATTTTTGATATAGGTGCTATTGAAGAACCTTTTAAGAGGTAGAGCTCTTAGAAAATCAATCTTACAGGAAGTCATTATCCTAGTGTTTTAGATTTATATGTAGAAATATAAAATGGTCTTTTTCTCCACCTTATTTAATTTAAATTGGAACCATTTCCTATGTGGCAGGTGTTTTACTAGTCCTAAAAAGCGGAGGAATCAATAATGAAAAAGAATATAACGGAACAAGAAATTCATCAAAAATACTATAATGAAATCTTTTCTCTTATGGAACAAGAACCCTTTGCACAATTTCTAGGCATGAAATTAATTCATATGGGAGAAGGTACAGCAACCGCAGAATTGGATATAAAAGATCATATGTTGAATGCACATGGGACAGTCCATGGAGCAATTATCTTTTCTTTAGCAGATTATGTTTTTGCAGCAGCTAGTAATTCTTATGGAAAGACATCTGTTGGGCTATCAACAAATGTTAATTTTATGGCCCCCGGAAAGATGGGATCGCGTTTAATAGCAAAAGCTGTAGAAGAGAAACGAAATAACCGTACAGGTTGGTATAAAATTAGAGTAGAAAGTGCCGGAGAACTTTTGGCTACGATGGACGCCCTAGTTTATCGTAAAAATCATTATTTTGTTCCTGTTGAATAGATAAGAAGAATTAAAGCGATCATTCGAGGGATAGAAATCTTGAATCTTTTGAGGATGTGTGAGAAAGGGAATTATAATGTGTCTTGAATGTAATTTCCTAATCATACATAACTACGCAGCTAATCATTCATTATAACAGCTTAAAAACAAGGATATGATAAAACATATCCTTGTTTTTTATTGGGATTGATATTTGTAATTTATAGAATATAAATGTTTTAAATTGGAATATATGGTAATATAGGTTTACGTTTTGTTCTTCCTCATTTAAGATGAACAGATGGTGGTGAATAACATTGATACATAGACATATTAAGGCATTAATGATGATAGCTATTTTACTTATCATAACGGGATTATTCTGCATGTTCTCGGATGTGTCATTAGACTATCACACAAGTCTTATTGTAACAGGAGCTATTACATTTGGAGGTGGCTTGTTCTTAGTTCTCTTCGTTCTTATCTATTATTGTATTGTTGGGGTAAAAGCAGAGTATAACCAAAAGAGTAGAAACACTTGAAACTTTAAAACTTCTATAAGAGAACCCCCACTCTAATCTAAAGATTAGA
The DNA here is from genome assembly GCF_900115845.1 of Priestia endophytica DSM 13796. Taxonomy (GTDB): domain Bacteria; phylum Bacillota; class Bacilli; order Bacillales; family Bacillaceae_H; genus Bacillus_I; species Bacillus_I endophytica. The sequence goes on along the minus strand of NZ_FOXX01000009.1, from coordinate 26,200 downwards.
GTGGGGGTTCTCTGTTTTTGTATGCAAAATTTGTAGCAATAACCTGAACTTTATGTTTTATCTACATAAAAGTAGTGTTCTTTAAACTTATAGAGAGAGCTTATCTTTGTCTCAAAAATCAAACATAGCCTTTTAGTTATGAAATTGACAGAATTGTGTAAAGGAGTTAACATCTATATATGTTAACCTAAACTTATATTTAGTTAACATATATAGACTAGTAAACATTTTATTATTGAGGTTCAGTTTTAGAATGAAAGCAGGGACAAGAGAATGAGAGAGTTACCATATTATAGTGTCAGAATGAGAGCTTCCAAGAGTAAACCACACGAGGAAGGAGGGAAACATATATCAGGTGGGGAACAACTTGTTTTATTTGATGAAATTAGAGGGGCAGTAGATAAGCTGCTTCTTAAAAGTTTAACCCATTCAAGAGGAACACCAGACTTTGCTCAAATTCAGTTTGAAATAGTAGATGAGCCTATTCAAGTCATTAGTCCTCTAACAATTACTACACATATTACACATTCAGTTGATGAGGGACAGTTGTTAGCTCAAAACCTATTAATGAAATGTGGAGTTCCTTTTCATATTATTCAAAAAGCTTACCTACTAATGGAAGATCATGCTGAACTCAGCGGTGCCATTCTTATCGATAGTAAGACAGGACGACGATTAGATGAAAGTCATGGGAATGGAAAAGGGATTCGTGTATCTAGAATGGATTGGCGAGATGAAAACTTTAAGAAATGGAATAGAGAGATTGCAGCAAATCAAAATGATCGATTGAAAGAAGCTATAACCCTTGCCTCAAAAGTAAGCATGCACCAAGCCACAGTTGCAGAACTATGTTGGTCTGATGATCCGGATTACACGACAGGATATGTGGCTAGTAAAAAATTTGGATATCAGCGGATTACAAGTCTAAAAGAATACGGGGATGAGCAAGGTTGCCGTATCTTCTTTGTTAATAGCTCCGAAGATATAACGAAATACATAGATTACTTAAAAAAGAACCCTGTTCTTATTCAATGGGAGGTAAATCATGACTAGTGAATTAATTGAAAAAAGTAAAAAACATCTTTGGTTACCGTTTACACAAATGAAAGATTATGATGAAAATCCGCTCATCATTGAAAGTGGAGAGGGAATAAAGGTTAAAGATGTTTATGGGAAAGAATATTACGATGGTTTCTCTTCGGTATGGCTAAATGTACACGGACATCGTAAACAGGAACTTGACGATGCTATAAAACGGCAGTTAGAAAAAATTGCTCATTCCACTTTGCTTGGTATGACAAATGTTCCAGCGACTGAGCTTGCGGAGAAACTTGTTAACATAAGTCCTAAGAACTTAACCCGTGTTTTTTATTCAGACAGTGGTGCAGAGGCAGTAGAAATTGCTTTGAAAATGGCTTTTCAATATTGGAAAAATGTTGGAAAACCAGAAAAGCAAAAATTCATATCTATGAAAAACGGTTATCACGGAGACACAATTGGAGCCGTTAGCATTGGGTCTATCGATTTATTTCATCATGTATATGGTCCATTAATGTTTGAAAGTTTTAAAGCTCCTATTCCCTATGTATATCGTTCAGAGAGTCAAGACCCTTGTGTATGCCGTGATGAATGTCTACAGGCACTTGAACAATTGTTAGAAGAGCACCATCAAACAATTGCTGCTTTATCTATCGAATCTATTGTCCAAGGAGCTTCAGGGATTATTGTGATGCCAGAAGGATTTTTGTCAGGCGTACGTGAGCTTTGTACAAAATATGAAGTGTTATTAATTGTTGATGAAGTAGCAACAGGATTTGGTCGTACAGGGAAAATGTTTGCATGTGAGCATGAAAATGTGCAACCAGATTTAATGGCTGCTGGAAAAGGAATTACAGGGGGATATTTACCTATCGCAGTAACATTTGCAACAGAACGGATTTATGAAGCATTTTATGATGACTATTCAAATATGAAAACCTTTTTTCATGGCCATTCCTATACAGGGAATCAACTTGGCTGTGCTGTCGCTCTCGAAAATTTAAGATTATTTGAAGTGGAAGATATAGTAGAAAGAGTGGCCGAGAAGAGTGAAAGCCTTAAACAACTGCTTAACACACTATACGAACTCCCTCATGTTGGGGATGTTCGCCAACTTGGCTTTATGTGTGGCATTGAACTTGTCCAATCTAAAGAAACAAGACAACCTTTTCTGCCAGATAAGAGAATAGGTTACAAAGTATCTTTAAAGATGAGGGAGCTTGGAATGCTAACTCGTCCGCTTGGAGATGTCATCGTTCTGATGCCGCCACTTGCAAGTACATTAGAAGATTTAAAAGAAATGATTGGGATTATAAAGCAAGCGATTACGGAGGTAACGAGTCGTGTCCTTCAATGATGAGCTTGAAAATCGACTTTCACAAATGAAGGAAAAAGGATTATATAGAACATTAAAAATAATGCAAAGCGCTCCGGAAACAGAGGTAGAGATTGATGGAAGAAAACAGATTGTTTGTTCTTCTAATAATTATCTAGGTCTTTCTAATGATAGACGTTTAATCAGAGCGGCTCAGGATGCGGTAGAAACGTTTGGGATAGGAAGTAGCGGAGCTCGTTTAACGACTGGTAATACATTATTGCACGAACAGTTAGAAAAAAAGTTAGCATTATTTAAAAAAACGGAATCTGCTTTATTGTTTTCAAGCGGCTATCTTGCAAACATTGGGGTATTATCTTCTATTCCAGGAAAAAGTGATGTCATTTTAAGTGACCAACTCAATCATGCTAGCATTATTGATGGCTGTCGATTGTCAAGAGCACATACAGTCATTTATGCGCATGTTAATATGGTTGAGCTTAAAAAGAAGTTAGAAGCCACAGGGCAATATGAGCGGCGTTTTATTGTAACAGACGGTGTTTTTAGTATGGATGGAACTCTCGCGCCTTTACCTGAAATCATGAAACTAGCAGAGAAGTATAAGGCGTATGTAATTGTAGATGATGCTCATGCAACAGGTGTGCTAGGAAAAACAGGGGGCGGAACAAGTGAACATTTTCATGTTCATCCAGACATTATTATTGGAACGTTAAGCAAAGCAGTAGGAACAGAAGGTGGATTTGTAACAGGTTCTCGCATACTTATTGATTTTCTACGAAATCATGCCCGTACCTTTATTTTTCAGACCGCTATGTCACCGGCTATCTGTGCTGCTTCATATACTGCTCTTGAAATTATTGAAAAAAGTGATGAAAAACGGAGTCGCTTATTTGCAGTTGTTGGAGAAATAACAAAAAGATTAAAGGATATGGGATTTAATGTAAAAGGAGGTGTGACACCGGTTGTAGCTGTTTTGATCGGCAGCTCTACAAAGGCTGTTTCCTTTTCGCAAAGATTACAAAGCAAAGGAATTTATACTTCTGCCATTCGCCCCCCTACTGTTGCAGAAGGGCAAAGTAGAATACGGATAACGATAACATCGGAATACAAGGATAACGAGATAGAGAGGATATTAGACAGTTTCTATATAACAGGAAAGGAGATGAAAGTGATTTGAATTTTGGATTCTTTGTAACAGGAACAGATACAGAAGTAGGGAAGACCGTTGTTTCTTGTGCTTTCGCCCTACTGTTAAAAAAGCATAAAGGAAATGTTGGCGTGTTTAAGCCATTTTTAAGTGGAATAAGTCGAAATGATGTTAACAGTGATACAAGTTTATTGAAAGTTATGTCAGGAACTAAGCTCTCGCATGAAGAAATTACTCCTTTTGCATTTAAAGAACCTCTTTCTCCTTATACAGCAGGGAAGTTAGAGGGAAAAGAAGTAGGGCTTAATGAAGTGATGACAAGATGGAATGATATAAAACCTATACATAGCTTTTTCATTGTGGAAGGAGCAGGAGGAATTTCCGTCCAGCTCGGTAAACACTTTTTAGTTAGTGATTTGATTAAATCTATCAACCTTCCCATTATTATTGTAGCTCGTCCTAACCTTGGGACGCTGAACCATACTTTCCTAACGGTTCATTATGCTAAAAGTCAAGGGATAAAGATTGCTGGCATTATCATCAATGGAATGAATGATAACCCAGGGTTAGATGAACAAACAAACCCTAAATCCATAGAAGAGATGTGCGGTGTCCCTATTTTAGGAATTGTCCCAAAACTTAAGGAGATAACAAAAGAAAATATCGAGATGGTAGTGAATCAACATCTTGATACAAAACTTATTATAAATAGGATGGAACAGCAATACGAATAAGTACTTTATTTTTAAAAGATGAATTTTTAAAGGGAAAAGAATTATAAAAGAAAAAGCTTCGTCTTTATTAAACTATTTACGAAGAGATTTTAGTACAGGGAAAGTAGAAGCGAGCAGTCGAGTGAATTTCGGCTGCTTATTTACTTTAAAATAACCCAGGAGGATAACATGAAAACGAATACTACAAATATACAGTCATTTTCTTTCAATATTTCAGAGTTTTTTCAAAACCCATATCCATTTTATGAAGAGATGCGATCCATTAATCCTATTTATAAAAGTACATTATTAAAATATCAAGGCTGGTACATAACAGGGTATGAAGAAACGGTAAAAATCCTCAAAGATTCACGATTTCACAGCCGTCCTCCTATTCCAGCTTTTTCTCGCAACTACGCAAATGTTAGACGGATTCAAGAGAATATGATGTTATTTACTAATCCACAGCATCATAGACAATTACGCTCTCTTGTTACTAAATTCTTTACACCAAATATCATAAACGAATGCCGCCCCTTTATAGAGAAAACAGTAGATGAGCTAATAGATCAAGTTATTTGTAGAGGAACTATGGATGTTGTATCTGACTTTGCTTTCCCTTTAGCAAGTTCTGTTATTGCTAAAATATTAGGAGTGCCAGCAAAGGATTATCCCTTATTTAAACAATGGACAGCTACTTTTATTCAATCCATTGATTTTACGAGATCTCCGAAAACGTTAGGGAATAGTCGCAAAGTAACGGAAGAAATAATAGCATATTTCAAAAAAATAATTAGAGCGAGAGAACAAGAACCAAAAGAAGACTTGATTAGTAAATTAATTGGGGAAAAACAGAGAGAAGAAAAATTAAGTTATGATGAACTCATAGCAACATGCGTTTTACTCTTAATCGCTGGGCATGAAACGACGGTTAATCTTATTAGTAGTTCTATCTTTTTACTCATTCAGAACCCAAGGCAATTAGAGAATTTACAGGATAACCCAGAATTCATAACAACAGCTATAGAAGAATTTTTGAGATTTGAAAGTCCTGCACAGCTCATCGCTCGTACTGCTTCAGAAGATATTACAGTAAATGAGACTGTTATCCAAAAAGGAGAACAAGTCTATTTATTTTTAGGAGCTGCTAATCGAGATTCTAGAAAGTTCCAGAATCCTCATCAGCTTGATATTGCAAGAAATCCAAATCCCCATCTTGCTTTTGGACACAGTAGTCACTTCTGCTTGGGATCTTCCTTAGCACGTTTAGAAGCCAAAATTGCTATCCAACGACTTTTACAAAAAGTACGAAATTTACAAGCGGTAGATTTCAATGGACATTACCGAAAAATCATTGGCTTCAAATCTTTAGTAGAACTGAACGTGACATTTGATTAGTATCCATATGAGAATTTTGTGTGAGCGTTAGATTTATTGAATTGTCTTGTATATACAAGTATAGTTGTAGTGAAGCGATGACATTAAGAGGAAGGAAGAAAGAGATGAAATCTGAAAAAGAGAAAATGTTAGCTGGGGAATTGTATCAGTCAGATGATATGGAGTTAGGAGAAGATCGAAAGAAAGCACGAAAACTACTAAAAATATATAATGATAACATTGAAATGAGTGATGAAGAAAAAGGAGAGATTTTAGGAGAGCTGTTTGGTTCAGGAGGTGAGCATGCTAATATTGAGCCACCTTTTCGCTGTGATTATGGGTACAACATACATACAGGGAAAAACTTTTTTATGAATTTTGAATGTGTCCTCCTCGATGTATGCGAGATTCGAATTGGAGATAACTGTTTTATCGCTCCAGGCGTACACATTTATACAGCTACACATCCATTAGATCCTCACGAACGAAATACAGCAGGAGAGTACGGAATACCTGTTACAATTGGAAATAACGTTTGGATTGGCGGGAGAGCGATTATTAATCCTGGGGTAAACGTTGGTCATAACGTTGTTATTGCTTCTGGAGCAGTTGTGACGAAAGATGTACCTGACAATGTAGTAGTTGGAGGAAATCCAGCCCGAATTATTAAAAATCTTGAAGTTTCTCCACTATAAACAATGACTATATGAGAAAAAGCTAAAAAAAGAGAAACCTTTTAAAGGTTTTCTTTTTTTTTGCTTTTTGGACAAAGAAAGAGGTTACCTTATACAGGATTAAATTTACTATGTTACCATTAAAGGGAAAGGGGAGGTTAAAATGCTAGGTCTGATTGGTTTTGTTATTGTCCTTGTAACGATTTTGTCTCTAGATACGCAGATGAGGAAAATCGTAAAGCAAAATGAGAGAATCATCGAAATTCTTGAAGAAAAGAGGGAGAAATAATGGATTTTCAAGCTCAAATTTTTTAGAAAGTGAAGGTGAAAAGATGTTGGGAATTAACATTATAAATCAATAAATGTTTAGAAGTGCATAATAAAAGAGCTCGCAGAAAGGTCTTCGCATTGTTTAATTTGAAACTATAACTTGGTTTTAGTCCTATTTTTAATTAAAAATAAAATCCACCAAACTAATAAAAACAAATAGCCTATAATTGTAAAAATAGACCACATAGCGCCTTGTTGCAATTGGCTGAATAAATGTTCAAGTTCATTTATTCCTTCTGTTCTTCCAATGCTATTTATCAGACTAATCATAGGAACTGACACAGTGAATCCAATGGCTAAAATAGCCAAACTTTTCATTTTCTTCTTTACAACACTAAATATTGCAGTTCCCAATGTTGTTAATAAAAATATGTAATATATTACCCAACACCAATTAGGTAAAGCCTCCCAGTACACTGTTTACCCCCTTAATTAAAAGTTTTATAGATTCTATTTTTTTACAATAACATAACATATTTTGACGAAAAAACTAATACAAACTTATATAAAAAAAATAAAATCTTTATGGAAACAGTATTAAAAAAAGAGCAAGTCCTTCATAGAAAAGGCCTGCTCTTTTTTTAATACTCTCTTTTCTTTCCTTTTTTTACAGCTTCCCAGTCTCCTTCAATATTCTTTCTTATCCGTTGAACAAGCTGAAAAACTTCCTTTCGTTCTTGTTCCGAGAACCCTGTTAAAGCCACTTTCTCAGAATGATCTCCTTCTCGTCTTAAAAACGGATAAACTTCTTTTCCTTTCTCTGTTGGAAATAGCTTCTTAATTTTCTTATTGTGATGATCATCTTTCTTTTCGATAAATCCTTCCGTTTCAAGCTTTTTTATAGACCGAGCAGCAGTTGTGCGGTCTACTTTGATCATTTCCGCTAACTTTTCTTGAATAATGCCAGGATGTTCACAAATGCGTACGAGATATAAGTATTGTCCTTTTGTTAAGTTATGTTCTTTAAATTCGATATTGCTAATCGAATCAAGTGCTCTTGCAATCATTCCAATTTCTCTTAAAACATCATCCACAAAAAAACCTCCGTTTTACATTTTGTTGCATTTACAACAAAACCATTTTCTTGTATACTTTGTAAAGATAATACATTCATTATGAAGGATGTTCATTGATAAATCTAGAAAAGGCGGGGTTAAAATGATAGCAAAGAAAATTACAACAAAAGATGAGTTAGAGACTGCGTTCTATATTAGAAAAGAGGTATTTGTGAGTGAACAAGGAGTATCACTAGAAGACGAGTTTGATCAATATGATCAACCGAATAATGGTTGTGATCATATTCTCGTGTATTATAACGGAGAACCTGTTGGTACAGGACGTGTACGCGTTGTAGAAGGGGTTGGGAAACTAGAACGAATTTGCATCTTAAAACAATATCGGAAATATGGCCTTGGAAAAGTCATTATAGAAGCTCTTGAAAGAATCGTAGAAAAACGTGGCGTTTCTTCTGTAAAACTGCACGGCCAAGTGCAAGCGCAAGGGTTTTATCATAAATTAGACTATGATGCTTCTTCAGATGTTTTTATGGAAGATGGCATTCCCCACGTTTTAATGGTTAAAGAGTTCGTTCACTCATGATAAGAAGGAAAGTAAATGCTTTTACACTTGTTTTTTATAGTATAGGCATTCTTCTCTTAACTTTAGGAATTTCTCTTACAATAGAAGCAAACCTTGGAACGTCACCTTTTGATGCCTTTTTAGTTGGACTATCACATAACATTGGCTTAACAGTTGGAAGTTGGGAAGTTGTGATCGCCTTCGTTCTTATCTTCACAAATGCATGTTTAAAAAAGCAAAAGCCAAAATTTTTAGGATTAGTGACCGCTTTTATGACAGGAGTTTGCATCGATTTTTGGCTTTTTTTAATCAAAATACTTGAAAACCCCTCTACATTAACTAGCCAATTTCTTGTTTTCACGGTAGGCTTAATTATTATAGGGATTGGAACAGCTATCTATCTTCATACAAACTTTGCTCCAATTCCGCTTGATCATCTGATGCTTATTATAACTGAACGAACAGGAATAAGTATTAGGCTATCTAAAACTGTTTTGTATGTTATCTTTTTACTTCTTGCATTTTTACTACATGGTCCAATCGGAATCGGAACGCTCCTAACAGTAGGGCTTGGCGGACCTCTTCTACAGTTTTTTATGCCGTTAACAAAAAAATGGATTTTCAAAAAAACGGAGGGGATTCTCCTTTCACCTTTAGAAGAAAAAGAATAGCTTGTATGAAAACAGGTAGAGCGAGTAGGGGGAAATAGAGTGAAAGAAGAGTACTTAAAAATATTTGATGAAAACCAAGTGCACATTGGTGAGGAAACAAGAGATGAGGTTCATAAAAAAGGATACTGGCACGAAACCTTTCACTGTTGGTTTGTTAGTGAACATGAAGGAGAGAGTTATCTTTATTTTCAAATTCGAAGCAAAGAGAAAAAAGATTATCCGAATTTGTTAGATATTACAGCAGCAGGTCACCTATTAGCACATGAAACGGTTATGGATGGCATCAGGGAAGTGGAAGAGGAGCTTGGCGTTGAAGTAGAGTTCAACAACCTTCTCTCGCTTGGTGTTATTCCATATAGCGTAACCCTTCCGCACTTTATTGATAAAGAGCTAGCACATGTTTTCGTGTATAAAACTCAGCACTCACTTAAAGGGTATACCCTTCAACAAGAAGAGGTTTCAGGTCTTGTAAGAGCAAAACTTGCTTCTGTTGTTGAGCTTTGGTTAGGTCAAACGGATTATATTGATGTGGAAGGATTTCAAACAAATCAAAAAGGCGAGAAAATACCGATCAATAAAGCTTTTTATTGGGAAGACTTTGTTCAACATAAGCCATTTTACTATAAAAAAATCATTCATGAACTGCATAAAACATTTCATTTCTAGCTTGAATAATCAGCTTAATTCCTTCTGAGAAGGAATTAAGCTAAATTTTTACCGTAAGAAAAATGTTAACCGAACCATATCTTGACAGCGGATACCGTTTTCAAATAATGGTTCTTTATAATGTTTTAAAAAGAAGTTGCGTTCGATGCCTGTCATGCGAAAGCCGCACTTTTGATAAAAAGCAAGCTGATCTATACTTGAATTTCCTGTTCCAACTTCGATGGTTTCGTAGCCTTGTTCTTTTATACTTTGAAGAACATGTTGAATTAATTTTTTGCCAATTCCTTTTCCATGAAGATGTTCTTTCACTGCAATATTCACAAGCTCAATACTCGTTTTATTTTTTTCTTCTAAAATGTAAACTCCGATTATTTCCTTATTTTCTTCTGCTACAAAACAAATGCCTTTTTCTAGATGTTCATTCACTTTTTCTTTAGAAGGATCTGCAAGCAAGAGCAAAGAAAAAGGAGGGGATTCCTCTCTATGTAATCTTCTTATTATCACAACAACACTTCCTTTTACACTTTGTATTTTTCATCCAATCTTATTGAAGGAAATGGAATGAAGGGGTAAAATTTACAGTATACAACTATTTTACATCATGTAAGGAGTTTTGAACTTGCTAAAAAACAAAAGAGTAATTGTAACTGGAGCAGGAGCAGGCATTGGAAAAGAGATTGTGAGACTTTGCTTAGAGGAAGGGGATTCAATTATTGCTTGTGACGTGAATGAAGAAGCTTTAGTAGAGCTAGAAAGATCAATGAAAAACACCAACTTATCTACATATACAGTAGACGTTAGTTCTTATAAAGAAGTTGTTCGCTTTTTTGAATGGATTGATGAAAAAGGCGAGGAAGTACATGCCCTAGTAAATAATGCAGGGATTTATCTTGCACAAAATATATTAGATTACACTGAAGAAAGCATTGATTCTGTATTAAATATTAACGTCAAAGGAGCCGTCTATTTTTCGCAGCTTTTTGCGAAGAAACTGATGGGGGATAATGAAAAAGGAACAATTGTTAATATGTCCTCAGTATCAGGAATGGAAGGAAGCTCTGACGCCATTTATGGGCTGTCAAAATCCGCTATATTAGGATTAACAAAAAGCTGTGCTATAAACTTCTCTCCACATATTAGAGTAAATGCTGTTGCGCCCACAATGGTTGATACAACGATGATGAAAAGTATTCCAGAGTGGCGAAAGCAAGAATATTGGAACAGTCAGCTCATTCAAACACCTGTTACAGCTAGGGATGTAGCTGAAACGGTTCTTTTTCTCTTATCTGATAAATCTAAGCACTATACAGGAGCAACCTTTGATCTCAATAATGGAGGATATCTAAGATAAAATTCACAATAAAAAGAAGAAACCTATATTTTAATCAATTGTTGAAATATATGGAAGATAGTTTTATAATGATAGCTGTTAGAACTTTCTAACATTGAGCAGAGTTTAGTAGAGTAGAGGAGAGATAGTAAAGATGAGTAAAAATGCATTTTATGAACAAGTTGGCGTTGCGATGACGTGCAGATCTTACGAAGAGTATGAAAAGATGTTCGACTTGAATCTGGAACAATTTAAAGGTGAAAAAGTGCTAGACGTTGCTGCAGGAGCTTCTTCTTTCACAACAAGTGCTTATCATAAGGGATATGACGCTTACGCAGTAGATCCTTTGTACAATCTATCTGTAGAAGAGATGAGAAAACACGGCGAAGAAGAAATTCAAGAAGCTAGCCGTAAGCTTAAAAAAGGGGCTCGTACTCTTTTATGGGATTCCTATAAGACGCTAGAAGAACATGATAAAATTCGAAGAGACTCGTTTTCCTTATTTATGGAGCAATATACGCAAAACGAAAAAGAGCAACGCTTTTTTCACGGAGCGCTCCCGCATTTGCCTTTTTCAGATCACACTTTTTCTCTCTTGTTGTGCAATCACTTCCTTTTTTTATATGAAGAACAATTTAATTTCCAATTTCATGTAAAAGCAATGAAAGAAATGATTAGGGTTACAAAAAAAGGTGGAGAAATTCGAATTTATCCGCTTGTTGGATTTAATCATGAGATTTATCCATATTTAAATAACCTAATAGAAACACTAGAAAACGATTACGTAGAAATAAAATTACTTCCAACAACATTTCGATTTATGCCAAAAGCAACCGAAATGCTCGTTATCTATAAAAAATAGAAGAAAAAGGCTCCCCATTTTAAAATGGGGAGCCTTTTCATTTAATAAAAGACTATTTTCGTATAAATTATCGCTTATTTGACTACTTACTGTGTCTCTGAGTTATTTCGTTCTTTTACTGAAGCAAATGAAGAGTAAATGAGAAAGACTATTTCTACGCAAAGGGTATATATCATTGAATGATCAATAACATTTCTAATTCCTAATCCAGAGCGGCTTTTTTATTTTTTTCAATCATTCCACCAAAAACGTTCATTAAAGTATATATATTAGAGAACGTCCGCAATTGATTGTAGACTTAAACAGACATTGAAAAGAATGTATTTCTCTTAAAACACATCTATCCGTAGAAGTACACCTTTATGGACGTTCACTTTGCGAACTATCTGTTTGTGTTCACTTTTTATGGAATGGAAAGGTAATTAATGGTTATGTAAATTTTATGCTTGTTCATAATAGAAAGGCTTTGTTAAAGAATATGGTGTAGCGACTAAATATCTAGACCATTATTTGAGCTGGTTCCAATTCTTAGACGCTATCAAACATATAAAAGATAACTTTACGATAATCAAAATGGTTTTAGACAGTTGTTCTTTCTCAGTTAACACAACTTATGATAAACTAAGGTTATCAGAATTTTCAAAATAATGGAACGTTCATTGTTCCGTTAAAGGGCCAGTTTAAAGGGATTAAATTGGAGGGAATAAAAAATGGATGTAAAGACACTTTTGTTACAGCAATGGGCAAGCTGCTTAGATGAAGAAGACTGGTTTCCACCACTTGAAAAAGTGCTAGAGGATATTACTTTTGAACAGGCAATTTGGAAACCAGCTGATGGAGCAATGAATTCCATTTGGGAATTAGTTTGTCATTTACTTTTCTATGAAAAGAGATTTCTGATGCGATTTCTTGGTGAAACAGCGAATGAACCACAGGCAGAAAATAATGAATCTACATTTCGATTACCAACTGAGACGTTAGAAAATTGGGAGGAAACAAAACAAGAATACTTTTATGTTCATCGTGAACTTGGAAAAATACTAGCAAAATCAGAACATGAAGATTTGTATAGACAGATCCCAGGAGAAGATAATTCATTAGTGCTTGAACTGAAGAGTTTAGCAATGCACGACGCATATCATATTGGGCAAATTGTATTCCTTAGTAAAATGCAAGGAGCTTGGCCAGAGAAACGCAGCTTTTAAAAAAGCTTCATTAGCTTTACAGTTATTCCATTATAGGGTGCTTTAATGGAATAAGAACGGGAACGTCCAAATCGGACGTTCCCATATTTTATACCTAAAAAACAACAATACTACTTAACAAAGCCTAATAAATAGTGGTAGTAAAATAAAAGCATATAGGAAAGGAAAAGTGATTAATGGTGAAGCTAAAAGATAAAGTAACTATTGTAACAGGCGGCGCAAGTGGAATTGGTAAAGCTACAGTTAAATTGTTTGTAGAGCAAGGGGCTAAAACAGTCATTGCTGACTTTTCTGAGAAGGGTCAAAAGTTATCAGATGAATTAAACAGAGAAGGTTTTGATACTTCTTTTGTTAAAACCGACGTAACAAAAGAAGAAGATACAAAACATATGATTACATCAACTGTAAAGAAATATGGAAAAGTAGATATTCTTTTTGCAAATGCCGGAATTGCCCATGATGGATCAGCACATGAGTTAACATACGAAGATTGGAAAAGAACGATTGATATTAATTTATCAGGTGTTTTTTTAAGTAATAAATATGCGATTGAACAAATGAAAAAACAAGGTAGTGGAGTTATTGTCAACTGTGGATCTATACATAGCCATGCAGGGAAAGCTGGAGTTACAGCTTATGCATCTGCAAAAGGCGGCGTTAAACTCCTTACTCAAAGTCTTGCCCTTGATTATGCAAAAGAAGGCATTCGTGTAAATGCCGTTTGTCCCGGTTATATTGACACACCTCTTATAAAAGGAAGAAATGAAGCAATTACGCAACATTTAGTTAGTCTACATCCAATGGGAAGACTAGGAAAAGCAGAAGAAGTAGCCAAAGCCGTTTTATTTTTAGCTAGTGAAGATTCTTCCTTTATTACAGGTTCTACTTTAATGGTAGATGGAGGATACACAGCACAATAACATTTTAGTTAAGGGAAAGAGCACGTTTTATTTGTTTAGAGTAGCTTGATTATGGTGATGTTATTTTAACGAACAAGCAATTATTCGGAGTATTTCGGAAAAAGAATCCTTGGTGGAAGGAAGCCTAATGTCCCCAGGGTTCTTTTTTTGTGTGTTGGGTTCCTTTTTATGATTATGTAAACCTTGGATGTATATGCTCTACAAGTTTCCTTAGTTCAACTAACGACTAACGGGACAACATAACTAAATTAAAAATTTATGGTAAACCTAAATAAGACAAAAGTTTAAAGGAGAGGATTTATATAAAAAAGTACAAACCGTTGATAATCAACAGGTTTGTGCTTTTTTTTACTTCTGCGAACATGTTTTATGTTAACTAAAGATGAATAGCGTATAAAGTGAAAAAAATAGAAAAACCTACTGATTGGGGTGCAGTTCATAACTTGGGTGATCTTTTTTCTTACATTTAAAGCATTGCTTTCTTTTTTAGACTTTTGTGTTATGATGAGTCAGCATGTATTGGATGGTGGAGATCTTGATAATAAAATCAGTGGCCGATGTGACAACTGCCATTTGTCTTACTTCAAAAGTTCTGTAAAAGGTGGCATATTCTTACGTAAATGCCAAGAAGAAGAGTATTTAAGTATGGATGATTATATAGTAAAAAGAGAAGGTTTTTACCCTTCTCTTTTTTTAATTTAATCGTGTTTTCACTTTTTTTATTCGTAGAACCTTAAAATTATAATATTTTATGTTATAGGTTCTTATCATTTATTTTATGTAAACTAGGAATGAATGTCTTATACATAGTGTTTTATAATACAATTATTGTTAAAATTGAATTAAAAGGATAAATGAAGGGGGATTTTTTATGTTTCAAAGTTTAGATAGTTTTTTTAAATCTTGGGAATATGAAGCGAATGCTACTCAGAGACTTCTAAACAATTTAACTGATGGGTCGCTTAAACAGGAAATTACTTCACAGAATTGGACTCTGGGACGTATTGCTTGGCATACAGTAGCTGCCATTCACATCATTGCTTCAAATACTAACTTAACGTTTGAAGCACCTTCTGAAGATTGGCCTGTTCCTACTTCGGCTCAGTTTATATCAGACAGCTATCATCAAGCAAGTGACGCATTTGTACAAGCATTAAAAACTCAATGGATCGACAAAACGTTAGAAGAAAGAATAAACTTTTTGGGTCAGAAAATACCAAATGGGTCACTTTTAATGTTTTTAATACAACATCAAAACCACCATCGAGGACAAATGACAGTTCTTATGAGACAAGCAGGATTAACTGTTCCAGGTATTTACGGACCATCAAAAGAAGAATGGGCGAATTTTGGTATGGAAGCCCCAAAAATGTAACATTAAATATATAAGAGTAAACAAGTGAAAGCCCTTAATAAAAGGGCTTTTTGTATGTGATTTCCGATAATAACGATTATGTTAACTAAAAGTATATAACATATACATGTTGACAAATATTATTTTATAGTAATGTTTTTTATATGGAGGTGGAGAATTTGAAAACAATCGGATTATTAGGTGGAATGAGTTGGGAATCATCAAGTGAATACTACAGAATTATTAATCAAGCTGTAAATAGAAAGTTAGGTGGGCATCATTCTGCTAAATGTGTGATGTATTCCATGAATTTTGAGGAAATAAAAAGATTACAACATAGTAATCGATGGGACGAAGCTACAGAATTAATGATTAAAGGAGCTCAACATATTGAAAAAGGTGGAGCTGACTTTTTAATTATCTGTACAAATACAATGCATAAGATGGCAAGTGAGATTCAACAACATATTACGATTCCTCTCTTACATATAGCAGATGCTACAGCTAGGAGAATTAAAGATCAGGGAATTAATAGAATAGGATTGCTTGGAACAAAGTTTACAATGGAAGAGGATTTTTATAAAGGTACACTGATAGCTAATTATAATCTTAAAGTTAATATTCCGACTCAAGAAAAGCGTCAAGTTGTGCATGATATTATTTACAAAGAATTATGTTTAGGGAAAATCAAAGAAAGTTCCAAAAAGGAGTATCAAAAAATTATAAATGATTTAATGAACAATGGAATAGAGGGAGTAATATTAGGGTGTACTGAAATTTCCTTATTAATTAATCAGAATGATATCTCAATACCTATATTCGATACAACAGAAATACATGCACAAACAGCAGTTGATTATGCGTTAGGGATACTTTAGAAAAATAAACAGGATTCATATGCTTCAAAATAAAGGTTTCCAATAACACTCATTATGTTAATTTTAATTATCTAAATGTACATACACAGCTTACTGATTATAGTCGAAGTAAATATTAAATTAACCCAGAATTACCTTCAATTCTAGTAAGGTAATCTTTAATTTTTTCAATATCCTGTTCAGGATCAGCCAATGCTACATAGCCATCGGGTCTAATTAGGAGCATAGATCTTAAGCTAATTCTAGTTTCCTTCAGGGATGTTGTCCATGGAAATTCATAAGGTTAGCACCTATTAATTTTGCCTTCGCTGCTATCTTATTTAGTATACTAGTTCATTGGAAATTACCTCCTTGGGTTATCGTTATCCCTAGGGCTATTGGAGATTCACTTATTACACTCTTTTAATTACATGTATTACAATATAAAGAAATCGAGGTACTTACCTTTATGAACTTAAAAGTTCAGTTCACAGTGGTTTTCATTTTAAGTGCTATATCGATTATTGGTTTTGGATTCTTGGCTATTTTGGTGAGCCAGGATCGAATTGTTCATTTTGACAGTACAGTTATCTCTTTCGTGCAGGGTTTTGAATCTCCAATATTAACGTCTATAATGAAGTTTTTTACTTTTATTGGGTCTTTGCCTGCAATCATTGTACTTTCTGTTCTAATTATGTTTTTTCTCTATACAGTACTAAAACATCGGTCAGAACTTATCTTATTTGTGGCTGCTATTCTAGGTTCTAGCATTCTGTTTCGCATATTAAAGCAGATTTTTCAAAGAGAACGTCCTAATTTGCACCGACTTATTGAAATAAGTAGTTACAGCTTTCCTAGTGGTCATGCAACAACTGCCTTTGCTTTTTATGGAGTTTTAGCCTTCTTGCTTTGGCGACATCTTCCTACACAATGGGGACGTACAATTTTAATTCTTCTTAGCGTCATCATGATTCTTGCTATTGGAACTAGCCGCATTTATTTAGGGGTACATTATCCTAGTGATGTGCTAGCTGGTTATTTGGTGAGTATTTTCTGGCTTACAATTATTATTTGGCTCTATCAGCGATACAGGGAAAAAGTTTATAACCGAAAACACCTGAATGACAATCAATGATGAAATGGGTATTTTTCCAACAGGTACGCAATGAAGTCAGTAAACGTATTCAATATTTTGTAGAACCAAATAAATAACTAAATTATAAAGCAGCCTAGATATTAATAGGCTGCTTTATGTCTTCCTAGAACATGTTTTAGGTTAACTAAAAGTAAAACAGGAATAGTAAAATAACGTGTAACAATAGAATTTTGCTAACTATATTTATGAAACGTTTAAGAGATAAACTTCCAAAGCCTCCATTGCCACCTGTTCATCACACCCATCTACCAGTAGTGTGATTTCATCCCCTTCTTTGACGACTAAATCCATAATCCTCATGATATCTTTTCCACCTGCAGTTTTTCCATCTTTAGAAAGAATGATTTTACTCTCAAACGCAGTCACTTTGCGTACAAATAAAGCTGTATGTCTCGCTTGAAGTCCCCGAGGTAATTTAACTATAAGCTTCTTCATCAACATAATCTCTCATCCTATTCTATCTACTTGTTCTTATCTCTTCACTTCATATAATTGGTAATATAGCTAACTTTGTATTAGATGTTTCTTTAAATACTTATTCTTTAAAAAGATATAGCGATACTTTAAATGTTAGAGGTGGGTCAGCCGAGATACATGTAAAAGTGGTCCATAGACTTACTCTTTTGACTTTATTAATGGATTAAAGTTAAATTAGCATAATATTCACTTGTTTTTAGGTTGGCAACGCCTTAATCCTCCTGCAATTTCAAAAATTCGTGATATATAAGCCATCATATAAATTCCTTTGTTATTTATTCTAGCGTACTTTTTTTATATAGCTAATGCTTATATCTTATATCTAGATATGCTTCACAGTCATTTCTAAGTCGTATATACTAAAACAATAATAAGGAGGAGTCATTTATGGAATTAAGAGTGTTGCGTTATTTTCTTACAGTTGCAAGGGAAGGAAACATCACCAAGGCTGCTGATTTTCTGCATGTTACCCAGCCAACGTTATCAAGACAATTAAAAGAGCTGGAACAAAAGTTAGGGAAAAAACTATTCATTCGTAGTAGTCACAGTATCATTCTTACCGATGAAGGCATGCTTCTGCGAAAGAGAGCTGAAGAAATCGTTCATATGGTCGATAAAGTAGAGGCAGAATTTAGTTCCATGGAAGAAACAATAAGTGGCGATGTTTACATAGGTGGTGGGGAAACAGATGCCATGAGACAGATTGCAAGAGTAGTAAAAGACTTACAGTTAAGTTACCCCAATATACGGTATCACCTTTACAGTGGAAACGAAGAAGACGTGACTGATCGACTTGACAGGGGATTGCTTGACTTTGGCATTTTAATTCAACCTGCAGATTTATCGAAGTACAATTATATTAATATCCCAGCCAAAGATGTTTGGGGAGTTGTAATGAGGAAGGACAGTCCTCTTGCCGTCAAAAATACCATTCAAGCAATGGATCTATTAAATGTTCCACTAATCTGTTCACGACAGGCTATGCAACAAACATATTCCAAAAATGAATTCGCGGATTGGTTTGAGGAAAATTTTGATAAATTAAATGTTGTCACTACATATAATCTTGCCTATAATGCTGCCCTTATGGTTGATGAGGGTATTGGTTATGCTATAACTCTTGATAAAATAGTAAATACGTCTAGTGATAGTAACCTTTGTTTTAAACCTCTAGAGCCAAGACTTGAATCTGGCTTAAATATTGTTTGGAAAAAGCATCAGGTTTTTTCCATTGCTGCTGATATGTTTTTAAAAAAAACGAAGGCGAGATTTTCAAATACTTTATCAGATGTATAGGAAAATCTCCTGAGCATATTAGGAGTTATTTATTATAATGTATTCCTCTTATTTTATAATCTCAATGAATCTAAACATCATAACGTTTATCTTATTAAGAAAGGCATTTATATTCCTTTCTGTAGAAATAAAACATAATAAGAGTTTGTACAAGATAAATGAAAAATACGTAACAGAAAATATGCTTAATTGAAATCAGTCCATAAAGATAAATCTAAAGGAAAAGAAAAAGCACAAACTCATTGAATAAAAGCTATGGAGGAAGTTGGTTTTAAAAAACAATATATGAAATTCTTCTATGTTAGTACTTTAAAATCTATATAAATTACTGAAAA
Organism: Priestia endophytica DSM 13796; assembly: GCF_900115845.1. Taxonomy (GTDB): domain Bacteria; phylum Bacillota; class Bacilli; order Bacillales; family Bacillaceae_H; genus Bacillus_I; species Bacillus_I endophytica. The sequence continues at coordinate 6,878 of NZ_FOXX01000009.1, read as the reverse complement.
GAAATAAAAAGGCTGTCGAGAAGACCTCGACAGCCTAAACTTTAGAAAATGAATAGATTTTAGTTTTATCTTCTCTTGTAATTATTACTAAGGTTGACTTGTTGGTCCAATTGTAAACTCATTAACGTTCGTATCTTCTGGTTGATCAATCACGAATGCCACAACATTGGCAACTCGATCAGATGTAATACCGTATTGTTCGTACAACGCAGTCATACCTTCTGAAGTATTCTTATCCGTAATCGTATCCAACAATTCCGTGTTAATCGCAGCTGGATAAATAGTTGCTGTGCGGATGTTAGTACCTTCCTGTGCAGATTCCATGCGCAACACTTCCATTAAATCACGAACAGCCCACTTTGTTGCGCCATAAACTGCACCGCCTGGATAAGCTTTAAGCCCAGCTACGGATGAAGTAGTGATGATATGTCCAGACTTTTGCGATGTAAAGGTTGGCAATACGGCGGCGATACCATTCAATACACCTTTAATATTAACGTCAACCATACTGTTCCACTCGTCAGTTTTTAATTCGGAAAGTGATGAATTAGGCATGATTCCAGCGTTCAAGAAGATGACATCGACACCACCAAAAGTGTCTTTAGCTAGTTGAATAAGCTGCTGGCTATCATCTGGATTAACAACATCTGTGACACGATAAGTAGCTTCTCCCCCAGCTTTTTGAATTTCCTCAGTCAATGCTTTTAATTTGTCTTCGCGACGAGCGCACAAAACAATTTTAGCCCCTTTATTGGCCAATAATTTTGCAGTTGCTTTACCAATTCCAGATGAAGCTCCAGTAATTATAACTACTTTGTTTTCAATTGCCATCTTTGTTCCTCCTTTGCATATATGGTGAGTTTATCCCATAGAGTTAACTCTAACGCAAGAGAGAATTTTAATCATGTTAGAGACTAGCCAACTAGCTTCATAATTTTCAAAGTTCCAATTTATCCTATTTGTTGCATTTAGGGAAGCATAAGCTATAAAGAAATAATAAAGAAAGAGCCATCTGTATTTATTCATCTAAAATACAGGCGGCTCTTTCTATTAGTTAATAATAGGGATTTCTATTTTATTGTTTTATGAATTTCTTCGGTTCCGTTATTTAATACGTCTTGTAATACCAGCAGTTATGCTTAATGACTTCTATTGTTTTTTTGTTTCTTCCATCTGGACCTCTATATTAGTGTTTCTTTCTATAAACATGTCATATCTTTGTTGTAACGTAAAATCCCCATCAGAACATCAATCAATAAAATATTTAATTTCCTTAATAGGCATGTCAATGGCTTTCAGGTATTCAATTATTTTTAAGGCGTTGATATCGGATTCTTTAAACAATCGTGTTATGTTGGTCCTCCGTTCTACAAAAGGCGTAAGTCCCTCCTTGTTGTAATAACGCAAGGTATATGATGGAAGATTCAATTTTTTTGCAACAACAAGAAAGTAATGTCAAACTCTTAATTACATATACAAGTTCTCCTTTATAATGTTATAGTATATGCGCTTAAGAAATGCCTAATAGACATATCTTGATATGAGATATAAGTATTTGATATATGTAAAGAGCACGCTAGAATAAATAGCAAAGCAGTTAATAATTTTCGTGTGAATGAGTCTACTATCTCATCTTTCTATTTTGATCAAAGTATTCAGAAGATTTAAACCGAGATTATTTAGCACAAATTATTAAAGCTTTACAATGAAAAAAATAAGAAAGGAGTTATTTTAAAATGAAAAAAAAACCTATTATCAAGTGTGTACTCACAGTGATAACATTGGGCCTGCTTTTATTCCTGACCATCGTTGGCATTACATCCAAAACCAAGGCTGATGCTACATCCAAGGCTGGCGTTGAAGTTGCATCCACGACCGACGTTGCATACAAACCGGACATGTCCAATGGAGCAGACAACTTTTACAAGAGCAACAAGGTAAACAAGAAGAAGGTTTCGTTTAAAAATCAATACAACATGGAAGTTGTAGGGAATCTTTTTATTCCCAAAGGGTTGAAGAAGAACACCAAAAATCCCGCAATCATTGTCGGTCACCCTATGGGCGCAGTAAAAGAACAAAGTGCGAACCTGTATGCCCAGAAAATGGCTGAAAAGGGATTCGTTACGTTGTCCTTGGATTTGTCTTTCTGGGGAGCGAGTGAGGGTCAGCCTCGCAACGCTGTTTCGCCGGATATTTATGCCGAAGATTTCAGTGCTGCGGTGGATTTCCTAGGCACCCGGTCGTTTGTTGACAAGGATCGGATTGGTGTTCTTGGGATTTGTGGCAGTGGGAGCTTTGCCGTCAGCGCAGCTAAGATCGACCCGCGCATGAAAGCCATTGCGACGGTCAGTATGTATGACATGGGTGCTGCCAACCGTAACGGGCTTAAACACTCGCAGACTCTCGAGCAAAGAAAGAAGATTCTCGAAGAGGCAGCAGAGCAACGCTATGTCGAGTTCACAGGCGGTGAAACCAAATACACCAGTGGGACCGTACATGAACTAAATGAAAACTCTACTGCCATTGAGCGTGAGTTTTATGACTTCTACCGCACTTCAAGAGGTGAATACACGCCTAAAGGTTCGTCGCCAGAACTTACAACGCACCCGACGCTTACCAGCAATGTCAAGTTCATGAATTTTTACCCATTCGAAGACATAGAAACGATTTCTCCTCGTCCGATGCTTTTTATCGCGGGTGAAAACGCTCATTCTAGAGAGTTTAGTGAAGACGCCTACAAGCTAGCAAGCGAACCGAAGGAACTCTACATTGTTCCAGGTGCAGGTCATGCGGATCTGTACGACCGGGTGAAGTTAATCCCCTTTGACAAGCTCGAGTCCTTCTTCAAAGAAAATCTGAAGAAAAAATAAGGCTTGTATTGAAGGTCGTAGAATACTTTGCGTGAAACTACTGTGTGAATCCCGAATATTTTGTCGGGATTCACTTTTTTCGTCTAATAGAATAAAACTCCTTAGATGGAATTTATTTATCAATTCTAAGCTGAAATTTTCTATGCCTTGCGAACGGAATAAATCAAGCAGGAGAGAAGAGCGATGTGGAAGGTACCAGAATAACAATTGGTGATTGGGAATTAGTTTCAGTAATGGAAGACAATCCAACTACTCGATTATTTCTTAGTAAGCTCCCGACAACTGTGAATTTTTGCGATTTGGCAGGAGGAGAGAAAGTCGGTGATGCTCTACAGGCTCTATCATGTTTTAGTATATCCATTTTAGAAATGCCCAATGAGCATACTTTGATATTAGATATAGGTATTTGTTATATACAAAAGGCACAGCTAGAATAATTAACAAAGGGTGAATACAACAGTAAGAAAGGATGTTTCTAATAATGTCTACTATTCAAAATAAAATTGTTGTCATTATGGGTGCGTCAAGTGGTATTGGTGAGGCAACCACCAAGAGACTGGCAGAAGAAGGAGCCAAATTAGTCATTGCGGCACGTCGTGAAGATCGTTTGAAAGCTCTCGTTGAATCATTACCAAATGCTGATATTTCATATGCTGTTGTAGATGTTACGAATAAAGACGATGTTCAAGCAGTTATCGATTTGGCAGTCGAAAAATATGGTCGTGTAGATGTACTCTTCAATAATGCTGAAGTCATGCCACATTCACCACTTTCAGAAACACGCTTTGATGAATGGCGTCAAATGTTAGACGTCAATATCATGGGTGTTTTAAATGGAATAGCTGCGGTGTTACCGATCATGAAAAAACAACAATCTGGTCAGATTGTTACAACTGACTCCGTAGCCGGACATGTTGTTTTTCAGCAAGGTGCTGTTTATTGTGGGACTAAGTTTGCTGTTCGAGCCATCATGGAAGGCTTACGCCAAGAGGAACGTGAAAATAATATCCGCAGCACGCTTATCTCTCCAGGAACGGTAGACACTGAGCTTCATACAACCATTAATAATCCAAAAAGACGTGAATGGGTGGAAGATCTTCAGCGTACGATTGGTTTACAATCCAGTGATATAGCGGATGCAATAGCTTATGCGATTAGCACACCTGAAACAGTTGCGGTAAGCGAAATAATCATTCGCCCAACTAAACAAGTTGACTAATAGATGTTGCGAATAAAGGAACCTTTATTAAAGGAAAATTAAAATTAAAAAATGAATCTAAGAGGAAATAAATATGGAGGATGCATAAGCTGTCAGACGAAAGTTAACGGAATTCTTTGGAATGAACCTTTAAAATTAATTGTCCCCAAAAAGCTATGGAGCAATTAATTATTTATTGAAGAAAGGAATTGTTTTTTTGGCTAAACGAAATAATTTGCTTATCTATATATTAACCATAGGTGTTTTCGGAATTATAAACACTGAAATGGGTATTATTGGGATATTACCTACCATTGCTGATCACTTTCACGTCAGTGTATCTAAAGCCGGATTGCTAGTGAGTCTGTTCGCTCTGGGCGTTGCAATAGCCGGTCCTACTATGCCTTTATTATTTTCGGGTATAGATCGGAAGAAAGTCATGTTACTTGTACTTGGAATTTTTATTATTGGTAACATTGTTTCTATTATTGCATCGAACTTTACAACTGTATTAATCGCTCGTGTAGTCCCTGCATTTTTTCACCCGGTTTATTGTTCTTTAGCATTTACAGTAGCTGCTGACTCTGTTAGCAAGGCAGAAGCTCCAAAAGAAGTTGCCAAAGTGCTTATCGGTGTATCTGCAGGTATGGTACTTGGTGTACCTGTCGCAAGCTTTATTGCGAGTACAGTTTCGCTTAAAATGGCGATGGCATTCTTTGCCGTTGTGAATATTCTCGTATTCATTGCCACATTATTATTTATACCATCTATACCTGTTAAGGAAAGACTTTCTTACGGAGAACAATTATCTGTCTTAAAAAAGTTTATTCCTTGGGTGTCTATTGTGGCTGTTATTTTATTAAATTCATCCATATTTGGAGTTTATAGCTATCTTGCTGAGTATCTGAAAACGGTTACGAATATGTCATCAAATATCATTAGTTTCATGTTAGTCCTATACGGAGGGGCCAATATGGTGGGAAACGTGGTGGCAGGGAAATTACTTACTAATAATGCTATCAAATCTGTAGTAGCATATCCTGTTGTCTTAGGAGTTGTTTACATTATTTTATTCTTTTTTGGACAGTTTAACATACCTATGGCCATTATCACTTTAATTTGGGGAATTCTAGGTGGCATAGGGGCTAATATTAATCAATATTGGATTATGTCTTCAGCTCCTGAATCTCCTGATTTTGCTAATGGGTTATTTTTAACATCTGCGAACTTAGGGACAACCATTGGCACAGCTGTAGGTGGCTTATTTATATCACAATTAGGTACACCATACGTCGTATTAGTGGGATTGCTATCGTTGATATTAGGGTTGGTATTTATTTTAATAAGAAACTATATGGGTAGTCCTATAAAACAACCTTCTAAATAAGGAACTAATTCGACTATTCCCTAAGATCATCTACTCTACTATTGTTTAAAATTAATTTTAAAAAAAGATTGAATACCGCTATAAGAAAAGAGAAGGATATACCCTTCTCTTTTCTTATAGCCTATTATTAAACAAGTTCAGAGGGAAACCACATTACAAGTTATCACGTAATAAAAATATATAACAAAAAAACCTAATTAACTTATTATATGATGTAGAGAATGTGTCTAGATTAAAACCCGTCCGTAAAAGCATACTTTTACGGACGGGTTAATTTTACTTTTGTTCAGTATTTTTGATATAGAAAGGATTGATATTTTCTATTGGAGGGTTTTAAAATCTATAATTTCACAAAATTACCGATTTGAACACTTTTTCCAATAGTTGTATTATCTAATATAGAGAAAATAATTATAGGAGACCGTATAATGTTTAAATATTTTTACAAAGGTAAGTTTATTTTGCTTATTTTATCATCTTTGTTAGTTGCTTTTCTGTTTGGTTGTGGAACAGTTGATAAAATGGAGTTTTACGGTGATACAAAAAGTACAGAGTTGCCAGAGGAAGTAAATGGTATATATTTAGGCGCAACAGAAGATAAAGTTGAAGAGGTACTAGGAAAACCTGACTTTATTGAAAAGTCAGAGGATAAGACGTTTAATAATCTTATCTATGGACGAGATAAGGAAAACCCAGAAATAGAGTTACAAGTTTCTGACGGAAAGGTCAATAGATATTTCTTCTTTAGTAACAAATATAGTTCAATAAAAGGTATAACAAAGGGTAATTCTAAAGAAGATATTCTAAAGAAGTATGGTGAAAAATACTATCAGAGAGATGAAACAGGCTTGAAAATAATGGGGTACTTTGATAAAAAGAGCAAAGTAAATATAGAATTTTCTCTTGCTGATCATGTAGAAGGAATTATGGTATCAAAGATTGATTAAGATTTTCATACTATATTCGTGGATCTATTAAAGTCCTGTTCATAAAGAAGTAAGTTGCTTAAAAATGAAAGAAGATTCTATAAATGAAATGGATAGCTCCCATTCTTGTTATTATCATCAATATTGCCCTTTTCCCCATAGCTGTTCTTATAGGAGCTTTTGGCGGTAATATACTGGGTTTTTGTTTAGGAATAGCCTATATTTTAGGTCCTCCCAATTTAATTTTTCTTATTATATATTTAGGGATTAAACGGGCAGATAAAGAAAATAAGTCTGTACCTAATCATAAATGAAAATAAACTTCACACGTATGGTGAACAGGAAAGGCAGCTAAATAATATATTTAGCTACTTCTTTATCTCTTATTAATAATTTAGTTAAGTCGGGTAAGCGAGGGGCATCGCTGCCCCTAACTCCCCTAAGAACCGTACGTGAGCCTTTCAACTCATACGGCTCAAGCCTCCCATTGCAGGTCC
>NZ_FOXX01000010.1 GCF_900115845.1 Priestia endophytica DSM 13796 | reverse complement strand
TGTAGAGCGTACAGGTATCGACTGCCTAGCTCCAGCACTTGGTTCTGTTCATGGTCCTTACAAAGGGGAGCCAAACTTAGGATTCAAGGAAATGGAAGAGATCAGTGGCCTTACAAACATGCCGCTTGTATTACACGGTGGTACTGGAATTCCAACAAAAGATATCCAAAAAGCGATTTCTTTCGGTACAGCTAAAATCAATGTAAACACAGAAAACCAAATTTCTTCTGCAAAAGCTGTTCGTGAAGTATTAGCAACAGACGCTGAAGTATATGATCCACGTAAATACCTAGGACCAGCTCGTGAAGCAATTAAAGCAACGGTTATCGGTAAAATGCGTGAGTTTGGTTCTTCAAACAAAGCGTAATTTTCAAGAACATATAGTTTTAGCTTTATCATACAATACAACAGTAATTTTATCGCCTTGAAAACGAAAAACAAAAAAGCATTTGATCCGTCAAATGCTTTTTTATTTTTTACTCAATACTGGTTAGAGAGGTGAGAAAACACAGTAGGAAAAAAGGTTTAGTTTAGAGTGAAAGGTGGAAAATAAGAAAAGGCGAAAATCAAATAGGAAGGTGTAGAATTGATATATGAATAATAAAGTCACTGGCGTTTTTTGGTGGTCAGTATTTGTTACACTGGCTGTAGTGATATGGGGAGCAGTAGCGCCTGATAACTTTGGAAGCATTATAGGGAATGTTCGTTCTTTCCTTACCTCTAATTTTGGATGGTATTATCTGTTGATTGTATCCCTGTTTTTAATTGTCTGCATTGCATTAGGTTTGAGTAAATACGGTAGAATTAAGTTAGGAAGTCCAGATAGTAAACCAGATTACAGTACGCCAACATGGTTCGCCATGTTATTTAGTGCTGGAATGGGAACAGGACTTGTTTTCTGGGGAGCAGCAGAACCAATTAGTCACTTTATGACAAGCACACCAGAAGGAGTAGAAACAGGAACAAACACAGCTGCACGTGATGCATTACGCTATACATTCTTCCATTGGGGCCTTCATGCTTGGGGGATTTATGGAATTGTAGCACTAGCTCTTGCTTATTTCAAATTCCGTCATGGTAAACCAGGGCTCATTAGTGCCACATTATCTCCGGTTTTAGGTAAAAAAGCAGAAGGACCAATCGGTAAGATAATTGATATTATTGCTATTTTTGCTACAGTTGTAGGGGTAGCCACAACTTTAGGATTAGGTGCTATCCAAATCAATGGAGGATTATCGTTCTTAACAGGCATTTCTAAGAGTTTTGGAACCCAGGTTATTATTATTGTAATTGTTACCATTTTATTTATGATTTCGGCATGGAGTGGTTTAAGTAAAGGAATTAAGATTTTAAGTAATGCTAACTTAGGATTAGCTACTCTTTTACTTTTAGTAGTACTTTTTGTAGGACCAACGGTTTATATTTTAAACATGTTTGTAGACACTTTAGGTTCTTATATTCAGAATCTGCCACGTATGAGCTTTAGATTGTCGCCTTTAAATGAAGAAAATCGTGGATGGATTGATTCATGGACAATTTATTACTGGGCTTGGTGGATTGCATGGAGTCCGTTTGTTGGATTATTTATCGCACGTGTATCAAAAGGTCGTTCCATTCGTGAATTTGTATTTGGAGTTCTATTTGTACCTGCTATTGTCAGCATGCTTTGGTTTGCTGTGTTTGGTACAAGTGCGATTGATGTGCAACAAAAGGGGTTAGCTTCTTTACAAAAACTTCCAACTGAAAATGTTCTTTTTGGAACACTACAACAATTCCCAATGGGAACAATTGCAATTATCGTTGGACTATGTTTAATTGGAACATTCTTTATTACATCTGCCGATTCTGCAACGTTTGTACTAGGTATGCAGTCAACAAATGGATCATTAAACCCAAGTGGTAATGTAAAATTAACATGGGGATTCTTACAAGCAGCAGTAGCGCTTGTACTTCTTTACTCTGGAGGGGAAACAGCGTTAACTAATTTACAAAATATGTTAATTCTTGCCGCGTTCCCATTCTCAATCATTATGATTTTAATGACAGCCTCGCTTATTAAAGCCTTAGGCAAAGATTATAAGCAAGTGAAACAAGGTAATAAAACGAAAAAAGTATCATAACGCAAAGAAAACCTCTTACAGAAGCGTCTACTTCTGTAAGAGGTTTTTTTATGTAGTTTAAATAAAAAAACCTAGGGGAAAAGTCATTGTGAGAATGAAAAGAAAAGGAGGACAAAAATGGATGAATTTCTGAACGTCGTTCAAAAAGTATCAGATTGGATATGGGGGCTTCCTCTTATTATTACATTAACTGCTGTCGGCCTTTATATGACAGTACTCTTGAAATTCTTTCAATTTAGATATCCCCTCTACATCATGAAACAAACATTTGGAAGCGTATTTAAAAAACCAAAAGGAGAAGGAACGGTAACTCCCTTACAAGCTTTAACGTCTGCTCTCTCTTCAACAATTGGAGCTGCTAATATTGTTGGGGTTCCAGCGGCTATTATGTTTGGGGGGCCTGGTGCTGTTTTTTGGATGTGGGTGATTGCCATTTTTGGAATGGCACTTAAATTTTCAGAGAGCGTACTTGCTGTCCATTATCGAGAAAAGAACAGTGAAGGTGAGTATGTAGGTGGCCCAATGTATTACATAACAAAAGGATTAAAAATGAAATGGCTTGGTATCTTTTTTGCTTTTGCTCTAATGATTGAAGTTATTCCAAGTCTAATGGTACAGGGGAATTCACTAGCTGGATCTGTTTCTCAGACATTTTCTGTCTCTCCCCTCATTACAGGGATTATCACAAGTGCCCTCATTGGTTTGATTGTAATTGGAGGAATTAAGAGAGTAGGAAAAACAACAGAGATGTTTGTTCCTTTTATGGCCTTACTTTATGTTGGAGCTGCTCTTTTGGTTGTTATTATTCATATTGACCAATTTCCAAATGTCTTGTCACTTATTTTTTCTTCCGCTTTTCAACCTGTGGCAGCTGTAGGTGGGTTTGCAGGAGCAGCCCTAAGTGACATCATTAGATGGGGCTTTGCTAGAGGTCTCTATTCGAATGAAGCTGGCTTTGGGACAGCTCCTATTGCACATGCAGCTGCGAAAACGGATCATCCAGTAAGACAAGGGTTTTGGGCTATTGTCGGTATTTTTGTTGATACAATTGTAGTTTGCACAGCTACAGCATTTGTGATTTTATCTACAGGAGTATGGACAAAAATGGGCGCTTCCAAAGATACGGATGCTTTAGCGACAGTTGCATTTACTGAAACATTCGGCACAGTCGGAAGTTATATTGTCACGATTTCTCTTTGTTTCTTTGTCTTATCAACGGCACTTGTTTTAGTGTTTTATGGTGTAAAGCAAGCAGAATTTTTATTTGGTGTGAAAATAGGGCATGTGATGAAGGTTGTATACCTAGGGGCTATTATTGTAGGCTCTGTTGGTGGAGCTAAAGTAATATGGAGTTTTCTAGATATTGCGCTTGCCTCTATTTTGTTGCCAAATTTACTCGCTATTGTACTATTGAGTAAAAAAGTGAAGGAGCTAAAAGAAGAATTTTTTACAAGTGAACAATATTATTTATTAGATATCAATAAAGACAAAAATGTGAACTCATCTCTTTGATATATGATTGCTACATGATAGATGTACTTTCAAAAAGAAGAGAAGGTTCAGCCTCTCCTATTTCTTGTCTGCACAGAAAGTCTAAGTTCTGTAAAACAGAGATAGAGCGTTTATTATCAGGATGAGCACGAGCGTAAATTTTTGGGAAGCGATGGACATGAAAACCGAACAAACAGCATGATCTTGCTGCTTCTGTTGCATACCCTTCTCCTTGATAGTCCGGATGAATAGCATAGCCAAGTTCAATTACAGTGTTATGATTTATTTTATTTAACAGAAGTCCTGCTACCCCAATCGCTTTGTGATCTGTTTTGCGATGGACAGCCCAAAGGCCAATTTTAAACGTTATATATTGATTGCGAATATGGTTCATACATTGTTCGATATGGTGATTTTGATTAACAAACGGCAGCATAGATCTTTTAAATAGAATCTCTAAAAAGGATCTATGCTTCGCTGTAATGGGCTGGAAATAAAGGCGTGTGGTTTCTTTAGGTAGCTTCATTCATTTCATCCTCCTTTCTTTTTATCATAATAGACATCATTCATGATTTATATAAGAGAATGTGTAGTATTATTTTCTCAATTTTGTAAAATTTCAAATTATTTGTTATCCTTATACAAGTAAACTGTTCATTGCGAGCAGTTCTATAAAATGTAAGGGAGAGATAAAAATGAAAAAGCTTTTATTATCATTTGTTACCATCCTTGCTATTACGATACTCGCTGCATGTGGTGCGAGTAAAACCGAAACCAAAAGTGGAGCAAAACTTGTGAAAGAAGAAACGCTCACATTTGTAGCTTCAGGGGAATTTAAACCGTTTAGCTATATGAAAGACGGAGAAGTAACGGGATTTGATGTTGAAGTTGGAGAAGCTGTTGCAAAAGAGTTAGGTCTTGAAGCTCAGCCAGAGAAGATGAAATTTAAAAGTATTATTGAAGGCGTGAAAACAGGGCGGTTTGATGCAGCTGTCGCAAGTCATACGGTCAACGAAGCACGAAGCAAACATGTTGCATTTTCAACTCCGTATTACTATTCAGGACCACAAATTTTTACCCGTGCTGATAGTGACATTGAGACATCGGCAGATTTAAAAGATAAAGAAGTCGCTGTGTCAAAAGGTTCTACATATGCCGATGAAGCAAAAAAGTACACAAATAAAATTAAAACATATGACAGTGACATCACAGCTTTAAAAGCTCTTGCAGAAGGTCGTCATGATGCTGTTATTACCGATTTTGTAACCGGAAAAGAAGCAATTGGAGAAGGATTTAAGATCCAAGAAAAGGAGCTTTTAGGAAGAAGTGAGCAAGCTATTGCCGTTTCGAAAGAAAATGAACAGCTTTTAGAAGATATTAATGGTGCGCTTGAAAAACTGCGTGAAGATGGAACATTGAAAAAGATTAGTGAGAAATATTTTAAGGAAGATATTACGGTAAAACCAGAATAAAACGCTAAATATTCTATAAAGAGGAGGAAAGAGAGTGCCAACATTTTCGCATTTTTGGACAACGCTAATTGATACAAGATCAATCTTTTTTGATGCCATGGTTGTAACGCTACAGTTAACAGTAGTTTCAATTCTACTCGGAGTTGTGATTGGTCTCGTCTTTGCTCTTTTGAAAATTTCAGGTGTTAAGCCGCTCGGGTGGCTCTCTGATATTTATGTTTACTTAATTCGAGGAACTCCCCTTATCGTCCAAATCTTTATTTTGTATTTCGGAATGAGCAATATTTTTCTTATTCCAGACTTTTGGGCTGCTTCTATCGCTCTTGCTGTTCACAACGGGGCTTATATCGCAGAAATCTTTCGCGGCTCCATTCAGTCTATTGAAAAAGGGCAGGCAGAAGCAGGGCGTTCTCTCGGCATGACAGCAGGGCTTACAATGAGGCGTATTATCCTTCCTCAGGCTTTTAGACGAGCATTGCCGCCACTTGGAAATCAATTTATTATCGGTTTAAAAGATTCATCACTAGCTGCTTTTATTTCAATGAACGAGCTCTTTAATATTGCTACAACATATGGATCAAACAATTTTGATGAAATGACATACCTTTTAATTGTGGCGATTTACTACTTGATTCTTGTTCTTCTTCTAACTGTTGCCGTTAACTTACTCGAAAGAAAACTACGAACAAGTGATTAAAGGGAGGAGAGCGTAACATGGATGAGAAACGCACGATGATTAAGCTTGAAAATCTGAACAAGTCTTTTGGAGATCTTCACGTATTAAAAGACATTAATATGGTTGTAAAAGAAAGTGACGTCGTTTGTTTAATAGGTGCAAGCGGCTCTGGAAAAAGTACTCTGCTCCGTTGTTTAAACTTTTTAGAAGAAAAAGATAGCGGTCATATTTGGATTGAGGATGAAAAAATTGAACGATCAACTCATAATATTAATGAAATTAGACAGAGAGTTGGGATGGTTTTTCAGCACTTTAATCTGTTTCCGCACAAAACCGTTTTGCAAAACATTACAGAAGCGCCCATCCACGTTCGAAAGGTAAATAAAGTGCAAGCAGTCCAAGAAGCAAGAGAGCTTTTACAGAAAGTTGGCTTAGCTGATAAAGAAAATGTGTATCCAAACAAACTTTCAGGTGGGCAAAAACAGCGGGTTGCTATCGCAAGGGCACTTGCCATGAAGCCTGACATTATGCTTTTTGATGAGCCTACCTCAGCGCTTGATCCAGAGCTTGTTGGGGAGGTCCTAGCAACAATGAAAGAACTAGCTGCAGAAGGAATGACAATGGTCGTTGTAACGCATGAAATGGGCTTTGCACGTGAAGTTTGTGATTGGGTTATATATATGCATGATGGAAAGATTGTCGAAGTTGGCCATCCACATGAAATATTTCATGAACCAAAAGAAGAAAGAACAAAAGAATTTTTCAATACAGTGCTTAGATAAGAAAACGCCTCTTTTTAAAGAGGCGTTTTTTCTCTGTGAAGGCTTTTCCATTCTTCATGCAGTAAGCTATATACTTCTAAATTATGATAATGATCATATAAAAACTCAGCATGACGAGCAGTTCCTTCATGGGTAAAGCCTAGCTTAATCGGAATTCGATTGCTTTTTACATTACCTTGGCCACAGCGAATTTCTACTCTTTCTAACCCATTTTCATGAAAACTATAATGTAGGAGAGCTTCTACGCACTTTGTCATAATACCTTTTCCTTCATAACGCTCAGAAAGCCAGTACCCAATGCTTGTTTGGGAGTTTTGCCATTGAATGGAGTGAAGTCCAATCATGCCGATAATGACGTTGTCATATAAAATAGCAGCTTGCAAGCCTGCTTTTTCCTCATATTGTTTGATCCATATTGGGATTAGTTCACTATATGTACTAAGAGTTGTTGAATCAACCCATGGAAGCCATTTTCTTAAATGTTGCCGTTCCTTTGTTACAAGTGAAAAAAGAGCTTCACCATCATTTTCTGTTACAAGCCTTAGCGTAATATGATCATTAATCTTATAAGGAAACATGTTCTCATCTCTCTTTGTTAGAATTTTCTTGAAATGAATATTATTTTACACCATTTTTTTGAAGGAAGAAAGAGAAACTTTTTTTCGTTATAATAAAAGAAATGTAATTTCATAAAAAAGAATTTTTACAATATATTGAAGTGAGGAGCGAGCATATGAAGAAAATAAACATATCAACTAGTAATTTAGAAAAATGTATTGAGCTTTACAGAGAAGTATTTAAACAACCTCCATGGAATGAGAATTGGTCATATGAAGCGGCAAAGGAAAGGCTTACTGATTTATTACATACTCCCAAAATGTTAGGATTCTTATTTGAAGAAGAAGGAGAGCTTGTTGGCCTAGCAGCGGGCAACTTTAAACGAACATATGGAGGCAGAACATTCTATTTAGCTGAGCTTTGTGTGTCTGTAGCGAAAAGTGGTAAAGGTTATGGATCAACTATGCTGCAGTTGTTAGAAGAGGAAGTTGTGAAGAGAGGAGGAAATAAAATTGATTTACACACATCAGCAAATGGTAGAGCAAAGAAGTTTTATGAGAAACATGAGTATGATGTGAAAAAGGATAGAATCACATTAACAAAGTACCTTTCACACTTTTAAAGGAAATTTTTAAAAAAACCAGAACTAATAAAATGAGGAGGGATGGGATGAAAAAGATTTTGCTCGTTTTAGCACTCGCATTTATGGCTGGTTGCAGTAGTGAAACAAGTGGGGAGAATACAGCAAATAATGATACAGAGGAACTTAAAGTAGAGTTAGATGTTCCGTCAACTGTTCAACAGAATGAAGATGTGTTGTATGAAGCAACTGTTACATATGGAGATGAAAAAGTAAAAAAAGCAGATACTGTTGATTTTGAGTTCAAGGAAGCGAACAGTGACGAAGAAGGAGAGATGATAAAAGCGGAGGAGGAGGAGAACGGGATATATACAATCAAACACCGTTTTGAAAAAGAGGGGACATATGTTGTGCAAGTCCATGTTCTTGCTCATTCTCAGCATGTTATGCCTGAAAAAGAGGTTAAAGTCATAGGAGAGAAATAGGTGAAAGATGTGAAAGTATTAAGTAAAACAGCTTTAACAGCTTTGATGCTTTTCTTCCTCTTCGGTTGTTCAAAGGAAGAAGGCATCTCTTTTTCGTTTCAAAATCAAGAAAATCAAACATTTTCATCCGAAGAGCTAGAAGGAAAAGTATGGATTGCGGACTTTATGTTTACGAACTGCCGCACTGTTTGTTCTCCAATGACGGCCAATATGAAAAAAATTCAAGAGCGAGCTGCGAAACAAGGAATCGACGTCCAATTGGTTTCTTTTAGTGTTGATCCAGAAGTTGATACACCTGAAAAGTTAAAAGAATATGTTGCATATCACGGAGGAGATTTCTCAAACTGGAATGTGTTAACGGGATATAAGCAGAAGGAAATTGAGACATTTGCCAAAGAAAATTTTTCAGCTATCGTTAAAAAACCTGAAGAAAGTGATCAAGTTCTTCATTCTACATCTTTTTATCTTGTAGACAAAGATGGGAAAATAGTAGAAACATTTGAAGGAGTGAAGAACCCTCCCTACGATGATATTTTAAAAGAAGCAGAAAAAGCGGAGGAAAAGAACTAGTCAATCATCCTTTTTGACGGTATAGTTGTATGGTGAAAGTGAAAGAAAGTAGGGATTAGCATGAAAATTAGAATGGCAAACATTGATTATGAAGGAAGAAAAGTTGGACAAGTGTACCTTCATGAAAACAAAAAAGAAGAAACAACACTTATTGCAATTCCTGATTTGGAATGGTCAACAGTTGTTTCCTATGAAGAAGAGATTGAAGAAATGAAAATGCGCGTATTCGCCTCGTTAAAAGAGCGTACAAATGAAGAAGTTGGTCGTGAAATGACGGCTAAAATAAATTATTGGGTTCGCGAAATGTAGCACGCTTAAGTCTAAACTTAAGCGTCTTTTTGCATATCCATTGTTGCATGAACCCCTATCGCATGTTACACCATAAGAAAAACGTAAAGCGGTGAAAACAATGGAAAATGCAATTATCATTGGTGGTGGAATAGGTGGCTTAACAACAGGAGCACTTCTTTCAAAGCACGGATATAAAGTAATAGTACTTGAAGCAGGTGGAGAAGTTGGAGGATGCGATGGGAAATTTTTCAAAGATCTGTTCTCTTTCCCTGTTGGAGCTACATTTGGAATGGGATTTGAAGAGGAAGGGATTCACAACAAAATCCTACGTTATCTAGGCATTAATGTAAACATTTTTCCCCTTTCAGAAGCAATTAGAATTACGGGTTTTTCTGCACCTCTTTCTATTTTTCAGAACAGGACAAATCATCTTAAATAGCTTGTTCAAGTTTTTCCGCATTACAAAGAGAATCTATCTTCCTTTTATGAGAAGCTATGGAAAATTGCTCGAAAAGTGAGAAGGCTCATTGGACGAGTTCCGGTTATGCCCCCTAAAACGCCTCAAGAGTGGAGGTATCTTTTTTCTTCTCTAGGGCTAAGTGATGTATCTCTTCTTTCTTCTTTTATTTACGAAAACGGTTGCTGATTTAGTGAAAAAACATGGTTTAGAAGACTGCCAATCTTTTATTCACCTTCTTGACAGGCAAATCATTGATAGCATGCAAACAACAACAGAGCACTGCTCGCTTTTAATGGGAGCTTTTGCGCTTGATGTTTATCATGAAGGAGCTTTTTATGTTGAAGGCGAACTGTTTATTTTAGCAAGGAAACTTCAAACATTTATCGAACATCATGGTGGGGAAGTGAAGCTGCATTGTAAAGCTATACATGTAGAAAAAAGAGGTGCCCTATTTACAGTTGAAGATGAATACAAACAAAGGTATAAAGCTGAATATGTTGTTAGCAACCTCCCTCTTGGGCAGCTTCTGGGGTTACTTGAAGAGAGGATTGTACAAAATCTTTCTCCAAAAATAAAAGAAAGACAAGGAACAGTGGGGGCGTGTACGATGTATTTTGCCCTAGAAGAAAGGGTGATCCCTTCAGATTCACCTCTTTTTCAACAAGTTTTAACAGGGAAAGGAGTTGCTGAAGGTGAGCACGTTTTTCTTTCTCTTTCTAAAAAGGGCGACACGCTGCGGGCTCCTGATGGGTATAGAACATTAGCATGTTCAACACACGTTCATTTGGATGGAATGCTGATCGTAAACAAGTGCTAAAGAGCAAGATAAGGGAACGTGTTCTTACCATTTTTCCACGTTTTGAAGAAGGGATTGTGCACGAGTTGTCAGGAGAGCCTGAAGCATGGGAGAAGTTTGTTGTGAGAAGGGAAGTTGGTGGGTTTCCCCAAACAAAAGAAAATACGTTTTTTAACGCTGTTTCGCACAGAAGTGGAGTAGACAGATTATGGCTCTGTGGTGACACCATTTTTCCTGGTGGGGGAACGATTGGGGTAAACGTGAGCGGTTACCATGTTTTTAGATCTATCACAAATGATTAGTATAGCCTTTAAACGTTTTACCTTTGCAACTTTGTCGAAAATTGATATAATAAAGAAAAATTCATAAGTATTATGCACTAGGGGAGCTGGAAAAGCCGGCTGAGAGTAAGACCTTTTGTCTTTGACCCTTCAAACCTGAACTAGTTAAAACTAGCGTAGGGAAGTCGCGTTACGATATTAATTGAAGTGTACAAATCGGCTTTTTAAGTTGTACTCTTTACTTACATAACAAGCTTCTCCTAGTGCTCATAGGAGGAGCTTTTTTTGCGTAAAACAACGAAGCTATCAGCAACAGCCCTTTTAATGGCAATTGGAACGTTAACAAGTCATCTTTTTTACATTCCACTTGGGTTTGCCAAGATATTTCCGTTACAGCACGTGATTAACGTGCTTTCTGCTGTATTATTAGGTCCTTTTTACGCTGTTTTATGTGCGTTTGGAACATCGCTTTTACGCAACTTGTTTGGGACGGGTTCAATTCTTGCTTTCCCAGGAAGTATGATTGGGGCCTTTTTAGCAGCATTTTTATATCAGAAAACGAAGAACATGGCGCTCACTGCGTTAGGAGAAGTCGTTGGAACAGGGATTATCGGGGCCATAATAGCGTATCCTTTTGCTCTCCTTTTCCTAGGGAAAAACGTCGCTCTCTTTGCTTTTGTTCCATCATTTATCATGAGCTCGTTTGGTGGAGCGTTACTTGGCTATATCTTTTTGCGTGTACTTATAAAACGAAATGGAATTGAAAATTTAAGGAGGCTAAATTCATGAAAACATCTTTAACAATTGCAGGCTCTGACAGTTCAGGAGGAGCAGGAATTCAAGCAGATTTAAAAACTTTCTCAGCACTTGGTACGTACGGAATGAGCGTCATTACTGCTGTTACTGCTCAAAATACGAGAGGTGTTCTTTCTGTGCAAGATATCTCTCCAAACATCATTGAAGATCAGCTTGATGCTATTTTTACCGATATTAAAGTTGATAGTGTGAAAATTGGAATGCTCTCAACTGTTGAAACAATTAAAGTGGTTGCTAAAAAGCTGAAGGAATACAATGCCTCACATGTTGTATTAGATCCTGTGATGATTTCAAAAAGCGGCTATGACTTGCTTCACCCGGAAGCTGTTGAGGCATTAAAAGAAGAACTATTGCCTCTTGCGTCAGTTGTAACACCGAACGTTCCTGAAGCATGCAAACTTACAGGAGCAGAGATTAAGACAATTAAGGAGATGGAAGATGCGGCACGCCTTTTAATAAAGGAAGGTCCATCAGCCGTTTTAATGAAGGGTGGACATTTAGAAGAAGAACCAACAGATGTTCTTTTTAATGGGGAAACGTTCACACACTTTTACGGGAAGAGAATTCAAACAAAAAACACGCATGGCACAGGTTGCACGCTTTCAGCTGCCATCTCAGCAGGATTAGCACGAGGATTAGTGCTTGAAGATTCGGTAAAACAAGCAAAAGAATATATTACAGGAGCTATTAAGAATAGCTTAAATATCGGAAGCGGACATGGTCCAACTCATCATTTTTATGATCTTTACGAAAAAGCGGGTGTCTATAAAGAGGAGGGATTCAAAATATGAAACAAAGAATTAGTGAGTTGTTAAAGAAAACAAGAGAAGAAAATCCTCTTGTTCATCATATTACAAATGCCGTAACAATTAATGATTGTGCAAATGCAACACTTGCTGCTGGCGGTTCGCCTGTTATGGCAGATGCCATCGAAGAAGTAGAAGAAATGACGTCTATTTCTTCTGCACTTGTCATTAATTTTGGGACAATAAAAAAAGAGTCTCTTGCTGCGATGGAAAAAGCAATGAAAAAAGCAAATGAAAAAGGTATTCCAGTTATCTTTGATCCTGTTGGAGTTGGGGCTACAACATATCGTACGAAATCTGCTCAGTGGCTGTTAGAGCAAGTAAAGGTAACCGTTATTAGAGGGAATGTCTCTGAAGTAGCATCTCTCATTGGAGTAGAAGCTAAAACCTCAGGGGTTGATGCTGGAGAAGTTGGCGAAGATAAAACTACAATTGCTAAAAAAACGGCCAAAAAGTATAACACTGTTGTTGTTATAAGTGGAGAAATTGACGTTATTACAGACGGAGAGCGTGTCGTCTACGTAGAGAATGGTCACCAGATGTTAACGCGTGTAAGTGGGACAGGATGTATGACAGCATCTATTATCGGCTGTTTTGTTGGAGCAAGCGGGAGTGTGCTAGAAGGAGCGATTGCTGGTATTTCCTATATGGGACTTGCTGGAGAAAGAGCCGTAAAGCGTCTTAAAGAAGGAGAAGGAGTTGGCACTTTTAAAATTAATCTTTTTGACGAACTATCAACACTTAAGAGTACAACGTGGGAAAAAGAGGTGAAAATGTATGAAGCAAGACAACCTATCTTATAAAATGTATCTTGTTACAGATTTGTTTGGGGGAACAGAAGAAGAACTTTTAGGAAAAGTGGAAAAAGCGCTCGAAGGAGGGGTAACGCTCGTACAGCTTCGTGAAAAGGAAGCGGACGGAAAAGAGTTTTATGAGCGTTCCCTTCGACTTAAAAAGCTTCTTGATCGTTTTCACGTTCCGCTCATTATTAATGACAGAGTAGATGTAGCACTTGCTGTTGGGGCTTCTGGTGTACACGTTGGGCAAGACGATTTGCCACTAAAAGTTGTACGTTCTCTTGTAGGAGATATGATTGTAGGCGTATCTGTTCGAACGGTTCAAGAAGCGCAAAAAGCAGTTGAGGAC
The DNA here is from genome assembly GCF_900115845.1 of Priestia endophytica DSM 13796. Taxonomy (GTDB): domain Bacteria; phylum Bacillota; class Bacilli; order Bacillales; family Bacillaceae_H; genus Bacillus_I; species Bacillus_I endophytica. The sequence goes on along the minus strand of NZ_FOXX01000010.1, from coordinate 175,917 downwards.
GGAGCAGATTATATTGGAGTTGGCTCTGTTTTTCCAACAAGCACAAAACTTGATGCAAAAGGAATTACAAAAGAAGAACTGATTGAAATTACGGAAAGTGTACGCATTCCAGCTGTTGCAATTGGTGGAATTACAGCTGAAAACATTGAAAAATTAAATGGAACAGGTATTAGAGGAGCTGCTGTTGTGTCAGCTATTTTAAAAAGTCAAGACCCGAAGAAAGCAGCGGAAGAACTAAATGAGAAATTAGTTCTTCAATAAAAAAAGAGAGACATCTGTCTCTCTTTTTATGCTTCTACAGGGCTCATTTCACTTGGCCACTGCTGTTTTTGATAAGCCATATCCCAGAATAAATACTCAAGTTCACAGCTTTTAATGAAATGATCTTTCATTTTTTCTTTTTCACGCTCTGAAGCTCCTTCTGCCCACTGATCTAAGAGAGCGCAAAGCTTGTGTGTTACAGTGTCCATTTCTTTTTTGCCATAAAACATAATCCATTCATAGAAAGGATGATCTTCTGTTGGATTGTGTTTCTCGATTAGTTTTTGACCAATTTCTAAGTATGTCCATGGGCAAGGAAGAAGAACAGCGATGATTTCCCCAAGCGAGCCTGTTTGAGCAACGGTTGTCATATGGTTAATATAGTGATGTGCGCCAGGTGCTAGTGGTTTCGCTTGAAGATCTTCATATTTAACCCCTGCAACATCACAGAAATTGTGATGAGGATGAACTTCACTGTGAAGCACAAAATTGATTTGTTCATTAAAAAGTTCCATCTGTTCACGATTTTCACAGCGTGAAATAGCAACGCCATATACGCGGCAGAAAGAAGTTAAATATTCGAAATCTTGACAAACGTAGTGAATAAGAGCATCTTTTGGAACGTTTCCTTCTCCAATTCCTTTCACAAAAGGGTGATTGAAAATTGCTTCATAAACAGGTGCTGCAACGCGACGAAGTTCTTGACTAAAAGACATCGTTTTTCCTCCTTATAGTGGAAGGCCAAGAGGGAAAGGAAATAAAAAACCACTCTTAATAACAAGAGTGGACAACGAGCGAAAAAACGCTGCTGCCACTTTCCTACGCTGGTATAAGCCAGATCAGGTTCAAAGGGATTAAGAAAGCTCTTATCTCAGCCATTACGGCACCCCTAGTGGACTTCCTATGTAATTGCACTTAGTATAACATGATTTTTCCATCTTTGTATATCCCTTATTCGGAAATGTTTGTAAAGCTTCAAATTCGGTTATGAAGGCGAGTGTTCTCGCTCATATTAAAAGGGAAAGCAGCATAAAAGGAGGAGAAAGGCGATGACAAAGCGTAATCAAAAAACAAAGTCTGGTTTACAAAGTGTGAACAAAACAAATAAAATGGAAATCGCACGTGAAATAAATGAAAATCCTAAAAGTACCCATACATCTGTAGAAAAAACAAATCCACGCTAAGAACGAGAGCCAAATGGGCTCTCGTTCTTCTTTTATTTCCAAAACCTCCACCATGATTTGACTTTTTCTTCTTCTTCTTCAGCTGCTGCTGTTTGTCTGAAATTATGAACAAAGTCGTGGAAGAGGCGCTCGCGCTCTTCGATATCTTGACGGTGCATTTGTCTGTCATGCTTTAGTTCATTTACATATGCTGCTCTGTCACGTTTAATAGAATCAATTAAATCTTTCATTTCATCTGCTTTCCAGTCTGAACGCTTCGTCATCTCATGAGCAAACGAGCGAAGTTCAAAGCTTGTCGACTTTGAATTCTCTTCTAACTCATGAACCATTTTTTTCATCTCATCCATTGAACTTCCCGACGACTGTTCAATATTTGTAAGCCAATGTTTGAGCTCAGCTTGTCTGTCTAATGCTTCTGCTGAGACTTGCTCAACATACCCCTGCATTTCTTCAGTTGTTTCTTCGCTTATTTTTGTTAAGCGGCTTGAAACATGTTTGAGCTCTCTTTGCACTTCTTTCGACGTTTGTTCACCAGATTCAGAGACAACCGCATTAATCGTTTCAATTGCTTCTACCGTCTGCTCGTTGTTATGTTGAAGCTGTTCTTTTACTTCAGAAATAATTTCATTTCTCACTTCACCGCGAATTTCGTTTCTCACCTCTGTTAAAAGTTCGCGTTTGAATGTATCAAAAGCTTCAAATACATCTTTGTATGTTTGGACTTTTTCAACCAATTCACTTTTTACTTGATTTACAGGCTGAGGAGGAGAATCTACTGGGCGTATCGTAGAAGGTTCCTCGTTCTTTTTCTTCTCTTCCTGCTGAAGACGCTGGCGTTCACGTTCAGCCTTAATACGCTGTTCAACGACTCTTTGCTGCTTTTTTTGATCGATAGAAGGAGGTGACGCTTGTTTTTTTTCATTGCTATTTTCATTAAGAGAACTGTTATGTTTAGCAAAGGATAAGACATTAGACTGCTCAGTACTATTTTGTGGGGACTCTGGCTTCTGCTTCGCCTTTTTAAGAAACAGCTTAATTTCTTCTTTTTTTGTTTTCTTTCCGTACATGTCTTTTAACGTTCTCAGCATTTGGAGCTCTTCTTCTGTATAAATGCGTGCACCTTGTTTTGTGCGAGGAATGTAAAAAAATCCGTCGAGTTCTTTTTCCCATTGTTTAATAATTCTTGGCGGAACATTGACCTTTTTAGCAGCTTCTTTCGTCGTATACGTTTGCATTTTACTCACTCCTCCTCAAGCGGGTTACGTCAGTTTTTATTAAAAAATCCATTATTGGTATTGTTATGTTTTCATCTTGTCTTTTTATACTAATACACTATTCCTTCAATTAAGCCTCGTTTTCCTGCTGAAAGACAAAGGTTGTCAAAACTAGTGTTTGTTTGCTACAACTAAAATAAAAAGAAGAGAAATTTCGACTTATAGTGTCACCCTTTTTATTTTGATTTTCTTCTGGTAAAAAGAGAATACTGATATAAAATGGAGAAAGAGGAGGATGACATGTATAGTTTTCAATCGCTAGACAAAGAACAGTTTCCATTTCCAACTTTGTATCAGCAAAAGGAAGAGCATCATCAAATTACGGACTATCTTCAGTTTTATAAGCTAGATGTGTCAAACCTTCAGTATGAGTTCGGTTTTTTTGACCACTGTTCACAATCTTTCTTCATGCAGCGTTTTCGTCCCGAGAATAAGCGTGGAACAATTGTAGTTCTTCACGGCTATTATGATCATAGCGCAACATTAAAGCATGCTATCCGCTATTTTACAAATATGAAATATGAAGTTATATGCTATGATTTACAAGGTCATGGTCTCTCTACAGGAGAGAAAGCGACGATTAAAGAGTTTTCTCAATACAGAGAAGCATTCTCACATTTTATCCATACATATTGTCAGAAAGGGACTCCTCCATTTGTTGTTGCACATAGCACAGGGGCAGGGGTTGTTGTTGATTATCTTTTAAAAGATAGTCATGCATGCCCATTTAAGCATGTGTTCTTTCTTGCCCCTCTTGTACGAATGAAAGGGTGGCAGCTCGCAGCTTTATTTATTCCGCTTCTTTTTCCATATGTGAAAAGCTTCAAACGAGTATTTCGGCGCAATTCAAGCGATAAAGCATATCTTAAAGAGGTGCGAAGGGATCCGCTTCAGTTTACAAAACTTCCGTTAGAATGGATAAAAGCTGTACAAGCATGGACCCATACGCTTGACAACACGTGTGCTTCTACCCAAGATGTTACCTTTATTCAAGGAAATAAAGATAAAACAGTTTTACATCGTTATAACTTGCCATTTCTACAAAAGAAATTTCCAAACTTCTCGTGCATTATAGTAGATGGCGGAGATCATCAGCTTTTAAATGAAAAAGAAATATTTCGCAATATCGTGTTACAAAAAATAGAGAAAGTGGTACAAACTAAAGAGAAAGAATAAAATTGCAAGAGGATGAAAAAAGATGAAGGAAACAATTGGAGCCTTTCCTTTTGAAGAAGATGAGTTTATTACAATTGCTCTTGCTCATTACAATCGCTTCAAAGAGTCAGCTCACTATGATCAAAAATATAAGTGGTATGTATTAAAAGAGTTAAACGAATTTATGGAAAGAAGTGTTATAACAAAAGAAACGGTTGGGGAAATCGTTCATTATCTTAAAAAGGAAAATACATCAAGCGGGTACTTTGTTTATTGGCGTAGCTTACTCGAATTTGAACGGTTCTCTATCACTCATGAAGAACAATGTACAGATGTGCTTAGAACGCTTTATGACGATGAGAAACCTTTTAAAGAGAGACTTAATGAGGCTACTCGTCAAAGTCACTCATGTGGCTATTCATTAGGAGCTCCGCTTCTCGGTTATTTACTTGCGGCATTTGACTATACGTCGTACCCTATGTACAAAAAAGAAGTGCTTGAAACATTTAAAAATATGATCGGAGCACATGAGAAATTAGGACGGGCTGCTGATAATTATAGTCAGTATGTTGAACTGTGTAAGCATCTTTTACCATTTGTGGCTCGTGAAGTAAAACATGCGACAATGCTTGATGTGCAAGATTTCCTTTATTGTATAACAAAATACAGAGAGCTTTTTGTTCCTGTTAGTATTCATTATTTAAAGCATCTTAGTGAAAAACCTTACGAAGAGGCGGAAGATGCACGAGTTTGTGCTCTTTTGAAAATGGTTCACGGAGCAATCTGTGAGATACCAGAGTTATCGTCTCTTTGTATTCAAAAGGCCAGGGAGCTTACAACATTTAAAAATGATTCATATCCTTCTCTTGTTATTTATACAAAAGAACAAGAAGGTCATGTGAAACTTTTTTTAGAAATTGAAAAAGATGAAATTCGCTACGGCATTATGGACGAGCATGAAAAAGACATGGACGTTATTCATCGAATTGAAGACTTTTCGTTCTCACGTCTTCGTCAGAAATATGAAACAGCTTATGAACGACTTATTCGCCTTAATAGGCAAACAGTGCGAGAAGAAAGAGCTTCATATGGGAAAAGGGAAGAAAGTGAGCGTCAGCCTGTTTCATTTGAACATAAAGTGCAGTTTCCCTCCCTTTATTTTGAAGATGAAGAACGTTTGAAAAGGCAAATTCAATCCGCATTGAAAAACGGAAAACATTTAATTTTCGCAGGTCCTCCTGGTACAGGAAAGTCAAAGCTTGCGAGTGAAGTTTGTAAAAGTTATGGAGTTCAGTCTGTATTTACAACAGCCTCTTCTGATTGGTCAACGTTCGAAACCATTGGAGGATACCATCCAACAAGAGAAGGGACATTAGCTTTTCATCCCGGTCTTTTTTTGCAATGTTTTAAAGATGACAGAACGAAAAAAGAGCAAAATAAGTGGCTTATTGTTGATGAAATGAATCGAGCTGACCTTGATCAAGCATTTGGTGCTCTTCTTTCAGTTTTAGCAGGTGATGGTGTTTCTTTAGGATTTCAAGCGGAGAATGGAAAAAACGTAACGATTTCCCCCCAACAAGAAGGAAGAGATGCTGTTCATGAATATAGCGTTCCTTCCTCATGGAGACTTATTGGCACAATGAATACAAGAGATAAAGCAACTTTATTTCAAATGAGCTATGCTTTTATGAGAAGATTTGCCTTTATTTCTATTCATCCTCCAAGTGAGATTACTGAGAAAGTTTTGCTTCGGTATATGAACAAATGGGGAATTGAAAACTATCCATTTATTACAGAACTTACAAAGCTTTGGCATGTTATAAATCAATATGAACAAATAGGTCCTGCTCTTATTCAGGATGTGGCTCTCTTTACAAAAGATGAAGGAGATTTTACATCTGCCTTTCAGCTGTTTTTATGGCCTCAAATTCATTTGTTTGAACAAGAAAGAGAGTTTATGAATGAAATTTGTTCCCTAAACTTTATTGACGAAGAAACAATAAGAAGGGAGTGGAAAGATGAACAATAGAGAATGGATGAAAGAGATGAGCGACATGCTTCTTATTTTTCTAAAAGGAAATCGATTCTCTCTTTCGTCTTTTTTTGAAAAAGCATCTTTTCACATTGATTCAATTGAAGAGCTTGCAATGATTCATTTTCTACTTCAAGACGAAACAGCCGTTTTTTTGGAAAAGCTAGCGAAAACAAGAGAGCTTTTTCCTTCTTCAACAAATGTTCATAAAAAGCACAGTGGGAAAATGGCAGGATATATTCAGTGGAAAAAGACTATTGAAGCTCGGAGCAGAGAGGGATTTACAAATCGGGCGACATATGTCAGTGGCTCGAAAAACCGAACATTCGGGACAAAGGAAAATAAAGTTTTAAAAGCGTGTCTCAATATGTTACGCTCATTAGTGCAGAAGCACGGTGAAAAAACAGAGCTTTTATCGTCTGTGAGAGACTATGAACAAAAAATAAACAACTATCTTGCATTTTCACCATTAACAAGCATAAGTTGTGAGGAAATAACAAATGAAGAGATTAAAGATGTCATAACATCAAAAGTAAGCTTGTACCGCCAAGCAGCACTTCTTTTGTTACAGTACAATCGTTTGAATGCTAAAAAAGTGAATGAAGAAGATCTTTTGCATCTTTTTCAACGTACATTTTGGCAACCTGAGCAAATGGATGTGTTGTTTGAACTTTACTGGGCATTAAAACTCGTCAAGGAAAATACAAAAGAAGCTACACTTCATCTTTTATATGAAGGAGAAAACTTAGTTGCAAGCTGGGAAGATATGAGCTATACGTACAAACTTTATCACAACTCTAAAGGTTCCGCTCTTTCCTTCAGTGTGAAAATGGGAGAAGTCGATGAAAGCGATCATCCGTATTTAGCACGAAAAGTTCTGTCTCAAAAGGAAGCAAATCGGTTAGGGAATCAGTTTTTTGCAACAAAGGCGAGAGAGCATATATTTTGGCAAGGACGTCCAGATCTTGTTGTTGAAATGAGAGAGAAAGGACGCAATGAGCTGTATAAAGCTGTTGTAGGTGAAGTTAAGTTTACGGACTCTGAAACATACGCAAGAGAAGGGCTTCGGGAGCTTTGTGACTATCTATATTTTGCTAAGGTAAACAACTCATATGCAAAAGAAGGGATGATTGAAGGGCGATTGTTTTTAAGAGATGCACCTTTTTCAAATATTGAAGAAGGTAAAATTTCAGCGTACAGTCTTTCTTCTTCAACAAATTTAGCGATTACACCTTAAAAATATAAATAGAAACCGCAAATTTAGTGTATAATAATGTCAGGTTTTAAGATCGGATTCTACCACAATATTTGCAAAAGAAGAAACATAGCTTGTCAAAGAGTCAAATTTTCGTTATATTATTCACTAGAATTATGTTCTAAATGAAAATAACAAATAGTGCAAACAAACAGATGAAAATGATCTTTATTGATTGTTAATGCTTTGCAATTTTGAAATGAAAAGGAGTCGCTAACTATATGGAAAATACGCCAAAAGCTCAACCGACGGCAGACGTTGGTGACATGATTCAAGTTAATAAAGGAATGTACAAAGGATTCAAAGGAAAAGTTATGACAGTGCGTGAAAGCTCTGTTATTGTGGAAATGGGCGTTGACTCAGATTCTGGTGAGCCTGTTCGTACAGTAATCAATCATCGTAATTATAAAAAAGTAAAAGCTTAAAAACGAAAGGGACGCTTACAGGCGTCCCTTTCATCATTTTTCTTTTAAGAGAAAAAGCTTTCTAGTACAATAAAAGTAGTGAAAAAAAGCGTGGAAGAAAGGAACGAAACAACAATGAATATACCAAAAGAAATTGAAAATCTTATTGAAGAAAGACAACAAGGAGCATATCAAGACGATGAGCGTCTTATTGGAAAGGACGGTTATATGGCTGAAGACGAGGCCATCATAACGGATGCTCTTATCGCGCTTTCATTAGGAAAAAACGTACTTTTAAAAGGACCAACAGGGTCAGGGAAAACGAAGCTAGCTGAAACGCTCTCAGCTTACTTCAAACAGCCAATGCATAGTGTGAACTGTTCAGTTGATCTTGACGCCGAAGCGTTGCTTGGATTTAAAACGATTCATACAAGCGGAGGAGAAACAAACATTGATTTTGTACCAGGACCTGTTATTCAAGCTATGACAAAGGGTCATCTTCTATACATTGACGAAATCAACATGGCAAAGCCCGAAACATTGCCAATCTTAAACGGGGTACTCGACTATCGTAAAATGATTACAAATCCGTTTACAGGTGAAGTTGTGCGCGGTGAGCAGACGTTTGGCGTTATCGCTGCAATCAATGAAGGATATGTTGGGACAGTACCTTTGAATGAAGCACTTAAAAACCGTTTCGTCATTATTGATGTTCCATATATTAAAGGAGAAAGCTTAAAAGCGGTTCTTTCTTCACAATCTCGCCTTAATGACGAGAAAATGATTGATAAGTTTGTAAGACTTTCAACAGATTTAATTACACAAGTAGAAAACGGACAAGTTTCAGAAGAAGCAGCTTCAATCAGAGCGCTTATTGATACGTGTGATCTTGCTCTTTATATGCCGCCGCTTCGAGCAATTGAGCGTGGTATTGTTCAAAAATTAGAAGATGAGCGTGAAAAGGCTGCTGTCCAAAATATTGCTGAAACTCTTTTTGAGTAAGGTGTTGTTTCATGAAATTTATTAAATTCAATGATAGTCAAATTGATTCTTTTCTATTTATGGAACTCGAAGACTTAGCTCGAACGCTGACAAAAGATGAAGAAATGGAGATTGAGTATCGCGTTTCTTCCTACTATGATCCATATTTAAAAAAAATGTACCTTAGCCATTTCTGGGGGCAGCGTCCACATCAGGAAACAGTAGCAGGCTTAAAAAGCGACGTGTTTTTGCGAAGTACGGAAATTACCCATGGTGATTACGGGGCTATTGCTCGTTATGTAAAGCATATTCGTCGCTCTTCTATTCAAAGTTTCGCGCGCCAATTGTTTATGGTATTTGAAAATCTGCGTCTTGAAGAAGATTGTAAAAAAGATCGACCAGGTACAAAGAAAGTATTTTTAAAGCGACGAGAAATGTATAAGACGTACTTTAGCACACAGCTTCGCTTTAATGTGGAGCGTAACATTCACACTGATGCGCTTTTTTGTGCTTTATACGTGCTAGCAACAGTAGATAATCCCTTTGAAGAACTTCCGTCTATTCAACCTGACATTGACCGAGTGATTCCATTTTTACGTGAGCAAATTATGCGCACTTTTGAAGCTAAGACAACGCGTGAGGTGACGCGTATTTGCGAAGAAATAAGCGATGTGCTAGAAGAAGTGCTTGAAAAAGACATGTTAAACACGTATTTCCTTCTTCCAGATTTTAATTATGAAGAGCTGCAGCAAGGATTAACGTTTGACGATTTAAAAAGAGAATCTAAGCTTAAGAATGATGATGTGATTAAAGGTGAGAAGTCAGGGGAAGAAGACGTTCACGAGGATAAACTGCCAACATGGCATCAAGAAACAAGTAAAGCAACGGAAAGTTTCCTTCAGTTTGATTTAGAGCAAGGTTCAAAAACAGATTTAGGCGGAGATGACGCTGTTCGTGAAGGAGAAGACGGAGATCAAGCACTAGGTGTTGTTCAAGGGCAATCCAAAAAAGCAAAGCGGAACGACTATTCAAAGCTAGAAGTGCTTGAAACAAGAAAAGAAGAACCACAAGAAGGCGGAGATGAGTCGTTTGGAAAAGACAATCGCTATGCGAAAGCATTAGTGAAAGAAAAAACGCGCCCAACGTCAGAGGAGCGTTCACAGTATAGTGCAAATGTAAAAGAAATTGCACCATATCAAAAGCGGTTAAAACAAATGATTTCAAAAACGCTTGAGCATAAACGAATTTTGCCTCGCACTGATCTGCATTTCGGGCGTTTAAATCAAAAAAACTTGCTTCGTCTTGCAACAGATGACAATCCGCGACTTTTTCATAAAAAGAACGATCCATCTCATGAAATTGATGCTGTATTCTCGCTTCTTGTCGATTGTTCAGCCTCCATGTTCGATAAAATGGAGCAAACAAAGCTTGGCATTACTCTTTTTCATGAAGCATTAAAATCCGTACATGTACCACATGAGATTGTCGGCTTTTGGGAAGATACAAACGATGCAACAGAAACGTATCAGCCAAACTATTTTCAACATGTTATTGATTTCTCTTCGTCGTATAAGAAAGAAAGCGGATCTGAAATTATGCAGCTTGAACCAATGGAAGATAACCGAGATGGCTTTGCAATTCGTCACGCTTCTCAAAGTTTAATGAAGCGTAGTGAAAAACAAAAGTTTTTGCTTGTTTTCTCAGATGGAGAGCCTGCTGCAATGGGATATGAGCAAAATGGAGTTGTTGATACACACGAAGCTGTTTTACTCGCGCGCAAACAGGGGATTGAAGTAATTAACGTCTTTTTATCAAATGAACCAATTGATGAAGGACAGCAAACTACAATTCGCAATATTTACGGGAAGTACAGCATTTTAGTTGAAGACGTTTCAGAACTTCCAAACGTTCTGTTTCCACTTCTAAAACGACTTCTTCATAAGAGTATTCAAACAGGATAACTCTTTTAGAGCTTCTTATTCCTATAAGGGTAAGAAGCTCTTTTTCTCTTAAAAACATAGTTTGGAGCTGAGGATATGCAATCTATTTTTGTGAACGTTAAGCAAGGAAGAGGCACATCATATGAGCTTGGCCACATGCTTGGCAAATGGCATAAGGGAACCATTTTGTATGAGTCACATAAAAAACGAAGAAAGAAGTCATTGAGAAGCTACCCCATCCAAATAAAAGAAGCGCGTAAGAGAGTAGAAGAGTTTGCACCACACGTATGGGAAGAGCTTGAAGGCATTTCAGATGGAATGAAGTGGAGATTAGAAGACGTTGTGCATGAGTATAGCGGCTACCAAGGGGAATGGAAAAAGTCAGGCTGCTCTGCTCTTATGGCGGAAGGCTTTTATGCTAGAAACTATGATTATCATCCTAAAACATATGATGGTCGCTTTTTACTTTGGCAACCGAGCGAAGCATATGCAAGTATTGGATTTGCTCAAAGGTTGATTGGACGCATGGACGGAATGAATGAAAAGGGGCTTTCGATTGGGTACCATTTCGTACATAGGAAAAAAGCAGGAGACGGTTTCATTTGCTGCTCCATTGCGCGCTTTATTCTTGATACATGTCAAACAACAGAAGAAGCAGTAGAAGTATTAAGAAATATTCCACACCGTCACTCGTTTAACTATACAATGAATGATAAAAATGACCGTGCTGCAATCGTTGAAGCATCTCCACGCGGAGTTAACGTTTCATATGGAAGAAGTCTTGCATGCTCCAATCATTTTAGAGCTGAAGAACTTCAAGATGAAAACCGCCGTCACCTGGTTGAGTCAAAAGAAAGACTAGCAAAACTTGAAGAAGCATTGGAAAATCCGCTAACACCGTACCAGGCATTTGAGCTTTTTAATCATACAGATTATCCGTTTTTTAAACGTGACTACAGAAACTCGGCAGGAACGATTCATTCTTCTGTTTATGCTCCAAAAACAGGGCGAGTATATATTGGAGTTGGAGAAAATCGCCGTCCCGTTATTTTTTCTTTTTATGATTGGATAAAAGGACAAAAAAATGTGATTACAAAAATCAAAGGAGAAGTAGATACGAATTTAGACTTTCCTCATTTGAGCATTTTATAATACCTCTTAAGAAGAGGTGTTTTTTATTGAGAGGAGATTCCTATCAATGAAGAGACAATTATCTAATATTCATTAATATGTAAGAGTGATAGTCTATAAATAAGAACAAAAGAGGAGGAAAGCAGATGAAGGAAGCTATCGGTACAAAAAACCAGTGGAAGCCAGAATATTATAATCAAACGGCGTCATTTGTTGCTAAATATGGAGAAGGTCTTTTTCCGTTACTTCGTGCAAAAGAGAATGAATGTATTTTAGATTTAGGCTGTGGGACAGGAAAGCATGCTCATGAGATTGCCTTAGCAGGGGCTAGCGTTATAGGGATTGATGCTTCACAACACATGATTAAAAAAGCTAAAGAATCTTATCCTCATCTTGAGTTTAGAACCGGAAATGGAGAAGATTTTCAGCTTGAAAGAAAAGTAGACGCTGTTTTTTCAAACGCTGCTCTACACTGGATGAAGAGGCCTGAACGAGTGATATCTTCCGTAAATCGCTGTTTAAAAACCGGAGGTCGGTTTGTTGGGGAAATGGGATCCAAAGGAAATGTAGCTTCCATTATTCAAGCTCTATATCAAGCTTTAGAAGAGTATGGAATAGAAAAAAAGGAGATATATAATCCATGGTATTTTCCTAGTGTTGGCGAATATACAACCCTTCTTGAACAAGGCGGGTTTGAAGTATGCTATGTTTCTTCTTTTGTTCGCCCAACAGAACTTGCCAAAGAAAATGAAGGAATAAAGGGATGGATTGCCAACTTTGCAGGAGATTTTCTTGCTCCCGTAGATGAAAGTGTCCAAGGAGAAGTTGTAAAAAGAGTAGAGAGCATAGCAAGGGAACACTTGTATGAAAATGAAAAGTGGATTGCTGATTACAAACGCTTGCGATTCTTAGCAATAAAAAAATAAAGAGCAAAAACCTTATGATAAAATTGTCATAAGGTTTTTTTACGAAAAGGAAGTGCATATTGATGGATATGAAGTGGATAGAAACGTTTCTTGTTGCAGCAAAGTATGAAAATTTCAGAAAGACTTCTGAGCTTCTTTTTCTTTCTCAGCCAACTGTTACAGCACATATTAAGCATTTAGAACAAGAGCTTGGTGCTTCTTTTTTTAAACGCTCTGGACGTCACGTTTATTTAACAGAAGCAGGACGGAGATTTGTTCCACATGCTGAGAAATTGGCGGAAAGCTATTATGATGGCGTGCAAACTTTAGAAAGTTTTAAGCAAGGATTCCAGCGTAAAATAACAGTTGCTGTTGCTCCTTATATTGCTTCAGCTATTTTGCCAAGATTTCTTAGCTCTTTTTTACATAGATATCCTAAAATCGAAGTTATGATAAATGTTGTAAAGTCTATGGAAATTAGCGGTGAGATCGAAAGCGGAAGAGCAGACGTTGGTTTATCAAGAATGCCTGTTTCACACGTAATATGCAAAAGTATTTTACAAGATTCTGTTATTCTCGCAGCTCCTCCTTCTAGTGAAAATGAGTCCCTGTTTTCTCTTTTTCAACAGCACCGATTATTGATTAACAATCATCCCCTCTATTGGGAAGAAATTTTGCCGTCTATTCAGCAGACATATAAGGGCGTAAAAACGATGGTCGTTAACCAAGTAGAAATTACAAAACGGTTTATTGAGGAAGGATTAGGCATGTCTTTTCTTCCTTTTTCCGTTGTTGAAAGGGAAGTGAAGAAAGGGAAAATAGATGCTGTGCATTTTTCTACCTTTCCTCTCCCTGTGTCAAACATTTACGTTGCATATAGAAGAGAAACAGAGGACGTGCTTACTTTTATTGATACTCTTCAACAATTCATTAATGGCGTTGATTAATCTCGTATCGTTTTATGGGTTGCTACTTTAAACATAAAAGTTCTTGTCAAGTCCATTTACAATACGCTCGCCATTCTTAATGAGAAAACCATATAATATAGAAACTTACTTTACATGTAGGAATCTGGAAGTATTTTGGGAGTTCAAAGGAGAGATGACAGTGAGACGATTGCTAATCAAAAATGCTCAGCTTATTACGATGAACAAACAAGACGATATTTTTCACGGAGATGTTTTAATTGAGGGAGAACGAATTAAAGAAATCGGGACGAACCTACAGCCAGATGCTGTGGACGCTGAAATAGATGCACGTCATCAAATCCTTCTTCCAGGATTTATTCATACGCACATTCATCTTTGTCAAACACTTTTTAGAGGACAGGGAGATGATTGGGAGCTTATGGACTGGTTAAAAAAACGAATATGGCCCCTTGAAGCGGCTCATGATGAAGAATCCATCTACTATTCTGCCATGCTTGGCATCGGAGAGCTAATCAAAGGGGGAACAACGTCTATCGTAGATATGGAAACGGTACATCATACAGATTTTGCCTTTCAAGCGATTCAAAAAAGTGGCATTCGAGCGCTTGCGGGGAAAGTGATGATGGATCACGGTGAAGAAGTGCCGAAGCTTCTTAGAGAAACGGCGAGTGCATCCTTGCAGGAAAGCATGGACTTGTATGAGAAATGGCATGACAAAGACGGGCGCATTCAATATGCTTTCTCCCCTCGTTTTGTTGTCTCATGCTCAGAGGAACTGTTGAAGGAGGTTGCTTTTTTATCTGAAAAATATCAAGTTTGTGTACATACCCATGCTTCGGAAAATAAAGGTGAAATCCAAATTGTAGAGCAAGAGAGAGGCATGCGTAATATTGTTTATTTAGATCATCTCGGCCTTGCCAATGAGCGGCTTATTTTAGCACATTGCGTCTGGTTAGATGAGGAGGAGAAAAAAATTATTAGAGACCGAAAAGTAAAGGTAAGCCACTGTCCGGGATCGAACTTAAAGCTCGCTTCAGGAATTGCCGAAGTGCCTGATATGCTAAAGAGTGATATGTATGTTAGTTTAGGCGCGGACGGAGCCCCGTGCAACAACAATCTTGATATGTTTCAAGAGATGAAACTTGCCGCTCTTATTCAAAAACCCATTAATGGACCAACTTCTATGAAAGCAAAACAAGTATTACAAATGGCTACAATTGGAGGAGCTAAAGCGCTTGGCTTAGAGCACGAGATTGGAAGTATTGAAGTTGGAAAAAAGGCGGATTTAATTTTGGTTGACCTTCACAAGCTCCATGCTTTTCCCTCCTATGATATTGATCCTATTTCACGCATTGTTTATTCCGCTTATAGCTCAGATGTAGAAACGGTCATCATTAATGGGGAAGTTGTGATGGAAAATCGACGTTTAAAAACAATGGATGAGGCTATTATTTTAAAAGAGGCCAACAAATCAAGCAAAAGGCTAATCGGAAAGCTGCCCACAATTGCTTATTGAGCTATGAAAAAAAAGAATGGCTTCCATTAAAATAATTGATTTTTCTGTTGTTTTTTTTACGTGTTTAGGGGAAAACCTTGATAAATCAAGGTTTTCTTCTTCATAAGAAAATCAATTAAGGAAGAGAAAACGGTAAAAAGAGGTAAGGATGAGCAAAATAGTGCTTATTTTCACAAAAAAGCGAAAAAAACGAAGAAATCGCTTTCTTTTTTGAAAAAACCGCTAGAATGCTTGTCTTTTCGCGCCTATTTATGTTTTGAGGAATTGTGACAAAAATGTTACTATGAGTGTAACACCCAAAGTAAAAACTTTCCGGGTTGTTACAATGATTTGTATAGGCTTTCATTACAGTGTAATAAGCGTTTTATAAAAAAAGTAAGAGGCTAAATGAAAGAGGGGTTGGGGAGAAATCATGGAGAGAAAAAACACAGGAAACGAAGCTCCTTGGCATAGTTTTTTTGGACCTAACTTAGGATATGTCATGGAATGGTATGATCAGTATCAAGAAGATCCTGAATCAATTGACCCTGAAGTCAAAGCGTTTTTTGATGAGTGGGGAACGCCACCTTCTCTAAACAAAAGCAGCAGTCAAAATGAAGGGGTAGGAGTCGATTATACGGATCCTGCACAAATTGAAAAGATTGCAACAGCTGTGAAGCTAGCAACTTATGTGCGTACTTATGGTCATCTCTATGCATCTATTTTTCCGCTTGAGAAAAATAAAACTGAGATGGCGCTACTGAAGCTTGAAAATTTTGATCTGACAGAAGAAGATGTGAAGCGCATTCCGCCTCATGTTCTCTGTCCAAACGCACCAGATCATATCAAACAAAAGGATGGTTTGGCTGCTTATCACTATTTAATTGAAGTATACACGAAAAAAATTGCATTTGAGTACCAGCACGTACATAACCGAGAGGAGAATGCTTGGTTAAAAGAGATGATTGAATCGGGTAAAATATATCGTTCTCTTTCTGCTGATAAGAAAAAATCTGTTTTAAAACGATTAACGCAAGTAGAAGGGTTTGAGCAGTTTTTACATCGTTCTTTCGTAGGCCAAAAGCGCTTCTCTATTGAAGGAGTTGACATGCTTGTTCCGCTTCTAGATGAAGTTGTGGAACACGCTGTTCACAATTTAACAAAGTCTATTAATATTGGAATGGCGCATAGAGGACGTCTTAATGTACTTGCTCACGTGCTCGGCAAACCGTATGAACTCATTTTCTCAGAATTTCAGCACGCGCCAAATAAAGAGGTTGTTCCATCTGAAGGTTCAATTGGAATCAGCTACGGATGGAGCGGTGACGTAAAATATCATCTTGGTGCTGACAAACACATTAGTGAACAAGATCAGTCATTTAAAACACGCTTAACATTAGCAAACAACCCAAGTCATTTAGAATACGTAAACCCTGTTGTTGAAGGTTACACAAGAGCTGTGCAAGATGATCGTACAGGAGCGGGATATCCTTCTGTTGATTCCACAGCGTCACTTGCTGTTTTAATTCACGGTGATGCAGCGTTCCCAGGGGAAGGAATTGTTGCAGAAACGCTAAACTTGAGCGGTTTGAACGGCTATCATACAGGTGGAACGATTCACGTTATTGCAAATAACAAAATTGGTTTTACAACAGAGAGCGTTGATTCTCGCTCAACTAAATACGCAAGTGACTTAGCAAAAGGATTTGAAATGCCGATTATTCACGTAAATGCAGATGATCCAGAAGCATGTTTAGCAGCGGCTTATCTTGCATTTGAATATCGTAAAAAATTCAAAAAAGACTTTATCATTGATCTCATTGGATATCGTCGCTTTGGTCACAATGAGATGGATGAACCATCTGCAACACAGCCTAAAACATATGAGCTTGTACGCGCTCACAAAACGGTGAAGACTTTATATGCAGAGCAGCTTCAAAAAGAAGGCGTTGTAACTGAGGAAGATGTGAAAGCAATTAATGAAAAAATTGACGATCGTCTTCAAGAGGCATTCAGCAAAACGCCTGATAAAAAATCGTTCCAGCCACAGGAAGTACCTGAAATGCCTGAGCGTCAGCTTCCACCAATCGAGACTGCTGTTGATGGAGAACAACTTCTTGCTCTTAACGATCAGCTTGTGAAATGGCCAGAAGGATTTAGTGTATTTAAAAAGCTGCAAAAAATCCTTGAAAAGCGCGCTACTAATTTAAAAGACAATGGAAAAGTAGATTGGTCACTAGGGGAAGCACTTGCGTTTGCCACAATCTTAAAAGATGGCACACCAATCCGTTTAACAGGGCAAGATTCGGAACGCGGTACGTTTGCACATCGTCATATTGTTTTACATGATGAGAAAACAGGAGATGTTTACTCACCGCTTCATACGTTAGAAGATGTGAACGTTTCATTTGCTGTTCATAATAGCCCGTTAACAGAAGCAGCTGTTGTCGGATTTGAATATGGATACAATGTGTTTGCTCCTGAAACACTTGTTATTTGGGAAGCACAGTTCGGTGATTTCGCGAACGCAGCACAAGTTATCTTCGACCAGTTTATCACAGCAGGTCAAGCAAAATGGGGACAAAAATCAGGTCTTGTTATGCTTCTTCCACACGGATATGAGGGTCAAGGCCCTGAACACTCAAGCGCACGCTTAGAACGTTTCCTACAGCTTGCAGCTGAAAATAACTGGGATATTGCGAACGTAACAACTGCTTCACAGTATTATCATATTTTGCGTCGCCAAGCGGCTCTATTGAAGCATGATGACATTCGTCCACTCGTGATTATGACGCCGAAAAGCTTGCTGCGCAATGCTCACAGCGTATCTTATCTTGATGACTTGAGCAAAGGTGAATTTAAACAAATCTTACAAGAAGAAACAACAGGAAAACAAAAAGAAAAAGTAGAGCGTATTATTATGTGTAGTGGTAAAGTCGCTATTGATTTACGCGATACAGTTCAAAAACAAGAAGAAGAAATTGATTCTGTTCATATTTTAAGAGTTGAAGAGCTTTATCCATTCCCGCTTGCACAGGCACGCGAGATTCTAGCACAATATCCGAATTTAAAAGAGCTTGTATGGGTACAGGAAGAACCGAAAAATATGGGACCGTGGTCATATGCATATCCTCGTCTTCAGGAAATTGTTCCAGAAGGTGTTGAGATTGGCTATGTTGGACGTCGTCGCCGTTCAAGTCCTTCTGAAGGGGATCCAACTGTTCATAAGAAAGAACAAGAACGTATCGTAAACGAAGCACTAAAACTAACTAATCATGTATTAAGACGTTAGAAAGGGGCCAGGACAATGGGAGAGATCAAAGTACCAGAATTAGCAGAATCAATTACAGAGGGCACAATTTCAGAGTGGCTGAAAAAAGTAGGCGACAAAATTGAGCGCGGTGAATATATTGCAGAGCTTGAAACAGATAAAGTAAATGTTGAAATCACGGCTGAGGAGTCTGGCGTTATTACAGAATTTTTGAAAGAGCCTGGTGATACTGTTCACGTTGGTGAAGTGATTGCTCGCTTAGATGAAAGTGGAGAAGGCGGAGGCGAAAGTACATCTTCTGCCCCAGAAGCGAAAGAAGAAGCAACACAGGAGAAAGCACCAGAGGCTGAAGCGCCAAAAGAAAGCACAACAGCTGTAGCAACGAAGGAAGTACCAAAAGAAGAAGCAAAATCTACAAGCCGTACGATTGCTTCACCAGCAGCTCGTAAACTTGCTCGTGAGCGCGGCATTAAACTTGATGATGTAAAAACAACAGATCCAATGGGTCGCGTTCGTAAACATGATATCGAGTCACATGAGAATAAACCAGCAGCTAAACAGCAAAGTGCACCTCAGCCACAAAAACAAGTACAGCCACAAGATCCACAGAAACCGGAAGAACGCATAAAAATGACGCGTCGACGTCAAACAATTGCTAATCGTCTTGTAGAGGTTCAGCAAACAGCAGCAATGCTGACAACGTTTAATGAAATTGATATGACAGCTGTTATGGCTCTGCGCAAACGTCGTAAAGACAATTTCTTTGAACAGCACGATGTTCGTCTTGGATTCATGTCTTTCTTTACAAAAGCAGTTGTGGCTGCTCTAAGAAAGTTCCCGCTCTTAAACGCTGAAATTCAAGGAAATGAGCTTGTTCTGAAAAAGTATTACGATATTGGTGTTGCAGTATCAACTGATGATGGTCTTGTTGTTCCAGTTGTACGTGATGCAGATCGTAAAACATTCTCTGATATTGAAGGGGATATTTTAGATAAAGCGAAAAAAGCGCGTGACAATAAATTAACGTTAAAAGATTTACAAGGTGGAACATTTACGATTACAAACGGAGGAGTCTTTGGTTCTCTTCTCTCAACTCCAATTTTAAATGGGCCACAAGTCGGAATTCTCGGTATGCATAAAATCCAACTTCGTCCGGTTGCAATTGATGAAGAACGTTCTGAAAACCGTCCAATGATGTATATTGCTTTATCATATGATCACCGTATTGTAGATGGAAAAGAAGCGGTAAGCTTCCTTGCTACAATTAAAGACTTATTAGAAGATCCAGAAACACTTCTTCTTGAAGGGTAAAGAAAAAACAGTCTCTCCTTATAAGGAGAGGCTGTTTTTTGTTACACTAAACATACTAGAAAGAAGGGAGCGATAAAGTGAAAAAGCTGTTGCAAATTTTTAAAGAAATCGATGGAAAAGGATATCCAAACTATAAAAGAATACAAGGGATATTCAAATGGCCACATTATGAAGTAGCTGTTAACTATGTGCAAGGAGATCCTTTTGCAAGCCCATCTAAAATTTGTTTACATATTCCTTTAAAAAATACAGGGGTAAAAGAAGAGTGGCTGAGAGATAAATACCGTGAAATATGCTGTAAAGACTATATTACACGGCTTATACATAAAAGCTTAAAAGAAGAAGAGGAAAGAGCAAAAGGATCCGGAAAAAGTGGGATGATTCTGATTGATTATCCAGGACAAGAGGTGATCAATCGAACCTCTGTTACTTTTTCCGCCTCAATGATAACTGTCTCACTGTCAGTTGGCTTACCCGCCAAAGGACGCCGGATTTTAGGAAAGCAAGCTGAGCTCATTTTCAAGACTCTTCTACCCACTGTTGTAGAAAAATCAATTTTTCAAATGAATATAAAAGAATTAGAAATGGCGATTATCCTCACTGATCAGCAGCAAGCTGTTCGTTCTTATTTAAAAGAACATGAACTTGTTTCGTTTGTCGCTAATGGATCCATTCTTCCTTGAAAAAGCGGTGTGAGTGAGCTACCTTTACAAAAAGCTGTTCCTTTTCAAAGTCCAGAAGAGTTAGAGATTGCGATTCCTATTCCACATACAAACAAGGAGCTAAGGGGAATGGGAGTGAAAAAAGGGGTTACGGTCATTGTTGGGGGAGGCTATCATGGGAAAAGTACGCTTTTGCAAGGAATCGAAAGAGGCGTTTATAACTATAGAAAAGGAGACGGCCGTGAATTTGTTATTACGGAAAATACCGCTGTAAAAATTCGTGCTGAAGACGGGCGAAACGTTGAAAAAGTAGACATTTCTCTATTTGTAAATAACTTACCAAACGGAGGGAGTACAGCAGAATTTTCAAGTGAAAATGCAAGCGGAAGTACGTTCCAAGCGGCAAATATTATTGAAGCGCTTGAAGCAGGAGCAAGGACCTTAGTTATTGATGAAGATACAAGCGCTACAAATTTTATGATTCGCGATATGCGAATGAAAGAACTGATTTCCCCGCAAGAAGAACCAATCACTCCTTTTATTGATCGAGTAAGTACCCTTTACGAGCAAGAAGGAATATCATCTATTCTTGTGATGGGGGGATCTGGAGCATATTTCGAAAAAGCACATACTGTTTTAAAGCTCAATAATTACAAATGTACGGATGTTACAAATCAGGCAAAAGAAATTGCGGCTAAATACCCTGAACAACAAGAAGATGCATTTACGAAACATCGAGTTTGAAAAGAAAGAATAGTGAGATCAGAAAGTTTACAAAGTGAGCAAGGAAGAAAACGAATGATAAAAGTTCGTTCAAAAGATACTATTCAATATGGAAAAAGCATCATTAACCTTCACTATGTAGAACAACTTGTAAATGAAAGCCAAACAAGAGCGATTGCAGGAATTCTTAGTCATATAGAACGAAAAAATCTGCTTTGTTCTTCAAAAACGATGAAAGATTTGTTGGAGTATGTTCAACAAGAAATTGAAAGACACGGCTTGAAATATTTTGCAAGCTCAAAAAAAGAGGAAGGAGAACTAGCAGAGCCTCGGGTACATGAAATTGCAGCAGCGTTAAACAGGCTTCGCTCCCTCTCTGTTAGATAAAAAAGAAGAGAATTTTTTCTCTTCTTTTTTATTATGTCTTTTCCCCTAGTCCTAACTTTGTATATAAGACTTAATTCCCCCTTTTTTTATAGATATAAAGCATTACAACATATTTCAATCTTTAAACAAGGAAGGAGAGAAGAAGAGAAAGCAACGGGTTGAAGAAAATTTACAAAAAATAAATTTTCTTCATATTTCTAATGTTACAGAGAATTTTCGGCTTTTGTTACATTAAACGTGACAAATTGATTACGTCCTGTAGAGTATTTATGATTCTTTCCTCATCTTTACAGTTCGTTATGTGCGGAAAATGCACGGAAGTTCCCTACATTAAAGAGCAAATAGTCCTTAAAATTCTTTGTTTATCATCCCTTTGTGAACAATAATACAAAATTTACAATTCCCTTTACATGGTAAAGACGTTTGATAGAACTCATATGTTTTCTGTGCTAAATTATTTCCCGGGTACCCACTACAACAAAATATGTCGAATGATAAAGAAAGGGGCGAGAGTATGGCACTCATTATTATATGTGCCGTTTTACTTCTTTGCTTAGGAATGTGGGATTATAAGCAGCATTTAAAACGAATCCACGCTGTGCCAATCCGCGTGAACATTAATGGAATCCGTGGAAAATCAACTGTTACACGATTAGTAACAGGAGTTGTAAAAGAAGCGGGTTACAGAACAATTGGTAAAACAACCGGAACGTCCGCTCGAATGATTTACTGGCATACGAGCGAAGAAGAACCAATTAAGAGAAGACTTGAAGGACCAAACATCGGAGAGCAGCGTCGTGTTATGAAAAAGATTGAAGATCTTGAACCAGATGCTCTGATTTGCGAATGTATGGCTGTTCAACCTGACTATCAAATTACGTTTCAAAATCAGCTTTTACAAGCAAATGTCGGCGTTATTGTAAACGTACTAGAAGACCATATGGATGTTATGGGACCAACGCTTGATGAAGTTGCTCAAGCCTTTTTAGCCGCTATCCCTTATAATGGTCATCTCGTGACAATCGAAAGCCCTTATTTAGATTATTTTAAAGAAGAAGCGAAAAAACGTAATTCAGAAGTCATCGTAGCAGATAACTCTAAAATTACAGAAGAATATTTACGTAAGTTCGATTACATGGTATTTCCTGACAATGCTTCAATTGCCTTAGCTGTAGCTGAAGCGCTTGGTATTGATGAAGAAACAGCTATGGCAGGAATGCTTAATGCTCAGCCAGACCCAGGTGCAATGCGTATCGTCCGTTTTGGCGAGGATGAAGAAAACCCAGCCTTTTTCGTTAATGGATTTGCAGCAAATGATGCATCATCTACGCTTAAAATATGGGAACGGGTGAGTGAATTAGGTTATAGTACAAATCATCCTATTGTCATTATGAATTGTCGCGATGACCGTGTTGACCGAACAATTCAGTTTGCTGAAGATGTTCTACCTTACATACCATCAGAGATTGTCATTGCAATTGGTGGAACAACATCTCCAATTAGCGACGCTTATGAACGCGGCGATCTTGATACAAATCAATATTTTGATCTTGAAGGATATTCAACAGAAGAAATCATGGAAGAATTAAAACCATACTTAAAAGGACGCGTTGTCTACGGAGTTGGCAATATTCACGGCTCTGGTGAACCACTTATTGAAGCAATCAACAACATGCAGTCTGTTCGTAAAGCAGGTTAATTTAGGAGGAAAAAGATGTTTGGTGCAGATTTATATATTGCATTAGTACTTGGCGTTACGCTCAGTCTACTTTTCGCAGAAAAAACAGGAATTATTCCAGCAGGTCTTGTTGTACCAGGGTATTTAGCTCTTGTATTTGACCAACCAGTTTTTATATTAGTTGTTTTATTTATTAGTATTTTAACATATGTAATTGTAATGTATGGAATTGGGCGATTTACAATTCTTTATGGGAAGCGTAAATTTGCTGCAATGCTTATCGTTGGTATTTGTTTAAAGCTTATTTTTGACTACTTTTATCCTGTTATGCCATTTGAGATTCAAGAGTTCCGCGGAATTGGAATTATCGTTCCTGGTCTTATCGCGAACACAATCCAAAAACAAGGCATTCCGTTTACAGTTGGAAGTACACTCCTTTTAAGCGGACTAACGTTTGGAATTATGAACGTGTACTACTTTATTTAAGGTGTTGATCCCAAATGGATAAAAAAATAAAAAAGCTAAACTTCCAAGAAAAAATTCTAATCTTTATTAAAAAAACAAAACCAAAAAACGGTAAGTATGTAGCCATTTTAACACCGCTTATTATCATTGCACTTGTTTTGTCAGCTTGGTTAACACGTACAGAAGATACAAAGGCCGTTGCTGAACAAGCACAGTACAAAGCAAAGATGACCTTAGTTGGAGACTTAATGCTTGGGCGCTTCACAGAAAATATTGTGGATAAGCACGGGGCAGATTATTTATTTGAGCATGTGCAGCCTTATTTAAAAGACTCTGATTATATGACAGGAAACTTAGATGTTCCTATTCTAACAAAAGATGAAAGTCAGTATGAACCACTTGATAAAGATCTTCTACTTTCAACTGACAAGCGTTCTTTAAAATCGATAAAGAATGCGGGATTCAGCGTGTTGAATTTAGCAAACAACAACGCGATGAATTATGGGGAAAAAGGATTAAAAGATACGCTAGCATCACTTCAAGAAGAAGGCATTGATAGTGTTGGTGCAGGTGCAAATGAAAGCAGTGCTAAAAAAGTTTCGTACCAAGATGTAAATGGATTAAAAGTTGCAACACTTGGCTTCACAGATGTCCGCTCTGAAGGCACAGAAGCAAAGAAAAATAAAGCAGGTGTTGTCTACACAGATCCAGATGCACTTTTTAACGAAATTGAAAAAGCAAAAGATCCAAAACAAGGGAACGCTGACCTTGTTGTTGTAAATGTTCATTGGGGGCAAGAATATGACATGGAGCCAAGTCCACGTCAAGAAGCTTTAGCAAAAGCAATGGTTGATGCAGGAGCAGATATGATTGCAGGTCATCATCCACACGTTTTATCTTCCTTTGACGTTTACAAAGACAGCGTGATCTTTTATAGCTTAGGTAACTTTGTATCTGATCAAGGCTGGTCAAATACAAAAAATACCGCTCTTGCGCAATATAAACTAAAAGAAGATGGAACAGCGTACGTAGATGTTGTCCCACTTCGAATTGAAGAAGGAAGTCCGCGTCCTGTTGACAATTGGTGGTATAAGAAACAAATTTTCAACAGCTTAACAAAAGGCGTATCTAAAGGAGTTCTTTGGGAACAGAAAGACGATAAAATTCGCATATTCTTAAATCACAACAAAGTCATCGATAAAAACTAGGTTAGGAGGGGAGATATGAGTAAGAAAAACATTCTAAAAATCGTCATTGCTATCGTTCTCGTATCTTCACTATTTTTAGCTGGTCAAACGTTATGGAAAAGAACCATTGGTGCACAGGATTATGGCGTGAGCAGCTCAAATCCGATTGCTACGAAAGTTGGCATGAATGTGCTTAAGAATGGAGGAAACGCAGTTGACGCAGCCATTGCGATTTCATACACGCTAAATGTTGTAGAACCATACGGATCTGGAATTGGCGGCGGCGGTGGGATGCTCATTTCTCCTCCTGACAAAAAAGCAACGTTTCTTGACTACCGTGAAGAAGCTCCACAAAAGATTGATGGAGAGCGTGAAGGAAACTCAGGAGTACCTGGGTTTGTAGCAGGCATGGCGTACGCTCATGATAAATACGGTTCACTAAATATGAATGAGCTTTTAAATCCCGCTATTCATTATGCAAAAGAAGGGTTTAAGATAAATGAACCGCTCTCCTTTGCAATTCAAGAGCATGAAAAAAAGCTGGATAACAGAGAAGCATTTTATCCTGATGGAGGTCCTTTAAAGCAAGGGGACGTACTCAAGCAGCCTGAACTTGCTGAAACGCTCGAAAAAATTCGAGATGAAGGAGCTTCAGCCTTTTATAAAGGTTCTATTGCAGAGGACATTGAAGAAGAGGGTCATATTTCAACAAACGATTTACAAGATTATGAGGTGAAAGAGCGAGATCCTGTTGTAGGGAAATATGGGGAAAGCACAGTGATTTCAGCACCACCTCCATTTTCAGGAACAACACTTATTCAAATGCTCATGATGATGGATGATGCAAACCTTGCTTCTATTAAAAGTGATAGCTTGTTTACTCACTATATGGGACAGATTACAAAGGCAGCATACAAAGACCGAATTGAAAAGCTTGCAGATCCTGAGTTTGAAAATCAATATGCACAAGATTGGACAAGCTCTCAATATGTGAATCTCTTAAACCGACAGCTTAACTCCACTAATGCGGGAGAACAGTATGAGGTTGATAAAGAGCATGAAAGCACAACGCATTTTGTTGTCATGGACAAAGAGGGTACCGTTGTTTCAACAACAAATACGCTAAGCGACTTTTTCGGTTCTGGGGACTACACAAACGGCTTTTTCCTAAACAACCAGCTTCAAAACTTTGGTGATGGAGTAAATCGTATTGAATCAGGAAAAAGACCAAGAACATTTATGGCCCCAACAGTTGTGAAGACAGAAGAGGGGACAATTGGAATTGGTTCACCTGGTGGAGATCGAATTCCGCAAATGGTTGCTCAAGTACTCTATTATCATATGAGAGAAGGAAAGTCATGGAGCGATGCTGTAAAACATAAGCGATTCGCCTTTGATTCTATCACTCTTGAAGAAGAAAGTTCTCTAACGAAAAGAGAAAGCGCAGCTCTAAAATCTTATGGATATAAGCTTGGAAAAAGTGATAACCCAATGCACTTTGGCAGTGTGCAAGTTCTTCAGAAAGATGAAGACGGTCATATAATAGGAGAAGCTGATGCACGTCGAGGTGGGAATTGGGCTAAAAAATAAAGGGTAATAAAAGGAGAGAAAATCATGACTATTTTAAAAAGAACATTTGGTATTGTATTGCCGATCGCTATTGTTGCTGGACTTTTATTCACACTTGGAGAGTTTAAACATACAGAAACATTAACACCGCAAGAACAAGAACAGATTGACGTTCAACTTGCTAAATAAATGAAAAAGCTTAGCAGATAGCTAAGCTTTTTTTTGTGTAAGAAGATGTTTTAATTTGGTTTAATATTCTGGCACATGGTACGATAGAAAGAAAGAGTACAAAGGGTGACAAGGGATGGATGAAAAGTATGCGGTTGTTCAGAACGCTGAAGAGCTTTATCATCAAGGTAATGAAATAGGGGTATTAGTGCTCCATGGTTTTACAGGCACAACGCAAAGCGTGAAACCTGTATATAATGTGCTAAAGGATAAAGGATACACTGTATATGCCCCGCGTCTTAAAGGGCATGGGACGCATCATGAAGATATGGAAAAAAGCACGAAAGAAGACTGGCTTTCTTCTGCTCAAGAAGGATATGAAAAACTAACCGAAGCATGTGAACGTATATTTGTAACAGGCCTTTCGATGGGTGGGACGCTAGCCCTTCATTTAGGTACTCAATACCAAAATATCGCAGGCATTATTCCGATTAATCCCGCTATTGATATGCCTCATTTAAAACAGCAGAGCGAGACAGAGGCTCGCTTTTTAATCGGAATCGGGTCTGATATTAAGAAAGAAGGCGTACACGAACTTGCTTACGAAAAAACACCTGTTGCTTCAATAAGAGAGCTCACTGCATTAATGGAGAAAGTGAAGAACAAACTACATCAAGTGACATCGCCGCTTCTTTTGCTTTCTTCTAAAACGGACAATGTTGTTCCACCCCATAATAGCCAATATGTTTTCAGCAATGTTGAAAGCAAGCAAAAAGAAATGGTGACGCTTCCAAACAGCTTTCATGTTGCAACGCTTGATCATGATCAAGGCTTTTTATGCGAAAAAATCGTAAAGTTTATTAGTGAAAGATGTTAGCCTCTTTTTTTTAGAGGAAGAATTCGGTACAATAGAACGGACAAACTTAAAGGAGTGTACGTTCATGATTCATCAAAACTGGAAAGACCGTCCAACAATTAAAGAAATTAAATGTGTGCATACAAATGCAAGTAAATATATGGTTGAAAACGTACTGAGCGTAAATAAAACATATGAAGTAAAAAACGAAACAGAAGAGTTTTATTTCGTTGTTGACAACACAGGAAAAGTTGGCGGCTATTATAAGGAATATTTCGAAGAATAAGCATCTGCTTATTCTTTTCTTTTTACAGAAAAGCCAAGCGTTTTACGCTTGGCAATAGTGACTAAGAGCAAGAAGAGGGAAGATATAGTTATAGCTGTGATAGCGAATATAAAACTGTTCTGGTAAGCCAATTCCTGTTGGATATGTTTTTGCTTTATGAATATGCGGGGTTAAGAGAAACTTTACTCCGTTTTTAATTGTAACGTGTTCCTTTGGCAAACATGTTAAAAGAGCATCAAGCGCCCATGATGTTTGAGAAGGAGTACTAAATAAAAGAGGTACGTATTTCTTAACTTCAGAGCTTCGGCAAGATTCGCCCCAGCCTCCGTCTTGACGCTGATGTTTTTTAAGAAAGAGAACGCCTTTTTGGATATGAGGGTCATCAAGTGGTACACCAACAGCTCTCATACCTGTTAAAGCTGCCCATGTGCCGTAAATATAGCAAACTCCCCAACGTCCATACCATGAACCATCTTTCTCTTGCTGATCACAAAGCCACTTCACAGCTCGCTTTACGGCTGGATGTTTTTCTGTTAAACCAGCGAATTTTCCGAGAAACTGAAGCACTCGCCCTGTTAAATCCGATGTTGAAGGATCAATAATAGCATCTTCTGCATTTTTTAATGGAATATGAGTTAAGAGCTGAAAATCGACGTTTTTTTCAAATGCCGCCCAGCCTCCGTCTCTATTTTGCATGGACAAAAGCCAATCAACGCCTCTATTCCATGAGCTAAGATACCGATTATCGTGAACGCTTGGAGCGGTGATAGCTCTGAGTGCGGCAGACGTGTCATCAAGATCGGGGTTTATCGTATTGTTATGTGAAAACCCCCAGCCTCCAGGTGCTATGTGGGGATTGTGAACAGCCCAGTCGGCTACTTTTTTGTGCTGCTTATTTAATAGGTAGAAACTCGCTTTTTTTATCATTGGATCCTTGTAACTAACACCGCTTTCTTGAAGAGAATAAGAAAGCAATGCTGTATCCCATACGGTTGATGTTGAATTTTCAAGATGATCCATGCCGTCAATAGTTGTGACAAGCTTTTTTAGACCATTTACGGCATTGATAATAAGAGGAGACGTTTTTTCATACCCTAATGCTAGTAATCCATAAATCATAAAAAATGTAGCTGTTGCATAACTGTACAAGGTGCCATCATCTTCAATTCGGCTAATCATATATGATTCGGCTTTTTTATAGCCTGCTTGGTGCATGTAACTTGGTAAGTTGCGCAATCGTTTTAAATAAAAAAGCAGATCTTTAATAATGAAACGTTCATCTTCAACATTCCATTCTTCTTCAGTCTCTTCACGTTCGTAGAGAGAGTAGATGCTATGATTGCTCGGGATTGAAAACTTTTTGTTGGCTGCAATCATCATTGGTACAAAATGAATACGCGCATACGTGCTTAACGAAAAGAAATTAAGCGGAAAAGACGTTGGGATGTTCATAATGGTCATCGGTACATAAAAAAAGCGCGGCCATGGATATAAGCCGTTTGCACAAAGCATCCATTTCGTTAAAAAATGAGCTTTTTTCACACCACCGTTTTGCTGAATAAAGCGCTCTGCTCGTTTCATATGCGTTTCTTCTTTTGAAGAAGCTCCTGCTACAAGGAGAGCTGTATATGCTTGAATGGTTGCTGACAAATTGCCTTTTGGCTCGTCTTCATAATGTCGCCATGTACCGTCTTTATGCTGAAGGGAAAGAATCCGCTTAGAAAGTTTGGCAATTAAGGGCTCTTCCTCAACTCCAAGTGCTCTTAGTGTTAAAATCATATAGGCATCAGACATAACGCCTGTTTCAAAAGGGAAGTGCCATGAACCATTCTCTTGTTGAAGTTCGCGGAGCTCCTTGATAAGATGAGTTGTATGCTGTTTTGCTTGTTTAGTCCACACGTTATCTCGCCACCTTAAAAATGTCTTTATAACTTTATATTCAAAATTTTTTTTACTATGTAAACAACGTGGTGAAAAGAAACGATTGTGAACGATGAGGAACAATGTTTGAAAGCTTAAACATTGATCATAAGAAAAGAAACATATTTAATAAACAACCTCTAATGGGATAACCTAAAGAGAGAAATGTAGATGAGGAGTTATGCTAATGCAATGTGAATCAAGTCAAGATTTAAAAAACCTAGTTGATGAAGCTAGAATTTATACAAAAGAAGGACAAGTTGCTCAATACATACCAGCTTTAAGAGAAGCAGATCCAGATAAATTAGCTGTTGCCGTCTACTATCCAAATGGTAACTGTTATGCAGCGGGAGATGTTAAACATAAGATGACGCTACAAAGTATCTCTAAAGTCATTAGTTTAGCGCTAGCGTTAATGGATAGAGGAGAAGGTTTCGTATTTGACTATGTAGGGAAAGAGCCTACTGGTGACCCGTTTAATTCAGTTATTAAATTAGAAACGATTTCACCTTCTAAACCTCTAAATCCAATGATTAACGCAGGAGCTTTAGCTGTTACACATATGCTCATGGGGAGCAGCGTAGAGGAAAGATTCACTCGCCTTTTAGACTTTGTTAAAGAACTTACAGACAAGCCTACGATTACATATAATAAAGAAATTGCCCAATCTGAGTTTGAAACAGCTGAATTAAACAGAGCTCTCTGCTATTTCTTAAAACAGCATGGTGTAATTAATGAAGATGTTGAAGAGTTAATGGAGCTATATACAAAACAGTGCGCAATTGAAGTTGATTCTGTAGACTTAGCGCGAATTGGCTGCGTGTTTGCAATGAACGGCGTTGACCCAAGAACAGGGAAGCAAATCATTCCAGCTAATATCGCAAGAATATGTAAGACGTTTATGGTGACATGCGGGATGTATAATGCTTCTGGAGAGTTTGCGATTGATGTTGGGATTCCAGCGAAAAGCGGCGTATCCGGTGGTGTAATGGGAGCTGTGCCTAATCGCTGTGGAATTGGAATCTACGGTGCTGCACTAGATGATAAAGGGAACAGTGTAGCAGGTCTTAAGTTGTTAGAGATGATGTCTAGGAAATATGCGTTGAGTATGTTTTAAAAAAACTGCCGAGGAATTCGGCGGTTTTTTTTTATGAAAGGATAGGTCTTTATTCTTACAGTCTTTCTACTCTTTAGTTGAATAAGAAAGGGTTTTAAGGAAAATTGGCTCATGAACTGAGGTTTATTTATTGGTAGGGTAATGGAAGTAGAGGGAGTTTGCTACAGAAAAGGGTTACATTTATTATAAGTTCCATTTTTGTCCAAATGAAGAAAAGGACTTTTTATATAATAGTAAGCTATCAAATCTTGAAGTTACAAGTATACATATCTTTTTGCCCACTTTATTATCCTTTTTAGGTGAAAATACTCATGAATATAGGCCTCTCCTTTGTTAAAATTCGGAAGGTATAAATTTCATAATTTTATAATTTTTAACAGGAGGCAATTTTTATGAGCCGAACATTAGATGCATTGTACGAGAAACTAGATAAACTAAATAAACAAATTGAAGAATTACATAGATGTGTAAGAGAATATCACGTGCTGAGAGAAGATTCTGGGCTTATTTTCAATGTAACTAAGAATCTTGTTATAACAGGTACAGCTGAAACATATTGGCAAGGAAATAAACGAGGACAGTTTCTTCAAGAGTTTTCAAAAAGTCAGAGCCTAATGAGCTCTTTTGTAGAAACGGTCGGAACTCAAATCTTTCAAATTAATACAAGTATACGCTATTTAGAAGATAAGAAATCAGACCTTATAAAGCAGATTGAGGCTGAAATTCAAGAAGAACGAGAAGAAGCTATGGAAAAGGCGAACAAATAGGAGGGAAGTAATATGGCAGTTTTTAAGGTAGATACAGATGCGCTTTTAAACTTAAGTAAGAGTGTAAGCGATCAAAAACAGACAATTGAAGGATTATCTAAAAAGTATACAACGCTAACAAGTCATACAAATAAAATTATTGATAACGGTCCATATGCTATCCCGAATGCCGGAACTGTACAAAATACGAATGAGGCGATTAATACGGGGCACACCAATGTGGTAAAACACTACAGTCAAACTATCGAAAACATTTCTTCCATTGTTATTCAAGCTAAAATCGCTGATTTTCTTGCTACCTCATTTCCACCTTCGCTTGATAGTTTGAATCCACTTAAGGTTATGAAGGATTTTATTAGTGATAAGCTTGGATTTTTGTTTGATGGGAAGGGACAGACAAAGGAACAGAAGTTAATGGAGGAGACTTTTAAGACCATAACTCCTGAGGAGTATGGGAAGTTAGCAGAACTTTCTTATACTGTATACGATGGAGAAATAGAAAGTAAATTAAAAGATTATCATTTAAGTGATAAATTTGAAGTTATACGTATGAACGGAAAAGAAATTACTCACTATGGTAGTGGCTTAGAGGCAGTATCTTTCAAGAATATTCAAACGGGAGAGATTGTCGTAGCTTTTAGAGGGACTCAACCACCTAAAGTAGAAGGGAAAATGTTCTCTTCATGGGATAACTTCAACACAGGTGTTAAATATAATGGAGGATTCTTGGTGGACTTTCTTGAGGATAAGTCAGCAGTGGCGGGATGGGGGAGTCTAGGAACGTATGGCTCATTTATTCAAACCACTTCTAAACAATTACAGGATGGAAATGCATATGTAAAAAAACTACATTCAGTATATGGAAAAAACTTTGAAATTTCCTTTACAGGGCATTCCTTAGGAGGATTTGTAGCGACAGGGGTAGCTGATTCACAGAAAACAAAAGCAGTTACTTTTAACGCCCCACAATTTCGCGATGGTTCTAAGGCTGAGCTTTTAAAAAACAATAACCAGAAAGTTGTTAATTTTAAAACTGATGGAGATGCAGTTTCAAGGAAGTGGGAGAAGATACCCGGTATGAAAAATAGTCCTGGACTTACTGTTCATGTTCCAAATATAGGATCATCGAACGGACTTAACCCACATGGCATGGCGGATAATTTTCTTTTTGATGATGAAGGAAATATTCTAGTTAATGAAGGACAAGGCAACTTACCTAAAACAGAAACAATCGATTCATCTATTGTTTCTACAGATACAGCTAAGGAACTTCATGTGAAAGGGGAGAAAGACAGGGGGGGAGAAAGAGCTGAAGGGAAACATAATCTACTAATAGAAAAGGGTAAGGAAGAGGCTGTGAAGGATTTAGATAAGGCAATTGATGAATATAGCAAGCTATCAGACTACCATTCAATTAACGGCCAGGTTGGAGAACAATCAGAGGATTTTAATATAAAGAAAACGAAGGATGAATATAAAGAGTTAGAAGAGAAGCTTGAGAAGCAAATTAAGAAGTCTGAAGAAAAGATTAAAGATATAGAGGAAGAAACAGTGAAAAATATGAGAGAGGCTCAAGAAAAGTGGAAAATTTCTCCAGGTTTTGGTTCTCCGGATGTAGAGGCCCAGCATTTTGTATATGGAAAAGGGAGTAACTATGAAGAGAGACAGCAAAAGAGAATTGATAAACTTGAAAAGGAAATAGATAATTTACAATCAGAACTAAAAGAGGAATCAAAACTATTGGATTTCAAGGTAGAAAAAGGCTATGAAGGTAAAGACAGTCATATAATGGAAGGGCTTATTCATAGAAAAAATGATGTTAATAATTATTAATATTATAGAAAATTTGGAGATGGACTGTACATGAGGAAAATTAAATTAATTGTTTTTATTGGAATTATAGGATTACTTGTGATTGGAGGAGCTTGGATGTATTCTGCACATAAAGAGAATCAAGTAGCCAACATGATTGAAAAACAGTTAAAAGACCGAATGAATCGAGAGTTTCATGTGACAAACGTTGAGGAAATTTCTAATGGTGGAGGGGAATACTACTATATAACAGTAGAAATGGGAGGGGTTAAAAAACCTTTTAAAAAGGAAATGTTTAAAAGTGCTGCTGATAATTTGCCAAGATATGCAATTATTGATGAATTATGGACAAGACAATATGAAAAAGAAGTTCAAAAAATAGTCAAAGAGCATCCTCTTAATATTAAGAGAATTGAAAGTAATGTTGGTATAGTTCATGATCAGGACCCAAATGTGGATATTCAAAATTTACCAACTATTGAGGAAATAAGAAAACAATATGGTAAGAAGGTTATATATGATCAAATTACTTTATATACTAATTATCCATACCCTACAGATCCTGAATTGCAAGAGAAAGAAGATGAAAAGATTTTTAACCTTCTTAAAGATATGAAAGATAGAGATATGGATAACAATTTATCATTAAGTATTCAATATACAAAATATACACAAAGATATGAAATCCTAATTAATGACTATCAAAAAGATAAATATCATAGTCCTGAAGATATGAAAAAAGCCCGTTTAAAGACACAGGAAGAAGTTATAGAATCAAATGAAGAAGTCCAATCTTAGATGAGGAGAAAGTTAACAATAGAGATAAGCATAAGAGTCTAGAGCTACTCTCGAGATAGTAGTACGAAAAGAGAAAAACATATGAAGAAGTGGACTATAATTATGAGTATTCTGTTGCTGTGTACCGGAGCAACATGGGGAGTGCATACATATAACCAAAATAAAATATTAAAAGAAATAGAATCCCAACTCGAAGTCGAATTGACTGCCAATTCACCGTAACAGACATCCGTAGTTCTAAAGATGAATCAGGAAGTTATTATTATGTTACAGTGAAAATGGAAGGAGTTAAGTAGCCTTTTACTGTTCAATGTGAGAAAGAAGCAATTGGGAATTTATATGAGTATGAAGTGATCGAGGAATTGTGGGACAGACAGTATATCCAAGAAGTAAGTAGTATTTTAAAAACACATCCGTTTGAAGTGAAAAATGTAACGGGTACCATTGGAATTAATCGAAAAGATCCTATAGATATAAAACCGGTACCAAACATCCAAGAAGTTCGTAAAAAGTATGGTAAAGAAATAATGATTGATCATATTGATATTATGTTAAATGATGATTATCCATTAGATTCTAAACAGCAAGAGAAAGAGAATGAAAAAGTATTTAACTTTCTACAAGATTTACGAACTCACAATATGGGACATCATTTAGCTTTAGAAATTACTTATAAAAATAGCCAGCAAAGGTACCAAATATTCATTAATGAACGTCAAGGGAATAAATATCACCATCCTGAAGATATGAAAAAAGCCCTCATAAAAACGCAAAAACAAGTTGAGCAAACATACAGAAAGTAAATAGTAAAAAGGAAGAGAGGAACATGTTATTCTGTTCCTCTCTTCCTTTTATCAAAGTTTAATATAAATGAGGAACAAGCTATGAAAAAAATTTTATTAATTCTCCTTATTCTAGGAATAGCAACATGGGGTTATTTTGCATTTAAAGAGCACCAAATAGCTCAAGAAATTGAAAAACAGCTTCACAGTCGAATGGATCGAGACTTTAATGTTACGAAAGTTAATAAGGTTGTAGATGAATCAGGAGAAATTTATGAAGCAAATATTAAAATAGAAGGTATTGAAAAACCTTTTGAAATATGGTTCCCGACTATTGCGGTCAGCTCACTATATGAATATGCTGTGATTAGTGAATTATGGGATCGCCAGTATGAAAAAGAGGTAAAGGGGATTGTAAAACAGCATCCTTTTAAAATTCAAAAAGTAGAAGGTAATGTAGGCATTAAAACAAATGAGAAAATTAACATTCGCCATCTTCCTAATATTCAAAAGGTAAGAAAGAAATACGGAGAAGATGCAGTGATCGATAATATATATAGGGGTAAATACACTTTATCCAACCGATACGGTTTTGCAGGAAAAAGAGGACGAGAAAGTATTTAACCTTCTTCAAGACTTTGAGAGTCATGGTATTCATAATTATTTATCTTTAACGGTCAGATACAAAAACAACACCCAGGTCTATGACATTGGTATACATAGTGCTAAAAGTGATATTTATCACAAACCAGAAGATATGAAAAAAGCAAGAGTGTTAACACAAGACAAGGTAATTAAATACAATAAAGAGTTAGAAAAATAAATAATCTATAACATCTTTATGATATAAACATATTAAACAAACGCATAACGTAAGCCAAAAGCAAAGAAATCTCCATTTCTTTGCTTTTGTACAATTTTCTTTAAAAAAATGAAACCTTATCGTAACATTATCGTAAATAATACTAAGATAACAACATAAAGTGTAAAAGAGGAATTAAAATATCTTCTCCAAATAAGGAAGGATAGATTAATGTGAACTTTTTCACTTTAATAAGTTAATGAGGTGATGCAATTGTTTTCTTTATACGTTTTATTTATTTTGTTCTTTTTAAGCCTTGGTGGCATATGGATTTGGTTAGGGAAGAAGGGTGTATTTCAAAAAGTTGGGGAGAAAGCAGAGGAAGTAAAAGATGCGTTTAAAGATAAGGAGGAAAAATAATATGTTGAAAACAGGAAAAGCAAAGCTTGGGGCTGTGCTTGTAGGGCTAGCTATTATTTTAGGTGGGGTACTTGCCATTATGTCAATTACCCAAGTTGATCAAGGCCATATTGGGGTTGTGTACAATAGATCTGGCGGGGTTGAAAAGCAAACGCTTGGTCAGGGATGGCACTTTGTATCTCCATGGAAGAAAGTCACACAATATCCGGTTGCAATGGAAACGGTATCATATGAAGATGTCCCACTTGCGACGAAAGATGGAAAACCGCTTGATATTGATGCAACATATAACTACGCAAACAATCCTGAGAAAGTTGTTGATATCTTCAACAAGTTTAAAGGAGCAAAACCAGAAGTGATCGAGAATACGTTCCTTCAGTCACGTATGAAAGATGCGGCATTATCTGTAACATCTAAATATACGATTCTTGAAATCTTCCAAAAGCGTGAGCAAATTAAAACAGAGATTGAGCAAGAGTTTATAGAAGATGCCAATAAATATGGATTCGTTGTTTCAGACTTCGTTCTTGGTACACCAAAACCAGATGAAAAAACGCAAAAAGCGATTCAAAATGTTGTAGATGCACAGCAAAAGCTTGAAGCAATGAACGTTGAGAAGCAGCAAGCAGAAGTTCAAGCTGAAAAAGCAAAAGTAGAAGCACAAGGTAAAGCAGATGCTGAAATTATTAAAGCAAAAGCAGAAGCGGAAGCAAACAAAGTAGTAAGTGAGTCATTAACACCAGAAGTAATTGAAATGAAGCGTATCGAGAAATGGGATGGAGACAAAAATGTTCAAACGAAAGTTGTTGGCTCTGATTCTGACGTTATTGTTGGTGGAAAATAAAAAAGACCGAGGCTTTTGCCTCGGTTCTTTGTTTAATATGCGTTCTGTCCTTTTTCTGAATAGCGTCCAAACCATTCATAGCGGTTTTCAGAAACCCACGTATAAAGCGGCACACCTAGCTTCTCTACGAGCGGCAGAGAAAGAAGCATGCCAATTGGCCATGTAAGCGGGAGTGACTTTAAAATTTTCCGAACGGTATAGAACCCGCTAAACAGTTCATTATCACGAGAAATCATGTGAATTTCATCATAAACATTACGCTTAGCTAAGAAGCGGAACTTTTGTTCAGATTGAATCGATTGAACAGGCATCCAATCAAGACGTTTTCCCCAATCAAGGGCTTGGACAACTTTTTTTACATTTGAACAAAGGGGACAGTCAGCATCATAAAAAACAAGATGTTTCATACTATCTACCACCTTTCGTATGTAGTGCTCTTTTTCCCTTCTTCGATATGTTTTACACATCTTTTTAAAAAGGAATATTTTCTAGCATTTCTTCATAAGAATTAGGAGAAAAGAAAGAGTTGTAGTTCAAAAGATCGTTTTTCATTTTTGAGCAAAAGGTGAACATTGACCTCTATATGTACGTTCTGTATTGAAATTATGTTATAATACGTTTAAAATATGATGGTCAATCCGAGACTATACAGGAGGTTATTAGGTTGTCCATTGCAGGAAAAAAATTAATGCTACTAGTACTTTTACTTGTTTTTTTATGTTTACTAGTTTTCTATTATATGAACAACGTAGCTAATAAAACAGATGCTAAAGAGCAAACAAAAGTTTTGCAAAGTTTGCCTGCATCTGAGAAAACAAAAGATACAAAAAATGAGCGATTTAATATTTACTACTATCAAATCACTAAAATAGATGGGAATTCATACAAGGCTAAAACAAAAGAGGGAACAAGCATTACCTTTACTACAAAAAGCCTTGAGGAACCTCTTAGTGACAAGCTTGCAGAAGGTGATATTATAAAAGCTTATTTCGACAAAAAAGTACCAACAAACGGCCTTTATAAAGTAGAGAAAAGATGAGCTCAAGTACCAGGCTCATCTTTTTTTCGTTTAAGAACATACTACCTAAAAAAGGAGGCTTACGATGAATAAGAAGCAAACCGAAGAAGAACAAAAAGAAAACAGAGATTTGGCAAATGAACGAGGAAACGGAAATCAAGACAAGAGTCAAGACGGTTTTCGCTATGACTATGATGATTAAGCATGTTAAAAAGGCTTCCATACTTGGAGCCTTTTTAACTGTACTGCTGTAGAATAGAGAAAAAGTCTTTCACAAATTCATAAAAAAGTTGTTCAGATGGAGCAAGTTTACGATGTTTTGGAATAATCATGCCAACGGTTCTTGTCACATGTGGAAACTCAATCGGCACTTTTACCGTAAACTTTGGCATTGTTTCATACAGCGTACTTTCTGGAAGAAGTGTTACACCAATCCCTGCTGAAACAAGTCCTTTAATGGCATCAAGATCTTCTCCAACTGATGACACATTTGCTTTAAAGCCTGACTGTTTACAGGCATCAATCGCAAGTCTGTGCAGTACATAACCTTTTGGGAAAAGAACGAACGCATCATTGCGAAGCTGATCAAGTCGAATTCGTTCCTTACTTGCAAGAGGATGGTTTGAAGGAAGAAGAGCTAAAATCTTCTCAGAAAACAAAATCGTTCCTTCTACATCGTTATCATCTCGTGGAACAGGCCCTAAAAAAGCTAAATCAATTTCTCGATTTTTAACTGCATCAATTAAAAATTTATAAGAACCTTGACGGAGATGAAAGGCAACGTTCGGATGTTTTCCTTTAAAGGCGGAAATAACGGTTGGTAGTGTGTGGCTTGCAAGGCTTGTTGGGAAGCCAATTTTAATCGTCCCGCGTTCGGGATCAAGATGTTCATCAATAAGCTGCTTTGCATTATCAATTGCTTTTAACGCAGTCTCTGTATGAGTTAAAAAAAGCTTCCCAATTGTCGTTAATTTAATGTTTCGACCTTCTCGCTCAAAAAGAGCAACCCCAAGTTCTGTCTCCAAATTACTAATTTGTCTACTTACAGCAGACTGAGCCACATGAAGGGCAAACGCCGCCTCTGACACGTGCTCACGCTTTGCTACTTCTACAAAATAAACAAGCTGTCTTAGCTCCATTTTATATCCCTCCTTTAAACCTATCTCAT
This sequence comes from Priestia endophytica DSM 13796, assembly GCF_900115845.1. Lineage (GTDB taxonomy): Bacteria > Bacillota > Bacilli > Bacillales > Bacillaceae_H > Bacillus_I > Bacillus_I endophytica. The sequence goes on along the minus strand of NZ_FOXX01000010.1, from coordinate 136,960 downwards.
ATTGAGATCGTTTTAATCTAAATTATATATTGTTTATATCAATTTGTGAAACTACAATTAGTATTGTAACGTAATCGGCATAGAGAGAAAAAGATATGGAGTTGGAGGAATGCCCTATGACAATAAATAAACTACCTCAAGCACAAGGTCTTTACCGCCCGGAATTTGAGCATGATGCATGTGGAATCGGTCTTTACGCACATTTAAATGGTCGTGCGTCGCATGATATTGTGGAAAAAGGGCTTCATATGCTTGACCAATTAGAGCATCGTGGTGGGCAGGGAAGTGACCCGGATACAAGTGATGGAGTTGGCATTATGGTCCAAATTCCTCACGACTTTTTTCAAAGCGTTTGTACTTTTGCATTCCCTGAAAAAGGCCACTATGGAGTTGGTATGATCTTTTTCCCACAGGATGAGAAAGAGCGCGCTCACTATGAATCGGAAATTAACAGAATAGTCGAAGAAGAAGGACAACAATTATTAGGCTGGAGAACGGTGCCTGTTGACAGTACACACATTGGACCAACAGGAAGAGAAAGTCAGCCATACGTTCGTCAAGTTTTCATTGCCAAAAATGAAAATGTAGAAGAAGGCTTACCGTTTGAGCGAAAATTGTATGTGATTCGCAAACGTGCTGAACAAGTTGGTGAAAATACGGCGTTCTATTTTGCGAGCCTTTCAAGCCAAACGATCGTATACAAAGGGCTTATGACACCATCTAAAGTATCTAGTTTTTATAAAGATTTAAAAGACGAGCGTTTTACATCAGGTTTTTCACTTGTTCACTCACGCTTTAGTACTAATACGTTCCCAAGCTGGGAAAGAGCGCATCCAAACCGTTATTTAATTCACAATGGTGAAATTAATACGCTTCGTGGAAACATTAACTGGATGAGAGCACGTGAGCAGCAGTTTATTTCAAAAGCATTTGGCGATGATCTAGATAAAGTAATGCCTCTTCTCGATATAAATGGAAGTGATTCTTCTATTTTAGACAATGCATTTGAATTTTTCACGCTTGCTGGCAGAAAACCTGCCCATACTGCAATGATGCTTATTCCAGAACCATGGGCACGCGATGAGAATATGGAAGATGATAAAAAAGCTTTTTACCAATATCATAGCTGTCTTATGGAGCCGTGGGATGGTCCAACGGCAGTCGTGTTTACAGATGGAAATGAAATTGGCGCTATTTTAGATCGTAACGGTCTTCGTCCTGCTCGTTATTATGTAACAAAAGATGATTATCTTATCCTTTCTTCTGAAGTTGGCGTAATTGACGTTGATCCAGAGAACGTTTTATATAAAGATCGTTTAAGTCCAGGGAAAATGCTTCTTTTAAATCTTGAAGAAGGACGAATTATCTCAGACCGTGAACTGAAGGAAGAGATGATTTCAGAGCATCCGTATCGCGAATGGTTAAACGAGCAAATGATTGAAATCAATGACTTAGAGCAAGCTGAAGTTTCAGAAAAAGTTGAAAATTTAGTTCAGTTGCAAAAAGCATTTGGTTATACGTATGAGGAAGTTTCAAAAAATATTATCCCTATGGTTACAGAAGGCAAAGATCCAATTGGGTCAATGGGACTTGATACACCGCTTGCTGTGCTTTCTAATCGTTCACATTTATTGTACAACTATTTCAAACAGCTTTTCGCTCAAGTTACAAACCCACCAATTGACGCAATTCGAGAAGAAATTGTGACATCAACAATGACGCTATTAGGTCAAGAAGGTAACATTCTTCATCCTGATAAATCAGCAGCACGTCGCATTATGCTTGATGCACCATTTTTATCAAATGAAGAAGTAGCTCGTTTGAAAGAAACGAATGTGAAGGAATTTAAAACAAAAACGCTATCGCTTCTTTTTAAAGAAGATATCGAAAAAGCGCTTGAAACGCTTTGTGGGGAAGTAGACAAAGCAATGGCAGAAGGAAACACAATCATCGTCTTATCAGACAGAGGCGTTGATGAGCACAATATGGCAATGCCAACGCTCCTGGCAGGAAGTGCTGTTCATCAGTATCTTGTAGAGAAGGGAACGAGAACAGCTGTAAGCTTAGTTGCAGAAACAGCAGAAGCTCGTGAAGTTCACCATTTTGCGGTTCTTATTGGTTATGGAATCGATGCAATCAATCCATACCTTGCATATGAAACACTTCGCGAGGGAATTAAAGATGGCGTTATTAAAGTTTCTTATGACAAAGCTGTTGCAACTTTCAATAACACAGCAGCTGAAGGTGTTGTAAAGGTTATGTCAAAAGTTGGGGTTTCAACTGTACAAAGTTACAGAGGTGCTCAAATTTTTGAAGCTGTAGGTATCGGGGAAGATGTTATTAACGGCTACTTTACAGGTACAGCATCACAGCTTAGTGGAATTGGGCTAGACGTTATTGAACAAGAAGTGAAAATGCGTCATGAAGAAGCATTTGTTGGCAATTATAAGGACGAAACGCTTGAAGCTGGAAGTGAACTACAGTGGAGACGAAATGGTGAGCATCATGCGTTCAATCCACAAACAATTCATACGCTTCAACATGCATGTCGTACAGGAAACTATGAACTTTTCAAAAAATATTCGAAAATGGCAGATGACGAACAGCTTACGTTCTTACGTAATGCCTTTTCATTTAATAAAAAGAGAAATAGCATTTCAATTGATGAAGTAGAGTCTGTTGATTCGATTGTAAAACGATTCAAAACAGGAGCAATGTCGTTTGGATCTCTTAGTGAAGAGGCTCATTCAACATTAGCAATTGCAATGAACCGTCTTGGCGGAAAGAGTAACAGTGGAGAAGGTGGAGAAGATCCAGCACGTTTCACAAGAGATGAAAATGGAGACTACCGCCGCAGTGCAATTAAACAAGTAGCATCAGGCCGATTTGGCGTAAACTCACACTATCTTGTAAATGCAGATGAGCTTCAAATCAAAATGGCACAAGGAGCAAAGCCTGGTGAAGGTGGTCAGCTTCCAGGAACAAAAGTATATCCATGGGTAGCTGAAGTACGTGGCTCAACGCCTGGCGTTAGTTTAATTTCACCACCGCCGCATCATGATATTTACTCTATTGAAGATTTAGCACAGCTTATTCATGATCTTAAAAATGCCAACTCAAAAGCACGCATTAGCGTAAAGCTTGTATCAAAAGCAGGCGTTGGAACGATTGCAGCAGGTGTTGCAAAAGCAGTTGCAGACGTTATTGTAATTAGTGGTTATGATGGAGGAACAGGTGCCTCACCGAAAACAAGTATTAAGCATACAGGTCTTCCGTGGGAGCTTGGCTTAACAGAAGCGCATCAAACGCTGATGATGAACAAACTTCGCAGCCGCGTTATTTTAGAAACAGATGGAAAACTGATGACAGGCCGTGATGTTGTAATGGCTGCCCTATTTGGAGCAGAAGAATACGGGTTTGCAACAGCTCCACTTGTTGTTCTTGGCTGTATTATGATGAGAGCATGTCATCTTGATACTTGTCCTGTTGGTGTTGCAACTCAAAACCCTGAGCTTCGTAAAAAGTTTTTAGGCGACCCAGATCATATCGTAAACTTCATGCGTTTTATCGCACAAGAAGTACGCGAAATTATGGCAGAGCTTGGCTTCCGTACAATGGAAGAAATGGTTGGTCAAACAGAAGTGCTTGAAGTGAGTGAACGTACGAAATCTCACTGGAAAGCAAAGCATCTTGATCTAACAAAGCTTCTTTATAAAGTAGAAGGAGAGCATACGCGTACAGAATATCAAAATCATAAGCTTGATCAATCACTTGACGTAGCTGAGATTTTACCAAAATGTGAGCGTGCTCTTAACGATAGAACACAAGTTGATTTAAGCTTTAATATTCGCAACGTTAACCGTGTTGTTGGAACTATTGTCGGAAGTGAAGTAACGCGTCGTTTTGGCGAGAAAGGTCTTCCAGAAGATACGATTACGCTTCGCTTTAACGGTTCAGCAGGTCAAAGCTTCGGAGCATTTGTTCCAAAAGGGATGACACTGAACTTACAAGGAGATGCAAACGACTACGTTGGAAAAGGACTTTCAGGTGGTAAAATTATCGTTCGCGCTCCTGAAGTAAAAGCTCAGGCACCAGAAGACAATGTTATTGCTGGAAATGTTTCGCTTATTGGAGCAACAGCTGGTGAAGCATATATTGAAGGCCGCGCTGGGGAACGCTTCTGTGTTCGAAACAGTGGAGCATACGCTGTTGTTGAAGGTGTTGGAGATCATGGCTGTGAGTACATGACAGGAGGCCGCGCTGTTATTATCGGAGCTGTTGGTAAGAACTTCGGTGCTGGAATGTCAGGTGGCGTTGCGTATGTTCTTCCAGATGATGCTGAGCACTTTGATCAAACGGCAAATAAAGAAATGGTGCATTTTGAAACTCTTCAAGACGAAGAAGACATTAAAGAATTAAAAGCAATGTTAACAAAACATATGAACTATACAGGAAGTGTGAAAGCAACACAAATTCTAGCTCATTGGGAAGAGTCTGTTGCAAAGTTTGTGAAAGTCATTCCGAAAGATTACAAGCGCATGCTACAAACAATTGAAGCAATGAAAGCGTCTGGAATGGAAAAAGATGAAGCAGTTATGGCTGCCTTTAAAGCAAACTCATCAAACAAATCTCAAAAAGTAGATGAAACTCTTCAAACAATCGGATCTTAATAAGGGGGCGAACGGTTATGGGAAAAGCAACAGGATTTATGGAGTATGATCGGGAAGCACCAAAACAGCGCGACCCTAAAAAACGAACAGGAGATTGGAAAGAGTACGCCAACTCATTTACAGATGAACAGTTGAGTCGCCAAGGCGCTCGATGTATGGATTGCGGCACACCATTTTGCCAAATGGGAACTGAAATAAATGGGATGACAGCAGGTTGTCCTATTCATAACTTAATTCCAGAGTGGAATGATCTTGTGTACCGCGGTAGATGGAAAGAAGCGTTAAACAGACTTTTAAAAACAAATAATTTTCCAGAGTTCACAGGGCGCGTTTGTCCAGCGCCTTGTGAAGGCTCTTGTACCGTTTCAATCAATGATCCAGCCGTTGCGATTAAAAATATCGAGCGCTCAATCATCGATAAAGGCTTCCAAGAAGGATGGATTACACCACGTATTCCAAGCGAGCGTACAGGAAAAAGAGTTGCTGTTGTTGGATCAGGTCCAGCAGGATTAGCAGCTGCTGATCAGCTTAACCAAGTTGGTCACACTGTTACAGTATATGAGCGTGCAGATCGTATCGGCGGCCTTTTGATGTACGGTATCCCAAGCATGAAGCTTGAAAAGGAAGTTGTAGAACGTCGCGTTAACTTACTTCGCCAAGAAGGTATTGATTTTGTGACGAATACAGAAATCGGGAAAGACATTACAGCAGAGCAGCTGAAAGAAGAATATGATGCTGTTATTCTCTGTACGGGAGCACAAAAACAGCGTGATCTTGTAATGGAAGGACGCGAATTAAAAGGAGTTCATCTTGCAATGGACTACTTAACACATTCAACAAAGCAAGTATTAAACGGTTCAGACTTTGATGAAGCTTTTGATGCAAAAGGAAAAGACGTTATTGTAATCGGTGGCGGGGACACTGGTGCTGACTGTATCGCAACAGCTGTGCGTCAAGGCTGTAATAGCTTAGCTCAGTTTGGTAAACATCCAATTTTACCACATGATCGCTCACTTGATAATCCGTGGCCACAATCACCGCTTACATTTGCGCTTGATTATGCTCATGAAGAAGCACAGGCATCTCTAGGAAAAGATCCTCGTGAATATCTCATTCAAACGAAAAAGTTTGTGGGAGATGAAGAAGGCAACTTAAAAGAAGTGCATACAGTGGCAATGGAGAAAGTGATTGAAAATGGAAAATTTGTTTTCAATGAAATTCCAGGAACTGAAAAATTATGGCCTGCACAACTTGTATTCGTTGCGATTGGATTTGAAGGAACAGAAATGCCGCTTCTTTCTCAATTTGGAGTAGAAGTTGAACGTAACCGTGTCAAAGCAAAATACGGCACATATGAGACAAATGTTGATGGCGTTTTTGCTGCAGGGGATGCACGTCGTGGTCAAAGTTTAATTGTTTGGGCAATTAATGAAGGACGTGGCGTAGCGAAGAGTGTTGATCATTATTTGATGGGTGTTACAAACTTACCTGTCTAATGCAATTGTTTTAGGGGTTAAATAAAAGGGGTTCACATATAGAGAAGAAAGCAGAGCAGTAAGGGGATTGCTCTGCTTTTTCGCGTTGCTGTGATACGATAAATGTAAGGGGGAATTAAAATGAATATTTTATGGGATTTTGATGGAACCATTTTTGATACATATCCGACTATTGTTAAGACTTTTAAACGTTTAATAAACGATAAGCATGTAAGCGATGAAGAAGTGCTAGAAAAATTAAAAGTATCTTCGCTTCATGCTATAGATTATTTTGGGGTTGAAAAAGAGGAGTTTGATAAAACATTTCATCAACAAGAAAGCGAGCTTGACGTTCGAGAAAAGCCCCCGTTTGCTCACGTTGAAGAGGTGCTGAAGTCCGCTGCGTGTAACGTTATTGTGACTCATAAAGCTAAAAAGTCAGCAATGGATATTTTAACACATTACAAGTTAAAGCATTACTTTACAGAGATCATTACAATTGATGATGGCTATAATAGAAAGCCAGATCCTCAATCATACCGATATTTACATAACTTATATCATATCGATTTAATTATTGGCGATCGTGAACTTGATCTTCAGCCAGGGCGAGAAATCGGAATTAAGACATGTGCCTTCCAAAATGCTCATCTTGAAGCAGATTTTCATATTCAAGATTATCAGCAATTTTTCACACGAGTTATGCCACACTTATAAGGTTATGTTAGGAAACCTCACATAAATAGAGAAATCCTTGTTAGGGTTTGTTATGGTAAATATAACAAAGAGTCAGGGGGAATCAAAATGGAACAAATTACGATTCAATCAATTTTGATTTATCGGTTAATGAGTAAGGGGATTTATCAAGGACAAAGTGGAAAGAATCTTCATCATCTTGAAGAAGACGAGCTTCAGAAACTATTAGCTAAAAATGAAGAAAAAGAAAAGTGCTTTTCTTAAACTCGTTTGTTTAAAACAAACGAGTTTTTTGTGTTTGAAAATAAAATAATGCATATATAAATAAGAAAACAGTTGTAGATATATTAAAAAATATGGACAAAAAGATCTAAAAGCTAAACATTACTTTCTACCTACCGATAAACAAAATGTCATGTTCCTATTTTGTTTTTAGAGGAGAGAAGCTCTTATGTTGATCGTGCTTATTGTAAATCTTTTTGTTTCGCTTTTTCATCCTATTGAACTAGATTCCGGAACAAAAGCCATCTCTCAAGACTCAGAAGGGTATGAGAGCTATGAGCAGTTAAAAGAGGTAGAGAAGGAAGGAGTTGATTACCGCATTCGCTACGAAAACAGAGATACAAATATTGCTGTTTTTGCGATTCACGGTGGGCGAATTGAAATTGGTACATCAGAAGTTGCTGAAGGTTTAGCCTCAAGAGGTGACTATTCTTACTATATGTTTGAAGGAATTAAATCACAAGATAATGGAATTCTTCATATTACATCAGTAAAATTTGATGAGCCTATCGCGAGAACACTTGCAAGGCATTCTCAAACAATGATTTCTTTACACGGCTTTTCAAGTGAGGAAAAAGTTATATATGTGGGAGGAAGGAATGAGCTATATAAATACGAAATTAAGAAAGCGCTTACTAAATTTGGATTCCGTACTGAAGAACCTAGAGAAGATCTAAGAGGAGAAGAACTTAAAAATATCGTAAATGATACGATATTAAAACAAGGTGTTCAGCTTGAGATTTCTTCTTCTGTAAGACGTTCTTTTTTTGAAAACAACGATTGGTCGAGAGGAAATATTGAAAATAAAAGTACTGTTTATTATAGATTCATTGATGCATTAGAAGAAGCATCTTCCAAATATAAAAAGAACCTTTAAAAGGATTAATTGTATTTTAATTCCATATAAAACGCTTTCTAATGAGAAAATTTGTGAAAAACTATTGCAACATGTTTAAAAACCTGATACATTAGAGATAATTATTTTTGTTCGCTATATGTATGGATAGAATAAACATTTCGAAAAAGGTTTTTGTCTTGAAGTATTATATGTGGCAAGGGCAAGAATAGTAATATATTTGTACACATATGTTGTGCAGTAGGAGGAAATAACATGTTACAAGGTAAAGTAAAATGGTTTAATGCAGAAAAAGGTTTCGGTTTCATCGAAGTTGAAGGTCAAGACGATGTATTCGTTCACTTCTCTGCTATTCAAGGCGAAGGCTTCAAAACTTTAGAAGAAGGTCAAGAAGTTTCTTTCGAAATCGTTGAAGGTAACCGTGGACCACAAGCAGCTAACGTTCAAAAGTAAGCTGTTTTAATGATATAAAAGCTGTCGAGAAGTTTTCTCGGCAGCTTTTTCGTGTTTTAAAGGGGATAAACTTTCTTCGCTGTTCATATAGTAGATAAAAAGCGGACAGGCAGGAGCTGAAGAGCGGTTGGAAACCTTGTTAACACTTGTAGAGATTGTATTTATAAACCTTATTTTAAGCGGGGATAATGCTCTTATTATTGGAATGGCAAGCCGCCATTTATCAGACGTGCAACGGCGCAAAGTGTTTGTTTACGGAACGTGCGGAATTATTATCATTTACGTTATTTTAGCAAGCTTGGCAAGCGTACTGCTTCATTTCCCCTTTGTAAAGTTAGTAGGGGGGCTTTTACTTATTGCTACAGCTGTGAAATTGTTAACGTCAGCAGAACAGATGGACGATGGAGAAGATAAAAAAAGTAAAACGGTGAGAAAAGCGCTTTTTGTGATTTTGCTTTCTAACGTTGTTATTGGGTTAGATAACGTATTGTCCATTACAATGCTTGCAAAAGGTAATTTTCCTCTTATGATTGGATCTATTATGATTAGCATTGTTTTTCTTGTGTGGGGAAGCACTCACATTGCTCAGCTTATGGGAAGCTATCCATTACTTATTACAGCAGGTTCTCTTATTTTAACGTACAGTGCAACAATGATGATGGTAAGTGATCCTTTCTTAGTTTCCTTTTTTATTCAGCTGCCGTTCTTAAAAACAATGCTTCCGACCATTTTTACCATTAGTGTGCTTTGTTTTAATATCTTGTATGTGTTGAAGAAGAAGTTTGTTTATTTTCGTACATAAAAAAGCTTGTAGCACAGTGCTACAAGCTTTTTTTATTTATTGCTGTTGAGCTAATTTCTTTTGTACATCAGGATCTGCTAAATATTCATCATACGACATTTCTTTATCAATAAGACCGTTTGGCGTTAATTCAATAATGCGGTTTGCAATTGTTTGAATAAACTGATGGTCATGTGAAGCGAAAATAAGCGATCCTTTGAAGTTAATAAGTCCGTTATTTAATGATGTAATAGATTCAAGATCTAAGTGGTTTGTTGGTTCATCAAGCAGTAGAACGTTCGCATTGCTTAGCATCATTTTAGAAAGCATACAGCGAACTTTTTCTCCTCCTGAAAGAACGCTAGCTTTCTTCATCGCTTCTTCACCAGAGAAGAGCATACGACCTAAGAATCCGCGCAGGAATGTTTCCGTTTGGTCATCTGGTGAGTATTGACGAAGCCAGTCAACAAGCGTTAAATCATTTCCTTCAAAGTAAGGTGCATTGTCTTTCGGGAAGTAAGATTGAGAAGTTGTAATTCCCCATTTGAACGTTCCTTCATCAGCTTCCATTTCACCTGTTAGAATTTTGAAAAGCGTTGTTTTAGCAAGTTCATTATGACCAACAAGCGCAATTTTATCGTCTTTATTCATAATAAAGCTTACGTTGTTTAACACTTTCACACCATCAATTGTTTTAGATAGACCTTCTACACGTAAAAGGTCATTTCCGATTTCACGCTCTGGTGTAAATTGAACGTAAGGATAGCGGCGAGAAGATGGCTGAATGTCATCAAGCGTAATTTTCTCAAGCATTTTCTTACGAGATGTTGCTTGTTTCGATTTCGATGCATTAGCGCTAAAACGAGCAACGAAATTTTGAAGCTCTTTAATTTTTTCTTCTTTTTTCTTATTTGCTTCTTGCGTTAATTTTGCCGCAAGCTGACTTGATTCATACCAGAAGTCGTAGTTTCCAACATAGATTTGAATTTTTGCAAAGTCAAGATCTGCGATATGTGTACAAACTTGGTTTAAGAAGTGACGGTCATGGGAAACAACGATAACGGTATTTTCAAAGTTAATAAGAAAGTCTTCAAGCCACTGAATAGCCTTAATGTCAAGATGGTTTGTAGGCTCATCAAGAAGAAGAACGTCAGGTTTACCAAATAGAGCTTGAGCTAATAATACTTTTACTTTTTCAGCTCCTGTAAGGTCTTCCATTTTCTTTGTATGAAGATCTTCAGAAATGCCAAGTCCTTTTAAAAGGATTGCTGCTTCTGATTCTGCTTCCCAACCGTTAAGCTCAGCAAATTCCCCTTCAAGTTCAGCTGCTTTAATGCCGTCTTCATCAGAGAAGTCTTCTTTCATATAAATAGCGTCTTTTTCTTTCATAATTTGATACAGACGCTCATGTCCCATAATAACAACTTGAAGAACTTCATGTTCTTCATATTCAAAGTGGTTCTGCTTAAGAACAGCTAAGCGTTCACCTGGATTCATATGAACATCGCCAGTTTGAGCTTCAAGTTCACCAGATAAAATCTTCAAGAAAGTAGATTTTCCAGCTCCGTTTGCCCCAATTAGCCCGTAGCAGTTTCCTGGCGTAAATTTAATCGTAACATCTTCAAATAACTTGCGATCGCCAAAGCGCAAGCCAATATTATTTACTGATAACATAGGATTCCTCCAATTTTAATCTCTACTATGCACAAAGGAAGTATAGCATAAGAAAGGGCATTGAAGCTAGTAGCATTGAACGATAAGAAGGGAATGTATGAAAGAAGAAAAGCAAGGTACCTCATTTTTTTCTCTTTTAAGTATTATTGCACAGGATAAGAAGGAGATGAGGAAGCACTTTATAGGATGTTAAATGAGTGCAAAGAACTATTAATCTTACAAGGGGAATGGTAAAATAAATCATTTCAGTGTCTGGTGTTATTAAATAAGAAACGAAAAATAATAAGTATTTTTTAATTAAACTATGTTCTAAAAGAATAAAAGGAATAAAATATAAAAGCCGGGCCATTTACCCGGCTTTTATTAGCCTGTAACAGAATGTTTTGCTATTTTCTCCTCTAAACGTTCACCCTTACGCGCAATTTGAAAAAATGAAAAGAGCGCAATAATGGTAGAGATAAAAATAATCGCTCCCATTGGGATTGCAGTACTTTCATCAAGACCAACGAGCGGAGCAACGCAAGCACCAATAAATAAAGGCATCATCCCTAGAAGGGCACTAGCACTTCCTGCACGATGTCCTTGTTTATTAATAGCAAGTGAAAAGGATGTTGTTGTAATCATTCCCATTGTAATCATATACACAAAGATAGACCCAACAATCATAAACAACGGACCTTTTACAATGGTCATAATCAGTAGTACGGTTGTTGCGACAGATGCAATAAGCAAAGCAGTGCGAAGAATAGTTTGCTCACGAACTTTTCCAGCGCAGCGTCCAACAATAAATGTTCCCGTAATAATGGCTATACCATTCACGCCGAAAAGTAAACTAAACGTTTGTGGAGAAACGTTGTAAATGCCTTGATATACAAAAGGAGTGCCTGATACATAAGCAAAGCTTCCTCCGTGAGCAAAACCAAGTGTTAGGGCATATCCGATAAACGAACGCTCTCTTGATAAACTGCCAAACGTTTGGAAGGTTTTCTTTAGTGATGTTTTCGTGCGTTTTTCAACAGGTAAACTTTCTTTTAATCTCCAAGATGTGAAACTTACAATAATTAATCCAAGTAAACTTAAAAAGAAGAAAATAAAGTTCCAGTGAGCGTTAGGGAGCAATAAAATAGCTCCCCCTGCAACAGGAGCAAGCATTGGCGCCATTGCATTCATTACCATTAAAAGGGCAAAGAATTTCGTTAAATCAGGACCGCTAAATACGTCACGAACAACGGCACGAGACGCAACAATTCCACCTGCAGCTGTAAAACCTTGAAGAAAACGTCCAATGATTAACACAACAATGTTTGGAGCGAAGGCGCAAAGAAGAGAAGCTAAAATAAATAATATAATAGAAACAACCATGGGCCTTTTGCGCCCAAGCGCATCGCTAATTGGTCCAACAACGAGCTGTCCGACTGCAAGCCCGATCAGACAGGTTGTTAGGCTCAATTGAACAAGAGATGCATTTGTGTCCAAGTCATTCACAATGTCAGGAAAGCTTGGAAGATACATATCGATATTAAGAGGGCCGAGTATTGCTAATAAGCTAAGTAAAGCCGCTAATGCAAAGCGTTCTTTACCTGTAGGGTTTTGTGTCATTGCGTAAACAACCTTTCTAATAGACTATTAATTTGTTTTCCACTAAAAAACAGATAATCCAATTCTACATGACAGATGCTTCACTGTCTAATGGATGCCATTTTGAAAACTAGAAATGATGTTTGGCAGATGATGCGAATAAGTTGATTTTTTGAAATGGATAAGTTAAACTAATGAAGTTAAATCGTAATGGTTACGTTTTATTTAAGTTATTTTTTGAAAGGAGAATATTATGGCTAAAAAATCAAAAGTAGTAAAAGAACTAAAGCGTCAAGAAATGGTCGAAAAATACGCAGAGCTTCGCAAGGAACTAAAAGAAAAGGGGGATTATGAGGCTCTTAAGAAACTTCCTCGTGATTCTTCGCCAACTCGTCTAAACAATCGCTGCCAAGTAACAGGAAGACCTCGCGGCTACTTGCGCAAATTTAAAATGTCACGCATTGCATTTAGAGAGCTGGCTTATAAAGGTCAGGTTCCTGGTGTTAAGAAATCAAGCTGGTAAAAGAGAGCATTTTTTGCTCTCTTTTATTTTAATTGAAAAATAGATTACGTTAAGATGATAAAGGGAAAGAAAAAGAAAAGAAAAAGAAAAGAAATACATAGGAGGAATAAAAAGATGAATATACAAGGAAAAGTAGCGATTATTACAGGTGCAAGCAGTGGGATTGGAGAAGCAATTGCTTTACAGCTTGCTGAACAAGGAGTTCAAGTTGTTCTATCCGCTCGTCGCGTAGAACGGTTAGAAAATTTAGCTCGTAAAATTGAAGAAAAAAGCAATGCCCTTGTTGTGCAAGCTGATGTAACGAAAAAGGAAGAAGTCGAAAATGTGGTGAAGAAAGCTCAAGAAGCGTTTGGGCGAATTGACTTTCTTATTAATAACGCAGGGGTTATGTATCGTTCATTCTTAAAAAACGATCATGTAGATGAATGGGAGAAAATGATTGATGTGAATATTAAAGGCGTTCTATATGGTGTTCATGCTGTGCTTCCAAAGTTGATTGAACAAGGAAGCGGTCATATTGTCAACGTTTCTTCTGTAGCAGGGCATGAAATATCACGTTCAAACGTTGTGTACGGGGCAACAAAATATGCTGTACGGGCGCTATCAATGGGATTGGAGAAAGAACTAGCAAAAACCGGCGTGCGCGTTACAAACGTTTCGCCAGGAATGGTTGAAACTGAACTATCAGGTCATACAACAGATGAAGAAGTATTAGAAATAAGTAGAAATCATCAAAGTACTGTCAACCCATTAGAACCAGGGGACATTGCAAGAGCCGTTTCTTTCGCTTTATCGCAGCCGGAAAATGTAAATGTAAATGAAGTAACTGTTCGACCAATGCATCATAAACAATAATTACCTTCTCCTAGTCCGAGCGACTAGGAGTTTTTTTGTGGTAAACTGATTTCAAGAAAACGAACAAAGGAGTTAGAGAATGATTACAGGCGCAAGCTTAGATGAAACAAGAGTGTATCGCTATTCCCTGTGGCGTATTTGGGACGAAACGAAGCCAAGGGTTGTCTTTATCATGCTTAATCCAAGCACAGAAGGAGAAACAAAAGATAATCCTACTGTTAGAAGATGTATTGCATTTGCAAAGGAATGGGGATATGGTTCGCTTGAAGTTGTCAACTTATTTTCCTACCGAGCAAGCACACCTGAAATGCTGAAAAAAGCAAAGGAACCTGTTGGGGCAAGTAATGAACAATTTTTGCTGCAAGCTGCTAATCGAGCAGAGCGTATCGTTCTTGCATGGGGAATACATGGAGCTTTTTTGAAGCAAAATGAAAAAGTCCTAACCCTTTTAAAATCTTATCCTCTCCATGTGCTTGGGGTTACGAAAGAGCGCCACCCAAGACATCCGCTTTTCATGAAGAAGTCTGCTAAACCTTTCCTATATAATTCATAGAAAAAAAGCACGAAAAATTCGTGCTTTTTAAGAGAGAAACTCAGCTTCAATTGATTTTGTAAAAGCATCAAATGCTTTTGTGATTAGTCCGTCTTTTCGATAAATAAAAATGGTTTGAAAGGAAGAAGCAGAAAGCTCATGGTAATGAAGATACCCATCATTCCGATGATAGTCTGCAAGAGATTTAGTTAATACAGAGAATCCGAGTCCTGCTTTTACACAGCTAATAATGGCTTCTAATGTATTAAACTCCATCGTTCTTGCAGGTCTAATTCCATTTCCATTTAGCCATTCATGAATACGAGCGTGATGAACATAGTTTGGGCGAGTTAACAGAGTTTGATGACTTGGATTTGTTTCATTAAAAGGTTCTTCACTGTTTGTAATAATAACGAGCTTTTCATTTAATACAGGAAGAGTTTCGACCTCAATATGATGTACAGGACCTACAACAAAAGAGCCGTCAAGTTCGTGAGAAAGAACGCTTTCAACTAAGTTTTCGGTTGAATCAACTTGTAGAGAAAGATGAACATCAGGATATTGCATGCTAAATGTTGTCAAAAGTGGGGGAAGATGCACAAGTGCTGTTGTTTCATTAGCGCCGATGGTCAAATAACCTGCTGGACTGTCTTCTTCTTTTAATAACGTTTCCGTGTCCTCTACAAGCTTTAAAATTTCTTCTCCTTTTTTTAGAAGAAGTCTTCCTTTTGAAGTAAGCGTAATTCCTTTTGAATGACGGTAAAAGAGTGTAGCTCCTAGAGACTGTTCTAATTTCTTCATCCGAGTGGTAATGTTCGACTGGACGTAACAAAGCTTTTCAGCTGTTTTTGTGACGTTACCTTCTTCAGCAAGGGTTTTAAAAATAAGTAAATCTTTAAATTCCATTTGTTGTTGGGCTCCCATCAAAAAAAATGATGACTTTTTTTAATTTTAATCATTTTATTTTATTACATTTTTATAATAAGATAAAGGTGTCAAACAAAACAAGCAAAAAAGTCAAATTACAACTCTTTTTTACAATGTAACAAAGCGGTAGCAAGACTTTCCCTTATTTTGTTTAACCCTCTTTACTCTTGTAAAGAATTTCCCCTTATAGAAAAAGGCATTCACGGCGGTGAATGCCTTTTTCTTTATGTTCTTTTATATATTTGACGGAGTTTGTTGATATGGGCTTGATGGTAACGATTATGATCTGCCATATGCCAGAGTCCCCATCTGATTGTTGCTTTTTCTCCTTTTTCATATGAAACAACTTTTGTTAAATTTTCATCTTTTAATGTAACACAAACTTCCTTTAATTTTTGATGAACAGCGTCTAGTTGTTGAAGGAGAAAGGAGAGAGAAGATCCTTCAGCAGAGGGGAGATTTCCTTTTTCATCTAACTCGGGCCCATACTCTTTCTCTAGCTCTGAAGGAATAGGAGCACATTTCAGTCTGTACACCCACTTTAGATCAACATATGCAATATGTTTTAAAAGCTCTGCAATACTATTTTCATTATGCTCTTTTCCTTTGAAATGAATTTCATCTTCGCTTGCATCCTGAACACTTTTTTTGAGACGGAGGACATTTTCCGACACTGTACTATAGAGGATGCCTGTAATGATATCCATATTAGGTGTTGATAAATCTTTCACTTTACGGTCTCCTTTCTTTTATCAGTTCTAGAGAGAATTTTAACCATTCGACAAAAAAGCAGGAATTCCATTTTTTTATTTAGAGGATTATTATCATTTAAATTTCCAAAGGTGAGAACTTTTATGAAATACAGCATTTAACATGAAAATTGAGTTTCAAAAAAGTTTAAGTAAAGTGTTAAAAAGATTGAACTCTGCTACATAAACAAAAAAGCAGGAAGCATATTTAAAGCTTTCTGCTTTTTTGTTTATGTGAATTTTTCTTGGCTTTCTTTACCATTAAACCACCCATGATGGTGAAAAGAAGGGAAACAATCAAACCGTTTTTACTCTGCTGTGTTGTAAGAAAGTAAAGGGCGGAGATAGCCATAATAATAGTGAAAAGAATTGACATAATAAGTTCGTTTTTCGAAGGCTTGTTTTTCATTATAAATCCGTCCTTTTTCTGTATAATCATTTGTCCTTACACTATTCTTTTCCCTATTTTATAGGAGGATGAAACATTGGCCATTAAAAGGTGACTGGAAATAATGGTTATTATTGTGTGAAAAAGAAGGAAAAAGTTTGTTATCGTAGAATGAAGGAGGGGATATATGTGAAAGAAAAAGAACCTTTCAACGATGTTGAAGATCATGTAGATAAAGTAACAGGAAATCCATACAAAGGAAGGCATAAAAACACTCCAAAAGGCATTAAAATTATTGGGTACGTTATAATTTCCTTTTTTGTTGTATTATTTATAACAACGCTTATTGGTATCTTTTTAAATTAGTAAGAAAGCTAGGGAGAACTTATTATTTCTAGGAAAAAAAGGATAAAAAATGGAAAAGGTTTGAAACCTTTTTAGAAGTTGTTCGTATAAAAAAGTAAAGGAGGGATAAATGAAAAGTTAGACTGCATGTTATTTGAAAAATAGCAAACTAAAAACATGTTAATTAAAAAAGAGAGGTGCAAACATGACGTTAGTAGTTGAAGGATTAAGCAAACGCTTTGGGTCTAATCAAGCAGTAAATAATCTTTCCTTTACATTACCACGGGGCGAGATTCTTGGTTTGCTTGGTCGTAATGGAGCGGGAAAAACGACAACATTAAAAATGATGCTTGATCTTATTCCAAAAAACGAGGGAAGTGTACTTTGGGAAGGGAAAAATTTTTCTAAACGGAACGTAACCTTTGGATACCTCCCAGAAGAACGAGGACTGTATCCAAAAGCAAAAGTGAGCGAGCAGCTTCTGTATTTTGCAGAGCTTGAAGGCATGAAACGCAAGGAGGCAAAAGAAAAGATTAAGGAATGGCTCGAACGCTTTGAAATTTCTCATTATCACAACAGTACAGCAGGAGAGCTTTCAAAAGGAAATCAGCAAAAAGTTCAGATTATCGCAACCGTCCTACATAATCCTGATATTATCATTTTAGACGAACCATTTAGCGGTCTTGATCCTGTGAACGCTGATTTACTATCACGCATCATTCAAGAAGAAGTACATAAAGGCAAAACATTTATTTTGTCTTCTCACCGGATGGATAAGGTTGAACAGTTTTGTCAGCATATCATTATGATGAAAGCTGGAAACCCAGTTGTGCAAGGAACAGTAAAAGAAATTAAGGAAAGTTATGGCTATCGTTATCTTCGTGTCTTGCCAGAGATTGATCAACCTCTTTCTAGTGAGTGGGAGAAAAATGGCCTGTATTATGAGCAAAAAGTGAAAAGCGATGAAGAAGGATTAGCACTACTGCAAGAGGTAAAAGCAAGCGGGATCGCTATTCGAGAATTTACACTTCTTGAGCCAACCCTTCATGAAGTGTTTGTGGAGAAGGTGAGATAATGGGGAATTTCGGAAAAGTACTTGAGTTTCATTTAAAAGAGCAGTTTGGGAAAAAAGGTTTTTGGATTGGTATTATTATTCCTGTTATAGCGATAATTGGTTTTTTCGGATTTACACATTTTAAAAGTGATGGAGAGAAAGACGCGATTGCCATTGTAAATAAAGGAACAACCTATCAAGTTTCCGATAATGCAATGTTAGGTAACTTAAAAGAAGATTACGAGTTTAAATTTTTAAAAGGTAATCAAGTTAGTAAAGCAGAGCTAGGTGTAAAAGATGGGGATTATGAAGCCCTTTATATTATTGATGAACAATCAGGGAAGCCCGTTCTTGAACAGCGCTATGAATTTACACCGCCAGCTTCAGTTACAACCGTGCTACAAGGTACTCTTCAACAGCAGTACAGTGCAAAGGTTTCAACTGAACAAGGCATTTCTGGAGATGTATTAAAAGAACTGCAAACGCCAATTACTATTAAAGACACAGTGTTAGATTCAGATACAGATGATAAACCAACAGGAGTTGTCTGGGTATTTGTTTTCACAATGTACATGTTTATCCTTATGTATGGGATAGGGATTGCAAATGGGATTGTCGGTGAAAAAAGCAGCCGCGTAATGGAAATCATGATTACAAAAGTCAAACCTATTACAATGATGTACGGAAAAATCATTTCAAATATGCTTGTTGGTCTTGCGAATATTCTCGTTATACTAGCTTCGTTCCTGGTTGTGCAGTCACTGGGATGGGCAGATAGCATGGCCTTAGATTTTATTGATGTAAGTGGATTTACCGTTTCGGTTACTCTTCTATTTATCTTGTTCTTCTTAAGTGGATTTATGTTAAATGGAATGATTTATGCAGCATTAGGGTCACTTGCATCTCGTTCAGAAGATATTGGAAACTTTACGTCCCCTCTGATGATGATTTCACTTGCAAACTTCTTTTTAGGAATGATGACAATGGGAAATCCGACGGCAAGTTATATTACAATTTGCTCGTACATTCCTGTTCTTACACCAACCCTTATGTTTAGTCGCTATTTAATGGGAAGTGCAGCTGGATGGGAACTTGCTTTAGGAATTGTCATTATTATCGTCACAACCCTTCTTCTAAGTGTTATTGCGAACCGTTTATACAAACGAGGTGTTATGAAATATAGTGAGAAGATGTCTTGGAAGCAAGTATTTGGGATGATGAAGAAAGAAAGTATCAAAGGATAAAATGTTTTAAAAAAAGCAGGAGGATAGCTAAGCTATCCTCCTGCTTTTTTATTTTAGCATGTTGTATTTGTGCCCTCTGTGTCGGTCTTTTGTTTAATATCTTTTACAACATCTTCAAGGGTCACATTTCCGAGCGATTTTTCAAGTGCTAATTGTGCAGCTGTGAAGATCGGCATCACCGCTTCTTGAATGTTTTTTCCAACAGGGCATTCTGGGTTTGGGTTGCCATGTACACTAAATAGCTCATTTTCTTGCACAACGTTCACTGCTTTGTACACATCAAGAAGCGTAATAGCAGAAAGCTCTTTGGCAAGCTCTGCTCCAGCAACTCCAGGGCGAACGTTCACTAATCCTGCATTTTTTAACATCCCCATAATTTTACGAATGACAACAGAGTTTGTATTGACGCTTTTGGCAATCCATTCAGAGGAATTAACGTTTTCTTTGTTTAGTTCTAAAAGAGATAATATATGAATTCCGACAGAGAATCGGCTGCTTATAGACATGTCAGTCACCTTCCTTGCACATATTCTAGCCATTTGATAGAAGTTACAAGCATTATTATACACGAAAAGAAGGAAAGGATAGAAGGGAGTGATTTTTCTATTGACAAAAATCACTCTTGTAATTATCATTGTTACATGTAATAAAAGTAGTTACAAGTTAATTTTTTAGGAGGAATAAAGATGAAGATTGGTATTATTGGAGCAAGCGGTAAAGCAGGGAACTTAATTTTGAAAGAAGCTGTAGATCGAAATCATGAAGTAACAGCGATTGTAAGAAATGCAGGGAAGATAGAGAATAAAGAAGTAGACGTTCTAGAAAAGAATATTTTCGATTTAAAGAAAGAAGATCTTCAAAAATTTGATGTAGTAGTAAATGCTTTCAATGCACCACATGGAGAAGAACAGCAGCATATTGAAGCAGGTCGAGTATTAATGGAAGCTCTAAAAGGAACAAATACAAGAGTAATTGTTGTTGGTGGAGCAGGTAGTCTTTATGTTGATAAGGAAGAAAAAACGCGCTTATTTGACACTCCTGATTTTCCTGAAGCATATCTTCCAACAGCTACAAATATGGGGAAAAGCTTAGATGAATTTAAAAAGACTGAAGATGTAAAATGGACACACCTTAGTCCAGCTGCTTTTTTTGATCCAGCAGGAAAGAGAACGGGTGAGTACAAAACAGGTGGGGAGCAGCTTATCCTAAACAACAAAGGAGAAAGCTATATTAGCTATGAGGATTATGCCATTGCAGTTGTAGATGAAATCGAAAATCCAAAACATATAAAGCAACGCTTTTCTGTTGTAGGAGAAGCTCAGTAAAAAAGAAAAAGCACCCTTTGTTAGCAAGGGTGCTTTTTTCATAAATCTCTAGCTAAAGTGTCTTTCTTGCACCATTTTGATTAAAAAGCAACAGGAAGGGAAGATAATCCTTGTGAACTTAAAGTGAACTCCCAGTTAACGTTCTCTCTAGGAACGCTGAGTCGTAGATGAGGCATACGTTTTAAAAGAGTAGAAAATGCAACGTCTCCTTCTATACGGGCTAACGGTGCACCTAGGCATGAGTGAATGCCGTGTCCAAAAGCAAGATGTTGTTTAATTTCGCGCGTAATATTGAGATCTTCTGAATCTGCAAATTTGAGTTCATCTCGGTTTGCTGATTTTAATATCGGAATAACCATGTCTCCTTTAGTAATCTGCTGCCCAGCAAATTCAATATCTTCAGTAGCAAAGCGAGGTCCTGCTATTGTGGCAGGACCGTTAAAACGAAGCAATTCCTCTACAGCTGAGGGAACTAAATCAGCATCTTCTTTAAGTTTTTTAAGCTGCTCTGGGCGATCTAGTAATATTAAAGTTCCGTTTGCGATCAGGTTTGAAGTTGTTTCATGGCCAGCAAAAATCAATAGAGAAATCATTGAAAGAAGTTCTTCTATGCTAAGTTTATCTCCCTCTTCTTCAATCGCAATCAGCTGGCTAATTAAGTCATCACTAGGGTGATGACGCTTGTCTTCGACAAGCTTTGCGATATATTCACCGAAAGCTTTTATTTGTTCTGCAACTCCTGGCTCTTTTCTTCCTAGTCCTAAACCATGCGCAATAGCTGAAGACCATTTATGAATCTTTCCTTGATCTGATTGAGGCACGCCAAGCATGTCGGAAATCACGTTAATTGGTAACGGATAAGCGTAGTCTTTTACAATATCCATTTCACCCTTATCTATAACTTGATCAAGCAACTCATCAGCAATTTTCTGGACGCGAGGACGCAAGCTTTCCATATAACGTGGTGTAAAAGCTTTAGATACAAGTCTACGCAATCGTTTATGATCCGGGTTATCAACGGAAAGCATTGATTTTCCAGTTAAAAAGGTAGGTGGAGCAGAGGCATCACCGTTACTTTCCCGAATATCTACTTGGCCTTCAATTGTACTTTGATCTACAGTGAAGTGAGTGTGATCTTTTAATAGCTGCATGGCTTCTTCCATACGTGTAACCAACCATGCTTGATGATTTGTGCCAGGTATTGGAGATGGAATAGAGATAACAGGTCCTCTTTCTCGAAGTTGTGCGAATAAAGGAAATGGATCTTCGCCATTTTTGCCACTAAGTAATCCTAATACTTCTTTTTCTGGTAAACCTTGATTTGAATTATCCATCATAATCTTCCTTTCATAGAGCATCCTCTAACAGAGCTTCTTGTTTTTCTACATGCTTCTTTTGTAATCTCTTTATAAGTACAAAAATTAAAAATTTCCCTTTTACGAAATTTTTAATTTTTATTATACCGTTAGTTCATTTTTGTACTACTGGTATAATAACTGTACTACAAGTATATAATTATTTTGATTCATTCATCAAGGAATAAGAAAAATTCTATAATGTAAAAGCTATATAAGATATATTAAATAGAAGAGAACGTATGAATAAAGGAGTCATAAGATGAACAAGAAACAACAAGACATTTTAGAAGAAGCACACAAACTTTTTATAGAAAAAGGATACCTTGATACTTCCATCCAAGATATTCTAGAACGAAGTAGTATTTCAAAAGGAACATTTTATAAATACTTTTCATCTAAAAGTGAACTTTTATTATCATTGCTGTCTACTTTACAAGAATCGATGATCGTAAAACGTGAAAAATTAGCGGATGAACATACCGATAGCGATTGTCACATGTTTGAGAAACAAATGATTTTTATGATGCATTTTATAGCAGAAAATAACATATCTAAGATTATTGAAACAACATTAGTCTTGAACGAAAGAAAGATTTTTCGTTATATAGAAGAACTGAAAATCTCAACTTTAAATTGGATATATAAACGATTTCAACAAATCTTCCCAAAAGGAAACTATCCTCAATTATTTGATGGAGCTGTGTTATTTGACGGGATGCTTAATAATGTTCTTAGAACAAATAAAATGTTAAACACCTCTTTAACAATTGAACATGCTGTTCGTTATTGCATGGAACATATTAAGGGAATGATGGAAAAAGAGATTGGGAATAAAGATCCCCTGTTTGATGAAAAGGTAATCGCTTCTTTATTTGAGGAGCGAAAGGACGAGCATTCTTCAACTGAATTTATCCGTGTAACAGCAGCGTTGAAACGTTTTGTGAAGAACAATGTTGCGGACGAAACGAAACAAAAAGAGTGTTTAGAATTTATTACATTTATTTATGATGAAGTATTACAGGATAACGCTTCTCCTCGTAAATTTATCATTAACAGTTCTCTTTCCTCATTGGAACAGATTGAACCTGTTACAGGTAGTGATGAGATGGAAGAGTATAAAAGAGTATTAACTAAATTCATCAGAAATTCATAGCCTTATCGATTGGAGATAAGATGATAAAAATGGAGGGGCGTTTTAGCCAAAGAACTTTATAGTGACATAAGGATATAATAGACGTCTCTTTTCAAAGTAGTATTTCTTTGAGAAGAGACGTTTATTATGTTTGAGCTTAGTAGCCTTATGAGGTGCTCATAAAGATAGATTGATAAAATTGTGAATAAATAACTTTAAAGTATAATTATTGTTATAAGATACATATAAGAGAGGAAGTGAATACGTGAAGAAAGTATTAATTATACAAGGAAATCCTAATGTAGATTCCTTTTGCTCTGCTCTAGCCGAGCACTATGAAAAAGGAGCCCTTTCAAAAGGAATGCACGTGAAAAAACTTGAGATTGGTAAGATGACATTTGATCCTAACTTAAGATATGGCTATAGAAAGAGAATGGAATTAGAAGAGGATTTATTAAAAGCACAAGAATTGATTTTATGGGCAAATCACCTTGTTTTTGTTTATCCGACTTGGTGGGGAACAATGCCTGCGGTATTAAAAGGGTTCATTGATCGTACATTCCTGCCAGGCTTTAGTTATCAATATCGAAAGAGCTCTCCATTATGGGATAAATTATTGAAAAATAAAACAGCGAGGCTTATTGTAACGATGGATACGCCTAAATGGTACTATCATTTTGTCTATAAAAAGGCTGGGCATACTCTCATGAAAAAAGGCATATTAGAGTTTTGTGGAGTAAAGCCTGTGCGCATCAGTACAATAGGATCTCTTAAATTTCTTAGCACTGGCAAGAAACAAGCATGGCTCGAAAAAATAGCGCGTTTAGGAGAGAAAGCGATCTAAAAGAAAGGATGGACGATGTAAAGAACAGACATTCATATAATTGAACGTATAGAATATTACAATATCTCTGGATTGAGCCTTTCCTCAATTAAAAATAATTATATTGGGATCACCGAAACATTTGGAACAATTGAAGTCGACACAAAGAAAAAAGTGACTCCTCATTCCATTCTATTTTACATCATATTGTATTATTTTTTATATAATAGCTTATAAATGTGGTTAATGAAGGGAGAGTGTTCCATGAAAGAGATAGCACTGAAAGAACATCTTTATGTTCTTGAAGAAAAATTGCTACAATCAGACGTGCGCAAATCTGTTATAGAGTTAGAGGAGCTTTTAGCACATGACTTTGTGGAGTTTGGAAGTTCAGGACGTGTTTTTAATAAAGAAATAACGATAGGTAGACTTCCTAATGAAGAGACTGTAGACGAAATGACGATAACAGACTTTGAGATTAAACTATTAGCATCCCACATTGTTTTAACTACCTTTAGATTACTTAAACATGCCTCTATGGAATATTCCCTACGCAGTTCTATTTGGAAGTTAACAGGTGAACACTGGCAAATGATCTTTCATCAAGGTACTCCTACAAAGGCACCTTAAGCTCTGATTAGCCATCATTATATAAATTCGTTTGTATAAATATATTAAGATGCTTAATGCTATTGAATTTTTCAATATCGAATGTACTTCAACTTTTCAAAGGGGGAAAACATATGGTTGGCACGGCTCGAAATATTGAACCACCTTATTTTGCAGTGATTTTCACTTCACAGCGGACTGAAGGGGATAAAGGGTATGAAGTAATGTCAAACAAAATGGTAGAATTAGCTTCTAAGCAGAAGGGCTTCTTAGGGATAGAAAGTGCCAGGGATCAAGAGTTAGGAATTACAATCTCCTATTGGGATTCTCTAGAATCAATAAAAGCTTGGAAAGAAAACTCAGCACACAGGGTAGCACAAGATAAGGGGAAAAGAGAATGGTACAAAAATTTCTCGCTTAGAGTTTGTAAAGTCGAAAGACATCGTTTTTTTGAGATGTAATGCTTTCCATATGAATCTATTATATATCTCAAAAGTATCTTGCTCAATGGGTTTTAAAAGGATCAAGTGTGTATTTGTATCATCAATCTAATTCATAATTCTCTAGAGGCGGCAACAGTAAAAAGGGAAAGAAAATTATGTATAATAGCTGATGTGTTTAATCATGATTGACTAAACACATCAGTAGATAAATGCTTCTTATTATATATCTTATATATCCAAGTGTTCATTGCCTGAATTATAGAAGTATAAACAAGAATTATATTTTTCTAGAAGTGTACTTAGAGGGTGTATCTTTTACGTTTATATACTCTTTTCTCCAAAGAACAACGGCTGTAACAGTCATCCATAAATAAACGACTCCATATAGTATTCGCTGTAATAGTCCCCCAGGAAGCTCATAAAATAAAGGAAGTAAAAGGATTAGAAGAAGTGAAATCGTGGTGACAGACGAACAGAAAAAAGTCCACAGTGCTAATTTCGGCCTTGCTTTCCAAATAGATGTACCAATTATTAAGAGGGCGGGGATTTGAACAATCATTCCTGGAAAAGAAGAGAGCGTATGCCAAAGAAAATGAAGATCAGCGGGGACAATTCCAGAAATGCTATAGCTTATTCCGAAGATAATAAGCAAAGCAGTGGCAATCTTAGTTTTTTGCTTATGAGGCCAAAATTGATGTAGCCCAATGCTCCCTGTTAAAATGACAAGACCTGTAATCGTAAATGTCCAATTCATTAGCAAATGATAAGGAGAGCAGATTTCATAAGAAGCAAGAATGTATGTGTTCTTTCTACACATTGTTAATCCAAGATCACTCATCGGTTATTGAAAAAAACTGTAGGGAACGGTACTTGCCTGAATAACGATATATTCGATGAGAAAATAAAAGACGAGAGATATCCAACATATAAACCCTACTTTTTTCAATACAACGTGTTGTTTTCGTGCAAAGAAAATCGTGCGGATTATAAGAATAAATATTCCGGTCATTAAGAAATATGGTGCATAACTGTTTATTTCCTTCCTCCTTTAATGGAGTTATTTACATAAACTGTATGGATATCAAACAATGTATATTTATTATATGGGGGATGTATTAGAGAAGTAAGCGATCTTAGACTGATAAAATAGTAAGACTGGGGTTGTATGTACAATATGAAAAAGATAATTTGTCTTTCCTTTATGGACGAACTCACAAGCTTGCGTAATAAGACGTGAAAGTTTCAATTGTAAATATGCTAGCCATAACTATATTTGTAGCTTGTTTCGTTTTTATGGATGTAAGGATGTGAACAAAAGTCATAAGGAGAAGAAAGAGCGGAAAGTTACTTTTTCCAGAAAAGCTATGGATAACAAAAGTGTAAGACATAATAATTGGATTTTCTCTGTACTGCTATACTGCTTTTTCAGGATATACTTAAAGAAAGTGAAAATTGATTAGTATCGTTTCTGAGTTTAGCTCTAGAATTACATCTTTAAAGGAGAAATGAGAATGGATAATAAAGTACAGTCTTATTTTGAAAATTTAGGCGCAAAAGACAAAAAGCTTCAATACGAGGCATATACAAATATACTAGCTCTTACAAATGAAGAAGTAGGATGGGTGTACGAAGTTTGGGACGAATTAAAAGAATGGCTTACAGATTCAGATCCCCATAAACGATCTAGAGCTGCTCAATTTCTTGCTAATTTAGCCATTAGTGATGAGGAGAAAAGAATACTAAAAGATTTTCCAGCACTATGGAAAGTAACAAGGGACGAAAAGTTTGTAACAGCAAGGCACGCATTACAAGCGATTTGGCGATTGGGACTAGCAGGATTTGAGCAAAATAAAATGGTACTTACTCATTTTATTGATCGCTTTCATACGTGTGAAAACGAAAAAAATTACACTTTAATTCGATTTGACATTATGCAAGGTCTTAAAAATTTATATGAGGAAGTGGAAGATGAAGAGATAAAAAAAGAGGCAATGAAGCTGATTGAAAGAGAAGAGGATGATAAGTACAAAAAGAAATACATGAATGTTTGGAAATGATGAAATAAGATTATTCAATCCTCATGATGTTTGAGAAGAGTCATGAATTACTGAATTTCGAGATTGTGTAAATATTAGGTTTATTTATAGCTGAATTATGATGTGGTCTTTAAATAAAATGAAAACAGTTGCTGAGGTTATATACAATAACGTTGCTCGCTAATACCAAATCAACTTACAAACTGAAAAGGAGAAGTTTATGATTAAAGGAGAAAATATACATCTACGCTCATTTACCGCTGATGATGCCCAATCACTGCTGGATTTGCAAAAAGAGAACCGCAAATTTTTTGAACAGTTCGCCATGACCCGCAGTGGCGACTTCTATACAATTGAAGGTCAAGTGAAAAGAATCAAAGAAGCTGCTGAATATGTAAAACAAGATCAAGACTATTATTTTGGTATTTTTGAAAATGATGAGGACAAACTAGTAGGGACGATCAATCTTTTTCATATTATCCGAGGGTCATCTCAAAGTGCTGTTATTGGCTATTTTTTAGACAGAAAATATAATGGAAGAGGATTTACTACTGAGGCTACAAAGTTAATTGTAAATTATGCATTTGATGAATTAAAGTTACATCGAATAGAAGCTGGAGTACAACCTCATAATATTGGTTCTATACGTGTACTAGAAAAAGCAGGCTTCCATAAAGAAGGAATTGCTAGAAAAAATATTAAGATAAACGGAAAATGGGAAGATCATCAAGTTTTAGCTATTATTAATCCAAAAGATTGATATGAATACATAAAATGAATTTCTATGAATAGGAGTGTTGTTTCCGAGTCTAGATTTGGAGACGACACCTCTAGTAGTTTAATAAGATATTTATTGAAATTCTTAATTATAGTAATTAAATGTTAGAGTTATATTAGGAATTAATATTACATACATGAAAATAAGAGGCTTATATAATTTTTTAGATTATAGCTTATGTACTAAAGAAGTCTTGATACCTCGTATTTCTTCGAATATACCTTCATTTTCTCTTCTTAGCAAAAAAATCCGTAGTCATAAAGATCCTATTGGTTGTTAACAATAATTGATAATTTATAGTTAACATGTTTGTTTAATTCGATAAGAAACTGATCTAATGATTCATTGGATGAGAATTTACATTCAAGAAGATAACAACCATCTCCGCTAATTTTATAATTGTTGATCACATATTTTTCTTGCTTCTTTACAAAAGAGAAATATGGTTGATGATGAGTATCTTTAGTAAAAATATTAATTAATGCATGCACAAAGTATCCCATTTTCACTTCATTCACTTTGATGGTATATCCTTCAATCACATCGCTATCCTCTAATTTAGCTACTCTAGAAGCAGCTGCTTGTCCTGTCAAATGAACTTTCTCACCTAACTCTTTCATCTTGATGCGGCTGTTCTTGGATAGTTCTTCTAATATACGCATATCTGTATGATCTAACATGTATTCAAATCCTTTCAAAAATCAAGTGAAACGGCCAAAAGACTTGATTTTATCCCTGTATTCGCTATGTGTTCCTAGTATAAACTATCCGTATATTAAAAAAAAGGAGTTAGTAACCATGAATATTAAACACATTCGAAATGCAACATTAGTTGTAGAATATGCAAATAAAAAATTCTTAATTGATCCAATGTTAGCTGAGAAAGGAACATACCCTCCTTTCCCAAATTCACCAAGACAAGATCAAAATAATCCTTTAGTAAGCTTACCAACATCTGTTGACAGCATTATAAATGGAATTGATGCAGTTATTTTGACTCACCTTCATTCAGATCACTTTGATGAAGCGGCAAAAGAAGTGCTTCCGAAAGACATTAAAATGTTTGTTCAAAATGAAGAAGATGCGAAAGAAGTTAAAAATGATGGTTTTCAAAATATAGAGGTGTTAACAGAGGATACAGTTTTTGAAGGTATTCAATTAGTCAAAACAAAAGGCGAGCATGGAAGAGGAGAAATTTTAAAGCTTGCAGGTTTAGTATGTGGAGTTGTTTTTAAACATTCAAGCGAGAAAACATTATATGTAGCAGGAGATACAGTATGGTATGACGCAGTTCAAGAAGAGATTGATAAGCATAATCCAGAGATCATCGTAGTCAACGGGGGAGACAATCAATTCTTTAAAGGTGGTTCTCTTGTTATGGGGAAAGAGGATATCTACGAAGTATACAAAGCAGCACCGAACGCTCAAATTGTTGTCGTTCACATGGAAGCTGTCAACCACTGGGGATTGTCTCGTGAAGATTTACACAGCTTTATTCAAGATAAAGGTATGGCTTCTCGTGTTGAAGTTCCAGAGGATGGAGGAGAATACATCTTTTAAGACAAGGGGAAGAAGAAATAAAAACGTCAGTCCAAGCAAATAAAGAATTAGTTCGACGTTTCTATGAAACAATTGAAAAAGAAAACTATAGGGCATTAAAAGACTTTTTTACTCAATTTTCTTCCTAAATAGCCAGAAGACCCTTAACATAAGGGTCTTCTTTATAAATTGATTAAAATAGGTCTGTTTCATTTAGGAAAAGAAGATAGACATATAAATTTCATCTACATATTCATTATGAAAATAAGCTTGTTCTTTCATAATACCTTCTTGTTCAAACCCAACTTTTTTATATAATTGATATGCTACTTCATTAGAAGCAAAAACGGTTAAGGATAATTTATGAAGATTATTTTCTTTACACCAATTTAGTGTATAGTTCATAAATTGTTTGCCAATTCCCATTCCTTGTGCTTTAGAAATTAGCCATGTACGGAAGAGACCTGTATGACGCTTCATCTTAATTTCGCCTCTTAGAACACGAGCAATACCTAGCACTTCACCTTCTACTTCAGCTACAACGTACATATGATTGTTCTTTTCTACTTCCGCAATGAAATTTTGCTCTTCTTGAATTGTACGTGGTTCATCTTTTTGAATGAATTCCCCAGCTTCAATAATTTCTCTGACTGCTGTTGTAATGTGCTCTGCATCACTTGCTTGCGCAGGACGAATAGTCACCTCACGTCCATCTTTTGCTTTAAACTTCACTATGTTTTTCTTAGCTGTAATCATCTATATCAACTCCTGTATTTCCAACTTTAGTATTGCTATTCTACATTCGATGTAAGTAATTTCTTCTTCGCTTTTTTTGTCTAACTATCCAGAAAAATAAACCCTTTTCGAAATGCCTATTTTTACACAGACATACTAGAAATGCAATTAATTACGCTGAAGAATCATTATTTAGAATTTTCTTTGTATTTTGTGCTTTCATAACTTATTTTTTATGCGCAATTGAAAACTACTCGTAATAGAAAAAGTAATACAGCTTATTAATAAAACATATAGGTGTAGAAAGAAAAGAGCTCTTTTAACTATAAAGAATATAGCCTTTTGGTCAATCTTTATTCCTCATGAAATTGTCTATTCTTAGAAAATATTCGTTCTTATTTTTTAAGTGTTTTAGTCACAATGTAGAAAGAATTCTTAGAAAAAGCTTACATACAGTCCAATGATAAAAAGGGCTATTAAAAATATAATTTGTTTAAAGGGACTGAGGAACAAAAGGCTAATGACTAATGCAACAAAAAGGAGAGAAAGAGATGTTTTTAAAAAAACTTACGAGCAAACATTCACTTACAGTTATTTATTGTAGAAATGGACTCCTACAAACATGTAAAGGGGAGGTTCATCAGCTAGACTTGTATCAACAAACCCTTTTTATAAAAGATAAAAATCAGCAAATCTATTCTATTTCTTTATCTGAAATAAAGGAAATTTGTTAATTTTTATCTTTATGAGGCTAATAAAATAGGTAAGCCTAAAGTTATGATTTCATAAGCATTTTCTATAAAACATAAGGAGACTGAGATGATAAATAGACAACTTCAAAATAAAAAGACGTTTAAAGAATTAGTAAAAGAAAACAGGGAAGCATTACTTCAAGATAAGCAAGCTTTAGAAAGGATTGAAAAGCGTATTGAAAAACGTCATGAATTTTTAAATAAATATTAAGGACGTAGTGATCCTGCTTTTCACTTCATTTATTCTATTAATACAGCTAAGAAAAATAGGGTAAAAACGTTAGGTTCCTCTACTAAGAAGAAGTACAACTATTAGTATCTATAAAATCAAATATCTAAAAAATGATGTTCTTCTATCCATGAATAAACATACTTGATAAATGTTTTAGTTGCGGGAGAACTGTTGGGCTTAGCAGCAATACCGATAAGCCGAAAACAATCTTTCTCTAACTTAGCAACATGAACATTATCAGGAATATGAGTTAGCGTCATTTCTGGGCGGACACTAATACCTAAATTGTTTTGCACCATTGCCATAATTGCTTGATCATCGGAAACTTCAAATTTCACTTTGGGCTTGATGTTATTTTCCCGGAAAATCTGACGTGTCTCATTATCCCAAGATTCTTTAGGCATGATGAGGGGTTCTCTTTCTATTTGTTCAAAAGAGATTTTATCTTGTCTATGAAGAGGGTGCTCGTCTGACAGAATACAAACCATTTTATCTTTTTTCAACGGTTGAAATTCAAAAGACTTAGATGAAGGTGAAACAAGGAAACTACAATCAATTATGCCTGTTGAAATCCACTTTTCTAATGTAGAATAATCCCCTTCAAGTAATTTCACTTCAATACTTGCATAATCATCTTGGAACTCTTTTATGATATAGGGCAACCATTGAGTGGCAACACTAGTAAATGAGCCTACTCTTACTACTCCAACTTCTAATCCATTTATTGCTGCAGCTCTCTGCTTAATTGTATTATTTAAGTGAGGATAAATATTCGTAAAAAGCAGGTTGTCCAAAGAAAGCTGGATAGCCTGCTTTTTTATGAGGGTATTGTTTAGTCGTATTTTAGAAGAACGGGAAAGTTTATAAAAGATAAATATTTCAAAAATGAAGATATAGGTTGGCTTATAACCTCCCTTCAAATATTGTTCGTTATTATGTTAGGAAAGAAAAACTTATCATCCTGGCAAAAGTGACAGGTGATAATGATTGGTATGACAGCTTTAGTTTAACTGTGAAATTTAATAATGTTACATTACAAAGAGTATTAGATATTTCTATTCATTCTATAAAAGGGTACCTGTCCCTACAAAATTCAAATGAAATCAACTCTTTTCACTATCGATAAATTCAGTCTATAGGTCATTATATTCTTTCTTCTACTTGTATTGGGGATAATCACTTATAGGTAATTGTCTTCCTGAAGAGCACTTACATTAACTGATTTACAAAAAACAGGAGATTTTAACTATTGTATCCAAATGTGATTGACGGAATAATGGAGAGGTAAAAAACGAAGGAGTGAGAGATTTGTCAAAATGGTTTCATGCATATTTATTTCTAGGCATCTTTTTTCTATTTATTTTCCTCCCCAATGCAGCCTTTGCGAATGAAGAACAAAGTGTTTCAGAAACAGCTCAAAAGTATTTGGGTGTTTCTTATCTTACAGATGGGCAAGAACCCAATCAAGGATTCAGCACGGGTGGGTTAGTTCAATATGTTTTTAAAGAAGCTAAAGGTGTGGAGTTACCCCTGTATCCAAGAGAACAATTCGAGCTTGGTAAAGATGTAGAAAAGGGAAATCTCCAGTCTGGTGATCTTGTCTTTTTTAAAGGGGAAAATACAGAAAACGTCACAAGTGTTGGCATTTATAATGGTAATAATGAAATAATCATTAGTTCCGTCTCAAAAGGGGTTATAAAAGCTGAGTTAACAGAGGGAAGCTACTACTCTAATAGATATATCGGAGCTAAACGACTTGATTCTAACAATCTTTATCAAGTTGAATCCCCGCTCTTAAAAGAAGCGATGAAGTACATTGGAGTTGATTATTCAAGCAATGGGAAGACACCTGAGGAAGGTTTTAATTCGGCAAGATTTGTTCAGTATGTATTTGAACAAGCTCTGCATCTCAAAATTCCGGATAACTCTAGTGAACAATGGAGTTTAGGAGAAAACATATCAAAGGAAAATCTTCAGCCTGGCGACGTTCTTTTCTTTAAAAATTCCGATACAGGAGATATTACAACAACAGCTTTTTATGTAGGAAAGGGAAGAATGATTTATAGTTCGTCTACAAAAGGCATAACTATAATTGATTTTGAAGATTCTTCTTATTGGAATAGCCGTTTTTATGGAGCTAAACGAATAACAGAGGTTCGGAATATTGATCGTGAAGATCCACTAATCAGTGAGGCCTTAAAATATATGGGAGCCCCTTACGTTGAAAGTGGTAAAACACCAAGTGGTTTCGATTGTTCTGGATTTACAAAATATGTGTATGAAAAAGCGCTTGGCATTTACTTACCTGGAGCACCTGAACAACAGTGGGAGCTAGGTACACCTGTTAAAAAGGAAGACATTGAAGTAGGTGATCTCGTATTCTTCCAAAATACACATCGTCCAGGCATTTCTCATGTGGGAATATATGCAGGAAATAATCAAATGATTCATGCTTCAAGAACAGGCTCAGCAGAGGTGAGAATCAATTACTTATCGTATAATTTCTACACAGAAAAATTCGCTGGTATTAGAAGAGTGAGAAATCTAGTCATCCCTAAGGATATCCCAGCTGTTAAAGAAGCGATAGATCTTCTAAATGTTCCTTACAAATCAGGAGGTACATCACCTGAAGGATTTGATACTAGTGGATTTGTTCAATATGTTTATAAACAAATAGGCATTAATTTACCTCGTTATGGGAAAAACATGCTTCAAGAAGGAAAAGAAGTAAAAGAAGAAGATTTGCGACCAGGAGATCTTGTATTCTTCAAATCTAGCAGCATCATTCCCGCTATCTATGTTGGAAATGGACAAATAGCTGTTGTTTCAAGAACTGAAGGGGTTCGAATTACAAATTATCAAGTGAGTTCTTATTGGAATCCTATTTATTATAGTGCTAGACGTCTCAACGTCGAAGGATAACTCTTCGGTGTAGCTTTAAATGAAATTTCTCTTATAAAGTAGAGATCTATTTCAAAATATCATCTTTAACAAAAAAAGCTCCTTTGCTCTCAATATGCAAAGGAGCCTTTTAAGTTCATGTTCGTATAGATACATTATTTGTTTTATAGATGATTTACCTTTTCACAGCGTGAAGAAAATGAATCGTTTCAAAAGCTGATAAGTAATCTCCTCGTTTGGAAAAATAAAGCTCATGAATCTGAGAGGGAGATAAATGTTCATAAATAAGTAACCGTGATTTTTCTAACATATGCTCTAATTCCTTATAGGAAAAACAAGACTTCATAGGTTCTCCGCTTGTTTCGGCCATTTTTATCATGTTTTTAACTCTATTGGAGAAACCTTTTTCTTTAAAAAGGTTTTCATCCCCGTAATCAAAGACAATGGAACTTCCTGCAGGGACTTCAGCAAATAAATGATTGATTAAGCTTGAAATTTCATCTTTCGTTAAATAATAAGAAACACCTAGAAGACTAAAAAACGTTTTTTTATTACCAAATCCTTCGTCTATTAGGGATTGATAAGAGAACGTTTGAGTGAAGTCCATAGGAACAAAGTGAAGATTAGCCGGAACCTCAAATTTAGCTTGATTTAAGCGGACCTTTTTAAATTGCTGTGTAGAAGGATGATCAATTTCAAATATCTCTAGATGGGGTTGCAACTTTGGATGTCTAAAACAAAAAGTATCCAATCCAGCTCCAAGGATGACATATTGTTCTAACCCTAACTCTATTTCATTTAGTAATACCTTTTCACAATATGCAGCACGTGCCAAGGGAGTTGGAGAAAGTTGAACTTGGTTAATCCATTTTAAAATTCCCTCTGCATTTCCTTTAAGTTCATGTGCTATATCTTTGTTGAAGAAATGTATTCCTTGAATCATATTCTCTTTAATGTTATTGAATTCTTGTTGAGAAATTAACTCTTTAGCTAGGTAGTCATCAAAGATTTTAGGTGTATCAAATTGACTGTGATAAGCTCTGCCAAAAGTAGATATCAATGAAGTTAAACTGGATTCATCTTTTTTCATGTAAACCCGCTCCTTCAATTTAGAACAAAAAAATAGGATTCTCCTGGCCAGGAGAATCCTATTATATACGTTAATTTAGTTGTTGTAAATTATAGCATAAAATGATTTTTTTGTCAATTGGTGGATTCTGGTTTCTAATTATTAATTGTATAAGTGTAAAGTTACTTTAACAATTAGTTTTTTGTTTAGACAAACTGAATATTAATCAGTTCACTTAATTTCATTTTCTTCTTTAATTCAGAGCTTTCATCAGTACTGTACAAGAAATTCAACCTGATGCAGATATTCCCGAAGATATCTTACAAGCTTTATGGATAGACCATAAACTTAATGCAATGGACAACCCTTATGGTACGTGTCATGCTCGGTTAAAAGGTAATTGTCCACATATGGAAGCTCCACCTTGTCTTACATGCAATGGAGGCAATCTCTGTAGGGATTTAGCAATTGGTTTTTCAGAGTATGATATACAAAAATATGAACTACATGTAAAAACCACTGCAAAAGCTATTGAAGCTGCCAAGCAGTACGGACGCAGGGATATGGTTGAAAAGCAAGAAAAGAATCTTCATCGATATGAAGGTATCTTAACTAATCTCCGCCAAGGTAATATCATCTTTGGGAGACAAGAACGCATTAAACGAAAACGAGGTAGACAAAATGACTAAGTATAACCGGAGAGAGCAGTTGCAAGCAGTTCATAGAGCACGAAGAGCTGATACCAAACAAAAAGTAGAGGCAGCTATTCAACAACTTATTCAATCATCGCAATCAATTAATTTTAATTCTGTATCTAAAGAGGCAGGGATTTCTAAAGCAACTCTTTATAATACACCTCAACTTCGTAAACAAGTGGAAACCTTACGACAACAATAAACACAAGTATTCATGTCTAAAAACATGAAGAAAGAGATTAATGATGCCAACAAGAAAGCTATTATTGCATCGCTTCGTCGTCGTATTAAAAAATTAGAAAGTGAAAATAAACAATTCCGTCAGGAATTAAAAGTAATATATGCAGAAATATATAAGAAAATATAGTAGTCCATCATTTTATTAGGGGTACCACCAGCAAAACGCAGATTTACAACGTTAAGGAAATACAAATATAAAAAGCTTAATTTCTCGGGTGTTATAAGTGAGAGATTAAGCTTTAGTTACTTCAGAAAAGCGCCCTTTAATGGAAAATCGTTCAATAAGTTTCTGGGAAATATGTCTGCTTATGTTATTGCAAAAAAGTCCTAATATGTTAAAAGCATTATTTCACTTCTTATTAATAACCTTCAATTTTATCAACTACTAGATAGAGGCTACTAGTGAATCTATGTAAGAAGAGGTATGATAAAGTATGAATCCATCATTGGCCTGAAAGTTAAGAAAGGAGACAGCCAAGTTCAACCTTTTACCTCCGGTTCCTAATATTTAGAGCTTTAGGCTGATAAATTTTGAATCTAAACTAAAGGTTTATTACTTCCTTAATCCAGTAAAGCTCTGGACAAAAAACTCCCGAAATTTACGTTCCGCCACGGACATATAGCGCCCTTCAAGCCATGCGATTTGGTAGGTACGCTGACAAATAGGATTATCGATTTGCACTAAATGAAATGACGTCTTTATTTTTTTAATTAAGGTTTCGGGCATAAATGCAATACCAATTCCCATCCGGATGAAATAATCTACTGCAGAATGTTCGTCAACTTCACATATAATATTCGGGGTAAATCCTGCTTTTTGACAAAATTCATCCGTCATTTCTCGGAATGGATTCCCTTGTTTTATACAAATAAAAGGATCATCAGCTACTTCACTCAAGTCTATGTTGCTCCGATTAGCAAATCGATGTGTATGAGGAACAGCTAGTAAGATTTTTTCAGTGAGAAAGGACAATCCCTCTATCCCCGCCTGCTCAATGGGAGGGAAAGTGATACAAAAATCGATTTCTCCATTTCGGAGCTGTTGCACCTTTTCCTTCTCTGAAGCTTGAGTGATTTGAAGTTTGACATCAGGGTGCAAGGATATAAAAGAACCTATTACATCAGAAAAGCATTTATGGGTTGTTGTTGCTAAAAAAACACGCCCTCTTTCCATTCCCGCAAGATCTTCAACTTCTCTTCGGCCCTCTTCAAGTAACATGAGTGCCATTTCTACTTTCTTCAGATACGCGTTTCCGAATGAGTTGAGTTTAATATTCCTTCCTTTGCGATCAAATAATGGTACACCCAAATCCTCTTCCAATCTAGCGATGGTTTTGCTGAGAGCAGGCTGCGCGATGCGAAGCTCTTGTGCAGCCTTCGTCATATGCTCTAACTTCGCGACTTTTAGAAAATAATGCAGTTGCAACAGTTCCATGCCCGTCACTCCTTCATTCATATACTCGAGTATATATACAGATATATTAATATGTCTTTTTATTTATTAATAATTAATTATAGAATAAAACATGTAAGCAATAAAAGCTTGCAAAGATTTTAGAGGATTATCCTGTTTTGATTATAAGCATTATTGATTAACTACTTCCAGTTTTGTGAAAGCATTCTTAAAAAGTGAATATAGGGAGTAAAAGACCATAACTATAGAGAGGAAGTGTAACCTTTGAAACTAAACCATATCAATCTAACGGTCACTGACGTTGACGCTGCTCGAGAGTTCTTAGAGAAATATTTTGAACTGCAAACCAAGAGCACGCATGGCGATTCATTCGCTGTACTGTTAGACGAAGATGGATTATTGCTTGCATTGATGAAAGGTACTCAGGTCAGTTACCCGAAGTCCTTTCATATAGGTTTTTTGCAGGAAAGCGAGGAACGGGTGAACGAGATCTATCAGCACTTGAAGAATGATGGATTTGATGTAAAACCGCCCAAAAGGGCTCATCGCTGGACATTCTATGTTAAAGCCCCGGGTGGATTTACCATAGAGGTTCTTAGTTGAATGTTGACATTCAATGATCGTTCAATAACAGATCGTGTTAATTCGTAATCCTAGGATTACATTTTAAACTAATATGAAGGGACATTATCTATGAATAAAGATCAGACGATTCAATCGCTTGACCCTATCAAACAAGAAAAAGAGATTTTAAATTTCGCGCGTCTGGATGGTAAAAAGTTCGATTACCTAATTTATACTCAATCCCGTACCACCATGAGCTGGAACCCCTCCCCCTTAAGGAGGGATATAGCATGAAAGCCGCTGCAATTTCTGCTTCTGGCCCTCCAAATGTTTTGAAAGTAATGGAATTTGATAACCCTCATGCTGGTGCAGGGCAAGTTCGGGTCCGGATCAGGGCTGCTGGAATCCAGCCGTTCGACTTGGAGGTGCGTAGTAGTGGCTGGGCACCTCCAGGTTTGGAGGTGCGGTACCCACAGATTCTCGGTAACGAGTTCGCAGGAATTATTGATCAAGTCGGGGATAAAGTCACAGACTTCTCTGTCGGCAGTGAAGTACTTGGGTGGGCTTTACTAGCCTGCTATGCAGAA
Organism: Priestia endophytica DSM 13796; assembly: GCF_900115845.1. Classification (GTDB taxonomy): domain Bacteria; phylum Bacillota; class Bacilli; order Bacillales; family Bacillaceae_H; genus Bacillus_I; species Bacillus_I endophytica. Next base: position 98,646 of record NZ_FOXX01000010.1, on the reverse strand, counting down.
TATGTGGTGGTTAGTGTTGATCAGATTGTGCATAAGCCACAAAACATGCCTTGGGAGGAGGCTGGTGCAATAACAGCCTCTGGTCAAACCGCTCATACTGCGTTACAGGAACTTGGCGTTGACAAGGGAGACACCATATTGATTCACGCTGCAGCTGGTGGAGTTGGTACATTTGCAGTACAACTGGCCCAGGCATGGGGAGCAACTGTTATCGGCACCGCTAGTGAACGCAACCACGATTACCTTCGATCACTCGGTGCGTTCCCCGTCACTTATGGAGACGATCTTGTCGACAGAGTCCGTTCCCTTGCACCGAATGGCGTGAACGTAGCCTTCGATGCCGCCGGAGACCATGCTCTGCACGCATCATTGGAGCTTGTCGAAAACAAAGACCGAATCGGCACAATAGTTGCGTTCGACCTTGCAGAGGAACTTGGCGTTCGCCCTATACGCAGCCAGCGATCAGTGGATCGGCTGGCTGAGCTAGTAGAACTATACTCGCAAGGGAAATTGCAGATCTATATCAGGAAGGCATTTCCGCTACACCAAGCCGCGGACGCCCATCGAGAGATCGAAAGTGGCCACGGCCGAGGAAAAGTGGTTCTTACAATTGGCTAAAGCGTACTACGGAAATGGATTTAGGTAATTTAAGAAGATGCTTCTCCTATTATTTGGCGGAAGCCTCTTTTTATTACTTTTTAATTTAATTCTTTGCTTATTCCCAATCTCATCCTTACACTTTTTAAACAAGGGTGGAATAGCTTACAATCTGAGGTGAAAGGAATCTCATTTCCAGTTTTACCTAACTATATAACGAGTCTATTGATCTCTGATGTTCAACAATCTGGCCCTTTAATGGAATATGGTATGCCTAGAATTTTTTAAACATCTTTATTGTAAATTAAACATCTTTATTGTAAATTAAACGACTTTATTTGTAATTAAACAACTTGTCATTCAACAGTTAAAACTATGAAAGGACAAACCTACATATTGAACATGACTATTATGTATTTCATCTTTATTTCCACTTGTTTTGTGAAATTAAGTCTTGATAACAAAAGCTCTCCATTTTTTCATTCCTCTATCTTGCAACGTATAATCCTCCTTTACGCTTTATGTCCTCCCCTTAAGCTATTTCGATAACGAACGGTTGAATAATCGAGAGAGCTTGAAGCGCGAAGAAGACTATTCTTTCCATAACAAAGACGAATCTCATCGGTCGTTTTGGCTAATGCATACGCTTTTTCACGTTGATCGCTATCATCAAACAAGCTCATTTGCTCTTCTTCTTGAATGCTTGTATTCGATAATGAAATGCCAATAGAGCGGATGGGCATTCCATTGTCATATGGATGTAAGATCCTTAAACAATAGGGGAAAATATCTTGGCTTAAGTTGGAGGCTCGTACCATTTTCTTTTGTCTTGAAAATCCTCTACCTGTTTGTTTGCTATAACCAATGTATAAATGAACCGTTTGAGCGACTACTTGATGCATTCGTAAGCGAAAGCATATATCATCTAATAGCTCTAATAGCAATAATTCAATTTCTTTTCGGTTTGTATAATCGCGAAATAAAATTTGACTCTTCCCGAATGAACGAGAACGAGGAATGTATATCTCTGAGATACGACTATAATCAACACCATTAGCATGCTGATGGAGTTCTTCCCCTAGGACACCAAATTCTTTTTTTAACATTTCTTTAGAAGATACGGCTAGTTCTTTGATCGTATAAATGCCCAACCTGTTTAATTGGTTTTCTGTAGCGGATGAAATTCCCCAGAAATCCTTCATCGGATGAATAGACCATAACTTAAAAGGAATATCTTCATAGCGCCAATAAGCAACTCCTGTTGAGCTATGCTTTGCTTCATGATCCAAACTAATTTTAGCGAGTAAGAGATTCGGACCAATTCCAATTGTGGCTGCCAGCCGCGTCTTTTGATAAATCTCATCGATTATTTTATGAGATAATTCCTCTGGTGTTTGGGCAAATAGATGCAAAGAAGCTGTGGCATCAATAAATAACTCATCAATACTATATGCATGGAAATCTTCAGGAGCAACATATTGTAAGACTAGACTTGAAATATAGTTGGAAGCTTTAACATATCGCTCCATAGAAGGATTTACCACATAAATATCCTTCCTCTTGGGAATATCGAGGTGGCGACTTCCTGTTTGAATTCCTTCTTTTTTTAATAACGGCGTAGAGGCTAATACAATAGATCCTGACCGTTTCGTATCTCCTACAACAGCAAGTTTTGTTTTTAAAGGATCTAACCGTCGTATTACGCAAGAAACGGAAGCAAAAAAGGACTTCATATCAATACACATAATAACTCTGTTAAGAAGCTGCATATAATCCATGAAAACAACCCCTTGAAAAAGAACGTTTGTTCTATTGTATAAGAACAAACGTTCTTTTATCAATATATTAAAAGTGGGATATATTCCATAATCCTTAGAGTTAAGTATAAAATAACCATTTTTAGACTTTAAATTAAAATCCTCTTAAGTAGCTAATTTGTGCACGTTAAAGTTTATCAGCATAATAAGAGGTAACATTCAACACGGTATTGACATTCCTTATCTATTACTAGGTTGTTTTATTTACTCTTCAGTAATATCTGTTTATAGTATGTGAGGAGAGAGAATCTGCCTTACTATAAATGAGAATTTTATGGATATCAACACATCTTAACTTTTCTCTAATGGCGACTAAACAAGGTAAACTTGTATATTAAGATGCAAAATGTCTAGAAATACTTATAATGAAGAGGATAAGAATAAATATGAGATGGGGGAATTTATATAACTAGAGATGTTAATAACTTTCCATTCATTGAAACAAATAGGCTACTATTAAGAGAAATTGTAAAAGATGATGCAAACGATATTTTAAAATATCTATCTGATGAAGAAGTAATGAAATATTACGGTTTAGCACCTTTTAAGACCATCAATGAGGCTTTAAATGAGATCTTATGGTATCAATCAATACTAAATGAACAAACTGGAATAAGATGGGGAATTACTCTTAAAGGAAAAGATAAAGTTATTGGGAGTTGCGGCTTTCTTAATAGAGTTCCCGAGCATTATCGAACTGAAATTGGTTATGAATTAAGTAGAGATTATTGGGGCCATGGAATTGCGGGTGAGGCATTGGAGGCTGTCATAAGATATGGGTTTAAATATTTGAAGTTTCAAAGGATAGAAGCTTTAGTAGAGCCTCCTAATATACCTTCACAGAAATTAATAGAAAAACACGGCTTTATTAGAGAAGGGTTATTGAGGAATTATGAGTTCACTTGTGGGAAATTTGATGATTTATATATGTATTCTTTGTTAAAGCAAGATTTTGATAAACTGCAAGAAAGTAAGCTAAATATGTAAAAAAATATACACCGTATAGGAACTAAACTTTTACTTTATATAATACTAGAATTCTTAATTTGTGTTAAAATTTAGCTGAACAATAATTGTTGAATATAGGAACAGTATCCTTAGATTAAATTTGGACTCTATCTTCTTTGCTTGTTGGTTGAGAAATAACAAGAAATTCAACATCTTCATCAGAGCGATTCATCATTTGGTGAGCAACATGAGAAGGAACTTCTACTCCTTCAAGTGGTGTTATATTTTCTAACACTCCATTTATTTCCAATGTAGCAGTTCCAGTTAATACAAAGAAAAACTGTCGAGATTTTGTATGATAATGGCGTACTTCAGAGGTATTAGGGGGCATACGTTCATGGATAACACTTAAATCCTGTTGATTTACTAAATGCCATCCATCGCATTGATCTCCCCAAATGTAATGTTCTGCATTTTTTTTATTAATTTTCATCGTTATCTCTTTCCCTTCAGTATGATCAGATAATTACGTGAAATGAATACTATAACTATAACTTTTAGATCCTTACTTTACAATAACTACCTTCTTGAATAATCTAAATTTCTATCAGTATCTGGTTGGTTTTCTTGAGGTTATAAATAGAAAAGCTTATACTTGCGAGGTAAACTTTTTTACATATAGGGGGAATAGGTATGGTTTTGAAACCTAAAGCAATATTTTTAGACATGGATGGGACAATTTTAAATCGTTATAATAAGGTGAGTGTGGCAACAAAGGAAATTATTGATGACTTGCGGACTCAAGGAATATTTGTTTTTATTGCTACAGGAAGAGCCTTTGATGAAATAGAAGAATTAGTGCCAGAAGGATTTAAAGTTGATGGATGTATTACCTCAAACGGTATGGCAGGATATGTAGAAGGAGAGGCAGTATTTAAACATTCTCTTTCTCTTGAGTTGGTAAAAACAATTATTAAAAAAGCGAGAAAAAACAAGGTGTACTATGAGCTTTTCCCATATGATGCTCAGCGTATGACATTAAAACAAGATAAGCAATACGTGGAAGAAGAAATTCGAGATCCAAAGCCAGACAGTGTTGAAATTAATGAGTGGCTTTCACGCAAGAATGCTCTTAAAGAAGAAATTGCTTGGAAAGATCACGTTGAGGGAAGTGAATTTTCGAAGTTCTATTTCTTTGCGAGAACAAAAGAACATATTAATAAATGGAAAGATGAGCTCAACGAATTAAAGAAAGAAATAGATTTTACAACTTCTACTTCTTCTAATCACAATGTCGAAGTGATGGTTGCAAATGTAAATAAAGCAACAGGGATCAAGCAGATGTTAAATCATTTTGGAGTGGCTGCGGATGAAATTCTTGCTATTGGGGATAGTAACAATGATTTGCCGATGTTCCAGTTTGTTAGCCATGCTGTAGCAATGAAGAATGCTCCGGCTTCTATTCAAGAAATTGTTGATGATGTAACAGAGTTCACATGTGATGAAGATGGAGTATATCACTATCTTTCTCAATTCAGACTGCAAAACCCAAATCAAGAGATGACCACTTCTAAAAAGGATAATAAATAACCTAATCCATCAGTTTTTTTAAAAGAAGACAAAAGCATGGCCTCGTTAGCTATGCTTTTTGTTGTTTTCTATGCTAGTTTATCAGCCTTAAGAAAAACGAGGAGCCTTTATTACAAGTTATCCTCTTATAGTTGTTGAAAATAGGGGAAAACATATATACTTAATACATGTTTAAGGTTTTTAGAAAGAAATAAAATGAGGAGAGTATTTAAAGATGTATCAAAACAACCAACTATATCATTTTTTATTAGAAAGAACACGTTTATTGACTGAACAATGGTATGAAGCTTTAGACAAAGACGATTCATCTGGTGTGTATGCATCTGATGACCCTGAAGTCGTTGAGATGGTAAAGAATCAAAACTATGAGTTTCATTTACGTTTTTGTCGAGTTTTTGATGAATCATGTTCGGATACTGAGTTTTTATCTACTTTCAATAAATGGATTTATGAGACTTCTCGGGAAGAAGAATATCAACATACACCAACTCACTTGATATTGCGAGAGTTCTTTAATAATCAAGAACAGTATCTAGATTACATACAAGAATTTGTAAAAACGAGCAAAGAGACCTATTCACAAGAAATGATTAATGGATGGAACCGTAAGATTATTGAAAACTTTAATCGTGTGATTCTAGCCTTTTCGGAAGAAAGTTATAAATATGCGGAAGAACGTCTAGCTGCTCAAAAGGATATGATTCATGAATTAAGTTCCCCGATTATTTCACTTAGTGAAGAGCTCGCTCTTCTCCCTCTTGTAGGAGATATTGATACCGATCGTGCTCAGAAGGTAATGGAAAATACTTTACAGCAATGTTCAGATCAACAAGTAAATCATCTTTTAATTGATTTATCTGGAGTACTCATTATCGATACGATGGTGGCCCACCAAATCTTTCAATTAATCAAGGCTTTAAAGTTAATTGGCGTGACCTGTACACTTTCAGGAATTCGCCCTGAAATTGCTCAAACTGCCATCCAAATTGGAATCGATTTTGATGAGTTATCTGTGGTTTCCAGTATCCATCAAGCTTTAGCTCAACGAAATTTACTTCAGTAACCTGTTGTTTGCATACAGTCGAGCTATGGATATAAAGAGGGAATTTAGAGAAACGAAAACCTTTAAATAAGCAAGTTTTGTATCTTACAATAAATAAAAGATTAAAAAGACCTTATTAGTATAAATAAGGTCTTTTTAGTGTGAGTAATCAAGATTATGTACATGAACGTTATATAAGAGGTTCACTAACGGTTGTATGTAAACTGAGCTTGTATAGAGTAGGTATTAAATAATGTCGTTTATACACCTTTTCATGGTAAAATTTAGAATGTATTCTTACATTTTAAGGAATGAAGAGGTGTCTACAGATGAAGCAAGTTGAAGATGTTGTAACTTTGTTTTCTAAGGAAGAAAGTAATGTTATTAAGGCTCTAAAATCAATTGCGAGAAATCAACAAGTAAAGACAAAAATTCAGGAATCTGAAGAACTTTATCCTTTATTGAAACGTGCAGCCAAAAGGTTTGTTGCGGGAGAAACAAAAGAAGACGGAATCATAGAAGGAAGAGAATTATTAAACAAAGGTTATGCTATTTCTCTTGAATATATAGGGGAAAATACAGACAGTGTTGAGGAATGTGAGTGTGCTAAGGAAAGATTTATGGATTTAATGGAAAGTCTAGGGGAAGCATCCATGTCATCTACCATATCTCTTGATTTATCTCACATAGGCTTGTCTGTTCATTCTGGTATTGCCCTCAAAAACCTTAGAGAATTGGCTGCGAAAGCAAAGAAATACAGTTTGTACATTATGATTAGTATGGAAGAATCAAATAAAACCGATAGGATCATTGAAATTTATAAAAAGGTATCTCGAGAATATGATAATGTCGGCCTTACACTACAAGTTCATTTGAATCGTTCCGAAGATGACATCCTTGATTTACTTCATTATCCAGGGAAAATTAGGTTAGTAAAAGGTGCTTATCAAGAGCCACCTAATCTTGCTATTACTAGGTCAGATGAATTAAATAATCGTTACCTTCAGTTTGCTGAGCTATTAATAAAGAAAAACCATCTCACCTCTATTGCAACTCATGATGAATCTATCATTCAAGAACTAAAAAAACGAGGCCATTTAAATCAAGACAACGTAGAACTTGAAATGTTATATGGAGTAAGAGCTGATTTAATGAAATGTTTAAAGGAGGGAGATTATAAGACAAGAGTGTATCTTACATACGGAACAGAGTGGTACTTGTATTTGTGTCACAGACTTGCTGAATATCCACCTAACATCTATGTAGCCCTCACAGATATGATTACTCCCCACAAAGGCAATAAGTCTCTATATTAAACGCAGAATGAGTAAAAAAGGTTGTTAATTACACAACCTTTTTTACTTTGTTGTGTAATTGTTTTATGTAAGTACTAAAAAGTTACATTATAATCACTAAAAATGTGTAGAACATCCAACCTAAAAACAGGAAGTCAAATGAGTTAATCGTTCACTAATCCTTTTAGGGGTATCAAATTTAATTTATTGCACAGAATAATTCTAGTTTAACTTAATAGTAATGAGGTTTTTATCTTTAATAGGAGTTGTTGTGTAGTGAAAGGAAAATCAGTGTTGCTTGCTGTGCTTCTATTACCTTGGTTATCGCTTTTTAAGGTTGATAAGTTGACCTTTAAAAGATATTTGCCTGTTTTAACTTTTAGTTCGTTAGTTATTGCTCTAATCAGTGAACTATCTAAAAGTTATACATGGTGGAAGGTTAAAACCCCTATTTTTCCAAGACTTTCAAGTGACATTTCTTTTATTTTTGGGCCATTCTTTATAGTGAACTTTTGGGTTTTTAAATTAACATATGGAAACTTTAAACAGTATATGTTTCTTAATGTTTTATTTGATTATATGTTTGCTTATCCTTTAACAAGCATTGCGGAAAAATTAAAAATCTACAAAATGGTAAACATGACTCGTTTTCAATTATTTATTTTATCAATTGCTACAGCCATTATTAATTATGCCTATCAATTTTTTATACAAGAGGCTCTAAAGTCAGATAGTGAAATAAAAAAGCAGAACTAAGCATAGTTCTATTTCAATGATTTATGTCTAATCATTGTCATTACCTTGACAAAAAGGCAATATTATATTCATTTTAAAAATAGAGATCGACTGCTTTTACTATGATGTCTTATAAAAAGTGTGATATGGACTAGAAATGAATATGTAAAAAAGTATCTATCATTAAGCAGAGAAGGCTTACTAAATGTAGTCTCATAAACTAAAAGCCAAGGAACATTTCTGGTTGGCCTTCGTTATAATTTAGAGGAGACCTGCAAAGAATATACATATCTTGAACAATCATGATTTGGAGGTACTAAGATTATGATGAAACATCCTACTCAGCTAACGTCAGCTGAAATAGCTTGTATTTGGACGAACTATATGCAAGATAGTATGTCCAAATGCGTATTAACTTATTTCCTTCAAACAATAGAAGATGAGGATATCCGTTCTCTTATTCAATTGGCTTATAATATTTCTTATGCTCATATAGAAGAATTAACGACCTTATTCCAAAAGGAACAGATTCCACTCCCAACAGGATTTACAGATGAAGATGTGAATGTAAATGCTCCTCGGTTATATACAGATGCTTTTATGCTTCAATATTTAGCTCATATGGCAAGGGTAGGGATGCTTGGGTATAGCGGTTTTACCTCTATGGGAGCGAGAAAAGATATTAAAACTTATTTTTTGAAAGGCCTTCAAGAAGTCTCTGATTTATTTGATAAAATTACAGATGTATTATTAGAAAAGGGATTATATATCCGTGCTCCTTATATTGCATATCCTACTAAAACAGATTTCATAGATACTCACAAGTATTTCAGTGGTTTTTCTCTATTCAGTAAACAACGTCCATTAAACGCCGTGGAGATTTCCCATTTGTATATGAATAGTATCTCTAACCATATTGGTAGTAAACTCTTTCTTAGTTTTGCTCAAATTTCACCTCATGAACAAGTTCAAAATTGGATGTTAAGGGGAAGAGATATTTCTCGGAAACATATGCGCCTATTTACAAAGCTGCTTCTCGATAGCGATATAGAATCGCCTATTTCCCCTGATGTTGCTATCACTGATTCTACAACCTCACCTTTCTCAGGAAAATTAATGATGTTTCATATGGGGATGTTAAGTGCAACAGGAACAGGAAATTATGCAACAGCAGCATCAGCCAGTCAAAGAACGGACTTGGTTATTAATTATGAACGTTTATCTCTTGAAGTTGCTCAATATGCTAAGGACGGGGCTGATATTATGATTAAAAATAAATGGATGGAACAACCTCCAACAACATTAGATAAAGAGCAACTTGTAAAAAAGAAAGAATGAACGATTAGGAATTATTTGTGAAATCATTATTCCCCAAAAGTATACTTAAGACAAAAGGAAAAGCACAAATTCGTTGTTGATTAACGACAAGTTTGTGTTTTTTTACTTCCTCTAATTTATGCTATTCTATACTGTCTTTATTATACTATTTTCTCTTTTTCAACTAGACATTTATCATCAAATTCCAAATTCAGTAATCTATCTGTGCAAAAATCCATTATATTTAATATAATATATATAAGCTTATTTTAATTACATTATTAACAAAGGAGCATGGAGAGTGGAAGAAAGAGAATTACTTGTAAAAGATCTAGTATTAACCTTTAGGACACAAATCAAGAGAAAACGCTCAACTATCCAACCTATAGTAAAACATTATATACCGTTAAATGAATTTTACGTGCTAAAAGTTTTATTTGAACATAATCAAAAGATGACAGTTTCGGAAATTTCGAATAAGCTTCAAGTAGCAACAAGTCATATTACAGGTGTTAGTGACAGATTAATTAAAAAAGGGTTAATCACTCGAGAACGGAGTACAACAGATCGTAGAATTGTATACGTTACCATGACGGATAAGGGAATAGAACTTACTAAGGAAATGAAACAAGTGCTATATGAATGTTTTGATGAGAAATTTGAAGATTTCACAAATGAGGAATTAGAAGACTTTATTTATTTGTTAAAAAAGATAAAACTCGAAAGAACGTGATGATTAATACTATGACTTTAGCTATGCCTTCTATACACCGTTCGAGAAGGTAGACCTAAGGGAAAGAAAAAGCACGAACTCGTTGTCAATTAACGGAATTGTGCTTTTTTCTTTTTTGAATATGTTTTATGTGAACTAGAATTTTATTAACACATATCTACAAAATTATGCATTATGAAACCGTTCCTTTTCAGTAATATATTTCTCATTACTAAGGAAGAAAGGTCTTGATGTCTGTTCAAGATACAGCAGTTACCACAAAAAGTTGTATTGTTAATATAAGAAGTTCATTTTTTATAAAGATAGAAAGTAGTCCTTACACCATACTCACAAATTTTTTGATCTTGTACTCTTAAATTTAGATAATGGAGACAGAATTAAACGTTCGCCTCTATCATAGATATCTAACAACTTATGAGTAAATTTTAATTTAGGAATAACAGCTTGAGTTATAATGGCTGATAGTACGCTTATAAACGCTCCTACTAGAACATCTGCTGGATAATGAACCCCAACCCAAATACGTGATATTCCTACAATGCAAGCTAGTATGCCCCATAAAAACCACCATCCGCCTCTACATAACCAAAAAGAGATGCAAAACGAGAAAAATAGGATAGTGTGATCACTTGGGAACGAATTATCAATAGCTTTTCCAATGAGTTTGTTCACCTTTGATAACTCTGCAAACGGCTGATGATTTGAATGAATCTTTCCTGCGATTTTTCCTATGATTTCAGCTGAAATAAATGTTAGGGTTGCGCAAATAACCATAATTCTATTTCTTTTATTTTTGGTCAACCAAAAAAGGAGAACAACTAAGGCTAATACATATACCATATATTCAGCAATAAAAATCATAGGGGAGTTTAAGTAAGTATAGTGTTTTCCTAAATCATTTATGGTTCTAAATAAATTTGTATTGAGCTCTGAAATATTCATTTTTTCATATCCCTTCCTTTAGGTATCATGTTTTTAGCTTGAAAGATAAAATGGTCAGCTTCCTATTAGGGGAGCATTCCAAGCTTTTGACTTGGTGATTTTTTCTTTCTGCAAGCGTAGTAACATTATAGGAAGGAAAACTAAACTGCTTCTTATCTATTTCTTAATTATTTCTTAAAGTTAAGTCATATTAAAAAGCGTTTTTTATAGAGAATTCAAATGTAAAACTTATATGTAAAATCCTCTCTATATTCCACAATGTATAAAAAACTGTATAAAGCAAAAAAGAGGGGGCGCAGATCCAGTGCTTTATAAAGGATCTGCGCCTTGTTAACTTTTTTGAGGATACTTTATGTGAATTAACACGGTATAGAATAGAGTACATTTTTTCTAAAATAGAGAAGTTCAATAGTGTAATAAAAATCCTCTTATAGCATAAATGATTATTTTAAAAATGATATGATAAACCTAGATTATGTAGGTAGGAGGACAGAGATGTTGAAAGGACTAAGAGTTTTTTTATCCATAATAGTTGTTATTTTGTCTGGATATAGCTTACTCACTCAAAGCTTTAAGCTTATGCCATATTCTATGTTGCTATTGAGCGCTCTGATATTAGTAACAGGATTCATTGAACTTCAAAAAAACAAAAAAGAATTTTGGGGTTATTTGTGCATTGTTGTTTCCTTATTTGCCTTATCTGGATCTATACAAGGGTTTTTATTAAATTAGTGATTATGACAGCTAAATATTTGTTTGTGAAATTCTTAAAAGAAAAAGGAGTGGTTATCTAAAAGATTCCACTCCTTTAACCTGCTTATCAATCATCAAGATCCTAGTCACTGAATTTTGTTATCATAAACAGTCAAAATTCAGTTCTTATGATTGTGTTGTTTTAATTGAATTTAACTTTTGTATTACTTCTTCCGTTGTCAAAACTTTAGCAAACTCATTATCTAAAGTTGCTAAAGAAACATTATGGATTTGTTCAGCGGAATAATAGGTGTTGTCTGCTCCTTTGATGGCAAATGCAGCCGTTGCATCAGATACTAGGTAAGTTTCAAATCCTAAATTACCACTCATTCGAGTAGTAGTAGATACACAATGAGGAGTTGTTAATCCTACAATGACAACTTTTCTTATGTTGTTTTCTTTTAAATGTTCCTCAAGTCTAGTTCCTATAAAAGCACTGTTTACTTTCTTTTTAAAAATGGTTTCATCTTTTACTGGGACTACACTATCTTTAAAAGCTGAACTTTGTTTACTAGGATGGAAGATGGATTGATCGTTATCAGATAAATGCTGAATATGTATAATTGGATATTCTCTTTTTCTCCACGTTTTTAATAATAGGTTAATATTGTCCTCAGCGTGCAGGTTGTTTCTTGGGCCCCATTGTTCATATTCAAAAGCTTTTTGAACATCAATGATTATTAAAGCTGTATTAGTAAAGTTTTCTCTCATGTGTCAATCTCCTTAAGTCTTTTCTACATATTTTAACATTTATATTAGAGGGATAGATTAAAAATATTTTATTTGAACTTCCTAAGAGATGTTTTAGGTGAATTGATTTAGTATATGAATTGAAAGCTAAAATCAGAAAGAACTCCTAGTATTTGAATAGGGGTTCTTTCTAGTTTTTAGAAGTTTTATATCCATTTCTAGCTTAATTCTCTCAGCATATATAATTACTCTAGCTTATGAAACTAATTTTTTGCATTCTTCTGCACATTTTTGACAATGATCGTGAGAGTGTTTTTTGCACTCATTCCCACATGCTTCACAAATTTCTGCACATACTTGAGCTAATTCAGAAACAAAGGGTGTACCTCTTCCTAAAGCTTGTTCTAAATAAGCGCAAATATCTGCACACTCTCGATCCAAACGAATACATTGAGCCATCATTTTAACATGCTCTTCTTTCAAGCAGGCATCATAACAGTGATTACAAGTAGTCATACATTCATGTAGAGTTTCAATAATAGATTGATAGTTTTCATGTGACATATTAAAGTTCCTCCTATCATTTTTTCCTCCTTTATCCGAATAGGGGAATACATAAGTAGTCTGTCCAAATGGTTAGATTAGTATACTTATATATTTTAGAAAGTTCTCTTTAGTAGTTTATGTACGATAATTAATATTATGGTAACTAGGTTTATGTCCTTTATCCAATGTAAAAACAAAAAAGAATATGAGAGGGCTCCAGTATCCTTTTTTGCTTAGAGCAAGATAAGGATTAAAGAAGCTGGAAGTCTCACAACACCTTGAATAGTTTGCTCATTAATGTAGGATTTTATCGTGTATATAGAAATAGGTTTCATTAAAAACAATATAGAAAAGGAAGTTATATTATTTACAAAACAAAGGTATTTTAATCTTTACCATAGTAGGGAGAATCAACTATTATGTTATGGTATTTAGATAATAACCTATAGTATAAATATAGGTGAACGTTCCGAATAAATACATATAAATTAAAGCAGTATTTATAAGAAAGCAAAATATCCTTTAAACATAGGGAGAAATAAGGGACAGAGAATAAAAGGATATAGGGAATAGGTGAAATGAATGAATACAAGACAAAAGGAAGTTCTGTTTTTATTGTTATCTGAATCTGATGAACATGTATTGGTGCAAGACCTTGCAGATCGAGTGAATTGTTCGGAAAAAACAATTCGTAATGACTTTAAAGCTATTGAGGCTTATCTTGCGGCATATTCGAGTGCACTTCTTGTTCGGAAACCAGGATTAGGGGTGTACTTAGAGATTGAAGAACCTGAAAAGATAGATTTATTTAATAAATTGTATCGTGTTCATAATCGTACAAAGTATGAATCAGATGAAGAAAGAATTTTAAAGATTGCTTATAATTTGTTAATGAATGTAAAGTCAGTTACCGCCCAAGAGATGGCTACTCAGCATTTTGTCAATCGGGCTACTATAAAGAAGGATTTAGATAACATTAAAAAGTGGTTAAGTCGTTTTGGACTAACTGTCATTTCCAAACAGCGAGTGGGGTTGATGATTGAAGGAAGTGAAAAGGATAAAAGGAAGGCTTTGGCTAGATTGTCAGATTTGATTCGTAATTCAGATCTTACAAATCAATTTATTAAGAACCAATTTTTATATCATGAAGTCGAATTTGTTATGAATGAATTGAAAGCGCTACAAAAACGACATTCCTTATTCTTTACAGATGATACATTTGAAAGTCTATTGATGCATACGTTACTTATGGTACGGAGAATAAAACTTAAACAGTCTATTTCAATTTCTGAACAAGAAATTAAAATAATGAAAGAAACAAAAGAATATAAACGAACGTTGGAATTTTTAAAACAGCTAGAGTTGGTTTTTGCGATTCGTTTTCCAGAAGAAGAAGCGATCTATTTAACAACTCATATTCTAGGAGGGAAGCTTCGTTATCAGGAGGAAGTAGAAGGAGAGAGTAAGCTTATTGAAAATAACCTGATTCTTTCCCAGGTTGTTCAATATTTGATTACACGTATGTCACAGTTAATCGAAATAGATTTCAGTAAGGATCAAGTTCTTATTGATGGGTTACATATTCATTTATATACAACATTGAATCGTTTGCATTATGATCTTTCCCTCTCTAATCCGATGCTTCATGATATAAAAAGAATGTATCCGTATATGTTCGATATGCTTATTCAAATACTAGAGGAAATGAATGAGACACTTGCTGTTTACATTCCGGAAGAGGAAGCAGCATACCTTACTTTACACTTTGAAGCAGCGATGGAACGGTTGGATCATCAGGAGAAATCTAAAAAAGTTATCATTGTTTGCCATATGGGAATCGGAATGTCGCAGTTATTACGAACAAAGATTGAACGGAGATTTCGTTATGTTCACGTAGTAGGGTGTATAGCAAAAGCAGATTTGGAGTCGTACTTAGCGAAACATCATGATGTAGAACTTATTATTTCTACAATAGACCTTCCTAAACTCTCTATTCCTCACTTTGTTGTATCTCCGTTACTAGAGTGGACAGAAGAAAAAAAACTAGAAGATTTTATAGAGCAACTGAATCAAATAAATTATAACGAAGAAAAAGACTTTGTTATGTTGAACTACACAACTCCGTTTTTAGTATTTTTACAACAAGAGGTGAAACATCCCTATCAATTAATTGAAAAGTTAGCACAGGCTTTACATAGTAAAGGTTATGTTGATAAAGATTATGCAGAACATGCGATTATAAGAGAAAAAATGTCGGCAACAACGATTGGATCAGGTATTGCTATTCCTCATGCGAACGCTAAGTTTATTAAGGAATCAGCTATTGCCATTGCGACATTGAAAGAACCAATCGAGTGGGGCACGGAGAAAGTATCACTTGTATTCATGTTAGCGGTTAAGAGCGATGGGAAAGAGGTAACAAAGCAACTGTTCCAGGAGCTGTCTTTTATAAGTGAACAACCATCTTTTGTTCAAAAGCTAACAAAGGAAACAAACATAATGAGGTTTTTATCCCATTTGAATAATTAAGCGAAAAGTGAGGTCAAGATACCTCACTTTTTTCTATGGTAAAAGGTCGATTTTTCTGGAAGTTACGGTAAAAAACGAAACTTTTGTCATATTCATCTTAATATATATTGGATGTAGGCGTTTACAAAGGAGATGAGGGGGATTGGCAATGAAAATATTAGCGATTACATCGTGTCCGAATGGGATTGCCCATACATATATGGCAGCGGAGAATTTACAAAAAGCAGCGGACAAATTAGGAGTTCAAATGATGGTTGAAACCCAAGGTGGTATCGGGGTAGAAAATGAACTGAATGAGCAGGATATCCGCGAAGCAGACGGTATTATTATCGCTGCTGATAGAGCTGTAAATAAAGATAGATTTGTAGGAAAGCAATTACTAGTTGTTGGAGTACAAGATGGTATTCGTAAACCCGAGGAATTGATCCAGAAAGTAGTAAGTGGTGATGTACCAATTTATCGTTCACAGTCTAAAACACTAGAAGGGAATCAAACAGCGAAAAAACAAAATCCAATATATCGTCATTTAATGAATGGAGTATCTTTCATGGTGCCGTTCATTGTAGTAGGTGGATTATTAGTTGCCATTGCGCTAACTCTTGGGGGAGAAAAAACACCAGGTGGTTTAGTTATTCCAGAAGGTTCTTTTTGGGAAATAATTGAACAAATTGGCAGCACATCTTTTACATTTATGGTACCAATTTTAGCAGGATATATTGCGTATAGTATCGCAGATAAGCCTGGCCTTGTTCCTGGTATGATTGGTGGATATATTGCGGCAACGGGAAGTTTTTATGGAAGTGAAAGCGGTGCTGGTTTCCTTGGAGGAATTATCGCTGGTTTCCTAGCTGGTTATGTAGCGTTAGGAATTAAAAAATTAAAAGTTCCAAAAGCGATTCAACCTATTATGCCCATTATTATCATTCCAGTAGTTGCTTCACTTATTGTAGGTCTTGCATTTGTATTTATTATTGGTGCTCCTGTCGCACAAGTTTTTGAGTTATTAACAGCTTGGTTAGCAGGTATGCAAGGTTCAAGTTCTATTCTTTTAGCGCTTATTTTAGGAGCCATGATTTCTTTTGATATGGGTGGACCATTCAATAAGGTAGCCTTCTTGTTTGGTTCAGCGATGATTGGAGAAGGAAACTACGAAATTATGGGTCCAATTGCTGCAGCAATTTGTATTCCGCCAATTGGAATGGGGCTTGCTACGTTTATAGGAAAGAGAAAGTTCCAAACGTCTGAAAGGGAAATGGGGAAAGCAGCATTTACAATGGGGCTATTTGGTATTACTGAAGGTGCAATCCCATTCGCAGCACAAGATCCACTTCGTGTCATTCCAAGTGTTATGGCGGGTTCTATGACAGGTGCCGTTATTGCAATGATTGGTCATGTAGGAGATAGAGTAGCGCATGGTGGTCCAATTGTTGCTGTATTAGGAGCGGTAGATAATGTAGTGATGTTCTTTGTAGCTGTAATTGTAGGATCTATTGTGACTGCTATTGTAGTAAATGTATTGAAAAAAGATATGTCAAAGATAAAAAAGCCGGAAGTTGAACAAATAAAAGAAGTTTCAGCAACAAAAGAAATGCCACAAGTTCAACAAGAAACTCAAGTAGAAAGTAAACAAATTGTTATTCAAAAGCTAACGGAAATTATAAATTTAGAGCTCATTGAAACTGATTTAACAGGGGAAACACGCGATGAGATCATTGATGAAATGATTGGAAAATTGAACCGTGTTGGTGCATTGCATTCAGAGGAAGAATTTAAACAAGCCATTATGAATCGTGAGCAAGAAGGTACGACAGGTATCGGCATGAATATTGCAATTCCACATGGAAAATCAGATGCTGTTAAGAAACCAAGTGTTGTATTTGGAATTAAGCAATCAGGTGTAGATTGGAAAAGCCTTGATGGAACGGAAGCGAAGTTAATATTTATGATTGCTGTACCAAAAGAAAGTAAAGGGAATGAACATTTGAAAATCCTTCAAATGCTTTCTCGAAAACTGATGGATGACAGTTATAAAGAGCGATTATTATCTGTCCAAACAAAAGAAGAGGCATACAAGTTACTAGATGAAATTGCATAGAATGGAGGATTTTAATCATGACTGAACCATTATTTTTTGCCCCAGTTTTTCAAGAAAGAATTTGGGGGGGGACACAATTAATTTCTTTTGGATACGAGATTCCATCAAATCAAACTGGGGAGTGCTGGGCTTTTTCAGCGCATCCACATGGACAAAGTGTTGTTAAGAACGGAAAATATAAAGGATTATCTCTAGGTGAATTATGGGAAGAACATCGAGATTTATTTGGGAATGTGGAGGGAGAACGTTTCCCTCTTCTTACAAAAATCTTAGATGCCAATCAAGATTTATCTGTTCAAGTTCACCCAAATGATGAATATGCTAGTATCCATGAAAATGGAGAACTAGGAAAAACAGAGTGTTGGTATGTAATTGATGCTGTAGAAGATGCAGAAATTATTTATGGGCATCATGCGAAAACAAAAGAAGAATTAATTGCTATGATTGAAAATCAAGAATGGAACAAACTGTTACATCGCCTAAAGGTAAAACCAGGAGATTTCTTCTATGTCCCAAGTGGAACGGTTCATGCGATTGGTAAAGGGATTTTAATATTAGAAACGCAGCAAAATTCAGATACAACTTATCGATTATATGATTATGATAGAAGAGATTCTGAAGGGAATTTTCGTGAGATTCATCTTAAAAAAAGTATTGAAGTGACTGAGACACCATTTACACAAAATCAACTATCAGTTATGCATGAAAAAGTAGAAAATTTGAGCATAACACACTTTGTTCAAGGAGATTATTTTTCGGTAGAAAAATGGGAGCTAAATGGGTTAGCCCACTTGAAACAGCAAAAGCAATTTCTTCTTGTTAGCGTAATTGAGGGAGAAGGGGAACTAACAAAGGAAGGTAAGCGTTATTCCTTCAAAAAGGGAGATCATTTTATATTGCCTACTAGTTTTGGTGAATATGAACTTGTAGGTGATACTAAATGTATTGTTTCAAGTCTGTAATAGTTGTATTTATTAAGCGTAATATATTACTTGTTTAGGTATAAACTATCATTGGAAATGGTTTGATGGTGGGAGTGTAGAAATCAATTCTTCCAATGGAACCACTTTAACTTTAGATTTATCATCCATCTCGGATTTGAATGACATTAAAGAGATTATAGTAGAGATATATTTATCATTCTTTTAATATAAAGTGAATGACGGTTATGTCTATCTGACATGATAGCTAACAATTTATTAAAGTATGGGAGCTGATACGGTTGGCCGTACATAAGTTTTACTCTTTAATGCAATTGATGTTTTAGAACTGATGAACCTCATTTTGGAAAGATGAGGATAAGTTTATCCCTACTCCAAGTCTTGTGAAAGATATTATTATTCCTGAGGGAGCAAGTTTAATCTTGATAGAAGTCGATACTGATAATACTATAAAGTCTGTTTAATGACATTTTCCCTTTTTCTACTACAAAATAAGTATAAAAAAGCTTTGGTTTAACCAAAGCTTTTTTTATTTCCATCACTACAGCTATTTTACTTAACTTGATAATACTTTCTACCAATAAGTCAAATCTATTTTTGGGCACTATGAGATAGAATTGTAGTCTTCTGACTAAGGACAGTCATTATTTTTGTCAAAATTAACGTTTATTTAGCAATAAAAAAATAACAATATTGAATAAAAATTTATTGTAAAACAATAAATGATATGTTAAATTCAAATTGACAATAAATAAGTGAGGTGCTTTTTATGAACCAAGGATCAACCTTCTTTTTAAAGATAGCTGTTATTCTTATGGGAATTCCAGTTCTTGCTTTATGCATATTTTTGGTACCTGAGCTAGGGAATTATGCAGCAGAATTGTATCCAGATATTGCGTATATGAAATATCTTATTTTCATCGTTTTGTATGCAGCGGCGGTACCTTTTTACATTGCTCTGTATCAAGCTTTTAAACTGTTAAGCTATATTGACAAAAATAAAGCGTTCTCTATAATTTCTGTAAGAGCTTTAAAGAATATAAAATACTGTGCAATCACAATCAGTATCTTATATGTGGTCGGCATGCCACTTTTATATCTCTTAGCGGAGAAAGACGACGCCCCAGGTATTATATTAATTGGATTAGTGATTATTTTTGCTTCAATGGTAATTGCGGTCTTTGCTGCTGTTCTTCAAAAACTATTAAAAGAAGCGATTGATATAAAATCAGAAAATGACTTAACGGTCTGAGGTGAAAACAATGGCAATTATAATCAATATTGACGTGATGCTAGCTAAAAGGAAAATGAGCGTTACGGAACTTTCGGAGAGGGTTGGAATAACGATGGCTAATCTTTCTATATTGAAAAATGGAAAGGCAAAGGCAGTTCGATTATCCACTTTAGAGGCGATTTGCAAAGCATTAGAATGTCAACCAGGAGATCTTCTAGAATACCGAAGTGATGAAGATACCCAAGATTAATAAAGTGGGAATATTTAACACGGAAAGGAAGAGAAAGTTATTCAGGGGTGAACCTATGTATATAACCCTAAATCTATTCAGCTATACTAAGCAGGACTTCCATATATTCAGAAAAAAACTTTGGAGGACCACATCATGAGGGCACTAAAGCAATTCGTTCGTTTTGGTTGGGAGCAGGCCCTCTCGTGTTTGTTTCCTGTCGTTATTTTTGTCTCTTTGGCTTTTACACAAATCCTGCCACTGTCCTTCATGCCACGATATGACTTGCTGCTCATCATCTGTCTTCTGATGCAGTGGTGGATGGTGCGTTCTGGGCTTGAAACACAGGATGAACTAAAGGTTATCACATTGTTCCACCTTATTGGACTCTTTCTTGAACTTTTTAAGGTACATATGGGTTCCTGGTCTTATCCAGAGGAAGGATATTCTAAAATTTTTGAAGTACCTTTGTATAGTGGATTCATGTACGCAAGTGTAGCGAGTTATCTTTGCCAGGCATGGAGGAGATTTAAGGTTGAACTGGTTAAGTGGCCACCGTTTTTGGTAGTTGTCCCTCTTACAGCTGCAATTTATTTGAACTTTTTCACCCACCATTATTGGATGGACATTCGTTGGTGGTTATCTGGACTTGTCATTATCGTCTTTTGGCAATCATGGGTCACATACGAAGTTGATGGAATTCGTTACCGTATGCCGATTGCGCTTTCCTTTGTGCTCATCGGTTTTTTTATATGGATAGCTGAAAATATCGCAACGTTCTTTGGAGCGTGGGAATATCCAAACCAAACTGATGCATGGAGCCTCGTTCATCTAGGAAAGGTGAGTTCATGGCTCTTATTAGTGATTGTTAGCTTTCTTATAGTAGCGACGTTAAAGCAGGTTAAGGAAAAATCCCACTAGGATAGATACTAGTTAATTTTTATACTGTTAAGAACGCTCTTTTAAAAAGTCAAATCCTTAGCATAATAAGGCATTCAGCTTTTGTAGGTTGAAGTTCCTCTAGCGTACAAAACTTCGAATAAGATAAATGGGAAAAAACAACGTTAGAATTGTTGCTTTTTTCTTTATAAATAGCTTTGGATCATACTGTCGAACTGCATTTAGTAGGGGGTCTTGTGAAAATATTTACTTAAACTATAGGGGAATTTAGTTTATTTAAGTTCTTTATCGAGCGCGTTTATAGAGTAACGAAAAAAGAAAAGGCACAGAACTCTTAAATGATAAGGGAGCCGCGCCTCTCTAACTTTTCCAAAGATGTTTTATGTAAATTAAAAATACATAATGTATACATTTTCTAACTCACTAAGTTATGTTTTAGTGAGTTTTTGTATGGAAAAATTTATAAACAGAAGAAAAATGGAGATATTAAAGTCTTAAAAGGAGACTTTAATTGAGCATAGATTGGTGGATATTATTAAGTTCTTTATTTATCTGAATATTCCTAATATAGAAGTTTGTTCCGCGTGAGAAAGCAAGGGAAGCTTGGATTATAGCTTTATTTCTTCAATCCATCACATGGGTATCTGGCCTTTTTGTAGTAGGGATGAAGTGGATTAGCTACCCTGTAGCATTATTACCAAGAGTAAATGAAATAAATAAGGCAAGTTTTAGTTTTGAATTTTTTTTATTTCCCGTATTAGCTATTTTATTTAGCCTAAATTATCCTACTTATCAGCCTTTATGGTTACGATTCTTTTACTATACATTCATTATTGGCTTTTTCACTTTTATAGAAGTTTTATTAGAATGGAAAACCAACCTTGTTAAGTATGATGAATGGAAGTGGTATTGGACTTTCATTACAGTATGGTTTTCTTTATTTCTCAACCATCAATATTATTCTTGGTATAAGAAGAAGTGGTTAAAGGAGTAAATGATGAAAAAAGAAGTTGTCATTTTAGTAATTTCATGGCTACTAGTTATTATTCTATATATCAGTAAGGTCCCCCCGTGATATAAAAGGAAAAGCTCACATCTCGTTCTTATTTGCTCAAACTTTATCATGGGTATATATTTTTTATTCCGTCTATTTTAAACGAGTTGAATTTCCCTTTAGAGAATTTCCTTATGCAACAAAGCTTAGTTTTTCATTGTACTATATGATTTATCCAGCTTTTGCCATGTCTTTTGAGTTAACTTATCCAAAGTCTAAAAGTGGGGTACGGATTATTCTTCATTATGTGCTTTTTTAGGGATGACAGAATTATACGCTTTTTTTATAAGACATTATACTGATCTAGCGAGATCACTTAAAGGGGAACATCCAAATATTATGATTTATGCTATTTTACTATTGATTACTCATCGTTTTGTAAGTTGGTTTCAGGCAGAAAAAAGATACAACTAATAATAAATAAAGGCCAAGAGATATTCTTCCTTGGCTTTCGTCATAATTTAGTTTTAAACTGTAAAGAATATACATATCCTGAACGATTATGATTTGGAGGTACCAAGATTATGACGAAACATCCTACTCAGCTAACGTCAGCTGAAATAGCTTGTATTTGGACAAACTATATGCAGGATAGTATGTCCAAATGTGTGTTATCTTATTTCTTACAAACGGTAGAAGATGAAGATATTCGTCCTCTTATTCAGTTGGCGTATGACATCTCTTGTGTTCATATTGAGAAGTTAACCACATTATTTCAACAGGAACAGATTCCACTCCCGACAGGATTTACAGATGAGGATGTGAATGTGAATGCTCCTCGGTTATATACAGATGCTTTTATCCTTCAATATTTAGCTCATATGGCTAGAGTAGGCATGCTTGGATATAGTGGATTCACCTCTATGGGGGCGAGGAAAGACCTCAAAACGTATTTTATAAAAGGACTCCGGGAAACTTCTGATTTATTTGATCAGACTACCGATTTATTACTAGAAAAGGGATTATATATTCGAGCACCTTATATCCCGTACCCAACCAAAACAGATTTTGTAGATAGTCACAAATATTTAAGTGGTTTTTCTCTATTCAGCAAACAACGGCCATTAAATACTATAGAGATTTCCCATTTATATATGAATAGTGTCACTAACCATATCGGAAGTAAACTGTCTCTTAGTTTTGCCCAAATCTCCCCTCATAAAGAGGTTCAAAATTGGATGTTAAGAGGAAGAGATATTTCCCGAAAACATATGCGGATTTTCACAAGGATTCTTCTCGATAGCGATATAGAATCTCCTATTTCATCTGATGTTGCTATTACAGATGCTACAACACCGCCTTTTTCGGATAAACTGGTTATGTTTCATATGGGAATGTTAAGTGCCACAGGAACAGGAAATTATGCTACAGCAGCATCAGCTAGTCAAAGAAGTGATTTAATCATCGATTATGAACGTTTATCCCTTGAAGTGGCTCTGTATGCTAAGGATGGAGCCGATATCATGATTAGGAATAAGTGGATGGAGCAGCCCCCAACAACACTGGATAAAGAAAAACTCGTAAAAAAGAAGGAATGAACCTGTAAGAGGAGTTTATGGAAGAACGAGTTCATAACAATATAATGATGTCAATAAGCTTTTGATATCATCTAGATTATAAAAGAGAAGAAACGACTTGAATCAGTCGTTTTCTCATTTTTAAAGGTGGCTATCTTTTTTTAATAACTTTATAGAAGTGTTATGGATGGAATCCGCCTTGTTGATGGTGTAGAAAAGCGATATTTGGATATTTCCACGGTCATTATATCCCCAGTGCGCTTCATTCGTTAAACAAGTATGACAACCAAATCCTATATACACCAATAGATATCTAATCAACATAAGCAAAGAAGGGAGTTTTCAATGAATGGAGAAAGCGAAAATAAGCGGAATTCAACTCTTTGCTTTGATGTTTATCTTTGAGTTAGGAACAGCCTTGGTTGTCAGCTACGGACGACAGGCGGAAAAGGATGTCTGGCTTTCTATTCTCTTAGCAATGAGTGGAGGGGTTATCTTATCGTTTATTTATTATTTTTTATTTCGTCAATATCCTAACTTGCTTCTTACTGGATATACCCGTGAGATATTAGGGAAATACCTTGGATGGATTGTTGGTCTGTTATACTGTGTCTACTTCTTGTATATTTGCGGAAGGAACGTACGGGAATTCGGAGATTTATTAGTTTCATCTACCTTATCAGAAACCCCCTTATTGGTAATCAACCTTACGCTTGTTCTAGTGATGTGCTATGTCATTCATCTAGGAGTAGAAGTAGTAGGAAGGACAGCAGAAGTATTTGTGGTTATTTTACTTTTGTTAGGGGGAGCAGGGAATTTTTTGTTCTTGTATCAGGAGATGTTAATTTTCAGCAGATTCTTCCTTTTCTTGAAAACAGATGGAAACCTATCTTTACTACAGCTTTTCCTCATCTACTCATTTTCCCATTTGGTGAAATGATAGCCTTTACGATAATCGCACCATATTTAAATCGTCCTCAATTAGTAAAGAGAGTATGGGTGACAGCCTTAATTTCAAGCGGACTTATTTTAGGCTGGACCGTCTTGTTAAATATATCTGTTCTTGGTGTAGAAGTGATGCAAAAATCTACATTTCCGACGTTAACAGCAGTTGGGAAGGTCAATCTGTTAGATTTTATTGAAAGACTTGACGCAATTGTGGTTTTTACATTATTAATTACTGTCTTTTTCAAAGCATCGGTCTATTTGTATAGTGCGATTATTGGAATAGCTGATTTATTTAAATTAAACAGGTATCATCGCATTCTTTTACCCATAGGGACTATTGTTATTTTCTTATCTCTTACCATGGCTTCTAGTTTTTCAGAACAAGGGGAAGAAGGTTTCATTACAGAGTTCGTTTCTTTCGTTATGTTTGTCGTTATTCCTTTGTTTATGCTGTTAATCTCTATTATCCGTTCGTATTTTAAAAGGAAATTGAACGAGCAATAAATTTTATACTACTGCTATTATTAAACATGAATGAAAAGAGAATTTAGCATAATAACTAAAAGGGGAAATAGGGATTTTTACATTCGAATTAGAAACGTATTTAGTGGGATTTTTCTTTGTCTTATTTTGAATTACTAATCCTTATTTTTTATCAAGGTTTAATAAAACACGGTAAAGAAGGTTTGATTAAATCAAATCTTCTTTACCGTGTTTTGCGAACTAGCCGTGTATAGTATATGTTTATTCTATTACTAAGGATTAGAGTGTTTTTTGCTGAAATATTGATTCAATAATATTAAATTTTATAATAGCAATATATCCACAATAGTTAACACTCAGTATCTAATTTATACACTAAAACACTTGCCTGAATTTGTATGTATTATTTAATAAATTCATTTTTTGACAACTAAAGTGTAGTGTTCATCTTTGCTTTGATTATAAAAACAGCTGAACTGATTCTTTTCCCATTACTATAGCTATCAGTATCTCCACATCACCTGGAATTACTATCTTTTTCGATTATGAATGTATAATGGAATCATTTTTCTTATTAGAAGTAGTTTTTGCTAGTATTTAAAGCTATAGCGATTTTTTTAATTCCTTCTTCAATTTTATATTCTTCTATGTTAGAAATATTCAATTTTAAAATTCTTTCATTCAAAACGCCATCTAAATAATTTCCATCAATAGGTTCTAATAAAACTTTATGTTGATTTAAATGAGAAATAAGTAAATTTAAATTGACTCTCTTTGGTAATACAATGTGACTATGCATACAAATTTCTGAAGGAAATTGATATACAGACAAATGTTTTTTTAAAGCATGCTGAAGTATGGTTGCGCGGGCCGCATAAGTACCGCTTACTCTAGCACGATAATGATTAAACATGCCACTCTTTATATAAAGTTCCAATGCTGCTTGTGAAATCATTGAGCTGTCAATATCTGTTGTTTTTTTATATCTCTGAAAGAGAGGCGTTAATAATGGTGGTAAGACCGCAAACCCTATACGTAATCCAGGGAACATAATTTTAGAAAAACTCTTTAAATAAATCACATGATTATGTGTATCATACGAAAATAGCGGATCTACTTTTGTATTTTGTTCAAAATCGGCTAAATAGTCATCTTCTACAATATAAACATCATATCTAGCGGCTAAAGATAGAATGGCTTCTTTTTCTTTTTTACGATAGGAAGTGCCTAAAGGACTATGGAATCGTGGCATCGTATAGAAAAATTTAATATCATGAGAACGGAAGATTTGTTCTAATTCCTCTAAATCAATTCCATTTACGGTCCTTCTAATCCCGATTACTGGTAGCTTATAGGTTTTTATAAAGTCCATATAAAGATGATAACTTGGCTGTTCAACAAGTATCGTTTTACGATGATTAGGAAAAGGCATGAGACTAAGAATCGCTAAAGCTTGCTGAACG
Organism: Priestia endophytica DSM 13796; assembly: GCF_900115845.1. Classification (GTDB taxonomy): domain Bacteria; phylum Bacillota; class Bacilli; order Bacillales; family Bacillaceae_H; genus Bacillus_I; species Bacillus_I endophytica. The sequence goes on along the minus strand of NZ_FOXX01000010.1, from coordinate 72,248 downwards.
CCTGAAGTAACAAAAATATGATCTGAATGTGTAAATATTTGATATGTTTCTAATAGTTTTCTAGCTTCATCAATTAAGGAAGGCAAACCATTTGGGGTTCCATAATGAAATAATTCTTCTTGATACGTATCAATTGCTTTATTCATACAATGTTGAAAGTCTTTATAAGGAAAGGCATGCCATGTTGGAGATGACGTAGCAAAGTCTATAAAATCGGTAGTAGAAGGTTTATGTGGCATTTGATGATCTACTACATAGTAACCACTTTTAGGAATGGCGTAAATCAAGTGTTGATCTTCTAGTTTATTGAGAGCCGTTAATATCGTACTTTTACTACAAGTAAATTGCTGAGATAAATCGCGAATAGATGGCAACTTTTCACCCGCCTGTAAATCAGCCATTTGAATTCGATCTTTTATGTTATTGTATATCGATTCGTATTTAAACATATGAAGCCTCCTTTATTATCTGTATCGGTACAGATGCATATTTATTATATCGCAAAAAGTTCTAAGATTGATTATGATGGATGTATCGATCGGATAAAAAATAGAAGGAGTAATTTGTATGACTGAAAAAAGTAAAGCTTATATTGCTGCGATAGCTTATGCATTTATTATTGGGCTATCATTTATGTTTGTTAAAATGACTTTGGTGGTGGCTACACCATTAGACACACTTGCTCATCGCTTTACAATTGCATTTATTGGAGCGACGATTTTTATACAATTCACTAAAAATAAATTAAAGATACATTGGAGAGATATCACTAGAATCCTACCTTTAGCACTATTATATCCAATGCTATTTTTCGCTTTTCAAATATTTGGTTTAGCTAGGACATCTTCTTCAGAAGCTGGAATTATACAAGCTACGATACCTATTTTCACATTGCTATTTGCTATTGTAATTTTGAAGGAGAGAGCGAAACGTGTGCAGCTTGTTTTTATATGTTTATCAGTGATTGGCGTCATTTACTTACTTGTGATGAATGGGACAGGAGCTAAAACAGCCAATTTAGTCGGAAGTGCACTTATTATTGTTTCCTCTATTGCTTCTGCCTTATATAATGTTTTTGCAAGAAAGCTTACACAACACTATTCCTTATTAACCATAACGTATGTTATGACATTATTTGGTTTTGTTGTGTTTAATAGTATGGCGATTGGAAGTCGTATGATAGAAGGAACAATGGGTGAATTTTTTCAACCATTTTTACATTTGGACTTTGTATTAGCTATTTTGTATTTAGGAATATTATCATCGCTTGTTACCTCATATCTTTCAAATTTTGCTTTGTCCAAAATCAAAGCAGCCAAAATGAGTGTTTTTAGTAATGTTGCTACGCTAATTACAATTGTAGCTGGCGTCTTATTTTTACAAGAAACGTTCCACTTCTATCACTTAATTGGTGGAATTATCATTATCATTGGTGTTGTGGGGACAAATTTTGTTGGTGTAAGGGGCAGAATCAATAAAAAGGCATAGTTTCTTACTCTTGTTTTGATGACGAATTATACGATATCCATAAATGAGCAAGAGCTCTTCTAAAATTAATAGATGCTTAATTAAATATTGAGGCAGATATAAAAGTGAGTAATGTACAACAGAACTATTAACCATTTATAAAGAAATTTCTACTATAATTAATCAAATAAGAAACGAAAAAACTGCATAGAAAAGAAAGAGAAGGCACAGATTCCTTGTTTATCAAGAAGTTTGTGCCTATTTATTGTGGTGAAGATAAATTGTCGAGATTAAAAAATTATATTTTATAAGGTAAAACAGAGCCTCTAATTCATAAAAATTATATGTAAGATCTGTGACCTTTTTATAAGGATATGTTAGAAATATACATTGTTATAAAGTGTAGATGATGGAGAAGGGGAATATTGTATCTCTACTCTAAGAAAAAACGTTGCAAACCATAAGAATAAGGGTTGCAGCGTTTTTTCTTATGTAAATATGTTGTGCGCGAATTTATTCCCTTACTCTCCTTTTTTTATATCTTACAAAAATGTAAGAGACTTTGTAAGTTAAAACAATAGGTGTTTTTAATCTTTTTTTGTAAGATCGGTAAAGGAAATACTGACAAGGAGCGTTGTTGCATGGAAAGGAATACTATAAACCCAAGAATTGAGTCACTTGATTATATTCGAGGTTTTGCATTGCTGGGCATTATTTTAGTCAATATTCTTGCTCTTCTTGATATAAATATTCCAGCACCACATACACCCGATGTAAGCTATCAACGATTTTTATACCTATTTGTAGAAGGTCGCTTTTATTCCATGTTTTCATTTCTATTTGGAGTGGGGTTCTACATTTTTATTACTCGCGCAAAGGAAAAAGGAAAGAATGGCTATATTCTATTTTTACGCAGAATTATTGTATTATTGGCCTTTGGAGCAATACATTCTATATTCCAGCCAGGAGAAGCATTAAAGTATTATGCAATTTGCGGCTTCATTGTGATGCCCTTCTATAAGGTGCACAAGCATATTAATTTGGCTCTGAGTGTAATTTTATTGAGCTGGTTTGGACTTATGGGAGACAAATTACTCCTAACTTTTCCACTTATTTTATTAGGTCTTTCTGTAGGACAGTATAGAGTATTTGAAAACTTATCACAAAAAACAAAGAAAGTATTTGTTTTCACAGCAGTGATGTTCATGATAAGTCTAATTGGATTGGTTATCCAATATAGTTTAATCCCTCACTCTCCTTTTCAAAATATGATTTTATATTCTGAAGATGGGACAATGGATCAAGCTAGTGAATTTTTAAAAATGGGTGTGACAGTCGGGCCCATTATTTCAGCTTTTTACGTGGGATTACTGCTACTCTTGTTGCAAATAAAGATGGTAAGAATATTACTATCACCACTCAAATATTACGGCCGTATGGCGTTAACCAATTATCTTGGACAAACAGCATTTATTTTACTAGCAGGAAACTTATTATTCAAGTCTGTCTCAGCTATTACGTATATGCAATCACTATATATATGTTTAGCTATTTACGTAATTCAAATCGTTTTCAGTTTCATTTGGCTACGATTATTTAGAATGGGGCCTCTGGAGTGGATTTGGAGAATTGTGACGTATTGGAAAATTGGGCCTTTCCTCATTAAAAAATGAAGGATAGCTAAATAAAAAGAAAAATTGGAGGATAAAAAATGAAAGCATCAGTTGTAGACGTGAAAAATGTCAAAAAAGTATATGGTAAAAAAGGTGAAAATCAATTCCAAGCCTTAAAAGGCGTGTCATTATCGATTCAAGAAGGTGAATTTGTTGGAATTATGGGTCCTTCTGGTTCCGGAAAAACGACATTGTTAAATGTAATCTCGACATTGGATCAAGTTACAGATGGCAGTATTCAAATTGAAGGAAAAGATATTACACAAATGAAGCAAGGGGAGCTATCTGATTTCCGTTCTCAAAGACTCGGGTTTATTTTTCAAGACTTTAATCTATTAGATAATCTATCTATATATGAAAATATTGCATTGCCTCTTTCTTTACAAAGTGTTGCTTCTCGTCACATTGGCCCTAAAGTCGAAAAAGTTGCTGAAATGCTAGGGATTTCAGCAATTTTAAAAAAATATCCTTCAGAGATTTCTGGTGGACAAAAACAGCGTGCTGCAGCTGCAAGGGCGCTTGTTCATGAACCAGCTCTTATCCTAGGAGATGAGCCAACTGGAGCTCTTGACTCTAAAAATGCCACTAGTTTATTAGAAGCAATGGCAAATTTAAATGAAGATCAAGACGTTTCCATTTTGATGGTTACACATGATCCGTTTAGCGCAAGTTACTGCAAACGCATTTTGTTTATACAAGATGGTGAATTGTATAAAGAAATCCATCGGACTGCTTCACGTGAAGTATTCTATAAAGAAATTTTAGATGTGTTAGCTAATATAGGAACACAAAAAGTATAAGAAAGAAGGTACAAACATGTTATTTAAGCTTTCCGTGTCCGGAATGAAAAGTAAACTAAAAGATTATATTGTGTTACTAGCTGGACTTGTAATGTCTATTTCGATATTTTATTTATTTCAAACACTAGCATTGAATAAAGCTTTTATTGAAGGGAATTCTATCATTCAGTCTATTGGATTCGTTTTTCATGCCGGTTCATTTTTACTAGCAGTTATTACGTTCTTCTATATTTTATATGCCAACTCATTCTTGCTGTCGTTACGGCAAAAGGAGTTTGGAATGTATATGATGTTAGGGGCCAAAAAACATAAAATTACAATACTTATGTTTATTGAAACCATCGTTTTAGGAATCGTCTCTCTTTTCATTGGAATTGTCCTAGGCATTGGGCTTGCACAAGGAATTGGTCAGCTACTCATGAACCAGCTAGAATTTACCGGAGGGGGATACCATGCATTTTATATCCCATCTATGACTATAACAAGTATCTTTTTCCTTATCATATTTACTTTATCAGCTATGATGAATAGTATAAAACTTTCACGTGTAACCGTATTGCAACTTGTTCATTCAGAAACGCAAATAGAACGTGTTTATATGAAAGGAAAAAAGAATGTTATTGGCTCATTTCTAGCATTTATTTTATTAGCTATTGGTTACACTTCTATGATCAAGATGGATGTACTTAAAGAAGTTGGAATCATCATTGCATTAAGTGCAACTACTTCAGGGACGTATCTGCTTTTTATTTCACTTCTTCCTTTCCTTATTAAAAAGCTGAAGAACAATAAAAAGCTGAGAGAAAAGGGAATAAATGCTTTTACATTTGCTCAGCTAAATTTTCGTATTAATAGTTTAACAAAAGTATTAGCAACTGTAGCCATGTTAGTTGCTCTTGGAGCGGGAGCGATTTCGGCTGGGATGGCATTTAAAAATAATGTTCTGCTTATGGCAAATGGATCGGAAATATATGACGTTGTCATACATAACTCAACAGCACAAGAGAATAAAATTTTAAATCAAATTACATTTAAACAAAAGTATCAATATCGTTATAAAACAGATGATAAGTATGTCTATTATCTAAAAGAAGATTTAGAAAAAAATCGTCCTTTGGTGCATAGCAAGGAAGGCAGAGAAGGTTTTAATGAATTTAAGCCGATTTCTGAAAACCTTCCAGCAAGGTCGGTGTTAGAAGATAGTATTGAAAAGAGTAACAGTTCTGTCCAAATTCCAACCAAATGGCGAGAAGCCCTTAATGGGATTGAACCTTATTATGTACATCCAGATCACAAAATTAAAATTGTAGATGAGAACATTTATAGAAAGATTCAAGGAAAAGAAGGTAGTGTTTTCATCGGAAATACAGGAGATTTTGAATCTTATAAAGAACAATGGAAGAAACTTGATGATTTACAACTCCATAAATATCAAAATATAGACGCTGAGCAACTGAGAAGTAAATACTCAACTTATGAGATGTTTTATGGGGTTTCAAGTGGGACAGTGTTTATGGGATTCTTTTTAGGAATTGCCTTCTTAGCCATGATGGCAAGCTGTTTAATGTTTAAGATTCTTTCAGGTGCATCAAAAGATATTATGCGTTATCAAATGCTTCGAAAAATCGGAGTGCGTCAGGAATTGTTAACGAAGTCCATATATAGGGAGATATTTTTAGTTTTCTTATTTCCAGCTCTTATTGGAATTGCACATGTATTGATTGGGATGAACATTTTCTCGTTTATTTTAATTAATCCTTACTTCCGTGTTTGGCTTCCAATTGTTATTTTCCTAATTATATATGCTGTATATTACTTGATTACTGTTCAATTATATAAAGGGATTGTTCTTCCGAAAAGTAGTGAAGAATGAAATGGGGTAATTAGCTTCATTAAATTAAAAGCAGGGATAACTTAATCTTATTTGTTATCCCTGCTTTTTTCCATTTCCTTTTGTTTTTGTTTACGACTAGTTTTAGGTTTTCGAAAAAACAAACGTGAAGGTTGTTCCTATGCCTATTTGACTTTTAACTTGAATAATTCCGTTATGTCCTTCAACGATTGCCTTGCTTAACGAGAGACCAATGCCCACAGATCCAGACTTTTTGTTTTTCTTTCCTTGATAAAACCTTTTGAAAATATTTCGTATTTCATCACGTTCTATGCCGTTTCCTTGATCACGGATATGTATCTTACATAAAGTATCACTCTCTTCTAACATAATTGAAACATTTTTACCTGTTGGAGTATGCTCGATAGCATTTTTAATGACATTCACTAATGCTTCTGTCATCCAATCTGAGTCGTGTTTCAGATTATAATCTTGTGCTTCTAAAACTGTTACTTGAACTCCTTTTTGTATTGCAAGTTCTTTTAAAATGTTTACACTTCCTTCAATTGTGCGAACAAGGGAGTCGTTCTTTTTCTGAAATTGAATAGCACCGACATCTAGCTTGGCGAGCTTTAAAAGGCTCTGTATAAGCCAATTCATTCGTTCTAGCTGTTGCCTTCCTTGTTCTAAAAACATAGATTGCTGATCTTTTGACAGCTCTTTTTCGGTCATAATGTCGTTATACATGGTTAAAGCGGCTAAAGGGGTCTTCAATTGATGAGAAATATCTGACATTAAATGTACAAGAAAACGTTTTTCCTTCTTCAACTCAGCGATGTTTTCCTGAATTACGACACGCATCCGATTAAAACTATGTAAAAGTTTTGAAATGTCGCCTTCTCGAATTTCAGGAAGTGAGGAAATAGATTTTCCTTCTAATACTTGATCAGCATAGGATGTTAGCCCGCGAATTTTAGTATATATTCTTTTTGAGAACCAATAGTGTACCCCTATTAAACAACCAAAAAATAATAGGAAAATAAAAATAGCACAAATCATGAGCGTGTTAAAAAACTCATTTAATTTTGGGAAGAACACTATGGAAAGGTCGGATGAAATTCCGTGTTCGTGTAGAATTTTCATTCCTATCCTCTTGTCATCCTCGCTCACATCTTTCGTAAGGAGGACCATTAAATCTTCTTGAAGCTCTGGATGTTGTTTCAATAGTGCACCCGTAATAGCAGCGTTTGACTCTACATATTCATTTTTAAACTGCTGGCCAAAAAAGTAGGTTCCATACCCAATAATGACAGTAAACAGAAGTGAAAAAATAAGGAAAAACCTCCGCATACTTTTCATCTCAGGATTTTGCCATAAATCAAAGAAACTTATTCTCTTATTACTCGTTTGTTCCATTTATACCCGAGCCCCCGATGTGTCAAAATATACTCTGGATAAGCAATCTCGTCCTCAATTTTCTCACGTAATCTTTTAATATAAACCGATAATGTATTATTTTCGAAAAATCCTCCTCCACCTTCTAGAAGTAAATCAAAGATTTTTTCCCTACTTAATATTTTTTCTGGGTTGTTCATCAATATTAGCAATAACTTGTACTCTTGAGCGGAAAGGGGAATTTCTTCACGATCTTTTTTCAATAGCGCACGTTCTATATCAAGAGTAATTGAACCGCTTTTTAAAAGATGAACAGAATCAGTTTTTCCTTTTCTTCTTAGTACGGCTCGAATACGTGAAAGTAGTTCTCTCACTCTAAAGGGCTTTGTAATATAATCATCGCCTCCAATATCTAGACCAAGTACAACATTTACTTCATCATCCATTGCGGTAAGAAAGATGATAGGGATATCAGATTGCTCCCGAATATATTTACACATTTCATAACCATTTCCATCTGGAAGTGTAACATCAAGAAGAGCTAAATCGAATGACTCCTCTTTCTCAAAGACTTCCTTACACTCTTGAACCAACTCTACATGCGTAACATCATATCCTTCTTCTTTTAATGAAAAATCCAGCCCCAACGCGAGTGAGGCATCATCTTCTAGTAATAGTATTCGTGTCATATTTCTCTCTCCGTTTCTTCTTCATTTCGCAATGTACCCTTCCATTGGGTCTTTTTGAGTATTCGTGACGAAACTCTCGCTGAGATATAACAAATGATTAAAATCCCAAACCAAGAAGTAATATATAGTTTTAAATGTCCTGTCCCTTGTGGATTTCCACTACTTAAAAACAGTAAAATTTCCGCAACTTTTGCTACAGTACTCCCTATCATAACGCTTATAATCCCATAGAGTACGCCTTCTGTTGTAATCATCCTTCTTATGCTTTTTATAGACATTCCGATAGCTTGTAAAGTCGCATATTCACTTTTACGCAGAATAATGTTCATAAAGGTAGTGTTAAAGATATTTAATACTGCTATAAAGCCAATTACAATGAGGAATCCATAGAGCAATATTTGTATCTGTAAATACAAAGATGATAAATTGCGCTGAATTTTCAATTCATTAATAATATCGATATTAGGATATTGAACTGCTAATTTATTTAATCTTTTTTCCACCTTTTTTTCATTGTTATTACTATTTAAGAAAAGTGAAATGCGATTTACCTTTTGATTATTTATAAAAGAAAGGACTTCAGGATAAGCCATAATTTTATTCTCGAATTGATTGAGCTTAACTATTCCTGATATTTTCACCTTTTTCACATCACTTAAACGATCTGTGTCATTAGTTTGAAGCCGAACGTAAACTTCATCCCCAACTTGAACCGAAGATTTGCTATTATTTGCTTGAATGTAAATGACTCCTTGCTCTTGAATTACCTTTTTCTTATTTAATGAACCATCTATAAGCTTCTTCATTAAAAACGTTTTATTTTCATCAGTAAGAGGGGTAATTGTTAAATTTATAGAGGAGAACGACTTTCCATCTAAATTTACAACTTGATTTCCTTTTACTTTCATTTTATCTGAAGCCAACGATGGGAGTAACATTTGAGCAGGGGAATTTTCATAATGAATGTACTTTTCTTGTACCTCTGAAATATTTTCTAAATCTCTCCACAGCGCAGTAGGTAATGGCTCTGGCTCATAAAAATTAAGTTGAAACTCTTCATCTGTTTTTTCCTTTAACTCCATATCGAGTAATTCAGTAGAAAAAATTGAAAAAGTAATAAATAAGAAGACGCTGAAGGACAGAGAAAATATAATAGTTAGAGATCTTAACTTGTTACGTCTAATATTCCTTATTGCCATAACAGTTTCAATACTTATCCAATTTTGCATAAACGTATTTATCTTTTTAATTTTAAAAGTATTACGGTTAATAGGGGTTTTTATAGTACCTAATGGAGATATTCTGCTTGCCATTTTTAATGGGATTAATCCTGAAATAATAAGGGATAATAATCCGATTAAACTACTTAGAATAAAAACAGTAGGAGACAAAATAATCTTGAAATAAAATAATGAAAGTTCATTTTCTTCAAACATGAACTGATAAGCGCTTAAAATAGCCCAAAACCCTAAAACACCTAATAGGAGACCAATCGGTATGCCGATTATCCCAAAAAGAGCCATTTCGTATACAATCATTTTTTGAATTTGTCGTTTTGTAGCACCTACTGTTTTTAATAAACCTATATGACGAATGCGTTCTACAACACTAATTTGAAAAGTATTGAAAATAAAAGCTATCGTTGCAATAACAACAATGATAGTTGGCAAAATATAAATTACAGATTTAAACGCATTGCCATTTCCATCTCCAGTGTTACTCCAATATTCAAGATCAATTAATTGATAATTTAGTTCAATATTTTTTTGGGGAATATAAGTTAAAACCTGGTTGTATACTTCTTGAAAGTTTGCCTGTTCGTCTAATTTAACGTAAACTTCCATATCATTGGTCTTTTGGATTGTTTTATGAACGTTAAATGCTTGCAAATCTTGGTCTTCTCGAAGACTTTGATTATTCTCTACGATCTCTTGTATATAAAAAGAATGTTCTGATCCGGAGGCATCCATAAGGTTTACAGGTTTTTTTATATTTCTTTCTTTTTTATATTTGGCTGCTGCCCATTCTTCCATAATTAGGCCATTATTCTTTTGTTTATGGATAGTATGGAAAGGCAACATAGAATAGGCTTGCATGTCAATTGATTTAAGTTGAAATTTACTTTTATCGTTAAAAAATAGAGTTTGTTGAGATGATAAACCGACTTTTTTAACTTGTGGGTTTGCCTGTAAACGTTTAGCATATTGAATATTAACATGCTCTATTTTTAGATGGTAAGAACCATACTCAGTTCTCGTTTTTTCAAGAGAATATTGCTGATAGCTAATTAAGAATGTTCCGATTGAAGTAATAAGTGCAATAGATAAAATAATTCCGAATAACGTAAGTAAGGTTCTTTTTTTATGATGCAATAAATACTTTTTTGTTAACATTTGATGAATTAGCATTTCTATTAAGCCCCTTAATGATAAGACATATCTTTTTGTATAGAACCATCTTCTATTTGTATAATTCGATTAGCTCTTTCTGCTATCTTCATATCGTGCGTAATGATAAGCAAAGTTTGTTTATATTTCTTTGCAGTTAATTGGAGAAGATCTATCACATCATTGCTTGTCTGACTATCTAAATTTCCAGTAGGTTCATCAGCCAATATATAAGAAGGTCTATGTATTAAAGCCCTAGCAATTGCCACTCTTTGTTGCTGTCCTCCGGAAAGATTTGAAGGTGATGCATAAATCTTATCTTTTATACCTAAACAACCGATAATCTCATCATAATAAGCATGATCAACTTTCTGATGATCAAGTAACACAGGTAACTGTATATTTTCTTCAACATTCAGAATAGGTACGAGGTTAAAGGATTGAAAGATAAAACCAATTTTTCGACGGCGTAAAATAGAAAGGGCTTCATCTGATAAAAAGTACATGAATTCACCTTCTATTTTAACTTTGCCTTCTGTAGGGGCATTAAGACCACCAATCGTATGAAGTAGGGTACTTTTCCCAGAACCTGATGAACCAACGATTGCAACAAACTCTCCTGACTGAACGTTTAAATTGATTGTATTTAAAGCCGTAACCGCATTTTTTCCTTTTCCATATACTTTGCTAACATTCTCTAATCGAATAACCTCCAACTTGTTCTCCGCCTTCCTACGTATTAATTTAGGTTTAGTATACTATACTTAAATGTTTTTCTATTCTACCTGCTGAAAGAGAAAACAGGCCTGCTCGTTTTATAGGGCAGACCTGAATATTTTTATTCTCCTACTTGAACTAGTTGAACTTCATCCACATCGAATTCGATTAGTTTTTTATCAGGATTTTTATCATATTTTATAACAGCCATTTTCTTTTTCGTTCCCTTAATTGCAGCAAACTGAGAGTCATCTACAATTAAAAACTCATCAACGTAGCTTCTACCGTCTCCTATAATTTTATTTCCTTCATATATTATCTTTGAGTTTTGGCCAGCAAGATTCATTTCTTTAACTTCTTGTTTTGCAAAAAGTGCACTCGTATCCTTTGTCACTTTCGGTAATGATGTAATAGCTTCAGTATCATTATCCTTTGTTACTTCTTTAAGTAGGTTTTTTTCGACGAGAGCTTTTGCAGTTGTTTTATCTAAAATCATCATATCTTGCTTTCCATCTTCAGCAACCTTAATTGTATATTCATCTTTTTCCTTAATATCTTTCTTATCTTGATTCAAAGCATCGCTAATTTGCTGTTGATTTCCATATACAATTACTCCGTTAGCCTTTTGAAACGCATCTTTGGCAGCGCTACACCCAGTCATTAATGATCCTACCACAATGGCTGTAGCACAAACACTTAATAATCTTTTCATTTCTTAAATCTCCTTTTTGGTTTTTATATTGAAAGCATTCAATTTAAATGAAATGTTTCTTTTCATTTAAATGACTCAATCCATATACCGCTTTTGTTTCATCAATCAAAACTTCTATAACGACTAAATCATTTATTATCTTGCGGTTAATTCAATTGTAGAAGATAAACTAATTCCTACCTATCTATCTAGATGACAGCTGTCTTACAATTCTGTAAGACAGAATTAAAAAAGTGAACTTCTCCATTTAGGAAAGTTCACTTTTTATTCTTTAAAAGTAATTATTTATACGATAACAAGTTATTAAATATAAGAAGGGGAGTTAACCCTTAAATTCGATAATTAAAATTATATAAATTAGATTCCTACCTCTACAACTCTCATAAATATCTAACACCTGTCCTGTTAGCCAGCGGCTATCTGAAGAAGCAAGGAACGCGCCTGCATCTGTAAAGTCTTCAATTTGTCCTAATCGTTTGAAAACAGAAGATTCAGTAGTAAAGTGTCTTATTTCTGGATTATCGAGTAACTTAGCATTAATATCTGTCTTTGTATATCCGGGTATATAGGATAAAGAGAAGGAGCCTTATATCGAAGAAGGCTCTTTATTATCTAATCATGTTATTTATGTTTGTAACAGGGATTATGTAGAAGAACATTCAATTTGTTGGTTGTCTGTATTTATTATATCTGTTGGTCCTTTCGGTTGTGCATAATAAGTGCTTTTTAAACCGAGTATGCCTACATAAGAGACTAATCCTACACCAACTAATAATAAAAAACAATACTTATAATTCATTTATTAATGTTCATTTTTAGCATCCCATGTTCCAATTCTTCTCCTATCTGCGCCTCCGTAAATTTGATTATTTTCTTCATCAATAACAAGCGCTTGGACGCCTCCATAAAAAAATGGATTTTCTTTTAGATATACGTCATAGCCTCTTTGTGAAAGTTCCCCGATGCTATCATCTGACATTGTTTCTTCAACATATATCTTGTTTCCTTCTATAATAAACCTCGGTGCATCAATTGCTTCCTGGAGCTCTTCGCCATAAACAATGTGACGAAGTAATACTTGAGATAAAATCATCGGGATTCGTTTTCCTCCTGGTGAACCAATGCCAATTAGCTTCTCATCATTGACTAAAATCATTGGGGCAGAATGACTTCTTGGACGTTTGCCTGGTTCTTTTTTATTTAGGGAATTTTCATTTGTTGAAAAGTGACTAAGCGAATTGTTTATAAACATTCCATTAATCATTGTACCTGAACCAAAAAAGTTTCCAAGGGAGTGTGTGGCTGAAATCATTGTTCCTTCTCGGTCAGCAATGACGAAGTGAGTTGTATTATCATAGCCTTTTTTATCTGCTGTTGAATCTTCCAATAAAACATCACTTGGCAAATCAGAGAGATCAAGATCTTCTTTTAAGGATTCAATGTATGAATCCGTCACAAGTTTGTCCATATCTTTTGAGAAATAACGTGGATCTGCAACCGTATCTAATCGCTTCTCATAGGCTACTTTGATAAACTCTCCTAAAGCATGAGGGAAGTCAGCCTGATCTGGTTCGATATTTTTGAAATCAAACGTTTCAGCTAATTTTAAAATTTGCTCAAGAGTTGTTCCTCCTAAAGGTGGTGGTGAGCTCAAAACTCGGTAGCCAAACACCGTTGATTCTACAGGAGGTTCTTTTTCAACTTCATATTTGCGAAAATCACTTTTTTTCACTCCTAGTGCTTGAGCTAACTCGGTTGCCATCTCTCCTTCGTAAAAACCTTTTGCTCCGTTTTCTTTTACTCTTTCTAACGTCTCAGCAAGTTCTGGTTGCTTGATCGTTTCACCAACTTCTATAACCGTATCTCCATTAAAAAATGGGGATGCTGATGATTTTGAAATGCGATAAGATGCAGCTTGGAGGCGGTCAACTAAGTATTGATCGGCTTCAAAACCTTCTTTTGCTAACTTAATGGCTGGTTCTATTAGCTCGTCCATCTCAAGTGAGCCATAATCTTCGTGAAGCTTTTCAATACCCTTCACAAAACCAGGAATACCTGCTTGGATTTCTGGAGTTTCTCCGGAATATGGAGCAATTTCTTTATAATCATAAGACATTGCCTTTCCATCTTGCAAAACAATAGCTGTACCTCCACCTCCAAGCCCTGAACCAAAAGGCTCGACAACAGCTAGTACATAGGAAACGGCTACAGCCGCATCTGCAGCGTTTCCTCCTTTATTTAACACATCCATTCCTGCTTCAACAGCGAGTGGGTGGTTAGCACTTACCGCAAAAGCTTGATTATCTTTGTTCTCAACTGGCTTTGGGTTATTCATCAGTGGTTCATATGAAGGCGTACCAAACTGAATGAGGCCTGCGCGCTCATACCCAAATACGATGAGGATACAGGTAAATAAAATAAGTACAATCCATATCCAATATTTTCTCATGGTTTTTTCTCCTGAGTTATGTATTTGCTTTCTATTATACATTTCATTTTATAGCTTTATAATTATTTTGTATTCTCTTATTTTTATTACCCTACCACGTATCCTTAGAGTATGAATACTAGAAGAGTAGATAAGGAGAGAGAACGATGACACATAATATTAGTTTAATAGGCCATCTGACAAGCTCAACTCGTACCTGGCTTTTGATAGAGAGGAAAAAGGGGAAGACCAGAAAAGAAGGTTGGAAAATATATTTATTTCATAAATTGAATACAGATAAAAGTACGACAAAATTGTTTATAGTAGGGGTAGGGCGTTTTCTATGTTGAAAAAAGTATAAAAACAAAATAAAAACCTTTCTTTTTAGTGATCTGTTTTTTATTATTATTAATAATCCTTTATAAAGTCAAAGGGGCTCTTTTTCTAGACGGTGCTTGATGGGGAAAATATATTTTACTGAAATATATTAGATATGAACTATATTTATCAGGTTTATATATTGGAAAGACTTATAAATAATAAAAAAGAACTCAACTAATATAAGGGTTTTCTTTTATAGGTTTTTAAAGCAGTAGGATTTTTATCTGATGAACGCTAAAATCAAAGGAGTTGAGGAAATTTCCTAAAGAGGCACTTTTTAAACCTTTCATGCTAAAATTATTAAACAATCTTTGCTTATTTCCCGAGCAAGTTTCAAGGGAAGAGTAAAGTATCCAATCATCATAGTAGCATGATATTTTTTGTTTAGCGGTGTTCATTATACGCTGTAAGTAAAAGTGATAATAGATCTCTTTTCTCGAAGGTATGAGGTAATAAATCCTACACTTTTTTCTTGGTTGTATCGTAAGTAACGACAATAAGAATAGTAATACTGTATAATTTTCACTTAAGCTTATCTTATAATATAAGTATTTAACCTCAATCTATTGGGAAGAAAATAAATGGTGAGTTTTGAAAGGGGATACATAGTTTTGAACACAAAATATCTAGATTTACTTGCACAAAAATATGATTGTGAAGAAAAAGTAGTAACTGAAATTATTAACCTTGAAGCTATTCTTAATCTTCCAAAGGGGACAGAACATTTTGTAAGTGATTTACATGGGGAGTATCAAGCTTTTCAGCATGTGTTAAGAAATGGTTCGGGAAATGTAAAGGAAAAAATCAAAGACCTTTTTAAAAATGTTTTATCTGAAAAAGAAATCGATGAATTTGCTACATTAGTTTATTATCCTGAAGAAAAGTTACCGTTAATGAAGGCTAACTTTAGAAATAAAGAAGAACTATACCAATGGTATACGGAAATCATTGACCGTATGATTAACCTGGTTTCGTATGCTTCTTCTAAATATACGCGCTCTAAACTACGTAAAGCATTGCCAGACCAGTTTGTTTACATTATAGAAGAGCTGTTATACAAGAAAAATGAGTTGGCAAATAAAGAACATTATTATACAAAAATTATCCAGCAAATTATTTCTTTAAAACAAGCTGATAAGCTTATTATAGGTCTTGCTTATACAACGCAGAGATTGGTTGTGGACCATCTGCATGTAGTGGGGGATATTTATGATCGTGGACCTGAACCAGATAAAATTATGGAAACGTTAATCAATTACCATTCCGTTGATATTCAGTGGGGGAATCATGATGTACTATGGCTAGGGGCTTTTGCTGGCTCAAAAGTTTGTCTTGCTAATATTATTCGTATTTGTGCTAGATACGATAATTTAGATATTATTGAAAATGTATACGGAATTAATCTTAGACCTCTATTAAATCTTGCGGATAAATACTATGATGACAATCCAGCCTTTAGACCAAAAGTGCAGTCAGAGAAAAAACTGTCCCATCAGGAGCTATCACAAATTACGAAAATTCATCAAGCTATTGCGATGATTCAGTTTAAACTTGAAGCTCCTATTATTAAAAGACGCCCTTACTTTAATATGTCAGAAAGGCTTCTGCTTGAGAAAATTGATTATGATAAAAATGAAATAACGATAGATGGGGAAACGTATGCACTAGAAAATAGCTGTTTTGCAACGGTTAATCCGCTACAACCGGATCAATTATTAGAGGAAGAAGAGCAAGTGATAGAAGGGTTATTATTTTCAGTTCAGCATTCGGAAAAGTTGGCTAGACATATGAATTTTCTGATGAAGAAGGGCAGTCTTTATTTGAAATATAACGGAAATTTACTAATACACGGCTGCATTCCTTTAGATGAAGAAGGAAATATGGAGAAAATGGCAATTGAGGATAAAACTTATTCAGGACGTAATTTACTTGATGTGTTTGAACGCTATTTACGACATGCTTTTGCACATCCTCAAGAGACGGATGACCTTGCAACAGATATGATCTGGTATTTATGGACAGGAGAATATTCATCACTCTTTGGAAAAAGAGCGATGACAACCTTCGAGAGATACTTTATTAAAGATAAGAAAACACACAAAGAGAAGAAAAATCCATATTACTATTTGCGTGAAAATGAGGAAGTCTGCCAGAAAATCCTAGCTGAATTTAACCTTAATCCTGATCATGGTCATATTATAAATGGTCATACACCTGTTAAAGAAATTGAAGGAGAAAATCCAGTTAAAGCAAACGGAAGGATGATTGTTATAGATGGTGGTTTTTCAAAAGCATATCAATCTACAACAGGTATAGCTGGATACACTTTATTATATAACTCCTACGGGATGCAGCTGGTTGCTCATAAACATTTTAATTCAAAAAAAGATATCCTCTTAAACGGAATGGATGTTTTGTCAGTAAAAAGATTGGTGGACAAAGAACTAGAGCGGAAAAAAGTTATAGAAACTAACGTCGGAAGAGAATTACTACAGGAAATTTCTATTTTGAAAGATCTCAGGGAATATCGATATAGTTAAAAGTTGAAAAAATATTATAACAACATATTAAATTATAGAAGCTTTGCCGGCAGTTAGGACGTTCATTTAAGTTTTGATGATAGCTTAATTGTCCGTAAAAGTAAATTTAAGGAAATAGAAAGAGCACAAACTCATTGCTACTCAATGGGTTTGTGCTTTTTTACTTTTTCAAAGGTATGGTATGTAAATAAAGTATATTTTCTACCTACAACTAACAGTTTACGGACTGCCTCTGAAAAATCTGGAAAATAGCCATTTGTTCATTAATCCGCCCTACACACAATATTTTTTAGCAGAAGAAAGTAGTCTTTAGGATTTAATCGCGCTAAATTTTCATTTTTTACATTTAAAACCAAATAATTACAAAAAATGTTTGACATTAAAACTCTCAATATATAGAATTATACTGAATTAAAGATATTTTATTTTAGAATAAATGATACTAGGGGGAAAAATCTGATGACAAAAGATTTTTATTCAGTCTTAAAAGAAAGACGCTCGTATTATGGAATTAATAAAGATGTTCAAGTATCCGATGAGAGAATTAAAGAAATAGTAGAATTTGCTGTAAAATATACCCCGTCTGCTTTTAACTCTCAAACAGCACGTCTTGTTGTATTAACAGGAGAAGCTCATGATAAACTATGGAATATTACAACTGAGACTTTAAGAAAAGTTATGGGAGATAGAGATTTTACTAGAACCCAACAGAAAATGGACTCATTTAAAGCAGGATATGGAACGGTATTATTCTTTGAAGATGAAAAGGTAATCGAAGGTCTTCAGGAACAGTTCGCTTCGTATGCTGACAACTTCCCTCTTTGGTCACATCAAGCATCAGGTATGCACCAATTAGTAGTATGGTCTGCATTAGAAGCAGAAGGACTAGGAGCGTCTTTGCAACACTATAACCCCCTTATTGATGATGAAGTAAAAAAAGAATGGAATATCCCTTCTAATTGGAGATTAATTGCTCAAATGCCTTTTGGAAATCCAACTACGGAACCAGGTGAGAAAGAATTTAATTCTCTCGAAGATCGTGTAAAGATTTATAAATAATAAAGGATAGCTAAATATTTAACTCTCTTGTTCAAAAATATGGATTGTCACTCATTTGGTTTAGCTATAAATTGACTGAAATAAATGAACCGTCCAATTAATGGACGGTTCATTTATGTTTGAACACCCTTTAGTAAAAAAGAATACTTTATATAAATAGAGGGATACATAAGTAGTCTGTCTAATTTTATAGATTCATATACATATATTTTTAAAAAAGTTTTCCTGAGTGATTTATGTCTGATAACCAACATTATATTAACTAGTTTTGTATATCGTATACAAGGCAAATTTAAAGTTTGTTTTTATTGAATTTTCTGAAAAATATCAATAGAATATATCTGTTAAATAATTAAATGAGGTGTTGAAATTGAAAAAGTTAATGTACCTTTTTATTTTTTTGTTGTTTACAGGAATATTAGGTTATACAGCTCAAGCTCAAACACCAACTAAAGAACGTGCTTCTAAAGAAAGACTCCATATTAACAAACTAGATGTTGATGAATTTTTCGCTAATGAGAATGGAACTTTTTTATTACGTGATGTTAAAACAGGAAAAACCTTTATTTATAATAAGGAGAGAGCAACTACAAGGCTTACACCAGAATCTACATTTAAGGTGCCTAATGCGTTAATTGGATTACAAGTTAAAGCTGTTCGAGATGAATATGATGTAAAACGTTGGGATGGGGTAAAGAGGGAATTTGATACCTGGAACCGCGATCATACTCTTGGATCAGCTATGCGTGAATCAGCCATTTGGTATTATCAAGAGATGGCTAGAGATATTGGAGAGCCGCGTATGAAAGAGTGGGTACGGAACATCTCATACGGAAACGAAGATATTAGTGGAGGAATTGATCAGTTTTGGTTAAATAGCTCTCTAAAAATTAGTGCCCTTGAACAAGCTAACTTTATAGAAAAATTGTATAAAGAAGAGCTTCCTTTTGATAAACCAGTTATGAAAGCGGTCAAACGAATGATGATTCAAGAGGAAGGAGATCACTATACACTTTATGGGAAAACGGGAACAAGGCTGTCTGATATGGGACTAGGATGGTATGTTGGTTTTATAAACGTAGACAATCATTCTTATGTCTTCATAACAAATGTTGATGATTCGGGGACAAAAGCTAAAAATATCACATTAAATATCTTAAAAAAGTACAACTTAATGACAGAATGAAAAATAGAGGATAAACAGAAAATAATTAAAATCATCTATAGAAGAATACTGCTAGTTAAAAACGCTTAGATAATTAATTATCTAAGCGTTTTTATTATAGATAAGAGTGTTATGTGAAAAATTAGGATTGTAAAATATAGTAGATGTGAAAATAATGTCTTTTATAGTGATGGACGTTTTGTATAGTGTTTTATGTTATCAGTATAAATTATTAATAATCTATACTGATTTTCACTTAATTTTCACTTTTTCTCGATAAAGTATAGATTACTGAAGAAGCACCTACTTTGTTAGGTGCTTTTTCGGTTTGATATAGAAGAATAAAAGGGGAGTATGCATTATGAAACACATGTTACTAAAATCAATGACTATTTTTATTTTACTTATGGTCTCGTTATGTGGAATTGCAGGTGAACAAACAGAAGCTAGTACAACAGATGATCAAGATCTCATTATTGTTAATAAGTATTACAATAAAATTGCTTATTTTCGCAACGGTTCCTTGGAGATGCTAGAACCTGTAGCTACAGGAATGAGTTGGGATAAAACACCAGTAGGTTTTTTTAAAATTGTAAACAAAATCAAAAACCGCCCCTATTATATAGGTAATATCCCTGGAGGAGATTCAAGAAATCCATTGGGTAAGCGTTGGTTAGGAATAAATGCGAATGGCACATCCGGTGATACGTATGCTATCCATGGAAACAACAATCCGAATTCTATTGGGAAATACGTAAGCCAAGGTTGCATTAGAATGGATAATACGGCCATTGAGAAGCTCTTTAATCAAGTTCAAGTAGGAACGCCAGTGGTTATTACGTATTCTTACAAAAGTTTTGGAGAATTAACTGATTTATATGGGTATGACATACGCTCATAACCTTATTTGTTTTTTCTATGGGTAACTTTATTTATTCAGAATACTGGAGAGCTAAAGACATTCTACTTTAATCAACATCATCATTTATAACATCCCTCATAATGTAATCTTTAATGAGCTTCAATTGAGAGGAGAAAGAAGTTCGTCGATATCCTCATAAATCAAATTGTTTACTTCGTCTAAGAAATTCTAAATCCTTCTAGTTTCAAATATCTGTCACTAATCTAGTTAATAAAAGGTAAGTTCGCGAAGATATCTGGCTTCTATCCTTCTGTATTGGAATGAAGTATACGAAATTGATTCTTTATCAAGGTATCTAAGTATAACCTTGTTCGTTTTCATTTAATTTTCACTTTTCCTTGATAGAGTTTAAATTGTGAAAGGGGAGGTACAATTTTCAACCTATCTTCTTCTTAGTTTTTGAACCTTTTGCGAATTGAGTGGTACTGGATTAGAAAAGATTCATCTTTTAAGGAAGAGAAGCCCCCTAAGTTAAAATATTGAGGAGGAAAAATACAATGATAAATAAGAAAAAGGTATTGGGATATGTGATGGCTGGAGCTTTAGGTTTGAACATGTTAGGAGCGTCTTCTACGTTTGCAGCCGAAAAGGAAACCCATTCATCAACTGGAGTGGAAGCTTCTGTATCGCACGATAAGACTACAGTAAGCATAGAGTTGAAAAAACTACAAACTGAGGCAAAGAAACTGAATATTAAAGTGGATGGAAAAAAAGCAGATGTTTTAAAGAAAGAAATTGAAGAGGGTCAAAATCTCCATAAACAAGCAAAGAAATTAGGTCTTGAACCAGATGGAAAAACACCGGATACTCTAAAGAAAGAAATTGAAGAATGTCAAAACCTCCATAAACAAGCGAAAAAGTTAGGTCTTGAACCAGATGGAAAAACACCGGATACTTTAAAGAAAGAAATTGAAGAATATCAAAACCTTCATAAACAAGCGAAGAAGTTAGGTCTTAAAGTAGATGGAAAAACACTTAGCACTCTCAAGATAGAAATCCAACAACATCTTAAACTTTAAATATAGAAAGAGGAAATTCTTCCTTTGAATGTGGAATCATAGGAAAGAAGGAGAAGGATGAATCAATCTATGAATTCATGCCGTGTACCATATAATCGCCAGAGAATGACATTAAAAATTAAGCAGGAGTCCATGAGACAACTAAATGAATTAGCAAGAAACATGAAGTGTAGCCGAACAGCTGCAATAGAAGAATGTATTCAATTTTTCTACAAAGGAGGATGGGTGGAAAAGAAAAATCTGAATCAGAAAACGATTGATTAGAACGAGTCAGGTAACAAAAGGGGTTGGGCATCTTTCGTGTGCCTAACCTCTTTTAATTAAATTTATAATTTTTCCTTGAATATTATGAAAATCACCTTTTGTATAAATACCTTGATACTCAAATGCTTTTTTTAAACTTTTTCCGGTTTCTTCTAAAAGCTCTTTGTTAGTCTCTTTATAAAACTAAGACCATTTAAAAAAGAATAATAATATGGAATAAATAAGATAGAAGAGTTAATCAGAAATAATCTCCAATTTCAAACAATTTAGTTATTATTAGAAAATCATACATTCATGGAAATATAAGATGGGGGAGCTATGAATTTGAGGCTTAATTTTTTGTTGAATATCCGTAAATCACGAAATAGAAAGAGAAAAGATATAGTCAGAAGCACTCAAACTAGCTTGACTTTTTTATTTAGTGCGATTCTTGTGCTATTTCTTATTCTCTTTATCATAGGGATTTATTTATTGCTTTACATCAACATTTTTAATAACCAAGAACGTGAATTAGAATCTACGATTAAGCGGGAGGCAAATCTTGTAGAAGATTATTTAATGGAGAATGAAAGAGAAACTTTTCAAGAGGGGGAAAATCAAGACCTCATTGTCGCGAATCATGATCACTTTTTCTACTATATAACCAATCCTCAAGGTAATTTACTTGTAGGAGATGAAATGGTTCCTCCACTACGTAACCAATTAACAAATTTAGTGAAGAATTGGACTCCAAAACACAATGAAATACGTCAAGCAGTCGTTCAAGTAAAGGATATGAGAGATAAAGAAATCCTAAATGATACATCGCCTGATTTTACGAATGTTCAGGAAGTCCGGCTTATGATTGCAGGTCAATCAATTTATTATCGAGATCAATTGATTGGAACACTTTATATGGGAAAGAATATTTCTTTTGTTTATGATTCATTTAAACGGCTGCCGCTTCTCTTAATGGGAATTCTTATTTTATTTGGTGGTGTGGCAGTATATATTAGCCACTTAATGTCAAAAAAAGCGATGATACCGATTACTCAAGCTTTTTCTCGACAAAAGGAGTTTGTTGCTGATGTGTCTCATGAACTGCAAACTCCTCTAAGTATACTTTTATCTTCAATTAAATCGATGGAGATGAACGAAAATTTAAGTAGAAAAGAATATGCTTCAAAATTATTAGAAACGATGAAAAAAGAAGTCAAGAAAATGACGAAATCAGTAAGCACTTTACTGACATTAGCTCGTTCAGATCCGGGCATAATAGAACGACCAGATAAAACATTCAATTTCCGCCCTCCTGTCAAGAAAAACGTTCATTCTATTGAAAATTTAGCAACAAAAAAACAAATTAAGCCTCATTTACAAGACCAAGTCAGCTGCTCATACGAGGAGACCAAGCAAGACTAACCCGATTGTTATACAATTTATTAAGTAATGCAGTGAAGTATATACCAAACAGAGGCGAGGTTTACTTAATTTTGTCCATTGAATCCTCTAGTCCTCAAATATTTCAAATAGGCGTACAAGATATAGGGATTGGAAGTGACCCTGAGAGTGCTGAATATATATAGGAATTATATATATAAAATACGAGAGTTTTAATAATTTACTACTAGATAAATAATGAAAAGGAGTTTGTTAATAATGAATATCCTCTTAGCAGAAGATGACTTGCAACTTGGTGAATTAATAAGTTTTATGCTTAAAAAGAAAGAGGGATATAAAGTAGATTGGGTAATGGAAGGAGCAGATGCCTATGAGTATGCTCTTGCTGCTCACTATGAAATTTTAATACTAGACTGGATGATGCCAAAGGGAGATGGAGTAGAAGTATGCCGCCGTTTAAGAAAAAAGGGGTATTCTGGAGCGATTTTAATGTTAACAGCAAAGGATACTGTCCAAAATCGGATAGAAGGTCTTGATTCAGGGGCAGATGACTATCTTATTAAACCGTTTGAAATTGAGGAGTTACTTGCCCGTTTGCGTGCTCTTTCGCGTCGAAATTATGCTCCTATCAAGGAAGAAGAAATTCATCTCCTTGATATGGTGTTAAATCGCACAAGTCAAACAGTTTTTCAAGATGACCAAGAGATTCAGTTAAGTCCGCGTGAATTTCAATTGTTAGACTTATTACTGCAAAATAGGGGACAAGTATTACCTCGTGAACTGATTCTTGATCGAATTTGGGGATATGATACAGATGTGTCCATTAAAACGATTGATGCAACAGTTAAGCTATTAAGAAAGAAACTCGGTCAATTTGGGAAGCATGATATGATCCAAAGTATAAGAGGGGTGGGGTATAAGTGTGAAAATTAACTTTCTTTCACGTATACGCAATGTGAAAAAGCGGCGGGAAAGGGACCTTTTTAAAAGCACTCAAGCACGCTTAACACTTTTATACAGTGGACTGCTTATACTGTTTCTTATTGCTATTGTGACAATTGTTTATTTAGTATTTTACACAGTTAATTTAAATGGTCAAAAACATGAACTAGGAATATTAGTTAGACGAGAAACAAATCTTGTAGAAGATTATTTAAGGGAAAATGGAAGAGAAGCTTTTCAAAAAAGGGAAAGTCAAGATCTTATTGTTGCGGATTATGATCGGTTTTTTTATTATGTAACAGATCCTCAGGGGAATCTACTTGTAGGAGATGAAATGGTTCCTCCACTACGTAACCAATTAACAGATTTAGTGAAGAATTGGACTCCAAAACATAATGAAATACGTCAAGCAGTCGTTCAGGTAGAGGATATGAGAGATGAAGAAATCCTGAAGAATACACCGTCTGATTCTACGAATGTTCAAGAAGTCCGTCTTATGATTACCGGTCAACCGATTTATTATCAAGATCAATTGATTGGAATGCTTTATATGGGAAAGAATATTTCCTTTGTTTATGATTCATTTAAACGGCTGCCGATTCTTTTACTCGGAATCATTATTTTGTTCGCTGGTGTGGCGGTATATATTAGCTACTTAATGTCAAAGAAAGCGATGATCCCAATTACGCGAGCCTTTTCTCGACAAAAAGAGTTTGCGGCTGATGCTTCTCATGAGTTGCGAACCCCTTTAAGTGTCCTCCTTTCTTCAATTAATGCCATTGAAATGGTCGGAACCCTAAATGAAAAGGACTATGCTCAAAAATTATTAGGAACGATGAAGGAAGAAGTCAAAAGGATGACGAAACTAGTGAGTGCTTTACTGACATTAGCTCGTTCAGATTCAGACCTAATAGAACGGGCGGATGAGATATTTGACTTTCGTCCCGCTGTTGAGAATACAGTTCATTCTATTGAAACGTTAGCACAAAGAAAGCAAATCAAGCTTTATGTACAAGCTCCTAATCAGTTGCTGATACGAGGAGATTCAGAAAGACTAACTCAATTGTTATACATTTTACTGGATAATGCAGTGAAGTATACACCGAACGGAGGAGAGGTTTACCTGACTTTATCCATTGAATCCTCTAATCCTCAAATATTTCAAATGATTGTTAAAGATACAGGCATCGGTATTGCCCCTGAAAGTTATAATCTGATATTTGAACGCTTTTACAGAGAGGATAAAGCACGTTCAAAACAAATCGCCGGACATGGTTTAGGTCTCTCGATTGCAAAATTGATTGTAGACGTTCATCAAGGAACCATTGCCGTTTCGAGTGAACTAAATAAAGGGAGTACTTTTAAAGTTCAAATTCCTTTTTCAGTTAAACCTCACCAAAAAG
This sequence comes from Priestia endophytica DSM 13796, assembly GCF_900115845.1. Lineage (GTDB taxonomy): Bacteria > Bacillota > Bacilli > Bacillales > Bacillaceae_H > Bacillus_I > Bacillus_I endophytica. The sequence continues at coordinate 47,074 of NZ_FOXX01000010.1, read as the reverse complement.
CAGAAGGTAAGATTCATTAACCTTAAGCCTTTGGTGGGGTTATTGTGATTTTAAAATAAAGTTTGATAAAAAACGGATAAACTGATATTTTACGTAGAATTTATTTTAATTCCACATCTGCTTTGATTTTCACTATTCTTTCACTATTCTCTTTTAAAATGAGGTGGAAAGAAAAGAAAGAGAACATTAAAAATATTATATTTAATAATAGAAATAATTAGGAGAGATACAATGAACCGATCATTATACATAGACTGGCTTCGTATTCTTGCTACGATAGCCGTTGTTACTATTCATCTAGCTTATGAAACTTTAGCTGTTAATTTGCATAATCAGCCTTTATCCAATTGGTTAACTGGAAATTTATTTGATTCAATGTCTCGTTTTGCCGTTCCTATTTTTGTAATGATTAGTGGTGCTTTATTGTTAAACGATAAGAGGGAGCTAACGTATAAATTCTTTTTTCAGAGGCGTTTTAATAAAGTACTCATTCCTTTTATAGGTTGGAGTGCTATTTATTATGTATACGAAGTTTATGAGGGGAATTTTCAACTTTCGATATCTGAGTTTATCCAATTAATCTCATCGAATAGCATTAGTGTTCATCTTTGGTTTATGTATATGATATTGGGTATGTACATCGTTACCCCACTATTAAAGATTTTTGTAAAGCATGCTTCTAAGAAAGATATACTATATTGTTTATCATTATGGTTCCTTGTAGCCGTACTGCTTAGAATTTTAAATCAATACCTTGAACTTAGTTTCTACATTGTGCTTAACTATACCGCAAATTATGTAGGATACTTTATTCTAGGCTATTATTTATCACATTATGAGATTCCAATAAAGTGGAGAAGAATTAGTTATATAGGGATAGTGATTGGGTTATTTTCTACATTTGTTGGGACTTATCTTGCTACGATGAAAACCAAAGGAGTTTTGAATGAATTTTGGTATGAAGATCAATCTCCTAATGTGCTTTTAGTATCCATTGGTTTATTTATCTTCTTTAGATATCAACTTACAAAGAGAGAGAGGAAGATTCCTTATCTTGCTCAACTTATAAATACATCAAGTTTTGGAATCTACTTAATTCACATTCTAGTAATAAGAGTTCTCTATGATTCTGTCATTATGAAGTTATTCTTGAATTTACATGCATTCATTGCAATACCTATCAGTATATTAATTGTAGTATGTATTAGTTCCATCACTGTTTTCGTTATGAAAAAAATCCCCGTATTAAAGAAACTTGTTCCGTAAATCAAGTATTAATATAAGAAAGGAAATGAACGAATTTGGGAAAATATTTAGAATATAGAGCGCTGGTCGGGATATTACCCGAAGGTTGATTCTATAAAAAATGAACATATGTCTTTACTTTTAGAAAGTATAGAAAGCTCGGATTGGTAAAATCTGAGCTTTTTTATTTTGTTAAAAACTATTTTGTTTTCATCGTTTTTTCACTTTTAAGAAGTAAAGTTACATGTATAACTAATAATAATTAATATTTCATCTTAGGAGGTCTTCATATGATAAAGAAAAAAATATTTGGCTATGTAATGTCCAGAGATTCATCTGCACGTTTAGGGATAATATATGACTACTCTGCAAACCAACAAACCGAAAGGCAGAATATAAAAACTTTATTCAACTATTCAAACAAAAATGTTAAGGAGGATGACTACAAACATTTTATGAAGTCTTATTCCACTGAAGCGGCAACGGATATAGCTGCACTTTATGATAAAGCGCCTTTAGAACTTAAAGAGTTAATAGATACGTTATATCAAGAAACTGGATCAGACTTTGCAGTTATGAACATGTTAGGAATAAAAGTACCCACGAAATAAAACGGAAGTTATAAAGTAAATAATTGCTAATTAAACTATAAAAAAGATTACTAGAAGCATAGAACTTTTAAAATCTGTCATATAGATGACCATTTCACTTTAAACGTTGACTGGATGAATATGGACAAGTTAGAGAGGTCCCGTTTATAGAGAATAAGTCATTGATTGACTTTAGACTGTAGTCTACATATCTGTACTAAAATTTCTTAAGAGATTTGTAGATATATTTAAAAGTTGAAACTGTTTTGTTTGTAGAATCAAGGAGTGGTCATTCTGTTTAAGAAAATTCTTTTGAAGTTGCGTCACGATAGATTGTCAAGAAAATCGAAAAAAACGGAGGGAACAAGTTTTATCTTTCAAGATTTATCTGGAAAACGATGGTCAACAATTAGGATAGCTACAATCATACTTATGCTATTTACTGTTGTTGTTAGTTCAGTGATTGGTGTAAGTTTGTTTAAAAATCCAAATTTATCAGCATTAGAATTAGAAGAGGAAAGCAATATTACATCAATTAATGAATCAATTACATCTTCAAGTGAGGATTCATTCCAAGTAAGTTTGAATAATCAAAACGCTGTCTCTGAAGTAAGTGAAGATGAAATATATGCTTTTTATCAAAAAGACGATGATACTAGTAAATCTTCATTAGTAGAAAATATTGAGTCCCTCGGCGTTGTTATGCCTGACTGGTATGATTTAACCTCCAATCAAACAATTACAAAATCCATAGAAGACGAAATTGATGCGTTAGCTAAAAAAAATAATGTAAAAGTAATACCTCGACTAAGTTTAGAAAGTACATCAGATCAAGAAACATTACATGAGTTACTTCATTCATCTAAATCACGTACAGCATTCATTAACTCTTTATACGAACAAGTGAAAGAGGACAAGTACGCTGGAATTAACGTTGATTTTACAGGATTGAATGAGGAAGATAAAGAACTTTTTACAACGTTTATGTCTGAGTTGTACGATCTATTTCATAGCCATAATTTACAGGTTGTTTTAACTGTGCCACCAGATGATGGAGCCTATGATTATTCTTCCCTTTCAGAAAGCGTAGATCGTATGATTTTAATGCTTTTTGATGAACATTACGAAGCAAGTGAGCCAGGATCTGTGGCTTCTGCTAAGTGGTCTCAACAAATATTGGATGAGTTCCCTGTTTCCTCTGATAAGCTAATCGTGTCCTTAGCGAACTTCGGATATGATTGGACTGTAGATAGTGACAAACAAGGGGAATATTTAACATATTCAGAGATTATGGAAAAAGTATCTGAATCAGACTTAAAAGTCCAGTGGGATCAAGACAGTAGAACGCCTTACTTAAGATATACACAAGATTATCAAGAGCATATCATTTGGTTTCTAGATGCGGCAACATCCTATAACCAATTAAAATTAGCTATGGAACATGGAATAAAAGGAGTTGCTATCCAAAACCTTGGTTATGAGGAGAGTAGTTTTTGGGATATTTTAGATGACACAACTTCTATAGAAGATAATGTTAATGAGCTGGAAACGATAGAAAATGTAACACCTATTCAATTCACAGGAGATGGGGATATTATCAAAATTTCTTCAGATTCTGAGGAAGGATTACGGAGTATTAAATTAGATAGAGATGGTCTCATTAGTCTCGAAACTTATAAAAAATACCCTGTTCCTTATTATATTGAACGGTTTGGAGGGACGGAAAGCAAAAAGGTAGCCTTGACCTTTGATGATGGACCTGATCCAACTTTCACACCTCAAATACTTGATATTTTAAGTGAAAAAAATGTAAAAGGCACGTTTTTTGTTTTAGGAAAACAGGCCGCTCTTTATCCCGAAGTAGTAGAACGAATATATAGAGAGGGACACACAATTGGAAGTCATACGTTTAGTCACTCAGATATAACAGAAGATAGTTCTTTGACGTTAAAAGCAGAATTAAATTCTACTCAACGGCTTATTGAACAGATTACAGGTCATTCTACAAATCTGTTACGGCCGCCTTATACGACGGATGCTGATTATTCGGTAGATGAACTTTCGTCCGTATTTGAATTTCAAGAAATGGGTTATACAATGGTTGGTTCTTTAATTGACAGTAGGGACTGGGAATCTGAATCGAGTGATGAGATTGTCAAACGAGTAACAGAGACAAATCTCGGTAACGGTAATATTATCCTTCTTCATGATGCTGGAGGCGACCGGTCTACTACCATCGAAGCTCTTCCTGAAATCATTGATACTTTGCGTGAGAAGGGCTACACATTTGTTACACCTAATGAGTTAATAGGAAAAGATCGTAACGATGTTATGCCTACTGTTGAGGAAAGCTCGAATTTATATATGGTATTTTATAAAATAGCGGATATTGGATATATTTTCTTATCCAAGTTTGGAACCTTATTCTTTGCGCTCGCTATTATTATAGGGATTACTCGTTTATTATTCTTAGTGTTCTTTAGTTTTAAACATAAAAGGAATTATAAGAATAGACAAAGAAAAGAAGGGTTTAATCCATCTGTCAGTGTTATTTTACCAGCTTACAATGAGGAAAATGTAATCGAAAATACGATTCATTCTATTCTAAAAAGTGACTACTCCAATTTTGAGCTTATTGTTGTAGATGATGGTTCTACTGACCAGACAGCTAAGATCGTTTCTGATCGATTTCATCATGATGAGAGAGTGCGTCTTATTACGAAAAAAAATGGTGGGAAATCATCGGCTATTAATAGAGGGTTTAACGACTCTAACGGAGAAATCATCGTTATTTTTGATGCTGATACTTCCATTGCCCATAATGCGATATCATTACTAGTTGATAATTTTAGTGATGAGCAAATAGCAGCTGTCGCAGGTAACGTGAAAATAGGAAATGTGCGAAATCTCCTAACCTTATGGCAACATGTGGAGTATGTAACAGGTTGTAACCTTGAAAGACGTTCTTTTGATGAATTGAATTGTATCACGGTTGTACCGGGTGCTATTGGAGCTTGGCGTAAAAAAGCTGTTGTCGAAGTAGGGTGTTTTGAAGACGATACATTAGCAGAAGATACAGATGTTACCTTAAAACTGTTGCGTAAAGGATATCGGATCACTTATGAACCAAATGCTTATGCCTATACTGAAGCACCGGAAAATCTAAAAAGCTTTATAAAACAACGTGTCCGATGGTCTTATGGCATCTTGCAATGTTTATGGAAACATCGAGGAGCTTTATTTAATCCAAAACAAAAAACGTTAGGATTTGTTGGCCTTCCAAATATGTGGTTACAGTATGTTCTGCAAGCATTGGCACCTTTAGCAGACTTAATCTTTGTGGTTGGCCTGTTTGGAGATACAACTAAAATCCTTACTTTCTATGCTGGATTTCTAGTTGTTGATCTCTTAGCTTCGATCTATTCGTTTAGATTAGAAAAAGCAAACGTGAAACCTCTTTTATTATTATTTGTCCAGCGTATTGTTTATCGTTACTTCTTAACTTATACAGTCTGGAAATCAATTATATCTGCTTTCAAAGGGATTCTAGTAGGCTGGAATAAGCTAAAACGTTCAGGAAATGTTAAGCTTCCTGACAAAGAGATAGAGAAGGGAGCGTAAATATAAATCATTACTACATGTATTTTTGTAAGTTAGTCAGGAGATGAGGGAAAAATCAAATGGGGAAAATAAAAGTATATCTTTTACTTATAGTCATTGCAGTAGGTGCCTTTATTTTTTACGAAGTAAATGCAGCTCCATCTGAGGAGGAGGATAAAAAGTTTATCATGTCTTATCTGTATGAAGGAGATACTAGTGACTATCTTCAAAATGTTAAAAGGACACAGGGGGCTTTAGACGAAGTCTCCCCTGCCTACTTTAACTTGAATGATGATGGAACACTTCAGGAAACCAAAAAGATTAACTCCTCATTCATAGAAGAAATGCATGAACAATCGGTTGCGGTTGTACCATTTTTAAGTGATCACTGGGACGAGGATAAGGCTAAAGCTGCTCTAGAAAATAAAGAGGAGTTAACTTCTCAGATTGCTAGTACAATCGAACAATATAATCTTGATGGAATCAATGTTGATATTGAGAATGTTACAGCAGAAGAAAGGGAAGATTATAGCGAGTTTGTAAAACTTCTAAAGGAGAAACTGCCTGACGAAAAGACGGTTTCAGTCGCAGTCGCAGCAAATCCTAAAGGGTGGAATACAGGTTGGCAAGGAGCTTATGATTATTCTACATTAGCTCAATACAGTGATTATCTAATGTTGATGGCATATGATGAGCATTCGGTTAATCATGAGACTTCTGGACCAGTGGCAAGTTTTTCCTTTGTAGAAAAAACAATCAAATATGCTTTATCACAGAACGTTCCATCTGAGAAAATTGTTTTAGGAATACCTTTCTACGGAAGGCTTTGGAAGGATGATGGAACAATTCTCGGAATTGATGTTCCAATGAAAAACGTAGACGCTCTTATTGAAAGATATAATGGAGAGATCGTTTACGATGAAGAGTATCAGTCAGCTAAGGCTACCTTTACAGTTAAATCAACTGATGAGCCAAGTACGATAAATGGAACAAAACTTACGCCTGGAACTTATACACTATGGTATGATAATGAACAATCTATTAAAGCGAAGCTTCAATTAATCCACAAATACAACTTAAAAGGTGGAGGAATATGGAATTTGGGTAAGGAAACTGCTCAAACATGGGATTATTTTGAACAGTCATTAAATGCATCATCCGAAAAATAAAAAAATATTTACATGTATGTAAAATAAACTAGGACAGTAAAACCGTTTTAAAAACGGTTTTACTGTCCCGTTTTTTTGAATTAGAGAACCCTAAACCTTCATACATTACGATTTTCTTATAGAATTTATAGGTCTAGGAAACCTTCTCATTAAATTTTTTTTCTAATTGTTGTTTCACTAGTTCTTTTTCCCATTGAGGATAGTCATGAGTTAGAATCCAGTGAAGTTGATGATAGTCCATGAATGATAATAGCTGTTTAAAAAACTTTTTTCTCCATTTATTCCTATACATAAATGATCTCTTCACCCTTTCTCTTCGGAAATAAATGATTGATCTTTTACAGTTCAAAACCTTTTTAAATCAGTCATCAAGTGAATATTCTCAAAAAATCATGATAATCTTAGTGCTACTATAATATGGAGATTACTATATTTTTTGCTAAATATAACTAAAAATACTATATATTAAGGTTATTATTAATTTTGACGAATTATGGTTAATAAAGCAAGTTTAAATAAATGGTAAATTGATGGTGGGGGATTAGTAACGATGTAAAAGATGATTCCCATATAAGAATTTTATGAGTTAGAAAGGGGTATAGAGATATCTGCTGAATCTGTTCCATATTATATCATCTTTCCAAATAATTAATGAAAAGTGAATAAAAAAGAGCTTTTTTTAGTGTAGAACAGTCACTGAGCTCATTATCTAAATTCATCTTATCCATAATTTTATGTGGGAGGTATTGAATTCTACCTAATCATAGTTCTTTTCATTTTATTTGCTAGAATTCTCATTACGCGAACTATAAATTTATATCGTATATAGGTTAGTTTTATACAGGATACCCTGCATACCATTATAATAATGGTAGATTTTTAATAAGATAGGAACACAAGTGTGATAGTGATAGAATGGATCAGGCTGCTAAGATGTAGTTTCTCAACAAACTGAAAAAAGCTATTGAAATGAAAAATTTCAATAGCTTTTTATTTTAGAAGATAGCTTATAATGTAAAATCTAAGTTTTAATGGTTTACTCTGTAAATTCTCCAGCATAATCCATTAGTTTATCTCGCCATACAGTATGGAAATGAGCATCATTTGAAACATCATCTTGGTAGGCAACACCTTCTTGTGAAGCTATTTCTAACCATAGACGAGGCCCATCAATTCGTACATATGAACCCACTTCATTATAGTCTGTTGATCCTGACCATCCAATATAAGTTTTAGCCAATGCTTCTTTTGATAAATAAGCTTTTAAAAGTTTATTAGCTGTTTTGGAGTCCGCATCTTTTACCCAAGCTTTAATAGCTTTTTGAACTAATTTTTGCTGATCTTTAGTTAAATCTGTATATAAAATCCCTTCGCTTTCTTCTGGGAACTGTCCATCCTTGTCTGCTCCTACTACTACATCTCGAAATGTTTCTGAAATCTTGGCTTTATTAAGCTGATTTGTTGTGAGTGATTCGAGGATAGAGTACATTCCATCTCGACGTGTTTCAATAGGAGAATAAGTTGTACCATCTAATTCAAAAGTTTGAGGTTCAGAACCTGTAAATTGAGGTGTAGCACCTACTTGTTCTTTCCCATTAAATACAATATTTTCAGCTAAATGATGGCCACTAATTTGCAACATCCATTCACCATTTTCAGATGGTGTACCTAATATTGCAATATAATACAAACCTGATCCCCATTCTGTTCGACCTGTATCGGTCGTTAAAAACTCATCAGCCTTAATAATTTCAGTTAACGTCTCATATCCTTGCTTACTCAGAGAAGCCTTTGCGAGTTTTAAAGCAGCCTCTATACTTTCATCAGATAAATCACCCAATGCTACTCCATTTCGATTTTGAGAATTTGCAGGTAAGTTTGTCCAATGTTCAGCATTCTCTTCTGTAAATTCATATTGAACAGTACTTTTTTGCTCATCTGTCAAAGTTGATAAGAAATTATTGGCCAATTTCATCTCGTTTGCCCCTTGTTGTGTTACCTTACTTTCTGTTACTTGATTAAGCACGTCAAGTATAGAATCTTTGGGTTCTGATTGAGGAAAACCTTCTCCTGGTAGGGCAGTAGTACTTTGTGTAGTTGATTTAGTTGTATCACTTGCTGCAAAAGCTGACATTCCTGCCCCGCCTATCACTCCTACAGATAAAGCTCCGGTCAGTATATATCCTACTAACTTCTTTCTTTTCATTCTACCAATTCCTCCTTCATTGGATAGTAGGGTATCAAAAGCAATGGATATCCCTTACATTTGCTATATTACTATCCAATAGTGAAAAAATGATGAAAATTAGATATAAAGGAAATTAAAGGACACCTCATTATCCCATTAGATACTCTTTTTATCTCCAAGAAGTCGTATTATGTTCATTATTAAAGTATTAGTAAGACGATAAGCCTCCAATATTTATCTCTAAACATTGAAGGCTTATTTGGCCATGAAAAATATATTTTTACACTTGACTCTGTTATATATTGGTTCGCAAAAGTCAAAAGAATCCAGCTTACTCTGTACCCATAGTAGCAATGCATATGTTTAAAAAGAAACAAGTTCATCACGAAGTGAAGTCTATACAAAATGAAATAGAATTCATACATCAATTATTTGGAATTCCTTCATAAATTAGAAAATAACAGTTAAATCAAATTGTATGTTTTTAGACAATTATTTTTTGCATCCAAATCTATTATTGTACTTCCTCATAATATCCTCTGCTTGCTCTAACTGTTTACGATCATTAATACCCATCACTTGTGCGTTATCAAACAATAAATATGAGCCAAACTTTTTGTTTTGTTTATTTAAAATAGATACCATATCGGTTAAATAGTATTCATTTTGTACATTATTATTTTCAATAAGTGGTAGACCTTCTATTAACGATTTATTTTTAAAAACAAAAATACCTGTATTCACTTCTTGAATTTTCCTCTGTTCATGATTGGCATCTTTTTCCTCGATTATATCAATTACTTCTCCATCTTTGTTACGAATAATTCGGCCGTAACCTGTAGGATCTTCAAATTTTGTGATTAATATTGTCCCATCATTATTAGCTTGTTGGTGTTTTTCTAATAAAGATAATATCGTTTTTTCTTGAATAAGAGGTGTATCACCCGTGATAATCAACGTATTGCCTTCATCTCTAAGTTGAGGAATCGCTTGCATTACCGCATGGCCAGTTCCTTTTTGCTCTAATTGATACGCATATTTGACACCATTTCCTATTGTTTCTCTTACCATTTCTCCTTTATGTCCAATTACAATTATCTTATCCTGAATTCTAGATGCTTCTAGCTTTTCGAATATATGCATAATCATAGGTTTTTCGCAAACAGGGTGCAGAACTTTTGGTAGTTCTGATTTCATTCTTGTGCCTTTTCCAGCTGCCAACACAATTGCACTTGTCATAATAAAATTTCCTCCAATATAAATAAAGATTAAGTTAGTTAAAACTATAAACTTGCTTTTATTAAAAATTAAAAGAATATATGTAACATCTACAACTTCATTCCATAATAATTGTCTTTGTACAGAGAACTTATTTAAAATCCAACTTTTATTCAACCAGCGATCTTTGTTTCTGAGAAGGGGGCTACACTGCACATTCTCAAATTATTTTCTTCACCTCCATCCTTGTGTATCAACAATTTTTTATCACTTTATACGAATCTGTTGTGCTAGATTCTAATTGTTCTACTGTCATTCGGCATAACAAGACTATGAGTAAAGCAAAATAGTCATTGATTTTAGTGACATGTGTTTTATAATGTGTACTCCTTTTTATTGTTCTCTATGGAACCGAAAAAGCACCTAACAGAGTAGGTGTTTTTTCAGTAATCTATACTCTATCTAAAAAAAATGAAAATTAAGTGAAAATCAACGAGATCATTAATAATGAAGGTCTATATCATAACAATATTCTTTCGATATTAACTATTTGTTTCTATCTTTTAAAATTCTAGTGCCGATAATTTGTGTTATGGAAACATAAGAAATTTGCTGAGAAGTTACACGATGTTTTAAAGAGTATGTAACATATATTTCTATAATAAGATGTAAAAGTGTTCTTCAAGATGGAGGACGCTTTTTTGAAGTAAAGGGTTAGGATAGATGTAGAAGAGCAGTTAAGAGAACAGGAAATTTTAAATAAAAAAGCAGAGTTTAATTAGAGATTCATTAAATTTTTTTCACCATTTTAGATATGATATTCGTCAATAAGGAAACATAATGGAAAAAACACAACTTTTGCTCGTTGGCGGAAAAGGGTTAAAGTTAGGGGGATTATCAAAAATTCAAGAAATATAAGAGCCTACAAGTACCAGAAGGATTTTATGTTACAACATTTGTGATATATATATAAAACATTGATACATAGGCGTTTTTTAAACTGAAAATGCTATGCTGACTTTACCTTGTTTTGCTATTTATGTACCAAAGATTGATGCAGAGTTTCTCTTCACTTTAAGCAGTAAGAACCGAGAAAACGAAAATAAATATATCTCTCCCAGTTTAATTATAAAACATAAATAGGATAAAATATAGACTGTTTATTCTTAGAGCTAAGTTCTAGAATTTATACATATGTTGTTGATCTGATTTATGCATATGCTTTGTAACTTGCAAAGGACTATGATCGAACCGACGCTAATGAAGACACACTCCGAAAAATTAGAGGTATGCTCCAAATCATCAAAGGTGGAATTGCGACATATAGAATTTAAAAGAAGGGGAGAATTTAAATGAGTTCCTATGTTGTCAGTTTTCAGGAGATTGATAAAACGCAACTTTTGCTCGTCGGAGGAAAAGGGCTGAATTTAGGGAAACTAGCGAAGATTCAAGGAATACAAGTGCCAGAAGGATTTTGTGTTACGACAGAAGCTTATCAAAAAGCTCTCGAACAAAACGAAGCGTTCCACGAATTGTTGGCTCAACTAACACTGCTAAAAGTAGAGGATCGAAATCAAATTGGTGAAATCAGCAGGAAGATTCGGAAAATCATTATGGAAGTAGAGATTCCTTCCGATGTTGTGAAAGCTGTTGCTCACTATCTCTCCCAGTTTGGTGATGAACATGCTTATGCAGTGCGTTCCAGTGCCACTGCTGAAGATTTACCACATGCCTCTTTTGCTGGTCAGCAAGACACCTATTTAAATATCATCGGAAAAGAAGCCATTTTGCGGCATATCAGTAAATGTTGGGCTTCCCTATTTACGGATCGCGCGGTAATCTACCGTATGCAAAATGGATTCGACCACAATCAAGTCTATTTAGCCGTTATTATTCAAAGGATGGTTTTCCCACAGGCTTCAGGGATTTTATTTACCGCAGATCCGATTACTTCTAACCGAAAGTTGCTATCAATCGATGCCAGTTTTGGACTTGGAGAAGCGCTGGTCTCTGGCTTGGTATCTGCCGATTGTTATAAAGTACAGGAAGGGGAAATCGTCGATAAGAGGATAGCAACCAAAAAATTGGCTATCTATGGACGAAAAGAAGGCGGAACGGAGACACAGCAGATCGATCCTGATCAGCAAAAGACTCAAACACTTGCTGAACAACAAATTTTACAACTGGCACGTATCGGAAGACAGATCGAAGCTTATTTTGGTTGCCCACAAGATATCGAATGGTGTTTAGTTGATGATACATTTTATATCGTCCAGAGTCGTCCAATCACTACTTTATACCCCATCCCTGAAGCGAATGATGGGGAAAATCACATCTATGTATCTGTTGGTCATCAACAAATGATGACCGACCCCATGAAACCATTGGGATTGTCTTTTTTTCTGTTAACGACTCCTGCACCTATGCGTAAAGCTGGTGGAAGGCTGTTTGTTGATGTCACACATATGCTGGCTTCACTTGACAGCAGAAAAATGTTATTAAATTCCATGGGACAACACGATCCGCTCATGAAAGACGCACTCATTACCATAATAGAGAGAGGAGATTTCATAAAATCTTTACCAAATGATAAGCAAGAACAGAGTTCCGGTAAAAGAAATAAAAGTGTGTCGTCTCCGGATTCTAGGGCACAAATCGAAAACGACCCAACAATCGTTTCTGATTTGATTAAAAGCAGTCAAAGATCGATAGAAGAGTTAAAACAAAACATCCAAACGAAATTAGGGTCGGATTTATTTGATTTTATTCTGGAAGATATCCAAATATTAAAGAAGATTTTATTTGACCCACAAAGTTCAGCTGTGTTTATGGCTGCTATAGATGCTTCATCATGGATTAATGAAAAAATGAAGGAGTGGTTAGGTGAAAAGAACGTAGCGGATACGCTTTCTCAATCTGTACCAAACAATATTACTTCGGAAATGGGTCTAGCGCTATTGGATGTCGCAGATGTGATTCGTCCTTATCCAGAAGTAATGGATTATTTACAAAATGTAAAAGATGATAACTTTTTGGATGAACTGGTTAAGATTGATGGGGGACAGGAAACCCAAGAAGCAATAATTGCTTATCTCAGCAAATACGGAATGCGATGTGCTGGAGAAATCGATATTACTAAAACTCGTTGGAGTGAAAAACCTATTACACTTGTCCCCATGATTCTCAATAATATTAAAAACTTTGAGCCTAATGCTAGCCATAGGAAATTTGAGCAAGGACGGCGTGTTGCTTTGAAAAAAGAACAAGAATTATTAGATCGATTGAAGCAATTACCAGATGGTGAACAAAAAGCCAAAGAAACAAAACAAATGATTAATCTAATCAGGAATTTCATCGGTTATCGTGAATATCCAAAATACGGTATGATTAATCGCTACTTTCTTTATAAGAAGGCTTTACTGAAAGAAGCCAAACAGCTTGTACAAGCCAACGTTATTCATGAAAAAGAAGATATATACTATCTCACCTTTGAAGAACTTCACGAAGTCGTACGTACAAACAAACTAGATTACCAGATCATCAGCAAACGAAAAGATGAGTACAAATTATATGAGAAACTAACTCCACCACGTGTTATCACCTCTGATGGTGAAATCATTGTAGGTGAGTACAAACGAGAAAATCTCCCAGCCGAAGCTATTGTAGGTCTACCGGTTTCTTCCGGAGTTATAGAGGGCAGAGCACGCGTCATCTTAAACATAGAAGATGCAGATCTAGAAGATGGAGATATACTGGTTACAACCTTCACCGATCCTAGCTGGACACCATTGTTTGTATCCATAAAAGGACTTGTCACCGAAGTTGGCGGACTGATGACCCATGGAGCAGTCATCGCACGTGAATATGGCTTACCAGCTGTTGTCGGTGTTGAAAATGCCACCAAGCTGATAAAAGATGGGCAACGTATTCGAGTAAATGGAACAAATGGCTATATCGAAATATTGTGATTGCTGAATACGTCTCTAATCGACTTGCTCCCGCTTTATTTCCACTGAATTGTTTTTCAACATTAAGAGAATCATTTACAACATGATATTAGCCTGTCACTAGGATATTAAGGATATCTAAAAGGAAGGAAAAAGCGCAAAATCATTGCTGTTCAATGAATTTGCGCTTTTTCTCATCTCTTCGAATTTAGATTATGATATATAGAAGAATGAAGTAAATTAACGTTAATCGTTGCTGATCAATCCTAACAAAGTGGCAGTTGATACTTTACACGCTTTAAAACCTTTTATTGAAACGGTTAGATTATCAAAGGTAGAGAACGGATATCTTATCCTTTTAATGAGGTTTAGTTACTGGCGGGAGGAGAAACGATACAGACTTTTAAAAAAGGCCAACGTGCTTTAAAGAACTAGTTTGTCCAATATGAAGTGAAATTCATTCATCAACAATTTGGAATAGCTGTTTAAAAAGAAACATAGTTAGAAATCCATAGGTTCCTTTTAAAGAAAACCAATCTTTGTACCAGAACTAAAACTATTTCTCAAATCGAAGAGCTTTCTGAAGATTGAGGATTTGATTTTGAATAGTTGAGAATCCTTCTATTTTAGGTACGTGTTTCTCAGTTGGGTATTGATTGTTATCTACAGCAATAGCCATTGTTTCAAAAACATAAAGCAATTGAGCAAGGTCCTTATCTGGAAGAGTTGGTCTCTCATAATATTTGAAGCTAGATTCAAGATAATATCCTATTTGGTTTACTGAAAATATAACGGGCCATAGAGATTCTAATTTGTCCTTATTACTAAATAGTTCACCTAAAGCTGTATCATATACTGTTAATAAATTAACTAAATTAGTTTGCATTCTGTCTCTTTCCCTGGACTCTTCAAAATTTATACTTTGATTATTTTTTGAGAATAAACTCAATAAAAACTGCCCTTGGCTTCGAATCGTAGTAGCAGTAAAATGGTTAAGAACACTAGAAGCTGATTTTCTTCCAACTAAAAATATGCCAATGAGCCCAATAATAATACCTACTATAATATCTGTAATTCTTACAGTAGCAAAGAAGGAGAAATCATATACTTTAGTTGAATATTCGGCCATAACCAAAGCAGATGGAGTAAAAAACATAGCAGCTATTCCATAATTTCGAACAATAAAAAGTTCTGTAAGAAACGTTAAACACAAAATAATAAAGGCAACCATGTATCCATTGTGTACAGATACAAGAATTGCACTTGCTAATAGTACGCCAATAATGGTTCCAAAAGTTCGTTGAACTGCACGATGGAACGTTGCTATAACTGTTGGTCCAGACATGACCGCAGCACAAGATAAAGGGACCCAGTATGATCGATCAAAACCGAACGAATAGGCAATAATAGAAGCAAGCATAAGAATTATTCCAAATTTTATAGCAGAGAGAAACACGATTGAATTTTTATCAAAAGCATTTAGAAAAATGGTTTTGAGAGAAGGCTTTGAAATTTTTACTTCTTGCTGTATTTTATCAATAGGTTCATTTAGTATTTTACCGGCATTATGAATTTTCACGGATAAGTTTTCCATCTCTTCACCTACTCCATGTAACTTTGAAATGTTATCCGTCTTTTGCTTTTTAGATTCGATAGCATGAGCTAAATTTCGGACAGATTGTGTTAATTCAGACGGTATTGTTAGATTTTTCTCCACGGATAAATCAAGAGCCTCTAAAAATATTCGATTAGCCTGTTCATTTAACAGAAACAACCTTTTAAATATGTTTGTCTTCCTCTTAGAAGAATAACCTGCTAATAACATATTTTCTGCTTGTTTCATCACTAAAACTGTTTGATGTCTTGCAATATCAAAATTTGCTTTACCAATTGAAGCTAAGAAATAGGCTAATTCTACGTATACTCTTTTTATGGCAGCTGTTTCAGGTCCATGAGGAGATATAAACCAACCTGCCATACAAATTATCCAAGATAGTCCACCTCCTAAAAAGACAAAGCCGCCACGCAAAAGAGCAAGTGCTGGATCATTAGGCATACCAGTAGCCATTGCAAAACTTAAGACAAAAAATAGGGCAGAGGGTCCAGTAATCTTTAAAGCCCCAAAAATAAATATGGCTATGGCCCCAATGAGTCCCATAACTATAGCAGTTCCGAGTGGATAGGGAGCTAAAAGGGAGCCAAGGACCATAGATAAAGACATTCCTAGCATTACACAAAAAATTCTTTTAGCCCTTTGTGCATAGGGTTGGTTAAATACATAAAGGTAGGTAAACGCTCCAATACTAGCTAGCAAACCATACTCTAGATATCCTAAAGAAAATCCAATAACGATAGGTAAAGCAACAGCTATTCCAGCATTTAAAGCCTTTATCCAAGGGAAAGGGTTCTTTTTTATTTTAAAAGCTTGTTTAAACGTTGTATGAATTATATTCAATTTAGGATGAACAGATGTTGATGGTTTTCTTTGTTGATTTTTGTTCATTCTACGATCTCCTTTTCAGAATATGTCACGTCATGTTTTGTATGATTTTTTAATATGGTAGTAGAGCAATTCTTTATCATGATTATAGAAAATCCTGTGAAAAATTAACTCCTAGCGTTATCGTTTATTCTTTGTCTTTAAGGTGGGACTATGTATGATAAGTTCATATCGTTCAGTTTTTCTCATCTAGACGATACAGATATACTTCAGTATAGTGTAAAAGCCATGTCCTACTTATGATAGGACATGGCTTTCTTTAATTCATATACCGATAACTTACATTATGGTGACTGAAAAACTATACGATATTTATTGTTTCTTCTATATAACGGAACAGATTAGATGAGTATAAAATTAGTTATACTTTTTAATTTGATTATTTGACGAATAAAGATTTATCTTAGGATTATTTGTGTGATTCTAGGTTACTTAAAATCTTAGAAATGCAAAGGAGAAAGTCCATACCTACTTATAATGAGAGGACGTAGGGCTACAAGATGGATTTTCTGTATTCGTTGATTGCGCTAACTTCGTTAAATAGTAGCATTCTTCTCTCATCATGTGATCTGCCATTAAAGCGGAAAATGTACTGAGCATTACGTTTGATAGTTCCAATTCTTCTATCTCATGAAGAAATACTTGAAATAATTCTATTTCTAACCTAACGTCTTTGTTCATTTTCTTTAATGCGGGAAAGGATTCGAGATTCGTTCTTAAATATCCAGTCAATTCTACAGCTTTCAGATAAAAATGTTCAAAGTGGGTAGAGAACTGCATACTCTTTTGCTTTAGTTTCTTTTCTACTGCGTCAAGACTATCGGAAATAGCTCCAGCATGCCCTGCAGCATCTAAGGTCCATAGTAAATGATGGTGAAGTTCATGAAAGATAGGTGGAACTTGTTTTTGTTCTAAGTAGCTAAGAATTAATAAATACTCATCAAGTTCATTGACCATATGGTTTAGGAAAGTAGGTGTAAGATGAATAGTAAAGTCAGTTGTTAAATGCTTTTTTAGTAAGGATAATTTAAATTCTTTGAGTGCTAATGCTTGGGCTTTAGCCTCCATTGTAAGCTTCTCTATATTATTAGGTGGACCCTTGATGCTGTCTAACAAAGTACTAAACGATTGAATAAACGTTTTAGCTACTTGTATTTCTTGTTTCTCTTTTTCTGCTAAAGAATCTAAGATAAATTGTGAATGGTCTTTCAAAACTTGAATCCAAAATGTATGTTCAAAAATTGCATTTTGAGTATAGCTACTATTCATTGTTTTCCTCCCTTAATAAGTAATAAGATAGCCACCTTTTATATATATTAGAGAGAACCTATTTTAATGTATAAGAGAAAATTTAGAACATTTAAGTTATGTGTTTTATATAAACAACTAATTAGCTATAAATCATATATACATAAGACCGCTTACTATCCCAATGGATAGTAGGCGGTCTTTGCTATGGGTATGACCATTATTTATAAGCGGCTAAAGCCTTCCCTATATCCTAAAAGATCATTATATCAATGAATATCATTTTTAGTTAACTGACCTAGGAGTAAACATACTTCCATTTTTAATACCTTTTTTATTTGATACATATAGTCTTCTCAATTTTCTTATTAAATAAGAGGTATGTAAAATATAGGCGCTTTCTTTTAAAAGATAGATATTACAAATATACGGAAAATAATCCCACTGCATCAGAGCTGTGGGATTGTCAACATGGTACTATTATTATCTGTAATTTGGCAGGTCACTTAGATGTAGACTTTCTAGAAAATAATGATGAGTTAAGAAGTTTTTCAAAATACACTTATAGTATTTTTTCTTGATGAACGTAACCCATTTTAGAAGAAATTAAAAAAGCAGCATCTTTAACAATTTTTTGGTAATTTGTTATGTTTTCTTGAGAAAATCTACTCGTTGGTCCAGAAATCGAAAGAGATGCCTTGACCACTCCGTTTATATCAAAAATGGGTGCTGAAACAGCTGAAGAGCCGACTTCTTCTTCATCAATACTACTACAAGAATAGACTGTTTTTATTTCTTCCAATTCGCTCATTAACTGTGGTCTGGGATTAACTGCAGTTTCTAAAACCATTTGGATAAACTCTTCATTTTGAAAAGCAAGTATTGCCTTTCCTCCAGCACCTGCCCATAAAGGGTGTTTCACGCCAATTTTTATACTATGACTTATAGTATTAAGGCCTAGAGATTGCTCAATACATACTCTATAGATTCCTTCTAAAGTATGTAAGTTAATGGTTTCTTTTGTTTCATCTCGTAATTTTTCCATAATAGGTTTTGCAATAGTTTTTAACTCAATGGATTTACCAGCTATATGACCCAAATAATAAATTTGTTTACCAAGTTTATATTTAAGTGTTGATAAATCTTTTTCTACATATCCATTTTGTTCTAGGGTTGCCAAAAGTCTAGTTGTTGTAGATTTAGCTAATCCTATCTTTTCTGAAATTTGAGTTAAATTTAATTCAGGTTGTTCTTCATTAAAGCAAGCAAGAATATCCAACGCTCTTTGAACGGTTCGTATTCCTTGTCCTCCATTTTCTTTTTCTAATGGCATCTTTTCATCATCCTTTTATGTTTAATAAAATGGTTTGTTGATTAAAATGAATTCCACTAGTTGGAACTTGTTTACATCCTACCCTGAATTTTATTTGCAATCAAGTTTTTTTAGATGTCATTCCTTTCCCCATTAAAAGTGACTATAACTCAATAATTAAGAACTTTTTAGATAGTTTTTCGAAAATTTTATATTAATAAACTATTGAAAAAATAAAAAAATTGATATACAATCACTTTAAAGTTTCATACAGTGTAATCACATTCCACCCAATGGAATTTGGATGCGAAGTTTGATGAGTATAAATAAACAAAAAAAGGGGAGACCATCAATTATCTGTAATTAGTTGTCGAAAAAAACCAAAAATGAAAGCGTTTATACTGTTTTTATTTAAACCCAAAATAATTGACAAACTATCATTTAGAAAGATAGGTGATAAAACATGATAAAAACGACTGTAAAAAAAGCACATCCTTATATTAGTGGGGAATGGGTTGAAACAAATCGTGAAAGTGTTTTAATTAAAAGTCCTTACTCCGGAGATGTAGTTGGTGAGCAAGTACTCGCAACACAGGAAGATGTAGAAAATGCTTTGGCCTCTGCTTACGCATCAAAAAAACAAATTGCTAATATCCCTTCTTATGAACGAGCAAAAATTTTAAAGCGGGCAGCTAGCTTACTAGAACAAGAGAAAGAGAGATTTGCCGGACTTATTTCTCTTGAATTAGGAAAACCTTTAAAAAACACGCTTGATGAAGTATCTCGTTCCATTGAAACATTAGAATTATCAGGTGAAGAGGCGAAACGCTTAATAGGAGAAACATTGCCTGGTGATGCTTCTGAAAGAGGAACAAAAGCGATTGCTTCTACTTTTCGGGTACCTGTTGGTGTCGTTGCTGCTATTACACCATTTAATGCTCCCCTAAATCTTGTTTGCCATAAGGTTGGCCCAGCATTTGCAGCAGGAAATAGTGTGATTTTGAAGCCGGCTCCTCAAACGGCGTTGATTGCGACTGAATTGTTAAAGTTATTATTGGAGGCTGGGGTTCCTAAACATGCTATTAATATGGTGCTTGGCGGAGTGGAAATTGGACAGCAAATTGTAAAAGATGACCGCATTAATGTGATCTCTTTTACCGGCGGGGTAGTGGCCGCTAGGAATATATGTGAATTAGCCAATATGAAAAAAGTACTTCTTGAGCTTGGTGGAAACGCTTCTACTATTGTTCATGAAGATGCGGATTTAAAGCGTGCTGCCACTTTGTGCGCAAGAACAGGCTTCAGTAATTCAGGACAAAGCTGTATTTCTGTCCAACGAATTTATGTACATCAATCAATTATTCCAACATTTACGGACCTGCTAAAAGAAGAGGTATTAAAACTTAAAATCGGAGATCCTTTATTACCAGATACGGATGTTGGCTGCTTAGTCGATGAAAATGCAGCGAAACGGGTGATGAATTGGATCAATGAATCTGTTCAGCTAGGAGCGACTGTTGTGTGCGGAGGCAAACAACAGGGTGCAACAGTAGAACCAACAATTTTATTAAATCCTCCTAAACATAGTAAAGTCGTTTGTCAGGAAGTGTTTGGACCGATAGTAAGTATTATTCCTTATGAAACCATTGAAGAAGCCATTGCAGAGACCAACGATTCTTCCTTTGGACTTCAGACAGGGCTGTTTACAAATAAAATGGATTTAGCTTATAAAGTCGCCCACTCACTAGAAGTCGGTGGTGTCGTGATTAATGGGACGTCGAATTTCAGACTAGATCATTGGCCTTATGGCGGTGTGAAGAATAGTGGAATTGGGCGTGAAGGTCCTCGTTACGCGATTGAGGATATGACAGAAACAAAAATGATAGTATTCCAGCTTCCTATTAAC
This sequence comes from Priestia endophytica DSM 13796, assembly GCF_900115845.1. GTDB lineage: Bacteria > Bacillota > Bacilli > Bacillales > Bacillaceae_H > Bacillus_I > Bacillus_I endophytica. Next base: position 26,151 of record NZ_FOXX01000010.1, on the reverse strand, counting down.
GAATAGAGAACGTTAGGCGTCCTGGTGTAAGCGTTAACAAGGGTGGGGGAAGGATAATGGAGGGTGTCAGTAATGAATTGCTTCTATGATTCTTCCTTTCACTAAGTATAAACAGGCCTTTGAAGCAGGTGTTGCAGGAAAGCGTAAAAAAATGATTCTGAATTTTAAGGAGGAACAAAAACAATGAACAATCTCATCTCTCATCAATTAGTCAAGTATTTAGAAGATAGAGGAGTCGAACATATCTTTGGTCTTTGTGGACATACAAATATTGCGGTTTTAACAGCCTTGGAAAATAGTTCAATCAAATTCGTCAATGTTAGACACGAACAAATATCTGCCCATATGGCTGATGGGTATGCGAGAGTAAAAAAACAAACGGCTGTTTTATTAAGCCATTTAGGACCTGGCTTAACCAATGCTGCTACAGGAGTTGCTAACGCAGCTTTAGATTCGATTCCAATGGTCGTGATTGCCGGGGATGTTCCAAGCCACTACTATGGTAAACATCCTCATCAGGAAGTTAACTTACATGCTGATGCTTCACAGTATGAAATTTATCGTCCGTTTGTTAAGCGTGCATGGCGTGTAGATCGTCCTGATTTATTTCCTGAAATTATGGAGAAGGCTTTTCAATTGGCGGAAAGCGGAAATCCGGGTCCGGTCTTAGTATCAGTACCAATGGATATTTTCTCGAAAGAAGTAGATCCAGCGTTATTTGAGAAGTTAAACCATAATACGAAAATGCTTAATAAGCCTTCCATTGATGAGGTTACAGCGAGAAAGATTATCCAAACTCTTGTAAATGCCCAAAATCCTCTCTTATATGTAGGTGGAGGGATTTTGCTAGCAGATGCAGCTCAGGAACTGAGAGAATTAGTCGACCATTTGAATATTCCAGTTGCTCATTCTCTTATGGGGAAAGGCGCCGTTTCCGATGACCATCCATTTACATTAGGGATGACAGGCTTCTGGGGAACGAAGTTTATTAATGATAAATGTAAAGAAGCAGATTATATTTTTGCCTTAGGCACTCGTTTTGCTGAAGCGGATAGCAGTTCATGGGAATCAGAATATACCTTTAACTTCCCGCCTACGAAATTGATTCAAATTGACATTGATCCAAGCGAAATTGGCCGGAACTACCCAGTCGAAATTGGAGCGGTAGCAGATTTAAAACAAGCATTAACTGTGCTAAATCGTGTGGCAAAAGAATTAGTTCCAGAAGGATTACAAAATGAGGAGCTTAAACAAGAAATTGCTTCTTATCGAGAAGAATTCAAAAAAAGTAATCAAAAATTTATTACAGATAATTGTTTCCCAATGCAGCCTCAGCGCATCTTAGAAGAAGTGCGCGACGTTCTTCCGAAAGATGCGTACATTACAACAGATGTAGGCTGGAATAAAAACGGAGTAGGACAGCAGTTCCCAATTTATGAAGCAGGCAGTATTTTAACACCTGGCGGTTTCGCTACAATGGGGTTCGGTGCTCCAGCGGCTCTAGGAGCAAAAATTGCTCATCCGGATAAAGTAGTTGTTTCGTTGGTAGGCGACGGCGGTTTTGGGCAGAATCCTGCCTTACTTGCAACAGCGGCTGAAGAAAATATTCCAGTTGTGTGGATTATCATGAATAATTATGCGTTCGGTACGATTGCAGGATTACAAAAAGCCCATTATGGAACAACTCTTGGTACGTTGTTTGAAAGAGATGGAAACCCTTACTCTCCTGACTATGCAGCTATCGCAAAGGCTTATGGGGTAGAAGGAATTAAAATTGAAGCAGCGAAAGAATTTAAACCTGCTTTACAACGGGCCATTGAGTCAAATAAACCAGTTGTCATCGATGTAGCCATGTTAAACAACCCTGTTCCAACCTCTGGACATTGGAATATAATGGATATTTATTCTCCGGATAAGAAAGTTCATCACGTATCTGTTTAAATCTAAAAAATACTCTACACTTGGAGGGATAAAAGAAGATGACAAATCGATTTTCCTTAGCCCACCTTACAACACTTGGTTGCACACCACCAGAGATGACTTACCTTGCCGCGAGAGCTGGTTATGATTTCGTCAGCCTTAGACCCATTTATATGGGTCTACCTGGCGAGCCTAACTATGCGTTAGCTGAAAATAAACAGATGATGCGGGAAACGAAAGCTGCGCTTATTGAAACAGGCGTAAATCTTCTTGACATCGAACTAGCACGTATCTGTGATGACGTTGATCCAAAGGAATATGTACCTGCTATGGAAGTTGCGGCTGAACTTGGCGGACGCCATGTTCTTAGTAGTATCTGGACGAACGATCGCAATTTGTATATGGAGCGTTTTATCGAACTTTGCGAGCTGGCTAAACCGTTCGGACTAACCATAGAATTAGAGTATGTTCCTATTGCGAGTGTGACAAATCTTGCGGAAACTCTTAATGTTCTTCGTGCAGCAAATCAGGAAAATGCTGGTCTTATGATCGATATCCATCATTTCCACCGTGCAGGGGATAAGATTGAGGATTTGGACGCAGTACCACACGAATGGTTCCGTTTTCTCCATCTTTGTGATGCACCTGCGAAAATTCCGGCATCAAAAGAAGAGATGATCAAAATTCTTCGTGAGGAACGTTTGTACATAGGAGAGGGGTGTATTGATATTGCGAGTATCGTGGAGCGTATTCCTGAGATTCCTTATTCAATTGAGCTGCCGCACAATAAACGTGCTCAAGAGTTAGGATATGAGGAACATGCGCGACGTTGCTTGCAGACTGCGAAGGCGTATTTCGAAGCTTACTCGTTTCAGAAGCGTTAGTAAGCGCAGGGTGAGTAAATGTATATGAATTTTGAAAACGTGGTCTCACCTCGCAAAAACGTGATGAGTCTGAATATGAAAATGATTTCTATAAATATAACATCAACTTAAGCTATTGAACCATATTACGTGGAATCAACTAAAAACTGTATTGAATGGGGAGATAACGTTTATTTGTATTCGTTAGATATTTGCTTATCGTTATAGAATGATGGAAATGCCCATTCTATTAAAACAAAGGAGGAGATAATATGAAAAAAATTCTGATGTTACATGGAATCAATCATGATATGTTTGGAAAAAGGGACCCTGTGCAATATGGTACAATCACCCTTGAGCAGATCAACGAGCAACTAAATGAACTAGCGAATGAGTTAGATGTTGAAATAGAGTGCTTTCAGACTAATCATGAAGGTGAGATGTGTGAAAAAATTCATCAAGCTTTTCTAGAAAATAAGGATGCCGTTATCATCAATGCTGGTGCATGGACTCATTATAGCTATGGGTTGCGTGATGCTCTTGCAATTCTTACTGCACCAATTATTGAGATTCATATGTCCAATATTCACGCAAGAGAAGAGTTTCGTCATCATTCGGTTTTTGCTGAAATTGCAAAAGGTCAAATTTGCGGATTCGGGGTGGAAAGCTATCTTCTTGGTTTAAGGGCAGCTGTAGCGGCGGTAAAATAGTCTAATTGTAGAGGGGCAGCCTATCAATACCGGCATGTTCCTCCCTTGTTTGGGAACCAGTGAAATTTGTACACGAGGTTCAATCGAAGTGAAAAAACTGAATATTTAGTATAATGGTGTTAGTCTAAGAAAGAAAAGAGGTGGATAAGAGAAAGGAAATGTTATAAAAACAAATACAATAAATTGATAGCGGTTACAAAAATCACTTGGTTTTTGTAAAATTTCATTCTATATAAAGTCCTAAGAAGATAGGATGCTAAAACATTTTTACTTTTTAACTTTAAAGAGGTTGATTTAAGTAATCCATGTTTCAGCCTGTGAGTATTAACTATTCCAATTATATGAATACCTGTACGATCTAAATTAACCGGTCTTTTAGAAAACTTTTTCCGGTGGATAGGGGTTGTTGGAAATGTATATAAAGACAGCACTAAGTATGTATACAAGTTATCTTTTACTAGGTATGGTGAATATCATACTTATTTCAAATATGACTTCGTTAACGGGTCAGTGGAGTACGGACAGCGCTGGGATTAGTTATATTATTTCTGCGATTGGGATTGGAAAGTTACTTACTTATGCGTTATCAGGGCGTCTATCAGATAAGTTTGGAAGAAAGCCTCTGGTTATTTTTGGGGCTTTCGGTTTAGCCATTTTCCTGGCAGGCATTCCGTTGGCTCCAAGCTATCAAATTGCATTTGCTCTTGCGCTATTGGCGGGATGTGCCAATTCAGCACTTGATGCAGGCGCGTATCCAGGTTTAGTTGAGATTTTTCCAAAGTCGGCCGGATCTGCTAGTGTAATGGTCAAAGCTTTTATGGCAGTGGGCACAGGACTTTTGCCATTAATGATTTCGTTTATTGCAAGTAAGGGAATGTTTTACGGGTATGCTTTTTTTATACCGGCTGCTGTTTATTTTCTAAATATGTTGTTCCTGATTACGGTTCCTTTTCCAAATCATCGAACAGTGCAAGCTTCCGAAATGGATCAGTCCAATGGAAGCACCAAGTTTCTCTCTGAACCAAATTTTAAGAAAGAGGGGCTTGCCCTTGTAGTTATTGGCTTCACTTCTACCGGTCTATTTACTGTGGCTCAAATTTGGCTGCCTTCTTTTGGTCAACAAGTGCTAGGGATGACAGAAGTTCAATCAATTAAATTACTCAGCTACTACAGTGTCGGGATGTTCGTATCTGTCTTATCACTAGCTATATTATTGAAAAAATTCTTGCGTCCTGTTACAGTCCTTGTGATTTATCCCATCATTACATTTACTTCAATTGTCGCTATTTTAACAATTAGGTCACCTGAAATCGTATCGGTAGCTTCTTTTTTTGTCGGGTTTTCAACTGCTGGTATTTTCCAACTATCAATTGCAACGATTAATGAACTATTCTGGAAAAGGAAAGGAACCGCGACAGGAATTCTGGCTACAGCAGGGGGACTTGCCTCTGTCGTTATGCCACTTGTGACAGGGTTTATGTCAAAAAGCGGTAATATTAAGTTTATTTTTATTTTTGATGCATTTTTGTCAGTCATTGGTTTAGTATGTGCGTTATTTGTTTTTTACCGTTATAGAAAGTTAGTTGAGGGACATAGGGAAATAGAGTTCAACAAGGGTGATGAAAAAGTAATTGATAAAATGTCTTAAAGGACAATCTTTTGAATCATTGACGTGTCAGAAGACAAGTATGATTTGAATTTATCTGATGAGCGAGAGATGGCTAAAACTTTAGGATGCAACCATATCTTATTGAGATTTTACAATCATTTAGTTAAGTAAAACTTTCATGCTCCAACGAATGATAAAATAGGAGTGAACAAAAATGAAATATATAGAAATCGGAGGAATTGATCGTGCGTGCTCACAACTTATTTTAGGAACTTCGAGCTTCTCACCGGACCGTAGGGCTCTTTCGTTTAAAATGATAGACGCATTTGTAGAACAAGGAGGAAACACGATAGATACAGCATATCTTTATGGCCAGGGTAATGCTGAGCTTACGTTAGGTATGTGGCTAGAAGAAAGACAGAACCGTAAAGATATGTTCATTATCAGCAAAGGTGGTCATCATTTTGTAAATAAAAATGGCCTTCATGATGGACAGAAAAAAAGAGTCAATACGAAAGATATTACACATGATTTGATGATAAGTCTTGAGAGACTTAAAACGGATTATATAGATCTGTACTTGCTTCATCGTGATGATCCATCCGTACCAGTGGAGATACTTATGGATATGCTCCAAGATTTTAAAAATAGTGGTCATATAAAAGCATTTGGGGTATCCAATTGGTCAACTGAACGTATCGAAGAAGCGAATAAATATGCTGATAAAAAAGGGTATAATCGTTTACTTGTGAATAGCCCTTCGTTTAGTTTAGCCCAAATAAACGAACCTCGTTGGCCAGGAACTGTTTATGTGGACAAGACGGATCTTAAATGGCATAAAAAAATGAACTTCCCACTTTTTTCATGGGCTTCCCAGGCAAGTGGATTTTTTACAGGACGCTTTTCACCTGAGGACAAATCAAACAAAGATATCGTTCGAGTCTACTACAATGATACTAACTGGGGACGCTTACGAAGAGCCAATGAGTTAGCTAAACAAAAAGGAACCAAATATAAGGCAAATCATATTGCTTTGGCATTTGTACTAAATCAGTCGTTTCCTTCTTGTGCTGTAATAGGGCCACAAAACATAGAGGAGTTAAACTCAAGTATCCAAGCTCTAGAGATTCAATTGACTTCAGAGGAAAAACAGTGGATTAATGTTGATTCAAATATTGTTACAAATTCATATAAACTATTTTGAGTTCTTTTTTCAAGAACGGATGGCAAGAGTTTAAAGAAGGAGTTGCTGCAGCAACTCCTCTTTCATTGTACTAAACGAGTGAATAAAAAAAGGTTTGAGAGTATGTAATAGAGCTGCCTCTGCATTTTATTGATAAAGTATCTGGCATTTTGTTTTTTTACAATGATTGTAGCCTTATCTATCCGAAAAAGTATGGTTTATAAGAAAATTAAAATATAGCCAATGTCTTTCTAAAGATAAAATATACACTATTAACCCTGTTAATCATAAGTTTACCCTCCTAAAATGTTTCTAGCTTATTTTACATGAATGTTATAAAGTGGTATTACAGGAGGAATGATGGGGTTGAATTTAGGTGAGCAATTAAAGAATTTAAGAGAATCAAAAAATATGTCTCGAGAGGATCTCGCTAAAAAAATGAATGTATCTAGAGAAACGGTTTATAAGTGGGAAAATAGCGAATGTTATCCTAATAGTCAAAACCTTTTAAGGTTAAGTGAGATATATGAGACAACAGTTGTTAAACTAATTAAGGCTAATTTCTTAACCTCGCAAATTGAGGAAACTGTGGATAAAAGGGAAGAGAATATTTTTAATATTTTGTTTTATATAGGAATGGCAATCATATTTTTTGGTTTTTTACTTGATTTACTCTTTGGTTTATCCATCTTTTTTGTAATTTTAAATATTTTAGGAACTCTAATTGTCTGTTTTCCAAAAAAATTGAAGAAGCACATATTTCACATCATTATAGTCTTCAAAAAAAGCTTTAATTAACAATAACAAAAGATCTTGGTCAAACAGTACCAAGGTCGTTTTCCTATAAGCTACATTATGTGAACTTACTTTGTATATCACATTCAGTTCTCTACTTTTCTAAAAAAGGTACATCATCTTTATTTTGTTCGTAAGGGTGAAATTATTTACCCTTTTTCTATAGAGTCGTAAATCTAACATATTCAAGATGTAGGATTACGGAATGTTTTTACATCATTCAAAAATTTATTAGCAAAAAACGTTGACAGAAAAAATTATAAGTATTACAATTATCTCATATTCAAGATACTTTAATTCGAGATATTTTGAAAGGAGGAAACTAAATGCAGAGGAAATGCACGAATTTGCCCTTTTTGGTATTAATGCAAACATCTAAAGCAGTTCATGAGAGAATCAAGGAAGAGATGTCAAAAAATAAGCTAAATATAATGGAATTCTCTGTTTTAGAGGTGCTTTACCAAAAAGGGAAACAAACGATTCGCCAAATTGGAGATTATATATTGGTCTCAAGTAGTTCGATGACCTATGTTATAGATAAACTAGAACAAAAAGGTCTATTAAGTCGAAACGCCTGTCGAGAAGATCGTCGCGTCGTCCATGTTACATTAACAGATGGTGGAAATAAATTAATGCAAGAAATCATGCTGAAACATCAGAAGGTAGTTGACGATATGTTTGATTCATTAAATTCTGACGAGGGAGAAACACTGGTCCATCTTTTGAAAAAGGTAAAAGATAAAGTTTAGACATTATTTTTTTAGTATATTATCTCGAATTCGAGATAAAAATCATTTAGGAGGGTTTGACATGATAAATGTTGGTTTACTCATCATTCGTTTGGTAATTGGTTTACTGTTTGTTGGCCACGGCGCTCAAAAATTATTTGGTTGGTTCGGCGGTCATGGTTTAAAAGGTACAGGAGGTTGGTTTGAATCCATTGGGATGAAGCCAGGAGTAAAAATGGCTCTTTTTGCAGGATTAGCAGAACTTATTGGAGGAATTTTGTTTGTATTAGGACTTTTAACTCCACTTGCAGGAATTATCATTGCAGGAACAATGGTAATGGCTATTGTAAAGGTGCATGGTCCAAACGGATTATGGGCAACAAATAATGGATATGAATATAATTTAACTTTACTTGTTGTTGCGGTAGGCGTAGCTTTAACAGGTCCTGGTCAATATGCTCTTGATGTATTTTTATTCTAAATTATATTGAAGTAGAGATTTTTAGGATTGAAATGATTATTATTAGATTCTTAGCTTATAAGCCGGTATAAAATAAAGTATCAAGTTGTTTTAATAACTAGATTTTATATGACAAAGGAGTGTTAAAAATGAGTAAAAAAACAATGGGTATTCACCACATTACAGCAATCGTAGGGCATCCACAGGAGAATGTTGATTTCTATGCAGGTGTTTTAGGTTTACGTTTAGTTAAGCAAACCGTCAATTTTGATGACCCAGGTACGTATCACCTTTATTTTGGAGATGAAGGTGGTAAGCCAGGAACCATTATTACTTTCTTTCCATGGGCAGGGGCTCGCCAAGGTACGATAGGAGCCGGTCAAGTAGGCGTCACTTCTTATGTAGTTCCTAAAGGTGCTATGGAATTCTGGGAAAAAAGGCTAGAAAAGTTTAACGTTGCGTTTACTAAAATGGAACGCTTTGGAGAACAATATATAGAATTTGATGACCCTCATGGTCTTCACTTAGAGATTGTCGAAAGAGAAGAAGGCGAACTTAATACATGGAGTTTTGGCAATGTAACACCTGAAGTCGCTATTAAAGGATTTGGGGGAGCAACTCTACTATCAACTCAGCCTAATAAAACAGCAGAATTACTAGAAAAGGTAATGGGTCTTGAATTAGTCGGTAAAGAAGAAGATTTCGCTCGTTACCGTTCTACAGCTGATATAGGAAATATTATTGATCTTAAATTGACTCCTGTTGGCCGTGGACAAATGGGTGTCGGTACCGTACATCATATTGCATGGCGAGCTATTGACGATAAGGATCAACTAGATTGGCAAGAATATATTGCAGCAAATGGATATGGTGTTACACCTGTACGAGACAGAAATTATTTTAACGCAATTTACTTTAAAGAACATGGTGAAATCCTGTTTGAAATTGCAACTGATCCTCCAGGATTTGCTCATGATGAATCACAAGAGACAATGGGCGAAAATTTGATGCTTCCATTACAATATGAGCCTCAGAGAGAGAAAATTGAACAAGTGTTACTACCGTTTGAAGTAAGAGAACTAAACTAACGTTGCGAAAGGGATGATTTCTTTGCTTTCAATTGAGCCAGGTTCTATGTCGGAAAGAGAAAATTATAAATTTCTAATAGGAAGCATTATACCTAGACCTATTGCTTTTGTTACAACAACTTCAAAAGACGGTATTTTGAATGGTGCTCCATTTAGCTACTTTAATATTGTATCATCGAACCCTCCTATGATTTCTCTATCTATTCAACGCTCCGAGGGGAAACAAAAGGATACAGCAAGAAATATCATCGAGTCTAAGCAATTTGTGGTGCATATTGTTGATGAACAAAATGTTGAAAAAATAAATAAAACAGCTGCAAGCCTTGCTCCTAATCAAAGTGAGATTGAGTTAGCTAACTTAACTCCAGTCGAGAGTGTAAAGATTTCTGTATCCGGTGTAAAGGAAGCGAAAATTCGAATGGAATGTTCATTAGAGCATTCCTTAGAATTGGGAGGTTCAGATTCCCCTGGGTGCGACCTGATGATAGGAAAAGTCGTTCAATTTCATATTGAACAGGATATCTATAAAAATGGAAGAATCGATCCTAATGGATTGGCTGCAGTAAGTCGATTAGCTGGAGATAATTATGCGAAAATTGGTGAAATCTTTGAAGTCAAAAGACCCAAATAATTCTTTATAAAATCCCATGGAGGAAACGGAGAGGATAAAATGCAAAAAACAGCAGGTATCCATCATATCTCAGCGATGGTAAACGATGCTCAACGAAATATCGACTTTTATGCAGGCGTCCTTGGGTTACGACTTGTTAAAAAAACCATTAATTTTGATCGACCGGAAGTATATCATCTTTATTTTGGGAATGAAACGGGTCAACCAGGTAGTGTTATTACTTTTTTTCCATGGGCTAAACAGCTAAAAGGTCGAATTGGGACGGGACAAGTTGGGGTGACTAACTATGTTATACCAAAGGGTTCGTTTACATTTTGGGAGAATAGATTACGAAAGTTCAGAGTTGAATTTACTTCTTCCATTCGCTTTGGTGAAAAATATTTACACTTTAATGATCCTGATGGACTTCAACTTGAATTAACAGAACGAGATGAAGGACCGAAGAACACTTGGAACTTTGGGGGAGTTCAAGCTGATCATGCCATTAAAGGGTTTGGTGGTGCTGTTTTGTATTCTTCACAGCCTCATAAAACAACTCACGTGCTAGAAAATATTTTGGGATTAGAATGCATGGGCCAAGAAAAAGAATTTCTTAGATTTAAATCTGAAGGTGCTATAGGGAATACGATCGACATCCGGTTAAATCCTTCAGTTCGGGGATTGATGGGAGCAGGAACGGTCCATCATATAGCATGGCGAGCTAGTGATGAAGAAGATCATCAAAGATGGAGATCACTTCTTCTAGAAAACGGATATTATCCAACTGAAATTCTCGATCGAAACTACTTCAAAGCTCTTTATTTTCATGAAGAAGGGGGAATCCTCTTCGAAATAGCAACCGATCCACCAGGTTTTTCAGTGGATGAATCTACCAATGAACTTGGAAAAAAACTTATGTTGCCATCTTGGTTAGAATCAAAAAGAGAAGAATTAGAAGAAACCTTACCGCAAGTGGAGGTTCATGTTCTGGAGGGGGATAAATAGTGAAGCATATTTTCAATAAAGGAAAAGATTCAACAAAACCAACATTATTATTACTGCATGGTACTGGTGGAAATGAATTAGATCTGTTGCCTATTGCGGGAAGAATTGATGATGAGGCTTCTGTCTTAAGTGTTCGAGGAAATGTATTAGAAAATGGAATGCCTCGATTCTTCCGAAGATTGGCTGAAGGGGTATTTGATGAAGAAGACCTTATTTTCCGCACAAAAGAATTAAATGAATTTCTTGATGAGGCAGCAGAAGAGTATAGTTTTGACCGCAACAATATTATCGCTATTGGATACTCAAATGGAGCGAATATAGCAGCTAGTTTATTATTTCACTACAAAAATGCCTTAAAAGGTGCCATTCTTCATCACCCTATGGTACCGAGAAAAGGGATTGATCTTCCGGACTTATCAGATAAGTATGTGTTTATTGCTGCTGGGACAAATGATCCGATTTGCTCGCCCATGGAATCAAATGAACTTCAATCCTTATTAGAAAAGGCTAATGCGAATGTAGAACTTCATTGGGAGAATAAAGGTCATCAATTGACAATTGAAGAGGTAGAAGCTGCAGGCCAGTGGTATCAAAAAATCCAGTCAAAATAGTGTAAATGAGTAGGTATGACATTATACCTTGTGATAAATGGAAGCAAAGTGTTCACAGTCAATCAGCTAATTACTCGAAAATCCTTGAATTTAATACAATAAGGATGTTTTGTGAACAATCACTTTTAATAAGGGGTACCACATTGAGGGGATGATTCACTCACCCGGATTTAGATAGGTATCAATTAAATTCGCTTAATCTACCTTAAAAATAAGATGTTTACAAAATTATATCTCAAAAAAAGCGCAAACTTGTTGATTAATAACGGGGGTGCGCTTTTTGATTACTGATGGCCGAGTAAATTAATAAGAATCATTATATATTAAAGTATTCTTTTATTTTTATAATGAATAGATAGTAACAATAGGGGCACGACACTGAGGATAGAATACATAATAAGCAAAGATTTTTAGTCTGTTATTAATATTTTCAAACAGGTTTGGTACCTGTATTTAATCTTGGCAAATTAAGAACATGATTTAAATTCACAGGAAAGAAAGGGAAATTAAATATAAAATGAAAGTCGACATTAAAATTAATGAGAAATAAATTTTTATTTGACAAGGTAATAAAACAGGTGTAACCTATTTTTAAGTTAAATAAATTGAATATTCTTATCTCGAGAGGTGGAGGGACTGGCCCTAGGAAACCTCGGCAGCGGACTATTAAAGTACTGTGCCAATTCCAGTAGCGATTTGCTTGAAGATAAGAAGAGTACCCGTTATGACAATTACCCTCTTCTTATTTTTAAGAAGAGGTTTTTTTAATTTTGAAAGAAAGAAGGAAATGAAATTATGACAAAGACATTAGTAAAAGCTCCATTTAAAGCAGATCACGTAGGCAGTTTTTTAAGAACAGCACCTCTTAAAGAAGCAAGAACAGCTTACGTAAATGGAGAAATCGATAAGGATGCCTTAAAAGCTGTAGAAGATAAAGAAATTGAAAAGCTTGTCCAAAAACAAATTCAGACAGGCCTTAAATCCATTACAGATGGTGAATTTAGACGCTCTTGGTGGCATTTAGACTTTTTATCAGGCTTAGAAGGTGTAGAGGAGTTTGAAACAGAATATATCAGTCAATTTAAAGGGGCAAAAACAAAAAATAAGGCTATTAGAGTAGTTGGTAAAGTGAGTTTCAATCATCATTATATGCTGGAACACTTCACGTTTTTAAAAGAAGCTGTCGAAAAATATGGTGATGGAAGCCAAGTTGCTAAATTCTCTATTCCAAGCCCTAACATGTTATTTACTAGGATTCAAGAGGATTCGTATTATGAGGGGAACCGTGAGCAGTTTTATAATGATACAGTAGCTGCTTATCAAAAAGCCATTCAAGCTTTTTATGATGCGGGATGCCGCTATCTCCAATTAGATGATACTTCCTGGATTGATTTTGTTTCTGAAGAACGTATAACAGCAGTTGTTGAAAAGCTTGGTATGGATGTACAGGAGATTATTGATACGAGAGTAAGTTGCTTAAATGATGCTATTTCTAAGAAGCCTGCGGATATGCTAATCACAATGCATATTTGCCGTGGGAATTTCAGATCTACTTATATCACAAGTGGCGGCTACGATAATATATCGGATGCAATCTTTGCTAACTTAAATGTAGACGGACTTTTCCTTGAATATGATGACAACCGTTCAGGTGATTTTGAACCATTAAAAAACTTTACTCGTAATGACCAAACCGTTGTATTAGGATTAATAACATCTAAATTTGCTAAACTAGAAGATCCTGAAACAATTAAAGAAAGAATTAAAGAGGCAAGCCAATACATTCCTTTAGAAAACTTATCATTAAGTCCTCAATGTGGATTTGCAAGTACAGAAGAAGGAAACGAGTTAACAGAAGAAGAGCAATGGAATAAAATCAATCACGTAATTAAAATTGCTCAAGATGTTTGGAGAAATAACTAAAGAGTGCTTTTTAATCGAATGATTTTGGTGCAAAAACATCAATTCACTTGAAAGCAATCTCTAAAACTCCGATATACTAATACTAGTCATCTACAAAAGATGTGTGATTAGTAAGGAACAGCAACAACTTAAGATGAGCATTTGTATAATTTAAAATCAGTCCGTAAAAGTATACCTAAACGAAAAGAAAAAGCATAAATTTGTTGAGTGACAACAAATTTATGCTTTTTTTAGGTTAGAATTCATCATAGTCTACTAGAATAAGGTCTTCCTTTACCATCATTATAAGACAATTAATGCAAATGTATTATTAATTTCTGGAGAGAAAAATCCCGAAACAGTACATCAAACGATGCAAGTATTAGATGAAACAATTCCATAAACTCAAATATTAACACTACCAAAACTAGATCATCTTGCTCCATGTAATGAGCATTCACCAGTTGAAGTTGCCAGGCCCGTAAAACGGTATTTTCTTGGTTGGAAATCTAGGGGTTTTCTTCAAGTTCGTACTGGTATAATTATTTATAATTGCTGTTTTCATCACTGGCTATAATGTAGATTAAGTTAAGTTTAATTGTAAAGAATCTAGAACAGGATTAGTTATGACCTAATCCTGTTTGCTAGTTAACTCTGAGCTTCTGTAATGTATGTCTTAACAGATGGTGGTTGATATGTATTAAATTGATCGAGCAAACCTTGTGGTTCCGTATCTACAAGAGCCATAGCCCGATATTTTTCTTGCAAGAATTGTTCTTCTGTCATGTGATTAAATAAGGAAACAAGAGGGGTGTAATACTCATTAATGTTTAAGAGTCCACATGGCTTTTGATGTAATCCTAATTGAGCCCATGTAAAAATCTCAAAGAACTCTTCTAATGTACCTGGTCCCCCTGGTAATGCAATAAATCCATCTGCAAGTTCGGCCATCTTCGCTTTTCTTTCATGCATCGATTCTACAACAATAAGCTCTGATACGTTTTTATGAGCAATTTCTCGTTCTTCAAGAAAAGCAGGCATGACTCCAATAACATGACCACCAGATTCTAATACAGCATCCGCAACAGCTCCCATTATCCCCACACTTGCTCCTCCGTATACAAGAGAAATGTTCCGTCTAGCCAGTTCTTCTCCTAATTTTTTGGCTCCCTTGATATAAAGATCGGTTGCTCCATTACTAGATCCACAGAATACAGCTATTCTTTTCAAAAGTATCTCCTCCTATGTAAGTCACTGTTATTGATTATACATAATAAGGGATCATTTGTTAAACTTAGATGAAGTTATAAAATGGAAGGGGAATTGTTCAATGAATGTGACAGAGTTTCAGGAATGGGTAAAAGAATACTACCAAATGAGAGGATGATCAGACTTAGATATCTTTATTAGAATTGGCTTCTTAGCTGAGGAAACGGGAGAAGTAGCCCGAGCCATCCGATCTTTAGAAATTGGAAGAGATAGACCGGATGAAGGAGATGGAACCTTAGAGGAACATAAAAAAGAATTAACGGAGGAATTAGGAGATGTACTTGGTAACCTCATTGTCATTGCTAATAAATATGATATCCCATTAGAAGAAATTTTTAAATCACATAAGGCTAAACTTTCAGAACGATACTCTAACTAAATGTTAGTAGTTACATAGTAAACAAGATTATAAATGAAAAGATATAGGGTGAGACAAGGGAGACCGTATAGTTAGGCTCCCTTGTCTTATTCTTCTACCTCTAACATGTTATATGGTAACTACAAATAAATACGATATGTAGTAAAGTAAAAACAAATATAAAAGCCCATACCTTCCTAATTACTGGATGTGAGCTCTAACAATATATCTTCAAACTTGAGTCAAGATATATACGTCCCCATAAAGTTTTGTAGCTTCCATAATTCGGATTAAATTAAAATCCTTTTCTTTCTTATGATTGGTGAAATGAGGTTAAACCATATATACTTAATATAGATTTAAATCCTTTAAAAGAAATATAACAAGGAGATTATTCAAATATGCATAGAAACAATCAACTTTATCATTTTTTACTGGAAAGAGCACGCTTATTAACTGAACAGTGGTATGAAGCTTTAAATAAAGACAATTCATCCGGCGTATATGCGTCTGATGATCCTGAAGTCGTTGAAATGGTAAAGAAACAAAATTATGAGTTTCATTTGCGCTTTTGTAGAGTATTTGATGAATCTTGTTCGGAGGCTGAGTTTTTATCTTCCTTCGGTGAATGGATTCGTACAACTTCTAGTGAACAAGAACATCAACGTACACCGACTCACTTAATATTACGAGAGTTCTTTAACAATCAAGAACAGTATCTAAATTATGTGAAAGAATTCGTGGAGGCAAGTCACGAGGCTTATTCTCCAGAAACGATTAACAGGTGGAACCGTAAGATTATTGATAACTTCAATTATGTGATTCTAGCTTTTGCAGAACAAAGTTATAAATATGCTGAAGAACGCCTAGCTGCTCAAAAAGAGATGATTTATGAATTAAGTTCGCCGATTATTTCCCTTAGTGAAGACCTCGCGCTTCTTCCTCTTGTGGGAGATATTGATACCGATCGTGCTCAGAAGGTGATGGAAAATACTTTGCAACAATGTTCAAATCAACGAGTAAAACAGCTATTGATTGACCTATCTGGTGTACTCATTATTGATACAATGGTAGCCCATCAAATTTTTCAGTTAATCCAAGCTTTGAAATTAATTGGTGTAACCTGTACACTTTCAGGGATTCGACCTGAAATCGCTCAAACGGCCATCCAGATTGGGATTAATTTTAATAACTTGTCTGTGGTTTCTAGTATCCATCAAGCTTTAGCTCAACGTCATTTACTTCAGTAAAAAGAGATATTCTGACCTTGTAACTTAGGGAATACCCTCATAAGTATTAGTGGTTTAAGAAATATACTTTATAAAAAATGGAAGCAATTAAATAGACATACGGCTCCCTTTTAAAGTTTCATCTACTTTCCTCTATTTGCTATATTTAGTTCTATATGTTACGATGAACTTAATTATTTTTGTTCGGTATAAGATTGAGGGAAGAGAAATCTCTTCAATAGAAATTTTTATCTTGAGATAGTATGTTTGAACAAGGGTAGTAATACAAGTGTGGGGCATCCCACCACAGGAGGCAATATGATGGAACAAGGTACAGTAAAATGGTTTAATGCAGACAAAGGATTCGGTTTTATCGAGCAAGAAGGTGGAGACGATGTATTCGTACATTTCAGCTCTATTCAAGGCGAAGGCTTTAAATCATTAGAAGAAGGTCAAAAAGTAACGTTTGATATCGAACAAGGTCAACGTGGCCTACAAGCTGCTAACGTTCATAAAGTAGCATAATTCAAAGTGAAAAAGACTCCATCTGGGAGTCTTTTTTTACTTTTGATTTCACTAGCTAGCAAAAACATATTCTATCTACTTTTAAAATCTCGGTATAATGAAAAAACCAGAGTTTTAAGTCTGGTTTTTGGGTAAAACAAATGGAACAAGGTATGGACTAGTTATATTATATATTAGAAATATAAAGCAAATATGGCATGTTTGTTTGGTAAGAAGTTTAATTTTAGTAAAAAAGCGCCAGAAGTTTTTTAGGGATTTATACAAAAGGCGGGTACAAATTATGTTGGATGGGGATTAGGAGACGCATCTAAAAGCCGTTCTTTAGCTCTCATTTTATAACCACACAAAGGACACTTTTAATGATTTTGATAAAAGAAATTTTTTCTTATCCAATCCTTCCACTCTTAGGGTTCGCATTCCCAAGTATCTGTTCGTTCTCTAGGCGAGGGCTCTTGATTTTTCTTCCTATAATCATACTACATAACTACATCATCCTTCCTCCTAAATAGTATATTTTTTTAAAAGGAAATATTAAGAACCCTATCTTTCTAAATTAAAACACTCTTTATAGGGACTATAAGAATTTATAAATACACGTAAGCGTGGATAAAATAAGGCTTGAATTCATCTTGTACCGATACCTTAAAACAAGATGTTCGTTGATAGTAACATGGATTTACAATACGCAGGAATGAATAAGCAACACCTCTGTTTGAAGAGTACTTTTTTCATTTCTGAATTTAAGTAAGAGAAGGAGCACGAAACACTTGAAAAAATTTTCTGATTTTCATTTAAGTAAGGACATTGAAAAGGCCGTTCATAACTTGGGTTTTGAAGAGGCTACGCCGATTCAGGCTGAATCTATTCCGATAGCTATGACAGGTAGAGATCTAATTGGACAAGCTCAAACAGGTACTGGAAAGACAACAGCTTTTGGTATCCCTCTTATAGAGCGAGTTGAGCTTGGTGAAAAAACGATTCAGGGAATCGTTCTAGCACCGACACGTGAACTGGCAATTCAAGTAGCTGAGGAGTTAAATCGAATTGGACAGGTAAAAGGTGTTCAAACGCTACCTATTTATGGGGGACAGGATATTAATCGCCAAATCAAGGCGCTTAAGAAAAGACCGCATATTATCTCGGCAACGCCAGGACGTCTTATGGATCATATGAAAAGAAGAACCATTCGTTTAGATCATATTCGTACGGCTGTTCTAGATGAAGCAGATGAGATGTTAAACATGGGCTTTATTGAAGATATCCAAACGATTCTTGGTAGCATTTCTTCTCCACATCAAACCTTATTATTCTCAGCAACCATGTCCAAGCAAGTACAAAGTTTAGCACAGAAATTTATGAACACTCCTGAACTCGTGAAAGTAAAAGCGAAGGGGTTAACGGTAAAGAACATTGAGCAACAGTATGTGGAAATTCCAGAAAATAGAAAGTTTGATGTTCTTTGTAATCTTTTAGATCTTCAATCACCAGACCTGGCTATTGTGTTTGGACGTACCAAAAGACGTGTGGATGAACTTGCCGAAGGGTTGAAAAAACGTGGGTATGCAGCAGAAGGTATTCATGGGGATCTTACACAATCAAAACGAGCCGATGTGATTCGTCAATTCAAGGAGCATACGATTGAGATTATGGTCGCCACCGACGTTGCAGCAAGAGGACTTGATATTACAGGCGTTAGCCATGTTTATAATTTTGATATTCCTCAGGATCCTGAAAGCTATGTTCATCGTATTGGTCGAACAGGGCGGGCAGGTACTAAGGGATTGGCGGTTACCTTTATAACCACGAGAGAACGTCATCACTTAAAAGTAATTGAAGATGTCACGAAAACAAATATGTCTAGACAATCACCTCCTACTTCTAGTGAAGTAGTGGCAGGAAATCAGGAAGCCGTGATTCACCGTGTTTTGACCGCCATTGACAAAAGAGAGTTAGGGGAATATAAACCTATGGCTGAAAAGTTATTAGAAGAAGTGGATTCTGTTACCTTATTGTCAGCCACTTTAAAGCTCTTAACAAAAGAATCGAATAAGACTCCTGTTCGATTAACTGAAGTGTCGCCACTTCGTAATAAAAGGGCAAAAACAGAACGCAAGAGAAGTAGAGGCAGAAAAGAAGCTGCAGGTCGTAAAAAAACGTATAGAAAATAAGCCCTGATTATATACTTTCCTAGTAGGTATCAATCTTGATCGCCCCACAAAGTGCCAAAAACAACGAACCTTTGCTGGACCAACTATTGAAGAAAGGTTGTTTACTTTTTGAACACATCTATCGAAAGAAAATTTACAAGGAGTGATGCAACGCTCTATTATAAGAATAATACGGTAACTTTAAGGGTTAATCCTTATGATTAGGGAGAACTAAAAAATGTCAGGCGAAAGAACGAGGTAATATAAAGAACCGAGTGAGATTTAAATGGTGTCTCACGATAAATAAAATTAAAAGTTTTATTATGTTTGATATTCGAGAGGATGAGGGCTATGAGGGCGAAAATATTTCGTAATGGAGAGATAGTAAATATAAAAGGATCAAATGAAGTAGTGACAATCATAAAAAGTCATTATGTAGAAAACATGAAAAGATACTCTTATGTGGTCAATAAATATCCTAGTACTTTTTTCTTTGAAGAAGAATTAATGAAACATGAAAAATAATGAATAAGTTTTGATATGAAAATCTTTTTAAGTAAAAACAGACTCTGAAAATAGAGTCTGTTTTTATTATGGTCTTTTATGCTTTACGTACGTTTGTTGCTTGTGGGCCACGTTGACCTTGTTCAATATCAAACGTTACTTTTTGGCCTTCGTCTAACGATTTAAAGCCTTCGCCTTGAATAGCGCTGAAATGTACGAATACATCGTCTCCGCCTTCAACTTCGATAAAACCAAATCCTTTGTCTGCATTAAACCATTTCACTGTGCCTTGTTCCATCATATTGCCTCCTAAAATATAAAAAATACACCAGGTTATAATTAAGCCTAGCTTACTTATTATATTATCTCAATGAGGGCGTTTTAAACTTGAATTATCATGTTTTCCTTGCGAATTTAAAAACTATCACAGTTTGGAAATGAATGTATATAAATTCTGTAAAATTGGTGGGAATGATAAAGCTTTGTTTCTGTGAAGTAAAGGCTTTTTTCTTCCTATAACTCACATTATGGTAGCATATCGTATACATCCTAAACAGAAAGAGCAGGTTTAAGCTTTCTTGCTGTTATAGACTTTAAGCTAGTTTATATCTAAGAAATCCGTAATATGGCTATATAATTCATTAGGGTGTGTGAGTGTAACCATATGATCTGAGCCAGCGATATGAATAAAACGGATATCTGGGACCTTTCGAAAACACTCTGCAACGCGTCTATTATCTGAGAGCTCCTCCTCACCGATTATAAAAAGAGTCTTAATTTTTATTTTTTCCAATCTGTCAATAGCTGGTGGCTCTGGCCAAATGGATTTGAATGTTCCCCATTCACTTGTTTTCTTCAGGTGATCTCTAAACATTTGAGCCATCAAATCCCTATATGGACTAGACATAATGATGCGATATAAGGGAGCATTTAGGGAAAGCTCAACAATTTTATCTATATCAGGGGCAGCTTCATTGATCTTTTGCATCCAGTCTTCAAATTCCTGAGAGTGACGAAAGCCTGACAATGCAGGAGCTATAAGTACAAGTTCTGATACTCTTTTAGGATATTCGAGTGTGAAGTCTGTTGCGATTCTACCGCCTAGGGAATGACCTATGAGTGTTGCTTGATTAATCTCAAGGTGATCAAGTAGGACCAAAAGGTCTTCTACATAGTTAGCTGGTTCCGTGGGTGAGGGTGATTTTCCAGCGCCACGTCCGTCAAATACGATTACTCTGTAGTGTTTGGCTAAAAGAGGTGCAACAAACATCCAATCACGCAAATCCGCACCACCACTATGAAGTAATACCACAGGTCTTCCATTTCCACTAACCTCATAATATAAATCCATTAAAATCCCTCCGTTTCTTAGAAAGCCTCATAAATGACTATACATTACTATTGTCTATTAATGACTAATTACCTGGTAGGGATGACTTAATAAGTGTATAAACCCTTATTAAATATTCTATGTATGAATATATCTTCCTTCACATACCGATAATTCGTGTTATGTTAACTATGAGTGGATAGGATATCCAAAAAAGAATTTTAGACATTTAGCAAGAATTTAGTAGTATCACTGGGTAGGGAAATTAGTTATGGAAAAGTATGTTCTCGTACTTATAATCATTGTTTTATTATTATTTGCTATCGGTAGTTTTGTAATACCAAACATCATCAACTATGCTTCCTATTTCATCAATTAAGTTTGAATATATAATTAAGTAAATCCCTTTCATTTTCTTCTGATAGGGTACATTATGGTAACTAAAAATGAATGTCATATTTATCTTGAATTTTATGTTGGAATGTAATTATAAAGAAAAAAGAGTGGATTATATGTTTACAGGAGAAATCAGTGTGTTTAGAAAATAAATTGACATCTTCGAAGGAATCGTGGTATAAACACAGTAGGAAACTTTAGTACATAAAAGCGCGAAAGTTAAAAATAATATTAATAAAAGTAGAATCAACAGGAGGAATTACTATCATGGAACATAATAGCAAAATTATAGACTGTACTATTCGTGATGGAGGTTTGGTTAATAATTGGGATTTCAGCATCGAATTTGTTCAAGACTTATATAATGGTTTAAGTGCAGCGGGTGTTGAATACATGGAGATTGGCTATAAAAATTCTGCGAAGCTTCTTCAAGCGACTGAGCCCAATCCATGGAGATTTCTTGACGATAGCTTCTTGAAAGAAATTATCCCTGAGAAAAAGTTCACGAAGCTATCTGCTCTAGTAGATATTGGGCGTGTAGAGCCAAATGACATTCTACCACGTGAGCAAAGTGTTTTAGATATGATTCGAGTGGCATGCTATATCCGCGAAGTAGATAAAGGTTTAGAGCTTGTACAAATGTTTCACGATTTGGGCTATGAGACTTCACTTAACATCATGGCTCTATCTAGTGTACCGGAAAAGCAGCTTATTGAAGCGTTTGAAATGGTGAAGGAAAGTCCTGTAGATGTTGTATATATCGTTGACTCCTTTGGAAGCTTAGATCCCGCGGATATTGAGCATCAAGTGAAAAAGTTCCAAGCGATGATCCCTGACAAACAGCTTGGAATCCATACGCATAACAACATGCAGTTAGCATTCGCCAATACATTAACTGCGATGCGAAATGGGGTTGCATTTCTTGATTCGTCTGTTTATGGCATGGGTCGTGCGGCTGGTAATTGTAACACAGAGCTACTCGTTAGCTACATACCAAAACCAAGTTATGAGATTAAGCCAGTTCTTGGCGTAATTGAAAAGCACATGCTAGAAATGCGTCAAAAATGGGAGTGGGGCTATATTATACCTTATATGATTTCTGGTGTGCTTAATGAACATCCACGTGTTGCTATGGCTTACCGTGATAGTGCCGATCGTGACAAATTTGTAGATTTTTATGACAAAGTAACTTCACCCGAAGTTACGCTAGCTCCAGCTTCAAAATAGGTTAGATTGCTAAAGGTACCTCTGTTAATGGAGGTACTTTTTTATCTTTACTAAATAGATTATATGTGAAGGTGGAGCTTCATAAAATTAGATGTTCTTCTTTTTTTATGGATAAGTGCCTGAAAATCAATTTTACGAAGATTGGATATCGATAATCTATCTTATGTTAACTGGTTATCGTTAAATTCCCTGTCATATAAGTTTTTTATAATTTAGGAGAAGTATTTGCAGTATATATGATGAAAGAAACTTTCGGATTAGTTTAGTACACTCTTTCTAAAAGCTTCCTAAAGTTCTCCTTCTAACTAATTATTTTGAAAACGCTTCTTTTTAAAGCAATACTGTTAAGTTTATAAGCAATATAACTTAGTGTATTTATCTTTTTATTATAATAAAGTAAATTCATTAACTGAAGTAAGGAGTGAGAAAATGAATTTAGGTGAACAGTTAAAAGATTTAAGGGAACAACACAATATGAGTCGAGAAAAACTAGCTCAAAAAATGATTGTATCTAGATAAACTGTTTTTAAATGGGAAAAAAACAAAGCCTATCCTACTTTTGATAACTTGGTTAAGATGAGTGAGTTATATGAAATAACATTGGATGAGTTAGTTAAAGGGGAACGAGCTTTTTCAAAGAGTTAACTTGGTTGAAAAGCTTAACGTTGTTAAAGTCGTGAATGTATTCTATCAAATGTTTCTTAATATATATTAGGGCGAAAACAAGGACGCCGGCTGTATAGAAATAAAAAATACAAAACGAGGTGGAAGAATAGGGCGGATTTTTAGATCTGTAAGAAAATTACTCCCTTTTATTTATAAATCAGTTCACCATAATAAGGATGAAATCTATATTAGTTAGATAGTTTCCTAATTATTCATTACTATAATAGCAAATGTAATTAAAAGGACTCCTCATGATATCCGAGCGATAAATATCTGCCATTCTGGAATTGGTCGACCTGATCGCTCTCTAGCATAGCGAAAGTAATAGAGAACTAAAAATATTAATGCAGATGCAACACTGCATAAAAATCTGATTAGTATTTCCAAATTATCAAATCCTTTTTATAAATTACATTACCCTTTTTTATTATCTGGATTGACAATTTACAACGTTAAGGATACAAACTTGCTCATAACGAGAGGAGTGAGATTTGTTTCAATTCATGTCTCCAAAGTTGTTTAATTTGAAGTTTAGTACAATAAAGGTTTGATTGTTTACCAATGAAAAAAGAATGCTGTTTTCTTCTGAAAACAGCATTCTTTTTTATGAAGCGTAAATCATGATGTTTTGAATCACTAGTTCAATCAATACACTTGGAATTACAAATAACATTGGTAACCATATAGGACCGAATAGCACATCAAATAGCTTTAATTTAGATGAATAAATCAATCCTACCGTCGCAAAATAAGCTCCAAAAAAAGGGGGGAAACGAATAATTAACCCTTCTTATTGATTACTCATATAAGCATTGCCCCATTTCTCTATGGATTTAAGTATTGGGGCAAGATCTTCTCCAAGAGCTGTTAAATAATATAAAACTTTCTTAGGGGTATCGTTTGTTTCTTCTCTTTTAATGATACCATCTTTTTCGAGGTCCCTAAGTTGTAGTGTAAGGATGCGTTGAGTAATACCTGGTATTTCACGGCGTATTGCATTGTAATACATTGGTGATTGTGACAATAAAGATAAAATGATGCCTTTCCATTTACCACCAATAATATGCATCGTTAATTCAATTGGACAAGCATGCTTCACAGTTAACGTACAAGTACCATATTGATCGCTTTTAAAGCCTGACATTTTCTCACCTCAATGGGTAGTAACAAAATTGTGCCTTCTTGTTACACCTTTTTTTACTTATTAAACTTATGATATCAAATAAATGAAAAGAAGGTGTATGAATTGGAATTTGTTCAAATTTCTGAACATGTTTATAGACTCACTTATAAAACCGTCGTCGGCATTCCAGTCAAAATCAATACATGGTACGTGGTGGATGGGGAGGGTGTTTATATCATTGATACCGGAATGGAAGACTATGCACGTACTCAGCTGAATGCAGCAAAATCTTTAGGTGTTCCCCAAAGTATCTTACTGACACATGGTCATCTGGATCACATTAATGGTGCCAAGTATTTACAAGATGAATTAAACATTCCTATTTACTCGCACGAAATTGAAATTCCGTTTATCAATGGTGAAAAGCCATATCCAAACAAAGCAGAAAAGGAAACAACAGGCGTCGAACATCAAGTTGAAGGTTTAAGTGACAATATCATTAAAACGTTACCCCTAGACGTATATTTAACACCTGGTCATACACCAGGCCATGTGATATACCATCATAAAGATGACAATGTGTTGCTAACTGGAGACTTATTCATTTCTCATGCTGAAACCTTACACCCACCGATTCAAAAGTTTACAGTTGATATGGATGAAAATGTTAATAGTGGGCGAGTTATAGATGAAATTAAACCTTCTATCATATCTTCATCACATGGCGAAGATGTTAAATACAATGATGAATTATACGCCATTTATAAATTTAGATATGAATAGGAGAGGAAAAAATGAAAATACAATTATTTCAAATTGAGATTATAGAAGGAGGAGTTGAGCAAAACGAAGGCCGTATTAAAGCCTTGTTTGAAGAAAAGCTCGAAGCAGATACTGAGATTGTTGTGATACCTGAAATGTGGAATAACGGTTATGATTTACAACATTTAGCAGGAAAAGCAGATATCGATTTAACAAGAAGTCTTCCTTTTATTCAAAGTTTAGCAACCAAACATCACGTGGATATTATTGCAGGTTCAGTTTCAAATAAACGCGATAACAACATTTATAATACAGCCTTTTCGGTATCAAAAACGGGTGAACTTCTCTATCAAAAAGATAAAATACATCTCGTGCCGATGTTAGATGAACATCAGTATTTAACAGGTGGAGATGAAGTTCCAGAAGTATTTGAAATTAACGGTACCAAAGCGAGCCAAATTATATGTTACGACTTACGTTTTCCAGAACTTACACGATATCCAGCGTCTCAGGGTGCAAAAATCATATTCTATGTGGCACAGTGGACTACAAAAAACGTAAACCATTGGAGGACACTATTGAAAGCAAGAGCCATAGAAAATGGCGTCTATGTTATTGCATGTAACAGCGTGGGGGCCGTGAATAATAAAAATCATGTTGGTAACACATACGCGGGACATTCAATCGTCATCGATCCAAATGGAAACATTGTAGAAGAAGCGGGCAACCAAGAAGCTATCATAACAGCAGAAATCGATATACAGAAAGTAGCAGAACAACAACAAAACATCCCAATATTCGAAAACCTGAGACCGGATGTTTATAAGTATGCGGAGTATAAATTGGGTAGAAGATGACGTAGAAGCCTTTTAAATATACAAACAACATGTAGTGTATTGGCTACATGTTGTTTTAGTATCCTATTTTAAATAATTGTTATTTTCTATCTAACTAAACACATGAAAAAAATCGAGACGTGTTTTAAAACACGTCCGTAAAAGTATATAAACAAAAATAAAAAGCGCAAACTGGTTGTTGATATGATCCCCTTATAGTAGACAGAAAAAAGAGAGCCCTTTATTCTATCTACTACGGAGGGGATTTTTTTATGGGTAAAACTAATAGAACGTA
>NZ_FOXX01000029.1:13496-29369 GCF_900115845.1 Priestia endophytica DSM 13796 | reverse complement strand
GACCTGCAATGGGAGGCTTGAGCCGTATGAGTTGAAAGGCTCACGTACGGTTCTTAGGGGAGTTAGGGGCAGCGATGCCCCTCGCTTACCCGACTTAACTTTGCAAAATCTTAATTCAATCATCTGTATTGTACTATTTAAGGATGTAATCTTACTTAAAGATGAATTCCCGCACTCACTGATAGTCAAAAAGTAAAACAAAAATTATAATTATTTTATAAGTAAGACAATTATCAAATTGTACGAAAAAGGATGAGTATTATGCCAATTAATTCTTTTGAAAACTATCCGATGAGCTGGAAGCCATCTATTGATAAAACGAAAAAGCCTATTTATCAAGCAATCGCAGGTCAACTGGAACAAGATATTATAAACAGAGCTTTATTACCTGGAACAAAACTTCCTCCACAGCGAGAACTGGCTGATTATTTAGATTTAAATTTGAGTACCATCTCAAAAGCGTTTAAGGTGTGTGAGTTAAAGGGCTTATTAAGTGCAACTGTTGGAAGTGGTACATTTGTATCTTATGATGCGTTATCGAATGCATATTTACTTGAAGATATAAAGCCTAAGCATTTAATTGAAATGGGCGCAACACTGCCAGATAATGCTTCATACGAGCCACTACTACTTCAACTAAAAAATATGCTGCAGGAGACAGATTATGAAAAATGGTTTGGTTATGGTCGACCGGGTGATAGCCTCTGGCAAAAAGATGCAGCTGTAAAGCTAATTCGAAGAGGTGGATTTGAAACAACAGTTGATCACATTTTATTTGCAAATGGGGGGCAAAATGCCATTGCCGCCACACTGGCGAGTCTTTGTCAGCCAGGAGATCGTATTGGCGTTAATCAGCATACCTACCCGGGTTTAAAAACTGCTGCAGCGATGCTTAGTGTACAATTAGTCCCTATAAAATCAGAGAATTATGAAATGAGTCCAACTGCCTTTGAATATGCATGTAAAAATGAGAATATTAAAGGTATTTACTTGATCCCTGATTATCATAATCCAACTGCTTGTTGTATGTCTGTTGAGAACCGAAAAGCAATTGCAGCAATTGCCCAAAAGTATAATCAGTTCATTATTGAAGATGCGACGTATCATCTACACAACGATAAATCACTTCCAGCAGTGGCATCCTATGCACCAGAACAGGTTATCTATATTGCGAGTTTATCGAAATCAATAGCACCAGGGTTACGACTAGCCTATGTATCAGTGCCAAGTCGATTGAAGGAGCCAATCTCAAAGGCACTTTATAATTTAAATATATCAGTTTCCCCGTTATTAGCAGAACTGACAGCACGTATTATTGTATCGAATCAATTTGAAGTCATAATTGAGAGACATCGGGAACAAACCATTCGCAGAAATCAAGTTGTAAATCAGCATTTGGCGGACTATACGTGTTTAGGTACTGATACAGGCATTTTTCATTGGTTGCTATTACCAGGAAAGATTACAGGTGCTGAATTTGAAATATTAGCTGCACAGCAAGGGGTACAAGTGTATGCAGCAGAACGTTTTGTAGTAGGAAATAGTTGTCCAGAGAGGGCTGTAAGGGTTGCTGTCTGTGCGCCAAAAACACTTGAAGAGCTTGAACAAGGATTGATGATCCTAACACGTTTATTAAACGATTGTACATAATATTGTTCGCCATACAATTATAACATTGTATGGCTTTTTTGTACGTGTTATGATAACTCAAATCTAGTTGGATGGTTGTAAAAAGTAGAAATAGTTTTCTGAAAGGTAGGTTAGATGATGGTAAAAAAAGATCGTGTAAAAGCGTTAGAGGTCCAATCAACTTGGTTACAAGACTACTTTAATTCATCAGAAAAACAAAAAACGTTATACAAACGGACATTACTTATAGTAGGCCTTTCACAAATCTTTGGGGGTGCAGGACTCGCTGCTGGAATCACTGTAGGAGCAATCCTTGCTCAACAAATGCTTGGTACAGATGCAGTTTCAGGATTACCGACTGCTATGTTTACTCTAGGTTCAGCAGGGGCTGCTTTAGTAGTTGGAAGGCTTTCACAACGCTATGGACGTCGCTTTGGTCTAGCGACAGGTTTTATAGTAGGTGGAATTGGAGCAATTGGAGTTATTTTTGCAGCCATTATAAATAGTATTTTTCTCTTATTTGCTTCTCTTCTTATTTATGGAGCAGGAACAGCAACTAATCTACAAGCTCGTTACGCAGGTACAGACTTAGCCACTAAAAAACAACGAGCGACTGCGGTGAGTATGGCCATGGTTTTCACTACGTTTGGGGCCGTTGCAGGTCCCAATTTAGTTAATGTAATGGGGGATTTTGCGCTTTCTATTGGTGTTCCGGCACTCGCAGGACCTTTCATTTTAGCAGCAGCTGCCTATATATTAGCTGGTCTTGTATTTTATATTATGCTTCGTCCAGATCCATTACTGATAGCAAGAGCGATAGAAGCAAATAAACAAGAATGTGACAATCAAAAGAATTTAACGAATGCTGAGGAATCAACGAACAAAAAAGGAGTGGCGGTTGGGGCAACCGTTATGATCCTCACTCAAATTGTAATGGTTGCGATCATGACCATGACACCTGTACATATGAAGCATCAT
This sequence comes from Priestia endophytica DSM 13796, assembly GCF_900115845.1. Lineage (GTDB taxonomy): Bacteria > Bacillota > Bacilli > Bacillales > Bacillaceae_H > Bacillus_I > Bacillus_I endophytica. The sequence continues at coordinate 26,762 of NZ_FOXX01000029.1, read as the reverse complement.
GGGCATGGTTTAGGTGAAGTAGGCATCGTAATTGGGTTTCATATTGGTTCTATGTATCTTCCTTCCTTATTTACAGGAATCTTAATTGATAAAATGGGACGAACGGCGATGACGATCGCTTCAGGAGTTACCCTTCTTTTAGCTGGTCTAGTAGCAGCTATGGCACCGAGTGATTCGCTGGTTCTCTTAGTTATAGCTCTTTCTTTACTTGGATTGGGGTGGAACTTAGGGCTGATTAGTGGAACAGCTCAAATTGTGGATTCCACAGAACCGTCAACACGCGCGAAAACCCAAGGTACTATAGATGTTTCGATTGCCTTAGCAGGCGCTTCAGGTGGGGCATTATCCGGAATGGTTGTTGCTCATTCAAGTTATGCCATTTTATCGTTAAGTGGAGGTATTTTATCTTTACTATTAATTCCCGTTATTATATGGGCTCGTGGGAGGAAAGAGGAACATAAAATTAAGGTCGATCAAGGACTTTAATATAAAATAATTCATGTAGTACTCCTTTAATTAAGCTAATCAAAAGGAAAAAGGACTTTAAATTTAAAGTCCTTTTTTATTTCTACCGATAAAATATTTTATGTTAACTAAAGGTGAGTGAATAGCTATACATATAATCCAATATTACAATAGAGAATAACTTCCTTAATAAAGAAGGATAACATAAAGATTTGCTTTATTTTGATTAAAGAAAGTACACTACTTTTTAATGGTATGATATACAGCCTTTGCAATAGCTTTTGCTCCATTAGCATCTGGGTGAATACCATCTAATGTAAACCATTCTGGATGACCTTTTGTGACTTCATTAATATTTACTAATTCTATTTCAAGCTCTTCAGCCAGTTCTTTGCAAGCTTCTACTATTTCATTAACCTTATCTTGTTGTATATTAAAGTTCATCGTTCCTTTTGTGTTTTCATTTATATAGTAAGGAGTTGCGGGTGTACAGAGATAGACAACTGGATCTGTTTCTAACGTCCTATAAGATTGTATAAGGCGACGATATTGCTTTTTAAATGCTTCTTTATCTATCCAATTTTGCGCTTTTGAATCATTCGTTCCAAACATGAGAACCACGATATCTGGTGAGAAGTTTAAACTGTCTTCATAGGACTGCTCCTCAATATATGGTTTATTCCCCGTCCACATAGCTGTTCGTCCACTAGAACCAAAGTTTTTCACCCGATATTTAATGCCCAACAGATGTTGTAAGGTGGAGGGATAGTTATTCTGGTCCCTGTTCGTAATTCCAGATCCGTACGTAATACTGTCCCCTATAGCCGCAACTTTTATTGCTGAAGCATTTATAAAAGTCAGCAAAATACCTCCTAAACCAACCAATATCACTAATGTTGTTAATATAATACGCGTTATTTTCTTAGTTTGTTTCATGAGTTTTCTCCCTTTACTACGGCTAGTCTTCCTATAGATTCTGAGAATGAATTTATATAAAAAATGTAGGGTGACAAAATAAATCCGCCTTGCTATGGAAGAAAGGCGGATTATTCATTTAAATGTACCTTATTATTGTTTAAGCAGATTCTTCTTTACTATCCCTAATATGTTTTATGTAAACCAACTTTATATACCATGTATATAAGTTAAAATAATTTTATGTTAAAAGAGAAAAAATAATTCAATAATTGCGCCTTAGTATGACTGGCAAAATCTTAACAAATAGCCATCGAGGTCTTGAACTATAAACTCCTTTTGAGTAAATCCACTATAACAATTTGTCATAAGATCCCTAAAAAGTGGAATGTTATGTTTCTTTAAATTTTCTAAAAGAATTTCTATATTTTCTATCTCAATTTGAAAATTAATTCCTCGACCATACGGATACTCAAGTTTACCAGTTTGCCAATGCCCATTACATTGCTCAATCATCATCTGAGCACCATTTAATGAAATAAATGCAAATTGGTCCTCTATACGTTCATAAATAAGTTGAAATCCAAGTACATCTAAGTAAAACTTTTTTGATTTCTGAATATCTTTCACTGATAGTTCTGGTATTAATTTATTAAATTCCATATGATTGCTCCTTCATTTATAGGCCTACTCTTTATCTTCTTATCCACCAATGTAACTTATAATAATTTATTATTATATACTTGTTAGATACAATAATAAATTATCCCATATAAATGAAAGCGAGAATGTATAAATGAAAATAAAGGATTATTTAGAGGTGAAGTTTCCAACTCTCGAATTAGTTCCTAGTATTTATTATCAATGGAACACTGGAATCCACTTTTCCCTTGGTAAGGATATTTATCAATTTAAAGAAAATAACGAACTAAATCTGGATCTATTTAGACTTGTATATAAACAAACTTTTACCATCTTTAATGAATTATTTGAACCAAATGATGATTTACTTCTTGTGACAAATGTATACAAGCATAAAACGGAAGGGAAATACCCAAGGAAGTTGAAGGTATACCAACCGTTTCTTAAGCATAAACGTTATTTAAATCAAATTCAGGTGAAGACATCCCCTTACCCATTCGAGGTAGATGAAGCAGAAGAATACGAGATGCAACAATTTTCACTACTATGCAAACGTAAGGATATACGTGTAAATGAATTACTAAAAGCAGCAAGTAATGAAGACTTTCCATTAAAACCAAAGTTCGGAGGTTACCCCGTTGGTTATCCTGATGTTTTCTTTGTAAACATTACAAAAGACATTATTTTCTTTGTCTACGATGACCGAGGGTGTGAACTTATCGCTCTCGATGTAGAACGAATACATCCTCTTTATAAAAAATACTACCATTGGATAGATGAAGCTGACAGACAATTCTAATTTAGATAAAGTAATATAAATATCTATGTCCCTTTATTTAAGAGGGGATATAGATGATTTACTATATAACAATTTACCCTCTTTTTTGTTGTATTTCAAACTAAATAACTAGAGGTTGGCTATTATTGGCCAATATGTACAATTTAAATTTTATAAAGACGAGAAGAGGAAGTGAAGACATTGTACCAAACGATAAAAATAAACCATTGGATTTTGGAAATTGATATTGAAGGGACTAAAAAACAATATTTAAATGATTGGGATTTATGTGGTTGTTTATATTGCTTAAACTTTTATCAGGCTATGGAATCTCTATCAGAAGTAGAGTTTCAAATTTTTAATAGATTAGGTGTTAATCCTTCAAAATGTAATCATGTTTCTCATTTTGAACCTGAAGAGAATGGATTACACTTATATATCGGCTGCTATCATATTGTAGGTATAATCTCTCCTGAATGCATTACTGAAGCCATAGGGACGGATGAAGTCATTGAAATAAGCAATACTCTAAAGATTAGTTTTTCAAATGATTTAGAATTCGTTCCTGATGGATTCACTAATCCTGTCCTTCAGCTGAATTTTGAGATAGAAGTGCCTTGGGTAATCCAAGGTCAATCTTAAAATCATTTTAACCTTAATAAATTGCATATATCTAAAAGGAATTTAAAAGAATTTAGAAAAGAGATGAATTATGGATACACGGAAACTCTTTTATGATATTTACAGAAATAATGTAACAGCAGAACAACATTATTTACCTTGGGCCCTTTGCATGCTAGAGAAGGATTATGAATCTCCATCCCTTTACATCTTAGCTTCGCTTCAAAGCCCATATAATATATTTGAAGTTGAAGATTACTTTAGACGGACTATAGAAGAATTAAAAATAACTGTCCCCTCTGAACAAGCATGTATAGATTATATGATCTATACACGACTTCAAAAGATTGTACAAGATAAAGACATGGCCATAACGGAAGCTTATGAACTGTATGATATGTTTTTCAAACTGGACTGTCCACGGGAGCTGATAGCCTGGGTTCATATAGGTGATTTGATAGATGGTTTTCAGTATGGGGGTAATGGCTTAGAAGTAACAGAGGAAGTGCTAATTCAAGAGATTATTAGAGAAGCTAAAAATCAACTAAAAAAGTATAGTCCTTGGTCGGATGAAAAATGAAGAGTTAATTTACTTCTTATAACTTAGCTTATGTAACTAAGTTTTTATATGTTATAGATTAAATGCTAAAAAGGGGGAAAGGAATTAATGGACCGTATCTTTAAATTCCTCAAAACATTTTCGAATGGAAACTATAAGGATTTTGCGAAGCAATTAGGTTTTGCATCCTGGAATGAAGTCATGGAGAGTACGTTTGAAGTCTTTCGAATCCCTCCTGATGCTTCTTATTATGCCACACGATTATCAAAGGAGACATGGATTGTTTGGAATGATGAAGGTCATCCTCCATATTCCTTTTCACAATTTGATACTTGGTATGAAGCCATTGAACATTTAAGAACAGTATTTGAGGAAGAAGGATATCCAGAGGAATTTGATACAGAGGAAGATGTCTTTAACAATGTACCTGATGAAAGTAAAAGAATCCAATAGCTAACTTCTGTTTTTGTATTTTATGCTAACTAGGTAGGCGCAGTGTTTTCATTCCGTAGAAGATTTTATATGATATTATTTTTAATAAAAAAAGGGGGGGGAAGATGTATTGCTTAGAACCAAAAGATTACGGTAAGATACATAATGTTTTAGAAGAATCATTTAAGACTCCAACATTTGCTTTTGCTATTGCCAATCATATTATTCAAGGATCGATTTACATAAATGATATTGTAAATCCATCATCAGGATTTCTTAGAACACATTCAGGCATCTATCATGTATTTGGTAAAGCAAATGATTCGATGTTTAATAAAGCTTTTCATAGCTATTTTATGGAGAATATTTATGGTAAAGAGCAACGATTTACTGTTTTTACTCCATCAACTGAATGGGAGTCTTTTTTTGATGGTACATTTAAACCTTATGTACAAAAAATGAGGCGTTCTAAGTATAAATTTGTTTCTTCAACATTTGATTCTAAATATAACCTGCCAAATTCTTATCATTTAAAAACCTTTAATCCTAATATCTTAAGGAAAAGCGACAACTTCAATGAATCATATATATTGGAGTATTGGGAAACAGAGAGTAACTTTAATAAAAATGGTTTAGGTGTTTGTATTATGGATGGAGAGAATATTGTAGCAGAATGTGTTTCCATATTTCACAGTGGGAAGACGGCTGAAATAGATATTATTACGAATCCTAACTATAGAGGGCAAGGCTTAGGAACCATAGTAGGGCAGGAGTTTATAAAGCAATGTTTAGACAAAAATGTTCTACCTGCTTGGGATTGTGATATTAATAATGAATCATCAAAAGTGTTAGCCAATAAACTAGGATTTTTTAATGAGGAGAATTATGCCTTATATGTATTAAAATGAAAAGCCCCTTTTTATAATGGGGCTTTTTTGTTTCTGCCGATAAAATCTATTATGTTAACTAAAATTGTATATGGTATACAGCATATTTAGTGCTATCTAACTTAGAAAGAAATTATTTATTTAACTTTAGATATAAAATTCCATATGAGTTTTATCTTCTTTATAATATTCCAAACGATCCTGTAACCTTCCTGTATGAAACTCAAATTTATGTCCATCAGGATCCGTAAAGTATATGGACTTTTTATCTCTTTGATCCCTTTCACGTCCAGGTAAGATATGAACATTATTTTTTATTAATATATCCTTCAGTTTTTCAAATTCACCCTCAGTTACAGTAAATGCAATATGAGTATAAGAATGATGAATTTCATTTCTTGGAATATCTTCTTCTGTGTTTAAAGCAATCCATAAGCCGTTTAAGTCAAAATAGGCTAATTTTTTTCCTTTAACCAGTAACTTTGCTTGAAGTACATTTTTATAAAAGCTTATGGATGTATCTAGATTTGAAACGGAAAAACAAATATGATTGATGCCTAACAATTCCTATTCCCCCCTTGTTTTTGGGTATATTATACAGTATTTACAGGAGGAAATATAAATTTCTTCTTATGTATGAGTGATGATAATACATTTTATGTTAACTAGGAATACGGTATACACCTCTAGATAGCTCTTAGAATCAGCTATAAATGGTCCACCTAATTTCAAAGGTTTTCCTTACATTTTGTAGAATTCTTTTTAGAAATGGAGAGAAAGAGGGTGTGAAAGTTAAGGTGAATACATTGTTAGACAAAGGATTAAATTATGTTTTAGAAAATGGAACAGATCTAGAGAAATGGCATGCAAAGCAACTTTTAAATATAAAGGAAGAACTTCCGCCTCACTGGGCATCCAAACAGAATCCCGATGGGGGCTGGAACAGTAAGGAATTTAATAACACAGTTTCTAATATGGGAAGCACGAGTGTCACTCTTATGAGATTGATATTCTTCAAGTTACAACATCTTGGTGAAATGAATATGACCGTAGATTTTTTATGGAATACTCAACAAAATGATGGCCGTTGGGGTGAAAATTCGAAACAGTATAAAGATAATCCACCTGAGTGGAATAAACCAGGAGACTTAAAAGTGGAGGTATGGGAAACAGCTAATAATCTGGCTTCTCTAAGTGCCCTTGGTTACACCAACGATAGGAGGGTTATAAAAGGAATTGAATGGGTTGAATCAAAAGAAATAGAGTCTGGGAGATTTCCTGGATATATACATACGACTCATGCTATGGCTGCTGTTAAATTCCTACAAGAAGAGTATGAAGCTAGTGAAAAATATATGGAACAATCTCATCAATTCCTGGAACAAAATAGGCATAAAGATTGGTTTGATATCATGGATGTAACGTGGCCTTTAACTTTATGGTCAAATGCCGGAGTGTCTTCCAAATACCCCATTGTAGAAGCTTATCTCTCTGAATTAATTTCAAGAAGAAATGAAGGCGGGATTTGGCGAAGTATCTATCCAAATTGCGATACTCAATATACCATTGAAGCCATTTCTTTGTTACGAAACTATAGAGAATAAAGGAACAAGTCTAATGTTCAAAAGACAGTACCTATTCATTGGTGCTGTCTTTTAAACTTATAAGGAGCTTATTAATGAATTTCCGATAATGAACATTATGGTAACTAATTATCGTTGAATTTCCCACAATAAAAACAACCCCTTTGCATCGTATTAGCAAAGGGGTTGTAATATGGGATATGTTATTAGGTTGACTAATATATATATATCCCAACTCGAAAGAGCTTTCTAATTTAAAGATATAATACTTCCTAAGGCAAGGATGTCTATATTGACAAACTCTATCATTCTATAGTTTTTAAATCTACTTTATTTGAGTTTCCGCGGAATTAGAGCCAATATTCTTATTTGTTGTACCATCATAGTAGGTACGGAAAGAGACTTCAATTTCTTCAAGTGTACGCCCCTTGGTTTCAGGCAGGAACTTTGCCATTAAGAAAATGGATATGCAACCTATTCCTGCAAACATAAGAAATGTGGATGACAATCCTATTTTTTCAAGCATAATGGGGAATAATAAACCAATTACAAAGTTTGTCATCCAAAGAAAAAATACGCTAATCCCCATACCAAAGCCTCTTAAACGTAACGGAAAAATCTCAGATAGTGAAACCCATAATACAGGCCCAATGGCTCCCTGCATAAAGGCAAGAAAGGTAACGGTTAATATCAACATCACATATGGAAGTATCTCAGATGATTTCACTGTAAATGAGAGAATTCCAATGAGTAAGAGTGTCAATGTCGTTCCTGTTAAACCGGTTAACATCATTGGACGACGTCCCACCTTACCAAGTAGCCAAATCCCAACAATAGTGGCTAACACAGAAATGACACCGTTTGCAATATTTCCGATTAAGGCTGCTGAAGTTCCAAAACCTGCTTGCCTAAGGATTTCCGTTCCATAATACATGATGGAATTGACTCCAGTAGCTTGCGTAACGAAGGAGATAGCAATACCTAAGAATATAATACGACGCATCCAAGGAACAGCGATATCCTTAAAGGATGCTTCGTCCAATCCTGACTCCGCAGCTACTGCCGTCTCAATTTCTTTAAGTTCAGCCTGTGCTTGCTCCTCTGTTCGTATCTTACGAAGAACACTTAATGCTTCCTCGTTCCTCCCCTTTTTTACAAGCCAACGTGGACTTTCGGGTACTTTCACCATTCCAAAGAATAAGAAAATGGCTGGAACAGCAGCTATAGCTAACATGTAACGCCAAACTCCTACACCTTCCATCATATTTCCAAGAATAGCATTAAAGACAAAGGCCAATAATTGTCCGCCTACAATCATTAATTCATTGCGAGTAACCATGCGCCCCCTTCGATCAGAAGGGGACATTTCAGCTATAAATGTGGGAACAGCTACGGATGCTCCACCTACGGCCATACCTAATAAGAATCGAAAAATGACCATTCCTATTACATTTGGCGAAAAAGTACACCCGATAGTCGAAACAAAGAATAAAATAGAAAGAAAAAGAATGTTTTTACGACGCCCAATTCCATCTGAGAGTCGTCCACCAAATATAGCACCTATTGCAGCACCTAGAAGAAGAATACTCGTAATAAGACCTTCTGTGTATGAAGTTAATTTAAAATCATCCGACATATAAGGCAGAGCTCCATTGATCACTCCGGTATCATAACCAAAGAGAAGTCCTCCGAAGGTCGAAACTAAAACAATCGTACTCAAAAATGACATGTGATTTTGGTTAACGGATTTATTCATGTCCATATCCCTTTCCTGTTTAATAGTATTTGATTCAGGAAAATACTAAAGATTTGTTTTAATAGAATGAAACACCTTTTTACTTAATCAAAATCTTTAGGTAGAGCTTCTTTTAATACAGAGGTCGATTTTTTTAGGGCAACAAGTGGATTCATCGTTAAGTCTTCCATTTCTAAGCTGACTGTTCCATCGTAACCAACCATACTGAGCACGGAAAAGAATTCCTTCCACCAACTAACATCATGACCATGACCTAGGGCTACATAATTCCAAGCACGATTTACGAAATTATCAATTGTTTTTGTATCCAACACACCATCTATATCAACCAGTCCTCTTTCAATGCGTGTGTCTTTAGCATGAACATGATATATAGCTGTTCCTAGGGTTCTTAATGCCTTAATAGGGTCTCCTCCCATCCACATAAGATGGCTAGGATCAAAGTTCATTCCAATCATGTCTCCAACGTGATTTCTTAACTTAAAGAGTGTTTCTGGATTGTAAACGAGTTGCGAGCCATGATTTTCTAAAGCAATTCTCTCTATGCCGTGTTCTTTTGCTCTTTTTACGTTATCTTCCCAATAAGGTAATGCGACTTCATTCCATTGCCAATTTAAGATTTCAACATTAACTGGTGGCCAACTAGTGGTAATCCAGTTTGCCGTTGTCTCTCCCGGACCCCCTCCTGGAAGTCCAGACATCATATTTATCGTTTTTACCCCTAATAGTTCTGCGAGTCTAAATGTTTTTTCTACAACGATTTGATGTTCCCGTCCTTCTTCATTTGGAGCTAACTGATTACCTGAACAATTCAGAGCTTCAATGGAGAGATTTCTTTCTTTTAAAACGCTTACAAATTTATCACGTTCGATAGAGCTTTCTAGTAAACTATCTAAATCTACATGTGGCGCCTTAGACCAATTCCCACAAGCAAATTCTAATGTATCATAGCCCAAAGATACGGCTGTATTCGCTACCTCTTCAAGAGACATAAAATCTAAACAATCTGTAACTAAACTCATTCGCATAATAAAAACTCCTTTGTCTTAGATTAATGTTTTTCCACCAGCAATTGTCATAGCAGTACCCGTAATATAGTTAGCACTCTCACTACTTAAAAACAGCATTAAATCTGCAATTTCACTAGGTTTGGCTAACCTTCCCATAGGAACTTGACTTGTTAAGAGTTCTTCATATTCTGCTGGTGCCTTACCTTCAATTGAGCTTCTTTTTTGAAAGACTTCTTGTAACATTTCGGTATCGACAAAACCAGGACAAACTGCATTTACGGAAATACCATATTGAGCTAGTTCAAGCGCAAGTACTTGGGTTAATGAATTGAGTCCAGCTTTGGAAGCACAATATGCGCCATTCCCTAGTTCTCCGACTTTTGAGGCTTGTGATGAAATAGAAACGATCTTACCGTTTTTTACCTCGTTCTTAATCATATTCCTTCCGACAGCCTTACTTAGTAAATAAACCGATTTTAAATTCACATTAAAGACTGCGTCCCATTCTGCTTCTTCGATGTCTAAGATTAATCTAGAGGTAGAGATACCAGCGCAATTTGCTAAAATATCAATCTTTGTAAAGTGTGATTCAACCTCCTTTATTGCCTCATTAATCTCTTGGGAGGAAGTTACATTGACTACGAGAGGTAATACGGTTGCTCCTAAATCTGCCATTTCTTTTGCAGTTGCTTCCACCATTTCCTTATTTAAATCCATTAATACAACATTAGCTCCTTGCTCGGCATATTTGATAGCTAATGCCTTTCCTATTCCTCTTGCAGCTCCTGTAATAATGCAAGTTTTTCCTGTTAATTTTTTCTCCATGGTGTACCATCCTTTTTTTATTATTTTCATGGAACTAATTTTACGCATACGTATGCGTAAAATAACAAAAAATATATAGAAGGTGGAATAAATTTAAAGATTTATTCCACACGATTCTCTCATAACTAAAGTAGGACTAATCTCAAGCTTTTGCTTTAAGTCAGAATCTGTTGAGTTTAGTTTTTCAATTAAACGCTTACATGTTAAGGCTGCGATTTCTTTAGTAGGCTGACATACAGTAGTAAGGTACGGTTTATAGAAGGTGCATAATTCAATATCATCAAATCCTACAACCGCCATATCTCCTGGAACATTGATACCACATTCTTTTAATGCTGATATGGCTCCCAAAGCCATCAGATCATTTTGAACAAAGATAGCTGTTATATTTTTTAGCTTCTTTATATTATCTTTTATGACTTGGTAACCTGACTGAAATGTGGTATCTCCATAAAACACCATATCCTTATCATACTGAAGGTTATGATCGCGTAAAGAGGCTTTAAATCCCTCTGTCCTTAAATCAAATTCACCACCTATATGATTGGCCGAGATAGATATTATATTTTTGTGTCCCTGTTTAAGCAAGTGATCAGTAGCTATATATCCTCCCTTAAATTGATCCACACATACAAAATCTACATCTTTTGTTTTATAAAAGGACGGAAGATACTTGCAAAAGATAAAAGGAATATCGGTTTCCTCTAAAATCGTTATGGTTTCATCATCTAAAGAGGGCTCTAAAATGATAAGTCCATCTACTTTTTTGGCTGTGATAAGTCTCTGAATGTTATTCTGTTTTGTAAATCTGTTCTCAAAAAATGAAACCATAACATCAAATTCCATTCGTTCTAAACTTTCTATTAGTTCATTCTGCCATGACCTAAAGTGCATTTCCCCTTCAAAATCAAACAAACTTTTAGGGAGAATTACACCAATCGTATACGTTTTATTGGCACTTAGACTTCTTGCATGCGCATTGAATTGAAAACCATGTTCTTGTGCAATTTTTAATACTCTCTTCTTTGTTTTCTCTGAAATCATTGAGCTGTCATTTAAACATCTCGATACGGTAGATTGACTTACATTTGCGAGTTTCGCAATATCTTTTGTAGTGATTGCCATAATAGCTTCCTGCCTCTTTTACTTTATTTTACGCATACGCATGCATAAAAACATAGACGTATTTGAAATATCCAAACTTTTCAGGATAGAATACTTCAGTATGCTAATAATATAGCATTTCTAATAACTGAAATTTAAAGATACTACTTGAAATCTCTTTATCATAAAGGTCATACTAACTTTAAATATCTTAATTTTACGCATACGTATGTGTTTTGTTTTTTAATCTTATATTATTCAGAACATTTAGTCAACATCTATTATTCATTAAACTTTATAGGAGTACTTTTTATTCAAATAAATTATTGATTATAAAAAAGAGAATGAAACAGGAAAGATAGTAATGATTTTGTACGCTTACTAAGTAAGAAAGCACAATCCATTATTAATCAACAGATCTGTGCTTTTTTACTGCTAATAACATATGTTATGTTAACTGGAAAATTACATATTATAAAGTAAAACAGAGCTTCCAAACCAAGGAGGCTCTGTTTTTTTAAAGATGTTGTTCTTTCTTAGTAAGGATCCATTAACAACATGAGTTGTTAGAAGGTGCTTTTTGATTAGATTCTGAAGGATTTTCAATTTTGTGTACTTCACTGTCTGATTTAGTATAGAAAAACTCCCATTCGTTTCCGTCAGGATCGGTTACCCAGAATTTATCTTGAACAGCATAACAGCACGTTGTATCCATTTCTTCTCGAGCAAAGAAGCCTTCTTTTTCTAATCGTGTTTTATGTGCTGTGATTTCTTCATGTGTTTCGACTTGAAAACCAAAATGATTGACTTGATTTCCTTCAACTTTGTCACGCACATTTAAGGTGAAATTCAATCCTGGTTCATCTAATAAGAATTTAGCATAGTCATCTTTCACCTTCACGGGATCTACACCAAAAACTTTTTGATAAAACCCGATGGACGCTTCTAAATTAGTAACATTAACCCCTACATGAACATATTTCATTTTTTGTTCCTCCTATTAAATCAATTTTTTTTGATGTATTAATTAAAAAAATTAAGAACATGAACAACTATCTGTATTTTCTTTTCGAAATAGGCAGCAAAGCTCTTCAGATAACACATGATTGACTTCTTTATGATTTAAATCGTAGTAACTCCATGTTCCCTTCGTTTCTTTTGTGATAAGGTTGGCATCTAACAAGATTTTCAAATGATAAGAGAGCTTGGATTGGGCCATATCGAAATGCTCCGTCAAATCACATACACAGGTCTGGCCTCTTTGACAGAGTTCATACATAATTTCAAGCCTTTTTTGGTCAGCGAGTGCTTTGAATTTTTTCTCATACTGGTCAAAAGTTTGCTTCATATCCTTTATGGTTTCCATTGTCATTCCCCTTAATCAAATTTTCTTGATGAATACATAATATCTGAAAATTCTTTGCTTTACAAGTACTAAATCAAAATAAATTGATTAATTAAACTGTTCAATTTAACTCGTCTCAGAATTTATTCCTTACATATCCAAAAATCAGTCCGTAAAAGTATACTTAAAAGGTAACAAAAGCTCAAACTCATTGTAACTCAATGAGTTTGAGCTTTTGTTACTTCCTAGAATCAACATTATGGTGCGACAAGAAGTCGCTTTTATATAGTGTGGCTCACGCCACTAGTTTAGACGCAAAAGCTATCCCTGTCCAAAACTGCGGG
>NZ_FOXX01000029.1:0-13006 GCF_900115845.1 Priestia endophytica DSM 13796 | reverse complement strand
AATGGGAGGCTTGAGCCGTATGAGTTGAAAGGCTCACGTACGGTTCTTAGGGGAGTTAGGGGCAGCGATGCCCCTCGCTTACCCGACTAAATTAGAGTTATATAGTGTATATAAAAAAGAAGGCACATTAAGGGCCTTCTTCTTTTTTAGAATTTAAATCTAAAAAACTTGATTAGCAAGGTTATAAAGCAGATTTCCTAGGTATAAGTTGAACCCAAGGTATATCTATACAAATTTTTGTTCCGGGAAAGCTCTGTTTTTGTTCGCTTTTATTTTCAGATAGTCGAGTCCAAATAGAGCGATCGATGCAACTACTAAGGTGACAATCATGAATAAAAATCCGTAATTAAATGATCCTGTTGATTTCACCAGATACCCAACTACTAGAGGGGATATAAACCCACCAATCTGCCCGCCAAAATTGGTAAATCCACTAAGAGTTCCATGAATTTCACTTGGAAATAAATCAAGGGTGAGACCCCAAAATGGTCCGTACGCACCAAATATAAAAAAGGATGCAATAGATAAATACGTTATACTGCCATTAGTTGTCTCTGCACTGAAAGCAAAGTATAAACCTACACCTGCTAATAAATAAATAACCCCTATAAGAGAAGCACGGTGTTTGACACGATTACCTAACCAACCAAAAAACAACAAACCAAAGAATCCTAAGATATAGGGTATTGAAGATGCCAAACCTAAATCCTTAAAGTCAATATTTCGACTTGTGTTCAGATAGGTGGGGATCCACCCCAAGAGCCCCCATGCTGCGACGCTTTTTGTTAAATAGGCAGTAAAGATAAGCCAACTGCTTGGGTATTTAACTATATCCTTTAGTACAAACCGTTTCTCTTTCTTACCTGATCTCACGGCACTTGGCTTATCTTCTTTAGAGTCATTTGGTAAAAACCAATACAGTAAAAGGGCTATTACGATTCCAGGGACCGTAAACCAATAGAACAGACCCTGCCATCCTACTCTTCCCATAATCCACACAGAGAGTGGGGCACAAAGAGCCGGACCTAATGGAATGGCTGTATTATACAAACTTGATGCTAGATTTCGATCTGAACCCTGAAAGAATTGACCAAGCATCTTCCATTGGGAACCAGTTCCTAACGCTTCTCCAGCCCCGAATAACGCTCGCATAGCGATCAACATACCAACTGATGCAACAATGCCAGACAATCCCGTGAAAATAGACCACCAAATTACCCCAATAATCATTACTTTTTTTGCTCCGAACCGGTCAGCAAGCATTCCTCCGGGTATTTGCATCAATCCATACCCTAATGTAAATGCTGCTAGAATCCAACCAAAACTGTCAGCATCCATATTAAGATCCTTCATCATCAATGGTCCTGCTGTAGAGATATTTACACGATCCAAGTAGGATACCATATAAGTGAGCCATAATAATAATAGGACAACCCATTTATTTCTTGTCATATACCCATCCCCATTACTGTTTTGTATCCATTTTCTTCTTTATAAACAAAACACTAAAAACTATGTTGTTAAACTATGTCATTTTTAGTATTTTACGAATACAATCTTCCTTTGTACTGTGCGTGAAAACTACTCTCCTATGATTGATATGAATACTCGGGTTGTATCTGATATGACCAGTAATAATGTCTCCTTCTGAATCCGAATATTGAACTTCAGAATGGTCTGCCTGCAAAACAAGGACATGGTTTACATAGTCAAACTTCAGATTCATAAATTGGCTCGTGGTATTTAATACAGAGGCAAAAACCTCGTCTCTTGAAAGTCCGCCTGCAATAAATCTCGAGATGATATAACTCATATCACTAACCGGTGGTTTCTTCCATGTATTTCTTACAATATCCGAGCTAATGAAATGGGGCTTGATTCCCTCTGAGAGGGCTGCCTGCTGGAATACTTTCCAAGCGAAATGCTTGCTACCCTGACCAACATCTAACAATAAACCTTTTTCAACCGCATCTTTAAAAGAAGTAGATACTTTCCCATACTCATCCAAAACATGGCCTCTTTGAGCGTGATAAGGGTGTGTTAATACATCCCCAGGTCGTAAGATTTCTACAACCTCGTCAATAGATAGTCCGGAACCCGTTAGATGAACCATTATTTTTAAGCCACTTTTTTCTGCAGCAGCACGTGCAATGTTCAATAATCCTCGATCTGTTTTTGCATCCACTTGGCCTAATCGAACTTTAAAACCATATAGCCGATCTCCTGCATTGGACGCGGTTTCTACTAAACGCTCTAGTGAGATGTTTTCAGGCTTTGTTGGATTCGGGTTTGGGTGGATGGTAAGACCTTCGGGAAGGACTGAAAGCCAAGAGCGAATCTCCATTGGGCTATTCTGCCATAATCGGTCTGCATTTTCCCATCCATCATATCCAAAAGTTCCTGCATCAACAGATGCAACCACCCCTGAGGAAATATATTCGGTATCGGTTACAGAAACAGGAGCACCTGGTGCCCAAATGTGACAATGAAAGTCAATTAAACCTGGGACTAATAAATGGGATTCAGATAGATGAATTTCTCGATCTTCTGCATTAGTTACCTCTATATCCAGATAATTGTTTTCTTTAAAAGTGTCTCCCTGCCAAATTAAACCACCATGTAAACGCCATGTTCCCATGATATAATCACTCCATTCGATGTTATTCTGCCAAATATATAAACTGTGCTCTCTATGAGATATTTGAACTTTTTTTATTTGTATCCTCAAATGCCATGATTACATCCAACCAATTTTCTGGGGTCTTTCCTTGAAACTTTTCTTTTAGATTCAATTCTGCTAATAACTGAAGTTTATTTTTTGCTGCACTTGACATCAAAGAACTTAAATTTGAGGACTCTAGCATTTCTATGGAACCTTCTAATTCTATAGATCTTCTTAGTGCATGAATTGAAGTTCCTGTAACCAAACGATTCATCGTCTCCTCAAAACTCTTCGAATTCATTGTCTCACTTATGGAGCTAATCACTAGATCTTCTACACCAAACTTGTGCGCTACTTCTAACATTTCAACCAAAAGAGCAGGTAGCCCTTTCATAAAAATACTACGAATCAACTTAACTGCCGATGCGTCTCCAGGCTTTTCACTTACTTTTGAAATATCCATTCCATATTGGGACATGATATCAATAAATGCATCCGTACCCTTACCACTTGCTAGAATCGGAACTTTATGCTTATAAACTGGTAAAGGTCCCATCATAGATGCATCAACGAATCTAACCCCTCGCTCCTTGAGACTATTGCTAATTTTTCTTTTTATATCTGGAGTTGAGGCAGATACATCAATATAAATGAGTTCTTTTCCTAGGTATGGTTTTAAAGAATTGCTGACTTCATAGGCTTTATTTGCTGGCACAGCGACAATTAGTATCGCCAGATCTTTTCTCATTAATAATGATTTAGGTGTATATTCCAGTTCCACCTGTGCTTGTCTAGCTCGTTCCTTAATTTGTGGACCAAAAGTAGGATGATCTAACATGACATCATGAGCACAAATAGTTTCTAGCCCCTCTTGTTTTAATCCGGTTGATAATTCAAAAGCTGCCTCCCCAAACCCAATAAAACCTAATTTCATTGTGAAATTCTCCCCCTTTTCTTATAACCCATATGCTTTCATTTGTTCTCTTAGCCAATGAGGTTGAATGTTTCCTTCAGGTCTACCTTCCGTACGTGCTTTTTCATAGGCTGCAATACTTTCTAGACGTGTTTTCTCGTAGTCTAGTTTTTTCTCTGCTTTGGAAAGAACCTCTTCAATTTTGTCTTTTGGAACTACCACAACTCCATCATCATCGCCAATAATTAAATCTCCAGGAACAACGGAGACTCCCCCGCAAGAAATAGGCTTATGAAGTTCTCCTGGACCGTCTTTTAGAGGACCATTAGGAATAAATCCTTTTGCAAAGATAGGGAAGGCCGATTCACTAAGTGTCTCCTTATCACGAACTAATCCATCAATAATAATTCCTTCAATTCCCATGGCCTTCGCTGCTCCTGCCATCAATTCACCGAGATAGGCGTTTGTAGTGTGTCCCTTTCCATCCGCAACCAAAACATACCCTTCTTTTCCATCATAGATTGCCTGATGAAGAAATAAATTATCTCCAGGTCTCAAACTTACGGTTAGAGCCGTTCCAACTACCTTCATACCTGATGCTACCGGCTTTATTTTGTAGTCCATAGAACCTGTACATCCCATCGCATCCGATATAAGAGTCGTGTTAAGAGAGTCTGCTCTCTCGATAATATCCTCAGATAATAGTGGTGCTAATTTACTCACTTTTATACACTCCTTTGCTATTTTGGTAGTTAAACAATCACTTAGATATAATTCTCAAAGATTATGTTTTGTTTACACCCCCTAAAGATAACGCTTTCAAAAATGATTAATTTAATAAAATTGTTGATGTAATCCACTATCTTTTCATAACTTTATTGCTTTGCTTTTAGATCGAAAAGATAAAAGAAGATTCTTATAAAATGAATTACATTTCTTAAAAATAAAGTGTGTTAGTAATAAAAATTACAACAATATTTAAAATAGTAATATATATTACTAACGATATAGATGTATATTATCACCAATACTTAATAAAGTAAACCTTATTATTGAATAGAAGAGGAGGGGAACGTATTATAAATATTATTATTTAAGAAGATTTTTTTTACATAAAAAAATTAGCATGATAAAATTCAATTAAATATTGTAATAAATATTCTTCAATAATTTAGAAATGTAAAATTTACAATATAATCTGTTCAATTGGAGCGAATGTATGGAAAATCCACTCTTAAAATTAAAAAATAATATCTCACAACTAACAGAAACCCAGCGAAGAGTTGCAGACTATATTCTTAAAAATCCTGTGGATGTAGCTTTCTTGACAGTTGATCAATTAGCCTTAACTGTAAAAACCAGCACTACTACCATAATGAGATTAACGTTTAGTCTAGGTTACTCCGGATACACAGAGTTTCAAAAAGGTCTTCAGGAGCTTTTACGTAATAATGCTGCTCCTCAAATCAGATTAGAGACAAATTTAAAAGATTTAGATGATAGTGATTTATGGATGCGCTGTGCAGAAAATCAATTTAATAACATTCAATCCACTGTAGAAATGATTTCCACAGAGAGTTTAAATACAGCTCTAGAGATGATTATTTCTGCAGACCGAATATTTTGCACAAGCGTGAGAAGTGGTTTACCAGTAGCACAACATCTATCTTTTGGACTTAATCGTTTACTGGGAAACTGCGAATTAATTGTATCTGATTTAAGTGATTGGGTTGATAAAGGCATTACTTTAACTTCTAAAGATTTAGTAATTTCAACTTCTTTCCCAAGATACGCTAGAAGAACTGTTGAATTTGCAATAGCTGCTAAAAATAATGGAGCTCAGGTCATTTCAATTACCGACAGTTATTCTTCTCCTTTAGTTGAGTACTCAAACTTAGTATTACCTTGTAGTTCTACTAGTATCGCTTTTCATAATTCTCCAGTGGCATCTATGCTTGTAGCCGATTATCTGATAAGTGCTATAGCTATAAACTACCCAGAAAAGACAAAAGATCGTCTTGATAAAATTAATTCCATTCTTACACAAATAAACTATCATTATACGAATTAAATTTATAAGGGTGATAGGAATATGAAATATTGAATTGGCAAGCTAATTCGATACTTCATGTTTCTATCATCTTTTTATTCGTTTTGGTTCATATCTTACTCTATCTCATTCAATATCAATTTAAAAAAATATTTACTTTTAACAAGTAACCATGGTAGTATACGTTTAAATAGTCAAAATTATTACAACATTAAGTAATAATGTAATAATTATTACTTTTGTTTTCTGTTTCTATTAAGGAAGATAATTAGCTTTCTAAAATAGTTGCTTTTTTAGATATCATCCGGAAGATATCTTACTCTTGCATTCCTGAGAGTCTATAAAGTGACTATAAATTTATGAATTCTAGGATTTAGGATATTTTGACTCACATAGCTATGAAAACGTTATCTTGGATATTTTTATTCCAAGTAAGAACAACCTATTTTAAGTAAAGGAGTGATTCATTAAAAGTGAAAAAAGAGATCTTTTTTATGAGTAGCGATAAAAAATCAGTGCAGATAAAGGGAAGTTATAGGTGAATTTATTTTTGTAAGGGTTTACAAAGATAAATTTATTACTGTGTAACTATTACTATTTATAGTTAAATGCCAGGGAATGATAGGGGAAGATATAGAGGGGGTATAGTATGTTAACATTTCTAGGATTTTTAATGATTGTCGTTTTTATGTATTTAATTATGAGTAAGCGTTTATCCGCATTCAGTGCGCTCACAGTGGTACCAGTTATTTTTGCCCTAATTGCTGGATTTACTGATTTAGGACCAATGATGATGAAAGGTCTTGAAACCATTGCTCCAACGGCAATTATGATTATCTTTGCCATTCTTTATTTTGGTGTATTAATTGATACAGGTTTATTTGACCCACTAGTAGCGAAAGTTATAAAAGTGGTGGGCGGTGACCCTTTGAAAATTGTAGTGGGTACTGCAGTCCTATCCTTAATAGTAGCTCTGGATGGGGATGGTACCATTACATATTTAATTGTAGTAACTGCATTTCTTCCACTATACAATCGACTAGGTATGAATAAACTTATTCTAGCCTGTATGCCTGCATTAGCAATGGGGGTTATGAACCTAACTCCATGGGGTGGACCTGCTGTACAAGCTACGGCGGCGGTAAAAGCAGATGTAACAGACTTACTTCTACCACTTCTTCCTTCTATGATTGCAGGAACGCTATGGGTTTTGGCAGTTTCTTATTTTCTTGGGCGCCGTGAACGTAAGAGACTAGGAGTTGTAACGATTGATGCAGCATTTAGTAAAGAAATTGCTGCCGATATTGATATGGGTATGGATGCATCAATAAAGCGTCCTAAACTATTTTGGTTTAATTTAATTTTAACTATTTTAATACTAACAGCTTTAGTTATGGGACTTTTACCTTTACCAGCTCTATTTATGATTGGGTTTGCTATTGTAATGATTGTGAATTACCCAAATTTGCAGGATCAAAAGGATCGTTTACACGCTCATGCGGGAAATATACTAACTGTTGTTTCTATGATATTTGCAGCTGGTATATTTACTGGAATTATAGATGGAACTGGGATTGTTAAAGCTATGGCAGATACTTTAATAGCTATTATACCGGATGCTCTTGGACCAAAGTTAACAGTAATTGTTGGACTAATAAGTATGCCATTTACCTTTTTCATGGCAAACGCTCCATTTTATTTTGGGATTATTCCAATTATGGCTGAAACAGCTGCTCATTTTGGCATCCATCCACTAGAAATCGGGCAAGCTTCCCTATTAGGACAACCATTGCACTTATTAAGTCCATTACAAGGTTCTATTTACGTATTAATGGGGCTGCTTGGTATTGATATAGGCGACCATATTCGCTTTACAGCCAAGTATGCAATCGGAACAGCCTTAGTTATGATTATTGTTGCAGTTCTATTTGGAGTATTATCCGTTTAATCTATTTATAGAAAAATGATAATGATTTAAAATGTTCTTGAAATTATATTTAAGCAAAAAATAAAAAGCGTAAACTTGTTACTACTGAACGGGTTTACGCTTTTTTACTACCTGTAATACATTTTATGTAAATTAGGAATGAATATCAATGATGTGCAAAAGGAGAAGAAATAAGGCTTCGCAAATCATATTTATCGTTGTGATTAGTTTGTACACATTATCTAATATCAGGTTTTTCTATAATAAACAATAAAATATTTGAATTTTACCTTTATTACTTAGATAGGTAGACTAAAGTTAGATATAAGAGTAATAGAAGAAAAGAAACTTGAATGGGCTATTCAACGAGCAAATGAACAAAAGTGCCAACTAATACAGCTAACAACAAAAATGAGGATTCGAGAATCCTCATGAAGGTTTAAAACTTCATCTGTAGCTGATATTTTATAAAAATTAAATGGGGCATTTTAATCTTATGTCCTGTCTTTAATATGTTGAAAAAAGGGGGATTATAGTGGGGATTTTTGATGCACATTTTCATATTATTGATTTTGACTTTCCAATTATTGAGAATCAGGGGTATACACCACCGAGCTATGTTGTAACAGATTATCAAAATGAGACGGCTGGTTTGAACATATTAGGTGGAGCGATTGTATCTGGGTCTTTTCAAGGATTTGACCAAGAATACTTATTAAAGGCCCTTAGACAAATGGGACCAACATTTTGTGGCGTTACGCAATTACCCTTTACTGTGACGGATGATGAAATTGTAAACTTACATAACCATGGAATAAGAGCATTACGATTTAATATCAAACGAGGCGGTTCAGAAGATTTATCAAAGCTCGATTACTTTGCGAGAAGAGTTTATGATTTGGTTGGGTGGCATAGTGAACTTTACATCGATGCAAAACAAATACCCGAAATTGCATCAACAATTGAAAAATTACCTGCTATTTCAATTGATCATTTAGGATTATCTGAAGGAGGGCTAACGCATTTGTTAAAATTAGTTAATAAAGGTATACACGTAAAAGCAACAGGTTTTGGGCGTGTGGAACTCAATGTTAAAAACGCTTTAAAATCTATATATGAAACAAACCCTGATGCCCTTATGTTTGGTACAGATTTACCCTCAACAAGAGCGAAAAGACCTTTTGAATATGGGGATATTGAATTAATTCGCCACCTTTTTAATGAAAAAGATGCTAATAAAATTTTATACACAAATGCTTTGAAATGGTACTTCAAATAATTCATTTTTTCATTACGTCTAATGCCAAGGAACATGTGATTGCCTAAAGGACATGATACCTATGGCAATGGAACTTCTATAGTAAGCCGAGCAAGGAAGGTTTTATTGCTCTGTAGGAGTATGTACATAAAAGAAGTGTTGATAGTTAAGTGCTTAGATTAGATTTCGATTGTAATAAAAGATTATCGGAGGAAAAATCATGAAAAATTATCAGATGAGTAGATTTTGCTGGCTTGAAATCAATCTGGACAATCTTAGAGACAACTTCATGCATTTTCGACAAATGGTAGGTCATGACGTGAAAATTATGCCCGCCATCAAGGTGAATGCATACAGCCATGGTATTGTGGCATGCGGAAAAATATTGGAAGAATGTGGAGCAGATTACCTAGGAGTGGGGAGTATTGATGAAGGAATCCTTTTGAGAGAAAATGGTGTGAAGATGCCAATTTTGATTTTTGCTAGCAACCTGATTCAGGAGACTGCAAATCTTTATACGGAATATCGGCTGATTCCTACCATTCTTTCCATGGAAGCTGCGAAAGCATTCTCCAATGTGGTTTCGGAGCCGTCTGATGTCTTCATAAAAATCGATACTGGCCGAGGTCGCCTGGGCGTGAATGCCGAGGTATTTGCCGATCTGTACCGAGAGGTTTCTCAATTGCCCAATCTGCATGTTGAAGGTGTATACAGCCACATGGGTGCAGTAAACTGGCCGGATGTAGGTGCAGATTATGCAATGTGGCAGTTTTCTAGATTCAAATCTGCGATGGATTCGCTGGGAGACGATGCTGAAAAGATACCGTTTAGTCAGCTGGCCAATACACCGGGAAGCATTGCGCTTCCGGAAATTCGCATGAGTGGGGTATGCCCCGGCCGTGCAATGTGGGGATATTCGCCGTTATCCAGAAGAGAGACACATCCGGATCTGAAAGCGCCTCTTGTAAGCTGGAAGAGCCGCCTGGTTCATGTAAATGAAGTCTTAGGCGGAAAATTTGGAGAGAACTACGCTTCAGTCAAACTGGACACGCCGAAGAGAATAGGAATTATGGCAGGAGGTATAGGTGACGGAATTAGCCCGAAGCTGGCAGACGGATATGTTTTGTTGCATGGGAGAAAATGTCCGGTGGCGAGCACGATCTCCTTGGAGCACACGATTCTGGATCTCACAGATTTCCCAGACGCCAAAGTTGGTGATGAAATTGTAATTCTGGGGCCTCAGGGAGAGGAAGAGATTACGCTGGACCAACGTATCAAGGAATGGGAATGCACAGTTCCGCTCATCTGGGCCAATATCTCTCCCCATTTGGACCGTCTGTATTACCGGGACGGAAAGCTTTGGTCCGTTGCAAAAGGCGAACGTTTCATACGTGTCGAACAGTAAGGATAAAGTTGTTTTACCTCCTTGTTTAAATACAGATTGATTACTATTAATATCAAAATTACTATTAATATCAAAATTACTATACTTTTCACCTGAAAATAGCGCTTAATTAATTGAGCGCTATTTGTATATACAAAGATCTATGTAAAATGATTTATTTAGTAAAGACGAGTAAAACAAGATAAACAAATGCAGGCCTGAATTTTACATTTATCCTTTATTCTCCGTAATGATTTTACTAAATGCAAAACTCAAGTTCTTGAAATGCATAAACTTTAAATAGTCCCTATCAAGTAATGGGGACTATTTATTTTAATTAATTAGTGCCGTTAATCAACATTATGGTAACTAATTATCGTTAAATACCTGCAATAAAAATAAACCCCTTGCTCGGTACTAGCAGAGGGTTTTCACATATGGGAGAATACGTTAATATTATGGACAGTTTTGTAGCTTCATATACATCTATAGTTATATAGTTGGTCATTTATTAAAGGTACGACAAGGGTGATTGTGGTAGGTGAGGGGGCGTTCTCCATTTAGAAAGAAAACTTAAAAACAGAATAAAAAGCTGTTCTTTTAAGTGAAAAAAAGAAATCAGCGACAAGGGGATTTGTGGCAAATGTAGGGACTATCCCCTAAGGCTTATAGCAGTTGTTGAAATGAAAAGCATGGAATGTAGGACCTTATTTTGCATTTATCTTTTGATTTATGGACTAACGCTCCCATTAATTCAAAGAGTATTTGTAGACTACGGAGCAAATTCAATTTGATCAGTAAATAATAAGATAATCGTGATTATCCAGAATATAAAGAAAGACGAGGAGAGAATTAAAGATATAATAGGAATTACATTTTTCTCTGTTTTCTTAACTATCCCGATTGTAGATAGCACTATACCTATACCTGTAAGCGAAAATGTTATATAGTCCCCAACCAAACTCCCAATATTCGCTATTCTTGTCGGTGTTACAAAAACAATACAAAAACAAATTACCCCAATGGCAAGGGACATATAACTTATCGAACCATACTTCTTTGGTGTAGCAGTTTCAATTTCCATATAAACACCACCTCTCAGATTAAATTCCTATCTTTTCCCCTTTGACGTAACCGTCTTTCATGTTTATCCTCATACATTTTTTTAGATGATTCTTAAAAATGGAAAACTTAAATTAACCTGCTCTGTTAGTTGGGGAAGAAATCTTCATCCGATAATACCTTGAAATAGTAAATAAATCCCTTTTATATGCTAATAGCGACAATCTTTGCGAAAACAGCTTTTTCATTTTACGCTCCTTTCCACACAAAGATAAGTGAAAATTTTATGCTTTGTAAGGATTAGACGAAAGATCTTAAAAAAGGTTTGGGAGTGGCCCTCTTTTTTAAGATTTACTAATTATAGATAGACCATAAAACTACAATTTATGTTAAAAACTTCTTATTATTAGAAAAGAGGCATAAGATCATGTTTAAAAGAAAATTGTTAACAGCTCTCATTACCAGTATATTATCTATTCTCCTTATCTCTTTCCTTACACCAATAGATGGTTTCTTTGGATGAGTAGATAGTTATTGGAAAAGTGTACCACATAGTTTTGTAGTTTTCCCCGTATATATCCTTCCATGTGTTTTCCTATATGGGTTACCTATCTCCCTCTTGGTTGGAGCCGTAACTAATAAGATGGAAGCTGGCCAATTCCAGTTTTCTATTATCGGACATGTATTTTTTGGTATCCTTCCTTTCTTCATTCCCTGGTTCTTTACCTTTTATTCTGTAGGAATTGCAATCTTATTCTCTGTAGTAGACCATATCTTACAGGCTAAAAAGGATATTAGCACATCAGTCCGATATGTATGGAGTCTCTTACTAGTTATATAGTTATCCTTAAAACAACCATCATCGATAACCTTTATGATGAGATAAGTTTATTATATATATTCCAATAAAAGTTAATTAAATACTTAAGGAGTTTTTATTGGGGAGAGAAAAGGATTAAGGATAGGAACCAGAATGGAGGAGAGGAATGAGTAAGAAAAGAATCATCTGGCTCTTAGTCATCGGTATTGTAATCTTTTGGATCGTTGATAAATTTAACGTGCAATTAGATGAGTTAAAGGGAAGAGGAAAGTTTATCACATATGTAGAGTCCCCTACTAAAGAATATAAGGCCATTGCTTATATAATAAATGATGGAGGCGCTACAGTTAGAGCACAATTAAGGGTAGGAATTGATTCTTATGGTCTGGCAGAAAGACAATTTGATGATAAGACCATTTGTTGGGATATAGATGCTCCACACAAGGGTGACCCTCAAATTAAGTGGGTAGATAATCATACGGTAGACGTCAATGGAAGTAAGATTGATATCTATAATGAGGATACTTATTATAATTGGAAAGATCATTATCCTAAAAAAGAGGAGTAGAGTTCATTCTACTTCTCTTTTTTATATTTTAGGACAACTTTCTTGACCGGGAAAGTCCCCTTTTCTTCCTATAATGCGTGTTATGGTGCGACAAGAAGTCGCTTCTATATAGTGTGGCTTACGCCACTAGTTTAGACGCAAAAACTATCCCCATCCAAAACTGCGTGACTAGTAATAGGTACGTAGGTTGCATGCGGAAATGCGGAAACAGAGAGTCAGCGCACGGCTCAGAACACTGCTAGGGGAAGGTGAGTATGGTGAACGCAAGTGAAGGTTTATAAGCTTCGTAAACGTTAGCTCAAGATAGTGCCCAGATTGGCTTGAGTATTGATAAGAGGAAAAGCAAATTCATAACGTTGCTG
>NZ_FOXX01000024.1 GCF_900115845.1 Priestia endophytica DSM 13796 | reverse complement strand
CTAGGTGCTAAAATCCTAACAGAGCATTTAAACATCTTTGTTGGATTAACAGATGAGGCACAAAAAGCAGAGATTATGGTTGAAAAAGAAGAAGAGAAAGTTCTTGAAATGACGATTGAAGAGCTTGACCTTTCTGTACGTTCTTACAACTGCTTAAAACGTGCTGGCATTAACACAGTACAAGAGCTTGCGAATAAAACAGAAGAAGATATGATGAAAGTACGTAACTTAGGACGTAAATCTCTTGAAGAAGTGAAAGCTAAACTTGAAGAGCTTGGTCTAGGACTACGTAAAGACGATTGATAGATAGCGAATTAGTAACGAAGGAGGGAAATACTCATGGGATATCAAAAATTAGGTCGTACAAGTGCACAACGTAAAGCACTTCTTCGCGATTTAGCAACTGACTTAATCATCAGTGAGCGCATTGAAACAACAGAACCAAAAGCAAAAGAACTTAAGTCTGTTGTAGAAAAACTAATCACTCTTGGTAAACGTGGAGATCTACATGCTCGCCGTCAAGCTGCAGCATACATCCGCCACGAAGTAGCAAACGAAGAGACTGGTCAAGACGCTGTTCAAAAACTTTTCAGCGACGTGGCTACTCGTTATGCTGACCGTCAAGGTGGCTACACTCGTATTATGAAACTTGGACCTCGTCGTGGTGACGGTGCTCCAATGGCTATCATCGAGTTAGTTTAATATATGAAGTTCTTAGGGCGTATGGATTCTCTTCTTTTTTAAAGAAAGTGTCTGACGCCCATTTGAACAATATAGGTGCTACAAGGGCGTGACAGTTATTCTCAACTGCTCAATGCCCTTTTTTTATATGTTGAAACGAATTAGCCTAGAGGAGCATAGTAGAGGGGGCTGTATATGTCAAACTCAGTCATAGAAGTGAAAGACTTGTATTTTCGGTATGAAGAAGATGGACCTTATGTGCTAAACAATTTATCTCTTAATGTTTATAAGGGAGAATGGCTTGCAATTGCAGGACATAATGGCTCAGGAAAATCAACACTTGCTAAAATTTTAAACGGCCTCATTCTACCTGAACAAGGTTCTGTGAAAGTAGCAGATCTTATGCTTACAGAAGATTCTGTATGGGATGTACGTCGCCATATTGGAATGGTATTTCAAAATCCTGATAATCAATTTGTAGGTTCAACAGTTGAAGATGACGTTGCTTTTGGGTTAGAGAATAATGGCTTTCCATATGAAGAGATGAGAAAAAGAGTAGAGGAAGCAATTGAAGTTGTTGGAATGAAAGGATTCGAGAAGTATGAGCCACATCGTCTATCTGGTGGTCAGAAGCAGCGAATTGGTATTGCTGGTGTTGTCGCAATGGCACCTGATGTTATCCTTTTAGATGAAGCAACATCAATGCTTGATCCAAAAGGGCGTAGTGAAGTTCTCGAAACCATTCGTTTGTTAAAAAATCAGCGCAATTTAACGATTATCTCCATTACCCATGACCTCAATGAAGTAGCGAAAGCTGATAGAGCAATTGTCCTCAATAAAGGAGAACTTTTTGCAACTGGAACACCTTCAGAGATTTTTGAACTTGGCAGCAAATTGACTGAGATTGGCCTTGATTTTCCACTTGCTAGCCAAATTAGTCATGTTCTGCGGGACAAAGGAATTTCTTTAGAACATATTCATTTAACGACGGACAACTTAGTGGAGGAACTATGGAGATTATATTCAAAAATGTAGAACATCGTTATCAGCTTAAAACGCCTTTTGAACGATTAGCATTAGAAGATGTATCGCTATCCATTCCCTCTGGTCAGTTCGTATCGTTAATCGGTCATACAGGCTCTGGTAAGTCAACAGTTATCCAGCATTTGAATGCCCTTTTGAAGCCAACTAAAGGGAGTATCCAAATAGGAGATCGTATCATTGAAAGTGGTAAGAAAGAAAAGCACTTAAAAGAAGTTCGCAAACGCGTTGGCGTTGTCTTTCAGTTTCCTGAACATCAGCTCTTTGATGAGACTGTTGAAAAAGATATTTGTTTTGGTCCGATGAACTTTGGGGTTTCAGAAGAGGAAGCGAAGAAAAGGGCAAATGAGCTTGCTACAATAGTTGGTTTGCCAAAGGAAGTTCTACAGAAATCACCGTTTGATTTAAGCGGTGGACAGATGCGCCGTGTGGCAATTGCAGGGATTTTAGCAATGGAACCGCAAGTGCTTGTTCTTGATGAGCCAACAGCAGGACTTGATCCAAGAGGGCGTAATGAGATTATGAATTTGATTTCCTCTTTAAATAAAGAACAAGGGTTAACGATTGTACTTGTAACGCACAGTATGGAAGATGCAGCACAATATGCAGATCGCATTATTGTAATGGATAAAGGGAAAGTTTCAATGAGCGGAACACCAAAGGAAATCTTTAAGCAACATGAAAAGCTTAAAGAGATTGGATTAGATATCCCAGAGCCTCTCCAGTTCATATTGGATCTAGAACAGCGTTTGGGCGTCTCCCTTAGTCATGATGCTATTACATTTAAAAAGGCCGTAGAAGAGGTCACAAAGCTTTTTGGAGGACAAGCTCATGATGAATAATATGATTATTGGTCAGTATGTTCCAGGAGATTCTTTTATTCATCGTATGGACCCTCGAGCAAAGCTTATTATCGTTTTTTTCTATGTAGCTGTTATTTTTCTTGCGAATAATATTGTAAGCTACAGCATTATTGGTTTGTTTGCTATTTTAGCAGTACTTGTGAGTCGAGTTCCGATTTATTTCATTATTAAAGGACTAAAGCCAATATTGTTTATTATTATTTTCACCTTTCTCCTTCATATTTTTATGACGAGAGAAGGAGAAGTAATCGCAGACATTGGTTTTCTGAAGATCTATGAAGGCGGAGTTATTCAAGGGATTTATATTTCGCTTCGGTTCTTATTCTTAATTTTACTTACAACCCTGTTAACTCTTACAACAACACCAATTGAGGTAACAGATGGCATGGAGACCCTTTTACATCCATTAAAGAAAGTCCGTTTCCCTGTTCATGAATTAGCACTTATGATGTCTATTTCACTTCGTTTTATCCCCACTTTGATGGATGAAACAGACAAAATTTTGAAGGCTCAAACAGCACGTGGAGTAGATTTTTCGAGCGGACCTATTAAAGATCGCCTCAAAGCTGTTGTTCCACTCTTAATTCCGCTTTTTATTAGCGCTTTTAAACGTGCAGAAGAGCTAGCAACAGCTATGGAAGCAAGAGGGTATCAAGGTGGAGAAGGACGGACAAAGTATCGTCAGCTTAGCTGGGGGTCTATTGATACTATGGCCCTTATCATATTTGTTATTGTTGCTGCTGCTCTATTTATCGTAAGAGTCTAGGAGATGTGAGAGATGCGAAGAATTCAATGTACTGTAGCATATGACGGAACACTGTTTTCAGGCTATCAAATTCAGCCTAATGGCCGTACTGTGCAAGAAGAGATTGAAAAGGCCCTTACCCGTCTCCATGGAGGTAAGGAAGTGAAAATCCATGCCTCAGGACGCACAGATGCGTCTGTCCATGCTAAAGGGCAAGTGTTTCACTTTGATACTACAAGCACTATTAGCGTAAACCAGATTGAGCGCGGAGCTAATGCGCTCTTGCCAGAAGATATTGTAGTAGTTGATACAAAGGAAACGTCAGAAGATTTTCACGCTCGTTTTAGCGTGAAAAAGAAGGAATACCGTTACAAAGTGCTTTGCAGCAAAAGTCGCGATGTGTTCTTAAGGCATTATATGCACCATGTTCCATACGAGTTAGATCGTAAGGTGATGAAGGAAGCTATAAAGGGCGTAATTGGTACACATGATTTTACAAGTTTTTGTTCAGCAAAGACGGAGATAGAAGATAAAGTGAGAACAATCTATGAAGCGGAAATTATTGAAGAAGGGGACGTGCTTACATTTAGATTTGTAGGAAACGGATTTCTTTATAATATGGTCCGAATTTTAGTGGGAACACTTCTTGATCTTGGTAGCGGAAAAAGTTTTACAAAAGATATTTCAGGGATGCTAGAGGCGAAAAATCGCACTCTAACAGGCAAAACTGCACCTGGACATGGGCTATACTTGTGGAAAGTTTACTATGACAACTAAACCTGGTGTAACATCCTCTTGACATTGGGAATACAACAGGCTAATATAACATATGTATGTAATTTTAAACCCACGATTAGCCCCGGAAATTAATCGTGTTTAAAATAAAACGTTCGAAAGTTGAAATTCTAGGAGGGTAAAACATGCGTACAACTTATATGGCGAAAGCAAGTGAAGTAGAGCGCAAATGGCTTGTAATCGACGCAGAAGGTAAAACTTTAGGTCGTCTTGCTAGCGAAGTTGCTTCTATTCTACGCGGGAAACATAAACCAACTTACACACCACACGTTGATACTGGTGATCATGTAATCATTCTTAATGCAGCAAAAATCGAATTAACAGGTAAAAAATTGACTGACAAGATTTACTACCGTCACAGTCAACATCCAGGCGGACTTAAATCTCGCACGGCTCTTGAAATGCGTACTAACTATTCAGAGAAAATGCTTGAACTAGCAATCCGTGGAATGCTTCCAAAAGGTAGCTTAGGTCGTCAAATGTTTAAAAAATTACATGTGTTTGCAGGAGACACTCATCCACATGAAGCACAAAAACCAGAAGTTTACGAACTTCGCGGATAATACGTAAGGAGGGAATTATATTGGCACAGGTACAATATTACGGAACAGGTCGTCGTAAAAGCTCTGTTGCTCGTGTACGTCTAGTACCAGGTAACGGAAACATCGTTGTTAACGGTCGTGAAATCGAGAACTATCTTTCATCTGCAGCACTAAGAGAAGTTGTAAAACAACCTCTTGCTGCAACAGAAACTCTTGGGAACTATGATGTATTAGTAAACGTAAACGGTGGAGGATTCACTGGTCAAGCTGGAGCAATCCGCCACGGTATCGCTCGTGCACTATTACAAGCAGACCCAGAATATCGCGCAACACTAAAACCTGAAGGTCTATTAACTCGTGACGCTCGTATGAAAGAACGTAAAAAATACGGTCTTAAAGGCGCTCGTCGTGCACCTCAGTTCTCAAAACGTTAATATCTTTTATATATCAACGTTTTACAACCCTTTCTCGTATTTTCGAGAAAGGGTTTTTTATTTATTTAGATGTAAAATGACTACCCTTTGAATCCCCAACCTAAGAAATTAGGTTTTTTACTTTTATTATGTTCTAATCTGATAAAAAGAGAATATAACTCCTCCCCATGTTCAATAAGTTCCTCAATTTTGGAATTAGTTGCTTCTAGTATTTTATCTAATGTATTAAATTGAATTCCATTACTTTTACCATTTGAAATATGGCTCAAAGCATTCTGAGAGATTTCTGTAATCTCATGAAATTCAGTCATAGTTATACCTTTTTGTTTCAACAGTTGCTTCATATAATAATACCTTTAATGTATTTTTTAATAGAAATTTCATGTAATAAAGCAAGGAAAAAACGTATTCTACAGCTAAAAAGGCTACAAAGGAACTTTTATTTAACATGGAAGAAGTTCAATTTTACTGAGAAGGATATCAGCGCGGTGGAAATGAATATTTTATCAAGCGTAGAGACTTTAACCGTCATTATCATTTCAGTCACTTGGTTCGTTACGATGCTCCAAAGCGTCCAATTGCTTGGTGCAATGCTTATGCTTATATTTGTCACGAGGCTGTCGATTGGAGGAAATAAAGCCGTTGTTGAAGGTAAAAGTGTTGAGCATATGAATAGCTAAAAATAATACACTAGTTTTGATGATTCAGCCGCCGATTCAGGCGTTTTTTTATAATGATCCTGTTTTCGTTTTGAACGGTTTTTTCCCGTTCCTTTAAATTAGGCTTTTGTATCAGTAACAATACCCATCTATTGTACATAATTTGTTGAAGAGTATTTGAAACATTTAATGTATTCATCTGGTGTACAGTTTTTTCGATTTAACTCGGTTGTTCCCGTTTTAAATTGCTGACACCTTTGTTAATTTATTTGAGGAGGAAAAGAAAATGAATGATTTCCAAAATGAACTTCAAATGTTGAATGTTGGTGATTTCCAAGCGACTCAGGCAGTCACTTGGGATCAAAATCAGTACTATACCGATCAGGATCGACAATTTGTTGGTGTGGGATTTGGTTTTGGCCGATGCTTTAACTGTTTTAACTGTTTTAACTGCTTTAGTTGCTTCCGTTGTTTTAACTGCTTTAGTTGTGCTCGTTGCTCACGTTGCTCACGTTGCTCACGTTGCTCCAGATGTAGCGGCGGTGGCCGTTGTGGTGGCGGCAGCTAAGCCGATTAGTAGTTTATTCTTCTATTTGAGAAGGTCCCCTGCATTGTTGCAGGGGTCTTTCTCTATAAGATAAGACATAACGGACAAATTGCTGTACATACGATGATAGTGGTAGTGTTATTGAACATTTATGGTTACAAGGGGTAAGGAGGAGAGAGATGACAAATTTGAACCCTTCTATGCGTTTGAAAGTGAAGAGGGACACGTTCTATCTCCCTGAACCAAACAGAGGTGTGTATTTTCGAAACAACTTAAGTTCATTCCGTATCGAAGGCAGTGGGATCGATCAGTGGATTGAAAAGTTGTTACCGATGTTCAATGGGGAGTATACTTTAGGGAGTTTGACTAACGGTTTGTCTGGACCATATCGGGATCGGGTATATGAAATTGCAGAAGTGCTGTATACGAATGGGTATGTTCGAGATTTAAGCCAGGACCTTCCGCATCAATTGTCGGATTATCACCTTAAAAAGCATGCATCTCAAATTGAATTTGTGGATAATTTAGTTGGTTCTGGAGCGGCCCGTTTTCAAGCTTTTCGTCAGAACAAAGTGCTGGCAGTTGGCTCTGGTCCTATTTTAAATTCATTGGTCTCTTCGTTGATTGAATCTGGTTTGACTAAGGTCCGGGTGCTAATCACAGACGAGGTTCCGACCAATAGACAGAGGTTAAAAGAACTTGTGGAACATGCACGAAAAATAGACCCAGAGGTTGACTTAAAGGAGATTCCACAAAAGAAGGAGGGGTGGCGAGAAATAGTGAAGCCCTTTGATTCGATTTTGTATGTGAGTCAGGAGGGTGAACTAGAGAAACTTAGACAGCTTCATATAGTTTGCAGGGAAGAGAAGAAAATGTTTCTCCCCGCTATATGCCTGCAACAGGTAGGTTTAGCAGGTCCATTAGTACATCCAGATTCCGAGGTGTGTTGGGAGACAGCATGGCGCCGTTTACACCATTCTGCCTTATTCAAAAATGAGCAACCCCCTGCCTTCTCTGCCACTCCAGGCTCGTTGTTAGCCAATGTAATCGTATTTGAATTGTTTAAAGAGGTTACAGGAGTCATAGGATTGGAACAGAAGAATAGGATTTTTCTTCTGGATTTAGATACATTAGAGGGAAACTGGCATTCATTTTTATCTCATCCACTGGTAACAAGTGGTATATCTGCAGAATGGGTTGAAGATGTCGGAAGCCGTCTCCAAGTAGGCTTAGAGAAAGTTGAGTCAGGTAAATTACTTCTTTATTTCAACCAGTTGACATCAGAGGAATTGGGAATCTTCCATATTTGGGAGGAGGGAGATTTAAAGCAGCTTCCGTTAGCTCAGTGCCGCGTTCAGGCAGTCGACCCGTTGTCGGATGGACCAGCTGAGTTGATGCAAGACATTGTCTGTTCAGGTTTGACTCATGAGGAGGCAAGAAGAGAAGCAGGACTAACTGGGATTGAAACGTATGTGTCACGAATGGTCAGTTTAATCGTTAATACTCTGCCACTAAATAAAAATGTTGATGGAAGTGTAGTAGTACCGGAGGACATTGTCGGGGTTGGAGCTGGTGAATCTTTTGTGGAAGGTGTTGGCCGTGGGTTGCAAAAGTGTTTGGCAGAGGAGCTTAGCAAGCAACAACTTAATCAAAAGTATTCTGTCTCTCGAGTACAGTTGAGTTTTATAGAAGATGAGAGATGTCGGTTCTATTTAGAGGCACTGACTACGATGCAGGGAGCACCAATTATCGGAAGAGGAAAGGAAGTATTCGGTTTTCCTGTAGTATGGGTAGGTACAAAAGATGGATGGTATGGTAGTGCAGATTTAAATATAACAATGGCATTACAGAAGGCATTACAGCAGGCACTTATCAAAGTGCAAAACAAATCGAATACCTCTAATGAACTAGCTTGTGAGGTAACGTCCGTACTTTTGGAAAACAAAATGCCAGTTAGTCTTAGCATTCCTGCGTGTGAAGAGAAGATACAAGCGGACGTCTTACAGGGAGCTATGGAAATATTGGAACAAAACGGAAAACGGGTCTTAGTATTTGAATTAGGGATTGAACCTGTTTTTAAAGAGCAACTAGACGGAGTGTTTGGTGTTTTGCTGCGAGAGGAGGGATCACATTGAGTTCCTTCGTGTTGGTTGTCGGAGAAGGGGTGCTAGCGGACCTTGTAAGCGAAGAACTGTCAGCACACCATCTAGTTATTCGTAAGCCCAATTTTGACGAAGGCGTTCCAAAAAATATTGATTTGGCCCTTTTTTTGGATGACGATTGGGAACCCTCTGTTCACCAAAAGGCGGAAGAAGTGTTACGAAAGACTGGTACCCCCTGGCTCAGAGGCTTCGTTTCATTTGGAGAAGGTGTAGTTGGTCCGCTCGTACGACCAGGTGCAGCAGGTTGCTCTCAATGTGCGGACATGAGACGTCTCATGGGAGGATGTGACCGCACAGAGATGTGGCAGGTGAAACAGAGGCTGGCTGTGACCGGAGGAATGGGAAGTGACCCGTGGGCTTCAAGTATCGGACTTTTGCAAATGGCTTACCTGATTGGGGTTGAGGTACAGAATTTATTACAAGGTGATCAGGCTTATTCGGAAGGTAAGATATGTCTAATTGACTTGAAAACACTGAAGAGCTCATGGCATTCTTTTCTGCCCAACCCATTGTGTTCGGTCTGTGGTCGATTACCCGACGATTCACAGACATTATCCCGAATTTCACTGCAGCCAAGCCTGAAACTCAGTTCCAGTATTTTCCGATGCCGTCAGTTGGATGAGATGAAAAAAGTTATTGTTAAAGACTATCTGGATAATCGTACCGGCCTTTTGAATAGTAAAATGTATGACCTAGTGACTCCATTTGCTGATGCGAGCGTCAATCTTCCTATGTTTGCCGGGGATGAGGGAACAGCTGGCCGGACTCATTCATACGCAGAAAGTGTGTTGACAGCCATTTTAGAGGGATTGGAGCGGCACTGCGGTTTAGAACCACGTGGTAAACGGACAGTGATCTATGATAGTTTTCGTAACCTGAAAAATCAAGCGCTCAATCCATTGAAGGTAGGCGTCCATGCAAAAGAACAATATGCGCAGCCTAGTTTTCCATTTAAATCGTTCGATCCTGATCGTTCTATTAATTGGGTATGGGGTTATTCGTTGTTAGAAGGGCGTCCAATTCTAGTTCCAGAACTCCTTGCCTATTACAGTGTTGGATGTGGGTCACAAGGTTTTATCTATGAAACTTCCAATGGATGTGCGCTAGGAGGAAGTTTAGAGGAGGCCATTTTTTATGGAATTATGGAAGTGGTCGAGCGTGATTCATTCCTGATGACTTGGTACGCGAAGCTGAACCTTCCGCGACTGGATCCTTTTACAGCTGACGACCAGGAATTGGAGTTAATGGTCGGACGGATGCGAGCGGTCGCTGGGTATGATTTATATTTGTATAACTCCACGATGGAACACGGTATTCCAAGTATTTGGGCAATTGCTAAAAACAGAAAGGAAAAGGGATTGAATCTCATCTGTGCGGCCGGAGCTCATCTGGATCCAGTACGGGCAGTGAAAAGCGCAGTTCAAGAGCTTGCTGGTATGATGCTGAACCTTGATGAAAAATTTGAGGCGAACCAGGAGGAGTATGAAAGAATGCTGCATGATTCTTCACTAGTGCGGCAGATGGATGACCACGGCATGCTGTACGGTTTGCCGCAAGCAGAAGAGCGCTTAAGCTTTTTGCTTGACGACAATGGCCCAATGCGATCTTTTAAAGAGGAGTTTAAGTGGAAGTCAAATCATAGGGATCTTACCGATGATTTGCAAGACATCCTTCAGGTGTTCCGTCAGTTAAACCTTGATGTAGTTATAATAGACCAGACGACGCCGGAAACGATACGAAACGGATTGTATTGCGTAAAAGTACTGATTCCGGGGATGTTGCCGATGACATTCGGGCATCACCTTACCCGCTTGACGGGACTTGAGAGGGTATTCCGAATCCCTATGGAGCTTGGGTATACGAATAAACCATTGACACCCGAACAACTCAATCCACATCCCCATCCGTTTCCATAAGAAGTGATTAGGAGGTATAGGATGAGCCTGGAAGAATTTCTATACAATCTGCATTTTGATATTGATAAGGCAAATCAGCCGAACTGGGAAGCGGATTGGGAGGATGCACCACTGGCATATAAACTTTATCGTGGATTACCGGTTGTTCCACTGTCCACGGAAGTACCGCTGACGCTTACTAGAGGAGGACCTCCCGCAAGATTGGACCTTAATAGAGTCAGTCATTTTCTCTGGTATGTATTCGGTTTTACTCAATTGAGCCAATCAGCCTTTCCAATGGATTCCACGGAGCAAGATTCCTACCCTTTGCAGTCGTATCGGCGGTTTGCTCCTTCTGGTGGAGCGTTGTACCCTAACGAATTGTACGTATATTTGAAGGTAGAGGGACTCCCTGATGGAGTCTACCATTATGATGTAGCACACCATAGCCTGGTATTGCTGCGGGAAGGGAATTTCGATTCCTATTTAGCCAGAGCTTTAGGCAATCGGTGTGATATCTCCTCGTGTTTTGGTATTGTCTTTGTGTCTACAATGTTCTGGAAAAATTTCTTTAAATACAACAACTTTGCATACCGACTCCAAGGGTTGGATGCTGGTGTGCTGATTGGACAATTAATGGAGGTAGCGAAACGGTTTGGCTTCGCCTCAGGGGTTTACTTTCAATTTCTTGATACCGCAATCAATCATCTGCTTGGACTATCCGAGCAGGAGGAGAGCGTATATAGTATAATCCCACTATCGGTGGAAGCCACCATTTGGTCTCCTACCGGAAGGGACCTATACGAAGATATTATATCGGAGGAATTGAGACAAGAGCTGCCAGCGATTCAACCAGAACATTTCGAGCGGTCACTTAGTGTTAAAGAATATCCAATGATAACTGCGATGAACGCAGCTTCTAAGCTGGATTCCACACGTTCATTTCGGGTGATCGGGGGGAGGGGAACTGCGGAACGTAGGGATCCCGCGGTGGCATTGCCTAAAATAGAGCCCCTGTCGTATGATCTGGCCGAGGCATGCGGAAATCGGTTTTCTCCCGACATGGATTTCGTGTTGAGGATGGTGAGTCAACAACAACTGGCCACCCTTCTCCTAGAAGCAACGGCTTCTTTTTTATACCGAAATGATTTGGATGTAGTATATAGGAGTAACGTCCCTCGTGTAACAATTTACAGTTGTTTATATAATGTTGAAGGTATTTCAAATGGGGCGTATTATTATGACAGCACAGAACACATGTTAAGAGAAATATGCCCAGGGGACCATCGACTCCATTTACAGACTGGGATGTCTCTGGATAATGTGAATTTGCTCCAGGTACCACTTTGCCTGCATGTAGCTGGTGACAAGGAATTTTATAAAACAGAACTAGGATACAGGGGCTATCGAATCCAACAGATGGAAGCAGGCATGCTCGTGCAACGATTGCTTTTGGCAGCACAAGCTCTCGGGATGGGAGGGCATCCGCTTCTTGGATTTGATGCGAATTTGAGTGATGAACTCTATAAAATGGATCAACAAGGAAGGACCAGCCTAATCCAAATTCCAATTGGTCCCTATCGCCCTCGTCCTTGGCTGAGGGGAAGTTTGCACAGCTGATGAAGGTATAGGGCAATATGTACTTAGTTGTAGGTTAAGAAAACTACTCCCATTAAAGTGTCCATATACTCCACATAAAATGAAATAACACCCATATTTAAAACAGCACTCCACCATCTGGCAAGTGCTGTTTCTTTTTAACTTGGTTTTAATAGCGAAAAAAGCCTGATAAATCAGGTTTTTAGTAAATCATTTTATTTCTAATTTTTTCATATTTAATATATAAATGAAAGAACGTAAAAAATACGGTCTTAAAGGCGCTCGGCGTGCACCTCAGTTCTCAAAACGTTAATTTTACGTTTTGCAAAACCCTTTCTCAGATCTCCGAGAAAGGGTTTTTTTATTTAAACAAATTCCTCTTCTTTAACAATGTATGCAATAGTATTAAAAACTAGCCGTTGTTTCTTTAACTACAAGTTAGTATTTTAAAACACATGAGTATATTGCTTTTTTATTGGCACCTGAGGCATTATTATTAAGATTACAGTGTTAATTAGAATACACAAAAGTGGAAAGGTGAAATACATTTTACTTTTATTTATGACAGGTACGGAATCTATGAATACTCTTTCCAATACATATAAGTTATTGCTACTTGTAAGGTCTGTAAATGCCGTTGTTGGAGCTTCTATGCAAGATAATATAAAGGCTAAATAACCAAAGGAGAAGAACGGTAATGAGTAAAATTATAGAAGATGAACATTATTACAATAACTGCTACAAATTTAGAGACGATATATTAGAATTTGAACGAGTATATATGGTGGATGAGTACCAATTTAATAAAGAGACGTATGAAATGCTAGGGAAGGTATACAAGATCTTGCCATGTTATTTAAGAGATCATGTTGATTCCCCTCATTGGTATGGTTGTGAAGAGAAAGGGGATCAATACTTTATTAGTGTTTCATTTGAAATGTCTGGACTACAATTCTGGGGGAAAGTGCCCATTACACAATTTTCACAATGGGAAAAAGCTTTGCATGAGGGGATAGAAGACTTTCCTTTTAAATATCAATCATAAAGACCGTGATTCTGAAGGAGGATACGATAAATGGAGATAGGAATTAGCACCTTTGTAGAAACAACTCCAGATGTAAGGACAGGAGAAGTAATCAGTCATGCACAACGAATTCGAGAAGTGGTAGAGGAAATTGTTCTGGCAGATCAAGTTGGATTAGACGTATTTGGGGTAGGAGAACATCATCGGGAAGACTATGCTGCTTCTTCTCCTGCTGTTATATTGGCAGCAGCGGCTTCACAGACCGAGAATATTCGCTTAACAAGCGCTGTGACTGTTCTTTCCTCAGCAGATCCTGTTCGCGTTTTTCAAGACTTTGCAACACTTGACGGCATTTCAAATGGGCGTGCTGAGATTATGGCAGGGAGAGGGTCTTTTATTGAGTCATTTCCGCTCTTTGGTTATGATTTAAGAGATTATGAAGAACTGTTTGATGAAAAGTTAGATTTGCTCTTAAAGCTACAAATGTCTGAGAAGATTACATGGAGCGGAAAGCATAGACCAGCTATTGAGAATTTAGGTGTCTACCCAAGGCCTGTTCAAAAACCGTTACCAATTTGGATTGGAAGTGGAGGAAACCAAGAGTCTGTTGTAAGAGCAGGGCTTCTTGGTCTTCCACTTGTGTTGGCGATTATCGGGGGCAGCCCACTTCATTTTGCTCCGCTTGTGGAGCTATATAAAAAAGCAGCAGAGCATGCAGGTCATGACTCATCTAAATTAAAAGTGGCTTCCCATTCTCATGGGTTTATTGCAGATGATACAGAAACAGCTGCTGATAAGTTTTTCCCTCCTACACAATATGCGATGAACAAACTTGGAAAAGAACGTGGTTGGGGACCTTATAACCGCTCAAGCTTTGATGCGGCCCGAAGTTTTGAAGGAGCTCTTTACGTAGGGGATGCAGATACAGTAGCGGAGAAAATCATTCACTTGCGTAAGAACGTTGGGATAGAACGCTTTATGCTTCATGTTCCAGTTGGGACAATGCCACATGAAGATGTCATGAGAGCCATTGAACTTTTGGGGACAAAAGTAGCGCCAAAAGTGAAGGAAGAGGTTGCTCGTTGGGAATCCGTCCAATAGGAAAGGTTCAAAATACACATATAAGGGATGGCTAGATGCCATCCCTTATATGTGTATTTTTTAGTAAGTTTTCATTTATTGATTTATGAAATTTCTCTACTTCTTGACGGATATTAATAGTTGGTTCCCATGAGTGAATTAAGTCAATGACTTTTTCATTTAAATCATATGCTTCCTTGTACTTTCTTTTTCGAGCAAGTATTTGAGCTTTGCCATAATAGCAGTAGATAAGCTCAATTTGATTTGGTTTATTTTGATTATAAAGAAGGTTATTGAACATCTTTTCTGCTTTTTCATAGAAATCGCAATGCATATAGGCTAATCCTAGGTTGAAATATGCTTCAATCGTTTTTTCGCCTCCATATAACATGCTCTTCTCATTTGCTAATTCATAAAAATGAATAGCTTCTTTATAATTTTTAGTCAGTAAACAAAAGTCTCCTTGCATTAATAAAACGCGATGTTTGATAACAGGTACAACAGGGACATTATATATCTTCTTTAATATTTTCTTTGCTTCTTCTATCCGGTCTATTTTTAAAAAAAATTTTGATTTTAAAGCAAGTCCCCAAATCTTAAGATCGTGCGCTTCTTGATGAATCTCATCTGTTGCTTTTAATATGCGGAGTCCTTCTTCTATTTGACTATATGCCTCTTCTAACTTATTGACTTCCATAAGGGCCCATCCAATGATATCAATTCGAATTAAAGCCTCAGAAACTTTATCATTCAGTTGATGAGCGTAATCAGCAGCCTCTAACCCATACTGAATTCTTAGCGGTAGGTTAACCCGACTTAGAAAATGGCTGAGACGGATGATTAAATTCATTACTAATTCTTTCTCAGCATGATTACTTGCCCATTCTAAAACTTTTAAAATATTAGGCCATTCTTGTTTAATTTTATCT
The DNA here is from genome assembly GCF_900115845.1 of Priestia endophytica DSM 13796. Classification (GTDB taxonomy): domain Bacteria; phylum Bacillota; class Bacilli; order Bacillales; family Bacillaceae_H; genus Bacillus_I; species Bacillus_I endophytica. Next base: position 29,426 of record NZ_FOXX01000024.1, on the reverse strand, counting down.
AAATCTCGTCCAAGTAAATAGCTCCAATATATGAATTGTGGTTTTTCCCGTTTTAAATGGGTATCTAAATACTCAATATAATACTGGCTCCAACGCTTTCTTGAGTTTTTCTTAAAATCCTCATCAGCATCTAAATGTTGTTTACCATAAGTTACTACTGTTTGATGTGCTAAATAATGTGGTTTATCCCCAATATAATTCTGTTGTACAAGAGCATGAGTACGCAGCTTCTCAACAGCATAATGAAATCTTCGAGAGTCCAACCCAGCGGCTGTAGCCCAACTTTTCTCGTCGGGGGGTCTATGAAAGAAACATAGCACTTGCCATAGCCGTTGAGTATCTTCATTACACTTTCCCCATGTACTGCCAAATAAAAAATCAAATAGCTCAACAAGGGAGTAACCGGCATTTCTTATTTTTTGGATAAGTTGTTCAACAGGGATATTATTATCTAGAATATAAGCAATGCTAAGTGATAGTGCTTTAGGATTGCCAGCAGTAGCTAAAATAAGCTCCTTTTGAACATTTAGAGGAATACTCGATAATTGCTCTATCTTTGTTTTTTTGTTTGAGGAAAGGTAAGTTTGGATATGTCGACTTATTTCATAAGAGAAGAAATCCGATGCTTCCTCCTCCTCAAACCCTTTAAGTTGAATCGTATTTATTTCTAAAAAGCCTGCTTTATATTTTTGATTTAAATTTTCACGAGCGGTTAAAATGACCTTCACTCCTTGAGGAAGGCCCATGACAAACTCGTAAATCTCACTTTCAGCTGTGTCGATACTATCTACAATAAGAAGTAGAGGTTGTTGTTGAGAATAAATTGCTAAGACATTTCGAACAACAAGGCGTTTTTCTGCAATAGATTTGTCAATTTGCTCTGCACGTCCTAGCTGGTAGGCAATCGTATCTAAGAAGTCATTAAAACTTAATCCTTTCCAATCACCATTAATCCAAATAATATGTTTAAATACAGGCCAATCCTGGTTTCTGTTTATCTGTTCAATACATAAATATGCGGCTTCAAGGGCTATTGTAGTTTTGCCCATGCCTGCCCATCCTGCAATAAGACAAACTGGAGAAGGAGAATGAATCCATTGTCTAATAACTTCTAGTTCATGGTGACGACCAATAAATTGTCCTGATCCGCGGGTAGGCAAGTTATGCATTAACGGCTCTTCCTTTAGCTCAGGCTTTGGATGAGAGGGAGGGGAATCAAATAGTTTTGAAATAACCTCGTTGATTTCTCCTTCATTTGGTGGACCAAATGAAGAATCACTTCTCAATATCTTTGCTTTCCTAAAACAAGAAGCTACCCAAACAGGAATTGGTGGTGTAATAGTAGGAATTGAAGTTGTTGCTAATACATTTGTGAACCATTCTTTGTTCATATACTCTTCCTTGATAATAGTCCACAGGATCCCAAAAAGTTTTCCATCGTCTATCCGTCCTGGAATATATTTTAAACCCATTTGTCCCATCCAACTCTTAATGGTGTTAGAAGACACACCTATTTGATACGCAATCTTATCTAAATAAGATTGACCTAGAGAAGCGCTCTCACTTCTGTTTCTTTTTATTTTGTAATTAGGGTGATGCTTTAATGACTTAACACCCTTTGATAGCAAGGCGGCAAACTCCTCATGCTGTTCAAGTTCAGCCATATTGCCCACTCCTGTCTTGGTTATAAAATGAAAAGTACAGTGTGACTGTACTTTTATACAGCGTAAAAGGCTACTGTACATCTAGATGAATATATAGAATGAAATTGTATAATACAGATTCCAAAATGTATGCACTTACATCATAATTCTAGGGAGTATTATAGTCAACTTGAGAAACGAAGAGTGTTATACAGAAAAGGGATTCATATTCTTAACTCTTTTATTAGAAAGGAAAATGATGATGACTAACAATGTACCTACAACAATGAAAGCAGCGGTTATGCATAGTATAAGAGATATTCGGATTGAAACTTTACCAGTGCCACAAATAAAGGATGATGAGGTTTTAGTTAAAGTAATGGCTGTGGGAATTTGTGGTTCCGATTTACATTACTATACAGATGGACGAATTGGTCACTATAAAGTAGAAAAACCAATTATTCTTGGCCATGAATGCGCAGGAGAAGTAGCCGCTATTGGAGCTAATGTTAATCGAGTGAGAGTTGGGGATCGTGTTGCAGTTGAACCTGGTGTCACTTGTGGGACATGTGAAGCCTGTAAGGAAGGAAGATATAATCTTTGTCCAGATGTAGAGTTTTTAGCAACCCCTCCTGTTGATGGAGCATTTGTTCAATATATAAAAATGAGACAGGACTTTGTTTTTCAAATTCCAGATACTCTTTCATATGAAGAAGCAGCTTTAATTGAACCTTTTTCAGTAGGAATTCATGCAGCAGCAAGAACAAAGCTTCAAGCAGGCGAGACAGTAGCTATCATGGGAATGGGACCAGTTGGTTTGATGGCTGTTGCAGCAGCTAAAGCAGTTGGGGCACGGAAAATCATCGTGACAGACTTAGAACCATTGCGACTTAAAGCGGCAAAGGAAATGGGAGCAACACATACGATTAATGTTGCAGAACAAAATCCTATTGATGAAATTAGCAAGATTACAAATGGTAAGGGCGTAGACGTTGCGTGGGAAACAGCGGGAAATCCAGCCACCCTTCAATCTGCGCTCTCCTCATTACAGCGTGGTGGGAGACTTGCTATTGTAGGGTTGCCTGCTCAAAACGAAATTCCTCTTAATATTCCATTTATCGCAGATAATGAAGTTGATATTTACGGTATCTTCCGTTATGCCAACACATATCCAAAAGGAATTAACTTTCTCTCTTCAGGGATAGTTGACGCTAAAAAATTAGTTACTGATCAATACGGATTAGAGGATACGATGGAAGCTATGGAACGAGCACTCAACCATAAAAATGAATGTTTAAAAATTGTTGTGTATCCAAATCAATAAATAGAGAAGGGAAAAGAAGGACGCAGGTTAATATCTTTTAATCTGCATAACAAAACATCACAATGAAAACGGATTCTAGGGGTGTAGTTTATGATAGAGAGGGAACGAACCGCAATAGAAAGGAATTTGAATAAGACGCTTTCTTATTCAAATTCTCGCTTATCATGGATAGAACGATTTGGGTATGGACTTGGTGATATGTCCTACAATATTATCTTTCAGTTCGTGAATGCTTATCTACTTTTTTATTACACAGATATTGGTGGAATCTCACCTGGGATTATTGCAACATTATTTATTGTTGTGCGTGTACTAGATGCTATCTTTGATCCTATAATGGGTGTCATTTTAGATAAAACCAATACAAGATGGGGAAAAGCAAGACCATATTTATTATGGGTTTCAATTCCTTTTGGATTATTCACTGTACTATGTTTTACAACACCGAATTTTGGTGCAAATGGAAACATAGCTTATGCTTATATTACGTATATCCTATTAGGGATGACATTTAGTATGCAAACAATCCCTGTTAATAGTTTAACAGGACGCATCACAAACAACATCCAAGAAAGAACAATATTAACAACAACACGTATGATTCTTGTTTATATTGGAATCCTTCTGTCTATCTCATGTGCAACATCACTTGCAATGGCCTTAGGAGGAGAGAATCAGGCTGTTGGATTTCAATTAACAGCTATCATTTATGCAGCAGTAAGTATTGTTCTAAATCTTACGAGTTTCTTTACCGTTCGAGAGAGAGTTGCACCGAAAAAAAGCAAGAAACACGGTGTTAAGAAAACGCTATCAGTATTATTTAAAAATAAACCATTACTTATTCTAGCTTCATCCTTTTTAGCCTTTGCCATTGGATTTAATATTAAGCTAAGTACAATGGTGTACTACTTTACGTATAATGTTGATCGTAAAGATTTAGTGTTTATGGGAACACTGCTATTTTTCGGAGCAGCTTTAATTAGTAATTTATTTATTCCGTACTTCTCTGATCGGTGGGGAAGAAAGAACGTTATGATCATAACAGCAGCCCTATCGCTGTTTACTTATGCTGGATTGCAGTTAACACCATATTCGTCTCTCACCTTAATCTTTATTTTACTCTTTGCTTCAGGTTTTTTTACAACACCTCTGAATACACTTGCTTGGGGGATGGTTGCAGACTGCGTAGACTATGCCGAATGGAAAACAGGAGTAAGAGCGGATGGAGTAGTAATCTCTAGTATGAGTTTTACAAATAAACTAGGGGTTGCTTTGGCTGGATCGTTTGCAGCACTTTATTTAGGAAAGAACGGATATGTGGCAAATACCGAACAAACCATCACTTCTTTAGATGCTATTAAAAGTATGAATGCATTAGTGCCAGGAGTATTTATACTACTGTCCATTATTATTATTTGTTTCTATCCTTTGAATGAGAAGAAGTATAAAAAGATGATGGAAGAGTTAAATCAAAGACCTTCCCATAAATAAGAAGAAACATATGTTATGCCTTTTTAAAGTCAAAAAATAAAATGAGAGTGATAAAATGCAAAACACCGTAAAGAAAAACTCATCAGTTGTTTGTATTGGGGAGCTATTAATTGATTTCTTTTGTACAGATATTGATGTTGATTTAACAAGAGGAAAACAGTTTTTAAAAAATGCTGGGGGTGCACCTGCTAATGTCTCTGCTGCCATTGCTAAGCTAGGTGGGGATGCCCTATTTAGTGGAAAGGTAGGGGCTGACTCTTTTGGCTACTTTTTAAAACAAACATTAGAGAATCTCAATGTAGATACTTCAATGCTTGTGATGGACAAGGAAGCCATAACAACTCTAGCATTTGTTTCTTTAACAAACGATGGAGAGCGAGATTTCATGTTCCATAGAGGAGCAGATGCGTTGCTAACAATCGATGATATTAATCAGGATAAAATAGATAGTGCTAAGATTCTACACTTTGGGTCTGCAACAGCATTGTTAGAGAATCCTTTTCAAGAGACATATTTAACATTTATGAGAAAGGCTAATGAGGATGGAATATTCACCTCTTTTGATCCAAATTATCGAAGTGACTTGTGGAAAGGAAGAATAGATGAGTTTGTAAATCTTACAAAAGCAGCTATTGCTTTAAGTGACTTTGTTAAAGTAAGCGAAGAAGAATTATACCTTATTACAGACACTACAGATTATTTAGAAGGTATTGATTTTCTTCATGGTCTTGGTGTTAAAATTGTTGCCGTTACGCTAGGTAAAAAGGGGACGCTTCTATCCAATGGGAAGAGAGCAGAGCTTGTTAAAAGCGTTCCAGTCGTTTCCATTGATTCTACAGGAGCAGGAGATGCCTTTGTTGGAGCAACATTATATAGACTAGCAGGTAAGGAAAATCTTGAAGATATTCATATGAATTTTGAACAACTGTACGAAATTATTTCTTTCGCCAATAAAGTAGGAGCTCATGTTTGTACAAAAATAGGGGCAATAGCAGCTTTGCCAAGTATTGAGGAGCTTCATGAATTGAGTATAAGTTAGTTGATGTAGACAGATATATACAAAGACAAAAGACTAAGCAATGCACTATTTCTTTGCTTAGTTTTTTTGTCTTTATTTTCATAACTGCCTCAAATAAGAAGAAAAGGATAAACGTGAGAATGAAAGAATTTAAAGGGTAAATATTATGTAAGAGGTCTTTAGCAGAGCTCGTAAAGCAACATAATAAACGCAGAATATTGGAGGGAGTAACACATTGAAAGCAAACTTTGACTTAACAGGTAAAGTGGCATTTGTTACAGGGGCTGGAAGAGGAATAGGAAGAACAATAGCTGAAGGATTAGCAAATGCTGGAGCTGATGTCATCCTTTTAGCAAGAACGGAAGGTGAAGTTGGAAAAGCAGCGACTGACATTGCCGAAAAAACAGGAAGAACAACTTTGCCGATTGTGTGCGATGTAACGAACAGTTCCTCTATCCAAGAAGCTGTTGATTTTGCTCTTCAGCAATTTCATAAAATTGATATCTTAATTAATAATGCTGGGACAAGTGTGAGAAAGACGAGCTTAGAGCTGTTAGAAGAAGAATGGGACACTGTAATAGATGTAAACTTTAAATCTGTTTTTTTGCTGTCAAGGGCTATTGGAAAACATATGTTGGAACAAAAATGGGGCAGGATTATTAATATAGCTTCTGTTGCTTCTTCTTTAACATTATCCTCTGGAACTCCATATGGACCAAGTAAAGCCGGAGTTGTTCAACTAACACGTCAGTTAGCAAATGAATGGGCTACGGAAGGGGTAACAGTAAATGCGATAAGTCCGTGGTTCTTTAAAACTTCATTGAATGAAGAGGCTTTGGATAATAAGGATTTTAGAACAATGATAGAAAATCGCACCCCTATGAAGAGACTAGGAAATCTTGAAGAATTGCTTACACCTGTTATTATGTTTTGTTCAGATGGAGCAGGCTATATAACAGGACAGAATTTATTTGTAGATGGGGGAGTAACGCATTACGGATTTTAAATCATAACCAAGTAGAAAGAGTCATTTATTACCGTAATAGTTGTTAATTAAGAATGCATCGTAATATTATGATTAAGGAATTCTATATTATTGTAGAGAAAATGCACCAAATCATTATGTTTGGTGCATTTGTTGATTTAAAGTTGTGACTGTTGCCGTTTTAGAACCAAAACTCGGCTTTAAATATGAAAAGATCCCTATCTTATTTTACTTTTTTTACAATTGAAACTTGTTAAGGGAAGATGCCCTCAACTCGTTATTTTTTTGAAATGCGAAAGAATTTTTAGATTTTCTTTCCGTTAATTTTGAGAACTCTTATTCTTGATGAGTTATATCTGGAACAATGCATTTAAAAGGAATGGGGGATGAAAGGACAATAGATGTATTAGCATGACCAAACGGAAGCAGGGAATCTATAAGCTGACTTAAATGCTTCATACTTGAAACAGCAGCTTTCAATAAATAGTTAACAGAACCAGTCAATCGATGGCATTCAATAATATTAGGATTTTCTAAAATCCACTTCTCAAATTCTGAATAAGATTTTATTCGTAGGTCACTTAGCTGGATAAATACAAGAATATCCCTTCCAATGGCTGAAGTAGCCACACGTGCACTAAATCCCTCAATAATGCCTTTTTCTTGTAAGCGCTTTAATCTTTCGGAAATACTTGGACGACTTAGAGATAAACTTTTGGATAATTCACTGATTGTAATACGACCATCTAGTTGAAGAATTTCAAGAAGGCGAATGTCTAATTGATCCACTATATACTCCCCTTTTAAATTGAAGTTAAATGACCAAAAATTTGTACAGAATATAACACTTGTGATCAAAAAAATATTCTTTTTGTTATATAATTCGCTTTAATTATACCTTATCCTTAATGATATAAATATAGTTTTATAATAATTGCATTGTTGAAAGTTCAATTTTACCAATCAAGATTAGGTAATATACACTTTATGAATTTATTGAAGTCACTCTGCTAGAATCTTTTTTCTTAAATAAGCTACTGTTCGGTTCAATAAGAAGGGGGGAAAGAAATGAAAAAAGGATTAGAAGTAGGAGACACTGCTATTGTAACTGATAGAGTAACAAAGGAGATGTTTGCTCAGTTTGAGGGGCAAGTTGTTCACCCAGCTTATTCGACGGTTTCTATGGTTTATCATATGGAATGGGCATCTAGAAAAATTATTTTACCCTATTTAGAAGAAGAGGAAGAAGGAGTTGGTGGAGCTGTATCTGTGAAGCATATTGCACCCACAGCCGAAGGTTCTCTTATAACTGTTGTTGCTACTATAAAGAATATTCAAAGTAACACCATTATCACTAAAGTGGAGGTGCGAAATGAGGAGGAAGTAATTGGCGTAGGAGAAGTCAAACAAGTTATTCTTCCTAAAAGGGAGCTTGAAAAGAAACTGCGTCCTAGAAATTGAATAGCGTAAATTCCATCTTTTTTGAAAGCGTTTTCTATTATAATTGTTGTCATAATGGAGGTATAGTGATGAATGTAATGAAGCAATCTGTCCAAACTACGGAAACTATTTTAGAAAGAACACATGAACATGAACAAATTATTTTTTGTAATGACCCAGAAACAAATTTAAAGGCTATTATTGCTATCCATAATACAACGCTTGGTCCAGCACTGGGTGGTTGCCGTATGCACCCCTATCGCACGGTGGATGAAGCTTTGGAAGATGTGCTTCGTTTATCAAAAGGCATGACATATAAGTGTGCAGCTGCTGATGTAGACTTTGGTGGGGGAAAAGCTGTAATTATCGGTAATCCAGTAACAGATAAAACACCAAATATGTTTAGATCTTTCGGTCAGTTCGTGGATTCTTTAAATGGCCGTTTTTATACAGGTACAGATATGGGAACTTCAACAGATGACTTCATCCATGCTTCAAAAGAGACAAATTGCATTGTTGGAATTCCTGAAGCATATGGGGGAGGCGGTGATTCCTCTATTCCGACAGCTCTTGGAGTTATTTATGGTTTAAAAGCGACAAATAAAGCTGTTTTTAGTACAACTGATCTTTCTGGTAAAACATATATCATTCAGGGGCTGGGGAAAGTCGGTTACAAAGTAGCGGAGCAACTGCTTGAAGCAGGTGCTGATTTATATGTAAGTGACATCAATCAAGAAGCAGTGAAAGCTATTCAAGAACATGCGAAGCAAGTGGGAAGCATTGCTCGCTTTGTAAGCGGAGATGAGGTGTATTCGGTAGATGCTGATATCTTCATTCCTTGTGCGTTCGGGGGAGTTATTAATGATGAAACAATTGAAAAATTAAAAGTAAAAGCAATTGTTGGTTCTGCTAACAATCAGCTTCTTTTAGAAAGTCATGGGAAATTGCTAAAACAAAAAGGAATTTTATATGCTCCTGATTATATCGTAAATGCTGGCGGCTTAATTCAAGTGGCAGATGAACTGTACAACTATAATAAAGAGCGGGTGTTAACGAAAACAAAATCTATTTATACATCATTACTAGAAATTTATAAGGAAGCTGAGCTGGATAATATCACGACTATCGAAGCAGCTAATCGTTTTTGTGAAAAGCGTATAGACGAACGTAGAAAGCAAAATAGCTTCTTCACTCATACAAAGCGTCCTAAGTGGTCTATTCGCAAGTAATAAAAACTTTTATAAATGAGGTGATGATATGAAGTTAGAATTTCCAATATTCCAAATTATTAATGAAGAAGGTCAGTTAACAGATGAAAAGTATAAAGAGAGAATGACAGAGGACCTTGTAAAAAAATTCTACTATAACATGGTTCGAATTCGTACATTTGATCGAAAGGCTATTAGTTTACAGCGACAAGGGAGGCTTGGGACATATGCTCCATTCGAAGGTCAGGAAGCTTCTCAAGTAGGAAGTGCTCTGGCTCTTGAGAAAGATGATTGGGTGTTTCCTACTTATCGTGATCATGGTGCTACGCTGACGTTTGGTGCTAATATGGCTCGTACGTATTTATATTGGAATGGACGTGTGGAGGGCTGTGTGCCTGAAGAGGGGAAAAAGATATTTCCTCCTGCTGTTCCAATTGCTACTCAACTTCCTCATGCAGCAGGCGCTGCAATGGCGGAACAAAGAAAAGGGACGAAAAATGCAGCAATTGCTTATTTTGGTGATGGAGCAACTTCAGAAGGTGATTTTCATGAAGGTTTAAATTTTGCCAGTGTGTTTCAAGCTCCTGTGATCTTTTTTAATCAAAATAACGGCTTTGCTATATCTGTACCAATTGAAAAACAGATGAATTCTAAAACAGTTGCTCAAAAAGCAATTGCCTATGACATGCCAAGTATTCGAGTTGATGGAAATGATGTCTTTGCCGTTTATTTTCAAACTAGAGAAGGGCTTGATCGAGCTCGTAATGGGGGAGGGCCTACTTTAATAGAAGCCATAACATGGCGATATGGGGCTCATACAACCGCGGATGATCCAACTAAATACCGCAATCAATCAGATAGTGATAAAATCCGTGAGGCTCAAGATCCTCTTCTTCGTGTGGAATGCTATATGAAGAGAAACAATTTGTGGGATGAAGAATGGGTAGCCAAAATGATAGGGGAAGTTACAAGTGAAATAGAGCAGGCAATCAAAGAAATGGAAGCCTTTCCAAAACCAAATGTAAATGATTTGTTTGATTATGTATTTGAGAAGCCAGTATGGCCTATTACAAAACAAAAAGAACAATATTTTCAATTAAATGGGAGGGAAGATTGATGGCTATCAGTAGAGAGAAACTAGCGGAAGTCTATGATACAAAAACTCACGAGTTAACTCTTGTTCAGGCTATAACAGATGGTTTGTCTATTATGCTAAAAGAGGATGAAAAAGTTCTTTTGCTTGGTGAGGATATTGGTAAAAACGGAGGAGTATTCCGCGCTACAGATGGTTTACAGGAACAATTTGGAGAAGGAAGGGTCATTGATACACCGCTTAGCGAAGCAGGAATTATTGGTACATCTATTGGTATGGCTATCAATGGATTCAAACCAGTAGCGGAGATGCAGTTTCTTGGATTTATTTATCCTGCATATGAACAAATTATGACCCATGTATCACGTATTCGCATGCGAACGATGGGCCACTATACAGTTCCAATGGTTATCCGTGCTCCATATGGGGCAGGTATTCGTGCTCCAGAAGTTCACTCAGACAGTGTAGAAGCTTTGTTCACACATATGCCTGGTATTAAGGTTGTATGTCCGTCTTCCCCTTATGATGCAAAAGGATTGCTTATTGCAGCAATTGAAGATCCGGATCCTGTTTTATTTTTAGAGTCAATGAGAATCTATCGTTCTACACGTGGAGAAGTGCCAAAGGAAAAATACACCGTCAAGATTGGGAAAGGAAGAAAGCTCAAAGACGGAGATGATGTCACCCTTATTACTTGGGGAGCAATGGTACCTGTTGCAATGAAAGCTGCCCAGCAGGCCGAAAAGCAAGGGATGAAGTGTGATGTTATTGATTTACGCACTTTATATCCCATTGATAAAGACATCATAGCAGAATCGATTCAAAGAACAGGCCGTGCTGTCATTGTCCATGAAGCACATGAAACAGGTGGCTTGGGCAATGATATTGTTTCGATTATTAATGATACTTCCTTTTTGTACATGAAATCACCAATTGAACGTGTAACAGGATTTGATGTGCCAGTTCCATTTTTCGCATTAGAAGATCATTATCTTCCAACTTCTCAGCGAGTATTTAAAGCAATTGAAAAAGTGATGCATTTTTAGGAGGGATGAACAGTGGTTGAAGTAAAACTTCATGACATTGGTGAAGGAATGACAGAGGGAGAAATTATTCACTATTTTGTTAAGGAAGGGGACACGGTCACAGTGGACCAACCTCTTTTAGAAGTTCAAACAGATAAAATGGTTGCAGAGCTTCCTTCTCCAGCCTCAGGGAAAGTTAAAAATATTATCATTGACACAGGTGATACGGTAGAAGTTGGTACAACGCTTCTTGTGCTAGAAACAGAAGAAGGGAAGACTGCAGAGTCAAAAGGAGAGAAGCTATTAGCAGAGCTTTCTTCTGAAAAAATAGAAGAGTTACCAACAACATTAAATCAAGAAGATGCTGTTGCTCAAAAGACTGAAAAAAGGTTTATCATTGCAGCACCTTATACAAGAAAAGTTGCACGTAAGTTTGGTGTAGATATTAATGAAGTTACAGGTACAGGAAAATCAGGGCGTATCACGGTAGAAGATGTGCACCAATTTGTAAAAAATCGTGATGAAGGGTCTTCTTTAGAAGAAAGGCAAGAGACGTTTTCTCAAGTGAGTGAAGAGGAAGCTGAATTAAAACACCACATTCAAAGGCAAGGAGCACAAAATGAAGGAAAAGAAATGATGCCATTTAGGGGGCGTCGTAAACAAATTGCTAAAAAAATGACAAAATCTCTTTATACCATTCCTCATGTTACACACTTTGAGGAGGCGGATTTAACCGAACTGCTTGCTTACCGAAATGATCTAAAGGAAATGAATATGAAGGTTTCCGTCGCTGCTTTCTTTATTAAAGCCATTGCTGTGGCATTAAAGAAATTTCCGGTTTTTAACGCCAAGCTTGATGAAGAAAATGAAGTTATTTGTTTAGAAAAAGAGTATAACATCGGAATTGCTACAGATACAGAAGAAGGCCTAATTGTACCTGTTATTCATCATGCTGATAGATTGTCTGTCCGTCAAATTCATGAAAAACTGAAGGAATTAACAAGAAAGGCACAAGAAGGCAAGCTTACAATGGACGATATGAGAGGAGGAACATTTACAGTTAGTAATGTTGGTCCTTTAGGAAGTATTGGTGCAACTCCAATCATTAATCATCCAGAAACTGGATTAATCGCATTTCATAAGACGAAAAAAATGCCTGTTGTAAGAGAGAACGACGAGATTGTAATTCGATCGATTATGACGATGTCAATGGCGTTTGATCATCGCGTCGCGGACGGCGCTACAGCTGTTGCTTTTACAAATCGCTTCAAGTATCTGATTGAAAACCCAAAGGTATGGCCAATTGAATTAGCTTAAAGAGAATACAGATTCAGATAACAGGGGGGCTTCCCCCTGTTATTAGGTGATGTATGAAAGGAGCGAGAACGTAGGAGAGTAAGAAGGCCAATATTATTATATGCTTAAAAATTAGATTTTCTTAAAGTAGCGAATGATCGAAAAGGCATTAATTATAGATTAAGTTAAACAAAGTTTGTATCCCGCAAATGGTCATGAATTCATTGCAATCTCATATAGATTGGAGCCTCTATGGAAATAGACTTTAACAAATTTGACTGAAAAGAAAAACCATTACTTAATACTTAGAAAGAGAAGAACTATCATTCATTTAAAAAAACATTCTCAATGCACAGTGAAAGGGATTCATTTAATAGAATCAAGGGGGAATAAGCGATGGAATCAAGCAATTCACCACTTCAAAAGAAACTACTACCACGACATATAAGTTTAATGGCAATGGGGGGAGCAATAGGAACTGGAATCTTTAAGGGGAGTGCTGAAACAGTAACGTTAGCAGGACCAGGTGTTATTTTTACTTATATGTTTGCAGGGATTTTGCTTCTAGTTGTTATGGGAGCTATAGCAGAGATGGCTATTGCTTATCCAGATACCAATATGAAAGGATTTGTTCGTCTAGCCTTTGGTAAGCGGGTGTCTTTTGTAACAGGTTGGTTGTATTGTTTTATGTGGCTCTCTGTATGCGTTATTGAAGTAATTGTAGCAGGGAGCTTTTTTCAGTATTGGTTTCCTTATATTCCGCTTTGGGTATTGAGTTTGGGCTGTGCAGTCTTAATTATTGGGATTAATATGATGAATGTTAAAAATTATGGGGAGTTCGAATTTTGGTTTGCTGGTATTAAGATTGCGATGATTATGGTATTCATCGTTTTGGGAGCAAGTATTCTATTTGGAATTACCCCAAGCAACCAGTCGAATTACTTGCAAAACTTTACAGAGCATGGAGGTTTTTTCCCCAATGGATCAATGTCAATAATCTCAGCACTGTTAATTGTAATGTTTTCATATGGAGGCTCTGAATTAATTGGATTAACTATAACAGAAGCAAAAGATGCTGAACGTATTTTACCTAAGGTTATTAAAAGTTTTATTTGGAGAATTGTCTTGTTTTATACGCTGCCAATCCTCATAATTTGTGGTTTAATCCCTTGGAATGAAATAAGCGATCAATCAAGTCCGTTTGTTCAGGTATTATCAATGTCTGGTTTGCAGGGAGCAGCCCATATTATGAATTTTATTTTAATCACGGCTGTCTTATCTGCTGCTAACTCTGGTATATATGGTTGCACGCGAATGCTCCATTCTTTAGCTTTAGGAGGGGAAGCTCCCCAGACTTTCTCTTATGTATCCAAAAACGGTGTTCCGTCATATAGTTTAATGTTAAGTGCAATTGTATTAATCGTCGGCTCTATGATTACGTATGTTGCACAAGATCAGGTATTTACTATATTAATGGCGGTTCCTGGTTTTGTCGTATCATTAATATGGATTAGTATTTGTTTATCACAACTAAAACTTCGTAAATCATATCCTAAAGAACCAAGCTTCAAATTATGGGGATTCCCTTATGTAACAGCATCTACAGCAGTAGTCTTAATTATTATTTGTATCATGTTTGTATTAAATGAACAGAATCGGACAAGTATTATTGCCTGCCTTCTTGTTTTGGCTATATTAGTCGGAGTTTCGATTATAAAATTTAAACGTGTTGATGCACAGAAGGCTGATTCAGGAGAAAAGAGGATCATGTAGATTTGTAATATGTCTTAGGACCTTTAGCTTTATTGAAATAGAGAAATGAAACTGCTATGCTGAAATAACATTTAAGATAACACTTGCTTTAGTCATATATGAATTTCGAAACTTAAGGGGATTAAAATAAAATGAAAGCCCAAAGGAAATGCCTTTGGGCTTTTTAAATTTACAAATTCATTGTCAAAAGAGTAAGGGAACAGATCCTTTTTAATTCATGAATAGTGTATATTATTGTGTTCCTTTTATATCACCACAATATAACTTCGTTGTGTATTTTCATTTGCCGTTCTATTTGTATATAGATTGATAATGCTTAATCTCTATATTTTTAAAAGTAGCGGTTCCACCTTCAGAAAAGAGAGTTATGCCGTCATCCCCTAAAGGAGGAAATACTTGACTAGAATGAACCACTTTTCCATCATCTATAAATACTTCAACAGTCGTTTTATCAACAAGTATTTTCAAGTGAACTTCTTTCTTATTTGTATCAAAAGGAGCTTTGCTTTCAATATATTGATTACTCTCATCTGGCTGATCTGTTAATCCTCGATTTACATAAGAGTAGGCTCCTTCAGCAAAGATACCAACGTCAACATGTCGCTTTTTATCAGAAGATTCGCGGAGACGTAATCCAACATTGTGAAGGTCTTCCCATGAAACATCTGCTTCTAGTTTGTAAGCAACTCCTTCAGTATCAAGCGTTTTTGATCCATCTACTTTAATCTCTTCATATTGGTCCGTAGTTTTAGTTAACTCATTCAAGCTTTCATTAGGCTGTGATGCTAAGTAGTAGTTGTTGTCATCTTGCTTTTTCAGCTCTATTCGACGAACGATAGAATCAATCCCATTGAATCCTTCTTTTACAGTAGGCGTGTTGTCTGCATAGTCCCAGTTGTTCATCCATGCTAAGGCATAGCGATGGTCTAATTTGTCGTCATTTAGTCCATCTTCAAAAGTGACACCGCCATACCAATCAAATCCATGGTCAAGCCACTGGGGCTCTTCTTGGTCTGGAACAAATTCTTTTCCATTGTATTCACCAATCCAATAAGCATAAGTATTCGGTTTTCCTGCTGCTTTACCATTTGCGCTTGCTCCAAGAATCCATTTGATTGATCCATCGTCTGCGCGCATCATGTAAAGATCAGGACATTCTACAAGCCCGATGTTTTCTGTTTCAAAGCCTCCTGTATACTTCCAAACTTTTAGATCATCAGATTCATAAAATCCAATCTTTGTTCCTTCTGCCATAAGCATGACCCACTTATTTGCTCCGTCATCCCAAATGATTTTTGGATCGCGGAAATCTTTTGTACCAGGATTTTTTAAAACAGGCTCATCACTATAAGATTTGAACGTTTTTCCTCTATCTTTGCTGTACCATAGAAACTGTTCTTGCTGACCGCTCGCAGAAGGTTGGGTCACAATGGCAATAACGCTATTCTTCCCGAACCCTGCCGTATTCTGAGCATCTACTACAACTGAACCTGACCATGGATCGCCGTTTTTATTTGTATACTTAGGTATTGCTACACTTTCATCTTTCCAATGAACAAGATCAGTAGAGGTTGCATGACGCCATTCTGTTCCATTTCCATTAGGATAATCTCCATTATAAAGATAGTAATAGTGATACTTTCCATCTAGATAGATTGGCTTCTGAGGATCATTTTTCCACTTATCAGGACTTGTGAAATGATAGTTGGCACGATACGTTTCTTTATCTGTCACTTTATGTTCATCCTCTTTCTTAGGCTCTGATTGCTTGATTAGAAACCCACCAATGGCAAGAAGAAGGCAAACAAGAGAAACAAATATCCATTTCTTTGATTTTTTATTTGGTATGCTTTTTGTCATATAGAGTCACCACGCTTTAATTCTAGGTTGTATAGGATAATAAAAAGAAAATACCAATAAGTATTGGTATTTTCCTTTTGTATTATTTATCAACTGTAATTTGTCCTTGTTCAAGGATGCTATCTTTTACAACAGAAGATTTATTTCCATCAAGAGAAAGTTTGAAGCTTGGAGCAAATGTTGATTTATGATCTGCAAAGTAGCCTCTGTTTGTCATATAGCTTGTGACAACAACATCGTCGCTGTTCTTTTGAGGAATTGCATAGTGAGCATAGTTCCAAGTCACATCGTTCGGGTCAAGGTCTTGATGTAGAACAATTCCTGTTTTGTTCATTGGCTTGTAAGGGCCTGTTAGAGAGTTAGAAACATATCCTAGCATATAGATGTCTTGATCATCAATGCCATCAATCGTCATTTTAGATCCACGGCTACTTGTGAATAAGTACCATTTTCCATCTTTTTTGAAGACGTTTGGACGCTCAATTTCATCTGTTACTGTATTTGAAGTGATTAATGGTTTCATAACTTTTTTAAGTGTATAATCGTCATTAATTTCAATGATTCCCATTGCACCGTTTGCTAATTCAGCATATTCTTTTTTAGGACTTTGTAATAGTTTACTTTTTTCGTCTTGGAAGAAGGCATTGCTCTTACTATAATAAGCTCTGTTGTATAAAGAGTCTTCTCCTTGATAGCCTGTATCCTTTCCTGTATTAGCTTCAAACACAAGATATTTATGGCCGTTGTCTTCAACATAGTGAGGATCTCTAAGCGTGTGGTTATCTTTAAAATCTACCTTACCTTTGCTAAAAGCTTGTTCAACCTGTTGGTAAATTGATCCGTCTCCATCAAAGATTGATTTGTGATCTTCTACACCGTCGACGTTAAGTGTGCCGTCTTTTACTTCAGATACGTTTACTTGTGCTGTTGTGAGCGTTTGTTTACCGAAAAGGTTTTTGCTTTCATCAAAGCCTGTTCTGTTTGTATAGAATAAACGAATTTCTCCATCAGAAGTAAATGTTGCAGAACCCGACCATTCTTCAGCTTGATCTTTTAAGTTTTCATCATTTGCTTTGAATTTATCGCTATCATCAAACACGCGACCAGCATTTTTCCAAGCATCTAGTGAATTATCACCAACTTTTTTATAGAACATGTAGATAAATGTGTCACTAGCATTTTTCGGATCTCCAGCTAAACCAAACACAATGTTGTAACCTTTGTATTCAGCTACTGTACCATCTGCATTTTGTAGTGGCCATGTATCCCAAACATCCATTTCAATTTTATTTCCGTTTTCATCAACTTTCGTTGCTGAAGGAATGTTTTTGATTTTAGATGCGTCGAATTGAGGCACCGTAAAGTTTGGATTTCCATGTTGATTGATCATGTTTTTCATATCAAGTCGAGTCATATGAGAAAATCCATAATCTTCGTTATGATCTTGAGCAGCTTTTGGTGCTGCATGAGCAACTGCTCCGCTTCCTCCTGCTAAAATTGCTGTACTAAGGGTAATTACGCCTGCTTTTTTCGCCAAACCTTTGAAGTTCATATTCTTCCTCCTATGTAGTGGTAGGGGACGGAATATTACCTTTCTGCTTGTCCGTCCATGTGTTAACAATTAAATTATAGGGGAGTGCTTGCTTGCTGAATATGGAGGATATTGATTGAAATTTAGTCTTGAATTGATATATGAGGAAATAAAAAAGAGAGGCTTAAGGAAAATAAGGTATCTCTTACTCTCCTTGAGCACTCTCCCAAGCATATTGATATCTTTTTAATAGCTGAGTTTGGGTTAATCGTTTTGCAACATATTGCTGTGTAGCAGCGCCGAATTGTTCTCTAACTCCAACAGGAAAATATAACGTGCTAGCTGATACTGTTCTGCCTTCTTTATAATAACGAAGTGTTTCAGTAGCTAATGGGCCCGATTGATTTGACGGGATGTTTTTAAAAGCAGGGATAAATCTAAACTGCTTTGTCATAAATTCTTGGCCTTCTTTAGAGGATACCATCCAGTCGAGAAACTTTTTGGCTGCCTGTTTTTTTTTCGGGGTCGTTTGTTTATTAATGACCCAGTAATTCGGAGTGTTCACAATTAATGATTGTTCACCGTGATTATTACTAAGAGGAATAGGCATAATACCCACATTCAGATTAGGGGAACGTTGATCAATTAACGGTTGAATCCAATTTCCTTGTAGGGCAATGGCTGCTTCTCCTTTAGAGAATATATCCATTTCCATGGTGTAATCTGTTTCAAGCGGGTCACTGTTTCCGTATTTCAGTGTCACATCTAAAAGGTGGGTAAGATCTTTGAACTTTTGGTTATTCGTAATCGTTTTTGACCCGTTATTTAATTGAGTAATATAAGCATTTGGATCTTTTTGTTGAAGGAAAGCAATATTCATCAAATGATCGCCTAGCTGCCACTTTTCATAATAACCTAAAGCAAAAGGAGTGATTCCTGCCTTCTTGAGTCTTTCTGCTGTTGTTTCTAATTCATTTAATGTAGTCGGTAACTGTTGAATGCCTGCTTTTGCAAATAAATCTTTATTGTAGATAAACCCGTATCCTTCTATATTCATTGGCATACCGTATACTTTTTCACCTGATTTTATAGACGCTAGTGTTTTTGGTAAGGCTTGAGGTACCCAAGGTTCTCCTGATAAATCTTCTAAATAATCATGCCACAATTCAGCGCTTTTTCCGCCTTGATTTGTAAAAATATCAGGTCCTTTACCAGCAGCTAATTCTGCCTTCAAATCAGATAAGTCATCGATCGCGCCTCCAACGGTATGAACTTCTATATTAATATGAGGATGCTCTTTTTCAAAAGCTTGCACCATTTCTTCAAACGGAGCCGCGATTTCTACTTTAGGATTTCGAATACTTAAAGTGATCTCATCTTGTTTCACTTCTTGAGTCTCTTTCTTAACCTTTTGTTGACACCCGTATAAAGATAAGCTAAGCGTTCCAATCAAACATATATTTAATAGCTCTTTTTTCATTTTGTCACTCCTGAAAACGATCGGTGTCTAACTAGCTACTTACTACTGTTAGTTTTTTTTCTTTTCTATATTCAAAGGGAGTTAATCCAACTACTTTTTTAAACAGTTTAGAGAAGTATTTTTCATCTTGATAACCGAGCAGTAAAGAAATGGAGTAAATCGTTTCTTCGGTATCTTCTAACCACTGCTTTGCTCGTTGGATTCTTAATTTTGTCATATATTTAGAAAGCGGCAATCCTGTTTCTTGTTTGAACTTCCGTGAAATATGCTCTCGACTAAAGAAAAACAGGTTCGATAGCTTCTCTAAACTTAATTCTTCCATATAGTACATGTCTACATATGAAACAATGTCTTTCATACGACGAGCAGCGTGAAGTTCATCCAACTTATGAATCGAACGATACTGGTGATTGTCTAATGCCTCTTGTAAGAACTGAAAAGCGTCTAAGATATGAGATAATGAAGATAACGATCTCCCGCTTACAAAGCGAACGGGAATATCAAATTCCTGACTTATCCATTCTTCAACTGTTAACCATTCATTGCGTACCGTGATGATAACACAAATGTTTCGATCACTTTGAAGGGAAAAGGCATTTCCTAGCTTTCGTTCTTTCAGCTCATCGGATAAGGCTTTAATGTACGGCTCCGCATAATGCATTTGATAGAAAGAAATTAAAGCCATCTCATATTGATCAGAAAGAGGAAGATAGGGAAGAATGTCTGTTGATTTGTATGCTTCTCCCATACATGCATCTGTTATTAACTGTTCAATACGGAGCTTTTGGAAGTCTTCATCAAGTGTTTCCTGCCCACTATGGGAATTTTGCTCGTTTTTCCATGCTTGGACAGCTTCTGCTAATGTATGATTAAAGGGTTCTTCTTCAATTGGTTTCAATAGATAATCGAAACTACGATGTTTAATGGCTTGTCTCATAAAGGAATAATCGTTATATCCAGTCACAAAGATTACTTTACCTGGATATGAGATACTATCTAACCATTCAATCATTTCTATTCCACTCATTTTAGGCATCTTAATATCTGTAAAGATAATTTCTGGTTTTGTAGCTTCAATAATATGTTTTGCTTCTTCTCCATTACTCGCTTCTAAAATATCAGTAATGCCGTACTTTTCCCATTGACCTAGATAACGTATAACTTCACGTACATTCACTTCATCATCAATAATTAAAGCCTTCACACTTTTTCCTCCTTACAAAAATCTATCAATTAATCTTCTTTTAAAGGTTGTTCTTCAAGAGGGATGGCGATTTTAACAATAAAGCCATCTCCGTTGTTTCGATCAATTTCTAGATGTGCTTGTGTTCCGTAATTTAGAATAAGTCGATCATGGATATTTTTTAGACCGATATGTTTGTGCCCTTGAGAAGAGTTAAGAGAAGAGTGATAAATGTTTTCCTGCAATCTCTTGAGTTCTTCATCCGTTGTACTAGCGCCATAACTTTCGACAACAAGGTGTAGAAATGATTTCTGCACTTCTCCATAAATGTTCAGTGGGGCATCATAGAAACCTTCTTCATAGCTATGTTTAAAAAAGTTTTCAACAAGCGGCTGAAGAATCATACTAGGAATTTGCATATTTAAAATAGGATCACTTATATGAATAGAATAATGAACTTCTTTCCGAAAGCGTTCCATTTGAAGAGTAAGGTAAGCTTTGATATATTCTACTTCTTCTTGAACTTTGACCCACTTGTTTGCATTAATTGAATAGCGCATCATCTTAGATAAAGATGTAATTAAATGATAAACGCGTGGAGCATTGGATCTTAAAGCAACCGCACCTATTGATTGTAAAGCGTTGAAAAGGAAATGAGGATTCACTTGTGACTTTAAGGCTCTTAATCGATTTTCCTTGTTCTCAATCTCAAGCTTGTATTCCCGATTAATATGGAGATTAATTCGATCCATCATTTCTTTTATATGAAGTTCTAGATAACCAATTTCGTCTTCTCTTTTATCATTAAAATCAATATTCATATTTCCACCTTTTATGGTTCGTACTTTCTGGGTAAGAAGCTTAAGTGGATGGGTAATCTTATATGAAATCAAGCTAATCATGAATACTCCAAGTAAGCCAATAATGATTCCGACAATAATAAAAGTATAGGAAGTTTTTCTAGCATCATCGAATAGGATATGACTTGGCGTAATCTTAACAAGCTTCCACCGATCAAGCGGTCCAGATAAGGTATTAGCTAAGATAATATCATCACCTGTTTCGGCGTTTCTCTCTATTTTTCGTTGTAAATGAGGCGAAACCGCTTGTCCAATAAGCTCAGTATCATTTGCATAGACAATTTTATTATCTTCGTTGATAAGCAAGACAGATTCTTGGTCTTTACCAATTAAATTGTTACATATGCGTGCATACCTTTCGTAATCCACATCCATTGAGATTGTACCAAGAAATTCATTAGATAATACATCCACAATCTTATGATGAAATGTAATTACTTTTGTCTTGTCAGATTGAGGAACAATAGCTGAATTATTGTAATTTTGGATGGAATGTGGTGGCTGAATAACGTATTTTATGTTTGAATTATAAAGCTCTTTAATAAAGGGCTTCTGTAAGAAACTGGGCTTAGATTTACGTGCACTCGCAGTTGCATTATAGACGGTTAATGCCTCTTTATCTTTATCCATATAAAACTGAATTTGACGAATCTCATTCCGCATTAATGAGAAGTTCTCCAAACTTTTCTCTAAGTAATTTGAGTCCTCAACTTCATTATTTAAAATCTGAAATAGTTTAGGATCACGATATAAAATATAAGGAAGGTTAATCATTTCCTCGAAATATTGTTGAAGCTCTGTTGAATTTTCGCGAAGCTGTTCACGGCTATTTTTCAGCTCTTGCTGCTCTACGCTATGTTTTGTATAGCTATAAATAAAAAAGACAGATAGAAAATAGGGTAAAATGATAAAGATTAGTAACATGAGCAGTAGGCGATTCTGGATGCTCTTCATAGAAGCTCCTCCTTGTATTCAAGAAACCAATTATAGAGTGTAGAGAAGTAATTCTGCTAGGATAGAATGTGTGGAAACCGGTAGCTTCTTACAAGGAGAGTAACAGAAGCCCCTTTACTATCAGGACACATTTAGTACCTCAACTATAACAAATCACTTCGAAGCGTCAATCATACATAAGAATGAGTGAAGATTTACCTATAGTATGTGAATTTTTAACCAATAGGAGCACTAATTTTATAAAGCTGTGATTTATGCTTGTATTGCTTAATAAAGAGAAGAAAAAGTTCTTTGTTTTGGTTCTTCACTAGGATTAGAGAAAGTTATGTAGAAAAGGATATACTCTTCCTTTTATTTACGTTTTAAGTTAGCACCTTTGGATAAAAGGGATAAATTTCAAATTAGAAGTAGCTCTTGTATCAAAACTTCACTATAATTAACTTTGTTAAACATTAGAGAGGAGTGAGCCTGTGGTTTCAAAAGACTCACAATTAAAGCTTGTTGTAACAGGGCTATTATTAGCTATTTTAATGTCTGCAATGGACAACACTATTGTTGCAACAGCAATGGGGACTATTGTTTCTGATCTTGGTGGATTAGATAAGTTTGTTTGGGTGACCTCTGCATATATGGTGACTGTAATGGCTGGAATGCCTATTTTCGGTAAGCTGTCTGATATGTACGGTCGCAAACGTTTTTTTATTTTTGGTCTTTTAGTATTTTTATTAGGTTCAATTTTATGTGGTACAGCCACAAGCATTGAACAACTCAGCATTTATCGAGCAGTACAAGGCGTTGGAGGCGGAGCGCTTATGCCAATTGCTTTCACAATTGTATTTGATATTTTTCCTCCCGAGAAACGTGGAAAGATGACAGGTCTTCTTGGAGCGGTATTTGGAGTTTCAAGCGTATGTGGTCCTTTACTTGGTGCTTATATTACAGAGTATATTAGCTGGCAATGGATTTTTTATGTAAATGTACCGCTTGGTATTGTATCCCTTCTTTTAATTATTAAAGCTTATAAAGAATCAACAGAGCGGAAAGAACAAAGGGTGGATTGGCTAGGAGCTGCAACGCTCGTTATTGCAGTTGTCAGCTTGATGTTTGCTCTTGAACTTGGTGGTAAAGAATATAGTTGGCAATCACCACAAATTCTAGGGTTGTTCGGATCTTTTATTTTATTTTTTATTATCTTTATTTTTACAGAACGAAAAGTTTCAGATCCAATCATTTCTTTTTGGATGTTTAAAAACCGTCTTTTTGCAACAGCTCAAATCTTGGCATTCCTTTACGGAGGCACATTTATCATCTTAACAGTATTTATTCCTATCTTTGTTCAAGCTGTTTATGGCGGTTCTGCAACAAATGCAGGGTTGGTATTAACACCAATGATGTTAGGATCTGTTGCAGGAAGCGCAATCGGTGGGATTTTTCAAACGAAAACAACGTTCCGCAATCTTATGTTTCTTTCAATTGTCTCCTTTGCAGCTGGCATGGTGTTACTAAGTACAATGACTCCTGAAACAGCAAGATGGATGCTAACTATCTTTATGGTATTAACAGGTTTTGGTGTTGGTTTCTCATTTTCAATTTTACCAACAGCATCAATTGAAAAACTTGATGTGCGCTACCGAGGATCCGCAAACTCTACAAACTCTTTTGCTCGTTCTCTTGGAATGACAATTGGCGTAACTGTATTTGGAACAATTCAAAGTAGTCACTTTACAAGTGAATTAAAAGAAAGCTTTGGAAGTGCAGGAAGCAGTGGAGCAATGGCAAATGTTGAAAACCCAAGCGCTCTTTTTGAGGGAGGCGCTCGTGCAATGATTCCAGAGCCTGTTCTATCAAAAATTGTGCATGCTATGTCAACATCTATTACAGATGCTTTTACATTTGCTCTTATTCCAATTGGTCTTGCTTTTATTACAGTACTTATGATGGGAAAAGCCCGCATAGCTGTAAGAAAGCTTGAAGTGAAAGAAAATATACTAAACAAGTAGAAGGCAGAGAGTAGAACTCTCTGCCTTTTTGTTCCTGTGTATAAAGTTGGCGGTCGGTCACAATAAAAGAAAAGGAGGATGGCGAACGTGACCGTAATTACAACATTTAAAGAACGAAGAAGAGAAAAAGAAATGAAGTATGAACGAAAAGTAATGAGCGGAATTTCGCTTGAGAAACTATATAAAGAAATGATGCGCTATTTTCAGCCGCTCATGTTTTATTCAACAAAGAATAACCGTTCTGTTGAGGAAGGGTGCTTAGATATAGCAGTTGAGGCTTTCTTACTTGGAGCAAAATATAGCAGGTTTGGTTATTATGGAGAACAGGAAGAGAAAGTACGGGCAAGATCTGAAAAAGAGGGAAAAAAGCTTGTTTCTGCTCTTTTCGATTATCTTTCCTTTTGGACAGAAGATCATTATGAGCTGCCAACAGGTGATGGTTTGTATATGCTTTGTGAAGCCTACGTTGATGGCTGGTGGACAGAAGGTTTTCGATTTGGAAAGAAAAGATACGCCTTAAAATTGTCCTAAAATAATCATAAATCCTCTTCGCTCACCATATAGAAAATAGTAGGTAGGACGAGCGGGGGGAGCACGATGAAAAAAAAGCTTTGGTTAGGGACTGTTATTATCGTCATCTGTTGTCTTTTTCTAGGCGTTCAGCATTACTTTACAAATAAAGGTTCAATTGGTTCTTGGAATCTCCCGTTAAGCGGTAAAATTATTGTCTTGGATGCAGGGCATGGAGGGGCTGACGGGGGAGCAGTTGGTAGAGATGTGTTAGAGAAAGAAGTAACGCTCTCCATTTCCCTGATGATTAGGGATTACCTTCAAGAACAAGGAGCACTTGTTATTATGACGCGTGAAAAAGATGAAGACTTAGCAGACAAAGATACAAAAGGGTATAGCAGACGCAAAGGAGAAGATTTAAGAAAACGTCTAGAAATTATCAATCATTCCAGTGCTGATATGTATTTAAGTATCCATCTTAATGCAATTCCCTCTCCGAAATGGAGCGGAGCTCAAACATTTTATAATGGATCAAAAGAAGAAAATAAGAACCTGGCTACATGGATTCAATCGGAATTCAGAGGAAACTTGAATAATACGAATCGAGAAGCAAAAAGAATTCAAAATATTTATCTTGTTGAAAATGCTGATATTCCAGGAGCACTTGTTGAAGTTGGCTTTCTTTCCAATCCAACAGAGCATGATCTTTTAAAAACAGAGGAATATCAGAAGAAAGTGGCTGCTTCAATCTATAGAGGGATTTTACATCACTTAACAGCAAAAGCACCTCCGAAAGAGTGAGGTGCTTTTTGTTTGCGCTCACGAAACAAAGGGAAAATATGATATAATTCAGAATGTAAACGAATTCAACGGGGAAGGTGAAAACATGCTCACAGAAAAGGAAGTTCACGCACTATTGTCAAGGGTAGAAGAGCCGTTTTTACATAAAACATTAGGAGAGTTAGACGGCATTCAAGAAATTAAGATTAAAGAAGAGAAAAAACATGTGAGCGTTAAACTGCTTGTTGCTAAAACAGGAACAGCAGAACAGATGCAGCTTCAAGGAACAGTAGTAAATTTATTAAAAGAAGCAGGTTTTGAAACAGTTGGCCTTCGCTTTGAAGCACTGCCGCAAGATAGTGTGGCAGCGCAGGAGCAGCCATCGCTTTTAAATACAAAAGATACAACATTTATCGCGATTGCCAGCGGTAAAGGAGGCGTCGGAAAATCAACCGTTTCTGTTAACTTAGCAATTGCTCTTGCAAGGCTTGGAAAGAAAGTCGGTTTGATTGATGCTGACATTTATGGGTTTAGCGTCCCTGATATGATGGGAATTGAACAACGTCCAACCGTTGAAAATGATCGAATTATTCCGGTTGATCGTTTTGGTGTGAAAGTTATTTCAATGGGCTTCTTTGTGGAAGATAATGCACCTGTCATTTGGAGAGGGCCTATGCTTGGTAAAATGTTGACAAGCTTCTTCCAAGAAGTAGAGTGGGGGGAGTTAGACTACCTTCTGCTTGATTTACCGCCAGGAACAGGCGATGTTGCGCTTGATATTCATTCTATGCTTCCTGCTTGTAAAGAAATCATTGTGTCAACTCCCCATCCAACAGCCGCTTTTGTAGCAGCAAGGGCTGGTGCAATGGCTATTCGTACAGACCATGAAGTCTTAGGAGTTGTAGAAAACATGGCATACTTTGAAAGTGAAGCTACGGGAGAGAAAGAGTACGTGTTCGGCAAAGGTGGGGGAGAAAAGTTAGCAGAGGAATTAGCTGTTCCACTGCTTGGAAAACTTCCGCTACAGCAACCAGATTGGAATGAGGAAGAATTTGCTCCATCTGTATATGGTGAAGATCACCGTTTAGGAAAGATCTATAGTGAAATTGGTGAAAAAGTTATTTCTCTTTGTATACAAGAACAGGATCATAATGTATAAAGGTAAAAGGCGTTGCACATATGCAACGCCTCTTTACTACACTTATTCTTCTTTCTTTTCCTCAGCTTCAGCTTCTTTTACAGCTTTGTCTATCATTTCTTGCACTTTTCCTTTATATGTTGGACTTTCAAATGTTTCAGTTATAACGGTTTGAAGATGTTTTCGATATTCTTTACTCTTTAATAGCTTTGTGACTTCTTTTTCCATCTCGGGATTTTTAAGAACATCCATTAGCATTTGCTGATATTCAGGATCTTTCATGAGCTTTTTAATGATTTCTTCATGTTCATCTTGAAGAGATGTAGCAAGTGTTTTAGCAAACTTGGGATCTTTGAAAGCTTCAGTCCAGAACTTTGAGCCTTTCTCAGATGACAGTGTATCTTGAATTGTTTCTTTGATCAATTTCTCATCTATAACTATCTCTTTTTTTACTTCATCATCCTTTAGCACTTGCTTTAGTGCTGCTTTTCCATCGTCTGTTTTAAGGATATCTACTACCATCTTTTTTGTTTGATCGTAGTCCATCTCACTTCCTTCTGCCTCTTGTGGGGCACAACCAGATGAAGAAAAAACAAAAATTAGGGCATATAGGAGCAAAAGAGCTCTTCCCATAATTGTAACGCTCCTTTCAAATACCTTCTGTAAAATGTCTTATTCTTAATATGAAAGGAAATAGAAAAAATATTCACGTTCTCAAGTCGTTAACAGGAATTACATTTTCTTTGTGGTAAATAAGATATAAGGGGACTTACACGAAATAAAAAGAACAATTAATGGGGGAGAACAGATGAAAAGTCGAAACCTTGTACGTTTCTTTTTATCAACACTTTCAGTTGGGGCTGTCATAACAGTATTTGTTGGATTTACATTGAACTGGGGAGAATATAAAGACCTCTTTATTCAAGGTGAAATAGGTGAGATAGTAGGAATTACTATTTGGCTAATTGGTGTAGGCTGCATTTTTAGTTTAATTAGTCAGATGGGCTTTTTTTCTTACTTAACTGTTCACAGATTTGGACTTGGTATCTTTAAGTCCTCATCACTTTGGAATTCAGTGCAAGTTGTTTTTATTCTTTTTGTTCTATTTGATCTTGTATATTTTAGATACACATTTTTTGCTGAAGCAGGAGAATCAATCACTAATTACCTTTTCCTTGCTCTTACCCTTTTAGTAGTTGGTCTTGCCTTCTCATATGTAAAAATGAAGCAAACAAACCGAACAGCATTTATTCCAGCTTTATTTTTTTTAACTGTTGTGACGATTGTGGAGTGGTTTCCAGCACTAAGAACAAATGAGGAAAGTTGGCTGTATCTTATGTTAATCCCATTGATTATCTGCAATATCTACCAACTTTTGATGCTTCCGAAGTTTTTGGAATCTCCTCATATAATAAAAGAAGTGAGAGAAAGTAAGTAAAAAAAAGCCCTATCCTTCAATAAGGGAAGGATAGGGGTTATTTAATTTCTTCACTTTTAGAAGTGGCGCCAGAAATCAAACTTGAAACTGTTGTTGTTTTTAACTTCTTCTTTGAAAGTTCTCTAATAATAGAAGGAAGAGCTTCATTCGTTTGCTGAGCAGAATCAGATGCATGAAGAAGAACAATGTCACCGCCTTTGATTTTCTCGGTTGCGTTTCTTACAATCTTATCTACACCAGGATTTAACCAGTCTTCTGTGTTAAGGCTCCAATGAACTATTGTATAATTATAGGCTTCCGCAATTTTTAAAGTTTCTTTGTCAAAATGTCCATTAGGTGGTCTAAGTAGTTTGATCTTGTCAACGCCGAGTGTTTTAAATGCTTTTTCAGATTTAGCGATATCTTGGCGGATTTCTTGTGCTTCCAAACTTGTATAGCTTTCATACGCGTAACCCATAGAACCAATCTCATGTCCATCTTCTTGAATTCGCTTTACAATTTCAGGATGTCTCTCTGCCCATGAAGCAGATAAAAAGAAAGTAGCATTATCAATATCGTGTGAGCGTAAAGTATCTAAAATCTCTTCAGCCTTCTCATCTCCCCAACTAATATTGAATGTGAGAGAAACTTTGTCTTTTATTGTCCCATTTTCATAAATTGCTTTTGGGCCATCTTTGCTTGAGAAAACAGGAATGTGAAATAACGTCTGAGTAAGTAGAAAACCACCTGCAAAAAATGATAGTATTAAAACCAATACAATCTGTTTTGCTCGACTTCCGTTAATCGTATAGAAAAAATTCATGTTTACCCCCTTATGAAACAAGCTATCTTGTCTCATAATATGTAGGGGTTAACTCCTTCATAACATGATTTTTAAAAAAGAATAAAAAAAATGAAATTTAGTGTTGACGTTTCTTTTGAAACTTGTTATATTATTACTTGTCGCTGCTACGGTAGCGCAAAACGAACAACACTTAAAAAAACATTTTCAAAAAAGTTGTTGACACACTTCGGAAGAAGTGATAAGATATAAAAGTCGCTGTTAACGACAAGTGAAGTGATTGACCTTTGAAAACTGAACAAAATACGTCAACGTTAATTCTATTTTATTTTTAAAACAACGTTTCTTATTAGAAACAAAAAGCTATGGACATCGAAAGATGAAACCAAACTTTCTATGGAGAGTTTGATCCTGGCTCAGGACGAACGC
This sequence comes from Priestia endophytica DSM 13796, assembly GCF_900115845.1. Taxonomy (GTDB): domain Bacteria; phylum Bacillota; class Bacilli; order Bacillales; family Bacillaceae_H; genus Bacillus_I; species Bacillus_I endophytica. Next base: position 186 of record NZ_FOXX01000024.1, on the reverse strand, counting down.
TGGCGGCGTGCCTAATACATGCAAGTCGAGCGGAGTTTTGAAAAGCTTGCTTTTCAAAACTTAGCGGCGGACGGGTGAGTAACACGTGGGCAACCTGCCCTTGAGACGGGGATAACTCCGGGAAACCGGAGCTAATACCGGATAACACATATCTTCGCATGAGGATATGTTAGAAGGTGGCTTTTA
>NZ_FOXX01000030.1 GCF_900115845.1 Priestia endophytica DSM 13796 | reverse complement strand
CGATTTTCAGCTTCTAATTTAGCGAATGCATCTTGAGAATGCGGTCCTTTCCCATAAGTATATTGTTTTCCAACAGGCTGTTCTAGTCGCTTCATCTCTCCATTCTTATACCATCTCATCCAGGTTTTCAGTTGGGTACGATTCCGAATCTGTAAGGTTTCCATGACTTCTTTTACAGGCACGCCTGCTAACCTCATTTCAATCGCCTTCATTTTCACTTCTACTGGATAACTTACTCTTGTTCCCATAGAAAAAACACCTCCACGTTATAGTTCGGTCATTTGTATCCGATCTTTAACGAAAAGGTGTTTTTTATTTGTCTCACTTCATGGGGTCAGTCCAGGGCAAAAGGTGGTCTTTTCTTGATTTAGTATTTCCCTCTTATAATAATGATGTCTTACTCATTTTTTCTAAAAGCCATTAAAACTGTACACGACTCTCCTACTATTGACGAGTTTCTTCTACTTTTAGAGCCTCACGATTATCAGATGGCACCTCAATTTTTGAATGAACTAAATTTCCATTAGGATCAAAAAAAGCTATTTGACTATATTTTAGAAATTTACCTTCCATATTTCCATAGCTACATCCCTAAAAACTGATTTTGTATTTTGTTTGGGAAGCGTAATTTTCATCTGCAAGAAGAATAATATCTCCAAAATCTTCAAACTCGATAGCTCCTGGAGCAACTTGGGTTTCAAATGTTATTCCACCGTGTTGAATTAATTTTTCTCCGTGCATAAGTGGTACACCTTCCACAATATTCGCAGTATAAACGACTATCGTAGGCTCTTCTGTATATACCTCAACTTTTATCTTTCCGTCAGGACTAATTAATTTCGCTGCAATTTGATCAAGTTCTGAGCAAGTAAGGAAGAATGGATGATCTATTCCTTGAACCTTTTTCACTTCTGCATCAACGGATTCAAAGGTTGATTTTAATTTTTTCGGAGTTCGAAAATCATAAGGCGTTTCAATTACGCTTCGCTTTTCACCAGTTACAGTGGTATCGGTATTTACTGGTGCAAATTCTTCTGAAAATATTTGTAAAGAATGATCATCGATTGGCTTACTTGGATGTCCTGTTAAGTTAAAATAGACGTGATTTGTCGGATTAAAAATTGTGTCTTTATCACTTTTGGCTTGATAACTCACTGACCAAGTATTTAAGTTGTCTAATGTATAAGTCACACTTACTTCTAAATTCCCTGGAAAACCATTCTCACTATGGGGTGAATTTGTTGAAAAGATGATTGATGTGCTTTGATCCGTCTCATTTACTTCATAATTCCAAATTTTCTCATCAAATCCAGAGGTTCCACCGTGTAAAGTATTCCCTGATTGATTTACAGACGTTTTGTAAAGTGATTCATCAAGTGAAAATTCACCATTTTTTATTCTTCCAGCGACTCTTCCTATTGTTGCTCCGCAGTATGTTTCTTTCTTGTAATCCTCAATAGAGTCAAATCCCAATACTATGTTCTTATAACCTGAATCCGTTGGGACAAAAAGATTGACGATTCTTGCACCAAAGTTTGTAACTTCTACTATCACTCCATTATCATTTTCAATAGTAAACAGTAATGTTTTATCTCCAAATGGACTTTGTGTTAATTTCATTTTTCCCGGCCCCTTTCACAATTAAATTCTTCAGTAATTTTGATAAATAAAGGCCAAAACAGAACATTTCAAACATTTTTTAGGAAGGAAATCAAAGGAGCGCGTTGAATGCCCCTTCATTTCATAGCGGGAACTAACAATCAAACTAATTCTTTATATTTTGCAATGGTATTTTTGGCTGTGAAACCAAATTTTTCGTAAACCATATTTCCGAGAGCTGAAGTACCAAATATATCGATGGAGACAGTTGCGCAGTTTACCTCTACGTATTTGCCCCCATCGAAGCTTGATCCTGCTTCACTATATTTATTACACTTCAATTACCCTAACTAATTCTTTTTTCAGAACGAGCTGCCATTTCTATTTCGATTTGTTCTAAGCTACGCCCTTTCGTTTCTACAACTACAAAACGTACAAAGAGTAATCCTAAAATACAAATGATACCGAAGGATGAGAAGATGACTCCTAAACTAAACATATCAGCAAGAATTGGGAAAACAAGTCCAACGACAAGTGAACCTGTCCAGTTGAAGGCAGATGAAATACCAGCACCGATTCCGCGTACAGAAAGTGGGAAGATTTCCCCAACAATAATCCAAGTAAGTGGTGCCCAAGAAAACGAATAGCAAAGGATGAAGCAGCAAAGCGCGATTAACGTTACCCAGTTGAGTGCGCTTTCATTCATTCCTAACGCTCCAAGAATTGCCGGTGCAAAGAATGAAAGAGCCATACCTGCGCCACCAACAGTAAGAATTGTACGACGGTTATATTTATCAACAAATTGCAAGAAAATAATGGTTGTCACCACGAAGATCACACCAACAATAACAGTAAATCCAGCAGCTACTTGCGGTGCTAAACCAGCTTTGCGTGCAATACTTGTGGCATAATAAACGATTGAATTTGATCCTTGAATTTGTTGGAAGGTCGCCATCCCAACCCCGATAATTAAAGCCATGCGGAATTTCTTATGGAATAATTGGCCAATACCTAATTTTTCATGTTCGGCAACATCTTTAATCTCTAAAATTTCAGCATCTACTTCGTCTTTTGAAGCGCGAAGAGAAGTTAATACTTCACGTGCTTTATCTGCCATACCATTTTTAATTAAGTAACGAGGTGATTCTGGAAGTTTTAGTACACCAAGGTATAATACGATAGCAAAAATACCAGCACTACCGAGCATTAATCTCCAACTGTTTGGAATTGGCTCAAAAATGAAAGCTACGATATAACTTAACAACAATCCAATTACAATCATTAATTGGTTCAAACCTGAAAGTTTCCCACGAACATTCGCTGGTGCTATTTCGGACATGTATGCAGGAACTAAAGAAGACGCTGTGCCGACTGCTATTCCTAAGAAGATACGAGCAATCGTCAAGGTGATTTTATCTGGTGCAACAGCCGAACCAAGCGCACCTACCAAGAAAATCAGAGAGGCAATGAGAATTAATTTTCTACGTCCAAATTTATCCCCTAATAAACCGCTTAAAATTGAGCCAATGATAGCTCCACCCATTAAAGAAGATACAACAATTCCTAACCATAATGGACTCAAATTAAAATCTTGCTGGATATGTCCTTCGGCACCAGCAATAATCCCGATATCATAACCAAATAAGATACCAGCAAATGAGCCAAAGAAGAAGATAAATTTACTTGATACTTTACTCATAATAATATTTCTCCTTTACATTTTCTGAGTTTCCCCGTAAATCACATAGTTTCATTTCAATGTTATAAGCGCTTTCATTTTTTCCTGAAGACCACACTCACTCTTACGAATAAGAGGATCATGATTTGATTAGCTCGCTAATGGTTCTCATTTCTATTCTTTAAATTCCAGAATATCCACACCGTTGTCACGGATAAAGTTATGATCGAATTCGACTGTTTCATCTATTTTCCCAATGAAATCTTTCGCAGCTTCTCCAAATACTTGTTCCGTCACATCTTTAGCAAGGCAGAAGTAATCCATTATTTTTTTACTTATATATATTTTCCCTCCAAGGAAGCAAAACTTCCTCGGAGGGTAGAGACATTAATTAATAACTACGTATTCTAAGTCAACAAGTTTTGCATAGGTGATGATTTGGTCTGTTGTTAAATTTAATGAAACAACTGTATGGTGACCGCCACCATTCTCAATCCAAGCTTTAACCCCATCCTGGAAGTTTGGCTTAATGTCCCAAAGCACACGGGCTACTGGAAGTTTTGGCGCTGGAACAGTTGGCTCAAATAAAGAAACTTCGTTAATCAAAAGTTTATAATGAATGCCAAAGTCAGCCATTGAAACAACCACGCCGTCCCCTGCTTTACCGTCGAATACTAACCGTGCTGGATCTTCACGATCACCAATACCTAATGGAGATACGATAATTTTTGGTTTATTACTTGCTAAAGTTGGGTCTACTTCAAGCATATGTGATTGAAGGACTGATTCTTTACCAGCAGCTAATTCATATGTGTAATCTTCCATAAAGCCAGTTGATTGGTTATGGCTCATCACTTTGAGTAAGCGATCCAGCGCTGCAGTCTTCCAATCTCCTTCACCAGCAAAGCCATATCCTTGTGCCATCAAACGTTGGACTGCAAGACCAGGAAGCTGTTTCATACCATATAAAACTTCGAAGTTAGTTGTGAAGGCATTGTAACCCCCATCATCAAGGAAACGTTTAATGGCGATTTCATAGCTTGCTTGTACTTTTACGCTCTTCTCCCAATCTTCCTTACTGTAAGTACCATAATCAAATTCATAAAGATCTGCATATTCTGCGAGTAAATCATCAATTTCTTCGTCCTTAACATCATTCACGTATTGAACAAGGTCTCCAATACCAAAATAGTCAACTGTCCATCCAAATTGAATTTGTGCTTCAATCTTATCCCCTTCAGTGACTCCAACGTTACGCATGTTGTCACCAAAGCGAGCGACTTTGATGTTGAAGCTTTCGTTATAAGCAACCGCTACGTCCATCCAGTCTGCAATTTGCTGTTGCACTTCAGCGCGTTGCCAGTAACCTACGACAACTTTATTTTGTTTGTTCAAACGGGCATTGATAAAACCATATTCACGATCACCATGAGCTGATTGGTTTAGGTTCATGAAGTCCATATCAATCGTTGTCCAAGGAATACTTTCATTGAATTGTGTTGCTAAATGAAGTAATGGTTTTTGTAATAATTTTGTTCCGCGAATCCACATTTTCGCAGGCGAGAAAGTATGCATCCAAGTGATAACACCAGCAACCTCGTCACGATAGTTGATTTCTTTCATGATGCTTGTGATTTTATCTGCACTAACAGCTAAATCTTGCAATACAAGTCGGTAAGGTAAAATACCGCTTTCATTTAATGCATCGGTCATCGTTTGTGCGTGTGCTTTGACTTCTGCTAACGCTTCTTCCCCATAAAGATGTTGTGAACCTACGACAAACCAAAATTCTTTTTTTTCTGTTGTTAACATAATAACCCTCTTTTCTTAATTTAATAGTTTGATATTTTCATAGTTTGTATTACTTTTGCCCATAATAGGCATTTTTCCCATGCTTTCGTAAATAGTGTTTATCTAAAATACGTTGTGGTAATTCTTCAGCAAAATGATTTAGTTCTCGTGCAAATAAATTCATTTTCGCAATTTCATCTAATACCACACTATTTATTACCGCTGATTTTGCATCTTTGCCCCAAGTAAATGGACCATGACCATGAAGTAAGACACCGGGAACTGCTAAAATATCTAACCCACGCTCTTCAAATGTTTCGATGATTACATTGCCCGTTTCCACTTCGTAACCGCGATCAATTTCCTCCTGTGTCAAGAAGCGCGCGCATGGTACGGAGCCATAAAATGTGTCCGCATGAGTGGTCCCCATCGCTGGAACATCAAGGCCTGCTTGAGCCCAAATTGTCGCCCAAGTTGAATGAGTGTGCACGATGCCACCGATTTCTGGGTAATGCTTATAAAGGACTGCGTGAGTCGGTGTATCTGATGAAGGGTTCAACGCTCCTTCCACAACATTTCCATCTAAATCAACAACGATCATATCACTAGCTTTCATTGTTTCATAATCAACACCACTAGGTTTGATAACAAATAAACCGCTTTCATGATCAATAGCGCTTGCATTTCCCCATGTGTATTTCACGAGTCCATGTTTAGGTAAGTCCAAATTGGCTTGAAACACTTCTTCTTTCAGTTTTTCTAACACATCAATCCCTCCAGTTTTCCACTCATAAAATCAAATTATCTACAGCAGCCTGCTCAACCACTAAACCTTTTTTATATCGTTCGATAAATTCTTCAAATCCTTCAACATCAAATCTATCAGGGTAAATTTCTTGTCTATCAACCTCTTCAAAGACTTTTTTGTCAAGGAAGTCCTCTAAGCTTTCTCTTTGATCTTTGTTCATCATGTAAGAAGCAAGAATAGCAATTCCCCACGCACCGCCTTCTCCGGCTGTTGCCATAATTGAAACTGGAGCATTCATTGCAGCTGCAACAATTTTTTGTCCAACAACAGGGGTTTTAAATAAACCACCGTGAGCTAAAATACTATCAATTGCGACATTTTCTTTAGTTTTCAAAATATCCATTCCGATTTTCAAAGCACCAAAAGCAGTAAAAAGATGAGTCCGCATGAAGTTTGCTAAATTGAAATTACTCTCAGGCGAGCGGACAAATAATGGTCGGCCTTTTTCTAATCCAGTGATATTTTCACCTGAGAAATAACCGTAGCTAAGCAAACCACCACCATCTGGATCGGCTTCTAAAGCTTTATTTAACAGCACGTGGAATAATTTATTCATTTCAACCTTTTGCCCCATTGCTTCAGAAAATTCACGGAACAATCCCAGCCAAGCATTGATATCACTTGAACAATTATTCGCATGAACCATTCCAACTGGACTACCGTTTGGTGTAGTTACCAAATCAATTTCTGGGTATACTTTTGAAAGTTCTCTCTCTAATACAATCATTGCAAAGACTGAAGTTCCTACTGAGACATTTCCGGTACGTTTTCTCACACTATTCGTAGCAACCATCCCTGTTCCAGCATCACCTTCTGGTGGGCAAAGTGGAATGCCTGGTTGTAAGTTTTGTGATTTATCCAAAATTTTTGCTCCAATTTCGGTTAATTCACCTGCTTGCTCGCCTGCGATATAGACTTTAGGAAGAATATCTTTTAGCTTCCAAGGATAACCTTTCGTTGCAATTAGTTCATCAAACTGCTCCACCATCAATTCATTGTAATCCTGCGTTGATTCATCAATTGGGAACATGCCCGAAGCATCTCCAATGCCAATTGCTCTATTACCAGTCAATAACCAGTGAATATATCCAGCTAAAGTGGTAATAAGATCAATACGCGGTAAATGTTTTTCTTCGTTTAATATTGCCTGATAAAGGTGAGCAATACTCCATCGTTCAGGGATATTGAATTGGAATTTATCAGTTAATTCCTTTGCTGCAACACTGGTTGTTGCATTACGCCAAGTCCGAAACGGAACAAGTAGCTCACCAGTGTGATCAAAAGCCATATACCCATGCATCATAGCAGAAAATCCAATAGAACCAATTGTTCGAATTGTGATTCCATAATTTCGTTCAACTTCTTGCTTCATTTCACTATAAGCTGATTGCAAACCAGTGATAATATCCAATAAGTTGTACGTCCAAAATCCATCTTCCAAAAGGTTTTCCCATTCATAACTTCCAGATGCGATTGTTTCAAAACGATTATCAACTAACACTGCTTTGATGCGTGTGGATCCGAATTCAATTCCAAGTGAAGTTTCTCCCTCAGTAATCGCTTGTTTAATGTTTAATCGATTCGTTTTCACATTAATCCCCTCCTCTGACAGCGGTTTCAATATCTATAATCGAAAGGAAGCGCTTTCCTTTTCGCTTAATTTTATTAACAACCTCAGTATATTTTTTGTACGTACATTTGTCAACATAAATATTATACATACTTACAAATATTATAACGATAATTCCACCACACCCTCCCCTTTAAAACTTATAATAAAGGGGTTTATCGTCACATAAAACCCAAACAAAAAAATTATAATTGTTTGGTTATTTGTACAAAAATAAGGTGAAATCTTTTAAAACATTCAAAACTGCGATAAAATATGTACGTATAAATATTTCAATTGAATAAATTTGCACGTGAACAACTATAAAGGAAGTGAGTTAAATGAAACCAAAGTATCAAGTCATTATTGATGATATAAAAAGTGAAATTCTTTCAGGAGATTACAACGTAGGAGAAAAAATCCCTACTGAATCCTCCATTCAAGAAAAGTACAAAGTTAGCCGACACACTGTTCGAAAGGCCATTTCAGAACTATCGAAAGAAGGATTCTTAAGAAGTGAAAAAGGATCTGGCACTTATGTTAGTAACCAATATCAATCCAAGTCTGGTGGAAATTCCAATAGCAAAATAATCGGTGTAATCACGACCTACATTTCTGATTACATTTTCCCCTCCATTATTCGTGGAATTGAAGGGAGATTGAATGAGGATAATTATTCGTTACTATTAGCTAGTACAAATAATGATGTGGAACAAGAAAAAAAAGCTTTGGAAATGATGTTGTCATTTGGCGTGGATGGGTTGATTGTTGAACCTACGAAAAGCAATCTATATAATCCCAATATTTCTTACTACCTATCGTTCAAGGAACAGGATGTTCCATTCATAATGATCAATGCTCATTATGAAGAATTAGATGTTCCTTTCTTTTGTCTCGATGATGTGCAGTCTAGCTATCTTGCAACAAAAGAATTAATTTCGAAAGGACACACACAAATTGGACTCATTTCAAAGATGGATGATTTACAAGGAAAGTATCGAATGAAGGGGTATATAAAAGCGCTCGGAGAAGCCAAATTACGATTTCAGCCAGAGCAAGTGCTTTCGTTCGATACAGAGACAAAGCTGGATTTATACACTAATTTGAAAGAGTTTCTAAATAAAAATAGAGACGTGTTGACTGCAATTGTTTGCTATAACGACGAAGTAGGATTGGAAGTAGCAAATGTATGCAGACAACTTAATATTTCTGTTCCGGGAAAACTATCAATTATTGGCCAGGACAATTCTTATATTTCCAAAAATGCTAATATCAACCTAACGACATTGACCCACCCCCAGGAACAAATGGGACGCGATGCAGCTGATTGGATCATTAAGAAGCTACACGGAAGAAAAAATTTACCAAAAGAAACCTATTATCAACCAGTGTTAATTGAAGGAGAAACGGTAAAAGAGTTAGAAGTAAACGAGACATTGAGGAAGGCTTAAAAGCATATAAACACAGCACTATGTAATACTAGATGAGCACTTAAAAGACGCCGGTTCGACTGAACTCCATATTTTAACTCGTTCATACGAGAAAGGTCGAGTAAATGTAGCAAAAGCCTAGGGGAGCCGATACGTAGGAGAATAGACAATGCTCTAATAATCGGTTGGCGGATACTAGCATTAAACGATTACAAGTGCAGAAGGACATTTTCTAGAAACGGAACGGCGATTACCGAGCTATTAAACCTTATTATTGCCATTTTAAAAAACGGGAGCTGCGAGGATATTTATAAAGGATAAGCGAAATTAATCGGTTGATTGGCGTTGTTATCTTCTTTTGTACGAAAGCCTCCTTTTGGCACACTTAACTCGGTATTGTTCATACAAAACATATTTTATAAAAGGCTAAAACATGCAACTCTTTCTAAACCTCATGTTTTGGTTATATAAATAATGTTTCACTACTCATCCGTAAAAAAATATATAAACAAAAAGAAAAAGCGCAAACTCGTTGTGACTGAATGAATCTGCGCTTTTTTTGTTCTAATAACCAAAATTATGTGAAATGAGACTTTTATTTCTGGAAGTTAACTTTTTCTCCTTTCATCATTACCTCTTCAATATACCCAAATATTCTTTCCAAGGTCCAACGTCTGCTCTGTATCTTTCAGCCATTACACGTACAATTTGGGCAATATGCGTTAAATCATGAACAACCCACGTAGAAAGCAATTCTTTTAACTTCACTATACCTAACTCAGGATGTGAACCCGTCTTTTCAAGATGCAAGTGAGATTCAATAAGCCCCTTAAGGCTGGTTATATTTTGGATTCTAATCGCTTTAAACTCAAGCAGTTTTTGTTCAATCGATCTGTCGGGCCTTTCATTTAAATGTGAATAACGATCAAATGGAGGGAATGGTTTACTCTCACCTTCCTGAAGAATCATTTCTAACCTTGGTATCCAATTATTTTTCTCTCCCTCAATGAGATGCTCAATTACTTCTGAGACATTCCAAGTGCCTTCACCTTCATTGCATTGCAACCATCCTTTAGATAAATTAGATAAAAAACATTCCAATGTTTGTGGTGTACGCTCTAAAACCTCAGTAGCTTCTTTCATATTAAAATTCATATAACCGCCCCTTTCTCTCCTCTAGTAATCTCCTTCAATAATATATCTCTGCTTATGCTCGTCTAAATCTGCTATTGTAAATAAAAACCTTACTTATTTCTATCTAAATTTACCATAAAATTCATTCCTTTATTAAAATCCCCTGCCCCTTTAGTTCAATAAGAAAAACAAGAATTTAACCTATATACCTCTTCCAAATAGATGTAAGCTTTGCACCAGAATTGTATTGACTATATTTTCTGAACATTCTATTATATATTAAATAAATAAAACGCTGTTTCATATACAAAACAATATAAAGGAACTTGAATTTTTAAAGGTTTAATAAATTGATTACACTATTCAAGAGGGGGATTTTAATGGAGAAGATTTCATTACAAAAGAGATGGTTAGGAGTTTTAGCGCTATTAATTATTGTTATTATTGCTTATATTGATCGAATAAATGTTTCTGTTTTAATCACAAATAATGATTTTTTAACAGCATTTGAACTCCACGACAATAGGATTCTGCAGGGTCAATTGATGACGATTTTTTTAATAGGCTACGGATTGTCAGCTTTTTTTATAACACCCATTTTTGAAACTTTTTTAGGATACCGACGCGGATTGATTCTTAGCATTATTTTATGGGCTATTTTCACTGCAATCTCACCTCTTGCCGGCTCAATATTTATTTTACTAATTTTTAGAGCTATTCTAGGGGCGAGCGAGGGACCTCTTTTCTCTTTAAAAACGATGTACGTTAATGAACACTTTAACTCCCATGAAAGGGGAAAGCCAAATGCAGTTAGTTCAATGGGGGTCTCTATCGGTCTATCAATTGGATTCCCCATTATCACTTTTATTATTTATCAATTTAGTTGGGTATCATCTTTCTATATATTAAGTGCTTTTAATATATTAATTGGGCTGCCACTCATTTTATTTTTCATTCAGCCATCTAAACATCATCAGAATGAGGGTAAAAGGTCTATCAAGCAGTTAACTAATACTTTTATTACCGCTTTGAAAACGCCAGGGCTTATATGGGTGCTCATAATCGAAGTCGCTACACTAAGTTACTTATGGGGAAGCAGTTCATGGTTACCAGCATATTTATTAGATGAAAAAGGTTTTTCCATTAAACAGATGGGCATTATCTCTTCTTTACCATTCATTTTTAGTATTTTATCCAAATTTTTGGGTGGATATATTATTGATCGAATTGCCAACAAAAAAATGACCATGATATTTTTTGTTGGCGGATTGGCTACTGCTTTGTCCATCATCTTAACGATTACATCGAACAACATAATCATGATTATTTTAGGACTTATACTAGCCAACGGTTTTTGGGGAATTCAAGGAGCTGCCATTCCAACATTGGTTCAACATTTATCTGATCCCAAAAGTGTAGGAAGTACATATGGGATAATCAATGGACTAGGGAACTTTATCTCCGCCTTTATCCCTGCTATCATGGGCTACATTATTAGCTTAAATGGAAACAACAATATTTCATCTGGCTTTTATGTATTAATTGGTACACAATTAGTCATCGCCATTTGTGGACTACTTTTTACTAAAACTAAGCATGCAGCCGTGTTAGAACATAATATGACAAACGGTGTTGCTACAAAAACTCCTCACTAGAAATATAGAATTTAAACAAAGGTGTCTCTTATAAAAGCCACCTTTGTTTTATATCTTCCTCGCACATGTTTTAGGTTAACTAGTGTTTACACCTTGTTACAAAGTGTTTGTAGCTAATTTTACCTATTTGTTATAAGGTTCTGGTGCAACATCTAAAGAGTAACTATTCCACTCATTAATTGTTATTTCCTTAACATTACTTTAATTAATTATTTTAAACAAAAAAGCAGGAAAAACAGACAATAAATCTTTTTTCCCCGCCTTTTTATTTAGGCGACTCTATCATTATTCCTGATTTTATTAATCCAATCTTTACCTTCTGTAAAACGTGTAACAAGCATCGCTGTTACTGTATTTCCTGTACTATTTAGCAGTGTAGCAGGAGCATCAATAATCGTTGAAATGACAGCAATGATTGGCAGCACTTCTGGTGAAAAACCATAAATCGTAATAATTAACATTTCGCCAATCATCCCTCCTCCAGGAATAGCTCCCATTACTGCTCCAACCAAAAAGGCTACGCCTAAAATACTGAGAATACTTGTAGCAGACGTCATGTCTTTGCCAAATAAACTGAATAAGAAAACAATCTTTAGAATACCACCGATAACAGAACCATCTTTATGCGTGTTTGCTCCTAATGGAATAACCGTTTCAGCAATATCTAATGGTACACCCATTTTCTTCGTTGCATCTAAATTAATGGGAATAGATGCGGCAGAAGAACAAGTAGCAATAGCTGTAATAGAAGGAGCAGCTGCATTTTTCCAAAACAGCTTAATTCCCGCTTTGCCCCCAGCCATCCACGCGTATAGAGTAAAGAAACCAAAGTAGTAAACGATTGCAATTAATAAGTAAAGAATAAATGCCCTAGCATATCCCTGCAAGATTTTTGGACCTAGCTCTCCTACTACAGTAGCAAAATAGCAACCTAACCCAATCGGAGCATAGTACATGACAATTTTAACAACTTTCATTGATACTTCTTGACCAGACGTCAGAAATTTAGCCATAGGTTGTCCTTTTTCTCCAGCCATCGTCGTAGCGATACCGAAAATGATGGCGAAGACAATTAATTGTAAAATATGTTCTTTCGAAAATAAATTTACAAAATCAGGTACGGTAAACGTGTTAACGAGCTGATTTAAAAGCGTCATGTTCTCTGTTGTATTTTCACTGTCTCCCATTAACTCTTTAATGGCAGAAGTATCTACATTGTGTAATGGATTATAAAGAGATGCTCCTATAAATCCTAAAACTGCTGAAATAGCAGCAGTGGCTATGAATACAACAGCAATACCCAGCATAATTTTCCCAAGGCGTTTCATTTCGTTCATGTTTGCAATCGCAGAAGCGACACTAAAAAAAACAAGTGGCACAATAATCATGAACATTAAATTAAGAAACAAATCCCCAAAAGGCTTCACAACTGCTACGGCTGGCCCGATAGCATATCCTACTATCCCCCCAATTAAAATGGCGACAAGTAGAATAAGAGATGATCTGTACGTTTTGAATACACTTAAAACCATGGCTATATCTCCTCCAAATAACAAGTGCTTACTCATCGACAACACAAGAATTTTTATGATTTCCCCATCGCATGCGGAGTAAAAATAGGTGTATATCTTTTCGCACCCAATAGTTATATATTTCAAATTACATTTTACCATGAGCAGTTAATAAAAATTTGTTCTGGTACAAAAACTTTAAGGTAGCCGGACCTTCTTCCATCAAATCACGAAAGCTCAAGTTATATCGTAGATACCATCTAACTGTTAATAAGATAATACCAGGCTGATAGTGCTTTCATTTGAACAAGTTTCCCTTTTCCATACCGATCATACACCTTTTTTAGAGTAATAGTTCCAGTATGACCAAGATTTAGAGATTACTTGTAATGGTCCTGAAGCTTCTGCACCAGAGCTAATTCTTTTCTATATGAAATTTATATATTCTAAATGAATGATGGTGGAAGGGTCATAAAAGTATACCTAAAGGAAAAGAAACATTATGTTAATTGGATTTGTATAGAGTATGTATGTTTCTAATATCTCATTCAATAACCTATATTTCTGATATTTTTCGTATTAGTCTTAAATGTCAAGGTAACCAAAATCCCAAAATAACAAGCCTTTTATTACAAAATAACAAATAGAAAAAATCAGGTATAACCTCTCATGAAAGGATATGTATAATATGTTAAAATTTTTAGAAATATCAAAATATAAAAACTTCAAAAAAGAGAGGTAGTTATGAAAAAAATTAAAATGTTGGTCATGTCATTAATTGTTACGTTGTTCGTTCCTTCTTCTGTATTTGCAAATACTGTTCCGCAATATGGTAGTGGTGACTGGGATTCTCTAGGGAGCGATGAATTTACCAATCAAAGTAAAATCTTTCTATCCGGTGGAGGCGATTTTAAAATTTGTCTTAGTTCTAATAGTCAACCAGGCTATTATCAGTTATTTGAAGAAGATCCGTATAATCCAGATGATGAAGTAATATCTAATGGGGTTAAAGGTACCTACTTTAAAACAGCAGGTACAGATAGTAATGATTTTGACTCAAATGGCTGTCATGTCTTTAAAAATATCGGTGATTATGTCGATGGTGATCAAGCCGAATTTTATCTTGCCAAATATTCTGGCGGAAATTCCACTGTAACAGCTTGGGACTGATTTATACTAGTCAAGAAGAATTAGGATAGTTGGTCATTAGAATGCTTCCTAGAACGGTTATTATAGTAACAACCCTTTTGGATACCCAATTCTTTTCATTGCCGATACTTCTTGTTATGTGAACTAAGGAATTAAGTATTATAAAGTAAGCCAGAGCTTCCACGCCAAGGAAGCTCTGGCTTTTTTAGTAAAATGAGTTAGAATCAGAAACAATTAAAAGAGGGGGTTTTATTATTTTCTACCTCTAGGGAAGCCCCAATTTGCTGAACTTCACTATCTGATTTGGTATAGAACAACTCCCACTCGTTACCATCAGGATCTGTTACCAAAAATTTACCTTGAACAGCATAGCAACAGATTGTATCCATTTCTTCTCGAGCAAAAAATCCTTCTTTCTCTAATCGCAATTGATGGGCTGCTATTTCTTCGCGCGTCTCAACTTGAAAACCGAAATGATTGACTTGGTTTCCTTCTACTTTATCATAAATATTTAAGGTGAAATTTAATTCTAGTTGGCTTAATAGGGGTACCGCCAACATTTCGGGAATTTTGTATGGTACGCAATTTAAAACTAAAAAAGCCGATTTCCTCTAATGGAATTGACTTTTTGTTTCATCTATCTTTTAAACCCACCCTCTGAATGGATGATTTGACCTGTAATCCAATCCGCTTCATTACTCACTAGAAACTTTATCGTTTTTGCAACATCTTTTGGTTCCCCTACCCTACCGAAAGGAAACAATGGTTTTAGGTGACTTTTAATCGTTTCTGTCATCCATCCAGTATCAGTTGGTCCTGGATTTATGGCATTGACTGTTATTCCCAAAGAGGCAAGTTCTGCCGATAGCGTAATAGTTAAAGCATCAACGGCACCTTTTGTCGTTGCATATGCTAATTCGCCAAGCATTGGTCCTTGAAATTGACCGGAAGTAAGATTGACGATTCTCCCTCCCCTGTTCTTATTAAACTTTTGTGCAAATTGAATACTTAAAAGTGTTGTCGCACGAACATTTATCATATAATGTTTATCTAATTCTTCTGCAGTTAAGTTAGAAAACTCGGTATTAGTTGAGAATGCTGCGTTATTAATTAAGATATCTGGATGACCAAGTTCTTTAATGACTCTATTTAAAAGTTTTTCAGGTGCATCAGGATGAGATAAATCTAGCTCCATACATGACACTCTGACCCCTTTTTGTACGAGCTCTTCTTTTAATATCATTGGCTCATCTAATTCAAAGTCCCAAGGCATTTCTTTATCATAATCCGTCCAATAAGTAAAAAATATATGATATCCTGTTTCGGCTAACTCTCTACAAATAGCAGCTCCGATACCTTTTAGACGACTTGCTCCTGTTATAATAGCAATCTTTTCTTTTAAGTGATTCATTAAAATATCCTCCATAGAAGGACGCATAGATAAGATCAACGAGAGATATAGTTATTCCCAAATAAAAAAGACAGATATACAAACAGCATCTATCCTCTAACAAGGGGGTTTGATTCCAAACTATGCAGTCCTTGTAAGATTATAGTTGGTCTAATAAGAATTTAGCATAGTTCTCTTTCACCTTTCCAGGATGCGCACAAAATCATTTTTGATAAAGTTACTTCTGAGCTATCTGAATAAGGTTGCCGCATGTATCGTCAAAGACAGCCAGCGTGACTTCGCCCATTTCTGTCGGCTCTATAGTAAACTTCACGCCTTGTTCCATTAATCGTTTGTACTCTTTATGAACATCTGTAACACCAAACATTGTTGCTGGAATGCCTTCATCAAATATCTTCTTTTGATACTCTTTGGCAGCTGGATGGACATTCGGTTCGAGCAAGAGCTCTGTACCGTCTTGATCATCAGGAGAAACTAACGTTATCCACCTAAATTCACCGGCGGGAACGTCCTGCTTTTTTACAAAACCCAGCGTTTCTGAATAAAACTCTAGTGCCTTGTCTTGATCTTGTACAAATATGCTGGTAACTATGATTTTCATACTGTTTTTTCCTCCTTTAAAAATTGCGATGAATCGAGCTTTGTCACATATATAAAACTATGTTGTCGTAGTTTCAAGAACTCTATTATCACGAATTTAAGTCTTCCATATTATTACTTCCTATTCAAATGATAGATTAGTTGCACAACGCCAGAAGAGAACGTTCTTGTATTAATCACTTTTAAATTCAACCTCTTTTTTATATCCATAAACAACTGTTTTCCTTCTCCCAAAATAACAGGGTGAACAGATAATCTAAATTCATCAACAAGCCCTAAATTGATAAATGTTGTAATTAGACTTGCTCCGCCATATAGCCAGATGTCTTTACCAGGCTTATTCTTTAATTTATTTACTTCTTCCACAATATTATCATTTATGAATATTGCTTTATGATCAGTCCCTTTTTGCATTCTGGAAAACACATATTTTTCTTTACTATGAACTAATTCCCAAAGTTCTTTTTCAGTTTCAGTATCTTCAATTCCTGGAGTAAATTGTCCCCATAACTCATAGCTTTTTCTTCCATATAAAATAGTATCAATTTGATTTAAGAAATTAATAAATCCCATCTCAGAATCCATGATGCACCAATCAACTTCTCCATTTTCCCCTTCAATAAAACCATCTAAAGTAACTGCTAAATCTAAAATTATTCTTCTTGGTCTTACGTTATTGGACATAATTCTGCCTCCCTATAATCATTTAGGTATTGTTTCTCCCGCCAAGTTTTTTATATTTTCATTATTTACAGCCTTTATTTCTGAATAGAGTTACTTATTTTACTAAACTAACGTGCATCTATAGTTTAAGTGCCATTGTCCCCAAACACCATACTATCATTTCTATAAGTATTCCATTTTTCTTAGGATTCTTCCTCCATTAAATGGCCAAATCGCTGAATAGGAAGAACCTATATTTCATTACAGAATTTCTGTTCAAACACTTCTATAAATGGTTCGCCTTTTTTGAGATTTGTAAAAGTATACTTAAAGGGTAATAAAAGCTCAACCTCATTGTCATTCAACAAGGTTAAGCTTTTATTACTTCTTTGAAGATATTTTATGTAACCTAGCTTTGTATATTATATACATCATAAAAACAAGAAAAACTACTGACTTATGAACTGCACAAGGGAGTTTTTTGTTTTTGAATACAATACATAACATAAAACAAGGGGTCACTGGAAATCTTTCGCTTTATTATATTTTCTTCAAGTATTTGCACCAGAATCGATTCACTTATTTCTTACAAAGTACCTCGCCGCTTACCTACCAATTGAAAAAAGCTTTTAACGCAATCATTGTGGCGGCGTAGACAAGAGATGAGATTAAAAAGGTTGGCAAGTGCGCGTTCTTTTCGAAAGGGAGTTCTTTGCTGATAACATTAAATAACATTGCACCCGAACTAAAAGCAATCATCGACTCAACAAATAGGCCTGATGAGGGACCAAAAATGCCTACGATTGCTCCAAACAAAGTTGCTCCGGCAAGCATATAGCGACCTCTGTTTTTGTGCAAGCGATGATGTTCTTTTCCTAAATGGTAGGACAACCCAATAAAGTGAAGGCTGATAGCCAATCCGTAGAATAGTGATTCGACTCGCTGGACATCAGACGAAAACACGACATAAGAAATGATAAAAGAATAAACCATAAAGAAACTTACCTGTACCATATAAACGGTCTGTTCTTTTAGCTGTGTTGCTGCCTTCGTCTCAGCAAATGAATAAACCGAAAAATAGACTAGTAAGCCGAGAAGACCAAGAAAATAAAGTTCAGTATCAAGGGCCAGCGATCCTCCAAGTTCTTCTTGTTTCCCATGAAGCGTCGGTAAGATATAAATAAACACATAAGCAATAGCTACACCGCCGGATAATGACAGCAGCTTTTGCTCCCCTATTGGAGAGCGTTCGACAATTGTTAATGCGTATAGTTGAATGATGATGAATACAATCCCTATTACGATCGATTCAATTGTAACCATGATTGTCTCCTTTTGAGGTTGACTTTTTGGGTTTAATTCCCTTTATCAGAAGGAGAGAAACCAGACTTTAGATGGAAACGTTGTTAAATAATAGGTAGATGTCTTGAACTCAATCATGTGAAATACTGGATATAGCAAGCAGAAGAAAATCCTACTTCATAGAAAAGTAGGATTCTTTTATATATTTCAATCACACATTTCCAAGTGGACTTCTACAAATCCCTAATGAAATCCCCCTTTTATTTATCGTTTCTTTTACATTTACTAAAGGACTTCCTTGATATACTTGTTCAATAATGGTTTTCATCTTTTTTTGTTCTTGCTCCGTTATCTCTTGATTAGTGAGCATTTTACTAAACCATTCCTTACATTCTATAGGAAAGATGTTTCCAGCAATAGAAGAAAGTCGATTAAATCCTTGTAATACTTTTTCTTCTAATTCTACTTCTCCACCAGCATAAAAATGAAAATTATTTCTTTTGATATGTTTTTTCAGGAGTCCAACTCTTTCTTTATTCCCAGCTTCTTTTATTCCCACCACGGAATTTATCTTACTTAACTGGACAACACTTTCTAATGATAAGTCAAATCCAGTTCGTTTAGGGTTATTATATAAAATAATAGGCTTCTGGCTAAGATTGATAATTCTCTTTGTATAAACCATTGCTTCTGCTTGTGTAGGTAAAATATAAGGTGGATATCCAAGCAAAAGGCCTGCTACTTTTGTATTACAAATTCTCTTTGCTAATTCTTCTGCTTCTAACTGTCTAATGGATGATATACCAAATATAACTTCCATACGATTGATAAGTTCTTCTTCCCATACTAAATGACTTAGTATCTCCATTTTCTCCTTAAGTGTTAAACTATGTTGCTCTCCGGTGGAGCCACAGACCAAAACAGATTTTACTCCTTGATTATACAAATATCTAATATGTTCTATTGTTCCTTGAATATTTAGAGATTCATCTTTAAAGAATCCTGTTGGTACAGCAATATGAACTGTTTCTTGTAACATAATGTCATCCTCTTTCCCTTTATCTTTTAACGTTACTATCCAATTTTTCTGCCTCTAAGATATGATTAAAGGTAGTGTATATTTCTAAATATTTCTTTAGATTTATCTACAAAATATCCCTTTAGATAATCTTACCAAAAAAGATTAAAGGCGTTCCAACTGAATTTATTTCATCACTTCTTATAAGTTACAGTATGATAACTAGGGATTTATGCCTGTTACAAAGCGTTTATAGATAATTTCACTTATCTGTTATAGAGTAATAATGAGAGGTAGGTGATTAAAGTGGATTTAGGTCAGCGATTGAAAAAGTTAAGAGAAGCGAAAAATATGTCCCAAGAGGATCTTTCTCAACAAGTGAATGTATCTAGACGAGTCATTTACAGATGGGAAACGAATAAGAATTATCCTGATATGGACAATTTGATTAAACTGAGTAAAATCTATGCTATTTCATCAGATGAATTAGTTAAAGGTGAGCTGATATCTCAGAAAAAAGTTGTTATAGACGAAGAGGATGTGGAATTTTCTATTTCACCCTTTATTATAGGTGTTATCATCTTATTTGTTGAAGTTTTTTTGATTCAGGTATTATGTTAATCATAAATTAACTTAAGTTTAAATCATATACAACTCTATTTATTTATAATTCCCTCCTCTGAATTACTTTTTTATCCAAAACATAAAAATGATCTAACTCTTTAACACGCCAAAGAGATAAATATCAAATGAGCTTCTAGAGGTCTGTAAAAGGATACATAAGTCAAACAAAAAAGCACAAATCCGTTATTAATCAATGGATTTGTGCTTTCTTAATTCTTCGAACTTACATTATGTGAACTAAGTTCGTACAGAGTATTCATTTGATTATTGGAAATCTTATTCAACAATCGGGCCAGATTGTTTAGATACATTTTTTAGTTTTAAGGTGTCACGAAAAGGTGACACCCTCATTATTCATCCCGTTTTCATCATATTATTTAAAACATCATGAACCAATGGGAAAGTAAAGAACCCATCATCTTCTAGAAAATGCCCCCCCTTTTCAATAGGATAAAAGGATGTATTCAATTGTTTTGATAAACTTTGACTGAATTGAAAAGGAACAATAGAATCATCTTTTGCAGCAATAACAGCACGTGAATGAGTGGCAGAAATTATTTTTTTATAATCCACCTCTTTAACCGTAAAAGGGTTTAACGAAGGTAAGGATGATAATGATTCAGAAAAGCCAGAAACAAGAATAAAGCCTCCAAAGCTTGGTAATGGGTCTAATTGTTCTAGGTAGTTCAATAGTGTGATAGACCCTAAGCTATGTGTTACAAAATAAGTATTGTTATCTACATTCTTTATGTTATTAGCTAATGTTTCCAACCATTCTTCTTTCTTGGGATCAGACGAATTTGGCATGTGAAGAACTGAAACTTGATGATCATCTGCTACTAATTTTTCTTTTAACCATGGAAACCAATGATTAGTTGGTGAAGCTCCGTATCCATGAATAATATATACTTGTTTTCCCACTGCTCCTCTTCCCTTCTTTTTATAGATATAAAACAGTATATTACTAATCCAACCCTAAATGGTAGGAGAAACCCTTGAAGAGGCTGAAGAATCTTTTAAACGGGGATCCTTTTTCAGGGCCGATAAGGCGTGTTATGTTGACTAGTTTTGTATAAGGCATATATCTTTTTAGAGAAAACCAGCTTATGAAAATGTCCTATTTAATAGACGGTGGATCTTTTACCCTAAAGAGATTTTCGATTAAACAAAACCCCTGTATAATAGTCCTATTAGAGTAAAATTGAGGTGAAGCGAAATGTTTTTAGCTCCATTATTTGAAAATGATGTACCAGTAGCACTTCTCCGTCCTTAATGGAGTAAAGTGACTACTTCTCTCCGTTAGGGCATTCATTGACCTAATTTTTAAAAACGGAGGGTACAAAAAATGAAAAACACCTTATTAGGTTCTATATATTTAGCTTTGGCTTCCAGCATTTGGGGCGGCATGTATGTTGTAGTAAAAGTGGTTGTAGATGTAATTCCACCATTAGAATTGGTGTGGATGAGATATTTAGTGGCGATTGTTGTTCTTTTTATCATTGGTCTAATAAAAAGACAGTCTTGGAAGATCTATAGACGAGATTTCTTGTTAATTGCCCTTATTGGTATAGTGGGCAATACAATTTCTATTGTTACGCAAGAATATGGCACAATGTTATCTTCAGCTCAAATGGGAGCTATCATTACATCTTCTACACCCGCCTTTATGGTGATTTTTGCTCGATTCATTCTTAAAGAACGGTTAAATATGAAAAAAGGGATATCTGTTTGCTTAGCTACAATAGGAGTATTTCTCATTGTGGGGAACGGTAATATAGATATGTCTAGCCAACTTGGTGGTATTTCTCTTTTGGTGGCAGCCTTAACATGGGCTCTTATGTCAGTTCTTATCAAACGTGTTCCAAGCAGCTATTCACCACTAGTGGTGACAACGTATTCTATTTTAGTTGCTCTTGTCATCCTAACCCCTTTTGTTCTAAAAGGATTAAATGAGATTTCTATGGCTCAATTAAGTCATCCGACAATTTGGAGTGGCCTTTTATATTTAGGTATTGTGTCAACAGCTTGTGCATTTATCCTTTGGAATCGTGGATTACAATTATTAAATGCTTCGAGTGGAGGGTTATTTTTCTTTTTTCAACCTCTAGTTGGAACATTCCTTGGCTGGCTTTTGTTAGGTGAAAAGATCGGGGGAACATTTTGGATCGGTTCACTTTTGATTTTAATTGGTGTTTTGTTAGTTATTCGAGAAAAAGAGTAGAATGATAAAAAAGAAACCCGCGGAATGACAAATTCCAAAGGTTTCTTTTTTTATCTAGTATTTTTGTGTGTCCGTAAAAGTATACTTAATGGGCAAGAAAAAGCTCAAACTCGTTCTATGACAACGAGTTTGAGCCTTTATTACTTCCCTGAGGATGTCTTATGTAAACTAAAAATAAATACTTTATACAGTTTAAAAAGGAATAAATCACTCCTACGGTTACAAAATAAGCGCCAAACATAAAAGGAAGAAAAGAATATCGGTCTTTTCCTCCTCGCGCGTCTTTAAAAGCATCCCACATCGCAAAAGAATATAAATACGGATAAAACATAAACCATGGATAATCCGTTTGTTGGATAGCTAATGAAATATCTCCTCGAAAACTTAAAATAATAACTTCGTTAAAATTCGCTTGTACATGAATCAAAAATTCAAGTATAAATAAAACTGTGCCTTTAAAATATTGACCAAATCCAGGAAGTGCAATACTCCACATTAGCTTTTTAAATGGATTCTTATTCACTTAGACATACCTTAGAAATAGTGTTTTGATTATTTTCTCTTTGCAATTTCTTTTCTATTAGGAGCAAGTGGCGGTTGTTCTAACCATTTATTTTTCACCATAATATTAAACCATTTTTTTGTTACCATTAGATTTTTCAGAATGGTGCCTTCATAAGTTGTGACAAGGTCCGTTCGCATAGCTGATGCTAAACCAGTTCCGTGATACGCTTGTGCAGCTTGGAACAAGAAACCAATATGATACAACATTAACTTATCGGAAAACGGGGAGTCAGTTGAAATGGTCACTTCTGTTTCCCATGATCTAGGAACGGGTAAATTATCCGCGTGCATGATTTTTGAAAAGACTTGTATCTGTTTATCAGCTGTGTTCTCGGACTCCTCTAAAAACTTTCTCACTTCTTTTGATTGAGCGACTTGACTGAAGGCGATAGAAAGCGTTTTAGCCATAATACTCTTTTTCAGGTTGACTGAAATACTTATAATTTCTGGTGCAGATAAACGTCTTCCTTTTCCGAAAATGCCATCTGTGAAATCTTGGCTAGAAATAAATTCAGGATTTGTTGCGGGATAAAATAAAGGATCTCTCTGAAAGTTTCCTTTTTCAAGCAATAACTCAATCGTTTGATGATACATCCTTTTCGCATCATTATCACATGAATCGTAAAAATGCCGTAGGTCTTCCCTGACGGAAACACCTAATGAAGTGGTATGTCCTAACAAACCATGCAAAGTCATGATATGTAAGTAATTCAAGCAAAATATATCTGTGAATAACTTCTCAGTACCTTTATTGAGATCAGACTCCGTAAATCCAATGGGAACTGGAAACCCTTCATTTTCTATAAAAGCTACGATTTGTTTCTTTTGTTTTGAGGAGGTTTTGATAGCATCTTCAAAAAGGGCCTTTATTGACTCATCCTCAATGGTAGAGAACATATATCGATTGACTACATCTGTCATGGTTCCGTTCATATATTCTCCCCATAGTGTTCCTATTTCGGAAGATGTGAGTTTTAACTTATTCTTATCCATATTATCACCTCTTGGATAATATTTGCCGATTCATTAATAGATATGACTTCTTTCTTAATAAAAAAGGTTTTTAGCATGTAAATTCCGATAATTCGTGTTATGGTGCGACAAGAAGTCGCTTTTATATAGTGTGGCTCACGCCACTAGTTTAGACGCAAAAACTATCCCTGTCCAAAACTGCGTGTCTGGCAACGGATTCGTGGGTTGCATGCGGAAATGCGGAAACAGAGAGCCAGTGCACGGCTCGGAACACTGCTAGGGGAAGATGAGTATGGTGAACGAAAGTGAAGGTTTGTAAGCTTCGTAAGGATTAGCTCAAGATAGTGCACAGGTTTGCTTGGGTATTGGCAAGAGGAAAAGTAGATTCATAATGCTACTGTGCCGCGTCCCACATCTTGCCCGGAGTAAA
>NZ_FOXX01000025.1 GCF_900115845.1 Priestia endophytica DSM 13796 | reverse complement strand
GATTTTAGCTGTACCGAAAGAAATCGCTTTTTGGATATCTTTTGTTGGAATTCCAGTACCACCGTGTAATACAAGCGGCATGTTTGTAAGGCCACTGATCTCTTCCATTTCCTTGAATCCTAAGTTTGGCTCCCCTTTGTAAGGACCATGAACAGAACCAAGTGCTGGAGCTAGGCAGTCGATACCTGTACGCTCTACAAGCTCTTTACATTCTTGTGCATCTGCGTAAATTACGCCTTCAGCAATCACGTCATCTTCTTGTCCACCAACAGTTCCAAGCTCAGCTTCAACAGATACACCGTGGAAATGAGCAAGCTCAACAACTTTAGATGTTACCGCAATGTTCTCTTCGAAAGGACCGTGAGAAGCGTCGATCATAACAGATGTGAAGCCAGCATGAATAGCTTTTGCACAAGACTCAAAGCTTGAACCATGATCAAGGTGAATCGCAACAGGTACTGTTACGTTGTACTCTTCCATAAGTGCTTCAACAAGTTTCACGATTGTTTTGAATCCGCCCATGTAACGGCCTGCACCTTCAGAAACACCAAGGATAACTGGAGATTTTTCTTCTTGTGCTGCTTGTAAAATCGCTTGCGTGAACTCTAAGTTGTTCAAGTTGAATTGACCTACTGCATAACCTTTATCTTTAGCAGTATTTAGCATTTCTTTCATTGATACTAATGGCATGATAATTCCTCCAAATTAGAATATGTAATATAGAATCGCATAAAGAGCTATCGCTCTTTATGCGGTATTCTGCCTAAATTAGTTAGCTACGTGAACTTTTAAAAGGTTTGTTGAACCAGACTTACCAAACGGCATTCCAGCTGCAAGAATAACAAGATCACCGTGTTCAATAATACCTTTATCAACAGCAAGGTTTGTTGCATCACTTGTAATATCATCAATTGTTTCAAACGTGTTGCCTTCGATTGGAACAACACCTGACATAAGCATTAGCTTACGAGAAGTTGATTGATTTTTTGTGATTGCTACAACTGTTGCTTTTGGACGGAAGCGAGAAATCATGCGTGCTGTATATCCGCTTTCCGTTGGAGCTAAGATTGCTTTTACATCAAGCGTCATTGCTGTATCTGCTACTGCTTGACCAATTGCATCTGTTACGCTTGAAACGCCCACTGAATCAGCAAACAGTTTTTCTTTTGAATAATCAAGAGCAGATTCTGCGCGAAGTGCGATGCTGTTCATTGTGCGAACAGCTTCAACTGGATAGTCCCCAGCAGCCGTCTCACCAGAAAGCATGATTGCATCTGTACCATCAAAGATTGCGTTCGCTACGTCACTTGCTTCAGCGCGAGTTGGACGTGGGTTACGTTGCATAGAATCTAACATTTGTGTTGCTGTAATAACAGGCATTCCTAAATGGTTACATTTTTCGATAAGCTCTTTTTGTACAAGAGGTACTTCTTCAACAGGAATTTCAACACCCATGTCTCCACGAGCAACCATTAAACCATCAGAAACTTCTAAGATCTCATCAATGTTATTGATTCCTTCTTGGTTCTCAATTTTAGAGATGATTTTAATATCTGTTGCATTGTTGTCTTCTAGAAGCTTACGGATTTCAAGAACGTCTGCTGCTTTACGAACGAAAGAAGCAGCAATGAAATCTACACCTTGCTCAACCCCGAATAGGATATCTGCACGGTCTTTTTCTGTAATACCAGGAAGGCTTACGCTTACGCCAGGAACGTTTACACCTTTTTTGTTTTTAAGAACGCCCGTGTTTTGGATTGTTGTATGAATTTCACCATTTGCAGCGTCAACAGTTTCTACTGTTAGACCGATTAAGCCATCGTCAAGTAAAATTGTATCCCCTTGTTTTACATCGTTCACAAGGTTTGAGTATGTAATAGAGAACTTTTCTTTCGTTCCTTTTACTTCTTTCATTGACACGATGATTTTTTCGCCTGCTACAAGCTCAAGTGCTCCGCCTTCCATTTCGTTTGTACGGATTTCAGGGCCTTTTGTATCAAGAAGAATAGCAACTGTTTTACCAGTTTCTTTTGACACTTCACGAATTGTTTTAATACGGCCACCGTGCTCTTCAAAGTCACCGTGTGAGAAATTTAAACGAGCTACGTTTAAACCCTCTTCTACTAATTTCGTGAATGTTTCTCGATTTTCACTAGCTGGTCCAATAGTACATACAATTTTAGTTTTTCTCATTCTCTCTTCTCCTTACGTCTAAAGATTATGGAACAATTACAAATTATTACACGTTCTTTTTCTTTAGATTGATAATTCTTTAGATAGTTTATACATGTTCATGTCGATATGATGTTCTTTTCCTAACACTTCTAGAATATCGTAATCAACAAGTTCATTTTTTTGAATTCCAACAGCACGTCCGCCGCGTCCTTGCAATAGTAAATCAACAGCATATCCACCAAAACGGCTTCCTAATACGCGGTCAAATGCAGATGGAGATCCTCCGCGTTGAATGTGGCCAAGAACTGTTACACGGGTTTCGACACCTGACTTTTCTTTTAACTTCTCAGCAAGTTCATTTCCACTCATAACACCCTCAGCAACAACGATAATACTGTGTTTCTTACCACGCTCATTTCCTTGATGAAGACGAGCAATAATATCATCGAAAGATTCGTCTGCTTCCGGAATCAGAATTGTTTCTGCTCCACCAGCAAGACCTGACCAAAGGGCAATGTCTCCAGCATCTCGCCCCATTACTTCAACGATGAATGTGCGCTCATGCGAAGAAGCCGTATCGCGAATACGGTCAATTGCATCAATGACAGTATGTAAAGCTGTGTTAAACCCTAACGTATAGTCTGTTCCTGGAATATCATTATCGATAGTTCCTGGAATTCCAATACAAGGGAATCCTTTTTTTGTAAGCTTAATTGCGCCTTGGTAAGATCCATCTCCTCCAATAACAACTAATGCTTCAATACCATGTTTCTTCAGTTGTTCAATGCCCTTATCTTGTCCCTCTTCTGTTTTGAATTCTTCACAGCGAGCTGACTGAAGCATTGTTCCACCACGTTGAATAATATCTCCAACAGAACCAACTTCTAGCTTTTGAATGTTTCCTTCAATAAGCCCCTTGTATCCTTGACTAATTCCATACACTTCAAGTCCTTCAAAGATTGCTTTGCGGACTACCGCACGAATTGCTGGATTCATACCTGGAGAATCGCCGCCACTCGTTAATACGCCGATTTTTTTCATTTTTCTCATCACCTCATACATCTATCATATTTCAAGATTGTCTTTTTTACAAACAATCTTACATAGGAAATGGGGAATCGTTTCTAAGCATTACATTATGAAAAATTTTACTCTTCTTTATGTATACCTTATAATGGAAAAGACTCCATTGTAGAAACTCATTGATTTACGCCTATTACCTTAACATACTTGTTATATTTGTGAAAATAGCATGAAAGCGATTATCATCTCTTTTTTTCACTTTTTTTCACTTTTTTTCTTCGTTTTTCGCCCTTCTTTGCGTTATTTCATATTTTTTCACCTTAACGCTGTTGCTCCTTAAAAAATTTCCAACCCTATTTTTTAGTATAACCTATCATCGTCAATCCATTACCTTTTTTAACAAAGAGAAAAAGCGCAGAAAAGATTCTGCGCTTTTTCGTTTTTTATAGTTCGTCAAAACCATTTGCATCTGTTGTTTTAGCATATTGACGACTCTTTTGTTCGAAGAAGTCTGTTTTGCCAAGATCTACTGTTTCATATGCTTTAATCCAACGA
This sequence comes from Priestia endophytica DSM 13796, assembly GCF_900115845.1. Classification (GTDB taxonomy): domain Bacteria; phylum Bacillota; class Bacilli; order Bacillales; family Bacillaceae_H; genus Bacillus_I; species Bacillus_I endophytica. The sequence goes on along the minus strand of NZ_FOXX01000025.1, from coordinate 36,492 downwards.
AGGGGATTTTGTCGGTATCCTTCATAAGGACGCTCCGTACCAAGCTGATTTGCCCGAACGTTCGCATAAAACTTAATGTAATCTTCTACCTCTTGTAGAACAAGACCTTCAATTTCGTCTCCGATTACAGTCTCAGCCCAGCTTACCTCAAGCTCAACGGCACGCTTAAGTGTTTCATTAATAAATTGGTGAAGTTCTTTTGTGTTGTATTCTGGATACTCCACTAAAATTTCTTTAAAAATCTTCACAAATAAATCAACGTGAATTTGCTCATCTCGATTAATATAATTAATCATAGTGCTTGTAGCTACCATTTTGCGGTTGCGAGCAAGATGATAGAAAAAGGCAAAACCAGAATAGAAGAACAAACCTTCTAAAATCACGTCGTACACAAGCGACTTTAAGAGCGTTTCGACGCTTGGGTTTTCAGCAAAATCCTTATAGCCGTTCGTGACGAATTCATTGCGCTCTACAAGCGTTGGTTCTTCACGCCAGTAGTTGAAAACTTCGTCTTGTTTAGATTTGTTTACAATGCTTGAAAGTACGTAACTATAAGAGTGATTATGAATGACTTCTTGCTGTGCAAGCATAATCATAAGCGCATTTAAGCTTGAGTCTGTCAAATAGTCTGCTACTTTCCCGGCATAGTCTGTTTGAATGCTGTCTAAAAGAGCAAGAAGTCCAATAATTTTCAAGAAAGAATCTTGTTCTTTCTCTGTTAGCTGCGGAAAATGCTTAATATCATGTGACATATTAATCTCAAACGGTGTCCAAAAGTTCGCTAGCATTTTTTTATATTTAGGGTACGCCCAACTAAATCGAACGTCATCCCAGTTTAAAACATTAGAGCTTTCTCCGTTAATAATGCTTGTTGATCTGTTTGGTGCCTGACGATCCATAATGTCACGCTTTTTTAGTGTATATGACATCACAATTCACCTTTCTTCTATTATATATGTTACGCTTAGCTATGGCAGCTTTCACATTCGTCAATTGCATCTCCAGATGTTGAACGAACATAATATGTTGTTTTTAATCCTTCTGACCATGCATTGAGATGCAGATCTAAAAGGTCTTTTGCACGAATATCGTTTTGTACATAAAGATTAAAAGATACAGCTTGGTCAATGTGACGCTGACGTTTCGCGTTTTGTTTAATGCTCCAATTTTGATCAATGTGATATGCTGATTTATAATACCAGTTTGTTTGTGGCGTAAGATCTGGTGCCGTTACTGGAATTTTATAGTCCTTCTTCTCTTCTGAATATTCTTTACGGAAAATAGGATCGATACTTGCACTAGAGCCCGCAATAATACTTGTTGAAGAATTCGGTGCAACAGCCATAACATAGCCGTTTCGCATTCCGTTTTCTTGAACTTTAGCACGAAGTTCTTTCCAACGATCGCTCGTATACCCACGATCCTCAAAATAGCGGCCATTCTCCCATTCTGAACCTTCAAATACAGGATATGAACCTTTTTCTTTTGCAAGCTCCATACTCGCTGAAATTGCATAATAGGCAATGTCCTCATATAAGCGATCATTGTACTCAACAGCATCATCACTTTCCCAGCTAATTCCCTCAAGGGCTAGTAGGTGATGAAGCCCAAACGTTCCTAGTCCGACAGCACGATACTTTTCATTCGTATATTTAGCTTGTGGTACAGGAATTGTATTTAAGTCAATTACATTATCAAGCATGCGCATTTGAATTTTCACAAGACGAGGTAGAACGTCTGCTTTTACAGCTGTTGCAAGTGAAACAGAAGACAAGTTACACACAACAAAATCGCCCATCTCTTTTCGGATTACAATGGTGCCTCCATCTGTTGTTTCTTCAACAAGCGTTGTTGCACTCATGTTTTGAGCAATCTCACTGCAAAGGTTGCTTCCGTAAATCATTCCCTTATGTTTGTTCGGATTTGCTCGGTTTACTGTATCACGATAGAACATGTAAGGTGTACCTGTTTCAAGCTGTGAAATCATAATTCGTTTCATAATTTCGATTGCCGGAATTGTTTCGCGAGAAAGCTTCTCTTCTCTTACACACTCTTCATATTTTTCTCTAAATGAACCGCTACCTTTTTCTTCATCGTAAAAATCTTCAAGAGAATAGTTCATAACGCTTCGCACTTCATGTGGGTCAAACAAATGCCATTCTTCTCTGTTTTGCACTTTCTCCATAAATAAATCTGGTAAGCATACGCCTGTAAATAAGTCATGTGTACGAAGACGCTCATCTCCGTTATTCAACTTAGCATCAAGGAAACTGAAAATATCTTTATGCCATACATCTAAGTAAACAGCAATTGCTCCTTTACGCTGTCCAAGCTGATCAACACTAACAGCTGTATTATTTAGCTGTTTCATCCATGGCATAACTCCTGAGGAAACGCCTTTAAACCCTTTAATATCGCTTCCTCTTGGACGCACTTTCCCTAGGTATACACCAATACCTCCGCCGTGTTTTGACAGTGTAGCAACGTCCGTATTGCTGTCGTAGATGCTTCTTAAATCATCTTCAACTGTATCAATAAAGCAGCTTGATAGCTGGCCATATGTTTTACCTGCATTTGCAAGTGTTGGCGTAGCTACTGTCATATAAAGATTTGAAAGAGCCCAATATGCTTCTTCAATAAGAGCAAGACGTTTTTCTTTTGGCTCATTTTGCATAAGCGTCATTGCAATAATTAAGAAACGCTCTTGCGGCAATTCCATTGTTTTGCGATCGTGTGTTTGAGCTAAGTAACGATCAGATAATGTCAGCAGCCCAATGTATGTAAAAAGTTCATCACGTTCTTGTGAAATAAAGCTTTGAATCTTTTCAATCTCTTCTTTCGTGTAAGAAGATAAAAGAGCAGGGCTAAAAATCCCTGTATTTGTTAACGTGTCAATTAAATCATAAAGAGAACCATATTTCTCATCTGCTTGATAGCCACGGTTTTCTGCTGCATTTCCGTAAAGCTTGTCCAATAAAACGCTCGCTGCAACATATGTCCAATCAGGTTCAAGCGTGTTAATACGCTCAAGCGCACCTAAAATAAGCAAGTTTGAAAGACGATCTCTCGTGACCTCTTGTAATGTGAACACCCCTTGAACAATTTTCTGTTCATAATCGTCAAAATCTAGATGTGGATACTTTTCTTTTAGTTTTCCTAGATATCCAACTAACGCCTCTTCAGCTCCATCTTGTTCGACAACCGTTTCTAACGTGTTCGAATTTGTTTGTAACATAATATTTCCTCCAGTCTTTGCCATTCACTCTACAAAAAAAGCTCATTGTCTCTTCGAGAGCAATGAGCATAAAGCGAAGGAACGTGCGCACAAAAAAGCACAACCCTCGCTTTATCCTCCTAACTCCCGAACAGAATAAAACATCTCAATAAAAGGCAGGTCTCCTGACTTTTGCGTCTCTCTACTCTAAGCCCTTCCCGTATAATAAGCTTTTGTAAGCCTTTTCGTTCATACAGTGGATGCGCTTATTTCATCAGCAATCACAGTTGCGGGTACAGTTTTGGTTTGATTACCAAATTCCCTTTTAAGTCACTACATGACACCTTTATTTTAGGTTTATACAAAATATAGTATTTTTACATTCACCAAAGCACTACATATTGTGTTTATTATTCTATCAGACTCTTTTAGATTTTACAACAAAAAAACTCTACGTTTGTTACAATACTTGATTATACACAGTTCTTGTCCGAAAGAAAGACCTTGACTTTTCTTGCATTTATTAAACTTCTTTTCTCTCAACGTATTGTTCCTTATAAAAAAATCAATTTCACTTTTTTGCTATTAAAAAAACTAGTTCACAAAAAATATGAACTAGTTTTATAATACACACCTTTTGTTTTTCTTAAGCAGATTTTTGATGAAGCTTATGATACGTAATTCGGACAAGTTTGTCCATAGTAAAGACGATAAGGAGGCTTGATAAAAAAGCGGCTAGAAAGCGATGATCATTGTTTATACTTTGTATAAAATGAAAGACAAAACGGTGTAGCAAACAAAATATAATGGTTATAAAAAAAAGTTTTATTCCTAATAAAATATCTTTTTGACGTTCTTTATTAATTCCTTTCCATACCCCACAGATGCCGACAAAACTTACAAGCATTGCACCAACCCCAAGCACATATTGACGCTCGTGCCATACTTGTACAAACCCTAAAAATAAAAGACCTAAAAACACAAAGGAAAGCGCCGTATCTCTTTTGGTATTTTTCACTCTTCTTCTCCTTTCATATATACTAAACAATTATCCCAAGTTTATCATACATTTTCTCTTCTGTTCCCCCTTTTTTTACATTTTTTTGGATATTTTCTAGTATAAAAGAGAAGAGCATGCTCTTCTCTTTTATGAATATCACTGCCACTTATCTTTCCACTCTTGAATCATTTTATTATTTTCTTTTATTTTCGCTTTCATAAGAGCTAGTTTTTGATCTCTAATCTCCCATACGGCTTCTTTACGGCTTTTATATTGATCTAAAACGCGTTTTTCTAACCTTTTAACTTCCTCTGCTGAGAGTAATTTTTGTTCCTCTATATATTTTACCCCTAAAAGAAGTCGATCACGCTCCCTTATGCTTGCTTTATCATAAGATTCTTTAATAGAATCAAAACGTTTCTGCTCGCTAAGCTGTTCCTCATCTGAAATCGCCGCTTCTTGCACAAAAGTTTTTTCAGGCGTTTCTTGCTCCCACTCCTCCTTAATGTATGTTTGGAGTTCTTCCTCGGTTGCTACGGTCTTATAAGTACCTTTTGCTGCGACTTGTTGAAGCGCCGCTTCCTCCTCTTGATCTACATCAAGACCAATAATATGGATATCCTCGCTTCCATTAGAAAGAATGCTTCTACTTTCTTCTCCTTCGTCCTCACAAATATCTATTCCATCACTAATAATATAAATAGAGTTTTCATATTGTTCATCATTGTAAGAAGAAAGGATTTCTTCTGCTTTTTGCAATCCTGCCGTAAATGAAGTGTTATCTCCTTCTCTATATTCTGCTAGAGAAGAAGCAAATTCACCTGATTCATATGGTTTATGATCATATGCTACTTGTATATTCCGGCACGCGGGAACTTTTTGTGTTTCCTCATCCTCTTCTATTGGGTTCTCATATGTTAAAAGTGTAATAGATTCGTCGTTAGGAAGAGCTGCTGCAAAATCAATAATTGCCTTTTTCGCTGAGGAAAGTTTTGTTTGATTTCCTAACGTTTCCTCCATACTTTGACTCCCGTCCATCAAAATCACGGCATTCTTCTTTTTCTTTTGATCAGACGTTACCTCTGGAAATACAGGTTCAAATGTTTCAAGCTCTTTTTCTATTTTCCCGTACTCTCCACTTCCTAATAAATAAACAAGATAGTTATAAAACGATTGCTCACTACTTTTTTGCGACTGGACGAATGAATCAATTTTCTTATGTAGAGAAGGTTCTAGATCACTTTCGATGATTTCGTCATATTTTAACGTTTGGGCAAGTTCTCTCCCCTTTAAATACTTTTCTACAAGAATTCCTTGATTTTGATTGTTCATATTTTCTACAGTTTCTGCTGCTTGTGGTATGTGTTCTATATTTGCGCTTGAATAAGCATCAGTTTCTTCCTTTTTGCCACATGCAGTATGTATAAATAAAATGAAAATAAAAAAACTGACTAAGAGCGTTTTCCGCTTCATATTTATTATGCACCTTTCTTTCTCAAATGCTTTCTTCTTCCATATCGGTTTTGCTTTTTCATTTTTCGTAACTTCCCGTATGTACCAGCTCTTCTTCATTATCTTAAAATTTCCCTAGTCAATCAATAAAAAAATAAAGCTAGAGATATTCTCTAGCTTTATTAGGTGAAATATTCAATTTTGGCGTTCGGAAAGTATTTATCAATATAAGATTCCAAATGCTCACGAAGCTCATGTTCTTCATCTTTAGAATAAATATATTTTCCAATTCCATATCTTCCCCACTTATAGCGACGACTTTCTTCATCCATTTCAAGCTTTGATTTTGGATAGTTTTTTTGAATAACTCGCTTTGCTGGCTTTGTAAAGCGATGCTGAATCATTTCAAAAGTGATGTCTTGTCGGGCACTTTCAGGCAACTGTGCATCAAGCTTTTCAAAAAGCGTCTTATACCCTTCCTCCCAGCCTTCATGAATATAAATAGGAGCAACAATAAATCCAAGCGGATATCCTGCTTCCGCCACTTTCCTCGCAGCCTCAATTCGATAATCAAGCGGTGATGTTCCAGGCTCGAAATTTTTAATAACATAATCAGCATTCACACTAAAACGAAATCTTGTACGCCCGTTATGATCTGCATCTAAAAGATGATCAACATGATGAAACTTTGTAACAAAACGCAGTCTTCCAAAATCCGTTTTCCCAAAATATTCAATAGCACGTTTAAGCGTATGTGTTAAGTGATCAATGCCGACAATGTCAGAAGTACATGAAGCTTCAAAACGGGTCATTTCAGGTGCTCTTTCCTCCATATACTTTCTTGCTTGATCAAAAATTTCGTCTGTATTTACATATGTTCGAATGTATGGTTTGCTTCCCATTGTTGTTTGTAAATAACAATAGTGACAGTGTCCCATACATCCTGTTGCAAAAGGTATTGCATATTCTGCTGATGGCTTTGATGTATCAAACTTTAACGTTTTTCTTACGCCAACAACAAGCGTTGATTTAGCATTACGATATTGCTGCAGATGATTTTTCCCTGGAATGTTTCTCACTTGATTATGTGAAGTTGTTTCTCTTATTTCAAGGCCCATCTTTTCAAACTTTTCTTTTAGCTCTACACCAAGAGGGTATTCAAGCGCTCTTGGTTCAATATATACAAGCTGTGGTACAAAAGGTTTTATCATCTCTGTAAATCCTTTCTCTGTTAGATACGGGCTTTAAAAGCATTCCTTTATATAGTAGAGAATCATTTTTTTAATCATACTGCTCATAATCAAAGATTTCGTTGTATGCCTGCTGCGCGTCTTGTTCCGTAGGGAAAAGAGCATCATCTTCACCAATGAGGTGATATGATTCATGAATAAAAAGAGCAACGTCGTTTTTATTTTCAGGGTGTTGTACAATCTCTGCTTTTTGAATGTTTGCTACTGTCGCAGCATGCGGATTGCGATAAATAACATACACGTCGTCTCCTTCGCGTATTTCTTTCGGATCAAGCGTATTCATTTTATCCCTTCTCTCGTTTAGATTTTAGGAACTACCCCATTTTTTTAGCGTCTCCCCCGCATACTGTTTTATGAACCGTCTAATGAATTAGCCAATGTTACCAAAAAAAACGCAGCATCTTTTAGATGCTACGTTTTTCACTATATATCATACATTTTGGCTTGATTTTTGCGCGTTTTTCAACCGGTTTGCAAAGACATCTTTCGTTTGAGTAGAGCGATTGTCTGCTTCTCTTTCTTCCCATAGAACTAAAAGGCGACGATAATAAACATACCCACCTAAACTAAGCAGAAACAACAAAATGGTTAAAACCATTACAAAATCAAAATCCACAATCGATCATTCTCCTTTTCACAGTGTCTACCACATTAACGAAAAAGGTAAGAGCAAAGTTTCATTTTTTACATTACAGTTGTTTAACAAACGTGTGACGACTTTCATCATAATTTAAAAGTGCACTATCCTGATCTTGAAACCGCTCATTTTCAACGTTCGTGGACACAATAATTTTCTTACAACCTTTTTGCTTTGCCCATGTTTGCAAATAAACAAACAAAGCATCTATATATAAATCAATCTCCTCATTCCCATAAAGAAGCTCGCTAATGTACAAATGTTTTCCGTCGCAAAAGTTGGTATGAATGCTCCCCCCAACAATAACCACCATCTTTTGCTTCACAGAAAGCGAAAAGAATTGATGACCTTCTGCATTCATAACCGTTGCTTGCTGAATAAATTGATCACGATCTAATTCCCCATCAAGACGTTTTAGAAAATGAAAAACTTGAAACCATTCCTCCGTGCTGCTTAGTTGCTTAATTTCATAATTGTCCATTGTTATACTCCCATCATCAGTAGAGCCGTCATGCTTGAAGTTGTTCGCATGATGTTTACACGTAAGTTGCAAAACAGCTTTACTGACTATTTTCCATTTTTGACATTATTTTTATTTTTAAGACATTAAAAAGTTAAAAAAATAACCCTACTATAATATTCAAGTTATACTCATCTTTTTTGGGGGTTATTTCACTTGAAAATAAATTTTTAGTGGATGCATCTCCCTTCTTCCTTAAAAGTTGACGAATTTTTATAGCAGTGCTTTAATAATGATGAATCTACATTAAAAAAGTGAGTTACTGGAAATTTCCATATGACAAGGAGCTTTTAACAATGTTACCTAGTAAGGAAACACTACAATTTTTAATGCCATATAAGTTTGCTGTTGACGAACTTAAAACTAAACTAAAGATCATCCAGCAGGAGGCTTATTTTTCACTTGAACACAATCCAATTGAACATATGAAGTTTCGGGTTAAAAGCCCGGAAAGCATGACAAAAAAGTTAAAAAGAAAAGGTGCGGCTGCAACGTTAACAAGTGCAAAAAATGTTTTAAATGATATTGTTGGCGCTCGCATTGTATGTTGTTTTGAAGAAGATATTTACTTTTTACGCGACTTATTTTATTCACGTCCTGATCTAACTGTAGTTGAAGAAAAAGACTATATTAAAGAACCAAAATCAAACGGCTATAGAAGTCTACACTTAATTGTGGAAGTACCTGTTGTAATGCATGAAAAAACAGAAATGGTTAGAGCAGAGATTCAAATTCGTACTATTGCAATGGATTTTTGGGCAAGTGTTGAGCATAAAATTTTCTATAAATACGACCGAGAAATCCCTAGTCATTTAAAAGAAGAATTATCAGAAGCTGCCTCTGCTGCTAACGAACTAGATTTGAAAATGGCTAAAGTTCGAAAAGAAATTCAAAATATCGAAAATGCGTATGATTCGATGATTATGCACTAGATCATTCTTCTTTAAATATGACGATTCTTCAAAAAATAAGGACTATCAGTTGCTCTCTATCTCTTAATAAGCTACGATAAAAGAAAGAACGTATTTAACGAGGTGGACAAGGTGAATCTAAAAAAAATCGCGCAATTTTTTTTAATCGCGATTGCAGCAACAGTTTTTGGCTCTTTCATTGTACTTATACTTGTACGAGCCCTTGTTGGTCTGTTTTAAAATATAATAAAAAAAGCTGACAACTGGGTTGTCAGCTTTTTCTTCTTTTATAATACTTTCACATAAAATGTGCGCGTTCTTGGACCATCGTATTCACAAAAATAAATTCCTTGCCAAATTCCAAGAAGAAGATCTCCTTCTGTAACGATAATGTGTTGCGAAGGACCAACTGTGCTTACTTTTAAATGAGCTGCTGTGTTACCTTCCATATGACGATCTTCTTTATGTTCCCACGGATAAACTTCATCAAAGCGCCGAATCATATCTTTTTTCACGTCTGGATCTGCGTTTTCATTAATTGTAATCCCTGCTGTTGTATGTGGAGAATATACAAGAACTGCTCCTTCTTCCACATTCGCCTCCTTTACAACACTACGTACTTTGTCTGTTACATCAATCATTTCATCTCTTTTTTTCGTTTCTACCGTAAACTTTTTCAACATGAAATACTTTCTCCTTTTTTTCCTTTTATTTTCTAGAATTTCTGCTACACTTTTTACTAGAACCGATTGTTCTTACAAGTACTATAACCGATTTCACAAAAGAGAAACAGCTTGATTCTAATCGAATTTTAGGAGGCACATAGATTTGGGAAAAGCAAGTCGTACAATTATTTTTGATATTCTATTTTACATTGCTGTTCCATGGCTAATTTGGAAATATGGCCGTGAGAGCCTTGGTGACTATTATGCAATGCTTCTATCAACAGGACCTGGTATTCTTTATACGCTTTATCGCTTCGGGCGAGACAAGCAGTTTAATGTCACAGGGCTGTTTATTTTAACAACGATGATTTCAAGCACCGCTGTTGATCTTTTATCAGGCTCTGCTGAAGCAATGCTCGTTAATAGCGTATATGTTTCTGCTGTTATTGGCGTCTTTTTCCTTTTTACCACATTTACAAAAAGACCGTTTGCTATGTATTTTTTTGTTGATGGCTATCAGCTAATGGGTTATGATCGTCAACAAACACTTGCAGCTTGTCTGCACCCTTCTATTCTAAAAGGATTCCAAATTTGCACAGGAATCATGGCGCTTCGTCAGTTCGCTACAAGCGGTGTGAAGTGGTATTTAATCGGAAAGTATGGTGTTGATGGATACGACAAAATGCTTGTTGTAATGCGTGTAACAGGCTGGATTTTCTCAGGAGTTGTAACGGTTGCTCTCATTATTGTGGCAAGCAAGCTTGGCAATATGCTTCCACATGAAGAAGATGAAAATGAAAAGGATGAAGATCAAAACCCACCACCCTCTTCTGACCATAAACTAATCTAAAAAGCATCCTGCATAATGGCAGGATGCTTTTTTTCGGTTTTAAGAGGAAAATAGCTTACGATATGGAATGACTTACAAGAGATAAAAACGTGAGGTGAGAAAGTATGAAAAAAGCATTTATTTTTATCATTCTTTTTCTATTGATTGGAATTGGATTTCTATTTTCTGTACGAGAATCTGATGTTTTTGCCCAATTTCCTATTCCAAGAACAGCTGAAAAAGATGCGAAGATATCTCATGACTCCTCTGTTGAAAAGTATGCTAGATATAGCTGGCCGAAAATAAAGAAAGATGAACCAATCCCTTCCTCTTATAAAACGTTAATTACAATGTGGGGATGGAAAGAGAAAGAACAACAAGACCGTAAAGAAATGACAGTGTTTAAAAAGGATGAAAAAGAGATTCGCTTTTTTACACACGATGGCTTCTTTATCCTAGTCACAACAAAATAAAGCTTTTCATAAAAAAACAGGATGCGCTCGCACCCTGTTTTTTTGAATTAGAATTTTGCTTGATAGTTTTCAAGTTCCCAGCCGTGAACAGCTAAACGGTAGCTATCCCACTCGCCTTTTTTCAATGCAATATACTCTTCATATACGTGTGAACCTAACGTACGTTTTGCAAAATCACTATTTTGAAGTGCTTCTACTGCTTCTTTTAAGTCACCTGGTAAGCTGTCAATTCCAAGCTCAGCACGGCGCTCTTCTGTCATATGGAAAATATCTTCATTTACAGAATCAACAGGTTTTAAGCTACGTTCAATTCCATCAAGACCTGCTGCAGCAACTGCTGCAAACGCTAAGTAAGGATTTGCTGATGGATCTGGACAGCGAAGCTCAACACGTGTACCCATGCCTCTTGTTGATGGAATACGCACAAGTGCAGAACGGTTTGAAGCACTCCAAGCGATATAGCAAGGTGCTTCATATCCTGGAACAAGACGCTTATAAGAGTTTACAAGCGGGTTTGTAAGAGCAACAAAGTTTTTAATGTTGTCCATAAGGCCCCCAATGAAGCTATAAGCTGTCTCAGAAAGAGCATCTTCTCCTTGTGGATCAAAGAACGCATTTTCACCATCTTTGAAGAATGACATATTTACGTGCATACCAGAACCATTAATACCTGCTACTGGTTTTGGCATAAATGTCGCATGTAAACCAAATTTAGCAGCTACTGTTTTAACTACCCATTTATATGTTGTTGAACGGTCAGCTGCTGTTAGTGCATCTGCATATTTGAAGTTAATTTCATGTTGTCCTTCCGCTACTTCATGGTGTGATGCTTCAATTGTGAAGCCCATTGCTTTTAACGCACGGTAGATTTCTAAACGAACGCGTTCCCCAATGTCTTTTGGAGATGGCTCAAAATAGCCGCCATTGTCGTGAACCTGCACTGTTGGGTTTCCTTCTTCGTCTGTTTTGAAAAGGAAGAATTCAAGCTCTGGACCTACTGAAATTGTATATCCATGATCAGCAGCTTTTGCGATCGTGTTTTTTAAAACATTGCGTGTATCTCCTTCAAAAAGAGTGCCGTCCGGGTTTGTTACGCTACAAAGGAAACGAGCTTCCGAATACCCTTCTTCAACAGACCATGGTAAAACAGCGAATGTCTGTAAATCTGGTTGAAGATAAAGATCAGATTTATTGATTGGTGAAAAACCTACAACAGATGAACCATCAAACATGCTTTTACCTTCCACAACGTCGTCTAACTTTTCAACTGGGACTGTAACATGCTTTAAAGTCCCTTCAAGATCGATGAATTGAAGATGAAGAAGTTCAACGTTTTTCTGGGAGATGATGTCTTTGATTTGTGATAAAACGTTCGTTTGCGGAGTTGCTTCTGTAATTGCTAATTGACTCATGTTATATAACCTCTCAATTTAATGTTATTTTTTCTTACACCGTTTATATTTATATTATATTCTGACTTTTTTATTTTTTCAAGGCTTTTTTCACAAATTTCCGACCCTTTTCCCTAAAACCCTTCCTCAATGTTAAGGATTCAACGACAAATTCTCGTATTCCTACGCTAAACAATTACAAAAAAACACGTTTCAAGGCGAAACGTGTTTTTTTAAAAGCGCTATCCTTAAGGTTTCTGTCTTCTGCATCTTGAAATGGATGATTTAAAAAAGCTGCAGACTTTTCCGTGCTCGAAACCTTCTTTCATAATTTTCTTCTATTATATCATAAATTTGAAAAGAAAAAAGAGAGCTTATTCGCTCTCTTTTTTCTTTTCAAATGATGTTGTTAACGTAACGTCAGGATATTTATCTTGGAAAAGACGGAACACAAAGTCATTTTCAAAAAGTAAAACAGAATGTCCATCACGGTCAAGAACATGAAGAACACGGGAATCAAGCATACGGTCTTGGATTTGCTCTTTTGGAATCCAACGTGCAATATGATGATTCATATACTGGAATTCAAGATCTACTCCATATTCCCCTTTCATTCTATGTTCGAAAACCTGGAACTGGAGTTCTCCAACGGCTCCTAAAATATAGTCTTGGAAGAAAGGTGTTTTATAAAGCTGCACAGCTCCTTCTTGAACAAGCTGTGTTAAACCTTTTTCAAAATGTTTATGTTTCATCGCATTTTTTACACGAACTTTGCGGAACATTTCAGGTGGGAATTTTGGAAGTTCATCAAATTCAAATGTTTCGTTTCCACCAATAATGGTGTCGCCGATTTGATAGTTACCTGAATCGTAAATTCCAATAATGTCACCTGGAAAAGCTTTATCAACCGTTTCTCGACTTGATGCTAAAAATTGATGTGATTGAGCAAGCTTCATGCTACGTCCTGTTCTTGGAAGCGTTACTGTCATTCCACGCTCAAAAACCCCACTGCATACACGTACAAAGGCAATACGATCGCGGTGTGCTGGATTCATATTTGCTTGAATCTTAAAAATAAACCCTGAAAAGCTGTCATCTAGCGGACTTACTTCGCCTTTTGAAGCATGACGAGGCTGTGGTGGCAACGTTAGCGGTAAAAATGAATTAAAGAAAGATTGAACACCAAAGTTAGCAATAGCACTACCGAAAAACACAGGCGTTAGCTCACCGCGTTTTACTTTTTCAAGATTAAATTCATTTCCAGCTTCTTCAAGTAAGCTAATCTCGTCAATAAGCCCTGGAAGATATTCACTTCTCACATGCTCTTCTAACTCTTTTGTGACTGTTTTTCCATCAAAAGGAATGAACACGGATTCTTCGTTTCCACGATATACTTCAACCTGTTTTGTAAAACGATCATAAGTTCCTTGAAAAGCTTTCCCCATTCCAATTGGCCATGTTGCTGGATATGATTCAATTTCAAGTACTTCTTCGATTTCTTCTAACAGCTCAAGCGGATCTTTTCCTTCACGATCAAGCTTATTAATAAACGTTAGAATCGGGATTCCACGCATACGGCATACTTTAAAAAGTTTTAGTGTTTGAGCTTCAATTCCTTTTGTACCGTCAATGACCATCACTGCACTATCTACGGCCGTTAATGTTCGATACGTATCTTCACTAAAGTCTTCATGTCCTGGAGTATCTAATATGTTAATAAAATGATCACGATATGAGAACTGCATAACGCTTGATGTTACCGAAATTCCACGCTGCTTCTCAATTTCCATCCAGTCAGACGTCGCAAATTTACCTGATTTTTTACCTTTTACTGTTCCTGCTGAGCGAATCATTCCTCCAAGCAAAAGCAGCTTCTCTGTGAGCGTTGTTTTCCCAGCATCAGGGTGAGAAATAATAGCAAACGTGCGTCGGGACTCCACTTGCTCCTGTTGTATTGACATCTTTACTAACCTCATTTCTATCTCAAAAAGTTCTCTTTTTATATCATCTTTGAAAAATAACTGCTTTATTATCTTAACACTTTGAACCGTAGTTTTCCTCTTTTTTTCTTAAAAAACCTCTTATGTCAGTTTCAATTTTCTAAACTTCACACTTTGGAATATGTTGTAAAAGCATGTGATGGCGCATTGTTCGATTTAAGCTAGGAAATACTTTTACTACGCTCCTCTACACCTTAAAAGAGCAATACTGTTAATGGATGTGTTTTTTATGTTTTCATCTTCACATTACCGAAAAGAACGAGTCTACTTTTTTATTGGACTGGCCCTTCTTCTCCTATATGTCTCTCCACTCTATATATTAGGAGAAGATGCGCACATTCGCGTTCATGATAATTTAGATTCCAATATTGCGTGGTACAAAGTACTTGCTGAAAGCGGTCAGCTTAAAGGACCTCTTCATGCTGTTATTCCTCAAGTTATGAATGGAATTGATCGAGGTTCTTTCGGCACAGAATGGAGCTTGATTGTTTGGCTTCACTATCTTTTCCCCTCTATGACGGCATATGCACTCAGCCAAACCATTACAAGAGTTGTAGCCTTCATTGGAATGTATCTTTTATTAAGAAAGCATTTTATTACAGAGGAAAAAGCCTCCTTTATTACAATTGGGGTTTCATTAGCTTTTGCACTTACCCCTTTCTGGCCTTCTGGTATGTTAAGTACGCTTGGGCATCCACTTGCACTTTGGGCTTTTTTGAACATTCGAAACAGAGATTCGTCATGGAAAGAGTGGCTTACACTTGCTCTTATTCCTTTCTATTCAAGTATTGTACTTGGCTTTTTCTTTCTGCTTGTAGCTGTATTTCTCCTGTGGCTTTATGATGGAATTTTTAAAAAGCGGTGGAATGTGATGTTTCTTTTAAGCATCGCCTTTATGACACTCATTTATTTACTTATTGAATACAGGCTTATCTATTCACTTCTTATTCCACATGAAATATCGCACAGAAGTGAATTCATCTCTTCAAGACACGTTTTTGCTCAATCATTTCGACTATCATTTAAAAATTTCATTTTTGGTCACACACATGTGCATACAATGCATACCGCTATTATATTGCCAATTTTGTTTCTTGCTTCGTTTCTTGTAATTGTCTGTAATAAGCTTAAACAGAACGCAACTTTTCTTTTTCTTTTCTTCTTAAGTTACGTTCTATCTCTTTGGTATGCTCTTTGGTTCAATAAAATGTGGATTCCCTTAAAGTCACACATTGATTTGCTTAATACATTTAACTTTGCACGTTTTCATTTTCTGCGTCCTCTTGTGATTTACGTAAGTTTCGCTCTTGCTTGTTATATTTTGTATCGAATGAATTCGTTTTTTAAAGCACTTTCATTGTTGGCGGTAGCAGCTCAAATTATCGTGCTTGCACCTTTTAATGAAGAATTTTTGTACGGTTCTTATTATCATCCTCCATCGTTCCGGGAGTTTTATGCCGAAAAACAGTTTCAAGATATAAAGGAGCATATTAATTTACCTCAAAGCGCTTACCGAGTCGCAAGCATTGGTATTCATCCAGCTATTGCACAATACAACGGTTTTTATACGCTTGATTCATACAGCAATGTTTATCCACTTTCTTATAAGTATCAATTTCGTAAAATCATTGCTTCTGAGCTTGATAAGGATGACAAAATTAGAACATATTTTGATGAATGGGGCAGTAGATGTTATATCTTTGTAGCTGAACTTGGGAAGAAATATGAGTTTCGAAAAGATTCTAAAAAGAAAATTAAAAACTTGGAGCTTAATACAGGTGCCTTTAAAGAAATGGGAGGGAAATATTTATTTTCTGCTCTTCCTATTTTAAATGCAAACGACAACAACCTTGAGCTTGTAAAAGTATTTGATCACAAAGAATCTGCTTGGAAAATTTATTTGTACGAAGCAAAATAATGAAGGAGGAAAAAAAGCAATGAGTGAAACCCCACTCTTAACTGTCGTTGTGCCTTGTTACAACGAAGAAGAAGTACTAGAAGATACGATGGAAAAACTTCATAACTTATTAGAAGAGCTTGTTAATGAGAAACTCGTTCACCCAAAGAGTAACCTCCTCTTTGTTGATGATGGAAGCTGTGACAAAACGTGGAGCATGATTGCTAAAGAAAGCGTACATCATCCTTGGATAAAAGGATTGAAACTCGCTCGCAATGTTGGCCATCAGAAAGCACTTATAGCAGGATTAGAAAAAGTAGCCGAAGTAGCAGACTGCGCCATTTCTATTGATGCTGACCTTCAAGATGACATTAAAGCAATTAAAGAGTTTTTAGTAAAGTTTCATGAAGGCTATGATATTGTTTATGGAGTAAGAAGAAGACGAACAACAGATACATTTTTCAAACGATCCACAGCTCTCGGTTTTTATCGATGTATGAACAAACTCGGTATTGAACTTATTTATAATCATGCTGATTTTCGTCTTATGAGCAAAAGAGCGTTAACAGAGCTTCGGCGTTATAAAGAAAAAAATTTGTTTCTTCGTGGTATCATCCCTCTTATTGGTCTCAACACTGCTGAAGTTTTTTATGACCGAAAAGAAAGACTTGCAGGTGAAAGCAAATATCCTCTTAAAAAAATGCTTTCATTTGCCTTTGACGGAATCACATCATTTAGCGTAAAACCTATTCGATTTATCACGTATATTGGATTCTTTTTGTTTCTTTTAAGCGGGTTTGCCTTTTTGTATGCTTTCGTCCAAAAGCTGCTTGGTTCTGCTGATTCTGGTTGGACGTCTATTATTGTCTCACTATGGTTTTTAGGCGGGTTAAATTTAATTGGAATTGGAGTTGTTGGAGAATATATTGGGAAAATATTCACAGAAGTAAAAGCTAGACCTCATTACGGGGTGGATATTGATTTGTATACAAGTTCGCTAACGGGTGAAAAAAGTGAAGGAATAGAACCTGCCGTCTTATTTAATGAAGAAAAATAACTCTTATAACAAGGCAATAAGCATGTTTCTCTTTTAGGACCATAAATATGATATAAAGTCCGGATTGGAAGGAGAGAACGTTATGCTTTTGCCTTCTTTTATTTATAATGTGAAAGGAAAAAACGATCATAAACATTACGTTTACTCTTTTTTTATTATTCTTTTTTCATATGTTATAGCAGGCACATTTCTTTATACTGTTGTGACTTCCTTCATCTTATCGCCTTCTTCAGCCGTATCGTTCGGGTTAAGTCACCTTTTTAATATCTGTTGGATTGCTGGACTATGGATTTCCGTAGCGAAAATTCATAAACGATCTTTCTTAACTCTTATAACAAATGAGCGTACATTTTGTTGGTACTTTTTCTACAGAAGCTTTTTCACTGTATTTTTTTTATTATTTTTATCGCAGCTTATCAACTTCTCTTTATTTCCTCATTTTTATATTTTACAGCACATAGAGTGGACAAGGTTTCTTTTCTTTGCTTTACTTTCTATTTCCCTCGTTCCCATGCAGGTTTTATCAGAAGAACTGTTTTTTAGAGGATTTCTTCTACAGTGGTGGGGAAAAGTCTGTTTCTCTCCACTTTGGCTTGCAATATGTTCCGGGCTATTTTTTGGTTCTCTCCACTTTATGAATCCTGAAATGAACGTTTCTTTCTTCCTTGTTGGGTTTCAGTACGTTTTTGTTGGCTTTATTCTAAGCTATATAACAATAAAAGCTAACCGCTCTGAACTAGCGATAGGCGCTCATACTGCGAACAACCTTTTTATCGCTTTATTTCTTGGGGATGTTCATAGTGTGCACGGACTTCTTCCTTCGCTATTTATTGTAGAAGATCAAAATGCTTTTTGGTCTTTATGTTTAACAATGTTTGTTTTCTTATCTTTCTATGTCTTCTCTTCTCGCTACTTCAATGAAAAAAGAGCGGCATAAGCGCCGCTCTTTTTTCATTAAAATGATACTGTTGTTGTTTGCTCTTTTCCATTGCGATAGTACGTAATGCTCATCTTCTTACCGTTTGACTCGTAAATACTGCGTCGAAGTTCTGCATCGCTTGAAATTTTGTCCCCATTTACTTTCGTGATTACATCGTACTGCTTCAACCCAGCTTTTTCGGCTAGAGATGAACCTTCTACCTCAATGATAACAACGCCTTCTTGAACACTATCCGGCAGTTTTAATGTTTCTGTTCTTCCAACAGGATTGACTTGAGAAAGATCCGCAATTCGCACACCTAATGTTGGGCGGTCCACTTTCCCATCCTGCTCTAAATCTTCAATAATTGGTTTCGCTACATTCATTGGAATAGCAAATCCAATTCCTTCTACTTCGTCTTGAGCAATTTTACTTGAGTTAATCCCAATCACTTGACCGTCAATATTTATAAGAGCTCCACCACTGTTTCCTGGGTTGATCGATGCATCTGTTTGAATAACTTCAGATTGCCAATCTTCTTGACCATCTCCATTTGTATCAACTGGAATCGTCCGGTTTGTACTACTAATAATTCCTTCTGTTACACTTCCCTCTAAGAAACCAAGTGGATTTCCGATTGCAATAGCTGGTTCACCTAACGTTAGCTTACTTGAGTCACCAAACTCTGCTACAGAGTTCACTTTGCTTCCATCAATACGAAGAACAGCTAAGTCTGTTAACTCATCAGATCCAATCACTTTTGCTTGCAAGCGCGTTCCTTCTGAAACTTGCACTTCAACTTGAGAAGCTCCTTCAACAACGTGATGATTTGTTACAATATAAGCATAATTACCGGACTTTTTATAAATAACCCCAGACCCTGCTCCTGTTTCTGTTGTGCCTTCAAAAAGTTGGTTGCCTTGGTATGTATAAATACCCACAACAGATTCCAATGCTTTATCAACCGCTTTTGTTGTATCACTTTTCACAGCAACGGCATTTTTAACAGGTAGCGAACTTGTGGTTGTTTGTGAGGAAGCTGTACTTGCTCTATCCTCGAGCAACCCAAATTCATCACTTGTCATAAAAAATACAGTAGCTGCACTTGATACAACGGCCACAATGATCATAATCAGAACTGTAAAAAACGGATTGCGTTTCTTTTGTGGGAGATACTGTTCTTTTGACTCAGAATCATCGTAATATCCCATAACAACGTCTCCTTTCATATTTACGACTCATTCGTAGTTTTGTATTTTTGGGTGTATATGGTTATGATAGCTGTGAACTTATTGTAGCAAAGCTCTATCGCAAAATCACGGTTTATGGTGTTCTTCACATAAATTCACACAAAGTCCCACAATTAGTTGACATAACAAAATGGCACGAACTAGTGTCCGCACCATTTTTTTATATGCCGTGTAAAAAGAAATTCATAAGAAAAAGTCCTGCAATAATATATAGCGGAACCGACACTTCTTTGTAGCGGCCAAGAACAAGCTTCATAAACGGATAAGCAACAAAGCCAAATGCCATTCCATCTACAATGCTATACGTAAATGGAATAATCACGATCACTAAAAACGCAGGAAATGCTTCTGAGAAATCCTTAAAGTTAATTCCCTTTACATTCTCAAGCATAAGTCCACCAATAATAATTAAAATTGGTGCAATAGCAGTGTTCGGAATAAGCGAAATGACCGGTAGAAAAAATAGAGCTACTAAAAACAGCAGTCCACTAACTAAAGATGTTAAACCAGTTCGGCCTCCTGCTGTTATACCTGAAGCAGCTTCTACAGTTGACACCGTTGGACTTGTTCCAAAAAGTCCCGAAAGCATGGAAGAAATCGCTGTTGCTCGAATAGACCGCTTATACTTCTCAGGTTTTCCAATCATCTCCGTTTGACCGTGAATAAGACCAATATTTTCAAAAACAAGTACCATTGCTAATGAAAAAACGGCAATCCAGAAAGCCACTGAAAAGATACCTTGAAATGAAAACTGAGCAAAGACGTCCAAATAATTCGAAAGCGATACGTCCGCTTGTTTCGGAGCTGCATTTTCCACCCCAAAGAAGTGACCGATTAAAGAACCTGCAATAATCGTTAACAAAAAGTTAGCTGGAACATTTCGAATGAACAATACGAGCGCAATAAGAAGTGTTACAACAGTTGCCAAAACTTCTGGACTGTGAAAGTCCCCAAGCGCTAATATAGCATTATTGCCACCAACAACAATCCCACCTTTTTCTAATCCAATAAGAGTTAGAAAAAGCCCTATTCCCACTGTGATAGCTTCTTTCAAGCCTTTTGGAATAGATTGTGAAAGAGTATGAGAAAGAGGCGTGAACGCAACGATTGTAAACAAGATGCCAGCAACAAAAACAGCTCCTAGCGCTTCTTGCCACGGCAACCCCATTCCTTGAACAATAGTATAGGAAAACAAAGCATTTACACCCATACCAGGAACAATAAGCAAAGGAGCATTGCCTAAAAAAGCGACAAGAAGACATCCGACGAAACAAGTAACGACTGTCGCCACTATCCCTGCTTGAAGCGGAATTCCTGCTTCTGACAAAATTAAAGCGTTCACAGCAATAATATACACGATTGTAAAAAACGAAATCATGCCTGCTAATACTTCTGTTTTTACGGTTGTACCATGTTCTGCGAGATGAAAGCGTCTTTCAAAAAATGGATGCACTTTCTTCGCACCTTCTTTTCCTAAAAACCCTCGACCCTACCCGTTAACAGTTTTAAACTGCAACAGTTTACATTTTAGCAACTTTCCTTTGTAATGACAACTGTTTTTAAACGCCGCTTGTATCTGTCACGTAGTCCATGAAAAAACAGGCGAATACTTCTGCTAACTTCCCATGTTGCACACTAGTTCATTGCCTCTTTTTCTTCAGGTTTTTTTTCTTATTATAGATTTACTACTAGCCAAGAAAGCTATACAGCTAATAAAAATAATCGAAAGCATGATCAATTGAAATGAAAAAAGAACTTTGTACACGATACAAAGCAAAAAAGAAAGAAAAAGACCTATTAGGAACGCTTGTTGTTTTCCTAATATAAGCAAGCAAATTTGCAGGAGGAGGCAGCTACTGAAAGAAAGAGGAATAGTCAAGAAGAAAGAGTGTTTCCACCATGAAAGAAGCGAATGCTTATCATGCAAATAAATACCGTAGTATAAAGAAGCTAGCATATGAAAAGTAAGCCAAAACGCAGCTACTCTAGCTAAGAACCGCTGCACTCTTTCTCCCTCCTTCCTCCTATATTAGTAGCTAGTATATGTAGAAAAGGTTGTTTTTCATTATGAAACAGTAAAAAAGCTGACGTAGACGTATAAACCTTTTATACTCCTACATCAGCTTTTTAAACGTTCTTAAAAGAAAATCGAAAATCCGATAAATAGCATGCCAACAAAAAGACTTCCATAGCTCAATTTTGTTCTAAATTTTTGATGCACTTCTTTTTCCGTAACAGAAGCTACATATTTTATAGAAGCTAGTGGGGCAAACCAAAGCAGTGAAGAAACTAAAATAAAGAGAATCCCAATTATAAGGATCATCTCCTCAACAAACGGCATGTTTCGTCCCTCCTTGTTCAATAAGAAATTCTTCTGTACTTCTTTATTATAACACGTCTCTACCTTGTTTTTATGATTCTTACCTTTTTCAAAAGTATTTAGGTATTTGTTTAGCTTTTTTTATAAAAACAGGCTTTTGATTCAGTATACTCGTCCATTCGTTTTGTTCTATTTCTCATATGATACTACTATACAAAGGAGGTGAAGGCGCTTATGTTCGAACGAAACTGCAACAAGAAAGCTAAAAGAAACGAAGCAACAAAAACCTTCTTTTTTGGTGGCAAAAGAAACAACCGTCAAAATAACAGCTGTTGCAGGGAAGATCGAAATATGGACGAAAACAACGATCTAAGTTTGAATCCACCTCTTATTTCAAAGATACTCACGTTTTGATCAGGAAGAAGAAAATTGCTTTTCAAACGAAATTTATTAATCAAATTATTAGGGAGCTGAATAGGCATGTACGAATTCGAATATGATTATGACAAGAAAAAAGATTGGAAAGATCACGAAAAAGACCGTAAGGATAAAGACTTCAAAAAAGTAAAATGTGTTTGTGAAGAAATCGAAGACCGTCACGACCATGATAAAGAGGATGACAAAGACGATTGCAAACGCCGTCGCAAGCATGATGACAAAGATGACTACAAATATGACTATAAACATGATGACAAAGATGACTACAAACATCGTCGCAAACATGATGACAAAGACGACTACAAATATGATGACAAAGACGACTACAAAAATCATCACAAACATGATGACTGTGATTGTAAAGATAAAGAGGACGACAAAAAAGACCGTCACCATCATTATGGCCGCAAAAAAATCGTTCTTAAAGGATACATGCACTTTAAAGATGAAGATTGTGGATGTAAAAGAAAACGCTACTAAAAGAAGACTCTTTTTATACTAGGTTACACCCTCCCCTTACCTTCTATAAAATTGTGCGGATATGAGAGGATAAGCAATTTGCTTATCCTCTTTCTGTGCAATTTTTATCCATTTCTGCTATTCTTAACTTGTACAGTATTATTTAAAAAGGAGAGGATTTTTAGTGTCTAAAAAAGTCTTAATTTTAACAGGGGACGCCGTTGAGGCTCTAGAAGTTTTTTACCCGTACTACCGCTGTCTTGAAGAAGGATTTGACGTAACTATTGCGGCTCCAGCTGTAAAGAAAATCAATACTGTTGTGCATGATTTTGAAGATTGGGATACATACACAGAGAAACAGGCCTACAAACTAGACTCCCATGCAGCTTTTTCAGATATTAAACCAGAAGAATACGATGGACTCATCATTCCAGGAGGACGTGCTCCTGAACATATTCGTATGAACGAATACGTTCCCTCTATTGTGGAACATTTCTTTCAAGAAGGAAAACCAATTGCAGCCATTTGTCATGCAAGTCTCGTTTTTACAGTCATTAATCGTGAGCTCTTAAAAAATAGAGAAATGTCTGCTTACATTGCATGCAAACCTGAAGTTGAAAGTGTTGGTGCAACTTATATTAACAAACCTTTACATGTTGACAACAACCTTGTCTCAGGTCATGCATGGCCTGATCTTCCTGCTGTTATGAAAGAGTTTATCGGACAGCTTCATAAATAAAGGGAAAGGACCGAAATATATTTCGGTCCTCTTTCATTTACGTTCTCTCTTTTTAGCTAATATAAACCATTTTTTCTTTCCACCAACAATATCGGTATACAAATCTGTATGAACTTCTGTAAAATGTGAAGAAAGAAACCCAGCAATATCCTGATCTGATAGAAGCGATGTCTCATCGTCTTCTTCTCCTAACTGTGCTAAGCACGCTAACGCAAGATACCCTCCATCCTTCAGCATTGAGGCCATTTCTTCCACAAATTTTTCGTTCTCTGAAAATGTTGTAACATGAAAATCGTTAGCAACAAAAATACCTTGAAATGCAAGTTCCCTCTCATTCAAAGTTGAGAGATACTGAAGGTTTTTCACATTTCTTATTTTTGCCTTTTTTGTAGCTTCTATTACATTCTGACTAGATTCATCATATCCTAAAACACCTAGACCTTTTTCAGCAAAAAATAAGCTGTTATGCCCAGCACCACAGTGATAAACAAGCAGATCCTTAACAGCTAAACGTCGAAAAAACCAATATGCTTTTACTGCGGACGGACAAGGCTGGTCTTTCCACAAATATTCTTCATTATTCTCCAACGGTACACTCATGTCAACGCTCCTTTATCTTCTTTATAATCATTACTTTTCTTTTTCAATTCCCTCCACCAAGACTCTGTGAATTTTTGTACAAGCAAAGCTACTCCTACTCACCTTAAAATTATTCCAAAATTGAGACTCACTTCTCTTAGCTCCTCATTGTCATTCATCTCTATTTCCCTTGTTCAAATGAAGAACCTTTGCTTTTTTAGATAGAGACAAATAGGTGATTCAACTTGCACATCTCCTATTTTTAACAGTTCTGAGTGTCTGATCGTTGTCCTTCAATTCGATTCTTCGTCACATTATGTTACATATCCTACTTAGTCTTTGTTATTTTCCCATACTAGCTTTTCTTTCGCGATAAAAGTGTGAGAAGTTATTACATTTTTATTCCTTCTCTTCCTATTTACGAATGAAACACTGTTAAAGTTTCAAAAAGAAAACGAGCTTCAGCATACTGAAGCTCGTTTTTTTTCTTATTGAAACATTTTTTTAACTTCCTGCCGTTTTGCTTTTGGAATAAGTACATAAAGGGTGTCATGATTTTCAAGAATTGTTTCACCCCTCGGTGTCACAACTTGTTCTCCTCTTACAATAGCCGTAATCAATACTTCAGAAGGTAAGTAAACATCTTTGAGTTCCTTTCCTATCACTTTTGAACCTTCTTTTAACACAACTTCAATAATCTCTGAACTTGTTTTCCCCATTGATACAAGCTCTAAAATATGTGGAGATTGCTCTTGATCAGGACCAGCAAGATTCAGTTTGTTAGCAAGAGGTGAAAGGGTTGCTCCTTGAATAAGGGCAGAGGTGAAGACAACAAAAAAGACGGCATTAAATAAAAGCTCGCTTCCTTCTACTCCTGCAATTAATGGATATGTAGCTAAAACAATTGGAACTGCCCCTTTTAATCCTGCCCATGAGATAAATAGTTTTTCTTTGCCTGTATATTTCGTACCGATCATACTTAGAAACACACCGATTGGTCTAGCAATAATCATGAGAATAAAAGACAAAACAAGGCCTTGCCACGTAATAGCTAAGAGATGCTCAGGAAAAACAAGCAAACCAAGCAAAATAAACATTAAGATTTGCATCATCCAAGCAAAACCATCTGTAAAACGTACAATTGACAGACGGTATGTCAAATCATTATTTCCAACCGTAAGTGCCATAACATAAACAGCTAAAAACCCGCTTCCGTGTAGAAGAGTTGTCCCACTAAAAGTTACAATAGCCAAAGAAAGGGCAAGAACAGGATAAAGTCCTGATGAATCAAGATTGATGTTATTAATAATTTTAATTGATAAAAAACCAAACAACAGACCTAAAAGAAGACCAAGCCCCATCTCAAGAACAAAATCTAATGGAAGAGACCATAATGATGTTGATGGTTCATTAATTAATTCGATTAAGGATACCGTTAGAAAAACGGCCATCGGGTCATTTGTTCCTGATTCAGCTTCAAGGGTTGAAGTAAGCTTAGTTTTAATATTTTTATTGCCAAGCGCTGCAAAAACGGCTGCTGCGTCTGTCGAACCAACAATGGCTCCAAAAAGCATTCCTTCTGCCCACGTTAAGTCTAAAATGTATTTTGCACATGTCCCAACAAGAACCGCTGTAATTAAGACGCCAAATGTTGCAAGAGATGTTGATGGACCAAGAATAGGCTTGATATGTTTCCATTTCGCCTGAATTCCTCCTTTAAAGAGGATGATAATTAAAGCGAAGATACCAACAAGTTGAGTAATTGAAGCATTATCGTAATAGATATAGCTCGTAAGCCCCATTCCTATTAAAATGTATAAAACAAGCGAAGGAACTCCTAAACGATTGGAGAACTTTGTTGTAATAACGCCAAGCATTAGTAAAGCTGCACACAGAAAAATAAAAATTGTAATATTTATATCCAAAAATGTCACTCCTAGTGTATTGTTTTTCTCTTCTTTCAAAAAGAGAAAGGAAGTTGCTCAATTATCTCGAATAGTAAAGATAAGGTAAAATAAAACATAATCGTTACTCTCAATCTTTTATGATATTATCCATCCGCTTACGTTACTCCCTATAAAAACACATTTGCTATTTCCGTTTTTATGTAAAAAACATTTTATTTGTCTAATAAGGACACATCCTTTATGTTGTCATTCTTTTGTTTTGTCCTTTTTAGCACATACGATGTTATAAATTGCTTTTTCCTGTCATATATTGAAAAAAGAGAAGAAGTTCTTTGTTTATGAATCTGTCCATCTTCCTTCATCGTTTAGGCAGTAAAATCTTCTTGTCTGCTCACCGGGAAATTTACGAGGCGAATAGCTACATAAAGAAGAGGAGTGATTTATGTGTCATTTACCACTGATGATCAAGAGCGCACAAAATCCGTATCTGAAAATACCCCACATGATTTAGTATTAGACCAAAATATTGATGTAAAATGTCGTTTTTCCTTAGAAGGCACTTACTTACAAGTATCCCCCAATTGTGAATATTTACTAGGCTATACAGAACAAGAACTCATTGATCAAAACTACCAAGACTTCATCCACCCAGTAGACCTAAAAAAATTGCATATGCAGCTAGAAAAAATGAACGATTCAATCGAAACTTTTAGCTTTCGCATTCAGCATAAAGACGGGCACTATATTTGGATGGAAACGACTGTTGCCTTCATCCCCCACCCTGAGACAAAGCAGTATGTTGAAGCTATTGCTGTTGCAAGGGATATCAGCCATCGAAAAAAAACAGAACAGCATATGATGGAATCAGAAAAGCTTTCTGTAACAGGTCAGCTCGCAGCAGGAATTGCCCACGAAATTCGAAACCCCTTACTTCTCTAAAAGGTTTCTTACAACTATTAAAAATGGATAATGATCACCGCGATGACTTTTTTAAGATTATGGAAGCAGAATTAACAAAAATCGAAACGATTTCAAATGAGCTTATGGTTTTAGCCAAACCGAAACAAACAGATTTTAAATTTCATCGCCTTCAGTCTTTACTAGAACACGTTATTATGCTGTTAGACAGCGAAGCTTTTCGTCATTCCATTCAAATTGAACAAGAGTTAACAGAAGAAAGCTTATACGTATACTGCGATGATACAAAATGTAAGCAAGTGTTTCTCAACATCTTAAAAAACGCCATCGAGGCCATCGAACAAGATGGGAAAATTAACGTTAAAGTATTTAAAGAAGACGAGCATACAGCCGTAATTGAAGTAAAAGATAACGGCTGCGGTATTCCAAAGCACCTTCTCAAAAAGCTTGGTTCCCCATTCTTTACAACAAAGAAGACAGGAAACGGACTTGGGCTCATGGTTTGCTATAAGATTATTGAGCAACAGAACGGAAGTATCTCAATTGAAAGTGAACCAAATGAAGGCTCAACATTTACGATTCGCCTTCCCCTTTATATGGCTTAATACAAAAGCTAGAATGTGGATAATGATTATCCTTTCATTCTAGCTTTTTGTTTATTTCTAATTGTCCATTTTCGAATGACCATTAATAATACAAAAATTAGAATAAAACAAAGAAGACCATAACTTGTTACTGTTTTCTCCATAATTGAAATATATTTGTGAAAATAAGTTCCAGCTGCGAAAAAAAGCGACGTCCACACAAGATTTCCAAGGGTTGTAAGAGAAAAGAAAAGGAAAAAAGGACTTTTTCCAGTTCCTGCAACATACGGAATTAGATGCCTTATAAAAGGAATGAAAACACTTATAGGAAAAGCACTTTTTTTATAACGTTCAATGAAGTTTTGTCCTCTCTCTAGGGACAGTTTTTCACGCAATGTTTTCCATTTGAGCAAGTGAGGTGCACCAATCCATCGGCCAATACTATAATTTACAAGTGTTCCAATCGTCATCCCTATCCATGTTAAAAACCAGAGTAAAAGGTCATTTTGCGATAGAAAAGTTGCAAAATAGCCCGCTGTCATAACAATTAGTTCATTTGATATTGGGATAATCAATCCAATCATCCCAAGGGACAAGAGAAAAATAAAAACAATAACCCCATATTCTTTCATGAAAGCCACAATATCGACAAACTCCATTAGGCCACCTGCTTTTTCAGAAAAATCCACAATTGTTTTTGTCTTTTTATTTTATCATTTTCCCTGTCTACCTTTCTATCAAACACCTTTTTAAGAGAAGCTTTCAGCAAGCATTTTCAGAAACTTGAACAAAATCAATTTTCATTGAACATGTGAAACATCTACAGATGCATTTCCCTATACAAAAAAGTATAGGTTTAGAACTTCTACACCATTTTTAAATACTGTAGTCTAATACAAGCAACTAAACTCTAAACGACTAGTTTCACTCTACACAAAAAAACTTTTTTATAAGAACAATATTCAATAATCGAATAATCTTGATACCCGTTTTCAAAAATTCAGTAGATAAAAAGTACATTCTTCACTTCTTTATATTCTTTAAAGACAAAAAATTCCCCTTTATATAGAGGATAATTAAGTATTCATTTATATAGACAATACTGAAGGAGGAAAATAGAAGGATAAAAAATATAGATAATTTAGAGTAGAACTATGTTCCCTGTCTAGTAACCTAACAAAGTATGATTAATAAAAAATCCTTGAATTTCGCAGTGAAATCCAAGGATTTTCAGATAAGAATTCAGCTATTTTCCTTCTGGATAAACTCATTATAAAAATCAGGAAATTTTTGCACTCTATCTTCCCCATATGTCAATGCCACTTGAAGCTCTTTTTCACCTTATAGGCCAAGGGAAATATATTTAATTTCTAAAAATTCATCAAGTCCATGATGTCCGCCTTCACGACCTAAACCACTTTCTTTAAATCCACCGAACGGAGCTTGAGCTGTTGAAGGAAGACCATCATTTAGCCCAACAATGCCGTATTCCAGATTTTCAGCAATTGATATTGCTTCTGAAATATGCTCAGAAAATACGTACGCAGCAAGCCCGTACGGAGAGTGGTTAGCGCGCTGTATAACTTCTTCATTTGTTTTAAACGTTGAAATAGGCGCAAGAGGTCCAAACGTTTCTTCTCTCATACAAAGCATACTATCATTAACATTGCTAATGACGGTTGGTTGCATGAAGTTTTCTCCGTGTTCAGCACTTTGATCTCCACCTAAAAGAAGGGATGCTCCTTTATCCTTTGCATCTTGAATTTGGTAAGCAACTTTTTTGACTGCTTTTTCATCAATTAATGGACCAATCTCTACTCCCTCTTCCAATCCATTTCCAACGCGCAGCTTTTCTACTCCTGCAACAAATGCTTCTGTAAACTCTTTTTCAACTGCTTCATGTACGTAAATACGGTTTGTACATACGCACGTTTGGCCTGCGTTACGAAATTTTGAAGTAATTGCTCCTTCAACAGCTTTTTCAATATTAGCATGCTCTGTCACAATAAAAGGAGCATGTCCACCAAGCTCAAGCGATACTTTTTTGACTGTATCTGCGGCGCCACGCATAAGCAGTTTGCCAACTTCTGTAGATCCTGTAAATGAAATTTTACGAACGCGGCTATCTTTCATCCACGTTTCTCCTATTTCTGCAGCATTTCCTGTTACAACATTAATAACTCCTTTTGGGATTCCTGCTTTTTCAGCAAGTTTAGCAAGCTTAAAAGCAGTTAAAGGTGTTTGTTCTGCTGGTTTGATTACAACTGTACACCCAGCAGCAAGCGCTGGCGCTACCTTACGAGTAATCATAGCTGCTGGAAAATTCCAAGGTGTAATCACCGCTACAACTCCAACAGGCTGCTTTTGCACAAAAAGACGCTTATTTGGTACTGAAGCAGGGATTGTTTCTCCGTAGATTCGTTTTCCTTCTTCTGCATACCATGCTAAAAAACTATTGGCATATTTCACTTCTCCAATTGCTTCATTAAGCGGTTTTCCTTGTTCAATCGTCATAAGTTTTCCTATTTCTTCTTCTTCAGCTGCGATGGCTTCATACCATTTCATTAAAAGTGACGAGCGTTCTGCAGCTGTTTTGTTCTTCCAAGTTGGAAATGCTTCATAAGCTCCAGCAACCGCTTTCTCTGCTTCTTTTTCTCCTCCGTTTGGAACAGTCGCAATTACTTCATTTGTAGCTGGATTATTTACCTCAATATTCTCTTGAAGTGCAATCCATTCTCCGTT
The DNA here is from genome assembly GCF_900115845.1 of Priestia endophytica DSM 13796. GTDB lineage: Bacteria > Bacillota > Bacilli > Bacillales > Bacillaceae_H > Bacillus_I > Bacillus_I endophytica. The sequence goes on along the minus strand of NZ_FOXX01000025.1, from coordinate 6,341 downwards.
AATATATAAGCGCTCTTGAGTCATTGATTTTTCCACACCCTTCTTTATTTTCTCATTCTATCTTTTACTCTAGCATCTTTCCCTTTGTCCGACTTATCGCAATGCTCAGACTTTTTCCTACAGAAAACTACTCTTTCCCTCTTGTATATTTCTGAATCTTTCTTATTGCTGAAGACTGGCTAATTCCAAGTTCTTCAGCTACTTTGTAAGATGAGCCAAATTCTTCATATGCCTCTTGGATAAGACGACATTCAAGCTCTTCTAATTTTTGTTGAAGAGACAAATGCGGGGAAGTATATGTTTCTTGTTGAAGAAATGGGACATCTTTTAGGGTAACAATACGTTCACTTGTCACAACAAGCCGCTCAACCATATTTTCAATTTCTCTTATATTTCCGGGCCATTCTCCTTTTAAAAAAGCTTCAAACACTTTCGGAGAAAATTCAACACTTCGATTATATCGCTCATTAAAAACGTTTAAAAAATGATGAACAAGTGGAATGATATCTTCTCTTCTCTCTCTCAAAGGCGGTATGTACAGGGGTATAACATTCAGCCGGTAATATAAGTCTCTTCTAAACGTACCGTTTTTCACCATTTCTTCTAAAGGCTGATTTGTTGCTGCAACAATTCTTATATCAAGCTTTATTTCTTTTGTTCCTCCAATTGGACGCACTTTCTTTTCTTGCAATACGTGCAACAGCTTGCTTTGTGCTGAAAGAGAAAGTTCTCCAACTTCATCAAGAAAAAGCGTGCCAAAGTTCGCTTTCTCAATCAACCCTTTCTTTCCTTGCTTAAGCCCTCCTGTAAAAGAACCGCCTTCATAGCCAAAAAGCTCTGCTTCAATAAGCGTCTCTGGCAGGGCTGCGCAATTCACTTCATAATAAGGTTTTGTCTTACGAGAACTCCTATCATGCATAAGGCGAGCAATCCTGCTTTTTCCGACTCCTGTTTCACCAAGAATAAGGACTGTTGTATCAACTACTGATACTCGTTCTATAAACTGAAACACTTTTTTCATTTTATCGCTATGAACAATAATTCCTGTTATTTCGTTCTGCGTCTGAACAAGCTCACGCTTGTAAAATTCAATTTGCTGCTCCATTTTATCAACTTGATGAGAAAGCTCCATTAAATCCGTTAAGTCTCTTGAATAGCTAATGACGCTTTTAAGTTTTCCGTTTTTATAAAAAATAGGTCGTGCTCTTACATGAAGATAACGACTTTTATCTGTTTTTTGAACAATTTCTAAAGCCTGTTTACTTTCAATAACTTGAAGACTTGCTGAAGGGTAAAAAATCCCCTGCTCTTCTAGCTCTCTTACATGCTTTCCAACAAAATCTGATTTAGAGAGACCATAGTATTGTTCACAAGCTGAGTTCACCATAATAACTGTACCGTTTGCATCCGTTACAAAAATTTCATCAAAAGATGATTCAAAAATATCGTAAAGCTCTTCTGCTACCTGTTCATGATGATGGGTATGAAATGTCATCTTTTTTCCCCTTTTGCTCAATTCTTTTCTCTTCATCATAGCATAAAGGGGAAAAAAGATTATAGACTTGTTTTAATATGAGAGCTCTTTGCTAGATGTACATTCTTTCAATAGCTCTTCCATTAGAGATAACCCTTGTTCAAGCTGTTCATCTGTAATTACAAGCGGCATAAGAACACGCAATACATTCCCATATACTCCAGCGCTCAAAAGGAGCAAGCCTCTTTCATTCGCTTTTTGAGCAATTTCTTTAGCAAGAAGAGCGTTGGGCTCTTTTGTTTTTGGATCTTTTACAAGCTCCATTGCACACATAGCACCAAGAGAACGAACGTCTCCGATACATTCAAATGTTTCCTGCCATGTTTTAAAACGATTTGTTACAGTTTCACCAAGCTTAACAGCTCTGTCATTCAACTGCTCTTCTTCAATAATATCAAGAACAGCAAGAGCAGCTTTACAACCAAGCGGGCTTCCGCAATATGTTCCTCCAAGTTCTCCAGGGGCAGCTGTATCCATTACTTCACTTCGCCCTATTACTCCGCTGAGCGGTACACCTGCTGCCAAAGATTTTGAAACTGTGATTAAGTCTGGCTCAACGTCAAAATGCTCAATGGCAAACGTTTTTCCTGTGCGTGCAAACCCTGTTTGAATTTCATCTGCTACGAACAGTATACCATGCTCCTTACAAAATGCCGTAATCTCCTTAACAAACTTTTTAGAGGGTACAATAAAACCACCTTCTCCTTGAACAGGCTCCATTACAACAGCAGCTACTGTCTCTGGAGCTACTTCGTACAATACAAACTTTTTGAATTCATCAATAATAAAGTCTGTATATTGCTCTTCTGTCATTCCTTCAGGACGACGATATTCATATGGATAAGGAGCTTTATACACTTCAGGTGCAAAAGGACCAAATCCGTATTTATAAGGCTTTACTTTCCCTGTCATCGTCATCGTCATCAACGTTCTGCCATGAAAGCCGCGTGTAAAGGAGATTACTCCTTGGCGCTTCGTATATTTACGGGCAATTTTCACTGCATTTTCCACAGCTTCTGCTCCACTATTTAAAAACATTACCTTTTTTTCAAAACTTCCTGGTGCAAGGCTTGCTAACTTTTCCGCTAATTCAATATATGACTCATACATCATCACATTAAATCCTGTATGAATAAAATCATCAATTTGTTTGTGCAAGGCTTCTGTCACTTTCGGATGGCTATGGCCAACGTTAATTGTTCCAATCGCTCCAGCAAAATCAATAAATGTATTGCCATCTACGTCTGTAACAAGAGCTCCCTCTGCTTTTTGAGCAAATGCCTTATTCCCATAACTAACGCCTTTTGGGACAATAGCTTCTCTTCGTTTTAATAGCTGTTCTGATTTTTTATATTCTTTGCTCATTGCAATCTCTCCTCTAAATAAAAGTCTTCCCTCTCTTATTAATGCAAGTTTCGTGCCAACTTTTAAAAAGACGATAAGAAAAGACTTTTATCCTCTGCTCTCTGCACACATTAAGTCAAGAAAGACTCGATAAGTCTTTCTTGACTTAACTCCTCTACATCGTTTAAGTTTGCATAGTATAATTGAAATTTACAAACCGATTACTTTTTCATTACCGTTTGCTTATAATCATCAAATTTGATAACAAACGAGTATTTTTTTTGTATACTTTTAATGAATGGTGATTTGGGAGGGATAAAGATTGAAAAAAGAAGAAACCATTTCACTTTCCACTTATGACCCAGCGTGGCCGAAGCTCTTTCATTATGAAAAGCATCGAATCAAAAAAGCATTAGGTATGGACTTATGTGATATAGAACATGTAGGAAGTACGGCTGTAGAAGGGATGATTGCAAGACCTGTCATCGATATTCAAGCAGGCATGTATTCTTTACGACTAACAGAGCCACTCTATCATAAATTAGAAAGTCTTGATTACACATTAGCTGAAGAAATAGAAAATGAAAGATTGCTTTTCACAAAACGAACAAACCTTTCGATTAACCTACATATTGTTCTTTATGATGGAGAGCGGTGGAGAAACGGACTACTTTGGCGCGACTATTTACGCAGCACACCGAAGATTGCCCAAAACTTCGGCAGTTTTAAACATGGCCTTGTAAGAAACGGGGTTCACGATCTTCAAGAATATATTAGCCAAAAGCTTTCTTTTATTAACAACGTTATAACCTACTCAAACCAAAAAAAAGGCTGGGGATGAAGTTCCCGAGCCTTTTAAGGTAAATTGTGAATTACTCCTATATAATGCACAACAAGCGCAGATGAAATTAAAATAACCACGTTCAGTAAAAAACCTAAAAGTGACAGCGTGCTTTTTCGGCGCTTTAAAAATAAACTAATGAAACCAAGTCCTCCTCCAATAAATAAGAATGGAAGGAGAAGCTCTAAATACATCTTTTGCGTTAAAATGGTCACATTAGCTAAAATCAATCCTAAAAAACCGATTCCAAACGATATTAACCCAATAAGGGGTTCTTCATGATTTCGCTTTGTTCTTATTCCCATTGCCAAAGTTCCACCTCACCTAGTTCTAATCCTTTTACATGCTTATTATCCTTTAGCTTCAAAATTTCTTTTGTTGGGCCTGTCATAACAATACCATATGTTTTGATGCCGTTTTTATTGACATAAGCTAAGCGTTCTTTTAAATGCAAGTCCCGCGATTTTGCTATTTTTTCAGACCACTCTTCATTCTCAGTAAGCTCTTTTAAAATTTGATGAAATTCCTCTGTTGTCATTTTCTTCGGATTTTCAATTCCGTTCTGTACAGGATAACCAATCGGCGTTACAACAACGCCATTTTTATCTTTTTGTTCTTTTTCATATCCTGTATCAATAGCATACCATAATGTTTTATGATCTATATTCCCTAGCAGATTTTCCACATCATTTGGATCATATAATTTGTCAAACGACACGTAGGCCTCTGCAACCGTTCCTTCTGGTAGCTGACTTAAACGCTGCCACTCTTTTTCAGATGAAGGAAACGGGCTCACGTTCGGATGATGGATTTTTAAGTCTTTCACTTTCTGAGAAGAAGAAAAAGAATCGCTTAAATAATTATGATCCACGTTTTCAAGGTTGCTAAACCATAAATTGAGTCCCTTGTCCCCAATCCGTGTCTGTTCTGTTCCAACTTGTTTCCACATATCAAGATTGGCACTTAACGTAAAAAGACCAACTTGCTCATGAAACTTATTGCGATCAACTTGTACATTGGGCTCTGTGACCATTACCGTATCTGAGGCAACGTCCAAAAAGCGATTTGCCATATTTTGTTCTTCTCCGTATCCGTAAAAGATATACGTTAAAAGCGTCCCAGCAGGTAAGATAGAAAGAAGCAGTACGCTTCCAAGCAAAGCGGCTTTAATCACAGCTTTTCTTCTTCCTAAGTTGATTAATTTCAATTTTTTCTCTTCCGATAATCCTTGTTCTTCCATATCCGGTTCAAATTCTTCATCAAGAAAATCTTGATAAACCTCAAACTTTTCTAAGTCTTGCTCGAGCTCCTCTTCCTCGGCTTGAGAAAGTTTTCCTTCTTTATAGAGCTCTAGCTTCTTGCGAAATTCATTATCCAATGTCATCATCCTTTTCCTTTAACTTGCGCAGTTTCCGTCGTGCTCGAAACAAAATACTTTTGTAGTTCGCAAGCGATACACCCATCTCATCTGCTGCTTCCTGATATGTAAGTTCTCTTACATCCGATAGCAAGACAGCTTGTCTATATTTAGGAGATAGTTCGTCCATAGCGTTAAAAACATTTTGAACCGCATCTTTTGTAAGCACCTGTTTTTCCACTTGATCGTTCGATTGAACCGTCCGAAAAAATTCATCGTCAACCACAGATACACGTTTATGTTTCCTTAAGAAATCAATCCACACGTTATGCGCAACTCTAAATAGCCAGGCTTTTATATTGGTTGTCTCATCTTTATCAACATGTAAGTAAGCACGATAAAATACTTCCTGAACTAAATCCTCACTTATATAATGGTCTTTACTTAACGAAAGGAGGTATCGATACACATCTGTTACATATTGCCTATATAAGTCTTCTAACGTTTGTTCATCCATTGTATTTTCCCTTTCTATAACCTCCACCCGTTTATTCCGTTTACAAAACGAATCGAGGCAGCAAAAAGTTGCACCTTAATTTCTGGTTTTACATTGTTTTATTAAAAAAGTCAAATTCTCTTTTCATACGTTTAATGGATGTAAAGGTTTCAAGAACGTCAAAAAATAGGTAAAACTCCCCCTTTGATGTATCGTTTGGAGGGGCTTTACCTTTTTAATTTTAATCATTAAAAAAGTCGCTCTGGTAGCTTGTCAACAGATTCAATTAGCGCATTAAGTCTTCCTTCAATTCTATGAAGCAAATAGATACTCACAGCAATTGGAAATCCAACTTCTGATGCAATTGAAATAAATTGATCCATTTTATATCCCCCTATTCTAACGTAAATGTACTAGAAATTCATCTCTTTTATAAAAAAAGACCAAGCGTGCTAATAGGGACTGCCCCCCGTTTTTGAGACAGGGATCAAAACACCATCTAAATAGCCAGTTTTCGGTATTGGACCGGAGACTGGTTATTTAGTTTCGTTTGGATACGGATATTGTTATAATAAGTGATGTAGTCTTCGACAATCTGTTTTACGATGGCGGTCGTAGTACAGGTTAAGTTGTCGAGGTAGAAGGTTTCAGTCTTTAGAGAAGAGTGAAACGATTCAATGGAGGCATTGTCTGCGGGCGTCCCTTTTCGGGACATACTCATAGTCATGCCTCTTTCTTTGACTTGTTTTTGATAAGCATAAGAAGTATA
>NZ_FOXX01000027.1 GCF_900115845.1 Priestia endophytica DSM 13796 | reverse complement strand
ATATTCCACAGTAGCTCAGTGGTAGAGCTATCGGCTGTTAACCGATCGGTCGTAGGTTCGAGTCCTACCTGTGGAGCCAAACGGGGAAGTACTCAAGTGGCTGAAGAGGCGCCCCTGCTAAGGGTGTAGGTCGCGCAAGCGGCGCGAGGGTTCAAATCCCTCCTTCTCCGCCATCGAAGATTTATATAAAATTGGCCCGTTGGTCAAGCGGTTAAGACACCGCCCTTTCACGGCGGTAACACGGGTTCGAATCCCGTACGGGTCATCTAAAAAAGCATGCAGAATCTGCATGCTTTTTGTGTGTTATCAGTTTCTGGAGCAGAAACTTTAGCGACGATCACCGCCAAGGAAATCCCCAAGAGAACCGAGAACACTTCCTTCTCCACGGGACTGTGTTCCAACAGGGGAGTTTGCAAACATTCGATCAGCAAGGCGGCTAAATGGGAGAGATTGAATCCACACCTTTCCTGGACCTGTTAATGTTGCAAAGAATAATCCTTCTCCACCAAACAAAGCTGTTTTTACTTTTCCTACGTATTCAATGTTATAGTCTACATCTTTTGTCATGGCAACTAAACATCCTGTATCAACACGTAGACGTTCACCACGTTCAAGTGTTTTCTCGTGGATCGTGCCACCAGCATGAAGGAAAGCAAGACCATCACCTTCTACTTTTTGCATAATAAATCCTTCTCCACCAAAGAAACCTGTTCCAAGTTTTCGTTGAAAATCAATTCCAACCTCCACACCTTTTGCTGCACAAAGAAAAGAATCTTTTTGACATATGATTTTGCCATTTAGTTCACTTAAATCCATTGGGATAATCTTTCCTGGATAAGGGGCAGCAAAAGAGACGCGACGTTTGTTATGAGCGCTATTCGTAAATGCTGTCATAAAAAGGCTTTCCCCTGTTAATACACGTTTGCCAGCTCCCATAAGCTTTCCAAATAGGCCACTTCCACCAGAACTTGCTGATCCATCTCCAAAAATGGTTTCCATTTCAATGTTTTCTTCCATCATCATCATACTTCCAGCTTCTGCTATAACACTTTCATGTGGATCGAGTTCAATCTCTACGAACTGCATATCATCTCCATAAAGTTTATAATCTATTTCATGTGAATTCATTTCTTCTCCTCTTTTCAAATAGTTTTCTCCTTGTAATACGTTGTACGAAGTTAAAAAGTTTCAACATGTAATAGGATAAACACAATGTTCTTTTCTAATGTATATGATTATAAAGCATATAATCAGAAGAAGATCTTAAATAATGATAAATAACAGCATCGTAATATAAGAAAAGAACACAGTCAAAAGACTGTGTTTTTAGAAGAAGTAGCCGATAAAAAGACCAATGGATAATAAAAATCCAAAGAACGTATTTGTTTGTGCTGTAGCTTTCATAGCCGGTACCATTTGAATGGGCATTGTTTTTCCAATAAATCCTTTTACAGCTTGGATTGGTTTTGGAAGGCTAAGGAATACTAATAATAGCCAAGGGCTTGCTACTCCTGCAATAATAAGTCCAATAATCCATACATAAGATACGGTGAACATAGATGCTAACACAACAATAGACTGTTTCTTTCCGACGAGAATAGCTAACGTCTTACGGCCAAACTCTTTGTCTCCGTCAAAATCACGGATATTGTTTGCAAGTAGAATAGCACCTACAAGAATTGCAATAGGAATAGATACGACAACACTTTCTGCTGTAATCTTTCCTGTTTGAATGAAGAAAGAAATCAATATGATGGAACTTCCCATCATAAGTCCTGATACAAGTTCTCCAAACGGCGTGTAAGCAATAGGGTATGGACCTCCAGTATAAAGATATCCAACAGCCATACAAAAAAGGCCGATAAGCGCAAGCCACCAGCTGCTACTCATGCAAATATATACCCCAATAATCATTGATAATAAGTACAAAATAAGAGCACTGTTCATAATTGTCCGAGGAGAAATTCCTTCACGAACAATTCCGCCACCAATTCCTACCGAGTTTTCATTGTCAAGTCCACGCTTGAAGTCGTAATATTCGTTGAAAAGGTTCGTAGCAATTTGAATAAAAAGACACGCAATTAACATTGCTAGAAAGATGGGAATATTAACTGAAGTAGATTGCATAGACAGAGCTGTTCCAATTAAGACAGGAACAAAAGCTGCTGTTAAGGTATGTGGACGTGTTAATTTCCACCATACTTTCCATCCCTTTTTTGGCGATTGAGCAGCACGCGGTTGTGATGATTGCATGCTTGTTCTCATCCTTTCTCTAGAAAGATATTTATAAAAACATTTTAGATAGACGTTTTTAGCCAAAAACACCTAACATTAGTGTAGAGAAAACCACAAGAAAGTTCAACTTTTTTTCACTTACTAAATTTTTGTGCAAATAAAGTTTAAAAAGGTATATAGAGATTACATTTAGATTATGAAGCCCTTCACTAGCATTTTTAAAGAGAAAGATTTATAATTATTTAGTTGCGTATTTCTACAACATTAGACAAGCATTTATTTTAAGAGAAGATTTTTTCTTTGTTACAACTTTCTATCTTTAAGAGAAGATTTTACCATATAAGTTTCCTGAAAATAAATTGGGAAACAAAAATAAGATTATGTCGGATTTCACTGGAGGGAGCTAGTGTGGTTACAAGTATTGAAGAAGCGAAACGGAAAATTGAAGACGCTAGTTTACGTGCTAATAAATTAGAGAAGCCTCAGTTTGTTAGTATTGTAAAGCAAATTGCTCAGTTTGATCCTCTCTCTGTTTACTATAATGGGCGCCATTTATATGAAGGGAAGCGTTTCTTTTGGAAAGATGCGTATGAGCCTTTTTATCTAGTTGGATTTGATTATGCCCATATTATTGAAAAGAATAAGGGTAGAGATCGTTTTAAGTATGTTGAAGAAGAATGGAAGCGTTTTATCGAAGGTGTAAAGGAGAACAAAACACCGTTTGGAACAGGTAACTTGCTTTTTGGAGGATTCTCTTTTCATCCTTATCAAAAGGAAGATAATTTATGGACGAGTTTTCCTGTTAGTCGTTTTTATGTTCCTAAAGTTCTTTTCACTTCCTATAATAACGAAGCTTTTATCACCTTTAATCGATATATTAAGCAAGGCGAATCAGTAGAGGATATTATAAAAGAAATGGAGCATATCGAAGAAACTTTTCTTGCTTCTGACATTCTTCCATCTCAAGTTTATGAAAGAAATGCTGTTCAACATGAAGTCGCTCCGGAAGAATGGAAAAGAGCTGTGAAGCATGCAACAGAACAGATTAGAAGTGGTGAAATTGAAAAAGTTGTATTAGCACGTGAATTACAAGTAACGTTTCATGAGAAAATATGGAGTGAATATGCCTTATCAAGGTTGCTAGAAGAACAGAATTTAAGCTATATTTTCGCTGTTGAACAAGATAGCCAATGTTTTATCGGTGCTTCTCCAGAGCGACTTGTAAAAAGCGTTGATGGTGAGGTCTTTTCAACGTGTTTAGCAGGCTCTATCCCAAGGGGACATTCTGCAGAGGAAGATGAAAAATTAGGGGAAGAGCTATTGAACGATGAAAAGAACTTGTTTGAACATAAACTTGTTGTAAATATGATTGAAAAGGCCATGAAAGAGACGTGCCTAAATGTATATGCCCCTGAGCATCCAACTCTTTATAAAGTAAAGCATATTCAACACTTATATACTCCTATTAAAGGAAAAGCAAAAGAAGGAACAACTCTTTTTGAACTTGTGGAGAAACTGCACCCAACTCCTGCTCTTGGTGGATATCCTAAAGAAGAGTCTGTTGAGGTGTTAGAAAAGCTAGAGGTGTTTGAAAGAGGATGGTATGCAGCCCCAATTGGATGGCTTGACGGGGATGGTAACGGTGAATTTATTGTTGGAATACGATCAGCATTGCTGCGTGGTCATGAAGCATCACTTTTTGCAGGTTGTGGAATTGTAGGAGATTCAGACCCTCAAAGTGAATATGAAGAAACAAAAACAAAATTTAAGCCAATGCTTTCAGCGTTAGGAGGAATGAACAATGACAAGTGATGCTCTTACTTCATATGTAGCAACATTTGTAGATGGACTAGTAAGCAGTGGCATTGCGGACGTTGTTATCAGTCCTGGATCTCGTTCAACTCCGCTTGCACTTACAATGGCAGAGTGTGACGAACTAAATGTGTATACTAATATTGATGAACGATCTGCGGCTTTTTTCGCTTTAGGAATAGCGAAAGCAAAACAGCATCCTGTCGTTTTGCTTTGTACGTCAGGTACAGCAGCAGCTAACTATTTTCCTGCTATTGTAGAAGCCCATTATTCTCGTGTCCCGCTTGTTGTTGTAACAGCAGATCGACCGCACGAGCTAAGAGAAGTAGGGGCTCCACAAGCGATTGATCAAGTGAACTTGTACGGTAAGTATGCAAAATGGTTTGTGGATGTTGCCATACCTGAAAGCTCAGTAGAAGCTCTTCGGTATATTAAACAAGTGGCTAAAAGAGCTGTTCATGTTGCTGAACGTGGTGGCCAAGGTGTTACACATGTGAACTTCCCGCTTCGAGAGCCACTTCTCCCTAACTTAGCAGAAGTGCACAATTTCTTTGAAGAAAGAAGAGAAGAACGAAAAAAAGTAAGCGAGAGAATTGGTTCACAAGCTGATGTTGCTTACGTAGAACAATTATTGGAAAGAGCAGAAAAACCTCTTTTCATTTGCGGCCAACAAATTTCTAAAGAAGGAAGCAGGGAGATTGTTGCTTTAGCAGATATGCTTAATATTCCTATTCTTGCTGATCCCTTATCAAATATTCGAACAAATAAGCTAGTACAAGGTGTTGTAATGGATAGTTATGATACTTTCTTAAAAAATGAAAGGGTAGCTGAAGAACTAGCACCAGATCTTATTGTTCGTTTCGGTGGAATGCCTGTTTCAAAAACAACGCTCAAATTTATTACAAACTACGCCCCAGAAAATTTCATAATGGTAGATCACACGTTAGATTGGCGTGATCCGACAGGGACGATAACAGATGTTATTGTATCGCATGAAGAGTTTTTATGTAGAAGCTTAAGGGAACAATGTGAAAACATCACTTTCTCAAAAAATTGGCTTTCAAAATGGATGAATGTGCAAAATATCACAAGTGACCTTCTTCAGCAGGCAATGGACAATACAGAGGAACTTGATGAAGGAAAAGTTGTTGTAGAACTTCAAAAAGCTCTTCCAGAGCAAAGTCTTCTTTTTGTTGGAAACTCTATGCCTATTCGAGATGTTGATACATTTTTAAGAAAGTCATCTAAAAGTCTAGATGTATTAGCAAATAGGGGAGCTAACGGAATTGATGGGGTTGTTTCAGCAGCGCTTGGCGCAAGTACTACTTATCATCATTCTGTATTGTTGATTGGCGATGTATCTTTTTATCATGATTTAAATGGGTTATTAGCTGCACATTTGAACGGATTGAACCTAACCGTTGTGCTTGTTAATAACGATGGTGGAGGTATTTTCTCTTTTCTTCCTCAAGCAAAGGAAGAAAAGCATTTCGAACTTCTCTTTGGTACGCCGCTCGGAATTGATTTCTCAAATGCTGTAAAAGCTTATCACGGGTCATTTCATAAAGCGAGCAATTGGGCGGATTTTCGTCATTACCTTGAGGAATCTTTCAGAACGAAAGGTGTTACAGTCATTGAGATTGAAACAGTGCGTACGAAGAATGTTGAAACACATCGAAGCATGTGGAAAGATATTGAGGATGTTTTAAATGAGGAAAAGGAAAAATGAACAAAATCATTCGGGGAGTGAATTATAATATTGAAATCAACGGAGAAGGCCCACCTCTTCTGCTTCTTCATGGTTTTACAGGGTCTCAGGCAACATGGAAGCATGTGAAGGAAGATTTTACTCGTTATAAAGTGATTACAGTAGATCTTATTGGACATGGAGAAACAGACAAGCCTGCTGACCCTAGTCGTTATACGATGGAGGAAACTGTAGCAGACTTGGTTCAATTGCTCTATGAATTAAAGATTGAAAAAGCAGCGATTCTCGGTTATTCGATGGGTGGAAGAGTTGCGTTATCGTTTGCAATCTTATATCCTCATAAAGTGACAGCACTTATATTAGAAAGTTCTTCACCTGGTCTTAAGACAATTGAAGAAAAGAAAGCCCGCCAAATGAATGATGAGCAACTTGCTTCTTTCATTCACGAAAAAGGAATAGAGGCTTTTGTCGAAAAGTGGGAAAACATCCCGCTCTTTCATTCTCAAAAGTCTTTGCCAAATGATATTATTGAAGAAGTAAGAAAAGAGCGATTAAAAAATGTTCCCCGCGGTTTAGCAAATAGCTTAATTGGGATGGGGACAGGCATGCAGCCTTCATGGTGGCCGCTTTTGTCTACTCTCAATCTGCCAACACTTCTTATCACAGGAAAACTTGATACAAAGTTTTGTCAGATTGGTTCAGAGATAGATGAGCAGCTTACAAACTCTTTTTTAGAAAGAGTTGAAGAAGTTGGGCATGCTATACATGTGGAAAAACCTCGAATTTTTAGTAAAATAGTAGATGGGTTTTTACAAAGTGTACATGAATAAAGGAGGACTAAAAAATGTCTACAGTAGAATGGACTGCAGAACGTAAGTACGAAGATATTTTATATGAAACGTACAATGGAATTGCTAAAATCACAATCAACAGACCAGAGGTGCATAATGCATTCCGTCCACGTACGGTTTCAGAGCTAATCGATGCTTTTGCATACGCTCGTGATGATGCTAATGTTGGTGTTATTGTATTAGCAGGTGCTGGTGAAAAAGCATTCTGCTCTGGTGGAGATCAAAAAGTACGTGGTCATGGTGGCTATGTTGGGGACGATCAAATTCCTCGTTTAAACGTACTTGATTTACAACGTTTAATTCGTGTTATTCCAAAACCAGTTGTTGCAATGGTTTCAGGATACGCAATTGGAGGAGGACATGTTTTACACTTAGTGTGTGACTTAACAATTGCAGCTGATAATGCTGTGTTTGGTCAAACAGGTCCAAAAGTAGGGAGCTTTGATGCTGGTTATGGCGCTGGTTACCTTGCTCGTGTTGTTGGGCATAAAAAAGCGCGTGAAATTTGGTTCTTATGTCGCCAATATAGTGCCCAAGAAGCATTGGATATGGGGCTTGTAAATACAGTTGTTCCTCTTGAGAAGTTAGAAGAAGAAACTGTTCAATGGTGCAACGAAATGCTTGAGAAAAGTCCAACTGCTCTTCGTTTCCTAAAAGCTGCGTTCAATGCAGATTCAGATGGACTAGCAGGTATGCAACAATTTGGTGGAGATGCAACGCTTCTTTACTACACAACAGATGAAGCAAAAGAAGGAAGAGATGCTTTCAAAGAGAAACGTACTCCAGACTTCAAGCAGTTCCCAAGATTCCCTTAAAAAATAACAAAGAGAAAGCAGCTTAATGAATTTCGTTAAGCTGCTTTTTCGATAAAGAAGGAGTAATAATATGGAACAGACAATGCCAAGCTGGTTAAAAAAGAGAGCTTTTCTGTCTCCGAACCGGATTGCAGTTAAAACGACGAACGAAGAAATTACATTTAAAGAACTTTTTATAAAAGCAGAAGAAATAGGGAAGAAGTTAGGGGCCCTGGGGATAGAAAAAGGAAGCCATGTTGGTATTCTTGCTCACAATAGTTTAGATTTCGTCATTTTTCTTCATGCACTGCTTGGTATAGGAGCTAAAGTTGTGTTTTTAAATACTAAGCTAACGGAGAAAGAGCTATCGTTTCAGCTAGAAAATAGTAAAGTTTCTATTCTTATTACAGATGATAAACTATTTAAAACGTCAATTACAGGAATTCAAAAAGCTTCATTTTCAGAAGTGAAAAAGCTTGAAAAGAGTAATCTATCTTTCCAAGAGGAAGTTTCCCTTTCAGATGTAGCAACAATTATGTACACATCAGGAACAACAGGAAATCCAAAAGGGGTTGTTCAGACGTATGGGAACCATTGGTGGAGTGCTACTGGCTCTTCTTTAAACTTAGGTCTTCATGATAATGACCGTTGGCTTTTGGCCGTGCCACTTTTTCATATTAGTGGATTTTCTATTTTAATGCGCAGCGTCATATATGGAATGACTGTAATTCTTCATGAGAAATTTGAGGCAGAAAGAGTGCAACATGGTATTTTTCATGAGGGGGTAACAATTATATCCTGTGTAACAGCAATGCTGCAGAAAATGCTAGAGCATCTTCACGAGCCGTATCCAGATACATTTCGATGTCTTCTCTTAGGAGGAGGTCCAGCTCCTTTGCCAATACTAGAAAAGTGCAAAGAAGCAAACATTCCTGTCTATCAAACATATGGAATGACGGAAACTTCCTCACAAATTGTAACTCTTTCACCTGAGGATGCGCTTACTAAACTTGGGTCGGCTGGAAAGGTGCTTTTCCCAGCGCAGCTAAAAATAAAATCAGAGAATCACCATGAAGCAGGAGAAATTGTTGTAAAAGGACCTAACGTGACAAAAGGATATCTCTACAATGAAGAAGCAACAAATAAAGCCATTATAGATGGATGGCTTCATACGGGAGATATGGGATATGTTGATGAAGATGGTTATTTGTACGTACTTGATCGACGTTCAGACTTAATTATCTCAGGGGGCGAAAATGTATATCCGGCAGAAATAGAATCTGTGCTTCTTTCGCATCCTGCTGTTAAAGAAGCTGGTGTAACAGGTCAAGATGATGAAAGATGGGGGAAAGTTCCGGCTGCTTTTCTTGTCATGGCACACTCTATAGAGGAAAGTGAGCTAAGATCGTTCTGTCAAAAAAGGCTTGCTTCCTTCAAAATTCCAGCAAATTTTTATTTTGTAGATGAACTAACAAGAAATGCATCAAATAAATTAGTGAGACGAAAGCTGTTTTCTTTGCTAGAGGATCAACGAAATGAAGATTGAGAATATCACCTTATATAGGTTGAGTCTGTCGTTAAAAAGTCCTTTTTCTACAAAGTATGGAACAGTAAAAGATAGAGAGTTTTTACTTCTTAAAGTGAAAGATGAAACAGGAGCAGTTGGCTGGGGAGAATGTGTTGCTTTTGATACTCCATGGTATACGGAAGAAACGGTAGATACGTGTGAATATGTATTAAAGCATTTTTTAATTCCTTTTTTGAAAGCGGAAAAGGTAACACACCCAAGAGAAACAACCAAATTGTTTTCATTTGTTCAAGGTCATAATATGGCTAAGGCATCGCTTGATTTAGCTCTATGGGATCTTTATGCAAAGAAGCTTGGTAAACCGTTAAGAAAAGTCCTTGGAGGAACAACTTCTAAAATTTCCTCAGGAGTAGCTATTGGCATTAGTGATGAAGAATCAATGATTCAAAGTATTGAAGAATATGTAAAGGCAGGATATAAACGCTTTAAAATTAAAATTAAACCTGGTCACGACTATGAAGTTTTGAAAAAGATTCGTAAACAATTCCCAAATTTACCGCTTATGGTAGATGCAAATGCTTCATATACATTTAATGATATGTCTCTTCTAGAACAGCTTGACTCTCTTAACTTGATGATGATTGAGCAGCCGTTTGGAAAAGATGAGTTTTTTCAACATAGCGAACTTCAGCGAGTATTGAAAACACCGATTTGTCTTGATGAAAGCATTATATCTGTTGAAAAAGCTTATCAAGCGATTCAATTTAAGAGCTGCAAAATTCTTGTTGTGAAACCAGGGAGAGTTGGTGGTCTATCTCCGTCTCTACAAATTCATGAGCTAGCTCTTAAACATCATGTTCCACTCTGGGTTGGTGGGATGATTGAGTCTGGTGTGTCTCGTGCTCATAATGTAGCACTTGCAAGTTTGCCTGGTTTTACAATTCCAGGTGATATCTCTGCATCAGACCGTTATTGGAGTCGAGATGTGGTTAAAAAAGGGATTAAGGTTTATGACGGTGATATTGAAGTACCATCAGAAAGTGGTTTAGGATTTTTCATTGATGAGCCTTTTATTGATCAAATTGCAACTAAAAAAGAAGAATTTTAAATATAAAAACTCGGAAAGAAGAATAATTTCTTTCCGAGTTTTTATATTTAGAGAGAATATATTTGTGAAGAACAGAACGATAATGTGAAAAATATACAAAAAAAGTTGACATTTTTTCAATTAGGCTATACTTTTTGTATTAAGGAAACTTTTTAGTATATAAGCATAAATTGTTATAAGGAGAAACAAGGTGTTTTTTTGGTTAGAAAGTTTCCTTCGGGCAAAAAAATAGTGCGAGCGCAAAAGGGGGATGCGTTTTGAAGAAATTAGCCGTAATGATAGGGGCATTTTTGTTTATTTTATTACTGGCAGGTTGTCAAAGTGAAAAGTCAAGTTCGTCAGGCGATAAAGGCGAAGATAAAAAAGTAAAAATCACAGCTACAACAGGTCAAGTTGCAGATATTGCTAAAAGTATTGGTGGAGATAAAGTTACAGTAGAAGCCTTAATGGGACCTGGTGTTGATCCACATCTTTATCAGCCTTCTCAAGGAGATATTAAAAAAATACAAGAAGCAGATATAATTCTTTACAATGGTTTACATCTAGAAGGAAAGATGGGGGATATTTTTGAACGAATCCAGAAAGAAAAACCTGTTGTGCCTGTAGGAGAATCTATTCCAAAAGAAAAGCTCATTAAGTCTGCAGATGATGCAAAGATTTATGATCCACATGTTTGGTTTGATCCAGAGCTTTGGGTGTATGCAGTTAAAGAGACAAAGGAAGAACTTGTGAAACTTGATCCGAGTCACAAAGGTGAATATGAAAAAAATGCAGAGCAATATATAGAGGAATTAAATAAGGTGAAAAAAGAAGCGGAAGAGAAGTTTGTTGAAATCCCAAAGGAACGCCGTGTTCTTGTTACAGCTCATGATGCTTTTGGTTACTTCGGCAAGGCCTACAGTATGGATGTTATGGGACTGCAGGGCTTAAGTACAGACTCTGAATATGGTTTAAAAGACGTTCAAAATTTAGTAAATACACTTGTTGATAAAAAAATTAAAGCCGTATTTATTGAGAGTAGTGTCTCTAAAAAATCAATCAATGCAGTTGTGGAGGGAGCGAAAAAAGCAGGTCACAATGTAAAAATTGGTGGGGAACTTTACTCAGATGCAATGGGGGAAGAAGGAACAGAAGAAGGTACATATATTGGGATGTACCGTCACAATATTGAGCAAATTTCAAAAGCGCTTAAATAAAGGAGGTAAGACATGGAACCTGTAAGAGTTGACAACTTAACGGTTGCTTATCATAAAAAACCAGTTCTTCAAAACGTTAGCTTTTCGATTCCAGAAGGAAAACTAATTGGAATTATTGGTCCAAATGGAGCTGGGAAGTCTACGCTTATTAAAGCAATATTAGGGTTGATACCAAAAGCAAGCGGACATGTATCCATTTATGATAAGCCATATGAAAAACAAAGAAGCCTCGTTGGGTACGTACCTCAAAGAGGATCTGTGGACTGGGACTTTCCAACAAATGCACTTGATGTTGTATTAATGGGAAGATACAGACACATTGGCTGGCTGAAATACCCTTCTAAAAAAGATAAACAGTTTGCGATGGACTGTTTAGATAAAGTTGGAATGTCAGCATTTGCTGGAAGGCAAATTAGTCAGCTTTCTGGAGGGCAGCAGCAGCGTGTATTTCTAGCAAGAGCGCTTGCTCAAGATGCTAAAGTGTATTTTATGGATGAACCGTTTGTTGGAGTTGATGCTGCAACTGAAAAAGCAATTATTACTCTATTAGATGAACTGAAAAAACAAGGAAAAACGGTTCTTGTTGTTCATCATGATTTGCAGACTGTTCAAGAATATTTTGATTGGGTTTTTCTATTGAATATGAGAAAGATTGCAATAGGACCAACAGAAGAGGTATTTACCTTTGATAATTTACAAACCACATATGGTGGGGGATTAGCGTTTTTAAATCAAAAAATGCTTGTCACGTCCAAAAAGTAGAGGAGGGAGGACGATGGAAGTTATCCAAGAGATTTTTAAGAATGGAAACGTTCAGTGGGTATTGCTTGGAACATTACTGTTAGGTCTTTGCAGTGGTGTTCTTGGCAGCTTTGCTCTTTTAAAGAAGCAAAGCTTAATTGGGGATGCAATGGCACATGCAGCTCTTCCTGGGATATGTCTCGCTTTTCTCATTGTAGGAGAAAAGGCGCTTATTCCATTCATCATTGGAGCTACTATACTAGGAATGATTGCAACCTACTGTATTCAATTCATTGTGAGGCATTCACGTATTAAAGAAGATACGTCGATTGGACTTGTGCTTTCTGTCTTCTTTGGTATTGGGATCGTTCTTCTTACGTATATCCAGCATAATGGAGCCGGAAATCAAAGTGGACTTGATGATTTCTTATTTGGTCAGGCGGCTTCTCTTGTTGGAGCAGATGTTCAGATTATTAGCATCATCTCTCTGCTTCTTTTAGGTGTAACAGCTCTTTTATTTAAAGAACTTAAGGTCATCACATTTGATCCACAGTTTGCAAAAGGGTTAGGACTTCCTGTGAGAGGATTAAATGGTTTATTAATGACAATGATTGTGCTTGCGGTTGTTATTGGCTTGCAAGCAGTTGGCGTAATTTTAATGTCTGCTTTACTCATCACTCCAGCTATTACGGCGCGCTACTGGACAGACAAATTGAACGTTATGACAATCTTATCAGGGATAATGGGTCTTATTTCTGGAGGGATTGGAACGATTGTGAGCTTAAGTTACGCCTCTTTACCAACAGGTCCTGTGATTATTTTGTCTTTAACTGTTCTCTTCCTTTTTTCACTCTTATTTTCTCCAAAGCGAGGGCTCATTTCCACGTTGATTAAAAGAATTCGTTTTAATCAAAACATGCTAAGAGAGGATGTTCTTATTCTTTTTTATGAAGGAGAAGAGTGGGCAAAGCTTCAGAAAAAGCAAGATTATTCTCCGTATATGTCTTCTTCAGATCTTATGAACACAAGGTTTATTTCACAGAGGAAATTAGAACAAAATTTAAAGAAGTTACGTTCAGAACGATTGTTGAAAAAGAATAGTAGAGAGGAATATCGTTTAACAGAAGAAGGTCTTTCAGTAGCTCACGAGCTGACCTTAAAAAGAAGGCTAATGGAAGTGTATCTTATGAATGAAATGCACTATGGGCACCTCCAATTAAGAACAGCTCACGGAGAAATCAGAGATATACCAAAAGACATTCTAACAGAACTTCTGGACATTCTTAAAAACCAGGGTCGCATGCCTTTACTTTTAAAAGAACAAGAGAGCAAACTAAAAGAAACGAAGCCAGAAAATATATCGTAAAGGAGGTTAGGAATTTGAGCTTTGAAGGATGGATTATTATTACCGGAATGCTTGTTGGGATTGTTTGTGGAACAATTGGCTGTTTCTTAATTCTCCGTAAGATGGCAATGCTAGCGGATGCAATTAGTCATACTGTACTTCTCGGCATTGTTGTAGCTTTTTTAGTCAGCAACAGCTTGGACGGTATTTACATGTTGATTGGGGCAGCCTCTGTTGGATTATTAACAGCTTGGTTCGTTCAGCTTTTGAATCAAAGCGGTGTTCAATCAGATGCAGCTATTGGGGTTGTGTTCACCTCTCTTTTCGCGCTTGGCGTTGTCCTTGTGAGCATCTATGCAGATAAGGTACATTTGGATGTGAATCATGCTCTTATGGGCGATATTACATTTGTGCCATGGAATACACTGGAGCTCTTCGGTTATTCTTTAGGCCCTAAAGCAGTATGGATGCTTGGAACTGTAGCTCTTATTAACTTTATATTAATGTGGATTTTTTATAAGGAGTTGAAGATTACTTCTTTTGATCCTCAAATGGCACTTGCGCTAGGTATTCCAGTTACATTTATTCACTATTTGCTGATGGGGATGCTTTCCCTATCAACGGTTGCCTCATTTGATAGTGTTGGGGCCATTTTAGTTGTTGCAATGCTTATTGCTCCAGGGGCAACCGCCTATTTATTAACTGATCGCTTAATCATTATGATTATACTAAGCGCTGCTGTTGGGGCAGTAGCAGCTGTTGTTGGGTACTATAGTGCATCATATTGGAACATATCTATAGCAGGTGCAATGGCAGCTTCGTGTGGATTTCTTTTCTTGTTAGCTTTTCTTTTTTCACCAAAGCATGGCCTTCTTTTTAAGCGACTGTCACAACAAAAGCTTAAACAAAGTGAAGCTTTTTCAGAAAAGTAGGGACCCTTCAAATGAAGGGTCTTTTTTTGTATAAATTCTCCTTTACTGACAAAGCTAGTATGTGAATAGAAAAGGAGAATTTAACATGAAAGAAATTCTAATGAAAGATTCAAAGGTTATGCAAACAAAGCTTGTTCTTCCTCTTGATACAAATAATCTAGGAACAATGTTCGGAGGAAGAGTACTGGCCTCCATTGATGAGATGGCTGCTATTGTTTCGATGAAACATTCTGCTTCAACAACGGTCACAGCTTCTATTGATTCTGTGGATTTTCTATCTCCCGTAAAGGTTGGAGATATTTTAAGTATTGAAGGACTAATTGCTTATACAGGAAGAAGTTCAATGGAAGTATATGTAAGAGTGATAAAAGAAGATTGGAAAACAAAAGAGAGAGTTACTACTACAACTTCTTTTGTCACAATGGTAGCTATCAATGAAGAGGGAAAAACAATAGAAGTTCCAAAAATTGTGCCTCAAAGTGAAGAAGAGAAAGAAATTTATGAATCAGCTTTAAAGCGTAAACAACAAAGAATCTAGCTATAAATGAGCATGCTATATAAGCATGCTCATTTATTTTTTCTATAGGACAGAACAACTAATTGATAAATGTTATCAATTAGTTGTTGACAAAGAGAATCATTCTCAATTATGCTAGTTATAGAAGAGCAAAGAGAAAAAATATTCTGATTGCTTGTTGAGGATACTTAAATAGGATTATGGAACGCCAAGAATTTAACATAATGAACGTGAAAATAGAAGAAATAAAAGAAGGGTGGAGCTAAAATGGGATCGATTTTAGTTGTTGGAGGAGACCGTGTTAAACATATTACAACAAGATTAGAGAATGAAGGATACAATGAGGTGATTCATTTAGACGGACGTAAGGCAAACATGGTAAAGCGAGATATTCCAGAACATATTCGTTTCGTGCTTGTTATTACTGATTTTATCAATCATAATCTTGCGAAAGTAATTAAAGAGAAGGCGAAAAAAAGCGCTAAACCAATTTACTTTGTTCATCATTCGTGGAGCGCAATTTACCGAGTAATTCAAAAGATGGACTAATAAAAAATGAAAGAGGGATAGTATGAGCTGTAAAGACATAAGGAAAGAAGGGTTGTTCTTAGATTGGATAATAGAAAGTACAAAAAGTGAAGCAAAGTGGAAGAAGCCTATTATAAGGGCAATAGAGAAAATTACAACTTTGTTCTATCAAGCACCGCAAAAAGAACGTTCTTCTCTCTATTTACTTCAACTTATCGACAAGTACTGGCATAATATCCCGAGAGAGTCTTTTCAATCCTTAACTGAATATTACCTTTTGTTAGCAAAAGTCAGTGATTACTTATTAACAACCCTTTTATATAATCAAAAATCCCCTCTTAGAGAGTTCTAGGAGGGGGTTTTTTTAATAGGCACCTTCTGGATCATTATCATCCTTTGATTTGAAATTCTTCTTCAGGTAGCCGCGATCTTTCATAAAAAGGCTCCAAAAATACACAAATCCGGGGAAGAGAATGATGAACGCTACAATATAAGTGATAAACAGAGCTTTAAAAGTCGCTGGATCTGTAAATCCTTCTTCAAGTGTTACATTTGGGTAAACCATGTATGGGAGATGAGAGCGGCCATACACATAGCTTGCAAAGAAATATTGAATAATAACCATTACAACGGAAATGCGCGGTCTTCCAAGCCTTGATTTTGTTGGAAGAAAGAGGCACAGTCCTGCGATAATAAAAGCAATAATAGAAGCAACCAGTGCCCAAACATGATCCATCATATTGTTGTAAATCCAAGGGCTTTCAGTTCGTAATGTTGCTATAACAAGAAACCCAGCAATAAGGGAGCATGGCCCTGTAATGAGAGCATCACGTCGATATACTTCGTATGCATTGTACTGGTCAGATGTTTTGGAGTAATCTGTCAATAGCAATGATGAAAGAAACAGCGTTGAGGTGAAGGCAAATAGCATAAACATATATACGTTTGGACTAGTAAAAAGTGCTCCTAAATCCAAACGATCGTTTCCATTCACTTTGTTAATATAGCCACCGTGTGTGATAGGGAGAACGCAAATTAATAGAGCAGGAATGAAAATACCTGATACCCCCGAAACGTAAATCAGTGCTTTTTCATATCCTTTAGCCATGTGAGAAAAAACAAGGAATCCGCTTCGAATCGCAAGTAAGAGTAGCATAATACTTCCTGGAATAAGAAGAACCGTTCCGAGCGTAAATGTAGCACTTGGAAAGAAACTAAATAATCCAACCACAATAGCTACGATAAATACATTTGTAACTTCCCATGTTGGTGAAAGGTAACGGTTTGCAATATTCGTTGCATTCGTTTTTTCTTTGTTAATATACACCATAGACCAAAAACCAGCTCCAAAATCCATGGAAGCCATAATGGCATAGATAAAAACAAGCCCCCACAAAAGAGTAACAGCAATAACTGTATCCGCCATTTAAATTCCTCCTTCAGAGTTTAGTTTAGCTAAATCTTCTGAAACAGGATGTCTCTTGAAGTAATAGCGAAGCACAAGAACAACAGCTATTCCTAAAATAATATAGACAAGAAGGAACAGGAAAAAGAGTAGACTTAAATCTGCCGATGTTGTAACAGCTTCAGACGTCTTCATCATACGGTAAATGATCCATGGCTGACGTCCTGTACAAGCAAAGATCCATCCGGATTCAATGGCAATTACAGCAAGCGGGCCTGAGATAATAAATGCCCAGAGAAAAAGTTTTGGAAATTCTTTTTTCTTTAAGAACTTCGTCCACACAAATGCTGCAAGAGCTAACATAAGAAGGAATCCACCAATCACAACCATTGAGTTAAATAAAGTGTGAATAAATAACGGTGGCCAATATTCTCTTGGGAAATCATTAAGCCCAATTACAGTAGTATCAAAACTGTTGCCAGCTAAAAAGCTTAGCGCCCATGGAAACTCTATTCCATATTTAATTTCTTGATTTTCAACATCCGTGAATCCTCCGAGTGTTAGTGGAGCATGATCCTGAGTTTCGAAAAGCCCTTCAGCACCTGCTAGCTTTTCCGGCTGATATTCATAAAGATGCTGTGCTGATTCATGACCGTTAAGGGCTGTTAGAAAAGAGAATACGCCTCCAACTGTTAAACCGATAATAAGAGCCTTTCGATGGAAAGAGTATACCTTTTTATCTTTGCGCGAGCGTAGCATTTTATAAGCAGCAACCGAAGCAATAATAAAGCCAACCGTTGTATACGCCGAGACAACAACGTGTCCTGCTGTGACTAAAAAGCTTGGATTAAAGAAAGCCGCCCAAGGTTCAACATTAGTAATATTTCCATCTGTAATCGTAAACCCTGCAGGAGTTCCTTCAAAAGCATGTACATTTGTAATTAAAACTGCTGAAGCTGCCCCCCCAATCGCAATAAATATTACACTCAAAATTCGCATAAAAGGAGAAATGCGGTCTGCTGCATAAACGTAAATGGATAAAAAGAGAGCTTCAATAAAAAATGCATAAATTTCAATTTGGAATGGAAGAGCCATCACTTTTCCGACGACCTCCATAAAACCGGGCCACAATAAAGAAAGCTGCGTTCCGGCAATTGTTCCGGTTGGAATAGCAACGCCAAGTAAAACAGAAAAACCTTTGATCCACCGCTGTGCCATGATGTTATAAGACGGATCTTTTGTTTTTTGATATAAAAGTTCTGCAATGAGAATCATAAGAGGAAGACCAACGCCTAGTGTTGCAAAAATAATATGAAAACCCATTGTCATTCCAAACATTGAGCGCGCTGTAACTAAGTGATCCATAATGCTCCTACCTTTCCAGTGAAGTATCAATAAACCTTATTGTCCACTTATTGGAATTAATTATTCATGATTTTGGAAGGTAGGAAAACTTTTCATTTGCAAATAGTAATGGTTACGTTTTATAATAGAGATACGATTTTGAAAGGAGCACGATAATTATGAAACAAAATTTACATCCAGACTATCAGCCTGTAGTATTTATGGACACAAACAGCGGATATAAATTTTTAAGTGGTTCAACAAAGAAATCCAACGAGACAATAGAGTGGGAAGACGGAAACACTTATCCGCTTTTAAAAGTAGAGGTTTCATCTGACACACATCCATTCTACACAGGACGTCAAAAATTTGGTAACCGTGATGGACGAGCAGAGCAGTTTAAGAAGAAATATAATATGAAATAAAAACAATAATAAAAGGAGGATGTTCTAAAAGGATAAATTTTAGGACATCCTCTTTTTTAAAAATTTGATATAATAAATAATGAATTTAAAAACATAAGATATGATAAGGGGAGTAGAAAAGTGTTAGAACAAATTTTAGAATATAACAAGCAATTCGTTGAGAAACAAGAGTACAAAACATTTGAAACATCAAAGTTTCCAAACAAGAAATGCGTTATTTTAACATGCATGGACACAAGACTTATCGAACTTTTACCAGCAAGTATGAACTTGAAAAACGGGGACGCTAAAATTGTAAAATCAGCAGGTGCTGTTGTTTCAACACCATTTGGCGGAATTATGCGCAGCCTTATTGTTGCTATTTATGAACTAGGCGCAGATGAGGTATTTGTTATTGGGCATCATGACTGCGGAATGAGCAGTATCAATCCAGAGTCCGTAAAGAAAAAATTTGTTGAACGCGGTATTACAGAAGATACAATCCATACGTTAGAAAATGCTGGCATTAACCTTGATGACTGGCTTCGTGGATTTGATAATGTAACAGATAGCGTTCAACAAAGCGTTGATCAAATTCGCAACCATCCGCTTGTACCAAACATCCCTGTGCACGGTTTAGTCATTGACCCTGCAACAGGAAAATTAGATGTTGTAGATCGTGACGAAAAAGCCGTTACTTCATCAAAATAATTATTTTGAATGTGAATGCTTGTCCTTTTTTTCAGGAACTGGGTCAAAGCCTCCTGGATGGAATGGATGGCATTTCAATATTCGTTTTATCGTAAGGTAGGTACCTTTAATGGCTCCAAAGCGCTGAATCGATTGAAGACCATAATGTGAACATGTGGGATGAAAGCGACAGCGTGGAGGAGAAAGAGGAGAGATGAACAGCTGATATCCTCTAATAAGCCAGAGCAATACTTTTTTCATAGATAAAACCTTCCTTAAAAAGAGTGTTCTAAATTTATTATAACCTACGATATGTTATACTAGATACGATTAAAAAATACAAATGATACATTGAAAGGAGAGCTTTTTTATGCCTTCAGTTGAAAGTTTTGAACTTGATCATACAGCCGTGAAAGCTCCTTATGTTCGTCATTGTGGTGTTCATAAAGTAGGAACTGATGGATTAATTAATAAGTTTGATATTCGTTTTTGTCAACCGAATAAGCAAGCGATGAAGCCTGATACTATTCATACATTGGAACATCTTTTAGCATTTACAATCCGTAAATACGCAGAGAAACACGACCATTTTGATATCATTGATATTTCTCCAATGGGTTGCCAAACAGGGTACTATTTAGTAGTAAGCGGTGAGCCAACTGTAAAAGAAATCATTACATTGTTAAGAGAAACATTTGAAGACGCTGTGAATATTACTGAAATCCCAGCTGCAAATGAAACACAATGCGGTCAAGCGAAACTTCACGATTTAGATGGTGCAAAACGTCTAATGAAGTTCTGGCTTGAACAAAATGATGAAGATTTAGAAAAAGTATTTGGTTAAGAAGAAAAGCGTCCTTTTTTAGAAAAGGACGCTTTTTTTCCATAATTTTAAGTTTGAACATCGTGTAAAAGTGGGTACAACTATAGTAGAGAAAATGTGTTAAAAAAAATGATTCGGAGGAATAATGATGTCAAACAATAAAGTTACAACAATTGTAAATAATCAAATCGCAAACTTCAGTGTACTTTACATTAAGCTACATAATTATCACTGGTATGTAAAAGGAGAAAACTTCTTTACCCTACATGAAAAGTTTGAAGAGCTTTACAACGAGACAGCTACAAACATTGATGACTTAGCAGAACGTTTATTAGCTCTTGAAGTAAAACCTGTTGCAACAATGAAAGAATATCTTGAAATGTCTTCTATCAAAGAAGCAGAAAAGAATGAAAGTGCAAAAGACATGGTAGCAAACCTTGTAGCAGACTTCAATACGTTAACAAAAGAGTTAAAAGAAGGTATGGATGCTGCTGCAGAAGCTGACGATGAAACAACAGGAGATATGCTCCTTGCTATGCATAAAAGCTTTGAAAAACATAAATGGATGTTAAATTCGTTCTTAGGACGATAAGAAAAAGCGGAGATATTCTCCGCTTTTTTTGCTTCTAGCAAATTTTTGAAACAGTTTCTCTCTTTGCTCCGTATATCTTTTTAAACAGCGAAAGGAGGCGGTGTAAGGAGTGAAGTTGAAAAAGAAAAAGCAGAACAAGAGAAAGAAGGAAATAGCAGAGACAGCCTTTGACGTTTTGGTTGAAGTTCCTGAACTTCTTTATTATGTTCCTCGCTTACTTTGGATTGGCTGCAAAACGATTTTAAAAGCAATTTCACACGCGTAAAAACAGAGAGTGTAGCAGATGTTTGTTACGCTCTCTGTTTTCATTTAATATGAAATATATTGGAATATAAGAAAGGAGCATTTTTATGAAAGAGACTTTTAAAGCATTAGTTATTCGTGAACAAGGTGAAGAGGTTTCACGGAACATTGAGTATCTATCTCTGTCAGACTTACCAGAAGGAGATGTTGTTGTAAAAGTTGCTTACTCTGGTGTGAACTATAAAGATGGACTAGCAAGTATTAAGAATGGAAAAATTGTCTCTTCTTATCCCTTTATCCCTGGAATTGATCTTGCAGGAGAAGTTGTTTCCTCAAAAGATGAGCGCTTTAAAGAAGGTGACAAAGTAATTGCAACAAGCTACGAA
Organism: Priestia endophytica DSM 13796; assembly: GCF_900115845.1. Classification (GTDB taxonomy): domain Bacteria; phylum Bacillota; class Bacilli; order Bacillales; family Bacillaceae_H; genus Bacillus_I; species Bacillus_I endophytica. Next base: position 10,929 of record NZ_FOXX01000027.1, on the reverse strand, counting down.
ATTGGGGTTTCTCATTTTGGTGGTTATAGTGAGTATGTACGCCTTCATGGAGATTGGATTGTTCCATTACCAGAAGGTTTAACATTAAAAGAAGCAATGGTTTTAGGGACAGCAGGATTTACAGCTGCTCTATCTGTTCAACGGTTAGAAGAAAACGGTCTTCAAGAAGAAAATGGTGATGTTCTTGTGACAGGAGCAACAGGTGGAGTTGGTAGCGTTGCTATCGCAATGCTTTCTAAGCGTGGCTATACCGTTGTAGCAAGCAGCGGGAAAGAATCACAGCACGAGTATTTGAGAAGTATTGGGGCATCTGAGATTATCTCGCGTGAAGATGTTTACAATGGCAAAATAAAAGCGCTTGATAAGCAAAAGTTTGCAGGAGCTGTAGATCCTGTTGGTGGTGAAGTGCTAGCGTCAATTCTTAGTCAAATCTCTTATAACGGTTCTGTTGCCGTAAGTGGGTTAACGGGTGGAGGCAAAGTTCCAACATCTGTTTATCCATTCATACTGCGCGGGGTAAACCTCCTTGGCATTGATTCTGTTTATTGTCCAATGGAGCGTAGACAAAAACTTTGGGAGCGAATGGGAGGAGATTTAAAACCCCAAGACTTCTCAAAGCTTGTGAACAAAGAGATTTCTTTGGAAGAACTTCCAAATGCCCTAGACAACATTTTACAAGCAAAATCAACGGGTAGAGTTATTGTGAAAATGTAATGAAAAGCAAACAGGCCTTATGCTTGTTTGCTTTTTTATATGATATATGCCTCCTTTTCCCTCTTTTTTTACACGTTATCTTCATTTCTTTAAATTCCCACGCACTTTGGTAGTTTGTACATATAATAATACTGTGAATTAACTATTTCCTATCATAGGAGTTTGGGAGGAGGGAAACTGTGTTTAAACAGTCTTTCTTGCTCGGCATTGCTAGCATCGGATCTTTTACGGGACTGCTGTTCGGTGGATGGAATTATTTATTAACCATTCTTTTGGCATGCGTTATTCTCGATTATATAACTGGCTTGCTATCATCTATTGTGCACAAGGAATTCAATAGCCGTATCGGTTATAGAGGAATTGCTCAAAAGATTTTAATTTTTATTTTAGTTGCTGTAGCAAACTTTATGGATGTTCTACTCTGGGATGAGAATTTCATCCGCAATACAACAATCCTATTTTATACACTTAACGAAATCATTTCTATCACGGATAACGCAAAAAGGGTAGGACTACCTGTACCACAAATTATTATCAATGCAATTCACGCCTTACAAAATCGATTTAAAAAATAAAATGAATACTTTTCTCCTTTTTGTGGGATAAGAACACTATTATCTCTACAAAGAGGAGAGAATTCTATGATAAACGAGCGACAAACCTATTACGTTACATTAGCAACAGGGGAAATTTCTCAAATTAGCACTGCGTCAGATTGGAACTATACGATTTATGCCAATAACGAGGAAATAGAAGAACTAAGAGAAATCTTTAATGAAAACAGAGCAACAGATTGGGGTAACTATTTCAGAGCCCATATTCCATACTTAGAATATCATCATGATAAAGGAAATGACATTTATGATCGCCATATTTGTGCTATATATGATAAATTGTATGAGCTTGGAGATGAGAATGCCAAAGCCCATATTGAACAAATCCTGCCGTTGCTGAACAGAAATAAAGAGTGATTTCAATAATTGCTCTTTTTTTGTCGGGAAAAAAAGAACGTATTGAAAACTTCTATGCTACAATAGAAATCATAATAATGAGCGATGGAGTAATGTCATATGTACACGTTTAAAGATAGCTACCAGAATCAAGTTTTTTTGTCTTTTAATAAACATGCTTTTTCTAAAAACCCGAAACATGTCTGGGTTGTTTGTCGTTTTGAAGGCCAATGGCTCTTAACAGATCATTCAACGCGTGGAATGGAGTTTCCAGGTGGAAAGGTAGAGCAAGGAGAGACACCTGCAGAAGCTGCTAGACGAGAGGTAATGGAGGAAACAGGTGGAGTTGTTACAGATTTACACTATTTAGGGCAGTATAAAGTATGTAGCCGCCAACGAATTATTATCAAAAACATTTACTTTGCTTCTATTCCAGAGATTATAAAAAGAGATGATTACCTAGAAACAAAAGGACCTGTTTTAGTAAGAGAATTGCCAAAAGATATTAAAAATCATGCGGAATACAGTTTTATTATGAAAGATGACGTTCTTCAGCACGTGTTGACTGAAATGCGACGTCAGAGAATATTACCTCAAAAAGGAACATCTTCATAAGAGATGTTCCTTTTTATTATTTCAGCAATTTTTTTTCAAGAATAGCAACACCTTGATACATAAGCGTAGCTAAAATGGCAATAAGCACGAGGCTTAGAAGCACAAGGGTAAAATTAAATACTTGGAATCCATAAATAATCATATAACCGAGCCCTTGACTTGAAACGAGGAATTCTCCGACAATAACACCTACCCAAGATAATCCAACGTTCACTTTAAAAGTAGAAATGATAGCTGGAAAAGAGCTTGGTAGGATGGCTTCCTTAAAACATTGAAGTCGTGAAGCATTGAAAATACGAAGCACTTTTACATAGTTAGGGTCCACTTCTTTAAATGCTGTATAAATAACAATGGTAGTAATGATCACAGAAATGAGTGCCCCCATAATTAGAATGGAGGAAAAGTTTGGTCCAATCGCAACAATCAGAATTGGCCCGAGAGCTACTTTAGGCATCGCATTTAATACAACAAGGTAAGGATCAAGAATTTTAGCAAGCTTTGGTGACCACCAAAGAAGAGATGCAAGTAAAATCCCAGCAAGTGTCCCAATTAAAAACCCAAGCAGTGTTTCAAAAAGAGTGATGCTTGTATGCTGCAGGAGAGAGCCATCCATCAGCTTTTCAACAAAAAGCTCGCTCACTTTGACAGGCGAGCTGAAAATAAGCGGATCTAAAATTTTTGTTCGTGAACCAACTTCCCATAGAACAAAAAAGGAAACAAGAATAAGAAGTTGAAAAAGACGAACATAAGCTTTTTCTCTTTTTAAGGTACGCAAATACTGTTCGTGAAGGAAGGCTGTGTTTTTATTATTGTTCAAGACGTTCAAACTCCTTCCAAATACGTTGAAATAAGGTATTATATTCTTCATGTTGACGTGCTTCAAGCGGTGATAAGCTCCGTAAACTTTGAGGAACGATAAATGTTTTAGAAAGTCTCCCCGGATTTCTTGAAAGGAGAAAAATGCGGTCGCTCATTGCAATGGCTTCACCAATATCGTGTGTAACAAGAACGGCGGTTTTATTGAAATTCTTTAATGTTTCCCCCACAAGATCTTCAAGCTTTAATTTGGTTTGAAAATCTAGTGCTGAAAAAGGTTCATCAAGCAATAGAAGCTGTGGATTCGTAATGAGCGTACGAACGAGTGAAACACGCTGCCTCATCCCACCTGAAAGCTCGCTCGGATAGAGGGATTCTACATTTGGAAGTCCAACAGTTTCTAAGAGAGCTGTCGCTTCTTTCTCCAATTCTGCTGACGTTTGCTTTTTGATTTTAGGCCCAAGCAGAATATTTTCTTTTATCGTTTTCCAATTAAACAAATAATCTTGCTGAAGCATATAGCCAATTAAGTCTTTACGGTCTTTCATTTTTTGATCTTGGATAAGTATGCTCCCTTCTGTTGGAGAAAGGAGCCCAGAAATGATAGAAAGAAGCGTTGTTTTCCCACAGCCGCTCGGTCCTAATAGAGAAATAAATTCGCCTTCTTCGAGAGTGAATGAAATATTCTCAAGAACGGAAGTAGCCTGCTTTTTTGAGAAGTACGTATGGCTTATGTTTTGAACATCAAGAAATGTCATTTTTTATCGCCTACTCTTCCATAGCCTTTTTGGCTATCTTCGTGTTCACAAGTTTTGTATAATCCACATTTTTAGGCAGTTCGCCTGCTTCTTTCATAATTTCTTCAAGCTGATTCCACTCCGCTTTGTTTAGCAACGGATCTTTTGCATAGGAATCTTGTGACTTATAACGATCAACAACGGTTTCAATCGTTTCTAAGGACGTATCTTCAAACTGAGGAGCAATCTCTTTTGCTACTTCCTCTGCACTGTGCTCATCAACCCATTTTTGCGCTTTATAAAGAGCACGTGTGAATTTCTTCATTGTTTCTTCATTTTCAGTAAGGTAGCTTTCTTTCGCCATAAAAGAAGTGTAAGGAACTTTCCCTGATTCGCTTCCAAATGAGGCAACAATATGGCCTTTTCCTTCTTGTTCAAAAATACTTGCCGTTGGTTCAAAAAGCTGTACATAATCACCTGTTCCTGAGGCAAAGGCATTCGCGACGTTTGCAAAATCAATATTTTGGATAAGCTCTAAATCTTGTTTAGGATCAATATTATGTTGCTTTAATACATATTCACCAACCATTTGTGGCATGCCACCTTTACGCTGACCGAGAAATGTAGAACCTTTAAGCTGTTCCCATGAGAAGTTCTCTATTTTTTCTCTTGCTACTAAAAAAGTTCCATCATTTTCTGTTAACTGTGCAAAGTTAACGACAGGATCATCTGCTCCTTGAGATTGCACATAAATGGATGTTTCAGAACCAACGAGAGCAACATCAATGCCGTCTGATAGTAAAGACGTCATTGTTTTGTCTCCGCCCCACGTTGTTTTTAATTCAACATCTAATCCTTCTTCTTCAAAAAAACCTTTGGAAAGAGCCACATACTGTGGAGCGTAAAAGATAGAATGCGTTACTTCTCCAACTCTGACCGTTTTTTTCGTTTCTTGACTACATCCAAACAAACTTAAGCAAACTAAGAGAAGAGCTATAGATAAATAAACTTTACCTTTTTTCATCATGAAAGAGTAAACCTCCTTTAAAAAGACTTCTTTTGTCTATATTGATAAAATATGAGGAGGAGACAATTGTGTGAATGCCTAGAAAAATTATTTTAAAGGATGATGTTTTTTGCTAAATGGAACGGTAGTTAGTAAGCAGCGATTTCCATCCCCAAACCCGCATGTGCTCCTTCACATTGTGGAATATATGGTGGATGGACTGCGTGTTAAAGGACTTTTGGCAGAGCCTGTAGCTAACGGAAGATACGACGGTTTTTTATATTTGAGAGGAGGCATTAAAAGCGTTGGCATGGTTCGAGTTGGTCGAATTGTTCAATTTGCTTCAGAAGGGTTTGTTGTAATGGCCCCTTTTTATAGAGGGAACCAAGGGGGAGAAGGAAATGAAGATTTTGCAGGAGAAGATCGTTATGACGCGCTGAGTGCTTTAGGAGTGCTTGAGCAACATTCAAAAGTAGATAAGGATAACATTCACGTTTTTGGGTTTTCAAGAGGAGGAGTAATGGCTCTTTTTGTTGCTGAATTATCCGATACCGTTCGCTCTCTTGTACTATGGGGAGGCGTAACAGACATGGTGCTCACCTATAATGAGAGAAAAGACTTGCGTAGAATGATGAAGCGCGTTATTGGAGGAAGTCCAAATAAGGTGCCAGAGGCTTACAAGTGGCGTACTCCTCTTTATGAAGTGAATCAAATTTCTTGTCCTGTACTGCTTATACATGGAGTACATGATGAAAATGTATCAGTGCAACATGCTTACAAATTAGAAGAAGAACTCAAAAAGCTGAATCATACATATGAAGCATGGTACTTTGAAGGGTTTACACATTACTTTCCACCACGTGAAAATCGCCGAATTGTTCATTCACTTACAAGCTGGATGAAGAAGCATTCAAGTCTTTCACAGGTTTGATAATTTGATATAATAAAAAAAAAGAGGTGATTTTTATGGGTATGCCAATGGAGCTAAACACGATGATTGTAACAAAAGGCAACGAAGAAAGAGTAGGGGAGAACGAGTTTGCACTTGAAAAGAGTGGATACCGTCTTTACCCACTTGATATTCCAATTGACATCCGTACGACTAAAGAAGGCGAAAGTCGAGGACGAGCAATCATAAAGAAAATAGAATGGTCCAAAGAAACGACTTTTTTAACATATGAGTTCATTTCCTTGAATTCTACAAACTAAAAGAGCGAGCGCAACAGCGCTCGCTCTTTCGATTAAACGATTGGTCCACCAAGTTTTTCAATCTCAGAATTGTTTGTTGAGAATTTTTTGAAATTCTCTTTGAACTGATATGCAAGCGTTGTTGCTGCATTTTTATATTCCTCAGGGTTTTTCCACGTTTTGAAAGGCTGCAGAACTTCATCTGGCACTCCAGGAACATGCATTGGCATATGAAGCCCGAAAATACCGTCTTGAACTGTTTCTACATTAGCAAGTTCACCTTCAAGTGCTGCTTGCACCATTGCACGTGTGTAAGCTAGGTTCATGCGTTGCCCAACACCATAAACGCCGCCAGTCCATCCTGTGTTTACAAGATAAACGTCCACACCGTGCTCTACAATTTTCTTTCCAAGCATCTCAGCATATACAGTAGCAGGAAGAGGAAGGAATGGAGAACCAAAGCACGTAGAGAATGTTGCTTCAGGTGCTGTGACACCTCGTTCTGTTCCTGCTAGTTTGCTAGTGTATCCGCTTAAGAAATGATACATAGCTTGTTCTTTTGTTAGTTTGCTAATTGGAGGTAGGGTACCTGTTGCATCTGCTGTAAGAAAGATGATTGTTGAAGGGTGACCTGCAACACTTGGTTTTATAATGTTATCAATAGACTCAAGTGGATAAGCTGCTCTTGTATTTTCCGTTAGTGCGTTATCGTTATAGTCCGGAGCTTTCGTTTTTGGATCTACAAAAACATTCTCAAGCACTGCTCCAAAACGGATAGCATCAAAGATTTGAGGCTCTTTTTCTTTTGTTAAACCAATACATTTAGCATAGCATCCACCTTCAATATTAAAGACGCCAGAATTTGACCATCCGTGCTCGTCATCTCCAATAAGGCGGCGGTTTTCATCTGCAGAAAGGGTTGTCTTTCCTGTTCCAGATAAACCAAAGAAAAGGGAAACATCACCTTCATTGCCAACGTTTGCTGAACAATGCATTGATAAAATATCTTGCTCAGGAAGAAGAAAGTTCATAACAGAGAAGATGGATTTTTTCATTTCTCCGGCATATTCTGTTCCCCCAATTAAGATAATGCGCTTTTCAAAAGAAATAATAATGAATGTTTCAGAGTTTGTTCCATCTATAGCCGGATCTGCTTTGAAGTCAGGTGCTGATACAATTGTAAACTCAGGCTTATGAGTCTTTAAATCCGCATCTTTGTCAGGACGGATAAATAGCTGACGCGCAAATAGATTGTGCCATGCATATTCATTAATAACGCGAAGAGGAAGCTGGTATTTCTCGTCGGCCCCTGCAAAACCATCAAATACAAAAAGTTCATCTTTTTTCTTTAAATGATTTACAACTTTCTCATATAAACGAGAAAACGTATCAGGAGCAATTGGTTGGTTTACCTGCCCCCAATTGATTTTTTTTTCGACAGAAGCATCACGTACAACAAATTTGTCAAGAGGAGAACGCCCTGTGTACTTTCCTGTTGCAACACTGACGGCTCCTGTTTCTGTTAATATACCTTCTTTACGATCTAAAATACGTTCAACAAGAGAAGGTGTTGCAAGGTTATGTTGAACAGACGGAAGCGTTAATAGCTCAGTTAATTTTGTTGACATATCGACAGTACTCATAAGCAATATCATCCTTTTTTCATAACGTTTTTATTTAACTTAAAAAGAGTATAACACATTTATTTAAATAGTCTATACTAATTTATGAAAAAAGTGCATTGCTTTACTGATATTGTGTTAGATAAATAATTTTGTAATAAGGATTGAGTGTTATATTGTTTCTGTAATTTAAAAGTGTTATACAATTTAAATTTGAATTTTATTTTTTTTCGTTAGATGACACAAATTCAAAGAAACTAGGGATATTGTGTAAAAAAGGAGTTTGCATTTTCTCAAGCATTTTGAGTTTTAATTCTTGTTCTAAATCTTCTTGATAAACGGGATGTGCTTCTTTTACAAGGCTTGCAATCTTAGGTTGGAGCAGATTGAGAACAGCCATTGTATATTGTTTTTTAGTTTGTTCGTTCAAAATTATCCTTCCTTTCTACCTTGCAGAAGTGCACGAAGTTGGGATACTTCGCGTTCTAAATTTTCCATACGTTTCTCAAAACGAGATAACAAGTAGAATGTCATGGCTATCGGAAATCCTGCGTGCTGGATAAGAGAGACAATACTTATACTTTCCATCATATTCTAGACCTCCTCAGTTTCCTCAGGGCATTTTTTTTCGTTTTTGAGATGGCTTGGGGAGAGACAGCGAGCTTTTGAGCAATTTCAACGTTTGTTAAACAAGCATAAAAATGTAGATAGAGAACGGTTTTTTCGCGTTTTGTAAGCATTTTGACACAGTGATAAGTGTATTCGTTTGTAATACATTCCTCTATATGTTCCTCATGCTGATGATAATAATTAAAAAAATTGTCATCCTCGATCATATTTATTTTAGGTTCTCTGTTATTCTCAAACACTGGTTTATCCAATACAAAAGAGTGAGTATATTCATATTTTTGAATCTTCTTCTTAAAAGTAGTAGCTTCTGAAGAAAGAAATCGAGAAAAATATGCGACAAGTCGAACTTCCTCATAAAAACATTTAAAAGCTTGATCAAGCTCTTTTTTTGTTTGCGTGCTTGGATGTTGCTGGTAGTTCTCAAACTTTCTTTGGTGAGAAGGTGAAGAGAAAAAATGCTTTAATAAAGAGTTATTAGGCAAAGAATGAAAAGGTTTCATAAAAAATCCTCCTAACCGGAACGTATGTTCTTTTTTAGGGTAAAAAAAATATACTGCTAGAAAATCTGCCTATAATAAAGTAAAGAGGAAAGTTCTAGTGAAAAAACAACCATCTTTTTTAAAAGTTTACCTTATTATAGCTATCTGAAACAGAGTCTTTCTTCCTTACTCTCTGTGATAGATAGGAGGAGAGGAAGTATGGCCTAGACTAGAGAGGAAAGAGTTTTCTCTCTTAAATGAAACTAATAACGTATTAAGGAAAAGGAAGTTCCTAAAACGTATTGACACTTTTCCCTTTTGTACGTTAAGATAAGTCATTGAACGGATACTCTCTTATCCCGAGATGGTGGAGGGACATGGCCCTATGAAACCCAGCAACCGTCATCAATTAAAGATGAAAAGGTGCTAACCTGACGCAAGGGAAACCTTGATCGATAAGAGCGAAAGGCAAACTTTGACGTTAAACCTTTCCTCAAGCTAGGAAAGGTTTTTTTATATGTGTGTAAGAGGGAACTTTATTTACAATAATAAGGGAATGAGTACCGTATCATAGATTTGCTACCTTTAGAAGGAGGAACAAAGATGTCAGTTAAACGTCGTTTATTTACTTCTGAGTCTGTGACAGAAGGCCACCCAGATAAAATTTGTGACCAAATTTCGGACTCAATCCTTGATGCTATTTTGGAAAATGACCCTAATGCTCGTGTTGCTTGTGAAACATCTGTAACAACTGGTTTAGTATTAGTAGCGGGGGAAATTACAACTTCTACTTATGTAGATATCCCGAAAATTGTTCGTGAAACAATTAAAGGAATTGGTTACACTCGTGCAAAATATGGTTTTGATGCTGAAACTTGTGCTGTATTAACATCTATTGATGAGCAATCTGCTGATATCGCTCAAGGTGTTGACCAAGCTCTTGAAGCTCGCGAAGGATCAATGTCTGAAGAAGAAATTGAAGCAATTGGAGCAGGAGACCAAGGTCTTATGTTCGGATTTGCTTGTAATGAAACAAAAGAGCTTATGCCTCTTCCAATTTCATTATCACACCGTTTAGCTCGTCGCTTGGCAGAAGTACGTAAAGAAGAAATTCTTCCTTACCTTCGTCCAGATGCTAAAACACAAGTAACAGTTGAATATGATGAAAATGACAAACCTGTTCGTATTGATACAATTGTTATTTCAACACAGCATCATCCAGAAATTACGCTTGAGCAAATTCAACGTAATGTAAAAGAATATGTTATTAACCCAGTTGTACCAGCAGAGCTTATTGATGAAGAAACAAAATACTTCATCAACCCAACAGGTCGTTTTGTAATTGGTGGCCCTCAAGGCGATGCAGGCTTAACTGGACGTAAAATCATCGTTGATACGTACGGTGGATATGCTCGTCACGGTGGTGGAGCTTTCTCTGGTAAAGATCCAACAAAAGTGGACCGCTCAGCAGCATATGCAGCTCGTTACGTAGCAAAGAACATTGTTGCTGCAGGTTTAGCTGACAAATGTGAAGTACAGCTTGCATACGCAATTGGTGTTGCACAACCTGTATCAATTTCAATTGATACGTTCAAAACAGGCAAAGTATCTGAAGAAGTACTTGTTGATGTTGTTCGCGACAACTTTGATCTTCGCCCAGCGGGAATTATCAACATGTTGAACCTACGTCGTCCAATTTATAAGCAAACTGCTGCTTATGGACATTTTGGTCGTACTGATGTTGAACTACCATGGGAACTAACGGATAAAGCTGAAGCTCTTCGTACTCAAGCCCTTGAAAAATAATCAAAAAAAGCTTGTCACTAATTGGACTGACCCCATGAAGTGAGACAAATAAAAAACACCTTTTCGTTAAAGATCGGATACAAATGACCGAACTATAACGTGGAGGTGTTTTTTCTATGGGAACAAGAGTAAGTTATCCAGTAGAAGTGAAAATGAAGGCGATTGAAATGAGGTTAGCAGGCGTGCCTGTAAAAGAAGTCATGGAAACCTTACAGATTCGGAATCGTACCCAACTGAAAACCTGGATGAGATGGTATAAGAATGGAGAGATGAAGCGACTAGAACAGCCTGTTGGAAAACAATATACTTATGGGAAAGGACCGCATTCTCAAGATGCATTCGCTAAATTAGAAGCTGAAAATCGAT
>NZ_FOXX01000031.1:4524-22883 GCF_900115845.1 Priestia endophytica DSM 13796 | reverse complement strand
ATCGTAAAACCGCCTTATGACAGACAGCCTATATGGGTTTTTCGTTCTCCTTGCAAAAAGGGAAAAATCATCCCTTTTAGGGACAATATCGCTTCGGAAGGCAAAGAAGCAAAATCAAAGGAGGAAAAAACATGGAAGTTCAAGAGCTTGAAAACATTTTAACATTTGAAAAGATTGATAATTCAAAGCTCACTAAGGAAGACTTTGTAGTTTTGGAAGAAGCAAAAGAGGAGGCGAAGAGAGAAAAGAGATATATGCTTTATTATTATCTGCATACCTTTTTACACATTCAATCTTTCAATTCTAATGCAGGTTATCCAATTGCTCAAAAAATTAAAATGGTTATCAATGCTAGGAGGGAAAAGTCATGGCAATAAGCGTATATGAAATTATTACAAACAAAATGATTGAGAAGCTAGAACAAGGCGTGGTTCCTTGGAGAAAGCCTTGGGTAAACTCTAATGCGGTGAACTGGAAATCTCAAAAGCCCTACCGAGGAATTAATAATTTTCTAGTTGAGCCGGGTGAATATGCTTCTAAGAAGCAAATTTTAGAAGCAGGAGGACGAATAAAAATAGAGGAAATGAAGAATTATCATATTATTGTTTATTGGCATTGGAAAAAATACGAAGATGAGGAGACGAAGGAAGAGAAAACATATGCAAAACCTTTTTACTACAAAGTATGGGAAATTAATAAACAATGTACAGGCTTAGAGAGTAAAAGGGATATACAGGAATTTGAGCATGACCCTATTGAAGAAGCCGAGAGAATTTTCAAAGGCTACAAGGATGCTCCAAGATATTCTTTAAATGGAACAAAAGCTGTATATTATCCGAGACTTGATAAAATAGAGTGCCCACCAATGAAAGATTTTAAAGTTGTCGAAGAGTTCTATTGTACGCTATTCCACGAAATGGTTCATAGTACAGGGCATCAAAAACGACTTTCAAGAGAAGGAGTCACAAAAGAAGGCGTTTCTTTCGGGGATGAAACTTATTCAAAAGAAGAGTTAATCGCTGAAATGGGAGCTTGTATGTTATGCGGAGTTTCTGGAATTGACAACAGCACGATTGATAATAGCGCAAGTTATATAGATTCATGGATTAGGAAGCTTAGAGAAGATAAACGTTTAATTTTACAAGCCGCATCCCAAGCGCAAAAAGCTTCTGATTACATCCTAGGAATTGAACACGAAAAAGAACAAAAATAGTGTCTAGTTGACATAAAAAGGAGAGGTTAAAATGAGTATGTTTAGAGAAACACAGCGAGAAAAGAGAGCAATTAGAGCACTTAAGAAAGCTTTTTCTAACATGTATACACAGGAAGAACAAGAAGAAATAGGCTTCTACGGTGATGAAAAGGACGATCAAACTTACACATGGACTTATGAAACAGATAAGGAAGTTGTAAAGCTCATTTATTCTTACGAGAGAAAAACAATTGATAAACGAGTTACCAGAAGAAAGTAACATTTGAAATCACAAGCACAAGTAAGAAGGGTAACGTTAGTTGCTGATTACAACTAGCGTTCCCTTAAAAATAATAAGTGAATGATGAGGGAGAAAATATGAATACAAAAAAATCTATCATAAAATTAATTTCTGTTTTAACACTTGCTTTAGTAATAATGTGCGGAGCTGTAGGAGGAAAGGCAGAAGCGAGCACTACACCAGCAAATAAGGATTTAATCATAATAAACAAGTATTACAATAAGCTTGCTTACTTCCATAATGGAAAACTTGAAATGGTTGCACCAGTAGCAACAGGAAAGACATGGGATAAAACACCAGTCGGCTTTTTCAAAGTAGTCAATAAGATTAAGAATCGCCCTTACTACACAGGCAATATTCCAGGTGGAGATCCTCGCAATCCATTAGGGAAAAGATGGTTAGGGTTAAATGCAAATGGTACTTATGGCGACACATACGGAATTCATGGAAATAACAATGAAAGCAGTATCGGGAAGTATGTAAGTCAAGGTTGTGTAAGAATGCATAATGCAGATATTGAAAAGCTGTTTGATAAAGTTCAAGTCGGCACACCAGTAGCCATTACTTACTCATATAAGAGTTTTCAGGAGTTAACAAACGTCTACGGATACAAATTTGAAGGCTTTAACATGAAATAGAGGGATTGAAAAAATGATGAAAAATAAAAAGGTTATTTGTCGTGATTGTTTAGGAGAAGTTGAAGAAAGTAACGGAAATTTTGAACTGGAATTATGCAATTACTGCAATCAAACTATGTTAGAAAAAGAAGGAGTGTAATCCATGAAAAAGGCACTACTTGAAATTGAATATAATGAAAGCTATTTAACTGAACATAATACAACATTAGAAAATGAATTAAATTGGTTACTCGAAAGTGAAATTGATGTTACTGACATTAAAAAGCGGACGGGAAATATATTAGTACGTTTTAATGTCTCAGGTTACTCACTTACTGTTTATTTTAATGAACTGTATTATGAACAAGAATCTAAAAAATATGGGAAAGAATTTGATGAAGTTATGTACGAAAAAGCATTAGAAAGAATGATAAATGAGGGTGCATCACTTCCACCATTTCCAACAACATATGTAGTAGAACCATATTAATTTTTTAAACAACAGGTCGAGAAGAGAAGGTCTATAGCTTTCTATTCTCGACCCTCTTAGTTCTTACGCATGGAAGAAATGTCTCCTTACAGTCGAATTTCTTTGATTGGAAAAGCAGGCATCGAGCCTGCTCTATGCTGCTGTAGCAGCATAAAAAGAGGAAGCTTCTAGGCTGTCGCCAAGAAGCTATTAAAAACTTAGTTATGATGGGCTTGTAGCCCATCATAACCTAAATGAATTTATTTAATCACTTTTTCAGTAAGGATAAAATACTAATGATAATCCCTAATAATCCAAAGATGATGAAAGCAGTGAGTTGGATAATCTTTAATAAGAGATCAAACAGGGCGAGATCCATTCCCTCTCCTCCTTTCCTATAAAATAAAAAACATTCTAACCCTTTGGGCAAGAATGCTTTTGGTTTATAGGTGGGAGAGAAAATGCTTATGCATGTCTAAACCTAACCATACACAGACTTAACCCAAAAGGCTAAAAGTGTGTAGGCAGGTCACCTGGCTCGTGTTTCATCCTACTTTGAGTACTTTCCTCATTTCGTCCCCACTTACAGTTGTAGACACAGCTTTGGAATTTAACCAAATTACCTTTTAAGCTTTATCTGTTCAAACAAGAATAGATAAGCACCTATAGATATTATATATCTAATTATTTTAAATATAGTAAAAAATAAAGTATTAGTCAAATAATATCCTAGAATTGCTTCAAAACTTTAAATTCAAAACATTAACTTCTTAGAATCCCTAAATTCTAAAAAAGCTTCCTTTGGGGAGCCCCAAGGGTCTGCTAACAAGGAGTAAGACAGCCAAAAACGCTGTCTAACTCCCTGTTGCATCTGACTCTGCCCTAAAACTTAAGATAACCACGTTCTGTACGGCTGGCGCCTACAGTTCGTAGGTTCCTATAAGTTTCTTTACGGGCCGATCACTCCGAAAATCCTAAGTTCAAAAGATAAAAAATCAAAAAAGGAAAGAAGCCTGGTGGCTTCTTTTTTTATTAAATTGATTTTCCCCTTTTGCCTTCCGAATCGTAAAACGCCATAAGGCATCTAACCTTCCAGGTGAGTGAGCCTCGTTGGCTGCGCCCTCCTCTCACCTGGAAGCTAAGATGCCGAGTCTGTCCAGTATTGTGTTTTTTTATTAAATTGATTTTCCCCTTTTGCCTTCCGAATCGTAAAACGCCATAAGGCATCTAACCTTCCAAGTGAGTGAGCCTCGTTGGCTGCGCCCTCCTCTCACCTGGAAGCTAAGATGCCGAGTCTGTCTATCAACGGCCGAAAACTTTTTTAATTAAAAGCGCTACGCAACATTAAAAAACTTTATCGTAAAACCGCCTTATGACAGACAGCCTATATGGGTTTTTCGTTCTCCTTGCAAAAAGGGAAAAATCATCCCCTTTGGGGACAATATCGCTTCGGAAGGCAAAGAAGTAAAATCATAAGAAAAATATAAAAAGAAAAAAGCAAAGGAGTAAACAGAAAATAGTGTCTAATTGACATAATTGAAAGGGGGTGAACTTCTTTAGGATCGGCTAGTAAATTGAACTATTAGCATTTAGTAACATTTAAAATCACAAGCACAAAGGAGCAATTAATCATGGAATTAGAATCAGTAATTGAAGTAGTTAGAATTAAACAAGAAGTAAGAGAAGTTGAGTTTCCTTATCTTGGTTATGTTGTAGGCTCTCCAGAAGAGGCGGCAGAAGTAGCACAGTGTTATATAGGAGATGAAGACAGAGAAGTTGTCTTGGTTATGATGTTAAACACAAAACATGAGGTTATAGGATTACATCGAGCGCATGTAGGTACTTTAAATTCAAGTGTCTTACATGTACGTGATATCTATAAGTGTGCCATATTAAACAACGCTTGTAGCATATTATTAGCCCATAATCATCCCAGTAATGTATGTAGAGCATCCTCCGAGGACATTAGGGTTACTCAACAACTCGAAGAAGCCGGAATGATTTTAGGTATCCCATTACTTGACCATATTATCGTAGGAAGAGATAGTTTTACCAGTTTAAAAGAAGCCGGAATATTGTCTTAAGTAAATAGTGAGCAAAGGAGGAATCTTCCTCCTTTGGTTAATACGGTGTCTAACTAACATAATTTAAAGGAGGAAAACAAAATGTTTACAGCAGAAGAAATGAAAAAGAAATGTCAGGAGAATATTTGGTTAAAAGTTGGTGGAGTTGATTTTGAAGATGATCCTTGCATGGAATTAGATTACGGATACAATCTTAAGAACTGTGCAACTATTGAGGAATTAGAGAAAAAAATTGGTCAAGGAAACTGGGCTATTCGCCAAGGGTTTGCTTATAAGCAACTCTTATTTGTAAATCAGGTGAATGGTGGCGATGAATGGTGGGCTTGTTATAAGCATGAAGACGGATGTATTGAAGACTTTGAATCCATTACGTTTAGAGAGATTATTAGTCGAGGAGAGTTTAAGGAATATATACAACGCCTTTTAAAAGGCCCAGATGTATACTGGGATGCGTACTCAGAGATTATTAGAGAATATGTAGATTAATGGTTTAAAAGAAACCGGTGTTATATAAAAAAACTAGATAGATAAAGGATTGATAACATGGAACCATTATTAAATTACTATAAATCATTGCCAACAATTGCTGTTGTTGTAACTTGTATTTTAGCAGGGATCTGTATAGTTTTTGCTATATGGATGAGGGTGCAGAAAGAGTATAAAATGGCACTTAAGATAAGCATCATAGGATTTTTATTCTCCTTGTTTCCTCACCTTGCTATAATTCTATCAAAATTACTTACGATTTCTCATAATACACTTTTATCTGAATTTGGTAGTGGTTTGACTCTTATTTTTACTTTATTAATGCTTGCTTTTGTATTAAATATAGCTATTTTTATGCAAAAGAAGTTCGGAAAAAACACAAAAACCAAATAGTTCAATTCGAATGGAGTTGATAATATGAGAGTGTTAACTAATAAGCCAGGAATTGAGTTAGCTAAAGAGATTGTACGAGTAGAGAAAAAGAAAGAAGAACTCATTAAACAAAGTAAACTAAATTTTAAAGTTTATACTAAAAGGAAAAAAGGTATAGTGGTGAGAAGTGTTTGTTGTGTTTGTGAGTGTGAAGTTGAAACTGAAAAGTATAATTCTCTTGAAATAGCACAGTACAAGGCGGCTTCCTTAACTTTGGGAGGAAAGAGAGTAAATGAGTTTGATGTATGTGAACGGTGTCTATCTGAATGTTAAATGAACAGGCGCTTGGAATCTTTTCAATAGATTCTAAGCGCCTAAAAAAATTGAAAAGAACGAATAGAAGAAATATCTCCTTGCAGTCGAATTTCTTTGATTGAAAAGGCAGGCATCGAGCCTGCCCTATGCTGCTGTAGCAGCATAAAGGAGGAAGATTCTCGGCTGACGCCAAGAATCAGGTCGCTTGCTTTGCTAAGCTCCTACTAAAAAAAATATAGGCCTGAAGCCTATATCTATAGGTGAACTTTAGTTTCCAAAGAGCTAGTGTGTACTTACAGTAAAGGTGTTTAATTGTAAAGGGAATTCCTCAAAACTAATCGCCTATAAATAAAGTAAGAGAGTAATCTTTTCAACCAATCTATAACTATTTAACTCTAGTCTGTTTTCTATATTGTGCTTCTATTTCATCCTTAATATCAGATTCTAATGTCCAAGAATTTTTAAATAAAGTGTTCTTATAACCACATTTTGGACATTTGTATTTATACCTACCGAAGTAAGTTCTAGATTCCTTCATTTCCCTATAGTCATTTTTACAATATGGTCCATCTACTCTATCTACGCTAACGCCTGATATATCATTAGTATAAGAACTTGTTCGATTTGCATTCATAAATACTTTCCACTTAAAACCATAAAAATCTATATCATCATTAGCATCATAGTGGCTTGTAAAAGCAAAAAACATAGGAACAGGTGCTTGCATTTTATCAATTTTGTTTCGTATAAGCTTACGTATCACAAGTATAATAACTAGTAATAATATCCAACTTACTAGAAATGTATTATTTACTATTATATTTGAGAGTTCTTTAAAACCGAAAGCTTTTCCAAGGTGTATGAACTGAAAAAAAGATGGAGGTAAAGCTGCAATAAATATAGATGCTAATGCACTAATACTAAAATCTCTAAGAGCACTCTTCATAAATATCACCGATCCTTATTTAGGCTTAATAAATATTCCGTTTATATTATACATGTAAATACAAAATATAGTGTTAAATTACAATTCATCCATAATTATCATACTTCTTTTCTTCGGGGTCACCCTAAAGGGCAATAAGAGAAGGCTAAGGGAGTAAAGACCACTCCCTAATCCTCTCTAATTGTGGCTGAACTGTTAAACAAGTCGATAACTCATGAGAGTACGCATTAAAATGCTACTCTCATTGAGTTCCTGTCTCGTTTGCGCAGGCGCCCACAGTCCACCATTCCAAAAACCTTAAGTTCAAAAGATTAAGAACAAATAATGCGGTTTATTTCAGGCGTCGAGCCTTCATAAATCGATGAAATCCAGAAAGGCACTGGATTTCATACGCAAGGCTATAAATGCCTCGCTTTACATTTGGGTGTAGAGTTATTTTCCTTCTTTGGACTCCCCATTATAATTTTTCGCTCATGACAAACGGAAGGGCTGGCGTGACTCGAAAGGAATTTGGCAAGCCAAGTAGGCTAAGGAACCATAAGGAAGCCAAAAACGCTTCCTAACGGTCCCTAAGTCATTGGGCTGGCCTAAATTCCTAACGAAAACTCGCAAAAAGCAGGCGAGTTTCCTACTCGTCACTGGCAAGCGTGCTTCTTGCGTAAGCACGCCCTTCCCTTTGTTTTCGCTACAAATTGAGTTGGAGTCACCAAACGAAGGAGGAAGATAACATGTTAGAAACAACAATTATCACAACAATTATTCTAGGACTTACAACGCTTTTAATTATTTGGACGATGGAAACAGTGGAGGGCAAAGTTATCAAAAGAACAGCACTTCTCATTTACATATTCATCTTTGTATTCATGGTTGGAAACTTTTTAGTAGAAGTTGCACGATATGTCATTACAAACTAACGGAGAGGGATGTACCCTCTCCTTTTTTATTTGAAAATAATCTTGTCAGTAAGGAAAGGATAGATTCCTTTTCTTTATTTTTTATAGAAAAACAGTCAGTTTTTTCAGGCATCGAGCCTTCATAAACCGATGAAATCCAGAAAAGCACTGGATTTCATACGCAAGGCTATAAATGCCTTGCTTTACGTTTGGGTGTAGAGTTATTTTCCTTCTTTGGACTCCCCATTATAATTTTTCGCTCATGACAAACGGAAGGGCTGGCATGACTCGAAAGGAATTTGGCAAGCCAAGTAGGCTAAGGGACCATAAGGAAGCCAAAAACGCTTCCTAACGGTCCCTAAGTCATTGGGCTGGCCTAAATTCCTAACGAAAACTCGCAAAAGGCAGGCGAGTTTCCTACTCGTCACTGGCAAGCGTGCTTCTGCGTAAGCACGCCCTTCCCTTTGTTTTCGCTACAAATTGAGTTGGAGTCACCAAACGAAGGAGGAAGATAACATGTTATCAACAGTAATCGCAACAGTAATTATTTTAGGAGCTTTATCATTCTTAATCATCTGGACACTAGAAACAGTGGAGAGTGACAGAATCAAAACAACAGCATTAATCATTTATCTTTTCACATTTGTATTCATGATTGGAAACTTTCTAGTAGAAGTAGCGCGATACGCTATCACAAACTAACGGAGAGGGGTGTACCCTCTCCTTTTTTATTTGAAAATAATCTTGTCACTAAGGAAAGGAGGTAACCCCTCGCAAGTATTTATAAGAGGATAGAACAAAATAAAGTGGAGACAATTAGATAAGAGTACTATTCCGATTACTTCAGGCATCGAGCCTTCATAATCGGTTGAATTCAAGCTTTGCATGAATTCAAATCCCCCGGATGCATGCAGCTGATGCTCACACAGCTTTTCATCCGGGGGATCAATACTTTATAAGAGGATAACGCAAGATAAGGTTGAGACAGCAAAGTAGAGGAATGTTCCAATTATTCAAGGCATCGAGCCTTCATAATTGGCTGAATCCAAGCTTTGCAAGGATTCAGATTGCCCGATGCACGCAACTGCTTTCAAGGCAGTTTTGCATCGGGCAATCGCTATTGCGCTTATAGCTTGAAAATAACTTTTAGTATATATAAATAATAAATATTATAGGATTTATTATAAATTTTATAGAATACTAGATTGGGAAGAAAAACAGAGGAGTTTATATTGGATTTTTCAAGATATTTATAGTTTAATTGGTATTATTTCTATAAACATTATAGATTTGGGTATATAACCATATGAAAGTTATAGGTTTATACTTAAAATAATAAAGTTTATAGTAATTTCTATAAAATATCTGCAAATAGCTTGATAAAATTAATCATTTAAGTTATAATAAGATTATAAATAAAAGATAATAAATTACCCGAAGGGAATGGTTTTATAATGTATAAATTAGTATTAGCAAATGACATCGGTAACGATAAAATGAAAATCCTTGAGCCAGGAGCACCTTTACGTAAGATTCCTAGCGTATATAAAAGACTCATGAAAAAACCGGATGTGCATGAGACGGATGTAGAAAAGAATGTTGTAAATCTTCTAGATCAATTGGTAGTACATATCACTAGCGAATCTATTAAACGAGATGGAACTTATATGGTTGGTAAAAGAGCCATGCAATCAGCTAAAAGTATTAAAAACATGGATATTGTTAACGGAGAAAAACATAAAGATGATTTACCTTTAATTAATACTCTAGGTTATGCAGCAGCTAGAACGGTTCAAAAAGCTTATAAAAAAGAGGGGACATTACCTTCAGTTGTTCATTCTAAAGTGTTTATGAGTTCAGCTATTCCAGCAAGTCAACATACTTCACACACAGCTAAACATTTAGAAGAACGTTTTACAGGAGCAGATAAATCTTTAGAGCATGTTGTTATTGTGTATGTTGGAGATAAAGCCGTAACCGTTCAATTGCAATTTGAATGGGTTAAAGTGACTAAAGAAGGTATTCCGGCTTTATATGCCATCATAGAAGGCTCAGAAGACATGTTTAAAGAGTTCTCACAAACATATTACGAAGGTAAAGAAATTACTGGTGAATACTTTGAGAATAAGAAAATGATGCATTTGGATATTGGTTCCGGTACGACAGAGAAAATTTATACTGAAGGCATGGAACCAAAGCCAGATGTTTGTACAGGAGATAGATTAGGAGTAGGTCACGCTGTTGATGAAGCTCTAAAAGAATTCAAGAGAAGAAGTGGAAATATCGGAGATATTAAACGTCAACAATTCGTGGATATTATTGAAAATCCAGAAGATAACGAAAAAGATTACGAATTAGCAAAAGAAATTCTGGAAGAAGCTCGTATTGATCAGGCTGAACAAATTCTTGAAAATGGTCGTAGTGCTTATACACAAGATTTTTCTAGCAAACCAGAAATTATTACAGTCTATGGTGGAGGATCAATTGAATTCCGGGACGAAATGTATGAAGAATTAGTTGAATTTAGTGATGCTGTCAGAGCTAAAGTTTTATGGATTCCAGAAAAATATGCAGTGGAAATGAACGTTAGAGGTTTAGATGTTTTAAATCAAAATATGTTCCTAGAAGATGAGTATGAAGAAGCTCTTGAAGAAAAAGAAGAGAATTCTGTAGCAGTGGAGCAATAATTTTATGGCTAAGAAAGGGAAAGGTAACGAGAGAACACAAATTAACGTAAAGTTTAAAGCGAAAGAGACAGAAGAATTTTATGATTGGTTTGATAATCAATCCAACATTTCAGATTCAGTTCGTTACATCGTTTACCATGCTATAAAACAATATGGAACAGGTGACGTTTTAGAATATGGTGTTCAAGAGCGTATACAAATGGATAACATACTCTTAAATAGCCTTAGAGACATAAATGTATTGGAACTAATTCAAAGGGGTTCAGAAGGCCGAAATAAGCCTTCTGAATCTGTCATGATATCAAGTGAACCTAAGAGCCAAGAACGACCTGTAAATGTTGAAAAAGGGCCTTCTGAAGAAGTTTCAAAGGAAGCTATTGAAGAAGTAATTCAAGAGCAAGATAGTCCAGTGATCGAAGAACAGGAAGAGAAAAAGGTTGCTGTTCAAGAAGAGAGAAAAAAGAAAAAGAACAAATACAAAAATGTATCGCCAGATGCATTTTAGGAGGATGCGAAAGCATCCTCCTAAAGTTTATATTTAGACATATATCTCTCGCCTCTAACTTCTGCTATAAAAGAGTTTGCTAAAGGTAATTGATTCAATTCTTCATGAAGATATTTTGGCATGTAAACAATAATACGTTCTTTCTCTTCATCGGTAATTACAATGTTATTTGGAACTCCCTTAAATGGGAGTTGACCTAGTGCAGGATCGGTGAGAATATCAAAAACCAACATCCCTGCATTTATTTGAAATCTAAAAGATACGTCATTAATTTTTTCTTTTAATTTTTTGTTGAAATATAATCCAACTTGAGTTGGATTTCCTTGTGTTTTTAACTTGTCATTCACTTTTTTTTTTTCGTAAAAAGCAATCTTATCAAAGTAATAGCAAAGTAAAAATCCTAGAAATTCATTATCAAAATATTCTTCTTTATTAATCGCTTCCACTTCTTTTTTCATCTGTAAAATTTTTTTGTAATACTCTTCGGTAATCCTCAAAGTATAGTTGTCCTTTTTCATTTTAAAGCTTTTAGAAGAAATATAAGAAGCAATATGTTCAGGAGTAGACTTATGAGGGCTTTTCATAAACAATTCATAGAGTCCATAGTTAATTAGTTTTGCTTGACTAGCTTTTAGGTTTTTTGAATAATTTTCAATCTTTTTTCTAATTCTTGTAGGCGCTTTATACGCCACAATATGCACTGATTTATCCATGTTTCCCTCCCTCTTTTTTAGTATGTAAAATACATCCAATATAACTATTTTAAAATTTATAATTGTATTGTACACTAATAATGGATGGAAATAAATAGGGTTGGAGGTGTTATCTAACAAATATTCACTATAATTTAAATAAAAAAGTGAGCTTAAAATAGTAAAAACAATGTTTATTTTAGTAATATCCAATTTTTTATATCTAAAAATTATTTTTTTGAAAAATAGGAGGTAACTATATGTCGAGAACCGCAGGGGATCACTTTGAAAATGGCGTAAATCGTGTTGTTGATGAACTTATTAGAAAGCTGTTTGAAAGACGTGAACAAATGGTTCAAAGAGAAGAAGAACTAGTAAGACAACACAATCAAATGGTTAGTGAACTTGAGAAAAACATGCTGGAGAATTATAAGGGTAAGAGTTTCTTGATTGAAGGAGAAGAAGGGCACTTTGCAATGAAAGGAATAGAGAATAATCATGCTTTATTCCAAAGTAAAGATAAACAAATTGAAGTACCTCTAAGCGAGTTTGAATCCACTGTAAAAGCCATAGAACGAGAAAGAGAAATAACACCTCCTTTTATCCAAACAGAGCCTCAAAAATCAAATGAATTAGCAACTGGAGAAAGAGAACGAGAAGACATAAATCGGAATTTTAATGTTGAAAAAGAAAGTACTTTTGTTCCTCAAAATAGCGAAGATCCTAATGATAAAAGTTTAAATGAAAGTGTAGAACGAGAAACACAAGAGAATATAAATCCAGAGATTTATGTTCAGGATAATGGTATTCCAAATGAAGACAATCAAAGAGAAGAAAGTAAAGAACCTCCTTCTATAGCACTTAATGAAAATGTTCAAGAGAATGTTTCCTTTGAGCGAGAAAGAAGCGAAGATGATACGAGAGAGCAGGAAAGAAATGATGAAGGAAGAGAAGATGGAAAACAAGCTGAAGTAAGAGCTGATGCTATAGTAGTTCCTTCTAACATAAGAGGGCAAATGGAGGCAATAAGTTATTTAAAACAGATGTCAGCTAAAGAGATTGTTAAGCAGATGAAAGAAGCTCAAAAAGAAGCTCAAAGAAACGGTGAACCTTTACATGTAGCTTATAAAGCTAACCTGCAAGAACATATCAATGAAAGAGTAGAAATTTCTAGAGAAAGAGTATTAGATAAGTCGATTAAAATTCATGATAAGAGTGATGAATTACGAATGGATTTAAGAGAAGCAGAACGTAAAATTAATCAGAGCATGGGAATGCTGCAACAAGCAAAATTGGAACAAAAAATTAGTCAAAAAGAGTATGAAAGTTTAAAAGAAAAGTTAGATGAAAAGAAAGCTGAATTACATGAACGGGAAGCTAAGGTAGATAGAAACGAAAAGAAAATGGAAAACCAACTTAAGTCAGATTTAAAAGAACAATATCCAGGTTTAAAAACTGATAAATTAACAATGGCAGAAACTATTGCTATTGCTACAGCTTCTAGTCAAATGATTAATGAAAAAACAGTTGAAAACTTAAGAAGTTTTTCATTAGAAAATGAGTTAAAAGGTGCTATTCAATCCATAGATAAAGCAAATAAAGAAATTGAACATGAGATTGAAGAAACATTAACTATTTCTAGATAAAAAAAGCTCTAACCCTCATCGAGGGTAGAGCTTTTTTTGTTTTCTATTCTCTCGTTCCATTTATTAATAACGAACTGTTGATTTGCTTTAAAGAAAGATGAAAAAACATCAAGTAATAATTCCGCATCTTTAGGTTCTAAAGGTAATTGATTTTCTTCAAGATGTTGCTCAATATATTTTTCAAATAAGGCACCTTTTTCAATTAACCGCCTGGTTCTTTGTCTTCGTTCTTCAGGCTCCTTTTTAAAGTTAGAAATCTTACTATGATCCTTTAATACTTTCTTTCTCTTTTCTAACTTATCAATTTTATCAAGAGCATCTTCATACCGTTTCCAGGAATCAAATCTCATAATTTGTCTCCTCTATTATTGATGAACAGTCTCTCTATGTTCGCTAAAATTGCTTTGCTCAGATTGAACTTCTTCAACTTCAGATTGATTTAATAAAGTTTCAACTTTAGGTTTAAGTTCACTAATAATTAATTGAGCAGTCTCAAGATCCTCGATGCCCCATTCTTCCCTAAAAATTTTACCTAACTCTTCATCTCTTTTTCTCTCTTGTTCTTTTAATTGCTCTTGTAATTTTTTGATTTGTTCTTGAATGCTATCAATCTTTTTAGCCGGGTCTTTTCTTGGCATTAAAAATCACCTCATATGGATATTTTTCTTTATTATAGCATTGAAACCATACTTTGGGAAGTGGTATAATATCCATGTGGAGAAAACACATGGCGCAATTATACAGTCGATGTCTCGACTGTTAATATGCGAATCCCGAAATAACTTTCGGTATTGATTTTCAATCCCTCGCTACGCTCCAGATTGAAAAGTTGTTTTACCCGCAGGGGCTAGCGAACAGAACAGAAGGAGGTGCAAGGTCAATGAGTTCATCCAGTCTACATTTTAGTGTTAATATCATTTCTCGAAAACAAGGAAGATCTACGGTTGCATGCGCTGCTTATCGTAGTGATGAATCGTTATATGATGAGCGTAATGAAAGAGAATTTCGTTTTAAAAAGCATGAAGTAAAACCGGAGTCTTTTATCCTTGCACCTTCTCACGCACCTGAATGGGTAAACGACAGACAACGTCTTTGGAATGAAGTTGAGAAAGTTGAAAAGGTTTGGACTGCTCAATTATCTAGAGAAGTCGTTGTAGCTATTCCAAATGAATTAAATGAGCAACAACAACGTGACTTAATTGAGTCTTTTGTTAAGAATGAGTTTGTAGAAAAGGGAATGGTTGCGGATGTATGTATTCACCGAGACCATACTGCCAATCCTCACGCTCATATCATGTTAACAATGCGTCCGTTTAATGAAGATGGTTCATGGGGTTCTAAGCGTCCTTTCACTGGAGAACGTGACGAAAAAGGGCGTAAAGTTTTTGGGACTAATCCTTGGGATAATAGAGAAAATGTTCAGTTATGGAGAGATCGTTATCAAGATTTAGTAAACCAAGAATATCAACGCTTAAACATTGAAAGAAGAATCGATTTACGTTCTTATGAGAAGCAAGGAAGAGAAGAAATTCCAACTGTACATTTAGGTCATTCTGTTTCTGCAATGGAGAAAAAAGCCAAAGAAGAAGCACAACAAAAAGGAGTAGAATATCGACCTGTTACAGAGAAGGCTCAAATCAATCAATCTATTCAACAAGCTAATGAAAAGATTAAAGAATATAATAAAGATTTTACTGAACTAGATCGTAAGATTGTTGATTTTGAAGAGAAGAAAAGAGAGATTGAAAGTGACTTAAAACGTTCACTTGAAAAGAGTGGTTATTGGAATCAAATGACCGATAAAGAGAAAATATCTGTCATGTATGTACGTAATCGAATGAAAGAAGATGTAACTCTTACGGTTGCACTTAAGTGTCAATCCCAATTTGAAAATTGGGGTAAGTCTCTAGATAAAAAAGAAGAAGGATTACGCAAAGAAATAGAGGACATTAAAGCTTCAAAGAAACTATATGAAAGTTATATCAAAGCACCTGAAAATACACTTGAAAAAGACGGTGCTCAACGTAAATTAGGACGTCTTGGATTCTCTGTTTCTAACTATAAAGAAGAACTCCAAAAACGTTCTGTAGAATGTAAGAAAGCTATTGAGTCTTATCGTAGTGAGAAAGAGAAGTTTGTAGAGAATAAGGAACGTGTTAATGATACGGTTCAACTTCTAAAAGAAGTGACAATAGATCAATCTAGAATCCTTTATAAAAATGATGCAAAACTTCAAGAATTGCATCCTCAAGAAATGGACCGACTACTTCAAGAATTTAGAGAAAGAGGTCGTATTATTCCTCTGGATCAAGCGAAAGAATTTGTTCATTCTTATGAAAGACAAACCGAAAATAAACAACTTAGTGTAGTAGAACAATACGATAAGTTCAAGAAGGATAATCAATTTGTTGTAAATTGGGCAAGAAGTGTTCAACGTAAAGAGAAAGAGGCTGAATCTTTACGAGAAACAAACCCAGTAGAATATGCAAAAATGCAACAAGATATTGCGAAGCAGAAGGAAGCTATTGCAGAACGTGTGAAGCTTGTAAAAACATCTATTCATGTTCTAGAAAAAACTATGATTGCGAAAGTACGTGAACAGTATCCAGAACAGAATTGGACGCAAAAATTAAATGCTTCTACAGCACGAAAAATCCTTAAGTTGAATGAACAAGAAAAGCGTATTGTTCCAGTAGGAGAAATTATGAAACACGTGAGTCAAGATAAACAGAAAAACTCTAGTTTCTATCAGGATAAATTTGAAAATAGTCGTCAGCAAAATTCAAAAGAACCTCGAAAAGACTTTGAGGAAATGTATGCGAAGAACCGTGCTAAAGAAGAATTAATGAATGGAATTGCTGACAGCGTTAAAGATTTGATAGATGATTCAGATAAGGGAAGAAAATCTGATATAGATAGAGTTTTAGATGAGAATAGTAGAAAGTCACAATCTAAAAATAGAGGGCAAGGATTTAGTCGATAAGGAGGAGAAAAATTGAAACAAAATATTGATAAAGGAACTCTGTTAGTATCGGTTATTATGGGTTTAATGGTTGCACTTGTGGCAGATTTATTCCTATTAAGTTTCTTTACTAACTTTCCTGCAAACCATAGTATGGATGATGTAGTAAATGGTGTGAAAAAACCGTTTGAGCTACTTGAACTAGCGAAAGTTCAAGATATGTTTCTTCCTCTTCAAGTAGCTGCTCTTGCAGCTGGTGTATTTCTATCTTATAAATTATATAAGTTGTTTGTGGGGAATGGAAAATACAAAGATGCTTCTAACTATGGAGCACATGGTACATCACGCTTTGCGAAAGAAAGTGAAGTGTTTAATGATAAAGATTTTGTAAGAAAAACCTTTAGTGGTAGTGCTCAAAAAAACCTAAAAAATACTCCGGGGTTGATATTTGGTGTTTTGAATAAAAGACCAATAATACTTCCGGAGAATACTAAAATTCCTAATAGAAATGTTTTTATTGTTGGTTCCCCTGGGTCGGGTAAAACTCAGTCTTATATTCTTACAAATTTAATTTTTGAAAAGAATCGTTCAATGGTTATCACGGATCCAAAAGGTGAAATTTACGAGGCGACAGCCCGATTGAAGAAAGAGCAAGGGTACGAGGTTCACTTAATCAACTTTAAAGAAATGTTAGTTTCGGACAGATATAATCCCATCGATTATATAACAAAGGAAGTTGAGGCTGAACAGGTAGCAAATACTATTGTTATTAACTCCATGCAAGGACAAAAACCTGACTTTTGGACAAAAGCTGAAATAGCATTATTAAAGACTTTACTACTTTATGTTAAAGAGGAATGTCCGGGTGAAGCGACACTTGCTACTGTAAAACATATTCTTACGGTTCATGGGGCAACACCTGAAGACATGGATGAATTTTTCAAACGGTTAGAACCTGATCATCCAGCATTTTCTGCTTATCAAATTGTAAGAATGGCTAGTGATAAGGTCCGCGATAGTATCTTTGTTTCTCTAGCTATTACCTTATCAAAATTTGATGCTAAAGATGTTAGGAAGTTCACTGAAACAAGTGACTTTCAGTTAGATGATATTGGGCGTAAGAAAATGATTGTTTATGTAGTATTACCGGTTGCAGATAGTACATGGGAGCCATTAACAGCTAACTTCTTTACACAAATGTTCCAACGATTATACGATGTGGCAGATAAAAACTTCAACAAACTTCCTGTTCCAGTAAACTTATTTTTAGATGAATTTCCTAACCTAGGCACTATACCGGGCTATGAAGAGATTTTAGCGACATGTCGTTCTTATGGAATATCATCTAGTACTATTATTCAATCTCTAGGGCAGTTAATTGATAAATACAGTAAAGAAAAAGCTGAAGCTATTATTGGTAACTGTAGTTTAAGATACTTATTGGGTGTAGGAGATAAATTGACGGCTGAATACTTCTCAGAATTAATTGGTAAAACTACAATAAGTACTCACTCTACTTCTGTCTCTAAGAATAGCAAAGGTGGTTCAGACTCTAAGTCTGATAGCTACACAGGACGAAATCTTCTTACTCCAGATGAATTAACTCGTATGGATCGATCCGAGGCTATATTACTTGTTTCTGGGGGATATAGTATTAAACTGAAGAAAGCTTTCCAGTTTAATTTCTTTAAAGGTGTTCTTAACGATGAAAATAAAACGAGTCGATTTGATTATCTTAACTTAATGCGTTCAAACAATTTAGAAATTGATTCAAATGATGTAAATGAGGAAGTTACTATAGAGCTAGATAAAGAAGCTGAAAGCCTACAGATTGAGGAATCTAAGAAAGAAATATCGCCTTCAAAGGAAGATTCTCAAGAGGGATTTACTTTAGAAGACTTGGTTCAAGAAGAGGAATATAAAGAACCTACTAAAATAGAACCAAAAGTATCGTCTGTAGGTGAGACAATTATGCAAAATATAGATTCAGTCGACGGTTCTATTCGTAAATATGATGAGAAGGTCCAGAACTTTGAAAATGATATGAAAGAAGCTGAACGTAAGGCAGAAGCTGAACGTAAAGCCGAGGAGGAACGTAAGGCAGAAGCTGAACGTAAAGCCGAGGAGGAACGCAAGGCGGAAGCTGAACGTAAAGCCGAAGAGGAGCGCAAGGCAGAAGCTGAACGTAAAGC
>NZ_FOXX01000031.1:0-4389 GCF_900115845.1 Priestia endophytica DSM 13796 | reverse complement strand
GAAGCTGAACGTAAAGCCGAAGAGGAGCGCAAGGCAGAAGCTGAACGTAAAGCCGAGGAGGAGCGCAAGGCGGAAGCTGAACATAAAACAGAAGAAGATATGGTCTTTTCAATAGATGAGGATGCTTTCGGAAACGATTTTGATACTAAAGATAATGATGTGGACATAGATGAGTTAGAAAGTTGGCTTGAAGTTGAAGATGATAAGAAAAAAGATGAAAAAGATGAGTTAGGATATTCTTTAGACTTTAAATAACAAAATATTAAAGGTGTTTACTAGCAAAAAAGTAAACACCTTTTTTTTAGAAGATGGGGAGGGATTTATATGAAGAAACTACATATAGCGTTAATAACCAGTATTATTATGTTATCTGCATGTAGCCAGGAAACTCAAGATAAGCAAGGTAATGATGTGAAAAGTGAAGAAAAGACTCATTCTATAAGTGAAACGAAGAATGTAAGTGAAAAACAGGTCGAAGAATTAGCTTATAACCCGGAGGATTTTAACAGAGAGCTTTCGAGTACGGAAAAGCTAATGTTAGAACGTGTGGGTTCTTCAAGTGGAGAGAACTATGGTAAATCTGCTGTAGAGGATAAATTAGATAAGCTTCCAAAGGATTTAACAGGTAAAGAGTATTTGGATAATCTCCTTTCTCTTTTAAAAGAAGATTATAGTGAAGAGGTAAAAACATTAGTAAACCTTGATGTATCTTCTGCGGATAATCTAAACAAGCCTAACAATGATATTGAAGATCCTAAGCAACAGAAGATACATTATTCAATTTTATTAGATGCAAGTGGGAGTATGGCAGGAAAAATAGATAATCAATCAAAAATGGACATAGCTAAACAAACTATAACTAATTTTGTAAATAAGCTACCTTCTTCTTCAACGTATTCTATCAGAGTTTATGGTCAGGAAGGTAGCAACAGCGCAAGTGATAAAGAATTATCTTGTAGTACCACTAAAGCTATATACAATGGTAATAACAACAGTCAGGAATTAAAGAACGTTATAAATCAAGTCCAACCTATAGGTTGGACACCTATAGCTTTAGCTTTAAAAGATGTTAAGCAAGATATTCCTTCAAACACTAATAAATCTTTTGTATATGTTGTGAGTGATGGGATAGAAACTTGTGGTGGAGATCCTGTATCTGCTGCTAAAGATTTAAAAAATCAAGGGATTGAGACAGTAGTAAATATTATAGGGTTTGATATTGATAATTCGGGTCAGGAATTGTTAAAGGAAGTAGCACAGGCCGGTGGTGGAGAATTTAGAAATACTCAATCAAAAGAGGATATTAATGCTTATTGGCATCAACAGTATGAGCTGTTACAAAGTAAATGGTATAACTGGGAAGAGAACGGAAAAGACCAAGTATCAAATGAAAAAGAAGATAAGAAACAACTTCTTTTCAACACAGAAAATCAATTAGATGAAAAAATTAATTTAGAGTATGAGCATTTGCAAAGTGCAAAAGTATATTTAGAAGATAAATTAGGAAGTCAGAATAAAGCCGTTGTAAAGTTAGAAGAATTAATTATGAACCGAAGAACAAAGTTCAACGAGTATAAACAAACGACCATAGATGAATTAAAAGCACAGGTCATTTCTAATAGTAATGAAGCTAGTTCAAACTATAAAGAGATAGGCGAAGAACAACAACAAAATATGATTGAGGAAAAAAGAAAATATAACTAGTAGTAAATACGGATACGTACCTGTTTACAGATAGATCAAGGAGTACAAAATGAAAAGAATAGTTACCGTTGTATTATTTTTAATTGCATTTGTAGTTTATGCAATAGAAGAAAATCCATTTGAAAAATCTACTACGTCTAATACCAATATTGAGTATGATAAAGTAATTGATTTCCCAGAGGACAGATACCCTGGAACGGCAGCACATATTAAGCATGCTGTTGAAAATGGGAAATCACCTATTTGTACCATAAATCGTAAAGGTGCTGAAGAGAATAGAGATGAATCATTAAAAGGTATTCCTACGAAAAGTGGATATGATAGGGATGAATTTCCAATGGCATTTTGTGAAGAAGGTGGAAAAGGTGCTGATATTGAGTACGTTAAACCTTCCGACAATCGAGGGGCAGGATCTTGGATTTCACATCAAGTAGATGATTTAGAAAATGGAACTAAGGTTTTAATACAAGTTCAATAATGAAAAAGCTACATGATATCTGAATATCGTGTGGCTTTTTTACTATTTTTCTTCTTTTTAAACACTTTTATCTTACTAAGTAACTTAAGATGGAAAATCATTGTTATAATGGAAATTGTCGTTTTAAATTCAGATAGGGAGAGTTGAAATTGAAGAAATTATATTCATTAATTCTTATTGCTTGTTTATGTGTCTTAGCTGCATGTGGCCAAGAAACATCGAAAGAAGAAAGCAAGGCTGACGAGTCCAATAAGAAAGTTGAAGCAGAAACAACAAAAGAAAAAGCTGAAAAAGAGGAACCTCAAGAGGAAAAAGCTCAAAGTGAAGAAAAGAAAGCTTCTTCCGATGAGCCATTTAATGATAAAGTTCAACAAGAAGACATTGGTGAGAGAAGTGTTGTCTTCACAAAAGAAAATTTAGATTTAAAACATAGTTTTGATGGGCTAAATTTAAACGTTGAAGCCATCCAAACATCGATTGTTAAACTGGATGAAGAAAGAAAAGAATTTCATGAAAATCAGGATGAAATTGGTGTAATCTCAATTAAAACATCTGTTGAGAATACAAGCGATAAAGAGATTCAATACTACCCAGGTAGCGAAAAGTTTATGGGAGAAGACGGTTTAGGAGTTATAGCGAGTATGAAATATCCGGGCTTTATCATTAGTGAAGCAATGAAGCCAGGTGAAAAGGCAGAAGGATATTACATATTTGTTGTGACAAAAGAAGCTGTTGAAGATTGGAAAAGTGGTACGTTAACTGTTCCTACACCATTTAGCAATAACGAGCCAGTAGGTAAAGAGTTTGTTACTCCAATTCCATTGAATGGAGAAAGCGATAGTCAATCTACATCTTCAAGCAATGAAAAAACTTCTTCTGATCAAGTCTTTGCTGATGGAATTATAGAAGACAATTTAGGGAAGAAAGAAGTCTTATATACAAAGACAGGACTAGACACTAAGCAAAAAACAGGAGATGTAGAAGTTACAGTTAAAGGTATTCAAACGGCTAAATTGACTGTAAATGATGTATATAAAGAAAATTTTGAGCAAGATAACCTAAATGTGGTTACATTAGATTTAGAAGCTACAAACACTGGCAAAGAAAGTGTTCAATTTGACTTAAGATCTGCATCATTAGATGTAAATGGCAGCACAGCTTATCTTCCTGAAAGTCAACTTTCAGATACAAGCCTTTCGGATGAAGTAAAACCAAATGAAAAAATAAATGGATATTTAGTATTTCTAGTTGATCCACATGATTACAAAAACTTTAAGGAAATGAAATATACAGTACGTGGTCCTCAATCCCTTGATTTTAAAGAGAGATTAGGAGATAAAATTTCATTAGACATTCCATTTGAACAGTAATTTTATAAAAATATTAAATTAAAACATTACTAAATATAAAACAGCATCCGAGTAGTATGTGGATGCTGTTTTTTTGTGACTATATTACTATTTTCTTCATTTTTGATAAGAAATTCACAGTGAAATATTTACAATATTGAGTTATTCATTTACAATATAAATATAAAATAAAAAATCGTGTTTTAAGGAGTGAATGATTTGGCCCCATTTAATAAAAAAATTGCTATTTTTGGTGCCAGTGCGATAGCAGCAACTGGTATTGGAATTGGTGCTTATGCCTTAACAAATTCGTCTTCTGAACAAGCTAGTACGTCTTCTAATGAGACAGTTGATTCAGAGCAAAATAATGAAAAGAACACGAGCAAGGAAACGGATAAAAAACAAGAAAAAAATAACGAATTAGAAGGTCAAGATTTTGAGTTTGATTTAGATGATAATCAAGATGATGAACTTTTTGATGATATAGCTCAGAGAGCTACAGAAGCTTCAGACACAAAAGAAAATTATGCTTATGTCTTTGACTATGATAAAAAAGAGGATAAAGCAGAAGAAACACAATATGTCTTCACTAATATAGAGGACTTAAATCCAGAAGTGAAAAAAGATGGTACTTTTGCATTTACAGAAGAACAAAAGCAGGATACAAACAAAGATGTTCTTTTAGCTAGTGCTGATCCACTTGAAATTGCAGATAAGACAGAACCACAACTGAAAGATATCGTAATCAAGAATCCACATCAAGTACCAGCAGAGAAGCAAACTAACGAAACTCCTGCACCAGAGCAACCGGGCGCTGAAAACCCAGGAAACGAAACTCCTGCACCAGAGCAACCGGGC
>NZ_FOXX01000032.1 GCF_900115845.1 Priestia endophytica DSM 13796 | reverse complement strand
CCTTTATTCTATCTACTACGGAGGGGATTTTTTTATGGGTAAAACTAATAGAACGTATGACCTAAAAACGAAGAGAAAAGCAGTAGACTTATATCTGAAAGAAGAAATGGAGTATAAAACGATTGCGAAGAAGTTAGAAATTGATGTTGCCATCATCTATCGATGGGTGAAGCACTTTCAAGCTGAGGGACTAAAAGGGCTCGAAGAAAAACGTGGAAAAGCAAAAGGGGTTGGTAAGGGAAGACCCACTACTCAACTTGAAACAACAGAGACCAAACTGAAACGATTGGAAGCAGAAAATGCACTCTTAAAAAAGTTCTTAGGAAAATGAAAGGAGGAATGGAAGAACGACCAGCACGGGAGAGATATAAGGGAATTCAAGAGCTCACACATCAATATCCTGTTCAACTCTTGTGTGACCTAGCTCGTGTCTCTCGAAGTGGGTATTATAAATGGATCAAACGACAAACAAGCCCTTCTCCCAAACAGTTAGAGGATCAAAATATCCAGGAAAAGATCAGAGAATGTCATACAAGAATGAAGGGGATTTATGGGTATCAAAGGGTTTTAATCTGGCTAAGGCGTGTGTACAACTTACATATAAATCATAAACGTGTACAGCGCCTCATGCGTGAGATGGGGATTCGTGCAGTTATTCGGAGAAAGCGTCCTTACTATGGCCAAAAGGAGAAGTATGTCGTTTCACAAAATCATTTGAACAGACAGTTCAAAGCGTCACAGCCAAAGAGGATAAGGTGCTCTTTAAATATGCACTAGCATTTTTCTTTCATGCTGATCATTGTGTCCATCATTGATGTCATCATTTCATCGCACTCTTGCATTTTAGACATCATTTGATTCATGTCCATATTCATTTCCATAAACATTTGTTCCATTTTACATTCCTCCAGATAGATAAATTTGGTTTGAATAAAAAGGAAATAAAAAAGCGCATAAAAAGTTTCTCAAATGTACTTGATAATTGATTTGTTGCAAAAACATGGGAATACCTGATTATGCAAATCAAATTACCATTATACTTTAGAACTTTTTAGCGCTTCTTGTCATCAAGTCAGCTTTTCCTTTTTTACCCAATGTTAATTATAATAGAAGTAATTTATTACTTTCAATATATCCCTTTACTATTTTACTTATATTTAACAATTTTCCTTTTATTTAACATAATCATCTATTCCGTTTCGATAAAATACCCTAGAGTTCAATAGGATTCTAGGGAAGATTAGTTGCTGATAAAAATGGTTATAAGATGTTCAACTTTTTTCCGCTAAGGGGTGTTATGTGAACTAAGAATATGGAGGTTATACATAGTCCTAAAACCTTTATCTCATCTAGTAAATCAATTTCCCATCTCTATATCACGTAAATATTCATATAAAAATTCTGAAAAAGTTCATTGACTAAACTTTTCAGGATTTAAATTTGTAATTTTAGAAGAGTTTGAATGTTCCCTCCCAAAACTCTGTTTGCAATTTCCTGACTTGTTGTATGACGTTCTATAGCTTGTATATTTAAGAATGGATCTCCATAAGGAAAATCTGAACTAAATAAAGTTCTTTCAGGTATTTCCTTTATAGCCAAAGATAACGCATAAGTTGTGTAAAACGCAGATATATCTAAGTAAGCATTTTCAGCTCTTTTGATTAATTCAATGGTTTGTAACCAATGAATCCCTCCCATATGCCCGTATATAACTGGTACGTTTTCATATTTTTGAGTGAGGAGAAACAATTCTTGAATATCCTTTAAACTTAAGGGATGAAAGGTATGTACCCAGATAGGTAAAGAATCATAATCACTAGCTGCTTTAAATATAGGTTCTAGCAGTTGGATTTGACCTGTACCAAGAGTGAATTCTCCAAGGCCTTTCATTTTGTATTGTTTAATCAGTTTCTCTATCCATTCATTTAGTTTCGGGTCATTGGGGGAATAAGAAAGAGGAACCGAACCAAATCCAACAAAGCGATCAGGATGTTGTTTAATAGAAGTACTTAACTCTTCAAGAGCATTTAAGCGTGCTTCTATAGGATTTACCTCATTATTTAAAATTTGATTTAACTTATCCATTTCTGTTATAAACTCTTTATAATTATTAATTTTTTCTGGATGAACAAGAGTAGAAAACAATACCGTTTTGTCTATTCCACTCTTATCCATCATTTTAATATGATTCTCTATAGGCAAAACCACATGAGCATGACTATCAATAATCATTTTATTTCTCCTTTTTATTTAAAAGATTCTTTTCTCTTCTTTCAGAAAACACTTCATTCGCTACGGTTAAAATGGTGTTTAGAGCTACAGGGAACCCGGCGTAGATTAACATCTGCAACATAGCTTCTAAAATTTCTTTTTCTGTCCATCCAACATTCAAAGCTCCATTAATATAGAATTTTAACTGTTCCGTATTTCCTAACGCAGTTAGGCCAGCTACTGTAGCAAGAAGGCGAGACTTTAAATCCAATCCAGGCCTAGAAAAGATTTGACCATAATTAAACTCTACAGCTAATGTTCCTAAATCAGGTAAAACTGAACTTTCGAAGCTATTCACTATATCCTTGTAGTTTTCTGGATCTATTTTAGCTAATACCTCTAGTCCTCGTTTGAAGTTGTCTGTATGTTTATCCATTAAATATTCCTTCCCTTCTTACCCCTTAGACTTTTTACGTTTCTTTCAGGAGTTTTGCTTTTTATTAACGAACTAAAACTAATTGTAATCATGAGGATTGCCACCGCACATACTCCATGCCATTGCCATTTACTCCAAGCAAGTAAACCTATATAAGATCCTAGAGATCCTCCTAAGAACGTAGAAACCATATATAATCCATTCAATCTACTTCTTTTCTCCACTTCTAATTGAAAAATATTAAACTGGCAGGCAACTTGATTCGCTTGTGTTCCTACAGTTATTAAAAGGGCACCTAAAATTAATCCAGGTAACCAGTATCCTAACCATGTTAGAGCTATAAAGGCGAGTAAAGAAGTAGACATACATAAAAAACTCGCAACCTTTGCTCCCTTTCTATCAATTAAGCGACCGATAATTGGTGTAGCAAAAGCTCCAGCTATTCCAACTAATCCTATCAATCCGGCCATTGCACTCCCATATGAATAAGGAGAGGTATGTAATAAAAAGACGAGAGTGGTCCAAAATGCGCTAAAAGAACCAAACATCATTCCCTGACTCAAGCATGATTTTTGGAGTACCTTTTCTTTTATAAATAAGGGTCCTAAAGATAGTAGTAAATTTTTATAATTAATTACATTAGTTCCTTTACTCTTTGGAAGATATACTGTAACTAAGAAAATCATAAGGAGTGTAGCTGTAGCAGCAGTCCAATAAACAACTCGCCATCCAAAATGAGCATCTATAAAGCCACTAATAAACCGAGCTCCTAAAATTCCACAAACTAAGCCAATGGCTACATTTCCTAAAACCTTTCCCCTATTATCGTCTGAGGCTAGATTAGCAGCCAAAGGGACAATAATTTGAGGGATAATAGTAACCACTCCTAAAGTTAAACTTGCAATCATTATCCATGTTCTGTTGATGGATAAAGCATTTAAAGCTAGAACGATACATACAACGAATAATAAAATCAGAATCAACTTTTTTCTTTCAAACATGTCACCTAAAGGTACTAACAAAAGGTTACCCAATGCATATCCTATTTGAGTTAAGGTAGCTATAATTCCTATACTAGCTGCAGAAGCATGAAAAGTGGTTGACATACTAACTAAAAGGGTTTGATTTAAGTAGACATTAGCTACTGTGAACCCACAAACTATAGCCATTAAAAGAACTAAGCCTCTGGATACATAATAAGATGTTCCTTCACTACTTTTTAAATTCATGTCCTTCGCCTCCTTTATTTAGATAATAAAATAAGGATTATAATGGTAATAGGAGTGTGTTTATACTATTATTAAAAGTACTACTTATAAGAGGGAGTAACAGTATGTTAGGTGATAAAGAAAGAAGAAGGGAATTAGGAGACTTTTTGAAGGTAAGGAGGGCACGCATGTCCCCACAAGACTTTAATTTACCCGTTGGCCCGAGGAGAAAAGCGAAGGGCCTACGTAGAGAAGAGGTTTCTCAACTAGCAGGAATCGGAATAACCTGGTATACATGGTTAGAACAAGGTCGAGACATACAAGTATCTTCGGAAGTATTAGAGTCTATATCACGTGTTTTTAAATTAAATAAAGCGGAAAAAGAGCATCTATTTTTATTAGGAAATCAGCCACTTCCATCTATAACAGTACAAAGTGGTATGGAGAATATCGATCGTGTTATAAAAAAATTATTAAGCCAATTAGAACATTGTCCTACCTATGTAACAGATGAAAAACTAAACATAGTAAGCTGGAACAAGGCTGCTGTTATGGTTTTTGGTGATTTTTATAAAATGGATGAACGGAATCGTAATGCAGTATGGCGCTGTTTCACTTCTAAAGAATACCAAAAGCTTTTTCTTAATTGGGAAGACCATGCTCAACGATTAATTGCTCAATTTCGTTTAGCCTACACACGTTTCGTAGGAGATGAGTGGTTTAAGATTATGATTAGAGAACTAACTGAGAAGAGTCCCCAATTCGGTAAGTGGTGGTCTAATCATGAAGTTCTGGGTACACCTTGTGGAAAGAAAACTCTTATACATCCCTTAGTGGGAGAGATGGTTATGGATCATATCACTCTTCAAGTGTACGATGCGCCCGAATTGAAATTAACCATTTACCAACCCCGCCAAGAGAAAGAAACAGAAGAAAAGATGAAGGAATTATTAAGTTAATTGGCAATGTAAAGTGTATTCATTTTAACTATGAAAAACTTATATCAAACTCTATATGTCTCAAAAAACAGAGTTTTTGAGATGAATAGTATTAGATTCCCCATTCTATTAGGTCATCCAATATATATAAGGAACATAAGAAAGACCGTTATCAAATATGGATAACGGTCTTTTAACCTTTTCTACTTATTTGTTAAAAAAAGGATTTAATCAGAATGATTTTAACTTGTTCAGCTTTTCTTTTCTTCCTATTTCTCCTATAACCTGAATAAGTACCTCCAAATATTGCAACAAACATAGCAATCCAAATTCCAATCCAAACAGACATCTTATTAAATCTCTCATTAGAATTAATTTCTCAGTTATTACATGCTAAATTATTACCCTTAATTAAAATCTCATAAAAAGTAACTAATCGCTTTTTATTCAAATTTTGTACTGGTTATGAAAAAATACAGAAAGGAGATAACTGGTAGTGGTTTATTACGTCCGTAAAAGTATAACTATGTGAAAAGAAAAAGCACAAGCTCGTTGGTAATCAACAGGTTTGTGCTTTTTTACTACTTCTAACATGTTTTATGTTAACTAGTATAGCATTCATATGAAACCCTTATTTATATATGCTTCTATTGTTACAATGAGGGAAGAAAGAATAAAGAGTCTTGGTAAACTTAAATCAAGAGATTAAGGAAAGGTAGGTTATTCAGTTTTATGAGAATTAATGATGCTCTGTATGGTTTTTTTATCTTGGAACCAGTTTTGGTAGAACTAATACAAACTAAACCTGTTCAAAGACTTAAAAATATTCATCAAGGAGGAGCAAGTTATTTAGTAAATCCCCATTGGAATGTCACCAGATTTGAGCATTCTATTGGAGTTATGTTATTAATAAAAAAATTGGGTGGTTCTATAGAAGAACAAATCGCTGGTTTATTACATGATATCTCCCATACAGCCTTTTCACATGTTATAGATTTTGTTCTAAATAATGAAGAACAGGATTTTCATGACAAAATTTTTGAAAAAACGATTCAATCATCAGAAATACCTTTTGTTTTACAAAAGCATGGATTTGATCTTTTATCTATATTGCCTATTGAGAAATGGCCCTTGTTAGAACAACCGCTTCCTTTGCTGTGTGCAGACCGAATTGATTATACCTTACGTGATTTATCTACATATAATATGATTTCTTTAGATGATGCTTCTGAATTTATAGATAAATTAAGAGTAATTGATGAAAAAATTTGTTTGGAAACGATTGAGGCAGCAGAATGGTTTGTTAAGGCATATTACACAGAGGTGATTGACTTCTTTCTTCACCCATTGAATGTATACGGATATGCAATGTTAACAGATATATTAAAATTAGCAATAGACAAGCAAATTGTTTACTTTGAGGACCTATTATTAGATGATTCAACGGTTTGGAAGAAGTTAATTGATAGTAAGGACCATGAAGTACTGCAAAAAATAAAAGATATGAGTAGAAATGTAATAAGTGATGAGAAAAATTATGACATACACCAAAAGAAAAAGGTTCGAATTATTGATCCGTTAGTAATAGTAGAAAATGTACAAACGAAGGCAGCGAGCGAGCTCTCTAATAAAGTAATAGAATTAAATCAACATGCTTTAGAAACGTCTTTAAAAGGAACATATATTAGAATTCTTAATAAATAGTCCGGGGAAAAGAATCTTATTTGAATTAGATAAGATTCTTTTTATATGCTGATAATTAATATTATGGTAACTAGAAATGTATAGGATATACCCAATGGTAAATGTAGTAAAATAAAGGAGAATACTAAAATGGTAAAGGGGAATGGAAATGATAGAGAAAGTAGATTTAGAAAAGGTTAACCTCCAGGAAATCACAAAGAATATTAAAGATCAACATGTAAATTTTGCTGTGTCTAATGTCAATAATCACTGTCTTCGTATTGCCGT
This sequence comes from Priestia endophytica DSM 13796, assembly GCF_900115845.1. Classification (GTDB taxonomy): domain Bacteria; phylum Bacillota; class Bacilli; order Bacillales; family Bacillaceae_H; genus Bacillus_I; species Bacillus_I endophytica. Next base: position 11,916 of record NZ_FOXX01000032.1, on the reverse strand, counting down.
ATTTTCAGGTGAATACAAGTGGCATTACCATTCTAATTCTGATGAACTATTTACGGTTTTAGAAGGTGAGTTGTTCATTGACTTCGAAAATAAGGATACCATCGTTTTAAAACCAAATGATACATTGCTTATCCCAGCTGGAACTGTACATAGAACGAGAGCTAAACAAAGAACAGTAAACCTCTGTTTTGAAGATAAAAACGCTGATACTATAATTATTGATAAGTGAAAAATAACATAAACATTGCAAAAGACATTTAAGATGATTCTTAAATGTCTTTTGTATATACAAAGATAAATGCTGATAATATAGGTTATGTGAATTAGAAAAAATGTTAATTTCTGATTCGGATGAGATTACTCATGGGTAACTCTATAACTGTAAATTTATTTCTAAATTATGAGTTAATTAACTGCTTCATAATTAAACTTTTTATGAGAAATCCAATAGCTTGTTACTAGAAGGATCACTATAATCCATGCAAGTGTGAATAGTATATTACCAGTTGTGTGTAGATTCATAGATTCTGTCATTAATATTTCCATTGCCTGTTTACTCATGCTGGCCGGATTTATCAAATCTGTTATAGGACTCAAGCCAACTATGATTCTACATCCTATAAGGAAAACAATTGAGATTAGAGCAATAATTCCTTGACTGTAAAAAATAGTGCTGATCATCATTACGAAAGAAACGATAAACAGAACCCATATTAGATAAAATAGTAGGGCAATAACTGGGTACCACAATGGAATACTAGTAAATAGATAATAAACATAAAGAGCAGAAGCAAAAAATCCAATACCTACACTAAATGCTACTATTAAATAATTTGCGATGATTTTTCCACCTATATACGAAGTACTCGTAACAGGTCTTGTTAGAATGAAAGATAGCATCCCATTTGCTTTATCAGTTTGAATAATACCCATTATCGAGATGACGATAATAATGATTCCAAGTTGGTCAAATTGAGAGCCTAAAGTGCTTGCTAGTACTTCACCACCTTTTTGATCCGTCATACTTGGATTGATTGTAATTTCTTGCCCACCACCTAATGCTTCTAAAATGGATGGTAAGTAATACGTTATCACTGGTTGAGTCATTCCTAAAAAGATAAAAACAATGGGTAGCCAAATCATTTTAAAATCGCGTGCCATTTGAACAAATTCTTTTTTCAATAAGATGATTAGATTATTCATTTCTCCACCACCATTTTTAAAAACATGTCTTCTAGAGTATCGTTATACATTTGGAATTTTATAATGTCCACATTATAATCAAGGGCATGTTTGAGTAATAAGGTTTTGTTTTTTTCTAGGTTACGAACTTCGACCTTGACTTTATTTCCAGTGACCTCTATATCTTTCACATAAGATAAGTTTTTGGCCACATTAATCCATTCGAAATCTTTTAGTGTAATTTCCAAGCTTAATTTACTTTTACTATTACGTTTTAATAGTTCTCTAATCGTAGTGTCTTCAATTTTCATTCCATCTTTTATAATTACAAATCTATCACATATCTCTTCGACATCACTGAGTATATGAGTTGATAATAAAACAGTGGTATCTTTCTTTATATTCTCGATTAGGTTTAGCACTTCTCTTCGACCAATTGGATCTAAGGCAGATACGGGTTCATCCATAATAATAAGTGAAGGCTTATGTAGGAGAGCCTGTGCAATACCAAGTCGTTGTTTCATCCCGCCAGAAAATGTACTAACTTTTAAGTCTTCCGTACCGTCGAGTCCAACTTTTATCAAAATATTTGAGATTGACTTTGTTAATTCTGCTTTTTTTAATCCAGAAAGCTGTCCCATAAACATAAGCGTTTCCTTTGCTGTCATCCAAGGAAAAAAATTAGGGTATTGTGGTAGGTAACCAATCTCTCTCTTCATTTTCGATACGTTCTTTCCATTTAGTAAAACTTCTCCTTCACTTGAACTAATAATATCGGCAATGATTTTGATTAAAGTTGATTTTCCTGCTCCATTTGGTCCAATCAACCCTAAACATTCTCCGGAATGTAGTTCCATGGAGAAATTACTTACAGCAACTCTTCCCTTAAATGATTTTGTAACGTTTCTAATCTCTAGTTTCAAATTTCTCACGATCCTTTCTTCCTATAGCAAAGTACAGAATAGGGCCCAATGTATTGACAAAGAGAATAATCATTACCCAAATTCGTATATGTTCTCTTGTTTTCCTGTATCTGTATAAATCTATGAATGCAATTAAAACTAAGATTGTACCCACTATGATAATCGGTAAGATAATCGGTAAAATAGCCATAAAATCAATGTCTTTAAGATCATCTAGTCCATAGTGTAGCTTCATTTTTATCACTCCTTTTTAATTTCAATCTCATTATTGATAATGATAACAGAGGGTAGTGGCTCATTGCAATCTTTATTCTCATTATTTATAATGAGAATAAAGATTTCGAATAGTTAGGTGATAGGATGAAAAATAAAGTAGAAGTACTAATGCACCCAGTGAGAATGAAGATTTGTCAATCATTAATGAGGAATAAGGAAAATGGATTGACACCATTAGAAATGGTGGAAGTTATTAAGGAAGTTCCTAGAGCAACTCTATATAGGCATATACAGGTTATGGTTGACTCAGGAATCTTACGTGTAATCAAAGAGAAGAAAGTAAAATCTGTTTCCGAGAAATATTATGCTTTAAATGAAAAAGAAGCATTACTTAACGGAGACGAATGGAAAAAAGTCACTAGTAAAGAGAAATTAGACTATGTTTCTTACTACCAAGTATTGCTTATGACACAATACCAAAGTTATCTTAAGAAATTGGAAGAACAGAATAGCAAGGAGGATGGTGCTACTTTCTCTGTAGTAGAATTGAAAATAGATGAGGAACACTTTATCAATTTTCAAAACGAATTAAATAACTTAATGAACAAATATTATGATATGACACTTAATAAGAGTACAAAAGATACTCCAGTTCGCACCATTGCCCTTACCATTATTCCGGATGCCTAAATATATTAATTTTATACAGGCACTAGAGGGTTTTCATCATACAAAAAGCCAGTGTTTTCAAATTATTGAAACACTGGCTTTTTGTAATACGTCTATTTCTATTTATGCTTTTCTATGTAAATTAAATATGAAGGCTCGGAGAAATTCTGAGTCTTTTTTTATTATTTATAAATTAATCATTGACTTAGAGTTAAGTCCAAGTTGTAACATGTAAAGAAAGGAGGAAACGGAAATGTATAGTATATCAGAAGTAGCTATAAAAACAGGGTTCACAGCTCACACTTTACGTTATTATGAAAAGATTGGTCTATTATCTTCGCCCTTAAGAAAAGGTGGAAAGAGAAGGTATACAGAAGGTGAAATTCGCCTGCTCAAATTTATGAAAATATTAAAGCAAACAGGGATGTCTTTAGATGAGATTCAAGAATTTTTAAAGGATGGGTGCCTTCTAGAAAATATCGATTCTACTGACATACAAATAAAAAAGCCCCAAACTAGATCAGATATTTTAAAGAAACATCTACGCCTTTTAGAAGAGCAAAAACAGGAGATTGAAACCGTTATGAATGTGACGAAGGAGAAATTAGAGACATACGAAACGATGATTGGGGGCTTAAAAAGTGAAGAGTAAGATATATCTTATGTTAATAGGCTTCGCAGTATTTACAGGTGCTACTTTCAACTTAGCTAAGTACTCGGTTCACTATTTCTCAGCTGCAAGTGCTGCAGCATGGCGATTTGGTATCGCTGCATTGGTTATGATCCTTATCTTGGGATGGCAAAAACAAATCAAGCTAAAGATCATTAAAGATTATTGGAAAATGTACATCTTGCTTGGTATTGTAGGAATCTTTGGATTCAATACCTTTTTCTTTTTAGGAATGCAATATACTGCTCCTTTAAACGGGGCACTGATTATGGGGACTAATCCTCTGGTAACTGCACTTTTTGCTTATTTTATTTTAAAGAATCCGATTACCAAACAACAGTTTCTTGGCATATTCTTTGCTTTAGTAGGTGTTATTCTTGTACTTACTCAAGGTTCATTAGAAATTGTTCAAACATTATCTATTTCTAAAGGTGATTTACTGATCTTATCAGGGAATGTGTGTTGGGCCTTATACGGTATATTAGGAAGAAAATATTTAAAGGGTAGTTCTTCCATGGAGACCACTACTTATACGATGATAATGGGCTCTCTTTGCCTTATCGTATTAACATTCTTTTTACCAAGTCCTCAGCCCTTATCTCATGTTACAGTGTTAGCTTGGGGAGCTATTCTCTTCATGGCTCTATTTACAAGTGTATTAGGCTACCTTTGGTGGAATAAAGGTATGGCGACTATTGGTGCAAGTAACACGTCTTTATTTTTCAATTTGGTTCCCGTAGTCACTATGATGCTCTCTATTCTAACCGGGGCTCCGGTTTCATTACCTCAAGTCATAGGTACATGTTTAGTTATTTTGGGTGTTTTAACGGCTTCTGGATTCTTACGATTAAGAAGAAAGCAAAAAGTTTCACCTTCAATATAAGAATAAATGAATAAAGACTATATAGAAAATATATAGTTTTTATTACTGCTGAGAATCAACATTATGTTGACTGATTCATCATAAATGAACTTTAGTGAGAAAAGTTTCTCAAAAACCTTCCACTTAATGGCCAAATTATATAATATACTAATTTTTCCCTCTCTTAATAAAGTTTCCAATAGTATATTGACACGGTTATGGATTCTACTTACAATTGAAAATGATTATCAACATCAAGTGAGAGGAGACATCAACATGTCTAAGGGGGAAAGTAATCTGAATATTTCGTTAATTATCTCTTTTATTTTAATTTTATCCTCGTTATTAGTTGGGTGTACAAATGCTAATAACGAGGAATCAACAACAAAAGGCCATCATGATAATATGATTACCATTGCTTGGCCAAGGGATGTGGGGGAAATGAATCCACATGTCTACAATCCTTCACAATTATTTGCTCAATCTATGGTATATGAACCACTAGTAAGCTATCAAGATGGAGGAGAGATAAAACCACAGCTAGCTAAATCATGGGAAATCTCTGATGATGGTAAAGTATACACCTTTCATCTGCGCCAAGGTGTGAAGTTCTCCGATGGAACAAATTTTAATGCAGAAATTGTGAAAAAGAATTTTGACGCCATTTTAAAGCATACTGAATTACATAGTTGGTTAGGATTCATTACAAAAATAGCTCGAACGGATGTAATTGACGAAAATACGTTTAAACTAACATTGACGGAACCATATTATCCAACTATTCAAGAGCTAGCTGTTGTTCGACCAGTTCGTTTCTTAGGTGAAGCTGGCTTCCCGAAGGATGGTGATACTTCAAAAGGTATCGCTAAGTCCGTAGGTACAGGACCTTGGATTTTAGACAAGTATAAAACTGACGAATATGCTATTTTTAAACGTAATGAAAATTATTGGGGCGAGCTTCCAAAAGTAGAAAAAATCAAAGTGAAAGTTATTCCAGATGCGGAAACGAGAGTACTCGCCTTTGAAAAAGGTGAGCTAGATTTGATTTATGGAGAAGGGGTTATTAGTCTAGATACTTTCAAACAATTAGAATCTACTGGTAAATATGAAACTAGTATTTCTGATCCAGTTGCTACAAGACAGCTTGTTATGAATACAAAAACAGAACAGCTTTCAGATGAACGCGTACGTCAAGCGCTACAGTATGGCTTTAACAAAGGAGCAATGGTGGAGGGAGTCACTTCAGGTTTAGAAGAGAAAGCAGATCATATTTTATCTACAAATTTACCTTATACTAAAGACATTGAGGTTAAGTCCGTTAAATATGATGTAGAAAAAGCGAAATCGTTACTAGATAAAGCCGGATGGAAACTTCCTAAAGGTAAAACAGTTCGCGAAAAAGACGGAAAGCCACTTGAAGTTGAACTGATGTATGATTCAGCAGAATCGATTCAAAAAGCAATGGCAGAAACTCTTCAAGCTGAATGGGCGACAATTGGTGTGAAATTAAACATTGTGGGCGTTGAATTAACAGAACAAGTTCAGCGATTTAAAGATAATAAATTCGACATTAATTTCTTTAGTAACTATGGTGCTCCTTATGATCCTCATACATTTTTAAACATTGTGGCATCAGAAGGATTTGGATTTAATGAGGCTATTTCAGCATATCCAAATAAAGATGAATTAATCAAACAAATGGTAAAGGTTCCTCAAACAACAGATGAGAAAGAACGCCAACAACTTTATTCATCTATTTTAAAATCGCTACAGGATCAAGGAGCTATTATTCCTATTTCTTACATCAAGAAAACAGCGATTTATCAAAAAGGTGTAAAGAATTTTAAATTCCCTGCTAATCGTGACGAGCATCCATTCACAGGAATTAGCATCAAAGAGTAAATAGCAGGAGGTTTTTATGGGCCATTATATACTGAAACGAGTTATGTCCATTATTCCAGTTTTTCTTCTGGCCGCCCTTCTCACGACTGGAATGATTCATCTTTCACCGGTGGATCCGGCTGAAGCTTATTTAACAGCAGCGCATATTCAGCCAACTGATGAGATTTTGGATCAGAAAAGACATGAGTTTGGTTTAGATCAACCATTCTTCATTCACTACGTAAATTCTATTATGAAGATATGCCAATTTGATTTTGGCATATCTTATGTTTCGAATAAGCCTGTTTTGGATGAGGTCATATATCGAATACCAGCGACCGTCCAGTTAGCTATAGGAAGTTTATTGATAGCAGTGCTCGTCAGTGTGCCTCTAGGATTTCTGGCGGGAATAAAGAGAAATAGCATTATTGATCATTTTAGTCGTTTACTTTCTTTTTTTGGAGCATCTATCCCCACTTTTTGGCTAGGTTATATATTAGTTTTTTTCTTCTCTGTTAAACTTAATCTTTTTCCAGTTGAAGGAATTGGGACATGGCAGCATCTTGTTTTACCTTCTATTACGCTAGCGCTTCCCTTAATAGCGATGTATACACGATTGTTACGTGCCAGCGTTCTTGAAAACTTACAAGAACCATATGTGCTATTTGCTCGAACAAGGGGAATTAAAGAAAAAATGATTATGACAAAACATGTTCTAAGAATGGCTATTCCTCCAATGATAACTGGACTGGGGATGAATCTTGGAAAACTACTTACGGGAACAATTATTGTTGAATCCGTTTTTTCTTGGCCTGGATTTGGCCGTTATTTTATTGAAGCGATTTTCAATCGCGATATACCTGTTATTCAGTGCTATGTCCTAATAGCAGCTAGTTTATTTATTCTTAGCAATTTAATGGTTGATCTTATTCAAATGTATATTGATCCGCGCATCTCTAGGAAAGAAGGACACCAGCGATGATAATAAGTATACGTAAGGTATTCAAAAATCAAAAAGTGATTCCGATATGTTCAATCATATTAGGCATTCTTTTTATCATCACTCTATTTGCTCCATGGATAGCGCCAAATGATCCCGTGGCTGTCAATTTAGCTTATAAACTGCAGCCTCCATCCTGGGATTATCCATTAGGAACCGATCATTTAGGAAGATGTAACTTATCACGTATTTTGTATGGGGCACGCATTTCATTAGGTTTTGCTATGCTCATTTTTATTTCATCATTAGTGATTGGTTTAATTGTTGGAACCTTGGCAGGATATAGAGGCGGATGGATCGATCATGTTTTAATGAGGTTTTGTGATGGTGTCATGGCTTTTCCGAGCCTTATTCTTATCCTCGGACTGGTTGGTATATTCGGACCTGGGCTGTCGCAAGTCATTTTAGCCCTGATGCTTGTGCAATGGGTCTATTACGCGAGAATGTTTCGAGGAATGGTACTTCGTTTAAAAGAACAGAACTTCATTGCGGCTGCGAAGATCAGTGGCTCTTCTCAATGGAAGGTTATTAAAAATCATATTATTCCAAATGTACTCCCTCCACTTGTCGTAATGGGAACATTAGAAATGGGATGGGCTATCATGGACATTTCTGCTATGTCGTTTCTTGGATTAGGAGTACAGTCTCCTACACCTGAATGGGGAACCATGATTCATGAAGGAAAATCATATATTCGAACGAATCCAGAACTAATGCTTTATCCAGGTCTGGTTATTATGCTTGTTATTGTTACATTCAATTTATTAGGTGAGGCGTTATCAGAACGTTACGGTGTCAAACGTCGTTTTTAAAAAGGAATGAAGAATGTTGGAAACAGAAGAGTCAACTGTGTTACAAGTTAGAGATTTACATGTACAGATAAAAAATAAAAATGGTATTACACCTCTTGTTCAAGGTATAAATCTTGAACTGAAACGAGGGAAAATACTTGGTCTTGTCGGGGAAAGTGGATGTGGCAAAACCCTTACAAGTATGTCTATTCTTCAGCTACTTAATCTGAAAACAACAATGATTGAAGGTAGCATAGCACTAAAAGGACGAGAACTGAACGGCTTAGCTGAGAAAGAAATGCGTAAGATTCGTGGCAAAGATATAGCCTTCATTATGCAGAATCCAATGAATGCTTTTACACCCGTTTTTACTATTGGACACCAATTTATTGAAACTATTCGCTCTCATACGCAATGGAATAAAAAACAAGCAACAGAACTTGCTATTGAGGCCATGCATCACGTGAATTTACCCAATCCTGCTAAGCTTTTAAAATACTATCCTTTTCAATTAAGTGGCGGGATGCTTCAGCGAGTAATGATCGCTATTGCAGCAAGTCTTCATCCAGCTATTATTATTGCTGATGAACCAACAACTGCACTTGATGTAAATAATCAAAAAAAAGTATTACGCCATTTAGATAAAATTCGCTCTGAATATGGTTCATCCATATTATTAATCTCTCATGATTTAGGAGTTATTGCTGAAATGGCAGATGAAGTAGCTGTTATGCAGCATGGAAGAATCGTAGAGAAAGCAGATGTGTTTCAACTATTTGATCATCCACAGCATGACTATACAAAGAAACTATTAAACGCACGCTCAATGCTACATTTAGATGAACCCATCATTGATTTAGTTTAATTTATGATGGGGGCTTTATAAGGGGTGAACAAGTGAGTTTATTACAGGTAAATGAAGTAACTCATAGTTATGGAGCTCGAACATTTTTTAAATGGAAAAATCATTCTAAAACAGTGCTTTCTGATATTTCCTTCTCTATTGAGGAAGGAACATGCTTAGGAATGCTCGGTACAAGTGGAGCTGGTAAAAGTACCTTAGGAAAAGTGATTCTTGGTTTAGAGCAACCACAATATGGGCAGATTTTCTTTCAAGGATATGATATTTATAAGGCAGACAAGCAAACCCGTCACAAAATCCGACGTGATCTCCAAGTTGTCTTTCAGGATTCATATTCATCTGTTAATCCCAGGATGACAGCTGAGCGTATTATCGCAGAGCCATTAAAAAACTATGAACAGTTAACCGTAACTGAACAAAAAAGAACTATTATTGAATTACTGGAAAGAGTAGGACTTAGTGAAAAGGACTTAAAAAAGTACCCTCATCAATTTAGTGGAGGTCAATTACAGAGGATCAATATTGCAAGGGCAATCTCATTAAAGCCAAAACTAATTATCTTAGACGAGGCTGTAAGTAGCTTGGATAGGGTGACTCAAACCCTTATTTTAGAATTACTAAGGGAATTAAAAGAAAATTTCGGGTTAGCATATCTTTTTATTACACATGATATCAAAGCTGCCTATACAATTAGCAACACATTAGGTGTATTAGAAAAAGGAAAGTTAATTGAGCTTTACGATTCAAAAAATCAGTTTCTCACTTCAGAAAACCCAGTAGTAAGAGAGATGAGAGGTTCAATACTTGCTGAACACCCTCGATTTCGTTCGATTGGGACAAGAGTTAGCCGTACTTAATATAAAAGTAGACCTAAAGGGCAAAAAAAAGCGTAAAACCGTTATTATTTAATGGGTTTACGCTTTTTTTACTACCTCTACTATGTTTTATGTAAACTACAATTATATAACCTATACATAACCTTTTTATATTAAAATGTAATGAAAAGAAGTAAATGAGCGACAAGGGGATTAATGGAGTAAATAGGTAATATTCCCCTATGTCTATAGTAGTTGTTGCAAAAAAATATCAATACATGTAGATTCTGATTGTGCATCTATCTTTTAATTTGGGCTCATTCTTTTACAGCAATTAAATAAGGCAGGGAAAAGAGATAAGGTAATATCTCGTCTCTTTTTATTAAAACTAACTTGTTGTATCTTGATTATTTTCAAAGCAGAGTATGTGTAACTTTCATCATCCATAACGACTTAAGAAGTGATAAATTTCTTTATGACCTTTAATGGTATCTTCTCTTATGTATTCAAGAAAACGATAATATATATTTATAATTTTAATTTTATCAATATAAAAATCTATATTACAATATAGATGTGAGCTAACTGACAGAGGTTTAAGGTAAGTGTTTGCCGTGCCCTTATCATGGCAGACTGTCGTAGGATGCTGTAGGCATTACTATGAGTACCTTAAACCTTTTTCTATTCTGAATTTTTTAATTCTCCTGTTTCCAAAATTTTGATATATAATGCATGTTTTTTTTTCTAATTCATTTAATCTTCATAACATAATTCTTCTTGGAGTTAGTATAGTTTCATGGACACAATTTTATTAAGTCCTTACAATTATTTTTGAGAGGATGTGTCCGAATTGAAACGTAAACCTACAGGTAAAAAGTATAATGACGATTTTAAGAAAATCATTGTGGATTTATATCATGCTGGAAACTCGGTAAAAGAATTAAGTAGCGAATATGGCGTATCAGAAGTAACAATCTATAAATGGGTGAAAGAATTTACACCTATCAGTTCAGAAAAAGGCTCTCTGACATCGAAAGAGTTAGCTGAGATTCAGAAAGAAAACCTTCGGTTAAAACAAGAACTAGACATTCTAAAAAAGGCTATGGCCATATTCGCGAAAAAGTAACAGAAACAGAGTTAAACCATTTTATTGAAAAACACAAAGGTCAATACTCTGTCCAAAAAATGTGCGAAGTACTAACGATTCCAAGAAGTAGCTACTATAGCTTCTTTAAAAAGACAGTGTCAAAGCGTGAACAGGAAAATCAGGAACTGACGAAAGAAATCCAACGGATTTATCTGAAAAGTAAAGCGCGTTATGGTGCTCCGAAAATTCATAAGACCTTATTAAGCAATGGGTTTTATCTTAGTCTAAAACGTGTTCAACGCTTAATGAGAAAGGCTGGCATCCGTTCCATTACGAAGAAAAAGTATCGTCCCTATCCGTCAAAAGAAAAGGTTGTTCAGCTGAATAATCTTTTAAAGCGAGATTTCTCTACCCAGACAATTAATGAGAAATGGGTGGCAGATATTACGTATATTCCTACCGTAAAAGATGGCTGGTGCTATTTAGCATCCGTATTAGATTTACACTCCAAAAAAATCGTTGGTTATTCTTTTTCACATTCCATGACGTCGGAGCTTGTGATAGAAGCCCTTCAAAACGCTTGCTTTTCCCAAAAGCCCCGTCAGGGCTTAATTCTTCATACCGATCTTGGCTCACAATACACCAGCAGTGAGTTTACTCAGTATGTCCAAGAACACAAAATCAAGCAGTCTTTTAGCCAGAAAGGCTGCCCTTATGACAATGCCTGTATGGAGTCGTTTCATGCCATATTAAAGAAAGAAGAAGTATATCATACACAATACACAAACTATTCAGCTGCAAAGTTAGCCATGTTTCAGTTTATAGAAGGCTGGTATAACCGTAATCGAATCCATAGTAGCCTCGGCTATCAAACTCCTCAAGCTATTGAGGATCAAATTAGAAAAACAGCTTAAGACTTAACTTTTTTGTGTCCAAATTATTGACTCAAATCCAATAC
>NZ_FOXX01000038.1 GCF_900115845.1 Priestia endophytica DSM 13796 | reverse complement strand
GCAAAAGCTGTAGATGCATTATTTAAAACCATTTCTGACACTCTTTCAAAAGAAGAGAAAATTCAATTGATTGGATTTGGAACATTTGAAGTGCGTGAGCGTGCGGCACGAACAGGGCGTAACCCTCAAACCGGCGAGGAAATGCAAATTGCTGCTTCAAAAGTTCCTGCTTTTAAACCAGGAAAAGAATTAAAAGAAGCTGTAAAATAAACATAATAGGTCTTATCAGACGTAAAAAAGCGTAAAACCCTTGACTGAAAAGGATTTTACGCTTTTTCTTTTCCTATAAGTACTTTTACGGACGGTTGCTTTTGATGTGAAATATATAGATAAAAATAAACAAAAATTCTCATATAACTTGTAAATTATTACCAATACGGGAACATATGTGATATCATGGTGAAATTGTTTAATATTTAAAGTTTTATTTATAAAGGAGAAAAAGATGAAGAAATTTTTAAAAATGACGTCCCTCACTTTATTAGCACTTATTGTAGTTGGGTTTGTTGCTCTTAAATTAATGGACAATTCTAATGAGCGAGAAGTACAGAATGAAGATTCAAATTCCACTGAGACTACTAAACAGGAGAATCCAGAAAAATCTCAAGTTGCAAATGAAAAGACTCATGAACAAGAGAAGGCATTGGAAGTTCCTGAAAATCCTACAGGAAAAGATATTGAGAACATTATGCATAAGATGATTCACCAGAAAGTAAGAGCTGAAAGAAAAACAGGAGCCGTAAGAATGACTCCAGAAGCCATAGACGAGGTTATTGAATTAATTAATAACGTTCAACCATCCAATAGTCAAGAGCTTTTAAAAATGGCTAACCATTGGAAGAATGGTAACTACGAACACGTTGTTGAGGAACATAACTACTTTTGGAGTCGCGAAGGTGGAGATATTGGAAAAGCTTATGGACGTGCGAGTCTGATGGAAGAGAATGAATTTATTCGTCAAAATTTTTTAAGATAGGAAAGACTGAATAAACAAGTTAAAAAGGGTGTTATACATATGTTTGTACTATCTTTTTTATTGTGTTTTAACTCTTATTAGAAACGAAAAGACGAAAGGCAAAATGATGAGTAAATATTTTATGTTAGTATCTCTGATTCTATCATTACTATCAATCATTCTTTTAACCACTAATGAGTGGATGCTAGGTGTGGTAGGACTTGTAATTAGTTTTGTACTAGCCCTTAAATCAAAAAATAAAATTATAATTTTTGTTGTCTCTGTTATCTTTTTTTGTGGGGTCATTATACTTTTATTTTTAATTGTTATGGGGCTACTTATGGGTGGTTTAGTTGACATGGAAGATGGTAGACTTCCGTAATCAGTTAAATATAGTCAGTTTATTTGAAGGAACGAAGACCAATTGAGGTGTTTAACTACAGCATGTTAAAGTTTATAGATAATGAAGAAAAGTATAAGAACACTAAGATCAAGATTGCTCGATGGATTTTTATCGTCTTATTAATCTGTATAAGTTGCTTAAGTTACTCGGTATTTTTTGATGAGAATCCTTTTTTAAAAAGTACGTCGCCAAATCGAAGTAATCTAGTGAAAATTACAGAGTTCGGAAATGGTTTTCTGTTTGGGTCCAAAAATATAAAAGTGTACTTTAAAGATGCCCAAGGAAACACAGTAAAAGAAGAGAAAGTAAGGGTAGTAAACATCATGGAGCCTAACAATAAATCCCTATATGACATCACATGGAAAGATGAGAATCAAGTAAAAATAACTATGAATTATGAAGGTGAAACTAAAATTTCGACCTATAATTTTAATACTGAGCAAATGAAAATAAGCACTAAATAAGAGGTTTTAAATTTTTTCACTTATTCTTTTAAAAAGAAAATTAAAAATCCACTTAACATAACACATTTTATAAGAAGTAAAAAAGCGTAAACCCATTGAGTAACAACGGTTTTACGCTTTTTCCTTCCCCTTAGTTATACTTTTACGGATAGTGTATAGTTCGGAGTAAGCTTTGAATATTTTATTGAGCTTTAATCCCTAATGAACTAATACTTAATAATAGCAGTAGTATAAAATGTATCGTTAATTTAATCTCTTCTTAAAATACTGACGGCTAATGGAGACAATGAGCATGAATAAAGGAATAATGGCGAACATAACAAAAGAAATGGACTCCTCTATAAGGAAACCTTCTTCCATTTGTTCTGAAAAACTAGAGGCCATGGTGAGAGATAGAAAAATAACGATGGTCCCTATAGGTAAAAGAATGTGATGATATGTGTTTACTTTGAATAACTCAGCTATTCCCACAATCGCACTATACAAATACACGGATGCTTTGAAAAAGACGGTAATCAATAACGTAAAAACCACAATCGCGTCTAGTCTTTCGATAAACTCAAACAGATTAACCTTCCCAACTGCTGTTAACGTCGGGAAAGTGGACTTTTTCATCATTGCTGCACCGAGAACAGATATATTTAGCAAGGCGGTCCAGCATAAAATAAGACCACTTGAAATTAAGGCGGTCAGCCATACTCTTTTTGCGAATTGAGGACGATTTAAATACGGTACAATCATCGTAAAGACGATCATTTCACCAAATGGGAAAATAAGGAGGTGAGGAAAGGCTGTGGTTAAGATAGGTTTCCATCCCTGTTCAAGAACGGGAAGTATCCGATGAAACTCAACATCTCCTGATATAAGAACAAAAAAACTCCCTGATATCCCCAATAGAACTAAAATAACAATAAATACTTCTGCGGTCCTCCCTACTACTTCTACTCCTAGATGAATGACATAGCACATTACCAGCACAAGGGTAATGTTGATTACCACTAATGGAGTTTCCTGCAAGGTAGATGAAATCAACAGATCTCCAAATTCTCGTACGTTCCTTCCGCAAATGTACAAGAAATAGACACAATATAATAAACCCATGATCCATCCAAGGTATTTCCCCAATATTTCACGTATATATCCTGTAAGAAGTAAGTTAGGATGTTGATGAGATAACAATAAATAAATAAAAGATAAGATTACCCCTCCACTCATGGCTAAGAGAATAGAAAGCCATGCATCCTTTCCAGCATCTCTCCCGTAGCTGACGACCAAGGCTGTTCCTAATTCAAAGATAAACATCAAGGCAAAGAGTTGAATCCCACTTATTTTCGCTTTCTCCATCCATTGAGCCCCTCCTTCTTTACTCATGTTGATTAAATGTTTATCTGTTTATACTGGAAGCAATAATAGTTGAAACAGCTGATGGGGATATACGAACCCTACCTTCTCACAAGACATCATAGATGAATTCCATCCATAATGCTTCTATAAATGAGTGGAAAGCGATGCTGTATCAAGGTGCTATTCACGATAAAATTATTTAAAAAAGCTAATCATCTTTAAAAGAGAAAAAACTACCCATTCAAGTAGTTTGCTCAAAATAGTAAACATTATTTGTGATTTTTGATGCTACGTTAGCAATTGAAGAAATTTAATACAACTAAGATTGGAGAAGAAATTATCGATTAAGGATTCTTTTTTACATAAAAATAGAACCCAATTAATTGGGTGCTATTTTTATGTAAAAAGTAAATTTGAATATTTAAACAAGAGTTTTGATATTAATAATAATTAATCTGCTTTTGAATAATGAGATAAAGCAACTTTATTCAAATAAAAAAGGACATTTCTTATATGCCCTGCTTCCCTGTATTAGCCCCACCTACGCTAAATACTGTGACAGCCACTCATGCTATCCCGCCTACCCTTAGTATAAATGAAAGCGATTACAAATTAAAGAGAATATTTAATCTTATGTTTTTAAATGTAAATCCTATTCATTTCTAATTAAGTCGGGTAAGCGAGGGGCATCGCTGCCCCTAACTCCCCTAAGAACCGTACGTGAGCCTTTCAACTCATACGGCTCAAGCCTCCCATTGCAGGTCC
>NZ_FOXX01000033.1 GCF_900115845.1 Priestia endophytica DSM 13796 | reverse complement strand
TTTACTCCGGGCAAGATGTGGGACGCGGCACAGTAGCATTATGAATCTACTTTTCCTCTTGCCAATACCCAAGCAAACCTGTGCACTATCTTGAGCTAATCCTTACGAAGCTTACAAACCTTCACTTTCGTTCACCATACTCATCTTCCCCTAGCAGTGTTCCGAGCCGTGCACTGGCTCTCTGTTTCCGCATTTCCGCATGCAACCCACGAATCCGTTGCCAGACACGCAGTTTTGGACAGGGATAGTTTTTGCGTCTAAACTAGTGGCGTGAGCCACACTATATAAAAGCGACTTCTTGTCGCACCATAACACAAATTATCGGTACTAAAAAAGCCTTATATTCCTGTATAAGGCTTTTTCTAATCCTATTTATTACATCTTATTAATAACAGTGGATATTTTATAATTCGCAAATTCATTTAGGTTCTCTAGAAATTCATTTAGATATTCATTAGAGGGAAATCTACATTCAAGCAGATAGCATCCATCTCCACTAATTTTATAGTTATTTAGGATAAATTGATTTTGTGTTTTTACAAAAGAGAGAAAGGGGCGATGATGGATGTCATGTAAATAGATATTAATAAAGGCATGCATAAAACACCCTAACTTCGCTTGATTTACCGTAATTGAATATCCTTCAATTACACCATTATCTTCTAATTTGGCTACTCTAGAGGCAGCTGCTTGACCTGTTAAATGGACTTTCTCACCCAATTCCTTCATCTTAATACGACTGTTTTTAGACAGCTCGTTTAAGATACTCATATCCGTATGATCTAACATTTCTTCAAATCCTTTCAAAAATCAAGTCAATTACCCAAAAGACTTGATTTTATTTATGTAAGAGGCACTGGACATAGTATAAGCTATACGTAGATTAAAGAAAAGGAGAGAGAAACATGAATATTAAACAAATTCGCAATGCAACAATCATTGTTGAATATGCAAATAAAAGGTTTTTAATCGATCCTATGTTAGCAGAGAAAGGTACGTACCCCCCCTTCCCTGGTTCGGTTAAGCAAGATCAAAACAATCCTGTAGTGAGTTTACCAATCCCCGTTGACGATATTATTAGGGGAGTTGATGCAGTTATTCTCACTCATCTTCATTTAGACCATTTTGACGAGGCAGCACAAAGACTATTGCCAAAAGATATTAAAATGTTCGTTCAAAATGAAGAAGAGGCAAAGGAAGTCCAAAATGTCGGTTTCCAAAATGTAGAGGTACTAACAAAGGACACTGTCTTTGAAGGCATCCAATTAGTTAAAACAAGAGGCGAGCATGGAAGAGGAGAAGAACTATTAAAGCTTATGGGGGAAGTATGTGGCGTCGTCTTTAAACATCCAAGTGAAAAAACCTTGTACGTAGCTGGTGATACAGTCTGGTATGAAGGTGTACAGGAAGAATTAGATACTCATGAACCAGATATTATTGTCGTCAATGGCGGAGATAATCAATTTATAGAGTATGGTTCTCTCATTATGGGAAAAGAAGACATCTATGAAGTACACAAGGCGGCTCCTAATGCTAAGATTATTTCTGTTCATATGGAAGCTGTTAACCATTGGACACTATCTAGAGAAGAACTAAAAAACTTTAGTAAAGAAAAAGGATTCTTAAATAGTATTTTAATACCTGAAGATGGTGAATCCTACACATTTTAATAGGACCACCAACCAATATTGTCGTGTTCCTATTTAAAAATAAGAAATAGAAGGAGCTCATAATTATCAGAAATTTAATTATGAGCTTCTTCCAATGATGAATATAGGGAATTGTAAATATATCGAAAATCCTAAATATGTGGAATGAAGAATTAAATATTCTAAGGGTGACAAAACAAACACGAAAAGCTACAAAGGTATCTCGTTAGGAGGGAGAGTTCATGACAATGACAGCAAAAGATACAAATGTATCAACGCAGCAGCCTATATGGTTGCAAGAATATATTGATTCACCAGAAAGACAAGCAAAGCTTTATAAAAAAACATTAAGAATTTTGATGTTTTCACAAATCTTTGGGGGAGCAGGACTTGGAGCCGGTGTAACAGTAGGAGCACTTCTTGCACAAGACATGCTAGGGACGGAAAATGCAGCAGGGATTCCAACGGCTCTATTTACTTTAGGTTCTGCAGGAGCTGCCCTACTTATAGGACGGTCTTCACAACGTTTTGGACGTAGAGCAGGACTTGCAGGAGGGTTCCTTGCAGGAGGGGTAGGCGCTATCGGTGTTATAATGGCAGCTTTAACCAACAACATCGCACTTTTATTCCTTTCCCTTCTTATCTATGGAGCTGGGACAGCTTCTAATCTACAAGCGCGATATGCAGGGACAGACCTTGCAACAGATAAACAACGGGCAACTGCCGCAAGTATGGCCATGGTTTCCACTACCTTGGGTGCTGTAGTTGCTCCTAACTTGGTCAATACAATGGGAGAATTTGCGGATTCAATCGGTGTTCCAACTTTGGCTGGCCCTTTCATCTTGTCAGGAGTTGCTTTTATAATGGCCGGATTATTGATCTTATTTTTTCTTCGTCCAGATCCTTTGGTTGTGTCTACAGCTATTGCGAATGCTCAGAAAAACGTGAATACTACAGAGACAGAGACGAATTTAAAGAGTGCTAATATCAACAAAAAGGGTGTTGTGGTAGGGTCTGTCATTATGATTTTAACTCAATTTGTCATGGCAGCCATTATGACCATGACACCTATTCATATGGGACATCATGGTCATGGTTTGCAAGAGGTGGGGGTAGTTATAGGTTTCCATATAGCAGCTATGTACCTTCCTTCGCCATTAACAGGTATACTCGTCGATAAGTTTGGCCGTACTACTATGGCTGTTGCTTCTGGTGCTACGCTCCTAGCCTCTGGATTGGTGGCAGCTTTTGCACCGGTAGGTTCCATGCCACTGCTTACCCTGGCGTTAGTGCTACTAGGTTTAGGCTGGAACTTTGGTTTGATAAGTGGAACGGCTCTCATTATAGATTCAACACATCCATCTGTGCGTGCAAAAACACAAGGATCAGTCGATGTCTTATTTGCCCTGTCAGGAGCAGCTGGTGGAGGGATATCAGGAATGGTAGTCGCTCATTCTAGTTATGCAGCATTATCACTTTCTGGAGCCATTCTGTCACTATTGCTTATTCCTGTAGTTGTTTGGTCTAGGAAGAATAAAAGCTAGTAGATAGGATAAGAATTTCTTTAATCAATATGTATTATCTTAACTCAGTTGAGATGAGGTAGTAAAAAAGCACAAACCTGTTAATTACTAACGAGTTTGTGCTTTTTCTTTTCCATTATCGGTAGTTATCGATTAGCTATATTATTTTTTATTCTTAAAAAATGCATCCCAGCTGATCACACTAAGGAAAGTTAAAACCAATATAATAAGAGATTTTATGAATACTTTCATTCATTGTGCCCTCCCTATCTATTTTTATATAAATGATATTCAAGATTATATATACTTTCCTTTGTTGTTAACATACAAGGTATAAAAGAAACAAATCAGACTTGTTTTTTATCATTTTTTAAAGAAAATTTTATAGGAATAACTTAACATTTTAGATAGTTTATTTTAAATTATATATGGTCAGTAGACTTTTCTGTTTTTGTATATTGTATACCGTATACAAATCTAGTTTACATAATAGATCTTATCAGAAGTAAACAAGCGTAAACCCATTGAATGACAACGGATTTACGCTTGTTCTTTCCCATTAGTCATACTTTTGCAGACGTTTTATTTCGAGAACAAGGATTGTTATATTTTTAAATGGGTTAGTTGAGAATGAGAATATATAAAATGGAAGTCGGTGACTCTTATTATGTTAATTGCATGGATATTTGTTATTATTCTTATTCTAGCCGTACTATTTATGCCAAAACGCCTAACATTTAGAGAAAACATGATTGTATTCTTTTCTGTAGGTTATTTTGCTTGGATAGCTCATTTTAGTACAGGGTTGATGGCAGATCTTTATGATTTAGGTTCTACGAAAAAAGTTGAATTTGATGATTGGCTCATGGTAACGCTTGTTCCATCCCTGATTTCAATTGTCTATCTTAACTTCAAGAAGCGAGACTATGGCTTTTTGTACATTGTCATCTGAACTATTTTATCTACTTTAGATGAATTTACTTTGGTTCAACTTGAGTATATGAGATATCAGGGTTGGAAATTATGGTACTCTATCCCCGTTTATTTATTAGCTTATCTAATCCTTCCTTGGTATCTGAATAGTATTATAAGAAAAGTAAATGATAAATAACATTAATCTAGGAATCAAAAATTGATGAGAAGAATGCTAACCCCATAAAAAAACTTCTGTTTAATGAAGAAGCTGCGTCCAATATGAGTTGGACAATCTACTAACATGGATTCAATTGAACATTCATCCTTATACTCTATCCCACTTTATGTTATTCTCTTTAACCAAATGGAGAAATATAATACAATTTATCGATTGTAGGAATACACAGAGGAGAAAGAGAGTGATTCTCCTATCGGGCTGTAGACAAACTCGAAGAAAACCGAGCTTGTCTACAGCTTTTTATTTGTTTCAAAACTCATACTTTTACGGATGCCTTGTGTAGCTTATTTTTCTCATAAAAGAATTTGATATTTCAATATTCTTGGGGCAGAGTTAGGAAAATGTAGAATTACAACTATAAAAAAGTATCCTAAACATTCCAGAATAATTTAAAGGAAAAGCAAACGTTTATTGGAATGTGGCAGTCAACGGATTATAGTGTTTAATCTCTTGTATGGATAGATTTAAACTATAATTCCCATATTTGAGAAGGGTATTAAGAAAAAGATTCAACTGTTCTTGGGAGTTAACTCTGATTTTTAAATGATAACATCCTTCCCCAGATATTCGGTGAGCTTCAACTATTTCATTTCGCTCATTGATAAAATGAATAAATGAATGATGATTAGTTGTTTTCATATAAACACTGACAAATGCCGTATAAAGAATCCCTAATTTCATTTCATTGATGATTAGAGAGTAAGCTTTAATTACACCACTTTCTTCAAGTTTTTTAATGCGATTCCCTACTGCCTGTCCCGTCATATGAATTTGTTCTCCTAAGTCTTTCCATTGAATACGTGAATTTTCGGTTAGTAAACGGAGAATCTGAATATCAATGTTATCAAGTTTCATAATAACTTCCTTTCACAATGAAATTATTTGATATAAAAGTGTTTCATCAAATTATCGATAAGAATCAAGATATTATTTATCATTTTATTATAATAAATTTTTAAATGAGGTGGAGAAATGAGCACAGCTTTAATCATTGTTGATATTCAAAATGACTATTTTTCAAATGGAAAGATGGAATTAAGCAACCCTGTAAAAGCAGCTACTAATGCTGCTAAAGTTCTTGAATGGTTTAGACAGAATAATAAAGATAATATTTTTCATGTCCAGCATATCGCAAATGACGTAGCATTAGGCTTCTTTCTTCCAAATACAGAGGGAGTTAAACTAAATGAAGCTGTTTTACCATTAGAACATGAAACTATTATCACAAAACATACACCTAGCAGCTTTTTGAACACCGAATTGGAAATCAAATTAAGAGAAAAAAGAGTGACCAACCTAGTGATTTTAGGGATGATGACGCATATGTGTATTGATGCCACAGTTAGAACTGCGGTGGAGCTAGGCTTTGAAACTACACTTATTGAAGATGCATGTGCGACAAAAGACTTATCTTATCAAGATAAGGTTGTGCCAGCTGAACAGGTTCATTATGCGTTTGTCAGTGCACTTAATGGTATGTATGCCAATGTAATTTCGACTGAGGATTTCCTGAAACAAGAAGCTAACTCAATCTTAAAAAACAATTAATTAAATATAAAGGGAAGTTTGTTAAAAAACAAACTCCTTTTTTCTAATATTTTAAATGAAATATCCCTATTCAACTAATCTACCAGGTTAGTTGAATGGAAAAATTAACCTAGTAGATTAGTATAAAATTAATATACAATACAGGGGTAGGGTATATCAATAAAATTTTAATCTAGGTGGTGTTTTTAAATGAAAAACCCTGAACTTGAGACTTTCATTAAGGATGTGGAGCAGATTGTTCATGAGGGCGGAACTGAAGAGGCCCTAACTGGTAAGATTGCGGAGAGGATGAGACATTTGTTACAGAACGATAATGTTCTCCCTCCACAGTATCGGCAACCAAACCCAAAATACGCTTTGTATCCGTTGTACGTTGCTGACGATGAAAGTTTTTCTGTTGCAGCTGCGGTTTGGGACGTTGGTCAATCAACACCTGTCCATGATCATGGGACGTGGGGTGTAATTGGAGTTGTACAAGGAACAGAACACGAAATCCAGTATACATCGCCTTCCAATGAGAATGAAGAACTGATTACATGCAACGACCGTTATATTCAGAAAGGGGAGGTCGTCGTCTGCTGCTCTTCTGAACAAGACCTTCATAAAGTGCAGTGTGCTTCCGAAAATCCATGTGTAGGAATTCATGTATACGGGGGTAATATTGGAAAAATTGAGCGTCATATCTACGATCCCCATACGGGAAAAAAACGGGCGTCGGTTAGCCCTTGGGTTCCTGTACCATCTCTTCCACAGTAAGTCGTAACTTTGCGAGGTGTCGCTACGTTTTAACCTGATGACTGTATAGGTCATTGAGGAATAGAAGGTTTATATAGCTTATTTATATTTAACAGATATGCTTTCAATATAACTTCAATAAATTTTCAATTTATATTTGTTTGGATAACTATGTTAAATGCTAAAAAGGAGGAATACTGATGAAAGAGGAAAATATTTTTAAACAATTAGAAACTGTACGAAGTGTCACCGTGGAACTTTTAGAATCGATTCCTGAATCAAACTGGGATATTATCCCTAAAGGCTTTAGAAATAATATTCGTTGGAATGCAGGACATATTTTAACTATCCAGGACTTGCTTGCAAACGATTTTCGTTCAATTTCTGAAAATCTTCCTGATAAATATCTGGCTTACTTTTCAAAAGATACAAGCCCAGATAACTGGACTGAAAAGCCCCCGTCAAAAGAAGAATTACTTAAACTTCTAAAAGACCAATCAACATGGATTCGTACAACTTGCGAGGGGAAATTAGATCAAAAATTAGATAAACCATTTAGAGGATTTAAAACGTTTGGAGAATTGTTGTTATTCGGTAGTTTCCATGATGGAATGCATACGGGTATTATTAACGCGCAAGGTAAGATAGTAAATGAACATAAGTAATGCCTATTTTTTAAGTTAAAGAGACTTGCTCTTCAGGTTATTTTGTCTTATGAGGTTTAATTGCATTCTAATAAATAAAAAGCTGCTTTCGGTAAGAAGTTGAAAGCTGCTTTTTTCATAATTCTATATTTACAGCAGATTATGAAATTTGAACCTTTCATGGCCGCGATGGGCATGTTACCGGCACCGGTTTTAATGGCTATATTTATGATTGTTCTAGCTGAAAAAGTGATGACAAAATTCGGGATGAAGGTTACTATGTTTATCGGATTTCTGATACTTGGTTGTTCTGCTCTCTTATTCTCTGGAAATACGGTTAGTGGAAGTTACTGGAGTGACGTCTTTATTGCTTTATTATTAGCTGCTCTAGGTAATGCCCTTGCCTATCTCCCAGCAACCACAGCAGCTGTATCAGAGGCTAAGTCAGAAGAGTCCGGTCTTGCATCTGGTTTATATAACACGACATATCAAGTGGGGTCGGCAGTTGGTTTAGCCATCCTGGTTTCTATTGCAGCAGCAACTACTTCCATTACGGAAGGGAACCCAGTAGTAGCTCTCAACCAGAGATATCAACAAGCTTTCTTTTGGTCGGGAATATTAGCTTTTGCAGGCGCCATATTGGCTCTTCTATTTATTCGCTCTCCAAAGCAAGAAGAATAGAAATGAAAATGAGGCTCTTGGGCTATAATCCAAGTGCTTCATTTTTTATACCTCATCACTATTAAAGAAGTTAAATGATTGAGAATCACTTATGAAAGGGTAAATTTATATAAAGATTAGTTTACATAAAACATGTTCGCGGAAGTAAAAAAGCGTAAAACCATTGCGTGCCAACGGGTTTACGCTTTTTTACTTCCTTTAGGTATACTTTCTCATTCCTAATTACCATATGAAAGGAAAACCATGGGTCACTAATAGGTTTTTTGCGCTAGAATAACCTTTTAAAAAAATCCGCCAATAATAGTTTAAATTTTCTGAATACATGTTATAATAACATTAGTTCTAAATATAGAACATAGTACTGGATATAGAACTGGTATTACTTTTAATAAGATAAATAAAAGAGGTGAATGATTTTTGGAACCAAAATATCGGGTCCCTGCAATTGAAAAGGCTAACTTAGTCCTCAATTTAATTGCTAGAGAGCCTGCTCAGCTTCGTTTAATAGACATAACTAGATCTTTAGAATTTAGTAAAAGTACAGTACATTCTTTGTTGGGTACACTTGAATATCTTGGGTGGATTGTAAAAGATAAAGGGGATACTTATTCACTTGGACCATCATTAGGAGCTCTTAGTGCAGCATACTTTCGCCAATTTAATATTTTACAATCCTTTTATCTAGAAGCCGCAAAATCTGTAAACCGGATAAACGAAAATATTCAGTTAGGTATTTTAGATGGGGGCAATGTGGTTTATTTAGCAAAAGAAGAGGGGAATTCACCGGTTCGTTTAGTAACAGATCCAGGTATGAACTTCCCTGCGTATGCTGCTGCGATTGGTAAAATCCAATTATCACAATACAACTATCCTCAACTTGAAAAACTGTATCCGGAAAGACAATTAGAAGGAAAAACTCCATATACCGTAAAGGACATAGACGAGTTATGGACGCAGTTGGAAAGTGCAAGACGAAAAGGATATATTTGTGAGACTCAAGAAGGATCTCTTGGATTTTTCTGTGTTGCTGCACCTATTTATAATCGCGAGAATAGGCTTATTGCCGGAGTAAGTTTTACGATGCTTGAAAATAGCTGGAATGTAAAAAAGGATGAGGCGTGTGAAGAAATTATAAATTTAGCCCAACGGCTATCTATTCAAGCCGGATATATAAATCCTTTAGTAAGCAATTAATCTGTATATTTACTTTAAATATAAATCCTTAGCAAAAGGCTGAAATAAGAGAAAGAAAAACGACATGTGAATTATGGAGTATGAAAAGATTCAGAATAACACAAGTAAAGGAGGTGTTGGTCGAGAGGAATGAAAACGTTTTATTTTTAGTTGAGTAATAATGAAAGAGAGTCTATGACCGAGAATGAACAAATTTATTCTTAATCGATGTTACTTTATATTCAATAGAAGCAATGAAATTTTAAAAAATAAAGTACAAAATCTGATATTTTTAAAATTTTATTAGGCTTATCTAGTTAACTACGATATAAAACTTAAACAAATATTAAAGAAAAGGGAGAAATTATATGGAACCACTAACAAAGTTTCAGGGAGTCATTCCACCCATTCCTACAATCTTATATGAAGATGGGCGTATAGATGTAATGGGCATGGGGAATCTTATTGATTTTTTAATTGATTCAAAGGTAGATGGGCTGTTCTTTTTAGGTTCTGGGGGAGAATTTAGCCAGATGTCTACAGAGTTAAGAAAAGAAGTGGCTGAATTTGCAACTCGGTATGTAAATGGGCGTGTACCTGTCTTAATTGGGACAGGAACCCCGAGTACAAAGGAAACCATTTCACTAAGCTTGCATGCAAAAGAGATAGGTGCAGATGGGATTGTTGTCATTAACCCTTATTACTGGCAGCTAACGGAAGAGAGTCTTTTCCAACATTATGCTGAAATTGCTGAAACTATTGAATTGCCGATTATGTTATATAATTTTCCGGCATTAACAGGACAGGATTTATCGCCAGAATTTGTTCTTAAATTAGTAAGATCATATCCAAACATTGTCGGTATTAAAGATACTGTTGATGCGGTCGGACACACAAGAGAGCTGATTCTAACCGTAAAATCTGAGAAACCAGATTTCGCTGTATTTTCTGGGTATGATGATCACTTCTTGAACACATTGTCCCTTGGGGGAGATGGATCAATTCCGTTAACTGCAACTTTCATTCCGGAACTATCTGTAGGGATCTATCAAGCTTTCAAACAAGGCAACTATGGACAAGCTATTGAGTTACACCGCCAACTAGCTCCTGTACCACTTTTATATAAATTTGATTCACCTTTTATGAATGTGGCGAAAGAAGCTATTCGTTTGCGTGGGGTAGAGATTTCTACCGATGTGTTAGCGCCGGTCCGTTCGCTTAGTGATGAAAAGAAAGAACAAGTAAAAAACTTTTTAAATGAGGTGTTAGATAAATCAATCATTATCTCCTAATTTATATAAATTTTTAACTAAAATGAAAGCGCTTTAAATGAAGAGCAGAGGACTAGGAGGTAGAAAATAATGAAAACGCAAACGGAAATCAGAAAATATCAAATGTTCATTGATGGAGAGTTTGTTAACTCCAGCTCTCAGGAGACAACTAAAGTGCTAAATCCGGCGACGGAAGAAGTCATTTCAGAGATTCCGAAGGGAACAGTGGAAGATGTACGTCGAGCGATTGAGTCAGCTGAACGGGCACAAAAGGAATAGGGAAAGCTTCCATCTGCTGAAAGAGGGAAGTATTTACGAGCCATTTCCAAGGAGATTCGTGAAAATGTAGAGGTTTTAGCTTACACCATTTCAGAGGAAATGGGAAAAACGATCTCTCTAGCTAAAACAGAAGTAAACTTTACAGCAGATTATATTGATTACATGGCTGGATGGGCAAGACGCTATGAAGGAGAAATTGTCCAAAGTGATCGTCCAAATGAACAAATTTTTGTTCATAAAGAACCTATTGGAGTTATCGCTGGTATTTTACCATGGAATTTCCCATTTTTCCTAATTACTCGTAAAGCAGCTCCAGCTTTAGTCACAGGTAATACTATTGTTTTGAAACCCAGTGATTTATCACCTAATAATGTATTGGAGTTTGCGAGAAATATTGAAAAGGCAGGATTTCCTAAAGGGGTTATTAGCATTGTGACAGGGAGTGGAAGAACGCTGGGCCATGAATTATCGGCCCATCCAAGGTAGGAATGGTCAGCTTAACAGGAAGTTACAATGCTGGGGCGGTTATGCGTTCAGCGTCGGAAAATATTACGAAGGTATCCTTGGAGTTAGGTGGGAAGGCACCGGCAATCGTAATGGATGACGCTGATATCGATTTGGCAGTCCGTTCGATTGTTGCTTCTCGTGTCATTAATACAGGCCAAGTATGTAATTATACAGAGCGTGTTTACGTTCATGAAAAAGT
The DNA here is from genome assembly GCF_900115845.1 of Priestia endophytica DSM 13796. Classification (GTDB taxonomy): domain Bacteria; phylum Bacillota; class Bacilli; order Bacillales; family Bacillaceae_H; genus Bacillus_I; species Bacillus_I endophytica. The sequence continues at coordinate 5,956 of NZ_FOXX01000033.1, read as the reverse complement.
AGCTGATGAGTTTATCAAAAAAGTAGTAAAAGCCATGGAACAAATAAAGTATGGGAATCCTTTAGTCGATGAAAATCCTGATATGGGACCTCTCGCTAGCAAAGACGCCCTTGAATCCGTAGAGAAAATGGTCCAAAAAGCAGTGGCTAACGGAGCCAAAGTACTAACAGGCGGTAAGCGTTCCACAAGAGAAAAGGGGGACTTTTACGAACCAACTGTATTGGTAAATGTAAATAATAAGATGGATATTATGCAAAAAGAGATCTTTGGTCCAGTTCTTCCTATTGCAACTTTTAAGGATTTAGATGAAGCACTAGAATTGGCAAACGATTGTGAATTTGGTTTAACGTCCTCCATTTTCACACAAAACTTAGATGTGACTACGCGTGCAAATAAAGAATTGGAATTTGAAGAAACGTATGTCAATCGTGAAAATTTTGAAGCTATCCAAGGTTTCCATGCAGGATGGAAAAAGTCAGGTATCGGTGGTGCTGACGGTAAGCATGGGTTAGAAGAGTATTTGCAAACTCATGTTGTTTATATTCAATATAATTTAAATAAAAAATAATGAGATAGTTAAGAGGAGGATGAAGATGAGGAAAACAGGAAGTAAAATTGTTGCCATTCGAGCTTATGTAGTAGAAGGTGGGGGTGGTGATTATCATGATCAGGGACAAGAACATTGGATTGTCCAACAAGTATCTACTCCTATGAGTATCTATTCTGAATATAAAGAAACTCGTACGAGCTTTGGGATTAATGCATTAAAAACCATTGTAGTAGAAGTAGAAGCTGAAAATGGCGTAGTAGGTTTTGGAATCTCTACTGGAGGATATCCTGCTGCTTGGTTAATTATGAATCATTTAGATCGTTTCATTGTAGGTCAAAATGTAGAAAATGTAGAAAAAATGTGGGATCAAATGTATCGTGCCTCCATGTACTATGGACGAAAAGGGATTGTAATGAATGCTATTTCTGCAGTAGATTTAGCCTTATGGGATTTATTGGGTCGTCTACGTCAAGAGCCTGTCTATGCAATGATTGGAGGAAAGGTACGGGAGGAACTCGTATTCTATGCAACCGGACCTCGTCCAGACTTGGCAAAAGAAATGGGGTTCATTGGTGGGAAATTACCGCTTACCTACGGACCAGCTGATGGTGAAGAAGGCTTAAAGAAAAATATAGAACGTGCTACAGAAATGCGTAACCGTGTTGGTGATGATTTTTGGTTAATGTGGGATTGCTGGATGTCTTTAGACCTTCCATATGCTCAAAAATTAATGGAAAAGTCTGAAGAAGTAGGGTTTAAATGGGTAGAGGAATGTTTTAATCCAGATGACTATTGGAGCTATCGGGATTTAAAGAAACGTGCGGGTAATAATATCATGGTGACAGGTGGAGAGCATGAAGCGACTCGTTATGGATTCCGTTTACTAATGGAGTATTGCGATATAGATATTATACAGCCTGACGTTGGATGGTGTGGAGGTTTAACGGAACTTATTAAGATTGGTAACTTAGCAGAAAGCTATGGAAAGTTAGTTGTTCCACATGGAAGTGGTGTATATAGCTATCATTATGTTACTACGAAAGTAAACAGCCCATTTACGGAGTATTTAGTAATGAGTCCAAAAGCGGACCATATCGTTCCTCAATTTTATCCACTCATTATAGATGAACCAATTCCAGTGAACGGTAAATTAAAGGTTAGCGATGCACCGGGATTTGGGGTGGAATTAAATAGAGAGGCAGGTTTGGTAGAAGTAGTAAAAGGCCAGAAACTATAAAAAATGAGATGAAAAACAATTGTTTTTCATCTCCCACTAAATAAAAACGATATATACCATTATAACAGAGAAATAGATAACCTACGACTGAATCTTCTATAAGCGTATAGAGGATTCAAATACCACATAGCTGATTTATAAAGAAAATCAAACGATTAAAAATGTTAACAAGTTGAGAGTTATTGAATACTTAAGACAAAAAAACAACAAACTGTATTACATGATAATAAAGTTGTTTCAATCATAATAAGGATGTTTTATTACAATAAAATTGTTTAAAAACAACCTCATGAACACACATTCCCTCATTTTTTAAACAACCTTATTTTTTCCTTTTGGGAACATGACTTCAATAAAAATGTTTCGTAATAAGCATCCTTTTAAACGACTTTATTGTCACTACACAAAATAAATTATTTTGATTAGCTACATGAAATAGAGCATTTAAAATAGGGGGAATGTTTAATGAGTGACAACAAAGTACGTGCACAAAGATGGTGGCGTATTCTACCATTATTGTTTTTAATGTACACAATTGCTAATATCGACCGAAACAATATAGGATTTGCATTTGCTGGAATAGAAAAAGATTTAGGAATTGGTGCAACCTATGCAGGCCTTGCTGCAGGTGTTTTTTTCTTTGGGTATATGATGTTGCAAGTTCCTGGTGGTCATTTAGCAAATAAATGGAGTGCAAAGAAATTTATTGCCCTGTCACTTTTTGCATGGGGTATAGCAGCCACTGCTATGGGATTTGTACACAATTTACCGATGCTCCTTATTGTTCGGTTCTTAGTTGGAGTAACAGAAGGTGGTGTCTGGACTGCTACACTTATCTTGATTTCTAAATGGTTCCCATTAAAGGAGCGTGCACGTGCGAATGCTATTTTTATAATGTGTACACCATTCGCTGCTATTATTATGTCACCATTGTCAGGTTATCTTTTGGACGCATTTGGTTGGCGAGGTATGTTTATTATTGAGGGATTGTTGCCATTTGTTTTCCTTCCATTTTGGCTTTGGTTACTTGCGGAAAAACCGAGTGAAGCTAAATGGATTTCTAAGGAGGAACGGGATTATTTAGAAACAACATTTGCGGAGGAAAAACAGCAAGATAAAAAAGGCGTTAATGCAGGTTTTCGGGAAGTTTTTAAAAGTAAAAGTTTCTGGATATTGGTGAGTTTTTATTTTCTTATTCAGATGGGGTTCTATGGATTCTCCTTATGGCTACCAACGATTACGCAGCAATTATCAGGTGGAAGCAATACATTAGTGGGTTTTTTAACGGCTTTACCATGGATAGCTTCTGTAGTAGGGTTAATATTATTCCCTCGATATAGCGATAAGCATGAAAAGAGAAAAGGACCTGTTGCTTTATCAGTGGGAGGTGGAGCCATATTCTTGTTGATATCAACATTACTTGACAACGTAAGCCCGACACTTTCCTTTATTAGTCTAATTGTTTGTATGGGCTTTTTATTAGGTTATCTGGGGATTTTTTGGGTTATACCAAACAAAATTATACCAGATAAATTATTAGGAGCTTCACTTGGTATTATAAATATAGCAGGAGCTTTGGGTGGATTCTTAGGGCCATTCCTCGTAGGGTATATAACATCCTTAACAGGTTCTGCAATTTCTGGTATGTTCCTATTAGTAGCTGCATTATTTATTGCAACATTCTTAATACTACTTGTAAAAGAGGAAAAACAACAGGTTAAATCCCAAGATACAGCTACTAATTACGATGTGGTAAAAGAGAGAGTTTAATAGGGAGCATGTTCTTCGTTTGTCTCTTTCTAAATTTAGTAGATTGTAGAGGCGTTACTTCCTAACCATTTGAAACACACTGCACTTTTTGGTGCACCTTTAGATAGTAAAATTAATCATGATCCTTTTAAGTTATAACAGACCGTTGGGTTAAGCACTATTGTATATAGACTACTGTAAACTTGTTGCTTATTAATTTTGAATTTTGTATTGGAATTATATTTGTTAAATATAATTAATACGATATTCAGAGGGGATTGTAGACCAACCATGTTAAGTAAGCTAAACGGTATTCTTCAAAAATATATGCCTTTATTTGCGCCATTAGGCCTTCTGGTAGGGGGTATACTAGGTGAAAGAATAACTTCCTATACATCCCTTGTTACTTGGCTATTTGCTTTTATGACATTTTCAGGGAGTTTGAACTCGAATTTTACACATATAAGGAAGTCTTTCTCTCGTCCTCTGCCTATTATTATGACAGTAGTTATCTTACACGCGGTAATGCCACTATTTGTATGGCTAATTGGACATTTTCTTTTTTCAGACGATCCGTATATTATTATTGGATTAGTTCTAGCTTTTGTGATACCGACCGGAATTACCAGTTTTATCTGGGTTTCCATGTACAAGGGGCATATTGGCTTGACGTTATCCGCTATATTAATAAGTTCTATGCTATCACCGTTCATTGTTCCTGTTAGTATGACTTTATTTGCTGGCTCAAAAGTGAAAATAGACTTTTGGGACATGATGATGGGACTTTTAATGATGATTGTAATCCCATCCATCCTTGGTATGGTATTAAATAATATGACTCACGGAGCCATTAAGACTGTGCTAGGGGATAAGTTAGCACCTTTTGCTAAATTAAGTCTTATATTTATTATCACCATTAATGGAGCAAAAGTGGTTCCATATCTCAAGAATGTAGACAGTAGTATTTTCAAGATTGCAATTGTTGTAGTATTACTAGCTGGAACCGGTTATCTTCTCGGCTTTATAATATCCACAGTATTCAAATGGGATAAAGAAATAAGGGTATCCCTTATATTCAACGGCGGGATGCGTAATCTGGGTGCAGGTACAGTGTTAGCGCTCACTTATTTTCCATCTCCTGTCCTACTTCCTATAATTATAGCAATGTTATTTGAACAGTTACTTGCTTCCTTATGTGGTGTGATGATTAAGCGATTTGGTTCCGATGCAAATACAAAGACAAATAAAAAAATCCCCTCTCAGATCAACCATTAGGTGATTAGGTCGTATAGTCTATGTATAAGATTCACTTATTTTGGGCAGAGCTTTCTTAGAGAACCTGCCCTCTTTTCATTATATGAATTTCCGTGTCCCTTAAAAAAACGTTTAAAAGTGATGCGTTCAATGTGTATTTTTAACGCAGCTTTGCTCTTCTTGAAATAATAAAGTTGTGTTATTTTGTTAGCCTTACACACTTCAAACATTAGTAACACAGAAATAAAGTCATTTAAAGATCCATAGAATGTGAGTTCACGAATACGTTTTTAAATGACTTTATTATTTTTTATCAACATGAAGCATATGAAAAAAGGATAGAGGAACGGGGTATTTTCGTAGATAAACTAAGTGGGAAAGATGTTAATCAGGATCAATATCATATTATATCCTTCATCATCGTATTCAAATGAGCTTAACCATACCCGAAGGGGAGCATTTTACCAGTCTTAGGGCTATCTCCTTTGAAGTTAGATTAATTTAAACTATTCTAGGCTAAAGTAACAGAGTAAATAAAATGACAATGTATCAAGAAATACATTAAGAGATGGAACCATAAAGTCTATAAAGGTGGTAGAAGGTCGCTCTCATCAACAAGAATTGAAATTGTTAGGGATCACTGAACGAGATATTTTTTCTATGCAATTGTTAGATAAAAAAATTACTACAAAAACAATAAAATTAACAGTCAGAAAAAATCCTTTGCTGCTGGTAAGCAAAGGATTTTTTTTATTAAAAGGAATTCAGGATAAATTAGTTAACATAATGTTGCTTATAAGAAGTAAAAGACCATAAAATAAATGGACTGACCCCATGAAGTGAGACAAATAAAAAACACCTTTTCGTTAAAGATCGGATACAAATGACCGAACTATAACGTGGAGGTGTTTTTTCTATGGGAACAAGAGTAAGTTATCCAGTAGAAGTGAAAATGAAGGCGATTGAAATGAGGTTAGCAGGCGTGCCTGTAAAAGAAGTCATGGAAACCTTACAGATTCGGAATCGTACCCAACTGAAAACCTGGATGAGATGGTATAAGAATGGAGAGATGAAGCGACTAGAACAGCCTGTTGGAAAACAATATACTTATGGGAAAGGACCGCATTCTCAAGATGCATTCGCTAAATTAGAAGCTGAAAATCGAT
>NZ_FOXX01000034.1 GCF_900115845.1 Priestia endophytica DSM 13796 | reverse complement strand
ATATGTGTTATCCGGTATTAGCTCCGGTTTCCCGGAGTTATCCCCGTCTCAAGGGCAGGTTGCCCACGTGTTACTCACCCGTCCGCCGCTAAGTTTTGAAAAGCAAGCTTTTCAAAACTCCGCTCGACTTGCATGTATTAGGCACGCCGCCAGCGTTCGTCCTGAGCCAGGATCAAACTCTCCATAGAAAGTTTGGTTTCATCTTTCGATGTCCATAGCTTTTTGTTTCTAATAAGAAACGTTGTTTTAAAAATAAAATAGAATTAACGTTGACGTATTTTGTTCAGTTTTCAAAGAACTTGTCTTAAGCGACTTAATCATAATAACAAATTTATTCAACCAAGTCAATAACTTTTTTAAAATGTTTTTTCAACATTTCGTTCCTGTCTTAGCGACGTATATTAATATAACACTTCTATTTTATTAGGTCAATAACTTTTTTAAAAAAAGTTAAAAAGAGCAGATTTAAGAAATCTGCTCTTTTATATTACATAATCCATAAGTTAATAACAACCAGTGCTCCTACCCCACATACCCCTAATAAACCAGCTACTGCGGTAGTGATTAAATTAATGGGAACATGTAGGCCGAACTGAGCTCCTATGATATTTGCAAAGAAAAGTAAAAGAGCCCCAATCAGAAAACGAACAATACCGCTCCCTAATAATTTAAAAGGCTTTTGTATCCCTCCTGTTATTAGGATTAAAAGAATAAGCCCTACTAGTATAGAAACAATCCATATAGGTTCCATCTGCTTCACCTCTTTTAAATGGCTTGTACTATAAGCTTATGTAGAGGAAAAGGAAACATGACTTTACTTTAAAGGGATAATAATTGTTTTCATAAAAAAATGAGGAAGCTATCTTAAATGCTTCCTCATTTCTTAAAATGGATTGTTAAGTTTCTAACCTTAGCTTCTTTTAATAAATACAAGTATTTAATTTCACTCAGCTTTGAATGCGCAACAGCTTCTGGCGTAGGATCCAAGCTCTGTTCCATTAAACGACTTCGATAGATTCTTTCTTTTTTCTCTTGAAAGAGTTCATTTAATAGCTTTTGGTTATACTCTTCACGTAACCATCCTTTACGTTTAAACAGCATAATGTTCTACTCCTTAGAGCTCTCTTCGTCCTTCTAGTGCTTTCGATAATGTGACCTCATCAGCATATTCCAAGTCTCCCCCAACAGGAAGGCCATGCGCGATTCTCGTCATCTTAATATTTGTAGGGCGTAATAGTCTTGAAATATACATCGCTGTAGATTCGCCTTCAATATTTGGATTTGTCGCTAGAATAACCTCTTGGATTTCATCATCTTGCAATCGTTTGAGTAAATCAGGAATATTAATATCTTCAGGTCCTATCCCATCCATTGGAGAGATAGCGCCATGTAAAACATGATAAAGACCTTTATATTCCTTCATTTTTTCCATCGCAATAACGTCTTTTGGATCCTGTACAACACAAACGATACTGCGATCACGTCTCTTATCTTCGCAGATATAACAAGGATCTTGATCTGTTATATGTCCACATACAGAACAATAAGAAAGGTTACGCTTAGCATTGACTAATGCTTTAGCAAAATCTAGTACTGTATCTTCCTTCATCGTTAGAACATGGAAAGCTAAACGTACTGCTGTTTTAGGACCTATACCTGGTAACTTCATAAAGCTCTCAATAAGCTTTGAAATTGGTTCTGGATAATGCATAATTTCCTCCTACATGAGGCCTGGGATGTTTAGTCCTTTAGTAAATTGTCCCATTGTTTCATTTGTTAATTCCTCAATTTTCTTCAGGGCATCGTTTGTTGCTGCCATTACAAGATCTTGTAGCATTTCAATATCTTCTGGATCTACAACTTCTTCTTTAATATTAACCTCAATAATTTCTTTTTGGCCATTAACAACAACTGTTACCATACCGCCACCAGCTGTACCTTCAATCTGCTTATCTGCTAATTCCTCTTGTGCTTTTTGCATATCCTTTTGCATTTTTTGCATTTGTTTCATCATTTTTTGCATATTTCCCATTCCACGCATAATTATCTACTCCTTTTTTATATTTACCCTTTAATCTTGAATCTCCACTAATTCATCTCCAAAAAGTCTTTTAGCCTCAGAAATAAGTGGATCATCAGTCTCTTCGGGTTGTTCTTGTTCATCTCGATGTTCACGAATGAAATTTTCGCGAATACTCTCCCACTGAGATTCAGGTATAGAAATTAAATCTACCTTTTGACCAATCAGAGAATGCAAAATCGTTTCTACATGATCTCGTACAGAATTATTATTTTCTGCTACCATCTTACAGTGAATCTCATACTTGAATTTTAACACAAAAGCGTCTGAAGAAGAGGCAACAGGTTCACTATTTGCTAAAAGAGCTGCATGAGAAGCTTTATTTTGCTTTCTCAACATATCAAGAACTTCAGCCCAATTCTGTTTGATCTTCTCTAACTCTTTTTTAGTTGCCTTCTTAAGCACTTCATTAATACGCCCTGTTGGAGCTTTATATTGCTGTTTACTAGAGCGCGGAACATTTTCTTTTGGTTTTGCGGCTTCTTCACTTTCTCTAATAACAACACCCTGCTCCTGAATTTTGCTAAGTTGATCCTCTAGGAGTTGAACCTTTTGCAAAAGTTCCTCAACATCTCCTGAAGATTCCTTCTGCCGATTCTGCTGACAGAGTTTCACTAATGCTACTTCTAGTAAAACTCGAGGGTGATTTGTCCATTTCATTTCTTGCTGAACTCCGTTAAGACTACGAATAATTTCATGAATCTCCGCACCCTGCACAGATTCACTAAGAGAAATAAACCCATCATGAATAACAGCACGTTGCAACAAGTCCTGATTATGGATGCCTGTTTTATAAAGAAGAAGATCACGATAATAAAAAATTAGATCTTCAATAAAACGAACAGGGTCTTTTCCATTTTGGACGATCTCATTAACATTTGTTAAAGCTTTAGAAACTTCTCTTTCTGCAATTGCCTCAACAACTTCTTCTAGAAATTGCTGAGATACTGCTCCTGTAATAGATAGTACATCATCAATATTTACTTTCTCATCGCTATAGGAAATAGCTTGATCTAATAAACTTAATGCATCTCGCATCCCACCATCAGCTGCTCTTGCTACAGCATAAAGAGCTTCATCTTCTACAGGGGTGTTTTGATCTTCTAAAATTTTCTTCATCCGATATACAATCTCATCTGATGTGATACGTTTAAAATCAAAACGCTGACAACGAGAAATAATAGTAAGTGGAATCTTATGAGGTTCAGTTGTTGCCAAAATAAAAATAACATGTGGTGGTGGCTCTTCTAATGTTTTCAACAGCGCGTTGAAAGCCCCTATCGAAAGCATATGAACCTCATCAATGATATACACTTTATAACGAACAGCACTTGGGGCATATTTGACTTTGTCACGAATATCTCGAATTTCGTCAACTCCATTGTTTGAAGCTGCGTCAATTTCAATCACATCTGAAATAGAACCATCCATAATCCCTCTACATGCTGCACATTCATTGCACGGTTCACTCACAGGGGCATGTTCACAGTTTACAGCTTTTGATAAAATCTTAGCTGCTGTAGTTTTCCCTGTTCCACGCGGTCCTGAGAAGAGGTAAGCATGTGAGAATTTCTGTTGAAGTAAAGCATTTTTTAATGTTTTTACAATATGTTTCTGACCGACTACATCCTCAAAGGATTGAGGGCGATAAACACGATAGAGTGCTTGATATGCCAACCGATACCCTCCTTGATCAAACTTTATTATGTATTATTATATCTTATTATAGAACGATATTCCAAAATGATTCTTCCTTCTTATACAATAAAACAGCCTACTCTAAAAGAGTAGACTGTTATTATATGTATGAAGTACCGTGCACCTTCTGTCGACTAGTTGCCCTAGGCGTTACTTAAGCAGTTAGCTCGGTTCAGGCAACCCTACGGCACATGAAAGGTTCCACTTACTGCTGCTTCCTTCCGGACCTGACAGGGTTCATGGATTTTCATTGCGTAGGACCAAAACGTCAACACCACTTACTTAAGGCAGACCCTAAAGCAGACTAGCCTCGAGAAGGGATTCAGCCTCGCTTGAGCGGATTGCGAGTACAGGGCACCGCTACCTCCCCGCCTAGCACGGCAAAATTGTAACCAATTTTTAAGGCACCGTTTGTTGGTGCATGTCTTAGTATAAATGTTTTTAATTAAAAATGCAACGTATAGATCCTGTAAATATTTTGAAGTTAGGAATGAGTCTTCTTGTTAGCTTTTTGCTTAGCTCTTAGTGATCGAAAGAAATCTGTTAAAAGTCGACCACACTCTTCTTCCATCACCCCGCCAACAACTTCTGCTCTATGATTAAACCGTTCATCTTGAAGAAGGTTCATAAGTGTTCCTACACAACCTCCTTTAGGATCATAAGCTCCAAAAACAACACGCTTCACTCTAGACATGATGATGCTTCCTGCACACATCGGACAAGGTTCAAGAGTAACATAAAGGGTTGCATCTTCTAATCGCCAAGAACCTGTTTTCTGACAGGCTTCATCAATAGCTAAAAGTTCAGCATGAGCAATGGAACGCTGAGCTGTTTCTCTGAGGTTATGAGCCCTTCCTACAATTTCCCCATCTATTACAACAACCGCTCCAATAGGTACTTCATGTTTTTCTTCTGCTTTCTTTGCTTCTTTTATTGCTTCTAACATGTACTGATAATCTGTTTCCTCCATCACTTCTATCCCTTCTCATGTTTTTATACGTTTAAGCCACACTATAAAGTAACACTTTATTTTAACAAGGAGAATTTTATGAATGAATTAAAAAATCCTGCTTTAATTATTATTGATATGATTAATGATTTTCAATTTGAACTAGGACAAGAACTTGCTCAACAAGCTCAAAAAATTGTCCCCTATATTACAATGTTAAAAGAGATATGCTACAAAAAAGGAATTCCTGTCATCTATATTAATGACCATTATAACTTATGGCAAGCAAACCTCGATGTGATCTTAAAGAATTGCCAAAATAAACGCAGCTCGCAAATTCTTCAAAAAATCAAACCAAAAGAAGACGATTTTTTTCTTATCAAACCAAAACACTCCATATTTTACGGTACAGCCCTAAATGTTCTCCTCGAAGAGCTTTTGGTTGAGAGCTTGATTCTAACAGGTATTGCTGGAAATATATGCGTTCTTTTTTCAGCTAACGATGCTTATATGAGAAAATACCCTCTATTTATCCCTTCCGATTGTATTGCTTCAAATGTAGAGGAAGACAATATATTTGCACTTCGGATGATGAAAAATGTATTGGGGGCCTCAACTGATTGTCATCAATCCTTAATTGAACTCTTGTCATCAATTCACCCTTCATATAATAGGCTAAAGTAAGACTTATTGTATAGGAGGATAGCTATGCAAATTTATGTTGTAAAACCTGGAGATACTGTGTCTGGCATTGCTAGACAATTTAATATTCCTGCCTCAAGATTAGCAAGTGTAAACCAATTACCAGATCCAAATCGCCTTGTTGTTGGTCAGGCAATTGTTATCCCTATTGTAGGAGAGTATTATGTTGTTCAAAGAGGTGATACGTTATGGCAGATTGGTCAAAAATTCAATATTAGTTACCAGCGTTTAGCTTCTGTTAACAACATACTCGTAACAAGACCACTTACAGTTGGTACACGTCTTTATATTCCCCCTTCTCCAAAGCGTGAAGGAGAATTCTATGGGTACGTTGATTCAAGTCGTCGTACAATTTCTGCCGATGTAGAAAGACAAATTAACGATAATGCAGCTGGATTATCGTACATAGGTCCTTCAAGTTTTGAAGCAAAACGAGATGGTTCTCTGAGTGCCCCTAACCTAAATAACTTTAGATCTATTGCTGAAAACAATCGGCTTATTTATTCAATGGTCGTCACTAACATTGAAGATGGAGCTTTTAGTGAAGAACTAGGCCATATTCTACTAACAAATACGGCTGTCCAAAATACACTACTAAATAATATTGTGACAACTGCAAAAGCTAACAACTTCCGTGATATTCATTTTGATTTTGAATTTCTTCGTGCAGAAGACAGAGAAGCTTATAATAATTTCTTAAGAAAAGCAAGAGATCGATTTAAGCAAGAAGGTTGGTTAATTTCCACGGCACTTGCTCCGAAGACAAGCGCTACTCAACAGGGGCAGTGGTATGAAGCTCATGATTATAAAGCACATGGAGAAATTGTAGATTTTGTCGTGTTAATGACTTATGAATGGGGATATAGCGGAGGACCACCGCTTGCTGTGTCTCCTATTAATCAAGTACAAAAAGTAATTGAGTATGCTGTATCTGAAATACCTTCTTCTAAAATATTAATGGGGCAAAATTTATATGGATATGATTGGACTCTTCCATATAAGCAGGGAAACCCTCCTGCTAAAGCCTATAGTGCTCAAAGAGCTTTGGAAATTGCCTATCAATATAATACATCAATCCAATATAGCACTACTTCCCAAGCCCCTTATTATAATTATAGAGATGAACAAGGCAAGGAACATGTTGTTTGGTTTGAAGATGCTCGTTCTATTCAACGTAAATTTGATTTGGTCAAACAGTTTAGATTGCGCGGTGTTGCCTATTGGAAGTTAGGACTTCCTTTCCCACAAAACTGGCTTTTAATTCAAAAAAACTTCAACGTCAAAAAATTCAACTCTCAATCTTAAAAGCAATCTAAGCTCTTTTATTCTCTCTTATTAGAGTCCTCCTGTGGTACAATATCCTTTGCGTGTTCATACGATATCCCTATTCTCATCATAGGGAAAGGTTATATAAACAGGAGGACTATATTATGAATTCTACCCCCTTCATTGCTGTTGAGGGACCTATAGGTGTAGGCAAAACTTCACTTTCACATAGATTAGCAACATACCTACAGTTTCATTTACTACGAGAAATTGTTGAAGAAAATCCTTTTCTCAAAGATTTTTACCAAAATATTGATGAGTGGAGCTTTCAAACGGAAATGTTCTTTCTATGTAATCGTTACAAACAATTAGAAGACCTTGAAGCCCGCTTTCTTACAAAACAAAAGCCTGTTGTTGCAGACTATCATGTTTTGAAAAACATAGTGTTTGCTAAACGAACGTTACACATGAAACATTACGATAAATATGAACGTGTATATAAAGTGTTAACTGAAGACTTACCAATGCCTAATATTATTATTTATTTAAACGCTAGTTTGGAGACATTACTAAAAAGAATCTCCAAACGTGGACGTGATATTGAGCAAGACATCGACCACACATACCTTCTTAATTTAAAAGAAGATTACGAAAAAATGTTTGTACAGTTTAAACAAGAACATCCTCACATTCCTGTATTTGAGTTTGATGGTGATAAAATTGATTTTGTAAATAGGGAAGAAGATTTTCAATACATTATTGATATTCTTAAGCCCGCATTGTTAAAGGAGTTTCCAAATGAATTTAAACGCTAAATATAACATTCCAAAAGATGCTGTTATTACTGTAGCCGGAACTGTCGGAATAGGAAAATCAACGTTCACAAAAGTATTAGCAGAAGCATTAGATTTTCAAACTTCTTTTGAAAAAGTAGACAACAATCCATACTTAGATTCTTTTTATCATGATTTTGAACGTTGGAGTTTTCATCTGCAAATTTATTTTTTAGCAGAGCGCTTTAAAGAACAAAAGAAGATGTTTGAACATGGCGGTGGTTTTGTTCAAGATCGTTCTATTTATGAAGATACGGGGATATTTGCTAGAATGCATTATGAAAAGGGTACAATGACTCCTGTTGATTATGAAACATACAGAAGCTTGTTTGATGCAATGGTCTTAACACCTTATTTCCCTAAACCTACGCTTCTTATCTATTTAGAAGGGAATCTAGAACAAATTATTCAGCGAATTCGAAAACGAGGACGAGCAATGGAACAAGAAACTCCCCTCTCGTATTGGGAAGAAATGCATAACCGCTATGAAAATTGGATCAATTCATTCAATGCTTGCCCTGTGCTTCGCCTAAATATATCAGACTATGATTTATTGAAAGACCCAACTTCTATTGAAAACATTATGGAGAAGATATCTCAGACTATAAATACTCATTAAAAAAGACAAAGCATCCTGATAGGATGCTTTGTCTTTTTGTCGCTTTAATATACAAAAAACTCGCTACATTATATGTAACGAGCTTCAATCTCCAATTTATATGCGCTATCTTTAATTTGTAATAATGGAGGAGGAAGGGGGATTCGAACCCCCGCGGGTTTTGACACCCCTGTCGGTTTTCAAGACCGATCCCTTCAGCCGGACTTGGGTATTCCTCCGTCTCGACAAGAATAACTATATCATTATTTTCTACATTCGTCAACAACTTTATACAATTTTTTAGAAAAATGCTGATTTTCTTCTCTTCTATAAAGTATCACCCTAGTCTATCTTTTTACTCTAAAAAAGGAGACAAGAAAACGGTCAGTTATTCTTGCCTCTTTTTTTAGAGATTATTTAATTACAGATCGATTTCCCATGTATGGACGTAACACTTCTGGAATTACAATAGAACCATCTTCTTGTTGATAATTTTCTAAAATAGCCGCAACAGTACGCCCAATTGCAAGACCAGATCCATTTAGCGTATGCACATGCTCAGGCTTTCCATTTGTTTCACGGCGGAAACGAATATTTGCACGACGTGCTTGGAAACCTTCAAAGTTTGAACAAGAAGAGATTTCACGGTATGTTCCATAGCTTGGTAACCATACTTCAATATCATACTTTTTAGCTGCTGTGAAACCTAGATCACCTGTACACATGCTCATAACACGATATGGAAGACCTAGAAGTTGAAGTACCTTTTCAGCATGACCTGTTAATTTCTCGAGTTCGTCATAAGAATCTTCAGGTTTAACAAAACGAACAAGTTCTACTTTATTGAATTGATGTTGACGGATAAGTCCACGTGTATCACGCCCTGCAGAACCTGCTTCTGAACGGAAGCATGTGCTATATGCTGCATAGCTTACTGGAAGCTGATCTCCTTTTAAGATCTCATCGCGATGAAGATTAGTAACAGGAACCTCTGATGTTGGAATTAAGAAATAATCTTCCTTCTCGATTAAAAATGCATCTTCTTCAAACTTTGGAAGCTGTCCTGTTCCCGTCATGCTCGCTCTATTCACCATGTATGGAGGTAAGATTTCCTCATATCCATGCTCGTCAATATGAAGGTTCAACATGAAGTTAATTAACGCTCGCTCAAGTCTTGCTCCAAGTCCTTTATAAAATACAAAACGACTTCCTGTTACTTTAGCCGCACGCTCAAAATCTAACAATTCTAAGTCTGTTGCTAAATCCCAATGTGGTTTTGCCTCAAATGTAAACTCAGGAACTTCTCCCCACGTTCTTACTTCTACATTATCGTCTTCTGTTTCTCCAACTGGCACAGTTTCATGTGGAACATTTGGAATAGAAAGAAGGAGTTGATGAAGTCTCTCTTCAACAGAACGTAATTCTTCATCCAGAGCTTTTACGTTATCTCCGACTTCTCGCATTTCTGCAATAAGATGATCTGCATCTTTCTTCTCTCTTTTTAGCACTGCTACTTGCTGTGATACTTCGTTTCTTTTACTTTTAAGCTCTTCTGTTTGAGCAATAAGCTCACGACGCTTGCTATCTAATTCTTCAAACGCTCCAAGATCTGTTAAATCTTCTCCTCGATGTTGAAGCTTTTCTTTTACTTCTTGAAAATTTTTGCGTAAGAATTTTAAATCTAACATGTTTTTAACTCCTTTACATTAATAATTAAGGCAAATAAAAAACTCTCGTCCCTTACATTATATGTAAGGGACGAGAGTTACCCGCGTTGCCACCCTAGTTGAAAGAGATTGATGTCTCTTTCCACTTTATAAAATAACGGTTTAACACCGAAATTGCCTACTGCATTGTTCAACAATTCACTCCAGGATGGATTCATAAGCTTTATCTACTAGTTTGCACCAACCACTAGCTCTCTTAAAGATAAGAGTCTTATTACTATTTCCCTTCAACGTGCTAGCTATATTCAACTTATACATCATAATGTACTATAAGTTTTAACTTGTTGCAATGCTTTTATACTGTCTCTTTAGAAGATGTTTCCACCATTTGTACAAAATGCTGTGCAAGGCGATAATCATCCGTTAACTCTGGATGGAAAGAACAGCCTAGGAATGAACCTTGCTGAGCTGCTACAATTCGGTCTCCATGCATTGCTAACACTTCAACATCTTGTCCAACTTCCACAATATGTGGAGCACGGATAAAGACTCCAATAAAGTCTTCTCCAACACCTTTAATGGATAATGCAGCTTCAAAGCTTTCCCTTTGACGTCCAAAAGAATTGCGTTCCACTTTAATATCCATAACTCCTAGGTGTGGTTCACTATAACCAACAAGATCACTAGCTAATAAGATCAAGCCAGCGCATGTGCCAAACATAGGTTTTTTTTGAGCAGCAAATGCTTTTAGCGGCTCCATGAACCCATACTTATCAATAAGGCGTCTCATTGTTGTACTTTCTCCACCTGGGAGTACAAGACCATCGATACTTTCTAGCTGTTCGACTTTTTTCACTAAAACAACTTCTGCTCCAGCACGTTCAAAAGCCTTTGCATGTTCTCTTACTGCACCTTGCAAAGCAAGTATACCGATTGTTGTCATAAAACCAGACCTTTCTTACCAGCCACGCTCTTGCATACGATTTTCTGGTAATAGTGTTGAAATTTCAATCCCTTTCATTGCATTACCAAGTCCTTTTGAAAGGCTTGCAATCAATTCATAATCTTGATAATGTGTTGTTGCTTCTACGATAGCACGAGCAAACTTAGCTGGATTGTCGGATTTGAAGATACCTGAACCTACAAATACCCCATCTGCTCCAAGCTGCATCATAAGCGCTGCGTCTGCTGGTGTAGCTACACCACCTGCTGCGAAGTTTACAACAGGAAGACGTCCCTCTTCCTTAATTTGAAGAAGAAGTTCAAATGAAGCCCCAAGATTTTTAGCTTCTGTCATTAGCTCATCTTCATTCATCCCTACTACCTTACGAACTTGAGCATTCACCTTGCGAATATGACGAACAGCCTCTACAATATTTCCTGTCCCTGGCTCACCTTTTGTACGAAGCATAGAAGCTCCTTCTCCAATACGACGCGCTGCTTCACCTAAATCACGACATCCACAAACAAATGGTACAGTGAAGTCACTCTTATACAAGTGAAATTCTTCGTCTGCAGGAGTTAATACTTCACTTTCATCAATATAGTCAACTCCCATTGCTTCAAGAACGCGAGCCTCTACAATATGTCCGATACGCGCCTTTGCCATAACAGGAATAGAAACAGCATTTACTACTTCCTCAACAATAGTTGGATCTGCCATACGAGCAACTCCACCTGCTGCACGGATATCAGCTGGCACACGCTCAAGTGCCATAACAGCTACTGCTCCAGCTTCCTCTGCGATTTTAGCTTGTTCAGCGTTAATAACATCCATAATAACGCCGCCTTTTTGCATTTCTGCCATACCTCTTTTAACACGATCTGTTCCACGGTTGTTCATGTTGATATTCCCTCCTACTAAGAGTCTAGCCAATGTAATAATGTTTAATTTGAATATATACTATTTAGACAATTCAAATTCCTATTTTTCATTCTACATGATTTCTTAACAAAATCCTATCTAAATTCAGTAGATAGTTTAATCAAAAAAAGAAGAATGCATCTGGTAATTTAAACCACAAGCATTCTTCTTATATCAAAACCAGCCTTTAACCATGTTTGCAGCACTTGTCCACATGTCAGCAAAGAAGTCTCCGATACTTCTGAACATAAGCGAGAACCAATTAGCTTTATCAATATCTTCTTTCATCACAATAGGATCTCCTGACTGGTTTTCCCCCTCAGTTGTTAAATATCCAAATTGATCATCCTTGTACTTAACATTGATATATCCAACTTCTTCTCCCTTTTTGATTGGAGCAATAAGTTTTCCATCGTTATTTAATTTCTTCTCGTTTATTACAAGTTCTGTTTCAACAGCTTTTTTAGCACTTTTTCCTTTTTCCACAACTACTTTTAACGGCTCTTTTGTAGTTACTTTAGCTTCTTTTTCATTTCCTTTTGCAACTTTTACTTTTTCTTTCAAAGTATAGCCAGCAGGATGAAGGGTTTTTACTTCAAAGTTATCAAAAGCATAATCTAAAAGCTTTGCTGTTTCGCTGAACCTTGCTTCATAGGATTCTTGTCCATGATCTTTTGCATCCATTACAACTGTTATATAACGTGCTCCGTCCTTCTCAGCGGTTCCTGTAAAACAATAGCCTGCAAAATCTGTACTACCTGTTTTCAGACCATCTACTTCTGCCTTTTTATATTCATAAACAAGTCCTGGAAGCATCCAGTTCCAGCTTTTCATTTGCGTTTCACCATTTTTTCCTTTATGAAACGTTTTCTCTTTTAGTTTAGAAGTTTCTAATACTTCTGGATAGTCATTAATAAGATGTGAAGCAAGTTTAGCAGTTGAACGAGCTGAAACTAAGTTCTCATCACTTGCTTTTGTTCCTTTAGGGTGCATCCCTTGTAAATCACTATTTGAAAGACCTGTTGCGTTCACAAACTTCGCATCTTTCATTCCAAGTTCTTGAGCTTTCTCATTCATCATTTTAACAAAATTGGTTTCATTTCCTGCAATCTTCTCTGCAATTGCAATTGATGCACCGTTTGCTGAATACATAGACATTGCTTCGAAAAGCTCTCTTAACGTATATTTTTCCCCTTTAGCAAGAGGTACATTAGATAAACTTAAATTTTGCGAAATCTTATAAGCATAATCACTTGGCTCATATGTATCATCCCAGCTTAATTTGCCTTCATGGATATTTTCTAGCAATAAATATTCCGTCATCATCTTTGTCATGCTTGCAATGCCTCGCACTGCATCTGCATCTTTTTCATATAAAACTTTTCCTGTTTGAGCTTCCACTAAAATAGCTGCACCTGATTCTAGATTTGGTTTATCTACTTCCTGTGCATGAGCAATCGGTGCTACCATCCACAGCTGTAGCACTAAGATGCTCGCTACTATCCCTACAAATAAACGTTGTGTTAATTTCACTTTTTACCCTCCAAAGTCATGTTCACATAAGCGTTATTTTACCATAGGGAACTTTAAATGAATAGGTCTATAGGTCATGCTTTCCAAGGAAATAAAAAATGCTCTACCTGAAATGGTAGAGCATTTTTGCCGGTTAGCGTAAAGAATAATTTGGTGATTCTTTTGTAATTTGCACATCATGTGGGTGACTTTCGTGTAAACCAGCACCAGTCATACGAACAAATTGTGCCTGTTCACGAAGAGCTTCTAGGTTTTTACTTCCACAGTACCCCATACCTGATTTTAATCCACCTGTCATTTGGTAGATTGTTTCAGAAACAGGTCCTTTATAAGGAACACGTCCTTCGATACCTTCTGGCACGAATTTTTTATTATCTTCTTGGAAATAGCGATCTTTACTTCCTTGCTCCATTGCACTTACAGAACCCATACCGCGGTATACTTTAAAACGTCTACCTTGATAAATTTCTGTTTCTCCAGGGCTTTCAGAAGTTCCTGCAAGCAAGCTTCCTAACATTACAACGTGACCACCAGCAGCAAGAGCTTTAACGATATCACCAGAATATTTAATGCCTCCGTCAGCAATAACTGGTATACCATGCTTTCGTGCCTCTGTTGCACAGTCATATACTGCTGTAATTTGGGGAACTCCAACACCTGCTACAACACGAGTTGTACAAATTGAACCAGGTCCAATACCAACTTTAATAACATCTGCTCCTGCTTCAATTAAATCTCTTGTTGCTTCTGCAGTTGCTACGTTACCAGCAATAATATTAAGGTCTGGATATGCAGCGCGGATTTGTTTAACAGATTCTAGTACGCCTTTTGAATGTCCATGTGCTGTATCTAAAACGATAACATCTACACCAGCTTGTACAAGTTTTTCAACACGAATCATTGTATCAGCTGTTACTCCAACAGCAGCTCCAACAATCAATCGGCCATGTGGGTCTTTTGCAGAGTTTGGAAATTCAATAACTTTTTCAATATCCTTGATTGTAATGAGACCTTTTAAAACATTGTCTTCATTTACAAGAGGAAGTTTTTCAATTTTATATTGCTGTAAAATCTGTTCTGCCTCTTTTAATGTTGTTCCAACAGGAGCTGTAACAAGATCTTCTTTTGTCATAACGTCTTTAATTTTAATTGAGTAATCTTGAATAAAACGAAGATCACGGTTTGTTAAGATTCCAACTAATTTTTGTTCTGCCTCGTTATTAACAATTGGAACACCTGAAATACGATATTTTCCCATGAGATGTTCAGCATCAAAAACTTGATGTTCTGGTGTTAAGAAAAATGGATCTGTAATAACCCCGCGTTCAGAGCGCTTTACTTTGTCAACTTGCTCTGCTTGTTGTTCGATAGACATGTTCTTATGGATGATTCCTAAACCGCCTTGTCGAGCCATTGCCATTGCCATATCGGCTTCAGTTACAGTGTCCATTCCTGCACTAATGAATGGCAAATTAAGTTTCAACGTTTTTGTTAACGTTACGCTTAGGTCTACATCCTTTGGTAAAACCTCTGATTTTGCTGGAACAAGTAGCACATCATCAAATGTAAGACCTTCTTTTGCAAATTTTGATTCCCACATGATAAATAAATCCTCCTTTAAACGCCAAAATATTATTAGTAGATTAACAAGCCAACCCTTGTTATGTCAACAAGATTGGGATATGTTAGATTATTCAAAAAAGTGAGGTATTAATATTTATGAACGATCAACAGGACATATGGAGCGATTTGTCCGTGTTTTATGCCGCTCCCTTTACTCAAGATTTTCTATCTCATCACTATAGTCAGAAACTAAATAAAGCAGATGCTGAAAAGAAAAGTTTCGAGAACTGTTATCCCTTTATTTATTATCTAGAGCACAGTAAAAATTATTACAAATTAGCGGAGCAAGCTCCCCTATCTATTCAACCAATGTTGCTTTTTTATGGCATTAGTCAACTTTTAAAAGCATGCCTTCTTGTGAAAGACAGTCAATACCCTGCTAATACTTCTATCTTAGCACATGGAGTTTCAACGAGAAAAAGAAAAAAGCAAGATTACAAATTTCTTGATGATGAGGTAAAAATACAAAAGAGCGGACTATTCTCCCACATTGACCAAACTTTATTTAATTTAGGGGTATTAGAACATGAGAAGTACTCGATGAAAGAATTGCTTATTCAAATTCCTGAAACTCATCAACTTTTTAAACATTTATACAGAAGAGAAGTCTCTCATGTTTTTGGATCAATTCATGACGACCGGTGGGTGTTTTCTGATCTCGCCTTTGATTATTACAAGATGAGTGAAAGGAGATTTCATGAATATTTTTATTCGCACTTAAGACCCCAATTAATTGACATAGATATGTTAGCAGAGCGAGAAATCAATCCACGTCTTTTAAAAAAAGAAGCACTTCTTCACTGCGCTCCTTTTTCTTATTCTCTAGAAGAAGATGTATATTGTTTCCCTTTTATTAAGCCACTAAGTCGAATGCTACCTGAAATATTAGTACACTATCTTCTGCTTTATAATTTAAGTATGATTTCTCGTTATGAAACAGAGTGGTGGTATGAACTTCTTCATTCATATAGTTCCAAAGATTATCCATTTATTGTTAAATTCCTTGAGGTAACTAAAATAAAGAGTCCATTCTTACTGAAAAACTTCTTATTATCTTATACAAAAAAGACTGATCTATAATAGATCAGCCTTTTTTCTATGGTGCCTGGCAACGTCCTACTCTCACAGGGACAAAGTCCCAACTACCATCGGCGTTCAAGAGCTTAACTTCTGTGTTCGGCATGGGAACAGGTGTGACCTCTTGGCTATGGTTACCAGACTATATAGAGTTGTTCACTCAAAACTAAATAACAAGGCAAGGAAAAACATATCCGATTATGATCAATTCTTAGGTTAAGTCCTCGATCGATTAGTATTAGTCAGCTCCACATGTCGCCATGCTTCCACCTCTAACCTATCTACCTGATCGTCTCTCAGGGATCTTACTTCCGAAGAATGGGAAGTCTCATCTTGAGGGGGG
>NZ_FOXX01000035.1 GCF_900115845.1 Priestia endophytica DSM 13796 | reverse complement strand
ATGTGTTATCCGGTATTAGCTCCGGTTTCCCGGAGTTATCCCCGTCTCAAGGGCAGGTTGCCCACGTGTTACTCACCCGTCCGCCGCTAAGTTTTGAAAAGCAAGCTTTTCAAAACTCCGCTCGACTTGCATGTATTAGGCACGCCGCCAGCGTTCGTCCTGAGCCAGGATCAAACTCTCCATAGAAAGTTTGGTTTCATCTTTCGATGTCCATAGCTTTTTGTTTCTAATAAGAAACGTTGTTTTAAAAATAAAATAGAATTAACGTTGACGTATTTTGTTCAGTTTTCAAAGGTCAATCTTTCATGTGTCGTTGTTAGCGACTCTTACTATGTTATCACCATTCTAACCCGGTGTCAACAACTTTTTACATTTCTTTTTTTAAGTTACTGTTTGTTTTTGCAGCAACGTTTAATAATATACCACGTTCAATTTTAATGGTCAATACCTTTTTTCATATTTTTCTACCATAAAATAATCCGCTTCTCTTGTCCTTTCACTTACAAAACTTTTAGATACAAAAAAGCCTTCTTTCAATAAAGAAGGCTTGCTCGACATTACTGTTCTACTCAAGAAAAATAAAGTATAGCAGGAAGATAACAAACAATCCGTACATCACTGGATGCACTTCTTTTCCTCTTCCTTTGAACAACATTGTAATAGGATAAAAGATAAAACCAATCGCAATCCCTGTTGCAATACTATACGTTAAAGGCATCATAATTAATGTAAAGAAGGCTGGTACAGCTGTTTCAAATTCATCCCACTTAATAAGACGAAGGCTTGCTACCATAAGAACTCCTACAACAATTAATGCAGGTGCTGTTACAGCTGAAGTAACAACAGTTAGTAAAGGTGAGAAAAATAATGCTACTAGGAAGAATAGCCCTGTTACTACTGATGTAAATCCACTTCGTCCTCCTGCCGCAACGCCTGCTGTTGATTCGATGTAAGCTGTTGTTGTTGATGTTCCAAATAAAGCTCCAGCAGCTGCTGCTGTTGAATCTGCTAACAATGCTTTGCCCGCTCTTGGAAGCTTATTATCTTTCATAAGCCCCGCTTGCGTTGCTACCGCAACAAGTGTACCTGTTGTATCAAAGAAAGCGACGAATAAAAACGTTAAAATTACAACGAGCATATCTAAGTTAAAAACATCACCAAAGTGAGAAATTGCTACGCCAAATGTTGGCTCAATGCTTGGAATCGGGGCAATTATACTCGTTGGAGTATTAATCAGTCCTGTAAGCATCCCAACAATAGCAGTAACGATCATCCCAATAAAAATTCCACCATTAACTCTCAATACTAATAGAATAATCGTAACAATTAGTCCAAATACAGCTAAAAGCGTTGATCCTTTTGCCAAATCTCCTAGAGCAACAAATGTACTTTCACTTGCTACAATGATTTCCGCATTTTTCATCCCGATAAATGTAATATAGAGTCCAATTCCTGCTCCAACTGCATATTTTAGCTCAATTGGAATTGCATTAATTATCTTTTCTCGTATTCCACCAACAGTTAAACAAATAAAGATAAGCCCTGAAGCAAAAACACCTGCAAGAGCTGTCTCCCAAGGAACACCCATACCAAGAACAACTGAATAAGCAAAGAATGCGTTAAGCCCCATCCCTGGCGCTAGTGCAATTGGATATTTTGCTAAAATCCCCATCATAATCGAACCAAATGCAGCAGCTAAAGCTGTTGCGGTAAAGATTGCTCCCTGATCCATATGCATTGAATCTGGAAGTCCTTCTGTATCTGCTAATGATAAAATACTTGGGTTTACAAATAAAATATAAGCCATGGATAAGAACGTCGTAAAACCCGCCAATGTTTCTGTTCGAAACGTAGTTCGAAGCTTATCAAACTCAAAATACTTCTTCATTGTATATTTTCCTCCTAGATATAGCGTCTTAAAAAAAACAAAAAAGCACTTCCTATACCGAAAGTACTTAAAGCTGACGCAAAGAACAACAAAATTGACAGAGGTTTCCCCCTTATTTTGTTGTACCTCGTAGTCAAGCCATTTACGGTAGCTCGGTAGAAACTTTCGGGCCATATTCCCCAAATTATACGATGGAAAGAGAACTTTATTTTATTATCCTTAGTTAGTTTAGCAGGGTTTTAAATAAAGCGCAATAAAAAAACGAACATTCTTGTAAAGAATGTTCGTTTTCGTTCGCTTTTACATTTTTTGATCTTATTCCCACTCAATTGTTGCAGGTGGCTTACTTGTAATATCGTACACAACGCGGTTAATGTGTGATACTTCATTAACAATACGCGTTGAGATTTTTTCAAGTACATCCCATGGAATACGAGCCCAGTCAGATGTCATACCATCAATAGATGTTACCGCACGAATACCAATTGTATAGTCATACGTACGTGCATCTCCCATAACTCCTACGCTACGGATATCAGGAAGAACTGTGAAGTATTGCCAGATATCACGTTCTAATCCAGCATTACTTACTTCCTCACGCAAGATTGCATCTGATTCACGAACAATTTCTAGCTTCTCTTCAGTAATTGCTCCAAGTACACGGATTCCTAGGCCAGGACCTGGGAATGGTTGACGCCAAACGATATCGTCTGGAATACCAAGCTCAGTACCAAGTGCACGTACTTCGTCTTTGAATAACGCGTTTAATGGTTCAATAAGCGTAAACTGCATGTCTTCTGGAAGACCACCTACGTTATGGTGTGATTTAATTGTTTGAGCAGTTGCTGTACCACTCTCAATAATATCTGTATAAAGAGTTCCTTGAGCAAGGAAATCCATGCCTTCTAGTTTAGCTGCTTCATCATCGAAAACATAAATGAACTCGTTACCGATAATTTTACGCTTTTTCTCTGGATCTGAAACGCCTTCTAGTTTGCTCATAAAGCGCTCTTTCGCATCAATCTTAATAACATTCATATTGAAGCCTTCGCTGAATGTTTTCATAACGCCTTCTGCTTCACCTTTACGAAGAAGACCATGATCAACAAAGATACATGTAAGCTGATCACCAATTGCTTTATGAATAAGAACGGCAACAACAGAAGAATCTACACCACCGCTAAGTGCACAAAGAACTTTACGATCGCCGACTTGTTCACGAATTTTTTCAAGTTCAACCTCGATAAAATTCTCCATTGACCAGTTATCCTCACAGTGACAAATCTCAAACACGAAGTTCTTTAATAATTCATTTCCGTATACAGAATGACGCACTTCTGGATGGAATTGTACTGCATAAAGATTTTTATCTTTGTTGCTAATAGAAGCAATTGGGCAAGCTGGGCTAATTGCATCAATATCAAATCCTGGAGGAGTTTCAACAACAAGGTCGCTGTGACTCATCCAAACGATTTGGTCATCTGGTAAATCCTTAAATAAAAGAGACTCATTTTGAGTTTGGATAGATGCTTTTCCGTACTCACGATGTTTTGCTCCTTCTACTTTTCCACCATAATGATGAGTCATAAGTTGCATACCATAGCAGATACCTAGCACTGGAATGCCTAATTCAAAAATTTCTGGATCGCAGCGGAATGAGTTTTCTCCATACACACTGTTTGGTCCACCTGATAAAATGATTCCTTTTGGATTCATTTCTCTAATTTCCTCAGGAGTAATTGTATGAGGATGAAGCTCACTATACACACCAAACTCGCGAATTCGACGAGTAATTAGCTGATTGTATTGGCTCCCAAAGTCTAAAACAAGAATCATGCCTTCCACAACGTTCACCTCTTCAGTAAATTTGTCACACAGTTGTACCTAACATAAAAACAGAATAAAAATAAAAAGCTAGAACTCTTACCTTCATAAAAAATAAAGGCAGAATTCTAGCTTGAGAAAACCTCAATCTAAATCTTCTGCCTTCATAGTCAGAACGTTTAAGGTGTTCCGGTAGAGACTCTCGATCCATATTATCGAGTATATATGAAGGACAACCGTTCTTTTCAAACGATGCAACAGAGCAAAGCGGAACATGTTCGTCTATACGTTAAGCTTGTCTACTGTATCAATTGACATTATTCTATCAATGTGCGATAAGACGGTCAAGAACTTGCCTTTTTAATTAAATTTTCCCACAATTCAATTATTGCTGTTGAATCTTCTCTTTTATACTGTTCCCTATAAACCATTTCTTCATAATAAAACGTTAGTTTGCTCATCTCTTTTGTTCCAATTCTTTCATCAACTTCTGCAGCAAACTGCCGAAGAGTTTGTCCTTTCTCCCTTGCTACCCCTTTACGCTGCCACTGTTTTAAAAGAGATTTGTACGCTTTATTAAAAGATGCTTTATCGTCTTTTGGGCGGTACATTCTAATTAAAAATGTTGGCATCCATTTCTGTCTTGTTACATAAAGGATGACTCCAATTAGAACAATTAGGAAAAGAAGGATTACCCAAATTTTATCTATACTAACAGATGATAACAAGCCATTTCCACTCTCTTTCGCTTCCTTTGCAGTACTTTTTTCTTCTTCTTGAACTGGTTGTGCAGCTGCTGGAGTTACTCTTGTATCATCACTTTCTTCTACTGCTGCATTTTCATTTTCTTCTAGGTCGTATGTGAAATCATACGGATTACTAAAACTTTTTGTTGGCTCAAACGGAACCCAACCAAGCGTTGGAAAATAAACTTCAACCCATGAGTGAGCATTATTCTCTGTCACCTCATAAATATCTTTGTCTCCCTCTGTCTCCACATAAGACCCTTGTGTATATCCTTTCACCCAACGAGCTGGAATATCAACAGAGCGAAGTAACACAACCATTGAGGTAGAGAAATTGTCACAGTATCCTCTTTTTGTTTCAAACAAAAACTGATCGACATAATCTTCATTTCCCTTCGGTACCGCAATATCTTCTGTATCATACACATACGGTTTTTCTGAAAAGTAGTATTCAATAGCTTTTGCTTTATCATAACGATTAGTTTGATCACCTGTAATCTCAACGGCTAAATCTCGTACACGCTGTGGTACGTTTTCAGGCAACTGCGTATATGTTTGCTGAAATAAAGGATTACCTTCTTTTTCATCCTTCTCACTTCCGAGACCTCGTAATATTTCTACTTTATACTCAGGATAATCATACGTATATTGAAGAGACTTCACTTCTCCTTGTTCTGAAACAATACGCTCTTTTTCAACTGATTGAACTAAAAAGTCGCTCTCAGGCTTACTGCTAATTGTATTAAAAGAAGCTGGATACATAATTAATGAGGAGGGATTAGCAAATGTAAGCTCTGCTTCCGCTTTTTCATTTGGCACCGTTTCTTTATTGTACTGAAAAATGCCTTTTAAATTATCAAGCTCATATTCATTCGTCTCATCTTCACTAGCAACCCACCCTTTTCCTGTATAGGTATTCTTTGTTTCAATTTTCCAGTAGTTATCTTGAGTTGTAGCTGCTGTAAAGATAAGCGTATCATCTCCTGAAAATCCTCCCCCTAATTCAGAATCATCTTCTCCAAACCCAACTTTCTTTTGGCCGCTTCCTGAGTCACCATTGTATACTCCTTCTGCATATCCTTGGAGATATGGTACAGGATCAGGCCACTGGGGAGAAGGTTTTGGCGCAATATAAGCTGCGGTCATAGAAATCATAATAATGATTAGCGATAACACCGTCATCTTTCGACTTATTCTTCTGTTCTCTGTGACTTCTTTTAAGCGTTCAAAATGCAAAAAGCTCAGTAAAAATAGACCAATAAATATAATGCGAATGATTGGCACAAATGCATCATACGGTGAAAAAGTATCAAGAATTGTAACGTATATAAGCGTTAAGAGTAAGAAAAAGAAGATGTTTTTTTGTAAAATCACCCAATAGTA
Organism: Priestia endophytica DSM 13796; assembly: GCF_900115845.1. Classification (GTDB taxonomy): domain Bacteria; phylum Bacillota; class Bacilli; order Bacillales; family Bacillaceae_H; genus Bacillus_I; species Bacillus_I endophytica. Next base: position 5,792 of record NZ_FOXX01000035.1, on the reverse strand, counting down.
GATAACGTAACACATTACCCATAGTATGAGAAAAAACAAAACTGTTCTTGATAAGGTTGTTAAGCTATAAACATCCATCCATGAAGAACTTGCAAAATCTTTTGAAAGATTTTCAACCAAGATAGAAAGCAATGAAAAGTCAGCGAGTCCTCCTTCTCCAAACATTTGATAAAGGCTCCAATACATATAAACAAGTTTGACTGTCCATTTAATAAGAAGGGACGGCACAAAGATCGCTAGCAGAAAGTTCAAGATAATGAAGGTTAGAAAGTACTGAATGCCTCCTGTATTTGTAACGGTTTCGAGTGGTTTTAACCATTCCCATAAGAGAAAGAACGAGCCAAAATACAAAAGCAGCTGTGTAAAAACATTCATTTTGTTATGCACTGTTACCCCACTGTCGACTCACCTCAATTATTCCATTTTCAAAAGCATCCATATTTACTTCATGTAAAACAAACGAAGAGGACTTCAGGGCACTATACTGCGCTCCCTCGTTCGGAATGATCATATGGAGTTTTGCTGCTGGTGCTTTTTCCAGCATTGCAGCTTCTCTTATTCCTTGCTCACTTGGAAAAACGAGCAATTCTCTCATTCGACTCCACCTCTGAAGTTCATGTGGAGCTCGCTCCCAAAATGGGTAGTCTTCTTCGCTTTTGACAGTTGCTAAATAATAGAGAACCTGCTTCATCTCATCAAGACTTTCCACTTTCCCACTGTATCCCTTTCGTCCAATAAGAAGGATTTGAAATTTTTGATCATTTGTAGCCATCCAGTACATAAAGGAAGCTGCAAGCGACATTCGCTGCTCAAAGTAGTTGTCATTTCGTAAATCTACTAAAAGCCCAATCCCTTCATCTTCCTCTATTCTTGATTCAAATTCTTTTGAAACAAGTCCTTGAACACGAGCTGAGGCTTTCCAGTGGATTTGTGAAAACTTATCCCCTGCAATGTAATTTCGGACTCCCGAAACAATATTTGAATGATTTCCTTTGTGGAGACTGAGCTTTTCCCCTTCTTGTTCTTTATAGCTTTGAATAAATGGCTGAACGTCTAGAACATTTGGTAACACAATAAAAGAATCTTCAATTTTAATTCTTCCTTTTTTAAAAACAAGACCAAATAAATCACTTGCTTTAATCGTAAGTTCTGTTAACTCATGTTCCCCTCTTCTAACATTCGGTATTTCATAGTGAAATGTGATATGACGCTTAAAAAATGGCGAATAGATCTTTCTTAGCTTATTTGTTTCTCCCTCTAATCCTTTTGGGCATTTCTCTTCAACAATGAGAAATGCGATTGGAAAGAATCTCTTGAGCTCAATTTCTATGGAGAACTTTACCGTTTCTCCGTAGAAATAGGAGGATTTTTCAAGACTTCTCTTCACTTTCACTCTCTTTACCGGATACAAAAGCAAAAGAAAGCTATAAAGCAGAATAGGAGAAAAGCTATAAAGTAAAAACCAACTTACAAACCCACCTTGAAACATAGCATACGAAAAAAGAAACCCTACCATAAAAACTACTGTGAAAAGCTGAGTTATATAATGTTCACGAATTGTTTTCAAAATCTTCAAAGCACACCTCTCCTATCCAATCACAGGTACAGATGTCTCATGTAGAAGTTCTTGAAGAACATCTGCAGCATCTTTACGTTCAAAGCTTCCTTGTGCATTAACTGTAATTCGGTGAGACAAAATGGATGGAACAAGAAGTTGGACATCATCTGGAATAACATAATCCCTTCCTTGAAGCAGCGCAAATGCTTGAGCGGCTTTTAAAAGAGCAATAGAACCACGAGGACTTACACCTAATTGAATGAGTGGATGGTTTCTTGTTTTATTTACAATGCTTACAATATATCTTTTCACTAAATCACTTGCATGAACAAACTGAACTTCCTTTTGAAGTTCTTTTAGTTCATCCATTGTAATAATAGAAGGTAAATCAACGCTTGCACGAGATGTGAGTGATGTTTTTAAAATATTCATTTCTTGCTCTGGCGTTGGATACCCCATCTTAATTTTAAGTAGAAATCGGTCAAGCTGAGCTTCGGGAAGGCGATACGTTCCTTCAAAATCAACGGGGTTTTGTGTTGCCATTACAAAGAAAGGTTCTGGCAAAGGACGCGTTACTCCATCAACTGTAATAAATCCTTCTTCCATTGCTTCTAAAAGAGCCGATTGGGTTTTGGGAGATGTTCTATTGATCTCGTCAGCTAGCACAAACTGAGCCATAATCGGACCTTGTCTATATTCAAATTCGTTCTCACGTTGATTATAAATGGATGCACCTAAAACGTCTGATGGAAGAAGGTCTGGAGTAAATTGAATTCTTTTGAAATCTGCTCCAATTGATGCTGCTAATGCTTTCATCATTTTTGTTTTTCCAACCCCTGGAACATCTTCAAGAAGAACATGACCTTTAGAAAGAAGAGCAACCAAACTAAGCATTACAACATCTCTTTTGCCAACTAGAATCGTTTCAATACTATTTATAATTTCTTCCGCTTTTCTTTGAACAAACTGTGCTTGTATCATCACCTAACCTCCAAATTTTTACCTATTTACTAGTCTATCATGTTCATTTCTTTCTTTTTAAAATTTTCGCTATTTTTTACATATAATTATTAATGTAAAACTTGTGTTTTGTAATTTTCAAAACTTACTTTATTTTCTATCATCTTATATTATTTACGCTTATTTTACTATTTAAACGTCCGACACCACTCTAGTTTTCCTGCTTTTCATTAGGACCTTGTAATAAAAAAGACTCTTTCCATCATGAGAAAGAGTCTTTTAACGTTAACTATAATCTTGTTCTGCTAATACTTCTTTTAAGTGAGCCAAATCGTGTTCAAGGTGCTGGACCATTGAGGCAGAAGCCCCTTCCTTGTCTCGCTTTTTCATTTTCTCAAAAATATCGTGGTGCTGACTTAAAATAATGCTTGTTCGCTCTTCTCCTCGAAAGTTTAAAATACGACAAAAGTGTACGAGAGAATTAAGCTCATCAATCTGTTTCTTTAAACGAGCATTTTTTGTATATTCAACAATCATATAATGAAAAGATTCATTAAGGTGAATCAGCTCATCTTGACAATTCTCTTTTACGGCTACTTCTTCTGTCTTCTTTAAGACGTGTTCTAATTGAGAGATTTCTTCCTCACTTGCTTTTTCAGTTGCTAACTTTGTCGCAAATGATTCAAGAGCCATACGACAAAAATAAATCTCTTCTACATCCCGCACTGTTGGGTTGTAGACCATAACTCTCGATTTTTCATCAACATGCACAAGCCCTTCCTTTTCTAAAAGACGAATTGCTTCCCGAATCGGACTTTTACTTACATTAAACTCTTTTGCCAGCTGAGTTTCTACAATACGCTGTCCTGGTTTAAACTTCCCTGTAAAAATCATTTTTTTAATTTGATTATAAAATTGCTCATAATATGGTAATGGCTTTTGAACTTTAAAGTCACTCACTTTATCCCTCTTTTCTTTTTCTCTTCTTGTATAAATAAGTTTCGTTTTGTAAAATAATTAGTGGTCGACAAGATTCAGTCGACTATAAAAGTATAAGAGGAACGGTCAGGAATTATCAACTTTACTTTTTTCCTCCTCTGTTCTTTTAATTATTTCATTAGGAGGATATACAACATGCTTATTATTCTTACCATGCTCGTGCTTGGAGCTCTCCTTGGCTTCATTGGAGCTGGAGGTGCTGGGTTCGTAATTGCTCTTTTAACCGTTGTATTTAGTATTGATATTCATACAGCACTTGGTACCTCTCTTGCTGCAATGTCTTTTACTAGCCTATCAGGAGCTTATAGTCATTTTCAAGAGAAAAATATTCATTTGAAGATCGGTCTTATCGTTGGGATTTTTGCTGCAATCGGGTCCTTTATTGGAGCTAAGTTTGCTGCTCTCATCCCTGCAGATTTCCTACACTACCTTACTGCTAGTATGCTTTTCTTATCTGCTATTCTCATTTTAGTAAAACTGTTTTTGTTAAAAGATACAGCAAACCAAAAATTAATGGGAAACGCTGAACTTTGGATAAAGAGTATTATTCTTGGAATTATAACAGGTGTTATGTCTGGAACATTTGGAATTGGCTCAGCTCCATTTATTCAGCTTGGTCTTCTTATGTTATTAAATTTATCTGTTCGCCAATCAGTTGGAACAACAATGCTCGTTATTATTCCAATTTCACTTGGCGGCGGTCTTGGCTATATTACAGAAGGATATGTTGATTTTCTTCTCCTACTAAAAGTGCTAATTGGTACAATGTCTGGTGCCTATATTGGAGCCAAATTCACAAATCTAGCTCCAAAATCCCTTTTAAAAACCGCAATTTTCGCTACACCTGCTGCTGCCGGTTTGATTCTTCTCTTCTAGAATAAAATAACTTTAAAACCATTTACTTATACAAAAATTAGCAGTAATATTAATAATCGTAGTTAAAAAGAAGGTGATATTTACGCCTTCTTTTTTCTATACTGTAAGGAGAATAAAGGAGGATTCTTTTTGAAAAAACATTATTTGCTTTGTGTTGTTTTGATGTTTAGCCTTTTTGTAGCTTTAACTGGCTGTGGTACATCATCTGATTCGACTTCGACTTCCTCCACTACCACAGAGGAAAGCAGCTCAAACCCTTCATCTTCATCAGGTACTGATAAAAATACGGAAAAGAAAGATGAAGACACAGAAAAAGAATCGGAAACTGCTTCTTCTCGTATTCAAGCAACTGTTACGCGCGTAGTTGATGGAGATACGTTAAGAGCAACCGTGAACGGAAAAGAAGAAAAAGTTCGCCTGATTCTTGTCGATACACCAGAAACAGTTCATCCTTCCAAACCAGTTCAACCTGTAGGACCTGAAGCATCCTCTTTTACGAAAAAGATGCTTTCAAATAAAAAAATTGAAATTGAACCTGGTGTTCAAGAACGTGACCGGTATGGTCGCCTTTTAGCGTATATCTATGTAGATGGAAAAATGTTCAATAAAATACTTATTGAAAAAGGCTTAGCTCGTGTGGCCGTTTTCCCGCCAAACACTCGCTATCTTGATGAGTTTAAAGCACTTGAACAAAAAGCAAAAGCCGCTAAGCTAGGCATCTGGCAATATGAAAACTATGTAACAGATAAGGGATATAATGATACTGTTGTTGGAAGTACATATTCTTCTGATCAATCTTCATCTCAATCATCAGAAAAGACATCTACCAACACTACCCCTTCAACGCAAAATACACCAGAGCCTGTAAAAGAAACAGGTTCTTGTACTATTAAAGGAAATATTTCAAGCTCTGGAGAAAAGATTTATCATATGCCAGGCGGGGCTTATTACGACCGAACAATTGCAGAAGAAATGTTTTGCTCAACAAACGAAGCAGAGAATCATGGATATCGTGCTTCACAAAGATAATCAACTAAAAAAGCCCCATTCCTTATTGGACTGACCCCATGAAGTGAGACAAATAAAAAACACCTTTTCGTTAAAGATCGGATACAAATGACCGAACTATAACGTGGAGGTGTTTTTTCTATGGGAACAAGAGTAAGTTATCCAGTAGAAGTGAAAATGAAGGCGATTGAAATGAGGTTAGCAGGCGTGCCTGTAAAAGAAGTCATGGAAACCTTACAGATTCGGAATCGTACCCAACTGAAAACCTGGATGAGATGGTATAAGAATGGAGAGATGAAGCGACTAGAACAGCCTGTTGGAAAACAATATACTTATGGGAAAGGACCGCATTCTCAAGATGCATTCGCTAAATTAGAAGCTGAAAATCGAT